>NZ_BJOV01000001.1 GCF_009932475.1 Gordonia spumicola
GGCGATGGCGGTGCCGTCCGTGCCCGAGGCCGTCGCCGGCCCGATATGCGGCCGGTCGTCGGTCCGGGTGCTGATTCCGGCGCCGGTTCCCGTGGTGAGCTGGGCGGAGAACATCGGATACGACAGGGACGGTGACCTCTGGGTCTCGCGCACCTGCAGAACGTGATCGACAGGTACGACGCACACGGGCGACACGTCGGCGCGGTCCGGGTGCACGCTCCCGGCTCGGTCCGCCTCGGGCCGGACGGTCGCATGTACGCGACATCGGGCGACAATCCGATCAACATGGTTCCGGGACTGCCCCTGACCGGGCGCATCGTGTCGTTCGACCCGGCCGAGCGGAAGCCGGCGGTCACGACGATCGCTCGTGGGCTCGGCATGCCGAACGGGCTGGCGATCACCGCCGACGGCACGATGTACGTCGGTGACTCGAACCTCGGTGTCGTGAAGGTCCGCAAGAACGGAACGATCGACCGCGCCTGGACCGCCCGCGCGCCGAAGAATCTCGCACCGAACCGCGTCGTCAACGGCACCGGGATGAACGGTGTCGTCGTCAGCGGCGACACCGCCTACGTGGCGATGACGTCGAGCCTGTCCAGTCGGATCCTCCGGATTCCGCTGAGCGCGCCCGAACGGGTGGGAGTCGCCGCGGACCTGACGGCGCCGCTGCCGGGGAGCGTCGACGACCTCGCCCTGGTGGGCGATCGGGCGATCGCCGCTGCCACGGCCACCGGCCAGGTGATCGTCGTCGATCTGCGGACCGGCAGTCGGTGCACGGTGAACGCGGGTCGACCGTTGACGTCGGTCGCGGTAGCGCCCGACGGCCGTTCGCTGGTCGTGGCTTCGGAGGACGGCAGCGTCGCGGTCGTGAGATGAGCGACTGGTATCTCGGTGAGGATGCCGAGCTCACGCCCGATGCGACGAACCTCGACTACGACGGTCGGATCGCGCAGATCGGCGACCAGCGGTGGCGGGTGCGGACAGCGCGCGTGACGCCGACGAAACCGGGTGCGTTCGTCGCAGTGTGGCGGCGTGACGTCGACGGAGGGACGGAGCCGTTCGATTCGGCCGACGTCGCGGGCCTGCTCGTGTTCGTCGAGGGCGGCGTCTTCCGGTTCACGGCTGAACATCTCGCCGACATGGGGATCACCAGCTCCGATCGACATCCGGGCAAGCGCGGATTCCGCGTGTACCAGCCGGACCTCGTCGGACTGAATCCGCGGGCAGCGCGAACTCAGCGTGCTCAGGCGTCGGCGTTCGTCGTCAGGCCGGCGGGTTGACGCGACACTAGACGGTTCGGCAGGTCTACGGTGTGGCGCCCGCTCCGATGAGCGCGGCCTCGACGAACTGAATCGCAGTCGCGAGATCCTCGCGGATCGCCTCCTCCGACCGGTCACACCGAATCGGATGAGGATGCCGTCGAGCATCGAGACGATGATCCGGCCCGCACGTTCGTGAGTCACGGTGAGTTCGTCGGACCATTCGGCACGCTGAAGTGCCTCCTGGACGAGCACGTCCAGCTGCTGGGTGAGGTTCAGCGCTTGGTCGCGGCGACCTTCCGCGAGAGCCCAGTTCAGCAGCTGGAACTGAGCGGCGATGATGTCTGGATCGGCGATAGCCAATTCGACGTAGCGGGTGAGCAGTTCGCGGGCGGCGTCGGCGGGTCCGACCGCGGCCTCGATCGATTCGTCGACGATCTCGCTGGCGACGTCCCAGCAGTAGGCGAAGGTCGCCTCGAGCAGTTCCTTGCTGCCGAACGTGTAGTGCAGCGTTCCGATGTTGGCCCCGGCCTCGGCTCCGATCTTTCGAGTGGTGGCTTTGGCGACGCCTTCGCGACCGATGACCCGCGCGGCGACCTCGATGATCTGCCTGCGCCGCTCGGCTGCGGGGATGTGCGCCATGTCCACTCCTGGGGTCGACTATGGATCCAGTCTAGTGAACCGGCGAACGAAGGCCGCTGCGTCCTCGAGAGCCTCGCGAGCGGCGGGAACGGCGTCCACCTCGGTGATGAATCCGTGCAGCACGCCCGGCGTCGTCCGTAGTAGCGCGTCGGCGCCCGCGGCATTCACCATCTCGACGAAGCGTTCGTAGTCCGAGCGGAGTACGTCCACTTCGGCGCCGAGGACCAGCAGGGGAGGCAACGATCCCAGCTCCGCGGAGACTTCGGGGACCGCGCGCGGATCATCTCGAACCTCCGGGCCGGCATAGCTGTCCCAGAACCATTCCGCGTCCGACCTGCACAACACGGGTGCGAGCGCGAACGCCTCCCACGAAGCGCCGCGGAACGACGCCGATGTCGCGGGGTACGCCAACACGAGGCACCGGGGTAGCCCCCGACCCGCTTGTTGCAGCGACGTGCACACCGACAATGCGAGGGCGCCGCCCGCGCTGTCGCCGGCCAACGCCACTCGGTCGGGGTCTATCCCGAGCCGTTCATGGTCGGTGAGCATCCAGTCGTAGACGGCGAGACAGTCGTCCGCTGCCGCTGGGTAGACGTGCTCCGGCGCCCGCCGGTAGTCAACCGACACCACGACGCATCCGGTCGTCTCCGCGAGACGTCGACACAGGCTGTCGACACCGTCGAGAGTGCCGAGGACAAAGCCGCCGCCATGCATGTAGAGCAGCGCCGGAGCGGGTGTGTCGAGGACTTCGCGATAGCACCGGACAGGAACGCGAGTGCCGTCCTTCTCGACGATTGACTCGCTGGTCACGAGGCCTTTTGAGGTGGATTCAGGAACCCCTTTCGCGTCGAATACCGCCCTCATCATCGACGGTCCGTAGCGGTGGTACGGGGGCGGTGGCGCGTTCGTCAGCAGTGTCTCGGCGTACCCGCGCGACGGTTCGTCCAAGAGGCCCAGGATGGCCTCCACAGTCAGTGCCATGTCGCTTCCTTTCAGAGAATCTTTCGCCGACCCCTTGACGTGACGGCTCCCATAGTGTGAACCTAGTCACGTGAACTAATCAAGCGATTAGGTCAGGTGAGTAGGAGAAGTGAAATGTCAGAGAACACACAAGTCGCAGTCGTGGGCCCGCCCACGCCGATGGTGTTGTCGGTCGCGCGGCGGCTCCGCGACGGCATCGCCCGCGGCGAGATGCTTCCCGGCGCGGACGGTCCCCGATCGGTGGTGCTGCGCGCCGCTGGAGACGCTCAACGAGCGCACATCGCCTTCACCGACGACGCTGTCGTCGTCGGTGCCGTGGGCGACGCCGAACTCGTCTGGGAGGTGAACTGGTTCGACCCCGAACCCGCGGACAGTGATGCCGCCGGCGACTTCGGCAAGGTGGTGGGCCGGCTGCTCTCCGCACGGACCGTCGATTGGCGCACCGCTGCCGCCGACTTCTGGGCGCGTGCCGGAGCGTCTGACGGAATGCCAACCGGCCTCGTCGTCACCTGCGTCGACGAGGAAGCCGAGGCGGTTCTCGGCACCCCCACCACCGAAGGTTCCGGCGTCCTCGGAACCGCCGCCGCACTCGCGGCCTTCTTCGACGGCCGGTCGACGCTCGTCGGTGCACTCGAAGGCGGCGAGTTCGGTATGAACCTCTCTTTCCCTCATTTCTCCGCACTGTTCGGAGCCGACCTGAAGGTGGTGTGCGGTGAGCTCTGAAACCTCCGCGACCGACGAACTGACAGACGTCAGGAGCGTCCGCATCGAGATGACCAACCACGACGGCGCGCTGCTCGGCAAATCGCTGTCGCCCACGAAGTACCTGTCGGCCCGGGACAAGGGCTTCACCGTCGCCGACCTCGTCCTCGGCCTCGACCTGACCAACCACGCACAGTTGGGCTTCGGCTTCCCGGCCTGGCGCGAAGGTTTCATGCCCGACCTCTTCGCGCGGCCCGACCTCGAGACGCTCGTCGAGTGGAAGCCCGGACAGGCTTCGGTGATCTGCGACTTCTGGACCGCCGACGGCGATCCCGTCGAAGCCGATCCCCGCCAGGCCCTCAAGCGCATCGCCGCCGCGTACGCAGACCGCGGCTACACGGTCACTGCATCGGTCGAGATCGAGGCCACCGTTTTCCGCGAGTCGATCGACGAGGCACGGGCCAAGCAGTACCAGGACCTGACACCGCTCGGCGGAAACGCGGGCGCGGCCCTCATCCTCGCGAAGTCGCCCGACTTCACCGAATACGCCGAAGCCGTCGTCGCGCGTCTCGACGAACTCGGCATCCCGTGGGAGGCGTGGTCGGACGAAGCGGCCAGCGGCCAGATCGAGTTCAACCTCGCTCCCGACGACGCCGTCACCGCCGCCGACCTGTGGGCCCGCACCCGACAGGTGATGCGCGAGGTGGCCTACTCACTCGGCCGGTCGATCACCTTCATGTCGAAGTGGTCGACGGAATACGGACAGGGCTCGCACCTGAACGTGTCGGTTTGCGACGAGAACGGCAACGTCTTCTTCGACTCCGCGAATCCGCAGCAGCCGAGCGCGACGATGCTCCACTTCCTCGGCGGCGTCATGGGCTCGTTGAAGGCGTGTACGAGCTTCGCGCTCCCGACGATCACGTCGTATCGCAGGCTCATCGATCTGGAAGGCCCACCGACCACTCTGACCTGGGGTGTCGGCAACAAGTCGTGCGCGGTGCGGGCCGTCATGGCCGGCCCGGGCGCGACACGCCTGGAGTACCGCCTGCCCTCGGCCGACTCCAATACCTACCTAGCTCTCGCCACCTTCCTCGCCGCCGGACTCGCGGGTATCGACAGTAAGGCGATGCCTCCGCCGGCGTACGAGCTGATGGCCTGGGCAGCCCCCGACGAGGTCGCTCCGCGCGTCCCCGCCGACCTGTACTCGGCCGTCGCCGCTCTCGCCGACGACACCGTGCTTCGCGAATACCTCGGTGAGGAATTCGTCGACTACTGGGTCGGCACCCGCCGGTGGGAATGGCTCACGTTCCACACCGAGACGGATCGCAACGACGACCAGATCTCGGTCTGGGAGTCCAACCGCTACTTCGAGCTCGCCTGAGCCCGAGTCTCCACCAACCACATCCTCACGAAAGAAGCACTGTCATGACCACTCTTCGCGATGCCACAACCGCGGACGAAGCAATCACGATCCTCGCCGAGGACGGTGTCGTCCGCCTGCCGAACCTCTTGAGCGAGGAGCAGCTCGACCAGGTCCGCGCCGACATCCTGCCGGCGATGGACGCCACCCCGTCCGGCACCGACGAGTACTTCGCGGGTACCAGCACCCGCCGCCTCGGACGCATCTTCAAGCACACCCGCGCCCTGGACTCCACCGCGCTCAATCCGGTCTTCCAGGGTGCCGCGCAGCACTTCCTCTGCCCACCGAAAGGCATGTGGTACGGCCAGGATCGTGTCGACGAGACGCCGACGCTCCAGATCGGCGCCACCCAGTGCATCCAGATCCGCCCCGGTCAGGGCCTGCAGCCGTTGCATCGCGACGACAGCATCTTCTACACCGTTCACCCCGGACCCACCGATGCGATCGGCATGATGATGGCGGTCTCCGACTTCACCGAGGAGAACGGTGCGACCCGCGTGATCCCCGGTAGTCATCTGTGGGACGACGAGCGGATGCCGACGGTCGAGGAGACCATCCCCGCCGAGATGACTGCCGGTTCGGCGGTGATGTGGCTCGGCGGCACCTACCACGGCGGCGGCCAGAACCGGACCGTCGACTCCGACCGGACCGGTGTGATCTTCGGGATCTGCCGCGGTTACCTGCGGCAGGAGGAGAACCACTACCTGTCGATGACGCTCGACGAGGCCCGCGAGATCCCGGGGGAGATCCTCGGCCTCCTCGGGTACGCGGCGTCGAACCCGTACATGGGTTGGGTGGAATACAACGGTGAGATGGCGGATCCGGGGGTCGTCCTCGGCGACACCGCCGACGCGGGCCTGCGCGCGGGAGTGACGGCCTGATGTCCGACGCGACCACCTGGCGCGACCTCGCCGCCGCAATTCCGTCGTCGCACGGGATGTGGGGGCGGGGCGCGTGGGCCGAGGCTGCGGGCGGTCACACTCTCGCCCTGCACGACCCGTGGACCGACTCCGACTTCACCACCGTCCCGGCGGCCGCGTCGGACGACGTCGACCGGGTGGTCGCGGACGCCGGGGCGACATTCGCCGCCGGCTCCTGGTCTCGCGTCTCACCCGCCGAACGCGGCCGGGTGCTGATCGCGTGGGCCGGGCTCATCGAAGTCCACGCCGACGAACTGGCAGTCCTCGTCTCGAGGGAGATGGGCAAGCCGGTCCGCGACGCTCGCGACATCGAAGTGGCGAGCACCGCCAAGACACTCCGCTGGTACGGCGAGCTGGCAGACAAGCTCATGGACTCCTCGCCGCGCGGCCTGCCCGATGCACTCGCGCTCGTGACCAGGGAACCGGTCGGTGTCGTCGCGGCGATCACGCCGTGGAACTTCCCGCTCAGCCTGGCGATGCTCAAGATCGCTCCCGCACTCATGGCCGGCAACAGCGTGGTCCTCAAACCGGCGCTGCAGACGTCGGCCTCGTCGCTGCGCCTCGCCGAACTCAGTCGTGAGGCCGGACTTCCCGACGGTGTGCTCAGCGTCGTCACGGGTCGTGGTTCGACTGTCGGCACGGCGCTCGCCCGGCACAGCGCGGTGTCGTGTCTGACGTTCACCGGGTCCACCGAGGTCGGCCTCGGCCTGCTCGCCGACTCCGCGGCGTCGAACGGCAAGACGGTGTCGCTGGAACTCGGCGGGAAGTCTCCGAACATCGTCTTCGCCGACGCGCCGGACTTGGAGAAGGCGATCGACACCGCGGTGTGGGCGTTCACCTTCAACAGCGGCCAGATGTGCACGGCCGGGACCAGGCTGTACGTGGAGCGGGCCGTCTACGACGATGTCCTCGCCGGGATCTGCGACCGTGTCGCGCGACTGACCGTAGGCGACCCGCTCGACCCGGCGACAGACCTCGGTCCGTTGAGCAGTCGCAGCCAGTGCGCCACCGTCCTGGAGTACATCGACTCCGGATTGCGCGCCGGAGCAAGGCTCGCCGCCGGTTCGGCGGACGCACTCGATCCCGACAGGTCGACGGTCGCACCCGCTGTCTTCACCGATGTTCGTGCCGACATGCAGATCGTCCGTGAGGAGATCTTCGGCCCGGTGGTCGCCGTCGCGCCGTTCGACGACGAGGCGCAGGCACTGAGCATGGCGAACGAGACCGACTTCGGCCTCGCCGCATCGGTGTGGACGTCGGACGTCTCGCGCATCCACCGGATGTCGCGTGGCATCGAGGCAGGCAACGTCTGGGTCAACTCGTATGAGGAGGGCGTGCCGTCGACACCGTTCGGCGGTCGGAAGCTCTCCGGCAACGGCGCAGACAAGGGCGTGTACGCGCTCGACAAGTACACCCATCTCAAGCACACGTGGATCGCCCTCGGGAGGAATCATGCTGAACACGTCACCGCGGCGGTACCTGGCCGAGGCGCCCGGCCGACTCGTGACCCAGACCTTGGTGCTCGACGAGCCGGCTCCCGACGAAGTTGCTCGTCGACGTTCATTTCGCAGGCCTCTGTCGTTCGGACCTCCACGAGATCGAGGGGATCTGGCCCGCGACCTGCCCGACAGTGCTCGGCCACGAGGCATCCGTGTGGTGCGACGTGTCGGCGACCGGGTGCGTTCGCTGCGGCCCGGCGACCACGTCGTCACCTGTCTGAGTGCGTACTGCGGCGAGTGCCGCTTCTGCCTCGACGGTCGTCTCACCCTGTGCACCGGGCGGGGAAGCATGCGCGAGCGTCGGACGCCCGTGCTGACCGACGCCGATGGAAGGTCGGTGCATCCGACGGCGGGAATCGGTGCGTTCGCCACCGCGATGGTGGTGCACGAGAGGTCACTCGTCCGAGTTCCCGACAGCATGCCACTCGCGCCGGCCGCAGTCCTCGGCTGCGCCGTCGTCACCGGTATGAGTGCGGTGTTCCGCAGCGCCGAGGTGAAGCCGGGGTCGAGCGTCGCGGTACTCGGCTGTGGCGGGATCGGGATCGCGGCGATCCAGGGCGCCCGTCTCGCGGGCGCCGCGACGATCGTCGCCGTCGACACCGACCTCGCTCGTCTGGAAGCCGCTCGCGGTTTCGGGGCTACCGACGTGGTGGACGCTAAGTCGTCCGACGTGGTCGCCGAGGTCCGTGATCTCACCGGTGGTGTGGACTACTCCTTCGAAGCGATCGGCTATGCGACGACGGTCGAGCAGTCGTTCGCGATGCTCGGCCCCGGCGGCACCGCCACGGTGCTCGGTCTGGTGCCGGACTCGCAGCCGCTCACGATCGCGGCGTCCGAGCTCTTCGTCTCTGAGAAGCGACTGCAGGGCTCCTTCATGGGATCGAACAGATTCCCCACCGACATCCCCCGCTACGTCCGGTTCTACGAGCAGGGCCGCCTGAACCTCGACGACATGCTGTCGGCGTTCGTCGGCCTGGACGAGATCAATGAGGGATTCGACCGCATGCGCGACGGTGGGGTCACCCGCGTCGTCGTCGACGTCAGGAGAGACAGATGAAACCGCTCGTCGCCATCACCGGCCGTCGGATCTCCGGCACCGGCCTCGTCGGACTCGACCCGCGATGGGCGTCCGGACGCGCCGACATGTATTGGTCCGAGTTCGGTGTGAAGGTGTCGGCCGCGGGTGGACTCGCCGTCCAACTGCCGTACGAGAGCGTGGGAGACGAGATCGTCGAGCGGATCGACGCGCTCATCGTCACGGGCGGCCAGGACGTCGATCCGCAGGTGTGGGGAGGCCCGCCGTCCGAGTATGAGACCGACGGCGAGGTCCTCGCGATCGACCGGCGGCGCGACGACTACGAGATCGCGTTGGTCCGGGCCGCACTCGACCGCGGCATCCCGATCCTCGGCGTCTGCCGCGGTCACCAGGTGCTCAACGTCGCGCTCGGCGGAACGCTGATTCCCGACCTGCCGGACACCGGCGTCACCCATGCCTCGCTGGCGAGCATGCCCGACGTGCGCCCGGAGTTGGAGCATCCGGTCGACTTCGAACCGGGAGCCTCGCCGCACGCCTGTACGGCGAGCGGGCCGCCGTCAATTCGTGGCATCACCAGGCCGTGGCAGAGCTCGGCACCGGGCTGGTCGCTTCGGGCCGCGCCCCGGACGGTGTTGTGGAGTCCATCGAACTCCCTGGCCGTGATGTCCTCGGACTCCAGTGGCATCCGGAGGCGATCCTGGACGTCGACCCGTGCTTCGAGTGGGTCGTCGATCGAGCGCGGACCCTCCCGGTAGGAGGACTGTCATGAGCACTCTGATCGAAGCGGTGTGGGCCCGGGCCGATCTGACTCCCCGAGCCGGAGCGCTCGTGGACGGCGACACCGAACTCGGCTACGCGGACCTGCGTGAACAGGTGTCCCGCGCCGCGGGACTGCTGTCCGCGGAGGGCGTACGACCCGGCGATCGAATAGTCGTCATCGGGCACAACACCGTGGGCTGGGTGATCGCCTACCTCGCCGGACTGCGGCTGGGCGCGATCGTCTCGCCCGCGAACAACCGACTCAACGCCGACCAGTTCCGCGATCAGTGCGCGTTGCTCGACGCGGTGACCGTCCTGTTCGACGACGACCACCGAGAGCTGGCTGAGCACACGGTCCGCCCGAGGATGCGTGTGGAAGACCTCGCCGCCACCGGTCACCCGGCACTGGCAGACGACCATCCGTGGCCGAATGCCGCTGACGATGCGGTCGTCAGCTTCACATCCGGGACCACGGGGGTGCCGAAGGGCGCGGTCCTGTCGCATGCCGCGATCCTCGCAGGCGCGCGGTTGATCGCCGACAGTGCGGGCCTGACGGCGGACGACAGCACCCTGGTGCTTGTACCGCTCTTTCACAACACCGGTTTCAACGATCAGCTCGGGGCACTGCTGGTGTCCGGAGGCACGACCCACCTGTTGCGTCGCTACCGGACGACGGACGCGATCGATGAACTCCGTCGACGGCAGGCGACGTTCCTGACGGCTGTCCCCAGCATTCTGCGGCTCCTCATGGTCGCGCCCGACGCCGACGTCGTCTATGCGGGTGCACAGTCGGTCCTGTTCGGCGGCAGCCCGATGCCCGCGTCCTGGTCGGACGAACTGCTCGCCCGCTGGCCGCACCTCACCCTCCTGCATGGGTACGGCCTCACCGAGTTCACCTCGGGTGCGACGATCCTGCCCCCGGAGCTGATCTCGCAGAAGGGCGAATCGGTCGGCAGGCCGGCACCCGGGGTCGAGCTTCGGATCGTAGACGGCGAGGTGTGGGTGGCCGGACCCACACGGATGAGCAGGTACTGGGGTCAGCCCGGACTGACCTCGTCCAAGATCAGCGGCCGCTGGCTGCGGACCGGCGACCTCGGGCGGCTCGACGAGGACGGTCTGCTCTGGCTCACCGGTCGCGTCGACGACGTCATCAATCGAGGCGGCGAGAAGGTGCTGCCCGCACACGTCGAGTCGAAGGTCGCTGAGCTTCCGGCGATTGCCGAGGCCACGGTGTTCGCGATACCCGACACGATGCTGCAGCAGCGGGTCGGCGTCGCGGTGATCCTGCGGCCGGACACCGCACTGGACGTGGACGCCGCTCGTCGCCTGCTCGCCGACACCTTGCCCGACTACGCGGTCCCCGAGCACTGGCGCGTCTACGACGAATTGCCTCGCACCGCTTCGGGAAAAGCCGACCGCCGTGCGGTGGCCCGCGACTATCAGGAACAGGACGCACGACTATGACCAGCGACAACACACTAGATCTCGACGTGGTGATCGTCGGCGCCGGGATCTCCGGCATCGCAGCCGCGGTCGCACTCGGCCAGAACTGCCCGGACAAGTCATACGCGGTGCTGGAGGCCAGGGCGTCCATCGGCGGCACCTGGGATCTGTTTCGGTACCCGGGCATCAGGTCCGACAGTGACATGTACACCCTCGGCTATTCATTCCGGCCGTGGCTGCGGCCGGAGGCGATCGCTGCAGGCGGCGCCATCCGGGAGTATCTCGTCGACACCGCGGCAGAGTTCGGCGTGGACAAGCACATCCGGTTCTCGTCGCGGCTCACCGAGGCGTCCTGGAACAGCGAACTCAACCGGTGGACGCTTGTGGTCGACTCGCCCGTAGGCGAGGACGTCATCCGATGCAGGCACCTGTTCCTCGGGAGCGGGTACTACAGCTACCGCGGAGGATTCGAGCCGACGATCGATGGCGAGGACACATTCGACGGGCCGATGCTCCATGCCCAGAACTGGCCCGACGATTTGGACCACCGCGGCAAGCGGGTGGCTGTCATCGGGTCCGGGGCCACCGCGATCACCCTCGTCCCGAACCTGGCGCGCGACGCCGCGAACGTCACGATGGTCCAGCGGTCGCCCACCTACATCCACATCGAGACCGGCGACGACCCGGAGGCGGACGAACTGCGCCGCACCGTCGGCCCGGAGGAGACGTTCCGGCGCATCCGCCTGCGCAACCTTCGCAACCAGCAGGAGGTGTATGCGCAGGCCAAAGGCGACCCGGATGCGTTCAAGGCGACGCTGTTCGACGCCATTGACGCACAGATCGGCGAGGACGTGCGCAAGCAGCACTTCACTCCGACCTACGAGCCGTGGAACCAGCGGATATGCGTCGTCCCCGACTCGGATCTGTTCCACGCCGTCCGCGACGGCAGGGCGGACGTCGTGACCGGGTCGATCGACAGGATCACCCCGACCGGATTGACGATGGCCGACGGGACCCGCGTCGAGGCCGACATCATCGTCAAAGCGACTGGACTCGATGTGGTGCTCGGCGGGGAAGCCGAATTCGACGTCGACGGGTGGCCGGTGGAGATCGGACGAGAGTGGACGTACAAGGGCGCCGCGATCTCCGGCGTGCCCAACCTCGTGTACGCCTTCGGCTTCATCAACGCCTCGTGGACTCTCCGCATCGAGGCGCTGACCGACTACTGGTGTCGGGTCCTGATCCACATGGACGACATCGGCGCCGAGAAGATGGTCGCCGACCTCACCGACGGCGAGCAGCCCGCGCTGCCGTTCATCTCCGGTGTCGACTCCGGCTACCTGCGTCGTGCGGAGGGCCTGCTTCCGCGACAGGGCGATGCGGCGCCGTGGATCAATCCGCAGAACTACGCCGACACGCTCGATCTGTTCGCTTCGGTCGACGACGGCGTCCTCACATTCAGCTGACATACAAGGAGAAGAAGATGCGAGTAACAGTTGTCGGCGGAGCCGGCGCGATGGGTCGCAAAGCAGTGGAGACCCTGGCCGGATTCGACGACGTCGACCAGGTCCGGGTCCTCGACCGAGACATGGCGCCGCTGGCGGCCCTCGACCTCGGCGACGACCGTCGGAAGATCGAGGAGATCGTCGTCGACGCCCTGACGGACGATCTGGCTGCCTTGTTCGCCGGGTCGTCGGTGGTGGTCAGCGCGCTCGGCCCGTTCACGATCTTCGGCGAACGCGTCCTGAGCGCCGCGATCGAGGCAGGCGTCGACTACGTGGACATCAACGACGACTGGGAGCCGACGCTCGCCGCCCTGGAATGGCACGACCGCGCGAGGGCCGCAGGCGTCACCGCACTGATCGGAATGGGCGCCAGCCCAGGAGTGTCGAACGTGTTGGCGGTGCGGGCGGCCGACGAACTCGACACGGTGCACGCCCTCTACACCGGCTGGGTGGTCGCGGGCACCGAGAGCGAACCCGGCGGGCCACGTCCGGCCGCGGCGCTGCTGCATCTCGTCCACGAATGCACCGGGACCGTGCAGGTTCTCGAAGACGGGCGACCCGCCCTCGTCGCGCCACTGCAGCCGCTCACCCTGCGGTACCCGGGCATCGGCGAGATCGGCGTTCGGACCATCGGGCACCCCGAGACGGTGACCTTGCCTCGTCGGTTCCCGGACCTGCAGACCTGCTACAACGTGATGGCCGGACCGGCCTGGTGGTTCGACTCAGTCGCGCCGATCATGGCCGCCGTCGACGACGGAACGTTGTCGGCGCGGGAGGCCGCACTGAAAGTCGAGAACGGTGTCCAGCGCCCGGCCGACGCGCCGAAGACACTCCGTACCCCGAGTCTGTGGGCGCTCGCGGAGGGCGAGAAGGACGGTCAGCCGGCACGAGCGGCCGTCGGGACCACCCGCTGGTCGCCCGGCCGGATGGCCGGGGCCACCGCGATCCCAGCCGCGATGGCGGCCCGGATGATCCTGCGCGGCCAGATCGGCCGCCCCGGCGTCAACACGCCGGAGGAGATCGTCCCGTTCGAACTGCTCATGGAGGCCTTGTCGCCGCTCTATGACCAGCCCGACCCGTCGATCCCTCTCTACGAGGTAGCCGTGGACTCGACCGTCGAAATCGGGGCCTGACGATGGGTGCGCATGACGTGCTCGTCGTCGGCTGCGGTCTCATGGGGACCGCGCTCGCCCGCAGCCTCGCAGTGCAGGGTCACGCCGTCGCCGCGTGGAACCGGACGTCGGACAAGGCGGAGGCAGTCGGTGGCGGCGTCACCGCGGTCGCCGACCTTTCGGGGGCGGTTCGCCAGGCGCGGATCGTCCTGAGTTGCACGTCGACCTACGACACAACGCGAGACGTCCTCGCATCGGTCGTCGACTGGGGATCGGCGGCCCTGGTGAACGTCGGGACAGGCAGTCCCGACGAGGCGGAGGCCATGAGCGTATGGGCGAGGGAGCGCGGCATCGACTATCTCGACGGCGCGATCCTCTGCTATCCGCAGCACATCGGCACCTCAGACGCGCTGATCCTCTACTCGGGTTCGGTGCACGCGTGGTCCGAGCACTCCGCGGCCCTCGCGTCGCTCGGACCGTCGTCGCACGTGTCGGCCGACCCTCGCGGCGCGAGTGTCCTCGACGTGACGATGGCCGGAGGCTTCTACATCACCGCGCTCGCCGCATACGTCGAGGCGGCGTCGTACGCACTCGACCAGGGAATCGCTGTCGGCGACCTCCGCGGTGTGACCGACGCCGTGATCGGGCTGCTCGGGTCGGCGACAGACGATGTGGCGCATGCCGTGGAAACGGGGAGGCATGACACCGACCAGGCCACCGTCGCGGTCTTCGCCGCCGGAGCGCGACTGTGCCGGGACGCGATGCGGTCGGCGGGCCGTCGCGCCGACCTCTTGCACGCGGCGGCCGACCTGCTGACCTCTGCGGAGGACGCAGGACTGGGCGAGAGCGGGTTCTCGGCGATCGCGACGGTCGCGTCGTGACCGGCATCCTGGTGCCGGCCGCCGGGTTCGACCACTTCGGTGGATGGACCCTCGACTCCCAGTTCGATCTCGAGATGGGCGCGTCGTACCTGTTGGCCCACGGACTCGGCGCGCCGGTCGCTGACGCGACCACCCTGATCGACGTCGCGGCGGCGGGGTGCTATCGGGTGTGGGTGCGCGCCAAGGACTGGGTGCCGTCTCATCACCCGGGCCGGTTCGCCGTGACCATCGACGGGGTACGCCTGCCGATGGAGTTCGGGGCGAACGGGCTGGACTGGAGCTGGGCGGACGCAGGCGTCGTCGATCTCGCGGTCGGGGAGGTGTCGGTGACGCTCACCGACCTCACTGGGTTCGACGGCCGATGCGACGCGATCTACCTGACCACCGGAGACGATCTTCCTGTCGACGGTGCGGGCCCGGACGCCAGGACGTGGCGGCGACGTCTCCGTGGCCTGCCCGACGAGCCTGTCGACGGCGGCGAGTTCGACGTCGTCGTCGTGGGCGGCGGGATCACCGGCTGTGCGGCGGCGCTCGCCGCGGGCCGATCGGGATTGCGTGTCGCGCTCGTCCAGAATCGGCCTGTCCTCGGCGGCAACGCGAGCACCGAGATCGGTCTCACCCCGCGCGGCGAGACGGGACCGCTCGTCGACGAACTGGCCGCTCGATCGGGCGACGGGGAACTCGCCGCGATGAAAGTCCTCACCGCGGAGCGGACGATCTCGGTGTTCGTCGAGCAGCAGGTCTTCGACCTTCGCCGGGACTGCGACCGAATCACGTCGATCGACGCGAGAGCCGCACGTTCCGGAGTCGAGACCCGGTTTCGCGGGCGATTCTTCATCGATTGCACCGGCACCGCGAAACTCGGCCTCCTCGCAGGCGTGGAGACGATGTTCGGCGCGGAGAGTCGGAGCGAGTACAACGAACCGCTCGCGCCGGACCAGCGCGGGGAGTACCACCACGGCAACACATTGTTCTTCCGGACCCGCGACGCCGATGAACCCACGAGGTTCCCCGCCGTGCCGTGGGCGGTGACCGTCGCCAAGGACTATGCGAATCTCGGCGGCCAGCTCGAGCGTCCCGGGATCGACAACGCGCCCGGACCCGTCGCAGGTCACGCCCGTACCCCGGATCCGGACATCCGTCGTCGGATGCTTCAGCCGCTGACTCACTTCTGGGAGTACGGGCAGGACCTCGATCCCTACTCCGACTCTGAGCGGATCCGTGATCACCTGTTCCGTGCCGTGTACGGGACACTTGCGAACGTCAAACAGCTCGAACCGGAGACCTACGCGAACCTGACGTTCGACTGGGTGGCGCATGTCCCCGGTCAGGGCGAGTTCCGTCGATACCGGGGCGCGTACGTTGTGACCGAGAACGATATCCGCGACCATCGGCAGTTCGACGACGTCGTGGCCTGGAACTCCGGGGCATTCTGTCTGCACTATCCGGGACACGAGACATACGATTTCCGGCTCAAGGACTGGAAGTGGGACACCAGGGACGGTCTGCCATTCGAGATTCCGCTCCGCTGCCTATACCCCGACGGGGTCGACAATCTGCTCGCCGCGGGCAAGCACATCAGCGTCACCCACGTCGCCGGATCGGTCACCAAGTTCATGGGCAACGGCGCGCAGCACGCCGTTGCTGCGGCCGCCGCGGTGAAGGTCTGCCTGTGTCACGATGTCGCGCCCCGTGACCTCCGTGGTGATCTTCTCGCAGAAGTTCAAGGTCTCGTCACTGAACTCGGAGGTTCCGCCGAGCACGTCCCCGAAGCGGTCTGATACGCCGACGATCGGTCGAATCATCGAGGTCCGGCGGCATACTGTCACTGGACCTCGATGATGCGACCGATCGTCGGAAGTCGTCGCAGCGTTCAGGCGGGGGAGCAGACGACCACCGGGATCACGCGATCGGTCCAGGCCGCGTAGTTGTCGAAGTCGGCGTAGAGGTCGACGAGCAGCGGCCAGAGGCGGGCGCGTTCGGTGTCGTCGGCGGTGCGCGCGGTGTAGTCCAGGGTCTGTTTGCCGATCTGAATGGTGACGGCGGGGTCGGCGGTCACGTTGTAGTACCAGGCCGGGTTCTTGGGGAGCCCGCCCTGCGAGGCGACGACGACCACGTCGTCGCCGTCCCGGAGGTACAGCAGGGGGACGGTGCGGGCCTCGCCCGACTTGCGTCCGGTGCTCGTAAGCAGGCAGACCGGGGTCGGCTTCTTGAATGCCGACCCCACCCGCCAGGTGCCGCCGAGGCGCCCGCCGGACAGCTTGAACAGCCGCGTGTTGAGGCGCGACCCGATCTTGATGATGCGCCCGACGATCGGGGAGTCGAGCTGGTCCGGGCGGGGCTGCGTCATGACGTCAGATGCGCTCGATGATGGTGGCCGTCGAGAGCGCGCCGCCCGCGCACATGGTGACGAGCGCGTGCTGCTTGTCGGTGCGTTCCAGCTCGTGGAGGGCGGTGGTGATCAGTCGCGAACCGGTGCTGCCGACGGGATGGCCGAGGGCGATGGCTCCACCGTTGACGTTCACCTTGTCCATATCGGCGTTGTGGACCTGCGCCCAGCTGAGGACGACGGAGGCGAACGCCTCGTTGATCTCGACGACGTCGATGTCGTTCAGGCTCATGCCGGTCTTGGCGAGCACGCGCTCGGTGGACTGCACGGGGCCGTCGAGGTGGTAGTACGGCTCGGCGCCGACGAGCGCCTGGCTCTTGATCCGGGCGCGGGGACGCAGACCCAAGGACTTCGCCTTGTCCTCGTCCATGATCAGAACGGCGGCCGCGCCGTCGGAGATCTGTGACGAGGTGCCCGCGGTGTGGATTCCGCCGTCGATGACGGCCTTCAGGTTCCCGAGTGATTCGAGAGTGGTCTCACGCAGGCCCTGATCGCGGCTCACGTCGAGGATCTGGCCGGTGAGCTCGCCTTCCTTGGTGCGCTCGGGTGCCTTGAGGGTGAGCACCTCGCGGTCGAAGCGGCCCTCGTCCCATGCGCGCTTGGCATTCGCCTGCGACCGGACGCCGAGGGCGTCGACGTCGGCGCGGGTGATGCCGCGGCGCTTGGCGATGCGCTCGGCGGCGTCGAACTGGTTGGGCATGTCGATGTCCCACGACGACGGGCGGCGCGGACCGGCGTCGGTGCCGACGTTGGCGCCCAGCGGCACATGCGACATCGATTCGATTCCGCACGCGATGCCGACGTCGATGGCGCCCGAGGCGATGAGGCCGGCGATCATGTGGTTGGCCTGCTGGGCCGATCCGCACTGGCAGTCGATGGTGGTGGCGCCGGTCTGCCAGGGGAGTCCGGCGTGCAGCCACGCGGTGCGGGTCACATTGTTGCTCTGCTCGCCGACCTGCATCACGCAGCCGCCGACGACCTGCTCGACGAGCGCGGGGTCGATGCCCGCGCGCTCGATGACGCCGACCTGGGCGGCGCCGAGGATCTCTGCGGCGTGCAGGCCGGACAGCCAGCCGTTTCGCTTGGCGATCGGAGTGCGTGCTGCTTCGACGATGACGGGTACACCCATGACGGTCCTCTTCTCTGAACGACGATCTGAGTCAAAACTAGAACAAGTTCTTGTTCGCGTCTATCCAGTGTGGCAGAGTGTGACCTACAGCAAATTGTAACGGGTTCTCGTTGACATGGACGGGCCCGCGACCTTTGAAATGAGGTGATGACGTGACCCAGGCGCAGAGCGTTGACGCAGCGGGCTCGTCCCAGGAATCGGCGGGTAAGTGCCCGTTCATGCATCAGGAGGGGTGGGATTTCACCAACCCCGACATGTTGCAGCAGGGTCTGCCGGTCAAGGAGTTCGCAGAGCTCCGCAAGACCGCCCCGGTCTGGTGGAACGCACAGCTGCCAGGCAAGGGCGGCGGCTTCCACGACGGCGGCTACTGGGTCGTGTCCAAGCTCGACGACATCCGTGAGATCTCCAAGAACGCGGAAGACTGGTCGGCCAACGCCAACGGCGTCATCATGCGCTTCGACGACGAGATGCCCGCCGAGCAGATCGAGGTCACCAAGGCCCTCCTGATCAACCACGACCCGCCGGAGCACACCCGCCTGCGCAAGATCGTGTCGCGCGCCTTCACGCCCAAGGCCGTCCACGCCCTCGAAGAGAAGCTCGACGACGCGGCCCGCGAGATCGTCCGCAAGGCGGCCGAGGCGGGCAGCGGAGACTTCGTCGATCAGGTCGCCGTCGACCTGCCGCTGCTCGCGATCGCCGACCTCCTCGGTGTCCCAGAGGAAGACCGCGTCAAGCTGTTCGACTGGTCGAACGCCATGATGAACGGCGACGATCCCGACTTCGAGATCGACCCGCTCACCGCGAACATGGAGATCCTCGGCTACGGCTACAACATGGCCGAAGAGCGTCGCAAATGCCCGGCCGACGACATCGTCACCCAGCTCGTCGAGGCCGACATCGACGGTGCGGGCCTGACCGAAGCCGAATTCGGCTTCTTCTTCATCCTGCTCACCGTCGCAGGCAACGAGACCACGCGTAACGCCATCACCCACGGCATCAACGCCTTCCTGGACAACCCCGACCAGTGGGAACTGTTCAAGAAGGAGCGCCCCGCGACCGCCGTCGACGAGATCGTCCGCTGGGCGACCCCCGTCAACTGCTTCCAGCGCACCGCGATCCGCGACACCACCGTCGGCGGCGTCGAGATCAAGGCAGGCCAGCGCGTCGGTCTGTTCTACGGCTCGGCCAACTACGACGAAGACATCTTCGACGACCCGTACACGTTCAACATCCTGCGCGATCCCAACCCGCACGTCGGCTTCGGCGGCAACGGCACGCACTTCTGCATCGGCGCCAACCTGGCCCGCATGGAGATCAACCTGATGTTCAACGCGCTGGCCGACCTCGTGCCCGACATCACCAAGCTCGCGGAGCCCAACCGACTCCGCCACGGCTGGATCAACGGCATCAAGGAACTCCAGGTCGACTACGGAACGAAGTCTTGAGCGACGGCCCCGCCTACCTCGACATCGACCGCGAGAACCATCCCGCGGTCCTCGCCGGACGACGTTCGCGTGAGGCCGTCGAAGCCCGAGACAAGGAAGCCTGGCTCGCGAACTTCGCGGCCGACGGGTCCGTCGAGGACCCCGTCGGACCGTCGATGTTCGACGAAGAGGGTGTCGGTCATCGAGGCGTCGACGGTCTGTCCGCGTTCTGGGACAAGACCATCGGCACCACCGAGAAGCTCGAGTTCCTCTTCGACAAAGAGATCATCTGCGGCAACGAAGTGGCGTACATCGGCAAGATCGTCACCCACATCGCGGGTCACGTCTCCGAGGCCGAAGGCGTCTTCACCTACAAGGCCGACAGCAACGGCGACCTGGTCGCGCTGCGGGCCTTCTGGGAAGTGGAAGCGACCATGAAGTCGCTGCGTAAAGCCTGATTGATTGTTGTTGGGTAAGACGGGGCGGAGAAATTCATCCCTGCGCAGTCCTCGCCGGCTCGGCCAGCGCCTCGCGGGCTGCGGGGAGCGCAGGGATGAATTTCTCCGCCCCGTCTGAGTACGACAAACGCCGCCATCCGACTCCTTCGTGGGGGTCGGATGGCGGCGTTTTTGTTGCGCTGTTGGCGCTGTGCTTCCCCGGTTCCATGAGCGGTGTGGTGTTTCGCTCCGCCCCGCCCGTTCCTTGAGCGAGCGAAGCGAGTCGAAAGGTCTAGAGGGGAACCGCTACTTCTGGGACGGGGTGAAACGCTTGGCGACGTGGGCGTCGACGGAGAGGACGCCCTGGTGGGCGATCGCGACGGCGATGAGGCCCGCGATCAGCGCCAGCGGAAGCTCGTAGCCGCCGTCGGCCGACCAGAAGCCCGCATCGATGTGAGCGATGAAGATCGCGCCGATCATGTCGAAGATCAGCAGTAGGGCGAACAGCGGGACCGCGATGCCTGCGATGAGAGCGATGCCGCCGACGAACTCCAGGATCGCAGCCACCCACGCCGACAGTGTCGGGAACGGCGCGCCCATCATGTCGAAGTTGGTCGCGACGTTGTCCATGCCGTACACGAAGAACTTCTGGCAGCCGTGCGCCAGGAAGATGATGCCGAGGATGATGCGGGCGATCGTGGTCGACAGGCCCTGCGCGTGCTTCAGAGGATTCATGCCAGCGATTTCATCACTTACCTTTCGTAAGTTCAAGTCGAGGCGTACATTGATCGGCGTGTCCGAGCCCGAAGACCTGCCCTACGACGTGTTCGCCAAGGCGTGTCCGTCACGTCGCGTGTTCGAACACGTCACTGGAAAATGGGGCGCCCTCGTGCTCGGCCGTCTCACTCGCGAGCCGCAGCGCTTCGGCGAGCTCCGTGGGCAGGTGGACGGCATCAGCGACCGTCTCCTCACCCAGACGCTTCGCACGTTGACCGACGACGGCCTCGTCTCCCGCACCGTGCCGTCGGATGCGCCCGGTCACCCCGTCTATCGGCTCACCGACGCGGGCGCCGACGTCGCAGTCTCGGTCCGCACCCTCATCTCGTCGGTGGAGAACGCGATGACGCGCGTGTCCTACCCCGCCCCTTGAGCGAGGGTGTCTTACCCCGCCCCTTGAGCGAACGAAGCGAGTCGAAAGGTCTACGCGCGTAGGACCTTTCGACTCGCTGCGCTCGCTCAAGGAACGGGCTCGGCTCGCTCGCTCAAGGAGCGGGTGGGTGGAACGTCAGTGCCCCGGCTTGTCCGCGCCGACCACCCACATGGAGAAGTACTGCGAGCCGCCGCCGTAGGCGTGGCCGAACGCCTTGCGGGCGCCGTCCACCTGGTGGGCTCCGCCCTTGCCCATCACCTGGATGGCGGCCTCGGCGCAGCGGATCATGCCGGACGCGCCGATCGGATTGGACGAGAGGACGCCGCCCGAGGCGTTGACCGGCAGTTTTCCGCCGATCGCGGTCTCGCCGGCCTCGGTGAGCTTCCATCCCTCGTACTCGGGCATGAAGCCGAGGTTCTCCAGCCACATCGGCTCGAACCACGAGAACGGCACATAGATCTCGGCCGTGTCGATCTCGTCGAGCGGGTTGGTGATGCCCGCGGCCTTCCACAGGGCTGCGGACGCGTCGCGCCCGGCCTGCGGACTCACGACGTTGCGGTGCGCGTACGAGAGCGGTTCGGTCCGCATCGCGGTTGCGTGGATCCAGGCGACCGGGCGTCCCTCGGCGACCGCGTCGTCGGCGGACGCTTCGTCGCCGATCACCACCGCGCACGCGCCGTCGGACGACGGACACGTCTCGTCGAAGCGGATCGGGTCCCACAGCATCTGCGACGCGAGGACCGACTCGACGGTGATGTCGGGCTGCTGCAGGTGCGCCAGCGGGTTCAGCGAACCGTTGAGGCGGTCCTTGGCTGCGACCATCGCGCCGATGTGGCCGGGGGCCTTCGAGTTGTGGATGTACGAGCGGACGTGCGGCGCGAAGAATCCGCCGGCACCCGCGCCGACCGGCATGGTGAACGGCACCGGGATCGACAGCGCCCACATGGCGTTCGACTCCGACTGCTTCTCCCACGACACCGCCAGCACCTTGCGGTGCACGCCGCTGCTGATCAGCGACGTTCCGACGACGGCGGTCGACGCGCCGACCGAGCCCGCGGTGTGCACGCGGATCAGACGTTTGCCGACGGCCCCGATGGCCTCGGCCATCGCGAGTTCCGGCATCATCGACCCCTCGAACAGGTCGGGGGCCTTGCCGATGACGATCGCGTCGATGTCGTCGAGGCTCACCTGAGCGTCGACGAGGGCGCGGTCGATGGCCTCGCGGACCATGCCGGCCATCGTCACGTCCTGCCGCTTGGCGACGTACTTCGTCTGCCCCGTGCCGAGCACGGCGGCGCGATTGCGGCCCATCAGTTGTTACCGCCTTCCAGGGTGACGACCATGTTCTGTTGCAGCAGCGGACCGCTGGTGGCGTGGGCCAACGCGGTGCGGGCCTCGCCCGTGTGGATGGCGTGGGCCGCGTAGCCGATGCGCTGCAGTCCGGCCGAGAAGAGGGCGTGACCGTTCATCACGCCGCCGGACGGGTTGATGCGGGTGTTCTCGCCGAGGCCGATCTCGTTGCGGATGATCAGTTCCTGATGCGTGTACGGCGCATGGATCTCGGCGACGTCGACGTCGCGGCTGCGGTCGCCGAACGCGGTGTCGGCGGCGAGCTTCGTCGACGGGCTGCGGGTGAGGTCGCGTGCGCCGAAGTTCGGGGTGTCGATGCGGTGGTCCCAACCGGTGATCCACGCCGGGTTGTCGACGAGTTCGCGGGCCTTCTCCTCGCTGGCGAGGACGATGGCGGCCGCGGCGTCGGCGTACGGTGCGATGTCGCTGCCGCGCAGCGGTTCTCGCACGTACTCGGCCGTCAGCAGTTCGTTGACGTCGGCACCTGTCGTGCGTGCGGAGACGGCCGCCATGTCGGCTTCCGTCCACATGCCCGCCTCGATGCCCGCGCGGGCCTGGATGCCCGCGAGCGACGGCGCGTCCGGCCACAGGGGAGCCACGGTGTACGGGTCGGTCTGCAGGGCCAGGACCTGATCCATGTCGCCAGCGGACGACTTGCCGAAGCCGTATGCGAGGGCGAGGTCGACCTCGCCGGTCGCGATCTTGACCCACGCCTCATAGAGCGCCCACGCGGCGTCCATCTCGACGTGCGACTCGTTGATCGGGGGCACGGCGCCGATGGCGTCGATCGCCGAGATGAACGAGAACGCGCGGCCGGCGAGGTAGTCGGACGAGCCGCTGCACCAGAAGTCGATGTCAGTGCGGCTGATGCCGAGGTCGGCGTACAGCTTGTTGAAGCAGGGGATCAGCATCTCGACACCGTTGGTGGTGCCGAGGGTCTCCGGGACGTTGGCGCTGTGGGCGAAGCCCACGATCGCGATCCGCGGGAAGTCGGTGCTCATGTGTGTTTCTCTCCTCTCGCGGATCACAGGTGGTTTCGGTACGACTCGAAGTCGGCGTCGGGCTCGCCGGTCGGCGCGAAATGACTCACGTTGCGCGCCGTGTGGTCCCACTCCTCTTCCGGCCGCCAGACGGCCTTCACCCGCATGCCCATCCGGACTTCGGATGCGTCGACGTCGAGGACCAGGTGCAGGAACGGGATGTCGGAGCCGTCGAGCAGCACGTATGCGGCGACGTAGGGAGGCTTGATCTGTTGGCCGAGGAACGGGACGTTCACGATGCAGAAGGTGGTGATGGTGCCGGTGTGGGGGAGTTCCACGCGTTCGGTCGTCAACGACCCGTCGGCGGGGGAGACGACGCGCGGTGGGAAGTACACCTCGCCGGTCTCGACACGGCCGCCGATGAGTTTGCCTGCCTTGAGTCCTTCGAGGTACCACGACTCGGTCTCGGTGGCGGTGTGCTTGACGGCCATGCCGATCGGGGTGGTGATGACGACGTTGCCGTCGGCGTCGGCGATCGACACCTCGTCCGCCGGTGCCGCGGGCGTCGAGGTCTCGCCGAGGGCGAAGTGGGAGATGTCGTCGATGCGTCCGACGCGCACGTCCCGCCAGACGGCGTGCACGCGGGCTCCGGTGCTGAGTTCGTCGGACGACTCGGCGGCGACGGCGTGCAGCAGCGCGGTGTCGGCCCCGTCGAGCTTGATCAGCGCCCACGCGAACGGCTCGTCGAGCGGTTGGGTGGGAGTCGGCGTCGGCTGCCACGTCCAACCCTGGACCGTGCCGACCGTCGAGACCTCGACGAGGTCGGTGACGGGCGCGGCGGTGCCGGGATCGAACTCGACCGGCGGAACGGAGACGCGTCCGTCGGCGGTACGGCTGCCGAGGATGCGGCCTTCGCGCAGCGCGATCGCGAACGGCGACAGTACGGGGCCGAGCGACCTCGTGTAGTCGAAGGAGTTCTTCAGTTCGGCGGCCAGGATCACCGACTCTGGTTCGGGCACCGCCACTTCGGGGCTTGTGTGTTCTGCACTAGTGGTCACCTTCGAAGTAGAACACGTTCTAGTATTGCTGGCAAGGAAAGATCTGCGAAAGGTGCACGCGCGTGAAACTCGGTCTGCAACTCGGCTATTGGGGCGCCGGACCCATCCCTCAGGCGGCCGAACTCGTCGTCGCCGCGGAGGAGGCCGGCTTCGACTCGGTGTTCACCGCGGAGTCGTGGGGATCGGACGCCTACACGCCGCTGTCGTGGTGGGGTTCGCAGACGTCGCGGGTCCGTCTCGGCACGGCTGTCGCGCAGATGTCGGCCCGCCCGCCGACGTCGCTCGCGATGGCCGCGCTGACGCTCGACCATCTCTCTGGCGGCCGTCACATCATCGGGTTGGGCGTCTCCGGGCCGCAGGTGGTCGAGGGCTGGTATGGGCAGCCGTTCGCCAAGCCGCTCGCCCGCACGCGCGAGTATGTGCAGGTGGTGAGGGATGTCCTCGCACGTGAGGGCGCGGTCCGCAATGACGGCCCGCACTACCCGCTGCCACTAGCAGAAGGGGCGGGCGTCACTGGGCTCGGCAAGCCGCTCAATCCCATCACGCACCCGCTGCGCGCCGACATCCCGATCTGGTTGGGCGCCGAAGGTCCGAAGAACGTCGCGCAGACCGCCGAGATCGCCGACGGCTGGCTCGCCGTCTTCTACACCCCGCGGATCTCCGACATGTTCAACGGCTGGCTCGACGAGGGCTTCGCGAGGCCCGGTGCCCGTCGTACGCGCGAGACGTTCGAGATCGGCGCCAACGCGCAATGCGTCATCACAGACGACGTCGCCGCGGCTCTCGATCGCTACCGTCCGTCGGCCGCGCTCTACGTCGGCGGAATGGGTGCCAAGGAGAAGAACTTCCATGCCGACCTCTACCGACGCATGGGCTACGGCGACGTCGTCGACGAGGTGAGTCGCCTCTTCCTGTCGGGCAAGAAGGCCGAGGCGATCGCCGCAGTCCCCGACGAGATGGTCCGCGAGACGATGCTCGTCGGCACCCGCGACCAAGTCCGCGAACAGATCAAGGAATGGGAGGCGTCCGGAGTCACCACGCTCATGGTCACCGCCCGCGACACCGACACCATCCGCGAACTCGCAACGCTCGTCTGATCGACGACTGCGTCTAAGGTCCCCAGTTCGGGCTTGCCTGGGACAGATGCCTCAGTCAATCGTCAGAATCGGGGAACATTACGCGACGTAGTCGCGTGATGCCGGCTATCTCTCGCGCCTTGCGTGCTGTGGGACCACCCTCGCGTACGTGGGGAAGACCCCCAGAAGCCAGCTCAACGACCGGTTGCGACAAGGCTCAGAGAACTCGCCGACCCCGGGCCGGTCAACGCACGGCGACGACGATCCGGCCGCGGGCCATGGTGTCGGGGCGGTGGGGGACATAGTCGAGGTCGGAGGCTGCGTCGGCTTGCCCGACGTCGGAGGTGACGGAGAAGCCGTGGTCGGCGAGGATGTCGCGCATCCGATCGGGTGTCCATGCGGAGACGTGGCGTTCGGACGCCATCGGGTTGGGCCGGTTCGCGATGGCGAAGATCAGCTTCAAGCCGAGATTGAGCAGGCCGCCGACCCGGTGTCGTGTCGGATAGGTGGCGATCAGCGTCGAGCCGGGACAGGACGCGACGGCGATGTCGCGGAGCGTCGCACCCACTTGGGTGTCGGTGAGATAGGGGAGCACGCCCTCCCAGATCCACGTCGTCGGGCGATTCGGATCGTGGTCTGCCGCCGTGAGAGCGGCGCACAGGTCGTCGACGCCGAACTCGACGGGCACGAACGCCACGCGGGACGCCACCGGTTCCACGTCTGCGGTGCGTCTGCGTTTCTCCGCCTGCGACGCGGGCTGGTCGACCTCGAACACTGTCGCGTTCGACAGTTCGGCCATCCTCCAGGCGCGCGCGTCGAGCCCGGCGCCGAGCACCACCACTTGCGAATGGCCTGCGACGCGGACAGCGTCGTCGATGGTGACAGTCCTCGACACGAGGACGTCGACCGTCGACAGCAGGAACTCGTTGACGATCCGATCGCGCCAGTCGTCGATTCGACCGCCGCGCGCCGATTCGACGGGGCGACGTTCGTTCTCGTCCAGCAGCCGGACGGCGACGGGGTCGGCGAATCTGCCGACCGCGAGCCGACCGTCGGCGACGGCTCTGGCCTGGCAGACGAGGACAGCCGTCCGGCTGGCCCGTGTCACTCGATCACGGTCACGGGGCGACGACGGTCGAGGTGCAACTGCGCGCCGGAACGGCCCACACCGCATTCCGGTTGGTGGTGGTGAGCGTCAGCTTCACCTTGCCGGGGCCGAACGTCGACCGCTTCACGGTGAAGTTGTGCACGCCGGTGTTGGGCGGTCGGACGACGCTGTTGTCCACCAGCACGCCATGACGCCCGGTTGTCAGGTTCTTCCAATCCAGCCGCGCGTGAGACGAGTAGCCGACGAGCATCCACGCGCTCGAATAGGTGATCTGGAGATACGTGGTTCCCGCGTACTCCGACACGAACACACGGTTCGGCTGGTACGGCAGGTCGACGACGTTGGGACTGAGGTTGGTGCAGTCGCCGAGCGGGTACGACTTCGTGGCGGCGCCAGCGTCGCCTGCGGGAGCCGCGACGAGGGCCAGGACGCCGGCCGCGGCGACCGCTCCCGCTGCGAGTCGAGTTCGAATGGACATGAGGATGACCTCCTGCAGTGATCGGCTTATGTCCTGATTGTCGTCCGGCGGCACAGATTTGTTAGTCCGAATGGCGGATTTATGTCAGGACGCCGTCCGAACGGGCACCGAAGAGGTGAATGCGGCGGCGATCTCGGCGGTTCTCCGAGTCGCATCGGAGCTGGTCGCTTGTCCTTGTGCATGCTGCCTGGCGATCTTCGACAGGCTGTCCGCACCTTCGTTCAGCAACACGCCGCGGTGCCCCGCCACCCACCGGAACTCCAGGCGACCCTGGTCAGCGGTGATCTCACTGCGGAGGGCGCGGAGCATCGGCGACGCCGCGAGCAGCCAACCCGGCCCGGGTTCGGCGTTGCGCCAGGCGGCGAGGTCGTCGAGGGCCGGGCGGCAGTCGACGAGCAGGGCGAGGCGCCGGACCGGGTTCGCCTCCACCGCTGCGGCCACGGCCTCCAACTCGGCGACCATGACCCGGTGCCCGTGCAATCGGCCGCCGACGTCGACCCGGCCGCTCCAACCGAACTCGCCGGTCTCCGACAGCCATCCGGAGCCGATCGCCGCACCCTTCACCGATCCATCCGTCGCCACCGTGAGAGGTGCGATGGTCTGCGCCGTTCGCCGGAGCCACAGCCGCAGAGCGGACGAGACCAGATCGAGCGGACGGTGATCGTGCCGGTGGGCGGATTCGACCCGTACGCGGGGAAAGCACGCCTCGAGGTCGCGGGCGTGTCCCGTCTTCAGACGTGGCGGTCCGATGTCCACGACGAAGCGGATCGAGACCTCGGCGGCAATGGACCGGCGGACCGCGTGGACGGCGTCGATCGCCGCGACCCGGGGCCACCGGGTCGCGACCTCCGCCGACCACGTGCCGAGGCCCGATTTCGCGAGATATCGACAGTGAGCGTCGTCGGATCGCATGACGGCGAGGTGAACTGTGTGAACCGGGAGCAGTCGTGGCAGGACGATTCCCGGTGCCAGTGGACGTGCCGTCGGAATCGGTGTCATCGAAAACTCCCTCCACCACTCGTTTCGAGGTGTGGAGGGAGGTTATCGACGACCTACGACAATTCGCGTCACTCGCCGGTGAAGACCGGCTTCTCCCGGTTGGCGAAGGCGCGGGGTCCGATCTTCGCGTCGGCAGAGGCGAACACGGCGGCGCCGAGCTTCGCGTCGATCTTGAACGCCTCCTCTTCGTGCAGGCCCTCGGAGTCGCGGATCGTCTTGAGGATGGCCTGGACGGCGAGCGGGCCGTTGGCGGCGATCTGGTCGGCGATCTCGAGGGCCTTGTCGAGGGCGGTGCCGTCGGGCACCAGGTAGCCGACGAGGCCGTACTCCTTGGCCTCGGCCGCGGTGATGTGACGGCCGGTCAGGAGGATGTCGGCGGCGATCGTGTACGGGATCTGGCGGACGAGGCGCACGGCGCTGCCGCCGAGCGGGAACAGGCCCCACTTGGCTTCGGAGACGCCGAACTTGGCGCTCTCGGCGGCCACCCGTATGTCGGTGCCCTGCAGGATCTCGGTCCCGCCCGCGATGGCGGGGCCTTCGACGGCCGCGATCAGCGGCTTCGTGAGACGACGCCCCTTGAGGAGGGCGGGCAGACGTGTGAGGTCCCAACCGCCCTCGGCGAACTTGTCTCCGGGAGCCTTCTTGTTCATGTCCTTCAGATCGGCGCCCGCGCAGAAGTAGCCGCCCGCGCCGGTCAGGATCGCGACGCGGATCTCCGGGTCGGCGTCGACCTGGTCCCAGGCGTCCTCCATGATCCGCATCATCTCGCCCGACAGCGCGTTGCGCGCCTGCGGACGGTTCATCGTCACGATCAGGACGTGTCCGCGCTTCTCGACGAGGCATTCGGGGGCGGTGGTCTCTACGGTCATGGGTCCTCCGGCGTCTTCGGGGCGGCTCGACTTCGTGCGACGGGCGTGCGCCAGTGTCTCCGAAGTCCTTGCGGCGAACAATAACACGTTCTAGTTTTGACGAATGGCCTTCACGATTGCCGATCTGATCGAGCACGCCGTCGACCTGATGCCCGACCGCATCGCGCTCGAATCCGGCGACGAACAACGCACCTACGCGCAGATGGAGGCGCGGTCGAACGCGCTCGCCCACAAGCTCCGCGAACTCGGTGTCCGACCGGGCGACGCGGTGGGGCTGTACAGCCGAAACACGATCGAGTCCGTCGAGGCGATGATCGCGATCTTCAAGGCGCGCGCGGTGATGGTCAACGTCAACTACCGCTACGTGGAAGCCGAACTCGAGCACATCTTCGCCGACTCCGGCATGACGGTGCTGATCCACGAATCGCAGTACACCGACCGCGTGTGCAACGTGTTCTCGAATTCGACGTACGGCGTGACGGCCCGAATCGTGATCGACTCCGCTGGTCCAGCGACGGACGCGCAAGGAGACGAGGGAGACGTCGCCGTGATCGGCTACGAGGACGCGATCGAGTCGTCGTCCACCGAGCGCGACTTCGAAGAGCGCAGCAACGACGACCTGTACATGCTGTACACCGGCGGGACGACGGGCAAGCCGAAGGGCGTCGTCTGGCGGCAAGAGGACGTGTGGCGGGTGCTGGGCGGCGGCATCGACTGGTACTCGGGCCGCCCCGTCGAAGACGAGTGGGAGCATGCCAAGACTGGTGCCGCGGGTGGTCAGCTCGTGCGGTTCCCGATTCCGCCGTTCATCCACGGGGGAAGCCAGTGGGCCATCTTCCAGTCGTTGTTCGCGGGCGGCAAGGCCGTGGTCTACCCGGACTTCGACGGCGCGGCCGTGTGGGCCGCGGTCGAGAAGCACAAGGTGAACGTCGTCTTCGTGACCGGTGACGCGATGGCGCGGCCGATGATCGACGCGCTGGACGAGGGCGACTACGACACGTCGTCGGTGGTCTCCGTGGCATCGTCGGCGGCACTGTTCTCGCCGTCGGTGAAGGACCGCTACCTGGACGCGTTCCCCAACGCGGTGATCGTCGACGCCATCGGGTCGTCGGAGACGGGCTTCGGCGGCATGGGGATGGCGGTCAAGGGGCAGAGCCGCGTCGGCGCGCCGACTGTCAAAGCCGACCCGAACACCCACGTGCTCCGCGAGGACGGCACGCAGATCGAGCCGGGCAGCGACGAGGTGGGCCGCCTGGCCCGCACCGGGCACATTCCGCTGCGCTATCACGGCGACCCGGCGAAGAGCGCCGAGACGTTCGTCGAGTACGGCGGCACCCGGTACTCCCTGCCCGGCGACTTCGCGCGGATCGAGGCCGACGGCACCATCACCATGCTCGGCCGCGGATCGGTGTCGATCAACACCGGTGGCGAGAAGGTGTTCCCGGAAGAGGTCGAGGCCGCTCTGAAGGGGCACCCGGACGTGTTCGACGTGAGTGTCGTCGGGGTGCCGGACGACCGCTTCGGGCAGCGGGTGGCTGCCGTGATCCAGTTGCGCGGCGGCGACCGACCGTCCCTGACCAGCCTCAACGACGTCGTCCGCGCCGACCTCGCCGGCTACAAGACTCCCCGCAGCGTGTGGTTCGTCGACGAACTCAAGCGTTCGCCCGCGGGCAAGCCCGACTACCGGTGGGCGTCGAGCGTGACAGCCTCGCGCGCCGCCGACGAAGCACTGTAGAAACCGATAGGAAACCTCCCGACATGAAGACTCCCCTCACCGAGAAGTTCGGCATCGACTACCCGATCTTCGGGTTCACCCCGAGCGAGCACGTCGCGGCCGCCATCAGCCGCGCGGGCGGACTCGGCGTCCTCGGCTGCGTCCGGTTCAACGAGCCGGAGGAGCTCGACGCCGTACTCGAATGGATGCACGAGAACACCGACGGCAAGCCGTTCGGCGTCGACGTGGTGATGCCAGCCAAGATCCCGACCGAGGGATCGAAGGTCGACCTCGACTCGATGATCCCGCCGGAGCACCGCGCCTTCGTCGAACGGACGCTCGACGACCTCGGCGTCCCGCCGCTGCCGGACGGCGGCGACCGGATCAACACCGGCGTCCTCGGCTGGCTCCATTCGGTGGCCCGCTCGCACGTGGACGTCGCGATGGAGCACACCCGCAAGTACGGGCAGATCAAGCTGATCGCGAACGCGCTCGGCTCGCCGCCGGAGGACGTCATCGCGCTAGCCCACGAGAACGGCGTGCAGGTCGCTGCCCTCGCCGGGGCGAAGGAACACGCGCTCAGCCACGTGAACGCGGGCGTCGACATCGTGATCGCGCAGGGCTACGAGGGCGGCGGCCACACGGGCGAGGTCACGTCGATGATCCTGTGGCCCGAACTCGTGGACGCGCTCGGCGACACCGCACCGGTCTTGGCGGCGGGCGGCGTCGGCGACGGGCGGCAGATCGCCGCGGCCGTCGCGCTCGGCGCGCAGGGCGTCTGGATGGGCACCTACTGGCTGACCGCGGCCGAGTACAACCTCGGCGCGACCGGCGACGGGCCGTCCACCGTGCAGAAGGCGTTGCTCGCCGCGACGTCGCGCGACACCGTCCGTCGCCGCATTTACTCGGGCAAGCCCGCCCGCCTGCTCAAGACGAAGTGGACCGACGCGTGGGACGCGCCGGGCGCACCCGACGCTCTTCCCATGCCGTTGCAGAACCTGCTGGTCGGGGAGGCTCACGCGCGGATCTCGTTGGCCGACGATCCGGGTGTGGTGGCGATGCCCGCCGGTCAGATCGTCGGGCGCTGCAACGAGATCACGCCCGTTGAGGAGCTCATCGACGGGCTCGTCACCGAGTACAAGAACGCGGTAGCGCGGATGGGTGCGACGTTGGACTGACCTGGAGTCGATCACACCCGGAGGCCCCGGTTGTTGTGCGAGCCCGAATGGGCCGCGTGACAGCCGGGGCTTCTGCGTCTGGGTAGACGTCGGCCGATGCGGCTGGTGCAGTCTTCTTGCCGAAAGTGTTGCGCGCGTACCAGGATCTCATTATATTAACGAGTGCTAATTAATTTAAATGTCACTGACTGGAGGTGGTTATGTCTGTCCTGCAGACTGCGATCGACCCCACCGGCGAGGATTTCCTCGACCGATGCCGTGAGTATCTGGAGCGCATTGCCGAGATCGAGGCCGATCATGCACAAGCGGTCTCGGCCGGTGGGCCTCGGTACACGGAGCGACACCGCGAACGCGGCAAGCTCTTGGCGCGTGAGCGCATCGAACTGCTGCTCGACCGTGACGCCCCCTTCCTGGAGTTGTCGCCGCTGGCGGCATGGGGCACGCAGTTCCACGTCGGCGCGAGCCTTGTGACTGGGATCGGGGTCGTCGAAGGAGTCGAGTGCGCGATCCTCGCGCACGAGCCGACAGTCAAGGGCGGTACGGGCAATCCGTACACGGTGCGCAAGTTCTTGCGCCTGTTCGACATCGCGCGGGAGAACAACCTGCCGTTGATCTGCCTTGTCGAATCCGGCGGGGCGGATCTGCCGACGCAGAGCGAGATCTTCGTTCCCGGCGGCAGGCAGTTCCGGGACCTGACCCAGGCATCCGCGGCCGGGCGGCCGGTCATCTCACTGGTCTTCGGGAACTCGACGGCCGGAGGCGCCTACGTCCCTGGCATGTCCGACTACACGGTGATGGTCAAAGAAGGCGCCAAGGTATTCCTCGCCGGACCACCGCTGGTCAAGATGGCGACCGGTGAGGAGTCCGACGACGAGTCGCTCGGCGGCGCCGAGATGCATGCGCGCACCTCGGGGCTGGCCGACTACCTCGCCGTCGACGAGCTTGACGCGATTCGCATCGGCCGACAGATCGTGGCCCATCTCAATTGGCGTAAGCCCGGTCCGGGTCCGTCGATGCCCGACGATCCTCCGGTGCATGACATCAACGAGCTGCCCGGCATCGTGCCGATCGACATCAAGCAGCCGTTCGATCCGCTGGAGGTGATCAATCGCCTGGTCGACGGTTCGCGATTCGACGAGTTCAAGCCGCTCTACGGGACAAGTCTGGTCACCGGGTGGGCATCGATCGAGGGCCATCCGGTAGGGATTCTCGCCAACTCGCGCGGAATCCTCTTCAGTGAAGAGTCGCAGAAGGCGGCGCAGTTCATTCAACTGTGCAATCAGATCGACACTCCGCTGATCTTCCTGCAGAACGTCACCGGATTCATGGTCGGCAAGGAGTACGAGCAGAACGGCATCATCAAACACGGTGCGATGATGATCAACGCGGTGTCCAACTCCACGGTGCCGCACCTGACTGTGAACATGGGCGCGTCGTACGGCGCCGGAAACTACGGCATGTGCGGCCGGGCCTACGGACCCCGGTTCGTGTTCTCCTGGCCGAACTCCAAGACCGCAGTCATGGGCGGGCAGCAGCTTGTCGGCGTCATGTCGATCGTTGCACGACAGTCCGCGGCGGCCCGAGGCGTGGAGTTCGACGAGGCCGCAGACCAGGCGTTGCGCGAGCAGGTCGAGACCCAGATCGACACGGAGGCGATCGCTCAGTTCATGTCGGGAAAGGTCTTCGACGACGGAATCATCGATCCACGGGACACCCGCGTCGTTCTCGGCTACTGCCTCTCCATCGTCAACAACCAACCGATCGAGGGCGTCAAGAATGCCTTCGGCGTCTTCAGGATGTGACCGCATGATCAATCGTGTACTAGTCGCCAACCGCGGAGAGATAGCTCGCCGTGTCTTCCACACGTGCCGCCGCAACGGAATCGGCACCGTAGCGGTCGCTTCAACAGCCGACCGGCGAGCCAAGCACGCCGCGGACGCCGACATCGTCGTCGATCTCCCTGGATCGAGCGCCGCAGACACCTACTTGCGCGGCGACGCGATCATCGCTGCGGCTCATCGTGCGGGAGCCGACGCAGTCCATCCCGGCTACGGCTTTCTCTCCGAGAACGCAGCCTTCGCACGCGATGTCATCGACGCCGGGCTGACGTGGATCGGACCGCCGCCCGCTGCGATCGAGGCGATGGGTTCCAAGGTCGAGTCCAAGCGTTTGATGGCCGACGCCGGGGTGCCGGTGCTCGCCGAGCTCGCCCCGGAGTCGATCACAGACGATCACCTTCCGGTGCTGGTCAAAGCGTCGTCGGGCGGCGGCGGCCGTGGTATGCGGATTGTTGAGACCCTCGAGGAACTGCCGGCGGCGATCGCGGCTGCCCGGGCGGAGGCGGCCTCGGCGTTCGGAGATCCGACGGTGTTCTGCGAGCAGTACATCGCCGATGGTCGGCATATCGAGGTGCAGATCCTCGCGGATCGGCAGGGCAACGTGTGGCCGCTCGGTGAACGCGAATGCTCCATCCAACGCCGCCATCAGAAGGTGATCGAAGAGTCCCCGTCGCCGATGGTCGACGACGAGTTGCGCCGTTCCCTGTGTGCTGCGGCGGTGCTCGCCGCGAAAGCTGTCGACTACGTCGGCGCGGGCACCGTGGAGTTCCTCGCAGACAGACGAGGCAGATTCTTCTTCCTTGAGATGAACACCCGACTTCAGGTGGAGCATCCGGTCACCGAATGCGTCACGGGAATGGATCTCGTCGGGTGGCAACTGCGGATCGCCGAAGGGGCCGAACTGCCGACCACCGAGATACCCGAATTCACCGGGCACGCGATCGAGGCTCGACTGGTCTCGGAGGACCCGGCGGCCGACTGGCTTCCGACGAACGGGCCCATCCATCGGTTCGAGGTGACCCGCGACCACACTGAGTTCGGGATTCCGGAGCTTCCCGGCCTGCGCGTCGACAGCGGCTTCGGCGGCGGCGATGTCGTCAGCGTCCACTACGACGGCATGCTGGCGAAAGTGATCGCATGGGCGCCGACGCGGAAGGAGGCCGCCCGCCTGCTGTCGGAGGCCTTGGCGTCCAGCCGACTGCACGGACCGGTCACCAACCGCGATCTGCTGGTTCGGGTCCTGCGCCATCCTGAATTCCTGTCCGGCGACATCGACACGGGCTTCTTCGGCCGCGACTCCGCCGCCGACGTCTTCGCGCCGCTCGCTGATCCGAACACCGTCGGCTACGCAGCGATCGCCGCCGCACTCGCGGCCGCGGCCGAGCGCCGGGACAATGCTGTGACTGCTCCCAAGGCCCCCTCTGGCTGGCGCAACGTGCCGTCGATACCTCAACGATCGGTGTTCGCCGCCCGGAACGGCGATGCCATCACCGTTGACTATCGGAACTCGCGGGACGGGTTCGTGGTCGAAGCCGGTGACGGCAGCCCTGTGCCGACGGTATGTTCGGCCTCGGCCCGCCGGGTCGGCCTCGCCGTCGACGGGGTGCGCTATCAGTTCGACGTGGCCGCCACCGGCGACCGCGTCGACGTCGATTCGGTTCTCGGCGCGGTCACTCTGGCTGAAGTCCCTCGATTCCAGGACCCGGGCGCCGATGTCGCGGTCGGTTCCCTCGTCGCACCGATGCCTGCGACCGTCACGTCTGTCGTCGTCGCCGAAGGCGACAGCGTCACCGGGGGATCGGCGGTCGTCACGCTCGAGGCGATGAAGATGCAGCACACCGTTTCGGCTCCCCACGACGGCGTGGTCTCCGCCGTCAACGTGGCAGTGGGGCAACAGATCGAGGCCGGCCATGTTCTCATCGTGATCGATGACTCCTCCGAAGGAGACTCCGAATGACCACTGCAACGACAATTCCCGAGGCGTTCGCGCAGCATGTGACGCAGCGTCCGGACTCGACAGCGATCCGCGATGTCGGCGGCGATGGACTGACCTGGCGACAGTACGGCGCGGAAGTCGAGCGTATCGCGGGAGGTCTCGTCGGGCTGGGTCTGCGGCGTGGCGACACGATGGCGACGATGTTGACGAACCGCACCGAGCACGCCCTGGTCGAGATGGGCGCCAACCATGTCGGGATCACCACCTTCGCCATCTACAACACGAGTTCCCCGGAGCAGATCGAGTTTCTACTGACTAACTCAGGGGCGGCGATCGTCGTCACTGAGCGGCAGTTCGTCGACCGGATCCGTGCGTCGGGAGTCGACGTCCGGACACTCGTCCTCGAAGACGGCGACGTTGACGCCCTCACCCCGGACGCCGGCTTCGACTTCGAGGCCACGTGGAGGGCCGTCCGCCCGGATGACGTCCTCTGCCTGATCTACACCTCGGGCACCACCGGTCCGCCGAAGGGAGTCGAGCACTCGCACCACAACTTCATCGAGATGGCCAAATCGATCGTCGCACGCTTTCCGATCACGCCAGATGACCGGACCGTGTCGTACCTGCCGACCGCGCATCTCGCCGACCGCGGCGTCCTCTACTACACGAATACGATCTACGGCGGTCAGATCACGATGTGCCCCGATCCAGCTCGTCTCGGCGAGGCGATGGTGGAGGTCCGCCCGACGACATTCGCTGCGGTGCCTCGAGTGTGGGAGAAGCTCAAACTGGCGGTGGAGGCGGTCCTGCGCGGGAACCCCCAGATGCAGGCCGCATTCGACGCCGACGATCCCGCCGTCCTCGCCGCGGTCAGAGCCAAGCTCGGCTTCGACCAGCTCGTCTGGGCTCAGTCGGGATCGGCGACCCTCAATTCGGAGATCCTGTCGTTCTTCACCAAGATCGGCGTGCCGACAACGGATCTGTGGGGCATGTCCGAGATCGGGATCGCGACGGCCGCGCCGATCAGTGCAGCGAAGCCCGGTACGGTCGGCACCGCCATGCCGGGCTATGAGTTCAAGCTGGCGCCTGACGGGGAACTGCTGGTGCGGTCGGACTTCTTGATGCTCGGTTACCGGAAGTCGCCGGAGAAGACGGCCGAGGCGTTCGACGAGGACGGCTGGCTTCGTACCGGCGACATCTTCACCGTCGACGCCGAGGGCTACTACACGATCATCGACAAGAAGAAGGAGTTGATCATCAACTCCGGCGGCAAGAACATGTCGCCGGCGAATATCGAGAGGGCGGTGCGAGACGCCTCTCGGCTTGTCGGGCCGATGCTGGCGCACGGTGACGGTCGTTCCTACAACGTCGCCTTGATCACCGTGGAACCTGCCGTGGCGGAGGAGTTCGGGGTGACCGCGCGGGCGGAGGATCTATGGCGGGAACCCACAGTTGTCGATCTGGTGCGTAGGGCCGTCGCGGAGGGGAATGCCCGTCTGTCCCGAATCGAGCAGATCAAGAGATTCAAGATCGTGCCGACGGTCTGGGAGCCGGGGACCCCGGTGGTGACGCCGACGGGCAAGCTCAAGCGAAACGTGCTGCGCGCGCAGTACGCGCAAGATATCGATGAGCTCTACGCGGCCGAGCCGGCCTCCGACGTGTACGAGCCTCATGGGCGTGAAGCATGAGCGCGGTCGTGGTCGATGATGCCGACGGCGTCTTGACCGTGACGATCGACCGACCCGACCAGCGCAATGCCTTGTCACAGGAGGTCGTCGCCGCTCTGCACTCGGCGATCGATACGGCGCGATCGGAGTTTCCGCGAATCCGTGCACTGGTTCTGCGCGGAGCTGGCGGCGCCTTCTGCGCCGGTGGCGACCTCAAAGAGTTTCAATCCGTGTTTCAGGATTCGCCCGGGCGCCGAGCGGAGATCGCCCAGGCCAATCGTCGAGGGGGAGAACTGTTCGCGGGTTTGGCAGACCTTCCCTGCGTAGTGATCGCCGCCGTCGATGGCCCGGCGATCGGCGGGGGATTCGGCCTGGCGGCGGCAACGGACATCACGATTGCGACGCGGCGGTCGGTGTTCGCGATGTCGGAGACCAACCTGGGGCTGCTGCCCGCTCAGATCGCGCCGTTCGTGGCCGCGCGCATCGGTGTGCACCACGCCAGACGGCTAGCCGTCACGGCGAGCCGTTTCAAGGCCGACGAGGCGTATCGGATCGGGCTGGTCGACGACGTCGTCGACGACGCCGCTGCGCTCGGACACGCGGTCACAGAGTGCACCTCTCGGGTATTGAGATGCGCCCCGAATGCGAATGCAGCGATCAAGCGACTGCTCGCCGACCTGCCTGGTACGTCCCGTGATCACCTGCTCGATGGTGCGGCGGACGCGTTCGCCGAGGCGATGCTCGGGACCGAGGCGAGGGCTGGGATCCGTGCATTCCTGGACGGCACGGTTCCGCCGTGGACGGTGGCACGGTGACCGGCGTCGTGCGTCGGCCGGGACCAGTGAGACTGGAGGTCGACGGTGGCCTCGCAACGATCACGTTGAGCCGCCCCGACAAGGCCAATGCGATCGATGCCGAGGTCGCCGCCGGTCTCGTCGCGGCCGTCAGTGATTGCCGGGGTCAACAGATCGTCGTGCGAGCGATCCTGCTGCGCGGCGACGGTGATCACTTCTGCGCCGGTGGGCAGGTGGAGGACCTGCTCGTCGAGCCTACTGCCGCACAAGCGATGGTCACGACACTGACCAGAGATCTGAACGCGACGGTGCGAATGCTGGTCGAGGCCACTGTTCCGGTGGTTGTCGCGGTTCGGGGGTTCGCAGTCGGCGGCGGACTCGGTCTGGCATGCGCGGGCGACCTCGTGGTTGCAGGCACGTCGGCACGGTTCCTCTCCGGGTTCAGTCGGATCGGACTGGCGCCGGACTGTGGTGTGGGGTACACGCTGCCGCGGCTGATCGGACAGCGAGCGGCGACGGACATGGTGCTGACCAACAAGGTGGTCGACGCCGACGAGGCGATGCGTCTCGGGTTGGTCTCGCGGGTCGTGCCCGACGAGGAACTGGACTCGGTCGCAGCACAGCTTGCGCGCGGACTCGCCACGGGGCCCTCACTGGCCTTCGCCGAGTCCAAGCGGATGCTCCGCGACGACATGAGTTCACTGGCAGCGCACCTTGTCGACGAGGCCGCGGTGCTCAGGTTCCTCTGCCTGACGAGCGATGCCCAGAGGGGGATCCGCGCTCAGTTCGGTGCAGGCACACCGCTGTTTCGGGGCGAATGAGTCCCGCGATCCACCGAGGTCCCGCCGCGATCAGCGGCGGGACCTCGCCGTCGTCGGTCGATGATCACAGTCATCGGTCGCGCAGCGCGTCGTGTCGAGGAATGTGCATTCACTAAGCTGAGCGATGACACGCGCGCCGGGCGGCGACGCAGAATGAGGGGCACGGTGAGTGGGTCGGAGGCGAAGGCGACGACATCGACGGGTCGATCGCCGGGGCGTCCCAAAGCCTCGGAGGGATTGGACACGCGCGCCGAGTTGTTGAAAGTCGCGCGGGAACTTTTCGCAGCCCAAGGGTATGCGGGGACGTCAGTCTCCGAGATCGCTCCCCGGGCCGGGGTCAGCGTCCCGGTGCTCTATCAGCGCTTCGGCAATAAGGCGGGACTGTTCGTCGCAGTCGCGGAAGACGTCTACGAACTCGGCATCTCGCGGTTGACCGCTGCGATCGACGGCCTGGACGATTTCGATGAGGCGCTCACTGCCGCGCTGCGGGAGTTCGCGGGGTTGTACGCGATGGATCCGTCGTTCGCGGCCATGGTCGTCAACGTTCTCGTCGAGGCCGATCGCACCACGGAGCTGTCCGAATCGCTCAAGCCGCTGCTGCGCCAACTGCGCCAGTTCGCCGATCAGATCGCCGAGCTGGCGCCGTTCGCGGCGACGGAGGGGGTCGAACGACGAGATGTTTCGCGGGCACTCGTAGCGGTGTTCAGCGGGTTGATGGTCTCGTCGATGCAGATGCATCGCGCCACCGACTACGAACGTCTGGTGGACGCGATGCGTCTACTCGTGGTCAGTCGTTGATCGACGCCGGTATGCTCAGCCGGCGCGCGAGCAGCCATTCGGCCAGGCCTTTTGCCTGCGGGTCGAACCGCGCACCGTAGGCGACGCCTCGACCGAGGAGGCCCTTCACCACGAAGTTGACGGCGCGGAGGTTCGGCAGCAGCACGCGCTCGATCGGCAGGTCGGCGGTTTCGGGGAGCAACTCCCGGATCCGGTTCGGGGTGAGGGTGTTCACCATCCACGCCCACTGCGCGTCGGACCTGACCCACAGTCCGATGTTCGCGTCCGGCCCCTTGTCTCCGGACCGCCCGAGCACAACCGATCCGAGTTCGATCATGTGCGTTCGGCTCGGTGTCTGCAGGTCGGGGATCTCCGGCTCGGGCACGTCGTCGAGCACTCTGGTCGTCGGCGACGGAGGGATCGGAATCCGGCGGCCATCGTCCAGCACGGCCTCGTGCTGGACCTGGTCGGCATCGATGTATCCCGCAGTGAAGACTCCGTACGGAGAGGCATCACGCGGCGGATCGGCGAGGAAGAAGCCCGGGTAGCTCGCGAGCGCCATCTCGACTGCCGTTCCGGAGAACGCACGTCCGACAGTCTCCGGGGCCGCGTCACGGACCACGCAGGTCAGCGATGCCGATGCCAATTGTTCGGTGTCTGCATCGGGCTGGTCGCTGCGGACCAGGTGCCATTCGAGTTCGGTCGGCTGGACCTTGAGCCACGACTCCAGCTGGCGTCGGGTCAACGCGGCCTTCTCGGCGATGTTCCGACCGACGAGTAGGAACTGCACTTCGTTGCGAAAGCCGCCGAGCTCATTCAACGAGACCTTGAGTTGAGGTGGCGGCGCCTCTCCTCGGACATTCGTGATCTCCACCCGATCGGGGCCCTGGCTGTCCACGGTGATCGAGTCGAAACGTGCGGTCGCATCGGGCCCGGCGTAGCGTGCCGTCTGAATCTCGTACAGGAGTTGCGCGGTGACGGTGTCGACAGTCACGGCACCGCCGGTGCCTGGATGCTTCGTGATCACCGACGAGCCGTCGCGGCGAATCTCGGCGATCGGGAATCCGGGTCGGCTGAGGTCGGTGATCTCGGTGAACGCCGAGAAGTTTCCTCCGGTGGCCTGGGTGCTGCATTCGATGACATGGCCGGCGACCATCGCTCCGGCGATCGCGTCGAAGTCGTCCCGTGCCCACCCGAAGTGCGCCGCGGCCGGAGCGACCGCGAGGGAGGCGTCGGTGATACGGCCGGTGACGACGATGTCGGCACCGGCGCGTAGACACTCGACGACGCCCCACGCGCCCAGGTAGGCGTTGGCGGCAAGCGGCCGGCCCCAGCCGAGTTCCGGCGCGCGGCCGGTCAGGTCGTCCCCTTCGACGTGCGCGACCGTCGTCGGAACGCCGAGCTCATCGGCGAGGGTGCGGAGTTCGGCAGCGAGACCCGCGGGGTTCATGCCGCCTGCGTTCACGACTATCTGCACGTTCTTCGCGTACGCCGATGCCAGGGTGTGCCGCATCTGCGACAGGAACGTCTTCGCGTAGCCGCCTGCCGGATTCTTGGCGCGGTCCCGAGCAAGAATGAGCATCGTCAACTCGGCCAGATAGTCGCCGGTCAGGACGTCGAGATCGCCGCCGTCGAGCATGTCGCGGACGGCGCTGTGGCGGTCGCCGTAGAAGCCGGAGCAGTTGCCGACCCGAATGACGTCCGGATCCAGTGCCAGCGGTCGTGCGGTGGTCATCGCTGTCCCTCCTCGGCGTCGAGCCAGGCTCGGTGCAGCATGCCGAATCCGGCGAGTCCGAACCCGCCGTCGACGATCACCTGGCTTCCGGAGACGTATCCGGCGAGCGGGGAGGCCAGAATCGCGGCCATCACGCCGATGTCGGCGGTCGTCCCGAATCGGCCGAGGGGAACGGCCTGCCGCCACCTGTCGGAGCCGACTTCGGCGGAGAGTCGTTCCAGTCCTTCGGTACCCGCGATGGGTCCCGGTACCAGCGAGTTGGCGCGGATTCCGTACCGACCCCATTCCAAGGAGAGGTTCTTCATCAGGTTCTCGATACCCGCCTTCGCGGCACCGGCGTGTGCCTGATTGGACGTCGGCGAATACGCCTGACCAGCGGAGACGAACAGGATCGAGCCGGAGGTCTCGACGAGTTGGTCGAACGCTGCGCGGGCCGTGTTGAAGCTGCCCAACAGATCGATGTCGATGACCGTCTTGAAGCCGTTCGCGCTGATCGCGCTCGCGGGAGCGTTGAAGTTGCCTGCGGCGCCGGCGACCACTGCGGTGACGGGACCGAAGGCGCGCGCCGTCGTCTCCAAACCGGCGGCGAGCGCGTCGAAGTCGCGGACGTCGGCGACGGTGTACATGGCGTCGGCGCCGAGATCCCGTAGTCGCGTCACAGCGGCAGCCAACTTCGCCTCCTGGCGCCCGCAGATCGCGACTTTCGCCCCGGTTCGGGCGAACACCTCCGCGATGCCGAGATTGATGCCACTGCCGCCTCCGGTGATGAAGACGGTGCTGTCTCGATGCAGGGTCGGTGACAGTAGATCGAGCTGGTCAGTCATGTCTGCTCCTGTTCTCCACGATGCTTTCAGTACGATTTCGGCAGGCCGAGCAGATGCTCGGCAACGTAGTTGAGGACCATGTCGGCGCTCACCGGAGCGGTCCGCATGAGGCGGGCGATCCACCACATGTCGGAAACGCCTTGCTCGACGGCGAAGCCGTTCCCGCCGTGCGTTTGGATCGCTGCCTCCACGCTGTGGATCGCGGCCTCGGCTGCGGCGTACTTCGCGATGTTGGCGGCGGCGCCCACGTCGGTAGCACCGGCATCGAACAGTGCGGCCGCCTTGCCGGTCATCAGGCGGGCGAGTTCGAGGTCGACCTTGGCCTTCGCCAGCCGGTGAGCGACAGCCTGGTGTGCTCCGATAGGGGTCTTCCACACAGTCCGTTCGTTCGCGTAGGCCGAGGCCTTGTCCAGAGCCTGGCGAGCGACGCCGTTCTCGAGCGCCGCGACGATGATCCGCTCCGGGTTGAGGCCGTCGAAGACTGCCCGCATGCCGCCGCGTTCGCCGCCGATCAGCTGGTCGCGCGCGATGATGACATCATCGAAGAACACTTGCCACTGCTTGTCGGGTCCGATGTACGGCATCCGGATGGGTGTGCGGGTGACGCCCGGCGCGTCGACGTCGACGATGCAGAGGCAGGGGACGCCGAGTTCGCCGCTCTCGTCCCGGAATCGGGCGACCACCAAGATCGCGGCGGCGGACTCTACGCCGGAGATGAAAACCTTCTGACCAGACAGAACGTAGCCGTCACCTTCACGCCGCAGGGAGGTTCGCAGCTGGTGCGAATTGCTGCCTGCGTCGGGCTCGGTGATGGCGAATGCGAGTGGGCCGGTTCCGTCGGCGATGCCCGGCAACCAGCGTTCCTTCTGCTCGTCGGTGCCGTGGGTGCTGAGGACCGAACCGTTGATCGCCGAGGACACCACGAGCATGACCAGGTAGTTCCCAGTTGACGCGGCCTCCTCGGCAACGATGGTGAGACCTGCCATTCCCAGTCCTCCGCCCCACTGCTCGGGCAGATTGAGCCCGAGGAAACCGGCGTCGCCCAGTGCTCGCCAGAGTTCGGTGGGTGGTCGGCCTTCGTCGTGGCATCGGCGGGCGTAGTCGATGTCGAAGGATTCGCAGATGCGGCGGACGGCACTGCGAATCTCGGCTTCGGTGTCTGATTCGGTCAGTGGCAGGACCGGAGTGATGGTGGGGGCGGTCATGGTCTTCTCCTCGTAGGGTGGGGGCTCTCGACTTCGGATGGCACTCAGGTGCGGGTGTGGATGCGGGGACGACCTTGACCAGGTGGGCCCGCGAAGGCTTGGGCGATGTCGAGCCACGCATCGGCCCCCGGGCCGACTGCGGTGAGGGCGAGATCGTCGCGGTGTCGTCGTTGAGTGGCGAGCAGGCAGAAGTCGAGCGCGGGGCCGGTCACGCGCTCCGGAGCATCTGGATCTCCCCACGTCCACGATCCGTCGGGGGCGTCGAGCTCGACGAATACGGGGGCGAGGGATGCGGGATCGCGACCGTTGACGATGAATGCGAAGCGACGGGCGCGGACACCGATATGGGCGACGTGCCGCAGCCGGTCTGTTGCAGGCCGGGTGATGTGGAGAGCGTCGACGATGTCCTGTCCGTGGGCCCAGGTCTCCATGATGCGGGCCGAAGCCATCGAGGCCGCAGTCATCGGCGGGCCCAACCACGGAATCTTGCCGGCCGGGTCGGTGGTGCTCAGTGCCGCGGCGAGATGTGCGCGAGTGTCGCGCCATGCGGCGAGGAGTGCGGCCGGGCTGGTGGTCGCCAGAGTTTGCGCTCCGTCGTCGACCACTGCTGGAACGGCGCCGGGGTGAGAGGGGATGCTGTCGATCCATGAGGAGAACTCGTTGGGCCGCTCGATGGCGTCGATCGACTTCAGATCCGCCCAGTGCAGATGTGCGATCTGATGGGCGATGGTCCATCCCGGCGAGGGCGTGGGCATCTGCCAACGGTCGTCGCCCATGTCAGCGACGACGGTGTCCAGTTCTGCGGATTCTGTGATGAGGTCGGCGACGACCGTGGCAACGACGTTCAACAGCGCTCCTAAATTAATGAGGACTAATTTATATTAAAATAGCAGACGTTGCCACCGAAGTGGACCGACGTATGGGACGCGCCGGGCGCACCCGACGCGTCCCATGCTGTTGCGGAGCCTGCTTGTCGGGAAGGCTCGCGCGCGGATCTCGTTGGCCGACTGATCTCCGACCCGGGGTCTCAGGCCATGCCGTAGCGGCGCTTGAACCGCTCCACGCGCCCCTCGGTGTCCATCACGCGCTGCGCGCCGGTCCAGAACGGGTGCGAATCACTCGTCACGTCCACGGTGATCAGCGGATACGTCCGGCCGTCGGACCATTCGACGGTGCTCTCCGACGTCGCTGTCGACCGGGTCAGGAACTGGGTTCCGGTCGCGGCGTCGCGGAACACGACGGGGTGGTAGTCGGGGTGGATTCCGTTCTTCATTGGGAGTCTCCTTCGCTGTTGTCGGTGGTCGGGGCACCCGCTCCGGCCGGGCGGGCGGAGTCGCGGGACGCGCGGTCGTCGTCGCAGGGGTCGTGGTGGGCGTGCCCGAACGGTGAGGCGAGGGCGGCGAGAAACTCCGGGCCTCGGGCCGCTTCGGCGTCCGTCACGAGTGCGTCGCCGAGGGCGCGCCGCACGACGTCGGGGTCCGCGCGGTGGCACAGGACGACGATCGAGGAATGCCGGTCGCCGTGATCGGGGCGCCACCGCAGCGCGGCCAGTGCCCGGTGTTCGGGGTCGACCGCGGAATGGTCGTCGATGCAGGCGAGCCACGAGCCGACGTGTCGGATGTCGAGTACCTCGCCCGCGGACTCGAGCCACATCACATCGTCGGGGTCGGACGCGAGCCACAGCCGACCTCGGGCGGTGACGACGCCGTCGAGCAGCACGTCGAGTGCGTCGTGCAGTCGTTGCGGATGGAACGGCCGATCGGCCTCGAAGGAGATCAGCCGGACTCCGCAATCGGTGTCGAGGTCCGGACCGCCGGCGAGCAGCGCGTCGAACGGTCGAGTCGGGCGGCCGTGCGGCGACTCGGGTGCGGCGGTGTCGATCGCCGCCTGGACGACGGCACGGCTCAGAGGTTGGGCGCTGTTGAGCGTCCGCATGCCCGCGGCGGGCGCCAGGCGCAGGAGCACGGCATGGAGGCGAGCCAGATCGTAGGCCTGCTCGACGCCGTCCGCGTCGTCGACGATCAGGGCGTCGGCGAACCGCGCCTGGCCCACCGCGACCTGCGCGACCGTGCGTTCGTCCTCGACTGCGACGACCCCGGCTTCGCGGAGCGTGATGTCGCCGGTGGCGTCGTCGAGCCATGTCGGCGTGTGGATGCCGCACACCGTGGCCGAGATCGTGACGTCGAGGCCCGCGGGCCCCGGCGAGATGCCGGGCGCGTCGACGATCGTGTGCGCGATCTCGACGGCCAGTCGTTCCGGTTCGACAGCCGGGTCGAGGAGGAGCACGATCCGTTCCACCTCGGGGTCGCGGTGCAGCACGCGCAGCATCGGCAAGAGATGCAGGCGCAGGGTGCACGAGACGCAGCCGTGCTCGAGTTCGACGTCGTCCACTGTCAGCGTGTCGGTTCCGTCGGGCGCCATACGGTGCTCGATCCGGGTCACCCGGCCCGAGGCGACGTCGCGCAGATCGTGCGAGACGACTGTCGTGCCCGGCGTCAGCAGTGTGTAGGCGATCCTGGCGTTCGTGGTCCGGTGCAGGCCCGTCACGAGGGTGACGGGGGTCGGTCGCGGTGTGTCCGGCATCGGCTTCCTCCTCACAAGTTAATGAACACGATTTCCATTTAGTTCATTCCGACTGTAGCGTCGTCGGTATCGCTAATGCGAATCGTTGTCGATAAGAAGGAGTGGATGTGTCCGCCGAATGTCAGGTCACGGGCAAGGTCCCGGGGTTCGGGAAACAGGTGTCGCACTCGCATCACCGCACGTCACGGCAGTGGAGACCGAATCTGCAGACCAAGACGTACTGGGTTCCCTCGCTCGGGCGCCGCATCACGCTGCGAGTCAGCACCACCGGGATCAAGATCATCGACCGCGACGGCATCGACGCCGTGGTCGGCCGCATCGCGGCGCGGGGGAGGGGCCGATGAGTCGCGGCACCGACCTGCGCCCGATCGTGCGACTGACGTCCACGGCGGGCACCGGGTACACGTACGTCACCCGGAAGAATCGCCGGAACGACCCCGATCGCCTCACGCTGCGCAAGTACGACCCGATCGCCGACCGACACGTCGAGTTCAAGGAGAGCCGCTGATGGCGAAGAGATCGAAGATCGTGCGACAGGAACGGCGCCGCGCCACCGTCGAACGGTATGCGGCACGACGCGCCGAGCTGAAGTCGCTGATCGGAGCCTCGGACACCGCACCGGACGTGCGCGCGGCGGCACGCGCCGAACTCGCGCGTCAGCCCCGCGACGCCAGTGCCACCCGACTGCGCAACCGCGACGTCGTCGACGGCAGACCCCGTGGACACGTCGGCAAGGCCGGAGTCTCGCGCGTCCGCTTCCGCGAGATGGCGCACCGCGGCGAACTGCCCGGAATCAGGAAGGCGAGCTGGTGACGAAGACGAGAACGAGACGCACGCGGACAGCGGTCCGACGGAAGGCGGATCCCGGTCTCACCTTCGACTACAAGGACACCGAGACGCTGCGGCGGTTCCTCACCGACCGCGGTCGGATCCGGCGACGCGAGGTGACCGGACTGTCGCCGCAGCGGCAACGACAGCTCGCGACGGCGGTCCGCAACGCCCGCGAGATGGCATTGCTGCCGTTCGGGGGCTGATCGCGGGGTCGGCGCGTGCGGGCGTCGTCGGTCGAGCCGAAGCCTGTCGATCGGCGTAGTTTGTTCGGTCCAGAACGAACAGGTGAATCACGCGCTAACCGGGGACGCGGCCTGTCGCCGCAACTAGTCTTCCAGCACTACGAAATGCTGGAAGGCGGCGCGACATGTCCAGATCTTCGATTCGCAAGCTCGGGTTGACGAAGCGGGTCGCCGCGGCGTCGGGCATCGCGGCGGCGTTGTTCGCCGCGAGCCCGGTCGCGATGGCCGCCGCCGATCCGGTCACCGAGTCGACGGAGACGACACAGGCCCCCGACACACAGGCGACCGAGACCGCGGACGCGCCGACGACCGAGGCCGACCCGGTGGATGAGACGCCGTCGGCGGATCCGTCGCCGACAGACCCCTCGCCCGGCGAGAGTGCCGAGCAGACGCCCGCCGAGCAGAGTCCGTCCACCAGCGAGCCGAGCACGGAGACGACGCCCAGCATGGAGCCGTCGGCCGAGCCGACGCAGGTGATCACGTCGGACAAGCCGAAGGAAGAGTCGCAGGACCGGCCGGTGCGGACCGTCGTCGATCCGCCCGCCGCCGAGCAGACACAGGCTCCCGCGCCGGAGATGCAGCCGGCCGTCGCACCGGCTCCGGTCCAGGTGACCACTCCGCAGCCCACGGGGCTGACCGGTCTGTGGCAGGCCCTGGTCGACGGTCCGAACGGGTCGGGTCTGGTGCTGATGAACCAGTCGGCGCTGCTCCTGGTCGGCTTCGACCCGCGGCGGCGCGCGGACGATCAGACCGGCAGGCTCGCGGGTCTGCGGACGGCTCCGGAACCGCAGGTCGCAACGCTCGTCCACTACCAGACGGTGCCGACACAGTCGGGGCCGTTGCTGCTTCCGTACCTGGTGCAGAACTTCCTGTACGACCCCGTCCACGGGATCGGGCAGGCGTGGATTCAGTTCGCGGCGCCGTTGAACCAGGTGATCAACCTTCCGTTCCAGGCGATCGTCGGACGGGACTTGATCGGGAACGGCCGTGACGGATACACGGGTGGCAACCACTCGTTGTTGGGCGGTCTGCTCCCGAACGTGTTCGGCGACGCCGGTGACGGCGGCCTGTTGTTCGGCGACGGCGGCAAGGGCGCACCCGGCGCGACGGGCGGCGATGCGGGGATGATCGGCAACGGCGGCGTCGGCGGCGACGGTGGCGGAACGGGCGGAACGGGCGGTTGGCTCGCGGGTGTCGGCGGTCAGGGCGGTGTCGCGACGGTCGGCGACGGCGGACGTGGCGGCGACGCGATCGGCGCGTTGTTCGGGATCGGCGGCAAGGGCGGCACGGGCGCCGCGGCGTCGAACGGCGGCCAGGCCACCGACGGAGGCACCGGCGGAGACGCCCGCGGCTGGTTCGGGATCGGCAGCCTGATCGGCGCGGGCGGCGCCGGAGGCGACGGCGGCGTCGGCCTCGACGGTGTGAACGGCGCCGACGGCGCGGCCCCGGGAGCGAACGGCGGGGACGCAACGGACGGCGGCAGCGGCGGTCGAGGCGGGACGGGCGGCAACGCGGGCTGGCTGTTCAGCATCGGCGGCGACGGAGGACAGGGCGGCCAGGGCGGCACAGGTGGTCGTGGCGGCAACGGCGCCGCGGGCGTCCTGCAAGGCCAGGCAGGCGGCAACGGCGGTGCGGGCGGAGACGGCGGTACGGCAGCGGCAGGCGGAGCCGGCGGCAAGGGCAGTCTCCTCGGACGGAACGGGACCGGCAACATCGCGGGTCCGGGCGGTGTCGGCGGCGACGGCGGCACCGGCGGCACGGGTGCCGCGGGTTCGGCGGGCACCCTCGCCGACCCGACGGGCGGCGCGGGTGCGCGCGGCGGCGACGGCGGTGCGGCCGGCCGCGGCGGAGCCACCGCCGCAGGCGTGCCGCTCGCCGACGGTCGTGGTGGAACGGGTGGAAACGGCGGTGCGGGCGGCGCCGGATTCAGCGGCGGCGCGACCGCCGTCGCCGGTAACGGCGGCACGGGCGGCGATGGCGGCGACGGCGGTGCGGGCGTCACGTCGGCAGGCGGCGGTGACGGAGGCCGCGGCGGCGTCGGCGGGTCCGGCGGAAACGGCTCCGGTACGTACACCGTCGGCTCCGGGCCCAACCAGAACCAGGAGCCGCAGACCGGCGGGCACGGCGGCGTCGGCGGCTCGGGCGGCGTCGGATCGGGATCGGGCACGAGTGGTGCGGGCGGTGCGGGCGGCAAGGGCGGCGACGGCGCATCGGTTGTCCTCAACGTCGGCGGGACGGTCGGCACGTCCACCGCGGTCGGCGGAACGGGCGGCGCGGGTGGTGCGGGCAGTGCGGGCGGCGCCACGGCGGGTGTCGGTGGCGGCGGTGGCGGCGGTGGCGGCGGCGCACTCGTCTCGGCGTCGGACGGCGGAACCGTCGACGGCGGAGCGATCGGCGGTGCGGGCGGTAAGGGCGGCGACGCCTCGGCCGCGGCGACCGGTGGAACGGGCGGCACCGGCGGCAGGGGCATCATGCAGGCCGTCGGCGCGAACAGTTCGGCGACAGGCACCGCGAAGGGCGGCGACGGCGGCGACTCCGTCGGGCAGGGCGTCGGCGGCGACGGCGGCGAGGGCGGAGTGCTCTCGCTGGGTGCCGGCGGGGTCGCGACCGGCACGGCGACCGGCGGCGACGGTGGCTCCGGAACAGGCACGGGCAGCGTCGGCGGCACCGGCGGCGGAGCGTGGGTGCAGCCCGTCGACGGGGGCAGCGCGGTGGGTGACGCCACCGGCGGCGACGGCGGCGACGGCTCGAACGGAGGCAAGGGCGGGGCCGGAGGCTACGGACTGCTCATGGGCGTTGGCGCGACCAGCTCCGGGTCGGGCACGGCGACCGGCGGAAACGGCGGGGACGGAACCGCGGCGGGAGCGACGGGCGGCGCGGGCGGGTCGGGGCACATCTCCGGCATCAACGGTTCGGCGACGGGCACCGCACTCGGCGGTGACGGCGGCGTCGGACGCGGCGGCGACGGCGGCAAAGGCGAACAAGGCTGGATCACGGGTTGGGGCGGTACCGCCCTCGGCGGCACCTCGACGGGTGGCGACGGCGGCGACGGCGGCTTGAACGACGGCGTCAGCCGTGGTGGCAACGGTGGCAGCGGCGGACAGGCGCTCATCGGCGCGGACGGCGGCGGCACCGCGGGCGGCGGCATCGCGGGCGCGACCGCGACCGGCGGCAACGGCGGCGTCGGCGGCGACGCTGTCGGAACCGTTGCGGGCGGTGTCGGTGGCAACGGTGGCAAGGGCGAGATCTTCGCCTCGGGCGGCGGTGTGTCCGGCACCCACGCGGGCGGCGTCGTGACCGGCGGTGCCGGCGGCGACTCCATCGGTTCCGGGACCGGCGGCGCGGGCGGCCGGGGGTACGTGCTCGGCCAGAACGGCGGCGACGCGGTCAGCGTCGGCACCGGAGCGACCGGCGGTGACGGCGGTGACGGAGCCTCGGGCACGGGTGGTGCAGGCGGCGAGGGCCGGGTCACCGCGACCGCGGCAGGCGCCACCGCTTCTGGTCAGGCCGACGGCGGAAACGGGGGCGCCGGCAGCAACGGCGGCGTGGGCGGCAACGCGGGCTTCGGCGAGGTGAACGCGAACCAGTCCGGTGCGATCGCGGCCGATGCCACCGTGGTCGGCGGCGACGGTGGCGACGCCGACGGGGCAGGAAGCGTGGGTGGCACAGGATCTGCCGGGCGCGTCCTGGCGTGGGCGCAGGGAGCGCTGGCGACAGGCGAAGGCTACGGCGGCAACGGCGGTGACGCGACCAACGGCGGCAAGGGCGGCAACGGTGCACCCGACAACGGTGGGGTGTTCGCATTCACCACCGGAAGCACAGCGTCGGGAGTCGGTCGCGGCGGCAACGGCGGTGACGCGGACGGGGCGGGAAGTGTCGGCGGAAACGGTTCGGGCGGATCCGTCCAGGTCGGGTACAGCGGCGGCGGCGCGGCGGGCTCGGTCCACGGGACCGCGACCGGCGGCGACGGTGGCGACGCGACGTCGGGCGGCAAGGGCGGCAACGGAGGCATCGGGTCGCTGCTCGTCGGAAACACCGGATCCGTCGGCGGCAGAGTGGACGGCACGGCGGTCGGCGGCCGGGGCGGCGACGGATCGTCGGGTGGCAAGGGCGGCAACGGTCTGACCGGCCAAGTGTGGAGCGGCGCGTCGTACGCGGCCTCCTCGGGGACGGGCACCGGTGGCGACGGCGGCAGCGGTGTCGGTACCGGCAGTGTCGGCGGCAACGGTGCGAGCGGGGCCGTGTTCACGACCGTCGCCAACGCCACGGTCGACGGGACGGCCAACGGCGGCGACGGCGGCTCAGGGCTCGGCGCGGGTGGCAAGGGCGGAAACGGCGGCGGCGGCACAGTACGGGCGACCACCGCCAATGTTGCCGGGTCCACCGCGAACGGCGGATCCGGCGGTGACGGCACGGCCGCGCCCAACCTCGGCGGTGCGGGTCAAGCGGTGACCGTGACTTCGTCCGGCCAGACCGTCACGGGAACGGACGGGATCGACAAGCCCTGACGTCCTCACGCACCTCGGTCCGGCGCAGGGCCGGACCGAGGTCGCCGAGGGACCCTATCCGGCCCAGGTGGGATCGCCGAGCGATGCAGCGAGTGCCGAGCGGGCGGTCTTGAATGTGGCTGTCTCGGGGAGTGCATCGACGAGCCACACGCGGGTCGGCCGCTGCTTCGGGCCGAGGTCGGTCTGCGTCTCCAGGAATCCCTCGAAGTCGGCCCGTTCCAGCCGGTCGGCGACGAGGACCGCGCCGACGGCGTCGCCGATGTCGGTCGGTATCCCGACCACGACGCACTCGCTGATCGCCGGATGTCTGCGCAACACGGTCTCGATGGGACGCGTCCCGAGGTTCTCGCCGTCCACCCGCAGCCAGTCGCCGATACGGCCCGCGAAATGCACGAAACCCGCGTCGTCGACCCAGCCGAGGTCGCCCGTTCGGTACATGCCGCCGCGCATGCGGTCGGCGGTCGCGGCGTCGTCGTTGTAGTAGCCGTCGAACAGTCCCGGACCCGCGGTGTTGACGATCTCGCCGACGACTCCCGGCGCGACGGGTTCGAGCGTGTCGGGATCGACGATCGCGTTCGGGGCGAGCAGCGGCCCGAGGGCCCCGTCGGGCGTGTCGGGTGTGCGGGAGATCGAGACGCCGCCCTCCGTCGACCCGAACCCGTCGATCACGCGCGCGCCGAAACGCCTGGTGAACTCGGTGCGGTCGGCGGCCGACGCCTCATTGCCGTACATGATCCGCAGTGGGACGTCGGCGTCGTCGGCACGTTCGTCGGTCGCCAGGATGTAGTGCAGCGGCTTGCCGACGTAGTTGGCGTAGGTGACGCCGTAGCGCCGCACGTCGTCGCCGAATCCGCGCGCCGAGAACGACCGGCGGATCGCGATCGACGCACCGCCCGCCACGGCGACCGACCAGCCCGCGATCAGCGCGTTCGAGTGGAACATCGGCATCGCCAGGTACGCGACGTCGGACGGCCCCATGCCGAATCGGTCGGCCAGCATCATCCCGGCCGCCGCGAACTTGCGCTGACTGCAGCGGACGGCCTTCGGGTCGCCGGTGGTGCCGGAGGTGAAGATCAGCATCACCAGGTCGTCGGGGTCGGACTCCACGGGCTCGAGGCGATCGGGCGACGACCCGGCGACGAGAGCCGTCCACTCCGCCGACTCGACGTCGATCACCCGGACACCGTCCGGCGCGTCGAACAGGTCGTTCGTCGACGAATCGACGAGCACGATCTGACAATCGGCGCGGACCGCGTCGGCGACCAACGCGGCGCCCCGCCGCGTGGAGTTCAGGCCGACGAGCACAAAACCGCCGAGCCCGGCGGCGGCGAACAGCGCCGAGAACTCGACGGAATTGGGCAGGAGCACCCCGACGTGCGGGCGACGGTCCGCGTCGAGGAGCGACCGCAATGCGGCGCCCCGGCGACGAGCCTCGCGCAGGTGATCGCGCCACGAGACGAACTCGCCCTCGAACCACACGCCGCGGTCGTCGACGTCGGCGAGCGGCTCGAGGAGTTGGCCGATCGTCCGCTGATCGGTGATGCTCGCGGTCACCGCGCGGCCAGGGCCTCGCCGAGTTCGGCCAGCACCACGGGAGCCGAGCCGTATGTGAACTCGTTCTGCTTGGCGCGCAGGAAGAACCGGTGAACCGGATGCGAGGTGTCGAGACCGACGCCGCCGTGCACGTGCACGGTGGTGTGCGCGACCCGGTGCCCGGCTTCGGCGGTCCAGAACGCGGCCGTCGACACGGCGTCCGACACCTCCGCGGGCGCGGTGTCGCCCGCGAACGCGAACGCCGCCTGAGCCACCGTCAACGAGAGCGCCTGCACATCGATGTAGTCGTCGGCCAGACGCTGCGCGACGGCCTGGAACGAACCGATCTTCCGTCCGAACTGCTCGCGGTCGCGCGCATACTCGGCGGTCGCCTCCAGCGCCCCCGCGACCACTCCGGCCTGGTCGGCGGCCACACCGAGGCGCAGCAGGTCACGGGCGGTCGCCGCGGTGGTCGCGCCGCCGTCGAGGACCGTCGCCCGCGCACCGGTGAAGGTGACGGTGTGGACCGGCGTCAGTCCGGTCGCAGCGGTCTCGACGATCTCCACGCCGTCGCCCGCGGACACCATCGCGGCCACCGGGCCGTCCTCACCCGCCGCGATCACCAGGAACGCGTCGGCGGCCGCGGCGTAGGGCACGTTCACCTTGACACCCGACACCGTCGACCCGTCGAACGTCGTCGCGGGTGTCAGCAGATCGAAGGCGATGTCCTCCTCGACCGCCGCGGTGACGACGGCGTCGCCCGACGCGGCGTGGACCAGCAGGTCGGTGAGCGAGTCGGGGCCGTGCGCGTCCAACAGCGGGACGGCGGCGACGGCGTGCTGTGCGAACGGGACACGGGCGAGCGCACGGCCGAGCGCCGTCGCCACCGCGGTCGTCTCCAACGCGGTCAGATCGGCTCCGGCCTCGCCCGCCCTCGCCGACGACGCGGCAAGGCCGAGCAGCCCGGATGCGGCGATCTCCCGCCAGAGGTCACGGTCGATGGGGGCCTTGTCGGCCTCGAGTCGCGCGGTGCGCTCGGACGTGGCGAGGCGGGCGGTGATGTCGTTGGTGAGGCCGGTCAGATCGCCTGCCGCCTCGGTGGGAGTGAAGTCCATGAGGTTCTCCTGTGAATGGTCTGGTCAGCGCCGGGCCGGGGGCAGTTTGAGGGCGAGCATGCCGATGATGTCGCGCTGGATCTCGTTGGTGCCGCCGCCGAAGGTGAGGATCAGCGAGGTGCGCTGGAAGCGTTCGAGGCGGCCCTGCAGATGTGCGCCTGGCGTGCCCTGGCGGAGCGTCGCCGCCGGGCCGGCGATCTCCATCAGCAGGCGGTACGCCTCGGTCGCGAACTCGGTGCCGAAGACCTTCGTCGCCGACGCGTCGGCCGGTGACGGAGCGCCGCCGGACGCTGCGATCGACGCGATCTTCCAGTTCACGAGCTTGAGGAACTCGACCTTCGCGTGGACGCGCGCCAGATTGGCCTGAACCCACGGCACGTCGATGAGGCGTCCGCCGCCGTAGCTCTGCTCGCGGGCGAACGCGAGGGTCTCCTTCAGCGCGGTCTGGATGGGGGCCGCGCTGCACAGTGCCACCCGCTCGTTGTTGAGCTGGTTGGTCACCAACGACCAGCCGCCGCCCTCCTCGCCGATGAGTGCGCTCGTCGGGACACGGACGTCCTGGTAGTAGGTCGCGCTGGTGTCGACGCCCGACATGGTGTGGACCGGGGTGTACGAGAAGCCGTCGGCCGAGGTGGGCATGATGAGCATCGAGATGCCCTTGTGCTTGGTCGCCTCGGGGTCGGTCCGGCAGGCAAGCCACACGTAGTCGGCGTACGGGATGAGGCTGGTCCACATCTTCTGGCCGTTGATGACGTACTCGTCGCCGTCGCGGACCGCGGTCGTGCGCAGCGACGCCAAATCCGTGCCCGCTCCCGGCTCGGAGTAGCCGATCGAGAAGTGCAGGTCGCCCGCGGCGATCTTCGGCAGGAAGAAGTCCTTCTGCTCGGGAGTGCCGTAGTGCATGATCGTCGGCGCGACCGAGTTGATCGTCAGGAACGGCACGGGTGCGCCCGCGATCGCGGCCTCGTCGGTGAAGATCAGCTGATCCATCATCGACCTGTTCGCGCCGCCGAACTCGGTGGGCCAGCCGAGGGCGAGCCAGCCGTCGCGGCCCATCTGACGGACCACGTCGCGGTAGGCGTCGCCTTCGCCGAGTTCACCGTCTCCGCCGGTCAGAGCCGCGCGGCGGTCGGTGGTCATCAGTCCGGTGAAGTAGTCGCGCAGTTCGAGACGCAACTCCTCTTGCTCGGGTGTGTATGCGATCCGCATGTGGTGGTCTCCTGCGATCGTCCGGCGCGTGCTCGGCCGGTGTGCTTGGCTACTTCTGAAACACGTTCTAACGTGTAATCACCGAGTCCGTCAACCAGCGGGCGCGCGATGCGAGGAGGATGCAATGCGAATCAAGGCCGACTTCGATCTGTGTGAGTCGAACGCCGTCTGCGTCGGGATGGCACCCGACGTCTTCGAGCTAGACGACAACGACTACCTGGTGATTCTGTCCGAAGAGGTGGACGACGCCAGGGCGGAGGAGATGCGTCAGGTTGTCGCATCGTGCCCGCGTTCGGCGTTGTCGATCGAGTAATTCCGGGCCGGGTGGACGCGCACGTCTTTCGTCGACTCTCGACCACCGTGTTAGAACATGTTCTAGTATTTTCCTGGTTGTAGAGCTGGACGCCGCGTGTCGACGTCCGAAGAGAAGGAGTGCGCCGTGAGCGGTTCGCTGGAAGGCAAAGTCGCAGTCGTCACCGGTGCCGGAGCAGGCCTCGGGCGTGCCGAGGCGATCGGACTGGCCGCGGACGGCGCCACCGTCATCGTGAACGACCTCGAGAAGGCGCTCGCGAACAGCGACGTCGTCGACGTGATTGCGCAGGCCGGCGGCAAAGCCGTGCCAATCGCCGGAGACATCTCCGACGCCGCCACCGCACGCGAGATCATGCGTACCGCCACGGACGACCTCGGCGGACTCGACGTCGTCATGAGCAACGCGGGCATCACCCGCGACACGATGCTCTTCAACATGAGCGACGACGAGTGGGATCTGGTGGTGAACGTGCACCTGCGCGGCCACTTCCTCCTCAACCGCAACGCCGCAGCACACTGGCGCGCCGCGTCGAAGGCCGCGGGCGCACCCGTGTACGGGCGCCTCATCAACACCTCGTCCGAGGCCGGGCTCCTCGGACCCGCAGGTCAGGCGAACTACGCGGCGGCCAAGGCCGGCATCACGGCGCTGACCTTGTCGGCGTCGCGTGCGCTCTCGCGCTACGGCGTCACCGCCAACGCGATCTGCCCGCGCGCCCGCACGGCGATGACCGCGAACGTCTTCGGCGACGCCCCGGAGGGCTCGATCGATCCGCTCTCGCCCGAGCACGTCGTCACCCTGGTGCGTTACCTCGCGAGCCCCGCCGCGGCGGCCGTCTCCGGTCAGGTCTTCGTCGTCTACGGGCCGAAGGTCACGCTGATGGCCGCACCTCGCGTCGCGCAGGTCTTCGAAGCCGACGGTGACGACTGGACTGTGGACGCGTTGTCCGGTTCACTGTACGAGTACTTCTCATTGCCGACGAGCACTGGGACGTTCTCCGCGTCGGATCTGATGGACTGACGACGGATCGCATTACTGCAGGACGATGTCGATTAGTGGCACTGACGTGGACGGCGCGCGTGATAGGTTGCGTGCACGAGTGGGAGGAGGGGACTTGCTCTCGAAGCTTGCTGCCCCGATGAACGGTGTGGGGGATTTCGTCGCACTCGGAGTCGAATCGGCGCGAGAACTCTTCCGCCGCCCCTTCCAATGGCGTGAGACCGTCGAGCAGTCGTGGGCCATCGCCCGCGTCTCCCTCGTCCCGACCTTGCTCGTGGCGATCCCGTTCACGGTCCTTGTCAGTTTCACGCTGAACATCCTGCTCCGCGAGATCGGCGCGCAGGACCTGTCCGGCGCGGGCGCCGCGCTCGGCACGATCACGCAGATCGGCCCGATCGTCACGGTGCTCATCGTCGCGGGCGCCGGAGCCACGGCCATCTGCGCCGACCTCGGCGCGCGGACGATCCGCGAAGAGATCGACGCGCTCCGCGTTCTCGGCATCAACCCGATCCATCGCCTCGTCGTCCCGCGCGTCGTCGCCTCGACGGGCGTCGCGCTCCTTCTCAACAGTCTCGTGTGCACGATCGGCATCGCGGGTGGATTCGTCTTCTCCGTATATCTGCAGGACGTGAACCCCGGGGCGTTCATCGCCAACCTGACACTGCTCACCGGCCTCGGCGAGCTCGTCATCTCGATGATCAAGGCGGCGTTGTTCGGCCTGTTCGCCGGCCTCGTCGGCTGCTACCGCGGCCTCAACGTCAAGGGCGGAGCCAAGGGTGTGGGCGACGCGGTCAACGAGACCGTCGTCTACTCGTTCATGGCCCTGTTCGTGGTGAACGTGGTCGTGACCGCGGTCGGACTGAAAGCGACGATGGGCTGACATGGTTCTTCCAGGCACAACTCGACTCCTCACCGCTCGCGTCGCGCTCAAGCGCGCGGGCGACGACTGGAACAAGATCGGCGACCAGGCGCTCTTCTACTGGGACTCGATCGCATCGATTCCACGCGCGCTGCGGCTGTACAAGAAGGAGACGCTGCGATTGATCGCGGAGATCTCCATGGGCACCGGCGCGCTCGCGATGATCGGCGGCACCGTCGTCGTCGTCGGCTTCCTGACGCTGTTCACCGGCGGCACCATCGCCGTCCAGGGCTACAGCTCGCTGGCGAACATCGGCGTCGAGGCCCTGACCGGCTTCTTCTCCGCGTTCATCAATGTCCGCATCGCGGTCCCCGTCATCGCGGGCATCGCGTTGGCCGCGACGATCGGCGCGGGCGCGACGGCGCAGCTCGGCGCCATGCGGGTGAGCGAGGAGATCGACGCGCTCGAAGTCATGGCGATCTCATCGATCCCGTACCTCGTGAGCACCCGCATCGTCGCGGGCCTCGTCGCGATCATCCCGCTGTACTCGCTGGCCGCGCTCGCGTCGTTCATCGCGAGCCGGTTCGCGACCGTCGTCCTGTACGGACAGTCGTCCGGCGTGTACGACCACTACTTCTCGACGTTCCTCATCCCGTCGGACATCCTGTGGTCGTTCGTGCAGGCCATCTGCATGGCCGTCGCCGTCATGCTGATCCACACGTACTACGGCTTCAACGCCTCCGGCGGCCCGGTCGGCGTCGGCGTCGCGGTCGGCAACGCGGTCCGCGCGTCGCTCGTGGTGGTCGTCGTCATCACCCTCCTCACGTCGCTCGCCATCTACGGCTCCGACGGCAACTTCAATCTGGCCGGGTGAGACGTGGCTAAGCAGACCCGCAGTAATGGCGTGCGCAAACTCGCCGCATTCATCATGGTCGGTTCGTTGGCGGCCATCGTCGCGCTCGCATCCGGCCAGTTCCTCGGATGGTTCGACAGCACCAAGACCGTCACCCTGTACGCACCGCGCGCGGGCCTGGTCATGAACCCCGACGCGAAGGTAAAGCTTCGGGGAGTCACCGTCGGGCGCGTCGCGAGCGTCGACGACAACGGGACCAATGCTCGTCTGGTGCTCGACATGGACGCCGACCAGCTCTCGCACATCCCGGCCAACGTAACCGCCGACATCAAGTCGAACACCGTCTTCGGCGCCAAGAACGTGAACCTCGTGATCCCGGAGTCGGGAGGCGAGGGCACGCTCAGCGGCGGCGACGAGATCAAGGCCGACCACGTGGTCGTCGAGCTCAACACCGTGTACCAGCAGCTCGTCAACGTGCTGGCCCAGGTGCAGCCGGACCGGCTCAACGTGGTCCTCGGTGCCGTCAACGACGCGCTGTCGGGCCGAGGCAAGCAGATCGGTCAGTCGCTCGTCCAGCTCAACGACATCCTCGGCAAGACGAATCAGCACCTCCCGGAGCTGAACCGCCTGTTCACCGAGGCCGCGACGGCGACCAACGTGTACGCCGACGCGATGCCGAACCTGATGCGGACCATCGACAACGCGACGGTCGTCGGCAACACCCTCGTCGACAACGCGTCCAACCTCGACAGCCTGCTCATCAATGTGACGGGCATGGCCCGCAGCGGCAACGGGGTGCTCTCCAAGAGCAAGAAGAACCTGATGTCGACCCTCACCGATCTGGCCCCGGTGACGGCGCTGCTCGGTTACCAGGCTCCCGGTCTGCGCTGCTTCATCACCGGAGCCAGCGACGCGGCCGACATCGCCGAACCGCTCCTCGGCGGGCGCAACGGCATGCTGCTGCTCGACGCGGGCCTCATCCCGGGCCAGGACCCGTACCGCTACCCGCAAGACCTCCCCGAGGTCCGCGGCGACGGCCCGCCCACCTGCCAGGCAGGCCTGTCGGACATCAACTCCAAAGAGAAGATCCCGTTCTACGTGATCGACAACGCGGCCCAGCCCTACAAGCCGCGCACCACCCCCAAGGTGCAGGGCCACAAGCTCTTCAACCTGCTGTTCGGAGGTACGCCACGTGGATAGTCGCGCACGCGCCTTCCGCGCAACCGTCATCAAGCTGACGACCTTCGCCGTCGCCATGCTGCTCGTCCTCACCGGACTCGTGCTCGTGTTCAGCCGCTATCAGGGCGGCAGCAGCGAGTCGTACTCGGCGCTGTTCACCAGCGCGTCGGCGATGAAGTCGGGCAGCGTCGTGCAGATCGCTGGCGTCGACGTCGGCACCGTCGACAAGGTGGAGCTGACGCGCGACAACGAGGCGCGCGTCGAGTTCAACGTCAACGAGAACTACCGTCTGCCGAAGACCGTCAAGGCGCTGATCAGGTACCAGAACCTGACCGGCGACCGCTACCTCGAACTGCAGCCCGGTACGGGATCGCTCGCCGACACGTTGTCCGCGGGCTCCGAGATCCCGATCGAGCAGACCGAGCCCGCACTCGACCTCGACAAGCTCCTCGGCGGTTTCAAGCCGCTGTTCCGCACCATGAGCGGCGACGAGGTGAACCAGCTGTCGTCGGCCCTCATCGCGGTCTTCCAGGGGCAGGGCGGTTCGCTGAACAAGCTGCTCGCCAGCACCGCTGAGTTCACCAACACGATCGCCGACCGCGACGCGCTGGTCGGCAGCGTCATCGACAATCTGAACACCACCCTCGGCACCTTGCAGGCCGACCATCAGGGTCTGGATCAGAGCGTGGACCGTCTCCAGCAGTTGATCACCGGACTCGAGGGCGGCAAGGAGGTGATCGGCCGCGCGATCAGCGAGAGCGCGGAGGCCACCACCGGCCTCGCCGACCTGATGAGCACCGTCCGACCGGACATGAAGAAGGCGCTCACCGGACTCGGCAAGACGTCCGAGGAAGCGCTGAAGGCCGAGCCGTTCATCCGCGACCTGTTGGGCCGCCTGCCGGGCGACTTCCACATGCTGTCGAACCTCGGCAGCTACGGATCGTGGCTGCAGATCTACTTCTGCCGCATCCGGCTGCTGCTGCCCGGACCGGGCAACACCCAGTACTACTTCACGGCCATCGACGTGATGGGCGACAAGACCACCGCAGGCGGGAGGTGCGCGACGTGAGCGGCGAGAACACTCCGGACCGCCGGACGAAGCGCTCGAAGGCGTCGGTCGGCGTCATCGGCTTCCTGCTGACCGCGATGCTCGTCATCAGTGCGCTCAACATGGACCGACTGCCGTTCTTCGCGCAGGTCAGCACATACGACGCGTATTTCGAAGACGCGGGCGGGCTGGTCCCCGGCGACGTCGTCATGGTGGCGGGCATCAAGGTCGGAGCCGTCGAAGGCATCTCGATCGCGCAGAAGGACGGCGGGCTGCAGGCGAAGGTCAATTTCCGCCTCGACGACACCGTCCAGCTCGGCGACCGCACCCGCGCGGCCATCAAGACCGAGACCGTCCTCGGCAGGCGCAACCTGACGTTGACGCCGATCGGCGACGGACGCATCAAGCCCGGCGGCTCGATTCCGCTCGAGGCCACCGCGTCGCCCTACTCCCTGACCGACGCCCTCGATCAGGCGACGACGACGCTCGGCGAGACCGACACCGATCAGCTGAACAAGGCCATCGAGACGATGACCGACACGTTCTCGAAGACGCCAGCCAACGTGCGCGGGGCAGTCGAAGGCGTCGGCCGTGTGTCCAAGGCCATCGCCGACCGGGACAACGCGCTGAACGAACTGCTCGACCGTGCACGCGGCGTCACCGACGTCGTCGGCGAACGCAGCAGGCAGATCCGCCAGATGCTGATGGACGCGAACTCGCTGCTCGGCGAGCTGGAGATGCGGCGCGCCGCGATCCGACAGGTGATCTCCGGGACGCGCGACCTGACCGCGCAGGTCAGCGGATTCATCGCCGACAACGGCGAACAGCTTCGGCCGGTGCTGGAGAAGTTCAACCGCGTGATGGACATCCTCAACGACAACGAGGAGAACTTCGGCAAGGCCATCGACAACCTCGGGCCGTACGCGAACATCCTCGGCGAGGCCGTCAGCTCCGGGCCGTACTTCTCGTCACTGGTCGGCGTCGCCACGTTCGGCGACTACTTCGGCACGTTCCTGAAGGTGCTCCAGCGCAAGTACCCGGAGGCCGCGAAGTACTTCTACGACTTCTCCGGCTTCCCGCTGTTGCCGAAGAACTGGAACCAGGGACCGAACGCGGGAGCCCCCGACGTGAAGCGCCCCTCGCCCTCGAACACCTATCCGACGCCTAAGCAGAACGGAGGCAACTGACATGCGGATCTCTCGCCGTGTATGGGCGACCGTCGCAGCAGTCGTCGTCGTGGCGCTCGTCGCCGGAGGCGTGTGGTTCGGTGTGCAGCGCGCCACCACCCGCACCATCACCGCGTACTTCGCGACCGCGGCCAGCGTCTTCGAAGGCGACTCGGTCCGCGTGATCGGTGTCCCGATCGGCACGGTCACCTCGATCGAACCGCGTCAGGGCGACGTCAAGGTGACGATGCGGATCGACCGCAGCACGCCGATCCCGCAGGACGTGCGGGCCGTTGTCGTCGCACAGTCGCTGGTGTCCGGCCGCTTCATCCAGTTGACTCCCGGCTACACCAAGGGCCCCGAGCTCGAAGGCGACGCCGACATCCCCATGGAGCGCACCGCGGTCCCGATGGAGTGGGACGACATCAAGAAGCAGCTGTCAGAGTTGAGCACGGCGCTCGGGCCGAAGGGCGGCGACAAGTCGCCCGATCAGGGTGTCGCGGCGCGAGCCGTCGACGTCTTCGACAAGAACCTGTCGGGCAACGGGCAGGCGATCGCCGATTCGATCAAGCAGATGTCGACAGTCGTCGGCACCCTGTCGGACAATCGCGACGACGTGTTCGGTGCGGTGAAGAGCCTGCAGCAGCTCACCGAGCAGCTGTCGACGAGCCACGATCAGCTCGTCCAGTTCAACGGCCGGATGGCGTCGGTCAGCGAAGTCATGGCGGGCAGCAGCCAGTCGCTCGGCGACGCGATGAGCAACCTCAACGGCGCGATCAGCGACCTCGAAGGCTTCCTCGGCGAGAACAGCTCGACCGTCGTCTCGACCGTCGACAAGCTCGCCCAGCTCACCGGGACCCTGAAGAAGAAGGACGAGCAGCTCCGCGGACTGCTGCATTCGGCTCCGACGCAGCTCGCGAACTTCTTCAACATCTACAACCCGCTGACCGGTTCGCTCGACGGCGTGTTCGGTCTCGGCATGGGCGCCAACCTGATCTCCCTGCTGTGCGGCACCATGCAGTCGACGGCGCGCCCCGGCGACACCAAGCTCGACATCGATCAGTGCGTCGACCTGCTCGGGCCGATCATGAAGGACATCGTCGTCAACTACCCGCCGTTCATGGCGAACCCGGTCATCGGCCGGACCGCGTCGCCCGACCAGATCACCTACCAGAACGCCGACGTGCGGGCCCGCGCCCGACAGGGCGTCGTCGAACGCGACGCCGAGAGTCGTGCCGCGATGCCCGACCCGTTGACGAAGCTGCTGGTTCCGTTCGGAGGCGACAAATGACGACCACGCGCATGCGCCTCGTCGCGCTCGCGGCGGGACTCCTGGTGCTGGCACCGGTCACCGCGGCGTGCAGCGGCAACCCGGTCACCTCGCTCTCGTCGATCGGCGCCGAAGGCACCGGTGCGGGCGCGTACACGATCACGGCGACGATCCCGTCGGCCGCGGGCGTCGTCCGGAACGCTCCGGTGATGATGAACGACGCGACCATCGGCAGCGTCGGCGACATCGAGATCGTCGATTGGCACGCCAAGCTGACGCTCCGGCTCAACGAGGGCGTCAAGATCCCGACGGGTTCGCACGCCATGATCGGCATGACGAGCGTTCTCGGCTCGTCGCACATCGCGATCGTCGCGCCGTCCAAGGCGACGGGGCAGTACCTCTCCGCCGGCGGCTCGCTCTCGCTGCCGAACTGCCCGAAGCAGGACAACATCGCGATGCCGGAGACCAAGCCGGTCGCCGACATCAACGCGGCTCAGCAGGTCGATCCCTGCATGTACCCGACGACCGAGCAGGTCCTCAGCTCGCTGTCGGTGGTGCTCAACGGAGGCGGTCTCTCGCAGGTCGGCGACATCGTGCACGAGATGAGTCAGGCGCTCGGCGGCAACGACGATGAGATCCGCACCCTGATCCCGCGTCTGAACACCCTGGTCAACGACCTCAACGGCCAGACTCAGAACATCATCTCCGCGATGGAGGGGATGGACCGCCTGTCGCAGACGATCAACGACCAGACGCCGACGGTGCAGCGCGCCCTCGAGTCGGGTCCGAAGATCCTGCAGCTGCTCGTCGATGAGCGGGCCAACCTGATCTCGGCGCTCGACAACGTCGGCGACCTGTCGTCGACGGTGAACGACATCCTCGCCGAGAACAGCGACGACATCAAGACGATCGTCCCCAACATGCGGAAGCTGATGGAGCAACTGTCGATGACGGGGCCCGCGCTCTCGAACTCGCTGCGCATCCTGTTGACCTTCCCCTTCCTCGAAGAGAAGATCCCCACGATCGTCAAGGGCGACTACGTGAACTCCGACCTGGTGCTCGACCTGACGTGGAGCCGTCTCAACAAGACGATGGTCGCGTCGGTGACGAACCCCGAGGGCGTGTCCGGCAAGCCGGCGAACCTCGCCAAGCGCGGCACCAACCCGTTCACCGCGCCGCTGACGCCGGGCATCACCACACCCAAGCAGAAGGACCCGGCCAACCCGAAGCCGTCCGAGCTGACACCGAAGTCGTCGGTCCCGACAACCACGAAGAAGAGCGGAGGCGATCGATGAAGATCACCCGCTTCGTCCGCATGCAGCTGCTGATCTTCAGCATCGTCACGGTGATCTCCCTCGTCGTGATGGCGGTGTTCTACATCCGCATCCCGCAGATGTTCGGCATCGGCAGCTACAACGTCGAGGTGTCGATGAAATCGACCGGCGGCCTGTACCAGAACGCGAACGTGAGTTTCCGCGGCGTCAACGTCGGCAAGGTGACGGGCGTCCGTCTCACGTCCGACGGTGTCGCCGCCGACCTCACGATCGAGTCGGGAACCGAGATCCCGGCCGATTCGGTGGTCTCGGTCCGCAGCGTGTCGGCCGTCGGCGAGCAGTTCGTCGAGTTCACGCCGCCTGCCGACTCGTCGGGCCCGGTCCTGTCGAACGGCGCGAGCGTGACCGCGACCGACCTGCCGGTCGAGATCTCCTCGATGCTCGACCAGGCCGATGCGCTCCTGGCCGACGTCAGCAATGCCAAGGTCCGCGCGGTCATGGACGAGGCTTTCACCGCGTTCAACGGCACCGCGGACGAACTGCAGCGGCTCATGGACTCGATGGTCCTGTTCGTCGGCGCGATGAACAAGAACGTCGACGCGACCGTCGACCTGGTCCGGCAGGCCGGCCCGATCCTGGCGACCCAGAATCGGACCGCCGATCAGATCCGCAGCTGGACGCGCGACCTCACCAAGGTCACCGACACTCTGCGCGCGGGCAATCCGGATATCACCGACATCCTGGCGAAGGGGCCCGGCGTCGCGTCGCAGGCCAAGAACCTGTTCGACGACATGGCACCGGGCTTCGAGCTGGGCATGTCGAACCTGAAGGTCGCGGCGCGCACGATGGCCGTCTACCTGCCGAACCTGCGGCAGACCATCGTGCTGTACCCGCGCGTGCTGTCGGCGCTGATCACGGCCGTGAACACCGGCTCCAACCGGCACGGTGCGAACGTGAACTTCACGCTGGGCTTCCAGGACCCGCCGACCTGCACCGTCGGCTTCCTCGAGCCGAGCAAGTGGCGGTTCCCGTCGGCGACGACGCCGCAGGACCTGCCGCCCGGCCTGTTGTGCCGTCTCCCGCAGGACTCGCAGACCTCGGTCCGCGGCGCCCGCAACTTCCCGTGTGTCGAGTTCCCCGGCCGTCGTGCGCCGACTCCGGCCGAGTGCCGCACCGGTTTCGTCCCGTCGAACAAGGACAACGTCGCGCTTCCGAACGGCTTCCCGGGCACCAACTTGCCCAAGCAGCCCGCCGGGTATGTCGTTCCCGGCAGTCCGACCGACTACGACGCTTCGCCCGCCACGTACGCGACCACGTACGATCCGGAGACGGGGGAGTTCATCGGCCCGGACGGCAAGACGTACAAGACGCAGGCCGGCGCCGACAACCGCAACCAGAAGAAGCAATGGTACGAACTGATCACGAAGACGGTCCAGTCCTGAATCCGGACTCGCCCGACGACACGAAGAAGACTGCGGCGGTCCGCAAGTCGAGTCCCGTCTCCCGTCGACGCAAGCCGTCGTCGAAGGCGGCCCCGACACCCGACACGGGCGTCTCGGCCGACGCCGAGACCGACGACGTCGCGGACACGACGGAGAAGGTCGACCTCGAGAAGAGCGAGACCGTCGCCGCCGTCGAGACTGTCGACGCTGCCGAGGCACAGACCGTGGTCGCCGGTCCGCAACCGGTGTCGTACCGGGCGCGGCGTTCGTCCGTGAAGGCGCCGATGGGCTCGTCGTCCGGCGGAGTGAAGCTGCTGCCGGTGCTCGCCGTCGTCTTCGGTGCGCTGCTGCTCATCGGGTCGATCGTCGCGTCGAGCATCTTCCTGGTGCGGTCGTCCGACATCAACGACGAGCGCGCGCTCCGGGCGAGCTACGACCAGTTCGCGCAGGAGGTGGTCATCAAGCTGACCACGCTCGACAAGGCCAACGCCGACGACATGTACAAGTTCATGCTCGAACACACCAGCGGTCGTGCGAAGACGCAGTTCGACGCGTCGATGAAGCAGGCGAGAGACCTCATCAAGTCGGACAACATGAAGACCACCACCACGGTGGTGGCCTCCGCGGTGGAGAAGGCCGAGCAGGATCAGGGTTCGGTGCTCGTCGTGTTCGTCTGGCAGGGCATCGCGCCCGAGGCCCCGCAGCAGCCCGACATTCAGACGTTCCGCTCCCGCATCTCGATCACGCGGATCAACGGCGATCTGAAGATGACGAACTTCGAGTGGGTGAACTGATGTCGACGAATCGAATCCTCGCGGTCGTCGGCGGACTGCTCGTCGTCGCCGCCGTCGCCCTCGCGGTGTTCTCCGGCGTCCGCTACTGGGGGCTGCGCGCGGAGGAGAACTCCAGGGACAGCGCCCTGCAGGCGGCGACGGAGTACACGGACACGATGTTCGCGCGCAACCCGAAGACCGTCGTCGACAACATCAACAAGTCGATGGACTTCTTGACCGGCAACGCGAAGGACGAGTTCCAGAAGAACGTCTCCGAGTACGACATCGCGACGAAGGTGAAGTCGGACAAGATCGTGTCGGTGGTGACGATTCAGGGTGCGGGCGTGATGTCGAATACCAGCGACACCGCGAAGGTCCTCGTCTACATGAACCTGTCGACCACGCGGAACACCGTCGAAGACGTGCAGATCGACCCGTCGCGTCTGGTCTACGACATGGTGCGCCGCGACGGCAAGTGGCTGATCAGCGCGATCGACATCCTCGACGACGACTCGTTGAAGTCGCGCGTCCAGAAGGCCGAGACCGTCCCGTCCGGTGCGGTGAAGATCCCGTCGGCGTCCAGTTCCGTCCCCGTCCCGTCGGCCCCCGTCCCGACTTCCTGACCTGGCCCGTACACCCACAAGAACTTCGGCACTCGCCGCCGCGTCAGACGCGGCCGCGAGTGCCGAAGTTCTTGTGGACGCGTTGACGACCGAAGGCCCGGACTCCCGTGGTGTGGGGGTCCGGGCCTTCGGCGCCGTGCTTACGTGGTGGTGTAGCCCATCGGCATGAGGATCGACTTGTGCTCGAGGTAGCTCTCGAGGCCTTCCTTGCCGTTCTCCCGGCCGATGCCCGACTTCTTGTATCCGCCGAACGGCGACGACGGATCGATGGCGTACCAGTTGATGCCGACGGTACCGGTGCGCACCCGCTTGGCGACCTCGATGCCCTTGTCGACGTCGGCGGTCCAGACCGAGCCGGCGAGGCCGTAGTCGGAGTCGTTCGCGATGGCGATCGCCTCGTCGAGTTCGTCGTAGGCGATGACGCTGATGACGGGCCCGAAGATCTCCTCGCGGGCGATGGTCATGTCATTGGTGACGCCGGTGAAGATGGTCGGGCCGACGAAATTGCCGGTGCCGACCGACGGAGCCTCGACTTCGAGGACCGCGGTGGCGCCTTCGGCCTTGCCCTTGGCGATGTAGCCGGTGACCTTCTCGTGCTGGCGGTCGTTGATGATCGGGCCCAGCTTGGTCTCCGGGTCGGTCGGGAGACCGGGGGTGAACGTCGACGCGACGGCGACCATCGCGTCGACCACCTCGTCGTGGCGCGAGCGCGGGACGAGGACGCGGGTCTGCGCGACGCACGCCTGGCCTGCGTTCAGGATGCCCGAGAAGACGAGCATCGGGGCGCTGGCGGCGGCGTCGGCGTCGTCGAGGACGATGGCGGCCGACTTGCCGCCGAGTTCCAGCGAGCAGCGCTTGAGCTGTTCGCCGCAGCGAGCGGCGATCGACGCGCCCGCGGCCGTCGACCCGGTGAAGGTGATCTTGTCGACCTCAGGGTGATCGACGAGTGCCTTGCCGGTCTCGACGCCGCCGGGGACGATCGAGATGACGCCCTCGGGGACGCCGGCCTCGGTGAAGATCTCGGCGAGCACGTTGGCGTTGAGCGGGGTCTCCGGGGCCGGCTTCAGGACCACCGAGCATCCGGCGGCCAGTGCGGGGCCGAACTTGTTGCAGAAGAGGAACAGCGGCACGTTCCAGGCGATGATCGCTCCGACGACGCCGATCGGCTCGCGGACGATCAGCGTCTCACCGAACAGGCCGGTGCGCTTCTCCTCCCATTCGTAGGCCTCGGCGGCGTCGGCGTAGGCGGAGAGCACGCCGGTGCCCGCGAGCTGCTGGAGTGTGGCGACGTCGCCGGGGGTGGCGCCCATCTCGGCGGAGACGAGTTCGCCGATCTGCGCGCCGCGCTCGTTGATCAGTTCGACGGCGCGGCGGATCACCGCAGCTCGCTGGGCCGGGGGAGTTGTGCTCCAAACGCCGGAGTCGAATGCTTCGCGCGCCGCGCGGACCGCGTTGTCGACGTCGGTGGCGTCGGCCGACGGGACCGACCCGACCTTCTCGCCGGTGGCGGGCGAGAACACGTCGAGGACTTCGGTGGAGTGCGGGTCCACCCACTTTCCACCGATGTACAGCTGAGTGGTCTCGATCGGGTCGGTCATGCGTGCTCCTGGGTAGCAGAGAGGGTTCTCCCCGATACTAGAGCACTACTAGAACACGTTCTAGAAAAATCTGGCCGGAGTCGTGAATTCAGGCGCTCGGCTTCGCGTCGATGACCACCTCGAATTCGAGCAGGCTCGCGCCGGACGCCACCGGCTTCTGATCGCCCGAGTGCGCGGCGCGCGCTCCTCCATTCGCCCACGCCTGGAAGCTGGCCTCGTCCTCCCACTGGGTGACGACGAAGTAGCGGTCCTCGCCCTTGACCGGGCGCAGGAGCTGGAAGCCGAGGAATCCGGCCGCGCCGTCGACGGTGCCCGCCCTGGCGGCGAACCGCTTCTCCAGCTCGGGGCCCGCACCTTCGGGGACTGCGATCGCGTTGATCTTGACGACGCTCATGACGTGATTCCTTGCCGTTCGGATCAGGCGGACCCGCCTGATGAGTTGACGAGTGCCCGACGGGCACACCTCTGGTCACTGTAGTGCCGCGATCTCGGCAGGCCCGTCGACCGTCCGCGTACGTTCGAAGGCATGGCCGAGTCGACGTCGTATCCGTTCCGCACGCTCCGGGAGGGGTTGAACGATCTCGACATCAGACTGTTCGACGCCGTCGCGGAGTCGCCGAGCCCACTGCTGGACGCCACGATGCGCCCGTTGTCGGCCGCGGCCGATCACTCCAAACTGTGGATGGTGATCGCCGCCGGGCTGGGCTTCGGCGGGCAGTCGTCCCGGCGAGCCGCGGTCCGTGGGCTCGGATTGCTCGCGGTCACGAGCCTGGTCGTCAATCAGGGCCTCAAACGGCTCCTTCCGCGGCGAAGGCCGCTGTTCGACGGCGTGCCGATCGCTCGCCTGCGCCGCCAGCCGACCTCGTCGTCCTTCCCTTCCGGGCATTCGGCGGCGGCCGCGGCGTTCGCGATCGGCGTCGGCCTCGAGAACCGCGGCGCCGGATACGTCCTCGCCGGACTGGCCGGTGCTGTGGGACTGTCGAGGATCGCGACGGGCGCGCACTATCCGGGCGACGTCCTGGCGGGCTTCGCGATCGGAGCGGGTGTCGCCGTCGCGGGCGCGCGCCTGGTCCCGATCGTCGACGACAGCAGGACGATGATCCCCGAGCCGACCGTGGAGACGATCGACGTGGACCCCGACGGCGCCGGGCTGATCGTGGTGCTCAATCCGGCGTCGGGCGACGGCACCGGAACGCGCGTCGCCGAGGAACTCCGCGACGCGCTGCCCGCCGCCGAGATCGTGGAGCTCACGGACGACTCGGACATCGACGTCATCGCGGCCGATGCCGCCGCCAGGGCCCGCTTCCTCGGCGTGGCGGGCGGCGACGGCACGGTGGCGACCGTCGCCGCGCACGCGATCGAGGCGGACAAACCGCTCGCGGTGTTCCCCGCGGGCACGTTCAACCACTTCGCCAAGGACATCGGGGCCCAGACGGTCGCCGCCGTCGTCGAGTCGATTCGTTCGGGGCGGATCGCGCACGTCGACGCGGTGTGGCTGAACGACGAGAAACTCCTGCTCAACACCGCGAGCATCGGAGCCTATCCGGAGTTCGTTCGCGCGAGGGAGCGGTATCAGCGACACCGAATCGGCAGGGTCACGGCCACTGTTCGGGCGTTCCGCGCGGTCAGGGCCCAGTCGGAACCCGCGCGCGTGCGGATCGAGGGCAGGCCGACGACGGTGTCGTTCTTCTTCCTCGGCCACTCCAGGTACGGGGCGTCGAACTTCGTGCCGGGTCGCCGTTCGCGCCTCGACGACGGCGTCCTCGACGTGCGTTACCTGGAGGACGGGCACCGGTACGCGAACACCAGGCTGCTGTTGTCCCTGATCAGCGGGCGCATGCAGAACTCGAAGGTGTATCGGGAACTGCAGGCTCCCGTCGTCACCATCGAGGCCGACGAGCCGTTCCGGGTGGCGCACGACGGCGAGGCGGGCGATCTCCGCACGCGGGCGAGATTCCGGGTCGCCTATCGCGAGCTCCGCGTGTTCGGCGTGAGCCGCGTCGGGTGAGCTGCAGGGCCCGCGAACCCGGCTCGTCGTGTCGGTGCGGATAGTGTCGATCGATGTGAACCCCGATTCCACCGATCCGCGCCTGATCGCCGATACCGGGCTGCTCGATCACGGCGGCCTCGACATCTCCGACGGCGGGTTCGGCGCGATCGTCCTCGTGCACGGACTCATGGGACGGGGTCGTACGTGGCGCAGGCAGATCCCGTGGCTTCGTCGGTACGGGCGCGTCTTCACCTTCGACTCGGCCAATCACCAGGGTGTGCACGCCGTCGACGCGTCGGACATCTCGACCGAACGGTTCGTGACCGACCTCGCCGAGATCCTGACGTGGATCGACCGCGGTCCCGCCGTGCTGATCGGCCACTCGATGGGCGGGCTCCACTCGTGGTGCACGACGGCCGCGTACCCCGAACTCGTGGCGGCGCTCGTCGTCGAGGACATGGCTCCCGACTTCCGTGGACAGACCACCGGCACCTGGCAGCCGTGGTTCAGCAGCTGGCCCGACCGGTTCCCCGACCTGCGGGCGGCGGTCGACATGTTCGGTGACGTCGCGGGCCGCTACTTCTACGAGGCGTTCGACGACGGACGGCTGCACGGTTCGATTCCGGTGTGGGCCGATATCGCGGAGGAGTGGGGGACCCGCCACTTCTGGGACGAATGGTCCGCGGTGTCGGTTCCCACGCTGCTCCTGGAGGCGGGATTCTCGGTGACTCCGCCCGGCCAGATGGCGGAGATGGCCGCCGGGAAACCGTCCGCGTCGTACCTGCGCGTCGAAGGCGCGGGTCATCTCCTGCACGACGACGCCCCCGGCGTCTACCGCGGGGCCGTCGAAGCCTTCCTCAGCGGCCCGGCCTGCCGCTGACGGTTCCGCAGCGCCGTCCTGAGCGAGCCTGCGAGCCGAAGGGTCGAGACGCCGTCAGGCTTCGCCCGCGAGGCAGAAGAGACCGTCGTCGGTCACTTCGACGAGCCCGTCGACGAGGAGGGAGTCGAGGGCCCTGGCGCGTTGGCCGGGGTCGCGTTCCCACGCGAGGTCGAGGGCGGCGCGTTCGACGGGCCCGGTGGTTCCACGTAGAACATCGAGCAGGCGGCCGCGGGCCTGGCGATCGGTGCCTTCGAACTTCTGCACTCTGCGGGGCGGGCCGTCGTGTTCGGGGCGGCCGAGCCGGACCCACTCGCACGTCGGCTCCAGCGGGCACTCGCCGCAGCGGGCTTCGCGGGCGGTGCACACGAGGGCGCCCAACTCCATGAGCCCGGCGGAGAAGCGGGGCGTCTCCGGCGCGGGTGAACCGTCCGCGGAGCGGGGGAACAACGCCTCGGCGTCGGCGAGATCGCGACGTCCGGGGTTGCCCGGATGCTGCTTGCCGTGGACGGCACGCGCGATCACGCGCCGGACGTTCACATCGACGACCGGCACCGACTGCCCGTACGCGAAACAGGCGACGGCGCGCGCCGTGTAGTCGCCGATGCCCGGCAACGACAGCAGCGTGTCGACATCGGACGGGACCACGTCGTCGTACTCGTCGGCGAGGACGCGGGCACATTCGTGAAGTCGCATCGCGCGGCGCGGATATCCGAGCTTTCCCCAGGCCCGGACCACTTCGCCCGCGGACTCGGCGGCCATCGCGGACGGGACCGGCCACCGCTGCACCCACCGCGTCCACGGTTCGATCACCCGCGCCGCGGGCGTCTGCTGCAACATGATCTCGCTGATCAGAATGTGCCACCCGGTGAGATCGGCGTCACGCCATGGTAGAACCCGTTCCGCAGACCCGAACCAGGTCAGGACTGTGGCCGGTGGCACACTCGAGGTCATGAAGGATCTCACCCCCACTCAGGCTTGGACATATCTCAAAGAAGGCAACCAGCGGTTCGTCGAGAACCGTCCCGCGCACCCGGGCCAGGGTAGCGCCGAGCGCGAGGCGCTCGTCGCCGGGCAGTCGCCTCACGTCGTGCTGTTCGGCTGCGGCGACTCGCGACTGGCCGCCGAGATCATCTTCGACCAGGGGCTCGGCGACATGTTCGTCGTCCGCACCGCGGGCCACGTCATCGACTCCGCCGTGCTCGGCACCATCGAGTACGGCGCCGACATCCTCAGCACCCCGCTGATCATCGTCCTCGGACACGACCACTGCGGGGCCGTCGGTGCGACGCTCGACGCCCTCGACAACCTCAACCTGCCCGGCGGCTACGTCCGCGACATCGTCGAGAAGGTCGCGCCGAGCATCCTCGCCGGACGCAGCGAAGGACTCACCGACTACTTCGAGTTCGTCACCCGCCACGTGCAGGAGACCAGCCGCGTCCTCATGGATCGCAGCCCGATCATCAAGCAGCGCGTGGAGAACGGCGAACTCGCCATCATCGGGCTCAGCTACCAGTTGGCCGACGGTCGAGTCCACCTCGTCGAGGTGATCGGTGACATCGGCGAGGAGCCCGAGCGCGACCCGCGCAAAGTCGGCAAGGGAGAATAGCCGCACTCGGCGTCGACCAATCCGCGACACGCCGAACGCCCACGCCGCCGAACGAGGTCGTGCGGCGATACCGTTGCAATCGTGATCGAACCACAGGGACCCCTGCCTTCCGAGGTGTACTGGCGACGCCGCGTCGTCGCCGGCATCGGCGCCGTGGTGGCGATCGCTGTGGTCATCGCCCTCATCGTCTGGGCGGGCGGCTCGTCCGACGACTCGGCGCCCAAGAACGCCGCGGCGGCGTCGTCGACGACACCGTCGACGTCGGCGCCCGCTCCGGCTCCGTCGTCGACGCCCGCCGCGCCGACGACCAGCGAACCGGTCAGCGGCGGCGGCGAGCACGGCTCGGACGGCGGGCCGACGAGCACTCAGCCGCCCGCCCCCGCCGCACCCGGCGACGCCGCGGCACAGAACATCTGCGCCGACCAGAGCCTGTCCGTGGTGCTGTACACCGACAAGCCGACGTACGCGGTCGGCGATCAGCCGGTGTTCACTCTCGTCGTCACCAACGGCGGACTCAGCGAATGCAACCGTGATCTCGGCAAGAACGCGCAGAATGTCGTCGTGCGGACGCTCGACGGCTCCAAGACGCTGTGGGCCGCGCAGGACTGCGCGCCGGACAAGGCCGTGAACAACCAGTTGCTCGCGCCCGGCCAGCAGTTCAGCGACACCATCACCTGGTCGGGAACGACGAGCAGCCCGGGCTGCAAGAAGCCCCGCGTCCAGATCCCGGCGGGCGGCTACCAGGCCACCGCCAAGATCGGCGAGAAGGAATCGGCCCCGATCACCTTCAACATAGTCAAACCCGCTCAGGGATGAGACCTGCGTTGAACCGTCGCCGGGAGCGGTGACGGCTCAACGCAGGTCTTATCCCTGTCAGTCGAAGCGCTCGAGTGAACTCTCGGCGAGGCGGGACAGGCCCTCGCGGATGTGGCGAGCCCAGATGCTGCCGATGCCCTCGACGGTCTCCAGATCGGCGGCGCTGCTGGCGAGAAGCGCCTGCAGGGTGCCGAAGTGGCGGACCAGGCGGTCGATGTGCGCGAACTGCAGACGCGAGATGCGGGCGAGCAGACGGTAGCCGCGCGGGCTCATCGCGGTGTCCTGCGCTTCGAGGGTTGTCGGGTATCCGAACGCGCCCGCGACCATCGTCAGGTCGAGCAGGTCGACGTCCGACAGACTCTCGACGGCCTCCAGGATCTGCCGCACCTGCTCGGTGCCCGCGGCCTCGGGGGACGCGTGGTAGTCGCGGACCAGGAGTTCGCGCATGGTGTCGTTGTCGCTGATCAACTCCTCGAGCTGCAGTGCGACCTGTCGACCGTTGACGCCGAGTTCGAGGACGTACTCCTCGATCTCCACCGACACGCGACGGACCATCTCCATGCGCTGAGCGGCGCTCATGGCGTCGCGGAGCAGCACGTAGTCTTCGATCTCCGCGCGCGAGAGCTGGGAACTCACCTCGTCCAGCCGAGACTTGTACCGCTCCAACGTCGACAGCGCGACGTTCGCGCGCGACAGGATCGCGTCGGGATTCTCGACGACGCGGCGCTGTCCGTCCGCGTACACGCTGACGATCGACATCGACGAACTCACCGAGATCACCGGCACCTGCATCTGGATCGCGGTCCGCTCGGCCGCGCGATGCCGGGTGCCCGACTCCTCCGTCGGAATCGACGGATCGGGAACCAGCTGCACGTTCGCGCGGACGATCCGCCGACCGTCCGCCGACAGGACCACGGCGCCGTCCATCTTCGCCAGCTCGCGTAGTCGGGTCGGGGCGAACTCGACGTCGAGGTGGAAACCGCCGTCGCAGATGCGTTCCATGTCGTCGTCGTAGCCGACGACGATCAACGCGCCGGTCCCACCGCGCAGGATCCGTTCGAGGCCGTCGCGCAGTGCCGTTCCCGGCGCCACCCGACGCAGGGTCTCGCGCGTCAGATCGGTGCGCTCGGCATCGGCTCTCTGCGTGTCGTTCATCGCACCTCGTCCATCCTGGGGCATTCGAATGCCGGCGACCGCCGGACCACGTACTAGCGTAACTGGACGTGAAGCATGCTTTCGTCCCGCCCGCAGACCTCGAACCCCTCGTCCGCCATCCGAAGGCGACGGCGCCGGGGGAGCACATCAAGATGCACCACAGCACGTGCTTCGGATGCGGTGAGGACACACCGCTCGGCCTGCACCTGAAGGTGATCGCGGGCGATGACCTGACGGTGACCGCGGAACTGCCGGTCCTCGACTGGATGCAGGGCGGCCCCGGAGTGATCCACGGCGGCGTCTTGTCCGCGGCGTTCGACGAAGTGACCGGTACCGCGCCGCTGCTCATCGGGGCGCCGGTCGTGACCGTGCATCTCGAAGTGGACTTCGCCAAGCCGATCCCGCTCGGCAGCACCCTGCACTTCGAAGGTCGGATCCTCGGCAAGCAGCGGCGCAAGATCTATCTCGCGGCCTCCGCGCATCTCGGCGACCCCGACGACATCGTCGCGTCCGCGCACGCCCTCTTCGTCACCATCGACGTCAAGGAGCACTTCGCGGAGCACTACGACAAGCGTGTGATCCTCTAGCGTCCCGAACCGTCAATCCGTTGAATAAGTATTCACCTGCACATGGTGGTTGAGCCGGGCCGGAGCGATAGCGAAGGCCCGCGTCGAAACCCGGTGACATTCGCTGGAACTGCGGTCCGGCTACTGTCGAATCGTCACCCTGAAACAGGCGTGACCAGTGATTTCACTCAATGCTGTGACCGAGTTCGAGCCGACCTCACCAGGTTTCGACTCGGCCCTTCGCTATCGCTCCGGGTCCGGCTCAACCACCATGGAGGTACGATTATTTATGCAGCGGATTAGCGGTTCGGGACACTAGCGTCAGAAGGGAGCGTCGACAGGCCGCAGCCGACGCCGCGGCGACCCGAGAGCGGAGACCGCCTCGTCCAGGCTCGCGACCTTGGTGACGCGGATGCCCGTGGGCATCTCCTCGTCGGTTCCGGCGGGGATGATCGCGTGCCGGAAGCCGAGTCGTTTCGCCTCGGCCACTCGGCGGGCGGTCGACGAGACCCGCCGGATCTCGCCCGCCAGGCCGACCTCGCCGATGGCGACGGTCGTCGACGGCACCGGCTTCTCGCGGGCGGATGACACGATCGCGAGGAAGATCGCCAGGTCGGCCGCGGGTTCCGTCACCTTCATGCCGCCGACAGTCGACGCGTACACCTCCTGCTTGCCGGTCTTGACGCCGATCCGCTTCTCGGTGACGGCCAGCATCATCGCGACGCGCGCCGGGTCGAGGCCGGACACGGCGCGGCGCGGCGACGTCATCTCGGAGTTGTTGAGCAGCGCTTGGATCTGGCCGACCATCGCCCGCCGACCGTCCATCGCGACGAGTGCGACGCTGCCCGCGACGTCCTCGGGGTGCTCGTGGACGAAGATCCCGGACGGGTCGCTCACCTGGTGGATGCCGTCGGAGCGCTGCTCGAAGCAGCCGACCTCGTCGGACGGCCCGAACCGGTTCTTGATGCCGCGCACCATGCGCAGCGACGAATGACGATCGCCTTCGAACGACAGCACCACGTCGACCAGATGCTCCAGTGACCGCGGCCCGGCGACGTTGCCGTCCTTCGTGACGTGTCCGACGAGGACGATCGCGACACCGCTGGTCTTCGCGAGAGAGACGAGGGCGGTGGTCACCGCTCGGATCTGGGTGACGCCGCCGGTGACGCCGTCGACTCCGGACGCGACGAGCGTCTGGACGGAGTCGACGATGAGCAGGCTCGGGCGGACCTCGTCGACGTGCCCGAGGACGGTGCCGAGGTCCGTCTCGGACGCCAGGAAGATGTTCTCGTGGACGGCGTCGGTCCGCTCGGCGCGCAGCCGGACCTGTCCCGCGGACTCCTCGCCGGTCACGTACAGCGCGGTGCGGCCCGCGGCCGCCCAGTGTTTGACGGTCTCCAGCAGCAGCGTCGACTTGCCGACGCCGGGTTCGCCTGCGAGGAGGACGACGGACCCCGGGACGATGCCCCGGCCGAGGACTCGGTCGAACTCGGAGATCCCGATCGGCGTCGCGGTCGCCACCCCGGCGTCGACGTCGGTGATGCGGCGCGCCGGACTACGGGGGGCGACGGACACCGCACCGGCCGCGGCGACGGCCGGAGCGCCCTCCTCGATCGAACCCCACTCGCCGCACTCCGGGCAGCGGCCGACCCACTTGGACACCTGGTGTCCGCACGCCGTGCACCGGTAGATCGCCTTCGCCTTAGCCACGCCCCGACTCTAAACGTCGGGTACGACAGAACGACCCCCGGCCGTGATCGGCCGGGGGTCGACAGCTGTGCGAGGCGAGGGTCAGTGGCCCTCTTCGCCGTCGATGTGCGCCTGCGGGTCGCGGATCACGTCGACGCGGTGCGCCAGCGTGCCGTTGTCGACGGGTGTCTCGATGGTCACCTGCTTGTCCTCGACGTGCTTGCCCGAGAGGTCGAGGATCTCGAACTTGAACGTCACGGGAGCGGTGACACCCGATGCGACGGTGTCGCCCGCGTTGGTCAGGGTCACGGTGAAACGGTCGATGCCCGCGGCCTGAGCCTCGGTGGTGTCCACGTTGGCCGGGGTGCCCGCGAGCAGCACGCCGTTGGGCTCGATGGTGCGCACGTCGGTCGTGTCGGTATCGGCCTTGGCGGCGGTGGACGACGACTTCGTCGGATCGGTGATCTCGACCTTCGACGAGTCGCCGGGGCCGACGATGTCGACGAGCTTCACCCTGCGGGTGTTGCTGTTGTTGGAGATCGAGAACGAGACGTCGAACGGCCCGCCGTTCTTGAAGGTGTCGTCGGCCTTCTTCGTCGGGTACACGATCTGCACGTTGCTCAGGGTGACCGTGCCGTTCGACAGGTCGCTGCCGGCCTCGGGGCTGAGCGTGATCGAACCGCCCGCGCCGTTGATGGCGGGGAGCTGGTTGTTGGTCTGGGAGATCTTGCCCGCACCGCAGGCAGAGGCGCCGAGGACGACTGCTGCGCCAAGGGCGCCGACGGCTGCAGCCCTGACCAGTCGGCTGCTTGTCCGATTGAGCACTGACACCTTGTTCCTCCGGGTGGTCGTCGCAGGAGTCCGCATGTTGCGAACCTTCACTACGCAGCGTAGTGGCCCGGGGGTGAAAAAGTTCCCTCGGGTCGGCATTCCGGGCCGCGAAAGTGTCGTCTGGCCCGGTGAATGCGGGTTGACCTGCACCGTTGGAAAAGGTGTCGGAGGGTGGGTGTTACACTGGTAACACTGAAGAAGGGGTAGGGAACATTGAATTTCAAAGTTGGCGACACCGTTGTGTACCCCCATCACGGTGCTGCTCGGATCGAGAACATCGTTGTTCGGACCATCAAGGGTGAAGAGGTCGAATACCTGGTCCTGAAGGTCGCCGACGGCGACATGACGGTGCAGATCCCCTCGAGCAAGCTCGAATACGTCGGAGTGCGAGACGTGGTCGGCGAAGAGGGACTCGACGAGGTATTCCAGGTGCTGCGCGCACCGAACGTGGAGGAGCCCACCAACTGGGCCCGCCGGTTCAAGGCCAATCAGGAGAAGCTGAACTCGGGCGACATCATCAAGGTCGCCGAGATCGTCCGCGACCTGTGGCGTCGCGAGCAGGACCGCGGTCTGTCCGCGGGTGAGAAGCGGATGCTCACGCGCGCCCGCCGAGTGCTCGTCGACGAGCTCTCGCTCGCGCGCAACACGAACGACGAGAAGGCCGACAGCATCCTCGACGAGATCCTGGCTGCGGCGTCCTGACCGCTCAGCGTCACAAGATCGCGGCATTGATTCCGGCCGCGGGCATGGGTACCCGATTGGGCGAGCCCGTGCCCAAGGCCTTCGTGGAGGTCGGCGGCGTCACTCTGCTCGAACGCAGCGTGACCGCGGCCCTCGCCTCCGGAGTGGTCGACGACGTCGTCGTCGCCGTTCCGGAAGAACTGATCGACCGCGCGCGGCAGGTGGCCCCTGCCGCGCGCGTCGTCGTCGGCGGGTCCGAACGCAGCGACTCGGTTCGCGCGGCGCTGGCCGTGACCGACGCCGACCTCGTCCTGGTGCACGACGCGGCCCGCCCCCTGACCCCGCCCGGCCTGTTCGCCGCGGTCGTCGACGCGCTCATCGCGGGTGCCGAGGCCGTCGTCCCCGGGCTGCCGGTCGCGGACACGCTCAAACGCGTCGACGACGCCGATCTCGTCGCCGACACCGTCGACCGGTCCGTCCTGCGCGCGGTGCAGACCCCGCAGGGCTTCACCGCGCGGCTGCTGCGTCGAGCCCACGAGAGTGCGCAGGACGCGACCGACGACGCCGGTCTCGTCGAAGCGCTCGGCGTGCCCGTGCACGTGATCGCGGGCGACGCGATGGCGTTCAAAGTGACCACACCGTTCGACCTGCGGCTCGCAAGGCTGCTGGCGTGACCGAGAAGGCGAGGAACATGCGAGTCGGCATCGGAACCGACGTCCACCCGATCGAACCCGGCCGCGACTGCTGGATGGTCGGGCTCCTCTTCGACGACGCCGACGGCTGCTCCGGTCACTCCGACGGCGACGTCGGCGTCCACGCGCTGTGCGACGCGCTGCTCTCGGCGGCGGGCCTCGGCGACCTCGGTCTCGTGTTCGGCGTCGACCGTCCCGAATGGCGGAACGTGACCGGCGCGTCGATGCTGACGCACGTCGTCGGGCTGCTGGACGCCGAGGGTTTCGAGCCGGTCAACGCCGCAGTGCAGATCGTCGGCAACCGGCCGAAGATCGGGCCGCGCCGCGCGCAGGCTCAGGAGGTGCTGTCGGATCTGCTCGGTGCGCCCGTATCGGTGTCGGCGACCACCACCGACGGTCTCGGCCTGACCGGGCGCGGCGAGGGCGTCGCCGCAGTTGCCACCGCGCTCCTGGTGCTCAAGTAGAATCGCAGGCCGTGACCCTAAGCCTGTACGACACCGCCGCCCGCGAGGTCCGCGACTTCGTTCCCCTGCAACCCGGGACCGTCGGCGTGTACCTGTGCGGCGCGACCGTGCAGGGCGTGCCGCACATCGGGCACGTGCGCAGCGGAATCGCGTTCGACGTCCTGCGCCGCTGGCTCACCCATCGCGGATTCGACGTGTTGTTCGTCCGCAACGTCACCGACATCGACGACAAGATCCTCCGCAAGGCGGAGGAGGCCGGTCGTCCCTGGTGGGAGTGGGCGACCACCCACGAGCGCGCCTTCACCTCGGCATACGACGCCTTGAACGTGCTGCCGCCGTCGGCGGAGCCGCGGGCGACCGCATTCGTGACGCAGATGGTCGAGTACATGGAACGCCTCATCGAGCGAGGTCACGCGTACGTCGCGGACGGCAACGTCTACTTCGACGTGCTGAGCCTGCCCGAGTACGGCAGCCTGTCCGGCCACAAGCTCGACGACGTCCATCAGGGCGAGAGTGCGGGCACCGGCAAGCGGGATCCGCGCGACTTCACGCTGTGGAAGGCCGCGAAGCCGGGCGAGCCGTCGTGGCCGACACCGTGGGGCGACGGTCGTCCGGGCTGGCATCTCGAGTGCTCGGCGATGGCGACGTCGCTGCTCGGAGCCGAGTTCGACATCCACTGCGGCGGCATGGACCTGGTGTTCCCGCACCACGAGAACGAGATCGCGCAGAGTCACGCCGCGGGTGACGGGTTCGCGCGCTACTGGCTGCACAACGGGTGGGTGACGATGTCCGGCGAGAAGATGAGCAAGTCGCTCGGCAACGTCGTGTCCATCCCCGCGATGCTGACGAAGGTGCGTCCGGTGGAACTCCGCTACTACCTCGGCAGTGCGCACTACCGGTCGATGCTCGAGTACTCCGACGGCGCGCTCCATGAGGCGGCCGCGGGCTACCGCCGCATCGAGTCGTTCGTGCAGCGGGTGGCCGAACGTGTCGGCGACGTCGGCGTCGGCGAGGTCGGCGACGATTTCGCGGCGGCGCTCGACGATGATCTGGGTGTCCCCGCCGCGATGGCGGCCGTCCACAACGCGGTCCGCGAAGGCAACACCGCGCTGGATGCGGGCGACGGCGCGAAGGCGCTGCAGGTCGCCGAGTCGGTCCGTGCGATGACCGCGATCCTCGGCACCGACCCGCTCGACGAGCATTGGGCGCACTCGTCCGACTCCGACGACGCCGCGACGGCGGCGCTCGACGTCCTCATCCGAGCCGAACTGGAACGACGCGCGGCCGCCAGGGCGGCGAAGGACTGGGCCGTCGCCGACGAGGTGCGCGACCGTCTCGCCGCCGCGGGCGTCGACGTCACCGACACACCCGACGGCGCCCAGTGGGCGCTGAAGACGAAGGACTGAACGCATGGCCGGCAACTCCAAGCGCAAGGGCGCCATCCGCAAGGACGGCAGCAAGAAGGGGCAGACCGTCGGATCGGGCGGTCAGCGTCGTCGTGGTCTGGAGGGCCGCGGTGCGACCCCGAAGGCCGAGGACCGCGTCTACCACGTCGCACACAAGAAGGCGAAGTCCGCGGCCAAGGCGTCCGCCGCTCGTCCGCGCAACCATCGCAAGTCCGAGGACGGGCCCGAGTACGTTCTCGGCCGCAACCCGGTCGTCGAGTGTCTGCGGGCCAAGGTCCCGGCGACCGCGCTGTACGTGATGACGTCGATCGACGCCGACGAGCGCGTCAGGGAAGCCGTGCAGACGGCGGGCGACCGCGGCATCTCGATCCTCGAGGTCGGCAAGCCCGAACTCGACCGCATGTCGCCGAACGGCCTGCATCAGGGGCTCGCCCTCCAGGTGCCCGAGTACCGCTACGCGCATCCCGATGACCTGATGGCACGGGCGCGCGCCGCATCGGAGCAGCCGCTGATCGTGGCGCTGGACAACATCACCGATCCGCGCAACCTCGGAGCGGTGATCCGCTCGGTCGCGGCTTTCGGCGGTCACGGAGTGCTGATCCCGCAGCGTCGCAGTGCCGGCGTCACCGCGGTCACCTGGCGGACCAGCGCCGGTGCGGCGGCACGACTGCCCGTCGCACAGGCGCCGAATCTGACGCGGACGCTCGTCGAGTGGGCCCGCTCGGGTGCGCAGATCGTCGGACTCGACGCGGGCGGCGACGTGACGCTCGACGAGTACGACGGCACGGGGCCGGTCGTCATCGTCGTCGGTTCCGAGGGCAAGGGCCTCTCGAGGCTGGTCCGCGAGACGTGTGATTCGATCTTGTCGGTGCCGATGGCGGGCGATGTCGAGAGCCTCAACGCGTCGGTCGCGGCCGGTGTGGTGCTGGCTGAATTCGCGCGTCAGAGGCGCGTGCAGTGAGCCATATGTGACTTAAGAAAAAGTGTCATTTGAATGACATTCACGTGAGCGACTTACGACTCTATCCCTACCGTTGGGTAGCGTGTAGTGCGTGGTCGACCCATCACGCCCCGAGTTCTTCGAGCGCGTTCGCCTCCTGACTCGGCGGCGCGTGGAGCTCGGCGTGCGCGGATGGTCCGCCGTCGTGGCATCGGTCGTCGGGTTTGCGCTGGTCATCGAGGTCGCCGCGCGACTGAACTCCACGCGCGGGCCGCTCGACCTGATCGTCCACGACTTCGCGGGCCGTCCCGGCGTCGGCGAGATCAAGACCGCCGCGCTGATCCTCGCCCTCGTGTGCATGCCCGCCCGTCTGCGGTGGCGGGTGCTCGGCGGCGTCGCCGCGTTGGAGATCCTGTGGAATCTTCAACGACTCGCCGTCGGCAACACGCCGATCGTCGGCAACGGCATGCTGTGGGGGCTGGTCGCGACCGGAGCCTACGCGCTGTGGCGGCTGCACGGGACCGAGAAGGCGTCCACGCTCAAAGCCGTCGGCCTGGGTCTGATGATGATCGTCGTCGGACGTGTCGGCGACGTGTGGCTGGTCTTGTCGATGAAGGCGAGCCCGCTGGTCCTCGATCACTACGTCGAGATGGCCGACCGCGCGCTCGGCTCGCCGTCGTGGGTGGTCGGACGGGTCGTCGACGACAGCACGGTCCTCACCGAGGTGCTCGGTCGGATCTACGTCTACCTTCCGGTCGGTGCCGCGGTCATCGCGTATCTGCAGTTGCGGAACTCCGCGCGCGACGGGTTCCCCCGGCACCACATCATTCGGACGTTCCTGCTCATCGGCGCGATCGGCCCGATCATCTACTTCCTGTTCCCCGTGGTCGGCCCGACGTACGCGTTCGGCAGCGAGGTCCCCGGAGCGGGCTGGCTGGACGTGTGGCCGCACGCGGTGCCCGAGACGACGGTCCCGGCCGCGCAGTTCTACGACCAGTCGGTGCCGCGGAACTGCATGCCGAGCCTGCACACGGCGTGGGCGATGGCGATCTTCCTGCACGGGTGGCGCGGCGGCACCGGGTCGAAGGTCTTCGGCTCCGTGTGGCTGCTCGCCACGACCGGTGCGACGCTCGGCTTCGGCTTCCACTACGCGGTCGACGTGCTCGCGGGCATCGTCTTCGTGCTCACGCTCGAGGCCGCCCTGACCAGGCCGGACATGGGGTGGACTCGCCTGCGGGCCGGCGTGATCGCCTGCGGTGCGGTCATGTTCGCCGCGCTGCTGCTGATGACGCGCTATGCGGCGCCCTGGCTCGCGGTGGGCGGGGCGCTCCCGGTGCTCCTGCTGCTCGCGCCGGTCGTGATCACGGTCGGCGGGTTCCTCCTGGTGGAGCGGCCCGAGAAGTTCCGGCTCCCAGATTTCTCCGACGGCCCGCGAATCGGCGGCCGTCTACCTCAGAGAGTGCAGGTCTGATCGGATGTTCTATCAGTCGCCTGCGGGCCTCTTCGAACGCGTCCGCCTCCTGACTCGGCGGCGCGTGGAGCTCGGCGCGCGCGGATGGTCCCTCGTGGTCGCGGCTCTCGCCGTGTTCGTCGTCGTGATCGAGATCGTCGCGATCCGATTCGGCATCCACGGTCCGATCGACAGGCTCGCGCACGACTTCGTGGGACGGGCCGAGATCGGTGAGATCAAGCTCGCCGGTCTGATGCTCGCCCTGGTCTGCATGCCGTCACGGCTGCGCTGGTGGACGTTCGGCGCGGCCGTCGCGCTGGAGACGGTCTGGAACGTCCAGCGAGTCGTCGTCGGACACGACCTGACAGTCGGCAACGGCATTCTCTGGGCACTGGTCGGGACGGTGGCGTTCGCGGTCTGGAAGCTGCGCGACGGCGAGCGGACGGCCACGCTCAAGGCCGTCGGCCTCGGCATGATGCTGATCGTGATGGGCCGCGTCGGCGACGTGTGGCTGGTCCTGTCGACGAAGGCCAACGCCAAGGTCCTCGACGGCTACGTCGAACTCGCCGACCGTGCGCTCGGTTCGCCGTCGTGGGCGGTCGGCCGCATCGTGTCCGAGAGCACGGTCCTCACGCAGACGTGCGGTCGGGTGTACATGCTGCTGCCGGTGGGCGCGGCGGTGATCGCGTTCTTCCAGTTGCGGAACTCCGCGCGCGACGGCTTCCCTCGGCATCACATCGTCCGGACGTTCCTGCTCATCGGCATGATCGGGCCGCTGATCTACTTCATCTTCCCGGTTGTCGGACCGACGTACGCGTTCGGACACGACGTCGCGGGCGCTGGCTGGCAGGACGTGTGGCCGTGGTTCACGCCCGACGGCTCGGCGCCGACGCCGACGTACTTCGATCAGCACATCGCCCGCAACTGCATGCCGAGCCTGCACACGGCGTGGGCGATGGCGATCTTCCTGCACGGCTGGCGCGGGTCCACCGCGTCCCGGGTCTTCGGCACGTTCTGGCTGATCGCGACGACGGGGGCCACTCTCGGCTTCGGCTACCACTACGCGGTCGACGTGCTCGCGGGCATGGTGTTCACGCTGACGCTCGAAGCCGCGCTCACCAGGCCCGAGACGGGGGTGACGCGCGTGCGGATGGCCGTCGTCGCCCTCGGAGCCGGACTGTTCAGCGCATTGTTGCTGATGACGAGGTTCGCCGCGCCGTGGCTTGCGACCGGCGGCGCGTTGTCCGTGCTGCTGCTCGTCGGACCGGTGGTCGTCGCCGCGGCCGGATTCCTGCTGGTGGAACGGCCCGCGTTGTTCTCCCGCACCGACCCGGCCGACGGGCCGTGCGTGCGCCCTCGCCGCCGCACTCCGCAGCGGACGTCCGGCCACGGCGGGTGACCGGCGCGGTCGGCGTCAGCGTCGTCTGAGCTGTCCGACGCTGTCGATCGAGAGCAGGACGAGCGCCGCCCACACGATGCCGAAGCCGACCCACTGCTGAGACGAGACGTCTTCGCCGAGCAGCGCGACCGCGCACAGCAGTTGCAGGACGGGCGTGATGAATTGGATCAGTCCGATCGTGACCAGCGGAATGCGGCGGGCGGCCGCCGCGAACATCAGCAACGGCACCGCGGTGGCGAGCCCGGACAGGCACAGCAGTGCGGTGTGCACCGCGCCGTGCCTCCCGAAGTCGAGGCCCGCGGTCGACGCCGCCGTCACGGCGAGGATGACGATCGCGGCAGGCGTCAGGACCGCCGTCTCGAGCGCGAGGCCGTGGAGGGCGGGCAGACGAGCGCCGACCTTCTTCTTCGCGAGCCCGTACAGCGCGAACGAGCAGGCGAGGGCGAGCGCGGTGGCCGGGAACTTCCCTCCCGCGATCGAGAGGTAGAGGCCGGCGATCACGCCGACGCCGACCGCCGTCCACTGCAGCGGGCGAAGTCGTTCGCGGAGGACCACCACGCCGAGGGCCACGGTGACCAGGGGATTGAGGAAGTACCCGAGCGCCGCGTCACTCGTGTGACCGGCCGTGACCGCGGCGACGTAGACCACCCAGTTGATCGCGATGAGCACCGCGGCGACGCTGACGCCCGCGAGCAGTCGCCACTGACCGCGCAGATCGGCGATCCACTGCCAGTCGCGCAGGACGAGCAGCGCGATCAGGCAGGTGACGAGCGTCCAGACGATGCGGTGGGCCAGGATCTCCCAGGCTCCGGTCGGGCGCAGGGCGTCGAACAGCAGCGGGAACAGGCCCCACAGGCCGTACGCGGCAAGCCCGGCGGCCAGGCCTTTCGATCGTGTCGTCATCGGGTGACGACGACGCCCGCGGCGTCCAGCGCGGCGCGGACGGCGCGAGCGTGCTCGACGGCTCCGGGGGTGTCGCCGTGCAGGCAGACGGACTCGACGTCGGCGTCGAGCACCGTCCCGTCGACCGCCCGGATCCGGCCGGTCCGCGCGAGGTCGACGACGCGGGCGGCGATCTCGTCGGAGTCGGTGAGCAGCGCGTGCGGCTCCGTACGCGGGACGAGGGTCGCCTCGCGGGTGTATCCGCGGTCGGCGAACGCCTCGGCGATCACGGTGACCCCGGCCTCGAGCGCGAATCGCTGTGCGACCGACCCGGGCAGCGTCATCAGCGGCAGTCCGAGCGTGTCGGCGGCGGTCACCAGGGCCCGGGCCTGCGCCTCGTGGTGGACCACGGCGTTGTACAGCGCTCCGTGCGGCTTCACATAGTCGACTGTCCCGCCCACCGAGGCGGCCAGGGCGCGCAGAGCACCGACCTGGTAGAGGACGTCGGCGAGCAGGTCCGCGGGGGAGACGTCCATGAAGCGTCGTCCGAACCCGGCGAGATCGGGATACGACACCTGCGCCCCGATGCGGACACCGTGCTCGACGGCGCTCGCACACGACCGGACGAGGACGGTCGGGGTCCCCGCGTGGAACCCGCACGCTATGTTCGCGCTGCTGATGAGGGGCATCATCGCGGCGTCGTCGCCGACGCCTTCCCCGAGGTCGGCGTTGAGATCGATGCGGTGACCGGGCATGGTCGAAACACTAGTACTCCCGCCGCACCCGATATCGTGGAGCGCATGGCAGTGATGGACACGACGGTGACGCTCGTCGAGGGCGCGGTCGAAGGCAGGCGCGGACGCGGCGGACGTCGCGGCACGATCTCGTGGAAGGGCATCCCGTTCGCGGCCCCGCCGGTCGGCTCGCGCCGCTGGCAGGCCCCCGAGCCGGTCACGCCGTGGCCCGGGGTCCTCGAATGCTTCGACTACGGTCCCGCGCCGGTGCAGGAGAAGCTGTTCACCGCCCGCGCCACCGGCAAGTTCCATCCGCGCAGCGAGGACTGCCTCACCGTGAACGTGTTCGCGCCCGCCACGAAGTCGGCGACCCCGCGACCGGTGATGGTCTTCAACTACGGCGGTGCGTACATCCTCGGCGGCACCTCGACCCCGATCTACGACGGCTCGTACCTCGCGCGCAACCGCGACGTGATCGTCGTGACCGTCAACTACCGGTTCGGTCCGCTCGGCTTCATCGACCTGAGCGACTACTCGACGGACGAGCGGCGGTTCGACTCGAACGTCGGCCTGCGCGACATGGTCGCGGGCCTGGAGTGGGTGCAGCGGAACATCGCGGCGTTCGGCGGCGATCCCGACAGGGTGACCGTCTTCGGCGAGAGCGCGGGCGGGTCGGCCGTCATCACCCTGCTGTCGACGCCCGCGGCGGAAGGACTGTTCTCGCGGGCGATCTCGCAGAGCCCGGCCCCGTCGCTGATCGTGTCGAAGGAGAACGCGCGGGTCTTCGCCGACGAGTTCGTCCGCCTCATCGCCGACCCGACTCGCCGGAGCGGCCCCGAACGCACCGAGGGGCCGCTCGACCCGGCCGAGGTGGCGCGCATCGTCGACGGCGCGTCGGCCCAGACCCTGCTGCGCATCGGCAACAAGATGCTCGGATTCGCGCGCGGGGCCGAACTGTCGGACCCGATGCCGTTCGCGCCGACCGTCGACGGCGACTATCTCCCGCAGTCGCCGATCGACGCGGCCCGCGACGGCAGGACGCATCGGGTTCCGCTGATCATCGGCAACAACAAGGACGAGGGCGAGCTGTTCGCGAGGTTCTGGAACATCCTCCCCGACACGGCGCACGCGCTGGTCGGCGTCGACGACCCGGAGATCAAGATGGAGCTGGAGCTCCTGTACCCGGGCAAACGCGATCAGGTGCGCCTGGCGGCCGACGCGACCTTCTGGGAGCCGACGATCCGCTTCGCCGGGTATCACGGCGCCCATTCCCCGACGTACGCCTACCGCTACGACTACGCGCCTGCCGTCCTCAACGCGTCGGGCATCGGAGCGACACACGCCACCGAACTGCTCGCCGTCTTCGGCATCTACCGCGATCCGATCGGTCTTCCGCTCGCGGCCGCGGGCAGTTGGCGCTCCTCCCACCGCATCACGGCGACGATGCAGTCGAACTGGACTTGGTTCGCGCGCACCGGCGTGCCGTCGCCGTCGTGGCCGCGGTACTCGCCCGACGACCGGCGAGTGATGATCCTGGACGATCCGACGCGGGTCGAGCGGGACCCGGACGGCGCCCGTCGGGAGGCGTGGGCGCGAGTCCACGTGCCGGCCGCCGAGATGGTCGAGGCGGCCCGATGACCGGGCGTCGGCTGACCGTCATGGTCCTCGCCTGCACGGTCGTCGCCGGTGCGGCCGCGTGCGGTTCGGACGCGACTCCGGCCGCAGACGCGTCGGTGACGACAAGGCCCGCGTCGTCGTCCCTCGAGTCGTCGGGCAGCTCGTCGATCCCGAACACGCTGCCGCCGCCGTACATCGCCGGGGCCGACTGGGTGCAGACCGACGTCGGCCGCAGTCTCCAGATCCGTCCGACGGCCAACGGGCGGTCCGTCGTCGGCGTCACAGCGGGCGATGAGGCGTGGCGCGAGGTCCTCGCGATCGCACCCGACGGGGACACTCCGGGCATGAAGGCGCAGTTCGACTGCCACTGGACGTTCGCGCGGATCGTCGACCCGAACAAGCCCAGTTGGAACCTCGAACCGTCACGTCCCGTCGTCTCCGAGACGGAGATGATCGCCTCGCGCTGCAACCCCGGGGCGAAGGAAGAGGGCAACACACCCTGAGGCGTTCAGCGAAGTTCCTCGACCTCGATCAGGTCCGAGAATCTCGCGAAGTGGCGGATGTTCGCGGTGACGACGGTGTCGGCGCCATGCGCCAGCGCGACCGCGACGACGTTCGCGTCGTGGATCTGTTTTCCACCCGCACCATGAGTGACAACGAGTTCCGCGAGCAACGTCGTCGACGCGGTTCCTTCGGATAGGACTTCCATCTCGAGGAGGAATTGGTTCACGTTCTCCACGGCCCTACGCGGAGACAGTCCGAATCCGTTGACTTCGGCCGGTCGCGTCGCCACCGCCAAGTATTCGCGAACGATCTGTGGTGTGACGGCCAGTCGCCTCGTGTCGGTGTTCAGAAAGGCCAGGCTCGAATCGTGTGACTGACGACTTCGATCGGTCGCGGCCACGAGGACGTTGGTGTCGACGACCACGAGGCTCGTCGGGTCAGCGCTCATCGTCGCCGTACAGATCGGCCCGATCGAACGTGGCCGCGACGCCGGTATCGACTGTGTTCAGGTTCAGCGGTTTCCGGCGGGCCTCGGTGAGCGGTTCCGCCGCGACTCGGTCGAGAACGTTGCGCAACTCCTGCTGCACCGACCTGCCGTGCCGATGTGCGCGACGCTTGAGGGATGCGATCGTCTCCTCGGAGACGTCTCGGATGTGCAGTGCAGGCATGCCGTCAATGATAGCGAGAAACGCTAGCAAGCCGATTCGTTCGGTCGCGCGGGGTCAGTCGCGACGTCGGAGACCGAAGACGCGGCAGACGACGTAGATCGCGAACGAGATGGATGTGACCATCACCGACACCGGGAGCTCCGGGGCCAGCGACAGGATCAAGCCACCGACGGCGGCGACTTCGGCGAACACCACCGAGAGGACCAGCACGACTGTCGGGTTGGCCGAGAGCCGTGCCGCGGCGGCGGCCGGGGTGATCAGCAGGCTCATCACCAACAGCGCGCCGATGATCTGGACTCCCTGAGCGGCAGCGAGGCCGACGAGGACAGCGAAGACCACCGACAGCAGTCGGGTGGGGATGCCTGCGGTCTCGGCGACGCGCGGGTCGAGGCTCGCGAACAGCAGCGGCCGGTAGATGATCGCGAACACCGTCAGCACCACGACGGCGGTCACGCCGACGGCGATCAGGCCGTCGCGTCCGACGCTGACGACCTGCCCGGTCAGCAGCGCGAAACCCGTTCCGACGCGGCCGTACAGGCTCAGGAACAGCACGCCGAGGCCGAGGCCGAACGCCATGACGACGCCGATCACCGAGTCGCGTTCACGTGCGCGCTGCCCGAGCAGTCCGAAGACCGCGGCCGCGACGACCGCGCCGACGACGCCGCCGATGTTGACACCGACCCCGGCGAGGAGCGCGGCGGCGGCTCCGGTGAACGACAGTTCGGCTGCGCCGTGCACGGCGAAGCTCATCTGCCGGGCCACGATCATCGGGCCGAGCACCCCGCCGATCAGGCCGAGCAGCGCGACGGCCGCCAGCGACTGCTGGACGAACGCGCGCGAGAGGAGGTCGCCGGTCTGGGTGAAGTTCCAGAAGTTGCCCATGTCCGCGGCCAGGACGGTTGTCGTCACGAGGCGGCCCCCGTGACGTGTCCCGTGGCGTCGGCGTAGCCGTGCTCCACGCAGTGGTGGGCGTCCTCGCCGCCGACGACGACCAAGCGTCCACCCACCCGCAGCACGTCGATGGGACTGCCGTACAGCTCGGTCAGCGTGGCCGAGTTCATCACCTCGTCGACGGTGCCGACCCGGAACTGGCCGCCCGCGAGATAGACGACGCGGTCGACGAACGGCAGGATCGGATTCAGTTCGTGGGTGACGAACAGGATCGCGGTGTCGGCGCGGCGACGACGCGCGTCGAGCAGATCGACGACGAGCTGCTGGCTCGCCAGGTCGAGGCTGGCGAGCGGTTCGTCGCACAGCAGGATCGCCGGATCGCGGGTGAGGGCCTGCGCGATGCGCAGTCGCTGCTGTTCGCCGCCGGACAGCAGTCCGACGGGGCTCGTCGCGTAGCGGGTGGCGTCGACCTCGGCGAGCGCCGCGTCCACCGCGGCGCGTCGCGACCGCAGGCCGCGCAGGCCGAGTCCCCACGACGTGCCGTCGACGCCGAACCCGACGAGGTCGCGACCGCGGAGCATCATCGTGTCGGAGTCGTCGGCGTGCTGCTGCGGGACGTAGCCGACCCTGCCGTCCACGGTCATCGTGCCCGCGGTCGCGGTCACCTGGCCGAGCACGGTGCGCAGCAGCGTCGTCTTGCCGGAGCCGTTGGGGCCGAGGACGGCGACGAACTCGCCGGGCGCCACGTCGAGGTCGAGGTCGCGCCACAGGGTGCGCTCGCCGAAGGAGAGCTCGGATCCGGCGAACCGGAGGACGGGATCGGTCACTTCGCCAACGCCTGCTCGAGTGCGGTGATCTGAGCGGACTGCCACACGATGTAGTCGGTGACGCCGTCGGGGAGCGTCTCGGTGAACTGCAGGACCGGCACGCCGGCCGATTTCGCGGTCGCCAGCACGGCCTCGGTCGCGGGATCGACGGCCTGCACGTTGTAGATCAGCGCCGACACCTTGCGGCCGGTCAGCAGGTCGTCGAACGCCGCGCGGTCGGCCGCCGACGGCGACTGTCCCTCTTCGACGGCCGCGGTGAAGCCCGCGGGCGCGACGTCGGAGATGCCGGCCTCTTCGAGCAGGGCGGTGGCGAGGGGCTCGGTGGCGGCGACGCGGGTGCCGGGGCGCTCGCGGGCGATGACGGCCAGGCGCGCGCGGAGGCCGTCGATCTTCGCACGGAACGCCGCGGCGTTGGCGTGGTACGTCTCGGCGTGGATCGGTGCGACGGAGGCGAGGGCGTCGGCGATGCGGCTCGCGGTGTCGGCGACGACGGCGAGATCGTAGAAGGCGTGCTCCTGCGCGTGGTCGTGGTCCTCGTGGCCGTCGGAGCCGTGGTCGTCCTGCAGTGCGGACACCTTGACGCCCTTCGCGTCGGCTGCGGCCCGTTCCATGTACTCGTCGTAGTGGCCGCCGTTCATGACGATCACGTTGGCATCGAGGACGCGGGCGGTGTCGGCGTTGGTCGGCTCGAACTCGTGCGGGTCGCCGCCCGGCGTGGTGAACAGGGCGCTGACATCGGCGTCCGCACCCGCGACCGCACGTGCGACCGACGCCCACACGTCGGTCGACGCGACGACGACGGGGTGGTCGGTGGCCCGCGGCCCCGAGTCGTCGGTGCAGGCGGCGACCGATGCGGTGAGCGCGACGGCCGCGATGATGGCCGCGATCAGGCGACGTGGGCGGGGAGAGGACATGGCGATGCGGAGCTTTCTCACGAGGTAGGGCCGAACAATCAGAAGGTAATGAAAATCGTTACCGACAATGGTAGGGCGGCGGGCGAACCTTTGTCGAAGCGATGCGCGAACGTGCATCGGTCGGTCCGCGCCGAGTCCCGCTCGACGATTCACTACCCTGGTGCCATGACCGGTGGACTTCGCCCGCGACGCATCGCGCTCATCTCGGTGCACACGTCGCCGCTCGCCCAAGCGGGGACCGGCGACGCCGGCGGCATGAACGTCTACGTCTGGCAGACCGCCACCCGGCTCGCCAAACGCGGAGTCGAGGTCGAGATCTTCACCCGTGCGACCTCGTCGAGCGACGCGCCGACCGAACAGGCCGCGCCGGGAGTGACCGTCCATCACGTGCCCGCCGGGCCGTTCGACGGCCTCGACAAGCACGACCTGCCGGGCCAGCTGTGCGCGTTCTCGGCGAACGTCCTGCGCGCCGAGGCGGCCCAGGAGCCCGGCTACTACGATCTGATCCACTCGCACTACTGGCTGTCGGGGCAGGTCGGATGGCTCGCGCGCGACCGGTGGGGCGTCCCGCTCGTCCATACCGCGCACACCCTCGCCGCGGTCAAGAACGCGTCGCTCGCCGACGGCGACACCGCCGAACCCAAACTCCGCGTGATCGGCGAGCAGCAGGTGGTCGACGAGGCCGACCTGCTCGTGGTCAACACGCCGACCGAGGCGTCCGAGCTCGTCGATCTGTACGGCGCCGATCCCGCGCGCGTGGACGTCGTGGTGCCGGGTGCCGATCTGGAGCGCTATTCGCCTGGCGACCGTCTCGCGGCGCGCGCCAGGGTCGGTCTGCGGCCCGACGACGTGGTCGTCACGTTCGTCGGGCGGATACAGCCGCTCAAGGCGCCGGACGTGCTGCTGCGGGCGATGGCTCCGCTGATCCGTTCCGACGCCGCGGGCAGGCTCCGACTGCTGGTGGTCGGCGGTGCGTCGGGCAACGGCGCCGGACTGCCCGAGGCGCTCGTCGACCTCGCGGCGGGTCTCGGCGTCTCCGCCGGGGTGACGTTCCTGCCCCCGCAGGCCCCGGCCGACCTCGCGGACGTGTATCGAGCCTCCGACCTCGTCGCAGTTCCGAGCTACTCGGAGAGCTTCGGTCTGGTGGCGCTCGAGGCGCAGGCCTGCGGGGTCCCGGTGATCGCCGCGAACGTCGGCGGTCTCGGCGTCGCCGTGGCCGACGGGGTGTCGGGCGTGCTCGTCGACGGTCACGACATCGAGGCGTGGACGGCACGGCTGGCCGCCCTCCTCGCCGACCCCGCTCGACTGCGGAGCATGGGGACGCAGGCCGCGATCCACGCGCGGGCGTTCTCGTGGGATCACACGACGGACGCACTGCTCGGAAGCTACGAACGCGCGATGGCCGCGTACCGCCGCGGGGCCGGTCGTCAGACCGGTCTGTTCGGGCTGCGTCGTCGACGCACCCGGCCCCGCGTGACCATCTGACATCCGCCCGCCCGACCCCGCTGACATCCGCCCACCCCCGACCCCGGAGGTCCCGCACGTGTCCGACTACACCGCTGAACTTCGCACCGCCCTGGAGGCGTCCGGCATCGACTACGTCCGACGCTCCTCGGGCGGCGCGAAGTCCGAGCATCTCGTCGTCGAACTGCCGGGTGAGCGCAAGCTGAAGACGACCGTCCTGCTGACGGCCGCGGTCAACGGCGTGCGCGTCGAGGCCTTCGTGTGCCGCAGGCCCGACGAGGAGTTCGAGGCCGTCTACCGCTACCTCCTCAAGCGCAACCGCAGGCTCTACGGGGTCGCGTACACACTCGACAACGCGGGCGACATCTACCTGATCGGACGGATATCCGCCGACTCCGTCACGCAGGACGAGGTCGACCGTGTCCTCGGCCAGGTCCTCGAGGCCGCGGACGGCGACTTCAACCAGATCCTCGAGATCGGATTCCTCACGTCGATCAAACGCGAATGGGCCTGGCGGACGGCCCGAGGCGAGCCGATGAAGAACCTCGACGCGTTCGCGCACCTCATCGACCCGGACGATCTCCCCGAGATCGCGCCGCTCGACGACGACGCCCGCCCGCCGAGCTGAGCCGACGGTGTAGGCGCACCTAACACTGACAATGAATGTTGGTATGGTTTCGGTGACTCGTCCCACTCTGAAGGGTTGTCCATGACCATCGTTTCACCGTTCCCGAACGTCGAGATCCCCGAGACGGGCGTCTACGACTTCCTGTTCGGCGACCTCTCCGACGCCGACCGCGACCGAGTCGCGCTCATCGAGCCGAAGTCGGGCTCCACCACGACGTACGGACAGTTGGTCGCGCAGATCGACGCCGCGGCCGGCGCGCTCGCCGCGCGTGGCATCGGGGTCGGCGACGTCGTCGCGATCCTGTCGCCGAACATCCCCGCGTTCGCCACGGTCTTCCACGGCATCCTGCGTGCCGGGGCCACCGCGACCACGCTGAACGCGCTGTTCACCGCCAACGAGATCCGCAAGCAGCTCGTCGACTCGAAGGCGCGGACGATCATCACCATCTCGCTGATGGCGCCGCAGGCCCTCGAAGCCGCCCGCGAGGTGGGCTTCGCCGACGAGGACGTCGTCATCCTCGACGGCGAGGGTCTGGCCGCGAGCGGGCACCCGAACGCCGCAGACCTGCTCGGCGCGGGCCTGCGGGCTCCGGAGGTGACGTTCGACCCGGCCACCCACATCGCCGCGCTGCCCTACAGCTCCGGCACCACCGGCAACCCCAAGGGCGTCAAGCTCAGTCACCTGAACCTGGTGTCGAACGTCGCCCAGATCAAGCCTCTTCAGGGCATGAAGGAGGACGACGTGATCATCGCCGTCCTCCCGTTCTTCCACATCTACGGCATGACGGTGCTGCTCAACGCGGCGTTGCGCGCCCGCGCGTCGCTCGTCGTCATGCCGAGGTTCGACCTCGTCGAATTCCTGGCGAACATCCAAGAACGCAAGGTCACGTACGCGTTCATCGCGCCGCCGATCGCTGTCGCCCTCGCGAAGCATCCGATCATCGACCAGTACGACCTGTCGTCGCTGCACACGATGGTCTCGGGCGCCGCACCGCTCGACCAGGAGCTCGGCGACGCCGTCGCGGAACGACTCGACCTGCGCATGCTGCAGGGCTTCGGCATGAGCGAGCTGTCGCCGGTCAGTCACCTCATCCCGTTCGACGGCGGCGTCGGGACCGTCGGCGTCGACGCCCCGATCGCCTCGGTCGGCTGGGCCGTGCCGAACTCGGAGAACCGGATCGTCGACCCGGAGTCGGGCGCGGACGTCCCGCAGCCGACCGAGGGGGTCTCGGCGCCCGGTGAGCTCTGGGTCCGCGGGCCCAACGTGATGGTCGGCTACCTCAACAACGACGCGGCGACCGCCGAGACGATCGTCGACGGCGGTTGGTTGCGGACCGGCGACATGGCGACCGTCGACGCGTCGGGATGCATCACGATCGTCGACCGCCTCAAGGAGCTCATCAAGTACAAGGGCTACCAGGTCCCGCCCGCCGAGCTCGAAGCCCTGCTCTTGACGCACCCGGACATCGCCGATGTCGCCGTCATCGGCGTCAACGACGCCGACGGCGAGGAGATCCCGAAGGCGTTCGTCGTCGCGCAGGCCGGATCCCAGCTCTCCGAGGACGACGTCATCGCGTTCACCGCCGAGCGCGTCGCCCCGTACAAGAAGGTCCGCGCCGTCGAGTTCATCGAGACCGTCCCGAAGTCGGCGTCGGGCAAGATCCTGCGCAAGGACCTGCGCAAGTAGTCCCGCCCACCCCGCTCCCATCCGTTCCTTGAGCGAGCGAAGCGAGTCGAAAGGTCTTCCACTCCGTAGACGCTTCGACTCGCTTCGCTCGCTCAACGATCGGGGGACGGGTGCGTGTGGTTCAACGATCGGGGCGGGTGAGCTCAGCGTTCGGGTGGGGAGTCGGGGGCGTGTGAGAAACTGGCTTCCATGAGCAACGGCACCCTGATCCTTATGCGTCACGGCGAGAGCGAATGGAATGCGTCCAACCAGTTCACCGGCTGGGTCGACGTCGCACTGACCGACAAGGGCCGCGCCGAAGCGGTCCGTGCGGGCGAGCTCCTCGTCGAACACGACCTGCTGCCCGACGTGCTGTACACGTCGCTGCTGCGTCGCGCGATCGTCACCGCGCAGCTCGCGCTCGACGCCGCCGACCGCCATTGGATCCCGGTGGTCCGCGACTGGCGTCTCAATGAGCGTCACTACGGCGCGCTTCAGGGCCTGAACAAGGCCGAGACCAAGGCGAAGTACGGCGACGAGCAGTTCATGCTGTGGCGCCGCAGCTACGACACCCCGCCGCCCGCCATCGAGGCCGACGCCGAGTACAGCCAGGTGGGTGATCCGCGGTACGACGGCATCGACGTCCCGCTGACCGAATGCCTCCTCGACGTGGTCAAGCGGTTCATCCCGTACTACACCGAGACCATCGAGGCCGACCTCCGTGCGGGCAAGACCGTCCTGGTCGCGGCCCACGGCAACTCGCTTCGGGCGCTCGTCAAGCACCTCGACGGCATCTCCGACGAGGACATCGCGGGCCTGAACATCCCGACCGGCAACCCGCTGCGCTACGACCTCGACGACGACCTCCGCCCGGTCACGCCGGGCGGCGTCTACCTCGATCCCGAGGCGGCGGCGGCGGGAGCCGCGGCCGTCGCGGCCCAGGGCGAGGCCAAGTAGTTCGAACAACCGATTCGTCGGTTTCGTCAGTCGCCGGAGAACGCGTCACCGCGGGGGAGAACCTGCAGGTGGCGCGTTCTTCGCATGTCGTGATGTCCTTCGTTCGGGCGACGTCGGACATTCCGTGCACGCCGGTGTGGCCTGGGCTACATTGGAGGCATGGCTGACGGGACGATTTCGGTGAAGCATCTGGCCGAGCGTGAGCGCTACCGCGCTGACATCACGGGCGACGACGGTGAGCAGTTGGAGGTCGGCTACGTCGACTACACGCAGGACGGCGACCGCGTGGCCCTCACGCACACCGTCGTCTACGAGCGGTTCGGCGGACGTGGATTCGCCGCGGACCTGGTGAAGTACGTCCTCGACGACGTGCGCACTAACAATCAGACCGTCGTCCCCGTCTGCTCGTACGTCGTCAAGTACCTCGAGAAGCATCCCGAGTACTCGGATCTCGTCGCATCCTGACCCGCCCCGAACACTGTCGGTTCACCTGGCGTCAACCCATGTGGACCGACAGTGAATGCTGTGCGAAGAGTGTCTTCCCGGGCTGCGAACACCAGACGATGGCACGTAGGATTCGGGTGTGTCCGAGACCAGCGGTGACCGCTTGATCAATGGTGCCGCAGCCGCCCGTTTCGGCCCGCCGCACGTCGACGCCTCGTATCTGCAGTCCGTCCGGCCCGACGATGTGTCGCGCGCCGACCTGCTGACCCTCATGGTGGCGCGGGCCGAGTCGGGGATCGTCGTCGTCGACGAGTTCCACAACGTCATCGTCTACAACGATCGGGCCGCCGAACTTGGCATGGTCAGGGACGTGCTCGCCGACGGCGTCGCCGAGGCGATCTCGGAAGTGTTCACGACCGGCGTCGACAGGCACTTCGACTTCTCTCCGCCGCAGTCGACGCTCGGATTCGTCTCGACGGGCCGCACCGTCCACCGCCCGGTCGAGACCGTGCGCTGCACGGCGAGCCTCGCGGCGGTCACCGGCGTCCAGTACGTGCTCGTCTACGGCGACGACGACTCCACCAATCAGCGCGTCGAGGCCACCCGCCGAGACTTCGCCGCCAACGTCTCGCACGAGCTGAAGACGCCGCTCGGCGCGATCAGCCTGATGGCGGAGGCGATGCTGGAGTCGCGTGACGACCCCGCGGCCGTGGAGCATTTCGGTCGCCGTGTCCTCAAGGAGGCCACGCGGATGGGGTCTCTCGTCAACGAGCTGATTGGATTGTCGCGTCTGCAGGACGGAGCCATCGCCGACTTCGTGCCCGTCGACGTCGACGCTCTCGTCGACGACGCCGTCGCGGCCGCCGGGGTGTCCGCGGAGATCGCCGAGATCGAACTCGTCGTCGACGAGCCGACGCACTTCGGCGTCCAAGGCGACCGCACGCTGCTGTTGACCGCGTTGAACAACCTGCTGGTGAACGCGATCAACCATTCGCCGACCGGCGAAGTGGTGTCCGTCAGCCGCAAGAAGGTCGTCATCGACGACGTCGACATGGTCGCCATCGCCGTCACCGACCGAGGCATCGGCATCGCGCCCGCCGATCAGCAGCGCGTGTTCGAGCGTTTCTACCGCGTCGACAAGGCGCGGTCGCGTGCGACCGGCGGCACCGGACTCGGTCTCGCCATCGTCAAGCACGTGGCGGCCAGCCACGGCGGCCACATCGGGTTGTGGAGCAAGCCGGGAACCGGTTCCACGTTCAGCCTGTACATTCCCATCGACCCGGAACCAGAAGAGGAACTCCCGCTTTGACGCACGTACTGATCGTCGAGGATGAAGAATCGCTGGCCGATCCGCTGGCCTTCCTGCTCCGCAAAGAGGGCTTCGAAGCGAGCATCGTGAACGACGGGACGCAGGCGCTGCCCGCGTTCGAGCGGATCAACCCCGACATCGTCCTTCTCGACCTGATGCTCCCCGGCGTGTCCGGCACGGAGATCTGCAAGTCGATCCGCGCCAAGTCGACGACGCCGGTGATCATGGTGACCGCCCGCGACAGCGAGATCGACAAGGTCGTCGGCCTAGAACTCGGCGCCGACGACTACGTCACCAAGCCGTACTCCGCGCGCGAACTCATCGCCCGCATCCGCGCCGTCCTGCGCCGCGGGGGAGTGGTCGCCGACGACGAGGACGCCGCCATCGGCGTCATCGAGGTCGGGCCGGTCCGCATGGACGTCCAGCGCCACACCGTCAGCGTCGGCGGCTCCGATGTGACCCTGCCGCTCAAGGAGTTCGATCTCCTCGAATACCTGCTGCGCAACTCCGGTCGCGTCCTGACTCGGAGCCAGCTGATCGACCGCGTGTGGGGCGCCGACTACGTCGGCGACACCAAGACGCTCGACGTGCACGTCAAGCGCCTGCGCTCCAAGGTGGAACCGGACTCGTCCCAGCCCCGCCACCTCATCACCGTCCGCGGCCTCGGCTACAAGTTCGAGCCGTGATCTGATCGACCCTTCGACCCGCCGTCCTACATCTGTTCGTACTTGAGGTCGGTGTCGCGGCGGGAGGTGGCGGCGGCGGTCGCCGGGTGGACGGCGAGCAGGCCGAGACCGTTGCGCCGACGGCAGACGTCGGCGATGACCTCGTAGGCGGGTTCGCCGACGAGTTCGACGAGCTCGGGCCGGTACGACTCGAAGACCTGGGTGGCTCCGATGTGGGCGTCCGGCGAACCCGAGCAGTACCAGTCCAGGTCGTGGCCGCCTTCGCCCCAGCCGCGGCGGTCGAACTCGGTGAGCGTCGTCTTCAGGATCTCCGAGCCGTCGGGGCGCGTCACCCAGTCCTGCTCGCGCCGCATCGGCAGTTGCCAGCAGACGTCCGGCTTCACGGTGAGCGGCTCGATGCCCTTCCGGAGCGCCATGCCGTGCAGCGAACATCCCTGGCCCGCGGGGAATCCGGGCCTGTTCAAGAAGATGCACGCGCCGTCGTGCAGGCGGGTCTTCAGGGCCGGCTCGCCTTCCAGGTCCTCGTTCTCCTCGAGGTAGCCGCCGGGACCGAGCGGATCGTCGGCGGACCCTTCGGCGTGGAACTCCCAGTCGTCGGCGGTCAGCATAGCCGCGCCCGCGGCGAGTCGTTCGCGATCGTCGTCGTCGGTCAGATACGCCCCGTGCGTGCAGCATCCGTCGGAGGCACGGTCGGCGATGATCCCTTGGCACGCAGGCGTCCCGAAGACGCACGTCCACCGGGACAACATCCAGGTCAGGTCCACGCTGATCAGATGTTCGGGGTCGGCGGGGTCGAAGAACTCGTACCATTCGCGCGGGAAGTCGAGGGCTGCTTCGGGGGCGGGAGCCTGCCTGCGCGGATCAGCGGACACGATGGCCTTCCTGTTGAGAGTGAATGTCAACGGTAGCTGCTGAGTGCCGGGTCGCGCGGACCGCGGCGGCCGAGTACGTTTGATCGGTGCGACTTGGAGTGCTCGACGTTGGCAGCAATACGGTGCATCTGCTCGTGGTCGACGCTCACCGGGGTGGTCATCCGAACCCGATGAGCTCGACGAAGGCGGTCCTGCGGCTCGCCGAGGAGATCGACGAGAACGGGCGCATGCGAGACTCCGGTGCCAGGGCGCTCGTCTCCACGACCGAGGAGTTCACCCGCATCGCCCGGTCGTCCGGTTGCGAACAGGTGATGGCCTTCGCGACGTCCGCGGTCCGCGACGCGACCAACTGCGACCAGGTGCTCCGCAAGGTCAAGGAGGCCTCGGGCCTGGACATCCAGGTCCTCGAAGGCGTCGACGAGTCGCGCCTCACGTCCCTCGCGGTCCGCCGCTGGTACGGCTGGAGCGCGGGCCGGATCCTGGCGTTCGACATCGGCGGCGGCAGCCTCGAGATGTCGAACGGCGTCGACGAGGAACCCGACGTCGCGCTGTCGTTGCCGCTCGGAGCGGGGCGACTCACCCGCGAATGGCTGCAGGGCGACCCGCCGAGCCGTCGCCGCGTGGCCGTGCTGCGCGACTGGCTCGACGCCGAACTCAAGGAACCGGCGAAGGAACTGCGCGCGGTCGGCAAGGCAGACCTCGCGGTCGGCTCGTCCAAGACCTTCCGCTCGCTGGCCCGACTGACCGGAGCCGCGCCGTCCGGTGCGGGGCCGCGCGTCAAACGGACCCTCACGGTCAGCGGCCTGCGCCAGCTCACCGCGTTCATCTCCCGCATGACGACGGCCGACCGCGCCGAACTCGAAGGCGTCAGCGCCGACCGCGCGCCGCAGATCGTCGCGGGTGCTCTCGTGGCGGAGGCGGCGATGCGTGCGCTCGGAGTCGATACACTGGACATCTGTCCGTGGGCTTTGCGAGAAGGCGTGATCCTGCGTCGCCTCGATTCCGAGCCCGCGGGCGCCATGACCACTAACTGACGCACGAAGGGACACCGGAGTCGTATGGCGGACGAGACCGAGCCGGAGTCGAAGCCGATCACAGTGTCGGAACTGATCGCACGGTCCGGCGGTGACGACGCGTTCCCCCGCTCGGAGTCGGTGTCGGTCCGGCGTGCCGGAACGACGGCGTCGTCGACGACCGCGTCGGGCATGCCGTCGTACACGGCCCCGAGCCCCGCACCCGACGCCCCCCGAGCCGTCGGGGCGAGCGGCATGCCGGGCTTCACACCGCCGGTTCGGTCGGATGTCGAGTCGACCGGCGTGATCCCGGCGTTCTCCGACGACGACACCGGCTCGCTGCGCAAGGTCGAAGCCGACGACATGTTCGACTACGATCTGCCGCCCGCGGTGATCCACCAGTCGACGTACGACTCGACCGACGCGTTGACCGTCGCCGCCCCTGTCGACCCGGAACCGGCGTCGTCGTTCGACGACACCACGTCGATCCCGCTGGTCGACGATACCGATACCGATGTCGACGCGGGCGAGCACATCCTCGCCGACGACACTCGGGGCGACGACGTTCGGGCCGACGAGACCGTCGCCCACGAGCTCCTCTCCGAAGGCTCCGACGACAAGGCCGCGGCCAAGGCGGCCAAGGCCAAGGCCGATCGGAAGGCGGCCAAGGCCGAGGCGAAAGCGGCGAAGGCCGCCGAGGACGACGACGCGGAACCGTCGGCCGCGCTCGGGTGGGCCGCGTTCGTCGGCGAGATCGTCGTCGGACTCGGCGTCGGCGCGGGCCTGTTCTGGGGTTTCACCGAACTGTGGAAGCGGTACGTCTACCTGGCGCTCGTCCTGGCGATCGTGGTGATCTTCGCGGTCGTGACGTTCGCGCACATCCTGCGTAAACGCGATCTCGCGACGACGCTCCTCGCGCTCGCCGTCGGCATGCTCGTGACGATCGGCCCGCTCGTCTTCCTCGCGGCCCAGCCCTAGAGCGCCCGGTGTCGCAGCTGCGCATCCCGATCCCGATCGGACTGTCCACCGCCTCGGTGTATCCGCAGAACACCGAGGCCGCTTTCGCCTACGCGAACGAACTCGGCTACGACGGCGTCGAGCTGATGGTGTGGGGCGAGGCCGTCAGCCAGGACATCCCACAGGTCGCCCGACTGTCGCAGCGGTATCAGGTGCCGGTCCTGTCGGTGCACGCGCCGTGCCTGCTCATCTCGCAGCGCGTCTGGGGCCGTGACCCCAAGGCGAAGCTCGCCAAGTCGGTTCGGGCGGCCGAGACGCTCGGCGCGTCGACGGTCGTCGTCCACCCGCCGTTCCGGTGGCAGCGCGAATACGTCGCCGCGTTCGACGACCTCGTCGCCCAGCTGGAGGCCGAGTCGGACGTCTCGGTGGCCGTGGAGAACATGTTCCCGATGCGGGCGGACCGATTGTTCGGCGGCGGGTCCAGGCCTGCCGAGCGGATGGCGCAGCGCGGCGGCGGACCGGGCCTGAGCGCGTCGGCGTTCGGGAAGCCGATCGACCCGACGGCGATCGGCTACGACAATTACACGCTCGACCTGTCGCACGTCGCCACGGCGGGCGACGACGCGCTCGCGATGGCCGACCGCATGGGTCGCGGGCTCAAGCATCTGCACCTGACGGACGGGACCGGAGCCGCGCACGACGAGCACCTGATCCCCGGTGAGGGGACACAGCCGTGCATCGAGGTGTGCAGGCGACTCGCCGACAGCGACTTCGACGGGTCCGTGGTCCTCGAGGTCCACACGACGTCGGCGCGCACCAAGGTCGACCGGGCCGCGATGCTGGCGCGCTCGCTGGAATTCGCTCGCACTCACCTCAGCCGGGAACTCTAGGAGACCTATGACGAAGCTCGCCGACCTCCTGCACCTCGAGACCCTGTCTCGTGGCGGCGACGGCGCGTCGATCACGTACGCCACCGTCATCGACGAGACCTTCACTATCGGACCGAAGGTCCACGGCGGCAGCCTGCAGATGGTCATCACGCGCGCGGCGCGCGCCGCGCTGATCGACCTGGCCGAGCTCGACGCCGACCCGGCGCTGATCGACGGCGTCACCGCGATCGCCGTGGCGAGCGACTATCTCGCGGCGCCGGACCCGGCGGCGATCGTCGTCGAGGTGTCGATCGTCAAGCGCGGCCGGACGGTGTCCCTCGCGCGGGTCGAGGTGACCCAGAACGATCGACGGATGGTCACGTCGACGGTCACTCTCGGCAGGCTCGACGAGGGCGCCGCCGCCTACCGCGCCGACGGCCTGCTCGCCGACATGCCTGTCGAACCAGCGGTCGACGGGCTCAGCGTCGGCGACAGCCCGGTCGGTGAAGTGATGCACCTGGGGGCCGCCGCCGACTTCGTCCTCGACGCGGGCACGTTCGCCGTCGCCCGCGGGGAGACGGGGCCGCCGGTGATCCGCGGATGGTGCAGGCCCAAGGACGACGACGACCAGCCGGACGACATCGGCCTGGACTTCCCGGTCCTGGTCTGCGACATCTCGCCGCCCGTCGTCATGAATCTCGGCATGTTCGGCTGGGCCCCGACGGTCCAGCTGACGACCTACGTCCGTCGCCTCCCGGCGCCGGGCTGGCTGCGGTACGAGGCGTCGACCGTCGAGGTGGGGCGGGGCATGTTCGCCGAGGATCACCTCGTGGTGGACTCGACGGGCGCCGTCGTCGCGCAGTCCCGGCAGCTGGCATTGATCCCGGCGCGGCGTTGACGCGACCGCCCGGACCACACGAACGAACAGAAGGAACAGTGAACTGACATGAGCGAGCGGGTAGCGATCATCGGCGGCGGCAAGATCGGCGAGGCCCTCCTCGCCGGTCTGATCAACGCCGGGAAGCCGGTGAAGGACCTCGTGGTGGTGGAACGGTCGAGCGCCCGGTCGGCCGAACTCATCGAGGACTACGGCGTGCGCGTCACGTCCGACATCGCCGACGCCGCAAGCGGTGTGCAGGTCGTGTTCATCGCGGTGAAGCCGGACGCGGTCGACGCGGTGCTGCCGCTCCTGGCGAAGGCCGACGACAGCAGCGAGGACGAGCGGATCACGATCACCCTGGTCGCGGGCATCCCGACGGACCGCTACGAGGCGTCGCTGCCCGCGGGATCGCCGGTCATCCGGGTGATGCCGAACACGCCGATGCTCGTCAACGAGGCCATGTGCGCCGTCAGCCCCGGACGGTACGCCAACGACGCGCAGGTGGACGTCGCGGTCCGACTCCTCGAGTCGGTCGGCAAGGTGATGGTCGTCCCGGAGCGTTCGCTCGACGCGGTCACCGCGATCTCGGGTTCGGGTCCCGCCTACTTCTTCCTGATGGTCGAGGCGATGATCGACGCGGGCGTCGCGCTCGGGCTCACTCGGCAGCAGTCTGCTGAGCTCGCGGTCCAGACCGTGAAGGGCTCGGGTGTGCTGCTCGCCGAATCGGGTCTGACGGCCGTCGACCTGCGCGCCGCCGTCACCTCGCCGGGCGGCACGACCGCGGCTGCCCTGCGGGAATTCGAGAAGCACGGCCTCCGGCACGCGGTGAACGAGGCGACCGCGGCGTGCGCGAAGACCAGTGCGCAGATGGCACGTCGACCAGAGATTGAGGGTTGATAGAGACCCTCGAGGGCCTTCCGTGCCGCGTCGTGTTCTCGGCGTCAGGGCCTCTGCCAGCGAAGATGTCGTCGAACACTCGGTGAAAACGGATGAGACGCCGATCATTCTTTCTCTCACGTCGCACTATTCACACCCGCCACGCTAAGGTACAACCAGCACGTACGTGTCTGATGTCCGCCGGAGGGGAAGCCGGTGGCCGCGATGCGTGCACCGGAGGTAATGAATACATGGCTGCAGAAAAGCCGGGTGAACGGAACGAAATCGCCGACCGCAGTGTCGCCAACGCGGCGTCCGCGTCGCAGTTCCTGACCGTCGCAGAAGTCGCATCGCTGATGCGTGTGTCGAAGATGACCGTGTACCGCCTGGTGCACAACGGCGAACTGCCCGCCGTTCGCGTGGGACGTTCGTTCCGCGTGCACGCCAAGGCAGTCCACGAGTACCTCGAGACCTCGTACTTCGACGCCGGATAGAGACCGACGCATACACGCACACCGCCCGCCGCGCCACGCACGGCGGGCGGTGCGCGTTCTGCCGGGTCTCATCGATGCCACCGTCTTGCCGGGCAGTGCCGCATCGGCCCGCCGACCGCCCGATTTCGCCTCATGTTCATGCGGGCGGTAGGATTGGCGATCAGGTCGCTGTCGCCCCTGGGTTCATTCGAGCTTGAAGAGTCGGCGACGGCCCCGACAACAATGCCGGCCCCCGTGGCCGGAGGACACCACCATCGATCGTGAGGGAGAGCCCCATGGGTTCCGTTATCAAGAAGCGCCGCAAGCGCATGTCGAAGAAGAAGCACCGCAAGCTGCTCCGCCGCACTCGCGTGCAGCGTCGTAAACTCGGCAAGTGATCGATGGACCCGCCCCCACCAGGGCGGGTTCTTTCGTTTCGGCACTATTCTGTAGGCCATGAGCGACGACACCCAGCAGCACGCACCGCGTTCGGTGCTCGTGACCGGAGCATCGACGTTCCTCGGCGGCTACCTCGTCGCCCGCCTCGCGGCCAACCCGGCGATCGAGCGGGTGGTCGCCGTCGACTCCCGCGTCCCCCGCAAGGATCTGATGCGTCGCATGGGACGCGCGGAGTTCCTGCGTTTGGACATCCGTCGTCCCGCCATCGCGAAGGCCATCGCCACCTACGACGTCGACACCGTCGTCCACGCGGCTCCGTCGATCATGGACGACGTCGAGCACTCCGCCGCGATCAAGGAACTCAACGTCGTCGGCTCCATGCAGGTGTGTGCGGCCTGCCAGCGCAGTCCCTCCGTGAAGCGGCTCATCCTGCGGTCGAGCGCGATGGTGTACGGAGCCACCGCGAAGGACCCGGCGTCGTTCACCGAAGGCACACGTGCCCGCCGCGAGCCGCGCAACGGGTACGGGCGCGACCTCATCGACGTCGAGGGCTACGTCCGCGGGCTGTCGCGCCGCCGTCAGGACATCGACGTGACGATCCTCCGCTACCAGTCGATGCTCGGACCGCGGGTCAAGACCCGCATGGGCGGCTACCTGTCGATGCCGTTGGTGCCGACGGCGTTCGGTTTCTCGCCGCGCCTGCAGTTCCTCCACGAGGAGGACGCCCTCGCGGCGATGGAACACGCGACCCTGCGTCCCCGGCCCGGCACGTTCAACGTGTCCGGCGACGGCGTCGTGACGCTCGCCCAGGCCGTCCACCGAGCCGGACACGTGCAGCTCCCGGTGGCCCCGAGCCTCATCCCGCCGCTCATCGGCGTACTGCAGGACGGCGGCGTCCCCATGATCCGTTCCGAACACACCGCGTACCTCACGTACGGCCGTGTCTTGGACAACACGCGCATGCGCAGCGAGTTCGGGTTCGAACCGAAGTACACGACCCTCGAGACGCTGGACGACTTCATCACCCGCGGCAAGACCGAACCGGTGCTGTCGGCGAACACGTGGCGAGACTTCGAAGCCCGCGCTGTGGCGACCGCCACGGCACTGCAATGACGGGTGTCCGCGCCCGTAGTATGTGAGCGAGACATTCGGTGAAATCCGGCGGACGACCGCCGACGATGCGAGAGGGGAGTTCCATGGCAGCGGCGCATAAGCCCAACGATTCACGCACCGCCAAGGTGATCGCTCTCTACACCGATCCCCGCATGGGCGGACGCGCTCCGTCCGGCCACCCGAACACCGACGGGTTCGGACGGCCCGCGGCTCCGGTGACACCCATCCACGACGGCATCGACCTGCACGACGAACCGTCGCCGATCACGCCGGTGCGGAACTCGCCGCTGTTCAGCCTCGGCGGACTGCGCGGCGCGGTCGCCGACACGTTGATCGCGACGTCCGGCTTCATCCGGGAGCGGATGACGGGCGACTTCGCCGTCGACGACTTCGGCTTCGATCCGCACTTCGCCGAGTCGGTGTGGTTCCCGGCGCTGCGGCAGGTGTACCAGAAGTGGTTCCGCGTCGAGGTGACCGGAGTCGAGAACCTGCCGGCCAGCGGCGGCGCGCTGCTCGTCGCCAACCACGCCGGAGCCATCCCCGTCGACGCCCTGATCACGTCGCTCGCCGTCCGGGACAATCACCCGAACGAGCGGTACCTGAGGGTGCTCGCCGCCGACATGGCGTTCGAGACGCCCGTCATCAGCGACCTCGCCCGCCGCATCGGGGCCACCCTCGCCTGCAACGCCGACGCCGAGGCTCTCCTGCGTCGCGGCGAACTGACAGCGGTGTGGCCCGAGGGCTTCAAGGGCATCGGCAAGCTGTACAAGGACCGGTACAAACTGCAGCGCTTCGGCCGCGGCGGGTTCGTCACCACGGCGATCCGGACCAGGGCTCCGATCGTCCCCGTGTCGATCGTCGGGTCGGAGGAGATCTATCCGATGGTCGCCGACCTCAAGCCGTTCGCGCGCGCGCTCGGGCTCCCGTACTTCCCGGTGACGCCGCTGTTCCCGTGGCTCGGGCCGCTCGGCATGGTCCCGCTGCCGTCCAAGTGGCACATCCACTTCGGCAAGCCGATCGCCACCGACGGCTACGACGAACAGGCCGCCGACGACCCGCTCGTGGTCTTCGACCTGACCGATCACGTCCGTGAAGAGATCCAGCAGACCCTCTTCCGCATGCTCTCCCGCCGCGGCAGCGTCTATCTCGGCTGAGATACGCAGGCACGGTGGGCTTTCCGCCATTTGTGACGAACATGTCGTTACAAATGGCGGAAAGCCATCACGTTGTGGCTACCTGCGGCGGAGGAGGCGGGCGGCCCCGGCGACCGATGCCCCGGCGACGCCGAGGACGACGGCCGAACGCATGCCGTACTTCGCGGCCTTGCGGGCGGTGCGGAAGTCGTACGCCTCCCAGCCGCGGACGCGCGCGATCTCCTTGAGGTCGGTGTCCGGGTTGATCGCGACGGCCGTGCCGACCAGTGACAGCATCGGCACGTCGTTGTGCGAATCCGAGTACGCCGTGCACCGTTTGAGGTCGAGCCCCTCGCGGACGGCGATCGTGCGGACCGCGTGTGCCTTGCCCTGGCCGTGGAGGATGTCGCCGACGAGCCTGCCGGTGAATCGACCGTCGACGCTCTCCGCGACCGTGCCGAGGGCGCCCGTCAGGCCGAGGCGCTTGGCGATCGTCTGCGCCAGTTCGACCGGCGTGGCCGTCACCAGCCACACCTGCTGACCCGCGTCGAGATGACGCTGGGCGAGGGCCGCCGTGCCGGGCCAGATCTTGTCGGCGATGAATTCGTCGTAGATGTCCTCGCCCAGTTCCACGAGTTCGGCCGTCTCGCGTCCCGCGATGAACGACAGCGCCTTGTCCTTGCCCTGTGCGACGTCGGCCGCGTTCTCCTTGCCGGTCACCCGGAACTTCGCCTGCTGCCACGCGAAGCTCGCGATGTCGCCGTACGAGAAGTACTTGCGCGATGCGAGACCGCGCGCGAACAGCACGATCGACGCGCCGTGGACGAGCGTGTTGTCGACGTCGAAGAACGCGGCTGCGGTCAGGTCGGCTCCCGGCACGTCGTCGACGGGGACACGCTTGCCGAGGGATTCGATCGCGGCGCGTGCCGACGCCTCGCCCGCGAGGGTCTGGCGGAGCTCTTCGGCCGTCTGCAGGAACCGTCCGGCGCGACGGTTGAGCCACGCGCTCATGCGGTGGAACTCGTCGTCCTCGGTCGGGCCGTCCCAGTCGGCGTCGTCCGGCAGTCGAGCGCCGTCACGATCGTGAGGGACGTCGTCGCCGTCCACGTCCACCGTGTGATCGACATCGAACTGCTCGGTCTCGAGTTCGCGCGCCTCGTTCAGATCGGAGTCGGCGAGGGCGGCGTCCTCAGGGGTGTGCTCATGATCAGGTTCCATCGAATCGCGGCTCATGCGGCCACCTCCCGTTCGTCACGAGTACCGCTCCTGCGGATTGCTGCCAAGCCTATCGCGGGCCGGCGACTCGTTCGATGTGGCGTCGGCCGCTCGGTGTGCCCGACTTGAATCGTTCGGTGGATCGACGAGCGAAGTCGGATTCGATATCTTCGTCGATCGTGACCGAACCCACTGCACCGACACTCGCACCGAGCCCGACGGCACGTCCGGCCCGTCCCCGATCGTTCGTCGGCTTCATCGGCTCGACGATCTTCGTCAGCCGATGGCTGCAGGCGCCCCTCTATCTGGGGCTGATCGTCGCGCAAGCCGTCTACGTCGTGGTGTTCTGGAAGGAACTGGTCCACCTCGTCAAGGACTTCAATCACTTCACCGAGGCCGATGTGATGCTCTTGGTGCTCGGTCTCGTCGACGTGGTGATGATCGCGAACCTGCTGATCATGGTGATCATCGGCGGATACGAGACGTTCGTGTCCCGGATCAGCATGGACGATCACCGGGACAAGCCGGAGTGGCTCTCGCACGTGAACCCGAACGTGTTGAAGGTCAAACTGGCGATGTCGATCATCGGCATCTCGTCGATCCACCTGCTCAAGTCGTTCATCAATGCCGCCAACATCCCCGCCGAACAGCTCAAGTGGCAGACGATCATCCACATGGCGTTCATCGCGTCGGCGATCGGCCTCGCGTACGTGGACTGGATCTCGGCGAAGGCCGCCGTGCTGCATCGGGAGGCCGAACACTGACCGGTGGCAGACTTGACGGCATGGACGTCACCGTCGAACTCATGGCCCGTGCGGGATGCCACGCGTGTGCCTCCGCGGAAGAAGACCTGCGCCGGATCCTCGCCGACTACGGGCTCACCCCGCGGGTCGTCGACGTCGACGCGGCCGCGGAGGCGGGCGACCCGACGCTCCGCGCCGAGTACGGCGACCGGGTGCCGGTCATCGTCGTCGACGGAGACGAACACGGATACTGGGAGGTCGACGAGCCGCGACTGCGGTCCGACTTGGACGCCGCGCGTTAACCCGGTGTCCACCGGATGTCTGACATCCCACATCGTTCCGGGCGGAAGTGCATTCGTGCCGACGAGTGATCTAGCCTGGAACCACACGTGCCCATCGGATCGGCATCACACGGGTGCCGGGTCACCGGTTGGCTGGAAACGGGCGATGCAGTGAGTGTCTTGTTGTTCGGGGTGTCCCATCGGAGTGCTCCGGTGTCCGTTCTGGAACGACTCACCGTCTCCGAGACCGAACGCCCCAAGCTCGTGGAGGCGCTCGTCCGCTCACCCGCGGTCTCCGAGGCGATGCTCGTCTCGACCTGTAACCGCGTCGAGGTGTACGCGGTCGTCGAGGCGTTCCACCCGGCGCTGGAAGCGGTCGGCGACGTGTTCGGAGCCCACACCGGAATGACGGTCGCCGAGCTGACCGGACACGCCTACGTGCACTACTCCGAGGCCGCCGTCGAGCACCTGTTCACGGTCGCCGCGGGCCTCGACTCGATGGTCGTCGGCGAACAGCAGATCCTCGGCCAGATCCGAACCGCCTACACCGAGGCCGACCAGCACAAATCGGCGGGACGCACCCTGCACGAACTCGCGCAGCAGGCGCTCCGCGTCGGCAAGCGCGTCCACCACGAGACCGACATCGACAGGGCGGGCGCGTCCGTCGTGTCCGTCGCGCTGCATCGCGCGCAGGCCGTCCGGAACGCCGGCGCGGCACAGGCCCCGATCCGACGCGCCGTCGTCTTCGGCGCGGGTGCGATGGGCTCGCTCGCCACGAGCCAGCTCGCGCGCGACGGGGTGCGGGAGATCACCGTCGTCAACCGCACGGCCGAACGCGCGACCGAACTCGCGGCGCTCGTCTCCGAGCGATACGGGATCGTCGCCGACGGCACGTCGATCGACTCCATGGCCGATGCGATGGCCGACGCCGACGTCGTCGTCACCTGTACCGGGTCGGTCAGCTCCGTCGTCGGAGTGGCCGACGTCCACACGGCGCTCACTCGCCGTACCAACCCCGCCCCACTGCTGTTCTGTGATCTCGGCATCCCCCGCGACGTGGATCCCGTCGTCGCCGCGTTGCCCGGCGTCGCCGTCGTCGACATCGAAGGACTCCGGGACGACGAGGAGACGAAGGCCGCGCACGCGGACGCCGTCGCCGCGCGCGGGATCGTCGCGGACGAACTGGCCGGATACCTCGCCGCGCAGCGGCAGGCCGAGGTGACGCCGACCGTCGCGGCACTGCGGCAGCGGGCCGCCGACGTCGTCGAAGCCGAGATCCTGCGCCTGCAGACCCGGCTCCCCGATCTGGACGGCGCCCAGCGCGACGAGGTCGCCAAAGCGGTGCGACGCGTCGCCGACAAACTCCTCCACGCTCCGACGGTGCGGGTGAAGCAACTCGCCTCGAGCGGCCGTGGCGATCACTACGCCGAGGCTCTCCGGGAGCTCTTCGAACTCAAACCAGGTGCGGCCGAATCGGTTTCGGGCGTCGCGAGCAACGGCGACCCCGAGTCCGCATGACCGGCGGAACCGCCCCAGCGGTACCGGCGCACCACCTCTCCTCGAACCGACAGGACGGTCAATCACGTGTCTACATCTGACAACCCCTCGACTGCGCTCGGGGAGCCGGGAACGTCGCTAGGGGAGCCGGGAACGTCGCTTGAGGGGCGGGGAGCGTCGAAGGGGGTCATCCGCATCGGGACGCGGGGATCGTTGCTCGCGACCACGCAGGCGCAGGGGATCGCCGACCGGTTGACCGCGAACGGGCACCCGGCCGAGCTCGTCATCATCAGCACGGCGGGCGACACGTCGACCGCGCCGGTGGCCCAGATCGGCATCGGCGTGTTCACCACCGCCATCCGCACCGCCCTGCGCGACGGTGTCTGCGACGCCGCGATCCACTCCTACAAGGACCTTCCGACGGCCCCCGAAGCAGACTTGAAGATGGCGGCCGTCCCCGAGCGCGTCGACCCCAGAGACGCGCTGGTCAGCAGGGACGGAATGGTCCTCGGCGAACTGCCGTCGGGGTCGACGATCGGAACGTCGTCGCCGCGTCGGGCCGCGCAGCTTAGAGCACTCGGTCTCGGTTTGGAAATTCGCCCCCTACGAGGCAACCTTGACTCTCGGTTGGGCAGAGTCGCGAACGGGGAACTGGACGCGGTAGTGGTCGCCCGAGCCGGACTGGTGCGCATCGGTCGAACCGATGCAGTCACCGAGGCGCTTGACCCCGTGGTCATGCTGCCCGCTCCGGCGCAGGGGGCCCTGGCCGTCGAGTGTCTCGCCGACGATGCCGAACTGGTGAGAATTCTCGCCGAGTTGGACGACCCGTCCACCCGTGCAGCGGTCGACGCCGAACGCGCGGTGCTCGCGGCCCTCGAGGCCGGATGCACCGCCCCGGTCGGAGCGATCGCCGAGGTGGTCGAGTCGATCGATTCCGGTGGGCGCATCTTCGACGAGCTCTCGCTTCGCGCGGGAGTGGCGGCCGAGGACGGATCCGATGTGATCCGCGCTTCGGTGGTGGGCCCGGTGGATCGTGCCGTCGAACTCGGGGAGCGTCTCGCCGCCGAACTGCTGGAGCTCGGCGCGGCCGACTACGTGCCCGGACACTGATCCGGACGCAGACGACGGACGCGCACGCCCCGGCACCAGGAAGTCGACGGCCCGGGTGGACACCGGACGTCGAACGAACTGCAGCCCCCTGGCGGGGGTAGGAGAGTGCGCACGCATGAGCCGTACGAAGAATGCTAAACCCGGCCGGATCCTGTTCGTCGGGTCGGGTCCCGGTAACCCGGATCTCCTGACTGTCAAAGCGCAGAACGTGCTGGTGAACGCCACATCGGCGTTCGTCGACCCCGATGTTCCCTCCGGTGTCGTCGCCCTGATCGGCTCCGCTCACGCCCAGGCCGAGCCGGTGCCGACCCGCGCGGGTCGCAAGGCCGCGGAAGCGGCAGCGGCCGAAGCCGCCGAGCAGGACGTCGTCGACGTGGTCCGCCCGGCTCTCGGAGATCCCGCTCAGGTCGCCAAGACCCTCGTCGCGGAGGCGAAGACCGGTGTCAACGTGGTCCGCGTGGTCGCGGGCGATCCGATGAGCGCCGACTCGGTGCTCGCCGAGATCAGCGCCGTCGCCCGCACCTCCGTCGGATTCGAGGTGCTCCCCGGCATCCCCGCCGACGCCGTGGTCCCCAGCTTCGCCGGCATGCCGATCGGCTCCGGCCACACCGTCGCCGACGTGCGCGGAGACGTCGACTGGGCCGCCCTCGCCGCGGCCCCCGGACCGCTGGTCCTGCACGCGACGTCCGGGCATCTCGCGGAGCTGGCGAGCGAACTCGTCGAACACGGCGTGGCCCCGCAGACGCCGGTCGCGATCACCGTCAACGGAACCACCTGTGCGCAGCGCACCATCGAGGCGACCCTCGCCACCGTCAACGACCTCGGCAACGCCCTCACCGGCCCGCTGGTCCTGACCGTCGGCAAGGTCGTCACCCAGCGGGCGAAGTTCTCGTGGTGGGAGTCGCGCGCACTGTACGGCTGGACTGTCCTGGTGCCGCGCACCAAGGACCAGGCCGCGGACATGAGCGAGCGCCTCGAATCGCACGGGGCCATCCCGCGCGAGGTCCCGACGATCGCCGTCGAACCCCCGCGCAGCCCGGCGCAGATGGAACGCGCGGTCAAGGGCCTCGTCGACGGCCGCTACCAGTGGGTCGTGTTCACCTCGACCAACGCGGTCCGCGCGGTGTGGGAGAAGTTCGAGGAGTTCGGGCTCGACGCCCGCGCGTTCTCGGGCGTCAAGATCGCCTGCGTCGGCGAGGCGACCGCGGAGAAGGTCCGTTCGTTCGGCGTCAACCCCGAACTGCTGCCGAGCGGTGAGCAGTCGTCGCTCGGACTCCTCGACGAGTTCCCGCCGTACGACGAGGTGTTCGACCCGGTGGACCGCATCCTGCTGCCCCGCGCCGACATCGCGACCGAGACGCTGTCGGAGGGCCTGCGCGACCGCGGCTGGGAGATCGACGACGTGACCGCGTACCGCACGGTCCGTGCGGCGCCGCCGCCGGTCGAGACGCGCGAGATGATCAAGACCGGCGGATTCGACGCCGTCTGCTTCACCTCGAGCAGCACCGTCCGCAACCTGGTCGGCATCGCAGGCAAGCCGCATGCGCGGACCATCGTCGCGTGCATCGGCCCGAAGACCGCCGAGACCGCCGTCGAGTTCGGACTGCGCGTGGACGTGCAGCCGGAGTCGGCGTCGATCCCCGAACTGGTCGACGCGCTCGCGGCGCACGCCGCGCAGCTGCGCGCCGAGGGCGCGCTGCCGCCGCCGCGTAAGAAGTCCCGTCGTTCGCGGTCGTGACCATGAACAGCGGACAGCCTAGGCCGCGTCGTCTGCGCACCACGCCCGCCATGCGCAGGCTCGTCGCCGAGACGCGACTGGACCCCGCGCAGCTCGTGCTGCCGATGTTCGTCGCCGACGGCATCGACGCGCCGCGCGAGATCACCTCGATGCCGGGCGTGTACCAGCACACGATCGAATCGCTGCGGACGGCCGCCGCGGAGGCGGTCGCGGCCGGTGTCGGCGGACTGATGCTGTTCGGCGTCCCGGTCCCCTCGGACAAGGACGCGGTCGGCTCCGGTGCGGACGATCCCGACGGAATCCTCAACCGTGCCCTGCGGGTGCTCCGCGACGATCTCGGCGACAGCACGGTGCTGATGGCCGACACGTGCCTCGACGAGTTCACCGATCACGGACACTGCGGAGTCCTCACCGACGACGGGCGTGTCGACAACGACGCGACCCTTCCGCGCTACGAGTCGATGGCGCTCGCGCAGGCGCGAGCGGGTGCGCACGTCGTCGCCCCGAGCGGGATGATGGACGGCCAGGTGGCAGCCATCCGCGCGGCGCTCGACGACGCCGGTTTCGCCGACGTGTCGATCCTCGCGTACACGGCCAAGTACGCGTCGGCGTTCTACGGTCCGTTCCGAGAGGCCGTCGGATCGTCGCTGCAGGGCGACCGCCGCACCTATCAGCAGGACCCGGCCAATCGTCTCGAATCGCAGCGCGAACTCCTCGCGGACCTCGATGAGGGCGCCGACATGGTGATGGTGAAGCCCGCCATGAGCTACCTCGACATCGTGCGCGACGTCGCCGATCGCACCGACGCCCCGGTGGCCGCCTACCAGGTGAGCGGCGAGTACTCGATGATCGCCGCAGCGGGAGCGAACGGCTGGATCGACGCCGACGCGGCGTTCCTCGAGTCCGTGCTGTCCATCGTCCGCGCGGGCGCGTCGATCGTCCTCACGTACGCCGCCGTCGACATCGCCCGGCGCATCTGACGCATGTCCGCCCGCCCGCTGACGTGGGCGGATTGCGGCGCGGGAGCGCTGTGCGAGGCGTTTGCGCCCGGCCGACTACCCTGGTGGGCATGACCGTCCCCGGACCAGAGACATCGGACGCGCCCGTACGCCCGGACAGCGTGAGACTCGCTGTGGAGCTGTGGGGCGCAGTGGTGCTGGCCGAGCTGATCACGATGATCGCCCGGTACCCGATCGCGTTCGACACGTCGCAGAAGTACCTGGAGGAGATGCGCAAGAACGGCGAGGACGTGCCCGTGAGCGCGACGGCGCTCGCGGTGGCCGTCACCGCGTTCTCGATCGTCCTGCTCGCCGTGGTCTCGGCGGTGGTGGTCAAGTTCGTCTGGGACGGACGCAACTGGGCACGTCAGGTGCTCGGCGTCTTCGGCGCGTTCCTCGTCGTCCAGTTGTTCTTCGCGGTGATCGCACTGTTCATCACATCCGACAGCGACGGCGGGGCTACCGTTCCTGCATGGGCGATGGTCTTCGAGATCATCGGCGGTGTCGCCGCCATCGGCGTGCTCGTGGCTCTGATGCACCGGGACACCGCGGTGTACTGCCGCGACGTCGCGGCGTGGCGCACCCGTAATCGACAGAACGGCCGCGATCGACAGAATGGCGGAGCTCGGTGATCGAGATCAAACCCAGGAAGCGGGGACCCAAGCCCGATCCGAAGGAACGACCCGCCCTCGTCGTGTGGGCCATGCGCCTGTGGATGCTCTCCGGAGCGCTGCTCATCGCGCTCGGGGTGCTCGGCATCGTCGACCAGTCGGTCAACGTCGGCCTCGAGTTCGGGCCGCTCGCCCTCGGCGTGCTCGTCGTCGTCCTCGGCGTCGCCTACCTGCTGCTCGGAGCGAAGACGTACCGCGGGGAACTGCAGTGGCGGTCGTCGCTGTCGGCGCTCACGTGCGTCGTCGTCGCGATGCTGCTGCCGCTGACCATCGGCTTCCAGAGCAGCGGACTCGCCGTCGTCCTGGCCTGTGCCGTCGTCGGTCTCGCCGGTTCGCTCCTCGCGTACCGCCCGCAGTCGGACAAGTGGTTCAACTGCGTACTGAACGGCGACTGCGAACCCGCCCTGACTACGAACACGGACGACGCCGAGTGACCGACCGCGACCGCACCGATCCCGACCACACCGATCCCGAACTCGACGATCCCGAACTCGACGATCCCGAGCTCGACGAGATCGACGCCGACGCGGACGTCGACGAGCCGGACGACGTCGTCGAACCGACGCCGATCCCCGAAGACGTCGGCGACACCCTGTTCTACGAGCCCGGCGGCAGCTGGTGGGTCGTGGCGATCGGCCCGGTGCTGCTCGCGCTGACGTTGTGGTTGGAGATCGCGGGCAAGGGACGCATCCACTGGGAGGTCCTCACCATCTTCGGCGTCGTCCTGATCGGGTTCTCGATCCTGCAGGTCGTCGCCGCCCGACGCCACGTGTCGGTGCGTCTCACCGAGCAGACGCTGCAACAGGGGACCAAGACGATCGCCCTCGACGACATCGTGACGATCTACCCGGAGAACCGTGGTGAGGACGCCAAGGACTGGGAGAGCGCCCCGGCCATCGGCGAACTGCACGCGGTGCCGCGGCGCCGCAAGGGCGTCGGCGTCAAGCTGACGAACGGCAAGCTCGCGCAGGCGTGGGCCCGCGACGTCGACCGGTTCCGCGGGGAACTGACCGAAGCGCACCTCGCCGTGAAGCTCGGCCTCGCGCCGAAGGGCTCGTCGACCAGCGGTGACTGACCTGAAGAAGGCGCCCTGGGCCGCGGCGGTCGTCGTCGTGGTGTGCCTCGTCGCCATTGTCGGCGGCGCGCTCTGGATGACGCCGGACCGTCCGACGGCCGCGCCGACGACACCGGTCGCGCGAGCCGTCCGCTACGTGAACCTCGGCGACAGCTTCGCGGCGGGCACCGGCACCATGCCGCTGCAGCCGGATTCGCAGTTCACCTGCCAGCGGTCCTCGCTCGACGCCGCGACCGTCCTCGCGGCGCGGCGACACTACCGGCTGACCGACGTCGCGTGCGCCGGCGCGACGACCACACACCTCTACGAGAGCCAGTACGACGGCGTCGGCCCGCAGCTGGACGCGGTGACAGCCGACACCGACGTGGTGACCCTGATGATCGGCGGCAACGACGGCTCGGTGTACTCGTCGCTGATGGGCGACTGCGCGGAATACGCGGCGGACGATCCGACCGGCTCGCCCTGCCGGACACACCTCGGCTCGGATCCGATCACCACGGTCCGTGACGAGACCGGCCCCGCCGTGGAGCGGGCCCTGCGCGACATCCGTTCCCGCGCGCCGCGCGCCGAGGTGCTCATCGTCGGCTATCCGTGGCTGGTCCCGGCGAAACGGGCGTGCCGTCCGGCCGTGCGGCTCGCCGACGGCGACATCGCCTACGTACGACGGGTGGAAGCCGGTCTGAACGCGGCCGTCGCGAAGGCCGCGACCGCCGCGGGTGCGACCTTCGTCGACATGGCCGAACGTTCCCGAGGCCACGACGCGTGCGCTCGGCCCGGGGTCAGGTGGATCGAACCGATGGTCGGCGGGACGTCGCGGATAGTCATGCACCCCAATGCCGCGGGGCAACGCGCCATCGCGGACGCGATCGACGCCGCCCTGCGCTGACACCGCGCCGACGCTCGACGACAGGCGGGCGAACCTGAGAGCAACCTGGGGCGATTGGGTGCGCGGCGCAGGTTTTGGGACACTGGAAGTCATGGTCGCACCAGGGCTGAACACTGCACCGAACACCGCGCGCAGCGAAGAGTATTTCGCTCGCGCCGCGCATGCGACGCCGGGCGGTGTGAACTCCCCGGTCCGTGCGTTCTCCGCGGTCGGCGGCACCCCGCGCTTCATCACCTCGGCGTCGGGCTGCACGCTGACCGACGTCGACGGCAATACCTACGTCGACCTGGTGTGTTCCTGGGGGCCGATGATCCTCGGACACGCACATCCGGCCGTCGTCGAGGCGGTGCAGAAGGCCGCAGCGGGCGGACTCTCCTTCGGGGCGCCGACCGTCGGCGAGATCGAACTCGCCGAGGAGATCATCGACCGCGTCGACCCGGTCTCGCGTCTTCGGCTCGTCAATTCGGGCACCGAGGCGACGATGTCGGCGGTGCGACTGGCACGCGGATTCACCGGTCGAAGCAAGATCGTGAAGTTCTCCGGCTGTTATCACGGTCACGTCGACGCGCTCCTCGCGGACGCCGGTTCGGGTGTCGCGACCCTCGGTCTGCCGACGTCGCCCGGAGTCACCGGGGCGTCCGCCCACGACACCCTCGTCCTGCCATACAACGACCTCGCCGCCGTCGAGGCCGCGTTTGCCGAGCACGGCTCCGACATCGCCGCCGTCATCACCGAGGCGGCCGCGGGCAACATGGGCGCCGTCGCGCCGATCGCGGGCTTCAACGAGGGACTGCGGGCCGTCACCGCCCGCAACGACGCGCTGCTCATCATGGACGAAGTGATGACCGGCTTCCGCGTGAGCCCGGCCGGTTACCACGGGATCGACGGCGTGGTCGGCGACCTGTACACCTTCGGCAAGGTGATGAGCGGCGGCCTGCCCGCCGCCGCGTTCGGCGGTCGAGCCGACGTCATGGAACACCTCGCGCCGACCGGACCCGTCTACCAGGCAGGCACCCTGTCGGGGAATCCCGTCGCCGTCGCATCGGGCCTGGCGACACTGCGCAACGCGACCGCCGACGTGTACGCCACGCTCGACGCGAACGCCGACCGCGTCGCGAGCATGGTGTCGGAGGCCCTGACGGCGGCGGGGGTGCCGCACCGCGTGCAGTTCTCCGGCAACCTCTTCAGCTTCTTCTTCACCGACGACGACGAGCCGATCGTCGACTACGCCGGCGTCAAGAAGACACAGACCTGGCGCTTCGCGCCGTTCTTCCACGCACTGCTCGCGGGCGGCGTCTACGCGCCGCCCAGCGCGTTCGAAGCGTGGTTCGTGTCCGCGGCGCTCGACGACGCGGCTTTCGAGCGCATCGCCGCCGCCCTGCCCGCCGCTGCCGCCGCCGCTGCCGCAGCGACCGCTCCCGGAGAAGGAAACTGATGAAGACGATCGTCCACATGATGCGCCACGGCGAAGTCCACAATCCCGAGGGCATCCTGTACGGCCGCCTCCCCGGCTTCCGGCTCGCCGAGAACGGCCGCGAACAGGCACAACGCGTCGCCGACGTGCTCGCCGACCACGACATCTCGCACGTCTTCGCGTCTCCGCTGCAGCGTGCGCAGGAGACCGCCGCGCCGATCGCCGACGCGCACGGCATCCAGATCACCACGATCGGCGACCTCATCGAGGCCGGGAACCAGTTCGAGGGCCTCAAGGTGGCGGTCGGCGACGGTGCGCTCAGTCAGCCCCGGCACTGGCCCAAGCTGCGCGACCCGTTCACCCCGTCGTGGGGCGAACCGTACATCCAGATCGCGCATCGCATGCTCGCCGCGGCCAACCAGGCGCGCGACACCGCCCGCGGCCACGAAGCGGTCTGCGTGAGCCACCAGCTGCCCGTCTACACGCTGCGCCGGTTCCTCGAAGGCAAGCGTCTCTGGCACGACCCGCGCGTCCGCCAGTGCTCGTTGGCCTCGCTGACCAGCCTCGTCTACGACGGTGACGAACTCGTCGACATCGTCTACTCGGAGCCCGCCGGAGCGTCGGACCCCCGCATCACGGGCGCGTGAGCGGTATGGCCCGACTCCGTCGTGCCGCGGCCGCGGCCGCCGCACTGCTCGCCGCCGTGACCCTCGTCGCGGGCTGTGCGACCGGCGACGACGCCGTCGCCCAGAATCAGGGCAACCAGTTCGTGTCGCCCGACGGCAAGATCGTCATCGACTACCCGCGTGAGGCGCGGCAGAGCGTCGGCGACGTCGAGGGTCCCGATCTGCTGACCGGCGAGAGGGTGTCGTTGTCCCAGTTCAAGGGCGACGTCGTCGTCCTCAACGTGTGGGCGTCGTGGTGCGCGCCGTGCCGCAAGGAGTTCACCGAACTCGACGCGACCTACCAGGCCACCAAGGGCAAGGGCGTGGCGTTTCTCGGCATCGACTTCCGCGACAGCAAGTCGAGCGCGCAGGACTTCGTCAGCGACAACAAGGTCGCCTACCGCTCGATCTACGACTACGGCGGCGCGTCGCTCGCCTCGCTCGGCGTCCCGGTCGGTGCCGTCCCCACGACGGTGATCCTGGACCGGCAGCATCGTCCGGCCAAGGTGTTCCTGAAGTCGATCACCGAAGACGAGCTGACAGCGGCGGTGCTGGCCGTCGCGAACGAGCCGGCATGACCGCCGCCCACCTCGCGTCCGTCGGCGACACCTTCGCGACCACCGTCACCTCCGGCCCGCTGATCCTCGGGCTCGGCGCCGCGATGATCACCGGGTTCGTGTCGTTCGCGTCGCCGTGCGTGGTGCCGCTGGTGCCCGGGTACCTCTCCTATCTGGCCGGACTCGTCGGGGCGGAGGCCCCCGCGGTGACCGCGGACGAGAAGCGCAAGGACGGCCGGTGGCGCGTCGTCGGCGCGGCGGCGCTGTTCGTGCTCGGCTTCACCGTCGTCTACGTGCTGGCGACGGCCGCGGTGTTCGGCGTGACGTCGGTGTTCCTCAACGCCGACCGCCTGCAGTTGATGCAGCGGATCGGCGGCGTCGTGACCATCGTGATGGGCCTGGTGCTGCTCGGGATGATCCCGTTCCTGCAGCGCGACAGGCGCCTGTCGCCGCGCCGCTACTCGAACGTGCTCGGCGCACCGGTGCTCGGCGCCGTGTTCGCAGTCGGGTGGATCCCGTGCAGCAGTGCCACCCTCGGGGCCGTCCTGTCGGTCTCGATGGCGACGCAGGGGCCGTCGGCGTGGCGGGGAGCACTCCTGGTCACGGCGTACTGTCTGGGCTTGGGCATCCCGTTCCTGATCCTCGCCGCGTCGTCGGCGTGGGCGGTGAGGAGCCTCGGATTCATCCGACGTCACGCGCGCACCATCCAGATCATCGGCGGTGTGGCGCTGATCGCGGTCGGCGCGCTCCTCGTGACCGGCGTGTGGAACGACGTCGTCGACTGGATCCGGATGAGTCTGATCAACGATGTGGAGCTGCCGATATGACCCGCCCGGCGAAGCCGAATCCGCTGCAGCGCTTCCTGATCACCCCGCTCCGCAAGACGTGGCGCGGCCTCACCTCGATGCGCACGGCCCTCGCGCTGTTGTTCCTGCTCGCACTCGCCGCCATCCCCGGGGCGCTCCTGCCGCAGCGGGCGCTGAACGAACAGAAGACGCTCACCTACATCGACAAGCACGGCACGCTCGGCGAGTGGATGGACCGAGTGCAGTTGTTCGACGTGTACTCGTCGAGTTGGTTCACCGCCGTCTACGTGCTGCTGTTCGTGTCCTTGATCGGTTGCCTCACGCCGCGGATCTGGGAGCACTACAAGGCGTTGCGCACGCCGCCGGTCGCCGCGCCGCGCAACCTGAAGCGGCTTCCGCGACACATCACCGAGACCGTCGACGGCGAGCCCGCCGAGATCGCCGACCGCATCACCGGAAACCTGCGTGGCTGGCGGACGCGGACCGTCGTCGTCGAACCGTCCGAGCGGTACCCGAACGGAGCGGTGGAGGTGTCCGCGGAGAAGGGCTACCTCCGCGAGTTCGGCAACCTCGTCTTCCATTTCGCGCTGCTCGCGCTGCTGGTCACGATCGCCGCGGGCAAGATGTTCGGCTACGAGGGCACTCGCACGCTCGTCGCCGACGGCGACCAGGTGTTGTGCAACACGTCGACGGCCGTCTACGACTCCTTCCGGTCGGGCGCCCTCGTCGACGGCACCGGCCTCGCGCCGTTCTGCTTCCGCGTCGACGAGTTCTCGGCCACGTTCCTCAAGTCGGGCCAGCCGGAGATGTACGACGCGAAGGTGTCGTACACGGACGACCCGTCGTCCGACCCGGCCACGTGGAGCTCGACCTCCGTCCAGGTGAACAAGCCGCTCCGCATCGCGGGCGACCGCGTCTACGTGCTCGGGAACGGCTTCGCGCCGACGTTCACCGTCACCTTCCCGAACGGGGAGAAGCGCACGCAGACCACGCCGTTCATCCCGCAGTCGGTCCAGTCGATGCTGTCCGAGGGCGCCGTCCGGTTCGACACCCCGGCGGGCATGTTCCCCGATCCCGACGTGCGGCGGAAGAACCAGATCGCGATCGAGGGCCTCTTCGCGCCGGATCCCGTGTACACCCAGGTCCCCGGCCACGCCTCGGTGAACTCCGAGGGGCTCCTCGACTCGCAGTCGCCCGTCGTGAACGATCCGGCCGTCGCGATCCGCGTCTACCGGGGCGACACCGGCATCGACACCGGACAGCCGCAGAACGTGTACACCCTCGACCAGAAGCTCATCGACCAGGGACGACTCGTCCGCAAGGCGTCGGTGAACCTCGACGTGGGACAGGACACCGTGCTCGACGACGGGACCCGCGTGCGGTTCGACGGCTACAAGCGGTGGGTGTCGGTCCAGGTGTCGCACGATCCGGCGCAGAACGGCGTGCTGATCTCCGCGGTGGTCATGGTCCTCGGACTCGTGACGTCGCTGCTGATCCGTCGTCGCCGCATCTGGGCTCGACTGGTGCCCGACGGCGAAGTCCGACGTACTGTAGTAGAAGTGGCCGGACTGGCCCGCACCGATCAGGCGGGCTGGGGCGAAGGCTTCGAAGAACAGGCACACGGCCTCCTGGCCGATGCCGACACGCGCAAGCGGGCCAGACTGTGACGCCGCGCGAGCTCGAGAAGAGGGAAGTGTAGATGGACACCGCTTACGTCAACGAAGACCTGGCGCGGCTCTCCGACTGGTTCTATGCGACGTCGATCACCGTGTACGCGCTGGCGGTGGTCTTCCTCCTCTGGTCGCTGGGATCGGCGCGCTACGCCAAGATCGAGGTGGCGCAGGAGAACGAACTCGTCGCCGCGGGCGGTGTCGGCGGCGACCGCACCCCCGGTCGCGTCGCGAGCGTCGCGCCTCGTCGCTCCAACGGGGAACGCCTCGCCGCGATGGCGTATCCCGTCGTGTGGGTCGGTGCGGCCGCCCACCTCGCATCGATCGTGCTGCGCGGTGTCGCCACCGAACGCGCCCCGTGGGGCAACATGTACGAGTTCATCTCGCTGACCATGTTCGCGTGCGTCGCCGCGGGCCTGGTCGTCCTCCGCCGCCGCGAGCAGCGTCCGCTCATGAGCTTCGTGCTGATCCCGGTGACGCTCCTGCTGTTCATCGGCGGCAAGTACCTGTACACGCAGCCCGCGCCGGTCGTTCCCGCACTGAAGTCGTACTGGCTCGCCATCCACGTCTCGATCATCTCGATCGCGTCGGGCGTGCTGCTCGTGTCCGGTGTCGCGAGCGTGCTGTACCTGGTGAAGCAGAGATGGAGCGCCGACGCGGACGAGACCGCGTCGGGTGTCGGCGGCGCCCTGCGGCGGCTCGTCGGGCACCTTCCGTCCACCGACTCGCTCGACCGCCTCGCCTACAAGTGCGTCGTCATCGGCTTCCCGCTGTTCGGCCTCGGCATCATCTGCGGCGCGATCTGGGCGGAGGCCGCATGGGGCCGCTTCTGGGGCTGGGACCCCAAGGAGAGCGTGTCGTTCATCGCGTGGGTCATCTACGCCGCGTACCTGCACGCCCGTGCGACCGCGGGGTGGCGCAAGGCCGCGGCCTGGGTGAACGTCGCGGGATTCGTCGCGCTGCTGTTCAATCTGTTCGCGATCAACCTCGTCGTCTCGGGTCTGCACTCGTACGCGGGACTGTAAAGAGGTCGACAACAACTTCGGCACTCGCGGCCGCGCTCAGCGCGGCGGCGAGTGCCGAAGTTGTGTCAGGAGTCGAGCGAACGCAGGAAGTCGGGGTCGTCGTCCGGGCCGCGAGGCGATGCGCGGCGCGATTCGGGCACCACGTCGGCTGGCTGTGACGCTCCGACGAGGCGCCACGCCACGAACGCGATCGCGCAGATGAGTGCGGCAGCGAGAATGTAGGGCACGAGAACGGCCACGTCCTTCCCGTCCACGCTACGCGAGGTCGGGAAGGACGTGGCCGTCGTGTCGTCGAGGGTCAGCCGCGATTGAGGAGGGCGACGACGTCGGCCTCGCGGAAACGGCGGTGGCCGCCCGGGGTGCGGATCGACTTGAGGACGCCGGACGACGCCCAGCGGGCCACGGTCTTGGGGTTCACGTTGAACATGGCCGCGACCTGACCGGGGGTGAGGTTGTGCTGGGCGGCGAGCGCGGGGGTGATCAACTCGGCGGCCTGCTCGTCATGCTCTGCGGTTGCGGTCATCGGACCCTCCTGAGGTTCGTGGGGGGACTGGGCGCGGTGTGCGCCGGAAAAGTCGGTGAGATCCTTGTCCCGATTTCCAGTAGTACACGCAGGTGGGGCGGTTGCTCGAACAGTCAGGTGTAAGTAAAGAGACCGTAATGTCCGTTGAGGGACCTTTGGCTGACGTTCCGTTGCACGTCAGGGCCCGTATCCTAGGTGTCATGAGCAATGAGATTCCGGCCGATGAGGCGCCCGCGGCAACCGACGGCGGCGACAAGCCCGCGACGACGGGAACGCTGATCGTCGCGATCGCCTTGTACACGGCGGCCCGCCTCGCGCTCGTCGTCGTGATCGCCGCGATCATCTTCTTCGTGGGCAAGGCGGCGGGCGTCGACGTTCCGCTCGTCGTGGCCGCGGTCTTCGGCGTCCTGATCGCCCTGCCGGTCGGCATGGTCGCGTTCAAGACCCTCCGGCTCCGCGTGAACGACCAGATCACGCGCATCGACGCCGCACGCAGCGCGCGTCACGACGAACTCCAGGCGCGCCTGCGGGGCGATTCGAAGTGACCGGCACGCGGGTCGTCGACCGTCCGTCCGATCGATCGTGGACGGCGGAGGCGGTCCGGCGGATCGGGGCCGACGCGCTGCGGAGCGCGGACACGCACCTGCTGAAGGTCGACCTTCCGGCTTGGTCGCGGACCGAGGCGGGCGGCGTCGACCTGTATCTGAAAGACGAGTCGACGCATCCGACGGGGTCGTTGAAGCATCGGCTCGCCCGGTCGCTGTTCTTGTACGCATTGTGCAACGGATGGATCGGCCCCGACACCACGGTCATCGAGGCGTCGTCGGGTTCGACCGCGGTGTCGGAGGCGTACTTCGCCAAGCTCATCGGCGTCCCGTTCGTCGCTGTCATGGTGACGGGGACCTCGCCGCGTAAGACGGAGCTGATCGAGGCGCAGGGCGGACGCTGCCACTTCGTCGACTCGCCGACCGAGATCTACGCCGCCGCGTCGCAGCTCGAAGCCCAACTCGGCGGACACTTCATCGACCAGTTCACGATGGCCGAGCGGGCCACCGACTGGCGCGGCAACAACAACATCGCCGAATCGGTGTTCGCGCAGATGCGCGGCGAACCGCACCCGGTGCCGGAGTGGATCGTCGTCGGGGCCGGGACGGGCGGCACGTCCGCGACGTTCGGCCGCTACCTGCGCTACCAGCAGCACGACACCCGGCTCGCCGTCGTCGATGTGGAGAACTCCGTCTTCCTGCCCGCGTACGAGGCGGGCGACGGTTCGATCACGTCCACCGGCGGCTCGCGGATCGAGGGGATCGGCCGCCCTCGGGTGGAGCCGTCGTTCGTGTCGCAGGTGATCGATCGGATGATCGGGGTGCCCGACGCCGCGTCGGTCGCCGCGGCGCGATTCCTGAGCGCCCGGCTCGGTCGTCGGGTGGGCGGGTCCACCGGCACCAACTTCTGGGGTGCGTGCGCACTGATGGGGGAGATGGTCGACGAGGGTCGGGCGGGCAGCGTGGTCACGCTCCTGTGCGACAGCGGCGACCGCTACGATCACACCTACTACAACGACGACTGGGTGGCCGAGCAAGAACTCGATCTGGACCCGCCGACCGCAGTCCTCGCCGAGTACTTCGCCACGGGGGTCTGGAACTCCTGACAGGAGGTCCAGCCATGCCCGTCGTCGACGCCGTCGACCTGGTCCGGGAGTACCGGATGGGGACGGAGACGGTCCGCGCGCTCGACGGCGCGTCCCTCACCTTGGACGGCGGCCAGTTCGTGTCCGTCGTCGGACCGTCGGGAGCGGGCAAGTCGACGCTGCTGCACATCATCGGGGCCCTCGACGCTCCGACGTCCGGGTCGATCCGGGTGGACGGCGTCGACCTGACCGCGCTGTCGGACGACGCCGCGTCGGAGTTCCGGCGACGTCGCGTCGGCTTCATCTTCCAGTTCTTCAACCTGGTGCCGACCCTGTCGGCGTGGGAGAACGTCGCCCTGCCGATGCTCCTGGACTCCCGGTCTCTGGCGAAGGCCAAACCCCGCGCCGTCGAACTGATGGAGCGCGTCGGCCTCGGACATCGGATCGATCATCGGCCGTCGGAACTGTCCGGCGGACAGATGCAGCGGGTGGCGATCGCGCGATCGCTGATCATGGAGCCGACGATCGTGCTCGCCGACGAACCGACAGGCAATCTGGACTCGCACACCGGCGCGGACGTCCTCGCGCTCCTCGCCGACGTCGCCCACGAGAATCCGAACCGACTCGTGTTGATGGTGACCCATGATGCGGCGGCCGCGTCGGCCTGCGACCGGGTGGTGACCGTGAGCGACGGCCGCGTGGCGGGTTGATCGGCGTGCGTTCGCTGCTGGCGGGTCTCACCAGGGTTCGTGTGCTCGGCCTGCGGGAGTTGACCTCCCACAAGCTGCGCGTCGTCACGTCGCTGCTCGTCGTGACGGTCTCGTCGGCGCTGCTGGTCGCAGTACTGTCGGTGTACGGCTCGCTGACCGCGTCGGTCCGGGACTTCAACGCCGCGATATCCGGGGCCGCGACGTTGGAGGTGGCCGGGATCGCCGACTCCGGCGTTCCCGACGAGATCGCCGGGGAACTCCGAGAGCGTGTGCCGCAGGCCGACGAGGTGGTCCCGATCGTGCGCGGCTCCGTCGTCATCGACGGGCGTCCGACGGTGCTCCTCGGCTCGGACTATCGGGCGTCGTCGCTGTCGCCGCAACTCGGTGCGGCCGCCGAGTCGGACGGCTCGGGGATCGGCCTCGACGATCTCGACGACGGGATCGTCGTCGGTCCCGCGGTCGGACTCCGCGAGGGGCAGGACGTGCGAGTCGGCGGCCAGACGCTGCGGGTGATCCGGGTGCTGGGCGACGAGGCGTCGACGTTGAACGGCGGCCGGTTCGTGTTCGCGTATCTGCCGCTGGCGCAGCGCCTGGCCGGGCTGACCGATGCCGTCGACTCGCTGTTGATCGTCCCTAAAGCCGACGCCGACCCCGATGATCTGCGACGTTCGGTCGAGCGAGTGGTCGGGGACCGGGCTGGTGTCGTCGATCCCGATTTCCGGGTCCGACAGGCTGAGGTCGCGGGCTCTGTGGTGCGGGACTCGACGCTGCTGGTCTCGATGGTGTCGCTGGTGATCGCGGCCTTTCTCGTCTTCAACACGATGAACATGGCGGTCGCTTCGCGGCGCCGGAGTCTGGCGATGATCCGTGCGCTGGGCGGGCGGCGCAGGCACCTCGCGGGCGACCTCCTGGGCGAGGCGACGCTGTTCGGCCTGGTCGGCGGCGTCGTCGGCATTCCGGTCGGCGTGGTCGCGGGGCGATGGGCGTTGAGTCGGGTTCCCGGCGGAACCTCGTCGGTCGGCATGGAGGTCCGTTACACACTGCCCGCATACGTACCGGTCGCCGGGGTCGCGGCGGCTGTCCTCGCGTGTGTGGCGGCCACGGCGCTCGCCGCGAAGTCGGTGTTCGCGGTGACCCCGGTGGAGGCGATGTCGCCGGGGCAGGTCGCCGACGCCGCTCCGCTGTCGAAGCGGTTGCTGTGGAGCTCGGGCGGAGCCGGTGTCGTCGGGATCGCCGCGTCGTGGCTGATCGTGGAGACCGTCGACGGGCGGCCCGCGATCCTCGCCGGAGCCGTCTACGCCGTCGCCGGTCTGGTGCTGTGTCTCGCGCTCAGCCCCGTGTTGGTCGCGGGTGTGCGGGCGGTCGCATCGCGGTTCGCAGGCCCAGGACGACTGGCCGCGGTCAACTCCGAGCGCGCGCCGCGTCGGGTGTGGGCGACCGTCATGACGGTCGCCGTCGCGGTCGCGGTCGGCATCGGCATCTCGGGTGCGCTCGACAACCTGGTCGGATCGCTGTCGTCGTCGCTCGACGGGCTGAGCACGCCGGACCTGTACGTCTCGTCGCAAGACGCGGAGTCGATCCCGACCGGGCCGATCCTGGACCCGGCCATTCGGTCGGAGGTCGCCGCGACACCCGGTGTGCGACAGGTGATCGGCGGCCAGTGGGCCACCGTCAACCTCGGCGACGCCCGGGTGGTCCTGCAGGGGCTCGAACGGGGAGCCTCGGCGCCGTTCCTGCGCAAGGCGTCGCCCGACGCGGCCGAAGCGGTTCTTCAGGGGCGGGGGATCCTCCTGTCGCGCACCCTCTCCCGCACGTTGGGCTCCGACGTCGGCGACACGCTGACGCTCGCGACCCCGTCGGGGCCGCGCCGGCTGCCGGTGCTCGAGACCGTGAACTACGTGTCGATGGACTCGGGCGTCGCCGCCGTGTCGATCGATCTGCTGCACGACTGGTTCCGTCGGCCCGGGGACACGTACCTGCAGGTGATGATCGACGCGGGGGCCGATCACGACGCGGTCCGCCGGGAGATCGCCGAGATCGCGGACGCGCATCCCGGCGTCGGGGGCGCGGCGGTGCACGTGTACACCGGCGAGCAGGCGCTGGCCGCGGCGCAGCGGACGGCCGAACAGTCGGGCGGGTTCACCGTCGCCATCCAATGGATCGTGTCCGGCGCCGCGGCGATCGCGCTGCTCAACACGCTGCTGCTCTCGGTCCTGGAACGCCGACGCGAGATCGGCGTGCTGCGCTCGATGGGGGCGTCCCGACGGTTCGTGTTCTCGATGGTGCTGGCCGAGGCCGGTGCGATCGCCGTCGTCGGAGCCGTCACCGGCATCGTCATGGGAACCGGACTCCACCTGCTCGCCGACGGGATCCTCACCGAGACCACGTCCATCGACATCGCATACACGCCGCTGTGGTCGTCGACCTGGTACGTGGCGGTGTCCGCGGCACTGTGCCTGATCGGCGCCGTCGTCCCCGCCGTGCGTGCGTCACGCCAGAACATCAGCGAGTCGATCGCGTCGGAGTGAGGGTCGGTCCTCCGTTCTCCGGATGCTCTTCCGCACCGGACGCACATCGATTGTCAATAAATGTTGACAACACTCGAAGTGTCAACATAACCTGACATCATGCACGACGAAGAGATGCCGACCGACACGAACTCGATGACCGGAACCGCAGCGAGCTCCGACCCCGCCGTGGGCCTGGGAACAGTGCGCGCACTGCGAACTCTCGCGGACCGTCTCGAAGACGTCCACGTCGCTTCCGCTCGAGCCGCAGGCTGGAGCTGGCAGGCGATCGCGGACGTCCTGCAGGTCAGCCGGCAGGCCGTGCACCAGAAGCACTCGTATCAAGAGGCCGCGCAAGCGGCTGGAAAGGACGGCAACGATGTTTGACCGTTTCTCGCGGGACGACCGCACAGTATTCATGTTCGCCACGCAGGAGGCCCGCGACCTGGGCCACCCGTCGTTCGGCAACGACCATCTGCTCCTCGGCATGCTCTGCAACGCCAGGAGTCCCATCTTCGGCGTCCTCGCCGACCAGGGCCTCACACTCGACGCCGCTCGCGTCGTCGTCCGTGACTTCCACGCGTCCGACGAGGCGACCGCCGAATCGGATGAGCGGGGTCGGTACGACGAGGACCGCGACGCACTCGCCAGCATCGGCATAGATCTGGACCGCGTGCGGGAAGCGGTCCGCGACAAGTTCGGCGACGACCTCGCCGACGGTTGGGGACAGCGCCGAGGCGGTCGAGGCCACCGGCGGCGCGGTGACGGTTGCGACGAGCGTCGCGGCCATCACCGCCCGCACGGTCGCGGACGCGGCTTCGGCGGCCCGTTCGGCGGACCCGACGGACCCGGCTGGGACGGGGAAGGTCCCTGGGAGGGCGGCCGCGGTCGACGCGGACCCCGAGGCCGGGGACGCGCTCGTATGGCGGGGCCGGTCCGGGACGCCATGCACTCGGCCGTCACCCTGGTCCGCAGTCGGGGTGATCGATCGATCACCGCCGAGCATCTGCTCCTCGGCATCCTCGATGCGGGCGACGACGCCTCGCGCGCCGTCATCGCATCGGCCACCGATGTCGACGCCCTGCGGACCGCCGTCACGGCACTCCTGGAGAGCCGCTCCGCGGCTGTCTAGCCGAGGCCGAGAGCGAGTCCCGTCGCCACCGACCACGCGAGCATCGCGAGGCCGGTGGTGGCGAGGGTCGGGATGAGGTCGCGGCCGCGGGCGCCGGACGCGACCGGGCGCACGGCGACGACCGCGACGGGGGCGGCGAGGAAACCGGCGAACGCCCACGTGGTCACCGGAACCAGCGTCAGAGTCGCGATGAACGGCACGGCGAGCAGGAACACGTACAGGCCGCGGGTGCCGCGGTCGCCCAGGCGGACGGCGAGGGTGATCTTGCCCGACTCCGCGTCGGTCGGGATGTCGCGCAGGTTGTTGGCGACCAAGACGGCGCTCGAGAACGATCCGACGGCGACCGCGGCGACCGCTCCGACCCAGTCGACGCGACCGACGGTCACGAACTGGGTTCCCATGACGGCCACCAGGCCGAAGAACACGAACACCGCTATCTCGCCGAAGCCGAGATAGCCGTACGGCTTCTTGCCGCCGGTGTAGAACCAGGCGCCCGCGATGCAGACGACGCCGACGGCGATCAGCCACCAGGCGGTCGTCGCGGCCAATGCGAGCCCGCCGACCGCGCCGATCCCGAAGCATGTGAACGCCGCGGCCTTGACGGCGCCCGGCGAGGCGGCCTTCGACCCGACCAGGCGCATCGGGCCGACCCGGTCGTCGTCGGTGCCGCGGATGCCGTCGGAGTAGTCGTTGGCGAAGTTCACGCCGATGATCAGCGCCACGGCCACGAGCAGAGCGAGGGCGGCCTTCCACCAGACGACGTCCCCGATGCGGGCGGCCGCACCGACGCCCGCCACGACGGGCGCCACCGCGTTCGGCAGCGTTCGCGGTCGTGCTCCCTGGATCCACTCGTTGACCGTTGCCACGCGTCCAAGCATGTCACGCCCCTCGACCCGTCCATGTGGGGCCCGGCCGTGGCCGCTCCGCTGCGAGTGTGCTCGACTCGGCCATCCGAATGACACGCACTACCCGTATCGAGGGGAATCGGTAGTGCGTTCGGATCAATCAGGCACGGAAAATCCGTCGGAGCGTCGAAAATGTCCATGTCGAATGGTCTGATACGAGGCATGAGACTCAGGGGGAAGCTCGTTGTCACCACCGTGGCCGGGATCGTTGCGGCAGGTGTGCCGGGGCAGGCGTCGGCACTGACCGACCTGCCGCCGATCGGCTCCGACATCGCGATCGACGGCCCGACGATCGGCGACCACCACGACGTCCTCGGGACGTTGCTGCCGTCCACTCTGCTGGGCGACGCCGTCGTCATCGTCACACCCGGAACCGACGACGACGGGCTGTTCCCGCGCGTCGACGGGATCATCGGCGACAGGCGGAGCAAGATCGTCCAGTATCCGGAAGCGCTGTGGCCGATCGCGACCGGCAAGTCGGGCAGGCTCCTGCCCTTCTTCGCGCCGAGCTACGACGAGTCGCGCGACGTCGCCGTCGACCACAATCTGCAGATCATGAGGGCCTTCAAGGACGTCGACCGGGTCGTCGTCTACACCGGTTTCTCGCAGGGCGCGGAAGCGCTCGGCAACGCCGCGGAACAGGCGGCGTCCGAGGGTCTGCTCGGCCCGAACACGATGATCCTCCTCGTCTCCGATCCGCGTGGGCCGTGGGGCCTCAAGTCGGGTCTGCGCGACATCCCGTTCAGCGGGCCGGTGATGGCGGTTTTCGGCGCGGAGAGCAACGGGGCCCGCGACCCCGCCGAGACTGGCGACACGAAGGTCGTCGAGGTGATCGTCCGAGGCGACCCGGTGGCCGACTGGCAGTGGAACCCGCTGCGTCCAGCATCGTCGCTGCTGGTCAACGGCGCCGGGTTCCTCGCGATCCACGCGGGCACAGGGAAGTACTCGTACGCGCATCTGGAGAACCTGGAGCACGAGAGCACCCTGTACAGCGCCGAGGGCGACACCACGTACGAGGTCTACGACACCTATCACCCGCTGGCGTTGTTGCAGTACACGATCGCCGAGGCCGTCGGGATCCCGGTCAGCGACGCCACGATGCGGGAATGGGACAGGCAGGCCGAGCGGTTCTACCCGCTGCAGGAGGTCTCCCCGGCGACGGCCGATCCCGCAGCCGAGGTCGTCTCCGACGCGCCCGCGGGTCGACACCGTCTGCTCGACGACGACGGGCGGTGGGCCGAACCCGACCAGAACGCGGCCAGGCACCGCGCCCCGCGGCACGAGGCCGCCGACGACCCGGTCGACACCACCGTCGATCGGCCCGCGGCGGCCGTCGACGTGACGACGGAGTCGACGCCGGACGAGCCGACACCGGTGGTCGAGCCCGCGACGACCGACGCCGACCCGCAGCCCGCGGAGACGTCGACCGTCGAGACCTCACCCGCCGACACCGTCGACGTTCCGACCGATTCGGGACCGGTGGCGGAGATCAGCTGAGGAGCTCGCGCAGCGCCGCGCGGTTCACCTTGCCCGGTCCGCGCAGTGGCAGCGAGTCGAGGACGAACACCTCGCGCGGGGCGGCGTAGCGGTCGAGACGGTCGACGACGAACTCCCGGATCTCGTCGAGCGTCGGGGCCGCCCGACCCTCCGCCGGAACGACGGCGACGACGACGCGTTCGCCGAGGCGCTCGTCGGGGAGGCCGACGACTGCGCAGTCTCCGACGGCGGGAAGTTCGGCGATCACGGCCTCGACGACCTGCGGGATGACGGTGAGTCCACCGGTGGACACGGCCTCGTCGGCGCGCCCCACGATCGACAGGACGCCGTCGCGGACGACGCCGAGATCGTCGGTGCGGAACCAGCCGGGTTCGGCGAACGCGGGATGGTCGGGCCGGTTGCGGTAGCCGAGCGCGACGGTCGAGCCGCCGAGGACGACGCGGCCGACGCCGTCGTCGTTCGGCGCGTCGATGCGGATCGTCGTCCCCCGCAGCGGGACGCCGTCGTAGACGCACCCGCCGGCGGTCTCGCTCATGCCGTATGTGGTGACGATAGCCAGGCCCGCATCGCGCGCGTCGCGCTGCAGGGCCGGGGGAGTGGCGGCGCCGCCGACGAGGATCGCGTCGAATGTGCGGAGCGCGTTGACCGCGGGGGGATGGGCGAGGGCCTTGCGCAGCTGCACCGGAACCAGCGAGGTGTACCGCCTCGGCCCGTCGAGGGCGTCCGCCGCGGCGGGCAGGACCGCGGGGTCGAAGCCCGCGGACACGTCGACGACGACGGGGTCGGCTCCGGCGGCGATCGACCGCAGCATCACCTGCAGTCCCGCGATGTGGTGGGGCGGCAGGGTCTGCAGCCAGGCTCCGGGGCCGCCGAGCGCGACGGCCGTCGCCTCGGCCGAGGCCGCGAGCGTGGCCGCGGTGTGCATCGCGCCCTTCGGGACGCCGGTGGTGCCCGACGTGGACACGACCAGTGCGCAGCGGTCGTCGACGGGCGCCCCGACGCCGAGGTGCGTGCGCAGCAGCGTCGACTCGTTGGAGTCGACGTCGGGGAGCGGGAGGTATGCGGCGTCGCCCGCCAGCAGAGCCGACAGATCCCGCCGTGCTCGGAGCACGGCGGGAGTCGGCGGCAGTACCAGCGGTCGGAGGACTCTCAGGACTCGTCCTCGTCGTCTCGTCGGGGGAAGGGGTCCTCGTCGAACGGCCATCCGGCGTTCTCCAGGGTCGCCCGGACTCGTTCGATGTCCTCGTCGCGGGGGAGTTCGTCGGTGACCTTGGAGATCTGCACGCCGATGTCGACGCGGTCGATCGCGTCGAGCGGCCGGTCGGCCGCGATCATGTCGATCGCGACCTGGTGGATCTCCTCTTCGCTCAGCTGGCGACGCAGCAGCGCGAAGAGCGGAACGTAGTCGCCCTGCGGCACGCCTTCCGGGTACCCGGCTCGCAGCCAGGCCCGGATGGCGGAGAGAAACGAATGGCGTTCCATCGCGGTGAATCTACTCCGCAACGGGAACCGAGACGGCCAGCGGCCAGCCCGCGGCGGCCAGGCGCGCCGAGACCTGGCGGAGCTCCTCCTGGGACGGAGCCTGTTCGGTGACGGCGTGGATGGCCTCGGTGATGCGCTCGGGCGTCGCCGGGCTGTCGGTCCCGTGCTCGAGGGCGAGCTTCAGGACGATGTCGGTGATCTCCGACTCGGTCAGCACCGGGGTCAGGAGGGCGAGGAGGGGCGGGTAGTCGGACGCCGGGACGCCTTCGGGGTATCCGGCGCGAATCCAGTTGACGACGTTCTCGAACAGTGAGGGTGCCATGTCAGCGTTGGGCCTTTCCGATCCGTGGGCGGATCGTCACTTCTTGTAGGCGAAGTCGGGGAAGATCTTGAGGTCGAAGTAGTAGTTCAGCGTCTGGCGCGTGATCCACAGGATTCCGACGACGATGACGACGGCGGCCAGTCCGATGAGGAAGTAGCCGAGGTACTTCAGGGCGGGGTTGGCGGGGCGGCCCGCGATGGAGCCGTCGCCTGCCGCTTCGGCGCGCATGCCGAGCGCGAAGAGGGCGGGGAGGCCTGCGCCGAGGATGAGTCCGACGGCGAGGACCTTGGTGATCGCGGTGATGATGTCCATGTCTGTGCAGCCTTGTCTGGGTTGGGCCGCTCAGGCCTGGGTGGTTGCGTCGTCGGCGGGGACCGGCGAGTTGGTCTCGTCGTCCCATTCGGCGTTGACGTTGCTGTGGTCGACCTTCTGCTGCTGTGCCCGCCAGTACATGTAGCCGGACAGCGCGGCGAGGATCGCGAAGATGACGATCGCGCCCGGAGCGCCGCCGATGAGGTGAGCGAGCCAGAAGCAGAGTGCGCCGACGATGGCGGCTGCCGGGAGGGTCGTGACCCAGGCGACGGCCATGCGGCCCGCGACGCCCCAGCGGACCTCGGCGCCCTTCTTGCCGAGTCCCGAGCCGAGGATCGAGCCGGTGGCGACGTGGGTGGTCGAGAGCGCCATGCCCGCGGCCGAGCTGGTGAGGATGATCGCGGCGGACGAGGCCTCGGCGGCCATGCCCTGCGGGGCCTTGATCTCGACGAGACCCTTGCCGAGCGTCCGGATGATGCGCCAGCCGCCGAGCCAGGTGCCGAGTGCGATGGCGCTGGCACAGGTGACGACGACCCAGATCGGCAGACCGTGGGAGACCGACGCCGCGTCGAGATGGCCGGTCGCGATCAGGGCCAGGGCGATGACGCCCATCGTCTTCTGTGCGTCGCCGGTGCCGTGTGCGAGGGACACGAGCGATGCGGATGCGACCTGGCCGCGACGGAAGCCCTTCTCCTTCTTGGCTTCGGACATTCCATTGGTGATCGCGTAGATCAGGAGAGTGCCGACGGCGGCGACGACGCAGGCGATCAGGGGTGCGAACAGTGCCGGGACGATGACCTTGCCGAGGATGCCGTGCCAGTTGATGCCTCCGCTGCCGAGAGCCGCGAGGCCCGCGCCGATGAGTCCGCCGAAGAGGGCGTGCGACGAACTCGACGGGAGGCCGAACAGCCAGGTGAAGAGGTTCCACAGGATGGCGCCGATGAGGCCGGCGAAGATGATGATCAGCGCCTTGTTGCCGTCGAGGCCCTCGACGAGCGCGCCTTTGGCGTCACCGGACGTGTTCTGGATCTTCAGAACGTCCTTGGTGATGGTGGCGGCGACCTCGACGGAGAGGAACGCGCCGACCAGGTTGAGGATCGCCGAGAGGCCGACGGCCACCTTCGGCTTGAGGGCACCGGTGGCGATGGAGGTCGCCATGGCGTTGCCGGTGTCGTGGAAGCCGTTGGTGAAGTCGAAGCCTAGGGCTGTGACGATCAACAGCACAAGAATGATCATCTCTGCGGTCATGGACATAACTATGAGGGGCGGACAGTACACCTCGTCAACTCCCGGCAGTCGGTGTTTTCCACGCCTGACCTGTAGGTTTCCATTCGTCATCGACGTATTCACGAGATGTTCACCCGAGCGATCGGTCGACGTCACCGTCGCCTCGGCCGCTGCTTGACGGGCGTCTGTCGACAAGGTGTCCGGCGGGTGAACGAGCGGGCGGCGCGTGGGCCGGTCGCAGCCGCCGTTCGAGGGGACGGGGCGTGTGCGAGAATCGCGGAATGACGCTGAAGCTGGGTATGCCGATCAACTACGCGGGCGACTTCCGGGAGACGATCGAGAACCTCCGCGACTTCGAGTCGGTCGGTGTCCGCCGCGTCACGGTCCCGGAGGCGTACAGCTTCGACGCGGTCAGTCAGCTCGGCTACATCGCCGCCCGCACCGACACGATGGAACTGCAGACCGGCATCCTGCCGATGTATTCGCGGACGCCGACCAACCTGGCTATGACCGCGGCGGGCCTCGACTACATCAGCGGCGGACGCGCGATCCTCGGCATCGGCGCGTCGGGCCCGCAGGTGATCGAGGGCTTCCACGGAGTCAAGTACGACTACCCGCTCGGCCGGGCACGCGAGAACGCCGAGATCTGCCGCAAGGTGTGGCGGCGCGAGCGTCTCGAGTACCGCGGCAAGCACTACCAGCTTCCGCTGACCGCGGAGGACGGCGGCTCGGGCCTCGGGAAGTCGTTGAAGATCATCAATCACCCGGTGCGTGACACGATCCCGATGTTGCTCGCCGCGATCGGCCCGAAGAACGTCGAGCTGGCCGCGGAGCTGTTCGAGGAGTTCCAGCCGTTCCTGTTCCTCCCCGAGTACGTCGAGGAGGCCTTCGGTCCGGCGCTCGCGGCGGGCTACGCCAAGCGCGACCCCGCCCTCGGGGCCCTGTCGATCGTCGTCCAGACGTCGGCGCTGATCACCGACGACGTCGACGCCGCCGAGCAGGCGCTGAACGCGATCCGGCATCACACCGCGCTGTACATAGGAGGCATGGGCGCCCGCGGCAAGAACTTCTACAACTCGCTCGTCCAGCGGTACGGCTACGTCGACGAGGCGAAGCTCATCCAGGACCTGTACCTGTCCGGCCGCAAGGACGAGGCCGCGGCTGCCGTCCCCGACGAACTGGTCCGCAAGATGAGCCTCATCGGCCCGCGTTCCTATGTCCAGGAGCGCGTCGAGGCCTTCCGCGGCGCCGACGTCGGCGTCCTCCTCGCCTCGCCCGCCGCCCACACGCACGCCGAACGCGTCGACACCATGCGCGAACTCGCCGAGATCATCGGCTGACGCGGAACCCGCTCACCTCCACGACATCCGCTCCCCTCCGGAGGGGAGCGGATGTCGACGAAGTGAGCGGACACGCCGTCATTCGGCCGGAGTGCCGGAGATGGTGGTCGAGGTACGGTCAGTGCCATGTCGTCGACCGTGCTGGCCCTCGTCATCGCGACGGTGATCGTCGTCGCCGTCTCCGCGATCGTGGGAGGCCTGTGCCTGGCGTATCTCCACGAGGAGCACGTCCGCGGTACCCGTCCGGGGCGAATCCTGTTCCGCGCCCTCGACGCGATCTCCCGCACCCTCGACCGGATTCCCTGGTTCTGACGTCCCGCGTGTGCATCAGCGCTCGCGACGACGTTCTCGACTGACTTTCCACCAGTAGGCCGCGGCGCCGACGAACGGGATGCAGACGACCACAAGCTTCCATCCGATGCGGGAGCCCTCGCTGAGATCCGACCGGTCGATCGCATCCGCGGCGTGAGACGAGAAACCCCACCACACCCAGCCTAGGACTATCAACACGGGCACAACGGTGAGTACGAGGACGAGAAGCATGGAATAGAAGTCCAAGAAGCAGCCGCCGGACCTCGCGCACTCACTGAGCCCCGCCTCGGCAAGGATGACGGGAGTCGGGGTCACCCCGTCGACACTACTCACCGACGACGACGGGGTGCGGATTCGTCAGTCGGTGTAGCACAGGTCGTCGACGGGGTCGTCGGAGTCGTGGATTCCCCACAGCAGCCGGAACGTCTCACCCTGGTGGAAGCTGAGGCGGGAGACGTAGTGGTCGCACGACTTGGCGAAGACCTGGTCTGCCCGGATCGACGGCAGCACCCGTGCCGTCTCCCCTCCGGTCAGTAGTAGTACGGGTACGGTGACCTGGGCGTTCGTGATGTTCCAGGTGTTCGAATGATGGTCGTTACTGCTGGTCAGGGCGTCGATGATGTTCGATAGGTGAATATCGCGCTCGTGCTACTGCCGACTGACTGCCGACTGAGTCCTACGCCGAGCCGCCGACAGTCCGAAGCGACCCGAGCACCCTGTCAATCAACTCGTCGAGATCGTCCAACTCGTTCCTCCCGAAGCCACTCGAATCGAACTCAGGCACCATCACCTCGCGACCAGCGACAACGACCTTCACCGGAGCAAGGACCGACACATTCTGCTCCCACGAATCAATCCCCACACGAGGCGATCCGGCGAACTCTACGCATTCGGACTGCCCAAGCCGAGCCACCCAGCCCGTGATCAGCCTGTCGTCTGGCTCGTCCCGAAGGCTGGTGAACCCGCTCCAGCAATCGTCGGCACTCGAACCCCGAACCTCACCGATGGTGCCCTCGTTGACCCAGACGATGCGAAACTCCGCACCGTCGTCGGACGTCCGATACTCAACGTAGGCGGCCTCAAGAGGGCCGTCAGCCCCCGACAGGCGTGCTACCGCCGCCACCAGCGACATCGGCACGCCGACGTTTGACAGTCGGGATCGTAGGTACTGAGAGAGATTGTGGAACGGACCATTCTCCGTAAGCGCGTATTTCATCCGTACAGCGTAGAGGCGCGGACCACACCACGACGCACATTCACCCCACAACCCAGCAACCTTGGCGGAGCCGCCAAGGTTGCCGCATCACGAAAGAACCAACCGACACCCAGCAGGTGCCGGTTGACCACCGCCCCTACGAGCGCGCCCTCAACGTGAAGGCCCCCTGGGGGTAGCCTCTCGATCGACCCCAAAACGGCACTCGCTACGCATAGCGGTACAGATCCTGCATGCGGATTTCTCTGTGTTTTGCCCCCGCTCACGGGCCCTGGAACCCGTACACGGCCAGAGGTCGTATGCGTAGCGGCGCCGGTTCGAGGCGGGTCGAGGGTGTACCCCCACCCCTGTCTGGTGCTGGCCCCGTGAGAGTGAGACGGCCCGACCTGAGGCGAGATGTCTACGCAGGTCGGGCCGTCTCGGGGTGTTAGGCGGTGGTGATCTTGACCAGTGCGGCCGGGTTGGTGAACGCGAAGCCGACGCGGATCTTGGCGCGCAGTGCGATGCGGTCGCTGGTGAAGAACGTAGAGGCGTCCGATTCGAGGCTGGCCTGTTCGCGGATCACCAGGTGCGCGTATCGCGAGTCGATACCCCACACCGTCTTCGCGGGCACCTGGGTGGAGACGAGGAGCGGGCGGCCGAGGATCTGGCGGACGGCCGGGTTCGTCGGGTCGGGCTGCAGCAGTGGCCGCGTCGACGTCGACGTCTCCTTGATGTCGGTGAGCTGGGCGGCGACGGTCGGGTTGGCGATCCACGCGGTGATCGATCCGTTGGCGGCTGCGGACAGGTAGTCGGCGGCGTTGAACGGGTCGATGTCCTCGAAGCCCGCGGTGGCGACGGCGAGTGTGGAGACACCGGCGAGGGTCGCCAGTCCTTCCGGGGCACCGGCGCCGGTCTGGTCGGTGCAGAGTGCGGCGTCGATCTTGCGGGACAGGTCGCGGACGAGTCCGTCGCCGATGACTTGCTGGGCTGCGGGGCTCGAGTCGGCGGCGAGCTCGGAGGTGAAGACGGTGAGGCCGCCGAGCTTGCGGGGCGTGCAGACGACTTCGTCGAGGGTGTTGGTCGACTGGGCGAACTCTGCGCCTTCGGCGACCCATCCGGCGGTGGGGTCGTCGGAGACGACGGGGAACCGGATCTCGTGGGTGGCGATCGACAGGGGGCTCAACGCCTGTCCGGCGATCGACTGTTCCATGAGCGGCTGGATGACGAGCTGGCCGACGGTGGCGTCGGAGAGGATCTGATTGTGTGTTGCGGTGGTTGCCACGATGGGCTCCTTACGGTGTGGCGGCGGCGCGAAAGTCTTCGCGGGGTGTGCCGCGTGAAGTGATGGGTTGTGCGCGCTGGTGTTCCGCCTGGGGATTCGTCAGCGTGGCCGCCCGCCGGGGGCGTAAGGGTGCGGGTCGCGGTCTGGCTCCGGGCCGGTGGTCGCGGGTCTCGCGGGCTGGGTGGGCCGGAGGGCGGCCCCGGCACCCTCGCAGGAGGGCAAATTGGTGCCGGGGCCTGGCGGCCCAACCAGTGTCGAGTCTAGTCGGGCAGGCCGGTTAGCTCGGCGTCCTCGGCGTTTGAACGAAGATGACATCCTGGTCTGGCCGTTGATGTCCGGCTGAGGGGTTCTGGATGACGTCGGTCCAGCTCCGACCCCGGGGAGCTTCCTCGAGCGGTGATGCGCCGGGCCGAAGGGACTCGACGGGCCGGTCGGTCGGCGGCCGAGTCGGCTCGGGCTGGTAGTCGACACCGAGTTTGGGGCGGGCCTCGACGATGCGGGAGGCGTGCTCGGCGACCAGGTCCGCGTCGATGCTGCCGTCGTCGGCGCGCAGAGCGTCCATCAAGGCTCCGGCTTCGGGGTCGTGGAACCGGAACAGGTCCTCGGCGTCGTCGAGGTGCTCGCCCGCCAGGCGGATGACGTCGGCGCGTTGCGCGGCGTCGTAGCGGGCGGCAAGGTCGGCGGCCTGCTGCTCGGCGGCCTTAGCTCGGGCGCGCAGCGTCTGGTTCTCCCGCTTGAGTCGTCGGACGTCGGCGATCGATGCAGTGCCGTCGTCGGGGGGCGCCGGGTGCCGTTCGGCGTTGCGTTCACGAGTCCGGTGGGTGTCTGCCTGCTGGACACCCTCCGGTCCTGTTTCGGCCGGATCTGCCGGGTCGTCGATGGGGGTGGTGGGGTCAGTCATGGTGCTTCTCCTGTTCGAGAGTGTGGTCGATCTGGGGTTGTCCGTCGGCGCGCAGTGAGGCGTCGTCGAGGTCGAGTTCGCGGTAGCGGACCGCGGACGATTGCAGGCGGGTGATGAGGCGGTCACGTTCCCCGCCGATGTGCTCGTCGATGGCTCCGATGGTCTCCTTGAGCGACGGCATGATCACGCTGGCGATCAGCTCGTCCCTGTCGAGGTGCCCGATGGTCTCGTCGATGGTCTGCATGAACGCGAGAGCGAGCTGGACGAGGCCGTCGTCGATCCCGTCAGGCCGGTGTGAGCCGACGCGCAGGAACTCCCGGATGATCGCGGCGGGCGCGTCGACGTCGTTGTCGAGATACCGGGCGGTCAGTCCGGCGACGAGCGACAGCTGGTCCGGCGTTGGCCGGTAGTAGTCGAGGAACGCGCCGCCGATCGGCGCGTACGGGTCGACGGGCGGTAGGTGGTCCATTTTCACGATGCCTCCTTGATGGGTCGTCCGCGCCGTCGTCTCTGCGCGGGAGTCCGGCCGCCGACGACACCGTCGGGCCGCCACCGGACACCCGGGGTGTCTACCCACGCGGTACGGCACAGGTCGAGGACTGGGCACTGGCGGCAGATCCGTTCGGCTTCGGCGTGCCGGGCGGCGACAGTGCCGGGTGACTCGGTGTCGTGGTCGATCGGGTCGAACACCGTGTGTCGGCCCGTGCAGGCCGCGCCGGTCAGGTTCGGAGTATCGGCCAGCACACTCTTAGCCAACTCGAACCAGGGCGGATCGACGAGGCGAACCGACGGTGGGCGCGCCACGGGTCAGCACTCCCCGGCGGGCGGCATGGGGACGGTGGTCAGTCCGTAGCCCAGCGGCGGCACCGCGTAGACGAGTGATGCGGTCGTGTTGTCGACGACGAGGGCGCGGCCGGTGTCTTGGTCCCACGCTTCGACGGTCCGGCCGTGGGCGTCTCGGGCGTGGGAATGGTTGTCGATGATGATGTTCATGCTGCGTCCTCCTGGGGTTCGTTGCATGAGAGGTGGCGGTCGCCTTGACCGGATGTGACCGGGAGCCCGCATACGGTGCAGACGGGGTCGGTGAGTTGGGGTTGGCGGCACGTCGGCATGTCGAGATGGAGTCCTGCGCGCTGGTCGTCGGGATCAGTGAGCGGCAGACCACACGCTCGGCACTCCATAGATTCCCCATTGATTCCATTGGTTCCCGTCTCTGAATCCCTGGAATCTTCGGAACCTATGGGGGAATCTATGGACCAGAACCACGACGCACCCTTGCCGAAACCCGACTTTTCTGTCCGGATTCCTGAGCCTCGTTTCGAGCGGGCCTTCTTGACCGCGTTGTCAGTCAGGCCAGCCGAGCGGGTGTGCTTCAACACGTCGGCCGCCGGTGCCGAGCCTCCACATTCCGCCAGGTAGGTGGTGACGATCCTGATGATGCTCGACCTATCGTCCCCGTCGTCGAACGTGGGCTCGGATAGCAGCTCGCGAGCATCCCGGCCGTCGACACCGAGCCAGTCCACCCGTGCGACGTCCGTCCCCTCCGCTGACACCAGCTGGTACCGCAACGACTCCGGAGGCGGCCCAAGGTTCGACTTCGTCGACGCCAGGACACGGACCTTGCCGGTCTCGTCGTCAGGGTCAGCAGCAACCAGCATTCCGGCGCGCGCGGCACCGACGATGCCGATCGACCCGCCACCGCGGTACAACGGGTCACCACCCTTGGCCTTGTTCAAGTGACGCAGCAGCAACACCGTGCAGCCGGTCTCATCCGCCATCGTCGCGAGCGCCGACAGGACTCGCCGAATGTCCTGGTCCTTGTGAGAGTCAACCTTGCCCGGCAGGTACGCCATCAGGACGTCGACGATCAACAAGCGTGCGGACGTCTGCCGGATCAACTGCTCGAGCTGGCGGACGTCGCCGAGCGTCGGCGGAACGAGCGTCCCATCCTCCAACGTGATGCCCTGCACCGCGTGGACACGGGTCACGTCGGCACCAGCAGCGTCCAGGCGCGGCCTGACAGTGTCGGCAAGACCGTCTTCGCCGGACAGGAGAATCACGTCGCCGGGAGTCGTACAGGTGGTGTTGTCGGGCCATGTGCCGCCGTTGGTGATCGTCGCGGCGAAGGTGAGTGCGAGCGTCGACTTACCGAGCGACGGGTCACCGTCCAACGTGACGAGCTTCCCGGCAGGCATACGCCCCGGCCACAACCACGTGATCCGCTCCGGTTTGACGTCGGAGAGCCGGACAGACTGCAACGACGGGCCGGTGGCCTGTTCGGCGACGACGACGAACTCGGCAAGGTCATGCCCGGCGAGGATGTGGTCGGCCGCGTCCTTGCCGGTCTTGGCCTCCACGATGACTGTCGACTCAGCGACCCCTGCGAGCAGCTCGACGACCTGCTGTGCGTGTCGGCGGCCGGGCCCATCCTTGTCAGCGACGACGATCACCGGACGCCCGCGAAGTGGTTCCAGATCAGCCAGGTGAGCCTTCCCCGCCCCCTGCGCCGCACAGACAGCGGGATAGCCGGTCGTCTCGACCGCGAGGACGTCGTTCTCGCCCTCGACGAAGTACACCGGCAACGTCGTTTCGGCCGGCAACCCTTCGGCGTGGAACAGGCTGGTGTCCTTGGTGTCGCCGGACTGGCGGAACTTCTTGAACGGATCCCGGTGAACGATTCGGCCTCCGCCGTAGCGGTAGTTGACGCCGGACCGGTTGTCGTACAGGTCCGCGAGCGTGAGGCCGAGCGCGTCGAGGACGTCGCTGGTCGGGTCGGAGTGGGAGTTGATGAGGACGCGGCCAGGTAGGTGCAGGATCGACACGGATCGGTCGGTGTCGCTGTGCCCAGGTGCCTGTGCGGCGGCCCGCCCGCCCGACTTCTCGTCGACGCGGCAACCATGTTTGTGGAGTGCGTCTACGAGACGCTGGTAGGCGTTCGTGGGTGTCATCAGGAGGTCGTTTCTCGGGGCAGCATCCGACTCAGCGGACCTGCCCCGGTGGTCGGGGTCGGTCGGTGCTGAGCGGGAGCCTCCTGGACCACTCCGCTCGGTTCCCTACCCCGCTGCCGCCTGGGCAACCAAAGGGCAGGGAACCTTGCTAAGAACAGAGACTACCGCTCAGCACCGACAGAGCGGGTTAGGCGGACTCGGCGAGATCAGCGGCGGCGGTGAGGCGTTCAGCGACGAGCCGCGCTTCGGCCGGAGTGAACCGCCACCAGGACGCGGTCTGGTACTCGATCCGACCAGGGGCGACCTCCTTCGGCGAGGAGCCGTCGAACACGACGAGCGTGCGGTCCGGGTATGCCGAGGTTTTCCGAAGGCGTACCGAGCACCGCGACCGCCACACAGTGTCAGCGGTGCCGATCGCCGGGTGAGCCTCGGACGTGACGAGGGCATGGTCTGAGAAGTAGCCTGCGGAGCCGTCCGGCCACACGTAGTCGTTGCTCGGGTGTGCCCACGTCGGGCGTGGCGGCATCCCCGGCACTTTGTCGGCGGCGCCATCGTGGTGGACGATGTCGGCGATCTCGTCGGACTCGGCGACCATGCAGTCCCACAAGGCGTACTCGGGCGTACGGTCCTCGGGCGTACGGTCGTCGGCATCCTCGTCGAGGACGCCCGGCGTGCTGGTGGTGACGAGATTGCCGCTCACGCGATCACCTCGGCGAAGTCCAGGAGTTCGGAGATCGAGGCGGGGGTGAGGGCCGCGACGTCGGCGGCGATGGCGTCGAGGTGGTGTTCGACGGTGTGGGCGGGTACGGTCACGATGGATCTGCTTCCTGGTGGTTGTGGTTCTGGTAGCCCTCAGTGGTCGTCTTGGCGGAAGACACTGGGGGCTTCTTGCTGTTCGGAGTCGGTGACACGTTGTCACTGACCTGCGTCTTGGCTGCACGGCCGCAACGACCGTGCAGGTCGTCAACTGTTGTGTTTTTCCCAACGGTTGACGCATGGTCACCATGACCATGCAGGTCGTCAACCGCGGTCATGGTGACCGTGGTTGCTGCGCGGAGTTGAACTCCGTGCAGGCTCTGCGGCTTGCTGTCCGAGGTCGTGGACAACTTGTCCCTGACCTTTCTGGGCTGACACCGGAGAATCGATGTCAGTGAAACGTTGTCACTGACATCGACGAGGTCCTCGGTGTTGTCGTCGGGCGGGTACCCGAGACCGAGGTCGGCGTGGTCGTCGGCGTTCATCTCAGGCGGCGTCCGGCCCGTTGCTGGCGGCTTCCTGGGCGGCCAGCCAGTCGAGGACGGTCGACTGGCGCCACCGGCGGGAGCCGTTCATCTTGAACGACTTCGGGCCGATGCCCTTGGAGTCCCACGCGCGGATCGTCCCGTGCGTGGAGCCGATCAGGTCGGCGACCTGCTTGGCGGTCAGGATCCGGTCGACTAGTCCGGTGTTGGTCATGTTCTCGCTCATCCCATTCTCCGTTCGATATCAGTTCGTGTTTCCTGATGAACACGAACTGAGATAAGCACATTCCTGCGTAGACTGTCAACACGTTAGCGACTAGAGTTTGTTGCATGAGTGATTCGAGCCCCGAAATTGATGCACCCAAACTCGATGACCAGCGTTTTGCAGAGAACATGAAGGCGATCCGCATAAGTCGCGGGATGAGCCAGTCGGACCTTGTCGAAGCGCTGCGTGCGCTCGGGTGGACCTCGGTGTTTCAAACCACCGTGTCGAGGATCGAGAACGGAGACCGGCCTGTCAGATACGGCGAGTCCCGAGTCATTGCCAGAGCCCTCGGTGTCCATGCTGAACGCTTCCTTCTCCCCGCTCAGGATCAGGAGCTTGCGAGCAAGCTCGCAGCTGCGCGACTTGCTGTGCGCGACAACAACAACGGCATCGTTGGCCTCGCTTTGAACATGGCGAGGGCTCGACGCGCACTCGAACGTGTCATCGACGACGCACGGGCAAACGGATTTGAGCCGACCGATCTACCGTCATCTGGGCCGGACGAATGGGTCGAGCTCGTGCCGGTCAGCGTCAGCGATGAACTCGCGCTCGCGCTGGAGGCGCTGGAGCAGATGACCCCGGAATCAGCCGTCCGGACTGGTCTGGAAGTGGATGAACGCGCCGAACAGCGAGCGAAGGCAAATCGTGACGCGCCGTAATCCGCGGTCGGGTGTTCAGGACCGCTGGCGGCGTGCTGACGGCTCACCGTCCGCGTCAGACGGCGTAGGCATGCGGTGGAGGGCCGAGTACGTCGACGCCGCAGGCGAGCCGCACACGAAAGCGTTCGGCCGAAAAGTCGACGCCCAACGCTGGCTCGACGAGATCACCGCAGACGTCGTCACCGGCAACTACGTCGACCCGACCCGCGGATCGATCACGTTCACACGGTTCTACGCCGACTGGTCGGCCCGCCAGGTGTGGGTGCCGTCGACAAGGAGGAACGCAGACTACGTCGCCGCGCACGCCCCGTACCGGCACAAGCAGATGGTGACCATCCGCCGGTCCGACATCGAAGCGTGGATCAAGCAGATGGTCGACGACGGGCTCGCCGCGACGACGATCCGCACCCGATACAACATCGCGCGCGGCATCTTCCGAGCCGCTCGACTCGACAAGGTCATCGGCACCGACCCGACCGAGAACATCGCACTTCCTCGAGCACGACGCCGCGACGCCGCCATGACGATCCCCACACCCGCCGAGGTCGCTCGCCTCGTCGACTCCTCGGCCGTCGACCAGTTCGGCCTCTTCGTCCAGCTGTGCGCGTTCGCCGGCCTCCGACTCGGCGAGGCCGCAGGAGTACAGGTCGGCGACGTCGACTTCCTCCGCCGGCAACTCACCGTCTCCCGGCAGATCCAACGCGACGGGAACAAGCCACGGATCGCGCCACCGAAGTACGGATCCGAACGCACCGTCTACCTACCCGACGACCTTGTGACAGCGATCTCCGAGCACGTCGCCGACTGGACACCCGACGGCCCGGCTGACCGGTGGCTGTTCGCTGACGACGCTGGCGACCCGTGGTTCGACAACCGGGTTGGCTGGCGGTGGCGGAAGACGAGAAGTGCCGCAGGCGTGGACTTCCGTCTCCACGACCTACGGCACTTCTACGCGTCCGGTCTCATCGCCGCCGGATGCGACGTCGTCACCGTTCAACGCGCTCTCGGACACTCCAACGCGACGACGACTCTCTCGACGTACTCGCACCTGTGGCCCGACGCCGAGGACCGCACCCGCGCCGCCGTGACCGGGCTCATGACGACCGTCGCCGAATCCACTGCCGACGCACTGCCGACTGGCACCCTCGAAAACGGGTAAAACTGCTGGTCAGACGGGTTGTCTAGTAGTAGTACGGGTAGTCATCCCAGTTCGGGGGACGCTTCTCGAGGAAGGCGTCGCGGCCTTCGACGGCCTCGTCGGTCATGTAGGCGAGGCGGGTCGCCTCGCCCGCGAACACCTGCTGGCCCATCAGGCCGTCGTCGGTGAGATTGAACGCGAACTTCAGCATGCGCTGCGCGGTCGGCGACTTCGAGTTGATGGCGCGCGCCCACTCGATCGCGGTGTCCTCCAGGTCGGCGTGGTCGACGACGCGGTTCACCGCGCCCATCTTGTGCATCGTCTCGGCGTCGTACGCCTCGCCGAGGAAGAAGATCTCGCGCGCGAACTTCTGTCCGACCTGCTTGGCGAGGTAGGCGCTGCCGTAGCCGGCGTCGAAGCTGCCCACGTCGGCGTCGGTCTGCTTGAACCGGGCGTGCTCGCGGGACGCGAGCGTCAGATCGGCCACCACGTGCAGTGAGTGTCCGCCGCCTGCCGCCCACCCGTTGACGACGGCGATGACGACCTTCGGCATCGTGCGGATCAGGCGCTGCACCTCGAGGATGTGCAGTCGACCGCCCTCCGCCTTGACGCGCGCTTCGTCGACGCCGTCGACCGTCGCCGCTGCGACGTCGGAGTCGTGGCTGGCCGCGTACTGGTAGCCGCTGCGACCTCGGATGCGCTGGTCGCCGCCACTGCAGAACGCCCACCCGCCGTCCTTGCTCGACGGGCCGTTGCCCGTCAGCAGGACCGTGCCGACGTCGGGGGAGCGGCGGGCGTGGTCGAACGTGCGGAACAGCTCGTCGACGGTGTGCGGACGGAACGCGTTGCGGACCTCGGGGCGGTCGAACGCGATCCGCACGATCCCGTTCGCCCGACCCTCACCGACATGGCGGTGATACGTGATGTCGGTGAGGTCTTCGAAGCCGGGGACCGGCTTCCACTGCGTCGGGTCGAACGGGTTCGAAGTCATGGGCTCCAGGTTAGTGCCGGGTCATCGCTTGTCGCGCTTGGCCTGGCGGCGCTGGCCCTGCGCGATGGACGACGCCTCGTACTTCTTGCGGCCCGACTTGTCTCGGGTGCCGTCGACCCGATCCTTGCCTTTCGACGACACCTTGCCCTTGCCCTTCTTTCCGTCCTTCGACGGCCCGCTCGATCCGGCGCGTGCCGCGGCCAGGCGTTCGGCCTTCAACTCCTCCGCGGCTTCGTGCGCGACGACGGCCAGCCGGGCGCTCACCCGGCTCAACGCCTCCTCGAACACCTCGGCGCGCTCGGCGCGCTTCACATTGGCCTTCTTCGCCTGGCCGCGTCCGCCCTTCGCGGACACCTTCGCGGCGCCCGTGCGGCGGTACTGGACAACGTGCTTGTTGCGTGCGCGACGCGTCCGGCGGTGCAGTTTGAGGAGTTTGTCCTCGGAGAGGTCGGCGATCCGGTCGTCCTCCGTCGCAAGGATCAGCTTGTACTCGGATTCGCTGAGAATGTTCTTGATCGACATGTCGCCGCCTTCGTCTAGTCGCGTTGTCGAGATCACGTTATGCCTTCCCGCAGGCCGGTGACACAGGAATCGGACCTGGTGGTTACGGTTGGACGATGACCGACAGCTCACCGCAGGACTGGAACATTCCGGCCAAAGAGGATTCGCCTCACGAGGGCGGGTTCCGGGCCGACTTGAAGATCACCACCGAACGCGGCGGACCGACCTACGGCGAGATGATCGAGCAGGTCCGCACCTTCATGGACAAGGTCCGCTACGCCTGCCCGACGCACGAGTTGGCCGACGAGGTGATCGACGACCTGAAGAAGCTGAACGCGAAACTCGACACGATGCTCGTCGACGAGTGGACGAGCCCGTCCGGCACGCGCGTCGACCTCCCCTCTCGCGGCAACATCACGCTGCCGCCGTACGAGATCAGTGCGGGCGGCCCCGACGGAGTCGACGCGACGGTCATCTTCCGGCGCTTCCACCTCGGCGGCAACGGCGTTGCCCACGGCGGACACGTCGCGATCGCGTTCGACGACCTCGGAGGCATGGCCGCCGCGCTGCGTATCGGGGGCGTGTCGCGGACCGGCTACCTGACCGTCAACTACCGGTCGCTGACCCCGCTCGAGACGCCGCTCGCGGTGCGGACCTGGGTGGACCGCCAGGAAGGCCGGAAGCTGTTCATCAAGGGCACCATCCACGACGGCGACCGCCTCTGCGCGGACATGGACGCCCTCTTCATCGCGCTCAAGCCGGGCCAGGCGTGACGAACTGGTGAATTCGTGATCCTCGAGATCGCAGATTCACCGGTTCGCGATCGATTGGCCGATTCGTCGTCCGAACGGTTTGATCCGAACGGTTCAATTCCGGTCTGGTGACGTGGGATTTGGGCATTCGGTCGACATATTCCGTCGTTGGCCGTTGATAGGTTCGCGTCACCGCGGGTCGAGTACGGGATCCGCCATGACGAGACGGGCGACGCGGATGACCAGATCATCGATCCGGAAGATGACGAAGACCAAGAGGATCGTGGCGTCGTCCGGCGTCGCGGCGGCGCTCCTCGCCGGCGCTCCGCTCGGCGCCGCGCTCGCCGACGAGGCCGTCGGCGACGCGACAGCGGAGGTGTCCACTCCGGCGCCGGAGGCCGCGTCACCCGAACCGTCCGCGCCGGAAACCTCTGCTCTGGAAACCTCTGCTCTGGAAACCTCTGCTACGGACCCCTCGGTGCCGGATCCCTCTGCGCCCGAGACGGTCACCCCGGTCGAGACTCTCACGCCGACCGCCGAGACCGCTCCGGAAACCGATTCGGATGCGACGACCGCCGTCGACCCCTCCGCGCCGACGCAGAGCCCGGAGCCGACCGAGTCCGACGACGCGGTGATCGAACAGGTCGTCCCCACCGCCGACGCCGACCCGACGACGCCCGCGCCCGGCAGGCATCGGCTGCCTGACGACCGCCAACCGGACTGGACCTACCCGAGCATCGACACCGCGCCGCGGCATGCGCTCACCGAACTCGCGGCGCCCGCTCCCGAATCGGCGGCGGACGACGGCGGAGTGGTCGACCTCCTGTCGACCCTGCTGCACACCGACGGCGACGGATTCGCGCTCCTGCAGCAGATCGCGTTCGCGGCGGTGGCCGTCGGACGACGCGACGCTGTCGCAGGCTCGACGGTGTCGCGCACGGCGCAGAGCGAGTCGGCCAGACCGGCGGCGTACATCGGGTCCGACGACGAACCGCCGTCGGACCCGATCACGGCGATGGTCGCCCGGCTCCTCGCCGCACCGCCGATCGGCGAGCACCTGGTCACCCGTGGCGATCCCGACGACAGGTTCGTCGACGCCGGCGATCCCGACTGGGCGAACGGAGTGACCAACGTCCGCCCACCGGACGGGGTGTCGTATTCGGTCCCGGACGATCCGAGCCTGGGGCGCTGGACAGTCCACAACGACAGCACCGAGACGATCGCGATCGCCAAAGTCATGGGCGACGGCGGGGACGACGTCGTCGTCATCGAACCGGGCGGCTACTACACCGAGACGGCAGGCGGCGGAATGCGCGTCTACCGACTGCAGACCGAGCGCGGCGCGAACGGCCTCAACTCCTTCGGCACGATCCTCTCGATGCCGTCCGGGTCGGACTCCCGCATCATGCCTGCAGTCGACGACGGTGTCTCGATCGACCTCCAGGACCCGCGAAACGTCGTCGACCCGTGGGGGCAGGCTCCCGCCGATCTGTCGTCGTTCCTGGACGCGGTCGGCACGCCCGGTGCGGCCCAGCCGGCCGATCCGGTGGACTTCGGCGTCAGCTACACGGCGGATCCGAGCGGAGCCGTCACGATCTACAACGACAACGCCGACGGAAGGTCGATCCACGTCGTCGACTCGCTGACGACGTCGGGCACCGCAGTCGAAGCGGTGGAGATCCGGGCCGGGGAGAGCCACACCTTCACGCCCCGCGAGCACGTCGGCGGCGACACCTACAGCGTCTTCGCCGCTCCGGTCGACGGGGCTCAGACGGGGACGCTCCTCGGCGGCGTCATGAGACCACGAGGCGGTGCGATCGTGTCGATCGCGCCGACGTCGGGTGTGCGGGAGATCCCGGTGCGGGACGCGGCGCAGACGAACCACCAGCCGGTGATCCGCGACGTGCTCCCACAGCCGAAAGAGGCGAACGAGAGGTCACGCGACTACGTCGTGGACGCCGTCGATCCCGACGGGGACACGATCACCTACACCGTGGTCGGTCAGCCGAGCCGCGGAACCGTGGTCGATCACGGCGGCGGGCGGTTCACGTACACGGCCACCGATCCCGCCGATCTGCACGACGGAGTCGTGCGCGACTCGTTCACGGTGCGCGTCGAAGACGGACGGGGCGGGGTCACCGAGACCCCGGTCGACGTGTTCTACCTCTTCACACAGAACGACAACACGGCGCCGGAGCTGCGGCAGGTCGATACCACCCCCGGCGAGGCGGGCGACGCGTCCTACGACTTCGCGGTGACCGACGCCGACGGAGACTCGATGAACGTCGGAGTGTCGGCGGGGCCGTCGATCGGGCGCGTCGAATCCACGCGGAACGACGACGGCACCTACACCTTCACGTACACCGCGGATCGGGCCCGAGCCCATCAGGGTGCGTACGACGACTCGTTCACCGTGCACGTCTCCGACGGTCACGGGGGCACCGCAGAGAAGACCGTGAACGTGCACGTCCCCGAGTACAACCAGGCGCCGAACGGCGGGGTGTACGAGATAGGTGAGGGGCTCTCCACCGGCGACTTGCCGCTCGAGATAGATCTGAGGGACGCGGACGGCGACACGGTGACCGTGACCGACGTGACCACGTCCAACGGCGGCACCGTCCGCCTTCAGGACGGCAAGGTCTACTACACGCCGAAGCAGCCCGGAGCCCACGGCATGTACGACGGCCCCGACGGGTATGCGGACAACTACTACACCGACACGGTGATCGTCACGGTCGACGACGGGCACGGCGGCACGACGACGTCGACGATGAAGGTCGCGGTGTTCAACACCGGTGCGTCGAAATGGGTGGAACCGGGTCGGGGACGGCTGCTCGTCATCGCGGATCCGAGCAGTTGGGAGTATCAGCACTTCGGCGAGATGACTCCGAACCACGGCGACGAGATCGACAATTCGTATGCCTTCGTCGACTTCATCGAGGGATCGTCGGTGGCTGGTGACTTCGTCGGGTACCGGCAGATGCTCGACGACTACGTCCGCTGCTACGGAGTCGTGGACTGCCCGCCTGTCGATCCTCCGGTGGACCCGCCCGTCGATCCTCCGGTGACGCCGCCTTTCGAACTACCCGATCTCGGCGACGTGTTCGACTTCGGGAAAGACCTTGTCGCCGCCTCGGATTGGAACGAGGCGGCAGACCGTTTGGGACAGGTGTTCCGTTCGCCGGATCCCTTCGCGATGCTCGCCGATCTGGTCCAATGGGCGCTGGACCCGGATGAGGCGGAAGGCCGGATCATCGCGATCGCCGAGGTGCTCGACAAGCGGTTCACCGGGCTCGGCGCGGCGTACTCCCTGAAGGAGAGCATCGACTACATACAGGCCGGGGATCCGGTGCGCGCGACGACAGCGATGCTGTCGGCCATGAGCAACGTGGTCCGAATACTGGGCACCACTCCGCAAGGATGGGCCGCGGCGGCGGCGATCGACGTGTGGACCTACGTTGTCGACAACGCACTCGAGGTCGACCCGTCGTCCTTCGGCGACACCTTCCAGTATGCGGTCGAACATCCGGAGGTCGTGGTGGAGGAGACGCTCACGGCGGTCGTCAAGGTCGGCGGGGACCTGTTGTTCAAGTGGTTGTGACCGCCGAAGAGGCAGCCGTAGTTCACCGATCCTCATATGAGTGACTCCCGGTGATGCGGCCCCGCATAGGTGGTTGAGCCGTGGCGTAGCGCTAGCGGAGCCGCGAGTCGAAACCGCCGGACGTGGGCTGGATCTGCCTGCACGGCAACCCATCTCGTCGAAGTGCCAGCCCGGGTGACGGTGGTTTCGACAAGCCGCTTCGCTAACGCACCTCGACTCCGCTCGGCACAAGCTTCCGCGGCTGCTCAACCACCATGAATCGCTGGTCGGCGGACTGGCCGGCAGTCTGCGTGACCAGCGGGAACACGGCGTAAGGTCACGTCGGCACCAGGAATCAATCGTCGGCGGGCGATCAGACCGCCCCGACGACGGTGTTTCGGCCGATCGTCACACCCGCGCCCACCGTCACGCCGGATCCGAGATGAGCGCGGCGACGTCGGTCATCAGTCGAGAGCGTGCGCCTCGACGACGAACCCGGCCGCGCGGAGTCGTTCGACGAGTACGTCGCCCATCGCGACGCTCGGCGTCAGGACGCCGGACCGGTCGGGGAGCTTGTCGCGGTCGAGCGCGAGGGCGAGAGCGCTCTCACCGAGCATGACCGACGTCGCCTTGTAGCCGGGGTCGCCGTGGGCGCGCATCTGCGAGCGGTAGCGGCGGCCGGTCGTGGTCTTCGTGAACGTCTGCGTGACGAAGTGCCCCGCCTCGCGTGCCTTCTCGTCCGGGCCCTCACCGGGCTTGGGGAGCACGAAGTCGAGGATCTTGCGGGTCGGCCGCAGGCTCATCGCACCGAGGAAGATGCCGGTGCCGACGGACACCGCGCCCGCGATCAGCGCGGACAGTCCGGGGACGCCGCCGACGGCCATCGTCTCCTGGTAGCGGAAACCGTCGCCGTACGCGCCGTCGCGCAACGAGTTGGACCGCCGGACGATGCGTGTATTGAACGAGGCCATGAAGAACGGGGCCAGGGTGCCGCGCAGCGACGGGTCGACCTTGCGGGCGTCGACGGGGGAGATGTCGCTCGGCTCGGAGTTGATGCCCGCGCGCGGCGTGTCGCCGGGGCCTCCGGACAATGCCTGCGGATTCAGCAGCAGGCGACGGGTCTGGGCGTCTTTCGCCTGGTCGGCGATCACCCGGACGGAGTCGATCGTGCCGCCGGACGCGGTGCCCCGCATCGACGTGAGGACCATCGTCGTGTCGGTCATCTCGCCCGCACCGTCCTCGGTGATCTGCCGATGCAGGAGGTACGCGCCGATGTCCGAGGGGATCGAGTCGAATCCGCACGCGTTGACGATGCGTGCGCCGGTACCGCGGGCGGTGTCGTCGGCCTTGTCGATCGCGAACCGCACGAACGGGACCTCTCCGGTGAGGTCGACGTAGTCGGTGCCCGCGGTGGCGGCGGCGATCACCAGGTTCTCGCCGTACTTCAGGTACGGGCCGACCGTGGTGCACACGACCTGCGTCCGTTCGCACATCGCGTCCAACGACGACGGCGACTGCGAGTCGGCGACGATCAACGGCCACGCGGACGCGTTGCTCGAGAGTCGGCGGCGGACCGCGGCCAGCTTGGTCTCGGAGCGCCCGGCCAACGCGATGCGTGTGCCCTCGGGTGCGTGCTGGGCGAGGTACTGGGCGGTGAGCTCCCCGACGAAGCCCGTGGCTCCGAAGACGACCACATCGAATTCGCGACTCATGCCACGAGGTTAGCCGGGGCCGATCGTCCGGTCGATCCCGACGGCGAGCCAACATCCGGCGACGAGCGTGACGGGCACGGCGATCACGTCGAACCCGACCTGATTGCTCACCAGAGCCAGTGCGATGCCCGCGACGGCCGCGGCGATCAGCGTCGCAGACGACCTCCGCCGCGCGAGGCACCAGGCCGCGGTGAACGCGGTCACCTGGAGCGCGGGTGAGGAGTAGCGGATCACGTCGATGGCCGTGTCGAGCGCCGAACCGGACAGGTACACGTCGGGCGGGATCATCGCGGTCAGCTCGAACAGCAGTCCGAGGACGACGGCGAGGGCGACGAGCGGGCGTCGGCGGCGGACGGCGTCGTCGGTCGACACGATGATCGCGAGTCCGGCGGCAACGGTGAGGATTCCGCGGACGATCCGGCCGGGACCGACATCGCGGTACACGTAGGCGTAGTACGGGATCTGCTCGTTGAGGACCCGCGCGAGGCCGCCCGGCGTCATCTCCGACCGGAACTCGAGGTACACGGCGACGTAGCCGAGGACGACCGCGGCGACGGCGGCCGCGCCGAGCACCACGGATCGCCCCGCCCGGCGCGGCCGCGGTGCGGGGAGCGGTTCGCGGACGACCGTCGGCTCATCGGCGGGACGTTCGGCGACCGCCGTGCGCGCACTCACCGCGGTCCGGTCGAGCGGCCGTGAGCGCAGGGCTCCGGCGAGCGCCGATGCGAACTCGAGGTTCGTGGAGTAACGGTCGTCCGGGTCCTTCGCCAGCACGCGCGTGAAGACGGCGTCGAGCGCGGCGGGCAGCCCGGTTCGATGCTCCGACACGGTCGGGATCGGCGAGTTCAGATGCGCGAGCATCACCGCGGGCGGGTTGTCCCCGCGATAGGGCGGGCCGCCGGTCAGCAGTTCGAACGCGGTGCACCCCAACGCGTACACGTCGGCGCGCTGATCGACGGGGCGATCCTGGGCGACGGCCTCGGGGGCCATGTATCCGACGGTGCCGAGGGCTGTCCCGGTGGACGTCAACGACGTCGCCGCGCCGATCGACTTCGCGATCCCGAAATCCGCGAGTCGCACCTCGGGCGTCGCACCGTCGCGGAGCCGGACCAGGATGTTCGCGGGCTTCACATCGCGATGGGTGACGCCGAACTCGGCGTAGGCGTAGTCCAACGCCGATCCGACGCCCGCGACGATCGTCGACACCAGGTCGGGCGGCATGCGGCCGCGGGTCCGCAGGAGTTCACTGGCGTCGGGGCCGTCGACGTACTGCATGGTGAGCCACATCCGGCCGTCGTCGAGTTCGCCCCGGTTCGTACAGGTGGACGATGTTCCCGTGCGCGAGCGGCGCCAGGACGTCGGCCTCGCGGGCGAAGCGTTCACGGAAATCCGGGTCGCGCGAGACTGCGGGGTCGAAGAGCTTCAGGGCGTCCTGCCGCGGCAGCCGTGGATGCTGGACGAGGTACACCTGGCCCATGCCGCCAGCCCCGATCCGGCGGACGACCTCGTATCCGCCGATCCGCGCAGCCTGCGGGCCCGTCATCCGTCCAGGGTAGGCGCGGGCGGGCGGCGCTGTCGCGGCTTCGCGGGGGGTCGTACGAACGGGGGAGGCGTCACCGACTCCGGACCGCCGCGCCCAGCACGAACGCCCCGAGCGGTTTCGGGGACGCCTTCGCGTAGAAGCCGTGGACGTCGGTGATCCGCCACCCGGACGCGGAGATCGCCGCCGGGATGTCCCGCGTGAGGTGGCAGCCGCCGCCGAGACGCTTCTGAAGGGGTTCGAGTCCGCGCTGCCAGCGGCGAACGCCGTCGTCGGGGGCGATGCCGTGCTCGAGGAACCCGAACACGCCGCCGGGTTTGACCACACGGCTCAGCTCGGCGAGCGCCGCGGGCAGGTCGTCGATCGTGCACAGAGTGAAGGTGGACAGCGCCGAGTCGAACGTGTCGTCGTCGAACGGGAGACGCTGACCGTCCAGCCCGGCCCGGTCGATGGGGATCGTCGACGCCGCGACGCGGTCGCGCGCCAGGCGCCAGCCGCCGTCGCTCGGCTCGATCGCCGAGACCCTCTCGACCGACTCCGGGTACTGGCCGACGTTGAAACCCGACCCGAATCCGATCTCCACCACATGACCCGACAGCGGTTCGCAGGCGGCGCGGCGGAGTTTGTCCATCGCGGGCATCCCGCACGTCTTCACGATGATCCGCGGCAGCACCCGCTCCGAATAGAAGCCCATGACGTCACGGTAATAGGGTTTCACCCATGAATCCGTCCACTCTGCAGGCACGCGTGATCGTCGACGAGATGATCCGGGGCGGGATCGACGAAGCCGTCCTGTGCCCCGGGTCGCGGAACGCCCCGCTCGCCTTCGCCCTGCACGCGGCCCACCAGCAGGGACGTCTCCGCCTGCACGTGCGGATCGACGAGCGGTCGGCCGGATACCTCGCGGTGGGACTCGCCGTCGCGTCCGGGAAACCCGTCCCGATCGTGATGACCAGCGGCACGGCCGTCGCCAACATGAGCCCGGCCGTGTTCGAGGCGAACTACGCTCGGGTGCCGCTGATCGTGGTCAGCGCGAACCGGCCGTACGAGCTGCTGGGTTCGGGAGCCAATCAGACGATCGAGCAGTTCGGCATCTTCGGCACCCAGGTCCGCGCGGCCATCAGCCTCGGGCTCGCCGAACAGGACCTCGACACCAATTCGCAGTGGAGGTCGGCCGTCGGACGGGTGATCTCCGCGGCACGCGGTGCGCGCACCGGCAACCCCGGCCCCGTCCAGTTCGACATCCCGCTCCGCGAACCGCTCGTCCCCGACGCGTCGGACGACCCGACGGCCGACCTCGCCGACGTCGCCGGGGGGACGTTCGCGGGTCGACCGGACGGCGAGCCGTGGACGCTGTCGGCCGTCGGACGCCTCGACATCCCCCTCGAGATCGACCTGTCGCGCGACACGGTCGTCGTCTCGGGCCACGGGTCGGGCGTCCACCCGGAGCTCGCCGACCTGCCGACGGTCGCCGAACCGACGGCGCCGCGCCCGGCCAATCCGCTGCATCCCCTGGCGCTCGGCGATCTGACGCCGGCACAGGCGATCATCTGCGGCAGGCCCACACTGCACCGGTCGGTGTCGCGGCTGCTCGCAGACCCGAGAGTCGACGTGTACGCGCTCACCACCGGACCTCGGTGGCCCGATGTGTCGGGCAACGTCCGCGCCACCGGCACCCGTGCGGAGCCGACCGGAGCGCCGACGGCGGAGTGGCTGGCCGGGGCGTCCGACGCGCACGACCGGGTGGTCGAGGCGGTGGACGCCGAACTCGACGCGACCGCCGTCACCACCGGACTGCACGTCGCCAGGGTCGTCGCCTCGGCCATGTCCGCGGGCGACCAGCTCGTCGTCGGCGCGTCCAACCCGGTCCGCGACGTCGCCCTCGCGGGCCGGATCGCCGACGGGGTCCGCGTCATGTCGAACCGGGGAGTCGCGGGCATCGACGGGACCAACGCGACCGCGGTCGGAGCCGCCCTGCGCGCCGCCCCCGGCACCAGGACGATCGCCTTGATGGGCGACCTCACATTCATCCACGACGCCACCGGGCTCGTCATGGGGCCCGCCGAGCCGCGTCCGGCCGACCTGCGGATCGTCGTCGCCAACGACGACGGCGGGGGCATCTTCAGCCTCCTCGAACAGGGCGATCCCCGATTCGACACCGGCGACTACACGGGCGTCTACGAGCGGATCTTCGGGACCCCGCACCGCACCGACCTCGCGGCCCTGTGCGCGGGCTTCCGCATCGGTCACCGCCGAGTGGCCCTCGACGAGCTGCCCGCGGTCCTCGCCGGGCCCGCGCCCGACGGGGGCGTCGAGGTGATCGAGGTGGCGACCAGCCGTGCCGGTCTCCGGCCCGTCCACGACCGGATCGCCGCGCGGCTGCGCCGGGGTAACCTGTGACCTCATGACCAGGATCGTCCAACGGCGCGTGCAGATCGCGCTCGCTGGCCTCGGCGTGATCGTCACGTTGATCGGAGCCGTCATCGTCGCGGGCGCCTACCGGAACGACGCCAAGATCGACGCCAACAAGGCGACGGCCGTCGCCGAGGTCATCGCCGCCGATCGGCTGCACGCCGCCGTCAACTTCGTGACCCCGGACGGTGTGCTGCGCAACCCCAAACTCGGGCTGCTGTACCCGACGCAGCTGTCGACGGGGCAGCGGATCCTCGTCGACTACGACTCGACCGACCCGGACACCCTCGCCCGACCTGCGGGGCGAGGCGCGCAACTGTCGGTGAAGCCCGCGGCGTCGATCGTGGGCGCCGGATGGGTGGTCGTGATCATCCTCATGCTGACCGTGGCCGAAGTGGGGCGGCGCACCCGCCGCGGATAGTCTCGGTGGCATGACAACGGGTTCCCACCGCGCCGGTCTCGACAAGCAGCCGTCCGAAGTCGCCGAGATGTTCGACGGCGTCGCACGCCGCTACGACATCACCAACACGGTGCTCTCGTTCGGGCAGGACCGCCTGTGGCGACGCAACACGCGTCGTGCCCTCGCTCTGCGTCCCCGCGACGTCGTGCTCGACCTCGCGGCCGGGACCGCGGTCTCCACCACCGAGCTCGGCGCGTCCGGCGCCACCGTGATCGCCGCCGACTTCTCGCTCGGCATGCTGCGCGCGGGATTCCGCCGGGACGTGCCCAAGGTCGCGGCCGACGCCCTGCATCTGCCGTTCGCCGACGCGTCGTTCGACGCCGCGACCATCTCGTTCGGTCTGCGCAATGTCAACGACGTGAATCTCGCCCTGTCCGAGCTGAAGCGGGTCCTCAAGCCGGGCGGCCGCCTCGTGATCTGCGAGTTCTCGACGCCGACCTGGAAGCCGTTCCGGACGGTGTACATGGAGTACCTGATGAAGGCGCTGCCCGCCGTGGCGACGCGCGTGTCGAGCAACCCGGACGCCTACGTGTATCTCGCCGAGTCGATCCGGGAATGGCCGACGCAGGACGGTCTCGCCGGACGCATCCGCGACGCGGGGTTCACGGACGTGGGGTGGATCGACCAGACCGGCGGCATCGTCGCCATCCATCACGGCATCCGGCCGTAACCCCGGCACGGTCCGTCCGGTCAGGAGAACGGGGGGCGTGATTCGACGCGGGCGGTGGACCGGCCCGCGGAGTGCCAGGCGCGGGCGATGAGGTCGGTGTCGTCGGGGGTCAGCAGGTTGCCCATCACGCGGACGACCGTCGACATCAGCGCGGCGGAGCGGATGCCCGGCCTGCCGAGCACGGGGACGGTCTTCGGCATGGTGAGCAGGCCCGCGGCACGGCGGGCCGCCGCGAACACCGGACCGTACTCGCGGCGCAGGAGTGCGGGCCACGCCGCGGTGAAGTCGGCCTCGTCGTCGAGCATCGCGACGGCCAGTTCCGCAGTCTCCAACGCGTAGTCGATGCCCTCGCCGTTCAACGGGTTCACGCAGGCAGCGGCGTCGCCGATGAGCATCCAGTTGGCGCCGGCCACCCCGGATACGGCTCCGCCCATCGGCAGGAGCGCCGACGCGATCCGCTGCGGCGGCGCGGTGAGCGACCACTCGTCGCCGACCATCCGCGCGTAGTGCTCGAGGACCGGGCGCAACGCCATCGAGGCGGGTCGTCTCGATGTCGCGAGTGCTCCGACTCCGACGTTGACGAGCCCGTCGCCGAGCGGGAACACCCAGCCGTAGCCGGGCAGCAGTTCGTCGTCGGGGCCGCGCAGCTCCAAGTGCGAGCCCATCCACTCGTCGTCGGCGCGATCGGAGGCGACGTACGATCGCGCGGCCACACCGTAGGCGGTGTCGCGGTGCCATTCGCGACCGAGCGACTTCCCGAGCCCGGAGCGGACGCCGTCGGCGACGATCACGTTTCGCACCGCTATCTGCGCGCGTTCGGCTCCGCGGGTGAGAGTGACCGACTCGATACGACCGCCGGTGATCTGGACGCCGACGGCCTTGGCGCCTTCGACCATGTGCGCGCCGAGGTCGACGGCGAACCGGCGGATAGCGTCGTCGAGTTCCCACCGTGAGACGGCGCTGCCGACGGGACCGAACGTCGACGACGGCCACGGGACCCGTTGCCGCCTGCCCCATCCGTTGAGTTCGAGGCCTCGGATCGTCGGACGGTCGGCGAGGAAGTCTCCCATCCCGAGGTGCCGCATCGCCGAGTGCGCTCGCGGTGTGAGGCCGTCTCCACACGTCTTGTCGCGCGGGAACGTCGCCGCGTCGAGGAGGACGACGTCGAGTCCGCGTCGGGCCGCATGAGCTGCGGCTGCCGCGCCCGCGGGGCCTGCTCCGACGACCAGCAGATCTGCCGACGGCGGCAGGTCTGGGCGGTCGGCGACGTCGGGAAGGGTTGCGCTCGTCACCCGACCAGTATGTCGGGCGGGTCGAAACGATAGGCTGCTGGTGTCATCGACCCTCGCCGAACACGCGGCGACCCGAGAAGACGAGATGGGGCACGAACACCCGTGAAGTCCACATTCGCCGGATTGGATCTCGGCGCAGACGAGTTCGCAGCGCAGGTGCAGGCCTCGCTGGCCCGCGTCGAGGATCTGCTGCTGAGTGAACTCTCGTCGGGTGACGAGATCCTCACGGAGGCCGCGACGCATCTGGCGAAGGCGGGCGGCAAGCGTTTCCGGCCGATGTTCGCGATCCTGTCGTCGCACTTCGGTCCCGACCCGCAGAACGCCGACGTCATCACGTCGGCCGCGGTCATCGAGATGACGCACCTGGCGACCCTCTACCACGACGACGTGATGGACGAGGCTCCGTTGCGTCGCGGTGCGCAGTCGGCGAACGCACGCTGGTCGAACTCGGTGGCGATCCTGGCGGGCGACTTCCTGTTCGCGCGGGCGTCGCACTTGGTGTCGACGTTGGGCCCGGATGCGGTGCGGATCATCGCCGACACGTTCGCCGAGCTCGTCACCGGTCAGATGCGCGAGACCGTCGGCGCGCAGGGCCGCGACCCGGTTGAGCACTACCTGCGTGTGGTGTGGGAGAAGACGGGCTCGCTGATCGCATCGGCCGGCCGCTTCGGCGCCATGTCGGCCGGGGCCGACCCGGAGCGCGCCGCGACGCTGCAGCGCCTCGGCGACATCATCGGCACCGCCTTCCAGGTGTCCGACGACGTCATCGACATCGCATCGGTCACCGGCGACTCCGGCAAGACGCCGGGCACGGATCTGCGCGAGGGCGTCCACACGCTGCCCGTCATCTACGCCCTGCAGGGCGACGGCCCGGACTCGGTGCGTCTGCGGGAACTGCTCGTCGACGCCGACACGGGTGCGGCGCGTCCGGTGACCGACGACGCCGAGGTGACCGAGGCCCTTCACCTGCTGGTGGCGTCGGACGGCATGGTCGCCGCGCGGGCCAAGCTGCAGGAGATGGCGGACGAGGCGAACGGTCTGCTGGCGACGCTGCCCGCGGGTGACGCGAACGACGCGTTCGGCTCGTTGGTGCGGTACACCGTCGAGCGCATCGGCTGACGTCACACCCGGCAGGGGAGTTGCGCCTGGAACTTTCTCGGCGGTCCCCGGCGTTTGAGACTATGACATCTCAGACGACACCACAGGAGGGTCGGCAGTGCATTTCAACGGGCTCAAGACCGCTGCGTTGATGGGGCTGATGTCGGCGATCATCGTCGGCATCGGTGCGGCGTTCGGCAATCGGACCATCCTGATCGTCTCCGTGCTGATCGCGGTGGCGACCAACGCGTACGCGTACTTCAACAGCGCGAAACTGTCGTTGAAGGCGATGCACGCGCAGCCCGTCACCGAAGTGCAGGCCCCCGCGCTGTATCGGATCGTCCGCGAACTGGCGACGGAGGCTCATCAGCCGATGCCCGCCCTGTACATCAGTCCGACGGAGTCGCCGAACGCGTTCGCGACGGGCCGCAACCCGAAGAACGCGGCGGTGTGCTGCACCAGCGGGATCATGGATCTGCTGACCGAGCGGGAGCTGCGCGCCGTCCTCGGTCACGAGTTGTCGCACGTGTACAACCGCGACATCCTGATCAGCTCGATCGCGGGCGCGATGGCCGCGGTCATCACGGGCCTGGCGAACATGGCGATGTGGATGGGCATGTTCGGCGGCAATCGCGAGAACGGGCCCAACCCGCTGGCGATGATCCTCGTCTCCCTGCTGGGGCCGATCGCGGCGAGCGTCATCCAGATGTCGGTGTCGAGGTCGCGGGAGTTCCAGGCGGACGCGTCGGGCGCGGACCTGACGAACGACCCCTTGGCGTTGGCCTCGGCGTTGAACAAGATCTCCGGCGGCATCCAGGCCGCTCCGCTGCCTCCCACGCCGGATCTGACGACGCAGTCGCACCTGATGATCGAGAGCCCGTTCCGGTCCGGCGAGAAGCTGTCGCGCCTGTTCTCGACGCATCCCCCGACCGCCGAACGCATCGCCCGCCTCGAACAGATGGCCCGCGACCGCGGGCAGTCGTACTGATCTGTTTCGGTGATGTGGCCTGGCTCCGGGGCCGGGCTTGTTTTGTCGCGTCGGGTTCGGCGGACGTTGGGTCCAAAGACGCTGGGGACGCGGGAGACGTCCCCCAAACGCTCCCTTCGAACGCATCCGCTCCTGCGGCGGAGGGAGCGGATGCGTTCAGAGGGAGCGGATGGGGGAGGCTCCCGTCGTCCCCAGCATCTTTTGACTGGAGGCGCGCAGGCTACCGGTAGTTGACGAACTGGAGCGCGATGCCGAAGTCCTCGCCCTTGAGGAGGGCGATGACGGCCTGAAGGTCGTCGCGCTTCTTGGAGGAGACGCGGAGTTCGTCGCCCTGGATCTGCGCTTTGACGCCCTTGGGGCCTTCGTCGCGGATCTTCTTGGAGATCTTCTTGGCGTGGTCGGAGTCGATGCCCTGGACGATGTCGCCGGAGATCTTGAACGTCTTGCCGGAGCCGACGGGCTCGCCGGCGTCGAACGCCTTGAGGGAGATGTCGCGGCGGATCAGCTTCTCCTTGAACACCTCGAGGCCCGCGACGGCTCGTTCCTCGGAGTCGGAGGTGATCACGATCTTCTCCTCGCCGGACCAGGCGATGGTGGTGTTGGTGCCGCGGAAGTCGTATCGCTGCGAGAGCTCCTTGCCTGCGGTGTTGAGTGCGTTGTCGACCTCCTGGCGGTCGACCTTGCTCACGACGTCAAACGAAGAATCAGCCATGGAGGGCACACTACACCGTCCCTGAACTGCGGGTTTGCGTGGTGGTGGGAGGTTCGTTGTATTCTTTCTCCCGTTGCCTTCACGGCATCATGGCAGATTGCCCGAGCGGCCAAAGGGAGCGGATTGTAAATCCGTCGCGCAAGCTACACAGGTTCGAATCCTGTATCTGCCACTGACGTGGTGCCCACTTCACGGTGTTGACCAGCTGTTTTGGTTATCTCGCGCCGGTGTGTGTAACCTCGTTGAGGCCTTGCGGTAACGCGGGGTCACGCCCCCTTAGCTCAGTCGGCAGAGCGTTTCCATGGTAAGGAAAAGGTCGACGGTTCGATTCCGTCAGGGGGCTCGCTGGTTTCGCTTCGCAAGACGTGGGACCGACAGGGCGGTGTAGCTCAGCTGGTTAGAGCGCACGACTCATAATCGTGAGGTCGGGGGATCGAGTCCCCCCACCGCTACACATCGAATACCCGGTGCACGCCCCGGTCCGCTACCGCGGGCCGCGATACGGGCCCGAACACAAGTTAGACGCGAAAGTAGGCAAACAAAGTGGCTTCCTCAACCGATGTGCGGCCGAAGATCACCTTGGCATGCGAGGTGTGCAAGCACCGCAACTACATCACCAAGAAGAATCGTCGCAACGATCCCGATCGTCTCGAGCTGAAGAAGTTCTGCCCGAACTGCGGCAAGCACGAGGCGCACAAGGAATCGCGCTGATCATTCGTCGCTCCGCGGCATGACCCACAGCCTTCAAGCGGGCCACCTCACTCTGTGAGGTGGCCCGCTTGATTTTGTTCGCACTCCTGGTAGGAGTGACAATCGTGGGTAACGATCGAGTATCGGTCTTTCTGTGACAGGTGACTATTGTGTGCCTGGACGCCGCAGCCCATGTGCGTCCGGGCGGTGCGACGGCGACCCGCGGGGGGTCGCGTGAGGAGTGTTCAGCAGATGACGCAGCGAGCAGCGGCGACGATGACCCCTGAGGAGATCGCCGCGCACACTCAGTCGATGGTCGGTCACGTGTACACGGTGGACGACTACTACGAGGTGGGTCGCGAGGACATCCGCAGGCATGCGCGGGCCGTGCAGGACCATCATCCGGTCCATTGGAACGAGGCGGCGGCCGCGGAGTTGGGGCACGACACGTTGATCGCCGCGCCGACGTTCATCTCGGTGCTGGGGATCGTCGCGCAGCGTCGCCTGTTCGAGGACGTGGTGACCGGCTACGACGTGTGGCAGGTGATGCAGGCCGATCAGCGGCTGGTGTTCCACCGGCCGGTGAAGGTCGGGGATCGTCTGATCTGTGACGTGTCGCTGGAGTCGTTCCGGCAGTCGATGGGCACGGACATGATGGTCACGAAGAACATCGTGTGGAATCAGCACGACGAGCCGGTCATGACGACGTTCACGTCGTTGGTGGCTCGGCCGTCGGTCGAGGCCGATCCGGCGATGCTCGACAAGCTCGAGCACGTGATGATGTCGACCGATCACACTCCGGACCGGGGGCGGACGGTGTTCGGCCCGTTCGACAGGTACGCGGACGCCGATCCGGTGGTGGAGCCGAAGCCGTACGGTGCGATCGATTTCGACTCGCTGACGGTAGGGCAGGAACTGCCCGCGGTCACGAAGACGCTGACGCTGGGCAATCTGGTGAACTACGCGGGTGTCGCGGGCGACCCGAACCCGATCCATTTCTCGCCGGAGGTGGCGCAGGCGATCGATCTGGAGCATCCGGTGGCGCACGGCATGCAGACGATGGGTCTGGGGGCGGGCGTGATCAGCGCGTTCGTCGGCGATCCCGCGGCCATCTACGAGTACAACGTGCGATTCACGAGCCCGGTGTTCGTCCCGCCGGTCGGATACGCCGAGGTGGACTTCACCGGAAAGGTCCGTTCGCTCGACCCGCAGACGCGTCGCGGGGTGATCGCTCTGGTCGCGAAACAGGGAGATCGGAAGATCTTCGGTCGCGCGCAGGCGCTCGTCCAGTTCGCTTAGGGGAACCGAGTTGGGGCGGGCCGCTGGTTTGCTCTACACTGAACGAGTCTGATGCTTTTCAGCTGCGCGCTGCCCTCAGGGCGGCGCGTTGGTCTTGTAAGCGAAGATCGTGCCGGGCGTGAGCCCGGCGCAAAGGGGCGTAGCTCAACTGGCAGAGCAGCGGTCTCCAAAACCGCAGGTTGCAGGTTCAAGTCCTGTCGCCCCTGCCCTCGGGCAGAATGCATACGAAGGGATCGGTGAGAAGGTGGCCAAGCGGGATCGCAAGGCCGGCGACGTCGACGACACGATCGAGGTCGACGACATCCGGGCCGACGACGAACTCCGTCCGAGCGGCAAGCGCTCGACGCGTGGACGTCGGACGGAAGCCGCGGCGACTGCGGTCGCGACCTCGTCGCGCACCGCCGACAAGGGCGCGTCGTCGAGTCGCAATCCGTTCGCACGCATCTGGGCCTTCCTCAAGCAGGTCGTCAGCGAGATGCGCAAGGTCGTCTGGCCGACGCGCAACGAGATGGTGAACTACACGATCGCAGTGTTCTCGTTCCTGGTGGTCGTGACCGCGATCATCACGGGCTTGGACATCGGCTTCGCGAAGCTGGCCCTTCTGGTGTTCGGCTGACGCGTGAGCAAGCGGGCGTTTCCGCCTGCGACGCTGCGGGGGAAAACCCCGTAGTACTGACGGGCCGCAGGCCCGGGTGAGCAATGAAGGAGTTGGGCGCAGTGAGCACCCCGGAGAACGACATCGAATCGCCGGAGGTCGGTGACGTGACGCCTGATGAGACGACGCAGGCCGCGCCCGAGACCGCCGCAACGCCCGAGCCGGAAGCCGACGTCGATCCCGTCGCCCAGCTGAAGGCCGAACTGCGTCGCGCACCCGGCGAGTGGTACGTCATCCACTCGTACGCGGGCTACGAGAACAAGGTCAAGACCAACCTCGAGACCCGTGTTCAGAACCTCGACGTCGGCGACTACATCTTCCAGGTCGAGGTTCCGACCGAAGAGGTCACCGAGATCAAGAACGGCCAGCAGAAGAAGGTCAACCGCAAGGTCCTTCCCGGCTACATCCTGGTCCGCATGGAACTGAACGACGAGTCGTGGAGCGCCGTGCGCAACACGCCCGGTGTCACCGGTTTCGTCGGGATGACGTCGCGTCCGTCCCCGCTGTCGCTGAAGGAAGTCCTTCAGTTCCTGCTCCCGCGCGCCGAGGTCCGCAAGGCCCAGGCCGCGAAGGCAGCAGCCGAGGCGGGCGAGAGCGTCGAGGCGGCAGCCGCGGCCGTGTCGAACCTCGTCGAGGTCGACTTCGAGGTCGGCGAGTCGGTGACCGTCATGGACGGACCGTTTGCGACCCTCCCGGCCTCCATCAGCGAGGTCAACACCGAACAGCGCAAGGTGAAGGTCCTGGTGTCGATCTTCGGCCGCGAGACTCCTGTCGAGCTCGGCTTCAACCAGGTCGAGAAGATCTGACCGGCTTCACCCGCAAGCGTGCAATGACTTCCGCGTATCCAGCGTGCGCGGATCTGTAGGAAAAAGGACAAGAGGATATGCCTCCCAAGAAGAAGAAGATCTCCGGGATCATCAAGCTCCAGATCCAGGCAGGCGCCGCCAACCCGGCACCGCCCGTGGGTCCGGCTCTCGGTCAGCACGGCGTCAACATCATGGAGTTCTGCAAGGCGTACAACGCCGCGACGGAATCCCAGCGTGGAAACGTCATCCCGGTCGAGATCTTCGTGTACGAAGACCGTTCGTTCGACTTCAAGCTCAAGACCCCGCCGGCGGCCAAGCTGCTGCTGAAGGCCGCAGGCCTGCAGAAGGGCTCGGGCGTGCCGCACACCGACAAGGTCGGCAAGGTGTCGATGGACCAGGTCCGCGAGATCGCGAAGACCAAGGCCGAGGACCTGAACGCCAACGACATCGACGCCGCCGCGAAGATCATCGCAGGCACCGCCCGCTCGATGGGCATCGTCGTCGAAGGCTGATCCACTCGGATCGCACCACCAGAACATCCGTGGGAGGGCCGTGCTCGGCCCACTAACCACTAACTCCCGCCCCGCGCGGGGAGAAGGAACAGAGCATGAGCAAGAAGAGCAAGGCCTATGTGGCCGCCGCTGAGAAGATCGACCGCGACAACCTTTACAGTCCGCTGGAGGCCGTGAAGCTCGCACAGGAGACGTCGTCGAAGAACACCGACGCCACTGTCGAGGTCGCCGTCCGTCTCGGCGTCGATCCCCGCAAGGCCGACCAGATGGTCCGCGGCACCGTCAACCTGCCGCACGGCACCGGTAAGACCGCCCGCGTCATCGTGTTCGCCGCGGGCGACAAGGCCACCGAGGCCGCTGCCGCAGGCGCGGACGAGGTGGGCGCCGAGGACCTGATCGAGAAGATCCAGGGCGGCTGGCTCGACTTCGACGCCGCGATCGCGACGCCGGACCAGATGGCCAAGGTCGGCCGTATCGCGCGTGTCCTCGGACCGCGTGGCCTGATGCCGAACCCGAAGACGGGCACCGTCACCACCGACGTGACCAAGGCCGTCAACGACATCAAGGGCGGCAAGATCAACTTCCGCGTCGACAAGGCGGCGAACCTGCACTTCGTCATCGGCAAGGCGTCGTTCGACGCCGCCAAGCTCGCCGAGAACTACGGCGCCGCGTACGACGAGATCATGCGTGCGAAGCCGTCGGCAGCCAAGGGCCGTTACATCAAGAAGGTCACCGTCTCGACCAACACCGGCCCGGGCGTCCCCGTGGACCCGGCCGTGTCGCGCAACTTCCTCGACGAGGCCTGATCCAGGCCTGCTTCGAGCAGTAGCAACAAGAAGGCGCCTCCCGCTTCGGCGGGAGGCGCCTTTTTTGTGGTCGAGTTCCGATAATTCCTTGTTAACGGGACATGGCCGCGGAACGCACAGGTCGGCGCGCAGGCCTGTTCTGCGCGGAGCGAGCAGAACAGCCGCGGCCGCATGTGTAGTCCGATCAGACGATGCGATGTGTCGTTCACCTGCGCTGATCCCAGTATGGGATGCCGCGCCCCGGCATTGCTCCGCGCCTGAATGACGGGGTCTGAACTGTGATGTCCGGGACTCTCTCGACACGGCGATGACGCCTGTCACGAGCCTTGAAACGACGCTTCGTCGAGGAGTAGATCCTTTCTCAGGAGGCGCGAGAAGACGCGAATCTCCAGATCCGGGTCAGACTTCACGAGGGGGAGACAATGGAGTACAGCGAACTCGCCGACTACCCGCTGCACGGCGGGCAGACGATCGGTTGGGTGCCGACCGCGCATCCCAGTGCATGGCGACGCGACCACCGGCCGCTCTCGACAGACCATGAGACACACGTGGCGTGCGCGACGGACGCTCCCGACGCCGCTGCGGGCTCATGGATCGGAACAGCCTTCCGCGTCGACGGACCACTCGACACGGACGCGTTCGGTGCGGCGGTCGGCGGGTGGATCGCTCGCCACGAGGCGTACCGCACCACGGCGGTCCCCGCCGTCGGCGGTCGCGGATTCACTCGGGCCACCGTGCCGGCGGAGGCGATCACCATCGAGGCGCGTAGTGCTCCTCGGCCCCGCGGAAGCGCCGAGATCTGCAGCCGGATCGAGGCCTTCTTCGCCGATGCGGTCTCGGCCGTCCGGTGGCCCCACCTGGCGGTCGTCACGGTCGAGCCGGACCCGGCGTCACCGTGGTTCACGGTGGTGTTCGCCGCGGACCACGCCGTGATGGACGCGTACACCCAGGTCATCGCGATCGCCGAGCTCACCGAGCTGTACCGGGCCCGGGTGCAGGGGCGCGCGCCGCTCCTCCCGCCGGTGGGATCGTACGTCGACTTCAGCGCGTTCGAGCGTGCGGTCGACGATGCGCTCGACCACGATCACCCCGTGGTCCGACGGTGGGCCGAGTTCCTCGGTGCGGACCGCAGCCTTCCGTCGTTCCCGCTGCCGGTTCGTCGTCCGGCTGGGGACACGGCGCCCGATCTTCAGGCGAGCCTGTCCAGATGGCTGCTCGACGCGGACGCGACCGAGGCGTTCGTCGTCGCAGCGAAGGGCTTCGGCGGATCGCAGACCAGCGGCTTCCTCAGCGCGGTCAAGACCGCGCTCGGTCGGCTCGGTGCCGACGGTTTGCGGTTCGTCATGCCGATGCATACGCGCAGCGCCCCCGAGTTCGCTGCCGCCGCAGGCTGGTTCGTCGGCGTGATGCCGGTCGACGACCCGATCGGGCGGGCGGCGTCGTTCGGCGAGACGATCGCGGGCACCTCGGCCGCGATCCGTGCCAATCGAGATGTCGTGCCCTTCTCGCTGCCACGAGTCACAAGCATCCTCGACGTTCCGGGGCGGCCGGAGTTCGTGGTCTCGTTCGTCGACGGGCGAGCGATCCCGGGCGCCGACGCCTGGACCGAACACGAACGCGCCCTCCGAAGCCGGGTGCGCAGCGGCTCCGAGGTGTACCTGTGGATCAACCGCGCCGTCGGCGGACTCAACCTGTCGATGCGGTACCCGAACAACGAGATCGCCGCATCGTCGGTCCACGCGTTCGTCGCCGAGTTCGCCGCCGTCCTCAGCGAAGTCGTCGAGACCGGCGATGCAGCGCTCGGCCGCCCCGTCCGGATCGTCCAGTGAGGATCGCGGCCGGACGGGAATGGCGACCGGCCACGGGAACTGTCGTCGACTGGACGCCGACCGACGCCACCGTGGCCGCCGGCCGGGCGGCCCGTCCGCATCCGGTGGGGCCGTCGTTCCTGCAGCGGGACCACATCGTCGCCGTGCGAGCCGAGCGGGCGGCCGGAAGAGAACACCACGCCTTCACCTGCGCGACGGTCCCGGTCCCCGGAGCCCTCGATCTCGACCGGATGACGGCGGCCCTCAACGGGTTCCTCCGAGATCATGACGGGTGGCGATCGACGTTTCGTTTCGACGGCGACGACGTGGTGCGCGGACTGGTCGACGCGTCCGACATCGAAGTGGCGCCGCACTCGTTGCCACCGGGAACCGATCCGGTTGACCACCTGCATCGTCGTCTCCCATCGACGGCCGTGTTCGACGTGTTCCCGGCGGTGGCGTTCGGAGCGGTGGCGCACGACGACTCGTTCGACTTCTACTTCGCGATAGATCACGCGTTCGGCGACGCCAGCTCCCAGGCGATCGGACTCGCCGAGATCCTGTCGAGGTACCACGGGGCCGAGGGGCCTCGACCCGTCGCGGGGGCGAGCCACATCGAACACACGGCGTCCGAGTACGCGGTCGCATCAACCATGACGACCGAGACGGAGTCGGTCCGTCGTTGGGAGTCGATTCTCGGCGGGGCCACTCCGGCGATACCGTCCTTTCCACTCGACCTCGGCATCGTGGACGGGCAGGCGGAACCGGTGCGGATCGACCAGGTCCGGATCGCCGACGCCGACCGCGCCGAGCGACTCTCCGGCTGGGCGAAGGCGTCGGGTGCCGGGCTGTCGGCGCTGGTGTTCGCGGCACTGGGGGTCACCGAACGGAGGCTGGTGGGGCGGGACCGCTATCTGACGGCGAGCGTGCTGAGCACGCGCAGCGGTGATCACCTCGCCGCCCAGGGGTGGTACATCAATTTCGTCCCGGTGGCGTTCGACGTCCGGACCGACAGCCTCGCCGAGGTCCTCGGGTACGCGGCGCGAGGACTGGCCGTGGCGAAGGAGATGTCCGCGGACCCGGTGCACGGCGCGCTCGGAGTGCTGATCGGCAAGGGCGTCCTTGACCCGTCGGTGATCGCGAACCCTCAGATGGTCTCGTATCTGGACTTCCGGTGGTTCCCGGCCGCGGACCGTCTGCGCGACGCGCTCATCTTCACCGGAGAAGGCGTGACCGACCACGCGTCGATCTGGATCAGCCGGACTGACGACGGGCTGTTCGCGGCCACCCAACGGCCGGACAATCCGACAGCCGAGGCGTCGGTCGCGAAGTATTTCGACACCCTCGGTGACGTGTTGGCCTCCGTGGACACGCCGTGACCACCGCGGGGCGACTCACCGCCGACGACAACCTGTTTCTGGTGATGGAGCACGTCGTCGACCTGCCGGTGGTCAACCAGGTGGTGTGGCGGCTCGAGTCCGACGTCGACGCGGACCTGGTGAATCGGCTCGGCGACGGCCTGCACGCAGGCAGACTATCGCGGTTGGCGGTGCGTACGGCTGGCCCGACGCGCGATCTCTGGAGGTCCACACCCGACGCGGGAGTCGTCGAGACATCGGATGTGCCGGTCCGGCGGGGCGGGGAGGGCGACTGGGCCCGGACACAGCTCGAGGCACCGATCGACAGTGTCGCCGGGCCCTCGTGGAGACTGACCGCGGCACCGACCAGTGACGGGCGGGTGATGGTGTCACTGGTGTTCTCCCACGTCGTCGCGGATGGAGGTGCGATCCTCGCCGCGGTCGACGAGGCGGTTCGAGGATGTCCCCGACCACTGGAGGTCGGCAGGCGGCGGCCCCTCACGGATTCGCTGAGTCTGGGGAGAGCGGCGGCCTCGGCCGCATGTGAAATCGTCCGGACTCGTCGGCCGAGCGCACCGCGAGAAGCACGCCCGACCGCCACCGACGAGCCGTTCACGTGTCCCACGATCGCGGTGACCGTGGACTCCGGCGTCTTCGACGCGACCGCGCGGGACGCGAACGGCACACCGAACACACTGTTCGTGGCGCTGGTGCTCGGTGTGCTCGAGCGATCGGGACGGGTGGCGACAGGTGACGACGTGCGGATCAATCTGCCGGTGTCGACTCGCCGCGACGACGATCTGCGGTCGAACGCGTCATCGGCCGCGACCGCGGACGTGACGGTGTCGGCCGGTCGGTACGACGACCTCTCCGCGCTGCGGGCATCGTGCAAGGAGGCCTATGTCCGCAGGGAGCGAGACGTCGACCCGTTCGTGTCGACCGTCGTGGTCGCACAAGCACTTCCGGACGCGGCGGTCCGTCGGCTCGCCGCGGGTGCGGGCACTCCGCTGTGCCTGGCGTCCGCGTTGGGCGACCTGCCCGCGTCGTTCGCGACACTCGGCGGCACCGCGACGGGGCCGGTCGCCATGCGGTCGACGACTGTCGGTGCGTCGGCCGCACAGTTGGCCGCGGCGGGCGGAGGCGTCAGTGCGTGGTCGTCTCGGACTCCCGGAGTCGTCACCCTGTGCTTCGCGGGGCTGGATCCGCTGGCGATTCCGGACCGGCGGCGTCTCACGGACCTCGTCCTCGGTGAACTCGGACGCTGGGATCTGCGGGCGGAGGTGTGGTTGGACTGACGTCTGCGGGCCTGTGGACAACCTGTTCGACCGTGTCGGGGGTGCTCGATACCCTGTGGGGCATGCGAGACGACAAGCTGCTGACCAGGATCGCGGGGCTGCTGCGGCAGGCGGAGGGCACCGACAACGAGCATGAGGCGCAGGCCTTCATGGCCGCCGCTCAGCGGCTCGCGACGGCGTCGTCGATCGACCTCGCGTTGGCACGCGCACATGATCCGGCGGCGCGGGCCGCGACCGTGCCGATCACTCGACAGGTCGCCATCGGCGAGGCGGGCAAACGCGGACTGAAGACGTACGTCCAGCTGTTCGTGCAGATCGCACGGGCCAACGATCTGACCTGTGACGTCGCGTCCAACTCGACGTTCGTGATCGCGTACGGATTCGAATCGGACATCGACGCGACGGAGGCGCTGTACACGTCCCTGGTGATCCAGATGGTCGCGGCGAGCGACGCCTATCTGAAGTCGGGCGTCTACAAGGGGGAGACGGCGCGGCAGGTCGTGACGGTCGGGACCGGCTACTTCCGTCGCAAGGCCGTGCAGGAGAAGCCGCTGTCGCCGATCACGGCCCGATTGAACTTCCAGTCGGCGTTCGCAGAGAGGATCGGGAAGCGACTGCAGGAGGCGCGAGACGAGCAGCGCGCGCAGGCGTTGGCACTGGAGGCCGGTGATCGGGCGACGTCGACCGCGGTGGCGCTCCGCGACAAAGAACTCGAAGTGAAGGACTACTACACGCGGTCCACCACTGCCCGCGGATCGTGGCGCCCGACGTCGGCACGGTCGGGCTACTCGTCGGCGGCGCGGCAGGCAGGCGATCGAGCGGGGCGTCGCGCCCGCCTCGGTCCGGATGGGGCGGCGCTGCCCGGTGGGCGTCGCGGGATCGAGTGAGCAGCCCCGATCACCGGACACCGAGCCGGGCGATCGTTACGGTCTCACCATGGAGATCACCACGCGGAAAGTGACAATCGTCGGCGCGGGTGCGGTCGGCACGGCCATCGCCTACGCCGCGCTGATCCGCGGTGTCGCACGGACCGTCGCCCTTCTCGACATCAACGAGGCGAAGGTCGCCGCCGAAGTCCTCGACTTGCGCCACGGCCTCGAGTTCGTGCCCGGCGCCAGGGTGATCGGCGGCAGCGACCCGTCGGTGGCGGCGGACTCCGACGTCGTGATCTTCACGGCGGGCGCGAAGCAGAAGCCCGGACAGTCCCGGCTCGAACTCGCCGAGGCGACAATCGGATTGACGCGCCGCGCTCTTCCGCCGATCGTCGCCGCCGCGCCGAAAGCGGTGTTCATCATGGTCACGAACCCCGTCGACGTCGTCACGTACGCCGCGTTGAAGTTCACCGGACTGCCGCCGAACCAGCTGTTCGGCTCGGGCACCGTGCTCGACACGTCGCGTCTGCGTCACCTGCTCGCCACCCACTGCGGCGTCGCCGTCCAGAACGTGCACGCCTACATAGCGGGGGAGCACGGCGACAGCGAGATCCCGCTGTGGTCGACGGCCACCATCGGTGCCGTCCCACTGCTGGAATGGGAGCCGCTCGCCGGGCGCGACCCGCTCGACGCAGTCGTCCGGGAGCGGATCAAACGCGACGTCGTCGAGTCCGCTTACCGGATCATCGCGGGTAAGGGCGCCACCAGCTATGCGATCGGCCTGGCCGCGGTCCGCATAACCGAGGCGATCCTCGGCGACGAGCACCGGGTGCTGCCGGTGTCCACGCACATCGGGTCGGATATGCACGGGATCTCCGATGTCTGCCTCTCGATTCCGACGATCGTCGATGCGCGCGGGGCGGGTGAACGGCTGCCGGTGTCGCTCTCGGCCGACGAACTCGCCGGCTTGACGGCGTCCGCCGATACCCTGCACGAAATGCAGGAACGCTTCGGCTTGTGAGCAGTCTTCTCGTGACGCCTCGGCCGGCCGGTCGCCTACAGTGGCGGGGTGCGGGATGCGAACAGGGCGCGGGTGTACGACGCCGAACGGCTGGCGCACCGCCTGCTGGAACGAGCGGGCGGCGCGCACAGCGTCCAGATCGCGGGAACGACCCTCACCGTCCCGGCCGAGGCGCGGTTCGCCGATCTGGAATCGGTCGCCCGCTATGTCGACGAGGTGCTGGCCCTGGCCCCGGTGCGGGCGCAGTTCCCACGGGCGGGTGTTGCGGTCCGGGTGCGTCGACGCCGCGGCGGCCGGGCCGCGCACTACGATGCCGCGACGCACACCATGGCAGTGCCCGACTCCGCGGACGGAGCCTGGGCACTGCGTGAACTCGTCGTCCTGCACGAACTCGCGCACCATCTCGACACCGGGGAAGGCGCCGCCCACGGTCCGTCGTTCGTCGATGCGCTCATCGATCTGGTGCGTCTGGTCCTCGGCCCCGAGGTCGCCCTGATCTACCGGGTGCTGTTCACGGAGGCCGGAGCACGCTGACCATCTGAGCCGGGACGGCGCTCGGATCGTGACGTGCGACGTTCGGCCGCAGTCGAATCGACCGCGGATGCTGCACATTGGCCGGCATCGGCAGGCCGCGAGTCGGCCGTCACCTCGCTGGTGCGCCGGGATCGCCCCGGTCTCCGGACGGCGGAACCGCGGGTGCCGACGCCCGCGTGCCGTGACCTGGCGTCGCTGACTTGTGGGCCGCGATCGCGGGTGCGTGTTCCGCGCGTCGAGGGGACGGGCCGGGTGGATCGCGAGCGGGTTTGCCCAAGTATGGCCCGTGGGATCCCTCGCGTATCAGGAGCGGTTCAGTCGGTGAATGTATGTTCACTGAACTTCTCCGGTGGTGGGAGAACTCAGTGATCGATCGGCTTCTATTTGGCACTATGGCGTGTCAAATTCAGTGAACATTAGTTCTCTTAAGAGGGCTTGACGTGATTCAGATCTCGCCCCTAGACTCCGTTACTCACAAGTAAGTTACTTGTCAGTCAGAAGACTGATCGGAAGGAGTGCGGGAATGGGATCAACAGTTCTGCGGCGCGGCCTCGCCGTGCTGGCGTCGGCGGCGACGTTCGTCGGCGTGATGGCGTCCCCTGGGGCGGCGCACGCGGTTCCTCACGCGCCGAGCGCCTCCGACGTCGCGCAGCGATTGACGGACTACATCAACGCGGGCTCGCCGGACGGGCGTCGCGCGGTGAACGTGCTCGAACACGACGTCGATTGGACGGGCCCGACAAGGAAATTGCCGCCGGTTCAGTCGACCGTCGGAACGGGTCCGCGGCAGGCGGGCTTCTGGCCCGCCTTCGCGTACAGTCAGGTCCATCCTCGTGTCGCGCCGCCCGGTGCCGACGACTGGTCGTGTAAACCCAAGGCCGGGCAGAACCCGGTCGTGCTGCTGCACGGAACCTGGGAGAACGCATACGACAACTGGGCCGCGTTCGCTCCGGCGTTGAAGAAGGCGGGATACTGCGTGTTCACGCCCAATTATGGACGCACGGACCTGCTCGACATCGGCGGGCTGGGCACGATTCTCCCCGGCTCCAACGGCGTCGCGAAGGTCAGCCGTTCCGCTGAACAAATCGACCCGTACATCACGAAGGTGCTTTCCGCGACCGGTGCGTCGAAGATCGACTTGATCGGACACTCCCAGGGCGGCTTGCTCGGTCGGTACTGGATGAAGCGGTGGGGCGGACACCGGAAAGTCGATCACTTCATCACCTACGGTGCAACCAACAACGGCACCACGCTCCTCGGTATCGGCTGGCTCGGGCGCGCGATCAACAACGTCGGGATCGATATCCTGGCCCCGGTCACCCTCCTTGTCGGATCCGCGGGGATTGACCAGACCATCGACTCGCCCACGGTGAAGTATGTGAACAACCGCGCCCCCTATCGAGACCCGAATCAGAAGTCGGTCTATCCCGATGTCGACTACACGATCGTCGCCTCCCGATACGACGAAGTGACCACACCGTTCGACCGGACGTTCATCCGGGGATATCGGAACGTTCGGAACATCACCTTGCAGGACGGTTGTGAGCGCGACACGTCCGACCACATCTCGATGTCGTACTCGCCGCGCGCACTGTCGATCGCGTTGCACACTCTCGACCCGGAGAAGTACCCGACGCTCGTCTGCTCGACCAGCCCGTGGTTCTTCAGCTTCTAAGCGATGTGCGGACGGCAGCAGAGGGGAGTGCTGAGCGACCATGACGGGCCGTGTTCCGACGATCGAGCCGGACTCCATCGATGAGCACCGCGTACGCGCGTACTTCGGCGACTGTGTTGAAGTCGAGGTTGCGACCGGTCTGATCCTGACGAACTGGGGCGAGGCGCTCCCGGTGGACCACGCCGAGGACGTCTCGTGGGACCTTCAGCGTGCTATCGCATTCGTGCAGCGTGAGGCGCGACGCGGCGAGGCCGCGGCTTCCGACGGCTGACGCCGCCCGCCGAACCGTGCGGAGCGAATGATGTTCACACAGGCCGGAGTGCGCTGACCACCGGTATCGGGTCGGTTCCGAGGTCGCCGTCGGCCTGGAAGGTCAGGTAGCTCGGTTTGCTCGGGTCGAGCACGAGCTGCTGGCGACGGCCGCGGGCCTTGATCAGGTCCGGCACGATCGTCAGGTATCGGGGCAGACTAGCCGCGTACACGTCGACCCGGAGTCGGTGACCCGCGGCGAGGACGGCGTCGGTCGGCACCAGGTCGACGTCGATCCGGACCGGTTCGTTCGCCGGAACGGGAAGGCGGCGATCCCGAGACAGGTAGTGGACGGCGTCGAGCAGCACACCGTCCGGTGTGTAGGTGGACCGTGACGGGTCGAGCGCGCGGTTGGACGCGGTCAGCGCGCCGTTGGTGAGGACGCGCGACGAACCGTCCGGCGCGACGTCGTTGACGGTCACCGCCCAGATGCCCTCGTGCGCGGTCGTCGCCACGTTCAGCCGCAGATTCATCTCGCCGGACAACTGCGTGTCCTCGTCGACTGGTGCGCTCGTGAACGAGAGGGCCCCGTGCTCCTGGTATCGCGCGTCGGTGCTGTAGTCGTCGCCGAGCACGATCGCGGCTCCCGCGGTCACCTGAGCGAGGTCGCGGGAACGGAAACCGCGCAGGTCGGGGCGCACGTGCAGGGCACGTCGCCGACGCGCGGGCTCGGTCGACAGTCCACCGTCGTGACGGGCGTGATCGGCGGTTCCGGAGCTGTCCTCGGTGAGGAACAGCCGACGCGGCTCCACCTCCGGACGCGGGAACTGCGTGCCGCACGACCACGTGCCGCCCTGCTGCTCCATCGTGACCGGACCGTATTCGTCCACGCTGTTGTCGATGCCCTTGAGCCATTTGTCGAACCAGGCGCGTTCGAGGACGTCCAGGCGCGGCGGGCGGTGCGGGGCCCCGTGGTCGCAACCGGGATCGAGGTGATAGCCGTCGGCGATCAGCATCTGCTTGCGGCCGGGGGCCATCTGCAGCTTCTGGTAGACGCGCGTCGCACTGCGGCCGAACAGGTCGTGCCAGCCGCCGACGGTGAAGGTCGGGCATTCGATGTCTTCGATCACCGGATTGCGTTCGGTGAAGTACGGGTCGTCGAAGATCCGGTCGTCGCGCGCGGTGAGGAAGCCCCACAGCAGGGACGGCATCTCCGACGCAGGCGACTTCACGCGGTCGCGCAGCCAGCGGTACGCGTCGCCGCGCAGGAGGTCGGCGACGCCGGTCGCCGGGTTCGGCAGCCACTTGAGGCCGTTGACGAGGGCCAGCCAGAGCGGGATGAACGCCGACGGCATGCCACCGGTGATGTAGATGTCGCGGACGACGTCCTCGCTGCCCTCGACGGCGAACACGGCCTTCAGCGCGGGCGGACGCAGACTCGCGGCCTGCAGCGAGTTGATCGCCGAGTACGACCACCCGGTCATGCCGACGTTGCCGTCGCACCAGGAGCGCTTGCTGATCCAGTCGATCACCTCGACGGAGTCCTGCTGCTCACGGGGGGACAGGATCTCCCACTTGCCGTGCGACGATCCGGTGCCGCGTACGTCGACGATCACCTGCACGTAGCCGGAGCGGACGAGGTTCCGGTTGATGCCGAATACGTCCCACAGTCCGGTGCCGAACGTCCGCGTCATCCGGGAGAGCCCGCCGAGCGAACCGGAGTCGGCGGTGAAGGTGGTGCTGGCGGTCCGGACGGTGCGCCCGATCAGGGGTGCGTGGAGCGCGTGGTCGATCCCGTCGAGCACCGCGCGGTTGTAGGGGTTCACGTTGAGGACGGCTGGAAACGGCGTCTTCACCGGAGTGCCGAGCACGTTGGCCGGGCGGACGACGGTGGCACGAAGCCGGGTGCCGTCGCTCATGGTCAGGGTGATGCTGCGGTCGATGTGGACGCGGGGGAACGGCTGGCCGCCGTCGACCTGTGCGAGCCATTCACGGGCGATCGCGCCGCCGTCGGCGTCCCGGTACGTTGGGGCTCCGTCGCGGTGGAGTCCGGCGAACTCGCCGTGGTCCGCGCTCAGATGCAGAGTCACCGTCAGTCACCTCTCGTTCGCGGTGTGCGCTGTGGCGCACATCACTGGTCCTCGTCTCATTAAAAACGACGGCGTTCCAGATACATAATCCGGGTCGGTCAAACTGTTGCTCTCCGGTAACGCAATCGTGATCGATCGATCCGCAAGGTCGCATCGGACGGCCCTGGCCTGGGCGGATCCGTGTCGGTCGATCGAGCAACCCGGATGCGAAGAATTTGTGCCGACGGCTCGATTCGACTTAAGCCCCCTCGCTCGCTACTCTTGTCGACGGTGCATCGAGTCCGCTCGATGCGTCGAGTTCAACCAGAGACCGTTGGTCGTCGCGGGCGAGAGCCCCGATCGAAGGTCCGGCTCCGGCCGGCGGCCCACGCAGGATGAACGAGGAATGCTGTAGCCGCGTGTGCCAACGCCCGGCCTCTGTACGCCCCGTGCCTCCTGTGCCGGGGCGTTTCGTGTTTCACGAGCGCCTTCATGCGAACCGACGGGATCTGGACCCGATTCGCACCCGGTGTCAAACCGGGTCGATTGACTGAAGTGACACGAGAGGAGGCGAAGTATGGCTAAGGCCGAAAAGGTTTCTGCAGTCGCAGAGATCACCGAGCAGTTCAAGGGCTCCGATGCGGCGGTCATCACGGAATACCGTGGTCTGTCCGTCACCCAGCTGGGAACCCTGCGTCGCTCGCTCGGTGCAGGTGCAACCTACTCCGTCGCCAAGAACACCCTCGTCAAGCGTGCCGCCGCAGAGGCGGGCGTCGAGGGCCTCGACGAGCTGTTCACCGGTCCGACCGCGATCGCATTCATCCAGGGCGAGCTTCCCGAAGCTGCCAAGGCGATGAAGACGTTCGCGAAGGAAAACAAGAACCTTGTCATCAAGGGCGGCTACATGGACGGCCGTGCGCTGTCCGCGGCGGAGGTCGAACAGATCGCCGACCTGGAGTCGCGTGAGGTTCTGCTGGCAAAGCTCGCCGGTGCCATGAAGGGCAACTTGGCAAAGGCTGCAGGGCTGTTCAACCAGCCTGCGTCGCAGGTCGCGCGTCTCGCCGCGGCTCTGCAGGAGAAGAAGGAAGCATCGGGCGAAGCCGCCTGATCCTCATTCTTTCCACCCAGACCGGCGCGAGCTGGTCGAACACCCATGATCGAGCCTGCATCGCAGGCGCCCCCGCACCGGCGGGGAATTACGGAAGGACGCCACCATGGCGAAGCTCACCGCTGACGAGCTCATCGAGCAGTTCAAGGAACTGACCCTGCTGGAGCTCAGCGATTTCGTGAAGAAGTTTGAAGAGGTCTTCGAGGTCACCGCGGCCGCTCCGGTCGCCGTCGCCGCTGCCGGTGCTCCGGCCGCAGGCGCCGACGCCGCTGCCGAGCAGGACGAGTTCGACGTCGTGCTCGAGTCGGCAGGCGACAAGAAGATCCAGGTCATCAAGGTCGTCCGCGAGGTCGTCTCGGGCCTGGGCCTGAAGGAAGCCAAGGACCTCGTCGAGAGCGCTCCGAAGGCCCTCCTGGAGAAGGTCAGCAAGGACGACGCCGAGGCTGCCAAGGCCAAGCTCGAAGAGGCCGGCGCCAAGATCTCGCTCAAGTGATCTGACGCCGTCGCACGACGGCGCACGAACCGCTCTGCGGTACGTGAATAGAGGCCCGCGGGTTGATCCTGCGGGCCTCTTCTGTCTGTTTCGCTACCCATAAGCAAACCTATGTGAAGCCGTTCACATCCGCGTGTCGGCATGGTCGGCGTTCACTTTGACATGGGTCGCTTCTTCGAGTATTCTCAGGCCACTAAGAAGTTACTGCCGAGTATCGACGTCGCCGGAAGCCGGTCACCACCGTGATCCGAAGGTGTGTGATACCACGCGGTGGGATACAGTGACCGCAGCCACAAACGGCACACCGGAGTGAGCGGGGGCTAAAGCTCACAGGTTTGCGTCCACGGATGGACGCGGGGCAACCATTCGGTATCTGACAACGTCTGGAGGGACGCAGTGGGAGTTGAGGTCACAGTCGAGGGGCTCACCAAGTCGTTCGGCTCACAGAACATTTGGCGAGATGTCAGCCTGACGCTCCCCGCGGGCGAGGTGAATGCCCTCCTGGGTCCGTCCGGTACCGGTAAGTCGGTCTTCCTGAAGACCCTCATCGGCCTCCTGCACCCCGAGCAGGGCTCCGTCATCATCGACGGCACCGACATCACCCAGTGTTCGGCCAAGGAACTGTACGAGATCCGCAAGCTGTTCGGCGTCCTTTTCCAGGACGGCGCGCTGTTCGGCTCGATGAGCCTGTACGACAACATCGCCTTCCCTCTTCGTGAGCACACGAAGAAGAAGGAAGACGAAGTCCGTCGCATCGTCATGGAGAAGGTCGAGCTCGTCGGTCTGGCCGGAGCCGAGGGCAAGCTGCCCGGTGAGATCTCCGGCGGTATGCGCAAGCGTGCGGGTCTGGCGCGTGCGCTCGTGCTCGACCCGCAGATCATCCTCTGCGACGAGCCCGACTCGGGTCTGGACCCGGTCCGCACCGCGTACATCTCGCAGCTGCTGATCGACATCAACGCCGAGATCGACGCGACGATCCTCATCGTCACACACAACATCAACATCGCCCGCACCATCCCGGACAACATCGGCATGCTGTTCCGCAAGGAACTCGTCATGTTCGGTCCCCGCGAGCAGCTCCTCACCTCGGAGCAGCCGGTCGTCAAGCAGTTCCTCTCCGGTGACCGCTTCGGTCCCATCGGCATGTCCGAGGAGAAGGACGAGTCGGTCGCGGCCGCCGAGGCCGCGATGCAGGCCGCAGGCATCTCCGGTGGCGGTACGGCGGACGACTTCTCCGAGATCATCCCGCAGGTGCAGCCCAACCCGGGCATGCCGGTCCGCAAGGCCGCGATCCGTCACCGCGCGAACGTCCTCGGCATGCTCCACACGCTGCCCGAGAACGCTCAGCACGCGATCCGCAACTCGATCGCCGAAGAGGACCGTCGCGCCGCCGAGTCGCCGGAGACCTCGACGACGCTCGTCGCGCTGTCGCAGACCGATTTCAACGATCCGAACGCCCGCTTCACCGGCCTGCCCGGCGGCCCGGAGGGCGTCTACGTCGCGCCGACCGACGTCCACGGCAACACCGCGGCGAGCGCGCAGACCGACGTCGTCGCGCGACCCGACATGGCGAAGACGGCCGTCGCACAGCAGCCCGCGGGCGACGACGCGTTCACCCAGCCGATCGACACGTCCGCCATCGAGACGGCGATCATCGACAAGTCCAACGGGCAGGGGAGTAACCAGGCATGACGAGTGCCACCACGCGTGGCGTCGACAGGTTGGCGAAAGCCGGGGAGGGTGCACTCACCCAGACCGGCAACATCGTCCAGCTGTTCGTCGACGTCGCACGCCAGCTTTTCGTGCGGCCCTTCCAGCTGCGTGAATTCATTCAGCAGGCCTGGTTCATCGCCAGCGTCACGATTCTGCCGACGGCGCTCATCGCGATCCCGTTCGGCGCGATCGTCTCGCTGCAGACCGGATCGCTGATCAAGCAGCTCGGCGCCGAGGCGTACACGGGCGCGGCGAGCGTGCTCGTCGTCGTCCAACAGGGTTCGCCCCTGGTGACGTCGCTGCTTGTCGCTGGCGCCGCAGGATCGGCCGTCGCGGCCGACCTCGGCTCGCGAACCATTCGCGAAGAGATCGACGCGATGGAGGTGCTGGGCATCAATCCCGTCCAGCGTCTCGTCGTGCCGCGCGTGTTGGCGATGGTCCTCGTGGCCGTCCTCCTCAACGGCCTGGTCGCCGTCGTCGGCATCGGCGGCGGTTACTTCTTCAACGTGATCGTGCAGGGCGGCACGCCCGGCGCCTACCTGGCGTCGTTCGGTGCACTGGCGCAGCTGCCCGACCTCTACATCTCGACACTCAAGGCGGCGATCTTCGGTGTGATCGCCGGCGTCATCGCCGCATACAAGGGCCTCAACCCCAAGGGCGGCCCGAAGGGTGTCGGCGACGCGGTGAACCAGAGCGTCGTCGTGACGTTCCTGCTCCTGTTCTTCGCGAACCTGATCATCACCGCCGTGTTCCTGCAGATCGTTCCGCCGAAGGTTGGTTAAGCAATGACTCGTGGTGTGACGATTTCCAAGAGCCGCCCGGAGTACTACCTGTACGAGGCGCGCAAGCAGCTCGGCAAGCCGTTGAAGATCCTCGACGGCGCAGGCGAGCAGATGTCGTTCTACGGACGCACGCTCGCGTGGATCCCGCGGACGCTCATCCACTACACGCGCGAAGTGATGCGCCTCCTCGCCGAGGTCGCATTCGGTTCGGGCGGACTCGCCGTGATCGGCGGCACCGTCGGCGTGATGGTGCTCATGTCGGGCTTCACCGGCGTCGTGGTCGGCATGCAGGGCTATGCGGCCCTCGACCAGATCGGCTCGCAGGCGCTCACCGGCTTCTTGTCGGCGTACGTCAACACGCGTGAGGTGGCCCCCCTCGTGGCGGGCCTCGCCCTGTCGGCGACGGTCGGCTGCGGCTTCACCGCCCAGCTCGGCGCCATGCGCATCTCCGAGGAGATCGACGCGCTCGAGGTGATGGCCGTCCCGTCCATCCCCTTCCTGGTCAGCACCCGCGTGATCGCAGGCTTCGTCGCCGTGATCCCGCTGTACGTGCTCGGCCTGATGGCCGCGTACCTCGCGTCACGGACGATCAACACGGTCTTCAACGGTCAGTCGACCGGGTCGTACGACCACTACTTCAATCTGTTCCTGCCGCCTGCCGACGTCCTGTGGTCGTTCGGCAAGGTGCTGGTGTTCGCGTTCGTCATCATCCTGGTGCACTGCTACTACGGCTACTACGCGAGCGGCGGTCCCGCGGGCGTCGGCGTGGCGGTGGGACACGCGGTGCGTTCAGCGCTGGTGCTGATCGCGGTCATGGACTTCTTCCTGGGCCTGGCGATCTGGGGAACCACCACGTCGGTCCGAGTCGGAGGGTAGGAAAAGCGTGGCGACTGCAAAACGCAGGCTGCTGGGACTGGTCTTCTTCGTCGTGGTCTTCGGACTGCTGGCGGCGGCGATCCTGAAGTTCCAGGGAACGTTCGACAAGTACACGACGGTCACCTTCGAGACGACCAACGCGGGCAATGCGCTCGCCAAGAACGCCGACGTCAAGGCGCGCGGCGTCGTGGTCGGCACGGTCCGCAGCATCGAGGTCCAGCCGGGCGGCAAGGCCCGCGTCGAGCTGGGTCTGGACCCCGACAAGGTCAAGGACCTGCCCGTCGGCACCACCGGACGGGTGCTCCCGAAGACGCTGTTCGGTGAGCGCTTCGTCTCGCTGACGGTTCCGGTCAACGGCACGGGGTCGCTGAGCGAAGGCTCGGTCATCCAGACCGATCCGCGCGGCAGCGCCGCCGAGGTCGAGGACCTGTTCGACGCGCTGATGCCGGTCCTCAAGGCGATCCCGCCGCAGGACCTCAACCAGACGCTCACGGCGATCTCGCAGGCCATCGGCGGCAAGGGCAAGCAGCTCGGTTCGACGATCGACCGTCTGAACACGATCTTCAAGCGCGTCAACGCCAACATGGACGACCTGCAGGGCACGCTCCGCGGTCTCGCCTCGTTCTCGCAGACGTACTCGCAGGCCCTGCCGGACGTCATCGACGCGCTCGACTCGCTGCGCGTCACCGGCAACACGCTCGTCGAGCGCAAGTCCGACTTCGTGTCCCTGATCTCGACGCTGTCCGTCGCGTCGACCGACACCACGAAGTTCCTGCGCAAGAACCGTCGCGATCTGCTCGATCTCGCGATCGACTCCGAGCCGTTCCTGCGTGCACTCGCCAACCAGTCGCCGACGTTCGGCTGCATGTTCCACAACTTCTCGACGCTGATGCCGAAGATCGGTCCGATCGTCGGCAAGGGCACCGACAACCCCGGTGTTCGCGTGAACCTGCAGTTCGTCAACCCGCGCGGTCGGTACCTGCCCAACCAGGACGAGCCCCGCATGCTGTGGACGAATCCGCCCGCACGGTGCTACGAGCCCGCGAGCAACGGACGCCCGTTCCCGCAGTACCCGGGCGGCGGCATCCCCGACGGCTCGTACCAGGTGCCGTCCCGTAACGCAGGCCCGACCACGTGGCCCGACCTGCCGCAGCCGCAGTTCAGCGGCACCCCGTCCGGCACGGTCTACGACGACCCCGACTACGTCAAGCAGATGCAGATCGTCTACGGCGCCTCGAGCGGTGTGGAGCCTGCGGACGTCCCGACGTGGGTCACCTACATCGGTGGAGGATCAGTGCACGGAACGCAGGTGGCGATCAAGTGAGATCACTGACAGCCCCCCTCATCAAGCTGGTGGTGTTCGCGGTGGTCACCGCGATCGCGACCGCCATGCTCGGACTGACGATCGCCAATGCGGGCGGCAGCGGCCGGACCGGCTTCAAGGCGGTGTTCTCCGACGCCGCGATGCTCAATCCCGGTGACGACGTCCGCATCGCGGGCGTCCGGGTCGGCCAGGTCGACAGCGTGGAGATCACCAACCAGAACCAGGCGCTGGTGACGTTCAACGTCGACCGCGACTCGCTGCCGGCGAGCACCAACATCTACATCCGCTACCGCAACCTCACCGGCCTGCGGTACGTGGCTCTGGAGAAGGGCGTCGGCGACGCCGGACAGAACGTCGGCGAGGGCTACACCTTCGGCACCGATCCCAAGGTCAAGAACACCCATCCCGCGGTGAACCTGACCGAGCTGTTCAACGGCTTCCGTCCGCTGTTCAAGCAGATCACCCCGGACGACATGAACACCCTGGCCGAGACGGTCATCAAGGTGTTCCAGGGCGACATGGACACGACGATCAGCCAGCTGATCACGCAGACGTCGTCGCTGACGAACGCGCTCGCCGACAAGGACCAGGTGATCGGCGACATGATCACCAACCTGACCAAGGTCCTCGAGACGGTCAACCGCAACGACGACCAGTTCACCAGCCTGCTCGACAACACCGAGAAGCTGGTGACCGGGCTGGCCGCACAGCGCGGCTCGGTCGGTTCGGCGATCACGTCGGTCTCGAACCTGACGACCGTGATGGGCTCGATCCTGTCGAAGACCCGCCCCGCCATCCAGGGCGACATCGCGGGCCTCAAGACGGTGTCCGATCAGCTCAACTCGCGTACCGACGACATCGAGAAGGCTCTGACGAACCTCCCGGTGAAGCTGCAGAAGATCGGCCGCGCCGCCACCTTCGGCTCGTGGTTCCAGTTCTACCTCTGCGGAATCGACGTCGTCGCGGGCAACGGCAAGTCGACGCTGCTGACGCAGCCCGCCGTCGGCCTTCCTGACATCAACCACGTCCTGTACACCAGTGCCGCCACGCGGTGCTGGAAGGACAACAAGCGACCGGGGGAGTGACAATGACCACAGAGCCGAACACACCCGCCGGCCAGGAGCAGGACGAGGCCCCGAAGAAGAGCAGGCGTTTCGCCGGCCGTCGCAGTGCCACGGGCATCGGCGGGCTCGGCGTGCTGATCCTCGTCATGATCGCGGTGGCGTCCTTCTACCTGAAGGACCTTCCGCTGCTCGGCGCGGGAGCGCAGTACACGGCGTCGTTCTCGGAGGCCGCCGGACTCAAGCCGGGCAATGAGGTCCGCGTCGCGGGCATCAAGGTCGGCGAGGTCACCGGCGTCGAACTCGACGGCGACCGCGTGGACGTCCACTTCCGTGCCAACAACACGTGGATCGGCGACCAGTCGCAGCTCTCGATCCAGATCAAGACGGTCCTCGGACAGAAGTACCTCGCGGTGAACCCGCGCGGCAGCGAGCTGGCCGACCCGAGTGTGAAGTTCACCGACACGGTGGCTCCGTACGACGTCATCGAGGCGTTCGGCGACGCGGCCAACCAGATCGAGAACGTCGACACCGACAACGTCGCGAAGAGCCTTCGCACGCTGTCGAACGCCTTCTCGGGCACGGCGGGCGACATCGGGCCGTCGTTGGAGGGCATCTCGCGACTGTCGAACACGATCGCGAGCCGCGACCAGGAAGTGCAGCGACTGCTGCGTGCGACGAAGGACTCCTCGAAGATCCTCGCCGACCGCAACCAGGAGTTCACCCGCCTCATCGCGGGTGCGGGCACCCTGCTGCAGGAGCTCAACCACCGCCAGGACGACATCTCCGCTCTCCTCGCGAGCACGACGACGCTGAGCCGCGCGCTCACCGGCATCGTCCGTGACAACGAGAACCAGATCGGTCCGGCCCTCGACTCGCTCAAGGGCGTCACCGACATGCTGACCCGCCAGAACCAGAACCTGCGCGACACGATCACGTACATGGCGCCGTTCTACCGCCTGTACGCGAACGTCCTCGGCAACGGCCGCTGGTTCGAGTCGGCCGTGACGAACCTCCTGCCGCCTGCCCTGCCGCAGCAGAACACGACGCGTCCGCCGAACATGCAGAAGAACCTCAACAACGGCGGAATGGGGGTCCGATGACCACCGACGGCAACGACAAGGGCCTGTTCTCCAAGAAGAACATCGTCTTCGGCGCTCTCGGCGCAGTCCTCCTGCTGATCGTCGGCACCGCGGGCTGGTGGGCGTCGACCCTCATCGGGACGACGACGGTCCACGCGACATTCAGCAGCGCCGTCGGCATCTACGAGGGCAGCAACGTCCGCGTGCTCGGCGTCGACGTCGGCAAGGTCACCAAGGTGACGCCGAACGGCGAGACCGTCGACGTCGACATGCGCGTCAACCGCGGCGTGAAGCTGCCGGAGAACGTCGGTGCGGTGCAGATCATCCCGTCGATCGTCGCCGACCGCTACATCCAGCTGACGCCGGCCTTCAGCGGCGGACCGGAGGCGGGCAGCGAGATCAACCTCGGCACCGATCGCACCAATGTGCCGGTGGAGATCGACTCGATCTACAGGAATCTGCAGAAGCTGTCGGTGTCGCTCGGTCCGGACGGCGCGAACAAGAACGGCGCGGTCACCGACTTCGTGTCGACGTTCGCCAAGAATCTCGACGGCAACGGCTCCAAGCTCGGTGACGCGATCACCAACCTGTCGAAGGCGGCGACGACGCTGTCGGACGGTCGCGGCGACCTGTCGACGACGATCAAGAACCTGAACGTCTTCGTCGGAGCACTCCGCGAGAACGACTCCCAGGTGCGTCAGTTCAACACTCAGATGGCGTCGTTCAACACCTTCATGGCGGGCGAGCGCAACCAGCTGGGCAAGGCGCTCGACACCCTGTCGTACGCGCTCGGCGACGTCGCGACGTTCATCAGCGACAACAACGACAAGCTCGGCGACGCGATCCGCGATCTGCAGCCGACCGGTCAGGCTCTCCTCGACAACAAGAAGCACCTGCTGGAGATCTTCACCGTCCTGCCGGTCACCATCTCCAACCTGATCAACGCGTACGACGCGGAGTCGGGAACCGTCGCGATGCGTCTGAACCTGACAGATCTGCAGAACCCGCTCGCCGCTCAGTGCCGCTTCCTCGATCTGAAGAACCTGATGCCGGGCAACCCGCTCGCCATCGACTTCAGCAAGAAGATGGCTCCGCTGATCGACGGCTGCAAGAGCCTGACGAAGCAGATCGGCGAAGGCGTCCTCGAGCCGATGCTGCCGATCCTTCCGTTCGGCATCATGAGCGCCAAGAAGCAGCAGCAGAATCCGGCGCCGGGCACCAGCAAAGGCAACCCCGACCCGCGACTCCCCGGAGGCAACTGATGAAGCTCACGCTGAACAAGCGCGCGCGGGCCGTCGCCGTCGGCGCCGTCATGGCGACCGTTGTGTCCGTCACGTCGGCGTGTGCGGGAATCCAGTCGGTTCCGCTGCCCGGCGGCGTCGACGTGGGCGACAACCCGCGCGAGTACCGCATCCAGTTCGCGAACATCCTCGACCTGGTCCCGCAGTCGATGGTGAAGATGGACGGCATCCCCGTCGGTCAGGTCACCAAGATCGAGGTCCCCGAGGACTCGTGGGATGCGGTGGTGACCGTCAAGGTCAAGAACTCCGTCGACCTGTCGGACAAGGCCAACGCGGCCGTCCAGCAGACCAACCTGCTCGGCGAGAAGTTCGTGGCACTGTCGGAGCCGGACGGCGTCACCTCGGCGACGCCGCGTCAGCCGGAGTCGCAGATGATCATGTCGGACAACGGCCGGACCAGGACGACGACCGACATCGAGCAGCTCCTCGGGGCACTGTCGATGCTGCTGAACGGCGGCGGCATCAACCAGCTCGAACCGATCGTCACCGCGATCAACGAGTCGATCGGCACCGACCCGGGCCGCTTCGCGTCGCTGCTCCGCCAGACGGAGACGCTCATCACCGGTTTGAACGCGCAGAAGGACGACATCATCCGCGCCATCGACGGCGTGAGCGAACTGTCGGCGCGGGCGAACAACCAGACGGCGCAGATCGAACGCATCCTGAACGAGCTGCCTGCAGGCGTCCAGGTGTTGGAGGAGCAGCGTCCGCAGTTCGTCGACCTGCTCACCAAGCTCGACGACCTCGGTCAGGTCGGCACCGACATCCTCGGCAAGGCGCACGATCAGATCATCACCGACCTGAAGGCGCTGCGCCCGATCCTCACCGAGCTCGGCAAGTCGGCGCAGGACGCGGTCACCGCGCTCCCGCTGATGCTGACGCACCCGTACCCCGATGATCTGCTCCCCGCGGTCCAGGGCGACTCGACGAACCTGTTCATGACCCTCGACTTGCGGCTGCTGAACCAGCTGGAAGCGCTTGGCGTCGGTCAGGGGACCCCGAAGTACAGCCCGCCGAAGGTTCGCCCGCCGAACGTCGACCAGAGCAATCCGTACATCAACGGAAACGGTCCGCGCTGGGGCTGGCCGACCATCAGCCTGCTCCCGCCCGCACCGAATTCGAAGAAGGGTCCGAACACGCCCCCGTCGGGCGGTCGCTACCCGGCCAGCGCTTCGTCGAAGAAGAAGTCGTCGAAGAAGCCGAAGAACCAGTACACCGCTCTGCCGTCGGACGGTGACGGCTCCGACTTCATGGCGGGCACCATCGCTCTCGTGAAGGGGGACGACGCATGATCAGCCGCCTTGTCAAGATCCAGTTGATCGTGTTCGCCGTCATCGGTGTTCTCGCGATCGTCTACGTCGGCGGCAAGTACGCCCGCCTCGACAAGCTCGCGGGCCTGTCGACCTACAAGGTGACCCTGCCGATGGAGGACGCGGGCGGCATCTTCCCGAACGCCGAGGTCACCTACCGCGGCGTGCCCGTCGGCCTCGTCGGGGACATGCGCATGACCAACACCGGCGTCGAGGTGACGCTGAACATGAATTCGAGCGCCGCCGAGGTCCCGGCGTCGGCGAAGGCCGTCGTCGCGAACCGGTCGGCGATCGGTGAGCAGTTCATCGACCTGCAGCCCAAGAACGGCGACGGCCCGTTCCTCCAGGACGGCGACACCATCAAGGAGTACTCGCTGCCGCCGAAGCTGCAGAACGTCATCGCCGACACCATCTCGCTGACCAAGACGGTTCCGGTCGACGATCTGAAGACCGTCGTCACCGAACTCGGCAAGGCCTTCAACGGCCAGGGCGAGAACCTGAGCCGACTCGTCGACTCCCTCGACAAGCTGTCGCAGAGCGGTGTCGAGAACCTCGACGACACGATCTCGCTGATCAAGAATTCGAACGTGGTGCTCGGCACGCAGGCCGAGCAGTCGGACCAGATCCTCGCGTGGTCGAAGAATCTGGAACTCGTGACCGCGACGCTCGCGGGCTCGGATCCGGCCGTCCGGCGGATCCTCTCGAACGGTCCGCGCGCGGCATCGGCCCTCTCGACGTTCATCCAGGACAACGGCGACGACGCGGGCAAGCTGATCCACCAGCTCGGGGCCACCGTGAACTACGTCGAGCCGGCGTCGTTCGCGACCGGCGCCACGTTCGCGATGCTGTCGGCGCTGTCGGCCGGCAGCCATTCCGCGTCCCCCGGCGACGGTCAGATCCACTTCGGCATCGTGCTGGAGACGGGCAACCCGGCCAGCTGCACCAGGGGCTACGAGAGCACCGACGCGATCATCGCGGAGATGAAGAAGCGCAACCCCGACTTCGACATCAACTACGACGACTTCCCGTTCAACACCAACGCGAACTGTGACGTGCCGGTCGGCAACCCGACCGCGGTCCGCGGCGCGCGCCGGGCGGTGCTGGCGAACCCCGACTTCGCACAGCCCTGGGACAACAAGCCGAAGAAGGATCCCGACAAGTTGAACCTGAACCCGCTCGCCAACCAGTTGGCCGGGCTCATGGGTGTTCATACGAAGTAGCTCGACGAGACGGCTCGCCGACAGCCACCACGGTGTCGGCGGGCCGTTCGCGTTTCCACCGGAAGGTACAGTGGCGCACGATGAAATCTGACGATGATAAGCGGGAGGAGACGGCCGACGAGGTCGTCGCCGACGATGCCGCGAGCACGGAGACTGTCGGTCTGACGAAGTCGGACGATGCCGAGAGCGTCCCCGTCGAGCTGTCGAAGACGGACGAGGCGGACGACGTCGACGATTCCGCGGACGAAGCCGACGCCGAAACCGCCGACGACGCCGACGACGCCGAGGGCTCGGACTCGTCCGACTCGGAGACCGAGACGGTGGCGACCGCGGTGGACGATGCGTCGAGTCGACACTGGCTGGCATCGGCCGCGCTCGCAGCGGCGTCCGCGGCCCTCGTGGCCGCCGTCGTGTGCCTCGGCTACTTCGGTTACGTCGGCATCCGCGCCTACGCCGTCGACTCCCAGCGCGACCAGGTGCGCAGCGGAGCCGTCGACGGCGCCGAACAGGCCATCCTCAACACCTTCACCGTCGATCCCGCGCATATGGACGCGTGGCAGAAGCGCGTGGCGTCCTCGTTGACCGGCGACGCGTTGAAGCAGGCCGTCGACGAGTCGGCGCAGGGCGTGATCAAGCAGGTCGAGGCCGCCAAGGACAAGGCCAACTCGATCAAGGTCCGCATCATCAGCAGCGCCGCGACCGAAGTGAACGCCGACGAGGAGACCGCCAAGGTGCTCGTCCTCTCGGAGGCGACCGCCTCGAGCGCGCCGGACCAGCCGACCGGGCAGTCGTACCTCGTGACGATGGTCAAGGCGGACGGGCTGTGGAAGGCGTCGGTGATCGTGCCGCTGTCCGGGATCGCGTACGACGACAGCAGTTCGACGCCGATCCTCAACAACAACCAGGGTGGAGGCAACTGATGGCCGCCGGTCCGAACAAGCCTCGCCGCACGCCGAAGGTCGCGGGTCGCAGCACGTCGCGGGTGGAGCTCTCGGCGAACGCCACCGCCAAGCTCGCGCAGCAGGCCAAGGACGAGTACGAGACGCCGACGGCGGTCGCCTCGGGTGTCGAGCGCAAGCGTCAGAGGGCCGACGCCGAGAAGGCGGCGGTCGAGCGCAAGCGCGCGGTCACCGACGTCGAACCCGGCGTGAACAACACGTCCGGGACGTACCGTCTCGCGGCGATCCTGGCCGCCGCGGCGGTCGTGGTCGGCGTCATCGCCACGATTCTCGCGTTCCACCCCGGCGCCGAGGTGTCGGACAACCGCGCGTTCGTCGACCAGGGGGAGACCGATCGTGTGCTCTCCGCGGCTCGGGACGGCGCGTGCAGCCCGTTCACGTTCGACTACCGCAAGCTCGACGCGTGGACCTCGAACTTCGAATCGAAGCTCACCGGCGAAGCGCTCGACGTGATCCGCAAGTACGCGAAGACGTCGAAGGAACTCGCCGTGCAGACGCAGAGCGCGTCGGACTGCCGGGTGGACGTGGTCGGGCTGTCCGATCTGACCGCGACCAGGGCTGTGGTTCTGACCGACATGATCGTGAGCACCACCAAGGCGGGCGCGATCGACCAGTCGGCGATGCCGCATGTGCGATTGACCCTGGTCAGAGACCCCGCCAATGGCGATGACAACTGGTTGATCAGCAATATCGAAGCCCTCTGACGTCGAGCGGGCGCCGGCGTCCGGAAGAGAAATCTGATCGGATTCCGCGCGTTCGCTTGACGAGGGGACCCTTCCGGGTCCAATCTGTCAGCAACCGATTGCACAGGCAGGCAGCCGAGGGGCGTCGGTTTCGCGCCAGGGGTTGACAGGACCCCTCACATTTCTGGTATAGTTGGACGTTGCGCTGGCTGCCTCCTGTCTACTGTTGTCTTTCCGCCGGTCACCACGGTGATCGTCACGGATTCACGTCGTTCTTCAGGTTGTTTCGCCACGCAGTGGCCCCACGGCCAATGGCTACTACGCCACGCACCGAGAAACTTCGTGTTGGAAGGACGCATCTTGGCTCTCGACCGCCAGTCCACCTCAACCACAGCGGGTATCATCCCGGGCGCACCGCATCGCGCCTCATTCGCCAAGATCGACGAGCCTCTGGAGGTTCCGGGTCTGCTGGACGTCCAGCTCGACTCGTTCGACTGGCTCGTCGGAACGCCGGAATGGCGCGCGAAGGCGATCGCCCGAGGTGAAGAGAACCCGGTCGGCGGACTCGAGGAAGTCCTCCGCGAACTCTCGCCGATCGAGGACTTCTCGTCCTCGATGTCGCTGTCCTTCTCCGATCCGCACTTCGACGAGGTCAAGGCCTCGGTCGACGAGTGCAAGGACAAGGACATGACGTACGCGGCTCCGCTGTTCGTCACCGCGGAGTTCATCAACAACAACACGGGCGAGATCAAGTCGCAGACCGTCTTCATGGGCGACTTCCCGATCATGACCGACAAGGGCAGCTTCGTCATCAACGGCACCGAGCGTGTCGTCGTCAGCCAGCTGGTCCGCAGCCCCGGTGTGTACTTCGACGCCACCATCGACAAGGCCACGGAGAAGACCCTCCACTCGGTGAAGGTGATCCCGGGTCGCGGCGCGTGGCTCGAGTTCGACGTCGACAAGCGCGACACCGTCGGCGTCCGCATCGACCGCAAGCGTCGTCAGCCGGTCACCGTGCTGCTGCAGGCCCTCGGCATGACCCGCGAGGAGATCACCGAGCGCTTCGGCTTCTCCGAGATCCTCATGTCGACGCTCGAGAAGGACTCCACGTCCAACCAGGACGAGGCGCTCCTCGAGGTGTACCGCAAGCTGCGTCCGGGCGAGCCGCCGACCAAGGAGTCGGCCGAGAGCCTGCTGGAGAACCTGTTCTTCCGCGAGAAGCGCTACGACCTGGCGCGCGTCGGCCGTTACAAGATCAACAAGAAGCTCGGCCTCACCGCGAACCCGATGTTCGGCGAGTCGGTCCTGACCCGCGAGGACATCGTCGCGACGGTCGAGTACCTGGTGCGCCTGCACGAGGCCGATCCGAACATCATCTCGAACATGACCGTCCCCGGCGGCGTCGAGGTCCCGGTCGAGGTCGACGACATCGACCACTTCGGCAACCGTCGCCTCCGCACGGTCGGCGAGCTGATCCAGAACCAGATCCGCGTCGGCCTGTCGCGCATGGAGCGTGTCGTCCGCGAGCGCATGACCACGCAGGACGCCGAGGCGATCACGCCGCAGACCCTGATCAACATCCGTCCCGTCGTGGCGGCGATCAAGGAGTTCTTCGGAACCAGCCAGCTGTCGCAGTTCATGGACCAGAACAACCCGCTGTCTGGCCTGACCCACAAGCGTCGCCTGTCGGCGCTCGGCCCCGGCGGTCTGTCGCGTGAGCGCGCGGGCCTCGAGGTCCGCGACGTCCACCCGTCGCACTACGGCCGCATGTGCCCGATCGAGACCCCGGAAGGCCCGAACATCGGCCTGATCGGTTCACTGTCGGTCTACGCCCGCGTGAACCCGTTCGGTTTCATCGAGACCCCGTACCGCAAGGTCGTCGACGGTGTCGTCACCGACGAGATCGCCTACATGACCGCCGATGAAGAGGATCGTTACCTCATCGGTCAGGCCAACACGAACTACGACGCCGACGGTCGTATCACCGACGAGCGCGTCCTGGTCCGCATCAAGGGCGCCGAGGTCGAGTTCGTCCCGGCCGCCTCGGTGGAACTGCTCGACGTCTCGCCGCGCCAGATGGTGTCGGTCGCGACCGCGATGATCCCGTTCCTCGAGCACGACGACGCCAACCGTGCCCTGATGGGCGCCAACATGCAGCGTCAGGCGGTTCCGCTGGTCCGCAGCGAGTCGCCGCTCGTCGGCACCGGCATGGAGCTGCGCGCCGCGGTCGACGCGGGCGACGTCATCGTCACCGGCAAGACCGGTGTGGTGGAGGAGGTCTCGGCCGACTTCATCACCGTGATGGCCGACGACGGCACGCGTGACAGCTTCCGTCTGCGCAAGTTCGAGCGTTCGAACCACGGCACCTGCGCCAACCAGGTCCCGATCGTCGACGAGGGTCAGCGCGTCGAGGCCGGTCAGGTCCTCGCCGACGGCCCCTGCACCGATCAGGGCGAGATGGCGCTCGGCAAGAACCTGCTCGTGGCGATCATGCCGTGGGAGGGCCACAACTACGAGGACGCGATCATCCTGTCGCAGCGCCTCGTCGAAGAGGACACTCTCACCTCGATCCACATCGAGGAGCACGAGATCGACGCCCGCGACACCAAGCTCGGTGCCGAGGAGATCACTCGTGACATCCCGAACGTCTCCGACGAGGTCCTCGCCGATCTCGACGAGCGTGGCATCGTGCGCATCGGCGCCGAGGTCCGCGACGGCGACGTGCTGGTCGGCAAGGTCACCCCGAAGGGCGAGACCGAGCTGACCCCGGAGGAGCGTCTGCTCCGCGCGATCTTCGGTGAGAAGGCCCGCGAAGTCCGCGACACCTCGCTCAAGGTGCCGCACGGCGAGACCGGCAAGGTCATCGGCGTGCGCGTGTTCAGCCGCGAGGACGACGACGACCTGGCGCCCGGCGTCAACGAGCTCGTCCGCGTCTACGTCGCGCAGAAGCGCAAGATCCAGGACGGCGACAAGCTCGCCGGTCGGCACGGCAACAAGGGCGTCATCGGCAAGATCCTCCCGCAGGAGGACATGCCGTTCCTGCCCGACGGCACGCCCGTCGACATCATCCTGAACACGCACGGCGTCCCGCGTCGTATGAACATCGGTCAGATCCTCGAGACCCACCTGGGTTGGGTCGCGAAGGCCGGCTGGAACATCGACACCGACAAGCTGGAGGAGGAGTGGGCCAAGCGCCTGCCCGCCGACATGCTGTCGGCCGAGCCGAACACGAACACCGCGACCCCGGTGTTCGACGGCGCCAAGGACGACGAGCTGGCGGGTCTGCTCGGCTCGACGCTCCCGAACCGCGACGGCGACGTCATGGTGGGCCCCGACGGCAAGGCGGAGCTGTTCGACGGTCGCTCCGGCGAGCCGTTCCCGTACCCCGTGTCGGTCGGCTACATGTACATCATCAAGCTGCACCACCTGGTCGACGACAAGATCCACGCTCGTTCGACCGGTCCGTACTCGATGATCACGCAGCAGCCGCTCGGCGGTAAGGCGCAGTTCGGTGGACAGCGCTTCGGTGAGATGGAGTGCTGGGCGATGCAGGCGTACGGCGCCGCCTACACCCTGCAGGAACTGCTGACCATCAAGTCGGACGACGTCGTCGGCCGCGTGAAGGTCTACGAGGCGATCGTCAAGGGCGAGAACATCCCCGAACCGGGCATCCCCGAGTCGTTCAAGGTGCTCCTGAAGGAGCTCCAGTCGCTCTGCCTCAACGTGGAGGTGCTGTCGTCCGACGGCGCGGCCATCGAGATGGCCGACACCGACGACGAGGATCTCGAGCGCGCTGCTGCCAATCTCGGCATCAACCTGTCGCGCAACGAGAACGCCACCGTCGACGACCTCGCGAACTAGACCAGGAAGGTCAAAAGACATTGCTCGACGTCAACTTTTTCGACGAACTCAAGATCGGTCTTGCGACGGCCGACGACATCCACACCTGGTCGTACGGTGAGGTCAAGAAGCCGGAGACCATCAACTACCGCACCCTGAAGCCCGAGAAGGACGGACTCTTCTGCGAGAAGATCTTCGGCCCCACCCGGGACTGGGAGTGCTACTGCGGCAAGTACAAGCGCGTCCGCTTCAAGGGCATCATCTGCGAACGCTGCGGTGTCGAGGTGACCAAGGCCAAGGTGCGCCGTGAGCGCATGGGCCACATCGAGCTCGCCGCTCCGGTCACCCACATCTGGTACTTCAAGGGTGTGCCGAGCCGCCTCGGCTACCTGCTCGACCTGGCGCCGAAGGATCTCGAGAAGATCATCTACTTCGCCGCCTACGTCATCACCTCGGTGGACGACGAACTGCGTCACGCGGAGCTGTCGACCCGCGAGGCCGAGATCGGCGTCGAGCGCAAGGCCATCATGGACGACCTCGAGGTCGCCCTGGCCGAGCGCCAGAGCAAGCTCGAAGCCGACCTGGCCGAGCTGGAGGCCGAAGGCGCCAAGGCCGACGCCAAGCGCAAGGTCCGCGACGCGGGCGAGCGTGAGCTCAAGCGCATGCGCGACCACGCGAACCGTGAGGTCGAGGCGCTCGACGAGATCTGGGACAAGTTCGTCAAGCTCGCTCCCGGCGAGCTGATCGTCGACGAGCGTCTGTACCGCGAGCTCGAGGACCGCTTCGGCGAGTACTTCGCGGGCTCGATGGGCGCCGAGGCGATCAAGAAGCTCCTGGAGACCTTCGACATCGACGCCGAGGCCGAGTCGCTGCGCGAGACGATCCGCTCGGGCAAGGGCCAGAAGAAGCTGCGCGCGCTCAAGCGCCTGAAGGTCGTCGCCGCGTTCCAGCGTTCGGGCAACTCGCCGCAGGCGATGGTCCTCGAGGCCGTTCCGGTGATCCCGCCGGAGCTGCGTCCGATGGTCCAGCTCGACGGTGGCCGCTTCGCCACGTCCGACCTGAACGACCTGTACCGTCGCGTCATCAACCGCAACAACCGCCTCAAGCGCCTCATCGATCTCGGTGCGCCCGAGATCATCGTGAACAACGAGAAGCGCATGCTGCAGGAGTCGGTCGACGCACTGTTCGACAACGGTCGTCGCGGCCGTCCGGTCACCGGTCCGGGCAACCGCCCGCTGAAGTCCCTGAGCGATCTGCTCAAGGGCAAGCAGGGTCGTTTCCGTCAGAACCTCCTCGGCAAGCGCGTCGACTACTCGGGCCGTTCGGTCATCGTCGTCGGTCCGCAGCTCAAGCTGCACCAGTGCGGCCTGCCGAAGCTGATGGCTCTCGAGCTGTTCAAGCCGTTCGTGATGAAGCGCCTCGTCGACCTGAACCAGGCGCAGAACATCAAGTCGGCCAAGCGCATGGTGGAGCGTCAGCGTCCCGCCGTGTGGGACGTCCTCGAAGAGGTCATCGCCGAGCACCCGGTGCTGCTGAACCGTGCTCCCACGCTGCACCGTCTGGGCATCCAGGCGTTCGAGCCGCAGCTCGTCGAGGGCAAGGCCATCCAGCTGCACCCGCTCGTCTGTGAAGCGTTCAACGCCGACTTCGACGGTGACCAGATGGCCGTGCACCTCCCGCTGTCCGCGGAGGCGCAGGCCGAGGCCCGCATCCTGATGCTGTCGAGCAACAACATCCTGTCGCCCGCGTCGGGTCGTCCGCTCGCCATGCCGCGTCTGGACATGGTGACCGGTCTGTACTACCTGACCAGCCAGAAGCCCGGCCAGGTCGGCGAGTACACCGGTGCGTCGGGCGACGACGTCGAGCGCGGCGTCTACTCGAGCCCGGCCGAGGCCATCATGGCCGTCGACCGCGGCGTGCTGAGCATCCAGTCGACGATCAAGATCCGTCTCACGGATCAGCGTCCGTCGGCCGAGGTCGAGGCCGAGCTGTTCCCGGAGGGCTGGCACCGTGGGCAGGCGTGGGAGACCACGACCACCCTCGGTCGCGTGCTGTTCAACGAACTGCTTCCGCACGACTACCCGTTCATCGACGAGCAGATGCCGAAGAAGCGTCAGGCCGTGATCATCAACGATCTCGCCGAGCGCTACCCGATGATCGTCGTCGCGCAGACCGTCGACAAGCTCAAGGATGTCGGCTTCTACTGGGCCACGCGGTCGGGCGTCACCGTCTCGATGTCGGACGTCCTCGTGCCGCCGGCCAAGGCGGAGATCCTCGAGCGTTACGAGGAGCGGGCCGACGGCCTGGAGCGCAAGTTCCAGCGCGGCGGTCTGACGCCCGACGAGCGTCGCGACGCCCTTGTCGAGATCTGGAAGCAGGCGACCGAAGAAGTCGGTAAGGCTCTGGAGGAGTACTACCCCGACGACAACCCGATCACGATGATCCCGAAGTCGGGCGCAACGGGCAATATGACCCAGGTGCGTAACCTCTCGGGCATGAAGGGCCTGGTGACGAACCCGAAGGGTGAGTTCATCCCGCGTCCGATCAAGTCGTCGTTCCGTGAGGGCCTGACCGTCGCCGAGTACTTCATCAACACGCACGGCGCTCGTAAGGGTCTGGCCGACACGGCTCTGCGCACCGCGGACTCGGGCTACCTGACCCGTCGTCTCGTCGACGTGTCGCAGGACGTCATCGTTCGCGAGACCGACTGTGGCACCGAACGCGGCATCCTCGTCCCGCTGGCCGAGAAGTCGGCCGACGGCACGATCATCCGCGACGCTCACGTGGAGACCTCGGCGTACGCTCGTACGCTCGCGGTCGACGCCGTCGACGAAGCGGGCGACGTCGTGGTCGAGAAGGGCCACGATCTGGGCGACCCGGCCATCGAGGCTCTCCTCGCGGCGGGCGTCACCGAGGTCAAGGTCCGTTCGGTCCTCACCTGTGCCACCGGCACCGGCGTCTGCGCGCACTGCTACGGCCGCTCGATGGCGACCGGCAAGCTCGTCGACATCGGCGAGGCCGTCGGCATCATCGCGGCCCAGTCGATCGGTGAGCCCGGCACGCAGCTGACGATGCGCACGTTCCACCAGGGTGGCGTCGGTGACGACATCACCGGTGGTCTTCCGCGAGTCACCGAGCTGTTCGAAGCACGTGTCCCCAAGGGCAAGGCTCCGATCGCCGAGGTGTCCGGCCGCGTCACCATCGAGGACGACGATCGTTTCTACAAGATCACCATCGTCCCCGACGACGGCAGCGACGAGGTCGTCTACGACAAGATCTCGAAGCGTCAGCGCATGCGCGTCTTCAAGCACGAGGACGGCACCGAGCGTCTGCTCGCCCACGGCGATCACGTCGAGGTCGGCCAGCAGCTCATGGAGGGTGCGGCCGATCCGCACGAGGTCCTGCGTGTGATGGGTCCCCGCCAGGTGCAGATCCACCTCGTCAACGAGGTCCAGGAGGTGTACCGGAGCCAGGGTGTGTCGATCCACGACAAGCACGTCGAGACGATCGTCCGCCAGATGCTGCGTCGCGTGACGATCATCGACTCCGGCGCCACCGAGTTCCTGCCCGGTTCGCTCACCGAGCGCGCCGAGTTCGAGGCGGCCAACCGCGCGGTCGTCGCCGAGGGCGGCGAGCCGGCATCGGGTCGTCCGGTCCTCATGGGCATCACGAAGGCGTCGCTCGCGACGGACTCGTGGCTGTCGGCGGCGTCGTTCCAGGAGACCACTCGCGTGCTCACCGATGCGGCCATCAACAGCCGCAGCGACAAGCTCGTCGGCCTCAAGGAGAACGTGATCATCGGCAAGCTGATCCCGGCGGGCACCGGCATCGACCGGTACCGGAACATCCAGGTTCAGCCGACCGAGGAAGCTCGTGCCGCCGCGTACGCGCTGCCCACGTACGACGACACCTACTACAGCCCGGACAGCCCCTTCGGCGCTCCGAGCGGTGCCGCCGTTCCGCTGGACGACTACGGCTTCGGCAGCGACTTCCGCTGACCTGAGTTCACGACGAACCCCCGCCCGATTCGGTCGGGCGGGGGTTTCGTCGTATGGGGCCGACAACAAGGGCGGAGGACCCGACCGGCACGAGAACTCCGGTTCTGGCACAGATATGCGCCCGGGTGCGACACAATGCGGCGAGTAGCAAACGCCAGGAGGTCGCATGCAGTCGTGGTCGGAGATCGTCGCCGACGTCGAACGGAACTGGGTGATCTACGCGTCCATGCCCGTCATCGCGGCGCTGATCGGCTGGGGCACCAAGATCGTCGCTATCCGGATGATGTTCCGGCCGCATCGGTTCAAGGGCATCGGACGGCTCGGATGGCAGGGCATCATCCCCAAACGCGCCCCGGAGATGGTCGCCGTCCTCTGCGAAACGCTCACCGGTCGGCTGATCTCGTCGTCGGAGATCGTGCAGCGGATCGACGGCGTCGAGCTCGCGGCGCTGATCGACAGGCCGATGCGTGCGGAGGTCGCCCGCATCGTGAACACGATCGCGCCCGAGTTCCAACCGACCGTCTGGCACGCGCTGCCCGAGCCGGCCCGAGACGCGGTGATCGAGCGGGCCCAGCGAGTGTCGCCCGACGTCGTCGTCGCCATCGCGGACGCGTTGACCGAGCGGATCGACGAGGTGTTCGACCTGCAGACGATGGTGACGCAGGAGTTCCTGTCCGATCCCGAGACGCTGGAGAAGATGTTCTCCGAGGTCGGGCGTCGCGAGTTCGCGTTCATCCGGCGCAGTGGTCTGGTCTTCGGTTTCCTGATCGGTCTCGTCCAGGTGTTGGTGTGGGCGCTGTTCCACAACCCGTGGGTCATGCCGCTGTTCGGTCTGTTCACCGGTTGGTTCACCGACTGGGCCGCGCTGCGCCTGATCTTCAATCCGAAGGAGCCGACGAAGTACTTCGGCGTCATCACCTGGCAGGGTCTGTTCCTCAAGCACCGCATCCCGGTGTCGGAGGAGTACGCGGTACTGATCGCGTCTCGCGTGCTGACCACGGAGAAACTGATGAGGGGAGTGTTCGACGGGCCGCAGCGGGCCGCGCTGATCGACCTCGTCGCCGAGATCCTGGAGGAGGAGGTGCGCGACCAACTGGGCGACGTGTCGAAGACGTTGCGGCGTGAGGTCGGCGATCTCAAGGCGCTCGACTCGATCGGCTTCGGCGGTCTGTCGGTCGGCGGGCTGCTGGGCGTCGCCACCGATGCGTTGAACACGCCGCTGAAGGCGGTCACATCGCTCGGCCTGGACACGATCGAACTGGGACCGATGTGCCAGGCGGCGGCCGCCGACATGGTGGAGGTCCTGCCGTCGGTGATGGCGGGAGCAGAGGACTATCTGACGCGGACGCTCGACATCGAGACGATCATGGCGGAGAAGATGAAGGCGATGACGCCGGAGGAGTTCGAGGGCGTGCTGCGTCCGGCGTTCCAGGCCGACGAGCGCACACTGATCATCGTCGGCGCCGTCCTGGGCTTCATGGTCGGTGAGTTGCAGGTGCTGCTCGTCGAACACTTCACGGTGTGAACTGAATCACAACGCATTGCGTAAATCATTACGCAGCGCATAGTGTTTGAGTTACGCAAACGCAGAAAGAACCTGGCGGATGCGAAACCCGGACATCACCGCAAGGAGAACATCATGACTGCATCGAACAAGGCCGCCGAGACCACCGCCACCGACGCGAAGGTCGCCGACGCCGTCATCACCGACTTCCTCACCACCGTCATCGAGTCGACCCGCGACCTCGTCGACAATCTCCTCGAGTCGGCGGGCACCGTCGAGCGCAACGTCCGCGAGCGCGCCGACGACGCCCGCGAGAAGCTGACCGGCGACGACGCCGTCGACGCCCTGCGCACCCAGATCCAGAACCTGTCCGACCAGGTCGAGAAGTTCGCCAACCTTCGCCTGTCGTCGGAGAAGAAGGCCGACGCCGACAAGTGATCGGCCCCGCCGAACGTCGAGAAGTCCGGGATGCTCCGTCGGAGCGCCCGGACGTTTCGGCGTCATGACCAGCCGCATCTCGACCCGCATCCCCGAGGAGAATCATGGCCGACGACGAGCCGTACCTGATCAAGCGCTACTCCAACCGCAAGCTCTACGACTCGGTCCGGCGCAAGTTCACCACCCTCGACGAGGTCGCCAAGCTCCTGGAGTCGGGTATCCGGGTGCTGATCCGCGACCATGACACCGGCGTCGACCGTACGGACGAGGTGCTCGCGCAGGTTCTGCGTCGTCGAGTGAAGGGGGCTCCCGGAGGGGTGAGCCTGCTCTCGGACCTGCTGCGCGCGCCCGTCGACGTCGCGAAGACCGTCGTCGACGCGACGGGTCTCGACACGGAGCTGCGCCGCGCCGTCGGCGAGCCCGCCGCGGCCGAACCTCCCGTCGAACCGGCCTCGGACGAGCCGGACCCCGCGGCGGTCATGGAGCGTCAGGCCGCCGAGATCCGCGAACTGCGCGACCAGGTCTCGACACTCACCCAGGCGGTCACCATGCTCATCGAGCATCAGACCGCGGCCGCCTCCCCGCCGCCCGCGGACGACTGATCCGAGCGTTCCCGCGGTACTTCTGGTCGGTGCTCATCGGCGGGACGATGAGCGTTGACTAGAAGTGTCGCGGGACCAGTCGGGCCGCTTCGAGCCGCGGACGAACCCGAGCGGCGACCTCGTGTCGCTCGAGTGCGACCCAATCCCAGCGCACGACGTCGAATCCCATGTCGCGTAACGCGTTCTCTCGGTCCTTTTCGCGCATGACGGCGTCACCGATACTCTCGCCGGGCTTCAGGTTCGCGAGGTACTTGGCGCGACCGTCGAACTCACCGATCACCAGGCCATCCCAGTCGTAGTCGCTGTAGTAGACACGGTCGGCGACCCGCACCTCGACTTGCAGGTCGGGCACGGGAAGCGAGGCCTCGATCAACTGCGCGCGCCCCCAGGACTCACCTGGGTTCGCCGACCGCCCGTCCGCCAATCGCAGAGCCGCGCGCACCTTGTCCGAACCTCGACGGCGCCGCGAATCGAGTGCGTCCCGGAGTTCGTCGCGGGTGACCCCGAGACGGAGCGCGGAATCGAGGACCGCGAGCGCTCCCGCGAAGTCGGTACCGGCCGCCACGTCCACAGCGGTCGTCGGCAGGTCCGTGACCAACAGTCCGTCGATCCTCGTCACCTCGGCGAACGTCGTACGGGTGTGGATGTGCCTCGTCGCCAGTCGTTTGCCGTGCGCGCCAGATTCCACGGACTCATGGAGGCGGGTGAGGTCAGGCTTGAGCATCTCGATCCGCTGGATCGCCGCCGCCGATTGATGACTGAGGATCAGGCCCGGCGTGCGCGCCGCGATCGTCAGGCATCGTCGACGGTAGACCTCCTGAATCAGGCGCCACGGCTCGTCCGGGAGACTGGATCTCGGAATGTACATGCCGCGGCAGGCGACGACGAGTTCGCCGCAGCGAACCGCCTGTCGGATCTCCGCATCTGTGCGGCCGGCCTCGAGCGCGGCAGCACGTTCGACGACTCCGTTGATATCGGTGGTCCACATGCCGCCAATCAAAGCCGGAATCGCCGGGTCTGACTACTACGTTGTCCACAGGGCACCTCCCGCGGCACTTCTAGTCAACGCTCATCGTCCCGCCGATGAGCCCTGACTAGAAGTGCCGCGGGAAGTCGTCAGGCCAGGGATTCGGCGCGGGAGCCGACGGCCGCGGTCACGGCGGCGAACTTGGCGACCAGTTCCTTGCCGAACATGGCCTTCACCAGTCCGGAGAGCGGGCCGGTGATCTCGAAATGACTCTCGTATCGACTCCGGCCGTCGCCGAGGTCGACGACCGTGTGTCGGCGCAGGCTGCGGACCAGCCCGAACGGTGCGGGTTTCATCGAGTAGGCGAAGCCGACTCCCGGGGTGACGTCCACGATGTACTCGCGTTTCGACTTCAGACCGCCGGGGCCGAGCTCGAATCGCATGTCGATGGGCGAGCCGGGTTCCAGGGTCGATGAGCACTCGACTTGAAACGGATTCCATTCGCCGTACGACGCGAAGTCGGTGAGAACTCGCCACACCGTCGCGGCGGGGGCGTTGATGTCGACAGAACTGTCGGTGACCAGTGACATGACGCCATTTTAGAACGTGTTCCACGTCTGAATCGTGCCGGGTTGGCGACGACCTCCGGCATGAAATCGTCGTTGTTAACAAAACGGACGCCTCGCCGATAGTCCTAGGAATGCGTTGTAAGTCACACAAGGGGGGAACTGTGTCTCAATCCGTCAATCGTGCTCAACGTCGCGCACGTGCCCGGGAAACCTTCCGCCGCGAGCATCGGCTCCGCAACGGCCTCGTCGCACTCGGGGCCGTCGCCGCGCTCGGCGCGGGAACCGTCGGGGCGACGGGCGTCGCGTATGCCGCGCCCGCGGCTCCGGCCGCATCGTCGTCGGTCGACATGGGATCGCTCGACTTCGGTGCGATCCTCGGCATGCTCGACGACCCGATGCTCGGCCAGTTCATCGAGGGATGCCGCACCGGCTCCCTCGCTTCGGGCCCGGACTCGTCCACGAGCACCGAGTACGACCCGGCCGATCCGCCGCTCGCGATCGCCGACTGCAGCGGCTCCAACGGCACGGGCATCGCGCTCGTCCTGCCCGAGAGCATCGAGGTCGGCCAGGCCGCACAGGGCATGGAGATGGACCTCGGCGCCGACATCAACCTGCTGCTCGTCAAGTACAAGATGGGCAAGCGCAACCTCCTCGAGGTGCTCGGCGGCGTCGTCCTCGGCAGCGACACCGTCAAGGGGCTCGCGAAGGCCGCGGTCGGCATCAGCGTCGACCCCGGTGCATTCGACAAGTACAAGACGTACGACGCCGTGAAGCGCGACGCCGCGCTGCCGGTGAACCCGGCGTCGAAGGATCTGTGCGTGCAGGCCGACGGCTCGACGAAGAACCCGGTCCTCGGCGGCTGTTTCCTGGTCGGCGGCACTCTCGTCAAGAAGGGCGCCGACCTCAACCTGTCCAAGCGCACCGAAGCGCTCAAGATGGCCGAGTACCTCACCGGCCACAAGTACGACTACACGAAGCCGCAGGACCTGCCCGCGCCGGTCAAACCGATCGGCAAGTCGGTCATCTCCGGTGACGGCGTCAACATCGCCCTGTCGATGCGCGGCGCGACCGCCATCGCGCAGACGCGCAGCGCGATCGCGCTGGCGATGGCCGGAGCCGATCATGGTCGGACGTCCACCGCGTCGGCCGACCTCGGCATCGCGATGGGCGTCAACATGGACACCGACGACATCGTCTTCACCTGGTTCGGACAGAAGCTCGACTTCACGAAGCTCCGCGACTCCGGCCTGCTGACGTCCGACATCGCAGGATCCGCGGGCGCGGACGCCGACGGCATGCTCGACATGATCGACGGCATCAACGGCAACCTGCCCGGTCTCAAGGAGGTCGCCTGCTTCGGCCTCGACACGACGGCCACCGCAGAAGGCCTCGGAACGTGCAGCAACTACCTCGGCACGTTCGACTACTACAAGGACCTGCGTCCGGTGACCGACGGCGGCCATCGTCAGACGCAGTACGGCCTCACCGACGTGACGTCGCTGTTCATGGGCAACGACGCCCTGCTCAAGCAGTTCGCGCCGATGCTCGGAGGCGACGGCGACCTCGGCGGGGTCATGGACACCCCGTTCATGGGCGACCTCCTCAAGGCACTGACCTCCGAGGACAGTCGTCTCAAGTTCGCGAAGGACTTCGTCCGCTACACGCAGGACGTCGAGACGACGTTCGCGAAGGAGCCGGTGTTCGAGGCCGACGGCGTGACGCCCAAGCTCGACGACAACGGCAAACCGGTGATGAAGGTCAAGACCGCTCCGCGAATGGTCGGCGTCACACACCTCGTCGACGAGGAGTACGACTCGCCGGTGATGGTCCAGGACCGCGACGCCGACGGGGTGCTGCTCTGGGTCGACGCCAAGGGCGCACCGGTCGCCGAGGGCGCCGCGGGAGCGAAGCCCAAGATGGTGCAGAAGGTGGAGAACGGCGTCCCGGTCACGGAGAAGAAGACCCGGAAGGTCGCCGCCCCGACGATGGTCTGGGTCGACGCGGCGGGAGCCGAAGTCGCCGAGGGCACCGCCGGGGCCACGCAGGTCCAGAAGACCGAGCAGGCCAAGGACGACAAGGGCGCGCCGATCTTCGATCCGGTGATCGAGAGGACGACCACCGCGCACTGGCTGACCAGCGACTACGGTCTGCGTGAGCCGCTGGTGATCCAATGGCTCGGCCACGAGCTGGTGTTCTTCCCGGCCGTCGAGGTCAACGGGACCACGCGACCCAACCTGATCGGGCTGCCGGAGATCCGCCGGATCACCGATGACGCGGAGACGGGCCTCCTCCCGAAGATCAAGCTCGTCCAGTGGGACAACCCGTTCGGTCTCGGCACGCTCACCGTCAACCCGTTCGACCCGATCGGGATGTTGACCGGCTACATCAAGTCGGTCACGATCGTCGACGATCTGAAGGGCGTGGGCGATCTCGTCGGTGCGCTGACCCCGAAGACCGATTCGGGCGCCACGACGCCCGACACCGACACGACGCCCGCCGTCGACGAGACGACCCCGGCGGCAGACACCGCAGCCACGACGGTCGTGCCGTCGGACAAGGCTCCCGCCGAGGCTCCGACGTCCGATCCGGTCGTGACAACGCCGGTCGAGACCCCGGAACCGGTCGTCACACAGGAAACGGCTCCGGTCGAGGAGCCCGCCGTCGTCGACGAGCCCGTCGTCGACACGACGCCGGAACCGGAACTCGCACCCGCGAGCTGACGAGCGATCCGGACGCGGCAGTTCTGGTCGCCGCTCCTCGTCCCGACGAGGAGCGTGCGCCGGAGCTGCCGCGTTCTGCTGTGCTACGCGCCGATCGCCCGCGCGATCATCGGCCACGAGTTCACGAGGTCGGCCTTGAACAGGCCCCAGGTGTGGACCCCGTCGGGGCGGGCCACGAAGCGGTGGGGGATCCGGAGGCTCGACAACCGGCTCGCCATGTTGCGCGTGCATGCGAGGGCGAGGGCCTCGATGACGTTCCCGCCGATGAGGCCGCTGCCGTTCTGCAGCAGGCTCCCGTCGACGGGGCCCGCGATGCCCGAGCCCGCGGACAGGTAGACGGCCTTGCCGCGCAACTTGTTCGCGTTGAGGATCGGGTCGTGGCGCGCCCACGTCGGATTTCCGGGCGGACCCCACATGTTGACGACGTTGCCGCCGCCGCGCGCGACGATCGCGGTGTTGGCGAGGACACCGAGCGGGTCGGTCGTCGAGGGGCATCCGCTGTAGGAGGCGACGGCCCGGTACCGCCACGGTGCGTGCGTCACGATGTCGAGGGCGGGACCGGCCGACATCGACACCCCGGAGATCCCGTTGCGGCCGTTCGTGCGATACGTGCTGTCGACGACGGCCGGGAGTTCGCGGTTGATGTACGTCTCCCATTTGTTGACGCCGAGGACCGGGTCGGGCGCGTTCCAGTCGGTCCACATCGAGTTGCGTCCACCGATGGGTAGGACGACGTTCACCCGTTTGCCGCGGAAGAACCGCTCGACACCGGCGTTGTTGAACCACGAGATCCCGTCTTCGGCGCCTCCCGCGCCGGGCAGCATGTAGAAGACGGGAAGGCCCGCGGGGGAGCCGGCGGGGCGGATCACGTGACTACGGAGAACGCGGCGCATCGACGGCGAGTACACGGAGATGAGGTCCACGGTCGGACCCACGCGTTGGACGCCGACGAGGCGGGGCGCGGCGTCGGCCTGGGCCGGAGTGAGGGCGGTGGCGAGGAGCGCGAGGATCGCGGCGAGAACACCCGCCCGCATGGTGACTCCGGTCATGATCGTCCCCCTGTGTGCTCCATCTCGCTCACACTAGTCGTGGTCGCGAATCGGACCAAAGCGTCGTCACTGTTCCGTTGTCAGATCGCGACCTGGTCCATTGCCTACAGTGGACTCGTGGCCCAGCACACAGGGACGGACCAGCCTGCGACGCGTTTCCGCAGGTTGCTGCACATCGACCTGGACCAGTTCCAGGTGTCGGCCGAGCGGCTGCGTCGCCCCGACCTCGTCGGGGCTCCGGTGATCGTCGGGGGCGATGGCGATCCGTCCCGGCCGAGACAGGTGGTGACGTGTGCGTCGTACGAGGCGCGCGCAGCGGGCGCCCGAGCGGGGCTGCCGATGCCCGCCGCTCGCCGCAAATGCCCCGACGCGGTGTTCCTCCCGTTGGACATGGAGTTCTATGAAGAGACGTCGGCGGCGGTGATGGACGTGATCCGGTCGTTCGGTCATCCGGTCGAGGTGTGGGGCTGGGACGAGGCGTACATCGGCGTCGACCCGCGGGACGAGCCGGCCACACTCGACGCACACGGGGTCACCGAGCTGGCGCACTCCGTCAGACGAGCCGTCCGCGATCGGACGGGGCTGCCGTGCTGTCTCGGGATCTCCGACAACAAGCAGCGCGCGAAGATGGCCGCCGGGTTCGCCAAGGCGGCGGTCCGCGAGCCGGACGCGCCGGACGAGGCGAGGGTGTTCACTCTCGACGACGGCAACTGGAACGAGTTGATGGGTCCGAGGCCCACGCGCGATCTGTGGAGCGTCGGACCGAAGACGGCGAGGAAGCTCGCCGACCGCGGGATCGACACCGTCGCCCAGCTGCAGGCCGTCGACAGGGACGATCTGATCGCGTTGTTCGGGCCCAGCCAGGGCAACTGGTTGTACGTCCTCTGCCGCGGCGGTGGCGACGACGCGATCGCGACCGCGCCGTGGATCGCGAAGTCGCATTCGAAGTCGAATACGTATCCCGCGGATCTGACCTCGCGCGACGACCTGTCGGCGGCGGCGGGGGAGCTGACGCGCGAGGTGCTCGATCAGGTGATCCAGGAGGGGCGGATTCCGTTCCGGGTGGGCCTCACGGTGCGCACGTCGACGTTCTACACGCGAACCAAGATGCGCAAGCTCGCGGCGCCCGGCACCGACTACGATGCGATCGCACCCGTCGTCGCCGACCTGCTCGACGCGTTCGATCTCGATCGTCCCGTCCGGCTGCTCGCCGTCCGACTCGAACTGCTCGACCCGTGAGGAACTCCGATGGCTGAACCGAAGACGAAACCGACAGATGCGAGCGTCGACGCGTTCCTCGACGCCGCGACGCCGGCGCGTCGCCGTGCCGACGGCCTGGTCCTGGTCGACCTGTTCCGCGAGGTCACCGGGGTCGACCCGGTCATGTGGGGTCCGTCGATGGTCGGCTTCGGGCGCTACCGGTACATCTCGCCCGTCAACCCACGGACCCGCGGCGACTGGCCGAAGACCGCGTTCTCACCCCGCAAGGCGAGCCTTTCGCTGTACGGGCTCAAGGATCTGCCCGAGGGCGCCGCGCTGCTCCCCGAACTCGGCGTGTACACCGAAGGCATGGGGTGTGCGTGTACGTCAAGAAACTCGACGACATCGACCTCGGCGTCCTCCGGCGTCTCGTCGCCATCGCCTGGTCGCGAACCGACGACCCCGAACCGGCCTGACATTCCGTCTGCCGAACGGGACCGATGGTCCGATCAGCGGCGCGGTCGGTCGAACTCGGCGACGACCGCGGTCTGACCACGGTTCACGGCGTGCTGTCGCGGGGTGACGTGATCGAAGTCGGCGATCGACGGGTCCGCGCCCGCGTCGAGCAGTCGACGGACCGTCTCGACGTGGGGAGCGTCGCCGTCGCCGAGGACCACGGCTTCCAGGAGTGCGGTCCAGCCCGATTTGTTGACCACGTCGAGCGGCACGCGGGCGTCGATGAGGATCGCCACGGTCGACACGTGAGCGTGCTCGGATGCCGGGATGAGCGCGGTGCCGCCGTACCGGTTGAGGCTGGTGACGTCGGCGCCGTGACGCAGGGTCGCGCGCAGTATGTCGTCGAATCCCTCGGCGCCCGCGTACAGGAACGCGGAATCCTGCAGGTCGTCCTTGGCGTTCGGATCGGCTCCCGCGTCCAGCAGCGCGATAGCGCTCGCGGCGTGCCGATTCTTGGTGGCCGCGACCAGCGGTGTCCGACCGTGCGCGCCACGCGATTCGAGGTCGGCGCCGTCGGCGATGGCCCGGCGCACACCGTCGACGTCGCCCGTGAGTGCCGCGACGTGGAGCCGGGCGGTGGCCGCGGGGTCGACCCGCTTCGAGGCGGGCGCTGTGGTGGCGGTCGGCGACACCGTGGTCGCGGGCGTCGATGTGGTGGCCGAGGCTCCGGATGGTGAGCCGGAATCGGAGCAGCCGGTGACGGCGGTGGCGGCGACGACCGCGGCGGCGACGACGGCCGCGGCGGCGACGACGGCCGACAGTCTTATCGTCGACGATCCCGTCGACCCGGGGCGCTTCACGGCGTGACTCCGGCCGACCTCGCGTGCAGGGCGCGCAGCTCGTCGGTGAACTCGGGGACCGGTCCGAATGCGTCGACGCCGGGCGCGACGTCGGCGATCGACAGGGGAGCGACCGGCGATTCGGGCAGCCCCCACTCGCTTCGCCAACGGGTGAGCTGCGCGGTGCTGCCCGCGTAGACGATCCGGCCGAGTCCGACCCACGCGTGGGCTGCCGAGCACATCGCGCAATGCTCACCCGAGGTGTAGGTGACCGACGCCGCACGCTGGTCGGGCGTCATGTTCTGCACCGCCCACTCGACGATCGTCAGTTCCGGGTGCCGAGTCGAGTCGCCGCCGGACACGCGGTTACGGTCTTCGAACACCACCTGGTCGTCGGCGTCGACGAGGAGGGAGCCGAAGGCTTCGTCTCCCGCCTCGACGGCTTCCCGAGCGAGCTCGACACAGCGGCGGAGGTGGGCGTGATCTGTGGGAGTCAGAGTCATCCCTCGACGCTATCGCGGAATTCTGAGTGCTTTCAGTGCCGTCGCCGAATCGACGTCGAGCCCGATCCGGTCCCACGGCACACCGACCTCGACGACCGCGTAGGCCGACGTCGGGAACTCGTCGATCGCGGCCTCCGGGTCGAGGGTGAGCGCGGTCTCCGGCATGCCCGGGAAGTGGCCCACCACGAGCAGCGTCGCGGCGTCGGACGGAGCGTGAACGCGGATCGTCTCGAACAGTTCGTCCGGCGTGCAGCCGTAGATGTCGTCGATGTACTGGACGTCGGCGTCGATGCCGGTGCGTTCGAGTGTCTGCCGGGTGCGTTCGGCGGTGGAGCACAGGACGGCGTCGACGGAGTACCCGTCGTCCCGAATCCAGTCGCCCGCCAACGCGGCCTGTCTGCGGCCCCGGTCGTTCAACGGCCGATCGTGGTCGGGGACGCCGAGCGGGTAGTCGCTCTTGCCGTGGCGGAGCAGGATCAGCGTGCGACTCACGCTGCGCCCGCGGTGCGCCGCAGCATCGGGTCGGCGGCCATCGTGCGCAGGATCTGCGCCGTCGCACGCCATGCCGCACCCTCCTGCGAGTAGTAGCCGTGGGCGTCGAGGTCCCCGGCGGCCGCCGCCTCGTCGGCCAACTCCGCCAGCTCGAGGTGCTCGTCGAAGCATCGGGTGGTCAACGAGACGAGCCGTTCACCTCGGCATGCGGCGTCCACGTCGGACGTGCTCAGCGTCATCAGACGTTCCAGGTCACTGCGGTACATGACCTCACCGTAGAACCGACCCCCGACAAATCCGGGCAACAACACGGTCGGATCATTCGGATCGACCACCCGGATTGGAATCACGACGGGCGCAACAGTGGGTGCGGACCGGGCGCGAACCTACCGTCGAGAACCATGACGACATCTCAGATCAGCATCACGCACGCCATCCCCGACAGCGGTACCGAACTCAACACTATCGCCGCACAGACCGCGAATGCCGTGGCCGCGAACCCGGCGAATGCGGCCGCGGTCTTCGCGGCGTCCGCCACCGCCGGTGAGGGAGTGTCCAGTCAGGTCGGCATCCGATCGTTCAGCGTGACCGTCGACGAGCCGCCCGTGCTCGGCGGCCGCGACACCGCGCCGAACCCCGTCGAGTTCTATCTCGCCTCGCTCCTGTCCTGCCAGGTCGTCACCTACCGCTTCTGGGCCGAGCGGCTCGGCGTGACCCTCGACTCGTTGGCCCTGCACGCCGAAGGCGATCTCGACGTCCGCGGCTTCTTCGGCCTCGACGACGACGTCCGCCCCGGTTTCACGCAGGTGCGCGTGACGGTCGACGTCGCCGGACCGGACGCGCCCGAACGCTACCGTGAGCTCCACGACATCGTCGACAAGCATTGCCCGGTGCTCGATCTCACGGTGAATCAGACTCCGGTCACGACGGATCTGCGGATCGCGGACGCGTGAGACCGGCCGGACGACGGTCGCGTCCGCCGCTGTCGTCCGGTCACCCCGCACGTGAGGCGATCATCGACCGATACGCTTGTAGGGATGCATACCTGGGCCCCTGCGCTGTTGGCGATCGCCGCCGCGCTGCTGATCGCCGGAGGCACCGTGCTGCGGCAGCGGTCCTCGGCGTCGAGCGGTGCGATCACCCGCGGTTGGTGGTTCGGGGCCGGTATCGCGCTGACGGGATTCGCCTTTCAGGCGACGGCCCTCGGCCTCGGGTCGATCCTGCTCGTCCAGCCGCTCGTCGTGTTGGCGGTGTTGTTCGCGCTGCCGTTGGAGGCGTGGGCCGACCACCGGCACCCGCACCGTCACGAGTGGATGTGGGGAGCGCTGCTCGTCACCTGCGTGGTCGTGTTCCTGATCATCGCGCGCCCGGTCGCGAGCGACCGTCCGCCACAGGTGGTGATCATGGGGATCACGATCGGCGCGATCATCGCCGGGCTCATCGGGCTCGTCGCGGTCGCCGAACGCAGCTGCAACCGCCACCACAAGGCGTTGTACTACGGACTGGCGTCCGGCGCGTTGTTCGGTGTGTCGGCGGTCCTCATCAAGGCCGTCACGTATCGGATCGTCGACGATCCGCTCTCGGTGTTCACCAAGTACGAGATCTACCTGCTGGTCCCCGTCGTGGTGCTGGCGGTCGTCGCGCAGCAACGGGGCTTCGGTTCCGGCGACTTGCAGACGTCGTTCCCCGCGATGAACGTGATGGAACCGGCGGTCGCGATGGTGCTCGGCGTGGTCCTGCTCGGCGAGAACATCGCGGTGGGCCTGCCCGCGGCTGTGGTCCTCGGCACGATCCTCGCGCTCTCCGTCGTCGCCGTCGTGAAACTGGCCCAACATGCAGCGATCCGCGGTGACCAACGGACGTCGGTCACCGCGGATGCGTGAGTGAAACGGTTCAGGCGGCGTCGATGACGGCCTTCAGATTCTCGGCCCACTCCTCGGCGGCCTTCGCGGGCTTCTCGGTGCTCGACGCGTCGTGACGGTAGTGCTCGCCGACCTCGACCGCGCCCCGCGCGACCAGCTTGTCGGCGATGATCTCGCCACCGCGGTTGAACGTGTCGTCGTACACGGTGTCGCCGAGCCCGAACACCGAGAAACGCAGACCCGCGAGATCGGGCTTCTCCTCGTCCAGCTCGTCGGCGAACGGAAGCGCGCTCGAGGGCAGTTCGCCTTCGCCGTACGTCGAGCAGACGATCACCAGGAAGTCGTCGGTGTTCAGATCCTCGGCCGCGTACTCGGCCATGTCGTAGATCGCCGGGTCGTGATCGGCGGCCAGGACGTCAGCGATCGCGTCGGCGACGAGCTCACCGGTGCCGGTCTCGGTGCCGTAGAGGATGACAGCTGCCATGGTCGGGGATCTCCTGTTGTTGAGGGGGAACGACGCAGAATACGGTAGCGTAACCAACTCGCGTCGTCGAATCTCCGACCAGGGACTTTAGGCCTGTGACGTGGCTCAGTTGAGTTTCCAGTGATTCGTTTCCGGCTTGTCGGTGACGAAATAGGTCACCGACCCGGTCTCGCCGTCCGCGCTGGTTGCGGGGCAGTCGATCTGGGTGTTCGCCGGTTGCGCTTTGAATCCCGAACCGCAGTCGACGCTCGCGCCCGGCACCTGCTCGTCCAAGGCCCGCGTCAGTTTCGTCGTGAGGTCGGACATGGAGAACAGGAAGTCGACTGTCTGGTACTTGATATCGCCGGAGTCGCTCGTCACAGTCACATCGATACGGACGTCGGTGCCGGAGGCCTTCGCCGTGCACTGGAACTTCGTTCCGACGGCGGGGTCCTTGCCGGGGTCGTCGCACGTGATGGAGTCGACCTTGGAGCCGACGGTCGCATACTCCGTGTTCAGGGTCGTAGTTATCTCGTTCTTCAGCTTGTCCTGATCGATCGTCGTTCCGCCGACCGAGAAGCTGCACGACGCGAGCAACGGGGTGACGACGAAGGCGGACAGGGCCAGGACGCGCATGTTCTTCACACGTCGACGGTAGAACTGGTCGCCGTGCGGAGAGCGCGGATTCGTCGGACTGTCGCCTGATCGGCGGATAGGGCGCGGGACTGCACAGCACTTCGTCCCGCGTGGGCGTTAAGCTGTCATTCCCTCCTATAGGAAAGGTGCACGGAAGTGGACTGGAGTTCGTTCTGGGGTGTGCTGTGGTACACCGTGTTGGTTTTCGCGTTCGTCGCCTACCTGATCGTGCTGTTCCAGGTGCTGACGGACCTGTTCCGTGATCACACGCTCGGCTCGGGTGCCAAGGTGCTGTGGATCATCGGCCTCATCGTCCTGCCGTACCTGACGGCGTTCGTGTACGTGGTCGCCCGCGGCAAGGGCATGACCGAACGTTCGCGTGCGACGGCGCTCGCCGTCGACAAGGCGAATCAGGAGTACATCCGCAACGCTGCGGGCAAGGCGTCGCCCGCCGAGCAGATCGCGACCGCGAAGTCGCTGCTCGACGCGGGCGTGGTGTCGCAGGAGGAGTACGACACCCTCAAGGCCAAGGCCCTCGCGTCCTGACCTGCGCTCATCGAGCACGACGGCGATCCCCGCTCCGGCGGGGATCGCCGTTTCTCGTCGGGGCGCATGTCGTCGCCCGCGAATTGTCGCCGCAGGCAGATAGTGTTGGTGGCGACGGCACACGTCTGCCGGGGAGAGGGGACGGCATTGGCGACGCGCATCGACAGTTGGATATGGGCGATCCGACTGACCAAGACCCGGTCCGCCGCGGGTGCGGCCTGCCGCGCGGGTCACGTCCGCCTCAACGGGGTCACGGCCAAGCCGTCGGCGCAGGTGTCGATCGGCGACCGCGTCACCTACCGTGCCGACGGTCGGGAACGGATCGTCGAGGTCACCGGACTGATCGCCAAACGCGTGTCCGCGCCGCTCGCCGCGGAGAACTACATCGACCACAGTCCACCGCCGCCTCCCCGTGAGGTGATCGCTGCGATCCCGCGCAGGGACTCGGGTGCGGGCCGACCGACCAAACGCGAACGACGCCAGCTCGACCAGTTCCGCGGCGGCGCGTTCCTCGTGGTCATCGCGGCCGTCGTCATGCTCCTCGTCGGCGCGTGCGGCGACGACTCGTCGGACTCCGCCGACAGCACAGCGGAGCCCAAGACCGGCACCGGACCAGATTTCGACAGGTGCGGCGGCCTCACGACCGAGGACGTAGCCCGGCTCACCACCATCACCGGTATGACCCTCGCCATCGACAACCCGTCCACCTGCGAGTGGCGCAACGGGCCGTCGCGCGCGGCGACCGCGTCGTTCAACTGGTACCGCGGCTCGCCGATCGGACGCGAACGGGGAACCGAGCAGCTCTCGCGCGATCACACCCAGGACCACAGCGTCGGCGGACAGCCTGGGTTCATCGCGAGCTCGGGCGCCATCTGCGAAGTCGGTGTCGCGTGGGACGCAGACTTCATCGAGATATCGCTGCGCGCACCGACGACGCTCGACGGCGAATCGACGATGCCGACCGACAAGGTCTGCGACGGGGCGAAGGCCCTCGCCGACTTCGTGGTGAAGAGGGCGTCATGACTTCGACGATCCGAAAAGCGATCACCCTCGCCGCCTTCGCCCTGGCAGTGGTTCTGGGCGTCGCGTCATGCACGGTCGACGGAACACCCGTCCGTCAGGGACGTGACGTCGGCACCGACACCGGACACGTCGACACCGACAAGTTCGAGAAGCTCCTCGCCGAATGCGAGATCCTGCCCGCCACGCAGATCGCGAAGGCGGTCGGCGGGTCCATCGCCTCGCCTGGATTCTTCGGAGCGAACTGCCGGTGGGTCGTGACGACGCCCGCGGTCGTCGACGTCACGTTCAACTGGTTCGAGTGGGGCGACTTCAACCACGAGAAGGACACCGCCAAGAGACTCGGGTTCACCACCGACAACATCCAGGTGCAGAGCAGCGCGGCGTTCACCGCCCGCGACCCGAAGCGTCCCGCGGTCTGCGGTGTCACCGCCAAGGCCCCGATGGGCGGGATCTACACCTGGTGGGTCGAGCCGTCGACGGCGTCGGCAGGCGACGCGTGCGCCGCGCCGATCAAACTGATGGAACTGATCCTCACCGGCTCGTACTGATCTCGGGTCGTCCTCGCAGCGCGCGCTTGTGTCCCGTGCCAGGCGGGGCCCAGCGCAGTTAAGGGGTGAATCGGTGTCGCGTGGTGACACCGATTCGCCCCTTAAGCGTCAAATCAATCTAGTCGCGGGGTATGACTGCGACCGAGACGGACGCCGCGGTGACCAGGGCGTCGTCGTCGCCGGGGATCAACAGCCACAGGAGCAGGCAGTCGTCGAGGCGCTGACGGCGGACGGTGATCGGGACGCCCGGCGTCACCGGGCGCAGATACTCGATGACGGCGCGGTGGGGACCGTCGAGCAGATCGAGGTGATCGACCAGTTCGTCCTCGACGGCCGCGAAGTAGGCGGCGTTGTTGAGATGGCGGAACGGATCGAAGTCGGTGACGCGCAGGACGTGCTCGCGGTCGGGCAGGTCGACGTCCGACGCCGGCGGAGCCTCGCCCGGGTTCATCGCCTTCCAGCGGAGACGATGCTCGTCGGTCATCTCGGTGAGGGTTCGCATCGCGGTGTCGCTGATGCGGGCGGGCATTCCGCTCTCGGTCATGTTGATCCAGAACGCGTTGGTCTCCACGTGTCCGCCGGGTCGCGGCTCGGGATTGAACCGATTGGTCTGGGCCGTGCCACGGATCGTCACCCGCATGTCGGTCCATCGGGTCGAGAACGCGCCGCACCAGCGTTCCACCCGGAAGTCCGACGGCCAGGTCAGCGGCTCGAAGACGTCGATGACGGTCCGGCGGATGATCCAGAACGGGTCGGTGTCGGCGAAATCGGTGACGGCGATGTTGTCGTTGGCGACGTCCTGCAGATAGCGGGCCAGGCCGTCGAGGCGCACGCGCATCTCCTGATCGATGTCGCCGGTCCGCACCCGGTAGTCGGCCGCGTAGAACGGCGCTCCGGTTCGTCGGACGGTCATCGGTTCGTATGGATACGGTGTGCTCACGGTCAGCTTCCTCTCGTATCGGTCGCGGCGTGTGCCTGTGGTCTCGATGCGTCAGGCCGCTTACGCTAGGCTCAAGGCAAAACTAGAACACGTTCACCCTGTGGCTTGCAGCTACCCGGCCGACGGAGGAAGACCGATGGCGCACGTAATCACCCGCCCCTGCTGTAACGACGGTACGTGCGTAGCCGTCTGCCCGGTCAACTGTATCCATCCGACGCCGGACGAGCCGGACTTCTTGACCGCGGAGATGCTGTACATCGACCCGGAGACCTGCATCGACTGCGGCGCCTGCATCGACGAGTGCCCGGTCAACGCGATCTTCCCCGACGACCAGCTCGCCGCCAAGGACGAGCCCTACCTGCAGATCAACGCCGACTACTACAAGGACCACGACGTCGACGGCGGCCTCGTCAAGCATCCGAAGCCGCCCGCGCTGCCCGACGGCGAGGGACTGCGCGTCGCGATCGTCGGCGCCGGACCGGCCGCGTTCTACGCGGCCGAGGAACTCGTCAAGAAGCGGCAGATCCAGGTCGACATGTTCGACCGCCTCCCGACGCCGTACGGCCTGGTCCGAGCGGGCGTCGCGCCCGACCATGCCAAGACCAAAGGCGTCGAGTCGTCGTTCGGCATGGTCGAGAAGAAGCAGAACTTCACCTATCACCTGAATGTGGAGGTCGGCACGCACATCACCGGCGACGAACTGCGGGAACGCTACGGTGCGGTCCTGTACGCGGTCGGTGCACCCCACGACCGCAGGCTCGGCATCGACGGTGAGGACCTCGCCGGATCGATCGCCGCCACCGACTTCGTCGCCTGGTACAACGGGCACCCCGACTACGCGGACCGCACGTTCGACCTGTCGGCCGACCGCGTCGTCGTCATCGGCAACGGCAACGTGGCGCTCGACGTGGCGCGCATCCTCGTGACCGATCCCGACGAGTTGGCGCGGACCGACATCGCCGATCACGCACTCGACGCGTTGCGCGGGTCGGCGATCCGGGAGGTCGTCGTCATGGGTCGCCGCGGCGTCGAGCACGGCGCGTTCACCAACGGTGAGCTGCTGTCGCTGAACGAACTCGACGGCGTCGACATCGTCATGCCGGACGAGCTCGTCCTGTCCGAGGAGACCGCGGCCGCCGAAGCCGACGACTCGCTGGACTCCGTGATCGCCACCAAGATTCGCATCGCCCGGGAGTTCGCCGACCGTCCGCGGGGCGGCGACCGGCGCATCGTCTTCGAGTTCCTCACCTCGCCGACGTCGATCATCGGGGCCGACGGCGTCGAGAAGGTCGCCTTCGTGCGCAACCGGTACATCGGCGGCGGGGTCATCGAGCAGACCGGTGAGGTCGGCGAGATCGATGCGGGAATGGTCGTCCGCTCGGTCGGCTACCGCGGACGCCCGATCGCGGGCCTGCCGTTCGACGAGGTGAAGGCCGTCGTCCCCAACGACGACAGTCGAGTCCTCGACGCGACCGGAGGCTCGCCGATCCCCGGACTGTACGTCGCGGGCTGGATCAAGCGCGGCCCGACGGGCGGCATCGGCCGCAACAGGTACTGCGGCGAGGAGGCCGCCAAGGCGATCATCGCCGACTTCGCCGCGGGCGTCGTTCGGAATCCGGACAAGGACGCGTCCGACGTCGTCGATCTCGTCACCACGCGGGGAGCCCACCGAGTGGACCTCGCCGGGTGGAAGGCCATCGACGCCGCGGAACGGTCGGCGGGCCGGGAGTCGGGACGCCGCAGAGTGAAGCTGGTGACCGTCGACGCCCTCGAAGCCGCGGCAGACGGGCAGTGAGTCGTCTCGACGGCGCTCGACGGGCCGGGGGCGGCGCTCGACGGGCCGGAGAACCCGACGGGGCGCTGCGGATCGCACTGCTGTCGTACCGGAGCAAGGCGCACTGCGGGGGACAGGGCGTCTACGTCCGTCACCTGTCGCGTGAGCTCGCGATGCTCGGACACGACGTCGAGATCTTCTCGGGCCAGCCGTATCCGGAGCTCGATCAGTCGGCGATCGACGCCGGGGTGACCCTCACGAAGGTCCCCAGCCTCGACCTGTACGGGGAGCCCGATCCGTTCCGGACGCCGAGGCTGCGCGAGTTCCGCGACTGGATCGACTGGATCGAGGTGGCCGCCATGTGGACTGCCGCCTTCGGCGAACCGCTGACGTTCAGCCTCCGTGCCGCACGGTTGCTGCGATCGCGGCGTGCCGACTTCGACGTCGTCCACGACAACCAGTGCCTCGGCTACGGGCTGCTGTCGATCAAACGGGCGGGATTCCCGCTGGTCGCGACGATTCACCACCCGATCACGCAGGATCGTGCGCTCGCCGTCCGCGCCGCGAACGGGCTGAAGAAGATCAGCGCGTGGCGCTGGCATTCGTTCCTCGCGATGCAGGGCCGCGTCGCCCGCCGGATACCGTCGCTGCTGACCGTGTCGAAGAGCAGCGATGAGGACATCCGTCGGGCGTTCAAGGTGTCCGACGGCGCCATCGCCACCATCCCGCTCGGCGTCGACACCGACGTCTTCGCGCCGCGCGGCGAACGTGTACCGGGGCGGATCGTGTGCGTCGCGAGCGCCGACGCGCCGCTCAAGGGCGTGTCGTACCTGCTCGAAGCGGTCGCCAAGGTCGCGGCCGAACGGCACGTCGAACTGACGCTGGTGTCCAAGCTCGACCCCGACGGTCCGTCGGCGCGCCTCATCGACGACCTCGCGATCGCCGACAAGGTGACCGTCGTGTCCGGGGTGGACGACGACGAGCTCGCCGCACTGCTCGCGAGCGCCGAGATCGCGTGCGTGCCGTCGCTGTACGAGGGCTTCTCGCTGCCCGCCGTCGAGCACATGAGCTGCGGGACGGCCCTTGTCGCGACCCGTGCGGGTGCGATCCCCGAGGTGGTCGGTCGGAACGAGGAGGCCGCGATCCTCGTCGAACCGCGCGACGCGGGCGCATTGGCGCAGGCGTTCGTCCGCCTCCTCGACGACCCGGACCTGCGCGCTCGTCTCGGTGACGGGGGCCGCTCGCGGGTCAGTGCACAGTTCAGCTGGTCGGCCGTCGCGGCCGCCACCGCCGAGCGCTACCGCGCGGCGATCCGATCAACCGAGGGAGCACACGAATGCTGACCGTCGACTTCGACCGCCTCAACGTGGGCCCCGGCGTCCGCGCGATCGACATCGGCGCAGGTCAGGGTCGTCACTCGTATGAGATGTTGCGGCGCGGAGCCGATGTGACCGCGTTCGACCAGAACGCGAAGGACATGTCCGACGTCTCCGACATGTTCGGGGCTCTCGTCGCCGCCGGGGAGGTCCCCGAGTCCGGAAACGCGACGACACGCGTCGGAGACGCCCTCGGATTGCCGTACGACGACGCGTCGTTCGACGTGGTGCTGATGTCGGAGATCCTCGAGCACATCCCGAACGACGAGGCCGCGATCGCCGAGATGGTGCGCATCCTCAAGCCCGGCGGACTCGCCGCCGTCACGGTGCCGCGGTTCTGGCCGGAGAAGGTGTGCTGGGCGCTGTCGGACGAGTACCACGAGGTGGAGGGCGGTCACGTCCGGATCTACCGGGAGTCGGAACTGGCGTCGAAGCTCCGATCGGCGGGCCTCGAGGTGACCGGAAGCGGGCACGCGCACGCCCTGCATGCGCCGTACTGGTGGCTCAAATGCGCAGTCGGCGTCGACAACGATGAGAACCCGCTCGTTCGCGGCTATCACAAGATGCTGGTGTGGGACATGATGAGCAAGCCGTGGGTCACGCGCGTCGGCGAACAACTGCTCAACCCCATCGTCGGCAAGTCGGTCGCCATCTACCTGCGCAAACCAGCCTGAGACGATGGCGATCCCCCACATCGACGGCGTTCTGGACGCGCGTGCCGTGCGCGCGACCGGGGCCGCGATCGCGCGGATGCAGGAGTCGTCGGGCGCCCTGCCGTGGTTCCCCGGTGGCAAGACCGACCCGTGGGATCACGTCGAATCGGCGATGGCGTTGTCGGCCACCGGGTTCCGCGGCGAAGCCGAGGCCGCGTACGAATGGTCGCGGCGGACGCAACGAGCCGACGGGTCGTGGCCGATGGAACTGCGCGACGGCGTCGTCGTCGACCCGGGCGTGGACAGCAACTTCTGCGCCTACATCGCGGTCGGTGTCTGGCACCACTTCCTGATCGTCGACGACGCGGCGTTCCTTCGCCGAATGTGGCCGACGGTCCGGTCGGCGCTCGACCGCACGTTGGTGTTCGCCCGCGACGACGGGGCCTTCCGCTGGGCCGCCGACTTCCGGACCGGCGCGATGTTCGAGAACGTGCTGATCACCGGCAACGCCAGCATCCATTCGGCGCTGCGCTGCGGTGTGGAGATCGCCTCGATCCTCGACGAGCCCGCCGAGCGCTGGCTGCGGGCCGCGGACCGCCTGGCCGACCTGTTCGACCGCTGGCGTCGAGACCGGTCGGTTCTCGACCCGGCGTCCACTCACTCGATGGACTGGTACTATCCGGTGCTCGGCGGCGTGGTCCGTGGCGACGCCGGTCGGGACCTGATCGACTCGCGGTGGTCGGATTTTGTCGTCGACGGTCTCGGTGCGCGGTGCGTCGACGACCATCCGTGGGTGACAGGCGCGGAGACGTGTGAGTTGGCGCTGGCTGTCGAAGCGATCGGCGACACCGACCGTGCGGCGGCGCTCGTGGAGTCGATCCAGCATCTGCGGGACGACGACGGGTCGTACTGGACCGGTCTGGTGTTCTCCGACGGCAAACGCTGGCCGGTGGAACAGAGCTGCTGGACGTCGGCCGCGGTGGTGCTCGCCGCGGACGCGATCAGCGGGGCGACGCCCGCGGGCGGCATCTTCCGCGACATCGCTCTGGGGGCTGTCGTCTCCGCTTCGCGGAGGCTAGACTGAGCGTATTGGACAGCTGTCCAGTCTTGCGTCTAGTCAGGAGTATCCGTGGACTTCGGAATCGTGCAGTTCACCAGCGACCTCGGTCTGCGCCCGCACGAGCTCGCCCCGCTCGTCGAAGAGGCCGGTTTCGCCGCCTACTACGTTCCCGAGCACAGTCACATCCCGACCAAACGCGAGGCCGCGCACCCGAGGACCGGCGACGACACGCTTCCCGACGAGCGCTACACCCGTACCCTCGATCCGTGGACGTCCCTCGCATCGGCGGCGGCGGTCACCTCGCGCATCGAACTGTCGACGGCCGTGTGCCTGCCGGTGCAGTCCGACCCGTTGACGCTCGCCAAGACCCTCGCCACGCTCGATCACATCTCCGACGGCCGATTGTCGATCGGCGTCGGCTTCGGCTGGAATCTCGACGAACTCGCCGACCATCACGTTCCGGCGGGACGTCGTCGGACGATGCTCCGTGAGTACCTCGAGGCCATGCGCGCCCTCTGGACGCAGGACGAGGCCGAGTATCACGGCGAGTTCGTCGAGTTCGGCCCGAGCTGGGCGTACCCCAAGCCGTCGAAGCCGATCGCGGTGACGGTCGGGGCGGCGGGCACCGAGAAGAACTTCAAGTGGATCGCGCGCAGCGCCGACGGCTGGATCACGACGCCGGGCGAGACCGACATCGACGAGTCGGTCCGGCTGCTCCAGAAGATCTGGGCCGACGCCGGTCGTGAGGACCGACCGCAGGTGGTGGCCCTCGACATGCGTCCCGACGCGGAGCGCCTCGCCCGCTGGCGTGACCTCGGCGTTACCCGAGTCCTCTACGGCCTCCCCGACAAGGACGCCGACACGGCCCGCGCCTACCTCGCGAAACTGGCGGCCAAACTCTCCCTCTGACCTCCCGACCGGGGCTGACTGCGGGCTACGACCGCACGAGGACGCGGAGGGAGCCGTGGACGGCGACTTCGGCGAACGCGCCGGAGTCGAGGGCCTGGCGGTAGATCTCGTACGGCGGACGACCGCCGTCGGCGGGATCGGGGAAGACGTCGTGGATCAGCAGCGCGCCGCCCGGGCGCACCCAGCGCGCCCAGCCGTCGTAGTCGTTCTGCGCTGCCTCCATCGAGTGGCCGCCGTCGATGAACACGAAGTCGACGGCGCGACCCCACACGCGGGAGGCCGCAGTCGACGGCGCGATCAACGCCAGGACGGTCTGCTCCAACCCCGCGTCGAACATGGTCCGACGGAACCGCGCCGCGGTGTCGAGGAGACCCGCATGCGGATCGACGAGCCCGGTGTCGTGATACTCCCACCCCGGCTGATGCTCCTCCGATCCGCGATGGTGATCGACGGTGACGATCAGTGCGCCGTGACGTTCCGCGGCGTCGCCCAGATACACCGTGGACTTGCCGCAGTACGTGCCGATCTCGACCCCTAGGCCGACCGAATCAGGTTGTGAGAGATAGTGATCCGCGACGGAATGCAGGGCGTCTGCCTCATCGTGGGGCATGAATCCGGGGGCGGCGTCGGCGACGGTGAGACGTTCGTCGGGCAGAGCCGACGGGCGTGTGGGCGAAGACATGGATCGATCGTACGGGTGGCGCGGATTACAGCTACGGTGAAACCCATGAAGGCTCAAGTGATCGTCAGCGAGACCGGCCCCGGCGGCCTCGAACTCCAGGAACTCCCCGCACCGCAGGCGAGTCCCGGCCAGTACCTGATCGACGTCCGATCGTGCGGCGTGTGCTTCCCGGACCTGCTGATGAGTCAGGGCAAGTATCAGTTGCGTCCACCGCTGCCGTTCACGCCGGGCACCGAGGTCGCGGGCGTGGTGGCGTCGGCGCCCGACGGCGGGGCTTACAGCGTCGGCGACCGCGTGGTCGTCGCATCCATGCTCGGCGGCTTCGGCGAACAGATCACCGTCGTCGAACAGCAGTTGTTCCCGCTCCCTGACGCCCTGACCTTCGACGAGGGCGCCGCACTCGGCATCAACTTCCAGACGGCGCTGTTCGCGCTCAAGCTCCGCGCACAGACCGCGCCCGGCGAAGTCGTGGCCGTCCTCGGTTCGGCCGGCGGCGTCGGTGTCGCATCGATCCTCGTCGCGAAGGCCATGGGCGCCAAGGTGATCGCCGTCGTCCACCGCACCGGGCAAGAGGAGATGCTCCGGGGACTCGGCGCCGACGAGGTGGTCCAGCTCGACGACGGCTGGAAGGACAAGGTCCTCGAACTGTCCGACGGCGGCGTCGACGTGCTCATCGACCCGGTCGGCGGCGAGGTGTTCGACGAGGCCCTCCGCACCGTCGGACCCGACGGTCGCTACGTCGTCATCGGATTCGCCGCGGGCGGCATCCCGACCGTGAAACTGAACCGTGTGCTGTTCCGCAACATAGCCGTCGTCGGCGCGGCCTGGGGCGAGTACATCCGCACCCATCCGGACGTTCCAGGACTGCTGCACGACGAACTCGTCGAGATGATCGACGCGGGCATGCGCCCGCCGGTGAACCACCTCTACGCTCTCGAAGACCTCCCGGCCGCCCTCACCGACCTCGCCGAAGGCCGCGTCAAGGGCAAGGCCGTCGTCCGAGTGTCGGAGTAGATCAGGGCGTCAGATCCAGGCGCTTCCACGCGTGGTCGCGGTACGGCGAGTCGTTGCCGGTGAGCCAGCCGTGCATCGCGCTCGCGACGTGGGCGGCGGTCGGGACCTCGGTCGCGAAGTGCCTGTCGGCGGATCCCGCCCGATATTCGAGTGCGAACACGTCGTCGGCGTCCCGACGGCTCTGCATGTACGTGTTCAGAGCGGTTTCGACGATGACGAAGTCGTCGACGGCCATGCGTGAGACGAAGAAGTCGACCGACTCCGGGCTGAGCACGTCGAATGTGCCGTCACGGTGTGTCGTCATGCGGGCCGGAATCGCGCGGCGCGGGTCGAGCAGCAGACCGTTCTGCGGATCGTAGACGGCGAACCCCGCGGCGAACGCCAACGGCACGACGGCGTCGCGCGCTTCCTGGATCGACGAGTAGGGAGACGGGACGAACACGCAGTCGCCCTCGGCGTCGATCGGTGCGACGGACAGGAAGCCGTCCTCGCCGGAGCGCTCGGACGCGGTGCTCACCGCGTCGGCCAACCGCTGTGCGTGCGGATCGTTCGACGTGTCGGTGTCGAGCGTCGCCGAGCCATGCGCGTACGCGGCCTCGGGAGTGGGGCAGCGGTCGGCCGGGATCAGCCAGAGGTCGTAGCTCACGTCCTCGACTGTATCGGGCGTCGTGGCGACGGGCGTGAGCGTCGAATTCGTGCCAATCGGATCATCGGATCTGTCCAGAAAGCGCATAACGATCGGTGTGTGACTGTCGTCACGCTAGGGTCCGATCTCAAGTCGAACGGACCGCGCGAATGCGACGTCGTCGTCGACTTCCTGGCTGGTGAGAAACGTTCTCGCCGCAGGTCGACTCCCACCCGAAGGGACACCGAATGCACTCTCCCCGCAGATTCCGTCGAGCTTTTCGGACCGCGGCCGTCCTCGGCGCGACCGGCGCACTTCTCGCAGGCGGCCTCACCGCCTGCTCGTCCGACTCGGACGACAGCGCAGCCAGCAGCGGGCCGACCGTCGAACTGACCGAGAAGGCGGCCACCGGTGAGGCGATCAAGATCGGCGTGATCAGTTCCGAAGGCGGCCCGGTGTCGGCTCCGGCGCCGCGTGAGGCGGCCGAGGCCGCCGTCCGATACCTGAACGACAATGCGGGCGGCGTCAACGGGCACAAGATCGACCTGGTGGTCTGCAAGCAGCACGAGGAGGCCGCTTCCGCGACGGCCTGTGCCAACGAGATGGTCGAGAAGAAGGTCGCCGCGGTGATCAGTCCCTTCAGCTCGATGGGCGCCGTCATCGGGCCGATCATCGTCGGAGCGAAGATTCCGTACATCTCGCAGGCCCCGGTGTCGGCGATCGAATACGGGCTGCCCGGCGCGTACATGCTCTCCGGCGGCGGCTACGCGGTGCTCGCCGGTCAGGCGGCGCACGCGGCCAAGAACAAGTACAAGAAGGTCACCGTGATCATCGGCGACACCGGCGACGCGGCCGCGTCGATCGGCAAGCTCGGCGGCGCGATCTTCAAGCAGGTCGGCGTCGAGTTCAAGGTCGTGACCGTTCCGACGTCCACCGCGGACGTGGTGCCGGTCATCACCGCCGGACTGGCCGACAAGCCGGACGCGGTGTCGATCCTCGGTGACGCCAAACAGTGCAGCACCGCCATCAAGGCGCTCCAGACCGTCGCGCCCGACATCAAGAAGTACCTGATCACCAGCTGCCTCGACTCCAACGTCACGGACGCCACCGGCGAAGACGCGATCGAAGGCTCGGTCGCGTTCACGACGGTGAACCCGATGACCGACGATCCGACCGTCAACCTGTTCCGCAGCGTGCTCGCGAAGTACTCGCCGTCCACCGACATCCGTGGTCTCGCGTACCTCGGGTACCAGCCGATCATGTCGATCGCCGAGGCGGGCAAGGCCCTCCCGGCAGGGCCCGTCACCGCCGAACAGATCCACGCGGCGCTGAAGGGCGCCAAGGATCTCCCGGTCCCGGCGGCACCCGGCCTGACCTTCACATGTGACGGCAAGCAGGTTCCGCAGATGCCGACCCTGTGCGGAAAGTCGATCCTCGTGAGCGACATCGGGGCCGACTTGGCGTTCGAGAACACCGTCGTAGAGAACAAGTAAGCATCGTGAACTCCGGGGGTTGCAGTTGATGCGGCCCCCGGATTCATGTGAGGGAGCCCATGACTTCTCATCTCGCCAACTTCGTCCTCGGACTCGGCAACGGCGCCGTGTACGCGGCGCTCGGTCTCGCCCTGGTGATGACCTTCAAGAGCTCCGGGGTGGTCAACTTCGCCACCGGAGCCGTCGCCCTGTACGCCGCGTACACGTACGCGTTCCTGCGGAAGGGTGAACTGCTCGTCCCCATCCCGGGGCTGGAACCGACAGTCGACGTCGGTGGCAAATGGGGTGTCGTTCCCGCCTTCATCGTGGCGGTGCTCCTCGCGGGGCTCCTCGGAGTCCTCCTCTACGTGGCGGTCTTCCGGCCGATGAGGAATGCGCCGGTCCTCGCAAAGGCCGTCGCGGCGATCGGCATCATGCTGGTCCTGCAGTCGTTGTTGAACATTCAGGTCGGTGAGAACGCTCCGTCGGTGAAGCCGATCTTCCCCGAAGGGACGTTCTCCATCGGCGACGCCGTGGTCCCGACCGATCGGATGTGGCTGACCGCCGTCATCGTCGGGCTGGGCGTGGTCTCGGGCCTGGTCCTCAAGTACACCCGCTTCGGCATCGCGACCGAAGCGGCGGCCGAGTCGGAGAAGGGTGCGCTCGTCACCGGGCTCTCGCCGGATCGGATCGCCGTCACCAACTGGGGACTGTCGTCGATGACAGCGGCGGTCGGCGGTGTCGTGATCTCCCCGATCGTGCCGCTCAGTCCGATCGCGTACACGATGTTCATCGTCCCGGCGCTCGCGGCCGCGCTCGTCGGGAACTTCACCAGCGTCGCCGTCACCGTCGGTGCGGGGCTCGCGATCGGCATGCTGTCGTCCGAAGCCACCTACCTGCAGGTGACGATCGACGCGATGCCGGACGCGGGCGTCGCCGAAGCGGTGCCGCTCCTCTTGATCGTGGTGTTCCTGCTCGTGCGCGGTGAGCCGATGCCGGGCCGCGGCGCCGTGATTCGAAGCGACCTCGGCCGTGCTCCTCGCCCCGATCGGATCGTGGTCCCGGCCGTCGTCGGCGGCGCGATCATGCTCGTCGCGCTGCTGCTGACCGAGGGCAGCGTGCGGCTCGCCCTCGTCATGTCGATGATTCTGGCCGTCGTCGCGCTCTCCCAGGTCGTCATCACCGGATACGCGGGCCAGGTGTCGCTCGCCCAGTTGACCCTCGCGGGTGCCAGCGCGTTTGCGCTCAACCGGTTCAGTGAGGACCTCGGGGTGCCGTTCCCCATCGCACCGATACTCTCGGCCCTGGTCGCGGCCGCCATCGGCGTGATCGTCGGGCTGCCCGCGCTGCGGGTGCGGGGACTGCCGCTGATGGTCGCCACGCTCGCCCTGGCGGTGTTCCTCGAGGCGTTCTGGTTCCGCAATCCGTCGCTCAACGGAGGAATGGCCGGCGCGCCGGTCCGAACGCCGACCCTCTTCGGCATGGATCTCGGGATCGGTGTCGGTGAAGGCGCCCCGAAGACGGGATTCAGCGTCCTGTGCCTCATCGTCCTCGTCGGCGTCGCCGTCGGTGTCGCGCTCCTACGTCGGAGCAGGCTCGGTGCAGCGATGCTCGCCGTCCGCGCGAACGAGCGATCGGCGGCGGCGATCGGAATCAACGTCGGTGCGACCAAACTCGCCGCGTTCGGGATCTCGTCGTTCATCGTCGGACTCGGCGGCGCGCTGATCGCCTATCAGCAGAACAATCTCGCCAACCCGGCGTCCTTCTCGGCGCTCGGAGGCATCGGTCTCTTCGCAGTCGTCTACATCGCGGGAGTCACGTCGCTGACCGGCGGACTGCTCGCGGGCTTCCTCGGCACGGGCGGACTCGTCTTCTACCTCGTCGACAGGTATCTCTCCCTCGACGATTGGTACATGCTGATCAGCGGGGTCCTCCTCGTTGTGACGGTGATCGTCAACCCGGACGGCATCGCCGGTGCACTGGGGCGGATCAGGCTTCCCGGGTGGCTGACGAAGTCGACCGGGGTGCCGATTCCCGCGGCAGCTCCGACGCCGCGTCCTTCCGGCGACCACACGATCGGCGAACCGCTGCTCACCGTCACAGACGTCGGGGTGTCGTACGGTTCGGTGCAGGCCGTCGACGGTGTGACATTCGAGGTCCGGGAGGGTGAGATCGTCGGATTGATCGGCCCGAACGGCGCGGGAAAGACCACCCTCGTCGACGCGATCAGCGGTTTCGCACCGTCGAGCGGACACGTCGAACTCGGCGGCGTCCGTCTCACCGGCTTGGTTCCGCACCGGCGTGGCCGCGCCGGCCTCGGACGGACGTTCCAGGACATCGAACTGTACGACGAACTCTCCGTGTCCGAGAACGTCTACGTCGCGGCGCCGCGGGCGGGAGCCGCCGACGCCGTCGCACGCACGCTTGCACTGTTGGAGATCACCGAGCTGGCCGATCGGCCGGCGGCGGATCTGTCTCAAGGGCAACGACAGCTCGTGTCCGTCGCGCGTGTGCTCGTCGCGTCGCCGCGTGTCGCACTGCTCGACGAGCCGGCCGCCGGGCTGGACAGCACGGAGAGCCGTTGGCTCGGCGAACGGCTGTCCGCGGTCCGGGCCGACGGCGGTTCGATGCTGCTGATCGACCACGACATGGACCTCGTCCTGTCACTGTGCGATCGGATCATCGTGCTCGATCTCGGTCGGGTGATCGCCTCCGGAACGCCGGACGAGATCCGCACCGACGAGCGTGTGGTGCAGGCATATCTGGGCGCCCCGGCCGGCGCCGACCAGGAGGCTCGGTGATGACGGTGTTGGCGTGTGACGATCTCGACTGCGGGTACTTCCAGGACAACCCGTGTGTGCGCGGCGTCGACCTGGCGGTCGACGAAGGCCAGGTGATCGCGCTCCTCGGGCCGAACGGTGCGGGTAAGACGACTCTGCTGGAAACTCTCGCCGGACTGGTCCCGCGGATCGGCGGCACGGTCTCGGTCAAGGGGACTCCGGTGAAGTCCGGAGACGCGAGGCGCGCGGTGCGAGCGGGGATGGTGCTGGTACCCGATGATCGAGCCCTCTTCAAGAACCTCACCACCGAGCAGAACCTTGCGCTCGCGATCCCGCAACGAACGATCGGCGGCCTGGTGTCGAACCGGCGGAGCGTCGCAGAGGGAGTGGCTCAGACCGTGAGCCGATTCCCGGCGCTGGAGAAGCGACTCAAGGTGAAAGCCGGTCAGTTGTCGGGTGGCGAACAACAGATGCTCGCCATTTCGCGCGCGTTGCTGCAGCGCCCGAACGTCCTGCTGATCGACGAGTTGAGCATGGGCCTGGCACCGGTGATCGTCGAATCTATTCTTCCGGTGCTGCGTGAGGTCGCCGCGTCGGACGGCACCGCGGTGATCCTCGTCGAGCAGCACGTCCGGCTCGCCCTCGACGTGGCCGACCGGGCGCTCGTCCTCGTCCACGGCGACATCGTCATCGACGAGTCCGCGGCATCGTTGGCAGCGGATCCGGGGCGCTTGGAGAAGGCGTACCTCGGCGGCTGAGGTCGGGCGGCGCGGCTGCTGGTCACCAGAACTGGTACCAGGCGAGATGGTCGGGGTGCAGTCCGGTCGTGTACAGCAGGCCACGGCGACCGCGGTAGGCGGTGACGGGGGTGCCGATCCGGTATCGGGCTATGAGCGCGTTCACATCGTCGCGGTCGCGGGCGTTGAAGCTGAACCGACGGGTCAGCGTCACCTGCTCCCGTGACTTCAGTGCCGGGTCGGTGGGGTCGGCGGCGAACCGGATCGTGATCGACACGATCACGATGTCGGCGCCCCGAGGGTTCGGGCGGAACGTGTTCGAGACGTCGACCACGGTCCCGTCCCGGCGGTCCCCGACAGCGACGATCCGTCGTCGCAGCAGAGCCACGCCGCTCCGCACCAGTCGTCTGTAACCCCAGAGCCCGACGGTCCCGCAGACGAATCCGACGAGCACCATCGCGTTGCCGCTGAACGAATACGTGGCGGCCAGCGACAGGCCGAAGCAGGCGATCGCGACGACGGGCATGCCGATCACGTAGGCGACGGCGGCGCAGACGGCGGGCCATCGGTGCTCGGCGGAGCGCATCGGTGCGGTACGCGACATGGGGTCGACCGTACGCCGGCGACGGGTCAGCGATCGCGGTCGCGCACCGCTCGGGCCAGTCGGGCGAGGATGGCGGGATCGGCCGAGTACGGGGTGTTGAAGCCCAGCCGGTCCACATAGGGGCCGTAGCGTCGGAGCAGTTCCGCCGCGCCGTCGCGCGGATCGTCGACGGTGACGGCGATCGAGTCGACGAGTTCGTCTGGGACCTGTCGACCCATCGCCTGCCAGTCTCCCGACTTCGACATCGCGTGGAGCATCGGATGCAGGTCCGCGAACCCGACCGACGCGAGGATCGGCTGATACGCGGGTGTCGACGCGTAGAAGGCGATCTGCGTCCGGACCGCTGCCCGAGCCGCCGCCGTCTCCTGGGCCGTGTCGCCGATGATCACCATCGCCGAATGGTGGACGGCCGTGCGCCCCCTGCCCGACGACTCGGCCCCCTGCGCCAACGACGGGAGAGTCGTGTCGCGGAGGAACTCGGGTGTGCACAGCGGGTGAGAGAGGAAGCCGTCCGCCACCCGTCCCGCGACGCGTGTCATCGCAGGACCGACCCCGGCCAGCCACACCGGCGGCGGCCCGAAGCCGTCGACTTCGGACGGGCTCGGGCGGAACAGCGGCGGCATCAACGTGTGCTGATAGAAGTCGCCGCGATGGTCGAGCCGCCCACCGGTCGTCCACGAGTCCCAGATGGCGCGAACCGCCGACACCATGTCGAGCATCCGGTCGGCCGGTCGACTCCACGGCATCGAGTACCGACGGGTTATGTGCGGCCGGATCTGAGTGCCGAGGCCGAGAATGAAGCGCCCCCGCGAGTACGCCTGAAGGTCCCATCCGAGTGTCGCCAGCAGCAGCGGATTGCGGCCGAACGCGACCGCGATCGACGTCCCGAGCATCACCCGATCGGTGTGCTCGGCGGCCAACAGGAGTGGAAGGAACGGGTCGTGTGCTCCCTCGAATGTCCAGACGGCGTCGTACCCGGACTCCTCTGCGCCGGCCGCGGCCGCACCCATCTCCGCCAGCGGGCATGCGATGGTGGTGTCGATCAGCACCGTCACACCGGCCGCACGTCGAAGAGGCGGGCGGCGTTGTCGTGCAGGACGCCGCGGACCCAGTCGTCGCCGAGGTCGAGGCGGACGATCGCATCCAGTGCGTGGCGGTAGCCGTACGGGATGTTCGGGAAGTCGCTGCCGAAGAGGATCTTGTGCCCCAGCGCCGTCAGTCGCGGCATCAACGTCCGCGGGTACGGTGCGCCTTCCTCGGAGAAGTCGGTGAACGACATCGTCGTGTCCAGGCGGACGTTCTCGTACTGCTCCGCGAGGTCGAGGAACTGCACGTATTCCGGCGTGCCCATGTGCGCGACGATCAGCGGGAGGGTCGGGAAGCGCGACAGCAGCGTCCGGATCGGTTCGGGGCCCGTGTGCCTGCCGGGTGCGGGACCCGATCCGCAGTGGATGACGACGGGGATCTGCGCGTCGTCGACGAGGCCCCACACGTCGTCGAGCATCGGGTCGAGCGGCGAGTAGTCGCCCACCTGGATGTGCGACTTGAACACTCGCGTGCCCGCGTCCACCGCGGCGGAGACGTATGCGCCGGCGCCGGGTTCGGGATAGAACGTCGACGTGTGCAGGCAGTCGGGGTGCGTCGCCGCGAACTCGACGGCCCACGAGTTCAACCACTGTGCCATCGCGGGCTTGTGCGGATAGATCATCGACGAGTACGCGAGGACCCCGAACGAACGGAGCGCGTCGACGCGGGCCTCCTCGTTTGCGCGGTAGGTGATCGGCCAGTCGCGACCCAGCATGGGGCCGGCCGAGTCGAAGTACGCCCACACCTTGTCCATCACGCGACCGGGCATGAAATGCGTGTGGACGTCGATGATGCCGGGGAGACCCAGCCGCTGCCACATGTCCCGGACGGCGTCGACTTCGGCGGGGGAGAACGGGGCGATGTCGCGATCGTCACACATGAGACCGACGCTACCCATCACGGACCTCCGGCGGGTCGCCGGGTCGGATCCTCCGCGCCGACCACCGTGCCCCACATCCGGACGTCCACGGTGGGATACGATCGCCCTCCACCGGACCGACGACTGTGCTGGAGGGACTGCCGATGGGCGCGATGATCGTCGACGTGCTGCCCGCGGCCGTCGGAGTCGCGACGTCGCCCGTGCTGTTGATCGCGGTCGTCCTCGTCCTGTTGAGCGAGCGGGCGCGGCCCGCGAGCATCGCGTTCGCCGCGGGCTCGGTCGGGACGATCGCGACGATCACCGGTGCCGCCGCAGTCCTCGGCGGGGCCGCCGACCCGGACGCGTCGTCGCCGATGTTCATGTACTGGGTCAAACTGCTCGGCGGTGCGGTGCTCGTGGTGTTCGGCATCCGGCGCTGGCGCGGCAGGCACGAGTCGACGGAACAGCCCGCATGGATGGCCTCGCTCGCCCACACGACCCCGGCGAAGGCCCTGCTGGCCGGGATCGTCGTGACGGCGGCCAACCCGAAGCACCTGGTGTTCTTCGTGGCCGCCGGAGTGGGCATCGGAGCAGCGGGCCTCGGTGCCGCCCGGGAGTCGCTGGGCGTCGCGGTCTTCGTGCTCCTCGCCGGGTCGTCGATGCTCCTCCTGGTCTTCGGGTGCTTGATCGCCCCGGCGTGGGCCGCGCCCCGCCTCGTCGCGGTCCGCACGTGGCTCGAGCACCACACCGCCGCCCTGATCGCGGTGATCCTGATCGTCCTCGGCGTGATCCTCGTCGGTCAGGGACTCGGCGGGCTGGTGTCCCGATGACGGTCGACGCCATGACCCGAATCGACGGCGGCGAGTTCGACATGGGATCGGACGACTTCTTCCCGGAGGAACGGCCCGTCCACCGCAGGAGGGTCGACGGGTTCTGGATCGACACGACGCCGGTCACCGTCGCCGAGTTCGCTGAGTTCGTCGACGCCACCGGGTACGTGAGCGTCGCGGAACGACCCATCGACCCGGCCCGGTATCCGGGCGTCGACCCCGCGCTTCTCGTCCCCGGCGGCCTCGTGTTCGTGCGACCCGATCGGCCGGTCCCCCTCGACGACTGGAGCCGCTGGTGGGCGTACCGTCCGGGCGCCCGGTGGCGGCGCGACGGGGCCGGCGATCACCCGGTGACGCAGATCGCCTTCGAGGACGCGCAGGCCTTCGCGACCTGGGCGGGCAAGTCGTTGCCGACCGAGGCCGAGTGGGAGTTCGCCGCGCGCGGCGGAACGGTCGGGACCGTCTACGCGTGGGGCGACGACGTCGCACCCGACGGCCGCCGCATGGCGAACACGTGGGTCGGCAGGTTCCCGAGCGAGTTCATCCCCGGCGACGGGCAGCACGCCGAACCCGGCACGACTCCGGTCGGGACGTACCCGCCGAACGGATACGGCCTGTCCGACATGATCGGGAACGTGTGGGAGTGGACCGTCGACGAATATCGCGACCGACACGTGTCGTCGTGCTGCGGGCCGTCGTCGCCGATGTCCGACGGCGTCGTCCGCCGCGTCATCAAGGGCGGCTCGCACCTGTGCGCCCCGAACTACTGCCTCCGCTACCGGCCCGCCGCCCGTCAGTCGCAGGACGACGACACGTCCACCTCGCACATCGGGTTCCGCTGCGTCGTCCGCGACTGAGTACCAGCGATTGTCACGAGGTGTCGACTCGACGCCTCGGCTGGCGCCTCGGTGTCGGCTCAACCAGCGTGGGGTGGGCTCCTCTGGTGGTTGAGCCCTTCCCGGTTCGCTGGAACTACGGAGTCGGTTTGTCGGCGGTCGGGGTGTCGTGGCCGGTGATGGCGGCGGAGATCTGGTCGCGGGAGGGGAAGCTCTTCGGCCGGATCATGACGGCGTCGGCCTCCACGGTGACGCCGTCGGCGTCCGACAGTTCGCCGTGCACGAACGTCTTCCGGCCCTCAGTGCCGGTCACCCGACCAGTCAGCGTCACCGGGCCGAGGGGCGTCGGACGCAGATAGCGGACCGTCAGCGTGCCGGTGAAACTAGGCATGTTGTCGGCCGCGGCCGTCTCCCCGACCAACTGGTCGAGGAGCAGCGCCGCGATTCCGCCGTGCACATGCCCGCCCGGACCCTCGTACGCGGCGCCGAGCACCACGTCACCGCGCGTCACGCCGTCGACCTTGGACAGTCGCAGCGGCGGCGCGACAGCGTTGCGGGCGCCGGTCGCGGCATTGCCCCACGGCATGCCGGTGAAGTCGCGGGTGAACGCGACGCCGTATCCCTTGTCCTTCTGGCGGGCCCGGAGGCGGGTGACGATCGCCTCGATCGCCGTGCGTGCGGCGATCAGTTCGGCGTCGTCGACCTCCGTGCGGATCACCGCGTCCACCAGGTCGCGGACGGAGTCGGTGAGCGGTTCGACGATCGACAGCCGACGTGCGATCTCGGCGTCGTCGATGTCTTCGAGGCGGAAGTCCATGTCTGCAGACACTATTCGGCTCGCTGGGCGCGGCGGTGCTTCTTGATGACCTCGCCGAACATCATCGTCATGCCGGTGCCGAGGGGCCAGCCGACGTAGTAGCAGAGGAACAGGCCGATCTCGTTCAGCTCGTCGGGCGTGAGTTCGCCGTTGCCGAGCGCCGCGGTGGCTTGGATCTCGGCGATGTCCTTCATTCCGTTCGCGGCGAGCGCGCCGAGCAGGATCAGGCGTCGATCGCGGTGGGTGAGGCCGGGGCGGCTCCACACTTCGCCGAACACCTGGTCGGCGGTGTGCGCGAAGAAGTCGCCGGGGCCGTCGGCCATCTCCCAGCCGTACACCTCCGACATCATCGCCAGACCCTTGCGGCGCTGTTCGGTCATCTCGGGCTGGTCGGTCATGATGCTCCTTCGGTGCGGGGGACGCCGAGTCCCGTCGCGAGATCGGTGAGGGCCTGGCGGCCGAGGGGGAGGTCGACGCCGAGCGAGTCGGCGAGCTGCAGGGCCAGGCGCAGATCCTTCTCGCCGAGGTCCCGCACGTGGGTGAACACGCCGTGCCAGAAGTCGTCCGGAGCGATCGGCGCGGTCGTGTCGCGGAGCATGATCGCGCCCGCACCGCCCGTGATCGCATCGGTGTGTCGGACGACGCGTCCGAGTTTCGCGATGTCGATGCCCGCCGCTTCGGCGAGCCGGGCCGCCTCCGTGGTCGCCGTGAACGACACGAAGTGCAGCAGATTCCTGGCGAGTTTCATGCGGGTGCCGTCGCCCGGCAGGTCGCCCGCGTGGACGATCATGTCGCCGGCGAGTGCGAGGGCGGGTTTGGCGCGGTCGTAGGCCGCGCGGTCGCCGCCGACCATGATCGCGAGCCTGCCCTCCTTGGCTCCGACGGCTCCGCCGGAGATCGGTGCGTCGAGCACTGTGACGCCGGAGGCCGCGCATCGCGCGGCGAGGTCGGCCGCGGTCTCCGGGGCGATCGTCGAGTGCACGACGATCATCGACCCCGACGCGAGGGTCGGGAGGAGGCCGTCGACGACGTCGCGGACCTGTGCGTCGTCGCGGACGCAGATGCTCACCAGGTCGGACGCGGCGCCGAGCGATGCGGGCGAGTCGGCCGCGGCCGCCCCGGCCTCGGTGAGCTCGGCGACGGCTGTCGGGTCGACGTCGTACACGGTGAGCCCGCCGGGCGCGGCGACGAACCGGGCGGCCATCGGGCGGCCGATGTTGCCGAGTCCCGCATAGCCCAGCCGCAGTGTCGAGTCGGCGGAGTGTGTCACGAGCGGATGACCTGTCCGCCGTCGACGTTGAAGATCTGTCCGGTGATCCAGGACGCCTCGTCGGACAGCAGGAACAGACACATGCCGACGAGGTCGTCGGGGGTTCCCATGCGGCCGATCGGCAGCTTGGAGACCATGTCCTTCACGATGGCTTCGGGGGTGCTGTTCCGGGTGGCCTCGGTGTCGATCGGGCCGGGGGCGATGGCGTTGATCCGGACGCGCTGTCCGCCGAGTTCGACGGCCAACTGCTGGGTGAGACCGTTGACGCCGACCTTGGCGAGGCCGTAGAAGCCGCTGTACACCCAGGCTGCCGTCGACGACTGGTTGACGATCGCGCCGCCGTGCCGCATGTGCGTGTAGCAGGCGCGCGTGACGTTGAGCGCGCCGTCGAGGTTCACGCTCATGAACGTCTTGTAGTAGTCCCACGGGACGGTGGTGAGGAAGTCGAGCTTCATGCCGCCGTAGATCGCGGCGTTGTTGACCAGCGCGTCGATGCGGCCGTGCGCGTCGACGACTGTCTTCGCGAGGTTCGCCGCCGAGTCGGGGTCGGAGACGTCGGTGTGGACGTACATGCCGCCGATGGAGTCGGCGACCGCCTGTCCGGCCTCGTCGTTGACGTCGGCCACGACGACCTTCGCGCCTTCCGCCGCCAACGCCCGCGCGTAGGCCTCGCCGATGCCGCCCGCCGCTCCGGTCACGATCGCGACCTTGTCGGTGAACCTGTTGTTTCGATCAGTCATGTGTGTCTCCTTGTTGCTGGGTCTGTCGTCTTGTCGCGATGGTTTCGACACGTCTCCGCTTTCGCTCCGACGGCTCAACCACCATGGAGGATCCGCCGGGCCGGAAGAGCGGGGCCGTCAGGCGGGCCGGGCGACGGCCTTGGTCTCGAGGTACTCCTCGAAACCGGCCACCCCCATCTCGCGCCCGATGCCTGATTGTTTGTAGCCGCCGAAGGGGACGTCGGCGGAGTACCAGATGCCGCCGTTGACGCCCATGGTTCCGGTGCGGACGCCGTCGACGACGGCGTCGAGGCGGTCGGGGTCGGCGCCCCACACGGCGCCGGAGAGCCCATACGGGGAGTCGTTGGCGATGTCGATCGCGTCCTGGTCGCCGTCGTGCGGGAGGATCACCAGGACGGGGCCGAAGATCTCCTCTCGGGCGACGCGGGAGGAGTTGTCGAGCCCGGAGACGAGGGTCGGGGAGACGAAGTAGCCGGGCCGTTCGGGACGGTCGCCGCCGGTCTCGAGGGTGCCGCCTTCCTCGAGGGCGAGTCGGATGTAGCTCTCGACGCGGTCGCGTTGGCGTGCCGAGATGACGGGCCCGCAGACGGTTCCGGGTTTGGTCGGGTCGTCGGCGCGCAGGCCGGCGAGGGCGTTGCGGGTGATCTCGGTGGCCTCGGCCAGCTTCTCCCGCGGCACGACGAGGCGGGTGGTGATGGCGCAGCCCTGGCCCGCGTGAGTGACCACCGAGAAGGCGGCCATCGCGCAGGCGGCGTTCAGGTCGGCGTCGTCGAGGACGAGGAACGCCGACTTGCCGCCGAGTTCGAGGAACACCTTCTTGAGGGTGGGCGCGGCGTCGGCCATGACGGCGCGTCCGGTGGCGGTGGAGCCGGTGAAGGAGACGATGTCGACGCGCGGGTCGGTGGAGAGTAGGGCGCCGAGGCTGTGGTCGTCTCCGGTGACGATGTTGATGACGCCCGCCGGGAAGTCGGTCTCCTCGGCGATCACCTTGCCGACGAGGGCGGCGCACCACGGAGTGTCGGGTGCGGCTTTGAGGACGACTGTGCAGCCGGCGGCGAGGGCCGGGCCGATCTTGGCGAAGTTGATCTGGTGGGGGAAGTTCCACGGCGTGATGGCTCCGACGACGCCTGCGGCTTCGGAGCGGATCTCGCGGCGGTTGGGGATGCCCATCGGTTTCGCTTCGCCGAGGTCGCGGCGCCATTCGTAGGTCTCGGCGAGATCGGCGAAGTAGCCGAGGTCGGTGACGGGCCCGACGAGTTGCGGGCCGTGGGTGAGGAAGACGGGGCAGCCGACTTCGGCGACGGTGAGTTCGCGGAGTTCGTCGGTGTGGGCGAGGAGGGCGTCGCGGAGCTGGCGCAGGCAGCGTGCGCGGAATGCGTGGTCGCGTGACCAGTTCGTGTTGTCGAAGGCCTTCCGGGCGGCCGCGATGGCGGCGTCCATGTCGTCGGCGGTGGCGTTCGCGGCCTGGCCGATGACCTGTTCGGTGGCGGGGTTGATCACGTCGAACGTGCCGCCGGAGCCGGGGCGCAGTTCGCCGTCGATCAGGAGATCGCTGCTGGTGGTGGGACGTAGCGGCATCGGATGGTCACTCACTTCCGGAATCAGTTCTGGACACCTGTCTAGACTTCGTTTCAAACCTAGAGTAGTGTGGCTCACATGTCCACCCCCGTCGAAATCGAATCCACCCGCCGCAGACTCACTCCGGCACAGGCGGAGAAGATCGCGAAGATGGCAGACGCCGCAGTCGAGATCGTCTCCGCCGACGGCTTCGACAAGCTGTCGGTCCGCGAAGTCGCCAAACGGGCGGGTGTCGCGCCCGCCACCGCCTACACCTACTTCAGCTCCAAGAGCCACCTCGTGGCCGAGGTGTTCTGGCGCAGGCTCGCCGTCGGCGTCCCCGAGCCCGACCCGTCGCTGCCCGCGATGGAGCGGGTGGCGCAGGTGCTGCGGGGCGTGTCGATGGTCGTCGCGGGCGACGGCCAGCTCGGCGGCGCCGTGACGGTCGCGCTGCTCGGCGACGACCCCGAGTCCGAGCACTTGCGCTGGCGCATCGGCGGGTTCATCCACGATCGGCTCGCCACCGCCGTCGGCGACGACGTCGACAACGCCGCCGAGGTGATCGACGCCCTGCAGATGCTGTACGCGGGCGGACTCGTCACCGCGGGGATGGGACATCTGAGCTACGAAGCGACCTCCGAGCGGCTCGTCGCGGCCGCTCGCCTACTGATGGGACAACGATGACCGTCACCATGCCGGGGATGCAGAACCACATCCCCTTCGACCCGTACGACTACGACTTCCACGAGGACCCGTACCCGACGTACGCGCGGCTGCGCGCCGATGCGCCCGTCTACCGGAACACCGACGGCGACTTCTGGGCGCTCGCCCGTCACGAGGACGTCGCCGAGGCGTTCCGTGACAACGTCCGGCTGTCGAACAGTTGGGGCGTGTCGATGGACGCGGCGTCGTACAACGAGAACGCCGAGTACGCGATGAGCTTCCTCGCGATGGACGATCCGCGCCATCTGCGACTGCGCAAACTCGTGTCGAAGGGCTTCACGCCGCGTCGCGTGTCGGAACTGGCCTCGCGGATATCCGAACTGACCGCCAAACACTGGGACCGCTGCCTGCAGATGGGGGAGTTCGACTTCGTCCACGACTTCGCGGGTCTGCTTCCGATGGACGTCGTCTCCGAACTCCTCGGCGTCGGCGAATCCGACCGGGCGCACCTGCGCACGCAGTCCGACCTGTTGATCCACCGCGAGGAGGGCGTCACCGACGTCCCGAAGGCCGCCGTCCACGCCTACCTCGACCTGCACGGGTACTACACGTCGCTGCTCGCCGAGCGACGTAAGAACCCGGGTGACGACCTGGTCTCGGCGCTGACGACCGCCGAACTCGTCGACGGCGGCGAACGGACCGCGCTGACCGACCAGGAGATCATCGGCTTCATGATGCTGATGGTGGTCGCGGGCAACGAGACCACCACGAAACTGCTCGCCAACTCCGTGTTCTGGGGTGCTCGGCGACCGAATCAGGTGGCTCCGGTGATCACCGCCTCCACGTCGACCGATGCGGCACTCGACGCTGTCGCACCGTGGGTGCAGGAGACTCTGCGGTACGACACGTCGACCCAGATGCTGCTGCGTCGCGTCGTCGAGGACGTCGAGTACGGGGGCTACACGATCCCCGCGGGCGACCGTGTCCTGCTCCTCGTCGGGTCGGCCAACCGCGACGAGGAAGTGTTCGGGCCCGACGCCGCCGAGTACGTCATCGGTCGTGAGAGCTCACGCACCATCCTCAGCTTCGGCCTCGGCACCCACTTCTGCCTCGGCGCGCACCTCGCCCGCCTCGAAACCGAGATCGGCCTCGCTCAGATCGCCCGGACGGTCAGCGCGTTCGACGTCGACGTCGAACGGTCCAACCGTGTCCACTCGGTGAACGTCCGCGGGTTCGCGGATCTCCCCATGACCGTGAAGGCTCGGTGACCCGGATGGGATTCGCACCTCACCCAGAACGCCGCCCCGTGCTCGTCGCGGGCGCGTCGTCCGGCATCGGAGAGGCCACCGCGAAAGCGCTCGCGGAACTCGGACATCCCGTCGCCCTCGGGGCCCGTCGCGTCGAGAAGTGCGCCGAGACCGCGGCCGCGATCGTCGACGCAGGCGGTGAGGCGATCGCCGTTGCGCTCGACGTGACCGACAACGACTCCGTCGTCGCCGCATACGACGAGGCCACGAAGGCCCTCGGCGACATCGAGATCGTCGTCTCGGGTGCGGGCGATCTGCAGATCGGTCGCGCCCACGAGATGGACGTCGACGAGTGGGCGGCGCAGATCGACGTGCACCTCGTCGGCGCCTATCGCTTGTACCGGGCGGCCGTGCCGTCGATGATCGAGCGTCGCCGCGGCGACTTCGTCTTCATCAGCTCCGACGTCGTCTCCCATCCGCGACCGTGGTCGTCGGCGTACGTCGCCGCCAAGTACGGCGTCGAAGGACTCGCCGCCACCGCGCACATGGAGCTGGAGGGGACCGGCGTCCGCGCCGGCCTCGTCCGCCCCGGTCAGACGTTGACCGGAATGGGCATGAACCTCGACCAGAAGGCCACCGAGGCCATGCTGAACGACTGGATCGCGTTCGGTCTCGCCCGTCACGGGAACTTCATGCGCCCGGAGAACCTCGCCCACGCGGTGGTCTCGATGATCACGCTGCCGCCCGGCGCACACATGAAAGCCGTCGACGTCGAAGCCGAAGGCAAGCTCGCTCGACCGAAGGAGAACTCATGACAGGCATCTCGACTCCGCTCGATGGGCCGGGTGGAACGCTCGACGGGCCGGGTGGAACGCTCGATGGGCAGGGAGTGCGGACTGCACCCCGCGTGTCCGGCGGAACCGGAGAACACGGTCACCTCGACGAGTTGGCGACCGACCCGATCGGGCTGTTCCGGCGAGTCCTCGACGAGTGCGGCGACGTCGGCTACTTCCAGCTCGCCGACCGGGACGTGGTGCTCGTGTCGGGTGCGGCGGCCAATGAGGAGTTCTTCCGCGCCCCCGACGAAGTGCTCGACCAGGGCGCCGCGTACCCGTTCATGACGCCGATCTTCGGCGAGGGCGTCGTCTTCGACACCAGTCCGGAACGCCGATCGGAGATGCTGCACAATCAGGCGCTCAAGGGCGCCCACATGAAGCAGCACGCGGTGACGATCCCTGACGAGGTGGAGCGGATCATCGCCGACTGGGGTGACGAGGGCGAGATCGATCTGCTGGAGTTCTTCGCCGAACTGACGTTGTACACGTCGTCGTCGTGCCTGATCGGGCGCAAGTTCCGCGAGGAGCTGTCCGGCCACATCGCACACCTGTACCACGAACTCGAGAAGGGCACCGACCCCATCGCGTACGTGGACATGCACGCCGACATCGAGAGCTTCCGCCGCCGCGACGCCGCGCGCGCCGAACTCGTCGAGTTCATCGGCGGGGTGATGGAACGACGGACCGCGAACCCGCCGACCGACAAGGACGATCGAGACCTGCTCGACGTCCTCGTCTCCCTGAAGAACGACGACGGCACGTACATGTTCAGCGCCGACACGGTCACCGGCATCTTCATCTCGATGATGTTCGCAGGCCATCACACGACGTCGGGCACCGCCGCGTGGACGTTGATCGAACTGCTCAAGCACCCCGACTATCTCGCGCAGGTCACCGACGAGTTGGACGGCATCTACGCGGACGGCACCGAGTACTCGTTCGCGGCGATGCGTCAGATCCCCAAGCTCGAAGGCGCGCTCAAAGAGGCACTGCGCCTGCATCCGCCGCTCATCATCCTGATGCGCATGGTGCAGGAGGCGTTCGAGGTCGGCGGCGTGACAGTTGCGAAGGGCCAGTCGATCGCCGTCTCGCCCGCGGTGTCGAACCGGTTGCCCGGTGACTTCCCCGATCCCGACGCGTTCGATCCCGACCGGTACGCCGACGGTCGCCAGGAAGACCTGGTGAACCGGTGGACGTGGATCCCGTTCGGCGCGGGCCGCCATCGCTGTGTGGGAGCCCAGTTCGCGATGATGCAGCTCAAAGCCATCTTCTCGGTGCTGCTGCGCAACTACGAGTTCTCCCTCGCGCAGGACCCCGACAGTTACCGCAACGACCACTCGAAGATGGTCGTCCAACTGCAGCAGCCGTGCCGCGTGGCGTACCGGCGCCGGGAGCAAGGCGAGCGGGCCGAATCCGATCAGCGTCGCGCTGCCGCGTCCGGAGGGAACTGAGCGATGCGCGTCGTCGTGGATCTGGACCTGTGCCAGGGGCACGGGATGTGCGAACTCGAAGCGCCCGACGTGTTCGAGGCGGGACGTGACAGCGTCGACCTGCTCGACGAGAACCCTGATGAATCGCGGCGCGCCGACGTGGAGGCCGCCGTCCGCTACTGCCCGACCCAAGCCCTGAAGATCGTGGAGGATTGACATGCCGTTCGACCGCAGTGAACTCGATGAGATGAAGACCCGGTGGCTCGATGCCAACATCGAGGCGGAGAAGGCGGGCGACTGGCGCCCGCTCGCCGAGTTCTACACCGAAGACGCCACCTACGGCTGGAATTACGGTCCGGAGAAGGACTTCATGGCCGTCGGTCGTGAGGAGATCCGGGAGATCGCGCTCGGCCAGGAGATGGAAGGGCTCGAAGGCTGGATCTACCCGTACCAGGCGTGGGTGATCGACGAGCAGACCGGCGACATGATCGGCCTGTGGCGGCAGATCAATGAAGGCACGCGGGCCGACGGCTCGAACTACGGCGTGCACGGGATCGGCGGCAGCTGGTTCAAGTACGGCGGGAACTTCCAGTTCAAGTGGCAGCGCGACTTCTTCGACTTCGGCAACGTCTCGGCGCTTTTCCTGGAGATGCTGACCAACCAGGCGTGCAGCGACGGGATGCTCAAGCGCATCGAGAAGTCGGCGCCGGGCACCCTCCCCGGTTGGTACCCGCGCGGCACCGCGCCGGTCGACCTGTGGGATCAGGACAAGTGATCGACAAGCTCTCGCACGACCGGCTCGCGACGCTGGTCCCCGAACTGCTCCTGACCGGGCAGCTCATCGACCGGAGCGGGATGGCCCATCTGATCGCGGCGTTCGGCCGCGAGGGGATGGGCGAGGTGGCGATCGAGGAGTGGATGGCGGCCAGCCCGGTCTACACCGGCCGCATGCGCGAGGCGCTCGGCATCGACGGCGACGGCGTCGCCGACATGATCAAGTGCCTGCAACTCGACATCGGCGCCCCGCCTCAGTTCATGGACTTCCGGTACCGGATCGACGACGAGTATCACGGGTCGTTCGTCCTCGATCACTGCGGCGCGCTGCTCGACGTGGAGCCGATGGGCGACGAGTACGTGACCACGATGTGCCACACGATCGAGGATCCGACGTTCGACGCGACGGCCATCGCGACCAACCGCCGCGCCCGGATCCGGCCGGTGCACCGTCCGCCGCGTCGTCCCGTCGATCGCGCTCCGCACTGCGAATGGACGATCACGATCGAACCGGACCGCGACGAACTGCCGTTGCCGGAGGTCACCGAGCCGATGCTCGCCACGCGTGCCGCGACGATCGCGTTGACTCCCATCGACCCCGACGCGGCCGACGGCCTCGTCGACTACCGAGGGCCGGTCGTCGACGATCTCGCGTTCGGCGAGTGGTCGAGCACGGCGCTGGTCCGCATCATCGAGGAGGTGATGCTGCAGCACCAGTTGTTGTCGTTGGGGTTCCTCGCCTCGGTGCGGCGTCGGACCGATCACGCCGCGGCGGACGACATCCTCGACAAGCAGCTCATCGGCATCGCGGGCATCGCGTCCGAGCGGGTGGCCGCCGCGGTGTTGGGGTCACGGTCGGACGCCGCCGCGCTGGTCGACGCCCTGAACCTGAACCCGGTGTTCGGACCGGCGCAGTACACGGGAGTGCGCGCCGAACTGGTCGGCGACGACGTGCAGGTGCGGATTCCGAACGCCTCGGCGGCGGTCGCCGACGGCGGCTGGATGCGTCTTCTCGTGTCGGGCCGGCTCGGGTCGCTGCAGTCCGCGGCCACCGCGATCGACCCGACGTGGGTGGTCGGGGAGTCGGTGGAGGTCGGCGACGCCACGGTGGTCCGCATCGGACGTGGGGAACCTCAGCGGGAATCCGGGGAAGTCGCCATCGTCCGCTTCTCCGCGGGCTCGTCCTTCACCTTCACCGACCGCGGCCCGTCCCGCCCCCTCCCACTGACGGTGGTCTGACCCGTCTCCTGCACGGTGGTTGGGCTGGCGCCTCGGTGTCGGCTCAACCGACGTGCAGGAGGGTCGACCGTCAGCTCAGTCGTTCGAGGACCATCGCCATGCCCTGGCCGCCGCCGACGCACATGGTCTCCAGGCCGTACTGCTTGTCGTGGGTCGTGAGGTTGTTCAGGAGCGTCGCGGTGATGCGCACCGGTCATGCCGAAGGGATGGCCGAGGGCGATCGCGCCGCCGGAGACGTTCAACTTGTCCTCGTCGATCGCCAGCTCGCGCGCCGAACCGAGCACCTGGACCGCGAACGCCTCGTTGATCTCCACGAGGTCGATGTCGTCGATCGTCAGGCCCGCGATGTCGAGGGCCCGCTTGGACGCCTCGATCGGGCCGAGGCCCATGATCTCCGGCGACAGGCCCGAGACGCCGGTCGACACGACGCGGGCCAGCGGGGTGAGACCGAGGTCCTTGGCCTTGGTGTCGGACATGATCACCAGTGCCGCGGCGCCGTCGTTGAGCGGGCAGGCGTTGCCCGCGGTGACCGTGCCGTCGGGCCGGAACACCGGCTTCAGGGCGCTGATGCCCTCGTAGGTGGTACCCGCGCGGGGGCCGTCGTCCTTCGACACGACCGTGCCGTCGGGGAGAGTGACCGGGGTGATCTCGCGGTCGAAGAAGCCCGATGCGATCGCCGCCTCGGCGCGGTTCTGCGACCGGACGGCCCAATGGTCCTGCTCCTCGCGGCTGATGCCGGTGATCTGGGCGACGTTCTCGGCGGTCTGACCCATCGCGATGTAGGCGTCCGGGAGGTTCCCGGCCTCACGCGGATCCACCCACTGCTGTCCGCCGGCCGCGAGTTCGGCGGTGCGAGCCTGGGCGTCGGCGTAGATCGGGTTCTGCGTGTCGGGCAGGGAATCGGAGGTTCCCTTCACGAACCGGGACACCGTCTCGACACCCGCCGAGATGAAGACGTCGCCCTCGCCTGCCTTGATCGCGTGCAACGCCATGCGCGTGGTCTGCAACGACGACGAGCAGTACCGGGTGATCGTGGTGCCGGGGATCGCGTCGTGGCCGAGCGCGATCGCGACGTTGCGGCCCAGGTTGAAGCCCTGCTCGCCGCCGGGCAGACCGCAGCCGAGGAGGAGGTCGTTGACGTCGCGCGGGTCGAGAGCGGGGACCTTGTCGAGCGCGGCCCGGACCATCTGGGCGGCCAGATCGTCGGGGCGCATGCCGACGAGCGAGCCCTTCATGGCGCGGCCGATCGGGGAACGGGCGATGGAAACGATGACGGCTTCGGGCATGAGGGCCTCCTGGTCGACGAGATATCGCAATATGCGGACGCATAGTTTCTATGCGATTGCATATAGTGGGCCAGACCGACGATCCGTTGTCAATAGCCCGTTCGGCGGCCCGTACACGGTGCCGTTGAGGTATGACTCGACGGGGGAACGTCCCGTGAGACGAACAGGAGAAGACTCGTGAAGGTTGCAGGAAAGGTCGCTGTGGTCACCGGAGCCGGCGGCGGCATCGGTGCGGCGATCGCGCGGAAACTCGTCGACGAAGGCGCGAAAGTCGTGCTCACGGACCTGCACGACGACGGGTTGAACGCCGTCGTCGCCGAGTTGGGCGACGCCGCGGTTGGTCTCGGTGGTGACGCCTCCGCGGCGGACCACATCGCCGCCGTCATCGCGCTTGCCGAGGAGTCGTTCGGACCGGTCGGCCTCTACTTCGCCAATGCGGGCGTCGGCATCGGATCGGAGCTCGAGTTCGACGACGCCGTGTGGGACACGGTGATCGACGTGAACCTCCGCGCTCACATCCGTGCCGCCCAGCAGCTGATTCCGGGGTGGGTGGATCGAGGCGAAGGCTACTTCGTCAGTACCGCGTCGGCCGCCGGACTCCTCACCCAGATCGGGTCCGCGCCGTACTCGGTCACCAAACACGCCGCCGTCGGATTCGCCGAATGGCTGTCGGTGACCTACGGCGACCAGGGAGTCCGCGTCAGCTGCCTGTGTCCGATGGGCGTCAACACGAAGCTGCTCACCGACGACGCGTCGCTGTCGCCGACCGCGGCCCGCGCCGTCACGACGGCCGGTGCCGTGCTGGAGCCGTCCGACGTCGCCGACGCCGTCCTCGAGGCGATGGACGCCGAGCGGTTCTTGATCCTCCCGCACCCCGAAGTGCTCGACATGTACCGCCACAAGGGCGCCGACTACGACCGCTGGATCCGTGGCATGCGGCGGTTCCAGAAGGCGCTGCGCGGCGACTGACGCCGGTGTCGACGGGGCGAGCTCCTGCTTGTTCCTGGCTGTTGAGCGCAATCTCTTCCGGTCGTTGAGCGAGCTTGCGAGTCGAAGCGTCTTCTCGGTTCTATGGTCGATTCGGCTGGTTAGACGCTTCGGCTCGCTGCGCTAGTGTCCCGAATCGTTAGTCCGTTGAATAAGTATTCGCGCCCAATGGTGGTTGAGCCGGGCCGGAGCGATAGCGGAGGGCCGCGTCGAAACCCGGCGACAGTAGCTGGAACTGCGGTCCAGCTACTGTCGAATCGTTCCCACGAAACAGGTGTGACCAGTAATTTCGATAGACTCTGTCACTGAGTTTCAGCCGACCTCACCAGGTTTCGACACGGGCCTCCGCTATCGCTCCGGCCCGGCTCAACCACCATGAGGACTCGAATAGTTATGCAACGAGTTTACGGTTCGGGACACTAGCTCAATGATCGGGCGGGTGGCGACTGTGCGAGTCACTGCTCGCTCGTGGCGGGTGGGAGCTGAACGTCCCTGACGCCTCAGACGTCGAAGCGGGCGTCGGCGGTCGCGCGAGCGAGGAGGGTTCCCTCGTCGTCGCGGAGTTCGGCGTCGAAGATCGACAGGCGCTTGCCGAGTTTCACGGGAGTGACGCGGGCGTGGACGCCGCGGCCGTCGACTGCGGGGGAGCGCAGGAAAGCGACCGTGAAGTCGACGATCTGGTACTCGCGACCGGGCAGCATCGCCGCCTGCGCGCCGAACGAGCAGGCCTGACCGACGATCGCGCCGATCACGCCGCCGTGCATCGTGCCCATCACGTTGCCCATCCACGGCGCGGTGATGCAGGTGAAGGTGAGTCCGTCGTCGTCGACGGCGGTGACCGAGCCGCCCAGCAGTTCACTGAGCGGACCGATCGGCGCATCGCCCGCCCGGATCGCGTCGATCACCTCGCGGCCGGACAGTGACGCGTCCGGTGCGGCGGGCACGGCGGCGTCGTCCGGGGTGACCGGCGACGCCAACTCGAGAGTGCCGTCGCCGTCGACGACGAGCGCTCGACCCACCCGGACGTTGCGAGCCAGGCCGACGCACAGCGTGCGACCGTCGTCGCCGCTGATGTCGACGGTGGTGGTGCCGTAGCCGGGATTCTGCAGGCGCAGTTCCGCTGTCGCGGTGAGGCGTTCGGTGACCGCGGGCCGGTGCAGCATCGACATGGTCAGTCGCGCCTGCATCGACGAGGACGACCGGTCGGTGACGTAGAACGGGTAGCCGCCGAGGTCGTCGAACAGCACGGTGATCGCGGGCAGGTCGATGAGACCGCGGTGATCGGTCAATCGGGGTCCGAGCGCCTGGGTCATCTCGATCTTCGGCGCGCCGGGCTCCCTGCCGACGGCGAAAGCGGTGAAGGCGTCGGCTGGCGTCATCGTCATTGCTTGTGTCTAGCACACGTCTGAGCGATCGCTTACTCGGCTTCTCGACTGCGCTCGAAGACCCGAGAAGGTTGCTCGCCAAGGCCCGAAGCAGGAAACAATCATTCATGCTTGATTTATTGCGGGTGGTGTGTGACGCTCGACGCATGTCGATCGCCGAAGACTTGAGGGCCGAGTACGCCTCCCTCGACAACCTGGTCGCCGACCTCCCGGACGAGCGGTGGGCGTCACCCACGCCCGCGGAGGGCTGGACCATCGCACACCAGGTCGGACACATTCTGTGGACCGACCGAGTCTCGCTGCTCGCGGCCACCGACCCCGACGGCTTCGCCGAACTCCTCGTCGTCGCGGGCGCCGATCCGCTCGGCTTCGTGGACCAGGCCGCCGAGGTGGAGTCGCGGCGGACGCCCGCGGAGATCCTCGCCGACTGGCGCGACACGCGAGAGATGCTGCTCGCCGCGCTGGCCGACGTCCCCGACGGTGTGAAGGTCCCGTGGTTCGGTCCGCCGATGTCGGCCACGTCGATGACCACCGCCCGCATCATGGAGACCTGGGCGCACGCGTTGGACGTGGCGGACGCTCTCGGCGTCCGCGTGGAGCCGACCGACCGCATCCGCAACGTCGCCCACATCGGCGTCCGGACCCGCGATTTCGCGTACATGGTCAACGGCAGGACCGCTCCGACCGAACCGTTCCGCTACGAACTGACGGGTCCGAGCGGCGAGGTGTGGACGTGGGGTCCGGACGATGCGACGAACATCGTCCGGGGAGACGCCGTCGACTTCTGCGAACTCGTCACTCAGCGGCGCTCGATCGACGATCTCGGACTGGAGCTCATCGGCGACGACGCGAACGAATGGGCGACGATCGCGCAGTGCTTCGCCGGCCCGCCCGGAAGCGGCCGCGCGTCGTCGAAGGAAGGTCTCTGACATGAGCGATCCTGTCCGCATCGGAAATGCGTCCGGCTTCTACGGGGACCGTCTCACGGCCGTCCACGAGATGCTCGACGGCGGTCATCTGGACTACCTGACCGGGGACTACCTCGCCGAACTCACCATGCTGATCCTCGGTCGCGACCGGCTCAAAGACCCGTCGCGGGGCTACGCCAAGACCTTCCTGAAGCAGATGGAGACGAGTCTCGGGCTGGCGATCGACAAGAACGTCAAGATCGTCGTCAACGCGGGCGGCCTCAACCCGCACGGCCTCGCCGTCGCCCTCCGCGAACTCGCCGACACCCTGAGAGTCGACGCCCAGATAGCGTTCGTCAGCGGCGACGACCTGCAGCCGCGAGCGGCCGAGCTCGGCCTCGGGACCCCTATCACGGCCAACGCCTACCTCGGCGGCTTCGGCATCAAGGCGGCGCTCGACCGAGGAGCCGACATCGTCGTGACCGGCCGGGTCACCGACGCATCGCTCACCGTCGGCGCCGCGGCCTCGGCGCACGGCTGGGGATACAAGGACCTCGACGCCATCGCGGGTGCGATCGTCGCGGGTCACGTCATCGAATGCGGACCGCAGGCCACCGGCGGCAACTACTCGTTCTTCACCGAGATCCCGATGGGACGCCTCGGTTTCCCGATCGCCGAAGTCGCGGCGGACGGGTCGTCGGTCATCACCAAGCACGAGAACACCGGCGGTGCGGTCACCGTCGGCACCGTCACCGCGCAGCTCCTCTACGAGATCCAGGGGCCGCGTTACTACAACCCCGACTCGACGGCACTGCTCGACACCATCGAGATCGCCCAGCTCGGCGACGACCGGGTCGGCATCAGCGGGGTCCGGGGCGAAGCCCCGCCGACGGACCTGAAGGTGTCGTTGAATCACCTCGCGGGCATCCGCAACGAGGTGGACGTGGTCCTGACCGGACTCGACATCGAGGCCAAGGCGGATCTGTTCAAAGCGCAGTTCACCGCGGCGCTGCCGACGTCGCCCGCCGAACTCACGTGGGAGCTGTCGCGGCTGGACCGGCCGGACGCGGAGACCGAGGAACAGGCCAGCGCCCTCCTCAAGTGCGTGGCGCGCGACCCGAATCCGGCGGTCGTCGGCCGTCCGTTCAGCGCGACGGCCGTCGAACTCGCCCTCGCCAGCTACCCGGGCTTCACCCTCACCGCGCCGCCCGGAAACGGTGCGCCGTACGGCGTGTTCGAACCCGGCTATGTGGACGCGGGCCTCGTCGAACATCGCGTGACACAGCCGGACGGCGTGTCGATCGTCATCGAGCCGTCGCCGCTGCGGGCCGAGCCGACGCGCGATGTGAGCGTCCCCGACTCCGGGCCCGTCGACGACTGGGGGCCGACCAGACGCGCGCCGCTCGGCGAGATCATCGGAGCCCGCAGCGGCGACAAGGGCGGCAGCGCGAACATCGGCGCCTGGGCCCGGACCGACGAACAGTTCACCTGGCTCGACCAGACACTCACCGTCGATCGGGTCAAGGAACTGCTGCCCGAGGTCGCGGACCTGACCGTCCACCGGTACCGCCTGCCGAAACTGCGCGCCCTCAACTTCGTCATCGAAGGCGTCCTGGGCCGCGGTGTCGCCGAGAACGTCCGCTTCGATCCACAGGCCAAGGGCCTCGGCGAATGGCTGCGTTCGCGTGTGGTCGATCTGCCCGAACGGTTCAGTCGCTAGACCTTTCGACTCGCAAGCTCGCTCAAGGAGCGGGAGAGGAAATCAATGCCCATCCCCAGTGACATTTGGGACTCGGAAGAACGTCGTGACCTGCGCAGTCTTGCCGCAGACTTCGCGACCAGACACATCCTGCCGTTCCAGGACCAGTGGGAGCGCGACGGCCTGATCCCGCGAGAACTGCACAAGCAGGCGGGCGACCTCGGTCTGCTCGGCCTCGGCACCCCCGAGGAGAAGGGCGGCAGCGGCGGCGACGGGATCGACGCGCTCATCGTCTGCGAGGAACTGCACTACCGGGGCGTTTCCGGCGGTGTGTTCGCGAGCCTGTTCACCTGCGGTATCTCCACCCCGCACATCGCGAACAACGGGACCCCGGAACAGATCGCGAAGTGGGTCGCACCCGTCCTCGCGGGCGACAAGATCAGCAGCCTCGCCATCACCGAGCCCAGCGGCGGCAGCGACGTCGGTCACTTGCGGACCACAGCGAAGCGCGACGGTGACCACTTCATCGTCAACGGCGCCAAGACGTTCATCACCTCGGCTGTGCGCGCCGATCACATCGTCGCCGCGGTCCGCACGGGCGGAGACGGCGCGGCGGGGGTGTCCCTCCTCGTGATCGAGAAGGGGACGCCCGGCTTCAACGTCGACCGCAAGCTGGAGAAGATGGGCTGGCTGGCGTCCGACACCGGCGAACTGTCGTTCGTCGACTGCCGGGTGCCGGTGGAGAACCTCATCGGTCCGGAGAACTCGGGCTTTGCGCAGATCGCCCAGGCCTTCGTGTCCGAGCGCGCCGCGCTCGCGGTGCAGGCGTACGCGCAGGCGCAGCGGTCGCTGGACCTGACCCTGGAATGGGTCCGCAACCGCGACACGTTCGGCAAGCCGTTGATCAAGCGTCAGTCGGTCCAGGACACGGTCACGGAGATGGCCCGCAAGGTGGACGTCGCGCGCACCTACACACGGTCCGTCGTCGACCGGCACATGATGAACGGCGACCCGATGCTCGCGGAGATCTGCTTCGCGAAGAACACCGCCGTCGAAGCCGCCGAATGGGTCATCGACAAGGGCGTCCAGCTGCACGGCGGCATGGGCTACATGCGGGAGTCGGAGATCGAGCGCCAGTACCGCGACATCCGCATCATCGGAATCGGCGGCGGCACCAACGAGATCCTCACCGGTCTCGCCGCGAAGGTCCTGGGGTACCAGGGATGAGCGCGACCGCACGGGCGAAGCGAAAGGGCACCCGATGACTGTTCTGAGAAGCAAGGTCGACACGACGTCCGACGAGTTCGTCGCGAACGTCGAGGCGATGAACGCCAAGCTCGCCGATCTCGACGTCGAGTTCCGCAAGGTGCTCGTCGGTGGCGGCGAGAAGTACGTGGAGCGGCACCGCAAGCGCGGGAAGCTCACGGCGCGCGAACGTATCGAGTTGTTGATCGACGAGGACTCGCCGTTCCTCGAACTGTGCGCGCTCGCCGCGCACGGTTCGCAGTTCACCGTCGGCGCCTCCGTCGTGGTAGGCATCGGGGTTGTCGAGGGTGTCGAATGCCTGGTCGTCGCGAACGATCCGACGGTCAAGGGCGGCACGTCGAACCCGTGGACGCTGCGCAAGGTGCTGCGCGCCAATGACATCGCCATGCAGAACCGCCTCCCGGTCATCTCCATGGTGGAGTCGGGCGGCGCGGACCTGCCGACGCAGAAGGAGGTGTTCGTCCCCGGCGGCCGGATGTTCCGCGATCTGACGCGACTGTCGGCGGCCGGTATCCCGACCATCGCGCTCGTCTTCGGCAACTCGACCGCGGGTGGTGCCTACATTCCCGGGATGAGCGATCACGTCGTGATGATCGACGACCGGTCGAAGGTGTTCCTCGGCGGCCCGCCGCTGGTCAAGATGGCGACCGGTGAGGTGAGCGACGAGGAGGAGCTCGGCGGCGCGAAGATGCATTCGCGCGTCTCCGGTCTCGGCGACTATCTCGCCGCCGACGAACAGGACGCGGTGCGGATCGGCAGGCGGATCGTGGCCCGTCTCAACTGGCGCAAGCAGGGTCCCGAACCGATCGCCGAGGTGGTCGAGCCCATCTACGACGAGAACGACCTCCTCGGCATCGTGCCGTCCGACCTCAAGATCCCGTTCGACCCGCACGAGGTGATCGCGCGCATCGTCGACGGCAGCGACTTCGACGAGTTCAAACCCGAGTACGGCACATCGCTCGTCACCGGGTGGGCCACCGTCCACGGCTACCCTGTCGGCATCCTCGCCAACGCGCAGGGCGTCCTCTTCTCGCAAGAGGCGCAGAAGGCGACGCAGTTCATCCAGCTCGCCAACCGCAGCGACACTCCGCTGCTGTTCCTGCACAACACCACCGGCTACATGGTCGGCAAGGAGTACGAGCAGGGCGGCATCATCAAACACGGCGCGATGATGATCAACGCGGTGTCGAACTCGACGGTCCCGCACATCTCGATCCTGATGGGCGCCAGCTACGGCGCCGGGCACTACGGCATGTGCGGCCGCGCCTACGATCCGCGGTTCCTGTTCGCGTGGCCCAGCGCCAAGAGTGCCGTCATGGGCGCCGCGCAGCTCGCGGGCGTCATCTCGATCGTGTCCCGCGCGGCAACCGAGGCCCGCGGCGGCGTCGTCGACGAAGAAGCCGACGCCGGGATGCGCGCCATGATCGAAGCCCAGATCGAGATCGAGTCGGTCCCGACGTTCCTCTCCGGGATGCTCTACGACGACGGTGTGATCGATCCCCGCGACACCCGCACGATCCTCGGCCAGACCCTGTCCGCGATTGCTACCGCCCCCATCGAGGGCACCAGCAACTTCGGCGTCTTCCGGATGTGAGAGAACACATGAGCAACCCGATCACCTCAGTCCTGGTCGCCAACCGCGGCGAGATCGCCTGCCGCGTGTTCACCACCGCCAAGGCCCTCGGCCTGCGGACGGTGGCCGTCTACTCCGACCCGGACGCCGACGCCCCGCACGTCCGGCAGGCCGACGCCGCCGTTCACCTGCCGGGTTCGACGTCTGCCGAGACGTACCTGCGGGGTGAGAAGATCATCGCCGCCGCACAGGCCGCGGGCGCCGACGCCATCCACCCGGGGTACGGCTTCCTGTCGGAGAACGCCGAATTCGCCGACGCCGTCGTCGCCGCCGGGCTCACCTGGATCGGTCCGCCCGCGGGCGCGATCACCGCGATGGGTTCCAAGGTCAACGCCAAGGAGCTGATGGCGGCCGCGGGAGTGCCCGTCCTGACCGACATCGACCCCGAGAACGTCACCGCCGATGATCTTCCCCTGCTCATCAAGGCCTCGGCAGGCGGCGGCGGCCGCGGTATGCGCGTGGTCCGCGACCTGTCCGAACTCGCCGACCAGGTCGCGGGCGCACGACGGGAAGCCGAATCGGCGTTCGGCGACCCGACGGTGTTCTGCGAGCCGTACATCGAGCGTGGGCATCACATCGAGGTCCAGGTGATGGCCGACGCACACGGCACCGTCTGGGCGGTCGGTGAGCGTGAATGCTCCATTCAGCGTCGTCACCAGAAAGTGGTGGAGGAGGCGCCCGCGCCGCTCGTCGAGCGCATCGGCGGCGACATGCGCGAGCGTTTGTACGCCGCGGCCCGCACCGCCGTCGAATCGATCGGCTACCGAGGTGCGGGCACGGTGGAGTTCCTCGTGGACGCCGGGAGCGCAGCGAGCGGGTCCGATGACAGCAGCCGGAATGCGAAATTCTATTTCCTGGAGACGAACACGCGGCTTCAGGTGGAGCACCCGGTCACCGAGCTGACCACCGGCACCGACCTCGTCGAATGGCAGATCCGCGTCGCCGAGGGGGAGGCGCTGCCCGCACAGGAGCCGACCACATCGGGCCACTCCATCGAGGTCCGTCTCTACGCGGAGGACCCGGCGAACGATTGGCAGCCGCAGTCGGGCACGATCACCACGATCCACCTGCCCGCCGATACTCGGTTCGGTCTGCTGTCGCGGCCGGGCGTGCGCGTCGACTCCGGCATCGCCGACGGCAGTGAGATCTCCACGTTCTACGACCCGATGCTCGCCAAGGTCATCTCGTGGGCGCCGACCCGTGACCGTGCGGCGGCCATGCTCGCTCGGGCGCTCGCCGATGCCACGATCCACGGCCTCGTCACGAACCGGGACATGCTCGTCAACACCCTTCGGGACGCGACGTTCCTGTCCGGCGACACGGACACGGCCTATCTGGACACCGTCGGCCTCGACGTTCTCGCGGCGCCGCTGGCATCCGACGACGACGTCCGCGTCGCCGCCGTCGCGGCGGCCCTCGCGCAGTCGGCGGCCAACCGGTCGTCGGCCCGCAGGCTCGGCTCGCTGCCGTCCGGCTGGCGCAACATCGCGTCCGGCCACCAGACCAAGAGCTACGTCACCGCTGGGGGTGACGAGATCGTCGCCCGGTACCGGATCGAGCGTTCCGGCGTCGACCTGCCCGACCTGGACGGCACGTCCGTCGTATCGGTGTCCGCGGGCGAGGTGGTCCTGCAGACCGCGGGCGTCACCCGCCGGTACACGGTGACCGTCGACGGTTCGGCGGTGCACGTCGACTGGCCGGGCGCGGCGGTGTCGCTGACCCGAGTGCCCCGGTACATCGATCCGGCCGCTCAGGAACGCCCCGGTTCGCTGCTCGCGCCGATGCCCGGCTCGGTGATCCGCGTGGCCGTCGGCGAAGGCGACCGCGTGGTCGCCGGCCAACCGCTCCTGTGGCTCGAGGCCATGAAGATGGAGCACACCATCAGTGCGCCTGCCGACGGCGTCGTGTCGGTCCTGGCCGTCGAGGTCGGCCGTCAACTGTCCGTCGGCGACGTGCTCGCCGTCATCTCCTCCGAAGAAGAAGGAACGAACGAATGAGCTTTGTCGAGACCGAAGAACGCGCCGCGCTGCGGGAGTCCGTCGCCGCGCTGGTCAAGAAGTACGGACAGGAGTACTTCACCGACTGCGCGCGCGAGGGTCGCAAGACCGACGAACTGTGGGAGGAGGCGGGCAAGCTCGGCTTCATCGGCGTCAATCTCCCCGAGGAGTACGGCGGCGGCGGGGCAGGCATGTACGAACTCGCGATCGTCATGGAGGAGCTCGCCGCGGGCGGTTCCGGCCTGCTGATGATGGTCGTCTCGCCCGCGATCTGCGGCAACATCATCGCCCGCTTCGGCACCGATGAGCAGAAGCAGCGCTGGATCCCCGGCCTCGCCGACGGGTCGATCACCATGGCGTTCGGGATCACCGAACCCGACGCCGGGTCCAACTCGCACCAGATCACCACCACCGCACGCCGCGACGGCGACGAATGGCTGCTGACCGGCCGCAAGGTGTTCATCTCCGGTGTCGACCAGGCGCAGGCCGTCCTCATCGTGGCCCGTACCGAGGACTCGAAGACGGGACGGCTCAAGCCCGCCCTGTTCATCGTGCCGACCGACGCCGAGGGCTTCGAGGCCCAGGTCATCGAGATGGACATCATCAACCCCGAGAAGCAGTTCACCCTGTTTCTCGACGACGTCCGTCTGCCCGCCGACGCGCTGGTCGGCTCGGAGGACGCGGCGCTGTCGCAGCTGTTCGCCGGCCTCAACCCGGAGCGGATCATGGCGTCGGCGTCGGCCGTCGGCATGGGTCGCTTCGCCCTCGAGAAGGCCGTCGAGTACGCCAATCAGCGCACCGTGTGGAAGACGCCGATCGGCGCCCACCAGGCCGTCGCGCATCCGTTGGCGCAGGGCAAGATCGAACTCGAGATGGCGAAGCTGATGATGCAGAAGGCCGCGACCCTGTACGACGCGGGCGACGATTGGGGTGCGGCCGTCCCGGCCAACATGGCGAAGTACGCGGCGGGCGAGGCGGCGGCGAAGATCGTCGATCAGGCCGTGCAGACGCTCGGCGGCAACGGGCTCACCGTCGAGTACGGCATGGCCGCCATGCTGCCGCTGTCGCGTCTCATGCGGATCGCCCCGGTCAGCCGCGAGATGATCCTCAACTTCGTCTCGCAGACGTGCCTCGGCCTCCCGAAGTCGTACTGACATGACCGACACCCTCGTGCGGACGGAGGTCGACGCCGCGATCGCCACCGTGACGCTCGATTCGCCGGCCAACCGCAACGCGCTCAGTTCGGTGCTGGTCGCCCAGTTGCGGGCGGCGTTGGCCCATGCGGCATCCGACGACACGGTCCGCGCCGTCGTACTGACCCACACGGGCGGGACGTTCTGCGCGGGCGGCGACCTCCGCGAAGCGCTCGGCAGGGGACTGTCGCCGGAGGAGGCGACCGCGGAGGGCGCCGAGGCGATGATCGGCGTGATGCGGGCGATGATGGAGATGCCGAAGCCGGTGATCGTGGTCGCCGACGGGCACGTCCGAGCGGGTGGTTTCGGTCTGCTCGGCGCGGCCGACATCGCGATCGCCGGACCGGGCGCCACATTCGCGCTCACCGAGTCGCGACTCGGACTGGCCCCGTCGATGATCTCGATCGTCCTGCTGCCGAAGCTCACCGCGCGGGCGTCTGGCCGCTACTTCCTGACGGGGGAGACGTTCACTCCCGCGCAGGCGGAGTCGTTCGGGCTGGTCAGCAAGGCCCTCGCCGCGGCCGACGACGTCGTAGCCGAACTGCGGTCGGTTTGCGAGGGGATCCGCAAGGCGTCGCCGCAGGGCCTTGCGGCGTCCAAGAGACTGACCACGGCGGCGCTCCTCGCGTCGTTCGACCGGCAGGCGCGGGACAGGGCAGCCGAGTCGGCGGCGCTGTTCGCGTCCGACGAGGCGCGTGAGGGGATGACGGCCTTCCTGTCGAAGAGCCGTGCCCCGTGGGACACGAGCGCGCAGTGAACCAGCCGGTCCGCGCACCCCAGCAGGACCGCTCCCGGATCACCCGGGAGCGGCTCCTGGCGTCGACCCTGGACATCCTGGCGGTCCACGGGTGGGCTGCCGCGACCGTGGCTCGTGTCGCCGAGGAGGCCGGGGTGTCCCGCGGTGCCGCCCAGCATCACTTCCCGACGCGGGAAGCGTTGATCACCGCGGCCCTGGAGCAGATGTTCACCGAACTCATCGCGATGGCCGACACCCGCGAGGCCCTGCCGGACGGGCCCGAACGCATCGACATCGTGGTCGGGCGGGCGGTCGAGATCTACACCGGCCGCGAGTTCAAGGCCGCCCTGCAGGTGTGGGCGGCCGCCGCGTCCGACGAGGTGCTCCGCGAACAGATAACCCCGCTGGAGGCGAAGTTCGCGCGCGCCGCCTACCGGATGACCCGCAACGGGTTGGACCCGGACGGATCGCAGCCCCTGTCGCATCGTCTCGCTCAGGCCACACTCGACCTCGCACGCGGACTCGGGCTCGCCGACACGCTCACGGACGACTCTGTCCGCCGAGCCCAGGTGGTCGCGACGTGGAGCGAACAGCTCCGCGCCGCGTTGCGGTGACGGCCGCGTTCCCCCTGGGTCGCACGGCGGAGATCTACTGGGCGTGGTCGATGACGCCGCGGACGTTCAGACCGTTGCGAAGGTCCTCGTATCCCTGGTTGACGTCTTCGAGTGAGTAGCGCTTGGTGACCAGCTCGTCGAGCTTGAGCTCGCCCGCGTCGTACAGACGAAGCAGGCGGACGATGTCGTACTGCGGGTTCATCGAACCGAACAGCGAACCCATGATCGTCTTCTGATTCAGGGTCAGGTCGGTGCCCGACACCTGGACGGTGAGCTTGGTCGGGTCGGCCAGACCGGTGATCACGACTCGTCCGCCCTTGCCGATCACCGCGGTCGCGGCCTGAACCACCGGCACGTCGACGGTGCCGACGAGGATCAGCGCGGCGTCGGCGCCCTGACCCCACGTGAGCTCGGTGACCTTCTCCTGCGCCTCCTCCGCGGTCGCGAACGCATGGGTCGCGCCGAACTTGAGCGCCTGGTCCCGCTTCATCGAAATCGGGTCGACGGCGACGACGTACTTGCAGCCTGCCGCGACGGCGCCCTGAACGGCGTTGATGCCGAGGCCGCCGATGCCGTAGATCACGGCGGTGTCGCCCGCGCGCAGGTTGCCCGCGTTGACCGCGGTGCCCCACCCGGACGGGACGCCGCAGCCGACCAGGACTGCGGTCTCCAGCGGAAGCCAGTCGTCCACCTTGACCACCGAGTGCTGCGAGATCGTCGCGTACTCGGAGAAGGTGCCCAGCATGCACATCGCTCCGAAGTCGACGCCGTCGCCGTGGAACCGGAACGTGCCGTCGGGCATCGATCCCTCCAGGATGGTGGCGCCCATGTCACAGAGGTTCTGGCGGCCCGTCGAACAGTAGCGGCAGGTGCCGCAGTTCGGGATGAAGCTGCACACCACGTGGTCGCCCGCCTTGACCTTCGTCACGCCGGGACCGACCTCCTGGATGATTCCGGAGCCCTCGTGACCTCCGACGATCGGGTAGCGGGGCGGGAGGTCGCCGTCGGTGAGGTGCAGGTCGGAGTGGCACAGGCCCGCGGCCGTGTACTTGATCAGCACTTCGCCCGGACCGGGGCCGTCGAGTTCGAGTTCCATGATCTCGAACGGCTTGCCCGCTTCGAGGAGTACTGCTGCCTTGGTCTTCATGGGGTGTCCTTACGTGGTGGTGGGGTTGGGGTCAGAGCGCGATGTTGACGGACTTGGTCTGCGTGTAGTGATCGACGGCGGAGTCGCCGAGTTCGCGGCCCCAGCCGGACTGCTTGAATCCGCCGAACGGCAGAGCGGTGTCGAAGCCGTTGTACTGGTTCACCCAGACCGAACCGGCCTGCAGCTTCGCGGCCGTGCGGTGGGCCTTCGAGACGTCCTTGGTCCAGATGCCCGCGGCGAGACCGTAGATCGAGTCATTGGCGGCGCGAGCGACGTCCTCTTCGTCGTCGAACGGGAGCGCGACCACAACCGGGCCGAAGATCTCCTCTTCGACGATCGAGAACTCGGGCTTCACGTCGACGAACACGGTGGGCTCGACGAAGTAGCCCTCATCGCCCCATCGGCCGCCGCCGGTCAGCGCGCGGGCGCCGTCGGCTAGACCCTGCTGGATGTAGCCGCTCACCCGATCGAACTGTTCCTGCGACACCAGCGGTCCGAGCTCGGTGGTCGGGTCGAGTCCCGGGCCGATCTTCGCCTGCGATGCGGCGTTCGCGACGGCCTGCGTGAAGTCGTCGAAGATGTCGCGCTGCACGAACATGCGGGTGCCCGCCACGCAGCACTGGCCGTGGTTGAACATCCACGCGGCCACCGAACCGGCGACGGCTGCGTCGAGATCGGCGTCGTTGTAGACGATGTTCGGGCTCTTGCCGCCGAGTTCGAGGGTCACCTTCTTGAGGTTCCCGGTGGCGGCGTGAACGATCTTCTTTCCGACCTCGGTGGAACCGGTGAACGCGACCTTGTCGACGTCCATGTGCGCGGACAGCGCGGCGCCCGCGTCGCCGAAGCCGGGCACGATGTTGACGACGCCGGGCGGGAATCCGGCCTCCTCGAACACCTCGCCGAGCATCAGTGCGCTGAGCGGAGTCTGCTCGGCGGGCTTGAGCACAACGGTGTTGCCCGCGGCGAGGGCGGGTGCGAGCTTCCACGTCGCCATCAGGATGGGGAAGTTCCAGGGGATGATCTGGCCGCAGACGCCGATCGACTCTCGTCGGGTGTAGGCGTGGAACTGCTGGTCGGGAGCGAACGGCATCGACGGTGTGACCGACGAGCCGGTGATCTTGGTGGCGAGACCGGCGTTGTACCGCCAGACGTCCGCCGACCATCCGACGTCGACCGCGGTGGCGATGGCGACCGACTTCCCGTTGTCGAGCGCCTCGAGCTGACCGAAGATCTCGGCTCGCTCGGAGAGGATGTCGCCGACTCGCCAGATGAGACGTTCCCGCTCGTTCGGCTTCATCCGCGACCACGGGCCCTCGTACGCTGCGCGGGCGGCCGCGACGGCACGGTCGATGTCGGCTGCCTCGCCCTGCGCGACGTTGGTGATGACGCGGCCGGTGGCCGGGTCGTTGGTGGCGAACGTGCGTCCTGATGCCGCATCGACCCACTGGCCGCCGATCAGCATCTTGCGGTCAGTGGAGACGAAGTCGGCGACGGCGGGAAGCAGTCCCGGAATCGTGGTCGTGGTCATCGGAGACCTCCTGGCGAGAGTATGTGAAGCGCGCCACTGTGACGCACATCATTTCTCGCACGGGGCCGCGGACCCGCCGTGTACGGAAACTGAACACTCCAACTGGACAGGCCCTCCTCCGGCGGCGGGTGGCGACTGTCCGAGCAGGTCAGCCGGTGATTCCGAGGGCCCGGATGCGGGCGTACAACGTGGTCCGACTGATGCCGAGAGCCTTGGCCGCTGTGCTCTTGTTGCCTTCCGCGGTGGACAGTGCCGCCACGATCGCCTGACGTTCGGCCTGCTCGAGTCCCATCAACTTGGATGCTCGCGTCGACGCCTGGTAGTCGACGGGCAGGTCGATCGAACCGACCGTGCGTGAGCCCCGTGCGGCCGACGCGTCGGCCGCACGGCGGAGGACGTTGGTCAGTTCGGTGAGATTCCCCGGCCATTCCTGGCACACCAGAGCATCGGCGGCGTCGGACCCGAGATCGAGGCGCGGGTCGATTCTGGCGAGAGCTTCCTGCCCGAGTGCCGCGAGTTCCGTGGGTCGGTCGCGGAGCGGAGGCAGAACGATTCGCCGCCCGCAGCACGCCGTCAACGCGGCGACAGTCGGGGCGAGTGATTCCGGGGGACCGGTGACGACGATGATCGGGGGATCGGACGGGTTGTTCGACGCCACGGCCGAGTGCATCAGCCGCAGGGACCTCTCGTCGAGAAGGTCCGCGCCGTCGAAGAGCACCCCGTCGCCCGACAGCCGAGCCTGACGCAGGACCGCTGTCACATCGACCGGGGAGCCGTCGAGGATGGCCGCGGCGACGTCGACGATCGTCGCCCGATCGTCGGGCAGGCACGCGCGAGCTCGCGTCGAACGGCCCGTCCCCGGCTCGCCGCAGACCGCGGTGGTCGCGCCGACTGCGACCGGCACCGTCAACGGCACGGCGGTCGCCGATCCGACCTCGGGGCGCAGGCGGAACACGGCCGCGTGCGCGACGCCCGGAATCCGGTCGATCGCAATCTGCGCCACCGCACCGGAGACGAGGGTGATCGTCGACGGCATGAGGCGATCGTGGAGCAGGAGACGGAGGGTTCCGAAGTCGGCCGGGGCGAGCAGGCCCGCGGCCAGGGCGTTGGTGAGCTGGAGGTCGTCGCCGACGGCGGCGACCGCGTAGTCGCGGCGAGCCGAGGCCTGCTCGAATGCGGCGATCACCGTGCGGTGCTCGGCGTGTGAACGGCTGAGGAGTCGGTCGGCGATATCGTCGACCAGTCCGCGCACGAGTGGGACCGACAGCGGGTTGATCCGGTCGGCGACCTCCGTCATGCAGATGATGCCTGCCACGCGACGGGTCGCCGGGTGGATGATTGGTCTGCCGAAGCAGCTCAGGGAGCGGAACTGCTCCAGATAGTGCTCACCGCTGTTGATGACGACGTCGCCGCGGACTTCGGCCGTGGTGCCGAGCGCCGTGGTGCCCATCGCCTCCTCGTGGAACGACGCGCCGTCGATCGCCCCGATGTCCTCCAGGCGCCGTTCGAGCGTCGAATCCGACGACACGCGGGCCACCATCCGGCTCTGGCTGTCGACGAGCAGCAGCGCCGTCGACGTTCCGCTGAGCACTTCGGCCGCGCGAGCGAGTACCGGTCGCGCGGCGTCGAGCAGGGGATCGGCGGCCGCGATGTCCGACAGGACGGGCTCGGGTCGGTCGTCGGGGAGCAGTCCCGACGACTGGACTCGCCGCCAGGAGGCGGCGATCACGTCACGGTGTGGCAGGGCGGTCGGCACCTGTCCACTGTGGCACGGATTACACCACGGAAGGAAGGTCCGCCGACCTCGATCGCGCGCCGGTCACGCGTCCTGACGGGCGGCGACGGCCGACTGGTACAGGCGTCCGGCGCGGTACGAGGACCGCACCAGCGGTCCCGACATGACGCCGAGGAAGCCGATCTCTTCGGCGCGCCTGCTCCAGTGCACGAACCTCTCCGGCTTCACCCACCGGTCAACCGGATGGTGACGCGGCGACGGACGAAGGTACTGGGTGATGGTGACGAGGTCGCAGCCGGCGTCGTGTAGATCGCGGAGGGCTTCGTCGATCTCGTCGTCGGTCTCTCCCATGCCGAGGATCAGGTTCGACTTGGTGATCAGTCCGGCGTCGCGCGCGTCGGAGATGACGCCGAGCGACCGTTCGTACGTGAACGCCGGGCGGATCTTCTTGAAGATGCGCGGCACGGTCTCGACGTTGTGGGCCAGGACGCTCGGGCGGGTCTCGAAGACCTCGTCGAGCAGGTCGGCCCGACGGTTGAAGTCGGGGATGAGCAGCTCGACGCCCGTGTCCGGGCAGGACCGACGGATCTGGCGTACGGTCTCGGCCCACAGCCAGGAGCCGCCGTCGTCGAGGTCGTCGCGGGCGACTCCGGTGACGGTGGCGTACCGGAGCCCCATCGTGGCGACCGATTCGGCGACTCGTCGGGGTTCGTCGGTGTCGAGGGCCGCGGGTCGACCGGTGTCGATGTTGCAGAAGTCGCAGCGTCGGGTGCACTGTTCGCCGCCGATGAGGAAGGTGGCCTCCCGGTCTTCCCAGCACTCGAAGATGTTGGGGCACAGGGCTTCCTGGCACACCGTGCGGAGTTGTTCGCTCCGGACGAGGTCGTTGATGGCGAGGAACTCGGGCCCGGTCTTCGCGCGTGCCCTGATCCAGTCCGGCTTCGTCTCGATCGGGGTCTGCGAGTTCCGGACTTCGAGTCGCAGCAGTTTGCGCTGGGGATCTCGTGCTGACGTCATGGTTACTCCTAGGTCACATTCGACCACCACTTGTGTGATGGATTACAGGTATGACAACATACCGGATGTCCGAACTGGTGCGGATCGATCCATCCGATGAGGGACCGATCCGCAGGAACTCAGGAGTGAACATGGCAGATGCTGTGACCCGCGAGGAGGCGCTGGAGCTGATGGCTCGCATGGTGCGGATTCGCAAATTCGAGGAGCTGGCGGCTCGCCTGCGCGCCAAGGGACTGATACCGGGCTTCCTGCACCCGTACATCGGCCAGGAAGCCGTCGCGGTCGGCGTCTGCGCCGCGCTCGGCGACGGTGACGTCCTCACGAGCGCGCACCGCGGCCACGGTCACATCCTCGGCCGCGGCGCCGACCCGGCCAAGATGTACGCCGAGCTCTTCGCGCGAGTGACCGGCTACAACCGCGGCAAGGGCGGCTCCCTGCACATGATCGACACCGAGCTCGGCTTCCTCGGGGCCAACGGCATCGTCGCCGGCGGCATCCCGCTGGCGACCGGAGCCGCACTGCAGCTCAAGCGTGCGGGCGACGGCTATGTCGCCGTCACCTTCTTCGGCGACGGCGCGTCGAACGAGGGCGCGTTCCACGAGTCGATGAACCTGGCCGCACTGTGGAAGCTGCCCGTGCTGTTCATCTGCGAGAACAACCTGTACGGCGAATTCACCCGCCAGGACAAGCACCAGCTCGTCACCGACGTCGCCGACCGCGCGGCGAGCTACGTGATGCCCGGCGTCGTCGTCGACGGCAACGATGTGCTCGCGGTCCAGCAGGTGACCGCCGAGGCCGTCGAACTCGCACGCACCGGCGGCGGCCCGACCCTCATCGAGGCGAAGACCTACCGTCATCGGGGCCACTTCGAGGGCGACATGGCTCGCTACCGTCCGAAGGACGAGGTCGCCCACTGGATGGGTCGCGACCCGATCGACCTGTTCGCCGCGGTCCTCACCGACCGCTGGGGCGTCTCCGCGGACGAGATCGACAATCTCAAGACCGAGGTCGCCGAGGAGCTCAAACGTGCGGCGGCGTGGGCCGAGGAGCAGCCGTTCCCCGAGCCGTCCGACGCCCTCACCGACATCTACGTCAACGACTACGAAGGAGCGATGCTGCGATGACTCGATTCACCAATGCCGACGCAGTCCGGCAGGCCATCGCCGAAGAGATGGAACGCGACCCCAACGTCATCCTCATCGGCGAGGACGTCGGCGAGCCCGGCGGCGTCTTCGGCGTCACCAAGGGACTGTGGGACCAGTTCGGCGCCGACCAACTGTGGGACACCCCGATCTCCGAGGAGGCGATCGTCGGCGCGGCCGTCGGCGCCGCCATGGTCGGCGCTCGCCCGATCGCCGAGATCATGTTCGGCGACTTCGTCACGCTCGCCATGGACATGATCGTCAACCAGGCGGCCAAGCTGCACTACATGACCGGTGGCAAGCTGTCGGTCCCGATGGTCGTCCGCATGGTCACCGGCACCGCGGGCTCCACCGCGGCGCAGCATTCGCAGAGCCTCGAGTCGTGGTTCCTGCACGTACCGGGTCTCAAGGTGGTCGCTCCCGGCACCCCCGAAGACACCAAGGGCCTGATGAAGCAGGCCATCCGCGACCCCGACCCGGTCATCTTCTTCGAGCACAAGCAGGTGTACGGAGGCCGCGGCGGCCCGGCGGGCGAGGTCGTCGAAGTCGAGCCCATCCCGTTCGGCAAGGGGCGCGTGCACCGTGAGGGCACCGACGTCACCGTCGTCTCCTACCTGAAGACGATGCACGACAGTCTCGCCGCGGCCGAAGAACTCGCCGACGAAGGCATCTCGCTCGAGGTCTGGGACCCACGCACGCTCGTTCCGTTCGACTACGACGGCCTGCGCGAGTCGATCGCCAAGACCGGACGACTCGTCATCGCCCACGAGGCCGTGCAGCGCGGCGGCATGGGCGCCGAGATCGCGGCCTGGGCCGCATCGGAATGCCACGACCTGCTCAAGGCCCCGATCCTGCGCATCGGCAACCGCAACTCGCCGATTCCGTACGCGCCGGTCCTCGAACGCGAGGTCATCCCCGGCAAGGAGCGGATCGTCGACGAGATCCGCGCGCTCGTCCGCTGACCGACCGATCACCACCCGATTCAACCAACCAAGGAGCGAAACAGCATGGCAACCGAATACCCGATGCCGCAGTGGGGCATCACCATGGAAGAGGGCATCATCGCCGAGTGGGCCGTCGCCGTCGGCGACGAGGTCGAGGAGGGCACCGTCCTCGGCCAAGTCGCCACCGACAAGATCGACGTCGACTTCGAGTCGCCCGCCGCGGGAGTCATCGCGGCACTGCTCGCCGCGGAAGGCGACACCGTCGCCTGCGGCACCGCGGTAGTGGTCATCGCCGACGACGCCGCCGACGCGGCCGCCTACCAGGCATCCTGAGACGTCGACCCATGACTGAACAGACCACGCGGCTCACCCGAATCCGCGCGATCATCGCCCAGCGCATGCACGCCTCGCTGTCGACGACCGCACAGCTCACCTCGGTGGTCGAGGTCGACGTCACCGACGTCATGGACGCGCGCCGCGCGCACGGCGCGACGTTCAAGGAGCGCCACGGCGTCTCGCTGTCGCCGTTCGCGGTGATCGCCCGCGCCGCGACCCTCGCCCTGGCCGAGCACCCGCTGCTCAATTCGGCGATCGACGTCGACGCGGGCACTCGGACGACGCACCCCGAGGTCAATCTCGGCGTCGCCGTCGACACCGAGGCCGGTCTCCTCGTGCCGAACATCAAGTCGGCGCAGGACCTCGACGTCGTCGGCCTGGCCGGTGCGATAACCGAACTGGCAGGCAAGGCCCGCGGTCGCGGTCTCAAGCCCGCCGACCTGGAGGGCGGCACGTTCACGCTCACCAACACCGGCTCGCGCGGGTCGATCCTCGACACTCCCATCCTCAACGCACCGGAGGTCGGCATCCTCGCCACCGGAGCCGTGGAGCGCCGCGTCATGGCGATCGGCGAGATCGACTCGGAGACGATCGCGGTCCGCGACTGCGCGTACTTGTGCCTGACCTACGATCACCGGCTCGTCGACGGCGCCGATGCCGCCCGCTACCTGGGAACCGTCAAGGACATCCTGGAATCGGGTCGTCTCCTCGACGAACTCGGACTCGCCCCGGCGAAGGCGTCACTGTGACGTTTCGTGTCGATCACCTCGGGGTGGTGGTGACAGACCTCGACGTCGCCGTCGAGTTCTTCACCACCCGCCTGGGTGCGGAGCTGACGTTCCGCATGGAACGTTTCGTCGACGACACCGAAGCGGCCCCACGTCGCCTCGGCGCCGCAGGCGGAAGCTTCGCCCTCGCGATGCTGTCGATCGCGGGGCGACAGGTGGAACTCGTCCAATGGTGGGACGGGGACGGCTCGGGAATCGTCGACGTCGCCGACGCCCGCCGCCCCGACCGGGTCGGCGCCGCCCACCTCGGCGTCGACGTCCCGGACGTCCCGGCCGCACTGGAGAAGCTGCGGGCCGTCGACGGCGTCACCGTCGTCGGCGAACCCGTCACCTTCGAGTCCGGGGTCACACCCGGCCTCACGAATGCCTTCGTGTGGACCGGTTTCGGTGTCCTCCTCGAACTCATGGCCTGGCCCGCCCCGTCACTCGGCCATCGGTGATCGCACCCGCGATCCGGCGATGAAAGGACTGTCGTGACCAACGACGACGCGCTCCTGCTCACTGGCGCACACATCTCGGGGAGCACCGATCGGCACGATGTGCTGATCATCGACGGCGTCATCAGCGACGTCGCCCCGGCCGGGAGGTTCCCGACCGACTCGCAGCGGTCGCCGCAACGCGTCGACCTGTCCGGCCACGTGCTGATGCCCGCGGCCGCCGAACCCCACGCCCACCTGGACAAGGCGTTCCTCGCCGACCGGGCGGCCAACCTGACCGGCGACCTCGGCGGCGCCATCGAAGCGCTGATCAGCGTGTACCCGACGCTGTCCGCCGACGACGTCGCCGACCGGGCCCGCCGTGCCGTCGACATCGCCGTCGCCAGGGGCTTCACCGCCATCCGCACCCACGCCGACGTCGACCCGCTCGTCGGCGTCACCGGGGTCGGCGAACTGGTGAAGCTCGGCCGGTCGCGCAGCGACGTCGACCTGACCGTGGTCGCACTCGTGTCCGCGCCGGTCACCGGCGACGAGGGCGCGCAGCGTCGCCGTCTCCTCGACGAGGCGATAGAAGCGGGTGCTCACGCGGTCGGCGGTGCGCCCGCCCTCGACGTCGACCCGCACGGCGCGGTCCGGATCCTCGCCGAACGGGCCGCCGACGCCGGTCTGCCGATCGACCTGCACCTCGACGAGACGCTCGACGCGGGCAGCCGCACCCTCGAGACGTTCATGGGGGAGGTCGAGCGGTTGGGTCTCGGCGGCCGAGCCACCGCGTCGCACTGCGTCAGCCTCGGCCGACGCGACCTCGCCGAGGTCGTCGACGTCGCTCGACGTCTCGCCGACGTCGGCATCGCCGTCGTCACGCTGCCGCAGACCAACCTCGGTCTGCAGGCACGGGAGCACCCGACGCTCACACCGCGTGGACTGCCGCCGCTCCGGCCGTTGCTCGACGCCGGTGTCGCGGTCGCCGGCGGCAGCGACAACTGGCGCGACATGTTCAACCCGCTCGGTCGGATCGATCCGCTCGAGACGGCGGCCCTCCTCGTCGCCGCCGGACACCTCCTTCCCGACGAGGCGGTCCACGCCGTGACCGGTGCGGCCCGCGACGCGATCGGCGCACCGGTCATCGACCGGGTCGAGGTCGGCGCCCCCGCCGAACTCCTCGCCGTCCGCGCCGGATCCGTGGTCGAGGCGATCGCCTCCGGCACCGAGGCCCGCACCGTGATCCACCGCGGACGGGTGGTGGCACGCACCGACGTGACCACGCACCGCCCCACCCTCTGACTCATTCGAGAACACCCTCAGGAGAGACACCATGACCACCGCCTTCACCCGTGGACCCTGGACCACGCTCAACCTCCCGACGGCCGACCAGACGTTCTGCGTCACCGGCAACGGCACCCTCGACAGCATCGACCCCACCACCGGCGAGGTCGTCGCGACCCTGTCGGTGTCGACGACCAACGCCGAGGTCGACCAGGTGGTCGCCGCAGCGCATGAGGCGATGGCGTCGACGCCGTGGCGCAACGACGGCGCCCGCCGCGCCCGCGTCCTCAACCGCTACGCCCAGGGCTTGCGCGACAACGTCGACTTCCTCGCCGAACTGCTCACCCGCGAGCAGGGCAAGACCATCGGCGAAGCCCGCACCGAGGTGCTGTCCTCAGCGGAGATGGTCGAGTACTACGCGGGCGCCGCTCGGATGCTGTACGGCCGCGCGATGGCGCTCGGCGACAACGCCCACGCCGTCATTCTGCGCGAACCGATCGGGGTCGTGGGCGTCATCACGCCCTGGAACTGGCCGCTCCTGCTGATGATCCGGGCGATCGCACCCGCCCTCGCCGCGGGCAACGCCGTCGTCGTCAAACCTGCCAGCGTGACTCCCGCGATCACCGTCGAAGGACTCGCGCCGCTGGCGGCCGACCCCGAGCTGCCTGCCGGGATCGTCTCCTGCGTCCTCGGTTCCGGCGGCATCGTCGGCGACGCCGTCGTCACCAATCCCGGCGTCGACATGATCGCTTTCACCGGCGAGTCGAGCACCGGCATCAACGTGATGAAGCGCGCCGCGGACGACCTCCGCAAGGTGTCGCTGGAACTCGGCGGCAAGTCGCCGAACATCGTCTTCGCCGACGCCGACCTGGACAAGGCGCTCGACGGCGCGCTGAACGCCGCGTTCTCCACCAGCGGCCAGATCTGCACCGCGGGCAGCCGCCTCCTCGTCGAGGACTCGATCTACGACACGTTCATGGCTCGCCTCACCGAGCGCGTCGAGGCGTTCCGCATCGGCGACCCGCTCGACCCGGCCACCACCATGGCGCCCGTCGTGTCGAAGTCGCAGCAGAAGTCGGTCACCGAGTACGCCGAGATGGGCCGCGACGCGGGCACCGTCATCGCCGAGGCCACCGTCCCCGCAGACGCTCCCGACACCTCGTGCTACGTCGCCCCCATCGTCATCGGCGACCTCGCGTCCGACTCGCCGGTCGTTCAGGAGGAGATCTTCGGACCCGTGCTCGTCGTGCAGCGATTCGCCGATGAGGCCGAGGCCGTCGAGATCGCCGAGGACAGCGAGTTCGGTCTCGCCGCGGGAATCTGGACGAGCGATCTGAATCGCGCATGGCGCATGGGCCGGGCGGTCAGCGCAGGCTCGGTGTGGATCAACACCTACCATCACTTCTACGCCGAAGCCGAGGTCGGCGGTTTCAAGAAGTCTGGTCTGGGCCGCCAGCAGGGCGTCACCGGGATCGAGGAGTTCACCGAGACCAAGCACCTCAACTTCGACATCGCGGACACGCTGTGGTGACCCGCGCCATCTCGATCGAGCTGATCTGGCGCGATCGACCGTTCCCCGAGCGTGCCGTCGCCGCCGCACGGGCAGGCTTCGACCTCGTCGACCTCTGGGACCGCCGGACCAGCGACCTCCCGGAACTCGCCGAGGCGTGTGCGGACAACGGCATCGGCATCAACGGCTTCTTCGGCAACCGGGACAACGGTCTCGCCGACCCGGACGGCGGCTCCGCCGCTCTCGACGAGATCGCCCGCAACCTGGAGGCCGCTCACGAGGTCGGCGCCCGTCAGCTGCACGTGTTCTCCAACGCCATCCTCCCCGGCGGAATCGTCAAAGCGGTCCCCGCGCCGCGCGTCACCGCGTGGGGCACGGCCGTGGAGAACCTGTCCAAGGCGGCCGACATGGCGCGTGAGGCCGGTGTCCAGCTGATGCTGGAGCATCTGAACTCGGTGTACCTGCCCGGATACCTGTGGAGCGACGCGGGGGCGGTCGCGGCCGTCGCGCGGGAGGTCGGCCGTGCCGAGGTGCGCGGCGTCTTCGACACCTATCATCAGCAGCTCACCGCGGGTCGTCTCGTCGACACCCTGATCGCAGGGTGGGACCAGTGGGGCCGTATCGACATCGCGGGCGTCCCCGGACGGTGCGAGCCGGGCAAGGGCGAGATCGACTTCCGCTACCTGCAGTCGGTCATCACCGAACGCGGATGGGACGGTCCGATGACCTTCGAGATCACCCCCTCCGGCGACCCCGATGACGCGATGACGCTCATCGACGACATCTTCCCCAAGGACCGACCATGACTGACTACGAAAACGACCTGGTGATCCTGGGCGGCGGTTCCGGCGGCTACGCGGCCGCGCTGCGCGCCGCAGGCCTCGGATTGACGGTGACGCTCGTCGAAGCCGACGAACTCGGCGGGACATGCCTGCACCGTGGATGCATCCCGACGAAGGCGCTCCTGCATGCGGGCGAGGTGGCCGAGACGGTCCGCACCGCGGGCAAGCTCGGCATCGGAGCCGAGTTCACCGGCATCGACGTCGCCGCCGTCCAGAAGTACAAGAACGCCATCGTCTCTCGCCTGCATCGAGGTCTCGCCGGTCTCGTCGGCGTCAACGGCATCACGGTCGTCAAGGGATACGGCACACTCGTCGACGGGCACACGGTCATGGTCGACGGCGATGCCGTCCGCGGCGAGCACATCGTCCTCGCCACCGGCGCGGCTCCGGTCGTGCCGCAGGCGTTCGCGTTGAGCTCCACGGTTCTGACCAGCGATCAAGCGCTCGACCTCGACCGGATCCCCGACAGCGCGATCATCCTCGGCGGTGGCGTCATCGGCGTCGAATTCGCCAGCATGTGGTCGTCGATGGGAGCCGAGGTGACGATCGTCGAGGCGGCCGACCGCCTCGTCCCCGCCGAGGACCCGGAGCTCGCGGCTCGTCTGCAGCGGGCGTTCAAACGCCGGAAGATCGTCATGCGGACCGGTACCATGATGACCGGCGTCACAAGTTCGGACGCGGGTGTCGAGGTCGCTCTCGACGACGACTCGACCATCGCGGCGGACGTCCTGCTCATCGCGGTCGGTCGTGCGCCGGTCAGCGGGAGCCTCGTCGAATCCGGCATCGAGATCGATTCCGCGGGCTTCGTCGTCACCGACGACCGCCTACGGACGAGCATCGACTCGGTGTTCGCGGTCGGCGACCTGGTTCGCGGTCCTCAGCTCGCACATCGTGGGTTCGCCCACGGCGTCTTCGTCGCCGAAGAGATCGCGGGCACGAACCCGACTCCCGTCGATGACGACGGCGTCCCCCGCGTCACGTACTCCCAGCCGGAGATCGCTTCGGTCGGCCTGTCCGAGGCCGCGGCCACGGTGGAGTACGGCGGCGACGTCCGAACGGTCACCTACGACCTCGCAGGCAACGGGCGATCTCAGATCCTCGCCGCATCGGGTCTGGTGAAGCTCGTCCTCGCGCCCGACGATCGGGTGCTCGGAGTACATCTCGTCGGCGAACACGTCGGCGAGCTCATCGGTGAAGCCCAGCTGCTCACTCAGCTCGGCGTACCGGCGACGGATGCGGCACGGCTCGTCCATGCCCATCCGACACAGGGCGAAGCCCTGGGGGAAGCGCTGCTCATGGCGGTGGGCGCGCCCTTGCACGCACACAGTTGACGTGGTCCCCGAGAAGCCCGGTTCGGACGTCCCCGTCCGACCAGGCTCCGCAGATCTGGGCAGTGAACCTCTTTCAAACGACCCGCAGTGCCGACAGCACTCCTCGAGTAAGGCGGTGGACACAATGATTGATCCACATTCCGCAGTGAAACCCAGCGAGCAGATCGAACGCGAACTCGCCGAGAAGTACAAGCAGCCCAAGAACGTCGAACAGTTCGGCGTCGAGCGAATCCCCGATGAACTGAGGACCGTTCGCTGGTGGGACATCTTCGCGATCTTCCTGAACTTCCTCATCAACCCGGGCACTATCACCATCTCGGGAATCCTGATCGCCGCGGGCCTCGGCTTCTGGCAGGCCATGGTGACCGGTGTCCTGAGCATCCTGATCGGCTTCTCGGTCTACCTGATCGCCGCGACGGTCGGCTCCGACTACGCGATCCCCGGCCTGGTCAGCATGCGTGCGATCTTCGGCATCCGAGGCGCCGCGATCACGTCGATCCTCCGCGCGCTCTCCAGCATCTACTGGTTCGCGTTCCAGACGGTCGCCGCGTCCCTCGGCATCGCGATGGTCCTGCACCGGCTCTTCGACCGCGACTTCTCCCTGATCTGGATCAGCGTCGGCTGCGCGGTCCTGCAGCTCGTCGTCTCGATGTACGGCTACCACGCGCTCGCCAAGCTCTCGCGGTTCGCGTTCGTCTACAAACTGATCTTCTCGTGCGTCATCATCGTCATGCTGATGACGTTCCCCGAAGACGGCTACGCGCCGAGTGAGGTGCTCAGGTTCGCCGGCTCCGATCACGGCCAGATCACCCTGATGGCGTTCTGGGCGTTCGCGTGGGGCACCTCGTGGTTCACGAACTTCACCGACGCCGCCGACTTCTGCCGCTACACCAAGTCGCGCAAGGAGATGTGGCTCGGCACCCTGCTCGCAGCCATCGTCGGCCAGTTGATCTGCTCGTTCATCGGCGGCTACGCCGTCGCCGCGCTCGGCGGTGACATGGGCCCCGAGGACAGCGCGCTGACCGTCATCGTCGACACCACCCGCGGTTCATGGATCCTGCTCGTCCTGCTGCTCGTCTACGTCGTCCTGGACGCCTGGATGATCAACGTGCAGAACCTGTACACCGCCGGACTGGCGATCACCTCGCTGTTCTCGCGGGTCGGCCGCTTCTGGGGCACGCTCGGCGTCGGCATCCTCGGCATCGCGCTGTCGATGTCGTCCACGTTGATCAGCGGTTTCGACGGGTACATGGACGCGCTCGGCAACATCTTCGCTCCGCTGGCGGGCGTCTTCGTGGCCCACTACGTGATCCTGCAGAGGTGGGGGATGCAGGTGGACGAACTGTTCACGCACCGCGACAGCCGCTACTGGTACTGGGGAGGTGTCAACTGGGTCGCCATGATCGCCGTCGCGGTCGGCATCCCGGTCAACCACCTGGTCCCGCAGGAGTACGGCAACATCCTGGTCTCGGCGGCGTTCTCCGGACTGGTGTACCTGGTTCTCGTGCGGCTGTCCAAGAGCGGTTCGGACCAGCTGACCAACGCGCTGTACCCGATCCCGCACCGTCCGACCTTCTCGTACATGAAGGGCGACGCCTCGGTCGACGCGGTCCGGAGCGACTACGTCGCCGCGGACTGACGGTCTCGTCGACGGCGTCGGGCGGACACCTACCGTTCGGCGTCGTCGGTCGACGGGACGCGATCGTCGGTGGATCGGAGCCAGGCGCTGATCCGCTCCATGTGGGCGCGGGCGGCGTGCCGGGCGGCGTCCGGATCGCCCGCCGCGATGGCGTCGACGATCGCTCGGTGCTCGACGACCGAGCATTCGGCCTGACCCCGGTAGGAGAAGGTGGCCCCCCGCGACTCGGTGAGGACGTCGTTCAGGTCGTGGAGCAGCCGCGTCAGCAACGTGCTGTCGCTGTGGTCGGCGATCGCCAGATGGAACCGGCGGTCGAGGTCGGGCGCCGAAGCCAGGTCGTCGCGCTCGATCGCGTCGGCGAAGGCCTCGCTGGCCGCGCGGATCCGGTCGATCGCCTCCCGGTCACCGGCGGCCGCGACCTTCGCCGCCGCCAGCTCGTCGAGGGCCCCGCGGACGTCGGTCAACTCGATGAGACTGTCGCGGTGGACCGAGATGAAGGTCTTGACGCGAGACCCGTACTGATCGTCCGGGGTGTCGCGGACGAAGGCGCCCCGGCCGTGCTGGATGGTCACCAGGTCCATCGCTTCCAGGGCGGCGAGGGCCTGTCGGACGCTGACTCGGCTGACCCCGAACGTCTCGGACAGCTCGCGTTCGGGTGGCAGGGCCGACCCCGGTGGGAGGTCGCCCTTCTGGATGGCGGCCAACAACTGCTCCCGCACCTGCTGCGTCGGGCCGAATCTGCGGACGGCTTGGAACTTCGGTGCGCTGTTCTTCGGCTCGGTCATGCGTGCACGCCCCCGCTGTCGTGTCCGTCGCATCGGGACGGGAAAAATGTACGTTACGTGAGAAGGATGATCTTACCCATGAGTGTGCTGTACGGGTGTTCGCGCCGCTGGCGAGGATTCGCCGCCGTGTTCCGCGGCTCGGAGGTCGCCGCGCGGACGGCGGTGCTCGCGGGCGTCGGGCTGGTGATCCTCGGGATCGTCGGGCGCGTGGATCTGTCCGCCTACACGATGTTCGGCGCCTTCTGCGCCGCATACGGCGGCAACGAGACGTACGCGACGCGCGGTCGGACCGTCGCGCTCGCCGGCGTCCTCAACACCGGCGCGATCATCGCGGGTGTGCTGCTCGCCTGGGCCCACGGCAGTGAATGGGTGCGATTCGGCGCGTTCGCCGTCATGATCCCCATCGCCGTGATCATGGCGTACCGGTACGAACTGGTCCCGGCGCAGCCGTTCTTCCCGGCCATCTCCCTCGGCGTGTGCGGCGTGATCCCGGTCGCGGGGGCGGGCGACGCCGCGATGCGCATCGGTCTCGCCGTTCTCGCGACCGTCGTGTCGTGGGCGTTCTGCATGTCGGGCTGGCTGGTGCGGCGCGTCGCGCACGACGGCGCCGTGCCGAGCATTGCGCCAGGTATGGCGTCGACGATGCTCAAGGATCTGGAACGGACCACTCGAGTGCGTGACCTCTCGCCGGGATGGCCCGCGATCGGCGCCGTCGTCGGGCTGATCGTGGTGTCGGGTGCGATCTCTGAACTGACGGTCCATCTGCTCGGTCTGCCACGGTCGTACTGGGCGCTGATCACCTGTGCGTCGGTGATGCCCGTCGTCGGCGGTGCGATCTCGTTCCGCAAGTCGGTCGAGCGGGTCGTCGGAACGGCGATCGGTGTCGGGGTGCTGACCCTGTTCCCCTCGTTGCCGTTGCCGCTGGTGCTTGGCATAGCGATCATCGTCGTGTGTCAGTTCTTCACGCAGCTCCTCGTCGTCGCGTACTACGTGGAGGCGCTGGTGTTCATCACCGTGCTGGTCTTCGTGAGCCTGGGCTACGCGATGCCGCTGGACGAGTCGGACCTGCTGGCACGATTGGCCGACACGGCGATCGGCGCGGCCGTGTCGCTGCTCCTGCTGACCGTCGCCGTGCGGCTGGTTCCGGCGCTCATGCGACCGGGAGGTCTGGTGCGCGACGAGTGAGGCGGTGTCCGATGACGAGACACCTGGTCGCGCCGGCCGCCGCCCAGGCGGCTAGGGTGAGTAATTCCGCATGCTCGGATCGCGTGGCGCTCCTCCCGGGGTCGCGACGGTGTATCGGACATGATGACGAGAGAAGTCGGTATGACCGCGAAAACTAATAGGGCTCCCGTCTCGACGGGAGCGGGGGCGGAGTTCACGGCGGTGCGACGGGTGAGCCCGACGCAGCAGGTCCGCAAGCAGCTGCTCGAGGCCATCGAGACCGGCGAGTTCGCGCCGGGCGCGGCCCTGCCCTCCGAGCGCGAGCTGTGCGAGTCGTTCGGCGTGAGTCGGGTGAGCGTGCGAGAGGCGCTCGCCGGACTGGAGGCGATGAATCTCATCAGCATCCAGCACGGTCGGGGCGCGTTCGTGCGGGAGAGCGTCCACAAGCAGTACATGGCGCCGTTCTCCAAGTACCTGGAGATTCACCACGCGGAGATGATCGAGATGATCAAGGTGCGCGGCGCGCTCGACGAACTGGCGGCTCAAGAAGTGGCGGTGGCCGGTCGGCCGGAGGCGATCGAGTCGATCCGCGAGGCGGCCCGCGAGTTCGAGGCGGCGGCCGAGTCGGGTGACTACCGCGCCGCGGCGGACTCCGATCGCGACTTCCACCTCCGCATCGCCGACAGCGTCGACGGGGAACTGCTGCCCAAGCTGATCCACATGTCGAACAGCGTCCTGCTCGACTCCCGTGTCGCGACGTTCTCGCACGAGGGTCAGTTGTCGCAGTCGGTGGATGAGCATCGAGCGATCGTCGAGGCGATCGCCGCGGGCGACGTCCCCGCCGCCCGTGCGGCGGTCAACGCGCACATGGCCCGCATTCTGCTGTGGTTGGAGACCTTCGTCCCCGACGACGCGACGTAGCCGGTCCCGCCGCGCTCGCGTCTCGCGCGTGAGCGGATTCGCCTCCTGCATCACATTCTCGATTTGATATGATTCAGATAACAGGTCCTACAACCAACCTATAGTCCTCATGCCACGAAAGGGCACTCATGAACGTCAGCCTCGAAGGAAAAGTCGCCTACATCACCGGTGCGGCCCGTGGGCAGGGCCGCGCTCACGCGCTCCGGCTGGCCGCCGCGGGCGTCGACATCATCGGCATGGACCTGTGCGAAGACATCGACGGCATCGAGTACCCCCTCGCCACCCAGGCCGACCTCGACGAGACCGCAGCGCAGGTCGAGGCGCTCGGCCGGCGCATGTACTGGGAGCGGGGCGACGTCCGCGATCACGAGTTCCTCGAGGGACTCGCCGAGCGTGGACGTGCCGAGCTGGGCCGCATCGACTTCGTCATCGCCAATGCCGGAGTCATGCCGCTCTACGGTCCCCGTTCCAACGAGCGCGGAGCCTGGACGTTGGCGCTCGACGTACTGCTGACCGGCGTCATGAACACCGTCGAAGCCACCTATCGGCACATCGTCGAACAGGGCGACGGCGGCTCCATCGTCCTCATCGCGTCGATGGCGGCGGAGCAGCCGATGATGCGCACCGAGATCGGTCACTCGATGGGCAACCTCGGCTATGCCGCGGCGAAGGCAGGCGTCGTGAACATGGCGGCCAACTATGCGAGCCTGCTCGCGAGCCACCGGATCCGCGTCAACGCCCTCTGTCCGGCGGGCGTCGCGACGCCCATGGTCGAGAACCCGATGGTCGACCACTTCTACACCAATGTCGCCACTCCGGAAGACTGCGCGGTCCTCGTTCCCGCGATCGCCATCGACAAGGTCGAGTCGGAAGACGTCGCCGGTGCGGCCTTCTGGTTGTGCAGCGACGACTCTCGGTACTTCACGGGCAGCACCATGCGGATCGACGGCGGCGCCTACTTGCGCTGATCCCGACGGTCACTCCGTCCACTGGCGCAGCCGTATGCCGATCGACCGACGGGCCCGCTTAGCGGTCGTACCGTCGATGCATGCGCTACTCCACGAAGGTCCTCACCGTCCTCCTGTCCGTCGTGGCCGCTCTCGGCCTCGTCGCCGCGCCCGCGACCGCGACGCCCGTGCCGCCGGTCGGTGTGCACCAGGTGAAACAGGTGGGGCCGGCCGGGGCGAAGTACACCGGCAAGTGGATCGGACACACGCGGAGCATGGCGCTCAACTCGAACGGGTGGGGCTACATGACGATCTTCTCCGGCGCGGCCGACGGCGCCAAGCATCTCGTGTCGTGGGGAGTCACCCGCAACGGCGGCATCCGCGTTCAGTTGCGCAAGCGCGTGAAGACCTACGGTGCGGGCGTGCCGATGCGTGCGGGCACCGTGTACTACGGCCGCCTCGTCAGGAGCGCGAAGGGGATCACCTACATGAACCTCGGCCGCGGTTCCACCTGGTGCAACGACGCGCGATTCGGCTACGCCCAGGAATGCGGCGCCTGATGACCTGCGTCGTTCTCGGACGAGTGGCGTCGCGACCGGCCGTCCTACCGGTGTACGAGCGGGCCGCCGTGCTCGCGCTCCACCGGATCGAACCGTCGCCGCGGGCGGACTCTCCGCGGCCCGAGATCGGCCGACGCCACCACTGATCTCGGACTGCGCCGGACTACCGTTGTCGGCATGCGTGTCGCGACTTGGAATGTGAATTCGGTGAAGCAGCGGATCCCGCGGTTGTTGCCGTGGCTCGACGAGCGGGAGCCCGACGTCGTCTGTCTGCAGGAGACGAAGGTGTCCGACGACGCGTTCGCCGCCGAACTCGGCGACGAGCTCACGGCCCGCGGGTACGAGTTCGCCCACGCGGGCCAGGGCCAATGGAACGGTGTCGCGTTGTTGAGCCGAGTCGGCCTCGACGAGGTCCGCGTCGCGTTCCCCGGTGCTCCCGGCTTCCCCGACCCGGCGGCCGATCCGGAGGGACGCGCGATCTCCGCCGTCTGCGGCGGCGTTCGTGTGCACTCCCTGTACGTGCCGAACGGCCGCGAAGTGGACTCCGACCACTACCTCTACAAACTGACGTGGCTTGAGGCGCTGCGCGCGGCCATCGCCGACGAGGCCGAATCGACGATGATCTGCGGGGACTACAACATCATCCCGACCGACGCGGACAGCTTCGACCCGTCGGCGTTCGTCGGGCACACCCACGTGACGCCCCGCGAACGTGACGCGCTCGCCGCACTGGAAGCCCTCGGCCTGCACGATGTGATGCGCGAGCGGTGGCCCGACGAGCGGATCTACACGTACTGGGACTACCGTGCGGGCATGTTCCACAAGGACCTCGGCATGCGGATCGACCTGATCCTCGCCGGATCGCCGATCGCCGAGCGCGTGCGGGCGTCGTGGGTCGACCGCAAGGCCCGCAAGGGCACCAAACCGAGCGATCACGCGCCGGTGTTCGTCGACCTCGACACCGCCCCCGACGGCGATGTCGGGCCGGTCGTCCCGCCGCCGTCGCGCCCGGCGAAGGTCGCGGCCGGATCGGTGAAACTCCCGCACACGGTGGCCGACTGACGTCCGTCCGTCAGCCGTAGGTGAACGAGAAGACCTGCAGCCCCGGCGACGCCGCGACCACCACACGACCGCGGTCGTCGTCGGCGGTCGAGACGATCTCGTGAAGGGTCGGCGGGCCGTCGATCGGTACGGTCGAGGTCGCCGAGCCGCTGGTCACGCGCAGGCTCCCGGTCCCGCCGACGACGATGTAGACGTGCTTGGCCCGGTACTCGAGCGCGATCGACGAGTCGGCGACGGCGGTCGCGCCCTGGTAGTCGAGCGTCCACCGGCCCCCGAGGGCGAACGAGTCGTCCGGCTGGTCGGCGGGCAGTGAGAAGTCGCCGACGCCCGCGGCGTACGAGCCGCCGCCCGCATAGTTGACGACCTTCCCGATTCCGAGATAGGTCTCCGGCGTCGTCGCCTCGGTCGGGGTCGTGTCCTGACGTTCGGACGGCTGCGGGAGCGAGACGCCCGGTCGGGCCTGGACGAGCAGTTCCCGGATGAGGCGCTCGGAGTCGGCGTACCCGCCCTCGCCGAACTCGATGTGCCGCACGGTGCCGGACGCGTCGATGAGGTACTGGGCGGGCCAGTAGCTGTTCCGGTACGCGGTCCACGTGGAAAACGACGGGTCCAGGGCGATCGGGTACGTGATGCCGAGCCGTCCCGCGGCGTCGACGACGTTCGACGGCACCTTCTCGAAGGCGTACTCGGGCGTGTGCACACCGATCACCTCGAGCCCGCTGGAACGGTACCTGTCGTACCAGTCGACAACGTGGGGGATGGACCGCTGGCAGTTGATGCACGAGTACGCCCAGAAGTCGATGAGCACCACCTTTCCGCGCAGCTGCGAGAGGGTGAGCGGGGCGTCGCCCGGCGTGTTGAACCACTGGCTGATACCCGTGAGTCGAGGCGCGGCGCCACAGCTCTGCAGCCGGTCGGCTCCGTCGTCGCAGTTGGCGAGCTCCCGGTTCTCGTCAGTCACTATGCCGCCGAGTTGGAGTCGGGACGTCAGGCCGTCGGTGCCGCCGACGGAGTCCTGCAGCGCCCCCGTGTAGTCGGGGATCGCGCGTTGCAGGGCCGCGGGCACGTTCAACACGAGGCCGACGGCGAGCGCGATCATCACCACTCCGCCCGCGACCCGGATCGCCCGCTGCCGTTTCCGGAAGCCCGCGACGCGTTCGGCGATCCGTCGACCGGCGAGAGCGAAGACCAGCAGCGGAAGCGCGGCTCCTACCGCGAACGACACGGTCAACGCGACCGTGTCGACGCCGATGCGGCCGGTGGCTCCGGCGACGACGATCGCGGCCAGGACCGGACCCGCGCACGGGACGTAGAGGACGCCGAGCGCCAACCCGAGCCCGAAGCCGGACTTGCCCTGCCCGACCCGGCGGGTGGGGAGGCGGGAGAAGGGCTTCTCCAGGAGTCGTTCGACGGGAGGGAAGATCAATCCGACGCCGATCGTCGTCAGGACGATCAGGCCCGCCCAGCGGAACGCGTCCTGGGGGAGGCGGAGCAGCGACAGCAGGCTGGACCCGACGAGCGTCACGGTGGCGAAGCTGACCACCAGCCCGGCGATGACACGGTAGGGGCGGCTCCCCTCGACGAAGCGTCGTCGCAGGTCCGGCCGCTCGCCGTCGTCGTCGCGGGTGTTCTGCGCGCCCGACAGGAACACCACAGGCAGGACCGGGAGGATGCACGGCGAGATCCCGGTGATCAGGCCGCCGACGAATCCGATGAGCACGAGTGAGTTCATGCTCGGCATTCGACGCCGCCGCGGCAGCGGATGGGTCGGTGCCCCCGCGCCGCGGACCGCACCCATCCGATCCGTCGACCGCTCCGAATGGCTCCTGTCACACATCGAGTCGCCGGCGATCGGCCGGGACTCACGACAAGGGAGCAGTCGATGAGGATCACGAAGAACACCGGAGTGAAAATGGCGGCCGTGGCCTTCGCGGCAGCGTTGGCGACGACGACGGCCGCATGTTCGAACGACGACTCGTCCAGCGCGGCGGACACGTCGACCACGGCGATGACGGCCACGAGTGCGATGACCGCCGATCCGGCGGCCGACCTCGTCGGGCCCGGCTGCGGCGACTACGCGAAGAAGGTGCCGACCGGACCGGGGTCGGTGACCGGCATGTCGACGGAGCCCCTCGCCGTCGCGGCGTCCAACAATCCGCTGCTGACCACGCTGACGTCGGCGGTGTCGGGCAAGCTCAACCCTGACGTGAACCTCGTCGACACGCTCAACGGGGGAGAGTTCACGGTGTTCGCCCCGGTCGACGACGCCTTCGCGAAGGTCCCGGCCGCGACCCTCGACTCGTTGAAGACCGACGCGCCCGGGCTCACGTCTCTGCTGACCTACCACGTCGTCTCGGGCCAGACGGCGCCGTCGAGCGTCGTGGGCGAACACAAGACCGTCGAGGGGTCGACGCTCGAGGTGACCGGAAGCGGCGACGACCTCAAGGTCAATGGGGCATCGGTGATCTGCGGCGGTGTGCACACCGCGAACGCGACCGTCTACCTGATCGACGGGGTCTTGATGCCGCCCGCGAAGAAGTAGCGGCGGCCGACGTCCGTCACGGGCAGGCTGGAGTCATGAGCATCGAGTTCACGAGCACCGTCGACGCGCCGATCGACGAGGTCTTCGACTGGTTCGGGCGTCCGGGGGCGCTGCGCCGCCTCCTTCCGCCGTGGCAGCCCATGCGCGCGATGAGTGAGGCCGGCTCGTTGGCGGACGGCCGGGCCGTGTTGGGCCTGCCCGCCGGTCTGGTGTGGCACGCCCAGCACATGGGCGCGGAGTTCTCGCCGCCGCACCGTTTCGTCGACGAGCGTGTCGTCGACGGCCCGGCGAGCGCTCCCGCGGCGCTCGCCGGGCCGTGGCGTCACGTGCACGACTTCCGGGAGGCTCCGGGCGGTGGCACCGTCATGATCGACCGCGTGCGCACCCCGGTGCCGGAGGCGCTCCTCCGGTCCACGTTCGAGTTCCGGCACCGTCAGGTGGCCGACGATCTCGCCGCGCACCGCACCTCGCGGCGCGGCGGCCTCGCCCCGTCGACGATCGCGGTGACGGGCGCGTCCGGGCTGGTCGGTTCGGCGCTGTGCGCCTTCCTGTCGACCGGAGGTCACCGCGTGATCAGGCTGGTCCGGCGGGCAGCGGACGGTCCGAACACTCGACTGTGGGACCCGGCGTCGCCCGCATCGGACCTGCTCGACGACGTCGACGCGGTGGTGCACCTGGCGGGCGAGCCGATCGCGGGCAGGTTCACCGACGGCCACAAGGCGGCGATCCGCGACTCCCGCGTCGAGCCGACACGCCGCCTGGCCGATCTCGCCGCGGCGTCGCCGACGGTCCGCACGTTCGTCAGCGCGTCGGCGATCGGCTTCTACGGGTTCGACCGACCGGATGCGGTGAGCGAGTCGTCGTCGAAGGGCGGGGGATTCCTGGCCGACGTCGTCGACGAGTGGGAACGAGCGGCGCGGGTGTCTGGCGTGCGAAGCGTCCACGTCCGGACGGGCATCGTCCAGAGCCCGCTCGGCGGCACCCTCCGACTGCAGCGCCCGATCTATGCGGCCGGGCTCGGCGGTCGCATCGGAACCGGCCGCCAACGGCTGTCGTGGATCGACCTCGACGATCTGCTCGACGTCTACCTCCGCGCGCTGTTCGACGACAGGCTCGACGGCCCGGTCAACGCCGTCGCGCCCGGACCGGTGACCGCCCAGGAGTACGCGGCGACCCTGGGCCGGGTGCTCCGCCGTCCGGCGGTGCTTCCGGTCCCCGCGTTCGGGCCGGCGCTGCTCCTCGGCCGACAGGGCGCACGCGAACTGGCCGCCGCCGATCAGCACGTGTCGTGCGGTGCGCTCGACGCCGTCGGACACACGTTCCGGCATCCGACGCTGGAGGCGTCGCTGCGGCATCAACTCGGTCGATGACGGCCTGATCGGGCTCGACCCATCCGATCCTCGCGCGGCTCCGAATGCCGTGCGTGAACACTCCATCACCACTGCCGCCCCGATCGTCCGTCGCAGTCGTCGGAAGCGGAGTCGCGGGCCTGACCGCGGCGCACCTGCTGTCGCGCGAGCACACCGTCACCGTCTTCGAGGCCGACGGACGGCTCGGCGGGCACGCGCACACCCAGCGGCTGACGACGTCGGACGGGCGAGCACACCGCGTCGACACCGGATTCATCGTCCACAACGACCGGACCTATCCGACACTCCTGCGATTGTTCGCCGAACTCGGGGTGGCGACTCGGGAGACCGACATGTCGATGTCGGTCACCTCCGAGGCCACCGGCCTGGAGTACGCCGGGGCCCGCGGCATCGGCGGGCTGTTCCCCTCCGTCCGGAACCTGACGAGCGCGCGTCATCTCCGGATGCTCGTCGAGGTCCGCCGCTTCCACCGCCTCGCCCGCGAACTGCTCGACGGGCCGTCGGACGACGTCCCGCTGCACCGCTTCGTCCGCACGGCGGGACTGTCGGACTACTTCGTCGACAACTTCCTGCTGCCACTGGTCGCCGCGGTGTGGTCGTGCGACTCCGCGACCGCCGCCGACTACCCGGCCCGCCACCTGTTCACGTTCCTCGACCATCACGGGATGCTCACGGTGTTCGGGTCTCCGACGTGGCGGACCGTCGTCGGCGGATCGGCGACCTACGTCGAGGCGGTGTCGCGCGGGATCGACGCGTCCGGCGGAGCCATCCGGACGTCGTCGCCGGTGATCGGGCTGCGCGAGAGCGCCGACGGCGTCGTCCTGCGCACCGCCGACACGACGGACGTGTACGACGCGGTCGTCGTCGCGACGCACCCGCACCAGGCGTTGGCGCTGCTCGACGAGCCGACCGCGGTGCAGCGCTCGGTCCTCGGGGCCATCCGGTACGCGGCCAAGCACGCGGTCCTGCACACCGACGAGGCACTGCTCCCGCGTGCCGAGCGGGCCCGCGCGTCGTGGAACTACCAGATCCGCGACGACGGGCGCGAGGTCGCCGTCACCTACGACCTGACCCGCCTGATGCGTCTTCCGTCGTCGCCCGAGCGGGCGCTGGTCACGATGGGGCGGACCGACCTCGTCGACCCGGCGAGGATCGTCGCGGAGATGACGTACGAGCATCCGGTGTACGACCTGGACTCCGTCGCGGCGCAGCGCCGACTCGCCGAGGTCGGCACGCCACGGACGGCGTTCGCGGGCGCGTACCGCGGGTGGGGTTTCCACGAGGACGGCGCGGCGGCGGGCGCGGCGGCCGCGCTCGGCTTCGGCGGACGGTGGGGACGGACCGGCGACGACCGGCTCGCCGAGGCGGCGCGATGACTCGCGCGCACATCGTCCCGGTCCGGATAACGCACGTGCGGAGAGCGCCGGTCGACCACCGGTTCGCCTACCGCGGGCTGCTCTGGCTGATCGACGTGGACAGCCCGCCGACGCTGCCGATCGGACTCGGGTGGCTCGCGCGGTTCGCGCCGGACGATCACTTCGCGCGGGAGTCGTCGCCGGGCCGGTCGCTGCGGGACAAGCTCGACGACGCGGTGCGCGCGCAGGGAGTCGAGGCCCCGACCGGCCGAGTGGTCGCCCTCGCCTCACCGCGCGTGGCGGGCCACACGTTCAATCCGCTGAGCGTCTACTGGTGCCACGACCGGGACGGCGCCCTGGCGTACGTGGTCGCCGAGGTCCACAACACGTACGGCGGCAGACACACCTACCTGGTCCGCACCGACGACGAGGGACGCGCCGTCGTCGACAAGGAGTTCTACGTGTCGCCGTTCAACGACGTCGACGGCGAGTACCGACTCCGACTGCCCGAGCCGACACCCGACGGCCGGGTGTCGGTCGCGGTCGTCCTCGACCGTGCCGGGCAGCCGCCGTTCACGGCCGCAGTGTCCGGGCGTGCCCGACCCGCCACGATCCCGGCCGTGCTGCGGGCGAATCTCACATCGCCGTTCGCGCCCTGGCTGGTGACGCTGCGCATCCGCTTCCAGGGCATCCGACTGTGGGCGGCGGGCGTCCCGGTCGTCCCCCGACCCCGAACCGCACGACGAGAGGCAGCCTGATGACCGTCGACCGAGACGACCGCCCGTCCATCTCCCGAACCGACCGGACCGGCAGACCCGCGGTGGAGCCCGCACCCGACTCCGCGGCGGCGGCGGTCCGCGGCGTGGCCGCGCGCGTGCTGTTCCGCAGGACCGCACGCGCCGCGCAGGTGACCGTCGACGACGGGAGCACCCGGTCCGAGGCCGGGGGAGGCGGGCCGACGATGACCCTCGTCGACCCCGATGCGATGTTCCGACGTCTCGGATCGTCCGGCCTGATCGGTTTGGGCGAGGCGTACATGGCGGGCGAATGGACGGCGGACGACCTCGTCGGCGTCCTCGTCCCGTTCGCCGAACGGGTCGGAACACTCGTGCCGCCCGCCCTCCAGCGACTCCGACGCCTGGTGTTGCCGTCGCAGCCGCCGGAGGAGGAGAACACGGTCGACAACACGCGGTCGAACATCTCGCGGCACTACGACCTGTCCAACGAGCTGTTCGCGCTGTTCCTCGACGAGACGCTCACGTACTCGAGCGCGCACTTCGAGTCGGACGTCGCCGCGGAGCGCGCCACGGCGCACGATCTCGCCCGCGCCCAGCGCGTCAAGATCGACAGGCTGCTCGATCACGCCGGGGTCGGACCTGGCACGCGGGTCCTCGAGATCGGAACCGGCTGGGGCGAGCTGGCAGTACGCGCCGCGGCCCGCGGTGCGACGGTCCGGTCCGTCACCCTGTCGGCCGAGCAGCGCCTGCACGCGCGTCGGAAGGCGCGTGACTGCGGGTTCGAGGACCGGATCCGCGTCGACCTGCTCGACTACCGCGCGGTTCACGGCGAATACGACGCCGTCGTGTCCGTCGAGATGATCGAGGCGGTCGGCATGGCCTACTGGCCCACGTACTTCGCGACCGTCGAGCGTCTCCTCGCTCCCGGCGGACGCGCGGCGATCCAGGCGATCACCATGCCGCACGACCGGATGATCGCGTCGGCGGGAACCTACACGTGGATCCACAAGTACATCTTCCCCGGCGGTCAGATCCCGTCGAAGGAGGCCATGCGGGACGCGGCGGCGGGTGCGGGCCTCCGGGTCGACGAGACGGACGCGTTCGGCGTCCACTACGCGCGCACGCTGCGGCTGTGGCGCGAGCGGTTCGAGGCGAACTGGCCGCGGATCGCCGACCTCGGGTTCGACGAGACGTTCCGGCGGATGTGGACGTTCTACCTCGCCTACTCCGAGGCCGGGTTCGCGTCCGGATACCTCGACGTGGTGCAGGTCCGGCTCGTGCGGGACCGGCGATGAGCGGCCGTCCGCGCGGGGCGTGGTCGGCGTCGGCGTGACGGGCGGTGGGACGCGTGGTGATCGGGAATCCGGCGAGGTCCAGGGTTACGCTGGACCTCGATGACCTCTGGAGACCAGTCGTGACGCGAGCCGACACCGATGCGCACGTCCTCGTCGACCTGCTCGCGAGCGCCGCGGACGGCGACGTGGAGGCGTTCGCCGACCTGTACGACCGCACGAGTGCGCGGGTGTACGGCATGGTGCTGCGGGTCCTGCGCGACCCCGGCTACTCCGAGGAGACGACCCAAGAGGTGTACCTGCAGGTGTGGCGGGGCGCGGCGCGGTACGACCCGGCCGAGGGATCGCCGGTCGCGTGGCTGCTGTCGATCGCGCACCGTCGTGCCGTGGACCGGGTGCGGTCGGAGACGTCCGCCGCGCGGCGCGAGTCGGACTACGGCGCGCGTGAGCTCACCTCCGTCGCGGACTACGTCGGCGACGAGGTCCAGGCGCGGGACGACGGCCGCCGCATCCGGAACTGCCTCGGCACGCTCAGCGAACGGCAGGCCGAAGCGGTGGGCCTGGCATACTACGGCGGCCTCTCGTACAGCGAAGTCGCCGAGCGGCTCACCGTCGGACTGCCCGCGGTGAAGAGTCGGATCAGAGACGGACTGCGACGTCTGAGGGGGTGTTTGGAGAATGGCTGACGACACCGCGGGCGACGACCTGCTCGATCAGGCCGTGCCCTTCGCGCTCGACGCGCTCACCGAACTCGAGCGCGCCCGGCTGACGGCTCGCCTCGACTCGGCGTCGCCGATCGTCCGCGACGCCTTCGCCGCCGAGGTCGCGGAGATCCGCGAGACGCTCGCCGACATCGCCGAGACCACGGCTCTGGCTCCGCCCGCCGCGCTGCGCGCCGAGCTCGTCGAGTTCGCGCGGGCCGACACCGGGCGTGCAGCGTCCGCTCCGTCGAGACGACGACTGTGGGCGGTGGCCGCGGCCGCGGCGGTCGTGATCGGCGTCGGCGGCGGAGTCGTCGGGTACACGCTGTCCCGGGACCCGGCGCCCGCCCAGACCACGGCCGGGCGCGTGTTCGGCTCCGCCGACGTCCGCACCACCACGGGGACCCTCGCCACCGGCCGTGCCTCGGTCACCTACTCGCCGTCGACGGGCGCAGGCGTCCTCGTGATGAACGACGTCCCGCCGCCCGCGGCAGGCACTGTGTATCAGCTCTGGCTCGTCGGCCCGAGCGGAGCCCGTCTCGGCGGTGTGATGACGCGGGACGATGTCGCGCCCTCCACCACGGCGACCGTCGACGACCTCGGCGACGCCACGTCGATCGCGTTCACCGTCGGCGACGCGTCGGAGCCGGATCGCATGATCAGTGCTCCGGTCGCAAGCCTTCCGTTGAGCTGAGTCGTCCACCCCAGGAGCAGTGTCGCGAAGCGTCTGGGGTCACACGGTGCCGTAGATATGCGATTCCGGCGGACCGGCGCACCGATCGCGTCGTTGTGACTGATCGTGGCCGTCGAACTCACGGGCGAACCTATTGTGATAGAACACATATTCGACTAGAATGGAGACAGCAAAGACCAGGCACTCGACGGGAGGTGGACGCCATGACGAACATTGAACTTCCCGACAATGCGCTGGACCTCGTGCGGTTGCAGGACGAGGTCGCGCAGAAGCTCGCCACGGTGTCGCTGGCCCGGCTGTCCGACCGGGAACTGCTCGTGGCCTCCGAGGTCAATGAGCGGTCCAACCGCCGCGGTGTCGGCGTGGATGCCCGCCTGTTTGCCGAGGTCTCTCAGCGTGGTGCGTACCGTCTTGCCGGGTCGCAGATGCCCGGCAAGTACTTGGAAGGCCAGTTGCGGTTGTCGGCGCGGGCCCGCAAACAGCGGACCGACGCCGCATTGTGCCTGAGTTCGTTGGTCGCCTTCTCCGGTGAACCGCTCGACCCGACCCTCCCGGCCACTGCAGGCGCCGTCGCGGATGGTGACCTGTCGCTCGACCACGTTGCGGAGATCGTCGACGTCATCGACGCGATCCCAGCTGCTATTCCTGCCGATGTGAAGGCCCGTGCCGAAGCAGAGTTGGCCGGGGTGGCGCGGACGTTGACTCCCGAGCAGACCCGGGCCGCGGGCAAGCGGATCTCGCTCACCTCGACCCTGATGGGGAGTTGACCGACGACACCGACCGGGCCCGCACCCGTGGCGTGACTCTCGCCCCGCAGGATCGGCGGCTCATGTCGGCGATCAGCGCGAAGCTGACCCCGGCGGCCCGCGCCAAACTCGAAGCGCTGCTCGTGTCATGGGCGGCGCCGGGGATGAACAGTCCCGACGACGAGCAGTCGCCGTCCGGATCATCCGCGAACGTCGACCCCGACGCCCTCGCCGCAGCCGCCGAACGCGACACTCGTTCCCAGTCCCAGCGCAATCACGACGCACTCGAAGCGATGTGGACGTTCCTGATCGCCAACGGCGGCCTCGGCGAGGGCACGTCGCTGTCGTCGCAGTTGGTGGTGACCGCGTCGCTGGATGATCTCGAATCCCGCTCGGGTGTCGCGACCACCGCGACCGGGACTCGTCTGCCGGTCAAGGATCTCGTCGAGATCGCCGGCGATGCGACCCCGTGGTTGGAGGTGTTCGCCACCGCGTCCGCACAGGTTCTGTACCTCGGACGCGGCAAACGCTTCGCCTCCAAGGCGCAGCGGCTCGCATTGTTCGGCCGCGATCGTGGCTGCACCGCGCCCGGATGCACCGTCCCGTGGTCGCGGACCCAAGCGCATCACATGCCCGACTGGCAGGACGGCGGCCCCACCGACATCGACCACCTCGGTGGAGCGTGCGGAGGCCACAACCGCAGCGTGGACACCAAGCCCGGCGGATGGGAGACCACCATCCTCCAGTCCGGTCCCTTCACGGGCCGGGTCGGGTGGCGACCCGCCGGCTCGAATGAGCCGTGGAAGGTCAATCACGCCCTGCAGCCGGAGAAGATCCTCCCGACGTTCGGCGATCGGGTCACCGCGTCCGGATCGGCCGTCGAGAAATGGCTCGCCTGCCGAATCCCGGCCCCACCTCCGGGTCCGCCCGTCCCGCCGGGGACGGATGTGGTGCGGTACCCCGCCTGACAAGGGTCAGGCGGGGACACCGTCATGCGTTCACTCCGTCTGTACCCGGCCACCCAGCTGGTCTTCGAGGTAGCGGGGACGGCAGATGACCCATGCGCCGCACAGCATCACCGCAGTCATCCCCGTGAGCAGGATGAACGGCGTTCCCCATCCGTCGCTGACGTCGTGGAGGACTCCGAACAGCATCGGACCGGCGCAGGCCAACAGGTACCCGACGCCCTGGCCGAAGCCCGAGAGCGACGCAGATGTGGAACTGCTGCGGGTGCGGACGTTGATCAGGGTCAACGCCATCGGGAAGGTGGTCGGGCCGAGGCCGCACAGGACGGCCCACAGCACCGGAGCCGACAGGGGAGCCCACATCAGTCCCGCGAAACCGGAGAGCCAGCACGCGGCGAACAGGACGGTGAACCCGAACGGATTCGCGAAGCGCGTGCACAGCCACGGCGCGACGAGAGTCGCGGCGAGGCCGACGCCGGAGAACACGGCGACCATGCTTCCGCCGAGCGATTCGCTGCCGCCCGCATCGCGCATGATCTTCGGCATCCAGGTGAACATCGCGTACGTGCAGGCCGAGGTCATGCCGAACATCAATGTGAGGCCCCACGCCATCGACGTCCGCCACACCGGGACGTGTGCGCCTTCGGTGACGGGCGCGTCGTCGGTCGATCGGCGCGCCGCCGCCCGACGTTCCTTGACGACCCAGATCCACGGGCCGAGTGCGGCGAGAGGGAACAGGGCCCAGATGCCGAGCGAGGTCCGCCAGTCGGTCGCGTCGGCGAGCGGGATCGCGACGGCGGCGGGAATGACGGTGCCCATCTGCACGAACACGATGTACAGGGTGCTGATCGGTGCGATCCGGTCGGAGAAGTAGCGCTTCACGAGCGGCGGGATCAGGATGTTGCCGACGCCCATGCCGAACAGTGCGACGCACGACAGCAGGATCAGCGTGATCACGTTCTGGCTCAGTGACCGGGTGGCGATGCCGACACCGGTGATGATCACCGCGGCCAACGTGACCTGCTCGATGCCGAACCGGCGTCCGAGCGCGGGGGAGACGATGCCGGCGACGCCGAAGGTCAGGGTCGGGATCATGCCGAGGAGTCCGGCGATCGTGTCGCCGAAGCCGATGTCGTCGGAGATCCGCCCGAGCAGGGGCGTCAGCGACGTGACCGCGGTCCGCAGCGTGAACGCGAACACGACGATGGCGAGGAGAGTCACGATGCGGCCGCGCCACATGCGCGGCAAGGTCGTCGGTGCGATGGTCGCGGGCGGAGCGGTCGCAGTCATGCCGAAATCATAGGATGAATGGTCGAATCGGAGCAATGTGTTTTAGGCTGCAGTCGTGGAGACCATCAAGCGGCAGAGCCTGATCGCGCAGGTGACCGAGCAACTGCGTGCCGAGATCGCGTCGGGTCGCTGGACTGTCGGGCAGCGGATCCCCACCGAGCCCGCGCTGTGCGAGATGACCGGCACCGCCCGGAACACGGTGCGCGAGGCCGTCCAGTCGTTGGTGCACGCAGGACTGTTGGAGAGGCGTCAGGGGTCGGGCACATACGTGATCGCCACCGACGAGCAGGAGGTCGTGTTCACCGACTTCTTCGCGGGTGCCCGCAGGCGTGACCTCATGGAACTGCGCGAGGCCCTCGAGGTGACCGCCGCGGGCCTGGCCGCCCGTCGCCGCGACGCCGACGACGTCCGCGCGCTCCGCGATGCGCAAGAGATCCGCAATCGCGTCTGGGCCGACGTCGTCGACGCCGACGCGGCCGTCGAGACCGACACCCGCCTGCATCGGGCCATCGTCGCGGCCAGTCACAACGAGGTCTATCTGGAGTTCTACGACTCCCTCCTCCCTGCGCTGAGGCAGTCCGTCGCCCAGCAGGGCGTGGTCGGCGGGCCGTCGTACAGCGATCTGCACGATGCGGTGGTCGAGGCCGTGATCGACGGGGACGAGGTCGCGGCCCGCGACGCGGCCCGCGACCTGCTCGTCGGGGTCGCGGAGTTCGACTGATCGCCGTCGGGCATCGGGCGTTCATGCGCCGTTCGACCGGCGCTGTCAATGATTTTGACCTCGGTAAATCCGGGCGGTAGAGTATTTCGTCGGTGCCTGCCCACGGTAGGTGCTGCCCTCGATCGGGTCGGCGACGACAACACCGAACGAGGGTGTCGCGAATCCGCGCGTGCGTGTCTGACACGCCCGACCTCGGGGTAGCGATTCCATAGTTGACCGGCGCAAACGCGCCGGTGGGGCGAGTTGCGGACATCGCTCGGAGCGTGCAAATGCGACACCGAGTGAAGTGCCCGGAGCACCAACCGCGACTACACATCGGACCGGCGGGAGCCGGCCCACAAGGAGAAAAGAACTCAGTGCCAACGATCAACCAGCTGGTCCGTAAGGGCCGCAAGGACAAGGCGTCGATCAAGAAGACCGCCGCCCTCAAGGGAAGCCCGCAGCGTCGCGGCGTGTGCACGCGTGTGTACACCACCACCCCGAAGAAGCCGAACTCCGCACTCCGCAAGGTCGCCCGTGTGCGCCTGACGAGTGGCGTCGAGGTCACCGCCTACATTCCCGGCGAGGGCCACAACCTGCAGGAGCACTCGATGGTGCTCGTCCGCGGCGGTCGCGTGAAGGACCTCCCCGGTGTTCGTTACCGCATCATCCGCGGCTCGCTCGACACCCAGGGTGTCAAGGACCGCAAGCAGGCTCGCAGCCGCTACGGCGCCAAGAAGGGAAGCTAAGTCATGCCTCGTAAAGGACCCGCTCCCAAGCGCCCGCTGATCAACGACCCGGTCTACGGTTCGCCGCTGGTCACCCAGCTCGTCAACAAGATCCTGCTGGACGGCAAGAAGTCGACCGCCGAGCGCATCGTGTACGAAGCCCTCGAGCAGGCTCGTGAGAAGACCGGCACCGACCCGGTCGTCACCCTCAAGCGTGCGCTCGACAACGTCAAGCCCACCCTCGAGGTCAAGAGCCGCCGCGTCGGCGGCGCCACCTACCAGGTGCCGATCGAGGTCAAGCCGGGCCGCGCGAACACCCTCGCACTCCGCTGGCTGGTGACGTTCAGCCGTCAGCGCCGTGAGAAGACCATGGTCGAGCGTCTCGCCAATGAACTGCTCGACGCGTCGAACGGTCTGGGCGCCTCGGTCAAGCGTCGCGAGGACACCCACAAGATGGCCGAAGCCAACCGCGCATTCGCCCACTACCGTTGGTGACCTTCTAGGATCCCCGGCCGCCGGAGACTCACAGTCTCCGGCGGACTGGCATCCTGGAAAACCACAGTCTTCAGTCCGAACTCTTCCGAAGGAACCACATGGCACAGGAAGTGCTCAACGACCTCAACAAGGTCCGCAACATCGGCATCATGGCGCACATCGACGCCGGTAAGACGACGACGACCGAGCGAATCCTGTTCTACACCGGTGTGAACTACAAGATCGGTGAAACCCACGACGGTGCATCGACCACCGACTGGATGGAGCAGGAGAAGGAACGCGGCATCACGATCACGTCCGCGGCGGTCACCTGTTTCTGGAACAAGAACCAGATCAACATCATCGACACCCCCGGCCACGTCGACTTCACGGTCGAGGTCGAGCGTTCGCTCCGCGTCCTCGACGGCGCCGTCGCCGTCTTCGACGGCAAGGAAGGCGTCGAGCCGCAGTCCGAGCAGGTCTGGCGTCAGGCCGCCAAGTACGACGTCCCCCGCATCTGCTTCGTCAACAAGATGGACAAGATGGGCGCGGACTTCTACTTCACCGTGCAGACGATCATCGATCGTCTGGGCGCGAAGCCGCTCGTCCTGCAGCTCCCGATCGGTGCCGAGGACGACTTCGTCGGCGTCGTCGACCTCCTCGAGATGCGCGCACTGGTGTGGCCGGGCGACGCCAAGGGCGACGTCACGATGGGCGCCTCGTACGAGGTGCAGGAGATCCCCGCCGATCTCGCCGACAAGGCCGCCGAGTACCGCGAGAAGCTGCTCGAGACCGTCGCCGAGTCCGACGACGCGCTGATGGAGAAGTACTTCGGTGGCGAGGAGCTCTCCATCGAGGAGATCAAGGGCGCCATCCGCAAGATGACCGTCAACTCCGAGCTCTACCCGGTGCTGTGCGGCTCTGCGTTCAAGAACCGCGGTGTGCAGCCGATGCTCGACGCCGTGATCGACTTCCTGCCGACTCCGCTGGACATCGGCGAGGTCCACGGTCACGCCGTCAACAACGAAGAAGAAGAGCTGATCCGCAAGCCCAGCAAGGACGAGCCGTTCTCGGCTCTGGCCTTCAAGATCGCGGCTCACCCGTTCTTCGGCAAGCTGACCTTCGTCCGCGTCTACTCGGGCATGGTGGAGCCGGGCACTCAGGTGCTCAACGCCACCAAGGGCAAGAAGGAGCGCATCGGCAAGCTCTTCCAGATGCACGCCAACAAGGAGATGCCCGTCGACGACGCGGTGGCAGGCCACATCTACGCGATGATCGGCCTCAAGGACACCACGACCGGCGACACCCTGTGTGCCACCGACTCGCCGATCGTCCTCGAGTCGATGACGTTCCCGGACCCGGTCATCAACGTCTCCATCGAGCCGAAGACCAAGGCCGACCAGGAGAAGCTGGGCACCGCGATCCAGAAGCTCGCCGAAGAGGACCCGACCTTCTCGGTCAACCTCGACGAGGAGACCGGCCAGACCGTCATCGGCGGCATGGGCGAGCTCCACCTCGACATCCTCGTGGACCGCATGAAGCGCGAGTTCAAGGTCGAGGCCAACGTCGGCAAGCCGCAGGTCGCGTACCGTGAGACGATCCGCAAGACCGTCGAGAAGCACGAGTACACCCACAAGAAGCAGACGGGTGGCTCGGGCCAGTTCGCCAAGGTCATCGTCAAGCTCGAGCCGCTGGTCGACGCCGAGGACGGCGCGACCTACGAGTTCGCGAACGCCGTCACCGGCGGTCGCGTCCCGCGCGAGTACATCCCGTCGGTGGATGCGGGCGCGCAGGACGCGATGCAGTACGGCGTCCTGGCCGGCTACCCGCTAGTCAACCTGAAGTTCACTCTCCTCGACGGTCAGTACCATGACGTCGACTCGTCGGAGATGGCCTTCAAGATCGCCGGTGCGCAGGCTCTCAAGGAGTCCGCACGCATGGCGCAGCCCGTCATCCTGGAGCCGATCATGGCCGTCGAGGTCACGACTCCGGAGGACTACATGGGCGACGTCATCGGCGACCTGAACTCCCGCCGTGGTCAGATCCAGGCCATGGAGGAGCGCAGCGGTGCTCGAGTCGTCAAGGCTCAGGTCCCGCTGTCGGAGATGTTCGGCTACATCGGCGACCTTCGGTCGAAGACTCAGGGCCGTGCAAACTACTCCATGGTCTTCGACTCGTACGCTGAAGTTCCGGCGAACGTGTCGAAGGAGATCATCGCCAAGGCGACCGGCGAGTAACCACTCGTCTGCCACCTCGGCGGAACCACGCCGGTCGATCTGATCGGGACGGCGTGAACAACTCGATCCTCGGTGGGCGACGCTAATCGTCGCCCATCGGGGGATCATAAGAAGCCTCTCCGCGAATGCGGAGAACCCATACGACTGTCGGGAACCACCCGGCACTCTTACAGTCCAGGAGGACACAAAGTGGCGAAGGCGAAGTTCGAGCGGACCAAGCCGCACGTGAACATCGGCACCATCGGTCACGTCGACCACGGCAAGACCACCACCACGGCTGCCATCACCAAGGTCCTGGCCGACCAGTACCCGGACCTGAACGAGAGCTTCGCTTTCGATCAGATCGACAAGGCGCCTGAGGAGAAGGCTCGTGGTATCACGATCAACATCTCCCACGTCGAGTACCAGACGGAGAAGCGTCACTACGCTCACGTCGACGCTCCGGGTCACGCCGACTACATCAAGAACATGATCACCGGTGCTGCCCAGATGGACGGCGCGATCCTGGTCGTGGCCGCCACCGACGGCCCGATGCCGCAGACCCGTGAGCACGTCCTCCTGGCTCGCCAGGTCGGCGTTCCCTACATCCTCGTCGCACTGAACAAGGCCGACATGGTCGACGACGAAGAGATCATGGAACTCGTCGAGATGGAGGTCCGCGAACTGCTGGGCGCTCAGGAGTTCGACGAGGACGCACCGGTCGTTCCGATCTCGGCGCTGAAGGCGCTCGAGGGCGACGAGAAGTGGGTCAAGTCGATCCAGGACCTGATGGCTGCCGTCGACGAGTCGGTTCCGGACCCCGTCCGCGAGACCGAGAAGCCCTTCCTCATGCCCGTCGAGGACGTCTTCACGATCACCGGTCGTGGCACCGTCGTCACCGGTCGTGTCGAGCGTGGCGAGATCAACGTCAACGCTGAGGTCGAGATCGTCGGTATCCGCGAGAAGTCGCAGAAGACCACCGTCACCGGCATCGAGATGTTCCACAAGCTCCTCGACTCGGCTCAGGCAGGCGACAACGCCGGTCTGCTGCTCCGTGGCCTGAAGCGTGAGGACGTCGAGCGCGGCCAGGTCATCGTCGCTCCCGGCACCACGACCCCGCACACCGAGTTCGAGGGCCAGGCGTACATCCTGTCGAAGGACGAGGGCGGCCGCCACACCCCGTTCTTCAACAACTACCGTCCGCAGTTCTACTTCCGCACCACGGACGTGACCGGCGTCGTCACCCTCCCCGAGGGCACCGAGATGGTCATGCCGGGCGACAACACCGAGATGAGCGTCGTGCTCATCCAGCCGGTCGCCATGGATGAGGGCCTGCGCTTCGCTATCCGCGAGGGTGGCCGCACCGTCGGTGCCGGCCGCGTCACCAAGATCATCAAGTGATCAAGTGATCAAGCTCTGACCCAGCGTCAGAACTCTGGGAACCCCGCTCCGACTTCGGTCGGAGCGGGGTTTTCTGTTTTAGGCTTACCGGCATGTTCTCCGGTGCATTCCTCCGTGCTTTCGCCAAGTCGCTCGCGTTCATGCTGCTGTGCGGTGCCGTGGGGCCCGCGTTCCTGATCATCTACTTCCTGATGGGCGACGAGGGCCCGTCGTGGATGCTGTGGAACGGCATCGGCTGGACGGCGGTCGACGTGATCGCCGCATACGCTTTCGCTCGGTACTCGGTGAACAGTTCGGCCCGGACCGCGGTGTTGAAAGCGACCGGAGTGCCGGGCATCGGTCACATCGTGGGGATGCGCGAGACGAACATGGAGATCAATGACCGCCGTGTCGTGGAGTTCACGTTGCGCGTCACAGGCCCGCGCGTCACCGAATTCACCACTTCGCTGAGGTTCCCGATGCCGGTGACCGCGACGCCTGCCATCGCCAAGGGCATGTTCGGCGTGTTCGTCTCCGCGGATCAGACGAAGGTCGACATCGACTGGGACGCGACCGGTCTGTACATCGGTTCGATGCCCGCCACGTTCGAATCGTCCGAAGACGGGCAGACCTATGATCTGACCGGCAACGCCGAAGCATTAGTTCAGGTGATCGATGTGCTGCGCCGCAACGGCATCTCCCTCGACGCAATGGTCGACGTCCGGAACGACCCCGCGGTCCGCGACGAGGTGATGGCGATCGTGCGACGGTACGCGGTGGCATCACCGCCCATGACCAAGGGACAGCCTGCTGACGGGCGCACCCTCAGCCAGCGTCTCACCGAGCTCGACGGCCTCTTTGCGGGCGGCCGCATCACGCGCGAGGAGTACGAACGTCTCCGCGGGAAGGCGATCGACGAGTACTGACGTCTCAGACGGTGACCGGCCGCTCCTCTGTGGCGGGGCGTTCCCCGAGCTTCACCACGATGACGCCGACGATGATGAGCCCGCCGCCGATCAGTTGGATCGCGGCGGGCACCTCGGCCAGGAAGATCCAGGCCGCCACGACGGCGGCGAGCACTTCGGCGAGGGCGACGAAGGAGGCGAGGCGCGGTCCGAGCCTACGGACCGCGGCGATCCCGGTCGCGTAGGCGAGGGCCGCGGTGATCAGGCCGAGGACCGCCATCGGTATCCACCAGGGGACCGTCGACCCGGCGAGCCGGACGTCGTCGGTCGATGTCGACATGGGTAGGACGCCGACCGCGCCGGACAGTCCGAGGATCGCCGCGGCCGACAGCAGTCCACCCGCGGCCATCGCGATGCCGGGAAGCCTGGTCTCCGCGTCGCCGGACATCACGAAGTAGCCGGCGGCGCCGATCATCGCGCCGAGAGCCCATGCGACGCCCGCGGCGTCCAGTGAGACCGCGCCGAATATCTGCAGCACGAGGGTCAGACCCGCGGCCGACACGATGGCCCCGACGAGCGTGAAGGCGGTGGGACGCTGGCGGTGCCTGAGCCACATCCAGACGATGACGACCACCGGCGACGTGTACTCGATGAGAAGGGCCACAGCCACCTGCAGTGTCTGGACCGCGTAGAAGTAGCAGAGCTGGGGGACCGCGACGGCGACGACGCCGTACGCGACCAGTGACCCGATCGCTCGCGGACCGCGCAGCAGGTCCCACTTGCCGCGCATCGCGACGACGGCGGGCAGCATCAGTGCCAGACCGCCGATCGTGATGCGCAGGGTCACGGCCGCCCCCGCCGACCATCCGGTGTCGAGGAGACTTCGGGCCATCGCGCCCGACAGGCCGAATGAACACGATGAGATCAGCGCGAACGCGATGCCCGCGGACAGGCGCGCCGTTTGACTGTGCATTCAGTCAGTTTAGGGCCTCTGGGGGTCGATCCGCAGCCGGTGCGTCTACCGTGGACGAATGGGTGAATCGCGCCGAGTCCCGTCCGCGGCCGGGCCGCCGTTGGCGACGACTGTCTCCGGGCCGCTCGACTCGTCGACGCCCGTCGTCCTGGTGCACGGGATGGGCGGGGACAGGTCGACGTGGCGGATGTTCGCCGGGGAACTGCGCAGCCGCGGGCGGACCGTCGTGAGTTTCGATCTGCGAGGTCACGGCCGTACCGGGCCGGGTGACTCGTACCGCCTCGGCGACTTCCGGGACGACCTCGCGGCGGTCGTCGACCACCTGGGGGTCGATCGGGTCGATCTCGTCGGTCACTCCCTCGGCGCGCACACCGCACTCCGCTACGCGATGGCCGAGCCGGGACGGGTCCGCCGCATGGTGCTCGAGGAGGTGCCGCCGATGCCGCGCGACGACGCCGACCTCGCCGAGGCGATCACCCCGTCCGCGACGTTCGGCGAACGGATCCGCGGCGTCGCGGCGGTCATCGCGAACCCCGGCCCGCTCCTGCGGTACGACAGGGCGCTCGGCGCACCGGTGACCGAGGCTTTCGGCGTCGCCGAGCCGCAGTGGTGGTGCGGGCTGTCGAAGGTGACCGCACCGACGCTCGTCGTGTCCGGCGGTCGGCGGAGCTTCCTTCCGGCCAGACATCTCCGGGACCTCGCCTACGCTCTCCCGTCCGGCGACTTCCTGACGATCGACGCCGGGCACAGCATCCACCGCGACCGGCCCGTCGAATTCGCACGCGCCGCATCGGCGCACCTCGGCTGACGCCGCCGCTTGCGCGGTCGCTCGACCGTATCGATGGCCCGCGACCTTGATAGGCAAGTAAATACTTGCCTATAGTGGATCCGTGTCCGACGTCTACCGTGCGATAGCCGACCAGACGCGGCGGGAGATCCTCGACGACCTCGTCGCGCACGGCGAGCTGACGCTGTTCGACATCTGCGGGCGGCTCGCGGTCCGCGGCAACACGTCGTCGCGTCAGGCGATCTCGCAGCACCTCTCGGTGCTTGAGGCGGCGGGGCTCGTCCACTCCCGGCGCGACGGTCGAACCAAGCGGCACGTCGTCGACACCACCCCGCTCGCCGCCATCACCAGGCGCTGGCCCACCGAACCGAACGGAGCATCATGAAAGCCCGCATCGAACTGACGAGCGTCTTCGTCGACGACCAGACGAAGGCGGAGGCCTTCTACACGGAGAGGCTCGGCTTCGTCGTCAAGCACGACGTGCCGACCGGCGTGTTTCGGTGGCTCACAGTCGTGAGCGGCGACGCCCCCGACGGCCCCGAGCTGCTTCTCGAGCCGAACGAACATCCGGCGGCCAAGGCGTACCAGGAGGCGCTGGCCGCGGACGGCATCCCGTGCGCGTCGTTCAAGGTCGACGACGTCCGTTCCGCATGCGCCGAGCTGGCCGACGCGGGAGTCCGCATCGTCAGCGAACCGATGGAGGCGGGTCCCGTCACCGTCGTCGTCATCGACGACACCTGTGGCAATCTCATCCAGTTGATGTCTGAGAACTAGGTGCACCCAGTCCCCTCGGGGCGGCACCGGTTGAACGTGAGAACTGTGTTCAGTCGATGTCGGGGAGTCGACCGTTCGCCTAATTCACACCCGCACCTCAGGTGCGACACAGCAGTAGTCGTATTCAATGACGGCAGACGAGGTCGTCCGACTTCGCGCGACGCAGAGAGAAGGTGTGCGGTGACGTTTTCGGTTGTGGTGGGCGTGTTCATCGTCGTGTGCCTCGCGGCCGCGTTGGTCTCGGATGTCCGGGCCGGACGCGGATCGCGCGGATCGCACGGATCGGCCGACTCCGGTGGTTCCGGCTCCGGCGACAGCGGCTGGAGCTGGGGCGGGGACGGCGGCGGCTGGGGAGGCGACGGCGGCAGCTGTGGCGACTCGGGCGGCGGCGGAGGCTGTGACTGACGCGGCTGTCCCGACGATCGGCCCGATCATCGAACTCCGGCGGCAATACGCCGTCGCAACGGTGCATGCGGACCGATCTTCGGAGCATCACCCGTTGTGCAGTCGGCGCGGATCGACGCCGACGCGGTCCCATCCCTCGTTGGCCCACGACAGGTACAGCCATCGGCGCGGCAGGCGGTTGACGAGCGGGTTGATCGATCGCATGAAGCCCGCGAACCGATCGAACCGGCGTTGGCGTCGATCATCCCAGTCGAGTTCGCAGACGTCGCGCATCTGCTGGGGGAGCGTTCCGACGATCACGGTCCGAACGAACCCGTTCAGCGGAGCCGACGCCAGCCGCCACACCGGCCGCGGCAGCCAGCGAGGCCCGGGGACGCCCTGCCTGATGTAGCCGGTCGCGTAGACGATCGTCTTCGTCGGGACGAACTTGTCGAGCATCGAATTCCAGTAGTCGACGAACTCGTCGTACGTCTGCGGCTGACTGCGGTCGGACACCCCGTACAGCTGATACCAGACCTTGCTCTCGTCGAAGATCTGGGCCTTCTCCTCGTACGAGAGCCGACGGATGAAGGTGTCCGTGATGTAGATGGTCTGGTCGACGAACGTCGCGTGCGCCCAGTAGAACAACTCCGGGTTCAGCGCGTGATAGCGGGAGCCGTCGCTGATCGTGCCCTTGATGTCGCGGTGGAAGTCGCGGACCGTCCGACCCCACCGGAGCGGGTCGTCGGAGTAGATCGTGCGCATGATGGGCGGCCCGCTGCGCTGTGCGCGCCCGACGAAGTCGTTGAAGATCACCGAGTGGTCCTCGACGCCCTTGGCGAGTTGCTCGATGCAGTTCTCCGTCCCCGCGAGTCGCTGGAAGCCGAGGACGGCGCGGACGTCGCCGTAGAACTTCCAGACGAGGGAATCGGCTCCGAGCTTGAGGTCGAGCGAAGCGACGTCGTCGATCGGAGCGGGCTCGGCGTCCCCGACGTGCGCGTCGAAGTCGGTTGAGGTCATGTCGTGACACTAACCCCAGTTTGAGACAAAATCTAGAGATCGTTCCAACGGTCGTCGTCGAAATGGTCGACCCGAACTCCGTTCCGGGTGCTGGGCAGTGCGTCCCGGGCTAACATGCGGCAATGACGAACCCTCCTGGTCCGGTCGGCCCACCGCCTTCGCCTCCGCCCACACCGCCGTCGGCGGCGGAGACCAGGCTCACCGCGATACCGGGCACGGACACGCCGTCGGGGCGACACGGGGCACTCCCCGGCGACCCGTCGCAACCCGACCAGCCGTGGGCGTCGTCGCCCGCGACGCACAGTCATGCCGCGGTCCCCGCCGGTCCCGAACCGACACGCGCCATGCCGGTGGCTTCGCCGGACTCGACCGTCGTCCACGGGCAGCCGTCGGTTCCGACCGCGCCGCAGCCTGCTCCGGTGCATCAGCCGCAGTACGCACCCCAGCCGCAGTTCACGCCCCAGCCGCAGTACGCGCCGCCGCAGTACGGGACCACTCAGTTCGGACCCGCGCCGCATCAGCAGCCGATGATGCCGCCGTCGCAACCGTTCAATCAGGTCGGTCAGGTGCCGTACTACCCGACGGCTGCGCGTCCCGCCGATCGGCGGCGGTCCGCGGGGGTCGCCATCGGGATCGCGTTCGCGGTGCTCGCCGTGTACTTCGCCATCGACATGGCGACCTCTGCCGCGACGTACAAGATCTACGAGTCGACGGCGATCGACGACGCGGAGACGCTGCGTCGAATCGTGGGGTGGCTCTGGATGATTCCCTTGCTGGTCCTCGTGATCGGCGTCGTCGCGTCCGCCGATCGTGCGGTCCGATCGCGCGGAGCGTCGATCGGTGCGGGGCTCCTGGCGGTCCTGATCTATGCGGTCCACCGGCTCGCGGCGACGACCGACAAGTTCTGGGAGATCGTCGGCGATCGCGACGGCGTGACTGCCGGGTTCCGGTCCCAGGTGTTCTGGATTCTCACCGCGCTGACCGTGGCGGCGCTGACCGCGGCATGGGTTCTCGGGCATCGGAGGAGTCTCGCGGGGCTCATCGTCGCACCGTTCGCCGGCCTCGCCGCATACGGTGTCAGCGTCGGCCTGGACGAGGTCGACTTCCGGTGGGAGACGATCACCGAGACCATGATCAGCGAGGCTGCGTACACGGCTGCGTTCATCGCGGTCGCCGTCGTCTTCTGCTGGATCGCCGTCGGCATCGACAAGATGACGGAGCCGCGGCAGCCGTTCTGATCGATAGGCTGGGGACATGGTGTTCTCGCAGCCTTCGGGAAAGAACAAGACGTCGCCGTTCGGGACGTCGGACGACCGGAAGAGTCCGGTTCCGACGTTCCGGTTGAAGCCGAAGGACGCGCCGCCGCCGTCGATGCCGACGGCCGACGACCTGCTCGAGAGCGCCCGCGTCGTCTCGCTGCCGATGCGGACCATGTTCCGTGGGATCACCGTCCGCGAGGCGTTGCTGTTCAAAGGTCCGGCAGGCTGGGGCGAGTTCGCGCCGTTCCCGGAGTACGACGACGCCGAATCGCGACTGTGGCTCGCCGCGGGCATCGAGGCCGCCTATCTGGGAGCGCCGCAACCGCTGCGGGACGCCGTCGACGTCAACGCGACGGTGCCCGCGGTCCCCGCCGATGAGGTGGCCGCGATCATCGGCCGTTACCCGGGAGCGAAGACGGTGAAGGTCAAGGTCGCCGAGCCCGGTCAGACTCTCGCCGACGACGTCGACCGCGTGGCCGCCGCGCGAGACGTGGTGCCGAATGTGCGGATCGACGCGAACGGCGCGTGGACCGTCGACCAGGCCATCGCCGCGATCGCCGCGATCGGCGACGTCGAGTACGTCGAACAGCCGTGCCGCACCGTCGAGGAGCTCGCGCAGGTGCGGCGGTCGGTGGACGCGCTGATCGCCGCCGACGAGTCGATCCGCCGGTCGACCGATCCGATGCGCGTCGCCAAGGCTGAGGCCGCCGACATCGCGGTGCTCAAGGTCGCGCCGCTGGGCGGCATGCGGTCGCTGCTCAACCTCGCGGCACGCCTGCCCATGGACGTCGTCGTCTCCAGTGCGCTCGACACCGCGATCGGGATGTCGGCGGGCGTCGCCGCCGCTGCCGCGCTCCCGAACCTGCACCGTGCGTGCGGACTCGGCACCGGAGCGATGTTCACCCGCGACGCCGGGATGTCGTTCCGCATGCACGACGGCGCCGTCGAGCCGCGCAGCGTGGTCCCGTCGGACGACGCGCCCCTCGCATCGGCCGCCCGCAGGCTGTGGTGGGAGGAACGTCTCCGCAGGTGCCACGCTCTGCTCGTCAACCGCTGAGACGAAGTACTAGAAACAATCTCAAGAATCTGTTCCAATGGGTGAGAGCGGCGTCACAGCGACGCCGCGCCCGAGGAGGAGATCATCATGGCGGCACCGGTTCTCGCGCAACCCGACATCGACAGCGGTCTGCGACCGGTGCCCGTGACCGACCGCAACGGCGTCCTCGAGATCCTCCGCATGCGCCGCGATCCGTTCTCCTTCGGCGACGACAAGCGTCTGCGGTTCGGCGAGGTGTACGGCATGAACGCGCTCGGCGTCCGGATGGTCACCTGCAACGGGCCGGCCGCGGCGGACGAGATCCTGATGAACAAGCGCCGAGCGTTCGCGAACGCCCCCGCGTGGAGCTACTTCATCGGCCCGTTCTTCAACCGTGGCGTCATGCTCCTCGACTTCGACGAGCACCGTCACCACCGGCACATCCTGCAGCAGGCGTTCACGCCCAAGGTCCTCAAGGGCTACATGGACGAGATGCAGCCGATGATCGCCGAGCGGATGACGCGCTTCCCGACCGGCCGCGTGCTGATGCTCAACGAGTTCAAACAGCTCACCCTCGATGTGGCGCTCGAAGTGTTCCTCGGCCTCGAACTGCCCAAGGCAGAGGCGGACCGCCTCAACAAGGCGTTCATCGAGACGGTCCGCGCGGGAGTGGCGTTCGTCCGCAAGCCGGTTCCCGGCGGACGCTGGTGGAAGGGCGTCCGCTCGCGCAAGATCCTCGAAGACTTCTTCTACCAGCACATCCCGGCCAAGCGGGCCACGGCGACGCCCGACCTGTTCTCGGTGCTGTGCCATGCCGAGAGCGACGACGGCGACACGTTCACCGACGAGGACGTCGTCAACCACATGATCTTCGTGTTGATGGCGGCGCACGACACGTCGACCATCACGATGTCGCAGATGGCGTACCACATGGCGAAACACCCCGAGTGGCAGCAGAAGGCGCGCGAGGAGTCGCTCGCGCTCGGCGAGCATCTCACCTACGACGACCTCTCCTCCATGACGACGATCGACCTCATCATGCGCGAGTCGCTGCGCATGTGTCCGCCGGTGCCCGCACAGCCGCGGATGGCGATCGAAGACACCGAGGTTCAGGGCTACTTCATCCCGAAGGGGACGATGGTCGTCGTGCCCCAGCTGGGGAACCACCGGCGCAAAGACCTGTACTCGCACCCGGACGTGTTCGATCCGGAACGGTTCGGAGCCGACCGCGCCGAAGACAAGGCGCATCGGATGGCGTGGATGCCGTTCGGCGGCGGCGTCCACAAGTGCATCGGCCTGTACTTCGGGCAGATGGAGATCAAGACGATCATGCATCATCTGCTCCGCGGCTACGAGTGGACAGTCCCCGACGGCTACGTGATGCCGATGGACTACAGCGCGCTGCCCGTCCCGAAGGACAAGCTGCCCGTCACGATGCGGCGACGCTGAATGGTCGGGTCCGCACGCAAGCCGCGTGTCACGACGTCGCCGTCCGACCAGGAGGAGGCGATCCTCGCCGCCGCGGCGGGTGAGTTCGCCGAGGTCGGCGTGCGTCGTGCCAACATGGACGAGGTGGCGCGTGTGGCGGGTGTCAGCCGATCCACGCTGTACCGCCGGTTCCCCAACAAGGACAACCTGCTGCTCGCCGTCGCGAACCGCACGTTCGAGGCAGGCATGGAGCGGATCGAGCGAGGCGTCGAGGGACTCGGCCCGGCCGACGCCGTCATCGAAGCGTTCGCGACGGGCGCCGACATGGTCGAGAACGACCCGCTGCTGCGCCGCGTCGTCATCGAGGACGTCGAGATCCGCAGCATCACGGCCACCGTCAGCTCGTTGTTCCTCGTCATGGTCACCGAGCGTGTCGCCCGAACGCTGCGCCGAGCGGGAGCCACCATGCCCGACGACGACCTCCTCCAAGCCGTCGAACTGCACGTTCGGCTCGTGACGTCGTTCCTCGAGTCGCCGGTCGACGACCCGGAGCGTCGGACGCCCGAACACGTCCGCGCGATGGCCGCCAAGTTCCTCGCCCCGATGATCTATTGATCCCTCATTCAGGAGTGCTCCCCATGTCGTTCTTCTCTCGCCGTGCCGACGAACGCCTCGCCCGGATCCGTGGCGGGGTCGCGGGCAAGGTCGTCGCGATCACCGGCGGCGCCCGAGGCATCGGCTTCGAGATCGCCGGGCAGGTCCTCGCCGCGGGCGGACGGGTCGCGCTCGGCGACATCGACGTCGACGCCGTCGCCAAGGCTGCGGCGGACCTCGGTGTGGAGGGCATGGCGCTCGACGTGACCGACAGCGCGTCGTTCGACTCGTTCCTCGACACAGTCGAGGAACGGGTCGGACCCGTCGACGTGCTCATCAACAACGCCGGGATCATGCCGGTCGGATCGATCCTCGACTACGACGAGGCGCTCATCCGTCGGACCGTCGAGATCGACCTGGTCGGCGTCATCCTCGGCACGCGCGCGGCGGGGCGACGCATGGTCGCGCGCGGACACGGACAGATCGTGAACATCGCGTCGGTCGCGGGCCGACTCGCCGCGCCGGGACTGTCGGTGTACAACGCCGCCAAGTCGGGGGTCATCGAGTTCTCCGAGACGGCAGACGCGGAGCTGATGGGCAGGGGAGTGCGGGTGTCGACGGTGATGCCGTCGTTCACCGACACCGGGCTCATCGACGGACTGCAGACCAACATGCTCGTCCGGTCCGTCGGCACCGACGTGGTCGCGCGCGAAGTCCTTGCGACGATCGCGACACCGCGCGTCCGGGTCACGGCTCCGCGGTCCTTCGGTTGGGTGGATGCGAATCCGGCGGTGCCGGTCGGGCTCAAGCGTCGCCTGAGCCGTCTGACCAAGACCGACACGATGTTCCTGAACGCCGATCGCACGGCCCGCGCCGACTACGACGCCCGGATCGGCCAGTCCTGACGGTTGCTCCGAGCCTGGTGACCACGGGCTGGTCACCGGGCTCGGAGCAGCGGTGATTATCGTGGCAAGCGTGTCCGAAACCGACCGATCCCTCGCCCGACTGCGCGCGGCGCGGCGCGCCGCCGGACAGGCGCGTGACGAACTCGCCGACGTCCGGGCGGGCTCTCGGACGTCGACCCGGTCGGTGATGGCGCTCGCGGTGATCACGGTGGTGGTCGCGGCGCTGATCGGGGTCGTGTCCTGGCGGTATGCGACCGCCCCGTCGTACTTCTCCGACGACGAGTTCATCGCGGCGACCACCGAGCGGGTGTCGCTGCTCCTCGAGGCGGACAACGGTGACACGGCCCGCGCCGGGCGGATACTGGCCGGGGCGACGGGCGAGTTCCACGACTCGTTCGCGCAGTCGGCCGACGCATACAGCAAGTACATCGAATCGGCCCGCACCCGAGGCGCGGGGCGGATCGACGGGGTGGCGGTGGCCCGACGCGACGGGAGCTCCGCGTTGATGCTCGTCACCGCGAGCGTTCGCATCAGCACGGCCGACGGCACCGACGACGCCGCGTCCGACTTCCGGATGCGCGTCCTGATGACCCCGGAGGACGGAGTCCTCAAGATCGCGGGCGTGGAGGTGCTGGCGTGAGGATCGTCGAACGGTTGGAGGCCCCGGTCGACCGACGGACACGGCTCGCCGTCGCGGCGGTGGCCGTCGTCGTCGTGATCGCGTTCGTCTGGTGTGTCGCCGCGCTCGGGTCGAGGTCGACCGCGGTCGCCGACGCCGACGCGCGGACCGACCTCGCCGACCAGGCCCCGGTCGCCGTCGCGACCGTGTTCACGGTGCACGCCGCCACCTGGCGGAGCGACCGCGCGGCCGCCCGCGGCCATCTCGCCGAGCCACTGGCGACGACGCTCGCGCCTGCCCTCGCGTCGGGTGCCCCAGACGGCGTCGCGACCGTCGAATGGGCGCCGCTGACGACGGCGGTCGTCGACGTCGACGGTGACACCGGGTCGGTGCTGTTGACCGTCCGCGTGACGGTCACTCCCGCGTCCGGCACCCCGTCGACCGCACGGAAGGCCGTCCACGCGGACTTCAGCCGCGTGGCAGGCCAGTGGCGGCTGTCCGGATTGGACGACCTCTCATGACCGATACCCAGCGCGTGCGACAGGCCCGTGAGAAGCTCGCCGACGCCGTCCGCGAGGAGCGTCTCGCGCTGATCGCGGCCGCCCCGGCCCTGCGCGGTCGTGCCCGACGACGCCGCGCCGCGGTCCGGCTCGCGCTTGTCGCGGCGCTGGTGGTCGCGGTCGCCGCGGCGGGTGTCGGACTGTGGGCCACATTGTCCGCGTCGTCGACGCGGTCGGCGGTGGCGTCGTCGGACGACGCCGTGGCCGCGGCGTCCGCCGCCGTCGTCACGATGCTGACGCCCGACCCCGCGAACGCCGACGCGTACCTGGCCGCGATCGTCGACGACAGCACCGGCGACCAGCGCAGACGGTTCGAGCAGAATCACGGGGCGATCGCCGAGTACGTCCGCTCGTCGGCGGTCCGGCCGGCGGGCAGTGTCGTCACCGCGGGATCCGAGCGCGCGGACGGCGACACCGTCGATGTCGTGCTCGTCGCGCAGGCCACCGATCCGACTCTCGTCGGCGGACAACAGGGGGAGCAGCGGGTGACCCTCCGGGTGACGATGACGAGGTCGGACGACAGGTGGCTCGTCGCGAACACGGAGCGACTCTCATGATCGGATGGAGTGATCGGCCGACGGGCGAGCGTCGCAGACTGTCCGTGTGGCTCGCGCTGATCGCGGCCGGACTGACCGTCGCGGTCGTCGTGGGCACGCTCAGCGTCCGCGCCAGAGTCGAACCGGTGCCGCCCGATGGAGAGGTCGCGGCGGCCGCCGCGTCGGCGGTGTCGGCGTTGATGACGTTCGCGCCCGCCGACACCACTCGCCGACGGGACGAGGTGGCCGCACACCTCACCGGGGTGCTGGCCGCCGACTACGCCCTTCGCGGGCCGGACGTCGTCTTCACCTCCGCCGTCGAGTCGGACGTGACGATGACCGTCGACGTGACCGACGCGGCGGCCGTCACCCGGTCCGACCGGTCGGCGCGGGTGATGGTCTTCGCGGATCAGACGATCGTCGTCGGGGCGCACGCGGACACGCCGTCGCATACCGGTGTCGCCCGCTGGGCGTGGATGCGGCGCGTGGACGGCCGGTGGCTTCTGGCTAAACTAGAACCTGTTACACCTCAGTGAGCCGCGGGGCGGCCGAGAAGTCGTGAAGGAGACTCCATGAACGAACCGATCGTGATCGTCGGCGCAGGCCTCGGCGGAATCCGGCTCGCCGAGAACCTCCGCAACGGCGGCTACGAAGGCGAACTCGTCCTCATCGGGGAGGAGCCGCACGCCCCGTACGACCGCCCGCCGCTGTCGAAGGCCGTCCTGACCGGCGACCACACCACGACCGACCTCAAGCGCCCCGAGTACTACACGGACAGTCGTATCGATCTGCGCACCGGCACCCGGGTGACCGCGGTCGACCCGGCGTCGCACACCGTGACCGTCGACCATGACGGTGTCGTCGACCAGGTGAGCTATGGGACTCTGGTCCTCGCGACGGGGCTCGTCGCGCGCCGATTCCCGGGAGCCGACGACGTCCGCGGCGTCCACGTGATCCGCACGATCGACGACGCCCTCGCCCTGCGCGCCGACGCCGCCACCGCGACGAAGGCGGCCGTCGTCGGCGCCGGATTCATCGGTTGCGAGGTCGCGGCCAGCCTGCGGGCCCTGGACATCCCCGTCACGGTAGTGGAACCCGCGCAGACCCCGCTCGCCGTGGCGGTCGGCGCCACGATCGGTGAGATGATCACCCGTCTGCATCGCGAGGCCGACGTCGACCTGCGCACCGGAACCGGCGTGGACGAGCTGGCCGTCGCTGACGGTGCGGTCACCGGGATCGTGCTGTCGGACGGGACGACGATCGACGCCGATCTGGTCGTCGTCGGCATCGGCGGCTACCCCGACCTCGGCTACCTCGACGGATCGGGCATCCCGATGGCGCCGCGCGAATCCGGCGGCGGCATCGCCTGCAACGGAGTGGGACTGGCCGTGGACGACGTCTACGCGCTCGGCGACGCCGCGAACTGGACCGATGTCCACGGCGACCACAACCGTGTGGAGCACTGGAATCACGTCGTCGACCAGGCCGCGATCGTCGCCGCGCAACTGCTCGGCCATCCGATCGCGCATCAGGCCGTGCCCTACTTCTGGAGCGACCAGTACGGTCTCAAGATCCAGATGCTCGGTGCGCCGCATAGCGACGACGACGTCCACGTGGTGGACGACGACGGCCGCCGATTCCTCGCCTACTACAGTCGCGACGGAATCCTGACCGGCGTCGTCGGTGCGGGCCGCGTCGGCAAGCTGATGAAGACCCGGCCACACCTGTTGACGCCAACGCCGATCGCCGCTCTGCTCGACGCATGAGCGTGAGCCCGGAGTCGACGGCGGCCGACATCTCGTCGGCGGTCGTCGCGATGGGCGACGCCGACAAGGCCGCCTCGGCCCGGCGCTACTTCAAGACCGGTCCGGGCGAGTACGGCGAGGGCGACGAGTTCGTCGGTGTCCGGGTCCCGGACCTGCGACGACTGTCGCGATCGCTGCGTGGACTGCCGGCCGGGGTGATCATCGAACTTCTCGACTCACCACTGCACGAGGTCCGCCATCTGGCCCTGCTCACGATGGTTCTGAACTTCTCGGCGCGCGGATCGGAGCGTGAGTCGTGGGTGCAGACCTACCGGGAGGCGGTGGTGTCGGGGCGGGTGAACAATTGGGATCTCGTCGACTGCTCGGCGTCGGACGTTCTCGGCGCCTGGCTTGTCGAGGTCGACGATGCGGGCGAGTTGCTCGAGTGGGCGGCGTCGGATGATCTGTGGCGTCGTCGTGTGGGGATCATCGGCGCCTACGCCTTCATCCGGGCCGGTCGGGCAGACGCGATTCTCGCCGTCGCCCCGCTGGTGATCGACGACCGCCGCGATCTGATCCAGAAGGCGTTCGGTTGGATGCTCCGCGAGGCGGGAGGCCGGATCGACGAGTCGGTGCTCACCGACTATCTCCAGGCTCACGCCTCGCAGATGGGCCGTACCGCGCTCTCCTACGCGGTCGAGAAGCTGACGCCCGACCAGCGGGCGCATTTCCGGTCACTCCGCTGACGGGGTCAGGCCTCGTCGACGACGCGACGGGGAGCGCCCCGCCGGACCAGCAGCGCCAGCACGATCAGGGGGACCTGGAGGGGCAGGCGCGCCCATGCGATGGACTTCATCAGCGTGCTCTTGTCGACCCACAGCCGGATCATGTTGACGTTCGCGGGGAACACCGCGATGAACAGAAGTGCCGCGAGACCGGCCGCTGTCCGGCGGGTGCGGGGCACGAGAACCGCTGCGCCGAGTCCGATCTCGGCCGCGCCGGACGCGTACGTCCACATCCGCTTGTCGCCGGGAACCTCGTCGGGGACGATTCCGTCGAATGGTTCCGGCGCGACGAAGTGCAGGACTCCCGGCACCAGGAGGATCGCCGACAGGATGCGTGTGAGCCGCTCGTGGATCATGCCGTCGAGTCTAGGTTGTGTCTCCTAGAGTCAGAACTCGACGCGCAGCTTGTCGGACGTCGGCTTGGCCTGGCAGCCGAGGATGTAGCCGTCGGCGATGTCGTCCGGGTCGAGGGCTCCGGACACCTCCATCTCGACGGTGCCCTCGGTGAGCGTGCACGCGCACGAACCGCATTCGCCCTCCTGGCAGGAGTACGGGGCGTCGAGTCCGGCGGCGAGCATGATGTCGACGAGGGTGCGCGATCGAGGCCACACGAGTTCGTGGGTCTCGCCGTCGAGCTCCACCTCGACCTGCGCCGCGTCGGCGGCTTCCTCCTCGCTCACTTCGGCGTGCTCGACGTCGACGAACGGGTCGCCCGACAGCGAGTTGTACACCTCGGCGTGCACATTGTGGTGGTCGAACTTGGCCTTCGCCAGGCCTGCGTGGACGGCGTCCATGAACGGCCCCGGACCGCACATGTAGGCAGAGTGGGTCGCGGACATGGGCGCGAACAGTGTCGCGAGCTTCTTCTCGGTCGGCAGGCCCTGGACAGATTCGAGCCAGTGGATCACCGACAGCCTGCCGGGGTGCTTGTCCTGCAGGTCGCGCAGTTCGGCGCCGAATATGACGTCGTTCTCGCTGCGGTTGGCGTAGAAGAACATGATCGGCCCGGTGCCGGTCGCGAGAGCGGTCTTGAGGATCGACATGACCGGTGTGACGCCGGATCCGGCGGCGAGCAGCAGCATCGGCGCGTGGATGTTGGCCGGGGTGAACACGCCGGACGGGGGCAGCGCCTCGACCTGATCGCCCGCGGACAGGTTGTCGCAGATCCAGTTGGAGCCGTAGCCGTCGACGGTCCGCTTGACCGTCACCTTGGGCAGCGCGTCGTGCTTGGGTGCGGACGACAGCGAATAGCAGCGCGCGACCGACCCGGTCTGGTCGGACGGGATGCGCAGGGTGAGGAACTGACCCGGCAGATAGTCGGCGAACTTCTCGGCGTGTGTGCCGGGGATGTCGAAGACGATGCTGCGCGAGTCCGCGGTCTCGTCGATCACCTCGGCGACGGTGAGGATCGCGCTGCGCGTGCTGTGCGGGGTCAGGTCGGTCATGGTGCGCTCTCTGTGCGGAGACGTCCGACCGAGGCCGGAACTAGAACGTGTTCTACATGAGGGTATCAGCGCTTGGAAGTGTGTCACAGACGCCGCGTTCCGCGATGGAGGGCGCACCTGGTCGATGGGTCGATCGGATTCGTGCATTGTCCCCTGAACGGATGAAACGGTTGATAGCGTCGAGTCATGACGCCTTCGGGGGAAGAACTCATCGAGTTCAATCGTGCGACGGCCGAGTCGACGATCGTCGCGACGGTCAACTTCTCGCACAACGTCGGCAACGGGTGGGAGGTGCGACGAGTCTGGTACAGCCCGCCGGGCTACTGGCGGGTGGAAGGCGCCGACGGAGTGGAACTCGTCGTCGGCCCCGACTATGTCTACCGCCCGGTCGACGGTCGAATGGAGCGTTCGCGTGCCACGCACGCGAGGTCGAGTGTGGGCATGCTCCCCGCCCACCTGATGCAGCCTCACCAGATACTCACGATGTACACGGCGTGGCCCGCGCCGGAACCGCCGCGGTCGATCGGTCCGACGCCGCCGGGGCCGGATGCGGGGTTGCTGGCTGTCGCCGGTTCCGTGCACGACGGCGGGCCACGGTGGACCATCGCGTCGGATGTGCTCGCGAAGCCTGTGCGAGGCAGGCCCGCGTGGGCGGTGACGATCGCGCTGTCGAACGACATGGGCAACCGGGCGTACGAGTGGGTGTTCGACGCCGCGACGGGTGTGGTGATCGGCCGGAATCTCGGCTCGCTGTACGGCGTCACCGAGGTGTCGGATCTCGTGGTGGGCGCGCCTGTTGATCCGGCGATGTTCGAGTGGGCGGGCGACTGCATCGATGCGACGGTGGCGGCCGCTCAGCGTGCCGACGCGGCGCGGGAAGAGGAGCGCTTTCGGGACTCGAACGGGGCGGGCAACACCGTCGAACGCTATCTCGATCGCGAGTACGGCACCGTCCTGGTGCGAACCGACTTCACGGACGACGACGCATGGGTCGCGCTCGTGGACTCCGTCAACTCGGATCGGGACGGATTGATCGGGGCGGGCCTTCCGGTCGTCGACAACCGACGCTACGAGGGTTGGGGCGTCGACGACTTCCTCGCCGCGTACGACCGCACGCCGCGGAATGTGGTGATCGCGGGCCCGGACGCGTTCGTGCACCCCGAACGTCTGTTGACTTATCTCCGGATCACTCCGGCGGACGTCGATTCGACGGAGCGGGGGACCGTCAGGATCGTCAACGCGGATTCGCTCGCCCTGATGCAGGCGAACATCGACGTGACGAACATGTTCCTGTACGAGATGACACCGGACGCTGACGGAATCCTACGAATGGAGTGGCTCGGCTGATCTGGCCGTCGTCAACGACCCGACCCCGTCGACGAGGACGCGGCCGCCGGTCTCGAGGAGTTCGGTGAGGTCGGACGTCGGGTCGGCGAGCCACTGGTCGTAGGCCGCGAGGGCGGTGCCGAGGGTCATCCACGCGATGGTCTGCGGGATGTGGTCGCCGGGGTCGACGGCGAGTCGGGCCGCGCAGTGCTCGGCGATCACCTGGCGCCAGTCGGCGTACATGAGCATCGAATGGGCCTGCAGCGCGGGCACTCCCAGCAGGAGCGACATGCGGCTGCGGTGCTTCTCCACGTAGTCGCCGGGCACCTCGTTGAACACGATGAGTGCGCGGATCAGGCTCTCCCCGAGGCTGATGTCCTCGGGTGCTCGCGCGAGCCGGGTTCGCAAGTCGTCGAGATGATCGTCGAACTCGCCCCAGGCGAGCGAGTTCTTGGACGGGTAGTAGCGGAACAGCGTGCGCCGCGCGATGCCTGCCGCCGAGGCGATGTCGTCGACGCTCGTCTCGTCGAAGCCGTTGGCGGTGAAGAGGTCGATCGCGACCTCGCTGAGGCGGCCGCGAGTGGTCGCGGCGGGGCGTCCGGCGAACGGTCTCGACACGATCGTCTCCTGTCTGTGCTGGTCACGATGGTACCTGGGATGAATCTGCGCCGAACGCTAGCAATTCTGCACTCAGTGCCATTATGGTGTGAAGCGAACCACACAGAACTACATCAGGAGGTTGGTTCACATGGCCGAACAGGCAGCCCAGACTCACGACGAGCTCGTCGCCGAGTCGCTGGTGGAAGAAGTGTCCATCGACGGGATGTGCGGCGTCTACTGATGACCACCGCATCGACCACTGCTCCCGGCGGCCCCTCGGCCGCCGGGAGCGGTCCCGCCTTCGACCTCGCCGCCGCGTGGACGCTCAACCCGAAGGTCGCCCTGCGACCCGAGCCGTTCGGCGCCCTGCTCTACCACTTCGGAACGCGCAAGCTGTCGTTCCTCAAGAACCTGACAGTCGTCGGAATCGTGAAGTCGCTCGCCGACCATCCGACCGCCGGCGCCGCACTCGACGCCGCGGGCATCACCGACGGCGACCGCCCGCTCTATCTGCAGGCGCTCACCGCGCTGGCCGAGTCGGGAATGATCATCGAAGGCCGCACCCCAGGAGTGAACCCGTGACCACGATCGAACGTCCGACGGTGCTCCCGTCGACCACCCCGCCGCTCAATCTGGCGCCCGCGACACCCAAGGTTGGCCGCCTCGTCGACCAGTTCGAGAAGGGCCTCGACGCCCCGATCTGCCTCACGTGGGAGCTCACCTACGCCTGCAATCTGGCGTGCGTGCACTGCCTGTCGAGTTCGGGCAAGCGCGACCCGCGCGAGCTGAGCACCGAGCAGTGCAAGGCGATCATCGACGAACTGCAGCGGATGCAGGTGTTCTACGTGAACATCGGCGGCGGCGAGCCGACCGTCCGCCCCGACTTCTGGGAGCTCGTCGACTATGCGACCAGCCACCAGGTCGGCGTGAAGTTCTCGACCAACGGTCTGCGGATCAACGCCGACGTCGCGCGGCGCCTGGCCGCGTCCGACTACGTCGACGTCCAGATCTCGCTCGACGGCGCGACCGCCGAGGTCAACGACGCCGTCCGCGGTCCCGGCTCGTTCGACATGGCGGTCCGGGCGTTGGAGAACCTCAAGAACGCGGGTTTCAAGGACGCCAAGATCAGCGTCGTCATGACGAGGCAGAACGTCGCCCAGCTCGACGAGTTCAAGGCCCTCGCCGACAAGTACGACGCGACGCTGCGCATCACCCGTCTGCGCCCGTCCGGCCGCGGCGCGGACGTCTGGGACGATCTGCATCCGCTGCCCGAACAGCAGCGGGAACTGTACGACTGGCTCGTCGCGCACGGCGACCGCGTCCTGACCGGCGACTCGTTCTTCCATCTGTCGGCGTTCGCCGGTTCGAGCGGCGGCGCGCTGCCGGGCCTCAACCTGTGCGGCGCCGGCCGCGTGGTGTGCCTCATCGATCCGATCGGCGACGTTTACGCGTGCCCGTTCGCCATCCACGAGAACTTCCTCGCCGGCAACATCACCACCGACGGCGGGTTCCAGCAGATCTGGCAGCGCAGCGACCTGTTCCTCGAGTTGCGCGAGCCGCAGAACGCGGGAGCCTGCACCAAGTGCCAGCACTTCGACGCGTGCCGCGGCGGCTGCATGGCGGCGAAGTTCTTCACCGGCCTCCCGCTCGACGGCCCCGATCCCGAATGCGTCCAGGGCTACGGCGAGGAACTCCTCGCAGGCGACCGGTCGAAGCCGACCGCCAACAAGGACCACTCCCGCGGCGTCCCGCTCACCCTGATGACCCGTCCCCCGTCGCGCGACTGCGACGAGAATCCCCTCGCCGGATTCGCGCCGACAACGGCCACCGGCTGCTCGTCCTGCTGACGAGTTCTCACGAATAGGAATTGAATCGATGTCGAAGTTCTCCGAGTTGGTGGAGAAGAACCCGTGGCGCCGGAACCCCTGGTTCGAGACGGTGGGGGAGGCGCAGCGTCGCGCCCAGAAGCGGCTGCCGAAGACGGTGTACTCGTCACTTGTCGCCGGCACCCAGGCCGGTATCACCCTGCGCGACAACGTCGAGGCCTTCGACGAACTCGGCTTCGCTCCGCACGTCGTCGGAGCGACGCCGGAGCGCGACCTGACCACCAGGGTGATGGGCCAGGACCTGCCGTTCCCGGTGATGATCAGCCCGACCGGAGTGCAGGCCGTCAACCCGGACGGCGAGGTCGCCGTCGCGCGCGCCGCCGCCAACCGCGGCACCGCGATGGGCCTGTCGAGCTTCGCGTCGAAGCCCGTCGAAGAGGTCACCGCCGTCAACGACAAGGTCTTCTTCCAGATCTACTGGCTCGGCAGCAAGGAAGACATCCTCGCCCGCGCCCAGCGGGCGAAGGAGGCGGGCTGCAAGGGTCTGATCGTGACCACCGACTGGGTGTTCAACGTCGGACGTGACTGGGGCAGCCCGGAGATCCCCGAACAGGTGGACGTCCGCGCCGTCGCCAAGCTCGCGCCGGAGATGATCACCAAGCCGAGCTATGCGATGAGCTGGTTCCGCGACGGCAAGCTCATCATCCCCGACTTGTCCGCGCCGAACATCGCGCACCGGGGCGAACCCGGTCCGACGTTCTTCGACGTCTACGGCACCTGGATGAACACGCCCCCGCCCACGTGGGACGACCTGCAGTGGCTGCGTGAGCAGTGGGACGGCCCGTTCATGGTCAAGGGCATCACCCGCATCGACGACGCCAAGCGCGCCCGCGACATCGGAGCCACGGCGATCTCGGTGTCGAATCACGGGGGCAACAACCTCGACGGCACGCCTGCGACGATCCGCGTCCTCGGCCCGATTGCCGACGAGGTCGGCAAGGACCTCGACGTCCTGCTCGACGGCGGCATCCGCCGCGGCAGCGATGTCACGAAGGCGCTCGCGCTGGGCGCGAAGGCGGTCATGATCGGCCGCGCCTACCTGTGGGGCCTGGCCGCCAACGGACAGACGGGTGTGGAGAACGTCCTCGACCTGCTCCGCATGGGTGTCGACTCGTCGTTGATGGGACTGGGCAAGGCGTCGATCGCCGACCTCTCCCGCGACGACCTGATCATTCCCGAGGGCTTCGAGCGCACCTTCGGCGCCTGAGCGTTTGTTGTCGGCTCAGTCGGCGCTGAGCTCCGGGTCGGCGGTGATCGAGACGGTCGCCCAGACCTCGTAGTCGAGCGCACCGAGTTCGGCGCCGACGGCCCGCCGGACTTCATCCTCGTCGTGGACCGTCCAGCCGTCGTCGTCGACGATGACGTAGTCGATCTCCACGTAGAGTCGTCTGCCGAGTCTCGCCGATCGGATCAGCGGTGCGGGAAGCCCGAACGGCGTCTGCGCGCGGGCGACTGCGGCCGCCACCTCGTCGCGGATCGGCCTGTCTGGCGCCGCCTCCATCAGCTGACGGACGGCCGTTCGCATGAGTCCGACGGTTGTCGGGAGGATTCCTGCACAGGCGACGATCACCAGGATCGGATCGATGTACCGGGCGATCGTCGCGCCGCCCGCGAGCATGCCGAGAAGTCCGCCTGCTCCGATCACGGCACTCAGGGCGAAACTGACCCGCCACGACACCTTTTCGGTCATGGCGAGTTCGGAGGCGGCCGACGGGCCTCGCAGGAGGGCGATGACAACGAGGCAGGCTATCGCCGTCACCGCGCCGTAGACGAGGATGTTCGTCGCCGACGCGTCCGCCCCGCCGTCGATGATCAGCGTGATCGCGTCGAGGGCTCCGTACACGACGGTGCCGAGGAGTGCGGCGCTTTGCAGCGCGATGGCGAGCGGGACCGCGGCATGCTTGCCGTACGGGTGTCGGGCCGTCGGAGGCTCGGAGGCGGCGCGGGCCGCGGCCTTCGAGACGAACACGAGTATCAGGCCCGCGAGCGCGAAGACTCCGTCGAACAGTATGACGCGGGTCGATGTGACCAGCCCCCACACCACGGCTCCGCCGCCGATGACGATCATCGCGACGAGACTGATGTCGAGGGCCCGTTGTTCCGCGCGTTCGATCGCCGCAGAGTTCGTTCCCATGCGGTGACAATGCCAGACTTCTCCGCCGATCGGCGGTGAACTCCGGCCCGAGTCTTCCGGTGTCCGCCGGGAGGCTGCCCGCTCGTGGGACGACGACCGGCGATGTCCGGTCCGGGATGACTAGAACGTGTTACAGTTCGGCAATTCGACAGTGTGTCAGGAAGGTGCTGCGGTTATGGGTCAGTTCGACGGTCAGGTCGTCTACATCACGGGAATCGCCCGAGGTCAGGGGCGCAATCACGCGATCCGGTTCGCGCGGGAGGGCGCCAAGGTCATCGGCATGGACATCGCCGACCGCGTCGCCGACCACATGACGTATCCGCCTGCGACGGGCGACGACTTCGCCGAGACCGTCCGCCTCGTCGAGGCGGCGGGCGGCGAGATCCTCGCGCGCCAGGGCGACACCCGCGACCTCGCATTCCAGCAGCAGCTGATCGCGGACGGCGTCGAACGCTTCGGACGTCTCGATCACGTCGTCGCGAACGCGGGAATCCTGACGTGGGGACTCACCTGGGAGCTCACCGAGGAGCAGTTCACGGACGTCGTCGACGTCAACCTCGTCGGTACCTGGAAGACGCTGAAGGCGGCGATCCCCGCCATGATCGACGCGGGCAACGGCGGAAGCATCGTGATCATCTCGTCGTGTGCGGGCATCAAGGCCATGCCTGCGCAGGCCTCGTACTCGGCGTCGAAGTTCGGACTGCGCGGCCTGGCGCAGACCGCGGCCAAGGAACTCGGACCGCAGAAGATCCGCGTCAACACCGTGCACCCGTACGCCGTGCACACGGCGATGGGCCTCGAGGACTCGTCGGCCATCAAGGCCTTCCAGGAATGGGGCCGCCACTTCCCGTCGATGATGGACCACTATCCGGTCGCCAGCGTCGACGATCTCACCGACGCCGTCGTCTACCTGTCGTCCGCCGCAGCGGTCACCGGAGCCGAGTTCCAGATCGACATGGGCGCCACCAAGGTCTAAGTTCTCCGAAGATCGGTTCAACCATTGAGGTCCGCTGGCAATCTGCCAGCGGACCTCACTAGTTGAACCGATCTTCGGAGAGCGTGTGCGGGTGTGTCAGCTGTCGGGCCAGAGCGACGCAGGGTCGGTGGCGACGCGGGTGGGCCCGGTCGGGGTGACCGTCTGCGAGCGGGCGAACCGCGGGGCCACCTGAGCCTGCATCACACCGTCGATCTCGACGAGTGAACCGCGGGCGGCCAGATGCGGGTCGTTCGGGGCCTCGGTGAAGTCGAGGATCGGCGACGTGCAGGCGTCGGTGCCGTCGAAGATCTCGGCCCACTCGTCGCGGGTCTTGGTCTTGAACGTGTCGACGAAGATCTGCTTCAGCTCGCCCCAACGGGCCTGATCGAGCTGGTGGGGCAGGGCGTCGGTGTCGAGTTCGAGGAGGCGGACGAGCTCGGCGTAGAACTGCGGCTCGATCGCGCCGACCGCCATCCACTTGCCGTCGGACGTCTCGTACACCTCGTAGAACGGCGCACCGGTGTCGAGGAGGTTGACGCCGCGCTGGTCCTTCCACAGACCGGTGCCGCGGAACGCCCACATCATCTGGCCGAGGACGCCCGCGCCGTCGACCATCGCCGCGTCGATCACCTCGCCCTTGCCGGACACCGCGCGCTCGACGAGGGCCGCCAGGATGCCGACGACCAGGAACATGGAGCCGCCGCCGAAGTCGCCGACGAAGTTGAGCGGGGGAGTGGGCTTCTCGTCGGGACGGCCGATGGCGTGGAGCATGCCGGTCAGCGAGATGTAGTTCATGTCGTGCCCGGCGAGGTTGGCGCGCGGACCATCCTGGCCCCAGCCGGTCATGCGACCGTAGATCAGGCCCTCGTTGACCTGGGCGAGGTCGTCCGGCCCGAACCCGAGACGCTCCATGACGCCCGGACGGAATCCCTCGATCACCACGTCGGCCTTCGCGACGAGGTTGAGGATGGTCTCGCGGTCGGACGGGTTCTTCAGGTTCGCCTCGACCACGCGGCGGCCGCGGAGCAGGGCGTCGGCGTTGCGGTTCGGGTCGGGGAGTTCTCCGGGACGCTGGACGCGGATCACGTCGGCTCCGAGGTCGGCGAGCAGCATCGCCGCGTGCGGGCCGGGTCCGATACCCGCGAATTCGATGACGCGAATGTTCGCGAGCGGGCCGGAGCGGCCCGACGGGGCGCGGTTCGTCGTGGTCATGAAGTGCCTCCGATGAAGTCGGGTGAGTGTTCTGTATCACCTGGTTTCACTCAGCATTACACACGCCGCATAAGTGGACTTGTCGCGGGCGTCGGTCGTCGAACTTCTCGCGCCTCGGGTGCTGACGGGAGTCACGCGCATCGGTAGGGTTGTCCGAATGACGCCTGCGCTCGAACTGGGGTCGTCGACGTGGAGCGAACTGATCGACAGGGAACTGACGATCGTCGTACCGGTCGGGGCCGTCGAACAGCATGGACCGCACCTTCCGCTGCACACCGACGGCGTGATCGCAGCCGAGGTGGCGACGCGCGCGGTGACGCTGGCCGACGTCGACGCGTTGACCGCTCCCACCGTCGCCTACGGGGCGTCGGGTGAGCACGAGGGATTCCCCGGGACGGTGTCGATCGGCGTCGACGTGATGGAGCGACTGATCGTCGAGTACGGCAGGAGCGCGTGCCGCTGGGCCACGCGCATCGTCTTCGTGAACGGCCACGGCGGCAACGCTCTCGCACTCGCGGCCGCGGTGCGGCTGCTGCGGTACGAGGGACGGGACGCGGCGTGGTGGCCGTGCGCGTTCCCCGGAGCCGACGCGCATGCGGGCGACACGGAGACGTCGATCCTGCTCGCGACCGAACCCGCTGCGGTCCGCGTCGAGCGTGCCGCGGTCGGCAACACCGCCCCGATCGCGACGTTGATGGACGACATGCGCGCGGGTGGCGTGGCCGCGGTCAGCGCCACCGGAGTGCTCGGCGATCCGACCACGGCCGACGCGGGCCGCGGCGCCGCACTGCTCGCCGCGTCGGCGCGGACGCTCGCCGACGCGTTGACCGGTTGGACAGTCGGCGACGACGGGCGGCTCTCGTGAGCGGTCCGTCGACCACGGCGCTGCCGGTGGGCTTCCAAGTGCAGATCGACCTGCGGTGCGCCCGCAACGGCAACCTGCGGCACCTTGTCGGCGGTTCGCCGATGCGGGTGATGAAACTGTCCGACGCGGCGCTCGGCATGACGTCGGCCGACGGTCGGATCGCGGTCGCCGACGCGGGCACCCGCGTCCTCGCGCGCAGACTGCTCGACGCGGGCATCGCGCATCCCCGGCCCATGTCCGGCCCGGGCCGAGACGACGTGACCGTCGTGATCCCGGTGCGCGACAACCAGTCCGGCGTCGAGCGCCTGATCGCTGCGCTGCACCGCTGCGACGTGCCGGTGATCGTCGTCGACGACGGGTCGAGTGCGCCGATCACCGCGGCCGAGCCGGTCCGCGTGATCCGGTTCGACGAGAACCGCGGTCCGGCCGCGGCGCGCAACGCCGGACTGGCGGCCGCCGAGACGGACTTCGTCGCGTTCCTCGACTCCGACACCGTCCCGACGGGCGACTGGCTCACCATGCTGCTCGGGCACTTCGCCGATCCGGCCGTCGCCATCGTCGCGCCGCGCATCGTCGGACTGCAGGCGGGTTCCACGGGCGCCGTCGCCGACTACGCGAACCGCTTCTCGTCGCTGGACATGGGGCCGCGCGAGGCCCTCGTCGCGCCGGGCAGCCCGATGGCGTACGTTCCGAGCGCGGCGATGATCGTCCGACGTGACGGGTTCCTCGGGTTCGACGAGTCGCTCCGGGTGGCCGAGGACGTCGACCTGTGCTGGCGGACGCAGCGCGACGGCTGGCACATCCGGTACGACCCGATCGCGGAGGTCGCGCACGACCACCGGGAGTCGTTGTCGGGGATGCTGAACCGCCGTCGGTTCTACGGGACGGGCGCCGCCGAACTCGCCGTCCGACACGGCTCGCTCGCCGCGCCGCTCGTGATGACCGCGCCGATCGCGACGGGCGTGATCGCCCTGTCGACGCGGAGTCGTATCGGGATGCTCGTCGCGGCGGTGATCGCCGCGTTCGTCTTCCGGCGCACCGTCGGGTTGCTGAAGCATGTGCCGTACGCGCCCCGGATCGCCGCGCGGAACACGGGCCGGGCCTTCGGGTTCGGACTCGGCCAGGTCGCGGCGGCCGTGTTGCGGCACTACTGGCCGCTGTCGCTGCTCGGGTGCCTCATCAGCAGGCGTTTCCGGGTGTGGCTGGCCTGGGCGGCGATCGTCGAGGCGTTGGTGATGTGGGTCCGAAGCCAACTCGTCGACCCGGAGGCCCCGGTGATGAGCCCCGTCCACTACGTGGTCTTCCGGAGGTTGGACGATCTCGCCTACGGTGCGGGCCTCTGGCAGGGCGTCGTCGGTCGGCGCGATGTCGGTGCGCTGCGTCCGGTGCTGTCGCTCTCGTGACTCCCGACGTCCTGATCGTCGGCGCGGGTTCGGCCGGCTGTGTGGTGGCGGAACGACTTTCGCGGGACCCGGCCCGATCGGTGACCGTCCTCGAACGCGGCCCGGGCGAGGCGGCCGTGGAGCCGTTGAACCGGCTGCCCATCGATTCGCCCGACCGTGCCGTGACGATCGGCGAGCGACGCGGCAGGCCGGTGGTCCGTGGTCGCGGACTCGGCGGCTCGTCGGCGATCAACGGTGGCTATTGGCTCCGCGGTGATGAGCGCGACTACGGCGACTGGCCGTGGGATCACCGCGATATCGAGGCGTCGTTCGACGAGGTCGAGCGACTCATGCGAGTCCGTCCGTTCGAGGAGCTCGGTGAGGTCGCCCGGGCGGCGGAAGCATGGGCGCGCGGGCGTGCCAGGCGGGTGTCGAGCAACGCCGTCGGTGGGGTCCGCTGGACCACCGGCCACCTGCTGAACGGTCTGGATCGGCCGAATCTGACGGTCGTCGCCGACGCCGAGGTCGCGCGACTGGTCATGGTCGGAACCCGAGTGACCGGCGTCGTCACGGCGCGTGGCGCGGAGTACGCGGCCGGTGAGGTGATCCTCTGCGCCGGGACCTTGGGGACCGCGCCGCTCGTGGCGCCGATCGTCGGACCGATGCCGCTGCACGAGCACGCCGAACGCATCGTCCGGTTCGCTCCGCGTCGTCGATTGACGTCGAACGCGTTGTTGCAGACGGTGATCCCGACGTCCTCCGGCCTGGAGATCAGGCCCTACTCGGACGACTTCGCGGCCTTCACGTCGTCACCGCCGTCCGGGGTCCCGATCGGCGTCGCCGACATGCGAGGCACCGCGGGCTCGTGGGTCGAGGGGGTGATCGATCTCGGGGAGCCAGATGCGGAGTCCATGAACCGTATTGACGACGGTGTCGCCACGGTGACGGAGATGCTCGGATCGCCGGAGTTCGCGGAGATCGTCGAACCCGGATCCGTGCGGGTCGATCCGGTCGTCGGCATGTCTCAACACGCGTGGGGCACGATGCCCGCCGGTGTCGCAGTGGACCCCGGCGGGCACGTGTACGGGACGGAGGGTCTGCGGGTGATCGACGGATCGATCCTGCCCGGTCCGCTCTCGTGCGGGCCGCACGCGACGATCATCGCGATCGCATCGTTGATCGCCGGGCGAGACACCCGTCAGCTGCCGTAGGGGATGACCTTGATCGGCCGCTTGGTCACGATCGGCTTGCCGCCACCGGGCGGAGTCAGGGTGACGGTGATCAGGAAGTCGCCTGCGGTCTTGGCCCGGGGCAGACCGTTGACGAAGCCCGTGCACTCGTCCGAACGATTGCGCTCGTCGTACCCGCCGGGGCCGGTGAAGTCGACGATCACCCCGCACTCGTTCGACTTGTTGTCGCCGTCCTCACTGCGGGCCGCCCACCTGACGGTCGGGAGTTCGACGTCGCCGAATTTGGACAGCTGGTAGGTGTCGTTGGCGACCTTCATCCCGTACTCGAGTTCGACCTTCACCGAACGGATCGAATTGTTCGGCGACGCGGACGACGATTCACTCGAGTCCGTGGACGCGGTCGTACTCGACGTCGTCGGGGACGTCTCCGTCGCGGACGCCGTCACGGTGACGGTGGCGGGCGGGGTCGACGTCGAGGTCGCGGCGGCGGCGTCCTCCGACTTGCTGCATCCCGCGACGAAGAACGTCGCGGCCGCGATAGCCGCGATGGCGGGGAGGACGTGTCGACGAAGCACAGTGTGACCTTTCGTTGATCCGATCCGGATCAGGTCCGGCCGCCCCCGATGCTCGCACGGCACACATGCGGATCGGCCTGCAAGTGGACCGGTGTCGCGCGAAATCAGTCGAATGGTTGAACTGAAGGGTCTCCCGCTCGTCGAGCGGAACGCCGTCCTGAGCGAGCTCGCGAGCCGACGGGTCGAGACGTCAGAACAGCGTCTGCCAGTAGTCCCAGAACTTGACGCCGATGACGCATAGGACGCCGATGTACCAGACGGGGAGCAGCACGGTGATCCACTCGCGGACCGACCGGCCGAGCTTCGAGTCGGGGAGCGCGCGCGACAGGCTCAGGGCCCAGATGATCGGGACGATCGTCCACACGACCATGCAGTACGGGCACAGGGCCCCGATGCGGAAGGCGCTCTGGAAGATCAGGTAGTGGACGAAGATCCAGCCGAGGCTCGCACCGATGGTCTGACCGATCCAGTACCAGCGGGGGAGATTCACCCGGCCGATCGCGAGGACCGCGGTGGTGATGATGACCGCGAACGCGGGCAGGCCGAGGATCGGGTTGGGGAATCCGAAGAATCGCGCCTGCTCGGTCGTCATCACCGACCCGCACGAGATGATCGGGTTGAAGTTGCACGACAGGCTGGCCTGCGGGTTGATCAGCAGTTCGATGCGTTCGATCGTCAGCATCGCCGCGGCGGCCAGACCGAGGACGCCGGTGATGAGCAGCACCCACGCGGCGACCGGCGACACCGACGGCCGCTCGGTCCAGACGTTCGTGTCGGCGGGACGCTCGGTCTCGGACGGGTCGGCTTCGTGGGTGTCGGCGACGTCCTGGTGGGCCATCACGGTGCTACTTCGCCGCGGCGGTGACGGCGGCGATCAGCTCGGCGGGCGAACTGAACTGGACGGTCTTGCCGTTCAGCTGGACCCACGGCGTGCCGGAGAAGGCGTTGCCGTCGACGTCCTTGCTGTTCATGACGTCGGAGCTGTGCTTGGTGATCCACTTGCCGAACTGCTTGTCGTTGATGCACGACGTGACGCCGGTGACGCCCGCGTCCTTGGCGAGCTTGATCATCTTGTCGCTGCCGAGGCCGGGGCCGCCCTCTTCGGTCTGATTGGCGAACAGCGAGTCGTGGAACGTCTTCCACTTGGTGAAGTCGCCGTCCTTGCCGGACGATTCGGCGACGCACAGCGACGCGTTCATGGCCTCGGCCGAGTACGTGTTGCCGAATTTGGTGTCCAGGAACGCGATGGTGCGGTAGTCGACGGCGACGTTCGGGTTCTTGGCGAGGCTGGCGATCGCCTCACCCATGGAGCCTTCGTACGCCTTGCATGCCGGGCACTGGAAGTCTTCGACGATGGTCAGGACGGCCTTCGGCGTGGCGCCCTTCGGCGCGCCGGTGATCCGGATCGATCCGTTGTCGGTCACGACCGACGGCGTCGCCGAACCTCCGGTCGCGGAGTCCTCCTTGTCGGGGATCACCAGGATCACGACGACGACGGCGATGACGGCGAGCACGACTGCGGCGAGGATCTTGTAGATCAGCGAACGGCGGCGTTCCGCCTCGCGCGGGTCGACGATCTTCGGGCGGTTCTGGGTCACGGCAGACGGTCCTTCACGTGTCGTGTCGCTCATGAGGTGGCGCGACGTGGCGTACTCCGGTGCCAGACTACTGCCCTATGCCTGAGAACTTCATGACAGGTCGCCGCGCGGGCGGTGGTTTCTCGCGGCGAGTTCAGCGGCGTTTCGCCTCGTCGATGGCGGCGCGCAGGGCCTCCGGTGACGACAGCGTGTAGTCGGCGTCGTCGATGCGGACGGTCGGGGTGCCCGCGAACCTCGAGTCGTCGGTCACGGTCGACGTGGTCCGTTTGACCTGTGTCGCGAGCTGCCGACCGGTGATGCACGACGCCGCCTTCGTCGCGCCCGCCTGATCGGCGAGGCGGACGAGCCGGTCGTCGGGCAGTCCGGCGCCGCCCTCATCGGGCTGGACACGGAATGCCGCGTGCTGGAATCCACGCCAGATCGACTGCTGTCGCGCCTGGTCGTCTGGGTTGTTCCAGACGCAGTGCGACGCGTTCGCGGCCCGCGAGGAGTAGTCGTCGGCCGACATGCGGTCGAGGAAGGAGATGACAAGGTAGTCGACGGCGACGTCCGGGTCGGCTGCGTAGGCGTCCAGGGTGGAGCCGAACCGGCTCTCGAATAGCGCGCACGCGGGGCACGCGAGGTCCTCGATGACGGTGACGACGACCTTCGGCGTGGTTCCGGCGTGAATGCGGAACGTCGTGTCGCCGGAGGCGTCCGCCGTGGTGGCGGCGACGTCGGCGGCTCGTCGCGGGGCGCCGTCCACGGTGCACGCCCCGAGCGCGAGGGTGCTCGCGGCCAGCGCGGCCGTGACGGCCCGGGCGGCGCGGCCGATCACGCGGGCGTCACCCAGGTGGTGATGTCGCAGTGCACCACTTCGGTCGACTCCTTGTCGAGGATCCGGATCGACACGACGACGTCGGTCCCCTCGGTGATCGCGTCGAAGTCGACGGGTTCGGCGAATTCGGCGTGCGCGGTGAGGCGAGTGTTGGCCTTGGTGAGGTAGCGGGTGTTCATCGCCTTGGGGATCCAGCGGTGCGACGTGGGGACCGACGCCTCCATCAGCATGCCCATCGCGGTCTCGGCGAGGTTGCACGCGGCGATCGCGTGGAAGGTGCCGATGTGGTTGTGGACGCCGAACCACTTGGGCGCCGTCACTCGGCAGTATCCGGGTTCCATCTCCTCGACCAGCGGGAGAATGGTGCCGAAGTAGGGGACGCGGGCGACCATGCCGAGGGAGAACAGGGCGTCTCCGATGCGGTTGTTCGGGAGCTTGCGGCGCAGGGCGTAGGTGGCGCTGCCGTGGTTGCTGTTACTCGACGTCTCACTCATGGCTAGATAGTAGGCTCGGGGGGTGACCGACGACCAGTTCGCCCAGTTCATGCACGTTCACTCCGGCCTGCCGCGGGAGGCTCCGGGGTCCGAGGAGACGCTTGATCTCCTGTTGCGTCTGGCGGGGTCGTTGCCTGCGGATCCGCGGATCGTCGACGTGGGCTGCGGGCCCGGTGCGGCTGCCGTTCCCCTCGCGGTGAAGACGGGTGGCACGGTGATCGGCGTCGACCTGCACGAGCCGTTCCTCGCCGACCTCGCTTCTCGCGCCGACGCGGCGGGTGTCGCCGATCGCGTGACGGGTCTCGCGGCGTCGATGGAGTCGCTGCCGCTGGAGCCCGGCTCGGTCGACCTGCTGTGGGCCGAGGGGTCGATCTACATCATGGGCTTCGACGCAGGCCTCGCCGCGTGGCGCGAGCTCCTGTCCGACGACGGCGTCATCGTCCTCACCGAATGCGAGTGGCTCACCGACACCCCGTCGGACGAGGCTCGCGAATTCTGGGCGGCCTACGAGGGGATGCGGTCCACCCCGGCCAACGTCGCCGCGGCCTGGGACGCGGGCTACCGCGTGATCGCGACCTACGTCCTGCCCGACTCCGATTGGGACGCCTACTACGTCCCCCTCGCCGCCCGCATCGACAAGCTCCGCGCCGAAGGCTTCGACCCCGACGTCCTCGATGCGGCCTCCGCCGAGATCGGCGTCCGCGCCCGCAACGCCTCCGACTTCGCCTACACCGCCTACGTGTTGAAGCCTCGTTAGTCGTTGGGCGGGGCCTGTGGACAACGGGTTCGCGCTTTTGTCGGATCCGTCGGACCATTGTCGAAACGACAACGGGGGACGTCATGACAATGTCGCTGGTAGTGCCGCGGGACCGATTCGGATTGGTGCGCCGTGCCGATGCGGGGTGGACCGACGCCATGCTCTCGGCCGCGGTGAGACGAGGCGACCTCATACGGCTCGCGCTCGGCGTCTACGCGATCAGCGGCCCGGAGTTCGATGGCCCCGACGGCGCGGACAGGCTGTACCGTCTGCGCTCGATTGCGACTGTGAGCAGTACGCGTGACGGCGGAGCCACCGTCCTCAGCCATCAGTCCGCCGCGGCAGTTCACGGCCTTCCGCTCCTCAAGCCGCGGAGGGAGTACGTTCACGTGACGTCGCTCGGGGGTGGCGGCCTCATCCGAGGCGGCCGGCATGTCCACGGCGGGAGTCTGACGGACGACCAGATCATCGAGGTCGGCGGCATTCGCGTGACAGATCTCGTGCGGACAGCGGTTGACGTGGCCGAAGCCGGCACGTTCGCGCAGGCGCTGACCGTGTTCGACGCAGCACTCCGGGCCGGCGTCGACCGGGCCGACCTGGCCTCGGAGATAGGACGGCGGCGAACGAAGGGCGCTCGCGAGACGAAGCCTGCGATCGTCGTCGCCGACGGGCGTTCGGCATCGGTAGGGGAGTCGTGGAGTCGGGCTCAGATGATCGAGGGCGGGATCGAGATCCCCGATCTGCAGGTGGAGCACGTCATCGACGGCGATACGTACGCCGTCGACTACGAATGGGTCGGCCGTCTCCTGGGCGAGTTCGATGGAATGCACAAGTACGGACGACTCCTGCGGCCGGGGGAGACGACGACCCAGGCCGTCATCCGAGAGAAGCTCAGGGAAGACCGACTTCGGAGGGCCACGGGTCTGGTGATGGTCCGCTGGGCATGGGCCGACCTCGAGAATCACCGCGTCGTCGCGATCATCCGCGAATGGCTCGACTGACCTGCCTCATCTCGCACTCCCCTGCCTCAACTTGACTCCCCTGCCTGAGCTCAGGCAGGGGAGAGACGATGAGGCAGGGGAGTGCGAGATGAAGCAGGGGAGTCGACGCCGGGTAGGCACTGGGGCGGACGGTGAAGGACGAGACGCATCTCACCCCACCGGACCTGCGGCGACGATTTGAGATCGGGGTCCCAGTGCTGCATACTGTTCAGGTTGCCCCGAACCGGGGCGCACATACTTCTAGGGCCGCAACTGCGGGCCGGGTTGTGTAACGCGTGCAATTTGCTGATTGACACGGTCACGACACGCCCGACCGCGGGGTACCGGAGGCGAAGCCGACTACTACGTCGGCGGCCGGATGAGAGTTCGGCAACGTACAACGACAGAAGAACAGCGTCGATCCGCCCGATCTCACGGGGTGGTCATGTGGCTCAGTTGCCGCCCGTCTATGCACGGGTGTGGGCCGCGCGGTGTTCGTCTGTCGAGAGAAACAAGACGGAAGAGGACACAGCGTGGCGGGACAGAAGATCCGCATCAGGCTCAAGGCCTACGACCACGAGGCGATCGACGCTTCGGCGCGCAAGATCGTGGAGACCGTGACCCGCACGGGTGCACGCGTGGTCGGCCCGGTGCCGTTGCCCACCGAAAAGAACGTGTACTGCGTCATCCGTTCGCCGCATAAGTACAAGGACAGCCGCGAACACTTCGAGATGCGCACTCACAAGCGACTCATCGACATCCTCGACCCGACGCCCAAGACGGTCGACGCGCTCATGCGCATCGACCTGCCGGCAAGCGTCGACGTCAACATTCAGTGACGGCAGGGGATAGAGACTAATGAGCAAGCAGAATGCAACCAAGGGCATCCTGGGCACCAAGCTCGGCATGACCCAGGTTTTCGACGAGAACAACCGGGTCGTCCCGGTGACCGTGATCGCGACCGGCTCCAACGTCGTCACCCAGCTCCGCACTCTGGAGCGTGACGGCTACACGGCAGTCCAGCTCGCCTACGGCGCCATCGACCCCCGCAAGGTGAACAAGCCGGTCGCCGGTCAGTTCGCCAAGGCAGGCGTGACCCCCCGCCGCCACCTCACCGAGCTTCGTGTCAACGACATCTCGGAGTTCGAGGTCGGTCAGGAACTGGGCGCCGACATCTTCGCCGACGGCGTCAAGGTGGACGTGACCGGAACCTCCAAGGGCAAGGGCTTCGCCGGTGTCATGAAGCGTCACGGCTTCGCAGGTCTGGGCGCCAGCCACGGTGTGCACCGCGTGCACCGTTCGCCGGGCTCCATCGGTGGCTGCGCCACCCCCGGTCGCGTGTTCAAGGGCATGCGCATGGCCGGTCGCATGGGCTCCGACAAGGTGACCACGCAGAACCTGACCGTCCACAAGGTGGACGCGGAAGCCGGACTGCTGTTGATCAAGGGCGCGATCCCCGGCCGCAAGGGCGGCGTCGTGGTGGTCCGCGAGGCAGTGAAGGGTGGCGCCAAGTGAGCACCGAAACCGCAACCAAGTTGACGCTCGACGTCCGCGCAGCCGACGGCTCCACCAACGGAACCGTCGACCTGCCCGCCGAGCTGTTCGATCAGACCGCGAACATCGCACTGATGCACCAGGTCGTCATCGCACAGCAGGCCGCGGGCCGTCAGGGCACGCACGCGACCAAGACGCGCGCACAGGTCTCGGGCGGCGGCGCCAAGCCGTACCGCCAGAAGGGCACCGGCCGCGCGCGCCAGGGCTCGACCCGTGCACCGCAGTTCGCAGGCGGTGGCATCGTCCACGGCCCGCAGCCGCGCGACTACACGCAGAAGGTCAACAAGAAGATGAAGGTCGCCGCACTCCGTGGCGCCCTGTCGGACCGTGCTCGCAACGAGCGCATCCACGTCGTCACCGAGCTGATCTCGGGCCAGACGCCGTCGACCAAGTCGGCGCGCGCCTTCCTCGAACTGCTCAGCGAGCGTCGCAAGTTCCTCGTCGTCCTGACCCGCGAGGATCAGGCCGGCTGGAAGAGCATCGCGAACCTGCCGAACGTGCTGGGCATCACCGCTGATCAGCTCAACACGTACGACGTCCTCGACTCCGACGAGCTCGTCTTCAGCGTCGAGACGCTGAACGCGTTCGTCGCGCTCAACAAGAAGGAGGCCTAGGCATGGCTACGCACGCAGACCCGCGTGACATCATCCTGGCGCCGGTGATCTCGGAGAAGGCCTACGGCCTCATCGAAGACAACGTGTACACCTTCCTGGTGCACCCGGAGTCGAACAAGACCCAGATCAAGATCGCCATCGAGCAGATCTTCGACGTCAAGGTCTCCAGCGTCAACACCGCAAACCGTCAGGGCAAGCGCAAGCGCACCCGCTCGGGATTCGGCAAGCGCAAGAACACCAAGCGCGCCATCGTGACGCTGTCCGCTGACAGCAAGCCCATCGAGATCTTCGGGGGAGCGGTCAGCTGACCGCCCGCGAGAAGGATAGGGACTAACACTCATGGCAATTCGTAAGTACAAGCCGACGACCCCCGGTCGCCGCGGCTCGAGCGGAGCCGACTTCTCCGAGGTCACCCGCTCGCACCCGGAGAAGTCGCTGGTTCGCCCGCTGCACAGCACCGGCGGCCGCAACGCCCACGGTCGTATCACCACCCGTCACCGCGGTGGCGGCCACAAGCGCGCCTACCGTCTGATCGACTTCCGTCGTAACGACAAGGACGGCATCAACGCCAAGGTCGCACACATCGAGTACGACCCGAACCGCACCGCGCGGATCGCACTGCTCCACTACCTCGACGGCGAGAAGCGTTACATCATCGCGCCGAAGAACCTGAAGCAGGGCGACATCGTCGAGTCGGGCCCGAACGCCGACATCAAGCCCGGCAACAACCTGCCGCTGCGCAACATCCCCACCGGTACCCAGATCCACAACGTGGAACTGCGCCCCGGCGGCGGTGCGAAGATGGCACGTTCGGCCGGCGCGTCGATCCAGCTCCTCGGCAAGGAAGGCCCCTACGCCACGCTGCGTATGCCGTCCGGCGAGATCCGTCGCGTCGACGTGCGCTGCCGCGCAACCGTCGGCGAGGTCGGCAACGCCGAGCAGAGCAACATCAACTGGGGCAAGGCCGGCCGCATGCGCTGGAAGGGCAAGCGTCCCACCGTCCGCGGTGTCGTCATGAACCCGGTCGACCACCCGCACGGTGGTGGCGAGGGCAAGACCTCCGGTGGTCGCCACCCGGTCAGCCCGTGGGGCAAGCCGGAAGGCCGCACCCGCAAGAACAAGGCCAGCGACAAGCTGATCGTCCGCCGCCGCCGTACCGGCAAGAACAAGCGATAATAGGAGGAGGTAAAAAATGCCACGCAGCCTCAAGAAGGGCCCGTTCGTCGACGACCACCTCCTGAAGAAGGTGGATGCACAGAACGAGAAGGGCACGAAGCAGGTCATCAAGACCTGGTCGCGCCGCTCGACCATCATCCCCGACTTCATCGGTCACACCTTTGCGGTCCACGACGGTCGCAAGCACGTGCCCGTGTTCGTGTCGGACTCGATGGTCGGTCACAAGCTGGGCGAGTTCGCCCCCACCCGTACCTTCAAGGGTCACATCAAGGATGACCGGAAAGCGAAGCGCCGGTAATCATGACTACTGAAACCGACAACGCAGTGCAGACCGCTCGCGCGACCGCGAAGTTCGTTCGCGTCACGCCGATGAAGGCTCGTCGCGTCCTCGACCTCGTCCGCGGCAAGAACGTGGATCAGGCCCTGGACATCCTGCGGTTCGCCCCGCAGGCCGCCAGCGAGCCCGTGTACAAGGTGCTCGCCAGCGCGATCGCCAACGCGGAGAACAACCAGGGCCAGGATCGTCGCACCCTGATCGTCTCGGAGGCATTCGCCGACGAGGGCCCGACCCTGAAGCGGTTCCAGCCGCGTGCCCAGGGCCGTGCGTTCCGCATCCGCAAGCGCACCAGCCACATCACCGTGGTCGTTGCACCGGCGGCAGAGAACGGCGGACGTGCACGTTCGCGCCAGCAGAAGAAGAAGGGAGCCTAAACCGTGGGCCAGAAGATCAACCCGCACGGCTTCCGGCTGGGCATCACCACCGACTGGAGCTCGCGTTGGTACGCCGACAAGCAGTACGCGGAGTACGTCAAGGAAGACGTCGCCATCCGCAAGCTGCTGAGCACCGGCCTCGAGCGCGCAGGCATCTCCAAGGTCGAGATCGAGCGCACCCGTGACCGCGTCCGCGTGGACATCCACACCGCCCGTCCGGGCATCGTCATCGGTCGCCGCGGCGCCGAGGCCGATCGCATCCGTGGCGACCTGGAGAAGCTCACCGGCAAGCAGGTCCAGCTCAACATCCTCGAGGTCAAGAACCCCGAGGCCGACGCACAGCTCGTCGCACAGGGTGTGGCCGAGCAGCTCAGCAACCGCGTGGCATTCCGCCGTGCGATGCGCAAGGCCATTCAGTCGGCCATGCGTCAGCCGGGCGTCAAGGGCATCCGTGTCCAGTGCTCGGGCCGTCTCGGCGGAGCTGAGATGAGCCGCAAGGAGTTCTACCGCGAGGGTCGCGTCCCGCTGCACACGCTGCGCGCCGACATCGACTACGGACTCTACGAGGCCAAGACCACCTTCGGCCGCATCGGCGTGAAGGTGTGGATCTACAAGGGTGACGTCGTCGGTGGTCGCCGCGAGCTGGCTGCGGCCGCTCCGGCAGAGGACCGTCGTCCGCGTCGTCCCAGCCGCCCGCGTCGCAGCGGTGCCTCGGGCACCACGGCGACCGGCACCGACGCAGGCCGCACCGCGGCCGCGGAGGCCACGGCTGCCGACGCGCCTGCGCCTGCGCAGGCAGAGAACCAGGAGGGCTAGCCCATGTTGATCCCTCGTCGGGTCAAGCACCGCAAGCAGCACCATCCCAGCCTGAAGGGTCAGGCGTCGGGCGGAACCAAGGTCACCTTCGGCGACTACGGCATCCAGGCCCTGGAAGGTGCGTACATCACCAACCGTCAGATCGAGTCCGCTCGTATCGCGATCAACCGCCACATCAAGCGTGGCGGCAAGGTCTGGATCAACATCTTCCCGGACCGCCCGATCACGAAGAAGCCCGCCGAGACCCGCATGGGTTCCGGTAAGGGTTCGCCCGAGTGGTGGGTGGCCCCGGTCAAGCCGGGCCGCGTGCTGTTCGAGATGACCTACCCCAATGAGGAGACCGCTCGCGAGGCCCTGCGCCGCGCACAGCACAAGCTCCCCATGAAGACCCGGATCGTGACCAGAGAGGAGCAGTTCTGATGGCACTCGGAATCGCTGCGTCTGAGCTCCGCGAGCTCAGCGACACCGACCTGGTCGACCGCCTCAAGGAGTCGAAGGAAGAACTCTTCAACCTTCGCTTCCAGATGGCAACCGGCCAGCTCGACAACAACCGCCGTCTGCGCACCGTGCGTCGCGAGATCGCACGCGTGTACACCGTCATGCGTGAGCGCGAGCTGGGCCTGGCGTCGGGACCGGAAGGTGAAGACGCATGAGTGAGGACCAGAACGTGAACGTCGAAGAGCGTGGCAGCCGCAAGGAGCGGATCGGCTACGTCGTCAGTGACAAGATGACCAAGACCATCACGGTCGAGCTGGAAGATCGCAAGAGCCACAAGCTCTACGGCAAGATCATCCGCACGACCAGCAAGGTCAAGGCCCACGATGAGGACGAGACCGCCGGCATCGGCGACCGCGTGCGCATCATGGAGACCCGCCCGCTGTCGGCCACCAAGCGCTGGCGTCTGGTCGAGGTCCTGGAAAAGGCCAAGTAGGTCGTCTTCGCCTCTGCGAGAACAATTTTCAACAGATCACCCCTTCGTCGCCCTCGGGCGAGGGAGGGGTGATCTGCCTTTTCGGGCGCTATCGTCCGGGCGGGCGGGACATGCCCTAATGTGACGGGTGTCGGTCGATCGGGCGATGAGCGCAAGGGTCGATCGGTCCGAGAGGACGAGCGGTGATACGTATTCTCCGATTCGTCTGAAGTTCTACTCGCTTCTAACAATGTGGAAACGCCGGTGGCCGTGTAGGCGATAGTCATAGGGATCTTTACTAAGGTCTGAGACAGTCATCGACGACGATGGAGAGGGGGCGATTCGTGCCAGACGCGTACGGTCGATCCGCCGGGAGTCCCGGCGACCGCGAGCGGTCACGGCACGTCGCCGAACCTCTCGAGCAGACGATGCCGTGGGTTCCGGAAGACGATCCGATCCTCCGTGAGCTGCGTGCATGGCGTGACGACCTGTCCGCGCGCGAGCCGGCCCCCGCCGCGGCGCGCGTCGAGCAGCGCGAGATCGTAGCGCCCCGGACGCCGGTTCAGGCGTATTCGTCCGTTTCCGGCACCGTTCCGCCGCCGGTCCCGCGTCCCGTCACCCAGGCTCCGGTCCCCGAACGACCCGTCCGACCCCGACGGTCCCGGCCGCGTCACGCTGCGTGGAACGTCATGTCGTCAACGCCGCCCGCGCCCATCGAATCGATGGAGGAGCTGCGGCTTGCCAACCAGAGCACCGTCGCGTTCCCGTCCGTCGACCCGGCGTCGCTCGAGCCGTCGTCCGACGGTCCGCCCGCGATCGTCGCGAAGAACCTGAAGAAGACGTTCGGCGACTTCACCGCCGTCCACGACGTGAGCTTCGAGGTGGCCAAGGGCACCATCGTGGCGATCCTCGGCCCGAACGGCGCAGGCAAGACCACCACCGTCAACATGCTCTGCACGCTCCTGCCGCCCGACGGCGGCAGCGCGAGCGTCGCCGGGCACGACGTCGCGTCCAACCCGTCCGGGGTGCGGTCGTCGATCATGCTGACCGGCCAGTTCGCCGCGCTCGACGAATCGCTCACCGGCCGCGAGAACCTGATCCTGTTCGGCCGCCTCCTCGGACTGTCCAAGAAGGACGCGACGCGACGCGCCGACGAACTCCTCGACGAGTTCTCCCTCGTCGAGGCGGCGGGCAGGCGGGTGGGCCAGTACTCGGGCGGCATGCGCCGACGCATCGACATCGCGTGCGGTCTCGTCACCGCTCCCGAGGTGGTGTTCCTCGACGAGCCGACGACCGGCCTCGACCCGCGCAGTCGCCAGGACGTGTGGAACCTCGTCGAACAGCTCCGCGACAGCGGCGTCACCATCCTCCTGACCACGCAGTACCTCGAAGAGGCCGACATGCTGTCGGACAACATCGTCGTCATCGACTCGGGCCGGGTGATCGCCGAGGGCACCTCCGACGAGCTCAAGGCGCAGACCGGGGCCGCGTACTGCGAGGTGACGCCCGCTCACCCGGCGTACCTGCCGCGCCTTCGGGCGCGGCTCCGAGACCTGATCGGCCCGACGGACGTCGCCGACGGCGACACCGAACAGGGCGCCGTGTCGGTGCCCGCGCCCCGCGGCCCGGAGACGCTCGCCGAGGTGATGAGACGCACCGAGGCCGCGAAGATCCCGCTGGCCGACATCGCATTGCGTCGCCCGTCGTTGGACGAGGTGTTCCTTGCGTTGACCGGAGACCGCGCGACGCAGGATTCTGCAGTCGGGAGGACCGACGAACAGTGACAGCACAGACGGAAACCCCACGCCCCGTCGAGACTGTCAGTACGCCCACCGGGCTCCGTACCCTGCGGCAATGGCAGACGTTGACCGTCCGCGGACTGAAGAAGGTCCTCCGGAACGGCGAGTTCGTGTTCGCGTTCATCGCCCCGGCGTTCCTGGCGCTCTGCTTCTACCTGCCGCTGCGCAAGGTGATGGACGCGACCGGTGATCTGGACTACGGCTCGTTCCTCATGCCGATCATCCTGCTGCAGGCGATGAGCTTCGCGGCGACGTCGGCGGCCATGCGGGCGGCGTTCGACGTCAGCCAAGGCATCAACACCCGTTTCCGGGTCCTCCCCATGCCCGGCTGGGTTCCGCTCGCCGCCCGCATCGTCACGAACGTCGCGCTGCTGGTGGTGTCGATGGTGTGCGGCGTGATCGCCTGCCTGATCATCGGCTGGCGGCCGGGCGGCGGGGTCGGCGGCACCGCGGTCCTCTTCGCGACCACCCTCGGCATCGGCCTGCTGCTCGCCCTGCTCGCCGACGGCCTCGGTCTGGTGGCGAACAGCCCCGAGGCCACCAGCCAGGTGCTCGGCCTGCCGACGATGATCCTCGGCATGGCGTCGACGGGCTTCGTCCCCGAGGAGCGCTTCCCCGAGTGGATCCAGCCCTTCGCGCGGAACCAGCCGATCTCGCAGTTCGTCGCGGTCCTGCGCGGCGCCGACTCGACCGAACCGCTGACGTGGTCGATCGTCGGGCCGACTGTCTACTGGTGCATCGGCATCGCGGTAGTCGCGATCGTGTTGATCCGCGCCGGCGTCCGGAAGGCGGGCCGATGACGACCGTGACCGACGACTCCGCCGTGCGGGGACCGGCCGCGCACGCCGTGGCCGAGAAGTCGCTGCGCGCATGGGCGACCCACAGCGCGGTGCTCACCTGGCGGCAACTGCTCGTCTACATCCGTGACGTCCCGACCGTGCTGCAGTCGCTGATCGTTCCCGGGCTGTCGATGTTCCTGATGAAAGTGGTCCTCGGCGACTCGGTCGGCGCGGCCACCGGACAGAACAGCCTGTACGGCACGGTGCCGCTGATGATCCTGATCGGAGCGATGGGCGGCTCGATGGTGTCGGCGATCCGACTGAACAAGGAGGGGTCGACGGGACTGCTGGCGCGCCTGTACGTCCTGCCGATCCACCGGGCGGCCGATCTGACGTCGAGAGTCGTCGCCGAGATCGTCCGCATCGTGGTCCTGACCTGCGTGCTCCTGATCGTCGGCTACGCGATGGGCTTCCGGTTCACGCAGGGTCCGCTCGCCGCGCTCGGCCTGGTCTGCGTACCCGTCGTGTTCGGCGCGGCCTACGCGGTCTTCGTCCTCGCGTTGTCGGTCAACTCGCCTCCGGGCGCACCGCTCGTCCAGTACCTCGGCCTGCTGATGAGCGTGCTGATGTTCTTCAACTCGGGGTTCTCGCCGATCGAGGGCTACCCGGGATGGCTTCAGCCGATCGTCGCCAATCAGCCGATGACGCCGGGCATCGAACTCATGCGCGGGCTCGCCGCGGGCGGCGAACTCGCGACGCCGCTCCTCAAGGTCGCGATCTGGACGGTGCTCCTGATCGGGGCCAGCGTCTATCCGGCGCTCATCGGCTATCGGAAGGCGGCGACGAGCAGATGACCTGACCGGCGACCGGACAACGGTGGAACAAGATGCCCGACTCACCTCGGGCGAGGCCGTGCACATGCGCACCAGCGAAAGGGTAGATGGCGATGAGTGAGGACGACCGTCGGACGGACAGTCCGCTGCTGCCGTTGACAGCCGCTCAACGCGGCATGTGGTTCGCCGAGAACATGTCGGCCGACTACTCGGTCAACGTCGCCCAGTACCTGGACATCCGGGACGTCGACCGTCCGCTCGACGTCGACGCCGTGGTCGGCATGCACGATCTCGGCGCCCGCGAACTGGAGAGCGCCTTCACCCGTCTGGTCGACGTCGACGGGACGCCGATGCAGTACATCGACCAGTCCCTGCCGTTCACCCTCGAACAGGTCGACCTGCGGTCGTCCGACGATCCGGTCGCCGCGGCCCACGACTGGATGAACGACGACTACCGCCGCCCGGTCGATCTCCTGTCCGGGACCCCGCTCGCGCGTGCGGCGCTGCTCCGCGTCGCCGACGACCGGGTGTTCTGGTACCTGCGGGGACATCACCTCCTCCTCGACGGATTCGCCGCCTTGAACTCGGTGCTCCGGCTCGTCGAGCGCTACAACGCGAAGATCGACGGCCGGGAGTTCGAGTCGAAGCCGCATGCGGACGTCGCCGAACTCGTCGCCGACGATCAGGCGTACGCAGCGGGCACCCGCCGTGCACGGGACCGCGAGTACTGGGCCGAACGCGCCGCCGACCTGCCCGAACGAGTGACCCTCGCCCAACGTGCGGCGACGGCCGCGCTCTCGCCGGTCAACCTCGTGGCGGGGCGAGTCCTGGACGCGGGTTTCCAGAGTCGGCTCGGCGCCCTCGCGGTGGAGCGTTCCAGCTCGATCGCGGTGCTCCTGACCGCCGGCTTCTCGGCGTACCTCGCGCGGATGACGGGCACCGACGAGGTCGTGCTGAGCATGCCCGTCACCGGACGCGCATCGGCGAAGACCAAGCGGGCCAGCGGCATGGTCTCGAACATGCTTCCCGTACGGGCCAGCGACGTCGTGCACGCCTCGTTCGACGAGCTGATCGGCCAGATCCAGCTGGAGCTGACCGGCGTGCTCCGCCACCAGCGGTACCGTTTCGAGGACATCCGGTTCGACGCCGGGATGCGGGACGCGTCGACGGCGTCGTTCGGGCCCATCGTCAACATGGTGTTCTTCGACAAGCCGATCGAGATCACCGGAGCGCAGGTGTCGTACCACATCCTGGCGTCGGGCATCCTCGAAGACCTGCGGATCAACTTCTATCAGGCCAGCCCCACCTCGCCGGTGTACGTCGACCTGCACGGCAACCCGAACCTGTACACCGAGCGTGAACTGTCGGTTCACCTGGACCGGTTCCTGGCCTTCTTCGAGAACGCCGTGACCTCGCCCGGGGCCCCGCTCGGCGAGATCGCGCTCGCGACCGACGACGACCTGCGTGCGGTCGACGACGCGGGCCGCGGCGAGGACGTCGACTACACGCGGGCGGGCACACACCTGCTCGAGCAGTTCGAGCATCGGGTCGCCGAGCGCCCGGACGCGGTCGCGCTGCGGTTCGAGGGCTCCGACGTGACCTATGCGGAGTTCGACGACATGCGTCGGCGCCTCGCCGGGACACTGGTGGCGGACGGGGTGCGACCCGGCGACCGGGTGATCGTCGCGCTCGACCGCGGCGTCGACCAGATCGCCGCCGTCTACGCCGTGATCACCGCGGGCGCCGCCTACGTGCCCGTCGACCCGTCGCACCCGCGGGACCGGCGCGACCTGGTCGCGGACGCCGCGGGCGCACGCACGGTGATCGACGTCGACTACCTCGCGTCCAGGGGGAGGGGCGATCGCGTCTCCACCGTCGCGCTGCCGCCCGCCGCGGCCGCGTACGTGATCTTCACGTCCGGCTCGACCGGCACGCCCAAGGGCGTCCAGGTGCCGCACGGCGCGGTGATCAACCGCCTGGCCTGGACCGACGAGCATTACCCGCTGACCGGGGACGACCGCGTCCTCTACAAGACGCCACACACGTTCGACGTGTCTGTGTGGGAGCTGTTCTGGCCGCTCGCGGTCGGCGCGACCACGGTGATCGCGAAGCCGGACGGGCACCGCGACCCGGCCTACCTCAACCGGGTCATGGTCGACGAACGCGTCAGCGTGCTGCATTTCGTCCCGTCGATGCTCGACGTCTACCTGGACGATCGGGCGGGCAGACCCGCGGGCGAGGCGTTGTTCGCCGACTCCGTGCGCCGGATTTTCACCTCGGGCGAGGCTCTCACCGGCAAGTCGGCCGACCGCGTCCTGACGGCCTCGGACGTCGACCTGATCAACCTGTACGGGCCGACCGAGGCCGCCGTCGACGTGACCGAGCACCGCGTGGTCGCGGGCGAGGCGACTCCGCCGATCGGTGCACCGGTCCCCAACACCGGAGTCCTGGTCCTCGACGATCGGCTGATCCCGGTGCCGCCGGGTGCGCCGGGTGAGCTGTACCTGACCGGCGCCCAACTCGCGCACGGCTACATCGGGCGGGCGGCGCTCACGAGCGAACGGTTCGTCGCGTGCCCCGGGGGCGACGCCGCCCGCATGTACCGCACCGGCGACCTCGTCCGGTGGAACGCCGACGGTGAGCTCGACTACCTGGGACGGACCGACTTCCAGGTCAAGATCCGCGGTCAGCGGGTGGAACTCGGCGAAGTCGAGTCCGTTCTCGTCGACCACGCCGACGTGGACGCCGCGGTCGCGATGGTGCGCGACGACGTCGCGTCGACGCCGACTCTCGTCGCCTACGTCCGCGTGTCGAACCCCAGGACGGGCGAGCCGGAACTGCTCGCGTGGAGCCGTCGCCGACTGCCGTCGCACATGGTGCCGACCGCGGTGACCGTGCTCGACGACTTCCCCCGCAACTCGTCGGGGAAGACCGACCGCCGCGCCCTGCCCGCGCCGGTCGTCCGGACCGCCGCGTACGAGGCTCCCCAGTCCGAGATCGAGATCGAGTTGGCCGGGATCATCGCCGACCTGCTCGGGATCGACAGGGTGGGCCGCACCGACAACCTGTTCGCACTCGGCGGCAACTCGCTGGTGGCGGCGCGACTGGTGACGAGGGCCAGGGACGGACTCGGGGTGGACCTTCGCGTCAGCGACGTCTTCGAGGCGAGCGACCTCGCCGAGCTCGCGGCGGGCGCCGTCCACGCGGATCACGACTCGTCGTCGCCGCTCGTGCACATCGATCCGCGACCGGAGACGATCCCGTTGTCGACGGCCCAGTCGCGGCTGTGGCTGGTGAACCAGATCGATCCGACGGCGGCCACCTACAACATGCCGGGCGCGGTGCGGATCGGTCCCGACGTGGACGTCGACGCGCTCGACGCCGCGGTCCGGGACGTCGTCAGGAGACACGAGATCCTGCGCTCGCGGTTCGTCGCGCTCGACGACGGGACCCAGGCGCAGGTGGTCGGCTCGACGTCGTCGATGGCCGACGCGATCGTCCTGACGCCCCAGCCGACCGACGACGTCGACGCCGCGGTCCGGATCATCGCCGACACCGGCTTCGACCTGACCGTCGACGCCCCGTTCCGCGCCCGCCTCGTCCGTGACGCCGCGGGCTACGTCCTCGTGGTCGTCGTCCATCACATCGCGGCCGACGGGTACTCGCTGATCCCGCTGATCGCCGACCTCGGCGCGGCGTACGCGGCTCGCCGTGCCGGCTCCGTCCCCGACCTCGACTGGGACGGCCTGCAGTACGCCGACTACGCGATCTGGCAGAACCGTCACCTCGTCCGCGACGGAGCCTCGACGCTGGTCGCCGACCTCGACTTCTGGCGCACCGAACTCGCCGACCTGCCCGAACTGCTGCCGCTGCCGACCGACAGGCCGCGCCCGGCGGTGGCCTCCGGTCGCGGGGCCTACGTCGACCTCGCGGCCGACGGGGTGCTCGCGGGCGGTGTGCGGGACCTCGCGAAGGCCGCGGGCGTCACGCCGTTCTCGGTGATCCACGCGGCGATGGCGCTGGTCCTCGCCCGCTGCAGCGGCACGACCGACATCGCCGTCGGCGTGGCCGTGGACGGTCGACGCGACGATCGACTGAACCGTCTCGTCGGCATGTTCATCGACACCGTGGTCCTGCGCACGGACGTGTGCGAGCGGGCGAGCCTCGGGACCTACCTGAGCGACGCCCACCGCGTGCGGGCCAGGGCCCTCTCGCGTGCGACGGTTCCGTTCGAGCGGGTCGTCGAAGCGCTCGCGCCCGCCCGGTCGGCCGCCCACACACCACTGTTCCAAGTCGGCCTCACGATGCTGTCCGACACGACGGGCGCGGTGCGCGGGGCGTCGGACATGCAGCTTCTGGACGCTCGCGTGCCCGCCGCGAAGTACGACGTCTCGGTCACCGTCACCGAGCGCGCCGACCGACTCGACTTCGAGGTGTCGTACGCGACCGACCTGTTCGACAGGGCGTCGGCGCTCTGGTTCGGGCAGGCGGTGCTGCGTGTCCTCGACCAGTTCACCCAGGCGTCGACGGACCTTCCGGTCGCCGCCATCGACATCGTCGACGCCCGATCGTTCGCCGAACTGACCCGCCCGCCGACCGCGGCCGTCGACGCGGTGACCCTCGGCGACCTCTGGGACGCGCACGGCGCCGCCGATCCCGGCACGGTCCGCGACGGCGACGCGGTCCACACGCGCGCCGACTTCGACGCCGCGTCCAACCGCCTCGCCCGGGAGCTCATCGCCGCAGGCGTGGGTCCGGGCGACGTGGTGGCCGTCGGATTCCCGCGTGGCGTCGCGTCGGTCACGGCCCTGGTCGCGGTCACCAAGGCGGGTGCGGCGTTCGTCAGCGTCGACCCGGCCCTGCCCGTCGAGCGACGCGCCGAGATCGTCGCCGACTCCGGCGCAGTCCTCGCGCTCGGATCCCAGGGCATCGGCGGCGTCGACTGGATCGAACCCGCCGCGGCCGACCGGTCGGGCGACCCGATCCGGCCGGACGAGCTGCGTCGCGCGGTCCACGCCGACGACGTCGCCTATCTGATCTACACGTCCGGTTCGACGGGCAAGCCGAAGGCCGCGGTCGTCAGCCATCGCGGCCTCGCGAACATGACCGCCAACCAGCGGGACGTCCTGCGCCTGGACGAGACCAGTTCGGTGCTGCACGTGGCCGCGACCAGTTTCGACGCGTCGGTCTTCGAGATCACGATGGCCCTGTGCAGCGGGGCGTCGCTCGTCGTCAGCCCGCCCGACGTCTTCGCGGGCGACGACCTCGTCAGGGTGATCGCGGACGGAGGCGTGACGCACGCGGTGATGACGCCGTCCGTGCTCGCGGGCCTCGACCCGGAGTCGGTGCCGAGCGTGAGCACGGTGATCAGCGTCGGCGAGGCGTGCCCGCCGGAACTCGTCGACCGCTGGGCCGACGCGGGTCGCTCGTTCTTCAACCTGTACGGGCCGACCGAGGCGACGATCTGGGCGACCGCCGCCGGACCGCTCGCGGCAGGCGACGAGGTGACGATCGGTCGGGTGGTCCCCGGTGTCGGCGCGCTCGTGCTCGACGGCGGACTCCGCCCGGTTCCGGTCGGCGTGGCCGGCGAACTGTTCCTCACCGGCGATCAGCTGGCGTTGGGCTATCTCGGCAGGCCGGAGCTGACCGCGGCCCGGTTCGTCGCGTCGCCGTTCGGGGCCGAGGGCACGCGGATGTATCGGACCGGAGACCGCGTGACGCGCCTCGCCGACGGATCGTTCCGCTACCTCGGCCGCACCGACTTCCAGCTGAAGATCCGCGGCATGCGCGTGGAGCCGGGCGAGGTCGACGGGGCCCTGTCTCTTCATCCGGACGTCGCCATGACGCTCACCGTCGGCGCGCCGGGCCCGTCCGGCGGCACCGTGCTCGTGTCGTACGCCGCGCCGCGCGGCGGGGCGCGGCTGGACCCGGTCGCGCTGCGGGCACACGCCGCGGGGCTGCTGCCCGCGCATCTCGTCCCGCACACGGTGGTTCCGGTCGAGACCTTCGTGACGAACACGGTCGGCAAGATCGACAGGTCGGCGCTGCCCGCCGTCGACTTCGCGGCCGACCGCGTGTTCGTGGCTCCGCGCGACGACGCGGAACGGCTCGTCGCCGAGGTCTTCGCGGCGGAACTCGGCACGGACCGGGTGAGCGTCACCGACGACTTCTTCGCACTGGGCGGGACATCGCTGTCGGCGGTCGCGGTGAGCGGTCGGCTCGGCAAGCTCCGCGGCCGTCGCATCGCGCTGCGCGACGTGTTCGAGCATCCGAGCGCCGCCGAACTCGCCGCGTTCCTCGACACCGCGGACGTCGCCGTCGAGGAGCCGCTGCGGCGTCGCGCCGGGGCCGGACCCGTCCCGGTGTCGGGGGCACAGCGGTCGATGTGGCTCGTCAACAGCGTCGACCGCACGTCGTCGGCCTACAACATCGCGCTCGCCCTGCGGCTGGAGGGCCCTCTCGACACCGGAGCCATGCGCGGCGCGCTCGACGACGTCCTGGCCCGCCACGAGGCGTTGCGGACGGTCTATCCGCTCGTCGACACCGATCCCGTCCAGGCGGTCGTGCCGCGGGCGGAGGCCGCCGCCCGCGTCGAATTCGACGTGCGCGACGCGGGCGACGACCTGCCGGGAGCGATCGCCGCGGTCACCGGTCGAGGTTTCGACCTGGCCGCCGACCTGCCCCTGCGCGCGGCCCTGCTGCGCACGGGCGACGACCATGTCCTGGTCCTGTCGATCCATCACATCAGCGCCGACGGCGCGTCGATGGCCCCGCTCGCCGTCGACATGATGACGGCGTACGCCGCACGGGTGTCGGGCACGGCTCCGACCTGGCACGAGCTGCCGATCCAGTACTCCGACTTCGCCGACTGGCAGGCCCGCAGGCTCGCCGCCGTCGGAGCCGACGGCCGGACGCTGGAACAGCGTCAGCTCGACTTCTGGCGGGACGCGCTCGCCGACGCCCCGTCGCGACTGGAACTGCCGATCGACAGGATTCGGCCCAAGAACCCGTCGTTCGTCGGGGACGCCGTCGACTTCGTCCTCGGCGCGGAGACCGTCGCCGCGCTCGACCGCCTCGGACGGTCGTACGGGGCCTCGTTGTTCATGGTCACGCACGCCGCGTACGCGATCCTCCTGGCCCGGCTCGCCGGGCAGCGCGACGTGGTGGTCGGAACGCCGTACGCGGGCCGCGACAACGCGGTCCTCGAACCCCTCGTCGGCATGTTCGTCAACACCCTCGCCCTACGCAGCCGGGTGGATCCGGGCGAGCGTTTCGTCGACGTCCTGGACCGGGTGCGGGTCGACGACCTGGCGGCCATGGCGAACGCCGACGTCGCGTTCGACGACATCGTCGCCCGAACGGGCACCGGAGCGGGCTCGTCGAGTGCGCTCTTCCAGGCGATGTTCGTCTTCCAGAACCTCGCGTTCCCGCGCGTGGAGATCGCGGGCCTGACGGTCAGCGCGGAGGACGAGCAGTTGACGTCGGCGAAGGTCGACGTGCAGCTCACCCTCTTCCCGAGCGACCCGAAGGACCCGACCGCGGCAGGCGACGTGCGCGGCCAGCTCGTGTACTCGACCGACGTCTTCGCCCGCAGCACGGGCGAGGCCATGGTCGAGAGGTACGTGCGTCTCGTCGAGGCGATCGCGGCCGATCCGGAGGCGATCGTCGGCGACATCGACCTGGACGAGCGGATCGACGAGGCCGCGGGCGACGCGCCGCGCGGCCTGTCCGACCTGGTCGCGGACGCGGCCGCCGCGATCCCGACCGCGGTGGCCGCCGAACACGACGGCTCCACCGTCACCTTCGGCGACATCGAGGCGACGATCGGGGCGCTGGAGGCCGCGATGCCCGGCACCGACCGCGACTCGCTGCTCACGATGACCCTGATGAGCCTGCTGCCGACCGTGGGCCCGGCCGGGCCCGCCGCCTTGGAGGGCGTGCTCGCGATGCTGCGGGCGAACGCCTCGCCCGCGGACGCACGATAGACGACCGAATGAATCGAGATAGGGGAGTGACCACCGTGGCTGACGCGACTGTCCTGAGTTCCAACTGGGGCACTGTGCCGACCACACTCGGTCTCGTCGCGGCGGCCGCGGCCCTGAAACCGACCGCCGACGCGGTGTCGGGTCCGGCGGGCCCGGTCTCCTTCGCCGATCTGCACAGCAGGCTCAGCGCCACCGCCGGTGTGCTCGCCGCGCAGGGCCTGGACACCGATGGAGCCGTCACGCCCGGCGTCTCCGCGATCATCAAGACCCCCGAGATGTCGCCGGTGGACGCGATCATCGCCGCGGCGGGCGCCGTCGCCGGACTCCGCGCCGCGGCCGAAGCGATCATCGGGACCTCCGACTTCGCCTCGCTGCCGGGTCTGTTCGCCTCGGCCGTGCACCGGTTCGCCGATCGAGTGGCCGTCGTCGACCGCGACGGGACGTCCCTCACCTACGCCGAGCTCGACCGTCGTTCGACGGCTCTCGCGCGCGCTCTCGTCGAGCGCGGTGTGGGGACGGACGTGACCGTCGCGATGGCCGTCGACCGCACGGTCGATCTGCCGATCGCGGTCCTCGGCGTCATGAAGGCCGGCGGCGCGTACATCCCGCTCGACCTCGCGCATCCGGTGGAACGCCTCCGCTACATCGTCGAGAACGCCCGACCCGGAGGGCTCCTCGTGGACCGTTCCGTCGGCGGAGGACTCGACGAGCTCGCACTCGACCGGTGGGACTTCAACGAGCTGATCGCGGCGGGGGAGCAGTCCACCACGGCGTTGCCGACCAGCGTCGATCCGGCGGCCTCTGCGTACGTGATCTACACGTCGGGGTCCACCGGCCGCCCCAAGGGCGTGCAGGTGGAGCACCGCAACGTCGTCGCGCTCATGGCGGCCGCACAGTCCCACTACGGGTTCGACGAGCACGACGTGTGGTCCATGTTCCACTCGCACGCCTTCGACGTCTCCGTCTTCGAACTGTGGGGTCCGCTGCTGTTCGGCGGACGACTCGTCGTCGTCGACCGCGACGTCGCCCGTGAACCGAATCAGCTCGTCGCGCTGCTCGCCGCCGAGGGCGTCACCGTGTTCAGCCAGACGCCGTCGGCGTTCTACCAGTACGTGGAGGCCCGCGAACGCGTCGACGTCGCGAGCGCCATCCGATTCGTGGTCCTGGCGGGCGAGGCCGTCAGCTTCGAGCAGATGCGTCGTTGGTACCGCAGCTTCCCCGACGAGCAGACCGTCGTCGTCAACATGTACGGCATCACCGAGACCACCGTGCACACGACGTTCCGCGCGCTGTCCGCCGACCTCGTCGAATCGACCGACGCCTCGGACATCGGCGACGGACTGCCCGCGCTGACGGTCCACGTCCTCGACGAACGCCTCCGGCACACCGCCGACGGCGTGCCCGGCGAGATCTACGTCAGCGGCCCGCAGGTGACCCGCGGTTACCAGAACCGCTCGGACCTCACGTCCACGCGGTTCGTCGCCGACCCGTTCGGCGCCGCGGGCGACCGCATGTACCGCTCCGGCGACATGGCGATCAGGCGCGGCGACACCGTCGAATACCTCGGGCGCAGCGACGGCCAGGTCCAGCTCCGCGGCTTCCGCGTCGAGATGGGCGAGGTGGAGGCGGGCATGCTCCGCGTCGACGAGGTGTCCGGCGCCGCCGCGATGGTCGTCACGGCGGCCAGCGGAGACGACCTCCTCGTCGGCTACGTCGTGCCCGCCGACGGCGCGGCGATCGACGACGCCGCACTCCGCCAGGCGATCGGCGCGCATGTGCCGAGCTACATGGTCCCGGACGTCATCGTCGAACTCGATCAGCTGCCGCTGACCGTCAACGGCAAACTCGACCGCCGCGCCCTGCCCGAACCGTCGCTGCGGACCGCGGAGTTCGTCGAACCCGCGACCGACACCGAACGCCGCGTCGCGGCCGAGTTCGCGGCGGTCCTCGGCATCGACCGGATCAGCGCGAGCGCCTCGTTCTTCGACCTCGGCGGCAACTCCCTGGCCGCGGCCCGCATCGTCGGCCGCGTCGGCGAAGCCCTCGACGTCGACCTGACCGTCCGCGATCTCTTCGACGCGCCGACGGTCCGCGAACTCGCCGCGGCCGTCGCCGACCGAGCGCCCGCACTGCCCCCGATCGTCAGGGTCGAGAACCGCCCGGACCGCATCCCGCTGTCGTTCGCACAGCAGCGGATGTGGCTGGTCAACCGCACCGATCCGACGTCGGCCGCCTACAACATCCCCGCGCTCCTGCGGGTCTCCGGCGCCCTCGACCTCGACGCGTTGCACGCCGCCGTCATCGACGTCGCGGCCCGCCAGTCGGCCCTGCGGACGACCTTCCCCAGCGTCGGCGGCGGACCCGTGCAGAACGTCCACGGCACGGACCGGATCGAATCGCTGCTCGACTGGGCCGTCGTCTCGAGCGCCGACGACGTCGCCGCCGCGTGCGCCACCGGATTCGACGTGACGACCGATCTGCCGATCCGCGTCCGCGTGCTCCGTCTCGAACCCGACGTGCACACGCTCGCGCTCATCACGCACCACATCGCGTCCGACGGCGAATCCGTGCGACCGCTCGTCGCCGACCTCGTCACCGCGTACCGGGCGCGCTCGGCCGGGCGGGCGCCGCAGTTCGCCCCGCTCGCGGTCGACGTCGTCGACGTCGCCCTCTGGGAACACGGAGCCCTCGGCTCGCCCGACGACGCGGCGTCGGTGACCGGGCGGCAGCTCGCGTACTGGACGCGGCAGCTCGCCGGGCTCGCCCCGATCGTGGACCTGCCGCTCGACCGGCCGCGACCGAGCGTCGCCTCCGGCCTCGGCCGCCGCGTGGAGTTCACGATCGATCCGGCGGTCGCCGACGGGATCGTCCGGGTGGCGGGCGAACTGTCGGCGTCGCCGTTCATGGTCGTCCACGCCGCGCTCGCGTCGCTCGTGGCCCGCCTCACCGGCGCCGACGACGTCGCGATCGGCACGCCCATCGCGGGCCGCGGACAAGCCGTCCTCGATCCGCTCGTCGGGATGTTCGTCAACACCTTGATCCTGCGCACCCCGGTTCCACGCGACGCCACCTTCGACGACGTGATCGAAGCGGCCAAGACGGCCGACCTGGACGCGTTCGCCAACGCCGACGTCCCGTTCGAGTACGTCGTCGACGCGACGGGCGCCGAACGCTCCGCGGCGTTCGCACCGCTGTCTCAGGTGTGGTTCACGCTCGACGAGTCGGCGGCTCGCGACGCCCTCGACGGCGTGATCGACGGGTTGAGCATCGTCCCCGAGGACGTGGAGTCGGCACAGGCGAAGGTCGACCTGTTCGTGCGCGTCGAGCGCGCCGCCGACCCGGCGTGGCGCGGTGAGGTGATCTACGCGGCCGACCTGTTCGAGCACGCCACCGTCGTCACCTTCGCCGACCGCCTCGTGCGACTGCTCACGGCCGGGGTCGCGGACCGGCACGCGCGTCTGGACTCCGTCGTCGTGGACGCGCCGCCGACCCGCCCCGCCGTCGACGCGCCCGCCGAGCCGGACGCGCCGCTGTCGGCCGAGATCGTCACCGGCGGGCCCGCGACCGCGCCCGAACTGCTCTCGGAGATCTTCGCTCGCGCTGCGGCCGCGCACGGCCCGCGGCTCGCGGTGGCCGACGAGTCGAGCCGCCTCACCTACGCCGAGCTCGACCGGGCGTCCAACCGACTCGCCCGACGTCTTCTCGCGCTCGGCGCGGGACCGGAGATGCTCGTCGCCCTGGCCGTCGGCAGGTCGACCACGCTGCTCGTCGCGATCTGGGCCACCGCCAAGACCGGGGCGGGCTACGTCCCGATCGACCCCGACTATCCGGCCGACCGGGTGACGGCGATGATCGAGGACTCCGGTGCGCGCATCGGCCTCACCGTGTCCGGCGGCCGTGATCTGCCGACGTCGGGTGTCGATTGGACGGTCGTCGACGCGGACGCCCTGATCGCCGACCTCTCGGGAACAGACACCGAGCCGATCCGGGCCGACGAACTCAACGGGGTCGCCCGGACCGACAACGTCGCCTACGTCATCTACACGTCCGGGTCGACAGGGCGCCCCAAGGGCGTGTCGGTGACGCACGTCGGCCTGAAGAACTTCGCGGTCGAGGAGGCACGCCGGTCGGGTGCGGACGAGTACTCCCGTGTCCTCGGCTTCGCGTCACCCAGCTTCGACGCGTCCGTCCTGGAGTATCTGCTCGCCACGATCAGCGGCGGCACGCTGGTGTACCGTCCCGCCGCGGCGGTCGGCGGAGCCGCGCTGACGCAGTTGATGCTCACCTCGGCGATCACCCACACGTTCCTGACCCCGACGGTCCTGTCGACCCTCGACCCGATGTCGTTGCCCGCGCTGCGCGTCGTCTACGCGGGCGGTGAGGCCGTCCCGCGGTCGCTGAAGGACGCGTGGGCACAGCACCTGCGCATTCAGAACCTGTACGGGCCGACGGAGACGACGATCGGCGTCGCGATCAGCGCGCCCATGGCGCCCGGTGCGCCCGTCGCGCTCGGCGGACCGATCGCCGGGGTCGGATTCCTGGTGCTCGACGCCGCACTCCGCCCCACGCCGGACGGCGTGGCCGGCGAACTGTACGTGGTCGGCGGGGCACTGTCGCGTGGCTACCTCGACCGCCCCGGACTGACGGCGGAACGGTTCGTCGCCGACCCGTTCACGCCGGGCGGCCGCATGTACCGGACCGGCGACCTCGTCCGGTGGCGCGTCGACGCGTCGGGCGACCGGGTCCTCGACTACTCCGGGCGCACCGATGATCAGGTGAAACTCCGCGGCCTGCGCATCGAACTCGGCGAGATCGAGGCCGCGCTCGCCGATCACGACGCCGTCGCCTCGGCGGTCGTCGTCGGCGTCGGCGGCTCGGTCGCCACCGCCCTCGCGGGCTATGTGGTCCCCGTCCCCGGCGCCGCGGTCGACGCCGCCGAACTGCGCGCCCACCTCGGCGCCCGCCTGCCCGCCCACATGGTCCCCGCGTCGGTGACCCTGCTCGACGGACTGCCGCTGACCCCGGTCGGCAAGCTCGACAAGGCCGCCCTGCCCGAACCCGTCGTCGAGGTCGTCGAGCACGTGGCCCCGGCGACGGAGGCGGAGACCGCGGTCGCCGCGGCGTTCGCCGACGTCCTCGGCGGCGAGCCAGTCTCGGTGACGGCGAGCTTCTTCGATCTCGGCGGCGACTCGCTGTCGGCGATGCGCCTCGCCGGACGCATCGAGTCCGCGCTCGGCGTCTCCGCGTCCATTCAGGACGTGTTCGACGCTCCGACGGTGCGCGGACTCGCCGAACGCGTCCTCCGCAACGACGCCGCACTTCCTCCGGTGACCCGCGCCGAGCCGCGACCGGACCGGATCCCGCTGTCGTACGCGCAGCAGCGCATGTGGTTCATCAACAGGTTCGACCCGAGCGCCCCGACCTACAACGTCCCGGTCGTCATCGCGATCGCGGGAGCCCTGGACGTCGACGCGCTGGCCGCGGCGTTCGGCGACGTCGTCGCGCGACACGAGTCGCTGCGCACCCGATTCCCCGACGACGACGGCGTGCCCTACCAGGACGTGTCGGCCGTCGACGAGCCGGACTGGGCGGTCGCCGGGTCCCGCGCGGACATCGACGCCGACCTGCGTCGCGGGTTCGACGTCCGGACCGATCGACCGATCCGGGCGCGGCTCGCGCGGACCGGCGAGGACGACCACGTGCTCGCCGTGGTCGCCCACCACATCGTCGCCGACGGCGAGTCGCTCGGACCGTTGGTGGCTGATCTCCTGGCCGCGTATGCGGCGCGGTCGGCGGGGGAGAGCCCTCGCTTCGAGCCGCTGCCCGTCCAGTTCGCCGACGTCGCAGTCTGGGAACGGGCGGTCCTCGGCGAGCTGACCGACCCGGAGTCGCTCGTCGCCGCGCAACTCGATCATTGGCGGGGCGTGCTCGCCGGATCGCCCGCCGTGATCGACCTGCCCGCCGACCGTCCCCGACCCGCCGTCGCGTCCGGACGCGGTGGACTGGTCGAGTTCGACGTGCCCGACCGCGTCGCTCGCGCCGTCGAGGAGATCGCGGCGGCCAGGGGCTCCACCGTGTTCATGGTCTTGCACGCCGCGCTCGCGGTGCTGCTGGCGCGGCTGTCGGCGACCACCGATATCGCGATCTCCACCCCGTCCGCCGGGCGGGCCGATCCGTCGCTCGACGGCCTCGTCGGCATGCGGGTCAACACGCTCGTCCTGCGCACCGAGATCGATCTCGGGAAGTCGTTCGTCGACCTTCTCGACGCTGTCCGACGGACCGACCTGGAAGCCCTCGGCCACGCTGACGTGCCGTTCGAGGCCGTCGTCGACGCCGTGGCTCCGGTCCGCAGCGAGGCGTTCGCGCCCCTCGCACAAGTGATGCTCTCGTTCGACCCGGTCGGTTCGATCGACCGCGACGGCGTCGACGCCGCGGGCGTCACGTTCACCGAGCTCGCGCCCGCGGTCGTCCCCGCGCACCGCGACCTCACCGTCGTGGTGTCGGCCGGTCAGACGTGGACGGCGTCGGCCGTCTACGCGGCGGACCTCTTCGACGAGGCGACGGCGCACACTCTGGCCGCATCGTTCGTCGACCTGCTCGACGGCCTCGTCGCCGCCCCGGACTCCGCGGTCGGCGACGTCCCCCTCCTGAGCGACTCGGACGTCGACGGGCTCCTGGCGTGGTCCACCGGTCCGACGGCGGGCGACGTCGATCCGTTGACCTGCGCGACGGCGGCGACGCGCGTCGGCGACGACGCGGCGTTGGTGTTCGGCGACCGCGAGGTGTCCCGGACCGAGTTCGCCGCGCGCGTCAACGTGCTCGCGCGCACCCTCATCGGACACGGTGTGGGTCCCGGCAGCGCGGTCGCGGTCTGCATGGAGCGGAGCGTGGAACTGCTCGTCGGCGTCCACGCGATCACCGCGGCCGGCGGCCAGTACGTGCCGCTCGACCCGCAGGCCCCCGTCGGCCGCAGCGGTCACATGCTCGCCACGGCTGGCGTCGACCTCGCGCTGGTCCGGGCGGGCGCACCCGTCCCGTCCGCCGTCGCCGAGGTCACCGTGATCGGTGTCGACTCCGCGGCGCCGATCGTCGGCGACGCCGGGCCTGTCGACGACGCCGAGCGAACGGCCCCGATCCGCCCGACCGACGCCCTGTACACCCTGTTCACCTCCGGCTCGACGGGCAGGCCGAAGGGCGTCACCGTCTCGCACGAGGCGGTGGCGAACCGTCTGGCCTGGATGAACGCGTGGTACCCGATCTCCGCCGACGACAGGGTGCTCCACAAGACGCCCGTCACCTTCGACGTGTCGGTGTGGGAGCTGTACTGGCCGCTCCTGCACGGCGTGCCGCTCGTGATCGCCGAACCGGGTCGTCACGGCGACCCGTCGTACCTGGCCGGGTTGATCGCCGACCGACGGATCAGCGTCCTGCACTTCGTGCCGTCGATGCTCGCGGCGTTCGTGGACGTCCTCGGCGACCGGGTCGCGTCCCTCGGCTCGCTGCGACACGTCTTCGCATCGGGCGAGGCGCTCACCCCGGCGGTCGCGGGCGCGCTGCTCGACCGACTGCCCGGCGTCGGACTCCACAACCTGTACGGTCCGACGGAGGCGGCCGTCGACGTCACCGCCCGCACGGTGGCCCCCGGCGACACCGCCGTCACCATCGGTCGGCCCGTGCCCGGTGTCACGACGCTCGTCCTCGACGCGCGCCTGCGTCCGACGCCGGTCGGCGTACCCGGTGAGCTGTACCTCGGCGGAGTCCAAGTGGCGCGCGGCTACGCGGCGCGGCCGGACCTGACCGCCGAACGCTTCGTCGCGGACCCGTACGGTCCCGCGGGCGGCCGCCTCTACCGGACCGGCGACGCCGTCCGGTGGACCGCGGACGGCGAGCTCGACTACCTCGGACGCACCGATTTCCAGGTCAAACTGCGCGGTCAGCGCATCGAACTCGGCGAGATCGAGTCGGTCATCGGCGGCGCGCCAGGCGTGGTGCACGCGGCGGCCGTCGTCGTCGACACGCCGGGCGGACAACAGCTGGTCGGCTACTACGCCCCGGACACGGTCGAGACGGACACCGTGAGCGCCGCGGTCGCCTCCGCCTTGCCGGAGTACATGCGGCCCGCCGTGTGGGTGCCGCTCGAGTCCGTTCCGCTGACGACCTCGGGCAAGGTCGATCGTCGCGCACTTCCCGCGCCGACGGTCGGCGACCGCGAGTACGTCGCGCCCGCGGCGGGCCGGGAGAGCGCCGTCGCCGACGTGTTCGCCGTCCTCCTCGGCGTGCCGGTCGGCGAGGTGTCGGCGACGACCTCGTTCTTCGAACTAGGCGGCAATTCGCTGTCGGGCATGCGCCTGGTGTCCAGGGTCGGCGAGGCGCTCGGCGTCGACGTCACCATTCGGGACGTGTTCGACGCGCCGACGGTCCGCGACCTCGTCGCACTCCTCGACGGCCGGGCGGCGGCGCTGCCCGCCGTCGTCCGAACCGACCCCCGACCACCCGTGGTCCCGGTGTCGCGCGCCCAGCAGCGCATGTGGTTCCTCAACCAGTTCGACCCGGCGTCGGGCGCGTACAACATCCCGCTGGTGCTGCGGCTCGACGGCGCCGTCGACGCCGTCGTCCTGTCCGAGGCGCTCGGGGACGTCGTCGAGCGGCACGAGGTGCTGCGGACGGTGTACCCGACGGTCGACGGCAGGCCGGTGCAGCGGGTCCTCGACTCCGACACCGCACGGCGCGACCTCGACTGGGCGACCGTCTCCGACATCGACGCCCTGCTCGCGTCCACCGCCGACGGCTTCGACGTGAGCGTCGTGGCGCCCGTCCGGGGCCGTGTCCTCGTCGGCGACACCGGTGTCGCCGTCGCGATCACCGTCCACCACATCGCGTTCGACGGCGAGTCGGTCCCCGTCCTGGCTCGCGATCTGCTCGCGGCCTACGCAGCCAGGGCACACGGCTCCACCGGAGCGGCTCCGCTCGACGTCCAGTACGCCGACTACGCGCTCTGGCAGTCGACGCACCTGGGCTCCACCGATGACGCCGACACGCCGCTCGGCAGGCAGAGCGCGTACTGGGCGGCGCACCTCGTGGACCTGCCGCAGGTCACCGACCTGCCGATGGACCGCCCGCGGCCGTCGACGCAGCAGACCGCGGGCGGCCGGGTCGTCGCCGAGCTCGACGACTCGATCGCCGACGGGGTCGCCGCGCTGGCGGCGCGGTACTCGATGACGCCGTTCATGGTCACCGAGGCGGCCTTCGCCGTCACCCTCGCCCGGCTGGCGTCGACGCGCGTCGCCGCGATCGGAACGGTGGTCGCCGGACGGTCCGACGCCGCCCTGGACGATCTCGTCGGGATGTTCGTCAACACCCTCGTGCTGCGGACCGACGTCGCCCCGTCGGCCCGAGTCTCCGACATCCTGGCAGACACCAGGACCACCGTCCTCGACGCGTTCGCCAACGCCGACGTCGCCCTCGACGACCTGGTCGACAGTCTCGGGGCCGAACGATCCGCGGCGTATCCGCCGCTCGCACAGGTCACGTTCACCTACGGGGACAAGGCCGACCCGACGGCGGTCGTCGAGGCGGCCGGGATCCGCGCGCAGGCGTTGGCCCCGACCGACGTCGAGGCCAAGTTCGAGCTGATGGCCGCCGTGCAGGAGCGCACCGCGACGGCCCCGATGAGCCTGGAACTCGTCTACGCCACCGCATTGTTCGACGAGTCGACGGTCGTGGGATTCGCCGACGTCTACCGCCGCGTGCTGGCCGCGATGATCGCCGACCAGGACGTCGCCGTCGGTGACATCGTGATCGCCGATACGCGCCGCGCGTCGCGGCCCGCGATCGAGACCGTCGCGGTCGGCGGCGACGTCGAGGGCGGAACGCTCGTCGACGTCCTCGCCCGGCGCGACCTCGATCCGACACATCCCGCGCTGATCTGCGACGGCGTCGAGATCGACTACGACGAGTTCGAGGCCAGGACGAACACGATCGCCCGAGCCCTGCTCGAGCGGGGCGTGACGCCGGACGACGTGATCGCGATCGGCCTGGAACGGTCGATCGACTCGGTCCTCGCCGTGTGGGGCGTGGTGAAGGCGGGCGCGGCCTACGTACCCGTCGATCCGGCGTATCCGCAGGACCGCATCGACTACATGCTCGCCGACTCGGCCGTCGAGATCGGCATCACCGACGCGGCCACCCGTCACCGACTCGGCCGGTCGGGGACCGACTGGCTCGAGCTGGCGCAGTTGGGCTCCGACCGCGACGACGACATCGAGGACGCCGAGCGCAACGGCTCGGTCCGTGTCGCGAACCTCGCCTATCTGATCTACACGTCCGGCTCCACGGGCCGCCCGAAGGCCGTCGGCGTCTCGCACAGCGGTGTCGCCGACCTCGTCGACTCCCACGCCAAGGTCACCGGCTCGCGTGACGACGACCCCGACACCAGGATCCTGCACGTCGCGTCGCCGAGCTTCGACGCGTCGTTCTTCGAGATGGCGTGGGCGATCCTCGCCGGACACACCCTGGTGATCGCACCGCACGCCGACTATGCGGGGGACGCCCTCGCCGAGGTCATCGACCGCGATGAGGTCACCGATCTCGTCATCACCCCGTCGGTGCTGGCGACCGTCGACCCGGAACGGGCCGACAGCGTCCGCAACCTCGCGACGGCAGGCGAGGCGTGCCCGCCCGAACTCGTCGAACGGTGGACACGACGCGGCCGTCGGATCTTCAACTTCTACGGGCCGTCCGAGACCACGGTGTGGGCGACGCGGTCGCGCATGATGGCCGGCAAACCGGTCACCATCGGCAAGGCGATCACCGGCTTCACCACCCGTGTCCTCGACGCCAGGCTCCACGAGACGCCGGTCGGCGTCGTCGGCGAGCTGTACCTGTCGGCGGCCGGACTGGCCCGAGGCGATCTCGGACGCTCCGGGCTGACCGCGACGAGTTTCGTCGCCGACCCGTTCGGCGCCCCCGGCGACCGCATGTACGCGACCGGCGACCTCGTCCGACTCACCAGATCCGGCGACATCGAATTCGCCGGACGCGCCGACCACCAGGTCAAGATCAACGGTCAACGCGTGGAACTCGGCGAGATCGAAGCCGTCCTCGCCGATCGGGGCGGTGTCGCGCAGGCGCTCGTCATCGGCCGCGACAGCCGTGTCGGCGACCGCACGCACACCCAGCTCGTGGCCTATCTCGTCGCGAAGCCGGGAGCCCGGGTCGACGCCGACGCCGTGCTGGACGACGCCGCGACCCGTCTCGCGGCGCACATGGTGCCGACCACCGCGATCGTCATCGACGAGATCCCGCTGACCCCGACGGGCAAACTCGACCGGGAAGCGCTGCCCGAACCCGACACCGCGGAGCGCGCCGAACACGTCGCTCCGGGCAGCGACGCCGAACAGACCCTCGCCCGCATCGTCGGCGGACTCCTCGGCCTCGACGCCGTCAGCGTGACGGAGTCGTTCTTCGCGCTCGGCGGCGACTCCATCATGTCGATCCAACTGTCGTCCGCGGCGAAGGCCGCGGGGCTGCGGCTGACGCCCCGCGAGATCTTCGAGCTCAAGACGATCCGAGCGATGGCGGCTCAGACGGCAGGCGGTTCCCGCGTGGCCGAGCTTCCCGAGCCCGACGGTGGACCGCGCGGCGACACGCCGCTGCCCGCCGGTGTCGGATGGATGCTCGAGAACTCCGTCACCGACGCCGACCACGCCGACTTCTCCCAGTCCGCGGTGCTTCACGCGCCCGCCGGGCTCACCGTGGAACAGCTCCGGGACCTCGTCGACGCGCTCGTTGCGGCCCATCCGATGATGTCGGCGACGCTCCGCCGATCCGCGGACGGCCATGCCGTGCTGGAGTCGGGTGCGCCGTTCGATCCGGTCGGCGCGGTATCGGCCCGCACGACGGATACGGCCGTCGGAACGGCTGGCTTCGCCCACGCGGTCACCGAGGCCTTCGCGGCGGTGAGCCGCGACCTCGACCCGGCGGCGGGCCGGCTCGTCCGGGCGGTCCTGCTGACCGACCCGTCGGGTGCGGGGCGCATCGTCGTGGTGATCCATCATCTCGGGATCGACGCCGTCTCCTGGCGGATCGTCGTCGAGGACCTGATCACGGCGCGGGCCCAGCAGGTCGACGGTCGCGACATCGATCTGCGGCCCGAAGGCACGTCGGCGCGCGCGTGGTCGACGGCGTTGGCCGCCGACCGGGAAGCCCGGTCCGCCGAGGTCGACTTCTGGCTCGCGCGGTCACCCGAACGCGTCACCGACTTCGGGGTGAGCCTCGACCGTGATCGCGATCGAGCCGCGACGGTCGTCTCCCGCACCAGGACGGTCCCCGCATCGGTCGCGGAGAGTCTGCTGGCGGGGGCCGCCGACGCGTTCCGCACCGGGGTCGACGCCCTGCTCCTCGCGGCCCTCGGTCGGGCGGTGTCGGAGTGGCAGCGTGCGCGCGGCATCGACGACGACGCGCCGGTCACCGTCCTGCTGGAAGGTCACGGTCGCGTCGAGGACGCGTTCGAGTCCGGACCCGATCCGCGCCGAGCCGACCTCGCTCGGACCGTCGGCTGGTTCACCAGCATCGCTCCCGTCCTGCTGCCGCGCGCGGCCGATCCGGTCCACGCGGTCAAGGCCGTCAAGGAGGAACTGCTCGCGAGGCCGGGGGACGGACTCGGCTACGGCGTCCTGCGATACGCGTCAACGACCGACGTCGCGGCCCGGCCGCTGCCCGCGATCACCTTCAACTACCTCGGCAACACGTCGGCCGAGACCACGGTCGGCGACTTCCTGCCCGACGCCGCGGCTCCGGCGCTGCCCGCGAGCCTCGCGGGTGCGATGACGACGTCGGCGCTGACCGTCACCGTCACCACCCGGACCGGCGACGACGGTCGTGAACTCGTCCTCGACCTCGCGTCTCCCTCCGCGGTCCTCGGCGTCGCCGACGTCGACGATCTCACCGACCGGTGGGTCGACGCCCTCGCCGCGATCGCCGCCGACGTCGCCGCGGGCGATCCGGGGCTGTCCCCGTCCGACGTCACAGGCGTCGACCTGACACAGGACGACCTCGACGCCCTGGCGCGCGAGTATCCCGGAGCCGCCGTGTGGCCGCTGTCGCCGCTGCAGAGCGGCCTGGCGTTCCAGGCCGAACTCGCCGAGGCCGGACGCGCGGACGGGGCGGTCGACGTCTACGTCACCCAGTCGGTGATCCGACTCGCGGGCGACGTCGACGTCGACCGGCTGCGGTCGGCCACCGGGGACCTCCTCGCTCGTCACGACGTCCTGCGGTCCGGGTACGTCCGGACGCCGAGCGGGATCGCGGCGGCCGTGGTGCCGCCGGACGTCGACGTCCCGTGGACGGTCGTCGAGGCCGCGGGCGACATCGGCGACAGTGTCGACGCGGTCGCCCGTGCCGAGCGGACCGCACCGTTCGACATGGCACGGCCGCCGCTCATGCGGTTCGCGCTCGTCCGGTCGTCCGGGCGCGCCGATCTCATCGTCACCAACCATCACATCCTCCTCGACGGCTGGTCCGGACCGCTCGTCCTCGCCGATCTCCTCGCCCTGTACGCGACCGGCCGGACGTTCACCGATGGAACCGGGGCCGCGGGCGACTTCCACGACTACCTCCGGTACATCGCAGGCGCCGACACCGCGGCCGGACTGGCCGCGTGGACGCCGGTCCTCGACAGGGTCACGACCCCGACACTCGTCGCGCCGGGCGCACAGGTCACGACGGATGATCCGCCGCGCAAGCGGACGGTGCCCATCGACGCCGATCTGACGGCGGCCGTGACCGCGGCGGCGCGGTCACGGGGCGTCACGGTGTCGACCGTCCTGCAGGTCGCGTGGGGCCTGCTGCTGTCGCGGATCACCGGGCAGCGGACGGTCGCGTTCGGCGAGACCGTGTCCGGCCGACCGGCCGACCTCCCCGGCGTCGAATCGATGGTCGGCCTGTTCATCAACACCGTCCCGGTGGTCGTCGACCTCGATCCGGCGGCGACCGCCGCCGACGTGCTCGCCGACCTGCAGGCGGCCAAGGTCGCCGTGCTCGACCATCACCACATCGGACTGCCCGAACTGTCGGCGGTCGTGGGTGCGGGACAGCTCTTCGACACGCTGGCGGTGCACGAGTCGTTCCCCGTCGACACGGGTTCCCTGCGGGACCGCGACCTCGGCGGACTCACGGTGGAGGGCGTCGACACGCTGGACGCCACGCACTATCCGCTGATCATGGTGACCGGTGAGAACGGCGACCGGCTCGACATGACCCTGACGTACCTGCCGTCGGCCTTCGACGAACGCCGCATCGACGTCGTCGCGCAGGCACTGCACCGCATCCTGGAGACGATCGCCGCCGACCCCGGAACGGTGATCGCCGACATCGAGTCCGCGGATCACCGCGGATACGCGGCGGCGCTGACCGCACCCGTCGTCGACACCGTCAACACGGGTCGGACCCTTGTCGACTTGTACGCCGAGACCACGGCCCGGTACGGCGCCGACGGCGCCGTGTCCGACGGCGTCGACACCCTCACCCACGCGGAGCTGTCCGAGCGGGCGGCCGCGATCGCGACGTCCTTGACCGCGGCGGGAGTCGTGCCAGGCGACCTGGTGGCGATCGCCACCAGCCGCAGTGTCGCCCTGCCCGCGGCGATCCTCGGGGTCCTGTCCGCGGGCGCCGCGTACCTGCCCTTGGACACCACGAATCCGGCCGACCGGCTCGCGTTCATCGTGTCCGATGCGGAGCCGTCGGCGCTGCTCGTCGACACCGAGACCGCCGGTTCGGACCTGTGGCTCTCGCTGCCGCCGCAGGTCGTGGTGATCGACGTCGACGACCTGACGCCCGGCCGCGCACCCGCGCCGGTCCCGGCGATCCACCCCGATTCGCGGGCGTACGTCATCTACACGTCCGGGTCGACGGGCAGGCCGAAGGGTGTGGAGGTGACTCATCGAGACGTCGTCACCCTGATGGACACCGCTGCGACCGACTTCGCGTTCGAGTCGACCGACGTGTGGACCATGTTCCACTCGTACGCGTTCGACTTCTCGGTGTGGGAGCTGTGGGGTCCGCTCCTGACCGGCGGGCGCCTCGTGATCGTCGGGCGCGACGTCGCGCGCTCGCCCGCCGAGTTCGTCCGCCTGTGCGCGGACGAACAGGTGACGGTCCTGTCGCTGACGCCGTCGGCGTTCTACCAGTTCGCCCATGCCCGCCGCGACGCCGGGCAGGACGCGTCGGCCCTGCGCTACCTCGTCTTCGGCGGTGAGGAACTCAACTTCGAGCACGTCCGCCGCTGGTTCGACGACTTCCCGAACGACCCCGCGACCCTGGTCAACATGTACGGCATAACCGAGACGACCGTCCATGTGACGTTCGCGCCGCTCGACAGGGCGGTCGTTCGGGCCGACGACCCGAGCCTCATCGGTCCGCCGCTGGCCTCGCTCGGCCTGCACATCCTCGACGAACGGCTCCGACCCGTCCCCGAGGGGTTCATCGGTGAGATGTACGTGACCGGCGGACAGCTCGCGCAGAGCTACCTGCGTCGACCCGGTCTCTCGGCGGGACGGTTCGTCGCCAACCCCTTCGGCCCGCCCGGATCGCGCATGTACCGGACGGGCGACCTCGCCCGACGAGTGGGCGACGACATCGCCTACCTCGGTCGGGGCGACGCCCAGGTCCAGCTTCGCGGCTACCGCATCGAGTACGGCGAGATCGAGGCCGCGATGCTCGCTTCGCCCGGCGTGCGGAGCGCCGCCGCGACGGTGTCGTCGACAGGCGCCGGAGACGATCGACTCGTCGGCTACGTCGTCCTCGACGGCGACGCGGAACTCGACGCACCCGCCGTGCGCGCCGCGGTCGGACGGGCGGTGCCCGCCTACATGGTCCCCGATCTCGTCGTGGCGATCGACGAGCTGCCGTTGACGGCCAACGGCAAACTCGATCGTCGGGCACTGCCCGCGCCAGATCCCGGCGAGGCCCCCGACGAGTTCACCGCCCCGGCCGACGCCCGCGAGGAAGCGGTCGCCGCGGTGTTCGCGGAGGTGCTCGGAGCCGACGGCGTCGGCGTCACGACGAGCTTCTTCGACCTCGGCGGCAACTCCCTGTCGGCGTCGCGGCTCGCCGCCCGAACCGCGGACGTCCTCGGACGAGCGGTGTCGGTCCGCGACGTCTTCTCGGCCCCGACTGTCCGCGACCTCGTCGCGGCGACGGCGGGCAACGCCTCGTCGACGCCGCAGCTGACGGCGGCCGCGCCTCGACCCGACCGACTGCCGCTGTCGTTCGCACAGCAGCGGATCTGGTTCATCGAGCAACTCGAGCCGGGGACGGCGACCTACAACATCCCGATAGCCGTGCGGTTGATCGGACGCCTCGACGTCGTCGCGATGCGCGCCGCGGTCGGCGACGTCGTCGCCCGGCACGAGATCCTGCGGACCACGTTCGGGTCCGTCGACGGCGAACCCGTGCAGACCATCCACCCCGAGGTGGCGCCGGACTGGCTGGTCGTCGATGATCCGGCCGACCTGACCGCTGCGGCGGGAGCCGGATTCGACGTCGCGGCGGCTCCGCCGTTCCGCGTCCGCCTGCACCCGGTGTCCGGCGACGAGCACGTCCTCGTCGCCGTCCTCCATCATCTCGTCGGCGACGGCGAGTCGATGCGACCGCTGATCGGCGACATCGTCACCGCGTATCTGGCGCGCGCGGCGGGCGTCGCGCCGTCGTTCGCGCCGCTCGACGTCCAGTTCGCCGACTTCGCGGTGTGGCAGCGAGCGGCGCTCGGCAGTCCGGACGACCCGGCGTCGATCCTCGGCGCACAGCTCGACTTCTGGGAGTCGGCGCTGGCCGGGGCCCCCGACGTCATCGACCTGCCCACCGATCGGCCCCGTCCGGCCGTCGCCTCCCATCGCGGGGCGAGCGTGTCGGTGCCGCTGTCCGGGGACACCGCGGGCCGCGTCCGCGCGCTGGCCGCAGCCCGCGGAACGAGCGAGTTCATGGTGGTCCACGCCGCGCTCGCCGCGTTGCTGTCGCGGTTGACGGCGACCGATGACGTGACCGTCGCGACGCCTGTCGCCGGTCGCGGAGCGGCCGCCCTCGACCCGCTCGTCGGCATGTTCGTCAACACCCTCGTGTTGCGGACGTCGGTCCCGCCGCGGATCCGGTTCGCCGATCTGCTCGACGACGTCCGCGTGGCCGATCTCGACGCGTTCGCGCACGCCGACGTGCCGTTCGAGGCCGTGGTCGACCGCGTCGCGCCGGTGCGCTCGCAGGCGTTCGGTCCGCTCGCCCAGGTGATACTGACACTCGTCGAGTCGAGGGACGCTCCGGCCGAGGCCGTCGCCGGTCTGACGGTCGAACCCGTCGACCCGCCCGTCGTCCCCGCCCAGTACGACCTCTCGGTGACTGTCACGACCGCGGCCGACGGATGGTCGGTCGGGCTGGTCTACGCGACGGACCTGTTCGACGAGGCGACGGCCCGCGGCTTCGGACTCCGACTGGTCGCATTGCTCGACGGTCTGACGTCGTCGCCGGACGAGCCGATCAGTTCGCCCGCGATCGTGACGGCCGACGAACGGGCCGCGATCGCGGAATGGTCGTCCGGACCGCCGCAGTCTGTTCCGTCGACCACCCTGCTTCATCTCCTCACCGCCGAGCGCGCGTGACGCCCATGCCGACCAACCACCGAAACGAGGACCGACCGGTGCCCGAGCTCGCATCGTCCGACCGCACCACGATGTCCGCGCCAGGCGCGGCCACCGCGCTGATCTGCGGTGATCGGCGGGTGTCGTACGACGAGTTCGCGGCACGGACGTCGGCGCTCGCCGCCGAGCTGAGGGCGGCGGGTGTCGGACGCGACGTCGCCGTCGCCGTCCGCATCCCGCGTTCGGTCGAGATGATCGTCGCCGTCCACGCGATCGTGCAGGCCGGGGGACACTACGTGCCCCTCGGCGCGGACATGCCGGACGACCGCGTCCGCTACATCCTCGACACGTCGGGGGCACGGCTGTGCCTCGTCGCTCCGGGCGACGACGCCGAGGGCGCTCTCGTCGTCGACTGCTCGGGGCCGACACCGGACGTCGCACGCCGCGACGCGGTCGGGGTGCTCGGCGACACCGCCGCGTACACGCTGTTCACATCCGGTTCGACGGGGCGCCCGAAGGGCGTGACCGTCTCGCACCGAGCCATCGTCAACAGGCTCGTCTGGATGCGCGACATGTACGGACTCGGGGCCGACGACGTCTTCCTGCAGAAGACGCCGATCACATTCGACGTGTCGGTCTGGGAACTGTTCCTCCCCGCCGCGGTCGGAGCGGCCCTCGTGATCGCCGACCCCGACCGGCATGGCGACCCCGATCATCTCGATGCGTTGATCCGAACGCACGGAGTGTCCGTGGTGCACTTCGTCCCGTCGATGATGGCGGCGTTCACCGATGTGCTCGGCGACCGCCTCTCCGCGTTGACGTCCCTGCGTCGCGTGTTCACCTCGGGCGAGGCACTCACCCCGGCGACGGCCGGGCCGATCCTGCGCGCACTGCCCGACGCGGAACTGCACAACCTGTACGGGCCGACCGAAGCCGCGGTCGATGTGACCGCGCATCGCGTGTCCGCGGCCGACGTCACGGTGCCCATCGGCGCACCGGTCCCCGAGACCACGGTCCACGTCCTCGACGCGGCGCTGTCCGTCACGCCGGTCGGTGTCCCCGGAGAGCTCTATCTCGGCGGCGTCCAGTTGGCGCGCGGATACGCGACCCGGCCCGATCTGACTGCGGAACGATTCGTCGCCGACCCGTTCGGCGCGCCGGGCGACCGGCTGTACCGGACGGGCGACCTCGTCCGATGGAACGCGGCGGGCCTGCTGGAATACCTCGGCCGCACCGACTTCCAGGTGAAGCTGCGCGGTCAGCGACTCGAACTCGGTGAAGTCGAAGCCGCGATGGCGGCGGTCCCCGGTGTCGTCCACGCGGCGGCCGCGGTCGTCGACACGCCGGCCGGGCAGCACCTCGTCGGCTACATCGCGCCCGACACCGTCGATCCGGCGGTCGTCGACGACCGCCTCGCGGAGTCGTTGCCCGCATACATGCGACCCAGCCGGTGGGTGAGACTCGCCGCTATGCCGTTGAACTCGGCAGGCAAGGTCGACCGCAAGGCGCTTCCACAGCCGGCCTCCGCCCCCGTCGAACACGTCGACGCCGCGACCCCGGACGAGGCCGCCGTCGCGAACCTGTACGCCGACCTGCTCGGCGCCGACCGGGTCGGCGTCACGGAGTCGTTCTTCGACCTCGGCGGCAACTCCTTGGCCGCCACGCGCATCGCCGCCCGCGTGTCGGAGGCGCTCGGCGTCGCCGTCTCCGTGCGGGACGTGTTCGACGCGCCGTCCGTCCGGGCGCTGGTGGCCCTGGTCGCCGGGCGCGGCGCGGCACTGCCGCCGGTCACGGTGATCGACCCGCGGCCGGCCCGGATCCCGCTGTCGTACCAGCAGCAGCGCATGTGGTTCATCAACCGCTTCGACACGAGCTCGACCACGTACACGATTCCCGCGGTGATGCGCCTGACCGGCCCGGTCGACGACCACGCGCTGATCGCCGCACTGGTCGACGCGGTGACCCGTCACGAGGTGCTGCGCACCACGTTCCCCGCCGTCGACGGCGTGCCCGAACAGCGGGTGCACGCTCCGCGGGACGCCGCCGCGCGACTCGACGTGGCCGTCACCGACTCGCTCGCCGACGTCGAGACGGCGCTGCGATCCGGCTTCGACGTGACAGTCGACTTCCCCCTGCGAGCCCGCCTGCACCGGACGTCCGACGACGAACTGCTGCTCGCCGTCGCCGTCCACCACATCGCGGCCGACGGCGAGAGCCTCGGACCGCTGCTGCGCGACGTGTTCACCGCGTACGCGGCCCGCGCCGCGGGCCACGAACCGACATTCGAACCACTCGACGTGCAGTTCGCCGACTACGCGATCTGGCAGCGCACCGTGCTCGGCGACATCGACGACCGCGAGTCGGTCATCGGGCGACAACTCGGGGAGTGGACGCAGCGGCTGTCCGGACTCCCCGACGTGCTCGACCTGCCCGCCGATCGCCCGCGGCCACGCGTCGCATCGCACCGGGCGGGCGGCGTCGACTTCACGATCTCGCCCGACGTCGCGGACCGCCTCGAGCGGTTGGCCGCGGACTCGGCGGCGACCCCGTTCATGGTCCTGCACACCGTCCTCGCCGTCCTCCTGTCGAGGCTGTCGGGAACCGACGACATCGCGGTCGCGACACCCGTCGCCGGGCGCGGACGCCCCGAGCTCGAGGGCTCAGTCGGCATGTTCGTGAACACCCTCGTCCTCCGGACGCGGGTGGAGCCGGGAACGGCCTTCGAGGACCTTCTCGGACTGGTCCGCGCCGCGGACATCGAGGCCTTCGCCTCGTCCGACGTGCCGTTCGAGGCCCTTGTCGAAGCGGTCGACCCGGTCCGCAGCGAAGCGTTCGCGCCACTCGCCCAGGTGATGCTGTCGGTCGCCGAGGCGGTGCCGTCCACCGCCGCCGACGAGATCGCCGGAGTGGTGGTGAGTCCGGTCGACGGCGGGATCGAGTCCAACGACTTCGACCTCATGCTCGGCGTCCAGACCCCGGCCGAGGGACAGGCGTGGACCGGTCGCCTCGTGTACGCGACCGACCTGTTCGACGAGCCGACGATCCGCGCGTTCGTCGACCGGCTCCTCCGCCTCCTCGACGAGTTGTCCGCGCGCCCGGCCACACCCGTCGGCGACGCCGACGTGCTGACATCGGACCAGATCCGGGCGATCGCCGCCCTGGAGCTCGGACCCGCGACCGAACTGCCTGAGCACGCCACGATCGCCGAGGCCGTCGCCGCGCAGGTGTCGCGTACGCCCGCCGCTCCGGCGCTGCTTTCCGGTGACCGGACGGTCTCCTACGGCGAGTTCGGCCACCGCGTCGCACGACTGGCGACCCGGATCGCGGCGACGGGAGTGACCGCGGGCGACGCCGTCGCCGTGTGCATCCCGCGTTCGGTGGAGATGATGGTCGCCCTCCACGCCGTCGTCGCGGCCGGAGCCCAGTACGTCCCGATCGATCTCGCCGCGCCGGCCGACCGAGCCGAGTACATGCTCACCACGGCGGACGCGAAGGCGCTTCTGGTCTCCGACGGCGCCGCCGTCCGCGACGTGGTCGCGGCGGCGGTCGACAACGCGTTGACCGTCGTCGCGGTCGACGAGTCGGACGAGATCGGTCACCCCGACGCGGATCTGCTGCGGTCGACGCTTGTCGGCGTTCCCGCCGAGTCCGCCGCGTACACCCTGTTCACGTCCGGTTCCACCGGCCGCCCGAAGGGCGTCACCCTCGATCACCGGGCGGTCCTCAACCGCCTGTGGTGGGGTCTGGGCGAGTTGCCGATCGACGAGTCCGACCGTGTGGTGCAGAAGACGCCGTACACGTTCGACTGTTCGGTGCCCGAACTCTTCGCGCCCCTGATGCGGGGTGCGACGCTCGTGGTCCTGCGGGACGGAGGTCATCTCGACCCGGTGTATGTCGCCGAGGAGATCGCCCGGACGCGTGCGACGATGGTCCACTTCGTGCCGTCGATGCTGTCGGTGTTCCTGGAGGTCGCCGGCGCCGAACGTCTCGCGGCGCTCGACTCGGTGCGGATCGTCTCGACGACGGGTGAGGCGTTGCCGCCCGCGGTCGCCGCGGCCACGCGTCAGGTGTGGCCCGACGCGATGTTCTACAACCTGTACGGGCCGACGGAGGCCGCGGTGGAGATCACCGCGTTCGCCATCGGCGACGTGTCGCCCGACGACCCGACGGTCTCGATCGGAACGCCCGTGTGGAACTCGTCCGCTCTGGTCCTGGACTCGCGCCTGCGTCGAGTGCCCGCCGGGGTCCCCGGCGAGCTGTATCTGGGCGGAGTGCAGTTGGCGCATGGCTACGCGGCGCGTCCGGACCTGACTGCGGAGCGGTTCGTCGCCGACCCGTTCGGGGCACCGGGCTCTCGCCTCTACCGCACCGGTGACCTCGTGCGCCGGACGGCCGACGGCGGGATCGAGTACCTGGGTCGCACCGACTTCCAGGTGAAGCTGCGTGGTCAGCGCATCGAACTCGGTGAGATCGAGTCGGTCCTGGCCGGTGCGCCCGGCGTCGTGCACGCGGCGGCGACCGTCGCATCGGCGCCGGGCGGCGGCGAACATCTGGTCGGATATCTCGCCGGAGCTCCGGGTGACGTCGTCGATCTCGATCTGGTCAAGGCCGAGGCGACTCGTGCGCTGCCGGGGTACATGGTGCCGACGGTGTGGATGGTGCTCGAGGACATCGCGTTGAACACGGCGGGCAAGATCGACCGCAAGTCGCTGCCCACACCCGAGTTCGGCGGCGGAACCGAGATCGTCGAGCCCGCCACCGACGACGAACGCGTCGGAGCGGCGGTCTTCGCCGACGTCCTCGGCGTCGACGAGGTGTCGGTCAGCGAGTCGTTCTTCGATGCGGGCGGCAACTCGCTGTCGGCGATGCGGCTGGTCGCCCGACTGTCCGACGCGTGGGGCGTCGAACTGACCGCACGCGACCTCTTCGACGCACCGACGGTGCGCGAACTGGCCGCGACGATCGTCGGTCGGGCCGCGGCGCTCGGCCCGATCACGCGCGTCGATCCGCGCCCGGACGTGGTGCCGCTGTCGTTCGCACAGCAGCGGATGTGGTTCATCAACCGACTCGAACCGCACGCCGCCACCTACAACATCCCCCTGGTGCTGCGGCTCACCGGAGCCCTGGACGCCGCGGCGCTCGAACTCGCCGTTCACGACGTGCTGGCGCGCCACGACATCCTGCGCACATCGTTCCCCGACGTCGACGGCGTCCCGCGACAGGACATCGCGGACGTCGACCAGATCGTCGGCAGGCTCGACTGGGCCGTCGTCGACTCCGACGTCGCAGTCGAGTCCGCCGTCACCGGCGGTTTCGACCTCGCGAACGACTGGCCGCTCCGCGTCCGACTGCGTCGGGTGACGCCCGACGAGCACCTGTTCGCACTCGTCGTGCACCACATCGCCGCCGACGGCGAGTCGATGGGACCGCTCGTCGCCGATCTCGTCGCGTCGTACGCGGCGCGTGTCGAGGGGCGGTCGCCGGTCCTGCCCGACCTCGACCTGCAGTTCGCCGACGTCGCCTTGTGGCAGCACCAGGCCCTCACCTCCGGCGATGCCGGGACGTCTGTGCTCGACCGCCAGCTCGCGTACTGGACCGCGACCTTGGACGGCGCACCGGAGCTGCTCGATCTCCCCGCAGACCGGCCGCGACCGGCCGTCGCGGGCGGCGTCGGCGGGCGTTCGCTGTTCACGATCCCGGCCGACCTCGCGGCCCGCGTCTCGGCGCTCGCCACGCGGACGGGCACCACCGAGTTCATGGTGCTGCACGCGACGCTGAGCGTCCTCCTCGCACGACTGTCCGCCTCCGACGACGTCACGATCGCGACCCCGGTGGCAGGCCGCAACCAGGCCGGTCTCGACCGGATGATCGGCATGTTCGTCAACACGTTGGTGTTGCGCACGCGCATCGACGTCGCGGCCTCGTTCGTCGACACGCTGGCCGCCGTCCGCGACATCGACCTGGCTGCCTTCGCGAACTCGGACGTGCCGTTCGAGCAGGTCGTCGAGGCCGTCGACCCGGTCCGCAGCGAAGCCTTCGCGCCGCTCGCTCAGACCATGCTGTCCTTCGACCCCGGTGCGTCGGTCGCCGGGATGTCCCTCGACGTCGCGGGCGTGACGATCGCGGGCGTCCCGCTGCCCGATCCGCCCGCGCAGGTCGACCTGCAGTTCGTCGTCGCCCCGTCGTCCGACGGCGACTGGACCGGTGAGACGGTGTTCGCCGCGGACCTGTTCGACGCGTCGACCGTCGAGTCGTTGACGTCGCGGTACGTCGCGCTCCTCGACTCGCTCGTCTCCAGTCCCGAGGTCGGCGTCGGCGACGCGGCGCTGCTCACCGACGCCGAGGCGGCGAGTATCGCCTCGACCCACCGGGGACCCGAGGTGTCGGTCTCCGACATGGTGCCGGTCGCGACGGCCGTCGCGACCCGCGCCGTCCGCGCCCCCGACGCGGTCGCCCTGATCCACGGCGACCGCGACGTGACGTACGCCGAATTCGGTTCCAGGGTGGCGCGGCTCGCCGAGCGACTCGTCGCCGCGGGTGTGGGACGAGAGACGGCGGTCGCCGTCTGCATCCCGCGGTCGGTCGAGATGATGGTCGCGATCCACGCGACCGTCGCCGCGGGCGGTCAATACGTGCCGATCGATCTCGCGGCACCCGTCGATCGTGCCGAATACATGCTCACCACCGCGGGCGCCGTCGCGCTGCTGGTCGCCGACGGCGACGCGGTTCCCGGCGTGGTCGCCGCGGCCCGGGCCGCGGGCGCGGCGGTCGTGACGGTCGACGAGAGGGACCGTCTCGACGCGTCGCCGACCGCGCTCGCCGACTTCGTCGAGACCCGCCCGGTACGCGGAGACGGCGCGATGTACACGCTGTTCACGTCCGGTTCCACCGGCAAGCCCAAGGGTGTGACGCTGCCCCACGACGCGGTCGTCAACCGCCTGTGGTGGGGTCTGGGCGAGTTGCCGATCGACGAGTCCGACCGTGTGGTGCAGAAGACGCCGTACACGTTCGACTGTTCGGTGCCCGAACTCTTCGCGCCCCTGATGCGGGGTGCGACGCTCGTGGTCCTGCGGGACGGAGGTCATCTCGACCCGGTGTATGTCGCCGAGGAGATCGCCCGGACGCGTGCGACGATGGTCCACTTCGTGCCGTCGATGCTGTCGGTGTTCCTGGAGGTCGCCGGCGCCGAACGTCTCGCGGCGCTCGACTCGGTGCGGATCGTCTCGACGACGGGTGAGGCGCTGCCGCCGGCCGTCGCGGCGAGCACCCGCCGGGCGTGGCCGGACGCGATGTTCTACAACCTGTACGGGCCGACGGAGGCCGCGGTGGAGATCACCGCGTTCGCCATCGGCGACGTGTCGCCCGACGACTCCACGGTCTCGATCGGAACGCCCGTGTGGAACTCGTCGGCCCTCGTCCTCGACTCCCGGCTGCGGATGCTTCCGATCGGGGTCCCCGGTGAGCTGTATCTGGGTGGAGTGCAGTTGGCGCGGGGCTATGCGGCGCGTCCGGATCTGACTGCGGAGCGGTTCGTGGCCGACCCGTTCGGCGCCCCGGGGTCGCGTCTGTATCGGACCGGTGATCTCGTGCGCCGGACGGCCGACGGCGGGATCGAGTACTTGGGTCGTACCGACTTCCAGGTGAAGTTGCGTGGTCAGCGCATCGAACTCGGTGAGATTGAGTCGGTCCTGGCCGGTGCGCCTGGCGTCGTGCACGCGGCGGCGACCGTCGCGTCGGCGCCGGGCGGCGGCGAACATCTGGTCGGCTACGTGTCGGGGACTCCGGGTCATCCGGTCGATCTGGATCTGGTCAAGGCCGAGGCGACTCGTGCGTTGCCGGGGTACATGGTGCCGACGGTGTGGATGGTGCTCGAGGACATCGCGTTGAACACGGCGGGCAAGATCGACCGCAAGTCGCTGCCCGCACCCGAATTCACCGCCGCCGAACGAGTGGCCCCGGCGAGCGACGCCGAGCAGGCCGTCGCCGACGTGTTCGCCGACGTCCTCGGCGTCGACGAGATCGGCGTGACGGACGACTTCTTCGACGTCGGCGGCAACTCGCTGTCCGCGATGCGCCTGGTGGCGCGGATCTCCGCCGCCCTCGACGTCGATGTCACGATCCGTGACCTCTTCGACGCGCCGACCGTCCGCGAGATCGTCGTCGCCACCGCCGGACGGGCCCCGGCCCTGCCGCCGGTCACGGCGGTCGTTCCGCGACCGGACACGATCCCGCTGTCGTTCGCCCAGCAGCGCATGTGGTTCATCAACCGGTTCGAACCGGGCACCGGCGCCTACAACATACCGGCGGTCCTGCGGCTCACCGGGCGGCTCGACACCATCGCCCTCCGGCGTGCGCTCGAGGACGTCGTCGTCCGACACGAGGTGCTCCGCACCACCTTCCCCGCGGTCGACGGCGAACCGCACCAGCTGGTCGCCGCGGCGGACGCCGTACCGACCACCCTCGACTGGCGGACCGTCGGATCCCGCGAGGAGATCCTGGCCGACGCCTCCGCGGGCTTCGATCTGGCCGTCGACTGGCCGCTGCGCGCACGGCTGTGGCGGGTGTCGGCCGACGAGCACGTCTTCGCCATCGTCGCTCATCACATCGCGGCCGACGGCGAGTCGATGGGGCCGCTGGTGACCGACGTCGTCGCCGCGTACGACGCCAGGGCGAACGGGCTGGCGCCGCGGTTCGCCCCGCTCGACGTCCAGTTCGCCGACTACGCCCTGTGGCAGCATCGGGTCCTCGGCTCCGCGGACGACACCGGCTCGATCATCGCCCGCCAACGCGAGGAGTGGGTGCGTCGCCTCGAGGGCGCGCCCGACGCGGTCGATCTGCCGTCCGACCGCCGCAGGCCCGCGGTCGCGAGCGGGCGCGGCGCACGGGTCGCCACGGTGATCCCGGAGTCGATCGGCCGAGCCGTCGTCGACGTCGCCGCGGCCACCGGAGCCACCGGCTTCATGGTCCTCCACGCGACCCTCGCCGCACTCGTGTCGCGACTGGCCTCGACGGACGACGTCGTCATCTCGACCGCCGTCGCCGGACGCGGCCAGGAGTCTCTCGATCGGCTCGTCGGCATGTTCGTGAACACCCTCGCCCTGCGCACTCGAGTGCGGCCCGGCATGACGTTCGACGACCTGATCGCCCAGGTCCGCGAGGTCGACACGGCCGCCTTCGTGAACGCCGACGTGCCGTTCGAACAGGTCGTCGAGGCCGTCGACCCCGTTCGCAGCGAGGCGTTCGCGCCGCTCGCCCAGGTCTCGCTCGCGTACGAAGTCCACACGGCGCCCGCCGCCGCCGTCGACGTCGGGGCGCTGCACGTCTCGCGGTACGACGACCTCGACGTGCCCGCCCGACTCGACCTGCACTTCGCGGTCGACGCCGCGGCCGCGGGGGAGTGGACGCTGACCGTCGACTACGCGACCGACCTGTTCGACGCCGGCACGGTCCGCGGATTCGCCGAGTCGTTCGTCGCGCTGCTCGCACAGTTCACCGGTGACCACCTCGCCGCTCGCGTCGGTGTCGCCGACCTCGTCCCGGCCGCCGACCTGGAGGCGTTGACGACCCACGCCACCCCGGTCGTCGCGCCGGTGCCCTTGGGCGAACTGTGGGACCGCCACGGCTGCGCCGAACCGGGCGGGCTCGTCGCGGGACCGGACTCGATGAGCCGGGCCGATTTCGACTCCACGACGAACGCCCTCGCTCGCGACCTCATCGCGCGTGGACTAGGCGCGGGCGACCTCGTCGCGATCCTGATGCGACGGAGCGCCCATGCCGCGGTAGCGGTCGCCGCGATCAGCAAGGCGGGAGCGGCTTTCGTCAACATCGACCCGACTCAGCCGGTCGCCCGCCGCGACGAGATACTCGCCGACAGCGGAGCCGTCTTCGGTCTGACTGTCTCCGCCCACGACGCCCCGGCCGTGCTCGAGTGGCTCGATGTCGACACCTTCTCGGCGACGGGCGACGTGTCGCCGGTTCGGCGCGCCGAACTCGTGCGGGCCGTTCACCCGGACGACCTCGCCTACCTGATCTACACGTCGGGATCCACCGGCAAGCCGAAGGGCGCGGCCGTCGGCCAGCGCGGGTTGGCGAATCTGGTGGAGAATCAGCGGCAGATCCTCGGGCTCGGCGCATCGAGTCGGATGGTGAACGTCGCGTCCCCGACGTTCGACGCCTCCGTGTTCGAGATCCTCGCCCTGTGCACGGGAGCCGGTGTGGTCATCAGTCCGCCCGACGTGTTCGGCGGCGATGAGCTGACGAGGGTGCTCGCCGACGGCCGTGCGACGCACATCGTCATGACGCCGTCCGCCATCGAGAGCCTCGACCCCGCATCGCTGCCCGATCTCGCGGTCCTGGCGAGCGTCGGCGAGGCGTGTCCGCCCGACCTGAGGATCCGGTGGGTCGCAGCGGGACGGACGTTCTTCAACCTCTACGGGCCGACCGAGAGCACCATCTGGGGCACCGGCACGCGCCCGCTCGACGCCGACGGCCCGATCACCATCGGTGGTCCGCCGCCCGGTCTCGGCGCCCTCGTCCTCGGTGACGGCCTGCGTCCGGTACCGGTCGGCGTCCCCGGCGAGCTGTACCTGACGGGCGACGCGCTCGCCCTCGGGTACCTCGGGCGGCCCGACCTGTCGGCCGACCGGTTCGTCGCGTGCCCGTTCGGTCCGCCCGGCACCAGGATGTACCGCACCGGCGACCGCGTCACCCGGCTGCCGTCCGGCGACCTCGACTACCTCGGTCGCGTCGACTTCCAGGTGAAACTCCGCGGTCAGCGCATCGAACTCGGTGAGATCGAGTCCGTGCTCGCGCACGCGCCCGGCGTCCGCAGCGTCGCCGTGGTCGTCGCGACGGCTCCGTCCGGCGGCGACGCGCTCGTCGCGTACGTGTCCGGGGACGACCTGGACCGCGACGGCCTCGTCGACTACGCGGCGACGCGGCTGGTCGGCTACATGCGGCCGACCGCGTGGTCGATCCTCGAATCGATGCCGCTGACGGTCGCGGGCAAGGTCGACAGGCGAGGACTGCCCGAGCCCGAGTTCGGCTCCGGCGAGATCGTCGAGCCGTCGGGTCCCGCGGAGTCGGCGGTCGCCGCGGTGTTCGCCGACGTCCTCGGCGTCACGGGCGTGTCGGTCGTGGAATCGTTCTTCGACGCTGGCGGCAACTCGCTCGCCGCCATGCGCGTGGCCGCACGCGTGTCCGACGCGCTCGGCGTCGACGTGGGAGTCCGCGACCTGTTCGACGCCCCGACCGTCCGTGACCTGGTCCGTGCGGTCGCCGGACGGGCCCTGGTGCTCCCGCCGGTGGTCGCCGTCGATCCGCGTCCCGAGCATCCGCCGTTGTCGTTCGCGCAGCAGCGGATGTGGTTCATCAACCGGTTCGAGCCGGGCAACGCGACCTACAACCTGCCGGTGGTCCTGCGGCTGACCGGCCCGCTCGACGTCGCGGCACTGCACGCCGCCGTCGTCGACGTCGTCACGCGCCACGAGGTGCTCCGCACGATGTTCCCGGACGTCGAGGGGACGCCGTATCAGCGGATCGACGATCCGGACGCCGTCGTCGACCGCCTCGACTGGCGGATCGTCGACACCGAGGACGCGGTCGCCGAGGCCGTCACGACCGGCTTCGACCTCGCCCGAGAGTGGCCGATCCGGGCACGACTGCTGGCGGTCGCCGACGACGAGCACGTGTTCGCACTGGTCGCGCATCACATCGCCGCGGACGGCGAGTCGCTCGGCCCGCTCGTCGCCGACGTGGTGGGAGCGTACGTCGCGCGCAGCGGCGGTCGAATCCCGCAGTTCGCCGACCTTCCGGTGCAGTTCGCCGACTACGCGATCTGGCAGCGGAACGTCCTCGGCGAGACCGACGACCCGGACTCGATCGTGGGACGTCAGCTCGCGTTCTGGAAGGACGCGCTCGCCGGGCTGCCCGACCTGCTGGAGATCCCGACCGACCGCCCCCGCCCCCAGGTCGCGTCCGGGGCGGGCGCGGTCGCCGACCTCGTGATCGACGCGGACGTCGCGGCCAAGATCGGCGACGTCGCCGCCGCCGCGGGGGCCACCCCGTTCATGGTGCTCGACGCTGCGCTCGCCGTGCTGCTCGCCCGGCTGTCGGCGACCGACGACGTCGCGATCGCGACACCTGTCGCCGGTCGCGGCCGACGTGAACTCGACGCCGTCGTCGGGATGTTCGTGAACACGTTGGTCCTGCGATCCCGCGTCGACCTTCGAGAGTCGTTCGCCGACCTGCTCGCCCGCACCAGGGCCGACGTCCTCGCGGCCTACGGCAACGCGGACGTGCCGTTCGAATCGGTCGTCGAGGCCGTCGATCCCGTGCGCAGCGAAGCGTTCTCACCGCTGGCCCAGGTCATGCTGTCGTTCGACCCCGCGGCGTCGGCGTCCGCCGTCGACCTGCCCGCGGGCGACATCGTGATCTCCGCGGTCGGACAGGACACGCCGCCGGCACAGGTGGACCTCACCGTCACCGTCGCGTCGGCGGTCGACGGCGACTGGCACGGTTCGATCACCTACGCGACGGACCTGTTCGACGCGTCGTCAGTGACGGCGTTCGGCAGGCGTCTCGTCGCATTGCTCGACGGGCTGCTGTCGGATGTGGACAGTCCGGTCGGCGACGCTCCGGTGCTGTTCGCCGACGAGATCGAGGCGACGAACGCGAGCGCCGTCGGCGCCGCGCGGGAACTGCCTCCCGAGGACCTCGCCTCCGCGGTCGCGGCGGCGTCGGCCGCCCACCCGGACCGCACCGCACTCGTGTTCCGCGACCGGACCGTCGCGTACGGCGAGTTCGCCGCCCGCGTCGCGACGCTCGGCCGCGAACTGATCGCCGCGGGAGTCGGCCCCGACGTGGCCGTCGCGGTGTGCATCCCGCGGTCGGTGGAACTGATGGTCGCGATCCACGCCGTGGTCGCGGCGGGCGGCCAATACGTGCCCGTCGACCCGTCCGCGCCCGCCGAACGCGTCGAATACATGCTGACCACCGCGGGCGCGACGCTCGCACTGGTCCGCGCGGGCCGGCCCGCGCCGGAGCCGATCGCGGGCCTCGATCCGTCGTTCCGCGTGATCGAGGTCGACGCGGACGCGCCGTTCGATCCCTCGGCCGGACCGATCGACGTCGCCGAACGACTAGGCACACTCCGTCCGGAGCACGCCGTGTACACGATCTTCACATCGGGTTCCACGGGCCGTCCCAAGGGCGTCACGCTGACGCACGCGGCGGTCGTGAACCGGCTGCGCTGGGGACTCGACGAACTGCCGATCGATCAGGACGACCTCGTCGTCCTGAAGACGCCGTACACGTTCGACTGCTCGGTCGCCGAACTGTTCGCGCCGTTGATGCAGGGCTCACGTCTGCTCATCGCCGAACCGGACGGTCACCTCGACCCCGTGTACATGGCCGAGCTGATCGCCGACTCCGGCGCGACGATGGCGCACTTCGTGCCGTCGATGCTGTCGGTGTTCCTCGAACTCGCGGGCCCCGAACGCCTGGCCCGCCTCGACCGACTGCGGATCATCTCGACCACGGGCGAAGCGCTGCCTCCGTCCGTCGCCGCGCACACCAGGGCCGCCGTGCCGGACGCGGTGCTCTACAACCTGTACGGACCGACCGAGGCCGCCGTCGAGATCACCTACCAGCGGTTGGACGACGTCGACGACGTGGTGCCCATCGGTGTGCCCGTGTGGAACTCGACCGCGTACGTCCTCGACGGGCGCCTGCACCCGGTCGCCGAGGGCGTGCCGGGCGAACTGTACGTCGGCGGTGTCCAGCTGGCCCGCGGATACGCGGCCCGGCCGGACCTCACCGCCGACCGATTCCTCGCCGACCCGTTCGGCCCGAGCGGGAGTCGCATGTATCGGACGGGCGACCTCGTCCGACGCAACCGGGCAGGCGAGCTCGAATACCTCGGCCGCACCGACTTCCAGGTGAAGCTCCGAGGGCAACGCATCGAACTCGGCGAGATCGAGGCCGCCGTCGCGCAGGCCCCCGGCGTGGTGCACGTGTCGGTGACCGTGGCCGCCGCGCCCGACGGCGGCGAGCACCTCGTCGCCTATGTCGCGGGAGCCCCGGGGGAGACCCTCGACATCGACGAGATCCGCCGCGTCATCGCGACGCCGCTGCCCGAGTACATGCGACCGACCGTGTGGATGCCGCTCGACGAGATCCCGCTCAACACCGCGGGCAAACTCGACCGCAAGGCCCTGCCCGCCCCGGTGTTCGCGGCGAGCGAGCACATCGCGCCCGAAGGGCCCGACGAGACGGCGGTCGCCGCGGTCTTCGCCGACGTCCTCGGCGTCGACGTCGTCGGCGTCACCGACAGCTTCTTCGACGTCGGCGGCAACTCGCTGTCGGCGATGCGGCTCGCGGCCCGGACCGGCGAGGTGCTCGGGGTCTCGGTGTCGGTGCGCGACGTGTTCGACGCACCGACGGTCCGCGACCTGGTCGCCTCCGTGTCGTCGGCGCCGTCGTCGCTGGCACCGATCACCGCGATCGTCCCACGGCCCGCGGTGGTCCCGCTGTCGTTCGCGCAGCAGCGGATGTGGTTCATCAACCGGCTCGATCACACGTCCGGCATGTACAACATCCCGGCCGTCCTCGCCCTGACCGGCCCGCTCGACGTCGATGCGATGCGCGCGGCCGTCGTCGACGTCATCACCCGTCACGAGGTGCTGAGGACGCTGTTCGTCGAACACGACGGGACCCCGAGTCAGCTGATCGTCGACGAGGAGTCCGCCGCGGAGATGCTCGACTGGCGGATCTGCGCGTCGTCGGAGTTGTCGGACGCGGTGACGCGCGGCTTCCACCTGGCGACCGAACTCCCGATCCGCGTGCGGCTCGTCGAATCCGGACCCGGTCGGCATGTGCTCGCCGTCGTCACCCATCACATCGCGGCAGACGGGCAGTCGATGGGGCCGATGGTCACCGACCTCGTCACGGCGTACACGGCGCGCGCGGCGGGGCTGGCGCCCGGATTCACACCGCTGGACGTCCAGTTCGCCGACTACGCGATCTGGCAGCACACCGAACTGGGGTCGGTGGACGCACCCGACTCGCTCATCGCGAACCAGGCGGACTACTGGCGGGCACAGCTCGACGGGATCCCGGACGTCCTCACCCTCCCGTCCGACCGTCCCCGCCCGCAGCGGGCGAGCATGATCGGTGCGACCGTCGACTTCACCGTCGACGCGCGCATCGGGTCCGCGGTGACGCGGCTGGCGGCCGAGCACGGGGCCACCCCGTTCATGGTCGTCCACGCGGCGCTGTCGGTCCTGCTCGCGAGACTGTCCGCGACCGACGACATCGTCGTCGGCACACCGATCGCCGGACGAGGTCGACGGGTCCTCGACCCGTTGGTCGGCATGTTCGTCAACACGCTCGCCCTGCGCGTCCCCGTCGACGTCGGAACGTCGTTCGCCGATCTCGTCGGACGGGTCAAGTCGACCGATCTCGACGCCTTCGCGAACGCCGACGTCCCGTTCGAGACGCTCGTCGACGTCCTCAACCCGGCCCGATCGGAGGCGTTCGCCCCGCTCGCGCAGGTGTCGCTGGCCGTGGACTCGGCGGTCGGGGCGACCGGGGCGGCACAGCTCGGCGAACTCACGGTCGAAGCGGTGACCGACGCGCAGGTCCCGGCGCGCGTGGATCTCTCGTTCGACGTGCACCAGCACGGTGAGGGAGACGACTGGACCGGTTCGCTCACCTATGCGGTCGACATGTTCGACGAGTCGACGGCGCGACGGTTCGTCGCCGCATTCGCGACCCTGCTCGACGCCCTGACATCCGAACCGACGCTGCCGGTCGGCGATGTGGACATCGTCACGGCCGATGACCGTCGCCTCGTCGACGAGTGGAGCCTCGGGCGTGGCGCCCCGGCGACGACCGCCCCCGACGAGCGCGAGCGGTCCCTGTCACCGGTCCTGGCGGACGCCACCGCCGCGCACCCCGACGAGGCGATCGCACTGATCACCGATGCGGGCGAGTACACGTTCGCCGAGGTCAGGGCGCGGGTCAACGCGCTCGCGCACCGACTCGTCGAGGCCGGGGTCCGACCGGAGACGGCGGTCGGCGTCAGCATCCCGCGGTCGGCCGACATGTTCATCGCGTTGCACGCCGTGATCACGGCCGGCGGACAGTACGTGCCGATCGTCATCGACGGTCCGGCAGGCCGAGCCGAGTACGTCGTCGAGACCGCGGGCATCGAGGTGGTCGTCACCTCCACGCGCTACGGCCGACCCGACTGGTTCGACGAGGCGACGATGACGGCGATCGAACTCGACGTCGCCGACGACCTCAGCGGGCGGCGCACCCACGCTCCGGTGACCGCCGCGCGCCCCGACAACGCGATGTACACGCTGTTCACGTCGGGATCGACGGGCAGGCCCAAGGGCGTCACGGTGAGCCGGCGGTCGGTGATGTCGCTGATGCGCGACGAGGCGGTGTACTACCCGTTCACCGCGTCGGACCGCTACGTGTACGCGTTGGACTACACCTTCGACGCGTCGGTCCTCGACCTGTTCCGCGGCATGATCAACGGGGGAGCGGTCGTCATCGTGCCGCCGGGCGGGCACCGCGACCCGTGGGCGATGCAGCGGGCGATCGTCGAGCACTCGGTGACGGCCGTCGACCTCGCCCCGGCGCAACTCGCACCGATGGTGTCGGAGCTCAGCGCCGACGAGGTGGCGGCGATGGCCCCGGTGCGATTCGTGTTCACCGGTGGCGAGGCCGTGACTCCGGCGCTCGCGTCGGCGCTGCACTCGGCGTTCCCGAACGCGACCCTGTTCAACCAGTACGGGCCGACGGAGACGGTGATCTACTCGACCGTCGGCGCGGTGCCCCGACACGCGGACCCGGTGACGATCGGCTCGCCGACGCCGGGATCGATCGGTCGGATCCTCGACCGTCGGCTCCGCCCGGTGGGACCGGGGGTGCCGGGCGAGCTCTACATCGGCGGCGTCCAGGTGTCCCGCGGCTACTCGGGCCGCACCGCGCTCACCGCGGAGCGGTTCGTCGCCGACCCGTACGGCGCCGCGGGCGATCGGCTCTACCGCACCGGCGACATGGTCCGGTGGACCGCCGACGGCGAGATCGAGTACCTGGGCCGAACCGACTTCCAGGTCAAGCTCCGAGGCCAGCGCCTCGAACTCGGCGAGATCGAGACGGTCATCGCGGCCGCCGACGGCGTGAGCCAGGTGGCGGTGGTGCTGTCGACGGGCCGCGACGGCGGGCAGTTCCTCACCGCGTACGTGACCGGGACCGGCCTGTCTCAGGAACGACTCGCCGAGTACGCGAGCCGGACGCTCGTCGCGTACATGCGGCCGTCGGTGTGGATGGTGCTCGACGAGATGCCGCTGAACCCGGCCCACAAGATCGATCGGGCGCGACTGCCCGAACCCGCGTTCACCGGAGCCGACTACGTGGAACCGGTCGGTGAGACGGCCCGCGCGGTCGCGGAGGTGTACGGGGACCTGTTGTCGGTGGACCGCGTGTCGGCGACGACGTCGTTCTTCGACCTCGGCGGGAACTCGCTGTCGGCGGCGCGTGTCGTCGCCCGCCTGCGCGACCGCCACGGGCTGGAGGTCGACCTCGCATGGCTGTTCGAGGACGCGACGGTGCAGGGACTCGCCGATCGGATCGACACCGGCGCGGACCACTCCGACGGTGTCCTCCTCCCGCTCCGGTCCGACGGCGCGAAGGCCCCGTTGTTCTGCGTCCACCCGGCCGGCGGGCTGGCATGGTTCTTCGGCGGCCTGGTCCCCTATCTGGACGACCGACCGGTCTACGGCCTGCAGGATCCGCACGTCGTGGCGGGCGAGGAGTCGGCGCCGGACGTCGAGTCCCTCGCGGCGCGGTACGTCGACGAGATCCGCTCGGTGCAGCCCGAGGGCCCGTACCACCTGCTCGGATGGTCGATCGGCGGAACGCTGGCGTTCGAGATGGCCCGCGGGCTCGAGGCGATCGGCCAGGAGGTCGGCTATCTCGGAGTCATGGACGCGTCGCTGACGGCGGCGGAGTCGGCGGAACCGACGGAGCCGGTCGACGCGGCCGACACGGTGGGCGATCTGCTCGGCAGTTGGCGCGACCTGTTCGATCTCGGCGACGACGTGCACGCGGCGTCGCCGGAGGAGGTCGCGGCGATCGTGCGCGAGCAGATCGCGGGCATGGGCCTGCTCGCCGACGATCAGGTGGAGCGGATCATGAACAGCTTCGCATCGTCCGGCGACATCCTGCGGGGATACTCGCCCGGTCGACTGAGCGGCGACGTCCACTTCTTCACCGCCACCGCGGACAAGGACGATCCGGCCGCGTTCCGCGCGGTCTGGGCCGGTCATGTCGACGGCGACGTCCACAACGTCGACGTCGACACCCATCACCTCGGCATGGCGGACGCCGCGTCGTTGGCGGTCATCGGACCCGCCGTCGACGCGGCGCTGCGCCTCGCCGATTGACACCTGGAAAGATCAACACAGACGACGCATGACGCGTCACGAGAGAGGACAAGACATGACCAACCCGTTCGACGACGAAGACGGCCGTTTCTACGTTCTGGTGAACGCCGAGAACCAGCATTCGCTGTGGCCGACGTTCGCAGACATCCCCGCGGGCTGGGAGAAGGTGTTCGGCGAGGATTCGCGAGCGGCCTGCCTGGAGTACGTGGAGAAGAACTGGACCGATCTGCGTCCGCAGAGCCTCATCGACGCGATGAATGCGGAAAAGTAGCTGGCGGACTGTCGGCCGTTCGTGTGAGTGATGAAGATCTCACTTTGATCACGGGTGTGTAATCGTCCGTTCGGAGGGTGGTATTCGTGCTGGTCGCGCGGTTCACTGGAATCTGACAACGCACATGGCACGAATGCCGCCCGGATCAGGCACGTATCAGCCCTAGCCCTTACCTGCCAGTTAAGTGGCTCTTCGGATTTCAGAGTGCGTTGATCCGTTCGGCGAGCTGACCTGAGTGCAGTAGGGACCGCAAGATGTAGTGGTCGAGGTTGCGGAAGCCTTGGGCAATTCCGCGCAGGTGTTCGAGGCGACCGTTGATCGCTTCGACGGGACCGTTGGAGACGCCGACGTCGAAGTAGGCGAGGATCTCCGCGCGTCGGTTCCAGAGTGTCCGCCCGAGTTGAGCGAGTTCTTCCAGCCCAGGCGGTAGGCCTTTCTGGATCCGTTTGAGGGCCTTCCACATCAGTTTCTTGCCCTCGCGGCGTTGCGGGTGCTCGTAGGCGGCGATGATCTGCAAGTAGATCTGGTGCGTGACCTCGACCGCGACGTGCTCATCTCGGCTGGTCAACGCCTCGAACAGCCGGACCTTCTGTTTGCCGGTCAGCAGTTCGGTCCGGGTGTGCAGGATCCGGCGCACCATGTAGAGCGGGTCACCGGCCCTGCCTCGGTGCCCGCACGTGTCCTGCTGGACTCGGGTGCGGCAGCGGTCGAGTTTCTCCCCGGCCAGACGTACAACGTGGAACGGGTCCATCACGATCCGCGCCGCCGGGAGTTCTTCGGCAGTGGCGGTCTTGTAGCCGGTGAACCCGTCCATCGCCACGACCTTCACCCGATCCCGAAACCGTTGGTCACGCCCGCCCATCCACGTCTTGAGGACCATCTTCGATCGGCCGGCGATCATATCGAGCAGACGCGCCGGCCCAGTCCCCTCAACGACGGGGGTCAGGTCGATCAGAACCGTCACCCACCCCGAATCGCCTTGCCCGCGAACGTGTTTCCACTTGTGCTCATCCACCCCGAGATGCCGTACACCGGCCAGGTGCCCGCCGTCGTAGACCAGAGCCCGAGCTGACTCGACCGCGACGGTGTTGACCGTGGCCCAGTCGATCCCGAGCTGTGCGGCGACCGCGGCGACGCTCATCTTGTCGATCGCGATGCGTTGCAGGATCCACCGCCCGGTGCGGCGGGTCATCACCGCTCGGGGCGCCGTGATCGTGGTGATGTCGGCACGAAACACCGACCTCGAACAGTCGACAGTGCTGCACACGAACCGCGGGACCGCCACATGCAGCAGCACCGGCCGCCCCGCGGCCGGGACATCAGTGAGGACCCGATCAACATGGTCACGCCGCTGACCAGCAACATCGCAGCCAGGACAGCGCGGATCAGGGTCGAGGATCTGGCAGAAGATGTGAGTCCGGTCGTCGATGTCGACGGCCGCTCCAATGATCGTGACGCCGAGTTCGACGGTTCGGCAGATCATGTCAGCAGCAGGGCACGTAGGCTCGTTCATGGGTCCTGTGGTCGTGAGGAAGATCGTTGAGGAACCTTCATTCTCACACCCAGGACCCGCCTACATGTTGTGGTCGTACGTGCTCGACCCGAACCTCATCTACGCACTCTTAGATCCGAAGAGCCAGTTAAGTTACGCTTCCGTATACCAGGTGAAACAGCGTCTCACCAGCCAAAACGGTTGGCAGGGGCTAACCGACCCATCGGAGGACCAAGCGATGAACACAATCGCACAGCGTGGCCGCGAACAGTGGATCGCTGACCTCTGCCTGCACATCGCAGACCGCGCCGAGACCGCGGGATGGATGGTGGCGGTGCGTCACGCCGGCGATTCGGTCACCTTCGACGCGCTCGTGGTCGCCATCAACGACTACCGCCGCGTCGTCGGCGCGCACGGAATGTCCAGCGAATCCGCGATCACCGCGGCACTCTGCGCCTCGCTGCCCGGGCTCCTGGCACTCCCTCCCGCAGAGCAAGCGCGCGCCCTCGCCGAGATCATCGGATGGCTGGGACGCGACGTTCCGCAGACCACGGTCGGACGCCCCGCACTCCGCTCGGTCTCCTGAGGCTCCTCGGCACCCGTAACGCCCATGCGTGCGCGGATGCGTGAAATCATCGGGGCATGACCCGTACGGCGCGACCCGCGGCCGCAGTGCCCGGTCCGCACGTCCTCCGCCCCCGTGACCGCACGGCGATCGAGACGCTCCAAACGGTCGGGGCGGGTGCCATCGGTGCGGGCTGCCTGTTCTACCTCTTCTCGGCCGCCGGCTCGTTCAGCGCGTTCGGCGACCTCGTCGACGCGTGGTGGCTGCCGCTGAGCATCGCGTCCGTCGTAGCCAGCGCCCTCGGACTCATCGCGGTCGCGGCCTCCGCGCGCCCCGATCTGCTCGGTCGGGCGGCGCTCGCATGCGCGGCCGCGTACCTGCTGGTGATGGGCACGTGGTTCCTCGCGTGGAACGACCGTGCCGCGGTCCTCGAAGCGGGCAGTCCGACGACCGCGGTGTGGATCACCATGATCCCCGAACTCGCCAGCATCGCTCTCATGGTCGGCGGCCGACCCGTCGTCGCCGTGGTGAACCTCGTCGCGGCCGGCGCCCTCAGCGAGATGGTCGCCGCGCTGGCGGTGAACGGGATGCTCGACGAGAAGTTCATCGTTCAGGCGTTCTGGTCGGTCGCCTTCGGCGGCGTGTACCTGCTGTTCGCGGCGGCCGCGGTGGCCTTCGCCCGACGCCTCGACTCCGCCAGGGCAGCGACCGTGGCGACGGCGCGTCATCGCGAGCACGAAGACCTCCACGACGTCGACCGGCGCCGTCTCGACGCCCTCGTCCACGATCGGATCATCGCGTTCCTGCTCGCCTTGTCGCCGGGGGAACCCGAACCGTCCGTACGGGCGGCGGCGTCCGGCGTCATCGACGAGCTCGACCACTGGTGGGACCCGAGCGCGGGTCCGTCCGAATCGCTCGACGGCCGCGAGATCGTCCAGCGGCTCCGGACGATGGTCTCGTCCCTCGGCGACGCCGTCGTCGTCCGCGGCGACGTCGACCACGCGTCGACCGCCAGGTTCGACGCCGACGTCACCGATGCGCTCCTCGACGCGGCGGCCGAGGCGGTCCGCAACTTCTACCGGCACGCCGGAGTCGGGGCCTCGTGCGTCGTCATCGCGTCGGTGTCCGACGACGCGATCACGGTGACCGTCGCCGATGACGGAGTCGGCTTCGACCCGGCGGCCACCCGCGCGGGACGGCTCGGACTGTCGTTCGGCGTCACCGGACGCATGGGCGCGGTGGCCGGCGGCCGCAGCAGCATCGTCAGCGCCCCCGGTGAAGGCGCCCGCATCCGACTCCGGTGGGACCGCCCGTGAGATGCAACGGAGACTTCGTCGGCACATCGCTCGTCACGCCCGTGGCATCCGTCGTGTTCATCGCGTACTTCGTCGCGCTCGCCGCGCGGACCCTCGTGTACGGCCACTCGGCGGGATTCACGCCCGACGTGTGGACCGGCATGGCGATCGCGTACGCATTGCTCGCCGTCGCGACGGTCCTCGTCGCCACGTCCGCCACCGAGGCGCTCACCGATGCCAGGGCATTCGCGGTCTGCCTCACCGTGGTCGCCGCGGTCGCCGCGGTGTGGGTTGCCGCCGCACGACTGCACAGTGCGACGCTCGGCCCGTTCCAGACCATGTTCTCGACCGCGACCATCGTTCTCGTCGTCCTCCTCTTCCGCGGCCGGATACTGCTCGCATGGACCGCGGTGTGCGCCAACACGGCGCTCGGCGTCCTGCTCGGGCCGATCACCGGGTCGCCGACCTGGCTCAGCGCCGTGCTGCCGCGCGCGAGCTTCACCATGCTGTTCATCGCGACGGGTGCGGCGCTCCTCCTGGAACCGCAGATCCGTGAGCTCCACGCCCTGTCGGCGCGACGACGAGCCGACCGGCGCGGAGTCCAGCAGGTCCGGGACGACAACGAGGCCCGCGACGAACGCATCCGGCGGATCGACGCCCGCGTGCGGCCGCTTCTGACGAAGGTCCTGTCCGGCGGACCGGTCACCGACGACGACGTCACCGACGCCCGACTCATCGAGGCTCGACTGCGCGACGGCATCCGCGGGCGGGCGCTCGACGTGCCGCGTGTTCAGCGGGCCGTCTGGGACGCGCGCCGCAACGGGGTGTCGGTGACGGTGCTCGACGACGGCGGGCTCGCCGGTCTCGACACGTCGAGGGCCGACGCCGTGGTCGACGCGACCGCCCGCGTCCTCGAGGACGAGTTGGCCGGACTCGCCGGGGGCGACGTCGTCGCCCGGATCGCCCCGCCGGGTCGCGACCCGATCGCGACCGTCGGCGTCGTGACCGCGACCGCCCGGCGTCGAGTGGAGATCGCGGGCGACGGCCGCATCGAGCGGGTGGTGCAGACGTGAACGTGTACCGCCTGCGCCGCGCGGCCGCCCTCACCGTGTCGGTCAGCACGCTCCTCGTGCCGCTGATGTCGGTGGTCCCCGCGCTCATCGCGGGCCGCGGCATGACCGAGCGTTGGTGGACCCCGGTGTCGTTCGTCCTCGTCCTCGGCGCCGCGGTCGTGATGCTGGTTGCGGCCTCGTTCGAATCCGGCAAGTCCAGGGCGATGCTGCGGGCCGCGGTGCTGCTCGCGTTCGCGAACATCGTGGTGCTCGTCCTCTGGTTCGCGGCGTGGACACACGTCAGCGTCGAAGGATTCGGGTCGCCGCCCATCTGGGTCGCCAACACCGTCGTGCTCCCCGCCGTCGCGTTGGCGACCCTCGTCCCGATCCGATGGGCGGCCGGCTATCTCGTCGTCGCCCTGGCGTTGCTGTCCGAAGCTCAACAGCACGCCGCGTTCGGCGGATTCGGATACGACGCGGCGCTCAATCAACTGCTGACGGCCTCGCTGATGGGCGTCTTCCTCGCGATGCTGGGAACGTGTGTCGGCATCGCGCACAGCGTCGACGAGACGCGCGCCGCGGTGCTCGTGGAGCGCGTCGAGTCCGCGGCTCGGACGGCACGGGTCGCCGAACGACGCAGGCTCGACGTCGTGCTCCGCGACAAGGTGATCGCCGTGCTCCGCGACATCAGCGTCGGACAGCCGGACGAGCGTCACCGCAGGCAGGCCAGGGCCGTGCTCGACGAACTCGACGGTGTCGGGGTGGAACGACGCGACTGCGCCACCGTGTCCGCGGCCGACGCGGTCGTGCAGCTCCGCGAGTCGGTGATCGCCTTCGGCGACGGACTCCTGGTGGCGATCGACTCCTCCGACGACGCCGTCGACCTCCCCGGCCACGTCGTTGACACGATCGGCGACGCCCTCGTCGAGGCCGTCGGCAACTCGGTGACCCACGCCGGGGCGGCCGCGTCCACCGCGGTCGTCGGGATGGTCTGTGAGGCGGGCATCCGCATCCGCGTGGTCGACGACGGCTGCGGTTTCGACCCCGACCGCATCGCTCCGGACCGGTCGGGCATCGTCGTCGGCATCCGGCAGCGGATGGCCGCCCTTCCCGGCGGCTCGGCCTCGGTGGACGCCGCACCCCTGGACGGGACGATGGTGTCCCTGGAATGGACGCGTTCATGACGACGACGACCGCGGCCGCGATCCCGGTGATGTTCGGCCTGCGCACCCGGCGGCTTCGAGTGATGCTCGGACTGCTGCTCGGCGCCTACGCGTTCGTCCGGCTGACCGCGTTCGGCGAACCGCGCACCGGTGTGCAATGGCTCCTCGAACTCGTCGGCGGAATCGGCCTGGCGACGGCCGTGTACTCGGTCGTCGACGGCCACGAGGATCCGCTGCCGGCTCGCATGACGGCCGTCGACCGGGTCGCTCGCCGCGTCGTGGTGGGCCATCCCCTCCACCGCAGGCGTCTGGGTGCAGCCGGGCGCGGCGCTCGTCGTCTTCGCGGTCGTCGCGGGACTGTTGTCCTTGCGCGGCCGCGCGCGGACGGCATGGGGATGCAGCGTGGTGGTGGTCCTCCTCGCGGCCTTCTGGTCGCTCCAGCACGGCGGCACGCTGGTCGCCGGCGGTCAGCTGACCCTCCGGATAGCGGTGTCGCTGCTGCCGGCCTCCCTGATGGCGGTGCTGATCCGCCCGATGCTGACGCTCACCGGCATCCTCGAGGCGCGGCGCGCGGAGACCGCGCAGGCGGTCGCCGTCACCGCCGCCACCGTGACGGCCCGCGCCGAACAGCTCGAACGGTTCGACGCGGACGTCCGACCGTTCGTCCAGCGCGTCGCCGACGGTGACGAGTTCGACGAGGCCGCCGTCGCCAGGGCCCATCTCCTCGAAGAGGACCTCCGCGACTCGGTCCGAGGCAGAGGCTGGCACACGGACGTCACCAGGGACGCGCTCGCCGCCGCCCGCCTGCGGGGACTGGCGGTCCGTGTGTTCGACGACACCGTCGACGGGGGACTCCTCACCGCAGCCGATCTCGCGGTGCTCCGGGGGCGGCTCATCGAGGTCCTCGGCGCGGTCGGTTCGGGCGCGGTGACCGCCCGCATCCTTCCCGAGGGCCGGGACTACGTGGCCGTCATCACCACCGTCACCGCGGACAGCGTCGAACGCATCGTGTGCCGCCGCCTCGACGGGGCCCTCACCTGGGCCGTCGGCGAGCCCGTCCGCTGACGACGACGCGCCCCGGACCGTCGAGGTCCGGGGCGCGTCGTCGGGCGGTGCGTGTCAGCCGTGCTGGGTCATCATCGACGTCAGCTGGGTGACGGCGTCCGAGGCGACCTTCCAGGTGCCGTCGACCTTCACGAAGTTGAAGGTCATGTCGATCGCGGCGGGCGCGTGCGGCGATTTGACCGCCACGACGGCTGCGGCCTTGTCGCCGTCGACCTTGACGGACTTCACCGTGTAGATGTCCGGGGTGTAGCCGCCCTTGGCCGCGGCCTTGTTGTACTCGACCAGGCTGGTCTTGACCGTCGGGTCGGTGAACTGCACGACGCCGTCGAGCTCGGCCTCGGGGGTGGCCGAGTCGAGTGCCTTGCGGAGGGTGGTCTGAGCCTGCTCGACGGTCAGCTCGGACGCCGCCTGCGTACCCGACGCGGCCGACTCGGCAGCGGTCGTCGAGGTGGCGGAGTCGGAGCTGTCGTCGCTGGAGCAGCCGGTCAGCGCGATCGCGGCGCCGGCCGCGAGAGCGACTGCGGCGACGAGCGGGCGGCGGAAAGTAGTGGAGAAGGTCATACGGGGTCCTTTCGTGTAAGGCGAACCTAACACATGATCAGGCGCGGGCGACGACCACGGCGTCGTCGAATCGCATGGACAAGTCGGCGACCGAACTCGACATGAGCGCGTGTCGTGACAGGCGGAGTCGGCGCAGGTCGTCGGCGATCGGATGATCGCCGAGTCGCAGGGTGGCCCCGCCGAGTCGGGTGCGGGTGCCCGTCGTGGACGTGAGACGCCACGGCGTCCGACGCGTCACGCCGTCGAGTTGCGAGTACGACTGCAGGACTGCCTCCGACGAACTGTCGGGGACGCCGATGCCGCGCCGCACGTCGAGTTCGGCGATCAACCGTCCACCCTCGCTGACCCTGCCCGACTTGACGGCCGCGGAGTGGTCGACGTCGAAGTCGGCGAGGATCTTCGGGAATCCCCAGATGCCGCGTCCGGCCGCGAGGGTGAAGTCGCCGTCGACGGGCAATTCGTGGATGAGCGCGTGCGCGTCGCCTTTGACCAGGGACGACAATGCGCGAAGGGTGGACGTCCGTCCGACTGCCGGGTCTTCCACGAGGAAGCAGACCCCGAACTCGTTGTACGGTCCGAGGTCGCCGTCCACGTAGTCGACGAACACGAGCATGCACATGGTGCGGCCCGGCCGGATCTGCAGCGGGCGGAGGTCGGAGTCGCCGCGTTCGCCGATCGCGCGGCTGACGGCGCTCGTCGACGCCGAGAAGCCCGCCATGAAACAACGTGCGGATCGGATGTCGACGGGCATGGTCACCCGGGTCCCGAGGACGACGTGAGTGGAGTCGGTCATGGGACCGACGGTACGGGTCTGGCGGCGGTGTGAACGACCGATTCGAACTAGTCTCGACCAAGTAGGCACTCGTTGGGACCAAAGTCCCTACCGGTGACCCGAAGGGCGTGGATTGTCGGTGGTTTGGACTACATTTGAACCGTACGTCCGGAGGGGCGCGGCGGAGAGATGAGGGATTTCAGGGATGACAGCGGTGCGTGTCGGGATGGTCGACGACCATCCCTCACCGGTGTGGGGAATCGACAGGATTCTGGAGCCCCACGATGATCTCGACTTCGTGTGCGCAGCGGCCACCGTCACCGAGTTGCTCGCGAAGTCGTCCGATCTCGACGTCGTGATCCTCGACCTGCGACTCAACGACGGAACGACGCCGCGTGAGAACGTCGAGCACCTCGCCGATCTGGGGATCGGGACCCTCGTCTACACGTCGGGCGAGCATCCGGATCTGCTCCGGTCCGCGGCCCGTGCGGGCACCCTCGGCGTGGTCCTCAAATCGGCGGCCGAAGACGAGATCCTGAACGCCGTCCGCACGGCGGGGGCGGGTGAGGAAGTCCTGACGACGGAGTGGGCCGCCGCGATCGACGGCGACCCGAACCTCGACGCCGTCGACCTCAGTCCGCAGCTGCAGCGTGTCCTCACCCTGTATGCGTCGGGCGGCACGTCGATCAGCGTCGGACGCGAACTCGGCGTCGCCGCGGACACCGTCAACGAGTACCTCAAGCGGATCCGCCAGAAGTACGCGGACGCGGGCCGTCCCACCCGCACAAAGCTCGACCTCTTCAAACGCGCCGTCGAAGACGGCTGGCTCCCCATGCCGCATCGCGGCCGCGCGGACTGATCCCTCTCGGGCCTCGGGTCAGCCTCGGGCGGCGTGATCGAGGGCCGAGAGACCCTTCTCGAAGTCCTTGCCGATGGCCTTGTCGAAGAAGAGCGTGCCCGCGATCGACATGAGCAGGTTGCGTGATCCCGACATCGTCCACGTGACGCGCGTGCCGTCGCCCTCGGGCGAGAGCTCGAAGGTTGCGACGTTCTTCGCCGCGAACGGAGCGGTGAACAGCAGGTCGATGACGATGCGGTCGGCGGTTGACGACGTGATCGTCATCGACCCCGCGCCGGCCTTGGAGTTGCCGACCCATTCGTAGACGGCTCCGACACCCGACTCCGCGCCCGAATACGTGCGACGCAGGGCCGGATCGAGGCCCTCCCACGGCGACCACCGCTGCCACTGGCGGAGGTCGTTGATCAGCGGGTGGATCGTCGCTGCGGACGCCGGGATGACGACGGACCGGGAGTTCGAGAACGAGGGCATGCCGCACACGGTAGCGCGGCGAGCCGTCCGACGCATGGGGACCCGTGAACCGGTGTCCCCAGTTCTGGGTCTACCGGTCACTGTCGTGCGTTCATAGGGTTGACGACGAGCCTGGGATCCGATCCTTCCCCGGGCCGACAAACACTCGTCGGGGAGTAGCCAGGAGGTCACGATGACCGTCGTCGACATCGATCCATTCATCTCGTCGGATCGCATTCCGACATCCACACTGCGCGAAGTGGTCGAGGGTGCGCCGTCCCTCGCCGTCGCGACCGGACCGCTCGTCCGACCGTCGCTGTCGACCCGTGAGGTCGAGGTCCTCCTCACGTGGCTGGCGGCGGAGTCCAAGGAGGACGCCGCGGCCCGACTGTTCATCTCGGCGTCCACGGTCAGCACGCATATCTCGCGAATCCGCACGAAGTACGCGGCCGTGACGCGCCCGGCCCCGACCAAGGCGCATCTGCTCGCACGAGCTTTGCAGGACGGTTACACGACACTCGACGTCTGGTGACACCATTCATGGTGTGGTGACCGTACCGACACGTACTCGGCTCCGCCCGCAACCCGCTCCCACGGGTCGCGGGCGGAGCCGTCTGCCTGTCCGGTTGTCCGAGCGGGCCAGGATCCTCGTCGTCATGTCGACGTTCATCGGGGTCGGGTACATCGTGTACGCGCTGATCACCGTGCCGATGATGGTCGCGCAGGCCGCCACCGTCGCATCGTGGTATCCGCCGGTCGGGGTGGCCCTCGTGTTCGGTCCGGGCCTGATGCTCCTGGGCGCGCGCGTGGTCGACGAACCGGTCCGGTGGATCACGGGGTGGGCGCTGGCCTGTCCGGTCTGCGTGGTGCTGGGCGCCGCGCTGTGGGGCGCGTTGCGGGTCGGGACGTCGCCCGACCCGGCCATCTGGATGCTCGACTTCGCGGGGCTGGCCGCCGTCGCCGCCGCGCTCGTCTCCTCGATCCCGAAGACGCTGCCGGTGATCGTGCTGGTGAAGTCGGCCGCAGCCTACGTGGCCGTCGCCCATCAAGACCCGCGCGATGTTCCCGAGATGGCCCGCGAAGCTCTGTTCGGGATCCTCTTCACATCGTTGTTCGTCTGCGCGGCCGTCATGGTGGTGCGGACGGGCACCGATCTGGACAGGTCCCGCTCGGCGGCCGCGGCCGTCGTCGAAGCGCACCTCCGCAACGCCGAACTCGCCCGGTTCGACGGGCTGATCCACGACCACGTGATCTCCACGCTCGTCGCCGCCGGATCGAACCCGGGCGATCCCAGGGTCGCCGACCTCGCGGCGTCCGCGCTCAGCCGCCTCGACGCGCTCGCGGGTGATCCGGCCCCGGAGGACGAGCAGGTGACCGACCGGGAACTGGTGGCCCGTGTCCGCGCCGTCATCGACCCCGGGATCGACACCGTCGTCACCGCCGTCGACGATTCGTCCGGCCTGCTGTTCCCCGCGGTGGTGGTCCGAGCCCTTGCCGAGGCGGCCGGTGAAGCGGTCCGCAACAGTGCGACTCACGCAGGTCCCGGCGCGGAACGGGCGGTGTTGATCACCGTCGGCGCCGAACGCGTGGCGGTGGCCGTCGTCGACGACGGCATCGGGTTCGATCCGGACGCGGTCGCGGTGGACCGACTCGGCCTCGCACTGAGCGTGCGGCGCCGGATGAACGTCCTGGCCGGCGGCCGCGCCGACGTGCAGAGCGCGCCCGGCGCCGGAACCGTGGTCGAAGTGTCGTGGAGCAGGCCGTGAGACGCAGCGCCGATCACCGGCGGTGGTGGCAGTCCGAACCGCGGGAAGACTCGTCGGCCGTCGTCGGCCTGCAATCGGGTTTCGCGATGATCGCGCTGACCGTGGTGTGCACGAGCTTCCTCGCGTTGGGTCTGGTGAGCGGCGGTGTGGAACGGACGTGGCTGTACGTCGCCATGTTCGGCGCGATCGGCGTCGCGGTCGGGTTGCTGTTGCGTGCTCCCGGGACCCCGGTGGTCCGATGGGCGACGGTCACCGCGGTGGCGGCCGAGGTGGTGGCGGCGGTCGCCTTCGTGTGGGCGATCGTTCCGGTGGACCGGGCCGCGATGATGCCGTTCGCCGGCGCGACGGCGGTGATCGGCGCGCTGTTCTGTTTCCGCGGCCGCGTCGGGTCGGCGTGGGTCGCCTTCGCCGTCGTCACGGCGGTCCTCGGCGGCGCGGGGCAACTCCGGGCGGACGGCCTGCACTACCTGGTGGAACCGCAGAGCGGGAACCTCGGGATCCTCGTCATGATGACCGTGTTCGCGGCGATCGTCGGGCCCCGCGCCGAGCAGCTGTTCGCTCTCCGGCGGCAGGCCGGTCGCGAGAACACCGCGTTCGCGGTGCGCGCCATCCGCGATCACGAGCTGGCTCGACTCGACGATCGGGTGCGGCCGCTGCTGCAGCGGATCGCCGACGGTGACCCGCTCGATCCCGTCGAGTGTCGACTCGTCGAATCGCAGCTCCGCGACCGCATCCGGGCGCCCGGCCTGGACGTACCGGTCGTCGCCGACGCGGTGTGGGAGGCACGGGAGCGGGCCGTGCGCGTCCTGCTGCTGGACGACCGGGGCGACCGAGGCGCACTCGCGCGCGTCGACGCTCCGGCCGGTCCGCTGGCGGCGGTGCGCGCGGCGGCCGTCGAGGCCCTTGAATGCGCCGGGCCCGGGGACGACGTGACGGTCCGCCTCCTCCCGGACGGCCGTCGGGTGTTCGCGACGATCACGGTCGCATCCGGCGGGGCGGTCGCCCTGCGCGAGTTCGGGATCGACGGCGCTCCGGTGCGACCGCCACGAATTTGTCCCTGACCGGCACTTTCGCCTACACTTGAGCGGTTGCCTGCGGTGCGTGCACCGCGAACCGACATGCGAACCCATTGGGGTCGATCTGCTTCCGGCGGAGAAATCCCAGGCAGGCGCATATTTTCGGTGGCAACGGACCGTGCGCGTCGGGTCGGAAATCCGGCGGGCATAGAAATCCAGGTCAAGGAGACACTCAGTGATTCAGCAGGAATCCCGCCTGCGCGTCGCCGACAACACCGGTGCGAAGGAAATCCTTTGCATCCGCGTGCTCGGCGGTTCGTCGCGGCGTTACGCAGGCGTTGGCGACGTCATCGTCGCCACCGTCAAGGATGCCGTCCCCGGCGGCAACGTGAAGAAGGGTGAGGTCGTCAAGGCCGTCATCGTTCGCACTGTCAAGGAACGTCGTCGCGCAGACGGCTCGTACATCAAGTTCGACGAGAATGCCGCAGTCATCCTCAAGAACGAGACCGATCCCCGCGGCACCCGCATCTTCGGACCGGTCAGCCGCGAACTCCGCGACAAGCGCTTCATGAAGATCGTGTCGCTCGCACCGGAGGTGATCTGACACATGAAGATCCACAAGGGTGACACCGTCATCGTCATCGCAGGCAAGGACAAGGGCGCCAAGGGCAAGGTCATCGAGGCCTACCCGAAGCGCGACAAGGTCCTCGTCGAGGGCGTGAACCGCATCAAGAAGCACGTCGCCGACTCGGCGAATGAGCGCGGTGCCAGCTCCGGCGGCATCGTGACCCAGGAAGCCGCGATCCACGTCTCGAACGTGATGCTCGTCGACTCCGAGGGCAACCCGACTCGCATCGGCTACCGCCGCGACGAAGAGACCGGCAAGAACGTCCGCATCTCGCGCAAGACCGGGAAGGACATCTGATCATGACCGCATCTGAGAAGGTTCAGCCGCGCCTCAAGCAGCGCTACCGCGCCGAGATCAAGGACTCGCTCAACAGCGAGTTCAACTACGCCAACGTGATGCAGATCCCCGGCGTGGTCAAGGTCGTCGTCAACATGGGTGTCGGTGACGCCGCCCGCGACGCCAAGCTCATCAACGGCGCCGTCGCCGATCTCGCTCTGATCACCGGTCAGCAGCCCGAGATCCGTCGCGCACGCAAGTCGATCGCACAGTTCAAGCTGCGTGAGGGCATGCCGATCGGCGCCCGCACCACGCTGCGCGGTGACCGCATGTGGGAGTTCCTCGACCGCCTCGTGTCGATCGCCCTCCCGCGTATCCGCGACTTCCGCGGCCTGAGCGACCGTCAGTTCGACGGCAACGGCAACTACACGTTCGGCCTGACCGAGCAGTCGATGTTCCACGAGATCAACATCGACAACATCGACCGGCCGCGCGGCATGGACATCACCGTCGTCACCTCGGCCACCAACGACGAGGAAGGCCGCGCACTGCTCCGTGCACTGGGCTTCCCGTTCAAGGACAACAACGCTAAGGACAACTGACATGGCAAAGAAGGCTCTGGTCAACAAGGCCGCCAAGAAGCCGAAGTTCGCCGTGCGTGCCTACACGCGCTGCAACAAGTGCGGTCGCCCGCACTCGGTCTACCGCAAGTTCGGTCTGTGCCGCGTGTGCCTGCGCGACATGGCTCACGCAGGCGAGCTGCCGGGCGTGCAGAAGTCGAGCTGGTGACTTCTCGCGGGTCCCAGTGACTCGCATGTGATTTCCACGACGACCCCGCCTTCGTACCGGAGGCGGGGTCGTCGTATGTTCGCAAGGGGAGTCGTGTGTTCGGCCCCGGATCGGAGGCGGGGAGCCTTCGCGTCGAATAGGCTGATTGCGCCGTATTGAATGAGACCGGGCGGCGATGTTCGGAGGGGAGAGGTGACGGTGCCGACGATTTCAGCGGTCGTTCCGATGTTCAATGAGCACGACCGGATCGAATCCTGCATCAGGGCCCTGCTCGATCAGACGCGTCCGCTCGACGAGATCATCATCGTCGACAACGGCTCGACGGACGGCAGCGCCGATGTCGTCGCCGCGTTGGCCGCTGACGAACCGACGATCCGGATGATCAGCGAGTCCGTGCCCGGCTGCTATGCGGCGCGCGCGTCCGGATACGACGCCGCGGTGTCGGACGTGATCGCACGGACGGACGCCGACTGCCGGGTGGCCCGCGATTGGGCGGAGCGGATCGAGGAGTTCTTCGGCGGGGAGGTCGGAGCCGAGTACGCGGCCGTGACGGGGATCGTCACGCTGTACGACGCGCCTCCGTTCGAGTTCGTCGATCGCCGAGCGCGGTCGGTGCCGGACCGCTTCGCGAACGGCGGTCAGGTGGACGGGCTGCACGGGCTCAATCACGCGATCCGGCGCACGGCGTGGATCGCGGTCCGCGACGACCTCACTCGACGTCAGGACATCTGGGAAGACCTCGACATCGCGATGGCGCTCGGCGAAACGGGCGAACGGGTGTACTTCGAACCCCGGCTCGAAGTCGCGAGCTCCGTCCGCGCACTCCGCAAGTCGCCGTTCGCGAACCGGCACTACGTGACCGGAGGCATCCGGACGGCGCGCGCACGAGGGGACCGTCGCCGGACGCGCGTCATGTACCTCGACGTGCTGTTCCGGACCGTCGGATTCACCGGGATGTGGCTCGTCTTCCGACCGTGGGACGAGCGGACGAAGACATGGAAGCTGAGGAGGCTTCTCCAACCGTTGGACGACGCACGATGGGATGTGACGCAAGAACGATGACTTCGCAGGGATCAGATGTGACATTGAGCCTCGTCATTCCGGTCTACAACGAGGAGGACATCCTCGCGGCCTGTCTGGAGCACGTCGCCGGGCAGGATCGGCCCGTGGACGAGTGCATCGTCGTCGACAACAACTGCACCGACGGGTCGCGCGCGATCGCCGAGTCGTTCAGCGACAGGCTGCCGATCCGGATCGTCGAGGAGTCGCGGCCGGGCGTGTACTGGGCCCGCGAGGCTGGCTTCTCCGCGGCGTCCGGCGACATCCTCGGCAGGATCGACGCCGACACCCGGTTGGAGCCGGAGTGGACGAGCGTGGTCACGGAGTTCCTCGAATCGCAGACCGACGTGGCGGCGATGACGGGTGTCGGGTTCGGCTACGACGCGCCCTTCGCCGAACGCATCCGCACGTCGCTCAAGGCGGCGGCCGAGAAGGCACGCCGGTCGACGGTGGCCGGTCGACGCGCGAACACCGTGTTCGGCGCCAACATGGCCGTGCGCCGACCGGTCTGGAACGAGGTCCGCGAGCGGCAGGTGGAGGCCGCCGGAACGCACGAGGACCACGACCTGTTCTACGCGCTCGACAGCGCGGGCCACGTGGCCTGGCAGCATCCGTCCATGATCGCCGGGGTGTCGGCGCGTCGAATGGCGGCGCCGATCCGGTCGAACGCGGGCTATGCGGCCGCGGCCATTCGCACCGCGTGGCTGCACGGCCGCCGTCGGGAGGCGGTCGTGCAGGCCGTCAAGGCCCCGGGGTTCTTCGTGTCGCTGCTCGTGATGAAGGTCGTGCTCGTCCCGTTCGACCCGAGCGATCGCAGCTGGCGGCCGGGGCGCAACATGTGGGCCGACCGGAAGTCGCCGGTCAACGAGTAGCGGGACGCGCCGCCTCCGACACGGCCGGAACGAGATCGTCGAATCCGCGGCGGAGAGCGTCGAGATACGACTCCAGGTCGACGACGGTCGTGTCGACCGCGACGTTGACCGCGAGGACGTCCCTGATCGAGGTGACCGAGTGATTGGTCGCGTTCGGGTCCTGCCTGAGCAGGCACCCGAAGTTGGCGCGGACCGGACTGTCCACGAGTGTCCAACCGTCGCCGGGCCCCTTCGGCACGCTCGAGACGACGGTCCGCGACGTCGCCGAGCTCCCTCGGCGGGTGTTCAGGGCCCCGGTGAGGCGGGCGAGCGCACCGTACACGAACGGCGGCATGCGCGGGATCGAGGCCAAGACGGCAGCCATCTCGTCGGTGCGGGCCCGTTCGCGCCCGTCGATCACGCCCCGGTGAATGCGGCGCGCACGTTCGGCCACGTCGAGACCGTCGCCGGTCGCCAGGTCCACACCGATCTGCGTCACCCGATTCCGGGCGTCGGGCAGCCCGGCGACGGCGACGGGAACGGCCGCGACGACGCGCGTGGCGGCCGTGCCGAGCTCGGCCGCCACGGTGTCGCCGATGACCGCGAGGACCACGTCGTTCGTGGTCACCGATCCGACCGTGCGGGCATACGACCGCAGCCTCGTCATCGACACGAACACGGTCCCGATCCGCGTCGACGATCGACGATCGTCGGGCCGGTCGGTGAACTCGACAGGCGGGAGATGATCGACGCCGCCGTGCTCTCGGCGCATCCTGCGAACGGCGACGAGCAGCCGAGCGACGTCGTACGCGGCCAGGAGCGGGCGGAGCGGCAACTCGGCCACGGCGCGCACGGTGACCGTCCGACGGCTCAGCGGGAGTTCCGGCCGGGCGGGTGCGCCGCGGGCGGCCGAGAACAACGTCCGACAGATCTCGGTGAGCCCTCGACCGTCCGTCATGGAGTGGTGCGCCTTGACCGCCACCACCGTCGACGGAGTGTCGAACGGTCCGACGCCCCGCACGCCGCGGAACACGTGGATGCTCCACAACGGCCGGTCGAGTGCGAACGGTCGATGGAGGATCTCGTGGAGGGCGGGGAGCAGGGCGTCGAACGTGTCGGCGTGCGCGACGCGGACGTGGTCCGCGGCGTCGAAGTCCGGACACTGCGACCAGAAGGCGTCACCGAGCCAGGCGACCGGTCGGACCATTCGCATCTGCAGCGTGGGCAGCGTGCGGGCACGGTCGGCGAGCCATTCGACGATCGTCTCGGTGCCCACCGCCGACTCGTCGAACGCGTACGCGGTCAGAATGCCGAACTGCTCGCGCGATGCGACGAGGTAGACGGCATCGTGGACTGTCACTCGCTGCACCGGCACTCCCGCTGTAGCCCCCTGTGGCGAGGGTAGTCCGAACAGACGTCGGACGGCGACAGAACTCGTCGACCGACTCGCGGGCGCGCGAAAGGCTGGAGGACGTCGAAGCCGAGGACGACTCACGCACCCGAAACCACGACGTGGCAGGCTGGAGGAGTGGAGACCGAACAACAGCGCGCAACGGTGATCACCGTGTCCGACCGGTCATTCGCCGGCGCCAGGGTGGACCGATCCGGGCCGCTCTGTGCTCAGATCCTCGGGGAATCGGGCTGGGCCGCGACCGTCGTGGTGGTGCCGGACGAAGCCGACGCCATCGCCGACGCGGTGATCGACGCCGTCGACACCGGCTCGACACTCGTCGTCACCACCGGTGGGACCGGGATCGGCCCGCGCGATGTGACACCCGAGGCGACCGCCGGAGTCCTCACCCGCCACCTCCCCGGTGTCGCGGAGGAGATCCGACGTGTCGGCACGGCGAAGCTCCCACACGCCATGTTGTCCCGTGGGTTGGCCGGTATGCGGCACGGTGCACTCGTGGTGAACGTCGCCGGATCCACCGGTGCTGTCCGCGACGGAATCCCGGTGATCCTGCAGGTCGTGGACCACGCGATCGCACAGGCCTCGGGCGGTGATCACGAGTGATCGTACGAGCCGTCATCAGCGACAGCGACCTCGACGTGACCGCGCACCTCGACGCGGTGAGCGCCCCGGAGGCGGGGGCGGTGAGCCTGTTCGTCGGCACCGTCCGCGACAACGATCCAGACGCCGCCGGGCGCGTGGTGGAACTCGAGTACAGCGCACACCCCGACTCGGAGAAGTTCCTCCGGGCGATAGCCGAACAGGTCGATCGACCGGACATCCGGATCGCCGTCAGTCACCGTGTCGGACGCCTCGCGGTCGGTGGGATCGCGATCGTCGCCGCAGTGTCGTCCGTGCACCGCGCCGAAGCGTTCGACATCGATCGCGACCTCGTCGAACGGGTCAAAGCCGAGCTTCCCATGTGGAAGAAGCAGATCGAACACGACGGTTCGCACACCTGGGTCGGGCTGGGGAGCGTCTCACCATGACGGCGGCCCTCGTCGACACCTTCGGCCGAGTCCATCGTGACCTGCGGATCTCCTTGACCGACAAGTGCAATCTCCGCTGCACCTATTGCATGCCTGCGGAAGGCGTCCCGTGGATTCCGCGTCCCGAACTGCTCACCACGGACGAGATCATTCGGCTCGCCGAGGTGTTCGCCGGCCTCGGCATCGCGGAAGTGCGCCTCACCGGCGGTGAACCGCTCCTGCGGCCCGACGTCGTCGACATCGTGCGTCGCCTGGCGGCCATCGAGGGGAACGACGGGCCGCTCCGCGTGTCCATCACCACCAACGGCATAGGCCTCGCTCGTCTCGCGGGCCCACTCGCCGATGCGGGACTGGAACGATTCAACATCAGTCTCGACACCTTGCGCGCCGACCGGTTCGCCGCCCTCACCCGACGCGACCGCCTCGACGATGTGCTCGCCGGAATCGACGGGGCCGGAGCGACCGGACTGCGGCCGTTGAAGATCAACACTGTCGCCATGCACGGCGTCAACGACGACGAACTCGTCGACCTCGTCCGCTTCGCTCGCGACCACGATGCGCAGCTGCGATTCATTGAACAGATGCCGCTCGACGCCGGACACGTGTGGTCGCGGGTCGACATGGTGACCGGCGCCGACATCCTGGCGGCGTTGGGCGCCGAGTTCGCGCTCGACGAATGCGCGGGACGCGGCGCCGATCCCGCCCAGGTGTACACGGTCGACGGCGGTCCGACGACGGTCGGCGTGATCGCATCGGTCACCGCGCCGTTCTGCGGGTCGTGCGACCGCGTCCGGCTCACCGCGGACGGCCAACTCCGCAACTGCCTGTTCGCGCGGGAAGAATCCGACCTCCGCGGACTCCTGCGTTCCGGCGCCGACAACACGGCGATCGCGGATTCCATCCGAGCCTCGATCGTCGGAAAGGCCGCCGGGCACGGCATCGACGAACGCGGATTCACTCAGCCGGACCGTCCCATGTCGGCCATCGGCGGCTGAGGAGTGTCAGGCGGGACCCACGTGCAATTAAGGGGTGAATCGGTGTCGCGTGGTGACACCGATTCACCCCTTAAGCCTCTAACCGCCGGCGAACGGGGGGAGGACGTCGACCGTGGAGTTCGGGGACGCGACGGTGGCGTCCTTCGCGAGGACACCGTCGACGAGAAGCGAACAGTAGCCGAGGACGCGGGCGAACTCGGCGCCGTGCTGATCGACCAGCGCGGACTTCAACACGGCGACGCTCACCCCGCCGTCGACGGTCTGTTCGGTACGGCCTGCGGCCTCTGCCGCGCCGGCGAAGAACCTGACGATCATCGCTCGGCGATCGCGGCATCGACACGAGCCGCGGCTTCGGCCGCGGGGAGCCCGGCCGCCACGGCCAGGCCGATGAGATAGGTGGTGATCGGGGCCGCGGGGCGAAGCACGCCGTGAGCCACGTCGCGGGTCACGTCCAGGAGCAACTCGGTGGGGACGTCGACGTCGTCCCCGAGTCCCAAGGCGGGCGCGACGACGGCGACCCAACGATCCAATTCGGGCGGGTACGTGCTCATCTGTTGAAACCTACCCGCCCCGGAACTCACTCGCCCCGGAACCCATTCGCGAGGCGTACGTCGTCCCAGGTGTCCACGTCGAATGAGGCGTTCGCGGCGTCGGGCACCGGCCGCAGGGCCAGACCGCCGACGAGCGCGCGCATCGACGCGTCCCGTTCCGACGACAGGTCGGCCAACGCGGTGCGGAGCGATGCCGTCCGATACCGGCCGGCGAGCCACTGCGCGCGTCCGTCGGCGTCGGCGAGGATCACCCCGTCGAACGAGTCGAGTGGTACGTCGCGCAGCTGGGAGACGATGAACGACGCGCGCGGGAGGTCGCAGGCGAGCAGCCACACCTCGTCGTCGTCCACGCTGTGGAGCGCGGCGGCGATCCCGGCGACGGGACCACCGAACGGCGGATCTTCGCGGACCACGCGCACGCCGGGTCGTGCGACCGTCTCCGGCCCGACCGCGATGACCCGATCCATCCCGGCGACCGCGGCCAGAACGGTGTCGATCAACGACCGCCCGGCGATCTCCACACCGGCCTTGTCGACGCCGCCCAGGCGGGCCGCGCGTCCACCGGCCAGGATGATCGCGGTGGTCATCGAGACCAGTCGCCGCTCTTGCCGCCGGTCTTGCGGAGCAGCCGGATGTTCTCGATCTCGACGGACTTGTCGAGTCCCTTCACCATGTCGACCACTGCCAACGCGGCGACACTCACCGCGGTGAGCGCCTCCATTTCGACGCCCGTCCGGTCCGCGGTTCGGACGGTCGCGCTCACCCGCACCCCGTCGTCGACGACGGTCACGTCGACGACGGCCCCGTGGACACCGATCACGTGTGCGAGCGGCAGCAGGTCCGGCGTTCGCTTGGCCGCCGCGATCCCCGCGATCCGTGCCACCGCCAGGACGTCGCCCTTGGGGACGGTCCCGTCGCGGAGAGCCGAGACGATCGTCGAAGAGCACCGCACGAAACCTTCGGCCGTCGCGCTCCGCACGGTCGGAGCCTTCTCGGTGACGTCGACCATCCGGGCCTGTCCGCCCTCGTCGAGGTGGGTGAACGATCCTGTCATCGAATCTCCATAACGGTAACCAGATCACCGGCGTTCACCTGTGAGACGTCGGCGGGGACAAGAGCCAATGCCGTCGCCTGGGCAAGCGACATCACCAGGTGCGATCCACTGCCGCCGTGGGTGGCGGGGCGGACGGTGTCGTCGACGATGATCGCGGGCATCACCTGCATGCGGTCGGCGCGAGCCTTCCAGCCGACCCCCGCCGGGACCGTGCGGCGCGGGCGTTCGATATCGAGGAATCCGGCGAGTCGCCGCAGCGCGGGGCGAACGAACATCTCGAAACTCACGGCGACGCTCACCGGATTGCCCGGCAGGCAGAACACCGGAATGCCCGACGGGGTGAGCCCGAACCCTTGCGGCTTCCCCGGCTGCATCGCGACCGACGTGAACTCGATACTGCCCACCCCGTTCAACACCGCCTTGACCACGTCGAACGCGCCGACACTCGCACCGCCGGTCAGGATGATCGCATCGACTGCCGGGGCGACCAGCGCGGCCGCCAACGCCTCGTTGTCGTCGGCGACGGTCGTCGTCCACTCCACCTCGGCGCCTGCCTCGGTGACGGCCGCCGCGAGGAGCACGGAATTCGACTCGGGGATCTGTCCGCGCCGTGGAGTGGCGGACGGGCTGACGAGTTCCGAGCCCGTCGAGATCACCGCGACTCGCGGGCGTGCGAACACCGGGATCCGCTCGTGACCGGCCGACGCGATCGACGACAACTGCCACGGACCCAACACCGTGCCCGATGGCACGGCGATCGAACCGGCGGGAGCGTCCTCGCCCGCTCGACGGATGTGTGCATGCGGTCGGGGTTCTTCGGTGATGGTGATCGTCTCGGGTGCGTTCGCCCGAACCCGTGTTCCCTCGGTCGTGTGTTCCAGTGGGACGATCGCGTCCGCGTCGCTCGGCACCGCGGCGCCCGTCATGATTCGGGCCGCTTCGCCCGCACCTATTCGCGGATCGTCGGCGCTGCCGGCGGGAATGTCGGCCACCACCCGCAGTGTCGCGCCGACCTTCGCGTCCGCGTGGTGCACCGCGTATCCGTCCATACCGGAGTTGTCGAAGTGGGGAACGGGGAAGCGGCTGGCGACGTCGGCTGCCAGGACACGACCGGCACTGCTGTTCAGGGCCCGCTCGGTGATCGTCGGGGCCGGGATTGATGCGAGGATCCGCGCCAGATGCTCCTCCACACTGATCATCCTCAAACCCTAACCCGGCGGTGGTCTCGGAGCCTCGACGCGCTGAGTTACGAGACGCAAGGGGCGCGATTGTCCTCATGTGCGGGTAGATTCATCGAATATGACCGCATATCGGGTTCGCGAAGCTGCCGAGTTGGTCGGCGTCAGCGATGACACCTTTCGACGATGGATCGATCAGGGGCGCATCGCGGCTGCCAGGGACCACACGGGACGAACCGTCGTCGACGGCGGTGACCTCGCTCGACTCCTCGAGACGGACGACTCCGCAGCGGCCGATCCCATCCAACGCTCCACGAGTGCCCGGAATCGGTTCGTCGGCATCGTGACGCGCATTCACTCCGATCCCGTGATGAGCCAGGTGGAACTGCGAAGCGGACCGCACCGCGTCGTGTCCCTCATGTCCACCGAGGCCGTCGAGGAACTCGGCCTCGTCGTCGGGTCGCAGGCCACCGCAACCGTCAAGGCGACAGCCGTCGTCGTGGAGACCAGACAGGACAATCGATGAAGCGCGCGCTCGCACCCCTCCTCGCTCTGCTGCTCGTCGTGACCGGCTGCGCAGCCGACAACGACTCGAACGACAAGGCGGCCCCGATCACGGTGTTCGCCGCGGCGTCGTTGCAGCGCGCGTTCGACGATCTCGCGAAGCAGTTCACCGAAGCGAACCCGCAGTACCGCGTCGCGCCGATCGTGTACGACGGTTCGCAGGCGCTTGCCACGCAGATCGTCGACGGCGCGGACGTCGACGTGATCGCGTTCGCCGACCAGTCGAGCTTGGAGCCCGTGACGAAGGCCGGAATCACCGACGCGGGCACCGTGTTCGCCACCAACACACTGCAGATCGCGGTGGCGCCGGGGAATCCCAAGCACATCATGAGCCTCGCCGACCTGCAGCGCCCGGACGTCACAACCGTCCTGTGCGCGCCGGAAGTGCCGTGCGGCAAGGCCGCCAAGAAGCTCCTGTCGAGCGCCGGGGTGACCGTCCAGCCCGCCAGCGAAGAAACCAATGTGACGTCCGTGGTGAAGCGGATCCAATCCGGCGAAGCCGATGCGGGCCTCGTCTACCGGACGGATGTCGCCGCGTCCGACGGTGCGCTCGACGGCATCACCCCGACCGGGGTCACCCTGCCGGTGAACAGGTACCCGATCGCGGTGTCGAAGAAGGCGCAGTCGCCGGATGCGGCGGCCGCGTTCAGTGCGTTCGTGCTGTCGCCCGCGGGCCGGAAGATTCTGGCGGGTTACGGTTTCGGCGCGCCGTGACAGCGCTCCCCAAGGCGCTCTACGTTCCGGCATGCCTCGCATTGGCGCTGCTGGTGACTCCGATCATCGGTCTCGTCAGCAGGGTGCGGTGGGACACGCTGTCCACGGATCTCTTCTCGTCGGCGTCGTTGACGGCCCTGTGGTTGTCGATGGCGACGGCGGCATGCGCGACGGCCGTGTGCGTGGTGCTGGGAACACCGCTCGCGGTGGTCATCGCGAAGGCTCCGGTTCGGTGGGCGTCGGTGCTGCGGGCCATCGTGCTGGTGCCGCTGGTGTTGCCGCCGATGGTCGGCGGACTGGCGTTGCTCGCACTGCTCGGCCGTTCCGGTCTCGTGGGCAAGCCGGTCTTCGAGGCGACCGGCTACAGTCTCCCGTACACGACGGCCGCCGTGGTGGTCGCGCAGAGTTTCGTGGCGATGCCGTTCTTCGTGATCGCGGTCGAGGGCGCACTGCGGTCCGCCGATGGCGGGTACGAACAGATCGCGGCGACGCTCGGAGCACGACGATGGACGGTCTTGCGGAGGATCACGTTGCCGTTGGTGATCCCGGGACTCGCCGCGGGAGCGGCGCTGTCGTTCGCTCGGGCCCTCGGCGAGTTCGGTGCGACCGCACTGTTCGCGGGGAACGCGCCCGGCGTCACCCGGACCATGCCGTTGGCGATCTACACCGCCTTCAACGGGGTCGGGGTGACGCAGGATTCGGCGGTCGCGCTGTCGCTCCTCCTGTTGGTGAGCACCGCGGTGATCGTCCTCGGCTTGCGGTCGTGGCGGCAGGACGCGATCCGATGAGCAGGGAACTCGTCGCCACACTGGAGGTGAAGCGCGCCGCGTTCACCGTCGCGGTCGACATTGCCGTGCCCAGCGGTGGCTGCGTCGCGCTGCTCGGCCCGAACGGGTCGGGCAAGTCCACGGTTCTCGGTGCGTTGGCCGGTCTCGTCCCGCTCACCGCCGGCGCGGTCAGAGTGGGCGATCGAGTCCTCGACGGTGACGCCCACATGCCGCCGGATCGGCGCCGCGTGACCCTGCTGGAGCAGAAGCCGAGACTGTTTCCGCACCTGTCGGTGGCCGACAACATCGCGTTCGGGCCGATCGCCCAGGGGACGCCCCGGCGGGAGGCGCTGGCCCTCGCTCGGGAATGGCTTCGCCGAATCGGCCTCTCCGATGTGGGGAGACGGCGCCCGGAGCGGCTTTCGGGCGGCCAGCAGCAGAGGGTGGCGATCGCGCGCGCACTCGCCGCGGAACCCGATGTTCTGCTGCTCGACGAACCGTTCGCCGCGCTCGACGCGACCAGCGCGCCGATCATTCGGCGTCTCCTCGCGGACGAGCTCTCCCGCACCGGAACGACGTGTGTGCTGGTGACCCACGACCTGTCGGACGCGTGGCAGTGGGCGAGCCGATGCATCGTGTTGGACGCGGGACGAGTCGTGGAGGACGCCGCCCCCGCACATATCGTGGCGTCGCCCGCGACCCCGTTCAGCGCGGCTCTGGCCGGGTACTCGGTGATCCACGGTCGGTGGGCGGACGGCACGGTGATCACGGACGATCACGTGATTCCCGGGGACGCGGGCGGGGACGTCCGCGACGGCGACCCGGTGTTCGGCGCGGTCGCACCGCGAGACGTCGGATTCGGTGAATCCGGAGTGGTCGCCGATCGTGTGCGCGCGGTCTCCGTGCGGGCCGGGCGCGCCTATGTCGAAGGCGAGAGCGGACTCGTCGCCGAAGCCCCGGTGACCGTGGACCTGCCGACGGCGGGGCAGTCCGTGTGGCTCACCCCGCACCGGATGATCGTCAGACGCGCGAGCGTTCAGCCTCGCTCTTCGGAATCACGAACAGCGTGAACAACGTGGCCGCGGCCGCGAAAGCGACGAGCAACGCCAGCCCGATCGTGTAGGAGTGCGTGTCGGCGTCGTACGACGCGCCCATCACGAGCGGCGGGAAGAACCCGCCAAGGCCGCCCGCCGCGCCGACCAGACCGGTGACGGCTCCGACCCGTGCGGGTGGAGCCGCTATCGCCACCCAGGCGAACACCGAGCCCGAACCCATGCCCATCATGATCGCCATCAGAATGAAGTCGGTGGCGGCGAGACCGCTTCCGATGTCGGGTTTGGTGATCATCCAGACCGCGAGCAGAGCCGCGCCGCCACAGGAGACGGCGGTGACTATGCGGGGCCCGAACTTGTCGGACAGCATGCCGCCGACCGGCCGGGCGATGACCGCGGCGACCGCGAACCCGGCGGTGCGAGCGCCCGCGGACTTCAGGTCATGAATGTCGTACACATCGTTCAGATACGTCGGCAAGTACGTGGAGAACGCGACGAAGCCGCCGAACGCCGCCGCGTACAGGAAAGCCATCTGCCAGGTGACGGGCAGTTTCAACGCGTCGACCAACTTCGGCACGGCGGGTTCGGTGTTCGGCGTCCAACTCGGTGCGTCGCGCATGAACAGCCAGCAGAGCACGGCGACCGCGACCAGCGCGACGGCTACCAACAGATGCGTCGGGAAGTAGCCGAACCAGTCTTTGAAGCGGGGAGTGAAGAACGCCGACAGCGCGGTGCCGCCCATGCCCGCGCCGAACACGCCCGTCGCGAAGCCGCGGCGCGACGGCTCGAACCAGCCGCTGACGAACGGGATGCCCGCGGCGAAACTGGTGCCGGCGATGCCGAGGAAGAACCCGACCACCAGCATGAACGGGTACGACTTCAGGTTCCCCGCGACCGCGATCAGGATCACGAACGGCGCGGACATCAGCAGCAACGCGGTGAACATCACGCGGCCGCCGTACCTCGGCGTCAACACGCCGACAACGATGCGGCCGAGCGAACCGACGAGGATGGGGACGGCGACGAGGACCGACTTCTGGGTCGAGTCCAGGCCCATCTGGCCGTCGCTCGCGTAGAACACACCGAGTGGAGCGACGAGATTCCACGCCCAGAAACTGATCGCGAACGCGACGGTCGCGAGGATGAGATTCCGGGTCTGATCGGACTTGTCGATGGCGGTCGGGGCGGTCATTCAGTCACGATCCTTCACTCCGATCGGATCCCAGCCGCGTCGGCTCGGGGCGTTGCCCGGCATCGGTCGGGCGT
>NZ_BJOV01000002.1 GCF_009932475.1 Gordonia spumicola
CCTGAACGCTGCGACGACTTCCGACGATCGTCGCATCATCGAGGTCCAGTGACAGTATGCCGCCGGACCTCGATGATTCGACCGATCGTCGGCGTATCAGACCGCTTCGGGGACGTGCTCGGCGGAACCTCCGAGTTCAGTGACGAGACCTTGAACTTCTGCGAGAAGATCACCACGGAGGTCACGGGGCGACATCGTGACACAGGCAGACCTTCACCGCGGCGGCCGCAGCAACGGCGTGCTGCGCGCCGTTGCCCATGAACTTGGTGACCGATCCGGCGACGTGGGTGACGCTGATGTGCTTGCCCGCGGCGAGCAGATTGTCGACCCCGTCGGGGTATAGGCAGCGGAGCGGAATCTCGAATGGCAGACCGTCCCTGGTGTCCCACTTCCAGTCCTTGAGCCGGAAATCGTATGTCTCGTGTCCCGGATAGTGCAGACAGAATGCCCCGGAGTTCCAGGCCACGACGTCGTCGAACTGCCGATGGTCGCGGATATCGTTCTCGGTCACAACGTACGCGCCCCGGTATCGACGGAACTCGCCCTGACCGGGGACATGCGCCACCCAGTCGAACGTCAGGTTCGCGTAGGTCTCCGGTTCGAGCTGTTTGACGTTCGCAAGTGTCCCGTACACGGCACGGAACAGGTGATCACGGATCCGCTCAGAGTCGGAGTAGGGATCGAGGTCCTGCCCGTACTCCCAGAAGTGAGTCAGCGGCTGAAGCATCCGACGACGGATGTCCGGATCCGGGGTACGGGCGTGACCTGCGACGGGTCCGGGCGCGTTGTCGATCCCCGGGACGCTCGAGCTGGCCGCCGAGATTCGCATAGTCCTTGGCGACGGTCACCGCCCACGGCACGGCGGGGAACCTCGTGGGTTCATCGGCGTCGCGGGTCCGGAAGAACAATGTGTTGCCGTGGTGGTACTCCCCGCGCTGGTCCGGCGCGAGCGGTTCGTTGTACTCGCTCCGACTCTCCGCGCCGAACATCGTCTCCACCGCCTGCGAGGAGGCCGAGTTTCGCGGGTGCCGGTGCAATCGATGAAGAATCGCCCGCGAAACCGGGTCTCGACTCCGGAACGTGCGGCTCTCGCGTCGATCGACGTGATTCGGTCGCAGTTCCCGGCGAAGGTCGAAGACCTGCTGCTCGACGAACACCGAGATCGTCCGCTCCGCGGTGAGGACTTCATCGCGGCGAGTTCACCCGTCGCCGATCGAGCGGCCAGTTCGTCGACCGAGCGGTCCCGTCTCGCCGCGCGGGGTGAGACCCGATCTCGGTGCTCGCGTTGCCGCCGAGGACAGGCCGATTCTGGACGAGCGCGACACGCAATCACCGATCGGCCCGCGGCGAGCGCCGCCGCACAGCCGGTGATCCCGCCGCCCACGACGACGACGTCGAACTCGCCGCCGTCGACAGGCTCGTCGGGCAGGCCACGGAGACGTCGCCGCCACGTTCCTGGCGTCGGGCCCGCACCGTCGACAGGAAGATCGTCTCACGGTGGTCAGGTAGATCGCGTCGCATCGGCCGTCGAACCCAGTGAGGTCGGTGAGCGTCACCGACACCTCCCCGACCGCGAGATCGACGACGCCTGCGTCCGCCCAGCTCCAGTCCAGCCCGTTCGCCCCGAACTCCATCGGCAGGCGTACCCCGTCGATGGTCACGGCGAACCGGCCCGGGTGATGAGACGGCACCCAGTCCTTGGCGCGCACCCCACACCCGATAGCACCCCGCCGCCGCGACGTCGATCAGGGTGGTCGCGTCAAGCGACCGGCGCGCCGAGTCCGTGGGCCAACAGGTACGACGCGCCCATCTCGAGATCGAACTGGGAGTCGAGGGTCCATCCACCGAAGTGGTCGAACCCGGCGGCCGGCACCAGGATGCCGGTCACGACGCGACCCGTCCGCGATCGCCGAGAACCCGCTCTCGCCCAGTCCTGCGTCCTCCGCAGAGGTCAGCAGGTCGGCCGCCGCGTGCAAGAGGTCGGCGCGACGGCCCGCCGACCGCATCGCGTCCCGGCACAGTCGCGCTCCGGCGGCGAAGACCGCGACGGTGGCCTGGTCGGTGTCATGCCTCCCCGTTTCCACGGCATGCGCCACATCGTCTGTCGCCGACCCGAGCAGCCCGATCACGGCGTCGGTCACACCGCGGAGGTCGCCGACAGCGATCCCTGGTCGAGTGCGTACGACGCCGCCTCGACGTATGCGGCGAGCGCGGTGATGTAGAAGCCTCCGGCCATCGTCACGTCGAGGACACTCGCGCCGCGAGGGTCGGCCGACACGTGCGACGACGGTCGAGCGACGCGAGGGCCGCGGAGTGCTCGGACCACGCGTGCACCGAACCCGAGTAGAGGATCAGCGCGTCTGAGGTGCCGATGTGCTGCGGATAGCAGAGGATCGCGCCGTCGAGATAGTCGATGCCGCGCTCCCCTCGCCCATACGCTCATGGCCTCCGCCTCGTCGGGACTGCCTGTCCCGACGTTCACCAGGGCCGCCGATCCCCAGTCGACGACCGATGCGAGGACGTCTCGCGTTGTGTCGTAGGTCGACGTGCAACTCAGGACGATCCGCGCCTGGCGAACCGCCCCCGAAAGGTCGGCGACCGCGGTGACGCCGCCACCGACTGCCTCCGCCTTGTCCGACGTCCGGTTCCACGCGGCGACGGCGTGACCCTGCACTGCGAGGCTGCGGGCGAGCGCGGTCCCCATGAGACCGCAGCCGACGACGAGCACGTCATGCGCACCCATCGTCAGGCCCCGATTTCGACGGTCGAGTCCACGGCTACCTCGTAGAGAGGGATCGACGGGTCGGGCTGGTCATAGAGCGGCGACAAGGCCTCCATGAGCAGTTCGAACGGGACGATCTCCTCCGGCGTGTTGACGCCGGGGCGGCCGATCTGGCCGCGCAGGATCATCCGGGCCGCCATCGCGGCTGGGATCGCGGTGGCCCCGGCCATCCGGCCGGGCGACCAGCGGGTGGTCCCGACGGCCGCTCGTGCCGGCTGACCGTCCTTCTCGCCCTCCGCGAGCGCCCACAGACTCGGGGTACGGAGTGTCTTCGGCGCGTCGGCCGGGCGCTGGACACCGTTCTCGACTTTCAGTGCGGCCTCCCGCGCCGACAACGTTCCGTCGTCGACGGCGGCCATGATCGGCGCGACTGAGTCGAACCACCAGGCCGGTCCGGCCATCACGTTGTAGCAGGTCTGCAGGTCCGGGAACCGACGAGGCAAGGTCACCGTCTCGGGGTGCCCGATGGTCCGAACGCCGATCTCGCCGATGCCCGGGTACCGCAGGGTGAGCGGCTGCAGTGGCGCGACGAGGGCGGGTCGCCCGTCTTCGAGAACCTGCACGGTCCCGGTGCATTCGTGGACGAGATGCAGCAGCGCCGCGGCCGGACGTGGCCCGCCGGGTTCGCTCTCGGTGCCCGCGACCACCCAGCCGGTGTAGAGGGCGTGCACCGTGTCGAGTTCGTCGGCCGCCCGCACCGCCAACACGTTCGACACTCCTGGGCTGGCGCCCATTCCGATCAGTGCGGTGACGCCTGCGGCCCTCGCGCGGTCGTGCCATTCCAGGGCGGCGAGCGTCGGCTCCCAGTCGTCGTTGATGTCCACGTAGTCGACGCCTGCCTCGATCGCGGCGCTCAGGACGCGTTCGCCGAAGATCGTGAACGGGCCGAGCGCGCTGACCACCACCGACGACCCGGCGAACAAGGCAGCCAGATCGTCCGTCAGGGCGTCGACGACGATCTCCTCGATCTTCCGACGGTCGTCGCCGAGGTCGAGGGCCGCCAGCGGCGCCATGTCTCGGTCGAGGACCCGGACCTGGTCGACGTCGTCGAATCCGGCCAGGGTCTCCACTGCTTTGCGACCCATCGCGCCGGCTCCGCCGACAACTGTTACTCGCATCTTCTTCTCCTTGTATGTCAGCTGAATGTGAGGACGCCGTCGTCGACCGAAGCGAACAGATCGAGCGTGTCGGCGTAGTTCTGCGGATTGATCCACGGCGCCGCATCGCCCTGTCGCGGAAGCAGGCCCTCCGCACGACGCAGGTAGCCGGAGTCGACACCGGAGATGAACGGCAGCGCGGGCTGCTCGCCGTCGGTGAGGTCGGCGACCATCTTCTCGGCGCCGATGTCGTCCATGTGGAATCAGGACCCGACACCAGTAGTCGGTCAGCGCCTCGATGCGGAGAGTCCACGAGGCGTTGATGAAGCCGAAGGCGTACACGAGGTTGGGCACGCCGGAGATCGCGGCGCCCTTGTACGTCCACTCTCGTCCGATCTCCACCGGCCACCCGTCGACGTCGAATTCGGCTTCCCCGCCGAAGCACCACATCGAGTCCAGTCGCTTTGACGATGATGTCGGCCTCGACGCGGGTCCGTCGGCCATCGTCAATCCGGTCGGGGTGATCCTGTCGATCGACCCGGTCACGACGTCCGCCCTGCCGTCGCGGACGGCGTGGAACAGATCCGAGTCGGGGACGACGCATATCCGCTGGTTCCACGGCTCGTAGGTCGGAGTGAAGTGCTGCTTGCGCACGTCCTCGCCGATCTGTGCGTCAATGGCGTCGAACAGCGTCGCCTTGAACGCATCCGGGTCGCCTTTGGCCTGCGCATACACCTCCTGCTGGTTGCGAAGGTTGCGCAGGCGGATGCGCCGGAACGTCTCCTCCGGGCCGACGGTGCGGCGCAGTTCGTCCGCCTCCGGGTCGTCGCCGGTCTCGATGTGGATGTAGGTGGGCGACCGCTGGACCATCGTGACGTTCGCGGCGTCGCGCGCCAGGTTCGGGACGAGGGTGATCGCGGTGGCCCCGGACCCGATGACAGCCACCCGCTTGCCGCGGTGGTCCAAATCGTCGGGCCAGTTCTGGGCATGGAGCATCGGCCCGTCGAATGTGTCCTCGCCATCGATCGTCGGCTCGAATCCTCCGCGGTAGCTGTAGTACCCGCTCCCGAGGAACAGGTGCCTGCATCGGATGACGTCCTCGCCTACGGGCGAGTCGACCACAAGCGTCCACCGGTTGAGTTCGCTGTTCCAGGACGCCTCGGTGAGCCGCGACGAGAACCGGATGTGCTTGTCCACGCCGAACTCTGCCGCGGTGTCGACGAGATACTCCACGGATGGCGCCGCCTGCAGCGATCGCCTCCGGCCGCAGCCACGGCCGGAATGAATAGCCGAGGTGTACAGTCACTGTCGGACCTGATGCCCGGGTACCGAAACAGATCCCAGGTGCCGCCGATGGACGCCCTGGCCTCCAGCACCGCGTATGACTTGTCCGGGCAGTTCTGGCCGAGTGCGACCGCGGCTGCGATGCCGGAGATCCCGGCGCCGACGATCACCACGTCGAGATCTAGTGTGTTGTCGCTGGTCATAGTCGTGCGTCCTGTTCCTGATAGTCGCGGGCCACCGCACGGCGGTCGGCTTTTCCCGAAGCGGTGCGAGGCAATTCGTCGTAGACGCGCCAGTGCTCGGGGACCGCGTAGTCGGGCAAGGTGTCGGCGAGCAGGCGACGAGCGGCGTCCACGTCCAGTGCGGTGTCCGGCCGCAGGATCACCGCGACGCCGACCCGCTGCTGCAGCATCGTGTCGGGTATCGCGAACACCGTGGCCTCGGCAATCGCCGGAAGCTCAGCGACCTTCGACTCGACGTGTGCGGGCAGCACCTTCTCGCCGCCTCGATTGATGACGTCGTCGACGCGACCGGTGAGCCAGAGCAGACCGTCCTCGTCGAGCCGCCCGAGGTCGCCGGTCCGCAGCCAGCGGCCGCTGATCTTGGACGAGGTCAGTCCGGGCTGACCCCAGTACCTGCTCATCCGTGTGGGTCCGGCCACCCACACCTCGCCGTCTACGATCCGAAGCTCGACCCCGGGTGCCGGCCTGCCGACCGATTCGCCCTTCTGCGAGATCAGCTCCGGGGGCAGGATCGTCGCACCCGAGGTGAACTCGGTGAGGCCGTACCCATGCAGGAGGGTGAGGTGCGGCCAGCGGGCGAGCAGTTCGTCCGACCAGGACGCGGGCATCGGGCTGCCGCCGAACAGGACCGACTGTGCACCCGCATAGACGACGTCGGCGTCGGGCGCGACCATGAGGAGCCGCAGAATGCTGGGGACAGCCGTCAGGAACGTCGCCTGCCGTCGACGGAGTTCATCGATCGCGTCCGTCGTCCGGTAGCGACGCAACAGGTGGGTCGTGCCTCCGGACACCAGCAGTGCCCCGAGCTGATCGTTGAAACCGGTGTTGTGAAAGAGCGGTACAAGCACCAGGGTGCTGTCGTCCGCCGTCAGGCCCGCACTGTCGGCGATCAACCGCGCGCCTGCGAGGATCGCGGCATGCGACAGGACCGCGCCCTTCGGCACCCCCGTGGTCCCGGATGTGAGCTGACGACCGCATCGTCAGCGGCATTCGGCCACGGATGGTCGTCTGCCAGTGCCGGGTGACCGGTGGCGGCGAGGTCTTCCACACGCATCCTCGGGCGGACCGTGTGCTCAGCCAGCTCTCGGTGGTCGTCGTCGAACAGGACGGTCACCGCGTCGAGCAACGCGCACTGATCGCGGAACTGGTCGGCGTTGAGTCGGTTGTTCGCGGGCGAGACGATCGCGCCCAGCCGCAGTCCGGCGAGGTAGGCGATCACCCAGCCCACGGTGTTGTGCCCGATGACGACTATTCGATCGCCGGGTCGTACGCCCTCCGCGGACAGCAGTCCCGCGGCGCGGGACACCTGTTCACGCAGGTCCGCGTAGCCGAGTTCGGTGTCGCCGTCCACGAGCGCTCCGGCTCGGGGAGTCAGATCGGCCCGGGCCCACACCGCTTCGATCAGAGTGCTCATGACAGTCCTCCTACCGGGAGGGTCCGCGCTCGATCGACGACCCACTCGAAGCACGGGTCGACGTCCAGGATCGCCTCCGGATGCCACTGGAGTCCGAGGACATCACGGCCAGGGAGTTCGATGGACTCCACAACACCGTCCGGGGCGCGGCCCGAAGCGACCAGCCCGGTGCCGAGCTCTGCCACGGCCTGGTGATGCCACGAATTGACGGCGGCCCGCTCGCCGTACAGGCGTGCGGCGAGGCTCCCCGGTTCGAAGTCGACCGGATGCTCCAACTCCGGGCGCACGTCGGGCATGCTCGCCAGCGAGGCATGGGTGACGCCGGTGTCCGGCAGGTCGGGAATCAGCGTTCCGCCGAGCGCGACGTTGAGCACCTGGTGACCGCGGCAGACGCCGAGGATCGGGATGCCGCGGTCGAGTGCGGCCCGGACCAACGCGATCTCGTAGTCGTCGCGCCGCCGGTCGATCGCGAGGACCTCGCCGTCGGTCTCATACTCGGACGGCGGGCCTCCCCACACCTGCGGATCGACGTCCTGGCCGCCCGTGACGATGAGCGCGTCGATCCGCTCGACGATCTCGTCTCCCACGCTCTCGTACGGCAGTTGGACGGCGAGTCCACCCGCGGCCGACACCTTCACACCGAACTCGGACCAATACATGTCGGCGCGTCCGGACGCCCATCGCGGGTCGAGTCCGACGAGGCCGGTGCCGGAGATCCGACGGCCGGTGATGGCGACGAGCGGTTTCATCTGTCTCTCCTGACGTCGACGACGACGCGGGTGACCCCACCGTCGCGCATGCGGTCGAATCCCTCATTGATCTCGTCCAGGCCGACGAACGCCGACAGCATGTCGTCGAGGTTCAGGCGGCCCTGCTCGTAGAACCGGACGTAGCGGGGGATGTCGGTGGGGAATCTGTTCGATCCCATGAAGGAGCCCTGCAGTCGCTTCTCAGAGACGAAGAGCTCGGACGCCGCGATCGTGAGCGGCTGCGAGTCCGGCACCAGACCGAGCACCGTGGCGGTGCCGCCGGGGCCGAGCATCGCGAACGACTGCTCGACCGTCGTCGCATAGCCGATCGCTTCGAAGGAGTAGTCCACACCACCGGTGAGATCACGGACCTCGGCGACCACGTCGGACGACTTAGCGTCCACCACGTCGGTAGCCCCGAAACCGCGAGCGGCTTCCAGACGAGCGAGGTCGGTGTCGACGGCGACGATCGTCGCGGCGCCCGCGAGACGGGCGCCCTGGATCGCCGCGATCCCGATCCCGCCACAGCCGAGTACCGCGACGCTCGACCCCGGCTTCACCTCGGCGCTGCGGAACACCGCACTCATACCGGTGACGACGGCGCAGCCGAGGACTGCGGCCGGCGCGAGTGGCATGCTGTCGGGAACTCGGACGAGTGACCTCTCGTGCACCACCATCGCGGTGGCGAACGCACCGATTCCCGCCGTCGGATGCACCGACCTTCCATCGGCGTCGGTCAGCACGGGCGTCCGACGCTCGCGCATGCTTCCCCGCCCGGTGCACAGGGTGAGACGACCGTCGAGGCAGAAGCGGCACTCGCCGCAGTACGCACTCAGACAGGTGACGACGTGGTCGCCGGGCCGCAGCGAACGCACCCGGTCGCCGACACGTCGCACCACACCGGATGCCTCGTGGCCGAGCACTGTCGGGCAGGTCGCGGGCCAGATCCCCTCGATCTCGTGGAGGTCCGAACGACAGAGGCCTGCGAAATGAACGTCGACGAGCACTTCGTCGGGAGCCGGCTCGTCGAGCACCAAGGTCTGGGTCACGAGTCGGCCGGGCGCCTCGGCCAGGACCGCCGCGGTGACGTGTTCAGGCATGATTCCTCCCGAGGGCGATCCACGTGTGCTTGAGATGGGTGTACTTGTCGAGCGCGTACACGCCCTTGTCTGCGCCGTTGCCGGAGAGCTTCCGACCGCCGAACGGTGTCGACGGCACGCCCTCCTCATACGAGTTGACCCAGACGTTGCCTGCCTCGATGCCACGCGACATCCGGTGGATGCGCGAGACGTCCGACGTCCACACCGATGCGGCGAGGCCGAAGTCGGTCTCGTTCGCCATGCTCAGTGCCTGCGCCTCGTCGTCGAACGGCGCGACGGCGACCACCGGGCCGAAGATCTCCTCACGGACGATCTGCATGTCGGCACGAACATCGGTGAAGACAGCGGGTGCGACCGTCGACCTGTCGGGATCGAGTGCGTCCGCCGAACCGGCGGCGAGCCTTGCTCCGGCGCGCAATCCGGAGTCGATGTACTCCAGGACGGTGGCGCACTGGCTGCGACTGCTCAACGGACCGAGGTCTGTCGCCGGGTCGAGCGGGTCGCCTACGGTCAGTCGCGCGACACGGTCGCAGATCCCGGCGAGGACATCGTCGTAGACGGCCCGCTCCACGTACAGCCTGGTCCCGGCCGTGCACATCTGGCCGCTGTTGAAGGTGAACGCCCACACCGCGGTGTCGATCGCCTTCTCCAAGTCCGGCGCGTCGGCGAAGACGATGTTCGGAGACTTCCCGCCGAGTTCCAGCGACACCGTCTTGCCGTTCGACGCCGCGGAGTCGGCGAGCAGGCCGAGGCCGACCTCGGTGGACCCGGTGAACGTCAGACACGACACCGCGCTGTGCCGGGCGAGCGCCGTGCCGACAGTCGAACCACGACCCGTGACGACGCTGAGCACACCGTCGGGAAGTCCGGCCTCACGACTGAGTTCGGCGAGGCGCAGCGACGAGGCCGACGTCTGCAGCGCCGGTTTGAGGACCACGCTGTTGCCGGCCATGAGTGCGGGAGCGATCTTGAGCATCGCCAGGCTGAGCGGGAAGTTCCACGGCGTGATCGCCGCGACGACACCGACCGGTTCCCTGGTCACGAGCGCGAGTGCATCGGGCAGGCCGCGCGGCGAGGAGTCCATGAGCTTGTCTGCCAGCTCGCCGTACCAGCGGAGTGTCTTGGCGGTGCTCGCCACTTCGATGTCGCGAGCGTCGCGGACCGGCTTGCCCATCTCCCTCGAGACGAGGACTGCCAGTTCGTCGGCGTGGACTTCGATGAGCCCGGCCCACGCGATCAGCACCCGGCCGCGTTCGGCGGGTGAGACGCGAGACCAGGAGCCGGCGGCGAATGTCGCCCCGGCGTCCGCGACCACCCGGTCGACGTCGTCCGACGCGGCCGCCGGGACGGTGGTGAAGTCGGAGTCGGTCCACGGGTCGTGCAGGGCGAGAGTGTGACCGCCCGCAGCCTCGGCCCACGCGCCCCGCCCCCACATCCCGTGCGACGACGGAATTGCGGCGGCGAGGTCGCGCCAGGTGGTCGCGTCGGACATCAGGCCGTCACTCCCGCGCGCAGGCCCGCGTCGGCGGTGTCGCCGAGGACGACCCCCGGATCCGCCATCTCACCGTTGTATTCCACCCAACCCATGTACGGGTTCGACGCCGCGTACCCGAGGAGGCCGAGGATCTCCCCCGGGATCTCGCGGGCCTCGTCGAGCGTCATCGACAGGTAGTGGTTCTCCTCCTGCCGCAGGTAACCGCGGCAGATCCCGAAGATCACACCGGTCCGGTCGGAGTCGACGGTCCGGTTCTGGCCGCCGCCGTGGTAGGTGCCGCCGAGCCACATCACCGCCGAACCGGCAGTCATCTCGGCGGGGATGGTCTCCTCGACCGTCGGCATCCGCTCGTCGTCCCACAGATGACTACCGGGGATCACGCGGGTCGCACCGTTCTCCTCGGTGAAGTCGGAGACCGCCATCATCATGCCGATCGCATCGGTGGGTCCGGGGTGAACGGTGTAGAAGATGCTGTCGTCGCGATGCAACGGCTGCAGGCCCTGACCGGGGCGGATCTGGATGCACTGGGTGGCGCCGATCTGGAGCGTCGGCGTCTCGTCGACACGATCCTGGCCGTACCACATGCCTTTCGGTGGGCAGAGGAAGTGCTGCGCGGCACCCTGGAAGACCGGATTGAGCGCGGTGGAGTCCAGGGCGCGGGTGTGCTTGAAGATGCGTCCGAGGCGGCGGGTGCTGGTACCCGCGAAGTACTCGTCGGTGCCGGACGGGGTGGCGTCCATCGCCGGCAGGATGTCGGCGCGGACCTGGTCGAGCTGCTCCTCGCTCAAGAGGTTCGGCAGGCGGACGACACCGTCCTCGGCGAGGATCGTGATTGCTTCGTCCGCGGTTGTGGCATCGCGAAGAGTGGTCATGACAGTGCTTCTTTCGTGAGGATGTGGTTGGTGGAGACTCGGGCTCAGGCGAGCTCGAAGTAGCGGTTGGACTCCCAGACCGAGATCTGGTCGTCGTTGCGATCCGTCTCGGTGTGGAACGTGAGCCATTCCCACCGGCGGGTGCCGACCCAGTAGTCGACGAATTCCTCACCGAGGTATTCGCGAAGCACGGTGTCGTCGGCGAGAGCGGCGACGGCCGAGTACAGGTCGGCGGGGACGCGCGGAGCGACCTCGTCGGGGGCTGCCCAGGCCATCAGCTCGTACGCCGGCGGAGGCATCGCCTTACTGTCGATACCCGCGAGTCCGGCGGCGAGGAAGGTGGCGAGAGCTAGGTAGGTATTGGAGTCGGCCGAGGGCAGGCGGTACTCCAGGCGTGTCGCGCCCGGGCCGGCCATGACGGCCCGCACCGCGCACGACTTGTTGCCGACACCCCAGGTCAGAGTGGTCGGTGGGCCTTCCAGATCGATGAGCCTGCGATACGACGTGATCGTCGGGAGCGCGAAGCTCGTACACGCCTTCAACGAGCCCATGACGCCGCCGAGGAAGTGGAGCATCGTCGCGCTCGGCTGCTGCGGATTCGCGGAGTCGAAGAAGACGTTGCCGTTCTCGTCGCAAACCGACACGTTCAGGTGCGAGCCCTGTCCGTATTCCGTCGACCACTTCGACATGAAGGTGATCGACCGGCCGAGTGAGTAGGCCACCTCGCGCATCACCTGTCGGGTGCGGGCCCACAGGTCGGCGGCGGTGACGGCGTCGTCGGGAGCGAGGTTGAACTCGATCTGGCCGCTGGCCGCTTCGTCCGACCACGCCTCCCACGGGATGCCGAGTTCGTCGAGACGCGCGACGACGGCTTCGGCGTATTCGGTGAAGTCGGGCGACTTCGCGAGGATGAGGGCCGCGCCCGCGTTTCCGCCGAGCGGTGTCAGGTCCTGGTACTGCTTGGCCCGTGCCTCGTCGATCGACTCGCGGAAAACGGTGGCCTCGATCTCGACCGATGCAGTGACCGTGTAGCCGCGGTCTGCGTACGCGGCGGCGATGCGCTTGAGGGCCTGGCGGGGATCGGCTTCGACGGGATCGCCGTCGGCGGTCCAGAAGTCGCAGATCACCGAAGCCTGTCCGGGCTTCCACTCGACGAGCGTCTCGAGGTCGGGCCGCGCGAAGAGGTCGGGCATGAAACCTTCGCGCCAGGCCGGGAAGCCGAAGCCCAACTGTGCGTGGTTGGTCAGGTCGAGGCCGAGGACGAGGTCGGCGACGGTGAAGCCCTTGTCCCGGGCCGACAGGTACTTCGTGGGCGACAGCGATTTGCCGAGCAGCGCGCCGTCGTGGTTGGTCATCTCGATGCGGACGCTCCTGACGTCTGTCAGTTCGTCGGTCGCGGAGGTTTCAGAGCTCACCGCACACCACCTTCAGGTCGGCTCCGAACAGTGCGGAGAAATGAGGGAAAGAGAGGTTCATACCGAACTCGCCGCCTTCGAGTGCACCGACGAGCGTCGACCGGCCGTCGAAGAAGGCCGCGAGTGCGGCGGCGGTTCCGAGGACGCCGGAACCTTCGGTGGTGGGGGTGCCGAGAACCGCCTCGGCTTCCTCGTCGACGCAGGTGACGACGAGGCCGGTTGGCATTCCGTCAGACGCTCCGGCACGCGCCCAGAAGTCGGCGGCAGCGGTGCGCCAATCGACGGTCCGTGCGGAGAGCAGCCGGCCCACCACCTTGCCGAAGTCGCCGGCGGCATCACTGTCCGCGGGTTCGGGGTCGAACCAGTTCACCTCCCAGACGAGTTCGGCGTCGCCCACGGCACCGACGACGACAGCGTCGTCGGTGAAGGCGATGTGCGCTCGTTGAGCGTCTCCAGCGGCGCGCAGCACCACCGATCGGGGACCGTCCGCGCCGGGAAGCATCTCGCCGCGGGCGATGCCGTCGCGGAGCCGCCGCGCGACCGACAACACCATCGGCGTGGGCGGGCCCACGACTGCGACTTGTGTGTTCTCTGACATTTCACTTCTCCTACTCACCTGACCTAATCGCTTGATTAGTTCACGTGACTAGGTTCACACTATGGGAGCCGTCACGTCAAGGGGTCGGCGAAAGATTCTCTGAAAGGAAGCGACATGGCACTGACTGTGGAGGCCATCCTGGGCCTCTTGGACGAACCGTCGCGCGGGTACGCCGAGACACTGCTGACGAACGCGCCACCGCCCCCGTACCACCGCTACGGACCGTCGATGATGAGGGCGGTATTCGACGCGAAAGGGGTTCCTGAATCCACCTCAAAAGGCCTCGTGACCAGCGAGTCAATCGTCGAGAAGGACGGCACTCGCGTTCCTGTCCGGTGCTATCGCGAAGTCCTCGACACACCCGCTCCGGCGCTGCTCTACATGCATGGCGGCGGCTTTGTCCTCGGCACTCTCGACGGTGTCGACAGCCTGTGTCGACGTCTCGCGGAGACGACCGGATGCGTCGTGGTGTCGGTTGACTACCGGCGGGCGCCGGAGCACGTCTACCCAGCGGCAGCGGACGACTGTCTCGCCGTCTACGACTGGATGCTCACCGACCATGAACGGCTCGGGATAGACCCCGACCGAGTGGCGTTGGCCGGCGACAGCGCGGGCGGCGCCCTCGCATTGTCGGTGTGCACGTCGCTGCAACAAGCGGGTCGGGGGCTACCCCGGTGCCTCGTGTTGGCGTACCCCGCGACATCGGCGTCGTTCCGCGGCGCTTCGTGGGAGGCGTTCGCGCTCGCACCCGTGTTGTGCAGGTCGGACGCGGAATGGTTCTGGGACAGCTATGCCGGCCCGGAGGTTCGAGATGATCCGCGCGCGGTCCCCGAAGTCTCCGCGGAGCTGGGATCGTTGCCTCCCCTGCTGGTCCTCGGCGCCGAAGTGGACGTACTCCGCTCGGACTACGAACGCTTCGTCGAGATGGTGAATGCCGCGGGCGCCGACGCGCTACTACGGACGACGCCGGGCGTGCTGCACGGATTCATCACCGAGGTGGACGCCGTTCCCGCCGCTCGCGAGGCTCTCGAGGACGCAGCGGCCTTCGTTCGCCGGTTCACTAGACTGGATCCATAGTCGACCCCAGGAGTGGACATGGCGCACATCCCCGCAGCCGAGCGGCGCAGGCAGATCATCGAGGTCGCCGCGCGGGTCATCGGTCGCGAAGGCGTCGCCAAAGCCACCACTCGAAAGATCGGAGCCGAGGCCGGGGCCAACATCGGAACGCTGCACTACACGTTCGGCAGCAAGGAAGATCTGCTCGAGGCGACCTTCGCCTACTGCTGGGACGTCGCCAGCGAGATCGTCGACGAATCGATCGAGGCCGCGGTCGGACCCGCCGACGCCGCCCGCGAACTGCTCACCCGCTACGTCGAATTGGCTATCGCCGATCCAGACATCATCGCCGCTCAGTTCCAGCTGCTGAACTGGGCTCTCGCGGAAGGTCGCCGCGACCAAGCGCTGAACCTCACCCAGCAGCTGGACGTGCTCGTCCAGGAGGCACTTCAGCGTGCCGAATGGTCCGACGAACTCACCGTGACTCACGAACGTGCGGGCCGGATCATCGTCTCGATGCTCGACGGCATCCTCATCCGATTCGGTGTGACCCGGTCGGAGGAGGCGATCCGCGAGGATCTCGCGACTGCGATTCAGTTCGTCGAGGCCGCGCTCATCGGAGCGGGCGCCACACCGTAGACCTGCCGAACCGTCTAGTGTCGCGTCAACCCGCCGGCCTGACGACGAACGCCGACGCCTGAGCACGCTGAGTTCGCGCTGCCCGCGGATTCAGTCCGACGAGGTCCGGCTGGTACACGCGGAATCCGCGCTTGCCCGGATGTCGATCGGAGCTGGTGATCCCCATGTCGGCGAGATGTTCAGCCGTGAACCGGAAGACGCCGCCCTCGACGAACACGAGCAGGCCCGCGACGTCGGCCGAATCGAACGGCTCCGTCCCTCCGTCGACGTCACGCCGCCACACTGCGACGAACGCACCCGGTTTCGTCGGCGTCACGCGCGCTGTCCGCACCCGCCACCGCTGGTCGCCGATCTGCGCGATCCGACCGTCGTAGTCGAGGTTCGTCGCATCGGGCGTGAGCTCGGCATCCTCACCGAGATACCAGTCGCTCATCTCACGACCGCGACGCTGCCGTCCTCCGAAGCCACGACCAGCGAACGGCCGTCGGGCGCTACCGCGACCGACGTCAACGGTCGACCCGCGTTCACCGTGCACCGACTGCCGGTCCGCAGATCGACGACGATCACCTGGCCGGTGGCCGTGGCAGCGGCGATCGCCCGATCGCCCACCAGGGCGAGGTCGTCGACGCTCCCCGGCAGCGGCGCCGTCAGGTCCGCGGCGACTCCCACCCGTTCGGGCGCGCTCAGCGGAATCCGGAGGATCCGACTGGACAGGCTCGACGTCATCGCCACGTAGGCGGTGTCGCCGCTGACGACGACACCGTTCATCCCGGTGCCGTTGACGACGCGGTTCGGTGCGAGATTCTTCGGCGCGCGGGCGGTCCAGGCGCGGTCGATCGTTCCGTTCTTGCGGACCTTCACGACACCGAGGTTCGAGTCACCGACGTACATCGTGCCGTCGGCGGTGATCGCCAGCCCGTTCGGCATGCCGAGCCCACGAGCGATCGTCGTGACCGCCGGCTTCCGCTCGGCCGGGTCGAACGACACGATGCGCCCGGTCAGGGGCAGTCCCGGAACCATGTTGATCGGATTGTCGCCCGATGTCGCGTACATGCGACCGTCCGGCCCGAGGCGGACCGAGCCGGGAGCGTGCACCCGGACCGCGCCGACGTGTCGCCCGTGTGCGTCGTACCTGTCGATCACGTTCTGCAGGGTGCGCGAGACCCAGAGGTCACCGTCCCTGTCGTATCCGATGTTCTCCGCCCAGCTCACCACGGGAACCGGCGCCGGAATCAGCACCCGGACCGACGACCGGCCGCATATCGGGCCGGCGACGGCCTCGGGCACGGACGGCACCGCCATCGCCAGGCCCATCACTGCCGACAGTGCGATCGTCGTGCGCATCATTGTCCCCACCACGACGTGGACTGTACGACGTTCGCGACGCCCGCGACAGGTCCGACGCGAATGTCTGTCGCATGACACGACGCGGCATCCCGAACTTCGGTCGAATCACAGAGGTCCGCCGGCGATCTGCCGGCGGACCTCGATGATGAGACCGATCGTCGGAGCATCAGCCGACGGAGCGGCCCTGGCCCTCCCAGAACTGTGCCCGCAGAGCCTTCTTGTCCGGCTTTCCGAGAGCGGTGAGAGGCAGCGAGTCGGCGAAGACGACCTGCTTCGGCGACTGGACGGCACCCTTGCGCTCCTTGACCGCGGCCTGGACCGCGGTCGTGATCGCGCCCTTCGCCTCGTCGGAAGCGTCGGCGTCCGGCCGCAGCACGACCACAGCGGTGACCGCCTCTCCCCACTTGTCGTCGGGGGTGCCGATCACGCCGACCTGTGCCACCGCCGGATGCTCGGCGATCACGTCTTCGACCTCACGCGGGAACACGTTGAAGCCGCCGGTGACGATCATGTCCTTGGTGCGGTCGACGATGAACCAGAATCCGTCCTCGTCCTCGCGGGCCACGTCGCCGGTGTGCAGCCAGCCGTCGCGGAACGTCTCCGCGGTCTGCTCGGGAAGGTCGAGGTAGCCGCCTGCCAGCAGCGGGCCGGACACGCAGATCTCTCCCGGCTCGCCCTGCGCCACGGGCTCGCCGTCGGGGCCGGCCAGCTTGGTCCGCAGGAACGCCGACGGGCGCCCACAACTGCCCAAGCGGGCCTTGTCGTGCTCGTCCTTCCGCAGGTAGCTGATGACCATCGGACTCTCGGACTGCCCGTAGTACTGAGCGAAGATCGGGCCGAACCGCTCGATCGCCTCGGCGAGCCGGACGGGATTGATCGGCGATGCGCCGTAGTAGACCGTCTCCAGCGACGACAGGTCGCGCGTACGCGAGTCGGGGTGATCCATCAACGCGTACAGCATCGACGGGACCAGCATGGTGGCGCTGATCCGTTCCCGCTCGATCGTCGCGAGGACTTCGGCCGGGTCGAACTTGGGGAGCACGATCATGGTGCCGCCCTTGATCAGGGTCGGGACGAAGAACGCGGCGCCCGCGTGCGACAGCGGCGTGCACATCAGGAACCGCGGCCGCTCGGGCCACTCCCATTCGGCGAGCTGGATCTGCGTCATCGTCGACATGGCGCGGGCGGTTCCGACGACGCCCTTCGGCTTGCCCGTGGTGCCGCCGGTGTAGGTGATCGAGACGACGTGCTCGGGGTCGAGGACCTTCGCGGTCAGCGGGCGCACCGGATACTCGGCGGCTGCGGCGATGACGTCCACCGCGGAGCCGACGAGCGCATCGGGCACCGGTCCGAGCGTGAGGATCTGCGTCAGACTCTCGACCTTCTCGAGCAGGGCGACGGCCCGGTCGACGAACATCGGCACCGGGTCGATGATCAGCGTCGAGACCCCGGCGTCGGAGAGGACGTAGGCGTGATCGTCCAACGATCCGAGGGGATGCAACGCGGTCCGCCGCCAGCCCTGCGTCTGGCCCGCGCCGATGACGAACAGGACTTCCGGGCGGTTCAGCGCGAGGAGGCCGACAGCGGTTCCTGTTCCCGAGCCGAGCCCTTCGCACGCCTGCACGTACTGGCTGATCGCGTCGGCCATCTGACGTCCGGTGAGTTCGACGCCGCCGAGCTGCAGGACCGGGCTGGTCGCGTGCCGTTTGAGGGCGGCGACCATGAGATCACCGAGGTGCACGGGCGTGTGCAGCAGCTCGTCGGCTGCCAGGACAGACTGTTCTCCACTCATGAGATCCACACTAGAACGTGTTCTAACTTTGCGAAAGGCGTGCCGCTCGACTCGTCGCGAAAGGGCCGGATGACGTGCATGTTAGGACTCGGAAAACTACTCGTCGGTAGACGTGCAGGTAACCGAAGAAGCGTGTAACTATCGGTGACATGACTGATGTAGACCAGGCCACGACCCGACGCGACATCACCGACGCCCTGCTCAAGGCATTCGAGCGTAGGCACGACGTCCTGGACGCGATATTCGACGCCGACGATCGCGATTCGGCAGCCGACGCGATCGCGACCCTGCTCGACACGTCTCGCCAGGGTGTCGACGCGGTCCTGCACATGTCTCTGGACCAGCTGACCAAGGAGTCGCGCCGTAGGAATCAGGCGGCGCTCGACGACCTGAACTCGGAACTGACCTTCACCCTGTCCGATCGCCCGGCCAGCGGAGGGGACTCGCTCGACCTGCGTCCGTTCTCGTCGACGGACGACGCGGACATCTTCGCCGAACGCACCGCGGAGCAGGGTGTCGCGGGCGACGGATCGGGCGCTCCGGCGGGTGAGCTCGGCGACGAGATCTCGAAGGCGGCCGACCGCGTGGACGCCGAGGACGCGGTGTGGCTCGTCGCGGTCGACAACGATCAGAAGGTCGGCATCGTGTTCGGCGAACTGTCCGACGGCATCGTCGACGTCCGCATCTGGATCCGTCCGGACAGTCGCAAGAAGGGCTACGGCGTCTCTGCCCTGCGCCGCTCCCGCAGCGAGCTCGCCGCCTACTTCCCCGGCGTCCCCCTCACCATCCGCGCCCCCGGCGCCACCGCCTGACCTCCCATCCGCACGTCGCGGAGACGATGAAGGCCGGACCCCCTCGGGATCCGGCCTTCATTCATTTCCACACTTGATCAAGCTCGCCACTCACGCCGGACCAGGCGGTCGTGGATATTCTCCCGACGAGCCCTCCGCAGCGCGCGAGGCGACAGCCGAGCCCGCGAGGACTGCCGAGGAGGGAGAATCTCCGCGACCGCCGACCCAACGACAAACGGACACGAAATAGAGGTCAGCGAGCGCCGTACGCCTTCACTTGTGCAGGCGACTCGGCGATGAGACCACGAACGACGTCACCCAGCTCGGACGGCTCCCAGCGGGCACCCTTGTCCTTGCTCGCGGCGCGCTGCCAGCCGTCGAGCACGGTGACCGTTCCGCCTTCCACTTCGAAGAGCCGACCGGTCACGTCGCCGGATTCGGCGGAGGCGAGCCAGACGACGAGCGGCGAGATGTTGGCGGGGTCCATGACGTCGAATGAGCCGTCGGCGGGAGCGGCCATCTGTGCGGCCATCGCGTCGCCTGCTCCGAGGGTCATCTGGGTGCGGGCGGCGGGGGCGATGCCGTTGACGGTGATCCCGTATCCGCCGAGCTCGGCCGCGGCCTGGATGGTGAGTTCGGCGATGGCCGCCTTGGCCGCGGCGTAGTTGCCCTGGCCGACGGAGCCGAAGATCCCCGCACCCGACGACGTGTTGATGATGCGGGCTTGCGGAGTGTTTCCGGCCTTGGCCTGTGCGCGCCAGTATTCGGTGGCATGGCGCAGCATCACGAAGTGTCCTTTGAGGTGGACTCGGACGACGGCGTCCCACTCGTCTTCGCTGAGGGAGACGAGCATGCGATCACGCAGGAAGCCCGCGTTGTTGACGAGGGCGTCGAGTCGTCCGAAGGTGTCGACGGCGGTCTTGACGATGGCGGCCCCGGTGTCCCAGTCGGCGACGTCGCCTGCTGCGACGACCGCCTCACCCCCGGCCGCGACGATCTCGTCGACCACCGATGCGGCGGAGTCTGCGGCGTAGTCGTTGACGACCACTTTGGCGCCGTCTGCGGCGAAGGCGAGCGCGTGCGCTCGTCCGATTCCCTGTCCCGCGCCCGTCACGATGACGACACGGCCGGTGTTGATGCTGGTCATGTGGGTTCTCTTTCTGTTCAGACCTGATTGTCGGTGTTGCCCGCGGACAGGAACGCGGGCTTCTCGCCGCCGCCGTGGACGGTGAGGGTGGAGCCGGTGATGTACGACGCGAGCGGCGAGAGCAGGAATGCGACGGCGTTGCCGACGTCGGACGGTTGGGCGAGACGGCCCATCGGAATGGTCCGACCGACGGCGGCGACGCCGTCGGCGTCGCCGAAGTGCAGGTGCGACTGTTCGGTCTCGATGGGACCGCAGATCACGGAGTTGAGACGGACCGACGGCGCCCATTCGACGGCCAGCGATTCGGTCACGTTGTCCAGACCCGCCTTGGCCGCGCCGTACGCGGACGTGCCGGGCGACGGGCGGTGACCGCTGACGCTCGACACGTTGACGATTGCTCCGCCGCCGTCCTGACCTGCCATCACCGCATGTGCGGCGCGCGAGACGATGATCGGCGCGAGCAGGTTGAGCTCGAGGATCTTCTGCGTGAAGCGGTCGGACGCGTCGGCGGCGAGCGCGAACGGCGATCCGCCCGCGTTGTTGACGACGCCGTCGAGCCGTCCGTGTCTCTCGACGATGGCGGCGATCATCGCGGCGACGGCGTCGGAATCGCGGACGTCGCACGAGTGGAATTCTCGGGTCGAGCCGTCGACGGGGCGTCGTGCGCATACCACGGGCGTGGCTCCGAGGTTCTCGAGCACGTCCGCGATTCCGGCTCCGACGCCGCGGACACCACCGGTGACCAGGACGATTCGCCCGGCGAGGCCCAGCTCTACGGGCGTGTGCACTGCTTCAGACATGGTGCTACCCTACCAAACAACCAAGCATTTGCTTGGGTGAGACAACGTTAGGAGCAGGTGTGCCGATCACCACGGCCCGCGCCGAATCGGGCATCGTCACCGTCACGGTCGACTTCCCGCCGGTCAACGCACTGCCGAGTGCAGCGTGGTTCCAACTGGCCGACGAGATCCTCGCCGCCGGGAATCACCCCGAGACCACCGTCGTGATCCTGCGCGCGGAGGGCCGCGGCTTCAACGCGGGCGTCGACATCAAGGAGATGCAGGCCACCACCGGCTTCGACGCCCTCGTCAACGCCAACAAGGGCTGCGCCGCGGCGTTCTCCGCCGTCTACGACTGCGCCGTCCCCGTAATCGTCGCCGTCAACGGCTTCTGCGTCGGCGGCGGCATCGGCCTGGTCGGCAACGCCGACGTGATCGTCGCGTCCGACGACGCCGTCTTCGGACTCCCCGAGGTGGACCGCGGCGCGCTCGGCGCGGCCACCCACCTCGCGCGTCTGGTCCCCCAGCACATGATGCGGACGCTGTACTACACCGCGCAGAACGTGACCGCGCAGCAGTTGGTCCACTTCGGTTCGGTCTACAAGGCCGTCCCCCGCGAGGAACTGCTGGAGACCGCCCTCGAGGTGGCCCGCAAGATCGACGCCAAGGACACGCGTGTGATCCGCGCCGCGAAGGCCGCGATCAACAACATCGACCCCGTCGACGTGAAGACGAGCTACCTGCTCGAACAGCGCTACACGTACGAACTGAACCTGGCCGGCGTCGCCGACGAGCACCGCGATGCGTACGTCGAGACCGGCAAGACCCTGAAGGAGAAGTGACCGTGGCAACCGACAAGACGAGCACACTCGACGACGTCGTCGCCGAGCTGCGCGACGGCATGACGATCGGCATCGGCGGCTGGGGCTCGCGGCGCAAGCCGATGGCCCTCGTCCGTGCGATCGCCCGCAGCGACGTCAAGGATCTCACCGTCGTGACATACGGCGGAGCCGACCTCGGTCTGCTGTGCGCGACGGGCAAGGTCCGTCGCGCCTACTACGGCTTCGTGTCCCTCGACTCGGCGCCGTTCTACGACCCGTGGTTCGCCAAGGCCCGCACCTCCGGCTCCATCGAGGCCCGCGAGATGGACGAGGGCATGGTCAAGTGCGGCCTCGAAGCCGCGGCCGCCCGCCTGCCGTTCCTCCCGATCCGCGCCGGTCTCGGCTCGGACGTCCTGAACTTCTGGGAGGGCGAGCTCAAGACGATCGAGTCGCCGTACGCCGACGCCGACGGCCGCACGCAGACCCTCGTCGCGATGCCTGCCCTCAAGCTCGACGCCGCGTTCGTCCACCTGGACGTCGCCGACGCCCACGGCAACGCGGGCTACACCGGTGTCGACCCGTACTTCGACGACCTGTACCTGGCCGCCGCCGAGCGTCGCTACCTCGAGGTCGACCGTCTCGTCACCACCGAAGAACTGGTCGCCGAACTGCCCAACCAACGGCTGATCGTGAACCGGATGAACGTCGACCGCGTCGTCCACGCACCGAACGGCGCGCACTTCACCTTCGCGGGCGGCTACGGCCGCGACGAGGCGTTCCAGCGCTTCTACGTCGAATCGGCCGGTTCCGACGACACGTGGGCCGCTTTCACGACCCGGTTCCTCGACGTCGACGAGGCCACCTACCAGAACGAAGTCACCAAGTGGCAGGCCGAGCAGGAGGAAGCCAAGTGAGCACCCCTGATAGCACCAACACCGAGATCACCCGCGCCGAGTACTGCGTCACCGCGTGCGCCGACATCTTCACCGGCGCGGGCGAGATCATGGCGTCGCCGATGGCCCCGACTCCGCTGCTCGGCGCGCGCCTGGCACGCTTGACCACCGAGCAGGACCTGTTGATCACCGACGGTGAGGCGCTGATCCTCGCCGACACCCCCGCCATCGGCAAGGTCGGCCCGACCGAGGGCTGGATGCCGTTCCGCAAGGTGTTCGACGTGGTCGCCTCCGGGCGTCGCCACGTGGTGATGGGCGCCAACCAGATCGACCGCTTCGGCAACCAGAACCTGTCGGCTTTCGGCCCGCTGCAGCACCCGACCCGCCAGATGTTCGGCGTCCGCGGGGCTCCCGGCAACACCATCAATCACCCCACCAGCTACTGGGTGGCCCGCCACAGCTCGCGCGTGTTCGTCGACGACGTCGACATCGTGTCGGGTGTCGGCTTCGACAAGGTCGACGAGCGCAACCCCGCGTTCGACTCGCTGAACATCCACCGCGTCGTCACCAACCTCGGCGTGTTCGACTTCAACGGTCCGGGCCACACGATGCAGGCCCTGTCGCTGCATCCCGGCGTCACGGCCGACGAGGTCGCCGAGAACACGAGTTTCCCGATCGCGGGCCTCGACAACGCACCCGTCACCGCAACCCCCACCGACGAGCAGCTCCGCATCATCCGCGAGGTCCTCGACCCCAAGGGTGTCCGCAACCGCGAGGTGAAGTGACCGTGACCGCTCCCGCACTGAACACGCGATTCACCGAACTCGTCGGGGTCAAGTACCCGATCGTGCAGACCGGCATGGGCTGGGTGTCCGGCCCGTCGCTGACCGCGGCCACCGCGAACGCGGGCGGCCTCGGCATCCTCGCGTCTGCGACGATGACGTACGACGAACTCGAGTTCGCGATCAAGAAGACCAAGAGCCTCACCGACAAGCCGTTCGGCGTCAACCTGCGCGCCGACGCGACCGATGCGAACGAGCGAGTCGACCTCATGATCCGTGAGGGCGTCAAGGTCGCATCGTTCGCGCTCGCGCCGAAGAAGGAGCTGATCGCCAAGCTCAAGGACCACGGCCTCGCCGTGATCCCGTCGATCGGCGCTGCCAAGCACGCGGTGAAAGTCGCCTCGTGGGGCGCGGATGCCGTCATCGTCCAGGGCGGCGAAGGCGGCGGCCACACCGGTCCCGTCGCCACCACGCTCCTGCTCCCGTCGGTCGTCGACGCCCTCGGCGGTGCGGGCCAGACGTCGATCCCCGTCGTCGCCGCGGGTGGATTCTTCGACGGACGCGGACTCGTCGCCGCCCTCGGCTACGGCGCCGACGGCGTCGCGATGGGCACCCGCTTCCTGCTGACCTCCGACTCGGCAGTCCCCGACAGCGTCAAACAGGAGTACCTGCAGCGGACGCTCAACGACACCGTCGTCTCCCTCAAGGTCGACGGCATGCCGCACCGCGTCCTGCGTACGGAGCTCGTCAACGCCCTCGAATCCGGCTCGCGCGCCAAGGCCCTCCTCGCCGCCGCCCGCAACGCCAACGAGTTCAAGCAGATGACCGGCATGCGCTGGACCACCATGCTCCGCGACGGGGCATCGATGAAGAAGTCCGGCGAGCGCACCTGGCAGCAGATCATCATGGCGGGCAACACCCCCATGCTGCTCAAGGCCGGCCTCGTCGACGGCAACACCGAGGCTGGAGTTCTCGCGTCCGGCCAGGTGGTGGGCATGATCTCCGATCTGCCCTCCTGCGACGAGCTGATCCAGTCGATCATGTCGCAGGCCCACGAGCGTCTGGATGCTTTGGCCGCGCTTCGGTAGTCGGCCAGTGTGCCGAACCGTTAGTCCGTTGCACAAATGGTCGTACCTCCATGGTGGTTGAGCCGGCCCGGAGCGATAGCGAAGGGCCGAGTCGAAACCTGGTGAGGTCGGCCCGAACTCGGTGACAGCGTCAAATGAAGTCAATGGTGACGCCTGTTTCGTGGTGACGATTCGACAGTAGCCGGGATGCAGTTCCAGCGAATGTCACCGGGTTTCGACGCGGGCCTCCGCTATCGCTCCGGTCCGGCTCAACCACCATGTGCATGTGAATACTTATTCAACGGACTAACGGTTCGGGGCACTACAACTAGGGCAGCACGACGCCTGATCTACAACCGCTCGGGCAGGCCCGCCATCGCGAACAGCTCTGTCTCGAAGAACGCGCCCACGTGCACCAGTTCGCCGTCGACGAACGTCAGCACGTCGAGCTGGAACGGCAGCCAGACGTCGCCGTCTCGCATGTACATGCCCGCGGCGGGCTGACCGTTGCACGTCGTGGGCACCATCTTGATGTCGCCCGCGGCCTTCGCCGGACACTGGGTGAGAGTGAGGACGCCGATCTCCGCCGCGCCGCGGTACCAGCCGGGGAACGGCGGCATCTCCCACACGGCGTCGGCGGCCAGAACCTGCACCAGACCGTCGATGTCGTGATCTTCGAACGCGCGGCAGAACTCCGCGAACACCTCGCGCTCATGGTCGGTCAGTTCGACGGCGCGCCTGCCGTCGCGGACCGCGCCGTCGCCGATCGTCTTGCGTGCGCGAGACAGCGCACTGTTCGCGGAGGCGACCGTCACGTCGAGCATGCCGGCCGTCTCCGCGGCGCTGAACGCGAGGACGTCACGGAGGATCAGCACCGCCCGCTGGCTGGCGGGCAGGTCTTGCATGGCGGCGACCATCGCCAGTCCGACGTTCTCGCGCGCGGCGACGGCGTCGGCCGGATCGCCGAGCGCGGCGTCGGGCAACGGCTGCATCCACAGACGTTCGGTGTCGGCGACGACGGGCACCCGAGGGTCCGACGACTCCGTCCCCAGCCCCGTCGGGAGCGGCCGCCGTGCGCGGCCGTCGAGTGCCGTGATGCACGTGTTGGTCGCGATCCGATACATCCATGTCCGGACGGACGACCGCCCCTCGAAACGGTGAAACGCCTGCCAAGCACGCAGGTAGACGTCCTGCAAGACGTCCTCGGCGTCGGTCGCCGAACCGAGCATCCGGTAGCAGTGCGCGAGCAGTTCGGCCCGCATGCCGCCAGTCGCGGCCTCGAAGTCGCGGTCGTCCGTCATCGTCGTCGGTCTCCTACTGCTTGTCGGCCTGCTGCGCGACGTACTCCTCCGGGCCGGCCTCCGCCGCGGCGGGGTCCATCCACATGATCTCCCAGCCGTGACCGTCGAGATCGTAAAACGACCGACCGTACATGAAACCGTGGTCCTCGGTGTCGCCCGCGGCGGCTCCGGCGGCCATGGCCTTGTCGACTAGCCCGTTCACCTCGTCACGGCTCTCCGCGCTGAGGCAGGTGATGGCGGTGGGCGCCGACGTCGGGTCTCCGGCGGTGCGCCCGGGGATGAACGTCTCGAAGAAGTCGCGGCGCAGGAGCATCGCCACGATCGCATCGCCGAGCACGAGGGCGGCGGCGTTGTCGTCGGAGAACCGGTCGTCGAACGTGTACCCGATCGCGGTGAAGAACTCCCGCGAACGGGCGAGGTCGGCGACGGGCAGGTTCACGAAGATCATCTTGTGCATGGGAGCCTCCAGGGTCTGCGGTCTCGGCTTGTCGAGGCCGTCACAGATATAGACCGTCGTGCTCGCTCGAACTGATCGGTCGGGTGAGAAACAGTTCGAGATGCCGTCGCCCCTACGACGAGCCCGGCCCGGAAGACTGTGTCAGCGCGCCCATTTGGTGACGTCGATGATCGACGGCGCGTCGTCGGGGACGGACAGCACCTCGATCTCGTCGCCCGCGGTGATCGTTCCCCGCTTCACCACGCGAAGGTAGGGGCCGAGGCGTCGGGATTCGCCGAACCGGTTGACCCAACCGTCACCGTCGACGCCCATGCGGCGGGCGAACGTCTGACACGGTATCCGCGGCGACGTCACTTCGACGATCACCTTGTCCCCGATGCGCCACTGCTCACCGATCCGCGCGGCGTTCACATCGATGCCGACGGTGCGAATGTTCTCGCCGAAGAAGCCGGGCGGGATGTCGCGTCGGAGTTCGTCGGCCCAATGGTCGACGTCCTCCTGCGCGTACACGTACAACGCTTTGTCGAGGCCGCCGTGATGTTTGCGATCGGCTTGGACATCGGCGTACACGCCGTAGTCGCCGATCCGGACCGGTCCGTCGACCGGTCGCTTGTCGATGGCTGTCACACCCACCTGCCCCTCGTCCGGAAGCAGTCCGTGGACGACGCAGATGTGCGTGACGTGGGGCATGGACGTCATCGTACCCAGGGCGGTCAGGACGACGCGGCGAGTATTCCGCGGGGATCGAACGTCACATCGACCTCGGTGATCAGACCGTCGGCGACGCGCGTCCAGTTGGCTACCGCAGTGGCCGGAGCACTGCTCATTCCGAGGTCGAACCAGGTGATGACGTCGGTGTCGTCGGCGATCCGTTTGCGGATGACGAGCGAGTCGGTGCTCGCAGCCATCCCGTTCAGCCCGCGGAGGAACTCGTCCGGTCCGTTCGCGACACCGAAGACGCCGGTGAAGGTGCAGTCGGGCGCGAGGTACGGCGCGAGGTCGGTGAAGTCCTTCCGAGCCCAGCAGTCGAAGTAGACGGCGGCGATGTCTGTGGGTGTTGTTGTCATGACTCCACTCTCCCGCCCCGCTTCCCAGCTGTCCAACAGATGGTTCTTCTTGCTACTAGCATTCTTGGTTATGGAGCTTCATCAGTTGAGGTACCTCGTCGCCGTGGCCGACCATGGATCGTTCACCGCCGCCGCGGCGAGTCTGCATGTGAGCCAATCCGGCGTGTCCGCGCAGGTGGCCAAGCTCGAACACGAGGTCGGCCACCGTCTTCTCGACCGTTCGGCAAGGTCGGTGCGGCTGACCGACGCGGGGTCGGAGATCCTGCCGCACGCCCGCGCGGCGCTCGCCTGCGTGTCGTCGATCGGGGCCGTCGCCGACGAACTGGCAGGCGTCGTCCGGGGTTCGCTGCGCATGGGGACGGTCATCGGCTGCACAATCCCCGGCTACCTCGCGGGATTCGCCGACTTCCGCCGGATGCATCCGGGCGTCCGCGTGTCGGTGATCGAGGACAACTCCGACAGGCTGATCGCGGACCTCGCAGCCGGCCTGCTCGACGTCGCACTCGTCGCCCATACCGGCCCGCTGCCCGACGGCGTCGACGGGTGGACGCTGATCCGCGAACCGTTGACGGCCGTCGTCCCGAACGATCACGAATGGGCCGGCAGGACGTCGGTGAGCTGCGCCGATCTCGCCGAGACGACGGTCCTGAGCCTACCCGTCGGCACGGGTGTGCGGTCGGCGCTGGCGTCGACCTGCGCGGCCGAGCACGTCGACGTGCAGCCCGATGTCGCCGCCCACTCGCCCGACTCGATCCTGTCGCTCGTCGAACTCGGGAGCGGCGTGGGAGTGCTGACCGCATCCATGACCGCCCGACCCGGGCTCGTCGCCGTCCCCGTCGCCCGGTCGACACGGACGATGCTGTCACTCGCCACCGGCGCCGGGCCGTCGGCGGCCGCCCGTGCGATGACGGGCGTGCTCCAGGCGCGGCTATCCTGACCGCGAGGCGACGACGAACGACGCTGCCGAGCACACCGCGCACACGCCGATCACAATCGCCATCGGCAGGGCGCTCGACGGCCCACCGATCCCGGCGAGCGGCGGGACGATTGATCCCACGGTGAACTGCAGCGTCCCGAGCAGGGCCGATCCCGAACCCGCGCGGTCGCGGACCTCGCCGATCGCCAGCGCCGTCGCATTGCCCGCGATGAGCCCGAACGACGCGGACAGCGCGAACATCAGCACAAGCATGGGGATGCGGACTCCAGAGGCCACGACGGACACGACGATCATCGCCGTCCCGACCACGAACAGCCCGCCGACACCGACCGTCAGAATCCGCTGCGGCCGCACTCGCCCGACCAGCCGCGAGTTGAGCCAGCTCGCGAGGACGATGCCCATCGCATTGGTCGCGAACAGCATCGAGAAGACGCCGGGCGAGAAGCCCATCAAGTCTTGCAGGACGAACGGCGATGCCGAGATGTACGCGAACAGGGCGCCGAATCCGAACGCGAATGTGAGGACGTAGCCGAGGTATCGGCGTCGCCTCGCCACGGCGACGACGTTCCCGACGACGGTCCGCACGTGCATCGGATGCCTGCGCTCCACCGGCAGCGTCTCGGGGACGAATCGCCATACGGCCAGGAGCATCAGGGCGGCGAGTCCGGTGAGGACGTAGAACACGCCGCGCCATCCGATGGGCCCGACGAGGGATCCTCCGATCAGCGGCGCCACGACCGGTGCGGCACTGCTGATGATCATCATGAGACTGAAGAGCTTGGCCGCCACATCACCGGTCGCACGGTCGGCGATCACGGCACGTGCCACCACGACGCCGACCCCGCCGGTCACACCCTGCACGAAGCGGAACGCGATGAGGACCACCACGGACGGTGCGAGCGCGCACACCAGTCCCGCGACGGTCAGCAGCACCGTGCCGATCAGCATCGGCCGACGGCGACCCGCCGCGTCCGACAGCGGCCCCACCAGCAGCTGCCCGAGCGCGAGGCCGAGCATGAACGTGGTGAGTGTGAGCTGCACGGTCGACGCGGACGCGCCGAGGTCGTCGCCGACCCTCGGCAGACCCGGAAGGTACATGTCGATAGCGAGCGGCGCGATGCCCGACAGCAACGCGAGCGTCAGGAGCATCGGCGTCGGGATGGACCTCGGCTCGACGTCCGGTGCAGCGTTCGACATGGTCTTCGACGCTACCGGTAACGTTCCGATCGTGGATTTCACCCTGCTCCGTCGACATCCCGACGTCGACGGTCCCGGGCTCGCGGCGTCCGACGCCGCCGACCGTCTGATCCTCGACGAGGCCGCCGAGCTCCTGGCCGCGGCGCCCGCGGGTTCGGTGTCGGTGATCGACGACGCCTACGGCGCCCTGGCGCTCGGTTCCGGCGCCGCGGGCGTCCGTGTGCATCAGGACCTGATCACCGGCGAGCGGGCCCTGGCCGCCAACGCGGCGGCCCTCGGTGTCACCGACGTGAGGTCACTGACGTTCGGCCCCGACGTGGTCGACGGGGCGCGCGTGGTGCTGATGCGGCTGCCGCGGTCGCTCGACCGTCTCGCGGAGGTCGCGGCGTTGATCGCCGAGCATGCCGATCCCGACGTCGTCGTGGTCGCGGGCGGCCGGATCAAGCACATGTCGACCGCCATGAACGACGTGCTCTGCGAGTTCTTCGACCGCGTCGACGTCAGCCATGCCCGGCAGAAGTCGCGCGTCTTGTTCGCGCGCGGTCCGCGCGCGACTGCCGCTCCGCGGTGGCCCCGCCTGGAGGCCCATCCCGAGTTGACCGTCGCCGCGCACGGCGGCGCGTTCGCGGGCACCCGGATCGACATCGGGACGCGGCTGCTGCTGACCGTGCTCGACGACGCTCCCACCGCCGGGACCGCCGTCGACCTCGCATGCGGCACCGGGGTGATCGCGACGGCGCTCGCCCGCCGCGGCCTCGAGGTGCTGGCGACCGACCGGTCGGCGGTGGCGGCACGGTCGGCGCGAGCCACCGCCGCGGCGAACGGCGTCGCCGATCTGGTGCGCGTCGAGCAGGCCGACGGCCTCGAGAACGTGACTCCCCGATCGCAGGAACTCGTCGTCCTGAACCCGCCTTTCCACAGCGACGCCGCCCTGTCGACGGGCATCGCTCATCACCTCTTCGGCGACGCCGCCCGCGCCCTCGCACCCAGCGGTGAGCTGTGGTGCGTGTGGAACTCGCATCTGCGGTACCGAGGCGCGCTGGAACGGATCGTCGGTCCCACGCGACAGATCGTGCGGAACTCGAAGTTCACGGTCACCGCGTCGGTTCGTCGTGAAACAGTCGACTGATGGACGTCTCCGAACTCATCGACCGCTACGAGATCACCGCACTGATGACCGCGTACACACGCGCCGTCGACACCCGCTCGTGGGACGCGTTGGACGCCGTGTTCTCCGACGACGCCGTCCTCGACTATTCGTCACCTGGCGGACCGGTCGGCCCGCTCTCCGAAGCGAAGACGTTCATCCGCAGCCTCGAAGGCTTCACCCGCTGGCAGCACATGCTCGGCCAGGTGGACCTCACGTATGCGACCGACTCGGCGTCCGGCACCACCTACTTCTACAACCCGATGATCGCGACCCGCGCGGACGGCGCCGAACAGTTGTGGGAGGTCGGCGGCTACTACCATTTCGACGCAGTCCGCACCCCCGACGGATGGCGTCTGTCGAAGCTCGTCGACGACATCGTCTGGACTCGGGTCGCCCCCTAGTGTCCCAAACCTCTAGTCCGTTGCATAAATGATTGCATCAGTATGCTGGTTGAGCCGGGTCGGAGCGATAGCGGAGGGCCGAGTCGAACCCGGCGACATTCGCTGGAACTGCAGTCAGACTACTGTCGAATCGTCACCACGAAACTTGGCTTGACCAGCCATTTTATCGAACCCTGCCACCAACTTCCAGCCGACCTCACCAGGTTTCGACACGGCCCTCCGCTGGCGCTCCGGTCCGGCTCAACCACCAATGGGGTGCGAATACTTATTCAACGGATTAGCGGTTCGCGGCACTAGGCTCGCCCGGTCAGCCGCGCCGCATACCGCGGTACACGCGGTTGTACGCTTCCTGCGGCATCAGCTCGGGCTCGGCGATGAGCGGGCCACCGTTGAGGTACCGCGTACGCATCACCGTCGCCCGCTTGTAGCGGCGCAGCACTGTGACCTCGGTATAGGCGATCTCGGGCGGGAACTTGTCCGAATGCGGTCCGATGTACGAGAACCCGTGCTCGCGGAAGATCAGCTCCTGGGATCCGCCAGTCTTCAGCATCCGCCGACTCGCGACTACCCCGATCAGCGGCACCGCGATGACCAGCGACGCCGTGATCCCGAGTCCGACGAATCCGTAGACCGGATCGACAAGGGCGATCACCGAATACACGAGGATGCTGAAGGCGAGCAGGCCTGCCAGCAGCGGACGCCGAAGCGTCTCCGGCAGGAGCACCGTCAGTGAGATCAGCAACGTCTCCCGAAGGTTCCAGTCTTCAGGCTCGGCGTCCTGCCGGTACCCGAGCTCCCCCACCGTCTCCGAATCCATCGACACCCTTCCCCCTTTATGTCGTCAATGACGGTATCGGACGCATCTCGACTGCGATCGACGACCCGGGAAAGCCATCCCCGAATCCTCACGCGACGACGCGGAGGTCAGCGCGGGAGGATGCCGTCGAGGACGATGGAGAGGTACTGGTCGGCGATCTGCTCGACGGACTTCGCTCCGCCCGGGCGATACCAGCGGACGGCGACCCAGACGGTGTCGCGCATGAAGCGGTAGACGAGGTCGACGTCGAGGTCCGGACGGAAGTCGCCTTCGACCACGCCGCGTCGCAACACCGACGCCCACAGCTCGCGGTTCTCGCGGTTGCGCTCGTCGATGTAGGCGAAACGCTCCTGACCCGCCAGTTGACGGGCCTCGTTCTGGTAGATGGCGACGGCCGTGTGCCTGGCGTCGATCGCCTCGAACGACGCGATCACCAGTTGACGCAGCGTCTCCGACGCACTCATGCCCGCCGCGTCGATCTCGCGGTACCGCGCGAACAGGGCGTCGAGGAAGCCGCGGAGCAGTTCGTCTACCATCGACTCCTTGGAGTCGAAGTGGTGATACAGGCTCCCCGACAGGATTCCGGCGGTGTCCGCGATGTCGCGGACCGTCGTCGACCGGAGGCCGCGTTCGGCGAACAGTTCACCGGCGATGCCGAGCAGTTCATCGCGTCGGGTCGAACCCGACGTCGTCGTCTTCGACGCCACCTTGCCTCCTCATAAAGCAACTACACCCACCCTAGCAAGTGCTTGGTTGTTTTCTTCCCCTCGACTGCGCTCGGGAGCGGGAGACGCGACGGCCGATCGAGGGAACCGGAAACACGACGGGCCGCCCGCGAATGCGGACGGCCCGTCGAAGAGTGGAGTGGGATCAGCGCTTGGCCGACTTGCGGCTGGCGCGGCCCTGGATGAAGTTCCACATCTTCATCTGGGCGTTCGTCAGGCGGGTGTCGCTCTTGGTGAACGGAGCGGAGACGAGCTCGGCGAACTTGATCGGCATCGTCGAGACGGTGACCGCACGAGCATGGCTGAACGTGTCGAAACCGAACTTGCCGTGGTAGTTGCCCATGCCCGAGCGTCCGACGCCGCCGAACGGAAGACCGTGCGAGAGCAGGTGCAGCGCGAAGTCGTTGCCGCTGATCGACCCGCTGCGGGTGTTGTCGGCGACGCGCTTGAGGTTCTCGTTGTCGTCACCGACCCAGTACAGGGTGAGCGGGTGACCGGCCGAGTTGATCTTGTCGATCGCCTCCGACAGGTTGCGGTACGGGTACACGGTGAGGACCGGGCCGAAGACCTCGTCCTCTTCGATCTTCATACCGGCCTTGACACCGGTCAGGAGGGTCGGCGGGATCTTCCGCGCGTCGGCGTTCGGCAGCGCCTCGCCCGCGGGGATCACCTGATGCTTCGTGGCGCCGAGTTCGACGGCGTCGTCGATCAGGCCGGTGATGCGCGTGTAGTTCTTCTCGTTGATCGTCGACGTGTACTGGTCGTTGGTGAGGATCGTCGGGAAGTTCTTGGTCCAGCGGGCGACGACCTTCTCGGTGAACTCGCCGACCTTGCTCTCCGGCACGAACACATAGTCCGGGCACAGGCACACCTGACCGCCGTTGATCATGCGGGCGTCGGCGATGAAGTTCGCGGCCTCGGTGATGTCCTGGGTGGCGTCGACGATCACCGGGTTCTTGCCGCCGAGTTCCAGCGTCACCGGGATCAGGTTCTTCGCGGCCTCCTGCGCGACCGACGCGCCGACCTCGGGTGAACCGGTGAAGAACATGTGGTCGACCTTCAACTTCGCGAAATCGGAGCCGCCGCCGTGCGCGGAGGTGACCACGGCGAGTTCCTCGATCGAGAAGTAGTCGGGGGCGACGCGGGCGATCACCGCGGTCGTCTTGGCGGTGATCGACGACGGGCGCAGCAGCACGCGGTTGCCCGCGGCGAACGCCGAGCCCGCGGGGACGATCGTCAGCTGCAGCGGGAAGTTCCAGGGGCCCATGATGCCGACCACGCCGAGCGGGTCGTGGCGCAGGCGCTGCTTGTAGCCGAGCGCCCCCTGGATCTTGGAGACGTTGGTCTCCTTCATCCACTTCTCGGCGGAACGACGCTGGTGAGTGAGGTCGATGAGGCAGCCTGCGACGTCGGTGGCGATCGACAGTTCACGCGGGCGGGTGCCGAAGTCCTCGTTGAGGGCCGCGGTGATCTCGTCGGCGTTGTCGAGCAGCATCTGTCCGAGGCGGTTGATCCGGTCGACGCGGGTCGCCGCGTCCGGGATGCCGTCACGCAGGAAGGCGGCCTTCTGGATCTCGAGCAGTTCGGTCAGGCTGTGCGACTCCGACGACACCTTGTCGCCGGCGCGCACCGGGGTTTCTGCAGGCTTGGTCATTCGACCCTCCACTTCACAATCGAACCGCTCGGATGAGACGAATTCTTGAGGTCATTCCATACTAACCATCAGGTGGCTTGAATCACAGTGCCAGCATCAGTGAACTTATAGTGCTCCAGCGGGAAGCGTCGATTGGTCCACGAGGCCTCGATCGTCGTCGACGCGCGGAACGGCACGTCGCCGTTGGCGGTGAAGTAGTAGCTGTTCGCCCCGCCGCACGAGGGGTCGGCGAACACCTGACCGTCCTTGCGCGCGAGAACGCCCGACATGTACTCCTCCTGCGCTGTCTCGGTCACCTCGATCACCGGGGTCCCACGGCGTCGAGCCTCCCGGAGCACGCGCACGATGTGGGCGGCGCTGTTCTCCACGAGCGTGAAGAACGACGCACCGTTGTACCCGTACGGCCCGAACACGGCGAAGATGTTCGGGAACCCGACGGTCGAGACGCCCTGATACGAGTGGAAGCGCGTCGCCTCCCAATGATCCGCGAGGTCGACACCGCCCGGCCCGAGCACCGTGTAGCTCGGCAGTGCGTCCTTGTCGGTCACCTTGAACCCGGTCGCCAGGATCAGCACGTCGAGTTCGTGCACGGTGCCGTCCACGGTCCGGATGCCCTCGGCCGTGATCTCCTCGATCGAGTCGGTGACGAGCGCGACGTCGTCGCGGTTGAACGTCGACAGGTACGAATTGTGGAAACTCGGCCGCTTGCAGCCGAGCGCGTACGTCGGGAGCAGCTTCTCCCGCGTCCGGGGATCGCGCACCTGCGAGGCCATGTACTTGCGCGCGGACGCCGCGGCGACGCCCGCGACCGGGACCCGCTTGTGGAAATGGGCGGCGATCGGGAACGTGACCTCGACGTACGCCTGACTCGCCAGGCGCAGCGCGCCCTTCACTCCGGGCAGACGCATCGCCGACCGCAGGGGGCGCGGCAGGGCGACGTCGAGCTTCGGCAGACACCAGATCGGAGTCCGCTGGAACACCGTGAGATGCCCGGTGATCGGCGCGATCTCCGGGATCACCTGGACCGCGGTGGCGCCGGTGCCGATGATGCCGACCCTCTTGCCCGCGAGATCGACCGAGTGATCCCATCGGCTGGTGTGCATCGTGACGCCGGCGAACGAGTCGAGCCCGGGGATGTCCGGCGACTTCGGCTGACTCAGCGGGCCGCCCGCGTGGACCAACGTCCGCGCGGTGATCGGCCCCCGCGACGTCTCCACCTGCCAGGTCGCCGCCTCCTCGTCGTACGTCGCCGACTGGACGCGGGTGGAGAACTGCATCTGGGACGCCAGACGGTACTTGTCGACGCAGTGCTCGGCGTACGCCTTCAGCTCACGTCCGGGCGCATAGCTCCGCGACCAGTCGGACTCCTGCTCGAACGAGAACTGGTAGCTGAACGACGGGATGTCCACCGCCACACTGGGATAGGTGTTCCAATGCCACACTCCGCCGGGACCATCCGCGTCGTCGACGATCAGGAAGTCGTCGAACCCCGCGTCACGCAGCGCGATGGCCGTTCCGATGCCGGAGAAGCCCGCCCCGACGATGAGTGTGTCCGTGAGTATCGCCATCGGTGAACCATGTCACCGATCGCGACGTTCTGCAACGGGTTCTAGTGTCGCCGCTGGCGACAGCCCGCGCAGCCGCCGCCAGAGCGAGCCACGTCAAACCATCCTGCCCAGTGAGCAAGCACGCACGGGCATCCGCGAGTTCTTCTATCGAACTTACATACTAGACTATTGTGATGAATGACATATTGGCGTAGAGTGGAGATAACGAAGGAAACAGACACCCGGCCAAGGAGGTGGACACCATGACGAACATCGAACTCCCCGACAACCCTCTGGACCTCGTGCGGCTACAGGACGAGGTCGCGCAGAAGCTCGCCGCGGTGTCCCTGGCCGGGCTGTCGGACCGGGAGCTGCTCGTGGCCTCCGAGGTCAATGAGCGGTCCAACCGCCGCGGTGTCGGTGTGGATGCGAGGCTGTTCGCCGAGGTCTCCCAGCGTGGTGCGTACCGTCTGGCAGGGTCGCAGATGCCGGGCAAGTACCTCGAAGGGCAGCTGCGGTTGTCGGTGCGGGCCCGTAAACAGCGCACCGATGCGGCGTTGAGTCTGAGCTCGCTGGTCGCCTTCTCCGGTGAACCACTCGACCCGACGCTCCCGGCCACTGCAGGCGCCGTGGCCGACGGGGACCTCTCCCTCGACCACGTTGCGGAGATCGTCGACGTCATCGACGCGATCCCGGCGGCGATCCCCGCCGATGTGAAGGGCCGCGCCGAAGCCGAACTCGCCGGCGTAGCGCGGACGTTGACTCCCGAGCAGACCCGGACCGCGGGCAAGCGGATTCTGGCCCACCTCGACCCCGACGGCGAGTTGACCGACGACACCGACCGGGCCCGTACCCGCGGTGTGACTCTGGCGCCGCAGGACCGGCGGCTCATGTCGGCGATCAGCGCGAAACTGACCCCGGCGGCCCGCGCCAAACTTGAGGCACTGCTCGTATTGTGGGCGGCTCCCGGGATGAACAATCCCGACGACGAGCAGTCCCCGTCCGGATCATCGGCCAATGTCGACCCCGAGGCGCTCGCTGCGGCCGCCGAGCGGGACACCCGGTCCCAGTCGCAGCGCAATCACGATGCACTGGAGGCGATGTGGACGTTCCTCATCGCCAACGGCGGTCTGGGCGAGGGCACCTCATTGTCGTCGCAGTTGGTGGTGACCGCATCGCTGGACGATCTCGAAGCTCGTACCGGTGTCGCGACTACCGCCACCGGGACTCGTCTGCCGGTCAAAGATCTCGTCGAGATCGCGGCCGACGCGACCCCGTGGTTGGAAGTATTCGCGAACGCCTCAGCACAGGTCCTGTACCTCGGGCGCGGCAAACGCCTCGCGTCCCGGGCTCAGCGCCTGGCCCTGTTCGGCCGCGATCGTGGCTGCACCGCGCCGGGCTGCACTGTCCCGTGGTCGAAGACCCAGGCCCATCACATGCCCGACTGGCAAGACGGCGGCCCGACCGATATCGATCACCTCGGAGGTGCGTGCGGCGGCCACAACAGGTCGGTCTCGACGAAACCTGGCGGATGGGAGACCACCATCCTGCAGACCGGGCCCTTCACAGGCCGGGTCGGGTGGCGACCCACCGGCTCGAACGAGCCGTGGAAGGTCAATCACGCCCTGCAGCCGGAGAAGATCCTCCCCACCTTCGGCGATCGGGTCACCGAATCCGGATCGGCCGTCGAGAAATGGCTCGCCTGCCGAATCCCGGCCCCACCACCGGGGCCACCCGTCCCGCCGGGGACGGACGTGGTGCGGTACCCCGCCTGACAAGGTCAGGCGGGGACACCGTCATGCACTCACATCGAACCCGAGACGACCGCCGGGACCGTCAGCCGAGGCGCTCGATGATGGTGACGTTGGCGGTGCCGCCGCCTTCGCACATCGTCTGCAGGCCGTAGCGGCCGCCCGTGCGTTCGAGTTCGTTGAGCAACGTCGCGAACAGCTTGGCGCCGGTCGCACCGAGAGGGTGACCGAGGGCGATGCCGCCGCCGTTCGGGTTGACGCGTGCCGGGTCGGCTCCGGTCTCCTTGAGCCAGGCGAGGACGACCGGCGCGAAGGCCTCGTTGATCTCGACGACGTCGATGTCGTCGATGCTCATGCCGGTCTTCTCCAGCGCCCACTTCGTGGCCGGGATCGGCGCGGACAGCATCATCACCGGGTCGTCGCCGCGCACGGACATGTGGTGGATGCGGGCGCGCGGGGTGAGCCCGTACTGCTTGAGCGCCTTCTCCGACACGACGAGCGTGGCCGACGATCCGTCGCAGATCTGCGACGCGACGGCCGCGGTGAGGTCCGAGCCCTCGGCCAGGACGTTCAGCGAGGCCATCTTCTCCAGGGTGGTCTCACGCGGGCACTCGTCGACCACGGCATCGCCGAGCGGGACGTACTCGTTGTCGAAACGACCGGCTGCGATCGCAGCCTTCGCCCGCTGGTGACTCTGCAGCGACCACTCCTCCATGTCGAGGCGGCTGATGTCCCACTTCTTCGCCATCATGTCGGCGCCGACGAACTGGCTGATCTCGGCATCGCCGAACCGCTTGTTCCAGCCGACCGACTCGGCGGTCGGCGTGGTGAAGCCAAGCTCCTGCCCCGCGATCATCGCCTGGCTGATCGGGATGGCGCTCATGTTCTGGACACCACCGGCGACGACGACGTCCTGTGTCCCGCTCATCACGGCCTGAGCGGCGAAATGGATGGCCTGCTGGCTCGACCCGCACTGACGATCGACGGTGGTTCCGGGGACGCCGAGCGGCATGCCCGCGGTGAGCCACGCCGTGCGTGCGATGTTGCCTGCCTGCGGTCCGACGGTGTCGACGCAGCCGAAGATCACGTCGTCGACAACCTCGGGGTCGATGCCGGTGCGTTCGACGATCGCCGAGATGACGTGGGCGCCGAGGTCGGCGGGGTGGACGGCGGCGAGCGATCCGCCGCGCTTGCCGACGGGCGTGCGGACGGCGTCGACGATGTAGGCCTGGGGTGCGGTCATGATGTTCCTCCGGGAGTTATGCGCGCTGGCTGGAGATCGAGACGATCTCGCCGGTCAGGTAGGTGGTGTAGTCGCTGGCGAGCATCGCGATGGTGGCGGCGATCTCCCAGACCTCGGCGGCCCGGCCGTACGCCTCACGCGAGGCGAGCTCGTCGAGCAGTTCGTCGGAGGTGACCTTCGCCAGGAACGGGTGACGGGCGATCGACGGGGCGACGGCGTTGATGCGGACGCCGTAGTCGGCGGCCTCTACGGCCGAACAGCGAGTGAGCGCCATGACGCCCGCCTTCGCGGCGGCGTAGTGGGCCTGACCTCGCTGGGCACGCCAGCCGAGGACCGACGCGTTGTTCACCAGAATTCCGCCGTGGCCTGCATCGCGGAAGTAGCGCAGGGCCGCGCGCGTGGCGCGGAACGTGCTCGTCAGCGTGATGTCGACGACGCGGTCCCACTGCTCGTCGGTCATGTCGGCGACCGGCGTCTCGCCGCCGAGTCCCGCGTTGTTGACGAGGACGTCGATGCGGCCGAGCTTGTCCGCGGCGGCCGCGATCAGGGCGTCGACCTGTTCGGTGGACGACACATCACAGACATGGGACGTCACTCGCTCGGCGCCGAACTCGGCGGCGAGCTTCTCGACGGTCTCGCCGAGGCGACGCTCGTGGAAATCGGAGACGAGGACGTCGCCGCCCTCGAGCAGCACGCGACGAGCCGTGGCGAAGCCGATGCCCGTGCCCGCGGCTGCGGTGACGACGACCTTCTTGCCCTTGAGCAGGTCGTGGCCGCCGATCTCCTCGGGCGGAGTGGCGAGCGGGGATGTGGTCATGGACGTGCCTCTCGGGGAAGGCCGAGGACGCGCTCGGCGATGATGTTGCGCTGGACTTCGTTGGAGCCGCCGTAGATGGTGTCAGCGCGGGTGAACAGGAGCAGACGCTGCCATTCGTCCAGTTCGACGTTCTCCGGGTCGGTGATGTCGTTGACGCGGCCCTCGGTGGTCGCGGGTGGACCGATCAACGACGGGGCTCCGGCGACGGCGACGGCGAGTTCGCCGAGATCGCGGTGCCAGTTGCCCCACAGCAGCTTGGTGACCGACGCCGCGCCCGCCTCGGAGACGATGTCGCCGGCGAGGGTTCGTCGGGCATTGGCCTCCATCACCGCCAGGCCAACCTTCGCGCGGCGCAGACGCGAGGCGATCTCCGGGTCAGCGGCGCTGCCGTTGCGCTCGGCGAGGTCGACGAGCTCGTCGAGTTCCCGTCGGAAACCGACCTGCTGGCCGAGCGTGGAGACGCCGCGCTCGAACTGCAGCAGGCCCATCGCGACCTTCCAGCCGTCACCGGGCTCACCGACTATGAGGTCGGCATCGGTCCTGGCGTCGTCGAAGAACACCTCGTTGAACTCGGAGGTTCCGGTGATCTGCTGGATCGGCCGGATGGTAACGCCGTCGGCGTCGAGCGGCACGAGCAGGAAGCTGAGGCCCTTGTGGCGACTCGAGCCCTTCTCCGTGCGCGCGATGACGAAGCACCACTGCGAGAGGTGCGCGAGCGACGTCCAGATCTTCTGACCGTTGATCACCCACTGGCCGTCGTCGAGGACCGCGGACGTCGCCACGCCCGCGAGGTCGCTGCCCGCACCCGGCTCGGAGTAGCCCTGCGCCCACAGTTCGGTGACGTCGACGATGTGCGGGAGGAACCGCGCCTGCTGTTCGGGGGTTCCGTATTCGATGAGCGTCGGGCCGAGGAGCTCCTCACCGAGGTGATTCACGCGCGCGGGCGCATCGGCGCGCGCATACTCCTGGTGGAAGATGATCCGTTGCTCGATCGTCGCGCCACGACCGCCGTGTTCGACGGGCCAGCCGAGGCAGGTCCAGCCCGACTTCGCGAGGTGTCGGTCCCATTCGAGGCGCTCGGCGAAGAACTCGTGCTCGCTGCCGGGGCCGCCGCGACCGCGGAGGGCCGCGAAGTCGCCGACGAGGTTGTCGGTGAGCCAGTCGCGGACGGCCTGCGCGAAGACGGTTGCCGCATCGGGCGTGCGTTCCGCCCATTCGCCGAGGTCGACGGCCCGATCGGCGAGGTTGATCGTCGTCATGATCGCTAGCTTAACCTACCAAGCATTTGCTAGGTTTTGTTCATGCTTCCGACTCCGCTCACCACCCCCGCCGCACTGCACCGCGCGGAGGCCCAGTGGCCCGACCGCCCCGCGATCGTCGACGAGCAGTGGGCCGAGCCCGTCCGTCTCACCTGGAGCGAATTCGCCGGACGTGTGCGACGATTCGCCGCAGGCCTGGTCGGCCTCGGCGTGCGGCCCGGCGACCGCGTCGCCGTCTGGGCGCCCAACAGCCATCACTGGCCGGTGGCCGCGCTCGGAACGCACTACGCCGGCGCCGTCCTCGTGCCGCTGAACACCCGCTACACCGTCAGCGAGGCGTCCGACATCGTCGACCGATCCGGCGCGCGCATCGTCGTCGCGTCCGGCGTGTTCGCGGGGATCGATCGCCTCACCGAAGTGCTCGCCTCACCGATCGCCGAGGGGCGAACCGTGATCGGCGTGCCACTCGAGGAGCCCGTCACCGCCGACGGGGCCGTCGCCTGGGACGAGTTCATGGACGTGAGCGACGAGGCCGCAGACGCTACCCGCGCACTCGCCGACGCCGTGACCGGCGAGGACCTGTCCGACATCCTGTTCACCTCCGGCACCACCGGCGCACCGAAGGGCGTGCTGGCCGAGCACCGTCAGACGATCGCGGGCTCGCACGCGTGGGGCGCCAACGGCGCGCTGACCGAGGACGACCGGTACCTGATGGTGAACCCGTTCTTCCACACGTTCGGCTACAAGGCAGGCATCCTGCCGTGCGTCCTGTTCGGCACCGCGATGTTGCCGCTGGCCGTCTACTCCCCCACCGAGGCGTGCAAGCTCGTGTCGAAGGAGAGGGCGACGGTGTTCCCCGGCGCGCCGACGATCTTCCAGACAGTGCTCGACGACCCGAACCGCGGCGACTACGACCTGTCGAGCCTGCGCCTGATCGTCACCGGCGCGACGATCGTGCCCGTCGTCCTCATCGAGCGGCTGCAGTCCGACCTCGGCGTCGAGACCGTCGTCACCGCCTACGGACAGACCGAGACCAGCGGTTTCATCACCACCTGCCGCCCGGACGACGACGCCGTCACCGTCGCCACCACCTGCGGTCGCGCCTTCGACGGCATGGAGGTGAAGCTGTCCGAGCAGGGTGAGGTCCTCACCCGCGGCGCGATGGTGATGCGCGGCTACCTCGACAATCCGGAGGCGACCGCCGAGACGATCGACGCCGACGGCTGGCTGCACACCGGCGACATCGGGACCCTCGACGAGCGCGGCAACCTGACTATCACCGACCGGCTCAAGGACATGTACATCTGCGGCGGGTTCAACGTCTATCCGGCCGAGGTGGAGCAGACGCTGTCCCGTGTCCCCGGGGTCACCGAAGTCGCCGTGATCGGAGTGCCGGACGAGCGTCTCGGCGAGGTCGGCAAGGCCTTCGTCACCACCCTGCCCGACACGACCGTCACCGTCGACGACGTCCTGGCACACGCCCGCGAGCATCTCGCCAACTTCAAGGTCCCCCGCACCGTCGAGTTCGTCGACGCCTTCCCCCGCAACGCCTCCGGCAAGATCCTCAAGCGCGAGATGACATAGCTGCGTCGACGCGGGTCACCCGCACGGCCGGCGTCGCACGACCGAATGATCACATAGTCCCCTGAACGGTTCATTACCGCTGATCAGAGGATCGTTTCCGGCGGTCACGGGCCTACGCTCGTCGCATGCGATTCAATCCTCCACCGAACTGGCCCGCCTCGCCCCCGAACTGGACTCCACCCGCGGGGTGGCGGCCCGATCCGCGATGGGGTCCGGCTCCCGCCGGATGGCAATTGTGGGTGGCCGATCCACCGGCCGCTCCGGCCCGGACTCCGTCGACCGCACCTCGGCCGGGGATAGCCAATCCGTTCTCGGCCAAGCCCGCGCCGGCTCCGGTGGCCGCATTCGCACCACCGCCGCCGCCTCCTCCTCCGCCGTCGTCACCGGCCCCCGCGATGGTGCAGCACCGGCCGCCGATGCCGATGGCCGGACCGCACCCGGGGATGCCTCCGCAACAGCCGCAACAGCCGTCGAATGGTCGCAGTCCCGCCCTGCAGAACACACTGCGCGCACTCGGCATCCTCGGCGCCGTCCTGATGGCGATCCTGACGGTTCTCGGTTGGCTCCTGGACCAGATCGAACCCGCCATCTACGCCGTCGTCGGCGTGGTCGCCGCCTACTTCGCGATCACGATGGGCGCGCCCGTCCTGTTCATCGTCACCGGGATCTGCGCGCTCGGAATCCTGCTGTACTACCTGCTGGACATCAGCCTGCTCGACATGTTCTGACTGAGATCGGTCTCCTCATCGTCTGTCGACGACGCACTGCCGTCCACTGACGATGAGCAGACCGATCTTCGCGTGGCATGCGCTACGCGTCGCCCCGACGCAGGATGAATCGCTGCACCTTGCCACTCGGGGTCTTCGGGAGCGACTCCACGAAGTGGACACGACGCGGGTAGGCGTGCTTGGAGTACCCGTCGCGGACGAGGGCCTGCAGTTCGGCTTCGAGTTCATCGGAGCCGGTGAATCCCTCGCGCAGGACCACGAACGCCTCGACCACTTCCCCGCGAATGCCCTCCGGATCGGGGCGTCCCACGACGGCGACCTCGATGATCGACGGGTGCTTCACCATGACGCTCTCGACGTCGAATGGGCCGATGCGGTAGCCGGCGGCGAGGATCACGTCGTCGTCCCGGGCGGTGAAGGAGAAGTAGCCGTCGTCGTCGACCTTGCCGGTGTCGGCCGTCAGGTACCAGGCGCCGTCCTTCGTGAACCGTTCGGCCGTCTTCTCCGGAGCCGCGTCGTAGCCGGTGAACCACAGCAGCGGACTGTTCTCCACGTCGAGTGCGATCTGGCCGTCGACGATCCCGGCGGCGTAGCCGGGCATCGGCTGCCCCATCGATCCGGACCTGAGCGGCAGCGCCACGTCGGCGTGCCAGTGATTCCCGATCACCATGCCGAGTTCGGTCTGGCCGTACTGGTCGCGGACCTCGGTGCCCAAGTGCGCGAGCCCGAATTCGACGATGTCCGGAGTCAACGGTTCGCCCGCGGACGAGGCACGGCGCAGCGCCACCCCCGACGTGTCCGCACCCGCGCGCAGCGCCCGGTACATGGTCGGGGCTCCGGCGAAGTTGGTGACGCCGAACGCGGTGAGCACGGCGACCGTCGACTCGGGCGTGAACCCGGCGTTGAACAGCAGACTGGTGCGGCCGCCGACCAGCGGCCCGAGGATCGCGTAGTACAGGCCGTACGCCCAACCGGGGTCGGCGGCGTTCCAGAACACGTCGTCGTCGGCGACGTCGAGCGAGTAGTGCTGGTACGTCTGGAAGGCCGCGAGCGCGCGCAACGGCACCGGAACGCCCTTCGGCTTGCCGGTGGTGCCGCTGGTGTACAGCTGGACGAGGGTGCCGTCGCCACCGATCGCGGCGTCGTCGGTGAACGGTTCCGCATCGACGGCCGCGGCCGCGAGCTCGTCGACGTCGAGGACGGTGACCGCGTCGATCGGGTCGACCTTCGAGCGCTGTGAGGCGTCGGTGATCACGACCGACGCGGAGGCGCCCTCGACGCGCAGGACGATCGCGCCGGTCGCGAACGCCGTGAACAACGGGACGTGGACGGCGCCGATCCGCCACAGCGCCACCAGGGCGACGATCAACTCCCGTCGCTTGCCGAGCAGAACCGGCACTTTGTCGCCGCGCGCGACACCGTTGGCGACGAGCACGGTCGCCATGCGTCGCGACTCGTCGGCCAGCTCGCCGTGTGTGAACGGCGTCGACGTCAGATCCGGTTCGACGAGCGTGAACGCGACGGTCGACGGGTCGTGCCGGTCGCACAGCAGGTGTGCGGCGCCGGCCGTCGGTGCGCTGTACTCGTCGAGCCATTCGCGCACCTGGCGTTCGGCGGCCTGGCGTCCATCGGTCATGTCGGCACTCCATCTCGTCTCGTGGCAAGGAATGGAACAATGATCACTGTGACCCCTACCACGGACAACCCTCTGAAGAGGGGTGCGCCGCACGACGACCTCGCGAGGCGGCTGCGGCAGCCGCTCGAGCGACTGCGCCGATCGACGGGCGCGGGTCTCACATTCGCGGGCCGTATGGTCGACGGCACCGACAACCTGGAGCTCTTCGCGTTCGACGGCGATGTCGTCGGGCCCCTGCGCGGCGCGATGGTCGACCTCGGTCACGGACTCGGCGGGCGAGTCCTCGGCAGACAGCGGGCCGCCGCCGTCAACGACTACGTCCGGTCGCCGCTGATCACCCACACCTACGACGCGATCATCCGCGCGGAGAGCCTGCGGGCGATGGTCGCCGCACCGATCATCGTGGGCCGCAAGCACATCGGCGTCCTCTACGCGGCCCGTCGCAATCCGCACGACGAGTTGGGGATGTCCCTCGACGCCGTCACCGACGAGGCGCGGCGGATCGAACAGCAGTTGGCCGTCGCGGACGTCCTCGCGACCCTGCGAACCGACGACGAGGAACGTGACGTCGCCGCCTGGCGTGCGCGGGTCCAGGAGTCGCACACGCGCCTGCGCGCGCTGGCCGGGTCGACGACCGACGACGCGCTGCGCTCCCAGATGCTGGAGATCGCCGATGCCCTCGCCGACGACGCTCCCGAGTCGGAGGCCGCGGTCCGCCTCACCTCACGCGAGCAGGACGTCCTCGGCCTCATCGCCGCGGGCCTGTCGAACGCCGCCGTCGCCGAGCACCTCGGCATCGGCGTCTACACGGTGAAGGACCACGTGAAACGACTGCTCGTGAAACTCGACGCGTCGACGAGGTTCGAGGCCGTCGTCAATGCCCGTCGGATCCGCCTGATCCCCTGACGTTCACCACTCGGTGACGTCCATCCCGGTCACCGCGACCGACAATCCGGTTTCGCGCCCGGACCGGCCGCCACGCGACGTACCGTCGACGCGCGGCTGAGATCGACGACCTCATCGCATTGTTCGACGACGAGTCCGCCAACTTCCGCATCGCCGTCGACCCGACCGCCGAGTTCGACATGGCGTCGACCGTCCACGCATACGAACTCACCGACGACGAGACGGTCGCCGAATGGGCCGACAAATACGATGTGCAGTACGCGAAGACGGTCGCGGCACTGCGCGCTGACATCATCCGAGAGACCCTCGACGGTCAGAGCACGACGATGACCCACGCCCGCAACGGGGGCATGGACGTCTGAGCGCTCAGCTCCCGAACAGGCCTCCGAGGCTGCCGTTTCCATCGTCGGGATCGACAGGATCGACAGGCGTGACCGGATCGATCGGGAACGGCTCCGCATCCGGCTCCGAACCGTCGAGAGTCAGCAGGAGTTCGGAGTCGCCGGACGACCCGACGACGATCGACCTGGTGAACGTCTGCCCGTCGTCGCGGCGGAAGACGAGCTTGTGGGCTCCGGGTTCGGCGTTCGCCGGGATCGTGATGCTTCCGACCCCGAACCCGTCGTCGCCGATCGTCACTGTTCCCACCTTGACCGGAGTCGAGTACATGAACACGTTGACCAGCTTGGAGATGCCCGCCGACGCTCCCGTTCGGAGGAAGTACATGACGTCGACCTTCTGGCCCGGTCGCGTGGAGTACTGATGATCACGATCCGAATCGGGATCGGCGGGCGCGCTCACGACGTGCCGGTTCAACGGCCAGCCGAGTTTCTGCGACACCGCGTTCGCGGCGCAGACCGTGGTGAACTGCTGCAGGTCAGTCACCGGGCACGGGATGTCACTGTTCTCGTACGACGTGTGGATGCGGGCGCCGAGGCTATTCGTGAGGCTTACACCGAGGAACGCAGACGGATCGCTAAGTCCGTCGGCGAACGAAGCATCGCACACGAGATCACCCGGGCGGCAGATCGACGTCACGACGCCGGGGTGCGCGGCGATGAACGCCGCGCGTCCCGGCTTCGCCGTTCGGATCAGTGCACCGGCCGTCGGGGCTCCGCCCACATTCTCCGGGCCCGTCGCCCGATGAATCGGCGAGGCGATCAGGACGACCTTCTTCAGCAGGGCCGCGAGTGACGGCGAGGAGTCGTTGATCTCGGCGAGCGCGTCCTCGATCACGTGGGCACCCTGGGAATATCCGGCGAGAACGACATTCGGGAGCTTGCCGCGACAGTACGACGCGAGACGTTCCAGGACCGTGACAACCGTGTGCGACCCGAGGTCGACCGACGACCGGTACTCGATCGGGTACACAGGGGATCCCGGACTCACCTTCACCGCCGGGTAGGCAATGCCGAGCGGAATGAACTTGCCCTCCGACGCCTTCGACACGTCACGGACCATCGACCCGACCGGCGTGCCCATCCCCTTGTTCGGTCGGTCGGCGTTGTAGAAGAACTTCCCGTACTCGTCGTCGAGCCGATTCACAATCCCGCCAGGACGGGGACCGGTGTCATCACCGTCAGCGGACGCAGGCTGCGGGTCTTCTCCCGAACCGCGGACGCCCAAGAAATAGGTGGTGTTCAAACAGCCTTCGTCTGTCGGCTCGGGATCGGTGGTCGCACCTTTGCTTAGCACAGTAACCGCTTGCCAGTAGGTACTGTCGGATTGAGCCCAGGCATTGCGGCACACCACCAAGAACACATGTGACGAGGACTCGTTCCAAACACCACCACCCCACCCACCGTCCTCGGCGGTTCGGTACCACTTTGTCGGCTGGACACTGCCAGTAGTTCCGGCATCCACAGACGCACTGTAGTTCGTACCGCCTACAACCTCTGACGAGGTCTCTTCTTCAAGCGATCGAATCTGCGGATCGGAATCTCTCGCTCCGGGCCAGTTATATGCCTCTGCGAGAGCATCCACCCTTGCCGAAATCGCCGGGCGATAAACCTTCGCGGTGCAGTAGAGCGCAAGGGTAGCTCCTGTGCCATATCCAGGGCCGGTCCGCGGATCCGTATTGTTCGACACCGCCAGCACATACTTCTCGCTAGTAGCGGTCGGCCTCTCAGCGATCGAGACCGCGATATCTGCGGACAGGACGTCTGCGGACGCGGATCCTAGAACAATACCGACTAGCCCGGTCGCACCAATCAGCACAACCAATAGGCACACCGCGATCCCAGTCACGATTCGCTTCACAAATACCCCTTTCGGGCCGAGCAGACACCCAAGTTTTTCAATTCTCGCGACAGCTCGCCACGATGATCCCCAGGTTCATACATCCATATGAACCATCTGGCCGAATCAGCCACTTGATGATTGATTCCCGGTGACGACGTAGGTTCCCTGCGTATTTCCACTGGGGCGGATTCAAAGGGTCGGCGCAACAGCTTCTCGACGGTCGGAATCTAGCAGAGCCTGCATCATCTCCACGGTCCACCTCACCTCACGCGAGCAGGACGTCCTCGGCCTCATCGCCGCGGGCCTGTCGAACGCCGCCGTCGCCGAGCACCTCGGCATCGGCGTCTACACGGTGAAAGACCACGTGAAACGACTGCTCGTGAAACTCGACGCGTCGACTCGTTTCGAGGCCGTCGTCAATGCCCGTCGGATCCGCCTGGTGATATAGCGGCCGACCCGCAGCACGGTGGGCGGCCCCGAACGAGACCGCCCACCGTGTCAGCAAATCCGGCTCGCCGGACAGCACGACGTCATGCTGGTTTGGAGCTTCCGACCACCTTCCGAGTCAGGTCGGCTGCCGCCCAACCGTAGTAGGGCGGGAGCACCTGCGACGTGTACGCCGTCGTGTGGATCGCGGCACCGGCGCTGATCGCCGCCGCTCCGGCAATGGGATTCCGGGAGACCAGCGCCGTTGTACCGAAGTCGCACACGAGGTCTGCGAGCACACACACCGAGTACGAGTTGCTCGCGTATTTTCCGGTGACCTTCGCGCGGGTGGCACCGGTTCCGGGGAAGCTCTGCGCAATCCCCTTGGACCGCACATTCACCGGGCTCTTCTGCAGTCCGTCGCCCGGGAACTGATCAGGATCTGCGAACAGGATCGCACCGCCCCAATGCGGTCCGAGACCAAACCGCGTGCCCGGGTTCTCAAGCCAAGTCGGATCCTGTAGGAACCGGTGGACGATGAGCGCGCCTTGTGAGTACCCGCCGAACACGATCTTCGCATTGCGGCAGTTCGCGCCCTTCTCGGACGCCCACAAGAGTTCGTTTGCGATCAGTCGGACCTTAGAACGTAGTAGTTCAAGGCCCGTGTCATAGCTGCCCTTGTAGATCGCCGGATTCGGAAGCAGTGCGAGGACGCTCGCCGACGAGTACCCGAGTTCGACATACGTCGTCGTTCGCTTGGCGCGCTCGGCGGCCGGCCGCAGCGAGTCCCGGTAGTAGCTCCACGCCTGAGCTCCCATTCCAGTCGTCTGGCCCGAACCTCGTACACCGATGTAGATGATGTCGGCGAGCTCACTGCCGCCCTTGTCGGGGTTCGTGCAGCTTGCACCGGTCGGTTGCGGATTGCTCGATTCGACCGCCGACTTGACAGCGTTCGCCAGCTCGTCCTTGTTGGTCGCGGTGACGTACTTGCCTCCGGACACTCGCGCTATGCAGCTCAGTTCGGTCTCTGCCTGATCCGGTGCGTTGAATCCGACCGAGTGGATTCGGAAGTCGATACCGTATTGGTTCTTCAGTTCCTGGGCCGCCGCGCACGGATCACCACACGTGCTCTGACCATCGCTGATCAAGACGATCGTGCGGTCACCGGTAGCGGGCAGATCCGCGGCAGCAGCCCGAAGAGCCTGCGGTGTCGGCGTTCCGCCGCCCGTACCGAGCCCGTTCGTCGCCGACGTCAGGGCCTGACGATTGTTCGTCCCGACCGGAACCAACAGTTGACCGGAACTGGAGCAGTCTCCTTCGAAGGAACGCAGACCAGCGGCTTGCCCCGAGGAGAGCGCACCGATTCCTTCGTGGAGCGCTTCCTTCGCCTGCTGTAGCGGAGCCCCCGACATCGACCCGGAGTTGTCTACGACGAACAGCACACTCGAGCCGGGCGCGGCCGCCGCCGGTGCGGCGACCACCACCATCGTCGCAAGTAGAGCCGCCGAGATCGCAGCACCCACTCCGCTCCAGAATCTTCTGCCGCGCTGATGCCTCTTGTCCACCGGTCCCATGACCTCGCTCCTCGTCGATTCGCCGGAAACTGCGATCGCTTCCATTGAGGAGATATACCGGCCTCCGGAACTGAACTCCATGGAACGAGGCGAGATTGAACCGTTCGGACCCGGTGTCGTGTTTCGGAAGTTCCTAGACGGTCGGTGCTGGTCCGGGACACGAGACCAGCCACCGGCCGCCGCCGCACATCCTTGGGTCGGCTCGACGACCTAGAGACTATTGAACCGGCTTGACCAGCGGAAAGAGGACTGTCTCACGGATGCCGAGTCCGGTGATCGCCATCAGGAGGCGGTCGATGCCCATGCCGGTTCCGGCGGTCGGGGGCATGGCGTACTCCATCGCGGCGAGGAACTCCTCGTCGAGGACCATCGCCTCGTCGTCGCCCGCCGCGGCCAGGCGCGCCTGGTCGACGAAGCGCTCCCGCTGGATGATCGGGTCGATCAGCTCCGAGTAGCCGGTGGCGAGTTCGAAGCCGCGGACGTACAGGTCCCACTTCTCGACGACGCCGGGGATGCTGCGATGCGCGCGGACCAGCGGAGACGTCTCGACGGGGAAGTCCCGGACGAACACGGGCTCGTCGAGCGTGGAGCCGACCATGTGCTCCCACAGCTCTTCGACGAGCTTGCCGTGGCCGTAGCCCTTGCCCTTCGGGATCTCCAGGCCGACGTCGGCGGCGATCGCGAGAAGCTCGTCGACCGTCGTCTCCAACGGCACGATCTCCCGACCCAGTGCCTCCGACAGCGACGGGTACATCGAGACGGACTTCCATTCCCCGGACAGGTCGTAGACGCTGCCGTCGGGCATGGTCGGGGTGAGCGTGCCGACCGCGGCGAGCGCCACCGACTGCACCAGTTCGCGAGTCATGACGGCGGCGTCGTCGTAGGTGCCGTACGCCTGGTAGGTCTCGAGCATCGCGAACTCGGGCGAGTGCGTGGAGTCGGCGCCCTCGTTGCGGAAGTTGCGGTTCACCTCGAAGACTCGCTCGATGCCGCCGACGACCGCCCGCTTGAGGAACAGTTCGGGTGCGATACGCAGGAACAGGTCCATGTCGAACGCGTTGGAGTGCGTGACGAACGGACGGGCCGCCGCGCCGCCGTGCAGCGTCTGCAGCATCGGCGTCTCGATCTCGAGGAAATCGCGCTCGGTCATGAAACGACGCAGCTCGGCCATCGCCTTCACGCGGGTACGTGCGATCTCGCGGGCCTCCGGACGGACGATCAGGTCGACGTACCGCTGGCGGACGCGCGACTCCTCGTTCATCTCCTTGTGCGCGACAGGCAGCGGACGCAGCGACTTGGACGCCATCTCCCAGGCGTCGGCCATGATCGACAGTTCCCCGGTGCGCGAGGAGATGATCTCGCCGTGCACGTAGACGATGTCGCCGAGGTCGACGTCGGCCTTCCAGCTCGCGAGCGAGGACTCCCCGACCTTCGCTTGACTGAGCATCGCCTGCAGCTGCGTGCCGTCGCCCTCCTGGAGGGTGGCGAAGCACAGCTTGCCCTTGTTCCGGACGAAGATCACGCGGCCCGCGACTCCGGCGATCACACCGGTCTCGGCGCCCGCCTCCAGGTGCGAGTACTCGTCGCGGACTCCACGCAACGTGTGGGTGCGAGCGAGTTCGACGGGGTACGCCTCACGTCCTTCGGCCAGAATCCGTTCGCGCTTCTCACGGCGGATCCGCAGCTGCTCGGGAGTCTGGTCGTCGTCGCGGGTCTGATCGTCGTTCTGCTGCTCGCTCACGACACCTAGGTTAGGTGTCCGGGCTGGCCGGACACCAATCGAGACGCCAGGTCAGCGCGGGTCGTACAGGCCGAGCGCATCGGCGCCGATCGAACCGGTCACACCGCGCCGACGCAGCGCCCGGTGGCCTCCGACGACGAACCGCGCACCGCGAACGCCGCGCGCCTGCAGATGCCAGGCGAGCCATTCGGCGTCGTAGCCGTCCTCGGAGACGAGGATCCACTGCGCGTCGACGGTCGCGGCACGCAGCGCCGTCGCCGAGTCGGGGCGCAGGAGGTCGAGCGCCTGATCGGAGTCGACGGCGATCGCGCCGAGGAGTGCGCCGTGGACGCGATGCAGGTCGGCACCGCGGAGATCCACGGCGACGGCGCCCGCGGCGAGTTCGGCGCGGTAGGCGTCGGCCTGGACCGACAGCGGGACGGAGACGAACGGGGCAGAGACGGGTGCGGAGAACGCGACAGTCATGAGGGATTCCTCGAGAAGTGATCGAACGTGCGGGGAGGTTGCCGAAATTCAGGGCGGTCCTCGCTCGAAAGCGGGACGTCAGCCCTGACAACACTCCTGACAGCTCTTGATCACGAAGGCCACTCTGCCACAGCGGCCTGCTCTCGGCCAGCGTTTTGCGCAGCCCAGCGCAAAACGCTGGTGACGTTTTCGGCTGCCACACCGGAAAACGTCACCAACGTTTGCAGGGGTCAGAGCGAACGACCGATGAGTTCCTTCATGATCTCACTGGTGCCGCCGTAGATCGTCTGCACGCGGGTGTCGGCGTACATGCGGGCGATCGGATACTCCGCCATGTAGCCGTAGCCGCCGAACATCTGCAGACAACGGTCGACGATCTCCTTCTGCTTCTCGGTGCCCCACAGCTTCGCCATCGACGCGGTCGCCGGATCGAGGCGGCCCGCGATCTGCTCGCTGATGCAGTGGTCGATCAGCGCCTTGCCCGCGAGGACGTCGGCCTTGCATTCGGCCAGCACGAACCTCGTGTTCTGGAACTTCAGGATCGGCTGTCCGAACGCCTCGCGTTCCTTCACGTACTTCAGCGTCTCGATCAGCGCGGCCTCGGCGACGCCGACCGCCCCGACCGCGATGATCAGACGTTCGCGCTGCAGTTGGCTCATCAGCTGGTAGAAGCCCTGCCCCTCCACGCCGCCGAGCAGATTGGCCGCCGGAACACGCATGTCGGTGAACGACAGCTCGCGGGTGTCCTGACCATGCTGACCGAGCTTCTCCAGCACACGGCCGCGTTCGAAGCCCGGCAGATCCTTCGTCTCGGCCACGATCAGCGAGACGCCCTTCGCGCCCTGCGTCGGGTCCGTCTTGCACACGATGACGAGCAGGTCGCAGTGGGTGCCGTTGGAGATGAACGTCTTCGACCCGTTGATCACGTAGTCGTCGCCCTCCCGCACGGCGGTCGTGCGGACCGACTGCAGGTCGGAGCCGGTGCCGGGTTCGGTCATCGCGATCGCCAGCACCGACTCGCCGGTGACGGCTCCGGGCAGCCAGCGCTTCTTCTGCTCATCGGTGCCGTAGGCGTTGATGTAGTGGGCGACGATCGTCGAATGGACGGCGAAGCCGAACGCGGAGTCCCCTGCCAACGCCAGCTCGTGCGCGACGACCGCCTCGTGACCGAAGTCGCCCCCGGAGCCGCCGAACTCCTCTGGAATGTCCAGGCAGAGCAGTCCGGCGTCTCCCGCCTTGTTCCAGTACTCGCGGTCGACCTTGTGTTGCTTCGCCCATCGCTCCTGATTGGGGACGGACTCCTTGGCGAAGAACGCACGGGCGTGTGCGCGGAGCGCGACTTGGTCGTCGCTCTCCCACGAGGCGCGGTAGGTGGGGAAGAGGGTTGTCGTCATGGTTCTCACTTTCCGGTGAACGCGGGGTCGATTCGCTCGATGATGGTGGTGTTGGCCGTGCCTGCCGCCTCGCACACGGTGAGCAGCCCGATCCGCTTGCCCGTCCGCTCGAGTTCACACAGCAGATCGGTCAACATCCGGGCGCCGGTCGATCCGAGCGGGTGGCCGATGGCGATCGAGCCGCCGTTGACGTTGAGCTTGCCGTCGGGGACTCCGAACTCGCGCTGGAACATCAGCGGGACGCCTGCGAACGCCTCGTTGACCTCGAACAGGTCGATCTCGTCGATCTCCAGGCCCGACCGCTTGAGAGCGCGACGAGTGGATTCGAGCACCGCGGTGAACTGGACGACGGGATCGGCGCCCGCCACGCTGAGCGCGCGGAAGCGCGCCCGCGGCGCGAGCCCGTGCTCGGCGGCGAACGAGCGGCTCGCGATCAGCAGGGCGCCCGCACCGTCACTGATCTGCGACGAGTTGGCCGCGGTCGTCATCCCGTCGTCGGCGAACACCGTGCGCAGCGATGCGATCTTCGCCGGGTCGATGCTGGCGCGCACGCCCTCGTCCCGCGTCACCAGGGGCGACCCGTCGTCGGCCGGGTCGGAGTGCAGCGGCACCGTCTGCGCTTCGAATCGGCCTGCGGCGATCGCCTCAGCGGCCCTCCGGTGACTGCGCATGCTGAAGTCGTCGAGGGCTTCCCGTGTCATGCCGTAGTCGGAGTTCATGAGCTCCGACGACAAGCCCTGCGCCATCAGGCCACCGTCGTAGCGGGCCAGTTCGCGCGGGCTGTACTGCGGGCCGAGCGGCGATCCGGGGATCAGCGACGGAGGGGTCGCGACCTGCGACATCGATTCCACCCCGCACGCCACGACGAGGTCGTGTGAGCCGGCCATGACCGCCTGCGCCGCGAAACTGACGGCCTGCAGTCCGGAACCGCACTGCCTGTCGACCGTCACGGCAGGCACCGATTCCGGGAGTCCCGCGGACAGCATCGCGTGGCGGGCGACATTGCCCGACTGCACATCCGTCTGCAGGACGCAGCCCGCGATCACGTCGTCGATCAGCGCCGGTTCCACGCCGCTGCGGTCGACGACGTCGGCGATCGCCGCTCCGAGCAGGTCGACGGGATGCCAGGCCGCGAGCGCACCGCCGCGCCTGCCGACCGGGGTGCGGACTGCGCCGACGATAACCGCTTCGGACGGGTTGTTCATTTCCAGACTCCTCCACACCGACACCGTGTGGTGTCGATCACCACACGGCTATACACTTGTATCGTAATCAGTGTGGCCGTATCGGTCAATGACTGCTCGTACACTTCTCGCTGTGAAGGAGTTCCGATGAGCGACCCCAGTGCGGCCTCCGGCGACTTGACCGCCAAGGCGAAGATCCGGAACACCGCCCTCGACATGTACGCGCAGTACGGCGAGGACCGCGTCTCGATGCGCGCCGTCGCCGCGGCCGCAGGCGTGACGGTCGGACTCGTCCAGCACCACTTCAAGACGAAGGACGGGATCCGCGACGCCGTCGAACAGCTCGTCGTCGACTACCACGCCTCGGCGATCGCCGAGGCAGGCGACGAGGGAAGTCCCGCCGAGGTCGCGGCCGCGCGCGACGCGTCCGTCGCCGCGATGCTCGAAGCGAACCCCGCCGTCGTGAACTACCTGCGACGCCAGCTGCTCGACCCGGCGGGAGGCGGACGCCTGCTCGCCCGCCTCACCGAACTGAGCCGAGTCCAGGTCGTCGGACTGCGGGAATCGGGCCAGGCGTCCACCGACCGGAGCGTCGCGGAGCAGACCGTCGGACTCATGGTGCGCCAGGTCGGACACCTGTTCCTGCAGCCGATGGTCGACGCCATGTGGACCCAGTTGACCGCCGACGACGCCGACTCCGGCGAGAAACCGACCCTGAGCGTGCGCGCACGAGTGCCCGACCGGGCCGACCAGTAGGGCGTCGAGGGTGAGGGAGGTTACAGTTCCTTCATATCCCGTTCGCTCTCACGTCATGTGGAGGTCTCCAGAATGAGCATGTCCCGCCGTTCGTTCCTGCGCCGCACCGGTGCCGCCGCAGGCGCTGTCGCGGCGTCGTCGCTGATCCCGGGCGTCGGCCGCGCCGAGCCGGGGGCCGCGTCGTCGGCGAACACGGCCGGAACCACGCTCGAACAGGTCGGTGTCGGCGGTCGCGCCAACGCCAAGGGATACCGGAAGCTCGTCGCGGGCAAGGGCTGGCCGCTGTACATCCGCGAGGAACTGGCGACCGCCAAGTCCGGACGCGACAACCGCAGGACCGCCGTCGGGTCGTTCGTGCAGCTCACCGACATCCACATCACCGATGTGCAGAGTCCGGCGCGTTTCGAGTACGTCCACCCGATTCAGGGACCGGCGTTCCGCCCGCAGGAGTCGCTCGGCACCCAGGCCGGCGTGGCCCTGGTGAACCGCATCAACGCGCTCGCCAGGGGCCCGTTCACCGGCCGCGCGTTCGACTGCGTCGTCTCGACCGGCGACAACACCGACAATCACGAGATCGTCGAACTCGGCTGGTACCAGCACCTCCTGTCCGGCGGATCGATCACCGCCAACACCGGTTCGAAGACGAAGTTCGAAGGCGTGCAGGCACTGGGTTCGGCCGAGTACTACCGCCCCGAGCTCGACTTCCCCGACATCTACAAGGACCGCGGATTCCCGACGATCCCCGGCATGCTGCACGCCGCCATCCGCACCCATGTCAGCCCAGGACTCAAGACGCCCTGGTACTCGGTGTTCGGCAACCACGACGATCAGCTCCTGGGCACCGTGCCGAACGGCATCGTCGACTGGCTGTACCTGTCGGACGTGAAGTACGACCTGCCCGGCACCGACCCCACGGCCGTCGCGATCGGTCGGGCCCTCGGCTCGGACCCGAGCGCGGTCCCCGGCCTCCTGGCGACCCTGCGCCGGACCGGCCCCGTCCTGCCTGCGACGCGCGATCTGCGGCGTCGCCCGTACACGGCGCAGGAGTTCGTCCGCAAGCACTTCGACCCGGCGATCACCGGCCCGGGCCCCGTCGGTCACGGGTTCTCCGATCCCGACGGCCCCACCTGGTACCGGTTCCAGATCGCCCCGGGACTCGTCGGCATCGCGATGAACACCACCAACAGCATGGGGATCGCCGACGGCTCGATCAGCGAGAAGCAGCTCGCGTGGATCGAGCGTCAGATCTCCTCGCACAGCGACCAGCTGGTCATGGTGTTCAGCCATCACACGTCGCAGACGATGACCGCCAAGCTCCCCAACCCGGAGACGCCGGGCGAGGCCACGTTCGACGGCACGCATCTCGTCGAACGCCTCAAGTCGCACACCAACGTCATCGCCTGGGTGAACGGCCACACGCACAAGAATCAGATCTTCGCGCACAAGGGATCGACGCCGAAGCACAGCTTCTGGGAGATCAACACGGCGAGTCACATCGACTTCCCACAGCTCGCCCGGATCATCGAGGTCGCCGACAACAAGGACGGCACGCTGAGCATCTTCACCCCGCTCATCGAGGCGGACAGCCCGTACACGGCCGACACGTCCGACCTGTCGCAGAAGGGCCTCGCGAGCCTGTACCGCGAGCTCGCGTTCAACGACATCCACGCCGATCCGGCCCTCCTCGGCGTGCCGTCGGACCGCAACTGCGAGCTGATCCTCACACATCCGCTGAGGTAGGGGCCGTCTTCCGCGTCACAAAAACGACGCCCCCGACTTTGCGATCGAACCTCCCCCGGAATAGGGTTGCCTGACCTTAGTGACCATTCCAGGTGGAGGACTCGCATGCGACTCCCGATCATCCGACTGTCCGTCGTCGCCGCCGCGGCCGCGCTCACCGCGGCGTTCGGCGCCGTGCCCGCGCACGCGTCGCCCATCGACGACGGGCTCGCCGTCATCGGCGACCTCGTGCCCGGCGCGAACCAGAAGTCGAAGCCGCGCGATCGCACCACCACGCCGACGACCACCCCTGTGCCGTCGACGACGACCCCGTCGACGAGCGCTCCTCGCCCCACCGCGCCGGAGACGACGCCGCGGCCGGAGTCCGGCGAGCGGGTCGACCTGATCGACGGGACGTCGATCCTGCTGCCGCACCAGGCGTCGACCGCCACCAAAGTGTCGATGCTGACCGACGTCCGCGAGCGTCTGACCGCGCAGGGCATGGCCCTGCTGAACAGCCTGATGGCGTTGATGCCGGGCGGCAACGGCCCGAGCCGCGGCACTCCGGTGCTGACCGTGACGCCGACGACCGGGCTGAAGTCCGGCGCGACGGTGACCGTCAGCGGCACCGGCTACAAGGCGGGCGAGAACATCTACGTCACGCAGACCATCGCCAAACCGTCGTCCGGCTATCCCAGCACCTACGCCGACGCGAAGAAGGTCACCACGTCCGGATCGGGGACCTTCTCCACACAGATCACCGTGACCTCGACGTTCGCCAAGGTCGACTGCCGGAAGACGGCGTGCTTCGTCGCATCGTTCACCGCGTTCCCGAAGCTCGCCGACCGCAGTCAAGACGCATGGGTGCCGATCTCGTTCGCCGCCGGAGGCCCGACCACGCCCACCGCACCGGGGACGACCGCGCCCGGCTCGCCGACGACGCCCGTCAAGCCCCGACCGGGCGCGGGCCCGTCGGTCAGCGTCGATCGCACCTCCGGACTCAACCCCGCGGGCGACACCGTCACCGTGTCGGGCACCGGATTCTCCACGAGCGGGCCCGGTGTGTACGTCGGCCTCGCGCAGACCGATCAGTTCTCCGTCACCGACCAGTCGTCGTTCGGCGACCAGGCCGTCTGGGTCGCGACGAGCAACGGCCGGATGCGCGGCGACGGCTCGTTCAGTGTGCAACTGCCGGTGAAGGCCAAGTTCGCCCGCGCCGACTGCACGAAGGCCGCGTGCGCGGTCTACACGTTCGCCGCGCACGGCTCGTCCGACCGCAGCCAGGACACCGCGACCGGCGTCTCGTTCACCGGGGGTCCGGCCGCGCGCGGCGTCGTGAACGTCCCCCAGGACGGTGGCGCGTCCCGCCGGGGCCCGGTCCCGCAGAACAGCGGCCCGAGCACCGCCTCGGCGTCGCTGTCGACGTCGACGATCGCCGCGACCGGCACCACCGCCGTCACCGTGAACGGCACGGGATTCGCCACCACCGGCCCCGGCGTGTACGTCGGCGTCGCCGAGACCGGCAAGTACTCGACCACCGATTCGAGCGTCTACAGCCCCGTCACCTGGGTGCCGTCGACGCAGATCTCCGGCGGCTCGTTCTCGGTGACCCTCGAGATCGCGCCGGTGTTCGCCGCGGGCAACTGCATCGAGAACTCGTGCGCCGTGTACACGTTCGCCGCGCACGGTTCGTCCGATCGCAGCCAGGACACGTCGTCGCCGTTCACCGTCGCGGGCACCGAGGAGGAGAAGGCACGCGCGGTCACCGACGCCAAGAAGAAGGCCGCGGCACCGTCGAGCACGGCGCCGTCGTCGTCGACCTCGCCGACCGCGCTGGCGGGCGACAAGACGTCCGCGACGCCAGACAACGCGATCGCCACCGGGTCGACCACCAACTGGTGGGCGTGGGGCGGCGGGGCGGCCGCAGTCGTCATCGCCGCGACGGCGGGATACGCGGCCGCACGACTGCGAAGCTGACCGACACTACGACCGGGGCGCCAGGTGCACGTACAGATCCGTCGAGGCGGTGAGCACCGGGCGCCCCGTCCCGTTCGTGACGGTCATCGCCACGCCGACCACGGCGCGACCGCGATCCGGTTCGGGCGCGACGGCCGTGATCTCCGCGTGGCCGGACAGAACGTCACCCGCCCGCACCGGTCGCACGAACCGGACGTCGCCGAGACTGTGCCCCGCGATGACGTGCCAGTGCCGGTAGACGGCCTCGACGCTCAGTCGTTGGTTGATCGCGATCGTGTGCACGCCGCTCGCGATGAGTCCGCCGTACACGCTGCGCGCGGCCGCGTCCGCGTCGGTGTGGAAGTCCTGCGGGTCCCACTGCGTCGCGAACTCGATCAGTTCGTCGAGCGTCACCTCGTACGTGCCGAACGGATAGACGGCGCCCACATGCAGGTCGTCGGCGTAGATCTTGTCCATCACCCGACGGTATACCGGCCGCCGTCAGCGCTTGCGCGAGCGTTCGTGGACGCGGCGGAGACCGTCCAGTGTGAGGTGCGGATGGTGATCGGTGAGCGTGGAGCACTCGTCGAACACCAGCGGCGCGAGATACCCGGTGGCGACGACGGCCACGTTCGGCCCGTCGAAGCCGGGGACGTCTCGCCGGATGCGGCCGACGAGGCCGTCGATCTGGCCCGCGAACCCGTATAGGATGCCCGACTGCAGCGCCTCGACGGTGTTCTTGCCGACCACGCTGCGCGGCGGCCGCAACTCCACCTTCCGCACGGTGACGGTGTGATCGCTGAGCGCACCGACCGCCAGGTCGATTCCCGGCGCGATCGCGCCGCCGAGGAACTCGCCGGTCGCCGACACCGCGTCGATCACCGTCGCCGTTCCGCAGGCCACGACGATGCACGGGCGATCGGGGAAGCCCTCGTGTGCCGCCAACGCGTTGGCGACCCGATCGGTGCCGACTTCCTTCGGGTTGTCGACGAGCAGCGGGACGCCGGTCCGGACGCCGGGCTCGAGCAGCACGTGCGGGCCGTTGCCGAAGTAGCGGGGCAGCATGACGCGCATCTCCCGCAGCAGCGACGGGACCGTCGACAACGCGGCGACGGCCGTCACCTGCTCCACGTCGCGCCCCAGCAGACCGCGCAGGGTGAGCGCGAGTTCGTCGGCCGTGTAGTTCGGCTGCGTGTGGATACGCCAGTCGCGGACGAGTTCCGCGTGGTCGCCGATGCCCGCGAACACCCCGAGGTGGATGTTCGTGTTGCCGATGTCGACGGTCAGCAGCATCAGACCGTGGCGAGCTCGGGGCGCCGAGGGTCCTTGAGACCGGAGTCGGCCGGCACGTCGGCCGGGTCGTCGCCGACGCTGATCTGGGCGTTGTCGGCGTCGACGAACACCACGCGCGGCGAGTACGCGGCCACCTCGGCCTCGTTCATCACGCCGTACGCGATGATGATCACGAGGTCGCCGGGGTGGACGAGATGCGCCGCGGCGCCGTTGATCCCGATGACACCCGTGCCGCGCTCACCGGCGATCGCATACGTCTCCAGGCGGTTGCCGTTGTCGATGTCGACGATCGTCACCTGCTCGCCTTCGAGGATGTCGGACGCTTCGAGCAGGTCGGCGTCGATGGTCACCGAGCCGACGTAGTGCAGGTCGGCCTGGGTGACCGTCGCCCGGTGGATCTTGGACTTCATCATGGTGCGGAACATGATCAACCTTCTTCTCTTCCGATGAAACCGGTGCCGATGGCGACGCCGACGTTGTCGAGCAGACGTGTGGAACCCAAGCGGGCGGCGACGAGCAGCCGCCCGTCCCCCACCTCCGGGGGCTCCTCGAGATTGCGGCCGCGCAGCGCGAGGTAGTCGACCTCGATGCCTGGTTCGGTGTCGAGCACCGCCTGCGCCGCGGCGAGGATCGCCGTCTCACCGTGCTCGGCGGCGTGGGTGCCCGCCAGGAGGGCCGCGGACAGCGTCGTCGCCAGTTCGCGGTCGTCCGGGGACAGGTAGCGGTTGCGCGAGGACAACGCGAGGCCGTCGGCCTCGCGGACCGTGGGCACGCCGACGACGGACACGTCGATGTTCAGGTCGTTGACCATCTGATTGATCAACACCAGCTGCTGGTAGTCCTTCTCGCCGAAGTACGCGACGTGCGGCGCGACGATGTTGAACAGCTTGTTGACGACGGTCAGCATGCCCGCGAAGTGCGTGGGACGAGCCGCGCCCTCGAGGATGGCGCCCGCCGGACCCGGGTGCACCGTGGTCCGCTGACCCACCGGGTACATGTGCGCGGCCGTCGGCGCGAACACGAGTTCCACGCCGAGGGCGCGCAGCTTGGCGACGTCGTCGTCGAAGGTGCGCGGGTAGGCGTCGAGGTCTTCGCCCTCGCCGAACTGAAGCGGGTTCACGAAGATCGACACCACCACGACGGTGCCCAGATCCTGCGCGGTACGCACCAACTGCAGGTGCCCCTCGTGGAGGGCGCCCATCGTCGGGACGAGTGCGACACGCTTGCCGGTGCCGCGCAGAGCCTTGGTGATGCGGCGCATCACGGCAGGGTCGCGGTGGACCGTCAGCTCGCCTGGGGTGAAGAGGGGTGCATCGGTCACGGTTGTGCCTCCAGCAGGTCGCGGAGGGCCGGAGCCGCGTCGTGCTGGGCTGCAGCGCGACCGGCGAGCACGCGGTATCCGCGTGCGATGCCCTCGTGTACGTCGGACAGTTCTTCGATGTGTCGGGCGACGGTGTCGACGTCGCCGCGTGCGACGGGGCCGGTCAGCGCGGACCGTCCCTGCGCGAGCACGTTCTCCAGGGACGCGGTGACCAGCGGCGCGAGCAACTGCTCGGCGAGGCCGATGGTTCCGCCGTCGACCGTCGCCGATCCCGCGGCGTCGCCGGACGGTCCGCCGATCGCGGCCTGCAGCGCGGTGACGGCGTCGGTGATCAGGGCGTTCAGGTTGTTCGCACCGTGCGCGAGCGCCGCGTGATAGAGCGTGCGGCTGGTCTCCGCGATGCGAATCGGAGTGGCGCCGAGCTCCATGACGAGAGTCATGGCGATCGCGTCACCGATCTCGTCCGCCGCGGTCACCCCGAAGCACGATGCGGCCAGACGTTTCGTGTCGTCCGGTGCGCCGATGAACGTCATCGCCGGATGGGTCGCCAGGACGATGCCGCCACGGTGCGCGATCGGTGACAGGACCGATACGCCGTGCGCGCCCGCCGTGTGGGTGACGATGGTCCCGGGTCGGAACGAGTCGACGGCCGCGATCTCGGCGGCGACCTTGTCCAGTTCCGTGTCGGGGACGGCGATCACGATGAGGTCGGAGACCGCCACCAGGTCGGGGAGTTCACGGATGCGGGCGGACGGGAGCCGCTGCGCGGCACGAGCGGCCGACTGCGGGGAACCCGCGACGACGGAGTCGACGCGGTGGCCTGCCGCGGCGAGGGCCTCGCCGAGCGCGGTGCCCACTCGGCCCGCGCTCACGATCCCGACGCGCAGACGCGCCGGCGCCATCGGTGAATCCACCGTTGCCTCCACACTCCGTTCCAGTCCCTCGCACGCGCGGTTCGCACGCTCCGGGTACCAGACGTTCGGACACCACGATAGGCCCACGGTCACGGACCCGCCACACCGCTGTGATCGGCCTCACGCGACGGTGGTTTAGCGGAAGCGGTCAGTCCCGACGGCGACGGCGACCACCGGACTGGCGGTCGGGGTCGTCCGGGGTCTCCCGCAGCCTGGAGAACAGTTCGCTCGCGGGTCGGCCCGCGGCGTGCGCGCCGTCCTCGTTCGGGTGCGGCTGCTGCGGCCCGGGGGCCTGACGCGGCGGCTGGGGGCGTCCCGGAGCCTGCCGGACCGGGCCCGACGGCGGCTCGTACGCGCCCGGACCGAACGCGGCGCGCTGATGACCGCCGGTCTGCGGACCCGACGGAAACTGCGGTCGCGGCTGCTGTCCGGTCTGCGGGCGCGGCTCGGGGCGCGGACGCAGATCGCCCTGCGGGCGCTGCGGAGTCTGCGGGACCGGCGGCGGCTGCGGGAAGCGACCCGACGGTGTCTGCTGCGGCTGCGGCGGCTGCTGCGGCGCGGGACGCGGCTCCGGTTCGCGTTCGGGCTCCTCGGTCACGACCGGGATGATCTCCGTCATGCCCGACGGCGGCGCATCGTCGCTCGGCACGTGGCGACCCGACTCGACGGGCGGCGCGGTGGTCGCGAAGTCGCGTTCGGCCGCGGCCCGATCGTCGGACGCCTCCGCGTACGACGCACCGGCCAGACCCGATCCCAGCTCACGGGGACGTTCGAGCCCGATGGCGATCCGCGACGCCGGAAGCGGCTCGCCCAACAACTGCTCGAGGCTCGACCGCAGTGCCAGGACCTGGATCTTCAACTCCTCGAGCTCGTGGTTCGACTCGGTCGCCAGCTCGTGGCGGATCGACGCCTCCACGTCCGACTCGTACTGGCGGCGGGCCGCGATCTCGCGTTCGAGCTGCAGTTCGTAGACCAGCCGCAGGTCGCGGGTGCGGTTCTCCGCCACATCGGCCTGACGGCGATACTTCGTCACCAGCACCGCGCCGATCACCGCGGCCCACAGCGCGGCGATCACCGCGAGCGAGGCCTGCATGGACAGATCGTTGCCGACCACCATCAGCACGCTGGCGACCAGGGCGAGGACCACGAACAGCGCGATCACCCACTGGCCTGCGGAAGGACGCGAACCCTGCTTGGAGTCGGAGTGTGCATCGTCGGTCATGCCCGCTAACTTACCGGCACGTAGACGTGAGCGGAGGAACCGCACCTAAAGTCAGGCCGGCGCGGCGTCGGACGCGTCGGTGTCGGACTCCGGGTCGTCCGGCGCCCGGCAGCAGTGTTCGAGCCAGACCGCCGCGACGGCGAGGACGACGCCGCCGACCGCTCCGACCACGGCGGCGGGACGGTCCGCGCGCGCCGCGTCGAGCAGGCCGTTGTTCAGCAGGAACACGAGCACTCCGACCCAGCCGCCCGCGGCGACGGCCCCGAGGATCGCCGACGCCTTCGCCAGCACCATCACCCGCGCCACGGCGATCGGGTGGAGCTGCCCTCGGGCCCGTCCGATGTCACGTCCGGCGACGCGGGCGCGAACGACGAACCCGGTGACGAACTCGATGACGGCGAGTATGTACAGCGAGACGCCCGCGGGCCACGGCAGGGACGGGAACGCCCCGTAGTTGTAGCGGATCACGATCCACAGGGCGACACCCGCGACCAGCGCGATCACCAGCAGATCGCGGATCCTCGTGGAGCCGAGGCGGTTCTCGTCGTCGGACGTCACGACAGCGCTCCCCCGCGGCGGACACCGGCCACCTCGGCCGGGTCGAGGCGCGCGACCAGATCCGCGACGGCCCGCACGCCGTCGGACGTCGCGAGGGTGGCGGACGGGTCGATCTCGAGCCACGGGACCAGCACGAACGCGCGCAGTTCCGCGCGTGGGTGGGGAAGGATGAGTTCCTCCTCGTCCGACACCACGGTCACGCCGTCGACGTCGACGGAGATCACGTCGACGTCCAGGGTCCGCGGTCCCCAGCGCACGTCGCGGACCCGCTCGGCGGCCAGCTCACACGACCGGCAGAACTCGAGCCAGTCACGGGGACCGCGGTCGCCGTCGACGATCAGCGTCACGTTGGCGAAGTCGTCCTGTTCCACGCCGCCCCACGGTGCGGTCAGATACACGTCCGAGACGGCCACGAGACCGTCTCCGGCCGCGTCGACCACCGACCGCAGGAATCCCTCGCGGTCTCCGATGTTCGAGCCCGCGGACAGGACGGCCCTGCTGGTCACGCTCCGCGCGGCTTCCGTGAGCGGCGGGCGACGACGGCCACGTCGTCGAAGGTCAGCGGGATCGGCGCGGACGGCTTGTGCAGCGTCACCTCGCACGCCGTGATCCGCTCGTCGTCGGCCATCACGGCGTCGGCGATCTCGGCGCTGACCGTCTCGATGAGGTCGCGGGACGGACCCGCGACGATGTCGTTGGCGCGCTGCGCGAGCGTGCCGTAGTCGACGGTGTCGGCGAGGTCGTCCGACGCGGCGGCCGCCCTCAGGTCGACCCACAGGGTGATGTCGACGACGAACTCCTGTCCGTCGCGCTTCTCGTGGTCGAAGACGCCGTGGTTTCCGCGGACGCGCAGTCCGCGGAGTTCGATCCGATCAGCCATGACTACCTCTCCGTCCGCCCACGCGCCACGCGGCGGCCACTTCGATGGCGTCGCGACTGGCCGCGACATCGTGCACTCGAACACCCCATGCGCCGCCCGCGGCCGACAGCGCGGACACCGCGGCGGTCGCCACTTCGCGTCCCGCGGGCGGACGGTCGCGACCGTCGGCGGCCAGCAGTGAACCGAGGAACCGTTTCCGGGACGCCCCGATGAGCACCGGGAAACCGAGGCCGACCAGCGTCGGGAGGGCGTGCAGCAACGCCCAGTTGTGATCGGCGGTCTTCGCGAATCCGAGACCGGGATCGAGGACGATCCGGTCGGGGTCGACGCCCGCCGCGACGGCCGCGTCGACCTGGCCGAGCAGTTCACCGGACACTTCGGCGACCACGTCGCGGTATCCGCCCGCGTCCTCGACACGGTGGGTGAAATGACGGTCGCCCCCGTCGCCCGCGGGCCGCCAGTGCATGAGGATCCAGGGGACGCCCGCTTCGGCGAGGACGCGTCCCATCTCGGGATCGGCCCGCCCGCCGGACACGTCGTTGACGATGCTCGCGCCCGCCTCCAGCGCCGCGGCTGCGACCGAGGCCCGCATCGTGTCGACGGACACCCGCACTCCGGCGGCGCTGAGGGCCGAGATCACCGGGACCACGCGTTGCGCCTCGGTTCCGGGGTCGACGCGGACCGCGCCCGGCCGTGTCGACTCGCCGCCGACGTCCACGATGTCGGCGCCCGCTCGGGCGAGCGACTGTCCGTGGCGGACGGCGTCGTCCACGTCGAGGTACCGACCACCGTCGGAGAACGAGTCGGCCGTCACGTTCAGCACACCCATCACGAGGGTGCGCTCGTCCGCCGGTGGACTGCCGGTCACCGAGTGATCAGGTCCAGGGCTTCGCCGCGCGAGGTGGCGTTGGTCTTGAACAGTCCGCGGACCGCCGACGTGGTGGTCGTCGCACCCGGTTTGCGGATGCCGCGCATCGCCATGCACAGGTGCTCGGCCTCGATGACGACGATCACGCCGCGCGGATCGAGACGACGCACGAGGGCGTCGGCGATCTGGCTGGTGAGACGTTCCTGGACCTGCGGCCGCTTGGCGTACAGGTCGACGACGCGCGCCAGTTTCGACAGCCCCGTCACCTGCCCGGACTCGCCAGGGATGTAGCCGACGTGGGCGACGCCGCGGAATGCGACGAGGTGATGCTCGCACGTCGAGTACATCGGGATGTCCTTGACGAGCACCAACTCCTGGTGGCCTTCGTCGAAGACGGTCGCGAGCACTTCGTCCGGCTCGGTGTAGAGGCCCGCGAACATCTCGCGGTAGGCGTTGGCGACGCGTGCGGGCGTGCGCTTGAGCCCTTCCCTGTCGGGGTCCTCGCCGACGGCGATGAGGAGTTCCCGCACCGCCGCTTCGGCGCGCGGCTGGTCGAAGGCTCCGATCGCGGCGTGTCCCGGCGCGGACACGCCGTCCACCGTGTGGCTGTCGTCGACGCTGGTCATCGTTCTCCTCGTTCGCCCGAACGGTCGTCGGACGGCTCGTCGGGCGGCCAGCCGGGGGCCGACCAGTCGCGGGGCGCACCGTAGTCGGGGCGGGTGCCGTGCGTCTGCGGCGCGGCTCCGGGGGCCTGCGCACCCGGGTACAGGTATCCCTGGCCGGGGTGCCCGACCGCGGGCTGCTGCCCGGTGTGCTGCTGCCCCGCGACGGGCTGCTGTCCTGTCGGCGGCCCGTACTGCGGCTGGCCGTACTGGGGCTGCCCGTACTGGGGCTGGCCGTATCCGTTCGGCGGCGCGTACTGCTGAGGCTGGCCGTACTGGGGCAGACCGTTCTGAGGCGGCTGCTGGTACATCGGCGGGAACTGCGGCACCGGCGGAACGCCGACGGGCTCCGGCGTCGGCTCGGGGGCCTTCGGCGGCCACTCCTCGCCGCGTTCGACCGCCAGTTCGCCCGGCGTCTTGATCGGCGGCTTGGTGCTGGGCGTGCGGTCGCCGAAGACGTCGAACTTGGTGATCCGGGGACGCTTGACGACGCCGTCCAGGATCTCCTCGAGGTCCTTGCGCAGCAGCGTCTCCTTCTCCAGGAGTGCGCCCGCGAGGACGTCGAGGACGTCGCGGTTGTCGTTGAGGATCGCCCACGCCTCGGTGTGCGCGGCCTCGATGAGGTCGCGGACCTCGGCGTCGATCTCGGCGGCGACGCCCGACGAGTAGTCGACGCTCGAGCCCATGCCGCGTCCGAGGAACGGGTCGCCCTGTTCCTGGCCGTAGCGGACGGCTCCGAGCTTGGCGCTCATGCCGTATTCGGTGACCATCGCGCGGGAGATCTTCGTCGCCTGGTCGATGTCGGAGCTGGCTCCGGTCGTCGGCTCGTGGAAGACGAGTTCCTCGGCGGCACGGCCGCCCATCGCCATCACCAGTCGGGCGAGCATCTCCGAGCGGGTCATCAGCTCCTTGTCCTGCTCGGGGACGGCGAGCGCGTGTCCGCCGGTCTTGCCGCGCGCCAGGATGGTGACCTTGTAGATCGGGTCGAGATCGGGCATGGCCCACGCGGCCAGGGTGTGACCGCTCTCGTGGTAGGCGACGACCTTCTTCTCGTGCTCGCTGATGATGCGGCTCTTGCGGCGGGGCCCGCCGATCACGCGGTCGACGGCCTCTTCCAGGGCCTCACCGGTGATGACGTTCTTGTGCTCACGCGCGGTGAGCAGGGCGGCCTCGTTGATGACGTTCGCGAGGTCGGCTCCGGACATGCCGGGCGTGCGCTTGCCGAGTCCGTCGAGGTCGGCGTCGGGCGCGATCGGCTTGCCCTTCGCGTGGACGGCGAGGATCGCGCGTCGCCCCGCGATGTCCGGGTTCGACACCGGGATCTGACGGTCGAAACGGCCGGGGCGCAACAGCGCCGGGTCGAGGATGTCGGGGCGGTTGGTCGCGGCCATCACGATGACGCCCGACCTGTCGCCGAAGCCGTCCATCTCGACGAGCAGCTGGTTCAGGGTCTGCTCGCGCTCGTCGTGTCCGCCGCCCATGCCGGCGCCGCGCTGGCGTCCGACGGCGTCGATCTCGTCGACGAAGATGATGCAGGGACTGTTCTCCTTGGCCTGTTCGAACAGGTCGCGGACGCGGGACGCGCCGACGCCGACGAACATCTCGACGAAGTCCGAGCCGGAGATCGTGTAGAACGGAACGCCCGCTTCGCCCGCGACCGCGCGCGCGAGGAGGGTTTTGCCGGTTCCGGGCGGACCGTACAGCAGGACGCCCTTGGGGATCTTCGCGCCGAGGGCCTGATAGCGGGCCGGGTTCTGCAGGAAGTCGCGGATCTCGTCGAGTTCTTCGACGGCCTCGTCCGCGCCTGCGACGTCGGCGAACGTCGTCTTCGGCATGTCTTTGGACAGTTGCTTGGCCTTCGACTTGCCGAAGCCCATCACGCCGCCGCGACCGCCGCCCTGCACCCGGTTCATCAGGAAGAAGAACAGGGCGAACAGGATCACCATCGGCAGGACGAAGATCAGGATCGACTGCCAGATCCCGGAGTCCTTGGTGATGTTCGTCTGGTAGGTGGCCCCCGACTGCTGGGCAGCGGTGAAGACCTTCGCCGACACACCCGACGGGTACTGCGCGGTGATCTTGGTCTGATCGGAGTCGTCGACCTTGACCGGCTTCTTCAGCTCGAGGCGGACCCGCTGTTCGCGGTCGTCGATCTGGACCGACTTCACGTTCTTGTCGGTCAGCTGCGTCATAGCCACGGACGTGTCGACGCCCTTGTACTCGCTGTCGGGGTTCCGCAACACGCTCCAGCCCCACAGGGCGAGCAGGATCACGGCCACGATAGCCAGGTTTCGGAACAGTTTCTTACGGTTCATGGGTGTGCTCGTGGACCGGCGCTCCTGGCGTTCTCAACGCTCCCGGCGAGCACCGGACCTCTGGTCCTTCCCGTCGTCTGACGAATACGAGGCTACCTGTCAACGCTCGGGCGACCCGCAGTGTTCCCGACGCCGTCGATCAGGACGAATAGACGCTCGGGTGCAGGGTTCCGATGTACGGCAGGTCACGGTAGCGCTCGGCGTAGTCGAGGCCGTAGCCGACGACGAACTCGTTGCCCACGTCGAACCCGACGTCGGCCACATCGATCACCGCGCGCATGGCGTCGGGCTTGCGCAGCAGCGTCACCACTTCGAGCGACCGCGGCGAGCGGGTCGCGAGGTTCTTCATCAGCCACGACAGGGTGAGGCCGGAGTCGATGACGTCTTCGACGATCAGCACGTCGCGACCGGCGATGTCGCGGTCGAGGTCCTTGAGGATGCGGACGACGCCCGACGACGACGTCGACGACCCGTAGCTCGACACCGCCATGAACTCCATCTGCGACGGGATCGGCAGTGCGCGGGCGAAATCGGTCATGAACATGATGGCGCCCTTGAGGACGCCGATCAGGACCAGGTCTTCCTCCGCGTCCTTGTACCGTTCACCGACGGCCTGCGCCATCTCGACGGTGCGAGCATGAATCTGCTCGCCGCTGATCAGGACGGACTCGATGTCTCCGCCGTAACCGCTTTCCGAACCCAGGGCGTTGTCGTCAGATGCCACGTCTCTAGCTTGTCACGACGGACGTGCCCGTGGCACATCGGGACGTGTGCGCCGACGTCGCGCCCGCTCGAGCCGGAGCGCATCGGCGCGTCTGACGACCACCAGTCTGGTGTCCGCGTCGCCGCCGACGGCGATCGGCCCCTGTCCTCGCCAGTCGACGACCAGCGCGTCGACAGCAGCCACGATCCGCCCGTGTGGGGCGTCGATCCCGTTCTCCCGCAACCACATCCGGATGACGCGCGTGCGCAGCGCGGCGGGCAGCGCGGCGAGGTCCCCGGTGTTGACGATCCCGGTGTCCACGACTTCGGCGAGGTGACCGCGGGCGAGGGCGTCGAGGGCGTCGGCGTCGGCCGTGAGCAGCGTCGCAGTGCGCGCGAGGGCCTCGGCGACGCCGCCGGACAGGACGTCCTCCATCAGCGGAAGCACCTCGTTGCGCAGGCGGACCCTGGTGAAGCGCGGATCGTCGTTGTGCGGGTCGTCCCACACGGGCAGGCCCCAGCCCGCGCAGGCGGCGCGGGTCTGATCACGGCGGACGTCGAGCAGCGGTCTCCCCCACGGCGACGACCACGGGCGCATCCCCGCCAACGACCGTCCACCCGACCCCCGACCGAGGCCGAGCAGCACGGTCTCGGCCTGGTCGTCGAGGGTGTGGCCTACGAGCACCGGGCGGTCGCCGCGCGCGTCGTCGAGCGCGCGGTACCTGGCGTCGCGGGCGGCGGCCTCGAGGCCGCCCGCCCCGTCCACGATCACCCGCCTGACCTCGGCCGTCGCACCGAGTGCGCGCGCCACGGACGCCGCGGAGGCCGCGACGTCGGCCGAGGCGTCCTGCAGTCCGTGGTCGACGACGATCGCGTGCACGTCCAGTCCCGCGCGGACGGCGCCCGCCGTCAACGCCAGCGAGTCGGCCCCGCCCGAGAGCGCCACGCACACCGGTCCGGGCGTCAGGTGTGCGGCCGAGAAGGCGCGTACGGCGCCGATCACCGCGCGCTCGCTCGCGGCGGTCAGAGCACGCGGTCGATCCACGTCGACGGCTCGTCGATCTCGCTCATCAGCGGCAACGTGTCGGGCGAGGTCCAGATCGTGTTGAAGCGCTCCATCCCGACGGTGTCGACGACCTCGTCGACGAACGCCTTGCCGCGCACGTACTGCGCCATCTTCGCGTCCATGCCGATCAACGCGCGGAACAGTCGCTGGAGCGGATTGCGGGCCGCGGTGCGACGGGCGTCGAAGCCCGCGCGGATCTGCTCGACCGACGGGACGTGCGCCGGTCCGACCGCGTCCATGACGTGGTCGGCGTGGCCCTCCAGGAGAGTGCCGAGGGCGAGCATCCGCTCGAACGCCGCATACTGCTCCGGCGACTGCAGGAGCTGCATGACGCCGATCATGCCCTTCTCCCTCGGCTTGCCGCTGCGCAGCGCCTCGGTGACGCGCGCGAGCATCTCGGTCATCGAGTCCTCGTCGCCGCCTGCGAGCGAGCCGACGGTGTCGCGCATGTACCCGCTGATCCACGGGTTGGCCGAGAACTGCACACGGTGCGTCACCTCGTGCAGGCACACCCACAGCCGGAAGTCTGCGGGCGCGGCCCGCAGCTGCCTCTCCACGGCGATGATGTTGGGCGCCACCAGCAGCAGGACTCCGGGCTCACCGGTCTCGGCGTCGACGGTGAACGGATCGTACTGGCCGAGGATCGCGCTCGACAGGAACGCGAGCAGTCCGCCCGCCTGCAGACCTGCGAGCTTCGCACCGACGCCGGTGGCGGGTTCGTCGCTGTCCGACACCATCGCGGGCATCGACGTCGACGCCGCGTCGATCCATCCGGCGCGGTCGACGACGCGTGCCGCGGGCACCCGCAGGCCGTCGGCCAGTCCGGTCACCTCGCGGACCGGCCCCTCCGCCCGGACCGCGGCGTCGGTGAGCTCGGCGCGCGCCTGCTCCATCGTGTAGCGGGTCACCCGCGGGCCGGGACGGGCGATGCGCCGCCCGACGGACGCCGCGAAGGCCCAGTCGACGTCCACCGGGATCGACGACGCCGTCTCCGTCGTATCGTCTGCGATGGTCTCGGCCATGTGTCGGCTCCTCGTGTCGGACATCAATTGCGGCAGCCGCATTCGCGGAGCGCTCCGGCCACCGAGTCGATGGCCGGGCGGGCGTCCGCGGGCGAGGTGCCGCCGGACATCAACGCGAACGACAGCACGCGGCCGTCGACGGTCTGCACTATCCCCGTCAACGACGTGACGCCCGTCAATGTTCCGGTCTTGGCGCGGACCCAGCCCGCGCCCGGCATCTGCGACGGATCGAAACGGTCCGAGAGGGTCCCCGTGCCGTGTGCGACGGGCAGTGTGTCGAGCAGGGACCGCAGCTTCGTCGACCGGTCGCCGCCGACGGTTGCCGCCATCACCGAGTCGAGGACGCCCGCGGGCACCTTGTCGGCGTACGACAGCCCCGACAGGTCGTTCAGCTTCACGTCGTCGACGTCGAACCCGGCGTGGCGCAGCGCCTCGAGCACCGCCGCGACGCCGCCCGCCGTGCTGGCCTCCTTGCCGGTGGCCTCGGCGAGCTCGACGCCGAGCATTTCGGCGAGCACGTTGTCGCTGAACCGCATCATGTCGCCGACCCGAACCGACAGGGGCGCCGACTGCACCGACGCGATGGTCCGCGCCCCCGTCGGCGCGTCGACCTGCTTCACCTCACCGTGCACGCCGAGGGCGTCGGCGAGGGCCCGCCCGGCCTCTTCGGCCGGCTGGTCGGTGCGAGGCGAGTACTCGTTCATCGGGTCGCGTCGACCCGCGTCGATCATCAGCGACGACAGCGGCGCGATGTCGCCGCCCTCGATGTCGCGGCGGTCCCAGGTCCGGACCATCGACGGGCCGGTGAAGCCCGGAGTCGCGAACGCGACCGATGTGACGGGGACCCCGGACCGCTTGATCTGCGCGGCGAGGTCGGAGATGCGCCCGGGGTCGGAGTAGAAGGTCTGCTCGTCGTCGCCGGAGGTGAGGGTCGGATCGCCGGCGCCGACGAGGATCGCCTGACCGTCGTCGCCGAGGACGACGGTCGTGGTGATCCGCTTGTCGTGGGGCAACGCCATCAGCGCGGCGGCGGCGGTCAGGATCTTGGCGTTGGATGCGGGCGTCCGCGCCTGGTCGGCATGCCGACTCCACAGCACCGTCCCGGTGACCGGGTCGGTCACCTGACCGGTGAAGTCGCCGAGTTCGGCGGCCCGCGACGGTTTGGCGAGTGCACCGCGGACGCCGGCGGCGGTAGGGATCGGAGCCGAATCGGAGACGGCCCTGATCACCTGGTCGACGGTCACCGGGCCCGGGCGCGCCGGGGTTCCGGCAGGCACCGGGTCCGGGCGCTGCGACGTGAACCACCATGCGGCCGTTCCGCCGCCCGCGAGCAGGACGACGAGCAGCAGGCTCAGCGCGATCCACAGTCCCTTCCTGGACTTCCGGACGGGCTCGGCCGTCGGCTCGATCACGGTCGGCGGGGTGCGCGAAGCCACATGACCTCCGGTCTGGGAACTGCAGGGACAGGACTAACAGTATCGTTGTAGGCCGTCGCCCGTGTTTTCCGCTGGCACGAGGCCCCACACACGAGAAGAAGGAGCGTACGCATGGAGTTCGAGGTCACCGTCGAGATCCCCAAGGGCGCACGGAACAAGTACGAGGTCGATCACGAGACGGGCAAGATCTACCTCGACCGCTACCTGTACACGTCGATGGGCTACCCGGCAGACTACGGCTACATCGACCACACCCTCGGCGAGGACGGCGACCCGCTCGACGCGATGGTCCTGCTCCCCGAGTCGGTGTACCCGGGCGTGATCGTCAAGGCGCGCATCGTCGGCATGTACACGATGACCGATGAGGCCGGCGGCGACGACAAGCTGCTCGCCGTCCCCGCGGGCGATCCGCGGTGGGATCACATCCAGGACGTCGGCGACGTCAACGAGTTCGAGCTGAAGGCCATCGCGCACTTCTTCGAGCGCTACAAGGACCTCGAGCCCGGCAAGTCCGTGACTCCCGGCGGCTGGGTCGGCAAGGATGAGGCGATCAAGGTCGCCGAGGCCGCCGTCGCCCGCTACCAGGGCTGACTCTCCCGCCCGTCGAGCGGAGTTCTCCCGCCCGTCGAGCGCAGTCGAGACGACGACGCCGCGCACCCGAGTCGGGTGCGCGGCGTCTTCGTATTCCCTACCGGGCGGCGCCACCCGTCACGACGTGGGTCCGTCGATCGTGATCCCCTGCGCCGCCGCGACGTCGTACGCGTCGTGCACATCCAGGATCGGCGCGGTGTCGGAGATCTTCGAGACGCCCGGAACCCGATCGAAGTCGTCGCCCAGCTGCCATCGCCAGACGTTCGCGTATTCGAGGTCGGCGTACTGGCGCTCGCCGATGATCAGGCGCTCGACGGGATCGAATGCGAGGATCACGCAGTAGAGTCCGGTCTTCCGCACGCCCGTGTGCGGATCGTTGAAGGTCATGTACGCCTCCCTCAGGAGAGTGTTCGGCGCGATCGGCGTGCACTCGCTTGCGGGCCGCGAAGTCGAGGGACAGCGTCGGCAGGAGACGTCGATAGAGTTCGCGCACCGCGGACCGCCCGTCGACCTGAAGGCCCAACGGCGGAAGCTCGTAGTGCGGATTCTCGACGACGGTCGCCATCGTGGCGTCGATGTCTTGATTGAGTTCGGCGATCTCGTGCGCGAGCAGGAGTTCTTCCATCTCGTCGAGCGTGAGATCGGGACGATGTCCGGACATGAGTGAATCCCTTCCAGTAGTACTTCGTTGGGGTCGAATCCGTCAGTGCGCGGCTGCGCGGCGCCACACCACGGCGGGATCCCACACCACGCCGTTTCGGCGGAACGGCTCCGCACCGAGCGCCAGATTGCGCTCGGTGCGGAGGCGGATGCGGCGGACCCGATCGGTGCCCACCCAGTTCGGGAACAGCGATGCGGCGACGAGGTGGTGAACGGTCAGTCCGTCGTCCTCGAGTCGATAGCGACCGCTGTACGCCAGGTAGCCACCCGCGGCCGCGGCCAGTTCGTCCGACGTCCCCGCGTGCACGTCCGGCCCCGCGAACGGCGCACGATCCGGGTTCATCAGCTGCGCGGACATGTGTCCGTCCGCGGTGTACATGATCAGACCCGTCGTATTCGGCCCGAGCGGGCGATGGACCCGGCCCGCGTCCGACGTGATCGAGTACTCGACGAGTTCCCAGGTTCCGACGAGCCGATCCCGCGCAGCCTCCACCATCGGTGACACCATCCTTCGACTAGATAGATCAATCTACTTAGTCCGAACGTAATGTGCCGCCGGTCACGCGTCAAGAAGAACCGCCCGCCTCTCCCGTTCCGTGGAGCGGGTGAGGCGGGCGGTGCGTGGGAGCGGAGACGGTCGCGCTACGCGACCTCGACCTCGCCGTCGTCCTTCTTGCTCGGCCCGCCGCGCAGCGGGACCTCCGACCAGGTGATGGTGCCGATGATCGCGAGAAGCGACAGGATCGACACCGACAGGAACACGCGATCCATCGAGTCCGCGAAACCCTGCTTGATCGGGTGCGACAGCCCCTCGGGCAGACGTTCGATGATGGTGGTGTCCTTCATCAGTCCGTCGGTCTTCCCACCGGCGTCGGCGTTCGGATCCGCCGCGGCGGCCTTCAGTGCCTCGCCGAACGCCCGAACGTCCTTGTCGTCGCTCTGGATCGCCTGCACGACGGCGGTGCGGAACTCCGGAGTCTGTGCCGCCGACTGCATCTGGTCCTGAATGTTCGGACCCACCGTCGAGAACAGCAGCGAGAAGAACACCGCGACGCCCAACGTTCCGCCGATCTGACGGAAGAAGGTGGCGGTGCCGGTCGCCATGCCGACATCGCGCATCGGCAGGATGTTCTGCATCGCCAGCATCATCGGCTGCATCAGATTGCCCAGACCGAAGCCGAGACCGAACGCGGCCAGCATCACCAGGTACAGCGGCGTCTCCGTGCTCAGGTAGTGCAACGCGAACGCCATCGTGGTGATCAGGATGGAGCCGAAGATCGGGAACTTCTTGTAGTGCCCGGTCCGAGAGATCAGCTGACCGGACAGGATCGACGCGCTCATCATGCCGAGCACCATCGGCAGCATCTGCAGGCCCGCCATCATCGGCGACGATCCGCGGAGCACCTGGAAGTACTGCGGCAGCATCGAGATGCCGCCGAACATCACGGCGCCGACGACCAACGAGATGAACACGCCCTGCGTGAACACCCGGTTCTTGAAGACGCGGAGCGGAATGATCGCCTCATCGCCCATCTTCGACTCGACGAACACGAACAATGCGAGACCGATCAAACCGATGGCGTAGCAGATGATCGCATTGGTCGACGTCCATCCCCAGTCGCGGCCCTGTTCGGCGACGATCAGCAGCGGCGTGACGGCGACGGCCACCGTGGCGGCGCCCCAGTAGTCGGTGCGGTGTCCGACGAGCTTGTTCTGCGGATAGTTGAGGACCTTGTAGACGACGACGAGCGCGATCAGGCCGATCGGCACGTTCACCAGGAACACCCAGCGCCAGCCGGACACGCCGAGGATCGAGTCGGCGCCCGCGAACAGGCCGCCGAGCACCGGGCCGAGGACGCTCGACGTGCCGAACACCGCGAGGAAGTAGCCCTGGTACTTGGCGCGTTCGAGCGGCGGGACGATGTCGGCGATCGTCGTCAACGCCAGCGTGAAGAGACCGCCCGCGCCGAGGCCCTGCAGGGCCCGGAAGCCGGCGAGCTCGTACATCGACGTCGCCATCGAACAGGCGAGGGAGCCGATCACGAAGATCGTGATGGCGACGAGGAAGAACGGCTTGCGGCCGTAGATATCGGACACCTTGCCGTAGAGCGGCGTCACGACTGTCGAGGTCACGAGGTAGGCGGTGGTGACCCACGCCTGCATGTCGTAGCCGTTGAGGTCGTCGGAGATGGTCCGGATGGCGGTCGACACGATCGTCTGATCGAGCGCGGCGAGGAACATGCCGATCATCAGTCCGGCCATCACCGTGAGGATCTGACGGTGCGTCAGTCCTCGTCCGGGGAAGTCGGCCGTGGTTGCTGAAGTCATCGGGCGTCTCCTTTCTCCATACAGGGGTTGATTCGGTCTTCGATCGCGTCGACGAAGCGGGTCAGGAGAGCCGAGAAGGTGTCGAACTCCTCGTCTGACCAGTCGGCGACCATGTCGCCGACCACTTCGCGGCGTCGCGCGCCGAGTTCGGCGACACGGGCGCGGCCCGCATCGGTCAGCAGCAGTCGATAGGCCCGGCCGTCGTCCGGGTCGGGTTCCCGGCGGACGAATCCCTCGGCGACGAGCGTGGCGACGTGCCTGCTCGTGGTCGACGGGTCGGCCGCCATGGACGCCGCCAGTTCGCTGGCCCGCATGGGCCCGTGCTTGAGGACGAAGAGCCCCCGGTAGGCGGCGGTCTCGACGTCGCCGTCGGCCGACCGGAACGACGTCTGGACGCCGCGGTCCCGGAGACGGATGAACCGTCCGAGAGCGAGGAAGACCTCGTCGATGCGTTCGGGCGCGGGCACGTGGGGACTCCATTTACTTGCGTATGGCAACTAACTCGGGCCATAAGCATGCACCCCGCAACTATCTGCGAGCAACTGCACCGATAGCCGCCGTTTCCCCTGGAAACGACAACCGGCCCGACACCGTCACGGTGTCGGGCCGGGTCGCTCGCCGGACCTCAGCCCAAGTCGGCGAGGGCCGCCAGCAGGCGGTCGACGTCGTCGGACGACGTCCCGACACCGAAGCTCGCGCGGACCGCTCCATCGGCGTGGCCGAGCTTGGTCAGCAGCGGGTGCGCGCAGAACTTGCCGTCGCGCACACCGATCCCGTGGTCGCTGAGATGCTCGGCCACCTCGCGCGGAGTGCGGCCGTCGACGCTGAAACTCGCGATCGCCACCCGGTCGACGCCGTCGTCGAACGCTCGCAGGGGCCGGATGTGCGGCAACGCGGCCAGCCCGGCGTCGAGCCTGCGGAGGAGGACGTCGTCGTGCTCGCCGATGCGCTCGAAACCGATGGCGCGCAGCTCGTCGGCGGCCGCCGCGATCGACACCGCGCCGAGGACGTTAGGCGAACCGGCCTCGTGTCGGGCGGCTCCGGTGTGCCACGCGACGTCGTCGACCGACACGTTCGCGCTGGCGCCGCCGCCCGCCAGGTAGGGCGGAGCCGCGTCGAGCCAGTCGGGCCGTCCCACGAGGACGCCCGCACCGAACGGCGCGTACACCTTGTGCCCGGAGAACACCAGGTAGTCGATGCCGAAGCTCGCGATCGACACCCCGCGGTGCGCGACCAGCTGGGCTGCGTCGACGAGGATCCGCGCGCCGTGACGGTGCGCCAGACCCGCGAGCCGCGCCAGCGGAAGCACCTCGCCGGTCACGTTCGACGCGGCGGTCACCGCGAGGAGCGCGGCGGGCGACGACGCCAGCTCCGACTCCAGCGCCGCGAGGGTCTCGTCGATGCTCGGCCGCGACGCCACGACGCGAGCGCGGCCGGTGCGCGTCCACGGCAGCAGATTGGCGTGATGCTCGATGTCGAGGACGACGACGTCGCCCGGGACGACGGTCGCGGCGAGGTTGATCGAGTCGGTCGTGTTGCGGGTGAAGACGACGGTGTCGTCGGCACGACCCCCGACGAAGGCCCGGATGGTCTCGCGGGCCCGCTCGTAGCGGGCCGTCGTCACCTGCGACAGATGACCGGCGCCGCGGTGGACGCTCGCGTACTCGGCGAGCGCCCCGGCCAGCTGCTCGGCGACGGCGGACAACGCGGGCGCGGACGCCGCATAGTCCAGGTTGGCGTACGACACCCCGGCGGGATGTCCGGTGGCGGGCACCGAGACGTCGGCGCCCACCACCGGGGCCAGGGCGAGAACGGGGGCGGGACGGCACGCGGGCGCGTCGAGGACAGCGGTCATGACAAGGCTCCTTGGAATCCACACTTGCCGCGCACTGCCGTGCGCGGCCGGGTCGTCACCCGGAGCACCCCACCGTGGTGGAGGGTTGCCGACCAGCGAGCCGGGGCTTGTCGCTGATACTCGTGACCCGCGGAGAACAATGCCCTGCCGATCCCGCCGCGGCGAGGGTTTCGCGCACGGTGACCGCAATCGGCGTCATTCGTTCGACTCGGCGGCCCGCTCGCATCCGTGCGAGACGGATAGAGTCGACGACAGAACTCTGTCGATGAAAGGCCCGCCGTCGTGACGTACCCGCAGGATCCGCGCATGGGGAACCGGGGTGCCCCGATCCCGCCCGGACCGCCGCAGACGTGGGCTCCGTGGAACGGTCCCCGCCCCCAGCCGCCGACGGCGCCGAGCCCGTTCGGCGCGCCCGGGCGATACGGCCCGCCTCAGCAGTACGGCGCGCCGGGACAGTTCGGCGCGCCCCCGCCTTTCGGGGGACCGTCGCCGCTGCCGTACGCACAGCCGCCGCGCAAGTCCCGGACCGGTCTGATCATCGGCCTCATCACTCTGGTCGCCGTCGTCGGTGCGGGCGTCGGCGTCCTCGTGTGGCAGCCGTGGAAGTCGACCGACTCGTCGGGCGGCCCGCACACCGAGACGGCGATGCTCGACGACAACGTCTCGCTCACGGTCGAACTGCCCGCCGACTGGCGCCTCGAGACCGGGACCATCAAGGGCAAGGTCGCCGCGATGGCGATCCCCGACACGGACACGCGCACCGTGGCGCAGATCGACTCCGACGGCTCGGCCCTCGCCAACGGCGGCAACGGCAGGCAGGTCCACGCCGTCATCGCACAGGCCGGCCCCTGCTCGGAGTCGGCGGCGACGGTGGCCGTCGGACGTTGGTCGCAGGACTCGGACGACCAGTCGTCGCACGGGCAGGCCGACCGCAGCGGCGCGACCACCCGCATCGACGACTCCCGCTGCGTACGCGTCGTGGGCGTCGACTTCGCGCACTCGACGGACGCGCTCACCAGCGAGGCGTCCGAACTTCTCCCCAAACTCATCGCGAACGATAAGATCACCGCTGCTCGCGCGGTCTGACCGGCACTTTCCACCAGCGAACGGAGACTAGAACCATGGGCATCATCGACAAGATGCGCGGAGAACTCGTCGACATCATCGAATGGGTCGACGATTCGCGTTCCACGCTGGCGTGGCGGTTCCCGCGCTACAACAACGAGATCAAGAACGGCGCACAGCTGATCGTCCGAGAGGGCCAGCAGGCGGTGTTCGTCTACCGCGGTCAGCTCGCCGACACGTTCGGCCCGGGTCACTACGAACTGACCAGCGAGAACCTGCCGATCATGAGCACCATCCAGGGATGGAAGCACGGGTTCAACAGCCCGTTCCGTTCCGAGGTGTACTTCATCAATCGCAGACCCGTCACCGACCTGCGGTGGGGCACGCCGAACCCGATCACCCTGCGCGACCCCGACTTCGGGATGGTCCAGGTCCGCGCCAACGGCCTGTGCGTCATCCGGATCGCCGACCCGGCGATCTTCTTGCGCGAAGTGATCGGCGCCGACAGTCAGGTGAACGCCGACGAGATCGCCGAGCTCCTGCGCCGCGTCATCTCCACGGCGTTCTCCGACATGATCCTGGAGACGGGCGTCGGAGCCATCGACCTGCAGGGCAAGCAGGTCGAGCTCAGCGACAAGCTCCGCGAGTACGTCCAGACGCGCGTCGACGACGAGTACGGCCTCGCCATCGAGTCGGTGACGATGAACATCTCGCTGCCCGACGAGATCACCGCGGCCATGACGCGGGGCGTCGCACGCGGTGTGGAGGAGCGCGGGTTCCTCAACAACGTCGGCGACATGAACCGCTTCCAGCAGGGACGGGCGGGCGACGCGATGCTGGCCGCCGCGCAGAACCCCGGAGGCGGCACCGCGGGCGACATGATGGGCATGGGCGTCGGCATGGCGATGGCGGGCCAGTTCGCGAACCAGTTCAACCAGCAGCAACAGCAGGCTCCCGCGGGCCCTCCGCCGATCCCGGCGGCACAGACGTTCCACGTCGACCAGAACGGCGCCGCGGCCGGTCCGTTCACGATCGATCAGCTTCGCGGCGTCCTCACCCCGACGACGCTCGTCTGGTCGCAGGGCATGGCCGGGTGGACCCAAGCCGGACAGGTCCCCGCCCTCGCCCCGCTGTTCGCGCCCACCGGTCCCCCGCCGCTGCCCCCGCAGACGCCGCAGGCTCCGCCGACCGGGCAGTGATCCGGTGACCCAGCCTCCCCCGCTCCCACCGAGCGGGCCGCCGCCCGTTCCACGGCCGCAGGGTGTCGTGGGGCGCCCGCAGCCCACCCCGGCGAACGCCGCCGATCGGGCTCAGCGCCAGGTGACCGAGCAGACCCGCACCTATCCGTGCGGCAACTGCGGCGCGCCCCTCGCATACGCACCCGACCAGCAGCGACTCGCGTGCGCGTCGTGCGGCACCACATACCCGATCGAACTCGATCCGAACGCGCGGATCGTCAAACACGACCTGCAGACGGCGATGAATCAGCTCGCCGGAAACCGGGCTCTCGGCCTCGCGTCGATCGGCGGGAACGAGCACGTCGTCACCTGTCAGGCGTGCGGCGGCAAGACCATCTTCAACGGCAGTCTCACCGCCACCCGCTGCCCGTACTGCGCGACGCCGATCCAGCGCGACGACATCCAGGACGCGCCGGAACGTCTGGCACTCGACGCGGTCCTACCGTTGCAGGTGGCGCAGCCGCAGGCTCAGGCGGCGATCGAGAAGTGGATCAACAGTCGGTGGTTCGCTCCGAGCGAGTTCAAGAAGTACCGCACGCTCGGGTCGTTCACCAGCGTCTACATGTCGTACTACTCGTATGACGTCGAGGCGACGACCGGCTACTCCGGGCAACGCGGTGACGACTACACCGTCGTCGTGGGGTCGGGCGACGATCAGCACACCGAGACGCGGACGGCGTGGCGCCCGGTGTCGGGCCGGGTGCACGACAGCATCCGCGACCTCCCCGAGATGGCGAACACCGGAATGGACGACGACCGCGTCCGCGAGCTCGAACCGTGGCCCGTCCAGGCCGCCGTCCCGTACACGCCGGAGTTCGTGGCCGGGCATCTGTCGAGGACCTACGACCGTGACCCCGGCGACGTGTTCGACAAGAACGCCCGACCGCGCGTCGACTCGCAGATCGACGGCACCATCCGCCGCGACATCGGCGGCGACCATCAGCAGATCCACCACAAGCAGACGGTGTTCGACCAGTTGGCGTTCATGTACCTGCTGCTCCCGATGTGGCTGCTGACCGTGAACTTCGAGGGACGCCCCTTCCAGGTGTTCGTCAACGGACTGACCGGCGAAGTGCAGGGCGACCGGCCGTGGAGCAAGGTCAAGATCGCGGCCGCCGTCGTCGCCGCGCTGATCCTGATCGGCGTCCTGGTGTTCCTGTTCATGAGGATGAGGTAGACGATGACCATCATCGTGATCGTGATCCTGCTGTTCCTGGTGGTGATCGCCGGGGCGGCCGTCGCATTCGGCGTCGCGCTGGCTCGATCGGGGACCAAGGCGCAGGCGCAGGGAGCACGCATCCCCGGCGTCGACGTCGTGGTGCCGGTGTCGTGGGCCGGTTCGCACGATCCGGAACCGCGTCTGCACCGTCGGATCCGGGATGCCGCCGCGGCGCTGGACAAGACGATCGGCATGGCCGACGTCGCGCAACTCGACGAACGGGCCCGGCTGTTGGTCACCGCGCAGGAACTCGATCAGCTCTTGGTGACGATCTCGACGCTGCCCGCGAACGCGAAGGCCGAACCGCTGGCCCGGGCCGAGGCGCAGGTCGCGCAGTTCGAGAGGGACGCTGCCGCGATCGCCGCGGCACCGGGCCTGGACGCCGGCCTCGGGTACGCACCGCCCTCGCCGCCGCTTCCTCCGCTCCCCCGACAGGAGCCCGCGCCTCGCCGCGACGACACACCGGAGCCGCCGGCCGGTCTGGCCCAGTGACGGTCACGTCGTACTTCGCCACGACTGCCAGAGCTCTTCGGGGCCGCGGCGTGGCCGCCGAGTTCCCGAGCGTCGCGGCCGCTCGCGCGGCCCTGCTCACGGGCGAGGTGACGGCCGTGACCGGTGCATTCGGCTTCGACTCGACGGGGAAGGCCGCGCTCCTGGCGCCACACGAATTCGGCGAGACGACACCACTGCGCTCCCGACCCGTCGACACCGTCGTCACCGACCGCGACATCACTCCCGCCGCCGTCCACGCCGACCGCGTGCGGGCCGTGCTCGACGCCATCGATGAGGGCCGCGTCGGGAAGGCCGTCCTCGCGCGCACGCTGCATCTGACACTCGACGCCCCGCTCGACCCGGAGGCGCTCGCCGCCCGGTTCACCCCGGGCTCGGACGCCGCCACGACGACCGCGTTCGCCGTCCCCCTCGACGCCGCGGGCCGTGTCGGCCACTGGCTGATCGGCGCGAGCCCGGAACTGCTGGTCCGCCGCACCGGGCGCGTGGTCACCTGCCATCCGTTCGCGGGCACCGCGCCGCGCGGCACCGACGCCGTCTCCGACCGGGCGGCCGTCGAATCGCTTCGCGCCTCGGACAAGGACCTCCGTGAGCACGCGTTCGTCGTCGACTCGCTGGTCGACGCCCTGCGCCCGCTCTGCTGCGAACTCGACGTCCCCGATGCGCCGCGAATCGAGTCGACTCCGGCGGTCTGGCATCTGGCGACGCCGATCCGCGGGGTGCTGGCCGACGAGTCGGTCACCGCTCTCGACCTCGCCGCGCTGCTCTCCCCCACTCCCGCCGTCTGCGGGACCCCGACGGCGGCTGCGGCCGACCTGATCGCCGAGATCGAGGGCTCACGCGATTTCTACGCCGGGGCCGTCGGCTGGTGTGACGCCTCGGGTGACGGCGAGTGGTTGGTGTCGATCCGCTGCCTCGAACTGGACGCCGCGCACACCGGCGTGACCACCTGGGCGGGCGGCGGCGTCGTCGCAGGCTCCGACCCCGACGCCGAAGTGGCCGAGACCGAGGCCAAGTTCCGTACCGTCCTCACCGCCCTCGGGCTCTGATCCGGCTCATAAGTCCACTGACCTGCCGTTTCCTGTCATCTGGTGACAGGAAACGACAGGTCAGCGGACGTATGTCGTCAGCCGAGCGCGATGTCGAGGTCGCGGAGAAGGTCGTCGACGCCTTCCAGACCGACGGAGAGGCGGACCATCGCATCGGTGAGACCGATCGACGCGCGGCCCTCCGGTCCCATCGCGCGGTGCGTGGTTGTCGCGGGATGCGTGATGAGGCTCTTCGAGTCGCCGAGGTTGTTCGAGATGTCGATCACCCGCAGCTTGTTCAGCACCTCGAACGCCCGCTCCTTGCCCGACTTGCCCGGCTGGGCTCCGAGTTCGAAGGTCACGACGGTGCCGCCGCCCGCCATCTGGGCGCGAGCGAGGTCGTACTGCGGATGCGAGGGCAGGAACGGGTAGATGGCGTTCCGCACGCGAGGGTCGCCGTCGAGGAACTCAGCGATCCGTTGCGCCGACGCCACCGACTGGTCGAGGCGCACCTTCATCGTCTCCAGACCCTTGAGCATGGTCCACGCGTTGAACGGGCTCAGTGCGGGCCCGGTGTGACGCATCAGCTCCCGCACCGGGCCGTCGATGAACTCGCTCGTACCGAGGACGGCCCCGCCCATCACCCGGCCCTGGCCGTCGATGTGCTTGGTCCCCGAGTACACGATCACGTCGGCGCCGAAGTCGAGTCCGCGCTGCAGCAGCGGCGTCGCGAAGACGTTGTCGAGCACCACCTTCGCGCCCGCGGCGTGCGCCATGTCGGCGACGGCGCGGATGTCGACGAGCGTCTGCATCGGGTTGGACGGCGTCTCGAAGAACACCGCGTCGGTCGGCTTCGACAGCGCCTCCTCCCACTGGGAGAGGTCGTCACCGTCGACGAAGACCGTCTCGACACCCCACGACGGCAGGATCTCGTTGCAGATCACGAAGCACGAGCCGAACAGGCTGCGGGCCGCGACGAGCCGGGTTCCGCTCTTGCAGATCGCGCCGAGTGCGACGAACACCGCGGCCATGCCGCTGGCCGTCGCGAACGCGGCCTCGGTGCCCTCGATCTGGCGCAGACGCTCCTGGAACATCGCGACCGTCGGGTTTCCGTAGCGGGTGTAGACGAACCGCTCGTCCTCGCCGGTGAAGGCGCGTTCGGCGGCTTCGGCCGAGTCGTACACGTAGCCGCTGTTCAGGTACAGGGCCTCGGACGTCTCGAAGAAGCCCGACCGCATCAGTCCGCCACGGACGGCGAGCGTCTCGGGCGACACCCAATCGGGAAGCTTGTTGCTCATGGTGATGCTCCTTAGGGCTGACGCCAGGGAAGGGACTCGGCGCGCCATCCGACCGCGCCGCGATGACCGTCGGCGTCGGTCGCGCCTTCGAATCCGTCGAGAACGTTGTACGCGGTGACGAACCCGGCCGCGGTGGCGGCCTGGGCCGCTCCGATGGACCGCTGGCCGGACCGGCAGAGGAACAGGACCTCGTCGTCGTCGGCCACTCCGGCGGCGCGGAGCTCCTCGACGAACCGCGGGTTCACCGCGCCGTTCGGGTAGTCGACCCATTCGACGAAGACGGTCCGCTTGCCGAGCGAACCGATGTCGGGCACTCCGACGAAGTTCCATTCGGCCGCCGTCCGGCAGTCGACGAGGACGGCCTTCGGGTTGTCGGACAACCGGGTCCACGCGTCACCCACGGTGACGTCTCCGGCGTAGGTCATGCGGCACACACCTTCCAGTCGTCGCCGATCTTGACGACGGTCAGTTCGGTCTTGGTGACTTTGTCTCCGGTGTTCTTCCGCTTCTCGTGGACGGTGACGGCGGCGCGGTCACCCGCCACTTCGACGTCCATCTCGGGGATGACGAACGCGCCGTCGCGCGGATCCCGGTTGGCTTCGGCGAACTGCGCGGCCGTGGGGAAACCTTCCGCGGACAGGTTCTTCTCGCATTGGGAACTGCGGTACAGCTCGTAGTTGAGCGAATTGCGCGCGCTGTACATGTCGTTGACGACGTACTGGACCTTGGTGGAGTCGCTGACGCGGTCCTCGGAGGGCTGCACCTTGTGCGAGATGAAGATCGCTCCGACGGCGATGACCACCACGACGAGCGCGATGATGAACGGCAGCGCGTCCTTCCACGTCTTCGGTCGCTCGTCGTCGACGGGCGTCTCGGGGTTGTCGGACTGTTTCGCGCTCATGGGTTCCGATTCTATCGACCCGGGAGACGATGCCGGGCGGCGCGTCCACCGCAGTTCAGCGCGGCATATCGACCATCGAACGTCAAGAGTTAGCCTCACGTCCGGACGTACTGAGGCTGACCTCATTAACAGATTTTGGCCGTGGCGGCACACGACTTAACGTAGAGGCGACAGCATTCCATCCAGTCCGAGGAAGCACCAGCACATGACTGACACCAACCGCCCGCTGCGGGTCGCCATCGTCGGCGCCGGACCGGCAGGCATCTACTGTGCCGATGCCCTGATGAAGTCCGACACCGCGGGCGAACGCGGCGTGAGCATCGACCTGTACGAGCGGATGCCCGCACCGTTCGGCCTGATCCGCTACGGCGTCGCCCCCGACCACCCGCGCATCAAGGGCATCATCAACGCCCTGCACAAGGTGCTCGACAAGCCGCAGATCCGCCTGCTCGGCAACATCGACTACGGCACCGACATCACGCTGGACGACCTCCGCGCGCACTACGACGCGATCGTCTTCTCGACGGGCGCCACCGACGACCGCGGCATGGACATCCCCGGCATCGATCTCGAACGCAGCTACGGCGCGGGAGAGTTCGTCGCCTGGTACGACGGCCACCCGGACTTCTCGCGCACCTGGCCGCTGGAGGAGGAGAAGGTCGCCGTCATCGGCGTGGGCAACGTCGCCCTCGACGTGGCGCGCGTCCTCGCCAAGACCGGCGACGAGCTGCTCCCGACCGAGATCCCGGACAACGTCTACCAGGGACTGAAGGCGAACAAGGCGATCGAGGTGCACGTCTTCGGCCGTCGCGGCCCCGCGCAGGCCAAGTTCACGCCGCTCGAGCTCAAGGAGCTCGACCACTCGCCGAACATCGAGGTGATCGTCGACCCCGAGGACATCGAGTACGACGAGGGTTCGGCCGTCGCCCGCCGCAGCAGCAAGATCACCGATCAGGTCGCGACGATCATCGAGAACTACGCGATCCGTGAGCCGAAGCAGGGCGCGATCCACAAGCTGTTCCTGCACTTCTTCGAGAACCCGGTCGAGGTCCTCGGCGAAGACGGCAAGGTCGTCGGTCTGCGCACCGAGCGCACCGAACTCGACGGGACCGGCAATGTGAAGTCGACCGGCACGGTCCGCGACTGGGACGTCACCGCCATCTACCGCGCGGTCGGCTACCTGTCGGACAACCTGCCGGAGATCCCGTTCGACAGCCAGGCGGGCGTGATCCCGAACGAAGCGGGACGCGTCTTCGACGACGGAGCCCACCTCACCGGCCTGTACACGACCGGCTGGATCAAGCGCGGCCCCGTCGGCCTCATCGGCCACACCAAGGGCGACGCCAACGAGACCGTCGAGTGCATCCTCGAGGACATGAAGGCCGACTCTCTGAACGCTCCCGCTCAGCCGTCGGAGGACGCGATCATCGCGCTGCTCGAGGAGCGGAAGATCGCATTCACCACGTGGGACGGTTGGAACCGTCTCGACGAGCACGAGCGCGCCCTCGGAGCCGAACAGGGCCGCGAGCGCATCAAGGTGGTCGAGCGCCACGACATGCTGGCCGCGTCGGAGCCCGACAAGGTCTAGGGTGTGTTGCCAAACTCTTCCGCCTCGGATCGGCGGATCCGATGGATGGCTGGCAAGGCGGAGGAGGGAGGGATACCGGTAGGTATCTCGACCGACGACAACGCGGCCAGGCGTCCATCGGGCCGTCGAGACAGGCGAAGAGAGTTTGGCAACACACCCTAGCCCACACGACGAGAAAGGGCCGTTCCCCCGCGGGGGAACGGCCCTTTCTCCATCGTCGGCCCGCGTATGCGGCGGGCATCGATGCGACTACGGCTGCACCTTGCGGGTGTTCTGCCAGAAGCCGGCGTTGTTGAACGGGTTCTCGACCTGCTGGCCGATGGTGTAGCCGGAGATCGACGACGGCCAGCAGCCCTTCCACGTGGTGTCGAACAGGATCGCCGTCTGACCGGCCTTGAGCTGGCCCGCCGAGGTGCCCTTCGCCTTGTCTGCCTTCACCGTCTTGGTCGCGCCGCCGAACTCGGTGACCGTCACGCCGGTCATCGTCGATCCGCCGATGTTCTTGACGCCCATGAAGCGATGCATCTGCCAGACGGGGCCGTCGGACCACTTGGGTCCCCACAGCTTGAAGGTGCAGGTGACGCCGCCGATGATCTGCAGGTCGCCGGGGCCTGCGGCCTGTGCGGGCGCCGCCATGAGGGAGCTCGCGCCGATCGCGCCCGCGGCCGCGATGCCCGCGACCATCCGTGTCAGGTTCTTCTTCATGTCGAAAGCCTTCCGTCTCGTCGACTGCGGCGGCAGTGAACCGCCGCGCTAACCGGAATATCGACAGAAAGCCAAGTGTTCGTTACGAACCGGCGCGGAAATCGCTGTGAGACGACACAGAAACCGCTAAACCGGCGGACCGGGGCGCTGCGGCGGGCCCGGGGTCCCGGGCGCACCGGGCGGGGGCGGAGCCATCGGCCGGGGTCCGGCCGGACCCGCGGGGCCCGGGCGCCCTGGCCCCGGGCGACCCATCGGGGGCCGACCGCCCATCGGACCGGGCCCCATCGGTCCACCGCGCGGCGGCATCGGCGGACGTGGACCCGGCTGCGGCGGCCGCGTGACACCGACGGTGTCCTGTGCGACGGTCGGCGGCGCGGACGGCTCGTCGGCGTCGGCCAGGAGCGGTTGGACGAGCTCCGCCGCCCGCGACGCCTTCTGGCGCGCCACGTCGGTGGTCGGGGCGATCGCCACGGCCACGCCCATGCGTCGTTTCGCGAAGCTCTCCGGCTTGCCGAACAGCCGCAGGTCGACGGACGGGTCGGCGAGGGCCTGCGCGACGCCCGCGAACTTGATCGCCTCGGCGTCGTGCCTGCCGTAGATGACGGCCGACGCGCCGGGCGACACCGCGCGCGTGTCGACGGGCAGCCCGAGGACGGCCCGCGCGTGGAGTTCGAACTCGGAGAGACGCTGGGTGGCGAGCGTGACCAGCCCGGTGTCGTGCGGGCGCGGGCTGACCTCGGAGAAGTACACCTCGTCGCCCTTGACGAACAGTTCCACGCCGAACACGCCGCGCCCGGTGGTCTCGCCGTCGCCCATCGCCGTGGCGATGCGGGCGGCGACCGATCGCGCGGTGCCGTATGCGATCTGGCTCATCGGCTGCGGCTGCCAGCTCTCCACGTAGTCGCCCGCCACCTGTCGGTGTCCGATCGGGTCGCAGAAGTACGTGGTGAGCTTTCCGGTGGCCGGGTCGACGGCGCGGACCGTCAGCAGGGTGATCTCGTAGTCGAAGTCGACGAAGCCCTCGACGATCACGCGGTCGTTGTTGACGCGCGCTCCCGTGCGGGCGGCCTCCCACGCCGCGTCGACGTCGTCGGGTCCGCGGAGCACGCTCTGCCCCTTGCCCGACGACGACATGACGGGCTTCACGACGCAGGGGAATCCGATGCTCGTGGCGGCGCGCCGCATCTCGTCCAACGAACCCGCGAACAGGTACGGCGACGTCGGCAGGCCGAGTTCCTCGTCGGCCAGGCGCCGGATCCTCTCGCGGTCCAACGTCGCCGACACCGCCTTCGCACTGGGGATCACCTCGGCGATCCCGTCGCGTTCGACGTCTTCGAGAGCGTCCGTCGCGATCGCCTCGATCTCCGGGAGCACGTAGTGCGGCTTGTGCTTGTCGATGACGGCGCGGACCTGTTCCGCGTCGGTCATGTCGATGACCTCGGCGTGATGAGCCACCTGGTGGGCCGGCGCATCGGCGTATCGGTCGACGGCGATCACCTCGACGCCGAACCGCTGCAACGCGATCGTCACCTCTTTGCCGAGCTCGCCCGAACCGAGCATGAGGACCTTGACCGCCGTCGAACTCAGAGGGGTGCCGATCACCGTAGACGCCATACCGGCCAGTTTACGGTCACTTCCGAGGTGCGTCGTCTGCGCACCATTCCATCGTCGTACGCTGCAAGGCATGGGAGACGTCAGCGACGGCCGCACGAGCCGCGAGATCCAGGTCACGTTCGACGCCCACGACCCGCGCGCGCAGTCGGTGTTCTGGGCGTCGGTCCTGGACTACCGGGTGCCCGGCCCGCCCGGCGTGAGCGTCGAACCCGGCGACGATCCGCTCGCCGCATGGGACGCGTTCCTCGCGAAGCTCGGCGTCCCGGAGTCGGAGTGGAACTCCCGCTCGGCCGCCGAGGATCCCGACGGTGTCGGGCCGCGCCTGTTCTTCCAGCGCGTCCCGGAGGACAAGGTGGTCAAGAACCGCGTCCACCTCGACGTTCGGGGAGCCGCGGGGCTCGTGGGCGACGACCGCATGGCCGCCCTCGAAGCGCTGTGCGGCAGGCTCGAGACTCTCGGGGCCACGCGGATCCGACGCCAGGAGCCCGCTCCGCCCATGGAGAGCGGCTACATCGTGATGACCGACCCCGAGGGCAACGAGTTCTGCCTCGACTGACGCTCAGGGCCTGTCGGCCCGATACACCTGCGTCGGCTCGGTGCGTCCGCGTAAGACCACCGCCCGCAGGGGCGACCAGCGCGACGCCTCGACGTCCGAGGCCGCGGCGATCGCCCGCTCCGACGCCACCGGGTGCCGCGGATCGTCCTTCGCGACTTCGGAGAGGCGGGCGCTCTCGTTCACCGGGTCGCCGATCACCGTGTACTCGAAGCGCTGCACGGCGCCGACATTGCCCGCGACGACCGTCCCGTGACTGACACCGACTCCCGCCGACAGCTCCGGCACGTCAGCCGCCAGCCCGTCCGCGATCTGGCGGGCCGCGGCGAGCGCCGCCGACGCCGGGTCGTCGAGGTCGACGGGCGCGCCGAATATCGACAGCACCGCGTCGCCCTCGAACTTGTTGACCAGTCCCCCGTTGCGTTCGGTCGCGTCGACGATGACGGCGAAGAACCTGTTGAGGAGGGCCACGACCTCGGTGGGCGAGCGCTTCTCGGCGATCGTCGTCGACCCGATGACGTCGACGAACACCACCGCCACCACCCGTTCGGCTCCCCCGAGCTCCGGGTCGGTGCGCAGTGCCGCGGCGGCGACGTCGCGTCCGACGTGTTTGCCGAACAGGTCGCGGACGCGTTCGCGTTCCCGGAGTCCGTCGACCATCGTGTTGAACCCGTACTGGAGTTCGCCGAGTTCGGAGCCGTCGTAGACGACGAGGTCGGCGTCGCCGTCCACCTGGCCGGTGCGTACCCTCGCCATGCCCGCACGGACGCTCTGCAGCGGACCGGTGATGCTCCAGACGAACAGGTACGTGGTCAGCAGACCGACAGCCCCGGCGATCAGGGCGAGCACCGTGACCGACACGAAGACGCTGGTGCTGGACGTCTCCTCGCGGATCGCGGCGAACAGCACGACGAACGTGATGCCGAGCAGCGGAACGCCCGTCCCGATGAACCAGCTGGTGAACGCCCTCGACCGCACGGTGCTGCCGCGGACGCCGAGGCCCGCCTCCATGATCTTGGCCCACACCGGACGCAGCAGGATCTCGGTGAAGAGGCTCGAGATCGACACCACGACGAGGCCGCACATTCCGGTGACGAGGACCGTCTTCGGGATCAGTTCGGCGTCGACCAGCCCGTACAGCAGGCCGAGGACTGCGGCCGCACCGACCCACAGCGCTCCCTGCAGCAGGACGAGCTTGCGTTGCGCACGGCGTGCACGGCGGGCGTCCTCGCGCGACGGAATCTCGTCGACGATCGCCCAACGGACGGCCCTCACCGTCGTCGCCGTCCCGACGACCACACCGATGAGCAGCGCGACGCAGATGTAGACGGGCACGGCGAGGAAATTGATCAGCACCAGATCGCGCCGCAGGAACGACGGCTCCGGTATCCCGAACAACATCAGGTTGATCGCGATCACGATCCCGATGACGTTGGCGATGACGATCGCACCCGTCAGGAACGTCTGGATCCGAACTCGCTGACTACGGGCCGACTGGTCGGCCGACCCGAGCAGAACGGAACCGTAGTCCCGGCTGATCAACGGCATCCTCATGAGAGGAATCTAGCCAGTCTCAGACGATCTCACGTCGGACGATGGTCTGATCGCGGCCCGGACCGACGCCGATGCAGGAGATGTGCGCCCCGGACAGCTCTTCGAGTCGAAGCACGTAGTTCTGCGCGTTCTGCGGCAGGTCCTCGAACGTCCGGCAGCCGGAGATGTCCTCCCACCAGCCGGGCATCTCCTCGTAGACCGGCTTCGCGTGATGGAAGCCGGTCTGCGTCATCGGCATGTCGTCGACGCGCTCGCCGTCCACCTCGTAGGCGACGCAGATCGGGATCGTGTCGAGGCTCGACAGGACGTCGAGCTTGGTGAGGAAGTAGTCGGTGATGCCGTTGACGCGCGTCGCATAGCGCGCGACGACGGCGTCGAACCAGCCGGTGCGACGGGCGCGGCCGGTGGTCACGCCGACCTCGCCGCCCGTCTTCGCCAGGTACTGGCCCCACTCGTCGAACAGCTCCGTCGGGAACGGGCCCTCGCCGACACGCGTGGTGTACGCCTTCAGGATGCCGAGGACGGTGTCGATCCGGCCGGGGCCGATTCCCGCGCCGACGGCCGCACCGCCCGCCGTCGGGTTCGACGACGTCACGTACGGGTACGTGCCGTGGTCGACGTCCAGGAGCGTGCCCTGCGAGCCTTCGAGCAGGATCGTCTCGCCGCGCTCGAGCGCCTGGTTGAGCAGCAGCCGCGTGTCGGAGATGCGGTGCTTGAAGCCTTCGGCGAGCTCGAGCGTGCCGTCGACGACCTCATTGGGGTCGAGGCCCTTGCGGTTGTAGATCTTGGTGAGGATCTGGTTCTTCACCTCGAGAGCGGCCTCGACCTTCTGGGCGAGGATCTTCTCGTCGAGCACGTCGGCCACGCGGACGCCGACGCGCGCGATCTTGTCCTGGTAGCAGGGGCCGATGCCGCGGCCCGTGGTGCCGATCTTGCTGTTGCCGAGGAATCGCTCGGTCACCTTGTCGATCGCCACGTGGTACGGCATCAACAGGTGCGCGTCGGCCGACAGCAGGAGTCGCGAGGTGTCGACGTCGCGGTCCTCGAGGCCTTTGAGCTCGGTGAGGAGCACGCTCGGGTCGACGACGACGCCGTTGCCGATCACATTGTTGACGCCGGGCGTCAGAATGCCCGACGGGATCAGGTGGAGGGCGAACGTCTCACCGTTCGGCAGGACGACGGTGTGTCCCGCGTTGTTTCCGCCCTGATAGCGGACGACCCACTGCAGCTTCTCGCCGAGCAGATCCGTCGCCTTGCCCTTGCCTTCGTCGCCCCACTGGGCGCCGATCAGCACAATCGCAGCCATGTCTGGTGCCTCCTGTTCGGCACCACCCTATCGGGTCGACCGCGTCCCGCGTGCCAGGAGGCCCAACCCCGCCTCGTTACGCTGGGGTCGTGACTGTCATCCACCTAGCACCGTCGACGGCGGACGACGACGGCCGCACTCCCGCCGCACTCGTCGCCGAGGCGACCGTCGACCCGGACCTGACGCGCATCGTCGTCGTCCCGCCCGCCGCGTCGGAGTCGGGCGTCGAGCCCGACGTGTTCCTGTCGCAGGTGGTTGCGGCGTTGATGAAGACTGAGCGGCTGGATGTCGAGATCGCTTACGTCGCACCGCATTCCACTCCGGCGACCAAGGCGTATCGCCTCAAACACGGCGCCGGGGCCCTGGCCGTAGCCGAGTCGGGTGTCGCTCGGGCATTGCCCCTGATCCGCGACGACGCGGCGACGGTCCTCGTCGGGCGTGCCCGCCACCTCGGGTCGGGCGGCGACAAACTGCACGGGGAGACGTACGTCGACTCCGAGCGGCTCTTCGACGGCGAGGTGGCGGCGATCGAGATCGAACCGACCGTCGACGAGCCGGGAGTCCGCGGACGTGTCGCGCGCTGGATTCCGGGCGGATGGAGGTCGGGCCGGGCCGTCCAGACCGGCGGGACCAATGTGACGGTCGAACGCGAGGGCGTCCTGACCGATCGGGTCGTCAAGCGGTCGACGTTCTACCGCCATCACGTCGACTGGAAACTGGTGTGCCCGTGACGACGCCTACCGCCGCGGCCCTGCAGTCGGTGCGCCCGGGGGCGGTGTTCCTCGGTCTGTGCGCCACATTCGCGGCCGGGGTGTACCTGCTCGTCTCGTCCGGAGCCGAGAACGACGGGACCGCGAAGTTCGGGGCGGTCCTGCTGGTGCTGAGCGGCTGGGTGATCTCGCTGTCGTTGCACGAGTTCGCGCATGCGTTCACCGCGTTCCGCTACGGCGACCGGTCGGCCCAGGTCCGCGGATACCTGACGCTGAATCCGCTGAAGTACACGCACCCGGCCCTGTCGATCGGCCTCCCGCTGCTGATCATCGCGCTCGGCGGCATCGGTTTCCCCGGCGGAGCCGTGTACCTGAACGAGTCGGGCTTCACCAAGGCCCAGCGCACCAAGGTGTCGCTCGCCGGTCCGTGCGCCAACCTGGTCCTCGGTCTGCTCCTGTGCGTCGTGCTCGCGTCGACGCCCGAGACGCTCGGGACCGCGAATCTCCGGTCGGCGGTAGCCGCCCTGACGTTCCTGCAGTTCACCGCGTTGATCCTGAATCTGATCCCGATGCCCGGTTTCGACGGGTACGGCGCGATCGAGCCTTATCTGTCGTGGGAGACCCGCCGATCGGCGGCCACGATCGCACCGTTCGGATTCCTGATCGTGTTCGTCCTGCTCGCGGTCCCGATGCTCAACTCCGCGTTCTTCGACATGGTCTACCGCGTGATGGAACTCCTCGGCGTCGATGCGGGCTACGTCGCATACGGAATGCACCTGTTCACCTTCTGGCGCTGATCGCCTGCGAACTTCGGCACTCGCGGCCGCGCCTGGCGCGGCCGCGAGTGCCGAAGTTCCGAAGCGGCCGGACTCACCAGGTGAGCTCGCCCGAGCAGCGGTTCCCGCCGGCTTCGATCTGGACGGTGGCGTGTTCGAGACCGTGGGCGTCGAGGACCGCGCGGGCGGCGTCGAGGACCGCGGGCTGATCACCCGACGCGGTCAGGTGCACGGTCGCCACGTCCATGCCGGTGGTGACGGACCAGACGTGCAGGTCGTGGACGTCATCGACCCCGGGCAGCTCCGACAGCTCGGCGCGCAGAGCCGCGAGGTCCAGGTGGGCCGGGGCCTGTTGGTTGAGGATCTTGAGGGCGTCGCGGGCGAGCTTCACCGCCCGCGGCACCACCCAGAGGGCGATCAGGACGGCGACGATGAGGTCGGCGTATCCCCAGCCCGTCGTCAACGCGACGACGCCCGCGACCAGCACACCGACACTTCCGACGGCGTCGGCGAGCACTTCGAGGTAGGCGCCGCGGACCGCGATCGACCCCTCCGAGTCGGCGCGCAGCAGGAGCATGACGACGACGTTGGCGAGCAGACCGAGCGACGCGACGATGATCATCGGACCGCCGGGGACCTCGGGGGCCTCGCCGATGCGGCGGATCGCCTCGACGAGCACGAACACCCCTACCCCGATCAGCAGGACGGCGTTGACGACTGCGGTGAACACCTCGGCGCGGTACCAGCCGAAGCTGCGGCCGTCGGTGATCCGCCCGTGCCGGGCGAGCAAGAGCGCGGAGAGTCCCATGCAGAGGGCGACGACGTCGGTCAGCATGTGGCCCGCGTCCGCGACGAGCGCCAGCGATCCGAAGACCAGCCCGGCGACGAGTTCGACGACGAAGAAGCCGCCGATGATCACCACGGACACGACCATCGGCCACAGCCTGCGGTTCACCGCCCCCGACGCGAGGTCGGCCGCACTCGGTCCGTGACTGTGCCCTTCGTGCGAATGCTCATTGCCCATGACCTCAATATATGCGTGAAACTGCATATGTCAAGGGTGGCGTCAACGGTTCAGGTGCAGCTGCGCGATCGCCGACGACCGCTTCAAACCGGCCACCATCAGCATGTCGACGAGCAGGGACCGGAGTTCGACGAGGACCGCGGTCTCCGAGATGTCCTCGACGTTGTCGGCGATGGACGTGCGTGCCTTCCGCACGATCGAGCGGATCACCCTGGCGGCGTCCGCCTGGTCGGGCGACTCCCCCGGCTCGGCCATCATCATGGCGCGCAGGATCTCGAAACCTTCCGACAGCGAGTCGATGACCTCGACGATCGCGGGCTCGATCGTCACCCCTCGCTGGGTGACGCCGAGACAACGACGGGTGATGACACGGAAGTTGCGGACCGCGTTGTCGATCGGGTCGGCGGTCGCCGCGATGCGTTTGAGCCTGCCGCGCGACGACCAGTAGAGCGGCGACAGGCGTCCGACCTCGCGGCCCGCGGCCACGTCGTTGCGCAGGGCCTCGATCGACGACTGGGTGCCCCTGGCCGACGCCAGGACCCGGTAGATCGCGTCCTCGTCGCCGGTCCGCAGTCCGACCGCGAGGTCGGCGGACAGGTTGCGCAGGGTCTCCAGGATCGCCGCCGCGTCACGTCGCGCGCGTCGAGCGGGATTCACCGGGACCACCGCGACGACGAGGATGCCGATCCCGCCGCCGATCAGCGCGTCGACGGCGCGGTCGAGGCTGCCCGGTCCCGGCGGGATCAGCGTCGCGATGAGAACGGCGGACGACGCCGCCTGGATCGGGATCATCACACCGCCGTCGAGGAACACGGCGACCGACATCGCGACGGCGACGACCACCACGATCTGCCAGGCGCCCGACCCGATCCACGAGATCAGCAGGTCGCCGACGAAGATGCCGATGAGCACTCCGCCGATGAGCTCCACCGAACGCCGCCACCGCTTGGCGAGCGAGAGCCCGAGCGAGACGACCGCTGCGATCGGCGCGAAGAACGGTCGCGAGTGCTGCAGCACCTCGTCGGCGAGCCACCACGCGAGGCCCGCGGCGATGGCGCACTGCGTGATCGGCACGAGCGACAGCCACAACCGGCGGAGGCGGATGAACAGCCACCGGGGGATGCGCCTCCCGATCCGGCCGCGCAACGTCTGCAACGCCTGGTCACCGGCGTGATGGGCGTCGCGGATCGACTGCGGGGTGTTGGTCAGCGGGGCCTCCGGTCAGTCGAGACCGAGTTCGGCGATGGCGCGGGGATCGCTGTCGTTGAGCAGGTCCAGGCAGCGGAGGTGCTCGTCTTCCTCGCCGATCGCCTCGGCCGCACGTGCGAGCGCGCCGACGCACCGCAGGAAGCCCTGGTTCTGCTCGTGGCTCCACGGAACCGGCCCGAAGCCCTTCCACCCGTGGCGACGCAGCTGGTCGAGTCCGCGGTGGTAGCCGGTGCGCGCGTAGGCGTATCCGGCGATGATTCGTGCCGTATCGGGTTCGGCTCCCGTCGTCGCACCGTCGAGCGCGGCTTCGGCGAGGTAGGCCCACGCGATCGACGCGGTGGGGTGTTCGGCGGCGACCGACGCCGGGTCGGCACCGTTGAGCAGGTCTGATTCGGCCTCGTCGTCTCCGGTGAGGAGAGTGGGCTGCGGTCCGAGAAGGTCTCCGAATGACGTCACGCCTCCATTGAATCATTCAACCGAAGCCTCCGAAGGGGACGTTGACCGAGTAGTTCGATAGTCTCGACACCGCGCGTACTGCGCGTTGCACCGTTTACACCTCATGGGATTGAGCCATATGCCTGACTCCGACAACGACAAGTCGCTGACCGACCAGACCGCGGACGACGCCGCCGCGTCGACCCCAACGCCGGTCGTGAAGCTGGGCGACGCCCCGGAGCCGAAGGGCGGAGACGCCGATTCGCCGACCAAGGCGTTCGCGGTTCCGGCCGAGGCCGCGACGTCCGATGCGGGAACGGAGGCCGAGGAGTCGGACGCCGAGTCGCAGACCCCGGAAGCGAACGACTCGACCACCGGTTCGGTCGAGTCGAGCGCCGACGTGACCGACACCGTTCAGATCTCGAAGTCGGACGTCGCCGAGGCAGCCGCCGCCGTCGACGACGACGCGGACAAGACGACTCAGTTCGCGGTGCCGCCGAAGGCCGCACCCGCGCAGCCGACCGCGCCCGCCGCCGCACCCCAGCAGGCCGCACCGGCGCAGCAGCCCGCACCGCAGGTGATCCCGCCCGCCGCCGCGGCGCCCGCCGAGAAGAAGGGCAAGGGCAAGCTGATCGGCATCGTCGTCGCCGCGCTCGTCGTCATCGCGGCGATCGCCGTCGGCATCTGGTACATGACGATCGGCACGTCGCCGGAGACCAAGGTCGCCGACGCCGCCAAGGACTACCAGCAGGCGATGAACGACGGCGACCTCGTCAAGCTGCGCGACATCACGTGCGGCGACGAGAACACCACGTACACGTCGATGGACGAGGCCGAGTTCAAGAAGGCCTACGCGGCGCAGAAGGCCAATAACGAGCTGATGCAGTTCGACGACGTGAACGCCGTCTCGATCAACGGCGACACCGCCAAGGTCGGCGTCGACATGTACCCGTCGGGCGACCCGTCGAAGAAGGCCCCCGTGCAGATCACCCTGCACAAGGTCGGCGACGATTGGAAGGTCTGCAAAGACCTGAAGTGACCCCGAGACGAAAGGGGCGCCCGGATCACTCCGGGCGCCCCTTCTCGTGTGCGGTGTCGGTCAGCGACCGATGGTCTTGCCCGCCGAACCGAGGTCGTTGCACGCTTCGACGACACGCTCGGCCATCGAGGTCTCGGCCTTCTTCAGGTAGCTGCGCGGATCGTAGACCTTCTTGTTGCCGACTTCGCCGTCGACCTTCAGGACTCCGTCGTAGTTGGCGAACATGTGTGCCGCGACGGGACGCGTGAAGGCGTACTGGGTGTCGGTGTCGACGTTCATCTTGATGACGCCGTAGCTGACGGCCTCTTCGATCTCGCTCTTGAGCGAGCCGGAGCCGCCGTGGAAGACGAAGTCGAACGGCTTGGCGTCGGCGTCGAGGCCGAGCTTGGCGATCGCGGCGTCCTGCCCCTCCTTGAGGACCGCCGGACGCAGCTTGACGCCACCCGGCTTGTACACGCCGTGCACGTTGCCGAAGGTCGCGGCCAGCAGGTACTGGCCGTTCTCGCCTGCGCCGAGCGCGTCGACGGTCTTCTCGAAGTCTTCGACCGAGGTGTACAGCTTGTCGTTGATCTCGTTCTCGACGCCGTCCTCTTCGCCGCCGACGACGCCGATCTCGACCTCGAGGATGATGTTGGCTTCCTTGGTCTTGGCGAGGAGGTCCTTGGCGATCTCGAGGTTCTCGTCGATCGGCACGGCCGAGCCGTCCCACATGTGCGACTGGAACAGCGGGTTCTGGCCGTTCGCGACGCGCTCGCGCGAGATCTCGATGAGCGGGCGGACGAAGCCGTCGAGCTTGTCCTTCGGGCAGTGGTCGGTGTGCAGCGCGATCGTCACGTCGTACTGCTCGGCGACGACGTGCGCGAACTCGGCGAGAGCGACCGCGCCGACGACCATGTCCTTCACGTTCAGGCCCGAACCGAACTCGGCGCCGCCGGTGGAGAACTGGATGATGCCGTCGCTGCCCGCGTCGGCGAAGCCCTTGATGGCTGCGTTGATCGTCTCCGACGAGGTGCAGTTGATGGCGGGGAAGGCGTAGCCCTCCGACTTCGCCTTCGCCAGCATCTCGGCGTACTTGGCGGGTGTTGCGATGGGCATGCTGATTATTCCTGTCGAGCCGGTGGATGTTTTCCACGCGTGAAATAGGGATCGGTCACCAGTCTGCCAGGTCGGGTCGCGACCCGACTCGCTCCCCACCGATCTCCTATAAGGGTTCTGGAAGGTTTCACCGGTATCGTGAGGGCCTGTGATCGACACTTTGCTTGCCGAGTCAACCTCGCACGTGGCTTTGATGCCCGGATTCATGGACCCGTTCAACCTCATCGGCTACTTCGGCGCCGCCGCATTCTGGGGTCTGCTGCTGGTTGTCCTCATCGAGTCGGGTGTCCTGTTCCCCGTCCTGCCCGGCGACTCGCTGCTCTTCGTCGCGGGCCTCATCGCGGCAGGCAGTGCGACCGCCGAGAACGCCGACAAGGTCGCCAAATCCGGGCTCACCTTGTGGCCGCTGTTGATCGGCGTCCCCATCGCCGCGATCATCGGCGGTCAGATCGGCTACTGGATCGGCCGGTACGCGGGCACCGCCATGTTCAAGCCGGACGCCCGCTTCCTGAAGCAGAAGTACCTCGACGAGGCCCACGTGTTCTTCGAGAAGCGCGGCCCGATCGCCATCTTCCTGGCACGTTTCGTCCCGATCGTGCGCACCCTCGCGCCGATCGTCGCGGGCGCCGCCAGGATGAAGTTCAGCGTCTTCACCATCTACAACGTCGTCGGCGCGATCGTCTGGGGCGCGGGCATCACGCTCCTCGGCTACTGGCTCGGCCAGTTCGAGATCGTCCAGAAGCTGATCGAGCCGATCTTCATCCTGATCGTCTTGGTCTCGGTGCTGCCGATGGTCTTCGAATGGCTGCGTCGCAGGCGCAACGGCTCGTCGGACGACGCCGCGGCCGCCTGACCTGCAGCCACGGCAACTTCTCCGCTACATTCGCTCCCCTCGGCGCATCCCCTCCCCTTCGCGGGTGAGCGGCGTCACCGAGGGGAGCGAATCGCATCCATAACGTTCACAGGCGATTCCCACCTGCCGTGGATGCGAATCCCAACGTCAGAGGCCATCGTTGGGGCATGAGAAACCACCGCAGGATCACCCCGACCGACATCCCACTGATCGTGCTCGACGACGAGACCGTCGAGTACGCCCGAACGCTCGCGGCCGCGGGCACCCCGATGGCCGTCGTGAGCGATCGGTACACACCGGTGCTTCCGTTCATGATCGGCAACAACGGCTACACCGTCGCACTCGTCGCCGACGTCGACGATCCGATCCAACTCGCCGAGGTCCTCGGACGCGTCGAGTCGCGGATCGGACCGGTCACGCGGACCGTCCGAGGGCATCACACGCAGCCGGCCGCCTGACGGCGTGGTCCGCTCACGTCACCAACGGTTCGCTGGGGTGTCACCACAGGTCGAATCCGGCGTTGACGGTGGGAGCGGATGCGGTGACGGTCTCGGTGGCGTACGGGGCCAGGGTGTGCCGGGGTGCGTTGATCCACTGGCCGCCGCCCGCCGGGGCGCGAGAACCTCAGACGATCGAGCCGATGTCGTTGGCGACGATGTCGTCGAGCGCCCGTTCGGCGATCGCCGCGATCGTCATCGACGGATTGCACGCGGCCGCGGTACCCGGGACGAGCGCCCCGTCGACCACGTAGAGGCCCTTCTGACCGCGGACCCGCCCCGACAGGTCGCATACCGCGCCCATCGCCGCCCCGCCGAGCGGATGCCAGGTGGTGTCGACGAACCGGTTCGAATCGGTGAGGACGGACCCCGGCCCGGCGATCTTGAGCGCGGTCGGATGGATGTGACGCCACTGGATGCGGGTGTCGCCGCTCGCCGGCCACACGAGCCGTGCATCACCGGTCGACGCGTCGTACCTGAATCGTCCGCGTGACTCGCTGACGCCGTACCCGACCATCATCGTGCTGTGCACGTCCACGCCGAACGGCGGGATTGACGCCTGGATCACGGTGTGTGCGGTGGACGGCGAGTCCCAGTTGAGGCTGCCGAAGACGACCGGTCCGCCCTGTTTGATCCCGAAGTCGAGCCCCGGGTTGCTCCACACGTAGATGCGGTCGGCGTTGGTCCCCCACCCGCTGCCGATGGCGTCGGGCAGGTCACGCGCCGAGTGAGCCCGCGCCCGCATCAGCAGACGTGTGGTGTGCACACTGCCCGCTGCCATGAACAGCGAGGGCGTGACGAGCTTCTTCCGCGCGATCGTCGTGCCATGGACGTCGGTCTGCGCCACGTCGAGCGCCCACCGACCGTCCCGGCGGCGTTCGACGTCGAGCACTTCGTGAAGAGTCGCGACGGTGAGCAGCCCGTTGGCCCGCGCCTGTCGGATGTACGTGGTGTCGACGCTGTGCTTGCCGCCGTTGTTGACGCCGAGCGCCCCCGAGCCGTCGGTGTACGACGCCGTCATCTTCCCGTCGATCTCGGCCTGAGCGTACCGCCAGTCGATGGGCATCGGGATCTTGGAGACCGGCAGGCCAGCCCGTCGCGCGTGGTCAGCGAAGATGCGCGCCGCGCGGTACTCCGGCCGTCGGACCAACGAGTCGGGTGCGGTGGCGAGTCCGAGCATCCGCGCCACCCGCGGGTAGTACACGCGGTCCAGCAGGCCCCAGTCGAGCGACTCGGGCAGATGCTCGTTGAAGACGTCACGCGTGGGCTGCAGGGACATGCCCTGGTAGATGAGGCTTCCACCGCCAAGACCCGCCGCCGTCACCGCGGTCATCCCGTCGCCGACGACGGCGTCGATGAGACCCGCGTAGGGCTCGAAGACGGCCGGCTCACCGAAGAGCTGAGGGTCGCTGCGATGCCACAGCACGCGTTTGTCTGGGGCCGCCGGGTTCGGGAAAGTGGTCGCGTTCGGTCCCGTCTTCCATTCACGTCCGCGTTCGAGCAGAAGTACGGGCACTCCGGCTCGAGTCAGGCGCAGCGCGGTGATCGCTCCGCCGAATCCGGAGCCGACGACGATCACTCGATGCTCGGATGACGCCGTCGTGACGCGGGCCGGCGCGGCCGTGGCCGATGCGGCGGCCGCGAGGCCGGCTGTTCCGGCTGCGAGGGCCGCGGCCCCGGCGAGGAACCCGCGGCGGCTGACGGCGTCGGACGGGGTGACAGACATGGATGCGCCTTTCATTCTTCGGTCAGGTGACTTAACAGGTGAACCGGCAGCCTCGGCGGGATGCGGGTGAGGGATCATGGATGCGTGAGTGTCGATCGCAACAGCAGGGCCGATGAGACCCGCGCTCGACTCTTGAGCGCGGCCGAACGACTGTTCGCCGAACGAGGGCTGTCGGCGGTGTCGAACCGCCAGATCAGCGAGGCGGCGGGCCAGGGGAACAACTTCGCGGTCGGCTACCACTTCGGCACCCGGTCCGACCTGCTGCTGGCGCTTCTCAAGGCGCATCAAGAGCCGATCGACGCCATCCGCGCACGCATGGTCTCCGAGGTCGGCTACGTGTCCGAGCTCAGGGACTGGCTCCGATGCCTGGTCCAACCCCAGCTGGAGCACATCGGGACCAGCCCCGGCCCGACGTACTACGGCCAGTTCTGGCAGCAGTTCCTCAACGATCCGGGCTCGGTCGAACTCGTCTACCGCGAGGCCTTCGAGTCGGGCCCGTTGACGACGATCCTCACCGAGATGTATCGCCGACTCCCGACGCTCCCCGAGGAGACCGTCCGCGTCCGCAATCTGATGTCGCAGAACACCCTGATCTCGACCTTCGCCGACTTCGAACGCAGCAGGAACGAACTCGGCGCCCTCGACACGACGTCATGGTCAGGGTTCTCCGACTCGATGGTCGACGGACTCGTCGGACTCTGGCTGGCACCGGTCACCACCGACTGACCGGTCGCGCCCTCTTCCGCGACCACCTCCGTTTCCTTTGTTCGCCTCGCGGCATCACGCTCGTCAATAATCAGTCACACGACTTAAAAATGGAAGACGCCGATCGCAATGTGATGCAGGACACTACTTGCCGGCAATTCCTGGCCCGTCACCTTCGCATGGCACATACTCACTTCTCGACAGTCCAGTTCGTGCCGACGATGCGGCATCACGCACCCCGCATCCCTTCGCACTCCAGGACGGTTCCATGTCTGCTCCACGTTTCCTCACGGTCGTCGTCGCCGCATTGTCGGCCGCGGCGCTGCTCGTCGCTGCTCCGGCGACGGCCGCTCCCCCACAAGCCGCCGACCCCGCACACTGCGGGCCCGGCTCGGCCCCGACCTCCGGCCTGCAGGGCGAGGTGACGGCCGCCGAACGCGCGTCCGGCCGGTCGAAACGCGGTTTCACGTGCAACGTCGTGCCTGTCTCGGCGTACGCGGGACACGGCGGCGGGATCGTCGCGGCCGCGTACGGCACATGCGGATACACCGGCACGGTGTTCCCCGGCTCCGCCGTCGGCCGGAACGGCGGGGTCCAGGTGATCGACGCGGCCACCCCGAGCCGACTGCGCACCACCGCAACCCTGGACGCGCCCGCCCTTCAGGCGGGCACCTGGGAGACGCTCAAAGTGAACGCCCGACGACGACTACTCGTCGGGACCGGGGTCCCGTTCCTGTTCGGGGCCGGTCTGATGGCGGTGTACGACGTCTCCGACTGCGCGCATCCCCGTCTCCTCAACACGACGGCGGGCACGCCTGCCGCCCCGCTCCCGATCACCTCGCACGAAGGCGGGTTCTCCCCCGACGGGCGCACCTACTGGACATCCGGCATGGGCCCCGGCCTGCTCAGCGCCGTCGACCTGTCCGATCCGGCGCGGCCCCGCGTGATCTGGCAGGGCCTCACCGGCCTCGAAGCACACGGGTTCGGCATCAGCGCCGACGGGTCCACGCTGTACCTGTCCCACAACTTCGGCGGCATCAGCGTCTACGACATCAGCCAGGTGACGGCCCGCCGCACCGATCCACAGGTGCCGCTGCTGTCGAACCTGTCCTGGGACGACGCGGGCTGGGCCACCCAGCACTCGGTCCCGGTCGCCTACGGCGAACGGACGGTCCTGTACACGCCGACCGAAGGTGGATCCGGAGGCGTCAAGGTGATCGACGCGACGGACCCGCGCCGCCCTCGACTCATCAACACGATCAAGCTCGCCGTCAACCTGCCGGAGAACCAGGACCGGGCGGTCGCGTCGAGTTCGGGCGGCGGAGTCTTCGCGTACGAGTCGCACTACTGCTCCGCGGACCGCCCGGTGAATCCGACGGCCTTGGCGTGCGGATGGACGTCGTCGGGCGTACGCGTCTTCGACATCCGAGATCCTAGGCGGGTCAAGGAGATCGCCTACTACGTTCCGCCGTCGAAGCCGGCGAGCCCGTTGACCGCATGGAACTCCCCGCACGTGATGAGCGCCGTAGTCGGCGTCCCGGTACTGAGCGCACCGTCGATCCTGGACGCGTTGCGGCGCGGCGAGTTCGATCCGGCGCAGGCGCGCAGCAACCGCACCTCGATGGTGCTCAGCGACCTGTCGACGGACATGTGCTTCTCCCCTCCGGAGTGGCGCGGCAACCGCCTGTACGTCACCTGTTCGGATAACGGCTTCCAGGTGATCGAGCTGACCAACGACGTGTACCGAGCACCCGCCGATCAGCGGACGACGGTGGGATCATGACCGCCCGCACGGTCGTGACCGGGGCGGCGGCCACCATGCTGGCCGCCCTGGTGTTCGTGCTCGGCATCGCACTCCGGCCCGCGCTGGTGAGCGAGTCTCCGGCCGCGCCGTCCCTGTCGGCCGTCGAGATCGGCTACCTGCAGGACATGATCGCGCACCACCAGCAGGCCGTCACGATGGCGCAGTCCATCGACCGTGACGGGATGTCCGTCCCGATCCGCGGCCTGTCCAGGCAGATGGTGCAGGAGCAGTCGGGCGAGATCGGCACGATGATCGGCTTCCTGCAGATGGCCGACCAGCAGATCCAGTCGTCGTCGTCGATGGCGTGGATGCACGGACGCGGCCACGACCACTCCTCGAACGACGATCACGGCATGCCCGGTTCCGCCACGTCGGACGAGGTCGCCTCCCTCGGCTCACTCGGCGGAACAGCCGCGGAGAATCAGTTCCTACGTCTCATGCAACGTCACCACTACGGCGGCATCGCGATGACACAAGACCTTCTCGCCTACGGTCCGTCCGACGGCCCGGTGGTGCGACTGGCTCGGACGATCCTCGCCGTGCAGACACGTGAGACCGGGCTGATCGGCTCAATGCTGGTGGTCCGCGGCGTGACGGACTGATCGAGGCGATGACTGCGCGGTCCGCTCACATGGCAGCGGATGGTCACCACTGGGTGAAGTGGGCGTTGACCGACGGGTATCCGGTGGCGATGTGGGCGTCGATGAAGTGGTGTGCGTAGCCCGCGCCGTTGATGCCGGACATCGCGGTGTTCACATCACCTGCGGTGTCTTGGACCTCGTAGGTGGCGGTGGGTCCGGTCAGGCCGAGGCGGTAGTCGACGAAGTCGGTTTCGGATCGGCTGGTCGGTGCGGTGGAGACGACGGTCTCGCTGGTGTGGGGCGCCAGGACGATGCGGGGTGCGGTGATCCACTGGCCGCTGCCTGCGGTGGCACCTGCGAAGTACTCGTTCTGGTCGGTGTTGTTGGTGATCGTCATGGCGACGGTCGGTTCGCCGGGGTGGGTGATGGGCATGGTGCCCGCGTGAGCCGCGCCGGCTCCGACGGCCGCCGCTGCGGTGATGCCCGCGGCGACGGCGACGGCTGCGCCCGCGGCGGCGAGGCGGTTGTGGGAGAGGCGGCGTCCGGCGGTGGTGCTGTTCATGGTGGTTCCTCGTCTCTGGCGTGTGGCCGGTGGTGTGTCGTTGTCTGACACCCATGACTCTGCCCGCCGGAGAGGTCGGTGAACGTCCCCACGACGGGGGATGCACCGGTGGAAACACAGGTCCACCGATCGGGGGAAGACGTCCGGTCGACGGCGCGCCGCGCGGCACTCCGCCCGTCGGACCAGCGACTCGGGCACGCGCGGTCAAGGGGTGAATCGGTGTCGCGTGGTGACACCGATTCACCCCTTGAGCCTCAAATCATCGTCCCGGGAATCGAATCACCTAGGCTCGTGGACGACCGCACCGAACGAGGATGGAGACCGCAGTGAGCGATTGGAACACCCAGATCATCGACGAGTTTCGCGCCAACGAGGGCCGCGTCGGCGGGCCCTTCGAGGGCGCCCCGATGCTGCTGGTGCATCATGTGGGACGCAAGTCGGGCAAGCAGACGGTCTCCCCCATGATGTATCTGCAGTCCGACGACGACCCCGCCACGATCTACGTCTTCGCCTCCAAGGCCGGCGCGCCGACGCACCCGGCCTGGTACTTCAACCTCGTCGCCGCGGGCCGGGCCACCGTCGAGCGCGGCACGCAGACCTACGACGTCACCGTCGCCGAACTGACAGGTGACGACCGCGACCGCGTGTACGCCGAACAGGCCTCCCGCTACCCGGGCTTCGCCGAGTACGCCGAGAAGACCGCGGGCGTCCGCGTGATCCCCGTGCTCGCACTCACCCGAGTCTGAATCGACCTACCAGGCCTGATCGAGGTCGGCGTGGCGGGCGATCCACGAGTGCATGACGATCCCCGCGGCGACACCCGCGTTGATGCTGCGCGTGGACCCGAACTGGGCGATGGACACGGTGAGGTCGGCGCGGGACTGCGCGTCGTCGCTGACGCCTGGACCTTCCTGTCCGAACAGCAGGACGCACCTGCGCGGAAGGTCGGTGCGCTCCACCGGCACCGAGCCGGGGGTGTTGTCGACGGCGACGACAGTCAGACCGTTGTCCCGCGCCCACGCGATGAGCTCGTCGACCGTGTCGTGGTGGCGCAGATGCTGGTAGCGGTCGGTGACCATCGCTCCGCGACGGTTCCAGCGGCGGCGGCCGACGATGTGCACCTCGGCGGCCAGGAACGCGTTGGCCGTCCGCACCACGGTGCCGATGTTGGCGTCGTGCGCCCAGTTCTCGATGGCTACGTGGAAGTCATGGCGGCGCGTGTCGAGGTCGGCGACGATGGCCTCACGCCGCCAGTACCGGTAGTCGTCGACCACGTTGCGCCGGTCCCCGTCCGCGACCAGCTCCGGGTCGAGCCGCGGATCGTCGGGAGACTGACCCGGACGTTCGACGGCCCACGGGCCCACTCCGACGGCGGGCCCCACACCGGTGACCCACTCGGTGGGTCCGGTCGTCTCGACTGCGCTCGACGGGCCGGAGGACTGGCTCAACGGGCCGGAGGACTCGCTCGACGAGCCCGGAACGTCAGGCAAGGCCGAGGTCGGCCAGCCCCAGCAGCGAGCGGTACGGCACGCCGAGCGCGCCGATCACCTCGTCGGCTCCGGTGGCCCGGTCGACGACGGTGGCGACACCGACGACCTCGGCACCGATCTCACGCGCGGCCTCCACGGCCTGCGACGGAGACGCACCGGTTGTCGACGTGTCCTCGACGACGAGCACCTTCTTGCCGACGATGTCCGGGCCCTCGATGCGGCGCTGCATGCCGTGCGCCTTGGCGGCCTTGCGGACCACGAACGTGTCGATCGGGCGACCGTCCGCGTGCATGATCGACGTCGCCACGGGATCGGCGCCGAGGGTGAGGCCGCCGACCGACACGTAGTCCCAGTCGGCGGTCAGCTCGCGCATGAGCTTGCCGATGAGGCGGCTCGCCTCGTGGTGGAGGGTCGCGCGGCGCAGGTCGACGTAGTAGTCGGCCTCCTTGCCCGACGAGAGGGTCACCCTGCCGTGGACGACGGCGAGTTCGGTGACGAGTTCGGCGAGGCGCGCGCGATCGGCGTCCGACATGATGCTCCTGTTCTAGGTGACGCCGGTCAGCGGTGACGCGGGTCGTTCAGCGGCGGCAGCGTCGGGGGTGCGACACGCTCGCGACGCTGCTCCGGGATGGCTGTGGTCGGCTCGGCGCGGCGCGGCGCGGCGCGGCGGATCGGCTCCACACGCGACGGCTCGTCCGCCACCGGCTGGGGCCGGGCCGCGGGACGCGACGGGTTGCGCGGTCCGCCGAGCGGTGCGCTCGCGGCATCGGCCGCGGCGGCCTCGATGCGGCGACGACGTTCCTTGTCGCGCATCGACTCCGTCTTCTCATCGGCGAGTTCCTCGCGGGCCGGACCGTGCGGGTCGCGCGGATCGGGCGCGTCCTGCGGGTCGATCGCGGGCGGCAGCACGCGCAGCAGGTCGGCGAAGCGGCGGACCGTGTCGAGTGCCACGTCCAGACGCGAGTCGTCTGCGGTCACCGGCATCGAACCGAGAACCCAGTTGCCCTCGTTCCAGAGGACCTCGATGTAGGCGGGAGCCTCGGTCGCGAGCGTCACCATGCGGCGGTCGCAGATGCGGCGCGCCGCGTCCAGGTTCGACGCGAACATGACGCGGGAACCCATGGCGCCGAGCAGATCGACGTCGTCCTCGGCGGGCGCGAGGACGTCCTCGTACCGCAGGTCGACGGTGACCGACGATGCGGCCGGGCGCCGGACCGCGATGACGGTGGCCGTCTCCTCGAGGTCGAACACGACGGCCTCCGCACCCTCGTACACGCCGTACGCGACGTCGCGCACGAGAACGTGCTCGGGGGCGTCCATCGCGGCACGCTGGAAGACGGTGCGCAGCTTGGAGTCGCTGTCGCGGAACTTGAAGGAGTGCGTCTGCCCCCACACGGCCCGCTGGTGGTGCACCTGCTCGGACCGGTTCCGGTCGAGCCACAGCAGTACCGCCGCACCGGCCAGTGCGAGCGCCGCAATCACGAAATAGACAATGGTCATCGCAGATAGCCTACTATCGAACGCCCCGCGAGCCATGACGACGCGGTCGTCAAGAAGGGAAACCCCATGACCGAACGACGCGACGATGCCGTCAGGCGGCTCGTCGACAGCGTCGACGCCTCCGCTATCGACGCGCTGACCTGCGCATTGATCGCCGAGCCGAGCGTCAACCCGGGTGGAACAGAGGCGTCGGCCGTCGCGGTGCTCGCCGACGCCTGTCGGGCCGCCGGATTCGACGTCGATGTCGACGACGCCGCTCCGGGGCGCCCGAACCTCGTCGCGACCGCGCACGTCGGCGGCGACGGACCGGGCCTCATGCTGCTCGGTCATTCGGACGTGGTGCCCGCCGGACCGGGGTGGACGGGCGACCCGTTCGTCCCCCGCCGTGACGGCGACCTGATCATCGGGCGGGGCGCGTCCGACATGAAGGGCGGCATCGCCTCGGCGGTCGCCGCGATGACCGCGTTGACCCGCGCCGCCGAGTTCGGCCTCGAATTGTCCGGTCCGGTCCGGCTGGTCGTGACCGTCGACGAGGAGGAGCACGGCTCGGGTGTGCGGCGTCTCGTGGCGTCCGGCAGGCGCGACCCCTACGTCGGCTGCATCGTCGCCGAGCCGACTCGCATGGACGTGGTGCGCGGGTGCCGCGGCGCGTCGTACTTCGACATCGAGATCACCGGACGGGCCGCCCACTCGGGCAGGCCGACCGACGGGGTGAGCGCCATCGACGCCGCGGCCCGCGTGATCGACGTGATCCGCGCCGATCAGGCCCGTCTGGCCGCCGACCCCGATCCGCTTCTCGGCTTCGGAACATGGAACGTCGGCACCATCGAGGGCGGCCAGGGCATCTCCGTCGTCGCGCCCTCGTGCTCACTCGGCGTCGACCGCCGTCTCATGCCCGGCGAGGACGTCGAGCAGATCGGCCGCGACCTGTCCGACGCGATCCGCGCGGCGGGCGTCGAGTCGGACGGGGTGACGGTCACGGTGACGCCGACGATGTTCCTGCCCGGCTTCGCGACCGACGCCGACCATCCCATCGTCGCGGCGGCCGCCGACGCGGGCGGTGGGACGATCGGCGGCTGGACCGCGGCATGCGACGGCGGTTTCATCAGCACGGCCCTCGGCGTCCCGACCGTCGTCATGGGCCCGGGCGACATCAACACCCAGGCACACCAGCCCGACGAGTCGGTCGGGCTGTCCGAACTCGTCTCCGCGGCTCAGGCATACGTCCGGGCCGCCGTGACCCTGCTGTCCTGAGTCCCCGCGCGGCAGGCGACGTCACCGCGGTCAGCGGAGGAGGAAGAGCTCGCGGGAGGCGGGGGTCGGGCCGTCGCAGCGCAGGAGGACTCCCGCGCCGACTCCGAACACGCGACCGCGGCCGGTGCGGGTCAGGCGGCACGGCGACGCCTTGACCGTGACCGCGGGCAGCGGCTGCAGGGTGCCGCTGCCCGGAACCGGGGCTCCGACGAAGGTCAGCGGAGCCACCTGCGGAAATGACGTCGAATCGTCGACGACCGCCGGAATCGTGTACGACGACGTGGTGAGCAGCGACCCGCCGATGGGCGCCCAGTCGTCACCGTCCCGGTCGCCGTCGGCGCCCGTCGGCACGATCGACTGCGTGTGCCGCGCCGGGTTCGCGTAGACGACGGCTGCCCGGCCGTTCGGGTCGACACCGGTGATCGCCCAGTCGTCACCCGTTCGGGCCAACCCGGTCACCGTCCACCCGTCGGGCAGGTCGGGCGCCACCACGTCCGATGCCGTGAGGAACACGTTCTTGCGGTCGGTGTCGCCGCGGACGTCGATCGCGGCGACGCTGCCGACCGACGCCGTCACCCGGACATCGGCGCCTGCGACGCCGAAGTCGGCCCCGGTGTAGCTGCGGAACTCAGTCCCGCTGGCGTAGTCGTACGAGTCGATGCGGTCCGCGGCGCCCGCGCACACAACGGGGACGGCGATCGCGCCGTCGACGAAATCGAACCGGGCGGGCCGCGCGCATCCGGGGGCCTGCGGGCCGATGCGGACGCGGGTGGTGACCGAGCCGTCCGAGAGCGCCAGTTCCACGACGGCGGACGATCCGTCGTCGCCCCAGGTCAACACGGATCCTCCCGACTGGTCGAATCGTCCGAACTCGATCGGGGCGAGCGCATCGGTGGTCCAGTCGATCCGCCCGGAGTCGCCGTCGACACGGTAGGTCAGGACGGTCGCTGTCGGCAGGTCCCGGACCTGGACGATCACCGGCGACGACGTGTTCGTCTCGGACACCGTCGATCCCCACACGCCGAGCACGGGCCGCGCGAACTGCACCGTCCAGTTCTCGGCCCCGCCGACGAAACCCGTCACCGACGTGTCGCCGGCGAGCGCGAACCCGCCCGCGATCGGCGCGGGCGTCAACCGACCCCACGCGTCGCCGCGGACCGCGTGGTGCCAGTCGATGCGGATCTGGTCGCCGCGATAGCCCTCCGACACCCATCCCGCGCCGCGCTGCGACGCCTGCGACACCGTCGGCGACTCGCCGAGCGGCCAGGCGACGGCCGTCGCGATCACGCCGAGAGTCGTCACCGAGACCAGCACCCCGAAACCGAAACGGCGGCGCAGGCGATGCCGGCTGCGGCGCTCCAGACGTGCCCGCCGCGCCAGCAGGTTGACCGCGCCGAACACCACGCCCAACACGCAGACGAGCGCGACCACGCGGCCGATGTTGACGACGTCCGGCAACGACTGCCGGTCGGCCGCCGACATCCGTGCGGTGCGAGACGCGAACAGGATCGCCACCGAGGCGACGACACCGGCCGACGACGCGACGATGTCGAGCAGATCCACCCACCGTGTGCGACGCGTCCGCGCGACGATGTGCACCGCCATCGGCACCACGGCCGCCACCACCGCGCCCAGCAGCGGCCACCGCAGGTCGGAGCCGGGAGACGGTCCCGGCGCGTGGTGCCAGGTCGGCGACGCCATGATCGCCGCCGCACTCGCTGCGACCACGATGACCAGCATCGATCCGACCATGACACCGGTCCACACGGCACGGAACCGGCGCACCTCGCGGACCGTTGACCGATCCCGATCGTCCACCCTCATGGGACGAGCAAACACCGCCGAGCCGCGTAGATCACGTTATTCGGACGTTCGGACGACAGTCGTCGTGTCGCGGGTCAGACGACGTCGCGGACTCGGATCTCCACCGTCGCGCCCGAACCGCGCCTGATCTTCGATCCCCACACCGTGAGTCGACCCAGGATTCCGTACTTCGCGACGATCAGATCGGCGGCCCGCGACGAGTCGTCGATCACCTCGCCGACGCCCGCGACCTCGGGGCCGGACGTCTTCTTGCCTCGCGCGTCGCAGGTCTGCACGAGCACCCTGTTGTCGCGCCGCAGACGCTTGACCTTCCACGAGTCGCCGACGGTCCACATGACGAGGTCGTCGCCGTCGCGCGCCGCCCACAACGGCGTCGGGACGGCCGTCCCGTTCTTCCGGTACGTCGTCAGCATGACGTACGTCGATTCAGCGATCTCGCCCACGGTTGCACTCATGTGTGCAGACTACGCGTGCCCCGAGGCTCGGGCTCGCAACAGATTTGGTGCTCAAAAGGCGTATATCCGCCTTTTGAGCACCAAATATGATCAGCGGAGGAAGCGGTAGCCCATGCCGGCTTCGGTGATGAGGTGGCGGGGATTCGAGGGGTCGTCCTCGAGTTTACGGCGGAGACCCGCGAGGTAGACGCGCAGGTAGTTGGTCTGGTTCACATAGGTCGGACCCCACACCGCCCCCAGGATCTCGCGTTGGCTGACGAGGTTCCCGTCCGCCCGGACCAGAAGTTCCAGGATCCCCCACTCCGTCGGGGTGAGGCGGACCTGCTCGCCGTCGCGGAGCACGCGCGTGCCCGCGAGGTCGACCTGGATGGCCCCCGCTTCGACTATCGGCGCGGCAGGCGCGGGGGCCGCCGTCGCACCGCGACGGATCGCGGCCCGCAGCCGGGCGAGGAGTTCCTCCATCCCGAACGGTTTTGTCACATAGTCGTCGGCTCCGGCGTCCAAAGCGGTCACCTTGTCTGCGGCGTCGGTCCGCGCCGACAGGACGATCACCGGGACCGTGCTCCAGCCGCGCAGGCCGTGCAGCACGGTGAACCCGTCCATGTCGGGCAGTCCGAGATCGAGGACGATCACATCCGGCGACACCTTCGCGGCCGTTTCGAGCGCACCGGCCCCGTCCGCGGCCGTCGTCACCTCGAATCCCCTGGCGCGCAGGTTGATCCGGAGTGCACGCAGCAATTGCGGCTCATCGTCGACCACGAGGACGTGTCCGTTCGCGCCGGTCATCAGGCCTCCTCTCCGACGGGCAGCTCAACGACCATCGTCGCACCGCCGCCCGGTGTCTGCGTCGCGGACAGCGTGCCGCCGACCGCGGTGACGAATCCGCTTGCCACCGACAGTCCGAGGCCGACCCCGGACGTGGTGCGGTTCTGGTCGCCGTACTGGTGGAACGGCACGAACACCCGCTGCACCTCGTCGGTGGGGATGCCGACGCCGTGGTCGATCACGCTGATCCGGCATCGCGGGCCGCCGTCGGGTGCGACGGCGACCTCCGAACGGATCTGCACCTCCTTCGACCCGTGCCGCAACGCGTTGTCGACGAGATTCGCCAGAGCCCGCTCGAGCAGGCCGGCGTCGGTGAGGGCCCACGCCTGGTCGATGGTGACCGGAATGTCGACGGCGGCCGGATCGCGCAGGGACACGGCCGCCGTCGCGCGGTGGATCACCTCGGCCAGGAACGTCGGCCGCAGTTGCGGCCGGACGACGCCTGCCGCCAGGCGCGACGAGTCGAGCAGGTTCCCGACCAGCGCCGACAGCTGGTCGACCGACTCCTCGACGGTCGCGAGGAGTTCGGCGGTGTCTTCGGCGCTGAAGGTGACGTCCTCGCTCCGCAGGCTCGACGCCGCGGCCTTCGCGGCGGCCAGCGGCGTCCGGAGGTCGTGGCTGACGGCCGACAGCAGCGCCCGCCGCAACTCGTCGGTGCGGGCCACCTCGTCGGCGAGCGCGGCCTCGGCCGCCAGCCTGTCACGTTCGGCTGCCGACGCCACCTGGTTCGCGACCGCCGTCAACACCTGGCGGTCGCGGGCGTCGATGGCGGGTCCGGCCAGATTGAGGCGGTACGCGCCGTCGTTCGCCGGGCACACGGTGTCCGGTTCACCCGTCGGGTCCGGCCCGACCGACGCGACGACCCCCGCGTCGTCGTCGATCCACACCGACGTCTGCTGATACGTCCCGCGGACCCGCTCCAGCAGGTCGGCGACGCCCGCGCCGTCGAGCACGGCGCCGGAGAACAGCGCGAGGAGTTCGGCGTCGCGGCTCGCGCGCTGCGCCTGGACGCGTCGGACCGTCGCCGAGTCGACGAGCGCGGCGACGGCGATCGCGATCATCAGCATCACGGCGAGGGTGATCACGTTGTCGGGTTCGGCGATCGTGAACGTCAGGCGCGGGTCGGCGAAGAAGAAGTTCAGCAGCAGCCCCGAGGCCACCGCCGACAGGGACGCGGGCCCCACACCGCCGAGCATCGCGACGGCGAGGACGCCGACGAAGAACAACGACGACTCGCTGGAGAAGCCGAGCCAGTCGTCCATCAGCGCGACGACGCCCGTCACTATCAACGGCACGACCAGTGCAAAAACCCAGCTCAGCGGCCGGTGGAAGCGGGTCTGCCGGATGTCGAAGGGATTGCGCTGCTGGGCCTGCTCGTGCGTCACCATGTGCACGTCGATGCGGCCGCTGTCGCGGACCACGCGCGATCCGACGCCCTCGTCGAAGATGCGGCTCCACCGCGACCGGCGGGACGTGCCGAGCACCAGTTGAGTGGCGTTGGCCGCGCGCGCGAAGTCGAGCAGGGTGATCGCGACGTCGTCGCCGACGACGGTGTGCACGCGCGCCCCGAGGTCCTTCGCCAGCGCGCGCAGCGCGGCGAGGTCGACGGCTCGACTGTCGGCGAGCCCATCGCCCCGGACGACGTGCGCGACGATCAGTTCGGCGCTCGACCGGGATGCGATCCGACTCGCGCGGCGGATCAGCGTGCCGCTCTCCGGTCCCCCGGTCACCGCGACGACAACACGTTCACGGGCCTCCCACGTGTCGGTGATGGCGTTCGCCGACCGGTACACGGCGAGCTTCTCGTCCACCCGGTCGGCGAGCCACAGCAGCGCCAGCTCGCGCAGCGCCGTCAGGTTGCCCTGCCGGAAGAAGTTCCCCAGCGCGTCGTCGATGCGGGACGCGTCGTACACCTTGCCCGCCGTCAGCCGCTGCCGCAGGGCCCTCGGCTCGATGTCGACGAGTTCGATCTGGTCCGCGGCGCGAACCACCGCGTCGGGCACGGTCTCCTGTTGCGTGACGCCGGTGATCTGCGCGACGACGTCGTTCAGGCTCTCCAGATGCTGGATGTTGACCGTCGAGAGGACGTCGATCCCGGCGTCGAGGATCGCGTCGATGTCCTCCCACCGCTTCGTGTTCGCGAGGCCGGGCGCGTTGGTGTGCGCCAGTTCGTCGACGAGCACCACATCGGGCCTGCGTGCCAGGACCGCGTCGAGGTCCATCTCGTCGAGGGCGGTCCCGCGGTAGTCGACGCGGCGACGCGGGATCACCTCCAGTCCGTCGACCATCGCCGCTGTCGCGACCCGCCCGTGCGTCTCGACGACGCCGACCACCACGTCGACGCCGTCGTCGCGCAGGCCGCGGGCGGTCGCCAGCATCTCGTACGTCTTGCCGACGCCGGGGGCGCATCCGAGGAACACCTCGAGCTGGCCTCGCGTCTGCGCTGTCATGGCCTCGACACTATCGGCAGCTCGGCCCGGTGAGCCCCAGCGCTGCGTTGACGCGTGCGACGTTCACCGTCGGCTCGCCGAGGAAGCCCAACTGGCGGCCGTCGGTGTTGTCGGTGATGATCCGGCGGACCTCCGCGAGCGGCAGCCCCGTGTTCCGGGCGATGCGCGGCGCCTGCAGATCGGCGTAGGCGGTCGAGATGCCGGGATCCAGGCTCGACCCCGAGCGGGTGACGGCGTCGGCGGGCACCTGGTCGGGTCGGACGCCTTCCCGCTTCGCTACCGCGGCTCGCCGCGCGTCGACGATCTTCACGAGGTCGGCGCTGTTCGGTCCCAGATTGCTCGCACCCGACGACGACGGGTCGCCCGCGCCCGTCGGATCGTCGACGCCGCCCGCGAACCGTGCGTGCAGGTATTTGTCCGGCTGGCCGGGCTTCGCGTGCTGGTCGACGCCGAGCAGTTCCGATCCGACGACGCAGCCGTCGGCGTCGGTGATCTTCGACCCCTCCGCGCCGTCGGAGTTGATGCGCGAGACCGCCCACACCGCGGCCGGGTAGGCCACGCCGACCACCACGGTGAGGGCGGTCAGGGCGATCAGTCCGACGACGAACTGTCGGGCGAGACCGGTGAGAAGGTTCTTCATGAGGTCATCCCATTCCAGGTAGGAGGCGGACCAGCAGGTCGATGAGCCAGATGCCGATGAACGGCGTGATCACGCCGCCGACGCCGTAGATCAGCAGATTGCGGCGCAGCAGTCGGGCGGGCGCGACCGCGCGGTAGGTGACGCCCCGCAACGACAGCGGGATGAGCGCGACGATGATCAGCGCGTTGAACACGACAGCCGACACGATCGCCGACTGCGCCGAGTGCAGGCGCATGACGTTCAGCGCGTCGAGTTGCGGATACACCGTCGAGAACAGGGCAGGCAGGATCGCGAAGTACTTCGCCAGATCGTTGGCGAGGGAGAACGTCGTCAGCGCGCCGCGTGTGATGAGCAGCTGCTTGCCGATGCCGACGACCTCGATGAGCTTGGTCGGGTCGGAGTCGAGGTCGACCATGTTGCCCGCCTCCTTGGCGGCCGACGTCCCCGTGTTCATCGCCAGACCGACGTCGGCCTGCGCGAGGGCGGGCGCGTCGTTGGTGCCGTCGCCGGTCATCGCGACGAGGCGTCCCGCCGCCTGCTCCTTCCGGATCAGGGTCAGCTTGTCCTCGGGCGTCGCCTGTGCGACGAAATCGTCCACGCCCGCCTGGTGGGCGATGGCGGCGGCGGTGAGCGGGTTGTCGCCGGTCACCATCACCGTGCGGATGCCCATCGCCCGCAACTGCGCGAACCGTGCGGCCATGCCCGGCTTCACCACGTCCGACAGTTCGATGACGCCGAGGATCTTCCCGGTCTGCGCCACGACGAGCGGGGTCCCGCCGCGGCCCGCGATCTCGTCGACGATCGCGTCGACCTCCGGCCGGGACGTCCCGACCCAGGCGCGGACCGAGTCGGCGGCGCCCTTGCGGTACTCGACGCCGTCCACGTCGACGCCGCTCATGCGGGTCTGCGCGGTGAACGGGATGGCGACATAGTCGTCCCGACTCCGACCCCGGTCGTCGAGCGCAGTCGAGAGACCTTGGCCTTCGAGCGCAGTCGAGAAACCTTGGTCTTCGAGCGCAGTCGAGAAGCGATCGGCGGCCAGTTCGACGATGCTGCGACCCTCGGGGGTCTCGTCGGCGAGGCTGCACAGGTGCGCGATGTCGGCCAGTTCGGCTTCGGTCACACCGTCGGCGGGGTGGAACGCCGTCGCCCGGCGGTTGCCGAACGTGATGGTGCCGGTCTTGTCCATGAGCAGGGTGTCGATGTCGCCCGCGGCCTCCACGGCGCGGCCCGACATGGCGAGCACGTTGCGCTGCACGAGACGGTCCATGCCCGCGATGCCGATCGACGAGACGAGGGCGCCGATCGTCGTCGGAATGAGGCACACCAGCAGGGCGATCAGCTTCACCGGGTCGGCGGCCTCGCCCGCGAACTGCTGCATCGGACCGACGGCGACGACGGCCAGCAGGAAGATGATCGTCAACGCGGTCAGCAGGATGTCCAGCGCGATCTCGTTCGGCGTCTTCTTGCGCGCCGCCCCCTCGACGAGGGCGATCATGCGGTCGACGAACGTCTCGCCGGGCTCGGTGGTGATGGCGACGACGATCCGGTCCGACAGGACGACTGTGCCTCCGGTGACGGCACTGCGGTCACCGCCCGACTCGCGGACGACGGGAGCCGATTCGCCGGTGATCGCCGACTCGTCGACTGTCGCGATCCCCTCGACCACGTCGCCGTCGCCCGCGATCACCTCGCCCGCCTCGACGACTATCCGCATGCCGACCGACAGTTCCGATCCCGGCATCTGCGTGATCGAACCGTCGTCGTTCAGGACACGGGCGACGGTGTCGCGCTTGACCTTTCGGAGACTGTCGGCCTGTGCGCGGCCGCGTCCCTCGGCGACGGCCTCGGCGAGTCCGGCGAACAGCACCGTGAACCACAGCCACGCGACGACGACCCATGCGAACACCGACGGATGCCAGATCGACAGTCCGGTGGTGATGGCGGCCCCGACGAACACGACGAACATGACGGGGTTGCGGGCCTGATCGCGCGGGTTCAGCTTGCGGACGGCCTGCGGCAGGGACGACACGAGTTGTCTGGCGTCGAAGGCGCCCGACGTGACGAGTTCCGGTTCGGACTCGGCGGTGGGTCGGGGTTCTGTCTGGAGCGTCATGAGAGCGCCTCCGCGATCGGGCCCAGCGCCATCGCCGGGAAGAAGGTGAGACCGGCCACGAGCAGGGTGGTCCCGAGAAGTAGTGCGCCGTACAGGAATCCGCGGGTCGGCAGGGCCGTCGCCGGGTCCGCCTCCTTCGGCGACTGAGCCGCGAGACGACCGGCGAGGGCCAGCACGAGGATGATCGGCAGGAGTCGGCCGAACAGCATCGCCAGACCGAGCGATATCTGGAACCAGTCGCTGGTGACGGTGAGGCCGCCGAACGCGCTGCCGTTGTTGTTCGCCGCCGACGCGTAGGCGTAGACGATCTCGCTGAAACCGTGCGCGCCGTCGTTGCTGAGGAAGCCCGTCGTCGAACCGAGCAGGACGGTGATCGACACGCCCGCAAGGACCAGCGCGGGCATCACCAGGACGTACAGCGCGGCGAGGGTGATCTCGTGCTGACCGATCTTCTTGCCGCGGAACTCCGGGGACCGTCCGACGAGCAGCCCTCCGACGAACACCGTGATGATCGCGAGGACGAGCAGGCCGTACAGGCCGGAGCCGACGCCGCCGGGCGCGACCTCCCCGAGCAGCATGTTCCAGATCAGGGCCCCGCCGCCTGCCGCCGAGAAGCTGTCGTGGGCGGCGTTGACCGCACCCGTCGACGTGCCCGTCGTCGACACCGCGAACAGCGCCGTGCCGGGAATCCCGAACCGCAGTTCCTTGCCCTCGAGCGCGGCGCCTGCGGCGCGGGTCGCGAGGCCGTCGGTCCTCGATTCGAACGTCCACACGATCGCGAGCATCGCGCCCCAGATCGACGCCATCACGCCGAGGAGGGTGAGGCCCTGTTTGCGGTCGCCGACAAGCGTTCCATACGTGCGGGTCAGCGCGACGGGGATGATCAAGATCGCGAGGATCTGCACCACGTTCGTCAGCGGCGTCGGATTGGAGAACGGGTGCGCCGAGTTGGCGCCGTACGTCCCGCCGCCGTTGGTGCCGATGAGCTTGATCGCCTCCTGCGACGCGAACGGCCCGACGGGGACGTGCGATGCGGTGCCGTCGAGCGAGGTGTAGTCGAAGCCCGTGGCCCACGACTGGACCGCGCCCTGGAGTACGAGGATCACTGCAACGACGGCCGCGAGCGGCAGCAGGATGCGGATGGTTCCGCGGACCAGATCGACCCAGAAGTTGCCGAGATGACCCGTCTTACGTGCGACGATGCCGCGGATCAGGGCCACGGCGACCGCCATGCCGACGGCCGCTGACAGGAAGTTCTGTACCGCCAGGCCCAGCATCTGCGTGAGATTGCTGATCGTCGACTCCGGCGTGTACGACTGCCAGTTGGTGTTGGCGACGAAGGAGACGGCCGTGTTGAAACTCATCGCGGGCGACATGCCCGGCTTTCCGTCCGACCACGGCAGGACGCCCTGCAGACGCTGAAGCGCATAGAGGACCAGGAGTGACGCCGCGGAGAATCCGACGACGCTGAGCGCGTACCCGCGCCACGTCTGACCGGACCGCGGGTCGACGCCCGCGACACGGTAGACGAGGCGTTCGACGGCCAGGTCTCTGTTCGACCGGTAGACGCGCGCCATGTAGTCGCCGAGCGGCACGTACACGGCCGCCAGGACGAGGAGGATGAAGACCAGCGTGAGCACGCCGGCGAGAGTGGAGTTCACCGGGTCAGAACCTCTCGGGATACAGGAGTGCCGCGATGAGGTAGCCGACGACGGCCACCGCGACGATCACCAGGATCACCGCGACGGTCCCCGCCCCGGTCATCGCGACATCCGACGGTCGAGCCCGTGGACGGCGAGCGCACAGAGCGCCGTCGCCGCGGCCACGATTGCCAGCATCACCACATCGGCCATGACAAGACCTCCTCGAATGTGTTCACAGAGTTCACATTCGGCCCGGTTCCGGGCGTCCGCCAGAGGCCTTAACGCGATCCATACGTCGTCGATCACGATCTTGACGCGATCTGATCGCATGTCCACCGATCGGCGGAAACGCGCCCGATTCAGAACTTAGATTTGCCTGATAGCCGAATCAGGCGTCTAGTTGATGCATATGTCCGTGTCTGCACGATTTGGAGGACCCATGAAACTCTCACTGAAGCTCGCCGCCGTCTCGGCCGCGGCAGCCGCCACCGCCGTCTTCGGCGTCGTCCCCGGCGAGGCCGCCGCCGCCAACCCGACGCAGCCGACCCAGCCCGCCGGAGGCAACGGCGGTGTGGTCGTCACCAACACGAACACCAGCATCGACGTGCTGGTCGTGAACCGTCAGAAGGCCAGCGAGTGCACCGTCACCGCGAGCCGTCCCGACGGCGCCGCCACCAAGGTGTTCACCAAGAAGATCACTCTCAACGACGCGAACCAGCACACGGCCGCCGCGAACATCAGCGGCCTCGGCCCGTACACGTACACCGTGACCGGCAAGTGCGTCGAGCCGAACGCCGACCCGACCAAGCCCGCGAGCGAGTCGAACCTGTTCGGCGGCACCAACCTGATCGACATCAAGCTCAAGGGCGGCACGTCGACCCCGACCAACCAGTGCCTGCTGATCGTCAAGGGCGTGGCCTGGGACCTCGGCCTGCGCGGCGCACCGCTCGAGTTCGTCATGGGCATCGCCACCCAGTTCTGCCCGAAGTAGGCAGCGTTCATCGCGGTCCCCCGTCGGATTCCGGCGGGGGATCTGCAGTTTCGGGCCCCTCATTCGACTGGATGACCCAACGTCCCGGCCGACCTGTACTCGAAGGACTCCGAGCTGGTCGGTCTCACCGTGACGGCAATCGTCGACGGCAACGTCGACGACGTGAACTCGATGGGCGAGGTCGAGGCTTCCGGCTCGGTGCTGTACCTGCAGTACACGGTGACCAACGCCTCCGACCAGCCGCTGCCGAAGGACTTCAAGGCCAGCGGCCTCAGCATCGTGAATCAGAACAAGAAGGCCATCACGCCGAAGACGAGGATCGCCGGCCTCAAGAACTGCGACGGCAGACTGGAACCACCTGCCGGGATCACGAAGGGCGAGTCGTACACGTCGTGCACCGTCGTCCGCGGCGACGACGAGGTGCTCGGCGCCGGCTTCACCGAAGGCGGCGGCCCGTACTCGCCCGACTATCGGAGCAACCCGATCATCTGGAAGAAGTAGTCGACCCGACCGCACTGAAGTGGTGACCATGTGATCGTGACGATCGCGTGGTCACCACTTCGTCGTCTCAGATGGTCCGGCGGCGGAGCGTCGCGGCGGCGAGGGCCAGAGCGACGACGATGCATGCCGCGACGATCGCGATGTCTCGAACCATGAGCGCCGTGACCGACGGGTGGGCCGCCACCTCTTGCAGTGCTTGGACAGCGTACGTCAGCGGCATGACGTCCGACAGCGCCTCCATCCAGCCCGGCAGCTGGTCGCGCGGGACGAAGAGTCCGCAGAGGAACAGCTGCGGGATCACCACGACGGGCAGGAACTGGACCGCCTGGAACTCGGTTTGCGCGAACGCGCTGCACAGCAACCCGAGACCGACACCCAGCATCGCGTCGAGCATGGCGATCAGAATCACCCAGCCGATCGATCCGACCGATTCGAGGCCGAGCAGCCCGAATGCGACCGCCGATGCGAGGACGGCCTGCACCGCGGCGACGACCGAGAACGCGACGCCGTAGCCGCCCAACAGGTCGAGCTTGCCGATCGGCGTCGTGAGGAGCCGTTCGAGGGTCCCGGAGCGGCGTTCGCGGAGCATGGCGATCGACGTGATCAGGAACATCGTGACGAACGGCAGGATGCCGAGCATGACGACGCCGACCCGCTGGAACGGATCGGGCGCGCCCGGCGGCGACGGCTGGTCGGAGTACATGAAGTACAGCAACGTCATCAACAGGATCGGCACGACGAGGACCAGCGCGATGGTCCGCGGGTCGGCGCGCAACTGGCGGAGGACGCGGATCGCCGTCGCGCCGAGCATTCGCGGGTGCATCAGGCCGCCCGCCCTTGAATGAGGGCGAGGAAGGCGTCTTCGAGGTTGTCGCATCCCGTACGTTCTCGGAGGTCACGCGGAGTCAGGTGGGCGACGAGCCCACCGTCGCGCATCAGGATGAGGTCGTCACAGCGGTCGGCCTCGTCCATGACGTGACTGGAGACGAGGATCGTCACGCCCGACGCGGCGAGGTCGGCGAAGCGCGACCACAGGTCGGCGCGGAGGACGGGATCGAGCCCGACCGTCGGCTCGTCGAGCACCAGCAGCGACGGCTCCGTGACCAGGGCGCACGCGATCGACACCCGACTGAGCTGCCCGCCCGACAGGTCGGCCGCGAGGTGATCGGCACGGTCGGTCAGGTCGACGGCGCGCAAGGCCTCGTCGACCCCGTCCACCGCGCCGAACAGCGTCGCGAAGTAGCGGACGTTCTGCACCACGGTGAGGTCGGTGTAGATCGACGCCGCCTGGGTCACGTATCCGACACGGCGCCGCAGGCTCGGCGATCCGGCGGGTTCACCGAGGACCGTCACCGTGCCACGGACGTTCTTCTGCGTCCCCACGATCGAGCGGAGGAGCGTCGTCTTGCCACACCCGGACGGCCCGAGGAGCCCAGTGATCCGACCCTGCGGGATCGTCACGCTCAGCCCGTGGACGGCCGTGACCGGTCCACGCCGGACGGTCACGTTCTCACATCTGATCGCATCCACCGTCGCCTCAATTCATCGACTGTTGAGTTCAGGTGAGACGATACGCCGAGTCCGATCGGCCCGCACCGCGGATCGACGTGGAATCTTCGAGCGCCTTCTCGACGCAGCCCTACCGGAGGGATCGGCGACCGGGCACATGCCCCAAGATCGGTCGATCCATCGATCTCCAACAGCACTATGCCGTTGAGACTCGATGGATCGACCGATCTCAGGACGCCTTACTGAGGGTGAACCGCCGGACGCACTGAACCCCGCCCTCCGATTGTCGAAAAGCGGGGTTCAGTGGCTCCGGTCAGCCGATGACGAGCGTTTCGCCGTCGGCGTCGACGTTCACCGGCACCACGTCGCCGTCGCGGATGTCGCCCGCGAGCAGGGCCTTGGCGAGCTTGTCGCCGATGGCCTGCTGCACCAGCCTGCGCAGCGGCCGGGCGCCGTACAGCGGGTCGAAGCCGCGTTCGGCGAGCCATTCCTTGGCCTTCGGCGTCACTTCCAGATCCAGCCGACGCTGCGCGAGGCGCTTGCCGAGCTGGGCCAGCTGGATGTCGACGATCGACACGAGTTCCTCCGGGCTCAGCGCGTCGAAGACGACGACGTCGTCGAGCCTGTTCACGAACTCCGGCTTGAACGCCGCGCGGACGGCCGCCATCACCTGGTCCTTGGTTCCGCCCGCGCCCAGGTTGGACGTCAGGATGAGGATGGTGTTGCGGAAGTCGACCGTGCGACCCTGGCCGTCGGTGAGACGACCCTCGTCGAGGACCTGCAGGAGCACGTCGAAGACGTCCGGATGAGCCTTCTCGACCTCGTCGAACAGGACCACCGAGTACGGGCGACGACGCACGGCTTCGGTCAGCTGACCGCCCGCCTCGTACCCGACGTAGCCGGGAGGTGCTCCGACGAGTCGGGCGACCGAGTGCTTCTCACCGTATTCGCTCATGTCGATGCGGATCAGGGCGCGTTCGTCGTCGAACAGGAACTCGCCGAGCGCCTTCGCCAGCTCCGTCTTGCCGACACCGGTCGGGCCGAGGAACAGGAATGACCCCAGCGGACGGTTCGGGTCGGCGACGCCTGCACGCGCACGTCGGACGGCGTCCGACACCGCACCGACAGCGGCCTTCTGGCCGATGACACGGTGGCCGAGTTCGTCCTCCATGCGGAGCAGCTTGGCCGACTCACCTTCGAGCATCTTGCCCGCGGGCACGCCGGTCCACGCCGACACGACCTCGGCGACGTCGTCCGGGCCGACCTCCTCCTGCAGCATCACGTCCTGGTCGGGGTCGGTGCCGGTCTTGGCGATCGCCGCCTCCAGTTCCTTCTCCAGGCCGGGGATGGTGCCGTAACGGAGTTCGGCCGCCCGCCCGAGATCGCCGTCGCGTTCGGCCCTGTCGGCTTCGCCGCGGAGGCGTTCGAGCTCCTCCTTGACGTCGCGGACCGCGTCGATCGCCGTCTTCTCGCCCTGCCAACGGGCGAGCAGCTCGTTGAGCTTCTCGCGGTTGTCCGCGAGTTCGCCGCGCAGGGTCTCGAGCCGGTCCTTGGACGCGGCGTCGGTCTCCTTGGCGAGCGCGACCTCCTCCACTTCGAGTCGACGGACCACGCGCTCCACCTCGTCGATCTCGACGGGACGCGAGTCGATCTCCATGCGCAGACGCGACGCGGCCTCGTCGACGAGGTCGATCGCCTTGTCCGGCAGGAAGCGCGAGGTGATGTAGCGGTCCGACAGTGTCGCCGCCGCGACGAGCGCGGAGTCGGTGATGCGCACGCCGTGGTGCACCTCGTACCGATCCTTGAGGCCGCGGAGGATGCCGATCGTGTCCTCGACGGACGGCTCGCCGACGTACACCTGCTGGAAGCGACGCTCGAGAGCGGCGTCCTTCTCGATGTACTGGCGGTACTCCTCGAGGGTGGTCGCGCCGACCAGCCGCAGTTCGCCACGGGCGAGCATCGGCTTGATCATGTTGCCCGCGTCCATCGCCGAATCGCCTGTCGCGCCCGCACCCACGATGGTGTGCAGCTCGTCGATGAACGTGATGATCTGGCCGTCGGAGCCCTTGATCTCATCGAGCACGGCCTTGAGCCGCTCCTCGAACTCGCCGCGGTACTTGGCGCCCGCGACCATCGAGCCGAGATCGAGCGAGATCACCGTCTTCCCGCGGAGGGATTCGGGGACGTCGCCCGCGACGACACGCTGAGCGAGGCCTTCGACGATGGCCGTCTTGCCGACGCCCGGCTCGCCGATGAGCACCGGGTTGTTCTTGGTGCGACGCGAGAGGACCTGGACCACGCGACGGATCTCGCTGTCGCGGCCGATCACCGGGTCGAGCTCGCCTTCGCGGGCACGCTTGGTGAGGTCGGTCGAGTACTTCTCGAGAGCCTGGTACGTCGATTCGGGATCCTCGCTGGTGACGCGACCGGTTCCGCGGACGGAGACGAAGGCCTCGCGCAGCGCCTCGGGCGTTGCACCCGCTCCGGACAGGAGCTTGGCGACGTCCGACTCGCCGGTCGCGAGACCAACCACCAGATGTTCGGTGGACACGTAGTCGTCGCCCATCTCGGTCGCGAGATTCTGTGCCGCGGTGATCGCCGCGATCGACTCACGCGACAGCGTGGGCTGAGCGCTGGCGCTCGACACCGTCGGTGCTCGTCCGACGAGGGCTTTCGCTTCGTTTCGGATGTGCGCGGGGTCGACGCCGACCGCCTTCAGCAGCGGCGACGCGATGCCGTCGTGCTGTTCGAGCAGCGCGGCGAGGATGTGGGCCGGACGGACGTCGGGGTTGCCCGCCGCGGCCGCGTCCTGGACGGCAGCCTGCAGCGCAGCCTGCGTCTTGGTCGTGGGAGTGAAGCTGTCCACTTGGTTGCCTTCCTGTAGGTCTGACCTCCGGAGCTCTTCCGGACTTAAGTCTATACGGCTCATGTTTTGCCGTTCGTAGAGTTCAACTACTTGAGACTTGAGTCCATTCCACTCAATCTTTCTTCTTTGAGTGAGCTGCAACACTCCGGTTGTCGCAGACGTCGCGGCGGCGTCGGCGTACCGTTCCGCGGTTCGTCCGAACAACCCAAAAATCGGTCGGATCGTCGGAGTTCAAGGACGATATGCCGCTCGGCCCGGATGATCAGACGGATCTTCGCGAATCAGGATGAAAGGCATGCTCTTGACCACGCCATCGGGCCCCCGGCAGGGCTACATCTACGTACTTACGTCGCCGAACTGTTCGAGCGTCAAGATCGGGCGTACCGAGAACCTCCCGCCGCACCGACTTCGAGAGATCAACCAGACTCCGGCGTACCAAGCACACGGCCCCTGGACCATCGCGGACCTCGTGCATGTGACTGACGTCGTCGCCGTGGAGACACGCATACATCGCGCGATCCGGTCACGGTATGACGCCAGTATCGAGCACCAGAACGAGCTGTTCGACATCTCAGTCGTGGAAGCACGCGGCCTATTGAGGACTGTTCCCGAGAGATCCGAGGTCCACGCGTACCCAAAGCTGGAGCGCGGCTTCTTCGACCCCGACCTCGCCGCCTACCTCGACTCCCTCTACCGGAGCGCCGGCCTATCGGCATTCTCGGGCGAGCAGGGCGCGTGGACGCTGTCGCTGTTCCCGTCCAGCGGCCGATATTTCACTGTCAACATCGGGCCACATGAGGTCGCCTACTCCACCACCCCGAAGCCCGGCCAGACACGACACCGGAACGTGATCGTCGTGGACAAGCTGATACGCGACTACCCCGACGTCAAACGTTGGGTGCGCAACCATGCGGGGTCAATCGACGACGCCGACTACGCGTCCCAGCGCGACCGTGCGACGAGCATCTACTTCGAAGGCGACCTCACCGAGGCGAACGAACTGCTCGCACTGCCCGGCGTCCGGAGAAGCCTGATCGCCTACTGGACCGAAGGCATCCTCGAACTTCGAGAAACAGGCCGGGAGAGTCGATACAAGAACTCCCACAATTGGAACGCGGCCGCTGAACTGCAGCGACGAGCCGAGGGCGTTCCGTCGATCCTCCTCGACCACACAGACTTCGAGGCGTGAGCCGAAAGATCGACACCCGAGGTCAGCGAGGATCCGGACCGGTCCCGGGCATGCGGTCGAGCTGGTCGAGTTCGTTGCGCATGCTGCGGATGACCATTCACCGGGCGTCCGATGTAGGACCGGCCGACGCCAGGCCCGTTTCGTACGCCCGGATCACCAGGTGGACGCGGTCGCGGGCTTCGAGTTTCGTCAACAGTCGCCCCACATGCGTCTTCACCGTCGTGATCCCGAGATAGAGGCGATCGGCGATCTCACCGTTCGACAGACCGGCGGCGACGAGCGCGAACACCTCGAGTTCCCGGTCGGTGAGGGTGTCCGGCACCGTCGGGCCCCGGGGCGCCGACGGCGGGGTGCGGACGAACTCGGTGATCAGCCTGCGGGTGATCGTCGGCGCGAGCAGCGCGTCGCCGCGTGCGACTGTGCGGATCGCGTCCACCAACTCCTCCGGTGGCGTGTCTTTGAGGAGGAAGCCGCTCGCGCCACCGCGGAGCGCGGCGAACACGTGATCGTCCTCGTCGAACGTGGTGACGATCAGGACGCGCGGGGCGTCGACGTCGGCGGTGATCAGCCGGGTGGCCTCCAGCCCGTCGATGCCGGGCATCCGGATGTCCATGACGACGACGTCGGGCCGCAGGCGCCGCGCGGCGCGCACCGCTTCCCCGCCGTCACCGGCCTCCCCCACCGCAGTCAGGTAGGGCGTCGCGTCGATGAGGAGCGCGAACCCGGCGCGGACGAGCTGCTCGTCGTCGACGACGAGCACCCTGATCGGCTCGGTCATGCGCCCGCTGCCTGGTCGGCGACGGGCAGGCACGCGGACACCGTGAACCCGCCGTCGTCGTTGGGTCCGGCCACCACCTCGCCGCCGAGCAGGTCGGCGCGTTCCCGGATCCCGGCCAGCCCGAGGCCAGACCCGGCGAGCGGGACGGCAGGCGCGGACCCGCCGTCGTCGCTGACCGTGAGGATCAGCTCGGACGGCCGATGACTCAGTTCGATGCGCACCGCCGCACCCGGCGCATGTTTGACGGCGTTCGTGACGGCCTCCTGGACGATGCGATAGCCGGACAGGTCCACCGCGGGCGGGTAGTCGCGCGGGACGCCGTCCTCGGTGAGCGTCACCGCGATCACCCCATCGTCGCCGATCCGCGCGACGAGCGCGGACAAGTCGGCCAAGCCGGTCCCCGAACCGCCGCCGGACCCGCTATCGCGGATGTCCCGCAGCAGACCCCGCAGATCGGTGAGCGCCGCCCGGCTCGCGACTTCGATCGTGGCGAGCGCCTGCCGCGCCTGATCCGGCCGGGCGTCGAACACCATCCGGCCGGTCCCCGCCTGGACGGCGATCATGCTCAGCCCGTGCGAGACCACGTCGTGCACCTCCCGCGACAGCCGCACGTGTTCCTCGGCGCGCAGCCGACGCCGCTGTTCGGCGGCGGCCAGCTGTTCCTGCTCGGCGACCCGCCGCCGATAGTCGCGCCCGGTCCGCACCGCGTCTCCGATCAGCCACGCGGGGATCGCGAGCGCCAACTGGACGGCGTTCTGATCGATGTCCGGGCGCAGGACGTAGGCGACCAACGCGCCCACCGTGGCCGCCAGCACCGCCGCGACCGTCACCGCCGCCGACAACCGTCGAGGGCGGGCGACGGCGACCGTGTACACCGCGATCGGCAGCGCGGGTCCGGCGTCGGAGACGAACGGCGTGAACTGCACCCCGAGGAGCGGCGCCACCGCGAGGACCACCGAGATCGTGACCAGCGCACCGACCGGGCGCCGTCGGCGGACCGCCACCGGGGCCGCAGCGAGCACCCCGAGCAGCGCCTGCGCCGGGAGCGGCCCCTGCCGGTCGACAGCGCCGACCAGAAGCGGACCGGTGAACAGGACAAAACAGCCGAGTGCGAGCGCTGCGTCGACGAACCGTGCGGTCCGTTCGGCGCCGAACCTGTCCGCGATCCGGACATGCCACGGCGGGCGGTCACCGTCGACGACGGGCTGAGACGAATCGGCCATGTCATCCGACACTACGAGCCGCAGCGAACCAGCGCATCGTCCTCGAGGCCACCGCCTGCCTCCTCCTCAGGTACCACCCGCGGGTCCCCGGTCCTGCGCGGGCACCACCCGCAGTCAGGCCCGCGGACCGACGACGGCGAGCCGATCGGAGAGCACCGTGAAGACATGACCACTCACACCGCACATCACTGCACCTCTCGCCCTTGCACCTCTCCCGACTGCACCGCTCCGAACTGCGCCGCCACTCGACTCTCCCGGTCGTCGGCCGCCGCCTTCGGCACCCTGTTCACCGCGGGCCTCGCCCAGGGAGCAGTCCTCTACGCGGGCCGCCCGGCCGACCCCGGACCGCGTGTCGCCGGGACCGCCGCATAGTGGCCGCACCTGGCTCTCGCCACGCTCGCCGCCGTCGTGGCAGTGAGCGTCTTCGTCCACCGCAGGCGCGCCGGACGCCGCGGGCCGGTCCTGCTCCTGCCACTCGGTGCACGCGCCCACCGCCGGGTCCGGCGGACGCTGCACGACATTCGACGCCGGCCGGCCCCGGGGCGTCGCCACCGCCGCCCTCGTCGCCCTGATCCTGTACGGGGCGTTCCGGATCGGTCTCCAACTCGTCGCCGGACTCGACCCGAGTTTCACTGTCAACGCCTGGGGCGGCCCCACCTATGTCGGCGCTCTCGCCGCGCACCTCCTCGACGCGGTCGCTCTGATGTCCGCCGCCGCGTGGGCGCTCGACAAGATCATGCTCGACGACCACTGACGGCGGCCGAACGGGTCCGCACCCAAGAACGGCGACTTCACCAAGGTCTCGCCGTACTCCTCGATCACCGCACCGCACATCGCGACGAACCGACCCAGCGCACTCCCGCCGGAACACCGAGATCTCCAGCTACGTCAGCGAGGATCCGGGCCGGTCCCGAGCATGCGGTCGAGTTGGTCGAGTTCTTGGCGCATGCTGCGGATGAGACGGGGGACGCTCGGGATGGACGACGGAGGTTCGTCGGAGAGCACGGAGCGGACGGCCATATCGGCCAGTTCGGCGGCGACGGCGTTCTCGTCGTCGCCGGGCTGGTGCCACCAGGCGATCCAGTTGAGCATGCCGACGACGCCGAGAGCCGCGGTCCGCGGGTTCACCGAACGGAAGACTCCGACCTCGATGCCGTTGTCGATCACCGTGATCAGCTCTTTCAACACCGCTCGGCGACTCGCCGCATACGACGCCGCAAGCGCTTCGGGAAGGTCGGACTCGGACCGGATCATCAGCCGGAACCTGTCTCCGTTGCGCATCTGTTGCACGGCGAGGGCCTCCGACATCCGCTGCAGTTTCTCGCGCGGGCCGAGATGCGACATCGCGTTCACCTGATGCAAGAGCTGCGCCGGCTCCTCGGCGATCTCGCTGACGAGCTGCGCGAACAGTTCGTCCTTGTTCGCGACGTAGTGATACACGGCCTGCCGCGTGAGACCGGTGGCTTCGGCGATGTCCTGCAGCGTGGTGCCCGCGACGCCCTTCTCCGCGAACAGGCGGGTCGCGTTCTCCTTGATCTCACGCTCCACGAGCTCGCGGCGGACGCGGGGACGACCGCGGCGGCGAGGGGCCGGAGCCTCCTCGCCGCCCTGATCAGCGACATCAGTGGTCATGACCACCGATTATTCCTCACGATGTGAATGACACGAGGTCGACGCGCTCACTGACGGCTCCGGCGGCGGCGTCGGCCCGGAACTCCTCCGGAACGTCGACGACCACGACGGCGCCGGTCCGACGCCGCAGGGCCTCGCCGACGTCGAGACGGTCGAGAGTCGACTCCCGATCGTCGGCGCCGGTCAACCACACGGTCGACGCGGCGGGCGGCTGAGCGATCAAACGCCGCATGGCCGCGCTCCACGGGCGGTCCGCGATCTCGACCAGAGCCGTGCCGTCGGCGTCACGGAGATCCGCGTCGGCGAGACGATCCGACCGCCCGGCGGTCGGACGCGACAGCGCCCACTCGACAACCTCGCCCGACGCGGGAACGTCGTCGACGCCGCACTCGCCGTAGGCCGCCAGACCGGCCGTCACCAGGCCCGACGCCGACTCGGCGAACCGTTCCAACGACACTTTCCCGGCCCGTGTCATGTACGCGATCATCAACTGTTCGACGGGCATGGCGAGGCGCTCGGGGAAGTTGTCCCACCACACCATCGACCGTTCGGCGATCGCCTGCAGATGGTCGACGGCAGGCCTGCGCTCGGCCTCGTAGGTGTCGAACGCCGACTCCAGATCGTCGTGCTCGAGCAGCGCGCGATCGAGCACGATCGCGTCCTCCATCGCGAGCTTGGTGCCCGATCCGATCGAATAGTGCGCGGTGTGGGCGGCGTCGCCGAGCAGGACGATGTTGCGGGTGTGCCACGAATCGCAGCGGATGGTCCGGAACGTTGTCCATTTGGTGCGATTGCCGATCAGGCGATGTCCCTGCAGCGTCTCGGAGAACGCCGCCTGCAGGTAGTCGAGCGACACCTGATCACTCTCCGACGCCGGCGTCGCCTCGGTCGACACGTCGAACCCGGCGCGTTGCCACGTCCGCTCATCGGTCTCGATGAGGAACGTGCTGCGATCGTCGGCGTACGGGTACGCGTGGGCCACGAACGTGCCGTGCTCGGTGGTGACCGGCGTGAACACGGCGCTCTCCAACGCGAAGTCGGTGCCGCACCACAGGTACAGCCCCTCCCCCTGCGCGATGTGCGGACCGAACTCGTCGGCCAGCTCGGTCCGGGTGACACTGTTGATGCCGTCCGCCGCGACGATCAGATCGGCGTCCACATCGGCGACGGTGACGCGCTCACCGAACCGCAACTCCACCCCTGCCTCGCGAGCGAAACGCTGCAGCACCGACAGCAGCGTCGCCCGGCCGATCGCGAGGAGTTCCCCGTGCGCCAACCGGACCTGACTGTCCCCGACTTTCATCGACATCTCGTGCGGGTGCGACTGCTCGACGATCGCGTTCAACGACGCCTCGTCCGCCTGCCGCAGGTTCCGCTGTGTCCGCGATGCGAGGCCGACGCCGAACCCGAACGTCTGATCGGGGACGCCCTGTTCGTACACGGTGACAACGGCGTCGGGATGACTCTTCTTGAGCAGTCGAGCAGCATACAGGCCGCCGGGCCCTCCTCCGAGGACCGCGATAGAGGCGAGTCTCATGACTGCGCTCCTTCCGATTCGAGCAGCGCGGCGACATCGGCGCGCAGGCTCTTCTTGTTGATCTTCCCGACGTTGGTCTTCGGCAGCTCCGCCACCCAGACCAGCCGTTCGGGCCATTTGAATTTGGCGACGCCGAGTCCGTCCATATGGCCCTGGACCTGCGTCATCGAAAGCTCGGACGCCCCTTCTCCGGCGACGACGAACGCACACACCTTCTCGCCGAGCCGCGCGTCGGGCATGGCGACGACCGCGGCCGCGGCGATCCCCGGATGACGCATCAGCAGCACCTCGACCTCCTCGGCGTTCACCTTCTCGCCGCCGCGGTTGATCAGGTCCTTGATCCGGCCCTCGATCGACAGGTTGGGTCTGCCGTCGGCGTCCCGGCGCACCGCGGCCAGGTCGCCGGTGCGGTAGAAGCCGTCCGAGGTGAAGGCGCTCGCATTGTGTTCGGCCGCGTCGAAGTACCCGCGGATCGTGTACGGGCCGCGGCAGCACAACTCGCCGACCTCACCGTCGGCCAGTTCGGTCTCCCGACCCGGTTCGAGGATGCGGATCTCGTCGGACGGCGCGATCGCCCAGCCGACGGTCGACGACCGGAATCGGGCAGGCGAGTCGAGCGTCGACACCATGAACATGCCTTCGCTCATGCCGAACATCTGCCCCGCCCAGCGGCGACCGCCGTCGTCGACCCGCGCGAACAGGTCGGCGGACACTTTGGCCCCGGACAGGACGGTGTGACGCACGGTCGCCAGCAGCGGCTCGAACTCCGGCGACTGCACGGCCCGGTAGTGGCCGTGCCCGATCAGCAGATCGGTGACGCCCGCGTCCGACATCAACGCGAACGCCGCGACGTGGTCGGGGTTCGCCAACACCAGCGTTGCGCCGACCGAGTGCGCGGCGTGCAACGCACACGAGATGCCCGCATTGTGGATCACCGGAATCAGGTGTCCCACAAGCGAATCGGCCGACCAGTCAAGGGCTCGGGCGTAGAACAGCGCGTTGTTCCAGTACTCCGCGTGGATCCGCGGGATCACCTTGGGAACGCCCGTGGTGCCGCCCGACAGCTGGAAGACGGCGACGTCCTCCGAGGCGATGCCCGCCTCAACCGACTCGACGAACGCGCGGGCGTCCGCCGGGTCGATGTCGACGCCGAGCTCCTCGATGCGGTCGACGCCTTCGGCGCGCTCGCCGACGGTGAACAGGTGCGCCATCGCGGGCTGCTGCGCGGCGACGTCACGGGCGAACCCGACGAGGTCGAACGACAGTCCGGTCTCGACGATGTGCGCCACCGCTCCGACCTTCGGCCCGATGTGCCCGATCTCGTGCATGCGGTGCTGAGCGAGCGTCGCGACCGGGATCAGTCCGGCCTTGAGGCATCCGTACCAGGCGAGGACTGTCGCGAGGCGGTTGGTGACCTGGAAGATCACCGGGTCGCGAGGCGCCAGCCCACGGGCACCGAACGCCGCCGCGATCTGATCCGTCCGTTCGTCGAGCTCACGGTAGGTGAGGGTGCCGTCGGCGGTGATCAGCGCGGGTCGGTCGGGGTCGGCGAGCGCGGCGTCGTGGAACCGGCGGCCGGTGGGCAGCTCGCTCCACTCCCCGCTCGTCCGATAGGCCTCGGCCACGTCGGCGGGGTACGGCACGAGAGCGCCGCCCCAGTCGAATGCAGTCACGTCGAACTCCTAGACCGTCGGTGCGGCGGGCAGCAGGCTGGTGAGCTCGCCGACGTGATCGGGATGATCGGCCGGGACGATGCCCGAGTACACGGCGGTGAAGCAGCCGGGGCAGCACTGCTGGCGGAAGACGACGTCGGCGTCCACGTACTCGCCGGGCGCGGACGTGACCTGCGGTCCGGCCTCGCTCGACGGTCCCTCGTAGTGGGCCAGCGACAGGTGTCCGGACTTGGTGTCGCCCAGGATCCGGCCGCAGTGGGCGCAGGCGATCACCTTGGCGTCGCCGATCGTGAGCTGGGCGAGGTTGTCGTCCACGCGACGTGCCGCGGACAGGTCGACGCGGGCGTCTTGCGACGCCGGGATCGTCGAGCGGTCTCGACGCTGCGCGAGCATCTCGTCGCGCGTGGCCGCGGTGGCCGCCTCGTCGACGGACTCGCCGTCGACGACGACGCCGTAGTTCACCAGGGCGCCGTCGGTGGTCACCTTGCCGTTGACGACGTCGGCGGCCACCGACGCCGGGTCACGGCGCAGCGGGTCGCCGTACCCGCCGCCGCCCTGCCAGTGCATGAACAGCACCTCACCGGGGGCCAGATAGCTCTCGGCGTAGCAGGCGCCGATCTCCTGGGTGCCGCCCAGCTCGTCGAGGTTCGCCGGCAGCTTTCCGGCCTTGATCAGGTCGCCGATCGCAGAGTCTCGGGCCAGGATCTCCAGGCCCGTGTTGCCCGGCAGACCACCGGCGAGACCGCCGTTCTGCGCGACGGCCTTGCCTGCCGACGCGAACACCAGACCCATCGGGACGCTGCTGCCGTACGGGGTGACCGCGAGCGATGCGCTGACGCCGCCGCGCATCCGGCCGGGGCCGCCGGAGTCGGGTTCCTCCCGCCGCCACAGGGTGAGCAGCGGGTACAGGAACTCGGTCATCTCGGTGTCCGGGATGCGGCCCATCGGGATGCAGAACAGGCCGCCGGTGTCCATGCCGTCGGCGACGGGCCGTGCACCGTAGCCGCCTGCCATCGGTTCCATCATGATGTTCAGGAACGGCACCGGCTGCTCGCCACGCTCGTCCAGACCTGCGACGACGGCGGTGTCCCAGGTGCCGCAGCACGACGCCTGCACATTCTTGCCGAGCTCGATGTCCTGGTCGAGCATCTGCGCGAGGCATTCGGCGATCAGATTGCCGGTGAGCCACGCGGGCCCGATCGGTCCGCGGCTCACCGCGGCCGGGAACGTCGCGTTGTTGATCGTCCCCGCTTCGGAGACGAGTTCGAAGCAGCGCATCAGACCGCCCGCCGACCACGGGATGTCCCCGGCGAGGATCGGCAGCAGGGCCAGCATCACGCCGCCGCGCATGCCGGCGTAGGTGCAGTTGATGACGCCGGTCTGCGGATCTGTTCCGGTGAAGTCGAACGTCAAGTGATCGTCCTGCTTGGTCATGGCGACGGTGATCTTGTGCAGGCCGCGGTCGCCCGTCGACGCCTGGTCCTGGTACCCGGTGGCCTTCCAGGTACCGTCGGGAAGCGACGTCAGCTTGGTGCGGAGACGCCCCTCGGCGTCGTTCATCATGCGCTTCATGACGGCCTTGACGGTGTCGGCGCCGTACTGCTCGATCACCGCGAGGAGGCGGTTGCGGCCGACCGTGTTGGCGCCGATCTTGGCCCGCAGGTCGAGGCCGACGAGCATCGGGACCCGTGATCGGCGGGTCCACGCGTCGGCGACGTCGCGCTGCAGCACGTAGTCGCGGACGACCTTGATCGGCGGCGTCGGCAGCGACTCGGAGAACACGTCCTTCGCGCCCGGATCGAACGAACCGAGACCCGAGCCGCCGAGGTCGGGCTCGTGGCAGATGGCGCTGGTCCAGCCGAAGAGCTTGCCGTCGTAGAAGATCGGCTGGTACACGATCACGTCGCTCTAGTGCAGACCGCCGCCCACCCACGGGTCGTTGCAGAGGAACATGTCGCCTTCGACGATCCCCGGGTTGTCGGAGCGGTTCTGCAGAGTCCAGTAGATGGCGAGGTCGACGGCGCCGACGAGCATCGTGTTGTAGAGGCCGACCTGGACTTCCTGGCCCACTTCGTCGCTGACCGCGAAGTCGAAGTCGTTGGCGTCGGTCACGATCGGCGATCCGGACATGCGCTTGAGCGCCTCGCCCATCTCGTCGGTCACCGACCACAAGCGGTGACGGATCACCTCGTAGGTGAGCGGGTCGACGGCGTCGATCTGCTCCTGGGTCACGGTGTGCAGCGGCACCTTGGCGCCGACGGCGCGACTGAGTGCTTCGGGGTCCACGGGGCGGCTCGAGAACACCTCGGAGCCGGGAATCGGTGCGGTCATGTCAATTCTCCTAGAGGTCTTCAGGCCTGGTCGACCGTGATGTGCAGGTTGCCGAGTCGATCGATGGTTCCGGTGGTGTCGTGGGGGACGACGACGGTGGTGGTCGGGACCTCGATGACGGCCGGGCCGCGCAGGACGTGGCCCGCCCGCAGCTTCGTGTAGTCGTAGATGTCGGTGTCGACGTAGCCGCGGGTGGCGCCGAGGCACACCTTGCGGACGCCGGTCAGTGCGACCGACGCGTCCGCCGACTCGCCGGCGGCCAGTTCGGGGAGGACCGGCGAGAACGGCAGGACGCCGGTGCCGCGGACTCGGTAGGTGATCGCCTGGACGCCTGCCTCCCGGAACCCGGAGTCCTTGCCGTACAGGTCGCCGTAGCGCTGCTCGAACACCGCTTCGGCGTCAGCGAGCTTCTGCGCGTCGAGGTCGCCGCCGGGGATCGGGGTGGCGACCTCCGCGAGCTGCATCGTGTACCGCATGTCGATCTCGCGCTCGATCTCGACGGACGAGAAGTGCAGCCCCTGCCGTTCGAGCATCTCGCGGACCTGGGACTCGAGGCCTTCGAAGTTGGCCTGGACGCGGGCCGGGTCGAGCGGCAACGCCGCCGGGTCGGACATCTCCTTGGCGAGCACGATGTCCGACGACGCGAGGCCGTACGCGGAGAACGCCGAGGCCACCTGGCCGAGCGGGACGACGACGTCGGTGGCTCCGATCTCCTGTGCGTACAGGCCGCAGTGGGCGGGGCCGGAACCGCCGAACGCGTAGACGATGAAGTCGCGCGGGTCGTGACCCGCCTCGACGACGGTCTTGCGGAGGAGGTCGCCGGTCTGCGCGTTCTGCACCTCGTAGATCGCGGCGGCGGCGTCTTCCACGGACAACCCGAGGGGTTCGGCGATGCGGGTGCGGATGGCCTCACGGGCCAGGCTCACGTCGAGGGCGCGGCGGCCACCGAGGAGTCCGCGCTCGGGGATTATGCCCAGCACCAGGTTCGCGTCGGTGTTGGTGGGCTCGGTGCCGCCGTTGCCATAGCAGGCCGGGCCGGGGACGGCCTGCGCGCTGTGCGGACCGATCTGCAGGTTGCCGCCCGCATCGATCCAGGCGATCGCGCCGCCGCCGGAGCCGATGGCGTGGACCTCGAGGGTCGGCACGTTGATCGGGTGATGGTTGATGATCGTCGTGGACGATCGGACGGGTTCGCCGCCGACGATGAGGCCGGCCAGGAAGGTGGTGCCGCCCGCGTCGGTGGCGATGATGTTGTCATGGCCGAGCTGCTGTCCGAGTTGGACGGCGCCGACCACACCGCCGGTGAGGACCGAGCCGACAGTCGAGATGGCGTTGCCGGGGGCCTCGGCCGCCGCGACCGCGCCGCCGTTGCTCTGCATCACAAGCAGCGGACCGGTCAGCTTGTGATCACGGAGCTTGGTCTCGAGCTCGCCGAGATAGTCGCGCAGACCCGGACCGACCTGGGTGCTCATGATCGTCGTCGCATTGCGGGCGAACTCGCGGATGCGGGGCGACACCTCGCTGGAGATCGCGACGAACAGGCTCGGGTCGATCTCGTGGGCGATCTCGCGGATCCGCTGCTCGTGCGCCGGGTTGCGGAACGACCACAGCAGCGACACGGCGATCGCGCTGATGCCGTCGGCGATCAGCGTGCGGACGGCGGCGCGCACCTCGTCCTCGTCGAGGGGCACAACAACGCGGCCGTCGCGGTCGACCCGCTCGGTCACTTCGAGGGCGTGACGCTTGCGGACGAGGCCGTGGGACTTGCTCTGCCCGATGGGGTTCTGCAGTTCTTCGGGCGCCCGGCCGAGGTAGCGGCCCTCGACGTTCATGATGTAGATCGAGTCGCGGTGCCCCTTGGTGGTGAGGAACCCGATGTCGGGGACTTTGTTCATCACCAGTGCGTTGAGCGACGACGTGGTGCCGTGCGCGATGTGATGCGTGTTCGCGAGCATCTCGTCGAGCGACTGCCCGAGTTGCTCGGCGAGGACCTCGAGCACGTCCATCACGCCTTCCGAGTAGTCGGGCGGGGTGGACGGAGCCTTGCCCGCCACCACCATTCCTTCTCCGTCGTCCAGAACTGCGTCGGTGAACGTGCCACCGACATCGACGCCGATTACGTATGCCATGAGCCCTGAGATCTCCTTCTGACGTGCCCACCACCCTAGTGATGCGCATCACCTGATGCTTGCTGACGTCGATTATTCGACGCTTGCGCAAAGAAAGTCAAGAGCAGAGCGTAAATTTCTCGACGGTCGCGTCGATGAAGTTCCAGATGGCCTCTCATCTGGCATTTCAAATGAACCCAGTTGCCTCGGAGGACTTGACGAACGAACCGAACGGTCCAATACTCGTCACTAACGACGAATAATTGACACCCACCGAGAGGCACCAATGAACACCCACCGCATCGGGCTGGTCGTTCCCAGCTCCAACGTCACCGTCGAGACCGAGATGCCGCGCATCCTCGGCGCCCACCCGGACGCCGACTTCTCGTTCCATTCCACCCGCATGCGCATGCACCAGGTGTCGCCCGAAGGTCTCGCCGCGATGAACGCGCAGCGCGAGCGCTGCGTCCTCGAGATCGGCGACGCCTCGCCCGAGGTGATCCTCTACGCGTGCCTCGTCGCGATCATGGTCGGCGGCCCCGGCGAGCATCAGCGCGTCGAATCCGCCGTCGCCGAACAACTCGCCACGGGTGGATCGGAAGCCCGTATCCGGTCGAGTGCAGGCGTGCTCGTCGAAGGCGTGCGCGCACTCGACGCGAAACGGGTCAGCCTGGTGATGCCGTACATGCGGCCGCTCGCCGAGCGGGTCGTCGCATATCTGGAGGCCGAAGGAATCGAGATCGTGGAATGGCGGGCCCTCGAAGTGGCCGACAACAACGACGTCGGCTGCATCCCCGGCGACCGAATCATGGAGGCGGCCCGCTCCCTCGACCTGACCGGCGTCGACGCCCTCGTCATCAGCTGCTGCGTGCAGATGCCGTCACTGCACCTCGTCGACGCCGCCGAGAAGGAGTTCGGGCTGCCCGTGCTGTCCGCCGCAACCGCGGGCGCCTACAGCATCCTCCGCGGCCTCGACCTGCCCGTCACCATCCCCGGCGCAGGCAGCCTCCTGCGCTCCGACCTCGACTAGGAGTTCGACATGTCCGAATCAGCACACCTCGTACAGGGCGTCGACCACGTCGCCTACCCCACCTTCGACCCGGCGGGCACTGTTCGGTTCTACCGCGACACCCTCGGCTTCCCCGTGGTGCACTCGATCTGCGCCGCGGGTTGGGGGCCCGACGAGCACCCCGACTTCATCCACTTCTTCTTCGACATCGGCAATGGGGACCGCCTCGCGTTCTTCTACTACTTCGGTCTGGAGCCGTTCGACGGCGGACCGCAGGGCGACTCGTACTCGCGGTTCGGCGAGGAGGTCCCGATCTGGTTCATCCGGTCGCGGCACCTCGCCATCCACGTCGAGAGCGAGGAGCACCTGATGGAGTACCGTCGCCGCCTCGACGCCAGCGACTGGCCCGTGGAGATGCAGATCCAGCACGAGACGATCGAGTCGATCTACACCCACGATCCCAACGGCTACATGATCGAGATCACCCGCGCGATGCGACCGGTGACGCCGCAGGAAGACCTCGACGCCAACCTGACGATCGACGCGCTCGTCGACATCGTCTCCGCACCGAATCCTTCGATGGACGCACTGCTCGTCCGCAAGGCCGAACTGATCGTCGAACGCGCCGAGGCGTGGCAGGAGGTGCAGGCGTGATGATCAGCGTTCTCGTGCTCGACGTCCCCGAGAACCGTCCCGTGGTGGAGGTGGCCGCGACGGCCGACACCGTCACCGTCGAACGGATCGGGCCGTACTTCAAGGTCAGCGCCCCCGGTGAGATCGTCATCGACCGTCGAGCCACCGGCTGTCGTCACGCCGTCTGGTACAGCAGTGTCGCCGGACTGATCGCGGCCCGCATCATCCAGTGGGACAAGGACGCGATTCGTCTGGAGCAGCGATGACGTCGCCGCGGCTCGGCGCGGGCCGGTACATCGAGTCGGCGGCGATCCCGGAGTCCACGGTGACGTCGGCGCACGAACTGTCGACGTCCGACGGCGCGAAGGTCAACGGCGTCCTGCGGACGACGCCCGGCGCGACGACGGTCGTGTCGTTGATGCACCCGCGGCAGGATCTCACTCATCACGTTCTGGTTCCCGAACTGCTCGCGCGCGGCTACGCGGTATGGACGCAGGGCGCACGGTCGACGAACAACGACCTCAACCTGATCCACGAGCAGGCGTTGCTCGACGCCGCGGCGGGCCAGGTCCTTCTACGGGACCGCGGATTCGACAGGCGCGTCACACTCGGCCATTCGGGCGGTGGAACCCTGTTCGCCTTCTATCACCAGCAGGCGTGGCTGACGCCCGAGGAGCGTCTGACCGCCGCCCCGTCCGGCCGCCGTGTCGACCTCGCATCCGCCGACATGCCGGTCCCCGACGCCGCCGTCTTCATGGCCCCGCATCCCGGACAAGGCGCGTTGCTGCAACGGCTCATCGACCCGTCGGTCGCCGACGAGACCGATCCCATGTCGGTGGACGCGACGCTCGACCCGTTCTCCCCGGACAACGGTTTCGCCGAACCGGGGACGTCGTCGACGTACTCCCCCGAGTTCGTGATGCGGTACCGCTCGGCGCAGGCCGACCGAGTGGCGCGGCTCGATGCGCGTGCGCGGGAACTCGTCGCCGGCACGTCTGCCGCGCGCGCCCGTTTCGCCTCGTCTCAAGATCCGCGCGACCGCCGGGCGGCCCTCGCCCCGCAGGTGATGACCGTGTACCGCACGGACGCCGATCTGCGGTTCATGGACCTGTCGCTCGATCCGAACGATCGACCGTACGGCTCGCTGTTCGGCCGCCGCCCCGACCTCACCGACTACGGGCTCGTCGGATTCTGTCGGCTCGTCACGGCGGAGGCGTGGCTGTCCACGTGGTCTGCGAACACCACCAACGCCGACTTCCTGCGGTGCGCGCCAGGGGTCCGCGTGCCGTCGCTGTTCGTCGAGCTGACAGGCGACGCCGCGTGCTTCCCCGACGACGCGAGGGCGATGGTCGCCGCCCTCGGCTCGTCCGACGTGGAGCACCGCCGCGTGGCAGGCACACACTTCGGCGGACCGATCGCGTCCGGAGCTCCGACGGGCGCCTCACTCGCCGCCGCCGAGATCGGCGACTGGCTCGAAGCCCGTGGCTTCTGATCCCGTCCATCGCATCTACGCGTCTGGACTCCGCTCGACGAGCCGGGTGGGCGTCCACGCGGGAATTTCACGACCGCCCGGCCCGTTGCTCCACGCATGAGCCAGCCTCGCAGCGCGCTGCCGATCGTCGACATGTCACTCCTGAACGGGACCGACGACGATCGGCGCGCGTTCGGCGACTCCCTGCGGACGGCGACCCACGAGTACGGCTTCTTCTACCTCGTGGGACACGGCATCGGCCGCGACGTGCGCGACCGCCTGTTCGCCGCGGCGCGCGAGTTCTTCGCCCTCCCGGAGGCCGACAAGCTCGACGTCGAGATGCTGGGCAGCCCCCAGTTCCGCGGCTACACGCGCTTCGGCGGCGAGTACACGCAGGGCAGCATCGACTGGCGGGAGCAGATCGACGTGGCCGCCGAATACGAACCGCTCGGCGACGGCCCCGCCTACCTGCGGCTCGACGGCCCCAATCAATGGCCTGCCGCCCTACCCGAGTTCCGCGCGGTGATCACCGACTGGGAGAACCGGCTCCACGCGATCGGTCTGAACCTCATGCGCGAATGGGCCGTCGGTCTGGGCGCCGACCGCGACGTCTTCGACGACGCGTTCGCCGAGCGCCCGCACACGCTGCTGAAACTGGTCCGCTATCCGGGCCGCGACACCTCCCAGGACCGCCAGGGCGTCGGCGCCCACAAGGACCCCGGAGTCCTGACGCTGCTGCTCATCGAACCCGGCAAGGGTGGACTGCAGGTGGAGCACGACGGCGACTGGATCGACGTCCCGCCGCTCGACGACGCGTTCGTCGTCAACATCGGCGAGCTGATGGAGTACGCCACCGACGGCTACCTGAAGGCGACGTTGCATCGCGTCCGGTCTCCCGAGGTCGGAGCCGAACGCCTGTCCGTCCCGTACTTCTTCAACCCGGCGCTATCGTCGACGATGCCCCGGATCGACCTGCCCGCCGACCTCGCCGCGCAAGCGCGCGGCGTCACGCTCGACCCCGACAACGTGATCTCCGGGACCTTCGGCGAGAACATGCTCAAAGCCCGTCTCCGCGCGCACCCCGACGTCGCCCGCATCCATCACGCGGACCTTCTCTGCTGACCTGACCCGAGCGAGGCCGCGCTCTGCACCGAACGCGCCGATCGCCCGTGAACCTTGTCATCGACGGTTGACAAATTCAGGTGACATCGCCATTCTGAACTCAGTTCATAAAATGAACGTCGTTCAGAATGGAGTCGGCATGAGCTTCCCATCCCGCGGACCGAACCTGGCGGACCGCCTCGCCAGCCCACGACGCGACACCGACCGAGCACGACTGCGCGCTGCGGTCGAGAGCAAGACCGTGCTGATCACCGGGGCGTCGTACGGACTCGGCGAAGCGACCGCCCGCTCGCTCGGCCACGCCGGGGCGACGGTCGTCCTCGCCGCACGCAGCGTCGACCGCCTCGACGGACTCGCCGCCGAGATCGGCCCGCGGGCCCACACCCACGCGCTCGACCTCACCGACCTCGACTCCGTCACGACCGTCACCGACCGAATGCTCGACGCACACGGCGCTCCGGACATCGTGATCAACAACGCGGGCATGTCGATCCGACGGTCGCTGGCGCTGCAGTACGACCGCCCACAGGATTTCGAGCGGACGATGGCCGTCAACTATCTGGGCCCGGTGCGGATGATGCTCGGCCTGCTTCCGGCGATGCGGGACGCGGGCGGCGGTCACCTGGTGAACGTCTCGACGATCGGCGTCCGGATTCCACCCGGCCCCCGATGGGGCGCCTACCAGGCGTCCAAGGGCGCCTTCGACACGTGGGTGCGCAGCGTGGAACCCGAGCTGGCGGCCGACGGCATCGACGTGACGTCCATCTACATGGCGTTGATCCGCACCCGGATGAGTGCACCGACGCCGATCATGCGCCGACTCCCCGGACTCGACCCCGACGACGCCGCCGACGTGGTCGCCGCCGGTCTCACCCGCAGGCCTCGCAGGCTGGCGCCGTGGTGGGTGCGTCCGACCGAACTGTCGGGCATCGCCGCAGATCGCCTGGTCACCGCGCTCTACTCCCGCAGTCTCCGGCACTCGGCCGACTCCGCGAGCGCCCGCGGCGAAGTTGTCAGCCGATGAACGCCACGCACGTCGCGTCGACGCTGTGGCGCACCGGAATCCTGACCCCGCCCCGCCCGTCGACCGCGATCGGCATGATCCGGTCCGGAACGGCCGTCCCGTCCGGACTCGGCCGGATGGTCCGGCTCTCGGCGGCCCGCTGGCCGATGCGCGTGGCGCTCCGCGACGACAACGGTCCCCTCACCTACCGCGCACTCGTCGACTCCGCCGACGACGCCGCACGTGCACTGGCCGACGTTCACCGGATCGGCCCCGGCTCGCGCGTCGGCGTGATGTGTCGCAACAGCCGTGACTTCGTGATCGCGCTGCTCGCCTCGGCCCGGCTCGGCGCCGACGTCGTGCTGCTCAACACCGACTTCCGCGGCGCCGCCCTCGACGCCGCCGCCACCCAGCAACGACTGTCCCTGGTGATCGCCGCCGCGGAGTTCGCCGACATCGTGTCCGCGACCGGGGTGCCCGTCGCCGACCCCGGCATGAGGTCCGTGCACGGAGCCCTCCCGTCGGTGCCCCGCGAGGGACGGCTCGTCCTGCTCACGTCGGGCACCACCGGCAACCCGCGCGGTGTGCCTCGCGACCCCGACATCGGCGCGCTCCTGGGCATGGTGACGACGGTGCTCGCCCGGACGCGGCTCCGCTGCGGCATGCGGACGATGATCGCCGTCCCGATGTTCCACGCGTTCGGCCTCGCGGTCCTCGGCCTGACACTGTCGTTCAGCGGGACGGCCGTCATGCGCGAACGCTTCGATCCGGTGGCGACCATCGATCTGTGCAGACGCCACGAGGCGCACGCGCTGATGGTGGTCCCGGCCATGCTGGCCCGGATCCTGGACGCCGATCTGCCCGCCGATGCGAAGACCCCGCCCGTCGTTCTCAGCGGCGGTTCCGCGCTCTCCCCGATCACGGCCGCGCGATTCACCGAGCGGTTCGGCGACGTGCTGTACAACGGCTACGGCTCGTCCGAGGTGGCGCTGGCGACCCTCGCCACCCCCGACGACCTGCGTACGCGCCCCGGCACCGTCGGCAAACCCATCGAGGGTGTGCGCATCGCGGTGATCGGCGACGACGGACGACCCGTCCCGACCGGAGCCACCGGACGAGTGTTCGCGGGCGGCGCGTCGGCCGTCGACGAGTACGTCGGAGGCGCCCGCAAGGACACCGTCGCCGGCCTCGTCTCGACGGGCGACCTGGGGCGACTCGACGGCGACGGACGACTCCACGTGATCGGACGGGAGGACGACATGATCGTCTCCGGCGGCGAGAACGTGTACCCGCAAGCCCTGGAGAACGCGCTCGCCGCACACGACGGAATCGTCGACGCCTGCGCATTCGGGGTGGCCGACGACCGGTTCGGTCAGCGGCTCACCGCGCTCGTCGTCTCGCGGGGGTCGTTGACGTCCGACGACGTGATCGATCACCTCTCCACGCGGGTCTCCCGATACGAGCGCCCACGCGAGATCCGGTTCGTCGACGAGATCCCGCGCAACGCGGCGGGGAAGGTGGACCGTGCGGCGGTTCGTCGCCTCGTGGGAGAGGAAGCCCGATGAGCACCGTCCACCTCTTCGACGTCGCGCCGCTGCGTCCACCGTTCGGCGGCGAAGTGCCCACGCAGGCACTGGTGATCGTCGACGACGAGCGGGTGACCGTCGTCGACGCGGGCTTTCCCGCCGCGGTCTTCGCCGACCCCTCGATGATCGGTTTCGAGGCGCGTTTCCTGCGTCTCCCCGACCGCCCGGACTCCGCGTTGGTGAACCGTCTCGCATCGATCGGCGTCGGTCCCGACCAGGTCGGCGACATCGTCCTCACTCACCTGCACAGCGAGCACGCGGCGGGCGTCTGCGACTTCCCCGAGGCGACCGTGCATGTCAGCGCCACCGAACTCGCGGTCGCCACCGGCTCGTCGTTGCGCGCCCGCGTGTCGTACCGGACGCGCTTCTTCGACCACGGTCCCCGCTGGAGCCCGCACGACGGCGACCTCGACTGGCTCGGCGTCCCCGGCTGCACCGAGGTTCTCGACGGGATCGTCCTCGTCCCGCTGCCGGGGCACACCGCCGGGCACTGCGGCGTCGCCGTCCGTCTCGACGACGGGACGTGGTTGCTGCACACCGGCGACGCGAGCTACGCCGACCCGCGCAGCGGGACGCCCGCCGCGTTCCCCCTCGGATTCTACGAGCGGTTCACCGCGGCCGACCGGGCCGCGCAACGACATACCCTGGCGACACTCGCCCGGCTCGCCGCCCGAGACGACGTCCACCTGATGTCGTCGCATCGCATTCCGATGCGACTGCCCCTCACCCTGCGACCCCCAGTCAAGGAGCACGACCGATGACCACCGTCGAGAAGATCGTCGTCCCCGGCGACGAACCGTTCGAAGCACTGATCGCCCTGCCCGACTCCGCCTCCGGCCCGCTGCCCGGCGTCCTGTTGATCCACGACATCACCGGAGCCGAACCCGACATCGAGCGAAACCTGCGGATCATCGCCGACCGCGGGTACGTCGCGCTCGCGCCGCTGCTGTTCACCGTCGGCGGACGACGACGCCTGACCTGCGTCGTCTCCGCACTCGGGTCGCTGTCCACCCGGCGCGGACGGTCGTTCGAGGTCATCGAGCGGGCGCGCATCGCGCTGGCCGAGACGCCCTCGTGCACCGGCGACGTCGCCGTCACCGGATTCTGTATGGGCGGCGGGTTCGCACTCCTCGTCGCCGACCAGAAGTACGCCGCGGCCGCACCGTTCTACGGATCCGTCCTCACCCACGGATTCGCCGGTCCCGACATGTGCCCGGTGGTCGCGTCGTTCGGCTCGCGGGACCCGATCCTCATCCGCGGCGAGAAGCGCCTGGCGAAGGCTCTCGACAAGAACGGCGTCGACCACGACACCAAGACCTACCCAGGAGTCGGACACAGTTTCGCCAACCAGATGGACGTCCCGCAGTCGTTGCTGCGGGTGACGGGCTTCGCCTACGACGAGGACGCCTCCTCGGACGCCTGGGACCGCGTGTTCGCGTTCTTCGACGCCCGATTCGGCGAGCGCGCGTCATGACCAGGTCACCGCGAGTCATCGTCGTCGGTGCGGGCATCGGCGGCATCACCACCGCACACGTCCTGGCCCGCCGAGGCTTCGACGATGTGACGATCCTGGAGAAGGGCGACGAGGCCGGCGGCGTCTGGCACTGGAACACCTATCCCGGTCTGACCTGCGACGTCCCGTCCAACCTGTACCAGTTCGCGTTCGCCCCGAAACCCGACTGGGAACGGGTGTTCGCGACCGGACCGCAGATCAAGCGGTACGTGAACGACGTGATCGATCACCTCGGGCTCCGAGACCGGCTGATCTGCGACGCCGAGGTCGTCTCGACAGTGTTCGCCGACGACGAGTGGACCGTCACGCTCGCCGACGGCCGGACCTTCGTCGCCGACTTCGTCGTCATGGCGACCGGCGTCCTGCATCATCCGAACGTCCCGGACATCCCCGGTCTCGACACATTCGGCGGGCCGGTCGTCCACTCCGCCCGGTGGGATGCCGACCTGCGCATCGAGGGCGAACGCGTCGCCGTCATCGGGTCGGGCTCGACGGGCGTCCAGCTGGTGACGGCCCTGCAGGGCCTCGCATCCCGGGTCCTGCACTTCACGCGGTCGCCGCAATGGGTGATGTGGGCTCCGATGGATCTCAAGCAGTCACGCCTGCTCACCGCGGTGCTCACCCGCTTCCCCGCCGCTCGGTCCGCGCTGTACCGGGCCCTGCTGTCCGGGTCTGGATTCCTCGCCGACGTCACGACGGTCCCCAGCTGGCGCAGGCGAGCGCTGCAGCAGTTCGCGCGGGCCTCGCTCGCGGTGCAGGTGCGCGACCGCCGCACCCGAGCCGCCCTGACGCCCGACTACGAGCCGATGTGCAAGCGGCAGGTCCTCTCCGGCGGCTACTACCGCGCGCTGCAGTCGGTGGACGCCGACCTCGTCGACGCTCCGATCCGCGAGGTGACCGCGACCGGGATCACCACGGGGGACGGCGTCCACCATCCCCTCGACGTGATCGTCCTCGCAACCGGATTCCGCGCACATGACTACATGCGGCCCATGGACCTGCGCGGACGTGACGGCGTGCGCATCGACGACGTGTGGGCCGACGGTCCGCGCGCCTACCGGCTCACCGCGATCCCCGGCTTCCCCAACCTGTTCACCGTCCTGGGCCCCAACTCCCCCACCGGGTCCATCTCGCTGCAGTACACGGCCGAACGGACCGCCGAGGCCATCGCCGACAGACTCGACGAGTTCGCCGCGGGCGTCTTCGACACCATCGAGGTGACCGAGGAGGCGACCGACGAGTTCCTCGCGGAGGCGAACACGGCGATGGGCCCGACGGTGTGGGCCACCGGCTGCGACTCCTGGTACCTCACCCCGGCGGGCGACGTCGACCTGTGGCCGTACGATCGCCGAACGCTCACCCGCATGCTCGCCGAGCACCGCACGGACCACTACCGATTCACCCGATCCCCGATGACCACGCACGGAGCGACCCGATGACGATCCACCACCTGAACTGCGGCACCATGCACCCGATCGGCGGGATGAGGATGGTCTGTCACGTCCTGCTCGTCGAGACCGACAGGGGACTCATGCTCGTCGACACCGGTCTCGGCGTGCGCGACGTCGAGGATCCGGCCGGCCGTATCGGGACTCCCCTGTCGCGTGTCATCCGCCCGGACTTCTCGATGGCGGAGACGGCCCTCGCCCAGGTGTCGGCTCACGGGTTCGCCGCGTCGGACGTCACCGACATCGTGATGACACACCTCGACTCCGACCACGCGGGCGGCATCGACGACTTCCCCGGGGCTCGCCTGCACGTCAGCGCACGCGAGTTCGCGAACGCCGACTCCGAACCCGGACGCTCGCCCGCCGTCCGCTACCGTCCGTGGCGTCGGACGCGGCATCCCGACGACGTCAGGGCGTACGCACAGACACCCGACGACTGGTTCGGGTTCGCAGCGACCGCGCTCGACGGTTTCGGCGACGACATCGCCTACGTGGCGCTTCCCGGCCACACCGCGGGCCACATGGGCGTCGCGATTCGCGACGGCGAGCGTTGGCTGCTGCATGGCGGTGATGCCTTCTATCACCGAAACGTCATACGAGGCGGACGTGTCCCCCGATCGTTGGCGATCGCGCAGTTCGGATCGGCGCGGCAGCCACGAACCGCCCGCGACACTCGACGACGGCTCGCTGACCTGCATGAACGACACGCCGATTCGATACGGATCGTGTGCGCGCACGACAGCGCGCAGCTCGACGAGAGCGCCGTGTCAGACGACACGTGACATTGCGGACCGCACGGACAGTGCAGGATGGACACATGACTTCCGATCCCCAGGATTCGCCCGGCACGCGCTGGGGCGACCGCGAGCAGCGCCGCGCCGACATTCTCCGCGCAGGCGAGTCGCTGCTCGTCTCGGGTGGATACGACGCGCTCCGCATGCGCGACGTCGCGACCGGCGCAGGCATCAGTCTCGGCGCCGTGTACACGTACTACACCAACAAGGAGTCGTTGTTCATCGCCGTCTTCGCGGAGCGGCTCGAAGCCATGCTCGCCGAACTCGAGCCCAAGGTCGCGGAGGCCGAGGACGCCGTGGACGCGTTCATCGTCACCGCGACCATGTACCGCGACGGATACCTGTTGTTCGGCAGACAGTTCGACGCGTTGAGCCTCGTCACCGACGAGGACAAGCTCCAGCCCGAGGTGGTCGAGCAACTGCGCCGGGCGACGGCTCGCATGGTGACGACGCTGTCGTCGTCGCTCGTCCGTTTCGGGTACGAGGGCGACATCCCGCTCGCCATGACGTTCCTCTGGTCGTCGATGCGCGGGCTGGCGAACCATTATGCGTCGGCCCGCAGCCAATTCCTGCCCGTGTCGTGGGACGAGGCCGTCGCATTCTCGGCCGAGTCCCTCGCCCGCAGCCTTCGCATCTCGCCCCGCGCGTAAGGGTGTGTCAGAACGACCAGATCAGCGGGACCACGAAGATCGCGACGATGCCGAACAGCAGCAGGCACGGGAGTCCGAGCTTCCAGTAGTCGCCGAACTTGTACGCGCCCGGCTCGGCGACCATCAGGTTGCCCGGCGTGGCGACGGGAGTCATGAACGACGCCGCGCCCGCGACGGTGATGCCCATCATCATCGGAAGCGGTGAGACGCCGGCGTCCTGGGCGATGGCGACCGCGACCGGCGCGACGATGAGGACCGTCGCGAGATTCGACAGGAACTGTCCGAGGATCAGCACGATGACGACCACCGCCGCCAGCAGCAGGTAGGGCGACGAGTCGCCGAGACGATCGACGAGCGTCGACGAGATCTTGTCGGCCGCGCCGCTGGTCTGCAGGGCCGTCGACAGCGGAATCATGCCCGCGACCACGAACAACGTGGTCAGCGAGATCGACGACTGCGCCTGGCTCGACGTGATCACCCGCAGTCCGACGAGGAGGACGGCCGCCGCGATCACGACAATCGACGCGGGCACCACGTTGACCGCGAGCATCACGCACATCGCGATGAGGACGGCGACGGCGATGTACGAGCTGCGTCCGAGGACCACGGACTGTCGTTTCACCTGGTCGGGGGCGTCGACGGCGAGCACCCCGGAATGGGCGGCCTGGCGTTCCAGCGACTCCCACGCGCCGCGCATCACCAGGACGTCGCCGACGCGCAGCGTGGCCTTGTCGAGGTGTTCCCCACCGCGGTTGACGGCGACGACGATCAGGTCGCCCGACTCGGTGCGCATGCCCGGGTACACCTCGTCGCCGAGGAACGGCGATCGCGGCGGGATGACGATCTCGGTGACACCGTCCTCGTAACTGAGCGACGCGTCGCCCGCATCGAGCGAGTACTGTCCCGCCAGGGTCTCGGCGTAGTCGCCGAGGTCGCGCGGGGCGTTCGCGGGGCTGCGGTGCGGGAGCAGCCGAGGACCGAGGAACACGGCTATCGCGATGACGCCCGCGAGCAGCGGCACACCGACGAGGGCGAACTCGAAGAAGCCGAGGCGACGCGCGTCGGCGTCGACGGCCAGGTCGGACACGAGCAGGTTGATCGGCGTGCCCAGCAGGGTCAGCATCGAGCCCGCGTGGGCGGCGAAGGCCAGCGGGATCAGCATCTGCGACGGCGGCTGTCCGATCTTCACGGCGAGCATCACCGCGACCGGCACCAGCGCGGCGACGGCTCCGTTGACGCTGATCAGCGCCGTCAACGCCGCCGAGAGCAGCATCATCGCGGCGAGGGTCGCCGTGCGGCTCTCACCGATGCGGCGGATCAGCTGCTGCCCGGCCCACGCCGTGACACCGGTCGCGTCGAGCGCTTCACTGACGACGAACAGACCGGCGAGGTAGATGACGATGGGATCGCCGAACCCGGCGATCGCCTGCTCGAAGGTGACGGTGTGCGTGAAGTACAACGCGAGCGTCACCCCGAGCGCGACGATGCCGGGCGAGAAGCGGTTCCAGATGAAGACGGCGATCGCGCAGACGAGAACGATCGAGGTGGTGATGATCGGGTCGATCGGGAGTGCCTTTCTCGTGTCCTGGTCAGATGGAGGCGAGCTGGTCGTCGATCTCGGTGATGCGATCGATGACCGGGTTCTCGATCAGGTGGCCGTGGGCGATCACGGCGCGCGGCTGACGCAACGCCGACAGTGCGTCCATCGGGTTGCGGTCGAGGAGGATGACGTCCGCCGACTTGCCCACCTCGAGCGAACCGGTGACGTCGTCGATTCCGAGGATCCGCGCATTGCCCGCGGTCGCCGTGTTGACGGCCTCGGCGATGGTGAATCCACCGAAGCGGACCAGGTACTCGAGTTCGAGCCAGGTGTTGGCGTGCGTCACGTAGGTGACGGCCGAGTCGGTGCCCATGCCGATCGGGATGTCGTTCTCGCGCGCCGCGGCGATGCCCGCGACCATCTCGTCGAGGACGAGGACCGCGTTGGCGTGTACGACGTCGTTCGCGCTGGTGACGGACTGGTCGAGCTTGACCAGCGGCATGCACGCCTGCAGGGTCGGGATCATCGCCGACCAGCCGCGCAGCGACTTCGGGTTGTCCTTGTAGAGCGCGATCGTCTCCTCGTCCATCGAGCTGCCGTGCTCGATGGTGTCGACGCCCGCGAGCAGAGCGTTGCGGACGCCTTCGACGCTCTGCGCGTGCGCGGCGACGAGCACGCCGCGGGCGTGGGCCTCTTCGCAGACCGCCGTCATCGACGGGACGTCCATCTCGGGGTGCCGGCGTGGCCGATGCACTTGGCGTCGCTGACGCCTCCGGTCGCGGCGATCTTGATGGCGCGGGCGCCGTGGTCGAGGTTCTCGCGGGTCCACTTGCGGGCCGCGTCGACGTCGTCGGCGATGTGCGCGATCATCGGAGCCCCGTGGCCGCCGGTGATCGCCATCAGCGGACCGGACGGCAGAATCCGCGGCCCGACGAGTTCACCCGCGTCGATCTGATCGCGCAGGCCGATGACCTCGTACGAGACGTCGCCGACGGTGCGCAGCGTGGTGACGCCGGTGTGCAGCTGAGTGAGGGCGTTCATCCGCACCCGCTTGCGCAGCATGACGCCGCCGAGCGGCCCCTTGGCGAGGAACGCGGCGATCTTCGACGTCGCCGGGTGCAGCGCGATCTTCGACAGCGGCCTGCCGTCCGCGAACAGGTGCGCGTGAGCGTTGATCAGGCCGGGCATGGCGAAGCGGCCGACGCCGTCGAGGTGTTTGGCGTCGACCGGGATCTGCACGTCGGCGGCCGGACCCGCATACGCGATGGTCCCGTCACTGTCGACGAGGAGGGTCCAGCCTTCGTGAACGGTCCCGGATTCGTCGCCGGTGACGACGGTGACATCTGTGATGGCGATGCTTATGGACATTGTTCAATTCTATCCTTCCGTCGATGCTCCTCGTCAGCGAACTGCACGGCCGGAGCGCCGGAGCAGGCCGTCGACGCAACCCCGAGAGCTCGCGGCGCAGCCGACGCGGAAGCTTCATGCCAGAATTGAAAACGACCATAAATAGAACACGTTTCAGTCTTGACTGCCGACGAGGAGCCGACCATGAGCCGCCGCCAGACACTGCTCGCCACCGCCGAACGATCACCGGCCGCCGTCGCCGCACACGACAAGCAGGCGTGGCTCGACGTGTTCACCGACGGCGGCGTGGTGAACGATCCGGTGGGCTCGGCGCCCCATCGCGGACGGGACCGACTCGGCCGCTTCTACGACACTTTCATCGCCCCGAACACCGTGACCTTCCATCCGGAGCACGACATCGTGTGCGACGACGTCGTCGTCCGCGATCTGACGCTCGAGATCACGATGAGCGACGCGGTGACCCTGTTCGTGCCCGCCCACCTGCGCTACGAGATGGCGTCGCCGGATCGCATCGCCAGCCTGCACGCGCATTGGGAGCTCCCCGCGATGGTCGGCCAGATGCTCGGCACGGGCGTGTCGTCCGCGCCGGTGTCGTTGCGACTGTCGACACTCCTCATACGAAATCAAGGACTGGCAGGCACGGCGGGATTCGCGCGCGGTTTCGTGCGCGTCGGCGCCGCGCACAAGCGCAAAGCCGTCGAGCACCTCGAGTCGAAGCACCCCGATTGGACGGCGGGCAAATGCATCGCGGCCGGGAACTTCGTCACCGTCAGCATGCGGCGCGGCGGTGAGCACGCCGTCGCCATGATCGAGTTCGCCAAGGGGTCGATCACCGGCGACCGACTCTTCGCCGAGCAGCGGGAACACGACAGCTAACGGTCGGCACATCGACTCGATTACGTATCGGATCGAGACGAAACACATTCGCCTACGCGTTCGGATCGCCGTCGATCGATAGGGCCTGACGTGGGACTCACGGCCTCAGACAACGTCACCCCACCCCTTCGTGTCGGCCGTTCAGATGGCCGACGAGGCGACCGCACACACCGCCTCCGCACTCCGCGCCCATGCCGCAACTTCGCGGTTACCGATTGGTCAGAAGATAACTGAAACAGTGGAACAGATTGCGTCCACCGCCTCAGGGGACGTCAGATCGACCGGACACGAAGGCTGCTGAACTGGACTTACGATCAGTGTTCAGAATTTTTCCGGACAAATCGTCGCACCGACTAGCGGCCCGGGAGAGTTTGCGTTACGGTAACTCCGTGCCCCCGAGGGAGGTCCGGGACGAAGGTGTCAAACGAGGGGTGTCGAATCGGCGTGATGTCGTTCGGCTGATGCGATACCTAGGCCTCGAAGAGATTCGAGGCAGACGGCGGCGGCCGGTTCCGTGGGGGGACCAGCCGCCGCCGTTCTGCACATCCGCCCGCCGACGACGTGGCACAAACCGTGCCAAGCACACGTTCAGCAGTGCCGAATGCACCGGCAGCTGTGGCGAAATCCGCAGACGAGGAGCACCGTCCTCGTCAGACGTCACAGGCGATCTCCACCGGCCCAGACAGTGCCCACCCGGAGCCACGGGGAACGAGCCTTCTTAGCCACTACATCACCCGATGTGGCCGACGGTGGCGATCCCATGCTGTTTCTGCACGCTGACGTGCTATTTCACCTCTCGGCTTCGTGTCGCTGACGAATTGCCCAGATGTTGCCTAAGCTTTTGCAGGAGCCCAGAACGGTGGTACGGTATAGCTGCTTGCAATCGGTTCACACTGTCGGAGCGTTACAACAGCCCGACGACCGCGACCGAACGACCCGACCGGAAGGCGAAATGGACAACGGCTTTGCAGATCGGCTGAACCGACTGTTCGAGACGGTGCACCCTCCGGGGCGTCGTCCGCATACCAACTCTGAGGTCGTCGCGGCGCTGACGTCGGCGGGTCACTCGATCTCCAAGCCCTACATGTCGCAGCTGCGCAACGGGCACCGCACCAACCCGTCGCACGAGGTCGTCGTCGCGCTCGCCAAGTTCTTCAAGGTGCAGCCCGACTACTTCTACGACGATGTGTACGCGGCGAAGATCGACCACGACCTCGAAGTCCTCTCCCAGCTCCGCGGGCGCGGACTCCGCCGCCTGTCGGCCCGCGCGTTCGACCTCTCCGAGGAGTCGCAGGAGATGCTGACCGCGATGGCGGAGAAGCTGCGCCGTGGCGAGGGCCTCCCCGCCACGCCCAACGAATGACGAACGTCCCTCGACGATGACGCGGAGGCGGAACATCTGGCGGGCGGCGGCGCCACTGGCGGCCGCCGCCATCGCCGTGTGCGTTCCGCTCGCCGCCCCGACCATCGCCGGGGCCCACCCGGACGGCGGTTGGGGGCACTGCCACCATCACCACGGCTGTTGGACTCCGCCCACCACCACGGGTCCTACCACCACTGACCCGACGACAACGACGGACCCGACCACCACCACGGACCCGACGACCGATCCGACCACCACGGATCCGACGACGACGGACCCCACGACGACGAGCCCGTCCGACACCACTCCGACGGCGCCGACCATCACCTTCACGTCACCGAGCCCCACGTCGCCCACGGTCACGTCACCGACGTCTCCCACCTCTCCGAGTTCGCCCACGACCAGGACCGATGCGTCCGGCCCGCGGACGACGCCGCCGCGCGCCACGGCCCCCGGCACCGTTCCTCGACAGCGCCCGGCGACGCCCCGGACCTCCTCGCCGCGGACGGTCACCGTTCCGACTGTGGACTCGCCGCTGACACCGCCCGCCGCCTCGAGGCCCACGGCCCCGTCCGAGTCGTCCGACGACGACTCGCACGACGTCGTCGCCGCCCCCGTCGGCGTGGGCGGACCGCCGAGCTCCGGGCCGGGTCCCACGTCCGCCACCCTCGGTCAGTACATCGGCGCCGCCGTCGGCGTCGGCGGAATCCTCGCCGTCGCCGCGGGGACCGCGGGCCTCACCCTCCGATCCGCCCGCGCCGGACGTGCACGAATCAACGCCGCCCGGGCAGAATTCATCTGATCTGACCTACGATGGCGTTCGATGTCTGACAACGGCGAGTCCCCCCGTGTGCGCCGGTCGCACCGCCGCGTCCACGCAGCGGTCGACGCGGTGCTCGACGTCGCCGCACAGAAGCACGCCAATTCACTGCTCGAGATCGTCCACGCCGTCGCGAAGCACGCGGTCGGACGGTGACCGTCGCCGTCGACGACCTCGCGCCCGGTGTGTGGGGACAGCGCCGCGAGTACGACGATCACGACGAGATCGTCCTCGCACGCTCGCTGCCGAGCGAGGCCCGCACCCTGGCGCACGAGCTGGGGCACGTCGTGTTCCGTCACCCCGGTACCGCGGCCGACGACGCGTCGCTCGCCGCCGACGACGACCTGATCGCCTACATGCTGCGCGGCGAGGAGCCGACCGATGTGGAGACGACACCCGACGACACCCTCGAATTGCAGGAGTGGGAGGCCGAGGCGTTCGCCGCACGCCTCCTGCAGCGGCTCGGTCAGCTCGATCGACGCCAGTCGCTGCGTCCGCTGCTGCGATACGACGAGGCCCTTGGATGACGTGGGCCACCTGGATCATCGCCTTCCTGTGCGCGGCGGCCGTCGGATCCCGGCTCGGGCGACTCACCGTCCGACCACCGTCGCTGGCGCGTAGTTCCGTCGTCATCGCGGCGGTCGCCGTCGCGGGCGCGGCCACCGTCCGCACGCCGACCCTCGCGGTGATCATCGGGCCGCCGGGCAGCCTGCGGCCCGAGATCGTGTTCGTCGGTTGCTGGGTGCTCGTAGCCGCAGCCACGGCGATGATCGCGGCGGCCGCATGGCCGGTGATTCGACGCCGCGCCATCGACCGACTGACTGTCGTGGTGCCGCTGCTCACTGTCGGAGTCATCGTCGCCACCGCCGTCACCAAGCACGTCGTGTACAGCACCGTGTTCATCGTCGCCGCCGGACTGTTCTCGCTGCTCGTCGGCGTGCGCTACATCGCCTGGCACTCCCTCGGACGAGCGATCGCCGTCTATCTCACGGGGATCGCCGTCGTCGTCGGAACACTGATCGCCGATCTCCGGCACGTCACGCCGACGTCCGACTTGTGGGCGGCGGCGATCGTGATCCTCAGCCTCGCGTGCACGTCGGTGATGCTCGAGTCGTGGTTCCTGGCCCGCTTCGACCTGCGGGTGAACCGGCGACTGTCGGAGCTGCTCCTGACCGCCCACCCCGAGTTGGCGTCGGCCGACTACTCGTCGGCCACCACGGTCCTCCGCGCCGACGATCAGGTGTCGCAGATCCTCGACGGCCTGTATCTGCACGCGGGCGCCGGGGTGATCATCGTCGAGATCGACGACGTCGACGCCCTCTCACCCGTCGACCGCGCACGTCAGGTGGCCCGCTGGCTGCACGATTCGGAGTCGACGCCGATCGACCCCGACCTCTTGACGGCGCCGGACGGACTGTCGGACCGGACGTGGGTCCGACTTCTCGCGCGCGAATTCAATCGACTGATGTAACGAACCGTCGCTCGGCGACGATGCGCGGCATTCAGTACGGTGGTTTCATGGCGGACATCATCATCATCGGAGGACACGGCAAGATCGCGCGGCTCCTCGCCCCACTGTTGACCGAACGCGGAGACAACGTCACCTCGGTCATCCGGAAGCCCGACCAGGCCGACGCGGTGGCCCAGACCGGAGCGACGCCTCTCGTCTTCGACGTCGAGAACTCCTCGCGTGCCGAGATCGCTGCCGCCCTGGCCGGTTTCGACGCCGTCGTCTGGAGTGCGGGCGCGGGCGGCGGCGACCCGGAACGCACGTACGCCGTGGACCGAGACGCGGCCATCCGCACGATCGACGCCGCGGCCGACGCCGACGTCCCGCGATTCGTCATGGTCTCGTATCTCGGTGCGAACACCGATCACGGCGTCCCGGAGGACGACTCGTTCTTCCCCTACGCCGAGGCGAAGGCCGCTGCCGACGTCGCGCTCCGCGAGTCGGACCTCGATTGGACCGTCCTCATGCCGGGAGCCCTGACTCTCGACGAGCCGTCCGGGACGATCGACCCGGCCGCGATCCGCGCGTCCAACCTGCCCGGCACGTCCCGCGCCAACGTCGCGCTCGTCGCCGCCGCGGCCCTCGCCGACTCGGCATCGATCGGCAAGAACGTCCCGTTCACCGACGGTTCGGTTCCCATCCCCGTCGCACTCGCCGCCCTCTAGCGCCGCTTACCGGCGCAGCGCCTTCGAGGCGTCGAAGGCCTCTTCGCGGCTGCCGAGATGCCATGCGTGCCATCGGCGCCAGCTGTTCACCGCGATGCGCTGTTGTGCGTCGTCCACCGCGGGGACCACCCGGCGGAGCAGTTCGACGACGGCCACGAACGGGGCCCTCGCGACGAGGAACGCGAGGCCGGGGAGACCGCTGGGCAGGCGGTAGTCCTTCCGGTTCCACGGAAGCATGAACAGGCGAGTGTATCCGGCCTGCAAGTGCAGGTGCGCCAGGGCGCGGGCGCGCCCGACTCCGCGGACCGACGGTCCGGGCCGGAACGACGGGACGAATCCCTCGACGAGTTCGGGGCCGAGCGGACCCGAGTCGTGTTTGCGGGTCGCGTCGAAGTAATAGAGGAGTCGGACGCCGTCGGCGACGGTCTCCGGATACATCTCGTCGACGCGGCATCCGACGAGATGGCCGAGGTAGCGGTTGAAGTGCAGCACCGCGCGCATCTCGGCGGGGCTGGTGAGGAAGCCGAGCGCGAACAGGCCAAGGGCGGGTGCGACGCTGCCGCCGAGGAGCGTCAGCATCATCTCGCTCTGGCTGATCGGGAGGCCGTGGACGTCGGACCGCCATTCCGGGTGCGCGGCGACGCGGGCCCGGACCGACACGTGCATCACCCGCACTTTGAGGGAGACCTCGCGGGCGGTCGACCCCGGCGTGAGCACCGCACCGGGCCGACACACCTCCAGCCACCAGCGGCTCGTCTCCAGATACCGGTGCAGGGCCGACGCTCCCGCGTACCCGCCGGACAGCGACAGCGGAACGGCGAGCGACGCTTCGGTGTACGTGTCCATCGTTCCGGCGTTGCCGACGGCGCCCAGGCTGTATCCCCAGCGACGCCAGACCGCGGCGCCCTGTTCGATGAGTTCGGGGTCGACCCAGTCGGGGACGGTCTCGAACTCGGCGAACAGTTCGCGCATCGACTCGGGTGCGTCCGGGACATTGTCGACGCCGACGCGGAGCGCCTCGTCGAGCAGTTCGCGGGCCTTCGCGCTGCCCATCTCACCGTGATAGGTCTGCGCGACGAATCGTTCGGCGACCGGATCGCCGTCGCTGTGGCCGCTGACGAATGCGCCGCGCACCGCGTCGGACGGCAGCAGGTCGAAGCGGGTGAACCGCTTGACCCGATCGCGGATTCGGCGATGCTGCGGCGACACTGTCAGTTCAACGGTCATGCTTGACGACGATAGAGCCGAACCGTTTGAGACACCAGAGGAAATTAGTCTCATTCTCGTGTCGCGTACTGTCGAATCGGTCCCCTACCCCACATCTCGGAGGCAATCATGCAGGTCAGCGTCGTCTGGACGATCAATGCGAAGAGCTTGTCGCTCGACAAGGCGATCGAGAACCTCACCACCCTGCGCGATGAGGGCTTCCGCCGCGTGTGGTCGACGCAGATGCCAAACGAACCCGACGTGCTGACCGCGATCGCCGTCGCGGGCCGCGAGGTGCCCGACATCGAGTTCGGCACCAGCGTCGTCCCGATCCAGTCACAGCATCCGATGAAGCTCGCCCAGCAGGCGTCGACGGTCAACCAGATCATCGGCGGGCGCCTGAACCTCGGCCTCGGGTTGAGTCACCGGGTCGTCACCGAGGGCATGTGGGGAGTGCCGTACTCGAAGCCCGTCCAGCGCACCGAGGAGTATCTCGACGGGCTGCTGCCGTTGCTCGCGGGCGAGAAGGTGAACGCGGCAGGCGACCTCGTGACCACCCGCGGCCGCCTCTCGATGGTCGACGCCCCGGTGCCGGACGTCTACTTCGCCGCGCTCGGCCCCAAGATGCTCGAGGTGGCCGGCCGTCGTACGTCGGGCACGGTCACCTGGATGACCGGCCCGAAGACGCTGCGCGATCACATCGTCCCCTCACTGAAGCGGGCCGCAGCCGACGCGGGCCGGCCCGCGGGCGCGGTTCGGACCGTCGCGATGCTGCCGGTCAGCGTGACCGACGCCGTCGACCACGCCCGAGCCGAGGCCGGAAAGCAGTTCGCCATGTACGACGGTCTGCCGTCGTACAAGGCGATGCTCGACCGCGAGGGTTTCACCGGTCCCGCCGATGCCGCGATCATCGGCGACGAGGCGACCGTCGCCGACCGGATCCGCGAGCTCGCGTCGTTCGGCGTCGACGAATACGTCGGCATCCTCTTCGACCGCGACCCCGAGGTCCGCGCACGGACGCGCGCGCTTCTGCGCACCCTCGACGCCTGATGTCGATCAGGCGTCGATCCGGTCGACCTTCGAGACGGTGAGGTAGCCGACGAGGATCGCGGTGACCGCGACGAACACCCAGGTCACGTTGTTGGTGCCGAGATCCAGGCCGCCGTCGGCCTTGGGTGCGGTGAGCAGGTCGCCGAGCGACGCGCCGAGCGGACGGGTGACGATGTACGCGGCCCAGAAGGCGACGACCGCATTGAGCCGCAGGACGTAGCGGCCGACGGCCACGACGCCGATGACGCCCGCGAACAGGGCCAGCGACAGCGGGTAACCGAGGGCGTACTTCTCCGAGATGAGGTCGCCCGCCGCGGTGCCGAGGGCGAAGGTCACCAGGATCGCCGCCCAGTAGAAGCACTCGCGGCGGCGGGTGTGGATGGAGTGGATCGACAGGGTTCGGTCGGTGGCGTACCAGACGCCGAACACCGCGACGAGCAGCACCGCGAAGACCGTGGTCGACGTCGTCAGCGGCACGCCGTAGCGGTCGGTGAGGTTGTCGGTGACGAGGGTGCCCGCGACGGAGACGAGCAGGACGGTCACCCAGTAGACGATCGGGATGTAGCGTCGGACGCCGATCTGGACGGCGAGGGCGACGACGAGGAGCCCGAGGGTCGCGACGGTCGTCGACTTGAGACCGAACCCGAGGGTCATGTTGACGTAGTCGGCGGCCGTCTCGCCGACCGTGGTGGCGAGGATCTTGATGATCCAGAAGTAGACGGTCACTTCCGGGACCTTGCTGAGCGCGAGCGCTGCGGGGCGGACACTTGTGCTGGTGATGGTCATGGCGCAAGTGTCGACGGAACACGCTTGGAGGTTCCTGTGACGGCGAGCGGCGCTATCGTCACGACTGTGAGTCTTCGACGTTCCCTCGGGCCGGTCCGGACCCGGATCACCGTCCTCGCCACGGTGTTGGTCATGGTCGCGCTGACAGCGGCCGCAGCGGTGATAGTGCTGGTCAGCCGCAACCTGATGCTGTCGACGGCCGACCGTGGGACCGCCGAGCGCGCGAGTGAGATCGCGATGACCCTCGGCAGCGAGGGGCTGCGGGGCGTCGACTCGGCGCTGCTCGACACCACCCAGTACGTGGACGTGATCCAGGTGATCGGGCCGGACGGCGCGGTGCTGCTGTCGAGCCGGAGCGGGGCGGTCGCGCCCCTCGGATCACCCGTCGAGGAGGGTGCCCGGACGGTTGAGCCGGATCGACGGTTCGACGCGTCGTCGGGCGACTTCCGCACCACGTTCATCGGGGTGAGGGCGTCGGACGGGACCGACATGACGGTGGCCGTCGGCGCCGCCGAGGCCCCGCTCAAACGCCTCGTGCTGGTTGTCACGCTGCTGTGCGTGATCGTGTTCCCGATCATCGTGCTGATGATCGGGCTCCTGACTTTCCAGGTCGTCGGGCGGGCGCTCAGGCCGGTCGAGGGCATCCGCCGCGAGGTCGACGAGATCACGGCGGGACGTCTCGACCAGCGGGTCCCCGTCCCCGACGGCGGTGATGAGATCACGCGCCTCGCGGAGACGATGAACAAGATGCTCGACAGGCTCGAGTCGGCGCGGGAGAGTCAGCTGAAGTTCGTGGGCGACGCGTCGCACGAGCTGAACAGCCCGCTGACGACGATCATCGGACTCACCGACCTCGCGGCGTCGCGCGATGAACCGATCGATGCCGCGACCGTCCGCGACGTCTTGGCGCCCGAGGCGCAGCGACTGCAGCGGATGGTCGCCGACCTGCTGCTGCTGGCGCGGGCCGACGAGAACGGGATCGGTCTGGCCCTCGGGCCGGTCGACCTCGACGAGCTCGTGTTCGCCGAGGCGTCGCGCGTCCGGGCGATCACGGCGCTCACCGTCGACGTGCGCCCGATCCCGGTCCAGGTGGACGGCGACCTCGACAAGCTGACTCGCGCGCTGCGCAACCTCGTCGACAATGCGATCCGGCACGCCGACGGGCGGATCGCCCTGGAGATAGTGGACGGCGGCGACACCGTGACGGTCGTCGTCTCCGACGACGGCCCTGGCGTCCCGGACGCCGACAAGGCGCGGATCACCGACCGGTTCGTGCGGCTCGACGACGCCCGCACCCGCGCGAGGGGCGGGTCGGGGCTCGGGCTGGCGATCGTCGACGAGATCATCCGCGCGCACGGAGGCGAGATGATCGTCGACGACGCTCCCGGCGGCGGCGCACGGATCGGTTTCGTCCTTCAGTCGAGCCGGTAGCCGATTCCGCGGACGGTCGTGATCGACGACGTCCCGAACGGCGCGTCGATGCGTTTGCGCAGGTAGCTGATGTACACCTCGACGACGTTCTCGTCACCCGCGTAGTTGACGTCCCACACCGAGTCGACGATCTGTGCCTTCGTGACGGCGACGCCGCGGTTGCGCATCAGGAACTCCAGGAGCGCGAACTCGCGACGCGTCAGGGGCAGCTCGACGTCGTCGCGGCGGGCGACGTGGGCGGCCGGATCGAGTGTGAGACCGCCCGCGGTCAGGACCGTCGGTCGTTCCGGTGCACTGCGCCGGACGAGGGCCCGCAGGCGCGCGACGAGGACGACGGGCGAGAACGGCTTGGTCAGATAGTCGTCGGCGCCGAGGTCGAACGCGTCGGCCTGGTCGTACTCGCCGTCCTTCGCGGTGAGCATGAGGACCGGCGTCCACACTGCCGCCGCTCGCAGACCGCGGACCACTTCGTAGCCGTTGAGACCGGGCAGCATGATGTCGAGGACGATCGCGTCGTATCCACCGGTCGCGGCCTCCTCCCGCCCAGCGAGACCGTCGCCGACGGTCTCGACCACCCACCCCTCGGCGGTCAACACCCGACGGACGGTCTCGGCGATCGCCGGGTCGTCTTCGACGACGAGAACTCTCATATGCTCGATCGTATGTCTGACGCACCCGTGCTGATCACCGTTGACGATCTCGTCGAGGCCATGTTGTCGTCCCGTCCGCCCGCAGTCTTGGACGTCCGCTGGCAGTTGGGCCTCGACGACGGCGCCCAACGGTACGCCGACGGTCACCTGCCGGGTGCGGTGTACGTCGACCTCGAGACCGAACTCGCCGCTCCCGCGTCGCCCGAACTGGGTCGTCACCCGCTGCCCGACCTCGCCGACCTGCAGGCCGCGGCCCGCCGGTGGGGTGTGGACGTCGGCTCACCCGTCGTCGTGTACGACGACAACGCGGGCATGTCGGCCGCCCGCGCGTGGTGGCTGCTGCGGTGGGCCGGAGTCGCCGACGTGCGGATACTCGACGGCGGTGTCGGAGCCTGGGTCGACGCCGGGATGCGGGTCTCGAAGGGCGATGCGAAGCCCCGCGTCGGGAACGTCGTGCTGACCGGCGGCGGGATGCCGACGGTCGACATCGCCGACGTCGGCGACACCGCCGCGCTGGTGCTCGATGCGCGGGCAGGCGAACGGTTCCGCGGCGAGGTGGAGCCCGTCGACCCGCGGCCCGGCCACATCCCGGGCGCAGTCAGTGCCCCGACCTCGGAGAACGTCGACTCCTCTGGCCGATTCCTGCCGGCGGCCGCGCTGCGCGAGCGGTTCTCGTCGCTCGGCGTCACCGGCGACGTGATCGTCTACTGCGGTTCCGGCGTCACCGCCGCCCACGAGATCGCTGCGCTCGCCGTCGCAGGCCTCCCCGCGGCGCTGTACCCCGGCTCGTACTCTCAGTGGTCGAGCGACGCCTCCCGGAGCGTCGCGCTGGGCTGACGCTTTCGCCGCCTGGCCGACACCAGGCCGAAGCGCTTGCCCGTGCGGGCGTCGATGCGAGGGGTCGTGTCATCGAACATCCGCTCACTGGCGGTTTCCGGGGCGTCGTCCGACGTGGCGATGAGGTACTTGTCGGGCAGCGAGAGTTTGGCGATCGTGCGCCACGTCTTCGCGTACTGCACGTGAAGCGGGCCCGCCGTGTACGGGAGGTCGTACTTCTCGCACAATGCGCGGACGCGGACACCGATCTCCCGCAGCCGGTTGGACGGCAGATCGGGGAACATGTGGTGCTCGATCTGGTAGCTCAGATTGCCCGACAGGAAGTCGATCACCGGGCCGCCCGTCAGGTTCGCGCTGCCGAGCATCTGCCGCAGATACCACTCCCCCTGGGTCTCGTCGTCCACGTCTTGCATGGTGAACTTCTCGGCGCCGTCTGGGAAGTGCCCGCAGAAGATGACCGCGTTGGTCCACACGTTGCGGATGAGGTTGGCGGTGACCATCGCGGTGAGCGCCTTCCGCCATCCGCGCTTGCCGCCGAGCGGCGCGCCGATGAGCGGGGTCGCGACGTAGTCCTTGAACGTCTGGCGGCCGATCTTGCGCGCGACCTCCGAGGCGTCCGCCTTGAACTTCGCGCGGTCGAACCACGGTCGGTTCCATTTGCGGGCGGCCTTGCCCAGCTCGAGATGCTGGATGGCGATGCCGTACTCGAACAACAGCGTGAGGATCGTGTTGTACAGGAGATTGCCCGCGTTCACCGGCTTCCACGGCTGGTCGCGCGTCACGCGCAGTACCCCGAAGCCGACGTCGTCGTCCATGTCCAGGACGTTCGTGTACTTGTGATGCGTGAAATTGTGGGTGTGCTTCCACAGTCGCGAGGTGCCCGCGGTGTCCCACTCCCAGGTCGTCGAGTGGATCTCGGGGTCGTTCATCCAGTCCCACTGGCCGTGCAGCACGTTGTGGCCGAGCTCCATGTTCTCGATGATCTTGGACAGTCCAAGCGTCGCGGCTCCGGCCCACCAGAGTCCGCGCTTGTGCGCACCGGCGAGCATCAGGCGGCCCGCGACGTCGAGGCCGCGTTGAGCGGCGATCGTCCGCTTCAGGTATCGGACGTCGGCCTCGCCTCGAACGGCCTCGATCTCGCGCCGGACTGCGTCCAACTCCGCGCCGATCGTCTCCACGTCGTCCCTGCTGAGGTGCGCGTATGCAGGAATGTCGGTGATCGCCATAGGTCTCCTCCGAGCTCGATTCAATAACCTACGCAACCGTAAGTTACGGTTGCGTAGGTTGTCAATCGCTCAGCAAGGCAGGCTTCGCTTACACTCCTACTGACCGTCGATTCACCGCTCCGACCGCGCCGCGGAGAACAACGCGGCGACCACGTGGTCCTGTTCGGTGATCGTGAGCCTGGGGAACATCGGGAGGTGCAGGACGTCTCCGTCGCGGGTCACGTCGACGCCGCGTTGGTCGAGGATCTCCGCGGTGTGACGCGCCCGGCACGGGTCCTGCCTCACGGCGAACCGATTCCACACGTGATTGTCGACGCGTTCGGGAAGGGTGAGGACTCCCGTCTCGGCGAGCGGAGCCAACCACTCCAGGTAGCGCAGTGCGAGGATCGACCGCCTGAGGTTGTTCAACGCGAGGAACGGGAGTCGTGCCGACAACGCGGCGGCCTGCACGTCGTCCATCCGCGTGTCGGCGGCGAGGTCGCGGACGAGGTCGGCGACGTCCGAACGGTAGGTGAGAACGGCGCCCGATCGACCGCACGATCCGAGGTTCTTCTGCGGATCGAATCCGATCACGACCGCGTCCGACCACACGCCGAGCCCGTCCAGGCCGATCCCTTCGGCGGCGTCTTCGACGATCGCGACCGACAGTCCGTCGACGACGGCGCTGATCGATCGGACGTCGGCCGCCCGACCGTACCGGTGGACGGGGATCACGCATCGGGTGCGGTCGGTCAGCGCGGCGCGTACGCGTTCGGGTGCGAGGAGATCCTGGTCGTCGGTGTCGACGACCACGGCGACCGCGCCGACCCGGCGGACCGCATTCTCGACGCCCGTCGCCGAGTCGGGGACGATCACCTCGTCGCCCGCGCGGACCCCGACCGCGCGCAGGGCCGCGATCAACGCATCCGCTCCCGAAGACGTGCCGATCGCGCCTGCCGCACCGAGGAAGCCCGCCAACGAGTGCTCGAAGTCGGCGACCCACGGGCCCGACTCGAATCGGCCGGTCACCAGCACGTCGTGAATGGCCCGCTCGATCGGCGCGATCTCCTCGGCAGACAAGAGACGATCGAGCGGCGCCGCCGGAACCGACGAGACGACGCCGCCGACGTCGACGATCTCCTTGCGCTTCCACAACGGGTTGCGGGTGGCGAGGGCACGGAGCTGCTCGTTGCCTGGGACGTCGAGGACCATCACCGGGCGCGGCGGGAGACGGTGCATCACGCGGTCGGCGAGCAGGCTCAGATCGGTGGCCCGCCCGTTGACCGTCATCGGCGCGACATCGTGAACGACGCTGTCCGCGATCATGTCTGTCATCAAACCCGTCCTCTCGGATTCGCCGACCATCGGCGATCACCCTTCCAGAACTACCCCCGCCCGCCGCGGACCGGAATGGGGCGAAGCGTCAATATCTCGTAGGGAAATCGCTAAGACGTGGGCTCCGAATAAGTTTGGCGCTCAAAAGGCGTATATCCGCCTTTTGAGCACCAGATGTGAATCAGTCGACGCTTCGGCGGAGTTCAAGGGTGGTCAGGAGCTCGCTCAAGACCTCGTCGGGCGAGAATTCGAGGCGCTTCCACGTGAAGATCAGCGGCTTCCAGCCGATGGACGTCAGCGCATTCGTCGTCGCCTGGTCCTTCTCCCACTGGTCGTGGTCGTGATGGAACGCCCAGCCGTGCAACTGCACCACCACCTGCTCCGCGGGGAACACGAAGTCCATTCGGAGATTGCCCATCCACACCTGCTGCGTCCACCCGATGATGCCGTGCTTGTTGAGGAATCGGACGAACTTGCGCTCCAACTCCGACTCCGAGAGGTCCTCGGCCGAGCGCAGGAGTCGTCGGGCCATCCGCATCCCGCGGGTGCCCGCGTTCCGTTCGAGGGCCGCACGCAGCTCCTTCAGCGTGACGCAGCGCATCTGCAGGGCGCGGTCCATGAGCGCGACTCCGTCGTCGCCGAGGTCGGCGGCCGCGGCCAGCACGGTCAGCGGAACGGCCGTCGTGACCACGCCTTTCACCGTCGTCACGTCCTCGGCGGGGTACGTCCGACGGCACACAGACGCCGGCACGCTGCACGAGTCGACGACGTGCGAACTCCGCGGCGTCGAGATCGTCACCTCATCGGGCAGGACTTTCGTCAGCCTGTGCAGCCAGGCGGCCGCGGTCCTGTCGACGACGGCGCCCGAGTAGCCCTCGGCGACGATCCGGATGCGCGCCATGTCGGCCATCCGATGCTCGGCCGACAGGAACGTCGACCGGGCGTGCGGCACCCACAGGCCGCTCTCGGTCCGCGCGCGCAACTGCCCCCTCGTCATGCCGAGATCGCGTGCTTGAGCTGTGGTGATGACCCCGTCGTGGTCGGCGAGAAAACGCGCGGCGCGCACTCCGACCGATTGTTCTGCCCCCATACCCGTTAGACGCACGCCGTCTCGTCCCGGTTCCACCGCCGACCGTCCGGCGCGTCGGATAACCTCCGACGCATGCTCACGTGGAAGCCCGTGCCGGCCGATGCGGCGGTCGTCGCACCCGATGAACGACTGTCCTGGCCGAGGACCATCGGAATCGGGGCCCAGCACGTTGTCGCGATGTTCGGCGCCACGTTCCTCGTCCCCGTGTTGACCGGGTTCCCACCGTCCACGACGCTGCTGTTCTCGGGCGTCGGAACGATCGCATTCCTGCTGATCACCGGCAATAAGCTGCCGAGTTACCTCGGGTCGAGCTTCGCGGTGATCGCACCGGTGACCGGCGCGGTCGCCAGCCACGGAACCGGCAGTGCACTCGGCGGATTCATCGTCCTCGGCGCGGTGCTGATCGCGATCGGTGCGGTGGTCCACCTCGTCGGGACGCACTGGATCGACGTGATCCTGCCGCCGGTGGTGACGGGCGCGATCGTCGCGCTCATCGGCTTCAACCTCGCGCCCGCCGCGAAGAACAACTTCGAGAAGGGCCCCGTGGCAGGCATCGTCACGCTGGTGCTCATGGTCGCGGTGCTGGCGTTTTTCCGCGGACTCGTCGGACGGCTCGCGATCTTCCTCGCGGTGGTCGCCGGATACCTGCTGGCCCTCGCGATGGGCGACGTCGACACGTCCGGCATCAAGAGCGCCGCGTGGATCGGACTCCCCGAGTTCCATGCGCCGACGTTCCACCTGTCGGTGCTGCCGCTGTTCTTGCCCGCGGTGATCGCGCTGGTCGCGGAGAACATCGGGCACGTGAAGTCGGTGTCGCAGATGACCGGCCGCGACCTCGACCCCGTCACCGGCCGCGCGCTGATGGCCGACGGCGTCGCGACAGTGCTGGCGGGTGCGGGCGGCGGCACGGCGACGACGACGTACGCGGAGAACATCGGTGTCATGGCGGCGACGCGCGTCTACTCGACGGCCGCCTACTGGGTGGCGGCGACCGTCGCGATCGTGTTGTCGTTGTGCCCGAAGGTCGGGGCGGTGATCTCCGCGATCCCGCCGGGTGTCCTCGGCGGTGCGACCGTCGTCCTCTACGGCCTCGTCGGCATCCTCGGCGTCCGGATCTGGCTCACCGCGGGCGTCGACTTCTCCAAGCCGATCAACCAGATGACCGCCGCGATCCCACTCATCATCGGCATCGCCGACTTCACGTGGCGGATAGGCGATCTCGCGTTCACCGGCATCTCGCTCGGCTCCATCGCGGCCCTAGCCGTCTACCACTGCATGCGACTTCTCACCGCGGCCCGCGACCGCGTTTAGGATGCCTCCTGATGCTTCACCGGGCACGCGCCGGGGAAGGTTCCGAGGCGGTCGATCCGGTACCCGTTGGGGTACGACCGCACGCGCCGGCTGTCCCCGAACGATGTCGGCGTGCGCCGCGGCGGCAGCAGTCGGACGATCCACGCGCGAGCACGCATGGCCCGTCGACTGAGCGCGACGACCGGGGCCGACGGCTTCCGGTAGCCGAGGGCGTTGAGCAGCGGATCGTCCATCAGCGCCTTCGAGAAGACGCGGGTGACGGGGGCGGTGAACCTCGGGAAGAACGTGGTCATCAGGTCGAGCGTCATGTCGGCGACGGCACGTCCGCCGTCGTCGAAGGCGAAGTGCTCGGCCTCATAGGTGTCGAGGAGGGTCTCGAACTCGGCGTACGTGGCGGGGACGTCCTTGATGTTCATGTGCCGGGCCAGCTCCCGGTAGTAGTTGGTCGACGCGATCACCTCGTCCTCGGTGAACGCGCGCCAGCCGTAGTCGTCCATCCACCGTTTCGGGACGACGACGAAGGTCGCGAGGACGTACCGCATGTCGTCGTTGGAGATGTCGTAGCGGTTGTGCATCTGGTTGATGCGGCGCAGCGCGGCTTTGCCGTCGGACGACGCGAACCCGCAGATCAGCGGAGCCTCGAGGAGGAGACCGGTGTCGTCATAGCGCCTCTGCGTGGCGTCGAATCCGCCGGATTCGGCGAGGAGCGCGCCGACGCTGGGGACGGCGTAGGTGCGGAACAACGCGAAGCTGAGGGCCTGATTGACGTCCCACGGAAAGTCGAGCGTCGACATGTGGCGGTAGATCTCGACGTAGTCGCGGTGCGGGTCGAGTCCGGCGTTGCGATCGGGGTTGAACATGGGAGGCCCTTTCATTGTCTGCCATCACCATAAGTCTACTTATGCCGCCTTGGCAAGGGTTTGCCGTCACTCGACGTGACAGAATCCCTCCATGGAGACGTCCGCCGAACCCGACAAACTGCGAACCCGATTCTTGGACGCAGGCATGACGGTCCTCGCCCGCGACGGCTACTCCGGATTCAAACAGGCCGCGGTGTGCGCCGAGACCGGGGTGACGACCGGGGCCTTCTACCATTCGTTCCGCAATTGGAAGGCGTTCGAGGCCGAGCTCATCGCGCATTGGCGGATCGAGGCTACCGACCGGCTGGTGGAAGCGGCGCGCAGCGTGACCGACCCCGTCGAACGGATTCAGGCGCTCATCTCCATCGCGCTGAACCTCCCCCACGACACCGAACGCGCCATCCGCACGTGGGCGGCCACCGACCCGAAGGTCCACGCGGCACTGGCGTCCGTCGAGGCGGCACGGCTGGACGCGATCACCGAGATGGGACTCGAACTCTTCGGCCCCGAACGCGCCCGCCGCCTCGCGGCGACGTCGATGCTGCTCCTGACCGGTTTCGAGAACTCCACTCAGCCGTCACTCGACGACTTCAAATGGGCGATGGACACCTTCACCGCCACCGCCCTCACCTCCCTGACCCAGGAGACGTCCTACACGTCCGAGTAGTCGGCCACCTGGCCGCGCTTGGGGGCCCGGTACATCGTCCACGCCATGCGCGGGAGGAGTCGCGCGGGCAGACGGGCGGGCCAGTCGTCCGGGCGGAGGAGGGCCTCGGTCCCACCGTCGACGGTGATGACCGATCCGACCATGAAGTCGGCGGCGGGCGACAGCATCGTCATCACCCAGTGGGCGAGTTGATCCGGGGTGCCGTATTCGCGGATCGGGACGGGGAACGAGCGGACCTGCGATCCGGTGGGGCTCGCCAACTGCCCGGCGAGGAGCGGGGTCATGACGGGCCCTGGCGCGATCACGTTCATCCGGATGCCCGATCCGGCCCAGTCGGCGCCCACGCCGACGCGACGGACCCACCTCGCCACCGCGATCTTGGACGCGGCGTACGACGCGGGCGCCGACAGCGGGCCGCGCCGGGTCAGGATCCGCGCGGACTTGGCCGCGTCACCGTCGAGGAGCGCACGGACGGCTCCGCGGGGGACGAGCGGCGTCGACGTCGTCGAGTTCGATCCGAAGACGACGACCTTCGCGTTCCCGGCCTGGGCGAGTCGAGGACGGATCGCGTCGAGGAGTTCGGTGACGCCGAGGTAGTTCACCTCGACGAGCATGCGTTCGCGTCCCCTGCGCGGCCCCATGCCCGCGGCGAGGACCGCACCGTCGAGCGGCCCCTCCGCGGCGGCGAGAACGGCGCGTGACGCCGCGATCCGGCCGTCGCGTGTCGAGAGGTCGGCGGTCACGTCGGCGTCGGCGAGGTCGACGCCGATGACGTCGTGCCCCTCGTCGCGCAGCCGCTGTGCGACCGCCGCTCCCATGCCCGACGCCGACCCGGTCACCACGTAGACACCCATACCGCTACTAGAACATGTTTCAGTTCGGGGCGGTAGGGGCCGTCACGAAATGCCGTAGATGCGTTGCGCGTTCCGCGCGAAGAGCTGGCCGAGCAGATAGTCGCCGCGGTCGGCGACGACGTCCAGCAGCGCACCGACGACCACGTCGAGCGGGGCGTTGGGCCGGTCGATCGGCATGTCGGAGCCGAAGACCACGCGGTCGGGCCCGAAACGGTCCACCACGTGCAGGACGAGCGGGCCGATCATCTCGGCGAGGACGCCTCGTCCGCCGACAGTGCCTGCCGTCTCACGCCCGTAGCCGAGCACCCCGAGCGCGAGACCGGACACCTTGACGACGATGTTGGGTCGCGCCGCGAGCATGGCGATCCGCTCCTTCCACAGGCCGAGGATCTCGGCGCGCGCGGCGGCCGTCGTCCCCGTGTCGGCTCCGACCGGCCCGAACACGCCGACGGGCAGCCCCAGGTGTTCGACGACGATCGTCGTCTCGGGAAAACGCCTCGCCAGCAGGTCGAGCTCACCGAGCTGATGCGAGTAGGCGAAGGAGTGGAACACCAGGCCCGCATCGGCCAGGGTCTCGAACCCGCGGAGGAAGTCGGGCGATCCGAGGACCCCGGATTCGCGTCGCCACTGGGTCACCTGCGGGTCGGCGTGCCGGGACCACTTGTATCGGACGCCGCGGACCAGCGGCGTGTACCCGGTCTGCGCGTCGATCGCCGCGGCGAAGCCCGGATGAGCCGGGTCGGCCGCGACGACGATCGCACCGAGATCGGGTACACGACCGCCGCCGAACGACAGTCCGGTCACGTACCGGGTCTCGTCGAACGAGGACGCGGCGTCCGACGTGTCGCCCGACCAGTGCGACTCCATGTGGACGACGGAGCCGACCCCGACGCCTGCCACCCTGTGCAGGGTCGCGGCCTCGGCGCCGTAGTGGCGCGGCTCGTACGCGGTGCGGACGATCGACGGGTCGATCATGAGGAGTCGTTCGAACTTCTTCGTCAGCATCCCCGACATCCACAGCGCGGGCCGCGGGAAGCGGTTGATCACCGGCATGGTCGCGACTCTGGCATAGCGGGACAGCGCCCACGTGGATTTCATCGGGTCGTAGAAGTGGACGTGAGCGTCGACGATCCCGGGGATCACTCCGTCCAATGTCACCACCGCTTCAGCGTGCCATACGGGCACACGCCGGGGCCGGACCGCTACCCTGGTACAACGCGGCCAGGCGTTCATCTGGCCGTCGAGCCAGGCGAAGACAGTTTCGCGGGCACGCCCTAGTCGATCAGTGGAGGAGGACGTCGCCGGTGACCCCGCCCGCGCAGCCAGTGCTGACCGTCCTCCGCGAGCGCATCGATCGCGACCGCGACCGCTTCAGCACCGGCGTGTTCCGACGCCTCTTCGCGCAGACGCCGCTGCTGAGGGAGCTGTTCCCCGCCGACATGGCGGGCATGCGCGACACGTTCATGCGGGTCGTCGACCACGTCTTGGATGCGATCGTGGCGGAGGACGATCATGCCGAGCTGATCGAGTTCCTGGCCCAGCTGGGGCGCGACCACCGCAAGTACGGAGTGATCGGCGACCACTACTGGCTCATGTACGACGCGCTGATGGCCGAGATCGAGGCCATCATGGTCGGGATGTGGGACGACGACGCGCGGGACGCCGCGTCGCACGCGATGATGCTGATGACCGGCGTCATGCGGGGCGCCGCCGACAGCGCCGAAGGCCCCGCCGTATGGCATGCGCGGGTGGTTCAGAAGTTCCAGATCAACCGGGAGCGGGCCGTGGTGCGGCTGGTCCCGACGGGCCCGCCGCTGCGGTACCGGCCGGGGCAGTACACCGAGGTCCAGATCCCGCAGCATCCCCACCTGTGGCGCGACCTGTCGCCCGCGACGCCCCCGAACGACCGTGGCGAGTTGGAGTTCCACGTCCACGCGATCCCGAACGGCGAGTTCAGCGGGTCGATCGTGCGTCAGACCCAGCCAGGCGACGTGTGGAAGTTCGGCTCGCAGCACGGCACCATGCGGGTGACCGGCGACCGCCCCGTCCTGATGGTCGGCGGCGGCTCGGGCCTGTCGCCGTTGCGCGCCATCCTGCTCGACATGGCGCGCCGCGTCGACTCCCCGCCGACACACGTCTTCTACGGCACCCGTCACCCCGGCGAACTCTACGAGCTGGGTGTTCTGGCTCAGCTGGCGTCGACGAATCCGTGGCTGCGGGTGACGGCCGTCGCCGAGACGCCCGACGACCCGTGGTGGCTCGGCGACTCCGCGGACCCGCGCCAGTGGGGTTTCGAGCTGCGGTTCGGTCGCGTCGGCGACGTCGTCGCGGGCTACGCCGACTGGACGCAGCATCAAGTGCTGTTGTCCGGACCCGCGCCGATGGTGTTCCACACCCAGTTGAAGTTGCGAGCGTCCGGGGTGGCCCCCGACCGCATCCTGCACGATCCCCTCAACTGATCGCGCGTCACTTCCAGCGCTTCGCGGACGCGGCCTCCACCAGCACGTCGGCCGACGCCGTCATCGACAGCGGCAACGGGATGGCCGACGGGACCGCCGTCGCGTTCGCCCCGCCCACGTAGACGGCAGGCACTCCGGCCTCGCGCAGGACGGCGCCGACGGCGTCGGCGTTCGGGACGTCGTCGGCCATCGTCGCGACCGTCACGACCATGCGGGGCGCCCATTCGGCGGCGAGTCTGCCCCAACTCTCCAACGGCACGTCGGCGCCCGCGTACAGGACGTCCATCCCGCGTCGACGCAGGCAGACGGCGAAGGCGAGCGCGGGGATCTCGTGGTGGCCGTGCGGCGGCAGTCCGACGACGACGCGCGGAGAACCCGCGGGTGTCGCGTCGAAGAGCGCGCCGAGCCTGCGCATCACCGCGGCGGCGACGAAGTGCTCGGCGGCGACGGTCATCCGGCCGCTCTCCCACGCCGCACCGACCGCGTGCATGCTCGGCAGCAGCCAGTGCTCGATGACGTCTTCGACGGGGCCCGCGGCGAACGCGTCGTCGAGCAGACGGGCGAGGTCGGCTCCATTGAAGAAGCGGCCGGCGCGGACGAGCGCGTCGTGCCCCGAGACGTCGGCGGGGCCGTCCCCGAACGGCTCACTCCGGGCGACGATCGCGGCCGCTCGGTTGACGGCGACGCCCGATTCGACGAGCGCTCGCATATGCCTGAGGCGGTCGACGTCGCTCGACGTGTAACACCGGTAACCGGACGTTTCGGACCGGATCGGCGTGACGATGCCGTACCGCTGCTCCCACGCACGCAGGGTGGTCGTCCGAATCCCCACCACCTGAGCCACGTGCCCGATGCGCAGCCCTGTCGACATGCCATCACCTCCGGACCGATTGTCCCACCACCAGTAACATTCGACAATTGCGCTTATCTGTGTAAGGTTTGAGGTGTCGGGACATCGAGTCCCCACAACGAGAACAAGCGATCGATGCGGTGATCGCAGATCACACGAGACTGATCGAGAGGATCTCCATCATGGGTGTTCAGGACAAGTTCGAGAACAAGGCCGAAGAGCTGAAGGGTCGCGCCAAGGAGGCCGCGGGCGCGGCCACCGGCGACGAGGACCTGAAGAACGAGGGACAAGCCGACCAGGCGTCGTCCGCCGTCCACAAGGGCGTCGAGAAGATCAAGGACAAGGCGAACGAGATCGCCGAGAAGCTCCTCGGCGACGACGACAAGTAGTCGTACCGACATGCGCGAGGCGGCGGGGACGTTCCCGCCGCCTCGCGCCCGCCTCCAGAGCTGTTCGTCGAGCGGAGTCGCGTCGACCCCGGACAGGACCGCACCATGACGTTGTTCGACACCATCCTCGACCGGTCGGTGATCGGCGGCTATTCGCGTGCGGGTTTCGCGCTTCGCGCGCGGACGTGGCACGACGATCCGTCGCCGGACGCGCTGGCGGGACGCACCGTCGTCGTCACCGGCGCGACGTCGGGGATCGGGGCGGCGATCGCCGCGCGCGTCGCCGCGTCCGGCGGCCGCCCGATCCTGGTCGGACGTGACGCCGATCGCGCCGAGGAGGTTCGGGCGTCGATCGTGCGACGGCGGCCTGGCGCGTCGCCGGCGATCGAGTTGTGCGACGTCTCCGACCTGTCTGCGGTGCGCGAGCTGGCACGACGACTGTCGGACAGCGTTGTGGACGCGATCGTCCACAACGCAGGCGTGATGCCGCCCGAGCGCACGGAGTCGGCGGACGGGCACGAGTTGTCGCTCGCCACACACGTGCTCGGACCGGTCCTGCTGACCGAATCGCTCGCGCCCCGACTCGACGCGAGCCCGGACGGCCGCGTGGTCTTCATGTCCTCGGGCGGCATGTACACCTCTCCCCTGCCCGTCGACGATCTCGAGTACCGCCGCGGCGACTACCGGGGCGCCCGCGCCTACGCACGAAGCAAACGGGTCCAGGTCTCATTGCTGCCGATCCTCGCCGCGCGCTGGCCCGGGACGATGGTCGCGGGCATGCACCCCGGCTGGGTCGACACGCCGGGGATCACGGCGTCGCTGCCAGTCTTCCGCCGGGCGGTGCGGCCGCTGCTGCGCGACGCGGACGAGGGCGCGGACACCGCCGCTTGGCTGCTCGCCACCCGGCCGACACCGCCGAGCGGCAGGTTCTGGCACGACCGCGTCGCACGTCCGACGCACTACCTCGGCGGGTCGGACGACGGCGTCTCAGCGGTGTGGCGGCAGGTCGCCGACGCGTGCGACATCGAACCGGACGGACGAGACCGTCGAGTGAAAGCGAGGCGGAATCCGTGATCGAGATGCAGCAGACCGTGGTCACCACGGCCCCGGCCGACGCCGTGTTCGACTACCTGGCCGACTTCACCAACGCGGAACGGTGGGACCCCAACGCCTTGTCCGTCACGACGCTCGACGGCGACGGCGGCGTCGGCACGACGTACCGCGTCGACAGCAAGTTCGCCGGACGGACCACGACGCTCGACTATCGGCTGACCGAGCTGGTCCCCGGTTCGCTGATCCGCCTGCGCGGCGAGAAGAAGTCGATCACGGCGGTCGACACGATCACCGTCACCGAGGGCCGATCGCGGACCGCCGTCACCTACGCCGTCGAGTTCGACTTCACGGGCGTTCTCCGCTTCGCCGAGCCCCTCCTCCGAATCGCCGTCGCGCGCCTCTTCGCCGACGGGGCCGAGGGCCTCTCCAGAGAACTCGACCTCCTCGCGCCCTAGTCCCGCTTGCATATTGGTAACCAAACAGATACCAATATGGAGGTGGACGCTTTCGAGGCTCTGGCCGACCCGATCCGGCGACGCCTGTTGACGAGGCTTCGGCGCGGCCCCGCGCGGGTCGTCGATCTCGCCGACGAGCATTCGATCAGCCGTCCCGCGATCAGCAAGCACCTCCGGCTGCTGTCGGAGGCGGGCCTCGTCGACGCGGTCCCGTCCGGCCGCGAGCGCCACTACCGATTGGTCGAGGACGGCTCCGCTCCTGTTCAGAGGTACCTGAACACGTTGCGGCCGCCGATCCCCGAACACGCCCTCGACGGTCTCGATCTCGAGGTCCGCCGCACCACCCGTGAGCGTCGGACCGCCGACGCGGACACCGAGGAGAACACCGCATGAACACCCCCACTCCCACCGGCCGCCGCATCGACGCCGCGGACGGAACGTACTGCGAATGGCGTCGGACGTTCGCCGCACCGATCGACGACGTCTGGGCCGCGGTCACCGAACCCGAACGACTGGCCCGCTGGATCGGGACCTGGACGGGCGAACCGTCGTCCGGCGCCGTGACGTTCCAGATGCTGTTCCAGGGCGACGACATGCCCGCGGAGGCGTTCGCGATCGACGAATGCGAGCCGCCCCGGAGGCTGCGGATCACGACGACGTCACCGTACGACGGCGAGAATCCGACCCACTGGCAGCTGCGACTGGACCTCTCCGAAGCCGACGGCGTCACGACGTTGACGTTCGCGCAGAGCGTCCCCGACCCGACGATGGCCGAGGGCGTCGGCCCCGGATGGGACTACTACCTCGACCGCCTGGTGGCCGCGGAGACGACCGGCGACGCGTCGACCGTCGACTTCGCCGCCTACCACCCGAACGACGAGTTCACCGCGCACTACCGAGCAGAATTCGGCTTCTGACCCGCCCGCTCCGAGCCCCGTGACCGCATTCCGGTCACGGGGCTCGGAGCGGTGGGATCAGGCCGTTCAGCGGCCAGCCTCACTCTCATCACGCCGAGCAGTTCGTCGAGGAATCCTTCGAAGCGTGCGATGTCGGACGCCGGGTAGCGAACGATGAGGCCGCCGACGTCCCGCCCGAGGGGCGCGAAGAACTCGTCGGCTAGGGCTTGGACGTCGGGCGCACTGCGCAGCGTGACGACGCGTCGATCGTCGTTCTCCTTGGTCCGCACGACGTGCCCGGCGCGTTCGAGGCGATTGATGACGGCGGTGGTCGCCGGGTTCGACTTCCCGATCCGTTCGCTCAGGCGGGCAGGCGTCATGACTCCGCCGCCCTCCTCCGCGGCGAGGATCTCCAGCAACGCTTCGGCGTCGGTCGAATGCAGCCCCAACCAGGCCGCGAACTGGCGGCTGAACTCCCGATACGTTGCGCCGTACACGCGGAGTCGGTCCGCCAACCCCTCCCACTGAGCACCGTCGCCGACGTCGGACATGTTGACAAAACTACACGTCAGATTTAGTTTCACTGTGGAATTATTTCAAGATGGAAGTGAATTGATGTCATCTACCGACACTCCCGAGGTCGCCCCCACCCGGCGGCAGTGGCTGGGACTGCTCGCCATCGCCCTCGGCGTGGCATTGATCGTCGTCGACACGACGATCGTCAACGTGATCGTCCCGTCGATCATCGAAGACCTGGACGCCGACTCCACGCAGGCGCAGTGGATTCAGGAGTCGTACGCGATCGTGTTCGCCGCGCTCCTGCTCGTCGTCGGACGCGTCGCCGACATCGTCGGCGCGCGCCGCGTGTTCGTCGCGGGCGTGATCGTCTTCGGCGTCACGAGCATCCTCGCGGGCCTCTCCTCCGGCAGCGGCCTGCTGATCGTCGCTCGTTTCCTGCAGGGCGCGGGCGCCGCGATGATCCTGCCGACGTCGCTCGCGCTGCTCAACGCCACGTTCACCGGCAAGGCTCGCGGTCAGGCGTTCGCCATCTGGGGTTCGACGATCGGTGCGGCAGCCGCACTCGGCCCGCTGCTCGGCGGCTGGCTCGCCGAGCACGTCTCGTGGCGCTGGGCGTTCGGCATCAACGTGCCGTTGGCCGTCCTGATCGTCATCGGCATCCTGACCTGCATGGATCGTTCGCCTCGCGTCGCGGGCCGACTCGACGCGATCGGCTCGGTCCTGTCGGTGATCGGTCTCGGACTCCTCGCGTTCGGCCTCATCGAGGGCCGCACCTACGGGTGGGCCTCCACCACCACGCCGCTCACCATCGGCGGTGTCACCTGGGGCGGCGGACCGTCGCCCGTGCTCGTCGCGCTTGTCGTGAGCGCGCTCGCGCTCGCCGGATTCGTCGCCCGCCAGGCGATGCTGCGCCGTGCGGGCGACGCCGACAAGGCGCTGATGGACCTCGGGCTGTTCTCCGTGTCGTCGTTCCGCAACGGCAACGTGGCGACGTTGATCATCGGCGTCGGCGAATTCGGCGTGGTCGCCGTCCTCCCCCTGTGGCTGCAGTTCACCCTCGGGTACAGCGCTGTGCAGGCCGGCCTGGCATTGGTCCCGATCGCGATCGGCAGCTTCATCGCCAGCGGCGCCAGCTTCGGTCTCGCCGACCGCGACGTGACGCCCCTGGCCCTGCTTCGCGTCGGCCTCGCCTTCGAGGTCATCGGCCTCGCCGCGCTCGCCTTCTTCGCCGAGCCGGACAGCTCGTGGTGGGCGCTCGCCCTGATCCTCGCCGTCTACGGCGTCGGTGTCGGATTCGCGACGGCTCAGGTGACCAACGTCGTCCTCGCCGACGTCCCCGAGACCGACAACGGCCAAGCGGCCGGCATCCAGAGCACCTTCCGCCAGCTCGGATCCGCGCTCGGCATCGCGATCCTGACCACGGTGTTCTTCACGACGCTCGGTTCGCGCGTGTCCGATCAGCTCGCCTCCGACGGCATGGACGTCGCGGACGCCGGCCGGAACGCCGACACCATCACCGCCAGCGCGGGCGCGGCGATCGAGGGATTCGCGGCCCGGCCCGGGACCGCCGCGATCGCCGACGCCGGACGCACCGCGATGACCGACGGCATCATGATCAGCGGCTACATCGCCGCAGGCTTTGTACTCCTCGGGCTCGTGGCGTCCCTGCTCATCCCCCGGCACACGCGACAATAGCTCCGAGCCCCGTGACCACATGCTGGTCACGGGGCTCGGAGTAAGTCAGTTCTTGCGTTTTCGCGGCTGCCAGACGACGAGTGCGTTGGTGTGCGGGACCGGGACCAGTTCGGCCCCGGGGCGGACGTTCCGACGGGCGTTGTCGAGTTCGTTGGTCAACTCGGCGACGCGGCGTTGCAGGGCATCCACCTGATCGGTGAGCTCGATGATCCGCTTGACGCCCGCGAGATTGACTCCCTCGTCCTGCGACAGACGCTGCACTTCGCGCAGCATCTCCACGTCGCGGTTCGAGTAGCGTCGTCCACCGCCACTCGTCCGTTGCGGGCTGACGAGGCCGAGCCGGTCATAGGTGCGTAGGGTCTGCGCGTGCATGCCCGCCAACTCGGCGGCCACCGAGATCAGGAAGGTGGCCGCCTCGTCACGGGGTTGCTGCTTCGCCATGGCACGCTCACCTGGCCCATCCGTCTCGTGGATCGAATCCGCTCGCCCGTTCCGCCTCCGCGTACGACTTCATCGCGGCGACGGCCGCGTCGTCGAGCTTCGACGGAACGGCCACCTTGACGGTGACGAGCAGGTCGCCCGCACCGCCCGCGCGTTTCGGCACGCCGCGGCCCTTCAACCGCAGCGTACGTCCGTCCGACGTGCCCGCGGGGATCTTCACCCCGACCGACCCGTCCAGCGTCGGGACCGACACCGTCGCACCGAGCACCAGCTCGGAGAACGCGACGGGCAGTTCCACCTTGAGGTCGTTGCCGCTTCGGGTGAACACCTTGTCGGCGGTCACGTGGACTGTCACGTACAGGTCGCCCGACGGTGCGCCGCGCCGTCCGGCCTCGCCTTGTCCGGCGAGGCGGATGCGCTGACCGTCTTCGACGCCCTGCGGGACGCGGACGTTGATGGTGCGCGGCCGCACGGTGATCCCCGACCCCGAGCAATCCGGGCACGGATCGTCGATCTTGGTGCCGGTGCCCTGGCAGTCCGAGCACGGCTCCGAGAAGCCGAAGTGCCCCTGGTTGCGGCTGACGAAGCCCGAACCGTTGCAGTTGACACAGGTCCGCGGGCTGGTGCCCGGCTTGGCTCCACTGCCGTGGCAGTTGGTGCACGGCGACGGGCTCGTCACCCGCAGCTGCACCGTCGTGCCCTGAACGGCGTCGCGGAACGCGAGAGTCGTCTCCGTCTCCAGGTCGTTTCCCCGACGTTGGCGCGGGGCCGACGGAGTCTTGCGCGACCGTCCGCCGAAGAGCCCGCCGAACAGGTCGCTCGCATCGGCTCCACCGGCGCCGGCGCCGAACAGGTCGCCGATGTCGAATCCACCGGCCCCGCCGAAGCCGCCCGTCGGACCGCCGTCGGCGCGGTAGCGACCACTCGCCATGAGCGTGCGCATCTCGTCGTACTCTTTGCGCTTGCCGTCGTCGGCAAGCACGCTGTGGGCTTCCGACACTCGTTTGAAGCGCTCTTCGGCGGCTGTGTCGCCGGGGTTGGCATCGGGGTGCAGCTCGCGGGCGAGCTTCCGGTATGCCTTCTTGATCTGCTCCGCAGTGGCGTCGGAAGAAACGCCGAGGTCTGCGTAGAAGTCACGATCCAGCCATTCACGCTGGGCTGCCATCAGGCGTCACCTCCTTGAGAGAAAAGTATGTGGTCTCGACTGCGCTCGACGAACCGTCCGGTTCGCCGAGCGCAGTCGAGGTGTGTCATTCCGCGGCGGGGGCGTCGGTGACGGTGACCATCGCAGTGCGGATCACCTTGTCGCCGAGGCGGTAGCCGGAGCGGTAGACGGTTCCGAGGACCGGCTGGTCGCCGGAGCCGTCGTTCTGGATTGCTTCGTGCAGTTCCGGGTCGAAGACGTCGCCCGCGTCACCGAACTTGGCGAGCTTCTCGCCCGTCAGGACGTCGCCGAGCTTGTCGGCGAGCGCCTTGAGCGGGCTGCCGTCGGTGACGTCGCCGTGCTCGCGGGCACGGTCGAGGTCGTCGAGCACGGGCAGCAGCTTCTCGACGAGAACCTGCTTGCCGCGCGCCACGGCCTGGAGGGCTTCCTCGGCGCTGCGACGCTTGAAGTTCGCGAACTGGGCGCGTTCACGCTGCAGTGCCTCGGTGAGCTCGGCGACCTGCGGGTCGACCGCAGCCTCAGCTGCAGTCGACTCCGCGGGAGCCTCCACCACGACGCTCTCGTCGGTGACGGCCTCGTCGACGACGGACTCGTCGGGCGTCACGTCTTCCGGCGACGTCACTTCTTGTCGCCTTCGGCCGGATCGTCCACGACCTCGGCGTCGACGACGTCGTCGGCGTCACCGGCGGGACCGCCCGCTGCCTCCGACTCGGCCTGCGCGTTGGCGTAGATCGCCTGGCCGAGGGCCTGCGAGTCTTCCGACAGCTTCTCGATCGCCGAGCGGATCGCGGCGGTGTCGGTGCCTTCGAGGGCCTTCTTGGCGTCGGCGACCGAAGCCTCCACCTTGTCCTTGACGTCGGCCGGAACCTTGTCCTCGTTCTCCTTGAGGAACTTCTCGGTCTGGTTGACGAGCGACTCCGCCTGGTTGCGGGTCTCCGCCTCCTCGCGGCGAGCGCGGTCCTCTTCAGCGTGAGCCTCGGCATCCTTGACCATGCGGTCGATCTCTTCCTTCGAGAGACCGGAACCGTCCTGGATGCGGATGCTGTTCTCCTTGCCGGTGCCCTTGTCCTTCGCGGTGACGTGCACGATGCCGTTGGCGTCGATGTCGAAGGTCACCTCGATCTGCGGGACGCCCTGCGGTGCGGGTGCGATGCCGCCGAGTTCGAACGAGCCGAGGAGCTTGTTGTGCGCCGCGATCTCGCGCTCACCCTGGAACACCTGGATCTGCACCGACGGCTGGTTGTTCTCAGCGGTCGTGTAGGTCTCCGAGCGCTTGGTGGGGATGGTGGTGTTGCGCTCGATCAGCTTGTGCATCACACCGCCCTTGGTCTCGATGCCCAGCGACAGCGGGGTCACATCGAGCAGCAGGACGTCCTTGACCTCACCGCGGAGCACACCGGCCTGCAGTGCGGCGCCGACGGCGACGACCTCGTCCGGGTTCACGCCCTTGTTGGGGTCCTGTCCGCCGGTGAGCTCCTTGACGAGCTCGGTGACGGCGGGCATGCGGGTCGAGCCGCCGACGAGCACCACGTGATCGATGTCGCCGACCGAGATGCCCGCGTCCTTGATGACGGCCTGGAACGGCGTGCGGGTGCGCTCGAGGAGATCGCTGGTGATCTTCTGGAACTCACTGCGGCTCAGCTGCTCGTCGAGGAACAGCGGGTTCTTGTCGGCGTCCACCGTGATGTACGGCAGGTTGATCGAGGTCGACTGCGACGACGACAGCTCGATCTTCGCCTTCTCGGCAGCCTCACGGAGACGCTGCATCGCCATCTTGTCCTTGGTCAGGTCGATGCCCGAGGTGGACTTGAACTTGTCGACGAGCCATTCGACGACGCGCTCATCCCAGTCGTCGCCGCCGAGGTTGTTGTCACCGGAGGTGGCGCGGACTTCGACGACACCGTCGCCGATCTCGAGCAGCGAGACGTCGAACGTGCCGCCGCCGAGGTCGAAGACCAGGATGGTCTGTTCCTTCTCGCCCTTGTCGAGTCCGTAGGCGAGTGCGGCCGCGGTGGGCTCGTTGACGATGCGCAGGACGTTGAGGCCGGCGATCTGGCCGGCTTCCTTGGTGGCCTGACGCTGCGAGTCGTTGAAGTAGGCGGGGACGGTGATGACGGCGTCGGAGACGTCCTCACCGAGGTACGCCTCGGCGTCGCGCTTGAGCTTCATCAGCGTACGGGCGCTGATCTCCTGCGGCGTGTACTTCTTGTCGTCGATCTCGACGGTCCAGTCGGTGCCCATGTGGCGCTTGACCGAGCGGATGGTGCGGTCGACGTTGGTGACCGCCTGGTTCTTGGCGGGCTGGCCGACGAGCACTTCACCGTTGCGGGCGAAGGCGACGACGGACGGGGTGGTGCGGGAGCCTTCGGCATTGGCGATGACGGTGGGCTCGCCGCCTTCGAGAACGGACACCACGGAGTTGGTGGTGCCGAGGTCGATTCCGACAGCACGGGACATGTGTGTTCCTCCTTGTGGGCGGCATCTGTGTAGGAAGCCGGTTGATGATGGCCTGGTGGCGTTGATCGTCGAGACCTAAGCGCCTTCGACTCAGGTCTACCGGTCCGTTTCCGATCCGTCAACCTTCTTGAGTCTGTTTCACTCAGGTTTCTTGCTCGGTTCAACTAGCGCCACACGGATTCCATTCCCCAGATTGAGCGAGATACGCTCAATTATTGCCGTGACGTCCCTCACATGCTTTTCAGCCCCTCCAGGGAGGACGCCGCATGACGGTCGAGCCCGACCCAAGTACCAACCAAGCCGCCCCCCATGCTGATTGAGCCGGACCGGAGCGCAAGCGGAGGTCCGTGTCGAAATCCCGCACGTCACGCCGGAACGAGGACCCGCCGCCCGATCACCCAGCGAACCCCTCGACCACGGATCGTCGCGAACGCTCGCCGACCGTGATCGCACCAGTTCAACGACACCCCGGACCGCCGGGCCCGCCGACAGGGAGCCGACAGCCCCATACATCCGTATCGCGCAAGCCGCACTCCGGCGTCGATCCCAGGCCGACGACACCTTCGAAATCGCCACCCACATCCCCGTAGAACACGTTTCAGTTCTGCGGAGAACGCAGACGTCACAGACACCGCGCGTCGCCGAACGCCCGATTCGAGCTACTAGGTGGGCACGTGGCACATTTCGCAACGTCAATTTGTGACGGACGGCACTCGACACATTGGACAGTGCCGCAGCCCATATCTGGCGCGAACGTATTCCAGATACCGTCTCTTTTCGCAGGCAGCGCCACTGGACAACGTTCACTCGATCGAATCGATCGATCAACATCATGTATGGCACACACCCTGCTATCGACCCCTTGTCCCCCGAAATGGGTACACCCACAGGTTCGTCTCAGCGGCCATGATTCTCCTCATGCAACAGAACGCACTGACCACCACCGCTCGACGCGCAGCCGTCATCGCAGCCGCCGGCGCGGCCGCGTTCTCCCTCGCAGCCTTCGGCGCGGGCGCCTCGCACGCAGCAGTCGGCGAGAACCTCCCCGACAACTGCCTCCAGTACTCGTCGAACGGCACCACATGGGGTGGCATCAACACCATCTCGTGGACCGGCAACGTCCCGTCGCCGGGCAGCGAAGTGCTCCAGGCCGCGTTCAAGGTCAAGAACACCTGCGACACTCCCGCCAAATTCCAGGCGTACGCGGGCAACTGGTCGATCACCAACGGCGGCACCGCCTACGTCCGCGCCAACGCGGGCGCCGTCACCGGCACCAAGAAGGATCTCGTCGGGAATCCCGGCATCCTCGTCGTCGAGTCGAATCGACTCGCCCAGGACACCCCGATCGACGTGAAGCTGTTCGTCGGCATTCCGCAGGGCGAGACCAAGCAGGGCTACAAGATCACTCCCGACTGGAGCACCGCGCTCGAAGAGGTCGCGGGCGACGGCCCCACCGATCCGACGGATCCCACCGACCCGACCGATCCGGGTTGCGACTCCGGCAGCGCGAGCGGAAGCTCCAGCGGCTCGCTGGGCGACATCCTCGGACCGATCCTCTGCTCGGACACCGGCAGCCTGTCCGGCAGCGCGGCGGCGAAGCTGATCCAGCTCGACTCGCCTGCGGTTGTCGCAGCGAATCGCTGACAGAACTCCCTCCCTGCCCCGATCCGTCGTGGCGGGCCTGAACCCCGGGCCCGCCACGACTCTCCACAGAACTTCGGCCGCACCCTCAGGTGACCCCCGGCCGTAGACGGTCGATCACGACGACCGCCTGCGCGGCGACTCCCGACGCGCACTCCCTCCCAGCACTCCGTCCTCGCGGAGTGCCCGACCCGACAAGGGACAAACATGAACAAGGTTATGAAGGGCGCTCTCGCCGCAGCCGCAGGCGCAGCCATCCTCGCCGGTGGCGCAGGCACCATGGCGGCCTGGAACAGCAACGTCACCACCAACGGCGGCACCGTCACCGCCGGTCAGCTGAACCTCACCGCAGTCGACTCCGGCTCCTGGACCTGGGTCGGAGGCACCAAGAACGGCCAGGCGTTCGTTCCTGCCACGGACAAGCTGGTCCCGGGCGACGTGGTGCGCTACACCGCCACCTACAAGATCACCGCGGTCGGCACCAACCTGAAGGCCACCCTCACCCCGCAACTCGGTGGCGTCACCGGTGAACTGAAGGACTTCCTGACGGCCACCAATGCAGGCGGCGGCGCGGTCAACATCACCTCGACCGACAACAACACCAACAAGACGGTGTCGACCGACATCACCTTCAACGCCAGCACCACCGGCACCGACGGCCAGACCAAGACCGCCGACCTGTCGGGCGCGACGGTCACCCTGCAGCAGACCAGCTAGTCAGCTCTCTCCTAAGAGGAAATCGTGAAGCCCCAAATCAAATGGGCGCTCGCAGCGGCGGCGGTTCTGCTGGTGGGATTCTTCTCCCTCCAGCAGACCGGCGCCCTCTGGCGTTCGGAAGCATCCGCACCCGGCGGCACCGTCACCGCGGGAACACTCGAGATCTCGGCGGGCCAGAGCGGCGTCAAGAGCTTCAATCTCGATGGATTGACCCTCACTGACGCCGACGCAGGTCAGAGCGTCCAGAAGCCGCTGCCGGTCATCAACTCGGGCAACGTCACCATGCGGTACAAGCTCAACAGCGTCGCCGTGAACGGCTCCGCGCCGCTCATGCTCCGCGTTGCGAAGGTCGCCGATCAGGCAGCCTGCACGGCAACCGGGACTCCCGGCACCGAGCTCTACAACGGTGCGGCGAACACCGCGTTCACGGCACCGCAGAACGTCTCCGCTGGAACCACCGAGGTGCTGTGCCTGAAGGTGACCATCGCCGACAACGCGCAGACCGCGCAGTCGAGCAACGCCACCTTCACCTTCGGCGCTGAGTCGGTCTCGAACTCATGATTTCGGGTCGCGGAACACACCACGTCGACGAGGCTCAGCCCTCGCCGGACACCGACGACGTCGAGCACGGTGTCGACGACGATGAGAAGACTCCACTCCTGTGGTGGGTCAAGACCATCGCCTCGTGGACCCTGCTCGCCGCCGCCGTCGCGCTGCTCGCAGCACTCGTGGTGGTTCCGCGACTGACCGGCTCGACCGCGTACACCGTCCTGACCGGTTCGATGGAGCCGACGTCCCCCCGGGGACGTTGATCGTCGTCAAACCGACTCCGGGCGACCAGTTGAAGGCCGGCGACGTGATCACGTTCCAGCCGAAGTCGGGCGACCCGTCCGTCACGACGCACCGCATCATCAGCATCGTGTACGACGCATCCGGCACCCGCCGGTTCATCACCAAGGGCGATGCGAACAACTCCACCGATCCGGTTCAGCTGGTCGAGGAGCAGATCCGCGGCAGGCTCATCTACTCGATACCGAAGCTCGGCTATCTGAACAACGTGATGTCCGGCAACTCGCGGAGCATCGCTGTGTTCCTCATCGCGGGAGCGCTAGGTCTCTACGCGCTCTGGATGTGGATCGGCAGCATCCGGGACCGCAAGAAGCCCAAGGACGGCGACCCCGAACCCACCGACAAGGCCGATGCGCCACCACCGGGTCCGGAGTCCGGGGAGACCAGTTCGTCCGAGTGGCCCGCAGCCGATCCCGGCACCCTCGGTTCGCTGGTCGTCACTGCCGCACCGGCGACGGACGTCGTCGCGACACCTGCCGTCGTCGCACCCCAGCCCGATCCCTACGAATACGCCTCGGCACCGTCACCGGCTCCCACCCCGGTCCAACCGCTCGGCGGCCACGCGGGATCGCCGAGCGCAAGAATGTTCCCCGCCCAACAGATGGCCGTGCCGCATGCGTACTCGCCATCGCCATGCCACGTGTGTGGCGCGCCGGCCCCTCCCCCGGCTGAACCCCTCGCGGACGTGCCGTCGACCGCGACCACCCGACCGATCCCCATCATCAAGTGACATGAGGCAACAGATGTCTACTCCCACCGAATCCCGCCTGCGCGGTCGCCTCGGCGCGACCGGCTGGACCCGCGCCCGTGCCATCGCATCCCTAGGCATGGTCTTCGGCCTCGGCGCCGTCGGCACGATGGCCGCCTGGTCCGACACCGCGACCGCCACCACCGGCATGTTCTCGACGAACGCGGTCAACATCAAGATGACCGTCAACGACAACCGCCCGGTCTACAACTTCGTCGGCTTGAAGAAGATCAACATGGCGCGCGGCGCTACGACGGCCGGTCTGCTCACCGTCAAGAACACGGGCTCGGATGCCTTCACCTACGCCATGGGCGTCGATATCGCGAACAACGGCACCGCCACGTACGGCGGTGCCAGCGCAGCGATCTTCGCGCAGAATCTCCTGGTCACGGTCCTCAAGAACGGTACGGTGAGCGGCGCCACCTGCACCGGCGGCACCGTCGTCGGCACCGCCGACACGCCGCTCCTGATCGGGTCCAAGGCGCTCGTGCCGACCACCGCTCCGCTGGCCGTGAACGGCACCGAGAATCTGTGCATCCAGGTGAAGGTCAACGCCAACGCGCCGAAGGAGGCCCGCATGGCCGCGGTCTCCGCCAAGTTCAAGTTCACCGCGACCAAGGCCTGACCTCAGATGAGTCGACTCACCGATACCGCCTCCGGTCATCACTCACGACGTGAGCTGCTGCTCAATGTCGGTGCGATCCTCGGTTTGGCCTGCATCGTCGTGGCGATCGGATCGATGGTGTTCGGGGTGACCCCGCTGGTGTTCCGCTCCGGTTCCATGTCCCCCGACATCCCCACCGGTTCACTCGCCCTGGCCCGGACCGTCGATGCCGCCGACCTCCGAGTCGGCGACGTGGTGAGCGTCGACAACGAAGTCGGCACTCGGATCACTCACCGGGTGATCGGCATCGAGAACGTCGGCGACGGTTCGGTGTCGTTGACTCTGAAAGGCGACGCCAATCGCGTTCCCGACCCCTCTCCCTATGTCGTGACACGTGCCGATCGGGTCATCACCAGTGTCCCCGTCCTCGGCTATGTCGCAGCCTGGCTCTCGAGCAAGACAGCCATCTTCATCGGCGGAATCATCGCCGGCGCCCTTTTGATGCTCGCGTTCGGCCCGATTCGCCGCCCGAGCGACCGCACCCTTTCGACCGACGAGCCCGCCGAGAGCAGCGAGCCGCAACTCCAGGAGGCAGACCATGCCTGAACTCTTCCAGTCCGTCCGGGGCAAGATCCCGTCCACGCGCGCACTCCTCGCCATCGGCGGGGCCGCGGCCGTAGCCGTCGGCGCGCTGTCCACCACCGACACTCTCGCCGCGAACAACGATGCGGTCAGCGCCAACACGTCGCAGATCGCCAGCCAGAACTTCTTCCCGGTGCGAGCCCCGGTCAATCCGAGCTACTCCACCCCAGGTACTTGTTTCGGCGGCAATGCGACCCTGAAGTGGCAGGCGGCTTCTGGAACCCCCGCCGACCAGCTGTGGCAGATCGAAGAATGGGGCAACTCAGGAACCCTGTTGATGTGGACCAGCCCAAACCTCGTGGCGTCGACCCGCGAGCGCCAAACTGGCATGGAGAACAACGGCGGCTCCACCCATGAGTATCGAGTCTACGGCGTGAACGCCACGACAAACGAACGATCCACAGGCTACGTGTCCATCTACTTCTACCGGGATGGCGGTCGCTGCAACTACTCGAAGGGTACGGCGACCGAAGGCCCGGTGAACATCACCACCTGGCAGGAGACGACGGACTACACCCCGTTCGACTCCGAAGAAGTGATCAACGTTCAGCGGAGCAACCGCGCGGCGTTCGAACCGCCTGCCGACGCCAGTACTTCGCCGTCGTCGACCGCTCCGACGACGTCGAGCAAGCCGTCGTCGACCGAGGCTCCGTCGTCCACCTCGTCGACGCCGTCCGCGCCGTCGAGCGAAGCACCCACGTCCACCGAGGAGTCGAAGGCACCGACGACGTCCTCCGCTGAGGCCGACAAGATCACGTACGGCGTTGGTATCGCGGGCACCACGAAGAAGCTGATCATCTACAAGAACGGCACCGAGATCTGCGACTTCGACATGGCCGAAGGCGATACGCCGTCGAGCAACGGCAACACCGTCTCGGTGACGAACGGCAGCACGGTGAAGACGGTCAATCCCAAGACCTGCACCCTGAGTTGATCCCCTGAACGGAAGCGCCCGGCCGAAATCCCCGACGGCCGGGCGCTTTCTTCATGCCCGGAATCGCAACCGTTAGAGTGCGGTCATGTTGACCCCCGAAGAGATTCATGACGTCGCGTTCAGCAAGCCGCCGTTCGGCAAGCGTGGGTACAACGAGGACGAGGTCGACGCGTACCTCGATCTCGTGGAAGCCACGGTCTCGGAACTCCGCACTCGACTGTCGAAATACGAGAAGATCTGACCGGCCCCCGTTGGTCTGGTGTCGCGTTCGGCCGCTACCGGCCGTCGACGTGACGAGTGGTCGGGCGGTCGGCGATCTCCATCGCCCAGGCGTAGAAGTCCCTGGCCCGGCCCCGCAGAACCAACAGATCGGGCCTCCACGCCGCGGCGGTGAGGAGGTCTGCGAGGCCGAGGTCGGCCCAGTCCCACATGATCGCGTTGTAGGCGAGCATCATTCGCCCGACACGGCGTCGGACGCGGCGCGCCTCGTCACGTCCGACGCCCATCTCGGCGAGCGCGTCGATGCTCGCCCGAGCGTCCTCGTCAGTGAACGACGTGTCGAGGAACGGTTCGAGCAGCAGTCCCCACGCGTCGGGTCGTCGGACCTGGGGAATCCCGTTCCGTTCGGCGAACGCGGCGAGATCCGGCTCCAACGCCTTCACGATGAACAGCGTCTCGCCGTCGACGGTCCTGATCTCCGGAGGGCACGCCGCCGGGTCGACGTCCCGAATCCGCGCCACGTGCAGCACCGGCCTGTCGACCACCGACGCCGCCGGAAACGGATACTCCCGCAGCGTGACCACACCATCGCCAAATGTCACGTCCGCGCACGCGACATTCCCGAGCATCGTCATGTGCCGAGACTACGACCACGGGATCGGTCGATGCCCGTGAAGGCTCTAACCTGTCGTTTCCTGTCGCCTGGTGACAGCAAACGACAGGTCAGTGATGTTCACACGCACAGACACCCGCGCTACCCTTCGCCCATGAGCGACATCAGCTACGAGGTCCGCGACCAGGTCGCGTACGTGAGCCTCAACCGGCCCGAGAAGCACAACGGCCTCACCCTCGACATGCTCGACGACCTTGCCGCCGCGGCTCGTCGCGCCTCGAGCGACCGGAGTCTGCGCGCGGTGATCATCTCCGGCGAGGGAGACTCGTTCTGCTCCGGCCTCGACTTCGCGTCCGCGGGCAAGGAGCAGGGCCGGATCATGCGGATGCTGGTCCCGAAGAAGTCGTCGGCCGCCAACAACTTCCAGAACGCGGGCTGGGCGTGGCGCAACGTCCCGGTCCCGGTTATCGCCGTGCTGCACGGGCACTGCTACGGCGGCGGACTGCAGATCGCACTCGCCGCCGACTTCCGTTTCGCCTCCACCGGCACCGATCTGTCGATCCTCGAAGCGAAATGGGGACTGATCCCCGACATGTCGCTCACCGCGAGCATCGCACAGCTCACCACCATCGACGTCGCGAAACGCCTGACCATGACCGGCGAGATGTTCAACGCAGCCCAAGCGCTCGACTGGGGCCTAGTGTCCGGAGTCTCCGACGATCCACTGGCCGACGCCGAAGCACTCGTCGTCGCGATCAAGGAACGCTCCCCGGACGCCGTCGCCGCGTCGAAGGCCCTGTTCGAGAACACCTGGTACAACGGCTCGCGACTCTCGTTCCCCGTGGAACAGGCACTTCAGGTCCGGCTTCTCCGCGGACGCAACCACGCGATCGCCCGGAAGGCCGGACTGTCCAAAGAGAAGCCGGTCTTCGAAGAGCGGCAGATCTGAGCTTCCACGTCTGACCGTCACTGCTTACAGCAGGCAACCCTCCACACTCCATTGCTCCCCCGCTCCGGTGACGGTTACGCGAACACGCACCTCGACGGGCGGGTTGTATCGCTACGGTCGGTGCATGGAACGCAGCGACAGGCGCACGCCGCAGATCGTGCAGAGCTGGCGCGAGATTCAGGACCGCGATCCGGTTGGGCCGTTGTGGCGGGCCGCGCAGATCTTCCGACTGCTGTCGTTCGTGTACGCGCTCGGCTTCCAGATCGCCGTCAACGGCGACCTGACAAGGCCCGGCCTCACGTGGGCCCTGTTCGGCGTCATGACCGTCGCCAACATCTGGTGGACCGTCGGCTACCTCGTCGGGTTCGGGCGACGCCCCTGGTTCGTCGCCGTCGAGGTCGCGGTGTCTGCCGCGATGATGATGTCCACGTCGTTCGTCGCCGACGGCTCGTGGATCTCCGCCAACCAGACTTGGCCCACCACCCTGTGGATGACGAACGCGGCGCTCTCGACGGCCGTCATCGGCGGCACCCTGTGGGGTGCCGCGGCGGCCCTCGCCATCGCGTGCGCGAACTACTACGTGAAGGGCGAGGTCTACCTCAACTTCGGCCGCAACGCGACGGCCATCCTCCTCGTCTCCGCGGCGGCAGCCGTCGGCATGGCGGCGTCGCGCGCTCGGAAAGTCCACGGCGAACTCGTCGCCGCCGTCGCTGTCGCCGCCCGATCGGCCGAACGCGAACGACTCTCCCGCGAAGTCCACGACGGCGTCCTCCAAGTCCTCGCGCTCATGGCGAAGCGGGGACGTGAGATCGGCGGCGACGCTGCACAGCTCGCCGAACTGGCCGCTGAACAGGAACGACGCCTCCGTGCCCTCATCGCCGATACCCCCGACACCGCTCTCGAGCCCGCCGAACGCGACCTCGCCGCCGTCCTGCGAACCGTCTCCGGCCCCCGCATCCACGTCAGCGCACCCGCCGAACCGGTCACCGTCTCCGCCCTCGTCGCCGACGAACTCGTCGCCGCCGTCGACAACATCCTCGACAACGTCACCCACCACGCCGGCCCCGGAGCCGAAGCGTTCATCCTGCTGGAAGATCTCGGCGACCAGGTGATCGTCAGCGTCCGAGACGACGGCGTCGGCATCCCCGACGGGCGCCTCGCCGCCGCCGAAGCCGAAGGCCGCCTCGGCATCTCGAGGTCGGTGATCGGCCGTGTCGAAGCGCTCGGCGGAACCGCGCGCTTGGAGTCCGGGCCCGATGCCGGGACAGAATGGGAACTGTCCGCACCGAAGGAGAGCCGCACATGACACTGCGAGTGATGGTGGTCGACGATCACCCCATGTGGCGCGAGGGGGTGGCCCGCGACCTCACCGACAACGGGTTCGACGTCGTCGCCACCGCGGACAGCGTCGCCGCCGCAGGCACACGCGCCGCGACGGTCCTGCCCGACGTGGTGCTCATGGACATGAATCTGCCCGACGGCACCGGCGCCCAGGCGACGGCCGCCGTGCTCGCCGTCCATCCGGGTGCTCGTGTGCTGATCCTGTCGGCGTCCGACGAACGCGATGACGTCCTCGACGCCATCAAGGCCGGCGCCACCGGGTATCTCGTGAAGAGCGCCCAACAGTCGGAGCTGATCGCCGCCGTCACCGCCACCGGCGACGGCCAGCCCGTGTTCACCCCGGGGCTCGCCGGACTCGTCCTCGGCGAGTACCGACGCATGTCGGCTTCTCCCCGGGCGGACGCCCCCGTCCTCACCTCCCGCGAGACCGAGGTCCTGCGGCATGTCGCCAAGGGGCTGTCGTCGCGCCAGATCGCGACCCGGTTGGAGATCAGCCCGAGGACCGTCGAGAACCACGTCGGCTCCGCCCTCCGAAAACTCCAACTCGGCAATCGCGTCGAACTCGCCCGCTACGCCATCGAACACGGCCTCGACGCCGACTGACCTCCTCGCTCCGCTCGTCGAACTCACAGCCGGGTGCGCACGAGCAAGTGACCATGCGGTCTGAGTAGTTCCACTCATGATCGGGACCGCGGTTCGGACGAGTGTTGAAGGCATGAACCAGACGCCGCAGTTCCAGCCCCACGTCCAGTACCAGACCAACACGTACACGCCGTATCCCCTACCGCCGTTGCCGCCGAGGAAGACTCTCGGGCAACGGCTTTCCGCTGCCGCCGAGTCCGGTCTCATCGGGCGGATCCTCGCCGGTGTCGGCGTCGCGATCACCCTGTCGGGCATGGTGATGCTGCTTGTCCTCGCCGCACAGGCCGGACTCCTGCGCCCCGAGGTCCGCGTCGCGGGCGGCGGGGTCCTCGCGGCCGCGCTCGCCGCGCTCGGCATCTGGATCGGACGGGCCCCGGCCAAACGTCCCGGTGCCGTCGCCCTCGTCGCGACCGGCATCGCCGGACTCCTCTTCGACGTCCTCGCCACCAGCACGATCTACCACTGGATCCCGGTCCCCGCGGCGCTCGCCGCGACCGGCGCGATCGCGGGCGTCGGGCTGACCGTCGCCCACCGGTGGGACTCCCAGACCCTCGGCCTGATGGTCTCGATCCCCGTCTTCATCCTCTCCGCGATCGTCAACGGCGGTATCGACGACACGCTCGTCGCCTTCCTGATCGTCTACGTCGCCGCAAGCACGTGGATCCAGGTGGGACGCGGCTGGACGCCCATGTTCCTGGTCAACACCGCGGCCGTCGTTCTGCCCGCGATCGTCTACGGCGCATACCCGGCGGACCCGTGGATCGCGGCGTCACTGGCACTGGCCGGCGCGGCCGTGATCGTCGGATCGTCGGTCCTGCTGGCCCGCACCAATGCGTACCCCGAACTGATCGCACTCGTGGCGGGCGCCGCCGCCCTCCCGCTGATCTTCGCGGTCAGCGAACTCGGCGCCCCGGCGGCCGCCATGCTCGCCGCGGGAGCAGCGATCTACGGTGCGGCGGCCTTCGGGACGGTGCGCGTGGCCGCCCGCGACGTCCGCGTCATGTGGCTGCTGCCCTCCGCGGTCCTGCTGATGCTCGCCACCGGGTACGCCGTCGACACCGCGTACCAGCCGTCGTCGATGCTCGCCGCGAGCGTCGTCCTCGCGGGCGCCTCGTACGCGGCGCGTGACCTCGCCTTCGTCGTCCGGATCCTCGCCACCGTGTTCGGCGTCATCGGCGTCCTCATGCTCAACGGCTACGGCGCCGCGGCCCAGGTGTTCTCCCCCGAACTCGACTCGCGTTCCACCTACGCCTCGCTCGTCATGGGCACCGTCCTCGGGCTGATCGCCGTCGGGCTGATCACCTGGTCGTGGGCCACCGCCTACCGCAAGGACGCACTGCCGATCACGATGGGCGGCGCGATCATGTCGCTCTGGCTGGTCACGACCGGCAGCCTGAGCGTCGCGCACCTCGTCACGTCGGACGCCGACGCCGCCTTCCGTTCGGGTCACGCGGCCGCGACGATCATCTGGGGCGCGGTCGCCGTGATCGCCCTGCTCGTCGCACGCAGGCTGGCCGGGTCCGACCGCGCCGTCGTCCTCACCGCAGGTCTCGCAGTGATGGCCGCCGCGATCGGCAAGCTCTTCCTCTTCGACCTCGCGACGCTCGACGGCGTCTACCGGGTCATCGCGTTCATGGTGGTCGGCCTCATGCTCCTCGGCCTCGGCGTCTCCTACGCCCAGACCCTCACCACGTCGGACGACGAACTCGCGCACACCTCGTGACGAGAGAATCGAAGGACCCCTCTGCTTCCGCGAGCAGAGGGGTCCTTCGTGTGCAATGCGTGGACTACTTCTTCAGGAGCGACATCACGAGTCCGCCCGCGAGCGCGATGATCGCACCGACGAGGGCCAGGTACAGGCCGCTGCCTGCCTTGAAGTCGCTGCCGAGGCTGATGTAGGTGAAGCCCGCGCTGAGGATGGCGAGCACTCCGAAGATGATCGGCAGGCGCTTGAGGTTCTCGCTGAACTTGCCCATCAGCCGGGCGAGCGCGACACCGATGAGGCCGAGCATCGCGACGCCGGCCAGCCAGTGCAGTCGGCCCATCGACACCTCGGTGATCTGGAAGATGCTGCCGTTGGTCTTGGTGCCGAAGCCCGTGACGGTCGCACCCGAGTCGAGCTTCGCGACCGCCCACACCATCGGGTAGCTGGCGAGGACGAGGACCGCGCCGAGCATCGTGACGACGGCGCCGATCGAGAACCCGGTGTACTCGTTCGCCGGAGCCGCGGCGGGAGCGTAGCCTGGCCCACCGACCGGCTGCTGCTGCGCGTAGTTCGGCGCCTGCGGCGGAACGCCTCCGGGCTGCTGGAAGTTCGGCTGCTGAGGCTGCTGCGGCGGCGGGAAGTTTCCGGGCTGCTGAGGCTGAGTCATGCGAAAGAACGTAGCGCACCCGCGCAGGACGCTGCGCGGGTGCGTCGTTCGATCAGATGATCTACCAGTCGGCCTCGTCGAAGACGACCATGCCACGGATGTTGTTGCCGTCGAGCATGTCGTCGTAGGCGCGGTTGATGTCTTCGAGACGGTACGTCTGGGTCACGAGGTCGGCCAGGTTGAGCTGTCCCGCCCGGTACTCGTTGCAGAGTTTCGGGATCTGCGTGCGAGGGCCAGCCCCGCCGAAGATCGCGCCCTGGATGCGTTTCTGCAGGAGTGTCAGCTCGAACAGGTTGAGCTTGACGTCCATCGCCGCGTAGTCGCCCATGCCGACGACGATCACCTGACCGCCCTTCGCGGTCATCGCGGCGGCGGGCGCGATGTATTCGCCCTTCATCTCACCGACGGTCAGGACGACGGTGTGCGCCATCTTTCCCCACGTCAGCTCGTTGACGACCGGGGTGGCCGCCTCCATCGACTCGAACGTGTGGGTGGCGCCGAGCTTCTCCGCCATGTCACGTTTGAACGCCACCGGGTCGATCGCGATCACATGACGCGCACCCGCGGCCTTCGCGCCCTGCACCGAGTTGATGCCGACGCCGCCGATGCCGACCACGACCACCGTGTCACCGGGCCGCGTTCCGCCGATCTCCGACGCCGAGCCCCATCCGGTGGCGACGCCGCACCCGAGGAGCGCGGCCGCCTGCAGCGGGATGTCGTCTTCGATCTTCACGAGGGACGCTTCGTTCACCGTGATGTACGGCGAGAAGGTCCCGAGCAGGCACATCGGAGTCAGTCCCGTGTCGCCCTGCGTGATGCGGTGGGTCTTGTCGGAGATCGAGAGGCCCGTCAGCAGGCCCGCACCCTCGTCGCAGATGTTCTGCGCGCCGCGAGAACACGGCTCGCACACGCCGCACGCGGGAATGAACGCGGTGACGACGTGATCGCCCTCCGCGAATCGAGTGACGCCCTCACCGACCTTGACGACGACACCCGCGCCCTCATGTCCACCGACAACCGGGAACGGCGCGGGCGACTGCCCGGTCCGCAGGTGATGATCGGAATGGCACAGGCCGGACGCGGCCAAGCGAACCTGGACCTCGCCTGCGACGGGATCACCGAGCTCGACCTCCTCGATCTGCCACTCTTGGTTGGGGCCGTGCAGGACAGCGGCTTTCGTCTTCATGCGCACATCACTCTCTTCGCGGAGTCGTTGACGAGGCCACCCGACACCGGAGTGACCACGGTCTCATCCTGCCCCGCGTCGAGCCCCCGGCGTGGGCGTATGTCGATTTACGGTGGACGTCCACTGCTCCGATCGGACGACACGACACGCCGACGCGGAATGGAATCCGGCACGCGATTGCACGTACCATCCCGCTGTGACGAATGCCCGAAGCAGTGCGAGTGGCGCGTCGCCGCAGAAGACGGCGGACGTCGGCTACCGCCTCGACCTCGACGGGCTTCGCGGAATCGCGATCTTCCTGGTCGCCGTGTTCCACGTCTGGTTCGGCAGGGTGTCCGGCGGCGTCGACGTCTTCCTCACCCTGTCCGGGTACTTCTTCGTGGCGTCCCTGCTCAAGCACGTCATCGTCACCAACCCGTCGGACGTCGGATGGTCGGTCGCGATCAACCCGTGGCCTCGACTGTCGCGCATGCTGCGGCGGCTCGTCCCCGCCCTGTTCCTCGTGTTGGCCGCCATCGCCGCCCTCACGTGGTGGCTGATGCCGTCGACCCGGTGGGGTCCGCTCGGTCGGGAACTCATCGCGTCCGCCCTGTACTACCAGAACTATCATCTGGCGTTCGCGTCGCAGGACTACGGTGCGGCAGACTCCGCGATAAGCCCGATGCAGCACCTGTGGTCGATGGCGATGCAGGGCCAGTTCTTCTTCATCACCATCATCACCGCGTTCGCGCTCGGCGGCCTCCTCAAGCTCGGCGCGCGCTGGTGGCCCGCCCTCGGCAGACGCACGGTGATCACGGGGATCGTCGGCGGGTCCCTCGCCCTGGTCGCGGCCGTCTCGTTCGCGTGGGCCAACTACCGCCACGGCGTGCATCAGACGTTCAACTACTACGACACGATCGCCCGCCTCTGGGAGCCGATCACCGGTGGGCTGCTCGCGATCTGGATGCCGCGGCTCGCTCTCCCGAACTGGCTGCGATCCCTCCTGAGCATCGGCGCCGTCGCATTGATCGCGTCGTCCGGCTTCTGGATCGAGGGTGTTCAGGAGTATCCGGCCGCGATGGCGCTCGTCCCCGCCGGATCGACGCTGCTCCTGATCTGGCTCGGTTCGGCGGCGTCCGCGGCGACACCGGAGTCGGGCCTGTCGCCCGCGGGCAAGCTGCTCGCCCACCGGCACATCGTCTGGCTCGGATCCATCGCATACGCCCTCTACCTGTGGCATTGGCCGCTGCTGATCTTCTACATGACCTGGCGTTTCGAAGACAGCGTGTCGTTCGTCGAGGGCACCGGCATCCTGCTGGTGTCGCTCGCCATCGCCTGGTTCACCTCCACCTACGTCGAGACTCCATTGCGCGCGGGACGCGGCGGCGGCTTCTCCACCCGCTACCGCAGGCTGATGGCGGTGTTCCTCGTGGTGGTGTCGGTGTTCGCGTTCGCGAGCGCCGGGTACTGGCAGTACCGGGAGTCGAAGCAGTACATCGACACGTCGAACCTCGATCCCCGGCTGTACCCGGGCGCGAGGGCGTTCCTGGACGACGCCCCCGTCCCCGCCGTCGACCCGGTGCCGTCCCCGGAAGCGGTCGTCGACGAATGGCCGATCAACCACGGACCGCACTTCTCCAACTTCGGCGATCCCCGCGTGAAAGTGGGCGTCTACGGCGACCGCCGGGCCAAGCGCACCGTCGCCGTCGTCGGCGGCTCGCATTCGGAGCACTGGATGAACGCCATCGACGCCCTCGGCAAACGTCGCGGCTTCCGCGTCACCACGTACATGAAGGCGGGCTGCGCGCTCAGCACCGAGGCGTCCGTCGAGATCGACGGTCGGCTCCTCACCGAGTGCAATGAGTGGACGGAGGCGGTGATGGACAGGCTCGCCGTCGACGAACCGGACGTTGTGTTCACCACGGCCACCCGGCCCGTGTCCGACGGCCGGGGCGACACCACGCCGCGCGGCTACCTCGACATCTTCGACGAGTTCCGGGCCCGCGGGCAGAAGGTGATCGCCATCCGCGACACCCCGTGGACCCACGGCCCGATGCTTCCGCGCGACTGCGTCGCCGCGGGCAAGAACCCCGAGGTGTGCGGCGTGTCGCGGGATCGCGCGCTGTCGCCGGTCAACCCTGTCGACGCGTTCGCCGACCAGTTCCCGAACATGACCTTCCTGGACTACTCCGACGGCTTCTGCCGCGACGGGTACTGCCCGGCCGTGGTCGGCAACATCCTCGTCTGGCACGACGGCCACCACATCACCAACGCCTTCGCGCTCAGCTTCCTCCCCCACCTGGACGCCGACTTCGGACGCGCCACCGGGTGGTGGAAGCCCGCACCGTAGGCCTCACATCAGGCAGCGGACGGACGCGCCGTCCGAGCCGGGCGCGACGAGCAGCACGTCCGCGTGCCCTCCGTCGCGGCTCGACAGCAGCGCGCGGACCGGCGACGACGCCCGCACGACGAACGGCTCCGCGGAGTACTCCGCGGACGACGCGGCCCCGGTGAGCACGAGGGACGCGGCGCCGTCGTCGTCGGTCTCGGTGATCAACACGCCTCTGCCCTCCGCGAGGAGCGACGCCCCGACCGCGAGGGCCGACACGAATCCGGCGGGTCCGCCCCCGACGTCGTAGGTGAGTCGGCACGTCGACGCCCCCAGTCCGTCGCGGACCGCGGCGGCGACGGCCGCCGATTCGTCGCCGCCGACGTGGATGACCGCGCCGATGTCGGACGGGCGCAGACCCGCATCGTCGAGCGCGGCGTACGCCGCTCGGACGGGGAGCAGCGGTCCGGGCCAGTCTCCGCTGGTCACAGCCATTCCGGCCACGTTGAGGCCGGGTCGTCCGGAGGTCATACGCCAAGGCTACGGTGCAGCAAACGAAAATCTATTCATTCGAATGACGCGGCGGACGTCAACGCGTCCAGCACCGCGCGTGGACGCGACAGCAACGCCTCGCGGAACTGGTTCCGCACCTTGCTGTAGAGGGAGCAGTGGCCGCACGGCGCGATGACGCCGATCGCGTCGAGACCGTATGCGTCGCACAGCATCACGGCCCGTCCCGCGTGGAAGTCCTGCGTGACGATGAGCGCCGAACGCAGCCCGAACTCGCGCACCGCACGACGGCAAGTGGCGGCCGTGTTGAGGCCGAACCGATCGTCGACGATCCGTTCGGCGGGCACCCCGTTGTCCTCCAGGTAGGCGCGCATCACGTGGACTTCGTTGCCCGCGTCGTCGGCGTCATTGCCGGAGACGAGGATCCGCGTCACGCGGCCGGTGCGGTACAGGTCGAGGGCGACGTCGAGCCGAGCGCGAACGTAGTCGCCCGCCTCACGGTCCTCGACCTTCGCCCCGAGGACGATGAGCGTCGTCGGGGCGTCATCGGGTATCTCGGACGGTTGCACCACCCGCCCGCGCGAGGCGATCGCCACCCATGACGAGGTGACCACGACAAGCGCCTCCACCGCGATCAGCAGTATCAGCACGAAGAGCCGACACCGGCGACGAGTGAACACCCGTACACTGTAATCTCCTTGACGCCGACCGCGGCATGAGGCACCCGACGCCCGCAAGTGTGCGTCATGTCATAATCATTCGCGCACCATCACACCCGCCGAGGAGACCCGCCATGCAGTACATGCCCGTCACCGAATCGATGTTCCTCGTCGCCGAGACACGAGATCAGCCCATGCACGTCGGCGGACTCCAGCTGTTCATCCCCCGCGAGGGCCAGACATCCGACGAGCTCGCGGAAGAGATGGCGGCCACGTTCACCTCCGCCACCGACATCGCGCCGATGTTCCGCAAGCGCCCGGCGACACCCGCCCAGCTGGCCGGATACACGGCGTGGTCGTTCGACGACACCGTCGACTTCGACTACCACCTGCGCCGCATCATCCTGCCGCGCCCCGGAGCCATCCGGGACCTGCTGCGCTACGTCTCGCTGAATCACGGCGCACTCCTGGACCGTCGTCGGCCCATGTGGGAGGTCCACATCATCGAGGGTCTCGCCGACGGACGCGTCGCCCTGTACACGAAGGTCCACCATTCCGTGGTCGACGGCGTCACCGCGCTCCGGCTGCTCCAACGCACCCTGTCGACCGATCCGGCCGACCGCGCAGGCACCGCGTTCTGGGACTCGCGCCTCAAGCGCCGTCGTTCCGCGCCGACCGAGCCGAAGGGACTCCTGTCGTCCCTGACCAGCGCCGCCGGGCAAGTTCTCGACGTCGCCGACCAGGTCGTCGGAATGGCGCCCGCCGCCGCGAAGATCGCCGTCGCGGGCGTCACCGACAGCGACTACTTCGCCCCGATGCAGCAGGCTCCGCAGACCATCCTGAACGTTCCGATCGGTTCGGCGCGACGTTTCGCCGCGCAGGACTGGCCGGTGGAACGCCTCCGCGCCGTCGGCAAGGCGCAGGGCATGACGCTGAACGACGTCGTCGTCGCCATGTGCTCGGGTGCGCTCCGCCGGTATCTCGCCGACAACGACGCCCTGCCCGACGAGTCGCTGGTCGCGTTGATGCCCGTGTCGCTGCACGCGGACGGCGACTCCGACGGCAACGCGGTGACGGCCATCTCCGTCCGGATGGCGACCGATGTGGAGTCCACGGCCGACCGTGTCACCGCGATCAAGGCGTCGACGGCCGCGGCGAAGAAGGCCGTCCGAGGCCTGCGCCCGCTCCAGGCGTTGGCGCTGGGGGCCGCGACGATCTGGCCGCTGGCGTTCAACACCGTCCCCGGCTTCGTGCAGTACACCCCGACCGGCTTCAACCTGATCATCTCGAACGTCCCCGGCCCGGACGACGAGCTGTACTGGAACGGCGCCCGTCTCGACGGCTGCTACCCGGTGTCGATCCCGATGGAGGGTCTGGCGATGAACATCACCGTCACCACCGTCGGAGGCAAGGCCAACTTCGGCATCATCGGCGCCCGCGCCGAACTCCCCCGCCTCCAGCGGATCCTCGATCATCTCGAGACCACCCTCGCCGAGATGGAGACCATCGAGCCGCAGGCCTGATCCACCGACGACACGCCCGAAACCGAAAGACCCTGCCCGACAACGTGTCCGGGCAGGGTCTTCGTGGATGCCGGTCAGGCGGCGGCCGGAGCCTCCACCGCGGGCTGGTCGGCAGCGGGAGCCTCATCGGCGGCCGGGGCGTCCGATGCCGGGGCCTCCGCAGCGGGAACCTCCGCTGCCGGGGCCTCCGAAACGGGCGCCTGCACGGCGGGCGCCTCGACTGCGGGAGTCTCCACAGCGGGGGCCTCCGTTGCGGGCGCCTCCACGACAGGCGCCTGCGCGGCCGGGGTCTCCGGGGCCGCAGGCTTCGTGGCGACGCCGGCCGCCGGGGTCACGTCAGCCGTGGCCGCAACGGGCGCGGGCTCCGACGAGCCGGTGGAGCCGAGGCCCTTGAACAGGTCCGACTCGATCTTCGGGCCACTGTCGGTCATGACGACGCGGATGAGGTCGTCATTGAACTTCGGGATGATGTTGCCGCCGAGGAGGTTCATGACCTCCTTCGGGATCGGCAGTTTGATGCCCATCGACTCCTGGACCGAGCTGAAGTCGGCGAGCAGCTTGAGCGGGTTGGCGAGCGCCAGCGACAACGGGTTCTTGATCGCGTAGACGACCGGCCCGTCGCCCTGCTGCGACTTCTGGAAGACGAACATCACGCTGGTGCACGAGCTCAGGGTCTTGCCGGTCGCCGGGTCGGTGACGGTCGCCGAACCGTAGACGGCGGTGCAGATGGTCTGGACCGAGGCCGGATCGTCCAGGCTTCCGGACGCCGCGGTGACACCGCCGAGGGCGACGGCCTTCACGTTGTTGCCGAGTCCGACCGCCAGTGCGATGCCGCCGGGGAGAGCGACGGCGTCGGCCTTGGAGTCGCCGATACCCGCGGCGAGCGCGAAGCCGCCGAGGTTGGCGTGTGCGAGGCCGACGCCGCCGAGTCCGCCGATGCCGATCGCGCCGCTGAGGACGTAGTCGGCGATCGCGATGCCGGTGCCGCCTGCGCCGATCGCCGACGCGAAGCCGCTGCCGGAGATGGTGGCGTTTCCGGGGAAGAGGAGGTCGGGGTTCCACTGGGATCCGAGGTCGAGAGGGAGCGCGATGGCCTTGTTCAGATCGCCGAGCTTGATGCCGGGTGCGATCAGACCGAGGATCGCGTCGGCGCCTGCCGCGATGACGGACGGTGTCGCGGTGGAGCAGTCGGTCGACCACTTGAGTACGGGATCACCCGCGGGCGCGTCGCCGGGATTGCAGGTGAAGGTGGGGAGGTCGTCCGCGGCATGCGCGGGGGCGACCGGGACCAGGGCTCCGGTGGCGAGGGTCGCGGTGGCGAAGCCTGCGACGAGCGCTTTGCGGAATGTCGACTTTTTCACGTCAACTCTTTCTGGGAGGAGTTCTTGTCCGGAACACGGAGATCGCACGAAGTGGGGATGCGATCGACCCCGACGCTAAACCCGAAACCTACTGACGAGTAGGCAGCCCCTCGACATGATGTGAACCACGGCACAACAGCAGCCGAGTGTGATCAAAATCGTGCCACCGAGTCAGTCGTCGGCCGCGGCGGCGTCGAAGTATCGATATCGGCCGCATCGCTATACCCGCAGGCCACAGCTTCCCACGCCAAGCAAATGTCCAGCGAACGAACGACAGACGGATAGAGACAAGAAACGTTGGTGACGTTTCCGTCGCCGAGACCGGAAAACGTCACCAACGTTTCTAGAACTGTCAGGCAGCCGCGTCGACCACCGGCTCGTCTGCTGCCGGAGCATCGTCCGCAAGAGCCGCGTCCGAGGACGCGTCGGCCGCCGGGGCCTGCGCGGCGGTCGTCTCGGCAGGCTCGTCGGCGACCGGAGCCTCGGTGGCGGGAACCTCGGTCGCGGGAGCGTTCGTAGCGGGAGCCTCGACCACAGGCGTCACGTCAGCGGACGGCGTGGTCGTCACCGCGGGAGCCTCGTCTTCCTCGGCAACGGCGGCCGCCAGGGCGGGATCCGCATCGGCCTTCGCCGCGACGACGGGTGCGGCATCGGCCTTCGGAGCCTCCTCGGCGGGAGCCTTCGGCTTGAACAGATCACTCTCGAACTTCGGCCCCTGATCCGTCATCACCACACGGAACAGGTCCTCGGAGAAGTACGGGACGAACCCCGTCTTGATCAGGCCGAGAGCCTCGGCCGGGATCGGAAGATCCATGCCCAACGACGCACCGAGTTCCAGGAACGGCGCGAGTAGGGCGAGCGGCGCCGCGAGCTGTGCGGAGAACGGGTTCTTGATCGCGTAGACGACCGGACCGTCACCCTTCTGCGACTTCTGGAAGATGAACATGACGCTGGTGCAGTTGTCGACGTTCTTGCCCTTGTCGTCGGTCACCGACGCGGTGCCGTACAGCGCGGTGCAGTAGGCGTAGGCGGCGTCCTTGTCGTCGACGACGCCCGAGACCGCGGTGGTGATGCCTCCCAAGGCGACCGCGTCGACGTTCTTGCCCGAACCGACGGCGATGGCGACACCTCCCGGCAGGGCCTTGGCGTTGGCGACCGCGTCGGCGCCGAGCGAGGTCGCGAGTGCGAGGCCGCCGAAGGAGGCGTTCGCGTTCGCGGTGCCCTGCATGAGCCCGAGTGCGATGGCACCGCTCAAGGCGCTCGGCGCATTGGCATGGGCGTCGCCGCCCGCGCCGACGGCCATGGTGAAGCCGTCTCCGGCGATCGACGCGTTGCCCGGGAGGAAGCCGAGGATGTTGAGCGCGATCGCGCGGTTCATGTCGGCCAACTTGATGCCGAGGTCGGGCGCGACTATCGCGAGAATCGAATCGGCGACAGAAGCCACCACGGACGGCGACGCCTTGGTGCAGTCCGCGGTCCAGCCTTCACCGGACTTGACCTCGGCGTCGCCGGGCACGCACGACGTCGGGAACGGGTCCGGGACCGGCTCGGCGGCGGCCGCGTGCACGGGTGAAATCGAGAAGCCGATCATCGCCGACACAGCGGTTGCCGCGACGGCGGATCGGAGGAGGGACTTCTTCACTGGTGACTCACTTCCTCGGGCGTCGATGGCATATGACCTGAGCCATTCCTCAAGGCCGTAGTGATACCCGTCTCAGCGGACGCTACAACCGGCCGCGGTGTCGGCCGAACAAATGAATGCAAAGCGACAGTAAAGACATCGTCACACCGGCAAACCTGGCACTGAATTGCACTCTCGAGGCGTCCGGCACATCTCGCCACCCCTTGGCAGTTCAAGTTACCGATAAGTAACATATGGGCACGAGGTTCTGGAACCCGTTGCAACCAGGGAAGTTAGGTAAACCTTGGCGGCGCCGAACGGGCCCGAAGCCTTACGGTTACCTGAAGAAAATTGTCGACATCGTCGTGAGCATCGGCCGCCCACGACGAGTCGTAGTACTTTCCTGGAGAAAGGCCGGTACTTCCCATGACGACGACGACCGTCACCATCGGAACGATCGCCGCATTGATCAGCCTCGTCTGCTGGGCGCTGTTCCTGCGCGGTGTGTTCACGATGGTCCGGACCATCGCCCAAGGTCAGAAGGTCGATTCGGGACGGTTCGCCTACCCCGGCAAGCGCCTCGTGACGATGATGAAGGAATTCGTCGCGCACACCCGGATGGTCAAGTTCCGCACCGTCGGCTGGGCCCACTGGCTGGTGATGTTCGGCTTCCTGATCGGTGCGATCTTCTGGTTCGAGGCCTACGGACAGATCTTCGACCCCGAGTTCCACTGGCCGATCTTCGGCGCGTGGCACATCTACATCTTCGCCGATGAGGTCCTCGGACTCGGCACGGTGATCGGTATCACGGCGATGATCATCATCCGCCAGCTGAACCATCCGAGGCTGCCGGGCCGCCTGTCGCGCTTCTCGGGGTCGCGCTTCGGCGCCGCGTACTTCGTCGAACTCGTCGTCCTCATCGAGGGCCTCGGCATGATCTTCGTGAAGACCTTCAAGATCGCGTCGGGCATCGAGAACCCGCCGATCTGGACGTCGTTCTTCACCCACTACTTCGCGCAGCTCTTCGACGGCATCTCCGTGTACGCCGTCACCGCGGCCGCGGTCGTGAAGCTGATGTCGGGCATGATCTGGCTCGCCGTCGTCGGTCTGAACATCGACTGGGGCGTCGCATGGCACCGCTTCGCCGCGTTCCCCAACATCTTCTTCAAGCGTGAGTCGGACGGCGGTGTCGCCCTCGGCGCCGCAAAGCCGATGATGAGCCAGGGCAAGGTCCTGGACATGGAGACGGCCGACCCCGACGTCGACGCGTTCGGCGCGGGCAAGATCGAGGACTTCAGTTGGAAGGGCTGGCTCGACTTCACGACCTGTACCGAATGTGGTCGCTGCCAGAGCCAGTGCCCCGCCTGGAACACCGGCAAGCCCCTGTCGCCGAAGCTGATGATCATGTCGCTCCGCGATCACGGTCAGGCGAAGGCCCCGTACCTGTTCGCCGGTGGACGCAAGGACGTCGGCGGCGAGGAGATCGGCCTGGTGGACGCCGACGGCAACGTCGACGAGGCGAAGCTCGCCGCGATCCCGGAGGCCGCACGTCTGGAGTCCGAGCGCAAGCTGGTCGGCGAATCGCTCGGCGGCGATCCGGCCGGCGCCGTCATCGACGTCGAGGCCCTGTGGAGCTGCACCACGTGCGGCGCGTGCGTCGAGCAGTGCCCGGTCGACATCGAGCACGTCGACCACTTCATCGACATGCGCCGCTACCAGGTCCTCATCGAGTCGGACTTCCCGTCCGAGCTCGCGGGCATGTTCAAGAACCTCGAGAACAAGGGCAACCCGTGGGGCCAGAACTCGTCGGCGCGCACCGCGTGGATCGATGAGATCGACATCGACATCCCGGTCTACGGCAAGGACGTCGAGTCGTTCGAGGGTTACGAGTACCTGTTCTGGGTCGGCTGCGCAGGCGCCTATGAGGACCGTGCGAAGAAGACGACGAAGGCCGTCGCCGAACTCCTCGACATCGCCGCCGTCGACTTCCTCGTCCTCGGCGAGGGCGAGACCTGTACCGGCGACTCCGCTCGTCGCGCGGGCAACGAGTTCCTGTTCCAGATGCTGGCGCAGCAGAACATCGAGACGTTCAACGAGCTGTTCGCGACCGCGCCGACGCAGCGCAAGAAGATCGTCGTCACCTGTGCGCACTGTTTCAACGCGCTCGGCAACGAGTACCCGCAGGTGGGCGGCGAGTACGAGGTGGTCCACCACACGCAGCTGCTGAACCGCCTGGTCCGCGAGAAGCGTCTGGTTCCGGTGGCCCCGATCGGCGGCGGCGAAGCCGTCACCTACCACGACCCCTGCTACCTGGGACGTCACAACAAGGTGTACGACGCCCCGCGCGAACTGATGGATGCCGCGGGCGGCGAACTCACCGAGATGCCTCGCCACGGCGAGCGGTCGATGTGCTGTGGCGCGGGCGGTGCCCGCATGTGGATGGAAGAGCAGATCGGCAAGCGCATCAACGTCGACCGCGTCGACGAAGCGCTCGACACGCTCACCGCTGCACCCGCAGGCGAGACGACCAAGAAGATCGCGACCGGCTGCCCGTTCTGCCGCGTGATGCTCACCGACGGTGTGACCGCCCAGCTGAGCGGCACCGAGGACGAGGGCAAGGTCGAGGTGATCGACGTCGCGCAGATGCTGCTCGAGGGCGTGAACCGCGGTCGCCAGGAGGTGAAGCGCGGAGGAAACTTCCTCGGCCCGATCCCCGTGGCGGCCCCCGCAACCGTGCCCGCTGCTGTTGCGGCCCCGGCCGCCAAGCCTGCCGCTGCGAAGCCCGCCGCAGCAGCTCCGGCCGCCGGTGGTCTGGCTCCGGCAGGCGGCCTGAAGAAGCCCGGCGGCCTCAAGAAGCCCGGCGGCGCCCCCAAGCCCGGCGGCGCCGCGGCTCCCGCTGCTGCACCTGCGGCTCCTGCCGCCGGTGGTCTCGCGATGGGCGGCGGAATGAAGAAGCCCGGCGGCCTCAAGAAGCCCGGCGGCGCTCCCAAGCCCGGCGGCACTGCCGCTCCGGCCACGCCCGCCGCGGCTCCCGCCGAGACCGCGACCGCGGCCACCGAGGGCAAGGCCAAGGGATTCGGCATGGCAGGCGGCTTGAAGAAGCCCGGCGCCAAGAAGCCCGGCACCGCTGCTCCGGCAGCTGCTGCTCCCGCCACTGAGGTCGCTCCCGCAGCTCCGCCCGCTGAGGCCGCCGCAGTCGCCGAGGTCACGTCGGGCACCGAGGGCAAGGCCAAGGGATTCGGCATGGCAGGCGGGCTGAAGAAGCCCGGCGCCAAGAAGCCCGGCGCCGTTGCTCCGGCAGCCACCGCGGCTCCGGCCGCCGAGGCCCCGGCTGCTGAGGCCCCGGCCGAAGCCGCTCCGGTCGCTGAGGCCGAGCCGACCTCGGTCGCCGCAGTCACCGAGGGCACCGAAGGCAAGGCCAAGGGATTCGGCATGGCGGGCGGCTTGAAGAAGCCCGGCGCCAAGAAGCCCGGCGCCCCGAAGCCCCTCGGCGGAGCTCAGGAACCACCCGCTGCCGCGACTCCCGCTCCGGCCGTCGAGGCCGAGTCCGACGTCGAGGCCCCGGCCGCTGAGGAACCGCAGGCCGCTCCGACCGCGGACTCGCGGACGATCACGGAGACCGGTGCATCGAAGGCGAAGGGCTTCGGCATCGCCGCAGGCAAGAAACGCCCCGGCGCGAAGTAGACGGTTCGACCGCGAGAACGGCCCGGAAGCGAAAGCTTCCGGGCCGTTCTTCTTCCCCCGCATCTTAAGAAAAGCGACGTTTTCGTGCCACCGAACAGATCTGAGGTTGGCACATCTTCCTGGCGTTCCCGCACTTGAAGGCCCATATTCGGGACACCGTGCTCGACCGACCGAGAATCCGGGACCGCTTTGCTGAATTTCGTCCCACGCCCGAACCGCCGAGTCTCTCGAAACATGATTCGTCCGTTCGAGCTACACGATTCAGGTAGCGGAGTTGTGACTCAAGGCACTCAGAAGGTGGATTGTGTGCCTACTTATGGCCGCTTGGCACACGCTTGAGTCGATTGGCAACACCAGTCACACGCGCAACACTCGTTCTTAGGCGATGGCTTACGTTTTCCTGAGCAATCGATCAACAGCAGTTCGCTGTCGTGCTGTCGTTCGTCGCAACGATCTAAGGGGAAAACGAATCATGCTCAGCCGGAGAAGCGCGGCCACAGCCGCGACGATCGCCACCGCGGTCGGTTCACTCGTCGCCTTCGCGCCGACGCCGACCGCATCGGCGGCCGACATCGTCACGACCACAACCTTCACGCACGCCTGCGCCGTCGACGGCTCGTTCAGCGACTGGACGTCGAACTACAACGACACCATGGTCGTGAGCGCGCCGGCGACCGTCGCACCGGGTGAACAGTTCACCATCAAGATGCAGGCCGGCCCGCTCGTCATGCCCGACGCCGCCATCGGCCGACTGAAGTACGACTTCAAGGTCCCCGACAACGCGACAGTCGTCTCGGCACAGTTGGTCGCGGGCACCGCCGTCGGCCTCGGCGGCCAGACTCCGACGCTGTTCCGCGTGAACGCCGCAGGCCAGGTCGACGCGAACGGCCAGTATCTTCGCATGACCGGCGACGGCCACCTCACGATCAACAACGGCCCCAACGGCAAGGACAACGACCCGGGCAAGGGCCTGCAGGTCGCGAAGAACGTCCAGTGGAAGACCCCGCAGATCGCCATCGTCGTCAAGGCGCCGATGACCGAGGGCACCCACATCACGACGGGCATCCGCACCGGTGCCGAGACCGCGGCGATCAAGGTCGACGAGACCAGCATCAGCTTCGGCGACACCCGCAATGTCGTCGACAAGACCGCTTCGTACTGTGTCGCAGCAGGAAACGGACGCGGCGCGCTGTCGAGCACCGAAGTGGTCGACCCGGCCGTCCGTACCACCGTCACCCTCGACGTCCCCGACAACGCGGGCGCCGGCCAGGAAGTGACCCTCAAGGCGAACCTCGATCCCGACAACGCCGAGGGCAAGGTCCAGTTCAAGGACGGCGACGACAACATCGGTTCGCCGATCACCGTGACGGGCGGTGTCGCCACCCTCGACCACACGTTCACCACACGTGGCGATCACGACATCAAGGCCGTGTTCACCGCCGACCCCGGTTTCCGCGACGCGACCTCCGGCGTGAAGACCGTCGTCGTCAAGTCCGCGACGACCACCGCCCTCGACGCCCCGGCGACCGCGCGCGTCGGCGAAGAGGTCACGTACACCGCGAACATCGATCCCGATGACGCGACCGGCACCGTCCAGTTCAAGGACGGCGACGACGACCTCGGCGCACCGGTGCCAGTCGTCAACGGCAAGGCCACCCTGGACCGCAAGTACGACGAGGCCGGGACGCATCACATCAAGGCCGTCTTCAACGCCACCGGGCACTTCGCCGACTCCGAGTCCGACGCCAAGACCGTGACCGTCAAGGACGCCGACTTCGCGACCACCGCCGTCGTCATCGACCCGATGGACGCGGTGACCGGCGAGTCCACCTCGCTGCGTGCGACCGTCCGCCCGATCCCGGACGGCGGCAAGGTCGAGTTCTTCGTCGACGGCAACTCGGTCGGTGAGGCGAACGTCGGCACCGCCGACGGCGTGGCAGTTCTGGCCCACACCTTCACCACCGCAGGTACGGCTGCCGTGACCGCCAAGTTCCTCGGCGCGGACGGCTTCGCCGCATCGGACGTGTCCGCTCCTCGCAATGTCACCGTGAAGAATCCCGACACCCGCACGAACACCAGCACCAAGCTGTCGGTTCAGGGTGCACCGAACGTCGGCAAGACCGTCACGTTCACCGCGACCGTCGATCCCGGCACCGCGGGCGGATCGGTCCAGTTCCGCGCCGGCACCCAGGAGCTCGGCGCCCCTGTCGCCATCGTGAACGGCGTCGCAACGCTGACCCACACGTTCACCGAGGAGGGCACCTACGCCGTCACCGCCGAGTACCTGGGCGACGACGACAACCGCGCCTCCGAGTCGGGTCCGACCATCATCAAGGTGACCACCGCGTCCACCCCGGTCGACCCGGGCGGCAACGGCTCCCTCGACACCGGCTCCCTCAGCGGCCTCCTCGGCAACTGACACCCCACTTCTCTAGGAGATCTTCGTGAAGAAGTCAGCACGCCGGATCCTCGCGATCGGCGCAGCTACCGCCGCCGGGCTGACGGTCCTCCCGACCGTTCCCGTCGCCAACGCTGAAACCACAACAACAACGTTCGACGTGATGTGCCTGGCGACCCCGTCGTCATCGCTCGCGGGCGGACCGCAGAACATCGGCAACCCGGGCGCTCAGATCACCGTCGACGCCCCCGCCACGGTCAATGCGGGCGACGAGTTCGACGTCCTCATCTCGCCGCCGCCGATCACGATCCCGAACGGCATCACCGCATCGGGCATCACGGCCACGATCGAGGAGTCGTCGCGCATCAAGATCGACGTCATGATGCCCGACAACGCCACCTACCTCAGCGGTGAAGTCGTCCCCGGCACCTCGATCGGCCTGAGCGGCACCGCGCCGAACATGCTGCGCGTCAACGAGGCGGGCACGGTCGATCCCAACGGCACCATCCTGCGCCTGTCGGGCAACAACCAGGTCATCGGCAACGGTCCGTCGTCGAGCAAGAACTCGTCGGGCGGTATCGTCGCCAAGAACGTCGGCGGCAGCAGCGCGTCAACCACGTTCAAGCTCCCGCAGGTCAAGGCGCGTCTGAAGGCAGGCACATCGGGCGCCATCAACCTGAAGCTCCGCACCGCGGGCGACGCGGGCACGTTCGGCAACGACAAGAACCCGATCACGCTCCTCCCGAAGGCGAGCGCGCCGCTCGTCGGCACCATCTGGGCGCCCGCGCAGTGCACGCCGCGCACCGGTGCGGGTGATCCGCTGAACAACGGCGCGGGCCCGCTCGCGACGGTGAACATCACCGAAGCCGACAAGCAGACGACGACGACGCTCGCCGTGCCCTCGACGGTCAAGAACGGCGACACCGCCACGCTGACCGCGAACATCGCACCTGCCGCGAACGGCGGCACCGTCCAGTTCTCGCTGAACGGCGACGATCTCGGCGCGCCGGTCGACGTCGAGAACGGCAAGGCGTCGATCGAGCACAAGTTCGAGACCGACGGCGACTTCGACGTGAAGGCCGTCTTCTCCGGCACGAACGGTTTCGAGGGCTCCACGTCGAGCACCAAGACGATCAAGGTCACGACCGACGACGTCACCACATCGGTTCGCACCACGGGCCCGAACGACGCGTACGTCGACGAGGACGTCAACCTGACCGCGCAGGTCACCCCTGCAATCCAGGGCGGCACCGTGACGTTCACCGTGGACGGCGCTTCCGGCCCGACCGCCGAGGTCGGCTCGGACGGCACCGCAGTGGCTCCGTACAAGTTCACGACTCCCGGCACGCACCGCGTGCTGGCCCGCTACTCGGGTCGTGCGGGCGTCGCGGGTTCGGTCGCCCCGATGTTCCCGGTCAGCGTCACCGCTGCCCCGGCGGCTGCCGTCCAGACGACGACCACGTTGTCGCCGGTCGGCACCGTGAACAAGGGCGAGTCGGTCACCCTGAAGGCCACCGTCGATCCGTCGAACGCCAACGGCACCGTGCAGTTCAAGATCGGTGACAAGCCGATCGGCCGTCCGGTCCGTGTCGTCAACGGAGTCGCCACCCTGACCACGACCTTCGCGACCGGCGGAGAGTTCGCGATCAGCGCCCAGTTCACGGGCGACAACGGGTTCATCGACTCCGCGTCCGATCCCGAGACCCTGAAGGTCCCGGGCGGCGAGGATCCCGGCACGCCCACCGATCCGGGCACCGGATCGCTCGGCAACATCTTCGGCAGCTGACCCCTCCGAGGTAGGCCCCGACAACGGCGGCCCCGAACACTCCTACGAGAGTGTTCGGGGCCGTCGCCGTTCTCCACCGGAAACGCTGGTGGCGCTCGGCCGCGTTACAGTCAGTCAGGCCTGCCGGCCACGTACGTGTGGGCCACCGCCGCGGTCAACAGCGTGTCGACGCCGTCGATGAACGGGTCCCGTTCGAGCACCACGAAGTCCGCCGACATCCCCGGCACCAGGCTGCCGATCGTGTCGTCCCAGCGGCACGAGTACGCCGCGTCCGCCGTCCCGTGCACGATCGCCTCCGCCAACGGGAGCGCATACTTCGGCAGATTCGGTTCCAGTCCGTCCACCAGCGCGGACCTTCTCGTCGACGCGATGTACATGTTCGGCAGCGGAGGATACGGAGCCGTCGGCGCATCCGTCCCGAACGCCACGACGGCGCCTGCCGCACCGAACTCCGGCCACGGATAGCCGCGGTCGGCCCGATCGTCGCCGAGCACCGCCCGCCACTGTTCCTGGATCGCCGGGTCACAGTGCACCGGTTGCATCGATGCGACGAGACCGAGCCGCGCGAGCCGAGTCACATTCGCCTCGGTGACGGTCTCCAGGTGCTCCAGCCGATGGCGTCTCGGGATGTCGCCGTTCACCTCGATCGCATGCTCGACGGCGTCGAGTGCGATGTCGGACGCCTCGTCGCCGATCGCGTGCATGGCGACCTGCAGGCCCGCCGCATCGGCCGCGGCGACGACGGGGGCAAGCGCGTCCGCATTCCAGATGGGTCCGGGATGGCTGCCGTCGGTGAACGGGTGCTTCATGGCCGCGGTGCAGCTGTCGATGACACCGTCGACCATGATCTTGACGCCGACGATCCGCAGCCACGGGCCTGACAGTCGGTCGCGCAAGGCCGCGGCCTCGGCGACCTGAGCCAGACTCGTCTCGAGCTCGGACGATCGCTCGATCAGCCAGTGTCCCGCCACCCTGATCGGAAGTCGGCCGCCGCCCGCCTCCAAGGCACGCTCCAGCGCCTCCAGATCGGGGCGGTTCAACGACATGTCGACGACGGCTCCCACCCCCGAGGCCCGGTAGCGGGCGAACGCCTCGGCGAGCGCGGCGTCGCGGTCGGCGTCCGTGGTCACCGCGTCGAGATGATCGCGCATCCGGCCGAGCGCGGCCGTCTCGTAGAGCATTCCGTCGGCGACCCCCGACTCGTCTCTGCTGATCTCGCCGCCGATCGGATCCGGGGTGTCGTCGTCGATTCCGAGTTCGCGAAGGGCCGCGGTGTTCACCCACGCCGAGTGGACGTCGTTCGAGGTCAGGTAGACGGGCCGGTCGGCGACCGCCGCGTCGATCATGTGCCGGTCCGGGGTGGAGCCGTCGAGCGCACCGTACAGCCAGCTCCGGCCGATGATCCGCGGCGCGTCCGGCGCGTCGGCCACCGCTCGCCGCAGCCGTTCTTGGATGTCAGCGAGATCCTCGGCGTCGACCAGGTCGACCTGCCCGAGCGACTCGCCCAGTGACACGAGGTGAGTGTGAGCGTCGACGAAGGCCGGCAGCACCAGGGCTCCGCCGAGGTCGACCGTCCGATCCGCACCCCAGGTGTCCGCGGTGTCGGTGTCCCCGACGTAGGCGATCGTGTCGCCGTCGACGATCAGCGACGACACCCATCCCGTGTCCGCGGCCGTGAACACACGCCCGTTCCGGTAGTGGACCGTGCTCATCGAAGAACCTCCGTCGTCGCGGGCGCCGCCAGTCGGCGCCATTCGCCGGTCCCGGCGGAGGTCGGCGGGCCGTCGAGCACCGACACCGCGCGGGTCGCCGGGTGCAGGCGCACCGTGGCGAGGGTGCGCCATCTGGCCCCGAGAGCGGCGTCCGGCGACGGGACGCAGCACAGTTCCGCCTCGCCGGGCCCCGACGACAACCAACCGGGCAACGCGTCGACGTCGGCGACCGAGCCGGAGCGCGGCAGTCGGGACCGGACGAGGTCGAATCGGGCGCGCGAGTCCGGAACGTCGAGCCACCACTTCTCGCCGATGCTGTTCACCCGGTCGAGGAAGTGGTTCGTGTGAAGCAGGTAGCCGTCCACCGGGGTCAGGTCCGCGACGCGCCCCGGCGACAGCTCCGCGCACACCGCGCTACGCGCGTCGAAGACGGTCAGCGCGCTCGACGAGGTGATCGTCGCCGAAGCCAGGAGGTCGAGTGCGGCCTCGACCGAACCGCAGTCGGCGAGGATGGTCGCCGCCAGCACGTGCACCGGCACTCCGCCGGGGGCGTCGTCCACATGGCCGAGGATGTTGAAGTGCACGGCGAGGCCGGCCTCGTTGACGCCGATCTTGCCGAGGACGCCCGCCTCGCTCAACCCGACGTGCGCGAACCGAGTCCCGGAGGCCGAGTACGTGTGCCAGAACGGGTCCAGTTCCTCGTGCCAGTCCCACGTCTGGATACCGAAGGGCTCCGCGCCGTCCGGCGCCACGACGAGGGTCGTGCACTCCGGCGACGGCGCGGGGGCGAGAGTCAGGATCTCGGTGCGCGCGTTGAGCATGAGGACCTCGTCGACGCCGATCTCGGCGCCCCGTGCGATCCCTTCGAGCTCGTCGAAGACGTCGGGGCGCCAGTCGGTCAACGCCCGCGCCGTCTCGGCGACAGCGACGTCGATCTGCTCCGTGGACACGCCGAGGGCGTCGAACAACCGCCGGTACTCGACTGACGCGTCCGACATCACCGCGCGCAGTGCGCGACCGCGCTGCCTGCCGCGCTCGGCGGGGTCGTCGGAGTCGACGACGACGTGCGGTCGCTTCACGCCGCAACACCGATCTGGCGACGGATCGTCGACGCCATCATCGTCCCGTAGATCACCGATGCGAGCACCATGCCGACGGGGAGAGACAGGTCGACGTCGCTCATCGCGGACGCGACGGGCCCGGTGAAGTCGGGCGCGCTCACGCACAGGATCGCGGCGGCGCTCGACACGATCAGCGCGACGAATCCCGCCGGATTCACGCCGCCCACGTACCAGAACGGGCTCGCGCTCGTCTCATCGCTCACCTGCAGGCCGTCGTACCGGTTGCGGCGCAGGACCAGGTCGGTCGTGTAGATGGCGATCACCGGACCGGTCACCACCACGATGAACTGCATGAGGTTGCTGATGGTGTCGATGAAGTTGGAGACCAGGAGCGCGTAGAGGGTGAGCGCGATCCCGACCGTGCCGTCGAGCAGCACGCTCACCGATCGTCGCAGTCGTAGTCCGACGGCCTGCAGGGCCAGACCGGAGCTGTAGGCGGTCATCGCGTTGTTGGCGACGGTGCCGACGATCACCGCGACGAGGAACACCGGCACGAACCAGTCGGGCAGAACGCCTTCGAGACCGGTCTGCGGGTCGGTCATGTCGACCGCTGTCGCCGCGATCGAACCGATCGAGGTGAACAGGACGCTCGGAACGAACATGCCGATCGTGGTCCACCAGGTGATCGACGCGACGGACGTGTTCGACGGCAGGTACCGCGCGAAGTCGGCCGAGTTGGAGTACGAGAGCGGTCCGGACGCCACGAGAGCGGTGCCCGCGGTGAGGGTGCCGAAGAGTTCGACGCCGGTCAACGGCGGCGGATCGTACGACCAGACGGCGTGACCGATGACGAAGTAGGCGAGCATCGCGAAGACGGTGATCAGCGCCAGGGTGAGCGGAACGTAGACGCGGACGATCGTGGCGTGACCGTAGACGGCGAGCACGAGGGTCACCGCCGCGATGGCGACGATGATGACGATCTTCGTGACCGTGTTGACCGGGATGCCGAACCGGTCGGCGAGCGCGAATCCGGTGGCCGCGGCCGCGGCCCAGTTCATCGCGAGGTAGCAGACGCTGATGAGCCATCCGGTGATCGCGATGTTCACCCTGTTGCCGTGTACTCCGAACATGGCACGCATGATCACTTCGCTCGGCGTGCCCGACGCCGCTCCGCTCGCCGCGATGACGCCGACGGGGATGCTCACCAGGTTGCCGACGACGATGACGGCGATCGCCTGCCAGAGCTGGAGGCCCATGAGGACGAGCGCGCCGCCGACGACCAGGGCGAGGTAGCTGACGTTGGGCGCGGCCCACACCGCGAACAGATCACGGGCCTTGCCGCGACGTTCGCTCTCGGGGATGAAGTCGATGCCGTGGGCTTCGATGCGTCCGACGCCGTCTACGTCCGGTGCCAGCTTGTCTGCCTCGGTAATCGTGCTCATTGTGTCTCCAACATCATGTGGTTCCCCCGCTATGGTGTAGATCACGCTAGATATGCAAATCGATTTGGACAAGACGTTGTCGAACGTGGATTTCTCCGACCCTCCCCTCGACTAACGTCGGATCGATGAAGGGTCAACGGTCCCGGCCGACGATTCACGACGTCGCTCGGCGAGCCGGCGTTTCGGCGACCACCGTCTCCCACACGTTCACCGGGAACGGCACCGTCGCCGCACGCACCCAGGAGATCGTTCGCGAGTCGGCCGCCGAACTCGGCTACCGGCCCGATCCGCTCGCGCGCGGACTGCGCAACACGCGGCACGGCGTCATCGGGCTGGTGATCCGACAGCTCCACTCGTTCGACTCACTGCTGCCGACGGGCGTCGACTACTTCCTCCGCTTCGCAGGCGCCGCCGCCCTCACCGCCCTGGAGCACGACTACGCACTGATGCTCGTCCCCGATCCGACGGGCGAAGGCAGATCCGGAGACACGTCCCTGTGCGACGGATACCTCATCGCCGATCCCGTCCACGGCGACCGACTCACCGATCTCATTCGCTCGCAACGTATTCCGCTCCTGACCATCGGATACGAACCCGGTGGTCCCACCGACGACGCGCTCAGCCTCGACAACACCACGATCACCCTCGACGTCCTCGATCACCTCGCCGAGCGGGGCGCTCGGCGGATCGCCGTGGTCCTCGGCACGGATGAGAACGCGTGGAACATCGACACCGAACGCGCCTACCGAGACTGGACCGCCCGCCACGGGCAGCGGCCGATCATCAGCGCGCGCGCCGAATCGGACGGAACCGCGGGCGGCCGCAACGCCGCCGGCGAGTTGTTCGACGTCGCCGACGACCTCCGACCGGACGCCGTCTACGCCATGACCGGACGTCAGGCGGCGGGCGTCATGGAGGCGCTCGCCGACCTCGGGCTCACCGTCCCCGACGACGTGCTGATCGCCTGCGGCTCCGACTCCGAGCACACGCGCACATCACGACCGGCCATCACATCGGTGCAGCTCCATCCTCATCTGCTCGCGTCGGCGGCCGTCATCACGATGATCAACATGCTGGAGCACTCCGATCACCCGGTGCCCGAGACCGATCTCCGCCCGACCCTGGAGATCCGCGGCTCGACTGCACGGCCCGAGAGGCCGACCGGCGAACGTTGGTGACGTTTCCAGGCTAACGGCGGCCGAAGCGGCCGGTTACGAAATGACGGGCAGCGAGATCGAGGGGCGCGTCCGCGCTGGACTCTGGTCGCGGGAGGCGCGCACGGTGTTCATCTCGGTGGAACATCCGATGGGCGATGCGGCGCGGATCAGAATCGTCTCCGCCGCGTACGGCGGCGTCATCGACCGCGCTTCGGCCGCATGGTGGCACGGGTTGACGAAGGAACCACCTGTCGACGTCCAGATCGCTGTCGGCCGATCCGTGCGGGCGACGCGACAGATCGGCACGCCCGTCGACGCGAAGCGGCGGTCGTACCCGTCCGAGGACATCGTCACCTTCCGCGGCATCCAGGTCACCTCGCTCTCGCTGACGGTGCTGGAGGCATCCGCCGAGTTGGACGACGGCATCGCGCTGATGGACCGCGCACTCCAGACGAAGTGCGTCACGGTGGCATCCCTGCGTGCGGCCTTGGACCGGAACTCGGGCGCTCACGGAATGAGGCGAGCGCGGTTCCTCTTGAATGCGGCAGCTGACCTGTCCGAATCGCAAGCCGAGCGACTGTTCATCAAGATTCTCCGAGAGTACGGGATCACCGGGTGGACGCAGCAGGTCTGGATCGCCGGGTTCAAATGCGATTTCGCGTGGGTCGTCGAGGGGGTCGCCGTGGAGATCCACGGCTGGGGCTGGCATCACCAACACGACCGCTGGGAACGCGACCAGAAGTGGATCAATGCGATGTACGGCGTCCAGTGCGTGCCGTTGGTCTTCACCTGGGAGCGCATGACGACCGATCCCGCCGGGTGCATGGCGGAGCTGATCGACGCCATCGAGCGCAGGCGCGCGGCAGCTGAACGTTGGTGACGTTTTCCGGCTCTGCGCCGGATAACGTCACCAACGTTCTCGCGCCTCAGTCGCGGTAGCGGACCATCAGCGGCGCGTGGTCGGAGAGTCGGGACTCCGGGGACGGTTCCTTGTCCACCCAGACGGCGTCGCAGCGGCGGGCGAGGGCCGGGGAGGACAGTTGGTGATCCACTCGCCAGCCGACGTCCTTGGTGAACGAGTCGCCCCGCCAACTCCACCAGGTGAGCGGGCCCGGCCGATCACCGTGCGTCGCCCTCACCACGTCGACGAGACGTCGCGGGGACAGCAGCGAGGAGAACCACTCCCGTTCCTCCGGGAGGAAGCCCTCCATCTTCCGCGCGGCCCGCCAGTTCGTGACGTCGTGCTCCACATGGGCCACGTTGAGGTCGCCGACGAGCGTGAAGTCGCGGCCCGCACGGGCGGCGGCCAATCGATTGCGGTCGAGTTCGCGCGCGAACCCGGCGAGGAACCGCATCTTGCGCTGATACTTGGCTCCGCCGTCCATCTCCTCCCGCATCCCGCCGGGACGCTGCAGATGTGCGGGCTGACCGCCTTTCGGCAGGTAGAGGCAGGCGACCGTCAGTGGCCTGTCGGCCAGATCCACTTCGATGTAGCGGCCGTGCGACGCGAAGGCTCCGAGGCCGCGGGCCTTCGGGGGATCGACGGCCCACGACCGCACCGCGGCGGGCTCCACCCGCGTCAGCAGGCCGACGCCGTTGCGCCCGAAAATCGATCCGACGTCCACCGACGCCGTGTATCCGGGGAACTCGCCGACCTCCGACAGCGGGCAGCGCAACTCCTGCAGACCCACGACGTCGGGCGACCGGTCGGCGAGCCACTCGTCGAACCCGCGCCGCCGAGCAGCGCGAATGCCGTTGACGTTGAACGATGCGACAGTGAAACCCACACCACAACAATGCACGGCCGGGCATTGTCGTCTGCTCGCGGCTGACAGAATGGACGCATGAGCCGTCCCCACGTGTCGCACCAGAACCTCAATCTGCGCACTCTCGAGCAGTCCGAGAAGCTGCAGAACGTCTGCTACGAGATCCGCGGTCCGGTGCACGCGCACGCGTCGCGCCTCGAGGCGGAGGGACACCGCATCCTCAAGCTGAACATCGGCAACCCGGCACTGTTCGGTTTCGAGGCCCCGGACGTGATCCTGCGCGACATGATCCACGCCCTCCCCTACTCGCAGGGCTACTCGGAGTCGGCGGGAGTCCTCTCGGCGCGACGCGCCGTGGTGACCCGCTACGAGCTGATCCGCGACTTCCCGTACTTCGACGTCGACGACGTCCTGCTCGGCAACGGCGTGTCCGAGCTGATCACGATGACGATGCAGGCGCTGTTGAACAACGGCGACGAGGTCCTGATCCCGGCCCCCGACTATCCGTTGTGGACGGCGATGACGGCCCTGTCCGGCGGCACCCCGGTGCACTACAAGTGCGACGAGGACAACGGCTGGAATCCGTCGATCGAGGACATCGAATCGAAGATCACGCCGAACACCAAGGCGATCGTCGTGATCAACCCGAACAATCCGACGGGAGCCGTCTATTCGCGCGAGGTGCTGCAGCGCCTGGTCGACGTGGCTCGCAAGCATTCGCTGCTGATCCTGGCCGACGAGATCTACGACAAGATCCTGTACGACGACGCCGAGCACATCAACGTCGCCTCGCTGGCGCCCGACCTGCTGGTCTTCACGTTCAACGGCCTCTCGAAGGCGTACCGGGTGTGCGGTTACCGCGCGGGCTGGGTCGTCATGACGGGACCGAAAGATCACGCGCGCGGCCTGATCGAGGGCATGGGGATTCTCGCGTCGACGCGCCTGTGCGCCAACGTCCCGGCTCAGCACGCCATCCAGGTGGCGCTCGGCGGCTACCAGAGCATCGACGATCTGGTCCGCCCCGGCGGTCGCCTGCTGGAGCAGCGCAACGTCACGTGGGACAAGCTGAACGAGATCCCCGGCGTGAGCTGTGTGAAGCCGATGGGCGCCCTGTACGCGTTCCCGCGGCTCGATCCGGAGGTCCACGAGATCCACGACGACGAGAAGTTCGTGCAGGACCTGCTCCTGCAGGAGAAGATCCTCGTCGTGCAGGGTTCGGGCTTCAACATGCCCGACACCGAGCACTTCCGGATCGTGACTCTTCCGTGGGCGCGGGATCTGACCGATGCGGTGGAGCGGATCGGCAACTTCTTGTCCTCGTATCGCCAGTGACCTGCGGAAACGCGGGCGCTAACTAGAGCTAGCGCTTTTACTGTCACCGGTGGTACCGTGTCAACGAGCAATGGCACGATCGGAGACGGCACATGACTGATTGGCAGCGCAGCGACATCACGGCGGGCGCCGTGCGACTCGCGACGTACGCGTACGGCGACACCACCGACACGACCCGCCCGGCGGTGGTGCTGGTGCACGGTTGGCCCGACACGCATCACCTGTGGGACAACGTGGCGCCGCAGCTCGCGGAGCGTTACCGCGTGTTCGCCTACGACACCCGTGGCTTCGGCGAGAGCGACCGTCCGACCGACGTCCCGTCGTACGCGCTGCCCGGTCTGGCCGACGACCTGTTCGCGGTGATCGACGCCGTCACCGACGGCGGAGCCGCGCACGTCGTCGCCCACGACTGGGGTTCGGTGCAGACGTGGGAAGCAGTGACCACACCCGACGCCGAGAGGCGCATCAAGTCGTTCACGTCCGTCTCCGGCCCCAATCTCGACTTCCTCGGCGAGTGGGCTCGCGCTCAGCTCGCCACGCCGACCCCGCGCAACATCGGCCGTGCCCTCTCGCAGGTGGCGTCGTCGGCGTACACCGGCTTCTTCCAGGTCCCCGGGGTGTCGGACGCCTTCTTCCGCACCCTCGGCTCGGACAAGCTGTGGACCGAGTTCCTGCACTTCGTCGAGGGCACGCCGCGCGAGAACGTCTCGTTCGCGCCGACGCTGCGCGAAGACATGATCTCCGGCCTGAAGCTGTACCGCGCCAACATCCGCGGAAAGCTCGCCAAGCCCGAACCGCGTCCGACGAAGGTCCCCGTCCTCGAGGTCGTCAACGACCGCGACATCGCGCTGCGTCCGGCCATCTTCGACCTCACGTACACGCACGCCGAGAAGCTGTGGCGCAAGAGCGGCACATCCGGCCACTGGCTGCCGTACACCAACCCCGACTACCTCGCGGAGACGGCGCGCGAGTTCATCGACTTCGTCGAGAACGGCACGTCGAGCGCACCGAACACCATCGACCGCGCCCGCCAGCTGACCGCTCCCCTGCCGCTCACCGGCAAGCTCGCCGTCATCACCGGTGCGGGCAGCGGCATCGGCCGGGAGACCGCGTACGCGCTCGCCGCACTCGGCTGTGAGGTCGTCCTCGCCGACATCAACGTCGCGGGCGCCGAGGAGACGGCCACCGAGTGCAAGGCGAAGGGCGTGCTGACCAACGTCTACGAGCTCGACGTCTCGAAGCTCGCGGCCGTCGACGAGTTCGCCGAGACAGTCCGCGCCCGTCACGGGGTCCCGGACATCGTCGTCAACAACGCGGGCATCGCCCTCGCCGGCGGAGCGCTCGACGCGTCGGACGCGCAGATCGAGCGCCTCTTCGACATCAACGTACGCGGCGTCATCTCCGGCAGTCGCGCGTTCGCCAAGCAGATGGTGGCACGAGGCACCGGCGGCCACATCGTCAACCTGTCGTCGGCCGCGGCGTTCACCCCGTCTCGCGACCTCGGCCTGTACTCGGCGAGCAAGGCCGCCGTCCTCATGTTCTCGGAGAGCCTGCGCGCCGAGCTGGCCGAGCACAACATCGGAGTGAGCGCGATCTGCCCCGGCATCGTCCACACGAACATCACGAACGCCACCGAGTACGCGGGCGCCGCCGATCAGGAGGCGACGCGCAAGAAGATCGACGGCTTCTACGAGAAGCGGAACTTCACTCCCGACCGGGTCGCGAAGGAGATCGTCGACGCCGTCGTCTCCAACAAGGCCGTGGTCCCGGTGACGCCGGAGGCCAAGTTCGGGTACCGCGTGTACCGATTCATCCCGTGGGCGTCGCGCATCGCCGCACGTCAGAAGCTGAACGGATAGGACGAAGACGATGACCGCTGTGCACGCCAACCGTTCCACCCCCGAGACCGATCCGGGCGAGGTGGAACTGCACGCCCGCAACGTCGAGTTCGACCTCTCCGGCACGCCGCTCCACTGGATCCCGGACGCGCCGGTCTCGTCGAACATGATCACGGTGCTGAACCTGCTGCTGCCCGAGGGCGAGCGCTGGTTCGTGGAGACGTTCAACGAGGCGCTCCCGATGATCAAGGACGACAAGCTCGCCACCGCCATGCGCGGCTTCGTCGGTCAGGAGGCCATGCACGCCGAGGTCCACGACAAGGCCGTCGAGAACTGGCTGTCGCGCCACGGCGTGGACGCCACCGGCTACCTGGAGCAGATGGAGTGGATCTTCCGCAAGGTCCTCGGTCCCCGTGAGGGCCAGACGCCGGAGCAGGACCTCAAGCATCTCATCGAGCGTCTGTGGCTGATCGCCGCGATCGAGCACTACACGGCACTGCTCGGCGATTTCGCGTTGAACTGCACGTGGACCGAGAACGGCGCCGACAAGAACATGGCGGACATGTTCGTCTGGCACGGGGCGGAAGAGGTGGAGCACCGGGCGGTGGCGCACGACGCCGCGGCCTACTTCGGCGACACCCCGATCCGTCGCGGCCGTGCGATGGCCCTGGCGATGCCGTTCCTCGCGATCCTGCTGGTCCGAGGGTTCCGGTTCATCAACAGCCAGGACCCGCTGTACGACGACATGAGCGTTCCGGCCAAGTACACGAAGTACGTCAAGGACTACTTCGTCGAGTCGCGTCGCGGCCTGTTCCCGAAGATCGGCGGCCTCGTGTGGGCGACGGCCACCTACTTCAAGCCCGGCTTCCACCCGAACGACATCGGCGACACCGCTCAGGCCGTCGCGTACCTGGCGTCGTCGCCGGGCGCTCGTCGCGCGGGGTGATCCGGCGATGAATCACGTGATGCACCCGCACACGACCGCGTTGTCCACCGAGCCGCCGCATCTTCACGGCCGGTGGCGACGCGATCCGCTGATGCGCATGATCACCGGTATCGGCAAGGTGTGGTTCCCGTTCTGGGGCCGTCTCGAGCCGCTGCGGGAGACCTCGGAGGACGACAACGTCCAGGTGCTGGAGATCGTCGGACGCGAGGTTGTCGCGCTCGACGAGAACGTGATCGCGTTGACGTTCGCCGCACCCGACCGGTCGGTGCTTCCCGAATGGCATGCCGGAGCCCACCTCGACCTGCTGCTGCCGTCCGGCCGCATGCGCGAGTACTCGCTGTGCGGCGATCCGGGCGATCGGACGACCTACCGCATCGCGGTCCGGCGCATCCCCGACGGAGGCGGCGGGTCGAAGGAGGTCCACGACGACCTCAAGGTCGGCGACACCATCTCCATCAAGGGCCCGCGCAATGCGTTCCCGCTGGCGATGCCCGGTTACGGGTCGCCCGTCGGCAAGTTGCGGTTCATCGCCGCAGGCATCGGCATCACTCCGATCCTGCCGATGGTCGCGATCGCCGACCGTTTCGGCCTCGACTGGTCGATGGTCTACACCGGCCGCTCGCTCGAGTCGATCCCGTTCCGCCGCGAACTCGCCCGATACGGCGACCGCGTCCAGATCCGCACCGACGACGATCACGGTCTGCCGACGATGTCCGAGCTCGTCGGCGATGTCGGCGACGCCGGGCTGGCCGTGTACTGCTGCGGCCCCACCCCGATGCTCGAAGCGCTCCGCGTCCACCTCGTCGGCAGCGACGACGTCGAGTTGCACTACGAGCGCTTCTCGCCGCCGCCGATCGAGAACGGCACCGAGTTCGAGATCCGTCTGAGTTCGACCGGGGAGACCGAGACCGTCGCGGCGGACGAGTCGGTGCTGACAGCGCTGCGTCGTCTGCGTCCGAACACTCCGTACTCGTGCCAGCAGGGCTTCTGCGGCACGTGCAAGCTGCACGTGTCCGACGGCGTCGTCGAGCACCGCGACGGGAGCCTCATGGAACCCGAACGCCAAGCCGGCTACTTCCTCCCCTGCGTCTCACGCTGCGAGACCGACTCCCTGACGATCGACGCCTGACCTCTCGACCTGCTCCGCCCTTGGAGCGCGTCCTCCCAGCCCTTCGAGCGCAGTCGAGAAGAGCTTCGAGCGCGTCCTCCCCGGTCTTCGAGCGTGTCCTCCCCGGTCTTCGAGCGCAGTCGAGAAGGTCTTTGACAGAATGCTGTCGTGACCGAGTACCGAATCGACGACCTTGCACAGGCCGCGGGGACCACGACGCGCAATGTGCGCGGCTATCAGGATCGTGGTCTGATTCCCCGGCCCGTCCGTCGTGGGCGGATCGCGATCTACAACGACGAGCACCTCGCTCGACTCCGCGTGATCAACGACCTGCTCGGTCGGGGCTTCACGATGCAGCACATCGGCGAGTTCTTCGAGCGGATGCGGCAGGGTGAGGACCTGGCCGAGGTTTTGGGTCTGCGGGAGATGGTGTCGGAGCCGTGGTCCCGGACGCCGTCGGAGACGATGTCGGCGGAGAGACTGCACGAACTGCTCGGGACGGACGATCCCGAGCTCCTCGCCCGGGTGCGGGAGTCGGGTCTCATCGAACCGGTCGGCGACGACGACCCGCCGAGCCAGTACACGGTCACCGACACCGAGAGCGTGGACGGATACATCCGCCTGATGGCGATCGGCGTGCCGTTGGAGTACATCCTCGGTCTGCAGCGCACCTTGGACGCCGACATGGATCGGGCGGCGCACACGTTGATATCGGCGGGTCGCCGGGCCATCACGGAGGGCCGCTTCGACGGCTGGATCCCGGAGAGCGACGAGGAGTCGGGCTGGGCGTCGTTGTTCCTCGGCGAACTGCGTCGAACGGGACGGGTGGCCGCCCACAACACCCTGTACCGCGCACTGGACCGCGAACTCTCACGCCAGTTGGACGACTATCTGGCGATCGCCCGCGAACGCAGGCACGCCGCAGACACAACCTAGTTCACGACGATCGGCGGGAGTCCGGGGATCGGGTTGGGCACGGTCCTGCGCTTGTGGCCGGGGTCGGGGGTGCGGCCCGTCGACGGTTTCTTGGTCGTCTTCTTCGGCGGAGGCGGCGGCGGGGGCGTCGTGTAGGCGAGCATCGTCGACCGGGCCGCGGCCATCTCGGTGGGATCGGCCGTGGTGGGGATGCGTTCGGGTTCGGACGATGTGGTCGACGGCTTCTGGGCGGTGTCCGAGGCGCTTTCGGAGTCGAGGGCGGCCATCGTCGGGCCGCCGTGCTCGTGGACGTTCATGGCGACGGCCGTGCCCGCACCGGCCAGGCCGAGCAGCACGACGACCGCCGCGGCTGCCGTCCACCTGCGACGGCGCCGCGCCTGCAGTTCGCGTTCTTCGTCGGACGGACCGTCGACGGGCGCGGTCTCGTACTGGACGTCGCCGTTGTCGTCGAGCTCATAGTCGGCGGGATCGATGCCGGACGCGGTGAACGACATCGGGCCGCTCTCGTCGGACTGTTCCGTCCAGGCGAGGGTCGCGGGGGTCTCGTCGACCCGGTCGAGGAGTCCGGTCTCCCGATCGTCGCCGCCGAAGGTGGCGGGGAACGGGTCGCCGGGCAGCAGTGCGCTGAATCCGCGTTCGGTGAACGCCTCCCACAGTCCCGGCCATCCGTCGGTGCCGGGGCCGAGGAGGATCGCGTCGACGGGCTGCGATCCGGCGAGTTCGATGAGCATGCCGTGCAGGCGGTTCACCTCGGGAACCGTCGCCTCGACCATGTCGACGCGTGTCACGGAGACGAAGCTGACGGCGCCGCGGCCCATCGCGAGGGCGCTGTCGCGGTCGCCGATGGTGGTTCGCGTGTGCGCTGCGAGGGGTATGAGTTCGGCGAAGACCTCGGGGTCCTCGGCTTCGGGGACCTTCCCGTTCTCGACGAGTTCGCCCGCGATCCGGACGTCGAGCACCGCGGGTACGATGCGGGCCTCGCGGAGTTCGCCGATCACTCGACGAGTTCCGTCGACACGGCCCATCCACACGCCGTCGTCGCCGAAGGTGATGGCGAGCACGGCGCCGGTCGGGGCGGGCGGGATCGGGAAGTCCGCCAACCATCCGAGAGTGCCGTGTCCGCTTGTCATGGTGTCAGTTCCGGAAGTTCAGATACGCCTTGGAGGGCGTCGGACCGCGCTGGCCCTGATACTTGGATCCGACAGCGGCGCTGCCGTACGGATTCTCGGCCGGGCTGGACAGCCGGATCAGGCACAGCTGGCCTATCTTCATGCCCGGCCAGAGGGTGATCGGCAGGTTCGCGACATTCGACAGTTCGAGCGTGATGTGGCCGCTGAAACCGGGGTCGATGAAGCCTGCCGTCGAATGCGTGAGCAGACCGAGGCGGCCGAGGGACGACTTGCCCTCCAGACGGCCCGCGAGGTCGTCGGGGAGCGACACCACTTCGAGGGTCGACCCGAGAACGAACTCGCCGGGATGCAGCACGAACGGCTCGCCCGCGGCCGGTTCGACGAGCGTCGTCAGCTCGTCCTGCTGCTGCTTCGGGTCGATGTGCGTGTACTTCGTGTTGTTGAAGACGCGGAACAGCCCGTCGAGGCGCACGTCGACGCTCGACGGCTGGACCATGGCGTCGTCGAACGGGTCGACGCCCAGTCGGCCCCCGCCGATCTCGGCACGGATGTCGCGATCAGATAACAGCACTCATAGAGGTTAACTGAACTTTGCTCACGCCCGGGCATCGGTCGCATCAGATCACTCGTCGGATCGAGGCGTATCGGTCGAGGGCGTCGAGCCGTTCGGCGGCGTGGTCGACGATCGGTTCGGGGTAGTCCGCGGGCCGGTTGACGCCGAGGCGGTGCACGAGCGTGCCGGGGACGCCGCGGAGTTCGGGCACCCAGCGACGGACGTAGTCGCCGTCGGGATCGAACTTCTCACCCTGCGTCGTCGGATTGAACACCCGGAAATAGGGCGCAGCATCGGTCCCGCAGCCCGCCACCCACTGCCATCCGTGCTGGTTGGACGCGAGATCGCCGTCGATGAGCCGATCCATGAAGTGGCGGGCGCCCCACTGCCACGGCAGGTGGAGGTCTTTGGTCAGGAACGACGCGACGATCATCCGCACCCGGTTGTGCATCCACCCCTCGGCGTTCAGCTGACGCATGCCCGCATCGACGATCGGGTAGCCGGTGCGGCCGTCGCACCACGCCCGGAACGCGGATTGCGCGGCGGCCCCGGTGTCGTGCGGGAGGCGGCGGAACTTCTCGTCGTACTCGACGTACGCGGTGTCGGGGCGGTGATGCAGGACGTCGGCGTAGAACTCCCGCCAGCACAGTTCGCTGCGGAACTTCGACGCACCGGAGTCGTTGCGGGTTCCGAGCTCGTGCAGGAGCGTCCGCGGATGCAGGCAGCCGGTCTTCAGGTATGCCGACATCCGGCTGGTGGCGTCGAGGTCGGGGCGGTCGCGGTCGGCGTCGTAGGTGTCGAGACGGTCGTCGACGAAGCTGCGCCATCTCGTCAGTGCGGCCCGTTCACCGCCGTTGCTGTCCGCGTCGACGACTGTCCGCCCGTCGAATCCCGACGGATCGATCCAGTCGACGGTCGTCTCGTCGGTCTGTGCGGGCGGCCGCCACCCGTGGTCGTTCCAGGAGCGCCGAAACGGCCCGAACACGCGGTACGGCGTGCCGTCGGCCTTGCGGATGCGGCCCGGCGCGACGGCGTACGGCGACCCGGTGCGGACGAGCGGCGTGTCGCCGAGGGCGTTCTCGACCTCACCGTCGCGACGTGCACCGTACGGCGTGAAGTCGGCCGACACGTGCACCGACGACGCCCCGAGTTCGGTGACGATGCGCGGTACCTGGTCGACGGGGTCTCCGCGCACAACGAGTAGCCGTCCACCGAGAGTCTCGTCGAGTGCGGAGAGGCAGCCCAGGAAGAAGTCGGTCCGCGGACCCGGTCGCGCGACACGCTCGTCGAGCACGAACACCGCCACCGCAGCGTCCGACTCCCCCGCCGCCGTCAGCGTCGGCAAGTCGTGCACGCGCAGATCGCGCCGGAACCACACCACCGAAAGATCCGCGATCTCCGACTCCTGTCCTGGTCTGCGCACACCCGGGCCGCGTACGTTTGTTACGGTAGTCGTCGCACGGTCACACCGTGCAGCGCCGATGTAGTTTAGTGGTAGAACAGCAGCTTCCCAAGCTGCGAGTGCGGGTTCGATTCCCGTCATCGGCTCAAATAACAGCAGGTCAGACGCGGTAAATGTGCGATAATCGCACCATGTCAACACTCCGTGTCAACACACACACGCAATTCGGCCAGGTCAGACGCGGGTGCACCATCCCGCGTGGTGTCAACTGATGGCGTCGATCAGGCCACACCGGGCAGCCAACGGAGTCGTCACCTACCGCGTCCTCTGGCGACAAGACGGGCGACAACGCGGCCTCACCTTCACCGACCTCACGTCGGCCGAGCGGCACCGCGGCAACATCGAGCGCATCGGAGCGTCCGCCGCCCTCGACATGCTCGGCATCGCCGACAGTGGCGAATTGACCCTGCGGGAATGGCTCGACGATCACGTCGCCAACCTCCCCGGCATCATCGAGGGCACTCGGCGGCAGTACAGGCGGTACGTCGCACACGACCTTGCAGACCTCGGACGGCTCCCCCTCGCCGCCGTCACCGAGGCCGCCGTCGCACAGTGGCTCCAAGGCATGGAGCAGCCTGTCGGTGCCGACGGCAAGCCGGGTAAGCGGCCCAGCAGCAAGACCCTCCAGAACAAGCACGCCTTCCTCTCGGGCGCGATGAAGGCCGCCGTACGCGCCGGGAAGATTGACCGGAATCCGTGCGACGGACAGCGGATCATGCGGTCCGAACGCCGCGAAATGGTCATGCTCACGCGCGCCGAGTTCGACAAGGTGCACGCGACGATCGGGCGGGAGCTGTGGGCCGACCTCGCATTGTGGCTCGTGTCGACCGGCATGCGATTCGGAGAGGCGACAGCGCTCGCCCCGTCCGCAATCGACCTCGACGAGGGGACGTGCCGGATCACGCGCGCATGGAAGCGAGGCAAGGACGGCTGGGAGATCGGACCGCCGAAGTCACGCCGCTCCGTGCGGACCATCAACCTACCGCCGCAGGCCGTCGACATCGCCCGCCGGAGGATCGCCGATGGTGGCGACCTGGTCTTCGTCGTGAGCACTGGCGCGCGCTGCCGTCAGCAGAACTTCTTCAACGAAGGGTGGGCGCCCGCCCGCGGCGTCTTGGGCACGGATCGTGTGCCGCGCATCCACGACCTGCGGCACACGTGCGCGTCGTGGATGATCGGTGCTGGCGTGCCACTGGTGGTGGTGTCGCGTCACCTTGGGCACGAGGACATCACGACGACGGCCAACGTCTATGGTCACGTGGATCGGGAGTCTGGCGCGGCGGCTGCCGCCGCGATCGGGAGAGTGCTCGGGTGACGGAGGGTATCCTCGGGCGTCCGTGCGGGGTCGTGCAACGACGAAAAGCCCCCGACCTCCGCGTGATGCGGAAGCCGGGGGCATTGTCGTGCTTGGGGTCGACCAGATCAGCTGTACTTAGTCTTCGGCGTCACGTCGACGGCGACCGGTCCGCCCGCGTTGACGGTGATCGTCGCGTCGAGCGCCTGCCCTCGCAGGAACGTTGACCCGTTCCAGATGCCGTAGTGCGTGACATTCGTCGACGCCGGGACCTGTAGGTTCACCGCTGACCCTTGAGCCGTGGCCTGTGTACCGTCGTCGGTCGCCGCCGCCCACGTCGTGTTGGCCGACGCCGGTGTCGTCGCGATCGCGTTTGCACCTGTCGTGCCGGGGTCCGCTGAGTGCAGGGTGATCTTTCCGCCCATGCCGCCGATCGCGTCTGCGACGGCCTTCCGGTGTGCTGCTGTCTTCGCCATGTCATTCCTTCTCTCGTGAGGTTCGGCCCGGACTGCTGATACAGGTGATCCCGCGGGCGATTGATGTGGAGCCGTCAGCGGCGACGCGGACGACGTCGGCGATGAACTCGAACGCCGGTGCGTCCGGGTCCGCGAACGGGGCGTAGTCGTAGTCGGCGAGATCCACGCCGATCACTGCGCCGTCAGCGCTCGCAGTCGCGCTCGTGATGGCTGACCCGGCCGGGACGATGACTGCACCGGGGCGTGGGCTGGTGCGGGTTGTGTGGATCATGCGTATTGCTGCCTCGCTCGGATGAACACGCGGCCTGCTGCGCCTGCACCACCACGGGTGCGGGACCCGAAGATGCCGCCGTTGCCGCCCGCGCCCGCTGCTCCCGGTGCGGTCGCTGCACCGCCGTTTCCGGTGCCGCCGTTGCCGCCGGTGTGGGTGACGCCCTGCCACGTGGTGTTCCCGGGAGCGGCGCCGTTCTGTGTCGACGTCTTCCCCGACCCGCCGGGCGACGTCAGCGCGAACGCCTGGCCGGTGTGGACTACCGACGACGCTGTGCCGGGGTTCGGTGATGCGTGGTCGGAGTTCGCGGCCTGTGCGCCACCCGACCCGACCGTCACCTCGAGGGTGTCGGCGTACTCGCCGATCTGAGATACCGATGATCCCCAGCGGTTGACACGCTCGATCGTGGTCGTCGCCCACGCGGCTGCGTTGCCGCCCTTGCCTGCCGAGTTGATCGCGCCGTTGCCGGTCTGTCCCGATGCGCCGCCGCCGATCACGACGATGTCGAGGTGAGTGGCCCACGCCGGGATCGGGTACACGAACGAACCGGCGGTCGAGTATGTGGCGTCTGCAGAGGCGTGCGACGTCCACCGCGCTGCGCCACTGTCCTCGCCTGCTGCGAGGTCGAGGCCGGACGTGTGCGCAAGGAGTGCAGCGAGGTCGAGGCCGGTCCCTGAATCGGCTCCCGCCAGGTACGCGAGGATCGTGGCGAGGTCGGTACCTGTGCCGGTGTCGACGCCGGTCGCTGCCCACTTCTCGATCCACGACGCCGCATCGGACCCGAGACCGGCGTCGGTGCCGGTGACGATCGCTCGCAGGATCGCAGTGTCGAGGCTCGCCCCGGTGTCGGTTCCGCTGAGCGCGGCGACGATCAGCGCTACGTCCGTCCCCGTCGAGACATCAGTTCCGAGCAGGTGCGCGACGAGTTCGCCGACGTCTTCGCCGATGCCCCCGTCGATCGCCGCACGAGCGATGACCGTTCTCCACCCTCGGACCGGGTCGCGGGTCGTCGGCCCGGCACTGCCCGCCCAGCCCTTGCGCGGGGTGAGCGTCGGGCCGGTGGGTGACCAGGTCATCAGGCGACCGGTCGGAACATCGCGCACACGTCGACCTGGCCGCGTCCGCCATTCCCGCCTGCGCCAGCTGATTGTCCGAGCGCCGCGTTCCAGTCACCGGCCCCACCGCCACCGCCACCCGGCGCGCCACCGTTGCCGCCGCGCTGCTGCCCAAAGAGCCCATAGACTGCGCCGCCACCACCGCCACCGGCACCGCCCGTGGTGTAGTTGCCCTTAGTAATGCCGTGCGCACCGTTTCCTGCAGGTGTGACAGATCCCCAGTACCCAGAGTCGCCAATACCCGCAGACCCACCCGCAGCCCCAGAGGACGACTCACCAACCCCGCCCGGCGAGATCCGCCGGTCATGCGAGATCGAGTGACTATGACTCCCAGTCGAGGACGTGCTGCCCGTATTCGCGGAGATTCCGACGACGATCAGCAGGCCGCCGTCGCCGCCCGACCCCGGTGCCGCCGACGACGCCAGGTCGCCGAAGATAGTGGGGATCGCCGAGGTACCGGGGACCGAGACGACTAGGTTTCCAAACTTCGATACGCCGCCGTCAGAACCCAACCCGGTACTGTTCGCCGGACACCCAGCACCGCCCTGCCCGACAATGATGGTCTGAGACGTACCCGCATCGGTCGGCGAGATTCGGTCGCAGATTCGGCCGCCGCCTTGACCTCCTGTGCCGCCGTCCGTGGAGCGAGCACCACCGGTTCCGCCGCCGTAGACAGTCACGAGGTAGTGATCGACTTCGTATCCAGTGGGTACGACGTGCGCCGCTGGTGTCCACGTCGTGGTTCCAACTGACGTGTAGGAGACGAGGTGGTAGGCCATGTCGTCGAGGACACCGACGGTGATCGCCTGACCACCGAGGCCTGTCGACACCTGCTGCTGCGTCGTCTCGGTAGTGTCCTTGAGTCCACCCAGATCGGAGATGATGTCGGCGAGCGTGCCGCCGACGACCGGGATACCGCGCAGTGCACGGAGCAGCGCGTCGATCAAGTCCTGCACGAAGTCGTCGATCCCGGCGAGCGCGGACTCGAGCCCGGCGACCATCGCCTTGGGGATCGAGCCGAGGACAGCGGCCGGATCGTGCAGCAGCTTGTCGAGCAGTGTGTCGAGCCCTGCGGCGTTGTCCTCTCCGAGGCCGAGCAGGTCGCCGATCGCGTCGGCGAAGTCGCCGATCCGGTCGCCGATCTCGCCGACCGATGGGATACCGAGCGCGGTGAGAGCCTGGTCGATGAGGTGCTCGATCCAGTCGCCGAGGTTGCCGAGCGCGTCGAGGAGTCCGGTCACCCACTGCTGCGGGATCGACGTCGCCGGCTTGCGCAGTGCGGCGTCGTCCCACCAGATCGATCCGGCTGTGACGACGTCCTCGGTAATCAGCGTGAGCGTCGCCAACGTCGCACCAGCTGGTGTAGTCGCCGACCCGGACAGCTTCACCCAGTCCGACGACGCGGCCGGCGACGTCTTCGACGCGATCACGGTCTCAGCGAGCATCGTCTCGCCGTCCCACCACCGGACCGCGAGCTTCCACGCAGCAGCCGACGACGACGTCGCCACACCGGACCACTTCGCCCACACCTCAGCGTCCAGCTCCTGGCCCTCGGCGACCTGCACCGGCGTCGACTGCTGCAGACCACGCACGCCCGCACCCGTGAACCGAGCCGATCCGGCCTTCGTGCGGCCGACAGCAGCGTCGTACAGCCAGCCCTCGCCGACAACCATCGAATCGGCGCCGTCAAAGTCAGGATTGGCGAGCAGATTCGGTGTGTCCGTGGACAGCCAACCGATCGGAATGACGCCTTGTAAGAGCGCCTGCGCCCCCTTCGCGATGTCGCCCAGAATCGGAACCTCGCCGATCAAGTCGATGAACGGGTCAAAGTCCCCAGTCAGCGCGGACGTCACCGCATGGACAAGTTCACGAATGATCTCCAGCGGATCACCCAGCGGCAGCAGCTTGCCGTTCCAGTCGCCCTCAATCAGGGCTTCCCAGTCTTCCCTCGTCATCCCCGAGAAGTCCGCGAGACCACCAGTGACGCCGTTCGACAGATTGGCCGGGATAAAATACTGGCCGAAATTGGTGCCCGCAGCGGGCAGATTAGGTGTGGTCATCGCCGGTCCTCCTTCTGTGCACGCACCACAGTCCAGATCAGATGCGCGATCGTCACAGCCAAACCGAAGTACAAGACGAACCGAATCTCATTGCGTCCCCAGTACGCCGAGCCGATCCACACCGACACCGCGACCTGAGTCGTGAACGCAGCCAGCGCGAACGCGAGATACAGCACCGCCCGTCCGCCGCGGGTGGCCTGCCATCGAGACCTCAACCCGTACAGGGCGACCAACACCCACGACAGGGAGGCGATGACAACGATCGCCACGTTCGCCCCGATACGCTCGGGAAACATCGGCATGATCGCGAGGGCCGCGGCCGTCGTAGTCACAGCGCCAGCAATAGCGCGCCTCATGCATGCCTCCTCTTCATCGCCAGATCGATCGACTCGCCGAAGTGGTTTCGTGCCCGCTGCTCGCGGCCTTTCGCTGCCAACGCGAACGCCTCCGGCCCGCGGGCATGGATCGCATCGCGTTTCTGCTCTGCAAGGTCGGCGGCTTCACGCGCATGCTCAACCTCCGGCGGCGAGCCCTCGCAACTCCACGGCCACCTCATGACTGAGGTTCCCGATCGAAGAGTCGCTGCACGGACTCGGCCACGGCGGTTCCAGTACGGGCCGCGTCGAGGAGCATCCCGTTCTGTCTCAGCAGTTCGGCGTTCGCGTCGTCATCGGCTGCCGACTTCCGCTTCAGTTCGACGATCTGCTCGTCCTTGAAGCGGATCTCTCGGTCGTGAGTGCGGCGAGGGATCAGCCAGCCCCTCAAGATCATGACAACCACCGCAGCCAAGAGTGCGCCCGATCCCAGGTCGGCCCATGGGAGCGGCGGCACTACTCGCCCTTGCGGTGTCGACCGCCGCGGGTGTTGGCGGCGGCGAGTGCTGTACCACCGCCACCGAGGAGGGCGGCAACCACAGCCAGCCAGAGGGACGCTTCGGTGTCTGACACGACGCCATAGACGACACCGATCGGCACGAGTGCAGTGAGGACGGCGTAAATCCGCTGACGAGCAGCGGGAGTCAGGGCGATCATGCGGTCACCACCTTGATAGCGCCCGACGGATCCCACTCGAGGCGGCCGTGCTCGAAGTCCTGCACGCGCCCACCGGTGCCGTTGTCGCGCTCGTCCGACGTCGGCCAGCCAAGCGGCCCCGTCTCGAACCCCTCCTTCGCCCACCGGTCACCGATCACACCACGCACCGGGAACCCCGGCTGGTCGCCCTGTCGGTAGATCACGCCGCCCTGGAACGCCTGCACCGCTCCGCCCTTGACGAGCGTGTGACGGCGGACCGGGTAGCCGAGGAACCCCGCCTCCCACCGGTGACCTGCCCACGTCTCGAAGATCCGCATCGGCACCGCGACAGCGCCAGTCTTCGGATTCCAGTACACGTAGCCGTTCGCGAACTGAGCGAAACGACCCTCGCCGTCCGGCGTCTTGATCTCACCCTTGGTGACACGCTCCCCCAGCCACGATGCCGCGACCTTCGCCTCAGCGTCGATCGCGTTCACAACTGGCTTCACTACCTCAGTTGGTGCGCCCTTCGCGTAGCCGATGACCACGTCGTACGGGAAGTTCGGTCCGGGATCCGCGTGGTCGGTGCCGCCCCACACGCGGGTGTCGACGTGACCGAGGATGCCTGGAAGTCCGGCGGCGGTCACCCTGCGAAGAGGAATCCGGTACTTGTCGGACCAGTAGCGGAGAACTCGGCCGACCGAGCGGAGCATCTTGTCCTGGGCGAGCCATTCAGCACGCGACTGCGATGCGTTGCCGACGACGCACAGGTTCAGCAGAATGTCGTTGCCCTTGTTGCCGGTCGACCAGGTCTGCCAGTCGTCGGTGTTCTCGCGGATCACCTTTCCGTCGACGCCGACCATCACGTTGTAGCTGCCGGACTGTGTACGAACCTGGTAGCTGACGACGTCGTCAGCGGTGCGCGAGGTAGCGGTCGCGGACTTCCCTGACTCGGTCGTGTGGATGCAGATTCCGACCAAGCCGGATGTCGGGCGCGGTCGCCCGAACCCGAACTCTTCTGACCTGTCGCTGTCGTAGTAGGTCACTATGGCCTCCTGGATGAAATGGCCCGCCGAATCTCGGGGCCTATTTGATGTGAAGTGGTGTCTGGATCAGATGTCGGTCAGCGTTTCCGTGAAGCTCCGCGCTTCCCGCGACGGCGCTCCACCTCCGCCAAGTACTCCTCGTGTTGCTCACGCGCCAGCCGCTTTATCCGGTCGCGCGGATCCTCCACGCCCTCGACACCATCGCGGTACACCCACAGACCGGCTGCCGAATCCTTGTCGATCGACGTACCCGGCTGGTAGTCCTTGATCGGCTCGCAGCAGATCCGGATACCGACCTCGACCTGATGTCGTGCGACCTCGAGCCAGTACTCCGGGCCCATCACCATCGGTGCGCCGACGACGAGCGGGAGCCCGACGAACGTCGCACTGATGCGGTCGATCTGATCGTTCAGTTGGTCTTCGGTCAGATCCTTGTACGGGACACAGGCGTCGCACACTGTCACCACACTCCCAGCATTGAGGCCGCCGAAGCGGTGTCGGAGATCATCTTGATGATCGTTTCGATCGGGTCGCGGTCAGCGGGTGCACCGAACTCGGCTTCCCACTGCGCGAAATGGTCTGCCGCCCAGTTGAATGTCGTCTTGCTGCAGCGCTCTACGTGGATCTCGCCGGACTCGTCGCCCGCGATCTCGAAGCTGCCGCGGTCACCCTTGTAGAAATGGCCCGAGCCTTTCCAGCCGACAACGTACGGGCCGCCAACCGATGTCACCTTCCCGTGCCGTTGCCGCTCCGTAGCCTTCACGCCCGACCGGACCGCCATCAACGACGACAGCGTGTACGCCTTACCTGGCAGGTCAACGTGGTACTCGAGATAGTGCGACGAGCCTTGCTGCGCTATTCGATGCGGCAACTTCACCGAGATCCACGCAAGTACCGTGTCCGTATAGAACGGCTTCAACACCGCGTCTATCGCGCCACCCTGCGGCCCGATCCCGTACCCGCCGACATTCAGATTCGATGTCACCAAGTCGCCAAGCGCCTGCACCCCGGCGCTGATCGCCTCATTCACGCCCGGCGCACTCTGTCCGCCGCAGTTGATGATGATGCCCTTCGATGGCGACGTCGTGAACTCAGTCTCGGTCGGATAGTCAGCCGGGAAGTGGGCGAACGGGAAACCCTTCGGCGTCTCGAACATCGTGCTGTAGAACTGTGATGGCCACTGCGGTTCGCCGGTCAGCTCGACCTCGATGTCCTCGAACATGTCGCCGATCGATTCGCGAATCGTGCGAGTCATCCCGTCGAAGATCGTGCCGCCATTCGCAGCACCCTCGCGGTGTCCGGACTTGTCGACAATGTCGACGACCAGCGCACCGTCCTTGATGTCAGCGCCAGGCCACGGCTCCGGATCCCCGGCACGGTAGCGGCGAGTGACGACCGACATTTCCGCATCCGACATGATCGGCGATGCGATGTCGTGCCACTTCCCCCAGCGGGACATGAACAGCGCCCACGTCGTCCCGTCCGCCAAGTCCTGCAACAGCGTCGTCGGCTTGATGACGATGTCCCAGTTCGACATGTCCAACCCGTCCAACCAGGTCATCGGGTTCATCGGATCGTCAGGGATCTGCCAGATGCTCGAGTAGATCCGCAACAGATTCAGGAACAACGCCGTCTTCAAAGTCCAGATCGCCGGCCCCGCCAACAGGAAGATCCGCGGGAACTGGAAGATCGCAGGCAAGAACGGATTCGACCAGCAGTCGACCCACTTCAGATTCTCGTAGTCGGTGAGGAACGTGACGACCAAGAGACGCTGCCCCTTCGCATCCTTCTTCACCGTCTTCGAGTCGTAACGCCCCGACAACCGGACGCCGTTGTGCTCGACATCGACGTGGAAGTTCTCGCCCTCACCGCGCGACATGCGCCCGCGGTCGTCGTTCATCCACTGCGCGACCGGGTGATCAAACGCCAACGTGAGTTCAATGCTGCCGGTGTCGTTCTCGTTGTCCTCGGCGTGAATCGACACGACATCGAGCAGCAGATGTTGCAGTCGTTGCTGTCCGTCGAACACGAACGTTCCGGGCGGCGTCTCCCGCATCGCCTCGACACGACGATCCTCAGCCTCGGTCGCCTCGCGGATTGCGTTGCACTGATCGAGCAGCGACATCGTTGGAGCAGTCATCTACAGCTCCATTCCGATGAAGCGCGACCACAGTCGCGGCATGTGAACCTCAGCGCGGGCGCCCGACGACGGCGCACCGGTCACCGAGATCGGGAGTTGAGTCAGCGGCGTGTACGGCGGGATGTCGAAACGGACCCAGTTGCCGTTCATGCGGCCCAACAGATTCGCACCGGTGAGCGTCGACGCATGCAGCTTGCGGCGTTCACGCGTGATCCGCGCACCACCATCAGCGACCGTCACATCGACAGTCACCGTCCGCGTCGCCTGCTCGCCCGCCGGGACACGAGCACCCTCCGGCCCTTGCCACGACGGATCCGGAAGCACCCACTTGCCCGGCGTCAGGATCCACGTGTGGCGGCACGGCGTATCCGTCGGATTCGACACAGTGACAGTCCCACTGCCACTACTGTCTGACGTCTCAAAGAAATCCACTTCGGTGCCCGAAGTCGGCAGCGGTTGCGGGGCACGCAACTCGTACACGATGTCGAAGATCGCATTCGTATACGGGTCGCGCTCCATCTTCATCTCCGGTGCCGCCTTCAAATGGGCGTCCAGAGTGCGGACACCCGACAGTGTCGAGTTGACCTCCACCTGCGGAAGACGCGCAGCGGGGTTCCACGGATCGCGGCGTGACGAGAATGCACGCCGGAAGTCAGACTCAAGGCGACCCGCCTGCTTCGACCCGGACAACTCCTCGGCGATGTACAGGCCGATCGTCATATCGCGCGGCTTGTACCGCTCGCCCGAGAACACTGCACCCTCAGTGTCCTCTATCCAATCCGTCTCCATTGGTGCGTCCATCAAGCCATCACAACTCGACTCAGCGATGGTGATCCACGGATTACGCTGCGATCCCCACACTGGAAACCGTGTGCCGTCCCCCGCGATGAACGTGACATCAAAACCGGGCATCAGACACGGCCCCCCTTACCGGCCGCAACCAGCCGTCGATTCTTCTGCCGTTGCTTATCGGCGAAATCGCGATCGTCCCGGGCAGGCTGAACGCCATTCGGACCCTGAGCGACGACCACCTTGATCAGTTGGTCGAGCTTCGCGACGATCGCATCCGTCCCGATCCCCGACTGGAAATCACGACGCACCATCTGCTCGAACGCCGACGTCTGCCGCGGCGACAACACCCGCTCAGGCGTATTGATGTTCTTCAACATCAACCCCTTGCGAGGAGCGATACCGCCCTGGTCGTACCAGTTGTTCGCCTCGTGAAACGCCTTCGCATCCACCGGCGTCTTGTACCGGCCATCCACGTACTTGTCGAAAGCCTTCGCCTGCAACGCCGGATCGGTCGTCTTCGGGTCGACACCAGCCGCCCGATACACGTCCTCACCAGCCTGAATCAGACCCCAGTACTTGCCGTTCTGCGCATCCGGCTTCCACGTCGACTCCTTGTTGACGATCCAATCCGTCGCCGACCACTGATCGCCCGACCGCCACGCCTCACGCAAACCGCCCTTGAACGCGGCCTTGATCGCATCCACCGACGACAGCTTCCCGACGCCCGTGTCCTCGCCACGCTTCGGTCGGTGAGTACCCGGATCACGGACACCCTTGCCAGGCGTGATCGTCGCCGTCGTCGTCTCCGACGCCTTCAGCTTCTCCAGGTCCTCCTTGGCCTGCTTCGCCTCCCGCTCAGCCTTCTCGGCCGCAGCCTTCGCCGCCATCCGCGACGACTGTGACGACTTCTTGTTGGCCTCCACCTCCGCGAGCCGCTGCTTCGCGACCTTCAGCGCGGTCTCCTTGTCGGTGACCTTGTCCTCGGCCTCACGCAGCTTCTTCGGATCGACAGGCTTACCGGACGTCGTGTCCTTCACCGGCAGACCGGCCCACGCGGCCAATGCGCCGGGCGAATCATTGACGCCGAACACGTCGAGAATGTCCTTGATCTGACCCGACACGCCCGTCTTCACGACATCGCCGACCAGACCCGAGATCGTCGACTCCTTCGACACCGTGTCCGGTGTCGACGTTGTCGTCGGCGAATCGGTAGTCGCAGACGGAGCATCTGTCGTCGAATCGAGCGTCAGAGTGCCGACCGCATTATCCAGAGCCTGCGCCACCGTCAGATACCAACGGTCAGTGAACTGCGGATGATCCGGCCCCACCGGACCGCCGACCATACCGCCGCCGTTCTGGCCGCCCATCTCAACATTCACGTCATCCGGCAGTCGACCGATCGCATGGCCGCCACCCGGACCGCCGTTGTAGTACGCGACCCGCATGTCACCCGACTTGCCAGCGCCACGCTGGTATCCCATCGCCGGAAGATCTGACCCCATCGACCCTGTCGACATGCGGCCGCCGAACGGCGGCAGGCCAGCAGCAGCACGCGCAGGCGCCGAAACAGCTCCGGAGCAGTCGCCCCAGTTCACGCCGCCCCAGACGTACGGTGCGCCTGTCAGAGGGCGTGACGCCCCGTGTCCACCGTCGACCAACTCCCTGAGTTGCTTGCCGTTGAACCCACCGTCAGCGAACCGGGTGATTCCGTCGGCCCCTGCTGACTTGAGCAGCTTCGACACCGCACCGCCAGCGATCCCACCGAGCAGCCCCGAGACGGACCCGTCGCGCGGGATCAGCTCGAGCCCGAACATTCGCGCGACCGCCGCCAGGATGTCCGTCGACCGACGGCGCTTCGACGGCGCGAGCGGGATGAAGGCTTCGCCATGCGTCGACGGCTCCGCCCACTGCACCAGGCCGCCGCCAGGATCAGCCTGCTGAATCAGCGCACGGTCCGGGAGCGTGTCACGCACGCCGCCGTTCGCGTACGCCTCCGCTGCACGGATACCGCCCGCCGCATACCGACGGATCGACCCGTCAGCGTTGCCGCCATTGGCGGCCTGCGCTGCCGCCGCAGCGGCAGCAGCAGCCGGATTCAGCGCCCCCACCGCAGTCACGACACTGATGACGGCACTTCTTTCGCGCGCAATCTGATTCAGCTTGTTCTCGACAGTATCCGCACCCTGTTCTCGGACGAGAATCAATTTGTCATTGTCGTTCACAACCTTGAGGCCGATCTGCTCCAGCAGCGCATTCACACCGGGGGCGAGAGGGGCCGTGATCTCGATGTCCTTCTTGTTGTCCTTGTTGACCTTCACGCCCAATTCGTCGAGAAGAGTGCGGACTGCACCCGCACCCTGCGTCGTAACACTAATCGACTTCATAGGCGGAATCTGAGTAACCGCATCGATGACAGTCTGGAGCTTTGCTCCCGCTTCTCCGGTGACGTCAACCTTGATTGCCTTCTGGCCGTTCTCGATGACCTCCCGATACTTGATCCCCAGCCTGTCCAACACAGGCAGGGCCGCCTTGATCTGGTCATAGCCAATAGCGACTTCCTTACGTCCTGGGGTCGCGATCATCGCCGCCCTAATCGCCCCCAGCCCCTGGACCGCCTCCGGTGCCCCAGTCAGCTTCACCATCAGATCGATGTTGTCGCCACCACCGAAGCTGCCGTACAACTCGCGGATCTTCTCGATCGGCTTGTTGGTCGCATCAGCGAGAGCCTGCAACGTCGCCTCGATCTCACGGTTCGTACGGGAGATCGCTGCACCGTCACCAGTGGACGCGACCTGCTGCTGCTTCTGCGCGAGATCATCGAGGATCGAATACAGCTTGCCGCCAGTCACCCCCATCTCGTCCAGATTTCCCTTGGCATCGAATGCCGCCGGACCAATCTCCTTCGCAGCCTCGGCGGCCTGACGGATCGACTCACCCATCTGGCGCATTGCGTCGGCTTTGTTCCGCGCCGGATTCAAGGCGTCCATCGCAGTCTTGATCGCCTTCAGCTTCGACTCTGCGGTGGCCGACTTATCGCCGAGTACGTCGATTGCTTCTCCGAATTCGGCGACTCCATGCGTGGTCATCCTTGCGATCGCCTGCTGCTTCTCAAACTCAATCCTGTAGCCCTGCAAAGCAGCAATCGTGTCTGTGCCCACCCCTAGAGATTTCAGGGATGATACAAACTGATCCCACGACTGTTTCGTGCCGGAAATCCTAGCAGTCAACTGGGACATTGAAAGGCCCATTGAATCCATAGCTTCCTTTATGGAAGTTGCTCCAACTCCGGTCTCTGCAAGAGGTTTCTTAAATGCGCCACTAAACATATTCGTGGTCAATTCAGAGACAGTATCCAGGCTCTTGACTGACATGTCGATCTGCTCCGACAATGCGCTGAATACGTTGTCGTCGACCTCGCCGCGCGAGGCCCTGAGGGCGACCTTGACGTTGGTGACTGCCGTGGCGTATTCATCAGCCCTCTGTTTCGCTTCGGCTGCCTGCTCCTTGTTCTTCTGTATGTGGGACGTGAGCGCCATGACGCCGACCGTTGCGCCAACCATTGCGACACCCCACGGGCCGCCCATCATGCCCATGAGGCCAGCGCCGGCCGAACGCATACCCGCCATGCCTGCGGAGGCCACCCCGGCGGTTCGCGAGAAACGCTGGGCACCCGCCGCACCCTGCGCGTACGCCTGCCGAACTGTCGAGCCGAACGTTTGCGTCTGCCGAGCCGCAGCAGCCTGAGCTGCCGTCATCCCCGCCTGGGCCGCTGTCGCACGAGTCGCAGCAGTCGTCGATGCCAAACGGGCCTCGGCAACACGAGCCTCAGCCGCAGCAACCTGCCCGGCCGTCGCGCCAGCAGTCGCGCGAACACGCGCAAGGTTCTCTTCCGCGATCAGCACCTTCGCGGCTGCCGTCGCCGCGACGTTCTGAGCCTGCGCCAGCCTGGTCGATGCCGCCGCCAGCGCGGACTCCGACTCGGCCGACAGTGCCGACGCACGAACAAGGCCCGACAACTTCTGCGTCACGGTCGACGTCGCCGTCGACACCCTCGACATCAGGGTCGGCATCGTCTTGAAGGCCATCCACCCGATGAGCGCCGCGCCCACCAGGGCAGGCTGCGCTTCCATCAGGTCAGCGATCCCCGACAGCACGGGCTCCAGTGCCGATAGGACGGACGCGACACCCGATATCCCGGCCATCGCGACCTGCCACGTGCCGACGCCGAGGCTCGCGGACACGGATGCGATCGACGTCGCGATCCGGATCACCGTCGGCGCGAGCTGCTGCCCAGTGCTGATGAGCTGCATGAACGTGTCGCGCGTCTGATTGACGACGCCAGAGCCCTGGAGAGCCTTCCACGCCGCCATCGCCGACGCCTGGATCTTCGGCCCGAACTCCGTGACCGCCTTCGACGAGATCGTCTGGACGAAGGCACCGACCTTCGGCTCAAGCTGGTCGATCGCATCAGTGATCCCGGAGAATCCGCCCGGCAACGCCTTGAAGATCGGTTCGAGCGCCGTCGCGCCGATGCGGCCCGCCGCGGCCTTCATGTTCTCGAATGCGCCCTGGACCGTCTGGCCCATCTCCTCCGCGCCACCACCGACCTTCTCGGTCATCACCTTGGCGAAGTCCTCGAACGACACCTTGCCGTCGGAGACCATCTTGGACGCTTCTTCGGTGGTCACCCCGTAGTTCTTGGCGAGTTCGGGGAGGATGCCGATCTGGCGCTCCATGAGCTGGTCCAGGGTCTCGCCGTCGAGCTTGCCCTTCGCGGCGATCTTGCCCCAGATCATCCCCATGTCGTTGAGGTCGGTGCCCGCGATCGCCGCGCTGTCGGCGACCAGGCGCAGCGTCGATTCGAGCTGCTGGCCCGGCTTGATACCGGCGGCCACCATCGTCCCCGCCAGACCCGCGGCGTCGCCGAGACCGAAGGCAGTGCCCTTCACCGCGGCGAGGGCGTTCTTCATGATCGACTCGACTTCTTCGCCCGACGAGCCGAGCGCGCGCAACTTGGCCTGAGCCTGGTCGATGGTGTTGAGTCGGGAGAAGCCCTTCGTCAGCGCGAACCCGATACCACCGAGCGCGGCAGCCCCAGCGGTCGCCACCCCGCCCTTGAGTGCCGTGCCGAGCGCCGACGACATCTTCGAGCCCATCGACTTGCCAGCCGCCGCGGCGTCACCGTCAGCCTGACCGAGAGCCCGCTTGATCGCGGGCCCCATCTTCGACGTCTCGGCCACTAGGCTCACGTAACCCACTGCAAGCTCCGGCATGGGCATCCTCCGATCAGATGAGGTGCGCCAACCGGCGCGGAATGTCGTGAAGCGCGAGTACTCTCAGCGCATGAAGAAGTGGCTCGCCGCGATCGCCGCGGTCATAGCAGTTGTCGGAATCCAGGGATGCGGCAGCGAATCAAGCGGGCCGGACCCGTTCACCATCAAGGCCGACGTGTCGATGATCTTCTCCGGATACGGAGTGCTCACGATGGAACCGGAGCATTGCGACACTGTGACCACCGAGAACGGTCGATGGCAGTCTGACGTGCCTGTGATCTTCAAGCAGGGCGAACGCGAGATCGGGACCGGCGGCGTGATCTCCGACCTCGCTGATATAGATCAGAGCACCGGATACCGTGTGTGCTCCTACACCGTTTCCGGCACCGTCACCCCGAAGGACAACAGCTCGATCACCGCCGAGTTCTCCGACGGTGGCGAATGGTCGCAATCGATCCACGACTGGCAGACAGGAGAGTCTGCGTTCATCTACCAGTCGTCGTTGGACGCCTCGGACACTACCGACGCTGGTTTCTAGCCACCACCCGCAGCTTTCTGCCGGGCGCCCTCCCTACCCTCGCAGCGACTCTGCGACAGCCCGAGCGTCTTGAACCTCGGTGGACTCGGCATTACCTCCGGCCGGACTGGCGCTAGCGCTGGGCCCGTACTCCGCTGGTAGATACCCTGCCAGCGCATCACCTTCGAGGTCGTCGAGCAGTCCCATGCGCATGAGATCCCAGAACCGCAGCGAGGAGAGTGCGGTCGCCGACTTCGCCGCAAGCTGGGCGCCGATGTCGTTCCAGTACCAACCGTCCGGGTCAAGCGCCCGAGACAACGCCGAATCGTGCTTGCGGTGGTCGATGATGTCTCGCAGGTCCGACCATGAGAGCACGGTTGCGATGTCGCGGCGACTGTAGCCGCGGTCCAGGAGGTCCGAGTTCACGGCCCCGCCATGCTCCTTCAGGAGTCGGCAGAGCCCGAGGATTCCCCCTCGGTGATCTCCTCGCCAGCACCGTTGATCGCCTGGAAGATCTCATTCGCGAGACCCGACGGGATGCGCTGCACCTGCTCCCACTCGGCGTCGCTGCAGAAGTGCTTGAGCCAGCGGAGTTGGAACGTCTTCGGGGAGACGTTGAGATCTTCGGGATCGTGCGGAGGTTTCGCCGCGGGCTTACGTCCTGGCTTCGGCGCGTTCTCGGGGTCCTTCTCGAACTCGGCGACGGCCTTGGCGTGCGCGGCGACAGCTTCCTGCCATTCGTCGAACTCTGCGGCGCGCTTGGTGATGTCGGCGACGAACTCGTTGTAAGCATCGACGACGTCGGGGTCCATCCAGTCCATCGTCGGCATCGTCACCTCGACGACCTTGCCGCCACCGACAGGGATCGGCAGAGTGATCAGGTGGTCGTCGGTCGATCCGAGCTTGATGATCTTGGGCATCGGTCAGGAGCCTCTCGTGAGAAGTAGTTGGGGTGCGGTCGGAGCCTGGACCTGGCCCGGTGGAGGCCACGGCTCCTGACCAAAGGGGTGAAGACACCCCACCGGGCCAGGTTGAAAAAGTCGCCTATCAGGCGACGGTGACGGTGCCGCCGTTGCCAGTCGCGGTGACCGCGGTGACGGCGACCGAGAACGACGCAGTGAGCGGGCCGCCGGAAGAGCCGGTGACGGTGACGCCCGAGCTGCCGACGTTCGACAGTGCGCGGAGTGCGGTCTGCAGTGCCGCGGCGGTCATCGTCGAGACGGTCGCAGTGGTCTGGCCGTCGACCGTCGCGGTGTAGTCGGTGACACCGGAGCCGATGGTGAAGACCTTCGTGACCGGTGTCGGCATGGTGATCTCGCCGTCGTCGATGAACGTGCGGAAGAACCGGCCCGCGTCATCCTTCGACGCCTTCACCGTCACCTCCACACCCGATGCATCCTGCGACTCGAGCTTGAACTCGGAGACATCCGAGACTCGAGCGATCTCGATGGTGTCGAAGCGGAGCTTGTCGCCCGACCTCGTGGTCGTCACGATCGCCACGAACGGCAACTGCTCGCCGGTGTGGTTGATCTCGGTGAGATTGCCGTGCGTTCCATCCGACGGAGTGTGGACCACGTTCTGCACGCCGTGCAGGAACGCGAGGACCTCTTCCTTGTCGACGTCGAGCAGCTTGAACTTGAACTCGCCCGAGTACTTGTTCTGGAAGGTGATGTAGTCGTTGCCGTCGAAGTCCTCGACAGTCTGCGACTCGCGGGTCTCGCCGATCGACAGGCCGTCCTTGGCGAGGGTGCCAAGGTCGCCGAGCTTGATGGCCGGGTCGAGCGGCAGGACCGCCTGCGTCGGCAACGTGGTGCCGAGCGGTACGACGTACACGACGCCGCCATCGACGGACTTCGCCACGAAAGTGTGCTTGATTGCCATAGTGGTTTGCCCCTTCTAGGCAGAGTGGTCAGGAGCCGTGAAGGGTCTATTCAGTTGTGGTCAGAAGGTGATGCAGTGCAGCGTCCCGTGGACCTGCCACTTCGCCGCACTGGTGTCGGGATCGCCATAGTCGACGATCGTCGCGTCGTCCCAGTCCGAGATGATCCGCGACCGGTTCGGCGAGTCCTGCAAGGCGGTGTCGACGTCGAGCGCATCCTGTTCGGCCTGCACCGAGTTCGGCGCGTAGCACTCCACCAGGAGCGACATGTGGTCCACAGATCGACTGCGGGTGCCGCCAACTCGTGAGACCCGGATGTACCGCGTGTCCTTCGGTGCCTTACCTGCAACATGCACGCCGGGAAACGCCTCCTTGAGAACGCGGATCGCCTCGGCCAGTGGAGTCGTCATGACCCGCCGGCCATCGCCCGAAGGAGGATGTTGTGCTTCCTGTCTGCGGCGATCGCGTGCGCATCCGCGGTCACAACCGATGCACGCCAACGACCCTGAGGCCGCTTGATGCCCTGCCGTGACCCGACAGCGAACATGCCCTTGCCCTGCGCGTTGGCGCGGGCAGCGATCTGCTCAGCCATCTTGTCGATCTCCCCCACCACCGCCGGAGCGCGACGGAGATCGTAGAAGCCCTGAGGTTTGAACACGACCTTCATTCCGTGCACCTCACCTTCTGCCAGTGGCCCGGCGCGTACGCCGCCCACACTGTCTTCGGCGTCTGCATGATCACCAGAGCGCCCGATGGTTCAGTCATGAACGTGGTTTCGGGGCCGTCGAACTGGTCGACCTCTTCCTCGCCGCCTTTGTCGACGCCGGTCACGATCTCGATCATCCGTTCACAGCCTTCAGGTTGATGACGCCGCCGGGGTTCCAGCCGAACGGATTGTGGTCGAACATCTCCGGACCGCCGACCACCTCGAACTCGACGCCGTCGAGAACCATGCGGTCACGGTGCGAGCAGTCGAAACCGGGCGGCACGAGCATTTCGACCTCGACGATCTCGCGGTCATGGCCGGCCAACTTCGGTTCCGATGTCTGCGGTGCGCCCCACCCGTAGACGGGCTTCGGGACCGCGGGGAACCAAAACTCGACCGGGTTGCCGTGAGCATCCTCGGCCCCTTGATCGAACGCGCGGTGCCCGACGGTGAACAGCAGTGGGAACTCGTCCATCGTGCTCATCGTGTGTCGAAGCTCCATGCTCGGCCGCGGCAGCCGTACCGCCGCAGGATCCGCTTGTCGTCCTTCGTCAACCACGGACTACCCGAGGTCGCGCCCTCGGTGTACGTCCCCGACTGCGAGTAGACACCCGCCGACCGGGAGAACTGGTCGAGGTGCTGCATCTGCGGAGGCGACGCGGGCGCACTCAGCACCCGCGCCACCATCCGCGACACCACCAGCGACACATCATCCGGCACAGGATCCGGGTCGTCCGCGCATGCCATCCACGCGCGGGCCGACGCCGAAGCCTCCACCAGAAGACCGGCCGCCTGCGTCTCCTCGTCAGTCGTCAGAGGACGCCCGAGACGCGCTTGCACGTCCACGAGGTTTGCGAGCGGTGCCACTGGTCTGCTCCTTCACGGTCAGGTGGTCGCCGACTGTGACGCCATCAGGAACGGAGTCGCCCGCGGCGAGCACCACCCCGGCGACGAAGACGACGCCTTCGAGGTCGTCACGGATCCGCATCAGGACAGGACCGTGGCGACCATCGACGCGACCGGGTTCACCAGGACCGGGAGTGCGATCGCGTTGGAGTGCACCCACAGTCCGATCGGGTCCTTGGTCTTGTATGCGCCGACCGCGATGCCGGGCTGCTCACCGGCGCCGATGCCGTACTCCGGCTCGTCCGCTTCAAGCGTTGGGCCGAAGAATGTGGCACCGAGGATGTTGCTGCCGCCGGTCGGAGCGACCTCAGCCGGGAGCAGGAACACCTTCTTGTCGGAGGTGGTGCGCTGGCCCTTGACCTTGCGGTCGTAGATGTAGATCGGGGGCAGCGAGTGCGCCGACAGGGTCGCATTGAGGACGTCGACCGACACGATCTGCGGGGAGCCTGCCGCAGTTGCGACGAGCGCACGCACAGCCGGGTCGCGCAGCATCACGTTCAGCACCTTGCGCGACATGACGAGCGCGCCAGGAGCCTCACCATCGTTGGCGTCGGCGTAGGCGTCGACCCACGTCAGGAGATCCTCGAGGATCTTGGTCCCCGAAGCCGCGTCCCATAGAACGGCCGCGGTGACCGTGTTGCCAGCGGGCCGGAGGAAATCCGCAGTCTGGACAAGGTTGTTTTCGTTGATCGACAAGACGCCGGTCTCGAGGGCCTGCCCACGTGCGACCTCGAGTCGATCCGAGATTGCACGAATGGTTCGGACTGTGGCCGCCTCGATGCCTCCAAGGGCGATTGCTGCCCCGTCTGCTCCCCGCGTGCGAAGCTGGCTGTATTCGCTGATGTGCTCTTTCAGGCCCAGTGGGATCAGGTCGAAGACCTTCCGCTCCGCCTGTCCGCCCGAACCGATCGGAGTCTCCGAGTCAAAAGAGCGGAACTTGGCAAGCTGCCCGGCACCGTTCTTGCCGACGACCGTGCGGACGACGACGTCGTTCACGGCGGTGTTCGGCAGCCAGCGGGCGAGGGTGCCCTGCTTGGCTTCGATGTCTTCCTGCGCGGCGCGGGCGAACCCGGTCAGCTCGGCGGGAGTGATGGTCTCGGTGTAGAGAGTCGCCATGATCAGGCCTCCAGGAGGAAGTGGCCCGACTGCTTCGCCGTGGCAGCGGCGACAGTGGAGGGCAGCTTGGATGTGATGATGCGGCCGTGCCACACGCCGGGCGCAGCGACGTTGCCGCGCGCGGCGTCGACCGACTGGTCAGTGAGCAGGAAACCGGCGATGACTTCCGTGCCGTCCGATGCGCCCGACGCGTAAGGCACAGCGAGGCCAGCCTTCATCGCGTACGGCTCACCGGACTTGATGCGGCCGTCGACGATCTTCGCCGACCATGCCGCGGGTGCGAGCGTGACAGTCTTCGCGACGTCGGTACCGTGGCGCGAGCCGAGCCACGACTGGTCGCCTGCACCGAAGGACTCAGTTCGAGGTGCGAGCTGGGTCATAGTGATCACTCCTTCCAGAGCGGTCAGGTGCAGACGACGGTCGCCTGCACGAGGGTTAGTTGTTGTGGGCCGCCTTGTAGCGGTCACGGCCTGCAGTCACAGAGCCGCCGGTCTTGCCGGGCGGCGTGCCCTGCTGCGGATTGATTGCGGGACCTGACTTGATGTGCTGCGCAAGCGTGTCGACCTGCGCCTTGATCTCGTCTTCAGTCGTCCCGGTGATCAGGCCAAGCAGGTCGGCCGGGAGTCCCGCTCCGAGCCTGGTCCGCAGCGCCGACACCTCGGCGGCACTACGCGCCGCCTTCTCGTCCGCGAGCTGCTGCTCCAGTGCCGCGATCCGCTCCGACACGTCATCGCCACCACCCGGTTCGGGCTTCGGCTTCGGCGCAGGCTTTGGGTCGTTGACCTTCTTGCCTGCATCGATCTGCTGCTGCAGCTCGGCGTTCTTCTGCTTCTGCGCCGCGAGCGCGGTCACCAGCGGATGATCGCCCGGCAGCCGCTCCGGGGCCGCGGATGCGGCCGGTGGTGCGGCAGGTTCGGACGGGGTCGCCGGAGTCGCCGGCGGGGTGAGCTGATCGCCCATGATGTGATCACTCCAATCGAGTGAATCAGTCCCGACCCGATCGGCCGGGGTGGTCTAGAGCCTGTTGAGTGCCAGGCCGAGCGCCTTCGCCACGTGAGGCGGAAGTCAGCGAGTACGAGCCCCGCGAGACATGCGGTCCATCTCAGTGATGATCTTCGTCGTGTCACCACCGGCAGCCTCGCGCGCCTGGATGTACTGCTCATTCCAGTCATCCACATACGGCGGAGGCGTATAGCTGCCTCCTGGACGGACCATCACGCTCAAGCAGTGACAGTTATCGTGGTACTTCTCGCCGAGATCACGCGTCCCGCGCGGCCTCCGCAACTTCGCTTCACCAACGGATCGACCGACCTTCGCTGCAGCCCGAGAATCCGAGTAGTACGCGCGGCTGGCGAGCGCCTCTTCCCTGGTCATCAAACCCGCCGCGATCGCACGCCTATCAGCCACCGTCAAGTCAATGCTCCGGCCAACCACGCGAGTCGAGGCATCCTCGCTCCGATAGAAGGTTGCGTTCGGACCGACATGACGAGTGCACAGCATCCGGCAGAACGAGCAAGCGTTCGCTGACGCATGACGCACCCACCGGGCTCCAGGTTCAGCAGCAGCATTAGCCACCACCGTGTCGCGCAGCCCGTTCATCAGTGTCCGAGACGCAGATCCGAGCAACACGGTCAGACCCGCCTCTCCCGACGTCGAGTTCAATGCCCACAGCGCAGACTCGCTCAACTGTTGCGGCGGCGCCAGTCCCACAGGCTTAGCCCGATATGGCGTCGTTGACGGCGACTCGTCATACCACTGCGTGCCGAGTTCAATCGCCGTCGCCTCGTACGGGGCAATAATCTCCGGATAAGCGTCCACCAGTAGCGCCCGGAACTGGGCCGGGTCAGACTGTGCGATCGCGCGCCAGAACCCGGCCAGGTCACGCCCAAGACGGCGATCCAATTCAGCGAGCAGTGCGCGCACCTCGGTCGGAGTCATCGCGATTCGAGCTTCGCCGCATCCTGCTCGGGCATACGCAGCGCCACCGGGATGCCGCCCGTCAACTTGATTCCGTTCAAGCCAAGACGGTTCGCCGCATCCTCAGGGTCCACTCCAGCACGCACGGCGATACCCAGAGCCTCGAACCTCGCCTTCAGAACGTTCGCGTCCCGAGTCGGATCTTCCGCGGCCTCCGCGATTGCCTGCGGCTGTTCGCCGATCTTCGCTATCAACGCTGATACCCCATCCGCGCGCTGCTCGGCTTTTAGCTGCTGCTGCTCCTGCGGCGACAACCCGACGCGGTCGTACGTGACCACCGACGTCGGAGCCAGCACGCCAGACCCGATGAGCTTTGATGCTTCGTCGGCCGCTGCGGCACGCGTGGGTGTCGACGCATCACGCCAGTTCACGCCGATCTCGCGGAACGTCTCGACGTCGTATTCGCCCATGATCTCCAGCGCCAGACGGCCAACCTCGAGCCATCCGTACCCGAACGACGTCTGCCGCCGCTCGGCGCGCTTCACCAGCCGGTACTCCTGCTGACGAATTGAATCCGCGCTCGACGGGTTGTCCGTCACGAAACCGAGATACGGTGCCGGGATCCCCGACTCCGCGGCGAGCAACTGCGAGTAGGCCTTGATCTGCTCGATGTACGGCGTCGGCGGCGCAGGACGGAACTCGTGAAAGCTCGGCGTCACCGGGTTGCCGTCCTCGTCATACTGCACCGGCACAATGTTCAACCTGCCCGCAGTTGCCCGGAAGCCAGCGCGAGCATTCTGCTCCGGCGACTTCTCCTCCGACATCCCGAACACCTCAGGATCAGCATTGAGGATCGTCCACTTCGGAGACGTGTAGAACTCGCGGTTGATTTCCATGCCGCTGAGCGTCCGAACCGCGGCGCGCGTGTAGTACGCAACCGGCCGCGTGATCTCCGACCGCCCCGACACGTCCGATGCACGATCCCGATTCAGCATCCGAGCAACCGGCACACGACCCAGGTTGTGGACATCGCGGCCCACAACAACCAGCCGACCGCCAACCGACTTCTCGAACCGGATCGTCTCGTTCGGCAGGTATAGCGTCTCCATCACGACCGTGCCGTGCTCATCGCTCGTCTGAGACAACGCCGACCGAGCACGCCGCGACCGGTAATCCCAATCGACCGTGCACGACTCTGTCGACTCTGCCGTTACGAGCACGTCAGGCTCGCCGGCGTTCGCGTCACCGCGGCCCACTGTGGTGAACCCGACGCCATAGATCAGCGCATCCAGGTGCCCGCGGCCCGACTCCACACCGAGATGGTTGTCCCGAAACACATCGACCAGGCGAGTGTCCTCAGCGCCGGTCCAGCCGCGCAACTCCAGGCGCTCCTCAAGGACGTCAACGACAGTCCCCGGCCAGCCCATCACCGCGTTGATCAGGTCCGGCAGATCCTTCGGAGCTGCGATGCCCAGATCATCGGGATCAGTGTGACCCTCGTACAGGTCCGCCTTCTTCTTGTTGTGCACGCGCACAGCAACCAGACGTTGCCGTAGCGCCTCCACTGAGAGCTTCTCGTCATCCGACAACACCAGCGTGGGCAGAGCAATCGCGACCGTCATCCGATCACCGCCTTCCGTACACGCTTCGTTGTTGACCGCCCAGGGCGGTGAGTCTTAGTGGCACCCAGCAGAGCCAGGAAGGCAGCCACGAGCGGGAAGATCGACACCGTCGAATCCTTCCGATCCAGCCCCCACCCGCCAGCCGTGCCAATCGGCCGCTTCCGTGCACCCTCAGCAGCGTCATTCACCGACTGCTGACCCGCATGCGACAACGTGCCCGCCTTGATCCGCGCAGCCGCCAGGCCACACGCACGAGCCATGTCCGTCGCGCCCGACCGGACCACATTCACGCCACGCTGCTTCAACTCGATCTGCATCGAGGCAGCAGGAGACGCATCGTCAATCACCACCGGCATACGGCGGCCAGCACGCTCAGCAACCCAGGCAGTCGCGGCAGCCTCATCAGTGCCGCGCCACACCTCCTCGACATGCGCCGAATCGCCCTCAATCCAGCACGCACCCACCGAGATCTCCCGGGCATGCGACATGTCCACAGCGAGCGCATCAGGCCTCACGCCAGCATCGGGGCCGACATCCACCAGCTCGGCCCACTGCGACGGCGACACAACGATCTGGTGCGACGACACGTCATCCCAGATACCCAGCGCCTCACGCCGCCACGAATCCTCATTGCGGAGCTTCTTCCGCAGCCGCAACATCGCCCGCTCCGTCGTCCGGTGCGGGAAGCTCGGGTTCGCCTTCATCCACTGCGCCCGATCCATTGGATCGCAGCCTCGGTCCGCCGACATCTCGATATAGAGCGTGCCGTCCGACTCTCCGTCGACCGCTTCCTGCCGCATCACCGTGAAGAACTCGCCCTTGTCCTGAGGCCTCGGAGGAGTCCCCATCACCAGACAGAGCGGATTCACAGCAACGTTCTGAGCGGCACCCATGTTCTCAAGTGCCTGCAGCGACAAGTGCTGGCCCTCATCGAAGACCAGGACATCGACGTCAGTTCGGCCTCGACCGAAACCAGAGTCACGGGCGCCGAACTCGATCTTCGAACCGTTCGTGAAGACGATCGCCTCGTCGCCCTTGCCCTTTGGCGTCGCCTCAATGTGCGGCTGAACCTTCGGGCCCTGCGACATGTCGTAGAACTTCTCGAACGTCTCCAGTGCCGTGTCCTTCACCTGAGCCGTCCAGATGACCTTCAAGCCCGGCTTCATCAGACACAGCGCGAAGATGATGCAGCCGATGATGTACGTCTTGCCGACCTGCCTCGGAATCGAAATGACGATCGTGTCCGCCGCATACTCGCCGTCGCCGTTGAGCGACAGAATCAGCATCGACGCGCCGTCCTGCCAACCGTCGAAATCCCAACCCAGCCGGCGGCACGTCAACCGCACCGACGGCCACTCCGACCCGACAATCCCCTCGGGCGTCACGACGTGGCGGGCGACCTCCGACAGCTTCGCCCGACGGCGGTCAATACCCGGTTCCATCCCACTGCTCGACCTCAAGATCAGCGACCACCGACGCCTCAGCAGACGCCGTCCGCCGGCGCGCCTCCTCCTCAGCAATCAGCTTGTTCAGCTTCGACAGCTCGTTCGAGTACTGGGGTCGCGTGTTGTCCAACGCCGACTCCAAGCCCTCGGCGATGATGACCCGCTGAGCCCTCATGATCGCCAACGTGTCCCCCGCCGCCACAGCCTCCGTCAACGACAGCGGCTTCTCAGGCTCAGGCACGGTCTCATCTGGTGCGACCGACCGCAATTGCGTCTTGCGAGTCATGCGGCCTCCAATCGCTACCGGGGGGGCGGGGGGGTGTTCGGAGGGGGTAAATGCCTATGCCGTGAGGTGCGGTCGAGAAGGGGGTGGCAGGGGCATATGGGTGGTACCTGAAATTAATTCAGGCGACCCTGATCACTCCCCCTAGGGGCGCTTCATGGAGTAGCGGATGGTCTGGGTCGAGTGCAGCAAGAGCGCGCTCCAAATGTCCGATTCGACGGGTGTAATCTGTTCGAGCCAGCATCTCCGCAACATTCTCTCTGCAGGTCACTTGCTGCAGGTGCTCAGGATTCACGCACAATGAGTTGCCGCACATGTGGTGTGCAGCCTGCTCTCCGAGAGGCATGCCCAGCTTCGCTTCAAGCATCGCCCTATGTACCGGTACCTGCTTCTTATCGCCGATCTGCATCACGGCGTATCCCCGCTTGATTCGACCAACCCATACCCAACATCCGCGATCTTCGTCTTCGGATGTACGCTTCTTGATCTCCATTGTCAGGCGACTGTAGTCACGCGACTCGTAGGCGACTCGTAGCGGGCCAAGCTTGCTGGTGCTCTTGCCTCTCGCGGCGGCGACGCACTCAGTGCTGCACATCTTCCCGCTCTCTGTGTGGAGGACGTTGCACCATGCGCATTGCTTGAAGGATTCCCGCTTTACCTTCGGGGGGCGATGCCGCATAGCTTCGGCTGCTGCCAGTGAGGCGGTGGTACTACCGCACTTGCGCGAGCAGTGACGTTCGTTCTTCCGTGCCACCTGTGCTGTCGATCCACAGTGCGCGCAGGTGATGGTGTACTTGCGCTGCGACCTGTGCCAGTCGGCGTAGTGCGGTCCACATAGGCGACGTGCATGTTGCGGCTTGTCGCACCCGTCTTTGGTGCACGCGTCCTGCCTTGCCTTGCGGTACTGGTAGCTGCATGATCGGCTGCAGTACTTGCGTTGGCATGGCGTTGCACAATGCGCGCAGATATGATTGGTCATGTCGAACTCCTCCTACGGGTTCGGCCAATGCCCCGGACGGTTGCAGCCGTCGCGGGGCCTTTTAGTTGGTGATCAGTTCCAGTTGCGTTCGGTGATGTAGTCTACGCCGGTGTTGTGGATGATGCGGTCTGATTTTGCGCGGTTGCAGGATCGGTGTGCTGGGACGATGTTGTCGAGGGTGTCGGGGCCGCCGCGGTCGAGGGGTATGACGTGGTCGATTTGGAAGGCGTTGGGGTCGAGGTGGTGTGCCTCGTAGTTGATGGGGTTGTTGCACCAGTGGCATGCGGGTTGGTCGGCGGCGATGATGCGCCTGTGTCGATCGCGTGTGCTGGTGTTGCGCTTGGCTGTCACGCTGCGTCGCCCGTGTCGGTGTCACCGGTGGTGGTGACGTAGAGCGTGTGGTCTGTGGCGGCGAGGCTGTCGTGTTGTCGCTCAGCGAAGCAAACGATGGAGCAGTCGGCCAACCGTCGGACGCCGCACCTCTCGCAGAACCTCATGCACACCACCGTGAGAACGGCGCATCAGCAAGGCGCTGCACTTCGGTGACGATGTCGGCTGGACAGTAGTCGCGGACGAGCGCGGCGAGCAGCTCGTCTTCGTCACCGTGTGCGGCTTCGTCGTCGGCGCTAGCCATGATGATGCGGTTGACTTCGGAGCGCACTTGTTCTGCGTTCATCATGCCTGGCCTCCGTCGTGTTCATGGTCGGTGAACGTGACGCCTGCGCAGGTTTCGTGTGCGCCGTTGTGGCCGTTGTTCTTGGCGCACCAGACGCGGATGTGGTGTCCGTCGTGGGTGGTGCGCTGGTGTGCCTGGCAGGCGCGCGGGTTGGTGACGGCAGTCATGCGTCCTCCAGGCTGAGTCGGACGGTGATGTGGATGCGCAGGCGGCTGAGTGTGTCGGCGGTCAGTCTGTGTGCGATGGGCCGTGCAGCTTCGGTGATCTGGTCGGCGATCCACGCGGCGAGGCTGGTCATCCTCGTGCTGCGATGCTGTCGATGGCTGACGCGAGGAGTCCGCGAACCGTGTAGCTCGGCGCGCTCTGGGATGTGGTGATGATGATTCCGTCGGTGCCGTCGGGTCGGATGAATCCTGAGACGATGACAAAGTCTGTGATGAGGTCTCCCTCGTCGCGCTCAGGGTCGCGAATGAAGTCACGTACGTCTTCGTCGGTCATCGGACGTTCGCCTTCCACCATCGGTTGATCTCCCGCGCCACGGGTGCGGGCAGGTGCTTGGGCACGATGCTGATCACGTAAGCCTGAGCAGCGCGAACGGGTCGTAGCGCGCATACCGCTTCGGGTATGCGCGGCACAGATGTAGAGCGGTTGCGATGACTGCTGCGCGGCAGGCCACGTTCGCGACAGGGTGCGTTGCGCGCCCACGGTCGAGCGCTCTGGACAACAAACGTTCGGGGTCGGTGCGGAGCGCGTAGATTTCCCACGCTGCGACGCCACCGATAAGGCACCACCAAGCTCGCCCACCGCTCACGATGGCCTCCCGGGTGGTGTGAAGTTGTGCCCTGCACGCGTCGTGGACGTTGTCCGTGCGCCAGCCCGCGCATGTTGGCGCGTGCAGGGCGGGAGGGTGCGCACGCTCAACCCGGTTTCGGGGAGCGGATACGCGAAACGGGACCGCTGATCTAGTGATCAACTGTCCCGCTACGCGAAGCGTATCACGCAGGTATGGGCACTACCTGAATGTCATTGACGTGCCGGACTAGCTCGGGCGTCAGGTCGAACCACTCCCCTACTACGCGCAAGTGCCGGAACTGCTCATGCCGACGCTGTTCGAGTGCTCGACCGCCAAGCTCGAACGTCATGCAGTCCTCGGGATTGATCGACGACAGCCGGGACGCGAGGCCCTGCGACGTACCGATCTTCGCCCGGTTGCCGAGCCGCATGTAGTAGACGACGGACCGACGACCCGCCGCGATACCCATCAGCTTTCGGCGGTGGGCGCCAAACTTGGTTCGCTCCTGCGAGTAGGTGCACGACCCAGCGCGGCATTCGACAATGCCGTTCGCCAGTCCGACGAGCAGGCCGGTAGTCCCGCATCCCGGGCACGGGCCGGGGATGAACTCCGCCTCCATTGGCAGCAGTTCGTACTGTTGGTCCACTCCGGTCCGCGTGCCGAGGATCTGGTTCGTCTGTCGATAGACGACGTACACGTGCTCTTCGCAGAGCGGGATCACGGTCGCCATGTCCTCGAACGAGGGCTTGTAGCAGTCGGGGTGGCAGCAGGTCGCCGCCTCCGAATCGATGTAGTGGGTCGCGCGGCGATTGACCCAGCGGCTAGTCTTTCCCATGTCGAACTCCTTCGTAGTTCGTCCACACCCCGGGGTCGTTCCAGCGATCGCCGGGGCCTTTCCGTTATCCTCATTCTACCTGTTCACAACAACTTCTCGCTGATGCGCGCCTTGCGTCGCAGGTGTGCGTCGATCACGTCGCCGAGCCGGTAGAACTTGGTCCCGGACTGGCCGTCCTCGCTCGCCGGCTTCACGTCCCGATGCTTCGCCAGGAGTCTCAGTCGCTCGCGGTTCAGCCCGCGTCCCGGCTCCCCAATCTTCCGCGCGATGGTCTCGATGGTGGACAGGGTGACGAGGGACTTGTTCGCCGCTTCGAGCCGCCGCGGGTCGATCACGACCTCGTCGTCCGGCGGAATGTCCACCATGCGCCGGCACTCCGCGACGGCCGACTCGATGTCGTCGAGCGCTTCGGCCGATCCCTCGCAGAGAGCGAGGGCTTCGGCGTTGCGGTGCAGCCATGCCGCGATGGACAGTGTCGCGTCTGCGGGTCGCCCCCGCCCGCGGCCCTGGTCGAGCATGACGCGCACCCATCCGACGAGCGTCGCGTGCAGCAGGTCGGCCGCTTCGGCGGCACCGATGTGGAACGGGATCGACGACCCGAGCTGCTTCGGTCTGTGGCCCTTGCTCATGCCCGGCTTCGACAGCCGTGCGGTGCGACACTCGACGTTGAGCAGATCCTCGACCAGGCCAGGCACGCCGGCGAGGACTTCACGAAGCCGCTTCACCTCGTGCCGCTGCAAGTGCTCGTGCGCGCGAGACACCATCGAACGTGCGGGGTCAAGCGTCCGGTCGCTCTGGTTGCTGGTCATTAGCTGTGGTCCTCTCGGGTCATGCGGTCGGCGGTCTCGGCTTCGGGGCTGGTGTCGCAGTCGGTGCCGCACACGGGCGGCGGTGGACAGGTGCGGTCACAGACCCAGCACCAAGCGGGTTCGGCGGTCACGCTTCGGCCTCCTGGGTGGTGATGGTGAGCCAGAGTCGGCCGACGCCGGTTCCGGTCTTTGGGTGGATGGCGGGCATCAGATCGGTGACGTACCGGCTGTCGTCGTCTTCGACGAGTCCGTAGTCGCGGAGGCCGTCGACTAACGCCTTCTGGGTGGGCGTGAGGTTGATCGGGTCTCGGTGCCTGGTCTGCGATGGGGCGTAGTGGAGCTGGATCGTCGCGTGGGCGACTTTCAGGGGCAGGTTGGTGTGACGGGCCAGGGTTGCGGCGTCAGCCCGTACGGAGCGAATCTGGCGGGCTTTGGCTCGCATCGCCGGTACCGACGTGGGTACACCGCCGTTGAGCGTGAGTGGCGGTGTCCGATACGGCAGGTCGATCGTGAACGTCGTCATCGGCGCGCCTTCCTGTACCCATGCGCAGTTCTGGATGTGCACGGGATCTTGCGCGTCAGCTTGGTCGAGAGGTTGACGCACGCTTCCCGCTCCCCCGCGCCGCACGTCTCGCACGGCAGGTCGATCGCGCCGTGCTGGTCGTACGCGGCCCACACCGGTTCACCCTCGGCGGCAATGGGGAGACCGCCGGATTGCGGGTCGCCTGCCGGGAGCGCGGCGACCGCGGAGCCCTTGTCGGCTTCGGCGTCGATCGCCCGCAGGCGCCGGTAGGTGCCGACGAATGTTCCGACGCGGAGGGTGTCGGCATCAGGCCGCGTGTAGTGCTCGTCGACGGCACGGCAGGCGAGGGCTGTGTCCGTGATGCCGTGCGGCTGGCATGTCTCGGCCCAGACGCGGAGTCGGGCCGGGTCGGATGTCATTCGGTCGTCGTGGATTTCGGCGCGGCTGATGGCGGCAGCGACGGCGCGGATGGTGTCGGGGGTCGGCTGCTGGGTCATGCGGTGCCTTCCTGGAATTGGGCGATGAGCGCTTCGGCGTCGTCGAGGGTGGACACGGCCCGCAGGGTCGCCTTCGTCGGCTTGGGTGTGTCGGCGGGTCTGGCGGCTTTGGCGACGAAGCTGGGGATCTGTGACGGGTAGATCCGGTCGCTCGCGTGCCATGCCTTGATGCCGTCGGCGATCTGCACGGGGTCGATGCGGTCGCCGAGGAGTGTGTCGACTTCCTGGGCGATCTCGATGAGCGTCTGTGACGGGATCCCTCCGCCGGCCCACTGGTTGAAGCTTGTTGCGAAGCGGTCGGCTTCGGCGGAGCGGGCTGTGGCGTTGAGTTCGCGCATTCGGACTTCGGCTCGCGTCTCGCGCGTGTTCGCGCTCGCGCGCTGGTGAGGTTCAGTCCTAAGTGCGGGAGGAAGAGATTCCCCTGTTCCCCTGCTCCCCTGCTCCCCTGCTCCAGCACTGAGTGTCTCCGGAGTGTCTCTTGAGACACTCATGCAATTTGCATGAGTGTCTGCCTGGTCGAGCATTTCCGCTGTTGGGAGAGGGTAGGAGTGCCCTTTGCTTGGCCGGTTGACGACTTGGTGCTTGTCCCAGTTGCGGATGAACACGAGTTCGCGTCGAGCCTGGTTTGGGTCTGTGTACATGACGATCAATCCGGCGTTTTGCAATTGCTGCAAGTCTCCGGAGACACTCCGGAGTGTCTCTTGCAAATTGCATGAGAGGTCATGTGCGTACAGATCCGCGACGATCGATGACAGTCGCGCATCCCCTACGCCGTTGTCGTCGACATAGGACCAGAGTCCGATGAACGTCAGTCTCGCGCTGATGGGAAGGGACACGATTGTCTCGTCGCGCCAGAACTCTGGCTTGATTGACCGAATCCTCATGCCGCCTCCCCTGCCGGCATCGCGAACAGCACGAGTTCGTCGGGTTCGTCACCGTGCGGCCACTGCTGGGTTCCGCAGGCGTCGCACCACTCACCGCGGGCGTGCGCGTCAAGGCGTCTTCTGCGGTCGTCGTTGGCGGTCACTGTGCACCTCCGAAGAGTGTCGGTTCATCGGCCTGCCCTGCGGCGTGGACGAACGGCCACGGCGTGCCGCACTGGCGGCATCGCGGGTGCCGCGGGTCCCGTGCGTCGAGAGTGAGGTGCGGGCAGATGTCGGGGTCGAGAAGCTTCTTCATGCCGGCCGCCTCTCCGCTGCCCGGTCGCGGGTCGCCGCCCGGAACTGACCGGCCTCTCGGTATGTCCAGCCGTAGCCTGGGAGTGCTTTCATGACGCTGGCGCGGCCGACGCCGAGGGTTCTGGCTGTCTCCCGGTAGGAGCAGCCGTCGTCGAGGAGACGTTGGGCGGTGGCGTGCTGGGCTCTGGTGAGGCTCATGCTGCACCTGCCCCGAGGTGCTCCCACGTGGTGTGCCGGATGCACGGGTCGGCGATGCGGAGTTCGGTGCGGACGACGCCGTACGGTGCTGCGGCGACGTTCGCGACATCGTTGACGATGGTGGCGTTGATGGGGTTGAGGGTGCGGATGAGGCTGAGGATGGTGGCGGTGGCGAGGCGTCGGGGTCTGATGTTGGGGCCGGTGATGGTGGCGTGTGTTGCGTGGAGGTCGTCGAGCCAGGTGCGTACGAGTGCGACAACTTCGGTGGTGGTCACGACAGGCTCCTTTCAGGGCTGGTAGAACGCGGCGAACAGGCAGATGCCGATCGCGAGCGTGGTGATGACGGCATTGATGGCGAGGGCTTGGAGATGCGTGCAGGACTTCACGACGACGTCTTCTGTCGGTGGTTGGCGCTACCGTCGCCGCATGGCGTGGTGTTGGTGGGATGGTGCGGAGTGGCGGCAGACCGAGCGGGGTGTCGTTGAGACGATCCCGGCGGCGTGCCCTCGGTGCGGTGTTGCGTGGTCGACGCCGGATCGGATGCTGATCCTGCGGGACAACGCAGTGAGGTCGTGGGGGGCGCCTCCGGACGGGTCGACGACGGCGACCGTGTTCTACGAGTGCCTGCACTGCCCGCAGCTCGTGTACGTGCGACGCCGCTAGCCATCACGCCTCCCCGTCGAACGCGCGGATGGTCGGGCACGGGTGGTTCTCGCTGGGGCATTCGGTGCAGATGGTGTTGCCGCAGCCGCACCGGCAGTCGACGGGCGAGTGCAGCTGCCGGACGCGTAGCTCTGCTGCCCCGGCTTGGTCGGTTTCCCGCCGCAGGCTGGCGATCGCGTCGACGGCGTCACCGTGCGTGCCGACGGGCCCACCAGCCGCGAGGGACAGGTGATGCCAGATGTCGGCCTCGCGGTCGACGGCGGCGCGTGCCTCGTCGCGTTCTTCGCGGTGGAGGGTGGCGCGTGCTTCGGCCCGCTGATGCGCGGCGATCACCTGATCCCGCTCGGCGGTCAGCCGCTCAACCTCGGCGCGTGCCTCGCGGAGGTCGGCGTCGACGGACTCGCACAGGTGGGTGGTGATGCGCTCGACCCGCAGGTCATCCCGCAACCGCTCGTTCTCGGCGAGCAGGTCGCGGACGAGGGTGGGCGCATCGGCGATCAGCGTGATGTTCGCGCGGCCCATGTCTGTGTCGCAGTCGTCCGGGTGCAGGAGTGCGATGAAGAACTTCTCGTCAGGGCTGACGACTGCGATCTGCCCCTTGTCGGACGTGTACGTGGCCCAATCGCCGGGCGTGATGCCGTCGAGGGCGGCGCGGGCACGAGACGCGACGTCGGATTGATCATCCTTTGGGGATGGTGACAGCCTGTCGGCCACGTCAAACTCGTCAGTCATTGGTCAGCTCCTCGCTGGTGTAGATGAGTCGGGCGGTGTCGCACGGCCACTCTTCGAGGCACCCTTCGCACGCGTGGTGCGGCGTGTCGCAGTGGCAGAGGTATGGCTTGTGCAGTTCGCGGATCGGAGCGAGGGCCGCGCGGGCGGCGGACTCCATTGCGTGGCCCTGCGAGGCGAACCCGTGACAGTCGGTGCCGTCCCACGCCCGCTGTGCAGCTTCGACTGCGGGATCACGGCCGGTCATCGCACACCGCCGTCGTCCGGTTCGGTGACGGCCTTGCACAGCAACTCCTTGTAGACGCTGTCGGCGATCGCCTTGGTGAACAGGCTGAACACGAAGTCGATGTCGTTCTGGCACTGGCAGCCGCGTTTGTGACATCGGGGCCACTGCCACTCGGCGTCTGCGCGACCGACCTTGGTGTCGTAGATCGCGGCCTCGATGCGAGGCCACATGTCCAGGTCAGCCACGGCCCTCACCCGCCTCGGCGTGAGCGGCGGTGATCCCGTCAGATCCTCGAGTCTCTGTACCTCCGCCGTCGAGCGCGATCCGGTACGTCGGGATGATCTCGTCGATCACTCCGACGTAGGCAGGGCTGGTCGCGGTGCGGCCTCGCCCCGTGGTGACTCGCTGGCCGGCGGCCCAGTCGGACCTCACGACGGCGTACCCGGCGGCGGCGAGGGCGTCGACCTGGTGTCCGGCGTGCTCGCGCTCCCAGTCGACCCGTGTCCGCACCGGGGCCGTGCCGCGCCACCCGCAGGTACACGCGCCCACCCACCCGGACTCGGCGTTGATCAGGTCAGGTCCCATGCATCGGTGCGCGGCGATCACGTCCTGCGCGGTCACGGCTGCACCGCCTCGGCGAGGTAGCCAGCATCGGCGAGCGCGCGAGCATACGGAAGGCCGACAGAGACGACAGCGCCGTTCGGATGCGTGACGGACACCGAAGCCGCCTTCACGATCAGCGCTTCCCGCGCGGCGTCCTGCTCGGCCTTCTCCTGCGCGGCGCGGTGCTCACGTTCGAGGTGGTTGGCGTGCGCCAGGATCGAGGAACGCTCGATGCCGTCGAGGTGCCGCGCGATTGACTCCGCTTCCCGCAGGATGTCCCACGGCTGCATCGGCACGTCGAGCACCTTCTCCTCCGGCTCGGGGACGAGACGGTGCAGGACGGTGACGGCAGAGTCGGGGTGCCAGGTGTTGAGGTCGTCGCTGCGCCACCCCGCGGTGATCCACCACGGGCGGCTGTCGTCGTCCAGGCGGACCGCGATCGACTCGCGGCCATCCACGCGGACCATGTACGCCTCGCCGGGCTTGCAGGTGGTGGGATCGATCGTGGTCATGCTGCTGCCTCCATCTGTCGGGCGTGCTTCGCCGTGCGGCGATGCTGGGTCAGGAATCCTCGGCGGACGGTCGCGCCACACGCGCAGCGCCACGAGGACACCGACGGGAGGTCGAACAGTGTCAGTTCACTCACCGCCCTCACCCGCCTCGGCGAGCATCCGGCGTGCATGCAGCCCCGTCCGGCGGTGCGCCCCCTGATTGCCGGACGACACCCACGTGCCGCACTCACACAACCGCTTCCGAGTCTTCGCCGCATTCGAGGCGGCCCGACGGCACGCCCTGCACTGCCCGCCACTCGGGCCGACATGCACCGCGGCCGGGTCCGTCAGGTCATGCAAACCCTTAGCGCATACTGACCGCCGAGGACGGCCCGGTGGGCGCGACTCGCGAGCGAAAACCTTCCCGCCCCACACGCCGAACGACTCGCCGCGCGCCTCCGCACCCTCACGGCACGCGACACGGACCGGGCAGTGGAAACACACCATCGCCACCCGCAACAGGACGTCGCGGTCATCCGACGTGAACTCGCTTCGGCCCTGGCACGGGGTCGACTCTGGGGTGCGCCTCATGACTGCACCTCCACATCCACGACGTCGGCGTCGGGCGTCAGCTCCGGCTCCGGCTCGGCGGGCGCAGTCAGGGCGTCGATGCGCTGTGCGATAGCCAGCAGCAGGTCCGCCACCTCGTCCGTGTCGCCGTACTTGCGCGGCAGGAAGTCCGCCAGCTTCCGCAAGCCCTCCGCGTCCTCCGACGCCGCGATGCGCGCCGCCATGTCCGCCGGGACCGGCTCGGCGGCGGGCGCAGCAGGCTCGGCGATCGGCGCGGGCTGCTGCTGCACCTGCTCCGACTCCACGCGGCGCGGCGCATCCGCGATCGGCGCGCCGTCCACGTCGACGTCAACACCCAACTCCTCCGGCGCATAGATGACGCCGAACAGCGCCTCCGACGCCCACATGCGGGCCGCTTCCGTCACCGCGCGGGCGCGCATCATCGCGCCTGGATAGGACTGCCACGGCCCCTTCTTGCCGAGAAGGCCAGCCTTGCGGGCGCGGTCCAAATCCCAGCGGATCGGGTCGGGCACGAAGTCGGGATCATCCGCGCGGATGATCACCGCCTCCGCGTAGGTTTCGTCGCCCTTCACGCGGAGCTTGTGGCCTGCCTTGCGGACCAGTGCGCCGATCAGGTCAGCCGACGCGGTCGGCTTTCCATCGACGATGTGCACACCCGTGAGGGCGCTGATGCGGGGCACGCCGAGAGCGTCGGCGAACTCGAACGCCACCAGAAGGGCGGCCGGATTGTCGCGGTACTGGCGCGGGAGCGCATCACGCGCACCCGCCATCATGCGGGCCCGCTCCGCGTTAACCGCGAGTTCGCGGGCCGAGTCGGTGCCAATCAAGGCAAGGTCGGTGCTCATGCTGCTTCGAGTCCTTTCAGGAGGTCGCTGGCCTTGTCGGCGAGCTTGGGTGCTGTGGAGAATGTGGGCGGTCCGTCGCCGCGGCCCTTGCGGCGCGTGCCGAGCGTGACGCCGCGCCACGTCGCCTTCTTGCTGTCGCCGAGGAACGCGGCAAGCTCGGCGGCCGCGACCGCCTTCGCCGACTCCGCGACGTCATGGGCGCCGATCGCGGCCAGGAAGGCGCCGGCGATCTCGTCGGGGATCTCGACGCCGGGATCGTCAACAACGACGGGGTGCTGCCAGCGCAACGCCTGCCGATCCTCGGTGCGGCGGTAGTCAGCGGCCGGGGCGATGCCGAGGTCCAGCGAGTCGAGGAACAGTCGCCCCTCACGCGCAAGCCACCGCTGCACGCCCTCGTCAGCGTCGATCCACGTCTCGGCGGGCTTCATGTCGATCAGCTCGTCGCCTCCACACGATGCGACCAGGCAGCGGGACGCGCCGGTCACCCACATCTGCCACTGGACCTGCGCCTGATAAGCGACGGGGACGCCGTCACGCGCCCACATCCAGTGGTCACGCGCGGTCTTGATCTCCAGGAGCGCGAGCCGCCCGTCGACGTGGACGACGCCGTCGGGCTGGGCCAGCGCCCACGACTCCGTCGCGTGCTGCCACGTCCCGGTCGACGCGACCGCCCACTCCGGGTGCAGCTCGGCGAGCCACCCGCGGATCAGCGGCTCGAACACGTGCCCCCGCGTCTGTGCCCGCGTCTGCGGTTCGGGCGGCGTGGTGCCGGCCATCTTGTGCCACAGCGAGTGCGGGGTGTCGTGGCGGGAGAGGCCGACGACGGCGGCGATCTTCGACGCCGTCATGTGCCGCAGCCACTCCGGCGAGCCGGGATCGACCGCGTGATCGAGGATGATGCCCGTGGTCATGACGCCTCCCGGACGATGATGGTGTTGGTGCAGGTATCGGCAGTGTGGGTGTCGGTGGCGCAGTCCTCGCACCACGCGCCGTAGGTCATGCAGTGCGGCTCGTGCCGCCAGGAGGTGGCGGGGCCGTACGCGCAGCTGCATGTGTCGCGGCTCATCGCCGCACCTTGCCGTTGCGGACGATGTCGCCGAGCGGCCCGCCGAGGGCGGGGTGGTCGTCGGGGACGTCGAGCTTGCCGGGCTTGACGCGCAGGCCCATGCTGACGCCGATCACCCATCCGGTGAAGCCGATGACGCAGGCGATGAGCGCGTCCGCGGCGGCGTTCACGACGTCGCCCCGCGTGCCCACGCGACCGCCCGGAGCGTGTCCAGCGCGCTCCGCTCGGCCTCGTCGATGCGGCCCCAGCGACGGCCGTTCCAAACGAGCGGACCGTCGACCGTGAGTCGCGCCTCGGCATCCGCGCCGAAGTACGCCCAGTCGTCGTCCATGCGGTCGGGCGTGGAGTCGGGGTGCAGTCGCTCCCACTCGGCACGGTCCACGACGACCGTCGAGCCGTCGAGAAGCTGGTCATAGACGTGCGTGCTCATGCCGTCACCTCGCGGCCCTCACGGTCGACAGCGACACACGCCGTGACGACGCGCTTCGCCTTGCACTTGTCGTCGAGCGGCACCATCTCTGACAGGAGGACACCGACGCGGACGAAGCGCGTCGCATCCTGGAGGTAGTCGGCCGAGCGCGACGGCGACACCCCGAAGTGGAGGCCGTGACCACAGAAGGTGGTGGGCTCCCAGTCGGGGGCCTCCGGCGTGCTGCCGGGGCGGTAGTCGACGCCGCGTGGTGTCGTCCACTTGTCGTCGACCGCCTTGAAGACGACCGCGATGTCGTCGGCGGTCGTCTCGCCGGGGATGACCTTGACGCCGCGGACCTCGCACCACGTGCGGGGGTCGGTCATGTCGACCGCGGTCATATCGATGACGACGCCGCCGTCGAGGGTGACGCGCTGTGAGTGGAGGTGGATGGCGACGCATCTCCGCGCCTCGACGTGCGAGCGGTCCCACGCCTCGACGTGCGAGCTGTCCCGCGCCTCGACGTGCGAGCTGTCCCGCGCCTCGACGTGCGATCTGCCCCCCGCCTCGACGTGCGAGCGGTCCCACGCCTCGACGTGCGAGCTGCCCCCCGCCACGACGTGCGATCTGCCCCGCGCCACGACGTGCGATCTGCCCCCCGCCACGACGTGCGAGCTGTCCCACGCCTCGACGTGCGATCTGCCCCGCGCCTCGACGTGCGAGCTGTCCCGCGCCTCGACGTGCGAGCTGTCCCGCGCCTCGACGTGCGATCTGCCCCCCGCCTCGACGTGCGAGCTGCCCCCCGCCACGACGTGCGAGCTGCCCGAGCTGTTGAGCGTCAGCCAGACGCCGTCCGGCGACTCGACGTAGATCGTGCACGCCTTGTCGGCGAGCGCCTTGTCCAACTCCTGCTGGGTGGTGACCGTGATGATGGTCATGATGGTCCTTTCGGTGGGCTGGTCTCGCCCCGCTCCCTCTTCGGGGCGAGACCAGCGGCAATGGTGGTCAGGTGGTGATGATGAGAAGGTCGTCGCATTCGATCCACGCAAGACGCGTGCCGAACGGCGACGTGATCGCGATGTGCGCGAGCATCCCGGACGGGCCGGGCGCGTATCCGGCGATGTCGCCGCACACGATGTCGCAGCACGCCGCGTCGATCAGGCGCGTGCTCACGACGCCCGCTTCGACCGCGACCGCGGCGACAAGCCAGACGGGCGGTCGGCAGGATCGGGGTTCGGCTCCACCCTCAGTCGAGCCAGTGTCTCCTGGAACTGAGCCTCGGTCATGCCACGGAATCCGCCAACTTTGGTGTGCGGCCATTCCTTGACCATCTTCCGCCGCACCCAATCCGCGGACCGGGGCCGGCCATTCGGCGGCGACAAGCGCTCGGCGATCGTCGCCGCGTCCATCAAGTCAGACATCGGGATCCTCCTGGTGGTTGGCCTGCGCCTGCTGGAATGCCTGCCAGGCGTCGAGAACGGGCGCGAATGCTTCTTGGGATGCGAGCGGGGTCATGCCCTCGCAGACGCGGGCGGCGTGCGTCACCGTGCGATCGACGAAGACCTCGAACGCCTCCGCCGCCTGCTCTGACATGACGGCCGGTTCGACGGCGGTCACGATGCCGCCTTCGACCGCGACCGGTAGGTGCTGATCGTCGACAGGGCGACGCCGACGCGGGACGCGGCATGCTCTGGCGACACTCCGCCGCCGACAAGCCAGTCGAAGTCCTCGATGACGTCCTCGACGTGACGCTCCACGTCTATGAGTGATCTGGTCACGATGCCGCCTCCTCGCACGGTCGGTGGGTGAAGGCGGCGCGGCCCTCTGCGTCGACACCGTCCGGGATGCGGATCGTCGGCTGGTGCAGGATCGCGATGGTGCGCACCGTCTGCGTGACCGGGTCAATCCCGGCGATCGACGCGACGCCCTTCATCTGATTGACGTGGGCGTCGACGATCGGCATGGTGCGGACCTGCGCGAGCGCGTAGTGGACAGACATCCTCCGTCGGCCGATGCGTGCACCCTCCACGACGACGTGCGTAGCGCCCAAGTCGCGGAGCCACCGCCGGACGGGCTTCAGGTGTGTGACGTGTGCAGATGTCATTGCTGGTCTCCGATCGCTGCGAGAAGGTCGTCGACGCGGACCGTCACCCTCGTGGTGACGTCGCGGTGGGTGGGGTCGTCGATCGTCACGTCGACCAGCCCCCCCTGCTGCTGGTGGATGGTGACGGTGGTCTTGGCGACGTCGAGCGGCGTGCCGCCGACACGACGCGACACGATCGCGGGCGCGGTCACAGCGGTCACAGCGGTCACAGCGGTACCGGCGTTTCCGTGCGCACGAAGACGACCGCCCGCTCCAGGACGTCGATGATCGACTCGCCGGGCTGGCCGATGACGAAGATCGACGCCCAGGGCGTGTCGTCGAAGTGCCGGACACGCAACTCCGGCGCATCCTGCTGCTGGTACTCGTCTCGGTCGGCGTAGATCACCTGCACGTCCGCGCCATGCCCGGACACCGTGAGCGCCGGGAATGCGACGTCGAACCCGTCGCACGGAACCGTCTCCGTCGCGATCTCACCCAGCAGTGCGTGAATGCGGTCCAGGTCGCTCATGCCGCCACCTCGATCACAGCGTCGGCGGCGACCCGCCACACTGCGGTCTCGCCGAAGCGGTCATCCCACACCGTCACCAGCACCTCGCGGTCCGTGTGGTCGAGCACCGTCACCGACAGCGGCGTCACGTCCCCACCCGACCGGAACGTCGGGGCCCACGCGAGCTTCGTCGCGGTCATGCCGACACCGCCTTCGCCAGTCGGAAGGTATTGAGGTGATCCGCGAGCGCGTTGTACAGGTCGACGCACTCACGGCCGTCGAGCCCCAACGATCCGATCATGTCGGACCTCGCGTCGTGCGGCTCAATGAATCCGAACTCCTGGACGACGTCGCGATCCAGATCGCCGATGTGGGTGACCCCGTCAACCACAGTCGTCTTGACTTCGGGACGATCGAAGAGTGTGAATCGTGCAGTGTCGTTCATGCTCATCACTTCGGCTCCGGGAAGGTGTCGAGGGTCCAGGCTCCGGACTTGGGGCGCTGCAGCTTGCCGAGTGACTTACCGTCACGCCACGCGTTCCACGCGACGAGGAAGAATCCGACGAGGTCTCGGTCGGATGTGATGACCTTCTGCTGGTTGATCCGCTCGAGCCGGTCTCGCAGTGCGAGGATTGGGTTCCCGGGGTCGAGGCTGGCGCCGGTGATGAGGGATTCGCAGAACGCGCGTTGCGCTTCGCCGTCGACCTGGCGGAGCATCAGCATGACCGCGACGGTCACCGACGGGCGGGCCTTGATCCGGCGGAGGCGTTCGCCCGCGATGTCGCGGAGCATCGCCATTTCGACGGGGTGCTGGTGTGCCCACTCGACGATCTCCGGGTTCGAGATGCGGTTGCGGACGCGGTCGCCGAAGAATCGGCCTTCGACCCACTCGATGTAGACACGGATCGCTCCGGCGATGATCCGCTGGCTCGACGCTCCGACGAGTCCGTCGATGGAGAGCTGGTCACCAGCGGTGCGCTTGCGGCCCTGGTCCATCGTGTCTTGCGACGAGGTGGGCAGGCCGCGGACCACAAGAAACGTGATGCCGGGGAAGTCGTCGGGCATCCGTGACAGGGCAGTGAGCCGGTGTTGTCCGTCGAGGAGGACGTCGTCGACGGACCACTTGATCGCTTCGCCGTTGTACACCCAGCGGCCGGACTCCATCTCGCGGATGAGCTGCTGGACGTGATGTTCGTTGATGGGCCGGTTGCGGGTGTTCTTGGCGAGGACGCGGCGCGCGGTCTGCGGTGTGACGAGCAGGTTCGCAGAGACGGGCTTGCCGAAGAATCGGATGACGTTGTCGTCGTTGTTGGGCTGGGACATGGGTTATCCTTCGATGGTGTTGATGACGCCGTTGAGGGCGTCGCGGACGCGGACCAGGTCACTCAGGTTGGACGCCTTGACCTGGTCCTTGTTCTTTTCCAGGCGGTCGTCCGCTGTGAGGCGGGCGACCGTGTCGACGGCGCGCTTCAGGTTGAAGACGGCAGTGTCGAACGATTCGGGGAGCGGCCGACGGCGCGGCGTCGGCACGGCAGGGGCGGGCGACGGCTCGGTGATCGGACGGTCTTCGTCTGCGGGCTCGTCCTCGATGAGGGCGTCGGCGTCGTAGGCGGCGTCGATCCAGTCCTGGTCGGACATGTCCACGGGATCACGGTCGTCGACCATGCCGCCGACTTCGGTCCCGTCTTCGTCGGTTGCGGTGATCTGCTGGCGAGCGCGAACCGCGTCACGGATCGCGGCAGCAGTTGGCTTGCCGCCGGTCTCGTCATTGACTTCATTCATGACGCCGACCGCTTCGGCGGGATCAAGCCCGGCGAGTTCACGCGCCTGCCCCTCGTTCGCGGGCAACGTGGTGTCACCAATTGGTGACATCGCCATGTCTAGCGCGGCTTCCATGCCGTCCACGACAGTCGCGGCCGACATGAGGTCGTAGGCGCGCTTCCGGGTGAGGTTCCACCGACTCCGGCAGTAGGCCTCGAATGACGAGTACTTGTGCAGGTACAGGCGTCCGTCGCGGATGGTCGCCAGTGCTCGCCCGATCTCGATGAACGACTGCAAGCCGCGCTCGATCACCTGCTCCTGCTCGTCGAGCGCAAGCGCACCTTCGGGATCGCAGATCGACGAAGTCGCGCGAAGCATGAACTCCATATCGTCGGAAGCCATCAAGCGACCTCGTCTTCCGGGGGGCGACGAATGGCGATCTGCGGTACCTCAAGGACCCTTGCGGAGCGCGCCAGGAGGACGTCTGTCAGCGGCTTGCGGCCAGCTTCAATGTTGGCGAGGTAGGGGCGCGAGATGCGGATCTTCCCCGCAAACTCGTCGGGCTTGAAGCCCCTGAGTTCCCGTAGTGCACGGAGCACTGCTCCCGTGTGTTCCCTGTCTTCGTTCATAGTTACCAACCGTAGGGAACTATAGGGAACATGTCAACAGTGCCCGAGGGAACATTGCGGAACTTCCATGTTTGAGCACGTCAGAAGGGAACTACATCTATGTAGTTCCCTTCGTGTTTTTCCGCTCTAGCAGGTGGTGTTCCCTGAAGTGTCGCTGTTGATGTTCCTTGGTGTTCCCCTCACACTTGAGCCATGAACGAACGACAGCTTGGAGAGGTCGGCCAGATCGTTGCGAACCGGAGGGCGCGTCTGCAGATGGACGCTGCAGGTCTCGCGTCAGCAGCCGGTGTCGATCCGAAGACGCTTCGCTCCCTGGAGCGTGGCGAACGCTGGCCTCGAGACCGAACGCTGCGGAAGATTGAGGTGGCGCTCCAGTGGCAGCCAGGTTCGCTCGACAGCATCAAGAGTGGTGGGTCCGCGATCGCGATCGATGGACTGGCGGCTGTTGATGAGTTCGGCGAGGAACGCTTCTATATCGACCCGAACCAAGTCGATGTGCCCGACAACACCCCCGAAGAATCCCGGTACAGGTCTGTGCTTGGAGACCTCGCGGACATTCAAGAGACAATGCGCCACCAGCCGGATCGCGCAAGCGTCATCGCAGACAGGCGCATCCGCGCGGCCGGGAGACTGCTCGACTCTGCGGCCGAATCCCTCTCTACATCCGACAAGTCTCGAGCGGTAGATGACCTTGACGCATCCGTAGTGGTCATCCGCAGCACAATCGCCGAACTTCAGAAGGAGATACCCCATGCCGAACAACCTGCCACTGACGCCGCCGATCCGACGGCGGCCGCGCGAGCACAGGGCACCGAAGACCAGAAGAACGATGACAAGCCCACAGACTTGTCGGAGCGTCGATCAAGGCGTGAGGCTTTACCGGAGCGGCCGGACGATGCGATCGCGGCCCGGCGACTGGACCCGAAGTTCGGGTTCGAGGACGAGGGCGCGGACGGCATCGGCGAAGAGAACCAGGACACCGGCTGGGACGAATAACACGCGTGTAGTTCCTGGTCGCGGCGGTTTCTGTCGGCGGGGTGTGGTCACATGCCGGACATGAACGCATGGCATCCGTGGCGGTGGGCCCGCGACCACCACCCCGACCTCATCATCGACTGCACGCGCCGCCTCGCGGGCGACGCGATGGGACTCCTCGGGGAGCGCAAGATCTGGCTGCACCGCGGCCTCACCCAAGCCGAGCGGCGGACCACCCTCACGCACGAGATCATCCACATCGAGCAGCCAGACGCGAGCGAGGCAGCCGTCGAGCGGGAGACGGCACGCCGGCTCATCACCACCGACCAGCTCGTCGACGCCTTCCGGTGGCTGCGGCACCCGACCGTCGCCGACCTCGCCGACCACCTGTGGGTGGACCGGCAGGCGGCGGCGTGCCGAATGCAGCACCTCGACCCGATCGAGGTCGCACAGATCGAGGCCGCCACCGACGGCGACTGGTCGTGGACGGCATGACCGACGGCGGCGCATTGCGGGCCGCCAGGTGTTGACATGTCAACACGGCGCGGCATTCCCGCTGGTCGCGTCCCACCCATTTCCACCCACTCTGGAGCGCTTTCATGCAGGTCAAGGCTATTTTGTGGGATGTCAGGTCGGGTTCGATTCCCGTCATCGGCTCCACGAAACCCCTGGTCAGAGCGTTTTGGCAGGGGTACGTCAACATCCGAGCCCCGACCATCCACGGCGTTCAGCCGACCGCCGCCCGGACGATCGACGGGTACATTCCAGCGCATGCGCCTCCGACCTCTCGCCGCCGCCGCACTCGTCGCGGTCAGTGCGACGAGCCTCGCGTCGTGCACTCGCGACCGGACTCAGGAAGCGAACGCGCTGCACGACGACGTGCTCGCCATGCCGGGTGTGACGGCCGTCGACATGTACTACGACAATCACTGGTCGTCCGGATACGACGTGAAGTTGACCGTGGACATGTTCACCGCGACTCCCGCCCAGGTGGACGCCGTCGCCCGCCGTATCGACGCCGCCCAGGCGGGCGCGCTCGCCGACTACGACCCGGTCGGCGTACTGCGGGTGACGCGCACCTCGACGCTGACGTTCACCGAACAGTCGGACACGGCGGACATCCCACTGCACACCGTCGCGACCAGGCTCGCAGAACCACTGTGGGGCACTGTGGACGCGCGCAGCGCCGGCGACCGCGTCATCGACCTGGGACCCGCAGTGACGGACTCCCCGACTGCGACTGTCGACGCACTCTTCCGCATCGTCGCCGTGCCGTTCACGGTCGCAGTCGACAGCCGGCGGCGCGACGGCACCTCGTGGCGGATCGTCGAACCGACGACTGCCGAGGTGAAGGCCGCCGTGCAGTCGCGCATCGCCGCCCTTCCCACAGTTCCGACGGCTGTGCGAATGAACCGGGACGGCATCGCCGAACTGTCACTCGACCTGCCCGACGACGCCGTCGCCTACGACGCCATCGTCTCCGCTGCCCGCACGACCGACGGTTCGAAAGACCGGCCGACCGTCGTCAAGTGGACACTCACCGGCCACCCGTCACCCACCAGCGAGAACGGGTGGCGCGGGAGCGTGACGATCGGCGGCTGCGACGACGGCTCCGCCCAGTCCGCTACGACCGACCCGTTTGCCCTGGATCTCGAACGTCGCATCCAGACGCAGTTCAACGTCTGCGCCACCTGACGCCGCCGGACATTGCTCGGTGCGCCCAGAATCGGTCGATTCATCGACCTTCAACGGCATATTGCCCGCGCATCTGAGTGACGAGACCGATCGTGGGGCCGTCCTCGTCGACCGTCGACCGCTACCGTCAAACGCATGACCGCTGCACGCACCGCGTACGACTCCCTCGAACCGTTCCACGTCGTCGCCTACTTCAATCCGGGGATCGGCGCGGCACTGGCCGACACCGGACTCGATCCGCACGCCTTCTACCTCGGGGGACGGGGCGCGCCGCTCGGCGACGCCGCCGCGGAGGTCGTGGCGTCGACGTTCTACAACTTCTCCCCCGCCCTCGTGTCGACGGGCTGGGCCGCGGCCCGCGACGTCGGCCTGGAGAAGGTGGCCGAGCGCCGCTACCTGATGCTCGACGAGGTGCTGCGCCACATCCTCGGCGACGACGCCGACAACCCGGAGATCGCCGAACTCGCCGACGGCTTCGGACGCCTCGCCGAGGGACTTCCCCTGGGCGGTCGCGCGCTGGCGGCGGCGTGGTCGGCGACCACCCCGCCCGACGGCAACAACCTGCTGAGCCTGTGGAACAACATCGCGATCCTGCGGGAATGGCGCGGCGACAACCACATCGCCGTCCTCGTACTGCACGGCCTCGACGGCATCGACGCCTGCACGTTCCACGAGGCGACGCTCCCCGACCCGACGATCCGCCGCCGCGTCATGGGACGCCGGATGACGCAGTTGACGCGCGGATGGTCGGACGAGCAGTGGGAGGCGTCCATCGACAGCCTCGTCGAACGCGGCATCGCCGAACGTACTGACGACGGGCACCGCCTCACGTCCGACGGCGCCGCCCTCTACGACGACATCGAAGCCACGACCGACGCGCTCGGCGAGACCGTCTGGGCAGGCGCCGGCGACCTCATCGCCCGCATGCGCCCGTACGTGAAGGCCGTCATCGACGCGGGGATCCTTCCTGGGACCACGAAGCGATAGCCGCCTCCACGTCGCCGTGCAGGAGATACTGGTTCACCGCAATCGCGGCCGCCGAACCCTCTCCAGCAGCAGTGATGACCTGGGCCTTCGGATTGACGACGTTGCCCGCGGCGAACACTCCGGGGACACTCGTCGCACCGCGGGAATCCACGGAGACGAATCCGTGCGACGCGACGTCGCAGCCGAGTGACCGCAGGATGTCGTCGTTCGGGTCGAACCGCGGCCCGACGAACACGACGTCGCGCGGCACGCTCTGCCCGTCAGCCATCTCGATCGCCTCGCCGTCGAACGCGGCCACCTCGCCGTCGACGATCTCCACCCCGCGTGCCCGGATCGACGTGCGTTCGGCGTCGGACAGGTCGGCTCCGTTCGGGAAGAAGACGACGTCGCGCGACCACAGCGGCAGCAGCAACGCCTGGTGCACCGACGCGTCGCGGTTGAGGCCGCCGAGCACCGCGAGCCGCCGGTCCCGGACCTCGTAGCCGTGGCAGTACGGGCAGTGCAGGACCTCCGAGCCCCAGCGCTCGCGAAGTCCGGGGATCTCCGGGATGTGGTCGACCAGACCCGTCGCGACGATGATCGCCGACGTCCGCACGTCACGTCCGCCGCCGAGGGTGACGACGTAGCCCGGCTCCACCCCGCACGGCACGACGCGCGCGACGTCGCCGTCGACGAACTGGACGCCGTATGCGCGCGCCTCGTCGCGGCCGATCTCGACGAGTGTCGCGGGCGGCAGACCGTCGTGGCCGAGGTAGCCGTGCATGTGGGCGGCTGGCGCATTCCGCGGTCGACCGCCGTCCACCACGAGGACGCGGCGCCGAGCGCGGCCGAGGACCTGTGCCGCCGTGAGGCCCGCGGCCCCGCCGCCGACGATCACCACGTCGTAGGAGTTCTGAGTGTCTGCTGCAGTCGCGTTCATGCGCCCACTGTCCGACAGCCTTCCGATTTCGGCAAAGATATTTGCCGAAACAGGGAATGCGGAGGACAGTCGGGGCATGGTGAACCCGACGATCACGAACGCCATCGACCGCGTCGGCCCCCGGATCAAGGAGTTCCGGACGCGACGCGACATCACACTCACCGAACTCTCCGCGGAGACCGGCATCTCGGTGAGCACCCTGTCGCGCCTGGAGAAGGGCGAACGCAAACCCAGCCTGGAGCTCCTGCTGCCGATCGCGCTCGCCCTCCAGACCCCGCTCGACGAGCTGATCGCGGTACCACGGATCGCCGACCCCAGGGTGGTCGTGGCACCACGCACCGTCAGCGGTCGGACGATCCAGCCGCTCACCGCGAGACGCGAAGGACTCCAGGCCTTCAAGATCACCATCCCCCGCGGCCAGAGCGACCCCGATCCAGTGACGCACGACGGCTACGAGTGGCTGTACGTGCTGTCCGGCCATCTTCGTCTGATCTTGGGCGACCACGACGTCGTCCTCGGCCCCGGCGAGGTCGCCGAGTTCGAGACCACCGTCCCGCACTGGTTCGGCAGCGCCGGACGCGGACCCGTCGAGATCCTGAGCTTGTTCGGGGCGCAGGGCCAACGGATGCACGTCCGAGCGAGGTCTACGCGCGCAGCCGCCCCCGGATCATCTCCCGACGTTCGGCGATCACGGCGTCGAGCGGCGCCGTCGACCGGCGCGACCTCGACAGGATGACGGCGCCGTTGATCGCGGCGAGCGTCGTCGTCGCGAGGATCTCCGCGTCCGCGACGCCCGCCGCCGCCAGCGACCGTTCGATCACACCCGCCCACCTCTCGATCACCTCGTGAGCGATGTCGAGGGCGTCGCCGTCCGAGTCGCTGACGATGACCGACACGACCGGGCACGCCGCGTCGAAGCCTGAGCGCCGCAGCACACCCTTCCAGAACCGCCCGAATCGCTCGAGGGCCGCCACCGGGTCGGGGTGGTCGAGCACCGATTCGACGGTGTCGCCGGTGACGGTCAACGCCTGCCCGATGAGATCGGCCCGCCCGCCCGGAAAGTGGTGATACACGGAGCCCCTCGGCGCTCCGGTCCGTTCGAGGACGGCGTCGACGGTGAGCCCGGCCGCACCGCGTTCGCGGAGCAGCTCGATCGCGCCGTCGATCATCACGTCGCGAGTACCCGCCATCGTCAGCCGCCGAGAGTGCGGTTCACGTAGTCGAGGTTGGCCTGGATGCCGACCCTCCACTCCTCCAGACGGCGGGACACGATCCGCGCCTCCTTCTCCGGCATCCGGGAGATCGCGATGCTCAGGCCCGACGGCGACGGCCCCATCCGCGCCCACTGCCGGAGGACGGCGCCCTTGCTGCTCGGCTCCACCTCGAACGCCCACGTCGCCATCACGTGGCCGGGCTCGAACCCCTCGATGTTCCACACCCAGCGTCGCCCCGGATCGACCTCCGCGACCACCGCGGTCGTCGACCACGAGCCGAGCGCCGGGTTCACGTTGCTCCCCACGAAACGCGCACCCGGCACCACCGCGTCGGCGCCGTCGAGCCATTCGACCGATTGGAGCTCGGGCGACACCTTCACCGGCAGCGTGATGTCGGTGATCAGATCCCACACCTGCTCGGGGGTGGCCCCTTCGACGACCGTGCTGAGTTCGAGTGTCGGACCGTCCGAATACCGCATCGCGAATCCCTTCTATGGATTATGGTCTAGTCCATAGTCCACTATCGAGGGAGCTCGCACATGAGAATCGGAGTACTCACGGATCCACGCGTGCCCGGCGCGGTCGACTTCGCCGTGGACGCCGAACGCATGGGCGTCGACTCCCTCTGGGTGCCCGAGGTGTGGGGATACGACGCGCTGACCGCGATGGCCTATCTGGCCGCGAAGACCGAGCGCGTGTCGTTGGGGACGTTCATCGTCCAGCTCGTCGTCCAGCTCGGATCGCGCTCCCCCGCCCTGCTGGCGACGTCGGGACTGAGTCTCCAGCAGTTGTCGGGGGGACGATTCATCCTCGGCATCGGAGTGTCGGGGCCGCAGGTGATGGAGGGATGGCACGGCGTCCGCTTCCGCAAGCCCGTGCAGGCCACGCGGGAGACCGTCGACATCATCCGGACGATCAGCGCGGGCGAGCGCCTCTCGTACGACGGTGAGGTGTACCAGTTGCCCCTTCCGGACAGCACCGGCAAAGCGTTGCGTCCCATGGTGATTCCGGAGAAGTTGCCGGTCTACATCGCCGCGATGGGTCCGAGGAACCTCGAACTGACCGGTGAGGTGGCCGACGGCTGGATCGGCAACGCGTTCATGCCGGAGGCCGCCGACGTGTTCTTCGACCCGATCCGGACCGGAGCCGCCCGCACCGGCCGCACCCTCGCCGACCTGGACATCCTCGCCCCGGCCGCCGTGCAGTTCGTCGCCGACGACGCCGAACGCGACGCCGCCGCACGCGGGCACGCCGACGGCTACGCGTTCACGATCGGCGCGATGGGCGGCGCGGGCTCCAACTTCTACGCCGACGCGTTCAGCCGCCTCGGTTTCGCCGATGAGGTCGCCACCGTCGCGCGGCTGTGGCGCGACGGCGACAAGGAGGCGGCCCAAGCAGCCGTGCCGGTCGAGTTCGGTGTCCGCACCAATCTCATCGGCACCCCCGACGAGGTGACCGACCGCCTCCGCGCCTACGCCGACACCGGCGTCACCACACTCCTCGCCAAGCTCGACGGCCCCCTCGACCGGCAACGGCAGACCATCCGCACCCTCATGGAGTGCGTCGACCGGATGTGACGCCGAAGATCGGTCTCCTCATCGCCGTCCGACGGCGTACTGCCGCTGAACATCGATGAGGAGACCGGTCTCGGGCGGATCAGCCGACGGCGGTCGGCACCGCCTGGTCGACGACGTCTTCGCTCGGTTCCCGCAGCGCCCATGCGCCGACCGCGGCCGACAGCAGGGACACGCCGACGGCGACCCATGTCGCCTGGGCCAGACCGTCGATGAACGCCGATGACACGACGTCGTGGATCGCCGGGCCCGCACCGGCGGGGGCGCGCGAGGACACTTCGACGCCGGCCATCACCGACTGCTCGGCGATCTCTCGGGCCGGGGCGGGAACCCCGAGTGCGGTGAGTCGGTCGGCGACGTCCGACGCGTACACCGAGGTCAGAACCGATCCGAGGACGGCGACGCCCAGCGTTCCGCCGATCTCACGGGTGGTGTCGTTGACCGCGGAACCCGCTCCTGCCTGTTCCGGAGTCAACGCGTCCATGATCACCTGCGTGCATGGGCCGGAGATGAACGCGAGACCGGCAGCCATCAGCATCATCGACCAGATGATCAGCCCGAAGTAGGTCGACTGCTGATCGACGAACTGCACCAGACCGAAGCCGGACGCCATCAGCAGGGCTCCGGTGACGGCGACCGGCCGCGGCCCGAAGCGATGAGCAGCGGCCATCGCCGCGGGCGACAACGCGGCGACGACCAGCGCGAAGGGCAGCGTGCGGACACCCGCCTGCAGCGGCGAGTAGCCCTGCACGGCCTGGAAGTACTGCGTGATCAAGAAGATGAATCCGAACAGGGCGAAGAACGCGACGGCCACCATCGCCGCGGCGGCCGCGAACCGACGGTTCGCGAACAGCATCACGTCGAAGATCGGGTCGCTCACGCGTCGCTGGTGCGCGACGAACACGGCGAGGATCGCCGCCGCGACGAGCAGTCCGACGATGGTGCGCGCCGACGCCCAGCCGGCGGCGGGCCCTTCGATGACCGAGTACGTGAGGAGCCCGAGTCCGGCGATCGACAGAACGACGCCGACGGCGTCGAACCGAGGAAGCAGTGCGTGTTCGTCGAGCCCACGCGGTCCGATCACCCCGAGGACGGCGACGAAAGCGACCACCCCGAAGGGGACGTTCACCCAGAACACGGACGCCCACGAGAAGTGCTCGAGGAGCCAGCCGCCGAGCACCGGGCCGATGGCGATCGCGACACCCGACGTCGCCGCCCACACGCCGACGGCCGCCGCACGCTGCTTCGGATCGGTGAAGATCCCGACGATCAAGGCCAGCGTGGCGGGGAAGACGACCGCGGCGAACGCACCGAGGCCCGCCCGCGCGGCGATCAGTTCACCGAGGGATCCGGCGAGGGCCGCGCCGACCGATACGACGACGAATCCGACGATGCCGCCGAGCAGCATCCGGCGGTGGCCGAAGCGGTCGCCGAGATATCCACCGGTGAGGAGCAACCCCGCGAAGACCAGCGTGTATGCGTCGACCACCCACTGGAGTCCGGAGATCCCGGCGTCCAACTCGCGGCTGATGGTGGGGAGCGCGACGTTGACGATCGTGTTGTCGACCATCACGAGCAGTTCCGCGAAGCAGAGCGCGGCGAGGGCGAGCCATTTGTTTCTCATCAGTTCCTCCGTTGTAGAACGACGTACCAATACAGTAGTACGCCGTTCTACATCGATGTCAACACTTTTGTAGAACAACGTTCCAGTAAGGTGGGCCACATGTCCGCCAGCCGCCGCACTCCCGCAGCCCAGGTCCGATCGTCGCTGCTCCACGCGGCCCGGCGCATCCTGGAGGCCGACGGCCCCGCCGGGCTGACGGTCCGAGCGGTCGCGTCCGCGGCCGGAGTCGCACCGATGGGCGTCTACAACCACTTCGACGGCAAGGACGGACTGCTGTCGGCGGCCGTCAATGACGGATTCGCCGAGTTTGGCCGCGCGATCGCCGCCGCCGACAGCGACCCGACCGAGCGTCTACTCGCGGCGGGCCGGGCCTACCGCGCGTTCGCAGTCGCCAATCCGACGCTGTACTCGCTGATGTTCGGCGGGCAGTGCGAACCCGACAGTGTCGTCGCAGACGCCGCGTTCACCGCGCTCGTCGACATCGTCCAGTACGGCCAGGTGGGAGGGGTCATCCGGGACGGCGACCCGGCGGCGCTCGCGATGCAGATCTGGTCGTGCGTCCACGGCGCGACGAGCCTGGAACTCACCTCGGCAATGGCGCCGGGCGCCGTCATGACGGAGAACTACGAGAACGTCATCGCCCTCATCGCGCGCGGCGTGGCGCCGTAGAACTTCGGTGACGTTTCCCGGCGTCGGACCGGGAAACGTCACCGACGTTGGGCGAGGAGGTACTTGGCCGTCACAGACGTGCCCTCATCGGGGTCATCGACAAGCGTTTCGAGCAATTCGACGGCCGCGGGGCCGCCGATCTCGCCGAGCGCCTGCGCGATCCGGCGACGGGCCGGGCCGTCCGCGCCGCGGAGCGCCGTCCCGAGCCGATCGGCGCACGACGGGTCACCGAGTGCGGCGAGCGCCTCGGCGGCGTCGACGTCCGCGACACCGTCCACGATTCGGTCGACGAGCGGTCCGACCACCCCTACGTCGCCGCGATCGGCCAGCGCCTGCGTCGCACGCCTCCTCACCACTGGATCATCATCCGCCACAACGGTTCTCAAGGCTTCGGACGATCCCGTGACAGCACTGAGCGCGAGCACTGCACGCCGGCGGACGGCGACGTCCGCATCGGCGAGAGCTTCCGTGAGCGCGGGGACGACGTCGGCGTCCGACCGCGACAGCGCCCACCGCAGCGCGCCCGCGACGTTCTCGTCCGTCTCCGACAGCAGCGCCCGCACCAACGCGTCCGGCGGAACCCCCGCATCGGCGACGGTCAGCGCCGCCCGCTGCCTGCTGCCCGCGTCGTCCGACTCGAGGCCGGCCAGCAGCGCGACGACGCCGAGCACCTGCTCCCAGTCCTCCGGCCCCGCGTCTGCCACCCGTCGGAGCCGTTCGACGAGTTCCCGTTCGCGCGCGATCCGCTGCTCGGCGCGGGCGGTCAGATCGGCGACGAGGTCGGCGGGGGCGAACGACGGATCGTCCAACGCCTGCCCGACCTCTCGCAACGACAACCCGAGCGCCCGCAGACTCTCGACGTGGAAGATCCGAACGATGTCGTCGGCCGCGTACTCGCGGTACCCGGCCGACGTCCGACCGCTCGGACTCGCCAGACCGAGCGCGTCGTAGTGCCGGAGCATGCGCGCACTCACGCCGGAGCGTCTCGCGACGTCACCGATCCGCATCGTTCACCTCACAGGTCGTCGGCGGCCGCACCGAGCGCGGCGATCCTCTTGGCTGCGTCGACGTCGAACCCGAACGCCGACTCCGGGTCGTCCATCAACTGTGCGGTCGCGGCGGCGTGTCCGCTGATCACCGGGTCGGGCGAGCGGCGAGCGGCGGCCACCACCGGAGCCGCCGCGTCCGAGAGACAGACGAACGCCCGGCTCAGGCTGCGGTGGACGACGGTGTCGCCGCGACCGAACTGCGTCGCCAGTATCGCAGCCAACGCCGCCCTCCGGTCGTCGGGCACGAGGATCACGGCGACCCGCCACGCGGCCCGCGCGACCTCCACGTCGTCGTCGACGAGCAGTCGCCGAGTGATGTGCGGCCACGCCGAGACGTCGCCGATCTTCGACAGCGAATGCAGGGCCTGGCTCCGCGCCAGACCGCTCGGCGAGTCGAGCTCGGCGATCAGCGCGGGCACCGTCACCGCCGCGGGCAGACGCGTGATCGCCCAGGTCAGCATGTCCCTCACGTAGAAGTCCGGCTCCACGCGGCACCTGTCGATCAGCGTGTCGAGCAGCGCGACATCGGGGTCGACGCCCGCCGCCATCGCGGCCTGCAGGCGCACGGACGCGCGGTCGTCGGCGAGTGCTCTGGTGAGCTGTGGGGTCATGGGGACCACCTCCTTCGCCGTCCACGAAAGACCTTGTCACCGTGTGAAGGTCAAGCGCGCGAATGCGCCACGAAACGCACGCGTGAGGCCTAACGTCGTCTATGCCCGAGTCCCCCACCTCGAGGAAGTGCCATGTCCGTCCCCCGAATCCGCGTGGCGCTCGCATGCGCGGCCGCCGTCGCTCTCGTCTCGCCCGTCGTCGCCCCGGCGGACGCCGCCGTCGTCCCCGGCGTCTCCGCCGCCTGCTCTGCGGGCGACCCGAACGTCGCCGACGCCAGCGTCCGCAATCCGATCACCGGCAACGTCCTCATCCGGATCACCGCCGACTGCACCGATTCGAGCCCGTCGTTCGTCGGACGTGCCGCCGACACCGTGCTCCGCGTGATCTCGCCGGGGACGTCGATCAGCTCCCTCAACCAGGCGATCGCGATCGGCCCGCTCGCGGGCACCGACGCCACGATCACCGGCCGCGGGTTCACCACCGCCATCGCCGCGCTCGGCGGCTCGTCGACGTCGAACGCCCGCAACACCTTTGCCGCGGCGATCACGGCCGCTACCGGTCCGGGCGTCGCAACATCGAGCGCCCTGCTCGGCATCGGCGTGTCGCTCGCGATCGGCGTCCCGATCGTCGCACCCAACCGGGCCGACACGAACGCGCTCCCCGGCGGCATCGCGATCGCCTCGGCGAATCATCCGCTCGCGGGCCGGACCGCGGACGCGACCGCCCTGCTCGGCATCGCGAGCGCGACGGCGACAGCCGACCCGGACGACGGCGCCGTCTGCACGGCCCTCTACGGAACGGCTCGGGTCGCGGACCGGAACGGCGCCAACATCGACTCCTGCACCAGCGTCGGATTCATGTTCCAGCGCCGTCAGCAGAACGACGGCCCGGTGTGGTACTCGGTGAAGGACCCGACGTCGGTCCGCGCCGTCGCACCCATCGGCGACGGACTCACCGATCTGATCGGCGCGGTCGGCAATGTGGTCGACATCCCGCCCGCAGCCGTCGACGTGCTCAGCGCGGCATTCGTCCCCGAGTTCACGCGCGACATCGTCCGAGTCTCGTTCGACGACGGTTTCCGCATCGGCACCGACCTTCTCGGGGGTCTCGGCTCCACGTCGGGCAGCACGGCGAAGCGTCACTGACGTTCGGACCGGAAACGCCCGAGTCGGGCGTCCCCGCGCTGCATACTGACCAGATGAGACGCGTGTTCGTCGCCCTGATCGCCGCCCTTCTGCTCGCACCGCTCGCCCCAGCGCACGCGTCGACGCGCGTCGGCCCGCTGCCGGACGACTTCCTGTGGGGCGTCGCCTCGTCGGGGTTCCAGGCCGAGGGATACTCCCCGGCGAGCAACTGGACGCGGTACATCGCGCGGGGCACGACCACCGACCGGATCGGGAACTCCATCGACTTCCGGCACCGCTACGCGTCCGACATCGCGTTGGCGAAGGGCCTCGGCGTGAAGGTGTACCGGATCGGGATCGAGTGGGCGCGGGTCGAACCGCGGCCGGGGCTGATCGACAGGCGTGAGCTCGCCTACTACGACGACCTGGTCGCGCAGATCGTCGCCGCCGGGATGCGCCCGATGATCACCCTCGACCATTGGGTGTATCCGGCGTGGATCGCCGACCGCGGGGGCTGGGCGTGGTCCGGGACCGCCGACCGATGGCTGCGGCACAATCGGATGATCGTCGACCGATACACGAAGTTCCACCCGCTGTGGATCACGGTCAACGAACCCGCGGCCTACATCCTGAAGGAGGTCCAGCACGGAGGGCTCGCGATCGGGGACGTCCCGCGGATGACCGACCGCCTCGTCCACGTGCACCGTGTCATGTACGACTACATCCACGCCCGCGACCCCAGGGCACGGGTGTCGTCGAACGTCGCCTACCTGCCGACGGTCGAGCCGACGGTCGATGCCGCGATCCTCGATCGGATGGCCGACAAGATCGACTTCGTCGGGTTCGACTACTACTATTCGGTGACCCCGACGGACATGTCGGCGGCCAACGTGGCCGTCGACCGCATGTGGGACGCGTCGATGGCCGCCGACGGCATCTACTACGCCCTTCGTGACCTGCACGAACGGTTCCCCGGCAAACCGTTGTACGTCGTCGAGGCCGGCCTGGTGACACAGGACGGCAAGCCGCGCGTCGACGGATACCGCAGGGCGGATCACCTGAGGGACATGACCTACTGGATCCAGCGCGCGCACGACGACGGGATCCCGGTGATGGGCTTCAACTACTGGACGCTCACCGACAACTACGAGTGGGGCAACTACGCGTCGCGCTTCGGCCTGTACACGGTGAATGTGAAGACCGATCCGACGCTGACCCGCCGCCCGACCGACGGCGTGGCCGCCTACCGGCAGGTGACCGCGGCGAACGGCGTGGCGGCGTCGTACCGACCGAGCCGGCCCGCGGTCTGGTGCTCCCTGGTGGCGGCTCCGTCGAGCTGCGCGCAGCCGGTTCACTGACGCGGGGCGCGTCCAGCCTGTTTCAGGGCGAGACGCAGCGCGTACTCGAGCTGCGCGTTGACGCTCCGCAAGTCGTCGGCCGCCCACTTGGCGATCGCGGCGTGCACATCGGGGTCGATCCGGAGCAGCACCTTCTTCGACTCCCGGCGGGGAGCGGTCATGCGTACAGCGATCCCGCATTCACGACCGGCTGGGTGGCCCGGTCGCCGCACAGCACCACCAGGAGGTTCGACACCATCTGGGCGCGGCGCTCGTCGTCGAGGTCGACGATGCCCTGCGCCTTCAGGTCGTCGAGCGCGAGTCCGACCATGCCGACGGCGCCCTGGACGATCTGCTTGCGTGCCGCGACCACCTGCGCGGCCTGCTGACGGACGAGCATGGCCTGCGCGATCTCCGGCGCGTACGCGAGGTGCGTGATCCTGGCCTCGATCACCTCGATGCCTGCCGACGCGGTGCGTTCGCGCAGCTCATCGGTGAGTTCCTCGGCGACCGTCGCACCGTCGCGGAGGCTGATCACGTTCTCCTGGTGCGCGTCGTACGGGTGGATCGTCGCCAGGTGCCGCACGGCGGCCTCCGACTGGGTCGCGACGTACTGTTCGTAGTCGTCCACGGCGAAGGCCGCCTTGAAGCTGTCGACCACCTTGTAGACGACGACGGCCCCGATCTCGACGGGATTGCCGTCCGCGTCGTTCACCTTGAGCGTCTGCGTCTCGAAGTTGCGGACGCGCAGCGAGATCGTCTGCTTGTCGGCGAGCGGGATGACGGTGAAGAATCCCGGCTCGCTGACCGAACCGACGTACCGCCCGAAGAACTGGACCACCCTCGCCTCGTTGGGTCCGACGACGGTGAGTCCGCTCATCGCGAGCAGCGTCGCCAGACCGAGGACGATCGCCACGACGACCACCGCCGCGAACGCCCCCGATCCGCCGTCTGCCATGACGACGACCGACCCGATGCCCGCGGCGATGCACACCGCGAGGACGACGAGTCCTGCCAGAAGTGCGACGAACCCGTTGGTCCGCCACGCCTGCTTCAGTTCCATGACGCCTCCTATCGAAGTGATATCACTACGATAGCCCGTTTCGGGGCGACGGGCAGTCTTACGCCGGACCGCTCGCCTTCACCATGCGTCGGGTGCCCGACCGGACCTTCCACGACTGGCCGCGGTACTGCCCGGTGCGGGGATCGGCGCGGTCGACGAGGAAGTACCAGTCCATCTGCGCGGCGGCCGGGGTGACGGTCATGACCGCGTAGCCGTGAGCGTCGGTGTCGACCCAGCGGATGTGGTGATTCAGCGTCTCCAGTGCCGTCGACGCCGCCCCGCCGACCGGCGAATGCTCCGGCAGCGACACCATGTCGTCCACGTTGTTCGAGGTCACCGAGGTCACGACGAACTCGGTGGCCGAGGTTCCCGCGCCGGGGTAGTTCGCGGGATTGCGCGGGACGTCGTTGGCGAACGACATGTGGATGTCGCCGGTGATGAACACGACGTTCTTCTTGCCCGCTCGGTCGATCGCGTCGAGCAGCGTCCGACGGTCCTTGGTGTAGCCGTCCCACTGGTCGCCGTTGAACGCGACACCGTTCTCGGGAACGCCGATGAGCGTCGTCAGCTCCTTGGTGCGCGCCGGGTCGAGCGGCGGGACGAGGATCGGCGCGATCATCACCGAGTTCCCGACGATCTGCCACGTCGCCGTCGACGTGGTGATGCCGCCCTTGACCCACTCCATCTGGCGACGACCCATGATCGTGCGCTTGCGATCATCGGCCTCCGGCGAGAAGCGGCCTGCCTCCTTGTCGCGGTACGTCCGCAGATCGAGCATGTTCAGCTCGAGGAGCTTGCCGTAGGCGAGACGGCGGTAGATGTGGCGATTGTCGGCGCTGACCTGCGGTCGGACCGGCATCCACTCGTAGTACGCCCGGTCGGCGTGCGCCTTGCGCTGCGTCCACGACCCCTGCGAGGGTTTGTGGTTCTCGGCCCCGCCCTTCCACTGGTTGTCGGCCACCTCGTGGTCGTCCCACGTGACGATGAACGGGTGCTGCGCGTGGGCGGCCTGCAGGTCGCGGTCGGTCTTGTACTGACCGTGGCGGATCCGATAGTCCGACAGGGAGACGATGTCGTGCTTGGGTTCGTGCGTGCGGACCGATCCGTGCTTGCCGCCGTACTCGCCCGGCGCGTACTCGTAGATGTAGTCGCCGAGGAAGACGACGGCGTCGAGGTCTGTGCGTGCGGCGAGGAAGCGGTAGGCGCCGAAGTATCCCGCCTCCCAGTTGGCACAGCTTGCGACTCCGAAGCGAACCTGCGCGACGTCCGCACCGGCCGCGGGCGCGGTCTTGGTCCGCCCGACCGGCGAGACCGCTCCCGCCGCGGGGCCGCCGGTCACGCGGAACCGGTACCAGTAGACGGCGGCCGGGCTCAGACCCGCCGCGTCGACCTTGACCGTGTGATCACGGGAGGCGTCGGTGCTCGTCGAACCGGACGCCACGATCCGGGAGAAGCCTCGGTCCGAGGCGATCTCCCATGTGAGGGTCGACGCGCCCCCTCGACCCGATCCGGGGGTCGCGTCGCTGGTAGGAGTCACGCGGGTCCACAGGATGACGCCGCCGGGCAGCGGGTCTCCGGAGGCGACGCCGTGACGGAAGGCTCCCGCGGCGCCTGCCGACGCGGGCGCGGGCGCGACCCCGGCCGCGAGGGGCAGTCCCACGGCGATGGCGCCCGCTCCCGCGGCTCCGATGAAGCCGCGGCGAGAGAAGGAAGTGGAAGCTGTGTCAGACATACCGGGGACCTTCCCACAGCCGGATGACCCGATGGTGAACGCATCCGTAACTACGGATCGTCGTAGGTATGCCCGACGGTCATGTGCCGTTCATCGATTCATGGGAAAGTGGATCGCATGATCGAGAACAGCCCCGAATCGGTCGGACCCGACCGTCGCACATTCCTCGCCGGAGCCGCAGTCGTCGCAGGCGCGGCCACCGTCGCCGCCACGGGCGTCGGCGCACCCACCGCGTCCGCCGCGGGCCGCTTCCCGTTGCCCCGGAAGTCCGACGCCCTGCGCGTGCTCGTCACGGGCGACGCAGGCACCGGAGAGAAGCCGCAGTTCGCGGTCACCGCCGCGGCCCGCAAGCTGCACGCCGCACGGTCGTTCGACGTCGCGGTCGGTCTCGGCGACAACATCTACGAGTCCGGTCCGAAGGGGCCGGACGATCATCAATTCCAGACGAAGTTCGAAAAGCCCAACGCGGGCCTGGACTTCCCGTGGCTGATGACGCTCGGCAACCATGACAACACCGCGGTCTTCCCCGGTGACGGCGGCTGGCTGCTCCGCGGCGACGCTGAGGTGAAGTACCACAATCGGTCGCGCCGCTGGTACATGCCGTCGCGCTACTACTCCGTGTCGCTCGGGGTCGCCGACTTCTTCATCGTCGACCTCAATCCGCTCGCTGCGTATATTCCCCCGGTGTTCTCGCCGGAATGGGAGCCAGGTGGTCACTACATGACGCGCCAGGCGCGCTGGCTCGACAAGGCACTCGCGGCGTCGAAGGCTCCGTGGAAGATCGTCTGCACCCATCACCCGTACGCGAACAACGGGCCGCACGGTCCGGCTGGCGACTTCGACGGACTCCCCGCGCCGCTGAACGGCCAGGCTGCGAAGGATTTCATCGAACGCCACATCGCGGGCAAAGCGCAGTTCCTGTTCTCCGGCCACGACCACAGCCAGCAGATCCTCGAGAACGTCTCGGGTCTGAAGGGGACGCGTCAGATCGTGTCGGGCGCGGCGGCCAAGGTGGTCAACAAGTCGTCGTCGAAGCAGTTCCGCGCCAAGTACGAGAACTACAAGGACCGCGGCTTCATGACGCTCGACGTCACGCCGACGAGCCTGCGACTCACCGCGTACGAGGTTCCGGTCTCGGGTTCGGCCCGGGCCGCGTACTCCACCACGTACCGACGCTGAGCGAGATACCCCACACGATCAGCCACACGCTCATCGATCCCACTTGGATTCGCTGAGCCAGGCCGAGCAGGTAATCGCCCTGGAGACGGTCCGACCCGAGCATCCAACCGGTCGCGACCGTCACCAGGGCGAACACCGCCGCGCCGGATGTCTTCAAGATCGGCCAGCTGCCCTCGCGGTACGCCGACCAGGTCGCCGCGATCATCGTGACGAACAAGGAGAAGACGGCGATCGCGCTCGTCGCGGCGTGGACGAGCGGCGCCGTTCCCATCGGGGACAGTGCGTCGGCGACGGTCGCGACGCCGAAGACCCCGACGGCCGCGACAGCGGTCCTGGCTCCGACTCCCCGAAGCCCGAGCGTCACCAGGATCAACGCCGCCGCCACCGCGGCGCCACCGGCGACGATGTCCCCGTACTCGTAGACGCGATGACAGGGGACGTCGGGCTCCTCGAGTTCGGAGAGGAACGAACGGAACCGGTCGCGGCCGGTCGGGACGATGAAGTCGAAGACCCATGACGAGTAGGCGACGCCCGCGATCACGAGCGCAGCGGTCGCCGCTGCTCCCCGCATCCTCTCTCCCCACACCCGGCTCACGGTACGCCCGCACGCCACCGGCCTCGTCGCCGCGCTCGGAGTCCAATCAGTCAACAGAAACCGTTTCATCACCCGATGGCAAGATTGCGGTGAGTCGTTGCTACCGTCAACGCCCATGAGTGACCGCACCCTGACCGACGTCCTCGTCCTCGGCAGCAATCGGATCCCGTTCGCACGGTCGAACGGGGCGTACCTCGGCGAGACGAACCAGTCGATGCTCACCGCCGCGCTCGGCGGACTGATCGACCGCTACGACCTCGCGGGTCAACGCCTCGGCGAGGTGGCGGGCGGCGCCGTCGTGAAGCTCGCGCGCGACCACAGCCTCACGAGGGAAGCGCTCATGGACTCCTCGCTCTCACGCATGACGCCGACGGTCGACGTGCAGCAGCAGTGCGCGACCGGCGGACAGGCGATCGTTCACATCGCCAACAAGATCGCGTGCGGCCAGATCGAGTCGGGCGTCGCCTGTGGCGCGGACACGACGTCCGACCCGCCGATCGGCTTCGGCCCGCGACTGCGGAATCGTCTCGTCAAGGTGAACGCGGCACGCTCCCTCGGCGACCGGCTTCGCGAAGCAGCTCAGATCCCCCTGTCGATCGACTTCGACATCCCCAGCCCGTCCGAACGACGTACGCACCTCGTTCCCGGTGCGGCCCAGGCGATCACCGGCGCGGCGTGGAACATCGGACGTCAGGAGCAGGACGAGATCGCGCTGGCTTCCCACGAGAATCTCGCCGCCGCCTACGACGACGGATTCTTCGACGACCTCGTCACCCCGTTCGCGGGCCTCGCACAGGACGACAACATGAGGCGTGGACTCACCGCCGAACGCCTCGCCGGACTGTCACCGTGCTTCGGCGGCGCCGACGGCACCATGACGGCGGCCAACTCCACCACCCTGACCGACGGAGCGTCGAGCGTCCTCCTCGGCAGTCCGGCATGGGCGGCCGAGCGCGGGCTGACACCGCTGGCCCGCATCGTCGACGCCCAGAGCTGGGCCGTCGACTATGTGGACGGCGACCCGAAGTCGGAGGGCGTGCTGATGGCTCCGGTGTACGCGGTGGACGAGCTGCTGCGCCGCAACGATCTGGCCTTGCAGGACTTCGACTTCTACGAGATCCATGAGGCGTTCGCGTCACAGGTGTGCTCCACGCTCGCCGCGTGGGCCGACGACGACTTCTGCCGCGAGCATCTCGGCCATGCGACGCTCGGCGAGATCGACCGGTCGAAGCTGAACGTCCACGGCGGCTCCCCCGCGACAGGTCACCCGTTCGGCGCGACGGGCGGCCGCATTGTCGGCACCCTCGCCAAGCTCATCTCACAGAAGCCAGGCTCCCGAGGTCTCGTCTCGATCTGCGCGGGCAGCGGGATGTCCGTCGCACTGATCCTCGAGTCTGTCTAGTGTCCCGAACCTGAAGTTCGTTGCATAGATGACTACGTCAGCATGCTCAACCACCATTGGATTATGAATACTCGTGCAATGGTCTTGCAGTTCGGGACACCGGTCAGCTCATCGCGATCAGGCCGCCACCGAGCCCGACCATGACGACGGCGATGATCGAGTCGAGCACCCGCCACGCACGGACGGAGGAGAACATCGGCGCCATCTTCTTGGCGCCGAATCCGAGGGCGAGGAACCAGACGATGCTGGCGATGCACGCGCCCACGGTGAACGCCCATTTGGCGTCGGCGTGGCTGTTCGCGATGGAGCCGAGCGTGAGCACGGTGTCGAGGTACGTGTGCGGGTTCAGCCAGGTCAGAGCCAGCGCCGTGCCGAGCGCCACCCACAGTCCGCGCGTGCGGCCGGGGTCGTCGTTGGTCGTCGAGGTCGGCGTCGGACGCCATGCTCGGCGGGCGGCGAACACTCCGAGCAGCATCAGGTACACACCGCCGATCACCTTGGCGATGCTGACGACCTCCGGATGCGAGGCGACGACGGCGCCGAGTCCGACCGTGCCCGCGCTGATGAGGACGATGTCGGACACGACGCACACGGCGATCACCGGAAGCACATACGAGCCGCTGATCCCTTGTCGGATCACGTACACGTTCTGAGGTCCGATCGCGATGATGAGGCCCGCTCCGGTGAGAAGGCCGGCGAGCGCGGCGAGCAGGAAAGTCGTGGTCACGTACATCGACGTTAGGAACCGCACGATCATTAGTCCATCAACTGATTCTTAGGAAAGATTAGAATCAGTAACTGTGATTTCTGGCATGGACGTCTCCGCAGAAGGCCTCGTCACCCTCAGCGCGGTACTACGCGAGGGAACGTTCGAGGCGGCCGCCGCATCGCTGCACGTCACACCGTCGGCCGTGAGTCAGCGGATCAAAGCGCTGGAGCAGTCGGTCGGCCGAGTCCTCGTCAGACGTGTCAAACCGGTGACCGCGACGCCCGACGGCGAGGTGCTCGCAAGGCTCGGTGAGCAGTGGTCCCTGCTGGTCGCCGAGGCGCAGGGCGAGTTGACGGGGATCGCGCACGAGCCCGACGTCGACCCCCGCCTGCTGCCCCGCGTGACGATCGCCGTCGCGTGCAACGCCGACTCGCTCGCCACCTGGTTCCTGCCGGTGGTCGCCGAGTTCCACGGCGCGCACCCCGTGTCGATCGACCTGCACCGCGACGACGAGAGCGTCACGACGGCCATGCTTCGGGCCGGCGACGTGGTCGGCGCGGTGACGTCGGAGCCGACGGTGGTACGCGGCTGCAAGACCGTCGAGTTGGGCTCGCTGCGGTACTTCCCCGTCGCGTCACCCGAGTTCATCGATCGGTGGCTGCCGAACGGCGTCCGCGCTCGCGACATGCGGCACGCGCCGATGGTGATGTTCGACCGCAAGGACCACCTGCAGATCAAGGCACTCAAACACCTCGTGTCCGAGCCGATCTCGCCGCCGGTCAACTACATCCCGGCGGCCTCGGAGTACCGCCGCGCCATCCAGGCAGGCATCGGCTGGGGCGCGGTCCCCGAGGTGGAGATCGACGACGAGCAGATCGGTCGCAGACTGGTTCCGCTGTCACGCAAGCCGATCGACGTGCCACTGTTCTGGCAGCACTGGAAACTGCGCTCGCCACTGGTCACGGCCCTCACCGAACTCGTCGTCGACCACGCGGCCCGGAACCTCGTCCCGCCCAGGCGCGGTCTCGCCCCGGTTCCCTCCGGCGGCCGCTGACCGCGCCGGGCGCCTCGCACGATTGCGACCCTCCCCGGCGGTCCGTCAGCGGAACAGCCTCCCGAGGAAGCTGCCCCGCGCGGACTTCGCCGCGGCCTTCTCTGCGGCGGAGTGTCCGCCCGCGCACCACTGCGTGGCGGGCACCGATGCCTTGACCTGTGCGACGTGGCTGCCGCAGCCCGACCACGTGGTCTTTCCACACGTCGTGCACTTCACCGCATGACACATTCGTGTATCTCCTGATGGGTCAGGCGGGCGCTTCGCCCGCATCGATGGCTTCAACGAATTCGCAGAACGCCTCGAAGGCGCGCGCACCGTGCACAGTGGCGGGCCCACCGTGCATCAGGAAGGTGACGCCGATCGCTTCGGCAGCCTCCTGCGGCGTGGCACCCGCGCGTGCCGCCGCCTGACCGTGGGACGCGACGCAGCCGTCACAACCCTCGACGACGCCGATGGCGAGTGCCACCAACTCCTTCGTCTTGCGGTCGAGTGCACCGTCGGCGAATGCAGCCTTCGAGAGCGCGCCCCACCCCTGGTAGACGTCGGGAATCGCCCGACGCAGCTCTCGGTGCAACGGTGCCAGGTCACGCAGCACCTGCTTGCCATGCGGCGAATCATGATCGTTCATGTCGTCTCCTTCCGACCATATCCCCCTAGGGGGTTAATTCGAACCTACCATATCCCCCACGGGGGTTAGGTGAACAACGGTCCCGGCTGCACCGGCCGGGCACGGCGGCGTTCGCGCTATTCTCCGAATGTGAAACTGCGCGTCGTGTCGTTGCTCGCTGTCGCCGCCGCCGTGATCGGCCTGTCCGTCCCGACGACAGCGCATGCGGGACCGGCGTCGTGCGTGCCCTTCGGGACGGCGCAACTGCCGCCGGGCGCCCCCGCGACGGGCAGCCGGGCAGGCTTGGAAACGTTCCCGCGATACACGGGCTCGCGGGCGCCACAGCGAGTGGAGCTGCGGACGGAGACCGCGCAGTTCAATCTGCACTGGGAGTTCGCGCTCGTGGGCCACCGGCTGATCGCACGGCCCCGGTCGACGACGCAGTGGCGCGCGGTCCCGCTGCCGTCGTGCCTGTCCGACCGTCTCGTCGCCATCTCGCTCGACGACGACGAACTCGTCGGCATCGACGCCCAGGGCTGGATCTACACGATGGACAACGTGAATCAGTCTCCGCGCCTGTGGAATTGGACGTCGGCGTGGGGCGCGATGCTGTGGACTGCACCGGGCCGCACGCTGCCGGGTCGGAAGACGGGAGGATGGGCGCTGTCGGTCACGTCACCGTCCGACAACCGCGTGTACCAGGACATCGCGGGCCGGGTGCATCCGAGCGGCCAGGCCAAGATGACGATGATCCCGTCGTTGACCGGCGACGGCAGCCGCATCACCTACGCCGACCCGTGGCTCCCCAACGACGACAGTTACGAAGTCGGCGGACCGCTCGGCGGACGCTTCCGGTCCACATCGTTGTCGGCGGCCGCGTCGACGATGTTCGTGATGAACAAGTACGGCGACATGTTCACCCGCACATTCGACTTCGATTCGTCCGGCTCCGACTCCGTCTTCTTCCGCTACAGCTGGGAGTCGCAGCGGGGCAAGCCGAGCGCCACCGACCTCACGACCGAGACGTGGGACCGCTCGACGGCCGCCGTCCAGCTCCCCGCTCCCGACTGGGCGCGCCAGCCCAAGATCCCCGGCCGGATCACGTCGACGATCACCGTCGTCGCGACCGGGCCGGGCGTGGAGAAGAGGGAACTGCGCGTCGCGGGCGCCCGGGCCGGGGCGGTGGGATTCTGGCACAAGGCACTGCACGCGACGGCCTGGTCGTTCACCGCGACCGGCGGCCCGCTGCCCGGAAGACCGCTGCAGAACTCGCCGTCCGACCGATCGTCGGAGACTCTCGCCGACCCGGTCCCGTGGAACCTCTCGGCCTCACTGCCGTCGCGGAAGGCCGTGGTCGACGGGCAGACGCTCATCGACATCGGACTGCCCTACAGCGTCGTCGACCCGCGACTGCTCGACCGGGTCGGTCTGACGGCGCCGCGTTCGGGTTATCGACTGCAGGTGACCGCGTTCGATCCCGCCGTCACCACCCGCCCCGCGGTGGTCGTGACCCCGACCGGCGCCCGGATCCCGGTGCTCCTGCACACCGCGGACGGCATGCGGATGACGCCGAGCCGACCTGGACTGACGTCCACCCCACGCCATCTCGTCGGAGCCGTCGCACTCGACGACGCGACATTCGCGAGACGGGCGTCAGACACGGCGATCGCGGCGTTCGTGCGCGACTGGATGCGAGGCGAGGCCATCGCCCCGATCACCCTCAGCGCCACCACGACGAGCCTGGTGATCCGATGAGCGGCGCCCTCGTCGACGTCGGCGACGGCATCGAGATCTGGGCGTCGTCCACCGGTGACGGTCCGGCGGTCCTCCTGTCCCCCGGCCTCGGAATGCCGCCCGGCTCATGGGCTTTCAGCGGCCTTCCCGAGAGGTTGGCCGACGCCGGGTTCCGCGTGATCACGTACGCGGCACGCGGTGTCGCCCCGTCCTCCGCGCCGCCCGCCCCGTACACCGTCCACGGGATGGCCGCAGACGCGGCGAGCGTCCTCGGCCACTTCGACGTCGACGAGGCGATCCTCGTCGGGTACTCGATGGGCTGCTACGTGTCACAGGCATTGTTCGACGTGTGGTCCGGCCGCGTCGTCGGGCTGGCGATGATCGGCGGCCTGCGGTCGTCCGTGATCGGCGAGGTCGTGAATCGGATGGAACTCGACCTCATCGAGAGACTCGGCGGCGTTCCGGCGTCGGTCTCGCTGTTCGAGCAGCTCATGACCACGTTGGCGCCGTCGACCTTGCGCGACAACGCCCAGGTCGGAGTATGGCGCGACATCCTGGCCTCGGCATCCGACGTCTGGACGTCTCCCGCGGGTCAACACGGCCAGACGGCGGCGTCGTGGGCGTGGATGAGCGCGGGCGAACCGACCCTCGACCGCCTCACCGCCATCGACTGTCCGACCCTCGTCGTCGGCTTCGAGGACGACGTCTTCTTCCCGCCGTCCGGGTCGCGGGAGGCGGCGTCGCACATCCCCGACTCGCGGTGGCTGCTCGTCGACGGCGAAGGGCACGGCGGCCTCATGCTCGATCCCGCGCACCGCGCCGCCTCGCACGTCGTCGACTTCTGCACGTCGCTGGCGACACCGTAAGGGTCAGATCGGGCGGCCGTCCCACTCGTGGTCGTGCATGAACCCGCCGTCGACGCCGACACCGTACTTCCGCGCCTGCCGCATGATGCCTGCGTACGCCAGCGGCATCATCGCGGCGGGTTTACGGTCGAGGGGATCGATGATGACGTCCTTCGACGACCGCATCTTGGCCCAGAACTTCTTGAACGTGTTGTCCGGGTAGGCGTCCTTCTTCCAGCCGAACAGCAACATGCCCGCGCCGATCATCGTCGTCCGGCCGGGCGGAGGCGTGATCAGTTCGGTGTTCTCGCCGAAGAACGCGCGATCCACCCGCTGTTCACGCGTGAACATCATGATTCCGCTGGTTCCGCGCGGATTGCATTCGATCGTGTACAGCCCCCGCTCGGGGTGATCGATGAAGTCCAAGCCCATGTGCCCGGTGAAGTTCACCGACTTCACGAGCTCGCGCGTCCACTCCAGGATCCCTTCGTGGTCGACGTGTTCGAAGGTCAGGCACGATTTCCCGTCGATCGCGTAGTCGACGGGGTAGGTGGCGTGCGCGTACACCTCGCCGTCACGACACACCGAATACGTGCAGTACCGGTCGCCCTCGAGCCATTCCTGCGCGATCCACGGATTCGTCGGATCGAACTCGAGATAGCTCAGATCGTCGCCCGGATGGGCCTTGTAGATCGTCTGCGAACCCCGTGAATACGCCTGCTTGATCGCGAACGGGGTGGTGAAGTCGAGTTTCGCGACGTCGTCCGGTCCCGCCAGTTCCATGAACTTCAGCGTGTCGAATCCACGGTCGACCAGCGCCCGTTGATAAGCCAGCTTGTTGTGCAGCATGTCCTCCACCTCGAAAGGCGAGAGGAACAGTTTGTCAAGACCCGAGTTTGTTGGAGACCGATCAGTTGTTCTGTGAGGTGAGTTCGCGGGCCCGATTCTGGGTCCAGTAGTCGGCTTCGGCCGCGGCGGGTGGTTGGTAGTCCAAGGCCGAGTGCAGGCGGGTGGTGTTGTACCAGTGGACCCATTCGGCGGTGGCGATCTCGACGGCGTTGGTGCTTGTCCACGGTCCTTTCTTGTAGATCAGCTCGTGCTTGTACAACGAGTTCAGGGCTTCGGCCATCGCGTTGTCGTAGGAGTCCCCGCGCGAGCCGACTGAGGCGATGGCGCCGGCTTCATCGAGGGCCTGGGTGTAGCGGATGGCTCGGTATTGCACCCCGCGGTCGGAGTGATGGATCAGCGCGGTTAGGTCTTGACCGGACCGCCGGCGCAGCCACAATCCCATCGCCAGGGCGTCGATCGCGAGGTCAGCGAACATGCGGGTCGAGGTCTGCCACCCGACGATCATCCGGGAGAACACGTCCAACACGAACGCTACGTACACCCATCCGACCTCGGTCCGCACGTACGTGATGTCGGCAACCCACAGCTGATTCGGCGCGTCAGCGTGAAATGTGCGGTCGACCAGATCGGCCGGACGCGCCGTTTCCGGTGCCGGGCGGGTGGTCCGTGGGAACTTGCCCCGCACGACGCCCCGGATCCCCAGGTCAGCGCATAGTCGTTCGATAGTGCACTTGGCTACGGTGATCCCCTCCATGCGCAGTGCGGCGCGGATCTTGCGTTGTCCGTAGATTCCGCCGGTGGCCTCATAGACCCGCATGATCTGGGTCTTGAGGTACTCGTCTCGCACTGCTCTGGCCGACGGTGGCCGGGTGCGGGCGGCGTAATAAGTCGATGGCGCGATCGCGCAGCCAGCCTCGGTCAGAGCGGTGCAGATCGCCTCGACGGGCCATCGATGTCGGTGCTGATCGATGAAGGCGACGATCAGCGGTGTGGCCGGTCGAGCTCGGCCGCGAAGAAAGCCGACGCCGTCTTCAAGATCTCGTTCGCCCGACGCAGCTCTCGAACTTCGTTCTCCAACAAGCGGATCCGCTCAATATCGGAAATCGTTTCAATCCCAGGCGATTCGGCTTGGCCGTCTTCGACGCGACGGACCCAGTTCCGCAGGGTTTCGGGGTTGATGTCGAGTTGCTTAGCGATCCGGGCCAGAGCTCCGGGCGCGGTCTCGGGATCCTTCCGAGCATCGATGGCCATGCGTGTGGCACGGTCCCGCAACTCGGGTGAGTACTTCGATGGGCGAGGCATGAAACAAGTGTCCCTTCCGGTCAAACCTGTCTCCATCAAACCCGGGACGATTCAGTTCGACGGTGTCCGGGAACAGGCCCGCCATCATTGCGAGAATGTCCGTCTCTTCGTGGATCGGGATGACGATGTCGACCTTTTCGCGTTCGACGATCGCCGCCAACTCACGGCAGTACTCCTGCGGTTTGAACTTCGGCGGGCTCACCTTGTGAAAGCCGCTCACCGCGTTCGAATACCTGCTCACGCCCACCGCGAGACTGTCGACGACAGTCACCTGATGGCCTGCGGCGGCCATGAGTCGGGCCAAGTTGAGCGTCAGGAATGACCGCGCGAACGTGATCAGGACATGTCTGCGAGTACCAGAGGCCACAGATACAGAGTAAACACAGCCCTGTGACGCACGTGTAGCGTGGGCAATCGATCAACAGTGGGATCGTCAGGCCCGCGGTCAGATTGGGGATTTCTGCGTTGTTCGCTATCGGAGTCATCGCGGCAGCCATGGCGGCCGTCGCGTACGGCGTGTCGACTGTGCTTCGCGCACTCGGGGCGCGTCGCGTCGCACTCGAGATGCGCGAGGACGGCAAGAACGACGTCCAGGCGCTCGAAGACGGCGGAGCCGCGCCGTCGGTCTCGTCGACGATGTCGACGATCGCCGATCCCGCTTTCATCCTCGGCACCGTCATGGTGATCGTCGGCTTCGCGGGCGGAGCCCTCGCGGCCCGATTCCTGCCGCTGTTCCTCGCGCAGTCGATCGTCGCCGCCAACCTCGTCGTCACGGCACTGCTCGGCACGCTCCTGCTGAACATCACCCTCCACACCCGCGACTGGGTCGCGATCTGGCTGGTCGTCCTATCGCTGTTCATGTTGGGCGTGTCGTCGGCGAAGCACGCGCACGACGAAGCGTCCCGCACGTTCCACTGGGGTCTGCTGGTCGCGACGATCATCGTCGCCGCCGTCGCACTCCTCGGCGTGTACACGCTCGGGAAGTACGCGGCGATAGTCGGCGGTGCGGCGTCCGGCCTGTGCTTCGGCATCATCGCGATCGCCGTCCGCGTCCTCGACGGCATGGAACCGTTCGACCTCGTCGCACTCCTCACCGACCCGGCCGCCTGGTCGATCGCCGTCGCGGGCGCCGTCGGCTTCTACGTCCAGACCGTCGCACTGCAGGTCGGAGCCGTGAACGGCGTGACCGCGCTCCTCGTCGTGTTCGAGACCGCCGCGCCGAGCATCATCGGAGTCACCTTCCTCGGCGACGCGGCCCGCGAAGGCCTCGGCTGGCTCGCCGTCGTCGGATTCATCGGCGCCGTGATCGGCGCGGTCCTCGTCGCCTGGTACGGCACCGGCGACCCCGACCACTTCGGCGAAGCCCCGCCCGAGAAGGGCGGCTGGCGCCGCGGTCGCGAACAGGGCGCGGTCTCCGACTGACACTCTCCGCTCGTGCGCAGCGCGTCGCGACATCCGGCCGCCACGCGGAAGAACGCAGCCCAACCAGCACCTTCGACGTTCATCCGTTCGGACTACAAGTCGAACATACGTTTTTGTCAGAGGTGATCCATATCATGGATGTAGTTCTTCGGTAGCGCGAGGAGCTGCACGTCCTTTGACAACTTGATAGCGCCCGGTCCGGGCGAACCGAACCACTCGACCCCACTGGGGGACCGAGTAGGCGGTGGACTTGGCGCAGCACCTATCGGTGACCGTACCGTCGCTCACTGACATTCGGCGACGGATGCGGGACGGGTCGCTGTCGGCGGTGATGGCAGACCCAGTCGGTCTTGGTATCGCTGCCGTGGACAAGCGGGTGCCGTTGGACTCGGCCGAGAAGGCCGTGTTGGCTCGTCGGGTGCTGTGGTCGACGCCGGGTGAGGCGAAGAATGCGGCCACAGTGGAAGGGATACGGTCGCGGTCCACGGCACAGCGCTCGGCTTGGGTTCACCGGACCCGCGAGCTCGGCGACGGTCGGGCTCATGCTCTGCTCGTCTGCGGTGACCGTGGTGGGCGCCGACGGGCAGGGTCACACGCGCGGAGGACGCTGACCAGCCACGCCGACGCGGCAGCGTGACTCGTCAGTCGCGGGCCGGACTCGACGCCTGGGCCCAGAAGCGCTTCGGAATCCGGCCGGCACGGGAAGCCAGACGACCCGCCTTCACGGCGTGCGCCATCGCCTCCGCCATGACCTCCGGGTCGTCGGCGCGGGTCACGGCGCTAGCCAACAGCACGGCGTCACACCCGAGCTCCATAGCGAGAGCGGCGTCGGACGCCGTCCCGATCCCGGCGTCCAACACCACGGGAACACTCGCTCGGGACACGATCATCTCGATGTTGTGCGGGTTCGCGATGCCGAGTCCCGTGCCGATCGGAGCCCCGAGCGGCATCACCGCCGCGACTCCCGCATCCTCCAACCGGAGAGCCAGGACCGGATCGTCGTTCGTGTACGCCATCACCCGGAACCCGTCGGCCACGAGAGCGGCGGCCGCATCGACGAGTTCGAGAGGATCGGGCAGGAGCGTCCGGTCATCGGCCACCACCTCGAGCTTGACGAGGTCGGTCTCCACCGCCTCCCGACCGAGCTGCGCCGTCAACACGGCCTCGGCCGTGGTGTGGCAGCCCGCCGTGTTCGGCAGGACCGCGATGTCGAGCCGACGCAGCAGATCGAGCACGCCGGTCCCCGCGGTCGGGTCGACCCGACGCATCGCGACCGTCGTCAGCTCCGTTCCCGACGCGACCAGCGCCCGCTCCAACACGGCGAGGTTCGACGCCCCTCCCGTCCCCATGATCAAGCGCGACGAGAACGTCCTGCCCGCGACGACGAACTCGTCAGCCACCCTGCACCGCCGTCAGCACGTCGATCTCGGAGTACTCGCCGATCTCCTCGCCCCACCGGCCCTTCGGCCGCACCACGCCGTTGACGGCGACCGCGACACCGGTGTCGGGCAAGTCCAGGTGCGCGAGCAGGCGCGGCACGTCCACCGGGCCCTCCACGACGACGGTGTCGCCGTTGACTGTCAATTCCACTGGTTCTCCTTCGGGTAGGTGTCAAGCGAGCAGTTCGACGACGCGGTCGGCCGTCCACGGACTGAGAGCGATGCCGTTGCGGCCGTGCCCCGTCGCGACGAGCACGCGGTCGTCCACGCGGCGGACCATCGGCAGGCCGTCGACGGACGACGGCCGGATCCCCGCCGACACCTCGGACAGCTCGTAAGTCCGTAGGCCCGGCAACAGTTCCCCGACGTCGGCGAGCAGGTCGGCGACACCGCCCGCCTGCGGCGCCCGGTCATCGGACCCGACCGCCTCGTACTGGGTGGCGCCGACGACGACGCCGTCCTCGCGCGGCACCACATAGACCGGCCTGCCGTGCCAGCGCGCCCGGATCACCCGGGACGGCGGCGCGACCGACCACCGCGTGCGTCGCAGCCGAAGGATCTCGCCCTTCTCACCCCGCACCTCGACGCCCGGCACCAACCGCGGGGTGTGCAGACCGGCCGCGACGAGCACCCGGTCGCCGGGCACATCGTCCAGATCCTCGACGTCCGCATCGACGAACGCGGCTCCGGCGCCGACGAGCGCGGACCGCAGCGCTGCGAGCAGACGGCGATTGTCGACCGCTCCCTCCCCCGACACGAGATAGCCGCCCGCGCAGCCGCGCGCGAGCATCGGTTCAGAACTCCGCAGGGCGGGCCCGCTGCGCGGAGCGATGGCCGCGTCGGCCGATCGCGCCCGGACGAACGACACCTGGTCGTCGATCTCCGCGAGATCGGTGCTCGACGCGCCGACGAGCAGCGTGTCGTCCGCGGTGCGGACGTCGGGCCTGCCGAGTCGTTCCAGGAATGCGGGCCACCGGGCCGCCGACGTCACGGACACGTCGAGCAGGTCGCCCTCGCCCGGACGGCCCTCGCCGAAACAGCCGAGCATCCCGCCCGCGACATGCGCGGCACGCCGATCGGTTCCCGCGTCGAGAATCGTCACCGCCCAGCCGCGGTCGGCCGCGGCCAACGCGCACGACAACCCGATCGCGCCCGCTCCGACGACGGACAGAGTTGGTCCCACAATTCATCCCTTCGCCGGCATTACCCGGATCAGGTCAGACGGTCAGCGACGGCCCGCATCGCACTCTCAGCCCGGCGCCCCGGACTCCCGTGTCTTCTCACTTCCACCACGCAGCCTACCGTTGACGCCATGCCAGCCGATCCGCGCACCGCACTCGCCACCGCCCGCCTGTACCTGTGCACCGACGCTCGCCGGGAACGCGGCGACCTTCTCGACTTCGTCGCGGAAGCGGTCGCGGGCGGCGTCGACATCGTCCAACTCCGCGACAAGGGGTCGGCGGGAGCGAAGCGGTTCGGGGAACTCGAGGCGAAGCAGGAGCTGGAGATCCTCGCCGGTCTGCGGGACGTGGCCCACGCGGGCGGGGCCTTGCTCGCCGTCAACGATCGCGCCGACATCGCGCACGCGGCGGGCGCCGACGTCCTGCACCTCGGGCAGGACGACCTGCCTCCCGCCGCCGCGCGCGCGGTCGTCGGGCCGCACGTCGTCATCGGACGCTCCACCCACGACGCCGACCAGATGCGGGCGGCCGTAGTCGACGCCGACATCGACTACTTCTGCACCGGCCCGCTGTGGACGACTCCGACCAAGCCCGGACGCGCCGCCACCGGCCTCGACCTGGTTCGCGCGGCGCACGCGGAGGCATTGGGCAAACCGTGGTTCGCGATCGGCGGTGTCGACCTGCCCCGCGTCCCCGAGGTCACGGCGGCGGGCGCGTCGCGCATCGTGGTGGTCCGAGCGATCACCGCCTCGGACACCCCGCGGAAAGCGGCTACCGATCTGCGTGAGGCAGTGCTAGCGTCATGAAGACCATGACGTGGAACCTGATTCTCGTAGCCCGCCGCAGCGGGGTCTGATTCGACCGACCCCCCGCTGCGGGTCTGTCGCGTCTCCATTCACTTTCGTCGGTCACGAAATTCGACCGAAATGAACCGACGATATGCGTTCCATTCAGATCCACCCGACATCGTCGTACCCGTACGGGCACGGCATTCGCCGTCTGCCCGCCTGGTTCCCACAGGAGGCGGCCACGATGACCACTGCCAGCTTCGACAAGACGTACGCCCCGACGGGCGCGATCTCCCTCGACGATCTCCGCATCGAACCGGGCGCGAGCGACATGGTCCGCTGCACCGCGGACATTCGGGTCGCCGCACGCACGATCAGCCTGGAGGCGACCGCCACCGGCACGATCGGCGCGATGACCTCGATGCTCTACGACATCGGCGCGGGCGTCGAGATCATGTCCTTCTACCAGCAGACCGAGGGCGAGCAGGTGATCACGTATCTCCTGTGCGACCGTGACGGCGACCGTTGTTGGAGCTACGGCCGCGGCAGCACGGGCGACGAGTCGGCGGTCAACGCCCTCATCTCGGGCGCGAACCAGCTCGCGTAGGCGGTATCAGGCGGTCAGCTGTTCGAGAAGCGTCGGCCACGACCGCGCGAGGCCCGGATGCAGCGGCAGTTCGGCGACCTCGTCGACCGGAACCCAGCGGAGTTCCGCCGACTCGAGGTTGGCGACGGTCGCGACCCGGTGTGCCGCCCGCGCAACGACGGTCGTGTACGTCCACCCACTCGACGCGCGGTGGGTGACGAGCGCGCCGGTCACCTCCAGGTCGGACGCGGAGAGTCCGGCCTCCTCCTCGGCTTCGCGGACGGCAGCCTCTTCGACGGTCTCGTGCGAATCGCGGGCTCCACCGGGCAGCCCCCACGTTCCGCCCTGATGCGACCACACGGCTCGATGCTGCAGGAGGACGGCCACCCCTTCGGCGTCGTCGAGAGGTGCGGTCACCAGCAGTCCGGCGGCGCCGTGAACGCCCCAGTACCGCTGCCCGTCCGCGTCGAAGACCCAACCGTCGCCGTCTCCCCGCACGATGCCTCCTTCAGCGCCATCCCTCGATCGGCGACTCGCCCATCACGCTACCGGGTCCTGCCATCGGTGACGGCTCCGTCGGACTAGGCTGTGTGTGACGCAAGTGAAAGGGATGCAAGTGACCGGCCGGGTTTCGGGAGTGCGCTCGGCGCTCACCCATGCCGGTCGGACGGTCATCCCGGATCGGGCGGTTCCCGGCCCCACGCTGCGGCAGGTGATCGCGGACCGTCGCGAGATCGCGGCGATGACGCGCGAGCGGGTCAGTTCGCCGCTGGTCACCCTCCGCTTCTACGCGACGACGACGCCGGGCAAGCTCGTCATCATCCTGTTGGCTCTGGTTTTCGCCTGCGGGCTGACGGGCTGGTACTCGTCGGCGGCGCTGACATCGCGCAGTTCCACCCTGGAGTCGCTGATCGACCGCAGCGAACCGCAGGCCGAGGCGGCGGAAGTGCTGTACAGCTCGCTGTCGGTCGCCGACGCGTCGGCCAATTCGGCGTTCATCTCCGGCGGCCGGGAGTCGCCCGAGCTGCGGGCCGACTTCGCGAACTCGATCGCGACGGCGTCGACCGCGCTGATCGCCGCGACCGACGGATACCGCGAGGGGTCCGTCGCCCACACCGAAGACGAGGAGTCGGCCCGCGCCGACCTGAACACGCTCGCCGTCAAGATCCCCGTCTACACGGGCCTGGTGGAGACCGCCCGCACCAACAACCGGCTCGGCTACCCGGTCGGTTCGGCGTACCTGACGGTGGCGTCGACGCTGATGCAGGAGACGATCCTGCCCGCCGCGCAGCGGCTCTACGAGCAGCGGTCCGCCGCCATCTCCGAACCGCAGCGCACGCTGACGGTCCCGCCGTGGGGCGTGTACGTCGCACTGTTCCTGATCATCGGGATGCTGCTCGCGACGGGCCGATACCTCGCTCGCCGCACCCGCAGACACTTCAACATCGGCCTGATCGCGGCGGTCACCGCGATGGCGTTGGGGACGGTGTGGCTGCTCGTCTCCGGTCTGACGTCGGTGGCGTCGGCGAACACCGCGAAGGCGTCCGGCGCCGATCCGCTGCACACGTTGACGAGCATGCGGATCCTCACCCAGCAGGCCCGGTCCGCGGAGACGTTGTCGCTCGTCAGACGTTCCGATCCGGGCGCGCTCGACCGCACGTTCTCCGAGTCGATGGACCAGATCCGGACGCAGGCCGATCAGTTGCGCGCCGACCCCGACCTCGCCGACGACCCCGACGTGACCGATCGCCTGGAGGACGTGAAGTCGGCCGTCGTGCGCTGGCGTTCCGCGCATGCGGAGGTGGCGCGGCTGCTGACGAACGGCGACTTCACCGGAGCGCGCGCCCTGACCATCGGCGAAGGGTCGATCAGCACCGCGAGTGCCTACGCGGACGCCAACGCGGCCTTGGTGAAGGCCATCGGCGACGCCCGTGCCACGTTCCGCACCAACATCAACACGGCGCAGCGAGTCCTCGGATTCACCGGCGGCGGCATCGCTGTGCTGTGCGTAATCGCCGGGCTCGCCGTGTTCGGCGGCCTGTTCCCGCGGATCCGGGAGTACCGATGACTCGCCGCCGACTCGCCACCGCCCTGCTCGCGGTCGCCACCGTCGCCTGTATCGGCGGGTGCGCGGCCCCGTCGGCCGAGGGCAATCCTCCGCCGACGACGACGGCCGACGTCCCCCTGCCGCCGAACGTGGTGCTCGACGACACGGCCGACACCCAGGGCGACACCGACACCTGCAACACGGCGAGCCTTCGGCCCGACGACGTGACACCCGAGCCGGGCCAGATGCCGCCGAACTCGACGATGGCGGCGATCGTCAAACGGGGGCGGCTCGTCGTCGGCACCGACCTCGGGTCCAATCCGTTGAGCTTCCGGGATCCGCTGTCGGGCGACGTGAAGGGCTTCGACGTCGACGTCGCCCACTGGATCGCGGCGGCCCTGTTCGGTGATCCGAACCGCATCGACTACCGCATGGTGACGACGGACAACCGGGTCGACGCCCTGACGTCGGGGGCGGTCGACGTCGTCATCAAGTCGATGAGCATCACCTGTCAGCGTCTGCAGTCGGTCGACTTCTCGGCACCGTATTTCAATGCGACGCAGCGCATCCTCGCGTACCGGCACTCCGGCATCGAGAGCGCGGCGGATCTGAAGAACAAACGAGTCTGCGCAACCCGCTCGTCGACGTCCGCGGCGCGTGTCAAGGACACGACGCCGAGCGTGCGGTTCGTGTCGACGGTCAGCTGGGCCGACTGCCTGGTGATGATGCAGCAGGGCCAGGTGGACGCCATCACCTCCGACACTCCGATCCTCGCGGGCATCGCCGCCCAGGACCCGTGGGTGCAGGTGGTCGGCGACAGTCTCGGAGCCCAGGACTACGGTGTCGGGATCGCGAAGGGACATCCCGATTTCGTGCGTTTCGTCAACGGGGTGCTCGCCGCCCGACGCGCCGACGGCAGTTGGCAGCGGTCCTATCAGGAGTGGCTGTCGGTTCTCGGACCGGGCAGCCCGCCGTCGTACACCTACCGCGATTGAGCCGATGACCGACCAGACCGATCCACAGACCGAACCGTCGTCGACGATGCCGTCGGACGTCCCGCCGCGCCCGGCCGCCACCGACGTGAGCACGGCCGTCACCGCCGACGACGGACCCGCGACCCAGGCCACCGAGGTGGGGACGATGCCCGCGGCCGACACCGCGGCGTCGCTGGTCGGGCCGCCGACGGTCGGCACCATGCCCGCTCCGGTCGGAACGCAGGCCACGCAGGTCCGACGACTCTTCGAGGACATCACCGCGTCGCGCCGCAAGACCCGCAAGGGTCCGCACGTCCATGACCGCAGGCTCGGCAGCGAACTGGTGCAACTGCCCGACGTCACCGACATCGACCCGGCCGACGCGGTGCTCGCCGACCCGAAGATCGTCGAGTCGAAGCGCAACTGCTGGCAGTGCGGGGCCAAGGTCGGCCGCTCGTCCGGCGAGGGGAAGGGCCCGATCCAGGGCACCTGCCCGCACTGCGGATCCCGCTACTCGTTCGTCCCCGGCCTGTCGCGGGGCACGATGGTCGCCGACCAGTACGAGATCGCCGGCGCCATCGCCCACGGCGGCATGGGGTGGATCTACCTGGCCGTCGACCACAACGTGTCCGACCGTCCCGTCGTCCTCAAGGGCCTGTTGAACTCGTCCGACTCGCAGGCGCAGGCTGTCGCGATCGCCGAACGGCAGTTCCTCGCGTCGGTGAACGACCCGGGCATCGTGAAGATCTTCAACTTCGTCGAGTGGGCGGACGAGGACGGCCGACTGTTCGGCTACATCGTGATGGAGTACGTCGGCGGTCACACGCTGAAGCAGCTGACGACGTCGGCGTCGGGCAAGTCGAAGCTGATGCCCGTCGAGCAGGCGATGGCGTACATCCTCGAGGTGCTGTCGGCCGTCGGCTACCTGCATTCGGTCGGCCTGGTCTACAACGACGTGAAACCCGACAACATCATGATCACCTCCGACGAGGTGAAGCTGATCGACCTGGGTGCGGTGTCGGCGATCAACGGCTACGGGCGGCTGTACGGCACGCCGGGGTTCCAGGCGCCGGAGATCGTGGAGACCGGCCCGCAGGTCGTCACCGACATCTACTCGCTCGGCCGGACGCTTGCCGCGCTGACGGTCGAGATGCCGATGGAGGGCGGACGCTACCTCGACGGACTCCCCGACCCCGACACCACACAGGTGTTCGTGGAGAACCCGTCGTTCTACTTCCTGCTCCAGCGTGCGACGTCCATCGATCCGGCCGAGCGGTTCGAGTCGGTCGAGGAGATGACGACGCAGGTCTTGAACGTGCTGCGCGAGACCGTCGCCCTGCACACGGGTGTGCCGCGGCCGTCGATGTCGACGGTGTTCACGCCGCAGCGCTCGACGTTCGCGACGGCGCTCCTGCTGTCACCGGTGGACGGCTTCTTCGATCCGAAGGACGCCGCGATCCACGATCCCGAGGACATCGCACGGGCGCTGCCGGTGCCCCTCGTCGATCCGGCCGATCCCGCGGCGAACGTGCTGACGTCGGCCGCACTGTCGTACCCGCGTCAGACGTTGGACACGATCAACGCCGCTCGCGCCGACGGGTTCGCCACACTGATGCGCGCGGGATCGGACGACGACGGTCCCCTCGATCCGGAGCATCCGTCGCTGGAGATCGACCTGGCCGAGGCCCGCGCGCACCTCGAGCTCGGCAACCTCGACACCGCCCTGGAGCTGTTGCGCGACGTCGCCGAACATCACGGCGACTCGTGGCGCCTGCACTGGTTCCTCGGTATCTGCGCGCTCCTCAACGCCGAGCCGGAACTGGCCTACGACCGGTTCCACGAAGTGCTCGAGGCCATGCCCGGCGAGGTGGCTCCGAAGTTGGCCGTCGCGGGCACGGCCGAACTGATCGGCTACTGGCTGTCCGCGGACGACTTCATCACCAACGAGCAGGCGGCCCAGGTGGAGCGCTGGTACGACATCGCCCGCCAGGCGTACCACGATCTGTGGCTCACCGATCACGGCACCGTCACGGCGGCGTTCGGCTTCGCACGGATGCTGCTGGCCGAGGGCGACATCGCGGCGGCCATCGAACCCCTCGACGAGGTCCCGATGACCAGCCGCCACTACGGCACGGCGCAGATCAGCGCGATCCTGGCCCTGGTCCACGGCAGACCGGCCGGCGAACTGACGCGTGACGAACTGTTCGAGGCCGCGAGTCGTTTCGATCAGATCGGCTACGACGATCCGCGCCGCCGCAGACTCAAACTGATCGTCCTGGGCAGCGCCCTCGGCTGGATCGACGCGAATCCCGATCCCGGCGAGTGCGGCGCGTTCCTCGGCTTCCCGTTCACGGAGCAGGGACTGCGAGCGGGCACCGAGCGCTCGCTCCGCGAGTTGGCCCGCGCCACCCGCGACAACCGAGGTCACCGGTTCCTGTTGGTCGACCTCGCGAACCTCGTCCGGCCCGCGACGCTGTTCTGACGAGTCAGAACCGCAACGACACCGGCGCCGCCTGGCCGACCGACAGTGCGGCGAGCGACGTCGGCGCGATCCCCGGCCGGAACGCGGCCCGGACACCGGTGAGGTCGGCGGTCCGCGCGAGGCGCGCCGCCTGATCGGCGGTCAAGTACAAGTCGGCCAGATCGATGCGGCGGAGCGCGTCGTCACCGTTCATGTCCGTGCTCGACGTCCGCATGGACAGCACCGCATGGCGGCCGTCGACGCGGACGATCGGGTCGGCGAGTGCGATCTCGAGAAGGTGGAACTTGGTGTAGGCGACGACGGTCCCGCGGTATCGCAGTGTGCCGCGGCCGCCGCGGAGCGTGCTGCCTGCGAGCTCGAACGACATCCGGCCCGCATCGTCGACACCGGCTCCGTCCTTTCCGGCGAGCGCACCACCCGTGCGTTCGACGCTCGACGCGAACGACGGCGAGTATCCCCACACGAGATTGCGCGCCGGGGCCTTCGGCGTGTTCGGGCCGGGGTCGGTCGAGTAGTCGAGCGGGACGAACTTCTCCTGGGCGGCGTTGACGGCGTCCGCCGCACCGTAGGTGTAGACGCCCCACCGCTTGCCCGCGGGAGTCTTCTCGGGCGTCGCGAGTGTGAGTCGCGCGGTGAATCGGCCGGCCGCGTCGAGCGGGACCCACTGCTGGCGAACGGTGCGCCGCAGGTCGAACGGCGCGTTCGGCACCTTGGCGAGCGCCGACCGGGACAGCGCCCACTTGGTCTTCGACCGCACTTCGGCGCGGGTGGACGCCGGTGCTCCCTTGGACGGTTGCCACACGGGAGCGAAGCCGCCGAAGGTGACGAACGTTCCGTGCGGGACGCCGGGCGGCACCGGAACCGGCAGTCCGGACGTGTTCGACCGCGGGTCGAAGCCGGTCCCCTTGACGACCACCTGGTCGCCCGGGTGCAGGGTGACGCCCGCCGCCGGGGTGACGCCGTCGGCGAGGAACACCGCGATCGTCGGTCGCGTGGGGGCGGCGGTCGCGACACCGACGCCGGTGAGGCAACTCGCGGCGACGACGGCGACGGCGAACAGAACGCGCAACTTAGACATGAGCAGAGCCTAACCTATGCAGTTCGGCGCGGAGAGGGTCGGAAGTCCCGTGCCGATTTCTTCAAGAACCTTGGCCCGAGCCGGGGCAGGATCGAGACATGACCACACGAACTGACACCAACATCTGGCCCGGCATCACCTACGACGACGCGCTCGCCGCCCGCACCTGGCTCGCGGCCCTCGGTTTCGAAGCGGGCGTCTGCGTGGAGGGCGACGGCCCCGGCGAGGTCACGCATTCGGAGATGCTCTGGCCCGACGGCGGCCGCGTGATGATCCACTCCACGTGCAAGACCGACACCACGTTCACCACGCCCGCGGGCAGCGCGAGCGTGTACGTCGTGGTCATCGACCCGGACGCCGTGTACGCCAGAGCCACCGCGCTCGGCGCGCGACTGGTGCGCGACATGGCAGAGGAGGACTATGGATCGCGAGGCTTCTCCATCGCCGACCCGGAGGGCAACCTGTGGAGTTTCGGGACGTACGCGGGCTGACCGCACGCCTGTCACGCGCCGGTGTGCGCGTGGTCCCGTACGACGTCGTCGGCACCCGCCCCGGCGTTCACCTCGGCCTGCCGTCGCCGACCGTTACCGTGGTGATCGACCTGCGCGACGGCCTCCTCCTGACCGGGCCCGGACTGGACGGTCCGACGTCGTTCCGCTGCGGCATCGGCGGCCTGCACATGTCGCCGTTCGTCATCCATCACGACGGCGTGCAGCGGGGTGTGCAGTTGTCGCTCACCCCCGGCGCCGTGCGACGCCTGTTCGACGTGCCGGTCCGCGCCCTCGGACCGTCGACGTTCGAGGTGGCCGACGTCGACCAGTCGTTCGCGGCGCGGCTCGTCGACGCCGCCGCAACCGGTGCGATCGGCTCGGTACTCGCCGAACGACTCTCCGACTCGTGGACCGGCGTCGACCCCGACGCGGTCCGCGCGTGGCGGGACATCGTCCGCACCGGGGGCCGCGTGAGCGTGTCGCACCTGGTGGAGCGCTCCGGCCGGTCGGCGCGACGTCTGACCGGCGTGTTCACATCCGAGTTCGGCATCGGTCCGAAGCAGGCCGCACGCCTAGTCAGGTTCGACGCGGCCCGACACGCACTCGAAGCAGGCACTCCGGCCTGCGACGTCGCCGCGACGGGCGGCTACGCCGACCAAGCTCATCTGTCGCGGGAGTTCGTCGACTTCACCGGCCTTCCGCCGTCCCGCTTCCTCCAGAATCGTCGGGCCGAGTTCGCCTGAGGTGTGTCCCCTAGGCTGAACCACGTGATCGAGTCCCCCGCCCGCACCAGGCTCCTGCTCGGCGACCTCGGGGCGCTGCTCCTGGACGCCGGACTGTCCGTGACCGAAGTCCACACACGGCTGTCGCAGATCGCCGCGTCCGTGAAAGCACCCGTCACGGTGTCCGTCCTCCCGAAGGAGGTGTTCGTCGCCGACGCCGCATCGGGTGAGACGACCACGGTCCAGGCCGCGGGCACCGAACTGTCCATGCGGCAGACGGCGATCGCCAACCGCCTCGCCGAACGCGTGCGCCTGGGCCTCGACTCGTTCGCCGACCTGCCCGAACTGATAGGCGACGTCCGCCGCATCACCCGCCGACGCCCCGACATGCAGATGGTGATCGGGTCGGCACTGGTGGCGGCCGGGTTGGCCGTCTTGTTCCGGTGCCCGTGGTGGGCGGTCGTGACGTCGACGATCGCCGGGCTCGTCGTCGGCGTCTGCGTGATCGTGATCCGACGGGTGCCGACGTCGGTCGCCATCCTGCCGTTCGTGGTCGCCTTCGTCTCGACGAGCCTCGTCGGGACCACCGCACAGGTCTTCGGCCTCGGACCGGTCCCGCTGTACGCGGTGTGCGCCCCCGTCGCGGTCCTCGTTCCGGGCGCCCTCATCACGAACGCCCTGCTCGAATTGACGGCCGCCGACGTCGTGACCGGCTCGTCACGATTGATGTACGGCGTGATCATGCTCGGCTTCATGGCGGCGGGCATCAGCGCAGGTGCCCGCCTCACCGACACCAGGTTGGACGAGTCGTCGGCGCGCAAGCTGACCGAGGCTCCCGGCCTCACCGGGCATCTCGGCTGGCAGGCGCACCCGCCGACCTGGTTGTCGTGGGTGGGCGTCGTGTTCCTCGCGGTGGGCGTCGGAGCCGCGTTCGGCGCCGGTTTCCGACTCAGCGCGGTCGCCCTCGCCGTCATGACCGGCGTGTACGCGGTGCTGACGGTCCTCGGCCCCGTGATCGGCGACATCCAGGCCACCGGGGTCATCGCCTGCATCGTGTTCGCCGCCTCCCAAGCCGTCGAACGACGGACGCCGGCGATCCCGTCGGTCGCCTTCTTCTTTCCGGCGTTCCTGCTGCTGGTCCCCGGAACCGTCGGCCTGGTCGCGCTGGCCGCTTCCGACACCAACGGCATCGCCCTCGCCGTCGGCACCTTCGTCAGCCTCTGCATCGGTGTGAAGGTCGGCGAGTTCGTCTCCGCGATCGGCCTTCCGTCCCGATCCGGCGAAGCTCCCTGAGATCGGGGCCCTCATCGACGTCGAGAGGCGACACGCCGCCGGGACGCGATGGATCGACCGATGTTCGTGGCCCTACTCGCCGACGCGGTTCCCGTCGGAGTCCCAGTGCTCGGCGACCTTCTTGGACGGTTGGACGCGGGGCGGCTCACCCGGCATCTTGGGGTAACTCGGCGGGTAGACGAGGTCGCCGAGCCCGGCGTCCTCGTCGCGCTGCACCATCTCGAGGAGCTTCTCGATGCCGCCCGCGTGGTCGGCGATGTCGGCCCACGGGTCGCCGCGGCGGGCGACGAGGTCGGGGACCGTCGCGATCGTCAGCTCGGTCGGGTCGATGTCGGCGAACTCGTCCCAGGTCAGCGGGGTGGAGACGCGTGCGTTCGGCGTCTTGCGCACCGAGTACGGCGCGGCCATCGAGCGGTCGCGCGCGTTCTGGTTGTAGTCGATGAAGATCCGGTCGCCGCGTTCCTCCTTCCACCACGACGTGGTCACCGCGTCGGGCGCCCGTCGTTCCAACTCCCGGCCGAGCGCGATCACCGCACGCCGCGTCGCGATGAAGTCCCACTCGGGCCGGATCGGCACGAACACGTGCACTCCCCGACTGCCGGACGTCTTCACGAAACCCGTCAGGCCGAGTTCGCTCAGCAGCGGCCGCACGTGGTCGGCGGCCACCTCGCGCACGGCGTCGAAGTCGCGCCCGTCCGGCGGATCCAGGTCGATGCGCAGCTGGTCGGGGTGATCGTTGTCCGGGTCGACTGTCGGCCACGTGTGAAACGTGACGGTCCCCAGATTCGCCGCCCACACCACGTCGGCCGGGATGCGCGGGCAGAACGGCTGCCCGGATCGCTTGGACGGGAAGACGATCCGCGTCGACTCGACATGGTCGGGGTGATATTTGGTCAGGTGCTTCTGGTAGATCTCGTCGCCCTCGACGCCGTCGGGGAACCGCTGCAGGAAGGTGGGGCGGCCGCCGATCGCGTCGAGGATCGGGCCGGTCATCGACCGGTAGTAGTCGACGAGGTCGCCCTTCCGTCCGCCGTCCTCCCCGAGCTGCGGGAAGTAGATCTTGTCGGGGTTCGAGAGCTTCACCTCGACGCCGTCGACGTCGATCATGACCGGTTTGGGTTTAGGCATCGGTGGACTCCAGGACGTCGTGGATGTCGTAGGTCAGGGGCACGTCGAGCTGGTCGTAGCCGCAGCTGGACGGTTCGCGGTCGGGTCGCCACCGCAGGAATTTGACAGTGTGCCGGAAGCGGCCGTTCTCCATCTGGTCATAGGCCACTTCGACGACGAGCTCCTGTCGGATCGGGATCCACTCGCCGCTGCCCGCCGATCGCCAGCGCGACAGCTCTCCCTGTGCGACGTTCTCCGGGTCGAGCCGCATCGGCTCGAACATCTCCTGCAGTTCGACGCGTTTCGCGTCGGAGAACGCGCTCGACCCGCCGACCATGCGGAGGTCGCCGTCGTCTCCGTAGAGCCCGAGGAGCATCGAACCCAGCCCGGTGCCGCTCTTGTGGACGCGGTATCCGAGGACGACGCAGTCCGCGGTCCGCTTGTGCTTGATCTTCAGCATCTCCCGCTTACCCGGAACGTAAACGCCCGCAAGAGGTTTGGCGACCACACCGTCGAGCCCCGCACCCTCGAACGCGGTGAACCAGTCGCGCGCGGTGTCCGGATCAGTCGTCACGCGGCTCACCTGGAATCGCCCGGCCCCGCTTATCGCCTCGAGCAGCGCCGCGCGTCGGACGTCGAACGGCTCGCCGGTGAGGTCACGGCCACGCAGGGCGAGGGCGTCGAAGCCGATGAAGATCGCGGGCGTCTCATCGGCGAGCTTCGCCACGCGGGACGCGGCCGGGTGGATGCGTTGACTCAGCGAGTCCCAGTCGAGGCGTCGGACACCACCGATCTCGCGCACCACGCCGACTTCTCCGTCGACGACGACCTTGTCCGGGAGCTCGACGCGTGCGGCCTCGACGAGTTCGGGAAAGTACCTGGCGAGGTCTTTGCCGCCGCGGGACGACATCACGACGTCGTCGCCGTCGCGGAACACCAGGGCGCGGAAGCCGTCCCACTTCGGCTCATACGACCACGCCGGACCGTCGGTCGGCTGATCGGGCACGGCGGCAACGGCTTTCGCGAGCATCGGCGCTATCGGAGGGCTGATCGGAAGGTCCACTCGTTCATCGTCCACCACACCCGGAGACGGCGGCAACGGATTGGACGCACCGGAGTCAGCCCGCCGGGGTCGACCGTCCCCACCCGGAGTCCTTGGCGAGTTCGGCGAGGGGCGCGACGGATCGGTGCGGGAGGGGCGTGGTGAGGGTGAGCCACGTGCTGGAGTGGACGACGCCGGGGAACGCGACGATCGACGAGACGATGTCCAGCAGCGCGGGCTGCGTCGCGGCGGCGACTCGCACGAGCAGGTCTTCGCGGCCGGTGACGGTGTGCACCTCGATGACGTGCGGCATGCGCGTGAGCTCGTCGATGATCGCGGTCAGGCTCCCCTGGTGCGTCTCCAACGCCACGAACGCGTGGACGACGAGACCGGCGCACGTCAGGTCGATCTCCGGCCGATACCCGGTGATCAGGCCGCCGTCCTCCATCCGCCGCAGTCGTGACTGCACGGTGTTGCGGGACACCCCGGTCTTGGCCGCCAATTCGACGACACCCGACCTCGCGTCCGCCTCTAGCAGTCGTAGCAGTGCCACGTCGAGCTGATCGATGCTGAGCATTCCGGTCACTCTCCTCACCACTCGTCGCCAGTGTACTGAGCAATCCGATCAGCTCATCCCGAATCAACAGACCTGACCGCATGGCAGGACCGACGATGGTGGAGCGGTCACACGATGACCCGCATCACATCCGCCGGCCACCCTTCGGAAGGAACCCCACATGACCGTCGCCGATCACCGCTCCGAGCTCAGCGTCTTCTCGCATCCCGACATGACCATCGACCCGCCGCACGAGCAGATCGTGTTCTGCCGGGACGCCGCGACGGGACTGCGGGCCATCATCGCGATCCATTCGACGACGCTCGGACCGTCACTCGGCGGCACCCGGTTCTACCCATACGCGTCGGAATCCGACGCCCTCGGCGACGTCCTGCGACTCTCGCGCGGCATGACGTTCAAGTCGGCCGCCGCGGGCCTCGACCTCGGCGGAGGCAAGGCCGTCATCATCGGCGACCCCGCCGTCGACAAGACGCCCGACCTCCTGCGTGCCTACGGCAGGTTCGTCGACACCCTCGGCGGCCGCTACATCACGGCGGGCGACGTCGGGACCACGTCCGACGACATGGACGTCATCGGCGAGGGCACCCAGTTCGTCGCGTCGAAGACCGCGGCCAACGGCGGTTCCGGCGACACCGCGCCGATGACGGCGCTCGGCGTGTTCAGCTCGCTGCTGGCAGCAGCGGCCCACCGGTGGGGCTCGGCGGATCTGGCCGGGCGCACCGTCGGCGTCGAGGGTGTCGGCAAGGTCGGCTCGCAACTCGTCGACCTGCTGCTGGCGGCAGGTGCGACGGTGATCGCCGCCGAGCGGAATCCCGCCGCCCGCGACGCCTTCGCGGCACGGTTCCCGCAGGCACGGTTGGCGGACGACGTCCGGTCGGCACAGGTCGACGTCTACGCACCGTGTGCGATGGGCGGCACCGTGACGCCCGACCTGGCTCGCGAGACCACCGCGACGGTCGTCTGCGGCGCGGCCAACAACCAGCTGTCGTCGCCCGAGGTGGAACGGATCCTCGGCGGCCGCGGCATCGTGTGGGCGCCCGACTACATCGCCAACGCGGGCGGTGTCATCCAGGCGTTCGGCGAGCAGCGCGACTGGACGCACGACCAGATGCGCACCAAGGTGGAGGCGCTGCGCGAGCGGACCGCACACGTCCTCGACACCGCGGCGGCGAAGAGCATCACGGCGGGCGACGCGGCGCGCCTGATCGTCGCCGAGCGCCTGTCGCGTGCCGAACGAGACTGAACGGCCCCTGTCGATCGTTTGATCCACTAGGGTCCAAGGGCATGGCGACATCACCGAAGCACGTCTCCGACCACTCCCGTCGACATTTCCTCGGCCTCGCCGCGGGTGCGGCCGGAGTCGCGGGCGCGGCGACGCTGCTGCCGCCGTCCCTGCTGGCCGCGGTGGCGCAGGCCCGGCCCGCGGGATCGATCGACGATGTGGAGCACGTCGTGATCCTGATGCAGGAGAACCGGTCGTTCGACCACTACTTCGGCACGATGAAAGGCGTCCGCGGCTTCGCCGACAACTCGGCGAAGCCCGGTGTCTTCGATCAGAACGGCGTCCACCCGTTCCTCGCCAGGGACGCCGCCAATCGCGGATCACTGTCGGTGGAGTACCTCGCGTCGCTCCCCCACGAATGGGCCGACGGCCAGAAGGCCCTGCGCCACGGGCACTGCGACGGCTGGATCGCGGCCAAGGGCAAGGCGACGATGGCCTGCTACGACCGCTCCGACATCCCGTTCCACCACGCTCTCGCCGAGACCTTCACCATCTGCGACGGATACTTCGCGTCGTCGCCCACCGGTACAGGGACCAACCGGAACTACCTGTTCAGCGGCACATCGGGCTACGAGCCGTGGGGCGCGCGCTCGGTCGGCAACGAGATGTACGCGCCGGTGCACCCCGGTCTGGAGTGGGAGACGTACGCCGAGACCCTGCACCGTGCGGGCGTCGACTGGCGCGTGTACCAGGAGTGGGACAACTTCACCGACAACAACCTCGACTTCTTCGCGAGCTTCCGAGCCATCGGACGCGACGCGGTCCTGCGGGCAGGCCAACTCGGCGTCGACCTGACGGGCTTCTACTCGCTGCTCATCGAGGCCGGACGCACGAGTGTGGCGCCATCGGCCGACCAGAAGGCCCGGGCGGCCGCCGTCCACCGAGCGGCCCGCGGACTCGGCGAACGCCGGGCCGACCTGTACGACCGCGCGCTCTACCGCAGCGAGCCCGGCACGTTGATCTCCCGTTTCCGGCGCGACGTGCAACGCGACGCGCTGCCCGCGGTGTCGTGGATCGTCGCACCCGAAGCCGATTCGGAACATCCGAGGTCGTCGTCGCCGATCCAGTCGGCGAACGTCGTCTACCGGCTGCTCGACGCCCTCGCCTCCAGCCCCGAGGTGTGGGCCAAGACAGCGGTGATCCTCAACTACGACGAGTTCGACGGCTACTTCGACCACGTGGTGCCGCCGCTCCCGCCGAAGGGCGAGGCCGGCGAGTGGTGGGAGGGCGATCCGATGGGATTCGGCTTCCGCGTCCCACTGACGATCGTGTCGCCGTGGACCGTCGGCGGGCGCGTCTCGTCCGAGGTGTTCGACCACACGTCGGTGGTGCGTTTCCTGGAGAAGGTGACCGGGGTGCGGTGCCCCAACATCTCGACGTGGCGGCGCACCGTCGCGGGCGACCTGGTCTCGACGTTCGACTTCGCCCGCTCCGACGGCCTCGACGTGCCCGACGATCCCGGAAGGCCCCCGACGTTCCACAAGCGATGGGAGGCCGAACCCGGCGGGGCGTTCCCCGTCCAGGAGTCGGGCGCCACGACCGCCCTCCCCACCCCGTACCGACTGTCGGCGAACGTTGTGAAGGGCGTCGTGGAACTCGTCAACGACGGTGGTCGTGCCGCCGTGTTCGCGGTGTTCCACGACGGCGACGTCGAGCACGTGACGGTGCGCGGAAAGCGCCAGATCCCGCTGCCGCGCACCACGTCTCACGTCGTGATCTGTGGCCCCGACCGCTTCCTGCGCGACCTGCACTTCACACCGGGCGGGTCGAGCGCACGCGTGGAGATCGACCACGCCGCGGGGACCGTCACCGTCGACGGCCGACCGGCGCCGGCCCGGGGCAGCTGGTACGAGGTGACCGTCGCACACACCGCTGGACGTCAGTACTTCACCGGGCGCGTCGAGAGCGGCCAGGTCACGACCACGTCGCCGCTGCGCCGCCAGCCGTAGCCGACTCGTCCACCGCACGACACCCCGACGACATCGCCGGGCCACCCCGCATCCCTAGGGTCTGCTGATCGTGGCGACTTCCCCCGAACAGATCTCCGAACACTCCCGCAGGCACTTCCTCGGACTCACGGCAGGCGCCGTCGGCGCGGCCGCGGTCGCGACGCTCCTCCCGCCGTCCCTCCTCGAGGCGGTCGCGCAGGCACGGCCCGAAGGCAACCTTCGCCAGGTGGAGCACATCGTGGTGCTCATGCAGGAGAACCGATCGTTCGACCACTACTTCGGATCGCTCCGCGGGGTCCGCGGCTTCGCCGACAACTCGGCGTTGCCCGGCGTCTTCGACCAGGGCGGCGTCCACCCGTTCCTCGCCCGGTCTGCGGCCAACCGCGGAGAACTGTCGGTCGAATACCTGGCATCGCTCCCGCACGGTTGGCCCGACGGCCATCAGGCCCTCAACGGTGGACGCTGCGACGGCTGGATCCGCGCCAAGGGCAAGGCGACGATGGCCGCCTACGACAGACAGGACATCGGCTTCCACTACGCGCTCGCCGAGATGTTCACCGTGTGCGACGCGTACTTCGCGTCGTGCCCGACGTCGACGAGCCCCAACCGGAACTTCCTCTTCTCGGGTACCACCGGGTTCGAACCGTGGGGCCCGCGCGCCGTCGGCAACGACGCCTACGACAGCTTCCACCCCGGCTACTCGTGGACGTCGTACGCCGAGAGCCTGCAGAACGCCGGAGTTGACTGGCGCGTCTACCAGGAATGGGACAACTTCACCGACAACAATCTCGACTTCTTCGCACGGCTGCGCACCATCGGACGCGCCGCGGTCACCACCGCGGGTGAGGGCGCCACCGACCTGACGGGCTTCTACGGCGATCTGCTCGGTCGATCGAAGGCCGACGACTCAGGCGTCTACCAGACCACCGATGCACAACGCCGGGCGGCGACGTCCGTGCACGACGCGGCGCGTCGCCTCGGCCGAGCCGAGGCCGACCTGTACGACCGCGCGCTCTTCCGCGGCGAACCCGGCAGCATCGTGTCGCGCTTCCGCGACGACGTGAAACGCGACAGACTGCCGACGATCTCGTGGATCGTCACGTCGGCCGCCGACTCCGAACATCCGGGGTCGTCGTCTCCGATCCAGTCGTCCACCATCACCTACCAGCTGCTCGACGCCCTCGCAGCCAACCCGAAGGTGTGGAGCAAGACCGCAGTCCTGCTGAACTTCGACGAGTTCGACGGCTACTTCGACCACGTGGTCCCGCCGCTGCCGCCCGAGGGCGAGCCAGACGAGTGGTGGGACGGCAAGCCGATGGGCCTCGGCTTCCGCGTCCCGATGACGATCGTGTCGCCGTGGACGGTCGGCGGGCGCGTCTCGTCGGAGGTGTTCGACCACACGTCGGTGGTCCGCCTCATGGAACGGGTGACGGGAGTCCGCTGCCCCAACATCTCCCGGTGGCGTCGGAAGGTGTGCGGCGATCTGGTCTCGACGTTCGACTTCTCCCGGTCGGACGGCTACCGGTCGCCCGCGCGGCCCGGCCCGGTGCCGACGTTCGTCGAACGCTGGAGCGCCGAACCCGGCGGCGACTTCCCGGTCCAGGAGACCGGTCGGGCCGTCGCACTGCCCACTCCGTACCGTTTGTCGGCGAACGTGTCCGGCCGCGTCCTGACCCTCACGAACGAGGGGTCGCGGGCGGCCGTGTTCGCCGTCTTCCACAACGGGCGGACCGAACACCACACCGTCACCGATCGACGACGGGTGACACTGCCGTCGAGCACATCGCACGTCATCGTCACCGGACCCGACCGCTTCCTCCGCGACCTGCACCTGGGCGCGGACGGCTCCGCGGCCAAGGTGACGCTGAATCACGCGGGAGGCCGGACCACGGTGAACGGCCGCGACGTCACGTCCAGCGCCGTCCACGACGGCTGGTACGAGGTGACCGTCGGCGGCACGGCGGGACGCCAGTACTACACGGGCCGTCTCGAGAACGGTCGCCGCCGACGCACCTCTCCGCTTCGTCGCGCCTGAGCGGTACCGCTCCGGTACCACTCACGCGAGCAGGTACGACGACCAGACGCCGACGGCGACGAGGGCGCCCGCGAGTTCGATGAGGATCAGCAGGCCGACGGACTTGCTCGCGGCGATCCCGCCGGTCCAGCCCGCGCGCCAGTCGCCGAGGCGAAGGCCCTCGGCGACCACGGTGCCGAGGACGAAGCCGAGCGGCAGTCCGATCACGGGGACGACGAAGAACCCGACGATCCCGATCGCCCCGCCGACGACGAGAGACCATCGGGAGACGTCCGACTTGGCGAGCGACCGGCCGCCGACGACGTACTTGACCACCCACGCGATCAGCATCGCGGCCAGTGCGACGGCGAACACCCACCATGCGCCGCCGCCGGTGACGATCGCCCAGATCAGGATGCCCGCGGCGACGAGCGTGGTCCCCGGCAGCATCGGCACCACGATGCCGAACAGGCCGACCACGATGAGCAGGACGACGCCGACGTATCCCCACGTGTTCACCTCGTCAATGTACGCATACGGTGGAACGGTGGTCCTCGACGTCACGCCCGCCGGGCGCTTCGCCCCCTCGCCGTCCGGTGATCTGCACATCGGCAATCTGCGGACGGCTGTGCTGGCGCAGTTGTTCGCCGACGCGTCGGGTCGCCGGTTCCTGCTGCGAGTGGAGGATCTCGACCGGGTCAGAGAGGGCTCCGAGCAGCGGCAGCTCGCCGATCTCGCCGCGCTCGGCCTGCGGTGGGCGCAGCCGCTGGTCCGGCAGTCCGACCGCCGCTCCGTCTACGAGACCGTGATCGCGCGGTTGACCGCCGACGGCCACACCTTCGAGTGCTTCTGCACACGCCGCGAGATACTCGACGCCCCGTCGGCGCCGCACGCCCCGCAGGGCGCCTACCCCGGCACCTGCCGGGACCTCACCGAATCCGAGCGCGAGGAACGACGCCGCACGCGTCCCGCCGCGATCCGCCTGCGCGCCGACGTCGCCGAGTTCACCGTTCACGACGTGCTGCACGGCGACTTCACCGGCGACGTCGACGACTTCGTCCTCCGACGCAACGACGGCACCCCCGCATACAACCTGGCGGTGGTCGTCGACGACGCCGAGACCGGCGTGGATCAGGTGGTCCGCGGCGACGACCTGTTGACGTCCGCTCCACGTCAGGCCTACCTCGCGACCAGGCTCGGGTCGTCGCCGCCGGAGTACGCGCACGTCCCGATGGTCCTCAACACCGCGGGCGCACGTCTGGCGAAACGCGACGGAGCCGTCACCCTGGCCGATCTCGCCGACACCGACGTCGACGCGTCGGACGTCCTGTCCCTGATCGCGGTGTCGCTCGGCATGGCCTCGGCGGGTGAACGGGTGACGCTCGACGTCCTCCGGGACCGTTTCGACCCCGCTCGTCTCCCCCGCGACCCCTGGATCTTCGCGGGCGCACCTTAGCGCGCTACACGTTGTGGCCGCGGCGGGTGCGGTGGATGAGGCCGTCCCAGGCGTGCTCGCCGGTGCGGTCGGCTACGGTCCTGGCTCGGGAGAGGATCCGGTCGGCCATGTCCGGGCGCCCCGCGATCATCTCGACTTCGGCCGCGAGCACCAGGAACATCGGGAGCATCGCGGTGCTCCCGTCCGCGGTGTAGACGGCGACGGCGTCCCGGACCACGCCCGTGTCGAACGGCGCACCGGTGCGGGCCCGCGCCCAGTAGCCGATGATGTCCGCACACGCCGCCCACTGCGGTGACCCCGCGGTTCGCAGTTCCGCGGCCAGCACGGACGACGCGTCGGCCACCCCGTCCGGCTCGTCGAGGATCGCCGCCACTTCGACGGCCGTCAGCCTGGCGACCAGTGCGTTGAATCCGTCTCCGCGGGCGAGCGCCAGGTCGGCGCCCTCCCTGACGTGCAGGCGGGCGGCGGTCGCGCGGCCGTCCAACGCCTCGCTGACCGCGAGGTAGCCGTGCACGCGAGGATGGAAGAACGCGGTCGGATCGGCCACCGTGTCGGGCGGCTCGTAGTCGGCGAAGAACGTCTCGGCGAGACGACGGCCGCGGGCGGCGTCGCCGCGGAGCATCGCGAGTCCGATCTGCACGAACAACGAACCAGCGGACGGTCGCCCGTCGCCGTCGACCATGCGCTGCGCCAACGACTGCGCTTCGTCCAGCGCCCCTCGCCCGCACAGGACGAGGCAGTGCAGTGCCGCGGCCACGTGCTGGTCGTCGCCCAACTCCCAGGCGCGGGTGACGGCCCGTTCGACGGCGTCGCTCGATTGACCGTCGATGATCGACGCCGCGCCCGCCACATTCAGCCACAGGCCGGCGAGGATCCCGTCGTCGACCGGCGTCTCCGGTTCACGTTCGACGATGTCGATGACTCGCGTCGACAGCAGTGCGATGTCGCGGTGCGCACACCGGACGAGGGCCCGGTCGAGGGCCGCCGTGATCACCTGCACCGTGTCGACCGGCGACAGATACGCCCCCGCCTCCCACGCATGATGGGCCGCCGCGACCATCGCCTCGTATGCGGGCGTCCGGGCGGGCGAGGCGTGTGCCCGGTGGACGGCGACCGCGCCCGCGTGCAGACGCTGCAGGACGGCCAGGGAAGTCCGGGCGATCGTCGCATCGCGCAGCAGTCCGTGCGCGAAACGGTAGGTGCGCGGCCCGGCCAGGTGCACGATCTCCGTCGCGACGGGCGCCGCGAACGCCTCATGGACGTGGGCGACGTCGCGTCCGGTCAGTTCCGCGACCACCGCGACGTCCGCTTCGGCTCCGATCACCGCCGCCGCGGCCAGCACGTCGAGCGAGTCCTGGCCGCAGGCGTCGAGGCGGGCCCCGATCACGTCGACGAGAGTGTCCGGCACTCCGCTCGGCGCCCCGTCGACACCCGCGACCCGGACCAGTTCCTTCACGTACAGGGGATTCCCGCCGGTACTCTCCCACACTGCTCGGGCGTCGGCCGCGGTGAGCGGCTCCTCTGCCACAACGCCCGCGAGTTCGGCGGTCGCGCCGACGTCGAGTCCGCCGAGCCGGACCACGGTGCCCCGGGTGGACCGCAACCGCGGGTCGAGGTCGGAGCCCGACCAGATCACGATCACGGCGACCGGCCTGCCCGCGATCCGGTCGGCGAGGAGCGCGAGCGCGTCCAACGACGCCGGGTCGGCTCGGTGGACGTCGTCGAGGACCACCAGCAGCGGCCTGTCGACGGCCAGGGTCGCGATGACGTCGACGACGCCGGAGGCGAACTCGAAGTCGGACACCGCGGGGATGCCCGGCACGGCGAGCCCCTCGGTCCACTCGGGAAGCAGGCTCGACAACGCGTCGGCCTTCACGCGGCCGAGGCGTTCCCGTTCGGCCGGATCGGTGACGACCTGCCGCAGGACCTGCGTCCACGCCCACCCCCGGGGCGGCCGCAGGCCCGCGGGCTGCCCCGCCCAGCCGACGGCGAAGTCGTCTCCCGCATCGACGACGACCTGTTCGGCCAGGGTCGTCTTTCCGATGCCGCTCGGCCCGGTGACGACGACGAGACCGCCCCGCCCGGCGCGGGCGGCGTCGACGGTCTCGGCGACCACCCGCAGCTCCCTGGTGCGGCCGACGAACGACCTGGTCGCGGGCCTGCGGATCATGCCGGGGCGCGGTGTCAGCAGCGACGGGTCGCGGTCGCCGATGCGCTGCGCGAGCTCCCGCAGGTCCGCACCGGGCACGGTCCCGACCTCCGCGAGCAGGATGGCGCTCGCGCGGTCGTAGGCCTGCAGGGCCTCGCCGGTTCGGCCCGTCGCGTGCAACGCGATCATGAGGTGTCGCCAGAACGGTTCGTGCAGCGGATGCCGATTCACCGTGTCGGTCATCAACGCCAGGTGCCTGCCCGGTTCCCCGCGTCGTGCCGACAGCTCGAACAGGTCGTCCAGGGCGGTGCGTCGTCTGACGTCGGCCGCGGCCGACGCCTGCCGGGCGAACTCGGCGTCCCCGAACTCGGCGAACGGCTCCCCGCGATACGTGTCCACGGCTTCGACGAGGGCCGATTCGGCGGCCGCGAGGTCGCCCGCCCGGGCCAGGTCCCGACCTCGGGCGGCCGCGGCCGCGAAGTCGACGAGGTCGACGGTGTCGTCGGCGGACAGGTCGAGCGCATACCCGTGCCCACGGGACACGATCCGGGGCCGTCCGTCGACCGCGGCGAACTGCCTGCGCAGGTTGGACACGTATGCGCGCACCGACGTCAGCGCCTTCGTCGGCGGCGTCGAACGCCACAGGACGTCGACGATCTCGCCCGATCCGACGGTCGTGCCCGGATCGGCGAGCAGCCGGGCCAGCAGCAGGCGCTGCTTGGGTCCGCCGAGTCTCAGTGGTCCTTCGGGGCCGCTGGCGGCGACGACTCCGAATGCGCGGAAGGCGATCATCTCAGTCGAAATGAATACTCCATCCTGACGTCGTCGTGCAGCGTTCCAATCATTCTCCAAGCGACCGATCCTACGGTGTCACCACTCACGACGCCGGAGCCCCGACGTCGCCATATCCGGGCAATCCGGGATCAGGAGGACACCGACATGCACATCTCAACTCTCACCCGCGGCCTGGTCGTCACCGCGTCGGCGTGCGCGCTCGTCGTCGGCGCCGCCGCCTGCGGCAAGGACGACTCGTCATCCGCGCCCAGCTCGACATCGTCGTCGACCAGCGCCGCGAGCACCACCACCACGACGGCCACGACGTCGACCACCAGCGGCTCGAACCCGACGATCGCCGACTACATCAAACAGCAGGGCATCACCGAGACGAAGGCGACCCCGGGCGAGGACGGCGCACCCGAGATCGACAGCGTGACGCCCGACGGTTGGGAGGTCGTCGGCAAGAGCGATCTCCCCGAGTACGCGCTCGGAGCCATCAAGTACACGGGACCGGAGTCGGAGGGCTCGAACTACACGGCCAACATCGTCTCCCTGTTCTCGAAACTGACCGGACCCGTCGACGTCGACAAGCTGTTCGAGCTGGCGCCGGGCGAACTGCGCAACCTCGATCAGTTCCAGGAGATCGGCTCGGGTCACCGCGACACGCTGTCGGGCTTCCCGTCGTACAAGATGGCGGGTCAGTACAGCCTCGACGGCATGACGGCCCTCACCGCGCAGCAGACCGTGGTCATCAAGGCGTCCGACGGCGTCTACGTGCTCCAGTTGAACGCGACGAGCAACGAGGCCCAGGCCGACGCTCTCCAGAAGGCGATGGACTCGATCGACGCGAACGTCAAGATCACCGCCTGAGCGGCTGATCTCCGCGAATGCCGACGGACTCGCCGCGGAGGGCGGCGGGTCCGTCGGTGCGGTCAGAGCTGGTCGATGCGGACGAGGTTGCCGGACGGGTCACGGAAGGCGCAGTCCCGGACGCCGTAGTTCTGGTCGGTCGGCTCCTGGACGACGTCGGCTCCCGCGGCGACGAGCGTGTCGAAGAGCGCGTCGAGATCGTCCGATGCGAGGGTCACCGCACCGTACGACCCCTTCGCCATGAGGTCGAGGATCGTCTCGCGTTCGGCGTCGGTGACGCCGGGATCGACGGCAGGCGGGTGCAGGACGATCGACACGTCCTGCCCGACCGGACCGACGGTGATCCAGCGGAGGTCGTTGTAGCCGACGTCCTTGCGGACCTCGAAGCCGAGCATGTCGCGGTAGAAGGCGAGGGACTTCTCGGCGTCGGTGTGCGGGAGGAATGCGTAGTGGATCTTCACGTTCGTGGTCATGCAGGCAACGCTAGGCGTCCGGGCGCGGGCGCGCTTCTCGATTCCTGACCGGTCTGGCGACCTGTTTCGCCAGGCACGCGGGCACCCCGTCCCAGTCGCCGTCACGTTCGCGGCGGTACACGCTCGGCGGCACTCCGACGAGTTCGGTGAAGCGGGTGCTGAACGTGCCGAGCGACGACGACCCGACGGCGAAGCACACCTGAGTCACCGACATGTCGCCGCGTCGCAGCAGGGTCATCGCGCGTTCCACGCGCCGCGTCATCAGATACGAGTACGGCGACTCACCGTAGACGCGCTTGAACTCGCGGCTCAGGTGACCCGCCGACATGTACACGCCGCGGGCGAGTTCCTCGACGTCGAGCGGTTTGTCGAATTCGCGGTCGATGCGGTCGCGCACCTTCCGCATCGCGACGATGGTCTCGCGCCGGTCATCCGCCATCGCCGGTCGTCACCCGTTGCGCCCGCGGGCGGCCACCCGCCAGCGGTCGACGACGAGCCCGCCGCGCACCACGGCGACGTCGTCGACGAGGTTCAGGACGGGGCACACGTGATTGGGCACCACCCGGATGCGGGAGCCGCGGGCGGGGAGCGTCGCGTTCTCGCCGAACTCGACAGTTGCATGATGCTCGGACAGCGCGGTGACCCTGGCGTCCGGGTAGTCGATGAGACGCGCGAAACCCGTCGCCCACGCGGGGCGGTCGCTGCCGAGGATCTTGCTTCCGGAGTCGAGGACGATCCGCCGGTCCCCCGGCCGGTCGTAGCGTCCGACGACGGTCGCGAGGACGGTGAGCGCGATGTCGTCGGCGCTCACCCGACCGAGCTCCCACTGCTGGGCGTCGCCGAACACGTAGACGCCGGGTCTCGACTCGGTGACCACGTCGGAGTCGACGAGCAGGGCGCTCGGTGTGGACCCGCCGCTGCGGACGTCCACGCGGAAACCCGCCTTCGTCAGCAGATCGGCTGCACGACGGAGGGTCTTGGCCTCCTGCGCCGCGGCCGCGGCCTGCGCGTCGGGGCCGTAGCTGTGGCCGGGGAACGTGAACACGCCGGACACCCGCAGTCCCGCGTCGGTCGCGGCGTTCGCGACCGCGACCACCTCGTCCGGCCGCACACCGGTGCGGTGATGGCCGCTGTCGAGTTCGATCACCACCTCGACGTTCGACGCCGCGTCGCCGAGCAGTCGTCCCGCGGCGACGGCCGCCTCGACCGAGTCGATGCCGAACGAGACGTCGATCCGCGCGGCCAGCGCGGCGAGTCGGTGCGCCGACGATCGGGTGAGCCACAGCGGGTAGGCGATGAACACGTCGTCGATCCCGGCGTCCGCGAACACCTCGGCCTCACCGATCGTCGCGACGGTCAGACCGGTGGCGCCCGCGCCGATCTGCTTGCGGGCGATCTCGACGATCTTGTGGGTCTTCGCGTGCGGGCGGAGCGCGACGCCCTTGGCGGTCATCGCCGCGGCCATCGCGGCGATGTTGCGATCGACGACGTCGACGTCGACGATCACCGTCGGCGTACCGACCATGTCACCCATTGCGTGCGCTCCCCGCGTAGTAGCGGCCCAGGAACTCGTCCCGGTACTCGATGTAGTTCCCGTCCTCGATGGCCTTGCGCGCCCTGTCGACGAGAGTGATCGTGAACGACAGGTTGTGCAGGGTCGCGAGGGTCGACGCGAGCCCTTCCTTCGCTTTGAACAGATGATGCAGATACGCCCGGGTGTACTGCGTCGAATAGTTGTCGAGTTCGGCGTCGAGCGGGCTGAAGTCGCGCTTGTACTTGGCGTTCGTGATGTTGTAACGGCCGTCGAACGAGTAGATCGCGCCGTTGCGCGCCACGCGCGTCGGGGAGACGCAGTCGAAGGTGTCGGCTCCGTTCTCGATCGCCGTGAAGATGTCGTCGGGCTCGCTGATGCCCAACAGGTGACGCGGCGCGTCGTCGGGCATCTCGTCGGTGACCCACCCGACGATGGTGCCGAGGTTGTCCTTCTCGAGGGCTCCGCCGATGCCGTAGCCGCCGAAGCCCTTGCCGCCGTTCTCGCGGTCGATGCGGCTCAGTTCGACGAGGTCGCGCGTGGCCTTGCGGCGCAAGTCCTCGTACTGCGCACCCTGCACGACGCCCCACAGCGCCTGCTGCGGGCGGTGCGAACGCTGCGTCGAGAGGCGGTTGTGCTCGGCCAGGCAGCGGATGGCCCACTGCCGGGTCCGCTCCAACGACTGCTCCTGGTAACCGCGCGTGTTCATCAGGGTCGTCAGCTCGTCGAACGCGAAGATGATGTCGGCGCCCAGCTGATGCTGGATGCCCATCGACACCTCCGGCGTGAACCGGTGGCTGGTGCCGTCGATGTGCGATTTGAACGTGACGCCGTCGTCGTCGACGTTCGCGAGACGTTCCTTGCCCTCGGCGATGAGCGTGTCGTCCTGCGGTCCGGTCGCGTCCATCGAGATGACCTTCTTGAACCCGACGCCGAGCGACATCACCTGGAATCCGCCGCTGTCGGTGTAGGTCGGCCCCGACCAGTTCATGAACTTCCCGAGACCGCCCGCCTCGTCGACGATGTCCGACCCCGGCTGCAGATACAGGTGATACGCGTTGGCGAGCACCGCCTGCGCGCCGAGTGCCGCCACCTGTTCGGGGACCACGGTCTTGACCGTCGCCTTGGTGCCGACCGGGACGAACGCCGGTGTCGCGATCTCCCCGTGCGGGGTGACGATGGTGCCGGTACGACCGGCCGTCCCGTCGAGGGTGGCACGCCGGATGAACTCACTGCTGGTCACGAGGACCCATTGTTCCAGGTTCGCTACCGTGGGGACCATGATGACTCGCACGTACAAGCTCGCCGCCACCGCTGTGCTCGGTCTCGCCCTCGCCGGAACGGTCGCCGCGTGCGGCGACGAGACCGAGGCCCCGAGTGCCGCGTCGAGCACCGTCGCCGAGGTGACACCGCCGTCGGACCGCAGCGTTCCCGTGGTCCCCGGCCGCAAACCGACGTCGGAGACGACGCAGACCCCGAAGTCGAGCACCCCGGACGGCGTGAAGTCGTGCGGCGCGACCGCCGGACCCGACGGAGCGCTCCAGATCCACCTCGTCGGCGGCGACGTGACGTGCGCGACCGCGAAGGCCATCGCCAAGGACTACAGCCCGCTGATCGCCACCGGCAAGGCGCAGAAGATCAAGGAGTGGGACTGCGGTCCGTCGAATGTCGCAGGCGAACTCGCCCGTTGCACCAAGGACGACCTGGCCTTCGCGCTAGTGCCCTGATCGAGTTTCCTGAACCGCTAGTCCGTTGCATAAATGATTGCATCAGCATGCTGGTTGAGCCGGGCCGGAGCGATAGCGGAGGGCCGTGTCGAAACCTGGTGAGGTCGGCCCTAAATTGGTGACAACTCTCACTAATTTCGATGGTCACGCCTGTTTCGTGGCGACAATTCAGAGCATTCGGACTGCAGTTTCAGCGAATGTCACCGGGTTTCGACGCGGGTCTCCGCTATCGCTCCGGCCCGGCTCAACCACCATCGTGTTATGAATACTTATGCAACGGATTAACGGTTCGGCGCACTAGCTGGTGCCCTGATCTCAGGCGAGTGCTTCGGCCACTCGTTCGAGCTGGGCGACTCGGCTGCCCTTGACCAGGACGGCGTCGCCCGGCGCGAGGTCGCCGAGGGCGTCGACGGCGCCTGCCACGTCGGACACGTGGATCACGTCACCGTAGGCGGGTTCGTCGACGGCGATGACGGTGACGCCCAGGTCGGCGGCCGCCCGCGCGACGTCGCGATGCGCGGCAGGCCCGTCCTCGCCCAGTTCGGCCATCGTCCCCAGGACCGCGAAGCGGCGTCGGGCGTCGATGCGGGCCAGTGACGACAGTCCCGCGATCATCGACGTCGGGTTGGCGTTGTAGGCGTCGTTGATGACGGTGACGCCCCCGGCTGTCGTGCTCATCTCCATCCGCAGGCCCGACAGCGCGGCGTCGTTCAGTCCGCCGGGCAGGGCCTCGATCGGCACGCCGAGTCCGCATGCGGCCGCGGCGGCGGCGAGGGCGTTCGGGACCTGATGCTCGCCGCGCGCCTGCAGCGCGACGGGTGTCGAACCCCACGGGCTGTGCAGTGTGAACGACGCCCGCAGCTGTGCGTCGAGGACGATGTCGGTGGCCCGGACGTCGGCGTCGTCGGCCACGCCGTACGTGAGGACGCGGGCCCGCGTGCGGTCGCGCATGCCGCGGACCACGGGATGGTCGGCGTTGAGGACGGCGACGCCGTCGGCGGGCAGGGACTCGACGAGTTCGCCCTTGGCCGTCGCGATGTCGTCGAGGGTGCCGAACATCTCCAGGTGCACGGCCTCGACGCGGGTGATCACGCCGACGGTCGGCGAGGCGATGTCGCACAGCAGCGCGATGTGTCCGACGCCGCGGGCCCCCATCTCCAGCACGACGGCTTCGGTGTCGTCGGGAGCGCCGAGCAGGGTGAGCGGCAGTCCGAGTTCGTTGTTGAACGACTTCTCGCTGGCCGCGGTGCGGTATGTGGTCGCGAGCGCACCCGCGAGCAGGTCTTTCGTCGAGGTCTTGCCGACCGAGCCGGTGACGCCGACGACCCGCGGCGGCAGGGACGCCCGGACGGCGCGGCCGATGTCGGCCAGTGCGATCGCGGTGTCGGCGACCCGCACGGCCGTCGCCGTCACCGCGGGATCGGGCGCCCTGTCCGTCAGGTAGACGCTCGCCCCCGCGGCGACGGCGACCGGGATGAAGTCGTGGCCGTCCCGCGCGGCGACGATCGGCACGAACAGTTGGCCCGGCGCGATCGTGCGTGAGTCGATGCTCGCCGAAACGGCCTCGACGTCGGGTCCGTGGAGCGTTCCACCGGTGGCTGCTGCGATCTGGCTGGCGAGAAGGTGCACGGGTCCAAACGCTACAGGCGAACACGTATCCTGGCACCCATGAGCACCCCCCTGCTGCGGTTGGTCGTCCTCTACGGCGGAGTGTCCGCCGAGCACGACGTCTCCCGTGTGACCGCCGCCCACGTCCTGGCCGCGGCCGACACCGAGAAGTACGTCCTCGTCCCCGTCGGCATCGACAAGAACGGCACGTGGCATCGCAACGACGCCGCAGCCGCCGCCCTCGCCGCAGGTGAGGAACTCCCGAACAGCCTGCCCGTCGAGGGCCCCGAGGTGGACCCGCTGTCGGTGATCCGCGACGCGCAGCGAGTCGAAGGGCCGGGGCAGCTGACCGTGGTCCTCCCGCTGCTCCACGGCCCGCACGGCGAGGACGGCACCGTCCAGGGCATGCTCGAACTGTTCAAGGTCCCGTATGTGGGTTGCGGGGTCCTGTCGTCGGCGCTGTGCATGGACAAGGCGATGGCGAAGGAGGTCGCGGCCCGCGCGGGGATCCCCCAGTGCGACTGGCTCACGTTCCGCGACGGCGTCGACGACGCCCGGACCGTGGTGTCCGAGGCCGTCGACCGACTCGGGCTTCCCGTCTTCGTCAAGCCCGCCAACATGGGGTCGTCGGTCGGCGTCACACGCGCGACCACCCGTGAAGAACTCGACGAGGCGATCAACGTCGCGCTGCACTACGACGACGTCGTGGTCATCGAGGAGGCCGTCGTCGGACGTGAGATCGAGGTCGGTGTGCTCGGCAACGCCGCCCCCGACACCACGCTCCCCGGCGAGATCAAGCCGGGCAGCGACTTCTACGACTACGAGGACAAGTACGTCACCGGCAACGCCGAGTTGATGATCCCGGCTCTCCTCTCGGACGAGGCGATCGCGCAGGTCCGCGAGCTGGCGGCGGACGCGTTCGTCGCCCTGCGCTGCGCCGGGATGGCCCGGGTCGACTTCTTCTACGAGGAGGACGGCCGCGGCTGGCTGCTCAACGAGATCAACACGATCCCCGGCTTCACCCCGGCGTCGATGTACCCGAAGATGTGGGAGGCCTCCGGGATCGCGTACCCCGACCTCATCGACCGCCTCGTCACCCTCGCACTCGACGTCCACCGACGCCGCAGCTCGTTCTCGACCGAACACTGACACCACGGCATAACTTTGGTGACGTCGTCCGGGCCAGCTCCGGGAAACGTCACCAAACTTTTCGGAAGGACTCCCATGCGCACACTGATCGTCTCCGCATTCGTCTCGGCCGACGGCGTCGCCCAGGCCCCCGGCGACGACGGGACATACCGGAACGGCGGCTGGACCGTGACCGGAGCCGAGTTCGACCCCGCGTCGTTCGAGATGAAGGGCTCCGAGCAGGAGGAGTCGACCGCGATGCTGCTCGGTCGTCGCAGCTACGAGATGTTCGCGCCCGTCTGGCCGACGATGGACGAGTTCGCGGGTTACAACGCGATGCCGCGCTACGTCGTGTCGTCGACCCTCGAGACCGGCGACGACCGCTGGCCCGCGACCGTCCTGCGCACCCTCGACGAGGTCGCCGCGCTCAAGGAGACCGACGGCGGTCCGATCATCGTCCACGGCAGCCTCGCACTCGGTCATGCTCTCGCCGACGCCGGACTCGTCGACCGCTACCACGTCCTGACGTTCCCCGTCCTCCTCGGCGAGGGCCAACGCCTCTTCAGCGGCTCCTCGCACGACATGATCAAACTGTCGCTCGTCGACAGCGCGGTCTACCCCAACGGCCTGCAGAAGCTGATCTACGACGTCGTGCGGTAGGTGTAGTTACTCGGCCCGATATGATCCCGGCATGAAGAGCATTCTGGTCACCGCTGCCGTCGCCGGGCTCACCATCGCCTCCGCTGCGGCGTGCTCATCCGACAACTCCAACGAAACGGCATCGCTGACTCCAGAATCGGCGGCAACCACAACGGTCGCCGATGTCTCGGCCCTCTCCGCAATCAAGGCGGCAGGCGCGACGTGCAAACCAGGTCGACGCGACGGCGAGTTCGTCTGTACCCTCAATGGCTTCGAAGTGACGATCTCCGACACCGGGTGGGAACGCGAAACCAATGCCCGCGCCTTGGCGTGTGAGGGCGGCTACATCAACCCATCGTTCGAAGTCCTCACCAACGGGTCATGGTGGGCAGCTACAGACTTCGACCGCGACCTAGCCGCGGTGAAGAGCGCACTCGCCGAGCACGGAGCCGTGGGCGATGTCGAGCTCTACTGCCCCAAGGGATCCACCCCCTAGTGTCCTGAACCGTTAGTCCGTTGCATAAATGACTGCATCAGCATGCTGGTTGAACCGGACCGGAGCGATAGCGAAGGGCCGTGTCGAAACCTGGTGAGGTCAGTTGGAAGTCGGCGGCAGCGTCTTGATGAAGTCGCTGTTCATGCCTGTGTCGTGGTGACGATTCGACAGTAGTCGGACTGCAGTACCAGCAAATGTCACCCGGTTTCGACACGGCCCTTCGCTATCGCTCCGACCCGGCTCAACCACCATTGGGATGCGAATACTTATGCAACGGATTGGCGGGCTCGGGCGACGAAGGCGTCGAACGCCGTCCACGTCGGAGCGTCGAGCTCGAAGCGGAGGACCTGGAAGTCGACGTGGGCTCCGCGTGCCGCGAGGATCACCTTGACCCCGGTCGACGACGGTTTCGTGGTGACGACGAGGTAGTCGAGGTCGTAGAGGAAGGTTCCCGGCGTCCACCGCGTCGACGCCACGGTGAGGAAGTCGTCGTGCCGTGTGACGTGGAGATCGGGTGCGAGCTGCAGTCGTTCGTATCGATCGGCCATGCGTCCTCACTGGAATTGGAAAAGGCCCCCGACCTGCATTGCAGATCGGGGGCCTCGAGCGGTGGCGGAGGGATTTGAACCCCCGGTGCAGGGTTACTACACACGACATTTCGAGTGTCGCACCTTCGGCCGCTCGGACACGCCACCGGGAAGAACTATACGGCAGACCTCCCGGAGCACGAAATCAGCAGGTCAGAACCTATTTCCGTGCCGTTTCCCTACGAGTCGGTCGGAGTTCCCGCCGCGCTGCCCGGCCCGCCGGACCCACCGCCTGTCAGCTTGTCCGCCAACTCTCCGACCTTGGTGACCGCGGTGTTGACGGCGCCCTGAACCTGCTCGTTGGCCGCCACTTCGTTCACCTTCTCGACCGCCGTGTTGACCGCGTTCTGCACATGCTCGTTGGCCGCGATCTCACTGACCTTGCCCATCGCGGTGTTCACCGCGTTCTGCACGTGCTCATTGGCCGCGATCTCGTCGATCTTGGTGCGGGCGGTCTCGACAGCGGCCTTGACCTGCTCGTTCTCGGCGAGATCGGCGATCTTGCCGAGGACCGACTCGACGACCTCGTTCACCTTGTCCTTCGGTGCAGACATGACGTTCCTTTCGGTGTGCTCCCGGGCCCGGTCGCCCGCACCGTCCAGTGTGCCGCAGTTTCAGCGTCGCGCCGCGAAGAAATCGGTGACGAGAGCGGCGCACTCGCGCTCGAGCACTCCCCCGAGCACTTCGGGTCGGTGGACGAGCCGCGGGTCGCGCAGCACGTCCCACAACGAACCGACGGCTCCGGTCTTCGGCTCCCACGCCCCGAACACGACGCGGGAGACGCGGGCCAGACCGATCGCGCCCGCGCACATCGTGCAGGGCTCGACGGTGACGATCAGGGTGCATCCCTCCAGTCGCCAACCGTCACCGTGGCTCCGCGCGGCCTCTCGCAGGGCGAGGACTTCGGCGTGCGCGGTCGGGTCGCCGTCGGCCTCACGACGATTGGCCGCCGAGGCGAGGACCTGTCCGTCCGGTCCGACGACCACCGCCCCGATAGGGACGTCGTCGGGCCCCGTGGCGGCGGCCACAGCCAACGCCGCGCGCATCAGCGTCTCCGCGTCGCGCTGGACTGCGCCGCGGTCCACGATCAGTGGCCGAGGTCGTCGAGGACTGCCGCGAGTTGGTCGGCGCAGCCGAGGCGAGCGGCGATCATGCCGAGTTGCTCGTCGGCGTACAGGTCGGTGTCGCCGACGATCACGCTCATCACGGCGTCGGGCAGGCCGAGGTCCGCGAGGATGGCGAGGTCGCCCTCCTCCCACGGGTCGACGTCGTCGATCTCGTCGGGATCCAGGTCGGGCACGTCGACGTTCAGCGCGTCGAGGACGTCGACGGCGATGTCGTAGTCGACGGAGGCCGTGGCGTCCGAGATCAGCAGTCGAGCGCCGGACGGCGACGGCCGGACGATGATGAAGAACTCGTCGTCCACGTCGAGGAGTCCGAACACGGCGCCGGCGGCGCGGAGCTCGCGGAGTTGCAGTTCGGCGTCGTCGAGACTGTCCAGGGCCGACGGCTTGAGCGCCGTGACCTTCCATCCGGACTCACTGAGGACGACGGCCACCGCGAAGCCGTCGACATCGGTGTAATCGCTTTCCGCGACGGGCTTCGCCATGCTCGCCACGGTAGCCGTTTTTCGGCACGCTCCCAAGTCTGATCGGTGCTGCGTATGCCACGCTTGAGGGCGTGTCTACCGCAACGTCGCGTCCCGTCTGCATTCTCGGCCTCGGACTGATCGGCGGTTCCCTGCTCCGCAGGCTCGCGTCCACCCGCGGCGACGTGTTCGGCTACAACCGGTCGCCGGTGACTGTCGACGCCGCTACGGCCGACGGGTACGACGCGTCGACGGACCTGGCCGCCACCCTGCTCCGCGCCGCCGAAGCCGATGCGGTGATCGTGCTCGCGACCCCCGTCACCGCTCTCGGCCCGATCGTCGACGCCGTCGCCCGGCACGCCCCCGACGCCCTGATGACCGACGTGGTGAGCGTCAAGGAAGAAGTGGCCCGGATCGTCGCACAGCGCCATCCGGGAGCCCGCTACGTCGGCGGGCATCCGATGGCCGGAACCGCGTACTCGGGGTGGGACGCCACCGATCCCTCGCTCTTCGAGAACGCCATGTGGATGGTGACGACGCACGACGACACGGACGCCGACGACTGGCGGGCCGTGTCGGCGATCGCCCGGGAGGCCGGGGCGTTCGTGGTCCCCGCGGCGAACGACGCGCACGACCGCGCCGCCGCGGCGATCTCGCACAACCCGCACCTGACCGCGGCGGTGACGGCCGCCGTCGGCGCCGGGGAGAGCGCGCTGTCGTTGCGTCTGGCCGCGGGGAGCTTCCGCGACGGCACCCGCGTCGCCGGCACCGCACCCGACCTGCAACGCGCGATGCTCGAGTCGAACTCCGTCGCCCTGCTCGGCACCCTCAGCGAGACGATCGACAGGCTCGTGCAAGCGCGCGACCGCCTCCGCGACCACGGCGACGTGGCGCCCCTCGTCGAGGCGGGCCACCGTGCACGACTGCGGTATCAGGAGATCGCCGGGACCGACCCGCAGCCGATCACCGACGTGCGGATCGGCGACGACGGCTGGCAGGCCGAACTCCGCAGGCAGGCGCACCAGGCCCGCGTCTGGATCTAGTGTCGTGTTTCGGAAATTCCTAGACGGTTGGTGGTGCTCCGCTGTGCGGCTGGCAAGGCGGAGGAGGGAGGGATACCCGCAGGTATCACGACCGACGACAACGCAGCCAGGCGTGCAGCGGGGCGCCGCCAACCATTAAGGAATTTTCGGAACGCGACACTAGATTCGGGTGGCGTAGCCGGGGTATTCGACGACAAGACCGTCGTCGTCGAGGGTCAGCTCGTGTGTGACGCCGCCCGTCACGACGGTGAGGCGGTCGCCGTCGACCGTGTAGTCGGCGGTCACCGGCTCGATCGTCGACGTGGGGAAGGTGAGCCGCACGACGGGAACATCCGCCGCGGTGCCGCCGCCGAGGAGCTTGAACCGGTTGACGGCGAGCGTCGTGAAGAACGGCGAGTCGAGCACGTCGAGCGTCTCGGCCCCGCCGAACTCGCTGTGGACGATGGTGTCCGGGGTCTGGACCATCCACTTGCCGTCGAGGTCGCGGCTCACTTCGAGTTGGCCGTCGCCGTCACCGCGTCGGACCCGCACCGAGAATCGGCGTGTGACGCCGATGTCGTTGGTGACGAGTTCGTACGACACCGAGTACGCCTCGACGTCGTCTGTCGCGGCCGCGATGATCCGTCCGTTGGCGCGGAGTCGGCCGCCGCTGGTTTTCAGTCGCACCTGTTCGAGTCGTCCCCCGTCGGGGCTGCGCCAGGTGAACATCGTCTTGGAGCCGGTCCCGGCCGCCGCGTCGGAGGAAGTCACGCCTACTACGTTAGCTTTCAGCCGGTCACTCGGCAGATGGCAACGCCAGACGTGTCGCCTTCGGCAGCCTCGTCGTGCGCGACGGTCCTCCCGTCGACGGAGATCGTGCACGACGCCCCCGAGTGATCGGTGGGGACCACGTTGACGCTGATCACGCCGGTCGACGCTCCGACCGTCTTCTCCCAGCGGTCGGACGTCATCCGTTCGATGCGGGCGCGCCCGTTGTCCGTGTACAGGATCATCGTCCCGGGAGAGCCTTCGACGACGAGCTGCGCCTGCAGGCCGCTGCTCGGCGCGGAGCGCGTCGACTCACCGGGCACCGTCTCGGTCGGCGTTATCGATTTCGGGAGGTACGGGTCGTCGATGTTCTGACTGGCGGGCGGATCGGCGCGGGTCGGGAGGTCGTCGTTCGTGTCATCGCCGGACATCAGCTTCAGGCCGCCGACCACGGCCAGTACCAGCACGACGACGGCGATGACGCCCATCGCGGTCCGCTGCGGCGAGTTCGACGGCGGTGGCGGTGGCGGAGCGGCGACCGGCGCGGCCTGCTGCTCCTGCGGGAACTCCGCCCCGGCCGCGGGCCGGTACCCGAACTGCGCCGCGCCGTCGGAGGCGTACCCGAGCGGCGGGTACTGCTGCCCCGCCGCCATCGGCGGCCGGTACCCGGGCCGCCCGTTCCACTGTCCCGCCTCCACGTCGCTCACCCTACTCACGGCTTCCGTACAAAGCACGACACCCTCTCCGATGTCGGAGAGGGTGTCGTGAACTTGTGCGCCCGAAGGGATTCGAACCCCTAACCTTCTGATCCGTAGTCAGATGCTCTATCCGTTGAGCTACGGGCGCGTGCCTGATCGAGCGTACTCGATCGTCTTCTTCAATTTTACCGAGGGCGTGACCTCGGTCGGCGGAGGCGAGAGGATTTGAACCTCCGGTTCCGTTTTACGCGGAACAACTCATTAGCAGTGAGTCCCATTCGGCCGCTCTGGCACGCCTCCAGCGGAGTCCGTGTCCGAACTTCCGAGGCTGAACACTACACACGCCCGTCCAGCTGTGGCAAATCGGCAGGTCGACGAGGCGCACGGACCCGCGACGGCATACATTCGACGGGTGGCACCACGCATGAGACCAGACCTGGATTCCCTGCCCGTCTACCTCCCCGGCAAGACGTTCCCCGGCGCGATCAAGCTCGCCAGCAACGAGATCACGCATCCACCGCTGCCGAGCGTCCAGGCTGCGATCGCCGACGCGGCGTCCAGCCTCAACCGCTACCCCGACAACGGGATGGTGGAGCTGACCGACGAGCTCGCGAAGTCGCTCGGCGTCACTCCCGCCGAGGTCCAGGTGGGCTGCGGGTCGGTGATCCTCTGCCAGAACCTGATCACCGCGACATCCGGCCCCGGCGACGAGGTGCTGTTCGGCTGGCGCTCGTTCGAGACGTATCCCCTGGCGACTCGCGTGGCGGGCGCCACGCCGGTGCAGGTTCCGCTGACGGGTGACGGCGTCCACGACCTCGAGGCCATGGCCGCCGCGATCACGCCGCGCACCCGCCTGATCTTCGTGTGCAACCCGAACAACCCCACCGGCACCGTCGTCGAGGCCGCCGCCCTGCGGGCGTTCTTGGAGGCCGTGCCGAGCGATGTGGTGGTCGCCCTCGACGAGGCCTACTTCGAGTACATGCGCCTGGCGGGCCCGTACGTGTACGACGCCCTGGAACTGCGGCGCGAGTTCGCGAACCTCGTCGTCCTGCGCACGTTCTCGAAGGCCTACGGCCTGGCCGGGCTGCGCATCGGCTACGCGGTGGCCGACCCGAGCGTCATCACGGCCCTCGGCAAGATCCACGTGCCGTTCAGCGTGGGGACCCTGTCGCAGGTCGCGGCCGTCGCGTCGCTGCGCGCACAGCCGGAACTGCTCGCCCGCACCAACGCCGTCGTCGCCGAACGCACACGCGTGACGACCGCCCTGCGCGACCTCGGATTCCGGGTCCCCGACTCGCAGGCCAACTTCGTGTGGCTCGACGTCCGCGACGACGCGACGGCCCTCGCCGCCGCGAGCACCGAAGCCGGCGTGATCGTCCGTCCCTTCGCGGGTGACGGCGTCCGCGTCACCGTCACCGATCGCGCCGAGGACGACGCGTTCCTCGCCTTCGCCTCGGCGTACGTCGGACGATAGGCAACGCAGAACCACCGTCCATACGGGTCGATGACACTCGTGAGAACGTCATCGACTCGTATGGACGGTGGTTTTGCGTCGCGCGGCGTCTACAGGCCGGGAGCGAGGGTCGCCCAGGCGTTGGGGAGATCCTGCTTCCAGTAGTTCCAGCTGTGCGTGCCGATCAGGCGGAAGCCCTGCGTGAACGCGACGCCGGCCGACTGCATCTGGGCCGCGAACTCCAGCGAGCAGCGGTAGGCGCCGACCTCGAGGGCGGAGCCCGCGGCCATCTGAGCGTCCTTCGGGCCGTCCGACGGGTCGTAGGTCGCGGTCAGGTCCATCGGTCCGATCGCGCCGGAGCCTGCCGAGATGTAGACCTGCTTGCCGCGCAGCGCGTCGAGGCGCAGGGACGGGTCGTGCGCCCGCCAGTAGTCGCCTCCGGGCTTGCCCCACATCTTGACCGCGTCGACGCCGCTCTTCGCCAAGGTCGACCGCACGTAGGCCTCATTCGCCGCGCCGGTGACCGGCGGGCAGCCGCTCAACGACGCGACGCCTCGATACAACTCGGGGTGCCGGACGGCCAACGCGAACGCCGACTGCCCGCCCATCGACAGCCCCATGACGGCGTTGCGGCCCGAACCGTGGAACTTCGAGTCGATCAGCGGAGGGAGTTCCTTGGTCAGGAAGGTCTCCCACTGCGGCTTGCCGAGCTTGGCGTCCGAGTACTTCCAGTTCGTGTAGAACGACGCTTCGCCGCCCGCCGGGAGCACCACGTTCACGTTGCGGCCCGCGAAGTACTGCTGCGCGCCGCCCTTGGTGATCCAGTCGCTGACGTCCTTGCCTGCGTCGGCGCCGTCGAGCATGTAGAGCGCGGGGCGCGGTGCGTCGCCGCCCGGCGTCAGGACGGTCACCTTCATCTTGCGGCCCATGGACGGCGAGTCGACGGTCAGGTCCACCCGGTTCAGAGCGACGTTCTTGGCGGCGACGATCTTCGCCGTGCGGTGTCGGTCCGGCGCTGCGTCAGCGACCGCCGCAGGTGCCAAAACTGCGACAGCTGTTGCCGCAGTGACAACAGAGGCGATTTTCGTAAACCGTGTGGACCACATGGACGCCGAGAGTACCGGACCTACCTGAGGGAATGGGTTGCGTGTGAGTAACGACGGGAAGAAGGTTCCGACGCCCGTCGTCTGTGGATCACAGCCCCGATTCGATGGCCTTCCACATGCGCGGGAGCCCCTGCTTCCAGTACTCCCACCGGTGGGTGCCGACCGACCGCAGATCGAGGGTGAAGCCGATCTGCTTCTGCCGCAGACTCGTGGCGAACTCGCGCGTGCACCGGTCGGCCCCGATCTCCACACCGGACCCGATCGCGAGCACCAGATCGCGCGGGACCTTCGGGTCGTAGTCGACCACACGGTCCGGCTCACCGCGCCGACCCGACCCGGACTCCAGGTAGATCGTCTTGCCGCGCAGCGCGTCGAGGCGGAACTGCGGATCGTGCGACCGCCAGTAGGCTCCGCCCGCCTGGCCCCACATGTTCGACGCGTCGCCGCCGTTGAGCTTGACGGTCGTGGTCACGTACGCCTCATTGGCCGAGCCGGTGATCGTCGGGCAACCGCTCAGTGATGCGACGGCGCGGTACAGATCCGGGTGCCGGGTGATGAGCGTGAACGCGGACTGACCGCCCATCGACAGGCCCATCACACCGTTGCCTCCGGTGCCGTGGAACCGCGCGTCGATCAGCGGCGGCAGTTCCTCGGTGAGGAATGTCTCCCACTGCGGGCGTCCGATCTTCTTATCCTTGTGCAGCCAGTTCGTGTAGAACGACGCCGCACCGCCCGCCGGGAGCACTGCGTTCACATTCTTGTCGGCGAAGAACTCTTCGGCTCCGCCCTTGGTGATCCAGTCGCTGACGTCCACGCCCGCGCCCGCGCCGTCGAGCATGTACAGGCTGGGACGGGGCGCGTCGCCCGACGGGGACAGGACCGTCACCTTGACGTCGCCGCCCATCGACGGCGAGCTGATCGTCAGGTCGTAGCGGCGATCGTTCACCTGCTTCTCGGCGACGATCGCCGAACCGGGGACGTCGGCCGACGAGACGCCGACCTGGGCGGGAACTGCGACGAGGGACACTGCGGCCGCTGCGGCCACCGATGCGAGGCGGACCAGCCGCGAGGAGAACATGCCTGCAGAGGGTAAAGGCGAGTCGCAGGTCACACTTCACAGAAATGGACAGTTCCGTCACAAGTCGACGAGATCGGCACGGAAGCGCTCCGCGTTGGCATGCAGTCATCTATGCAGAGGACATATCGGTGTCAGGGTTCGTAGCGCTCCGGAAGCTCCCGGATGAGACCGGGCCCGAGTTGGGAGATGTTGCCCTGCAGCACGTCGCGGTACACGCGCAGCTGCTCCTCGCCGCTGCGGACCTGCTGGGACAGTCGTCGGGTGTGGTCGGCGCCGATCTCGCGGTCGCCCGACCGCGCCAGCAGGTGATCGATCCGGGCGTCGATCGTCGACGCCCTGTCGAACTCGTTGAGCAGCCGGAGCTCGACCGCGGCCGACTCGACGGTCACGGCGATCTCACTGAACGCGTGGACGCGGTCGATCAGTTCGGACCACACCGGCCGCAGCGCGTTCTCGCGCGCCGCGATGTGCTCGGCGAACCCCGCGTCGAACCCTCCGTTGCGCTTGGCCTGGTCCAGGTCGACGCGCAGGGCCCGGAGCGCGACCACGTCCGACGCGATCTCGGCGATCTCCGCGTGCAGGTTCACCTGAACGCGCTGCATCTCGAAATGGTCCGACAGCCATGCCGGGTTGGTGCGGATGCGGTCGTAGAAGTGGCCCGCGACGAACAGGAGGGTCTCGTAGCCGTCCGCGAACGCCGCACCGCGCGCGAGTGTCCCGGTCGCGACGGCGTCGGGCCCGAACACCTTGGCGGCCATCTCCTCCATCTGGCGGCGCGGCCCGCGGCCACCGACCTGACCGACGGCCCCGACGACCTTGTCGAACATGTCCGATCCGGCCTTGCGGGCCCCGACCGGGCGGTTCGGGACGGGCGTGCACAACAGTCCGGAGAACAACTGCTCGCGCTCGTCGACCTCGAGGAAGGTGTTCTCCCGACGTTCGCGGCGGATGGCGCGCGTCCCGCTCGGGAACACGCCCTTCGCGTTGACGACGGCGCGATGAGCGTCTTCCCTGCGACGGTTGAGGCCGGACAGGCGGGAGCGGACGATCGGCACGACGAGGCCGGGGAGGACCGTGGTCCCCAGGTATCCCTCGGCGTGCAGGATGCTCCGCTGCACGCGGCGCAGTTCGCTGAATCCGTTGGCTGCGGCGGGCAGCGGAAGTCCCGCTGACGCGCGTCGGACGACGGTCGCCCGCGCGGTCGGCGTCAGGTATGCGGAGGCGATGAGCAGGCAGGCGAGGTCGGACAGCTCCGGCGGCTGACCCGGCACACGGGCGTCATTCGTCCACTGCCGCAGATCGGCGACGGTGGTTGAACGGCTCTTCTCTGACATGTGCCCATGCTACCGGCGACCGCCGACACGACGCGCGTGTGAACGGCGACACCAGCCCTCAGATCCAGCCCCGCTCACGTGCGATGTGGGCCGCCTCGGCACGGGTGGACGTCCCGGTCTTCCCGATGGCCGACGACAAGTGATTGCGGACGGTCCCCTGCGACAGGTGGACCCGCGCGGCGATCGCGGCGACAGTGGCGCCCGACAGCGCGGCGCTCAGCACCTCCGATTCGCGGGGCGTCAGCGGATTCTCACCGCTGGTCAACGATTCCGTGGCGAGCGTCGGGTCGATCACGCGGAGCCCGGCGTTGACCCGTCGGACGGCGTCCGCCAACTGTGCGGACGGAGTGTCCTTGACGACGAACCCGGACGCGCCCGCGTCGATCGCGCGTCGCAGGTATCCGGGCCTGCCGAACGTCGTGACGATAAGCGACCGCACCCCCGGCAGTTCCGCGCTGACCCGCGCGGCGGCGTCGATGCCGTCCATGCCCGGCATCTCGATGTCGAGCAGGCACACCTGCGCCCGCGACGCCCTGGCCGCGTCCACCACCTCGTCCCCTCTGCCCACCTGCGCGACTACCGTCAGATCGGGTTCCAGGTCGAGCAGTGCGGCCAGCGCTCCGCGGACGAGGGCCTGGTCGTCGGCGAGCAGCAGTCGGATCTCGGTCACCGGTTCATCCCACCACGCGGGCGCTGATCGTGGTTCCGGTGACGTCGGAGTCGACGGTCAGAGTGCCGCCCGCACCGGCCACGCGTTCGGACAGCCCGCGCAGCCCGTTCCCGTACGCGAGCAGTGGCGAACCGTCGCCGTCGTCGGCGATCGTGATGGCGTCCGGCACGACGACGACGCGGCACGTCGACGCCCCCGAGTGTCGGACGACGTTGGTGACCGCCTCCCGCAGCACCCACGCGAACAACGTCGAGTTCGGAGTCTGCACATCCGCGTCCGGCAGCTCGGCCGCGATGCCCGCGGCGGCGAGCGCACTCCCCGCCGACGCGATGACCGTCGGCAGTTCGGGTGTCCGCAGTCGCCCGACGGTCGACCGCACCTCGGCGAGCGCTTCCCTCGCCAGGGCGTTCACCTCGTCGATCTCGGCTTTGGCGCGTTCGGGATCGAGGTCGACGAGGCGTCCGGCGAGTTCGGTCTTCACCGAGATCACGGTCAGCGAATGCCCGAGGATGTCGTGGACGTCGCGTGCCACCCTCTCCCGTTCGGCGACCACCGCGAGTTCGGCGTTCAGTTCGCGCTGACGTTCCTCCGCCGACTCCCGTTCGGACTCGCGTTCGCTGATCGCGCGGATCGCGATCATCGTCGTGCCGATCGCGGCCATGATCGCGACGACGCCGAAGTCGATCGTCCACCCGAACAGCCGCGGCACCAGCCAGGCGGCCGCCACCAACGACACGATCACGACGATCTGCAGCCGACGCGGTGCGATGAACGAGATGATCGCCATCAGGAAGCCCGCGAGACCGAACGCCTGTTCGTGGATGATCGGGAACAGCGCGAGTGTCAGCGCTCCGAGGACGACAGAGAAGCCGAGTCGCACCCGGTTCGGAACCTGCCGTTGCCCCGGCCTGCCGTTCATGAAGACGACGCACGCGGCGATGTAGACGACGGCGAACGCGACGATCACCGCCACCCCGACGACGCGCAGGGCCATCGGGCGGTCGACCGTCGCGACCGCGGTGAGCGGGTACACCAGGAAGATCAGCCAGACCGCACCGAACACCCAACGCCATTGGCGGGGTGTTCGGGCGGACGACGTGTCGCCGATGCTCATGCGAGTCCTTACTGGCGGTTGCTACTGCGAGAGTAGAAGAAGGCCGCGGCGGTGGCGAAGGTCCCGGCCCAGAACACGGTGTTGATCACCATCACCCACACGCTGATCTGCGTGCCGTCGACGGTGACCCCGTTGTCGAGCGGGTACCGGGCCAGGGAGACGACGCCGAACATCGGCGTGAACTCGGCGATCCGCAGCATCGTCCCCGACAGCGGGACGAACACGTTGCCCGCGAACGCGAGGAGCGCGAGGACGCCGCCGAGAGCCTGCATGGCGCCGTCCGCCTTGAGCACGCTGCCGAGCGCCAGACCGAGTGCCGCGAACACCGACGAACCGAGCCAGCCGATCAGCAGGCAGCCGATCCACACCCCGATCGGCGCGTGCGCGCCGCTCGCCGCTCCGACCACCGTCAGCACGACGACGGGGAGGGCGCTCATCGTCAACGCGAGCGCGATCTTGGTCGCGACGTAGCCGGACGGCTTCAGCGGTGTCATCATCAGCGTCCGGGTCCACCCGGCCTGCTGTTCGATGGCGACCGACGCCGCGTTCGACGACGCGGCGAGGATCGCGCCGTACACGGCCATGCCGATGAGGACGTAGAACGCGACGTTGCCGCTCCCGACCGTCTCGGTGTGCTTCTGCGTCGCACCGAACACGAGGTACAGCAGGGCGGGCATGGCGATGGTGAAGATCATCGCGCGACGGTTGCGGAGCACGCGGCGGACGTCGTACTTGAGGTATGTGGGCGCGATTCCGGCGCCGGTCAATGCGGTCATGATCGGGTCTCTACTTTCCTGCTGCGGTGAGGGAGATGAAGGCGTCTTCGAGGTTGTGGGCGGCGATCTCCACATCGCGGGCCCTGGTGCTGGTCAACAGGTGCCGGGCGAGGGCGTCGGAGTCGGCGAGCGACAGGTAGATCCGGCCGCCGCGGCGTTCGACGATCTGCAGTCCGGGGAACACGCGCAGCAGTCCGGGGACGGCCGCCTCCTCGAGTTCCGCGGAGACGACGCGCCCGCTCGCCCTGGTCCGGATCTCGGCCGTCGAGCCGTCGGCGACCACCCTGCCGCCCGCGATCATGACGATGCGGTCGGCGAACGCGTCCGCCTCCTCCAGGTAGTGCGTCGCGAACAGGACGGTCCGACCGTGGAGGGCGTCGGCGCGCATCGCAGCCCAGAACGCGCGGCGCGACTCGACGTCCATGCCCGCGGTCGGCTCGTCGAGCACGATCAGGTCCGGATCGGGCAGGAGCGCGAGCGCGAACTTGAGACGCTGTTGTTCGCCGCCCGAGCAGCGCGACACCTTGCGCCCGGCGATGTCCGCGATATCGGCGCGCGCCATGACGGCGTCGACGTCCTTGGTCCGACCGTGCAGGGATGCGACGATCGCGACGGTCTCGGCGACGGTGAAGTCGTCCATGAGGCCGCCCGTCTGCGTGATCGCGGCGATCCGGCCGTCGCGCGCGGCCTGCCGCGGCTCCCGCCCGTAGACGCGGACCTCTCCCGAGTCCGGGGACGACAGTCCGAGGATCATGTCGAGGGTGGTCGTCTTGCCCGCGCCGTTGGGTCCGAGGAAGGCGACGACCTCCCCCGGCCGCACGGCGAGCTCGACGCCCTTCACGGCTTCCACGACGGCGCCCTTGGGGCCGGCGAAGCTCTTGGTCAACTGCGTGGCCGAGATGGCGAGTGTGGTGTTCATGCGACTAACGATTCCGCTTTCGCGTCGCCGGAACCCAGCGCAGATGTCACGTCCTTCCCATGACAGCTGTCACGGGTGGGGGTTTGGCACAATGAGCAGTGACAGAGAGCACACCGGAGGACACGATGTCGGACACGACGAGGACCACAACCAGGGTCCGTCGCGCCTACGAACAGTTCCTGTCCGGTGTGACGCCGCCCGACGGCGCGGTACGGGCCCTCGTCCGCGAGTCGTGGGCGCGCTCGATGCACAAGGGAGTCGACGCCGCCCCCGAGGCGTCCCCGGACGGGATGTCCGACTCCGAGTTCTCGGTCTACCGCGCCGAACATCGGCTGACATCGGTGCGACCGCTGATCCGGTCCCTGCTCTTGGACGACATCGTCGACGCGGGCGTCGTCGTGGCCGTCACCGATCGCGACGGGCGGCTCATGTGGGTGGACGGCGACCGGTCGACCCGAAACGCCGCAGCAGCCATCAACTTCGTCGAGGGCACCGTGTGGAGCGAGGACTCGGTCGGCACCAACGCGCCCGGCCTCGCGCTGAGCCTGGACCGCGGCGTCCAGATCATCGGACCCGAGCACTACGCGGGTCCCGTCCAGAAGTGGAACTGCACCGCCGCGCCGGTCCACGATCCGGCGACCGGCGAGGTGATCGGCGCGATCGACGTGACCGGCGGCCAGGCGGCCGCGGCTCCGTTCGCGCTGGCCGCGGTCCGATCGGTGGTCGCGGCGGTGGAACGCGAACTGCGCTCGACCGCCGTCGACCTGTCCGTCGACCGGCCGCTCACCTCACGGCTCACAGTGCTCGGCTCCGACCCCGAATGGCGTTCACCCGGACGGCAGTCGAAGGTCCTGTCCCGACGCCACGCCGAGATCCTGCTGCTGTTGCACCTGAACCCGGACGGGCTCAGCACGGACCGGCTGGCGAGCCTGCTGTCGGACGACGAACTGGGGTCGGTCACCGTGCGCGCGGAGATCTCTCGCCTGCGCCGCGACATCGGCGACGTCGTCTCATCGCGGCCGTACCGCCTCGTCGGCGACCTCTCGTCCGACGTGTCCGACCTGCGGGAGGCGATCCTGGCCGGACGTCTCACCCGTGCCGTCACGATCCTCGGACGCGGCGGGCTGCTCGCGGACTCCATCGCGCCGGGTGTCGCCGACCTGTTCGACGAGTTCCGCGAGGACCTCCGCTCGGCCGTCTTCGCGTCCGGCGACGTCCTGGCCCTGCACGCCTGGGCGTCGTCCCCGCACGGGCACGACGACGTCTTCGCGTGGACCACCCTCCGTGATCATCTTCCGTCCGGCCACCCCGACGCGGCCATCGCCGCCGGACGCGTCCGGCTGCTCAACCGCCGCTTCGGCGTCTGAGCGTTCCTGCCGGAAAGGCCCGTCAGTTCTTGTACGGCCGCATCGGACCTGGCGTCCAGAGGCCGTTGTGATCGGTCGTCGTGACGTCCAGTCGGGCGGTGACCTGGGGAACGAGCGGCTCGAAGCGTCGCAGCGTGCCCCAGTCCTTGGCCCACGCGTTCCGGAGATAGGCGGGCTTGGTCACCGACCTCAGCAGGTTCTCGGTGATGCCGAGCGGACCACCGTAGTCGCCCGCCATCCAGCGCTGAGAGTTGACGCGTTCGCCTTCGGCGTCGGGCGTGATCCGCCACTCCGGCACCTCGAGGACGCCGTTGACGGCCGCCGCGGGACGCTGGCACGGGAACGCGAGCGCCACCTCCCAGTCGAGGAGGACCGGAGCCTGCGATCCGACGAGGTCGTTCAACGTGACCAGCTTGTTGACGCGCGGCGGTGTCACCGCAAGCCACTGCGCTGGTGCACCCGACACGTCGTCCGCGACGATCCGGACGACGCTCGCGCGCGGCGGAGCCGAGGCGAGCGGGAACCGCAGGTTGCGCCACTTGGGGGTGCCGCCCGCGTCCAGCGGGACCATCGACGCGACGGTCGTCACCCGGCCGTCGTTCTCGACGCGACCGAACTCCAGGCGCACCGACTGCCCGCTGTTGAGCACCGACAGGTCGTCGAGGTACTCGATGGAACCGGCGACCGACATGGTGACGAGCGGCGCGTCGGCACTGCGCGCGGGGAGCCCGTACCACGCCGAGGTCAGGTGTCCGCGGCCGGTCGCCGACCCGTACGAGCCGAGAACCGGCACCTTTCGCTGGTCCAGGCCGAACGGGAGCTTCACCGACGAACCGTTCACGCCGAGCGTTCCGACGGTTCCGCCCTCCGTGTCGGCCGAACCCGCCTGCGAGTCCGTCGCGTCGGACGACTGCTGGGCCGCGGCGCTGGTGTCGCTGTCGGACGACTCGTCGTCGTCGCTCTCCAGATGGTTCGGGATGCCGTCGGGGCTGAAGCCGTCGGCCCTGCCCTTTCCGCCGGACAGCGCATCGGCGACGCCGAGACCCTTCTGACCTGGGATGTCGGCGGGTGCGAGGAGTCCGGCGTTCGGATCGGATTCGACGAGCACGTCCTCGGCGAGCGCGCACGACTGTCCGCGCAGCGAGTCGACGTTCGACCGCGCCCACGTCCAGGAGTCGCCGAGTGCGGCCTTACCGACGGACGCGAACGTGAACAGCAGCACGATCGCGCACACGATCGACAGCGAATACCTCGGGATCCGGCCGATCAGTCCGAGCGGAGCCTGCTCCTGCGTCTGCTCCAGCTGGTCGGAGCGGTCGTCGCGGTAGTACTGCCACAGACCGAGGCCGGTGAGCGCGACGGCGACGGCGAAGATCGGCATGTACAGCGCGAGCGGGCCGAAGTGCGGGGTGTCGTCGGCCCACGGGATGCCGTAACTTCCGACGTACCACCACTGGTTGCGGCCGGCGAACGCGACGGCCAGCGCATAGGTGGCGGCCGCGGCGAAGAACGTCCGGTTGCACCGCCGATGCAGCACTTCCGGGCGGATCATCGTCGTCGCCGCGGCGGCCAGCACACCGGTGAGACAGGCGATGGCGCCCATCTGGTGCGTGGCCTTGGTCGGCACGAACGCGAGGACGACGACGGCGCCGGCCGTGACCGCGACCAGCCGCCACAGCGGGCCGGTCGGCATCCCCGCGATCCGTCGCCTGCTCAGCAGCAACAGCACCACGAGCAGCACCGACAGGATGGTGACGAAGATGCCGATGCGGCGGGCGATGGAGCCGTCTGGCGTCGGGTTGAGGAGCACGTAGTAGCGCATGCCCTCGTTCCACCACTTGTTGGTCGGCCCGACGACGCCCTGGACGCGGACGCCCTCCATGATCGACGCGAGTGTCTGGTCGGCGAAGATCTCGTACAGGACGGCGACGCCGGACGCGAGGAGCGGCACCAGCATCGGCAGCCAGCCGTCCCTGGCGCGGCGAGCGCGCAGGCGAGTGACCAGCGGCTTCAGTCCGGCGACGAGGGCGACGGCGGCGATCGCTCCGACCGGGTGGATCGTCAGGGTGAACGCCGCGGTGATGATGGCGAGCGCCCACGGCACCAGTCGCCCGGATGCGATGGCGCGTTCGACGAGCACCCAGGTGGCGAGGACGCCGACGGTGATCGCCGGTTCCACGCGCAGGCCGTTGTTGAACGGGAGCCAGACGGCGATGAAGCCGAGGGCTGCGGCCCAGTACGCCGACGTCGACGTCCGAACGGCCCGACCCAGGCGCGGCAGCGCGAAACGGCTGATCAGGAACCATCCGGCGAGGCCGAAGAGCAGTGGCAGCAGACGCAGCCACGGCACCGACGTGCTGACCTGCATCCACAGGGACAGGTACTGGTAGTGCCAGCCGAACGGGTCCTGCGGGACGCCGAAGTAGCGGTAGTAGTTGTCCAGGTATCCGGCGCCGGGCGCGACGCGACCGACGGTCACCTGGTAGCCGTCGTCCGCGGTGTTGCCGCCGATGAACAGCCAGACGGCGAGCACGCCGGTCACGACGACGTCGGGCAGGGTCGGCCGCCACCAGAGCTTCGGCAGCATCCGGCGGAGCTTCTTGCCGTCGCGCGCGTCGAGGACGGCGAGCGCGGCGATCGACACGATGGTCGCGAGGACGCCGATGATCAGCAGTGCGCGCTTGAGCGCGGTCGGGCTGGAGATGAAGCGGGTGTCGACGGTCGAGCGGAAGCTCAGGCCCTCGGGGACCGTCGATTTCGGCAGGTCGGTGAAGACGCCGAGGACCTGCGGGCGCGAGTTGGGGTCGGGGACGTCGAACGTCGTGGTGCCGTCGCCGGTGAAACCCTGCACCGCGCCGCGTGTTCCGTCCTTGTCGGCGTGGACGACGATCGAGCAGTCCGGCGTGTGCTGGGCCGCGGCGCGCGGCACGTTGAGGACGACGGAACTGCGCTGGGTGACGAGCAGTCGGTCGGTTGTGGCGCGGATGAACAGGCCGACCTTGCCTGCCTCGGTCCCGGCGGCGGGGACCGTCGAGACGAGGACGCCGCCGTTCGCCGGGAGGTCGGCGGCCAGGCGACACGGCACCGTGATGTCCATCGACACCGGCACGTACGACACGTTGGGCGCCGCCACGTTCTGCACGACGGGCGTGGCGTCCTGGGCGATCGCCTGCGGCCAGTTCAGCTCGGTCTTGGTGTACGAGACCGGCAGGAGCGGCGAGAGCGCCGCGAGCAGCACACCGAGCAGGCCCGCGACGACGGCGACGATCTTCGCGATCCGCACGGTCCGGGCGCTCGGCCCGGTGGAGCGTTCCGATTCCACGTTGTTCACTTCACTCACTGCTCACTGGGCGAGACCGCCCGGATCGGACCCGACCGCTTCCAGCCCCAGACAGTCGTGTCGGAGGCGCTCACCCGGGCGGGCGTCGCGGCGGGAACCAGCGGCGTCAACGCCACGAGGGCGCCCCAGTCGCGGTACCAGTCGTTGTTCAGATAGGTCGAGACCGTCGACTCGGAGGCGATGCCGCCGGTGACGCCGAGGATTCCGCCGCCGGATCGGTCCTGCCACGACTTCGACTTCGAGCCCGCCGTCACCTGGTCGGGCAGGATCCGCCACTTCGGCTGGTCGAAGACGCCGTCGCGGGCGGTCATCGGCCGCTGGCAGGGGAACTGCGCGCCGACCGACAGGTCGAGCAGCACAGGCGTGTCGTGGCCGACGACGGCGTCGAGCGTCTTGAGGACGGGCGCGCGAGGCGGGGTGAACGCCAGCCACTCGTCGGGGTTGACGTTGGAGTCGTCGGCGACGATCCGCATCGCGGTGGCGCCCGCGGGCACCGCGGCCATCGGGATGCGGAGGTTGCGCCACGGCCGGTTGGAGCCCCAGTCGGGGTCGATCGGCACGTACTGTCCGACCTTCGTGAACTCCGGGCCCGTGCCGAACTCGACGATCAGCGACCGGCCGGGTCGGGCCGCCTGATCCTGGTCGACGGAGAAGATCGAGCCCGCCGCGGAGATCACCAGGAGCGGCGACGCGTCCCGCGCGGGGAGCCGGTACCAGGACGACACCAGGTGGGCGGTGCCGTCGTCGTAGCCGTAGCTGCCGAGGACAGGTGTGGTGGCCGGGTCCAGGCCGAACGGCAGCGCGGCCGTCGAACCGTTGACCGTGGTCGCACCGCGTCCGCCGAGGGTGCCCGGAGTTCCCGGAGTCACGACGAACGGCGCGGACACCTTGCGACCGGTGTGGATCGTTCCGGCTCCGAGGACGATGTTCTCGGGCGTCAGGTCGGCGGCGACACCGTCCGGCGTGAACCCGACGGACTCCCCGGCGAGCGCCTTGCTGACGTCGCGGGTGCCGATCGGAGCGAGCATGCCCGCGTTGGAGTCGGGTTCGACGAGGACGTCGTCGGCCATGCCGCACGTGTCGCCGCGCAGGGCGTGCAGGTTGGAGCTCAGCGTCGAGTAGCTGTCGGAGCGGTTCACCGCCGCGCGGGCGAACAAGGCGCCCTCGGCGAGCAGGACGGCGACGACCAGGACCAGCAGCGGCGTCGACCGCGCGATCGTCCGCCGGCGCGTGTCGTGGTCGATCTCCTCAGCCGACGGCGGACGCACATGGCACCAGATCGCCGCGAGGAACGCGACGGCGGTCAGGCCGAGGAACAGGGTCGGGACCGGGATGCCCTTGAGCGCGGGGATCTTGTCCGACCAGGAGATCCCGAAGTCGTAGCCCCAGCCCCACGCATTCGATCCGGCGGTCGCCCCGGCGCACGCGAGCATCAGCGCGGCGAGGTAGATCCACAGGTCGCGGGCCGATCGGTGGGCCTGCTGGGCCATCACCACGGTGACGACGGCGGCCAGCGCGGCTCCGAGTCCCGCGTACACGCCGAACTGGACGGTCCACTTGGTCGGTGTGAACGACAGCAGCAGAATCGTCAGCAGGGTGGACGCGACGAGACGCCACACGGGCCCGCGGGCGATGCCGGGGATGTGCTTGCGGCGCAGCAGCACGGCGAGGGTCGCGAGCAGCGACAGCACGAGCACCAGGACGGGCAGTCGGCGGGCGAGGGCCCCGTCGTCGTGCGACAGGGTGAGGAAGTAGAAGCGAAGCAGTTCCTGGTACCAGGCCGCGGTGGGTCCGAGTTCGTAGCGGACGCGGATCGACTCGGCGACGGTCGCGATCGTCTGCTGGCGGAACACCACCATCACGACCAGGGCGAACGCCGCGCCGACCGGTGCGACCAGCGGCAGCAGTCCGACGTCGCGGTGACGGGTGCGGATCACGCGGAGCATGGGTCGCGAACCCGCGATCAGGACGGCGATCGCGATGATGCCGTGCGGCGCGGTCGCGAGGGTGAGTCCGGCGAACAGTGCGGCGAGGGCGGCGGGCAGGATCCGCCGGGTGGCGACGGCGCGTTCGACCATCCACCAGGTCAGCAGGGTGCCGAGGACGATGATCGCCTCGCTGCGCATACCCGACGCGAACGGCATCCAGTAGGCGACGAACACCGCGGCCGCGGTGACGACGGCCCAGCCGGACGCACGGACCGCGACGCCGAGTCGCGGGAGCAGCACCCGGCTGAGGATGAACCACGACGCCAGGCCGGCGATCAGGGCGGGAAGTCGCATCCAGATCGCGGCGGTCGAGATCTCGGCCCAGTGGCCGAGGAAGGAGTAGTACCAGTCGAACGGGGCCTCGGGGACGTTGAACCAGCGGTAGTAGTCGCCGAGATAGCCTGCGTCGGCCGCGTTGGCACCCATCGTGAGGATGTAGCCGTCGTCCGACGACCCGGCGCCGAGGAAATGCCAGATCACCAGGGCAGCGGTCACCAGCAGGTCGACGGCGCTCGGGATCAGGATCTTCCAGCGTCCGACGGGCGAGAAGCGGTGACGATGGCCCGACTGCGCGTCGAGCTTCCACACCGCGAACAGGGCGAGCACCGCCGCGATCGCACCCGCGATCAGGACCAGCCACTTGATGATCGTCGGCGTCACGTCGAACCTGTTGTCGACGTCGATGCGCACCGCGAGCCCCGCCGTCTGCGCGGTGGCGACCTGCGCCGCGTCGAGATCCGTGAAGACGCCCGTCACCTGCGGCTTCTGTGCGTCAGGATCGGTGGCGGACGGTCCGACGCCCACGAACTGCGCGCGCATCGTCGGGCCGTCGGACCACACGTGCAGGCTGCGGCACTTCGCGAGGTCGGCCTGCGTCGCGGTCACGAGGTCGACGCCGCGGACCGTCGCCGTCACCCCGGAGTGCGACGCCGTGATCGACAGCGCGTTGTCGCGGAATCCCTCAGCTTTCGGGGGCATCGACGCGACGACGGTGACCGGCTTGTCGCCCGCCGCATCGCGGAGCACACCGCACGGGACGTTCACGTCCAGCCCGGCAGGCGTCTGTGTCACCAGCGGCGCGACGACCGATCCGTTCGCCGGATCCAGCGTCTGGCCCTGCGGCCAATTCACCGTCGCGGACCGCTCCTGAACAGGCAGGAAAGGCGTCAGCACCGCTGCCGCGATCGCGATCGATCCGGCGACGGCCGCGATGATCGCGTACGTCCGGGAGCTGGGTTCTCGGCGAGTAGACATCGAGGTGATGCTAAGGCGTCGCGCTTAGGAAAACCTGAAGGGCTCCACATGTCGCAACGTGTCTGCAATGAAACTCACGAAGATCGTCGATCGTTCCACGATCTCTGCACTGACCAATACTGTCGGAATCGCGAAGTAATCTGTATCCGTCGGAGTCGTCGAAGGAGGATCGTTGGAGCCTACCCGCAGTGCAGTCTCACGGATATCGTGCTTCCTTCACCACCGGCCGCTTCTTCGTTCGCGAAGCCGTACGGCCCGCCCGGCGATGTTCGCTTCTTTCCGACCACCACACCGCTGTCCACTCTGGCGAGGATCAATGGCTGACCTGAGCGTAGTCCCGGCATGAACACGGTGGAACGACTTGATGGTTCGGCCCATTTGTTCGATCGGATCTCTGAGCTGATCGACCAGACGCGCACAACCGTCGCGGTGCAAACGAACGCCGCACTGACCCTGACGAACTGGCAGATCGGGTACCTCATCAACACAGAGGTGCTCGCGGAGCAGCGTGCTGAGTACGCGCACGAGATCGTCGTGACGCTGTCACGACAATTGACGACTCGCTACGGCCGCGGCTTCGACCGCGCCAACCTGTATCGGATGCGACAGTTCGTCCAAGTCTTCCCCGACCGCGACCGTGTCGCGACGCTGTCGCGACACGTGAGTTGGAGTCATTTCATCACACTCATCGCAGTGGGCAGTGACACAGCACGCGACTTCTACATCCAGCAGACCCTCGATGCGCGACTCAGTGTCCGCGCCCTCCGCGAGCTGATCGGCCGACAGGGATTCGAACGACGCGAGATCGCCAACGCCCAGACGCCTGGCGGCTCCGCCGTACCCCTGGACACGTTCAGCGATCCGTACTTCCTGGACTTCCTCGGGCTTGAGGACGCTTATGCGGAACGCGACCTCGAGGACGCGCTCGTCCGCGACATGGAGGCATTCCTCTTGGAGGTCGGCAACGGCTGGACGTTCGTCGCGCGACAGAAGCGGATGACCGTCGGCAACGACGATTTCGCTCTCGACCTGCTGTTCTACTCACGCCCCCTGCACCGACTGATCGCGGTGGAACTGAAGGTCGGCAAGTTCAAGCCCGCGCACGAGGGGCAGATGAAGCTGTACCTCAAGTGGCTCGACCGCTACGAACGACGCAGTGATGAAGAGCCGCCACTCGGGCTGATTCTGTGCACCGAGACATCTCGCGAACAGATCGAATTGCTGGAGATGCACAAAGACGGCATCGTCGTGGCCGAGTACTGGACTGCCTTGCCGCCGCGTGAAGAATTGCAGCAACGAATCGCCCAGATCTACCGAGATGCGCGGGAACGGATCGCCCGACGCGCACTCAATCCTGCCGACATCGACCTCTGAAGGTCTCGCGGCAACAGATGCCGTCGTCTGCAACCCAGTTGCAACCATCACACTCCTAACGTGTGCTCCACATCACTTCACTGCTGCTCGAACGATGAAGGAGTCACACCGATGACCGTCTATGCAAAGCCCGGAACCGAAGGTTCCGTCATGAGCTTCCAGTCGCGCTACGACAACTGGATCGGGGGCCGTTGGGTGCCGCCGGTGAAGGGCCAGTACTTCGAGAACCCCTCACCGGTCGACGGTCAGACGTTCTGTGAGATCGCTCGTTCGACGGCCGAGGACATCGACCTGGCGTTGGACGCCGCGCACGCCGCCGCACCGGCCTGGGGCAAGACGTCGGTCGCCGAGCGCGCGCTGATCCTGCACCGGATCGCGGATCGCATGGAGGAGAACCTCGAGAAGATCGCCGTCGCCGAGTGCTGGGAGAACGGCAAGGCGGTCCGCGAGACGCTCGCCGCCGACATCCCCCTCGCGATCGACCACTTCCGCTACTTCGCGGGCGCGATCCGCGCCCAGGAGGGCGGCATCTCGGAGATCGACAAGGACACCGTCGCCTACCACTTCCACGAGCCGCTCGGCGTCGTCGGCCAGATCATCCCATGGAACTTCCCGATCCTGATGGCGACGTGGAAGCTGGCCCCGGCGCTCGCCGCGGGCAACGCCGTCGTCATCAAGCCCGCCGAGCAGACGCCGTCGTCGATCCTGTACCTGATGAGTCTCATCGGCGATCTCCTGCCCGACGGCGTCGTCAACATCGTCAACGGCTTCGGTGTGGAGGCGGGCAAGCCGCTCGCGTCGAGCAACCGCATCCGCAAGATCGCGTTCACCGGCGAGACCACCACCGGCCGCCTGATCATGCAGTACGCGACCGAGAACCTGATCCCGGTGACGCTGGAACTCGGCGGCAAGAGCCCCAACCTGTTCTTCGACGACGTCATGGCGGCCGACGACGGCTTCCTCGACCGTTCCCTCGAAGGCTTCTCGATGTTCGCGCTCAACCAGGGCGAGGTCTGCACCTGCCCGAGTCGCGCCCTCATCCAGGGCGGCATCTACGACGACTTCCTGGAGAAGGCCGTCGCCCGCGTCAAGGCCATCAAGCAGGGCAATCCCCTGGATACCGACACCATGATGGGCGCGCAGGCGTCGAGCGATCAGTGGGAGAAGATCAAGTCGTACCTGGCTATCGGCAAGGACGAGGGCGCGAAGGTCCTGACCGGCGGTGAGCCCGCCGACCTCGGCGGCGATCTGTCCGGCGGCTTCTACATCCAGCCGACGGTCTTCGCGGGCGACAACAAGATGCGGATCTTCCAGGAGGAGATCTTCGGCCCGGTCCTCGCGGTCGCGCCGTTCGCCGACTACGACGAGGCCATCTCCATCGCCAACGACACCCTGTACGGCCTCGGCGCGGGCGTGTGGAGCCGCAACGGAGCCGTCGCCTACCGCGCGGGCCGCGACATCCAGGCAGGTCGCGTGTGGACCAACACCTACCACGACTACCCGGCGCACGCGGCGTTCGGCGGGTACAAGCAGTCGGGTGTCGGACGCGAGAATCACCTGATGATGCTCGGCCACTACCAGCAGACGAAGAACCTTCTCGTCGGCTATGCACAGGAGGCCAAGGGCTTCTTCTGATCCCCCGCTTCTGATCCCCGCGCTCGGCCGTTCGAGCGCAGCGCTCAGCCGTTCGAGCGCAGCGCTCAGCCGTTCGAGCGCAGTCGAGAACCCTCGCCCGGGCCGGCGACCCCGGTCCGGGCGAGTCCCAACCGCCGTGTGAGAGGACGCGCTCATGACACCCGACCGAGTGATCGCAACGCAGGCAGGCGTCGACCTGCTGACCAAACTGTCCGAACTCCACGGCGGGCTCATGATCCACCAGTCGGGCGGATGCTGCGACGGATCGGCACCCATGTGCTACCCGGTCGGCGAGTTCCGAGTGGGTCAGCGGGACGTCCTCGTCGGCGAAGTGGCACTGCCCGAACCCCTTCCGAGCGTGCGGATCTGGATCGGCGGCGACCAGTTCGAAGTGTGGAAGCACACCCAGCTGATCATCGACGTGGTTCCCGGCCGGGGAGCGGGCTTCTCGCTCGAGGCGCCGGAAGGAGTCCGTTTCCTCTCCCGTGCCCGCGCCTTCAGCGATGAGGAGAACGCCCTTCTCGAGGCGTCGCCCCCGAAGGTCGGAGCGGATTTCGAGTGACGTCTCCCCGCTCGACGAGCGGGGAGCGTCAGTGCCCGGACCGGCGGGCGATCGCCGCCGGGATGAACGCGCGGAGGCGGTCCGCGGACACCCCCGTCGGATCGAGCACGTGGCGATGCAGCAGTTCGCTGCCCGCGGCGTGCAGGGCGATCGCGGTCAGTTCGGGATCGGCCAGGTCTGGGTTGGCACGGACGAGCTCATCCTGCAGGAACTTCCGGACCAGGGCCGACGAGTCGGCGAGCCGCGCGTGCAGTTCCGGCGGTGCGCCCTGCGGCGGCGACAGGAACAGCCTCCACGCCGACGGGTCGGCGTCGATCGACGCCAGCACGCCGTCGAAGACGGTGTCGAACGCGGAACGCTCGGGATGGTGCGCCACGGCGGCGACGGCGGCAGCGAATCCGGCGCCCGCGATGGCGATCTCCCGGTCGATCAGTGCGACGAACAGCCCCGCGAGGTCGCCGAACTGCTGGTAGACGAGTGATCTGTCGACACCGGCCTGCGAGGCGATGCGGCCGGGCGTCACCTCGTGGAATCCCTCGTCCAGGACGATCGCACGCGTCACGTCGAGGATCTGCTCGCGGCGCTGCGCAGCGCTCATCCGTCGTCGTCCGCTGGTCACCCTTGACATGCTAACTCACAGAGTGTGAGCATGTACTCACACTCTGTGAGAAAGGATGCGGCGTGACCACGTACTTCCCGCACCTCGCCGAGACGGTCCACAGCCAGCGCGACCGCCTCCCCGCCGTGTACGGCGATTTCGACTTCGACGCCGTCCCCGAACGCTTCACCACCGATCCCGCGGTCGAGTCCGCACTGCCCCGCCGGGTCGCGGCCCGCGAACCGTTCCTCGACGATCCCGAACTCGTCGAGTTGATGAAGACCGCGACCTTCCTCGGCGACGTCCCCGCCGACGCGTACGCGGCACTGTCGGCGTCGCACAGCATGAAACAGCTGATCGGCATGCTCACACGAGCCTGTCGGCACGGCGTCGACGCGGTCGCCGACGCCCCGGCCGAACTGACCGCGTTCATCGACGACCTCGAGGCGACGCCCGACTGGATCGACATGTCGCTGGTGGCCGACGGCGCCCGCCGGGCCCGCGTGGAGGCGGCCCTGCTGTCGCCGTTCATCACCCGCGGCGCATTCATCGCCACGTTCACCAACACCTATGCGGCGCTGCCGATGGCGCTGACCGGCGCACTGTCGGGCGCGCGTGCCGCGCACCGGGTGAACGAGACGACGAGCTTCTTCGCGCTCACCGCGATGCCCGGCGCACTCGACCGGTTCGGGCCCGGTTTCGAGGCCGCCGCGATGGTCCGCCTCATGCACTCGATGGTGCGCTTCCACGCGTTGACCAAGTCGGACAAGTGGGATGCGGCCGTGTACGGTCTCCCCGTCCCCCAGGTCGATCAGATGCCCGCCGGCCTCATCGGCATGTACCTGCAGGCCCAGCGGGTGATCCGCGACGGCCGGACGACGTTCACCAGCGGCGAGCGGGCACTCGTCGAGTTCGCCCGCTACCGTTGCTTCCTCCTCGGACTGCCCGAGGAGTTGGTCCCGTCGGAGCCGCACGACATCGTGCGCGCCTTCCACGGTCGCGCCGCCGTCCTGCGCCACGGATTCGACGACGAGACGTGTGGCCGCCTCGTGCGGTCGACGATGGCGGCATACCTGCGCCCCTCCGACTCCCGCTTCGATCGGATGGCCGACGCCGTGGAGCGCAGCTTCAGCGCACTGGCGTTCACGATCGCATTCTGCGGCGGCAATCGGACGGCGGCGGCCGGGATGGGCGTCGAACTCGGACTCTCCGACGTCGCCCGGATCGCCGCGACCGGGCCGTTCATCGTCGGCCGCTATCTCGCCGTCCGCGCGGGAAACCGCATCCCGATGCTCCGCGACCCGATCGACCGCTACCTGGTCCGACTCCTCGCCAAACGCCTCGTGACATACGGCAAGCCGGAGTTCACGAGCGACGCCGCGACCTACACTCCCTCGGTCTGACCTTCGTGCGAACCCCGGCCTCGGCCGATTCTCACGACGCGGCGACGACGCCGACCAGCGCGACCGTCGCGACCAGAACGGTGCCCGCCGCAGCGAGGATCAGGGGGCGGGGTCCCACCCGACGCATCACGTCCATCCGGATCCCCGTGCCGAGCGCGAACATCGCCGTGGTCAGGGCGATCTTCTGCAGCTCGCCCCCGACGGTGAGCGCGAGATCGGGAATCAGGCCGGACGATCGCAGGGCCACGAAGCCGAGGAAACCGAGGACGAACATCGGCACCAGCGGCGGACGCCTGCCGCCGTCGCCGACCAGCGCACGCTGCCGGTGACTGATGACGGCGAGCACCGGGGCGAGCATCATCACCCTGGCGAGCTTCACGACCACCGCCACCGCGAGCGCACCGCTGCCGATCATGCCGCCCGCGGCGACGACCTGCGCCACCTCGTGGATCGAGCCGCCCGCCCACATGCCCGCCTCGACGTCGGACAGCCCGAATGCGTCCGCCAGAAGCGGGACCGTCGGGATCATCAGCGTGCCGAACACGACGACGCAGCCGACGGCCGCGGCGACGTCCTCGTCCTTCGCGTCGATCACCCCGTCGACGGCGGCGACGGCCGCGGCGCCGCAGATCGACATGCCGCAGGCGATGAGGAGTCGTTGTGCGAACGGGACGTCGAGCAGCTTCCCGATGTAGAGGGTGCCCAGGACGCCGACTGCGACGACAACGACCACGGCGGCGATCACGCCCGCTCCGAGGCCGAGGATGTCGCCGACGACGAGTTGCAGACCGAGGAGCGCTACACCGATGCGCAGCAGGCTCTTCGAGGCGAACGCCAGGCCGGGATTCACCGACGCGGGGAGACCGAGAGTGTTGGCGCACAGCGCACCGAGCAAGATGGCGACCAGCAGGGGGCTCACCGCGGGCAGTGCGGTGTTCAGGCCGACCGCCACGGCGGCGCCGATCACGGCGACACCGAGTCCGGGGAGGACGCCTGTGGTCTGCGGCTTGTGGATCGTCATGCTTCTACGATCGGACCTCCGACCGTCCTCGGGTACCCCGCATTCGAGCATGGATTCATATCGAACTGATATGCCTCTCTCATATCAGTGGGGCATATTCGCAGGTTATGGTCGTGGAATGGATCTCCGATCACTCGACATCGGTGCACTGGAACTGCTGGTGGGCGTCGACGACCACGGCAGCCTGAGCGCCGCGGCACGCCGAGCAGGCGTCGCTCAGCCCAACGCGAGCCGGTCGATAGCCCGGCTGGAACGCCGGCTCGGCGTGCCGCTCGTCAAACGCGCGACCGCGGGATCCACCCTCACGCCGCAAGGCACTGTGCTCGTGCACTGGGCCCGGCGGATCGTCGACGGCGCGACGGAGTTGCTCGGCGTCGCCGACGGGTTGAAGACCGACCACACGGCCGAACTCACGGTCGGCGCCTCGATGACGGTCGCCGAGCACCTCCTGCCGCGGTGGCTCGGGACGTTCCGCGCCGAGTTTCCGGACGTGAACGTGCACCTGCGCGTGCAGAACTCGTCGACGGTCTTCGTCTCCCTCGCCAACGACGCCTGCGACGTCGGCTTCGTCGAATCGCCGACAGTGCCGACCACGCTGTGCGGCACGGTCGTGGCACGCGACCGACTGGTCCTCGTGGTCCCGCCCGACCATCCGTGGGCGCGGCGCCGCCGCAAGATCACGGCCGAGGAACTCGCGGCGACACCACTGCTCGTCCGCGAGCCGGGGTCGGGCACCCGCACCACACTCGACGACGCGCTCGCCGCCTTCCCCCGCGCCGAACCCCTCCTCGAGCTGGGCAGCAGCGCCGCGATCCGCACGTCCGTGGCGGCCGGTGTCGGCCCCGCCGTGCTGAGCAGCCTGGCGATCGCCGACGACGCCCGGTCGGGCGCCGTTCTCCCCGTCGACGTCGACGGCCTCGACCTCGTCCGATCGCTGCGCGCGGTGTGGCGTCCCCCGCGCGAGCTGCGAGGACCCGCCGCCGACCTCGTCCGCATCGCGCGCGGGAGCGCGTCGTGACAGGCTACGACGCGATGGCGCAGACGTACGCCGACCTGTTCGTGGACGCCTTCTCGTCGCCGCTGGAGCAGGCCGCCGTCGACGCCTTCGCCTGCCATGTCCGCGCGGGCGCCCTCGGAGGTCGGGTGGTCGACGTCGGGTGCGGCGTCGGGCACGTCGCGGCCCATCTGGTCGCGACGGGTCTCGCGGTGACGGCCGTCGACCCGAGCGACGGGATGCTCGCGCAGGCCAGGCGCGCACATCCGGAACTGAGCTTCACCAGCGACGACGCGTCGCTGCGCACCGTCGACCTCGCATCCGCGGCGGGTGTGCTGGCGCGGTTCAGTCTGATCCACGTGCCGCCCGATCGGGTGCGGGCCGTGCTCTCCGACTGGGCGTCGCGACTTCGTCCGTCGAGCGTCGTCCTGCTCGCCGGACAATCGACGGACGAGCCGGGCGTCGCGGCGTTCGACCACGCCGTCGCACCCGCCTGGCGGTGGCACCCCGACACGATCGCCGACGCACTCGCCGACGCCGGGTTCACCGAGTTGTGGCGGACCGTCAGTCGCCCGGCCGAGGGCTTCCACCGGTTCCCCGAGTTCCACGTGTGCGCCGAGCGACGCGCCTGACACAGATCAGTCGGGGCCACCGTCCCGCACCCAGCCGGTGTACTGCGGATGTCTAGTCAGCGAGATCGTCGCCGAGCCGACCCTTTGCCCGTGCCTGGAACCTTGCCCGCGGCCTGTCTGCGCGCCTGCTTCGCCGCGGCCTTCTCCTTCGCCGACCGCTTCGGTGCGGGTTCGGACCGTCCGCGCGACGATGTGGCCTTGCGACCTCGGACGATGCCGATGAACTCGGCGCACAGCTCCGACGTCGGGTCGGGCCACAGGAGTCCGACGGTGCTCGTCTGCGCGTCGACCAGCGGCCGGTAGACGAGGTCTTTGCGGTGATGCAGCCGCGCCAACGACTGCGGTACCACCAGCTGCCCGACTCCGGCGGCGACGAGTTCGATCGCGTCGGCGACGGTCTCCGGTCGGTGATCCACCGCGACGCCGGGCCGCGCGGGCAGCGCCAGCGACTCCTCGAGGGGCCACAGGAACGACTCGTCGGCGACGTCGTCGAACGTCAACTCGTCGCCCGCGGTGAGCCCGTGGTCCTTCGGCAGGACGACGACGGTCGTCTCCTCGTACAGCGAGATCGTGTGGTGCGGACCGGCGTCGCCGTGGTTCAACGCGTCGGGGAGACGAGTGATCGCGATGTCGACGACGCCCCCGGCTACGGCGGACGCGGTGGCCGCCACATCGAGCGCGACCAGGTCGATCGCGATGTCGGGAAACCGTTCCCGCCAGATCCGCACCCACTTGGCCGGCGTGGCGCCGGGGACGTACGCGAGCGTGAGGCTGCGCGGCGTTTCGGGCGAGGTCACCCGTCGAGGCTACCGCCCGATACCCTTGTTCCATGAGCTCGCAGTCGATGAAGCCCGCAACCGCCGCCAAGAAATTGGACGTCTACCTCCCGGCGACTCCGGCCGACTTCCGCGAAGGACCCATCACGCGGAGCGAGCTCGCCGCCCTGCAGGCCGATCCGCCGCAGTGGCTCCGGGACCTGCGCGCCGACGGTCCGCACCCGAAGAACCTGGTGGCGGGCAAGCTCGGCATCTCCAACTCGGGCCTGATCCGCGGCGAGATCACCGAGGCGCTGACCACCGCGCAGATCGATGCCCTCCTGGAGGAGATGCCCGAGTGGCTGGCCGCCGAGCGGAAGCTGCACGTCGAGGTCCTCCGCGAGGAGCGCCGGGTCCGTTCCCTGCACGGTGATCGCCGTCGCGCCCGCGAGCAGGCCGAAGCCGACGCACAGGCGGACACCACCGAGTGACAGCCGAGCAGACCCCGCGACCGCCGGCCCGACCTGCCGTCCGGGGTGTGCTCCTACGGCGGCCGTCGGCGCGCGGCCGGTGGGCGCCCGCGTCCCGAGCCGGGCTGTCCCTCGCGGCGCCCGCCGCGGTTCTCGCCCTGTGCGGATTCGGGACGGGATCCCTGCTCGCCGCGATGGGCGCGTTCGCCGTCCTCTACGGGGAACGCCGACCGTATCTGATCCGCTGGAAGGTGATCCTCACCGCGGGCGCACTGCTGATCGTCACCGCCGCCGTGTTCGGGTCGCTCGGGGCGACCGCCGGGCCGGACGCGTCGACGTCCGTCGACCTGGCGATCACCGCGGCCCTCGCGGCGGCGGCGGGCGTCAGCGTCTTCGTCAACGTCGCACTGCGTCTGGGCCCGCCCGGATCGTTCTTCTTCGCGCTGGTCGCGGGCGTGTCCCAGGTGGTCACCCGGCACGGTGTCGGCGTCGGCCATCTCGTGCTATTCGCATCGGCGGGAGCGGCGGCGGCGCTGATCGTCGGCATGGCTCCCGCACTGTGGAGCCCTCGCGGCCCGGAGTCCGCCGCGACCGCGGCCGCAGTGGACGCGGCCGAGTCGTACGTCGCGTCCAACTGCGCGGCCGATCCCGCCGCCCGACACGGTGTCGCGGTCTCCACGTTGAACGCGTGGTCGGTGCTGCACGACGCGGCGAGCACCGACGGCGAGATCGCGCAACGACTGTGGTCCGCGCAGCAGAAGGTGCACGGCGCGAGCATGAGCGCATTCGTCGCGCCGTTGCCCCGACCGAGCATCCGGCGTCGTCTGCGTTTCGCGGCGCGACGTGACAGTCACGCCGCGGTGGCCGCGACCCGCGCGGCGGTCACTGCTCTCGTCGCGGGCTCCGTCGCCGTGCTCTCCGGACTCGGCCGCCCCGACTGGGCGGTCCTCGGCGCGGTACTCGTCCTGCAGCTCGGACCCGACCGGGTCCACGGGTCCATCCGCGGCGTGCAACGAGTGATCGGCACGATCGCCGGCGTCGGCCTGTACGCGATCCTGCATCTCCTCGACTTGCAGGTGGGTCCGCTCATCGTGGTGCTCGCCGTGCTGAACGTGCTGATCGAACTCACGGTCGCCACCAACTACGCGGTCGCGGTCCTCTTCATCACACCGCTGGCATTGCTCATGGGCGGGCCGAGCACCCCGTTGCCCGACCAGATCCGCGAACGGATCCTCGAGACGTCACTGGGCGTGGCCGTCGCACTCGCCGTGCTCTGGCTGCTGCTGCCGCGCATCCACCGGAGCACCACGCGCAGCGCCGACATCGCCGTCCTGGCCGCGGGCACACGGGTCCTCACCGAGGGCGCCGAGCTCCCCGTCGACTCCGACGACATGCGGGTTCACCGCCGCGACCTCCAGTGGCAGCTCATCGAGGCCGAGCTTGCCGCGACCGACAGCGCATGCGACGAACCGCCGTGGGCCCGCCGATACTGGCCGGAACACACGCGGGTGCGGGACGCAGGCTACGACGTGCTGAGCGCCTGCTGGCGCACCCCGCTCGGTCAGCCGATCGGTTCGGGAGTCCGGTCCGACCTCTCGGCGCGCATCGCCCGCTGACGCGGCACCGCCCAGCACAACAGTCCCGCGAGGACGCAGAGCGCGGCCGCCGTGTAGAACGCCGGGTCGTAGCCGCCGGACGCATCGCGGATGGCGCCCGCGCCGAACGCGGCGACCGCCGCGCCGAGTTGGTGCGCCGCGAAGATCCACCCGAAGACGACAGGCGTGGCGTCGCCGAACTGGTCGCGGGCCAACGCCATCGTCGGCGGCACGGTCGCCACCCAGTCCAGGCCGTAGAACAGGATGAACACCCAGATGCTCGGCGTGGCCGAGGCGCCGAGGATCGACGGCAGCCCGGCCAGGGCGACGCCGCGTCCGAGGTAGTAGATCACCAGCAGCAGCCGGGGATCCACTCGGTCGGTGAGCCAGCCGGAAGCGATCGTCCCGACGACGTCGAACACGCCGACCAGCGCCAACAGCGACGCCGCGGTGGTCGCCGGCATACCGTGATCGCCTGCCGCGGGGATGAAATGCGTCTGCAGGAGCCCATTGGTCGTCGCCCCACAGATCGCGAAACTCGCCGCGAGCAGCCAGAACACCGGACGCCTCGCGCCGAGCGCCAGACCCGCGAGCGCGGCCCTCGCCATGCCGCGCTCCTCGCGCACGGGCGCCGCCACCTCGTCCGAACCGTACGCGGGCATGCCGAGGTCGGACGGCCACGACCGCAGGAGGAGCCCGGCGACCGGCACGACGGCCACCGCCACCGCGGTGACGACCAGTATCGCGGTGCGCCAGCCGTGCGCATCGGCCAGCGCGGCGACGATCGGCAGGAAGATCAGCTGGCCGGTGGCCGACGCCGCCGTCAACACCCCGGTGACCAGCCCTCGGCGCGCGACGAACCACCGCGTCGCGATCGTCGCGACGAAGGCCGTCGACAATGCACCGGTGCCGAGGCCGACGAGCACACCCCACAGCAGCACCAATTGCCAGCTCGCCGTCATGAACACCGCGAGTCCGGTGCCCGCCGCGATCAACGACAGCGCGCCCGTGACGACCGGCCGGATGCCCAGCCTGTCCATCAGCGCCGCGGCGAAGGGCGCCGTAAGACCATAGAGGGCCATGTTGACGCTCATCGCCGCGCCGATCGTCCCGTGCGACCAGCCGAACTCGTGATGCAGCGGGTCCATCAGGACGCCGGGGACCGACCGGAAGCCCGCGGCGCCCAGGATCGTCAGGAACGCGACGCCCGCGATCACCCAGGCGTAGTGGACGCGCAGTTCCCCGTCCTTCGAGCGCAGTCGAGAAGATTTCACGTGAACCACGATGCCGGGGACCGCGTCATCGAACCAGTGGCATGAATGCCAATATATGAAAGAATAATGCCATGCACACTGTCGCGGTCCTCTTGATCGAACCCGTCATCGGATTTGATGCGACCATCGCACCGACCTGTTTCGGCAAGGCCGACGACGCGGACGGCAATCCGCTCTATGAGGTCGTGACCTGCAGTGTCGACGGCGGTCCGGTGACATCGACCAACGGCTACTCGATCGTGCCGCAGTCGGACGCGTCGGTTCTCGCACGCGCGGACACCGTCGTCGTCCCCGGAACGAAATGTCCCCAGGCCAGGTCGGTCGGTGAGCTCCCCGACGACCTGCGGGCGGCGCTCGGGAGCATCCGCCCGGACGCACGGCTCGTCTCGATCTGCACCGGTGCGTTCATCCTCGCGGCGGCGGGCCTGCTCGACGGCAGGCCCGTGACCACGCACTGGCAGGCGGGCGCCGACCTCGCGCGCATGCATCCGAGCGTCAGCCTGGTGGAGCATGTGCTGTACGTCGACGACGGCGACGTCCTCACGTCGGCGGGCGTCGCCGCGGGAGTCGATCTGTGCCTGCACATCATCCGCACCGATCACGGGACCGCCGCCGCGGCGCGCGTGGCCCGCTACTGCGTGCTGCCGCCGGTCCGCGAGGGCACGCATCCCCAGTTCGTCGACCGCCCCATCCCGTCGCGCGGCGAGGGCAGCACGTCGGACGTGCGACGTTGGGCGGCGGAGAATCCCGCAGAGAACCTGTCGGTCGATCGCCTGGCGAGGCAGTGCGGGATGAGCGCGCGCACGTTCAACAGGCGGTTTCGCGAGGAGACCGGGCAGACGCCCGGCTCCTGGGTGCAGCGCTTGCGCCTCGACCACGCCCGCGAACTCCTCGAGCGCACCGACCTGCCGATCGAGACCGTCGCGGAACGATCCGGCCTCGGCACCGCGGCGAGTCTGCGCGTCCACCTGCGCCGGGACACCGGCATGCCGCCCGCGATGTACCGGCGGGCGTTTGCGGCCGCCGTGTAACGCCGCGCCGCGCCCGCGTCGATCAACCGAACGGGAGGACATACCGGGGGATTAATGTCGAAGAAGCCACTCGCCATACTGCTCGCCGCGCTCGCCGTCCTTGTCGTGGCATGCGGGACCACCGACGCTCCGCACGAGCTCGCGGCGCCCGCCCCGCTCGCGACGGTCTGCCCGGCGGACTCCCCGACGGCGACGACCGTTCCGACATTCGCCACCGCGATCACCCGGCGGTGGAGCGTGTCGGCCGACGCCGTGCTGCCCGGCGGCCGGTGGGACGCCGAGTGGTTCGGGCCCCGCGAGATGTGCGGGCGGGTCGTCGCGACCGCCGTTCGCGGGCTTCCGAAGTCCGACACGACGCACCGGCGCCTCGTCGACGGCGACCGGGTGATCGCCGGAATCGACGCCCGAACCGGAACCGTCGCATGGACTGCTCCCCTACTCCGCGGTGCGCGCTGCGGACCCGAACCGGTGCGGGGAACCGTCGCCTGCATCGTCGACAACGAGTCGACCAACAAGACGTACTGCGCATACGCGGACCTGACCGCGGACGACCCCGAACCGCTGGCCCCGTGCGACGCCGGACGAGCCCCCGGAGTGCAGCGGGACGACGGTGTGACGATCCAGTACGTCCGGATCGACTCCGGAACGAGCGGGGCGGAGAGTCTCGACGTCGACTCGGCCGTGGTCGACCACAATGCGATCGTCACCGCGTCCACCCCGTCCGACGACGGGCGACGAGTGGTCGTCGAACGGCGGGCGACCCCCTATGCACGCGGGTGGCGTGCCGATGTCGCCACGACACCGATCGACGCCTCCGAGCCGTGGCGCGGCGTCGTGACCAGGGTCGCCGGGCCGGCGGGCTTCCTCGGCGCGCGGCTCAACTCGAGCGACCACGGCGCGGTTCTCGATGCGGACACGGGGCGCGTCGTCGTCGATGCGCCCGGAACGGGGCCGGACGTCGCCGCGACGAGTGTGCCCGGACGCCGGCTCGTCGTGTTCTCCGACACCGACACGACAGGCCTCGACGCCACGGGCCGCGTGCTTTGGAAACGGCAGGGCAGACGCAGTCCCAGGGCGGACTACTCCACCGCCGAGCGCGCCCTGTATCGGGTGGTCGTGACGCCCTCGGGCGACACCACGCGGACCGTCGCACTCGACGCCGAGACGGGCGGTGACCTGCCGAGCGCCCCCGCCGCGATGCCCGGATACCCCGATGCGCCGCCGTCCGCGTTCGGGTCCGACGTCGGCGCCATCACCACGTTCACGAGCACGTCCGGGTACGAGACCCTCGGACTCACCTATCACTATCACGGCGCGATGGACGCACGGACCGGCCGCGTGCTGTGGTCGGCGAAGGGACGGTTCCCTCAGACGGAGGCGGCCGACGACGGCGTCGACACGATGCTGCTGCAGCAGACGTCGAGCAACGGATCCAACGAGGTCCGCGCGTTGGACCTGCGCGCCGGAACGATCCGCTGGCGGGCGACGGTCGCCCCGTTCGCGTTCTTCACCGCGGGCTTGTCCATCGGCGACGCCGCGGTCACCAGCTACACGGTTCAGTAACCGCGTCCGACGGCGAGCACCGACGCGAGTCGCTCGCCCGCGGCGAAGCGGCGGAGGTTGTCGGCGAGGTGCGGCGCCATCTCGACGGTGAGACGACCGGCGGGGTTCGCGACGTGCGGTGTGATCACCACGTTGTCGAGGTCGAAGAGCGGATCGTCGGGCGACGGCGGTTCCGGGTCGGTGACGTCCAGTCCCGCCCCGGCGATCACTCCGTCGGTGAGCGCCCGGTACAAGGCGGTCTGGTCGACGAGCGGGCCGCGCGCCACGTTGATCACCCACGAGTGCGGTTTCAGCAACGCTAGGGTGCGGTCGTTGATCAGATGTCGGGTGTCCGGCGTGTCCGGCGCGGCGAGGACCACGTGATCGGCCCTCGCGAACGCCTCATCGGTCCGCTCGGCCGACAACGTGACATCGGAGCCCGCGACCGGCGTCCCCGTTCGATTGACCGCGAGAACCGTTGCGCCGCACGCCTTCAGCATCGGAGTCAGGGCGCGCCCGATGCCACCCGCCCCGATGATGGCGACGGTGGAGCCGCGCAGTGTCCGCACCGCGGGGTCGACGGCGTCCTTGGCCCACCGGGTCCGCGTCGACGCGATCACCTGACGGGTGCCCGCGAGCAGCAACGCGAGGGCGTGCTCGGCGCACCCGTCCGCGTAGAAGCCCGACGCGTTGGTCCAGATCCGCTTGTCGTCGAGCACACCGGCGTCGACGAACCGTTCGACGCCCGCGGTGCTCAATGCCACCCACTCCACGCCGTCGGGCAGTTCCGGAAATCCTTCCGGACCACCGATCCACACCACGACCTGCGCGTTCTCGATGTCTACGAGCTGCGCGCCGACCTGCGTCACCGCCCCGACGATGTGGTCGTCCAACACCGGTGCAACGGCCACTCGCATCGAAGTCATGGGTCCATCTCTATCACCGCAGTGCGGCCGCGACAGCATCGACGGATTCGAGCCGCACGCCGATGAGCGTCAGATCGGCGAGCCGTTCCGGCGTGGTCTGCGACGTCGCGTCGGTGACGAGGACGGTCCGGTAGTCGCGTTCGGATGCGTCGAACAAGGTCGCACGCGGGCAGTTCGGCAGATTGCAGCCGGCGACGACGAGGGTGTCGACCGCGGCCGCGCGAAGCCGCTCGTCGAGTGAGGTCCGATGGAAGGCCGACCACCGCGGTTTGTACATGATCGACTCGCCGGGTCCGATTCGCTGGAACTCCCCGCGGCGCAACGCCTCCCAGTCGCACCGGACCGCCGCGCGCAGCAGGGGCCGTACGATCTCTGCTCCCTCGGTCCCCGGCTGGACCGGTGCGTCGCCCGCTTCGATCGCGGCACGGCGGACCAGGTCGACATCCGACTCGCCGGCCCGATACGACCGGACGACGTGGACGATCGGACGGCCCGCCGCGCGGTACGCCTCGGCGAGAGCGGCCAGGGCGGGCACGACGTCCGCGGTGCCGGGGATCGCAGTCGGTCCGCTGACGAAGTCTGTTTGGACGTCGATGATCGCCAGAGCCGAGGCAGCCCAGTGCGGGTCGAGATGCATACGACCATCGTGACACGGCGGCCACGTCCATTGAACGGATGAATCTTCCGGCGATGACGGCGAGCGGGACTAGGGTGAGCACCCTGACACGCCGATCCACTTCCAGACAGGGCACGGCCATGTACCCCTCGACCGCACGGAACCCGATCCCGCCGTCCGACGCGGAACTCGTCGAACGCCTCCGGAACGGCGAGATGGCGGCCCTCGAGATCGTCTACGACCGGTACAGTTCGGCGCTCGCGACCTTCGCGTACTCGATGCTGCGCAGCCGGGAGCGGGCCGACGACGCCCTGCACGACGCGTTCGTCGTCGCGACCGGCCGGATCGGACAGCTGCGCGATCCGTCGCGCCTGCGGCCGTGGCTGTACGCGATCGTCCGGTCCGAATGCCTCCGCGGCCTGCGGGGGAGCAAACGGGAGTCCGCGCTCGAAGAGTGGCATGATCCGGGGACCGACGACGCGGCGGGCGACGACCTGCACCGCGCCGAGATCGCGTCACTCGTCCGCGAGGCGATGGGCGGGCTGTCGCCGAAAGACAAGGAGATCGTCGAGCTCAGCCTCCGGCACGACCTCGACAACTCCGAGATCGCGGCGGTCCTCGGCGTCAAGGCGTCGCACGTGACGGCGTTGACGTCCCGCGCCCGCAAGTCGTTGGAGCAGAGCCTCGGGACGCTGCTCGTCGCGCGGGCGGGCGGCGAGGGCTGCACCGACCTGACCGAACTCCTCGCAGGCTGGGACGGCGAGTACACCCCGCTCTGGCGCAAGCGCATCGCCAAACACATCGACGGATGCCCCGAATGCACCGGCGAACGGAAGCGGCGCTTCAGCCCGGCCGCGATCCTCGTCGCCCTGCCGATGCTGGCGTTGCCGCTCGGCTTGCGACTGCGGACGATGAACGACGCCCAGCCGGGCCTCGTCGCCTACACACAGCCCCTCCCCGATCCGGTGACCGGCGGCGGGAAGCCGCAGTCGGACGCGGCGCGCAACCCGTCGACGTCCATCGACGGCACGCCGGCCTGGGACTATCCGCTGGCGGACAAGTCGAGCCCGCGGATGCTGTGGCTGCCCGTCGCGGCGGTTCTGCTGCTGCTCCTGATCGGCGGAACGTGGCTGGTCCTCGGCACCGACGACACGCCGACCCCGGCGCCCGTCGTCGACGTCGGGACGTCGACCGGCGCGCCCGCGACGCCCACGACGGTCGCGTCCACGCAGCAGGCCGAGTCGCGGCCGAACGGGGAGCCGCAGGTGGACGACCCGGGCCCGTCATCGGTCGAGTCGTCAGACGATTCGGCGTCCGAATCCGTCGAGTCCAGTGCACCCGAGGTCAGCGAACCGGACAGTTCGGTGCGCATCAGGATCCCGGTGGATCCGTGCCGACTCGGCGCCTGCGACCCGGTCACCCCACCGTCGCCGATCATCCACTGAAATTCGTCGACGAAGAGTTGTTGCATCCGTGAGGTCGCCCGACTCCTACCTCTGAACGACCGGAACCTCCGGTCGCCGAGGCAAGGAGCCAGCCATGACCGTCACCACCGCCCGCCGAGCACTGTTCGCCGCTGTCGCCGCCGCAGCCCTCCTGACCGCGGGCGCGGGCATCGGCGCGGCATCCGCCGAGGTCCCCGGCAACATCGTCATCGACCCCGGCGTCCGCGTGAACGACGACATCCTGAAGAATCTGCCCAACCACAAGGACGACCCGAAGAACGGCCAGACCGATCCCGACACGGGCAAGGACTCCAACCCGAGTGGCGGCGCCGAGACCGACCCGAAGACCGACCCCGACACCGCCCCGAACGCCGGAACCGACACGCAGGCCGACGACACCGTCGACCCGTCCACCGACTCGGGCGACAACGGCGAGACCACAGCCACGACGTCGGATGAGACCCGTCGATCGACGGACGGCACCCCGACCGCCGCCACATCAGCCGACGACTCGATCGTCACGTTCGCCCTGATCGGCGCAGGCGTCGCGGTGATCGCCGCCGGAGCCACCGTAGTCGTCGTGGCACGTCGCCGCTGATCGCCGGAATGCAGAGGAGAACCGTCATGAAGACCACCGTCCGCACCGTCGCCGTCGCCCTGCTCGCCGGCTTGGCCGCACTGCTCTTCCTCACCGGATGCGCCTCGGGCGGCAGCACTGCCCCCGCGCCCCCGGCCCCCGCCCGCGTCCTGTCCGGCGACACCGCCGCGAAGCCCGCCACCGTCGACGCCCCGATCGGCACCCCCGACCACATCACGATCCCCGACGTCGGGGTGGACGCGAACGTCGCGCCGATCTCCGACACCGGCTCCGAGATCGATCCGCCCAGCAACGACGACGCGTACTGGTGGACCCAGCGCGGCAAGCCCGGTTCCAACGACACCGTCTACCTGGCCGGACACACCCTCGACAACGGGACCGGCGTGTTCGCCGCCGTCCAACGCAGCAAGCCGGGCGAGAAGATCACGATCGACACGTCGGCCGGGAAGCGGACCTACCGGATCACCGCGACCGCCGCCTACGCCAAAGCCGACCTCGACAGGTACGACGACGTGTGGGCCGCCGTGCCCGGACGGTTGATCCTGGTGACCTGCCACCTCGACAACGGCGCACCGACCAACGACAACTTCCTGGTCTTCGCCACGCTCATCAGCTGAACCCCACCGCCGACAGGGCCGGGGCACCCACGGGTGCCCCGGCCCTTCTCGCCGTCCGAGGGATTCGAGAACTCGTCGAGAAAAGTTGTTGCACCCGTGCGGGCCCGCGACTCCTACATCTGAACGGCCGAACGGATCGGTCGTCGGACGGAAGGAACCAGCCATGACCACTCGCACCGCCACCCGCCGCACCCTGTTCGCCGCCATCGCAGCGGGAGCCCTCCTGACCACCGGAGCGGGCGTCGCACTCGCCGACACCGCCGCAGATCCCGGAGCCGTCAACCAATCCGACAACGCGAAGGGCGACTCCGGCTCGCAGCCTGCCGATCAGCAGGGCGGAAACGACGCGAAGGCCGACGATCAGCAGCAGCCCGCCGACGACCAGCAGCCCGGCGCGGGGAAGGACGACTCGACCGACACGGGCACTGGCGATCAGGGCACGGACGACCAGGGCACGCCGAAGGAGGACGGCTCGTCCGGTCCACTCAGCCCGGAACGGTGCCGCGTCCTCGCCGAGCGCGGCCTGCATTCGGACCGCTGCCCCGATCCGGGCACGCCGAAGCCGTGCAAGGACACGCACACCGACCCGAAGGACCAGCAGGACCCGAAGGGCGCTGAGAAGCCCGTGGATCACGTCGCCGTGGATCTCGCCAACTACACGCCGACCGACAACGGCTCGACCGATGAAGGCACCGGAACAGACGACGGTAAGGACACCGAGTGCCCGCCGCCCGGTGGCGACAAGGGCGGCGAGAAGAATCCGCCGTCAAGCTCCCGCCAGAACCCGCCGGTCACCGTCTACATCCAGCCCGGCGACGGTCGTGTCCGCTTCAACACCGGGTCGCCGCACGATGCGGCCGTGACCGCGGGCTACGGCGACATCGCGTTGGCGGGCGGGGGCGCCGCACTCGTCCTGGCGGGCGGAGCGGGCTACGCGATCCGCCGCCGCCGGAACGCGTGAACGCCACACCACAATCGATCGGGCCGGACTCCCAGACGGAGTCCGGCCCGATCGTCATGTCAACGCGGAACCGTCAGCGGTCGCCGCCGCCCAGACGGACGCCGCGAGCGATGTGGAAGTCGTAGGCCGATTCGGCGTGGAGGCCGTCGTCGACGCCGTCCGCCTCGTGCTGCGGATGCACGCGCAGCCCGATCGTGTACTTGAGGGCGAGGGCGATCAGGCTGGTCACGGCCATCGCGTAGGCGAGGACGACGAGGACCGCGACGATCTGCCGCCACAGCAGGTCGACGCCGCCGCCGTAGAACAGGCCCGCCCGACCGATCAGCGAGTCGGGGCTGCCGACCAGTCCGATCATCACGGTGCCGACGATGCCGCTGACCAGGTGGACGCCGACGACGTCGAGCGAGTCGTCGTACTTCCAGCGGTACTTGAGTTCGATGGCGTACGAGCTGACGGCGCCCGCGACGAATCCGACGATCATCGCCCCCATCGGGGTGACGGCGGCGCACGACGGTGTGATCGCCACCAGGCCCGCGACCACGCCGGACGCCGCGCCGAACGACGTCGGACGGCCGTGACGCACCCGTTCGACGATCAACCACGACACCATCGACACCGCGCCCGCGCCGAGCGTGTTGACCATGATCAGTGCCGCACCGCCGTTGGCGGCATAGGTCGACCCGGCGTTGAAACCGAGCCAGCCGAACCACAGCAGGCCCGCGCCGAGCATGACGAACGGCAGATTGTGCGGGCGCATCGGGTCCTTGGGCCAACCGAGTCGACGCCCCAGGAACAACGCCATGACCAGTGCCGACGCTCCCGAGTTGATCTCGACAACGGTTCCACCGGCGAAGTCGACGGCGCGCAGGTGCTCCACGCTCCAGCCGCCGGTCGCGGCGGTCAGACCGTCGACGGAGAACACCCAGTGCGCCACCGGGAAGTACACGAGTGTGGCCCACAGCCCGGCGAACACGAGCCACGACACGAACTTCATGCGGTCGGCGACGGCTCCCGCGATCAGGGCGACAGTGACCATCGCGAACCCCGCTTGGAAGGCCACGAACAGCAGGGCCGGGATGTGGCCGACGAGCGGCACCCCGGCGACGTCCGTCCCGTCGGAGTTGAAGGCCCCGAGCAGTCCGCGCAGACCGGCGAATGTCGTCGGGTCGCCGATCACACCGCCTCGGTCCGGTCCGAACGTCATCGAGTACCCGAACGCGATCCACAGCACCCAGACGACGGGGATCGCCGACAGGCACATCATCATCATGTTGAGCACTCCGCGGCTGCGGACCATGCCGCCGTAGAACAGTGCGAGACCGGGCGTCATGAGCAGGACGAGGGCGAAGGCGACGAGCATCCATGCGGTGTCGGCGCCGTCGACGGGCCCGATAGTCGGAAACATCAGGGCAGTCTATAGCCGCGTCCGACCCGCATCGACGCAGGTCAGGAGCATTTCCGGCAACTCAGACGTCCATCAGGTCCACGTCGCGCGTCTCCTTCATGACGAGCAGGGCGATGAGCGTCGACACGCCCGCGATCGCGAGGTACACACCGACCCATGCCACGCCGAAGTCGGCGACGAGCCAGGTCGCGATGAACGGGGCGATCGCGGCGCCGATGATGGACGCGAAGTTGTAGGCGATGCCGCTGCCCGTGTAGCGGACGTTCGTCGCGAACAGTTCGGGAAGCACGGCGCTCATCGGCCCGAAGGTGAAGCCCATCAGTGTGAGTCCGACGATCAACACCGCGAGCATCGATCCCTCGGTGACGTTCTCCGGGTTCAGGATCCACGCGAACGACAGGCCGTACACGATGATCGCCACGGTCGCGATGATCAGGATGAGCCGTCGACCGAATCGGTCCGCGAGATGGCCGGAGACGGCGACGAACACCGCGAAGAACACGACGGCGATCAGCTGCATCTGCAGGAAGTCGATGTAGGAGATCGTGAGCTTGGGGCCGTTCTTGTCGACCACCTTGCCGGTTCCGTACGACACGACCCACGTGGTGACCAGGTAGAACAGCGTGTACGTGGCGACCATGACGAACGTGCCGATGATGAGCGGACGCCACGCCGTCTTGACCACCTCACCGAGCGGGGTCTTCACCTTCTTGCCTTCTTCGACGGCCTTGGCGAACACCGGAGTCTCGGTCAGTTTGAGTCGCACGTACAGGCCGACGATCACCATCACCGCGGACAGCAGGAACGGAATGCGCCAGCCCCACGTCATGAACGCGTGGTCGGAGCCGGACGTCTTCGAGTCGTAGTCCATCACCGACATGATGATCAGGAACAGGCCGTTGGCGAGGAAGAATCCGAACGGGGCTCCGAGCTGCGGCCACATGGCGGCCCAGGCTCGTCTGCCCTTCTCCGCGGTTTCGGTGGCGAGCAGCGCCGCGCCGGACCATTCGCCGCCGAGGCCCAGACCCTGCGCGAAGCGCATCAACGCGAGCAGTGCCGGGGCGAGGTAGCCCGCCTGGTCGAATGTCGGCAGCACACCGATGAGGAACGTCGCCACGCCCATGGTCAGCAGGGATCCGACGAGCGTCGCCTTGCGGCCTACGCGGTCGCCGAAGTGGCCGAACAAGATCGAGCCGATCGGGCGGGCGGCGAACGCCAGGCCGAACGTCGCGAACGACGCGAGCAGCGCGGCCGTGTCGTCGCCCTTCGGGAAGAACAGGGTCGGGAAGACGAGCACAGCGGCCGTCGCATAGATGTAGAAGTCGAAGAACTCGATTGTCGTTCCGACCATCGAGGCGACGACGATTCGTCTGCGGTTCATTCGGATGACACTAGAAGACTCGTGTCGTCCGTTCGGGTAAGTCCGCCACTATCCGTGCCGAGGAACCGCCCCGCTGCGGATCAGTCGCAGTACCCGCAGCGGCCGGTGGCGGGAAGCGCGGTGAAACAGGTGGGGCACAGGCGCGGCGGGCGATCTTCGGGAGCGAGCGGCTTGGCCTGCTTCGCGGGCTTGGCGGCCTTCGGCTTGGCGGCGGCCTTCGGCTTCGGTTCGCCCTTGGGGGCCGCCGTCTTTCGCGGCGTGGTCGCGCGGGCGGGCTTTCGCGCCGCACGACGTTCGGCGACGCACGGTGCGAGCACGGGCTTCGCGCCCGGCGGCATCGCCGCTCCGGCGAACACATAGCAGTCGAAGCGGGCGACGGCAGCGTCGCGATCGGGGTCCTCCGGCGTCGCGCGGCCCGCCACGTCGAGGACGTGGAGGTAGGCGTCGCCGACGCTCTCGTCGAGTCGGACGCACAGCGAGGCCAGGAGCGGCTCGTCGTCCGTGCGCAGTCGGGTGACTGCGGCGAGCAGGTCGTCGATCCACAGTCGGACCGGCCGACCTGCGCGGATACCCGTCTCACTCTGGACCTTCGATGCGAGTTCCGCCTGAGTGAGGAGCGATCCGTAGACGCGCGCCGTCTCGATCAGGAAGTCGCGGGCGACGGGGGCCCACGCGTCGAGCGCGTCGGCGAACGGGATCGGGTATTCGCCGGGCTCACGGAACGCGGTGGTGCCCGCAGCGTCGTCAGAAGTCACTCGACACAAAGTAATCGCGTCGGCCGATGCTCGTCGAATCGACTGGTCAGCACGGTTGGTGATATCAATTCGTGACTCGCCGAGGGTTGTGACTGGTGATGCTGTTGTAGTTCAGTGAGGTTATTGTGACTAACTTTCTGCGAAATCAGGCCCGTGCGGCAGCCATCGGCGTCGGCACCGCGCTGGCGTTGACCGTCCCCGGAACAGCGTCCGCGCTCCCCCAGCTTCCGCAGCTGCCCGACCTGTCGTCGTTCTCGAACTCGTCGGCCGACCTCAAGGGCATCATCGACGTGCTGCCCGGCCTGCTGGAGCGGGCGCCGTCACCGACGTACGACGGCCGGACGCACTGCTCCAAGGTGCTGCTGATCGGCGACTCGACGTCGGTGATCGCCGACACCGCGTCCTCCCTGCCGAGCGCGTCGGACACCGCCACCGCCCAGTACGGCCGCGTGGGTGTCGGCTCGGTGACCGTCGACGCACTGTCGGGCCGCGCGATCGTCGGCGGCCCCGGCGTGGACGCCGAGCACGCGGTGGCCTCCCGCCTGGCCGCCGCGGGTGACGCCTGCTGGGTGATCGCGATGGGCGTCAACGACGCCGGCGCCATCGCAGACGGCAGTCCGGTGAACGCCGACGCCCGCATCGACCGGATCATGAAGCAGTTGACCGGAAAGTCCGTGCTGTGGCCGACGATCGCGTCGTCGAACCCGAAGAACCCCGCGTTCGGTTCGGCGTCCATGACGTCGTTCAACGACGCCCTGCGCCGCGCGACCACTCGCTACCCGAACCTCGCCGTCTACGACTGGGCGGCCGTCACCCGTCCGGTGATGTTCACCGACGGCATCCACTACACGGCCGCCGTCTACGCTGAACGGAATCGCCGCTTCGCCGACGCGCTCGCCACCGCCTATCCGACCGGCGGAGGCGTCGCCCCGACCACCGTGTGGATCGCCGGTTGACACGGACTCTTGCGATAGACGAGGCTGCCCGATCGTGGGCGCATGACGGTGTCCCCGCCTGACCTTGTCAGGCGGGGTACCGCACCACATCCGTTCCCGGCGGGACGGGCGGACCCGGTGGCGGGGCCGGAATCCGGCAGGACAGCCACTTCTCGACGGCCGACCCGGACTCGGTGACCCGATCCCCGAAGGTGGGGAGGATCTTCTCCGGCTGCAACGCGTGATTGACCTTCCACGGATCGTTCGAGCCGGTAGGCCGCCACCCGACCCGGCCCGTGAAGGGCCCGGACTGCAGGATGGCGGTTTCCCACCCGCCAGGCTTCGTCGAGACCGACCTATTGTGGCCGCCGCACGCCCCTCCGAGGTGGTCGATGTCGGTGAGGCCGCCGTCTTGCCAGTCGGGCATGTGATGGGCCTGGGTCTTCGACCACGGGACAGTGCAGCCCGGCGCGGTGCAGCCACGATCGCGGCCGAACAATGCGAGCCGTTGGGCCCGGGATGCCAGGCGCTTGCCGCGCCCGAGGTACAGGACCTGTGCTGAGGCGTTCGCGAACACTTCTAGCCACGGGGTGGCGTCTCCGGCGATCTCCACGAGATCCTTGACAGGCAGACGCGTGCCGGTGGCGGTGGTCGCGACACCGGTGCGCGATTCGAGATCGTCCAGTGATGCAGTGACAACCAACTGCGACGACAGCGACGTACCCTCACCGAGGCCACCGTTGGCGATCAGGAACGTCCACATCGCCTCGAGTGCGTCATGATTGCGTTGCGACTGCGAACGGGTGTCCCGTTCGGCCGCGGCCGAACGGGCCTCGGGGTCGACGTTGGCCGATGATCCGGACGGGGACTGCTCGTCGTCGGGATTGTTCATCCCCGGTGCCGCCCACAGGATCAGCAGTGCCTCAAGCTTGGCGCGGGCCGCCGGGGTCAGTTTGGCGCTGATCGCCGACATGAGCCGCCGATCCTGCGGAGCCAGAGTCACACCACGACTCCGCGCGCGGTCGGTGTCGTCGGTCAACTCCCCGTCGGGATCGAGGTGCGCCAGAATCCGCTTACCCGCGGTCCGGGTCTGCTCGGGAGTCAACGTCCGAGCTACCCCGGCCAACTCGGCTTCAGCACGGGCCTTCACATCGGCAGGAATAGCAGCCGGGATCGCGTCGATCACGTCGACGATCTCCGAGACATGATCGAGGGAGAGATCACCGTCGGCCACCGCCGCAGCGGTGGCCGGGAGTGTCGGGTCGAGCGGTTCGCCGGAGAAGGCGACCAGCGAGCTCAGGCTCAACGCCGCATCGGTGCGCTGTTTGCGAGCCCGCGCCGACAACCGGAGTCGACCTTCGAGGTATTTGCCGGGCATCTGCGATCCCAAATCGCGGTACGCGCCGCGCTGGGAGACCTCGGCGAACAGCCGTGCATCGACGCCGACTCCGCGACGGTTGGATCGCTCATTGATGTCCGAGGCGGCCAGAAGTTCGCGATTCGACAGACCGGCCAGTGACACCACCGCGAGCTTCTGCGCGACCTGATCCTGCAACCGCACGAGGTCCAGCGGATTGTCGGGGAGTTCGATGTTCGTCATGGTGTCCACCTCCTTCGTTGCCTCGATTCTATCCTAATGTGGGACAATTCACAATAGCTACGTTCATCAGTTCGATGGATGGGTGATTCCCGGTCATCGGTGGGCGAACTGCCCGGTGAGACACACGACACAATGCGTTGCGACAGTCCGCCGGTCTCGTGGTTCCTACGACCACTGATCACCGGGCATCAATCATCAGAGCGGGCAGGTGATGCCCGTGTCCTTGGTGCCGCTGACAGCCTGACGGAGGCCCTGCTCGACGGCGTCGGCGTACAGGTTCAGGCCCGGACCGAACGGGTGGACGCCGTCGGCGCCGAGGTCGTCCTGATGGGCGTCCGCGATGGAGCACCACGGGGCCAGGAAGACGTTCGGTTTCCGTTTGGCGTACCGGATCACCTGCCGAGCGGCCTCCGGGATGCCCGCGACCGGGCCGTACGGGACCAGCAGCACCACCTTGCGGTCCGGTCCGAGCATCCGCACGATGCGGTTCAACTCGCCGGGGAACGCCTGGCCGTTGGTTCCGAACCCGAGGACCACGAACTCGCGCATCTTGTTCGCATCCAGGAGAGAGGTCATCACGCCTTCACCTCCGGAGTAGTGCCGCGACACCTCCGCGTCGATGTAGATGCCGGGGAACCGCCTGGTCAAGGCCTGCGACGACGCGAGCATCACCGAGTCGCCGATGGCGGTGATCTCGGGGCCCGTCGGCAGGTCACGCGACGGTTTCGGCGGGAGGACGACGGCGGGAGCCTCGTTGGCCTGCCGTTGGATCTCGGCGAGCTCGTCGAGCTGCCGCTCCAACGCCGACTTCGACGGGCTGGTCCCGAGGGCGGAGCCCGCGAGCATCACCACGGTCAGCACGGCGGCCATCGCGGCGAGCGGCGCGAACCGCCGCGCGTGACCGCCGAGGGCCGACAGCACCCCACGGAACCCGAGGCGGCGGAACGGGGTCTCGATCCACCGGTACGACAGCTCCGACAGCACGAGGCTCGCGACCGCGGCGACCACCCCGACCATCCAGGCGGGAGCCGTGTGCGTCGCCGCGTTGCCACTGCCGTTGATCAGCTCGCGCGCGACGATGAACGCGGGCCAATGCCACAGGTACAGGCTGAACGAGCGCGCGCCGAACCAGGTCAAGGCGCGGACGCTGAGGAGTTTCGGGATCGGCCCGTCCTCGCGGACCGCATTGTGGACGAGCAGCGTCGTCAACAGGCAGGCGACCAGGATGCCGCCGCGGTATGCGGTCGCCGACGTGTCCGGAAGCAGGTAGAGCATCGCCATCAACGCGACGAACGCGATCGGGGCGAGGGTCAGACCGACCCACCGTGCGACGGCCGGGCTGCGCCGCAGCGGCCACGAGTCGGCGGCGTCGGATGCGGGCGCGGTGATCACCAGCGCCAGCGCGACGCCTGCGAGCAGCCCGAACAGGTGCGTGTCACTGCCGAAGTACACGCGGGACGGGTCGGTGTCCGGGTGGTAGAGGTACGCCATCAAACCCGCGGACGCGAGGCCGACGACCGTGGCGACACCCGCGGCCACCAGCATGCGACGCCGCGGTTCCGAGCGGCGGGTGAGCGCCATGACGGCGAGGAACGCCAGCGGCCAGACGACGTAGAACTGCTCCTCGATCGCCAGTGACCAGTAGTGCATGAAGACGCGGGGCGTCGTCTCCGCGAAGTAGCTGTCCGACTGCGCGATCTGCACCCAGTTGTTGACGAAGAAGAGGGAACCGAAGAACTGGTCCTTCAGCTTCACCGCGACGTCGCCGCCGATCAGTCCGGCGACGGCGGTGGCGACCACCAGAACCGTCACCGACGCCGGGATGATGCGTCTGGCTCGACGTGTCCAGAACCCGTCGAGCGACACCCGTCCACCCGATCCGAACTCGCGGACCAGCAGCGAGGTGATGAGGAAGCCGGACAGGACGAAGAAGATGTCGACGCCGAGATAGCCGCCGCGCAGCGCGTCGCCGAAGAGGTGGTAGACGACGACCGAGAGGACCGCGATGCCGCGGAGCCCGTCCAGGGCCGGTGCGCGCCGGATCCGTCCCGGCTCGATCGTCGGTCGGGGTGCGACCGTCCCGGCCGCGACCGGTTCGGCGGCGGGCTCGGCGGGCGGTGCGGGAGCCGGCGCGGCCGGAACGACTGCGGCCGGGATCCGCACGGTCGGCGTCTCGTCCGGCTCGGACTCATCCGCCTCGGACTCGTCCGGTTCGGCGACCCGGTGCGGTTCGGGATCCGTCGGCGCGAGGTCGACGATCTCCTCGACCACCGGTTCCGCGGACTCCACAACGGGCTCTTCCGCCGGGGCCGCGGTCGGCAGCGTCTCCTCGGCCACCGTCACGGGGGCGGGCGCACCGAGGTCGACATCCTCTTCGACGAGCCTGCGCCTGCGCGAGTTCGTGACGTTCTTCGGCCGCGCGATCGTCCCCGTCATCGGGCGGACTCCTGCCTGCGGGGTCGGCGAAGAGGGTCCGGGCGCAGCACGCGGCCCAGCATAACGGAGTGTCCGGTGTCGAATCGATCGGACGACAGCCGTCCGTCGTGCGTTCGACGGACGTTCGACGGCCCGATCTGTGCCGTCACCATCGAGAGGGTTCCCTCAGGTTCCGGCTGCTAGGCTAACCGACGGTTTCGCCATGTCTGCGTTCGATGCGGCGACCCGCGCGAGCATGAAACGGAGACGACCAATGGCTGACCAGAAGTCGGATTCTCCGTCCGGTGACGCGGTGAAGGCCGCCTACCGATCCGACCTCGACGGGCTCAGGGGAATCGCGATCGCCTTGGTCGCCTGCTTCCACGTGTGGTTCGGCCGGGTGTCCGGCGGCGTCGACGTCTTCCTGACCCTGTCGGGATACTTCTTCATCGGCTCCTTGGTCCGGCACGCTGTGCACAGCCAGTCGACGAACATCGGGTTCGGCGACACCGTGAGCCCGTGGCCGCGGTTGAAACGGCTGCTCCGCCGTCTGCTGCCCGCGCTCTACACGGTGTTGATCGTGGTGTCCGTGCTGACGACGATCGTCATCGCCCAGACCCGCTGGCTCAACATCGGCCGCGAGGTGTTCGCGAGCGCGCTGTACTACCAGAACTTCCACCTCGCGCGGAACTCCCAGGACTACCTGGCCGCGAGCTCGGCGAACAGTCCCCTGCAGCACCTGTGGTCGATGTCGATGCAGGGCCAGTTCTTCGTCGGGGCGCTTCTCGTCCTGCTGGCGATCGCCGGAGCCCTCAAACTGCTCGCCGCGCGGTTCCCCGTCGTGGCGCGCGCGACGGTGATCCGGAGCGTCTTCGCGGTCGTCATCCTCGCGGCCGCCGTCGCGTCGTTCCTGTGGGCTCAGCATCGGCTGCACATCGATCAGCCGTACAACTACTACGACACGTTCTCGCGCCTGTGGGAGCCGCTCGTCGGCGGTCTCCTCGCCATCTGGATGCCCGCGGTCCGCGTGCCGTCGTGGCTGCGCAGCGGCGTCACCGTCGCGGCTCTGCTGGTGATCGCGACGTGCGGCTGGTGGATCGACGGCGTCGCCGAGTATCCCGGACCCCTCGCGTGGGTGCCCGTCGGTTCGACGCTGCTGATCATCTGGGCCGGTCACGTCGCCGCTGGCGAACCGAGGCCGCTGGCGAATCGGCTGCTCGCGGGCAAGCGTCCCGTGTGGTTGGGCACCATGTCGTACTCGCTGTACCTGATCCACTGGCCGCTGCTGATCTTCTACCTGACCTGGAACAGCATCGACCACGCGAACGCCGTCGAGGGAACGGCGATCCTCGCGGTCTCCCTCGGACTGTCGTGGCTGATGAAGAGGTACGTCGAAGACCCGATGCGCGGCGGCGGCCGGTCGTCGATGACGCACATCCGCTGGCCGAGGCATCCGCGGATCACCTATCCGGCGATCTTGACGGTCGTGCTCGTCCTCCTGTCGGCGGGGACCGCGGGCGCGATCACCGCATGGGATCGACACGTCGCGGGCGTGCAGGTCGACACCACGAACCTCGATCCGACGCTCTATCCCGGCGCGCGCGCCCTCCTCAACGGAGCCCCGGTCCCGGCCCTCGACCCTCAGCCGACTCCACTGGCCGCCGCGTCCGACCTGCCGCAGACGTACTTCGACGGCGTCATGGTGGAGATGGACGTGACGACGCCGGCCGTCGGCGTGTACGGCGACAAGAACGGCTCCAAGACGATCGCCCTCGCGGGCGGATCGCACACCGAGATGTGGCTGAGCGCGCTCGACACCATCGCCAAACGCAATCGCATCAAGATCGTGACCTACGTGAAGCGCGGCTGCCCGATCACCACCGATGAGAACCCCGCCTACCTCGAACGGGTGCCGTACCCGGAGTGTTTCGCGTGGAACAACGAGGTGATGGCCGACCTCCTGCGCACCCGTCCGGACGCCGTCGTCACCAACTCGACCCGTCCCGCGGAGTCCGGGCCGGGCGACTTCGTCCCGCAGGGCTACATCAACGCGTTCAAGAAGCTCACCGATGCGGGCATCCCCGTCGTCGGCATCCGCGACACACCGTGGCCGGGCAACGATCAGGGCCCGATCGACACCCCGATGTGCCTGTCGGACGGTGGCAACTCGACGAGCTGCGGCACCGTCCGGGCACGCGCGCTGAACGCCGTCGACCCCGGCATCGCCTACGCCGAACGCGACCCGCTGTTCTACGCCCTCGACTTCAGCGACGGCATCTGCACGGCCACGTTCTGCCCCGCGGTGATCGGCAACATCATGGTGTACCGCGACATCCATCACCTCACCCAGACGTACGTCCGCTCCCTGACGTTCGAAGTCCAACGTCAGCTGGGCGCCGTCCTCCCCTGGACCGCCCTCGTCCCCGTCCCTCGATAGCGCGGGCGAGCGAGGGAGCCCGAAGATCGGTCGAATCATCGGGGTCCGCCGACATATCGTCATCGGACTTCGACTACGAGACCGATCTTCGGGCGCCACCGAGTCCGCGCGAAGCGAGGTACCTGGTCAGCCGAGGAGGGCGGAGAGGGTCGCCGGGATCGTGTGGTCGATGTCGTGACGAGAGCGGACGCGAGCACGCCCGCGGGCGGCGAGGTCGGCGCGCAGGGTCGGGTCGGCCACCACACGGCGGACGGCGGAGGCCAGCGCCTGCGGATCCGACGGCGCGACGAGCAGACCGCAACCGGCCGCGAGGTAATCGGCTGTGCCGCCGTGATCGGTGCCGATCACCGGGCACCCGACGGCGAGTGCTTCGAGGACGCCGAGCGGACCGGCCTCGGGCCTGATGCTCGCCGACACCGTCGCCGTCCAGCGGCGAAGACACTCACCCGCGTCCGCCCGCCCCAGGAAGCTGACGCGGCCGGCCAGCCCGGGACGCTCGGCCAGAGCGCGCAGGCGCTCGACGTGTTCCTCGTCGCCCGGAAAGCCCTCCCCCGCGATCTCCAGGCGTACATCGTCGACCTGCGCGATCGCCTCGAGCAGCGGAACGTGCCCCTTCCACTCGGTGAGCGCGGCGAGTATCCCGATCACGGGCGTGCCCGGATGCTCGAGCGGTGCGGCGTCGACGTCGACGCGGACGCCGTTGACTCGTACGACCACCGGGAAGCCGCTCGTCCGCAGGGGTTCGGCCGTGGCGTCCGACACGGCGACGGCCCGGCGGAGCGCACCGGAGCCGATCCGCACGTACAGCCGTTGCTTCCGGTCGGCGACGGTGTCGTGGACAAGCCACGTCGCAGTTCCCCGGAGTCGGCCGAAGCGAACGGCGGGCAGCGCGGGCAACGAGTTGACGACTATCCGGGTGCTGTCGTCGTCGAACGCCGCGAGAATCCGGCCGGCCCGCCGCCATTGCGACGCGAGGCGGGCGACGGCGGCTGCGCGTCCCACGCCCCGACCACCGGACAGGCCCAGCGACGGCAGTTCGACGTGCTCGACGTTCGACGGGAGCTTGTCGGCCACCGCCCCGGCCGGGCATGCGACGAGCACGCGGAGCCCCCGGTCGACCGCCTCGGCGACCAGATTCAGCATCACCGCTTCGGCCCCGGAGAACGACCGGGTGTGGGACACGAACACCACTCGGGAGACGGACACGGCTACCCCTCACTCATGGAACGACGATCGCGCAGGCGCCCGACCTGCGCTCGGATGCTGAATCCGTCGGTGCCGCCGCACAGGTGCAGGACGACCAACGTCCCCGCGCCGCCGAGAATCGCGCGCACCGGCCACGGCGAATCCTCGACTCCCGGCGTCATCATCGTGAACGTGATGACCGTCGCCGCGACGGCGGTCGCGCGCAGTGGATGGACAGCCGACAGCACCCTCTTCACCGGCAGCGAGACGGCGACCAGCACGATGACCGCCACCAGGAGGAAGGCCTCGCTGACGACCATCGCCCACGACGAGCCCAGGTAGGACGCCCGCGGGATCAGCCAGAGGTTGAGCCCGATGTTCAGGCACAACGATGTAAGGGTGAGCCACGGGTACACGCGGTGCGATCCGACCGCGACCAGGATCATGATGCCGAGGTGGGCCAACGCGCCCATCGACGCGGCGATCACGAGCAGCCGTGTCGACTGCGCCGCCACCGCGAACCGGTCGCCGTAGAGGAAACGGAGGAGATCGTCGGCCACCGGGTAGAGGGCGGCGACGCCCACCGCGCACAGTGCGCTGATGATGGCGGCCGCCCGACGTGCCGCGTGCCGGAATCCGGCGTGGTCGCCGGGCCAGGACGCCACCAGCAGCGTCGTGAACGGCGTGACGACGGCGACGCACGCCACCCCGATGAAGTCGGAGAACTTGAATCCGATCGAGTACAGGCCGACGGCGTCGAACGTGTCCATCCGCCCCAGGAGGAGGACGTCGACCTTGGCCGTCACCTCGACGAAAGCGAGGCCGATGCTCAGCGGCACCGCCTCGATCAGCATCTCGCGCCACAGCGCGCCGTCTATGCCGCCGCGCGGCGCGGGTCCGTCCGCGCCGCGCAGCAGCGCGCGTGCCTTGACGCCGAGGCTCACCAGTTCGTTCGCGATCGCGGGGATCACAAGCACCAGCAGCAGAGGGGCGAACAGAACGGCCGCGATCGTCAGCAGGAGTTGCACACCCTGCGCGGCGACCTCCCCCGCGGCGACCAGGCCGAGCCGGAGCCTGCTCTGGAAGATGACCGTGAGCGCATGGCTCGGGGTGGCGATCACGACGACCAGTCCGGCGATCGCCGTCGCGGCGATCACGTCGCCATCGTGGCCGGTCACGACCACGACCGCGAGGGCAACCGCATAGCCGATGAGGCCGAGCGCCAGGCGCAGCCAGACGAACGACGCGGCGACCCGCGCGATCTGATCCTCGTCGTCTCCGACGAGTCGAGCCAGGACCACCCGGCCCACCCCGAGGTCCGTGACGACGGCCATCATGCCGAGGACGCCGAAGACGAACGAGAACTTGCCGAAGTCGTCGGACGACAGGGAACGAGCGATCAGGATGGTGCCCAGCCAGCCCATCGCCGCGATGCCGACCCGGCTGACCAGCATCGCGATCGTGTTCGACACCGCCCGCTTCGACAGGGACGAGTCGACCGCGACCTCCGTCGGCTCCACCGTCACGCGAAACCCAACGACGCGTACACGTCGATCGTGCGCGCCGCCGTCCGGTCCCACGAGAGGCGTGCGGCGCGGACCGCGGCGGACGTGCGGAGCTCGGTCCGACGATCGGTGTCGTTCACCAGGTCGCGGAGGGCGTCGGTCCAGTCGCGGAGGCCGACGCCGGGCACCAGGACGGCGCCGTCGCCGACGACCTCGGGCAGAGCCCCCACGGCGCTGGCGAGCACCGCGGCGCCACACGACATCGCCTCCACGGGCGGCAGACCGAATCCCTCGTAGACGGACGCGTAGGCGACGACGGTGGCGGCGCCGTACAGCGCGGGCAGATCATCGGTCGGCACGTAGCCCAGACCGATCGCCGATTCCGGGGCGCGCACCGAGGTCGACCCCTGACCGGCGACGACGAAGGGAACTCCGACGGACCGCGCGGCCTCGGCGACGACGTGCGGACGCTTGCGGGGTTCGATCGTGCCCACCTGCAGGACGAAGGTCTCGGGCAGGCCGTAGCGTCGTCGGGCGTCGTCGATCTCCGCGTCCGACGCGGGCCGGGCCCAAGGTGCGGGTGCGAGATGGGTGACCGTCGCGGTACGACCGCACAGGTCGTGGACGCGTTGCGCGGTGAACTCCGAGACCGCGATCAGTTCGTCGGCACGCCGAAGAGCGTCACGTACGAGCAGTCGTTCGCCGGTGGCCCGGAAACGCGAGAACGCCCACGGGACGTCGAACACCGACAGGTCGTGAACGGTCGCGACGGTGGCATCGGGTCCGGAGACCGGCAGGTCGACGTCGAGTCCGTGGAAGAGTCCGGCTGCCCGGGTCGGAGCCTTCGCGTGGAGTGCGCGTACGACGCCGCTGTTGCGAGGCACCGCGATCGCGGCGACCGAATCCGGCAACGCCGGGATCGCCGCCTCCTGCACGGAGGCTGTCAGCATCGCGGAGGCCGGCAGGCGCCGACTCACCGCGGCGATCAGTTCGCGTTCGTACGTGCTCACCCCCGCACCGTCGACGGCGAGGGCCAATGCGCCGAATCCAATCGTCGACGATCGTCTGGACACGGTGGTCTCCATTGACATCAGGACGCCCTTCTCAACGGAATGGGAATTCATTCCGCTCATCGCCCGAAAATGGCGAATCACTGTCCGCGAAATACAAGCATCAAAGCGGCCGCATTGCCAACTGTCTTCGCTTTGCAATTCCCGAATTCTCGGCTATTGTCATTCTCGAATCGGATTTGCGGCGATGTAACTCCATCCTGATATCTCTCGATGTCCACCCTCACGGGCAGGTACGCGTTTGGCGGCGCGACCTCACCCTGACAGACGATCCAGCCGGATCGCTCCTTGAGACAGCGAGAGATTTATGGGCCACATCAGTCCGGTGATAGTGCACGAGTGGATCGAAGAGACGGGAGGAGCCGAGAAAGTTCTCGAAGCGTTCGCCGGACTCCTTCCCGACGCCGAGATCACGTGCCTCTGGAACGATGCCCAGACGCGCTTCGCCTCGTCGACGGTCCGGCAGAGTCCGCTGGCGTACACGCCGCTGCGCCGGACGAAGATGCTGTCGATGCCCTTCCAGCCGCTGATGTGGCACTGGGTGCCGGGACGCTACGACTTCGCCCTCATCAGCACGCACCTGTTCGCGCATCACGCGCGCTTCTTCGAGTCCGACCCCGAGATGGACAAGTTCATCTACGTCCACACCCCGGCGCGGTACATCTGGACTCCCGAGCTCGACCCGCGCGGCCGCGGCCTCGCGGGGGCCGCCGCCCGGCCGGTCCTGCGGCGCCTGGACCGTCTCGGCATACGCGGCAACCGCTCCGTGGTCGCGAACAGTCGGTTCGTCGCCGACCGGATCCGCGCCACCTGGGGTGAGGAGGCGCGCGTCATCCATCCCCCGGCCGACGTCACGAAGATCGTCGAGACCGACTGGACCGCATCGTTGACCACCGCCGAGGCCGAGCTCCTCGACGGGCTGCCCGCCGTGTTCGCGTTCTCCGTGGGGCGACTCGTCGGCTACAAGGGCTTCGACATCGTCGTCGACTTCGCGAGCCGCACCGGCGTCCCGGTGGTGCTCGCCGGAGCCGGACCGGCGGAGAACGCCCTGCGCGCGCAGGCGGCTCGCACCGGAGCACCGGTCACCTTCGTCGGACGCGTGAGCGACGCCCTCATGTTCGAGCTGTACGCACGCTCGACGGCGTTCCTCAACTTCAGCGTCGAAGACTTCGGCATCACCACGGTCGAAGCCCTCGCCTCGGGCACACCCGCCATCGCCCGCAACGTCGGCGGCGCCACCGAGATCATCGAGGACGGCGTGTCGGGGGTGCTCTGCGACCCGGCGACCGCCGACCTGAGCGCACTGTTCGAGCGGGCCGCGGCCCTCGATCGGACTGCCGTGGTCGACCGGGCACGACTGTTCTCCGCCGAGCGCTTCGACACCGAGATCTCGGCCTGGATCGGCCTCGACCCACCCGACTCCCGCCGCGACACCGATCCCGTACCGCTCTCCACGACAGAGGAACTCTGATGTCCACGCAACGATCGAACCCGAACGACGTCCACAAGGAATCGAACCTCCTGCGCTTCGGTCCCGACCTGCTCGGCCATTTCAGGAACCTGCTCAAGGCCCTCCCGATCGCCATAGCCGTCGCCGTCGTCGCGTTCGCGATCACGTTGACGATCACCGCGACCGCGGACGACGAGTTCGAGGTCACGACGGTCGCACAGATCGACGCGCAGATCCCGATCATGGCCGGCGACGTGTACATCTATCAGAACAACGCGCCGTATCTGTCGCTCGCGACGACGTCCGGTGTCCGGGAGGACATCGCGCACCGCATGGGATCGGCCTGGTCGGCCGCCCGCGTCGCCGACAATGTGAGCGTCACCGAGACCCGCTCCCCGCTGTTGATCGCGGTCACCGCGACGGCGCCGACCGCCGAGGAGGCCGCCAAACTCTCGGCCACCACCATCAAGGCCCTCGACAGCGCCTCGCGCAAGCAACGCGCGGGCGAACTCGATCGCGCCGCCGCCACCTTGACCGCACGCAGTCGGGACATCGGCAGCCGGATCACCGCGATGCGGTCGTCCGACAGCACCGAGCGCGACAACCTCATCGAGCAGCGCAAGTCCATCGAGAACGACATCCAGCGGATCCAATCCGGCGGAGTCAACGGTCTCGGCGCCCTGAGCACGCCGAGCAGCGACGACGCCCGCCAGACTGCGCCGCAATCGCCTGCGCTCGCCGTGTTCGTCGGCCTGCTGACCGTGTTGATCGCCGCCGAGGCCGTCGTCTTCATCCGCGCCCGGTTCAGCCGTCGAGCGACGGGCTCCGCCATTCGACGCATCGCCGACAAGCACGGCGCGACCGTCGAGGACGCCGTGAGCGGCGACCGCATCCCCGCGCTGGCCCGCACCATGCTGGGCAGACTGCCCGAGGGCGAACACGCGGTGATCCTGCGTTCGGCGGGTATCGCGGAGTGGGGAGGATTCGACGGCCCGGTGCCCGAGGACGTCGTCGTCGTCGACCTGGACGACGCGTGGATCGACCAGGTGGACGCCACCGTCGGGCTGATCGTGGTGATGGTCGTGGAGGGTGAGAGCATCCGCGCCGATCTCGACTCGACGCTGTCGGCGATCGCCGACCTCACGATTCCCGTGCACGTCGTGATGGCGCCGAGCGCCCCGCCCGCGGAGCCGGAGCCGGAACCCGAGCCGGAACCGCTCGCCGCGGCGCCGCGCCTGACGTCCACCGACTCGTCACAGCTGATCGGCTCGCTGCTCGATGAGCTGCTCCTGGCCCGGATCGCCGAGCTCAACGCATCCGGCCAGCTCACGACGCCGCAGCCGGCCCCTGCTGCGCCCGCCGCCGACCCGTCGCCAGAGGACGGCCGATGAGGATCGTCCACCTCGTCAACGACCTCGCGGACGCCGGCAACGGCATCATCAACGTGGCCGTCGACTTGGCGTGCGAACAGGCACGGACCGGCCACGACGTGACGGTCATGTCACGCGGCGGCGAGTACGTCGACCTGATCGAACGGTTCGGCGCGCGACATGTACCGCTACCGATCGGGCGTCGGCCCGCCGACGTCGCGGCCACGACGACGGCGTTGGCTGTCGGCGTCGACCGCCTCGACCCCGACGTGGTGCACTCGCACACGCTGATGCTCGCCGGGCTCGCGTACGCGGTCCGCACGCGTGCCGCCGCGACCCGCGGACGTCCGCGGTACCGCCTGGTCACCACCGTGCACAACGAGTATCAGCGCGGGGTGTCGCTGATGGGGCTGGCGCACATGACCGTCAGCGTCAGCCACGCCGTCGACACTGCGATGGCCCGACGGCGCATCCCCGTCGGACGCCGACGTGTGGTCCACAACGGCACCGTCGGCACACCTCGACGACGACCCGCCGCATCCGTCGAACCCGCCGCCGTCGACGGCCGGATGATCGTGGTCCTCGGCGCGGTATCGCACCGCAAGGGGTCGGACGTCGTCGTCGACGCGTTCACCCGCCTGGCCGACGACTATCCGGACGCATCGGTGTGGTTCGTCGGCAACCCCGACTGGACCGAGCTCGTCGATCGCGTCGCAGCGTCTCCGCTGAGCGACCGCATCCGCTTCGCAGGCCTCAACCGCGAGCCGGCGACCGTCCTGCGGGCCGCAACGATGATGGTCCTCGCGTCACGGCACGACCCGTTCCCGCTGGTGCTCCTCGAGGCCAAGGAGGCGGGGCTGCCGATCATCGGTTCGGCCGTCGACGGCGTCCCGGAGGCGCTCGACGACGGCGCGTCCGGCCTTCTGTTCCCGGCCGAGGACGTCGCCGCGTTGGAGACCGCGATGCGTCGAGTCCTCGACGATCCGGCCGTCGGCGAACGGCTCGTCGCGGCCGGAGACGAGGGCCTGGCCCGCTACTCCGCCGCCCGGATGTCGGCCGACTACGTCGACGTCTACCTCGAGCAGATCGCGTTGGGCGCCCGGTGACGATGCAGCCGTCAGCGTGTCCCCGTCGCCCGCAGGTACAGGCGATGGACGAGGGACTGCAGCACTACGAGGTCTCCGCTCACCTCGTCTCGGCGGCGGATCGGTCCCGCCGCGCCGCCGTGAACGCGGTACGCCCAGCGGTTGAAGCCCATCACGTCGCGCGCCTTGCGCCATGTGCTCGTGGAACTGGACACGTTGAACGCCGACGCCCGGCTGCCGGCAAGCGGTTCCGGGCACACGATGAGGGCGCCGCGCGCGGTGATGTCGAGCCAGGCGGCGAAGTCGAGCGTGTAAACGAACTCGTCGCGGAAGCCGCGAGTCTGCACGTAGTCGTCGCGCCGGAACAGGACGGCCGCCGTCGGAAAGAGGACGTCGGGCGTGCCGCGGACGAAGGCGCGCATGGCGTCGCACGGTTCATGTCTGCCGTCGAAGCCCGCCAGGCCGAGGTCGCGGGCCAGCACTTCGTCGTCGTCGTCGACGACGTCGTAGCGGGACGCCACCAGCGCGACCTCCGGGTCGGTCATGAGGGGTGTCTGGACGCTCAGGCAGGTCGGCGCGATCAGATCGTCGCTGCACAGCAGTTTGACGAGATCCCCATGCGCGGCGAGCACCCCTCGATGCCAGTTGTCGGCCAGACAGACACGTTCGGTGTGGCGCTCGATTCGGATCCGATCGTCGCCGAACGACTCCGCTATCTCAATAGTCGAGTCATCACTCGCGTTATCGCTGACCACAATTTCGTAATCGACGAAGTCTTGAGCCAGTACCGAATCGATGGTCGCGCGCAGAGTCCGTTCCGAGTTCATCGTGGGAATGCAGACCGAGACCGCTGGTTTCACCGATTTCTCCTGGCAGTCGACTTCACTTTCGGCGATAAGAGTTCATTCGCCGCGACGCCACTTCTACCTTTTCCCCATATGTCGCCGCAAGCCGGTGTCGAGCAGGTGATCGCATGACATTCGCCGGAGTGATCGGCTATCTGATCGTCCTTGTCGGGTTCGGCGTCACCGCCAACGCCATCTGGCGTCGGCCCGCGCGCGGGCTCCTCGTGCTCGCCGCGCTCCTCCCGTTCCACGGCCTGCTCAAAGTGCTTCCGCACGGGCTGGTCCCGTCGTTCTGGAAGGAGGGTCTGATCCTCCTGACTCTCGTGCTCGCCGTCGTCGGCGCCCGCGGACGACCGCGCGGCGACTTCCACGCACCCTGGTGGCCCGCGGTCGCCGCACTCGTCGTGTTCGGTTCGTTGTCGGCAGTCTTCACCGCGGGCACACTCGCCGCGCTCCCCGTCAAGATCACGTTCTTCTACGTCCTGCTGGTGGTGATCTGCTGGTTCGCACCGTTGACGGTGCACGACCGCGACCGCCTCGTGACCGTGTTGATGGCGATCGGCGTCGTGAACGCCGTGTACGGCGTCGTCCAGCAGATGCTGGGCACCGAACGCCTCGTCGCGATGGGCTACGAGTACGGGCAAGAGGTTCGTGAAGCCGGCGGCATGCTGCGCAGCTTCGGCACCTTCAATCAGCCGTTCCCGTATGCCCTGATGCTGATGTTGGTGATCCTCATCGGTTTGTCGGTGTCGTTGAACGACCCGTCTCGTCTGCGGAGCAAGGTGTTCTTCTGGTGCATGCCGCTGCTGCTGGTCGGACAGGCGCTGTCGGTGGTTCGGGCCAGCTTCATCGGCCTGATCACGGGGCTGGTCGTTCTCGGCGTGATCCGCTATCGGGTGGTCTTGTACGCGCTCGGCGGGCTCGCGGTGGCCGCGCTCCCGGTTCTGCTGCTCGCACCGACGTCGATCACGGGGACCATCTTCTCGACCGCCAGCTCGCAGACGCGCGCCGACGGTTGGAAGGCGACGATGGGGTCCGTCGTCGACAATCCGTTCGGCAAGGGGCTGGGCACCTCCGGCGCCGCCGCCGAGCAACTCGTCACCGACGGCCCGCACCTGCCCGAATCGCTCGCGGTCCGGATCGACGGAGCCTCGGCCTACGCGTTCGGACTTCCGTATCAGCCGGACAGCTACTACATGAAGGTCCTGGTGGAACTGGGGCCGATCGGGTTGTGGCTGTTCGTCACGTTCCTCGTCGTGAGCTTGTTGAGCGCAGTCACCGTGTCCCGCCGCGCGGTCATTCCGTACGACGGTGCATTCGCCGCCGGGGTCGCCGCTGTCATCGCGGCGTCGGCCGCGGCGTCGATCGGTGCGACCCTGTACGAGATCTTCCCGATGGACGCGTTCACCTGGCTGCTGCTGGGCGCCGTCGGATGCATTCAAGTGACCGCCGTCGGTGGCCGGAGCATGGGAGTCCGGGCATGAGCGCCGCCGTCTGGAAGGTGGCTGCGGGCATCGTGACGGTGTTGGTGGCGGCCGTGATCGTCACTGTCGCGACTACCGCCGCGGCACGACGCGAGACCACGCCGACCCCGTCGGCGGCGGCCGAACAGCGGTGCACGGCCGCACGGTCGGTCGGCTTCGCGGGCGGCGCGGAGATGATGACGAAGTCGAATGCCGCGGTCGAACGTGAATTCGCGGCGATGGCCGCGATGGGCGCCCGCTGGGTCCGCATCGGCATCGAGTGGGACGTCGTCGAGGCCGAGCGCGGAACCCTCGACTGGCGCGTGCCCGACCGCGTCATCACCCTCGCCAAGAAGCACGGCTTCCAGGTGTTGGCAGTCGTGTTCGGCACTCCCGAGTGGGCGCGACTGCCGCAGGAGGCGTCGTCGGACGCGGCGTTGCCCGGATCGGCAGCGCGATTCGGGCGCTTCGTTCGTGACGCGGCTCGGCATGAGGGCGATCGTGTCCAGGCGTGGGAGATCTGGAACGAGCCGAATCTCGTCTTCCGCTCGTTCCCCCGCCCCGACGTCGTCCGCTATCACCGATTGTTGATCGCGGCGTCGCGCGCCGTGAAGTCGGTGTCACCGTCCACGCCGGTGATCACCGGCGGACTCGCTCCCACCGGTGACGACGGCATCAACTACTCGCCGTCGACGTTCGTGAAGCAGTTGTACGCCCTCGGCGACATCGATGAATGGGACGGCGTCGGCATTCATCCCTACACATTCCCCGCTCTGCCGGAGGACACGTCGACGTCGACATGGAACACCTATCTGCGGCTCGACCTGGTCTTCGACACGATGCGTCAGGCGGGCGACGGCCGCAAGCAGGTGTGGATCACCGAGTTCGGCGCACCGACCGGGGGCGACCCCGCCAAGGCTGTGACCGAAGACGATCAGAAGACGGCGATCATGCAGATCCTCTCCCGCATGGCGGTCGACCCGCTGATCGGCCCGACGATCATCCACAGCGCCGTCGACCGCGGGGGCCGGAACCCGGACGACATCGAGAACCACTTCGGCCTCATGCACACGGACTTCACTCCCAAGCCCGCCTACACCGCCATCTCCGAGTTCACCCACTGCTGACGCACTCTCGTGTCGAGCGGGCCGCCGTCCTGAGCGAGCACGCGAGCCGAAGGAATCAAGACGTCGCACAACGCCGCGTCCCGCTGAAGACGTGGCGGTGTCCCCGCCTGACCCGTGTCAGGCGGGGTACCGCACCACATCCGTCCCTTCCGGGACGGGCGGACCCGGTGGCGGAGCCGGAATCCGGCAAGACAGGCCACTTCTCCACCGCCGACCCGGACGCGGTGACCCGATCCCCGAACGCCGGGAGGATCTTCTCCGGCTGCAACGCGTGATTGACCTTCCACGGCTCATTCGAGTCGGCGGGCCGCCACCCGACCCGGCCCCTGAACGGCCCGGACCGGAGGATGGTGGTCTCCCACCCGCCAGGCTTGGTATCCACGCTGCGATTGTGGCCTCCGCACGCACCACCCAGATGATCGATATCGGTGGGGCCGCCGTCCTGCCAGTCGGGCACGTGATGCGCCTGGGTCCGCGACCACGGCACCGTGCATCCGGGCGCAGTGCAGCCGCGATCACGACCGAACAGGGCCAATCGTTGCGCCTTAGAGGCGAGGCGTTTGCCGCGGCCGAGGTACAGGATCTGTGCTGAGGCGTTCACGAACACTTCCAGCCACGGGGTCGCGTCTCCGGCGATCTCGACGAGATCCTTGACCGGTAGACGCGTGCCGGTGGCGGTGGTCGCGACACCGGTACGAGCTTCGAGATCGTCCAGCGATGCGGTCACCACCAGCTGCGACGACAACGTACCCTCACCGAGACCACCGTTGGCGATCAGGAACGTCCACATCGCCTCCAACGCATCATGATTGCGCTGGGCTTGCGAACGAGTCTCGCGTTCAGCCGCCGCAGACAGCGCCTCGGGATCGACATTGGCCGATGATCCGGACGGCGACTGCTCGTCGTCGGGATTGTTCATCCCCGGCGCCGCCCAGGACACGAGCAGCGCTTCGAGTTTCGCCCGTGCCGCCGGAGTCAGCTTCGCGCTGATCGCCGACATGAGCCGCCGATCCTGCGGAGCCAGGGTCACACCACGACTCCGGGCCCGGTCGGTGTCGTCGGTCAACTCCCCGTCGGGGTCGAGGTGAGCGAGAATCCGCTTGCCGGCGGTCCGGGTCTGTTCGGGAGTCAACGTCCGCGCTACCCCGGCCAACTCTGCTTCGGCACGGGCCTTCACATCGGCGGGGACCGCCTACGGGATCGCGTCGATGACGTCGACGATCTCCGCAACGTGGTCGAGGGAGAGGTCACCGTCGGCCACCGCTGTGGCGGTCGCGGGGAGTATGGGTTCGAGTGGTTCGCCGGAGAAGGCGACCAGCGAGCTCAGGCTCAACGCGGCATCGGTGCGCTGTTTGCGGGCCCGTGCCGACAACCGCAACTGGCCTTCCAAGTACTTGCCCGGCATCTGCGACCCTGCCAGGCGGTACGCACCACGCTGGGAGACCTCGGCGAACAACCGGGCATCCACACCGACACCGCGACGATTGGACCGCTCATTGACCTCGGAGGCCACGAGCAGCTCCCGGTCCGACAGCCCGGCCAGCGACACCGCGGCGAGCTTCTGTGCGACCTCGTCCTGCAACCGCACGAGGTCCAGCGGATTGTCGGGGAGTTCGACGTTCGTCATGGTGTCCACCTCCTCTGCCGGGTGTCTGATTCTTTCGTTGCCCTCATTGTAGTCGAATGTATGTTCGATAGCACTAGCCTGGGATTTGATTGATGTTTTGTCCATGGTGATCAGTGGACGAACTTTCCGGTGCGGGGACAGTCCACGATCAATCACAACGATGCGATCGGTGCGCCAGTCCGCCGGTCTTGTGGCGCGGCGATCCAGAGGTACTACGGGTCAGTGGCCGGAGAGGACGAGGGAGGACGCGAAGTCGCTCAGCGGTGCGGGGCGGCCGTACAGGAATCCCTGGACCAGTTCGGCGCCGCTGTCGGCGACGGCCTTCTCCTGGGCCGCATTCTCGATCCCCTCGATCACGACGTCCACTCCGCGAGCTCCCGCCAGGGCGACCACGCACGACAGCAGTGCTTGCACGTCGCTCCGCTCCTCGACGTTGCGGACGAACTCGCACGGCGTCTTGATGCCTGTCGCCGGAAGGCCGACGAGTCTGCTCAACGACGACTGTCCGCTCCCGAAGTCGTCGAGGAACACACCGATTCCCACGGCTCGCAGCTGCCCGGCGGCAGCCGCCATCACGTCGCCGTCGACGGCGAACCCCGTCTCGGTCACCTCGATGCGCAGGCGGCGCGGGTCCATGCCGACCTCGTCGCACAGAGCAGCGAGACGAGGGGCGAGATCGGCGTCGCAGAGTTCCCTGCTGGACAGGTTGATCGACAGGAAGACGTCGTCGGCCCATACGGCCGCCGCGACCTCGCGTATCGCCGCGTCGATCACGTGCCCGCCGACCTGTTCGATGAGGTCGGACTCCTCGGCGATCGGAATGAAGTCCCCCGGCAGCATCAGACCGCGCTCCGGATCGTTCCATCGGACCAGCGCCTCGAACCCGACCACACGGCGATCGCTGAGCGCGATGATCGGCTGGTACACGACGACGAGGTGTTCCGGGGTGAACGCGAGCGTCGTCCGGAGCGCCTTCTCGATCCCGAGACGATGCTGCGCCTCTTCGCGGAACTCCTGCTGGAAGCGCAGGTACGCGGGATCGCGGCGGAACGACGCGCGGCGACGGGCGATCGAGGAGTCTCGCAGCACATCCGACGGCCGGTCGCCGCGCGACGCGACGGCCAACCCCATCCGCATGTTCAACCAGTGTTCGCTGCCCCCACTGGTCGGCACCGGTTCGGACACGACGGACCGCACTCGACCGATGAGATCGGCGGAGCCGTCCGGCTGATCGTGCACTGTTGCGGCCACGACGAACTCGTCGGCCCCCAACCGCCCGACGACGGCGCCCACGGGAACCGCCGCGCGCAGGCTGTCGGCGATCGCGGTGAGGATCTCGTCTCCGACGTCGGCGCCCATCGAGTCGTTGATGCGGGAGAAGCCGTCGAGATCGAGGGTGATCACGGCGACCCGCCGATCGCCTCGCGGGTCGAGGGCTCCGATCTGAGCGGCCAGCTTGTCGACCACCCCCGATCTGCTGTGGAGTCCCGTCAGGTCGTCTCGCTTGCGGGCGAGTGACGCCAACGTCGGATCGTCGAAGATCAGCTGGATCGCGGTGAGGTCGGGCAACACGACTTCGCTGACGGTTGCCTGAACCACGGCGGGAGCCCGACAGACGAGCTGGATCCGGACATGCGCCGACGAGGTCCGTGCACCGCGGCCGGACAGCACCGTCGACCAGAGCCGGGCGACCGAGTCGACGTCGACGACATCGGTGATGGGATGCCCGACGAGGCTGTCCGAGATCACCGGGCGCGCGGTCCGCTCCGCGGCCGGATTGGCGTAGACGATCACTCCGTCCGACCACAGGACCACCGGTCGTGACACCAGGTTCAGCAGCATTCCGTAGTTCGTGGGGACGACGCCGAGCGCGATGTCAGTCGCCGCCGGAGGATCGGCGACGACGGCGTTTCCGCCCGCCCGGAGCAGACCTCGACCCCAGCTGATCGCCATATGCCGTCCTCGTCTCTAATGCTGGTCGTCGGCCTGATCTCACCGAACGCCGACCACACTTGTAGCACCGCCGGGGAGGACCCGGAGAACACTGGCATCGCGATAGTTCTACGCGCGATAAGCGCTACGAGGAAGCCTATTCGAATGTGATGGGGGCGATCAGAGAATCAGACATCCGAGCTGGTGATACGCATGAGCGCACCGAATAATCGTGATCGATCCGGAGGGCGTCGAGGCCGCCGGGAAGATCAAACGGAATCGGGGACTTCATGGACACGAGCTGCCGACTGTGTCGCGGGGGCGACCTCCGGAGCGTGCTCGATCTGGGCGCCTCGCCGCCGTGCGAATCCTTCTTGACCGAGGACGCCCTCGACCACCCCGAACCGACGTACCCGTTGCACGTCCGACTGTGTGCTGACTGTCTGCTACTGCAGATCCCGGCGTCGATCCGACCCGAGGAGACGTTCGTCGACTACGCCTACTACTCGTCGTTCTCCGACAGTTGGGTGGAGCACGCCCGGCGCTTCGTCGCGGGCGCGCTCGACAGCGGTCGCCTGCCGCACGACGGCCTTCTCGTCGAGGTCGCCAGCAACGACGGGTATCTCCTACGGCACGCGGTGGACGCGGGCGTCACCTGTCTGGGCATCGAACCCTCCGCCAACGTCAGCGACGCCGCCCGCAAGGCAGGCGTTCCGACGCTGACCGCGTTCCTCGACGAGCCGACCGCCGACGCGGTCCGCGCCGAGCACGGACCCGCGGCCCTCGTCGTCGCGAACAACGTGTACGCGCACATCCCCGATCTCAACGGTTTCACGCGCTCGCTCCGAACGCTGGTGGCCGACGACGGTTGGGTGTCGATCGAGGTCCACCACGCTCTCAACCTCGTGGAACTCGGCCAGTTCGACACCGTCTACCACGAGCACTTCCAGTACTACACGGTGCTGTCGGCGCAGCGGGCACTCGCGGAGGGCGGGCTCGCACTCGTCGACGTCGAACTGCTCGCCTCGCACGGCGGATCGATCCGCCTGTGGGCGCGACCCGCCGCCGTCGCAGGCGAACCGGAGCCGTCGGTCGAGCGGGCGCTCGCCGCCGAGGATGCCGCGGGGCTGCACACCGTGGACGGCTACGCCGGGCTCGCCGAGCGGGCCGTCTCCGTCAAGAACGCACTGCTCGACTATCTGCTCGCTCAGCGCGCGGCGGGAGCACGAGTGGTCGGCTACGGCGCCCCGGGCAAGGGCAGCACGCTGCTGAACTACTGCGGCATCCGACCCGATCTGCTCGAGTACACGGTCGACCGGAACCCGTACAAGCACGGCCGTTTCACGCCGGGCACGCGGATTCCTATCCATCCCCCGCAGCGGCTGATCGACGACCGCCCGGACGCCGTCGTGGTGCTCCCCTGGAACCTCGACACCGAGATCATCGCGCAGCTCAGCGACACCCTCGACTATCCGGTGGACATCGTCGTCCCCCTCCCGACACTGCGCATCACGAGGATCGGCGATCCCGCCGACTCCACCACCACACGAAGGAGTTCGAGCCGATGAAGGTTGTCCTCTTCTGCGGCGGATACGGCATGCGGATGCGCAACGGCGCGGGCGACGTGGTCCCCAAACCGATGCAGATGGTCGGCCCACGACCCCTGATCTGGCACGTGATGCGGTACTACGCGCACTTCGGGCACACCGAGTTCATCCTGTGCCTCGGCTACGGCGGCAGCTACGTGAAGGACTACTTCCTGAACTACCGCGAGACCGAGTCGAACGACTTCGTCCTGCACGGCGGTGAGCCCGAGATGCTCAGCACCGACATCAAGGACTGGACGATCACGTTCGCCGACACCGGTGTCGAGACGGCGATCGGCGAACGACTGCGCCGCGTCCGACGTCATCTCGGCGACGACGAGTACTTCCTCGCCAACTACGCCGACGTGCTGACCGACGCGCCGCTCGACGCCATGATCGAGCGGGTCACGACGTCCGACGCCGCGGCGTCGATGCTGGTGGTTCCTCCCCAGTCGTCGTTCCACTGCGTGGAGACGGACGATCGGGACCGCGTGCAGAGCATCACTCCCGTGTCCGACTTCCCGATCTGGGAGAACGGCGGCTACTTCGTGCTCTCGCAGGACGTGTTCGACGTGCTCCCGGAGGACGGCGACCTGGTCGCCGACGCCTGCGAGAAGCTGGCCGCAGACGGCCGTCTCATCGGCTACCGGCACACCGGATTCTGGAAGCCCGCCGACACGTACAAGGAGCGCGCCGACCTGGAGGCAGGCTACGCGCACGGCGACCGCCCGTGGATGCTGTGGGAGCGGCAGCCCGCATGATCGGGCTGAGTCCGGATCGTCTCGACGCGATCGCCGTCGTCGGAGCGCACTGCGACGACATCGCGATAGGCATGGGCGGAACACTGCTGACCCTCGCGCGGGCGCACCCCGGTCTGAGCGTCCACGCACTGGTCCTGACCGGTGCGGGCACCCCTCGACAGGCGGAGGAGGCCGCAGCCCTCGAAGCGTTCGCACCCGGAGCCCGGCTGGAACTGACCGTCCTCGACCTGCCCGACGGCCGGACCCCGGCTCACTGGGGCGAGGTCAAGTCCGGACTGCGGGCGTTCCGCGAGACGGCGGCCGACGTCGACGCCGTCTTCGCTCCCCGCCGGGACGACGCGCATCAGGATCACCGACTGCTCGCCGAGCTGGTGCCGACGGAGTTCCGCGATCACCTGACCCTGCGGTACGAGATCCCCAAGTGGGAGACCGACACCCCGACCCCCGACGTCCTGCATCCGCTCACGGACGAGATCGCCCGCGAGAAGACGGCATTGCTGCACGCGCACTACCCGTCGCAGGAGTCCCGCGACTGGTTCGACGACGACGTGTTCCTCGGGCTCGCACGGCTGCGCGGCATGCAGTGCCGCACCCGGTACGCCGAGGGGTTCGGCGTCGACAAGATGATCCTCCGACTGCACGGGAGTGCCGAATGAAAGTGCTGCTGACCGGAAACCAGGGCTACCTCGGGACGGTGATGTCGCCGATGCTGACCGCCGCCGGACACGACGTGACGGGCCTGGACACGGGCCTGTTCGCCGACTGCGTCCTCGGCAAGCGCGACGACGACGCCCCCACGTTGCACGTGGACCTTCGCGATGTGACGGTCGACATGCTCGACGGGTTCGACGCGGTGATCCACCTCGCCGCCCTGTCGAACGATCCGCTCGGCGCGCTCGCACCCGACCTGACGCACGACATCAATCACCGGGCGTCGACGCGGCTGGCTCGGCTGGCGAAGAACGCTGGCGTGTCCCGTTTCCTGTACGCGTCGACGTGTTCGGTGTACGGCGCGGCCGGCGACGGCCTCGTCTCCGAGGACGCTCCTCTGCGGCCGTTGACGCCGTACGCGGTGTCGAAGGTCCGCGTCGAGGACGACCTCGCTGCCCTCGCATCCGGCGACTTCGTGCCCGTCTTCCTGCGCAATGCGACGGCGTTCGGGTTCTCCCCGCGTCTGCGCGCCGACATCGTGTTGAACAATCTCGTGGGCCATGCGCTGCTCACCGGCCGGATCACCGTCATGTCCGACGGCACGCCGTGGCGGCCGCTGGTGCACGCGCGGGACATCGCGGCCGCGTTCATCACCTGCCTGGAAGCGCCCGCCGACGTGGTCCGGTCGCGGGCGTACAACATCGGCACCGAACTGAACAACGTGCGCGTCTCTCAGATCGCCGACGCGGTCGCGGACGCGGTCCCGGCCGCGACCGTCGACATCACCGGCGAGACCGGCGCCGACGCCCGCTCGTACCGCGTCGACTTCAGTCGGGCCCGCGACGAGCTGTCGTTCCGCGCGAAGTGGACCGTCGCCGACGGCGCCGCCGAACTGGCCCGCGAGTACGCGGTCCGGATGTTGACCGACGCAGGCTTCGCGACGCGGTTCGTCCGCCTCGCCCGCCTCGAGTTGCTCCGCGCGGGCGGTCTCGTCGACGAGACGATGCGCCCCGTCGGCCGCCTCGCCGAGACCCGGTGACTGCCCTACTGTTACGCGAACCTGGCGACCGCGTCGGCCCACGTGCCCGCGGCGGCGTCGCGCTCCGACACCAGGGTCAACGGCGCGGGCCAGTCGATCGCCAGTTCGGGATCGGCGTGGTGGACGCTCACGTCCTCGGTCGGGTCGTGCGGCCGGTCGATGCGGTAGCAGACGTCGGCCGACTCGGTGAGCACCTGGAAACCGTGAAGCATCCCCGGCGGCACGTACAGGGTGTGGAACTGCTCGTCGTCGAGCAGGAACGCCTGCGCCCGACCGAAGGTCGGCGATGACGGCCGGATGTCGACGAGCACGTCGTGCACCGCGCCCCGCCCGCATCGGACGAGCTTCGCCTCCCCGCGGCCGGCACGACCGTGCATGCCCCTGATCACACCCCGCGCCGACCGCGACTGCGAATCCTGCACGAACGCGGCCGCCGCACCCGGAACACCCAGATGCTCGTCGAAGACGTCGGCGTCGAAAGTACGCACGAACAGTCCCCGCTCGTCGCGGTGCGGCTGCGGAACGAGGAGGACGACATCGGCGAGATCGGTCTGGACCACGAGCATGCCGTCGATGATGGCACGACGTGTCGGGGGTGCGCGCACGCCGTGCAGCGCGTCGTCGATCTGGGCGCGGTCCCGGCGGGCGACGACTTCCCCCTCGCCGCATCGTCCGCCTGCGACGACGCACGTCATCCCCTCACGGTGTCGCTGTGCTCGGCGTGCGGGCTCGTGCAGCTCGACGACGCGGGCCCGGCGCCCGAGGAGCCGAGGGGCGTGGAGCCACGTGCGCTGCGCGATCAGGCCGCGGCCGCCCTCGACCTCGCCGCCGCCGCAGGACTCCTCGCCGGCGAGACGGTGATCGAGTTCCCCAGCCCACACGGCGGGACGTGGCTCGACCTGGCCGCCGCCCGGGGACTCCGGCGCGCCGATCCCCCGGCGTCCGCGGACGTCGTCGTCGACAGTCTCGGCATCATGCACGACGCCGATCAGCGGGCGGCGTTCGCTGCCCGGGCCGCCGCGACCGCACCCGACGGAACCCTCCTGCTGCAGTTCCATTCGGTGGCGACGATCATCCGCGACCGCCAGTGGAACGCCTTCCGCCACGGTCACTTCGCGTACTACTCCCTGACCGCGGTCTGCGCGTTGCTCGACGCCGCAGGCATGCACGTGTCGCACGTGTGGGAATTCGACCTGTACGGCGGCACGGTGCTGGTCGCCGCCCGGCACGGCCGCATGTCGACACAGATCCCGCAGGTCCGGCGGATGATCGCCGCCGAGGCCGCCGTCGGCGTCACCGACCCGCGGGTGCTGCGCGGACTGTCGGAAGCGGCGACCGCCCAGACCCGAGCGTTGGCCGAATGGGCCCACCGTCTCTCCCGCGCGGGCGCCTCGGTGTACGCCTACGCGGCGTCGTCGCGCGCGGTGGCGCTGCTCGCCGGAAGCGGACTCACATCGTCGACCCTGCGCGGAGTGATCGACGCGTCCCCCGCCAAACTCGGACGCCGCATGCCCGGTACCGACATCCCGATCGTGAGTGTGGACGCACTCGCCCTCGCCGACGTCGTCTACCTGACCGTCCCCGACCTCCGCGACGAGGTGCTCGAGTCGTATCCACGGCTGGCGGGGCGACTCGTCGTCCGACCGGAGGGGCCCGCCGGGCCCGCGACGTGGCCGAAGTCCCGACACCGTTCGCTCGCCATGCAGAGCCGACTGCACCACGCCGTTCCCGGCGGCGCCCACACCTACGCGCGCGGACCCGACCAATACCCCGAGGGCATGGCGCCGATCCTGTCCCACGGGTTGCGCGCACACGTGTGGGACGTCGACGGGAACGAATACATCGAGTACGGCGTGGGCTTGCGTTCGGTGACGCTCGGTCACGCGTGTCCGCCCGTCGTCGACGCGGTGGCCCGTGAGCTGGGCCGCGGAGCCAACTTCAGCCGACCGACCGAACTCGAACTGCTCGCGGCCGAGGACTTCCTGTCCACCGTGCCGACCGCCGACATGGTCAAGTTCGCGAAGAACGGATCGGACACGACGACGGCCGCCGTTCGCCTGGCGCGCGCGGTGACCGGACGCGACATGGTCGCGATCTGCGATCAGCCCTTCTTCTCCGTCGACGACTGGTTCATCGGAGCCACCGCGATGCCTGCCGGGGTGCCACGCCCCGCCGTCGAGGCGACCGTCCGGTTCCGCTACAACAGCCTCGACTCGCTCGACGCTCAGTTCGCGGCCAACCCCGGACGCATCGCGTGCGTGTTCATGGAGGCCGCGACGGCGCAAGCCGAACCGGAACCGGGATTTCTCGAGGGCGTCCGACGCCTGTGCGACGAGAACGGCGCTCTACTCGTCTTCGACGAGATCATCACCGGTTTCCGCTGGTCGCCGCACGGCGCTCAACACACATACGGGGTGGTCCCCGATCTGTCGTGCTGGGGCAAGGCGATGGGCAACGGTCACCCGATCGCGGCGCTCGCCGGGCGGCGCGAGTTCATGGAACGCGGCGGCCTCCGCACCGACGACGATCGGGTGTTCCTGCTGTCGACCACGCACGGACCGGAGACGTCCTCGCTCGCCGCATTCCGTGCCGTGGTCGCCGAATACCGCACCGGGGACCCGGTAGCCGCGATGGAGTCCGCGGGCGCGAGGTTGATCGACGGCGTGAACCGGGTGGTCGCGGACGCCGGACTGTCCGATTTCGTCGCCGCGTCCGGCCGGTCGTCGTGCGCGGTGTTCTCCACGTTCGGCCCCGACGGACAGCCCTCGCAAGAGTTCCGCACGCTGTTCCTCCAGGAGATGATCGACCGCGGGGTGCTCGGGCAGTCGTTCGTGATCTCCGCTGCCCACACCGAGGCGGACGTGGACGCCACGGTCGACGCCGTCGCCGCCGCGCTGCCAGGCTATCGGGCCGCGATCGAGAAGGGGTCGGTGGACGGTGTGCTCCGCGGCCGCCCGGTGGCGCCTGCGATACGCGGGCGGGCTCATCCGAGGCGAGTGTGAGCCGCAGATCCGTGCCACATCTGTTCCGCGACCGGTGACGTCACATAGCAACGGTGATGACCGACTGCATTTCGCTGATGGTTTCCGGAGGATCGATCCGCTACTCGTCAGCGATCTGTGACAGCGTTGTCGCATGCCCGCCCCGAAGCCTCCCTCCCTCGATCAGCTCCGCACGTTCTTGGCCGTCTTCCGTGCGGGTTCGCTGAGCGACGCGGCCCGACAGATGGGTGTCTCACAGCCCAGCGTCACCAATCACGTTGCGGCGCTGGAGAAGTGGTTCGGCAAATAGCTGTTCATCCGGTCGAGCAACGGCGCCGAGCCGACCCTGTTCGCGCACGAGATGGAACGGACGCTCGCCGATCACCTCGATCACATCGACCGATTCTTCGTCGGCGGCGAACACGGGCATGCGGCGACCTTCCACACGCTGTCGATCGCGGGCCCTCGCGAGTTCATGGAGGGCCGGATCCTGCCCGCCCTGGCGGCGGACATCGGCAGGCTGCCACCGCTCGACATCGGCTTCGGCCGGTCGTCGGACCTGCTCGACGATCTCCAGGCCGGGCGCGTGGACATCGTCATCTCCACCGTCCGGCCCAGGCACCCCGACATCGAATCGTGGCCGATCGCCGACGAGGAGTTCTGGCTCGTCGCACCCCCGGAGCTGGACGTGCCGACCGACTCCCTGTCTCAGCTGTCCGCGGTGCCGATGGTCGCGCTGAACCGCGACCTCGCGATCATCCGCAGGTACTGGAACTCGGTCTACAACGCCGAGCCGCTCTTCGACCCCGCCGTCACTCTCCCCGACCTCGAGGGAGTGAAGACCGCTGTCCTTCAGGGCTTCGGGATGACGGTGCTGCCGAGCTACATGGTCACCGGCGAGGTCGCGTCCGGCGCACTGGTCCGGGTGGTCGGCGACAGCGAACCGCCGATCAACACCGTCTTCCTCGCCGCCCGGAAACCGACGCTGGCCGCCCGCCGATCCGTCGCCGGAATGGCGCGCCTGATCACGGGCCGTGTGAAAGAGTTCCAGGCGACGATCGACCTCTGACCTGGCGGGCACCGCGGACGCGATGCCCGCTTCACGCGAACTCGTTCGCGACTTCGACCGTCGTCTGAGGCACGACGGGCCGACTGACGAGACGGTTCCGGCCGTCGCGCTTCGCCTGGTAGAGGGCCACGTCGGCCTGCCTGATGAGTTCGCCGATCCGCTCCAGACGAGAGCCCGTCTCATCGCCGGTCCGCGTCCACGCGAAGCCCGCCGACGCACTGGCGTGTGCGCGCGGCGGACCGTCGACGCTCACGGCCGCGACACGGTCCCGGATCGTCGAACAGCGGCCGAGGACCGTATCGAGTCGGTCGCCGACGACCACGACGCCGAACTCGTCACCGCCCACGCGCGCGGCCGTCTCCTCGGACGACTCCGAATCGAGGACGGTGGACGCAACGGTGCGCAGCAGGTCGTCGCCCGCCAGGTGCCCGTGTTCGTCGTTGTACTCCTTGAATCGGTCGAGGTCGAGGAGCAGCACGCCCACGTACTTCTCCTCCAGTCCGAACGCGTCGATCAGTGCCGTGTAGAAGACCCTCCGGTTCGGGAGGTTCGTGATCGGATCCCGTCGGCCCATCTGTTCGAGTTCGCGGGTCCGACGCCACAGCAGGAGCCTCGTCGACTCGGCCCGATCGGACATCTGGGCCATCACTCCGGTCATCAGCACCGCGACGACGATGTTGATGAACCGTCGATCCTCGAACCCGAACACGATGAGCTCGACGGCCGCCAGGCCGAGCACCATGAGCCACATCGCGGGTGCGAGCAGACGGTACCGGATGTGCGTCAACGCCAGGTGCTGGACGATGACGACCGGCAGGAGGAACGGGACGACGACGGTGCCGGTCGGCACCTGCACCAAGCGCTCCCACATGAGACCGACGACGATGAGCCCGACAGCGCACAGATACACGATCTCGCCGACGCGCACGGAGCACCGTTTCGACGTGCCGACGAGTGCGAGCACCGTGGCAGGCACGACGGCCAGCAGCATCGTCATCGTGATCTGATACGCCACACCCGGCTGCGGTCGCCCGATGATCACCTGAGCGACGTATCCGACGATGAAGGCCCCGAAGATCCCCGCGATGAAGCTGCGCCGGATGGCCTGTCCTCGGCTGCGGTAGACGGCCGAGAATGCGGCGTCGCAGCCCCGTTTGTCGGCTGCCCACACCGCGTGCTCGTATCTGCTCGACAGCGCTCGAGCGTCGCGCGGCGGGGCCGGAGCTCCCGCCGCGATACCCGCCGTATCGGACCTCGTGGAGTCTCTGCCTGCGGCCTTCGCGGCGTACAGGGCACGGTCGGCGGCGTAGAGCAGCCTGCGCATCGAGTCGGAGTTCTTCTCGCGTTCGGCGAGGATCGCGAACCCGGCCGACGCGGTGCGACGGCGTACCCCGTCGTCGCCCACGGAGCCCACGGCGCCCGCGACGTCGGCACGAAGCTCCTCGGCGCGACGTCGCGCGACCGCGGGTGCGGTCTCCCGCCACACGACGGCGAACTCGTCACCCGACATGCGAGCCACGAACTCGTCGCCGCTCGACAACCGTTCGGCGACGAGTTGCAGGTACACGTCGCCCTCCACATGACCGTGCGAGTCGTTGTACGACTTGAAGCCGTCGACGTCGATGATCGCCAGGCAGACGGGGCCCGTGTCGGCCGTCGCGGCGTCGAGGACCTCCTCCAAGTGACGTCGGTTCGGCAACCCGGTGAGCACGTCGGTGCGGGCCTGCGCGTCGAGCAGCCGCATCATCCGCCACGAGCGCCGGGCGTCCCGCTCGACGATCAACGTGGCGGTCAAGACGATCACGCCGACGCTCGCACAGACGAGGACCGCGACGAGTCTCGGCGCGGAGAACGGCAGGGTGAGTTCGGCCGTCGAGAGCAGAATCGTTCCCACCACCAACGCGACGGCGGCATGCCGGAACGGCATTCTGACGACGACGAGGCTCAGCAGCACCGAGAACGGCACGAACATGACCACTCGCGCCGTCTCGTTGAGGGCGAGCCAATTGTGGACGTAGTAGATCCACGCGACGTCGATCACGGTGGCCGCGATGAACCACCCGTTGCCCGTACCGCATCGATCGGGGCGGTACGACATCCGACGCAACACGAACGTCGCCCCGACGAGGGCGATCACAATCGGGATCATCCACCGGTCGCGCGTGTGCGCGGCGTGCCCGGCGAAGGCCGCGGCGATGATCGCATCGAGCACCAGTACCCCGTACGCCAGTTCACGGCGGACCTTGTAGCCCATCTCCGCAAACGACGAACGGAACAGTCGTTCGTCTCCATTCGTACCGATCGGGCAGCCTCCTAGCCTGGTTCTTTCATCGGTGAATTCGACTCGCCGACCCTGATGCATGAAGAAAGGTGCTCTCACCTGCGATAATCGTTCTTGCGACAGTCCGATTACGTCAGAGCGAGGGAGCACCTTTCTGGTGAGTAACTCTACCGTGTTCTACCCACACATCCGCGCCACCGGCGACGGCGAGAACCTCGTGTCCCACGCCGGAACCATCCTGTTGACCCGAACAGTCGAGGTCAGCGGCCTCGCGGCCGAGTTGTCGACCGCACTCGCGCCGTGGCGCACGCCCTCCGCAGTCCATGATCCGGGCAAGATCATCGCCGACCTCGCCGTCGCACTGGTCGCCGGCGGCGACTGCCTCGCCGACATCGCCACCATCCGCGAACAACCCGACACGTTCGGCCACGTCGCCTCCGACCCGACCGTCTCCCGCCTGATCTCAACGCTGGCCGCCTCGCCGGTCCAGGCGTTGTCGGCGATCGCTGCGGCTCGAGCAGCGACCCGGGCACGGGTGTGGGCGTTGGCCGGTCCTGCTGCTCCGAACCACGGGATTTCGGCGAAGAACCCACTGGTCATCGACCTCGACGCAACCCTGGTCACCGCACACTCGGACAAGCAGTCAGCGGCGGGAAACTACAAGGGCGGCTACGGTTTTCATCCGATGACCGCGTTCATCGACCACGGGCCCGGCGCGACCGGAGAAGCCGGAACGATCCTGCTACGACCAGGCAATGCCGGATCGAACACCGCCACCGACCACATCACCACCACCCAGCAGTCGTTGGCGCAGATCCCCGACCTACCACCGCGTCCCGGCCGCAAGATCCTGATCCGTACCGACTCGGCCGGCGCCACTCACGACTTCCTCGACTACCTGCACAAACAGCGAGTCTCGTACTCGGTCGGATTCGGTCTCGATGCCCGGTTGGGTGAGATCATCGACCGACTCCCGAAGAAGGCATGGACTCCGGCCTACAACAGCGACCGCGAGCAGCGAGACGGCGCCGACGTCGCCGAGTTGACCGGAGTGATCGACCTGTCGGGGTGGCCGCCGGGGATGCGGGTGATCGTGCGGCGGGAGAAACCCCATCCCGGTGCACAGCTGCGGATCACTGACCGCAACGGGTGGCGATTGACCGCGTTCGCCACGAATACCACGCGCGGGCAGCTGGCTGATCTGGAACTACGGCACCGCCGACGCGCCCGGTGCGAGGATCGGATCCGGCAGGGCAAAGACTGCGGGCTGTTGAACCTTCCGTTGTTCTCGTTCGCGCAGAACCAGGTGTGGACCTCGATCGTAGCGTTGGCGATCGATCTGAACGCGTGGATGCAGATGCTGGCGTTGACCAGCACTGATGCCCGCACGTGGGAGTTGAAGACATTGCGTCTTCGGTTGTTCGCGATCGCGGCTCGGATCGCTCGGCACGCCCGTCAGCGACGGCTGCGGTTCGATGCCCGTGCCAAGTACACCGGTCTGCTGATCGCCGGGCTCGATCGTCTCGACGGCTACCCGAACAGCACGTGACCAGCGTGTCCTGACGTATCCGAACGACCTGAAAGACACCCTCCGGGCCCGTGAAACCCGGCCGTGATCCGGCGGCAACCGGCCAGCCTGTCGTACCCGAACCGCAAAATCAGCCCTGCCGCAATCAATCCGAACCGCTCAGGCAGGGATAGGCACCGGATGAAAGATCGAGGCTAGTGCAGTCAACCCCGATCGTCCGCGCCTCGCATCCCGGTGGCCGCGATCGGCGAGAACGACAATCCGGACTCGACGGACCGGACACGGGTCAAAGCCCCACCGATACCTTCTCGCAATTCCCGGGCAACCGTCCAGCCCAAGCTCGCAAGGCGGCTCGCATCAAGCCGAACGTGGCACGACTCGTCGGCCCGAGACGGGTCCCAGGCCGTGCGGCCGGCGAACTCGACGCCCATCGACACCATCGTCGCTATCTCGGCCGTCGTGTACGACCGGCCGGACCCGATGTTGACGGGTTGACCGCCGTCGTAGTGGAACAGCAGAAACACCAGCGCATCAGCGAGGTCGTCGACGTGCAGGAGGTCGTGGGCGAGAGTTCCTGCGCCGGGGTTGACGACCCTGTCGAGCCCGTCGCGGGCGGCCTCGAGGTAGCGACGGGTGAGGGTGAAGACCAGGTCGTCCGCCCAGACGCCGTCGTCGGTCGATCCGTACACCTCGGACGGCACGGCCGCCGTCCAGTCGAGGCCATGCTGTTCGCGGACTGCCTGGACTGCGGTGAGTCCGGCGGCCGAGCACACCGCGGGCACTTCGTCGCCGATGGCCGGCGGACCGCAGAGGAGGTCGGACTCCTTCGCCGGCTGCGCCACGTACCGCGGGTAGCTCGCCGAGCTGCCGAGGTAGACGAGGCGTCGGACGCCGTGTTCGACGGCCGCGTCGAACACGTTGGCCTGACGTCGTAGGCAGTCCGAGAGCACAGCGGACCGGTCGGCGTCGTCGACGGCAGTCGACGACAGCGGCGCGAGGATCACGGCGGCGGGCCGGTGTTCGGCGAAGACGCGCCGCACCGCGTCCCGATCGCACAGGTCGATGCCGAGGCCGACCTGGTCGATCGTGTCCCAGCCCTCTCGCTCCAGCCGCCGCGCGACGGCCAGCCCGACGGCGGTGGTCCGGTTCGGGACCACCGCGACAGTGGACGTCGGACTCGGATGTGGGCGGCCGGTCATAGTCGAGTCTCCTTGAGGCGAATGGACGGGGGGTCAGTAGGCGCCGTCGGCGCGCGCCACGGCGCGGACCGTCCGGAAGAGGATCCCGAGGTCGCCCGCGAGCGACCAGTTCTCCACGTACGTGAGGTCCAGGTGCACCGATCGGCTCCAGCTGAGGTCGCTGCGCCCCGACACCTGCCACAGACCGGTCATCCCGGGGAGCACCAGCATCCGCTTGGTGACGAGGTCGTCGTACTCGGCGACTTCGGCGGGCAGCGGCGGGCGCGGACCGACCAGGCTCATGGAGCCGCCGACGACGTTGAAGAGCTGTGGCAGCTCGTCGAGGCTGAACCGCCGCATGAGACGTCCGACCCTGGTGACGCGCGGATCGTCCTCGATCTTGAAGAGCACGCCGTTGCCGGTCTGCTGGTCGGCGAGGGCGTCGCGCATGCGATCGGCGTCGACGATCATCGAGCGGAACTTCCACATCTTGAACCGTCGGTTGTCCAGGCCCACACGCTCGGCACGGTAGAAGACCGGTCCGCCGTCGCCGAGCTTCACCGCGAGTGCGCAGCCGATCAGGACCGGCGAGATGAGGGCGACGATGAGGATCGACAGGACGACGTCGAACACCCGCTTGGCCGACGAGCGGGCCCTCCCGTACCTCGGGTGGTCGAGGTGGAGCATCGGCAGCCCCGCGTGTTCACGCATCGAGACTCGCGTCCCGAAGTCGGCGAGCTGACCCGCCGCGATCATGACGAGGATGTTCATGGATGCGAAACGCCAGCTCAGCTCGCGCATCGCGGCGTGGTCGTACATGTCGACCGAGGTGAGGACCACGGCGTCGGGCTGCATGGTCTCGACGGCCGACGTGCCCGAGCGCAGATCGCCGCAGACGGGGATCTCGTGGTCGCCGACGATTAGCGGGCCGTGTTCGAGGGTGGTTCCGGGCAGACATGCGCCGACCACCCGGTACCCGAGTCCGGGGTTGTCGTTGACGAACTCGATCAACGTCACGACCGACGACGCCTCGCCCGCCACGAGGATGCTGGTGGCTCGGCGACCCGATCTGCGGCCGATCTCGTCGACCAGGTTGGCCGCCCACCTGGCGCCGAGGGTCAGGACCAGCCCGACGCCCGCGAGCACCATCCAGAAGTACTTCATGTGACTGATCTCGAAGAGCATGTCGCACATGCCGACCACGGCCAGCACGGATGCGAGGGCTCCGGTCACGCGGACGTACTCGCGGCGACCCGATCCGAGGATCTCCAGGTGGTCCGACCGGGTGGCGCGCAGCGCGAGCTTCCACGCGATCGCGATGAACGCGAGGGCCCCGACGAGTGCGGACAGCCGTCCGCCGACGACCGGAGGAAACGGCGCGATCAGCTGGGTCAGGGCGATCGACACGACGACGACCGTCCAGTCGCCCCACCGGACGCGTGCCTGATGCCTGCGCTGCCACGGGGTGCTCGACTCGGTGAACCCGCCGACGACGGGCGACGACACGGCGCGTTTGCCGACGTCCGCGCGTCCGCTTCGGTCCGTGTCCCGGAGTACTCGCACCACCGCACAGCTCCCTTGGTCTCGAGTCGAGATGTTTCGACACCAAGGAGTATTAGCCCACCGATTGCAAACCGGAAACGCGGCTGAACAGAAACACATGGACCCCATAACGTTTCGATGCGTAACGCATTCGTACGCCGTAACGCGCGGCGTCACATCTCGCATCGCGCATCCCGGACGGGGCCGTGATCGCCGCCCATCGTCCATCGGGCCGACCGAGATTGGCCGATCGAGTCCGGTGAGCGGGGGCGGACGATGACTATGTCCGCGGGCCTGGTCGTCGACACGCTCACCTCCAGTTCCTGGGATTGAGCCGTTGACATGCTCGGATCCGCAGACCACCGATCATGACGTGAACTCCCACATCGAGTCCTCGCGAAAGAACGGTGATGGGAATCGCCCAGTCGTGCCTCACGAGGAACGACGCGTCCGGCCCGATCCGAGGAAAAGCCGGTGCATGACCCGATCGACCAACCGCTCGTTCCCCGGCTCCGTCACGGTTCACCTCGCATGGACGCTCGCTCGCCGTCGATGCCTCCTCCACCGAGCAGAATCGCAGCCGAAGCAACAGGGTTCTGAGCGGTCATTTATCGCCATTTCGACACACGCTTGCTCGCGACCTGCGGGCGGCGAACGCCGTCAAGTTCCACGCCACGATCATGGAGTGGCGCAACGACCACATCGCGCATCGGTTGCCGACCACGTTCGAGGCTGTGCGCGTGTTCGCCGATCAATTGGACGACGAACCCGCAACGGTGGACTCGATTCACGCCGACGTCACCACGTCACTGGCCGCCCTGTGCATTCACCGCTTGAGGCGGAGTTCCGCGAGCACGTCTCGACCCTTCGCAACGCCCCGTGGGATAGTACCTCGCGCCGATCGGTACCCACATCGTGAAGCTGCTGCCACCTGCCGGACCGATACGAGAGCCATGGCTCGCTGACAAACGTCCATCCGAGGCCGTGGGTGTGGGACCGGCCAGCCTCGTCGGGCTCGAGGCGGATCTCCTCGTCCTCGTCCGCCCGGTGCAACACCGCGACGTTGCCGCTCCAGGTCACCGTCTCCTCAGCCGTGGGCCAGCACGGCCTCAAGCGTCTCCCGGTCCACGATCGGCGTATCCCAGCCGTTCCAGGCACGTAGAAATCCCCGCAGCGGTACTCGACGTCGGGCGCCCAGTCGCCGCGGAACGTGAACGGCGGCACGCCGGCCGAAATCACCCGCTGCAGCTCGAACCCCGCCTCGAGGAGGTACAGGCCCTCGGTATCGACGGGCTACCGCTCATCGTTGACGATCGCAACGGCGCCGTCCCAGGCGAACGTCGCTCCAGCGGCTTCCGCGACCTCAGCGAGGACCTCAGCGGTGACGATGGGGATCGCCCAGCCGTCCCACGGATCGGAGAACCGAACGGCGATGTAAGGTCCGGCCGGAGCCGACGAGGGTGAACTGAAGGGTCATGCCGACCAGCGTAGGCGGCGGGTCCGTCACTGATCGGCACCGCAGTCGGTACGGTGCTCATGTGGCGAATGTGCTGGACCTTGAGACCTGGCTGCGCGAGCAGTGCGCTGAGTACCGATTCGAAGTCGGCGGCGTCTATCAGGTTGACGGAACCCACTCCTACCCGCTCGTCGCGGACAGCGCCGAGGACCTTCGTGCGCAGCTCGACGCCGGCGGCCACCTGCTTCCACTCCCCAAGGAGTCGGCCGCGCTAGCGAACGTCCTCGAGGTCAGTATCGTCGAGTTCCTGCAGCACCGGATCAAGAACCTCGGCGACCGTGCGGGCGAAAATCAGGGAACGGAACGCGGCTACCCCGACCTGGAGATCTTCGGTGAGGTCTTCGGCGGCGGGTTCCATGCCGTGGACATCAAGGCCGCTCGACGCGCGATGAGCACCAAGGGCCACGCGCTCAACTCCACGCAGAGCGCCATCACGCTCTACACCGGGAACACCTACTTCAGGCACTCCAACCTCAAATACCCAGGCACCTTGCGTCCGTTCGAGGAGTACAAGTCCCACCTCGACATCCTCCTGATCTACACACTCGACCTCGACAGCCGAGAGCGCGTCCGCGATCTCGAGCTGATCGTTCAGCAGCCATGGAAGATCGCGAGCCGGCAACGATCGTCGACGACACGCGAGTACATCGGCGCGGTGAAGAACATCGACGCCCTCCGAAGCGGGAACGGTGCGTTCGAGACCGAGGAAGAGTTCTACAAGTACTGGCGGGCGTTCAAGTTCAACATCGCGCCGATCACCGTCAAGCTGCTCGAGAAGGGCGCGAAGGCGGACTGACCTGCGCAGTCCGTTCAATCGTCAGTGGCTCGTGCCATGCTTACACCATGGCAAGTACGGACGGTGTCGCAATCTCTCTGTTCTCCGGCGCGGGTGGTCTCGACCTCGGTGCTGAGGCTGCTGGGTTCAAGGTGCGAGCGGCGGTCGAGCGCGACCGTGACGCCTCACTGACCATGGAGAAGAACTTCGACACCCTCGCGTCACCGGTGATCCAGAAGGACATTCTGGACACACCCACGAGCGAGATCCTGAAGGCAGCCGGGCTCCGCTCCGGCCAGCGACCGGATCTCCTCATCGGGGGCCCGCCGTGCACCCCGTTCTCCAAGAGCGGCTTCTGGCTTGAGTGGAAACGTCAGGGCCTCGACCCTGACGCGTCGCTTCTGCAGGCGTACACCCGGGTCCTCAAGGATGCACAACCCCGCGCCTTCGTCCTCGAGAACGTGTACGCGCTGACGTACAACAACAAGGCTTCGCGGCCCGCGCTGACGCGTCTCCTCAAGGAGATCGACGAGGCTGGCTACAACTTCAACATGAAAGTCCTCAACGCAGCCGACTACGGAGTCCCGCAGGCTCGGCCTCGGCTGTTCATCATCGGAGCACCGAAGGGCAAGCCGACGCCCGTGCACCCCGACGCCACCCACGGCGGCAAGTGGGAACGCCGAGCGACAGGTCTCATCGAGGGCCGTCCGCATGTCACAGCGGGCGAGGCGCTCGAAGGTCTCATCACCGATCCTGAGCGCGAGGAGAAGATCGGAGGCAAGTACGGCCACCTCCTCCCTGGGATCCCGCCGGGTGACAACTACCTCCACTACACCGAGCGGCGCGAGCATCCGGACCCGCAGTTCGAGTGGCGGAGCCGGTACTGGTCGTTCCTGCTCAAGCTCGACCCGAATAGGCCGTCGCCGACGATCCAGGCGCAGCCAGGACCGAACATCGGGCCGTTCCACTGGGAGAACCGCCGCCTGCGTACCGCCGAGGTCAAGCGCCTGTTCACGTTCCCCGACGAGTTCGAGCTGGTCGGCACCCGAGGGAGCGTTCAGGCGCAGTTGGGCAACTCGGTCCCACCGCTGCTCGGGCAGAAGGTGCTTGAGAACGTCCGCATCGCTCTCGGGGGCGCACGCTGACCCCACCCGACCCCGACCCACCCCGCCGACGCCGAGGCCGCCTTCGTCGCGAGCCGCGCCTACTGGGCCACGCTCCGCGATGGCGACGCCCTCACCCCGGAGGCTGAGGCAATCCAGGCGGAGGGTGCGACGGTATGGGAGCCTGTAGGGTCCAGCTCAGATCAAGAGGACGGCACCACGTGAAGCTGTGGCATGAAGCGCTGCAGGAGCAGGTCTCCGACCCAGCGTAGATTCCACTGCTCTCCGTATCTCGGCCCATTCTGTGATCTGATCGGTGCGTGGCAAGCAACAACCCGAAATGGTCGTGGTGGCATCAGTACGAAGGGCCGGACCAATACAGACGACGTGAGAACCTACGTGCGATCTGGGATCTCCACTCCAACTACGGCGATGACGTTCCGTGGCTATGGCGCGGACAGGCCAATGCAACCTACGACCTGACTCCGGGGATGCACACCCGGATCGCGCGTGCCGGAACTCTGACTGACGACGCGGTCGTAGCGGAGACCGAGCGCCTCCTCCAAGTCGCGCGTCACGCCTGTCTGGACATACATGAGGGCGTTCGGTTGCCCGACATGGCACTCCTCGCTCGCCTGCAGCATCATTTTGCAGCGACACCGCTGCTCGATGTCTCGCTCGATCCACTTGTGGGCCTGTATATGTCGACCGTCGATCGGGATGGTGTTCACTCAGACCAAGACGGCGCAGTGTTCGCGATCAAGAAGCCGTCCCACGCGATCTCAGACTTTGATAGTCGCAGCTTCCGCGATGTGTATGAGTCGCTGCCGTCGGCTGGGGGGATCGCGATGTACTCCGCGCCCGACGTGAGTGACCGGCTTCGGATTCAGCGAGGTCACTTCCTGCTCGGGCGGGTGGATGACACGGATGACCGGGTCACAATCCCCCTCAGTATTGATAGAGGTAAGGTGCAAGATTCTTGGATCTGGGCCCGCCTGGGTGCGCGCGGTAAGAAGGGGCCGGTGCCGCCCGCGTCGACGGATATTGCTGTGTTCCGAACTGTAGGTAAATTCAAGCCCGACCTTGAGACATGGCTCGAGAATCGGTCCGGCCTCACACGCGACTTTGTGTACCCAACAGCATGGAATCAGCCGCACCTGGATCGATTTGCTCAAGCGCACTCACGGACCGCACCGGCCACGACCAGCGTTCAGCGCCCTGATTCAGCGGAGGCCTGATTCGTAACCCTCTCGCACCCGTCACCCCGCCCAGCTACCCTACGGACATTCCCCTCCTCTCAGACTCCCAACGCTGGCCCGCAGCCATCCCCGGCTGCGGGCGCCCGCGTTGAAGCCGAGGAGGCATCGCTGTGATCAAACCCGAGTGAGCGCTCCCACTTCCTGGCCGACCGGCTCGACACCGAAGTGGTCGCGGTGCAGGTCCACGCGACGTTAGACGCGGTCGAGGTGGCCGACGACGAAGCCGCTGCGATGCACCTTGCGTGGCAGTTGGAGGAGGCCGGCGCGCGAGCGAACCAGGTGCGGGAACGAATCCGCCGCAGGTAAGTCACCGCTCGAGGTAGCTGATGCGCTCGATGTGTGTCACGTGCCCGCAGGTCTGCACTCGTAGGTTCGGCACAGCGCGGACGAGCCTTGCGCCGCATCGCTCGCGCTGCTCCGGGGCAATCTCTACGCTGACCAGGAAGCGGAAGCTAACGCTGGGAGCTGACGTGCACGGAGCCGTCACCTCGGGGTGAGGTCGCGGGCTCCTTGTCGTCGCGGCCAACGGCAGGCTTCGGTCGCCGGCGCGACGACCTCCTCCATCCGCATCCGCGCCCACGCGACGAGACGAGGTCGACATTGCTGCGAGCGAGCGCGACGCTTCGCACGCCGCGCGCACGGTCAGATCTAAGGACGCGATGTGCAGGCGCGGCAGTCAACTCCGATTGAGGGGGGGAGAGTCAGCCGATGGCCGCGACACGCCCATGGGTCATTCCAAGACGAATCGGTCAATCTGCGTCGTCGGGCGGTTCCCGGGAACATTCCCGCGTTCCTAGAAACCACCCCTGACCTGCTGCGGAAGCGGAGGGATTTGAACCCCCGGTGGTTTTACCCACGCTCGCTTTCAAGGCGAGTGCATACAGGGTTTTACCAGGTCATGAGTTTTCTAAAGAGTAATGGTCAGACAAGGTTTCTGCAGGTTTGAGCAGGGGCGACAGGGAATGTGTCAACTCTGTGTCAACTAGCCCGCCAGGGTGCCGGCCGATGGCAGGCGCCCGCGATCACCAGCGGCACAGCCGCCGACAGGCCCACCTCGAACATCATCACCGAGGAGGACCCCATGCTGCCCACCGCCACCGTCGCCCTGACCATCCGCGTCGACAATGACTACGCTCACGGCCCGACCTTCCACCACATCCTCCACGTCGACGTGCCCGTCCCCGCCGACGACGCCGACCTGACCGAGTGGGCAATGGACACGCTGTTCCCCTACACGGGCGAGGGGCCTGACTATGCCCATATGGACGCGATCTATTCCGTCCAGATCATCAGTGCCCCAGCCGAATTCGACAGAATCCTCGGCCTATCCATCTCCGCGATGGGGTAAGCACCCGGGCGGCACAGCCGCCGACGAGATCCACCTTGAACACCCACATTTCAAGGGAGGACATCCACCATGACCGCCACCATCTGCGACCCGTGGATCGAACGACTCATCACCAGTGGCCAGCTTGCCCCCGGCGCCCGCGGCCTGTCCCGTGAGCAAGCCGCCGAGCAGTACAACGGCGCAAACGCGCTCACCGAGTCTGACCACGACTTCCTCTACACGCCCGGCCAGGCCGCAGGCGCAGCCCGGGACGCGCTGGCCGTCATCGGCCTCGAGGTCCCCGCCGACGCCCGCATCCTGCTCACCGACGGTGCCAGCGGCCCGAGGTGCTGGAGCTACCTGGTCGAGCCGGGTCAGATCGAGTACGCCTGCGAGCAACACCGGCTGACGACTGGCGAAACCATCAACCCGACACCGATCTTGGAGGCACTCCCATGGTTCTGACACCGTCCGTCCCCGTCACGATGCCTGACGCCCCACGGGCGTGGTTCGGCTGCCTTCACTGCTACAACTCGGGCCGACTGGTCGGCCACTGGTTCGACGCCACCGACGCGGCCGATGTCGATCTCGCCGCCGTCCACACCGGTTCCGGTGTCGCCTGGGGCCGGGCCGGCTGCGAGGAGATTCTCGCACTTGATCTCGATGGCGAATGGCCGATCCGCGCCGAGATCGACACCGTGACCGCGGCGAAGTGGGCCGAGGTGCACGACGAGGTGACGCCGACCCTCTGGCCGGCCTTCTGCACCCTGGCCCGGTCCGAGCACATCACCGACCCCGAGGACGTCGACGTGCGGGCGTTCATCGACCGCTACCGCGGCGAGTGGGAATCATGGCGGGACTACGTCGAGAACCTTGTCGACGACCTGTCGCTCTTCGACGCGTTGCCCGAGGACCTGCGTTCCTACGTCGACCTCGACAAGTACGGCCGCGACTTGGCGCACGGCTACACCGTCGAGCCAACCGGTGACGGCGGGGTCTACGCATTCGAGGACTCGTGATGATCGACACCGACTACGTCGCCTGAGCCCGCTGCACCTTGAAGACCCCGGCGCTGACCGCGCCGGGGTCTCATCATTCAGCCAGTCGACCTTACAGTGATGTGCATCATACCTATTGACATCGTGTGATAGGATATGCGGCAGGTTATATCAAGTAAGGTGCCGCATCTCCGGACCGCCTCGAATCGCCTTCTCTCACAGCACTTCTCGCTGTCACATATCCCTGTTAGAAACAGTCCGACACCACTCATCGGGCCCATTCGTGCACGTCACGGGCCGCTCGGACTTTCGCAGGAGGTAACCACTTTTCCCAATCCGCCTCGGCGTCGGTCGCTTGACCGACCAGTCGTCGCAGTATTGGATGATCCATGATCTGATTGTGTCGCTAGAGACACACCACTGATCACCACCACACCATCGAGGAAGACATGCAGGGAAGCACGACCGCGCTCGTGGGACGATGTGAGGGTGCCCGCACCCGACGATCGCCTCACGCCGCAGCAGCGGCGGGAGCGCGTCGTGCGTAGAGCGGCGCTGGCCAAGGCGCTCATCGCGGCCCGCGAGCAGGCTGGACTGAACCAGAGTCAGCTCGCACAGGCATCGGGACTATCCCGATCGGCGATCGTCCGGCTCGAGCGGGGCGACGCGAGCATCAGCTCCGATCGGCTCTGGGATCTCGCCCGCGCACTCGGCACGACGCCGAGCCAGCTTTACGCCGCCGCCGAAGCGGACGAGGCCGCAGCTCAGACGCTCGAGTAGTGCTCCTACCTGCATGTCTCCTCACACAGAGGGGACACCATGCCACACATCGACCTATATCAGATCTACGGCCTCGACCGGCGACAACCGTCCGAGACTCTCGCCGCCCAACTGACCGCACAACTCAACTCCACCGATCCGCAGGACTCGCTAACGCGCAGTCGCATCGACACAGCCCGAGCCATCCTGTCCGACCCGCAGCGCCGCGCCCGCTACGACGCGCAACTCGGAGATCCAGCCGCCCCCACCCTCGATGAGGCATCCCTCGCCACCATTGCCGGGCGCCCGGTACCTACCGGGCCCCGCACCGGCCTCGCCGGCGTGTTCGCCGAGACGAAGGCTCGTATCCTCGCTGCCGTAGTCGGTGTCCTGGCCCTGATCCTCGTCGTCGCGGTGACCGCCGTCGCGTGCAGCGGCTCCGACGGAGGGTCGTCGACCGCGACTGACGGCGCACAGAAGTCAAGCTCACAGCAGCGCAGCTCGGCACAGTCGTCGAACGGAGAGTGCGAGCTACAGCCGTCCACCGGCGCGGTCCTGACTCGCTGGCGCGGCTCACGCCCCACCAACCTGATCAAGATCCACAAGCAGGTCCCGCTGCCTGCCGAGATCGGTGACCGACTGGCGGCTGGCCCCGGCGACGGACTCATCTACGAATCGACCACCTACATCCGGCAGTACCAGGACAAGACGATCAGCGTCGCCATTTTCGACGACGACGTCACCACTATGGCGTTCTACCGGACAGACGGCACGTTGGTCCAGACGCGCAAGTTCGCCAAGGACGAGACCCTGCCTCCCACGTTCGACCTGTCGGAGGAGCCTTTCACCGGCTACGCACGAGTGCAGGCAGACGGCGTGACCCTCCCGTCCGAGGCCGCGGGCAAGGAGCCGCAGCAGCAGTACGCACTCACCGTGCGACCCGACGCGTTCGACCGCGACGTCGTCTGGGTCCTGCTGCGCGGAGGCAAGGACCTCTACATCGGCACTGTCTACAGGAAACTCACCGACGGCGACTGCTGACCGGTCACACCCACCAGATAGAAGGAGAACACCCATCATGTCCATCACTCTCAAGCGAGCCGTCGCAGGCGCAGCCCTGGCCGCCGCCGGACTCGCCGGCACCCTCGGTGTCGGGGCCCTGACAGCCGCGCCCGCAGAGGCCAAGGTCGAGTCCGGCCGGTACACGATGACCACCGACACCTTCGGCATGAAGTCCTCCGGGCGGGCCGTCGTCCGGGGCAACAAGCTGTTCGTCTCCGGCGCCACCTTGCACCTGCATCAGACCCGCAACGGCGCCTACGCCGACTTCGGGGTAAACCGGTACATCTTCGTCAAGAAGGGCGAGAACTACGTCGGCAAGGTCGTGATGGGCCCGGTCACCATCAGTGGCGTCAAGCTCATCAAGCGCTGATCACGATGACCGAACGATGGGAGTACCAATCGGTACGCGTCGTGCTCGTAGATCGAGGTCAAGGATTGCAGTGGTGTCGACAAGTCGGCAGTCAAGTGACCCCGTTCTACAGGGCATTGGCCGAGTACGGGCAACAGGGCTGGGAGTTGGTCAGCAACAACCCCACCGACTTCGTTCACAGTGGCCGTGATACCGACAAGCGCGGCATTCAGATGCTCGACTATCCGTACAACACCACGATGGCGACCGAGATGCTGGCAATCTTCAAACGTCGAGCCGACTAGCCCCAACCCCTCGAGATCCCCGGCACTTCGGTGCCGGGGATCTCCTTTTCTGCACCGTCCGTAAGCCGGTCGTTGACCGGACAGTGGCATGGTCAGTCCTCCACCAGGGCCGTCCAGCGTCCGTAAGAGCTGTACGAAACGATCGTTCGGTGAGGTGCCCCCAAATGCCTTTCGTCCGTTCCGACGGAGCGCTAAATCCTCGCAGCCACATCCGAATCACCGGTCACCGGAGCTGCGTTCGGCGTCAACCAATCACTGTCTGGACGCGCTACGAGCCGTGCATTGGTGTAGGCCATCTCCAGTGTGAGAACGGTGTGACCTCTGTAGGCCCGCTCACCGACGGCGGACACCACTAGTGCCAGGTCTGCGCTTCCATCGCCTGTGAGATCCAGCGGCATCAGGAATTGCGCCCCGACTTCCCCGAACTTCGGATACCACTGCGGGATGACCAGTTTGTGGTTGCGACGCACCCGTCGCAGCGTCAGGTTCACCGCCGAATCGAGTGCTTGCTTTGCCCGCAGGGGCTGTGCCGCAAGATCCGCAGGGAAGCGATCTAGGTTGTCATTGATGATGTGGTCGTAGGCGAGTTTCAACTCCCGCCTCCAGTCGTAGATCAGCTCAGATGCCGAGGTCACGTACTCAGCCATCTGCGGCGGATCAGGGAAATGCCTGAGGAGATCGCGGTCTGATTCGCTGGCCCACCGCAAAAAGAACCAGTGCTGCGCGTTCTCGTGGCGGTTCCGCTGAAAAAGCCCGAAGACCTCCTCCGCGTGCGGCGTAAGTAGACCTGTGTTCCACGCCGCCCACTCCCCATCGGGGGTGACAACGATCTTGTCCTCCATGACCAGCCGTTTATGTGTATACCGCAAGAAGCTGTCCAGAATCGGTAGAGGCCGCCCCGTATCGTCTGGACCAGCCCAGTCCTCGTGCTCAGCCATTGACGCCAGCGACTCCAAGGCATCCGCCCACGCCAGCCGTCCGAGTTCGGGCCCCTCGGCCTCCTCCGTACCACGATATGAAAAGAAGGCGAACGACCTCAAGCGATCATCGTGCCCTGCGGTCACCGGTCCAATACCACTGCCTGCACTGTGAAGCTGGGCCACATCCCCTGGGGTTGGAACTGTGCTCATCAACCGACACTAGCCGACGACGCGAGCCTGATCCGGGGAAATCGGAAGCGTTCATCAGTACGGGTTTCAAACACCCGTTCGATCATCTGGGGTACTCCCAAATGGACACTTCCCAAGTGCCGCATATTGCGTCAATTTAGGGTGGGGTTTCGATCGTTATTGACATCTGTCAACACATGTTATAGACTTACATTGACAGATATCGAGTGCCGCGACAGACGCGGGCGATGACGGGAGACCTGATGGCAACGCTGAACGAACTCATTGCTGAAGTGGTTGACGAAGCCGAGGCCCAAGCCCGAGCGACTTGGGCTCCCGTCGATGATCGGTCCCTCGATGAGTCCATCGCATGGGCCCGCAACGAGGCGGCTTACGGCTGTTTCGCATCGGCCGGGTACGGGCTCGCTGAGCTGACCTGGGTCGACCCCGACCAGCGCGACTACTGGGACAACACCCCCTCGCCGGCAGAGCTGCGCAAACTTCGCCGCGAGGCCACCGTTGCCGCGAAAGCGCATGCGCGGGAACTGCTGACCGAGCCCGTGGTCGACGAATTCGACAGCTTCTTTCGCTTCATGGAGGGCTACCAGGCATTCGAGGAGGAGCGCGGTCCCGCGCCCAAGGCGCTCACCGCAGAGGTCGAGCGGCTGATCGCGGCGTGGTTGGAAGCGGCATGACCGGCGAGCGCGTCGGCTACGTCCGGGTCAGCACGGCCGAGCAGAACGAGAGCAGGCAGCTCGACGGTGTCGAACTGGACGAGGTCTTCGTAGACAAGGCCAGCGGCCGCAACCGTGACCGGCCCAAGCTCGACGCCCTCATCAAGTACGTCCGCAAGGGCGACACTGTGCTCGTACACAGCCTCGACCGCCTGGCACGCAACGTCACCGACCTGCAAGCCATCATCGCCGAGTTGAACAGCAAGGGCGTGCGCGTCGAGGTCACTACGCAGGGCCTGGTGTTCACCGGTGACGACAACCCGATGACGAAGCTGCTACTCCAGATGCTCGGTGCCGTCGCCGAGTTCGAGCTGGCCGCCATCCGCGAACGACAAGCCGAGGGCATTGCCAAGGCCAAGGCCGCGGGCAAGTATGCGGGGCGCAAGGTCGCGCTGACGCCCGAGCAGGTCGCCGAGATAGCCCGACGCCATGCCGGAGGTGCCGGGGAGGGCATCACGTCGCTGGCCAAGGAATTCGGCGTCAGTCGGCAGACGGTCTACAAGTACCTCGCTGAGGAGTCGACAGTTAAGGATCAGCAATGACCGCCACCCCATGCGCCATCGACGGGTGCGCTGCTCCCGCGGCGTTCCGCGCCTATAAACGCCCTGCCTGGTGCCAGCCCCACATCTCCGAGATCCTGCGCACAGCAGACCTCGAACCGCTCGAACCGGTAGCCAAGCGGGACTCGTGGACGCTGATGCGCTGTCTTTCCTGTGGCTGCGAGCAGCACCTGCGCCTGCAGTACGTCCTCGACAAGCTCCCGATGAAGTCCGACGAGCCGATCTGCCAGGCCTGTCACTGGCGAGAGTGGGCCAAGTGGGCACGCTCGATGTCCGGCGAAGGGTTGACCCCTGTCGACCTGGACGAGGTACGCGCCATCGCCGAGGCCAACCATTTCGACTACCTGGGCCCGCTCACCGACCCATCCCTGCCCGACGACCCCCATCGGACCCGCTGCCGCGACTGCGGCAAGATCAGCGCTGAGCGCGTCGGCGACATGGGATGGGGCTGCACCTGCCGACGCAATCGCAAGCGCCAGAGCACACCAGCCAAGTCGCCGACAGCGAACCTGCTGCGCACCTCCGACAACGAGGCACTGTCGTGGTGGGACCACGACGCCAATACCGAGTCCCTTTGGGAGACTGCGAAGCTCAAGTCACCGAAAGCGGCTGCCTGGAAGTGTCCGGAGTGCGGTCACCGCTTCACCGCCGTCATCCGCGACATGACCAAACAGCCGACTTGTCCGCCCTGCGCCGAACGTCGCCAGCACGAATACCACGAGTGGCTCGCCTCGTTCGAGGGCAAGACCGTCGCCGACGTTCCTGAACTCCTCGAAGCCTGGGATGACGAAATGCACCCACGGTTCGCCCTGGTCCTCGACGGCACGTTCACGACGAACGGCTGGGGCCCGTACTCCCGCGGTTTCCAACCACGGGCGATCTATCGCTTCAAGTGCCCGAACGGGCACCACCCGCGGATCTCACCGACCTCCTTCCTGGAACGAGGCTGCCCGGCGTGCCGCGGCAACGCGACCCGCGACCGGAACAACACGGGCAACGAGCCCCGCTTGAGCCCCGAGATCGCCTCCCAGTGGCATCCAGACCGCAACGGCGCCTGGACCGCCGCGCAGGCCAGCCCCGATTCACGACGCCTGGCCTGGTGGCGAGACCCGGTGTGCGGCCACGAGTGGCAGCAGACCCCGCGTGAGCGCGACAAGTACACGCGTCGACGGTGTCCTGACTGCGACACCATTCTCGACAGCCTCGCCTGGCACTACCCGGAGATCGCCGCCGGGTGGGCACCAGAGAATCCGATCACGCCGTGGCAGGTCCGTCCCACCGACACTGAGCACGTCGTTCACTGGATCTGCGACACTGACGCCGCTCACCATTGGACAGGAACCCCCGCGTCACTGGTCAACGGCACCGGCTGCCCGGAGTGCCGGACGTCCGGCAAGTCTCGCGTCGAGCTGGACCACCTCAACGCCGCCCGAGACTTGTTCGGTTCCGCGGCCTCCGGCATCCGGGTCCACAGCGACGCATTCGTACGACGCGCATCGTGGACCGTCGACATCCTGATCACGCTCTCCGGGGACCGGAGGGTGGCCGTCGAGTACGACGGGTCGTACTGGCACGCCGACAAGGTCGAGTTGGACACCGAGAAGTCCCTTGACCTGCTCGCCGAGGGCATCGACGTCGTCCGACTTCGTGAGGCCCCGCTCGCGACGTTGGCGATCGACGACCCCAGATACCACGAGATCGCCGTCTACAGTTCCGCACCTGACCCCGTCAGTGTCATGAAAAAGGCCCGCGATCTGATTCGCTGACATCTCACCAGTGCGAGGACGAACCCCAGAAGGCGCGGCCAAGGTGGCTGCCCTCTAGCCGCCAGTGACCTTATCGTCCTTGACCCGCATGACATCGACCAGTTCGACGACTTCCCGAACGAACTCGTCTCGGAGGTATCGCTGAAAGCCCCTCGCGAGCTGCTCAGGTGTCTCAGAACGGCCGACGACCTCCACCACGGCCACCTCGTCCGAATCGCCAGCCGTCACATGGGACCAACGTGAGAACGGGCTCACGCGCCGAAGGTACTTCCCGATCCAATCGTCGATCCTCTCGACACGAGCCTTGTCGATCGCGCTTGGTCCGCGCTCCGGCTCATAGAACTCGATGTTCTCCAGCTCACCGACGAGGCCACGGTCCTCATCAACTTCAGCGATACCGAGCACTACCGACACCCACGGGGTGAACAGACGCACAGACTCCGGCCTTGTCAGCTCCGAGTCAGGCGCGTCGAGCTTCTGGCGCAATTCGTTCGCGGCTTCGAAGGACGGCGCGAATGCCCGTGCCGTCTGCACCTGTTGGAAATCCACTACATCCTCGTGAACCGGTTCCGCATGCAAAGACTCACGGACGTCAATAGTGATTGTCCAATCGATCTCGACTAGACGCTGCAACATGTCCTTGGTGAACCGGGTCTCGCCCGACGACACGGTCTCAGCGAGGACCGTACGACCGACGCGGTGCAGCTCATCTGTGGCCATCGAGATGCGCTTAAGCATCGCAGCACGTTCATTCACTGCGGAAAAGCGTGCCGCGTCGTGATCATCAAGCGGCAGGAGTCTCTCTAAGACCTGCATCCGCGTGTCGAACGCTTCGGCGTGGCGTTCCAGTGCTCGGGACTGCAGCGGGGCCACGGGCCCGATAACGAGATCGTCGGTGGCCATCGCCAACGCCGACATGTCCTGCAGAAGATGCTCGATCTGGTTGTAGCGGAGGTCTCTTTCTGCAGTGTCGTTGCCCGATCGCGCCACCTTGATCGCGTCTCGGCCAAGCCAGGTCGCCAGCACCACCGCGACAACAGCGCTGACCGCAGTGACGATGTCCGCAACATCTACGAAATGCTCCCAGCTCACGGACAGACAATAACGCTGCGCGTGGTTGTGGCGGGATTCCAACAGGCATCAGCGGACAAGAACACCGAGGCCTGACCCCTCCCCAACAGCAAAGACCCCGTCACCGGATCGGTGACGGGGGTCTTGGTTCTACTGGCTCTAGCGGCGCAACTCTCCGATGGAATAGTCGCCCTTCATCGCGAGGATCGGGTCGGCGGCGTCGATCCGACCGTTGCCGTCCCAATCGATCCGCTCGGCCGTCACTCCGGGCAACGCCCGGCCACCGACGATGACCGCGCCGTCGCGAACCGTCGCCACGTCGACACCGGTGGGCAGCGGCGAGGCCACGGAGACGTGGATCAGCAAGTACTGCCCGTCGGGGGCGACCGACGGCGCGGTCTCGGCGCTCGCGAGGCCGGCTCCGAGGAGCAGGCCCGCTCCGGCCAGAGCGGTGGCGATGGTGGTCTTGATGATGTTCTTGGACATGAGATTTCCTTCTTTCGTATGTACTTCGGAACTGGTGTGCAACCGGACGACCCCGCGGACTACTTCGACGGCTTGCTGCTACTCGACGCCGCATCACCTCCCTCCGCTGGTGCCTCGACGAGGCGAACCAGCGTGATCGAGTTGCCCATGATCGCCACCGCAGTATCGGGCCGACCCGCGACGCCCTGGATGGCATCTACGCTCGCGGTCCCATCGACCAGCCCGGCCGCATCGGCCGGGACGTTGCCCGACGCTGCATAGACGCCGGGTTCTGCGGGCTCGCACGAACCCGCGCCGCCGGTGTCCCCGCCCGCCCACGCCCGATCGCCGGTCACGGCGAGTTTGTCGCCAGAGACCGCGATGTCGGCCTTCCAGAAGCCGGGGCGCGAGACGTCGTTCTTCTTCTCCGCCTTGGTCAGCGGGACCGTGACATAGACGCCCCAGCCGGTCTTCGCCAGCTGGAGCACGCTCGGTGTGCCCTCGACGCCGTCAGCATTGGTCCGGGCCTTGATGAACGCGCCGGGCAGCGGGGAGGCGCTGATGACGTCGAGCTTGAGCTTCGGCGTCTCGCTGCCGTCAGACATCGCATCGCCGAGACCGCCGGGACCGCTGAGTTTTCCGACCCGGCAGGCGTCGATGGCCACCGCCGCAGCTTCCCCACGGACCTCGCTGCTCTTCGAGACAACGGCCTCGCTGGCCTGCGAGGCCTTGCCGCGCCCGTAGTCCGCGACGTCCGCCGCCGTGTTCTCGTTGCCCAGGGCCGACAAACCGAATGCCAGCCCGCCGACGACGACAGCCACCGCCGCAGCTGCACTGACCAGGACGAGCTTTCCCTTGCCGTTCAGCGAGATCCCGGGGGTCTCCTCCGGCTCAACGGGCGCCGTCGCCACCGGCTCAGACTCAGAGGTCTTGACCAATGACGGAGCCGCGGTAGCGGGCTCATCGATCTCGATGATCTCGACAACCTCTTCTGACTGATCGTCATCGACGACTGCCGGAGCAGGCGACGGCTGGCCACCGTCGAGGTCGAGGTCGGGGACTTCATCGTCCTCAAGCAGCAGATCGGCGAGGTAGTCGACCTCATCGGGCTCGTCGGACTCGACCTCGTCGACGACCTCGTACTCGCCGTCTTCGAGCTGGGCGGGATCGATCGGATTGCCGCCTTCATCGACAAATTCGTACTCAGACATGGTCACTGCTCCTTCTTCACGACTCGGCGGACGATCTTTTTGGGTGCGGGCGCGACAGGGGCGTCCTGCTGCACCGGTGCCACTGGGACCTGCGGCGCAGGAGCAGGAGCGGGCACCTGTTGCGCGGGTGCGGCCTGCACCGTGTTCGGATCGGTCGTCACGACGCCCTTGCGCTTGAGCGACGACAGGATCGACGGCAGCAGACTCGGGAAAACGACGATCGCGCCCACCATCGCTGCGAAGCCGCCCGCCACGTACAAGTTCGAGAAGACGCCCAGAGCTGCAGAAACAGCGGCTCGCAGGAGCAGGAAGGCGATCGCGTATCCGATCGAAATGAGCGCCAGGGCGGGCATGCTGGTTCCGGCCAGCCATTTCTTGTACTCGCCTGTGATCTGCGAGATGGCGGACTTGGTCGCCGTGAAGTCATCCCCGCCGCTACCAGCGGGAATGCGCACCATGCCCCGGGCGTACATCAACCTGGCCATCATCACGATCATCATCGTCATGCCGCTCGCCGCGAGTTCGGCGTGAGCACCCTGCGCCACTGACCAAGCCACCGCGCCAGCGCCGCCGAACAGCAAGACGGTTGCGACGATCCGCAGCACCTCGCCGGTGCCGCTCTGCACATTCACATGGATGTTCGGCTGGTTCGTTGTCATTTCTTCTTCTCCTCTGTCATGTAGTTCTTGATGCGCGACCACGTGGTCACGTCGTCCTCGGGATCGAGCGCGACCTTCGCGTGGTCCGGTGTCTCTCGGAACGAGCCGTCCTTGCGCCTCGGGTCCTTGATCGCCGCGTTCTTCGGCACCCCGGCCCAACCCCATGCCCGGATCATCACGGCCACAGTGGCCAACGCGATTACGAGCTGCCACCCCGCCCACGACCACCACGGGCCGATCTGCACGAAGTCGAGTGGGAAGTGCCTGGTGAGCTGGACGCTGACGCCCAGCGGCACGTCCAGCGCCAGCAGGCTCACTGCACCGATTCCCGCCGCCGCAGCCCACAGCCACGCCCACAGCCGGCCGATCTTCGGCGACACCTGCCACATGGCCCTGTAGACGCCGTAGCCGGCCGCAGTACCCACGCCGCCGACGATCCCGCCGACGACGACCGCTCCCGCGTAGGTGATCGCCTTGATGGGCGACCGGCCCTCGCCAAGAGCGACCCGGCGCCACAGGGGCGCGGTGACCTCGTCCTGTGCGACCGCAGCGGTCAAACCGTGCGCATCGCGCTGTCCACGCCGGTCGGCACGAGCGAGAAGCTCGGCACGGCGACGTGCGCTGGTGCCCGCACGCGAGTGCGCCAGCACCCACGCCGACCGCTCGCGCTCCCAACGTCCGGCCATTGCTACTCGTCACCGTCCAGGCAGTAGGCGAGCTGCGCGGCACTGGCGATCGGCAGGCACGACTCGATCTGCTGACGCTGATCATCAGCTTTCGTGCCACCGAGTTCAATTCCGATGACTACGCCGATCGCGATGAAAACAATCGCCACGAACACCATTCCTACAGTGCGAGCGCTAATGATCCCGCGCCCTTTGTCTCGTGCCATGTATATCGGTCTCCTGGTCCATTCCGTGCCCCACCGGGGCATCGCTTCGATTGACTCGACAATACCCCTGGGGGGTATGGTAGTCAACAAGGAAACCAGGCTTGACCTGCAACTATGTAAGGATGGATACCAAATGCAAAAACTCGACGCACGCCAGATTGTGCCGCTGACCAGCGAGGAACTGAATCAGCTGAGAAAAGATTCCAATACCCAAGAAATTACGCCGGGACTCTATTCCCGCGCCCTATTGCTGCACGCGATCGACAATATGACTGCCGATGAAATCACCGACGCGGTCGCGGTCGCCAAGACCGAAGCCGCCGACCGACTGTCCGCCGGTGCCCGCGAGGCCGTCAGCCACCGATGGGAGAAGTGAGCATGTCCAAGACGACAGCCGTGAAACGCCGCGTGATCGACTCTCCGTATGCCGGAGTGTTAGGGAAAACTCCGTTCGACCACGGGCAGCCACACACGCTGATCAGCGGAAGAACGGGCTCAGGAAAATCAAGAACCACAATTTGCCCAGCGATTCTGCGGTGGAATCGCCGCAGCGTCGTCGCCGTGAGCTGTAAAAGCGACGTTGCCGAACTCACCGCGGCGATCAGGGCGCAGCACGGCAAGGTCTATCTGATGGACCTGAGCGGCAAAGTCCCCGACGACTCGAAGATCGGCGTACCGACGATCCGGGTCTCGTCCGATCCCACGCTAGGCATCGTCTCCGACGACACCGCACTCGACGTGGCCAGTCTGCTGATGGACGTCGGCGACCTCGGCACCGGTGACGGCAGCTCCGGCGGCAACGACAAGACCTGGAAGACCCTGGCCCGCAGGCCTTTGGCTGCGATCCTGCGTGCCGCTGCCTCCTACAAGGACCCCGAGACCGGCGCGACCGTGCCGGGCGGCGGCATCGACTGGGCGCTGGATGCCGGCGATGTCATGGGGAAGCCGTCCGAGGACGGCGATCCCGAGTACCACGCACCGTCGTGGGTCACCGCCGCCAATCGGTGCGCCGTGACCGGCTCGCGTCACGGCCAGATGCTGATGAACGCTCTCGACATGGACCCTGGCCAGCGCGACTCGATCCGCCTGAACATCTACAACGCGCTTTCCACATGGGCCCGCGACGAGGTCTCCCGCCCAGCCGGTGACACCGTGCCCTTCCACCCGTCCATGCTCGAGGAGCCGGGCGCGACGCTGTACATCATCAGCCCGGACAGTGGCGACGCGGCACCTGCGGCCACGGCCGCTCTCACCGCCATCGTCGAGCACTGGCGGCGGCACGAGCTGCCGCACTTGCTCGCAGTGATCGACGAGCTCCCGAGCACCTGCCCACTGCCCAAATTGGCCAACTGGGTCGGAACCCTCCGAGGTGAAGGTGTGCGCATCGTGGCCGCCGTTCAGGCAACCAGCCAATTCGCTCCCCGATGGGGACGCGAAGGCTTGCAGATCCTGCGCGATCTGTTCCCGGCCGTGCTCATCCTGCCCGGCGCACCGGAGCCCGAGTTGCTGGACCAGGCCATCTGGATGACGCCGTCGTCCGAGCGTGTGACGGCCAGCATCGATGCCTCGGGCAACGTCTCCCACTCCCGTGACAGCGCCGCAACGGTGACCAAGGCCGATCTGGTGCCGCCGCCCGGATACGGACGCCTTCTCATCCTCGGCCAGATGGGCCGCTTGGTGCGCCTGCCCGACATCACCGCCACCGACTTGCTCGATCGCAAACCCGCGGCACCGGCACAGACGCCGCCCCGGCCGGCCGAACAGCATGGCAGGCCGGAACCGACCCTCGGCTCCCGGATCAAGACCTGGATGACCGAGTAGCCCCAACAACAAGAAACACCCCGCAGGTTCGCCCTACGGGGTGTTTCTCTGTCTCGACCAGATGACGGATACTCACATTCGCTGACCCGCTTTCTGCGACCGCTCGGCGCGCTCACGGGCCGACTGCGCGGCCCTACGATTCATGTCCTTGACCTCCTGGACGCGCTTCTCCATCGTGGCCGAGCGGGCCTGATCGGCCCGAGCTGCCTGCTGCTGGCGCCGGTCGGCACCGGTGGCCGGACGGTGGCCAGCCTGAGCAGTAGAGCTGCCCGCCTGAGCGCCCGTCTGGGCCTTCTTCTGCTCGCGCTGGGCCTGCTCGGCCTTGATCTGCTCGGCACGCTTCTGGCGCCCCTCACGGGCCGCACGGCGTACCTGCACCCGGCGGCGCGCTTCCTTGGCCTCGGCGGTGCCCGCGCCACCGGCCCGCTGCACGGCCTGCTCGTCACCGGCGGCCATCGCAGCTTCCAGACGCCGCGTACGGCGCTGGTCGAGGTGCTTCTGTCGTTCCTCTTCGGTCATCTGATCTCACTTTCCTAGTTCCCATTCCAACTCTGCGGCCTGTCGCCGCAGCCGGAGCGCCTTGCGCTCCAGGTCATCTGCCTCGGCCTCGGTCAGCATTTGCCGATAGCTCCCCGCGGTCCGCAGGGGCGGGTGCCGGTCTGCCACCGCCTGGCGCTCCAGTTCGAGCGCCTGCTCGCGCAACGCGTCGATCTGATCGAAGCGCGCCTGCATGGCCCGCTCGCTCGGCGACGGGCCTACGCCACCACCGGTCATCAGCTCACCCAGTCCCATCACATCACCTCCTCCGGTCACTGCCGTTGGCCTTGCGAGGACCGCTGAGCGGGTTGCTGACCCTGCGTGGGCATGGCGCTCTTGACCTTCTCCGATGCGGCGGCCTTGCGTTCCTTTGCCTGGCCGCGAGTGACCGTCAGGACCGCAGGGTCCACTTCCGGCCCGAACTTCTTGATGGCCTTGTTCTTCGCGCCCTCGTCAGCGATCTCAGCTAGAGTCCGCTCGCCGCCCTTGGTCCTGAACCGTGTCTCTTCCATGTACTCCTCACGGAGATGCGGCAGATCGTCCTTGACGATCGGGACCTGCTCGATCGCCCTCTCCCACCGCTCCCGCGCATCGAAAGCCCGCTGACGATGGTCCTCGGCCTCAAGGATGATCTCCTGCGTCTGCTGCTGCCACGTCGTCACCATCTCGGTGCGGTCGTCCACCGACCGGCGAGCAACAGCGACGGCGGCTGCCTCCTCATCGACTTCACTCATGCGCTCGATGTACTCGTCATCCCGCCGACGACGTTCACGCTCGGCGAGTTCGAGAATCATGTCGGCCTCATCCCGAGTCCGCTCAGCGGCCCGCTCGGCCGCACTCTTGATCTCCTCGCCCTCACGGCGACCCGCGGCCCGGCCTTCGGAACGTCCCTTGCTCATGCCCCGCCTGTAGCCGCGTTCCTCAGCACCCGCAGCGAGCAGATCGGCTTCTAGCTCCGTGCGCTCCGCGGTGGCGATGGCGGACAACGCGATCTCATCGACGACCAGCGTGCGCTGAGCGACCTGCTCGCGGTCGACCTCGATCTCAACCGTCTCCTGTTCAAGGATGAGCATCTCGTTCGCCCAGTCCTTGAAGTCCTCGTGTTCGAGCTTCCTGTCGTGACGCAGCTCGTCTCGTTCCAGCTCCACCTGGTGACCGCTCTCGACCATGAACGATTTGAATTCGCGGTGATAGCGAGAGAACTTCCGCTTGTTGCCCTCGCGGACCATCTTCTGGGTGCCGTCCGCATTGAAGATCGCCTTGCCCTCGTCCGTGGCCGCCGGCACCAGCCGATCGCTGCGGTGGCTCCCGAACGCCCGGCTGTAGCCGTTCTCCATCTTCTCGGCGTCCTTCTTCGTCGGAGCCCCGTAGTACGCGTCCATGAGCACCTGCAAGTGGGGCCGGTGCTCGTCGAACTGGATGCTGTATCCGTGGATGCCCTTCTGCCCGTCGGGCAGGAGCGCGGCGTCGAACTCCAGGCAGTCCTCGAAGTACCTCCGCGCTTCGTCCTCCATGCCCGGGATCACCCTGTATCGCGGCAGCATCACGGGCAGCCCGGCCGCATCCACACGGGGCGTCCCGTCACGGTGCCGCGGCTGATAGAACGTGCCGTCTTCCTCGACATAGGACCACGGCAGGTGGTGCACCTGCGTGACCGCGAAGCGCTCCCCGGTCTTGATGTTCTTGCGCACGCGCTCCTCGCGGGCGTCGCCGTAGGCGACCACCTCGGCGATCGACCCGGTTTCGCGGAACCCGCCATCACCATCGTTCACGCGGTCGACGTTCAAATACGTCCTCTCGATATTCACCGCCGGATTCTGCGCGGCGTACCACGCCACCGCTTCCGGCCCAGCGGTCTTGCGCTGAGCCTCGGTCGAGATGTTCTTGCGCGAGCGCGAATGCCCCCGACGGGTGCCGTCCGCCGACCGGTGACCGTCGATGTCCATCGACGCACGGCCCTTGCGCGTCGCACCGGTGCTCGCTTCGCTCACGACTCGCCCTCCTTCGTCGGCCGATTGAAATGAAGATCCCCGCCTGCGGCGGGACCCGCTCCCCGTCGCCGTGGGGCCCTGGCCGGGCTCGCTGGCGCTCACCGGCCCGCCCACACCGCCGTGAAGCGGGACGGGCCACTTGGATCGAGGTCGATACGGGTGCAGGGCCATTCTCGTCGGGGCCCCTGTCCCCACCGATAATACCCCTACCCGGTACCCGTATCAAGCCTCGGTCCAAGTGTCCAAGGCGCCATTGGACACCCGGTCGGTCGGGCTTCGCCCTCCCTCCCTGCTCGCTGCGCTCGGGTGTCCCTGTCGTCCTGCCGGAGGCATGCCAAGAAATACAAACACCCCAGGTCAACGGCTCGCCGTCGACCTGATCACCGCCTGCGGCCCAATGCTCGCTCGCTCGCATCGGACCTACGGCGGTGCCGGACCGGTGATCGGGCACGCGGCGTTCACCCAAATACACGCCACAAACTCCGCGACCTGCCGAGAGCCGGTCGTGAACGCCCAGGTCAGCGCGAGCGCGTATACGCACTCCAACTCTCTGACCTGCGACGACCGGAAGTGTCCACCCCCAGGCGTACACCCCCGGCAAAAGCCCAGGTCGCCGCGTATACGCCCTACCCATCCTCAGTACCCCCGCCGATACCCCCTCGGGGCACTGCCGATCGCTCCCGGGCGGTCGGGAGCGATCCCGGGTGGTGGCCAGGAGTGCGAATCAGGGGGTGGATCGGGGTCATCGCTAGCCCCGGGCATGCCCGCCCGCAAGCGGGCGAACCTGCCCCTCGGCTGCACCGCCGCCTCCGGCGTCGGCTGGCCTCGTGGGCCAGCGCTGTGGTGTTCCGGGGAGCCGATCGCAGTTGATCCACCCGGTGCGCCTGCACAAGATCCGCGGACCGGCAGGCCCCGCTGACGCAGGAGCCGGCCAGCCGCGGCGAGAGGATAGACCCGGTACCGGACCGTGGTCCGATACCGGTCCAGAGCGTGGGTCCCGGCGGTCCTCGGCGGACCCGTCTGGACGGGGATCTGATCGAGGGAGCGGGACGACGCCAGAAGAGAAGTCGGTGGGGGAAACCATTACCCCACAACGAAACCCGTGGTCCTAGTGCCGCAACGGAGTGGCTTTATAGCCCTCCACTGGCGTCCATGCTGAGGCTCTATGGACGCTACGAAGCGTCTTCCACGCCTCCCGCTGGAGGCCGTGTCACCAAGATGAGGCACTGACGCCCCATACCAGCGGCCACAGTGCCTCGACAACGCCTTTACAACGACTCCAACTTGCGTCATAGGCCATGCGATCCCGAGCCGTGAGGCGTCTATGACGCCATGCGGGGGCGCTGTGAAGGCCACAGCGCCGCAACGAAATCCGCGACTGGCGTCATAGATCGCACAGGGACGCAAGCAGAAGGCTATGACGCCCACCGAAGGGCCGAGCGTAGCCCCCAGGAGGCCGCTACCTTGCGCCCGCGAGCAGTCTCAGCCTTCCACTGAGGGCTTCAACGCCTCTGGGTAGGGCGCGAAATCGTCTGTCGGACAGCAGAAAACACCCCCGCACACGCTGTGCGGGGGTGTTCTACTGGAGCGACTAGTGGTTCATCGGCGCCTCAGCGCCTCGATTCCGTCCGGGTGGTCGACGGCCGCGGCCACATCCCACTCCGTGCTCTGGTCGCGCCAGAAGGCAGCCACGACCGGATCGGCGTCCGGGTCGCCACGGACAACCCGGCGCAGCTCACGCTCGAACTGTGCCGGACCCATCGGCCCGCGTCCGCGCTGCGCTGCTCGTCGGTCTTTGCGGTTCATTCCCTCACCTCCGCCCAGACGGGGGCAGGGGCGGGTGGCACACCGGCCGGCACACCGCGATTGGCCCAGGTCGCAATCTCGGCGATCTCAGCCGCGGTAAGCGGGGCGAGATCCGGGACGTCGTCGGTGATCTCCGCGGAGGGATCGGCCAAAGGCGAGGAGACCTCCGCCGGTACGTGGTCGAGCAACTGCGGCGCGACCTGAAGATCACGCACGAGGCACGACGCCCGCCGCGGCAGCGCCAGAGACTTCTGCGAGCGGAGCGTGCCGATGGGCAGCCCTTCCAGATCGCGTCCCCACCGCGCCACTCGCTCGTCACCCGACACCAACTCGTGGGTGGCACCATCCGGCCGCAGATCAGCCCACGAACGACCCAGATCCTGAATGATCGGGGCGACCTGGCCAGCGCAGGTATCGGCCCAAGATGCGAGCGACTTCTGCACGCGATCCCGAGCATTGCGCTCCTCGCGCCATACACCACCCCGTGCGGCTTCCTCGACCAGTCGGTCGGAGAAGTTCCTGATCGACTCGACACCTGCGCTGGTGCCCCGTCGGGCACGGGATTCGGCCTTGTAGAGGTCGTACAACATCTCCAGCGGAAGATGGCCGAGATCAGTCACAGCGAACTGAGGCTCGTATCGCCGCCAGAAGTCGACAATGGGATCATTGGCCTCGCGGAACTCCTCGAGGACCTCGGCCACCGACGGCGGCGTGCTCATCTCGGTGATCGGGCCGATCACCTTGAGTGCTTGCCAGACGAACCATTCCCTCACCTCAGGGCGCTTGAGGTAGTCACTCTTGATCCGGGGATTCCGCTTGATGTCAGTCGTTCCGTCGCTCATGAATCGCTGACCGAAAGGGATGATATAGAGCCGACGGTCGATCGCCTGACTCTTGTCCTTCATCTTCGGCAGCTTGTTGATCGAGAAAACCATCGTCACGAAGAGTTTCGTGGTGACCGCATCCCGGTTCTTCCGATTGATCAGAACCGGGTCATGCGAGCCGATCGCCTTGAGCATCGCCGACGACTTCATGAATCCGTCGGGGTCGGACTCATCGGAGAGATTGACGGCGGCATTCAGTAGCGACGTGAGAATGAAATCCCGGGCGTCGCCGCCGAAGTTCTCCAGGCCGATCGAGGCGCACCGCAGGCCTCTTTCACCGCCGACCATGCACCGCTGCATCTCCAAGACGGTGCCCTTGCCGTTCGATCCAGACTCGGAATAGAGCATGATGACCTTGTCATCGCCAAACGCCCGCGGCCGCAAGATCCGGTTGTTCACCTCGTGGATCTGGCGCGCCAGCTCCGGTGTCCCCATCGTCTCCAGCAACCAGCTCGCCGGGTCCCACCACGTGCCATCCGGATTCTCAATACGCGGCAGCTCCGGCTCGACTTCGGGCAGCTTTGTCCGCGCCTTCGCCATGAAGACCAGATCGGGCGTGTACGGCAGCCTCTCGCCCGTCGACATCTTGTAGACGCAGTCGTCGAGCGCCACCAGATCGGGGTCGGTGCACTGATACCGCAACGGCGCCAGGTCGCGAATGGCCGAGAGCGTTTCGCCGATCCAGCGGTCATTCGCATCGTATGCAAGGCGCCTCAAGAAGACCGTGATCTGGTTCGTCCGACCCGAGCACTGCTCGTAGAGCCCGTCATCGGCGTTGTACACCGCTAGGAGCGCGACGTCGCGATCCGGCTCGGTCTCCACGGCCGGGATCAGCGCGACCGGCAAGTACAGCATCGTCAGCTCAGCGGCCTGACGGTGCGTGATCCCCTTCGGAGGAGCGGCACCAGCGGCACCCTTCGCCTTCTTGCCCTCCTTGCTCTCGTCGTCCTTCTTCTTCCAGCCCTCGTACACGGCCGCAGTCCACTCGCACACCGTCCTAGCCGCCTTCGCCGGGGCCGGCAACGGCCCCTCCGCAGTGCGGCCACCGCCCGAACAGTGGCCAGCTCCAGCACTTCGTCCTCGGTCAAAGCCGGGTCGACAGTTTGCTCCGGAGGCGCGGGAGGTGGGGTGAACCCCAGCTCGTCGCGATCGAACGAGAACTCGACACGATCGATCGAATCGTCGTAAGATGTCATCAGTAAAACCTTTCTGTGGTGGTTAGGTTCCGAGCGTCGCTCCTTTGCAGAGGTGCGGCGCTCATCTTTTTGTCAGGCGACGGACGCCGGAACTGGAATCCGAATCTCGCCGTGTTCGACGACCTGCTCCGCGCCGGGAATCAGACCCTGCTTGATATGCCGGTAGATCGTCCATTTGCTCCGACGCTTCAGCGCGGCGTACTCCTCGACGGTCAACCATGTCGATTCAGCCATTTCCACTCCTTTCCTATGCGTTCTCGTGCCTACAGATTCCACGAAATGCCAACAGGCCGCAAGTATCAGGAACGGCTAAATGCGCAGGTCAAGCGGTCAAACTATCCTTGATGGGTAATGGTATTCCGCTACACTCAAACGTCCGATCGAGCTGCCACCAGCACCTTTCCTGACAGCTGAATATTCACGAGAGAATGCCTAAATACAGGCTCAACACGAGCAAAAATGTTTGACCTCATCGGGATGTCGGGACCCTGTAGGGATGTCGGGACCCGATCAGATCCCTACAGGCCTCCCTACAGGCCGTTTCCCCTGCTCAGAAGACCAATCGACCGCCCCGTGTAGGGATGTCGGGACGAATCGAGAAAAGAGTTCTTCCATGCCTATACAGCGAGCGAAGGTCGATTCTTCCCCCGCGTAAAGTTCTGAAAAGATCCCTACATCCCTACATGAACAGGTAAAAACACACCTTGGCCTGCGGTTTTACCGTGTAGGGAGGCCTGTAGGGACGACTTTCGATCCCTACATCCCTACACGGTTCGAACGGCTCCTCGGGCGGGTGTCTCGGACATCTCTACCGACAACTGGTCGGGCAGTGGTTAGAAGTCGGGTGAAGGAACATGTGACACGGTCTCGAAGTTCTGCTCGACCAGCTGTACGGACAACCGCTCGAACAACCGATCACGAACCCACCTACCGGTTCACCCCCGACTTCTACCCGCGGGTCGATCAGCTGGTCGTGGTCGTGGTTAGAAGTCGGGTGAAGGAACACGGGTACCTCTGACGAGCTTCACTAGCAACCCCTCGACCAGCTGATCACGTTTCACCCCCGACTTCCGTACAGCTGGTCGTACAGCTCCTCGACCCGCGCTTCGAAGGGTTGTTCGGGCAGTGGTTAGAAGTCGGGTGAAGGAACACGGGTACCTCTGACGAGCTTCACGAGCAACCCCTCGACCAGCTGGTCGAAGTGCAGATCGAGCAGCTCCTCGAACAACCGACCGACCAGTGGTGAGAAGCCCGGGCGAAGGAATGCGGGGCCACGAGCAACCGCTCGGACCACGCGTCTCGGACGGCTGCTCGAACAGTGGCCAGGCCTACGGCAGGTCCCACTCACCCGTCTCCGGGTCCCGCACCATCCCCAGCTTATCGGCAGCGTGTGCTGGCAGTTCCTGATCGACCACATGCACAGGTCCTCGATCCGCCGGAACCACCCGCTCACGGCTGTAATCGAGCGCTGACGCCAGTGACCGCAGGTCATCCTCGTGGACGTGTGCATACGTCCGCAGCACCAGTTCGCCGCCATCTGCGTGGCCCAGCCACTTCGCCACCTCTGCGGGAGAGGCACCCATCGAGATCAGTCGTGACGCCGCAGTGTGGCGCGACGCGTGCAACCGTCGATGCGATACACCCGCCGACTCCAACGCATCGTTCCACCAGAAATTGAGCGTCCGCGGGCTCGTCGGACGACCGTTCTGCTGTATCAGCACGTAAGGATCGGACCCACCACGCCACCGCTCCCCGTACCGCGCCTGCTCGGCCTCCTGACGCGACTTCGCCGCCCGTAGCACCGCGAGAGTCGGATCTGGCAGCGGCAGCCATCGACCAGCAGACTCGGTCTTGCCGACGTTCTGTTCGATCACCTTGCCCCGCACCGCAATCCGTGTGGACGTCGCGACTTTCATCGTCCCGGTGTCGAGGTCGATCGACGACCACCGAAGTCCGGACATTTCGCCCCGGCGCAGACCGAGCAGGCCGAGCGCGATCATCGGGGCACGCATCGCGGCGAGGTACGGAGCCGAACGCATGTGAGCGTCGGCCGGTGGTGTCGGCGGGTGAGCAGCTTCCAGCCGCGCCACCTCGGCGTCGGTCAGCCGGTCCGAAAGATCAAGCACACCTTTGTTTTTCGATGCCACAGGGTCGTCACGCTTGCGCAACGGCTTCACCAGCTCGACAGGGTTTCGAGAGACTTTCCCTTGCTCGACGAGGTCCTCCCACACCGACTGCCATCGAGCACGCATCGGGTTGATGCTCGTTCGCGCCCATTTCCGACCACCCGGACCCGTACCCTCGCGCAGGTCCTTGACGAGCGCCACCACGTCCTTCTTCTCGATGGTCTGGACCCTGCGCTTCCCGTACTTCTCGACTACGGGTGCCAGCGCAGCCGAGTACGCGGCCCGCGTGCTGGGCGAGATCTCCTGCGCCTCCAGCCACGCCTCGACCGCGACCTTGACCGTCAGCGCCGTCGTGGGCACCGCTTTACCGGCCACCGCGGCGGCGATGGTCTTCTTGCGGTAGTCAGTCGCCTCGGCCACCGTCTTGAACCGGCGCCGGAACTGCCGACGCTCACCGTCCACTTCCGCGTCCACCCGCGCCTCGTAGCGCACAGTTCCGGACTTGTACTCGATCTTCTCGACACCAATCGGGAGCTTTGCCACGGAGTAATTCTACGAGTAATGGCAGGTGGGTTGTGTCAACTGGTGTGTCAACTTTTCCGAACCCGCCAGGCATAGAACAAGGGCCAGGTCGAGAGTATCTCTCTGACCTGGCCCTTCTCTGCGGAAGCGGAGGGATTTGAACCCCCGGTGGTTTCACCCACGCTCGCTTTCAAGGCGAGTGCATTCGGCCGCTCTGCCACGCTTCCCTGGTGGATCAGGTTAGCGCACCGGATCGGAGGTGATCTCACACGCCCGGAGCGCTGATCGGTGGAACACTGGGGACATGCGCGCGATTGTCGGCTCCGGCCTCCTCGACGTCACCGACCTGCCCGATCCGGTGCCCGCTCCCGGGGAGGTGATCGTCGACGTCGCCGCGGCGGGCGTCAACCGGGCCGACATACTGCAGGCCGCGGGCAAGTATCCGCCGCCGCCCGGAGCGTCGGACGTTCTCGGCCTCGAAGTGTCGGGGACCGTCTCGGCGATCGGCGACGGCGTGTCCGGATGGTCGATCGGCGACGAGGTGTGCGCGCTGCTCGCGGGCGGCGGGTACGCGGAGAGGGTGGCCGTCCCCGCGCCCCAGCTGATGCCCGTCCCGCGCGGCGTCGACGTGGCCTCGGCGGCCGCACTCCCCGAGGTCGCGTGCACGGTCATGTCGAACGTCGTCCTCACCGCGCACCTTGGCCCCGGCGAACTGTTCCTCGTCCACGGCGGCAGCAGCGGCATCGGCACCCACGCGGTCCAACTCGCCCACGCGCTCGGAGCGCGCGTCGCCGTCACCGCCCGCAACCAGGCCAAACTCGACACGTGCCGCGAGCTCGGCGCCGACATCGGCATCGATTACACCGCCGAGCGGTTCGACGACGTGATCGCCGCGGAGGGCGGCGCCGACGTCATTCTCGACATCATCGGCGCCAAGTACCTGCAGCAGAACGTCCGGGCGCTCAACACCGGCGGCCGCCTCGTCATCATCGGCATGCAAGGCGGGATCAAAGCCGAACTGAACATCGCCGCGCTCATGTCCAAACGCGCCGCGGTCATCGGGACGACACTCCGCGCTCGACCGGTCACCGGCCCCGGGTCGAAGGCGATGATCGTCGCCGAGACGGTGGCGCGCACCTGGCCGCTCATCGAGAGCGGACACGTCCGACCGATCATCGACTCCGTCTTCGACCTCGCCGACGCGTCGGCCGCACACGCCCGCCTGGACTCCGGCGACGCCGTCGGGAAAGTGCTGCTCACCGTGTCGTGAGCAGGGGTCAGAGACCCTCGCGGGTGATGCGGTCGCCGATCTTGCCGAAGGTCTGGCAGAACACGGCGAACTCCTCGTCGGTGAGCGACTCGATGACGAGCCTGCGGACCACACGGTCGCGTTCGGCGAGGATCGGCGCGACGACGGCCTTTCCCGCGGCCGTGATGCGCACCCACTTCTGGCGGCCGTCGACGTCGCCGCCGTCGACCCTGTCGACGTAGCCCTTGTCGATGAACCGTCCCACCTGGCGGGAGACGGTGCTCAGCGGGATCTGCGTCGCATCCGCGAGGTCGCTGATCCGGAGCTCCCTGGTGGCGGCCAGCACTTCGAGCCCGCGCCAGTCGGCGCTCGGAAGCGACGACGACGAATCGATCTGCTTGAACAGTGACCGGTACAGCACCCAGCCGCCGGTCACGAACTGACTCCACAGGTCACGTTCGCGATCGTCGAGCATCTGTTCACTGTCGGACACGCCTGCCGCCTCCACCGGAAAATGTTTGCATCGCCAACTACTTCGATGACAACCATACGATTGCTGATCGACTGCCGGGCAACCGGTCAGCCAAACGAGCCGAGCACCCGGATCAGCTGATCCACCTCGTACGGAGTCGAGTACACGCCGAGGCCCACCGAGACCGCACCACCGGCGTCCCGCACTCCGATCGCGTCCAACGCGCGGCTCGGGACGTCGTACAGGGCACTGATCCCGTTGTCGTTCAAGCGTTTCGCCACCTTCTCCGCGGTCACCCCGCGCACGAGGAAACTCACCAGCGGCACCCGGTGCGTGTCGACGCCGATCACGTGGACGTGCCCGAGACTGTCGAGCGACGACACCAGGTAGAACGCCAACCGCTGCAGGTATTCGTAGGTGCTGTCCATCGACATCATCAGCCGACGACGCCGCGACCCCGCTTCCGGCTCCAGTCCGGCGAGCAGGTCGACCGAGGCGACGACTCCGCTGAGCAGCGCGGCCGGAGCGGCCGCCACCTCCAGGCGCGACGGCCCGACGGCGCGCGGATTCAACGACACGTTCGTCAACGAGTCCATGCACGCGCGGTCCGCGAACACCATCGCCGCCATCCGCGGCCCGCCCCACCGTTCCGCGCTGACGATGACGACGTCGGCGCCCAGCTCGCTCATCGTCAGCGGGACGAACGGGGCCGCGTTGGTGGCGTCCACCACCAGAAGCGCCCCGGCGGCGTGCGCGTGGCCCGCGATCTGCCCGATGTCGGTGATCGCACCCGTCGTCGACGACGCCAATGTCACGGCCACGACGGTCGTCCGCTCGGTCACCAGGTGCGAGTACTGCCACGGAGGCAACGTGCCCTGCTCGACGTCCACCTCGGCCCATCGGACCGAGGAACCGTGACGGGCCGCGCCGCGCAGCCAGGGGACGATGTTCTCCTCGTCGTCCAACCTCGACAGGACGATCCCGTCACCCATCCATCGGGTGACGGGCAACGCGTCGACGAGCGCCGAGACGACGGCCGCGCGCGACGGCCCGAAGGCGACGCAGTCGGCGTCGGCGTCGAGCAGGTCGGCGACGGCCTGCCTGGCCTGCGTCGTGACGGCGGCGGCCGCGACCGCCTGACGGGACAGTCCGCCCGCGGGGACGGGGAATGATCGGATGCCGCGCGACACCGCCGACGCGACCGCGTCCGGGATCTGCGAACCGTTCTGCGAATCGAGGTGGATCCAGCCGTCGCCCATCGAGGGGAACAGTCCCCGAACGGAGGCTACGTCGAACGGCATGGCACCACGATAGACAATGCGCGCGGTGACGATCGCCGTAGGACGTCGCCCCAACCCAGGCACAATGGGGGACATGCTTCCCGAGATGTTCGGCACCGCGACCCCCGGCAATCCACTGGCTTCCGACCCGTCCACGCCGGACGGCGAACCAGTCGTCGAGTTCCCGACCGCGGCCGGAGCCGTCACCGCGGGCGTCGACCCGGTGACCGCGATGGTCGAGCAGCCGGCGAAGGTCATGCGCATCGGCACGATGATCAAACAACTCCTCGAAGAGGTCCGCGCGGCTCCCCTCGACGACGCCAGCCGCAACCGGCTCGCCGACATCCATCGGACGTCCATCGCCGAGCTGCAGGACGGTCTCGCCCCCGAGCTCCGCGACGAACTCGACCGTCTCGCGCTGCCGTTCTCCGACGACCAGACACCGTCCGACGCGGAGCTCCGCATCGCACAGGCCCAGCTCGTCGGCTGGCTCGAAGGAGTGTTCCACGGGATCCAGACGGCGCTGTTCGCCCAGCAGATGGCGGCGCGCGGGCAGCTCGAACAGATGCGTCAGGGCATACTTCCGCCCGGCGCCGGTGACACGTCCGACAACCACAGCACAGGTCAGTACTTGTGACCCGCCGGTATGCTGTGACGTTGTGTCAGCCGTAGCCAATGACGGCGGAGCCCCCGGCCGGATCATTCCGCCGGCTCCGCCCACCTCGGATTCGCGAACGTTCGCGCGAGGCGTCCAAGACCTCATCGAGGGTCTCCGCACCTCCGAACTGTGGCTGCATCTGGGCTGGACGGACATCAAGCAGCGCTACAAGCGCTCGGTGCTCGGCCCCCTGTGGATCACCATCGCGACCGGTGTCACCGCCGTCGCCATGGGCATCCTGTACGGCGAACTGTTCCACCAGGACATCAAGACGTTCCTGCCGTACGTCCTGCTCGGCTTCATCTTCTGGGGCTTCATCGAGACGTCGATCCTCGACGGCTCCGTCGTGTTCTCCACCAACGAGGGCCTGATCAAACAGCTGCCCGCGCCGATAAGCATCCACGTGTACCGCGTGGTGTGGCGCAGCCTGATCATCTTCGCGCACAACATCGTCATCTACGCGATCGTGTTCGCCGTCTTCCGCCCACCGGTCGGCTGGTCGGGGTTCCTGGTGGTCCCGGCGATCATCCTGTTCGCGCTCAACGCCACCTGGGCCACGATCGTCTTCGGCATCCTGTCGACGCGGTTCCGCGACATCGGGCAGTTGCTGACGACCGCCGTCCGCCTCGTCTTCTTCATGACGCCCATCATCTGGTCGGCGAAGACGCTGAACGCCGCGGGCGACTCCGGCTCAAGCAAGCTGAGGTACGTCGAACTCAACCCGATGTACCACTACTTGGAGATCGCCCGCGGGCCGCTCCTCGGCGACCACGTCGCGTTCTATCACTGGGGAGTCGTCCTCGCCTGCACCGCCGTCGGCTGGATCGCCGCACTGCTGGTGATGCGCAACTTCCGCGCCCGCGTGGCGTACTGGGTTTAGGAGTCCTGCAATGGCCGGCAACACCGACATCCGCGTCGACACGTGGGACGCCTGCGTCGACTTCCCGATCTTCGACGCCAAGACCCGTTCCCTGAAGAAGGCCGTCGTCGGCGCCGCGGGCGGCATCATCGGATCGAACGGCTCGAAGACCGTCGTCGTCGAAGCCCTCCGTGACATCAACCTGCACCTCGAACACGGTGACCGCGTGGGCCTCGTGGGGCACAACGGCGCGGGCAAGTCGACGCTGTTGCGCCTGCTGTCGGGCATCTACGAGCCGACGCGCGGCGCGACGAAGGTCATCGGCCGGGTCGCCCCCGTCTTCGACCTCGGCGTCGGCATGGACCCGGAGATCTCCGGCTACGAGAACATCCTGATCCGCGGCATGTTCCTCGGCATGAGCCGCAAGGAGATGCTGCGCAAGACCGACGAGATCGCCGAGTTCTCCGAGCTGGGCGACTACCTCGAGATGCCGTTGCGCACCTACTCGACGGGTATGCGTGTGCGACTGGCGCTCGGCGTCGTGACCAGCATCGACCCCGAGATCCTGATCCTCGACGAAGGCATCGGCGCGGTGGACGCCGAGTTCATGAAGAAGGCCCGCGTCCGCCTGCAGGCCCTCGTGGAACGGTCCGGCATCCTCGTCTTCGCCAGCCACTCCAACGAGTTCCTCGCCCAGCTCTGCGACCGCGCCCTGTGGATCGACCACGGCCAGATCCGGATGGACGGCGGCATCGAGGAGGTCGTCGGCGCCTACCAGGGACCGGACGCCGCCGCGCAGGTCCGCAAGGTCCTCGCCGAGAACGACAAGGGCGGAGACCAATGAGCACCGTGATCGGCGTCGTCGTCACCCATCGGCGACGCGAACTCCTCGCCGAGTCTCTGCGTGTCCTCGCAAGCCAGGACCGCCCGATCGATCACCTGATCGTCGTCGACAACGCGGCCGAACCCGAGGTCGGCGAGCTCGTCGAGAGCCAGCCGATTCCGACGACGTACATCCCGTCGCGACACAACCTCGGCGGCGCGGGCGGCTTCGCGCTCGGCATGCTGCACGCGCTGGCGCTGGGCGCCGACTGGGTGTGGTGCGCCGACGACGACGGCCGCCCCGAAGGTCCGCAGGTGCTGTCGACCCTGCTGAGCTGCGCCGACAGGCACGGCCTCGGCCAGGTGTCGCCGGTCGTGGTGAACATCGACTCCCCCGACGACCTCGCCTTCCCGCTGCGTCGCGGCCTCGTCTGGCGCCGCAAGCGGTCCGAGCTGTTCGGCCCGTCGGACGCCGCGTCCGACGACCTGCTGCCCGACATCGCATCGCTGATGAACGGCGCGCTGTTCTCCGTCGACACGCTGGAGAAGATCGGCGTCCCCGACCTGCGTCTGTTCTTCCGGGGCGACGAAGTGGAGATGCACCGTCGTCTCGCGCGATCGGGCATCGCCTTCGGAACCTGCCTGACCACCGCGTACCTGCATCCCGACGGCAGTGACGAGTTCCGTCCGATCCTGGGCGGCCGCATGCACACGCAGTATCCGGACAACGAGGTGAAGCGGTACTTCACCTACCGCAATCGGGGCTACCTGATGAGCCAACCGGGCATGCGCAAGCTGCTCCCCCAGGAGTACGCGCGCTTCGCATGGTTCTTCCTCGTCCAGCAGCGCGACGTCGCAGGCTTCCGCGAGTGGATGCGTCTGCGCAAGCTCGGCCGGTCCGAACGCTTCTCGCGGCCGTGACCGGCGTTCCCGAACGCCCCCTGGGGGACCCGCCCTACGTGGCGAACGTCGCGTAGCCCTTCCCCGAACCCGGCGCGACGATCGCGTCGAGTGCGGCCCAGTCATCGGGAGTCGGCGTCCAGTCGAGGGCCGCGACGTTGGCGACGACCTGCTCCGGGCGCGTCGCCCCGGAGATCACCGAACCGACCGACGGCATCGCGGCGAGCGCGCCCAATGCGACCGAGGTGACGCTCACCCCGCGCGAGGCGGCGAACTCCTGGAACGCTTCGATGGCGTCGAAGTCCACACCCTCCAACCGGTGCGTCTCGACGGCCAGTCGGGTTCCGTCCGGCGCGGCCTGTCCGCGGGTGTACTTCCCGGTCAGCAGACCATAGGCGAGCGGGAAGTACGGCAGCAGGCTGACCCCGACGTGGTCGAGCGCCGGAATCAGCTCCTCGTCGGCCGCCCGGTTGTACAGCGAGTACTCGTTCTGCGCGGTGATGAACTGCGGAGACCCGACGGAGTCGGCCAGCCAGTGCGCGTCCACCACCTCCCAGGCGGTGAAGTTGGAGCAGCCGATGTAGCGGACCTTGCCCTGACGCACGAGCCCCGCGAGGGTGTCGAGGGTCTCCTCCAACGGAGTCACCCGGTCGGGCGTGTGCAGCTGGTAGAGGTCGACGTAGTCGGTGCCGAGCCTGCGCAGGCTGCCCTCGACTGCCTTGGTGATGTAGTTGCGGCTGGCGCGGACCCCGTGATCGTCGCCGCAGAGCCCACCGTTGTCCATCCCGAACTTGGTGGCGATGACGACGTCTCCGCGCCGATCGCCGAGGGCCTTGCCGAGCGTCTGCTCGCTGGCGCCGGATCCGTAACTGTCGGACGTGTCGAAGAACGTGATCCCCTCATCGATCGCGGCGTCGACGACGGCGTTGGTCGCTCGCTGGTCGATCCGCTTGCCGAAGGCGTTGCATCCCACCCCGATCGCCGACACGACGAGTCCGCTTGTTCCGAGAGTCTGATAGCGCATGCGTCCAACGGTAGTCCGAATGCGAGTGCCGCGAGCGCTCGAAGACGTCGACACTAACTAGAACATGTTCTAGTGTGACAGGCATGCGATTCACGTACGCCGAGGCGATGACCGACATCAGCTACTACGCGCCGCTCGCGCAGGCCGCCGAGCAGGTCGGCTACCACGGCATGACCGTCCCCGACTCCGTCGCGTACCCGGAGGAGTCGGACGCGGTGTACCCGTACACCCCCGACGGCGACCGCGGGTTCCTCGAAGACAAGGACTTCATCGAGACGTTCATCCAGTGCGCCGCCCTCGGCGCGGTGACGTCGACGCTGCGCTTCCTCCCGTTCGTGCTGAAGCTCCCGATCCGACCGCCGGCCCTCGTCGCGAAGCAGGCGTCGTCGGTCGCGGCGTTGACGAACAACCGCCTGTCGCTCGGCGTCGGCACCAGCCCCTGGCCGGAGGACTACGACATCATGGGCGTCGACTTCAAGCGCCGAGGCAAGCGCATGGACGAGTGCATGGACGTCATCCGCGGCCTCACCTCGCCCGGATACTTCGAGTTCCACGGCGAGTTCTACGACATCCCGAAGATCAAGATGTCGCCGACGCCCACCCAGCCGATCCCGCTGCTCGTGGGCGGTCACGCCGACCTCGCACTCAAGCGCGCCGTGATCCGCGGCGACGGCTGGATGCACGGCGGCGGACCCGCCGAGGAGCTCGACGCCCTCCTGGACAAGATCAACGCCATCCGCAAGGCCGAGGGCAAGGAGAACGACCCGTTCGAGATCCACGTGATCTCGATGGACGCGTACACCGTCGACGGTTGCAAGCGCCTCGAGGACAAGGGCATCACGGATGTCATCGTCGGCTTCCGCGTGCCGTACATCCGCGGCGACGACACCGAACCGCTGCAGCAGAAGATTCAGAACATGACGTGGTATGCCGAGAATGTGATCGCCAAGGTCAACGGCTGATCTGACGCTTCGGTAGACTCGACACCCATGACAATCACCGGACCCGAGCGCACCCAGGCCATCGAATCAGCGATCGGCAAGGTGTACACCACCCAGGATTACTACGAGGTGGGTCGCGAGAAGATCCGCGAATTCGCTCGGGCGCTGCACGACGACAACCCCGTCCACTGGGATGAGGCGAAGTCTGCCGAAGCCGGCCACGACAAGCTGCTCGCGCCGCTCACCATCGTCGTCCTCGACGGCACCAAGGCGCAGGCCCAGCTGTTCGACTCCGCGATCCCCGGCGACCTGCTGAAGTCGGGCGTGCTGCAGGTGGAACAGCGGTTCATCTTCCACAAGCCGATCACCGCGGGCGACCACCTGAAGTCGGACGTGTCCCTCGACTCGTACAAGTCGGTGGCGGGCGCCGAGCTCTTCACCGGCAAGACGGTGATCCGCGATCTCGCCAAGGGCGTCATGCAGGAGTCGTGGACGACGCTCGCGGGCCCCGGCGAGACGGGCGACGGCCTGACCGAGGAGTTCATCGACATGGTCGACGGCGTGATGTTCTCGCCGACCGCGTCGCACGAGCTTCCACTGGTCCCCGCCGAGGCCGCGGACATCCCCGAGGTCCCGTCGCACGCGTACGGCGCCATCCCCTTCGACTCGGTGACCGAGGGCCAGGAGATCCCGCCGCGCACCCAGCGGTTCACCCGCGGCGACCTCGTCAACTACGTCGGCGTCGCAGGCGACCCGAACCCCATCCATCACAGCGACGAGCTGGCCGCGGCCGCGAAGCTCGACGGCGTCGTCGCCCAGGGCATGCTGACCCTCGGCACCGCGGCGGGCTACCTGTCGGCGTTCGTCGGCGACCCGGCCGCCTTCCTCGAACTCAGCGCCCGCTTCTCGAGCGCGGTGTACGTGCCGCCGACCGAGGCCGCCGTCGTCGAGTACACGGCGAAGATCAAGACGCTGTACCCGGAGACCAAGCGCGGGCTGATCACGTTCGGAGCCTCGGTCAACGGCAAGCGCGTGTTCGGCAAGTGCACGGCGCTGGTGCAGTTCGCCTGACGCCCTCGTCCGTCGAACGGATGAGATCGTCCCCGTTACGATCCGGGCTGCACTAGGTTCGACGCATGTTCGGTCTTCTCCAGCCGTGCGGGCACCTGCTCGACGAGGGACTACGTGACGAATGGCGTGCCCATCTGTGCGGCCTGTGCCTGTCGTTGCGCGACGGTCACGGACAGTCGGCGCGCCTGACGACCAACACCGACACCGTGATGGTGTCGGTGCTGACGGCGGCGCAGCGAGCGCCGTCTGCCACGACGCGCACCGCGGGTCCGTGTCCGCTGCGCGGGATGCGGCGGGCCGAGGTGGTCATCGCGCGGGAGCCCGGCGTCCGACTCGCCACCTCGGCGTCGTTGACCCTCGCGACGGCGAAGGCACGCGATGTCGTGGCCGAGCAGCGCCTCGGACTGGCCGCACCGTCGAAGGCTCGGTCCCGCGCGGCGAGCTTCGCATCGGGCGCCTTGCGGCGCAAGGCGTCCCGAGGGACAGACCTGCTCGACGTCGACGGCGTCCTCGCGGCGCTCGACGCCCAGGCCGAGTTGGAGGCCGGGCGCGCCGATCTGGACGCCCTCACCGATCCGACGGCTGCCGCGTGCGCCGAGGTGTTCGCATCGAGCGCGCGCCTCGCGAACGCCCCCGACAATGTGGAGACGTTGACCGCGATCGGCTCCGACTACGGTCGGCTCGCCCATCTGCTCGACGCCGTCGACGACCGCGACGACGACGCCCGCACCGGAGCGTTCAATCCGCTCACCTCGACGGGCACATCCGACGCCCAAGCCCTGCACAGGGCGCAGATGCTCGCCGACCGCATCGCCGACCGGTACGAGCAGTTGGCGCTGCACGACGACCGCCTGCTCCGAGTCCTGCTCGTCAAGGCTGTGTCACAGGCCGTTCGCAAGCGGCGGAAGTCTCTCGGCCGCAAGCGGATCGACGCCCTATCCGCCGATCTCACCGAATGGCCGGCCGAGGCGCCGCCGACGTGGCCGGAGGACTGGCCGTATCCGCCGCCGTTCCCACTGAATCGAAGGATGCACGAGCGCATCCTGCCGTTCGTCGGCAACACCTTCTGCGGGCCCGCCTGCTTCACCGACCACTGGAATCACTGCACCGACAACTGGAAGAGCGGCGCGTGCAACGACTGCGATTGCGACGACTGTTGCGACTGCTGTGATTGTTGTGATTGCTGCGACTGCAGCTGATCGTGACGCCCGCGACGATCGGTCCTCTCACCGCATGTCGACGGCACACTGTCCGCGAGATCCAGTGAGACGACCGATGTTCGGGCGGCCGCTCAGCGCGTCGGCGCGCTCTGCTCGAACATCACTTGATCTTGAAGATCACGGCCCGTTGGACGACGAAGTTGATGACCGTGGCGACGCCCTGCGCGATGACGAAGGCGAGGGCGGAGTAGATCGCCGTCTCCTCCCACATGTGCGAGAGCCAGGCGTACAGGCCGACGTTGACGCCGAAGGTGACGGCGTAGAGGGCGATGACGGCGATGAATCGGGCCGTGCTCGGTTCGGCGCGGAACGTCCACCGACGGTTGATCAGGTAGGCGACGGTGGTGCCGAGTATGAAGCCGCACGCCTTGGCGAGCCAGAACGGGGCCCCCACCGCGTACTGCAGGAGCATCGTCAGGCCGTAGTCCAGGACGGCCGACCCGGCACCGGTCGCGACGAATCGGATCAGCTGAGTCTTGAGGTCGACACTGGTCGACGCCTCTTCGTCGTCGAAGGGCAGCTCGATCGGCATCGGCGCATGACGGGTCGAGAAGTCGTCGTGCGACGGGTGGGTTGAGTCGGACACCGCGCCAGCTTATCTGTCGATTCTGTGAGGAACGGTTAGGAATCCGATGTGACCGAGGTCTAATCTCACTTCACATGAGGTCCATCAAACGATCCACGGTCTCCCGCGCACTGGTCGCCGCGGCCCTCGCTGTCGCGACGGTCGCCGGCATGACCCTCGCCGCACCGGCCGCCCACGCCGACGACGCGTCGACCCCCGCACCCGTGTGGTCCGGGCTCGACGCCAGGAACTACACCGGCCCGATCGGCAAGCACGGCACGCTCATTCAGAAGACGTCGCTCGACAACTCGGTCACCCTGCCCTCGGCGGGCAGCGCCAACCGCGTGCTCTACGCGTCGACGGACGTCCACGGCAAGCCCGCCGTCAGCACCGGCGCGATCTTCCTGCCGAAGCGTCCCGCCCCGAAGGGCGGCTACAAGGTGATCGCCTGGGCGCACGGCACCGTCGGACTCGGCGACTCGTGCACCCCGTCGGCGCAGAAGCGCAGCGACCGGGACACGGTCTACCTCGACCACTGGCTCGATCAGGGATACGCGATCGTCGCCACCGACTACGTCGGACTCGGCACCCCCGGCCTGATGAGCTACCTGAGCAGCGACGTTCAGGCCCGCTCGATCGTCGACTCCGTCCTCGCCTCCCGTCAGAGCGGCCTGCCGCTCAGCAAGACGTGGGCCATCGTCGGGCAGTCGCAGGGCGCGGGCGCAGCGCTCAGCGCGGCCCGGCACGCGTCGGAGATCGCGCGCGGCTCCGGCCTGGACTACCGCGGCGTCGTCGCCACCGGCACCCCGGCGAACATCGAACACATCGTGTGGCAGGCCGGACCGTCGTTCCCGCCGATCGGACTGCCCGCGGGCCTCAACACGTACGCCGCCTACATCTGGGCCGGATTCTCCGACGCCCGCCCGGACCTGAAGCCCGCCGCCATCCTCACCGCCGAGGGCCGTCGCATCGTGACGGCCGCACAGACCCTCTGCTACCCCGAGATGCACGCCAAGGTCGACGGAGCGAAGGTCAACAGCTGGTTCTCCCGGCCGGTGTCGTCGATTCCCGGCGTTCAGGCCGCCCTCGTCAAGTACATGAGCACCCCGTACTCCGGCTACGACCGCCCGATCTTCCTGGGCCAGGGCCTCAAGGACCTCGACGTCCCCGCACCGTCGGCGCTGTCGTTGTACGCGCAGATGCGCGCGGCGAACCAGAACGTCGACCTGCACGTCTACCCGACGCAGGACCACTCCGGCACGGTGCTCGCCTCGATGAAGGATTCGACGCCGTTCCTGGCGCGCATCCTGCGCTGACTGTGACTGCCTACTCCTCGGCCGCGGCGTCCACCGACGCCGCGGCCGACCTGTCTGGTTTGACGACCAGCACCGGCTTTCGGCATTCCACCAGCAGGTACTGCGACGTCGACCCCATGAACAGCTTCCCCACCTGCGTGCGACGGCGCATGCCGATCACCAGCATCTCCGCTTCGTCGTCGTCCATCGCCCGCAGCAGTTCTTCGGACGGGTCGGCTCCGATCGGCTGCCTGATCTCGAACTTCACGTCCGAGCGGCTCAGCCGCGCCTGCACGTCGGCCATCTCGTCGGCGTCGACCATGCGCTGCCCACGCCCCGTCGAAACGGTGCTGATCAGCAGCAACGACGTCTCCCGCGCGGACGCCTCGACGATCCCCTGCTCCAGGCAGGCCCTCCCGTACGAACCACCCGAGTACCCGACGACGATCATGCTCATCCCTTTCGATTCCCCCAAGAGGAAATGTAGACGACGGTCACGACAGGGGCCGATATCCGTCCTCGACGGGTAACGTCTACTGACGATGACGAACACAGACCTTCTCCCGATCCAGACCCGCACGCTCATGGGCTGGGGGCGGACCATGCCGACGCAGGCGCACGTGCTGTCGACGCCGTACCCCGAGGTCATCGCCGACGCCGTCGCACGCGTCGCCGACCAGAACGCCGACAAGCCGTCGTACTACAAGCGCGGCGTGATCGCGCGCGGACTCGGTCGCTCGTACGGCGAGAACGCCCAGAACTCGGGCGGCCTCACCATCGACATGACCCAGCTGCAGCGCATCTACAGCATCGACGACGAGACCGGCATCATCGATCTCGACGCCGGCGTCGACCTCGACACTTTGATGCGCGTCGCCCTGCCGCACGGCCTGTGGGTTCCGGTTCTGCCCGGCACCCGTCAGGTGACGATCGGCGGCGCGATCGGCTGCGACATCCACGGCAAGAACCACCACAGTTCGGGCAGCTTCGGCAATCACGTCGTCGAGATCCACCTGCTGGTCGCATCGGGCGAGATCCTCGTCCTGACACCGCAGGGCAGCAAGGACGACCCCGACGCGTCGATCTTCTGGGCCACCGTCGGCGGCATCGGTCTCACCGGCATCATCCTGCGCGCCAAGATCAAGATGACCCGCACCGAGACCGCGTACTTCATCGCGGACGGCACCGTCACCAAGAGCCTCGACGAGACGATCGCGCTGCACATGGACGGCTCGGAGGAGAACTACACGTACAGCTCCGGCTGGTTCGACGCGATCAGCAAGCCCCCGCGTCTGGGCCGCGGAACGTTCTCCCGCGGCAGCCTGGCGACGCTCGACCAACTGCCCGACAAGCTCGCCAAGGACCCGTTGAAGTTCGACGCGCCGACCCTCGTCAACTTCCCGGACATCTTCCCCAACGGGCTCGCCAACAAGATGAACTTCTCGATGGTCGGCGAGGCCTACTACCGGATGGGCGGCAACTACCAGGGCAAGATCCAGAATCTGACGCAGTTCTATCACCCGCTCGATCTGTTCGGGAACTGGAACCGCGCCTACGGTTCGAAGGGCTTCCTGCAGTACCAGTTCATCGTTCCCCCGGAGGCCGTCGAAGAGTTCAAGGGCATCATCTACGACATCCAGGCGTCCGGACACGTCAGCTTCCTGAACGTGTTCAAGCTCTTCGGTGAGGGCAACCAGGCCCCGCTGAGCTTCCCGATGCCGGGCTGGAACATCTGCGTCGACTTCCCGATCAAACGCGGTCTCCACGAGTTCGTCAGCGAACTCGACCGCCGCGTCATGGAGATCGGCGGCCGCCTCTACACGGCGAAGGACTCGCGGACCACCGCCGAGACCTTCCACGCCATGTACCCGCAGGTCGACGAGTGGATCGCGACCCGCCGACGCGTGGACCCGAACCAGGTGTTCATGTCCGACATGGGCCGTCGCCTCGAACTCGTCTGATCTCGCCGAATCCTTACAGAAAGCAGTGACTTCCATGTTCAACGCCGTCGGCGTTCCCCAGTCCATCCTGATCCTCGGCGGATCGTCCGAGATCGGCCTCGCCATCGCATCGGAGTTCCTCACCAAGGGCCCGATGCGGGTGGTCCTGGCGACTGTCCCGAACGATCCGGCCGCCGAGGCCGCCGTCGCACAGATGACCGACGCGGGCGCCTCGTCCGTCGAGCAGATCGACTTCGACGCCCTCGCCACCGACTCGCACCGCGACGTCATCGAGAAGGCGTGGGCGAACGGCGACATCGACGTGGCGATCGTCGCGTTCGGCATCCAGGGCGACGACGAGCAGGCCTGGCAGGACCAGAAGCTGGCCGTCCTCGAAGCGAACATCAACTACACGGCGGCCGTGTCGGTCGGTGTGCTCCTCGGCGAGAAGATGCGCCAGCAGGGCCACGGTCAGATCATCGCGATGAGCTCGGTCGCGGGCGAGCGCGTCCGCCGCTCCAACTTCGTGTACGGCTCCACCAAGGCCGGCCTCGACGGCTTCTACCTCGGTCTCGGCGACGCGCTGCGTCCCGAGGGTGTCCGAGTCCTCGTGATCCGTCCCGGCCAGGTCCGCACCCGACTGTCGGCGCACGTCGCCGAGGCCCCGCTGACGGTCAACAAGGAGGACGTGGGACGTCTCGCGGTCGCCGCCGTCGACAAGGGCAAGGAGATCGTCTGGGTTCCGGGCCCGTTCCGGTTCATCATGATGGCGCTGCGCCACATCCCGCGCCCGGTGTTCCGCAAGCTCCCCATCTAGTCGCGTGGCAACGGCTGCCCCCATGCTGAAGAACCGCCGCCTGCGCGACGTCGTCGAACTCGGCGGGGCGGCCGTCCTCGCGGCGATCGTCGCGTACATCGGTCTCAAGGTGATCGGGGCCGTGGGTTGGCCCGCGTTCAACACGTCGAACGTGACGCGGGCGCTCACGACACTCGGGCAAGGCGTCACCGTCGTCCTGGCCGCGGTCGCCGTCGTCGCCTACCGGTACGGGCGGTCGCCGCTGGTCACGTCGCTGCTGTCGTCAGTGTCGTCGGCCCTGCTGGTGACGGTGACGCTCGGCATGCCGTTGGGTGCGAGCAAGCTGTACCTCGGCGGTCTGTCCGTCGACCAGCAGTTCCGCACCGAGTACCTGACGCGGTTGACGGACAGTCCGTCGCTCGCCGACATGACGTACCACGGGCTGCCGCCGTACTACCCGGCATCGTGGTTCTGGTTCGGCGGACGTTTCGCGAGCCTCACCGGACTCCCCGGGTGGGAGGCGTACAAACCGTGGGCGATCCTGTCGCTCGCCGTCGCCGCGGCCCTGGGCACCGCGCTCTGGAACCGGATGGTCGGCGTCGGCGTCGGAACCGCCGTCGGCCTCGCGACGACCGCCGTCACCATCGTGTACGCGTCCCCGGAGCCGTATTCGGCGACGTTGATCCTCGTCGGCGTCCCGATGATGGTCGTCGCCGCATCGGCGATCCGCGGTCGCGGACGACTCGCCGACGGGCCGTCGCCCATCGGCGGGACGAGTTGGCTCGCGGTGGTCGCGGTCGGCCTGTTCCTCGGCGTCTCCGCGACCGTCTACACGCTGTACACGGCGCTGTTCGCCGGAACTGTCGTGCTGATCGCGATCGGCTGCCTGATCCAGGCGTTCCTCGCCGGCCGCAATCGTGCCGCCGACTTCTCGTCGGACACGCGCGCCGTGCACCTCGCGGTGATCGCCCGGCTGGGAGCCGTCACCGTGGTCGCCGGGCTCGTCGCCCTGCTCACCTGGGCCCCCTACCTGGTCAAGCGCCTCTCGACGACCGCGCCCGCCTCCGGCAACGCCGAGCACTATCTCCCCGACGACGGCGCCATCGTCGGTCTCCCGATGTTCCAGGTGAGCCTGATCGGCGTCCTCACCATGATCGGCCTCGTCTGGGTGCTGCTGCGGGCCCGCCAGAGGACCATCGCGGCCGCCTTCGGCTACACGCTCATCGGCGTCCTCGGCCTCACCGGCCTGTCACTGGCGTTGACGGCCGTCGGCACCACCCTGTTGTCGTTCCGGTTGCAGCCGGTCACGGCCGTCGTGCTCGCGGCGGGCGGGGTGTTCGGCGTCGTCGAGCTGTCGCGGCTCGCGGTGAAGCGTTTCGGCGACGTCCGGACGGTCATCGGCGTCCTCGCAGCCGTCGTCGCGATCGCGTTCACTCAAGCGATCCCGTCGCACCTGTCGGGCGAGATCACCACCGCGTACACCGACACCGACGGCTACGGGAAGCGCGCCGATCAGCATCCGGCTGGCGCGGAGAGCTACTACCCGGAGATCCACCGACTCATCCGGGAGCAGACCGGACGCCCCGCGAACCAGAACGTTGTGCTGACCGCCGACTTCGGGTTCCTGTCGATCTACCCGTACTGGGGTTTCCAGGGTTTGACGTCCCACTACGCGAACCCGCTCGCCGAGTTCGACAAGCGCGCCGCCGCCATCGAGGCGTGGTCCACGGCGACGACACCATCCGATCTGATGACGAAGATGTCGGCGACACCGTGGCGCAAACCCGACGTCTTCCTGTTCCGGTACAGCCCGGACGGCTACACGCTGCGGCTGGCGAAGGACGTGTTCCCGAACGATCCGAACGTGAGCCGCTACACCGTCACGTTCTCCCCCGCCGTGTTCGCCGATCCGGCGTTCACCGTCACCGAGGTCGGGCCGTTCGTGCTCGTCGTCCGGAAGGCGTGAGTCCGATGGGCCTCGACGTCACAACGATCGCGAACGGTTCGACGAGGACGCATTTCGTGTCGACGTCGACGGTCAACTGGGTGATCCTGCAGGACGACCGGGGCGTCACGTTGATCGACGGCGGCTACCCGGGGCACGCGGACGCCGTCGTCGAATCGTTACGACGAGTCGGCAGTGCGCCCGAAGAGATCCGCGGCGCGGTGCTCACACACGCGCACGTCGATCACATCGGCGGGCTGGCACGGCTCCGACGTCGGCATTCGTTCGACGTCTTCGCCGACCCCGAGGAAGTCGGACACGCGCGGCGCGACTACCTGGAGCAGGCGGCGCCGCTCGACATCGCTCGCATCGCCTACCGTCCACGAGTGATGCGGTGGCTGGCGGAGATCATCCCGCTCGGCGCCCTCGACAAGAACGGCGTCGCCGACGCTCTGCCGCTGCACGACCCGGGTGCGCTGCCCGGTTCGCCAGTCGCCGTCCCGACGCACGGTCACACGCACGGGCACAGCGCCTACGTCGTGGGCGGCGGTGAGGTCGTCGTCACCGGCGACGCCCTGGTCAGCGGCCACATGATCTCGTCTCGCCTCGGGCCGCAGTGCCTGGATCACGTGTTCACGCACGACATCCCCGCCAACGAAGCGGCAGTCTCCTCACTCGCAGCCCTCGACGCGACAGTCGTCCTGCCCGGTCACGGCCCCCTTCTCCGCGGCCGCCTCTCCACGTTCGTGGACCAAGCCCTCCCCCACTGATCTGATCGGGCCGGCCCCAAGGAGCCGTGTCGAAGTCCCCCAACGCAAAGTTCCCCGAATCCAGCGGTCCGGCCGGGAAACCCGGCCGAACCCTCAGATTCGGGGAACCTTAGACGATGTCAGTGCGCGGAGGGGGCTCCGGCAGGACGACGCGCGCTGCGACGACGACGCGGAGCGGCGCTGTCGGTGCGTTCCGTCCGCTCGGTGCGGCGGGCTGCGGGGGCGTGCTCACGCGACGACTGCTCGCCGCGACCCGAGCCCTGACGCTGACCGTGACCCTGCGGCTGGCCCGAACCGCCGCGGCGACCGCGGCCCGCTCCGCGCGAGCCGCGTCCCTGGCCGGTGCGGGGCTGGCCCTGACGCTGCTGTGCGGCGGGGGCCGGAGTCGGGAGGTGGCGCAGCGGCGCACGCTCGCCGACGAGCGCTGCGACCTCCGGCGAGCCCGCCGTCACCTGCTGGCCCGGGACCTTGATGGCCGCCTTCTGCAGCATCTTGCGCAGATCTCCCCACTGCTCGGGCAGGCAGATCGTGACGACGTCGCCGGACGAGCCCGCACGCGCGGTACGGCCCGAGCGGTGCAGGTACGCCTTGTGCTCGGCGGGCGGATCGACGTGGACGACGAGCTCGACGCCGTCGACGTGCACACCGCGCGCCGCGACGTCGGTCGCAACGAGGACCTTGGCGCCGTCGGGCGCCGCGAACGACGCCAGGTTGCGGTCCCGCTGCGCCTGCGACAGGTTGCCGTGCAGGTCGACGGCGGGGATGCCGTCGGCTGTCAGCTTCTTGGCGAGCTTCTTCGCCTGGTGCTTGGTGCGGGTGAACAGGATGCGGCGGCCGGTGCCGGACGCGAGCTCGCGGACCAGTTCGGTCTTCTCCGCGGTGGAGCCGACGCGGAACACGTGATGGGTCATCTGGGCGACGGGCGACGTCGCATCCTCGAGCGAGTGCGTGACGGGCTTGTTCAGGAAACGCTTGACCAGCTTGTCGACGCCGTTGTCCAGAGTCGCCGAGAACAGCATGCGCATGCCGCCCTGCGGGGTGGCCGCGAGCAGCCGGGTGACGACGGGCAGGAAGCCCAGGTCCGCCATGTGATCCGCCTCGTCGAGGACGGTGATCTGCACGTCATCGAGGGAGACGATCCGCTGCTTCATCAGGTCTTCGAGACGGCCGGGGCAGGCGACGACGATGTCGGCGCCCGCGCCGAGTGCGCGTTCCTGTCGGGCCTGCTTCACACCGCCGAAGACGGTGGTCACGCGGAGTCCGACGACGTCGGCGAGCGGTTCGATCTGTGTGGCGATCTGGGTCGCGAGTTCACGGGTCGGCGCGAGGACGAGCCCGGTGGGTCGGCCGGGGCGACGCTTGACGCCGGCCTCGGCGAGCCGGGTGACGAGCGGAACGGAGAACGCGACCGTCTTTCCGGAGCCGGTCTTGCCGCGTCCGAGGACGTCACGGCCCGCGAGGGTGTCGGGGAGCGTGTGCTCCTGGATCGGGAACGGCGACGTCTTGCCGTCTGCGGCGAGGGCGTCGGCGATGGGTGTGGGCACGCCGAGATCAGCGAACGTGGTCATGAGAGCAGCCTTTACTGGCAGGGATCACGGCACGACAGAACTCTGCCGATGTGATCGGTGGCGAAACGCGCGAAACGGCGTGTCGGTTCGCCGTATGAATTCGACGCACCCGCGATGAGGATCGGGGTCTGCGTGGAGCGTTCTACGACGCACGGCGCGGCGCGCCGAATGTGACCAGTCTACGCGACGATCGCCAAACCGGCCCCATTCGTAGGATGAATGCGACGCGCGACACAGCTAACCGCGGGCGAGCGCGGCGGCGCGGCGGACGGCGTACTCGTAGCCCGCGATGCCGAAGCCCGCGATCACACCCGCGGCGATCGGCGAGATGTACGAGTGATGGCGGAACGCCTCGCGGGCGTGCACATTGCTGATGTGGATCTCGACGATCGGCACTTCGGGGATGACGAGGGCGTCGGCGAGCGCCACCGAGGTGTGCGTCCACCCGCCCGGATTGATGACGATCGCACCGACCTCACCGCGAGCGGCGTGGATCGCGTCGATCATGTCGCCCTCGTGGTTCGTCTGGAACGCACGCAGCCCGAAGCCCTCGTCGGACGCCGCGCGCTCGGCGAGCGCGACGACGTCGTCCAACGTGTCCGAGCCGTAGACGTCCGGCTGACGCGTGCCGAGCGTGTTCAGGTTCGGGCCGTTGAGCAGCAGGATCGGCAATGCGGTCATGGCGTCAACCATACTGCGTGAGCCGCACTGGGTCCGCGGTCACGAGACCGCGGCTCGCAGCGCGTCGGCGATCAGCGCGGGCAGCGCGGCCGACGTCTCCGTCTCCCTGGCGATGTTGACGTACGTGATGTCGACGTCGCAGACCGGCGCCGCGTCGCACGACATCGCGTAGTGCAGCACGAAACTGGATCGTCCGACGTGCGAGCATGTCGCGTCCACGTCGATCACCTCGTCGAAGTGCGTCGGCTTGCGGAAGGCGATCTCGGCTTTGACGAGCGACGGGTCGAAGCCGATCGCTCCGAGATCGGTGAACCGGTGCCCGAGAGCGCGTAGGAACTCGGTCATCGCGACGTCGGCGATCTCCAGATAGCGCGCATTGAACAGGAAGCCCTGCGCGTCGGTCTCGTGGTAACGGATCTGATGGCGGTAAACGTGCACCCCTATAGGATGACCACCTGTGCCAGCCTTCACCGTCCATAGAGCCCAGATAGTCGCCGTCGTCACCGGCCTGCTGGGCCTGGTGTTGGCGTTGGCGACTCCCCTGCTTCCGGTGAAGCAGACCGTGTCCGAGATCAGCTGGCCGCAGAACGGCTCCGTGAATTCGGTGTCGGCTCCCCTGATGTCGTACGTGCCGATCGACTTCACCGCGAGCGTCCCGTGCTCGGCGGTGAAGTCCCTGCCCGCCGACAAGTCGGTGCTGTTGGAGACGACGGCGCCGTCGGCGGCCAAGTCGACGCAGCGCGGGCTCGTCGTCCGTGTGACGGGCGAACAGGCGACGCCCACGGCCAAGCGCAGCGTCGAGGTGATCAACCGGAACATCCCGCTGGTGTCGGCGCCGCTCTCGGACGTCCTGTCGTCGGCGTGCACGAGCATCGACGTCCACGCGACGTCGGACGCGGTGACCGCCGAGTTCGTCGGCCTCACCGGCACCGACGGATCACCGCGTCAGGGCACCACCGTCGACACCCCCGGCGGCGACCAGCGACCGCAACTGACCGGCCTGTACACGCAGCTCACCGGCCCCTCCGCAGCGCTCCCCGGACTCTCGGCGCACGTCGTCGTCGACTCCCGCTACTCGACCACGCCCACCCCGCTGAAGTGGGCGGCGATCATCGTCGGCGTCCTCGCGATGCTGATCTCGCTGGCGGCGCTCGCCCGACTCGACTCGACGGACGGACGACGTCACCGCCGGTTCTTCCCGGCCCGCTGGTGGCGGCTCAACCCGCGCGACTACGTCGTCCTCGGACTGCTGCTGGTGTGGCATTTCATCGGCCCCAACACGTCCGACGACGGGTACCTGCTGACCATGTCGCGGGTGGCTCAGGACAGCGACTACACGGCCAACTACTTCCGTTGGTACGGCGCTCCCGAAGCCCCGTTCGGGTGGTACTACCAAGTGTTCGGGCTGCTCAGTCACGTGAGCGTCGCAAGCCCCTGGGTACGACTGCCCGCACTGGCGTGCGGGGTGATCTCGTGGCTGATCATCTCGCACGAGATCCTGCCGAGGCTCGGACGCGCGGCCATCACCCGCCCCGCCGTCGGGTGGACCGCGGCCGCCGTCTTCCTCGTCGCGTGGTTCCCGTTCAACAACGGCCTGCGGCCCGAGCCGATCATCTGCCTCGGCGCGCTGCTCACCTGGTGCTCCGTCGAACGCGCGATCGCGACCGGTCGTCTGCTGCCCGCCGCCGTCGCGTGCGCCGCGGGCGCGTTCAGCATCGCGGCGGGTCCGACGGGTGTGCTGGCGATCGCGGCACTCGTCGCGGGCGCGCGACCCATGTTCTTGGCGCTGGTCAAGCGGGCTCGCGAGGTGCGCGCGCAGACCGGACGCGGCCTCGCCGTCGCCTATGCGAGCCTCCTTGCGCCCATCGCCGCGGCCGGAACGTTCGTGGTCTTCGTCGTCTTCTCCGGTCTCACGCTGACCGCGTTCTCCGAGGGTTCGACGATGAAGACCGACCTGGGCCCGTCCGCCCATTGGTACAACGAGATCGACCGCTACTCGTCGCTGTTCGCGTTCTCCGCGGACGGTTCGATCGCGCGCCGGTTCGCCGTCGTCGCCATGTTCCTCGCGATGGCCGCGGCCGGGGCCGTGCTGATCCGCAAGTCCCGCATCCCCGGCACCGCGCTCGGACCGGCGCGGCGCATCGTCGGCATCACCTTCGGCTCCTTGCTGTTCCTGATGTTCACGCCGACCAAGTGGACGCATCACTTCGGCGTCTTCGCCGGTCTGGCGGCCGCTCTGGCAGGCCTCGCCGCGATCGCGATGAGCGCGTCCGCGACGCACTCACGGCGTAATCGGACGGTCTTCACGGCTCTCGTCGTGTTCGTCACCGGTCTTGCGTTCACCGCGCCCAACTCGTTCTACTACGCGTCGGCGTGGGGAATGCCGTGGGCGACGGCCCAGGTCTCGTTCGGCCCGATCCAGCTGAGCCAGGCCTTCCTGTACGCGTCGCTCGCCCTGCTGCTGCTCGCCCTGTGGTTCCACTTCCGCGAACCCTTCGCCGGAACCGATCCCGTCGTCGACCGGCCCCGTACCGTTCGCCACCGGATCGGCGGATTCCTCGCCGCGACGCCGCTCGGGGTCGCCGCCGCTGTCGTCGCCGCCTTCCTGCTGGCGACGGCCGCGATGACCGGCGTCAAGCAGAGCCAGTCGTTCTCCGTCCCGCGGTCGAACCTCGAGGCCCTCGCCGGGAAGCCCTGCGGGATGGCCGACAAGGTGTGGGTCGAATCGGATCCGAGCCGCTTCCAGCTCGACCCCGTCGACCGCACCCTGCGCGACCCGCTACTCGGCCCGACGTCCCAGCCGGCGGGCAGCGATCACCCCGCGACGTCGGGCTTCTCGCCGACCGCGATCCCCGACGATCTGACGACGAAGGCCCCGGCGGGCACCCTCGGCGTCCTCGCGTGGAACGCCGGAGCCGACCCGGACACGCTGATCTCCAACAGCGGCGGCACCGGAGGCGGAACCACGCCGACCGCGGGCGTCAACGGTTCGTACGCCAAGCTCCCGTTCCAGCTCGACCCGGCGGTCACCCCGGTCGCGGGGAGCTACGCGAAGGACGAGCAGACTCCCGCGAATCTGACGTCGGGCTGGTATCGCATGCCCGCGGACTACAAGGACCACCCGCTGCTGACGTTCTCCGTCGCGGGCATCTTCGGGTCGGACGCCCTGCGGATCGAGTTCACGAACGACCCCGTCAGCGCGTCGACCCACGACGCGGACCTGACGCCGTCCAGCGACATGACGATGATCGATCCCGGTCCGCGCCCGTCGTGGCGCAACGTCCGCATCGACACCCCGTCGTTGCCGACCGGAGTGACGGCGGTCCGCATCGTCGCCGACGACTCCAACCTGTCCGACGACCGGTTCATCGCCGTCACTCCGCCGCGACTGCCCACCATGTCCACGTTGGAGGACGTCGTCGGCGACACCGACCCCGTCCACGTCGACTGGACGTCCGGGCTGGTGTTCCCGTGCCAGCGCCCGTACAACTTCCACGCGGGCGTCGTCGAGATCCCCAAGTGGCGGGTCAAGCCCGGCGCCGATCTCTCGGCTGCGGTCAGCACCTGGCAGGGCTACTTCGGCGGCGGTCCGCTCGGCTGGATCGAGGTCTCGCAGCAGGCCGACACCATCGCCACCTACCTGCGCGGCGACATCGGTCGTGACTGGGGCGCGCTCGAGAAGTACACGCCGTTCGACGACGCCGTTCCCGCGACGATCGACCACAGCACCGCGACTCGCTCGGGTCTCTGGAGCCCTGCTCCCATCCGTCGCTGACACCCGTTCGCCTAACCGGTACCGCAGAGCCGGAGCATGCCTCGTCGGAGGACTGCTCCCGCTCTGCGGTGCCGGTTGCGCGGCGTTCCGTCGCTGTCGCGTTCGTGCCAGGAGGGGTTGGCAGAGACCGTTCCGTGACCTATGCTGATCCGAGCCCGAACTAGAACACGTTCTAGTTCATTGCACGCCAAAACTTGAGGACACGCATGAAGGTCGCCGTCACCGGAGCAGCAGGCTTCGTCGGAACCAACCTGGTCAACCAGCTCGTCGCCGACGGACACGACGTGGTCGCGCTCGACCGGGTGTCGCCCGCTCACGCGATCGACCACCCGCAGGTGACGTGGCGCTCCGCCGACATCTTCGACAAGGACGCGATGGCCGACGCGTTCGACGGCGTCGACACCGTGTATCACCTGGTCGCGATGATCACCCTCAAGCAGAAGGACGAGGTGGCCTGGCGCGTGAACACCGAGGGCGTCGCGACCACCGCGCGAGCCGCGCTCGCCGCCGGTGTCCGACGCTTCGTGCACTGCAGCTCGATCCACTCGTTCGACCAGTACACCGACAACGGCATCGTCGACGAGACGTCGCTGCGCTCGGAGGACCCGGAGCTGCCCGTGTACGACCGTTCCAAGTGGGCGGGCGAGCAGGAACTCCGCAAGGTGATCGCCGACGGCCTCGACGCCGTCATCTGCAACCCGACCGGCGTGTACGGGCCCGTCGACCACGGCCTCTCCCGCATCAACGGCATGCTGCGCGACGCCGCCCAGGGCAAAGTCCCGCTGTTCCCCGAGGGCACATTCGACCTCGTCGACGTCCGCGACGTCGCGATCGGCCTCACTCTCGCCGCCGAACACGGCGTGACCGGCGAGAACTACCTGCTCGGCGGCGAACAGGTACGACTGTTCGACGCGATGCGCACCGTCGCGAAGGACTGCGGGCGTCCGCGGCCGATGGCCGCGCTCCCCCTCGGCGTCCTGAAGGTCTTCGTGCCGATCATCGAGCCGATCGGCCACCGTCTCGGATCGGACCTGGTGTCGAAGGCGTCGATCGCCGCCCTCGTCGCCCAGCCGACGGTCGACATCACCAAGGCCCGGACCGTCCTCGGCTACACGCCCCGCTCGTCGGCCGACACCCTCTCCGACCTCGACGCGTTCCTCGCCGACTCGAACCAGATGGGCAAGTGCCGCCCGAAGTCCGGCCGCCACTACCAGTCGGTGGTCCCCGCCGCGGTCTAGCGGCCGACACGACATGTCTAACCTGCGATTCGCTGTCACCGGGTGACAGCGAATCGCAGGTTAGACGTATTGTGCCGTCGATCAGCACTGAAATCGGTCGTTTCGCCACCTCATGGGCCGGTCGACTAATCTCAACAGTCGTGCCAGTGTCGACACCATCCTCCGACGATCCCCCGGCCGCCGACCCCGTTTCGGGCCCGGTCTCCGTCCGGACCGTGAAGCTCGTCGCGATCATCGCCGGGCTCATCGCGGTGGTCTCCGCAGCGCTCGTCCCGCTGCTCCCCGTCTCCGAGACGACAGCGTCGATCAGCTGGCCTCAGGGGCAGTCCCTCGGCGCCGACGATCCGTCCGTCGTGGCGCCGCTGATCGCGCAGACCGCGCAGTCGTTGGATGTGACGATCCCATGCCGCGCGCTCGCCGAACTGCCCGCGGGCTCGTCGACGGTCCTCGCGACGATGCCGCGCTCGGCGCCGCAGGCCGCGCCGAAGATGCTGTCGATCACCGCGTCCGACACCGCGGTGACCGTCCTCATGCGAAGCTCCATCGCGGCCACCGCGTCGCGCGCCGACATCGCGGCGGGCAGGTGCACGGCGCTGCACGTGTTCGCTTCCCCCGCCCGGACGGGCGCCCAGTTCGTCGGACTCGGCCCGGCGAAGATCCTCGACGCGGCCAAACGTCCGCAGATCGACGGTTTCTACACCACGCTGACGACCGCGCAGGTCGAGGCGCTGGCCGCGAAGGGCATGCACGCGCGCGTCGACGTCGACAACCGCTACGAGTCGAGCCCGTCCGCCCTGAAGGTGGCCGTCATGGTCATCGCCGTGCTGGCGACGGTCATCGCGCTCATCGCCCTGTGGCGTCTCGACCGGGACGCGCTCGGTGCCACGCGCCGCGCCGGGTCGTGGCTCCGGTCGATCCGCCCGCGAGTGTCCGACGTCGCGGTGACCGGGGTCCTGGTCCTGTGGACGTTCCTCGGCGCGGCCGCACCGGACGACGGCTACATCCTGACGATGGGCCGCGCGGCCGACGCGTCGGGATACATGTCGAACTACTACCGCTTCTACGGCGTCGCCGAGGCCCCGTTCGACTGGTACTACAGCTTCCTGTCGCTGTGGTCGCAGGTGTCGACGGGCATCGTGTGGATGCACGTCCCGCAGCTGGTCGCGGGGCTGGCGACCTGGTTCGTCCTCTCCCGCATCGTGCTCCCCCGGCTCGGGATCACGCCGTCGTCGGACAACAATCGGTGGGCCGTCGCGACGGCCGCGGCCGTGCTCCTCGCGTTCTGGCTGCCGCTCTGCTCGGGCCTGCGCACCGAGGGGATCATCGTCCTCGGCTCGCTTCTGACGTGGTGGGCCGCCGAATCGGCCATCACCGGCCGCAGGCTCCTTCCGGCCGCGTTGGCCGCGACGACGGCGGGGTTCACCCTCGCCCTCGCCCCGCAGGGCGTGATCGGCGTGGCCGTCCTGCTCGTCGCCGCCCGCCCGCTGCTCCGCGTCCTCCTAGAACGGCGCAACGACGCCGGGCTGCTGCCCCTCCTCGCGCCGATCGCGGCCGCCGGGTCGATCGTGGCCGTGGTCGTCTTCCGCGACCAGACGATCATGACGGTGCTCGAGGCGGCCAAGGTCAAGTACCAGACCGGGCCGATCGTGCCGTGGCATCAGGAGTTCCTCCGCTACTTCTTCCTCACCGTCACCACGCCGGACGGCGCGCTCGCTCGCCGCATCGCCGTGCTGCTCGTATTCGTCTCGGCGATCATCACCACGATCGTCCTGCTGCGTCGGCGGAGCATCGACGGGGTCACGTACGGTCCCGCGTGGCGTCTCGTCGGATCGTTCGGCGTCACCCTGCTCCTGCTGTTCCTCACCCCGGTCAAGTGGACGATCCACTTCGGCGTGTTCGCGGGATTCGCGGCCGCATTGTCGGCGGTGGCCTGCCTGGCGATCGCGCAGGCCGGGGCCCGGTCGTCGCGCAATCTCGCCGTATTGACCGTCGGCCTGCTGTTCGCCCTCGCGGCGGCAGCGGCGGGCAAGAACGCCTGGCCGTACGCGTACCGCTACGGGATCGTCTGGTTCGACATGCCGCCCGCGTTCCGCGACATCCAGGCGTCGTCGGTGCTGTTGTTCCTGGCCGTCGTCGCGGTGGCCGTCGCACTGTGGCTGCATCTGCGCAGCGACTACGTGACCAACCGCGGCCTCGCGCATCACGAGGCTGGCGAGCCCGACTCCCCGGCCGACAAGCGTCGTCTGGCGCTCGCGTCGAGTCCGCTCGTGGTGATCGCGACCCTGATGGTGCTGGCGACGCTCGCGGCCTTCGGGAAGGCCGTCGTCACCCGCCCGCCCGCGATGACGGTGTTCAGCAACAACGTCGCATCGCTGTCGGGCGGCACGTGCGCGATGGCCGACAAGGTGCTCGCCGAACCCGACGCCAACGCGGGCATGCTCGTCCCCGCGGGCGGACTGTCGGCGACGAAGGCCCTGACCGGCGACAAGCCCGTCGGTTTCACGCCGACCGGCATCCCCGACGACCTGACGCCCGACCCGTCGAGCGCCCGCGCGGGCCAGATGCACGTCGGCGGTTCCACGTCCAAGCCGTTCGCGATCGTCGGCGGCCTCGGTGCGGGCACCGACGGCGGTGTCGGCCCGAAGACGGTCAACGGGTCCACCGCGGCCCTGCCGTTCGGCCTGAAACCCGAGACTACTCCCGTGCTGGGCAGCTTCGGCTATCAGGCGAACGCCTACCTCACGACCGGCTGGTATCGGCTGCCCGAGCGTGACGCGTCGCCGATCATCGTGTTCTCGACGGCTGGCGCTGTGTCGACCTTCGACGCCGACGGGCACCGCACGCCCGGTCAGCAGGTGGTGGCCCAGTTCGGCAGGACCGGCCAGAACGGCGAATTCGTGCAGGTCGGCGGCGATGTGACGCCGATCGACCCCGGTCCCGTCATGCCGAATCGTCCGTGGCGGAACCTCCGCGTCCCGATGTCGGCCGTCCCCGCCGCGGCGACCGTGATGCGCCTGCACCTGGCCGACACCAATCTCGGCGTCTGGCAGTTCATCGGCATCACGCCGCCGCGCGCGCCGAAGCTCGTCACCCTGCAGGACATGGTCGGGTCCACCGATCCGACGCTCATCGACTTCTCGGCCGCGTCGCAGTTCCCGTGCCAGCGGCCGATGACGTTCACGCACGGCGTCGCACAGGTCCCCATGTGGCGGATCAAACCCGACTTCGTGACCGCGAACTCGCAGTCCCGCACGTGGATGGCCGCCAAGGCCGGCGGACCCCTGTCGATCGTCGAGTCGACGACGAAGCAGGCCGCCGTCCCGACGTATCTGCGTGACGACTGGCATCAGGACTGGGGTTCCCTGGAGAGGCTCACCCCGATCACGCCCGACGCCGCCATCGCCCGTGTCACCACCGCACCGGTCACCCGGTGGGGATGGAACCGCACCGGGACCATCCGTCTGGAGCAGCCGCAGTCATGACCGATACTCCGAATCCCCAGCGCGAAACCCGCTACCGGACCGCGAAGATCGCGGCCGTCGTCGCAGGTCTGCTCGGTTTCCTGATGGCGTGTCTGACGCCGATCCTGCCGATCGATCAGCGGACCGCCGAGCTGCAGTGGCCGCAGAACGACGCGATCACGAATGTGACTGCCCCGCTCGTGGCGTTCGTTCCGATCGACGTGTCGGCGTCTGTCCCGTGTTCGCTGGCGTCGTCGCTGCCGCGTGAGGGCGGCGTGCTGATGTCGACGCTGCCGACCAAGGGCCGCAAGGCCACTGCTCGCGGACTGTTCGTGCGGGCGACGCCGGACACCATCGACATGGTGGTCCGCGACGTGGTCCTGCTGAGCGTCGACCGCGACGTGGCCGAGCGCACCGCGGGCTGCGCCTTCACGTTGACCGGCGACGGGTCCGGCGTGACCGCGAAGATCACCGGCGTTCCGGCGAGCGACACGTCGACCTTCGCCGTCCCCGACCCGGACATGCGTCCGCAGATCACCGGCGTGTTCTCGGATCTGCCGTCGACGGCGCCGCGAGACGGCCTGAACCTGCACGCGACGATCGACACCCGGTTCATCAACTCGCCGACTCCCCTGAAGCTGGCCTGCATCGTGTTCGGCATCCTGATGACGTTGGTGTCGTTGATCGCGCTCGGCGTCCTCGATTCGCGGGACGGCCGCGGCCACAAGCGGTTCCTGCCCGCGGGCTGGTTCACGATCCGCGGGCCCGACGTCGCAGTGTTCGTCGTGCTGGTCGCGTGGTGGCTGATCGGCTCGAACACGTCGGACGACGGCTACAACATCACGGTCGCGCGCATCACGAGCGAAGCCGGGTACGCCGACAACTACTTCCGGTACTTCGGCGTCCCGCAGGACCCGTTCGGCTGGCATTTCCAGGTGCTGTCGTGGATGACGCACATCAGTGTCGCGACACCGTGGCTCCGCCTCCCGTCGCTGCTGTTGGGTCTTCTCGGCTGGTGGATCATCAGTCGTGAGGGCATTCCGCGTCTGGGTCGCGCGGTCCGCAACTCGTCCGCGGCGGTGTGGGCCGGCGCGACGGTGTTCCTGGCGATCTGGATGCCGTACAACAACGGCATCCGGCCGGAGCCCGCCGAGGCCGTCGGCGCGCTGCTGACCTGGGCGTGTGTGGAGCGTGCGATCGCGACGCGACGCCTGCTCCCGTACGCGTTCGCGACGATCGCGGCGGCGTTCACGCTGGCCCTCGCGCCGGGCGGTCTGATGGCCGCCGCGGCGTTGATCGCCGGACTGCGACCGGTCGTGAAGGGCGTCGTCTCCCGCCGCAAGCGCGACGGTCTGCTCCCGATGCTGGCGCCGATCGCGGCGGCCGGCTCGGCCGTGCTGTTCATGATCTTCTACTCGCAGGCGTTGGGGCCACTGTTGGAGGGCAACAAGGTCGCGACCGACGTCGGACCGACCGAACAGTGGTGGCAGGAGCCGCAGCGCTACTACTGGCTGGTGTTGAACACCGGCGACGGCACGTTCCCGCGCCGTTTCGGCATCCTGTTGATGATCCTGGCGCTGGTGGTGGCGATCTTCCGCCTGGTGTCGAGCAGGCATCCGGCGGGCGTCGCGCGGGCGCCGTTCTGGCGGCTGATCGGGATCATGATCGGCACGATGTTCTTCATGTCGTTCACGCCGACCAAGTGGACGCATCATTTCGGCATCTACGCGACGATCGGCGCACTGCTGGTGGCGGGCACGACGGCGATGATGTCGCCGACCCTGCTGCGGTCACGTCGCAACCGGACGTTCTTCGCCGCGTCGGTGCTGCTGGTGACGGCGGTGGCGACGGCCGGAAGCAACATGTGGTGGTACGTCGGCTCGTACGGCATCCCGTGGTGGGATCAACCGATCGCGATCGCCGGGATCAACCTCAGCTGGTTCGCACTGGCGGCCACGTTCGTCGTCGCGGGCGTCGGTCTGTGGTTCCACTTCCACGACGACTACGTGGACGACGAGGTCCGGACGGGTGCCCGTCGCTCGGGTCTGATGCGGTTCACGTTCTCGCCGATCCCGGTGATCGCGGGGCTCGTCGTCGTGTTCATGCTCGGCTCGTTCGTGAAGGGCGCGTGGGTGCAGCGCGACTCATGGTCGTGGGCCAAGTCGAATGCGCGGGCGTTGACCGGCGACGAGTGCGGCCTTGCGAACGACATCCTGGTGGAGGCCGACCCGAACGGGGCCGTCTTGAAGCCGGCCGCGGTGAACGGTCGTCCCGCGCCGACCGCCGCTGCGGCGCTCGGCTCGACGAACTCCGGTTTCACGGCCGACGGCGTCCCGTCGACGGCCATCATCGATCCGCTGGATCAGAAGAAGGACGACACCGAGCAGGACGACGCGGTGGCTCCCCCGACCGCAGGCGGCGACGCCGTCGACGAGTCGGGCTCCGAGACGGAGGCGACGCCGGTCCCGGAGAAGACAGCGACGACGGTCAAGCTCCCGTACGGTCTGACGACTCCCGTCCTCGGCAGTTACGGTTCCAAGCAGGTCAGCGAGTTGACGACCGGCTGGTACGACCTCGGTTTCGAGGCGGGCCAGGCTCCGGACGCGAGTCCGCTGGTGAGCGTCGCAGCGGCTGGCTCGATCGCGGCGTTCGACGATCACGGCGTCCTCACGGAGGGTCGACGCGTCGTCGCCGAGTACGCCCGCCGTGATGCGAACGGCCGGGTGACGCCGGTCGGGGCCCCGCAGGCTCCGGTGGACGCGTTCGCGACGTCGTCGAACTGGCGGACGTTGCGGTTCGTGTTGAAGGACGCGCCGCCGCGCGCGTCGCTGATCCGTCTGCACGTCGTCGACGACGGTGCCGCCGTCAACGATTGGGTGGCGATCACTCCGCCACGCGTTCCGACGCTGCGGACGTTGAACGACGTCGTCGGGCGCACCGATCCGGTGTTCCTCGACTGGATGCCGGGCCTGGTGTTCCCGTGCCAGCGGCCGATGGCCGTCCGCAACGGGCTGCTGGAGCTGCCGAAGTGGCGGATCATGCCCGACGCCGAGGCGACCCGCAAGAACACCCAGACCTGGCAGGACGGCGTCAACGGCGGTCCGCTCGGCATCACCGAGGGCCTCCTGTCGTACACCCTGGTCCCGACGTATCAGCGCAACAACTGGGCCCGCGACTGGGGCGGCCTCGAGCGGTTCACTCCCCTCGTCACCGCCACCCCCGCCGACATCGTCACCGGCCGACATACGGTGAGCGGCCTGAGCAACCCCGCCCCCATGCGCTCGAAGGGCTACTGAGAGATTTGGGCGACTGAGACTTTCGTCCGCCAGTTGTGTCGCGTATAGCGTCACAACTGGCGGATGAAGCACTGCGGGGACGTGCACGGTCGCACCCGGTCGGGCCAGCCGAGCCGGTTCAGGATCAGTGCCACCTTGTGTGCGGTCGTGCAGGACCTGTCGAACACCTGTCCAACGCCGACGCGTAGCGTCGCCCTCGACTCCCATACTGCAGCGTCGAGATCCCGTTCGAGATCGGCATCGTATGCCGTGGCGTTGTCGTGGAACATCCGACCGTCGAGTTCGACGATGAGGCCCCACTCCTCGTAGACGACGTCCCGCAGGCCCCGACGCCCCGATCCCGTCTCGGCTTGACGGGTCGGGGGCGGCAACCCATGCGAGCGCTCAACTTTCGTCAGATAGCCGTGCTCGAGTACCGACAGGGTCCCGTCACGCACATCGAGGAGGACCTCCTGGAGAAATTCACGGCGCGCGATCCGCGTCCGCGCCTCGACTGCGGACAGCAGTCTGTCCGCGGTGGTGATCCGGGCCTGAACCGCGTCGGACAACCTCGCGACGGTCGCCATCTCCGTCCTCGCGGCAGCCGCCAGGTCAACCACGGCCTCGTCTATGCGCACCCGCGGCGGAAGCGTGTTGAACTGTGCGATGTCCGCGAAGTCGGAGCGATAGTGCAGTACGACCCCCGGACGTCTGCCGACGCTGCGGTGCGCGGCGACCGCGATGTGGATCGGGCCCGAACCACCACCCAGGACGGCGTGGACGGCCGACTCGTGACTGAGCGCGGCGGGTGCGGCATCCAAGACTGCGGCCCACGCTCGTTGCCGCCACGTCGGTTCGCCCGTGTGGGTCAGGTAGACGCCGCGATAGAACTGGACCCAGTCCCTGCGGCGAAGCCGGCTCCGGACATAGTTCGTGTCGAGGCCGCAGCCCAGAACCTGACTCCTGCTCACCACCCCGTCCTGCTCTCGCAGAACCCGATTCAGACGTCGATCTGCGTCATCCCCCATCGGCGAATAGTCGCACGCCCGCTCCGACCGCGACAGCACTCTATCCACAGGCACCAGGAGCCTGTGGACAACCCTTCGTCCGCCGGTTGTGTCGCGTATAGCGTCACAACTGGCGGACGAAATCCTTACATCTCGCCCCAGACCGCACGAGCGCCGGAGTCGCCCGCCTTGTAGACGAGGTAGATCGAGGCGACGGCGGCGACGACGGTCAGGACGCGGGCCGCGATGTCGAGAGCCTTGAGGACCGGTTCGGTGAGCGGAAGTCGGTCGGTGACGGGACGCAAGCGCACGAGATAGAGGAGGAGAGCCGCACCGAAGAGGCAGCCGACGCCGATGATCACGACGTCGCCCGCCTGGGTGTGGGTTTCGAGGGCGGGCGAATGGCCGACCTTCTCTTCCAGCGCCTCACCCGCCGTCGTCGCGATGGGCGTCGCGATCAGGGCAAGGAGGGCCAGGATCGACGGCAGCGGCCCCATCTTGGCGCGGGCGACGGGCCAGAGCGCGGCGGCGATGCCGACGAGAGCCGCGACAGGCACCGCGACGACGACAAAATGCACGATGAGCGGGTGCAGCGGCAGACCGTTGAAGGTGTCCATAAGCTCAAGAGAGTAGACACCCGACCCCGACAACGTGTGACGAACACCAGAGGAGAGGCGCGACGTGGGACTTCCGGACGGCGGACTGCTCACCCTTCTCATCGGTGGATCACTCGTCGCGGGATGGATCGACGCCGTCGTCGGCGGTGGCGGCCTGGTGTTGATCCCGCTGATGCTCATCGTGTTCCCCGGCATCGCGCCCGCCACCGCGTTCGGCACCAACAAGGTCGCCGCGATCTGGGGGACGGCCACCGCCGCCGCCCTCTACCTGCGGAAAGTCACGGTGGACAAGCGGATCGTGGCGATCAGTGTGCCCGTGGCGGGCGGATTCGCCGCAGTCGGAGCACTCGCGGCCTCTGCGGTCAGCTCCGACGTGATGCGCCCATTCGTCATCGTCCTCATGCTGGGCGTCGGCGCGTTCGTCGTCTTCCGCCCGCAGTTCGGCGCCACCACCGAGTCGGCGACGCCCGTCGGACGCGGCAGGTTCGTCGTCGCAATCGCCATGCTGGCCGTCATCGGCTTCTACGACGGCGTGTTCGGGCCGGGCACCGGCATGTTCCTGATCATCACGCTCACCGCGCTGCTCCACCAGAACTTCCTGCAGAGTGCGGCGATGGCGAAGGTCGCCAACACCGCGACCAACGTCGGAGCGCTCATCGTGTTCACCTCACAGGGACACGTCATGTGGCTGCTGGGCGCGATCCTCGCCGTCGCCAACATCGCCGGATCGGTGCTCGGATCGCGTCTGGTCCTCGGACGCGGCACAGCCGTTGTCCGATACGCCCTGCTCATCGTGGTGATCGTGATGGCGATCAAGCTGTCGATCGACCAGTTCGCCTAGGGTGTGTTGCTTGAAGCGAACCGATCCGACGGCCACTATTGACGGCATGACCACCGACGCGACTCACCCGCACGAACCGCACGCGACCGGGCTCGCCAATCGACTCAACTGGCTCCGGGCAGGCGTCCTCGGCGCGAACGACGGCATAGTCTCCACAGCGGGCATCGTCGTCGGAGTGGCCGCGGCGACAGCCGACCGCGGTCCGATCTTCACCGCAGGCGTCGCCGGACTCGCGGCGGGCGCCGTGTCGATGGCGCTCGGCGAATACGTCTCGGTGAGCACCCAACGCGACACCGAGACCGCCCTCCTCGCGAAGGAGCAGTGGGAACTCGCCAATCAGCCCGACGCCGAACTCGACGAACTGGCCCAGCTGCTCGTCGGCAAGGGGCTGTCGGAGGACACCGCGCGGGACGCCGCAGCCGAACTCACCGAGCACGATGCGTTCGCCGCCCACGCCAACGTGGAACTCGGCATCGACCCGCACGACCTCACCAACCCGTGGCAGGCCGCGGCGTCGTCCGCGATCTCGTTCACCGTCGGCGCTCTGCTGCCGCTGATCGCCATCCTGCTGCCGCCCGAGACGTGGCGCATCCCCGTCACATTCGTCGCGGTCCTCGTCGCACTCGCCGCCACCGGCGCCCTTGGCGCCTATCTCGGCAAGTCCCATCCCCTGCGCCCCACCCTGCGCATGGTGATCGGCGGGGCGGTCGCCATGGCCGTCACCTACGGCATCGGCCTCGCGTTCGGGCAGGTGGTGGGCTAGACCTGCAGCTCGCCCATCGCGTCCCAGCCGTCGCCGTCGACCTGGCGGGAGATGATGCGCGGCGTCGACACCAGATGCGGTCGCATCGCTTCCAGGCCCGCCGCGAAGTGATCGCTCGACACGTGGGGACCAGCGCCGTCGTCGGTGAAGGCCTCGACCAGAACGAACTCGTTCGGATCATCGAGACTGCGCGACCACTCGAACCACAGGTTGCCCGGCTCTGCCCGGGTGGCGGCGGTGAACTCCGCCACCGCGTCCGGGAACGCTTCGACGCTCTCCGGCTTCACGGCGAACTTGACGACGATGAAGTACACGACGACCTCCCGGTCAGATAGGCATCAGGAAGTGCTTGCGCGGGTTGCGCAGGATCTGCTTGTCTCGCAGCTGCGCGAGGGCCCGGCGAAGCTGCAGGCGAGTCTCCGCGGGCTCGATGACGGCGTCGACGTAGCCGCGCTCGGCCGCCAGGTACGGGGTCGCCATCATCGCGTTGTAGAACGCGATGAAGTCCGAACGCACCTTGTCCGCGTCGTGGGCGCTGAGTCCCTCCGTCTGCCTCCGCGTCAGGATCGCGGCCGCCGACTCGGCGCCCATCACGGCGATCTTCGCCGTCGGCCACGCGAAGTTGACGTCGGCGCCCAACTGCTTGGACCCCATCACCGCGTACGCGCCGCCGTACGCCTTGCGCAGGACGACCGTCACCTTGGGGACGTCGGCCTCCACATACGCGAAGAGGAACTTGCCCGACCGGCGGATCGTGCCCTTCTGCTCCTCCGCCAGGCCGGGAAGGATGCCGGGCGTGTCGACGAGGAACACGAGCGGGATGTTGTAGGCGTTGCAGATCCGGACGAACCGGGTCGCCTTCTCCGACGAGTCGGTGTCGATCGTCCCGGCCATCACGCTCGGCTGGTTGGCGACGATGCCGACGCTGTGCCCGTCGACACGCGCGAAACCCGTCAAGATGTTCGGCGCGAAGATCTCCGACACCTCGTGGAACGCACCGTCGTCGAACAGGCGCAGGATGATGTCCCGCATGTCGTAGCCCGCGTTGTCGTTGTCGGGCATGAACTCGTTGAGCGTCAGATCCGACTCGGTGATCTCCGGCTCGAGACCCGGGTTGATGACCGGCGGCTGCTCATGGGTGCTCGACGGCATGTACTCCAGGTACTCGCGGACCCACTCGAACGCGGCCTTCTCGTCCTCGGCGACGTGATGGATGTTGCCCCACCGCGCCTGATTGTGGGCGCTGCCCAGATCCTCGGCCGAGATCTCCTCGCCCGTCGTCTGCTTGATCACGTCGGGCCCGGTGACGAACATGTAGCTCTTGTCCTCGACGGCGACGAGGACGTCGGTGTTGGCGGGCGTGTACACGGCTCCACCCGCACACTTGCCGAGGATCACCGAGATCTGCGGCGACAGACCCGACAGCAGATCGTTGCGTCGCCCCATCTCCGCGTACCAGGCGAGGGAGGTGACGGCGTCCTGGATGCGGGCGCCCGCCGAGTCGTTGATGCCGACCATCGGGCAGCCGAGCTTGCCCGCCCACTCCATCAACGCCGCGACCTTGCGGCCGAAGATCTCACCGACCGTGCCTCCCATGACCGTCTGGTCGTGGGAGAACGCGGCCACCGGACGCCCGTTGACCAGACCGTGACCGGTGACGACGCCGTCGCCGTAGCCCGTCTCCGACGAGCCCGGCGTCTTCGCCAACGCCCCGACCTCGACGAACGTCCCCGGATCGAACAGCATCTCCAGACGCGCCCGCGGCGAGAAGATGCCCTTCTTCGCACGCTTGGCGACGGCCTTCTCACCGCCCGGCTCCTTCGCCAGTTCGAGCTTCTCGCGCAGGTCGGCGAGCTTGCCAGCAGTCGTGTCGGTCACGGCGTCTCCAGTTCTACTTGTCAGCGCTCAGGTCGGCGACGCGGCGCGCCAGATCCGCGGCCACCTTCGCGACGTGCGGCTCATCCACAATGCCCAGATGGTCGCCGCCGATGTGCAGGATCTCCAGATCCTCGACGACCTCACCCCACCGGCCGTCCTCGTCGATCTCCGCCCACTGCGGCTCCAACTCGATCGCGCCGTCGTGCATCTTGTCCGCGCGATACAGGACCACCTTGCCGTCGTACCGCGTCGGATCGATGTTGGTCAGCACCCGGTTGTCGATGAACGACGTCCGCTGATGCTCGATGATGCCGCCGGGGATCTTCTGATCCGACATCGACATCATCTCCATGATGATCGCGAACTGCTCGTTGTCGTCGGCCGCCATCAGACGATCCATCGGGATCGGGATGTTCTCGTCCAGACCGTACGTGCGGACCGCGAAGTCCTTCCACCTCTCCAGACGGGCCCGTTTGTTGGCTGGCGTGTCGGCGACGTCCTCGCGGGGCCGGACCACGTCGATGAGACCGACGAACGCGACCTCCTCGCCCTGCGACGCCAGCATCTGCGCGGCGCCGTAGGCGAGTGCACCGCCCAGCGACCAGCCGACCAGGACGTACGGTCCGTGCGGCTGCACCTCACGCAGCTTCGGCAGGTACTGGGTCACACGCTCTTCGATGGTGCCCTCGACACGGTCGAAGCCGACCACCGGCAGATCCTCGGGCAGACGCTTCACCAGCGCCTCGTACGCCGACGTGTTGCCGCCTGCCGGGTGGAACACCAGCATCGGGGTCGGGTCGCCCGCCTCACGCGAGAACGAATGCTGCGGCTTGCCGTCCTTCGTCGGGACTCGCAGGTAGCGGACGAAGCCGTCGATGTCCGCGGCGTCGTCCATCTGCTGGCGGACGTAGTCGGACAACTCCTCGATGCTCTCCGAGTCGAGGACGTCCTCGATGTCCACCTCGCCGCCGGTCCGCTCGTTCAAACGATCGGTCAGCTTCTGCGCGGTCTCCTCGTCGAGCACCGGCAACTTGTTGAAGATGCCGCCTGCCGACTTGCCGGTGACCACGGCGTACGCGCCGAACGTCAGACGCTCCGCCGCGTCGCGCGGAGGCACGTCCGTACCCGCCGCGTCGGCCACCGCCGCCTGGTCGTGGATGTCGGGCGCGGTCGCGTCCGCGTCTCGACTGCGCTCGACGACCGGGGAAGGCTCGACGACCGGCGAAGGCTCGACGACTGAAGTTGGCTCCACCGCCGGGGAGGGATTGGGCTGGGGGGCCTGAGCATCCTTCTCCAACTGCTCATCGATGTAGGCGTTCAGCGCGGCGGTGTCGAGCTCGCCGCCGTCGGTGGTGCGGGACGAGAGGTCGTCGAGCTGGTCGCGGTGCGTGACCGCGAAGGCGACGAACTTCTCGACGTCGGCCAGATTGGCCTGACGCATCGCCTGCAACTGCAACTGCGGGATGTCGAACTCGTACTCCACGCGGTTCTTGATGCGGACCGCCATGAGGGAGTCGAGGCCCAGTTCGATCAGCGGGATCTCGCGCGGCAGGTCCTCCGGGTCGTAGCCCATCGACTCGCCGACGATCACCGCGAGACGGTCGCCCACGGTCTCGCTCGAATCCGGATCCCACTTCGCACCCGCACCGATGTCGTCGACGATCTCGGGCTCCTCCACGACCTTGTCGTCGGCGAACACCGCGCTGGGATCCGGGGAACCGGCGGCCGGAGTCTCATCGGCGACAGCGGCACCGGTGACAGCGGCCGAGAACAGCAGGGTGTGACCTGCCGCGGCGTCGGCGTGCACGGTGATCGCACCGCCGCCGGGGTGAGCGGTCAACGTGGTGGTGACGGTGCCCGACGTCGGGATCGCGGCGAACGCCTGCGTGGCGCCGACCGCGGCGTCCGCGCCGAGGACCTGCTTGGCCGCGGCCAGGACCAGCTCACGAGGATCGGTGACGACCGCGGCGTTCACCTCCCACGCGTGGCGGCCGTCGGGCAGCCCGACGTGCGAACCCGGAACGGTGCCCGCTCCCGAACCGCCCGCGATGACGGCGTTGAGCCAGTACCGCTTGCGGTCGAAACGCGTGCGCGGGATGTCGGCGAACTTGACGCCCTGCCCGCTGCCGAACAACGACGCGACGTCGACCGGGTGACCGTGCACGTACAGCTTCATCAGTGCGTTGACGAGGCCGTGACTCTCGTCCTCCTTGCGGCGCAGCGTCTCGATCAGCTCCGCGTCGTGGACGCCCGCCCCGAACGTCGTCGCCGCCACCGAGATCAGGACCGCCGGGTTCGGCGACAGTTCGACGAACGTACGGTGCCCGTTCTCCACCGACTTCGCGATCGCCTGCGCGAACCACACGCTGTGGCGAAGCCCCTTGAGGAAGTACTCGATGGTGTGGACCGGCTCGTTTCCGGGGCGGTAGAATACCTCGCGGTCCACCGAGCTGTAGAAGCCCGTCTGCGGGCGCAGCGGCGTGATGCCGGTCAGCTCGTAGGCCAGTTCGCCGAGCAGCGGATCCATCTGGGACGTGTGGCTGGCGCCCTTCGTCTGCAGCTTCCGACCGAGCTTGCCGTCGGCCTCGGCGCGCGCGACGATCGCGTCCACCTGCGGGCCGGGGCCGCCGATCACGGTGTGGGTCGGCGCCGCGTAGACGCAGATCTCCAGGTCGGGGAAGTCGACGAGGACGTCGTTGATGTCGTCGGCGCTGTACTCGACTAGGGCCATGTAGCGGACGGCGTCGCCGGTCAGCATCGCCTCGCCCTCGCCCATCAGGCGCGACCGCTGGCAGATCACGCGGGTCGCGTCCTCCAGCGACAGGCCGCCGCTGATGTACGCGGCCGACGCCTCGCCCATCGAATGCGGCACGAGGACACCCGGCTCGGCGCCGTAGTGACGCATGGTGTCGGCGAGCGCCACCTGGATCGTGTAGATGCCGATCTGCGCCGTCTCGATCGCGTACGTCTGCTCGTCGTCGAGGAAGATCTCGACCATCGAGTAGCCGAGCTCGTTCTGGATCAGCGCGTCGACGCGATCCGCGTACTTCGCGAACACCGGGTTCTCGGTGTACAGCTGCTTCGCCATCTTGCGGTGCTGCGAGCCGAAGCCGGACAGCAGCCAGACGGCCGACGCCGCATCGGGCGAATCGCAGGTGTAGACGAACGGCAGCGCCTTGCCCTCGGCGACGGCGCGGACGCCCTTGATCGCGTCCTCGTGCGTACGGGCCATGACCACCGACCGGGTACGGCCGTGGTTGCGGTGCGCGAGAGCGCGTCCGATCTCGACGAGCGGCGTCGCGCCCGCATCCGCCTCCAGCCATTCCAGCAAGTCGGCGGCCGCTTTGCGACGACGAGACGCGAGGAAGCCCGAGATCACCAACGGGACGACCGCGCCAGGCACGGCCGCCGGAGCGAAACCGTCCGCCGGGTCGGCCTCGACGACGGGAGCCGCCTCCGGCTGTTTGCGGGCCTGCGCGGCCAGCACGGCACGCTCGGCCTCGGTCAGGAAGTCCTCGTCATCGTCGTAGTCGTCGACGACCGGGGCCGCCTCGACCGGCGCGGGCGCCGCGGCCTCGGAGACGAGGTCGGACGGCAGCACTTCGCGGACGACGACGTGCGCGTTGGTTCCGCCGAAGCCGAAGCCGGACACGCCGGAGATCGCGTGCCCCGAGTAGCGCGGCCACGGGGTCGTCTCGGTGATCACGCGCAGATTCGTCGCGTCGAACTGGATGTACGGGTTCGGACCCACGTAGTTCTTGGACGCCGGGAGGACGTCGTTCTGCAGCGACAGGACCACCTTGGCGAGGGCGCCCGCGCCCGCCGCCGACTCCATGTGACCGAAGTTGGTCTTCGCCGAACCGAGCAGCATCGGGGCCTGCGGGTCGCGCCCGCGTCCCACCACGCGGCCGAGCGCGTCGGCCTCGATCGGGTCGCCGAGCACGGTGCCGGTGCCGTGGGCCTCCACGTAGTCGACGGTGCGCGGATCGATCGCGGCGTCGGTGTACGCCGACCGCAGCACCTCCACCTGGGCTTCCGGGTTGGGCGCGAAGATGCCGTTGGAGCGGCCGTCGGAGTTGACGGCCGAGCCCGCGATCACCGCGAGCACGGTGTCGCCGTCGCGCCGCGCGTCGGACATGCGCTTGAGGACGAACACACCGCCGCCCTCGGAACGGATCATGCCGTCGGCGTCCGACGAGAACGCCTTGATCCGACCGTTGGGCGCCATCGCGCCGATCTGGTCGAAGCCGAGTGTCGCGGCGGGCGTGATGAGCATGTTGACGCCGCCCGCGATGACGACGTCGGAACTGCCGTCGCGCAGGCTGCGGACGCCCTCGTGCACCGCCACCAGCGACGACGAACAGGCGGTGTCGATCGCCAGGGACGGGCCGTGGAAGTCGAAGAAGTACGAGACGCGGTTCGCGATGATCGACGTGGCGGTACCGGTCAGCGCGTACGCCGCCGTCTCGCTCGCACCGTCGCCGAGGCCCATCGTCGCAAGGAGCTGGTAGTCGTTGGTCGACGTGCCGATGAACACGCCGACCTGGCCGCCGCGCAGGTCCGACGGCGGGATGTGCGCGTGCTCGAGCGCCTCCCACGTCAGTTCCAGCGTGAGACGCTGCTGCGGGTCGACCATCTCGACCTCGCGCGGACTCATCTGGAAGAAGTCGGCGTCGAAGCCCGTGACGTCGTCGAGGTACCCGCCCTGGACGTTGCCCTTCTCGATCGCCTCCGCGAGCCGGGGATCGGCCTTGAACTCGGTCCACCGGTCGTCGGGGAGGTCGGAGATGCCGTCGACCCCGTTGATCAGCGCGTCCCACGTCGACTCCGGGGTGGCGCCCGCGCCCGGGTAGCGGGTCGCGAGGCCGACGATCGCGATGTCGTCATCGCTGTCGCGTTCACGTTCCCAGAAGCGGTCGGCCTCCACGTCGAGTCCCTCGTCGGGATCGCCCTCGATGATCCGCTTGGAGAGCGACGCGATCGTCGGGTGCGTGTAGACGACGGTGGCGGTGAGGATGACGCCCGTGCGGTCCTCGACGTCGGCGGCCAGCGCCACCGCGTCTCGGGACGACAGTCCGAACTCCTCCATCGGACGGTCGACGGAGATGTTGTCGGCGGCCTGACCGGTGGCCTGCGCGACCCACGCGCGCAGCCAGTCCTGCAGCTCCTCGACGGTCATGTCGCCCGCCGTCTCACCTGCGGTGTCGTCGTGGTTCTCGGGCATCGTGTTGTCAGACATCGTTCACCAGCCTACTGATCGGTTCGATCGTTGGTAGCAAGCAAGCCCGGCACGCCTTCGCGCACCGGGCTCGCATGGAAGTGCTCTCTTATTCGCCTGCATCCGGGAACGCGGTCTGCTGGTATCCGCCGCGCAGGGTGCCGTCGATGTAGGCGGCCTTCGTCGCGCGGCGCGCGATCTTGCCGCTCGACGTGCGCGGGATGGAGCCCGCGGGCACCAGCAGCAGGTCGCGCACCATGACGCCGTGACGGCCCGCGATCGCGGCGCGCACCGTGTCGGCCACCTCCTGCGGGTCGGTACGACGGCCCGGGCCGCGCTCGGCGACCACGACGAGCTGCTCCGACGCGTCGTCGGCGTCGTACGTCAGGCCGCTGTGCCCCTGCTCGAACACCTCGGCAGGCAGCTGGTTGGCGGGGACCGCGAACGCGGCGACGAAGCCGGGGCGCAGCGCCGTGCTCGACTCCTGCGCGCTGAACTCGAGGTCCTGCGGGTAGTGATTGCGGCCGTCGACGATCACCAGGTCTTTGACGCGACCGGTGATGTACAGGTTGTCCTCGTACCAGACGCCGAAGTCGCCGGTGCGCATCCACTGCGCGTCGGCGGGAGCCCCCGCGGTGTGACTGCCGTCGGTGAGCGGAGCGTCGATCGTGTTGTGGAACGTCTCGCGGGTCTCGTCGGTCTTGTTCCAGTAGCCCTGGCCGATGTTGACGCCGTGCAGCCAGATCTCGCCGACAGTGCCGTCGGTCTGCTCGGCTCCGGTCTCCGGGTCGACGATCGCCGCCCACTGGCTCACCGCGACCTGGCCGCAGGCGACCTGCGCGACGGCGTCCTCGTGGTCGGGGTCGATCGCGACGAAGCGACCCTTGTTCAGCTCGTGGCGGTCGACGTAGCTGATCTTGGCCGCGTCCTCGCGCTGGGTGGCCGACACGAACAGGGTGGCCTCGGCCATGCCGTAGCAGGGCTTGATGGCCTTGGGCGAGAGCCCGTACGGTTCGAACGCGTCGTTGAACTTGCGCATCGAGCTGACCGTGACCGGCTCCGAGCCGTTGATCAGGCCGATGACGTTCGACAGGTCGAGTTCCTCGCCTGCCGCGGGCAGACCGCGGACCGCCGCGTGCTCGTACGCGAAGTTCGGGGCCGCCGCATAGGTCGGCGCGTGGTCGGTGACCGCGGCGAGTTCCTTGATCCAGCGGCCCGGACGACGGACGAACGCCTGCGGGCTCATGATCGTGACGTACTTGCCGCCGAGCGCGGGCAGGATCACCGTCAGCAGGCCCATGTCGTGGAACATCGGCAGCCAGGTGACGCCGCGCGAGTCGCGGTCGATGTTGATGCAATCGGCGATCTGCAGGCAGTTCGCGGCGACGGCGCGGTACGTGATCTCCACGCCCGCGGGCACACGGGTGGAACCCGACGTGTACTGCAGGTAGGCCACCGAGTCGATCTCGTGGTTCTCGCCGATCACCGGCGGCACCCACGACGAGCCGACCGAGTCTGGGACGGCGTCCACGGCGATCACGCGCGGGCGGTCCTTCGCGGGACGGTCGGAGAAGAAGTCGCGGACCGCTTCGGCCGACTTCGTCGACGTCAGGATGGCGGTCGGCTCGCAGTCGCCGAGGACCGCGTGGAGGCGGTCCGTGTGACCGGGCTCGTCGGGGCTGAACAGCGGCACCGCGACATTGGTCGCGTACAGGGCCGCGAAGAAGCCGATCACGTACTCGAGGGACTGCGGCGCGAGGATCGCGACGCGGTCGCCGGGCTTGGTCACCTGCTGCAGGCGTGCGGCCACGGCGCGCAGACGCTTGCCGAACTGCGCCCACGTGAGGTCGATCGCCTCGCCGTCGCGTTCACGGCTGTAGTCCATGAAGCGGTACGCCAGCGTGTCCGCGTGCAGGCGGACGTTCTGTTCGACGTAGTCGACGAGAGTCGCGTCCTCCGGGAAGCGGATCTCTCCGTTCTCGTCGAAGAAGTCCTCGAGTTCCGTGTTCAGCATCCAATAACTCCTGTGTCCGCGACATCAGTCCGCGGTCCGTGTGCCTTCGTCGCGTGCCCGGTCATGCGCAAACCGCATGATCCGTCCCCCAGCGCACGTGAAACCTTGATGATTCTACTCTCCCCGGAGAATCGGGATGACGGGTGCAAAAGCATCCATCTGGGTCGGGAAGATCCCGACATAGCTCATCGACGTGCGCTTTCGCACCTCGCGGATCTGGTCCGCGATCTCCTCGAACGTGCCGAAAGCGAGATACGGCGACGCCAGGATGTCGTCGACGGTGAGTTCGACGTCCATCGCGATGTTGGGCGGGTACCCGCTCTCGATCGCGCGCAGCGCCATCTCCGCCGTGGCCTCGCGGTCGTCGGTGATGACGATGGTCGCGATGGTCCAGTTCAGTTCGATCTGCTCGAAACGCTCGCCCGCCGCCTGACGGATGCGGTCGACGCGCTCAGCGGTCTTCTCGATCGTCATGTCGGACAGGCGCATCCGGCCGTCCTTCGTGGAGCCCGTCGCCACCGAGATGATGTCCGCGTGCTTGGCCGCGAGCGCCAGCATCTTGGGTCCGCCGCCGCCGACGGCGATGGGCGGACGCGGCCCCTGACGCGGGCGCGGGGTGCCCTGCAGTCCGTTGATCTGGTAGAACTCGCCGTCGTAGTCGACGGTCTCGCCGCGCATGAGACGGTCCAGGATCGTCAGTGCCTCGTCGAGCCTGCGGATCCGTTCACCCGGGGTTCCGAACTCGATTCCGGCCTTGTCGAACTCCTCTTTCATCCAGCCGGAGCCGATGCCGAGTTCGAGACGTCCCTTCGACAGGACGTCGATCGTCGTCGCCTCCTTCGCGAGGATGGCCGGGTGACGGAACCCGTTGGCGAGCACCGACGTCGCGAGACGAATGGTGTCGGTGGCCTGCGACAGGGCTCCGAGCGCGGCGAGCGGGCCGACCTGGTTGCCCAAGTGGTCCGGGATCGCGAAGGTGTCGTACCCGTACTCCTCGGCGGTCTGCGCCAGCTTCACGAATTTGCGGGCACCGCCCTCGTCCTTGTTGCCTTCGCCGCCTGCACCGAAACGGAACTTGCGAAGCCCGTCGGCGTTATGCGTCGACGAGTCGGGGGTGCTCACGTACGCGTCTCCTCACTCGGTCCGGCCGCCGGCGTGCGCCGAGGCCTCAACCTGAGCAGATTACCGCAGGCAGGGGGTCGAAACCCAAACTCGCGACTGTACTCGACACGTCCGACGCTGTGCTAGCGCGTTCCTCTGATCAGATCAGCCGACCAGTCGAGCATCCACTGGGTGGCCGTCTTCCCCTGGTAGGTCCAGTACTTCGGCGTCGCATACATCGCGTGGACGGGATTGTTCACGGCGTTAGCGAGGTCACCGATCGCCTTCAACGGATTCGTGACGGTCGGCGCATCGCAGATCAAGTCGCCCTTCGCACAGATCGAGTACGTCCGGTCGCGCAGCGTCCCGAATCCGCCCGATCGCGAGCCGGTCATCGTCGTCCCGGGGACGAGGCTGCCGAACCCGCCGAGCGACACTTCGGCTCCGACTCCCGCCGGGCTCGGCCCGACGTCGTTCTGCTGGCCCGACTGGCGTCGCCCGTCGGCGATCAGTCCGACGCCGATGACGAGGTCTTCGTCCTGCGCGGGCAGCGGGCCCCGGCCGTTGCCGATGTCGGACGCGATGTCGCCCGCGATGACGGCGCCCTGGGAGAAGCCCATGACGACGTACTTCGTGAGCGGGCAGTGCGCGTGCACGGCGGTGAGCTTCTCGACGGCGCGGCGTTTGCCCTGCGCGCGGGAGTCGTCGTAGGTGGCCTGCCGGTCGGCGAGGTTGGTCGGATTACGGAACCGCGCCTTGTACGGGAGCGTGTAGACGTCCGCCGTCGACGTCGGGAACTCGTCGCGCAGCTTGGAGCTGACCTTGAGCATCAACGACCGCGGATTGGCGGTCGGGTTGTACGGATCGTCGTTCGCCTTCGACTCCCATGTTCCGGGGATGACCAGAGCGAACACGTCCGAGCAGTCGGCGGGCTGCGTGCTCGGACGCTGCGTGGTCTTCGACGGCGGCAGCGACGTCGGCGAACCCGGCGGGGTCGGCGACGGTCTGAGCAGAACGAACACCAGAACCGCCACGAGGACGAGCGCGATCAGGCCGAGCAGGCCGACGAGGAGGGCGAACGTTCCGAGCTTCCGACGACGTGAGGTGCGGTTGCGGCTCACGCGATCAGCAGAGGTTCGCGTCGGCGGAGGCGATCACCTTGTCGGCCTTCACTGCGGCGTCGGCCTCGCTCTTCGCCATCGGTCCGATCGCGGCGCGCATGTACGCCTTGATCATCGTCGGGTCCGTCTTCTGGGACCGCTGCGAGCAGACGTAGGCGCCCATGGTGAGCGCGACGTTGTTGTCGGTGTCGCCCATGAACGAGACGTTCTGACGCTTGAGGTCGGCGAGGTACGCCTTCTCCTTGTCGGTCAGCGGGACGCCGCTCGGCGTCGGGATGCCGCCGGGGAAATTGCCCGGAACCTTCGTCGACGAGTCGGGGTTGGTCGCCGGGACGGAGACGCTCGCCTTGGACGCGCCGTCCTCGGCCTCCCTGGAGGCCTCGGCCTGGCCCGACGACGCGTCGGACGGGTCCATCGACGTGGTCGTCACGGCCTCGGTGCCGATCGGCGCACTGGCGGTCGTGGAGTCATTGCACGCGGCCAACGCAGTAGCCCCGATCAGCAGGACGCCGACGGTTGCCAGGACGCGGAAGAACTTCACACTCATGCTTGAGACTTTACCGGCCGTATTCATCGGTTCCGGTGACTCATCTCGTTCCCGCGCCGAAGCCACGGCGTCCTCTCAGGCATTGTTCAGACAACTCCCGTGCGGTGGTGGCCGACGTCACTCGACGCGCGCCCCGGTCTGCGGGGTCCAGGTGATCTTGCCGCGCTCGAAGGTGTTGAACTTGACGCCGTCGCGGCCCGTCAGCTCGTCGCTGGTCGGCAGTCCGAGGCGTTCCATGGCGGGCACGTAGGCTCCGCCGATCGCCCCGCCGACGACCTTCGGGCCCTTCGGTCCGGTGAAGATCCGGCCGTTCCGGAAGTCCTGCGCGCGGCCGCCCGGCACGGCGTACTCGGGAGTGAGGCAGCCGCCGAGTCCGTTGATCTGCGGAGCCTTCTTGAACGAATCGCCGACGGTGCACGCCACCTTGTCGCCGGAGAGTCCGAGTGCGCCGGCGACCTGCGGCCAGGCCTGCACCATCTCGAACTGCCAGTAGGGCCACGTGTGCGTTCCCGACGGGCGGTAGACGGCCTGCCCGTTGATGCCGAGCTTGTTCAAGCGAGACGCGAACTGCTGGCTGGTGACACGCGAGAGCACCTCGAGGCCGACACCCGAGTAGTTGGTGGCGAGCAGCGGGATGTCGGACGGCTTGTCGTGCGGGCCGACGACGCCGTTGCCCGACGAGATGTACAGGCTGGTGCCGCGGAGCTTGTCGGCGAGCACGTACGGATCGTGCTCCTTCCAGGCCGGGTCGCTCGGCGGACCGAACATCTTGGCCGCGTCGTAGCCGCCGCCGTCGCGGAGTGCGAACTGGATCGCCTCGGGCATGCCGTACGACGTCAGCTGCAGGATGCCGGAGAACGAGCCCGCGAACCGGTAGAAGCCGGGGTTGCGGGCGGCGAGCATCATCGCCGCGGTCCCGCCCATCGACAGCCCCTGGATCGCGCGGACGTCGGTCGACCGCCAATCCTTCTCCAGGACGGTCGGCAGCTCGTGGATGAGGAACGTCTCCCACTTGTAGTTCTTGCCGCGGTCGGGTTCCTTCCAGTCCGTGTAGAAGCTCGACTCGCCGCCGACCGGCAGGATCACGTTGACGTTCTTGTCGGCCATGAACTGCTCGACGTTGGTGTTGATGATCCAGCCGCTCTGATCGTCCTGCGCACGCAGGCCGTCGAGCATGGTCAGCTGCGGGAACTTCATGTCCGGTCGGGCGAACCAGTCGCGGGCCAGCAGGATCTGCACCTGGATGTCGGTGTTCATCGCGGGCGAGTGCACCCAGAGCGCGACGCGGTGCGACGAATACCAGGCGACCTTGGTGACAGTCGCGGGCGGTGCGGGAGCGGCGACGGGCGGCTTGGCTCCCGGCTTCTGCTCGGGCGACGGCGCGGGCTTCGGCTTCGGCTTGGTCTTCGTCGCGACCTCGGTGGTCGGGACGGTGTTCGGCTCGGCGTGGACGGGTGCGGCGGCGACTGCCATGCACGCGCTCGCCGCGACCGCGACCGCCGCGACCGCGCGGCGCGACGTCGTCGTCTTCCAGATCTTCACTTCGTGCTCCTCGAGGGGCCGGGTCATCTCTCCGCGTCGTGCTGTCGACACGGGTTCCTGAGCATTTTCTACACGTCTACTCGAGGCTTGTCTGTGCGCCACGCTGTGACACATGTTAATTGTGTGACTAATGTGTCTCGATTCCGGCGGTCCGCCCGCTTTCCGCCACACTCGCTCCTCTCCGCTGCACCCGCTCACTTCGCGGAGGGAGCGGGTGTAGCGGAGAGGAGCGGGTGTACAGCCTGTGGATAGCGCACGTGCACGCATCCGGTTTTCGGGTGTCTACTTCGTCCCATGTGGCCGATTGACGAGTACGGAATCGTTCGACGTGAGACGGCGCTGGATCACGGCATCACGGCCCGGCGGATCGACGACGCCGTCCGAACGAAGGAGTTGCTGATCCTCGCGCGCGGCCGGTATCTGCCGAACACTTCACTGGCCGAAGCCGACGACCCGCACGGCGAGCTCTACCGATACCGCAGCATCGCAGCCGGGCTCGGCCGTGGACGGCCCGTCCTCAGCCACGACTCCGCCGCCGTCCTCGGGTGGCGGCTCCTGTACCCGGATCGGCAACGGATCCACGTCACGAACGGCCGCGACGGCGGTGGATCAACGAGACCGAGGCGGGTTGTCCACGCGGGCCCGCTTTCCGCGGACGCCGTCGTCGAGATCGACGGAGTCCTGGTCACGAGCAAGGCCCGGACGGCCGTCGACGTCGCGCTCGGCACCGGCCGATTCCCGCAGGCCCTCACCGTGTTCGACGTCGCACTGGCCCACGGAGTCCCTCCTGAGGCAATGGAACGACTGCTCGTCGGCAACCGGCGAGGAGTGGCACTGGCCCGTCGGGCCCTGTCATTCGCGGACGGCCGATCCGAATCGCCCGGCGAATCGTGGAGTCGCGCCCAGATGATCGAGGAGGAACTCCCGCTGCCCGACCTCCAGGTGGAGCATCACCTCGCCTCCGGACGCGTCGCCCGGTGCGACTTCGGGATCGGCGACGTGTTCGTCGGAGAGTTCGACGGCCTGGTGAAGTACCGCCGCAGGATGCGCGGCGGCGACGACCCGGAAGACGTCGTCATCCAGGAGAAGATCCGCGAGGACGAACTCCGCGATCTCGGCCTCGACGTCGGACGGTGGATCTGGCACGACCTCCGAGCCGGGACCATGATCCCCAAACTGAAGGCTCGCTACGACCGACTCGGTATCCGCTACTGACCACTGCACTCGCTCCCTCCGCGAAGGGAGCGAGTGCAGCCAGAGGGAGCGGATGCAGCCGAGAGGAGCGGGTACAAGAACGCCCCCGCACCGAGAAGGTGCGGGGGCGCTTTGCGAGAGAGATCTAGCGGAAGAAGCCGCGGTTCAGTGCGTTCCACGCCATGTCCTGCCAGTAGCCCCACGCGTGGGTGCCGTTGGCGTAGTAGGTCATGGTCGGGACGCCCTGGATGTTCGCGCTGAGCTCGAAGGCCTTCGTCTGTGCGAATGCCAGGAGTTCGAGCGGGGTGCCCTTGACGAAGTCGTCGACGACGTTCTGCGGGTAGTTGTAGCGACCGAAGAGGCCGTTGCCCGAGCCGAGGAAGACCTTGAGACCGTGCATCTTGTTCACGATGCGAGCCGGATCGTTCTGGGCCCAGCGGGGGCTCCACGGCGGGCCCCACATGGCGTCGATGTTCCACGGGGCCGGTGCGACGTCGAGCATCGCCATGCGGAGTGCGGTGCGCATGCCGGGCGCGGTCAGGAAGTTGTAGCCCGACAGCGAGGCAGCCGCGTAGTACAGGTCACGACGCTGTGCGGCGCGGGTCAGAGCGGCGCCGCCGCCCATCGACAGGCCCATGATCGCGTACTTGCCGTTCTTGCCCTTGAAACCGCGCGAGCGCAGCGCCGGGACGAGGCGGTTGTCGAGAACGCACGCCCACATGTAGCGCTTCTTCTGACCGTTGAAGTTCGAGGGAGCATCCCAGTTGGTGTAGAAGCTGTTCGGTCCACCGATCGGCTCCACGACGTTGACGCCGCGGTTCACCATGTTCTGGATGTTGGTGTTGATCTCCCAACCGCTCTTGTCGTACTGCGCGCGCATGCCGTCGAGGGCGATGACCGTGCGCTGGTTTCCCGCCTTCTTCCAGGCGCGGACCTTGACCTTGCCCGGAGCCATCGACTTGTTGCCGAAGGCGCCATTGGTGGGCATGCCACAGGCGTCGATCCAGAACTCCTGGAAGCCGGGGGCGGCGTCGGCCTTGCCGGAACCGATCGAGGTACCCATCAGGCCCATTGCGGTGACGACCGCGAGGACGACTGCGGTCAGCTTTCGACCGTAGCGCCGCGTGCTCTTCGCTTCACGCATTGACTTGAAATCTCCCTAACGTTGTTTCGACGCCCCGGTGGAGTCTCCACCTGCGTCGCTGTCGACCCTCGCCGACCCGCGATTCACATGCGCCCCATCCGCAACGGACTAGAGCGCAGTCTATCGGGGACGACACCCCTGCCCAAACGCTGTGATCGGTATCACTCGCACTGGTCAGGCGGGCCTTGCCGTTCGTTCCGACCGCCCGGGGGCGGCCGGTCCTACTTGGTGTGTATCGACTGAACGAGGAACGACGTTACCGTTCCGAGATCAGACCGGGCAAGTGACTGTCTCATGTGTCACTCATCCGACGCTCAGATAACGTTTTGCTACTTCTTAGGCGGATCGTCCGGCATGCGAAGTCCGCACCGCAGGATCTCGTACTGCGGCTCGCGGGCGATCCGGTAGCTGTTGAACTCCGCGGCCTGCAGCAGGTTGTGGCGGAATCGCGTGAAACTCCAGGTGTCCTTGTACGACGCGAAGCGATCGACCGTCTCCGGGCAGGTGAGCGCGTACTTCGCCAACACGACGTCCCGCCGGGACACGAACGCGGGCAGTCCCCTGCCCTTGGTCACGCCGCCGCTCTCCGCGATCACCCACGAGCTCGGCAAGTTCTTGTCGTGCCCGATCCGACCGTCGGTGAGGCGTTCAGTATGTGCCGCAAGCGGATACGCAAGGCCCATCTGATCGATCACCCGAACGTCGAGCGGGGCGTTCATGCTCGTCATGCCGAGGTTGAGGAAGTAGACGGTCACCTGCCGCGGTTTGCCCGCGGCCATCGTGTCCGGCAGCTTCGCGACGTACCACTGGTCGTAGTCGCCCGACGGCAGGATGATGCCGCCGGTGTCGCGGAGCTCGTCGATCCGTTCGACCATGGCACGCATGCGCGGGTAGTCGAGATAGTCCGACGCGAGGATCGGATTCTCGTTGCCCATGTTGGTGACGTAGAAGCGACGCTCGTCGACGATGCCGTCCCGGCCGATGTCCATCGGCGAGTTCGACAGCACCTTGCTGTGTTCGGAGACGCCCCACCAGACCGTCGCACCCCACGCGAGTCCGATGCCCACCGCGGCGGCCAGACGGAGCTGCCCGCTGCGCGTGCGCACCGTGTCGGGCAGGACCGCGGGCACGACCATCACCGGAAGCAGCAGGATGAACAGCGGCGTCAACAAGACACGGCCGTGCATGAAGTCGCCGCCCTGGCGGAGCCAGTAGACGCCGAGGATCAGGCCTGCGAGAAGCATCGTGACGACAACGGTCCGCTGCGACTGCATCCCGCGCGAGAACGCCGACCACCGGGCGACCAGCCGATCGCGCGAGGATTCGGGCTCGTCGTCGTCGAGGATGTCGGGTATCGCGGCGTCGCGGTACGTCTCGACTGCGCTCGACGATCCGGCGGACTCGCTCGACGGCAGGACGGACTCGCTCGACGACCGGGCGAGACGGTCGGCCCGGGCGAGGACCGCCAGGAGGACGCCGACGACGACCGCCAGAATCACCGGGAGGAGCAGCGTGTACGGGCCGAACAGGTTGCCGAGGTATTTGAAGCCCTGCTCCCACTTGGAGCCGCTGGCGTCCTTGGCGATCGCCGGGTTCGGCACGAGGACGGCGTAGTAGCCCATCCGGAAGATCTGGTAGCCCACCGGAAGCAGGCCCGCGACGGCCGTCATCGCCAGGCGCATCCGCCAGCCGATGGGCGAGCAGAACAGCACCAGCAGCACGAGGACGCCGAGGACGGCGCCTTCGGGACGGACCAGCGGCGCCAGACCCGCGGTGAAGGCGAGCGCGAGGAACGCGGCACGCGTCCGGCGGCTCGGTTCGGCGTCGCGTCTGCGCGCCCACGCGAGGAACTGACACCACAGCGCGGCGACCCAGAAGATCGTCAGGCCGTTCTCGAGGCCGGACGTCGCGAAGTCGCGGGCGGGCGGGACGGCGATGTAGACGATCGCGCCGAGCGGCAGCAGCAGTCCGACCCCGGGTCCGGTGACGCTGCGCCCGTACAAGCGGGCGGTGCCGTACATGGCGAGCGGGATCGCCGACACCGACAGGATCAGCGCCACCCAGAGCGCGACGTACTCGGTGTGCTCGGCCCCGGTGATCCACGAGAAGAACCAGAGGACGTACGTCCACAAGGTGGACGTGTTCGCCTCGACACGCTCCCCCGCGTTGAACACGGGCCCGTTGCCCGCGAGCAGGTTGCGGATGGTGCGCAGCACGATGAGGCCGTCATCGGCGATCCACCGACGCTGCCAGGCACCGATCGCGAAGAGCACAGTGACGGCGATCGCGCCGATCGAGAAGCTCGTGATCGGCGCGATCAGACGGCGACGCGAATCGGTCGCCGAGGCGGGTGTGTCAGACGGGGACATAGACGGCCACAGCCACGATCACGACCCACGCGACGGCGAGCGCCTGGAGGACGCGGTCGCCGAGGGCGACCTCCTCCGGCTCGCCTGCCTGGCCGCCGTCGACGTCGACCGCGTACCGCAGGATCGCGATGGTGAACGGCACCATCGAGATCGCGTAGAAGACGTTGTCGTCGTGCGGACCGTCGAACGCCCACAGGCCGTAGCAGAGGACGACCGCGGTCGCCGACAGCGTCCACACGAAACGCAGGTAGGTGGTCGTGTAGTACTGCAACGACTTGCGGATCTTGGCTCCGGTGCGCTCCGCGAGCTGAAGTTCCGCGTAGCGCTTGCCCGCCGCCATGAACAGCGAACCGAAGGCCATGACCAGCAGGAACCACTTCGACAGGCCGTTGGGCAGGTCGGCCGCGACGCCACCGGCGATCGCGCGGAGCAGGAAGCCCGACGACACGATGCAGATGTCGATGACGGCCTGGTGCTTGAGGCCGAAGCAGTAGCCGAGCTGAATCAGCAGGTAGACGCCGATGGTGACGGCCGTCTGCCAGTTCGCCAGGAACGAGATGCCGATGGACGCCGCGGCGAGGACCACGGCCAGTCCGAACGCCAGATTGCGCGGGACGACGCCCGCGGCGATCGGCCGGAAACGCTTGGTGGGGTGCTGGCGGTCGGCTTCCACGTCGAGCGCGTCGTTGATCAGATAGATCGACGACGCGACCAGGCAGAACGCGACGAACGCGATGCCGACTGCGGCCATCTTGCCGCCGTCGGTGAGCGTGTCGGTGCCCGCGGCCATCGGCGCGGCCAGCACCAGCACGTTCTTGACCCACTGGCGGGGACGCAACGCCTTGACCAGACCGGACGCCAAGTTCTTCGGCGGACCGGTGACTCCGGTCTCGATCGGCTCCTCGCTCATCTACTGCTCCTCGATTCTCGTGTCTGCGGCAATGACCGCGCCTGCGGTCAGCGCTCCGACGAGTGCTCCGGCAGTCACATCGGAAGGGTAGTGGACGCCGAGCACCAAACGTGAAACGAGCATAGGCGGCACGATCACGGCGGGGAGCACGCCGAGCGGCAGACCAGCGGCTCGTCCGAGGAGGATCGCGGCGGCCGTGGTGGACGTCGCATGGCTCGACGGGAAGCTGAGCTTGCTCGGCGTGCCGACGCCGACCTTGATGTCGGGGTGATTCGGACGCTTGCGGCGGACCACGCGCTTGATGACGACCGACGCCGCGTGCGCGGTGAACGCTCCGGCTCCGGCCTCGATGTAGCGGCGGCGTGCGACGACGTCTCCGCGGCGATGGGCCGCGAGGGCCCCCGCACCGGCGAGCGCGAGCCAGCCGAGCGAGTGCTCGCCGAAGTGCGACAGCCCGCGGGCGGCGGGCAGCACACCCGGCCGGTCGGCGATGGCGCCCTGGATGGCGACGAGCGCGGCGGCCTCACCCGTCGCGGGTGTGAGATCAGTCGATTCCGAAGACACGGGCCCAACTCTCCTTGCTGACGAGGTCGTCGTGTGCGGCGCGGTACTCCCCGCGCATGTCGTCGAACCGCTCGCGCAGTTCACGGACCAGTGCCGCCGATTCGCGGCCGAGGGCGATCGCCTTGTCGCGGTCCCGCTTGCGGTACACCACGCCGCGCCCGTCCGCCGTCGTGACGGTGACGCCGTCGACGCGGCCGAGGGAGAACCAGCGGGCCTCGATCGGCGGGTAGTTGGCCTGCGGCGTCTCGTGGTGACGCGGATCGGCCGGCCGCGCATTGTTGATCAGCGCCTTGACCAGCGTCTTCGCCTTGGCGACCGCACCCTCGGGGCCATTGACGCCGAGTGCGGTGGCCTCGCCGGAGGTCTTCGGCAGATCCTGCGCGGACGGCAGGACCACGGCGTCCGGGTACTCCTTGCGGATGGCGGCGATCTTGCCGAGCGCCGTCGGCAGGATGTCGCGGATGTGGTCCGGTCCCGCGAGGAAGTCGCGGATCGCCTCGTTCTGGATGGCGACCGTCGAGTACTCCAGACACAGCAGGTGCTTGGCGGTGGCCTTCGCCATCGACGTCAGGATGCCGTCGATGGAGCCGTCCTTGTACATGGACGCCACGACGAGACGGTTGCGCAGGTGGAAGTACGCCTGCCAGTCGATGGCGTCGTCCTTGTCGCTCCACGCCATGTGCCAGATCGCGATGCCCGGGACCGTCGCCGTCGGATAGCCCGCACGGGCCGCGCGGAGTGCGAACTCCCAGTCGTCCCACTTGATGAACAGCGGCAGCGGCAGCCCGATGGTCTCGGCGACCTCGCGGGGATACATGCACATCCACCAGCCGTTGCCCTCGACGTCGATGCGCCGGTGCAGGTGCGACGAGTTGTCCCGATCGGTGAGCGGGTACTTCGAGAAGTCGTGGTCGTACTCGACGAACGGCGCCGCCGTCCACATGAACTTGTGGTGGTCGATCACCTCGCCCATGCAATGCAGGTGGCTGCGTTCCTGCAGGTTGAGCATCTGACCGCCGACGAGCATCGGCGCTTTGGCGAAACGCGACAGGGCGAGGGCACGCAGAATCGAGTCGGGCTCGATCATGATGTCGTCGTCCATGTACAGGATGTACGGGCTGTCGGTGAGACGCAGCGCCTCGTACAGGATGCGCGAGTAACCGCCCGATCCGCCGAGGTTGCCCTGGTCGAAGATGTGCAGACGGTCGCCGAGCGCCTCGGCGGCCTCGGTGTAGCCGGGTTCGTCCTTCACCTTGCGGGTGCCCTGATCGGGCATCAGAACGGCGTCGATCACCTCGTTGACCAGCGGGTCGGACGTCAGTGCGGCCAGCGCGGCGACGGCGTCGGTGGGACGGTTGAACGTCGGGATCCCGACGGTGACGCCGTTTTGAATCCGCGCACTGTCTCTATTCGGCCCGTTCGCTTCGCTCCCGGCACCGGGTTCGACGGTGGCGTACCAACCGGCCGACAGGATCTCGGTGGCCGAGTCGGTGGTGACGTCGAACCAGATCCAGCCGCCGTCCTCGAACGGCCCGAGGTCGGTCTCGAGTTCGATGACGCCGACGCCGGTCTCCGGGTCGACGGGCACGAGGTCGCCGCCGATGCCGATCCGCGAACCGTCGATCTTCGAGCGGTAGAGGTCCACTCGAGCATTGCCGCGGATCTCCACCCGCAGCACCACCGAGGTCAGGACACTCCAGCGGCGCCAGTACGACGCGGGGAACGCGTTGAAGTACGTCGCGAAGCTGGCCTCGGAGTCCGCGCCCAGGCTCACGCTGGTGCGGGACGGCGCATGCGCGCGGCCGCTGTTGGTCGACGCCTCGTCGAGGTACAGGGAACGCACGTCGAGCGGCTCGCCCGGCCGCGGGAAGATGACCCGCTGCAGGAGGCTGACGGCTTTCGTGGGGTTGCTCATCTACTCTGCTTCCGACGCGAGCGGCGCACCGTCGCGCAGGTGCGGCGCCAGCGTGTTGTCGAACATTGTCAACGCACTGGCGATCGCCATGTGCATGTCGAGGTACTGGTAGGTGCCGAGGCGCCCGCCGAACAGGACCTTGTGCGACGCGGTCTCGGCCTTCGCGAGGTCGCGGTAGGCCGCGAGCCGCTCACGATCGTCGGGCGTGTTGATCGGGTAGTACGGCTCGTCGCCCTGTTCGGCGAAGCGGCTGAACTCCCGCATGATCACGGTCTTGTCGGACGGGTAGTTCGTGCGCTCCGGGTGGAAGTGACGGAACTCGTGGATGCGCGTGAACGGGACCTCGGCGTCGTTGTAGTTCATGACGGGCGTGCCCTGGAAGTCGCCCGTCGGCAGCACCTCGGTTTCGAAATCCAGGGTGCGCCAGCCGAGTTCGCCCGCCGAGTAGTCGAAGTAGCGGTCGAGCGGACCGGTGTAGACGACGGGCGCGTCCGGATTGGCGGCGCGCAGCTCGTCGCGGACGTCGAACCAGTCGGTCGACAGGCGGACCTCGATGCGCTCGTCCGCCGCCATGTTCTCCAGCCACGCGGTGTAGCCCTCGACGGGCAGTCCCTCGTAGGTGTCGCTGAAGTAGCGGTTGTCGAAGTTGTAGCGGACCGGCAGTCGGGTGATGTTGCCCGCGGGCAGGTTCTTCGGGTCGGTCTGCCACTGTTTGGCGGTGTACGCCTTGATGAACGCCTCGTACAGGGGACGACCGATCAGGCTGATCGCCTTCTCCTCGAAGTTCGCCGCGTCCTTCGAGTCGAATTCGGAGGACTGCTCGGCGATCAGGGCGCGCGCCTCGTCGGGCGTGTGCGAGCGGCCGAAGAACTGGTTGACCAGACCGAGGCCCATGGGCAGCGGGTACGCCTGGCCCTGGTACAGCCCGAACACCCGGTGCTGGTAGCCGGTGAATTCGGTGAACTGCGTGACGTAGTCCCACACCTTCTTATTGGACGTGTGGAACAGGTGCGCACCGTACTTGTGGATCTCGATGCCGGTCTCCGGCTCGGCCTCCGAGTACGCGTTGCCGCCGATGTGGTCGCGCCGGTCGAGGACGAGCACCCGCTTGCCGAGCTGGGTCGCTGCGCGCTCCGCCACGGTCAGGCCGTAGAACCCGGAGCCGACGACGATCAGGTCGTAATTGTTGTCCGTCACGGCTGTTCAGCCTATCCGACAGAAGCTGAGTATTCGCCCAGCACCGGCACACGATAGCGCATGTCACGCTGTGAGCTTCGTCTGCGACCAGCGCAACGCCGACCACCCTCTCAACGACCGGCTCCCCGAGCGCAGTCGAGGACCCGCCGCCCAGCCGTCACCACCCAGCGCGTCTCGACTGCGCTCGACGAACCGGGAAAGCTCCCAGCCCACCGCACCCAACGTCCAAGCACACCGCGACCGCCGGCTCGCCGAGCGCAGTCGGGGGGCTAGCGCAGACCGTCCGCCGTCGGGAAGCCGAGCTTGGCGAGACCGCCCGCGTTGAGGAAGTCGGTCAGCGCCTGGCCGAAGAGCGCATGCGCGCCGGTCAGCGGGCTGAAGTAGAGGACGCCGTTCTGCAGCACCTGGACGAGGCCCTGCATTCCGTGACCGTCGGTGAGGAGTTCGGGGGCGCTGACGGTTCCCGTCGACCCCTGCGAGTTGTCGCTGCGCTCCCGGCTGACGAGGCCCTTCAGCGAGTCGGCCTTGAGGCCGAGCGCGGTGGTGCCCTGCTTGATGATCTGCTCGATGATCGGCCGCATCTGGGCGGTGATCGACGACAGGTCGGGAGAGCCGAGCGCCGACAATCCGGGAATCACCGTGTTCAGGACGTCGCCGAGGGGACCGAGGTCGAGAAAGTCGCCGACCGCGGGCGCTCCGACCGTCGGCTTGACGATCTTCGGCAACGACTTCTGGCCTTCGATGGAGAACCAGTCGGACTTGAGCTGCAGCTTCACGCGAGCGTCGTTGCCGCTGGCCTCGACGGTGCCGCCGGTGCCGACAACCCGGACCTTGATGACGCGGCCACTGCCCGCGCCGAGACCGTTGGCCTCGATCACCTCGAAGCTCTTCAGTGAACCGACGCCGAACGCGCTCGCGATGCTGCCCGCGCTGACCTCGGCCTTCCAGTTGTGATCGGGCGCGATCGAGTCGCCCGCGTCTTCGACGGCGGGGAACAGCCCGCCCGCGGTGAAGCCGCCGGTGGACGCCGAGAACTCGGTGAGCGCGGGCTTTCCGTTCAGGAGTCGGATCTGGCCCGCGGTGGCGTCGGCCGCCCGCGACGTGCGCGGATCCTCGCCGGACGCGCCGTTGTACATCTGCGACGCCTGCGTGTTGTCCATGTCGCGCCCCTGCTGGAGGCCGGCAAGAACGTACGATCGCGCGGCGACCGCCTGCGCCTTGAGCGCTTCGAATCCGCCCGAGTCGCCCCACGAGGGCATCGACTCCTTCGGGATCACACCCTTGACGTAGTCGTCGACGTGCAGCTTGTTGATCACCTTGCCGCCCGCGAGGCCGATGGAGCCGCGGAATGCGTCACCGCCCGCGCAGAAGGTGAGCAGTTCGTTCGCCGGGCGGTTCGCGGCCGGGTCGACGGGGTCGACCTGCGTCGCCGGAACGGTCTTCACGACGGCGCCGCCGCAGCCCTGAGTGATGGAGGCAGTACCCCCGGACAGGCTGACAGCCTGCCCGGGAGCCACCGTCTGGCCGCCTACTTTGAGCCCAGCCCCCGCATGGACACTGACCGACGACTTCTCGCTGAGCGAGACCGTGACCTCGTCGGCAGTGCCCACCTTCCCCGCGGTGGTGTTCCCGTAGTAGTGGCGCAGGATTCGATCCGCCGACCAGCCCTGCTTGGCGTAGCCGTACGCACCCCATTGACCAAGTCCCCGACCGTGCCCGTGGCCGTGGCCGTCGAGCACGAAGCTGTTGCCCGCGGTGAGCCCGACGTCTTCGCTGAAGACTCCGGTCGCACCGACGACGAGGCCGCCTGCGAGGAGCGCAGGCGCCAACCCCAACGCTGCGAAGGTGATCGTTCGCTTCTTGGCACGACTGGGACGGACGTTGGGCACTGCAGAACCCCTTCGGGCGGGAACCTCAGAAGCGCTCCTGAGGCCCGTGTGACTTGTGGGACTCCTGTGACAGTAGTGAACTTACGTGCCGTCCGCCAAGCCCAAGCGATCACAAGCGCGTCACGGTCGAGAACGCATGTTCGATGTTGCTCCCCACTTGCTGCGTCTCGACTGCGCTCGACGAACCGACGAAACGCTCGACGAGACGACGAGACGACCAAACGCTCGCCCGGACCCACGCGGGCGGAGGAGCCGGGTCAGAACCAGCGTTCGAGGATTGCGGCGACGCCGTCGTCGGCCGCGGGCGCGGTCACCTCGTCGGCGGCGGCGAGGGCCGCGGGGTCGCCGTTGCCCATCGCCACGCCGTGCGACGCCCAGCGGAGCATCTCGATGTCGTTGGGCATGTCGCCGAACGCGATCGCCGACGACCCGTCGACGTCGGTGTTCGCGAGCAGCCACCGCAGTCCGGACGCCTTGTGGACGCCGGGGACCGACATCTCGATGAGTCCGGTGTCGATGGAGAACGTCACCTCGGCGAGGTCGCCGATCAGCGGCCTCACCGACGCGGCCATCTCCCTCGATGACATGCCCGGCTTACGGGCCAGGAGCTTCACCGCCGGAGCCTCGACGAGCCTGCCGTCGCTGACCTCGACGTGGTCGGGGTTGAGCCACGCGTGCTTGTACCCGGACGTCGCCACGAACGACGCCGTCGCCGCGTCGTGCGCGGAGGTCCCGGCGCGTTCGGCGGCCAGACCGACGCCGGGGACCGCGTCGGCGCAGATGTCGCGGAGCGTCTCGAGGACGTCGGTCGACAGTTCCTCGGCGTGCAGAATCCGGTCGCCGAGCACGTCGTAGACGATGGCTCCGTTGGCGCACACCGCGAATCGGGTGGCCGCCGCGGTTCCCGCGAGCTGATCAGTGATCGGCGGCACCCAGCGCGGGGGACGACCGGTAGACGGGACGAGCTCCACTCCGGCGGCCCGCGCCCGGAGCAGGACCTCGACCGTGCGGGGCGAGATCGGGTCGTCGCCGACGATGAGCGTGCCGTCGACGTCGGACGCGATCATGGACGGGGGTCCGAAGGTCACTTCTTCTTCTCTCGTTTCGCTGCCCGACGAGCCGCCTTCTCCGCGGCCTCGGCGTCTTCGAGGATCAGCGCGTGGTCGGGGGTCGGCGCACTTCCGCCGAGGCGTGCGGGCAACCAGTCGGCGCCCGCCGGTGCGTCAGGGTATGCGTCCTGCACGCGGTACAAGAGGTCGACCATGACCGTCCGGAGCCGCTCGGCGGCGTCCGCCGGGTCGTCGTCCGCCGCGAAGTGCAGCGGCTCGCCGAAGGCGACGTCGATCGGGATCCGAGTTCGACCCATCCGCCGTCGCACGCCCTTGCTCCACTGCCGGTGCGCGCCCCACACGATAGTCGGGATCACCGGCACACCGGCGTCGATCGCCATCCGCACCGCTCCCGTCTTGAACTCCTTGAGTTCGAAGCTGCGGCTGATCGTCGCCTCCGGGTAGACACCGACGAGTTCACCCGCGCGCAGATCGTCGACGGCCACTCGGTAGGCGTCCGCACCCGCGGACCGGTCCACCGGCACGGCCCGCGCATGTTTCACGAGAAACCGCATGACGCCGATGTCCGTCAACTCGGACTTCACGAGGAAACGCGCACGCCGACGACGCTTTCGCAGGGCGAGACCGAGCGGCATGAAGTCCGTGTACCCGGTGTGGTTGACGGCGATGACCGCACCGCCCGACTCGGGCACGTTGTCGAGCCCGGCCACCGTCCGCCGCGTGCCCTGCACCGCGTGAATCGTGCCGGCGATCAGTTCCAGCGTCCGGTAGACGGGCTCCATGTCACTGTTCGCCGCGTTTGCGGGCCTTCTCCTCCGCCTCCGCGGCGTCCATCGCATTCGCCTCGTCCAGCGTCGGAGCCCCGCCACCGCGCGCCGCGGGCACCCAGAACTCACCGGGCGGGTACGGGCCGTAACCGTCCTGCAGTTCGGTCAGCTTGGCGCGCATCGACTCGTGCAGTCGTGCGGTGAGCTGCTCCGGCGTGCCCTCGGGCGCGATCGCCTCGGCGACGCCGACCATGATCTTGAAGCCGTTGCGGCCCATGTTGCGCGGGTGGCCCTTGGTCCAGATGCGTTGCGCTCCCCACACGATCGTCGGGACCAGCGGCGCACCCGACTCGAGCGCCATGCGGGCGGCTCCGCTCTTGAACGACTTCAGCTCGAAGCTGCGGCTGATCGTCGCCTCCGGGTAGACCCCGACGAGTTCCCCCCGCTTGAGGTAGTCGACGGCGTCGTGGTAGCTCTGCGCGCCGTTCGCGCGGTCGACCGGGATGTGCTTGAGGGAACGCATGATCGGGCCGCCGACCGCGTTGTCGAACACTTCCTTCTTCGCCATGAACCGCACGTACCGCTTGCCCTGCAGATACGCGGGAATGCCCGCGAAGGTGAAGTCGAGGTAGCCGGTGTGGTTGAAGGCGACCACGCCGGGACCGTCCTTGGGCACGTTCTCCACGCCCGAGATGTCGAACTTGAGGCCCTGCGCCAGCCACAGCATGCGAGCGGTCGAGATGACGGAGGAATACACGGGTTCCATGCGACTAGAGCCTAGTCGATCCCCCGGTCTCGTCTCGGACGACGATCACGCGAGCGAACGAGCGATGACCAGTCGCTGGATCTGGTTGGTCCCCTCGAAGATCTGCGTGATCTTGGCCTCCCTCATGAGTCGTTCCGGGCGGAAGTCGCGGGTGTACCCGTTGCCGCCGAGGACCTGCACGGCGTCGGTGGTGACCTTCATCGCCGCGTCCGTCGCGACCAGTTTGGCGACGGACGCGTTCCGCGAGTACGGGAGACCGGCGTCGCGGCGGCGGGCGGCGTCGAGGTAGGTGGCCCGAGCGGAGTCGACGGCCGCGGCCATGTCGGCGAGCAGGAAGCCGAGTCCCTGGTGATCGATGATCTTGCGGCCGAACGTCTCCCGCTCCTTGGCGTAGGCGACGGCCTCGTCCAGCGCGGCTTGCGCGATGCCGGTGGCGACGGCCGCGATGCCGAGCCTGCCGGAGTCGAGGGCGCTGAACGCGATCTGCAGACCCTGCCCCTCCGTGCCGATCCGTCGGTCGTCGGGGAGCCGCACGTCGTCGTACCGCGCCGATGTGGTCGGGACCGCCGTCAGACCCATCTTCTCCTCGGGCCTGCCGAAGCTGAGGCCGTCGACGCCGTCGGGCACGAGGAAGCACGAGATGCCTTTCGAACCCTCGCCGGTGCGCGCGAACAGGTTGTAGAAGTCGGCGACGCCGCCGTGGGTGATCCACGCCTTCTCGCCGGTGATCGAGTAGCCGTCGTCCACCGGTGTCGCCTTGCAGACCAACGCCGCGGCGTCCGATCCGGCCTGCGGCTCGGAGAGGCTGTACGCACCGATCGTGCCGCCGCCGAGCATGTCGGGCAGCCAGCGCTCCTTCTGTTCCCCGGTGCCGAAGGAGAACAGCGGGTGGCACGCGAGGCTGTGCACGCTGACCGCGACACCGACGGCCGCCCAACGAGACGCGATCTCCTCCAGGACCTGCAGGTACACCTCGTAGGGCTGCCCGCCGCCGCCCCACTCCTCCGGGTACGGCAGGCTCAGCAGTCCGGCCTCGCCGAGGGTCGCGAACACGCCGTCGGGATACTTCTCGGCCTTCTCGTGCTCGTCGACGACGGGCGCGAGCACCTTGTCGGCGATGTCGCGGGTCAGGGCGATGAGGTCGCGGGCCTCATCGGTCGGCAGAAGGCGGTCAGCGGGCACGGCGGGCTCCTCGAGGAAACGACAGTACTGGGGTGACCTGAAGAGTACTGCCGGTCGAGCAGTACTACAAGGGTTCTCGCAGTACTACTGTGGTGACATGACCTCGTCGACGTTCACCACCGCGCGGCACGCCCAACTGTTCGACGAGCTCCTCGCACTGTTCCTCGCCGAGGGCTTCGCACACCTGACCCTCGACGCGATCGCCGCACGGCTGCGCTGCTCCAAGTCCACGCTGTACAACCTCGCGCCGAGCAAGGACGAACTGGTGCGCACCACGACCATCGGCTTCTTCCGGCGGGCGACGACCACCGTCGAGGACTCGGTGGCACGACACGACGACCCGCGCGAACGGATCACCGTCTACCTGTCGTCGGTCGGCGACGCCCTCACCGTGGCGTCCCCGCAGTGGCTGGCCGACGTGGCGGCCTTCGGCCCGGCGCGGGAGGCGTACGAACAGAACACCCGCATCGCCGCCCTACGCGTCAAGGAACTCATCGACGCGGGTGTCGCGGCGGGCGCGTTCCGCGACGTCCACGCCGCGTTCGCCGCCGATCTGGCGGCGACGACGATGGTCCGCATCCAACAGGGCGAGGTGCGCGCCGCCACCGGGCTCGACGACGCCGCCGCCTACCGCGAACTGGCAGCGATCGTGACCGCGGGCGTCAGCGCGTAGGGCGTGCCCAGGGCCGTAAGTCCCACCGGCGACAGGCGCGGCGTCCGACGTCGGCGATACGCTGTCAGGGCAGTACTTCCCATCGAAAGGCACCAGCCCCGTGCAGATCACCAGCATCGGCCACGCCGGATTCCACATCCAGACCGCCGCGGGTTCCATCGTCTGCGACCCGTGGGTCAATCCCGCGTACTTCGCGTCCTGGATCCCGTTCCCGGACAACACCGAGCTGGACTGGAAGGCGATCGGCGACTGCGACTACCTGTACGTCTCGCACCTGCACCGCGATCACTTCGACGAGAAGAACCTGATCGACAACGTCAACAAGGACGCGACGGTCCTGTTGCCCGACTACCCCGTTCCCGACCTGCGACGCGAACTGGAGCGTCTCGGCTTCACGAAGTTCGTGGAGACCGACGACTCGCGCAAGCACCACGTGTCGGGCCCCAAGGGCGACCTCGACGTGATGATCATCGCGCTGCGCGCACCGGCCGACGGTCCGATCGGCGACTCCGGTCTCATCGTCGACGACGGCGAGACGGTCTGCTTCAACATGAACGACGCGAGGCCGATCGACCTCGACGTCGTCAACGAGGCGTTCGGCCGCGTGGACGTCCACCTGCTGCAGTACTCGGGAGCCATCTGGTACCCGATGGTCTACGACATCCCGCGCAAGTCGAAGGCCAACTTCGCAATGCAGAAGCGACAGCGCGGCATGGACCGTGCGCGGTCGTACATCGAGCAGGTCGGAGCCACCTGGGTGGTCCCCTCCGCGGGCCCGCCGATGTTCCTCGACGACGACCTGTACGTCCTGAACGACTTCAACACCGGCAGCGACGCCGACAAGGCGAGCATCTTCCCCGACCAGGCCGACTTCCTGGAGCAGATGCGGATCCACGGCACCGACGACGGCGTGAAGCATCGCGGCCTGATGATGGTGTCGGGCTCGAAGGCCGACTTCCGCGGCGACGAACTCCTCGAGATCTCGCATCCGTACCCGCCGGAGCAGGTGTTCGGCGAGGGCAAGAAGGCGTATCTGGAGAAGATGAAGGAGAAGTTCGCTCCGGTCATCGCCGCCGAGAAGGCCACGTGGGCCGCCGCCGACGGCGATCCGCTCCTCCCCCAGTTGAAGGCCACGTTCGAGCCGATCATGGCGGCCTCCGACCTGATCTCCGACGGCATCGGCTACCCGGTCGGCCTCGTGGTGGGCGACGAGACGTTCGTCCTCGACTTCCCCAAGCGGGTGGTGCGCATGAAGGAGGACGGCGACGGCAAGTACCGCTACGGCTTCCGGATCGCTCCGGAGCTCGTGCGCACGGTCCTGCGCGACGACGAACCGGACTGGGTCAACACGATCTTCCTGTCGACGCGGTTCACCACGTGGCGCATCGGCGGCTACAACGAGTACCTGTACACGTTCTTCAAGTGCCTCACCGACGAACGCATCGCGTACGCCGACGGCTGGTTCAACGAGGCGCACGACGATTCGGCGTCCATCGAACTCGACGGCTGGACCGTGCAGCGCCGGTGCCCGCACCTCAAGGCGGACCTGAGCAAGTTCGGCGTCGTCGACGGCGAGAAGCTGACGTGCAACCTGCACGGATGGCAGTGGGATCTGTCCAGCGGGCGCTGTCTCACGTCCAAGGGTCACGAACTCCGCTCCCAGCGCGCAGAGTCCTGATAGGAACGATTGCGTGACGTCCGACGCCTCCTCCACTCCCGTCCGCTCCTATCGCGGACGTTCGCTGGAAGATCGCCGGGCCGACAGGCGGGAACGTTTCCAAGCGGCGGGTCTGGAGTTGTTCGGAACCCTCGGATTCGCGCGGGTGACGATATCGGCGTTGTGCGCCGAGGCGGGCCTGTCCCGCAGGCAGTTCTACGAGGAGTACTCGGGCAGCGAGGAATTGCTCACCGAGATCTACTCGGGAATCCAGTCCGCCGCCCTGGGGAAGGTGTCGGAGGCGATCGCCGCGAGCGACCCGACCGACCTGCACTCGGTGGCACGGAACTCGATGCGCGCCTACCTCGACGCCGTCGCCGTCGATCCGCGGATCGTCAGGTGTGCGTTCATCGAGATCGGCGGCATCTCCGAGGCGATGGAACACCACCGCGTCACCAGCCGTGACGAGTGGGCCCAGTACATGGGAGCGATGATCGCGGCGCTCCCGTCGACGACGTCCAAGCCGATCGACTACAGCGCCACCGCGTTCATCGGGTCGATGACGGCGGTGGTCCACCGGTGGGCGACCGCCGATCCGCGTCCCGACCGGGAGACGATCGTCGCCCTCCTGGCCGACCTCCTGGTTCGCATTGCCGTCGATTCGGACTGACAGCACAGTATGTGTGCCCATCAGGCACGATTACAACGCTCAATGTAACAACAGGCCTATGCGCGGCGGTTAACTGCATGATAAGTTCGTTCACGTGGTTGTGAGACTACGGAGTCTCACAACAAGCGCGCTGGTTCGGATTGACATCGACCGGCACACAAGTTCGATCCGGGTGGAATCGGGGCTCTTGGGAGGGAGCTGCTCGGATCGTCGGAGCGCGACGCGGGCGCGGGGCATGTCCCCAGCTTGACCCGCGTCGCGCTCCCCCCTCTCTTCCCCGACTATTCGGCGGCGTGCCAGGTCACAGACCGAGCCAACCGAGGCGGTCGGCCAACAGCGAGTACCCGGCGAATGCGATCACGTCGATGACGGTGTGCGCGACGATCAGCGGCCACAACCTGTTCGTCTTCTGATACCAGCGGCCGAACACCAGGCCCATGACGACGTTCCCCACCCCGCCGCCGATCCCCTGATACAGGTGATATCCGCCGCGCAGCAGAGCCGAGGAGACCAGCGTCCCCACCTCGCCGACGCCCACCTGCCGGAGCCGCGTCATGAAGTAGGCGACGACGACCACCTCTTCGGCGACCGCGTTGCCCGCCGCGATCACGCAGAGCAGCAGTATCCGCCACCACGGACTGCCCGCGGGCGCGGGTGCCAGCTGCCCGCTGACGCCGAGAGCCGAGGCCGCGGCGACGAGCGCGAGGCCTGGCACCCCGATGACCGCCGCGAGCCCCACGCCCGGCAGGACGTCCCGCTTGGACGGTCGACCGAGCCCGACGTCGGCGAGCCTGAGCCCGCCCCGCCACAGGAGATACGCGCCCAACCCGCCGATCGCGAACAGCCGGACCGCCCGCATCACCTGCCGGATCACGTCGATCGCCATCACCGACGACTCGGCCGGATTCAACGCGACAGTCGTCTGCGAGATCCCCGGCCCCAGTTGGGCCTCGACCAGCGACAGGACCGACGACAACGCCGAGAACCCGAACGTCAGGACCCCGACGATCGCCATCTCGACGACGATCGCCCGCCTGGCACCCGGCTCGTCTACTCGCACACGCTCACGGTAGACGCCGCACGTCTACGGTATGGCGAACCCCGTCAGAGGTGATCGAGTGCGAGGGAGTGCAGGGCCGACGACAGGTCGCAGACGCGGGTGACGGGCCGGGAGAACGGGAGTCGGACGTCGCGGTCGGTGTCGGCCGCCTCGACGCGGAGGGTGATCCCGAAGCGGTCGAGGCGGAGCGGCCGGACGCGCCCGATGCGTTGGGCAGGCGGGATCCGTCGTGACAGCTGGTGGACGAGGTCGGCGTGATCGGCCTCGAGGTGCCCGAGCCAGTCGCCCTCGAAGGCCCAGAACAGGTCGGGCTCCGCGCAGGCGAGGGTCTCCACGTCGACGGCGCTCGCACCCGCCGACGACGCGATGACGGCCGATTCGACGGCGAGGCGAACCATCGACCAGCCGTGGCCGATGTCGAGCAGCCGTTCGTTCGGGTGCTCACCCGCGATCTCGAGGGCGAGTTCACGTTGCAGCTCCGGCGGGACGTCGTGCAGTTCGCCGGACAGCCAGATCAGTCCGCGCACGGGTTCACGCAGTTGCAGGGGCGCGGTGTCGATCACTTCGAGCATGGCCGACGATCCGCCCGTCCCCTGCGCGACGACGAGCGCGGGTGCGGCGTCGGCGACGAGGAGGAACGCGTCCCCCTCGAACAGGTGGACCATCGCGACATCGTCGCAGACCGCGGAGCCGTCAACCGACAGGGTGCCGCCCGCCGCCCGCCTGCACGCGGTCGAGATCAACTCCGCGTCGCACGGCGTGACGACGGCGTGGGTGTGACTGTTCGACATCGGCGTCCTCGAATCGTTAGTAGGCAACCCTAAGTAATGTGACCCTAACTTAGTTTGAGCTGGCGTCGTCGTCAACGGATCAACTCATCGAGAGCCTGACCGGACGTGCTCGGTTACTGTGGACGACGTGCCAGTCTTCGCATACTTCGGCCCAGCGGGCACCTTCACCGAGATGGCGCTCGACGCGATTCTGCAGCGAGACGATCACCCCGAACCCGTCGAGAAACGGCCGCTGAGCAGCCCGATCGCCGTGATCGCCGCGGTCAGGGCCGGCGAGGCCGACTACGGCTGCGTACCGATCGAGAGTTCACTGGAAGGCGCCGTCCCGGCCACGATGGACGCGCTCGTCCCGCAGGCGGGCCAGCGCCGGGTGCAGGCCTACGCCGAGGTGTCGCTCGACATCGCGTTCACCATCGCCGCACGCGACCGGACGCCCGCGGCCGACGTCCGCACGATCGCCGCGTACCCCGTGGCCTCCGCGCAGGTACGACGCAGCGTCGCCGAGACGTTCCCGAACGCCGAGTTCGTGATCGCCACCTCCAACGCGGCCGCCGCCGCGGACGCCGCCGCCGGACGCGCCGACGCCGCCGTCACCACCGCGGCCGCGGCCCGCCTGCACGGCCTCACCGCCATCGCCGACCACATGGCCGACGCCGACGACGCCGTGACCCGGTTCCTGCTGCTCGGACCGCCCGGACCGCCCACCCCGGCCACCGGCACCGACCGGACCGCGGTGATCCTCGACCTGCCGAACGTGCCCGGCTCCCTGGTGTCCGCGATGAACGAGTTCGCGACGCGCGGCGTCGACCTGACCCGCATCGAGTCCCGGCCGCGCGGCTCCGGGGCACCGGGCCAGTACCGCTTCTACCTCGACGCGTGCGGTCACATCGACGACGCCGCCGTCGGCGAGGCACTGCGCGCACTGCACCGGACCTCCGAGCGCGTGGTGTATCTGGGCTCGTGGCCCATCGACCGCGGGATCCCCGACGTGCCGCCGGACCACACCGAATCGCACGACTGGTTCGACCGACTGATGGAAGGAACCGACTGACATGGCTCGCCTGCACCTCGTCCGTCACGGCGAGACCACGTCGAACGTGATGAAGATCCTCGACACGGCCCTGCCCGGCGCGTCGCTCACCGACTTCGGCGCCCGACAGGGCGTCCGATTCGGCCTCGACCACCCCGAAGGCTCGGGAGCGGTCCTCGCCCACTCGGTCGCGAACCGCGCCCGCCAGACGGCCGACATGATCGCCTCCGCGTGGGGATCGGACATGGTGACGGTCGACGGCGTCCACGAGATCCAGGTCGGCGACTACGAGGGACGGTCCGACCGCGAGGCGCACGAGGTCTTCCACGACGTCGTCACCCGCTGGCACCACGGAGAGCTCGACGCCAGCCTGCCAGGCGGCGAGTCCCTCGAGGCCCTGCACACGCGCTATCTCCCCACCGTCGACGACCTGACCAGCAAGTACATCGTCGGCGAGGGCCGCGACGTGTACCTCGTCTCACACGGCGCCGCGATCCGCCTGATCGCCGCCCACCTCTCCGGGATCGACCCCGAGTTCGCGATGGCGAACTACCTCTCGAACACCGGCTCGGTGGAACTCGACTACACCGACGGCGTCTGGACCGTGCACCGGTGGGGGACCGCGGACCTCCCCGGCCACGGAGCCGTCGTCGATCCGATGGGCTGAGGCGCCCCCGGTCGCAGGATCGTCAGCCCCAACCGTGGGCGTGGAGCCATTCGTCGTCGATCCCGAAGTGGTGGCCGACCTCGTGCAGGACGGTGACCGCGACCTCGTGTCGGACCTCGTCGACGGTGCGGCACATGGCGAGGATCGGCTCGCGGTAGATCTCGATCGTGTCGGGGAGGAAGCCCTGGTAGTCGAAGGTCCGCTCGGTGAGCGCGACACCGTGATAGAGCCCGAGGAGAGTCGGCTCGTCCGCATTGCGCGGGCGGACGAGGATCGCGACATTCGACATCGCGTCGGTGAACTCCGTCGGCAGTAGGTCGAGGGCGTCGCCGACCAGGTACTCGAAGTCCCGGTCCGACATGTGAACAGCCATGTCAGCCCGCGGGAGCCGGGATCTCGCGGTCGTCCGCGTTGTATCCGGGCGGCAGCGGCACCGGCGTGCCGACCGATCGTCCCGGCGGGCCCTTGGCCGGCGGGACCGGGACGCGGCCGTTGATCAGCAGTTCGTCCTGCCGGGCGTCGCCGACCAGATTGGCGAAGCCGCCGCGGTACGGCAGTCCGACGTAGCAGACCACGCGACGACTGCCGGTGAGCCAGCTGACCTCGGCCGTCGTCGACCACTGGACGTTGAGCGTGGTCGCGGCGAACCTGTCGGCACCGCCGAAGAAGCGGTTGGTCTGCGTCGGACAGATCTTGCGCAGGTAGTCGTTCTGCGACTGCACGTTGGGCCACGGCTTACCCGAGTTGCGGGCGCCGAACCGCTGCGACAGGTCGACGACGCCCGTCGTCTGGAACGCGTGCGCCTCCGAGCAGTTGACGACCGCCCTCGTCGGTTCGCGCGTCGCCTGATCGATGCCGACGCAGGTGCCCGGAGCCCACTCGATCGACTGGTCCACATCGGCGACGCGCCCGGAGAACTCCTCCTGAACACCCTTCGCCCCCGGCTGTTCGATGCCGCAACGAAGCACGCGGGCTCCGCGCTCCCACTGGCTGCGCAACGGGTACATCAGTCCGACGCCGAAGCGACCCGCCGGGTCGAGACCGCCCGCCAGATACCGATCGACGACGGCGGGGCAGTTCTCGTCACGGATCGACGAGAAACGCTCCTTGCCCGGCCACTGCGCATCGGCGGCGAACTCCGACGACGGGAAAGCCGCCGTGTCGAGTGTGCCCGCGACCTCGAACCGATGCGGTTCCGCGCAGTCGACGAGCGTCGCCTCGCTCGGCGGGTCGACCGTCCACTGCAGGCAGTCCCCGGGCTCGGACCTGCTGAGGTCGTCGGCGACCGTGCCGCTCTCCCCGATCTCCGTCGACCCGACGCCCCCGGCGCCCGAGAAGCCTCCGGTCGCGAACAGCACGGCGCCCGCGACGACGGCGCCGATCAGGACCGCCACCAGCACCGACCGCAGCGGGTGACGCGGGCCGCCGGTCGCGGGCTCCGCATCGGGCTCGTCGTCGTCGACGGGGTACGTGTCGAACTCGTCGGCGTCGTCCAACCACGGCGACCGCTCGTCGCCGTCCCCACCGTTGTCGCTGTCGGAAGTCATCGCATCCATCATGCCTGGTCGGCCTCGACGATGTCTTCCTAGTAGGGTCAACGTGTGATCGATCTGAAGATCCTGCGTGATAATCCCGACCTCGTCCGCGCGTCGCAGCGCACTCGCGGCGAAGACCCGGCGCTCGTCGACCGCCTCCTGCAGGCCGACGTCGACCGTCGTGCCGCCATCTCGGAGGCCGACGCCCTGCGATCGGAACAGAAGGCCCTCGGGAAGCAGGTCGGCAAGGCGTCCGGCGACGAGAAGACCGCCCTCCTGGCCCGAGGCAAGGAGCTGGCCGAACAGGTCAAGGCCGCCGTCGCCCGGCAGAGCGAAGCCGACGAGACCGCCGTCGCATGCCAGCGGGCCATCTCCAACATCGTCTCCGAGGCCACCCCGCCCGGCGGCGAGGACGACTACGTGGTGATCGAGCACGTCGGTGAGCCACGTCGGATCGACGACCCCAAGGATCACCTGGAGATCGGCGAACGCCTCGGACTCATCGACATGGCGCGCGGCGCCAAGGTGTCGGGTTCGCGCTTCTACTTCCTCACCGGTCTCGGAGCACAGCTGCAGCTCGGCCTGCTGAACATGGCCGCGGCGAAGGCGACCGCGAACGGGTTCACCCTGATGATCCCGCCGGTGCTCGTCCGACCGGAGGTGATGCAGGGAACCGGCTTCCTCGGCTCGCACGCCGACGAGGTGTACCGCCTCGAAGCCGACGACATGTACCTCGTCGGAACGTCCGAGGTGCCCCTCGCCGGATACCACTCCGACGAGATCCTCGACCTGTCCGAGGGGCCCAAGCGCTACGCGGGCTGGTCCACCTGCTTCCGCCGCGAGGCTGGCTCGTACGGCAAGGACACTCGCGGCATCATCCGCGTCCACCAGTTCGACAAGGTGGAGGGCTTCATCTACTGCAGGCCCGAAGACGCCGAGGCCGAGCACCAGCGTCTCCTCGCGTGGGAGAAGGACATGCTCGCCGCGATCGACGTCCCCTACCGCGTGATCGACGTCGCGGGCGGCGACCTCGGCAGCTCCGCGGCCCGGAAGTTCGACTGCGAGGCCTGGGTCCCGACGCAGAACACCTACCGCGAGCTCACGTCGACGTCGAACTGCACCACGTTCCAGGCGCGCCGCCTCCAGGTCCGCTACCGCGACGAGAACGGCAAGGCGCAGACCGCGGCCACCCTCAACGGCACCCTCGCGACCACCCGTTGGCTGGTCGCCATCCTGGAGAACCACCAGCAGCCCGACGGCTCGGTGAAGCTCCCGGAACAGCTCGCGCGCTTCGTCGGCGTCGACGTCATCGCACCGAAGTGACATCGTGACCGTCGGCGTGGTCGCGGCGATCGTCGCGGCTCTCGCCTTCGGTACGGCATCGGTGATGCAGGCGCACGCCGCGGCACGCGCAGGCGCCGACGCGTCGCCCATCGGCGCGATGCTCCATCCCGTCTTCATCGGCGGCATGGCGCTAGACGCCGTCGGTTTCGTCTGCACCGCGGTCGCCTCGCGGACGCTGCCGCTGTTCCTGTCGCAACCGATCATCAGCTCGAATCTGCTGGTCACCGCGGTTCTCGCGACCATCGTCCTCAAGGTGGCCCTGACCCGCCGCGACCGCGCGGGCATCGCCGTCGCGGTGATCGCGCTCATCGCGCTCGGCCTCACCTCGGGAGCCGAAGGGCACGACGACCCCGGTCGCATGCTGCACTGGGCACTGCTCGTCGGCGGCGCGGCCCTCCTCGGCGGCGGCCTGCTGGCGGCGCGGGCCCGCCGCGCCGCCCTCCCCGCGGCCCTCACGTCCGGCGTGTTGTTCGGGTTGATGACCGTCGCCATCCGGATCGTCGACGGCGTGGCCCCGTTCCGGCTCGGCGAACTCCTGTCCGATCCGGCCGCCTACGCCGTCGTCCTGTGCGGCGCGGGCGGGTTCTACCTGTTCACCGCCGCGCTCCAGACCGGAGCCGTCGCGGGAGCCGCCGCAGCCGTCGCGGTCGGCGAGACCGTCATCCCCGGTGTCGTCGGAGCCGTCCTCCTCGGCGACCAGACCCGTCCGGGATGGGGTGCGGTCACGGTCGTGTCGTTCATCGCGGCGATCGTCGGAGCCGTGGTCGTCGCCTTGTCCGACGGTGTCGCGGCGGTCGAATAGACGACACGACTCAGCATTTCGACAGGCGCCGGCGGTAGGGTGGCTGGGATTTCACGACGACCGGGATTGAGGAGACGCGACCGGAGGATGAACGACCGGCCCGAGCCACCGATGCAACGCAGGCCGCCCCGACATACGGGGCGCCCGACGCCCCGTACCAGCCGCCACGCGCCTGGTCGCAAGAGCCTGCGCGCCCCCATCGGTACACCCCGCAGCCCGGGGCCGAGCCGTTGCGGGGCCGCCCCGACTACGCTCCCCGCCAGGAGCCGGAACCGATCCCGCGCGACGACAGGCGTCGTCCCCCTCAGGGACCGCCGCCCCGACGTCCGTCGTCGAACCGACCCGACCACGCGCCCGCCGCACCGCCGCGGAAGGCGGGCAAGAGGAAGAAGCCTCGCCGCTGGCTGCGCATCGCCCTCGTCGTGCTGCTCGTCCTGCTGCTCCTGCCGGTCGGCCTGATGTTCTACTACGACTCCAAACTCCATCGCGTCGACGCGCTCGCCGACTACCCCGGCCGCATCGGCGACACGCCGGGCACCAACTGGCTCATCGTCGGCACCGACTCGCGGTCGGGACTCAGTCAGGCCGAGAAGGACAAACTCGCCACCGGCGACAGCGACGGCGCACGCACCGACACGATCATGCTCGCCCACTTCCCCACGTCGGGGAAGCCGATGCTGATCAGCGTGCCCCGCGACCTGTACGTCCCCATCCCCGGACAGGGCAGTCACAAGATCAACTCGGCGTTCAACTCCGGCGGGCCGAAGCTCCTGGTCCAGACCATCGAGGAGTTCAGCAAGGTCCACATCGACCACTACATCGAGATCGGCTTCGGCGGCTTCGACAGCCTGGTGGACGCCGTCGGCGGCGTGAACATGTGCCTCAACCGGCCGCTCCACGACCCGAAGGCCGGCCTGAAGCTGAAGGCAGGCTGCCAGGACCTCAACGGCGCGCAGGCCCTCGGCCTCGTCCGGACCCGAGCGTTCCCCAACGCCGACCTCGAACGCGTGATCAACCAGCGGAAGTTCTTCGCGGCACTGATGTCCAAGGCCACGAGCCCCGGCGTCCTGCTGAATCCGTTCCGGCTGATCCCGTTCGTCAACGGAGCCGTCGACGCCGTGACGGTCGCCGAGGGCGATCACCTGTGGGACCTCGCATGGCTGGCGTACAAGCTCACCGACCCGGTCACCACGACCGTCCCCACCGACGGCGATCAGATCACCGACGACGGCGACTCGCTGATCCCGGGCTCCACCACCTCGAAGTTCTTCGAGTACGTCAGCCGCGGTGTGGAGGTCCCGAAGGACCTCCTGAGCAGTTCCGACGGGTCGGCACTCGGCTAACCTGTACGGCATGACCGACAGCGCTCGCACCCAGTTCCAGGAACTGCTCCACGACCAGATCAGCAACGAGTTCTCCGCGTCACAGCAGTATGTGGCGCTCGCGGTCTGGTACGACGCCCACGACATGCCGCAGATGGCGCAGCACTTCTACGAGCAGTCCGTCGAGGAACGCAATCACGCGATGATGATCGTCCAGTACTTCCTGGACCGCGACATCGACGTCAAGGTGCCCGCCGCGAAGGCCCCCGTGACCGAGTTCACCGAGTACCGCGAGCCGATCGAGCTGGCCCTGTCCCAGGAGAAGGTCGTCACCGAGCAGATCGTCGCACTCGCCAGTTCGGCCCGTGAGAGCGGCGACTACCTGGGCGAACAGTTCATGCAGTGGTTCCTCAAGGAGCAGGTCGAGGAGGTCGCCAGCATGACGACGCTCCAGACCATCGCCGAGCGCGCCAACGGCAACCTGTTCGACCTGGAGAACTTCGTCCAGCGCGAACTCAACAGCAAGGGCGGCGAGGCCGACGCCTCCGCACCGCTCGCCGCCGGCGGCAACCTGTAGCTCGTCCAACCGTCACCGCTCCGAGTGAGCAGTGCTTCCACGAGCGCTGCTCACTCGGAGCGGTGACGTGTAAACGCGCAGGTGAATCTGTGGATGAATGTCATGCCATCCACAGATCCGCGGTTCCGGTGTGGAAAGCCGGACTGTTCACATATCTCCGACAAGAGTCCCGGGCATGGAGCGGATTCCGTCGGGCGTGTACTCGACCAGACAACTCATCGATGCGTACGGGCGCAAACGGTTCAACGAGCTGATCGCGACCGGGAACGCCAGGCAACTGCGTCGTGGGTGGTACCTGATCGGCTCACCGCCCGGCGACATCGTCGACGCGGTCAGGCGCGGAGGAGTCCTCAGCTGCGTGTCCGCCCTGAGACGACTCGGCGTCTGGGTTCCCGGCGAGAAGAACCACCTGCATGTGCGCGGGAACAACTGGGCGGTCAGGAACCTGCGAGGGCCGTTCTGCAAGCGATTCGGCAGGCCCGAACCCGAGTACGCGGTGATGGACGACGTCGAGACCGCACTCCAGTACGCGGCGCGATGCCTCAACGACACCGACTTCATCGTCGTGTGCGACTCGATCCTGAACAAGCGCCTCATGACGCTCGAACAGATGCAGTATCAGTTCCGCAATGCGCCGAAGCGGACGCTCGCACTGTTGGACCGCTGCGACGAACGTGCCGATTCCGGTCCGGAGACCGTGATTCGTCTGTTCCTGACGAGCCTGAACGTCAAGTTCGATCTTCAAGTGACGATCGACGGCGTCGGTTGCGTGGACATCCTGATCGGCGACTGGCTGATCATCGAGCTCGACGGATGGGAGTTCCACGGCGACAAGGAGCACTTCGAATCAGATCGTCGACGCGACGTCGACGCTCACGCGCTCGGTTTCACACCGTTGCGGTTCACCTACAAGCAGACGATGCACACCACCGACGTCACGACGGCGAAAATTCACGAAGCCATACGCGCCGGAGTCCACCTCCGGCCGTCGCATCCTGTCCAGTCGTCACCGCTCACGCGCGGCACTGCCTGACAGGCGGGTGCTCACGCGGAGCAGTGACGGTTGAACGTCAGCGCAGGGTCACCTGACGGCCGATGATCCCGGCACGCGACGAGCGCTGAGCCGCCGTGAGGTCGGACGTGTCGGCGAGCGCCTCGGTGAGGGCCGTGTCGAGCGCGTCGAGGCCGTCGTGCCACTCCTCGTGGTGAGCTTCGACGTCGAGGTCGAACACCGGGACGACGAGCCCGTGGGTGCGGAACGACCCGGCGAAGCGCGAACCCTCGCCCATCGTCAGCGCCCCGGCCGCATGGACGCGCGCCAGCGCGTTCATCAGGGTCTCCTCGTCCTCCGGGCGGACCCACCGCAGGTGCGCCCGTTCACCCGCGTCCACCCACCACGGCGCGCCGACGCCGCTGGCCGGATGCAGCCGGGCCGTCGGGAGAATGGTCTCGTTGGCACGCTCGAGCATGGCCTTGACCTGCGGGTCGACGTCCACGCCTTCGGTGAACCACCAGTCGAAGTTCTCGTAGACGATCACCTCGAGGGTGGCCGTCGGGTCGAGGATCTCGGTGAGCTGCGCGTCCGCCGGGGCGCCTGCGTACGTATCGCCCGCCTTCGCCGAGCCGGCCCAGGTGAGCGCCGCGGCTAGCGACGCCCGCAGGTCGGACGGCTCGGGGTCGGTCTGCAGCGCGACGAGACCCTGCATCTCCGACGAGCGCTCCCGCACGTCGGCGAACACCGCGCCGGGCAGGACCGTCGCGAAGTCGACCTCGTTGGTCGCGCCGGCGCCGTCGGCGAACGTCGCCTTGGCGGTCGCCGAGGCGATGAACGACCGCATGGCGACCAGATCGCATTCGGCCGCCAGACCGTGGAACGGAGGTGTCGGAGCGACGAGTGACGCGGCCTGCCGCGCCTTGCGCTCGGCCATCCGCTCGGCGCGGTTGCTGCCCTCGCGCGGGCCGCTGCCGCGCTTGCTCTTCTTTGCCATGCGTACCAGTGTCGCAGAGCCCGCCCGGCGGGTCAGTCGACGGTGACGAGCCAGTCCCGAACTCGCGCCGGATGGTTCGTCGCGACCCACCGCACGCCGAGGTCGGCGCACAGTTGGACGTCCGGCTTCTCGTCGACCGTCCAGCAGTAGGTGACGCGCCCGGCGGCCGCGGCACGATCGACGAGCTCGGGGTGCAGGCGGAGGGTCTCCACCGACGGGCCGACGCCGGTCGCTCCGACCGCGGTGGCCGCGGTGCCGCCGATGATCCGCGCCGTGTCGCCGAGCAGGATCGTCGGCAGGATCGGGGCGCTGCGGCGGATGCGCCACACGCCGGCCGATGAGAACGAGATGACGACGGCCCGCGAGTGGTCGGCGGACGGCGGCGTCGCCACGCCGAACTCGTGCAGCATCTCGAGCAGGGCGGTCTCGACGAGACTGCCGTAGCGGACGGGATGTTTGGTCTCGATGAACAGCCGGACGGGCCGATGCCAGTCGAGGGTCAACGTCAGCAGCTCCCGCAGGGTGAGCACGCTCGCCTGCGTCCCGCTGTGCCACGACCCGAAGTCGTGCTCGCGGAGCTGGGCCAGGGTCATCTCGCTGACGATGCCCGAACCGTCCGACGTCCGGTCGATGGTCCGGTCGTGGATGCAGACGAGCTCATGGTCCGCGGTGAGCCGGACGTCGCATTCGAGGCCGTCGGACCCCTGTCGCAGCGCCAGCTCGTACGCCCCGAGGGTGTGCTCGGCCATCTCGCCGGACGCCCCGCGGTGCGCGACGACTGCCGGTTTGCCCGAGCGGGACACCTCGCGCGGACTCACGCCGCGACCAGCCGTCGGGTCGGCGTGGCGTCGTCGTCGGACGCCGTTCCCGCCAACCGCTCGATGCGGACGATCGCCCAGCGCGCGAACACTGCCGACACCGCGAACGAGAGTGTGACGAGGGCGAGGGCGTCGGCCTCCACCTGGAGCGAGTCGGTGGCCCATGCGGCGATCCGGTACCCGAAGGTGAAGAGCGCGACTCCGTTGACGAGAGCCCAGGCGACGGCGAGACGCTGCCGCAGGCGTGCGCCGCGTTCGTCCGAGGCGAGGTGCGCCGCCTCATGGAGCATCCAGGGGGCCCCGACGACATTGACGAGCGGCGTGACGACGAATGCGGTGACGATCCACGGTCGACGCGGATCGACGTAGCCTGCGGCCGCGAAGTGCCGGGCGCGGATCTCGCGGACCCACCGCCCGAACGAGATGATGGTGACGATCACCGCGATCAGCGACATGATGCCGAACACGATGACGGCGATGCTGCTGAGCCAGTCGAGCCACGTCGAGATCGGGTGTGTGCGATTGGCGACCGCGATGGCGTACCGCGCGCCGTGCACGACTGCCGTCGCCCCGAGGACGAGGCATGTGAGGGTCATCGAGCGAGTCAGCGCCGACGTGGTCGCAGGCACCGGATCGACGACGGTCGTCGCGGACGCCGGGACGTCGACGAGTCCCCAGCCCGGGTTGTACGCGTACGACGGCGTGGGTCCGGGCGGCGGGCGGCGAGGTCCGCGAGGTGCGGGCATCGCCTCCCGCGGCCGGTGCGCCGTCCACTTCAGCAGGGGCCGACGGGGCGCGCGGGGCGCGGTCTGGACGAGTGCGCCGCCGCAGCGGGGACAGACGGTGCGGCCGTCCCGGTGCGGCGCTTGGATCCGACAGGAGGGACAGACGTCGAAGTTGACCGGGGCAGTCACGAAGTCGCGTCTCCCGTGTCGACGGGTTTGCCCGCACCGATCCACGCCACCATGCCGCCGGTGACGACGGTTCCGTCGATGCCCCTGTTGAGGAGGTACTCCATGATCCGGTACGACCGCCCGCTGGTGCGGCAGACGACGAGCAGGTCGCGATCGAGGTCGATCTCGTCGATGCGTCCGGGCACCTCGCCGAGTGGGATGTGGACGGCTCCGCGGACGTGCGCCTCATCCCACTCGTAGCCCTCGCGGACGTCGAGCAGGATCCGCGTCGGATCGTCGGTGAAGTCGTCCGGCAGTTCGGTGACACTCACCGACTCGATGTCGCCCATGCTCACCTGAACCAGTTTTCCACACGCTCACCTCGTGCGGCGGACAGCGCCGTCCGGCGATCACCCCGCAACTATGCAGACCTGCATAGCGATTTCCACAGGCTCGGTGGACAACGTCATTCACAGGGTGTTCGGCATTCACCAACAGCCCCTGGGCCACTTGTGGACAACCCTGTGGAATTGTGGATAGACCTAGGAAAACAGGGGTGGATCTGTGACAGCCGTCTCGAATTCACGTCAGATTCGGGCCCGTGGCACGTCGTCGACGACCTACCGACAAGTAGATTTCACCGGGCTGTCCACATCCACACCTGGGGACAACCTGGGGACAACTCGCCGGGCAAAACTCTCGACTTCAACTTCAGGCAGGACGATCGAGTTGCCGCCGCACACGCTGCGGGGTGACGACACGTCCCGCGAGTCACGACCTAAGATCAACGGGTGCATGTCCGCTGGCTGACCGCCTTCCTCGACTTCCCGGCGGCCGACTTCGGCTCCGAAGTGACCTTCTGGCGCGCCATCTCCGGCAGCACCGTGTCGCCGCCGCGCGGAGCGTCGAAGGAGTTCGCGTCCCTCGACCCGTTCAACGGCGACGCACACCTGCGTGTGCAGCGCATCGGCTCGGGCCCCGGCGGAACGCATCTGGACATCTCGGTGGACGATCCGGCCTCCGCGGCGCTCGAAGCGGTGGCGCTCGGCGCGCGCGAACTCGCCGACTACGGGACCCACCGCGTGATGGCGTCGCCCGCGGGCGGACGGTTCTGCCTCGTCGAATGGACCGGGGAGACCCTCCGCGCCCGCCCCATCCGCTGGCCCGGCGGAACGATCAGCATCGTCGATCAGATCGACTACGACGTGCCCACGGCCAAGTTCGACGCCGAGATCGCGTTCTGGTCGGCTCTGACCGGCCAGGACGCGCCCGGCGGACCGGACCGTCGGACGTTGACGCGCAACCCGGCCCTGCCGTTGCAGGTGGTCCTCGTCCGGTCCGACGACGAGCACGGCGGCGCGTACATCGACGTGGCCGCGAGCAACCTGGCGGTCGAGGTGGAACGCCACGAGGACTGGGGCGCGACGGTCGTCGACCGCACCGCCGACCGCGTCGTCATGTCCGACCCGACGGGCAGGCGGTACGTCGTCTCCGCGCGCAATCCGCGGACCGGGGCCTGACGGTCACCCCAGCTCGCCCACCAGCGCGATCTCGCGTTCGACGTCGCCGCGCTCGGCGGGCGTGAGATCGCGGAGGGCGGTCAGTTCGACGCCGTCCTTCCCCGGCTTCCAGGTGGCGGCGAGTCGGCCGTCGACGAGGACGAACCCGGGAAACTGCCCGTTGGGGGTCCACAGCGCACGGTAGTGGTCCGGATCGGCGACCCTGACGCGGTCGGCGTTGGCGACGATCAGATTGTCGTAGGGAGCGACGCAGCGGACCGGCGCGGGTTCGGTGCCCGCGGCGATCGCCAGCCCGTCGAGGTCGTACAGCGTCTCCCCGTTCGGACCGGTGTAGACGACGAGTTCCCAGTCGGCCTCCATCGACGCCATGAGCGGTCCGAGACCGGTCAGCCCGGACCAGGTCTGCACGGCGGCGATCGATGCGGGCCCGAAGCCGCGCAGGTAGAGGCGGATCAGGTCTCGACGCGCCTCGTCGCCGACGACCGCGGGCTCCCCCGGACCGATCCAGTCGTCGAGCAGCGCGTACGTCGGCCCGCCGGACCGCTTCCACAGGCCGCGCGGCGGCGCCTGGACGACGGGCAGTCGCAGGCGTGCGACGGCGGCCATGTGGGCGGCCGGCTCGTCGGGCCACCGCCGCGCCAACGACGCGCGCAGCGCCGATGCGGCGACCGGGCCGTCGGCGAGGACTGTCCGCGCGTGGTCGGCGACGTCGGCCGCGGTGACCGCCGACAGCTTGCGGCCGTGATTCGTCTCGACCGCCGCGTCGAGCATCGGCTGCAGCAGTTCCCGGATCCACCGGGCGTCGAGCCCGTCGGCCAGGAAGACGGTGCCGCGCTGCAGCGTCATCCGGACGAGTTCACGGTCGGTCAGGAGTTCGTCGACGTCGGCCGGATCGAAGCCCTCGACTCGGCACGCCAGCCCGTAGAACGCGGCCTGCGGGTCCTGCGACTGCAGACCGACGACCCGGTCGACGACGTCGACGATGTCGTCGTCGACCCGCTCGAGCAGGTGTTGGCGTTCGAGCAGGGTGCGGTTCCACTGCTCGAGCGTGATCTCGTCCGGCATCGGGCGCCGGTCAGGCGGGGAAGGCCAGACCGGTCGAGACGTGGCAGCGATACCCGTTGGGATTCTTGTGCAGGTACTGCTGGTGAAGATCCTCGGCGTAGTAGAAGACACCGTCGCCCGCGTCGGTCATGGACGCGATCTCCGTGGTGATCGGGCCGTAGCCCGCGTCGGCGAGGGTCGGTCCGTACTTCTCCACCGACGCGACGGCGAGGTCGAGATCGGCATCGTCGAAGGTGAAGACCGCCGACCGGTACTGGGTGCCGACATCGTTGCCCTGTCGCATCTCCTGTGTCGGATCGTGCGACGTGAAGAACAGTTCGATCAGCGTCTTCGACGACGTCTGCACCGGATCGAAGACGACGAGCACCGACTCCGTGTGACCGGTCCGGGCCGTGCAGACCTCCTCGTACGTCGGGTTCGGCGTGTAGCCGCCCGCGTAGCCGACGGCGGTCGTGTAGACGCCCGGCTGCTGCCAGAAGATCTCTTCGACTCCCCAGAAACAGCCGCCCGCGACGACGATCGCGTTCAGATCGGGACCGAACTCGCCGATCCCGGACGGAGCGAAGCCGCCGTCCGGCGACGCCTGCCCGCGCATCGGGCGATGCAGCACGATGTTCTCCTCGCGCAGCGGAAGGGGCACGGCGCGACCCGGCAGCGCGTTCTCGCGCGGCACCATCGCGGTCTTGACATTGGACGCGGCGACGAGGCGATCGAAGAGACTCATGCCACCAGGCTACGGCGGATCCGTCGACCGGCGGCGGCGGGAACACGGCGATGAGCTGATCTGTTGCAATAAGTACCGCTCTGCGGAAATGTTGTTCATTGGACCCAGTACGGATCTTTCGCGAAAATCTTTGAGAGGAACATCGTGGCTGACTACACCCTGCCCGAACTCGACTACGACTACGGCGCCCTTGAGCCGCACATCTCCGGCAAGATCATGGAGCTGCACCACAGCAAGCATCACGCGACCTACGTCGCGGGCGCCAACACCGCCCTCGCCAAGCTGGCCGAGGCACGCGAAGACGGAACCATCGCGACCAAGGTGTACGGCCTCTCGGCCAACCTGGGCTTCCACCTCGGCGGCCACACCAACCACTCGATTTTCTGGAAGAACCTGTCGCCCAACGGCGGCGGCGAGCCCACCGGCGACCTCGCCGAGCAGATCGGCATCGACTTCGGCGGCTTCGAGCAGTTCAAGGCCCACTTCACCGGCGCTGCCACCACCCTGCAGGGTTCGGGTTGGGCCATCCTTGGCTACGACACCATCGGTCAGCGTCTGGTCATCGAGCAGCTCACCGACCAGAGCGGCAACACCTCCGCCGCCCTGATCCCGGTCGTCATGCTCGACATGTGGGAGCACGCCTTCTACCTCGACTACCAGAACGTGAAGCCCGACTACGTCAAGGCGTGGTGGAACATCGTCAACTGGGACGACGCCTCGGAGCGGCTCGCCCGCGCCAAGACCCAGGGCTCGGGACTCATCGTCCCCGCCTGACCTCTCGCACGCGAAACGGCGGTCGTCCCCACTCGGGGCGGCCGCCGTTCTCGTCTCCGTACGAGTCGTGTCAGCGCGGTCCGACGACGCGGTAGCGCGCGATGACGAAGGCCTTGTTCTGCACGGTCTCGAGGAGCTCGAAGTCCCAGGCGCGGGGGAAGAGGGGTCGGCCGGATCCGACGGTGGCGGGCGCGAATGACACGAGCATCTCGTCGAGCATGTCGGATTCGGCGAATTGGGCTGCGAGATCACCGCCGCCGACCACCCACACCCCCTTGTCGCCCGCCGCGGCTTCCACCGCGGCGCGATGATCGGACGGCGGACCGGCGACCACCGTGACCGTCGGATGGACGGGCGTCACGTCGCGGTGAGTGAACAGGAACGTCGGATGGTCGGGATACGGCCACTCCTCACCGCTTGCGGTGATGTGGTCGACCAGCCACTGATAGGTGGTGAAGCCCATCGCGATGGCCCCGGTCGCCGCCATGAGGTCGGCGATGCTGTGCGGCCCGTCCTCATCGATCGGCTGGGTGAGGAGCCAGTCGAGGGAGTCGTTCTCGTCGGCGAGGAAGCCGTCGAGGGTGGACGCGGTGTAGAAGATGTAGCCGGTCATCGGGTTGTCCCCTCGTCGAAGGTCGTCGGCGGCCGGTGAGCCCCGGGAGCGATCAGCGTCCATTCTGCCGGGACTGGCCGTCGCCCCGGCCGACGATCTCGGGATAGAACCGCACGGTCAGCCAGATCCACACCATCTGGCAGGCGAACGAACCGCTGATGCCGAGGAGGATCGTCGTTCGCGCCAGCACGTCCGGCAGCCCGCCGGACGCGACCGCCGCGTACACGCCGAGCGGCACCACGTCGATCACCGCGGCCGCCACGATGAAGGCCGCGATCATCCGCCGACGTTCGGGCCCGGTCGGCAGTCGACCTGTCGTCGAGACGAAGCGATCGACCGAGTGAGCGGCGGCGATGATGGCTGCGAGGAGGCCGCCGAGCCCGGCGAGCGGCCAGAACACGGCCCAACTGATGGTGAGGAAGACGCACGACAGGACCGCGGAGGCGATCAGATAGCGGACGACGTACGGGCGAAGGCTCACGTCGACCGACTCCTGCGCGCCGCTGCGTCGCGCCGGTTCCGTCTCGCGAAGCACGTGCACAGTCCCATCGTCGTCTGCGGGGGCCGTCGACTTCGCAACTATCGCGAATGCCCCTGGAGGAATCAGACTAACGGACCATCCCCGACCACCGCAGCACACCGGCCGCAAATGGCGGGCCTACAACCAGACGATGCCCGCCGCCGCGGCGCCCGCCGACACGATCAGAAAGACCACGAGAACGATCACGTCCAGCCTGCGGGGTGCGGATCGATACGCGGTGAGACGCCCGGTGCCGCCGCGTGCGGTGATCGCCTCCGACATCTCGGCGCTGCGCCTCATCGCCGACGACATCGCCGCCACGATGATGTCGAGGATCGACGGCTCGGCGGACGGGTGGCCGGACGACGCGCTCGACTTGGGGCGCAGCCGGTGCGAGGCCCACAGCAGGCGCATCTCCTCCAGCAGCAGCGGCAGGCCGCGCAGGGTCAACGCGATGGTCACCGCCCACTCGTCGACGGGCAGTCGCAGCAGCTTGAGCGGCCGCATCAGGACGGCGAGAGCCGGGGCGAGTTCGGCGACGGGCGTCGTCCACACGACGAGCACCGACATCGCGAGGACGACGAGTCCGAGCAGGACCGCCCGCAGTGCGGTGAGTCCCCCGTCGCTGCCCCGCGCGATCCACGACCAGGCGACGCCGACGCCCATCACGGCCCAGAACCACCACGGGGGACGCGGCAGCGCACCGACGGGGATCCCCGCGAGCAGCGCGAACACGATCAGGCAGGCGGCGACGTAGCCCAGGGCGGGCCACGACGGGAGGATCCACGTCATCAGGCCGAGGACCAAGATGATGATCAGCTTGGTCCCGGCCCACAGGCGGTGGACCGGGGAGTCGCCGGGGATCTGACGCAGCATCGGCATCTGCATGTCAGGCACCGCCTTCCAGGACGCCCGCGACGAGTTCGACACGGCGGTTGCACACCCGATCCAGGGATTCGAGGTCGTGCGAGATGATCACGATGGTGGCGCCGTCGTCGCGCAGCCTGGCGAGGACGCCCAGCACCTCTTCTCGAGCCTGCGGGTCGAGCCCCGCGAGCGGTTCGTCGAGCACCAGCACCTCGGGGTCGGACGCGATGAGCGATGCGAGGACCACCCTGCGCATCTGGCCGCCGGACAGGGAGTCGACTCGTTTGGCGGCGAACTCCCGCGGCAGCGCGACGAGGTCGAGGACTCGGCCGACCTCGCTGGTGCCGACGCTCTCGCCGCCGACGGCCATGATCTCGTCGCCGACGGTCACCTTCTGCAACTGCAGTCGAGCGTGCTGGAAACCGAGTCCGACGCTGCCGATGTTCTCCGCGACGGGGTCGCCGCCGATCCGCACCTCGCCGCCGGTCGGCTTGGTGAGTCCGGCGAGGATCCACGCCAACGTCGACTTGCCCGAGCCGTTGCCGCCGACGATCAGGACACCGTCGCCGCGGTCGACGCGCAGGCTCACCTCGTGCAGTGCGGTCACCTCCCACGGCGATCCCTGCAGGTAGGTGTGCCGCACTCCGTCGACGACGAGGAGAGGGTCGCCGTCGTGATGGTTCGAGTTCAGCGCCGGAGCCGACTTCTCGGGTCGCATCCACTCCGGATGGTGATCGACGATCCGGCCGTCGGTGAGATGGATGATGCGGTCGGCGGCGCGCGCCTCGGAGTCGCGGTGGGTGATCAGCACGACGGTGATGCCGTGGCGTCGCGGCAAGTCGGCGAGGATACCGATCAGTTCCTCGCGTCCCTGCGGATCGACCATCGACGTCACCTCGTCGGCGATCACCAGACGGGGACCGCGCGCCAGTGCCGCGGCGACGGCGAGTCGCTGCTGCTGGCCGCCGGACAGGTCGGACGTGTCGCGGTCGCCGAGCCCGGCGAGGCCGACCTCCGCGAGCAGACCGTCGACGTCGACGGCCTGGTCGTCCGGCAGTCCCCACACGAGGTCGTCGGCCACGCGTGAGCCGAGCATCTGCGCTTCCGGACGTTGGAGGACGAGTGCCGTCCCGCCGCGCCGTCCGAGGCCGGGGGCCCCGGGCCGGTCGATGATGCCGATCGCGGGTTCCACGCCCGCGAGGATCTTGGACAGCGTCGACTTGCCGGAGCCGTTGGCTCCGACGATCGCGACGAACTCGCCACGGTGGAGTTCCAGGTCGATGCCGGTCAGGACGTCGCGGGTGGTTCCGGGGTAGCGGTATCCGACGCCGACAGCGCGCAGCGGCAGCGGGTCGGGGTCGACGTCGCCGATCACGTGAGCTGCTTCGAGGGTGTCGTCGAGCTTGACGTCGGCGAGCCGGTCGAGGATCTTGCCGAGGAACCAGCCCGCGACGACGAGCGTCAGGAACGTCCCGATGGTCCCCGGAACCCACAGCCACAGCCACCAGTTGTCGACGACGTTGCCGGAGAAGCGTTCGACGGCGTCGCCCGCACCGGTCAGTCTGACTCCGCGCAGCACTTTCGCCAGGCCGGTCAGGATGTTGTCGAACACTTCGAGGCCGAGCGTGCGCAGCGGTTTCAGCACCCACATCAGCAGGACGGTGATCCCGGCGATGGCGGGCGCGACGATCACGGACAGCGCCGCGAGGACGGCCGTTCCGCCGCCACGGCGTCGGACTTCGCCGACGATGCCGCCGATGACCGCGGTCATCGCGACGCCGAACGCCGTGCCGAGTCCCGCGACCGCGAAGGTCACGGCGACGGTCGTCACGATCGCCGCGATCACCGCCCGCGGACGGGTGCGGGCCGCGAGCAGTGCGATCGGCACGGGTGTCACGAAGCCGAGCGCGGCGGCCATCGGGACGACGGCGACGATCACGGCGGGCACCACGGTGAGGCCGCTGAAGATCGCGATGGACGCGATCTCGATCGGTTTGAGCGGCCCGGTGACGGCGCGACGGTCGTCGACTGCTGGTGGGGAGATCACCGCCCCATTGTGCCTGGACCGGATTTGCGGGTACCCGAACAGTCCATTCCGGGCCCCCGACCTGCGGTTCTCCGGGCCGTCCGGACAGTTGAATGTGGGATGCAGGTCACCCTAACCTTGCCTCATGATCGCTGCCCTGGCGTTGAGTTTCGCCGTCATCTTCGTCGCCGAACTGGGAGACAAGTCCCAGCTCATGGCGATGACGTTCGCCCTGCGGTACCGCTGGTGGGTGGTCTTGTCGGCGATCCTGACGGCGACGACCCTCGTGCACGCGGCATCGGTGTTCCTCGGGCACTTCCTCGGACTGTCGATCCCGACGGAGTTCATGTCGATCGTCGGCGGCCTGTCGATGCTGGTGTTCGGCCTGTGGACCGTCCGCGGCGACGAGTTGGACGACGACGAGTCGTCGAAGGCCGGCCGCGTGGGGCGATCGGTTTTCTTCGCCGTCATGTCGTCGTTCCTGTTGGCCGAACTCGGCGACAAGACGATGCTCGCGACGATCGCGCTGGCCGCCGATCACGACTGGCTAGGGGTGTGGATCGGCTCGACCATCGGCATGGTCGCGGCCGACGCGCTCGCGATCGTCGTCGGACGTGTCCTCGGTCGTCATCTTCCCGAGCGGACCATCGCGCTCGGCGCCGCCGTGCTGTTCTTCGCGTTCGCGATCTGGCTGATCGTCGAAGGCCTCATCGGCGCGTCTGCGCTGGTCGTGGTCCTGACTCTCGTCGCAGCGGCGGTCATCACGGCAGTGGGTGTCGCGTGGATCGTCGCGACCAACAGACGTCGTGCCGCCGAGGCCCTCGCCGAGGATCCGCTCCCCTCGACTGCACCCGCTCCCTTCCCGAAGTGAGCGGGTGTCGACGACGGGAGCGGGTACCGAAACGTTGACAGACCGAGCGATCGATCGGTACAACTCTGTGGGTCAGCGACAGCGAACACGTTAGGAACCCCCACATGGACGTCACCGGCTCAGCAGTCATCGTCACCGGAGCCGCTTCCGGCCTCGGCGCCGCCACCGCAGCCCGATTCGCCGCGGCGGGCGCGACCGTCTTCGGCATCGACCTGCAGCCGTCCATCGACAAGGCCGAGCCGGTCGGCGGCGTCACCCTGATCGCCGCCGACGTCACGAGCGAGTCGGAGGTCCAAGCCGTCATCGACACCATCGTCGACGCCGGGCTCCCGCTGCGCGTCGCCGTCAACTGCGCCGGCGTCGGCTGGGCGTCGCGGATCCTCGGCAAGGAGGGCCCGCACAGCCTCGATCTGTTCCGCAAGGTCATCGAGATCAACCTCGTCGGCACGTTCAACGTGATGCGCCTGGCCGCGAACCGCATGCAACAGGAGCCGGTCGCGACCGACGACAATGCGCGCGGCGTCATCATCAACACCGCATCCGTCGCGGCGTTCGAGGGCCAGATCGGGCAGATCGCGTACACCGCGTCCAAGGGCGGAGTGCACGCGATGACCATCTCCGCCGCCCGCGACCTCGCCCGCGCGGGCGTCCGCGTGTGCACGATCGCCCCCGGCACCATCAACACGCCGATGCTGGCCGGTGTCACACCGGAGATCAAGGCGACGCTCGAATCGGGGATCCCGTTCCCGCAGCGTCTCGGCGAACCGTCCGAATACGCCGACCTCGCCGCGTTCATCGTCGACCACGACTACCTCAACGGCGAGACCATCCGCATGGACGGCGCGCTCCGGATGGCGCCGCGTTAGGACCTTTCGACTCGCTCCGCTCGCTAATGGAATGGACTGAGGTTGCCGACCAGAGTTGGCAGACTTAGTTGAGGTAGCCAGCCTTCGGGTGAGCACTTCAGCTCGCTGGGTCACTGTTCGTGAGCCCTACCTTGAGATCGTGCCCCCGAGGGCTTCGCCTGACGAGCATCTGATTGCTGCTGGGATGACGTGCCGACCCACCCGCCCGGGTGTGGTGTGAACACTGCGCCATTAGTCCGCAACCCGCTCGCCGGACCCCGGCTGCCGACCTCGGGCGGCACCGACGTCCGCCAGAGGAAGGAAACGAGCAGCAAAGGGGAGGTCGAGGGACATGTTGTTTGTAGGAGACGACTGGGCCGAAGACCATCACGACCTGGTCGTGATCGACAATAGTCAGAAGGTCTTGGCCCGAGCCCGGGTCCCCGAAGGCCCCGCCGGGATCACCGCATTCACCGACGTCGTGGCACGAGCTGCCCTCACGACAGTCACCAGCGACGACGACCTCGACGACGACGCTCTCGAGGTCATGGTCGGTATCGAACTCAATCACGGGCCCTGGGTCCAGGCACTGGTCGCCGCTGGATACTACGTGTTCGGAGTCGATCCGTTGCAGGCCAAACGGTTTCGTGAGAGTTGGTCAAACTCGAAAGCCAAGAGCGATAGCGGCGATGCCCTCGGCCTGGCGGAATTGGTCCGCTCCCGGCACCGTACGCTCACCAAGATCGGTGCCGACTCCGAAGGATCTGCTGCAATCCGCATTCTCACTCGTGAACACCAACGCGCGGTATGGGACCGCACTCGTCAGACCAATCGTTTACGGTCGACGTTGCGTGAGTACCACCCCGCGATCGTCGCGATCGCCGCGAAGTACGACCTCCCACTCCACGACAAGACGATCCTGGGGCTGGTGACGCTGGTACCTACCCCTGCTGCCGGAGCGAGGATCACTGTGCGGCAGGTACTTCCGCTCCTTGCTCGTCGCCATGACAAGGACGCCAAAGCCGCCTGGATCGTGCAAGCGTTGCGGCAACGGCAACTACCGATCGGCCCGGAGATCGCCGAGGCCTACGCGATCACTGTCCGGGCAGCCACGCGTGTGATCGCCTCCGCCTCCAGTCACATCGCAGAGCTGGAGGAGCAGGTGAACGCCCATTTTTCGCGGCACCCCGATGCTGAGATCTACCTCAGTCAACCTGGTATCGGCCAGGTCATCGGGGCACGCCTGTGCGGTGAATACGGCGACGACTCCACTCGCTTCCAGACGGCGAAGGACCGCCGGAACTTCGCCCAGACCAGCCCGCTCACCCGGCAGTCAGGAAAGCTGCGGATCGTCTGCGCCCGCAAGGCCGGCAACGACTGGGCCCTCGACGCCGCGGTACGGCAGGCCAACGCTGCGATCATGCACGACAAATATGCGTATGCCTACTACCGCAAGCAGCGTGATCGAGGGATCAACCACAACGCCGCGCTCCGCCAACTAGCCAACAAACTGACAGGAATCCTCCACGGCTGCCTAGCCCGACACCACCCGTACGACCCCGCGATCGCATGGGCGAACGCCGACCTCAAGATCGCTGCTTGACACGTTCCCGTTCTGGGATGTCTCAAGGATCGGATGAAGCGAGACCTCCGGTCCCACCCGCTCCTTGAGCGAGCTTGCGAGTCGAAAGGCCGTCAGTCGTCCCCGCGGTGCGTGAGGATCTCGCGCACCGTGGGGAGTTCCAAGACGTCGTCCGACGAGATCCACTCCCGCAGCACCTTGGTGGCGCGGACGTCGTCCTCGTTGTAGGTGAGCAGCCGGGCGCGCTGCGTCTCGTCGAGGTCTGCCCCGTCGAGTGCGACGGCGGCCGAGTACCACTCCATCGACGCCTCACCGCTGGCTTCGGCGTCGCGCCAGGCGAACCCGGCGATCGGCGCGATCCGTTTGAGGCCCTTGCCGCGCGGGCAGACGAAGTTCTTGCCGACGGCTTCGAAGACGTCCACCCACTCCTTGGAGCCGATGAACGCGTCGACTTCGGCTCGCGACGGCACGCCGGGCACAACGCCGTGGAAGCGGTCGGCGCTGCCCCGCAGCCAGCGGTTCTCGGCCTGCTGCGAGTAGCAGTAGGCGGCGAACGTCTTGCCCGCGGCTCGCGCCTTGCGTCGTTCGGCCGACATCCACGACCAGAACTCGGCGAACGACCGGCCTTCGTCGAGCGTCGGCAGCGGGTCCCACGTGACGAACGGGCGGTACCGGACCTCGAGCGACGGGTCGGTCGTATCGGTGAGCAGGGTGCCCCACATGTACGCTCCGCGCTCGGAGTAGCTCTCCATGTCGACGTCCACTTCGACGTCGGCGCGGCGCAGTCGGGGCCGGTCGAGGCGTCTCGCCAGCGGCAGGTCGTCCACCCAGCATTTCGCGGAGACGACGGCGTCGGCGAACGGGACGGCGGCGGGCCAGTCGGCGGGCGGGTCGCCGCGGTACGACGCGAGCTGGTCGAACGTGGTGATCCCGGCGTCCATCAGCACAGTGGCCTGATTGCCGCCGACCACGAGGCTCACGTCGTGACGATCGGCGAGCTGCGCCTCGCAACGCGTCCACCAATGACAGCTGCGGCACTCCCCCACCTTGCGCGGTTCGGTCGCGATCTCGCCGTCGGCGATGGCGTGACGGCGCGTGAACTCGGTGGAGTACTCGGCGAGCGCGGCGTCGAGCGAGACCACCACCATGCAGTCGGCGTCCAGCCCGATGAGCCCGCCTACCCGCTCGTCGGCATCGGTCGCGCTCCAGCCGAGGTCGTCGAGCATCGTCGTCAGATGCGCCAGTCGCATCACGTCGCGGCGCTGCGAGCGCAACGACCGAGTCGCGTCGACCGCCGGATGCCAACCCCACAGCGGCGACGTCCGCAGGGTGGGCGGCGGCGCGTCGGCCGGTCGTTCGCCGCTGACCAGCGTCGTCACCCGGTGGTTGACGACGATCACCGGCAGGTACCCGTCGCCCCGCCGCAGGAGCGCCTCGGCGTGGCCGCGCCGTCCGTGATCGACGTCCGTCGGCAGAGCGGCCTGGAAGATCCACGCCGCGCGCTGCTCGACGGCCCGACGGGTCTGCTCGACGCGATCGCGGTGGCGTTCACCGTCCACGACGACGGCGTCCTGCGACGGCCGGTCGCTCTGGAAGCCGTGCAGTGTGGCGATCACGTGGTCGCGATGCACCTGCGCCGCCTCGATCCGGCGGCGGGCCTCCGGGGACGTGTCGGACGCGGCGGCGTCGCCCCGCTCGGTGAAGTCCAATGCCAGACGGTGCTCGCACCCGGTGAGGTTGCGTGCGCCCAGAACGGCGGAACTCACGACGGCGGCCTCGCTTCGCGTTGACGGTCCGTCCGGCGGACCGAGTGATTCATTACCTCACGAGACTATGCAAAGCTGGAGACAATCATTTGCAGGTGTCGAGTTTCGTCACGGAAGGACGGGCATGGGACTGCTCTCATCGGTGCGCGAGCAGCGCACGGAACGCAAGGCGGAGAAGAAGATCCGCAAGGGTGAAGAGAAGGCGATCAAGTATCGCGCCAAGGCTCAGGCCAAGGCGGCCACCGCCGCCGAGCGGAAGCTCCACAAGAAGGACCTGCGCACCGAGCAGAAGTTCCACAAGAAGGCGCAGAAGAGCGAACGCAAGACCGCGAAGGTCACCGCGAAGGCCCAGAGCAAAGTGGCCGCGGCGGAGGCCAAGACCATCGCCGAGCAGGCCAAGGCCGACGCCGCGGCCGCGTTCTTCACCCCGGCGAAGATGAAGCGCTTCCTGACCGTCGGACGGATGGCCGCACCGATCGTCGTCCCCATCGCCTACCGCGGGGCGGTCGCCGCCCGCGCCCAGTTGACGGCCTACCAGGCGCAGCGCGCCGGTGTCCCCGCCGCCGTGTTGACCCAGTTCGGCGGCCCGAGCGCCGCGCTGCGCGCCCGGATCGCGACGTCCCGCGACTCCGCGGGCAAGGTGGCCGCGGCCGAGTCGACCGCCGAGGGACGCGACTTCGTCGCGGCGATGACGGGCCGCCTGGACAATCTCCAGGTGGCGGCCGACGCGGCGGACGTCATGCCTCCCGCCCAGCGCAAATCGGCTCAACGAGCGATTGACAACGAGCTGACGGCCATCGACAACGACCTCCTGGCTCGCCTCAACGTCCACCCTGTGTAGCGATCCGGTGGTTACCATGACCACATGCTGAAGCGAACACTCGCCTGCGTCGCCCTGACCGTCCTGGCGTCTGTCGGCGTTGTCTGTGTGCCCGCGCAGGCGGCCGCCGCCCGCGGATGTCCGGACGTTCAGGTCCTCTTCGCTCGCGGAACCGCCGAGACGGCGCCGCCGTTGGGGGTCACCGGCATCGCGTTCGAGCGGTCGCTCCGGGCGAGGGAACCGGGGAAGAGCATCCGCGTCGAGGCCGTCCGGTATCGCGCCAGCAGCGACTTCCGCGATCGCCTCGCGTTCGCCCACACGTTCATCGACGGCGTGAAAGCGTTGCAAGGTCGGGTGAAGCAGATCGCGGCCGCGTGCCCGTCGACCGACATCGTGGTCGGCGGCTACTCGCAGGGCGCGGCACTGGCCGCCTACGCCCTGTCCGACGCCGTGACGCTCCCGCCGAGCTACGCGAAGTACCAGCGGTACGCGCCGAAGCCGCTGCCCGCGGCGATCGCTCCCCACGTGAAGGCCGTCGTCCTCTTCGGTCCGCCGTCCGACCGGTTCCTGCGCGACGCCGGAGCGCCCGTGATGCGCGTCGGACGGGCCTACCGGGGCAAGACGGCCCGTTACTGCGCCGGCGGCGACACCATCTGCAACGGCGCCCGCCTCGGCGGCCCCAACCTGCTGCATCTGCTCTATCCCGTCAACGGCATGACCGACGCCGCCGCCGCGTACGTCGCCCGACGGGTCTAGAGACGACTCACGCCCCGAGCGTTCATTCCCGCTCACGAACAGTTCGTGAGCGGGAGACGACGCTCGGGGCGTGAAGGTCTCGGGCGGTGATCAGCGGCCGGGCAGGTACTTCAGCGAACGCAGCAGGGTCGGCGTCAGCTTGAGGAACAGGCTCTGCGGGATGCCCTTGACGCCGTCGAGACCGATGACACGCTGGGTGGCGATGGTCTGCGGTTCGGTGTACTTGAGCAGGCCCTCGACGCCGTGACGTCGTCCGACGCCCGAGACGCCCATGCCGCCCATCGGCGCCGCCGTCGAACCCCACGCCGCGGCGTAGCCCTCGTTGATGTTGACGGTGCCCGCGCGCAGCTGTTCGGCGATCTTCTGCGCCTGCGACGTGCTGCCCGCGAAGACGCTGGCGTTGAGGCCGTACTCGGTGTCGTTGGCGCGCTTGATCGCCTCGTCGACCGAGTCGACGGGGTAGATCGACACGAGGGGACCGAAGGTCTCGTCGGCGAAGCAGGTCATCTCGTCGGAGACGTCGCCGAGGACCGTCGGCTCGTAGAAGAACGGGCCGAGGTCGGCGCGCTTGCGGCCGCCCGCGAGCACCTTCGCGCCCTTGGCGACGGCGTCGTCGACATGCGCCTGCACGGTGTCGATCTGCTGCGCCGAGGCGAGCGAGCCCATGTCGGCGGTGAAGTCGTAGACGGCGGCGAGCGTCATGTTCTTGACGTAGTCGGCGAACTTGGCGGTGAACTCGTCGGAGATCGAGCGCTCCACGTAGATGCGCTCGATCGAGATGCACAGCTGACCCGAGTTGGAGAAGCAGGCGCGAGCCGCGCCCGCGACGGCGTCGTCGATGTTCACGCCCGCGGTGATGATCATCGGGTTCTTGCCGCCGAGCTCGGCGGAGAAGCCGATGAGCCGCTTGCCCGCCTGCGATGCGAGGGTCGCGCCCGTCGCCGACGAACCGGTGAACATCAGGTAGTCGGTGGTGGCGACGATCGCCTGACCGACGACCGAACCCGGTCCGGGGACCACGGCGAACAGCTCGCGCGGCAGTCCGGCCTTGTACAGCAGTTCGGCGAGCGCGAGGGCGCAGTAGGGCGTGTTGCTGTCCGGCTTGATGACGATCGCATTGCCCGCGACGAGAGCGGCCACCGCGTCGGACACCGCGAGGGTCAGCGGGTAGTTCCACGGGCTGATGACGCCGACGACGCCCTTCGCCTGGTAGCGGACGCGGACGTCGGTCGCACCGGGCAGCATGCCCTGGACGTGCTGATCGGCGAGCATCGACGGGCCCTGCTGCGCGTAGTAGCGGGCGGTCAGCGCGACATCGATGACCTCTTCCTGCGCGTAGACGCGGGCCTTGCCGGTCTCGGCCTGTGCGATGTCCATCAGCTCCTGCGCGGTGTCGTGCACCAGCTCGGAGAAGCGGTTCAGCACCTTCGCACGGCTCTGCGGCGACTGCGCGCCCCACTGGACCTGCGCGGCGCGCGCACGTGCGACGGCCAGTTCGACGTCGTCGGCGGTGCCGACCGGGATGGTCGCCATCTCGGCGCCGCTGAACGCTTCGAGGACCGGCTTGGTGGGACGCTCACCGTCGATCGCGATTAGCTTCGCGAGGCGGGAGAAGTAGGCGGGTGACGGCTTCGGCATGTCTGCTCCTAGGTCTGGTCGGGGATCAAGCGTGCTGGGCGACGAGGACGATGCCGTCGTCGTCGGAGTAGGCGAGGTCGCCGGGCGTGAAGGTGACGCCGCCGAGCTCGATCGGGACGTCGCGCTCCCCCGCGCCGGTCTTCGTGGACTTGCGCGGGTTGGTGCCGAGCGCCTTCACGCCGATCGCCATGCCGCCGATCGTCTTCGCGTCGCGGATCGCTCCGTTCGCGATGATCCCGACCCAGCCGTTCGAGCGTCCGAGCTCGGCGATGATGTCGCCGACGAGCGCGGTGTGCACCGACGCGTCGCCGTCGATGACGAGTACGCCGCCCTCGTTCGGCTCCGACAGGATCGACTTGAGCAGCGCGTTGTCCTGGAAGCAGCGGACGGTGGTGACCCGGCCGACGAACTCGCGGTTGCCGCCGTACTGCGTGAACTGCGTGTCGCAACTCCGGACGTCGGCTCCGATCTCGTCGACGAGGTCTGCGGTCGGGGTGAAGGTGAGCGAGGTCATGCGCTCGATTCTAGGCGTTGTTACCGAGCAGTCATATGTGACGTGCTCGGGCCTGCGCCTCCGCCGCCGAGTACACCTCGTCGATCGCATCCAGCAGTCGTACCCGCTGGTCGGCGTCCAACGCCCCGAACAACGTCGCCTCCACGCCGTCGAGGAGCCGGTCGGCTTCGGCGAGTTTCACCCGGCCGTCGTCGGAGAGCCGGACGATGTGGCGCCGCCTGTCCCCCGGATCTCGCTCACGCACGACGTAGCCGCGTTCTTGCAGGTCGTCGAGGTGCCCGACGAGATCCCCCGCGTCGACGGTGGTCTTCGCCGCCAGCCGCTTCTGGTACTCCGGGCCGTCCGCGGCGAGGACTGCGAGCACCGCGTGCTGGCTTGGGAGCAGTCCGCACTCGGCGAGCGCGTCGGCGTGCGCCTTCCGTACGCGCATGGCCGTCCGCACCATGCGATACCCGATGCGGCCGTCGATGCGGGTCGGCTTCATCGGCCCAGGGTATCGCCGGACAATTAAGTGGTTGCACCAATCATTGGTAGAACCTACGATATCGGCATGATTCAGGAACTCAGCTATGTGGGATTCGCATCGCCCGCCGTCGACGAATGGCGCACCTATGGACCGGGTCTCCTCGGCGCCATGCTCGCACCGGACGGCCCCGACGGATCCGTGCGACTCGCCGTCGACGACATCGACCACCGGATCTCCATCCACCCCGGCCCCGAGGACGAATTCCGTTACGCGGGATGGGGACTCGCCAACGAAACCGACTTGCACGAGTTCGTCGACGCCCTCGTCGACCGCGGCATCGCACCGACCTGGGCCGACCTCGACCTCTGCCGCGAACGCGGTGTCGCCGAGTTGGCCTGGTTCACCGACCCGTGGGGCCTTCGACACGAGCTGACCTGGGGGAAGGCGGCGACGCCGTACTCCTTCCGCGCCGGACGCGCCATGCGCGGTGGGTTCGTGACCGGCGACCAAGGACTCGGGCACGTCGTGTTCCAGGTCCCCGACCTCGTCGCGGCGAACCGGTTCTACGCGGACGCTCTCGGCTTCCGACTGTCGGACCGGATCGTCTCGGACCACTTCGACGTGCGGTTCTACCACGTCAACGGACGCCACCACTCCCTCGCGCTCGCCGAGGCCCCGGGACACGTCGGCTTCAATCACCTCATGCTCGAGTATCAGTCGATGGACGACCTCGGCAAGGCCATCGACCTCCTGCGCGCCTTCGACGTCCCGACCATGCAGACCCTCGGCCGCCACAGCAACGACCTCATGACGTCGACGTACATCGGCACGCCGTCCGGGTTCCAGATCGAACTCGGGTACGGCGGCCTCGTCGTCGACGACCTCAGCTGGACGGCGCGGACCTACGCCGAGCCCAGCTTCTGGGGCCACCGGTTCACCAGGACCGCGATGACGACACGCCCCGGGATCCTGCGTCCCGTCGGCTGAATCAGAACGCTCCGCGTCCAGCGTCTCGACGGGTCGCGCATCCATGCCAATCTGATCGACGGGATCGACGGTTGGCACGAGACCCCGGGAACCGTATTCCCTAGTCAACTGGCTCTATGCGCAGCAGACCCCGACCACTCCGTGGCGTGGTGCCCAAGCACTCCCGCGCGAGCTTCGCCTTCGCATGACAGGTGGACGGCCAACGCTGACGTCCCACGTGGTCGATCCGATCAGCACCGGCGGTTCGATCGTGTATCGCAAGAACGACGTCCGCCTCCGCGTCGGTTCCACGACGCTACCGCCCCAACGCCGGGCCTACCGTGCCTCTGTGGTGGTGGAGCCTGACGGTGCCGACAGCGTCAGCCTGGTGCTTCGGGCTTCGAACGATCAGTCTGAACACACCGAGATCCGATACGACACCGCCGCACATCGGCTGTCCGTAGATCGCACCCGGTCCGGCGATGTGCTGTTCGGTCCCTTGTTCCCGTCCGTGTCCAGCGCCACGGTGCCGCTCCAGAACGGGCGGCTCACCCTGGACGTGTACGTCGACTCGTCTTCGGTGGAGGTGTTCGCACAGGACGGCCAGTACTGCGTAACCAACCTCGTCTACCCCAAACCGTCAAGCACCGGGATGACCGTGGTGTCGCGCGGCGGTCGTGCGATGCTGCGCGAACTGACGGTGACCGCCTACCCGGCGACACGATAGGCCTCAGTCAGCCGCTTTGGGAAGCCTCATCACCAGGGCGCGCGGTCGACGATCCTCGCTCCACGGGCGATCGCGAGGTCGACCAAAGCGCTGACCTCGACGGTGGTGCTCGGGGTGTTCGGCACGGTGTTGTGGCGATACAGCGGCAGGAGTGGGGTGGTCAGGGTCGCCATGGTTCGCCTCTTTCGTCAGCAGCTTTCCAACGTCGGTATTTGACGACGCAGCACGCACCGCACGGCCGGTAGCCCGCATCGACAGCCGTCTGTTCGTCGATGAAGAAGACCCGGTGGGTCACATATCCACCGCGTGCGATGGCACGGAGTGCGGTCGGGCAGTCCATGCGCCCATAGATCTTTCCGCGACGATGCCCACCCCAGGTGCCTTTCGTCGCCGACTGATAGGTGGAGCCGTCGGCAGCGGTCAGGATGTAGAACTTGTCTGCGCTCATGCGGCGTCGTGGAAGACGAGGGCGAGAGTGTGACGCTCCCCCGACCGGATCGCCGACACACCGTGACGGACCGGTGCCGCCGACCATCCGCGAGCCGACTTCACCGGCCGGTCGCGCGTGGTGAACACGTATCCGTGACCCAACGGAATCTGCGTGCTGGTGCCCCGCGACTGCGCGCGGGGTCGCTGCTCGACCAGCAGGAACTCACCGCCGGTGTGATCCACGCCCGGGTCGTTGAGATTGATCACCACTTGCAGCGGGAACACGAGATCGCCGTAGAGGTCGCGGTGCAGTGCGTTCCAGTCACCGCGCCCGTACCGCAGGACGATGGCCGTCGACTTCGTCTGACCGGCGTCGTGGCACTGCGCGAGCCATTCGTCGAGGGTGTCCGGCCACGGTGCGGGCCGACCGAGCCGGGCCCACCAATCGCGGGCGATCGGCAACAGCCGCGGGTACAGCGCCTGCTTGAGCTGCTCGACGGGCTCCGGATAGGGGGACTTCAGGTACCGGTACTGGCCGTCGCCGAATCGGTGCCGGGCCATGTCGACGGTGCTGCGAAAGAGACCGTCCTCGACGTACAACTCGCGGATCTCAGCCGCTTCGTCGACGGTCAGCAGTTGGGGAAGGAGCGCGCCGCCGAACTCGTCGAGTTCGGCGGCGACGGCATCCCAGTCCGCCGAGTCGACCCGCTCGCCCCAGTGCTGGGTGCTCATGCGGCGGCCTCCATGTCCAGAAGGGTCGTCTTCGCTTCCAGGCCGCCGATGTAGCCGCCGAGCGAGCCGTCGGTGCGCAGCACCCGGTGGCACGGGACGATCACCGGCAGGGGGTTGGTCGCGCACGCTGTGCCGACGGCCCGGACGGCGTTCGGGTTGCCGACCATCAGCGCCATCTCCTTGTAACTGCGGGTCTGGCCGTAGTCGATGTCGGGAAGGTGCTGCTGGACGAGTCTGCGGAATCCGCTCGACAACGACAGGTCCAGGGGCAGGTCGAACCGGTGGCGGCGGCCTGCGAAGTACTCGTCGAGTTCGCGGGCGACCGGGTCAAGACGGGCCGGGGCCCGCAGGATCCGCGGGCTGATCTTCTCCGCGAGCGCGGTCAGCACCGCGTCGTGATCCTCAACGGCGAACGCCACCCGCACCAGGCCGGTCGGTGTCGCGGCCAGCAGCAGGTCGCCCACCGGGGAGTCGACGACGGTGTAGGCGACGTCGAGCAATCCCTCCGCGGCCGCGTCGGCCTCCAGTCGGGAGTGCAGTCGTGCCAGTAGCTCCGCGGTGATCGGCGCGCTTGCGGCGGCGACGGCGTCGTGGTCGGTGTTGTTCATGATCGTGCTCCTTTCACGGTCGCGCCCGGATAGGTCTTTCGTAGGTTCTTCATGCCATCCGCCGAAGCCCGACGGGCGGCGTCGACGGTGCCGCCGATGACAGCGGCGATCTCGGCGTACGACATGCCCGCCAGATACCGCAGGGTGACGGCTCGACGTTGTCGGTCCGGCAGTCGTCCGACGTGCTCCCACACCTCGCCGTCGACTGTTCCGGGGACGCCCAGTGCGGTCGGTGCTTCGGGGAGTTCGTCGGCGGGTACCGGATTGCGTGCGGCGGCGCGGCGGACGTCGATCGACTTGCGTCGGGCGATCGTGACCAGCCACGCCTCGACGTTCGCGGTGTCGGGCAGGTCGGGGTAGGCGCGCATCGCGGACAGGAACGTCTCCGACCACGCGTCATCAGCATCGTGGAGCCCGAGGATCGACCTGCACACGCGCAGGACGGTCCCTCCGTGCTGTTCCACCACTGCCTCGAACGGCTGCTTCATAGTGACCGTCATTCTCGCCGTCAGAACAGACGCCCGGCAACGGCAGGCGCGGGCTCCTCCAACTCCAACAGCGCCTGCTTACGCCTGAGGCCGCCCGCGTAGCCGGTCAGGGACCCGTTCGCGCCGACCACTCGATGACACGGGATGAAAACGCACAGCGGGTTGGCCCCGACGGCCTGCCCGACCGGATAGGCCAGCGCTCGGTCGCCGAGTTGTTCGGCGATCCGCCCGTACGTGGTCGTCGAGCCCCGCGGAATGCCGGCGACCAGTGCCCACACCGACCGCTGAAAGTCGTTCCCGGCCGCGACCAGCGGTAGGTCGAAGCTCGACCGCGTACCGGCCAAGTAGTCGGTCAACTGCCGGTACGCCTCGAACAGGAGACTGTCGGTGCGGACGTCGACGCGGACTCCGAAGCTCTCCTGCGCAGGCTTGCGGATGTGATGCCGAAAGTACAGGCCGGTGACCGCGCCGCCGTCGGCGACGATCGTGACCTGTCCGAGAGACGTGCTCGCCTCGATGTGTCGAATACTCATCGCTGGTCCTTTCTTCGTTCCTGTCGGGTAGACGTTCCGCACGGCCCGAACGTGAGACCGGATCCGCGATCGTCGACTGTTCCGAATCCTGGACGTCGGCCGTCAGACGATCTGGTGTCGTGTTTCGGGAATTCCTAGACGGTTGGTGGTGCTCCGCTGTGCGGCTGGCAAGGCGGAGGAGGGAGGGATACCGGCAGGTATCACGACCGACGACAACGCAGCCAGGCGTGCAGCGGGGTGCCGCCAACCAATAAGGAATTTTCGGAACGCGACACTAGAGAGCACGCAACCGGTTGCAGAGCGTGGATGACCACCGCGGGACACTCCTGACAAGGCCCCGGTTCCGCCGACGAGTCCGCCGAGGTCGACCGACGACGACCTGCGTGGCCGCTACCTGCGGGCGATGGAATTCGTGGAGCAGCTCTCGTCCGCGTCAGCGGCGCAGACGGACGCGCCGATCAACTCGCCACGTCCACCGGACTCAGCGTGACGTCCCAGGTGTGGCGAGTGAGGTTGGACTTGTGTCCGACGAACGCGACGCCGTTCCACTGGCCGTCGAACTTCGCGTAGCAGTCGTTGAAGCACATCGTGAGGCGCCCGTTCGAGAGCGTCCACGACTCGTTGCCCGGAGTGCTGTCGGGGTTGGCCCCGCTCGACGAATCGACGTAGTGGAAGTCGCCGCCCGCCACGAACGTGATGTCGAGGTTCCCGCCGTACGTCTCGGCACTGTGCCACCGCGTGCTCAGCAGCAGCTCGTTCAGATCGGTCGGTGATCCGGGCACCGGGTAACCGGCCTGCGTGCACGCGGCCGCCAACGGGAGCGCGAGGAGCAGTCCCGCCGTCGCGATCGCTCTCCGTGAATGCTCCACCCGTGGCCCCTCGCGTTCGTGTCGTATAACGAGGATAGCCGGGCTCTCGACTCCGGGGACGGGCGTTCTCACCGGTCAAAGACTCTGCCCGCACCTCGCGCAAGTCCGTCACCGTGTCCGTGACCATCGGTGGGCGAATACGGGGCTCGGACCCCTCGGGGACCACTCGTATGTCTCCGACAGTGTCACTCCCCACGGAGAGCAGAAGCGTGAAGTGGTCGTCTGCCGACGTCTTCGTCGCAGTCAGTGCGACGCCCAGGCGGACACTCTCGGGGAGCAGACCCGCGAAGAAGGCAGGCAGCGCGTCTCCTCCGACCTCGAACGGCGAGTCCGGACCGGGGAGCGACCATGCGATACCTCCCGTACGACCCGTCGGGGTCGGATCACGATAGTCGAGGGTCGTCACCCCTTTTCCGTCCCGAGTCAGGGTCGCGGCGAGGCGGTCGCCCACGTACACATCGGCGCGGTCGACGGTGCGAAGATCCGCTGCGGCGGTCATCGACCGTCGCCTTTGGGCCTGACATCGACCGCGAGCCCCAGGACGTCTGCCACCGCGGTCAGTGCACCCAGGCGGACCGACGGACTGCCGTACTCCAGGGCTTGGACGGTCGAGCGTGAGACATCGGCGAGGTCGGCGAGCATCTGCTGAGTCAATCCCAGTGCCCGTCGACGTTCATGCGATTCAAGGCATAGCGGTGCCGAGCGCTCGCGCCCTGAGCGTCAGTTCCCGCTCGAGGACTGTTCGCGAGCGGGAGTCGACGCACAGGGCGTGAACGTTCAGCCGCGGTCAGGCGATGACACCCGCGGCGCGGAGACGGTCGAGTTCGGCGGTGTCGAGGCCCAGGACGTCACCGAGCACCGCCGCCGTGTCCGAGCCGAGTGCGACGGCGGGCACGCTGCCGGAGTACTCGCCGTCGAACCGCATGGGCGAGCTCGAGGAGATGACGTCGCCGATACCCGGCTGGTCGACGGTCACGAGCACCGGATCCTCGCCCGTGCCCGCGGCGAAGTCGGCGGCGACCGTCGCCGCGGACCGATACGGTCCCCACAGCACACCCGCGGCGGTCAGTGCGGCGTGCACGTCTGCCGTCGAATGATCGGCGAACCACGGCGTCAGGACCGCTTCGATGACGCCGCGATGGGCGTAGCGACCCTCGTCCGTCGAGAAGTCGACGCCGAGAGACGTCGCGAGCGCGGCGAACACCTCGGTGGTCCCGGTGGCCGTGCCGATCGCACTCCACTGACGGGGCGTGAGCGCGACGATCATGACTCGGTCGCCGTCCGCGGTGGCGAAGTCGACGCCGAAACTGCCGTAGAGATGATTGCCGTGCCGGGCGCGGTCGCCGCGTTCGGCGGCCTCGCTGAACCAACCGAGGTCGGCGACGGCCGCCGTCGCGACGTCGGCCAGCGCGATCTCCACGTTGGCGCCCGCGCCCGTCCGGTCGCGTCGACGCAGCGCCGCGAGCAGCGCGGACACCACCTGCTGGCCGCACAGGAAGTCCCACCCGGGCAGCACATGATTCACCGGGGCGTCCGTGTAGGCGGGACCCGTCATATCGGCGACGCCGGCGGCTCCGTTGACCGTGTAGTCGACGGCGGGGCCGCCGTCGGCCCTGCCCTGCACGCGGACGGCGATGACGTCCTCCCGACGCGCGGCGAGAGCCTCATAGGAGAACCAGGGACGACCGACAGCGTTGTCGATGACGATGCCCGCGTCGGCGCCGGGAGCGGCCGCGAGCCCGAGCAGCAGGTCACGTCCCTCGTCGCTGCGGACGTCGAGCATCACCGACCGCTTGCCGCGGTTGAGCGACTTCCAGTACAGGCTCTCGCCGGTGCGCTCGGACAGCGGCCAGCGTCTGACGTCGGCGTTGCCGCCCATCGGATCGACGCGGATCACCTCCGCGCCCATCTGGGCGAGGGCCTTTCCGGCGCTCGGACCTGCGACGAACGACGCGAATTCGATGATGCGCACGCCGCTGAGCGGGAGCGTGGTCGGTGCGGGCATGGATACGTCTCCTCGGTCGGGCTATAGCGTTCGTTCCTAGAATTGTATATTATGCGTAGCATCTCGCGTTGTACATCACGAGGATGCCAAGGGAGGCACGCATGTCACAGGTCAGTCCGGACGACTTCGCGCAGATCAAGGACGCCGTCCACGAGTTCATTCGTACCCGCGTGGTGCCGCGTGAGCGCGAGATCGCCGACACCGACGCCATCCCCGACGACATCCGGCAGGCCGCCAAGGACATCGGTCTCTTCGGCTACGCGATCCCGCAGGAGTGCGGCGGCCTCGGCCTCGACTTGACGCAGGACGTCGAACTCGCGATGGAGTTCGGCTACACGGCGCTCGCCCTGCGGTCCATGTTCGGCACGAACAACGGCATCGCGGGACAGGTGCTGGTGAACTTCGGCACCGACGAGCAGAAGGGTCAGTGGCTCGAACGCATCGCGTCGGGCGACGTCGTCGCATCGTTCGCGCTCACCGAGCCGGGCGCGGGCTCCAACCCGGCCGGCCTGCGGACCAAGGCCGTCCAGCAGGACGACGGCGACTGGGTGATCGACGGTGCGAAGTGCTTCATCACCAACGCCGCCCTCTCGAACCTGCTCGTCACCTTCGCGCGCGTCCGCCCGGCGGACGAGAACGGCCCCGGCATCGGCGCCTTCCTGATCCCCACCGACACCCCCGGTGTCACCGTCGCGGCGCACGACGAGAAGATGGGTCAGCAGGGCGCCTGGACGTCAGACGTCCACTACGACGCCGTTCGCGTCCCCGCCTCAGCGCTCGTCGGCGGCGACGTCGACTCCGGCTACAAGGCCGCCATGACCTCCCTGGCGCGGGGTCGCGTGCACATCGCGGCGCTGTCGGTCGGCTCCGCGCAGCGGGCACTCGACGAGTCGCTCCGGCACGCCGCGGTCACCACCCAGGGCGGGACGCCGATCGGCGACTTCCAGCTGGTCCAGGCCCATCTCGCCGACATGCAGACCGGCATCATGGCGGGCCGCGCACTCGTGCGTGACGCCGCAGCCAAGTACGTGTCCGGCGAGGACCGCCGCATCTCGCCGTCGGTCGCCAAGGTGTTCTGCACCGAGATGGTCGGGCAGGTGGCCGACAAGGCCGTCCAGATCCACGGCGGCAGCGGCTACATGCGCGAGATGACGGTCGAGCGCATCTACCGCGACGTCCGTCTTCTGCGCCTGTACGAGGGCACCAGCGAGATCCAGCGGCTCATCATCGGCGGCGGCCTCGTCCGCGAGGCGAAGAAGCAGGCCCGCCAGTGAACGCGACGACCCTGCTGTTCGTCCCCGGTGACCGCCCGGAGCGGTTCGCGAAGGCGGCCGCCGCGGGTGCCGATCTCGTCGTCCTCGACCTGGAGGACGCCGTCGCCGCCGACGCGAAGGACGCGGCGCGTGCGAACGTCGCCGCCTGGGCGGCCGACCATCCGTGCGCGGTGCGGATCAACTCCGCCGACACCGCATGGTTTCGGGCCGACCTCGACGCGCTGACCGGCAAGAACGTCACGATCATGGTGCCGAAGGCCGACGATCCCGCAGTGCTCGCGGGCATCGGCGGCGACGTGATCGCCCTGATCGAGACGGCCCGCGGCGTGCTGCGGGCCCCCGCGATCGCCGACGTTCCGAATGTCGTCCGCCTCGCGGTCGGCACGTTCGACCTGGCCGCCGAACTCGGCGTCGACCCGACCGACACCCAAGCGCTGCTCCCCACGCGCGGCGCTCTCGTCCTCGCCTCGGCCGCGGCCGGGCTGTCCGGACCGATCGACGGCGTGACGGCGGCCATCGACGACGCCGAGCGTCTCACCGCCGACACCGCCTACGCTCGACGCCTCGGCTTCGCGGGCAAGCTGTGCATCCACCCGCGCCAGCTCGCGCCGGTATCCGCAGCCTTCCGCCCCAGCGACGCTCAGATCGCGTGGGCCCGCCGCATCGTCGACGCCGCGAAAGGCGCCGTCGCCCAGGTGGACGGTGAGATGGTGGACAAGCCCGTCGTCGACCGTGCCAACGCCATCCTCGCCCGCATCTGACCCCCTTTCCCCCTCCGATGGTTGAGCCGACCCCGAGCCGCTAGGCGAGGCGTCGTGTCGAAACCAACACCTGACACGAAGGACCCACAATGTCTGCACTCCTCGAAGGCAAGACCGCCGTCATCACCGGCGCCGCACAGGGCATCGGCCTCGCGATCGCCGAGAAGTTCGTCGCCGAGGGCGCCCGCGTGGTGCTCGGCGACCTCAACGGCGAGCAGGTGGCCGCCGCTGCCGCCACTCTCGGAGACGAGTCCGTCGCCCGCGGCGTCGCCTGCAACGTGACCTCCGGCGACGACGTCCAGGCACTGCTCGATGCCGCGATCGAGGCGTTCGGCGCCGTCGACGTGATGATCAACAATGCGGGCATCACCCGCGACGCGACCATGCGGAAGATGACCGAGGATCAGTTCGACCAGGTCATCGACGTGCACCTCAAGGGCGTCTGGCACGGCACGCGTCTCGCCGCCGCCCACATGCGCGAACGCAAGACCGGGTCGATCATCAACCTCTCGTCCATCTCCGGAAAGGTCGGCCTGGCCGGTCAGACCAACTACTCGGCCGCGAAGGCCGGCATCGTCGGGCTGTCGAAGGCCGCGGCCAAGGAGGTCGGCTACCTCGGGGTGCGCGTGAACTGCATCCAACCGGGTCTGATCCGCACCGCCATGACCGAAGCCATGCCGCAGAAGATCTGGGACGCCAAGATGGCCGAGATCCCCATGGACCGCGCGGGCGAGCCGAGCGAGATCGCGGGCGTCGCGGCCTTCCTCGCATCGGATCTCTCGTCGTACATGACGGGCACGGTCCTGGAAGTGACCGGCGGACGGTTCATGTGATGGCCGACTGGGCCCCGCACACCGTCGTCACCGACGAGTACATCGACCCGGCTCCGGTCACCGCACTGGCGACCCTGTTCGACGACGGGCTCCCCGCGCCCGCGGTCGGCGACGAACTCCCGCCGCTGTGGCATTGGGTCGCACTCCCCCAGTGGGCGGCGTCGTCGCAGCTCAGCATCGACGGACATCCGTTCCGTGGATCGTTCCTCCCACCCGTCGACCTGCCGCGACGCATGTTCGCGGGCGGCCGAGTCGAATTCCTCGCACCACTTCGAGTCGGCGATATGACGCGCCGCGAGTCGCGGGTCGACTCGGTCGTCGAGAAGAACGGCCGCAGCGGCAAGCTCGTCGTCGTCACCGTCGTGACGACGCTGTACACGCCGGCGGGCGAGCCCGCCGTGATCGAGACGCAGAACCTCATCTACCGCGAGGGCGCCGCCGTGTCGGGTGACGTCCCGTCGCCCGCGCCCGCCGCCTCGATGGTCCCGCAGGGCGCTCCATTCGTCGCCCGCGACGACGCCGGGTTCGACTTCCGGACCGACCCGACGCTGCTCATGCGTTTCTCCGCGACCACCGCGAACGCGCACCGCATCCACTACGACTGGCCGTACGCGACCGGCGTCGAGGGCTACCCCGGCCTCGTCGTCCACGGTCCGCTGATGTCCCTCGCGCTCGCCGAGACGCATCGCCTGTCCGGCGGACGACGCGTCGCCGCGATCGATCACCGCAACTCAGCCCCGCTCTTCTGCGGGCAGTCGGCCTGGTTGCGTCCGTCCGACGACGGGGGCTCCATCGCTCTCATCGGCCCCCGAGGCCTCGACGGCGGCCCCCACACCAGCATCGATCTCGAGGTGATCGCATGACCCACACGTTCTCAAGCCTCGACGAGGTCCGTTCCGCGGTCGGCGAGCAGATCGGGCCGAGCGTCCCGATCGTCGTCGACCAGAAGCGGATCGACCTGTTCGCCGAAGCCACCGGCGACCACCAGTGGATCCACGTCGACCCCGAACGAGCGAAAGACGGCCCGTACGGGACGACGATCGCGCACGGCTACCTGACGCTCTCGCTGCTGCCGTTGTTCGGGGCCGACCTCATCGCGTTCGACTTCGGTTCGGCGCGAATCAACTACGGCGCCAACAAGGTCCGCTTTCCGGCTCCGGTTCCGTCAGGTTCGGCGCTGACTGCGACGGTGGAGCTCGTCGACATCGCGGAGAAGCCGGGATCGGCCACCGTCACGGCCCGCTACACGGTCACCGTCGACGGTGCCGCGAAGCCGTCGTGCATCGCCGAGACCCTGGTGACGATCGTCGACTGATCGCGTCTCCACCTGGTCGAGCGCATCCGCACCGCCCTCTCGACTGCGCTCGAGGAACCGGTAGGAGTCGTGCTCAACCGAACATTGCACGCCAAATCCCCCGGCTCCTCGAGCGCAGTCGAGAGGCAGGCGCGCGCAGCGCGCCTGTAAAGGACCCGCCAAAGCCACACCCGGAACGACCTACGTAGGTCGGCCGAGGGCGACCACGCCGACGTAACTGTCACCGAAGTCCTGACACATCAACTGTCACCCATGTCCTGATACATCAAATTCAGGCCCACAAACTCGAACATACGTTTTTGTCAGAGGTGATCCATATCATGAACGTAGTTCTTCGGTGGCGCGAGGAGCGGCACGTTACTTGACAACTCGATAGCGCCCAGTCCGGGCGAACCGAACCACCGGACCCCACAGGGGGGTACCAGGCAGGCGGTGGACTGCGGCGCAGCCGACTGGCACCCGGAACCAGGTAGTTCCGGCACTTGTTGTGACCGTACCGTCGCCCACCGACACCGCAGAGCCGCGGGTCGATGGGTCGTGCTCTACTGCTCTATCCGCAGCTCATGGAGGGGGAAACCATGTTCGCGACCACTATCCGCGACTTCACCGACCACGTGATCGACGAACTCGCACCAGCCACCACCGCCGAGGCCGAGTCCGGAGACTCACCTCGCCTGGCGTGCCTTCTCGACCGGGCCTCGCGCGTCGGGTTCGACGACGCCGACATCCTGTCGGCGATAGTCGAGGTCGCCCGGGCCCAGAACGTCCTCGCGGGGGCTCAGGCTCTACTTGTTCGAGTCGCCGACCAGGTCGGCATCCCGGTCCGCAAACGATTGTCGATGCCGTCGTTGTTGATGGAGATCGGCGTCGCACCAGCCGTTGCGCACCGTACGGTACGCAACGGCCGCCACGCAGAAAGGCTCGACTCGGTGGCCCGAGGGATGCGCGACGGCTACCTGTCGCCGGAGATGGCCGACGAGGTCGGGCGGGGTGTCGCCGCCGTCAACAAGCGCGTCCCGCTCGACGAGAGCGAGAAACAGATCCTTGCGCGCAAGCTGTTGCTTCACTCGACACCGGGTGAAGTCAAGGCGGCAGCCAAAGCCGAGGGGATCAGACTCGCGGCCCAGTCCGACGACCCGGAAGCTACTCCCGCGTCAGAGAACTCGGAACTCAACGAGATGACCCTGACCTCGGACGACGAGGGCCACACAGTCTCCTCGATCAGCCTCGATGCGCTGACCGGGGAAGAACTCTCCGCAGCGCTCGACCCGCTGATGCGGCCGGTGCCGCAACCCGACGGGTCACGCGACCCACGGTCGACCGCCCAACGGCGGGCCGACGCGCTCGGACAGATCATCCGAACCTACCTCGCGGGATCCGAACGCCCCGCCAGCGGCGGCGTCCTGCCGCACGTGTCGCTGATCGTCCCCACCGCCGGAACCCCGGGGGATGGGGTCGCACGGCTCGGGTTCACCGGGCCGGTCGGGACGGCAACCGTCGGCCTCACGCTCTGCTCGGCAGCGGTCACTGCGGTTGTTGTCGACGGGGAAGGTGTCCCGCTCGACGTCGGGCGGGAACACCGGCTGATGACACCCGGGATTCGGAAAGCGTTGGCCGCGCGGGACTGCGGGTGCACCTTCCCCGGGTGCGGGCGGCCCGTGTCGTGGACCGACGCACACCACATCGTGCCCTGGTCCGAAGGTGGGGACACCTCCGTCGAAAACGGGGTGTTGCTGTGCCGGATGCACCACACGCTCGTTCACAACAGTGAGTGGCAAGTGGTGATCGGCGACGACGGACACCCGTGGTTCATCGCTCCCGGAAACGTGCAGCCGATCCGGTCACACGCCCGCAGAACGTTGACGGTGCACACCCAAGCGGCGGCGTAGAACGGTCCGCGTCACGCGGACGCACCCCGCCGCTCGGGCGGTTGTCGCGACTGCGGTCGACTCGCCATGATTTCGACTCGCCCACTCGGCTGGCGCCTCGTGGGCGGCTCAATCACCGGGGCTTGACGCGGGCGCGCGTCGCGTCGAGTCAAACACCGGACCTCAGGCGTCGTCCCACATGCCGCGGGCTTCGAGGAACGCGACGAGTTCGTCGGCGCCCGACATGATGTGGGCCTCCATCACGGCCGCAGCGGTGTCCCCGTCGCGGGCGTGGAGGGCGGCGAGGATCCTCGGGTGCGCCTCCATCGAGTCCTCGTCGTGGCCCTCGATGTCGTGGTAGAAGCGGTTCGGCAGCTGTTTCACCAGGCCGCCGAGCATCAACGTCATGCGGGGCGAGTCGGCCGACAGGTTCACCATGCGGTGGAACTGGCGCCCGAGTTCGACGACGGTGTCGCTGTCGTCCCCCTCCGCGGCGCGGCGATACTCGTCGAGCAACTCGTCGAGTTCGGCGAGCTTCTCCTCCGAGATCTCCTGCGCGGCGCGGCGAGCCAACTCACCCGCGAGCGACGCCTGGATCCAGAACATGTCGCGCACGTCCCGCCGACTCACCTCGGCGACGACGAACCCGCGTCGCGGCACGAGCTTCACGAAGCCCTCACCCGCGACGATGTGCAGACCCTCGCGGACGGGCGTGTTGCTCACCCCGATCGCCTCGGCGAGCGGTTCGGTCCGCAGGAACATCCCCGGCTTCACCTGCCCCGACAGGATCAGCTCGCGCACGTAAACGGCGACGTCCTCCGAAAGCTGCTGCTTCCGGACGCCCGCGGCTCCCCGCACCGATGCCGTCATCGCCCGCACCCTTCTCCTCGTGTCTGATACGAGAGTCTATGCACGGGCTACGCGGATTCGACTGTCGCGGCCAGTCCCTGCCCGCCGCCGATGCACATCGTCACCAGGCCCGAGCCGCCACCGCGGCGCTTCAACTCGTGCAGGAGCGTCGTCGTCATCCGTACGCCGGTGGCGCCGATCGGGTGGCCGAGAGAGATTCCCGAGCCGTTGACGTTGAGCTTGTCGTGATCGCGCCAGCCCCAGCCCTCGAGGACTGCGAGGACCTGCACCGCGAACGCCTCGTTGACCTCGACCAGGTCGAGGGAGTCGAGGAGTTCGACAGGAGTCTTCCCGGTCCGTGCGGCGAGCTTCTGCACGGCGGGGACGGGCCCGAATCCCATGCGGTCGGGTTCGCATCCGGCCGCCGCCCAGCCGGTGATGAAACCTATCGGTTCCAGACCGAGCTCGTCGAGCTTGTCCTCGGCGACGATGAGGCAGGCCGCCGCGGCGTCGTTCTGCTGGCTGGCGTTGCCCGCGGTCACGGTGCCGCCGGGGACCACGGTGCGCAGCTTGCCGAGCGATTCGACGGTCGATGACGCACGGATGCCCTCGTCCTTCGCGAAGACGATCGGGTCGCCCTTGCGCTGCGGGACCGACACCGGCACCACCTCGTCGTCGAACTTGCCCGCGTCCCACGCGGCGGCCGCCCGGTGGTGACTGCGCGCCGCGTAGGCGTCGGCGGCTTCGCGGGTGAGGCCGAAGTCGGACGCCAGGTTCTCGGCGGTCTCGATCATCCCGGAGATCTTGCCGAACCGCCCCTCCGGCTGCGAGCGCTCGCGACCGCGGTCGAGCCGGTCGTACAGCACGCTGTTGCCCGCGCGCTTACCCCACCGGTTGGTGGTCGTGTAGTACTCGATGCGGCTCATCGACTCGATGCCGCCCGCGAGGACGACGTCTGCTCCGCCGGTCTGGACCATCATCGCCGAGGTGATCAGCGCCTGCAGACCGCCGCCGCATCGACGGTCGAGCTGCATGCCCGGCACTGTGACGGGCAGTCCGGCGTTCAGCGCCAGCCACCGTCCCACACACGGGACCTCCGAGCTCGCGTACGACTGCGCGAACACGACGTCGTCGATCCGCTCCGGGTCGACACCCGACCGGTCGACGACGGCGTTGACGATGCCCGCACCGAGGTCTTCGACGGCGACGTCGCGCAGGGACCCGCCGAACGTTCCGACGGGGGTGCGCAGGGGCGCGACGATGGCCGCACGTTTGAGTGAAGTCATGTCCGTGCCCTCAGATCTTGTTCCGAGCGATCATCTGCGCGGCGATCACGTTGCGCTGGATCTCGTTGGTGCCTTCGCCGACGATCATCAGCGGGGCGTCGCGGAAGTAGCGCTCCACGTCGTACTCCTTGGAGTACCCGTAGCCGCCGTGCACGCGGATCGAGTCGAGCGCGATCTGCATCGCCGTCTCCGACGCGAACAGCTTCGCCATGCCCGCCTCCATGTCGGCGCGTTCACCGCGGTCGAGCTTCTCGGCGGCGTCGACGGTCAGCAGCCGGGCCGCGGCCTGCTTGGTCCCCATGTCGGCGATCAGATTGCCGACGCTCTGGTGCTTCCAGATCGGCTTCCCGAACGACTCCCGTTCCTGCGAGTACTTCACGGCGGCGTCGAGCGCGGCCTGGCCGACGCCGAGCGCGCGCGACGCCACCTGGATGCGGCCGACCTCGAGGCCGCGCATCATGTGGCCCCAGCCCTTGTTCGGCTCGCCGCCGAGGACGGCGTCGGCCGGGACCGTGAAGTTGTCGAACACGAGCTCACAGGCTTCGACGCCGCGGTAGCCGAGCTTGGGGAGCTTCTTGGAGACCAGGAACCCGTCGCCCGGCTCCACGAGGATCACGCTCATGCCCTTGTGCGCGGGCGATGCGTCGCGGTCGGTGATGCACAGCAGGCCGAACAGGCCCGAGTGCGCCGCGTTGGAGATCCACGTCTTCGAGCCGTTGATCGTGAAGCCGTCCTCGCCGGGCGCCGCGTGGGTGCGCATGCCCTGCAGGTCGGAGCCTCCGCTCGGCTCGGTGAGGGCCATCGTCGCACGGATGGTGCCGTCGGCCATCTTCGGCAGGTACTTCGACTTCTGCTCGTCGGTGCCGAAAGTGCGGATCAGGTAGGTGATCACCGAGTGGCCGCCGACAGCGCCCGCCAGGCTCATCCAGCCGCGGGCCAGCTCTTCGGTGACGCGGGCGAAGCACGCGGTGCTGACGTCCACTCCCCCGTACTCGGCGGGGACCAGGAGGCCGAAGAAGCCGAGCTTCTTCATCTCCTCGATGAACTCTTCCGGGTACACGTCGGGTTCGTCGAACTCGCGGACCCGACCGCGCACGCGCTGGTCGATGAAGTCGGCGACCAGGTCCACCATGTCTTGTTCGTCTGCGGTCAGTGCCATCACGCGTGTCCTTCCATCAGGGAGCGTCATTGTTACGCATAATATACAATTATTGCACGGGTGCTGCGACGCACACCAGACCCAAATTCCGGGAGGCGCCACGATGACGATCCGATCCGCGTTCTTCACGTCCGCGACCGACGACCGCTTGACACCCGGTCCGCGCGCCGCCAGCGGGTGGGGATCCGATCACATGCGCGGCATGGCGGTCAGCGGCGCGCTGGCCCGTGCCGCCGAACGGGTGGCGACCCCTGGGCTCGTGCCCGTCCGCTGGTCCATCGACCTCTTCCGTCCCACCCGCATGAGCGACGTCGACGTCACCACGACCGTCGTCCGCGCGGGTCGGCGGTATTGCCTCATCGATGTCGTCGCCGCCCAGAACGACGCGCCGACCGCCCGCGCCACGGCCGCGTTCGCCGCGGCGAGCGACGCCGAGTCGACCGTGTGGGCCACCGACCACGCGCTCACACCCCCGGCCTCCGACGGCGACGACCAGCCCGAAGAGGTGGAACGCTTCTACTGGGACGCGGGCCGCGGCTGGCTCACGCCGGGCGAGTCGCCGTACACGTCGGAACGAAAAGGCGTGTGGCACTTCCCGATCCCCGTCGTCGACGGTGAAGAGCCTTCCCCATTCGTGGTCGCGGCGGCCGTCGCCGACGTCGTCAACGCCATCTGCTCGGTTGGACCGGACGGTCTCGCCTTCATCAACACCGACGCGACGATGCACCTGTCGCGATCCCCGGCGTCCGGCCCCATCGGCCTCGCGATGATCTCCCGGACCGAACACGCCGGGCTGTCCGCATCGGCGGCCGCCGTCTTCGACAGGCAGGGGGCATTCGGCCACGTCAGCGCGACGGGCCTCGCCAATCCACCGATCCCGCTCCTGCATCACCCGTTCCCGGAGGCACGACGATGAAGCCCGTCCGACTGCTCCCCGCCCTGGTCTACGCGGCGATGACGACGTCGATCGTCAGTTCGCTCGGCATGCTGCTCGTCCCGTCGATCGCCGACGACATGCACGTGACGGTCGGAGCCGCCCAGTGGATGCTGACGGTGAACCTGCTGGTAGGGGCGGTCTCGACGCCGGTCATCGGCAGGCTCAGCGACGGCCACCACACCCGACGGATCCTGCTGTTCTCACTCGCCGTGATCCTCGCCGGCTCGATCGTCTGCGCGGCGGCCCCCACGTTCGAGGTGTTCCTCATCGGACGTGCGTTGCAGGGACTGTCGTACGCGACGGTCCCGATCACCATCGTCCTCGCGCGACGCCATCTGCGTCCCGAGCAGGTCGACGCGTCGATCTCGACGCTGTCGGTGACCGTCGCGACCGGTCTCGGCGTCGGATACCCGCTGACCGGTGTGCTCGCGAGCCTGTTCGACTACCGCGCCGCCTTCTGGTTCGCCGCGGTGTTCGTCGCGACAGCCCTGGTCATTGTGTGGCGCGCCGTCCCGACGACCGAGCCGAGCGGTCCGCCACGGACGTTCGACGTGGTCGGCGCGGTCCTGCTCAGCGTCGGCCTCGCGACCCTGCTGACCGGGGTGAGCCAGGGTTCCACGTGGGGATGGACGGCGTCCGGCACGGTCGGGATGTTCATCGCGTCGGCCGCCGCGCTGATGGGATGGGCCACCGTCGAGGTCCGCAGCCCCGACCCGCTCATCGACCTGCGCGTGATCCGCACACCCGAGGTGTTCCTCGCGAACGCGACGGCGATCGGGCTGGGCGCCACCCTGTACATGAGTCTGTCGATCGCCAGCATCATCGCGCAGGCGCCACAGGCCACGGGGTACGGCATCGGGCTCCCCCTGTTCTGGGCCGGCTTCGTGATGTTGCCACTGTCGGCGGGCAGTCTCATCGGCAACCGGCTGGTCCGACGCCTCGGCCCGGAGTCGATGACGGCGATGCTGCCTGCCGGATCGTCGCTGATGGCGATCTCGGCGGTGATGCTGTTCCTGACGAACGACCACCTGTGGCAGGTGCTGCTCGGGATGGCGCTGTTCGGTCTCGGCATGGGGTCGGCCTACGCGGCCATGCCGACCCTTGTCGCGCGGAACGTCGCGACCACACAGGTCGGCAGCGCCGTCAGCTTCAACCAGGTCCTCCGGACGGTCGGCGGCGCGGTCGGCAGTGCGGTGGCGGGCGCGATCCTCGTCGCCCACCCCGGACCGGAAGGCATCGATGTGGCGCTCGGAGTGTCGGCAGCGGGAGGCACAATCGTGTTCGTCGCCCTGCTCGCCAACCAACTCCGGAGCCGCCGCCGTGCCCACAGCTGACGAACTGCTCGGTCCATCCGTCGCACGAGACATGGCGAACGTGTTCGCAGCGGCGATCCCGGACGTCGACTTCTCGGCCCTGTCGACGGCCGCGGACCGGTTCGACGGACTCGCCCTCGGCGCACGATCGGCACTGCTGCGCGACGGGATCCTCGACGCACTCCCCGGCGACTACTCGACACTCGCGGCGGCGGTCCGCGCGACCGCGGCCGACCCGAGACTCACCGGCTGGATGGTGTGGCCGGTGACCTCCGCCGTCGCCAACCGGGCCGTCGCCGACGGCGACACCGGCGCATTCGACGACGCCATGTCCCTGCTCGCCGCGTTGACCAGCCGTTTGACGTCGGAGTTCGCCATCCGCGCGCTGCTGCGACACGACCTTCGCCGCGGCCTCGACATCGCGCACGGGTGGACGTCGTCGCCGGACGAGCACGTCCGACGGCTCGCCTCCGAGGGCACCCGGCCGTACCTCCCGTGGGCCACCCGCATACCCGGTGTGATCGCCGACCCCGCGATCACCGTCGGCATCCTCGACGCGCTGTACCGCGACCCGAGCGAGTACGTCCGACGCTCGGCGGCGAATCACCTCAACGACATCAGCCGCCACGCACCCGACGTGGTGGTCGAGACCGCGTCACGCTGGCTGGACGATCCCGACGAGAACACCGCGTCCACGGTCCGCCACGGCCTGCGAACCCTGATCAAGCGCGGCGATCCCGCAGCCCTCGCGCTCCTCGGCTTCGGCGACGCGTCGATACACGTCGACGGCGTCGACCTCTCCCAGGAGACGGTCGCGATCGGCGACAGCATCGGCTTCACCGCCACCGTCACCAACACCGGCGACGCCGCCCGACTCGCGATCGACTACGTCGTCCACCACCGCAAGGCCGACGGCACCCAGACCGAGAAGGTGTTCAAGCTCGCCACCGCCTCCCTCGCGGCGGGCGAGACGCTGACCGTCGACCGCCGCCACTCGTTCAAGGTGATCACCACCCGCCGCTATCACCCCGGACCGCACGCCATCGAACTCCAGATCAACGGGCGACGTTTCGGGCGCGCCGACTTCGATCTCGATGGTGGTTGAGCCGACTCCGAGCCCCTGGGCGAGGCGTCGAGTCGAAACCGGAGCCACCCGCGCGTCTACTGCGGTTTCGCGAGGGGGAAGGCGAGCGACTCGCGGATCGAGGTGCCGGTGATCAGCATGACGACGCGGTCGACGCCGACGCCGAGGCCGCCGGTCGGGGGCATGGCGTATTCAAGGGCGGTGAGGAAGTCGTCGTCCACCTCCATCGCCTCGGCGTCGCCGCCGGCGGCCTTGACGGACTGCTCGGTGAGGCGACGGCGTTGTTCGACGGGGTCGGTGAGCTCGGTGTACGCGGTTCCCAGTTCGACGCCCCACGCGACGAGATCCCACCGTTCGGCGACGCCGTCCACGCTGCGGTGCGCGCGAGTGAGCGGTGACGTCGAGGTCGGGAAGTCGGTGTAGAACGTCGGGAACCGCGTCTGCTCTTCGACGAGGTGTTCGTACATCTCCAACACGATGTGCCCGGCGTCCCAATCGGGACGCAACGCGATGTCGAGACCGCGGCACAGCTCGCGCAGCTCGTCGGCGCCGGACTGCGGCGTGACGTCGACGCCCACCGCCTCCGACACCGCTCCGTGCACGGTCTTGACGGGCCAGTCGCCCGAGATGTCGACGCGTTCACCGTCGCGCACGACCACCGGGGAACCGTGCGCCGCAGTCGCCGCAGCGACGATCATGTCGCGGGTCAGCGTCATCATCGACAGGTAATCGTGGTGCGCCGCATAGGCTTCCAGGCTCGTGAACTCGGGATTGTGCGAGAAGTCGACGCCCTCGTTGCGGAAGTTGCGACCCAGTTCGAACACCTTCTCGATGCCGCCGACGCACAGCCGCTTCAGATACAGCTCCGGCGCGATCCGCAGATACAGGTCGAGACCGTAGGCGTTGATGTGCGTCCGGAACGGCGTCGCGTTGGCCCCGCCGTGCACCTGCTGCAGGATCGGCGTCTCCACTTCGAGGAAACCGGCGTCGGACAGGTGATCGCGCAGGGCCTTCACGACCGTCGACCGCGCGACGAGCAAGTCGCGTGCCCGGGCGTCGACGGCGAGGTCGAGGTACCGCTGACGGACCTTCGCCTCGGGGTCGGTGAGTCCGCTCCACTTGTCGGGCAGCGGGTGCAGGCACTTGCCGTCGAGATGCCAGGCGTCCACCAGCAACGACAGCTCGCCGGTGCGGCTGGCGCCGATGACGCCGGACGCGCCGATGAGGTCACCGAGGTCGAGGGTCGACGCGAAGTCCGGACCGTCGACGGTCGCGGGCTCCACGAGCAGCTGGATCTCTCCCGACGAGTCGTGGATCCGCGCGAACGCCACACTGCCGAAGTCCCGCAGCCTGGTGACGCGGCCCGCCACCGACACCCGCGCGCCGACGGGCTCGGCGATCGCCGCGGCGACCGTGTGCGACGGCGGCTGCGCCACCGGATACGGGTCGACGCCCTGCTCGGCGAGGGACTGCATCTTGGCGATGCGGACCCGGACCTGCTCGGGACGCACCACGACGGGCGCCGCCGTCGCCGTGCTCCGCAGTTCGGCGACGAGCTCGTCCACGTCGACGCCCTCGGGGACCGACGGGGCGCCGTCCCGGTACTGGCGGTCGCGCCAGGTGCGGCCGGGCAGTTGGACGAAGCCTTCCGCGGTCACCGCGGCCAGTCCGGCGCGGGGAATCGACAGGCCGTCCTCGTAGCAGAGGAACCGCGGCACCCACGTCGGCTGATACTTGGCGTTCGACTTGTACAGCGACTCCATCTGGAAGAACCGCGAGAAGAACCTCAGCACGCCGTGCGACGCCTTCATCACCGGGCCCGCGCCGATCTCGTCACCGCGTTCGAAGAAGTCGCGGAACGCCGCGAAGTTCAGGGAGATCTTGGTGACGCCGACGGTCTCGGCGTTGCGGGCCAACTCCGACACCATCGTCTCGACCACCCCGTTGGGGCCGTTGCGGTCGCGGCGCATCAGGTCGAGCGACACCCCGGTCCGTCCCCACGGGACGAACGACAGCATGCCGATCACCCGCTCGTCCTCGCTCCCCTCGTGCTCGACGGCCTCGACGAGCAGGCACTCGCCGTCGTCGGGGTCGGCGACCCGGCTCAGCGCCATCGCGAAGCCGCGTTCCTCATCGGTGTCGCGCCACTCGTCGGCGCGGCGGACCACCTCGCCGAGTTCCGGCCACTCGACATCCTTCATGCGCCGCATCCGGACGGTCACGCCTGCGCGTTTGGCCCGCGACACGGCGTTGCGGACGTTCTTCATGTCGGGCCCGGACAGGGAGTAGTCAGCCACGTGGAGGATCGCCTCGTCGCCGATGTTGAGGGCCGTCAGTCCCGCGGCGTCGTACGCCTGCGCTCCGACTGTGCTCGCGCCGAGGACCGCCGGATGCCATCCGTACTTCTCGGCGAGCGACATGTACTCGGCGATGACATCGGGCCACGAGTCGGGGTCGCCGATCGGGTCGCCGCCCGCGACCGCCGTCGACAGTTCCACCCGGTACGTGATCGCGGCGCGTCCATCCGGCGAGAAGACGACGGCCTTGTCCCGGCGGGTCGAGAAGTAGCCGAGCGAGTCGTCCTCTCCGTAGGTCTGCAGCAGCGCCCGGATGAGGCGTTCGTCGGTGGCCGTCATCAGCGACGCGAGACGTTGCGACCGGAACAGGACGACGGCGGCCGCGATCAGCGCGAGGGCTCCGAAGAGGCCGAGGAGCCAGTTGACTGTCCAGTTGCTGTGGTGATCACCCAGCCTCCGCATCTCCAGCGTGGAGAACGCGACGACGTGATTGAACGCGTACGGGAGCCGCTCGTGACTCTTGAGAGTTCCGGGCGCGATGGACACCAGTCCCCACCCGGCGAGAGTTCCCGCGGCGAGGCCCGCGACGAGCACACCGAGGGCCGCGAGGATCGCACCGCGCCGCACGCGCGTCGAGAACTGGCGGTACGACGCGATCAGCACGCCCATCGCGAGCAGGTCGATGCCGAGTCCGATGAGCGACGGGATCCACTCGTCGTGCCAGCGGCGGTCCGAGCGCGCGACGAGCACCACCAGCAGGTTGAACGTCGCGTACACGAACAGGAACGCGATGGTGATCCACCAGGCGATCCGCTTGCGCTGCCCGAGGGAGACCGCCATGAGGCCGAGCGCGACCGTCCACGCGAGGCTCGCACCCGGCATCGGGAACACGTAGCTGTCCAGGAACGTCCGCGGGACCTGCAGGAGATGGTGCAGCGGCGGGATGATCGCCGACAGCAGCGAGACGATCGCGAGGAAGCCCAAGATCTCGCCCGCCCGTCGCGGGACGGTGTGCCCGAAGCCGCTCGGATGCGCGATACGGCCTACGGACGCGACGGCGCGGCGTGCGGCGGACGCCTGCCGGGCGGCTTCGCGCGACGACAGCTCCGCCGTCGATCTCGTGATGCGGGTCTCGGTCATAGCGCTGACGGTAGTCGTGCCGGTGCGCCGCCGCCTACGACGGCGGGGGACAATGGTCCCGTGGACGAAATCGAGATCCGGGACGAGTCGATCCGATTGGGTCAGTTCCTGAAACTTGCCAGCCTCATCGAGACCGGAGCCGACGCGAAGATCGTGATCGGCGACGGACTCGTCTCCGTCAACGGAGAGGTCGAGACCCGCCGTGGCCGTCAGCTGACGGCGGGCGACATCGTCGAGATCGGAGGGATCAGCGTCCGACTCGCAACACCGTGAGCTCCGCGGTGGTAGCGAGACGTTCGCCCTGCTCGGTCAGGGTGCGAGCGTGACGGCGGCGTCCAGGCAGATTCCGGACGTACGAGATGAAGGACGGTCGACGTCGGTGACGGCTCGATTGCATGTGGCGTCTCCTCCCCGAGACATGGAACTGGTCTACACGTAGATCATCGTCCGGTGGACGCCCGAGCGTTAGCCTGGTCGAATGAAAGAGTCGGATTTCACAGCGCGCGACGGACGTCGTGTGCATGACGTCCGACTTCGGAGATTCTGCGCGAACAGGGGGAAAGCGGATGCGTGCCGGACTCACCGTCACCGGGCTCACGAAACGATTCGGCGATCTGACGGCGCTCGACGATCTGAGCTTCGACGTCGCGCCGGGGGAGGTCTTCGGGTTCGTCGGCTCGAACGGAGCGGGTAAGTCGACGACCATGCGGATCATTCTCGGCGTCCTCGCCGCCGACACCGGATCGGTCGGTTTCGGCGAACGCGACATCGATTCCGACGTCCGGCGTCGCATCGGCTACATGCCGGAGGAACGCGGCCTGTACCCGAAGATGAAGGTCGGCGAACAGCTCGTCTACCTGGCCCGACTGCATGGACTGTCGCCGTCGGACGCCTCCACGCGGATGCGGTACTGGACCGAGCGGCTCGGCGTGGACGCCAGGGTCGGCGACAACGTCGCCGACCTGTCACTCGGCAATCAGCAGCGCGTGCAGTTGGCCGCGGCCCTCGTCTTCGACCCCGACCTGCTGGTGTTGGACGAACCGTTCTCGGGCCTGGATCCCGTTGCGGTCGACGTGATGAGCGACGTGATCGTCGAGAAGGCGGCCGACGGTGTCCCCGTCCTGTTCTCGAGTCACCAGCTCGAGCTGGTCCAACGCCTGTGCCACCGGGTCGGAATCATCGCCAAGGGCCGCATGCAGGCGCTCGGCGCCGTCGACGACCTGCGGGCGCGCGACGGCGTCCGACTCCGCGTCGCCTCGACCGCCCCGGCGGGCTGGGCCGACGGCCTTCCCGGCGTGGTCCGAGCCGAGTACGGAGAGACGACGACCGTCTACGTCGACGACACCGTCGACGATCAGCAGGTCCTGCGGGCCGCGCTCGCCCACGGGCCGGTGCACACGTTCGCCTCGGAGAAGCCCGACCTGACCGAGCTGTTCCGAGAGGTGGTGACCGCGGCGTGAGCGCACCGAGCCCCGCGACGTCGTGGACCACGATCCGGCTGATCGCGTCCCGCGAGATCTCCACCCGAGTCCGCACCCGATCGTTCATCGTCACCAACGTGATCATGCTGCTGGTGGCTGTCGTCGGCTGCCTCGTGGCGTCGCATTTCGTCGGCAAGGACGACCACGAGGTGCAGACCGTCGCCACGCAGGGTGTCAGCGCCGCCGCGAAGTCGGCGATCACCGAGACCGGAAAGCAGTTGGGGGTCACGCTGCGACTCGTCGACGCGTCCGACGCACGCGCGCAGGCCGCCGACGGCGACGTGACCGCCGCGATCGTCGCCCAGCCGGACGGAACGCTGCGCGTCTTCTCCGAGGACTCCCTCGACACCGACGTCGAAGCCTCCATCAAGAGCGGCGTCTCGTCGTCCGCCGTCGCCGCGGCGCTGCAGAAGGCCGGAGTCGACCCGGCGAGCGTGCAACGGCAGGCGACGGTCACCCTCGAGCGGACGAAGGACGTGCCGCCCGCGCAAGGCGAGCGCGTCGCGCTGTCGTATGTGGGAACGGTCCTGATGTTCCTGGTGATCTTCGGCGGCGGCATGGCGGTCGCCGTCGGCGTGGTCGAGGAGAAGGTGTCGCGGATCGTCGAGATCCTCCTCGCCACCGTCAAACCGTCTCAACTGCTGTGGGGCAAGATCCTCGGCATCGGCGTCGTGCAGATCATCTCGACGCTGGCCCTGGCTGCGGTCGGGCTGATCACCGCCAGGGCGACGGGCCTGCTGACGATCCCCGACGTCGCCTATTCGATGGTCGGGGTGTCGGCGATCTGGCTGTTGCTCGGCTTCCTGTTCTTCTCCGCCCTGTACGCCGCGACCGGTGCGATGGTGTCCCGCCAGGAGGAGATCAACAGCGCCGCGTGGCCGCTGATGATCGTCGCGATGGGCACCATGTACTCCGGCATCTTCGGCATCAGCGCACCCGACTCGTCCGTCATGCGCGTGCTCGCGTGGATCCCGCCGTTCTCGTCGACCGTCGTCCCGATGCGCGTCGCCACCGGCTACGCCGACTGGATGGAAGTCGCCGGATCGGCGCTGATCATGGCCGCCGTGACGGCCCTCGCCGTCTGGATCTCCGGCCGGATCTACCGCCGCTCGGTCCTCATGACGGGCTCGCGCGTCTCCTGGAAGAAGGCGCTGGGGCGCTGACTCGAACGATCTGCAGCCGAGCGATCCCTCCGCGATCGTTCACGCTCGCGCAATGTTCCCCGATTGAGCCACTTTGGCCGGAGATCGACCTCGAAACCGCGAAATCGGGGAACCTACGGTCCTTCCTGCTCCTTGAGCGAGCGTGCGAGTCGAAAAGCGTCACCCACGCGCCATCCGTGCCAGGCGGCCGCGCGATCAACCTCCGGTCAGACGGTCGATGCCTGCTCGCGTTCGATCGATGCGTGCGGCGGCGTCGTCGAGACGTGCCGACACCTCGTCCAGCCGGTCACGCAGTGCCGGGCACATCGCGACGGACATCCGGTCGCTCCCCGACTCCACGCAGTCCAGGTACTGCCGGATCGTCGCGGTGTTGAGACCGGCCTCGATCATCAGACGGATGCGGGCCACGGTGCCGACGTCCTCGGGACCGTAGTCCCGATAGCCGCTCGACGTCCGCGACGGTTCGAGCAGGCCCTCGTCCTCGTAGTGTCGGAGCACACGCGCCGTGACCCCGGCACGTTCTGCGAACTCGCCTATTCTCATGGACTCCCCCGTATCCGCGTCGCCGTCGGCTTGACCTTCACGCCGACGTCAATCCCTACCGTCAGAGTATGAGCAACGACCGCGTGATCATCGTCCACGGCTTCGGCGCGGGCGTCGACGACCATTGGTTCCCCTGGCTCGCCGACACCGTCGGCGCCGAGAGGATCGCACTCCCCGAATCCAAGAACCCCCGTGAAGAGCGATGGACGTCCACCCTGGTCGACGCCTTCGGGGACGTCGACGAGAAGACGACGATCGTCGCGCACAGCCTCGGCTGCATCGCATCGATACGGGCGTTGGGCGCGACGCTGTCACCGGATGATCGCCTGGGTGGATTCGTGGCGGTGGCTCCGTTCGCGCGCATGCTGCGGCCGGTGGGCGAACCCGACCTCGACGCGTTCATCGAGTCCGGCCTGCCGGACTTCGTCTCGGGGATCGACGTGGCGGCGGTCGGTCGCCAGATCATCGACCGACACGTGCTCCGGTCGACCGACGACCCGGTGGTCGACGCCGCCGCGTCGGACGAGTTCGCCGACCTGCTCGGAACGTCGACGCTCGTCGTTCCCGATGCGGGCCACTTCCTCGCCGACGACGGGGTGACCCGGCTCGACGAAGTCCGACGGCTCATTCGCCTGCACTGAACGAACGTCGCGCAACGCCGCCGACGCGCTGCGAGATCAGCCGACCGACCGCCACTCGGTATGCCGTCTCCCGACAGTCCGCACCGACCTCAGCCCGGTTGCGGGCGTCACAGTCCGGCACCTTCCACCTGAACACGCATACCCGGCGTGATGCCGTGGCGGGCGACGGTGCCGTCCGCCATTTCGACGACGAACGTCGACGGGGACGACGGCGTGTAGATCGTCTTCGGGTAGCTGCTCGGCTGAGCGCTCCGCAGGACGTCGACCACGCTCATCCGGTCATCGAGCCACATGATGTCGATCGGATACGCCATGTCCTTCATCCAGACTCCGGCCGAGCCGCGCGCGGGCAGGACGAACAACATCGCTTCGTCCGGGGCGAGCGACGCGGTCCCGGACAGGCCGCGCTCGAGTTCGGAGGCCGTGCGCGCGACCCTCAGGTCGAATGTCGCTCCCGCGACGACCATCGTCGGTTCGCCGGGCACAGGCTTCTCCTGTCCACAGCCCGACACCGCGGTGACCAGCATCACCGCGGCTACCAGACTGAGCGCCCACCTGACGAAGCTGCCCATCGACGGTCAGCCCCGCCGAGGCTCGGCGAACACGACGATGTTGTCGACGCTGGCGTCTACGGCGGAGTCGAAGCGTCCACCACAGGTCACCAGCGCGATCCCGGAGCCCTTCGGCGCGGACGTCAGTGCCTTGTTGAGCGCCGAGGGATCCGACTTCGGGATGTCGGCGACGACCCGAGTGACGGAGAACTCGACAGCCTCTCCCGACGCCGCGGTGACGACGATCGTGTCGCCGTTCCGCATCCGGGAGATGTCGTTGAACACGCCGGGCCCACCGACCTGGGTGTGCCCGAGGATCACTGCCATTCCGTCCGAGCCGGGCCGCGGCCCGTCGGACCACCAGGTGGTGTCCATCATGTCCGTCGGCACACCGAAGCTCGGCACATCGCGGCCGAGGAACTTCGCGTATTCCATCACCGTGCCCTTGGGTTCCACACGCGCGGACACCTGCAGCGACGGAATCGCGATCGTCGCGGGCACCACTCCCCCCGTCGAGGAGGGCGGCACGACGGAAGGCATCGAACCGTGTCGGCCGGTGCGCTCTGTTCGGCACGCGGGAGCACCCCGGTGGCGAAGAGCACGCCGATCACGACCGCGAGGACGGCACACAGCCCGACGATCACGCCGGCGACACGGCGCCGCACTCCCCGCTTCTCAGTGGTGGATTCCGAATTCATCTTCACATTCCCCGTCGACGCTCAGCCAGAGATCTCTAGCCGGTCGCGGCCTGAAGCGGGTAGGTCACGACGCCGCTCGGGTACGGCGCGGTCGGAACGATTCGCGGGACGACGACAACGGTGGTCGACGGCGGGTTCTGGCTGGTGGTGACCGTCGTGGTCGGCGCGATCTTGGTGACGGTGACCGTCGTCGGAGCGGGCGTCGTCGGCTTGGTCGTCGGTGCGGTGGTCGTCGGCTCCGTCGTCGGCGCGGTAGTCGTCGGCTCCGTGGTCGGCGCAGTGGTCGTCGGCTCCGTGGTCGGCGCGGTGGTCGTCGGCTCGGTGGTCGTCGGGTCCGGAGGACGGAGGGACGGGTCCGAAGCGGTCGATCCGTCTGAACACGGGTAGGTCACGATCTGAGCGGAGGCCACGCCTGCCGAGGAAATGAGGGCTGCACCGAGAATCGTCGCGACGAGAACCGGGCGGATGGAGTACTTCATGGTGTGACAGCTTTGCGCGCAACGCTGCTTCGCTAATCTTCAGCAACTACCAGTCTGAATATAGCCAGCAGCCCCCCAACAAGTCTGCGCATCGGCAAAGAATGGATTGGCACAGAATTAACGTTCTCACCCATAATATTTCCGACATTTCGCTTGTCGATAGAGGCCGTCGATGCACAGAAACGTTCACGGTGCGAGTCGCGACATCTCCGCTTCTGAGCAAGAAACCACGCCGCGAGGTCAATGCACAACACGCACTCCAATGGAGAATGCGGTGACGCCCGTCACAGCCTGGGCCAGCGCGTCTCCGATTCGACGGACACCCGGATCTCGCTCCAGCCCAGGTGCTGCCGCCTCGACATCGGCTCCGATATCGCATCTCCACTCCCCTCGACACAGGCCACCGCCGGGCTCAATCACCAGCGGAGAAACGGGCCGCACAAACGACGAAAGGCGGCCCGACGTCGTTGTCGGACCGCCTCTCGGAGCGGAGGAGCGCTCTGGTTAGCGCTGAGCGACCATCGTGGGGACGATGGGGGCGGGCAGGAGGGTGGAGCCGGTGAGGTACCGGTCGGCTGCCGAAGCGGCCGAGCGGCCCTCCGCGATCGCCCACACGATCAGCGACTGTCCACGCCCCGCGTCGCCCGCGACGAACACGCCGGGCAGGCCGACGGCGCCGAAGTCGTCACCGCGGGCGACATTGCCGCGCGGATCGTAGGTGACGCCCAGCTTGTCGAGCAGGTCGCTCCGCTCCGGCCCGACGAAGCCCATCGCGAGGAGGACGAGTTCGGCTTCCAGCTCGAAGTCGCTGCCCTCCACCTTCTGGAAACGTCCGCCGACCATCTTCACCTCGTGGGCCTTCAGGCTCGTGACCTTGCCGTCGACACCCGTGAACTCCTCGGTGTTCACGCTGTACACGCGGTCGCCGCCCTCCTCATGGGCGGACGCGACGCGGTACATCAGCGGGTACGTCGGCCACGGGGTCGACTCGGCGCGCTCGATCGGAGGCTTCGGCATGATCTCGAACTGGTGCACGGCCTTCGCGCCCTGACGCAGCGACGTGCCGAGGCAGTCGGCTCCGGTGTCACCGCCGCCGATGATGACGACGTTCTTGCCCGCGGCCGTGATCTGGCCGTCGACGACGTCGCCGTGCTGCACGCGGTTGGCCTGCGGCAGGAACTCCATCGCCTGGTGGATGCCGTCGAGGTCACGGCCCGGAACCGGCAGATCGCGGCCGATCGTCGAACCGTTCGCGAGGATCACCGCGTCGAAGTCGGAGCGCAGCTCGTCGACGGTCACGTCGACACCCACGTTGACGCCCGCGCGGAAGACGGTGCCCTCGGCCTCCATCTGCTCCAGGCGACGGTCGATGAACCGCTTCTCCATCTTGAACTCGGGGATGCCGTAGCGCAGCAGACCACCGATGCGGTCGGCCCGCTCGAAGACCGTCACGTCGTGACCGGCCCGCGTCAGCTGCTGTGCGGCGGCCAGACCGGCAGGCCCCGACCCGACGACGGCGACCTTCTTGCCCGTCTTCTCCGACGGCAGGACGGGCCGCACCGCGTCGTCGTCGAACGCCTTCTCGATCAGCTCTACCTCGACCTGCTTGATCGTGACGGCGGGCTGGTTGATGCCGAGCACGCACGACGCCTCACACGGCGCCGGGCACAGGCGACCGGTGAACTCCGGGAAGTTGTTCGTCGCGTGCAGTCGCTCGATGCCCGCGTCCCACCGGTCCTTGTAGACGAGGTCGTTCCACTCGGGGATCAGGTTGCCCAGCGGGCAACCGTTGTGGCAGAACGGGATTCCGCAGTCCATGCAACGGCTGGCCTGTGTCTTGAGGGTGGACTTGTCGAAGTCGTTGTAGACCTCTTTCCAGTCCATCAGGCGCAGGTCAACCGGCCGACGGGTCGGCGTCTCGCGCTCGGTGTGCTTCAGAAAACCTCGGGTGTCAGCCACGAGCCGCCTCCATGATCGCGTCGTTCACATCTCGTCCGGTGCGCTCAGCGACATCGATGGCGATGAGCACTCTCTTGTAGTCGCGGGGCATCACCTTCACGAAGTGGCCCTGCTGGGTCGACCAGTCGGCGAGAACGGTCGTGGCGACCGCCGACCCGGTCTCGTCGCGGTGTTCGACCAGCGTGCTCTCCAGCACGTGCAGATCGTCGGCGTCGAGCTCCTCGAGGTCGACGAGCTCGCCGTTGAGGTTCGCCTCGAACGTGCCGTTCGGGTTGTAGACGTACGCGACGCCGCCCGACATGCCCGCCGCGAAGTTGCGGCCCGTCTCACCGAGCACGACGACGGTGCCGCCGGTCATGTACTCGCAGCCGTGATCACCGACGCCCTCGACGACCGCCCGGATGCCCGAGTTGCGGACACAGAAGCGCTCGCCCGCGACGCCGCGGAGGAAGATCTTGCCCGCCGTGCCGCCGAAGCCGATCACGTTGCCCGCGATGATGTTGTCCTCGGCGACGAAGTCGGCCGGAGCGTTCCGCGGCGGGCGGACGACGAGCTTGCCGCCCGACAGGCCCTTGCCGACGAAGTCGTTCGCGTCGCCCTCGAGGCGCATCGTGATGCCGCGGGGCACGAATGCGCCGAAGCTGTTGCCCGCCGACCCGCTCAGGTCGATGGACACGGTGCCCTCGGGCAGCCCCTGCGCGCCGTACGCCTTCGTGACCTCGTGGCCGAGCATGGTGCCGACCGTGCGGTTCACGTTGGTGATGGGCGAGGTGATGTGCACACGAGTGCCCGAATCGATGGCGGCGCGCGCCTTCTCGATCAGCTCGTTGTCGAGCGCCTTGTCCAGACCGTGGTCCTGCTTGCCGGTGCAGTACAGGTCCTGGTTCATGAACGGCGAGTCGGGCATCGTCAGGATCGGCGTCAGGTCGAGCTTGCCGGCCTTGTCGTCGTTCCAGCGGGCGATCGCCTTGCGGGTGTCGAGGGCCTCGAACCGACCGATCGCCTCCTGCAGCGTGCGGAAGCCGAGGCGAGCGAGCAGTTCGCGGACCTCTTCGGCGATGTACAGCATGAAGTTCTCGACGAACTCCGGCTTGCCGGTGAACCGCTCGCGCAGCAGCGGGTTCTGCGTCGCCACACCCACCGGGCACGTGTCCAGGTGGCAGACGCGCATCATGACGCAGCCGGAGACGACGAGCGGCGCGGTCGCGAAACCGAACTCCTCGCCACCGAGCAGCGCCGCGATCATCACGTCGCGGCCCGTCTTCAGCTGGCCGTCCACCTGCACGACGATCCGGTCGCGCAGACCGTTCAGCAGCAGCGTCTGCTGGGTCTCGGCGAGGCCGATCTCCCACGGTGCGCCCGCATGCTTGAGCGACGTCAGCGGGCTCGCACCCGTGCCGCCGTCGAAGCCCGAGATCAGGACGACGTCGGCGTGCGCCTTCGACACACCTGCCGCGACGGTGCCCACACCGAGCTCGGAGACGAGCTTGACGTGGATGCGGGCCGACGGGTTCGCGTTCTTCAGGTCGTGGATCAGCTGCGCGAGATCCTCGATCGAGTAGATGTCGTGATGCGGCGGCGGCGAGATCAGCCCGACGCCCGGCGTGGAGCCTCGGACCTCGGCGACCCACGGGTACACCTTGTGCGGCGGCAACTGGCCGCCCTCGCCCGGCTTCGCGCCCTGCGCCATCTTGATCTGGATGTCGGTGCAGTTGCTCAGGTAGTGGCTCGTGACGCCGAACCGGCCCGACGCGACCTGCTTGATCGCGCTGCGACGCCAGTCGCCGTTCTCGTCGTGGCTGAACCGACGCGGATCCTCGCCGCCCTCACCGGAGTTCGACTTGCCGCCGAGCCGGTTCATCGCGACCGCGAGGGTCTCGTGCGCCTCGGCGGAGATGGACCCGTAGCTCATCGCGCCCGTCGAGAAACGCTTGACGATCTCGCTCGCGGGCTCCACCTTGTCGAGCGGGATCGGGTCCCGGTCGCCGAAGTTGAAGTCGAACAGGCCGCGCAACGTGCCGAGGCGCGTCGACTGGTCGTCGACGAGCTTCGTGTACTCCTTGAACACGCTGTACTGGCCGGTGCGGGTGGCGTGCTGCAGCTTGAACACCGTGTCCGGGTTGAACAGGTGGTACTCGCCTTCGCGGCGCCACTGGTACTCGCCGCCGACCTCGAGCTCACGGTGTGCCCGCTCGCTCGGACGGTCGGTGAAGGCCGTGCCGTGACGACGTGCGACGTCGCCCGCGATCTCGTCGAGTCCGACGCCGTCGAGCTGGCTGTTGAGGCCGGTGAAGAACTCGTCGACGACGTCCTGCGCGAGGCCGATCACCTGGAACAGCTGGGCGCCGTTGTACGACGGGACGGTGGAGATGCCCATCTTGGACATCACCTTCAGGACGCCCTTGCCCGCGGCCTTGATGTAGTTGGCACGGGCCTTCGCGAACGTCGCGAGATGGTCGAGGTCATCGGTGCCGGGCACGACGAGGGCGCCCGACTCCAGCATGTCCTCGATCGACTCGAACGCCATGTACGGGTTGATCGCGGCGGCGCCGAAACCGATGAGGAGCGCCATGTGGTGCACCTCGCGGGCGTCGCCCGACTCGACGACGAGGCTTGCGCGGGTACGGGTCCGCTCACGCACCAGGTGGTGGTGGACGGCCGACGTCAGCAGCAACGACGGGATCGGGGCCAGGGTCTCGTCGCTCTCGCGGTCGGACAGCACGATGACGCGCGCACCGTCGGCGATGGCGGCCGACACCTTGGCGCGGACGTCGTCGAGCGCTCTGCGCAGACCCGCGCCGCCCTCGGCGACCGGGTAGAGGCCGTGGATGTGCGCGGACGGGAAGCCCGTCTCGGCGCCGTCGATCTCGACGAGACGAGCGAGGTCGTCGTTGTCGAGGATCGGCTGGCTCAACACGATCTGCTTGGCCGACTCGGCGGTCGGGTTCAGCAGGTCGCGCTCGCCACCGATGCGGTGCCCGATGCTCGTGACGACCTCTTCGCGGATCGCATCCAGCGGCGGGTTCGTGACCTGCGCGAACAGCTGCTGGAAGTAGTCGAACAGCATGCGCGGACGCTCGGACAGGACGGCGATCGGCGTGTCGGTGCCCATCGAACCCATGCCCTCGGCACCCGTCGACGCCATCGGCGCGACGAGCACGTTGAGATCTTCGGTGGTGTAGCCGAACACCTGCTGGCGCAGGGCGACGCGGTCGTGCGCCATGTGCTTGTGCGGCGGCGCCGGAAGGTCTTCGAGCTTCACCTGGTTCTCGTCCAGCCACTGCTGGTACGGGTGCTCGGCGGCGAGCTCGTCCTTGATCTCCTCGTCGGCGACGATGCGGCCCTGCGCGGTGTCGACCAGGAACATCTTGCCCGGACGCAGACGCGTGCGGGTGACGATGTCGGCCGGATCGATGTCGAGGACGCCGACCTCCGAGCCGAGAACCACCAGACCGTCCTTGGTGACCCAGATGCGCGACGGACGCAGACCGTTGCGGTCCAGGACCGCGCCGATCACGGTGCCGTCGGTGAAGCACACCGACGCCGGTCCGTCCCACGCCTCGGTGAGCGCCGAGTGGTACTCGTAGAACGCGCGGTGCTCGGGCTTCATGGTCTCGCTGCGCTCCCACGCCTCGGGGACCATCATCAGGACCGAGTGCGGCAGGCTGCGACCGCCGAGGTGCAGCAGTTCGAGGACCTCGTCGAAGCGGGCGGTGTCCGACGCACCCGGGGTGCAGACCGGGAAGATCTTGTCCAGCCCGTTCTCACCGAAGGCATCGCTCTTGATGAGGGCCTCGCGGGCGCGCATCCAGTTCTCGTTGCCGGTGACGGTGTTGATCTCGCCGTTGTGGGCAACGCGCCGGAACGGGTGCGCCAGCGGCCACGACGGGAACGTGTTGGTGGAGAAGCGCGAGTGGACCATGCCGAGTGCGCTCTCGACCCGGTCGTCCTGCAGGTCGAGGTAGAAGTCCCGCAGCTGCGGCGTCGTCAGCATGCCCTTGTAGACGAACGTCTGACCGGACAGGCTCGGGAAGTAGACGGTGTCGCGGCCGGGGCCGTCCTGGCCCGCACCCTTCTCGCCGAGCTCGTACTGAACACGCTTGCGCACCACGTACGCCCTGCGCTCCAGCTCCATGCCGTCAGCGCTGCCCTGATCGCTCCCGGCGAGCGCGAAGAAGATCTGACGGAACGTGGGCATCGCATCGCGGGCGAGGGCTCCGAGCGAGCTCTCGTCGACCGGGACGTCGCGCCATCCGAGGAGGTTCAGGCCCTCCTCGCGGACGATCGCCTCGACGCCTGCGACGGCCTCGGCCACGTCGGCGGCCGCCTGCGGGAGGAACGCGATACCCGTCGCGTACGAGCCCGCGGCGGGCAACTCGAAGTCGGTCACCTCACGCAGAAAGCGGTCCGGGACCTGGATCATGATGCCCGCACCGTCACCGGTGTTGGGCTCAGCGCCCGCGGCGCCGCGGTGTTCGAGGTTCACCAGTGCGGTGATGGCCTTCTCGACGATGTCACGGCTCCGGCGGCCGTGCATGTCGACGACGAACGCGACACCACAGGCGTCGTGTTCGTTGGCTGGATCGTAGAGACCTGTCGGCCCCGGCAAGTGCATCATGGAATCTGCCATTCCTGCACGCGACGCTGCGTACTGTTCGTACTTCTGGAGAACCCGGTTCTCGACGTGGAGCTGCACGTCCCGGGGATTCAGCGTCGTTGCTGGCCCTTGCCCGGCGATCGGTCACAATCGCGTTTCGGGCAAGTTAAGTAGGCCAATTGTCGCACGTCCGCGCCCTACCGCGCAAAAAAGTCCTACAGTCCCAGATGTGAGCTTGCTCAACGATTCCCCTGGGGCCCGCGGCTCGCTGAGGGCCCGCGCGTTCAACGGCTACGTGACCCTCGCGTCGCGGCCGATGATGGCGGTCCTCGGACGCGGCGCCACCGTCGCGCCGACCCTCCTCACGGCGGCGCGGCCCGGCGTCAACCGCGGACTGTCCGCGATCTCGCCGGTTCCCCGCGGCACGCGGATCACCCAGGTCCGAGAGTTCTCCGGCGACGGCCGCGTGTACGGCGAGTGGGTCCACGAGCACGACGTGTACGGCGGCCGGGTCCCCGATCCGTCGACCGGCCGCAAGGTCATCTACTACATCCACGGCAGCGGATACGTGATCTGCTCGTCGCGGACCCACCGCGGTCTCGTCGCCCGGCTGGGTCGTCGCGCCGGGATGGGCGCGTTCAGCGTCGACTACCGTCTCGGCCCCGAATACCGCTGGCCGCTCGGCGGGGACGATGCGATCCGCGGCTACCGATGGCTGCTCGACCAGGGCTTCGACGGGTCGCAGATCGTCATCGCGGGCGACTCCGCGGGCGGTCACCTCGCCCTCGACCTCCTCGCGGCGAATCACCGCGACGGCGTCGCCCAGCCGTCGGCGATGGTCCTGTTCTCCCCGCTCTACGACCCGTCGTTCCAGCTCGCGTGCGCGCTCGAGGAGTCGGGGGTCAAGGACCCGATCATCAACGCGCGCGCCGCGACCGGCTTCTTGCGCATGTACACCGGGGACGCCGACCCCGACCACCCCCGCATGCGCGTGCGGCTGTCCCCCGACATGACGCTCCCCCGCACCCTCATCCAGGTGGGCGCCCGCGAGGTGATGGCCGACGACGCCCGCGCCATCGACCGCGTCATCCGGGAAGCCGGCGGCGAGGCGACGCTGCAGGAATGGCCCGCCCAAGGGCACGTCTTCCAGATGTTCCCCTACTTCACACCCGAATCGCGCCGCGCCGTCCACGAGGCTGCGGCCTTCCTGGCCTCCCCCGATCACTGAGCGACGGGCTGCGACTCCCGGCATATGTGGAAGGACGTCGCCCGGTCTGCAGCGATTAATCCGGTTGTCACAGGTCCGGTCATACCAGTGTCGCGGCTGGGCACACGGCCACCATCGCCCAGTTGAACACTTAAGGAGTGATGCGAGCCTCACGTTGTGCGTTGGTCGGCCATCCTTCGACGACGCCGTGAGCAAGCCATCGCCCAGAGTCGTCACGGCGCAGGGCGAGAACGCGGAAGTCGCTGACTGCGAAATCACCGAACGCTCGCAAGACCGGGTGGTCGTCGCTGCCGCGGATGAACTTGACGTAGACGACGTCGTCGAACTCGAGGTGCTCGTGGACGCCCGTGGTCAGCGAATACCCGTGCAAGGAGTCCGCAGTGCGATCGAGGTCCCAGTCCTCGACATCGTGAGTCAGTGCGGCTATGGCATTGGGGAACTCGGCGCGATGCTGCAGGCTGGTGAACCAAAGGCAAGCGGCACTTGCTGGATCGAAGAGCGCGGTGGCGGGGTCATAGTCCAGCGGCAGTCGGCTTGAGTCGACGATCTCCAGGAGCGAGACCGTCGAGAACTCGGCAGTGACAGCGGCACCGAACTCGGGAGCGACCTGGTGGAGCGCGTCGGCGAGGGCAAGGATCGTCCGCGGTGGACGCTTGTTGCGTTCGGTCACCGCGGACATCGCGGCGAAGACGGCCTCTGGGTCGAGGTCGAGCTGGTCCAGAAGAAACTCATCGGCGCTGAGAATCTCGACGCCGTGTGGCTCGCACGCGCGCGCCGGGAAGTCCTTGGTGTTGTCGGTGACGATCAGTGCAGCGCCTGATGCCACCGCGGCAGCCAGCACGTGGCGATCCTTGCGGTCGTTGGTCATCGCCTTGACGAGCTTGGCGTATCCGGCGGCGTGGTCTACTGCATGCGGGAACGCTCGCTGCATCTGAGCCAGTCGGTGGTCGGCCTGAGCAGAGGTCAGGCCAAGTTTCTTGATCAGGTTGCGGTGAACCTCGTCCAGGATGTCGGGAGTCCAGACAGGGGTGAACAACTCGTTGTCGGCGAGAGTGAGCAGCAGGTTGTTGAGGTTCTGCGGAATCATCACACAGGCGTCGAGGACGACGCGGAACGAGGAGGGCACCCGTCAGCGAGTCCGGACGAATCCGTCGGGCGCCGTCGGCGGCTCTGCGGCGGCCGAAAGCTCAATGAGGGCCGAGCGGCGCTGGTCACGGATTCGTTCCTGATAGGCCAAGACGTCGGCGAGCTGGATACGGCGGTGGCGGCCTGGTCGGGTCGAGGCGATCTCACCGGCGGTCAGCAGCCGGATGAGGGTAGGCCTACTGATTCCAAGGATGTCGGCCGCCTCCTGGGTTGTCAGCTGAGTGCGGTGCGGTGTGATGGTGACGGCGGTCCCGTCGGCGAGGTTGCTCACTGCAGCGTGCAGGAGCCGACGCAGGTGGTCAGGAAGCTCAGCACCGCCACTACCATCAGAGAGAGTCAAAGCGCTCGGAGTCGCGAGGAGTCGTAGCAGATCCTGCAGGTGCTCTGCATGGTCGCTGCCCCGGCCGGAGGGGAGGACCGTCTGCTCCATGAGTGAGGTCATATAGCCAGTCTAATTCGCAAGAATCGAAAACGCGATGACTGCCGCAGGCGTGATCGGCCATGAAGCTCGCGGCAATCGCCTGAAACTGTGATGGTCATCGTGATTCCATCAATCACGTGGACGTCCGAGTGAACACGATCGATTCCCTCCTGCGCCGGTCCGCGGCGCGCACCCCGAACGCGGTGGCCGTGCGGTTCGCCGACCGCGACTGGACCTACGCCGCACTCGACGCGGCCGTCACCCGCGCAGCGGCCCGCCTCGCGGCGCTCGGACTGGAACCCGGCTCGCGGATCGCGGCGTTCGGCGTCAACTCCGACGCCTATCTGATCGGGTTCCTCGGCACCGTCCGCGCGGGTCTCGTTCACGTGCCTGTCAACTTCGCACTCAAGGCAGGCGAACTGCGATACCTGCTCGACGACTCCGGCGCGTCCGTCGTCCTCGTCGACCCCGCCCTGCGCCCGACACTGGACGAGGTTGCGGGCGACCTTCCCGTCATCGCCCTGCGCGACGCCGACGACAGTCTGCTCGCGTCGTCGTCCGACGGCGACGTCCCCGAGATCGACCGGGCGGTCGCGCCCACCGACCTCGCACAACTGCTGTACACGTCGGGGACGACGTCGGCGCCCAAGGGCGCGATGATGACGCACCAGGCGCTGGTGCACGAGTACGTGTCGTCGGTGATCGGGCTCGACTTCACCGCCGCCGACAACCCGCTGATCGCGATGCCGCTCTACCACTCGGCGGGCATGCACGTGTTCATGCTCCCGTACCTGTCGATCGGCGCGACCGTCTCGCTCATCGAGAAGCCCGACGTCGCCGAGACCCTGCGACTGATCGAGGAGCGACGCATCGGCTCGCTGTTCCTCGCGCCGACCGTGTGGGTGCCTCTCGCCAACCATCCCGACCTGGACACCCGCGACCTCGGCTCCCTGACCAAGGCACAGTACGGGGCGTCGATCATGCCGGTCACGGTGCTGAACCGTCTCCGCGAGCGGTACCCGGACATCGGTTTCTACAACTGTTTCGGACAGTCGGAGATCGGTCCGCTCGCCACCATCCTGCGCCCCGAGGAGCACGCCGACCGCCCGGCGTCGTGCGGTCGTCCCGCGTTCTTCGTCGAGACCCGCGTTGTCGACGCGAACGGCGACGACGTCCCGGTCGGCGAGTCGGGCGAGATCTGCTACCGCTCCCCACAACTGTGCAGCGGGTACTGGAACAAGCCCGACGCGACCGCGGAGGCCTTCGTCGACGGATGGTTCCACTCCGGCGACCTCGTGACCTGCGACGACCAGGGCTACATCACCGTCGTCGACCGGATCAAGGACGTCATCAACACCGGTGGTGTGCTCGTAGCCTCCCGCGAGGTGGAGGACGCCGTGTACCTGCATCCGGCGGTCGCCGAGGTCGCCGTGATCGGGACTCCCGATGAGAAGTGGATCGAAGCGGTCACCGCCGTGGTCGTCGTCAAGGGCGGCGAGTCCGTGACGGCGGACGAGCTGATCGCGTTCGTCAAGGAGCGCATCGCACCGTTCAAGGTTCCGAAATCGGTGCTGTTCGTCGACGAGCTCCCCCGCAATCAGAGCGGGAAGCTGCTCAAGCGCGAGCTGCGCGCCGTCTGATCTCGCCGGATTCGGCAACATCGGAGGAGACTCGGACGCCGCCGTGCGAGGATCGATCATCCGGAGCGGTCCGCCCGTGTGTACCGACAAAGTGAAAGCAGGAGCATGTCCGACCTGAACGACCTCATCGACGGTCTCCCCATCGACGATCTCGCCGCCCAATTGGGCGCCGACCCCGCAGACGTGCGAGCGGCCGTGGAACAGGCGGTTCCCACCCTGGTCGCGGGCGTCGCCGCCAAGAAGGACCGCGGCGAGGACGTCGACGACGTCCTGGCGGCCAGCCAGGGCGACGCCCCCGAAGGCGAACAGCTCGTGCACTCGCTGTTCGGCAACGACAGCGACGACGTCGCGGCGGCCGTGAGCGGAGCCGTCCCGGTCGCGGGCGTCGACCAGTCGCTGGTCAAAAAGCTGCTGCCGCTGCTCGCCCCGATCGTCCTGAGCTACGTGCTGAGCAAGGTCGGCGGAAAGACCTCGGGAGGCGGACTCGGAGACGTCCTGGGAGGCATCCTCGGAGGCGGCGGCAAGACCGGCGGCATCGATCTCGGGAGCGTCCTCGGCGGGGTTCTCGGCGGCGGCAAGAGCGGCGGCGACAACCCGCTGGGCGGAATCCTCGGCAGCATCCTCGGCGGGAAGTAGCGCCTGGCCTGCGCATCCCCGCAGACTCCTGCATGTCGTCCGAACGGTCGATAGTGTCGGAAGCGGGGCCGGGATCATCCGGCTCCGCAGCCCGCACTCAACCACTCGGGAGGGTGACATGTCCGAGGAGACCAGCAACTACACGACGACCGACTCCGGCGCCCCCGCGGGAAGCGACGAGCACTCGCTGACCGTCGGCCCGGCGGGGCCCATCGTCCTGCACGACCACTACCTGATCGAACAGATGGCGCAGTTCAACCGGGAGCGGATCCCGGAGCGCCAGCCGCATGCCAAGGGAAGTGGCGCGTTCGGCACATTCGAGACCACGTCCGACGTGTCGCGGTACACGTGCGCGTCCCTGTTCCAGCCCGGTGCGTCGACCGAGCTGGTGGCGCGGTTCTCGACAGTGGCAGGCGAACGCGGGAGCCCGGACACGTGGCGTGACCCTCGCGGATTCGCGGTGAAGTTCTACACGGACGACGGCGTGTACGACATGGTCGGGAACAACACACCGGTGTTCTTCATCAAGGATCCGATGAAGTTCCAGCACTTCATCCGGTCGCAGAAGCGTCGGGCCGACAACAACCTCCGCGATCACGACATGCAGTGGGACTTCTGGACGTTGTCGCCCGAGTCCGCGCACCAGGTCACGTGGCTGATGGGCGACCGCGGCATTCCGAAGACCTGGCGTCACATGAACGGGTACAGCTCGCACACCTACCTGTGGGTGAACGCCGACGGCGTCAAACACTGGGTGAAGTACCACTTCATCAGCGACCAGGGCGTCGAGTTCCTCACACAAGACGACGCCGACCGTCTCGCGGGCTCGGACGGCGATCACCACGTCCGGGACCTGTTCGACTCGATCGCCGCGGGCGATCACCCCAGTTGGACGCTCAAGGTGCAGCTGATGCCGTTCGACGCGGCCGCCGACTACCGGTTCAACCCGTTCGACCTCACCAAGGTGTGGCCGCACGCCGACTACCCGCTGCACGAGGTCGGTCGGATGACGCTGCACACCAACCCGACGGACAACCACGCCCAGATCGAGCAGGCCGCGTTCGAGCCGAGCAACGTCGTGCCGGGCATCGGCTTCAGTCCCGACCGCATGCTCCTCGGCCGCGTGTTCGCCTATGCGGACGCCCATCGCGCCCGCCTCGGAGCCAACTACAAGCAGATCCCGGTCAACCGTCCGCACAACGAGGTCCGGAGCTATTCGAAGGACGGCGCCATGCGCATCGATCCGGTGACCGACCCCGTCTACGCGCCGAACTCGAAGGGCGGGCCCGCGGCGACCTACTCCGGTCCCCCTCAGCCGCAGTGGGCGGCGGACGGCGACATCGTCCGTTCCGCGTACGTCGACCACGCGGAGGACGACGACTTCGGGCAGGCGGGGACGCTCGTACGCGACGTCCTCGACGACGCCGCGCGTGATCGTCTCGCGGACAACGTCGCGGGACACCTGTCGGACGGAGTGAGCGAACCGGTCCTGCAGCGGGCCTTCGAGTACTGGCGCAACGTCGACCCCGATCTGGGCACGAGCATCGAACAACGGGTCCGAGCGGGCTGAGGCAGACTGGACCGGTCCGTCCGACCGCCGGACGAGGACGCTACGAGAGGAAGTCTCCGATGAATCTGCTCTCTGCCGCAGCTCGTGCCTTGACCGGCGCACCGTACGTCAAGCTCGGCTACGACGCGGCGACCGCGCCGGGAATGCGCGTGAACGCGGCGGCGCCGCTCCTGGACAAGCTCCCGCTGCCCGTGGACAACGAGACCGTGGTCCGCGCCAACGGCGCGGCTCAGGCGATCGGCGGCGCGCTCATCGTCGCCGGTGTCGGCAGCAGGTGCAGTTCCTGAAGAACGTGGCGATGGCCGGCGGCCTGGTCGCGATCATCGCGAGCGGCCGAAAGTAGTCGTCACTCCTCCCAGCGCTCCGACGCGCTGGGATACCGAACCCGCAGGTAGCTGTACAGGTACGTGCTGACGAGGATCGCGATCACCGATCCGACGGCCCACCACAGCCACGGGTTCAGCAGGCTGTCCCGGAATGCGGCGACGATCCACGCGAAGACGCAGAATGTCGCGAGGATCGTCGCCAGCACCCTGACCACCAGCACGACGGTGGTGAGGATCGACCAGACTGTGCGACGTCCCCTGTCGGGATCGGGGTGCTTACCCATCCCGCAACCCTATGCGGCGGTGGATGATGGACGCATGAGAACGCTCCTGAACATCATCTGGCTGGTCCTCTGCGGATTCTGGATGGCCGTCGGATACGCCCTGGCCGGCGTCGTCTGCTGCATCCTGATCGTCACCATCCCGTTCGGGATCGCGTCGTTCCGCATCGCCGGGTACGCGTTGTGGCCGTTCGGGCGGACCACCGTGCCCAAGCCCCAGTCGGGCACGGCGTCGCTGATCGGCAACGTGATCTGGATGGTCGTCGCGGGCATCTGGCTCGCCATCGGCCACATCACGACGGGCATAGCCCTGTGCGCCACGATCATCGGCATCCCGATGGGCATCGCCAGCTTCAAGATGATCCCGATCTCGCTCATGCCGCTCGGCGTCGACATCGTGCCCGTCGACGCCGTGCGGTCGGGCGCGGCGTACTGACGGCGACGATCATCACCCCTCATCGGCGGCCACGGCACGAGCGTTCGGACCGAACGACGACGCGATGACAAGACCTCCGTCGTTGTCACGTCGACAACTCGCCACCGCCACGTGGCATGGCCGTGTCAGCTCGGCTGGAATGACGAATCCGCCGTCGAGTTCGTAGCGCGTGATCGTCACTTTGCGTGGTGTCGAGCGCGGGTCGTCGGGAGCGCTCGGGGGTTCGTCTCCGCGAACGACGACCATCACCTCGGTGACGCCGGGCGGCCAGACGAACGTCACCCGATCCACGGTCGCCGCCACCCCGCCCACAGGCGGCAGATCCGGGTCGGGCACTCGCGGCCGGCGCCGGACGGGAGCGGCCGGTTCGACCGTCTCCCCGGAGCGGGCCGGTACCGAATGCCGACCGTCGACGATCGTCGTGACCTCGTACACCGGGACGTCGACGCCGAGCGAGCCGCCATCCTCCAATTCGGTCGCGGCGGTACGTCCGACCGTCTGTTGTCGACCGTCCGGCGTGTGCCGGACGACTCGGTAACTCGCGTCGGATTCGGGTGACGGCAGCCAACTCACCCGGACCGAGCCGTCGGCGGTCCTCTCGGCGGACACCGGGCCCGCAGGACTCACCGCGCCCGCGTCCGACGGGGCGGCGTCGAGCAACCGCCGGGTGTTCTCGAGGGCCTCGGCAAGTCTCGGACCCGACGCACGGAGGATGTCGATGTCGGCGGCATGGCGCGCCAACCATTCCAACAACTCCAGCGCGGAGGCGTGGTTCCCCGCCGCCACGTCCGTCTCCGCCTGCCGCCACCGCTGCTGCGCGTCGCGGATGGCACGGTCGACTTCGTCGGCGAAGGCCTCGATCTGCCGCCCGGCGTCGACGTCGTCGCCCGCCAGGCGGCGGGCGCGCTTGAGCAGTGACCGCGCCTGCACCGGTCGACCTTCGCGCAGCATGCCGCGCGCCTCACGCAGCGGCTCGGCCCAGTCGCGGCGCGGCGCGGCGGCCGTCTGGCGGGCGGCGACGTCGGCTGTCACCGTCGCACCGAACTCGGCTGCTATCGACTCGATCAGCCTTCCCGCCCCGATCGGTCCCGCACCTCGGTCGATCGCCTCCTGGAGCAGGAAGTCTCGATCCTCGGCGAGGAGTTCGTCCTCGATCAGGACGGCCGCGCGGATCCGAGGACGCAGAAAGTCCGCGATCCGGCCGGTCATGACGTCGGCGTAGGCGGCGGCGGTCGCCGGGTCATCGAGAAGTACGTCTCGCACATGCAGGAGCAGTTCGTCGATCACGGCGCGCATCCGTCCGGCGCCGAGTTCCCGAGCGCGTCGCGACAACGATTCCGTCCGCGCCTGCACCTCGGCGCGGTTGTCGGCGTCGTCCAACGTCAGGAACAGCAGACCGAACAGCGTCGGTGTCGGTGCCTCGTCCCGCAGGCGGTTGAACTCGCCGAGGAGTTCGTCGATCTGTTCGAGTCGACGGTCGGTCAGGGTCGACGAATCCGTCGACGACGACTGTGGTGTCGATGCGCCGTCGTCGACTGTTCGGTACCGCCTCAGTCTCGTCGCGACCTCGTCCGGGGTGAGTCCCCCCATCGCCCCCACGTCGTCGAGACCGGCCCGCTTGGACGTCGGGATTCCGCCGTATCGGGCCTGCAGACGTTCGATCGCGCTGTCGAGCAGGCGATACCGTTCGGCATCGCGAACGGCTCGGCGCGCGGCCACCACTCCCGCCTGAGCCGCTCTGGCCGCCGCGAACCGCAGCCCCGCCGACCGGGTCTCGTGTTCGGCGACGAGCCGACCGACGAGCACCCGATACTTGGGGTGGTCGCGATGTTTCTGCCAGAACGCCCACACCTCGTCGATGCGGGCCGCGACCACGTCGTCCGGCAGTGCGCCGGCAGATTCGAGGGGAATGTCGTACAGCTCGAACACGTCGGACGCGTCGGGACCGCCGCGACGTTCGACCGCCGCCAGCACTCGCTTGCGGTAGTCGTTGGGGACGAAGGGGTGCAACGCAGGAATGCTCATCGCCGACACTCAGACATCGCGTCGACGAGTACGGTGAACCTGGTCGAGTTCGCGGGCCACCTCGGCCTGCGACAACGTGGCACCCGTCCGGGCCGACATGGTCAGCGGGATCTGCGCTTCGACGTGGAACGCGGTCACGTGCAGCACTCCGTCGAAGCCCATCTCGAATGTCACCTGGACTTCGCTGCCCTCGTCGTAGCCGAACGGAATGTCGGTGATGCTGCCCTCGATGAGCACTTTCGCGTCCTCCGGATGCGGTGACAGGGCCTGCCCCTGCTGTTCGACGACGGTCAGCTCGATACGATCCTGGTTCGCTCGCATGGTGCCGAACGATCGACGGACCCGGATCGGCAGCGTCTGATTTCGACGCACCAGCCAGGTCGCCTCCATGTCACCGCCGCGTCCGACCGCGAGCACCCCGAACCCGCGGGAGACGACGGTGTCGACGGTGATCTCCAGCATCCGTCGGACACCGGCGACGGGTAGCCCGAACGCGGCCGCCACCCGCGCGCACGCGCCGTCGACGTCGCCCGGTTCGGCGGTGAACAGCGGTGCACCGTCGGACAGACGGCCGCGTGTACGCAGATCGGCCGCGACGAGACGTTCGATCTCGAGCTTCTCGCCGTACACGGCTGCACCGCGGGCCACCGCAAGATCGGGGTCGGTGAGCTCCGGCGTGATGCCGAGCGCGGCACCGACCTCACGGGCGACCGCCGGCATCCGGGACGACCCGCCCACCAGCAGTATTCGACTCAGCCTGGTGACGCCCCGGTCGCGGGCGGCCGTGACGCACGCCCGCGTGAGGTCGAGCGTCCGGCTCAGCAGTCCGGCGGTGAGTTCTTCGAGGTCGGCTCGGGACACGGTGATCACCGACCGCGCCCCGTCGTGCGCGATGATGACCGTCGTCGACTCGGCGTCGGTCAGCTCGTGCTTCGCACGCTCGGCGGCGAGGATCAGCGCCTGCGAACCGGCCGAATCGTCGAGCGGGTCCTCGGCGTCGGGATGCTCGTCGCAGAACCGACGGGACAGGTGGAGTGCGAGGCGTTCGTCCCAGTCGGCGCCGCCGAGCTGATGATCTCCCTCCACCGCAAGCACCGAGATCCGGCGGTCGGCGAGTTCGATCACCGTCGCATCGAACGTTCCGCCGCCGAGGTCGTAGACGAGGACGGTCTCGTCGGTGCTTCCCGACGCGGCGGTCGTGTCGGTCAGGCGCCGAAAACCGTACGACAGCGCGGCCGCGATCGGCTCGGACAGCACGCCGACCACGTCGAGGCCCGCATACGTGCCCGCCTGTACGGTTGCCCGTCGCTCCTCGTCTCCGAAGTAGGCGGGGACCGTGATCACCGCGCGCTCCACCTTCTCGCCGGCGAAAGCGGCGTCGGAGGCCAACGACTTGAGGATCAGGGCGGAGATCGCCGGAGCCGACCACGTCTGCCCGTGGGCGACGAACCTCCAGTCGGCGTCGCCCATCCGCCGTTTGACGAGCACGCAGACATTGTCGGGGTCCAGGCGTGCCTGGCGTCGGGCGCCCTCACCGACCACATGATCGTTCGCGCTCGGGAGGAGGACCACCGACGGCGTGGTCGGGACGCCGCCCAGCCCGATCACCACCTCGGGGCGTCCATCGGCATCGATCGTCGCAATCGCGGAGTTGGTGGTTCCCAGGTCGATTCCGTATACACCCACGATCGGGGATCGTAACAGCGGCGGCGACGCCGTGCCGCCGCTCAAATGATCCACCCCGAAACAAGTCCGCACCGCTGACACAATGCGACCATGGACCGCGTGAGCCCCGATGCCGAGTCAGACGCAGGCCCCGAGTCTGCGACCATCGCACAGGTTGCCGAGACTGTCGAGGACCTGGCTCGGGTGATCGCCCGGCAGGCGCAGACCCTCGATCGACTCGTCGAGTCGGACCGCAGTCGTGAAAGGCTGGCCGCCGCGGGCGCCGACCTGCCCCTGCTGGTCGACCTGTTCGCCCTCTACACCGATGCGACCCTGTGCGCCGAGAGCGCCGACGACGCCGATCGTGCCGCGTTCGCAGCGATCGCCGCCGGGCTCGATCGGGTGATCAGCGGGCGGCGCGGAGTCCTTGTCGTCCCCTCGCCCGGTGCGACGTTCGACGCCCGCACCATGGAGGCCGTCGACGTCGTCGACACCGGCGACGTCGCCGACACCGGCGACGTCGCCGAGGATCGCACGGTCGCTCGGCTGGTTCGGCCGGGACTTCAGGTGGGCGACCGGTCGGTCCGCGCGGCGGCGGTGATCGTCCGTCGGCATCGACACCGTTGACGCCCCTTCGCTCATTGAGCCGTGCCGGAGCGATAGCGCAGGCGCGTGTCGAAATGCCGTGAGGTCCGCTGGGACAGACGCATGCGGAACTCGAACACGCGAGGTTAAGACACGGCGTCCCGACTCTGCTGGCGAAACCCGCCAGTACGGGTATCCCGCGAATCGGATAGTCTCCTGATGTCGCGCCCTCGTTTTTACGTGTGTGTTTGGGCGAGGGCGCGGCACTCGAAACGATCCCGACTATTTCGCATCGGGTTCCGATCCCGAACGCGACGGCTCCGACCGGAAGGCACGGATCGCGGTGCCGACACCGGGGAAGACGTGGTCGGCGGAGATCGTCGTCATGATCCGCGCCGTCTCCAGCGATTCGCGCAGTTCCGGACTCACGCCGGCCAGCACGAAGCGCGCGCCGACGGAGTGGACGAAGCCGATGAGGCTCTGGAGCGACCGGGTCGCGGAGTAGTCGACGTCCGACATCGCCGAACAGTCCAGGACCAGCCAGACCACCGGATCGGGCGCACCCTTGACCAGCGCCGTCACGTCGTCGGAGAAACGTCCGACGTTGGCGTAGAACAGGTCGGCGTCGTACCGGAAGACGATCAGCCCCGGCAGGGTCTGCTGTCCGGGCTTGGCCGCCTCGTATTCGCGTTCGCCCTCGGGAGAGAGTCCGACGACGAACCGTTCCGGCCGGTACTGGCGGTGGATCATCTGCAGCAGCGACAGCACCATCGCCGCGACGATGCCGGTCAGCACCCCGAATCCGACGACCATCCCGGTGGTGATGATCGCGATCGCGAACTCCACCCGCCGGATCCGCCAGATGCTCACGAATGCGCCCACGTGGATCAGTTCCAGGCCGACGACGAACACGACGCCCGCGAGCACCGCTTCGGGCAGGTGTGCGAGGGCGGGCGACGCGAACGCCACGACGACGATCGTCGCGACGGCCATCGCCACGTTCGCGATCTGACTCCGACCGCGCTGCTGATCGAGGACGGCGGTCTTCGTCGGGCTCCCGTTCACCACGAACGTCCCGCTGACCGCGGCCGACACGTTGGCCGCCGCCAGCCCGAGGATGTCGCGGTTCACGTCCACCCGGTCGCCGTGCCGCTGCGCGAAGCTGCGGGCAGTCGCCGCGCTCTGCGCGAGGATCACCAGGAGGCAGCCGAACGGGACGGTCAACAGCTCCGGCGTCTTCGAAAGGATCTGATCCATCGCCGGAAAACTGATGGTCGGCAGACCCGAGTCGACGGGGCCGATGGTCGGCACCGACGACAGGTCGAACACCATGACCGCGACGATCGCACCGACGACCACCAGGATCGGCATCGGGAGCTGCGGACGGAGACGTTTCACGAGAAACAATCCGGCGACGGTCACCCCGCCGAAAGCCGTCGCCTCCCACCTCACGTCGCCGAGGTGTGTGAACACGTACGCCCACTTCCCCCACACGTGCGTCCCGTGCGCGTGCTCGATCCCGAGGAGGCCCGGCACCTGTTCGGTGACGACGAGGACGCCGACACCCGCGAGGAACCCGGTGAGGACGGCCGTCGAGAGGAAGTCGCCGAGGAAGCCCAGACGCAGCACCCACGCGACCAACAACATCGCGCCGGTGATCAACGCGATGAGCCCGGCCCACGCCAGCCACTGCGACGTCGACGGGGCGAGCCCCGCAACGCCCAGCCCCGCGATGCCGGACGCGAGCAGCGCGGCCGTCGCCGAGTCGGCTCCGACGACCATGAGCCGTGAGGCCCCGACCAGAGCGAACACGATCGCCGGGAGGATCAGCGAGTACAGGCCCGCGCCGAGCGGGACCTGTGCGATGGAGCTGTAGCCCATCGCCTCCGGAATCGCGACGGCCGCGAGCGAGACGCCCGCGAGGACGTCGGCCCGCAGCCATCCGAGCTTGTAACCGCGCATCGACAGCGGCGTGATCGCCGCTGCGAGAGTCCTGTTCACCGCATCGTCACGGCCAGGTCAGTGACCCCGCCGAATCCACTCGGCGAGATCACCGGCCTCCGAGCCGACGGTGGTGTCGTCGCCGTGACCGGTGCACACGCGGGTGTCGTCGTCGAGGACGAGGATGCGGTCCCGGATCGACGCGATGATGTCGTCGAAGCTGGAGAACGACCGCCCGGTGGCTCCGGGGCCACCCCGGAACAGGGTGTCCCCGCTGAACAGGACCTTGGCCGACGGCGCCCAGATCACGCACGACCCCGGTGAGTGGCCGGGCGTGTTGATCACCTCGAGGCGTTCACCGCCGACCTCGATCACCTGGCCGTCGGCGAGATCGCCGTGAGCGACGCCCGGATGAGTCTGCTCCCAGAGCATCTCGTCTCCCGGGTGGAGGAGAACCGGTGCGCCGGTCGCCTCCGCGAGTTCCGGTGCCACTCCAATGTGATCGTTGTGCGCGTGCGTCAACACGATCGCCACGACGGTCCGGTCGCCCACCGCGTCGAGGATCGGTGCGGCGTCGTGCGCGGCGTCGATGATGACGGCCTCGGCGTCGTCGCCGATCACCCACACGTTGTTGTCGACGTCCCACGTCCCGCCGTCGAGCGAGAACGTGCCGGACGTGACGACGCGGTCGATCCTCACAGTTCCACGACCGATCGCAGCACCTTGCCCGCTTCCATCGACTCGAACGCCTCGTTCACACCCTCGATGCCGATGCGCTCGGTCACGAACTTCTCCAACGGGAGGCGACCCTGCAGGTGCAGGTCGACGAGCATCGGGAAGTCGCGTTCGGGCAGGCAGTCGCCGTACCAGGACGACTTCAGCGAACCGCCGCGGCTGAAGAAGTCGACGAGCGGCATCTCCAGTCGCATCTCCGGCGTCGGCACACCGACCAGGACGACGGTCCCGGCGAGATCACGCGCGTAGAACGCCGTCTCGTACGTCTCCGGGCGTCCGACGGCGTCGATGACCACGTCGGCCCCGTTGCCCCCGGTGAGGTCGCGGACGGCCTCGGCGACGTCGTCGATGCTCGACGCGTCGACCGTGTGAGTCGCGCCGAGTTCGGTGGCCCAGTCGAACTTGCCCGGGTCGCGGTCGACGGCGATGATCGTCGTCGCACCCGCCAGACGGGCGCCCGCGATCGCCGCATCGCCGACGCCGCCGCAGCCGATGACGGCCACCGAGTCGCCGCGCGACACACCGCCGGTGTTCATCGCAGCGCCGAGGCCCGCCATCACACCGCAGCCGAGGAGGCACGCGACGGCGGGATCCACCGACGGATCCACCTTGGTGCACTGTCCCTCGTGGACGAGGGTCTTCTCGGCGAACGCACCGATCCCCAGCGCGGGCGACAACTCGGTGCCGTCCGTGAGGGTCATCGGCACGCTCGCGTTGTGCGTGTCGAAGCAGTACCAGGGACGTCCCCGCTTGCAGGCGCGGCACTCACCGCACACGGCGCGCCAGTTGAGGACGACGAAGTCGCCGACCTCGACGTGCGTCACACCCGACCCGACGGATTCGACGACGCCCGCAGCCTCGTGACCCAGCAGGAACGGGTACTCGTCGTTGATGCCGCCGGTCGCGTACGCGAGGTCGGTATGGCAGACGCCGCACGTCTGGATCTTCACGACGACGTCGTTCGCACCCGGATCGGGGATCACGATGTCCACGAGTTCGGTCGGCGCGTTCTTGATGCGGGAGATCACTCCCTTGACGACCTGGGACAACCCCGGTCCTCCTGTTCTGTTGTGGTCGAGAGTTCGCGTACTACTTGAGGGCGTCGGTCAGCTGCGCCTTCGTCATGCTGGAGTAGCCCTTGACACCCTTCGCCTTCGCTTCGGCCTTCAGCTCGGCGACCGTCTTCGCTCCGGCCTTCGCGGGTGCGGCCTTCGCCGGGGCCGTCTTGGCGGGTGCCGCCTTCTCGGCAGTCTTCGTCGGAGCGGCCTTGGCGGCCGTCTTCGCCGGGGCGGCCGTCTTCTTGGCGGCGCTCTTGGCCGGCGTCGCCTTCGCTGTGGTGGTCTTGGCGGGCGTCGTCTTCGCCGGAGTCTCTGCCTTCTTCGCCGGAGCCTTCTTCTCTGCGGCCTTCTTCGCTGGGGCCTTCTTCTCGGGGGCCTTCACAGCAGCGGGCTTCACAGCGGCAGGCTTGTCAGCGGCGGGCTTCGCGGCGGGCTCGACCTTGGGCGGAGCCGCGGCGGGCTCGGGGTCCTTCTTGTTCAGCGGCGAAAAGGCGAGGACGGTGTCGCGCAGGGCGACCACTTCCGCGGAGAGGCGCTTGACCTCCTCCTCGAGACGGGCGAGCAGGGCGTTCTTCTTGGCAGCCATCGGCAGTTCCCTCCGAATAGACGTCGAGCCCGACCGGCCGTTCCGAACAGGCTTGCTTTCACACCCTACGGCGCGAACGCCGCTGGTGGGATGTGTGACGCGGAGTTCGTGTCAACTCGTGTGCACGGCGTTCACCCGCAGGTCGGCGTCGAGGATCACGAAGTCGGCGCGTCGTCCCACCGCGAGGACTCCGATGTCGTCGCGCCGCAGCACGCGAGCGGGGGTCTCCGAGCACATCACGGACGCCGCGATGAGGGCGTCGTCGTCGGACATCGGCTCGGGAGCGCGACGCAGTCCGGCGACGGTACGCGCGAACAGTCCGTCCATCGTCGCGGTGCTGCCCGCGATCGCATCGGTGCTGCGCAGGCGCGCGACGCCGTCGCGGACGTACACGTCGAGCGAGCCGAGCAGGTAGTCGCCGTCCGCCATGCCCGCGGCGACCATCGAGTCGGTCACGAGCGCCACCCGGTGCGAGCCGACGCGCCGCTGCACCTGCGCCACCAGCGACGGGTGCAGGTGGACGCCGTCGCCGATCAATTCGACGACGGCGCGCGGGTCTTCGAGCAGCGCGAGGATCGGGCCGGGTTCCCGATGACCGAGCGGGGCCATCGCGTTGAACAAGTGGGTCGCGACGCTCGCCCCGCGGTCGAGCGCCGCGCGGGTCTGGTCGTAGGTGGCGTCGGTGTGGCCGACGGCCACGCGCACTCCCGCCGCCGTGAGTCGTTCGACGGCGTCGAGCGCCCCGGGCAGTTCGGGGGCGATGGTGACCATCGCGATGGTCCCGTCGGCGATCTCCAGGAGACTGTCGATCTCGGCGAGGTCGGGGCTGCGGAGCCTGTCCGGCGCGTGTGCGCCGCACCGCGAGTGCGCGATCCACGGTCCTTCGAGATGGATGCCTGCGATCGCTCCCGCGCGGACCAGCGGCGCGAGGCGACCGACAGTCTCGGCGAGTTCGTCGGGGCTCGCGCTGACCGTGCTGGCGACCGTCGTCGTCGTCCCGTGAGATCGATGGAACGCCGATGCGACCTTCACCTGGTCGGCGTCGCCGTCGGTGTACGACGCGCCTCCCCCGCCGTGGACGTGCATGTCGACGAATCCCGCGACGATCGTGCCGTCCGGGTGGTGCTCGTCCGCGACCGACGGCGGCGCACCGGCGCCGACGCCGTCGACGAGACCGTCGGCGATCGACAGCCATCCCGGGCGGTGCACCGCGCCGTCGGCGACGACGGCAGCTGCCGACACGATCCGATGGGACGTCATCAGGACTGCACTCCTCTCCCCCGGACGCGGGGTCCATCCGAGGGTATCGACAGTCGGGGCCGGGCCGCGGCGAGTCGCGTGAATGACATATCGTCGTCCGTTCGGTCCAAATACGGCATTCGGAGTGACGGTGTCGCGACGAGACGCGATGGACTGGACGAGAACAGTCAGGCCGTCCGAGCGGGCCCGCCGACATCGAGACGAGACCAGGGAGCATCATGACGTACCCCCCGAGCTATCCATTCCCGCAGCAACCCGGTTTCAACGGCGCCGCGGCCGCGGCCTACGACGCCCAGCGGCGCAGTCGGCGTCGAATGACGGTGATCCTGTCGGCGATCGTCGCGATCCTGTCGGTGGTTCTGGCGATCGGCGCGATCAAGGTGTACCAGGATAAGACGGGCAACATCATCATTCCGGCGTTGAGCCTGCGGAACGCGGACGACCCCGGTCCCGACCCGTTCACCCCGTCGGTCTCCCTGGCCCGCAACACGACGCCGATGCAGAACCATGCGCGCGGCGTCGGCTACCAGGGCGTGCGGGCCGTCAACGGCACCGATCCCGGCCTGTACGGCACGACGGGGACGTCGTCGTGCGACACGGCCGCGCTCGGCAACTACCTCAACTCGAATCCCGGAGCCGCGGCCGCATGGGCGAGCGTGTTCGGCATCCGCACCTCGGACATCCCGTGGTACCTGAACACCCTCACGCCGGTGGTCCTGACCGCCGACACGTGGGTCACCAACCACGCGTACCGCGGCGGCGTCGCCGAGCCGTTCCAGTCGGTCCTGCAGGCCGGCACTCCCGTCTACGTCGACTCGCTCGGCGTCCCGCGCGCCGTCTGCTCGTGCGGCAACCCGCTCCGTCCGCCGTCGTCCGCCCCCATCGGCGGTTTCCGCGTGAAGGGCGACCCGTGGCGCGGCTTCGAACCCAAGAACACGTACAAGATCACCTACAACACGCAGAACACGACCGTCGTCAACAACACGACGACCGTCGTGAACGCACCGGCGGGCACCCCGGCTCCGCTGTCGCAGATCACCCTGCAGAACATCGTCAGCCAGGTCCTGGAGACGGTCACCGTGGGCAAGACGCTCGACCTGCCCGATCCGCCCGCCGACGTGCAACTGCCCGACCCCGCGTCGTTGAACGTTGCCCCGACGTTCGCGAAGGGCGCCGCGGCCGACAACGGCCTGCAGGAGAACAGCGACAAGCCCGCCGACAACGTCGTCGAGCAGGCGTCGGAGAACAAGGACGCACCGGTGATGGAGGCCGAGTCGTCGGAGACCGACGCGCCGAGCGCCACGGACACCGTGGCGCCGGGCGAGACGTCGCCGACCGACCCCGCCGTGAGCCCCGGCACCACGGTGCCCGGCGTCCCGTCCGACACCGCCACATCCACACCGGAGACGTCGTCGACCACCACGACAACGCCGACCTCGTTCAGTTCGTCCGGTGACGCCATCGGTTCGTTGACGTTCTCCTCGGGAGGCGCCAGCGTGACGTGCACCCTCCCGTCGAGCTTCGACTCGTCGACCGTCACCGCCACGTGCAGCGACTCGGTGAGCCGCGAGTTCAACGCGTCCGACCTCGAGCAGTCCGGCGTCTCGTCCGCACTGTCGTCGTCGAGCGATCAGGTCTGGCGGATCACCGCCGTCGGTTCGTCCGAGAGCCTCGCCGTCTCCAGCGCCTCGTGGCAGACGCTCACCCCGGAGACCACCAGCTCCGAGGAGACGACGACCAGTTCCGAAGAGACGACCGAGCCCGGGGAGTAGTCTTCGCCGAACCGCCGAGGGGCGCGTCCAGTTCACGCTGGACGCGCCCCTCGGTGGTTGATCAGGTGAACTCGCGCCACATGTCGTTCTCGTCGCCGAGGAGATAGGCGGGATCGGGGACGCCCCACACCTCGCGGAGCGCGTATTCGACGGCGAGAGCCGCCTCGTCGACGTGGCGTCGCTCGAATTCGAGGATCAGCGTGTCCTCGGCGGGCACCCAGCCCCGGTCGCGGAGCATCGTGACGCGCCCGGACCGTTCGCGCTCGTCCGCCGACAACTGGGCGATCTCGATCATCAAGGCCAGCCCGTCGTCGCCGATGTACGCCGCGTCGAGCTGTGCCGTCAGGCCCGTCCAGCTGGTGACGGCGTCGTACACCGAGAACGGGTAGCCCTGCGTCAGATCGGACAGATAGTCGGCGAGTCGAATTCGGAAGTCGCGCCACCTGGCGTCGAGCTCGGCGTCGAACGCGGACTCGTCGAATCCGTTGATGTCCTCGGTGATCGGGTCGGTCACAACACACCTCCGAAAGCAGGCGAGAGCTGGCGTGGGTCCCACGGTAACGCGGTATCCGCGATCGATGGAGGATTACGTGGCGGCACGCCGCATGGGCGGTTCCCCCACAGTTCCATTTTCGGTCTGCTTCTCCGAGGAATAGGCCGAATGAGGACAGATCAACGGCTCGCCATCTCCGTACCGTTCACTCCATGACCAGCACACGAACAGCCACGTACAGCACAACCGTCGCGATCGTCGGCGCCGGGATCTCCGGATCCGCGGCCGCTCATCGACTGATGAACCACGGCATCTCCGACATCGTCGTCCTGGAGGCGTCGGACAGTCCCGGCGGACGCACCGGGTTCATGTCTGTCGCCGGAGCCGTCCTCGATGCAGGCGCACAGTTCATCCGTCCCGAACAGGAGTCGTTGAGTGCACTTCTCGGCGAGCTCGGCCTCTCCGTGGTCGCGTTGGACGCGCCCGGCGAACCGGTCTGCCGGGTCGCACCGCCCGTCGATCATCCCCAACTGAAGGCCTTCGTCGACCGACTGTCGGACACCGTCCGCTTGATGGACACGGACACGCCATGGACTCACCCCGACGCCGAGTGGCTCGACTCCATGTCCGTCCTCGAGTGGGCCGAGGACGGCGGAGTCGACGACCCTGCCGTTCTGGGCTATCTGAACACCCGCACGGAGAGCATGCTCTCAGCGCCGGGCGACGCGGTCTCGGCCCTGTGGTTCGTCTACTTCGTCGCAGCCTCCGGTGGATGGGAGGAGTTCAGCACCGGCACCCTGAGCTATCGGGTCGCGGGCGGGATCGGACAGATCGCCACCCTGGTCGGCGAACGGCTCGGCGACAGGCTCCGCACGAGGTGCCCCGTTGTCCGGGTCGATCACCGCGATGAGTCGGTGTTGCTCACCAACGCCGACGACTCGACGGTCGAGGCCGAGCACGTCGTGTTCGCCTGCTCTCCGAGCGAGCTGACGCGCATCGAGTTCGAGCCGCGGCTGCCGACCTCGCGACGACTCCTCAATGAAGGCTGGACCATGGCAGGCGGAATGAAGTTCGCGCTCGCCTATCGGACTCCGTTCTGGCGCGACCTCGGGTTCAACGGTCAGATCATCCCCGATGCGGACACTCCCCTGTCCAGCGTCTGGGACAACACGCCCGACGGAAACGGTCCCGGCATACTCATGGGACTCACGAGCCGACGCCGATTCGACGAACGGCTTCCCGCAGACCCTGCCGAACGCATCGCGGCGATCGAGTCCTACATCGCGGAGGCGTTCGGTGAATCGACACCGAAGTCGATCGACTACGTGGAGAAGCTGTGGGGAGACGAGGAGTGGGTCTCCGGGTGCATGTCGACGAATCCGCCGGGCTCGGTGCTCGCCCACTGGTCATCGATCCAGGAATCCGTCGACCGCCTGCATTTCGCCGGAACAGAGACGGCCGACCGCTTCAACGGATACGTGGAGGGCGCGATTCGGGCAGGAAATCGCGTAGCCGACCATCTCGTCGCAGAACTCGAAGAGCGCGCGAACGCGCAGTCTGCCTAAGGCGCGTCTCCCGACTCGCCAATCCCGAGCGAAGCGAGTCGGGAGACACGCGAGAACCCACTCGCGATCGAACTCATAGACTATTTTCTTGTGATTTTACACACATTGAACTAGAATGGAGACAACGAAAGAACCAGGCACCCGGCGAAGGAGGTGGACACCATGACGAACATCGAACTCCCCGACAACCCTCTGGACCTCGTGCGGTTGCAGGACGAGGTCGCGCAGAAGCTCGCCACGGTGTCCCTGGCCGGGCTGTCCGACCGGGAACTGCTCGTGGCCTCCGAGGTCAATGAACGGTCCAACCGTCGGGGCGTCGGGGTCGATGCCCGCCTGTTCGCCGAGGTCTCCCAGCGGGGTGCGTACCGCCTGGCAGGGTCGCAGATGCCCGGCAAGTACTTGGAAGGCCAGTTGCGGTTGTCGGCACGGGCCCGCAAACAGCGCACCGATGCCGCGTTGAGCCTGAGCTCGCTGGTCGCCTTCTCCGGCGAACCGCTCGAACCGAGCCTCCCGGCCACCGCGGACGCCGTCGCCGACGGCGACCTCTCCCTCGACCATGTCGCGGAGATCGTCGACGTTATCGACGCAATCCCGTCAGCAATCCCCGCCGAGGTGAAGGCCCGCGCCGAAGCCGAACTCGCCGGCGTAGCGCGGACGTTGACTCCCGAGCAGACCCGCACCGCGGGCAAGCGGATTCTGGCCCACCTCGATCCCGACGGCGAATTGACCGACGACACCGACCGCGCCCGCACCCGCGGCGTTACCCTGGCTCCGCAGGACCGGCGGCTCATGTCGGCGATCAGCGCGAAACTGACCCCGGCGGCCCGTGCCAAGCTTGAGGCACTGCTGATCCTGTGGGCGGCACCGGGGATGAACAATCCCGACGACGAGCAGTCCCCGTCCGGATCATCGGCCAATGTCGACCCCGACGCCCTGTCTGCGGCCGCCGAGCGGGACACTCGTTCGCAGTCGCAACGCAACCACGATGCGCTGGAGGCCATGTGGACGTTCCTGATCGCCAACGGCGGCCTCGGCGAGGGCACCTCGCTGTCGTCGCAGCTGGTGGTGACCGCGTCGCTGGATGATCTCGAATCGCGTACCGGGGTGGCGACCACCGCGACCGGGACTCGTCTGCCGGTCAAGGATCTGGTGGAGATCGCCGGCGACGCGACGCCGTGGTTGGAAGTGTTCGCGAACGCCTCCGCACAGATCCTGTACCTCGGGCGCGGTAAGCGCCTCGCGTCCCGGGCGCAGCGTCTGGCCCTCTTCGGCCGCCATCACGGCTGCACGGCACCGGGCTGCACCGTCCCGTGGTCCAAGACCCAAGCTCACCACATGCCCGACTGGCAAGACGGCGGCCCGACCGATATCGACCACCTCGGTGGGGCGTGCGGCTCACACAACCGCAGCGTGGATACCAAGCCAGGAGGGTGGGAGACCACCATCCTCCAGTCCGGTCCCTTCAGAGGCCGGGTCGGGTGGCGGCCCACCGGCTCGAATGAGCCGTGGAAGGTCAACCACGCGTTGCAGCCGGAGAAGATCCTCCCCACGTTCGGGGATCGGGTCACCGAGTCCGGATCGGCCGTCGAAAAGTGGCTGTCTTGCCGGATTCCGGCCCCGCCACCGGGACCGTCCGTCCCGCCGGGGACGGATGTGGTGCGGTACCCCGCCTGACACGGGTCAGGCGGGGACACCGTCATGCACTGACCTCTGTCCGCTGCACTGTCCGGCGACTCGACCCCGCGGTGATCTCGTGGCCGCTTTCAGGCGCACCTCACGACAACCGGAAACCGGTCATCTAGTCCGACTCCTGAGGAACGGGCAAGACGCCCTCGTCGTTCCGAGCATCGCGCCAGGACTGCGCACGCAGAATCCGGAGCGCAACGCCGAGTTCGACGGATCGACCCGAGATCGGCGTCCCCAACGCCGTCTCGATCGCCGCGAGGCGATGCCGGACAGTCCGTTCGCTCACCCCGAGGACCTTCGCCGCCGTACTGCTGCTGCACGCGGAATCCACGTACGCGGCGAGGGTGCCTCGATGTCGCTCCGCGCGAGCGGTGTCCTCGGCCAGCGGCCCCAACTCCGAGACCGCCACGCGGGTCGCGGCGGCCAGATCCCAGGACAGCAGGCCCTCCACGACGACCTCGCGAGACTCGGTCACCTGCCGTGGGCGTCCGTCGAGCTTCCGCAGCGCGAGACCGTATGTCGACATCGCCTCGTGGAACGTACCCACGAACCCTTTGACTCCGAAGTGGGCCGAGCCGGCCGCGACGCGAACATCTGAGTCGATCCGGAGACTCTTCACCAGATCGACCACGACGAGATCGGGGGTCGTCGACCCGATGACGATCCACAATGAGCCGTCCTCCGCCTCCGCGTACATGACCGCTTGAGCTCCGACTCCTCCCCGCACGGTCTGACGGTCGACGGCCGCCCCCGGCTTCCAGACGACGAGCATTCGGTGCCAGCAGTCCAGCGGGTACCCGAGTTCCCGCTCCCCGACCGACCTGCCTGCGACGAGATCGCGAATCAACTCGGCACGACGACGCGAAGCGGACCGCGCGACCTTCGCCTTCTCCAGCGAATACTCACTGCGTGCGCGCTGTATGACCAGCCCGAACCAGGTGAACAGCTCCCTGGTGAAGGCGCCGACGACCGCGAGTTGAGTGACCCGCCCCAGCCCGAGTCGCGACACCTCTGCCATCAACCATTCCCACGCACCGGCCATGCATGCGCGGTAGCAGTCTTCGAACACTCCCCACGACGTCCCCGATCGGACCGCGATCGCCGCTTCCTCCGCGATCCGAGATCCGAGATCCTGCGGCACACGATCGGGTCTCACGACGTCCGCGATCGCCGCAGCGAGTGGCTCGAGCGCGTCGTGTCCCACGGACGTGACCGCCGGGTCCTCCGCGAAGTACTGCGGAACGTCGACGGTGACCCGCCGATGCATCGCCTCGCGCACTCCACTGCGATCACGCTCGATCCGCTGCGCAAGGGCGCCGAGTGCGTTCTTCACATCGTCGTCCACCCGCGCAACCTATCGCGAAGACGTCCAACTTCGGTCAGGATTTCCGGAAGTTCGCCGATATCAGCCATATCGATATGGTTCGCACTCATCAGAATTGAGACTCACACCACTAGCAACAGCAACGGTGATGTAACCGACACGAGTACGGAGACCCATGAACACCCAAGCAGCCGCCCGAGTCTCGCGGCCCCCGACGAATGAACACTCTCGACCGCACGGTCTGCGCGACCTGTCCCTCACCGAGATGGGCGAGCGGTTCAGCTTCTACGGGATGCAGTCGATTCTCGCCTACTACCTGATCTATTCGGTCAAGGACGGCGGCCTCGAAGTCGCCGACACGACCGCTGTCGGGATCGTCGGAGCCTTCGGCGCGTTCGTGTTCTTGACCCAGATCGTCGGAGCGTGGCTCGCCGATCGGCTGATGGCCCCACGGAACCTCATCGCCGTCGGCGGCGTCGTCATCGCGGTCGGGTACCTCACCCTGGCCCTGACCCACGGGATGGTCCCGCTGATCATCGGTCTGGTGGTCATCGCCTTCGGGACCGGCGCACTCAAGACGTCCGTCACCAGCGCCATCGGTCATCTCTATCGGGACCGCCCGGCAGAGGATCGCGACGCCGGATTCGCCTACTTCTACACCGCGGTGGTCTCCGGACTCGTCGCAGGAATGCTGATCGTCGGCTTCACACAGAGCCGATGGGGGTTCCAGGTCGGGTTCCTCCTCGCCGGCGCCGGAATGATCGCATCGCTCGTCAACTACCTGCGGGTCATGCGCAGCCTCCCCGCGGAGACCGCCGTCGTCAACAATCCGCTCACCGCGCGAGAAGTCCGACGCTCCGCGATCGTCGCGCTCGGGTTCTGCGCGATCCTCGCCGCGGTGATCGCGTCCGGACTCATCAGCGTCGACAACATCAATCTCGTCGCCGGTATCGCCATCGTCGTCGTCTTCACCGCATACATCGTTCGAATCGTCGGAGCCGATACGACAACCCCCGTCGAACGACGGCGAGTTCTCGGCTACGTGCCCATGTGGATCGCCGCGGCCGTCACCTTCGGACTGACCGGTCAGATCTTCACATCGATTCCCCTGTTCATCAACGACCGGGTGAACACGGTCATCGGCGGGTGGACGATCCCCGAGGTGTGGATCTCCGCCATCGGCCCCATCTCACTCGTCCTCATCTCGGCGATGATGGCGAGGACGCTCCGCACGTCCCAGTTCGGCAAGTCGCCAGCGACCACCAAGTACGCGATCGGCATCGGCATCGCGGCAGTCGCGTTCCTGCTGCTCGTGCTCACCGACCTCTGGCCCGAAGGACGAGTGGTGTCCCCGTTCTTCATGGCCTTCTGCATGATCGTCAGCGGTCTGCCCGAGGCGTTCGTCGGGCCGATCGGCCTCTCCCTCGCGACGCGGGTCGCACCGGCCCGCTTCTACTCGCAGATGGTCGCACTGCAGATCCTCAGCCTCGGCGCGGGATCGGTCCTGGCCGGCCAGTTCGGAGTTCTGTACACGATGTTCGAGCCTGCCCAGTTCTTCGGACTCACCGCAGGCTTCGGCTTCGTCGCCGTCGCCGTTCTTCGCATGTTCTCCCGACGTATCGAAGCGAACCTCACCGCCTCCGCATAGCCGGATCATCCTGTTCGAATCCAGACGGATTCTCATCGTGAATTGCCGATATCGGAGAGATGTCGGCACCGCAGGCGCACCAGACTAGGTGTCGCCCTCCAGAAGACCACCCTTAGACAAGGAGACAAAGCAGTGGGCTACGTCATGTCCGAAGCGAGCATCGCTCAATTCCAGGAGACTTTCCGAAAAGCGCATTTCACACTCGAAGGAATATCCATCGAGTTCGAGACCACCACCGAGTTCGCCAGGTCGGTCCTTCCACCCGACCTCGAACCTCTCGGAGCGACGGGGATCGCATCCGTCGGACAGTGGCAGTGCGGCATCTCAGGTGAGTTCGAGTCGGCCGCGGTTGCACTCAACGTCACATGGGGCGAGTACACCGGTACCTACTACCTGACCCTGTTCCTGTCCGGCGACATGCCGGTGACCATCGGCCGCGAGCTGTGGGGCGAGCCCAAGAAGACCGGCGAGTGCCGCCTCTACCGCGACGGCGACGACATGTACGGATTCGGGTCACGCAACGGAGTCCGCGGGATCCAGATCGAAGCCGCATTCGGCCCCGACCTCGGACCCCTCGAACTCCAGTCCAACTCGATCGAGGTCGGGGGCACGATGACCCACGACGCGCACTTCGCCTCGGACCCGTGGATCTCCGTCGACCGCATCGAGCGCCGGTTCGACGGCTACCGCGAGGGAACCGGAACCCTGACCTTGACCGGAACCGCATGGGATCCCCTGGACGAGATCCCGATCGTCTCCACCGGAACCGCGCGCCATTTCACCGGAGCGTCGACGCTCGAGACCATAGTCAGGCAGAGCGTTCCGGGAGGTCGCGACGCCTACCTGCCGTATGTGCTCGGACGTGCCTACGACGACGTCTTCCTCGCCCGTTCACCCCGACGTCACCGATCCCTCCAGACGGCGGGCAGCCGATGAACGTCCTGGTGATCGGCGGCAGTCGGGGCCTCGGACGTGCGGTGGCCGCGGGCCTGGCCGTCGACGGCGGAATCGTCTTCATCAACAATCGGGCCCTCGACCGAGAGACCCGCGAAACCGTGCTCATGGTCGAAGCCGCGGGCGCACGCGCAGTGCCCGTTCCGGGCGACGTGTCGACGCCGGACGGCGCACGCACGGTGCTGGACGCGGTCAAGGAGCACACCGACCGGATCGACGTGCTGGTCCACAGTGCGGTCGCTGGAGTTCCGACCCGCGCGCTCAACGCCGACGCCGATGACCTCCGTCATGTCACCGAGGTCAACGCCCTCTCGGTTCTCTACGTCGTGCAACAGGCGCTGCCCCTGCTCGGCGCGGGCAGCTCCGTGGTGTACCTGTCCAGCCGGGGAGCGCGGATCGCGCTGCCCCACTACGTGACCGTCGGCGCGTCGAAGGCGATGGGCGAAGCGCTCATCCGCTATCTCTCGGTGGAACTCGCGGAGATCGGCGCCCGCGCGAACGTCGTCGCCCCCACGGCACTGGACACTCCCGGCTTCCGGGAGATCTTCGGCGACGACGCCGACCGGCGACTCGCCATCGCCGGACAGCGAAGCCCCTCGGGCCGCGCGGTCGACTGCGACGACGTCGTCGACGTGGTCAAGTACCTCGCGTCGCCGGGAGCATCCATGGTCCAAGGCCAGACGATCGTCCTCGACGGAGGCAGTCTCCTCGTCGGGTGACCGGCGCGGCAGACGAATCCCATGACTACAAAACCGAAACGAAAGGCTCTCCACATGACCGAACCCGTCAGCGTCAGACGAATCGAATGGAACGACCTGTCCCCTGTCAGCCCGCAGGACGGAGGGTGGACGACTGTCGACGGCGACGCCACCGCGCATTCGCGCGTCTTCGTCGAGAACGCCGCGATGCGCTCGGGGATCATGACCTACGGACCGTGCACCGCGCGCGAGGTGATCCAGAACCACTCCTCGATTCACATCCTCGACGGAGAACTCACCGTCACCGACGAGCACGGAGAACACCGTCTCGGGCCCGGCGACATCGCCTTCTTCGCTCCCGGGCAGGACGTGACGATCACCTCGAGGACTCGTGTCCGCGAGGTCTACACCACGTGCGGACCGTTCTGATCCTCCGAACGTGCGGCCCCGGTCCAACGACCGGGGCCGCACCCAGTGCACCGTTTCAACCGGATGACGCAGCCGTGACGAAGACGTGTCTCATCGCACAAAAACCAGCCCGAGGTTTCACACGATCGTTACATGCCGATACAGTGACGCGCGGAATAGCCCGGTAGGCGAAGTACGCGTTCAACGGCGCACGCGTGCGACATACGGCCACCGTTGCCGAGCGGCCTTCGCCCTGTGCCGTGGGTCGCTCACGTTCGAGTAGAGAGTGATGCACCCTATGAGTGATTGGGCCCCCCAACTCCACGATGTCTTCGACGTCGTCAACCGCCGTAACCCCGGCGAGCCCGAGTTCCAGCAGGCGGTCCGCGAGGTCTTCGACTCGCTGAGCCCCGTCATCGCGAAGCACCCCGAGTACGTCGACGTCCTGACCCGCATGTGCGAGCCGGAGCGTCAGATCATCTTCCGCGTGCCGTGGACCGACGCCAACGGCGACGTCCAGATCAACCGCGGATTCCGTGTCGAGTTCAACTCGGCCCTCGGCCCGTACAAGGGCGGACTGCGCTTCCACCCGTCGGTGAACCTGTCGATCGTCAAGTTCCTCGGCTTCGAGCAGATCTTCAAGAACTCCCTCACCGGCCTGCCCATCGGCGGCGGCAAGGGCGGCTCGGACTTCGACCCCAAGGGCCTGTCCGACCTGGAGATCATGCGTTTCTGCCAGTCGTTCATGACTGAGCTCTACCGCCACATCGGCGAGTACACCGACGTCCCCGCGGGCGACATCGGCGTCGGCGGCCGGGAGATCGGCTACCTGTTCGGCCAGTACAAGCGCATCACCAACCGCTACGAGTCCGGTGTCCTCACCGGCAAGGGCGTGTCGTGGGGCGGCTCGCTGGTCCGCCCGGAGGCCACCGGCTACGGCGCCGTGTTCTTCGTCGACGAGATGCTGAAGGCCAAGGGCGACTCGTTCGAGGGCAAGAAGGTCCTGGTGTCCGGTTCGGGCAACGTCGCGACTTACGCGATCGAGAAGATCCACCAGCTCGGCGGCACCGTGATCGCCTGCTCCGACTCGTCCGGCTACGTCGTCGACGAGAAGGGCATCGACCTCGAGATCCTCAAGGAGGTCAAGGAGGTCCGTCGTGCACGCCTGAGCGAGTACGTGGCGCTGCGCGGCAACGGCACCAAGGTCGGCACCGAGGGTTCGCTGTGGCAGGTCCCCGCCGACATCGCGCTGCCCTGTGCGACGCAGAACGAGCTCGACGAAGACGACGCGAAGGCGCTCGTCGCGAACGGCTGCAAGATCGTCGGCGAGGGCGCCAACATGCCCACCACTCCGGCCGCCATCAAGGTGCTCCAGGCCGCCGGTGTCGGCTACGCGCCGGGCAAGGCCGCCAACGCGGGCGGTGTCGCGACCTCGGCGCTGGAGATGCAGCAGAACGCCTCGCGCGACTCGTGGAGCTTCGAGCACGCCGAAGGCCGCCTGAACGCGATCATGCGCGACATCCACAACAACTGCCTGAAGACCGCCGACGAGTACGGCGACCCGGGCAACTACGTGACCGGCGCGAACATCGCGGGCTTCGTGAAGGTCGCCGACGCCATGACGGCGCTCGGCGTCATCTGAGTCGAGCCGCTGTCGTCGGCCGCCGCCACCCACACCGGATGGCGGCGGCCGACGGCGTTCTGGTCAGCCCAGCGCGATCGTCCGATCCGAGGCGTCCACGACCTCCGGATCGTGGGTGGCGACGACGGTGATGCACCCGGACTCCACGGTCACCCGATGCAGCAGTTCGGTGATCCGCCCCGCCTGACTGCGGTCCACCGCGGCTGTCGGCTCGTCGACGAGCAGCAGCCGCGGACGGTGTACGAGGGCACGGGCGATCGCCACCCGCTGCCGCTGGCCGCCGGACAGCTGGTCGGGGCGACGAGTCGAGTGATCGGACAGCTCCACGGCATCGAGGAGTTCGCGCGCGCGGACACCGGCGTCGCGCGGACGCTCGCCCGCTATCGACGCCATCGCCAGCACCTGGTCGACCACCCGCAGTCCCGGGAACAGATTGCCCGACTGGAAGACGTAGCCGATCATCGTGCGCCGGGTCCGGCTCCGTTCCCGGTCGGACTGAGCGGTCACATCGACCCCGTCGAGCAGCATGGACCCGCCGGACGGGCGACGCAGCGCGCCGCACACGCCGAGCAGCGTCGACTTGCCCGAACCGGACGGCCCGACGATGGTCGTCAGGCGGCCGGGCTCGAACGTCTCGGTGAAGCCGTCGAGGACCGTGAGCTCCTCCCCGCCGGTCGTGTAGTCGACACGGACATCGGTCAAGTTCAGGCTCATCGAGATGCTCCCAGCATGGTCAGCGGATCGGCCGACGCGACCCAGCGCAGGGTCACGGCCGAACCGACGAGGGACGCGCCGATCACGGCGAGTGCGGTGGTCGCGAGGGACCCGAGCGGGAGGTCGAACGGCACGGCGTCCCCGAACAGGAAGCCGAGCCCGTAGGCGACCGCCGAGCCGGCGACGGTCGAGGCGGTGACGATGATCGCGGCCTGAGCCAACGTCGAGCCGACCAGCGACCATCGCGAGACGCCGAGTGCCCGTTGCAACGCGTACAACCCCTGACGCTGCAGCACCCACACCGCGAAGAACGCCGCGACGATCAGCGGGGCGATCACGTAGAGGAACGCGAGGATCGAGTTCATCGTGAGCCGCTCGCCGGAGTATCCGGGCGCCGCTTCGAGCATCACGTCGGTGCTCGACACCGTCGTGCCGCCGATCTGGGACGGCGCATCGCCGCTCAGGACCAGCACGGCCGCCGCTGTCCCCCGCTGGCGGTCGGTGAGTTCGGAAGATCCGTAGCGGATGGTCCGCCAGGTGTCGAGCGAGGTGTACACGGCCGGAACGTGTCCGAACGACCGGTCGTCGACGACGCCGACCACGCGGAGTCGGACGTCGGAGTCGTCGACGGTCACCACGTCGCCGAGCGACAGACCGTCGTCGAGCAGCGCGTCGGAGATCACGACCTCGCCGGGAGCGGTCGTCAACGCGGAGCCCTCCCGCGCACCCGGATTCACGGCGCTGTGCGGGTCGATGCCGAACACGGCCATGTCGACGACGGTTCCGGCCGCGTTGCTGCCGTGCACCATGCTGACGCCGAGCGGTGTCGCTTCGACGTCGGGCCGCCCGGCCCAGGCTCGAACGTCGGCCTCACTGACCACGCTCCGATTGAAGTCGGTCGCGCCGTCGGCGAAGGCGATCCCCGTGGCGTTCAACGCACGCAGCGCCGACACCGTGTCGTTCCCGAGGCCGAGCGTGAAGCCCGACACCATTCCGACGAGCGCCGCGACCAGCGCGATCACCAGCCCCATCATCGCGAAGCGGCCCCATGCCGCTCGCAGTTCTCGTAGTGCGATGAACACTCGAACCTCCTTAGAGACACCCTGTCGCTAAGGGAACGTACAGCAGTGCGACACCGTGTCGCAAAAGTGCTGTCAGTCCTCGCCGAGGAGTGCCGCCGCCGACGCGCAGGCGAAGGCGATCACTCGATCGGCAGGCTCCCCCGGGGCCACCCGCCTCATCATGGTGTCGACCAGCGCCTGCACCGCGTCTTCGAGGAGATCCGGGTCCGCGGGGTCGAGGTCGACGACGGCCGTGTGCAGCACCGCCGAGATCTGCTCGTGCAGTGCGGCGATGCGCTCGCGCGCCGAGTCCGACAACGCATGCCCGGCCAACGACTGCTGCAGGGCGTGCTCGCCCTCGGCCGCCTGGGTCAGATTGCTGCGGACGTAGGCGATCACCGCGTCCCGCGGACCCTCCGCCGCAGCGACATCGTCGGCCACCCGGGCCGCCCACTCGGCGAAGCCACGGGCCAGGACGAGGTCGACCAGATCGTCGATCGACGACACGTACCGGTAGATGCTGTTCCGGGCGATCCCCGCCTCCGCCGCCACCGCGGACGCCGTCAACTTGCGGCCAGCGTCGCCGAGCAGGATGCGCTGCGCGCCGTCCATCAACGACGACAGCACCGCCTCCCGATGCTCGACGACGGTCTCCGCGCTGATCTTCGGCATCGACGTCCACTCCCTCTCTGCGTGAGCGTAGAAGTCTACGCACCGCGCGAACAGGACGCTTCCGGTCAGCCTGCGGCCTTCTCGACGGCGCGCGTGAACGCCTCGTCGAACGCGGCACGGTCGACGTCGGCGCCCGCGGCCACGTACTGGACGCGGACGAGACGGCCGTCGACGTCGGCGGCTCCGCCGATCTCGTGATTGGTGACGGACTTGCCGTTCGCCTTCGTGGTCCGGACCTGCCCGAACACGAACACCGGCTTCCCGGCCAGGGCGGCGGGCGCGTCGAGCGGTTCGCTGACGACGATCTCCGTCGTCGGGCCGTTGACTGTCGTCACCTTGGCGCAGTCGCCGGTGATCGCCTGCCGGAACGATTCGGTGTCGCGCGGGGACGTGACCACGAACTCCGAGATCCTGTCGCCCGCACCGTTCTTGGCCGCGGACAGCCCGAAGTCGTCGGCCGCCGTGTCCGGAGCGAAGACCGAGCCCTTGTCGCACTGCGCGGGCGTGGTCTTCGAGTTCGCCTCCCCCTTCGCGACCTCGGTGAGAACCTGCTGCTTCGACACCTCTTTGAGGTCGTAGCCCTTCGGGTAGTCGCCCGCCGCGAGGACGAGATCCTGAGGCGCGGTGACGGCCGGAGCCTCGTCACCGCACGCCGCGACGGCCCCGACGGCGGTCAGTGCGAGGAGTCCGCCGATCAGGCGAGTGCGTACGGTGCTCATGCCTGCGACTCCACCTTCGCGACGGCCTTGGTGAACAGGTCGTCGAACGCGGCGCGGTCGGGCTTGGACCCCGGGGTCAGGCTGGTCGCCTGGACGCTCACCAGGTAGCCGTTCACCTCGGCGTATCCCATCACCGCGCTCGTCTTGACGGTGGTCCCCGCCGCCTTCGCCTCCGTGTCGACCTCGAGCACGAGGGACTCGTCGGCGTCGACCTTCGGTCCGTCGACGATGCTCTGGTGGACCGTCGAGGTGACGCTCTGACCGCTCATCGTCACGGTCATCTTGAGGTCGGAGCACGCTCCAGACGCCTGCTTGCGGTAGTCGCTGATGGACGTCGGGCTCACCGCGACCGACTCGGAGAGCGCCGCCGACGTCCCCTTCGTCGCCATGACCAGACCCAGCTTGTCGACGTCGACCGACTCCGGGATCGCCGACAGCTGCAAGCACTTGGACGGCACGATCTTCGCCGACTTCGTGGTCGCGAGGAGCTGATCGATCGTCGCCTGCATCTGGCTCGTCGGCACCTTCAACGCCTTGTAGCCCGCCGGGAAGTCTGATGTGTCCAGCACGAGGCCCTGCACCTTCGACGGGTCAGCGGGCGATGCCGTGCTGCTCGCCGATGCGGCGGTGCTCGCCGACGTGGATGCGTCGGCGGCGTCCGACGTGGTCGGCGACCCGTCCGAACTGCACCCTGCGACGAGTCCGACGACGGCGACGCCGCCGAGGACTGCTCCGATCGACTTCTTGAACGTGATTCCCACCGATGTGCTCCTGATCGCGCGACGGGCCGATTGTGCCCGATATGACACTACTGGGAGCAGCCGTCCACGGCCCGCGCGCCGTCGGAACTGTGCCGCGGCCTCAGGCTTTCGCGGTCTTGGACACGGCGGCCTTGACGGTCTGGTCGAAGCTCGCGCGGTCGGGCTCCGAGCCGTCGGCGGTGGCCGCCTGCACGACGACGAGATAGCCGTTCACCTGGAACCGTCCGATGAGCATCGACCGGTCGACGTCGTCGGTGCGCGTCACCTGACGGAAGGTGACGCCGTCGAACCCGCCGATCGACGTCGACTGCACGTCGGCGCTGGTGATGACCGCGGTCGTGCCCTTCGCGGGCCCCGCCGTCAGGCGGACCGTGACGGTGGAGCACTCTCCCGACACCGCGGCCGCCAATCCGACACCGGACTCGTCGGAGACCGCCACCGACTGGCTCAGCGTCGACGAGCCGTTCACCGCGACAGCGCTGCCCGTGTCCGCCGCCGACGGCACGTCGGCCGACGACTTGCACGACTCCGGGGTGACCTCGGCGTCGCGGCGACTGTCGGCGAGCTGATCGGAGATGGCCGTGTTCTCGTCCTTGCCGAGGTCGACCGTCTCGTATCCCGCCGGGAACTCGCTCGAGGTGAGAACCGAGTCGAGTGCGTGTTGCACCGCGGGGTCGACGGCCTCCGACTTCCCGCACGAGGCGACCGCCCCGACGAGTGCGGCACCGACCAGGACCGAGCCCGCGGCCCGCGACTTCAGCGACATGTGTCCAATCTACTGGCTCACGCCTGAACGTCCTTGAAGTAGACGAGCTGATGGGTGGTCGCCAGGAGCGTGTCGCCGTCGCCCCAGATCTGGCCGTACTGGTCGAAATGGCCGTGACCGAAGCGCGCCGCCTTCGCCGTCGCGAGCACCGGCCGGGAGCCCTGGGCCGCGAGCTCGTCGGCCGTCGCATGGAAGTAGGTGGTGAGCGAGATGGTTCCGGCGGGTGCGTACGCGCCCTTGCGCAGGAAGACGCGGGGAAAGAAGGCGTCGGTGATGCTGGTGAGGGCGGGGAAGTCGAGCGGCCGTTCGGGGAGGTCGCGGATCCACATGGTGGTCGTCGAGTCGTCGCTCGAACCGTCGAGGAAGCCGCCGACCACGAACCGCTTGTCGTAGTTGGCCGCCCACGCGATGAAGTCGGGGAAGTCGACGGCGTCGACCGCGTCGGGGGCGGGGACCTCCGGCGGTGTCGGCTCGGTGTCGGCCCAGGTGTCGCGGCGGACGCCGAACACCGCGGTACCGGTCGCGACGGTGTGATCACCCTGGTCGATGGTGAACGTCCAGTGCTGGTTCGTCCGGTTGGTGCGCACCGGCACCAGCGCGAGGTCCCACTCTCCCTCCGCGATCGGCGCGACGTAGTTGACGGTGAGGGCCAGCGGATCTCCGAGGACGTCGGGGTGCGTCGCGAGCGCGTTGACGACGGTGGCGGCGGTGATGCCGCCGAACGGCCCGACCATGTTGTTGTAGGCCGGGTGCGTGGTGGCGCGGACGGTGTGGACGTCGGCGTCGAGCCGGGTGACGGCGATCGCTTCGTCGAAGACGTGGGTCATGACCCGAACCATACAGAACGATCGGTCTACTGCGGTAGCCTGCAGTGGTGACCACCACATCCGTCCGCGACCGCCTGCTGTCGTCGGCGACGCTGCTGCTCCGCAGTCGCGGGGCCGACGGCTTCGGCGTCGCCGAGCTCCTCGCGAGCAGCGGCGTCGCCCGACGGTCCATGTACCAGCACTTCCCCGACGGAAAGGCCGAAGTGCTGCGCGTTGCCACCGCGGAGGCGGGCAAGGGCGTCGGCGCGCTGCTGAAGGCGATGCTCGATGAGATGCCCGCACTCGACGCGCTCGACGTCTGGGTACAGCAATGGATCGATCTGTACGTCGAGACCGACTACGCGATCGGATGCCCGCTGGCCGCCGCGTCGCTCAGCGCCCCGGAGTACCCGGCGGCCGCGGCCGAGGCGGCCGTCGCGTTCCGCCGGTTCGAGTCGCTGATCGCCGATGCGCTCGTCCGCGACGGCCTGGACGCCGCCGAAGCGACGACCGCCGCGGCGGTCCTCGTCTTCGGGCTGGAGGGCGCGATCGTGACCGCCAGAGCACGCCGCGACATCGCCCCGTTCCGCGCGCTCGCCGACCACGCGCGCTCGGTGTGGGGACCACGACTCGCGTAGGGCACCGCTCGCGGGCGACGAGCCCCGTGGCGGGCCCGCTGCCGCTGAGCGGTACCGGTTACGCGAGTCAGTGCCCGACCGCGGCGTCCAGGGTGGTCCCGCGCGGAACGACGAACCAGACGACGGCCGCGACGGCCAGCATGATCACGCCGCCGACGAGGCTGGTGATCTGCATCGAGCCGGTGAACGCGTCGCCCGCGGCGCGCGCCATCTCGGGCAGGTGTGCCGCGTCGGCGATGTCGACGGCCGCGCCGATCGACTCGCGGGCAGGCCCGGCGAGCTTCGCGGGCACGTCGTCGAGATGACCGGACGCGTCGAGTTCGGCGCGGTACATCACCGACGCGAGACTGCCGAGGATCGCGACGCCGAGCACGCTGCCCACCTCGTACGAGGTCTCCTCCATCGCCGCAGCATTGCCCGCACGGTGTTCGGGGCTGCCCGACATGATCAGCACCGATCCGACAGCCAGCGACCCGATTCCGGCGCCGACCAGGCACAACGCGACGACGATCGCCGAGTACGAGAGCTCTCCGGGGATCAGGTAGACGACGATCATGCCGATGCCCGACAGTGCGATCGCTCCCGCGAGTACGGCGCGCGGACCGATCATGGTCGCGAGCTTCGGTGCGACGAGCGACGCCGCCGCTGCCGCGAGCGCCATCGGGACGAGCTTCACCCCGGTCGCGATCGGCGAACTGCCGTCGACGCTCTGCAGCCACTGGGCCAGGAGCAGCAGCGCGGCGGCCATCGCGAACATCGACCCGAGCGCGCCGGCGATGCCGCCGGTGAACGGCCGACTGCGGAACAGTCCGACGTCGAACATCGGGTCGTCCTGACGCAGACTGCGACGGACGAACAGGGTGAGCGCGACGACGGCGACGGCCAGCACGATCCACGCGGACGGCACCGCGAGGTCGGCCTCCTTGCCGAACTTCTTGATCGACCACATGAGGGCGACCATGCCGCTGAACGAGAGGCCGACGGTGGGCCAGTCCCAGGCTCCGGGCTTCTCCGAGACCGATTCGGGCAGTAGGAGCAGCCCGGCGACGATCGCCACGACCATCAACGGCACGTTGACGAGGAACGCCGAGTGCCATGACATGTGCACGAGGAGCAGCCCGCCGACGAGCGGTCCGACGGCCGCGCCCAGCCCGGCGATCGCCGACCACATGGCCAGCGCCATCGCGCGCTGCCTCGTATCACTGAAGATGGTCCTGATCAGGGACAACGTGGTCGGCATGATCATCGATCCACCGACGCCGAGCAGCGCACGGATGGCGATCACCGCGTTGGGCGAGTCGGCGACGAGGACCAGGAGCGATGCGACGGCGAAGATCGTGTACCCGGTCAGCAGCAGTCGCTTGCGGCCCCACCTGTCGGCCACGGCGCTCGACGCGACCAGAAGGCCCGCGAGGACGAGCGAGTAGACGTCGACCATCCACAGGAGTTGTTCGCCGGACGGCTGCAGTTCGCGGGACATGGTCGGCAGGGCGATGTTGAGGATCGTCATGTCCATGGTGATGACGAGCAGGCTCAACGACAGGACGAGGGTTGCCGCCCATGCGCGGCGGGTGGAGATCGACGAGGCGTCGGTCATGACTGGCTGCTTTCAAAGGTGATGAACGGGGTGAAGGCGCGGCGGAGCGCCTGTTTGTCGACGGGTTCACCGCGGATGGCGGCGTGGACGCAAGCGCCGTCGGCGATCAGCGCGACGGCGAGCGCGTTGTCGTGTCCGATGTGTTCGGCGAGGGCGCCGATGATGCCGTCGGTCCATGCCCTGGCGAGTTCACGGACCTGGGGATCGAACGTGGCGGTCGCGTTGAGGGCCGTGGCCGATGCGACGCTGCGCTGGTCGGACAGGTAGTCGTGCAGGGCGTCGACCAGGCGGTCCGGCGCGGCCACCGGGTCGGTGCGGAACTCGTCGGCGATCTGCGCGAGCGTCGTGTCGATGTCGGCGACGTGGTGGGCCAGCGCCGCCTGGCGGAGGTCGTCGATGGAGGTGAAGTAGGCCGTCGTCGACCCGAGGGGGACGTCGGCGCGGGCCGCGACGAGCCGATGGGTGAGCTTGCCGGGGCCCACTTCGGCGATCAGGTCGGCGGCAGCCCGGATGATCGCCTGCCGCCGGGCTTGCGGATCGTGCTTCGCCATTCTCCCGGCCTCTCTTTCTGTACGTTTGTACATGTACATGTGTACAGAAGTGGTGGCGAGTCGGCAACCGACGGGATGTGCGGGAGACGCACCCTGGCTACTGTCGAGACATGCGATACGGGATCTGCATCCTGCCCGACATGCCGTGGGCGACCGCGCGACCGCTGTGGCGGCGCGCCGAGGAGATGGGCTTTCACCACGCGTGGACCTACGACCACCTCGTCTGGGGCGGCCTGCCCGACGCGCGGTGGTTCTCGTGCCTCCCGACGCTGACGGCCGCTGCGGCCGTCACCGACCGGATCAAGCTCGGCACGTACGTCATGTCGCCGAACTTCCGTCACCCGGTGAGCACATCACGCGACGTCCAGACCCTCGTCGACATCTCCGACGGCCGCCTGCTGCTCGGCCTCGGCGCGGGCGGCACCCCCGACGACAGGCTCCTCGGCCAGCCGTCGCTGACGCCGAAACAGAAGGTCGACCGCCTGCAGGAGTTCACCCTGCTCCTCGACCGCACCCTCCGCGCCGACCACGTGGACGCCGACGGCGAGTACTTCACCGCCCGCGACATGCGGCTCGTCGGCGGCGACGTCCGGTCCCGCGTGCCGCTGCTGATGGCGGGCAACGGTCCGCGTTCGGTGCGGTTCGCCGGCCGCCACGGCGACGGGTGGATCACCACCGGGGCGTCGACCGACTCGCTCGACGACTGGTTCGCCGGCGTCGCCGCCAATCACGACCTGTTCCTCGACACCGCCGCAGGCAGGTCCGTCGACTCGTATCTGAGCCTCGACTTCGCCCCCGGCTCACCACTCGAATCCGTCGGGCGCTTCGACGACCTCGTCGGACGCGCCGCCGCCGTCGGCTTCACCGACGTCATCGTCCACTGGCCGCGCGCGGACGATCCGTACCGCGGCGACGTCGCCGTCCTCGAGGAGGTGGCGGCCAGGCTCGCCTGAATACCTGTCCGGCGCCCGTCGGGTGCGACAGACTGCGGGACATCGCCGCGCAATCGCGGCCAGTCGGCGGATTCCGAAGAGTCCGGCGAGGACGTTGACTTGACACCCTGGCGTGACCCACCGCGCGTCGAACTCAGCTCCCGAGCTGGTTCTTGACCACGTTGGTCGCGAGGTACGAGACATACAGGCCGAGTCCGACGAGGCCGGCCTTGCGCGTCCGGGGAACGGCGATCGCGACGCCGATCAGCGTCTCCGCACTGCCGTTGATCTTGATGGCGGTCTCCACGTCGTCCGGGAAGGCCGGAGCGGTGATGCCGTGGAACGCGCTCGGGACGATGAAGTGCGCGACTCCCGTAGCCGCCAGGCCTATCCCACCGATGGTTGCGATGCTGTTCGACGACACGACGATCTCTCTTTCGCTCAGTTGGCACCGTCGACGACGGTTTGTACCTGTCTACCGGAGTCCGTCCGACGATTCACGCGTCATCGCGCCGACGCGTTCTGAGATCCACGCCGACCGCTATGCCAAGGAGCACTTTCGGGAAGCGTCGCACAGCTCCGCGATCTCGGCCGCGCCGAAGTCCCACGGCATGGACATCTCCAGCGCGGAGACCACGTCCGCATGTGACGGAGGAGCGTCGGTCGAATCCTTCACGATGGCCTGGTGGTAGGCCTCGATCGCGGCGACGGCCGCCGACCGATCGGTTCGCCACAGCCACGCCAGAATCACGCCTGCCGGGTCGCCCGCGTTGAAGAAGCCCGCCCGTGCGAACTCGCCGAGCGGGTCGCCACCGGGCTGCAACGGCGATCTCGCCCTGAATCTCGATCGCCGAACGGACGCATCGGCCTCCCACGACCAGAAAGTCGTCAGCAACAGATCGAGGACGGCGTCGGGAACCGTGACATTCCGACTCATAGGGACCTCCTCGTGTATGGGAAGACATAGTTTCTCGCCACGCCGGACAGTACTGACTCGTCGCGACTCGACCATCACGAATTTGATGTCCCCGTGGCGAAAATGTTGTATCGGCTGCTATGGGATTCTTGGACGATGCTCGACTCCACAACATTGTGGGCCGCCATCGCCGCGGCGGCAGTGGTCATCGGCGCCGTACAGGTCATGCAGTACCTCTTACGACGCGACGAACCCTCGATGCTGTTCTGGGGCGGAGCAAAACTCGTCGGCGCGGTGGGCGCCGGACTCATGGCGGCGAGAGGAGCGATTCCCGATGTGGTGTCGGTGACCGTCGCCAATTCCCTCATCGCCCTTGCCGCCACCTACAATGCCGCCGGAACGATTCGTTTCAATGGCTGGCGAATTCCTCCGGCAGTGATCGCGCTCCCGCCGACGATCACTGCGGTCGCCTACCTCGCGACACCCGGAATCTACGGCGATATTGCCGCACAAACCTATGTCAACGGAGTCTGCGTTGTCGTCGTGCTGAGCGCCGCCGCGATTCATGCGCACCGCGTGAACCGGACCGATCCACTGGTGTGGCGGACCGGTCTGGCGATCGCCCTATGGCTCTGGGTCACGACGATGGTGTGCCGGATGACGGTCTCCGTGTGGGACCACGACGCCACCGACCCGCAGGGCAGCAGCACTTTGCAGTCGATCACCGCGGTGATGTTGATGATTCTCGTCGTCATGGTGGGGAGCATGGAGATGCTCGCCTCGCTCGAACGTTCCACCGGTCGCCTGGCCGATCTCGCACTGCACGACGCGCAGACTGGAACCCTGAATCGGGTGGGGATGGACGCTCGACTGAAGCCACTCATCGAGTTCGACACGACCGTGGCGATCATGTTGATGGACGTGGACGACTTCAAGTCGGTGAACGACGTCTTCGGGCATCCCGCCGGCGATGAAGTCCTCCGTTCCTTCGTGACGATCGTGCATCGTCTTCTACGTCCCGACGACATTCTCGCCAGGTATGGCGGCGACGAATTCTGCGCCGTCCTTCCGAATGTCACGATCGACGAGTTGTCCGCGCTCGCCTGCGATATCCGAGCCGATTTCGCGCGAGATTTCGACGGCGTGACGACAGCTATTCAATGCTCTGTCAGTGTCGGCGCCGTGGCGAATGTGCCGACCGGCACAGTCGCTTTCGACGACGCCTTCGCTGTTGCGGACGGCGCCCTATACGCGGCCAAGAAGTCCGGGCGGGAGGAGATTCGCGTGTTCACCGATTCATCTCGCCCATCCAAGCCTCCGCGAGAATGACCGCCCGCGGACATTCAGTGATTCGAGAAGGCTGACGGTCAGTTCATCGAACGCCCGCGTCCGTCGTGCGCTGCCGGTTGGACAGCCCGTCGACGAGCGCTCGGATCACCCGGTCGCCGCTCTCGGTCTTCGTCGACGACGTCAGGTCGCGGATCAGAGTGGACACCAGCCGCGCCGCGACCTCGTCGTTCGATCCGAGTGCAGGTCCGCACAGCTCCCGTTCGATACTGACCGCTCCGGCCGCGCCCAACGCTTCGACGGCCTGGCTCGCGAGACGCGGCAGATAGCGGTCGGCGGACGCCGCGTCGACGATCCGAACCACCCGCTCGCTCGCCGTTTCGCCGTCCCGAAGGATCGAGGCCGGCAGAACGCGCCACGCTTCCCGGTAGCACTCACGGAACAGACCGCGCTTGTCTCCGAAGTGGAAGTGGATTGCTCCGACACTGCAACCCGCGGCCGCCGCGGTTCGCGACAGTGACGTCCCGGCGAACCCGTCGGCCGAGAACAGGCGCGTGGCCTCGACCACCAGCCGGTCTCGGACGGTCGCACGCGGCCCTCGGGTGTCTGTCATGCACATGCCCCTTCCGACGATCGACGTCACCCGAACAGACGAAACGCCGCAAGACTCGTAAATTCCTTGCACGCTATCACTGTACGTGAGTATGTTACCGCCCATGATTCATTCCAATTCTTCCATTGCAACCGGACTCCGTTCTTCTCATGACAGATTTCGTGGTGCGTCGTTGCTGTCGGTGGGTACGTACCGCCCGCCCGACGTCGTGACGAACGACCGCTTCAGGACTCCGGATGCGAGCGACCCCGACCTCTGGCTCCGCCGCCGCACGGGCATCACGACGAGGCACTACGCCGGCGACCACGACACCGTCGCGTCGATGGCGGTCGCGGCCGCGCGACGAGCACTCGACGTGGCGGGCACCGGCGCCGACGATGTGGACACCGTCATCGTCGCGACGTCCACGCACATGCTGTGCACGCCTCCCGCTGCCGCCGAGGTCGCCTACGAGATCGGGACGACCAACGCCGCGGCGTTCGACCTTTCCGCCGGATGCTCCGGCTTCACGCACGCCCTCGCGGTCGCCGCCGACCTCGTCTCGTGCGGAACCAGCGAGCACGTGCTCGTGATCGGCAGCGAGAAGCTCACCCCCAGACTCGACCCCGACGACGTCTACACGGCGCCTCTGTTCGGCGACGGCGCGGGCGCGGTGCTCGTCGGGCCGTCGGACAGGGACGGGATCGGGCGAGTGGCGTGGGGATCGGACGGAGGACGCCGCGGCTCCATCACCCAGACCATCACCTGGGACGACTACCTCCGCGATCGCACATCACGACCGCCGGTGCTCGCCATGGACGGACCCGCCGTGTTCCGCTGGGCCGTCGAACTCGTGCCGCAGGTGATCGCGCAGATCCGGTCGGAGACCGACGTCGAGATCAAGGCCTTCATTCCGCATCAGGCGAACCGGCGGATCACCGAGGCGATCGCACGATCGACGGCGCTTCCACCCACGGTCGCCGTCGCCGACGACGTCACCATGTCCGGGAACACGTCAGCGGCGTCCATCCCGTTGGCGATGCAATCGCTCCTCGAGTCGCGTGCGGCCGCGGTCGGCGACGTCGCGCTGATCGTCGGATTCGGAGCCGGACTCTGCTGGGCGGGACAACTGGTGGAACTTCCCGCGTTCCTGCCGACCACCGAACCATCCACCACGACCGAAGCGAAGGCGACAGCATGACTCTCACAACGGACTCCATCGACCACTACCTCGGCGACGCCGCCCACCGATACTTCGGTGACGGGTTCCGAAACGTCGGGCGCTCGGTCGGACAGCTCCACCGGACCGACGATCCCCTCGTCTACCGTGCCAACGCACGACTCACGTACCCGGACACGTGGTCGGTGAAGTCCACGTCTTCGACGCTGGTACCCCACCTGAGCAGTGTCGACACACTCCTCATCGCGACCTCTGCGGCCCGAGCCGCGGTGGCTTCCGCTCGTGGCGTCCCGGCGCGGGCACAGCACGTGAGGTCGGTGACGATATCGGCGGGAGGCTCCCCCGTCGAAGACCTCGACGACGTTCCCTTCACCGTGCGCTTGATTCCAACCCCCGGCGGGAGCACGGAATCGACGGTCGAGTTCACCGTCGCTTCGATGCGTGGCTCCGTGCTCGTGTCGCACCCGCCGGTCGCCGGGGACGCCGATGGGGACGTCGCGCATTCGGCTCCGGTCCTGCCGATCGACGGGGCCGCGCTCCTCGACTCGCGGGTGAGCATCGACGACGTCGACGCGTCCGAGGTCGGAACCGTGACCGCCACGGCCACGGTCTCCGCCACTTCCACGGGCGAGTTGTCCATGGTCGACGCTCTCGTCTGCTCGGCGCAGCTCGCCCAAGTCCTCCTGTACGAGCTCGACGGGATCGACCGATCGCACTCGGACACTCTGTGGATGCGACGGCTGACCCTCACGTCCGCGACGGCTCGCCCGGTCGCGGTCGGGGTCGAGTTCCCGGCGACGGTCACCGCGCGCCGCACGTCGGTCGTGACCATGGGAGGCGTCCCCTGGAGGTCGGCCGATCTCGAGCTGACCGAATTCGGCGGTCTCACGGCCACATGCAGGGTGGCCCATCGACTCCCGGGCACTCGCGCATGACCGAGGTTCCCCTGCGCCTGGTGGTGACCGGCGGACCCGACGTCGTGGCGGCCGCAGTCGGCGAACTCTCGTCGTCCTTCGGCCATGTCGTTCAGGCCGGTCCGACCGACTTCGAGCCCGGCGACCTCTGGGCGGCCGTCGGTGAATCGTTGAGCCGCTTCGACCGCCGGATCTGCGCCGAGGCACGGCACACCAGTTTCGTGTCGTCGGGCTCGGTCCTCGACGACTGGACGGCGTTGAACCGACGCCTGTCGTCCGAAGCCGGGGTCGGTCGCGGCGACGCCCGCTTCGCACGCCGGTATCTGCGGATGCACCGGGAGACGTCGATTCGACACGCTCGCACGGCGTACGACGCGGTCGTCGTCATCGGAGACGCCCTTGACCCCGATCTGTCCGACCTCATCGCCGCGACCGACCTGACACTCGTGACGCACCCACCGACCACACCCGCGTCTCTGATCATCGACGAACTCGGAGGAACTCCGTGACATCCGCCCACCCCGCCGCACCCGCCCGGATCGCCGTGTCCGGCACCTACTCCACCGGAAAGTCGAGCCTCACCGAAGCCCTCTCGATCGCCACCGGTCTCCCGCGAACCCATGCGCTCACCTCGCGGGAGATCCTTGCCGAGATCAATCCGGAGAAGACCGTCATGGAGCTGGATTCGCTCGAGTTGATCGCCCTTGGAATGCGTCGATACGCCGAACGCCTCACCAACGAGAGCGGCATGGACCGGTTCGTCTCCGACGGGTCCGTCATCCACGAATGGGTGTACGGCGCGGCGCGCGCTCAGACGGGGATCAATCCGGGAGCCCCTCGGGCCCTCCAGATCCTCACGAAGGCGGTCGGCGTCCGGAATCGACGGGCATACGCGAAGTACCTCGACCTGTTCGGTGACCTCGCCCGCGAGCGCGCCGCATCGATGTACGACGCGTACGTTCATCTGCCCGTCGAGTTCCCGCTGGTCGCGGATGGTCATCGTCCCGTGTCGGAACCGTTTCGCGCGTTGTCGGACACATTGCTCCACGACGCCGTCCACGCCGTCGGGCTCCCCGTTCTGGTCGTTCGCGGGTCGGTGGAGCAACGACTCACCACCGTCATCGACCACTTCGGCCTCTCCCAGGTCACCGAGATCCGGGACGCGGTGACCATCGCGGAGCGACGTGTGCGCACGGCGCACCGTGTGCTCGAGGACGATGCGCGACGCCGCGCCGAGGAGCGAGGACGATCGGTGGTCAGAACGCTCAAGTACGCACTGCGCTACTAGGCCGTGTCGCCGTCCGACAGCAGTCCGGTGACCATCGCGACGAGCACCTGTTCCATCTGCTCGCGGTAGCCCGGACGTTCGAGGTCCGCTGCGTACATGACGGCGCCGTCGAAGACCAGCTCGAGGGCCATGCGGGCCGCGATGGTGACGTCGATGCCTTCGCGCAGCGATCCGTTCGCCGCGGCGTTCTCGAAGATCGACAGGACGAACGGGAACGACTTGCGCTGTTGGACCTCACGACGTCGGTCCTCCCCCATCGCCTGTCCGGCTTGGCGGGAGAGTTCACGCAGCTTGGAGTCCGTCTCGTAGGCGTTGAACACGGCCGCGATAGCTCCGTGTATCGCCTCGCGCGGGCTGCTCTCTTCGGGCATCAGGTCGACGATCGCCTCGAGCGCGGCGCCGCATCGAGACTCGAAGACCGCCTCGAACAATCCCGGCTTGTCGTCGAAGTGGTGATACACGGCGCCCTTGCTGACGCGTGCCACGCGGCCCACGTCGTCCAATGCGGTCTCGCCATAGCCCTTGTTGAGGAAGGAGTCGGCCGCGGCCGCTAGGATCGCCTGTTTCGTTTGTTCGGCATATTCGGCTCGACGCGAACGAGGTTCATCAACCATGTTTTGCAGCATACCTAGGTCGATCGCTGAAAAAAGTCAGCGACCTCATGATTCGGCCGAGTTGGTTCGCTGTGACGACATCGCGGTCGCGTGGGACAGGTCGGTGCGCAGTGTCACCAGGGCTTCCGCCGGAAGATCGTGTGCGCGCGCAAGAGCGATCCAATCGTCGAGCATGGTCATCGTCTGACGAGTGTGCGATCCGAAGTGCTCTCGGAAGTACTCCGCGACGTCGAAGGGAGCGAGGACACGTAGTGCACGCAGCATGACTCCCATGATCACGGGATTCACGGATCTCGGCTCGTCCACACCGGCTGCCGCCGCGACGGCCCGGCCCGCTTCGTCGGCCGCCGCGGCGCCCGAGCGCAACGCCCGTCGAGAGTTCCCGAAGTCGAAGTCGGCCGCTTGGAGTGCCGCGACTATCGGCATCGCGGCCGCGGCGGAGAGCAGGCTCGACGACACCGAACCGCGGGCCGCCCATCGTTCGCCGCCGAACAGCGTCTGCGCGATCTCGCCGCCGAGCGGTTCGGCGACGGTGAAGCGGGCCGCACCCGGCTGCCACCATCGGGTCACCGATCCGCAGGTTCGGGCCATGACCTCCGGGGTGATCACCGCCCATCGACGGTCCCCGGCGACCTCGCGCAGCGCCTCGACCTCGGACGGGACCTGCGAGACCGCGGCCAGGACGACGTCCGGGCCCGCCGCGCGAAGCAGATCGGTCACCTCCGGTTCGGTGACTGGCACCGTGCTCACCACGATGTCCCAATCGTCGGCGTCGACGCCGCTCACCGGCCATAGTTCGACGCGCCGCACATTCAGAGGTTGTCGCCCCCGCGCTGCTGCTTTCACACGCGTCGTTCGGACGTCGAACAATCCGGTGGACTCGCGCACGCCGAGAGCGACTCGGGCGCGTGATCCGATGGAGGTCGCGAGCAGTTGCCCGATCGGCCCGCTCCCGATGATCAGGACCCGAGGACCCTCGCCGACAGTATTCACATTCGACAGTATGTCATAGCTTTACCGTAGCCTGTGAGATTCGTTGGTCTGAACCGGACCACCACCCGGCGGGAACAGCCGCTCGACAGCGTCGACTATCGCTTCACGCCGCGCCGCCGAGAACGCAGTGCCCGCGTCGGTGTCCATGCTCGGCAATCCCGGCTGGTCGACCCATGCCGACGCGAGGCGGTTGACGAAGACGAGCACGTCCAGGGGATCCCACGCGGGATCGATCAGACCGTCGTGTTGCGCCTCGCGCAGCACGACGATCTTTCTGCGTGCCGTTTCCCACGCGGTGTCGTCGGCGTTCGACAGCTCGAGCTCTCCCCACCGCATGAGACGCCGGCTGTGCGGGTGGTCGACGAAATAGTCATGGAGACGTCCGGCGTATCTCGGCAGATCGGCAGGGTCGAGGCGCGTCGCATCGGCGACGGCGTCCAACTCCCGCGCCGAGACGAAACGGTACAGCTCTTCCTTGCTCCGGAAGTACGCGTAGACACGCTCCTTGCTGGTCCTGGCCGCTTTCGCGATTCGATCGATCCGTGCCGCGCCGATTCCGCGATCGGCGAACTCGACTGTCGCCGCGGCGATGATTCGATCGCGGGTCGAGTCGCCGCGGCCGTCTGGAGACATGGCGTCACCCTACCAACCGAACTGTTTGGTTTGACCGGCGTCGAGTAGTGCCCTACCGTCAAACCAAACGGTTCGGTTTGAGATGGAGGAGACATGCGGATTCGGGAGACGGGTCGCCAAGGGCTTCGGATGTCGGAGATCGGCTACGGCTCGATGGGTGTCGCGGTCGGCTACGGCGCCACCGATGTCGACGAAAGCCGTTTCCGCGATTCGTCGGGCACACGACCTCGGCGTCACGCACTACGACACTGCCGAGATGTACGGCTGGGGCGCAGGAGAACAGCTGGTCGGCCGCGCGATCAAACCCTTCCGCGACGACGTCACCATCGCGACGAAGTTCGGCATGACGAAGCAGTTCGGCGTCAACTCCCATCCAGACCACATCCGTCAGGTCGTCGACGCGAGCCTGGTCAACCTCGACGTCGATCACATCGACGTCCTGTATCAGCACCGTCTCGACCCGGCCGTCCCGATCGAGGACGTCGTCGGCGTGATGGCCGACCTTGTCACCGCGGGCAAAGTCCGATACCTGGGACTGTCGGAAGCGACACCCGATGCGCTCCGCCGAGCCCACGCCGTCCATCCGATCTCTGTTCTGCAGACCGAGTTCTCGATCTTCGCCCAAGACGCGATCCCGCTCTTTCCGTTGCTCGACGAGCTCGGAATCGGCTTCATCGCCTACTCGCCGCTCGCGCGCGGTTTCCTCACCGGGGCAGTCCGGGCGGCGGACTGTTACGAACGCGGCGATTTCCGACAGTTCATGGAGTGGTGGAACACCCCGAACTTCCACGTCAATCTGCGTATCGTCGAACGTCTCGCCGCGGTCGGAGAGGAACGCGGCGTGAGTCTCCCCCAATTGGCCCTGTCGTGGATCCTCGCGCAGGGCGACTTCATCGTTCCGATTCCCGGCTCACGCAATCCCGATCGCGTCGCTGAGAATATTGCGGCGACTGACGTCGAACTGACGGACGACGAGCTCCGTCGCATCGCCGACATCGCACCGCATGGGGCGCACGGCGACCGCGGCTCGCCGTCACCCTGGCTCGACTGAGGCGCGTCTCCCGGGCCGCCGGGTTCGACAATCAATGCCCGACTATCGCAATGTACAGACGAACTTCCCCATCCATTGTGTCCACGACCAGCGTTGTCCCAGAGAGCCGTTCTGCGCCCCTTCTCGGAGGGGTTCCATCCGATGCGACCTGCACGAACGGACTTCCGTGGCAGTCCAATCCTAGGCGACCGAGCAGAGAGGTTCGTATGAACGTCGAATCGCACGGATATGTTTCGAACTGGCCGAATTCGACGCCGATATCAGTGGCATGAAGTTCCCCTCCGACGCTGTTGTTCGATTCGACAAACTTCATATACGAATCAGGGGTTCCAGGGAATCCATATGACCGCCCTATGCCCGAGTGGTAGTTGAGCGTGCGAGGGATCGAGATACCGTTCTCCCGGAGGATCGAGTCAGCCGTAACACGGTCGATGTCAGCCGTATCGACACGATCGTTCGACTCGGGATAGACCTTAGGATCGATTGCGCCACAGGCTCCAATCAGCACAGCCAGTACCGATATCACAATCAAAGAAAGTGGCCGTACGGACTAACGCGCCACGATCGGCCTACGGATCGATTCGCGCAGACAGCCGCGTCCGGGTGAGCATCGAACCACCGGGTCCCGAGAAGTCAGACGGGACTCGTAGCCTGGGCAGGTCGCCCTGGAGAAAGAAGAAGAGGCCGGGTCGCATTTCTGCAACCTGACCTCTTCTAGCGATTCGTTCCGAACCGCTCAGTGTGCGCGAAGGGGGACTTGAACCCCCACGTCCCGAAGGACACTGGCACCTGAAGCCAGCGCGTCTGCCATTCCGCCACTCGCGCGCGGCGTCGATCATTCGACGTATGTCCTTGCGGACTCGAAAACGATAGCACGCCCCCGGCGGCACACGAAAATCAGTGATCGAAACCGGATCTGACCTGCACAGACGCCAACCGCACCAGCGGCCGACAGATGTGACGCCAGATACGCGTGGTGCACACGGGCAGCGTGACCGGGAGACGGCCGGTAACATTGAAACCCACGGTATGCACGCCGACACGCCAGAGAACGTCGAAAGAGGGGAACGGGTGGGATTTCTCGACCGATTCGAGCGCAAGCTCGAGTCCGCCGTCGACGGCGGCTTCGCCCGCGTCTTCGGCGGCTCGGTGGCGCCGCAGGAGATCGAACAGCGTCTCCAACGCGACGCCGAGAGCACCCTCGAGAACCTGGGCGACGGCGCGTCGTTGGTCGCCAACAGTTACGTCGTGTCGCTCAGTCCGTCCGATCTGGAGCAGGTCTCGACGGAGTACGAACTGAACAGGAAGATCTTCTCCCGCCATTTGGAGGACTTCATCCGGGACAATGGGTGGCAGACTTATGGTCCAGTAGTCGTAGAGTTCGATCAGATACCGTCACTGCACACCGGACAGTTCCACACCAACGGCGTCGTCAACCCCGACGCCACACCACGCCCGGTCCCCGCGTCCGCTGCGGCCCCGGGACCAGAAAGTCACCGAGGAGCCCCAGCCATGACCAATCCCCCCGGAAACGATCAGGGCGGCCAGTACCCCGGCTACCCGCAGCAGGGCGGCTACGACCAGCAGCAGTACGGCGCCTACGACCAGCAGCAGGGTTACGGGCAGCAGCCGCAGTACGACGCGGCGCCCCAGCAGGGCTACGACCAGCAGCCCCAGTACGGCGGATACGACCAGGGCTACGCCGCTCCGGCCGACCAGGGCTACGGACAGCAGCCCCAGGCCTACGACTACGGCCAGCAACAGGGCGGATACGACCAGCAGTACGCCGCACCCCAGCAGGGCGGATACGACCAGGGCTACGCCGCGCCGGCCGACCAGGGCTACGGACAGCAGCCCCAGGCCTACGACCAGGGCTACGCACAGCCCCAGGCGTACGACCAGCAGTACGCCGCGCCCGCCGACCAGGGCTACGGACAGCAGCCCCAGGCCTACGACTACGGCCAGCAACAGGGCGGATACGACCAGCAGTACGCCGCACCCCAGCAGGGCGGATACGACCAGGGTTACGCCGCGCCCGTCGCCGATCAGGGCTACGGCGCACCGCAGGGCGGCTACGCCCCGGCAGGCATCACCCTCGTCCTGGAAGACGGCAGCAACCGCACCTTCTCGCTGCGTCAGGGCTCCAACGTCCTCGGCCGCGGCCAGGACGCGCAGTTCCGTCTGCCCGACACCGGCGTCTCGCGTCGCCACGCCGAGATCCGCTGGGACGGACAGGTCGCCATGCTGACCGACCTCAACTCGACCAACGGCACCACCGTGAACGACCTGCAGGTCAGCAGCTGGGAACTCGCCAACGGCGACCGCATCCGATTGGGCCACTCCGACATCACCGTCCGCTTCCAGTAGCCGATACCGCATAAGATGCTGTCGGGGGAATTGCATGTCCCCCGACAGTTGGCTGCATCCCGGCGTCCGCCGGGGTGAACGACGCTCTACGTGAGGGAGGTGACGCACAGGTGCAGGGCATTCTGTTGCAGGTGACCCGATTCGGGTTCCTCATCCTGCTGTGGCTGTTCGTGTACGCGATCATCCGCGCCATGCGCAACGACCTCACGGTGGCCGCGGGCGGCCGCCTCTCCGTCGGCGGTGGACGCTCCGAACGCAAAGAACGCACAACCCGTGCACGCGGCACAGCGAAATACCTGGTCGTGACGGCCGGAGCCCTCGCGAACACCCGCATCACCCTCGGCACGCAGCCGGTCCTCCTCGGCCGTGCCGACGACTCCACCCTCGTCCTCACCGACGACTACGCATCCGAACGTCACGCCCGTCTGTCCCCGCGCGGCGACGACTGGTACGTCGAAGACCTCGGATCCACGAACGGCACCTACCTCGACCGTTCCAAAGTGACGACCGCCGTCCGAGCCCCGATCAACACCCCGATCCGGGTCGGCAAGACCGTGATTGAGCTACGCCCGTGACCCTCGTCCTGCGCTACATCGCGCGAAGTGACCGCGGCCTCGTCCGGTCGAACAACGAAGACTCCGTGTACGCCGGCGCACGCCTCCTCGCGCTCGCCGACGGCATGGGCGGGCATGCGGCGGGCGAAGTCGCCAGCCAGCTCGTGATCCAGGCACTCCGCACCCTCGACGACGACGCCCCCGGCGGCGACCTCCTCTCGGCGCTCGAGCGGGCCACGCAGGCGGGCAACGCGGCGATCGCCGAACAGGTCGAGGCGTCTCCCGAACTCGACGGCATGGGCACCACGCTCACCGCGATCCTCTTCGCGGGCAGCCGGATCGGCCTCTGTCACGTCGGCGACTCCCGTGGCTACCTGTACCGCGACGGCGCGCTCACCCAGATCACCCGCGACGACACGTTCGTCCAGTCGCTCGTCGACGAGGGGCGCATCACCGCGGAACAGGCGCATTCGCATCCGCAGCGTTCGCTGATCATGCGCGCCCTCACCGGCCAGGAGGTCGAGCCGACCCTCAGCATGCGCGAGGCCCGCGCGGCCGACCGCTACATGCTCTGCAGCGACGGGCTGTCGGACGTCGTCTCCGAAGAGACCATCGCCGACACCCTCGGCAGCATCGCCGACCACAAGGCGTGCGCCGACCGACTCATCGAACTCGCCCTGCGCAGCGGCGGCCCCGACAACGTCACGGTCGTCGTCGCCGATGTCGTCGACCACGAGTACGGCGACTCCCGCCCCATCCTCGGCGGTGCCGCGGGCGACGACGACCAGGCCGGATACGTCCCCGACCCGAAGACGGCCGCAGGCCGTGCCGCCGCACTGCGCCCGCCCGCGCCCGCGACGCAGCGTCCCACCATCACGACCTCGCCCGAACCCGCGCGCAAGCGGCGCTGGGGCTGGCCGCTGGTGATCGCCGGACTCCTCGTCATCATCGGGCTCCTGGTCACGGCGTTCTTCGTGATCCGCTCGCAGGCCCTGAACAGCACCTTCGTCACCGTCTCCGATGCGGGCAACGTGGAGATCCACAGCGGTTCGCCCGACAGCCTGCTGTTCTTCACCATCGAGAAGCCCAATCAGGTGGTGTGCATCGACAGTGCGACGGCGCCCGACCCGTCCATCACGTTCCAGGACGCCGGGAGCACCTGCACCCCGATGCGCTTGGCCGATCTGAACGAGATCAGCCAGACCACCGTCGAGTCGAAGAGCATCAAGAACCTCTCGCTCCAGTCCGCGCAGGAGCGCGTGCAGAACGAGCTCAAGTTCGCCGAACTGTGCCCGCTGCCCGTGCCGCCGCTCGAGAACAAGGACCGCCCCGGCGAGCCGAAGTCGGAGACCAAGCATCCCGAGCCGTCCAAGCCGCGCCCGACGAGCGCGCCCGCACCGACGCCGACGGCGGACGACACCCACAACTGTCGGAAACGCTGATGACAGCGGCTCCGTCCGGGCACGCGCCCCCCTCACCACCGCCGTCCAACTCGGGACGCACCACCGAGATGGTGCTCCTCGGCATCGTCGTCGCGATCGTCGGAGCCGCCCTCGTCATCGTCGAGCTCGCCCAAGGCGAGCCGCTGACCTGGGAGGTCGCCAAGTTCGTCGCGGCGTTCGCGGTGCTGTGCGCCGTCCTGCACCTGACGGTGCGACGGTTCGCGCCGTACGCCGACCCCATCCTGCTGCCGTGCGTCGCCGCACTCAACGGCCTCGGCCTCGTGATGATCCATCGGCTCGACCTCGGGTCGGTGGACGTCGACGTCGACGCCGTCACCCAGGGCGACCGCACGCACAACGCCGACCAACAGTTGCTGTGGGCGTTCATCGGCGTCGTCGTGTTCGCGCTGACACTGATCGTCATCCGCGATCACCGCACCCTGTCGCGGTATGCGTACACGCTCGGCCTCGGCGGCATCGTGTTCCTGGCGATCCCGGCGATCCTGCCCGCGTCGATGGCCGAAGTGAACGGCTCGCGCAACTGGATCATCCTGCCCGGCTTCAGCATCCAGCCCGGCGAGTTCTCGAAGATCCTGATCATCATCTTCAGCGCCGCGTTCCTGGTGTCGCGCCGCGACCTGTTCATGACGGCGGGCAAGCAGTTCGCGGGCATCGACCTCCCGCGACTGCGCGACCTCGGACCGCTGTTCGCGGCCTGGCTGATCGCCATCGGCGTCCTCGCCGTCGAGAACGACCTCGGCACTCCCCTGCTGATCTTCGCGACCGTCCTCGTGCTCCTGTACGTGGCGACGTCGCGTGTCAGCTGGCTGGTGCTCGGCCTCACCCTGTTCGCCATCGGCGCGACCGTCGCCTATCATCTGTTCGAGCACCTGCGCGTCCGCGTGTCCATCTGGCAGGACCCGTTCTCGCAGTACGAGACGTACGGCTACCAGATCGCGCAGAGCCTGTTCGGTTTCGCCACCGGCGGCATGTTCGGCACCGGATTCGGGTCGGGACGGCCCAATACCGTGCCGTTCGCGAACACCGACTTCATCCTCACGTCCTTCGGCGAGGAGCTCGGTCTCGTCGGCATCGCCGCACTGATGATGCTGTACATGGTCATCACGGTCCGCGGATTCCGGTCGGCGATCGCCGTCCGCGACAGCTTCGGCAAGCTCCTCGCCGCGGGCCTCGCGTTCACGATCATCTTCCAGGTGTTCGTGGTGTTCGGCGGCGTCTCCAAGCTGATCCCGCTGACCGGTCTGACGACGCCGTTCCTCGCGTACGGCGGGTCGTCGCTGTTGGCGAACTATCTCCTCCTCGCGCTGCTCATCCGCATCTCGAACGCCTCACGTGAACCCGACGCACCCAAGGTGAAGGCCCCGCCCGTCGACGCCCTGGCGACCCAGGTGGTGAAGCGCGCGTGAACCGTCCGATCCGCAATGTGGCTGTCGCCGCCATCGTCATGGTGATCGCACTGCTCGCCAACGCCACCTGGATTCAGGTGTTCCGCGCCGAAGATCTGCGCGACGACACGCGCAACACCCGCGTCCAGCTCGACGAGTACTCCCGCCAACGCGGCGTGATCGTCGCGTCCGACGGCACCGTTCTCGCCGAGAGCGTGCCGACCGACAACAAGTTCAAGTACCTGCGGCAGTACCCGGCGTCGGGCAACCCGAAGGCGTTCGCCCCGATCACCGGCTTCTTCGCGCGCTATCAGAGCGACCCCCGCGGCCTCGAGGTGGCCGAGAACTCGGTCCTCAACGGCAACGACGATCGCCTGTTCACCCAGCGGTTCATGGACATGTTCTCCGGGCGCGACCCGCGCGGCGGCAACGTCGTCACGACGATCGATCCGAAACTCCAGCGGGTCGCCTACCGCGAACTCGTGAACTCCGACTGCGACGGACCCTGCCGGGGAGCCGTCGTCGCGTTGGAGCCGAGCAGCGGAAAGATCCTCGCCTTGGCGTCGACGCCCAGCTACGACCCGAACACGCTCGCGACCCAGGACTTCACGAAGGCCGCGGCCGCCTGGAAGGCCATCAACGCCGTCGACGACGTCCATTCGCCGCTGATCAACCGGGCGATCGGTTCGCTGTACCCGCCGGGGTCGACGTTCAAGGTGATCTCCACCGCGACGGCGTTGAGCAGCGGGTTGAATGCGGACACCCGCCTCACGGCGGCGTCGCGCTGGACCCTCCCTGGCAGCGACGCCACCCTGTCGAACGACTCCGGCTCCACCTGCCCCGACTCGACCGGCGGGACCGTCAGCCTGACGCAGGCGTTCCAGTACTCGTGCAACACGGCATTCGCCCAGTTGCTCACCCAGAAGGTCCCCGGTGACAAGGTGAGCCAGTTCAAGTCGACCGCCTCCGACTTCGGGATCGGCGACGACACGGCCGACATCCCCCTCGACGTGTCCGAATCGTCCGTCGGCGACATCGGCGACGACCTGGCGGCCCTCGGCCAGTCGGCGATCGGCCAGCGCGATGTGCGGCTGACCGTCCTGCAGAACGCGATGATCGCGGCGACCGTCGCCAACGGCGGCGTCCGGATGCAGCCGTACCTCGTCGACAAGCTGCAGACGGCCGACCTGCGGACCATCGCCACGACCGCTCCGACGACGCTCAACCGCCCGTTGACCGCCGCCGAGGCCACCACGATCACGGACATGATGATCAAGTCCGAACAGCACACCCGCGGCGCCCAGTCGGGCATCGCCTCGAAGACCGGCACCGCCGAGCACTCCGACCAAGCCGAGGGCGGTGAGACGCCGTACGCCTGGTACATCGCGTTCTCGCCGAGCTCGAACAGTCGGATCGCCGTCGCCGTGATGGTCGAGAACGGCGCCCAGGGTCAGAACGCATACGGCGGCGTCGTTGCCGCCCCGATTGGACGCGCAGTGATGAACGCATACACCGGAGGTGCTCGATGAGCCTGCAGAACGGCACCATCATCGCCGACCGTTACCGACTGGTCCGGCTGATCGCCACCGGCGGCATGGGTCAGGTGTGGGAAGCGCTGGACACCCGTCTCGGACGACGGGTGGCGGTGAAGGTCCTCAAGGCCGAGTACTCGAACGACTCCGAGTTCCTCGGCCGGTTCCGCACGGAGGCGCAGACCACGGCCCGCCTCAACGATCCCGGCATCGCCAACGTCTTCGACTACGGCGAGACGCCCGATCGCAACGGCGGCGACCCGCTCGCCTACCTGGTGATGGAGCTCGTCGACGGCGAGCCGTTGAACTCCGTGATCAGCCGCATGGGCCAGCTGGCGTTGACGCACACCCTCGACATGCTCGAGCAGACCGGGCGCGCCCTCCAGGCCGCGCACACGGCGGGCCTCGTGCACCGCGACGTGAAGCCGGGCAACATCCTGATCACGCCCACCGGCCAGGTCAAGATCACCGACTTCGGCATCGCGAAGGCCGTCGACGCCGCTCCCGTCACGCAGACCGGCATGGTGATGGGCACCGCTCAGTACATCTCGCCCGAACAGGCGATGGGCGGCGAGGCGACCGCGGCGTCGGACGTGTACTCGCTCGGCGTCGTCGGGTACGAGGCGCTCACCGGCCGTCGGCCGTTCCTCGGCGACGGAGCCATCACCGTCGCGATGAAGCACATCCAGGATCCGCCTCCGCCGCTGCCCGCGACGGTCCCGGCCCCCGTGCGCGAACTCATCGACATCGCCCTGTCGAAGGACGCCCAGCAGCGGTACGCGACCGGCGGCGAGTTCGCCGACGCCGTCGCGGCCGTCCGTGCCGGTCATCGTCCGCCGCGTCCGCGCAGCGCCGGCGCGGCGCCCGTCCCCGTGCCCGCACCGATCCCGTCGTCGACCCGCGCGATGACATCACCCGCCCCGTCGTCGCATGTGGCGGAGCGTCCGTCCACGGCTGCCGCACCGGCCGTCGACGACGGCTGGACCACCACGCACAAGGTCCTGACGGCGATCGCCGTGCTCCTGCTGCTGTCGGCCATCATCCTCATCGCGTTCTGGGTCAACAGCAGCCCGTCCGATCCGCCGACGACGCCGTCGTCGACGCCCGTCACGGTCACCACGACGCAGACTCAGGACGAGACGACGTCCACCGAGGACAGCACGACGAGCAGTGAGGAGTCGTCGAGCGAGGAGTCGTCGGCCACGTCGTCCGAGGAAGAGCCGTCGAACGAGCCGTCGGTCCCGAGCCGCGAGGCTCCGTCGAACAGCGGGATCGTCATCGTTCCCGGCATAACGATCCCAGGCAGGTGAACCGGCCATGAGCGACCTGGATCCGCACTACCTGTCCGAGCGGTACGAGCTCGGTGAGACGTTGGGCTTCGGCGGCATGTCCGAAGTCCAGTACGCGCGCGACCTGTTGCTTCACCGCGACGTCGCGATCAAGGTGCTGCGCGCCGACCTGGCGCGGGATCCGTCGTTCTACCTGCGTTTCCGTCGTGAGGCGCAGAACGCCGCCAAGCTGACGCATCCGTCCATCGTCCAGGTCTTCGACACCGGCGAGGCGCAGACGCCCGAGGGGCCGCTGCCGTTCATCGTCATGGAGTACGTCGACGGCGACACGCTCCGCGACATCCTCCGCGCGTCGGAGTCGGGCGTCATCGCACCCAAGCAGGCGATGACGTGGATGGCCGATGTGGCCGCCGCGATGGACTTCTCGCACCGCGCCGCGATCGTCCACCGCGACATGAAGCCCGCCAACGTGATGATCGACCGCGCGGGCGCGGTCAAGGTGATGGACTTCGGCATCGCACGCGCCATGGACGACACGTCCGCGACGATGACGCAGACGTCCGCCGTGATGGGCACCGCCCAGTACCTGTCGCCCGAGCAGGCGCGCGGCATCAAGGTCGATCCGCGCAGCGACATCTACTCGATGGGCTGCGTCCTGTTCGAACTCACGACGGGCGAACCGCCGTTCACCGGCGACTCGCCGATCGCCGTCGCCCACCAGCACGTGCACGAGGATCCGCGCAGGCCGTCGGCCGTCCGACCGGAGCTGTCGCCGGAACTCGACTCGATCGTCATGCAGGCGATGAGCAAGAACCCCGCCAACCGGTACCAGACGGCGGCCGACTTCCGGTCGGACCTCATCAAGGTCCTCGCGGGCGGCAAGCCGTCGGCTCCGATGCTGCTCACCGACGAGGAGCAGACCGACTACATCAACGCGCCGCGCCTCGCCGCGCGCGACGAGGCTCCGTCGCGCCGCAACGGTCGTCGCCTGTCCGAGGTGATCGACGACGAGCCGGTGCCGCTGCACCGACGTCGCCGCCTCCAGGTGGCAGTCGCCCTCATCGCGATCCTCGCCCTCGTCGGCGGGCTCATCGCGTGGGCTCCGTGGACGCCGGACCAACCGTCGATCGCCGTCCCCAAGGTGACCGGGCTGTCGGCCGACGCCGCCAAGGCCAACCTCGAACAAGCCGGCTTCACCGTCAAGGAGCAGGACGAGGCGAGCACCGACATCGCCGAGGGGCTCGCCACCCGCACCGTCCCAGGGAACGACGTCCCGACCCCGAAGGGCTCCGAGGTCACCCTGTACGTGTCCTCCGGACCGCAGAAGACGCCGATCCCCGACCTGCGCGGCAAGACCCTCGAAGACGCGCGCAACGAACTGCGCGTCCAGGGCTTCACCAACGTCAAGGTGGAGAAGATCGACTCGACTGCGGCGCTCAAGGACAAGGTCGTCCGCACCAACCCGCAGACCGGTGCGACCGTCGCCGTCACCAGCGACGTGACCGTCTTCATCGGAACCGGACCGAAGGTCGTGACCGTCCCCGACCTGCGCGGACAGACCGAGAAGCAGGCGACGGCGACCCTCGAGGGCATGGGCTTGGACGTCGTCTCGGTGCAGGCCGACTCCGAACTCCCCGCGGGTCAGGTCGTCAACACGTCGCCCGGCGTCGGCGAATCGGTCCGCGTCGGCAGCACCGTCCAGCTGATGGTGTCCCGCGGCAACATGTTCGTCGTCCCCGACCTGCGCGGCATGACGCCCGACGAGGCGCAGGCCGCCCTCGTTCAGGCGGGGTGGGGCGACACGACCCTCAACAGCAACGACCGCAAGGTCCCGCTCGGCAGCTCGAACGACGGCAAGGTCGTCTCCCAGCGTCCCGCACCCGGCGACACCCTCAAGAAGTCCGACTCGGTCTCGATCGTCGTCGGCCGGGCCAGCATCTTCTAGGGATTGCCGAGCGCCTTCGCCATCTGCTCTTCGAGGAGGTCGACGCGGCCCGCGGGGACGTCGAACCCGCACACGGCGAGCCAGTTGGCGAGCATTCTGTGCCCACCCTGGGTCAGCACGCTCTCGGGGTGGAACTGCACGCCGTGGATCGGCAGTTCGCGGTGCGCGAACGCCATGACGATGCCGGTGTCCGTCGTTCCGGTCACTTCGAGGACGTCGGGGATCGTCTCCGGAAGCACCGTCAGCGAGTGGTAGCGGGTGGCGACGAACGGGTCGGGCAGGCCCGCGAGAACGCCGCGGCCACTGTGGTTCACCAGGGACGTCTTGCCGTGGAGGAGTTCGGGCGCACGGTCGACGGTGGCGCCGAACGCCTCGCCGATGGCCTGGTGGCCGAGGCAGACGCCGAGGAGCGGAGTTCGCGCCGCAGCGGCGACCGAGACGATCGGCACGGTCGCTCCCGCACGGTCGGGTGTTCCGGGACCGGGGCTGAGGAGTATCCCGTCGAACTCGGCGACGACGGCCTGGAGATCGGCGAGCCGGTCGTCGTCGTTGCGCCAGACGACGGCCTCGACTCCCAACTGGCCGAGGTATTGGACCAGGTTGTAGACGAAACTGTCGTAGTTGTCGATGACGAGGATGCGCACGCCTGCAAGGTTAGCGTTTTCGCTGCTGACGGTGCAGCTGGGATACCGTAGAGGGTATGCCGAAGTCAAAGGTCCGGAAGAAGACCGACTACACCGTCAACAGCGCCAGCCGTACCCCGGTGAAGGTGAAGGCGGGACCGTCGGGTGTCGTGTACCAGTCCGTCATGTTCGGACTCATGCTGATCGGCCTGCTGTGGCTGCTCGTCTACTACTTGGGCGCGACCCAGGAGACGTTCGGCTCGGAGGGCAAGTTCCTGCACTGGATGAGCGAGCTCGGATCGTGGAACATGCTGATCGGTTTCGGCTTCATGGTCGTCGGTCTGTTGATGACGATGGGCTGGCGCTGACCATCGCCGCGTTGTCCCCATGTGGAAATTACATGTGTGTAAGTAATCCCCACCTGTGGACAACTCTTGTGGACAACGTGTGAATCCTGTGGATGAGACTTCCGCCGCAACCACCTGGTCGACGCCCGTCCCGGCCGGGATCGCGCTGATCGGCGCCGGGGCCGCCCTGCTCGCGGCCGCGGCGGCATCGTTCGCCGAACCGCCCGCGATGGTGTTCATCGGCATCGCAGCCGTCGGACTCGTGGTCACCGGTGTCATCGCGCTGGTCCGTCGGCCCCGGATAGCCCTGTACGAGGGCCCGCGCATCGCGGTCCGGACCATCACCGGTCGCGTCGACCTGACCCCGGACGACGTTCTGAAAGTCGGTGTCCTGCACACGCGGCGGCTGGCGGGCCGGAGCCGTCAGCTGGTGCTCGACCTGCCCGACGACCGGCTCCTGGTCTTCGGCCGATGGGATCTCGGTGTCGACCCGGCGGTGGTGGCCGACGCCCTCCGCGACGCGGGCTTTCGAGGCGACGCGGAGAGCCCAGCCGTCAGCTGACTGCGCCGATGCCGGTTCCGATGGCGATCGCGAGAACGGCGAGGGCCGCGAGCCCGTACCAACCGACCCGGGAGACCGCGGCCTGCGTCCGCTTCTCGGGCGACAACACCTGTACGGGCAGCCAGAGGATGACGGCGGCAGCGGCGGCACCGAACGTGAGGCCGCCGACGTGGCCCCACAGGGAGATGTTCGGGATGGTCACCGAGATGACGAGGTTGACGGCGATCACGCCGAGCACCGTCTGCACCGGAGCCTTGAGGCGCAGCAGCAGGATCAGCAGCGCGCCCATCAGACCGTAGATGGCGCCAGACGCACCGGCGGTCGCCGCGACACCCGACTGCAGGGCCATCACGGCGGCGCTTCCACCGAGCAGGCTGACGAGATAGATCGCCAAGTACCGTCCACGCCCGAGGACTCGTTCGAGGTCGGCGCCGATGATGTACAGCGAGAACATGTTGATCGCGAGGTGCGGCACACTCTGGTGCAGGAACCCCGACGTGAGCAGTCGCCAGTATTGGTCGTCGAATCCGGCTCCGTTGATCAGCACGCCTTCGCGGTAGATCGACGACAGGTACAGCGTGGTTCCGCCCGCCTGCAGCAGGACGGCGACGAAGACGATCACATTGGCGGCGATCAGCCCGTAGGTGACGACGGGTTTCGCGTTCATCGCGGCGACCGCGGGCACGGGTCCGCTCACGCGGGACGACGCCGCGTCGTTCGCGATGCATTCGACGCAGTGCTGGCCGACGGAGGCCGGACGTAGGCATTCATGACAGGCCGACCGCCCGCACCGCGTGCACGAGAGCGCGGTGGGGCGGTCGGGATGCCGGTAGCAGACCTGGTTCAAGTCAGGAGAGCTCGACGCTCTCGATCCTGACCTCGTCGAGCGGGCGATCGGCCCGGTCGGTCGCGGTGGTCGCGATGGCGTCGACGACGGCCTGCGACGCCGCGTCCTTGACCTCGCCGAAGATCGTGTGGCGACGGTTCAGGTGCGGGGTGGGACCGACGGTGATGAAGAACTGCGAGCCGTTGGTGCCCGGTCCGGCGTTCGCCATCGCGAGGAGGTACGGACGATCGAACTGGAGTTCCGGGTGGAACTCGTCGGCGAACTGGTAGCCGGGGCCGCCGCGGCCGGTGCCGGTCGGGTCGCCGCCCTGCAGCATGAAGCCCTCGATGACGCGGTGGAAGATCGCACCGTCGTAGAACGGGCCGCTGGCCTCGCCCTTGGCGTTGGTCGACGAGTAGTCCTTGGAACCGTCGGCAAGGCCGACGAAGTTCGCAACGGTGACCGGTGCGTGGTTCGGGAAGAGTTCGATGACGATGTCGCCGCGATTGGTGTGCAGGGTCGCGGTCTTGTTCTGCTCACTCACGTCACCCATGAAACCACGTTCGTCTGACAATTCGATGTGATCGGGCCCCTATCAGCGACAACGGTGTTGGCGCGTGCTCGGCTCACCTGGCAACCTGGAGGGATGGGCAACAAACTCCTCATCGTCGTCGGCTCCGCGCTGACCCTGCTCGTGACGGGGATCGTCGTCGTCGCACGGCGGTCGCGCACCGAGCATCCGCCGGTGTCGCCGACCGTCCCGCGAGTCGAGGACCTCGTCGATCCTCCCTCGACCTCGGCCGGAAGGTAATTTGTTCTCGTGACCACTGACGATCCGCGCCGCGGCCCGATGCCGTCGAACCCGAATCAGCCGCGTCCGGCACAGCCCGGGATGTCGCGCCCCGCGCCGCAGGCCGGGGCCCCGGTCCGCCCGAATCCCGCACCGCAGGGACCGCCGCCGCGACCGGCCCAGCAGGCCGCGCCCGCCAAGGCCGCGAATTCGCTCGCGTACTCGGCCGTTCCCGAGCGGGGACGCACCGAACCGCCCGTCGCCGCACCGATCCCCGCCCGGCCCGCGGCCCCCGCGCCACGGCAGGCCGCCACCGTCAAGAAGAGCCCCGTGAGCCCGTCGACCGACCGTTCCAGCGAGATCAACTACCTGTCGATCATCGCGCTCATCCTGTCCGGACTGGGCATCACCTTCCCGTTCGGCCTCGGACTGGGCTACTACTCTCGCAATCAGATCGACCGCGACGGCACGGTCGGCCGGCCGCTGGCGACCGCCGCGATCGTCGTCGGCTACCTGTGGCTGCTGGCGCTCATCCTGGGCGTCATCGCCTACGTGTGGATCCTCGTCTGACAGATCATCGGACCGGGTCGAACGGAGCCAGCTCGGACGGTGTCCGGCCGGTCACGATCGCCTCGGCCAGGAGCCGCCCGGTCGCCGGGCCGAGCGTGATGCCCCACATGCCGTGACCGCCCGCCACGTGCACGCGCGGAGCGAAGGTCGTACCGATGACGGGCAGGCCATCGGGCGTGCAGGGGCGTGATCCGACCCATTCGTCCTTGCGGTCGTCCAGGTCGACGCCGCGCAGCAGCGGACGGGCGGCGTCGACGATCGCCGCGACACGACGCTCGTCGAGCGCCGCGTCGGGATCGCGGAACTCCATCATTCCGGCCACCCGCAGACGGTCGCCGAGCGGAGTGCACGCCACCCGTTGTGCCGGGAAGTACACGGGACTGTCCGGGAGATCGTCGATCGGCACGCTGAAGCTGTAGCCGCGGCCGGCCTGGACCGGGACGCGGACGCCGAACTCGCGTGCGTGACGGCTGATCCAGGCCCCGGTCGCCAGGACGACGTCATCGAACCGTTCCGTCCCGTCGGTGCCGGTCACGACGACGCCGTCCGCGTCCGGCGCGACGTCGTCGACCCTGACCCCCTCACGGATCCGTCCGCCGCGCTCACGGAACGACGCGGCGAGGCTGTCGACGAACGCGCCGGGATCGATGAACCGCTGGCCCTCCAGGCGGATCGCGCACCGCACCTCGTCCGACAGCGCGGGCGAGATCTGACGGGCCCGGTCGCCGTCTATCAGCTCGAAGCCGATGTCCTGGCCCGCTGCCTCGATGTGACGCAGTTCCTCGAGCAGCACCTCCCTGTCGGTCTCCGTGCGGTACGCGGCCAGGAAGTCGTCCGCCGCCCGCGTCGTGACGCGCACACCGCCGTCGGCGAGGGCGTCGAATGCGGGCAGCGCGGTCCGGTTCATCGGGACCAGCGCGTCCATCGCCTTGTTCCATCGGGACGCCGTGCTGTGCCGGGCGAACGATGCGAGGAAGCGGATGAGGCGGGGATTGGCCGTCGGCGGCACGTACACCGGCGACGACGGGCTGAGCACCGCGCGCAGTCCGTACTTGAGGACGGCGGGTTCGGGCAGCGGGGTGCTGATGCCGGGGGTGAGCCAGCCCGCGTTGCCCCACGACGAGCCCGCGGCGACGTCCTTGCGTTCGAGCACCGTCACGTCCACCCCGCGCTCCTGGAGGAACCAGGCAGTGGAGAGTCCGACCATGCCCGCACCGACGACGGCGATCCGTCGCGTCCGACCTGTGGTGTTCATTGCGGGAGTCCTTTCGTCGCGGCCCGTGCCATCACAGTGTCCGATCGAACGTGAGTGAAGTCACGATGCCGATCGCACAATCAGCTACCGTCGCAAGTGTGGTGAGAGCACAGTGATCGATCTCGACACGCTCACCGACTCGCTCGGCGAGAGCCTCGTCCGACGGGTCGTACGCAGCGGCAGACCCGCGGTGTCCGACGTCCTGCTCGCCGACGGCGACGCCCCGGCGCAGCACGCGGGAGCCCTGCTCCTGGGAAACGGGGTCCGCGACGAGCACTCCGCCCTGCTCGTGCTCGAATCGGCGCGGGCCACGGGCGCCTGCGCGGTGGTACTGCGCGCGCCGTTCGCCGAGGCGATCGCGGACACGGCGACCCAGCGGGATGTGACGGTGCTCGAGCTGCAGCCGATGGTGTCGTGGACGCACTTCGTGTGGCTGGTGCGGAGCATCCTCGACCAGTCGGCCGGATCGTCGGACGCGATCGCCCATCACCCGGTCGACTACGGCGAGCTGTTCGAGTTCGCCGACGCCGCCGCGGCGATCGTGTCGGCGCCCGTCACGATCGAGGACGCGTTCTCCCGCGTGCTGGCGTACTCCGCCCTGCAGGACACCGCCGATCCGGTGCGGATCTCGACGATCGTCGGACGGCGCGTCCCCGAGCCCGTGGTGAGACACTTCCGCTCACGCGGGGTGTTCCGGAAGCTGATGGCCGCGACCGAGCCGTTCCGAGTGGCCGCGGGCGACGACGTCCTCGAACGCCTCGTCGTCCCGGTCCGGGCGGGTCGCGAGTTCCTCGGCTCGGTCTGGGTGGTCGACCCCGGTGTGCTCTCCGACGACCAGCTGGCCGAGTTGGTCCGCACGGCGTCGGTCATCGCCCTGCACCTGCTCCGGCTCCGTGCGGTGTTCGGCGCCGCCCGCCGGGTGACCATCGAACGACTCCGGTCGGTGCTGATCACCGGTGACGAGACGGCCGACCGACTCCCAGCCGGGCCGTGGCGGGTGGTCGCGCTCGGCAATGCGTCCACCGACACCGACTTCCGGCTGGAACTGTGGGAGCTGACGTTGCGTCGCCTCGGCTGGTCGCAGCCGTTGCTGACCGACGTCGACGGCGTCCCCGTGACCCTCGCCTCCGCCGTCGGACGTCTGCCCGGCAGCTGGCTGTGGCTGTGCGAGGCGGCCGCATCGCTGGCGGACCAGATGGACGCGCTGCTCGCCGCCGGCCGACAGGCGTCCACCGCGGCCGACCTTCCGCGCTCGCGGGCCGACGCGCTCGACGTCCTCGCGCTGGCCCGGGCCGGATCGGTTCGCACGCCCGTGACCTCGGACGACGTGTGGCACGAACTGGTAATCGCGCGTGCCGTGGCGTCGATGAGCGGAGCCTCGCCCGGACCGATCGACGCGCTCCGAGCGCACGACGTCGACCATTCCAGCGACTACGTCGGGACGCTGCGCGAGATCCTCGCGTACCCGGCCGAGCCGACGCGCGCCGCGGCTCGCCTCGGAATCCACCCCAACACGCTGCGCAACCGTCGGGCGGCGATCGTCGCGCTCCTCGACGTCGACCTCGACGATCCGCGGATCCGTTTGGCGTTGGCGTTGGCTGTCGAGTCGCTCAGCGCTTGAGCCGCGTCGCGAAGAAGCGGTCGAACGCCGCCCACTGAGCGGCGTCGAGCTGGGTGTGCGAGCCGTTCCCCACCGATGTCGAGAAGTTCACGCGGTTCGCGGCGAACTGTGCGACGAGCGACGCGTGCAGCGGCGACGGGACGGTGGTGTCGAGGGTGTTGAGGATCAGCAGGATCGGGGCGTCGTATCCGTTGACGGCGACGGCCATGTACCGATTCAGCGCCGCCGTCATCGCGGGCGTGCCGAGCGGCCGCGACAGCAGTCGCCCGAAGGCGAGGCCCTTCGGCAGGATCGGGCTGCGGCACGTCACACCGACCTGGTCCACGAGGCGGCGCCCGTACGGGGTGAGGTACGAGTCGACGTTCACGCTCGGATCGGCCTGCCGCAGACCCGCGAGGATCCCGAGCAGGAAGCCGTACGAGTCGTCGAGCGGCGACGGTACCGGCGGGATGTACGGGCCGAGCAGCGGCATGATCTTCTCGACGTCCGACTCCGGGTCGACGGCGACGGTCCCGCGGAAGTCGGACCGAGGACCGTACGTGCGTTGACGATGCGCGGTCGCGAGTGCGGCCTGACCACCCTGCGAACCCCCGGCGACTCCCCAGCGGTTCGCGAGTCTGGGCTCGATCGAGCGGGATGCGTTGAGCAGATCTATCGTGGCCGACGCCTCGCTGCGGTTGTCGAGGTAGGGGTGGACGCCGACGTCCATCGGCCCGAGTCCCACGTAGTCGGACGCGACGACGGCATATCCGCGGTCGATCAGGCGCGACACGAACTTGTCCGGTGACGCGTCGGCGAAGCTCTGCCCTCCGCAGCCCGGACCGTATCCCGAGGTTCCGTGGGTGTACGCGACCACCGGCCAGCCGCCTGCCGGGGCGGTGCCGGACGGAAGCATCAGGGCGCCCGACGCCTGGACCGGTCGGCCTCGGGAGTCCTGCGTCCAGTACGTGACCGCGCGTCCGCCATCAGCCAGATCACGCCAGCCTGCCGGACGCTGCGTCACCGAGATCACCGTCCCCGGCGCGTTCCCGGCCGCCCGCGCGGGCGAGATCGGGATTAGACCTGCGATGACCGTCGCGATCACCACGAGAAGGAGGCAGAGTCGTCGTGTCATACGATCGGACGCTACTCGTGTTCCACGTGGAACACGTCCCATTCCAGACATGTCCCGCGTCGCACGACGAGACGTCGGACAGTTCGTGCACCGCGGGCCGCGCGACGCTCCACGTCATGCGACCGGACCAACCGACGAGCTTTTGTCGGCCCCTCCATTTATGATCTTCAGTCATGACCAAACGCCTGCTCATCGTCCTGGCTGCCGCGCTGGCTATCGCCGGGCTCACCGTCCCGCTCGGCAGCGGCACGGCCACCGCCGCGGACTGTGCCGACGTCCAACTCGTCTTCGCCCGGGGCACCCAGGAAGCGGACGCCCCCGTCGGGACCACCGGCCTGGCCCTGTACCGCTCGCTGCAGAACCGCTTCCCCGGCAAGGACGTGCGCGTGGCCCCCGTGCGGTACCAGGCCAGCGGAGCCTTCGCCGAAGGCGTCGACTTCTTGAAGACCGTCGCCGAAGGGGTGCGCGACGCTCAGGGTCAGATGCGGTGGCTCGCGTCGAACTGCCCGTCCACCAGGATCGTGCTCGGCGGCTACTCGCAGGGCGCTGCCGTCGTCACCTACGCGGTCAGCGATCAGCTGAGCAGCGTCGCCCCGGTCGTGCGCGAGGTGCCCGCTCCCCTGCCCGGCTCGGTGTCGCGCCACGTCGCCGGGGTCATCCTGTTCGGCGCACCGGCCGACCGCTGGTTCTACGAGGCCCACGTCCCGCCGATGCGCGTGGGCGCCCGGTACCGTGCGCTCCTCCGCGACTACTGCATCCCCGGAGACAACATCTGCGACGGCGGACCGATCAGCCAGCCCAACACCGTCCACGGTCAGTACTCGGTCAACGGCATGACCGACAACGCGGCGAACTTCGTCGCCCGCCGCGTGCACTGACGTAGACCCGCAGCAGACGTCGAACGCCGCACATCCCTCGGGATGTGCGGCGTTCGTGGTTTTCGCCTCCCGGCCCGAGCCGGAGGCCGATGCCTTTCCCACATGAGTGGAGGCATCCGAAAGTCCTGAGCCCCAACGCCTTCCGGGCTGCATGTGCCTCGTCCACGCGGACCGTCTGACGAATCGATCGGCGACAGCCCTTGTGATCAGGCTCTCACTGGGCCTACTCTTGCAATCTCAGTCATACGACTGACTTTGATTTGATCCAAGGAGGTCCGCCGATGACGGACACAGTGCTCCACACCGACTCGACCACGGACGCGGCGACCGGGAGCGGTCGCCTGCAGGGCGACCTCGGCGTCTTCCACATAGCCGCGATGGTCATCGCGACCGCGTCGCCGCTCGGCGTGATGGGAGGCGCCGCGGCGTTCGCGATGGCGGGCGGCAACGGTTACGGCGTCGCGGGCACGTACCTGATGATGACGATCCTGATGCTCGGGTTCGCGTACTGCCTCGGCGTCATGTCGCCGTCGGTCCGCAATGCGGGTGCGTTCTTCTCGTTCGTCGGCAAGGGCTTCGGCCCGATGGCCGGTGTGGCGACGGCCGCGCTCGCGTGGCTCGTGTACTACGCCGTCATGTTCATGGTCTACGCGTACCTCGGCGTGCAGGTGAACGGCGTCGTCGTCACCCTCGGCGGACCGGACGTCGACTGGTGGGTGTACGCCCTCGCCTCAATGGCGATCGTCGGCACGCTCGGCTACCGGCGGATCGATCTGACCACGAAGGTCCTGTCGGTGACGCTCACCGTCGAGGTGGCGTTGATCCTGATCGTGAACACTGCCGTCGTGGTCCACGGCGGCGCATCGGGTCTGCACTTCGAGGGCTTCACACCGTCGTCGATGTTCCCCGACGGTTCGGGTTTCGCGGTCGCGGCGATGTTCTGCGCGATGAGCTTCATCGGCTTCGAGGCGACCACCGTGTTCCGCGACGAGGCCCGCGACCCCGACCGCACGGTCCCCCGCGCGACGTACATCGCCGTCGTGTTCATCGGCCTGCTGTACGCGGGGTCGGCCTGGGCGCAGTCGATGGGCTACACGCCGGACGGACTCGCCGAAGCCGGGTCACAGGGATCCGCGGTCCTGCTCGGCAATGCGGCGACCTACGTCGCACAGACCCTGGCCGACGTCATCCAGGTGCTGTTGGTATCGGCGCTGTTCGCCACCGCGCTGTCGTTCCACAACGTCCTGGCGCGCTACATGCACACTCTGGGACGCGCGGGGCTCCTGCCCACGCGCATGTCGGCCGTGCACCCGCGCCATCAGGCGCCGTCGTTCTCGTCGCTCGTGATGTCGATCGTCTCCGTCGCCACCCTCGCGGTCGCGTTGATCGCCGGGCTCGATCCGATCATCGACATCGTGAACTGGGCCAACGGCGTGTCGGCGCTCGGATTCTTCGTCCTGCTCACGGTGACGACGGCGGCCGTGGTGGCATTCCTCGTTCGACGTCGCGCCGCACGGCCCCTCGCCTACGTGACGGCCGTCGGCGCGACCCTCGCCTTCGCGGCGCTCACGTGGGTCGCCGTCGTCAATTTCGGCACGCTGGCGGGCGGCGACACCGCGCTGGCCGTCGTACTCATCGGGACGATTCCAGCGCTCGCCCTCGCCGCCCTCGCCAGGGCCGTCGTCCTGCGGCGGACCTCGCCGTCCCGCTGGCAGTCGCTGCGCGAACTGATCAGCTCCCACTGACCGCAGACGCCGCCCGTGCCGTAGATCGTGACCACCATGTGGTCACGATCTACGGCACAGTCGGTGCTGAGGCGGCCTATCCCGGAGAGACGGCCTCCCCCGACGATCGAAACGCATCGCTCGTCGGGCGCACGGCGATCAGCGCCGCCACGACGAGGAGCGCGGTGACCGCCGTGATAGCGGCAAGCGACGAGCCGACACCGTTCACCCCGTTGAAGGCCGCGATGAGCCCGTCGCGGACGTACGTCATCGGCGAGATCGGGTTCAGCAGACGGAACGGCGCCGGAACGGTCTCGATCATCCACACGCCGCCGAACGAGAACAGCTGCACCATGATCGCCGCCGCCGAGGCGACCGCTCCCGCGACGTAGCCCGCGACGGCGAAGAGCACGCCGACCACCACCGAGTTCATCACCGTCGCCGCCGCGACGATCAGCATGACGGCCGCGGGCGATTCCGGGGACGGCGCGGGCGACACGAGAGTCCACACGGCAGTTCCGATCGCCGCCACCACCGCGAGGCTGATCAGCGCGGACGCGAACAGCCGTCGAAGCCAGGCCCGGACGCCGACCGAACGAGTGTCCGCGACGGTCGCTCGCAGTGGACGAAGGCAGAGGGACACGATCAACGGGACCAGGGCGCTGAGGACCGTCAAGAGCAGCGGAACTGATCCTGGTCCGAACCCGTGGGCGGGTTCCGGGTTCGTCTTGGTACTCGCGACGGGCGTGCTGAGCAGCGACGCGAGACTCTGCTGACGTACCGAATCCCCCAAGTCGGGCAGCGATCGCGACCCGTCCCGCAGGCCGGAAGCGAGTCGCCCGGCACCGTCGTCCAACCGCGCAGCCCCGTCGTGGAGTTTCACAGCACCGGCGGCCGCCGTGTCCACGCCTTCGGCGAGCTCCGTCAGTCCAGAGCCGAGGCGGGTGACGCCGTCGTCGAGCCGTGCGGAACCGGCGACGAGTTCGTCTACCCCCGACCGATAGTCGGCGTCGGAAGACGTCAGCTGGCGAGCGAGTTCGCGACTGCCCGGCGCGAGCGCACCGATGCCGGCGACGAGATCCTCGAGCCGCTTGACGGCGGCACGGTCGGACGGTCCGACGATCCGTTCGAGAGAACCGAGCAACCGAGTGAGTTCGGCGGTGCTCAACGGACCGGTGAGCTGTTCCAGACCGTCGGCAAGTCGGGTCGCGCCGTCGCCCAACGTCTGTGTTCCCGACTGCAGTGATGCGAGGCCGTCGGCGAGTCGGGCTGTGCCGTCGGCGAGTCGCCTGCCTCCGGCGGCGGCCGTGTGGGCGCCCGGTGCGAGCTTGTCGGTCAAACCTTTCGCCAACGATCGAGTCCCGTCGGCCAGAGCACTGGTTCCGGTGTGGAGCTCGGTGGAGCCGTCCGCGGCCTTCTCGATTCCGCCGCCGAGCGTCGCGAGTCCCTTCACCGTGGTTCCGACCGTCGACGCGGAGATGCTCTTCACCGCCGCAGCGGTGATCGACGCCATCGCGCGGCCGCCGATGCTCGACGCGAGGAGCGTGTTCCTGTCGTTGTAGACGACGTCGATCAGAGCCGGCGCCGTCGCGGTGTCGCCGATCGAGGCCAGCGTGGCACTGAAGTCGGAGGGGATGGTGATCGCGAAGTAGTAGTCGCCTTCGGCGAGTCCTCGCATCGCGTCGGCTCTCGACACCTCCTCGAACTTCATCGCATGGGACTTCACGAGAGTCTCGGCGAGTCGACCGCCCGCGTCGAGGACGGTGCCCGCGTGATGTACGGCGTGGTCCTCGTTCACGAGTGCCACGGGCATCTCGTCCAGGGTGTCGGTCGGGTCCCACGCGACCCACATGAACAGGGCGGACAGCGCCAGCGGGGTGACGACGAGAAGGGCGAGAATCAGTCGCGGCAGCCGACGGGAATGCCACGACGTCGAGTCGCGACGGCCGGTCGAGGTAGCGGTGGTGTCAGACATGGATGTGTGGTCTCTCGGATCGGAGATGGAATGGAGGCACCGGTCGTCCGGCGGTCACGGCAGCAGGGACGAGGTGAGATCGGCGAGCCTGCGCACCTCGGCGAGGTCGGCGCTGTCGAGGTCGCCCTGCTGCTCATGACGCCGTAGGAACGCGGACAGGTCGTGAATCCGGAAGTCCGTGCACGTGCCGTCCCGGTCGAACCTCGCGCGCCGCAGAATCGGAAGGCATGAGACGTCGGCTATCACCGTGGTCTCCCGTCCCGCGACGGTCCCCTTGTGCAGCGAGAACCTCACGAGATTGCCGACCTTCGAGTTCGGCACGGCGTCCAGATACGACGCCAGGTCGCCGTGCGCGTAGACGATCAGCGCGTCCCGCTCCACGCCCGAACCGTCGACGTACGAATGCCTCTCGATCGGCTGGACGACGTGCGGGTGGTTTCCGAGGATCACGTCCACGCCGAGCTCCGCGATGCGGTGCGCGTTCGTGATCACCGTTCGGACCGGGTACGACTCGAACTCGAGACTCCAGTGCAGACATGCGACGACGACGTCCGCGCGCAGGTCGTCCCTGGCGATCTGCACGTGACGTTCGATCATCGAGAGGTCGACGTCCGGCATGTTCAGCCGCAGGTAGTTGACGAGGTGCTCCTCGCCCGCCGGCACCTGTCGCCCGTTGACGGAGAACGTGTACGAGACGAATGCGACTCGCACGCCCTCGACGTCGACCACCGGGATCGCGTCGCGTTCGGCGTATGTGCGGGCGGTTCCGACATGACCGACTCCCATCTCGTCGAGGACGTCGAGCGTCTCGCGGACGCCGTCCGGCCCCTGATCGAGGGCGTGATTGTTCGCCGTCGAGAAGAAGCCGAACCGGTCGCCGCCCGCGAAGATCTCCAGGACCTCACGGGAGCTGTTGAGGGGCGGCGCGGACAGGATGCTCTTGGGTGGCGCCCCGACCGGACGCGACGGCGCCACCGGCGTCTCCAAGTTCGCGACGGCCAGATCGGCGCCGAACAGGAAGTCGCCGACCTCGTCCCAGATGTGGGCCGTCGTGTCGGGACGGAGGTGTTCGGAGGTCAGGATGTCGCCCGCGGACGAGAGTCTGGCCGTGGCGACCGGGACGAAACCCGCGGGCCGCCCGAATGAGAGGTCCTGTGCGGCGAAATGTTCCTCGATCCCCTTACCCGGCTCGGCATGTTCCACGGCGCCGACGAAGAACTTGTGGGCCCACCACAGTTTCTCGCCGAGACCCATGGTTCCGGCGTTGCCCTCGACGGACCGTGACGCGTCGGTGCGCCCGGCGAACAGGCGGTACAGGGCACTCATGGGCTGAATGGGGTCGATCGTCATGCCGGTCTCCTCGTGGCAACAAAGTGGCACATGTGTGACACTGTTGGGAAGTGTGACGAGCAGCGCACGCATCGGTCAATCAATCGGCCGGAAGTGCTACACGACGACGGAGAGTGGGACACCGTGGACGGTTCAGGCAGGCGCCTCGGGGCCAATGCGACGGCCGACCGCTCCCGAGAATGGCTGAGTGAGGCCCTCTTCCACCTCATGCGGGAGAAGCCGTATGGCGACATCACCGTGACCGACATCGCCGAGCGCGCCCAGCTCTCGCGTCGCACGTACTACCGGAACGTGCAGTCGAAGGAGGAGCTGGTCGCGCTGCGATGTCGTCGCCTGGTCGACGACTACGTCACACGGCTCCGCGACGCCGACCTCGCCCAGACCCGCGACGTCGCACTCGTGTTCTTCACCTTCTGGACCGACCACGCAGACTTCCTGCGCACCCTTGTGACCTGTGGAATGTCCGGGCTGATCCTGCAGAAGTTCAACGAGCACATCGCCGAGGTGTTCCACCGCAGCGCAAGCCCGAAGTATGCGCACGTCCCACACATCGAGTACGCCCTCGCCTTCAATGCGGGCGGCTACTTCAACGTGCTCTTCGAATGGTTGCGACGCGGCGCGCGGGAGACCCCGTCGGAGATGGCGGACGCCGTCGCCTCGATCGGGACCGTCTGACCGATGTCGCGTGTCGACGTCGCTCTTTCCGTCGGACAGACGACGAACGATCGCGATATCAGCCGCTCACGCTCGACCATCTGTCGGCGGACTGTCGGCGGAGGAAGGAGATGATCTCGCGCGCGGCACCCTCCGGCTCCTGTTCGGCGGGATAGTGTCCCGACCGTTCCACGACGACGCCGCTGACGTCCGATGCGACCTCCCGCATGCCCTCGGCGACAGCGGATCCCATCGCGTACCGACCGCCGATCGCCAGGACCGGAGTACCGATCGGTTCACGCATCAGCCGTGCGACGTCGGCGACGTCCTCTGCCCGTGTCCGGTAGTAGCCGAGGCCGGCTTCCAGCACGCCGTCCGCCCGATAGGCGTCGATGTACGAGCGCAGCACGTCGGGGTCCAGCCCCGCCGGTCCTGCGCTCTCGCGCAGGAAGGACCCGTAGTAGGCGTCCTCCCGCTCAGGGACGAGTTGCTCGGCGAGCCCCGGAACGCGATTGAACGGCCCGTGCCACGACGGATAGTGCCCCGCGCCGGGCTCCGGCACGGCCACGTCGACGCCGGGCAACGTCTCCTCTTCGACGACGACAGCAGTCACGACATCGGGCATCGCGGCGACCAGGTGCACGGCAACCGTCGCACCCCAGTCGTGTCCGACCACCGCGAACCGTTCGAGCTCCCCGAGGCGATCACCCACCCATGCCGCGAGGTCATGTTTCCGGAAGCTCCCCACGTCGCCCGGAGCCTCGCCGAGACCGGGAAGAGTCACCGGGATCGGCGCGAACCCCGCATCGTCCAGGGCGGGCAGCAGATACCGCCAATGCGCTTGGGTCACCGGCCAGCCGTGCAGAAGCACAACGGGCACGTCATTGGGCGAAGCGATCACACATTCATGATGCCCGCCGGGGCACCCGTTCACACGAGCGAACGAACTCTCCAGACGCCGTTCTCGGCGGAAACGAACGACCCCGCGCACCGTGTGCGCGGGGTCGTTCCTGACTTGGGCATGTTTGGAAAAGCACCTGACCAGCATTTACATACAGAGTTAACGCAAGTTCGGCACACCGGATTCTTCGCTGTGGCACACCCTTTCGCGCGGTGCCCGGCCATGTATGTCGCCACAACCATGCCTCGTCTAAACACGGCCTTCGCCGCCAAGTAGATGCTCTGGTGAACTCTGTTACTCGATTCTAGACTGGCCGGTCGAGATAGTGCCGCGCTCCGGAGCGGACGCCGCACTCAACCCTAATCGCGCGCGACACGCTCCTAGGCATTGGACGAAATGGCAGTGTTTCGTCGATGGGATGCTTCCGCATGCCGTCATGCTCGCAGTTCGCCGTAACTCACTTCAGTCCGACAAGCAGCACTCGTTAGCAGGATCTCCTTGTTGAAGTACATGACACCCACGGATGAGGTTCACGCCCAGTGAGAGTCTCCCGAGGCGCGCCGAAGATCGCAGCGACGAATCGACCGTTACGCGCTCACAGGTACCAGGTGGCGTACGTACTCTCGGACCTCGGCGGGCGATAGATCAAGGATCCTTGCCGCTTCCCTCGCGGTGATTCTGGCTCCCTCGCCGAACATCACCTTGCGGAGAAGCTGCGACGTCTCTGGGACGATGCCGCCCGGCTCTGACCGCCGGAATCCTCGTTCAGACAACGTAATGCAAGCCGAGCGGTACTGCCAGTCGGTTAGGAGATGAAGCTCGTGCAGGCGATGGGTCATGGCCATGGCGGAAACCTTCCAGTACGAGCGAGCCGCCAAAACCCGTTCGATGTTGGCCGCCCGCATTTGTTGGCTTTCAACAGCAGTCTTCGGCATGAGGAAGCTGGACGCGAAGGCGTTCGCTTCTGCCTCTCGCTCCTTTGACGTGCTTGGATCCATTTCTAGCTCGCTGTGGAGGACGAGGTGCCCCAGCTCATGTGCGGCATCGAAGCGTTGTCGCTCGCCAGTCTTCTCGGTGTTCAGGAAGACGTAGGGGGAACCGTCGCGGTAGAAGCAGAAGGCATCGATGTCATCGTACGAGTGACTGAGCGACGCAACTCGCACACCCTTCGCCTCCAACAGATGCACCATATTGGAGATCGGCCGGTCTCCTAGACTCCATCGATGCCGTACCAGTCCAGCTGCGTGTTCCGGAGCTAGCTTGTCGAACGTGGGGATATCAGCGTCCGGAAGGCGAAAACGCTCCTCAATCGTGTCGAAGAACTCAAGCGCAAGCGAAGCCTTCGCGAGGACAGCGTCACGTCGAATCGCGCTGGTCTTGCTCAGCTTGCGGAAACTGGCCGCACCGGTTGCCACGGGCTCGATAGACTCCCGCTCAAGAAAGGCGGCCGGTACGGCTAACGCGTCGGCAAGCTTGATCAGCGTATCCTCCGCGGGCGGCCGGTGCCCGTTCTCGAAATCTGTGAGGGCTCGCGACGAGACACCACTGACTTTGGCCAACTCGGTAAGTGTGTAACCGAGACGAAGGCGAGCTAGACGTAGGCGACTTGGATTGAACATGAGCTACCGCCGCTGACAGCAGGCGGTCATCGAGGTTCGACCGGCACGTCGAATCCGTCCGGACCGTCATCGCCAGGCTGATCGAACACCGACAAGTCACCTTCCAACGGGAAGAAGCCGACGCGAATCCGATCACTCCAAGCGTTAACGCAGCCTCCGTCGGTCATGCCGGCCGGACGGGCGAGTTCTATGTAGACACCGCCATCAAGGCCTGCCCGCTCGCACAGAAGAAAATAGAACGGTGCTGAAGCTGACTCCTCGACCGGCCCCGCCGTGTCGACAGGGTCTCCGAACAAGACCGGGTGCTGCGGTCGCGGCGCGAGAGAGCCCTTTGTGGTCTTACCTTTTCGCCGAGTACGCAGCCGGCAGTGGAGCTCAGGCTTCCCGACATTGATCCCCGACGAGATCGTGAACGCGAGCAATCCTGCCGGATGCAGGAGCCTCGGCTGACCCTCGATATCGACAGCACGCCATCCGTCGGCGGTGAGAAGCTCAGTGAAATCCTCCATACCGTCCTGGTAGATGTCGGTCCCTGGGGCGGTCTTCAGCGCGTATGAGCTGCGGTTCGCAGCCCGCACAACACCGCGCCGAAGTCCGTTGTGTATCAGCTCAGTGGAGAGCCCCATCGCTATCAACCGCCGCTCGTCGTCCTGGCCGTTTGGCTGTGCGTTCACTAGCGCCATCATGGAACCCCTCTAGGTAGTTGCGTAAAACACTACCTCAATCGTGGTCCTATTTCACGCAACATGCTCGTGATGCTGCGAAGAGGAAGCTGGCTATGCGCCAGACGGGGCTACGTCCATCGCCACTGCGGCATTCGCCAGACACGCCTCACGATTACTACCCCGGGTGCCGGCCGCGGCGGATTGAAACCACGACTGTTCGAACGCGCCGTTGGTGGCGGCAAGCATGAGAGCCGGAAGCAGTCGCGTCTTGGCCACTTTCAGTGCGTGTTCTGGTGTCCATCTTTTATGTGGACCGCAGTCCGTGTCCGGACCGGACAAATGGAAACATAGCCTGAACTGGCCGTTTGCCGAGCATTCTCGACGAGTGTTTGCCTACGGGTTGCCCGAGGCGTGGAATCACCTGCGGAAGCACAACGCTTCCACCGCACACCGGATCTGAAGTGAGTATCGCCGATTCGAACGCGGTTGTTACACAGGCCGATTGGCCTGTTCCGACTTTGGGGGTCACCTATGTTGCGTCGTATCGCGACACCACTCGTCCTTGCCATCATCGCCGCGTTCGCGTTGGCCTCAAGTTTGCTCGCCGGACCTGCCGATGCCCGGACCCATCACACACGTGAAGGTGTCGACATCACCCTCACCGCATCCAAGCTCCGTGCGAAGAAAATCCCCGCGCTGGACTCCTCACCGTTCTCCGGCGAAGCACTGCTCTCCTCGGACGTGCACGCGGCCGTCCGCAACATCGACGGCAAGACCGTTCGGGCCACGGTGGAGGTCGGTTACCAGATCGGCTACCCCGTCTCCGTCGCGCCCAACGGCGTGAAGGTCACCGCGCATACTCCCGAGTTGAAGCTGACCGGCGGAGTGAACGCCAAGATCGCACCCGAGGTCACCATCTCGGGTTCCGGTGGTGGCGGCAAGATCGGCGAGATCGGCGCCGAGCTCGGTGCTGAGGCGACCGTGATCCCGTCCGCGGATCTCGAGTTCGAGGTCGGAGCGGGCAAGATCACCACCGTCACCCTCGCTGAGATCGCCCTAACTCAGCCGACTGCCGACATCGTCCTGTCCGGCATCGAACTCAACACCACCAACGCCCTCGGACCCATCAGCGTCCGCCCCTACGCCAAAATCAGCGTCACCACCGACACCGGCGTCTACGTCTACTACGACCACGGCCCCACCAGCCGCATCTGACCCGGCACGACACCATGACAACGAACCACTCCCGCGGCCGCGAACGGCACGACCGGGGAACGCTCCTGGCGGGCCTGATCGCGCTCACTGCACTCGCAGCAGCAGTCCTACTCGCGATCTCACTCGCACCGGCCTCCGCCGAAACCCCGGCCGAACGCTGCAAACGCGAGACCACCGCCTACAACAACGCATGGAAGAACTCCTGGGCAGCATCACACCCAGGAAAGAAGCCCAGCGACGCACCCAAACCACCCGTGCCCTACAAGTGCGGAAGCAACAACGACGGACCACCGCCGACCGTACAGCCGACGACCACCACGCCAGAAGCGCCCACAGGCACTACTCCTGCTGCGCCCGCCGCCGCACCAGACAGTTCCGGACCTACGATAAGCGCGCCGACGACTCGTCGCGACATTCAGCATCCAGGCACCGGCCAGCCTCCGATCGGAAGCGATGGCGACCGTGTCCACTCGGATAGCCTGCCGCCGATGGAACCTATCCGGTACGTGGCGGCCCGCAGTGTCGATGAAGCTCGACGTCTCATTGATGAGATCGCCCGAAAAAGGGCTGCGGGCGAACCAATCGGCCAGGTAAAGTATGGTCCTTGCACGCTTTACCCACACTCCCTTCATGTGCGCACTAGAACCAAGGATAACGATCCTCGACTTGTTGGATTCAAGCCGCAAACCAAATGCGAGCACAGAGTCCTCAGAATCACCCAAACCAGTCGCATTCGATACAAGTACTACGCATGGTGGTTGAACGTAAATTTGAGATGGGACAATCCTCAGGTCAGTGGAAACACTAACCAGAGTTCCTTACAGGACAAGAAGGTCGAGTTCATCTGCGCAGGAACCGTCGACACAGCCTTCGTAGGAACCGTGGCGGGAGAAATGATAGACACGAACGGCGAAAAGTATTACGCAACAACCGCAACCTCAGTTTTTAGAGAGCACTGTGAAATATGAGAACTGGAGCCTCCTGTGAATAGTGCAAAAATTCTCGTAGCCCGACTCGACGACAACCCGTATACGGAGGCTATCGTAGGGCTCGCGCTAGACCGAGAGACCGAGCTTGAGATTGCCAATCAGGTCGAGTCGAACCGCGTCCAGTGCTGGACCGAAACTCAGCCGATATACGGTGACGGAGATACGCCAAAAGCGGGCGATTCTCTATTTCTAGTGATCTCCGATGAGTTCGGGCAAGACGCGCCTGACCGGATATGGGGTGGCCCTACAATCGAGAAGGTTTTCGACAATCTGTCCGGCGCCGAGGAGTTTGCGCAAGAATATGCGGATTCATACCAAGGTGAAGTGGGTGTTGACATACATGTGTGGAGGCTCCCCATCGGATGGCGAAGGGACATTTCTCTGTAGTTGCTCTGACGAAGCGCTGTCGCCGATCTATTCGGATTGACCCATATTCGTTCCAGAAAACTGAGCGCATGGAACTTGCATGCCATCCTCATCCCCAGACGGAGGTTCATACTAGATGACCGACTGGCACGCACTCATCGACGCGCAGGTCGAATGTCACAACCAACTTGTGAGTCTCGGTCTGTACCCTCCGACAGTTGTAGGAGCGCCTGCATCTGAGGGATCGATCCGTGCGGCCGAGAATCGAATTGGGTACCGCATCGATTCCGGGTACCGCGAGTTCCTGAGTATCGCGAGTGGGTGGCGTCAACAGCAGGGGTTTTGGAACCTCTTCTCGGCCGATGAGCTCGGTGGCGAGATTCTGATCGAGGCACCCGACCCGACGCAACCGATGTTCCGTATGCCGTGGGCGGAGGCCATAGCCTTGCGTGAACACTCGTGGGGCATCGGGATTGCTGGCCTTACGTATCCACCGGAGATCACCGATTGGGAAGAAGTGATACCCGTCGGCGGCACCGATGGGCTTGGCGGCGACATCTACATGCTCTGTACGCCACATGATGAACCGGCCCGACCCCCTGGCCCGATCTTCGTGATCACATCAGGCTTCGTCGAGCGTCACGAGACGTTCGCCGAGTACCTCGAGGCAGGTATCGACAAGGACCGCGGCAACATCGCCGATCCGTCACTCTGGGGCGGAGGTACCGGAGGCTCCGAGAACCGGTAACTGAGCACCCAGTACGTAAGAAGATCACTCTGACTCGTTCAGAGTGATCTTCTTATAGGCCGCCCATGCAGTCACGACGCGTGGAACTCGAACGCGGTAGTGATCATGTCCACGACCCGACCGGGGTCTTTGCCTGCCGCCAACCAACTGACCGGCGACACCGCTCGACCGTCCAACGATAGATCTGGATGAGGAGTCCGCATGAACCATGCCACCGAGGTCGGTGGCGCCGTCGTCGGGAACGCTGGCGCCATCTGCGCCCAACCAGAGAGTTCGCCGTCGACGGTAAACTGGAACGAGGGCAGTAGGTGCCGGTTTCTGACTTTCATCGACAGAAGCGTCCGATCGGCAAGTCGGTGACGGATACGTCGGGTCGTAATGCCAAGCTTGGTTGCTGCTTGGTTGCTGCTTGGTCGACTGTGAATGCGGTCGCGAGCAGCTCGGAGGTTCGCTTCGCGGCGACCGTTGAGAGTCCCGCCGCGCGGGCGGCGTTCCGATGCCGCTGGTCCGGCACACGAGAATCGCCGCTGTGTGGCACACCGCCGGGGGTGGGCAGGGTGATAACGCGGCCTCAATCTCTCACCGGAAAGCAGTGCTGAATGATCGCCGCGGCGATACTGCTTCCGACATAAATGCGGAGATGACAGGTCTTAAGGATCAGAGTCGACACAAGCGCAGCCATCGGCCAACGGCGGCTCTTTGCGGTATTTTGGCTACAGTACTATCTGGTACGACGCCAGAGACCGGGACCAAGCCGAGGGCAGGCAACGTTGTCGACGACCGATAGCACCTGCCGAAACACCGGAGGGACGGACGAGCGCGGACGATAACGCTGGAGGCTCCCCACGTCGCGGCGGTGGCAACCAGCACGGCGACTCAGAGGTGCGCTGTACACCTTCCGTGTTTCCGGCTTAGTCTACGTCCTCCCGTAGACGCTGAGCGGTTCGGTCACGCCATAGCAGATCGATCGCCAAGGCCCTTCCCGCATCGACGACGCTCACCGTCGGCACCAGTACCGTCCTGCTGATCACTGGGTCCGCGTGTGTCCTCCGCGGCTCACGGCCGTCCCGGGATTCCCCTTCCTCCGCGCCCGGTGCCAGCTGCAGATCGCACCACAGGAGTGCAGCAGCCTTCGACGACTCGTCGACGTGCGCAGTGGCCACCGCTGTCCGCCACTGCGCGAGCGAAACCGTCGGTGCCCGCCCGGCACCGACAGCGAGCATCGCGGTGACCGGCAACTGTTCACCGCAAAGGTTGACGAGGTCGAATCCCACCGGGCCAGTCGAGTTTGCTGCCCGCAGCACGTGGTCACCGACAATATCTGCGGACACGACCAGCTCCTTCAGACCGGAGTCGGGCACGGCCCCGCAGGCAGCCGCCACCCGAGCCAGGCGGTGCAGGAAGTCCTCCGGGTTCGGGGCAGCACCCACGCCAGGCAGAGTCCGCGGGAGTCGCACCACTTGGACGTCCAGTCCACGCCGCGCTGTCGCTGCCAGCAAGTGCTCGGCGATGCATTTGGTGCGTGCATAACCAGTCGGCATGGTGTCGGGATGGGCAAGACCTCCATCAACCCCGGAAGCAGTAGCCGTAGAGAGAAACACCATGCGTGCGCCCCGAGTCGCTGCGATCTTTGCCAGACCGACAGTGAGCGTGACATTGTCGCTCCGCAGCATCGCGTACGACTCGACCGCGCTGACGCGTGCAGCACCGTGCACGATCGTACCCAGGTGCGGCACGATTTCAGCCACGTCCATAGCATCGCGTGCGGTGACAGTGACACGTTCCGCGTCGAGTGCCGCGTCGAATACTGCAGCCCCGCTTGGCCCAATCGCTTCTCGTAGCCGCGCGATCGCATGCGCGTCGTCGGCCGCCCGCACCGGGACGACTAGGTCGACCCCTGCGGCGAGAAGTCGGCCGATCAACTGTCGTCCGACGAATCCCGTCGCCCCGGTCAACAGCACGCTGGGCGTCCGTCCAGTGAGCGCCGCCCTGGTCCGTGGGTAGCGGCCGACGTCACCAGGCTCGGCGTCCAGTCCGAAGGTCCGTAGTTCGCCGTCCAAGTCGGATATGAGGCGGTCAGATGTACGATCGGCAGCCTGGAAGACGGACGTGATGCGGTTAGTCAACGCAGCGATGCTAGCGAGGTCGAGTACATCGTCGACCCGGACCCTCAAACCAAGCGCGCCCTGCAGGCGGCCCGCGATTGCGACCGCCTGCATGCTGGTGACGCCACGGGCGAACAGGTCCTCATCGTCGGCAGGCTGCTCACCAAGAACGTCGCCGACGCACTCCCGGATGCGGCCGAGGACGGACATGTCGAGTCTAGAGCCTCCTACGGTAGTGGTGCCTCGAGCCAGACTTCGGCGGTCGATCTTCGCGTTCGCGGTCCTCGGCAAGGCAGCCACCCTTGTGAGTGATCCAGGGACCCACGCGTCTGGAAGGGCACGGCGCAGTTCGTCTCGCACCCGGCGGTTCGACCAGCCGGGGCCAGGGTCACCAACTACAAAGCCAGTCAATGCATACGGACCTGTGCGCGCGACGGCGGCCGCCCGTACTCCCGGCAGTCCCGCGAGAGCGTCCTCCACCGTGCGCAGGCGGACCCGTTCACCGCCGATCTTCACCAGGTCGTCAGTGCGCGCGACGAACCTGATCACCCCGTTGTCGAGTGCGGCGACGAGGTCGCCGGTCGCGTATGCGCGTTCGGTCCGGCCGTCGACCTCGATTCTCTCGAATCCGCCAGCCCCAATTTCTGAGCCAGCCGGGAAACCGAGGTACCCGTCGGAAAGGACCGGTCCATAAATGACGAGTTCACCGACCCGTGTGCCGTCCGCCCGGTCACCCTGTCTGCTGTCCGTGACGTCGACGCGCAGCACGGCACCAGTGTGCGGGAAGATTCGGCCAAGTTGGGCACCGCTGTCTGGGCCGATCGGTCCGGCTGCGTTGACGACTGTCGTCTCGCTCGGCCCGTAGCTGTTGAACACCCGCACGGCGCAGGCGCCGGTCCATCTGCGCAGCATTGCTGTTGAGACCTCCTCGCCTCCGACAACGACTTGTCGGAGGCTCGGAGGGAGCGGCCGGTCCTCGGCCAGCGGCACACACTCGTGCCACAGCGAGGTCGGCACGTCCAGGATGCTCACTCGATGGCGCGCCACTAGTGCGAAGAGATCGGCCGGGGCGCGGGGACCAGCCCGGCTGGGCAGCACCAACCTGGCCCCGACCGCGAGTGCCACAAAAATCTCCTCGACAGAGGTGTCCGCGTGAAGCGGCGCCAACTGCAGGACGACGTCGTCATCTCCCCAGCCGTACGCGGCGACGGCGTCGACGACAAAGCAGTCGAGGGCGCTAGCGGAAACCATGATCAGCTTAGGCGCGCCACTGGTCCCCGAGGTGCGCGTCAGATACCCGCCGCGCACTGCCCGCGGATGGGTGAGCGCTCCTGGTGCTCGTCGAATCGCTATCCCCTCGGTGCCGTTTGCCTCACAGGATGCAACAACGGTCGGTGCGGCAGCCGCTGCGGTAGACAGCGCGTCGTCCGGTTGGTCGTCGGGCAGTGCGAGGTAGGCGGCCCCCACGACGCCTGCCGCGAGCACTGTCACCAGTGCGTCGACGGGTGATTCTCGGAGCAAGTCCGTGTCGATCGCGACGATCCAGCCGTCGCTCACGCCGTACGCGAGCAGGTCGGCGGCACGTCGGCCTACCTGTGCATGCAACTCTGCCCGGGTTAGCTCGACTTCCCCGCAGGTTAGGGCGACAGCGTTGGGTCGCCAACATGCGCTGTCTGCGATCCGACGGTGGACGGATCGTGGCGGTTCCCCGACCGGTCGGGCGATGATCGTCTCGTGGCGCATTAGTTCGCCGATCGGGGTGTTCGGCTGCGCGGCCATCGCCGCGACCAGGGAGATGATGGCTTCGGCGTGCTCATCCGCTGCACCAGGTTGGTGCCGGGCCGGATCTACGTCGGCGAACACCTGGCCGGTCCCATCGCGCAGGTACACTTGGAACGCGATGTCCTCGACGGGGCCAGCCGCCAGATTGTCGGCGCGTACGGTAACGCCCGGAAGCCGCAGATCATAGTCGAATGGCATCACGTTGACAGTGGGGCCAAACAGGGTTCGGCCGCCGCCGACCCGATCGAGTTCGCGCCGGAGGTCCTCGTGCCGATAGCGGCCGTGGCGCGTTGCGTGAACGAGTCCGCGGCGTACCTCCGCGATCAGGCTGTCGACGGTGATTGCGTCTTCGACCCGGACCGTAACCGCGGCAAGGTTGAGGACCATGCCAGGAACCCGTGCGGCAATCGACCCGAGCCGGTTCATCACCGGAAGGCCGAGCGTCACGTCGCGACGTCGCGTGCGACGCGATGCGTGGACTGCGACGGCGGCGACTGCGAGTTCGGTGTAGCTGTTCCCGCCGGCGGGCACAGCAGGCCATTCGGCGGCGCGCCGTCCTGCCCGCTGCACGGCACCGTGCTCACCGGAGTGAGAGTGGGCACTGCCAATCGGTGCAGGTACCGTACTCCCGAGTTGTCGGTGCCAGTGGTCCCGGTCGGCGGCAGACCGCTCGGTACCCGTGTAAGCGGCGTCGTATGCGAGCAGGGCGGTGTAGTCCCCGAGCGGGTCGACGGGACCTGGTTCGCCGCGGTATGCGCGGGCCGCTTCCGTGGCGCACAGTGCGATTCCGTATCCGTCGAGCGCCACGTGATGCGCCCGGTGATACCAGCGGACCCGGCCAACTTCGAGCACGAAGACTGTGTGGGCGGTTGTGACACCCGCGTACGGGTCGACATGCACCGCCAGGTCAGCGGCGATTGCGGCGTCCGCTGCCGCCTCCGGGTCGTCAGCGTCGGAGAGATCGACGACCCGGACGGGCACACGGTCGGCGGCCTCGATCCGCTGGCGCGGACCGTCGGATGTGCGGACGAGAACACAGCGCTGCGCGGGCACTCGCGACACCATTTCGGTGACGGCGGCCGCCCAACGGTGCGGGTCGACGTCGCCGGTCAGGTCGATGTGCTCGGCGAGGCGGTAACCGTTTGACCCCGGCCAAATCTCTAGTGCCGCGGCGACGCCTCGCTGCGCCGCCGTCAACGGCAACAGGCCCTCCCCGGTCACGCCGACAGCACGGTCAGCCAGTTGCGGACCGAGGTGTTCTCGGCCAGCGCAGCGAAGTCGGCCTGCACGCCACGCTCTCGCCAGATATCGACGAGGCGGGCGAGGCTGATCGAGGTGAGCCCGAGATCCATCAAGTCAGTGTTCGAGGTCAGTTCGGCAGGGTCGACGAACAGGATATCGACGAGATCGACGATAAACTGGGACTTTTCCAGCATGTGAGTGCTCTCGCTTTCGGTGGTGGTGAGGGATGCGGTGCAGTCGCGACCGATCAGTTGACACTGCGATGAAACGCCGACCAGAACGGTTCGCGCAGGCTACGTCGGAGCGGCTTACCCGCCGGGTTCCGCGGGATCTCGTTGACAAACTCGTAGGAGGCGGGAGCCTTGTACGCGGCGAGCGAGCCGCGCAGCGAGCGGGCAACTGCGCCGACGGTGACGTCGGAGCCCGGGCGCGGGACCATGAAGGCGTGCACGCTCTCGCCCCACCGGTCGTCTGGGACACCGATCACCGCGCAGTCCCTGATGTCCGGGTGCGCCCCGATCGCTTTTTCAACCTCGGCCGGATACACGTTCTCGCCGCCTACGATGATCAGGTCCTTCACTCGGTCGTGAATCACCAGCAGGCCGTCATCGTTGATGTATCCGGCGTCGCCGGTCGCCACCCAGCCGTCGGCAGACAGGGTCTTGGTGGTCGCCTCCGGATTGTGGAAGTAGCCGAGCATTCGGGCCGGACTGCGCAGGAAAACCTCGCCAGTTGCGCCGGTCGGTACTTCGTCGCCGCAGGCATTGCGGATTGATAGCCCCACGCCGGGATACGGGTGTCCGGCTGCGTGCAACGGCGGATCGGCAAGCCGGTGAGCCGCGGGAGGCAGGCAGACCGCAGTGTTCCCGGTTTCGGTCAGTCCGTAGATCTGTACGAGATCTGCCCCCGTCACGTCCATCGCCCGAGTGAGGAGGTTCGCGCCGATCGGCGATCCCCCGTAGACGACTTTGCGCAACGTCGCGTACTCCCCGAGCTCAGGGTCGTCCTCAAGCAACTGCATAAGCATTGCGGGTGCCACACAGGTGATGGTGACCCGCCGGTCGGCGATGGCGCGGCGGGCAGCCTCCGGGGCGAACGTCGGCAGCACGATGATGTTCACACCGGCCGATAGCCCTTGCGTCGCCCACCAAAGTCCGCCGATATGCGACACCGACATGCAAGTCAGTGACACATCATCAGTGCGGAAGTCGATCCAGTCAAGGCCCGATCTATCGAGGAGGGCACGGATCGCAGAGAACGAGCGATGCGCGAGCACTACCCCTTTGGGGAGCCCTGTGGTGCCGCTCGTGTACAGCTGCACGACCGCAGTGTCGGCGTCGACTTCGGCCAGGCGAGCGCTGGTGGCGTCGGCTGCGTCGCGCCACTGTGCGAACCTGTTGGCCTGGACGATCTCGATCGGACCTTCTAGTATGTCGGCGCGATCGGTGACAGCGAGTCGGCTACCGCTATGCGTCACGATGTACCTGGCCTCGTCAGCAGAGAGCCGGGGACTGATTGGCACAACGACGGCGCCGATTAACGCAGCACCATAAAGCAGCTCGTAGAAATGGCGCGAGTCGGGGGCGAGGTGTGCGATCCGGTCGCCGTCTGTGACACCGGCGGAAGTGAGCGCACCCGCGACCCGGTGCGCACGCGTCCACAGCGTTCCGTAGTCAACGGTCTCATCTGGGTCGGTGAGGGCGATTGCCTCGGTGCGGTCCGCCGCGCGGGCGGCGAGGTTCTCGGTGAGGGTGGGCAGGCTCATGCGGGGTCAGTCCTCTTGCATGCTGTGGAAACCGATAGGGTCAGTGAGGGCGATGTCGACGTCGCCATATGCGTGCCCGCCCAACTCGTCGACGAACTCGATGTGCGACGTGAATCCGAGAACTGGCTGCGAACGGTTCCGATAGGTGAAGTCGGCCACGGTGAACCGGCCGCGGTAGGCGCGCGGGTTGAGCGGTCGGCGATATCGGCTGTCGAGGCGAGTAATGAAGACGTTCGGCAGCTGTCGACTCCAGTAGTCGTCGAGCGACCAGTCCGCGAACGCCGGGTGCAAATCGTCTCGCACTACGTGCGCGAGGGCCGCGTACATGAGCTGGTTGTAAGAGATCACGAACTCAACTGCGTTGAAGTGGCCGGTGTCGTCGATATAGCACGACTCGCCGATTCGGAACTCGCCGTCTGCGGTCAGCGTGTCATCGGTCAGCGCCACCTGTATTGAATGCAGGAGCACCGCTCCTTTCCCCACGTATGGGCTCATCGCCCGGTCGAGCAGATCCGCGTCGGCGGGCATGGCGCCACTCATCGGTTCTCCTCGAAGAGCGGGCGTCCGTCGAGCACCGTCACCCGATACGACTCGGTTGGCTCGCCGCTTGGGTTGTGCAGCGCCCGGTGGATCAGGGCGCGGTTGTCCCAGAGGACGATGTCGCCCGGATCGTAAGTGCGCGTGAAGATGTTGCGATGCTTGTAGGAATTGTCAAGCTGGCCGCTCTCAGCGAGCACCGCGCGGAGTAGTTCGTCGCCAAGCGAGCGTCCGTTGGCATCGGTGAGTCGATAGGTGAACGCCTCCGACAGATATAGCTGGCGTTCCCCGGTAACTGGGTGGTTGCCGACCGCAGGGAACACCTGCGGCGGGGTCCGCTGCTCAACTTCGGCGATCACCTCGTGCAGTGGACGGTAGACGTCGCCGGGTCGGATCTTCATGTACCGTCGCACGCTGTGGTAGCCATACGCGCCGTCGATCTGTTCGCGCAGATCTGGACTTAGGTTCCGATATGCCTCGGCCATGTCAATGAAGTAGGTACCCCGTCCACGGGACGGGAGCTTCTGCGGATAGAAGACGGTGAACGCGAAGGGTTTCGGCATGAACTGGTAGTCGGCGTGCCAGAATGCGCCCGTCTTAGGTACCCCGATCCTCTCGCCTTCGTGGTCAATGTTCGACGACACGAAGACTAGAGGGCTGTCCGGGTGATGGTAGATAGGCTCGTAGTAGGGCACCGGTTCGCCGAGCCGATGGCCTAGTTCGACGAACTCGGGAACCGCGAGATCCTGGTTCTTCAGGACGACGATCTTGTCACGGTAGATCCGCTCCCTGATTTCGTCGAAGTCGACGACGGTGGCCGTCGCAAGTTCGAAGTCGGGGATCTCGGTGACCTGTCGGTCTGCTGCCGGGCTTGCGATCTGCATGGTTCCTCTGTTGTTCGTTTCTGGGTGTGTCGCACTAGTGGTCGGACGGACTGCCCCACCGGTTCCCGATTGAGGCGAAGACGAGGTGCGGGCCCCCGGTGAACGGGTCGGCGACGATACGGGCATCGACCCGGAAAACCTCGGCGAGGAGGCCTGGGGTAACAGTTGATTCGGCCGGTCCGGCGGCGACGACCCGTCCCGCTCCCATAACGACGACGTGGTCGGCGTGCGCGAGCGCCTGATTTAGATCGTGGAGGGCAAGCAGGATTGTCGCGTCGAGGTCGCCAATCATGCCGAGAAGCGCGATTTGCGACTCCACGTCGAGGTGATTGGTCGGCTCGTCGAGCAGAATTGCTGGTGCCCGCTGGGCGAGGGCCCTCGCGAGCAGCACTCGCTGCCGTTCCCCGCCGGACAGATTCTGGAAGTGCCGGTCAGCGAAGGCAGCCATGCCGACCCGCTCCAACGATTCGGCGACGATCAGGCGGTCGTCTGCCGACTCTCCGGACAGCAGCCCCTTGTATGGGGATCGGCCCATATCGACGATCTCTCGGCAGGTGAAGTCGGCGGACTCGCCCTGGTGTTGGGTAACGACCGCGCGGGCACGGGCGTTGTCACGGGCCCGGGTCTGCCACACGTCTTGGCCGCCAATATGGACCGTCCCCGACGATGGCCGACAGGCCCGATAGACGGCGCGCAGAAGAGTTGATTTCCCGGATCCGTTAGGACCGATCACGGCGGTCACGGTGCCTGCAGGAGCCAGGACGGTAGCCCCAGAGACGATCGCTCTCCCGTCTATCGCAACGTCGAGATCGCGGACAGCGATGCCGAGCGGTGCCCGCCGGTTGGCGGTCATACTGCTCCGCCGGTTCGGCTGCGGCGCAGCAGCCATAGGAAGAAAGGGCCGCCACAGGCTGCGGTGAAGATAGTCAGCGGGTATTCGTTGGGCGGGTCAACTGACCGGGCGACGGTGTCGACGAACACCAGAAAGCCCGCCCCCAGCAGTGCGGTCACTGGCATCAACCGCCGGTAGTCGGCACCCACGAGGAACCGCGCCGCGTGCGGAATCATAAGGCCGACGAAGCCGACGCCACCGGCCATCGCTACAGACACCCCGGTGAGCACCGCGACGAGCACGATGATCATAAGCCGGAAAGCGTGCACGTTGACACCGAGCGCGATGGCGTCGTCGTCCCCCATCGACATCGCGTTCAGTCCGCGGCCGCGGGTCAGAATGAGCGCGATGCACACGACGGCGACGACGACTGGTATCCAGATCTTGGAGAACGCATCAACGCCCGCCACGCTGCCGACCATCCAGAACAGCATGCCTCGGAGTTCGGCCGGTGCGGAGTGCAGTTGTACGAGGGTCGTCGCCGCCGACGCCACCTGTCCGACGGCGACGCCAGCGAGCACGATCCGAGCGCCAGTGAACGTCCCCTGCCGCTGCGCGAAGGCGAGGACGACCCCGAGCGTGATCATGGCCCCGACGAACGCGGCGAAGGGGACTCTGGCGCTATGCATCCAGGAGGCGGTCGCCGACGACATAACTAGTGCCGCGGCGAGCGAGGCTCCAGAGGAGACGCCGAGCACGTACGGATCAGCGAGCGGATTGCGGACCATCGCCTGTAGCGCGGCACCCGTCACGGCGAGCGCCGCGCCTACAATGATCGCCGCGATAGTGCGTGGCGCGCGAAGCTGCCAGACGATCATGTCGGTAGTCGAATCGGCGGTCGCCGTCAGGTAAGGAACGTCACGGATGCCGAGACGGGCAAATCCGTCAGCGATCGCATACGTGAGGTGGTGTCCCAGCGAGGCGACGACCTCACTAAACGGGACTGTCACCGAGCCGATACTGACGGCACCCACGACAGCGAGTACGAATACCCCGCAGCCGACCGTCAACGCCAGCCGGAATCGGCGCGAACCGGCAGACCGCTCCGTTTCCACCTTCCGGACCTTGCGGTTCAGTTCGCGTCCGGGTAGGCCGCGGCGGCGATCTTCTCCACCGCATACGCGTTGGCCGGTCCGATATACGCGCCGTCCGACACGGCGACGTACGTCTTCGTCTTGGACGCTGACCACTGCGGGTAGGCGGCGAACAGCCTTTGAGCTTCGGCGCTCAGATCGGTTTCGGGCCGGAATTTGCCGAGAACCAGTACGTCGACGTCGGCCGAGGCGAGCTGTTCGGCGCTCAGTCCGGACGTGAATGACGGTCCACCGTCGGCGAAGGTCGGCTCGCCGCCCGCCGAGCGGATCACTGCGTCGTAGATGCCGCCCGACATCACCGCAGGTAGGCCGTTGGAGTTCATCGCGGACATGTCGGGGAAGGCGAGAAGCATCTTCTTCCTCGGGTGTTGCGCGGACACCATGTCGGCAGTGGTTTCCAACTTCTGTTTGAGTGCATCGACCACCTCCTTCGCCTTGTCTGGGACCCCGAAGACGGCCCCGAGCAGGCGTACGAAATCGAACGAAGACTCGACGCTCGCCGTCTCGTATGCCTTCGTCTCCTCTGGGGTGACGTCGGCGGCCTTGCCATACGCGCAGTTCACCGGATTGACCAGGGTGCGGATGCCCGCAGCGGCCAAGTTCTCGCGGGTCACGCCCCCGTATTTGGGGTCGAATCCGCCGGACCAGGTGGAGATCACCAGATCGGGTCGGCGTGCGAGGATCTGTTCGGCGGTGATGTCGGCCGAATCGTTCAGTTTCAGCCCGTCCGTTGGCAGCGCAGCGACCTTTTCGACCATGCCTGGAATATCGGATACGCCGTACTTCTGGGCGTTTGCGAGCACAGCGCTGCCCAGGTCGAGTTCGATCATCGTCTCTGCCTCACCCACGGACGCGCCACTCAAGATCATCACCCGTTCAGGTGCCCCGACGAATTTCTCGGTGAAACCGCAATTCTGCACGGTCACCGGATAGCCCGCGTCGGACACGGCGCCGGCCTGGTCGCCGGCTTCTGCGCCTGTCGAGCACGCCGCGACCGTGAGAGCCGTCGTCGCGCACAGCAGAAAACCCGCCGCGGGCACCTGCCGTCGTCGACCATGCATCATCCGTGTCCTACTCAGCACCGTGGTACCCCTTCTCACGACGGCGGACGATCCGCCGTATTCCTCAACCACGGTGTTGGTCGTGTGGTCGCCGCCGATAGTTCCCGACGCAGTTTCAGTCGATGCAGCCCGGCCCGATACACTCCGGAGTTATGGGTACGTATTCGGCTGAGTATGAGGCGGAGGTAACGCACTCCGCCCTGCAGGCCGCCGCAGGCGACAATGCTGCCCTCGACTTCTTCGTTCGGTCGACACAAGCCGACGTCTGGCGGTTCATCGCGTACCTCGGGCACCGGAGCACCGCGGACGATCTCACCCAAGAGACCTTCCTGCGAGCCATCAAGAGCCTTCCTCGCTTCACTGCCCAGTCGACGGCCCGCACCTGGCTGCTGTCGATCGCCAGACGGGTATGCGCCGACGAGGTGCGTCGCGCCATGTCGCGGCCCCGTATCGCCGGTACCGCCGACTGGGTAGCGGCAGCTGAAACCAGGCGCGCTCAAGTAACACCTATCCGCTGGCAGGAAATCGTGGAGACCAAGGTAATGATTGACCTGCTACCGGAGGATCGGCGTGAAGCACTGGTGCTCACTCAGATCCTCGGACTGTCATACCAGGAAGCGGCCGATGTACTCGGATGCCCGATCGGCACCGTTCGGTCCCGCGTAGCGCGGGCGCGCGAGGCTCTCGTCGAGGCAGCTTCCGCTAGCGACGAACGCAGCCGCAGCGTCTAGCACCGGTTGGGAGCGACAGAATCGGCCCGCCCGTGACGTCCACCACATTGGAGGCCCTCGAGGGAACTACTGTCGAGGCGCGGACGACTGATCATATAGCAGTTCACATGCGTATCCGGAGATCATGCGATCCGGCGACCAGGGAGATCGAGGCAGATTGTGACCACCGTTGACAGTCATCCGCAGGATGCGGTCAAGGAGATCCACGACGACAGCGACGGCGTGCGCCGGATCCAGCTGGATGTGACCGGGATGACATGCGGTGCGTGCGCGGCCCGAGTGGAGCGCAAACTCAACAAAGTTGACGGTGTTCGTGCCTCCGTGAACTACGCGACACGCATTGCGACGGTCGACGCGGGCAGAAATCTATCTACCGCCGAACTATGCGCTGTCGTCGACAAAGCCGGGTACGGGGCCACGGCGCGATCGGACACGCCGCGGCCGATCCCGGACGCTGATGCGGAGACAGCAAAGAACTTATTCCGCAGGCTGGCGCTCGCTGTCGTCCTGTTCGTTCCGCTCGCCGACCTTTCCATCGTCTTCGCCGTGGTGCCGAGCACCAGGTTTCCCGGCTGGCAGTGGCTGCTGCTTGCACTCGCAGCGCCGATCGTCACCTGGTGCGCCTCCCCCTTCTACCGAGTCGCGGCGAAGAATCTGCGGACCGGCAACGCAAGCATGGAGACTCTCGTTACCATCGGCGTCCTCGCGGCGACCGGATGGTCTCTGTACACGCTGATAACCGAGTCAGGCAACCCTGACTCTTCGCGTGGCGTGTGGGACGCGATCTGGCACAGCGATTCCATCTACCTGGAGGTCGCGACAGGGGTGACCGTTCTGGTGCTGGCCGGACGCTACTTCGAGGCTAGGTCCCGTTCACGGGCTGGCAGCGCACTGCGGGCGCTCGCAGCGATCGGCGCAAAGGACGTGTCGATTCTGTTGAAAGACGGCTCGGAAATGCGGATCCCGGCCGGCGAACTGAAAGAGGAGCAGCAGTTCGTCGTTCGTCCCGGCGAGACGATCGGTACCGACGGCCTCGTCATTGAAGGCAGCGCTGGCGTCGACATTAGCGCGATGACCGGCGAGTCGCTTCCGGTGGAGGTCGATCCGGGCGACGCCGTCGTCGGTGGCACTACGGTGCTGGACGGGCGACTCATCGTCGAGGCGGCCGCTGTCGGCCCGGATACTCAGTTCGCAGGCATGATGCGGCTCGTTGAGGAGGCGCAGTCGGGGAAGGCGAACGCACAGCGTCTCGCGGACCGCATCGCAAGCGTGTTTGTACCAGTAGTTGTCGTTCTGTCGCTGATCACGCTCGGAGTATGGCTAGCGCTCGGAGAACCGGCCACCGCGAGCGTGTCCGCCGCACTTGCAGTCCTGATTATCGCCTGCCCATGCGCATTGGGGCTGGCGACCCCCATCGCCGTGATGGTGGCTACCGGCAGGGGCGCACAGCTTGGAATTTTTCTGAAGGGGTACCAGGCGCTCGATAGTTCCCGACTTGTTGACACCGTCGTGTTCGACAAGACTGGCACCGTTACCCAAGGCGTCCTCCGAGTTGGCGCGGTGCACACCGTTGAAGGGTTCACCGACGACGAGGTGCTCTATCTGGCGGCCGCCGTGGAGAACGCCTCGGAGCACTCAGTAGGCGCGGCGATCGTCGCGGCTACCGACGGCCGCGACCTCGAACCGGTCGATGACTTCCGGGTGGAGCCGGGTCGTGGCGTCTCCGGCGTCGTGGACGGCCGCACAGTGAGCGTCGGTTCACCGCGCTGGACGAGCCGGGCTGCGGTGGTGCCAGCCACCGTCGCGCGCCGATGCAAGGAACTCGAAGCCGAGGGCAAGACGGTCGTCTTCGTAATAGTCGACGACGCCATTGCAGGGCTCATCGCGGTCGCAGACCTCGTCAAGCAGTCCGCCGCTCCTTCGATCGCCGCGCTGCAGGCCGCGGGTCTACGCACGGTGCTGCTTACCGGCGACAACGAGGGGGCGGCGCGCACGGTGGCCGCAGAGGTCGGAATCGACGAGGTTCATTTCGAGATGCTCCCCGACCAGAAAGTGGAGCGGTTGCGGCGCCTGCAGGCCGATGGTCGGTCGGTCGCCATGGTCGGCGACGGCATCAATGATGGGCCTGCGCTCGCGACGGCGGACCTGGGCCTAGCGATCGGCCGCGGCACGGACGTGGCGATCAGCGCCGCCGACATCATCCTGGTGCGCGACGACCTGCGGTCTGTACCCGCGGCCCTCAGTTTGGCGACCGCCACCCAGAGAACCATCCGGACAAACCTGATCTGGGCGTTCGGGTACAACGTCGCCGCGATCCCGATCGCGGCGTTAGGTCTGCTCAATCCACTCATCGCGGGCGGTGCGATGGCGATGTCATCGCTGTTCGTCGTCACCAACAGCCTCCGCCTCCAGCGCTTCGGCCGGACGAAATAGGCTACGTCAGCGCGTGACGATAAAGTTGCCGTGCGCGCGGATGGCCTGATCGATGACCTCGTCCGCGATATCCTCGGCGGCATCAATCCTCACCTGCGAGACACCCCGGGTGTTGAGGTCGATATGGACGGACTGGACGCCAGGGATAGCCGAGACATCCTTGGTTACCGTCTCGACGCAGCCGTTGCAGTGCAGTCCGTCGACGGGCACAGTGATCGTTGCCATGGATTCCACCAGTTCCTGATTGGGTTCGATTCTCCGTATCGAGACTATCACTGCGTCCTGGTCCCCGATCTCGGAAAGTGCCTCGCCATCTAGGCTTTCACTGGCGATCGGTCCGCCTTCAGTGGCCGATCGCCGCAGTGCCCTCGGATCACGGCCAGCGGCCAGCGTCAGCCCGCAGGTAAGGCAGAATGCGGCCGCGAGCAGGACCAGGGTTACCCAACCGGCCGGAAGAAGTGCCGACGCGACCACTAATCCGCCTGTGAGTGCGGCCGCAGCGGCAGCACTGGTCCACAGGATGCGACTGCGCGACCACTGAGCCCGCCCTGGAACAGACACAGGTTGCGACTGCTCGCGGACAGCGCCGAGGATCCGGTCTGCGAGGTCGGGTGCCGGATCTGGGCCGACTGCGTCGAGCGCGCCAATAGCCGCCACGTACGCGGTGCAGGCAGCGCAGCCCGCAAGATGCTCGTCTACGCGTGCGGACGGGACATTCTCCCGTTCTCCGTCAAGACGAGCCGACATGGCCTCGCGCGCGACCTCGCACCGCATGCTGTCAGTATGCCTCAGGTTCGTTCGACGGCTCCTCGCTAGGCCTGGCAGGCACTCGAACAGGCGCCATTCAACGGCGCGACCTGGCGAGTTCCTCGAGCATGGCGTTGTAGTCGTCGAGTTCGGCGTCCTCATAGGTTGCCGCGTGCCGGTCGGCACGGCGGCCTGCTCGATTATCTGATTTGGCCCATTGCGCCACGATTGCGACAACGACGATCAGCACCGGGATTTCGCTGATACCCCAGGCTATGGCTCCGCCAAGCCACTGATCGTCGAGCCTATCGCTGATCCACGGTAGGTCGAGCTGGCCGTAGAACTTGTCGCCAATGACGGTCGACATCGTCATCAGGGCAATACCGAAGAACGCGTGGAACGGCATGACCGCGAACAGAAGTCCGATGCGTGCCAGATACGGGATGCGGCGCGGTCCGGGGTCGATGCCGATGATTACCCAGAAGAACAGATAGCCGACGATCAGGAAGTGCAGCGTCAGCAGTACATGCCCCCAGTGGTAGCGAGCGAACGTCCCGAAGATCGGCGAGAAGTACACAATGTAGAGCGACAGTACAAAGATCACTAGCGCGATGACCGGATTCGATAGAAATGCCGTCACCTTGGAGTGCAGCACTTTCAGTATCCATTCCCGTGGTCCGGGCGGCCCTCCTGCCCGCGCGGCAGGCAGGGTGCGCAGGGCCAGGGTGGCCGGTGCGCCCAGCACCAATAGGACGGGAACAAACATATTGAGCGCCATGTGCTCGGCCATGTGGACGCTGAACATCGCCGATCCGTACGAACGGACGCCGGAGCACACAACGAGCACCAACAGGATGCAACCGGTCGCCCAGGCGAGAGTGCGACCGGCTGGCCAGGTGTCACCGCGAGCCTTCAGCCGCCGCACCCCGATCAAGTAAGCGAGGGCCGCGACGATGGCGAGGAGACCAATGAAAAAGTCAAAACGCCAGAACGTAGCGAGAGTCCAGGCGGTCGGGGGGCCGGGCAGTTCGTAGCCTAGGAACACATCCCACGCGGTGAATGGATGGGTCAGGAGGCCGGGCGCGACCCGCGTGTCCATGACAGCCCAGCAGGCGATCGCGGCGAGCATAGCAACTGAGCCTGCAAGGTCGACGCGGCTTGTGTCCCGGCCTTCCCCTGTCGCGCGGAGCGCCCGCACTGATGCCACGAGGGCGGCGAGCATTGCCACGATCATCACCCAGGACGCCTCCCCGAACGGCGTGGAGAAAAGAGACTCAAAAGGCAGCAGGAGGCCAAGCAAGGCGAGCGCCGACAGTAGGCCGACCGCATCAGAGACCAAGGTGATCCAGGCGCGCCGCCGATCGACGATCTGCCGATCGGAGCTGCTGTCAAGGACCGGTGCTCGCGCGGCGGCGACCCGGATACCGAACGAGACGGTGAGCGCCAGCGCGAAGAAGATCCCGAGCGCAGTGCTGTAGTCGTGGTTCGGGCCCTGACCCGCATTACCCGCCATGAACAGTGTGGTTGCCGCGATTCCTGTCGGTACCAGGGCGACGAAGTGCACCATCCACGACAGTGAAACCCAGCCGAGCACTGTGGACACGGTCGCGCAGACCGCGAGGGTCAGCCAGGCGATTGACTTCTCACTTATGGCGATTGCGTCGAACACATAGTCGGTCGACATCAATTTGCCCAGCGACAATCCAGCACCGTCGGCGGCTGCAACGATCACCATCCCCCAGGCGACGAACGCGAGCAAGCAGGTTGCGCGGGCGAAGGTGCGCTGGGCCGGATAGACAGTTGCGTCAATGAATCCAGTGTCATCGAAACGTGCGCACGTGATCACGTAGACGAGTGCACCAAGGCTGAGCCCGACGAGCCCAACTCCCGCGAAGTAGCCGACGACGTCGAGCACACTGACGAGGCGGCCCGGATTCGGGTCGCCTCGTTCAGCGAACCGGCTGTCGCCGACGGTCGCAGCGTACAGAGCGAGTGAAAGGAACCCGAAGAGCGTAACTCCGGCGAGTATCGCGATGACCAGGCGCTTGTGCAGGCGAACCGTCCTCGGCTCGTCGGTGACGACGGTCTTCACTTAGTCACTTTCTCCTAGCCCGCCGGGGTTTCGGCGTCGAATGCCATTCTACGGGCCTGCCTGGTCAGCGGGCGCGCAGAGGTGACCGATGATCACGTCAGTGCAAACATGAGGAGAGGGGCACCAAGCAGGTCTACGCGATGACCCTTTCCGGTGTGTGTCCCGCCGCTCGCCCATACGACGGGTCACACTCGCACAGCCATGAAGTTAGACCATTGCCAAGAACATGATTCCCATACCGGCCGCCATGAACACCTGGCACAGGTCGCTGGAGAAGGCGAGCACGTCGCTCGACGCACTTGGGACGCGACGATTCTTAAAGTAGACGTATAGCCACGCGAAGGCTGCTACTACGAACCCGACGCCAAGCATCCAGTTGACTGGGGCGACGTATCCAGGTTGTCCGGCGTGCATGTGCATTCCGGACACACCGTCGCTACCGCCGTGCTCGTGAGCGATGACCAACCCGCCGTCGGACGGCATCGCCAGTGCCATGCCGTGATCTCCGCCGCCGTCGCCATCGAAGCTGGGCAGGATCGTCCCGTTCATCACTGCATACATCCAGGCCATCGCGCCCATCATCACCGCGTGATAGGCGGCAACCCCCCTACCCGTCGCCCCGTCTGTGGGGGGCACACAGCCACAGTCAGTAGCGGCGCTCTCGGCATCCGGCAGGATTATACTCGAAACGAACCACACTGCGGCGAGACCGAAGAACACCATTGGCGGGGTCGTCGACCAGTCCATGCTGAACGGCCAGGCCATCACTAGCATCCCCACCGACATCACTAGATGCAGGACGTGTCCGACCCGTGACTTCCACGGCATGCTGAACTGCAGCAGCGAGTAGAGGCATTGGGCAGCGGCAAGCGCAAACAGGATTGTGACGACCCACCGCAGGAACAAGCCTTCGATCATCAGAGCGCCCCCTCGCGGTTGGCGGCGTCACGCTTTGCGAGGTAAAGTCCGCGAGCCGCGTCGAATAGCACGAAGAGACCGAGCGGGACACCGAACCATGGGACAAACCACCCCGTGAGCGCGACGACACCGATCAATGCGACTGCTTCCACCGGCTTCAGCGATCCGAGTGCCCCGATAGCGGGTGCCGTAGGTAGTCCGGAACTGCCACGTCGCCGCCACCACATCAGATAGCCGCGGAAGATCACGGTAGTCAAACCGATCCCAAGGAGTACCAGCACGATCTGGTTGACGACACCGAACAGCCCCATGTGTGCGCTGATAGCCCACTCGGTCAGCTTGGCCGCGATCGGCCAGTCCGCGAAGTCCACCCGATCGACGACTGCGAACGTATGCGGGTCGATAGCTATCGAGTCGAAGTGGCTCGGGTACCCGCGGGCGTTCTCACTAACCTGCCAGTAGGCTCCGGCTTCGGAGGGTGGCGTGATCTCCAGTGGGCCGACGAGCCCCTGATGGTCGGCTGTCGCCATCACCCGCGTGAAGTCGCTCGGCTCGATGACAGCGGGACTGCTCGCCGCTTGGTCACCTCCTCCCCCGTCATGGGTGGCGTGCGGATCGACGGCGACAGTCGGCGCGGGCGAACTGCTCGGCGATGGCGTCGTCCACGACAGCTCAGTGCGCAGCGTAGAGATGCTTTCGCCCGCGAAACGCGACCAGCTCAGTCCGGAAGCGGACAATGCGATCAGTCCGATGATGATCCAGATACCGACTGAACCGTGCCAACTGAGGGTGCGAAGACGTTTGGGTGCCTCGCGGTCCGGAACAAGGAGACGACGCGTTTTGCGGGTGCGCCGACGGTAGCCGATCCACAGGATCAGTCCACCGAGAGAAACCACCCACAGCCAGCTGGCCGCGATCTCACTGTAGTTGCGACCAAAGTGGCTCTTCGGATCTAAGAGTGCGTAGATGAGGTTCGGGTCGAGCACGTACGACCACAACATGTAGGCGGGTCCTGGGTGTGAGAATGAAGGTTCCTCAACGATCTTCCTCACGACCACAGGACCCATGAACGAGCCTACGTGCCCTGCTGCTGACATGATCTGCCGAACCGTCGAACTCGGCGTCACGATCATTGGAGCGGCCGTCGACATCGACGACCGGACTCACATCTTCTGCCAGATCCTCGACCCTGATCCGCGCTGTCCTGGCTGCGATGTTGCTGGTCAGCGGCGTGACCATGTTGATCGGGTCCTCACTGATGTCCCGGCCGCGGGGCGGCCGGTGCTGCTGCATGTGGCGGTCCCGCGGTTCGTGTGCAGCACTGTCGACTGTTCGAGGTCGGTGTTTCGTGCCGACATCACCACGATCACGGCGCCCCGAGCGGTGATGACCCGCCGCACCGGGCGGTGGATCCTGCAACGCATCGCGATCGACAAGATGAGCGTCGCCGCGGTCGCCGCACAGCTCGGGATCGACTGGGCCACGGTCAACACCGTCGCGGTCGAGTCAGCTCGGGCTCTGGTCTACGACGGCGGGCACCTGGCCGGTGTACGGCATCTCGGGGTGGATGAGCACAAGTGGAAACACGTTCGCGGGCAAGGCGATTCGGGGTGGGTGACGGTTCTGATCGACCTGACCCCCGTCGTTGAGGGGACTGGGCCGGCGCGTCTGCTCGATATGATCGCCGGCCGATCGAAGATGGTCCTCAAGACGTGGATGGGCGGGCGTGACCAACGGTTTCGGGATCGGGTGAAGGTCGTGGCGATGGACGGGTTCACCGGCTACAAGACCGCCACTGCCGAAGAACTCCCGGCGGCGCGGATCGTGATGGACCCGTTCCACGTTGTACGTCTGGCCGGGGAGAAACTCGACCGCTGCCGCACCCGAGTCCAGCAGGACACGTGCGGGCACCGAGGCAGGGCCGGTGACCCGCTCTACATGGTGCGCCGGATCCTGCACACCCGGACCGAACTGCTGACCGGCAAACAGAAGGTCCGGCTGTTCGAGGCGTTGACCAGCCGAGATGAGCACGTCGCGGTCGAGGTCACGCACCAGATCTACTTGCAGATCATCGCCGCCTACGAGCACCCGCAACGCCGCGAGGGCAAGAAACTGATGTGGAAGGCCCTCAAACGGATCCAGAAAGGCCTACCGCCTGGGCTGGAAGAACTCGCTCAACTCGGGCGGACACTCTGGAACCGACGCGCGGAGATCCTCGCCTACTTCGACGTCGGCGTCTCCAACGGTCCCGTCGAAGCGATCAACGGTCGCCTCGAACACCTGCGCGGAATTGCCCAAGGCTTCCGCAACCTCGACCACTACATCTTGCGGTCCCTACTGCACTCAGGTCAGCTCGCCGAACGGATCAACGCACTCTGAAATCCGAAGAGCCACCAAAGTCGCCCAGATGGAGGTTGCGATGCAAATCATCAAACCAAGTCCGTACGGGCAGCCACTGCCCGTAGGTCGGAAGTGCCCCGCGCACCTCGCCGGTATATGGGTCTACGAACACGGTCTTGTTAAGACCTTCGCGGACATCGTCAGTGGCGAGTGCGACGCGAGTCGTCTCTCCGGCCACTGGCGCGGGCCGCACGAACGCGATGGTGCCCTCGGGGTGTGCACGGCGGGCCGCCTCGATCTGCTCGCCCATAGGGAGTTCACGGTCGCCGATGTGGTCGACCGTCAGCTCGTGGCTGTGCACCACCCGATCGATCTGCGGAATCACGGCATACAGCGTCCCGGTGATTGCCGCGACCAACAGGAACGGCCCAACGAGGAGCCCGGCGTAAAAGTGCCAGCGTAGGAGGAGCGGCCGCCAGCGGTCACCAGCCGACCGTTCACGCGGCGGCCGCGACCGCTGCGAAGCATGTCCGGGCTCGTTAGAACGGCCGCGGCCTTGATCTATCGGATTCGTGGTGGCCAACGTCGATCCTGTCTCTCGCGAAGAGCTCTCGTGCCCTCTGTTCAGTCAGGAGAGGTCGCGCAAGCACTACGTGAAGTTCCCATTCATCAATGTGATATAGGTCACTCTTCGAGGTGTTCTGGGTCGAGGCTAGTGCCTCCTTTCGGTCACCTCACTTACTGGAAACCGCACGCCAGGGTGCGGCATGCAGTCACGACGCGTGGAATTCGAACGCTGTAGTAATCATGTCCACGACCCGACCGGGGTCGTTGCCTGACACCAACCAACTGACCGGCGACACCGCTCGACCTTCCAGGGACAGATCAGGATGAGGGGTCTGCATGAACCAAGCCACCGAGGTCGGGGGCGCCGTCGTCGGGAACGCTGGTGCGACCTGCGCCCATCCGGAGAGTTCGCCGTCGGCAGTGAACTGGAACGCGGGCAGCCAGTGTCGGTGTGAGACTTTCATCGACAGAAGCGTCCGACCGGCCAGTCGGTGACGGATACGTCGGGACGTAACACCGAGCCTGGTCGCGGCTTGATCGACGGTGAAGGCGGTCGCGAGCAGTTCGGAGGTTCGCTTCGCGGCTATCGTTGAGCCACGCCGCTCGGGCGGCGGCATCTTGTCGACGAATGATCCGGCGGCGCGCAGCGCCATCTCCTGCTCCGAGGTGAGTATTGACGATGCCGGCGGTACGGCAGCAGAGCCTCGGGCCCCGGGTGAGGTCTGCTTGGCGTGCCTCGAATCGCCCATGTCAACCTCCACTCGCTGAACTAGTGACTCGACTCTAGCGGGCAGTGACGACTGAAACCGTCGGGTTGCTAGTCGGCAGCGTCGAGGAGACCGTCCTTGAATACCTCGAGTTGACGTCGGATGTGTGGTGGCGGCTCCACCAGTGAGTCGAAGACTGCCTCTGCCTGCGCGAGTGCATGAATTCTATTGCCGATCTTCTGTGTCGCTGCGAACTCGGCGTCGTCGGCGTCCACTACTCGATCACCATAGCTACCGCGGCCGAGATCATCGTGTGCCGGTCGTAGCTGGGATCGTCAACGATAACCCTCGCCGGTGCGCGATCGTTCAGCAGCGGATCGCGTCCTTGAAACCACGCCTGAATCAAACCGGGTGTGGCACCGAGTTTATGTTGCAGGGCAGCGACGGTGTAGGCGGCCTGCAACCGGTCACGGGCGTAGTCCGAGATTGTGGCCGCGTCGTCGATGTAGCTGCTGACAGTGGAGGTGCTGGACACGCCAGCGAGATACGCGACCAAACGCGCTCCGAGGAGCGCACGCAACTCCTCGACGAGACCAGGACCGTCGAGGGTAGCCAGGTGTGCTGTTACCTGGTCGTAGACGGCATCGACGGAGGGGTGAACCGACTCCATGAAGTCATCGTCGCACAGTCGCCCGCCCGATTCGTCTATTCCTCTTCCCAGGTGGGCGATGTCCTCACCTGGGAACTCGCTATTGGTTCAGCATGGCTGAGCGAGGCCCTCTTTGGCTCTGATCATCCGTGGCCACGCAGAGTGGTGGAGAAATCGCAGACCATTGAGCCCGACGATGTTGGTGGATTCTTCGTGCGCGGCGACACTAGGTGAGGGGCCGGGCACCTTTGTCTCTGTCGATCGGAAGTGCGATTTACCAAGGGCCCCAATAGATTTCAAACCATCGACCAGGTGCCGACGACTATCTGTCGCACCCAGGTCTACGTCGTCTCACCAGAGGTGCAGGTGAGCCAAGCGTGGATCGACACTAGCGCCGCGTGGCCGCAGATGCGCGCCTACCCGGAGCTCGTCGACCCGAGAACCGGTGTCGCCTACAGCGAGCCGACCTGCACGTATCCCTGCGATCGAGCGGGACGAATCACTGTCCTCCGATGATCCGGCGGCGTACCGCCAGGGTCGGTTACGAGTTCACCGCGGCGCAACCGACTTCGATTCAAGCCTCGCAAGCTGCTCCGCGGTCATCATGGGATTCTTCGCGACCGGGAGCGGCATCATCTCGAGGTACTCAACCAGCATCCACTTGTTCGGAGAGTAGAGGGAAACCTTGACTTTAAGCGACCGTTCCACGCTACGAATGACTTTCAGTATCCCGTTCGACAAAAGCTCCATGGACACTACCTCGCTGGAACGAATCTGTTCTCCACTCGATAACGTGACCGTTGCGTCTCCTAGATTCATTACTCAATCATACCTTCATTTCTGATCGATTTTCGACCCGAAACGAATGACCGCCGACGACCTGTGGTCATCATCGGCCAAGCTGATAGCACGCCGCTAATAGCCGCTATGTCCAGTAATCGTAATGTTAATGAGAGCGGAGAGCTCGTCCCATCGTCGGCGAGCACTTGTGTCAGTGTGCCTCAGACCGGCACAGCTTCTACCAAGTTCACTCGGCCAACCAAGAGTGATAGCAGCCCGGTGCTTGAATTTCATTGCTCACTGACTGACCTAGTCAGACGGGTGGCATCGATGTCCAAGGACCTTGTTCAACAGCCCGATAGATCGCGAGCGGCACCATGCCTATCGCTGGCCAGCTTGGTGCAGCGACGAACCCGGTACTCGTCAACATGCTGCCGAATGCGCCGGTGAGCTCATCGAGTGCCGATCGATCAATTCCTGAGTCTCCACTCTGGAGGAGCCGGTCGACCTGAGGCTTGATCTGGGCGATGACCTGTTCAGGTGTGAATCTCTCACGTTCCGTCGGCACCGCCGCTATCTGCATGAGGATGGTCAGTTCCGTAGGTTCCGAACCCACCTGCGATAGGAGGAGCTCGCGCCGCATTGGGCCGAACTCATGCTCGTGAGGAATTTCCCCGACGAAGCCCACTTCGTAGTCATCCGGGTCAGCAGTACGGACTGACACCGTGATGGAGTCCCCGTACAGCGCTTCTAGGGCGTCAAGCACCTGCTCTAGCTCGCCTGGTTCGTTTGACAACGCATCATTCAGTCGGCGGAACGCACCTGCAATGCTCGCGATGTCGCTCACCTGAGTCGGCGCGGTTACGCGCAGTAGCATTCCTGGACGCGCTCGCTCACGCACCTTCCCACGGAGCCAGAACTTACGTGCCGACATTTTGTCTGACACGTCCGCAAGCAGGCCTAACGCCTCTGCCGACTCCTCAAGTTGCGACACATGGAGGTCAGCGAGAGCGAGAGTCTGAGCACTGTTCTCACCTACGTCCTTACCGACGGCCGCGACTCGACGAAGGCCCAAATCGATCCGGCGAGAACGCGTCTTTGTTTCACTTCGCTCCTCGGGGAGTCCATCTATGAGCTGAGCAAGCAAACTTCCGACCCGAGTGCGATCGATGTAGAGGTAATCTCGGATATCCAGCTCGGATGACTCAGGAAGACTGTTAGGGCTCATGTCGGTCTCCTCGGAGGTGGCGCGTCCATTGGTGGTCAACTTAGGTAGAATACTACCGGTTTCAGATGCCGATGGCGGCTTGGCTCACTGGCATCGCTACAGCCTCGATGACCCTGGTGTACATCTCAAATCGTGACCCACCACCTGCAGGCTCATTCGACTCAACAACCCGTGCTGAACGGTCCGACGCACCAGTGCGAACTACAAATGGGCGGCAGTGGGGCCTACTACAGAACTGATCCTGACGGACTTTGACCTCGTCGGCACCAACGAAGAACCCTACGCGTAGTGAAGTTGGAGTTCAATTGTCGCGGCTTCGTTGAAGAGATATCGTGCCGAACTAGTTTGCGACCGGTGTCACAGACCGAATTGATTCGGCGGCTAGCCCCGCGGCAAGTACACAGGCCGCTATCACAACGCTGACCCGTGAATCATGCTCGTCGGCGATCCATGCCCACAAGGACCTTGATGTACCGAATACGACTGCCATCAAAAGATAGACAACTGGCGGCACTACGGCCATCTCCGAGGACATCACGGTCCGACAGAGGAGCATCAGGCCAGTGAGCCCGACTGCAATTCTAACTCCTAGTATCGCAGCTGGAACCGGCCCACCTGATAGGACAATGGTGACGATCGCATACACGGACAGCAGCAGTAAAACCAACCCGGCATCGTACCGGCTGATACGACGCACCGCACGCCGATCGGCAGAGAGATTCGCTCGACTCAGGCTCGCGGCTGCAACTATGGCGATCAGGGCCGGAATGAAGAGAGCGGCCGTGACGGGCACCTGCGAAACGCCAATTATCCGCGGCACCGGGAACTCGTTGTCACCCAGTGAAGCGGTCACGACCGCAACCAACACAACAACGACGAGTGAGGGGAGAACGAACCGATTCTTTGCCCACAATGTCACGGTTCCATAGCCTCCGGGGATACATCTCCGCAGTTCGCTATCGCATTGAGGGTTCTATCTAGCCAGGCGGCCTGCTTTGCTGGCGACTTCTGTTCGATGCGTTGGACGAGTTCGGTTACGCCCGGCACGTCGGTATTTGCGTTCACACCAGACCTACGCAGAAGCCACAGTTCAATAGGATCCAATGCGGGCGCGTATCCGGATGGATTCTCGGCACATACTGGGAGGTGGTTCACGACAGCATTGGTCAACGACTGCCGAATATCGATATCTGGGGCGTCAGGAATGATCATGAACACGACTTCGCTGGGCGAGGTCGTGATAGCTCGATACGTACCTGGCGAATCGAAGCCAGCACGCTTCCAGTCCGTTCGCACAGATGCGATTATCGCTGCGACATTGCCGTCATCGTCAGAGATCTCAGGCCACGTACAATAGGTCACCTCGTCGCTTGAACTGCACACAAGCGGTGTTGACCGTTCTACGTCGGCTGTGGGCCCAACATCACTTGTCGATGCGGCGCCGATGAAGGCTGCCGCCAGTGGGATGATGATGGCAATACTAATCCATATCGCGCGTCGCTGATTTCCAACAGTCGTGATCAAGACGAGTGCGGCGAGTGCGATTGCAAGGTTCTGAATTGTCCCGGCCCAAAATACTGTTGCTGAAAGCTCACTCTCAATTCCGCAGCACCCAATCCATGAACCGTTGAGATTTCTGATCCAGTACGGTTGGACCGCGCCAGGCATCACCATCCAGAGATATCCGACGACGAGCATGAGGGGGACACTGATAGCACGACGAGCTAAACAGCCGAATGCTCCGCCAATCAGGGCGAAGCATCCGACAGTGCTGATCACCCCCACAGCAACCTCCCACGGAGGCAACAGTGAACCAGAATGAAACGCGCCCGCCCCGTAGGCGATGATGCTGACAAGAATAGTCGCGGGACCAATCACGTTCCCGATCACAGAGATCCGATACCGAACACCGGGGTACTCGACTAGATGAGAATCCCGAAGCCGACCACACTCATAAGCGGCAAGCGCACCCGCTGCTGGCGCCAAGAACATGAGTACTTCAGTGCCATCAATCCAGTCACCTAGTCGATATCGGATAGGCCCGACAGGAACCAGCGTTAGGTAATAGGCTGAGATAATGGCGAGTATAGGCGATATCCAGAAGGCAGGCTGGATCCGAAGTCTCGTTAGGATCTGCATTACAGCGACGACTTTACGAAGTGGGAGTACGCTCGTTCAGCCGACTCAACGCCTGTCCGGAGACTACGGCCGTGCGACATGAACTCGGACGCTGATCCGGAGAAGCAGAGACGACCAGCGTCGAGCACCGCTACGGCGTCGAACGTGGACGACAGTTCGTCGGTTTCATGTGTCGAGATGATGATATCGATTCCGTGGTGTGCGGCCAGCTCCCGAACCAGTTGGCGAAAGGATCTCTTCTGGCTGGGGTCCAACCCTGCTGTCGGTTCATCGAGCAAGAGCATGCTCGGCGAGGAGACCAATGTCTGAGCGAGTCCAAGTCGGCGAAGTTGGCCCCCTGAAAGGTGCGTGGCCTTGTCCCCGGATCTGTCGCTGAGGTCTACATTGCGAAGGGAATCTGATGCGCTAGCCCAGGCGGCCGACTTGCTCATTCCGGCGACCCACCCGTAGTAGGCAACCTGCTCTCGACAGGTTAATCCCACTACGGGTGTGATCGTCTGCGGCATCCAGCCGACAGCTCGTCGGATATCCCTCCCCGACAGAACGGCGCCTCGTCCATCGACATGGCGGACTGTTCCACGAGTGGGGCGAAGAGAGTTTGCACCAACTCCTAGGAGTGTCGACTTGCCGGCTCCGTTCGGGCCGAGCAGCACCGTCAAACCACGACCGCTACGCCAACTGAAGTCGCTGAGCGCCATCCGCCGCCGCCATAGCCCGCGATACTCGAAAGTGACTTCCTTGTACTCCAACAAGTGGAAACCCTGTCGCTAGCTGAAACGTTGGTCCTGTCGATGAGATCGCTCAGCTAGTAGCGGACTCGAACGAACGAAGCATTCAGCTGGCGGAATCCGCCCGAGTACCCATTGATTTTCTCAATCCGGAAGAAGTACTTTCCGGACGCCTTCCGCCCCCAGTTTCCGAAAGCACTTGCGGAGCAGTTGAGGCGCTTGGTTCCGTGGTCCTCGTCGGGCTGAAAGGGGCGGTCTTTTCGTAGCATGACATCAGCTGATGCCAAAGCCATTCCCGCAGTCTTCTCGCGGCAGTTGTCAAACCGGACAGTCGTTGCGGCCGCGTCGGAGTTTCCGTCGGTCCAGCGCCGTGACTCGAATCCCGTGAGCACGCCCGACAGTTTCGTCGTGAATTCTGCTTCCGCCCGCGCCGGGCCTGCCGCCAGAAACGTGAGCCCGAGCAGCAGCGTGCAGACCAATAGCGTGAGTCTTCTCATTTACATCCCCCTGGTTGTGGCCTGACGCCAGCCGCCTGACCGTATTACGACCTTAGAGCGATCAAGGCCGACATGTGCGACTTTGACCACTCTCGAGCTTTTTGTCAATAGAGGCGCTTAAGTTCATAGCCGACCAGCCCCAACCAGGTCCGATGGCCCAGACTCTCGAGACCAAGTCTAAAGTCGTACATCAGGCTGGCCGGTCATCGGATCCAGGGATACCTTCAGCCTCGTTCCCGCGCAACGTACTGCGCCAACGGCCTCGTCGTACAGACTCAAGTCGGGCGTGCTATTCGTGATTCTCCAGCGGCGCATGCTGCTCGTCGTGAAAGATCGATCGTGCGACAAAGCCCCGACGTCTGGACCCGGATACACCGTCGACTGTGGCCGCATTAGCGCGGGAGCTGGCCAACTCGGTGGATACGGGTGTGCCTACCCGCACCGTAGTTCCGTGGCGCTCGGAGCCAGCCGAGGTGCACTCGAGTCGCGAGAAGAAGGAGGACAGTGGTCAAGTCGCATCTTCTGCAACTTGAACTCGGCTCGCGATCCAGACTGAACAGCCCCTGTCGGGCGGGCGGGACGGATTGTGTCAGTGGGATGACGTCTAATGAGGCGTATGGACACTATGACCGTCTTCTTAGCGCTGCTTGTTACCGCTCTCGTCTGTGCGCTGGTGGCGTCGGCAGTGCTCGTACGCCGCCGAGTCGCCAAAGCTGCCGTTGCGATGCACAGTCGCGAACAGTATCTGCTTCAGGCGCACCAGATGCGGATGGGAGAGGCGGCCGGTGAGTTCTCCCGGATTCTGGCTGCTAGTCAGGCCGACCACACCGCCGAGATTTCTGCTCTGAAGATCGCTCATCAGAACGAGCTGTCCGAAGCGGAGGTTGCACGGGATGTCATCCGACACCGAGCCGACCTCCTGCAGGAGAAGCAGGACAAGCTCCTCGCCCAGGGGGACCGCTATTCACGCGACCGCATAGTGTCGGTCTGTCGGGAACTGGATCGATCAGCGATGGTCTTCAGCGGTGTCATGTTTCGCCCTGCCGACAGCGACGTCTATGCCCAGATCGACCACATAGTCCTCGTCGCCGGGCGGATCATGATCGTGGAGAACAAGTACTGGGACGCGGTCGTGCTGGACGGCGCTGCCCCGCGGGAGGGCGCGCTGGCTCACCTCCTCAGCGAGATTGAAGTGAGTGCCGTTGAGCGCGGCGACCTCGCCTTGCGAGTCGCGCGCCGCGGGGCGTCGATCCAGCTCTACGCCCACGGATCGACCAGATCGAGCGAGTCCACATCGAACAAGAAGTTCTCGCGCGTGACTGTTTCGGACGTGAAGGAACGGACCCCTACTACCCAAGTCAAAGTCCAGGCCGCGCGACTCCGTTCACTGTTTGAGGCCCATGACATAGCCTGCGGTTGGATCGACGCCTGCGTGTACTACTCCCATCCCAATTCCTATTCTCACTTGCGAGCGCACGATCAGGCGGTCGCACTGGTCGGGAGCACCTCTGACCTTCGTGGTTGGCTTCGCGCTAGTTTGAGTCGTCGCGGATCCGCATCGGTCGACATGCCCGCGGTCGCCGCCATTCTTGACGGCCTCAGTCTGGACGTGTCGCGTAGCACGGAAACTGGCCGTTGAAACGGCTTCCCACTCTACATCGACGCCCGCAACCTCGCCGTCAAGAGCGGTCGAGCGCTCCAGCTTTGCGTAGTAACTCCAACGTCTCAGTTCGATCTAGGTTCGGCTCTGATGCACATTCCTGACCCCTCCTCGTCGCGTCATCGCTATGATCTTTGCGCTCCCATTGTCGCGTGGCATGAGCATCTTTCACTAGTACCCGTCCGTGAAGGGCTGGCACTTACGGCAATCCGCAAGAAGTCGACCCACTTTGGTGATCTGGATGGACGTAGTCCAAGCTTGGCTACTAGTCGGGGCTATCGACCGATCGTCTGGTCCCCAGCTCGGACAGCTGCGGTCCCAGCTTGGACTTGCGCCGCGAATTCAGTTGCATAGCGGAGGAGCTGCGGGGCCGTCATTTCGATCGGGTCTTCGTCGAGGACGCGGAGCACCGACCTGTAGTTGAGTGTGGGGTTGATTGTGGTGAACCACTGTCGGACCTGCAGATCACTGAGAACAGACTGGAGTTCCTGAACGATCTGGAAGACGACTGTCAGACGAACGAGCGCGCGTTGGCGAAGATTCTGGTTGCCGGTGGCCCAGTTTCGTAGAGTGCGTGGGTCGCTGACGCCGACGGCTGCAGCAGCTGTGTCGATACTCAGCACGTCGACGATCGTGAAGGTCATCGTGGCTGGCGATGCTGTTACCGCCTGCTGAAACGAGTTTCCTTCCATAGTCTCCTCCTTATATCCGCACTCGACACGCCGAGTAAACATCTCCACAATTGTCGAGTTGAATGCTAGTGTTGACCTCACATTCGAAGCCACGTCCGGGAGTTCCAACCTGGACGTGGCTTTTCTGTTTCATACACCCGAGGGGGCAACACTGGGAATCAATCGGGCACGACCATTCTGATCTCTTCTCGCAGCGAAGAGATCACGTTCGGCAAGCCAACCCTTGCCGAACGACATCAGGCACCGACCAAACTGGTCGGCACCTGACATCTCAACGGCGGTCGCCACCGCCGTCCTGAACCCGCCTAGGAGTTCCTTCGTGACGATACACGCCATTCTGTGCTGCCTGCGGACGCCGCGCGCCTCCACTCGCCATCTTCATAGGGTGCGAGCGCAATGAGGGGCACCAGTGTCGACACGGCGATCGACTTGTACGTCCCGACATCGATTGGGGCGATCGAGTGGGGGTTGATCGCCGATTCGGCACGACGGATCACTCGGTCCAGTGCCCCCGCTACCGGCACCTCGGCAAGTCATCGAATCCTTGCGATCACTCAATTGCTCCTGTGGGCCCACCGCCTCGGCCTACCGACTGATGTCGAGGAACTCTTCACCCCGGAGGTCATCGAACGATACGTGGCCACCGGATGTCCGAACCTCAGCCCTGCGAGCCGTGGTACTCGCCGGTCGGTGCTCCGGACGATCGGGCGGCGCGTAACTCGCCGCGCCCGGTGGGATTCGGCCGCGCCGGCATACCCGACGGCCAGGCCGTACCAGCCGTACACGACCCGGGAATGCGAATGGCTCGTCGAATGCGCACACTCACAGGCAACCGCCGGCCGACAACGCGTCATGACCGTCCTACTCGGACTGGGGCTCGGCGCCGGGCTCGCTCCGGACGAAATCGCACACCTCACCGCGCGACGCATCATCACCGTCACACCTGGTCGGCACGCGGTCGCGCTGGAACAACGTATCGTCCCAATCCGGACCGCCTATGCGCCGCTCATCGTGGACCTCGCGGCACAGCTGCCCGCTGATACTCCTCTGATTCGCGACAAGGCGGTGCCACGCATCGAAACGTTGTGGTCGCTGTTGCAGCCATGTGAGGTCCCGGTTCCGCTTCAACCACTAACAGTTACCCGTTTGCGCACGACGTGGGCCCACGATGCCCTGAACTCGCCCATCCCGCTACCACACGTCGTCGGGGCGTACGGCCTACGAAGCGCGACGTTCATTGAGCCGTTGATGCCCGCGCTTCTGGCATCTATTGACCCTGAAACAGTGGTCGCCAACTCCGCGCTCTACGAATTTTGATCAGGCGTGCTGTGAAGCTCCGGCATGTCGACACGATCGTGGTTGGCGACGGCCCACCCTCCAGTGACCTCAACTTCACTATCGCGTACAACGCTGCGCTGCAGAGCCGCGCCCGGCGTCTGCTCGATATCGTCATGATTCACGAGAGCCGTGGAAGGCCGCGAAAGTTCCTTCCGTCGCAGTTCTTCGCTCTGGCTTACCTGACAGTGCTTGCGCACCGCCCGCTGCACTACACACAGATCTACGAAACGTACTGTGGCCTTACACCTGACCAACGCGAAACTCTTGGCTTGCGAGACGACCTCCACTACGACCAAGTCCGCTACTTCGGTGAACGTGTGAAACAACTGGTCGTGGCTGGACGCGTGGAAATGGTGGATCTCATGAACGGGATCTTCGACGCCCAGATCCCAGCGCGGACCACCATGTCGGTATCGGTGGACTCGACCGACTACGAAACGTACGGACGCATCCGGGCATTCTGGTCGGCCGATCGTGATCCAGCGCCGACATCCCATGATCAAGCGCAATCGGACGTGGTCGAACTCAAGTCGCGGAGGACTGGTTGGCCGTTGCTTGGGGACGACGGTCGACCCCAGCGAACCAAAGACCCCGACGCTCGAGACGGGCATCGTTCGGCACACAACAATCGGGCATCGGGACCGTTCGTGGGCTACGACCTGACTCTTGGTGTCAACACGCGCCCCTACGGTTCGAAAACCACCGTTCCGAACTACATAGTCTCAGCGAATCTCACCCCAGCTGGCAGTCACCACGCAAAAGCGGCACAGCCGATGATCGATCTGCTGCAGGCTCGCGGCCACACCATCACCGATGTTCCAGCCGATCGGGCCTACAACTACGCCAAACCCGAACTCTGGACACAACGACTCCGCGACAACGGTATCGAACCCGTCTTCGACCTGACCAAGAAGCAACGAACCCCCAAACCCGGTCCCATCCACGGGACTGTCGTGATCGACGGGACACTGTTCACCCAGGCGCTGCCAGAGAACCTCCGCCATCTGCCCGCTCACAGCCGCGACATGACCGTGGAGAAGCACCAGGAACTCGCCGAACGCTACGACGAGCGCTACGCCAATTACGGGTACAAGCCGATGACAACCCGAAACCGCCGGACACGGTTCCGCGGCCCCGTCCGAGCCGACCGCGCCACTTCGCCGATTCGGTGCCCGAACACCCCGTACTCCATGCGCGGCTCCCAGGACCGGCCCACCACCACATGCGCTAGTCGATGCGGTTGCAGTGGGACCGTCACCCTTCCTGACAGTTACCTTCCGAACATCCGCCAGCGGAACCCCTACGGCACCACAAAGTGGTTCAAGGACTATTACAGGCGCAACGCCGTTGAATCGGCCAACAGCCAACTTCGAGACGCGCAGCCGCTCGAACGCGGATACACACGAGTCTTCGGCCGGATCAAGAACGCGTTTCTCCTCGGCTTCACGATCTTCGCCCACAACCAACGCTGCATCGTCAACCACTTCCACCTCCGCCGACAGAACGTCCCGCCGCAGTTCCCGCTCACCCACAGACCACTCACACCCGACACCCAAGCCCCGGCGCCACGACACACCACCACACGACCACGCGCACCCAGCGGCTGAGCCGCAGCGTCGTTTCCCGAATCACACAGTCACAACATCCGAGGCCGTGTCGGCCAACCACGCCCTCAACGCCTTGCCGGCCTGTCAAGTCAACGAGAACCGCTCACAGCGCCGAAGAACCGGCCCCGTACACCATTCATGACTGGCGTTTAAGCTCCTCCGCACCTCCCCAAGGGACGCACATCGCACGAAAAAGCCCCAGGCGATCACAGCCTGGGGCTTTTCCAAATTCATCGAGGATACTTTTCCAAATATCCCACTTGTGGAGCCTAGGAGATTCGAACTCCTGACATCCGCCTTGCAAAGGCGGCGCTCTACCAACTGAGCTAAGGCCCCTGGTTCCCGACCGAAAGTCGGGAGGGTGGTCATGGTGGGCCTAGGAGGACTTGAACCTCCGACCTCTTCGTTATCAGCGAAGCGCTCTAACCGCCTGAGCTATAGGCCCTTGAACCGAGATGGAACATTACCCGACGTATCTGTAAGTACCAAAACGGCTGGTCAGCGGCCGAGAGGTCAGTCGAGATCGGCCAGGGTCACTTCGACGCCGCCGACCATGTCGGCGCACACGTTGTAGATGTAGGCCGAGATCGTCGCGATGCCGGTGATGAGGATCGCCGCGACCACACCGAAGCCGGCAGAGAAGCCGAACACCATGCCCGCCCCGATCAGATCGGAGCCGCTGCTGGTGCCCTGTGAGTCGACGAGCGTGCCGAACGAGCTGTTGATCTGGTCCCACACCCCCATGCCCGCCAGGACGCCGTACAGGACGGCCACGGCGATCATCCAGATGAAGAAGCCCGCGATCGAGAGGACGCCCGACACCTTGAACACCGACCACGGGTCCACGCGACGGATCTGGACGGCCGCTCGCAGCGGCACACCGATCGCCCGCGACGGGATGGTCTGCGACTGCGCGCGGGCAGCGGCGGCCTTCCCCTCCTTCGACACGTCCACCTGGTGAATCGCGTCCAGATCGGGCAGCTGATCCTTCTTCGCGAGATCGTCACGCGGGATGTTCCGCGTCTCCGACTCGACGAACGCCGGCTTGTCGGCCGGCTTCGGCGGAACCGGGGCCGACGCGGGCTGCGCGGGTGGTCCGACGGTCGGGATCGGGCCCGACGTCGGCGCCGGACGCTGCCCCGACACGACCCCGCGAGGAGCGGGGCCGGTCGGACGCGCGTCGTCGGCCGACGCGGACGCTGCCATCTGACCCGCGGTCAAGCCGGTAGACGTCGACTTCTCCCCCCGCTTCCACGGGGGTACGACCTGGCCGCGGTCGGCGTTCTGGTCGTCAGGTGTGCTCACAAGCGAATCCTCACTGGACGGGTGACAAGACCCACCCTAAACGCAACAGGGCTCAATTCTGCTCTGCCGCGCCCTCTTCCGGCTCGTCGGCATTGCGTGCGATCGCCAACAGGTTGTCGCCGTCCGACAGGTTCATCAGACGGACGCCCTTCGTCTGACGTCCGGCCTTCCGGACCTGCTTCGCGAGCGTCCGGATCACGCCACCGCCGGACGTGATCGCGTACACCTCGCTGTCGAGGTCGACGATGATCGCGCCGACGAGCTCGCCGCGCTTCGGGTCGTACTGAATCGTCAGCACGCCCTTGCCGCCGCGGCCCTGCGCCGTGTACTCACTGATCTCGGTGCGCTTGGCGTAGCCGCCCGACGTCGCGACAAGCAGGAACGTGTCGTCCTGGACCACGTTGAGCGAGAGCAGCTCGTCGTCGTCGTTGAAGCGCATGCCCTGGACTCCGGACGTCTGACGTCCCATCGGGCGCAGCGCCTCGTCGTCCGCGGTGAAGCGGATCGACTGGCCCTTCTTCGACACCAGCAGCAGATCGTCGTCGCCGCTGCACAGCTGGGCTCCGACGAGCTCGTCGTCGCCGCGCAGGTTGATCGCGGCGAGGCCGCCGGAGCGGTTCGAGTCGAACGCGTCCAGACGCGACTTCTTGACCAGGCCGTTGCGGGTGGCGAGCACCAGGTATGGGGCGTGGTCGTAGCCCGAGATGCGGATGACCTGCGCGATCCGCTCCTCCGGCTGGAACGCCAAGAGGTTCGCGACGTGCTGGCCGCGCGCGGTGCGGTTGGCCTCGGGCAGCTCATACGCCTTCGCCCGGTAGACACGGCCCTTCGTCGTGAAGAACAGGAGCCAGTCGTGTGTGCTCGACACGAAGAAGTGGGCGACGATGTCGTCCTGCTTCAAACCGGCGCCCTGCACACCCTTGCCGCCGCGCTTCTGGCTGCGGTACAGGTCGGTCTTGGTGCGCTTGGCGTAGCCGGTCTCGGTGATCGTGACGACGACGTCCTCACGCGCGATGAGGTCTTCATCGGTCACGTCGCCCTCGGCGGCGATGATCTTGGTGCGGCGGTCGTCGCCGTACTTGTCGACGACCTCCTTCAGCTCGTCCCGCACGATCGCGCGCTGACGCTCCGGACGCTCCAGGATGTCCTTCAGGTCGGCGATCTCGCGCTCGATCTCGGCCAACTCGTCGATGATCTTCTGACGTTCCAGAGCCGACAGGCGACGCAGCTGCATCGCCAGGATGGCGTCGGCCTGGATCTCGTCGATGTCGAGCAGGCTCATCAGCCCGCTGCGGGCGGCGTCGGTGTTCGCCGACGCTCGGATCAACGCGATCACCTCGTCCAGCGCGTCGAGCGCCTTCACCAGGCCGCGCAGGATGTGGGCCCGCTCCTCCGCCTTGCGCAGGCGGTACCTGGTGCGTCGGACGATCACTTCGATCTGATGCGCCACGTAGTAGCGGATCATCTGGTCCAGACGCAGGGTGCGCGGGACTCCGTCGACGATCGACAGCATGTTGGCGCCGAAGTTGGTCTGCAGCTGGCTGTGCTTGTAGAGGTTGTTCAGCACCACCTTGGCGACCGCGTCACGACGGAGCGTGATGACGATGCGCATGCCCTGGCGGTCCGACGACTCGTCGTCGATCTTGCTGATGCCCTTGAGTTTGCCGTCGTTGACCTGCTCGGCGATCGAACCGATCAAGTTGTCGGGGTTCACCTGGAACGGGAGCTCGGTGATCACCAGCTGGGTGGCGCCCTTGTTCTCCTCGATGTCGACGACGCTGCGCATGCGGATGCTGCCGCGGCCCGTCATGTAGGCGTCCTTGATGCCCTGGCTGCCGACGATCAGCGCGGCCGTCGGGAAGTCCGGTCCCTTCACGGCCTCCATGCACGCCTCGAGCGTCGCCTCCTCGTCGGCCTCCGGGTTCTCCAACGCCCAGAACACGGCGTCGGCCACCTCGCGCAGGTTGTGCGGCGGGATGTTCGTCGCCATGCCGACCGCGATGCCGCCCGATCCGTTGATCAGCAGGTTCGGGATGCGCGACGGGAGCACCGTCGGCTCCTCGGTCTTGCCGTCGTAGTTCGGGACGAAGTCGACGGTCTCCTCGGTGATGTCGCGCAGCATCTCCATCGCCAGCGGCGTGAGACGGGCCTCCGTGTAACGCATGGCCGCCGCGCCGTCGTTGCCTCGGGAACCGAAGTTGCCCTGGCCGTCGATCAACGGGTAGCGCATCGACCACGGCTGCGCGAGACGGACCAGCGCGTCGTAGATCGAGCTGTCGCCGTGCGGGTGGTAGTTGCCCATCGTCTCCGAGACGGGACGCGCCGACTTCACGTAGCCGCGCTCGGGGCGGAAACCGGCGTCGAACGACGCGTACAGCAGACGACGGTGCACGGGCTTCAGGCCGTCGCGGACCTCGGGCAGGGCGCGGCCCACGATCACGCTCATCGCGTAGTCGATGTAGGAGTTCTGCATCTCCTGGCCGAGGTCGACGGGATCGATGCGGTCGCCGGTGCCGTCGCCGTTCAACGGAGACAGGTCGGATTCGTCGCTCATGGGTTCACTTTCTTAAGTTTCGTCTCGACATGCTGCGTCTCGACTGCGCTCGACGATCTGGGGGCTCCCCACCGGATCGTCGAGCGCAGTCCGGAAGGTCACACGTCGAGGAAGCGGACGTCCTTGGCGTTGCGCGCGATGAAGCTGCGGCGTGCAGCGACGTCTTCGCCCATCAGGATCGAGAACAGTTCGTCGGCGGCGGCGGCGTCGTCGAGGGTGACCTGCTTGAGGACACGGACGTCGGGGTCCATCGTCGTCTCCCACAGTTCGCTGGCGTTCATCTCGCCCAGGCCCTTGTAACGCTGGATGCCGTCGGCCATGTTGATCTTCTTGCCCGCGGCCTTGCCCGCCTCGAGCAGCGCGTCGCGCTCGCGGTCGTTGTAGGCGAAGTCCGGGGCGGCGCCCTTCTGCCACTTCAGCTTGTACAGCGGCGGCTGCGCGAGGAAGACGTGACCCTGTTCGATCAGCGGCCGCATGAAGCGGAACAGGAGCGTGAGCAGCAGCGTCGCGATGTGCTGACCGTCGACGTCGGCGTCGGCCATCAGCACGATCTTGTGGTACCGCAGCTTCGCGATGTCGAACTCGTCGTGGATGCCGGTGCCGAACGCCGTGATGATGGACTGGACCTCGGCGTTCTTGAGGACGCGGTCGATGCGGGCCTTCTCGACGTTGATGATCTTGCCTCGCAGCGGCAGGATCGCCTGGTACATCGAATCGCGGCCCGACTTGGCCGAGCCGCCCGCGGAGTCGCCCTCCACGATGTAGACCTCGGACTTCTCCGGGTCCTTGGAACGGCAGTCGGCGAGCTTGCCGGGCAGGCCGCCGATGTCGGTGGCCGTCTTGCGACGAACCATGTCACGTGCGCGACGCGCCGCGGCCCGAGCCTGCTGCGAATCGGACGCCTTCTTGATGATGATCTTCGCCTCGGCCGGGTTGGCCTCGAACCAGTGCGCGAGGTGCTCGTTGCACGCCTTCTGCACGAAGCTCTTGACCTCGGTGTTGCCGAGTTTCGTCTTCGTCTGACCCTCGAACTGCGGGTCGGCGACCTTCACCGAGATGACGGCGGCCAGACCCTCGCGGACGTCGTCGCCGGACAGGTTCGGGTCCTTGTCCTTCACGAGCTTCTTGTCGCGCGCATACTTGTTGACCGTCGTGGTCAGCGCGGCGCGGAAGCCCTCCTCGTGGGTGCCGCCCTCATGCGTGTTGATCGTGTTCGCGAACGTGTGGACGCTCTCGGCGTACGAGTCGTTCCACTGCATGGCGATCTCGACCTCGTGGCCGGTGCCCTTGGCCGCGAAGCCGACGACCGACTTGTGCACCGGGTTCTTGGTGCGGTTGAGGTGCTTGATGTAGTCGACGAGACCGTCCGGGTAGTGGTACGTCCGAGTCTTGACCTTGGCGGCCTTCTCGGCGCGCTCGTCGGCGGTCTTGATCGATTCGGCGCCCTCCTCGCCCTCCACGTCGGGGGCCGCCTCGACGTCGGCCTCGGTGATCCGCTCGTCGGTGAGCGTGATGACCAGGCCCTTGTTGAGGAACGCCATCTCCTGGAGACGGCGGGCGACGGTCTCGGCGTTGAACTTGACCGTCTCGAAGATGTCGGCGTCCGGCCAGAACGTGACACTGGTTCCGGTGGTCGACGACGCCGCGCCCTTGACGAGCTCCGACGGCTTGGCGTTGGTGTACGTCTGGTTCCAGACGTGGCCGTCGACGTTGATCTCCAGGTCGACGCGCGTCGAGAGGGCGTTGACGACGGAGATGCCGACACCGTGCAGACCGCCCGACACCGCGTACGCGTCGGAGTCGAACTTGCCGCCGGCGTGCAGCTGCGTGAGGACGACCTCGACGGTGGGGATGCCGGTCGCGTGCATGGCGACCGGAATGCCGCGGCCGTCGTCGACGACGCGCACCGCGCCGTCTGCGCACAGCGTCACGTCCACACGCGACGCGAATCCCGCCATCGCCTCGTCGACCGAGTTGTCCACGACCTCCCACACGAGGTGGTGCAGACCGCGTTCACCGGTGGAGCCGATGTACATGCCGGGACGCTTGCGGACGGCTTCGAGGCCTTCGAGGATGCTGATGGAGTCAGCACCGTACTCGTTCGGCTTGCCCTTGTTCTTCGACTCGTTGCTACTGGTGTCGGCCACTACAGTGTCCGCTCCTGTTCATCTCGACAGTAGATAGAGCCAGTGTACGGGAGAGCGGTCTCCTGTTCGACCTGAGGCGCGGCGCGCCGCGCCCTGATTCGAACGCAGGGCGACTTTTTCGACTTCTGACGGGTCCGTTGATGGCCGCGCCGTCAACGAACCGTTGAATCGACCGTCAGCCGTACGTGTCGCGGGGCCCTCGACCCGACACGTGACGGGGACCCTTGCGCCACGACGGAGCCTGCGGTCCGACGATCCGAAGACTCTTCACCGCACCGTGCCCGATGGCCGCGGCGATCTTCGCGATGATCTGTCCCTGCATGTACCGCAGCTGGGTGGCCCAGGCCGTCGACTCGGCTCGGATGTGCAGCACGCCGTCCGCCATCCGTTCGGGCGTCGCGTGTGAGGCGATGTCCTCGCCGACGATCGACGGCCACATCCCGAACACGGTCCCCTCCGAGATCTTCGGCTCCCAGCCGCGCGAGCGCGCGATGCCGCCCGCGAGACGGCCGAGGGGCTGCGGGTCGCGGGAATCCGGGCCTGCCCCCGACCAGCTGCGACGCGATCGGTCGCCGCCGCGCTTGGGACGGATCGGCGCCGAACGACCCATGCCGACGGATTTGCCCGCGGCCTTGGCCTCCGCGCGAGCCTGTTCGAGCGCCTTGCGCGCCATCTCGTAGCCGCTGCGACCTGCCAGGGGATCGCCCGCCGTCGTGTCCTTCTCAGTCATTGCTCGACTCCCCGTTCGACGATGCGTCAGAGACGATCACCGACCGTCTGGGTCCATCATCGTCGGACACTCCGACATCGATCCGACGGCCGCCGACCGCAGCCGGAATGTCGTCGGCCACAGCGGCCGTGACCAGCAGTTGTTCGGCGCCCGCGGTGAACTCGGCCAGCTTCTCGCGGCGTCGGACGTCGAGTTCGGCGAATACGTCGTCGAGCATGATCACCGGATCCACGCCGTCCTCGCGGAGCAGTTCCACGCTCGCCAGACGGAGCGCGAGCGCGAACGACCACGACTCGCCGTGACTCGCGAAACCCTTCGCCGGCTCGTCGCCGAGCACCAGTTCGAGGTCGTCACGGTGCGGTCCGACAAGGCAGAGACCGCGGTCGATCTCCCGACCGCGCATGTCTTTCAGGCGCTGTCCGAGAATCTCGCGGATAGCGGGAACCGACTCGTCGCCGCCCGGCGACGCGTCCACTTCCAGCCCCGCCGCCGATCGGTACGCGATGGTCGCCGGTCGAGAATGCGGGGCGATGGCCGCATATCCGCCGGTCACGTGCGGGGCTATCTGCCGGACCACAGCCAGTCTCGCCGCAGTCACCTGGGCGCCGAGGTCCGCGAGCTGGTCGTCCCATACGTCGAGCGTGCTCATCACCGTGTCGGTCTCACCTCGACGCATCGCCGCACCCGCCGTCTTGAGCAGCGCCGACCGCTGACGCAGGACACGGTCGTAGTCGGCTTTCGCCCCCGCCGCGATCGGCCGCAGCTGCGCGACGAGTTCGTCGACGAAACGCCGCCGCTCCCCCGGATCGCCCCGCACCAACGCCAGGTCCTCGGGCGCGAACAGCACAGTCCGCAGGATGCCGAGCACTTCGCGGGTGCGCCGCACCGGCCGGGTGTTGATCGCGGCCTTGTTCGACCCCTGCGCCGCGATCGTGAGATCGACGGTCAGCTCCCGGCCGTCGTTCTCCACCGTCGCCGACACGCGCGCGGCGTCGCAACCGCTCCTGACCAGGGGCGCATCCGTCGACACGCGATGCGATCGCAGGGTCGCGACATAGAACAACGACTCGAGGAGATTCGTCTTGCCGAACCCGTTGCGTCCGACGAAGACCGTCGTCTCCGGAGCCAGCGTGAACTGCGCCGTCGGCCACGACCGGTAGTCGGTCAGTGCCAGTTCGCGGACGAACACCCTGCGATGACTAGTGCTTGGAGGTCTCGCCGACGCTCGCGCCGGAGCTGTCGCGCATGGCGTGCCCGCCGAACTGGTTGCGCAGCGCGGACACCGCCTTGAGCGCGGGCGACGTCTCCTGGCGCGATGCGAAGCGCGCGAACAACGCCGCCGAGATGACGTTCGCGGGCACCGAGTGGCGGATCGCCTCCTCGACGGTCCAGCGTCCCTCACCCGAGTCGGTCGTGTAGTCGGAGATCTCGGCGAGACCCGGATCCTCCTCGAGAGCACGGACCAGCAGGTCGAGCAGCCACGACCGGACGACGGTGCCCTGCGTCCAGGCGCGGAGCGTTCCGGTGACGTCTTCGATCAAGGGCTCGGCGTCGAGCAGCTCGTATCCCTCGGCGTACGCGTGCATCAAGCCGTACTCGATGCCGTTGTGCACCATCTTGGCGTAGTGACCGGCACCGACGGGACCGACGTGGACAAAACCGTTCTCCCGCGGGCCCTCGGGACGCAGCGCGTCGAAGATCGGCATGACCTTCGCGACGTCGTCCTTGCTGCCGCCGACCATGAGCGCGTAGCCGTTGTCACGGCCCCACACGCCGCCGGAAACGCCGCAGTCGAGGTAGCCGATGCCGTTCTCGGCGAGGAGATCGGCGTGCGGCTGGTCGTCGCTGAATCGTGAGTTGCCGCCGTCGATGACGACATCGCCGGGCGACAGGAGGCCCGCGAGCTCGGTGACCGAGTTACGGGTGATCTCGCCGTGCGGCACCATCAGCCACACCACACGAGGCGCCTCGAGAGCGTCGACGAGTGCCGCGAGATCGGGCACGTCGGACACCTCGGGGCGCGGGTCGTAGCCGACCACCTCGTGGCCCGCATCCTTGACGCGGGCCCGCATGTTGTCACCCATCTTGCCGAGGCCGACAAGTCCGAGCTGCATGGTTCTAGTCCTCTCGAAACGTTGAAAGCGCAGGTCAGCCCGGAAGTCGGACCGGCATGAGCAGGTAGCTGAACTCGCTGTCCGGGGCCGGATACAGGCCGGACTCGTCGGCGACGGGATCCTCGCCCGACGTGGGACGCAGCACCGCCGGACGGACCGCGGCGCGGCGCTCGCCGCTGCCGTCGGGCTCGGGGTTGGTGAAGCCGAACTCCACGACCGACGAGCCGATCGCGGCGAGGCCGTCGAGCAGGTAGGTCGGATTGAACGCGATCAGGATCGGTTCGCCGAAGAACGAGACCGGCACTTCTTCCTCGGCCTTACCCGCTTCGTCGCCACCGGCGGTGAGCAGCACGAAGTCGCGGCTGAAGTCCATCCGCACCTGGGCTCCGCGTTCGGCGACGAGGGCGACGCGCTTGATCGCCTCGATGAGGGGCGCGCTCTCGACCGTCGCGACCGAGGTGTGCCCCGCGGGGAACAGCTGGCGGAACTTCGGGAACTCGGCGTCGAGGAGACGCGTCGTGGTCTTCTTCGCGTTGTTGGTGATGCCGAGGATGCCGTCTGAACCGATCGCGTGGACCGAACCGAAGGCGAGATCGACGGCCCCCGTCCCGTCCGAACCCGCCGACTTGGCGGCTTCGGAGAGCGTCTTCGCAGGCACGAGGGCAGCACCCGCCGCGCCGCCCGCGGTCGGAGCCCACTGGAGTTCGCGGACCGCGAGTCGGAATCGGTCGGTGGCCGCGAGAACCACCTTGTCGCCGTCGATCTCCACGCGCACACCGGTCAGCATCGGCAGGGTGTCGTCGCGTCCGGCGGCGACGGCGACCTGCGAGACGGCCTCGGCGAACAGCTCGGCGGGGACCGTCCCGGTGGTCTCGGGGACGTCGGGCAGGTCCGGGTAGTCCTCGACGGGCATCGTGGGCAGGGAGAACTTGGAGCTGCCGCACGAGATCGCGACCCGCGACCCGTCGATCGTCACGTCGACGGGCTTGTGCGGGAGGGCCTTGGTGATGTCGGCGAGCAGCCGCCCCGAGACCAGCGACTTCCCGATCTCGGCAACCTCCGCCGAGATGGTCTGCGTAGCGGAGACCTCGTAGTCGAAACCGGACACCTGCAGGCCGTCGTCACCCGCGGTGAGGACGACGCAGCCGAGGACCGGCACGGGCGGACGTGACGGCAGGCTCCTGGCGACCCACGCGACGGCGTCGGCGAACTCGTCGCGCATGACACGGAACTTCATCTGCGGTGAATGCCCTTCTGCTGGTCCGGCCCGCAGCGCACAGCGTGCGTCGGCCGACGACGCGGTGTGCGTCGGATGAATCCCACTTTAGAGCGACGACGCGGGGTCATCGCAACACCGGGCCGATTCGGACGAGGTCGCTCGACGCGGCCACGCGTCGGCGACCTGTGCATCCACACTCCTACTTTTAAAGGAAGATCTCTAGAAAGAAATTCTAAGTAGTAGTAGGCCCTGTGAAATCTGTGGACAACGACCGTAACTGCTGGTCACGTCGCCTCCGAGCGTGTGGAGATTTAAGGACTGAAGTTGTGGAAAATTCATCGAGGCTGTGGACCCACAGACTTATCCACACTGTGCACAACTCCTGTGCACAACTTTCGGGCTTGTCGTCACCAAGTTGTCCACAGGCGTGCTCGACGCGGCACCTGGGGTTTTAGCGGAGCGACACGCCGAGGACGACACGGCGAAATCACCCGTTCGTGTCGCGGTCGGAACCCTGTCGGCTCACTTGAGGGTCACCGGTTCGCGCGCTGCTTCACGCGCGCGGTGAGCTCCTGGACGTGGTCGTAGACCTTCGGACGCTCCGGCATCTCCTTGTTGATCTTCTTCACCGCGTGCATGACCGTCGTGTGGTCGCGGTCGAACGCCTCACCGATCTTCGGCAGCGACAGATCGGTGAGCTCGCGACACAGGTACATGGCGATCTGCCTGGCCTGCGTCACGTTGCGCACCTTGCTCGGGCCACGGAGGTCCTCGATGGAGATGTCGAAGTACTCGGCGGAGATCGCGAGGATGCTCGCCGCGCTGATCTCGATGCCGCCGTCGTCGGGCATGAGCGCCTTGAGCACCACTTCTGCCAGCGACCGATCGAGTTCGGCGTTCTGCAGTGACGCGAACGCCGTCACGCGGATCAGGGCGCCCTCGAGTTCGCGGATGTTGCGTTCGATCTTCGAGGCGATCAGCTCGAGCACGTCGTCGGGCGCCGCGAGCTTGTCCATCTGTGCCTTCTTGCGGAGGATCGCGATGCGCGTCTCCAGGTCCGGCGGCTGGACGTCGGTGATCAGTCCCCACTCGAACCGGGTGCGGAGACGGTCTTCGAGCGTCGCCAGCTGCTTCGGCGGACGGTCCGACGAGACCACGATCTGCTTGTTCGCGTTGTGAAGCGTGTTGAACGTGTGGAAGAACTCCTCCTGGATGCCCTCACGGCCCTCCAAGAACTGGATGTCGTCGATGAGCAGCATGTCGATGTCGCGGTACCGGCGCTTGAACACGGCTCGGCGGTCGTCGCGCAGCGAGTTGATGAAGTCGTTCGTGAACTCTTCCGTCGACACGTACTTCACGCGCATGCCCGGGTAGAGGCGCTGCGCGTAGTGGCCCGCGGCGTGCAGGAGGTGGGTCTTGCCGAGGCCGGACTCTCCCCAGATGAACAGCGGGTTGTAGGCGCGCGCCGGATTCTCGGCGACGGCGACCGCAGAGGCGTGTGCGAACCGGTTCGACGCACCGATGACGAAGGTGTCGAACGTGTACCTCGGGTGCAGCGACGTCGTGCTGGCGTCCGCGGGCGTCGCGACATCGCGGTCCTGGAAGTAGGTCGTCCACTCGCGAGGCCCGGGATGAGGACCTTGAGTCGGCTGATCGTCGTAGTTGAGCGACGCGAACTGTCCGGATGGTGTGGCATCGGTCACCGGTGTGACTGGTGTGACGGAAGGGGTTGTCCCCACGGTCTCCACAGGAGCGGGCGCCACCTCTTGCGGCTCGGCGACGCGCACCGCGATGTCCACAGTCTGGTCGAGATGACGGTTCAGCGTGGCACGGATCAGATCGCGCAGATCGCGCTCGATCTGCTCCTGGACGAGCGGCGTCGGGACGGCGAGCAGCGCAAAACCCTCGGTCATCGTCAACGGCTGAACCAGCGACAACCAGGCCTTTTGCATGCGCGAAAGCGGCTGCGCACCTTGGGGTCCCGTTCCATCGGTCAGTTCAGCGACGACCTTGCTCCACACATCGTTGAACGATTCCCGATCGCTCGGCATCCCTCGCCCCCTCACTGGTTTGTCCACAGACGCAGAGCTAAAGCGTGCCATGAACGACGGCGCCGATGCGAACTTCTCCACACAGTTGTCCACATCTGTGGACAAAGCTGTGAACAAAGCTGTGAACAAATCCCAAGGCTGTAATTCCACTGGGGCGGATCGAGCCTGGTGGGGAGCGGTTTGATTCGTGGGGCGGCTCTGAGTAGTCTCGGAGGGTCGTCCAAGCACGCCTGCTGTTCATTCCCGAAGGGGAATTGAGACCGGTGTGCGCTGGACCGAGGACCATCAGCAGTATCGACCCAAGGAGTACCCAGTGGCTAAGGGGAAGCGTACTTTCCAGCCGAACAACCGTCGTCGCGCTCGTGTGCACGGCTTCCGTCTGCGCATGCGTACCCGCGCCGGCCGCGCCATCGTGAACGGTCGCCGCTCCAAGGGCCGCGCCAAGCTGACCGCCTGATTCGGCGCGCACCCGATCGCGCCGATCGGTGACCGCCGACTCCAGGCGGATCTCCACGAGATCCGACTTCACCCGCACACTGCAGTCTGGTGTGCGGGTTTCGGTGCGTGATCTGGCGATTCATCTGGCGCCCGTGAGCGCGCAATGGCCGGACGACACCGGACTGCGCGCCGACGTCGCACTGCACGGCGGACCCTGGCTCGGACTGATCGTGTCCAAGAAGGTCGGCAACGCCGTCGTCCGACACCGTGTCGCACGACGACTTCGTCATGCCTTCGCCCAGGTGCGTCCCGAACTCGACAACCCGGAGACGTTCGTCGTCCTGCGGGCCTTCCCGTCGATCGCGACACGATCGACGGACGAACTGGCCGAGGCGCTGCGCGCCGGATTCGCTCACCCCAGGGCACGTACGGCGTTCGCACGAGCGAGTTCGCCGTCATGAGCGCGCTGCAGAGTCTGTACACGCTCCCGCGACGATCCCTGATCTTCGTGGTCGAGCTGTATCGGACGTGGATCTCCCCTACGCGCATGCCGACATGTCGATTCGAACCGACATGCAGCGGATACGCCGTCGAAGCGCTGACCAGGCACGGATTCCTCTGGGGTTCGGTGCTGTCGGTGTGGCGACTGCTCAAATGCGGACCCTGGCACAAGCCCGGTTACGACCCGGTGCCGGAGAACGGTCCCCTCCACGCTTTCCACCAGCGGCGCCGCGGCGTCGTCATCAGATAGGGGTCATTGAGCCGTGCTCAACTTCATCTACTACCCGGTGTCTTGGATCATGTGGGTCTGGCACTGGTTGTTCGACCACATCACGCCGAACACGCCGGGCGGCGACGGTGTCGCCTGGGCGCTCTCCGTGGTGTTCCTGGTCTTCACGCTGCGCGCCATCCTGTACAAGCCGTTCGTCAAGCAGATCCGCACGACGAAGCAGATGCAGGAAATCAACCCGCAGATGCAGGCGATCCGCAAGAAGTACGCCAACGACCGGGTCAAGATGACCGAGGAGATGCAGAAGCTCCAGAAGGAGCACGGGTTCAACCCCCTTCTCGGCTGCCTCCCGATGTTCATGCAGATCCCGGTGTTCATCGGCCTGTTCCACGTCCTCCGCTCGTTCAACCGAATGGGCGCGGGCACCGCGATGCCGTTCGGTTCGCCCGCATCGCCGATGACGGCGGAAGAGACGCGCTCGATCGGCAACTACGCTTTCAGCCCCGACCAGGTCGCGAACTTCCTTGATGCTCGCCTCTTCGGTGTGCCGCTGTCGTCGTACATCACTGAGCCCGTCGACCAGTTCCAGGCGTTCGTCCAGAAGGGCGAGGTCATCGACTTCACCCGCTGGCAGATCGCCGTGGTCGTCATTCCGCTCATGATCGTGGCCTCGATCGCCACGCACATGAACTCGCGTGCATCGGTGGCTCGCCAGTCGGCGGACGCCGCCGACAACCCGCAGACGCGCATCATGAACAAGCTCGCGCTGTACGTCTTCCCGCTCGGCATCCTCGCGACCGGTCCGTTCTTCCCCGTCGCCATCCTGATCTACTGGGTGAGCAACAACCTCTGGACCTACGGTCAGCAGCACCTCGTCTTCGGTCGCATCGCGAAGGAAGAGGAAGAGGCCAAACTCGCCAAGGAGGAGCGGAACAAGGCGAACGCTCCCAAGCCGGGCGCCAAGCCCGGCGAGAAGACCAAGCATGTCGTGAGCGAGACCGTCGACGTCGCGAAGTCCACCGATCTGACGAAGAAGTCTGCCGCCACGACCGAGGCCGACGCCACCGTCGTGGAGAAGCCCGCCAAGCCCGCGCCGGGCCAGCGTCCGGCCAACCGGCCCGGTGGCGCCAAACAGGCGGGCAACAAGCGCAACAAGAAGACCAAGCAGGGTCGCAAGCGCTGAGCGCAGTCGGCACCGCACGAACCTTTCCGAGATAGATAGAGGTACAACCATGACCGGTGACGCTGCACAGGCGCCCGTCGAACCCGATGTCGAGGTCGAAGAGATCGACGAAGAGGACCGTTTGGTCGAAGAAGGCGAGATCGCGGGCGACTACCTCGAGCAACTGCTCGACGTGCTCGACTTCGACGGTGACATCGACCTCGATGTCGACGGCGATCGTGCGATCGTCAGCATCGACGGCGGCAGGGATCTGTCGAAGCTCGTCGGCCGTGACGGCGAGGTGCTCGACGCGCTCCAGGAACTGACGCGTCTCGCGGTGCAGCAGGCGACGGGCGACCGCAGTCGTCTGATGCTCGACATCGGCCGCTGGCGCGCGGACCGTCGCGACCGACTCGCTCGTCTGGGCACCGAGGTGTCCGAGCGGGTTCGCGACAACGGCGGACGTGAGTCGCTCGATCCGATGACGCCGTTCGAGCGCAAGATCGTGCATGACGCGGTGGCCGCCGTCGACGGTGTCTACAGTGAGAGCGAAGGCGCGGAGCCCAAGCGGCGGGTTGTCGTCATCAAGGAGTGACCACTCCCCTCCCCCGCGCATGATGAGAGAAGTCCCGGCCACCCGGCCGGGACTTCTGTCGTTTCACAGGGGAGAATGACAAGCATGTGATTCACCGCGGTTTCACGTGAAACGCGGAGCGAGTGAACGGGGACAGATGACTGAGGATGACAACGCCGTCGAATGCGAGCCGACACCGGCGACCGCGACGGACGTGTTCGGGGATCGACTGGAGTTGGCGGAGGGGTACGCCCGGATGCTGACTGACGAAGGGGTCCTCCGGGGGCTCATCGGGCCGAGTGAAGTGCCTCGACTGTGGACGCGTCACATCTTGAACTGCGGGGTCCTAGGTGAAGCGATCGAGGACGGTTCGACCGTTTTCGACATCGGATCGGGCGCGGGATTTCCCGGCATTCCCCTTGCCATCGCGAAACGTCACGTGTCGATTACCTTGATCGAACCGCTGCTTCGTCGCACGACCTTCTTGGACGAGGTGGTCGCCGAGCTCGGCCTCGACAATGTGACAGTCGTGCGCGGGCGCGCGGAAGAGAAGGCGATCGTCTCGACGGTCGGAACGGCCGACGTCGTCACCTCGCGCGCGGTCGCTCCCCTGGAGAGGCTTGCCGGCTGGTCGGCTCCATTGATCGCAGTCGGTGGACGACTCATCGCGCTCAAGGGCAAATCGGCCGCCGAGGAGATCGAACGTGATCGCGCCGCTGTGCGAAAGGTCGGCCTCGCGGACCTTCGAGTAACACAGTGCGGCGTCGACGTCGTCGACGAGCCGACGACTCTGCTTCTCGGAACTCGTGTCGAAACAGAGCGGGACGCCGCGGCCGCGCGCCGCGCCGCTCGTCGAGCCAAGCGGAAGCGGTAGAGCAATTGGTGTCATTTCGGCGCAGGGCGCACAATGGAAGCAACGACAAAAGGAGCCCCGGGGTGCCCCACTACGAACCCTCCGTTTCACGTGAAACGCCGTCCGCTCACTCCGCGCAACCGTACGCGGACACTCCGATCGCCGCAGCCGCGGAGCGTGCCAGCCAAGTGCTGACGCCGGGCGCGTCCGGTACCCTCCCCCGCCCGGCCAGTCCGCGGATCATGACTGTCGCCAATCAGAAGGGCGGCGTCGGCAAGACGACGTCCGCGGTCAATCTCGCGGCCGGCCTCGCGATCCACGGTCTCGGCGTCCTCGTCATCGACCTCGATCCGCAGGGCAATGCGAGCACGGCGCTCGGTATCGACCATCGGCAGCCGGGCATCGCCTCCGTCTACGAGATGCTGCTCGACGACGTCCCGCTCCGTGACGCGATCCAGCGATCTCCGGCCAACGAGCGCCTCTACTGCGTTCCGTCGACGCTCGATCTCGCAGGCGCCGAGATCGAACTCGTGTCGGTCGTCGCTCGCGAGAGTCGACTGCGAAACGCGCTCGATCACGACGTCCTGGCCGAGCTCGGCATCGACTACGTCCTGATCGACTGCCCGCCGTCGCTCGGCCTGCTCACCGTCAACGCGATGGTGGCGGCGCGTGAAGTGCTCATCCCCATCCAGTGTGAGTACTACGCTCTCGAGGGCGTCGGACAGCTCCTGCGAAACATCGAACTCGTCCAGGCTCACCTGAACAAGGAGCTGCACGTGTCGACGATCTTGCTGACGATGTACGACGGGCGGACGAAGCTCGCCGATCAGGTCGCCGCGGAGGTACGGGGACACTTCGGCGACAAGGTGCTCTCGACGATCATCCCGCGCAGCGTGAAGGTGTCCGAGGCTCCGGGCTTCGGTATGACGATCATCGAGTACGACCCGGGTTCACGTGGATCCATGAGCTACTTGGACGCGTCGCGAGAACTCGCACAGCGCGCATCGGTCGAAGGAGGCCTGGCCTGATGGCACAGCAGCGTGACGCTCAGCGGCGCGGTGGTCTCGGACGGGGGCTCGCCGCTCTCATCCCGACGGGGCCGACGGAAGAAGGCAACGGAACCAACACGACACGCATGGGTGCGGCGGCCGCCGATGTCGTGATCGGTGGTGGCACGGGCACCGTTCCGAGGCCTGGGTCGACGATCTCGTCCGACCCGTTCGCCGACACGACGCGACCCGTCGTCGATGACGAGCTCGGCGCCGTGTACCGCGAGATCCCGCCGTCGGAGATCGAGCCGAACCCCCATCAGCCGCGTACCGTCTTCGATGAAGAGGCGCTCGCCGAGCTCGAGCACTCCATCAACGAGTTCGGACTCATGCAGCCGATCGTCGTGCGGGAACTCCCCTCCCCCACCGCCTCGGGCATCAAGTATCAGCTCATCATGGGCGAGCGCCGGTGGCGTGCGAGCACCAATGTCGCTCTCGGCGCAATCCCTGCGATCGTCCGTCAGACGCCCGACGGCGACATGTTGCGCGACGCCCTGCTCGAGAACATTCATCGTGCGCAGTTGAACCCGTTGGAAGAAGCGGCCGCCTATCAGCAGTTGCTCGAAGAGTTCGACGTGACACATGAAGAGCTCGCGAACCGTCTCGGACGATCGCGGCCGGTCATCACGAACATGATCCGTCTGTTGAAGCTGCCCATCCCGGTGCAGCGTCGCGTGGCCGCAGGTGTGCTGTCGGCCGGGCATGCCCGCGCCCTGCTCTCGTTGGAGACCGGAGCGGATGCGCAGGAGGCCCTGGCTGCTCGGATCGTCGCGGAAGGCCTGTCCGTTCGGGCGACGGAAGAAGCGGTCACCCTCGCCAACCACGACGGGGCGACTCCCACCGCGGTTCCGCGCAAGCGTCAGCCGATGCAGATGCCCGGGCTGCAGGACGTCGCGGACCGGTTGTCCGATCGTCTCGACACCAAAGTCACGGTCAGTCTCAGCAAGCGTAAGGGCAAGGTGGTCATCGAGTTCGGGTCGGTCGACGATCTCGAGCGGATCGTCACGGTGATCGCCGAGAACACAGACCGTCGATAGATGCCCGAAATTTCGGTATGTGCAACCCTGATCCAGGCCCACAGATCCGAAACGTCACAGTGACAGGATCAGCGGATTCCGTCGAAATGGAGCAGCGATGAGTGTGTCGGTGGTGCCGTTGGAGCTCGAGATGTTCCATACGTTGCCGCCGCACACTCGTCGCTGCGTCTTCTGGGAGATGGTTCAGGGCGACGGTGCCTTGGACCCTGCCGCCACCGTTTCACGTGAAACTCTCGAGAGCGAGTTCGACAAGGAAGCGTGGATCTCCGGAGTGCTTCTCGAATGGGGTACTTGCGGCCAGATCGCCGTGGAGCCCACCAGTGGCCGCATCGTCGGCTCGGCGTTGTACGCGCCGCCGGGGCGTGTGCCCCGATCGCGGCGCTTCCCGAGCGGACCGGTCAGCTCAGACGCCGTACTCCTCACGTCCGTGAGGGCGGAGCCGGGATTCGAGGACGCTCTCCCCGCGATCATGGACGGGGTGGTTGGCGACATCGTCCGACGCGGTGTCCGCGCCATCGAAGCGTTCGGCTTCACCGGTTCACGTGAACCCCTGGAGTTGGACCTCGTCGGTCTCATGCTCGGCAGCGGAATCACGACCGACGTCTGCCAGCTCTGTTTGATGCCGACCGACTTCCTGCTGGACTCGGGATTCGAGATCGTCACCCAAGACTTGTATCTTCCCCGTCTTCGCCTCGAACTCGATGAAGGGCTCGGCTGGAAGTCCGCGGTCGAGCGGGCCCTGGAGAAGCTGGTTCACGAAGCCGCTCTCGATCTTGCGTCGCCGACACCGTCGGCGGTCTGCTGATCTCTCCCCTCCCCCAGGTTTCACGGGAAACACGCCATCTCGCCGAGCACAGTCGAGAGGTCGTGACACTCGGGTGGTGCTTCACGTGAAGCCGTGTTCTTCATGTTCGTCGAACGCGGATCGAGATGTGGCCGTGCGTGAGGTGTCGGGGTGCGCTGCCGGCGTTCTTGACTGCGCTCGAAGGTCGGTCGGTGACCGCTCCTAGATGATTGATTCCCGGTGTGAGCGAGCGTGCCCATCGCACGGATGGGCTCGGCTCGCTCAAGGAACGGATGGGCTCGCTCACACCGACAGGCGTGTCATGGGTGGTCGAGCGTTAGCGAAGCGGACTGTCGAACCACACGGTCGCGACGCGGGTTGTGCGGGAGGTGACGGTTGTGCGGTTGGCTTTTCGGTCGCGCTCGAAGAGCGGTGGGATCGCTCGGAGATCGGGGGATGATTGTGCTCCCCTGCTCGCAGGGCTGGTGGGGGTGTTTCACGTGAGTCGGTGGTCGGTTGGTGGCCGGAATGCAGAACGGCCCGGCTGAACTCAGCCGGGCCGTCGATGTTTCACGGGAAACAGAGGTGAATCACATGGGTGTCATTCGCTCCGCGGCGAGGAGATCGGCGAAGGTGTAGGTGCCCGTCGGACGGTCGTTCTCACCGAGAAGGTAGAGACGCTTCACCGCGACGAGGATGGCCTCGGCGATGGTGTCCCGCGCAGCAGCGTCGGAGAGGATCGCGGCGTCGTGCGGGTTGGTGACATAGCCCGTCTCCACGAGCACGACAGGCATCCGCGTGAGGCGGAGAATGCTCCACGTGCGTTCGTGGGTGCGGCAGTCGAGGAAATCGGTCCGGGCGACGAGCTCGCGCTGAATGTAGCTCGCGAGGTTGCGGCCGATCGTCGAGAACGAACCGTGAGTGTTGCCGAAGTAGAACGTCGCCACGCCGTTCGCGTGCTCGTTCGGGTAGTGACCCGCACGAAGGGAGATCATCAAGTCGACGTCGGCGAGATTCGCCACCCGTGCGCGCTCGTTGTCGTCCGGCGACGACTTCCCGTCGTGTGACAGGAACGTCTCCATGCCCGCCGCCGACATGCGTCCTTCGAGGCGTGAGGCGAGATCCCACAGGACGGCCGCGTCGGAGTCGTCCGTGGCGCCGGGGTCGATGAGGATCCGCTTCCCCGACAGCTGAGGACCGGAGCGTCGAACGTGCTCCTCCTCGCGGATGGCGTGCGGCGAGCCCCCGGTGATCCGGGTGCCGAGGCGATTCAGGGAACGAAGGGTCTCCGGACCGCAGATGCCGTCGTGCGACAGGCCGTACTCCGTCTGGTACAGGACAACCGAGTTGTGGGTCGATTCGCCGAACAGGCCGTCGACGAGACCGTGATAGAAGCCGAGGTTCTGCAGACGGGACTGCAGGGTCGCGACGTCGTCCCCCGTCATGGGCGCCGACAGACGGTACAGGAGGACGCGGCTGCCGAGCGTGTACGAGGCCTCGCGCAGCGCGGCGTACGTGGCGTGGCCGACGATGCCGTCGACGATCAGGCCGCGCTCCTGCTGGAAGGCGCGAACGGCTCGGTCGCAGGCGGCGTCGAAGACGGCCTCTGGTGGAGACCACGGACTCCGCTCGTCGCTCTGGGTCACCGATGGAGTCTGCGGCAGCAGCCCGCGGGCCGCCAAGATCGCCCTGATTTCAGCAACTGCTGATCCGTGATCACCGAGACGCAACACCGGCATGGAGAACCCCACTTCTCTCGCAAAAGGGTGACGGCCGCCGATCTGTGCAGATCGGCGGCCGTCACTGCACCGCTCTATTCTCTCAGGTCCGCGCCGATGCCGACAAATGATGTCGGGCATCAAATCGAACCGGTCGTCGTCTCAATCGAGGACGGATGACAGCTCCCGCAGGATGGCGGCCTTCGGCTTGGCACCCTGGATCGTCTTGGTCGGCTTCCCCTTCTCGAACAGGATCATCGTCGGGATCGACATGATCTGGAAGTCGCGCGCGACGCCGGGGTTGGCGTCGATGTCGATCTTCGCGACGGTGAGCTTCTCGCTGTTGTCGCGGGCGATCTGGTCGAGCACCGGGGCGACCATCTTGCACGGTCCGCACCACGTCGCCCAGAAGTCGACGAGGACGGGCTTGTCGGAGAGAAGGACGTCGTCAGCGAATGTGGCGTCGGTGACGTCGACGGTGTGGACTGCCATGGGAGTGCTCCTAGTTCTTTCGGGGTGAGGGGGATGTCAGGCGTGCTCGGCGAGCCAGCGTTCCGCATCGATGGCTGCCGAACAGCCGCTGCCCGCGGCGGTGATCGCCTGACGGTAGGTGTGGTCGACGAGGTCGCCGCATGCGAAGACGCCGGGGATGTTGGTGTACGTGGAACGACCGTCCACCTTCACGTAGCCGTCGTCGTCCAGATCGATCTGACCGCGGACCAGCTCGCTGCGCGGATCGTGGCCGATCGCCACGAACATTCCCGTCGCCGCGAGAGAGCGGGTGTCGCCGGTGACGGTGTCGACGAGTTCGAGCTCCGACACCGAGCCGTCGCCCTTCACCTCGGTGACCGCCGTATTGGTGACGAACTCGATCTTGTCGTTCGCGCGTGCACGCTCGAGCATGATCTTCGACGAGCGGAACTCCTCGCGCCGATGGATCAAGGTGACCTTGCGGGCGAACTTGGTGAGGAACGTGGCCTCCTCCATCGCGGAGTCCCCGCCGCCGACGACCACGATGTCCTGCTCCTTGAAGAAGAAGCCGTCGCATGTGGCACATGCGGAGACGCCGCGGCCGAGCAGTTCCTGCTCGCCGGGGACACCGAGATAGCGGGCCGCGGCACCCATCGCGAGGATGACGGCGCGAGCGCGGTGGACCTCTCCCCCGACCTCGACCTCCTTGATGTCACCCTCGAGGCGGATCGTGTCGACCTCCTCGATCCGAAGGTCGGCGCCGAACCGGATGGCCTGCTCGCGCATCTCGTCCATCAACTCCGGTCCCTGGATTCCCTTCTGGAAACCCGGGAAATTCTCGACCTCGGTCGTGGTCATGAGGGCGCCGCCGAACGACACTCCTTCGAAGACGACGGGCGACAGTTCGGCGCGGGCCGCGTAGATCGCGGCCGTGTAGCCTGCGGGTCCCGATCCGACGATGATCAGGTCGTGGATCTGGTTCTCGGTGTCGCTCATCTATCCTCCGTGTCGCGTGTGTCAAGCCTGCTGGTTCGCGCGGCTCACCGTTCAACACAAGGATATGGGCAGATGTTCCCGATGGTTCCCGGTGCGTCTCCTCTAAGGGCGAGCGAGATCGGCAAGGGTCCGATCGATGCGGCCGAGTACATCGACCGGAACGGGAAGCTCTTCGTCGCGGAGCGTGCGGAGATCGGCGATCGTCGCCTCGATGGCGGTGGCGACGCTCGGGGAGATCGGTTCATCGGAGGCAGAGGTGCGCCCCGCCCGTCGTGCCGCTCCGTTGTGTTCCATCAGAATCTGTCCGCCTAGCCTCACGTGATTGTTCGATCCTCTCATCAGTTAGACGCATGGAACCGGACTTCGGTTCCATTTTCGTGTGTGGCGGGCGTGTCGTGAGGCGTCGTCAGTCGTCGTCCCGGAGGTGGCCGAGAACCATCGCCAACTTCTTCCGGGCCCGATTGCATCGGCTCTTGACGGTGCCCTCGGGGATGTCGAGGATGCGCGCCGCCTCGCAGACGGTGTGACCGTATACGTCGACGAGTACGACCACCGCCCGCTGATCCGGAGGAAGAACGTCCAAGGCTCGCCCGATCGAGACGGACAGATCGACGTCGGCGTTGTGGTCCTGCGGATCGATGAGGGTCTCGTCGTCCTCGAGGAGCGGCGCCGACTGGTGGTGCTTGACGCGTCGCAGTCGATCCAGCGACGCGTTGAGAACCACGCGGTGCATCCAGCTCGACACCGTCGAATCGAAGCGGAAGCGGTCCGCCCGAACATGGATCGAGGTGAGCGCGTCCTGGAGAGCGTCGGACGCGTCGTCGTGGTTTCCCGTGGTCCGCAGCGCGATGGCCCACAACTTGTTCTGATGACGTGCGATCAACTCGGCGAAGGCGGTCGGTTCGCCCGCGGCGTGATCGCGCAGCAGCTGGTCGTCGCTTCGTGCGTCGATGGTCCCCCGTGTCATGCGACGAGATTAGGCACGTTCGCCGTCCGATTTAGCTGTTTCTCCGTAGTTGTGGATAACATCGTGTTTCTTCCCGCTGTTTCCCGTGAAACTGTGGACAACCAGGGGTGCGGTTCACAACGTGGTGGGCCGAACGGCCGAACGGGGCTGATCCGCCGGGGGCGGGACACGGGGCGAGCGGCCGATATCCTCGACCCATGACGGACGACAAGCCCCTCGCCACCTGGACGGCCGCACGATCGATGGATCGGATCGCGGTACCGGGTCAGCTCCAGCTGACGAAGACGCACATCGTGTTCGAACCCAAGGGCAAGCGTGCTCAGGGCGCAAGGTTCTCGGTGGCGCACAAGTTCGTCGCGGGGGTGGGCACGGCGCCCGGCACCGGCCGGCTCCTCAGCGGTGGCAAGCGGGAGCGACTGTGCCTCACCCTCGGCGACGGGTCGGAGTGGCTCTTCGTGATCGCCGATCTGGAGTCGGCCGCCGCGCGGATTCGCGAGGTCCTCACGAAGGAGTAGGACTCAGAACACGCGGTCGTAGGTGGCGATGAACATGTCGGTGACTACGGCGTGGATGGCCTCCACGTCGAAGAGTTCGGGACCGACGTCCGGCCCGATGGGCGACGACATCGCTGTCTGCCAGTCGACGAGCAGCTGAGTGAGTGCGCCGACGAGGCCGATGGAAGCGAGACGCTGGTGCGAGGTCGGCTCGGAGTCGCCCACGGCGAGGCCGACGATGAGTGCGGCCCACTCGTGGATCGCGGTCAGGCGCAGCTTCTCGAGGTCGGGGCACACGCCGACCACTTCGATCATCATCACGCGTGCACGGCGCGGATCGTCCGACAGACAGTGGATCATCGCGCCCAACGCATCGGTCGTGAGACGCGGGATGAGTTCGGCCGGGATCGCTCCCCCGGTGATGCCCGCCTCGGTGAAGACCGCGGCAGCGGCGGTGACGGTCGCCTCGCGAGCCGTGTCGACGCACCGCGTGTACACGGCTCCGAGCAGAGCCGCGCGGTCGGGGAACGACTCGTAGAAATAGCGTTGCGTCAAGCCGGCGAGATCGCAGATGCGCTTCACGGAGACGTTCGGATAGCCCTGTGTCCCAAAGAGTTCCAGTCCGGCGGCGATCAACGCCTCCCTGCGTTGGACAAGTCTGTCCTCCGCGGTCATGCCCCGTACGTACGTCCGCCGACCCTGTTGCTCACCGTGATCATGGTAGGCCACGACCACCGAGACCCTGGACGAGCACAATCTGACTCGCTATCGTTTCAGATCATGTGGAACGCTCTGCCCGACGCCATGCGCGACCCGACCGTGCTCGCCATCCCGTTCTTCGTGCTCATGGTCGGTCTCGAACTCTTCGCGGCGGCGAAGGTCAAGGACGACGACGGTCGTCCGGGACCGGGCGCCTACGCGTCACGTGACACTCGGGCGTCGCTGCTCATGGGACTCGTGTCCATCGGCACGTCGGCCGTCGGCAAGTTCGTCGCCCTCTTCGCGTATGCGGCGTTGTTCTCTTATGTGGCGCCGTGGCATCTGCCGATCGACGCCTGGTACACCTGGGTGATCGGCTTCGTCGCCGTCGACTTCGTCTACTACTGGCAACATCGCATAGCCCATCGCGTCCGCCTAGTCTGGGCGACGCATCAGGCACACCACTCCAGCGAGTACTACAATTTCGCGACGGCACTCCGCCAGAAGTGGAACCCGGCGATGAACCTCATCATGTGGCTTCCCCTGCCCGCGCTCGGCATCCCGCCCGCCGTCGTCTTCGGCTCGTACTCGCTGAACCTGATCTACCAGTTCTGGGTGCACACCGAGCACATCGACCGCATGTGGCGTCCCTTCGAGTACGTCATGAACACGCCCTCGCATCACCGCGTCCATCACGGCAGTGACGCCGAATACCTCGATCGCAACTACGGCGGCGTGTTCATCGTCTTCGACCGGATGTTCGGATCATTCCAGCCCGAACTGCACCGGCCCCACTACGGACTGACCACACCGGTCGGCACCTACAACATCTGGACCCTGCAGACGCACGAGTACGTCGGCATCGCCCGAGACGTCCGGTCGGCGCCGACCCTGAGGGACAAGATCGGCTACGTCTTCGGTCCGCCCGGGTGGAGCCCGGTCAGCGAAGCGTCACGCGGCTGATCACGGCCTGATATCCGCCGTTCGGTCCCTCCGGGAGCGACGTGATCCAGAGGACGAAGTAGCGCGCCTCCCCGGCCGCCGGGGTCTTCAGCGTGACCTTCTTGCCCTTCACCGATCCGTTGCCGACCTCGGTGGTCGCGTCGAGGGATGTCGGACGAGCGTCGGCGGTACGCAGCTCGACCGTGAATCCCGGCGTCGTCGTCTCGACGGTGACGGAGGTGACGGAGGCCGGAGCCTTCAGCTGGAACAGCAGACCGAGGCCGGGTTTGAGGCCGCCGAACTTGGGCGTGCCCTGGTAGGCGTCGGTCTTCCACGCCGGCGACGCGCCGGACAGCACGTTCGCGACGTTCTTCGACGAATCGGGGTCGGGAGAGAAGTCGAGCACGGACACCCTCGCGACCGATGCGGGCGCCGTCGAACCGGGTCCGGAGGGTGCACTGGTCGACGACTCGGGCAGGAACGAGTCGATGTCGTTCTGATCGTCCGCGGTGCCGAACATGTTGGTGGCGGTGACGATGATCGCGACGATCACGAACAGGATGAACAGGCCGCCGCCCGCGAGGAGTGCGACGTTCCTCTTGCCGGCCTGCCCCTCTCCCATCAGACGTTCCTTACGAGTGCGGCTGATCGGTGCGACCGACACCGGCGGCTGCCTGCTCTCGACGCGCGGGAGGAGATCGGTCTGCAGGTCGACGACCGTCGCCTGATCGAGGACGTGCTGCACGGTGGCCGCGGTGCGGATACCGCGATCGCCCTCCAACGCGCGTGACGCGACGGCCGAGATCTCGAACGGAATGTCCTGCTTGGCCTGCATCGGAGCCAACGGCTGCCCCGGGTTTCGCGGATCGGGATCGGCCAGACGCATCCGACCGACGAGGCCACGCGCGAGAGCCGCGGTCGCAAGGTTCTTGCCGGTCTCGCCGTCGAGCGTCCACCGGTTGAGCAGCAGGGCGTACAGGACCGCGCCGAGACCCCGGACGTCGGATGCGCGGTCGTCGTCCGGCAGGATCGCGGGGAACGCCAGCACGGCGTCGCCGTCGGAACTGATCCGGATGCGGTCCGGATGATCGATCGACAGAACCGCACCGGCGCGATGGGCCGCCTCGGCGCCCGCCGCGAGTGCTCGGACCGCGCGAGCGGCTCCGGTGGCCGACGGTGAGGTGGCGGCCACCTCGGCCAGCGTCGACCCGGAGATCCACTCGGTGACGACGATGCCGCCCGACGCGCTGCGGACCACGTCCAACACTCGCGCGACGCCGGCGGTGTGCAGCTGTCCGAGTCTGCGCGTGCGCTGAAGGACGGCCTGCGGGCCCTCCTCGTGCGGGTCGCGGTCGCCGGGGTTGACCGGCGGGAAGTGTTGTTCGGGGTCGACGAATGTGAGGCCGACTTCGCGGTCGAGCCCGATGTCCTTGGCGCGCCAGAACGCCAGACCACGCGTGCCGCCCTGCGGTTCGAGCAACCGGTAGCGACCGCCGGCCACGGCGGCGCCCGGAACCAGCTTGGGCCCGCGGGGAGCGTGCTCCGTGGCCTTCTGGATCATCGCGCGCGTCGGTTCCGACGACGGGCGACGGTCGTCGCCGGCATCCGGTGCAGACATCGGTGCGACTCCTTCCGCCTCGACTTCGCTCGACGGTTTCGAGATGGTGGACGGGCCACCGGGCTGCGACGGGCGCGGTCCCGCCGCGGAGCCGACGGGTCGGGACGACGGCGGACCAGCGGGTCGGACCGGACGGCCCGGTCGGATGACCGGGATGACGGTGGTCTCGCCCGCGGCGCCGCCCGAGTATGCGGAGTACTCCTGCCAGGTGGCCGTTCCGCGGTCGAAGCGCCGTCGGACGTCTACCTGGCCAGCGTACGGGAACGCCTCGTCCGACGAGATCCGCGGGAACTGGACGGTCATGGTGTGCGAATCGCGGTCGACCTGCTCGTCGGGCGCGGGTGCGAACCGCGGAACGAAGCGGCCGACGAGCCGCATCACGGCGTTGCTGATCGACACCATGTCGGGCAGTTTGAGCGCCGTCAGCATCAGGTAGATGACGCCGAGGACGACGACGCCGGTGATCGCGAGATAGGCGACGGATCCGATCTTGCCCGCGTGCGTCGACATGCGGGTGAGTCCGGTGACCTCGGCGATGCCCCACACGGCGCCGGCCGTCACCGCGGACACGCCGAGTGTGACAAGCGACGACCGAGCCACATCGGTCATCGACGCGCCGCCGAGGGTCTTCTTGAGGAGCAGGTGGCCGACGATCGCGCCGACGAGGTAGCCGAGGCCGTTCGAGAGCGACAGCCAGCGGACGACCAGCTCGGGGTCGTCGAACAGGACCGGCCCGAGGTACGAGGCCCCGACCTTGACGACCGTGATCCCGAAGACCATCGCGGTCGGTGTCCACGCGTCCTCCCTGGCGTAGAACACGCGCAGCTGGACGAGGGTCATCGCGTACGGGATCAGCGTGAACGCGCCCCACGACAGCACGGAGCCGAGCTGTGACGCGGTCTCCTGATTGAAGTCGCCGAAGTTGAAGACCGCCACGCCGATCGCGGGCCCGAAGAAGGTCATGAACGCGACGACCGGTACCAGCGAGATCATGGTGAGGCGCGTCGCGAGCGACATGTCGTCGACGACGGCGTCGGTGTCGTCCGCGGCGGCGTTGCGGGACAGTCGAGGCATGATCGCGGTCAAGATCGTCACGCCGAGCACGCCGTAGGGCAGCTGCAGCAGTTGCCAATGAGTGGCGTAGACGGAGATGCCCGATTCGGATGCGTGAGCGGCGATCCGGTAGGTGATCACCAGGCCGACCTGGAGCACCAGCACGTATCCGATGATCGCGACGGCCATGTTGCCGAAGCGGCGGAGGCGGGCGTCCAGACCCCAGCGGAGGCTCAGCGTGACGCCGGCCTTGCGCAGGTACGGCAGCAGGATCGTCGCCTGCAGCACCACGCCGAGGGTGGTGCCGAGGCCGAGCACCAGCAGCTTCGGGTTCGTGATGTCGATCGTCAGGGTTCCGGGCATGACGAAGAACAGGACGAGCGTGGTGATCTGGACGATGTTGTTCAACACCGGAGCCCAGGCGCCGGGTTTGAACATGCCCTTCATGTTCAGGATCGCGATGAACAGGGCCGACAGACCGTAGAACAGGATCTCCGGAAGCAGCAGATACGCGAGATTGGTGGTGAGGTCGCGGTCGACCTTGCCGCCGTCGCCGACGTTCAGCATGGTCAGCAGGGGCGCCGCGACCAACGCGACGAGCGTCGCCGCGCCGAGCACCGTCAGCGTGAGCGTGAAGATCCGGTTGATGAAGTCGACGCCGCCGTCCTCGTCCTCCGCCTCGGCGCGAACCAGGACGGGGATGACGATGGCGGTGAGGACGGCGCCGAGCACCACTTCGGCGATCATGTTGGGCAGCACGTAGGCGGCTTGGAAAGCCGAGGAGATCGCCGGACCGAGCATCGCCAGCACGAGGACGGTGCGGATGAATCCGGTGATGCGACTGGTCAGCGTCGCGATCGCGATCGATCCGCCCGTCCGCATCACACTCTCGTCGGAGGGTGTGTCGGCTTCTCGCTTCTGCTCGGTCGTCATGCACGCTCTCCGGGGTCGGGGTCTTCGCGCTCGGCGCCGTCGGCGACGACGCGCTCGGCCGCGCGTCGTTGCTGATAGCCGGCCGACGCGAGTTCACGTTCGTGCTCGTCGGGTTCGGGCCGATCCTCGTCGGCCGGGTCGGGTTCGCCGCGGAATCGATGCCACAGGCGTCGTGCGGTCAGCAGGATCAGGATGACTCCCGCCGCGATCGTGATGTAGAACAGCGGTTTGCCGTAGGCGTTCGCGTAGATGGACAGGTCGACGGGACTGCTCAACGGAACGTCGTTGCTGGTCACGAGCGCGATTCGGACGGTGGCCGGCTGCGAGCTCGACGCGTGGGTCGGCAACTGCAGCTGACGGGTGCCCTGCGCCGGGATCTCGACGACGCCCATGTCGCCGACACTGATCTCGTCGGGCGCGGTGATGTCCAGTCGCACCTTGATCGGCAACGCGAGGTCGTTGCGGACGACGAGCAGCAGCGGACTGCGTTCGGAGGCCAGCGTGTATCGACCGCTCGGATCGAGCAGCGACACCGACTGCTGGACACGGGTCAGCGTCGCGTCGACGGCGGTGAGCCGCTGAGGCCGTTCCACTCGGGATATCCGCAGGTCGGGGCTCGACGGGGTCGACACCGCGCGCAGGATGTCCAGCCGCAGCGGGTCGAGGTAGTCGGTGGGGCTGAACGGCAGCTCGTGATCGTTGACGAACGAGTCCTCGAGCCTGTCGATGAGCCTGACCTCGCGCTGGATGTCCGTGAGGTCTTTCGCGGCGACCGGGTGTCCGCGCGAGGTGATCTCGGAGACGTCGCCGGGGGCGATGAGGTCGGCCCGGCTGTGCGCGTTCGGGAGGTCGGTGACGACGTCGGTCAGGGGGACCGCGGTCGCGGCGCCCGACGCCACGAGGAGGCCCGCGGTGTCGAGGAGGGAGCGGGCGTCGGCCGGTGTCGGCGACCAGTACGTCGGAGGCATGGTGAACGCGCTGCGGCCGGTGACGGCGGTGACCCTGGCGGCGGGGTCGGTGGTCGGCTCGGGCAGGTCGAGCATCGGCAGCGCGAGGGACGCGGCGGCCGTCTGCCTGCGAGAGACCTCCGATTCGCCGGAGGTGTCCACGCGTTGCCACGCCGGGATGAACGACGGCGTCGTCACGTTCGGGCCGACGGCTCCGAGTGCCGCGCTGACCCCGGCGTCGTAGGTCTGGAGCGGGATTCGCCCGGAGACGTAGCGGCCGACCGCCGACGAGCCCGTGCGCGGTCGATCGCCGACGTCGACGGACGTCGAGACCACGGCGGCGCCGCCGGAGCCGTCGAGACCGGTCAGCAGGTCGCGGGCGTCGTCGCTGAGCGTCCCCACGGCGGGGAGGGTCAGGCCACGCACCGTCTTGACGCCGAGGATGTCGTCGACGGTGTCGTAGGCGCCGCTGATCGCGGCGTCGGTGAGGTCGGCGTTGCCGATGCGATGGAGCGAGTCGAGTCCCGCCTGGGCGTACGGGAGGGCCGTCACGCACATCGACGACGCGACGTGAGTGAGACGCTGCAGCCACGACTTGGCTGCGGCCGCGCCGGTCCCGTCCCGGGTGGACGCGGCGGGGTCGCTCGGATTGTCGGAGACGACGTAACCGGACGCCATGCCCTGCACGGTGACCAGCAGGTCGGGGTCGACGGCGATGCAGATCGCCGACCGCACCCTGGCGTCGGGCGATGTGTTCTTCGGGTCGCCGTCGGTGACGCCCGCGACCGTCTCCAGCGCCTGCAGCGACTGGCCGAGACGGCCGGTCGGCTCCAGCGACTCGGCCATCGCGTCGCTGGTCAGGCGCATGTCGGCGGTGTCGCCGCCCAGGGTGCCCGCCGCCTGCTGCGGCGGCGATGCGAGCGGCCACACGAACGTGAAGGCCGCGGGCAACGAGTCGTCGGCCGCGACCGAACCGTCACGGCCGAGGAGCGGATCGGCGTCCGATCCCGATCCGGGCTCGGTCCACTGCTCGGCCCGCGCCTTGTCCGCGGGCAGCGACAGCACGGGCAGGAGCGTGCGCGAGTCGGCGATGCGCGCCTGGCCGCCGTAGTCCGGGGTGCCGTTCACGTTCACCAGCAGTGGGTAGACGCCCGCCTTGTCGATCCGGAGTCCGTCGTTCGACAGGGGCGCCGACACCGTGAAGTCGGCGCTCTGGTGCGGCCGCAGCTCCTTCGCGACGTCGGTGAACGGCGCCGCGGTGTCGTAGACGGACGCGTCCGCGTCGAGCACGGTTCGCACGTCGGGCGACGAGACGGCCGTCGATCGTTGGAGTCGGACGATGACGTCGCGGATCGGGCGGTCGAACGTGTTGGTGACGCGACCGCGCACGGTGACCGTGTTCCCCGTGCTCCCGGTGACAGTCGACGGTGTGACCTCGGTCAGGGACAGGCTGGCGTACTGCGTGTCAGCGTCCTCCGAAGGCGCCGACGACGCCGGTCCCGTGCCGCACGTGGACAGCACGAAACCTACGATGAGGAACAGAGCAGCACCGAACGCGGTCGGTCGGGCACCCGTCCGGGCGCGGCTACGAGTCACCGTTGGCCGGTCGCCGCGGTCGCCGCCTGCGCCGCCGGGCTTTGACCGGGGGCGGCGGTTCGTTGCGGCGTTCGTTGCGGGCGGCTGCGGCTTTCTCATAGTCGTTCGGCTCGGTACGGATGCAGGAGGCCTCCGACTGAGCCAACCGGCTGGGGTCGCTGCGGAGATCGGCGATCACCGATTCGGCCATCCGTGCGAGACGTCGCTCGTCAGAGTACGTGAGCTTGCGGGGCAGTTCGCTCAACGGGACCCAGGCCACCTCGCTGACCTCGTAGTCGTCGTCGGACAGCTCGCCGCCGGTGAACCGGAGGAGATAGTGGTGCACGGTCTTGTGGATCCGGCGGCCCTCGCTGACGAACCAGTAGTCGATCTTGCCGAGGGGCGCGACGACGGTCCCGGAGATGCCGGTCTCCTCGGCGACCTCGCGCATCGCCGTCTGCTCGGCGGTCTCACCGGTCTCGATGTGGCCCTTGGGCAGCGACCACATGGTGCGGCCCCGTCGATCGACTCGGCCGATGAGAGCGGCGGTCATATCGTCGAACGGTGCGTCGAGGTCGGCCAGGACGAGGCCGCCGGCCGAGGTCTCGCGCACGGTCCGGAGCTTCGGCTGCGGCTCGGCTTCCGCGGTGCGGCGTCCGCCGCGACGTTTGGTGCGGGGCATCGACGCGGGCGAGTTCTTGTTGCCGCCGGCGGCGGGCGGGTTGCCGTGACGGTTGCGGGCGGCGACGTCGGACGGCTTGGGAGCGCCCTCGCCCGCGGCCTTCTCGGCGGTCGGAGCCTCGTCTGCCTTGGCGTTGTCGGCGGTGCGGCCCGGTCGACGTCCGCGACGGCGACGTCCGCGACGGTTGCGGCGATTGCGCTGGGACGGTTCCGGACCGTTCCCGGACGCCTTCTCCGCGGCACCACTGCCCGACGGAGCGTCGGAGGCGACGTCCGTATGGTGCAGTGATGGTTCGGCAGACACACTCCGATGCTAGCCGTTCGTTACCGTCTGTTAGCTATCCAAGGCTGACGTCGCGGGCGGCATGTCGCAGTCGGTAGTCTTGCATCCCATGACCGACAGCGCGCAGAGCGGCGACGCGCGCGTGCAAGCGCGCGCCGAACGCCGCACCAGACTCCTCGCCGCGGCGGAGGTCACCCTCGCGTCTCTCGGAGACGTGGTCACCCCGCTCGCCTCCCGTTTCGCCGACCGTGGACACGAGTTGTACCTGGTCGGGGGCTCGGTGCGGGACGCTGTGCTCGGTCGTCTCGGAAACGATCTCGACTTCACCACCGACGCCCGGCCCGACGTGATCCTGGAGATCCTGCGCGGCTGGGCGCCGGCCGTGTGGGACACCGGGATCGACTTCGGCACGGTCAGCGCACAATTCGGGCACCACATGGTGGAGATCACGACGTTCCGTTCGGACATCTACGACCAGGTGAGTCGCAATCCGGTCGTCACCTTCGGCGACACCTTGGAAGGCGATCTCGTCCGCCGGGACTTCCGCGCCAACGCCATGGCGGTCCGCATCCGGCCGGACGGTTCGCAGGAGTTCTGCGATCCCCTCGACGGCATGTCCGATCTGCTGGCCGGGGTCATCGACACCCCCGCCGCGCCGGAGAAGTCGTTCAACGACGACCCGCTCCGCATGCTGCGCGGCGTCCGGTTCGTGTCGCAGCTCGGCTTCCGACTCGCCGACCGGGTGCTCCTCGCGACCCGCGAGATGGCCGGACAGATCGACCGGATCACCGTCGAACGGATCCGAGTGGAACTCGACAAGATGATTCTCGGCGAGCATCCCCTCGAGGGCGTCGACCTCTTGGTCGAGACGGGCCTCGCCGATCGGGTGCTGCCGGAGATCCCCGGGATGAAGCTGACGATCGACGAGCACCACCAGCACAAGGACGTCTACCAGCATTCGTTGACCGTCCTGAAGCAGGCCGTCGACCTCGAGACGGGCGATCCGGACCTCGTCCTGCGCTGGGCCGCGCTGCTGCACGACATCGGGAAACCTGCCACCCGGCGTCACGAGGACGGCGGCGGCGTGAGCTTCCATCACCACGAGGTGGTCGGTGCGAAGATGGTCCGCAAGCGGCTGCGTGCGCTCAAGTACCCGAAAGCCGTGGTCGACGACGTCTCGCAGCTCGTCTTCCTGCATCTGCGTTTCCACGGGTACGGCGACGGCCGCTGGACCGACTCGGCGGTGCGGAGGTACGTGACCGACGCCGGACCGTTGCTCGATCGCCTGCACAAACTGGTGCGCGCCGACTGCACCACGCGCAACCGTCGTCGCGCCAGGAAGTTGCAGGAGACGTACGACGAACTGGAACAGCGGATCGCCGTGCTGAAGGAGGCCGAGGACCTCGATCGGGTGCGTCCCGACCTCGACGGCAACGCGATCATGGAGATCCTCGGCGTGCCGCCGGGGCGGATCGTCGGCGAGGCGTGGCGTCACCTCAAGGAACTGCGGCTCGACTCCGGACCGATGAGCCCCGACGACGCCGAAACCGCCCTCCGGGCCTGGTGGGCGGAGCGTCAGGCCGCGGGCCTGCGTTAGATTCAGTCGCCCCGATCGCCCGAACCGGTCCGAGGGTAGATTCGTGACCATGTACTGCAGCGAACTCGGGGAACAGTGGCATGCGGCTCGCGTGGAGCCGTCCCTCGCGCATCTGGACGCGGCGTCGGCCGGTCGGTCGTCTCACGCCACGATCGATGCGATCACCGCACATCTGCACCGGGAGGCCGAACGCGGAGCGTACGTCGCGGCCGATGATCGCGCGGTCGATCTCGAGGCGAGTCGCGCGGTCCTGGCCTCGTTGATCGGCCACCGGCCCGAGGAGGTGTCGTACCGTGACAGCGCCCGCGCGGCCCTGCGTGGACTCCTCAACGGGTGGACGCTGCCGATGTCGCCGATAGTCTGGGTCGGAAAGAACGAGTTCGGTCCCAACCTCGCCGAATTCGAACGCCGTGACTTCGCGGTCCGGAGTCTCCCCGAGTCGGACGTGTACGGACACATTGACGTCGACGCGCTCGAGAACATGCTGCAGTTCGAGCAGCCCGACTTCATCCACGTCTGCCACATCGGTTCGGCGAGCGGCGTGGTGCAGCCCGTGGAGCAGATCGTCGCCGTAGCGCACGACGCAGGCGTCCCCGTGGTCGTCGACATGGCGCAGTCGGTGGGTCACGTCCCCACGGTGACCGGGGCCGACGCCGTGTACGGCACCGCCCGCAAATGGCTCACGGGGCCGCGCGGCATCGGTTTCGTCGCCGTCCGCCCCGATGCGCGGGCGACTATCGACGTGTTCTTCTCGGAGTCGTTCATCGCGGGTCAGCTGGGCATCGGTCAGGCCGCGTCCGAGGTCGTCGAACTCGGTCCGGACAGGGTGTACTCCGAACTCGCGACGATCGGCCGGATCACCCGCGAACGTCTGCACGGGATCGGCAGCTGGGAGGTCCTCGAACCTCTCGACGAACCGTCGGCGATGGTCACGCTCGCCCCGCCGCCCGGGTGGGGATCGTCCGATCTGCACGCCGCCAAGGCGCGCCTGCTGGAATCGGGGATCCTGGTGACCGCGGCCGACACGTGGCGGGCCCCGCTCGCGGGCGATCAGCCCGTCTTGCGGGTCACGCCGCATCTCGACGTGCGACGCGAACAGCTCGACGACCTCGCCAACGCCATCCGCACGATGGGCTACTGAGCCAGCTTTCGCCGACACGCCGCCGCCGACGGAACCCCACGCGCAGTTCGTGCGTCTAACGGGTATGGACCCCGTCATCGACTACGGCTTCGGCACGGGCGACGGCGACCCGTCGTCCTGGCGGTCGCCCGCAGACCTCGACCTGTCCGGAGACGGCGTGCTCGACGCCGTCTCCCTCGACTTCGACGGCGACGGTCTCGTCGACGACGCGATGTGGGACACCGACTCGGACGGCGTCGCCGACCGTGCCGCGCTCGACCTGGACGACGACGGCAGGCCCGAAGCCGTCTTCGCCGACGGTGGTCGCGGATTGTGGGAACGCCCGATGCCGCCCGACGAGCCCGTCCGCCGACAGCGGGAGTCGGCCCTCGACTCGGACGGCGACGGGCGAGACGACACGGTGCTCGTCGACGCGGACGGCGACGGCTACGCAGACTCGTATCGGCCGGTCGGATGAGGATTCAGACGAGGTGCTGTTCGCGTTCGACCGTCGCCGAGTCGGGGCCCTCGACGGCGACCGGGTCGGACCGCCAGACGAACAACGCACCCACCAGGTACAACGCGACCCCGGCGACGACGAGTCCCACCGCGAACCCGTTCGCCGGGATGACGAGTGCCGCGATGAACGCGGCGGCGACGAACGCCGAGTTGAAGAGCGCGTCCTGCACCGCGAACACCTGGCCTCGGTACGAGTCCGGGACGTCACACTGCATGGCGACGTCGCCGCACAGCTTCACGGTCTGTCCGGCCAGCCCGAGGAGTCCCGCGCTGAGCAGGACGGTGAACGCGAGGAGCGGGCCGATGAGTCCCTCGGCGACGGCTCCGATGATCAGCGCACCGGCGACCGTGCGGCGTCGCCCGAACCGGTGTACGGCCCACGGGGTCGACACCGCGGCCAACAGGGCTCCCACGGCGACCGCTCCGCCGATGGCGGCCATCGCCCGCACGTTCGTGTACAGCGGCCAGCCGAGGTCGAAGTTGCGGACGATCAGCAGGAACATCAGCGTGTTCATCCCGAACACCACGCGATGGACGCTGATCGCGCCGAGGATCACCGCGACGCTGCGGTGTGTGGCGACGGCCCGGACGCCGTGGGCGAGGCCGCGTCCCATCGAGTACAGCGCGGAATGACCGGCGCCGTCGGGTTTGTCGGGGCCGAGGCGTTTCGGGGCGAAGGTGGCGGCCACCAGTCCGGACGCCACGGCGAAGACCGCCCCGGCGAGCAGGGTGGCTCCGGACCCGCCGTTGTCGGCGCCGAAGACGGCGCGCAGAAGTGTCGACACGGCGGCCCCACCGGCGAGCATCGCCGCGCCGAGCGTGGTGAACACCGCGTTCATCTCGATGATCACCGACGGCGGCGCGACGTGCGGCAGCCCGGCGGACAGGCCGGACGCGACGAATCGGCTGCACCCGGTGACGACGAGTGCAGCGAGGAGGACCGCGGTGTCGGACACGTCAGCACTCATCGTGACGGCGACGAGGACGATCGCGAGAGCCCGCAGACCGTTCACCCAGACGAGGACACGTCGTCGGTCCCAATGGTCGAGGAGGGCGCCCGCGAATGGGCCGAGCACCGAGTACGGCAGCAGAAGGACGGCGAACCCGGCGGCGATGGCGATCGGGTTCGTCTGCCGGTCGGGATTGAACAGGATGGAGAACGCGAGAGCCGCCTGGAACGCGCCGTCGCTGAGCTGGCTCAGCACCCGCACCCCCAACAGACGCAGGAGTCCCGGCGACCTGACCTGCGACCAGAAGCTCACCTGTCGATCCTACCGACGGACGAGGTGTTCGGCTCGGGAAGAACCATCACTCAACCGGCCGCGTGCGCCCCGTCCCGGCACGTCTGGTGTCATGATGGGATGGTGTCCGGAGGCGAATTCCCCCATGAGCGTCCCGAGGTGGCGCCCGGGGCATTGCTGATCGCGTCCACGGCTCTCTCCGGCGAGACTTTTGTGCGGACCGTCGTCTATGTGATCGAGCACGACGAGCAGGGAACGTTGGGCGTGGTCCTCAACCGGATGAGTGACGCGGCCGTCTACAACATCCTTCCCCGCTGGGCGGATCTCGCGGCGAGTCCGCGCGCGGTGTTCGTCGGCGGGCCGGTCGGAACCTCGTCGGCACTGTGCCTCGGCGTCGCGAAGGCCGGCGTCGACGTCGCGAAGCAGCCCAAGCTGCATCAGGTGCTGGGTCCGGTCGCGATGGTCGACCTGGACGCCGATCCGGAGGAGATGGCAGCGGTGCTGACCGGGGTCCGGATCTTCGCCGGATACGCGGGCTGGGATGCGGGGCAGCTCGACGACGAACTCGCCGACGGCAGCTGGATCGTCGCACCCGGCCTGCCGACGGACCTGCTGTCGGCGCCGTCGGTCGACGTGTGGCAGCGGGTGCTGCAGCGTCAGCCGTGGCCGTTGCCGCTGCTGTCGACCTATCCGATCCGACCGGAAGACAACTGACCGCTGCGCGGTTGAACACACAATGCACTTCGTGACCGACATGCTGACGTCGTGGATCGACGCGGCCCCGGCGTGGGCGGTCTACGCGATCACCGCCGCGGTGCTGTACATCGAGACCGCGGTGGTGGTGATCGGCGTCGTCGTCCCCAGTGAGGGCGTGCTGATCGCGGCGGGCGTGGTCGCATCGATCGGTTCGGCGCAGATCGGGGTGCTGATCCTGGTCAGCGTCCTGGCTGCCGTCGCGGGCGACTGGACCGGCTATTGGGTGGGACGCGGCTTCGGTCCCCGATTGAGCGCCACCCGATTGGGGCGCCGGATGACGCGCCGCATGATCCGGCGGCGCAGGCAGGCGCCGAGTCCGTCGGACGCGGTGATCGCGGTGGCGTCGGCGCGGTGGATCGGGTTCGTCCGAAGCCTGATCCCGCTGGTTGCGGGCGCGCGCCGGATGCCGTTTCGGCGGTTCGCGCTGGCGAGCGCGATCGGCGTGTTCAGTTGGACGTCGACCGTCCTGCTGATCTCCTGGGCGGTCGGGGCCACACTCGGCGCGGACGTCGCACTGATGGTGGCGATCGGCGTCGGCCTTCTGTCGCTGGCCCTCCTGATCTACCGGCGCACGCGTCAGGCGGCCTGAGCGGCCTCGGACTCGGTCGCTTCCCGGCCGTAGCGCGCCGACAGCCAGGCGCACAGCACCAGCTGGATCTGGTGGAAGATCATCAGCGGCAGCACCATGAAACCGACGATCGATCCGCTGAACATCACGCTCGCCAGCGGAAGGCCGGTGGCGAGACTCTTCTTGGTGCCGCAGAACTGGATGGCGATCGAGTCGGCGCGGTCGAAGCCCATGCGCCGCGGGACGAACCAGGTCACGGCCAGCATCACGCAGACGAGCACGAGCGACACGACGCCGACCATGATCACTTCGAACGCGGTGACGCTGCTCCACAGCCCCGACTGCACGCCCTCGCTGAACGCCACGTAGACCACGAGGACGATGGATCCGCGGTCGACGTACTTGGTCGGTTCGGAGTATCGCTTGAGGAACGGGTTCACCAGCGGCCGGATGAGCTGCCCGACGATGAACGGCGCGAGGATCTGCAGGCCGATCTTGAGGACCGATTCGCCGCTGATCTGGACGCCCGCCGTCGAACTCATCGTCAGGACGACCAGGGCGGGGGTCAGCACCACGCCGATCAAGTTGGACGCCGACGCGCTGACGATCGCTCCCGCCACGTTGCCGCGGGCGATCGAGGTGAACGCGATCGACGACTGGACCGTCGACGGGACGAGGGTCAGGTAGAGGAAGCCGGACGCGAGATCGGCGCCGATCAGGTGCGTCAACGCCGGCTTGAGGAGCAGGCCGACGATCGGGAACAACACGAAGGTGAACGCGAGGATCGTCGTGTGCAGTCGCCAGTGGGTGAGACCGTCGAGGGCTTCGCGAGGCGACAGGCGGGTGCCGTACAGGAAGAACAGGAGCGCGATCAGGCAGGTGACCACCCAGTCCATCACCTCGGCGAACGTGCCGCCCGCCGGGAAGATCGCGGCGACGACGACCGCGGCGAAGATCGACAGGATGAAGCCGTCGATCGGAGACTTGTCGAGGAGCTTCCGCATGGCGTCAGTGGACGGCGTCGTCGGACGTGCACATGCCCTGCAGGGCGCACGATCCGCACGAACTCGTCCCGCAGTCGGACGCGGGATCGTCGGCGTGCGCCTGCACCGGCGCGTCGGCGGAATCCCCGGAGCAGCAGCCCGAACCGCAGCCGCCCTCGTCCTCGGGTTCGGGGACGGCGGCCGCGACGCGGACGCCGAAGCCGGCCGCGACGGCTGCGATGCCGAAGCCGATGACGACGGAGCCGATCGCGAAGGCGAAGCCCCAGTCGCCGGTGAAGCCGAGCACTCCGCCGATCGCGAGGATCAGCGCGGCGAACAGGAAGCCGGGACCCGCGGCCTTGTTGCCGAGGGCGAACGCCTCCTCGGACTTCATGGTCTCGTCGGCGCGCACCCCGATCCAGCGGTTGCGCGTGATGCCGCCCAAAACACCGCCCGCTCCGACGCCTGCCCAGAAGACTGCGAGCGCGAGTGCGATGACGGCGGTGATGACGGACAAGATGTGCACGTAGCCAACTGTACGACCGACAGGCGGCGCCGCTCGAATCATGTGACGACGACAACCGTGCTTTTGGGCGTCGAACAGCGACGATTTACCCTGGTGGAGTGACCTCTGCTGATTCTCCGCATCGCCCCGCCGAGTCCGTTCCCGGGCACCGGTACACCGCCGACACGGCCGGTGAGATCGAGTCGCGCTGGCAGGAGCGCTGGACCGCCGACGGGACGTTCCACGCGCCGAACCCCGTCGGACCCCTCGCGGGCGACTTCGCGGCGTTCGACGGGCCCGCGCCCGACGCCGCGGACAAGCTGTTCGTGCAGGACATGTTCCCGTACCCGTCGGGCGCCGGACTGCACGTCGGTCATCCGCTCGGTTTCATCGGGACCGACGTCTATGCGCGTTTCCACCGGATGACCGGCAAGAACGTGCTGCACACGATGGGGTTCGACGCATTCGGTCTGCCGGCCGAGCAGTACGCGGTCCAGACGGGCACGCACCCGCGGACCACGACCGAGGCGAACATCGAACGCTACCTGGGGCAGATCCGTCGCCTGGGCCTCGGCCACGACGAGCGTCGCCGGGTCGCGACGACCGACGTCGAGTTCTACCGGTGGACGCAGTGGATCTTCCTGCAGATCTACAACGCCTGGTTCGACTCCTCGCAGGGCAAGGCGCGTCGCATCTCCGAACTCGTCGACGAGTTCGCCTCGGGCGAGCGCGCGCTCGACGACGGCCGCGCGTGGGCCGATCTGTCGGCGATCGAGCGCCGTGACGTCCTCGACTCGTACCGCCTCGTCTACCTCAGCGATTCGCTCGTGAACTGGTGCCCGGGTCTGGGCACCGTGCTCGCGAACGAGGAGGTGACCGCGGACGGCAAGTCCGAGCGCGGCAACTTCCCCGTCTTCCGCAAGAATCTGCGGCAGTGGATGATGCGGATCACCGCCTACTCGGACCGCCTGATCGACGACCTCGAACTGCTCGACTGGCCGGAGAAGGTCAAGGCGATGCAGCGCAACTGGATCGGACGTTCGCGCGGTGCGCAGGTGAAGTTCGCGACCGCGGTCGGCGCACCGATCGAGGTGTTCACGACTCGCCCCGACACGTTGTTCGGCGCCAGCTACATGGTGCTGGCCCCCGAGCATGAGCTGGTCGATCGGCTCGTCGCCGACGCGTGGCCGTCCGACGTCGACACCCGCTGGACGGGCGGAGCGGCGACCCCGGCCGACGCCGTCGCGGGCTACCGCGCGGCGATCGCCGCGAAGAGCGACGTGGAGCGTCAGGAGAACAAGGAGAAGACGGGCGTCTTCACCGGTTCGTACGCCACCAACCCGGTCAACGGCGCCCAGATCCCGGTCTTCATCGCCGACTACGTGCTGATCGGCTACGGCACGGGCGCCATCATGGCGGTCCCCGCCCACGACACCCGCGACTACGAGTTCGCGACCGCGTTCGGACTCCCCCTGCTCGAGGTGATCGGATCGGACGAGGGCGTCGCCGAGGCCGCGTACATCGGCGACGGACCGCTGGTGAACTCCGACTTCCTGAACGGCCTGAACGTCGCGGACGCAAAGGCCGCGATCATCGAGCGCCTCGAGGCCGACGGCGCCGGCACCGGAACCATCCAGTACAAGCTGCGCGACTGGCTGTTCGCCCGTCAGCGCTACTGGGGCGAGCCGTTCCCGATCGTGTACGACGCGGACGGTGCTCCGCACGCCCTGCCCGAGTCGATGCTGCCCGTCGAACTGCCGGAGGTGGCCGACTACGCGCCGGTCGCGTTCGATCCCGACGACGCCGACAGCGAACCGTCTCCCCCGCTGGCGAAGGCGGGCGACTGGGTCAGCGTCGAGTTGGACCTCGGCGACGGCGTGCAGACGTACACCCGCGACACCAACGTGATGCCGCAGTGGGCGGGCAGCTCCTGGTACCAGCTGCGGTACATCGATCCGACCAATGACGAGACGCTGTGCGCCAAGGAGAACGAGGCGTACTGGATGGGTCCGCGGCCGGAGCTGCACGGACCGAACGATCCGGGCGGTCTCGACCTGTACATCGGCGGTGTGGAACACGCCGTCCTGCACCTGCTGTACTCGCGTTTCTGGCACAAGGTGCTGTTCGATCTCGGCTATGTGACGAGCGTCGAGCCGTACCGTCGCCTGTTCAACCAGGGCATGCTGCAGGCGTTCGCGTACACCGATTCGCGCGGCGTCTATGTGCCCGCCGAAGAGGTCGTCGAGAAGGACGGGAAGTTCTTCTATCAGGACGCCGAGGTCAATCGCGAGTACGGGAAGATGGGCAAGTCGCTCAAGAACTCCGTCGCTCCCGACGACATCTGCCGTGAGTACGGCGCCGACACGCTCCGCGTGTACGAGATGGCGATGGGTCCGCTCGACCAGTCGCGTCCGTGGGCGACCAAGGACGTCGTCGGGTCTCAGCGATTCCTGCAGCGCGTGTGGCGTCTGGTGGTGGACGAGGAGACGGGCGACGTCCGCGTCGTCGAGGACGAACCGTCCGTCGACACGCTCAAGACCGTGCATCGCACGATCGAGGGCGTGCGGGACGATTTCGCGAACCTGCGGACCAACACGGCGGTCGCCAAGCTCATCGAGCTCACGAACCACCTTACCAAGACGTACCCGGAGGGCGCTCCGCGGGCCGCCGTCGAGGCTGTCGTGCTGATGCTCGCTCCCCTCGCGCCGCACCTCGCGGAAGAGCTGTGGGATCGTCTCGGCCACGAGGGTTCGCTCGCTCACGGTCCGTTCCCCGAAGTCGACGAGCAGTACCTCGTCGAGGACAGCGTGGAGATCCCGGTTCAGGTGAAGGGCAAGGTCCGCAGCCGCATCACCGTCGCCGCCGACGCGGACGAGGCCACCGTCGTCGCCGCCGCGCTGGCCGACGAGAAGATCGCCGCCCTCCTCGACGGCGAACCGCGCAAGGTCATCTTCGTCCCCGGCCGGATGGTGAACGTCGTTCCTTAGCAGGTACGCCAAAAGTCAGTACTCAGATCGAGACTCGAGGGCATATTGCCCTCGGTGTCGCGTCTGAGTACTGACTTTTGCGTCTTGCAGCGGGCGCTCAGCCCTTCACGCACATCAGCGTGGTGAGGCGGGCGACAACCTCGACCAACGGTGACGGCCCGGCGGTCTGGGCGTTGATCACCTGCTGAAGGTCCTTGTAGGCACCCGGGATCTCGTCGAGCACCCCGCGGTCCTTGCGGCATTCGACGCCAGCCGTCTGCGCGGCGAGATCGTCCACGGTGAACGTCTTCTTCGCCTTGGTCCGCGACATACGGCGACCGGCACCGTGGGACGCCGAGCACAGGCCCTGCTCGTTGCCGAGACCCCGCACCACGTACGAGCCGGTGCCCATGGACCCGGGGATGAGCCCGAGATCGCCGGAGCCGGCCCTGATCGCGCCCTTGCGGGTGACGATCACATCCACGCCGTCGTAGGTCTCCTCGGCGACGTAGTTGTGGTGGCACTGCACCTCGGACCGGAACGTCACCTGTGGGAAGTGTTCGACGACGACAGCCTTGACCAGCGCCATCATCGCCGCTCGGTTCAGGCGGGCGTAGTCCTGCGCCCAGTACAGATCGTGCAGGTAGGCGGACATCTCTTCGGTCCCCGCGAGGAACACGGCGAGGTCGCGGTCCGGCAGACCGAGATTGTGCTCGAGCGTTCGAGCGGTCTCGATGTGCCGACGCGCGAGTTCGTTGCCGATGTTGCGGGAGCCGGAGTGGAGCATCAGCCAGATGCTGCCGTCGTCGTCCGCGCACAGCTCGATGAAGTGATTGCCTCCGCCCAGCGATCCGCACTGTGCGTGCATGCGACCTTCGCGCTCGGCGATCTTCGGCGCACGGAGCGCGTCGAACGATCCGAAGAGGCGATCGGCCTCGCGCTTGAGCGGCCACTGCTTCCGCAGCACGTCGGTGACGCCATTGTGCGCGTTGAAGCCGACGGGCACGGCCTGCTCGATACCCGCACGCAACGCTGCGAGGGAGTCGGGCAGGTCGTCCAGGGACAGGTTGGTCTGCACGGCGGCCATGCCGCAGCCGATGTCGACTCCGACGGCGGCCGGTGCGACGGCGTCGCGCATAGCGATCACCGAACCGACGGTCGCACCCTTGCCCAGGTGGACGTCGGGCATCACCCGCAGCTTCTCCACCCACGGGAGCTTGGAGATGTTGCGAAGCTGGTCGAGCGCTGCGGGCTCGATCTCACCGGGTTCGGCCCACATCAGTGTGTCGGCCCGCGCTCCAGGAAGCGCGACGGGGAACTCGTTCATGTCGAGACCCCTCCTCTCAATCAAATGTTCTTCTCTCGGGCATCACGCCCAGGCGGGACGGTACGGCTCCCACAGCAGGCGCAGGCCGGCCTCTTCGGGAGTGTGATCGCCCTTGTCCCAATTGCACGGTCCGCATGCGGCGACGCAGTTGAACCAGGTGTTTCCGCCGCCGCGCGACTGCGGCATCACGTGATCCCACGTGTCCGCGTGCTGTCCGCAGTAGGCGCACAGATGTTTGTCGCGGCGCAGGACCTTCTCACGCGTGGTCCGGTCGACCTCCACGTACGGCCGGTAGACGTAGTCGCGGAGGATCACCTCACGCGGCACCTCGATCTGCATGGACACCGCGTGTGCGATGACCGGCGGGTCGAAGGTCGCTACCACCCACACCTTGCCACCGAGCAGGTGTCCGACGATCTCGCGGAACGGACGACTGTGCAGCACCGCGTTGTCCGCATTGCGGACCACGACCGGTGTTCGGTCGACGGACATGACATTCGCCCCTCCTTCGTGATCGTTCTGGCGACAGCACAGCAACCTAGTCGTGCGCGGGAGCGTCGTTCAACTGAATTTCTGAAGGCGGACGAGAGAATGCTCCAAAGATCGGTCCGATCGGCGGCTTTCAGTGGCGATACGCCACCCGTCGGCGATCAGCGAACCGATCGTCGGGCCACTCGAGTCAGACGGTGATGCGCTTCTGCTCGCCGACGCCGTACATGCCGTCGACGGACAGAGTGGTGTTCTCGCCGTGGATCACACCGGAGAACCAGCCGTACGGTGCGTAGTACTCGGCGAGGGCCTTGCGCGGGCCGACGTGCATCGTCGACTGGACGACGGGGACGAACGTGACGTCGACGGCGCCGTCCGCATCGCGGGCGCGCCACGGTCCCCACGGGCCGTCGGGGCGTTCGAAGGTGACGGGCGGGAGACGGTCGAGCGTGTCGCCGATCCAGATCGCGTTCTCGTTGAAGACCTCGGGGTTCCGAATCTGATTGTCGGTGAGATTGAAGCCCTCGACGCGGCCGTCGACGCGCCGCGCGGCGGTGATCCAGTCGTACTTCATGGGTCGCGGGTAGTCGCCGTGATGGTCGTCGAGGATGAGGAAGCCCTGGTCGTCGGCGAATCCGACCCGCTCGTCGCCGAGGACGAGCGAGCCGTGCATCGGCATCATCGTCTTGTGCGAGTAGAGGGCGTCGTTGTCGGCGAACGGGTGGACGATCACCAGGTGGGCCGCCGATTCGGGTGAGCAGTCTCCGGTCACGTGCAGGGCGAGGGACGGGTCGTCCCCGCGTGCGTCGCGCGTGGCGTCGACGGTCAGCGATCCGTCGCCGAGGTCGTTGCCGAGTGAGATCGACAGGCCCGAGAAGTCGCCGTGCGACGACGTCCCCGACAGTCCGCGGGCCACCGACAGCATCGGTGCGGGGAGCTTGGTCTCGAACCGCCGGATGGTGTCCTTGTGTTTGTCGACGACGAGCACCTGCAGCAGGCCGAGGGCCTTCGCGTTGTACACGGCGCCGAGGACGAACCAGTCGTCGTCGCCGAGCTGGAACGCCTCCCACTCCTTGAGCCCCAGGTCGCGGGCGACTCTCCGGGGTTTCGAGAACAGGCCCGAGCCGGCCGCGTCGAGCGGGTTGATGTGCTCGATCGGTCCGTCGTACGTGCCGAAGTTGTAGCGGCCTTCGGTGACGAGTTCGGCGGGCGGGGCGGTGCGGAGGGGAGGGTACGAACGCGGGGTCACGGCACGACCGTATCGCGGATTCTCGGGGAGACTGTCGACAACTATCTTACTCAGTAGTAAGGTTTGGCCCATGTCGATCAACCTTGAGCTCCCGGAGAAGCTGAACTCCACGGTCGAGCGCGCCCGTCTGGCTGCCGAGCACATCTTCCGCCCGATCTCCCGCAAGTACGACAAGGCGGAGCACGAGTATCCCGTCGAACTCGACGAACTCGGCAAGATCGCCAAGCAGGCCCGCGGCGGTGACAAGGCGTCCGACAAGGCCTCCGGCGAGGACACCGTCAACGGGGCCAACCTGCGTTCGGTCCTCAATGCGCGCGAACTGAGCTGGGGCGACGTCGGCCTGATGCTCTCGATCCCCTACCAGGGCCTCGGCAACGCCGCGATCGCCGCCGTCGCCAACGAGGAGCAACTCGAACGCTTCGCCGACGTGTGGGCCGCGATGGCGATCACCGAGCCGGGCTTCGGGTCCGACTCGGCCGCCGTCTCGACCACAGCCGTGCTCGACGGCGACGACTACGTCATCAACGGCGAGAAGATCTTCGTGACCGCCGGTTCGCGCGCCGACCACGTCGTCGTGTGGGCCACCCTCGACAAGTCCGTCGGACGTGCGGCCATCAAGAGCTTCGTGGTCCCCATGTCGACCGAGGGCGTCAGCGTGGCGCGACTCGAGCACAAGCTGGGCATCAAGTCGTCCGACACCGCCGTCGTGCGGTTCGAGAACGCACGGGTGCCCGCCGACAACCTGCTCGGCACGCCGGAGATCAACGTCAAGAAGGGTTTCGGCGGCGTCATGCAGACGTTCGACAACACCCGCCCCGTCGTCGCCGCGATGGCTGTCGGTCTTGGACGCGCCGCCCTCGAAGAACTGCGTCGCATGCTCGAAGAGGCCGGTCACGAGATCGACTACGACCGTCCCGTCGCAGCTCAGCACGCCGCCGTCGCCGAGTTCATCCGCCTGGAGTCGGACTGGGAGGCGTCGTGGATGCTGACCCTGCGCGCCGCGTGGATGGCCGACAACAAGCAGCCGAACTCGACCGAGGCGTCGATGTCGAAGGCCAAGGCCGGACGCACGGTCACGGATCTGACGAACAAGGCCGTCGAGATCGGCGCCACCGCGGGCTTCTCCGAGACACAGATGCTCGAGAAGTGGGCGCGCGATTCGAAGATCCTCGACATCTTCGAGGGCACTCAGCAGATCCAGCAGCTGATCATCGCCCGCCGCATCCTCGGCAAGAGCAGCGCAGACCTGCGCTGAACTGTTCTCACGAGCTGAACGAGGCATTCACACCGAGTGCCTCGTTCAGCTCGTTCGCGGCGCGTACATGATCAGTGCGACGCCGACGAGGCAGACGAGCGCGCCGATGACGTCCCAACGGTCGGGCCGGTAGCCGTCGGCGATCATCCCCCAGGCGAGCGAACCGGCGACGAACACGCCGCCGTATGCGGCGAGGATCCGGCCGAACTCGGCGTCGGGCTGCAGGGTCGCGACGAAGCCGTATGCGCCGAGGGCGATCACGCCCGCGCCTATCCAGAGCCAACCGCGATGTTCGCGGACGCCCTGCCAGACGAGCCACGCGCCGCCGATCTCGGCGACGGCGGCGAAGGCGAACAAGAGCAGCGAGCGGATCACCATGCGCCAATCCTGCCAGGCCCCTACCTCTGGCACGTCACCCCTGCTAGCCTGCAATGGACTAGAACACGTTTCAATTCAGGGAGTGAACATGACCGCTGACCAGCAGGAACTCGCACTGTCGGACAAGATCGCCGCGACGGTCCAGGCCTACATCGACCACCTCAACGGCGGCACCGCCGAGCAGATCGCCGACCTCTACGCCGACGGTGCGACCGTCGAAGACCCGATCGGAGCACCGATCCGGCGCACCCGCGAGGAACTGGTGGAGTTCTACGGCATCATCACCAACCTCGACAGCCGCGACGCGACCCTCAAGTGGACCAAGATCGCGGGCGACACCGCAGTCTTCGAGTTCACCCTCGTCACCGGCACCGCGGGCATGAGTTTCGAGATCACGCCCGTCGACATCATGGTGTTCGACGAGAACGGCAAGATCGTCTCCATGCGCGCCGTCTGGGAGCAGTCCGACCTCAAGCAGCTCTGACCGGAAATCTCGCCGCGATCGATTCGGCGAGGACGTCGGGCGCTTCTTCCGCGGTGAAGTGTCCGACGTCGGGCAGCTCGACGACGGAGAGGTCGTCGAATGCCGCCGCGACGCGCGGCAGGCAGCTCTTCGCGGGGAACACCTTGTCGCGCATCCCCCAGACGGCGAGGGCCGGGACGTCGCGGATCAGGGTCGCGACGTCGTGTTCGAGTGTCGTCAACAGCGGTGTCGCGGCGGTGATCTCGGTAGGGATGACGGCGAGGCCGCGTCGGTCGTCCGGTGTCGGCTGCACGCGTCGATAGTGGTCGGCTTCGACGTCGCTCAGCGGCGGCCCGAAGCGGCCGAGGAGGATCTTCTCGACGAGGAAGTTGTGTTCGACGATCCTGCGCTGCATCGTCGTGGTCCCCATCGCCGCGCTGAAGAGTCGATTGGGCAGGGCGGTGATCGGCCAGAACGCGGTGTTGGTCAAGACCGCGCCCCGCAACCTGTCGCCGCGACCGGTCGACGCCCCGAGGCCGATCGGTCCGCCCCAGTCGTGCCCGACGATGACGTAGTCGTCGAGGTCGAGATGATCGATCACCTCGCCGAGCACGGCGATGTGCTCACGGACCGTGTAGCCGAAGTCGTCGGGGCGTTCGGACAGGCCGAACCCCAGGTGGTCGACGGCGATGCATCGATAGTCGTCGCGGAGCGATGCGACGACCTTGCGGAACAGGAAGCTCCACGTGGGCGAGCCGTGACAGAACAGCAGTGCCGGTCCGCTCCCCTCGTCGATGTAGTGGATGCGGCCCTCCGGTGCGGCGAACCACCGGGAACGGAACGGGAACAACGTGCGGTCGATCTGGATCATGACGGCCCCTCGATCTCACTACAGGTGTAGCGTTAACATCGACGCTACACCTGTAGTGTTGACCCGTGTCAACCTCACAGATCCCGCGGTCCGATCGACGTCGTCGTCTCGCGGACGCCGCGATCCGCATCGTGGCGCGCAGTGGCGTCAGGTCGCTCACCCACCGTGCGGTCGACCGTGCGGCAGGACTGCCGGACGGCACGACGTCGTACCACGCGAAGACCCGCGCGGCGTTGTTGGAACTCGTCGTCGGTGAACTCGAAGCCCGAACCACTCGGAACGCGGAATCGGTCGCGACACGGCTCGGCGGACTCGCGGGAGTCCGCGACACGATCACCGTCGACGCCCTGGCACAGGAGCTCGACGGGCTGGTCGATGATCTGTCGGCTCGTCGCGACGACATGGCCGCGCGCTACGCACTGATTCTCGAGCTCGACGACCAGCCCGAACTGCGGCAACGCCTGCGAGCCGGTGGAGTCCACGAGGAGTCGTACCGGATCGCCGTCGACGCGTTCTCATCGGCGGGCCTCGCGACCGACGGTGAGAACGTCGACGATCTGATCACACTGATCGACGCACTCGTTCTCGAGCGCACGGTCATCGGGGCCACCGAGAACCGTTCCGGTCGCATCATCCGCGCCTACCTGAACGGGATCACCGAGCGTGAGTGAGACAGCGGAATCAACGTGTCGAGCGCGGTCAGCGACCCGTCGGGCGCAGAACGACGTCCGTGGGGTGTGCATCGGGCGGCGTGGCGATCGCCTGGGCGACGGCGGCGGCGACGGTTTCGGGTTTCAGGAACTTCGACGGGTCGTAGGCTCCACCCTCGATGGCGACGATGTCGCGCTGCATGTCGGTGTCGACACGACCGGGGAAGACCGACGTCACACGCAGCGACGGCTCCTCCAGTCGGAGCCCGTCCGCCAGGGCCTTCAGTCCGAACTTGCTGGCGGCGTACGGCGTCCACCCGGGATTGACGCGGATCCCGGCGCCCGAGTTCAGGAACACGACGTGGCCCGCGGCCGCACGCAGCGCGGGGAGCAGGAGACGCGTCAACTCGGCGGCCGCCACCAGATTGACCTCGAGGATGTACCGCCACTCGTCGGCGGGAGTGTCGGCGACGGCCTCCAGGCTGCTCGCCACACCCGCGCTGTGCACCAGGACGTCGAGCGAACCGATCGCCTCCGTCGCGGCTTCCAACGACTCGTGATCCGTGAGGTCGACGGGGAACGTCGACGCCCCGTCGAGTTCGGTCGCCAGGGCGTCGAGTTCCGCGCTTCCCCTCCCGCCGAGCAGCAGATCGTGAGTGGGGGCCAGCGCCCGCGCGATCTGTGCGCCGACTCCGCGGCTGGCTCCGGTGATCAATGCTGTCGGCATGGCTCGACTGTACTTCCGGTCGGGAGCGGTCAGAACTCCTCGGCGCCGACGAGGACTGCGTCGTCGGGGACGGAGTGCTCGACGGGGCGGGAGGTGTTGGCGGCGAGGAGCGCGGCCACGGCGACGCCGCAGTAGCCCGCCGCGAACCAGAACGGAGCCGCGCCGCCGAACCATTCGGCGAGGTAGGCGACGAGGATCGCCGACACCGCGGCGCCCATCCAGCGGAGGAAGCTGTAACCCGCCGATGCGACCGACCGCGGTGTGCTCGCGTCCGTCGCCGACATCGCGACACCGGTGAACAGCGTGTTCAGGACACCGGACGGGATGCCGGACACGACGACGGCGAAGCCGATCAGCCCCACCTGATGGCTCATCACGCCGATCGCGGCCAGGGCCATGACCATAGCGTATCCGCTGATCGCGCCGATCACGCCCGCGCGGTCGCCGAACCGGCGGGCCAATCCGGGTGCGACGAACACGCCGGAGAGCGCGGTCAACAGGCCCCAGCCGAAGAAGATCATGCCCGCGTAGATCGGGCGAAGGCCCATGGCGATCGGCGCCCATGCGATGACGGTGAACAGCGCGCCCGTGTAGAACGCGGAACCGATCGAGTTGATGAGCAGGACACGGTTGCGCAGTGCGCGGATCGGGTCGAGGACGCTCACCGGTTGACGCTCGGTCGACGGACCGTCGGACGGGAGCAGGACGGCGCAGAGGACTGCTCCGACCAGCATCAGGATCGCGGTGCCCGCGAACGGCGCCCGCCAACTCCACTCCCCGAGGACGGCTCCGAGCAGCGGTCCCACGGCGAGTCCGGCGCCGAGTGCGGCCTCGTACAGCAGGATCGCTCCGTGTTGTCCGCCTCGGGCCTGACCCACGATGAATGCGAGAGCGGTGGCGATGAAGAGGGCGTTGCCGAGACCCCAGATGACGCGGAGCGCGATCAGCTGATCGATGTCGCTCGCCATCGCCGATACGCCCGCGGCGACGACGATGCAGATCAGACCCGCGCTGAGCACCCTCTTCGGGCCGAACTTGTACGCGGCCCAGCCGGTCAGCAGCATCGCGAGCACCTGGACGCCCATGTAGACGCCGAACAACAGGGTCAGTTTCTGCTCGGGTGCGTCGAGGGCTATCCGGATCTCGTTGAGGATCGGATCGACGAGGCCGATGCCCATGAACGCGATCACGGCGGCGAACGCGGTCACCCAGACGGTCCGAGGCTGGCCCGTGAAGGCCTCGGTGAGCGAATGATTCTCAGCTGTCATGATTCTCCAATCGTGCGCGCAGGGCCCGAAGGGCCGGGGCGGCCGCGGACAGGGCGGCCAGGTGTTCGTCGGACAGGTTCTCCAGTGCGGTCGTCACGACATCGTCGCGTCGCCCCCTGACCTCGTCGATCACGGTTCGGCCGTGATCGGTGATCGCGATGACGACGGCGCGCCGATCGTCCGGGTCGGGCGCCCGCGAAGCCAGGTCGGAGCGGATCAGACCGTCGACGAGGCTGGTGGCGGTCGGCATCCGGATCGACTCGCGGTCGGCGAGTGCGCCCATGCGCATCGGACCGTGGTCGTGGAGCGTCGCGAGGGCCGATGATTGGGCCGCACTGAGTTCCTCGATGGGGCTGTTCCGGCGGAGTGCGAGGTAGAGACGCGTCACCGAATGACGCAGATCGCTTGCGAGTTCCGAGGGAAAGTCGTCAGCCACACTTAGGGAGTCTAATACTTCGAGAACCTAACTAAAAGTGGCGCGCGGTGTGACATGGCAGACACACGGGGTGTCGGATCAGATGCGTCCGCCGACGCCGATGCGACCGGAACTCGACGACCCGCCGTACGACGCGGGACTCCGACCGTCGTGGCTGTAGCCGCCCGCGTGGACGTCGTCGTTCCACACGGTGTCGACGAGGATGCCGGTCAGGACGGGCGCGAGATCCCCGTACCCGTCCGCGGGATCCGCGCGTTGCGAAGAGAACCACTCGGCGACGTCGTACTGCGCCTGCGCGAGGGCCTGATCAGCGAGAACGGATGCGCGGGCGGCGGTTTCGGCACTGCCGGGCGTATTGGACTCGAGCAGGTCGGCTGCGGTGTCCGCGAGACGACGCGCCTCCGACAACCGGGTACGCGCGACCGCGCCGACCACTCCCCGGCGAGTCGCGACGTAGTCGGAGACGGCCTGCACTCGATCGATCACCGCGGGCAGCGCGACGTCGTCGGTGCTGCTCGGATCGGCGTCGTCGACGGCGTCGAGGAGCTTCGCCGCCTGTTCCAGAGCGCCCTCCGCGGACCGGATGGCCCCGACGACGGATCCGCGTCCCTGCGCTCCGGCGGCCGCGGCGTCGCGCCCCTGGGCCGTCGCGTCCTCGGCGAACTGGATCTGTTCGGCGGCCAGCGACACGTTGTCGACGATGGACGCGGCGTCGTCGCCGTGCTCGGCGATCAGCTCGTCGAGTCGCGCCCGGGTGCGAGGGACGCGCGCGGTGAGCTCGGTGATCCTGGCGGTGAGCGCGTCGAGACGGGCTCCGGGGTCGGCCAGCAGGTTGCGCAGCCCGTCGAAGCCGGTCACCTGGCCGTCGAGCGAGGTGTCGGCGCGCGAACACGTGGTGATGATCTGTACGAGAAGCCTCCGCTGCTCGTCCGGGTCGGCGACGAGCCCGTCGTCGATCCGCTGGCGTGCGGTGAACGCCTCGGCGAGGGCGGCGCGGGCGTCGAGGACGGCGTCGGTGAACGGCTGGGCGACCGATGCGCCGAGCTCGTCGACGGCCAGCGCCAATTCGTCGGCACTCGTCGCGATCGCGCGATCGGTGCCGGTCAAGACCTCGCGCGACCACGCGTCGAGTTCGTCGAGCGGCTGCCTGCCGAGTTCGTCGAGGGAGAGCGACTCGTCGACCTCGGCGTCGGCGCGACGCTTGCGGATGTACAGCGCGACGCCCGCGAGAGCGAGGACGCCGACGATCACCACCGTCGCGATCAGGCCCGTCCGGGACGACGAGTCGTCGTCGGCCGCGGACTCCAGGGCGGAGCCGACCGAGAGCGCGGCCTGCGCGAACTGTCCCTTCTGGACCGCGGGGGCCAGATCGTCCGCGGTGATCGCGGCGATCTCCGAATCGGTGAGGCCGTCCACCTCGAGCGGAGCCTGCAGGAAGGACGTCTTCTCGTCGGTGGCGATGGCGAGCACCACGTCGCGTGTCCCGAAATCACTCTGCGCGACCGTCTGCGAGGTCCATTCCTGCGGCGAGAGTCCGCCGAAGCTCTTGACGAAGACCACCCAGTACGCGATCTCCTGGTCGGCTTCGAGATCGCTGACCGTCTTAGCCACTTCGATGCGCTGAGCGTCGTCGAGGACGCCTGCCGGGTCGACGACCTGCGTGGGAAGGTGGAACGGGGCCTCCGCATGGGCGGTGCCGGCCGTCAGCGAACCGAGAAGCAGGACGGCCAGCGCCGACACGAATGCCAGCAACCGCCGGGTAGAAGCGGACGTCATGCGTTCAATCTATCGTCTGGTCACGACAGTGTGAGTGGACTGTTGAAGGAGTGAATAGTGCGTGACGTGTTCGATGCAGTGATCGTCGGATCCGGACCGAACGGACTCACCGCCGCCGCGACCCTGGCCGTCGCCGGGCGCAGGGTGCTGGTTCTTGAGGCGGCCGATGCCGTCGGCGGGGGCGCACGCACCGACGACGCGTTCGGGTCGGGCATCGCGCGCGACGTCTGCTCCGCGGTCCACCCGACGGGCTTCGTCTCCCCCGCCTTCGCCGATCTGCGGCTGACCGAGCACGGTCTGCGGTGGCTGACGCCCGACGTGTCGCTCGCGCACGTCGCCGACTCGGACGTGATCGCGCTCCGACGCGGAAATCGCTGTCTCGCAGAAGAACTCGGCGTCGACGCGCGGCGCTGGGAGCGCATCGTGTGCTCACCGGACCCCGCCGGACTCGCCGCGGACGTCCTGGCGATGCCCGGCGTGCCGCGTCGACTCCTGGACATGGCCCGGTTCGGGCCCGCCGCGCTGTCTCCCGTGGACGTGCTCGCTCGCGCGTTCCGGACCGACCGGGCGGCCACCGCCTTCGCCGGCATCGCGGCACATGCGGGACGACCGTTGTCGGCCGCCGGATCGTCGGCGGCCGGACTCCTGCTCGGCATGCTCACCACGTCGGGATGGCCCGTCGCGGAGGGCGGGTCGCAGGCGATCGCCGACGCGCTCGTCTCCGTGATCCGCGGTCACGGAGGCGTCGTCGAGACGGGGGTGGAGGTGACCGATCGCGCGCAGTTGCCGTCCGGCTGCGACGTCTTCCTGGACACGTCGCCGAGCCTCCTGCGACGACTGTTCGGCGATCAGCTCGGCCGCAGGTACGGGCGTGCGCTGCGCCGATTCGACTACGGATCGGGAGTCTGCAAGGTGGACTACCTGCTGTCCGAGCCGATTCCGTGGGCGCACAGGCCCGACGTCCTGGCCGACACCGCGACGTTCCACCTCGCCGAGGGCGTCGAGATGATCCGCGCGACGGAGAACGACGTGGCGGCGGGTCGTGTGCCGCGTCGGCCGTGGATCCTCGGCGGCGAGCCGACGCGCGTCGATCCCGGTCGGGCGCCCGCAGGCGTCCACCTGGCGTGGGCCTACTGCCACGTCCCCGCGGGCTGCGATGTGGACATGTCCGAGGCGATCACCGCGGAGGTGGAGCGGGCGGCTCCGGGCTTCCGCGACACCGTCCGCGGGACGATCGTGACGACCGCGACCGATCTCGCGCGGCACAACGCGAACTACGTCGCGGGCGACATCAACTGTGGAGCCGCCAGCCTCCGCCAACTCCTCGCGCGGCCGATCCTCGCCCGAACACCGCAGGTCACCGGAGTGCCGGGCGTGTACCTGTGCTCGTCGGCGACCGCGCCGGGCGGCGGGGTGCACGGCATGGCCGGTCACCGCGCCGCCCGTGCCGCGCTGTCGGCCCGCCGCTGACCGTCACCGGGCCGAGGTCGGCTTCTCCAGGTGGATGAAGGCCTGCACGTGGACGTCGGCCCCGGCCACGGCCTCGCGGATCTGGTCGGTCGCGCGTCCCACCCGATCGACGATCTCGGCGTAGCTGCGGTCGGGTCGCGCGGTCACCTCGAGTCGAATGATCTTGCGCGACCGGTCGTCGAGTGCGCGGGCGGACACCTTCTGGAACATGGTGTCGCCGGAGAGTTCGTCGGCGACGGCGGTCGCGATCAGTTTGGGCGCGATCACGAGTTCGCCGCTCTGGTCCGACCCGTCGAGTTCCAGGTCGTCGACGGCCCGCGGCCGCAGTGTCGACCCGATGAGGGACAGTCCCCAGATCAGCGAGAGCACGACGACGCCGCCGAGCGCGGCCGCCCACCATCCGCTGTCGGCGAACCGGCCGATCGATGAGGCGTCGAACCGATCGACCCACTCGGAGATCGGGCGCACGCCCAGGCGCGAGGCGAGTGCGGCGCCGCCGAGGGCGAGCAGGACCAGCGCGATCAATGCGGTGGACAGTCGATGCAGTGAGGCGGGCGCACGGTTCATCGCCGACTCCCGTCTCGTCGAACGAATCGGACCCTCACGCGTGGGGACGAGTCGAGTTCCGCCACGACGGCGTCGACTGCCGCGCGGACGGCGGCCTCGTCGACCGTGTCGCGGCCGTAGACGGTGGACGTGACCCGCCTGCGGGTGACGACGGTCGTCGCCCTGTCGACGCCTGCGACGTCGTCGGCCGCGGCGCTGCAGCGGCGTGCGACGTCCACTCGCCTCGTCCACACCACCTCGTGTCCCGCGAGGCGCAGATGAGTGGGTTTGCGCGGCTTCGCGGACAGGCCGAGCAGTGTCGCGCCCACCACGAGCAGCGCGATCACCGCGGGCCACGTCCAGCTGTCCCACGATGCGTTCGACGCGCGGTGTGCGAGGTCGCCGAGCCACGGGTCGCCCCCCGCCCACCCGGCTCGCACCACCAGATCGCGGACGGCGACGCCGCAGAGGACCAGGAGCGCGGCGCCGAGCACGGCGCCGAACACCGCGGCTCCGGGGAGTCCGGACGGCGTGAACACTCGGCGCGGCGAGGTGTCGGCCGTGCTGGACGCCGCGACCGTCGGGTCTGTCGAAGTCATGAGCTCTCCTCCTCCGATCGATGTGTCTCGGCGCGTGAGTCGGCGTCCTCAAGCGGAGGGAGATCGATGTAACCGCTCTTCCGCCTGGACACCTCGCCCCGCGGAACCAATTGGCGCACAGTCACATCCACTCGCACTGGCCGGTCCCCCGTGAACTCGAGCAGATCGTCGGCCACGCGGGCACGGATCTCCTGGGCCACACGGGTCACGGCGCACGGCCACGCGAGCGCGACCGTCAACGACAGTCTGCGCGCCCGGCCGGACGAGTCGACGGCCGCCCGCGGAAGGTCCGAGCCGATGCCGAGCCGATCCCCCGTCGCACCCAGCAGCGACCCGACGGCGCCGGAATGTCGGACCACTCCGGCGACGTCGAGCGCGGCGCGGGCCGCGATCTTCTCGATCACCCGGTCGGCGATGACCAGATCGCCCGCGGGATCGGCGAGCGGCCCGTCAGCCACGGCCCCTGCTCCGCACGATGGCGCCCAGGTCGATGACGCCGTCGCGGTGCAGGCCGACGATCACGCCGATCCCGCCGAGGACGATCGCGACGACGAGACCCCAGAACCCGCCGGTGGTTGCGGCGATCGCGAGCAGCAGTCCCGCGAACAGTCCGATCACGGCGTTGTTCATCAGCCGACCCTCCGATCCGATTCGACGTCTTCGACGACGACCGTGAACGGTCGGCCCGTCGCCTCCTCGGCGATCTCGCGGACCCGCGTCGCCACGCTCTGCAGGTCGTGGGCGAGATCGACGATCAGGTGGATCTCACCGTCGTCGTCGCGGATGGCGACGCCGGGCACTCGGCGTCCGGGCAGGTACGTCGCGACCTCACCGAACAGACCGCTGTGCAGTGCGACGACGCCGGGGACCGCGAGCACGGCGTCGGCGAGTTCCTCCGCGGGCGCCCTCGTCCCCTCACCGGGGTCGCCGGTCATCACTCGACCCTCCGCGACGATCCCGACTGCTCCGCCTCGTCACCGAAGTTCACATCGTGGACGGTCACGTTGACCTCGGTGACCTCCAGGCCCGTCATCTGCTCGATGGCGCTGATCACGTTGCGACGGATGGCCGCGGCGAGCTGGTGGATGGCGACGCCGTACTCGGCGACGATCGACACGTCGACCGCGGCCTGACGCTCGCCGACCTCGACGTTGATGCCCTGCGTCGCGCTGACCGTGGTGCCGGGCAGGACCTCCCGGACCTTGCCGACCACTCGTTCGGTGGTGCCGCCGACGTCGTGCACGCCGTCGATCTCGCGTGCCGCGATGCCCGCGATCTTCGCGACGACGATGTCGGCGATCGACGTCCGGCCGCGGTCGCCGCCGGTGTCGCGCCGCGCCAACTCCCGTCCGGCGGACGGTGTCGAACCCGTCGACGCGGTGGGATCCGCGTCGTTCGTGGCGTCGGGTGCGGTGGTGGTTGCGTTCTCAGACACGCGAACTCCTTCGTCCATGCCGGCCGAGCCGACTTCTCATGTGTGCACGGATCACGACCCCTCGTCCGACGGCGTCGGATCGCGCGATCCGTGTGTAGGGTCAGTCGCAGTGGACCAGGGGAGTTGCACGCATGATGTCACGTGATGCTCGTCACATGGGTGGACTCGAGCTCGTCGACCTCAGCGACGACGAGCTCGCGGCGGCTGCGGCCGTCGGGGACGCCGAGGCGTTCGCCGTGTTGATCCGCCGGATGTCGCCGGTCCTGTTGCGGTACATGAGGCGAATGGTGAGCGACCGTCAGGTGGCCGAGGATCTCGCTCAAGAGACTCTTCTCGACACGTGGAAAGCGTTGCCCGACTTCGGTTTCCGGAGTTCTTTCCGCACCTGGATGTTCGCCGTGGCGCACCGCAAGACCGTCGACCACCACCGCCGTCGCCGTGACCTCCCAGTGTCGGACGAACGTTTCGCCGAGCTGTCGGCGAACGGACCGGAACCGGCGGATTCGGCGGAGCACTCGGCGCTGATGGACGCGCTGCGGGCCGAACTGGAGAACTTGCCCTACACGTCGCGGGCCGCGTGGTGGCTCAAGGAGGTGGAGGGCCTCACCATCGACGAGGTCGCCCAGGTGCTTCGGGTCAGCAACGGTTCGGTCAGGGGGCATCTCCAACGAAGTCGGAAGTTCCTGGTGGTCAGACTCGCCCCGTGGCAGCCTGGTGCACAACCGTCCGACGACGAGAGATCGAGTGACCGTGGGAGAGGAGACCGGTCGTGAACGACATGAACCATGATGATCCGACCGCAGACCTCACCGACAGATGGCTGGTGGAGGCGGTCCGGGACGACGTCGAACCCGACAGCGACGTGGAGCGACTGATCTCGTCGATCTCGTCCGGCCTGGCGGCGGTGCGACGACCGGCCCGCAGGCTCGCCGCCGACGCGCCCGGCGTCTGGGTGAGCGACCGGGTGGTGAAACAACTCATCGCCGTGAGCGTGCGTCGAAGCATCGGGCGTCTCGTCGTCTTCGCGTCCGTCGACGGAGCCGAGGATCATGTCGACGCCGTGCGGATGGGGCTGGTCGCTCGCTACGCCGACGACCTCGTCGACCTGTCCGAGAGGGTGCGGGACGTCGTTGACGAGGTGCTGACCTCGACGATCGGCCCGGACGTGAGCGGCCCGGCGCGATCGGAGATCTCCGTGCGGTGGCAGGACCTGTACACCAGGGAATGGCTCGACTGACGTCGGCCGTGACCGATCAGCCCCCGCGCTGATCCCGCCATGCGACCAGCTGTTCGACGACGGAGAGGTCGTAGTCGGGACCGTTCACGGCCAGTGTCAGCAGGGTGACGCCCTCGGCCGTGATCGCGTCGCCGAACCGTTTCAACTCGTCGATGCCGCCGTCGGCCTTCAGCTCCGCCGACCGCTCGATGCTCGACGGATCTCGTCCCACGGCGGCGCAGTGCTCGGCGAGTATCGCGGACTTGCGACGGTACGTCTCGACGTCGACGAACGAATGCCAGATGTCGGCGTGCGAGGCCACATGCCGCAGGGTCTTGCGTTCGCCTCCGCCGCCGATCAGCACCGGGATCCTCCGCACGGGCTGGGGATTGAGCAGGGCCATCCGGGACTCGATGCGCGGCAGGGCCTCGCCGAGGGCGTCGAGGCGCGAGCCCGCCGTCGCGAAGTCGTAGCCGTACTCGTCGTAGTCGCGCCGGAACCAGCCGCTTCCGATCCCGAGGATCAGGCGGCCGCCCGAGATGCGGTCGACGGTGCGCGCCATGTCGGCGAGGAGTTCCGGATTGCGGTAGCTGTTGCACGAGACCAGCGGGCCGAACTCGATGCGTTCGGTCTGTTCGGCCAATGCGCCGAGCATCGTCCAGCACTCGAAATGCGCGCCGTCGGGATCACCGGAGAGCGGGAAGAAGTGATCCCAGTTGAACACGATGTCGACGCCGGCGTCCTCGGCGCGACGGACGGCGTCGCGGATCAGACCGTAGTCGGGTGAATGCTGAGGCTGCAGCTGGACGCCGATGCGCACGGGGAACGTCATGCGTTCCAGTGTGCACCCACGCTCGTACGCTCGGTCATGACTTTTCGGCGACGACGTGGCACCGTCGATCCCATGAGTCACGAACACGACCACGAGCCGCAGCAGGCGCCCCGCCATCCAGAGTCCGCACAGGAGTGGGACGAGCGTTACCGGATGTCGGATCGCATCTGGACGACGAACGTGAATCCCGCGCTTCTCGTGGAGGCGGACGGTCTCGCCCCGGGGCGAGCACTCGACATCGGCAGCGGAGAAGGCGCCGATGCACGTTGGTTGGCGGGCCGAGGGTGGAGTGTGACCGCGGTCGACATCTCGCAGGTAGCCGTCGACCGTGCCCGCGAGGCCGACCCGGAGGGAATCATCTCCTGGAATCGCGTCGACCTGATGGTCGAGCCGGTGCCGAACGCGCCGTTCGACCTGGTCTCGGCCTTCTACTTCCCCATCCCGGCCGAGCGCGAGGCTCTCGCCGACGTCCTGATCGACGCGGTCGCACCCGGCGGCACCCTCCTGGTGGTGGCGCACGAGGCCGAAGGCATGCGCGCCCACGGCTTCGATCCGGCCGACTTCGTCCAGCCCGCCGACATCGGCGCACGGCTCGGCGACGGCTGGACCGTCGAGGTGTCCGAGACCCGAGGCCGGGGCATCCCAGCGGGCAACGGCGCCCACATCAACGACGAGGTCCTCCGCGCGCGGCGACACGCCTGAGCCCAGTTCGTCGAGCGCGGCGCCGTTCTGAGCGAGCCTGCGAGCCGAAGGCTTGCACTGAGCGAGCTTGCGAGCCGAAGAGTCGAGACGATTGTCGTACCGCGGTGCCATGATCTGAGCATGCGGATCGAACAGTTCGAACGGGGCGAGGCGTCGATCCTGCACGCCGACCTCGATTCGTTCTACGCGTCCGTCGAGCAGCGTGACCATCCGCATCTGCGCGGGCGGCCGGTGCTGGTGGGCGGCGGTGTGGTGCTGGCGGCGAGCTACGAGGCCAAGGCGATGGGTGTCCGGTCTCCCATGCCCGGTCACGAGGCGAGGGCGCTGTGCCCTTCCGCGGTCACCATGCCGCCGCGGTTCGATATGTACATTGAAGCCTCGAGGTCGGTCTTCGAGGTGTTCCGGGACACGTCTCCGCTGGTGGAGGGCATTTCTGTGGATGAGGCGTTCCTCGACGTTTCAGGTCTGCGGAAGATCAGCGGCACACCTGTCGAGATCGCCGCCCGGCTGCGTGAACGGGTCCGGACGGAGGTCGGACTGCCGATCACGGTCGGCGTCGCCCGCAGCAAGTTCCTCGCCAAGGTCGCCAGTGCGGTCGGCAAGCCGGACGGGCTGCTGCACGTGGAGGCCGGTCGCGAGTTGGACTTCCTGCATCCGCTGCCGGTGCGGCGGCTGTGGGGTGTGGGTGCGAAGACCGAAGCCCGACTGCTCGACGCGGGCATCTCCACGGTCGGCGACATCGCGTCGTTCGGCGAGAAGCACTTGTGCGCGTTGCTCGGGCGCGGCACGGGGACCCACCTGTACGCGCTGTCGATGGCGCGCGATCCGCGTCGAGTCGAGACGGGCAAGCGTCGCAGCTCGATCGGTGCGCAGCGCGCGCTCGGCCGCAGGGTGAAGTCGGAGGCGGACGTGGAGGCGACGCTCCTCGCCATCGTCGACAGACTCGGCGTCCGGCTGCGCAAGGCCGACCGCCTGACGCGGACCGTCGTCCTCCGGTTGCGGTTTCACGACTTCGAGAAGGTCACCCGGTCGCGGTCGCTACGGGAGCCGACCGACTCCACCGAAGCCGTGCTGGCCGTCGCCCGTGGACTGCTCGACGACGCGATGCCGCTGATCCGCGAGCGCGGCTGCACCCTGATCGGACTGTCGTTGACCAATCTCGACGACCACGGCGCCGTCCAACTCGCGCTCCCCTTCGACGGAGACGACCACGCGTCCGACCTCGACATCGCGGTCGACTCCCTCCGCGGCCGTTTCGGCCGAGACGCCGTCACCCGCGCGGCGCTCGTCAACCGCCACCACGGCGACGACGCCCCGATGCTTCCGGACTGAGCGAGTGCTGGAGAGTGACGCTCAGGACACGGTCGCCTCCGCCGCCGACCGCGCGGCATCGGCAACCAGCGGGGTCAGGGAGAGGCGAGTGCGTCGTTCGAGGACGTCGTCGGCGGTCACCGCGCCTTCGGCGTGGACGCCGAACGCGAACTCGGCCGCCGTGATCTCGGTGCCCGCGGCGACGACCTCGGCGAGTGACGGATCGGATGCGCCGAGTGCGACGACGGCAGGCGCCTCGGTTCCGTACTTGGCGATGAGGCGGTCGGGGGCGTCCACACGGCCGAGGGCTTCTGCCGATGCGGCGCCGACCAGCGGCAACGTCCGTGTGCGGCACGCGGATGCCGACAGGCCCGATGCGGCGAGTGCCGCGTCCACGGCGTCTTCCGCCATCCGTCGGTACGTGGTGAGCTTGCCGCCGACGACGGTGACGAGACCGTCGCCCCGAGTGAGGACGGCGTGCTTGCGGGAGACGTCCGACGTCTCGCCCGCGCCCGAGTCGAGGAGCGGCCGAAGGCCCGAGTAGGTGCCGAGCACGTCGGAGCGAGTCAGCGGGGTGCCGAGTGCGAGGTTCACGGTGTCGAGCAGGAAGTCGATCTCCGACTCGTCGGGCCGCGGCACGTCGGGGATCTCGCCGTCGGCCTCCTCGTCGGTCAGTCCGACGTAGACCCGCCCGTCGGGTTGCGGCAGCGCGAACACGTACCGCCCGAAGTGTCCGGGCACGGCGACGGTGAGACCGGCGCGCAGACCGTCGAAGCTGTCCTGGCTCATCACCAGGTGAGTGCCGCGGCTGGGGCGCAGCGCGATCGCCGAGTCGACCTGCGCGGCCCACACCCCGGTCGCGTTGACGACGGCCTTCGCGCGCAGCTCGAAGCTGCGGCCGGTGAGCTCGTCGGTCACGTCGACAGACGAGCCGGTCACCTGATCGGCGCGGGCATGAGTCAGGACCGTGGCGCCGAGCGACGCCGCGGTCCGCGCGATCCCGACCACGAGTCGGGCGTCGTCGTTGAGCTGGCCGTCCCAGTTGAGGAGGCCGCCGCGCAGCCCGTCGCGTTTGACCGTCGGAGCCATCGCGATCACCTCGGCCGCCGAGATGCGGCGCGACCGTGCGAGAACCGACGAGGGCGTCCGGGCCGCGACCCGAAGCGCGTCGCCGGCCAGGAATCCGGTGCGGGTGAGGGCGGCGTCGAAGAACGTGACGTCAGACGTCAACGGAACCACCTGCGGCAGGGGCCTGACCAGGTGCGGAGCGATGGTGCAGATCAAGGCGTCCCGTTCGACGGCGCTCTCGTACGCGATGCCGACGGCACCCGATGCGAGGTACCGGAGGCCGCCGTGGACGAGCTTCGACGACCACCGGCTGGTGCCGAACGCGAGGTCGCGGCTCTCGATGAGCACTGTCGACAGTCCGCGCGACACGGCGTCGAGTGCGACACCGGCACCGGTGACGCCTCCGCCGATCACGATGAGATCGACGTCCGGCGCCGTGGCGAGCCGTTCGAGGTCGGCCGAGCGGCGCGACGGGGACAGCAGCGACGACGCATCGATCGCGGGATGGTCGGCGAGGAGTTCGAACGTCATGGGCGGAGATACCTTTCGAGGAGTTCCGAGAGTTCGTCGTCGAGGGCGTCGACGTCGTCGGGGTCGGCGAACACGGGGCCGGTCAGCGTGAACGACCACGCCATCTGCAGGACGGTGGTCGCCATGCGGCGAGGAGACCCGTCGCGGATCACGCCCGTCGCCTGCCCCGCGGTCAGCAGAGTCTCGATCATCTCGAGCTGCGAGCGCGACGTCCGGCCGCTGCGGTGCAGGAGGTACGGCATGAGGAATTCGGGGTCGAGCTCGATGATCCGCTGCAGCAGCGGATGGGTGCGCGCCCCGCGGACGAGATGCACGAGCGAGACGATCATCGATTCCCGGCTGTCCAGCCCGTCGGTGGTCGGCGTCTGCGCGGCGATCCGGGTGAACTCGCGCGTCGTGACCTGTGCGGCAAGGGATTCCACGTTCGGGAAACGTCGGTACAGGGTGGCGCGTGAGACGCCCGCGGTCCGTGCCACGTCGGCCATCGTGGTGCGGCGGATGCCGATCGTCGCCATCAGTCTGGCCGCCGCGTCGAGGATCACGTCTTCGCTGATCGCGTTCGCGGCGGTTCTCCCCTCGACTCCGCTCGGGGGGCGGGAGGAACGCTCATCGGCTCGGGAGGGATGCTCTCCATTGATTCGCTGCGACACCATGTGTATAACTGTATCACCACCGACGAACGGAAGGCCGATCATGACCACGAGCGAGACAACCGTCGACGTCGTCGACTTCACCCCGGGCCGCTGGGGCAATCCGAACGACCCGATGCTCCTCTCCGACTCCGTCGTCGGCGCTCTCACGATGCTCGGCATCAACGAGGCCGCACCCGCGCCCGTCGCCTTGTCGATCCCGGCGACCCGCCTCGACGCCGACGCCCTGACCGCGCTCGCCGACACGGGCGCTCGGGTCAGCACCGACGACGCCGCCCGCGCCGCCCGCCTGCGCGGTTACTCGACGCCCGACCTCCTCAAGTTCCGGGCCGGCGACGCGAGCGACGCACCCGACGCCGTCGTCGTCCCGACCAGCGCGGATCAGGTGGCCGCCGTCCTCGCGACCTGCGACGGTCGAGGCATCGCGCTGAGTCCCTTCGCGGGCGGGACCACGGTCACGGGCGGCCTGCAGCCGACCCGCGAACGCCCCGTGATCAGCCTCGACCTGCGCAGCTTGACCGGCCTCCTCGCGCTCGACGAGGTCTCCCAGATCGCGACCCTCGCGGCGGGCACCCGCCTGCCCGAGGCCGAACGACTCCTCGCCGAACACGGCTACGAGCTCGGCCACTTCCCGCAGTCGTACGAGGGCGCCACGGTCGGCGGCTGCGCCGTCACGCGGTCGGCGGGCCAGTCGTCCATCGGGTACGGCCGGTTCGACGACATGGTGGTCGGGCTGACCCTCGTCACCCCGCGGGGCGTCGCCGAGATCGGCACCGCACCGAAGTCGGCGGCCGGTCCCGACCTGCGTCAACTCGTCCTCGGCAGCGAAGGCGCCTTCGGCGTCGTGACCGCCGTGCGGGTGCGCGTGCACCCGGTGCCCGCCGTTCGTCGCTTCTACGGTTGGCACTTCCCCGACTTCACCGCGGGCTCGGCCGCGATGCGCGCGCTGGCTCAGGCCAACGTGAAGCCGACCGTCCTGCGCCTGTCGGACGAGGCGGAGACCGGCCTCAACCTCGCGAACCCGTCGGCCGCGGGCTCGGCGAGCGGTCCCGTCGGAGGTTGCCTCATGATCGTCGGATTCGAGGGCGACGAGGCCGACGTCGACTGCCGCGACACCTACGTCACCGCGCGCCTGGCCGAGCTCGGCGGCGTCCCGCTCGGCGCCGAGCCCGGTGAGCACTGGCGCGAAGGCCGATTCCGCGGTCCCTACCTGCGCGATCCGCTGCTCGACGCCGGAGCCCTCGTCGAGACGCTCGAGACCGTGACATTCTGGTCGAACATCGACAAGCTCAAGGCCGATGTCACGGCCGCCGTGACCGGAGCCCTCGGCGAGCAGGGCACCCCGGCCGTCGTCATGTGCCACATCTCGCACGTGTACCCGACCGGCGCGTCGCTGTACTTCACCGTCATCGCCAATGCGCTCGCCGACCCGCTCGCGCAGTGGGGCGAGGCGAAGTCCGCAGCGAACGCGGCGATCCGTGCCGCGGGCGCGTCGATCACCCATCACCACGCCGTCGGCACCGATCACCGGGCCACCTACCTGGACGAGATCGGCGACGTTCAGGTGACGGCGCTGCGTGCCGTGAAGTCCGCGCTGGATCCCAACGGGGTCCTCAATCCGGGCATCCTGCTGCCGTGAGACTGGTCGCGATCGTCAATCCGATCTCCGGCGGCGGGGCGGCCAAAGAGCAGTGGCCCGCCGTCGAAGCCGAGCTCGCCCGCCTCGGAGTGTCCGACGTCGAGGTGATCGAGTCGACATCGTCCGCCGACGCCACCGCGCTCGCCGCCGCGGCCGCCCGCGATGGCGCCGTCGCGGTGGCGGTCGGCGGCGACGGACAGGTGCGCGACGTGGCGGCCGGTGTCCTCACCGTCGACGGCGCCCGTATGGGCATCGCCGCGGCCGGACGCGGCAACGATCTCGTCCGTCACCTCGGACTGCCGCTCGATCCCGTCGCCATCGCGCAGATCCTCGCGGGCGACAGGGTCCGCCGGATCGACGTCCTCGACATCGCCACGTCGGACGGCTCGACCGTGACCGCCGTCGGCAACGTGTACGTGGGACTCGACTCCGTCGCGACCGAACTCATCAACCGGCTCCGGTGGATGGGCCGACTGGCCTACCGCGTCGCACCCGTCCTCACGGCGCTGCGCTGGAAGCCGTTCCGCGTCGCGCTGACGATCGACGGGCATCGGTCCCAGGCGAAGGCCCACATGGTCGTCATCGCCAACTCCGGCGACTACGGGCACGGGTTGCGCATGGTTCCGTCCGCATCGGTCGACAGCGGATCGGTCGAGGTGATGCTCCTGCGCGGCGAGCACTCCGTGTTCGGACTCGCCAGCCTCATGAAGCAGGCGAAGACCGGTGCGCATGTGGATCGCCGGGAGGTGGAGTTCCACAACGGAACCACCGTGACGATAGACGCCGACCGACCGCTGCCCGTCCACGCCGACGGCGACCTGGTCGCGGAGTTCCCGGTGACGGTGACGCTTCGCTCCGCGGTGCTGCCGATCCTGGTGTAGCGCGGCACTACGACCCTTACTGTGCTCACTCGCGAGTCCTCCGGTCCTTGAGCGACCGCGAGTCCTCCGGTCCATGAGCGACCGCGAGTCCTCCGGTCCTTGAGCGAGCTTGCGAGTCGAAAGGCCTACCCGCAGACCAGCACCACCTTTCCGCCTGCGAGGCCGGCGGACACGAGGGCGAGGGCGGAGACGGCGTCGTCGAGCGCGAAGGTCCGCGCGATCGGGACGACGAGCTCACCGGCCGCGACCATCGCGATCAGCCCGACGCGGGCCGCGTCCCGGAACGCGGCGCTCTCCGGGTCGAGTCCGGCGACGGCGACCACACCGTGTCGCTGGGCGGCCGCCTTGTTCGCGGCGGTGATGATCCGCGATCGGTCGTCGACGAGGGCGAGAGAGGCCTCCATCGCCTCCGCGGTGCCGGCGAGGTCCAGCACGGCGTCGACCGGGCCGTCGATCCGCTCGAGCAGATCGGGGCCGTACGGCACGGCCGCGCCGCCGAACCGGGTCACCGCGTCGAGCCGATCCGGGGCCGCGGTGCCGATCACCCGGACACCCGCGCGCGCCGCGAGCTGCAGGAGCGTAGCGCCGACGGCCCCCGACGCTCCGTGCATGAGGATCGTCTCCCCGGTCACCGCGCGGGAACGATGCAGCATGTCGGCGGCGGTCGTCCCGGCCAGGAGCAGCCCGGCGGCCTCGACGTCGTCGACGGTCTCGGGCAGGGGCAGTGCGGAGGAGCCGGGCACGGTGATCTCGGTGGCATAGCCGCCGTGGACGCGGAACGCCACCACCCGGTCGCCGATCTCGAACCGAGTGCCGTCGCCGACGGCTGTGACGACTCCCGACACCTCGTAGCCGATCGGTAGCGGAAACGACGCGGCGCGTCGGATATGTTTGAGGTCGGCGGGGTTCACGCCCGCCGCCCGGACCTGGATCCGGATCTCGCCAGGCCCGGGTTCGGGGGCCGTGAACGGCACGAACTCGAAGGCGTCGAGGCCTTCTGGGCCGGTCGCATGCCAACGCTCACCCGTCATGAGGCCCGACCTTAGTCCGGCGGCTACTGTGACGAGCATGACATCCAATGTTGACGCGTCGAATCCCGATCTGGTGACGGTCGGCGTCCCCACCCACTGGTACAACCTGGCCGCCGAGCTCGACGAGCCGATTCCGCCGCACCTGCATCCCGGCACCAAGGAGCCGGTGGGTCCGGACGACCTCGCCGCTCTCTTCCCCGCGGGTCTGATCGCGCAGGAGGTCTCGACCGAGGCCTACATCGAGATCCCCGAGCCGGTCCGCGAGATCTACAAGATGTGGCGCCCGTCGCCGCTGCTGAGGGCCCGCAAGTTCGAAGAGGCGTTGAACACGAAGGCCCGCATCTACGTGAAGTACGAGGGCGTGAGTCCCGTCGGCAGTCACAAGACGAACTCGGCCGTAGCGCAGGCGTACTACAACAGCGTCGACGGCGTGAAGAAGCTGACCACCGAGACCGGTGCAGGTCAGTGGGGCAGTGCGCTGTCGTTCGCCGGCGCCCAGTTCGGCATCGACGTCGAGGTGTGGCAGGTCCGCGCATCGTACGACTCGAAGCCCTACCGCGGTCATCTCATCCGCACGTACGGGGGCACCCTGCACCCGAGCCCGTCCGACCTCACCGAGGCGGGCCGCGCGATGCTCGAGAAGGATCCGAACACCACGGGCAGCCTCGGCATGGCCGTGTCGGAGGCGGTCGAGGTGGCCGCCAAGAACGACGACACCCGCTATGCCCTCGGCAGCGTCCTGAACCATGTGGTCCTGCATCAGAGCGTGATCGGACAGGAGGCCGTCGACCAGCTGTACGCCGTCGAGCCGGGCGGCGCAGATGTCGTGTTCGGTTGCGCCGGTGGCGGTTCGAACCTCGCCGGGCTGTCGTTCCCGTTCCTGCGGGAGAAGCTCCACGGCCGGTCGAACCCGCGCATCGTCGCCGCCGAGCCGTCGGCCTGCCCGTCGATCACGCAGGGCGAGTACCGCTACGACCACGGCGACGTCGCGGGCCTCACTCCCCTGCTGAAGATGCACACGCTCGGCATGGACTTCGTTCCCGACCCCATCCACGCGGGCGGTCTCCGCTACCACGGCATGGCTCCGGCCCTCAGCCACACGGTTGAGCTCGGCCTGGTCGAGGGCACCGCGATCGATCAGCACGACGCGTTCAGCGCGGGCGTGCAGTTCGCCCGTGCGCAGGGCATCGTTCCGGCGCCCGAATCGACGCACGCGATCGCCGCGTGTGCCGCTCACGTCGCGAACAGTGACAAGGAAGAAGTGGTCGTCATCGGCCTTTCCGGCCACGGTCAGCTCGACCTCCCCGCCTACGCGGACTTCCTCAACGGCGGCTTCTGACCGAGCTGCCTCGAGGATCGCCTCAGAAATCGGACCACGAGGGCATATTGCCCTCGTGGTCCGATTCGCGAAGCGATCTTTGCACCATTGCGCGGTCGCGGACGCTCCGCGCACGGTGACGGTCGGCCCGAGTGATCGCGCGGATGTCGGCGAGGGTGCCGGGCCAGTCGTACAGGATGTCGTCGTACGTGAGCCGCATCGTCAGCCATCCATCGAGCAGGGCGCGGCGGTCGCGATGATGATCGCGCTCGTAGTCCTCGCGGCTCGAGTGGTGAAGCACCGAGTCGCATTCAAGAATCAGCTTCCCGATCCGCAGGTCGGACCAGCCGATTCCCGCTATCCGCGGCTGGACGACAACTGTGAAATGGGCCGCGCGGAGCCGAACCCGCGTGATGCTCTCCGTCCCGGATTGTGCGCGCGGATCGGTGCGGTAGGCGAGGTCGCGGACTGTCGGTCCGACCGCTCCCATCTGAGCGAGTAGATCCTCGACCGATTCGCCGGTCGAGTTCAGATACGAGTCGCACACGGCAATCCATTCGTCGGACTCGAGGCAGTGGGCCGCGTACTTGAGAGCGATGGGGATGGAGTCGACCGCGTCGACGGTGGACCGGACTGGCCCCTGAAAGGGTCGGCATGCGGTGTTCTTGCCGGTCATCTTGGGACTGCGTCGCAGGTGCAGTGCGGTGTGCCCGGGCGGCACCCACAGTCCGTGGAACTGCAACGCCGACACGCATCCGAGGACGCCGCCGTCTCGCACGGCGGTCGCCGCACGGAGATCGTGAGCGCCGAGGGCGAACCATCCGGGCCGCAGGCGGGTGAGTGTGCCGTTCTCGACCATCCTGCGGATGTCGGTGTCCGTCAGCCCCTCGGCATGCAGTTGCGCGCGAGTTCGTATCCCAGCATCCCCCATACAAGGTCAGACGCACAGACGCCAGGAGTGGTTCCGCGACGCGCGGTCGTGGGTCGCAATCCGACCGGATTCGGTGGGACGCGGAACCACTGTTTAAGCTGGACGTATGTCGAAAGTGCTGAGCTCTCTGCCCAAGGGTGAGCGTGTCGGAATCGCCTTCTCGGGTGGCCTTGACACCTCCGTCGCCGTCGCGTGGATGCGTGAGAAGGGGGCCATCCCCTGCACGTACACCGCCGATCTCGGCCAGGCGGACGAGCCGGACATCGCCTCGGTGCCCGGTCGCGCCGGTCAGTACGGCGCCGAGATCTCGCGTCTCGTCGACTGCCGTTCGGCGCTCGTCGAGGAGGGCCTCGTCGCCCTGCAGTGCGGTGCGTTCCACATCCGCAGCTCCGGCAAGACGTACTTCAACACCACGCCGCTCGGGCGCGTCGTGACGGGCATGCTGCTGGTCCGTGCCATGAAGGAGGACGGCGTCGACATCTGGGGCGACGGCTCCACCTACAAGGGCAACGACATCGAGCGGTTCTACCGCTACGGCCTGATGGCGAACCCGAACCTGCGGATCTACAAGCCGTGGCTCGACACCCAGTTCGTCGAGGAGCTCGGCGGCCGCCACGAGATGAGCCAGTGGCTGGTCGAGCGGAAGCTCCCCTACCGCGACTCTCAGGAGAAGGCGTACTCGACCGACGCCAACATCTGGGGCGCCACCCACGAGGCCAAGACCCTCGAGCACCTCGATCACGGCCTGGACGTGGTGGAGCCGATCATGGGCGTCGCAGCCTGGCGCGACGACGTCGAGGTCGCCACCGAGGACGTCACGATCCGCTACGAGCAGGGTCGCCCGGTCGCCATCAACGGCGAGGTGTTCGACGACGCCGTCGCCCTCGTCCTCAAGGCCAACGAGATCGGCGGACGCCACGGCCTCGGCGTCTCGGACCAGATCGAGAACCGCATCATCGAAGCCAAGTCGCGCGGCATCTACGAGGCCCCCGGCATGGCGCTGCTGCACATCGGCTACGAGCGTCTCGTCAACGCGATCCACAACGAGGACACCGTCGCCAACTACCACAACGAGGGCCGTCGCCTCGGTCGTCTCATGTACGAGGGCCGCTGGATGGACTCGCAGGCGCTCATGCTGCGCGAAGCCCTCGTCCGTTGGGTCGGCTCGGCGATCACCGGCGAGGTGACCGTCCGTCTGCGCCGTGGCGACGACTACCACTTCCTGAACACGCAGGGCCCGTCGCTGTCGTACCACCCGGACAAGCTGTCGATGGAGCGCGTCGGAGACGCGGCGTTCGGCCCGTCCGACCGCATCGGCCAGCTCACCATGCGCAACCTCGACATCGCCGACTCGCGCGCACGTCTCGAGCAGTACGCGACCCTCGGCATCGTCGGCGGAGCCACGGCGGAGCTCGTCGGCGAACTGTCGCAGGGCGGCGCTCAGGCGATCGCAGGCGGTCAGCCGGAGGACGCGGCCTCCGAGTCGCTCGACCGCGCGGCGATCGACTTCGGCGTCGACTAGGGCGTGTTGCCAAACTCTCTTCGCCTGTCTCGACGGCCCGATGAACGCCTGGCCGCGTTGTCGTCGGTCGAGATACCTACCGGTATCCCTCCCTCCTCCGCCTTGCCAGTCGTCCATCGGATCCGCCGATCCGAGGCGGAAGAGTTTGGCAACACACCCTAGACGGCCCCACGACGACAGCCCGGCCCCGCTTGCGGGTGCCGGGCTGTCGTCGTCTTCGGGTCAGTGCAGGTCGTGGCGCATGATCACTCGCGGGAATCCGCCGGACAGGGACGACGTGGCTCCCGCGTAGGAGAACCCGGCCTTCTCGAACATGGCACGGGAACCGACGAAGGCCATGGTCAGGTCGATCCGGTCGTCGCCGTTGTCGGACGGATAGCCCTCAAGGACCGGAGCTCCGTGCGATCGCGCGAAGTCGACGGCGCCGTCGAGCAATGACGCCGTGATGCCCTTGCCTCGATGACCGGGCCGCACCCGCAGGCACCACACGGACCAGACGGGCAGGTCGTCGAGGTGCGGGATCTTCGTCGACCGAGCGAACGACGTCTCCGAACGCGGGGCGACGCCCGCCCAGCCGACCACCTCGTCACCGTCGAACGCCAGCACTCCGGGGGCGATCTCCGACTCGCACAGGCCGCGGACGTAGTCGCCGCGAGCGGGGCCGACCAACGAGCGGTTCTGCTTGGCCGGGAGCCGATGGCTGAGGCAGAAGCAGACGCTCGCATCGGGCCGCTTGGGCCCGATCATCGTCCGCACGGCCTCGAAGTCGTGGGCCGCGCGGACGACGACCGTCATGGTCAGACGTTGACGCCGTAGTCGCGGGCGATGCCCGCGAGACCGGACGCGTAGCCCTGGCCGATGGCCCGGAACTTCCATTCGCCGTTGTAGCGGTACAGCTCGCCGAAGCTCATCGCCGTCTCCGACGACGCGTCCTCGGTCAGGTCGTATCGGGCGATCTCGGAGCCGTTGGCGCGGTTCACGACGCGGATGAACGCGTTGCGGACCTGACCGAACGACTGCCCGCGGGCGACGGCGTCGTGGATCGACACCGGGAAGACGATGCTCTGGATCTCCGGCGGAACGCCCGCGAGGTCGACGTTGATCGACTCGTCGTCGCCGTCGCCCTCACCGGTCAGGTTGTCGCCGGTGTGCTCGATGGAGCCGTCCGGCGAGCGGAGGTTGTTGTAGAAGATGAAATGCTGGTCCGACAGGACCTTGCCGTTCGACCCGAGGGCCAGCGCACTGCCGTCGAGGTCGAAGTCGGCGCCCGACGTGGTGCGGACATCCCAGCCGAGACCGATGGTCACCGCGGTGAGGCCGGGGGCCTCCTTGGCGAGGGAGACGTTTCCGCCCTTGGCGAGGCTCACGCTCATGAGATTGTTCCCTTTCGATTGGATGTGTCGATTCCAGACCACTTCATCACGGTCCGCTGATCAATGTCTGAGAAGTCATCCGGTCGATGCACGGCGCTCGTCACACATTGACGCCGAAACGTCGTGCGACAGACTGCAGATCAGGTTCGACGGAGGACATGGCGTCGAGGATCCACCGGTCACCGTCGCGCACGATCAGAGCGTAGACGAGAGCCCGCGCCGCGCCGTGCCGCTCCGCGATCTCGTAGAAGGCGATGGGGCCGAGCGCCTCGTCGTCGATTGCGAGCACGGCATCGCACAGGTCGCCGAAGGCGCCGTTCCCGTTGTAGACGGTCGCGAGCACCGCGATCGCCGTCGTCTCCGGAGGCAGGTGATCGAGGTTGATCGTCAGCGTCTCCTCGGTGACGCCGTCGGCGCCGCCGGAATGTTTGACGGCTCCGTTCGTCGACACCGGATTGTTGAAGAAGACGAAGTCGGAGTCGTTCGCCACCCGGCCCGACGTCAACACGAACGCGGCGAGGTCGAGGTCGAAGTCGTTGTTGGAGCCGCGGGAGTCCCAGAATGTCCGCACGGTGACGGTGGTGAGTGTGGTCATCGGGGCGCCCACGCCGGGTCTTCGAGTGCTCCGGTGCCCGCGAGCAGCCAGCGCACCGGGTCGGCGCAGCGGAACGACGAGATGCCGTTGCGGTGCAGCTTCTCCCCCGTCGGCGACTCACCGAGCGCCGACACCACGAAGAACTGGTGCCGGTGCTCCTGCCCGTAGACGTTCCGGATGCGCCGCAGCTGCGGACCGGCCCCGAGCCGGTGCAGCAGGCTCTTGATCTCGGCGTCGACGAGCTGCCCGTCCGCGTGGTCGTACTGCCGGGAGACGAGTCCCGGATCGCGGTTGTACGCCGCGCCCGCATTGCCCATCGCCTGGCTCCACTTGCCGTTCTCGACCTCGGCGAGCTTCTGGAACGCGTCGAACTTCGACAGGATCACCGCGATCGACGGTGTGCCCGCCCCGACGAGGTCGAGCACCGTTCGCAGCACCTCGCGGGGATCGCCGCCCAGCACCGGCGGGATGGGGATCATGTCCTGCAATTCGGCGGCGATCTCCGGGACGCGCAGCGGGTCGAACAGGAAGAACACCGAGTCGGCGCGCGAGAAGAAGTCGTGTACCGGGCCGGTCACGTTCTGCGGGTTCTCCAGGTCCTCGCCTGCGACGTCGCGGATCACCAGATACCGGGTCTGGCCGTTCCAGATGCCGATCGAGAAGATCAGCGGGTGATGCGCGTACGCGGTGGCGCTCGGCGTCGCCGCGATGATCCCCTGTTCCTCGTACAGCGGTTGCTCGTACTGGGTCCGGTATCGCTCTCGCGTCACCTGATCCGCCGGTTCGACGACCTCGTCGTACTGCTCGGCCAGCCGCTGCAACTGTTTGATGAGCACCGCGATGTACACGGTCTTGCCCGTCCACCGTGCCCCGGCCATCGCGATGCACGTCGCGTGTCCGGCCCGCCACTGCGGCAGCAGCACGTAGTGGCACGTCGGGCACACCTGATCGACGGACGACGGCGGCACATCGTCGGGCAGCGGAGACCAGTCCGGGCCCGCATTCGACGGCATGCGCGACGTATGGACCTCGCCCATCGTCACCGTGTGCCCGGTGTAGGCGGTGGCGGGCTCGTCCACGCTCACCGAGTCGGGAGCCTTCAGAGTCCACGCGTACACGTCCGGCGGCAGGACGTGGAAGCAGCGCGGGCACTTCGTCGAGTAGTCGGGCGTCGTCATGCGAGTAGGCCCCTCTCTCTGACCGATCGGAGAAGGTCGGCGACGATCGCGGTGATCGCCGACGCGTCTCCCGCGAGACGTTCCTGAGCATCGTCGCCCCGGAGCAGACAGACGGCGGTAGCCGGAGCCGTGACAGCGCCGGTCGCGACCGTCAAGCCGACGACGTGACTGTTCGGCGTCGGCACGGCGGGGACCGGTCCGTCGGTGATGACGACGGTCAGCGTGGGACCGGAGACGGGCGTCGCCAGGCCGGGCACGAGGTCGGCGGCCAGTCCGAGACCGGTGGCAGGCGGATCGCCAGCCCGCGTGCCGAAGTCGGCGAGTCCGACGCGGACGAAGTCGGTGGCGGCGGGCCCGGTGGCGAGCCAGTCGACGGTTGTCTGTCCGCTGATCACGGCGGTGACGCCCGCGACGATGTCGGCGCAGGCCGCGACCGCGCGCTGCGCGAACGCCGGAGCCATCGACGTCGACAGGTCGACGATGCACCGCACACCCATCTCGCTCGACGCCCGCACGTGGTCGACGCCGAGCACACCGCGCGTCGCGATCCGGGCCGCGTGGGCGACCGGCGGCAGCGGCACGTCCTCCACGTCGAGCAGGGTGGTGATCTGCAAGCTGCCGTCGGGCTGCGGCGCAACCGTCGCCAGGTCGACGAACGCCAGTCCCGACACGTCGCGGGGGGCGAGCGACGCGGTGTCGCCGCCGCGGCCCAGCGCGCCCTCCGGTGTCATCGACAGATGCAGGATGGTGTTGGGCGCGAACCGTTCCAGACCCGCGGCGGGGAGGGCGCCGATCGTCGTCATCTCGGTGATCGACGGCAGGATCACCATGTGGGGGCCGTTCGGCACCGACGGCACCGCGGCTCCGCTCTCCGACCGCGTCGTCACCCGGGCGCGGACCCCGGCGTCCGACGTGGTCAGGGTGACGGCGAGGGGGCCGCGCGGAAGCCGGGCGGTGTTGCTGCTGTCGAGCACGTACGTAGCCACGATTGCTTCTCCTCTCAGGAGCGGTTCATGCGACGCTGATGCACGTCGGCTTCGGGGATGGTGGAACGGAGCCAATCGGTTCCGGCCCGCTTGTAGCCCGCGAAGAACGCCTCGGCGTCGGCGGCGGGCCGACGGACCAGGATCGGCCAGCACGCATCGCGGAGTTCGTCGGTGTTCCGTGGCCCGGGATAGGTGCGTCGCAGCTGGTCGAGCGCGCGGCGAGCGATCTCCGCATCACCGTCGGGCTGGGTGTTGGCGCGTTCGGCGTCGAAGGCGCCGAGGAATGCGCGAGCGGCGGTCCACTCGGGTGAGATGACCTTTCCGTCGACGAGTCGTGTCAGGTGTGCGGCGACGTTGCTCTCCCTGCCGGTGTTCTGGGCGTACAACCGGCGGGTGATCTCGTCGTATGCGCGCGACCACGGCTCGTCCGTGGCCCTCTTCACGAGCAGCACGGCGTCGAGAAACTCCGCGACGTCGGGTGCGAACGGCGAGTTCGACGTCGACGCCAGCGTCAGCGCCGCCGTCACGAGCCGGAACAGTTCGGTGCGGTCGGGCAGCGGAACGTATCCGGCGATCATCAAGCGCAACGCCGCGGCGGCCGCGACGTCCGCGGGGGTCCCGCCTTGCCGGGGATCGGCGAGAGTCTGGAGCAGGCCGATGTCGGCGGGGTCGTAGAACACCGCGCGATGCAGTAGGTCGCCCGCTATGCGGCCGGGGGCCTGCGCCGTCCACCGGGACAGTTCGACGCCGACGGTCGGGACCGCCGCCAGTATGTCGCGGGTCAGGTCTTGGCAGTCGGGGTCGGACAGGTACTCGCGGGGAGCGGCGAGCGCGGCGTCGATCGCATCCCTGGCGACATCCTCTCGAACGGCGACAGGACCCACGAGATTGTTGGCCTGAAGAAAGGTCAATCCCGCGAACGGAAGAACTGCGAGGTCTTCGCGCGTGGGCTCGGGCGGGAGCAGTGGGCGATTCGGGCCTGGCACTGGGACGCTGAAGAGTTCCCAGTACGGGGCCGGCACCGTTCGACGGACGGACGGAGCGGCCGCGAGTCGCGGACGAAGCAGTTCCGCGTAGATTGCGGAGTTGACTTCGTAGACACTCGTGTTCGCCGGCCAGCTCCCACCGCCGAAACCGGAGATCGACAGGCTCGCTGAGATCGGACGGAACAGGTCGAGAAGTGCGGCGAGCTGTCGTTCGAGGATCAGTCGGCGCGCGATCTCGACAAGGATCAGTACGGAAGGGGTCCCACCGGCGGGATCGGCGGTGAGCTCCGGAGCGAGCTTGTCGATCGTGCCCGTGAGACCGTCGCGCACCGAGTCGATGTCCACCGCGTGGATCTTCGGAATCGAGGCGAGCGGTGTTGTGCGCCAGCTCCCGTCGCCGAGCGCGGTGGTGAGGAAGGCATCGGCGAGGTCGGCGGTGGGACGGCCCGCGTCGTGGGCGCGCTGCAGCAGTCCGAGGCAGGCCTGGGCCGTCATCGGATTGCGCCGGAGGGCTTCGGTGATGAGCGGGCCGGTGTGGGGGTCGTCCATCGCCGACGGCGGGAACTCGGAGCCTATGACCTTCTCGGCCTCGCGGGCGAACTCGACCATGTCGGGGTCGTCCATCTCAGTGAGGACGACCGAGAATCCGACCGCGAGCAGCCACGACGCCGACGGCGACTCCGCGTGGAATCGTCCATCGACCTCGTCCTGGCTGCGCAGGACCTCGGATGCGATGCTCGGGTCGAACAGCACGCCTTCGAGCAGGGACGAGACCTGGGTGGCGGGGACGACGCCGCCGGACACCCGGTGCTCGCCGCCGGGCATGGCGAGGCCGCCGGAATCGTCGGGCGAGAGGACAACCGCGCCGGACACGCCGCCGTCGAGGACCTCCGACGCGGGGACCGCGATGAGGTCGACGCCGTTCGCGACGTCGAGGACCGCCCGCTCGAGACGATCGTGCGTCGACCACGACAGCCGGTGCGCGATGGACCGCGGCAGGAAGTGGCTCACCGCGGAGATCCAGTCGACGGCCTGGTCGTGGTCGTCTGCGCGCAGGACGACGGCCGGACCGCCGTCGAGGCGGGCGAGGACGGCGTCCATCAGGACCCGGAACACCGCCTGACGTTCCATCGACGCGATGACAAAACGGATGGCCGACGACGTGTCGATCGCCGGATTCGGTGGCGGGATGTCCGCGGGCAGCGATGACGCCGCGACGACGTCCGGCCCGTACGGGCGGAGCCAGCCGCTCGACCGCCACAACGCGATCGGCCGGTGCTCCCCCGGCTCGGGGGTCCCACGGTCGAGGACCACGTGTGCGAACACGTTGCCGGGCCGACCGGAACCGTCCCGCCCGGCCTCGACGGTGTGCCACATGGCGGACGACCCGTCGGGCAGTCGTTCCCGGGCCAGGCGCGCCGGGCGGGACGCCAGGTCGTCGCCCGATGGGAAGTCGGGCAGGCGCGGTTCGAGGTCGAACGAGGTGACGACTCGATTGACGAGCGTCTCCTGTTCGGCGTGCGTCGGCATGCCCGAGACGTCTTTCACCTGCCAGCCGCCGCGGCCCGAACCGTTGTCGTACGAGGTGTACGTGAGCTGAGCGAAGCGACGACTCATCGAATCCTCGGCATTCCCGGAACATCCGGCGGCAGCAGTTGCAGCTGGTCGATCGGCGGGTCCTGCAGCGCGTAGCGAGCGGGCTCGTCGGCGCGCGAGTAGACGAACACCCGCACGTGGCCGACGAGGTTCGTCAGGTCGAGCGTGTAACCGGTGGGAATCGGGTGCGTCGACGAGCGGATCTGCCCGAACGTCGCATGCGGGATCTGCTGCCGGTTGGGTGCGGTGAACTGCAGGTGCTGGCCGTCCTTCGCGTCCAACGGCAGGCGCTCGGGATTGAACACGGCGACCAGCGGCGGCGGACCGTCGATCACCGTCGGCGCGGCGAGCGACAGGTTCACCACCCGCCGCACCTGCGGCGGCTGCGGAACGCCGGGATCGGGCTGCTGGCCGAACTGCGTAAGCGAATAGCTCATCCGCCGCAGGCCGCGATAGGTCAGCGTGGTGATCTCCCCGCGCAGTTGACGGCCGTCGGAGTACGCGATCGGCACCACGCACACCACGCAGCCCTCGGCTTGCAGCGGGCGGCGGAGGATGATCGAACCGTCGCGGTGATACTCCGTCTGGCTGGCCTCGTCGATCGGCGTGCCCTGGCAGATCTCGTCTGGCGTCATCGGCTCCACACCGACATGCACCTGGACCGACGACGCCCCCTGCGGCCAGCCGAAGACCACCAGCTGGGTGTCGAGGCGTTCCACGATCCGCGGTTCGACCACGGCCGGGATCGGCCTGGTGAACACCTCCGTGCGACCGACCCGCACTCGGCCGTTGAACGACGTGACCGGCGTCAGGTACGCGCGGTCCCAGTCGCTCGGCCAGCGCATTCCGACGATTTGCGCGCGACCGTCCGCCGCCGCCCGGATCGGGTCCTTGACCTGGTTGGCTCCGGTCAGGCCCGCGTACTCGAGCGCGGACGCGTCCAGGTCTTCGAGGTCGAGACCGGCCTGCGGGGCCGCCCTGGTGAGGAACACGTCCACCCTCTGTCCGGTGCTCGGAGCCGTCCACACGACGTCGAACCGGTCGGGCGCCGTCGATTCGGCCCGCAGGTCGTGGACCGGCGTCAGCTTCACCGACACGAGCACGTCGCGCTGCACGAAGGGCGAGAGGCGGCCGTTCTCCTTCACCTCGACCTCGGCGCAGACTCGGTAGAGGAACCGTCGACCGCGGACCGCGGTGTCGTCGACGAAGCCCGTCAGGTTCGAGTCGCCGTCGGCGATCGGCGTCTCCCCGTGATGACCGTCGTCGAGCGACCGGCGGGTGACGCGGACGCATCGAGTGCCCGGACGCGCCGACCACCGGCCGATGATCCGGCCCTCCTCCTCGAACAGCTCGAAGTCGTCGACCGGGCTGATCGCCTCACCGGACGCCAACCGGATCGGCTGGGCGCGGCGGGCCTCGGTCTCGTCTCGGCCCACATGCGCCCACACCTGGTAGTAGCGGACGGCGCTTGTCAGGAAGCGGGTGTCGACGAACGACGTCGTGCCGTCGGCGGCGAGCAGATCGCCAGCCTCCGGCTTGTAGGGATCGACGTCGTCGCCCGAGACGAGCCGGTAGATCACCGTCTGGCCCGGCACGTCGGGCGTGAACGGCTCCCAGCTGAGGTCGGTCGACGTCGCCGTCTGCTCGATGCGGATCGGGTTGTCCCGGTGGGAGTCCAGTCCGAACGCGTATTCGGCGAAGTCGGCATGCGTGAGTGTCGGGCCCGCCGGTGCGGGCGGCGGCACGGGAGCGGTCGTCAGCACCGGAGCCGCGGGTGCGGGCGCCTCGACGGCAGTCGGCCGAGGGGCCACCGGCACGGGCTGGTCGGCGGGCGCCGCATGACGCGGCACACGAACCGGTTCCGGCGCGGGCGTCGTCTCGCTCACCGGCGCGAATTCGGCGATGACGGCGGCGATGGCGCCTGCCAGCTCCGACGCCGGGCCGATGAGGGCGCTCGCGATCTCCGATTCGCTGGTGCGGTTGAACTTCACCAGATTGCGGAGGGTGATGTCGCGGATCGACTCGGCACCCGCCACGCCGAGCGACATCTGCTCGGTGCGCCACGCGATCAATGCCTCCACCGCGAGCGGACGCCAGGCCTCCGGGTCGACAGGCTCGGGGTCGGGGTCGGGGTCCACGATCGGCGTGGGTTCGGGCGATGGGGTCGGGTCCGGTGCGGCCTCCGTCAGCGCCCGGCGGGTGCCCGTCGGTGTCAATGCGACGGCGGCCTCCGGAAGCACACCGCGTTCTACTTGCTCGATGAGCCTGGTCATCTCGGCGAACCACACGACTTCGAACCGGCCGTCGGGAGTCCAGCCGCGCGGGTCGACGCGGAAGTCGTCCACCCGTTCCGGTGCCGGGGCGGGGAGATCGGCGGCCGCCAGCGACCGGATCAGCCTGTCGACGGTGTCGGACGCGGTCATCAGAACGTGAACCCGTCGCCGAGATCGGGGGTGCGGAACTGATCGGGTTGAGCCTGATCGTCGGCGACCGTCGACTGCCAGCCGCTGTCGGGCGCCTGGATCGGCTCCGCCGACCACGACGTCTGCGCGGAGCCACCGGCGTGGCGGATGCGGTCGACGGTGAAGCCGTCCGACAGCTGTGTCGCCACGCAGACGATGCCGATGCCCGTCCGGGTGGGACTGCGGCGGTCGACGAGCACCTCGCCGACACCCGAGGAACGGGCGACGTCGGTGAGCACGTCGCCGGAGAACGAGCCCGCCGCGGGCTCCTGGCGGTCGAGTCCGGCGAGGAATTCGCCGATCGGCTGAACCTGACCACCGATCACCTGCACGTTCGCGACCAGACCCGACACCAGATCGGTGCGGCGCGTGTTGAGCAGATCGAGGGTCTGCGCCCACACTCGATCGGCGCCCGTCGAGGTGACGCGGCCGAGGTAGACGTCGCTCGACCAGCGGTCCAGGCTCGACGCCGAACCCGCACCGCGGTCTCGCCACATGGTGGAGCGACTGGCCGACCGGTCGGCGCCGGGCAGAAGGGTGCCGCTCGCGGAGATGAAGTCCTCCCACGGCTCGGTGATCCAGCTCGGGTGGTACAGGTCGCGACGCAGGTCGGCCGCGGTGCGGGCGATCGACTCGTCGGACGGCTGCGCGACGCCGACGGCCGTCGACATCGGCATGCCCCACGACACGGCGAGCGGTGTGATCGTGGTGTGACGATCGGGTCCGAGCGGCGACTCCAGGAAGCTGCCGACGGCGCGGCTCCACGAGAGGAACTGGCCGTACGCCTGCGACAGACGACGCAGGTCGGCGAACGCGGACTGCAGGTTCTGATCGTCGACGGCCCGATCGCTGAGGACCTTCCGACGCTGGTGCAACAGTGCGAACAGTTGGCGTTGCGACCGGATGAAGGCGAAGCACAGGGACACGAGCAGGATGATCAGGGAGCCGAGGACGACGACAACCGGAACCCACCACTCGACCTTGTCGGTCCAGCCGAGCCAGATGAACACGCCGGTCAGGACCAGCCACAACAGGACGAGCACCTGCGTCCAGCGGGCCAGCGCGAGGCGGCCCTCGCCCGGATCGGGCGGCGTCACCGCACTGCGGACGCGTTCGAGGAGGTGCTGGAACTCGGCCAGTGCCTCGCCGAATGCCGAGGCCAGCGTGGAGCCGACCGCCGAGCCGAAGCTCGGCGCGTTCCGCGACGCCCACGTGTTCAGTTCGTTGAGGGTGGTGCCGGCCTGCAGTCCGAGGTCGGGACTCGACTGCAGTTCGGTGAGGCGGCCGCGCAGGTCGTTGATGCCGAGCGGGTCGGTGGCGTCGACGCTGCCCATTCGGACGGCCGCGGCGACGCCGCCGTTGGAGACCGTGAAGCGCTCGCGGGGCCCGGGGACGATCGAGTTGGAGTCGGTGATGACGCCGCGGGCGGCGCCGATGGGAATCGGGTTGAGGCCCTTGCCCGCGCCGCGACTGCCTGCGTCGGCGAGGGTGAACGCCGCACCCGTGTAGTCCTGCCACAGTTCGCCGAGGTCGTCGCCCGCGTGCTGGATCAGATCGGGGCGTCCGATCAGGCCCGACATCTGCTCGGTCGCGGCACCGATGTCGGCCCAGCCCGCGCGCGTTCCGTCGGCGTGCCTGCCTCGGACGACCACGTCGTAGGCGGACGGCGCATTGGTGAACACGGCGTGTTGGACGCTGATCGCGATGCGGTCGGAGATGCCGTCGACGAGACCGCGGTACCAGGCTGCGGGCGCGTTCTTCAGGCTCGCCCACAGGAAGCTGAAGAACATCTTGATCGCCGCCCACGCGCCGATCTTCTCGGCTGCGTGCGCCTCGTAGGGCATCCGCGAGCCCTTGAGGACGCCGGGATGTGCGCGCCACAGGGCTTGCGACATCGTCGACGACGCGAGCGCCGGATCCTGCACCGGAACCACCTGTACATGCAGGTCCGTGGGGATCGGGAGGTGACCGTCCTGCGCGAGGACCTCCGACCGCAGTCGGGTCTCGACCTCCTCGGTGCGCAGGCGGCGGTAGTACGTGCGGGCCAGGCGGACCACGGCCCCGGGCAGGATGTGTTCGCCGTCCAACCCGGTCTGGTCCACTCCCGTCCACAGCCCGGTCAGACCCGCGACCACGGGGGCCGCGAAGCGCGCCACGTCGGCGACACCGGGCCGCGCGGGCGTCGCGATGCGACCGAAGTGGGGGCCGCGCGAGTCCTCGGGCGCCACCACGATGTTGTGCCAGCCCTCGATGACGAGCGACTCTATGTGCGCGGGAGCCCCGTCGGTGCCGACGAGCAGGCACTGCAACCGGATGACGTCGCGCGCGCCGGTCGCGCTCGCCAGCGCGCCGACGGCGGCGACCTCGGCGAGCAGATCGATCGGCTCGGACTGCGAGGTGGCGGGTGTCAGGAGGCACAGCCGCAGGGTGTCGACGCGCCGGTCGGTGACGAACTGCTGCAGGGTGAGTCCGCGTGAGGTCCCCCCGTGCACGACCGTCACGTCGGTGATCGGCCGACCCGGGGTGTGCCGGGCCCAGACGAATTCGTCGACGAGACCGGCCGCGGTCAGATCGGCGAGACCGGAGACGACACCGTCGGCGATGCCGCCCGGCGACACCAGGACGGTCAGTGTGTCGGTCACAGGAGGCCCTCCAGACCTTCCTCGGGACGCGGCGCCTCCCACGACTGCTGCTGCACATTCGGCACCACCGGCCCGGACGCGTACGTCGGCCGGTGCGCCTGCTCGACGGCGAGGTCGATCAGGTCCGCGATCGCCAGCGTCGCCCACACCACGTCGGGGGCGAGGTCCCGGAAGATCGGCGTGGCCGACGCCTGCGCACGGCTCGCGATCACCGAGAACGTGCCGCCACCGGGGGCGGGAGGCAGGCCGTCCTCGACGCCCTCACCGGTCGCCATGAAGTTGGTCGACGCGAACCCGCGGTATGCGTCGACATACTTTCGGAGCTCGGCGGCCCGGTCCTCGATCGAGACGCCGGGACCGGTGTTCTTCAAGCCGGGGGCGACGCCGGTGGAGCTCTCACCGGTGCGGAGCCAGTCGGCGATGTTCGCCACGGCGGCCAGGTGCGCGCGATTGTTCGACGGCGTCGGTTCGAGAGGTCCGGCGTCGAAGATCTGACGCAGTGCGCGGTACGGCTGCATCGAGCCCATCACCGGAGGCTGATGCGCCTGCGCGATCGCGAGCAGCGACGATTCGAGGACCGCGGGCAGCCAGTCGAACTCGCCGTGGTGCTTCACCTGTGGGGTCAGCAGTGGGTGCGGGAACGGGATCCACCGCGTCTGGCTCTTGTCCCACACCTGCACGGGGCGGTCGAACAGCGGTGCGTCGGGCATCCGGATGAGGCCGAGGGCGCGACCGATGAGCCAGCCGGCGATCATCGCTCGACGCTCGGACGCCGTCATCGGAAGGCTGGCGGCCAACGGACGCGTGCGGCGGTATCGCCAGAACGAGTCGCGTTCCTTCGGTGATGCCGACAGCCACTGGCGGGCCGCGGGCTGACCCACCGACTCATAGACGAGCGGCGAGTAGTTCGGGAAGTTGCCGAAGATGTCGATGCGCTTGATGCCGCTCTCATCGGTCAACGCGTTGGTGAACGCACGTACGGTCTCGTCCCGGACATGTTGGGTGCCGCGCAGTTCGGTGGTCAGCATGTCGGCCACCACCAGGTGTTGGAACGGGACCGCGGAGAACTTGAACGTGTACTCCAAGTCGGCGTTGTTGTGCATGACCTTCAGCGCGTTCAGGTTCACGCTCGCCAGCGGGCGGGCCAGTTGAACGGCCTGCGCGAAGTGTCCGACGAGGTCGCGTTGGCGACGTGCCAGCTCGGTCTCCGGGACACCCTGGTCGACGCTGCCCGACCGGCCGGTCACGTAGTCCTGCAGCGACTGCGAGACGTAGCGGTCGAACGATCGTCCCGGTCGGGCGACGAACTGACGCGACCGGTCGAGCAGCTCGGACGGGCGGACATGCACGTCGAACCGCGCCGGGCTGGCGTTGATGGTCTCGCCGGTGTCCGGGTTCCGCGGGAACGCGCGCGAGGTCCACGGTCCGAGACGTTCGACGGTGGGAACCACCGCGCCGGGCGGCTTGGTGCCGCTCACCGTCTCCCACCAGCCGGTCACGACTTCGCGGATCGCGATGCGGCGGCCCGTCTCGAAGGCCTGCGCGCCGAGCCCCTGGTCGACGGATGTCGGCAGGTCGGCCTGATACTGCCCCTGGAAGTCGTCCGAACTCGTCAGCATCACCTCGTTGTCGGCTTCGGAGAAACGGTCGGCCACGCGGGCGTCCGTGTCTGCGGGCCACGCGGCGTACTCATCGGTGCGCAGGTCGGCCAGCGCGACGTGCGCGCGCTGTCGGTCGGCGGCGTCGCGCAGGACGGTCTGCGCCTCGTCGAGCGCCGAGATGAGCGGATCGAACAGTTCGCTGACCGATGCGCCCGCCGACTCCGCGATGTTGTGCGACAGCGACGCGTAGATGAACTGCGTCAGCGTGACGACGACGCTGTCGATCACCTGCTCGGTGATCGCGGCGGGATTGTTCAGGGCTCCGCGCAGCGAGGCCAGGGTGCGGGCGAGTTCCGGCGTCGGTTCGGCGACGTCCGCGGGCAGGTACGTGCTGAGCTGCTGGGCCTCGGGGAGGATCGTCTGCATCGTCTTCGACGCCCGCTTGACCAGACCCGACGCGTACGGGAGCCCGATGTCGGCGATCGCCTGCGTCGTGACCTGCTCCAGAGACGTCGAGAACCGGTTGGCCCACCCGAACGCCACCGCGTAGGCGGCCTCGGACGCCGCGCGGACCAGCTGTTCCCGCTGTTCGGCGAGCACTCGCGTGACCGACGCGGCCCACTGCTGGCCGTTCACGCCGGGGCTCTGGTCGATCCGTGGACGGACGATGCCGTTGACGATGGCGCGGGCCCTTGCGTTCACCTGGTCCTGCGGCAGCACCGTCGACCACACCCACGTGCCGAGACCTTGCTGGAGGGCCTGATTGTCGGGCAGTCCGATGTGCGAGCAGATGTTGCTCCACTGGATGTCGAGGCGGCCGGACACCTGCTCCTCGGCGGACGCCGGGTCGTTCACGTTGAGGTGACCGGACAGCAGTAGGTCGGCCGAGCTACGGGCGAGGCGCTGCGCGGCGTACTCGGCGTACCGGTCGCGCCCCATGCTGATGCTGGCGAAGCCGAACGCACCCCACGGGACGTTGTCGGAATTGTCGGCGCCCCATGCGAGGAACTCCGGCGCGGCCTCCAGATGACGACCGTTGCCGAGGTCGTACGCGACGAAGTCCTGCATCGCGGTGCCCGACTGGATGAGCGCGGCCAGGCCGCGTCCGAGGCCGCGGTACACGCTGGCCTGCGAACCGTCGCCGAACAGGGTCCGCTCGTTGCCGACGTGGGCGCCGACCGGGAACACCCGCTTGAACGGCGTCACCGCACCCGCACCGTTCTGGTGGCCGAGGGCACGCATGATCGTCACGTCGTGCGCGCGGGCCGCGCCGGTCTGGCTGGCGATGATCTCGCCGAGCATCGCCAGCGCGTTCGGCCGGGTGCCCGAGAACGACGGGTGGTTCTCGTCGCCGAAGATGTCCGGCGTCACCATGAACACGCCCATGAGGTCGGGGTTCACACCGGGGATCAGGGTGAGGATGCGACACACGTCGAGAGCCATCGACGCTCCCGCGCCGCCCGCCATCGACGACACGACGAGCACGATCGGGTCGTCGCCAGGGTCGAAGCCGCCCGCACCAGGCAGCGACAGAGCGCGCATCTCCGGGTTGGTCTGGGAGTCGTAGAGCTGACCCCATGCCCGCTGCAGGTCGCTGAACACCTTGTTGATGCGGCTCAGCGTGATCGCGCGGCCGATCGCGCGGTACTGGCCTGCGCCGACGCTGATCGGCACGGTCACCGACTCCGGGTTGCGCGGAGCCCAGGTAGCCAGCTCGGACAGTGCGCCCGACGCCGCGAGCCCCTGCGACAGGCCGCTGTCGAGGACCGAGTACGAGTCGCCCTGTGGCCCGACGCCGCAGTACATGCCGCCCATCTCGGGGACGGACTTCACGTTCTTGCCCTCGTCCGGTGAGATCGGCACGTCCACGTGCACGAACTGCCACCCCGCCGGGATCTTGTCGATCCCGTGGTCGGCGAGATCGGACAGCAGCTGGTCCATCATGTATGAGAGCGTCGCGCCGCCGGATCCACCGCAGCCGACGATCAGAAGCTTGCGCATCGTTGTCGATTCCTCACATGGGTTCTAGGTAGTCGAGATCAGGCTGGGCCGAACGGATTCCCGCCCGGCGGACGGTTCGAGCCGGGGCCGAACGGGTTGTTTCCCTGCGGCCCGGACGGAGGCGTCCGGCCCGCGGGCGGTCCCGATGCGGGCCCGAACGGTGCCGGACCGTTGCCACCGGTCGGTCCGAACGGGTTCGGCGCGGGTGCGGGTGGGCCGCCGGACGGTCCGCCCGCGGGCGGCGTCGGAGCCGACGCCTGTCGCAGCTTGGTCAGGTTGCGAGGCGCGTAGTCGCGGACCTCGCCGACGATCCGATCGATCTCCGACCGACCGGCGTCTCCGCCGACGAACAGGACCACGGTCGCTGTGTCTTCCGGTCCCGCCGGGTCGTGGAAGATCGCCCAGTTGTTGTGGATCGCCAGCGGGAGCAGCGCGTTCGGCGTCTTCCCCACCGTCGCGCCGTCGCGGCAGGCAGATCCCGCCATCCCGCTGATCGACGCGACCACGCTGCCCGCGCCGAACGGCGACCAGCCGACCCTGGTCCGCAGGGACAGTGCTCCGACGTCGATGCTGCGCGTCGGGTTGCCGGTGCCGGGGACCAGACTCACCAGTTCGGTGTCGGCGACGCCGAACGGCTGGTTGTTGCCGCGGGTCACGGCTCCTCCGACGATGCGGACCGGGATCTGCTCCACCCGCAGCGCACGCGCCGGGATCCGGGCCGTCAGCCATTTCAGGAAGTACAAGAGCAGCAGCGGGATCAGCGGACCGAGGATCAACGCCGCGATCAACGCGCCGATGAACGTTCCGGTGTTCAGCGGCTTGCTCAACTCGCCGGTGAACGGGACCTTGATGGAGACGGGGTCGCCGTCGCCCTTCGGCGCGGCGATCACGACCACGTCGCCGCCGACGATGCCGTTCACCGACTCCGACGACGACAGGGTCACCGACAGCTCGCCGGACTCGCCGTCCGAGAGTCTGAGGCAGTCGCCCTGGTCGGCGTGATCGGAGGTGACGGCGATGTCGGTGCCGTCGGGCGACGCGGTGATCGCGGTGCCGCCCTGCTCGAGCCACACGCAACCGGGGCCGGTGACGGCGATCGTCGCCGTCGTCGCGCCGGAACCCTCGATGGTCCCGAACGAGATGCTGTCGGCGACCGTCGGATATCCGACGGGGGCCTTGATCGAGACGGGGATGTCGGCGCGCACCGGCGACAGCTCGGTCTCCCGGAGCTTTCCGGTGCCCTTCTCCTTGGCCTGCAGGGTGACGTTCAGCGTGAGGCGCAGGGTGGCCTGACCCGGGTCCACGCCCGCCAGGTCGACGGTCTGCGGCTTCGACAGGGTGTTCTTGTCGAGGTTCTTCGCGACCGGGACGGTGCGCTTGCCGTCGCGCGTCACGAGCTCGGCATCGAGGGCGAAGTGGTCGGGCAGCTTCGCGTCGGACAGCGGTTTGCCGTCCTTGCCGTTGATCGTGAAGGCGACGGTCTCATCGGTCGCCCCCGAGTGCAGCGACACCGCGGCGGCGTTCGCGAGTGCGGGCTTGAGACCACCGGTGATGTGGATGCTCGAGCGGGTCTGCGCGTCGGCCTTGCTCTCGGCGATGAAGACGAGGGCCCACACGCCGCTCCACGACGGCGCGGACGCACCGGTCATCGTGATCGACGTCGACTTCTCCGAGGGGAAGCTGTAGTCGACGTCCACGCCGCCGATCTGAACGTTCTTCGCCGTCCGCGGGTCGAGGCGGGTCTGTGCGCCGTCCGGGGACACCAGGACCGGGATCAGTCCGGGGCGTCCGGCGTCGGCGAGCACGCTGACGGTGTCGACGGAGCCGTCGAGGACGAAGTAGTGCTTGCCCTCGTCGCAGACGGTCTTGACGCATGCGGTGCGCTCGGTCGGCTCCCGATTGTCACCGGGGGCGCCGAGACGGTCGAACGCGAAGAGGAGGTCGTCGATGTTCGTCGCCTCGAAGAACTGGCCGTCGGCCGTCCGGTCGCCGGTGCCACAGTCGTCGCCGCCGATCGCGATGCTGCGGAGCAGACCGAAGTCGGGCGACTCGCCGCCCGATGAACTGGACAGGCCGATCGCCACGTTGACGATGCCCGCGGTCGCCAGCTGGTCGGCGATGCCGCCCTGGCGGCAGATCGCGGTGCGGGCCGCCGTGATGCGCGACTCCCGGTCGGACGCGGTGAAATCGAGCTCGCCGTCGGTGAACCAGGCGATCATCTTGCAGCTGTTCGGCTGCGCGCCCAGAGCGCCGCGCGCGCCTTCAAGGGCCGCCTGGTAATCGGTCGCGGTGCCGTCCTGGCGGGCTGTGGTGTCGGTGATCGCGGAGTTCACGGAGTCGAGCGACGCCGCGTTCAGCGTGGTCCAGTCCAGGGACCGGGTGTACGAGTCCGAGAAGCCGGCGACCGAGACCTCGATGGTCGACCCGGTGCTCGACGAGTACGAGACGAGCTGTTTGGCGAGGAGCTTCGCGGCTGTTCCACGGGCGTTCTGCGCGTCGGACTCGGTGAGACTGCGCGATTGGTCGACGAGGAGGAGGACGCGACCGGAGCCGTTCGACGTGACACAGCCGCCGAACGTGTCGAGTCCGGTGCCGTCCGCGTCATCGGCGCGTGCCGCGGGCGCAGGGAGCAGCGACAGGAGGGCGAGGACGACGGAGGCCGCGAGTGCGGCGATGCGGGTCAGGGTCCGGGTGTGCGGCATCAACGGTGTCCGATCCACATGGCGAAGCTGACGGAGCCGACGACGACTCCGGCGGCGATGACGATCATGGTCATGGCATAGGCGAGCGGCAGCCAGTCCGGACGAAGGTAGATCGCGGCCGAGCGCCGGGCGGTGTCGCGCGAGGTGAACAGCGCGAGCACGCCGATCGCGATCGGCCCGGCGAGTGCCCACCCGGCGATCGACAACGGCGACGCCCAGAAGACGGCACCGGCGGCGATGCCGAGGACCGCGAGCACCGCCGCGGCGATCAGCAGCCCGATCGGCGGCCCGACGGGTTCGAGCGAGCCGCTCGGCGACGGGGGTGCGGGAGTCGGCGCGGGCGCAGGTCCGCCGACCGGGACGGAGCTCGTCGGGCCGAAGGGATTGACGCCGCCCGCGGGCGGTCCGTACGACGCGGGTGGCGCCTGCCGAGGTGAGGCTCCGGGGTAGCCGGGACCGTGGTTCGCCGGTCCGCCGGTCGGGCGGCCTGTTCCCGGGCCGAACGGGTTGGAAGGTGACACAACGAGAATCGTGGCACATACCACTGACAGTTTTGCGACGAGCATCGCATCGCTCGTTTATCTGGCGGGCGATCCGTACTTCGGGTAGTGGGGCCGGACGGCCAGGTCAGCGGTTCGACACCAGCGTTCGACCCGGCCACCGCGCCCATTCGCCGAGCCATCGAGAACGGGTGTCCGGTCGGTCGTGTCGGGCCGGAATTCATTCGTTCGTTCGATGAACCGCCCGCTCGACGTGGAACTCGTCGATCACGACCCGGCCTCGGCCTTAGCCTTCGCGCGGCGTCGTCCGAGCAGATAGAAGTCGACGGCCAGGCCGATGATGATGCCGACGATGAGGCCCACCAGCGTCGCGCCGCGGAAGCCGACGGCGTGGCCGTCGAGCGCTTGACGTCCGGCCACGGCACCGCTCCCGTTGCCGATGACCACGCCGAGCGTCATCAGGTTCGGGACAGTCGACGCCAGGGCCAGCACCAGGAGGCTCCACGAGAGGATGTTCCGATAGCGGCCGATGGTGACGTACGCGAAGTACAGCAGGATCAGCGTCACCGCCGAGCCGAGCAGGCCGTAGCCGAGGCCGTACAGGATGCCGCGGGTGATGCTCTCGTTGATCTCGGACGCCACATGCCTGCCCCACGACCTCGGGACGAGAGCCTGCAGGATGAAGTACCCGATCACCACGATCAGGATGCCGCTGACGGCGAGGATCGCTTTCGTCTTCCCGGACATCTCCGGGAGCCTGGACGTCAGCGCGCCCATCCTGGAATGCGTTGCGTCAGACGTGGTGTCGGGCAGCTCATCGGTCATGGGACAACTCTCGCACAGATCCACCCGGCTCGTCTGTGGGCCGAACGCACTGTCATCCCAGGTACGGCATCACGAAGGGGATCGCCTTGTTGGCGGTCTTCGCGTTGAAGCCCTCGCCGACGGCGCGGAGTTGCCACTCGCCCCCCGCGCGGGACACGACGGCCATGCAGACGCCGGTGAACGGCATGCCGCCCGCGAGCGTGTAGCGCGCGAGTTCGGCGTTCGTCGTCTGATCGATGAGGCGGCAGTACGCGTTCTGGACCTCGGCGAACGTCTGCCCGCGATACGACGTGACGATGAAGGCGAGCCGGTCGACGTGTGGCGGGATGGACGTCAGGTCGACGGCGATCACCTCGTCGTCGCCGTCTCCCTCACCGGTCAGGTTGTCGCCGGAGTGGATGATCGAGTTGTTCTTCGACCGCAGATTGCCGAAGTAGACGGTCTCGACGCAGTTGCCCTGCGAGAACATCAGGACCGACGCGTCGAGGTCGATGCTGCTCGCCCCGCCACCGCCGAAGAATCCGCGCTTGCCGGTCTGGACGGGGTCCCAACCGAGACCCATCCAGATGTGCGAGAGGGCGACGCCGCCCTCCTTCTTCAACGAGACCTTCTGCCCCTTCACCAGGGACACGGGTCGATCCTTCGACAGACTGATCGGGGCCTGCTCCTGGGGTGCGCCGTACTGCGGTTGTTGCGGCGCGCCGTACTGCGGCTGCTGTTGAGGGGCCCCGTACTGAGGCTGCTGGGGAGCCCCGTACTGGGGACTTCCGTACTGGGGCTGGCCGTACGCGGGCGGCGGGGGCGGCGGCGCATAGCCCTGCTGAGCGGGCGGGGTGTACGTCGGCTGCGGCGGCGGGTTGTACGCGGGCTGGGCGGGTGGCGGCGTGTACGCCGGCTGAGTGGGCGGAGCGGCCTGCGGCGGGGCGTCGTCGACCGCGACGCCGTGATCGCGGACGAGGTCGGCGAAACCGCCCGAATACCCCTGGCCGACGGCGCGGACCTTCCACTGATCGTTGCGGCGGTACACCTCGGCCGCGATGACGACCGACTCCGCGGTCAGCCCGTCGACGACGTAGTCGAACAGCGGCGTGCCCGCAGCGTCCGACACGCGGGCCACCGGCGGCGCGAACTGGCCGAAGCTGCGGGTCGTGTCGTCGAGGGTGATCACCGCCCGGATCGCCGTGATGTCGGCCGGGATGCCCGCCGTCGAGATGTGCAGGCGGCCGTCGCGAAGCTGCACACCGGGGCCCGCGGGCTGGTTGAAGAACACGAAGTCCGCGTCGCTGCGGACCTTGCCCGCATCGGTGACGAGCAGCGCCGACAGGTCGGCGGCCGTCGCGACCTCCACCGACACCACGACGTCCGGAGTCGGCAACGCGGCGTTCTGACCTTTGGTGAGTGACGACATCGGTACCTCTATTTCTCGGCGAGCGCCGGGTCGGGGTTGTGGAGGGAAGACGAGTGGGAGCGGGCGCGGTCGGCGAACCAGGCGAGGATCTCGGCGCCTGCCTCGATGCCGGACGCCGCGGTGACGGTGAGCCCCGGCGGGGTCCACCCGGAGTCGTGGAGTTCGCCGTGCGCGGGTCGGATCGCGGCGTCGGCGTAGGTGAGGAGGTCGGCGTCGAGCCGCCCGTCGCCCGCGGCGAAGACGGGGGAATCGGCGTCGAGCGTCCCGTCGTCGACGAGCCTGCCGCGGATGTGCGCGACGGCGGCCGACTTGGTGACACCGTCGGGCATCGCGTAGATCTTGCGGCCCTGCTGAGACACCGACCATCCGCGCGGCGTGCACCACGAGCGCCACTCGTCGATGAAGTCGGTCGGCTGACGGTCGAGGTCGACCACCAGGTAGACGAACAGGTCGTCGGCCACCCGCGTGGAGCGCACCCAGGAATCGTCGACGCGGCGTCGCAGGTCGGCGTGCAGCTCTTCGACGGTCGCCGACGTCCCGGCGACCCTCGACTCGAGAGCCGTCCGCCAGGCGTCGTCGTTCTCGCCGTCGCGGAGGATCCGGCCCCCGTTGCTGACGACCGCGTGCCGGAACGGACCGCCGGGCAGGTCGATCCGCTCGAACTGCGCGCGCGTCCGCGTGGTCGTCGGGATCACTGGCGTCGACGCGGCGAGCGCTGTCAACGCCTCCACCGAGCCCCGCGTCATGTACGACAACGGTGCGCCGTCGTACATCTCGACGCAGACCGGCTCCTCGACTGCGCTCGGAGACCCGGGGAGGACGCTCGGAGAACCGAGGAGAACGCTCGGAGAACTGAGCCGTTCTTCGAGCGCATTCTTCCGTTCTTCGAGCGCAGTCGAGAAGCCCGACGCGGCGCGGGAGAAGATCATGGTGCGGTCGAGGTCGGTGGCGATCAGGGCGGTCACACGTTCTCCTTGATCAGGCCGACGCACGAGTAGGCGAGGTCGGGCACCACGTCGACGGGGACTCCCCGCTCGGCGGCCAGGAGTCGGATGTGCCGATGATCGGGCATGTCGGCGTCGCGCACCAGGATCCGCCACGGGACGCGTCGAAGGAGGACGCGGGTGGTCTCGCCGATGCCGGGTTTCACGAAGTTGATCGACGAGAGCCCGTACCGCTCCTGCATGGCGGACACCGACGCCCACCCGTCCCACGTCGGCGTCCTGTCGGCGGTGCGCAAGGCCGCGGCCGAGGCGACGGCCTCGTCGTGGACGACGGCGAACTCGGCCGCGACGGTGTCGAGGAAACGGTTCGACACGTCGTGCGGAACGAGGTCCCGGTAGAACTTCGCTCCGTGGAAGTCGCCCGGACCGATCAGTTCGTCGTTGAGGACGGTCCGTGACACCAGTCCGGACACCGTCGAGTTAAGGCATGCGGAGGCGATCAGGAAGTCGTCGCGCGTGCCGTACAGGCGGGTGCACGAGCCTGGATCGGCGAGGACGGCGAGTTCGTCGTCGAAGTGGGCTCCGCCCGCGGCCTCGTACTCGGCCAGTGCCGCGGTGAGTTCCTTGGCGATGGCGCCCTTGCCGGTCCAGCCGTCGACGAAGACCACCGACGCGGGGTCGTGACGTGCGGCGATGTAGTCGAGGGCGACGGCGTCGATGCCGCGGGCCCGGACGATCGAGACCGCGTAGTGGGCGGGAACGACGCCGCGGGTCGCGCGGATCCATCGCCCGATGAGCACGCCGATCGGGGTGCCGGCACGGGCCAGGGAGACGAGAGTCGGGTTCGCCGACCGTTCGGCGAGGATCAGCTCGGCGACGGTCCCGACGGCGAGCGCGAGCCTGCGCGCCGATGCGGCGAGGGTCGCGTCGAACAGTTCGAGGTACTCGGCTCCGGGTTGGAACTCGACGGGCAACGATTCGGCGTAGTGGGCGACACCGGCCTGGATGCGACGTTCGCGTTCGGCGACGTCTCCCTCCAGCGAGTACTCCGACAGGTCCTTCAGGAGCCAGGCCACCTCGGAAGGCGAATACGACCCGAAGTCGGGCGCGCGCAGCGGGTCGCCGACGGGCTGCGGACGGCCGGTTGCGCCGGCACGGGCGCGGGCCAGACGCTGCGGATCGGTGGCCGACACGGTGAGGACGACGACGCGGTGACCCGCCGCCGACAGCACGTCGAGGAGTCCGCCCCGGCCGCGGAGGGCGTCCGTGTCGGCCGGGTCGTCGATCACCAGCAGCACCGTCGGAGTGTCGCCCGACCCGGGAGCCGCGACGTTGTACAGGTAGCGCCCCGCGTCGTCGACGCCCTCGGGCGCCGGGAACGCGAATCCCCTCCGGAGCGGGTATCCGTCCTGGTCGCGGACGTGAGCGGGCGATCGTGACGTGGTCTGAAAGCGCGCGTCGACGCCGTGGTCGACGAGCCGTTCGGCGAGACACAACGGCAGGTACATGAGCTCTTCGTGGCCGACGACGCTCACCTGCTCCCCCGTCGCGAACTCGTCGGACAGTCCCGCGGCCACGTCGGCGACGGCACGGTGGAACGCCCCGGTGTCGGAGGCGAGGAAGCCGTGGCGTCCGCCGTCGGGAACGTGCGCGGGCCAGCCCGCAACGCGGAACACGACGTCGCCGCGGGTCGGGGCGGTCGGGTTGAGGGCGGGAGCGTCGAGCGCCACCACCCGGTCGGTGAGTCCCTCCGGCAGGTGGACGGCCCCCTCGGCGAGCGACGTGAAGTCGATCGTCACGCCGAGCCGTGCCGCGGCCTCGGCGCATTCGGCGCGGTGCTCGTCGCCGCGCATGTCGACGAGCGACGCGACGAGATACCTCTCGTGCGGGTGCAGTCCGTGCAGCGCCTCGAGGGCTTCGATCGCGGTGCGGCCGGTGCTGATCTCGTCGTCGACCAATACGACGGGCACCGACGGATCGGTGTCGAGGAAGTCGGCGTCGGTCGGCTGCAGGAGGTGGGTGGTCGCATGCGAGTGACCCTCTTCGAACGAGCCGTGGACCTGAGCCCCGCCGACCGCACGACGTGTGGAATGCAGGTAGCGGGCGGCTCCGATCCGTTCGGCCACGCAGTGCCCGAGCCCGGTGGCGGTCTCGGCGAACCCGAGGACGGTCGCCGCCGAGGCCTCGTCGCCGAGGATCGCGATCACCGCGTCGCCCAGATCGTCTGCGGCGCCGCGGACCCGCGACGGCGGTGTCGGGATGTGTTTGCCGAGGACCGTCGACACCAGCAGGTGTGCGCGTTTCGGATTGCGCCGCAGCCCCAACTGCACCAGATCGGCGACGCCGTCGACACGCGCACCGAACTCGTCGGTCACCCAGGAGCTCATTCGGCTGCCCACTCGGTCAACAGGTCGACGAAACTGACGTCGTTCCTGGTCACACCGAACACGTGCGCCCGGTTCATCACGCCGACCGCCCAATTCCGGTGTGGTTTCAGCTCGTTCATCTTGTTGCCGTAGGCCGATGCCTGCGCGCCGCCGCCGTCGCGGCCGAGGATGTCCAGTGCGTCCGAGTACTCCTCGTCGGTCACCGACGACAGCGAGTGGACGGCGCCGACGTGGATCGGGTGGATCACCGTCTTGCCGGTGATGCCGTTCGCGCGGTCGAGGGCGATCTCGCGGAGCAGCCCGTCGAGGTCACGGCTCACGAGCCGCTGCCGGAAGTAGACGGCGTCGTGGTCGCGGAACGGCGTGTGACGCAGGGTCGGCGCGAACATGCGTTCGTGGTTCGCGAAGTACTCCCACACCGGTCCGGTGATGACGAACCCGGAACCGTCGCTGCGGCCGAGCATGTTGACGATGCCCGCGATGGCGTCGGCGGCCACGCGGACGTCGTAGATGGTGACGTCGCGGTCGCGGCGGATCCCGAACAGCCCGCAGATGTCGGTCGCGCCGATCCGTACCGCCAGCACCCGTTCGCGATGTCGGTTCAACAGTTCTCGGATCGCCATCAGCTCGGTGTCGCGGGTCTCGCGGTGGACGATGCGCGGCGTCTCCAGCACCGGCATCGCGTACAGCGGGCGGTCCCAGTCCGCCGACGCGGCCGCGATCGCTTCGAGCGCGTCCAGCCCGGTCGCGGCCTCGAACTTGGGGATCACGAAGCCGGCCAGACAGTGATTGTCGGGCAGACCCGAGACCACCGCGTCGATGTGCGCTACGGTCCGCACCCGCACGAACAGCAGCAGGCGATCCCAGCCGTCGCGGGCGAACTCGGCGAGCGCGGCGATCGTCCGTTCGAGCGCCAGCGCCTCGTCGTCGTCGGCGACGGCGTCCTCGAGGTCGATCACCATCGATGTGACGCCGGACGCGGCGCGGCGCGCGATGACCGCCGTCAAGTCGTCGCGGGTGGCGGGCACGTACAGGGTGGCGCCGAGGGCGATCGCCAACGTGTCGATCGGCGAGTGCACCGTGACCGGTTGGGGGCGGTGCAGGAAGAGGCGGTCGAGTTGGGCGTCGGACAGTTGCGGGAACTGGGTGATGCCGCGGGTCGCGACGGTGTCGGCGGGTACGGACACGAGCGGCCCCTTTCGTTCGTGAGCTGTGGTCAGCGGTGCGCGACGGAGTCGCGGATCCGGCCGATGATGTCGGTGACGCGGGCGTCGACGGCCCGCAGTTCGGAGAGGTAGAACCAGTAGTCGGGGTGGATGCGTTCGAGGGTCGCCGCGGCGCGGTCGATGCGGTCGGACTGCGCGTCGAGCACCGATCCCCATTCGCGCACCTGGCGGTTGTCGAGCGCGAAGTTCTGGGCGTCGCGCACCCGGAACCGGACGCGAGACGCCGCGTCGGTCGGATCGGTGCGGACGGCGCGCAGGTCGGTGAGCCTGTCGAAGACGCGGTCGACCTGGTCGTCGGCGTGCGAGAGGCGGGTGCGGGCCTGTTCCGCGGCGGCCTTGGCCTCGTCGGGTGCGTGCCCGAGAAGGACGCGTGCCCGGTCGAGACGTTCGTCGGCCGCTTGCAGATCGGCCCGGACGTCGCTGGGGACGTCCACCAGGTCGATCGAGCATTCGGAGCTGAACTCGCGCAGAAGCGCGGACATCACCGCGGGCAGACCGTCGAGTTTCGTCTCGACGGCCTCGCGGCGAGTGGCGAGCGACCGCATCGTCTTCTCGGTGTCGGCGGTGAGTCCCGGAGCCTGATCGAGCAGGTCGACGAGCCGCCGCGCGGCCTCGACGACGACGTCCGCCGCCCGCTGCCGGTCGGTGAGACCGACCGCGGCGTCGAACCGCGAGCTCTCGCGAGCCAGTGCATCGGCGGCTTCTTTGACCGACGTGAGGTGGACGTGCTCGACGGGAGCCTGATCGAGGGCGGTGAGGGCACGGCTCGCGGCCGCGCGGGCTTGCTGCTCGGCGTGCGCCGCGCCGTTGATCGCGTCCCGGCCCGCCTGAAGCCCACGTGCCTGCGCGTGGGCGAACTGCGTCAACGCGCCGCTGACCTGCTCGAACGCCCGAATGCACTCGTCGACGGCGTACGGTGTGGCCTCCGTCGAGCCCGCCGCCGTCAGCACGAGGTAGCGGGAGATCACCTGGTCGTAGCGGTCGCGTGCCGCATCCCACCCGGTCGTCGAGATCGACCCGGGTGCGACCGACTCCGCCGCCTGCACGGCACCCGCCATGTCGCCCATCGCGCGTTCACACGCGAAGAACGCCTCGGTGAGTGCCGCGAGCTGCGCCGGAGTGGCACGGTCGTCGTGCGGTCGCCTGCCGAACAGGCCCCGCCGCGGATTGCTTGGCACGATGCAATCGTATCCAGTCAGCGGCGGAAGGCCTGATCGGCGGGCATTCGCATGATCGACGCCGTCACTTGCGTCCGCGGGTCCAGTTCATGCCGAACCCGTAGGCGGCGTCGACGTCCCGCTGCGCTCCGCGGACGTAGCGGACCTCGCGGTTCACGTGCAGTTCGCCGTTGACGTTCGTCAACATCGCGATGGCACACGAGACGGCCTGATCGTCCGCCGAGTCGAGACGGACCTCCACCTGGGGTCCGTTCGTCGGCATCAGCGTGACGACGCCGTCGGCCGCGGACCAGTTGGTTGCGCCCTCGTAGATGTACGCGAAGATCAGGACCCGCCGGAAACGGTTGACGTCCTGCAGATTCACGTACAGGTTCTCGCCGCCGACCGACGATCCGCTGCGGTCGTCTCCGTCGAGGAAGATGAACGGCGGACCGTTCAGGTCTCCGAACGAGTTGCCGAGCGCCTGGACCACGCCCTTCGAGCCGTCGGCGAGCTCGTACATCGCGGCCAGGTCGAGGTCGATGGCCGAGCTGCGCTTGAAGAAACCGCCTGACTTGCCCTGCGTCCAATTCAGGTTGATCCGCATGTTGCCCTGCGACTCACCCCGCTTGGTCAACGACACCGACGGCGTCGCCTTGTCGAGAGTCACCTTGTTCATGTTCACGGACATGGGGTCATTCCTTCGTGTCGACGAGAGCGGTGTCGGCGGTGGCGGGGAGTTCGTCGTCTCCCTCGCGGCGCCTGCGGATGATGCTGGTGATCAGTGCGGCGACGATCAGGACGACGCCGACCATGCCGGTGACGATCTCCGGGACCGGCGTTCCGATCGAGTACATGAGGATGAACGCCAGCGCGCCGATCGCCCAGTGCGCGCCGTGCTCGAGGTAGACGTATTCCGACAGCGTGCCCTGGCGGACCAGGTAGACGGTCAGCGAACGGACGAACAGGGCGCCGATGAGGCCGAGGCCGAGGGCGATCAGGATCGGGTCGGCGGTGATGGCGAATGCGCCGATGACGCCGTCGAACGAGAAGCTGGCGTCGAGGACCTCGAGGTACAGGAACAGGAAGAAGCCTGCCTTGCCCGCGGCCTTCGCGAGGTCGGACGGGCCGGTCGACGGCTCGTCGCCTTCCTCGTCGACGTTGAACAGTTCGCCGAGACCGTTGACCAGGATGTACGAGATCATGCCGAGGACGCCCGCGATCATGACTGTCGACTGTTCACCGTCGTGCGCGATGAACGCCGCGGTGATCACGAGAACGGTCGATGCGATGACGACCGACAGCTGGTCGAGCTTGCCGATGCGGATCAGCGGGCGCTCCAGCCACGACAGCCAGGTGATCTCTTTGTCCTCGAAGATGAAGCCGAGGAACAGCATCAGCAGGAACATGCCGCCGAACGCCGCGATCTGCGGGTGGGCGTCGGTGATGATCGTCTCGTAGCTGGGGTCGCCGTTCGCGAAGTGAGCCGCGCCGTCAGCGGGCGGGTTCAGAGCCAGATCGAGGGCCTGCACCGGGTTGAGGCCGGACGCGATCCACACGACTGCCAGCGGGAACACCAGGCGCATGCCGAAGACGGCGATGACGATGCCGATGGTGAGGAAGATCTTCTGCCAGAACTCGCTCATCCGCCGCAGGACGGTCGCGTTGATGACTGCGTTGTCGAACGACAGTGACACTTCGAGCACGCCGAGGATCAATGTCAGGACGAGCGCTTCGGGCCCGCCGTACAGGAACGCGACGACGAGGGCCACGATCGAGATCAGGAAGGACATTCCGAAAATTCGAAGGATCACGTGCGGTGACGGCCTTTCTCAAGGGAGGTGCGGCGACGCACCGACGAGCGGGCTGCTCGTCGGTGCGTCGGCGGTGTTTCTTGGGTGTGTCGGCGGTCAGACGTTGACGCCGAAGTCGCGGGCGATTCCCGCCAGACCCGATGCGTAGCCCTGGCCGATGGCGCGGAACTTCCAGTCGGCGCCGTTGCGGTACAGCTCGCCGAAGACCATCGCGGTCTCGGTCGATGCGTCTTCCGACAGGTCGTAGCGGGCGATCTCCGAGCCGTTCGCGCGGTTGACGACGCGGATGAACGCGTTGCGGACCTGGCCGAACGACTGGCTGCGCGCGTCCGCGTCGTAGATCGAGACGGGGAAGACGATCGACTCGATGGTCGGGGGCACCGCGGCGAGGTCGACGTTGATGACCTCGTCGTCGCCGTCCCCGTCACCGGTCAGGTTGTCGCCGAGGTGCTCGATCGAGCCGTCCGGCGAGCGCAGGTTGTTGAAGAAGATGAAGTGCTGGTCGGAGACGACCTTCTTCTCGGCGTTCAGCGCGATGGCACTGCCGTCGAGGTCGAAGTCGGTGCCGGTGGTGGTGCGCACGTCCCAGCCGAGGCCGATCGAGACGGCGGTCAGGCCGGGGGCCTCCTTGGTCAGGGAGACGTTGCCGCCCTTGGTCAAGCTCACACCCATGTGCAGTGCCTTTCGTTCTCGACGAGCGCTCGGCTCGCGGTTTCGGTGTCTTCGACACCAGACTATGTGTGTTCGGGCGCGGAAGCGGAGGTCATCGGCTGATCGAACGACGCCGACCCTGTACGCCGCCCCACAGCGCAGAGAGTAACCGGAAATCCGGTTTGCGGCATCGGGGAGTTCCCCGATCCCACGCACAGCGGAACGAACCGTGACTTCTCATCGAACTCACAGACGATCCCATTGTGATAGAACACACTTTCGACTAGACTGGAGATACCAACTAAACACGACATTCCCGCCGAGGAGGTGACACCCGATGACATTCTCGAACGGTCCAACCGTCGCGGGTCGGCGTCGACGCTCGCGTGTTCGCCGAAGTGTCCGAACGCGGTGCCTACCGCGATCTGGGTTCGCAGATGCCCGGCAAGTACCTGGAAGGGCAGTTGCGTCTGTCCGCTCGTGCTCGCCATCAGCGGGAAGAAGCGGCACTGAACCTGAACGCGATGTTCAACTTCTCCGGCGAACAGCTCGATCCGCCGCTGCCTGCTACGTCCGCTCGGTTCACTGAATGACCCGGGAGTCGGATTCGCCCGTTCGATCGGGAAGACCGCTTATGCTGCTGCCAGTCGAACGAACAGGAGTTCACGCATGAACCCCCACAACCCGGGCCCTGGACCGCAGGCGCCGATGGCACCGATGGGACCACCGATGACCGGACCCATGCCGCCACCGGGGCCGCCTCGCCCGCCGATGGACATCACGCGTATGGCGTCGGCGGCGGTCCTCGTCAGTGGACTCGTCGTGCTCTTCTCGTCGCTGTTCGACCTGTACTCGGTCGAGGTGTCGCCCGGTGCCGTCGAAGACTCGGTCAGCGGAAAGGTGAACGTCGGCATCGGCTTCTACACGGTGGTGCCGTTCAACGCGCCCGTCGTCGCGCTCGCACTCCCGATCCTCGGGCTCATCGCCGCGCTCACTGCGCTGCCCGGCGTCCTCGGCCGACGGCAAGCGACCCTAGTATCGGCGGTCAGTGCGATCGCCGCGACACTCCTCGGCTTCGTCCTGATGGTGTCGAACCCGCTGCCCGACGTCGAGCTAACCGGCGACCTCAAGCGTGAGGCCGGTGACGAACTCAAGAAGCTCGGGATCTCATCGGTCGACGAACTCGTCGACCGAGTCGTCGACATCGGACCAGGCACGGGCCTGATCTTGTCGCTCGTATTCAGCGTCCTCGCGGCCGCTGCCGCAGTGGTCGTCTACCTGCGCAGTCCGGCCGGGGATCGACCGCCCGTGATCGTCGGTCCCGGTCCCACACCGCCGCAGGTCCCGATGGGCCCGACGTCGGTGGGCTTCCCGCAGGCGCCGCCCGCGCAGCAGGCCCACTGGGCCGCGATGCCCGCCGTTCCCGCTCCCGGCCCCCTGCCCGACCACGCGCCGGGACCGATGATGCCCGGCCCCGGCGGGCACATGGGGACGCCGTGAAGCCGGACCGCCTCGTCGCGGCGGTGACCGCGGTCGTCGGACTCATCGGGCTCGGCCTCACCTTGCTACCGTTGGTCACCTTCAAAGCTAGCGAGCGGGCGATCAAGTCCGGTGCCATCGACAGTGTGTTGTACGGCACCGACTCGTTCAACGCGGAAAAGTGGGAGGAACGATGCCGCCGGTACAACGAGTTCTGCTCCGGTGGAGGCGGCGCGCGACTCGACGTCAGCATGTTCGATCTCATCGCATCGTCGTACGCGGCCATCGCCATCGTCCCGATCGCGCTCGCACTCTGTGGCGCGGCAGGCGCGATGACCGTGTGGCGCACTCACGATCCGCGCGTGTTCACCGCAGTCACGGCCGTGAGCCTCGGCGCACTCGTTGTACTCCTGTTCACCGCGCTCAACCCGTCGGTCGCCGTCTCGGGGACCGGTGACTTCCGTGACTGGGGATCCGCAGGTTCGACGATCGGCTCCGAGGACTTCTCGGCGAGCGTCGGCGCGGGCCTGTACCTCTCGGCGATCGCTCTCGCCGCGATCCTCGGCGTCAACGCGTGGCGAGCGCTGACCGCACTGCGGGCGGCCCGATAGCGTGGACCGGTGATCGTCGCCCTCGACTCCGGTGGGACAAGCAGCAAGGCGCTCGTCATCGACGGGCCGGTGACCAGGCGATTCGAGAGCTCGGCGACGCTGTCGGGCTATCTGGATCCGTCGCGAATCCAGGCGGTGCTGCGGCAGATTCTCGCACCGATCCACGACGCGCACGAGCCGTCCGGCCCGGTGACCGTTCGGATCGCCGCCGCAGGATTCATAGACGGTCTGCGGCCCGTGTATCGGAAGGCCGCGCTCGACGTCCTGCATCACGGTTTCGGCGGCGCGGTCGTCGAGGTGAGCATCGCCAACGACGCCGTGGCACTGCTCGTCGGGCACGACGCTGACGCGGTCGTCGTCGCCGGCACCGGATCGAACGTCCTCGTCCGCGCTTCCGACGGGCGCGTGGTCCAAGGCGGCGGCCACGACTGGGTCGCGGCGGACGACGGATCGGCGTTCTGGATCGGACTCCACGGGATCCGACAGGTGGCGCGCGACCATGACGACTGCGTCGACACTCCCCTGGTCAGGGCATGCGAGGCCGCGTATTCCCGCACCGACGTCGCACGGACCCTGCGCGATCTCGCCGTCGCGGGTCCGACGATGAAGGCCGACATAGCGGCGTTCGCGCGCAGCGTCGCCGCGACGGCCACGGACGGAGATCCCGCCAGCCGCGCGATCATCGACGGACAGGCGGCCGCTCTCGCGCAGCTCGTCGACCGGACGGTCGCCCGTGCGGAGATCGCCCGTCCCATCCGGGTGGTCGGATGCGGAGGAATGTTCAACGACGCGGCCTATCGGGCCGCGATCCGAGCGCGCGTCGCATCCGACGTGGAGTGGACCATCGTCGACGACGGGCTCAGCGCTCTGACGTCGGCCGACGCCCGGTGGGACGTCGATCTCGGCTCCGCTACTCCCCTGCGTGTGACCCGCGCCGGATGACTGTCATCGAAACGGTTGAATGCTGAACTCCGGCAGGGGATTTCGAGGTGATGAGCGATACGGTCGAGAAAGGTGTGGCACCGGATCTTCAGGGGTGAGTCGTGGTCGTCAGACGGATCGGCGTGGTCGAGGACCACGCGTCAGTGGTGCTCGGCATCGAGGTGATGCTCGCCGACAGTCCGGGCCTCGCGGTCGTCACGTCGGCGACGACGGTCCCCGAACTCCTCGCGGGACGGCCCGACCTCGACCTCGTCCTGCTCGACCTGCGGCTCGCCGACGGATCGTCTCCCTTCACGAACGTCGAAGCCCTGCGGGCCGCAGGCCTGGAAGTGCTCGTCTTCACCGGAGCCGAGAACCCCTACATGGTGCGCCTGGCCGCGAAGGCAGGTGTCCTCGGCATCGTTCGGAAGTCGGCCCCGGTCGACGCCGTCGTCGAGGCGATCGAGGCCGCAGCGGCCGGCCTGCCCGTCGTGACCACCGAATGGGCCGCCGCCATCGACGGCGATCCCGACCTGTCCGAGGTGGGCCTGAGTCCCCGCCAGCAGGAGGTCCTCGCCCTGTACGCCTCGGGTGAGAAGGCCGACCGCGTCGCGCGGTTGACGGGCCTGTCGCGGGAGACGATCAACGACTACGTCGCCCGAATCCGGGCCAAGTACGCGGCCGCCGGGCGTCCCGCCGCGACCAAGGTGGACCTGTACATGCGCGCCGTCGAGGACGGCCTGCTCCCGATGCCCGAGCGTCCGGCCTGATGGTCCTGTCGCTGGACTCGACGACCGGAGAGAACCTGGACCGGATCCTCCGGATGTTCGCCAGGTTCACCACGGTCGGCTACGTGGCGTACGCGCTGATGCTGTCCGGATCGGTCGTCGAGTGGGCCGAACGCACTCCGGTGTGGTGGACGCCGGTCGCGGTCGCGCTGGTGTTCGGGACCGGTCTGGTCCCAGGCCTGCTGTCGTTCCGGGAGAGCGTCCGCGCCATCCGATGGTCGGGGGCGGTGGCGGCGACGTCGTTCCTCGTGGTCGTCGCGTCGTTCCCGTTCGTCTGGAACGGCAACGGCGTTCCCATCGACAACGGGGTGTGGTTCGCGGCGTTCCCCGGACTCGCGTCGATCGCCGCCGTCATCGCGTGGCCGTCGTGGATCGCGTTCTCGCACATGGTGATCGGGTGCGTGTCCGTGCAGGTGATCAACATGTGGGTCCGCGACGGCGCGACGATCGGCGGACTGTTCCCGGAGATCGCGTTCGCGATCATGTTCTGCAGCCTGTTCGTCGGCGGGTCGGTGATGGCGCTGCGCACCGGGCGGATCCTCGACACCACCACCGCGCAGACGCACGCCGCAGCCGAGGCCGCGGCATCGCAGCGCGGCCGCATGGTGGAACGTGAGCGCTTCGACGCGTTGACGCACGACGGCGTCATGGCGACCCTGCTCGTCGCATCGCGTGCGGGGGCGTCCGAGCAGGTCGGCGCGTTGGCGAAGGCGACGATCACCGAACTCGACGACATCAGGTCCGGCGTGCGGACCGACCGCCCCTTCACGTTGGACGAGGCCGTCGTCCACCTGCGGGCGGCCACCGCCGACGCCGACGACAGGGCGGCGTTCACGTGCGTGTCCGACGGCGACGGCAAGGCTCCGTCCGACGCCGTGTGGGCGCTGGGCGCGGCCCTGTCGGAAGCGCTGCGGAACAGTGTCCGTCACGCGGGCGCGACAGCGGTCCGACGCGTGGACGTCGCGACGTCGCCGGGCCGGATATCGGTGCGGGCGTCCGACGACGGCGTCGGCTTCGACCCGTCGGCCGTGGCGCCGCACCGGCTGGGCGTCGCCGTGAGCATCCGCGGTCGGATGGCGTCGTTGCCGGGCGGAACGTCCGACGTGTCGAGCAGTCCGGGCGGTGGGACCGTCGTCTCGCTGGGGTGGACCGAGAATGACTGAGCGAGTCGACGCGGGCGACGTCCGCGAGCTGATGGGCCTGCACTCGGCGGCGGCTCGCATCCTCGTCGGGTGGTTCGTCCTCACCTACGGGGTGCTGGCCGCCACGACGGCGGAACCGGGCGGGCTGCTGTTCGAACTTGCGGGTTGGGCGCTCGTGAGCATCGCCGCGGTCGGGGTGATCACCGCGGTCGGAGACCCGCTTCCGCTCGGGTGGACGGCGTTCATGACCGCGGCCGGGCCGGGTGCGACGCTGCTGGTCTTGTCCACGCTGCCCGCCACACCGGGCGCGTTGCAGTTGTGGCCGCTGTCCGCGTCGACCGCCGTCGCCACGTACATGTGCGTCCGCGGCCGGACGCTGTGCGGCTGGGCCTCGATGATCCTCGCGATCGCCGTCACGATGGTGTGGGCGAGTGTCTCGGGCCAGGGCGCCGGATACGGGTTCACCGTGTCGCTGATCAATCTGGCTCCGCTGGTCATGGCGACGTTCTTCGCGTGGACCATCCGACCCGCGGCACGCGACATCTTCCTCCTCCGACTGCAGGGCACGCAGCGGGCCGCGGCGGAGGCCGCGCACCGGGCGGTCCTCGACGAGCGTGACCGGCAACTCGTCGGACTCGACACGCTGGCGCGGCCGCTGCTGGAACGTCTCACCGATCCGTCCGCGCTGTCCGACGAGGAACGACGCGCATGCGGGCTCCTCGAAGCGCAGCTGCGCGACTCCCTCCGGGCCAGGTCGTTGGCGGTGCCGGTGGTCACGGAGGCGGCGCGTTCGGCGCGCGGCCGCGGAGTCGACGTGATGCTGCTCGACGATCACGGACTCGACAACGCGCCCGCGGACACAGTGGATCGGATCGTCGGGACGGTCGCCGAGTCGCTCGACTCCACGGAGTCGGGGACGTTGACGATCCGGATCCTGCCGCCGGGCCGGGAATGGTTGATGACCGTCGTCCAGAGTGCGGGCGACGTCATCGATCGGCGCGTCTACGACTCCGACGGGCTGCTGGGGCATGTCTCCTAGTCCAGGGACCCTGATCGGGTGTCATCCGATCGGTTCCCCCGAAAAGTCGGGTCTGTCGCCGGCTCGGCGAGCGTCTTACGGTGTCTGCGACACGTGTACGCAATGGGAGGTAGGACGAGATGACGGTGACCGGATCGGACGTCCGTGGACTCGTGGACCGGGCGCATACGATCCCCACGGGCAGGCGGGCCGTCCCGATCAGCGTCGAGCTGCCGCGGACGGACGGGACCGTCGGTCTCCTCGATGTCCGACCGTTCGAGGCCGCGGCCATGCAGTCGTGGTTGGGATCGATCGGGCATCGCGCCCGCGTCATCGTCGCCGCCGACCTGCGGGCGTCGGAGGTCCCGTCGGTCGTCATCGCGCGTGACCCGCAGGCGATCGACCCCCGCGTGGCTCGGCACCTGCGGAACGTCCGGTTCATCGCCGTCACCGATCGCCCGACGGACGGGACGTCGTCGGCGGTCGTGGTGATCGTCGACTCCCCGACCGCGCCCGACGAGGTGCAGGCCGTCGTGGACGGCGTGCTCGGCGGGCGACGACGCGGCGCCAGAATCCGACTGTCCGAACGCGAACTCGACGTCATGACGACGTACGTCATGGGAGCCACGGTCTCCAAGACCGCGGCGAAGCACTTCATCGCCGAGGCCACCGTGCGAACGCACTACCAGCGGGTCACCCGCCGCTACGAGGAGGCGGGGCGGCCCGTCGCCAACAAGTCGCAGCTCCTCGTGCGGATGGTCTCCGACGGCTGGATCGAGCTGGAGTGACTCACGGTTGACCGGACTGTGACCCCTCCGGGGTCTCTGGATCTTCGATGATCCAACCGTCCCGCATCATGCGCTCGAGCAGCCATCTCGTGGTCGTCGGGGTTTCTGGCTCGCGGTACCGGTTGGCGACTCGGTAGTAGTGGGAGCGGAAGGTGGCCTCATCGACGACGTGGAGCCGGGCGGTGTACGCGACTGTGAAGCCTGAGAAGTACGTCGCGAGTAGTGTCCGCTCGCGTCGGGTGGTGGGGACCGCGCCGTCGTTTGGGGTGTCAGCTGGGAGGTACTTCATCGACGACTGCTCGCTTTCGATCGGTTGACCCTCCCACGGTAGGGAACGGCGCAGCGCGGGTGGTGCAGTTCGGGAGCCCGTCATCTGAAACGACGAAGGCCCGTCCCTCCCGTGCGGAGTGCCGGGCGGCACTTGTCGGCCTCCTGGCGAACCATCAACTCCAGAGTTGATGGTTTCCTCGCTCACTTCGCCGTCAGCGAGCACACGCGAGATCACCTGCCCGTAAAGTTGCGCGATCTCCGCTTGAGTCAGCCAGACGGTGCCACCCGCCGCCCGCAACTGGTCAAAGAAGACGGTCACGAGGGGCCAGAATCGGGCGAACTCGTCGCCGCGACTGTAGCGCCCGCCACCGACACAACGCAGACAGCCCGGCACCTCCGATAAGGAGGTGTCGGGCTGTCGTCTGTGCGCGAGCGACTACTCGGCGCCGATGATGAAGGCTTCGAGCTGCTGACGAGCGATGTCGTCGGCGATCTGCTTCGGCGGGCTCTTCATGAGGTACGCCGATGCGGGCAGGATCGGGCCGCCGAGGCCGCGGTCCAGAGCGATCTTCGCGGCGCGGACCGCGTCGATGATGATGCCTGCCGAGTTGGGCGAGTCCCAGACCTCGAGCTTGTACTCCAGGTTCAGCGGCACGTCGCCGAAGGCGCGTCCTTCGAGGCGGACGTACGCCCACTTGCGGTCGTCGAGCCACTGGACGTAGTCCGACGGGCCGATGTGGACGTTCTTGTCGTAGACCTTGCCGGACAGCGGGCCGTCCAGGATCGAGGTGACGGCCTGGGTCTTCGAGACCTTCTTCGACTCCAGACGCTCACGCTCGAGCATGTTCTTGAAGTCCATGTTGCCGCCGACATTCAGCTGGTAGGTGCGGTCCAGCTCGACGCCGCGGTCCTCGAACAGCTTCGCCATCACGCGGTGGGTGATGGTGGCGCCGACCTGGCTCTTGATGTCGTCGCCGACGATCGGGACGCCTGCGTCGACGAACTTCTGCGCCCACTCCGGGTCGGAGGCGATGAAGACGGGCAGGGCGTTGACGAAGGCGACGCCCGCGTCGATCGCGCACTGCGCGTAGAACTTGTCGGCCTGCTCCGAACCGACGGGCAGGTACGAGACGAGGACGTCGACCTTCGCGTCCTTCAGCGCCTGCACCACGTCGACGCCGTCGCCGTCGGCCTCGGTGATGGTCTCGCGGTAGTACTTGCCGAGGCCGTCGAGGGTGTGGCCGCGCTGGACGGTCACGTTCAGCGGCGGGACGTCAGCGATCTTGATGGTGTTGTTCTCGCTGCTGTTGATCGCCTCGGAGAGGTCGAAGCCGACCTTCTTGGCGTCCACGTCGAACGCGGCGACGAACTCGACGTCGCGGACGTGGTACGCACCGAACTTGACGTGCATGAGGCCGGGAACGGTGGCGTTCTCGTCGGCGTCCTTGTAGTAGTGCACACCCTGGACCAAGGATGAGGCGCAGTTGCCCACGCCCACGATGGCCACGCGCACGTTGTTGGTTTCACCCATGGTCGGGATCTCCTTCTTTCTGTGGCGGTACGACGGAATGCGGTACCGCCGATTTCTTTCCTTCTTCGATGCCGTCGCCGGATGTCGGCGCACTGGCATGCAAATCTGTGGACCCCGCGGAGGCCTCGTCGGCGATGAGCCTGTTGAGCCACTGGACTTCGCGTTCGGACGACTCGAGGCTCAGCTCGTGCATCTGACGGGTGTAGTGGTCGCCGGTGCCCATCGCGCGGCCGAGCATCTCGCGGAGCCCTTCGCGCCGCTCCTCCACCTGGCGGCGACGGCCCTCGAGGATGCGCATGCGGGCGACGGCCGGGGTGCGGCTGAAGAACGCGAGGTGCACGCCGAAACCGTCGTCGGTGTAGTTCTGCGGGCCGGTGTCGGCGACCAATTCGCTGAACCGGGCCTCACCGAGTGGCGTCAGTCGGTAGACGCGGCGTCCGCGGCGAACCTTGACGCCGGTGGTGGCGTCGGCATCGTCTTCGGCGATGAGACCGTCGGCGCGCATGCGGCGCAGCGTCGGATACAGGGAGCCGTAGGAGAAGGCGCGGAACGCGCCGAGCAGTCCGGTGAGCCGCTTGCGGAGCTCGTAACCGTGCATGGGCGATTCGAGTAGAAGGCCGAGAACTGCCATCTCAAGCATGCTCGGAACTCCTCTCGGCTCGTTGTGACGGCTGGATGCAACACCCAATGTATCGCATCGATATAACCGGACTCGAACTGATCGGTAGCATCTCGGCTTTGATCTCCATCACAGGCAGCAGTCGGCGTCCGCGCGTCTAGGCTGGACCACGTGCACCGCCAAGAGATCGACTACGCCCTCGCCAGGCGCGCCACGCTCGCGCGCATGCGGGCCGGTGAGATCGCCCTCGCAGACGTGTGTGATGCGGACACCTACCTCCTGCGCGCCGCGAAGTTTCACGGCCAGAGCACCGACCGCCCGTGCCCGGTGTGCCGAAAAGAGCAGGTCACACTGGTGTCCTGGCTGTTCGGGGGGAGCGCGGGCGGACCGTCCGGGACTGCCCGGAGCGAGTCGGAGATCGGGCTGCTGGCGACCAGGTCGCCGGAGTTCACGGTCCACGTCGTCGAGGTGTGCCGCACATGCCGCTGGAACTATCTGATCCAGTCGTACGTTGCCGGGGTGCCGGCGCGCGCAACGAAGCGCCGCCGGGCAGCGAAATAGACGTAGAAGGGCCGACTCGTGGCGTGACGCCTGAGTTGGCAGGGACGCGCGAGTGCGTCAGAGTTGTGAAGACGGTTCCCGTGCGGGACCGGTGAGTTCATAGAAGTGGGTGAGCGATGACCAGCGAAGCTGGCGACAAGGCAGAAGGCCGACGGACCGCCGCGAAGATCGCGGCGTGGGTCCTCGGCCTGATGGCCGCCGCGGTGCCGGTGGTCGCGATCATCGGAGTGGTCGCGTTCGTGTTCACATACGTGACCGTCGTGGTCCCGGCTCCGGGCGACATCAAGCAGAACCAGGTGGCGACGATCGTCGACGCCAAGGGCGGCGTGATCGCCAAGGTGGTCCCGCCCGAGGGCAACCGCATCGATGTGAAGTACGAGAGCATCCCGTCGTCGATGGTCGCCGCGATCAAGGCCGCGGAGGACCGCGACTTCGACTCCAACGCGGGCTTCTCCCTGCGCGGCTTCTCCCGCGCCGCACTCGGCAAGCTCACGAGCGACGCCGGTGCGGGCGGCGGGTCGACGATCACGCAGCAGTACGTGAAGAACGCCATCGTCGGCGACGAGGCGACGGGCGTCGCGGGTTACAAGCGCAAGTTCAAGGAACTCGCGATCGCGACCAAGATGTCGACGCAGTGGTCCAAGGAAGCCATCATGGCGGCCTACCTCAACACCATCTACTTCGGACGCGGGGCCTACGGCATCGCGGCGGCCGCGAAGACGTACTTCAACCGGGACATCACGAAGGTGACGCCGCAGGACTGCGCGAACCCGAACCTGCCGAAGTCCAAGCGCGTCAACTGCATGTCCGACTCGGAGTCGGCCCTGCTGGCCGGCATCGTCCGCGGCCCGTCGATCTACGATCCGGCCGTCAACCCGGAGCTGGCGACCGACCGCTGGAACTACGTGCTCGACGGCATGGTCGACATCGGTTTCATGACGAAGGCCGACCGTGACAGTCAGAAGTTCCCGAAGGTCGCCGCGGTCAAGGAAGCCGACTCGACCGACACCAAGAGCGGTCCCAACGGACTCATCGAACGCAAGGTGCTCGCCGAACTCGAATCGCTCGGCATCTCCGAGCAGCAGGTCCGCACCGGCGGACTGAAGATCACCACGGGGATCAAGCCTCAGGTGCAGAACGCGCTCGTGTCCGGGGCCCGTTCGGTGATGGAGGGCGAGCCGAAGGAGCTGCGCTCGGCGTCCGTGTCCATCGACCCCGCGACGGGAGCCGTCGTCGGCTACTTCGGCGGCAACGACGGCCAAGGCTGGGACTACGCGTCGGCGGGCCTGCAGACCGGATCGGTCTTCAAGGTGTTCGCGCTGGTGGCGGCGCTCGAACAGGACATCCCGCTGTCCAAGCGCTACGACTCGAGTCCGTACGTCGGCCCGGGTGGAATCACGATCAACAACTCCGACGGCGAGAGCTGCGGAACGTGCAACCTGGCGACCGCGACCAAGATGTCGCTCAACACGGTGTTCTACCGGTTGATGATGGACCTCAACGGCGGGCCGCAGGCCGTCGCGGACACCGCGCATCGCCTCGGCATCGCGGAGAGCTTCGGCGACATCGAGCACACCCTCAGCGAGCCGAACGGCAAGCCGGAGAACGGCATCGTCCTCGGCCAGTACCCCACCCGTGTCCTGGACATGGCGTCGGCGTACGCGACGCTGGCGGCGTCGGGCATCTACCGTGAGCCGTACTTCGTGCAGAAGGTCGAGACCTCGACCGGCGACGTGCTGTTCGACCGTGAGCCGAACAAGGGCAAGCGGGTGGTCTCGGCGGCCGTCGCCGACAACGTCTCGGCGGCCCTCGCCCCGATCGCCGCGTACTCCAACGGCAACTCGCTGTACGACAGCACATACGGTGCCCGCCCGTCCGCGGCCAAGACCGGAACCGCCCAGCTCGGCGACACCGGTGAGAACAAGGACGCCTGGATGGTCGGCTACACGCCGCAGCTGTCCACCGCGGTCTGGGTCGGCACCAACAAGGGCACCGCACTGCGCAACTCGTACGGCGGAACCGTCTACGGCAGTGGCCTGCCCGCACAGATCTGGCGCGCGCAGATGAACGGGGCCCTCGAAGGCCAGCCGATCGAGCAGTTCCCGGATCCCGAACCCGTCGGTGGACAGGCGGGTGTCCCGTACGAGCCGCCGCCGACCACGTACACCCCGTCGGAGACGACCCGATCCCGCACGCGTCCGCGTCTGCCCGGCGAAGGCGACGACGGGAACATCACGGTGCTGCCCGGCATCACGATCCCCGGCGGAAGCAACAACGGCAACGGGAACGACAACGGGACCGGAAACGACAACGGCGACAACGGGAACGGAGAAGTGACCGTGCCCGGCGAGGAGAACAGTCCGAGCCCACGATCCCGCGGTCACTGAGTGACAACGCCGCAGCCGACCGAGCCCGATTCGACGCCCGACGCGTCGAATCGGGCCGACGGCGTCTTCGACTCCCCCGCGCCGCTGTCCGACGACCTGCGGCTGGCGACCGATCGGGTGCTCCCGTCACGCAGCGAACCGCTGGTCGCCGAGCTGAGCACGTCGATCGGCGGCCCCGTCGGCCTGCACGCCGCGATCGGCCGCAACCGGACGTGGACGCCGCTGCGGGTCCTGTTCCTGCTGGCCCTGATCGTCTTGTCGTTCAGTTGGTTCGGCAAGGCTGGAGGCTGCCTGCAGCAGGCTCCGGCGACCGACGGCACCTCGACCATGCGGCTCGACTGGGATCACCAGCGACAGTTCTACGGCCTCTGCTACTCGGGCGTGATCACCGGATACACCGAAGATCACCTGACCGCCGCCGACCTGCGTGACGGCGCGGCGCCGTACCGCACCTACTGGACCACCGACGGCGTCAAACAGTACATCGGCGTGCCCGTGGTGACGGCCGCGTTCATGTACGTCAGCGCGCAGGCGGCCCGCGGGTGGGGCGCGTTCACCGAGGCCGTGGGCCTGCCGAGGTCGCTGGACGTCGTCAACTACTTCAACATCGCCGCCCTGCTGATGGCGATCGCCTGGCTCATCGCGGTGTGGGCGACGATGCGGACCCGGCGACGGGATCCGTGGCTCGTCACGCTGATGGTGATCTCGCCCGTCGTCCTGGTGCACGCGTTCACGTCGTTCGAGGTCCTGCCGGTGATGTTCACCGCGCTCGCCATGTTCGCGTGGTCGAAGGAGCGCCCGTGGCTGACCGGCGTGTTCGTCGGACTCGGCGCCGCGACGACGTTCTATCCGCTGCTGTTGATACCGGCGATCGTCATCATCTGCGTCCGCGAACGACGTCTCGCCGACGCCGCGGGAGTGGCGATCGGTTCCGCGCTGGCGTGGGGATTCGCCAACGCGGCCGTCGCCGCGATCTATCCGTCCGGCTGGCGGGCCACGTTCACCCAGTGGCGTGACCGTCCGGCGGGCCCGGACACCGTCTACCGGCTGATCTCGCAGGTCACCGGGTGGGATCCGCAGCCGGCCGTCGTCAACGCGCTGATGTTCGCGCTCATGATCGCCGTCGTGAGCGGTGTCATGTACCTGGGTCTGCGATCGCCGCGCGAACCGCGGCTGCCCGTCTTGATGTTCCTGCTGGTGGCCGGGCTCCTGCTCGTCGGCAAGGAGTGGCGGCCGGAGATGTCGCTGTGGCTGGTGCCGCTCGCCGTGCTCGCCATCCCACAGCCCCGCGTGCTGCTCGCATGGATGACGTTCGACGCCCTGCTGTGGATTCCGCGCATGGCGTTGTTCCTCGCACCCGACCGCAAGTGGGTGCCCGTCGAACTCTTCTACGTCGGCACCGCGATCCGCTGGATCATGGTCGTCGCGCTCGTCGTGTACGTCGTGTGGGACGTCCTGCGGCCGGTCGCCGCGCATCACGCGGACCGGGACGCCCCGCATCTGCACGCGTCACCGGCACCGACGTAGTCATTGGATTGATTCCGGGTGGCGCTGGTTTCGACTCGACTCCTCGGCTGACGCCTCGGTGTCGGCTCAACCACCACGTTGAGGTGCGCCTCTCGCCCGGTGGTTGAGCAGCGTGTCGAAACCCCGGAACCCGGGCTGGACCTCCGTCAGGACGACGCGGCGGAACGGTCGGCGAGGGTGTCGCGGAGGGCGGGCCAGTCGTCGTCGGTCATGGCGAACTGGGCGGTGGTGCGCCAGCCGTCGCCGAATCGGCGGTGCTTGCGCAGGAGCCCCTCGAACTCGGCTCCGAGCTTGCCGATCGCGGCACGGGAGCGGGCGTTCTGCTCGTGCGTGTGCCAGACGACACGGACGGCGGCGCACGTGTCGAAGGCGTGCTCGAGAAGCAGCAGTTTCGACGTCGGATTGACGACGGTCCCCATCGCGGCCGGGCCGTAGAACGTGTAGCCGACGGCGAGGGTCCGGTTGTCGGCGTCGACGTCGTAGAAGCTGGTGGTGCCGACCAGTGCGTCGCCGTGGACGACGGCGAACGCGACGCGCGACGGCGTGGACTGCGCCGTCTCGATCCACGAGACGGCAGCCTCGGTGGTCTGGGGAATGGGCCCGGTCCACCGGTAGAGCTCAGAGTCGGACGGTGAGACGAGTCCGGCGAGAGTCTGCGCGTCCGATGTGCGAATCGGGCGCAGTGTCACGTCGCCGCGAGTCAGTGTCGGCTCGCCGAGCCACACGCGTGCGGCTCGACGGTCGGCGTCGGCGAGCCGAGTGAGCGGTCCGCGCGGCGGAACACGCGTGGTCAGGTACGACGCGAGTGGTTCGCGGACCGGGGCCGACACGAAGACCACGATCATCGCCACCAGGATCAACGCGTGCACCCACACGCCGACCATGACGCCCACCTGGTCTTTCAGCGGGGCGAGCGACGTGTCGTGGGTGAACGCCATGAGCTTGAAGACCGAGACGTCGAGCACCCAGTCGGCGATCAGGTACGCGGCGATCACGAACCAGCGCACGCGGAGCATCGCGAAGAACGGCAGGATCCACAGCGTGTACTGCGGCGAGTGGACCTTGTGGAACACCATGAACGCGCACAGCATCGCGGCCGCCACGCCGATCCACGGGAAGACGCCGTCGCGCTGCCACATGCGCCAGCCGAGGACGACCGCGACGGCGAAACCGGCGGCCACCAGCAGCGGGGACGCGACACCCACGATCGAGTGGTAGGCGTCGGTCTGCCCGCCGACGATCGGCCGCAGGCCCCAGTACCAGATGCTGTTGGTCGTCAGGTCGGCCTCGCGGCGACCTTGGAAGTCGAGCGCCGCCTTCCACCCGCGGAATCCGGCGATCATGAACGGTGCCTGCGTCGCGATCACCACGGCGGCCGCCGTGCCGGTCACCCACGCCGCGCTCACCCAGTCGAGCGCGCGACGCGCCCGGAGCGACTCGCCGCCGGTCAGGACGTACAAGGCCAATGGGACGACGAAGAATCCCGGATACAGCTTCAAGGAGAAGCCGACGCCGAGGAACACCGCGGCGACGACGGCCGACGTCCGCGGGGACAGTCGGCGGCCGCCGGTCCGCGGATCGACGCTGCCGCCGTACGCCATGACGGCGATCGCGGCGACCGCGGTGAAGACGACGGGCAGCTCCCAGTTGTGGAAGGCGTACAGGACCAGCGGCGGCGTCGCGGCCCACAGCAGCACCCACCAGCGGGTCATCTTGCCGAGGAGGACGGTGACGGCGATCGCGAACGGCGCCAGGATCAGCGCGCTGTGCTGCAGGAACTGCAGATCGTTGTGGGCTCCGATGGCTCCGAGCCACAACAGCATGCCCGACAGGACCGGGTACTCGACGACGCCGCCGTACAGGTGGCCGTTGTCGTCGATCCCGCCGTGGATGTACGGGAAGATGTGCAGGTCCACGCCGCGGCCGATCCACAGCCGCATGATGTCCGAGTAGCAGGGGACGAGCGCGTCGCGCGCACCGACAGGGAAGTGTTCGCTGCGTCCGAATGCGTCGAACGGGGCTCCGCCGCAGACGGCTTTCACCCGGTAGGCCCACACGAGCGCGACCACGGTCAACAGCACCGCCGTGATCAGGATGAGGGCGGCCTCGCCGACATGCGGCCGACCGATGCGTGACGACCACGGGGCAGGCATGCGGACAAGCGTAGAGGACTCAGACGATTTCGCTGGTCACGGGCCGCTCGTGTAGCCTGGACGGGTTGCCGACGCAGGCGACCCTCCTGCCGCGGACAGTCCGTGGCCGAACTAAGCCCATAGGAGGTGATGAGGTTTCATGCGTCACTACGAACTGATGGTCATTCTCGATCCGAGCTTGGACGAGCGCACCGTCGCCCCTTCACTGGATACGTTCCTCAATGTCGTCCGTAAGGACGGCGGAAGTGTGGACAACGTCGACATCTGGGGCAAGCGCCGTCTTGCCTACGAGATCGCCAAGCACAACGAAGGCATCTACGCCGTCATCGATCTCAACGCGACCCCGGACACGGTCAACGAGCTCGACCGTCAGCTGAAGCTGAACGAGTCGGTTCTGCGCACCAAGGTCCTGCGCAAGTAAGCGCCGGGCGCGTCCACGAACCACCTGTACAACCTGTGGAATTCGGCCCTGACATTGTCGGAGGTCCGCTCTACTGTGGTGCGTAACCATCACGGGAGCCTTCGGGTATTCCATACAGACGTTAGGGGAGTCTCATGACTGACACGGTCATCACCGTCATCGGCAATCTCACGGCCGAGCCGGAACTGCGTTTCACGCCGTCCGGTGCACCGGTCGCGAATTTCACGGTGGCGTCCACTCCGCGCACGTTCGATCGTCAGACGAACGAGTGGAAGGACGGCGAAGCGCTGTTCCTCCGCTGCAGCATCTGGCGCGACGCCGCGGAGAACGTGACCGAGTCGCTCAAGAAGGGCACCCGCGTCATCGTGCAGGGCAAGCTCAAGCAGCGGTCGTACGAAACCCGTGAGGGTGAGAAGCGAACCGTCGTGGAGCTGGAAGTGGACGAGATCGGTCCCTCGCTGCGCTACGCCACCGCACAGGTCAACAGGACCCAGCGCGGCGGCGGAGGCGGCTACAGCGGAGGGAACTCGGGCGGTGGGAACTTCGGCGGAGGCAACTCCGGCGGAGGCAACTCCGGTGGAGGGAACTACGGAGGAAACTCCGGCGGCGGCTACGGGGGCAACTCCGGAGGCGGCCGTCCCGCTGCATCGAGCCAGCCGGCCGACGACCCGTGGGGCAGCGCACCTGCTGCCGGCGGCGGTTTCGCCGGTGGGGACGACGAACCACCTTTCTGATTCCGGGCCCGCCAGCCCGGAGGCACTCAACTGGAGCATCACATGGCAAAAGCTAAAGGCGGCCGCAAGGTCCGCGTGGAGAAGGTCACCAAGGCCAAGGCCTGCACCTTCTGCAAGGACAAGAAGACAAGCATCGATTACAAGGACACGGCGCTCCTGCGTCGCTTCCTGTCGGACCGCGGCAAGATCCGTTCGCGTCGCGTGACCGGCAACTGCGTTCAGCACCAGCGTGACATCGCGGTGGCCGTCAAGAACTCGCGTGAAGTGGCACTGCTGCCGTTCACCTCGACCGGTCGCTGAGCGGGAAGGACAGAAACATGAAGCTGATCCTTACCGCCGCTGTCGAGAACCTCGGTGAGCCGGGCGACCTCGTCGAGGTCCGTGACGGTTACGCGCGCAACTACCTGCTGCCCCGCAACTTCGCGATCGTCGCCACCCGTGGCGCCGAGAAGCAGGTCGAAGGCATCCGTCGCGCCCAGGACGCTCGCGCCGTGCGCGACCTGGACCACGCGAACGAGATCAAGCAGGCTCTCGAAGGCCTCGACAACGTGTCGCTGACCGTCAAGACCCACGACTCGGGCAAGCTGTTCGGCTCGGTCTCGGCGTCGGACGTCGCAGGCGCCATCCGCACCGCGGGCGGCCCGGCCGTCGAGAAGCGCAACATCTCGCTTCCCAAGGGCCACATCAAGGCCGTGGGTTCGTACCCGGTCGTCGTGAAGCTGCACCCGAAGGTTGAAGCGAAGCTCAGCCTGACGGTCGTCTCCTGACGCCCGATCTGAACTGACGAAGGCCGGTCACCCGTGAGGGTGGCCGGCCTTTGTGCATCCTCAGTGAAGCGTCACTCTATAGAGTGAGGGTATCAGTGTAGAAAGTGACGCTATCACTCTATAGAGTGAGGGTGTCAGTTGTGTGCACTGAGAGTCTGGATTGTGGAGGTGAGCGAATGCAGATCGACGATCTTCACTCCGCAGTCGAGACGATGCGCCGAGCGAACACCGACCTGCCACGCATTGAAGTGAAGGCAGGCGGAGGCGGCGTCGGCAAGAGCCTCCTGCCGACGATCAGTGCGTTCAGCAACTCGCCCGGCGGGGGAGTCGTCATTCTGGGGCTCGATGAGAAGGCTGGGTTCACCCCGACTCCAGGATTTGACGCACAAGCGGCGATGGATGCGCTCGTGGAGATCGTCCGCCCGCGTAAGCATACGGAGACTCCGGGGCCGCTGACTCCACGTCCTTCGATGGTCGTCGATCGCCTGGAGTTCGAAGGCGCGGACCTCGTCGTGGCAGAAGTCGCGGAGATCGCCGCAGCCGCCAAACCTTGCTTCGTCACCGCACAAGGCAAGGAGAACGGTTCCTACACTCGGATAGGTGAGGGTGATCATCGCCTCGACACCTACGAGGTCTTCCAGATGTCGACGCTCACTGTTCCGAGCTCCGCCGATCGCGTGCCGGTATCGGGGGCGCGGATCGACGACCTCAACAAGGAGGCGATCAGCAGGACACTTCATCGTCTACGGACGAACCGGCCCAGGGTGCTCGACGGCGTGGTGTCGGATCGCGAGGCATTGGAGCGGATCGGTGTCGTCGATCGGGATACTGGAATCCCGACCCTCGCGGGACTTCTCGCGCTGGGACGGTTCCCGCAGCAGTTCTTCCCCCAGTTGATGATCAGCTTCGCTGCGTACCCCGGAGCCGACAAGACCGATGTTGTGGGTGTCGACAGAATGACCGATCGCGCCGTTCTGGAGGGTGCGATCCCCGACATGGTCGACGACGCGGTCGCTGTCGTCATCCGAAACCTGCGAGTCCGCCGAGTCAGTGCAGGGGTAGGTGCAGAGGACGTCCCGGAGATTCCGGTCGACGCCATGCGCGAGGCGATCGTCAACGCGGTCATGCACAGGGACTACAGCGAGATGGCTCGGGGTGATCAAGTCCGGTTGGAGCTGTACCCGGACCGACTCGAGGTCCACAGCCCCGGAGTCCTGTGGGGAGGTCGTGGCATCGAGGCGCTCTACGGTGGTGGATCCTGGTCGAGAAATCAGACGCTGGCCCGGTTGCTCACCGACGTTCCGTTCGCCGATCGTGACGAGAGCGTTGGAGAGAATGCCGGATCCGGGATACGGCGAATGTACGGGGAGATGACCCGGAGTGGGCTGCCGGCACCTAGATTCGTCACGACGACGTCGTCCTTCACAACCACTCTCGACAGGTTTGGACTCCTCACCCCGGATGTGCACCGGTGGCTTGATGGGTTGGGAGGCCGCGATCGGACTGCGATCGAAGACATCGCACTCGCGGTCATTCATCATCTAGGTTCGGTGACAGTCGACGAACTCCGGCGGCAGGTGGCGGTGGACAGCTCCGATGCGCGGACCGCATTGGATGACCTGACACGCGACGGACTTCTCGTACACGACCTCGGCGAGTACCGAATGAGTCCCGAGACGGCGACGGCTGATCTGACCGCAGCCGAACGCCGGGTGGTGGACGTGCTCTCATCCGGCGACACGCTGACGATCAGAGAGATTGCGGCCGCGACACAAACGACGGTGTCGTCGTTGCGGCCCGTGCTGCGCAATCTGGTGGGTGATGGTCGGATCCATGCGACAGCGCCGCCCACGAGTCGAAATCGCGCATACAGGTTGGCGAACGGATGACCGATCAGTCCTCCAGCAGCCGTCGCCCGATGATCATGCGTTGGATGTCGGCGGTGCCTTCGCCGATGAGGAGCATCGGCGCTTCGCGGTAGAGCCGTTCGATCTCGTACTCCTTCGCGTATCCGTAGCCGCCGTGGATGCGGAAGCTGTCCTCGACGACGTCGCGGCAGTATTCGGAGGCCAGGTACTTCGCCATGCCCGCTTCGAGGTCGTTGCGGTCGCCCGCGTCCTTCACGCGCGCGGCACGCACCACCATCTGATGTGCGGCTTCGACTTTCGTCCCCATCTCGGCGATCCGGAACAGGACGGCCTGATGCTGGGCGATCGGCTTGCCGAACGTCTCCCGCTGCTGCGCGTACGTCGCACCCAGCTCGAACGCGCGATTCGCGACGCCGACCGCCCGTGCCGCGACGTTCACCCGACCCACTTCGACGCCGTCCATCATCTGATAGAAGCCGCGTCCGGATTCGCCGCCGAGGATCCGATCGGCGCCGATCCGGTAGCCGTCGAAGAGCAGTTCGGTGGTGTCGACGCCCTTGTAGCCCATCTTCTCGATCTTCCCCGGGACGGTGAGGCCGGGCGCCACCTCGCCGAACCCCGGCGTCTTCTCGACGAGGAACGTCGTCAGGTTCCGATGCGGGCGGTCGTGTCCCTCCGGGGTGCGGACGAGGACCGCGACCAGACGCGATGTGCCGCCGTTGGTGAGCCACATCTTCTGGCCGTCGATGCGGTAGTCGCCGTCGCCGGTCGGGGACGCCGTCGTGGTGATCGCGGCGACGTCGGACCCCAGTCCCGGCTCGGACATGGAGAACGCGCCCGTCAGCTCTCCCGTAGCGAGGCGTGGCAGGTACCGCCGCTTCTGCTCGTCGGTGCCGTGCTGTTGCAGCAGGTAGGCGACGATGAAGTGCGTGTTGACGATCCCGCTCACGCTCATCCAGCCGCGGGAGAGCTCCTCCACGACCAGAGCGTAGGTGAGCAGGGACTCGCCGACGCCGCCGTACTCCTCGTCGATCATCAGCCCGAACAGGCCCATCTCCTTCATCTGCTCGACGATCCGCGTCGGGTACTCGTCGTCGTGCTCCAGTCCGGTCGCGACCGGCAGGATCGCGTCGTCGACGAAGCGCCGGACGGTGGCGAGGATGTCGCGCTGGACATCGGTGAGATCGGCTGTGGCGCAGAGCTTCTTCATGGAACCTTCCCGGACGTCGTCCCTGAAACCTATCGTCTGAAGCGGGCCTGACACCGTGAGAAGGGGAATTCCGCCGATGCGCGACGCCGTGATCTGCGAACCGATCCGCACACCCGTCGGCGGCTACGGCGGCGTCTTCGCATCCGTTCCGGCCGCCGACCTGGCGTCGACGGTCATCAGGGAGCTGGTCGCTCGCACCGGGGTCACCGGGGCCGACGTCGACGACGTGATCTTCGGTCAGTGCTACCCGAACGGGGAGGCTCCCGCGATCGGCCGCGTCGCAGCTCTCGATGCGGGGCTCGACGTCACGGTGCCCGGCATCCAGATCGACCGCCGCTGCGGGTCGGGCCTGCAGGCGGTGCTCGACGCCGCGATGCGCGTGCAGACCGGCGTCGCCGACCTCGTGATCGCGGGCGGTGCGGACAGTATGAGCCAGGCCGAGCACTACGCCCTCGGACTGCGGTTCGGACTGCGCGGCGGCGACACGTCGCTCGTCGACCGGGTCGGCCGCGGTCGGGTCACCGCGGGCGGTCGCCTTCACCCGGTGGCCGGCGGCATGCTCGAGACGGCCGAGAACCTGCGAGCCGAGTACCGGATCAGTCGGGAGGCGCAGGACGAGCTGGCGTTGGCGTCGCATCGCCGGGCTGTCGCGGCTCAGACCGACGGTCGGTTCGACGCCGAGATCGTCCCGGTGACGGTCCCGACGAGGAGGGGACAGTCCGTCTGCGACCGCGACGAACATCCGCGACCGGACATCTCCGCTGAGGCGCTCGCCGCACTGCGGCCCGTGCGCCTCCGCGACGACCCGGAATCGACGGTCACGGCCGGCAATGCGAGCGGTCAGAACGACGGCGCCGCGGTGTGCCTCGTCGCCTCACGAGCAGAGGCGGAGCGACTCGGACTGCGCCCGCTGGCCCGACTCGTCTCCTGGGCGGTGGCGGGTGTGGAGCCGTCGCGCATGGGGATCGGACCGGTGCCCGCCACGCTCCTCGCATTGGAACGGGCCGAGTTGCGGCTGTCCGACATGGACCTCATCGAGCTGAACGAGGCGTTCGCGGCACAGGTGATCGCGTGCCAGACGTCCCTGGGGCTCGGTACGGCCGACGCCGACCGGTTCAACGTCAACGGGTCGGGAATCTCGCTGGGGCACCCGGTCGGCGCCACCGGGGTGCGGATCCTCGCCACGATGCTCCGTGAACTGGAGCGTCGAGACGGCCGCTACGCGCTGGAGACGATGTGCATCGGCGGCGGACAGGGATTGGCCGCCGTGGTCGAACGGTGCGGTCGGTCAGACCGCTGACGCCGCGGTGAGTGCGCTCGGTCCGGGCGCCTCGTCGTGGCGGTGATGCCAGGCCGCCGCGACGACACCGGCGACGAGGAGTGCGGTCGTCAGCCCGGCCGTGGCGAACAGTTCCAGACCGATCGCCGTCGCCACGGTTCCGACAAGAGCGAACGACGCGATCATGACCGCCGTGACGACGCACTCGTAGCGGTCGAGGCCGCCGATGGACGCGACGAACAGGGCGAGGCCCGCGAAGTACAGCGCCGGGCCACCGGTGATCAGTAGCGCGTAGACGGCGGTCGCGTCCTCGTGCGGGTGGGCGAGCATCTTCTCGGTGCCGACCGCCGTGACGATGACGCCCGCGACCAGCACCGCGTGCGCGTAGGCGAATCCGCCGCGGGCCAGCGCCGTCGGGTCGTCGGACTGTTCGAGCCGCTGTTCGGTGCGTTCGGAGTGATGGGCGAAGTACAACCACCAGTACGACACCGGCGCCAGGAAGGCGACGCACAGGGCCACGTAGGTCGTCACGCTCGACTCCATGTGAAGGAACTCGCGGCCGATCGACAGGACCGTCTCACCGAGCGCGATGATGAAGATGAGACGATTCCGTTCCGCCAGATGCGCGGGTGTCAGCTTCCATTCGCTCATGGCGATCCCGCCCAGTCCGGGAAGCCACGTCCGGAGCATCGGGGCGGCCACGTCGACGGCGAGGGCGACGGCCCAGACGATCAGTCGGATGTCGGGTTCGCAGAACGCGCCGATCACCCAGATCGCGGCGGCCGCCGCCGACCACGCGAGCAGGTGCGCGTAGTTGCGGCCGATCTGCTGCCCGCGCATTGTCAGCGCGATGAACAGGGGACGGATCACCTGGATGGCCGCGAGTGTGATCGCGAACTGGGGCCCGCGGTCGCCGAACGCCTCGGGTATCGCGGCGGCCATCACCAGGCTCAACAGCATGAGGACGACCAGCAGGATCCGGACGGGAGTCCGTTCGGGGTCGACGAAGTTCGTGGCCCATGCGGTGTAGTTCCACACCCACCACACGCCGCCGAACAACACGAGCATCTCGATCGCTCCACGACCGGTGAGGTGTTCTACGAAGAACGCGGCCAGTTGACTGAACGCGAAGACGTAGACGAGATCGAAGAACAGTTCGATCGTGGCGACGTCGCCGCCCCGGCTGCGCGCACGGCCCAGCGACGGCACTCTCATTGTCGGATTCCCTTCGGCGAACGGCCCGCCCACACGGGGTTCAGATCAGTGCTTCGGGTTGCCGTCGTGGCGTCGGTCGCCACGCGGGTAGTAGAAGCGGTGCGTCGACGGGGTCAGGACGAAGGCGCGGTTGATGGTCGAGCAGGCGATGACGCCCGACTTCGGGACGGCGCACGAGACGTTGGCGACGGTGATCCGCTGCCCGACGTGCAGCACCGGTGCGCGGAAGCCGACGGCCGATCCGAATCGGTAGCTGGTTCCGCGGGGGATCCAGTACGGGCCCTGCATGTCGCCGGTGATCGAGACTCCGACGGTGCGCGGCGGGGCGGTCTTCGTCTTGCCGGAGCACGCGACGTTGCCGGGGGTCGGCCCGATCTGACACTGGCGTCCCGCGGCCGCGAAGAACACTCGGCCGCGGTCCGCGTACGAGTACGACGTGAAGCGCGACGCGTTCACTCCCTGGTATTGGCCGAGGGGGAGCGCGGTGCGCAGAGGGGCTGCCTGGGCGGGCGCGACGGCCACCAGGCCGGACACCGCCGCCACGAGCGCGACGACGATGCAGATCAGGCGGGTCGAGCTCGAGTGGATAGCGCGCATGCACCCATTCCACCACGCTCGACCCGCCGTCGGAAGGTTCTAGACGGTCGCGGTCGCGCCGACCCGGTCGAGGAGGCCGTCGCGGGCCTCGCGGTACTCGGCGGCGAGGCGGTCGACGGTCTGTGCGACGGTGCCGCGCGATGCGACGGAGCCGATGCCCTGGCCGGAGCCCCACACGTCGCGCCAGGCCTTGATGTCGCCGAGTCCGCCTTCGAGCGGATCCGGACCCGACGTGGGCTTCGGCAGGTTGTCCGGGTCGAGGCCGTGGCGGCTGATGCTGCCGCGCAGGTAGTTGCCGTGGACGCCGGTGAAGGTGCTGCTGTAGATCACGTCGTCGGCGCGCGAGCCGACCACCATGTCCTTGTAGTCGTCGATCACATTGGCCTCGTCGGTGGCGAGGAACGCCGATCCGACGTACGCGAAGTCGGCGCCCGCGGCCAGCGCCGCGAGGATCGAGCTGCCGTGGGCGATCGCGCCCGACAGCAGGAGCGGGCCGTCGAACCACTCGCGGATCTCGCGGATCAGCGCGAACGGGGACAGCGTTCCGGCGTGGCCGCCCGCACCGGCGGCGACGGCGATGAGGCCGTCGGCGCCCCTCTCGACGGCCTTGTGCGCGAACAGGTCGTTCACCACGTCGTGCAGCACGATGCCGCCGTACGAGTGGACGGCCTCGTTCACGTCGGGGCGGGCGCCGAGCGAGGTGATCACGATCGGCACCTTGTGCTCGACGATGGTCGCGAGGTCTTCGTCTAGGCGCGCGTTCGACTTGTGGACGATCTGGTTGACGGCGAACGGCGCGACGACGGCGTCGGGGTTCGCGGTGGCGTAGGCCGCGTTCGATTCGACGATCTCGTCGAGCCAGTCGCCGAGCTGCGATGCCGGACGGGCATTGAGTGCGGGGAACGAGCCGATGACGCCCGCCTGGCACTGGGCGGCGACGAGCTTCGGTCCCGATGCGATGAACATGGGGGAGGCGACGACGGGGACGGTGAGCGGAGTCCGCAAGATTTCGGGAAGCGACATGACCGAGACGATACAGTCAGTACTGACTGTTTGGGAAGGGTGGAGAATGATCTCCGTGGAACGAAAGCAGCAGGATCGCGCCGAGCAGACGCGGAACACGATCTTGGAGGCTGCGGCGAAGGTCCTGTTCGAGGAGGGATACTCGGCCGCGACGACGCTGCACATCCAGCAGGTCGCGGGGGTGTCCCGCGGGCGTCTGCTGCATCACTTCCCCTCGCGGGAACTGCTGCTGACCGCGGCCGTCCATCACCTGGCTCAGGTGCGGATCGCCGAACTGACCGCGGGCGTGACGATCCCCGACGCGCTCGAGGAGCGGATCGCGTTCGCGGTGGCCGCGATGTGGGAGATCACCGGACAGTCGTGCTTCTGGGCGACGATGGAGCTGTGGATGGGTGCCCGAACCGCGAATCCCGAACTGCGCGAAGCGCTCTCGGGTGTGGAGCGGACAATGCTCGGGATCCTTCGCGACCGTGCTGATGAACTCTTCGGCCCGGAGGTGACGTCGCTGCCCGACTACCGACGGACCCGCGAGGTGATGCTGACGTCGATGCGCGGCGCCCGTCTGGCATACACGTTCCATCCGCGCGATCCCGACACCGAACCGGCGCTGAGCAACTGGGAGGCGATGTTCGCCGACCTCGCGATGGTTGCGCGATGAACCTCGAGGAGCGTCTGGCCGCGGTGGAGGCGAGGCTGCGGGCGGCCGAGGACCGCCTGGCGATCATGGATCTCGTCTACTCGTACGGTCCGGCCGTCGACACGGGTTCGGCGGAGGGGACCGCCGCGGTCTTCACCGTCGACGGGGTGTACGACGTCGACACCGGGCTCCTCGCCGGAGCCGCCGCGATCTCGGACATGGTGAACGGCGATGCGCACCAGGGCCTCGTCGCGCGCGGCTGCGGTCACCTCATGACAGCCCCGCAGATCACGCTCGACGGCGACGCGGCGACGGTCCGTAGCTATTCGCAGCTCGTCGTCCCACGATCGAGCGACCGGGGCTACGCGGTCGCTCGTCTCACCGCGAACCGGTGGGACCTGGTCAGGACCGACGCGGGGTGGCGGGTGGCGCGTCGGACGGCCCGGTTGGTCGACGGATCGTCGCGGGCGCGCGATCTGCTCGATCCGAGGTGAGCACCGTTCCGCAGCGCATTCGAACGTGTGTACCATAGGAGCCGTCGACTGTCGCGCGAAGGTCTCAACCTCGTGTGGAGCCAGTCCGGGCGTGGCGCAATGCAACACGCCGATGCGGGTGGATCTCGGGCCTGGGGAATTTTGAGAATCCCTCTGACCTGCTCGTTGGCACGATATCGACGGCGAATTCCCCACGGTGTCCACAGGAGGGTGCACACACCGTCCAGAGGTTTCCGTTCTTATGCACATCCCATCAACATGTTTGTCCACAGGGTGCATTTGATGCCTGTGGTACCTGGCCCTAACCTCTGGGAAGGTTTCAGTTCGCCCGGTGGCAACTGACACGACTCCGGAGGCGGCCGCGCCGGGGCGACGATGCGACGAGTGGGGGGATACACGCGTGAGCGAAGCGGAGGAGCAGGGGCCCGAGCAGGAAGAGCCGGGGGCGCCGCCACGCGAGGACTACGGGCGTCAGCCCCCACAGGATCTGCAGGCCGAGCAGTCGGTGCTCGGCGGCATGCTGCTGTCGAAGGACGCCGTGGCCGACGTCCTGGAGCGCATCCGGCCCGGTGACTTCTACAAGCCGGCGCATCAGGCCGTGTACGACGCGGTCCTCGAACTGTACGGCCGCGGGGAGCCGGCCGACGCCGTCACCGTCAGTGCGGAACTCGAGCGGCGCGGCGACCTGCGCAAGGTCGGCGGGGCGCCGTACCTGCACACCCTGATCTCGACGGTGCCGACGGCGGCCAACGCGGGCTACTACGCGGAGATCGTCGCCGAGAAGGCGACGCTGCGCCGTCTCGTCGAGGCCGGAACCCGCATCGTGCAGTACGGGTACGCGGGCGACGGCGGCCAGGACGTCGCCGAGGTGGTCGACCGGGCCCAGGCAGAGGTGTACGAGGTCACCGAACGTCGTACCGCCGAGGACTACGTCGTCCTGGAAGAACTGCTGCAGCCCACGCTCGACGAACTCGATTCGATCGCGTCGCGTGGCGGACTGTCGCTCGGTGTGCCGACCGGGTTCGCCGACCTCGACAAACTGACCAACGGCCTGCACCCGGGCCAGATGATCATCGTCGCCGCACGTCCGGGCGTCGGCAAGGCGCTTGCTCTCGACACGCCGCTCCCCACGCCGGACGGCTGGACGACGATGGGCCGGGTGGCCGTCGGCGACCGCCTGCTCGGGGCGGACGGTCGCCCGACCCGCGTGGTCGCCGCGACCGAGGTGATGACGCAGCGTCCGTGCTTCGAGGTGGAGTTCAACGACGGCGGGTCGCTCGTCGCCGACCAGCAGCACCAGTGGGTGGCCGACGTGGACGGTCGTCGTGACGTGTTCACGACCGACGCCCTGCAGTCGTACGCGGGCCGGGCGACGATCCAGAACGCGAAGCCGCTCGAGCTGCCGCGTCGCCCGTTCGCCTACGGCCCGTACACGGTCGGCGCGCTCGCCGGCATGGCGTACGACGACCCCGAGATCTCGATGCGCATCGAGGACGAGGGGCCGGTGGACGTCATGACGTTGATGGCCGACCTCGGCGGCCGGATCCCGGGGGAGTACCTGCGCGGGTCCATCACCCAGCGACGTGCCCTGCTCGCGGGCATCCTGGACTCCCGCGGACGCGTCGACGACGACGGGTGGATCACCGTCCCGGCCGTCACGAACCACATGTCGGGAGTCGTCGGCGACCTCGCCGCGGGCCTCGGCTACACCTTCCGCCGGGCCAGCAGCGGCTGGGTGCGGATCGCCGCGCCGGACGACGTGTTCACCGTCCACGACAAGATGCAGCGGCACAAGGAGTTGCGCACCCAGGTGCGATCGCGGCTCGTCGTCGCCGTGCGGCCGGTGCCGAGCATCCCCGTGCGCTGCGTCGAAGTGGACAATCGCAGCCACCTGTACCTGGCCGGCGAGGCGATGGTCCCCACCCACAACTCGACGCTCGCGATGGACTGGCTGCGGTCGGCGTCGATCCACCACGGTCTCACCAGCGCGATGTTCTCGTTGGAGATGAGCAAGACCGAGATCGTCATGCGCCTGCTCTCGGCCGAGGCGAAGGTGAAGCTCGGCGACATGCGGTCGGGCAACATGTCCGACGACGACTGGAGTCGCCTCGCCCGCCGCATGGGCGAGATCACCGAGGCGCCCCTGTTCATCGACGACTCGCCGAACCTGACGATGATGGAGATCCGTGCCAAGGCCCGCCGTCTCAAACAGCGGCACGACCTGAAGCTCGTCGTCATCGACTACATGCAGCTGATGACATCGGGCAAGAAGGTCGAGTCCCGCCAGCAGGAGGTCTCCGAGTTCTCCCGCTCGATCAAGCTGCTCGCCAAGGAACTCGAAGTCCCCGTCGTCGCGATCTCGCAGCTGAACCGTGGTCCGGAACAGCGCACCGACAAGCGCCCGCAGGTCTCCGACCTGCGTGAATCGGGCTCACTGGAGCAGGACGCCGACATGGTCATCCTGCTGCACCGCCCCGACTCCATCGAGCGCGACGATCCCCGCGCGGGCGAAGCCGACATCATCGTCGGCAAGCACCGAAACGGCCCGACGGCGACGATCACCGTCGCCCACCAGCTTCATCTCTCGAAGTTCGTGGACATGGCTCGGGGCTGAGGTTCGGGGCGGGTTGTCGTGTAGGTTCCGCTGAGATTTGTCAGTTTCCAGGCTGGCTGTCAGTGGATTTGGCAATAGACGGGGATATTCGAGCCATAGTGTCAGTAGCCCGCGAACGATTCCGGCGGGTGTGTTTGAGATTCCAGACGTATGTCAGTTCGCATAGGAGATATTCCGCTGGGATGTCCAGACGTTCGGCCCCGGTGTCAGTAGTTTGCTTCGCAGAGCTGGACATGGTCGGTGCTGTACCGACGCGTCGGAGGTCTGGCGGGGATGAGTGTTCGTCCGTACGGCGGGCAATTGGTTCGGGAGATCGAGCGGAGAACAGCACATGTACATAGGGAGTGCCCTGCTCGCACAGACGGCGGATCTACGTGCGGTGGGGCCTCTATCGAAGATGGTCGATTTATCGTGACTGCGCGGTGCATACGCTATGTCGACAGCCCTGTATCGTCATAGTGCCGCGCTGCCAGATGTCGGCCGCGTCTCTCGCCAGGACGCTGACACCTCAATGCCCCAACCTGCGGGTAGGGGCTGTTCGATGGATTGGTGCGTTTGACCTGCTGCCGGTCAGGCCTCGATGGCACTGGTGTGCATGACGGTTGGGCGTCGGTTGGGATCCTATATCGCAGTGAAGTAGTTCCTGGGCTTCTTCTCGCTATCGGCTCGCTTGGACTAGCGTTGGACTTGGCTCCGGGCCCTGCTCCTCGGCAGTCAGTCGGCGCGTTTCCTGGACGTTGCAACACTCTCTTCGCAACCACGGTCCTACGCCAACTCCATTCTGCCCAACAGCACGCCGCACGATGCTGATCCTTCGAGCTGGAGGGATGTCGCGGTCTTGCCGTGGCCGCGTTCACCGACCACCTACGTCGCTGGTCGGAGCGCTTACACGCCGACCGGGACACGGAGAGCGCAGAGGTGTGACGCCTCATGTATTGCCAATCGAAACACGCGGGCCACCCGCGCCGATTGACTAGATGCACTAAGCGCTAGCGGGAGGCACGAGTCTCCCGAGGGCTCGCCCGGCAGCCATCGGGCAGATCAGTCGATTGGGCTAGACGAACGCCCGAGAGGTCCGCTCCTGGATACGTCACCAGCAGGGGCGAACTTGCCCGCTGCGTGAAGGTGAAACCTCGCCTGAAGTTGAGGTAGCTACCTGTCCTCGGATGACCCGGGTGCTTACTGGCAGGTCGGCTACGAGTTCCCTGCGCGGCGCATCCGACAATCACTGCGGCACCCACTTCTGCCTGCGTCCTGAGCCCAGTCAACACGAATTCGCCCGGCCCTGAACCAGGGTCGGGCGAAGTATTCTGGGAGTGAACGACCGCAAGTTCGAGGATGGAAACTAGCGACCAATATCGCTCAGGTACGCCCATCCGCCAAGCTTCGGATCATCATTGTGAAATTCTGGACAGTAGACATCAACAACAGCATCGATAACTTCTCCTCCTACCTTGGTAGCGAGTTCCGAAGGAAGTTCCTTGAGCTTGTATGGATTATTGTTCGGGAGTTGGGCGTACGTATGCGCACGGTCCGCTTTCTCCTTCGTAATATTTGCACTCGCAGTTTCTGTTGAATCCTGAGGATTGATCGAGTAGCAAACAGTGACAAGCCCATTTGGTCGAATTTTTCCGTTGGCGGGCGGGTAGTTGTACGCCGCATGCAGGTCGTAGTTGGAGTAAATCGAGTTCAGCCGATCGGCATATTCGCGATCCGCCCCTCCATCAATCTGGGGGCAGTTGTCGTAACAGTTGCGCGATACATCTAACCACTGTTGGTACACAGACTCCTGACCAGGACTGGAACGATCCTTGGAGTCGATCAGTTCTCTGATGCCTTGCTTGTTGCCAATAACGAGCACTGTCGCCAAGGCTAGAACCAAGGCGCAAACAATCCCGATTGTAAATGGAGTCTGACTCCTTCGTTGTCTCGGGTTCGGCTGCTGCGGATAGTGTGGAGGACCATAATTTTGCTGAGTAGAGTACTGCCCGTTGCGCGGGTTGGGAAGTTGCTGACTCATTGAAATCTCGCCAGTTTTCCAGGTATACGATATGGTGGTATCACCTATAGGTGAATACCATATCGGTAGCTCATTCAACAGGGTTCGAACAGTTGAATCTGGGGGAGAGTCTCACGAAGATGCCCGTCGTGGACGACTTTCTCACTTGGTTGTTCACCGAGACGCTTCTGGTGTAGGTTCGCGACAACCTCACCGTCAGGCGTGTTCGGAAGGTTCGACTCATGGCTGCATCGCGACTTACTCAACGCACTAGGCTCATAACGACCTACGTCACCGGCCGCGTCGGGGTCACGTGCGACGAAGCCAAGCCCATAGCCAAGGTCACCTTTCAGACTCAGGCGACCGTTTCCGGAGAAGTCGAGAAGTGGTCGATTGAGGGTTGGTCCTGCGAACGGACGGTTTCAGACACGATAAACAATCCGTTAGGGCCCATAACGTGCTCGCGCGAGGAATCCCGGTTTGTTCTCGCAGGCCAGCCGTCGGGTCCAGCAGGGGGATTACGATTCAAGCCTTGATGAGTCTCTCGAGGAATACTGGTATTGACCGGAATTATGTGGAAGGTTGACAGGCGTAGTGAAAATTTCGAAAGGATCGTACCTCATTGCTGCAGCATGCATCGTCCTCGCTGGCTGCGGATCTGCGGACACCGACGTGGTGTCCAGTGGCGACACAGAGTCAATGCCATCTGTCGCGCCGAAAGTAGTCGAGTACCAAGCCGAGGTGGTCGGTGCTGATTCGGTGACCGTTGAGTTCGCGACTGATAGCGGATCAATGTCCGAGACTCTTCCTCCGACGTCCACCGGCGAAAACCGCGTTAGGATGACCACAAAGTCGGGGGCCGCGATTGACTCGCAACACGGATTTATCGGTTGGACGTCCGCGCAGTACACATTGGATGGGGGCCAGTCCCCGGCGATCACGATCACAGCCAAAGGACGATCCGCTGTCGCTACGTGCCGTATCCGAATCGACGGTGAGTCCTCTGGAGTCGTTGGTAACGCAGCAGCCTACGATGCTGCTCAGGAACCGTACAAGTCGACCGAGGCCAAGCGCGGCGTTGCTGTGGCGACATGTCCCGTGCCCGCGAATTAGCTCCGAAAGATCCGGCGATCTATTCCCTGTAAGCGGCAGAGAGTGCCCGACGCCGAGTACGGGGCCGGGCACCTTTGTCTCCGTCGAGCTAGAGAAGTCCATTCAGAACAACAGCAACATCGGCACGTAGCTGGCGCGCGAGATCGATCTGACCTATACGTGGATGGTCTCGATCAGACGGTGGGGTTGTGTCTCAGCAATGCGCCGACCTCCCGTGCCGCGCGCGACCCTGATCGGACTGCTCCCTCCATGTATCCGGTGAAATGCTCCGACGTTTCCGTTCCTGCGAAATGGAGTCGGCCGATCGGTTCCCGGATCGTCGGCCAGCAGGTGAGCATCGTGCCCGGTCGATTCGCCGTGGTGCAGCCCGAGATCCACTGTTTGTCGGCCCAGATGCTCTCGACGTACCCGATCGGGGGAGGCACGTCTATCCCGAGGGAGGTCGCGATGTACTCCTCGATGAGGGTGCGCCGGGCTTCCTCGGTCGGGGGGAGCATCGACTGGACGTGACGTCTGCTGGCGAGGCCGACGAGGATGCCGACGGGAGATCCGTCTGTCGGCGAGTTGTCCCAGATCCTCGACACCGGAGTGGTCGGTCCCGGCATGATGGTTCCGCTGAGCTCGGAGTCCCGCCAGAAGGGACGCTCGTAGGCGACGGCGAACTTGACGCCTCCGCCGAATGACCAGTTCGAATTCAACTCGTTCCTCTGCGCTGGCAGCTGCGGGGTGAACGTCATCCGGCAGAGCTCATTCGGAGAGCACGCGAGGACCACTCGATCGGCGGTCACCCTCACGCCGCCCGCCGTCAGGGTCACGGAGGACTCGCCCTGCACCACCGCGGTGACCGGGCTGTTCACCAAGACTCGATCGCCGAGGCGTTCCGCGAGGCGGTCGATGATCTGTCCCGCTCCGCCGTCGATCCTGCTGGACAGCGTCTCTTTGGTGGCCTGCTCCCAACCGCCCGCGCCCGCGACGAACGTCGCGAACCAGAGGACCGAGACGTCACCGCTCTGTGCCCCTACGAAGGACTCGACGATGGAGGCGATGTACGCGAGTGCGTCACGGTCGGTCACGCCGAGAGTGTGAGCCCATGCGTCGACCGACGACGTCTCGAGGTGGACTGCATCCGGATGTGCCCACGGTGCGGCGAGATCCAGAGATGCGGCGACCTCGTCGATCGCCGTGACGAAGTACTCGAGTTCCGGGTGATTCGAGCCCGGTACGTGGCGCACGATGTCCTGTCCGTCGGTGTACATCGGGACTTCGGACAGCCCGAGCTGCGCAGCGATGGCGAGGAGCTCGGTCTGTTCCGGTCCGATGAACTGCGCACCGCTGTCGAGGTTCTGGCCGACGATCGACATGGTCCCGACGCGGCCGCCCGGCGAATCGGCGGCTTCGAGCACCACGACGTCTGAGAAGCCTTGCTCGACGAGACGGAGGGCCGCGGTGCAGCCGGCGAGCCCGCCGCCGACCACGGCTACCCGCGCTTGGATGTGATCTGAGTCATTCTCGTTCATACAACGAAGCTAACGATCTGGCGCCGCGTCATTCCGGCCGAGATCGGACGCATTCTTCATCAATTTGCCAGATCTCGGCAGTCGACTCCGTGTCCTCCTGCGGACGGCCTACTCGACGTCGGCCGGTATGGGGACTGGCATCGTGCGCTCGGCACTCCGCTTCTCTCGCCACTCGAGGGCCCGATGAACGCGGAGCGCGATGCTGAGCTGTGCGATGCGTGAAGGAATGGGGACCGTCCGCGACGCTTCGATCGCCTGGAGACGGTGTCGGACCGCCCTCTCGCTCATATGCAGCGCCTTGGCTGTCGCGGCTGCGTTGCATCCGGACGACAAGTACGACTCCAGCGTCGCCCGCAGTCGCTCGGCTTTCGGTCCGGCGTCAGCGAGCACGCCGAGTTCGGCGCCGGCAGTTCTGGCCGCATCCGCCATGTCCCAGGCGAGGAGCGTCTCGACGTCGACTTCGTCGAATGCGGTCACTTGGCGGGGGCGACCGTCGAGCTTCCGGAGTGCCAGCGAGTATGTCGCGGATGCTTCGTGGAAGGCGTCGACCAGTCCTGAAACGCCGTGGTGGACAGAGCTCGCGGCCACCCGCACCGTCGCTTCCAGATCGAGCAGGGCGACGATGTCGGCAGCAGGCGATCTGTCCATCGTTCCGATCACAATCCACAGGGACCCGTCATCGGCCTCGGCGGCGAGGCTGGTGTTCGCGCCGAACCGGCTTCGCAATCTGTCTCCGTCGAGCGCTCCACCCGGCCGCCAGAGGATGAACATCCGGTGCCATCGGTGCAGTGGATATCCGAGCTCGACTTCGGAAACGCTGCGGCCGGCTGCGAGATCGCGGAGTAGCTCGGCTCGTCGTCGGGCCGCGGATCTGCCGAGCTTGGCGCGCTCGGCGAGGAACTCCTCGCGGGCGCGCCGAATCGCGGCGTCGAACCACCGGAACACGATGTGGGTGACCTTGTCGACCACCGCCAGTTGGGTCGACTTCGGGTACGGCAGCTGTTGGACCTCGAGGATGATCCAGTCCCACATGCCGGTCATGCATGCGCGGTACGCGTCCTCGCAGAGTCCCCACGGTATGCCCGCGCGGGCGGCGTACGGCACTTCCTCGAACACGCGGGCTGGTGGAGTGCTCGCGCCTTGGCCTGTCCGGATCACGTCGGACACTGTCTGGGCGATCAGCTCGAGCGCGTCGTGTCCGGTAGAGGTGACGGCTGCCCCGTGGAGGCGATCTCGCCAGCCGCGGGAGAAGTAGCCGGGGACTTCGTCTGTCACCCGTCGATGCATGCACGATCGGACGGCCGCCCGTTCGGCCGACATTCGATCGGCGAAATAGCTGGTGGCGGCGACGAGTCCCTCGGTCATCGCCCGAAGCTATCACTCAGCTGCCGGAAGGCGACGGGATTCGTCATGGATCTGTCCGATCTCGGAAGCCGAATATCGGAACGGCGTTTCAGACTGGTTCCAAGCACAGCACCGACGCAGTGTGCGACGCACATCTCGTCGCCGGGTCTAGACGGGGCGGCGGGAAGAATCAATCGAATACGAACGGAGCGGCTATGAGTTATGTGATGTCCTCGAGGGAGGTGCAGGAGTTCCAATCGAGTTTCCAGAAAGCAGCGTTCACGGTCGAGGGTGTCTCGGTCGAGTTCGAAACGACGCCGGAATTCGTACGCTCGGTGCTTCCGCCGGACCTGGAGCCGGTGGGGTCGAGCGGTATCGCTTCGGTCGCGCAGTGGCAATGCGGGCTTTCAGGTGAGTTCGAGTCGGCGGCGGTGATGCTCAACGTCCGATGGAGAGAGTTCGTCGGTTCGTATTACCTCACCTTGTTCATTTCGGGGGACATGCCTGTGACGATCGGCCGGGACCTCTGGGGCGAACCGAAGAAGACGGGTGAATGCCGCCTCTACCGGGACGCGGACGACATGTACGGGTACGGCGCACGAAACGGCGTTCGGGGCATCCAGATCGAGGCGCGTTTCGGAGAGGAACTCGGCCCCCGCGCTGTTGTGTCCAACTCAATCGAGGTGGGGCTCCCGCTCACTCACAACGCGGGTGCGGCCGGCGATCCGTGGATCTCGATCGACCGAATCGAACGTGAACTGGGTGCATACCGCGAGGGCGAAGGCGAACTCGTACTGACCGGTACGCCGTTCGATCCGCTGGACGAGATTCCGGTGCTGTCGACGGGTCTCGCGAGGCACTACACGGGGAAGTCGACCCTTGAGACCGTTCTCCGCGAGACGATTCCTGGGAAGGGGGACGAGTATCTCCCATTCCACCTCGGGCGTTCGTTCGATAAGATCAATGTCGGTCGTTCACCGATGCGGGAGCGAAGCGCGGACGTGCGATGAACATTCTCGTGATCGGCGGAAGCCGCGGTGTTGGAAAGGCTGTAGTCCTCGGGATGTCGCGTCCGGGGAACGTCATCTTCTTGAACAATCGCGAGGTCGACAGTGCAGTGTCGGAGGTCCGTGCAACGGCGGAGGAACTGGGCGCGACGGTCGTGCTCGTGCCAGGCGACATCGCGTCACCGGAGGGCGCGAACAACGTCGCCGACGCGGTGCGAGAACGTTCCGACCGCATCGACCTCGTGGTCCATTGTGCTGTGGCCGGGTATCCGGTTGATTCCTTGACCTCGACGCCGGATCAGCTTCGGCATGCAGTCGAGGTCAATGCGTTGTCGCTCGTCTACGTTGTCCAGGCCGTCGCCGACCTGCTGGGGCGAGGCAGCTCGATCGTGTACCTCTCCAGTCGCGGAGCCCGAGTTGCACTGCGTGACTACGTCACAGTGGGGGGCGACCAAGGCGATGGCTGAAGCGCTCGTACGCTACCTCGCTGTCGATCTCGCGCCGATCGGAGTTCGCGTGAACGCGCTGTCGCCGACCGCGCTCGACACGGAGGGATTCCGCGAGATATTCGGGCGAGAGGCAGACGCACGACTGGAAGCTGCGAATCGACTCAGTCCCTCTGGACGTGCGGTCGATCTCGACGATGTCGTCGGGGTCGTCGAGTTTCTCGCTTCACCGGAAGCGCAGATGTTCCACGGCCAGACCTTCGTTCTCGACGGCGGAGCCCTCCTCGTCGGTTGACCTGAATCGAAACTTGTAATCAATGAAAGGATCCAGAAACATGTCTAGCCCCGTCATCGTCGGTGAGGTCAGCTTCGCCGAGCTCGAGTCGCGTCCGATTGCATCCGAGGAGGACGGAGACCCTACGGAGCCTCGGATGCAGTTGTTCGTCGAGAATTCCGGAATGCGTAGCGGACTCCTGATGTACGGCCCATGTGATGTCACCGAAGAGGTCCGCAACTATTCCTCGATGCACATTCTCTCGGGAGAACTCAGCCTCACCGTCGACGGTGTCACGACCGACATCGGCGGGGGAGACATCGCTCATTTCGTCCCGGGACAGACTGTGTTGATCTCGGCGAAGACTCAGATCCGTGAAGTGTTCACTACGTGCGGTCCGTTCTCGAAAGTTGCGGACGGGAACCAAACCGGTGCAGATTCGGTCGGTGTCGACGACTGATCGGCAGTGCGCTCATTCACCTCGACTTGACGCAGGGAAATGCATCGAGGTGGGTCTCACTTGAGATCGACGAATGGTGTCGAATCGGGGAGATCTCCGCGAAATCGAGCACAGTGCCGTGGTGCGCCGTGGGGCCCCGGAGCGAACGGACTGCCGCGAAGGCGTGACGTCGATCCGGTGTCAGCGCACCGGGTCGACAGAGCTGCGGGCGCCTTGCACGAGGGAGCACCAGGAAGCCGGTCGGCTTGGTCTGTACCTGGGGCCGACGCCGTTCGCGCGGGCGATGTCGCGGTAGGCCGCGACGGCGGGGGTCGCGTGGCGTGTCAGCGACGGATCGGTCTGCACGTTCACTGTGTAGAGACCGAATCGCGGCGTGTAACTGCCCCATTCGTAGTTGTCGGTGAGGCTCCAGTAGTTGAATCCCATGACGTTGATTCCGTCGTTGCGGGCACGCTGCGCCCGGTAGACGAGGTCTCGCGGAGGTGATCTTCCCACTTGTATCCGTCTGGGCGCGTGTTGCCGTGTCGCCCGTAGGCGCTCAGTACCTGTTGCGCACGGCGGTCGGTGAGGCTCCGAACCACCTCGTGCACGCCCTAGTGAACGCCGACAGCTCAGAGAATCCGAGAGTCTGCGCGAGCTGACTGGCGGGCATCGTCGACTCGATCAGGTATCGGTGCGCGGTGTTTCGCATGACGTCGTCTTTGATTCCTGCGAAGGATGTTCCTTCTCGGCCGAGGTGACGCTGCATGGTTCTGGGGTGTAGTGACAGCGACTTCGCGACAGCACCGTAGTCGGCGTCCTCCGTGCCAAGCGTCCGGAAGACCCGGTGGCGCACGCGCTCGGTAAGGGTCGCGTCGGGAAGTGGAAACCTCGACTCGATGTAGGTGAGCGCATTGGCGCGGATGTCGTCGTCTGCGTCAGGAATGCGTGCATCGAGAAACCATGCCGGGACTACGATCTGAGCCCGCCGACTTTCTGGGTGGACGGTGGCAGCGAAGAACTGGATATACCTGGTCAACGGTGCCGACGGAGTGTGCGGAACCCACACTGACACGGGCCGATAGACTCCGCCGAGCACGATCGCGAACAGTCTGTGACAGGTGGCCAGAACCAGATCGATCGTCTGTCTCACAGGCGGCAGGGGATCGAGCACGAGATCGAAGAGGATCGCGGCGCTGCCGTCGGCCTCCTCGACCGACAAAGTGACGGCAGGACTGTGAATGAACAGCCACTGACTCGCCAGATCCAAAATGCTTCGGACAGTCGGTGCATTGCGCAGTGCGGCGGTGAGCGGGCCGAAGGCATCGATGTCTTGGTAGTGCGAGAGTTGCAGTGCGAAGTCCGGGCACTCGAGGTCTCCGGCTGCGCGCTCAAGGAGATGCATCGCGGCACGTGCTGAGATCAGCGCGTCCTCGTCGACCAAGGCGTCAGGTGGCAGCCCGGCGTCCTCGAGCAGCGCAGACGGTTCGCCGCCCAACTGCGTCACCAGCTCAGTCCAGCCTCGCAGGCTGCCCGGCCGCACGCTTGTCTCCACGGCCTCCGACGCTCCCCAACTTGTCGCCTAATGTCAAGCTTTGCTGGCTTCTCGCTGGTTGTATCGGACCGACAGTCCACAGCCAGTAGTCAGGAAACGAACATGCATGACGCATTGCGCACCCCTTTGCGCATCGGCGGCCTCGAAGTACCGGGACGCCTCTTCAAGTCGGCGACTCACGAGACCCGTGCGACCGTCGACGGTGCCGTTACCGACGAACTGCTCGACTTCTACCGCCCGATGGTCGAAGCGGGGACGCCACTGATCGTCACCGGCAACCTCTTCGTGTCGTGGCAAGGCAAGTCGGCATATCGGCAGGGCGGAATCCATTCCGATGAGATGATCCCAGGACTGCGTGAGTGGGCCGATCTCGCGCATTCCGGCGGGAGCGCATTGTTCGCGCAGCTCAATCACGGCGGCCGTCAGATGACCAAGCCGGCCGAGGGCGTTCCTGAGGCGATTTCGGCTTCTAATCGCCGTGAGAAGGCGCAAGGCACCAAGCCCCGCCCACTGCGCCTGGACGAGGTTCCGGCCCTCCTGGAGACGTACGCTGCTGCGGCCGGCCGCGCGCAGGAGGCCGGACTGGACGGCGTCCAGATCCAGATGGCGCACGGGTATTTCCTCAGCCAGTTCCTCAGCCCCGAATCGAACCGTCGACACGACGCCTACGGCGGCTCCGCACGAGCTCGCATGCAGTTGCCGCTTGAGGTGTACCGCGCCGTCCGTGATCGCGTCGGCCCCGACTTCCCGGTCATCATCAAGATCAACGGAACCGACACCATCCCGTGGGGAGGGGTGAAACTCGCCGATCAGATCGAGTTGGCGTTGCGACTGCAGGATGAAGGGATCGACGCCGTCGAAGTGACACGCGGCCATTTCTCGTCGTTTCCGAGCACCACATCGGGCCACTTCAAAGGGTACGTCAAGGCTCAACTGGACGACGGCGCGATGCGGGAGGCCTCGCCCAAGCGTCGGGCGGTGCTTCGAGCGCTGGGTCCACTCGCCGAGTTCGGCTACGAGCGGGCGTTCCGGCCGGCCGAGGGGTACAACCTGCCGCAGGCCCAGGAGTTCAGCCGTGCCCTCGACATTCCGGTGATCACCGTCGGCGGCTTCCGCGACCCCGTGGCGATGAACGAAGCGATCAGTTCGGGCAAGACGAGTGCGGTGTCGAGTGCACGCGGCCTCATCGCCAACCCCTACCTCTACCGCGAACTGGACGATCCGGCCGCCAACATCACCTGCACGCTGTGCAACAAGTGCATCGGTGTAGCGGGAGGACTGCCAGTCGCGTGTTACGACCCCACCGTCCTCCAGCGACGCGAGGCGGCGGGGCTGGATATTCGATGATCACTCCGGCAACTCCTCTCCAGATCGGCCAGATGGTCGTAGACGGGCGGCTTTACAAGTCCGCGACCAGTGAGACCCGCGCAAGTGACGACGGCTTCGTCACCAACGACCTGCTTGATTTCTACCGCCCGATGATTACCGCAGGCACTCCGCTCATCGTCACCGGTAGTCTCTTCGTCTCTCGGCAGGGGAAGTCAGCGGGGCGGCAGGCCGGAATCGACGACGATGACAAGATCGCGGGTCTCGCACAGTGGGCCGAACTCGCCCACTCGGGCCGAACAAAACTGATCGCCCAGCTCAATCACGGCGGAAGACAGATCGCCAAGGCGCTGCCCGGGGAGCGGATCGTCTCCGCCTCGAACATTCGCGAACCGCTGTACGGCAGCAAACCAGTCCCGCTTCGCCGCGACGAGATCCCAGCGGTGGTGCAGTCGTTCGCTGAGGCGGCGCGGCGAGCGGTCGAAGCCGGCATGGACGGCGTTCAGATCCACGCCGCACACGGTTATCTCCTCAGCCAGTTCCTGACCCCGCACACCAACAGGCGGAATGACGACTACGGCGGGCCCCTGGACAATCGGGCACGCCTGCTTCTCGAGGTGCTCGGCGCGGTGCGGGCCAGCGTGGGCGACTCGTACCCGATTCTGGTGAAGCTCAACGGCACCGACGATCTGCCGCTGCGACGAGCCGCGGACACTGGCGAACTCCTCCAGGTCGCGCGCTGGCTGCAGGACGACGGTGCCGACGCTATCGAGATCTCGCGTGGCCACTACGAGTCCTGGCCCGGCATGGTCCAGGGCAACTACCGCGGGTTCCTGGTCAACTCTGTGACCCGTGGGCCGCTGGCTTCGAGTTCGCGGCTCCGCAAGTCGATGATCTTCGCCGCGTCGCCGGTCGTCGAAAGAGTTGCCGGGCGCCTCCGACCGCCCGTGGAGGGGTTCAATCTGGGCCATGCGGCCGAAGTGGCTGAGGCCCTGACGATTCCGGTGATCTGCGTCGGTGGATTCCACAGCAAGGAGGGCATCGGGCACGCCGTCGGCAGTGGAATGGTCGATGCAGTCTCAGCAGCGAGGGCGTTCATCGCCGACCCGTTCCTATATCGCAACGTGGTGTCGACGCCCAACGAGCACCGGCCGGTCTGTGGCTACTGCAATCTGTGCATCGCGTCGTTCAGCACCACGCGGATCGACTGCGGCAGCCCAGACATCCGAACTCTCCGGGACGTGATGATCCGACAGGACGCGGGCGAGCCGACCGCGACGCCGGACTGACCGAGGGCGCTGGACGTCGCGGGGTAGGCGGCCCGTATCGGGTATCCCCCGGAGACGCTCAGTCGTCGTAGTGAAGAGCCGACACCGGGCCAGGGCCTGCTCGGTGCAGGACAGGGCCTTTGGCGACGTCGTCCTTAAGGTAGCGGTCGAAGAATGCCGACGAGTAGCGCATGTAGACGTTCGCCATCGGCGCGAATGCGGTGTAACCCACGAGGTTCATCGCCGCGGCTGCGGTCGGGTTCGCGGTCAGCATGTCGGTCACCATGAAGTGGTTGGTGTTCGTGATCTCCACAAAGTACTTCGGTCCCGAGGCGCCCTCAAACGTCTGCCACTGCTGCTTCCTCGACGACTCCAGGTACGGGTCCTCTCCGGTGAGGAACATCAGCGGAACATCTATGTCGTGCGCTGCCCTGACGATCTGGCGGTCGTTGATGAAAATCGGGGAGGCAAGTGGGAGGATCGCCTTGATCCGCTTGTCGCGGAACAGATGGGGATCAGTCGAGCGTGACCTGGACGGCATCGCGCACGGATCGATGTCGGTGATGTACCCGTTGAGGTTTCGGTCGGCGGCGGTCATCGGATAGTCGCAATTCATCGCCTGCCCGCCGTACAACAGCGTGTATGCGGCACCGAGCGAGTGGCCGCTCATCCCGATCCGCTCAGGGTCGATCATGCCCTGCAGACGGTCTCCCGAAGCGTGGTTGCGCGCGAGGGTGACGTCGAGCCCACGAGTTATCTCCGCTGGACGGTATGTCATGCCGAACTGCGTCTTCTTGAACCAGTCCCCCATGATGGCGAAGACGGAGTCGCTCGGATTCATGGCCGACAGATCCCCGAGCGCCCGGACTGTAGTCTCGACGGGGTTGTTGCGTTTCCAGAATCCGAGGGTGGTCGTCGGCTTCGAATCAAGATGGTCGATGCCGATGGCCACGTAGCCGTGACTGGCGAGATTCTGGGTGTAGAAGTAGTATCCGTCCCCCGGTGCGCCCAAACTCAGCTGAGAAGACGATCAGAGGATACGGACCGTCGCCACGCTCCGGCGCGGCGTTCTGTACCGCCACACCGCGAACTCCACCTTCGGTCCGGTAGGGTTTCGCGCCCTTCGCGTGCACAGCGGGATACCAGGTTGTCACCTTGATGTCGCCGCCAGCGACTGAGTGTCGTCGGACGTCGACGCCCACTTGATGTGGCCCGGTGGGCAGTGCGGTCGCAAAGCCATCGGCGGGATGTGGGAGGGCGGGCAATGCGTTGGGAGATGGCACTGCCAGCACACTCGTCACCGCAACAATCACGGTCGTCACCAGTATGCGAATCATGTAAGTCATCGCACATCCCCCAACCAATTTCTGGAATGATCGCTACAGTAAAAGTGCCGTACATCACAAGTCAAGAGGCTGGGGCGGCGAGTCGGCGGGGGAAGAGTTGCGCAGCACGCCCTAATCGGCACTCGGGCGGCGGCGGATCACCCAGACCATCGTCATCGAGATGACGACCTCGTCGGATTGATTCCGCGGGAGGACCTCGGTCGTGAGATCTGCACGACCGTCACGGAGCGTCACGTCGGCATTGGGCCATAATTAACTCGGCGTATTAATTATGGTTAGGTCCGTTGAGGCGCTGCGGAGCATAACTAACCTGCTGAGCCAGTGGTGACGTAGCAGTGCGCCGGTGTCAGCGCACCGGGTCGACACAGCTGCGGACGCCTTGGACGAGGGAACACCAGGAAGCCGGCCGGCTGGGCCGGTAGGTCGGGCCGACGCCGTTCGCGCGGGCGATGTCGCGGTAGGCCGAGACGGCGGGGGTCGCGTGTCGTGTCAGCGATGGATCGGTCTTCACATTCACGGTGTACAGGCCGAATCGCGGTGTGTAGCTGCCCCATTCGTAGTTGTCGGTGAGGCTCCAGTAGTTGAAGCCCATGACGTTGATGCCGTCGTTGCGGGCGCGCTGCGTCCAGTAGACGAGGTCACGGAGGTGATCCTCGCGCTTGTAGCCGTCCGGGCGCACCTTCCCGCCCTCGGTCGGCATGCCGGTCTCCACGACGTACAGGGGCTTGCCGGGGAAGCGTTCGGAGTAGTCGCGGAACGCGTAGTAGATGCCGTCCGCGGCGACCGAGGCCTTCCACTTGTCCGAGGTGATGGTCCAGATCGCCGGTTCGGCGGGGGACAGGGAGTAGTACGAGTTGAACGCTATGTAGTCGAGCTTGTCGCGGACGCCGTCCTGGAAGATCACGTCCAGGGCCGTCTGCACCGCCGGGATGTACGCGGAGGTCGACGAGACCATCGCGCCCGGTGAGCGGTGGTGGATGTAGTCGTAGATTCCGCGGTGCACGGCGACCAGTCGGGACGCCATCGTCGGGGCGTCCTTCACGCTGATGCCGCCGAACTTGACCTCGTTCATGATGTAGAGGGTCGGCTCGTTGACGGTGATCCACAGCGGGGACAGGTGCGCATATCGATCGACGACCATGCGCTGATGTCGCAACCACGATCCTGCGGTGCGCGCATCTGCCCAACCACCGCGGTCGGCGATCCAGCCGGGGAGAACCCAATGGTCGAGGGTCAGCATGGGACGCATGCCCGCACCGGTGATCGCGGCGAGCAGATCGTCGTAGTAGGCCAGTTCGCGTGTGTCGATCCGACCGGGAGAGGGCTCGATCCGCGACCATTCGATGCTGACGCGGTACACCTTCATGCCCATCGAGCGGGCTCGCTCGACATCCTCGCGATAGTGGTGGCGGAAGTCGACCGCCGTGCCGATCGGGTCCTCGACCTTGGTCGACGCGGCGTATCGGGACCAGTTGCTGTCGGGTGAGGACCCCTCGGTCTGGAACCCGGACGCCGATACGCCCCACAGGAAGTCGTCGGGCAGCGGCGCATTCACTCGGGCGTCGCTCGGGGGTGTCGCCAACATCGCCAGGCCGCCGAGCAGCATGGCGACGACTGCTGAGGACAGAATGCGTCGTGGAGGGGTGGTCATTGCAGCTTCCTGACTCTGGAGTCTGACGAGAAGTCGTCCGGACGTCTCGCAGGCGTTGTGACGGCTAGGGAGTGTCTCTATCACTGGTTGAATGGACCGCTTGGAACTTACGTCCAGCCCGAGGCCGTCGGACGGCGGCGGATCACCGAGACCATCGTCATCGAGATGACGACGTCGTCGGATTGATTCCGTGCGACGACCTCGGTCGTGAGATCTGCACGACCGTCACGGAGCGTCACGTCGGCGATCGTCAACGTTCCGTGCAGGACGTCGCCTGGGTGTACCGGGCGGCGAAGACTCACGTCGCGGATTGACTTGCCCGCGATCAATGCGACGGTTGAATAGAAGTTGTCCGCCTGCATGCGCTGCACGGCGGACATCGTGTGGATGCCACTCGAGATGAGCCCGCCGAAGGGCCAGTCCAGTGCGCGCACGGGATCGATGTGGAAGGGGAGCGGATCGTATTTCGTGGCGTACTCGATGATCTCCGCCTCGGTGAAGGCGTACGTGCCCAGGTCGTGGGTGCTCCCCACTTGGAGGTCGTCGGCGAAGGCGATCGCAGTGGATGAGATCGACAACTCAGCTCGCCCCGATCAGGCGCGTCACGCTGCGCATGGCGGAGCGCACCACGGTTCCGCGGACTCGGTCGACGAGCGAAGGTCCCGGAATGGGTGCGGCGGTGCCGAATCGGGGGAAGAGCGCGAGGGCGTTGTCCCGGTTGATTCGTCGAATCAGGTCGTCTGACTCGAACGGGTAGGAGTCGAGGCCACCGCAGAAGTACTGCACTGCGGGCTCGGGCGCGAACGGCCAGTCGCTGCCGAACAGCACGTGTCCCGGATCGGCGAAGGCGAGGAGGCTGGGCAGCGCCGCCCGGCTGGCCGACAATGCGGTATCGAAGTAGAAGCCGGAGAAATCGTCGAGCACGTCGAGCGGACTGCGTCCGGACTCGCCCGCGATCGCGACGGCCATTCGGTGCGACGCGTAGGGGACAAAACCGCCCGCATGACTGAGGATGAATCGGATGTGGGGATAGCGCCGACGGATTCCGCTGCTGACCAGCAGATACGCGGCACGAGTCGTGTCGAGGAGGAAGTCGGCCGCGAACGGCGGGATGCCGTCCACGGCCGGAGCCGGCAGATCGGCCGGGTGAATGAAGACGACGGCGGAACGTTCGTCGAGGACCTGGAACAACTCGTCCTGCCCGGGCTCGCCGAGATAGGTGCCGCGCGAGTTCGCCAACAGGACGACACCGTCGGCGTGCAGATGATCGAGAGCGTGTCGCGCCTCCCGTGCGGCCGCCGCGACGTCGGGCAGCGGAAGGGTGGCGAAGTACCCGAAGCGATTCGGATGCTCGGTCGTCAGCCCGGCCGAGAACTCGTTGAGTTCGCGGGCGAGTGCGGCGGCGTCCTGCGCGTCGGCGAGGAACGACGTCCCCGGCGTCGACACCGACAGGATCGCGGCGGCCGTACCGGCACGGTCCATGACACCGAGCGCTGCCTCGGGCGACCAGTCGGGCAACGCCCGGCCACCGGCCTCCGCGATGCCGTGGTCGTCGAGCCGCGCCCGATAGCTGGGCGGGATGAGGTGCTGGTGGACGTCGATACGCTGCATGGAGGTTCCTCGATTCAGCCGATGATGGGACGCCGGCCGCGGGTCTGACGATCCAGTTCGACCTGCATGACGGTGCGGACTCGTTCCGCGTAGTCCTCGGGCCGTTCGTCGGCCTCGGCGCGCATGGCCGGCAGCATCGCCGTGCGGAGTTTCGTCGGCAGCGGCACGTACGGGAGCAGTCCGACCGCCCCGATGTTGACGCCCCACGGAATCGACAGGGTGGTCGGGAGTCGGTTGAGGCGGAAGCGATCGCGGACACCGGTGGCGCGGGCGAGTGCGGCGCCGTCGTCGAGCACGAGGACCGACTCGCCCGCCCCGCTTGTCACGACCGGGACGATCGGCACGCCGTTGTCGATGGCGAGACGCGCGAAGCCGGAGCGGCCGGCGAACACCACGGTGTTCCGATCGCCCCACGATTTGAAGGCGTCGACGTCGCCGCCGGGGAACACGAGCAGATGGCGACCTTCGGCGAAAGCGGTGGTCGCCGCCTCGTGGCTGGCCTTCCGCGCACCGAACGGCTCGATGAGCCCGCCGACTCCGAGCTGCCAGGCGATCTGGTGAGTCAGGACGGTGACGGGACGCTCGTCGCCGCTGGCCCGACGCGCGATGGCGAACGCGATGACGTTGAGGTCGAACACGCCGCCGAACCCGTGGTTGGCGACGAACAAGACCGGTTCGTCCGGGACCGGCGCGGCGATGGTGGTCTCGTGCCGGTTGTACGCCGCGACGGCGGCCTCGACCGCACGCGCGAACGTGTCAGTCCATGAACTCTCCGTCGTCATGTTTCTGATGAAAAATCAATAATTGGCTGACGTCAATGTCGTCCTTGTATCTCTGTGAGGCGAAGGCGCGGCGTCGACGACGGCGCGCTTCGTTCACGAGATACAAGACGCTGGACCGTGCAGCCAATTATTATGATGTTTTCATCAGAAAGAAACATGACGACGGAGAGTTTTCATGACTGAACGTTCGCGCGGCGGTCGAGGCGCCGTCGCGGCGTACAACCGGCACGAGACCACCATCCGCCCGCGCCGGTCCCGGACGAACCGGTCTTGTTCGTCGCCAACCACGGGTTCGGCGGCGTGTTCGACCTCAACGTCATCGCGTTCGCCATCGCGCGTCGGGCCAGCGGCGACGAGCGTCCCGTCACCGTCCTGACTCACCAGATCGCCTGGCAGCTCGGAGTCGGCGGGCTTCATCGAGCCGTTCGTGTGCGCGGAAGGCCAGCCACGAGGCGGCGACCACCGCTTTCGCCGAAGGTCGCCATCTGCTCGTGTTCCCCGGCGGCGACGTCGACGCCTTCAAATCGTGGGGCGATCGGAACACCGTGGTGTTCGCCCGGCCGCTCCGGCCTTCGCGCGTCTCGCCATCGACAACGGCGTGCCGATCGTCCCGGTCGTGACAAGCGGGGCGGGCGAGTCGGTCCTCGTGCTCGACGACGGCGCCGCACTCGCCCGCGCCACCGGTTGTCCGCGATCGCTTCCGCCCTCAACCGACTCCCGACCACCCTGTCGATTCCGTGGGGCGTCAACATCGGGGCGGTCGGACTGCTCCCGTACGTGCCGCTGCCGACGAAACTCCGCACGGCGATGCTGCCGGCCATGCGCGCCGAGGCCGACGAACGGCCCGAGGACTACGCGGAACGAGTCCGCACCGTCATGCAGGTCGAACTGGATCGTCAGACCCGCGGCCGGCGTCCCATCATCGGCTGAATCGAGGAACCTCCATGCAGCGTATCGACGTCCACCAGCACCTCATCCCGCCCAGCTATCGGGCGCGGCTCGACGACCACGGCATCGCGGAGGCCGGTGGCCGGGCGTTGCCCGACTGGTCGCCCGAGGCAGCGCTCGGTGTCATGGACCGTGCCGGTACGGCCGCCGCGATCCTGTCGGTGTCGACGCCGGGGACGTCGTTCCTCGCCGACGCGCAGGACGCCGCCGCACTCGCCCGCGAACTCAACGAGTTCTCGGCCGGGCTGACGACCGAGCATCCGAATCGCTTCGGGTACTTCGCCACCCTTCCGCTGCCCGACGTCGCGGCGGCCGCACGGGAGGCGCGACACGCTCTCGATCATCTGCACGCCGACGGTGTCGTCCTGTTGGCGAACTCGCGCGGCACCTATCTCGGCGAGCCCGGGCAGGACGAGTTGTTCCAGGTCCTCGACGAACGTTCCGCCGTCGTCTTCATTCACCCGGCCGATCTGCCGGCTCCGGCCGTGGACGGCATCCCGCCGTTCGCGGCCGACTTCCTCCTCGACACGACTCGTGCCGCGTATCTGCTGGTCAGCAGCGGAATCCGTCGGCGCTATCCCCACATCCGATTCATCCTCAGTCATGCGGGCGGTTTTGTCCCCTACGCGTCGCACCGAATGGCCGTCGCGATCGCGGGCGAGTCCGGACGCAGTCCGCTCGACGTGCTCGACGATTTCTCCGGCTTCTACTTCGATACCGCATTGTCGGCCAGCCGGGCGGCGCTGCCCAGCCTCCTCGCCTTCGCCGATCCGGGACACGTGCTGTTCGGCAGCGACTGGCCGTTCGCGCCCGAGCCCGCAGTGCAGTACTTCTGCGGTGGCCTCGACTCCTACCCGTTCGAGTCAGACGACCTGATTCGACGAATCAACCGGGACAACGCCCTCGCGCTCTTCCCCCGATTCGGCACCGCCGCACCCATTCCGGGACCTTCGCTCGTCGACCGAGTCCGCGGAACCGTGGTGCGCTCCGCCATGCGCAGCGTGACGCGCCTGATCGGGGCGAGCTGAGTTGTCGATCTCATCCACTGCGATCGCCTTCGCCGACGACCTCCAAGTGGGGAGCACCCACGACCTGGGCACGTACGCCTTCACCGAGGCGGAGATCATCGAGTACGCCACGAAATACGATCCGCTCCCCTTCCACATCGATCCCGTGCGCGCACTGGACTGGCCCTTCGGCGGGCTCATCTCGAGTGGCATCCACACGATGTCCGCCGTGCAGCGCATGCAGGCGGACAACTTCTATTCAACCGTCGCATTGATCGCGGGCAAGTCAATCCGCGACGTGAGTCTTCGCCGCCCGGTACACCCAGGCGACGTCCTGCACGGAACGTTGACGATCGCCGACGTGACGCTCCGTGACGGTCGTGCAGATCTCACGACCGAGGTCGTCGCACGGAATCAATCCGACGACGTCGTCATCTCGATGACGATGGTCTCGGTGATCCGCCGCCGTCCGACGGCCTCGGGCTGGACGTAAGTTCCAAGCGGTCCATTCAACCAGTGATAGAGACACTCCCTAGCCGTCACAACGCCTGCGAGACGTCCGGACGACTTCTCGTCAGACTCCAGAGTCAGGAAGCTGCAATGACCACCCCTCCACGACGCATTCTGTCCTCAGCAGTCGTCGCCATGCTGCTCGGCGGCCTGGCGATGTTGGCGACACCCCCGAGCGACGCCCGAGTGAATGCGCCGCTGCCCGACGACTTCCTGTGGGGCGTATCGGCGTCCGGGTTCCAGACCGAGGGGTCCTCACCCGACAGCAACTGGTCCCGATACGCCGCGTCGACCAAGGTCGAGGACCCGATCGGCACGGCGGTCGACTTCCGCCACCACTATCGCGAGGATGTCGAGCGAGCCCGCTCGATGGGCATGAAGGTGTACCGCGTCAGCATCGAATGGTCGCGGATCGAGCCCTCTCCCGGTCGGATCGACACACGCGAACTGGCCTACTACGACGATCTGCTCGCCGCGATCACCGGTGCGGGCATGCGTCCCATGCTGACCCTCGACCATTGGGTTCTCCCCGGCTGGATCGCCGACCGCGGTGGTTGGGCAGATGCGCGCACCGCAGGATCGTGGTTGCGACATCAGCGCATGGTCGTCGATCGATATGCGCACCTGTCCCCGCTGTGGATCACCGTCAACGAGCCGACCCTCTACATCATGAACGAGGTCAAGTTCGGCGGCATCAGCGTGAAGGACGCCCCGACGATGGCGTCCCGACTGGTCGCCGTGCACCGCGGAATCTACGACTACATCCACCACCGCTCACCGGGCGCGATGGTCTCGTCGACCTCCGCGTACATCCCGGCGGTGCAGACGGCCCTGGACGTGATCTTCCAGGACGGCGTCCGCGACAAGCTCGACTACATAGCGTTCAACTCGTACTACTCCCTGTCCCCCGCCGAACCGGCGATCTGGACCATCACCTCGGACAAGTGGAAGGCCTCGGTCGCCGCGGACGGCATCTACTACGCGTTCCGCGACTACTCCGAACGCTTCCCCGGCAAGCCCCTGTACGTCGTGGAGACCGGCATGCCGACCGAGGGCGGGAAGGTGCGCCCGGACGGCTACAAGCGCGAGGATCACCTCCGTGACCTCGTCTACTGGACGCAGCGCGCCCGCAACGACGGCATCAACGTCATGGGCTTCAACTACTGGAGCCTCACCGACAACTACGAATGGGGCAGCTACACACCGCGATTCGGCCTGTACACCGTGAATGTGAAGACCGATCCATCGCTGACACGACACGCGACCCCCGCCGTCTCGGCCTACCGCGACATCGCCCGCGCGAACGGCGTCGGCCCGACCTACCGGCCCAGCCGGCCGGCTTCCTGGTGTTCCCTCGTCCAAGGCGTCCGCAGCTGTGTCGACCCGGTGCGCTGACACCGGCGCACTGCTACGTCACCACTGGCTCAGCAGGTTAGTTATGCTCCGCAGCGCCTCAACGGACCTAACCATAATTAATACGCCGAGTTAATTATGGCCCAATGCCGACGTGACGCTCCGTGACGGTCGTGCAGATCTCACGACCGAGGTCCTCCCGCGGAATCAATCCGACGAGGTCGTCATCTCGATGACGATGGTCTGGGTGATCCGCCGCCGCCCGAGTGCCGATTAGGGCGTGCTGCGCAACTCTTCCCCCGCCGACTCGCCGCCCCAGCCTCTTGACTTGTGATGTACGGCACTTTTACTGTAGCGATCATTCCAGAAATTGGTTGGGGGATGTGCGATGACTTACATGATTCGCATACTGGTGACGACCGTGATTGTTGCGGTGACGAGTGTGCTGGCAGTGCCATCTCCCAACGCATTGCCCGCCCTCCCACATCCCGCCGATGGCTTTGCGACCGCACTGCCCACCGGGCCACATCAAGTGGGCGTCGACGTCCGACGACACTCAGTCGCTGGCGGCGACATCAAGGTGACAACCTGGTATCCCGCTGTGCACGCGAAGGGCGCGAAACCCTACCGGACCGAAGGTGGAGTTCGCGGTGTGGCGGTACAGAACGCCGCGCCGGAGCGTGGCGACGGTCCGTATCCTCTGATCGTCTTCTCAGCTGAGTTTGGGCGCACCGGGGGACGGATACTACTTCTACACCCAGAATCTCGCCAGTCACGGCTACGTGGCCATCGGCATCGACCATCTTGATTCGAAGCCGACGACCACCCTCGGATTCTGGAAACGCAACAACCCCGTCGAGACTACAGTCCGGGCGCTCGGGGATCTGTCGGCCATGAATCCGAGCGACTCCGTCTTCGCCATCATGGGGGACTGGTTCAAGAAGACGCAGTTCGGCATGACATACCGTCCAGCGGAGATAACTCGTGGGCTCGACGTCACCCTCGCGCGCAACCACGCTTCGGGAGACCGTCTGCAGGGCATGATCGACCCTGAGCGGATCGGGATGAGCGGCCACTCGCTCGGTGCCGCATACACGCTGTTGTACGGCGGGCAGGCGATGAATTGCGACTATCCGATGACCGCCGCCGACCGAAACCTCAACGGGTACATCACCGACATCGATCCGTGCGCGATGCCGTCCAGGTCACGCTCGACTGATCCCCATCTGTTCCGCGACAAGCGGATCAAGGCGATCCTCCCACTTGCCTCCCCGATTTTCATCAACGACCGCCAGATCGTCAGGGCAGCGCACGACATAGATGTTCCGCTGATGTTCCTCACCGGAGAGGACCCGTACCTGGAGTCGTCGAGGAAGCAGCAGTGGCAGACGTTTGAGGGCGCCTCGGGACCGAAGTACTTTGTGGAGATCACGAACACCAACCACTTCATGGTGACCGACATGCTGACCGCGAACCCGACCGCAGCCGCGGCGATGAACCTCGTGGGTTACACCGCATTCGCGCCGATGGCGAACGTCTACATGCGCTACTCGTCGGCATTCTTCGACCGCTACCTTAAGGACGACGTCGCCAAAGGCCCTGTCCTGCACCGAGCAGGCCCTGGCCCGGTGTCGGCTCTTCACTACGACGACTGAGCGTCTCCGGGGGATACCCGATACGGGCCGCCTACCCCGCGACGTCCAGCGCCCTCGGTCAGTCCGGCGTCGCGGTCGGCTCGCCCGCGTCCTGTCGGATCATCACGTCCCGGAGAGTTCGGATGTCTGGGCTGCCGCAGTCGATCCGCGTGGTGCTGAACGACGCGATGCACAGATTGCAGTAGCCACAGACCGGCCGGTGCTCGTTGGGCGTCGACACCACGTTGCGATATAGGAACGGGTCGGCGATGAACGCCCTCGCTGCTGAGACTGCATCGACCATTCCACTGCCGACGGCGTGCCCGATGCCCTCCTTGCTGTGGAATCCACCGACGCAGATCACCGGAATCGTCAGGGCCTCAGCCACTTCGGCCGCATGGCCCAGATTGAACCCCTCCACGGGCGGTCGGAGGCGCCCGGCAACTCTTTCGACGACCGGCGACGCGGCGAAGATCATCGACTTGCGGAGCCGCGAACTCGAAGCCAGCGGCCCACGGGTCACAGAGTTGACCAGGAACCCGCGGTAGTTGCCCTGGACCATGCCGGGCCAGGACTCGTAGTGGCCACGCGAGATCTCGATAGCGTCGGCACCGTCGTCCTGCAGCCAGCGCGCGACCTGGAGGAGTTCGCCAGTGTCCGCGGCTCGTCGCAGCGGCAGATCGTCGGTGCCGTTGAGCTTCACCAGAATCGGGTACGAGTCGCCCACGCTGGCCCGCACCGCGCCGAGCACCTCGAGAAGCAGGCGTGCCCGATTGTCCAGGGGCCCGCCGTAGTCGTCATTCCGCCTGTTGGTGTGCGGGGTCAGGAACTGGCTGAGGAGATAACCGTGTGCGGCGTGGATCTGAACGCCGTCCATGCCGGCTTCGACCGCTCGCCGCGCCGCCTCAGCGAACGACTGCACCACCGCTGGGATCTCGTCGCGGCGAAGCGGGACTGGTTTGCTGCCGTACAGCGGTTCGCGAATGTTCGAGGCGGAGACGATCCGCTCCCCGGGCAGCGCCTTGGCGATCTGTCTTCCGCCGTGATTGAGCTGGGCGATCAGTTTTGTTCGGCCCGAGTGGGCGAGTTCGGCCCACTGTGCGAGACCCGCGATCTTGTCATCGTCGTCGATTCCGGCCTGCCGCCCCGCTGACTTCCCCTGCCGAGAGACGAAGAGACTACCGGTGACGATGAGCGGAGTGCCTGCGGTAATCATCGGGCGGTAGAAATCAAGCAGGTCGTTGGTGACGAAGCCGTCGTCACTTGCGCGGGTCTCACTGGTCGCGGACTTGTAAAGCCGCCCGTCTACGACCATCTGGCCGATCTGGAGAGGAGTTGCCGGAGTGATCATCGAATATCCAGCCCCGCCGCCTCGCGTCGCTGGAGGACGGTGGGGTCGTAACACGCGACTGGCAGTCCTCCCGCTACACCGATGCACTTGTTGCACAGCGTGCAGGTGATGTTGGCGGCCGGATCGTCCAGTTCGCGGTAGAGGTAGGGGTTGGCGATGAGGCCGCGTGCACTCGACACCGCACTCGTCTTGCCCGAACTGATCGCTTCGTTCATCGCCACGGGGTCGCGGAAGCCGCCGACGGTGATCACCGGAATGTCGAGGGCACGGCTGAACTCCTGGGCCTGCGGCAGGTTGTACCCCTCGGCCGGCCGGAACGCCCGCTCGTAGCCGAACTCGGCGAGTGGACCCAGCGCTCGAAGCACCGCCCGACGCTTGGGCGAGGCCTCCCGCATCGCGCCGTCGTCCAGTTGAGCCTTGACGTACCCTTTGAAGTGGCCCGATGTGGTGCTCGGAAACGACGAGAAATGGCCGCGTGTCACTTCGACGGCGTCGATCCCTTCATCCTGCAGTCGCAACGCCAACTCGATCTGATCGGCGAGTTTCACCCCTCCCCACGGGATGGTGTCGGTTCCGTTGATCTTGATGATGACCGGGAAGTCGGGGCCGACGCGATCACGGACGGCGCGGTACACCTCAAGCGGCAACTGCATGCGAGCTCGTGCGGAGCCGCCGTAGGCGTCGTGTCGACGGTTCGATTCGGGGCTGAGGAACTGGCTGAGGAAATACCCGTGCGCCATCTGGATCTGGACGCCGTCCAGTCCGGCCTCCTGCGCGCGGCCGGCCGCAGCAGCGTACGTCTCCAGGAGGGCCGGAACCTCGTCCAGGCGCAGTGGGCGGGGCTTGGTGCCTTGCGCCTTCTCACGGCGATTAGAAGCCGAAATCGCCTCAGGAACGCCCTCGGCCGGCTTGGTCATCTGACGGCCGCCGTGATTGAGCTGCGCGAACAATGCGCTCCCGCCGGAATGCGCGAGATCGGCCCACTCACGCAGTCCTGGGATCATCTCATCGGAATGGATTCCGCCCTGCCGATATGCCGACTTGCCTTGCCACGACACGAAGAGGTTGCCGGTGACGATCAGTGGCGTCCCCGCTTCGACCATCGGGCGGTAGAAGTCGAGCAGTTCGTCGGTAACGGCACCGTCGACGGTCGCACGGGTCTCGTGAGTCGCCGACTTGAAGAGGCGTCCCGGTACTTCGAGGCCGCCGATGCGCAAAGGGGTGCGCAATGCGTCATGCATGTTCGTTTCCTGACTACTGGCTGTGGACTGTCGGTCCGATACAACCAGCGAGAAGCCAGCAAAGCTTGACATTAGGCGACAAGTTGGGGAGCGTCGGAGGCCGTGGAGACAAGCGTGCGGCCGGGCAGCCTGCGAGGCTGGACTGAGCTGGTGACGCAGTTGGGCGGCGAACCGTCTGCGCTGCTCGAGGACGCCGGGCTGCCACCTGACGCCTTGGTCGACGAGGACGCGCTGATCTCAGCACGTGCCGCGATGCATCTCCTTGAGCGCGCAGCCGGAGACCTCGAGTGCCCGGACTTCGCACTGCAACTCTCGCACTACCAAGACATCGATGCCTTCGGCCCGCTCACCGCCGCACTGCGCAATGCACCGACTGTCCGAGCATTTTGGATTCTGGCGAGTCAGTGGCTGTTCATTCACAGTCCTGCCGTCACTTTGTCGGTCGAGGAGGCCGACGGCAGCGCCGCGATCCTCTTCGATCTCGTGCTCGATCCCCTGCCGCCTGTGAGACAGACGATCGATCTGGTTCTGGCCACCTGTCACAGACTGTTCGCGATCGTGCTCGGCGGAGTCTATCGGCCCGTGTCAGTGTGGGTTCCGCACACTCCGTCGGCACCGTTGACCAGGTATATCCAGTTCTTCGCTGCCACCGTCCACCCAGAAAGTCGGCGGGCTCAGATCGTAGTCCCGGCATGGTTTCTCGATGCACGCATTCCTGACGCAGACGACGACATCCGCGCCAATGCGCTCACCTACATCGAGTCGAGGTTTCCACTTCCCGACGCGACCCTTACCGAGCGCGTGCGCCACCGGGTCTTCCGGACGCTTGGCACGGAGGACGCCGACTACGGTGCTGTCGCGAAGTCGCTGTCACTACACCCCAGAACCATGCAGCGTCACCTCGGCCGAGAAGGAACATCCTTCGCAGGAATCAAAGACGACGTCATGCGAAACACCGCGCACCGATACCTGATCGAGTCGACGATGCCCGCCAGTCAGCTCGCGCAGACTCTCGGATTCTCTGAGCTGTCGGCGTTCACTAGGGCGTGCACGAGGTGGTTCGGAGCCTCACCGACCGCCGTGCGCAACAGGTACTGAGCGCCTACGGGCGACACGGCAACACGCGCCCAGACGGATACAAGTGGGAAGATCACCTCCGCGAGACCTCGTCTACCGGGCGCAGCGTGCCCGCAACGACGGAATCAACGTCATGGGATTCAACTACTGGAGCCTCACCGACAACTACGAATGGGGCAGTTACACGCCGCGATTCGGTCTCTACACAGTGAACGTGCAGACCGATCCGTCGCTGACACGCCACGCGACCCCCGCCGTCGCGGCCTACCGCGACATCGCCCGCGCGAACGGCGTCGGCCCCAGGTACAGACCAAGCCGACCGGCTTCCTGGTGCTCCCTCGTGCAAGGCGCCCGCAGCTCTGTCGACCCGGTGCGCTGACACCGGATCGACGTCACGCCTTCGCGGCAGTCCGTTCGCTCCGGGGCCCCACGGCGCACCACGGCACTGTGCTCGATTTCGCGGAGATCTCCCCGATTCGACACCATTCGTCGATCTCAAGTGAGACCCACCTCGATGCATTCCCTGCGTCAAGTCGAGGTGAATGAGCGCACTGCCGATCAGTCGTCGACACCGACCGAATCTGCACCGGTTTGGTTCCCGTCCGCAACTTTCGAGAACGGACCGCACGTAGTGAACACTTCACGGATCTGAGTCTTCGCCGAGATCAACACAGTCTGTCCCGGGACGAAATGAGCGATGTCTCCCCCGCCGATGTCGGTCGTGACACCGTCGACGGTGAGGCTGAGTTCTCCCGAGAGAATGTGCATCGAGGAATAGTTGCGGACCTCTTCGGTGACATCACATGGGCCGTACATCAGGAGTCCGCTACGCATTCCGGAATTCTCGACGAACAACTGCATCCGAGGCTCCGTAGGGTCTCCGTCCTCCTCGGATGCAATCGGACGCGACTCGAGCTCGGCGAAGCTGACCTCACCGACGATGACGGGGCTAGACATGTTTCTGGATCCTTTCATTGATTACAAGTTTCGATTCAGGTCAACCGACGAGGAGGGCTCCGCCGTCGAGAACGAAGGTCTGGCCGTGGAACATCTGCGCTTCCGGTGAAGCGAGAAACTCGACGACCCCGACGACATCGTCGAGATCGACCGCACGTCCAGAGGGACTGAGTCGATTCGCAGCTTCCAGTCGTGCGTCTGCCTCTCGCCCGAATATCTCGCGGAATCCCTCCGTGTCGAGCGCGGTCGGCGACAGCGCGTTCACGCGAACTCCGATCGGCGCGAGATCGACAGCGAGGTAGCGTACGAGCGCTTCAGCCATCGCCTTGGTCGCCCCCCACTGTGACGTAGTCACGCAGTGCAACTCGGGCTCCGCGACTGGAGAGGTACACGATCGAGCTGCCTCGCCCCAGCAGGTCGGCGACGGCCTGGACAACGTAGACGAGCGACAACGCATTGACCTCGACTGCATGCCGAAGCTGATCCGGCGTCGAGGTCAAGGAATCAACCGGATACCCGGCCACAGCACAATGGACCACGAGGTCGATGCGGTCGGAACGTTCTCGCACCGCGTCGGCGACGTTGTTCGCGCCCTCCGGTGACGCGATGTCGCCTGGCACGAGCACGACCGTCGCGCCCAGTTCCTCCGCCGTTGCACGGACCTCCGACACTGCACTGTCGACCTCGCGATTGTTCAAGAAGATGACGTTCCCCGGACGCGACATCCCGAGGACTACAGCCTTTCCAACACCGCGGCTTCCGCCGATCACGAGAATGTTCATCGCACGTCCGCGCTTCGCTCCCGCATCGGTGAACGACCGACATTGATCTTATCGAACGAACGCCCGAGGTGGAATGGGAGATACTCGTCCCCCTTCCCAGGAATCGTCTCGCGGAGAACGGTCTCAAGGGTCGACTTCCCCGTGTAGTGCCTCGCGAGACCCGTCGACAGCACCGGAATCTCGTCCAGCGGATCGAACGGCGTACCGGTCAGTACGAGTTCGCCTTCGCCCTCGCGGTATGCACCCAGTTCACGTTCGATTCGGTCGATCGAGATCCACGGATCGCCGGCCGCACCCGCGTTGTGAGTGAGCGGGAGCCCCACCTCGATTGAGTTGGACACAACAGCGCGGGGGCCGAGTTCCTCTCCGAAACGCGCCTCGATCTGGATGCCCCGAACGCCGTTTCGTGCGCCGTACCCGTACATGTCGTCCGCGTCCCGGTAGAGGCGGCATTCACCCGTCTTCTTCGGTTCGCCCCAGAGGTCCCGGCCGATCGTCACAGGCATGTCCCCCGAAATGAACAAGGTGAGGTAATACGAACCGACGAACTCTCTCCATCGGACGTTGAGCATCACCGCCGCCGACTCGAACTCACCTGAAAGCCCGCATTGCCACTGCGCGACCGAAGCGATACCGCTCGACCCCACCGGCTCCAGGTCCGGCGGAAGCACCGAGCGTACGAATTCCGGCGTCCGTTTCGAACTCGACCGAGACACCCTCGACCGTGAACGCTGCTTTCTGGAAACTCGATTGGAACTCCTGCACCTCCCTCGAGGACATCACATAACTCATAGCCGCTCCGTTCGTATTCGATTGATTCTTCCCGCCGCCCCGTCTAGACCCGGCGACGAGATGTGCGTCGCACACTGCGTCGGTGCTGTGCTTGGAACCAGTCTGAAACGCCGTTCCGATATTCGGCTTCCGAGATCGGACAGATCCATGACGAATCCCGTCGCCTTCCGGCAGCTGAGTGATAGCTTCGGGCGATGACCGAGGGACTCGTCGCCGCCACCAGCTATTTCGCCGATCGAATGTCGGCCGAACGGGCGGCCGTCCGATCGTGCATGCATCGACGGGTGACAGACGAAGTCCCCGGCTACTTCTCCCGCGGCTGGCGAGATCGCCTCCACGGGGCAGCCGTCACCTCTACCGGACACGACGCGCTCGAGCTGATCGCCCAGACAGTGTCCGACGTGATCCGGACAGGCCAAGGCGCGAGCACTCCACCAGCCCGCGTGTTCGAGGAAGTGCCGTACGCCGCCCGCGCGGGCATACCGTGGGGACTCTGCGAGGACGCGTACCGCGCATGCATGACCGGCATGTGGGACTGGATCATCCTCGAGGTCCAACAGCTGCCGTACCCGAAGTCGACCCAACTGGCGGTGGTCGACAAGGTCACCCACATCGTGTTCCGGTGGTTCGACGCCGCGATTCGGCGCGCCCGCGAGGAGTTCCTCGCCGAGCGCGCCAAGCTCGGCAGATCCGCGGCCCGACGACGAGCCGAGCTACTCCGCGATCTCGCAGCCGGCCGCAGCGTTTCCGAAGTCGAGCTCGGATATCCACTGCACCGATGGCACCGGATGTTCATCCTCTGGCGGCCGGGTGGAGCGCTCGACGGAGACAGATTGCGAAGCCGGTTCGGCGCGAACACCAGCCTCGCCGCCGAGGCCGATGACGGGTCCCTGTGGATTGTGATCGGAACGATGGACAGATCGCCTGCTGCCGACATCGTCGCCCTGCTCGATCTGGAAGCGACGGTGCGGGTGGCCGCGAGCTCTGTCCACCACGGCGTTTCAGGACTGGTCGACGCCTTCCACGAAGCATCCGCGACATACTCGCTGGCACTCCGGAAGCTCGACGGTCGCCCCCGCCAAGTGACCGCATTCGACGAAGTCGACGTCGAGACGCTCCTCGCCTGGGACATGGCGGATGCGGCCAGAACTGCCGGCGCCGAACTCGGCGTGCTCGCTGACGCCGGACCGAAAGCCGAGCGACTGCGGGCGACGCTGGAGTCGTACTTGTCGTCCGGATGCAACGCAGCCGCGACAGCCAAGGCGCTGCATATGAGCGAGAGGGCGGTCCGACACCGTCTCCAGGCGATCGAAGCGTCGCGGACGGTCCCCATTCCTTCACGCATCGCACAGCTCAGCATCGCGCTCCGCGTTCATCGGGCCCTCGAGTGGCGAGAGAAGCGGAGTGCCGAGCGCACGATGCCAGTCCCCATACCGGCCGACGTCGAGTAGGCCGTCCGCAGGAGGACACGGAGTCGACTGCCGAGATCTGGCAAATTGATGAAGAATGCGTCCGATCTCGGCCGGAATGACGCGGCGCCAGATCGTTAGCTTCGTTGTATGAACGAGAATGACTCAGATCACATCCAAGCGCGGGTAGCCGTGGTCGGCGGCGGGCTCGCCGGCTGCACCGCGGCCCTCCGTCTCGTCGAGCAAGGCTTCTCAGACGTCGTGGTGCTCGAAGCCGCCGATTCGCCGGGCGGCCGCGTCGGGACCATGTCGATCGTCGGCCAGAACCTCGACAGCGGTGCGCAGTTCATCGGACCGGAACAGACCGAGCTCCTCGCCATCGCTGCGCAGCTCGGGCTGTCCGAAGTCCCGATGTACACCGACGGACAGGACATCGTGCGCCACGTACCGGGCTCGAATCACCCGGAACTCGAGTACTTCGTCACGGCGATCGACGAGGTCGCCGCATCTCTGGATCTCGCCGCACCGTGGGCACATCCGGATGCAGTCCACCTCGAGACGTCGTCGGTCGACGCATGGGCTCACACTCTCGGCGTGACCGACCGTGACGCACTCGCGTACATCGCCTCCATCGTCGAGTCCTTCGTAGGGGCACAGAGCGGTGACGTCTCGGTCCTCTGGTTCGCGACGTTCGTCGCGGGCGCGGGCGGTTGGGAGCAGGCCACCAAAGAGACGCTGTCCAGCAGGATCGACGGCGGAGCGGGACAGATCATCGACCGCCTCGCGGAACGCCTCGGCGATCGAGTCTTGGTGAACAGCCCGGTCACCGCGGTGGTGCAGGGCGAGTCCTCCGTGACCCTGACGGCGGGCGGCGTGAGGGTGACCGCCGATCGAGTGGTCCTCGCGTGCTCTCCGAATGAGCTCTGCCGGATGACGTTCACCCCGCAGCTGCCAGCGCAGAGGAACGAGTTGAATTCGAACTGGTCATTCGGCGGAGGCGTCAAGTTCGCCGTCGCCTACGAGCGTCCCTTCTGGCGGGACTCCGAGCTCAGCGGAACCATCATGCCGGGACCGACCACTCCGGTGTCGAGGATCTGGGACAACTCGCCGACAGACGGATCTCCCGTCGGCATCCTCGTCGGCCTCGCCAGCAGACGTCACGTCCAGTCGATGCTCCCCCCCGACCGAGGAAGCCCGGCGCACCCTCATCGAGGAGTACATCGCGACCTCCCTCGGGATAGACGTGCCTCCCCCGATCGGGTACGTCGAGAGCATCTGGGCCGACAAACAGTGGATCTCGGGCTGCACCACGGCGAATCGACCGGGCACGATGCTCACCTGCTGGCCGACGATCCGGGAACCGATCGGCCGACTCCATTTCGCAGGAACGGAAACGTCGGAGCATTTCACCGGATACATGGAGGGAGCAGTCCGATCAGGGTCGCGCGCGGCACGGGAGGTCGGCGCATTGCTGAGACACAACCCCACCGTCTGATCGAGACCATCCACGTATAGGTCAGATCGATCTCGCGCGCCAGCTACGTGCCGATGTTGCTGTTGTTCTGAATGGACTTCTCTAGCTCGACGGAGACAAAGGTGCCCGGCCCCGTACTCGGCGTCGGGCACTCTCTGCCGCTTACAGGGAATAGATCGCCGGATCTTTCGGAGCTAATTCGCGGGCACGGGACATGTCGCCACAGCAACGCCGCGCTTGGCCTCGGTCGACTTGTACGGTTCCTGAGCAGCATCGTAGGCTGCTGCGTTACCAACGACTCCAGAGGACTCACCGTCGATTCGGATACGGCACGTAGCGACAGCGGATCGTCCTTTGGCTGTGATCGTGATCGCCGGGGACTGGCCCCCATCCAATGTGTACTGCGCGGACGTCCAACCGATAAATCCGTGTTGCGAGTCAATCGCGGCCCCCGACTTTGTGGTCATCCTAACGCGGTTTTCGCCGGTGGACGTCGGAGGAAGAGTCTCGGACATTGATCCGCTATCAGTCGCGAACTCAACGGTCACCGAATCAGCACCGACCACCTCGGCTTGGTACTCGACTACTTTCGGCGCGACAGATGGCATTGACTCTGTGTCGCCACTGGACACCACGTCGGTGTCCGCAGATCCGCAGCCAGCGAGGACGATGCATGCTGCAGCAATGAGGTACGATCCTTTCGAAATTTTCACTACGCCTGTCAACCTTCCACATAATTCCGGTCAATACCAGTATTCCTCGAGAGACTCATCAAGGCTTGAATCGTAATCCCCCTGCTGGACCCGACGGCTGGCCTGCGAGAACAAACCGGGATTCCTCGCGCGAGCACGTTATGGGCCCTAACGGATTGTTTATCGTGTCTGAAACCGTCCGTTCGCAGGACCAACCCTCAATCGACCACTTCTCGACTTCTCCGGAAACGGTCGCCTGAGTCTGAAAGGTGACCTTGGCTATGGGCTTGGCTTCGTCGCACGTGACCCCGACGCGGCCGGTGACGTAGGTCGTTATGAGCCTAGTGCGTTGAGTAAGTCGCGATGCAGCCATGAGTCGAACCTTCCGAACACGCCTGACGGTGAGGTTGTCGCGAACCTACACCAGAAGCGTCTCGGTGAACAACCAAGTGAGAAAGTCGTCCACGACGGGCATCTTCGTGAGACTCTCCCCCAGATTCAACTGTTCGAACCCTGTTGAATGAGCTACCGATATGGTATTCACCTATAGGTGATACCACCATATCGTATACCTGGAAAACTGGCGAGATTTCAATGAGTCAGCAACTTCCCAACCCGCGCAACGGGCAGTACTCTACTCAGCAAAATTATGGTCCTCCACACTATCCGCAGCAGCCGAACCCGAGACAACGAAGGAGTCAGACTCCATTTACAATCGGGATTGTTTGCGCCTTGGTTCTAGCCTTGGCGACAGTGCTCGTTATTGGCAACAAGCAAGGCATCAGAGAACTGATCGACTCCAAGGATCGTTCCAGTCCTGGTCAGGAGTCTGTGTACCAACAGTGGTTAGATGTATCGCGCAACTGTTACGACAACTGCCCCCAGATTGATGGAGGGGCGGATCGCGAATATGCCGATCGGCTGAACTCGATTTACTCCAACTACGACCTGCATGCGGCGTACAACTACCCGCCCGCCAACGGAAAAATTCGACCAAATGGGCTTGTCACTGTTTGCTACTCGATCAATCCTCAGGATTCAACAGAAACTGCGAGTGCAAATATTACGAAGGAGAAAGCGGACCGTGCGCATACGTACGCCCAACTCCCGAACAATAATCCATACAAGCTCAAGGAACTTCCTTCGGAACTCGCTACCAAGGTAGGAGGAGAAGTTATCGATGCTGTTGTTGATGTCTACTGTCCAGAATTTCACAATGATGATCCGAAGCTTGGCGGATGGGCGTACCTGAGCGATATTGGTCGCTAGTTTCCATCCTCGAACTTGCGGTCGTTCACTCCCAGAATACTTCGCCCGACCCTGGTTCAGGGCCGGGCGAATTCGTGTTGACTGGGCTCAGGACGCAGGCAGAAGTGGGTGCCGCAGTGATTGTCGGATGCGCCGCGCAGGGAACTCGTAGCCGACCTGCCAGTAAGCACCCGGGTCATCCGAGGACAGGTAGCTACCTCAACTTCAGGCGAGGTTTCACCTTCACGCAGCGGGCAAGTTCGCCCCTGCTGGTGACGTATCCAGGAGCGGACCTCTCGGGCGTTCGTCTAGCCCAATCGACTGATCTGCCCGATGGCTGCCGGGCGAGCCCTCGGGAGACTCGTGCCTCCCGCTAGCGCTTAGTGCATCTAGTCAATCGGCGCGGGTGGCCCGCGTGTTTCGATTGGCAATACATGAGGCGTCACACCCTCTGCGCTCTCCGTGTCCCGGTCGGCGTGTAAGCGCTCCGACCAGCGACGTAGGTGGTCGGTGAACGCGGCCACGGCAAGACCGCGACATCCCCTCCAGCTCGAAGGATCAGCATCGTGCGGCGTGCTGTTGGGCAGAATGGAGTTGGCGTAGGACCGTGGTTGCGAAGAGAGTGTTGCAACGTCCAGGAAACGCGCCGACTGACTGCCGAGGAGCAGGGCCCGGAGCCAAGTCCAACGCTAGTCCAAGCGAGCCGATAGCGAGAAGAAGCCCAGGAACTACTTCACTGCGATATAGGATCCCAACCGACGCCCAACCGTCATGCACACCAGTGCCATCGAGGCCTGACCGGCAGCAGGTCAAACGCACCAATCCATCGAACAGCCCCTACCCGCAGGTTGGGGCATTGAGGTGTCAGCGTCCTGGCGAGAGACGCGGCCGACATCTGGCAGCGCGGCACTATGACGATACAGGGCTGTCGACATAGCGTATGCACCGCGCAGCTCACGATAATCGACCATCTTCGATAGAGGCCCCACCGCACGTAGATTCCGGCCGTCTGTGCGAGCAAGGGCCACTCCCTATGTACATGTGCTGTTCTCCGCTCGATCTCCCGAACCAATTGCCCGCCGTACGTGACGAACACTCATCCCCGCCAGACCTCCGACGCGTCGGTACAGGCACCCGACCATGTCCAGCTCTGCGACAGCAAACTACTGGCACCGGGGCCGCACGTCGGGACCATCCCAGCGGAAATATCTCCCTATGCGACCTGAAATACGTCTGGAATCTCAAACACACCCTGCCGGAATCGTTCGCGGGCTACTGACACTATGGCTCGAATATCCCCGTCTATTGCCAAATCCACTGACAGCCAGCCTGGAAACTGACAAATCTCAGCGGAA
>NZ_BJOV01000003.1 GCF_009932475.1 Gordonia spumicola
ATCACGGACAAGAACGGTCCATGGGTGTCCGGACGGCTCGCCGACCTCGGGGTGGACGTCGCTCACCTCACGATCTGCGGCGACCGCCCGGCCGACCTCCTCGCCCAATTGCGGTTCCTCGCGGCCGACGGCGTGGACCTGATCGTGACGACGGGCGGCCTCGGCCCCACCGCCGACGATCTCACCGTCGCGACCGTCGCCGAGTTCGCGGGGCTGCCGCTGCGGCAGGACCCTCAGATCCGACAGACCATCGACACCGTGATCCGCACGTGGCGGCAGGTCCCGGCCGATGCGACGCTGCCCGACGCCCTGGTCGCCGCCATCGACAAGCAGGCACTGGTCCCCGTCGGCGCGCGGGCGATTCCACCGACCGGCACCGCGCCGGGTGTGGCCGTGCCCGCCGCGGACGGTCGGCCCGCGGTGCTCGTCCTGCCCGGTCCGCCGCACGAATTGCAGGCGATGTGGCCCACCGCGGTCCGCACCGACGCCGTCGTCGAGGCGATCAGCGGCCGTGTGATCGGCGAGCAGCGCACCATCCGCGCGTACGGCTTGTCCGAGCCCGATCTCGCCGTCACCCTGCGTGAGGCCGACGATGCCGTCCCCGGCCTCTGCGGATGTAGAGGTCACCACGTGCATGCGCGGAGGCGAGCTGGAGATCGTCAGTCGATTCGACGGCACGGCGTCCCGCCACGTACGACGCTCTCGCTGATCTTCTCATCGCACGCCACGGCGACAAGGTGTTCTCCACCGACGCCTCGACATCGACGATCTTCTGGTGTCCCGTCTGAACGGGCGGACCGTCGCGACGGCGGAGTCGTGCACGGGCGGGATGGTGGCGGCGCGTCTCACCGACCGCGCGGGCTCATCCGCCTACCTGCTCGGCGTCGTCGTCTCCTACTCGAACGAGGTGAAGACCGGTGTGCTCGGCGTGCCCGCCGAGTTGATCGCCGAGCTCGGTGCGGTCAGCGAACCCGTGTGCCGCGGCGATGGCCGAGGGCGCCCGTCGGGTGACGGGCGCCGACATCTGCGTGTGTCGACCACCGGCATCGCGGGACCGACGGCGCCCGGCCCGCAAACCCGTCGGCACCGTGTGCTTCGGCGTCAGCGGGTCGCGGGCCGGGAGACGGTCACCGTGACCCGGCTGTTCCCCGGTGACCGCGACAGCGTCCGACGTCTGGCGACCACCGCCGCGTTCCACCTGCTTGCGGCGGCTCTGTAGGACTCTAGTGTGACGGCGCGAGGCTGACGTCGTGCTCCACCGGCTTCGGGGCCCTGACCAGGATCCGAGAGCGACGAGCACGATGCTCAGGCAGCCCGCGGTCAGGAACACCGTCCGGACGCCGTCGGTCATGGCGACCGCGGCCGAGTCGCCCGCCTCGGCGCCGCTCTTGGACACCACGGTGACGATGGTGATGAACAACGCGGTGCCCGCACCGCCCGCCACCTGTTGCAGGGTGCCGAGCGCGGCCGAACCGTGTGAGTACAGGGCAGGCTTCAGCGAACCGAGAGCCAGCGTCATCAGCGGGGTGAACGTGGCCGCGAGACCGATGCACAGCACCATGTTCGCCGCGGTGAGCAGCCAGAACGACGTCGCCGTGGTGACCGTCGTCATGAGCCAGACGGCGCACGCGATCAGCAGTGTTCCTCCGATCACGAGGAGCCGGGGACCGCGGGCGTCGTAGATCTTGCCGATCAGCGGCGACGACACTCCCATCAGGATGCCGCCGGGCAGGGTGATCAGACCGGTCGTCAGCGGGCTCATCCCGAGGACGTTGTGCGCGAACAACGGAACGACGATGAACGTGCCCATCATCGTCGCCATGGCGACGACCACCAGGATCACCGACAGCGTGAACGGCTTCGACGCGAACACCCGCAGATCGAGCAGGGCTCGGTCCTCGCGCTGGAGTTGGAGCTGACGTCCGATGAACGCCGCCAGACCGATCGCACCGACGACGAACGGGATCCAGATCGGCATGGCCGCCTTGCCGTCGGCCGATTCGCCGATGGCGACGAGACCGTAGACGAAGCCGCCGAAGCCGAACACCGCGAGCGGGATGGACAGGAAGTCGATGGGCGCCGACGACCGCTCCCCGACCGGCCGGACGAACTTGGCGCCCACGACCGTCGCGATCACCGCGAACGGCAGCACGACACCGAACACCCAACGCCAGCTGAAGTGGTCGAGGACCAGGCCCGACATCGTCGGACCGAGAGCAGGGGCGACGGCGATGACCACCGAGATGTTGCCCATCATCACGCCGCGTCGTTCCTCGGGGACCAGCGTCATGACCGTGGTCATCAGCAACGGCAGCATCACCGCCGTGCCGAGTGCCTGCACCACGCGGGCGATCAGCAGCACGGCGAAGCCGGGCGCGATCACGGCGATCGCGGTGCCGACGGTGAACAGCGTCATCGCGACGATGAACATGGTCCGCGTCCCGAACATCTGGATCAGGAAGCCGGTCAGCGGGATGACGACCGCCATGGTGAGCATGAAGATCGTCGTCAGCCATTGGCCCTGGCTCGGCGGGACGCCGAGATCGGACTGCAGGACGGGGAGCGCGACGCTCATCACCGTCTCGTTGAGGATCACGACGAACGTCGCGACGATCAGCGTTCCGATGATTGTGTAGTCCGTTCGTTTCACCGGACTAGGAAACCCCGAACCTGCACCGAGTGCAAGTGAGTTACGTTGGCACAGACGACGACTGCCGCACCGGTCGGAACCGATGCGGCAGTCGAGAAGGACGTGAGACTAGTCGCTGTTGAGGTAGCTCAGCAGGCGGAGGATCTCGACGTACAGCCACACGAGGGTGACGGTGAGGCCGAGGGCCACGCCCCACGATGCCTTCGCCGGTGCGCCAGCGTGGATCAGCTGATCGGCCGAATCGAAGTCGATGAGGAACGAGAACGCCGCGAGGCCGATGCAGACCAGCGAGAAGATGATCGCGATCGGACCGCCGTCACGCAGGCCGAGGCCCGATCCGCCGTTGAAGAAGCCGATGACCAGGTTGCCGATCACGAGCACGAGGACACCGAAGATGCCCGCGGTGATCATCCGCGTGAAACGCGGGGTGACGCGGATGGCTCCGACCTTGTAGACGATCAGCATGCCGACGAAGACGCCGAGCGTGCCGAGGACTGCCTGCCCGATCAGGACGCCCGCGTTGACGTCGCTGACCACAAGGTTCCCGAACACGAACGAGATCGCGCCGACGAACAGGCCCTCGAACGCCGCGTACGACAGGACGATCGCCGGGTTGTCCTGCTTGCGACCGAAGCTCGCGATGAGGACGAGGACGAGGCCGCCGATGGCGCCGACGCCCATGATCGGGCCCGCGATCGCGAGCTGCGACTCCATCGTGCCGCGGCCGCTGATGACGACGTAGGTGGCGACGGCGAACAGGATGACCGTGCCGAGCGTCATCGCCGTCTTGGTGACGACGTCGTCGATCGTCATCGGGCGGGTGCCCGCCTGCGGCTGGTACCCGGGTTGTGTGTACTGCTGGCCGTACTGCTGCTGGCCGTAGGTCATGGCGCCCTGACCGGCGCCTGCCATGCCGGTGCCGAAGGTCGCGTAACCGCCGTTGTTGGCCGGCTGGTTCTCGCGGACCACGCCTCGCATGATCGGATTACTGCTCTCGCGCACTGTGGGCTCCTTTAGACGAGTCGTGCGGATGACGTCTGGTTCGATCGTTCAACGAACGTCGGACCCGCTGTGTTCCCAGTTTACCGGTACTTGACTCAAACCGGTGCAGACGGCGCGCATCACCCCTTCCGCGGTGGACAGGTCATCGCCCCACGGCAGCCCCGGCTTCGTGACCATCAGGCAGGCGACGCCGTGCGCGACCGACCACACCTGCATGACGACGGGCACCGGATCGCCGGGCGCGATCAGACCCGTCGCCATCCCCTCTTCGATGGTCTCCCGGATGTGTCCGAACGCCGACGACAGCAGCACCTCGTCGGTGAGCGTCGGCTCCCCGGCCTCGGTGACGCGAGCGAACGTCGTCCGGAAGACCACCTCGTTCTCGATCGCGAAACGGACATAGGCGATCCCCTGTGCGACGGCCCTTTCCCACAGGTAGTCGATGCCCTCGCCCGCGGCCATCATGACGTCGTCGAACCGCTCGTAGTAGTGCGCGCAGACCGCGTCGAGCAATGCGTCCTTGTCCTGGAAGTGGAGGTAGATGGACGGCGGCGTGACGCCGACCCGCTGTGCGACGGCCCGGATCGACACTGCGTCGCCGCTGCCGAGCTCCATCAGCAGATCGGTGGTCGCGGCGATGATCTCGTCGGCGAGCTGCTCGCCCGAACCACGCGGGGAGCGGGGACGGGGAGCCATCACTCCTCCGTCAATCCGACGCGATCGTGCAGCCTGCGCAGCGGCGGCGGAGCCCACCAGTTCCACAGGCCCGCGAGCCGCATGAACGCCGGGACCAGCAGCATGCGGATGATCGACGCGTCCATCAGGACGGCGAGCGTGAGGCCGACGCCGAACATCCGCATGAACGACACCTCCGACGCCGCGATGCCCGCGAAGACGATCGCCATCAGCAGGGCGGCAGCCGTGACCACGCGACCTGTCCGGGCGAGGCCGACCGCGACGGCGTGGTCGTTCGCCGCCTTGGTGCGGTCGGACTTGAGCCACTCCTCCCGAATGCGCCCGAGCAGGAACACCTCGTAGTCCATCGACAGTCCGAACGCGATGCAGAACATGAGGATCGGCATCGTCGCCACGAGATAGCCCTGCGGGGTGGTGTCGAATCCACCGAGGTGTCCCTCCTGGAAGATCCACACCATCGCACCGAACGTCGCCGACAACGACAGGACGTTCAACACCAGCGCCTTGAGCGGCAGGAACACGCTGCCGGTGAACAGGAACAGCAGCACGTAGGTGGCGACCGCGATGATGATCAGGACCCACGGCAGGTACCGGAACATCGCGTCGACCACGTCGTGGTTCATCGCCGCGAAGCCGGTGAACGAGACCGTCGCGCCGTCGGGCTTGCGCACCGCGCGCAACGCGACCACCTGATCCTGTCCCGCGTCGCCCATCGGTTCCAGGCTCGACGAGACGTTCAGCAGCGCCACCCCGTTCCGGCTGTCCCGCGGGTCGCTCGGGGCCACCTGCCTGCCGTGGACGAACGTCCCGACCGGCGAGGTGACGGCGGTGACGTCGTCGACCTTCGACAGATCGGCCGCGTACCGCGCGATCTGGTCGGCCCGCACCCCGCCTTCGACGACGGCGACCGCAGTCCCACCCGGCGTCTGCGTGTACTCGGCGCGCGTCTCGTCGGCCATCGAGTGGACGGCCGCGTCCTTCGGGAGCACCCGCTCGTCGGGGAAGCCGAACTTCAGGGACAGGAACGGGGCACCGAGGACGAGCAGGAACACGGGGACGACGATCGCGACCGGCACCGCGCGCCGCAGCACGGCCTGCGCCATGCGGTACCACCCGGTGTCCTCGATCGCGGGCGTCGTCTCGACTCCGCTCGACGAGCCGGAGGGGCTGTTCGACGAGCCGGAGGGGTCACCCGACGGCCGGGAACCGCGGGAACGCAGGCGGCGGAACGCCTTGCGGACGTCGAGGGAGTCGATGCGGTCGCCGAGCAGGACGAGGAGCGCGGGAGTGATGACGAGCGCCGCGATGAGGGCGACGATCACCACGCCGACGCCCGCGTAGGCGAACGAACGGAGGAAGTACATGGGGAAGATCGCGAGCGCGGCCAGCGACAACGCGACGGTGACCGCCGAGAACGCCACCGTGCGCCCCGCGGTGTCGAGCGTACGGACGATCGCCGCACGACGGTCCAGACCGCCGTCCACCTCTTCCCGATATCGGGTCACGATGAGCAGCGTGTAGTCGATCGCCAGGGCCAGGCCCATCGCCGTCGTCAGGTTCAGCGCGAAGATCGACACATCGGCGAAACCCGCGATCAGGCGCAGGAGAGCCAGGGTGCCGACGATCGCCGCGCCGCCGACGAGGACCGGGAGCGCGGCCGCCACGACCCCGCCGAACACCACGATGAGCAGGAGGAAGCTGATCGGGATGGCGATCGCTTCGGCGATGGCGAGGTCTTTCGTGGTCTGCGCGTTGATGTCGCCGTAGACCAGCGCCATGCCGCCCGTCTGGATCCGCACGCCGTGCCGCTCGGAGCCGATGAGATCTGCCAGTTCCTTCGCGTTGGCCGGCGCGTGCTCGTCGCCGCCGGAGATCGCCGTGACGATCTGGGTGGACGAGCGGTCCGTGCTCAGCAGTTCGCCCGCCAGGTTCGGCGAGTTCCAGACGGTCAGGATCGGCTGCTCGACATAGCCACCCGTCGCCGTGGCCTTCCCGTCGAGGATCGCCAGGATCTCGTCGCGGGCGGCGATCACCTGCGGGTCGGTGGTCGCGTCTGTGCCGGGGCGAGCGTCCAGCTTGATGACGAATTGCATGCCGCCCTGCGCGAACTCATCGGCCAGCACGTCGCGCGCGTGACTCGATTCGGCTCCCGGGTCCTCGTATCCGCCCGCGAGCATCTTGTCGGCCGCACCGAGGCCGTAGGCGCCGCAGAGTGCCAGGACCACCACGGTCAATGTCAGGACGAGCTTGGGCGCGGCGATGATCCGCTGCGTCATTCGAGTGAGCACGACGACCTCCGTCAATCGAAGAGAACTCGGTTATCGCAGTTAAGTTATCACTCGAAACTTAACGACGGAAGGGTTGAATTCGTGCCACGTGAACCTCGACAACTTGGCATGGAACCTGTTCTAATCTCGATGTGTCACCGATCACAGACAACGAGAGTGCGCAGGTAGCGCGCCCAAGCGAATCCCAGCGCGATCCCGAATGGCTCCGCGAGAGGCTCGACTCCTGGCTCAAGAGCCACGAGGGCGCCGACGCGGCCGTCCTGAGCGTCGACCTGCCCTCGGCCAACGGGATGTCGAGTGAGACCCTCCTCGCCACCGCACGCCTACGCGGAGCCGACCACGACCTCGTCGTGCGAGTCGCACCGATGCCCGACAGCGACCCGGTGTTCCCGTCGTACGACCTCGACGGGCAGTTCCAGCTGATCCGCCACGTCGCCGAGCACACCGACGTCCCCCTTCCGCCGCTGTGGTGGTCCGAACCGGATCCCGAAGCACTCGGCGCTCCGTTCTTCGTGATGGGCCGGGTCGACGGCATCGTCCCGCCGGACGTGATGCCGTACACCTTCGGATCGTGGGTGTCCGAAGCCGCTCCGGACGACCGCGGGGCGCTCACCGCGGCATCCGTCGGCGTGCTCGCTGCGGTGCACGCCGCGCCACTGCCGACCGTCGGAGTCGCCCTCCCGAACGACGGGGAGAGCCCCCTGCGCGCACACATCCGCAGGTTGCGCGAGTTCTACGACTGGGCCGCGCAGGGCCGCGCGGGCGCGCCGCTCATCGAGCGCGCCTTCGCGTGGGTCGACGAGAATTTCCCGAAAGACGAGCCCGAACCCGTCCTCACCTGGGGCGACGCCCGCATCGGCAACATCATGTACCGAGACTTCGCGCCCGTCGCCGTCCTCGACTGGGAGATGGCGACCGTCGGTCCCCGTGAACTCGACATCGCGTGGATGATCTTCATCCACCGCTTCTTCCAGGATCTCGCCGAACTCGCGACCCTCGAAGGCCTGCCCGACTTCCTCACCCGCGACGACGTGACGGCCGAGTACGAGCGCCTCACCGGCTACGCCCCACGCGACCTGGACTTCTACATCACCTACTCGGCGCTCGTCCACGCGGTGATCATGTTCCGGATCAACTGCCGCGCCATCCACTTCGGCCAGGCCGCCGAACCCGCCGACCCCGACGACATGATCCTGCACCGCGCCACCGTCGAGGCGATGATGGCGGGCACCTACTGGCCTCTCGACTCCGCTCGAGGAACGGAAGAAGCATGAGCCGCTCCGCACTGTCCGAGATGGACGACTACCCGATCCACCAGGTCGCCGAGGTGGTGCGGCACGTCGGGACGTCGGACCGGAACTTCTACGACCGCTACTACTTCAACTGCCACGGCGACATGCGCGGCGACAGCCCCGAGCCGTGGCTGATCGTCGGACTCGGCGTGTACCCGAACCTCGGCGTCGTCGACGGCTTCGCGGTGGTCAGACACGGTGACGATCACATCGTCGTCCGGGCATCGAAAGCGTTGGGCGACAACCGGAACGACCTCACTGTCGGACCGCTGACGGTGAAGGTCCTCGACGGCCTGCAGCGACTGCAGGTGTCGCTTGAGCCCGGCCACGGCGACGTGTCGTTCGACCTGGTCTTCGACGCCGACGGCCCGGCCGTCCTCGAACCCCGGCACTATCAGCGGCAGTTGGAGCGGGTCACCTTCGACACCATGCGGTTCGTGCAGACCGGCGGCTGGACCGGTTCGTTGACGGTCGACGGCGAGGACTTCGACGTCCAGCCCGACACGTGGCGCGGCAACCGCGACCGCTCGTGGGGCGTGCGGCCCGTCGGCGAGGCGGAGCCGCCCGGTCGTCGCGCCGCCGAGACCGACGCCGCGTCGTTCTTCTGGATCTACTCGGTGATGCGGTTCGAGGACTACGTCATCACGGTCATCGTGCAGGAGCTGCGGACCGGCGAGCGGATCATGGGCGACGCTCGGCGCGTGTGGAACGATCCGGCACGCGATCCGGAATGGCTCGGCCGGGTGGAGCACGAGGTGGAGTTCGTCTCCGGTGGGCGTGAACCGTCCGGAGCCACGCTGCGTTTCGTGAAGCCGTCCGGTGAGACGATCTCGGTGCGCTGCGCGCCGAAGGTCGCGAACTTCATCGGCTTCGGCACCGGATACGGGCTCGAGCAGGACTGGCGTCACGGCATGTGGCAGGGCGACGAGAAGGTCCAGGCGCTGCGCAACAAGGTCTCCGAGCTGGATCCGACCATGAAGATGTTCTGCCCCGTGGACCACTACGCGAACTTCACCCTCGTCGAGGGCGACGCCGAGTCGCACGGCGACGGGTTGTTCGAGTTCGCGGTCATCGGACCGCACGATCAGTACGGGTTCGCCGAGTACGTCGACGTCGCGCCATGACCGTCGAGAACTTCGGCACTCGCGGCCGCGCTGAGCGCGGCTGCGAGTGCCGAAGTTCTCGAGTCAGCGCATTCCGCGCCCGGCGGCGAGGACGAACTCGGCCATGTGATCGACGAGTCGGTCGACGGTCCGCGGATCCGGGCTGTAGTCGACGCGGTCGAGTTCGTCTCCGATGAGCCCGAAGAGGCCGCCGATGACGGCCAGCGCTATCGAGTCCACCGCTTCAGGGAGGTCGTCGTTGTACATCTCCCAGACGCTGATGACCAGCTTGGACGCCGCGCGCCGGTTCTCGCGGCGCTGCTTGTCCACCTGCACCGTCAGGCCGCCCGCCACCCCGAACGTGACGATCGAGACGCGCGGGTCGTCGATCAGCGCGTGCGCGAGGGCCCCGACGAGCGCGCGCACCATCGCGTCCTCGGACTGGTCGCCGGTCGGCATCGCCGCGACGACCCTGGAAAAGGTCCGATCGGTGCACCGCCGGAGAAGCGCGACGTAACACTCCTGCTTCGACCGGAAGTGCTCGTAGAACGCCTTGTTGCCGACGAGAGCCCGCTGGCAGAGCGCTTCGATCGAGGTCTTGGCGACACCGTCGGTCGCGAACATCTCGAGCGCGGTGTCGAGGATGACCTCGCGGCGTCGCTCCGCGCGTTCGGCGGCGTCCAGACCGAGGATCACTCGTCCGCTGTCGTCAGAGGTATCGGTCATGCGTGCCACGCATCCGACAGTAACCTGTTCTAGTTCGGCGATCGCAGCGGTTCGTCCGACCCGTCACAACTTCGATGGTCAGGCGTCGGGAACGGCGCATCCGTCGGGTCCGCAGGCGTGGCCGTCGGCGAGGAGCGTCGGCCCCCGACGGCCGGCCCACGCCTTCTCCAGGGCCTGGGCGAACACCTCCGTCGGCTGTGCTCCGGACACCGCGTACGTGCGATCGAAGACGTAGAACGGCACACCACCGACGCCGAACTCCTGCGCCTGGGCCTCGTCGCGCCGCACGTCGTCGGCGTATCGGGTCTCGTCCGCGAGCACCTCGCGAACTGCGGCCTCGGTGAAACCGGCGTCGACGGCGACCTGGACGAGGCGATCCGTGTCGCCGAACAGCGGGGCCTGCTCGGCGAAGTTCGCGACATACAGCGCGTCGAGCATCTGCTCCTGACGACCGAGTTCCTTGGCCCAGTGGAGGAGTCGGTGCATGTCGAACGAGTTGCCGTAGTCGCGGCCCGACGTCACGTACTCCAACCCCGCCTCGGCCGCGGCCGCGCCGAGCTGGCGTTCGCCCTGGGCCGCCTGCTCGAGCGTTCGACCGTACTTCTCCGCCAGGTGCTCGACGACGCTGCCGGACGTGCCCGCGGGAACGGTCGGGTCGAGCTCGAAGGAGCGGTGGACTACCGACACCTGGTCGCGGGCGTCGAACTCGTCGAGCGCGTCGGCGAACCGCTTCTTCCCGAGATAGCAGAACGGGCAGTTGACGTCGGTCCAGATCTCGACCTGCATGAGTGAGTCGCCTCCATACGGTTGTTCAGTGCGTGGGCTTCAACGCGGGCGCGGTCTCCGTTGTTCCCGGCAGCCGCACCGCGAGCATCGCGCCGAGGGCGGTCAGGGCCACGGTCCACCAGAACGCGTCGCGGAAGCCGCCGACTCCGGCCGAGCCCGCCGTCAGGACCACGGCGACGACGGCCGTGCCGACCGAGCCGCCGACCTGCTGGAAGGTCCGCGTGAGGATCGACGCGTCGTGCTTGTACGCGGCGGGCAGGCCGACGAAAGCCGCGGACATGACGGGACTGATGAGCACGCCGAGCCCGAGGCCGCGCACGAACAGGGCCGCCATCAGCCAGATCAGGCCGGTGGACTCGTCGGCCAGGGCGAACGGAACGGTCGCGGCGGCGACCACCGCGAACCCGGCGACCGCCACCCAACGCGCGCCGATCGCGTCGGTGAGACGTCCGCCGACGGTCCGGCTGACGAGCGCACCGATCCCCTGCGGCACGAGCACGAACGCCGCGGCGAGAACCGTCTCCCCGCGGACCTGCTGCAGGTACAGCGGAAGGGCGAGCATCGCGCCGAACGACGTGACGCCGAAGAAGAACAGTCCGACCGACGACGACCACACCGACTGCCGTGCGAAGACCCGCACGTCGACGAGGGTGGGACCGGCGGCCCGGGCTCCTCGGACGACGAACGCGGCGAGCAGGGCGACGCCGATCGCGGCGGGGACGAGGACGTCGGCGCGGGCGATTCCGGCGTGCATGTTCGACAGGCCGAGCAGCACCCCGACGAGCCCGGGCGCCAGGAGCGCCAGTCCGAGCCAATCCAGGCGCGTCCGGCCCGGCGACCGGTCGTCGGGGATCCGGCCGGACAGGGCGAGCGCGATCAGGCACACGGGGACGTTGACGAGGAACAGCCAGCGCCAGTCGAGCCAGTGCAGGATGACGCCGCCGACGACCGGTCCGAGGATCGGGCCGAGCGCCGTCGGCACACTGACCAGGGCGACGAGGCGACCGAGCGCGCGGCCGCCGCTCGCGGCGACGAGAACCGACGTCATCAACGGGAACAGCAGCCCCGCGCCGAGTCCCTGCAGCACACGAAAGGCGATGAGCGCCTGGATGTTCCACGCCGCGGCGCAGAGGATCGAGCCGAGGAAGAAGGCGGACAGTCCGGTGCGCCAGACGGCCCGGGAGCCGAAGCGCAGCGCCGACCATCCGGCGAGCGGCACGGCGACCGCCAACGCCAGGAGGTAGCCGGTGTTGGTCCATTGGACGGTGCCGACGGGCGCCGACATCGCCGTCGTCAGGTTGTCGAAGCCGATGGTCACGATGGTCGTGTCGAGGATCGGCGCGATGAGGCCCGCGATCACGGCGATCGCGACGCGCTTGGCTTCGGCGGGGATGGCATCGAGCGTCTGAGTCTTCACAACACTCCTTAGATTCAGTTGCGTATCTTATTTCCCGACCGACGATAGCCTCGTGCGATAAGATGCGCAAGTGGGTCTTAACGAGAAGGCGACGCGACGACGCGGCGCGGAACTGGAAGCGGCGATCCTCGACGCCGCGTGGGAACAGCTGACCGAACGCGGATACGCGGGCTTCACGTTCGAAGCCGTCGCCGAACGCGCGGAGACGTCCCGCCCCGTGCTGTACCGTCGCTGGCCCACGCGTTCGGACCTGCTCCAGGCGACGATCCGCCATCACGGCGCGGGCCAGGACGTGTCGGCCCCGGACACGGGGAGTCTCCGAGGTGATCTCTTGACGGCCCTGCGCCGCTCGAACGACAGGCGGTCGAACTTCCTCGTCCTGCTCAGCGCCAGCCTCGGCGAGTACTACAGCGAGTCGGGCGCGACGCCGAGCGACGTCCGCGACCTCCTGTTCGGCGCACAACGCATGGGGATCGACGACATCCTCGACCGCGCCGTCGCCCGCGGCGAAGCGGACCCGGCACGCCTGACCCCGACAGTCCGAACCGTCCCGTACAACCTCTACCGCCACGAGGTGCTCATGACCCTCCGGCCGGTTCCCGACGAGAAGCTCACCGCGATCGTCGACGAGGTGTTCCTGCCGCTCGTCACGCCATAGGACGCCACCTGGCATGCTTGTCACCGCGCCCCCTTAGCCCAATTGGCAGAGGCAGCGGACTTAAAATCCGCGCAGTGTCGGTTCGAGCCCGACAGGGGGCACTGACTCCTTCTCGACTGCGCTCGAAGAACCGGGGCCGAGCGCGGTCGATACGCAGATCAGAACAGGCGGCCTGCGTCTTCAGCGGGCGGTTCCTCCAAGGCCAGGAGTGCCCGTTTGCGGGGCAGCCCACCCGCGTAGCCGGTGAGCGAACCGTCCGACCCGACCACTCGATGGCACGGGATGATCACGCCGATCGGATTCGACCCGACGGCCTGACCGACGGCCGTCGCCATCCCCTTGCCGCCGACCCGTTCGGCGATCCAGCCGTAGGTGACGGTCTCGCCGAACGGGATGTGCATCAGCAGGTCCCACACGCGAGTCTGGAAGTCGGTGCCGACAGGCCGCAACGGCAGGTCGAACACCCTCCTGTGTCCGGCCAGGTACTCGCGGAGCTGGTCCGACGCGTCGACGAGCAACGGATCGGGGGTCACCGTCATGTCCGTCCCGAACGACGACTCCGCCGGCAGCCGGGCTTGCGCGTCGAAGTACACGCCGACGACGGCGTCGCCGTCGGCGACGATCGTCACCGGCCCGAGGTCGGTTGTGATCACCGCATGACGACGACTCATCCCTCCATCATGCCGGTGACCGAACTCGAGACCGAACGGCTCACGAGGTGCGATCGTCCCCACCGCGTGTCCGTGCCCGCGTGCTCGGCGAGGATTCCGGCGGCGAAGTCGTTGTCGAGGTCGCGGATCACGCTGTGCAGGTGATTGCCTCCACCGACAGCGTTGACGGCCTCGATCAGGTAGCGGTCGGTCTGCACGCGGAAGTAGTGCGGCTCGCCGCGGACCTGCGCTCCCGCCCACGCGAAATGGATCGGGCCTCCCTCGCGGACGGCGGCGCGGTGCCGCTCCCCCGCCTCCGGCGGCAGCCGATCGAGGTAGCAGTCGACGATCGCCAGGAGCCCGGCCTGCTGGTCCGGGGTCAGATCGTCCGACGCGATCCCCGACGGGGCGTCGCGCCGGAACGTCAGCGCCGCCCGGTCCGCGTCGGCGATCCGGTAGTCGGGCATGCCGAGGTCGTAGTGATCGGGGTACTCGTACGCACCGATCTTCGGAACCTGGCGAGTGACGAAGTCTGCGGGTGCGACGTCGTGGATCACGGCGGTCGCACGCTGATCGTCGGTCAACGACGCCAGCAGATCGAAGCCCAGCCCCTCGTCGTCGGCGAGCGGCTTGAGGACACCGTCGTACTCGGTGGGCTGCGCGCCCAATGCCATCGGCGTCGCGGCCACCCACCGTTCGTCGACGACTGTCACGTTGACGCACACGTGATGGCCGAGGAAGCGGAGCGTCCACGTGTCCTCGAATCCGGGCCTGCCGAAGAGCGTCAGGTAGTAGCTGTCCGAACTTCGCCACGACGGCAGCGCCGGACCGAGGAAGTCGCCCTCGTAGTCGCGCAAGACGTGCTCCAGTTGGGTGATGCCGAGGATCTTGGTGAACGTGCGCAGCGGGACGGTCATCCGGATCATGTCCCAGACGAGGACCCGCTGGTGCCTGTCGAGGTCGTGCAGCGGGATCCCCGTGCGGTCGGGCTTCGGGATGATGTCCCAGTCGAGGCGACGCGCGTCGTCGAAGTCGGCGATCACCGCCTGCTCCCGCTGCTGCGGGCTGAACGTGCCGATCAGCCCCATCGCGGTGACAACGAGCCGCTGGGCGGTCTGCGGGGCTTCGTACAGGTCAGACATGTCTCTGGTTCCTCTCTGGCGCGGATGTCGTGTCAGTCATCGGCGAGCAGTTCCTTCTTGCGGACCTTGCCCATCGCGTTGCGAGGCAGCGCGTCGATCCGGCGGATCTCCCGCGGGCGTTTGTGGATCGACAGGGTGGACGCGACGAACTCCGACAGCACATCGCCGTCCACGTCGTCGCCGACCACATAGGCGACTATCCGCTGTCCGAGATCGACGTCCGGGACACCGACGACGGCGACCTCGGACACCGACGGATGCGACAGCAGTGCGTGCTCCACTTCGCCCGCACCGATGCGGTACCCGCCCGACTTGATGAGGTCGACCGACTCCCGTCCGACGATGCGGTGGAAGCCGCCGCGATCGATGACGGCCATGTCGCCGGTCATGAACCAGCTGTCGGAGGTGAATTCCGCTGCGGTCTTCTCCGGATTGCGGAGGTAGCCGTCGAACAGTGTCGGGCCCGCGATCTGCAGGCGGCCCAACGTCTCACCGTCGTGCGGCACCGGGTTGCCCGCGTCGTCCCACAGACGCGTCCGGACTCCCGAGATCGGCAGTCCCACCCAGCCGGGACGACGTTCGCCGTCGGCCCTGGTGCTGATGGTGATGACGGTCTCGCTCATCCCGTAGCGCTCGATCGGATCGTGACCGGTCAGCTCGCGCATAGCGGCGAACACCGGGGTGGGCAGCGGTGCGCTGCCCGACACCAGCAGTCGGGCCGACGACAGGGCACGGGCCGACTCCGGATCGGCGCACACCCGCGACCACACCGTGGGCACGCCGAAGTACAGCGACCCGCCGGCCGCGGCGTACGCCTGAGCCTTCGGGCGAACCGTGTGGACCAGGGGCGAACCGTGCCGCAGCGCGCCGATGACGCCAAGGACCAGTCCGTGGACGTGGAACAGCGGCAACCCGTGGACGAGCGTGTCGTCGGCGTTCCACTGCCACGCGTCGGCCAGGCCGTCCAGACTCGCGGCGATCGCCCGCCTCGACAGCACCACGCCCTTGGGCAGGCCGGTGGTGCCCGAGGTGTACATGATCAGCGCCGTCGACTCCGGGCCCGGTTCGACTGCCGGCGCGTCCGCGCGCTCATCGAGGTCGACCGGCACGGTCGGCAGGTCGACGCCGTCGATCGGGTTGCCGAGCAGCAGCTGTGCGCCCGAGTCGGTCAGGATGTGCCGGCGCTCGGCGGGTCCGGAGTCCGGAGGCAGCGGCACCGCGGGCACCCCGGCCAGCAGGCAGCCGACCACCCCGATCACCGTGTCCATCGTGGCGTTCGCGACCATCGCGACCGACGACGCACCGCCGACCCTGCGAGCCACGGCCGACGCCGCGCCGACGAGCTCGCTCCGGGTCATCGACTCGTCGCCCACCGTCACCGCAAGGGCGTCCGGACCGTCAGTCAGCGAAGGAAGCAGCACTGCGGTCATCGGGGGCCCTCCGTCGACGGCGCGGGACGGACGACGAGCATCCGTGCGACGACGGCGCCGGCATTGTGGACCGATCGCTCATCGCCCACTGCGACGTTCACCGAATCGAGCGGACCTGCGGTCACACTGACGCCGCCGCCTGCGAACGTCAGCTCGCCCTCGAGCACGACGTAGATCGTCTCGGCGGTCTGCACCGCGGAGGCTGCAGTCGCGCCGGGCTCGTACTCGGACAGGACCACGCTCATCCCGCCGTCGCCGCCCTGCAGTCGCACGGGCGACACACCGTGGTGTCCGACGGGCGCGAACGGCTCGCCGTCGGCGACGCGGGTCAGTCGAATCGTCATGTCACAGGACCCCCGCGTCGACGCGGACGCCGATCGGCGTGGTCACCGAACCGATGCCGTCGATCGTCACCGTCACCTCATCGCCCGGATGCAGGAACCTCGGGGGCGTCCGTGCGTAGCCGACGCCCGACGGGGTGCCGGTGGCGATCAGGTCGCCGGGCTGCAGGGTGAACGTGCGGCTCACGAACGACAGGATGTCGGCGATCGAGAAGATCATCATGTCGGTGGTCGACTCCTGCATCACCTCGCCGTCGACGAGACAGCGCACCCGCCGGCTGCCGAGCTCGCCGACCTCGTCGGCGGTCACCAGATCGGACATCGGCCCGCTCCGGTCGGCGTTCTTGCCGATGGTCCACTGCGTCGTCAGCTTCTGCGCCCGACGTGCGGTGATGTCGTTGAACGCGGCGTACGCGAACACCGCGGCTTCGGCCTGCTCCGGAGTGGCGACCGACAGCGGTGCGCCGACGGCCACCAACAGCTCGGCCTCCCAGTCCAGTCCCTGCTCGTCGACGGGCACGTCCACCGGGACGCCGCCGACCGTCAACGACTGCGTCCACCGACCGAAGATCGTGGGATGATCGGGCACCTCGAACGGGCCTTCTGCCACATGTTCGCGGTAGTTGAGTCCCACGCACAGGACCCGCGCACCCGGGCGCACGGGCGGCACGATCTCCACGTCGGCCGCGTGGAGACGGTCCACGACACCCGCAGCCGCGGCGACGGCGGCGGACGGGTCGTCCCAGAACCGCTCGACCGAGCCCAGCGGGATCAGCGCGTCGCCGTCCCTGGCCGCCACCTGCACTCCGTGCGCGTCGCGATATCCGATGATCTTCACACTGTTCCCCTTCAGCTTCCGTAGACGGCTGCGCACCAACCGGCAGGCGCCGCACCGTCGACACAGATGACGCGGCGGTCGATGAGCCAGCGTCCGTCCGCCTGTTTGACGAAGTGGTCGCGCCATTCGCCCCAGTGGTCGGGTGCGGCCTGATCGGTGATCGCGATGTACATCGTGACCACATCGGCCGCGTCGGCGCCGCGGAACACGATGTCGAGCGTGGTCGCGTGATGGCGGATGAACGTCGGACCGCCGCCCTTGACCACCTCGGCCATCTCGACGGCGCCGACCTCGGTGCCGTCGGGCAGGGTGATGCGGGCGTCGTCGGTGTAGATCACCGACATGCCGGCGAAGTCGGCGTTCTCGCGCGCCATGTTGCAGTAGCGGTGCATCACCGCGGTGATCAGTGCACGATCGTCGGCACGGGCCTGGTCGAGGCTGTCTGCGGTCATGATGTCTCCTCTTGACGGATGAAGTGGGTGGTGAAGAAGGCTGCCGTCATCGCGATGGACGTCGGCTCGTCGAAGGCGGGGTCCTCGTGGCCCGCACCACCGAGTACGACGAAGGTGGAGCGCGCTCCGACGGCTGTCAGCGCGTCGTGGAGTCGGCGTCCCTCGCGTTCGTCGACCATGCGGTCGCGGTCGCCGTGCGCGATGAGGAACGGCGGGGCGTCGGCGCGGACCTGGTGGACGGGGCTGGCGGCCCGCATCAGGTCGGGGTGCGCCCGGACGTCGTCGACGCCGAGCAGCGCGTTCTCCGGACCGGGCGGCAGGAGTGCCTCTTCCAGTGGACTCCTCGCCGCAACGGTGGTGATGTCGCCGAATCCGAACCAGGAGACGACGGCGTCCACCGTGCCGCGCAGACCGGCGAGCCCGGCGAGGACCGCTCCGGCCGATGCGCCCCACAGGCCGATCCGAGTGGATCCGACCTCGTCGGGGTGATCGCCGATCCAGGCCAACGCCTCGAGAACATCGTCGACCGGATCGGGGAACGCGGCGGGCGCGAGTCGGTAGTCGGGGACGACGACGGTCAGTCCGTGCCGGACCATGGCTTCGACGCGCGGGCGGTCCATCGCGCGGTCGCCTGCGGCGAACCCGCCGCCGTGCAGGTAGACGACGACGCCCGCAGACGGCCGATCCGGCCGGTGCACGTCGAGGAGCAGGGACCCGGAGGCCCGCTCGACGTAGGCGTGGGTGGTGACAGTCGTCATGCCAGGACCGGGATCTGGTCGAGGAGGTGATCGACGAGTGCCCGCAGGTCGTCGGCCGAATCGGCCAGACCGAACACGTAGCCGTCGGGCCGCGAGATCAGCGATGTCGCCGACCACTTCTCGAAGTAGTCGCGGTACGTGCCGTCGGCGTCGACGACGTCGCCGAGCTTCACCTCGATCACGCCGAGCTCAGCGAGCCGCGCCGACTGCTCCGCGGTGAGGACCTCGTCGATCGGGAGGGTCGACACGAGGTGGAAGCCGTACCCGACGACGTCGTCGAGGAGTTCGGTGCGGCCGTCGATCGTCACGACGCCCTGCGGCGCCACCTCGCCGGCCTGCGGTGCGGCGTCTCCGTCCACGGTGCGCAGTCCGACGCCGCCGCCGATCGGCGGGATCGGCGGGGTCACGTCGCCGCCGGTCGCCTCGAGGTAGGCGTCGCGTTCGGCGGCCTCTGCTTCGGTCGCCGGGTTGATCATCTTGAACGCCGCGTACGACCCTTCGACGAAGAACCGGCCCTGGCCGAGACGTTCGGGCTCGTACGAGTCGAGCAGGCCGGCGTCGGCGCGCCCGGACAGGACGAGATCGAGCTTCCACGCGAGGTTCGCGGCGTCGCGCATCGCGGTGCAGGCGCCCTGCCCCATGTACGGCGTCATCGCGTGCGCGGCGTCGCCGCCGATGAACACCCGCCCCTTGCGCATCGACGTCGCGATCTGGCTGCGGAAGCGGTACAGCTTGCGGCGGGTCTGCCGGATGCTCGTCCGGGGCACCCCGACGTGCTCCTCCATGAACTGCAATCCGCGCTCCTCCGTCAGTTCGTCGTCGATGTCGGTGCCGGGGATCACGCGCACGTCGGTGCGGACCCGGCCGACGCCGTTCGGCGCGTAGAAGTAGGGCTGGGTGAACTCGAGGTCGAAGTAGACGCGTTCCTCGAGGTTGTTCGGGAGCGGTTCGAGGACGTCGTAGTCGGTGAGGATCCACTGGTCGTCGTGTACGTGCAGGACCTCGAGATCGATGCCGAGCTTCTCGCGGACGAAGCTCGACGCACCGTCCATGCCGATGACGTACGTCGCGCGCACTTCCTCGGTCGTCCCGTCCTCGGTGGTCGCGACGACGGTCGCGCCGCCGTCGGTGATGTCGACGAGGTCGACCGCGGTGCGACCCCAGCGGACGTCGACGTTGGGGTGCTGCGCGATCCGGTGCGCCATCGCGGCCTCGATGTTCGGCTGGTGCAGCGACAGGTGCGACATGTGGCCTGCGCGCTTGTAGTCCCAGTCGAAGTGGCCCTTGCGCTCGCCGTCGGCGCCCCAGAGCTCGACGAGCCGTTCCGGCAGCGACTCGGCGAGCGCTTCCTTCGGGTCTGCGGCGTGCTGGAGGAGTCGCGCGACCTCGCCGTCGAGGGTGCTCATGCGAGGGAGTTCGTAGGGCTTGGGGAACTTGTCCATTGCGACGACGGTGTGGCCTCGCTGTCCGAGCAGTGACGCCAGCATCGCCCCCGCGGGCCCGAACCCGACGATCGCTACATCCGCGTTGGTCCTCATCTGATCCCTCTCGCTAAACCACCCGAACCTTTCGAGTTGTTATGAACGTAATCTACGTCACCACCCCGGGCCGATGTCAAGGGAATCACCATAAATATTCGGGTGTTTTCTCGTCGGCGGCGCTCCGACGGCCCTCGGATCTGCCCCACCCCACCGATGGTGGCCTAAAATCATGCGGGTGATTTCCGTTCCGTTGACCCGCGCCCAGTCCCTCGCCAAGGAGATCGAGGGCTGGATCGTCGACCGCGGATTGTCCGCAGGCGACCGGATCGCGACGATGGACGAACTGCGTGAGACGACCCGACTCGGGCGGGCCACCATCAGCGAAGCCGCACGACTGCTCGCCGAACGCGGCGCCGTCGACGTCCGGCCCGGACGCGGCGGCGGATTGTTCGTCGCACAGGCCGGTACCGTGGTCCAACTACGTCACACGCTGCTCTCCGTGGCCGCGGACCCGGCGAGCGTCGCCGACGCGGTCGCCGTCCGCGACGCGCTGGAGGAACTCATCGACATCGACGCGGCCCAGCACTGCACGGCGCGCGACGCCACCGACCTGCGCGCGATCATCGATCGCATGCGGGAGAACTCGACCGACCGCGAGAGCTTCATGCGCCACAACTGGGAACTGCACCGACGCCTCGCCGAGACCGCCGCGAACACGTTCGCCACCGGCGTCTACCTGAGTGCGATGGCGCACGTCGAGGACCTGCCGACACAGCCCGACTCGGAGACCGCCGACGACGACACCGGATACCTGGCTGAGCGCGTCGCCGTGCACGCCGAACTCGTCGAGGCCGTCGTGTCGGGCGACACGGAGCGGACGACCCGCGCCGTCGCCGCGCACCGATCGGTCAGCGCGCGTCCGCGCTGAGCATCACCCGAACGGGCGCCGCCGTCGCCGCGATCACCCGATCGACGTCGACGCCGGGCGCCACTTCGACGAGCGTGAATCCGTCGACGCCGACGTCGAGCACGCCCAGGTCGGTGATGACCCGATCGACGACGCCCGCACCGGTCAACGGCAGCGTGCATGTGTCGACGACCTTCGGGTCGCCGTCGCGGGTCGTGTGCTCCATCAGCACGATCACCCGACCCGCGCCGTGGACCAGGTCCATCGCTCCGCCCATGCCTTTCACCGTCGCGCCCGGCACCATCCAGTTCGCGAGGTCGCCCGCGGTGGAGACCTGCATACCGCCGAGCACGGCGGTGTCGATGTGTCCGCCGCGGATCATCGCGAACGACGACGCGGAGTCGAAGAACGCCGCGCCCGGCTGGACGGTGACCGTCTCCTTACCCGCGTTGATGAGGTCGGCATCCACGGCGTCGTCCGCCGGGTAGGGGCCGGTCCCGAGGATCCCGTTCTCCGAATGCAGGACCACCCGCACCCCGTCGGGCACGTAGGACGGGATGAGCGTGGGCAGGCCGATGCCGAGGTTCACGTACTCGCCGTCGGCGAGTTCGGCTGCTGCTCGGGCCGCCATCTGATCGCGCGTCCAGCTCATGCCGCAACCGTCCGCTTCTCGATCCGCTTGGCCTGCGGGCCGGTGCAGACCACCCGCTGAACGAACACTCCCGGCAGGTGCACCGCCGCCGGCCCGATGTCCCCCGGTTCCACCAGCTTCTCGACCTGGGCGATCGTGACCCGCCCGGCCATGGCGACGAGCGGGTTGAAGTTCATCGCCGACTTCGCGAAGACGAGATTGCCGTCGGTGTCGCCGACCTCCGCGTGGACGAGTGCGACGTCGGTGACGATCGACTCCTCCATGACATACGTCCGATCACCGAACACTCGGGTCTCCTTCGGCTCGGACGCCAGCGCGACGCCGCCGTCCGGCCCGTACCTCAGCGGCAGACCACCGTCGGCGACCGGGGTGCCGACGCCCGCGGGCGTGTAGAACGCGGGCAGTCCGGCCCCTCCCGCTCGCAGGCGTTCGGCGAGGGTGCCCTGAGGCGTCAGGTGCACTTCGAGGTCCCCGGCGAGATAGGCGCGCGCGAACTCGCGGTTCTCACCGACATACGACGCCGTGATCCTGGCTATCCGACCAGCGGAGAGCAGCAGTCCGAGACCGTAGCCGTCCACGCCGCAGTTGTTGGAGTAGACGTCGAGATCGCCGACCCCGGCGTCGACGAGCGCCTCGATGAGCGTGTCCGGCACACCGCACACCCCGAATCCGCCGACCGCGATCGATGCTCCGTCGCCGATTCCCGCTACCGCCTCGATGGCTGTTGTGAAGAGTTTCATGCGGCGATTACACGCCGAGCCGAGCCGTGGACGCCAAGCCCCCGGCGAGATTGCTCGCTCGGCGAACGTGAACTCCCATGCTGTTCACTCAGTGAACGTATATTGAAACGATGTCGACAGCCCCGGGTCCGGACATGATCGGTCGCGTCGCCGCACTCCTGCGCTCAATCGCCGACAGCGACGGACAGTCGACGTCGACGCTGGCCCGGCGCACCGGACTGGCGCGCCCAACCGTCCACCGACTGCTGGGTTCCCTTGCCGACGAGGGCTTCGTCGATCGCTCCCGCACCACGGGCGGGTGGTCGCTCGGGCCCGAGCTGTATCTGCTCGGCGCGACCGCCTCGGTCCGCTACGACATCACCTCGGCGGCGTCGGACATCCTCCGCGACCTCGCTCGCCAGACCGGCGAGAGCGCGTACCTCTCCGCCCGACGCGGCGACGAGACCGTCTGCATCGCCGAGGAGGAGGGCAGCTTTCCACTGCGCTCGCACGTGCTGCATCCAGGAATCCGATTCCCGCTCGGCGTGGCGTCCGCCGGGCTGGTGATCCTGGCGACGATGCCCGACCGCGACGTCGCCGAGTACGTCGAACGCACCGACCTGGTGCCCGTCTGGGGAGCACACCACTCGACCTCGGAGCTGATGCGGCGGGTCGCCGCCACCCGGATCGACGGCTACGCGACGAACCCCGCCCTGCTCGTCGACGGCAGCTGGGGCATGGCCGCCGCCGTGTTCGACAGTCGCGGAGAACCGGCGTGGGCCGTCAGCCTTACCGGAGTCGAGACCCGATTCGCCGACGATCGACGGGCCGAGCTCGGCGCGGCGCTGCTCGTCCACGCCCACCGCCTGACGCTGCGCCTGTCCGGACGGCGCGGCTGACGATCTGTGCCGACCCCTGCGCGTCCGATTCTTCCGGGATAGGCTGCGCACGTGAGAACCCTCGGTGACTTCGGCACGCGCGCTTTCGCGATCGTGCTTGTCGTGCTCGCGTCCATCGCACTCGCACCCGGCACGGCCCAGGCCGCACCGCGGCTGCAGAGCGCGTCCAACTTCCGCGACATCGGCGGTTATCCGGCCGCCGACGGCAAGACGGTCCGCACCGGGCAGCTCTTCCGTTCCAACAAGCTGAGCAACCTCACCGACACCGACAAACAGACGCTCGTCGACCTCGGGATCACGCTCGACGTGGACCTGCGCAACGCCTCCGAACGCGACGAGGACCCCGATCAGATGCCGGCGGGCATCCGGTACCAGGTGGCCGACGTCGTGAGCCTGAACAGCGGACTGTGGTTCCACGAGTTCGTCCCCGTCACCCTCGGCAGGGCCTTGATCGACGCCTACACCACGAAGTCGTCGAACGTCGGCCAGAGCATCGGCTACCCGTTCATGGTGAGCTTCGTCGGCTCGGACGCCGCCTTCCGCGATCTCGTGAAGGCCGCGGCGACCAATCCCGGCGGCGTGGTCTACCACTGCAGCGCGGGCAAGGACCGCACCGGCTGGGGAACGGCGATCATCCTGTCGATCCTGGGTGTCTCACGCGCCGACATCGAGGCCGACTTCATGAAGTCGAACACCTACCTTGGTCGCGACGACGCCGTCGAACTGTCCTGGCTTAACGCCGCATACGACCAGGTGAAGCGGCTCTACGGCAGCATGGACCGCTACGTCCGCAAGGGCCTGGGCATCGATCAGGCGACGATCGACAAACTCCGCACCCGGATGCTCGTCTGACACCACCCGACTACCGCTGGACGGCCTTCGCGACGGCGATCGCCCGCGTGATCGCGTCGCGTTCGGAAGCGTCGAGGTCGCGGTTCATCCGCTTGGCGTCGTCGACGGCCCAGTGTGCGTCGAGGATCATCCGGACGATCACCCAGTCCCTGGCCCGGTCCTCGTCGAACCCGGCCGCCTCGACGACCGTGAAGAACCGTCGTTGGATCGACTCCCGGAGGTACCCGTCCATCTCGGACCATCGGTTGATCAACAGCGGAGCGACCTCGAAATGCGGGTCGCCCGACATCGGCTGCGGATCGATGACGAGCCACGGTTCCCGATCGGCTGCGAGGACGTTCTCGTAGTGAAGGTCGCCGTGGATGATCCGGCCGACCGAATCGGGGTCGGACACCAGGTCCCGCCCCTTCGACAACGCTCGATCGATCAGCCTGCGCGGCACCGGAATGTCCCGCGCGTCCGCCGCGAGCGCGTCGAGCCACGCGTCGACGAACCCGGTGAGCGGGCGCAGCCTGCCGGGCGCGGGCCGGTGCAGTCGCGGATACAGACCGGCGACGATCTCGCACGCGTGCAGGTCCCACTCCCCCGTCAGATCGCGGTCGTGCAGTCGTTCCAACAGCATCGCTCGGCGCGCCGGATCGGCGCGGAACATCCGGACCGTGCCGTCTCCCGCCCAGTACTGCAGGGCCAAATGCTCGTGTTCGGTCTCGGGCGAACCGTCGAACCCGATCTTGAGCATCGTGTCGCCGTCCTCGCCGCGGACCGGGATCACGATCGACGCGAACCCGTTGGTCGGCTCGCCCGTCACCCGCAGACTCCATTCGGCGACGAGGCCGTCGCACAACTTCGGAAGCCTGTCCAACCAGTCGGTCCACTCCGGTCCCAGGGCCCGTCGGGCCGCCAACTCGTCGGGTACACGCACTGTTCCAGCGTACGGACGGCCCGACCCCACCGCGCATCGCGGAACATGCGGCGGTCGGGATCAGGACGTCGCCGGATCGTCCGCCCTAGGGTGTGTTGCCAAACTCTCTTCGCCTGTCTCGACGGCCCGATGATCCGAGGCGGAAGAGTTTGCAACACACCCTAAACTGAAGGCATGGCGACGACAACCGCCTTCGTCCTCGCGGGCGGCGCCAATCTGGGCGCCGTCCAGGTCGGGATGATGCAGGCCCTGCGCGAACGAGGCGTGGTGCCCGACATGCTGATCGGAACCTCCGCGGGCGCACTGAACGCGTCGTTCATCTCCGGTCACGGCTTCACCGGGCAGGCCCTGGACGACCTCGGCGACGTCTGGCGCGGGCTCACGGCATGGGAGCTGTTCCCGCCGAGCGTCCGGCAGGTCGTCAACGCGCTGCGCGGCCGCAAGCCGTCGATGTTCGACGACAGTGGCATGCGGGCCCTCGTCGAACGTCACCTCACCTTCGACAGACTCGAGAACGCGCCCATCGATCTCACGGTGATCGCGACCGACCTGCTGACCGGTGACGAAGCGGCGCTCTCGGCCGGACCCGCGATCGACGCCGTGCTCGCCAGCAGTGCGATACCGGGACTGCTGCCTCCCGTCTCGTGGAACGGCAGGTCGCTCGTCGACGGCGGCGTCTCCGACAACACCGCGCTCGCGCCCGCGGTGGAACGCGGCGCCGACATCGTCTACGTGTTGCCGTGCGGCCAACCATGCTCCGCCGAGACGACGCCCGACAACGTCGCCGAGATCCTGCTGCACACGATGGCGCTCCTCATCCACCGGCGGCTCGTCTCCGACATCCGGGAGTACTCCGACGACGCCGAGCTGATCGTCGTCCCGCCGCCCTGCCCGATCGCTGTCGGCGCCCTCGACTTCGGCCGGGCCGACGACCTCATCGTGGAGGCGTACCGGACAGCGGGGCCGTTCCTCGACGTCGACGGTGGGCGGCGAAAGGCGCCTGCCGACTACGTGGACGTCCCGTCCTCGTGATCAGCGAGACGACGAGCGGCAACGCGAGGACGACCACGATCAGCCGGAGACTCTGAGTGGTCGCGATCAACGCCATGTTCGAGTCGGCCGAACTCGACGCGCTCGCGACCACCGCGTTGATCCCGCCCGGCGTCGTCGCGAGGTAGGCGTCGGCGAACGGGACTCCCGTCAGCTCGCCGATGCCGAACGCCAGTCCGGCCACGACGCCGCACATGACGCCGATCGCGCCGACGATCATCGGCACGGCCCGAACGAGCGCACGGATGACCTTCCTGTCGAACATGAGCCCGACCTCGAGCCCGACGACCACCATCAGCAGTTCTTTGAACGGCCCCTGGGGCGCGAATCCTCGACTGAGCGCGGTGCCGCCGATCACGGCCGCGACGACCATCGGCCCGATGAGTCCTCCGCCCGGCAGTCGGAGGCGCCGCCCCAGCCACATGCCGACGAAGGCGAGGACGATCGCCGTCGACAGTCCCGCGACCTGATCGCCGCGCCCGACGATCCACAGGGCGTGCTCGACGGCGGGCGTCTCGGCCGATCCGGCGACGCCGATCATCACGAACGGCGCCGTCAGACTGACGAGCAGCACCCGGCTGTACTGCATGAAGCCGACGATGTCCTTGCGGGCGCCGAAGTCGTCGCACATGGTGACGACGGCAGACGATCCGCCCGCCATCAGCCCGAGGGTGGCGGTACGTCGGTCGATGATCGGCGACCACCGTGCGACGGCCCACGCGAACACCAGGGTCAGGAAGATCGTCAGCACCGACACCGTCAGGAACGGCACCAACGCCGGGCCGACGGCGCGGATCGCGTCCGCGTGCAGGTAGCCGCCGAGCATGACGCCGATGAACGCCTGCGTCCACTTGGAGACGTCGGACGGGACGTCGACCTCTCGCACTCCGGACAGGCGGAGGGCGACACCGAGGGCGAGCGCCGCGAGGAGTGCCGGCGCGGGCACGCCGAGCCGTTCCGCCCCCTCGGACAGCGCCCACGCGCAGAGGATCACGACGAGATATCGCCCGCGTCGAGCTCAAGTCGGCCTCTCATGAATCCCGGCCTCACCCGTGCTGACGGTGAGCGGCGGCAGTACTGCGGGGCGGGATTCAGTGGTTGTCACATGACTCTGTATAACAGCGGTCCGGACCGTTCGCTCGGCGCGGACGACAATCTTCACGAGATCTTCACACCCCTGCTCACCTGCTGTTTTTTCGATCATCGCGCGTGAAATCCCCGCACGCCGACGCCGAAGATAGGGCATCCTTACTCTGACCTCGTCGTATGCGGGCGATAGCATGCGAGCTGTGAGCGACTCTGCATCGGCCCCCGATTTCCTCTATTCCGATCTCCTCCCGGCGAACCAGGACGACACCCCGTACCGCCTGATCACCACCGAGGGCGTCTCCACATTCGAGGTGGACGGTCAGAAGTTCCTGAAGGTCGACCCCGAGGCGATCGCGAAGCTCACCTCCGAGGCGATGCACGACATCAGCCACTACCTGCGTCCGGCCCACCTGAAGCAGCTGCGCAAGATCATCGACGACCCCGAAGCGTCGGACAACGACCGTTTCGTCGCCCTCGACCTGCTCAAGAACGTCAACATCTCGGCGGGCGGCGTGCTCCCCATGTGCCAGGACACCGGCACCGCCATCGTCATGGGCAAGAAGAGCGAAGGCGTCCTGACGGGCGTCGACGACGGCGAGGTGATCTCGCGCGGCGTGTACGACGCCTACACCAAGCTGAACCTGCGGTACTCGCAGCTCGCGCCGCTCACCACGTACGACGAGAAGAACACGGGCAACAACCTGCCCGCGCAGATCGAGATCTACGCGACCGAGCAGGGCCCGAAGGGGCCGGAGTACAAGTTCCTGTTCATGGCCAAGGGCGGCGGCTCGGCCAACAAGTCATTCCTGTTCCAGGAGACCAAGGCGATCCTGAATCCGAAGCGCATGCTCGAGTTCTTGGACGAGAAGATCCGCTCGCTCGGCACCGCGGCCTGCCCGCCGTACCACCTCGCCGTGGTCATCGGCGGCACGTCCGCCGAGTTCGCGCTCAAGACCGCCAAGTACGCGTCGGCGCACTACCTCGACAACCTGCCGACCGAAGGCTCGATGGCGGCGCACGGCTTCCGCGACACCGAGCTGGAAGAGGAAGTCTTCAAGCTGACGCAGTCGTTCGGCATCGGAGCCCAGTTCGGCGGCAAGTACTTCTGCCACGACGTGCGTGTGGTCCGCCTCCCCCGCCACGGCGCCTCGTGCCCCGTCGCGATCGCCGTGTCGTGTTCGGCCGACCGTCAGGCGCTCGGCAAGATCACCGCCGACGGCGTGTTCCTCGAACAGCTCGAGACCGACCCGGCCCAGTACATGCCCGACGCGGGCGTCGCCGAGGACATCTCCGGCGGCGAGGTCGTCGACATCGACCTGAACCAGCCGATGGCCGACATCCTCGCCGAACTGTCCAAGCACCCGGTCAAGACGCGCCTGTCGCTGACCGGCCCGCTGGTCGTCGCACGCGACATCGCCCACGCCAAGATCAAGGACCTCCTCGACTCCGGGCAGCCGATGCCCGAGTACCTCAAGAACCACCCGGTGTACTACGCGGGACCGGCGAAGACTCCCGAAGGCATGGCGTCCGGCTCGTTCGGACCGACCACCGCGGGCCGCATGGACAGTTACGTCGAGCAGTTCCAGGCGGCGGGCGGCTCGATGGTGATGCTCGCCAAGGGCAACCGGTCCAAGCAGGTGACCACCGCGTGCGGGACGCACGGCGGCTTCTACCTCGGATCGATCGGCGGCCCCGCCGCACGCCTGGCCCTCGACTGCATCAAGAGCCAGGAAGTGATCGAGTACCCCGAACTCGGCATGGAGGCGGTGTGGAAGATCGAGGTCGAGAACTTCCCGGCCTTCATCGTCGTCGACGACAAGGGCAACGACTTCTTCACCGACCCGTCCGGCACCGTCAACGTCCCGATCTCCGGTGTCCGAATCCGCTCGAAGGAACGCTGACCTACCTCCCCGGGAGGGGTCGCCAACGCGTTCCCCGAGCACGTTTCTCTCCCGTTCCTTGAGCGGAGAGCCTCAGCGCTGCCGCTCGACGTTCGCCATCTTGAGGACGTCGAGACGGGCGTCGAGTTCGTCCAGGGACAGCTTCTCGCCGATCAGCCCGCGGTCGATGACGGTCTGGCGGATCGTCTTCCCCTCACGGAGTGCCTGCTTGGCGACGGCGGCGGCCTCCTCGTAGCCGATGGCCGAGTTGAGCGGTGTCACGATCGACGGCGACGACTCCGCCAGCGTCCGCAGCCTGTCCTCGTGTGCGACGAGGCCGGTGATGCAGCGGTCGGCGAACAGGCGCGACACGTTGGCGAGGAGCTGAATCGACTCCAGGACGTTGCGCGCCATCATCGGGATGTAGACGTTCAGTTCGAAGGCGCCGTTGCCGCCGCCCCAGGTGACCGCGGCGTCGTTGCCGATCACCTGCGCCGCGACCTGCGTGACCGCTTCCGGGAGCACCGGATTCACCTTGCCCGGCATGATCGAGCTGCCCGGCTGCAGGTCCGGGAGGGCGATCTCGCCGAGGCCGGTGAGCGGCCCCGAACCCATCCAGCGGACGTCGTTGGCGATCTTCGTCAGGGAGACCGCGATGGTCTTGAGCTGCCCGGATAGTTCCACCAGGCCGTCCCGCGCGGCCTGCGCCTCGAAGTTGTCCGATGCGAGACGGAGGTCGTCGACGCCGGTCAGTTCGACGAGCTTGCGCACCACGCGCGTGCCGAAGCCGTCCGGTGCGTTGAGCCCCGTGCCGACGGCGGTGCCGCCGATCGGGAGTTCACCGACGCGCGGGAGCGTGGCGCGGAGACGTTCGACGCCCGCCTCGACCTGCCGTGCGTAGCCGCCGAACTCCTGCCCGAGGGTCACCGGCACCGCGTCCATCAGGTGTGTGCGGCCCGACTTCACGACGGTCCGCCACTCCGCGGACTTCCCGGCCAGCGCGGTGTGCAGATGTTCCAGTGCCGGGATCAGATCGCGGACCACGGCCTCGGTTGCCGCGACGTGAGTCGCCGTCGGGAAGGTGTCGTTGGAGCTCTGCGACATGTTGACGTCGTCGTTCGGGTGGACGCTGACGCCGCCGCGCGCAGCGATCGACGCGATCACCTCATTGGCGTTCATGTTCGAGCTGGTTCCCGAGCCGGTCTGGAACACGTCGATCGGGAACTGGTCGTCGTGGGCTCCGTCGGCGATCTCGCGGGCGGCGGCGACGATGGCGTCGGCCTTCGCCGGGTCGAGGAGCCCGAGATCGCTGTTGACCTGTGCGGTCGCCGCCTTCAGGAGGCCGAGCGCCCTGATCTGGGTGCGTTCGAGCGGGCGGAAACTGATCGGGAAGTTCTCGACGGCGCGCTGCGTCTGCGCCCGCCACAGCGCGGCCGCGGGAACCCGCACCTCGCCCATCGTGTCGTGTTCGATCCGGTACTCGGTGTCTTCAGCAGCCATGATCGGTTCAACGACGACGCCCCTGCCGATGTTCCGACCTGTGGACGACGCTCTGGTCCGGGCCGACAGCCAAGCCTAGAATCGGGCTCATGACCCTGGCTTCACGACAGAACGAGTTGATGTCCCTGGAGCAGTGGCGTGCCTTGGGGGAGGACACGTCGACGCGGTCGGAACTTCAGGAGGGGGTCCTGATCGTGTCACCGAGTCCGTCGCCGAGGCATCAGCGCGCGATCATGCGGCTCGGTGTCGACCTGCATGCGGTCCTTCCAGCCGAATACGACCTGATACCCGAAGTGGACGTCGTCCTCGACTCCGCGTTTCCGTCCACCGTCCGTCGACCGGACCTTGTCCTCACACGGCGGGCGACCGGGCCGCTCGTCGCGCGTGACGTGGTTCTCGTCGTCGAGATCCTGTCCCCCGGCACTCGACGCGTCGACCTCGTCCTCAAACGGCATGAGTACGCGGAGGCCGGGATCACGAACTACTGGATCGTCGATGTCGACGACCGCCCCCGGCTGCTCCCGCTGACCCTCGTCGACGGCGAGTACATCGGCGATTGGGTGACTGGAACCTACACTTCCAACGTCCCGTTCCCGGTGACGATAGACCTCGACGCCCTCGCCTGACCCTGTGGACGACGCTCTGGTCCGGGCCGACAGCCGAGCCTAGAATCGGCCTCATGCCCCTGGCTTCGCGACAGAACGAGTTGATGTCCCTGGAGCAGTGGTGTGCCTTGGGGGAGGACACGTCGACGCGGTCGGAACTTCAGGAGGGGGTCCTGATCGTGTCGCCGAGACCGCGGTTGATCCATCAGAAGGTGCTGACGAAGCTCGGTGCAGGCCTCCTCGTCCAAGCCCCTCCCGGGTTCACCGCGGTGACCGAGCCCGACGTAGTCATCGACTCTCGGACACCGGCCACCGTCCGGGTGCCTGATGTCGTCGTCATCAGGGAGAACGATGACGAATCGATGCTCACGGCAGCCGACGTGCTTCTCGCGGTAGAGATCCTCTCCCCCGGTACTCGACGCGTCGACCTCGTCCTCAAGCGCTTCGAGTACGCGGAGGCCGGGATCGCGAACTACTGGATCGTCGACTTCGAAGGGACACCTCGCCTGGAAGCGCTCACCCTGGTCGACGGCAGCTACGTCGGCGACTGGGTGACCGGAACCCACACCTCCAACGCCCCGTTCCCGCTGACGATAGACCTCGACGCCTTCGCCTGACCCTGTGGACAACGCTCTGGTCCGGGCGGACAGCCGAGCCTAGAATCGGGCTCATGACCCTGGCTTCGCGACACCTCGAACGGATGTCCCTGGAGCAGTGGCGTGCCTTGGGGGAGGACACATCGGTGCGGTCAGAGCTCGTCGAGGGGGTCCTGATCGTGTCGCCGAAACCGCGGAGAGCCCATCAGCGCGCGGCAGGACGAATCTTCAGTCGACTCGTGCAATCCTGTCCGCCCGGCCTGGAAGTCCTCGGGGAGGTCGATGTCACCATCGACGTCCGGCGCCGGGCGACCGTGCGGGCACCGGACATCGTCGTAGCCGTTGAGGGCGATGCGGAGCTTCGGGCAGGCGATGTCCTCCTCGTCGTCGAGATCCTCTCCCCCGGCAGCCGGACCACGGACCTGGTCGCCAAACGGCATGAGTACGCGAAGGCCGGGATCGCGAACTACTGGATCGTCGACCTCGAGGGGACACCTCGCCTGGAGGCGCTCGCCCTGGTCGACGGCAGCTACGTCGGCGACTGGGTGACCGGAACCTACACTTCCAACGTCCCGTTCCCGGTGACGATAGACCTCGACGCCCTCGTCTGACGGCCCCTCGACTGCGCTCGGGGGACGGGAGAACGCTCGGAGAGCCGGAATGCTCGGGGAACGGCGGTGCGCTCAGCCCTTCATCGCGACGCCGTGCCGCCAGTACCCCATGAACGCGACCTGGGAGCGTTCGACGCCGAGGTCCTTCACCAGATGCCTGCGGAGCCCGGTGACCACCTTGCTCTCCCCCGCGATCCAGAAGTAGCGGTCGACGGGCGCCGCGGTGGAGTCGATCTCCTCGCCGAGACCCGAGTACTCCGGCGTCTCCCAGACGAGGACGTCACCGTCGGGCGCGTCGACGGAGTCGGCCCCGACCGCCGTCACACCCGCATCGAGGTGAGCGAGGACAGCCGGACGCAGAAGGTCGCCGTGGGCGGCGCCGTCGCGCGGCAGCCAGTGCACCGCGACACCGTCCGGCGCGGCGAACGGCAGCACGTCGGCCTCGGTCGGCACCTCGATGAACGCGACACCGCGCAGGTCCGTCGGCGAGTCCTCGAGGATCCGGGCGATCGCCGGGGCCGCCGTCTCGTCGCCCGCGAGCAACACCGACTCGGCGTCGCCCGGTGCGTACTCGACACCGCCGCCGTCCAGGCGACCGCGCCGCGGACCGACGAACAACACCTCGTCGCCGACCTCGGCACGCGACGCCCACGTGGCCGCGGGACCGGTGAAACCGGGAGCCATGTGCAGCACGAAGTCGATGACGACGCGCGTGCCGTCGTCGTCGACCGACACGTCGCGGATGGAGTAGGTCCGCATCGCGCCGCGATCGCCCTCCGGCAGGGCGGTCCACGCCGCGTACCAGTCGTCGGAGTCCGTCAGAGGCGGCAGAACGCCGGACTCCGGCGGGAAGACGACCTTCATCCGCTGGTCGAAGGTGCTCCCCGGCGTCCCGTAGTCGTCGAGCCCCGGGCCGCCGAATGTGATGCGCGCGAAGTTCGGCGACACCGGCTCCACTGTGTGGACGCGGGCGCGGACGACGGCGTATGGACTGTCAACGGACATGATGCCTCCCTATCGGCATGACGGCGGGTTTCCCCGAGACCGGGTCTGTCAGGATCTGACTCTTGAGACCGAAGACGTCGGCGACCATGTCGGCCGTCACGACCTCCTCGGGTGTGCCGTGCGCGTGGATGCTCCCCGACCGCATCGCGATCAGCCGGTCCGAGTAGCGGGCGGCGAGGTTCAGGTCGTGCAGCACCATCACGATGGTCGTGCCGCGCGCCTCGCGCAGGTCGGTCAGGAGATCGAGCACCTCCACCTGGTGCGCGACGTCGAGGAACGTCGTCGGCTCGTCGAGCAACAGGATGTCGGTCTCCTGCGCGAGCGCCATCGCGATCCACACACGTTGCCGCTGGCCGCCGGACAGTTCGTCGACGCTGCGGTCGGCGAGATCGGCGATGCCGGTCGCGTCGAGCGCGCCCGCGACGGCCGCGTAGTCGTGCGCGGTCCAGCGGGCCATCGCCCGTTGATGAGGATGACGGCCGCGGCCGACGAGGTCGGACACCGTGATGCCCTCCGGAGCGACGGGGCTCTGCGGCAGCAGTCCCAACACCCGAGCGACGTCGCGCGATCGCTTCGCCGAGATGTCCTCGCCGTCCAGGAGCACCCGGCCCGACTCCGGTTTCAACAGCCGAGACAGGGCGCGGAGCAGCGTCGACTTGCCGCAGCCGTTGGCCCCGACGATCGAGGTGATCACGCCCGCGGGCACGTCGAGGTCGAGACCGTCGACGATGACACGGTCGCCGTACGACAGACGGATGTCGTCGGCGCTGAGGGTGTGGTGAACGGTCACAGAGTTCCTCCCGACCGGTTGACGCGGATGAGCAGATAGATCAGGAACGGTGCGCCGAGCACGCCGGTGACGACGCCGACGGGATAGCGATGCGGCAGCGCGAACTGTCCGACGAGGTCGGCCGACATCACCAGGATCGCGCCGACCAGACCTGCCGGGAGCAGCGGGGATCCACCCGCTCGGGAGGTGAGACGCGCGGCGATGGGGCCCGACATGAACGCGACGAACGAGATCGGACCGGCGCCTGCCGTCGCGAACGCCAACAGCAGCACGGCGCCGAGGATGAACAGCAGACGTGTCCGCTCCACCCGCACACCCATGCCCGCCGCGGTGTCGTCGCCGAGCGCGAGCATCCCCATGTCGCGGCCGAACCACATCATCACCGGGACGACGAGGACCACCATGACGGCCACCGGCCCCACTCGGTCCCACGACGCGTCGCCGAGGCTGCCGGTGATCCACCGGAGTGCGGCGGCGATGTCCCATTCCGCGGCGCGGGCCAACGTGTACGACACGATGCTGCTGAGCATCGCGGCCATGCCGATGCCGATCAGGATCAATCGGGTCGCGGCGAATCCGCCGTTCATCGACAGTCCGTACACGGCGCACGCCGCGGCGAGCGCACCGACGAGCGCGAGCACCGACACCGTCGGACCGGTCAGTCCGAGGATCACGATGCCGATGACGGCGGCCGCCGACGCGCCCCACGAGATCCCGATGATGTCGGGCGACGCCAGCGGATTCCGCAGCAACGTCTGGAACGTCACCCCGGCGAACCCGAACGCGAACCCGGTCAGCACGGCGAGACACGCGCGGGGAAGGCGCAACTCACCGATCGTGAACATCTCGCGGCTGCCCGCCTCGCCGACCACGGTCCGCAGCCAGCCTGCTCCGGGGTAGTCGAAGCCCGCGATCACCCGCATCACCGCGTCAAGCGGATAGAACTTGAGTCCGACCATCAGCGATGCCGCGAAGAGCCCGATGGTCAGTGCGCCGAGGACGGCGAGGACGACGGCACGCCTGCGTCGTCGGGTCGCGCGTCCGGCCGCGACTGCCTGCACGGTGGTCACAGTTCACGCACCTTCTGCCTGCGAACGATCCAGATGAAGAACGGCGCGCCGATGATCGCCGTCACGACGCCGACGTCCACCTCTTCGGGGCGCGCGACGATCCGGCCGACGACGTCGGACAGCACGAGCAGCGACGCGCCGACGAGTGCGGTGAACGGCAGCAGCCACCGGTGATCGGTGCCGATCAGGGCGCGGCAGGCGTGCGGGACGAGGAGTCCGACGAATCCGATCGGGCCGGCGATCGCGGTGGCCGCGCCCGCCAGGATCACCGCGGCGACGCCGGTCAACAGCCGGGTGCGGGCCACGTTCTCCCCGAGCCCGGTCGCGACGTCGTCGCCGAGCGCCAACGAGTTCATGCCCCGCGCGCAGGCGAAGGTGATGAGCGCGCCGACGCCGAGGACGGGAGCCAGGACTGCGATGCGGTCCCATTCGGCCCCGCCGACGCCGCCGACCTCCCAGCGTTGGAACTTCGACATCACGTCGACGCGCGGCAGCAGCAACGCGCTGATCAGGCAGGTGATGGCCGCGGCCGTCGCCGCACCCGACAGGGCGAGCTTCAACGGCGTCGCGCCGCCGCGGCCCATCGACCCGACGGCGTACACGAACACCGCGGTGACCGCGGCGCCGACGATCGCGACGCCGATGTACGAGGACGGTCCGCGGCACCCGCTTGACGATGGCGGCCTCGCCGAACGTGTCGGCCGATGAGAACAGCGCGTCACCGATCTCGGACATCGACACCACGCGGTTGCCGAACGCGATCGACACGCAGAACAGGACCACGAGGACGACGACGGCGACGATGAGCCACCCGACGCGCTTCGCGACCGGCGACCGGCTCACTTGGCCGATGCCGCTGGGCGTGTTGCGAAACTCTTCCGCCTCGGATCGGCGGATCCGATGGACGGCTGGCAAGGCGGAGGAGGGAGGGATACCGATAGGTATCTCGACCGACGACAACGCAGCCAGGCGTTCATCGGGCCGTCGAGACAGGCGAAGAGAGTTTCGCAACACGCCCGAGCAGGTCGAAGTACTTCGCGGCACCCCACGGGATCGACAGCGGCGACGGGTTCGACGCGGCGGCGAGCGGAGTGGAGTCTTGCAGGACGGCGACGTGTCCGGCCTTGATCGCGGGGATCTTGCCGAGCAGCGGATCGGCCTGCAGACGGGCCAGGGTCGAACCGTCACCGTAGGTGACGATGAGTCCGACGTCGTTGAACTGGTCGGCCTGTTCGGCGCTGACCTGCACGTAGAAGTCCTTCGACGTCGCCGACGACGACTCGACGGCCGACGGCACGGGCAGACCCGCGGTCTTGAGGAAGTTCGCTCGCGGGTCGTTGAGCGTGTAGTAGCCGATCTTGCTCATGTCGTTCGGCTCGAGGTACGCGAACAGCGTCTTCGTGCTCTTCAGCTCAGGATGGGCCGACACCGCCGTGTTCACCTGTCCGGTCAGGTCGGCGATCAGCTTCTTGCCGTCGGCCTCGCGACCCATCGCCTTCGAGTTCAGCGCGATCGTCTCCTCCCACGTGGTGCCCCACGGGATCGACGGGTAGGCGACGACCGGCGCGATCTTGCTCAGCTTGGTGTACTGCTCCTCCGTGAGACCCGAGTACGCGGCCAGGATCACGTCGGGCTCGGTCGCCGCGACGGCCTCGTAGTCGGGGCCGTCGGTCTCGTCGTACATGGCCGGGGTCTGCGCGCCGAGAGCCTTCAACTTGTCTTCGACCCACGGCATGACGCCGTTGCCGTTGTCGTCGCCCCAGGTGGCCTTCGCCATGCCGACCGGCACCACCCCGAGGGCGAGCGGAACCTCCTGATTCGACCAGCCGACGGTCGCGATGCGCTCGGCGGACGTGACGGTGGTCGTCCCGAGCGCATGCGTGACGGTGATCGGGAAGCCGGTTCCGCCGGACGACGACGTCGCCCCGTCCGGGGTGCTCGAGCACCCGGTCGCGGTCGCCGCGAGTACCGCGGTTGTCAGTAGGACGGCGAGTCGTTTCATGCGCACGGGAGGAGCCTTTCGAGATCGGACGAGCCATCAGAACTATAGATAGCCTGCCCTAATCTAACATCGCGGCCATCCGGTTCCGAATCGGCTTCTCGAACACTCCTTCCGTTGTATCGTCTAGCCGAACACACACCGAGTGTTCCCCACGTCACACCGAGGAACGGGCGAGATCCGCATGATGAAATTCCTTCAGAACCTCGGCAAATCGATCATGCTGCCAGTGGCAGTACTACCGGTTGCCGCGATCCTGGTCGGCATATCCAACTGGATAATCGGCGCGAACGGCGGTGAAGCCAATGTCGTCACAGCGTTCCTGCAGACCGCGGGACTGGCGATCATCGCCAACATGCCGATCCTGTTCGCCGTCGGCGTCTCGATCGGCATGGCGAAGAAGTCCGACGGAACGTCTGCCCTCGCGGGCCTCGTGTCGTGGCTGATCATCACGAGCTTGCTGGCGCCCGCCTCGGTCATGACTCTGCTCAGCTCCGGGTTCGCGAACTCCGAACTGAAAGCCGACACGAAGATCAGCGCGGGCCAGCAGGTCGCCGAGGTCGGCGGCAAGCTGATGCTGCAATCGCCGGACGTCAACGCCGCATTCTCCCCCGGCGCGTTCCAGAACGCGTTCATCGGCATCCTCTGCGGCGTGATCGGCGCGCTCTGCTACAACCGGTTCAAAGACACCAAGCTGCCGGACGCGCTGTCGTTCTTCTCCGGCCGCCGCTCGGTCGCCATCGTCACCGCGGGCGTCTCGCTGATCGTCGGACTGATCCTGCTGTTCCTGTGGCCGCTCATCTACACCGGCCTGGTGAACTTCGGTGAATGGATCGTCGGACTCGGCGCCTTCGGCGCGGGCATCTACGGCTTCTTCAACCGTCTGCTCATCCCGTTCGGCCTGCATCACGCACTGAACTCGGTGTTCTGGTTCGACGTCGCCGGCATCAACGACCTCTCCAACTTCGCTGCAGGCAATGACGGCCACGGCGTCCACGGCGTCACCGGCCAGTACATGACCGGCTTCTTCCCGATCATGATGTTCGGCCTCCCCGGAGCCGCGCTCGCCATGTACGTGACCGCCAAGACCAAGCGCAAGAAGATCGCCTACGGCATCCTGCTGTCCGGCGCGGTCGCGTCGTTCTTCGTCGGCGTCACCGAGCCGCTCGAGTTCGCATTCATGTTCCTCGCGCCGTTCCTGTTCGTCATCCACGCCCTGTTCATGGGCATCTCGATGGCGATCAGCCAACTGCTCCCCGTCCGGATGGGCTTCGGCTTCTCCGGCGGCTTCGTCGACCTGGTCCTCAACTGGACCAACCCGATGGCCGAGAACCCGTGGATCATCCTGATCATGGGCCCGATCTGGTTCGCGATCTACTTCTTCGTCTTCCGCTGGGTGATCCTGAAGTTCCAGCTCAAGACGCCGGGACGCGAGGACGACGACGAAGTCGACGAGGAGGACGGCGACTCGTCAGCCGGCTTCGTCGGCACCGCCGCGAAGTTCATCGACGCACTCGGCGGCAAGGCCAACATCACCGAGCTCGACAACTGCGCCACCCGACTGCGCATGGAGATCGCCGACACGTCGAAGGTCGACGAACCGGCGCTCAAGCGGGCGGGCGCCGCGGGCACCATCAAGCCGGGCGGCAACTCCGTGCAGGTGATCTACGGCCTCAACGTCCAGTTCGTGAAGGACGCGATGGAGAAGCTCATGTCGGGCCAGATCGAGGCGCCGACCGCCGATGACACCGCAACCGCGATCATCGAGACCGAGGCTCCGACCGCGGCCGTCGCGACCCTGGAGAAGACCGCGACCGTCGCATTGAAGCGCCCCCTGCAGGGCTACGCGATCGCGCTGTCGGAGGTGCCGGACAAGACGTTCTCGTCGGGGATGATGGGTCCGGGCGCCGCGATCCTCCCGTCCGCGGGCGAGGTGACCGCGCCCGCGGACGCCACCGTCGTCACCGTCTTCCCGACCGGTCATGCCATCGGTCTGAAGCTGACGGACGGCACCGAGGTCCTGATCCACGTCGGCCTCGACACCGTCAAGATGAAGGGCGACGGCTTCGAACCGCTGGTCAAGGCGGGCGACACCGTCACCGAAGGCCAGCCGATCCTGAACGTCGACCTCGCCAAGATCGAGGCCGCGGGCTACAAGACCGTGACGCCCGTCGTGGTGATGAACAACAAGGAGGCGGTCGTCGAACTCACCTGAGTACCGTTGACCGCATGTATGTGAAGGTCTGCGGACTCACCGATCCCGACACCGTCGACGTGGCCGTCGACGCCGGAGCCGACGCCGTCGGGGTCGTGATGAACCGGACCAGTCCGCGAGCCGTGGACGCCGACACCGCCCGCTCGATCGTCGATCGAGCGGGCGGTCGCGTCGACACTGTCCTCGTGGTGAACGACATGTCCGCCGCGGACGCCGCACGGATCGCCGCGGGCCTCGGTTTCTCGGTGCTTCAGTTGCACGGCGGGTACACCGAGGCCGACTTCGCCGATGCGGCCGCGATCTTCCCCCGACTGTGGCGGGCCACATCGCTGGCCGTCGACCCACCGCTGGAGGTCGGCGCGTACGGCGAAGTCGCACTCCTGTTGGACGCCCCGCGTCCCGGCTCCGGCGAGACGTGGGACCTCTCGGTCCTCGCCGACCGCGGCGTGCACGGCGCCTGGCTGCTCGCAGGCGGCCTGACCTCCGACAACGTCGCCGACGCCATCGCCGCGGCCAGGCCCTGGGGCGTCGACACCTCGAGCGGAGTCGAGGCCTCCCCCGGCGTGAAGGACCACGCGAAGGTCCGCGCGTTCATCAAGGCCGCGCGCGAGGCCCAGACGCCCTAGACCAGCGCAGCCACCTCGTCGACCGCGGCCTGCCCGGTCGAGGCGATCGTGTGCGCGACGATCCCCGACTCCGAGTGCGAGTCGGTGATCCAGCGCGTGAACGCGGCCGCCGCACCCGCGGCGACATCGGCAGGCACGCCGCCGACCGGCGGGATCACGACGAGCGTTCCGCCTCCCGCGGTGGTCCACTGCGCGACGAGGTCGGCGGCGACGCCGACGTGGGCCATGACGGCGCCGGTCCACATGTCGCCCCAGTCGTCATCCGAGGCGTCGAGCCCCCGGTCGGCCACCGACTCGGACGTTCCGATCCAGACGTCTACGCCGCCGAGCCACTCGTTCGCCAACGCGACGACGTCGTCGTCGCCGGGTGCGGCGATCGCCCCGATCTCGTGCGCGAGTTCGTGGAGTGCCACCGGGTCGAGATCGTTGACCAGCACTCGGTGCCCGTCGGCCGCGAGCCGCGCGGCGACGTCCCGTCCGACGCCCGCGTTGGCCCCGGTCACCACGATCCGACGCGCCTGTCGTTGTCCAGTCATGTCTGTCCCCTCTATCGGCTCGAATCAAAAATAAGCAGTCGCTTATTTCTGAGCATGACAGACGCTCGATCGACTGCCAAGGGCATTTCGCGAAATCGCGGCCGATCGCGCGATCGGAGCCGAGTGGGGTATGGTCACCCGCGAAAGTAAGCGATCGCTCTTTTTTGTGGAAGGAGACTCCGTGGCGACGAAGGCAGAGCTGACGCGCGCGCGTCTTCTGAACGGCGCGATGGCGTCGTTCGCCGAACACGGCTTCCACGGCACCGGGACCCGGCACATCGCGGCGGCCGCAGGCATGAGCCCGGCCGCGGTGTACGTGCACTACTCGTCGAAAGAGGAACTCCTCTACGAGATCACCAGGGCCGGACACCGGGAACTGCTCACGATCGTCGAGGCCGCCGCCGCCGACGACGACGCCGACGCGCCGAGCCGCCTGAAGACCCTGGTCTGCGACTTCGTCGTCTACCACGCACAGCATCGAGAAAGTGCGAGCGTGGTGAACTACGAGCTCACCAAGCTCACCCCCGAACACCTCGCCGAGGTCGTCGGACTGCGGCACGGGATCGACGCCGCCATCCGACGAGTCCTCACCGACGGCGTCCGCGACGGCGTGTTCCACATCGGCGACATCGCCATGACCACCACCGCGGTCGCCTCCCTCGCGGTCGACGTCTCGCGGTGGTTCCGCGACGGCCGATCCAGGAGCCCCCACGAGGTCGGCGACTACTTCGCCTCCCTCGCCCTGCGCATGGTGGGCGCACCCCAAGACCCGAACTGAAACAGCAGTCGACAAGTGAAGGAGGCGGCGATGCGCCGCGAGATCTACAACGAAGACCACGAAGCGTTCCGGGAGACCGTTCGCGCGTTCATCGAGACCCAGATCGTGCCCGTGTACGACGAGTGGCTCGAGAACGGCATCGTGCCGCGCGACTTCTACCTCAAGGTCGGCGAGCTCGGCCTGTTCGGCATCGAAGTGCCCGAGGAGTACGGCGGCGCGGGCATCGACTCGTACAAGTTCGAGGCCGTCGTCACCGAGGAGATGGCCCGCGCGGGCGTCAGCCTCGGCGGCAGCGCAGCGCACATCCCGCTCTGCCTGCCCTACCTGCTCAAGCACGCCAACGAGGAGCAGAAGCAGCGCTGGCTGCCCGGCATGGCGTCCGGCGAGACGATGTTCGCGATCGCGATGACCGAGCCGGGCACCGGTTCGGACCTCGCGGGCATGCGCACCACCGCCAAGCTCACCGAGGACGGCACCCACTACGTCCTCAACGGTGCGAAGACCTTCATCACCGGCGGTGTCAACGCCGACCGCGTGATCGTCTGCGCTCGCACCTCCGCGCCGAGCGAGTCGGATCGTCGCTTCGGCATCACCCTGCTCGTGGTCGACACCAAGACCGAGGGCTTCGCCATCGGCCGCAAGCTCGACAAGCTGGGCCTGCGCACCTCGGACACCGCCGAGCTGTCGTTCACCGACGTGCTGGTTCCGGTCGAGGACCTGCTCGGCGAGGAGAACCAGGGCTTCTACTACCTGGGCCAGCATCTCCCCCGCGAGCGCCTCTCGATCGCCGTCGGCGCATACGCGCAGGCGGTGGCCGCGATCCGTTTCGCGAAGGACTACACGCTCGAGCGCAACGTGTTCGGCAAGCCGGTCGCCGCTTTCCAGAACACCAAGTTCGAGCTCGCCGCATGCCAGGCGCAGGCCGACGCGATGGAGGCCGTCGTCGACCGCGCTCTCGAGGCGTACGACCGCAAGGAGCTGTCCGCAGCGGACGCCGCTTCGGCCAAGCTGTTCTGCACCGAGGCCGCGGCCGACATCATCGACCGCTGCCTCCAGCTGCACGGCGGCTACGGCTACATGAACGAGTACCCGATCGCTCGCCTGTACGCGGACAACCGCGTCAACCGCATCTACGGCGGCACCAGCGAAGTGATGCGCTCGATCATCGCCAAGAACATGGGTCTGTAGACACCAGCACGCACACCACGACGGCCCCGGAAGTGACATCGTTCACGTCCGGGGCCGTCGCGCGTCAGATGTCACGCCGCCAGCAGTTGCGAGCAAACTGTTAGTGACTAACAATCGTTAGCATGTCATCGATTCTCTTTCGCCTCGGGCGATTCTCCTTCCGACACAAGTGGTGGGTGATCGCCGCCTGGATCGGAGCCCTCGCCGCGGTCCTCGTCGGCGTCGGCGCGCTGCAGCCGAAGTTCTCGCAGGACTTCGAGCTGCCGGGCACCGACGGCGGCACCGCCATGACCCAGATGCAGGACTACTTCCCTGCCATCAATGAGCAGCAGTCCCAGTCGAACACCACCGTGTTCGTCGCGGCGGACGACGGCCTGGCGAAGCACAGCAGCCAGATCGACGCCCTCGTCGCCGATCTGGCGAAGCTGCCCGACGTGGTGAACACGCCGGAGGCTCCGCTCGCGAACCCGCTCACCATCGCCGAGAAGGCGCCTGCCGCGGCGTCCCAGGTGATCGGCGATCAGGGCCGCGTCGGCCGCATCTCCGTCCACCAGACCATCAACATCCAGGACCTGACCGCCGACGACAAGAAGGAGCTCAAGGACATCCTCGAGCGCCACCGCGTCGACGGCCTGCAGGTCGAGGCGCAGGGCGGCGCGATGAACGCCCAAGAGCAGGGCGGGACCGCCGAGATCGCCAGCCTCGGCCTGGCGTTCGTCATCATGATCGTCGCGTTCGGCGTGCTCGTCGCCGCGTTCATCCCGCTGATCACCGCCATCGTCGGCGTCGGCATCACCTTCATGCTCGTCACGCTCGCCGCCGACTTCATCTCGATCAACGTCTCCGCCACCGGCATCATCATGATGCTCGGCATCGCCGTCTCCATCGACTACGCGCTGTTCATCGTCTCCCGCTACCGGTCGGAGGTGCATCGAGGCGGTGACCGCGCCGACGCCGCCGGTCGTGCCGTCGGAACAGCGGGCAGTGCCGTCGTCTTCGCGGGCCTGACGGTGATGATCGCCGTCGCGGCGCTCGCCGTGATCGGCCTGCCCTTCATCACCCAGATGGGTCTGGGCGCGGCACTCGCCGTGTTCGTCGCCGTGTTCTCCGCACTGACGTTCATCCCGGCCCTGCTCGGCGCGTTCGGACGCTTCGCGTTCGCCGGCCGCATCCCGTGGATCAAGAACGCCGAGGAGAACGAGGCGTCCAACCCGATGGGCGTCCGGTTCGGTCGCACCATCGTCAAGCGTCCACTGCCGTTCATCGTCGCAGGTCTGGCCGTCCTGGCCCTCGCCGCGATCCCGATCAAGGGCCTGCAGCTGGGCCTGAGCATGGACTCCGACGACCAGGTCGCGGCGCACGAGCTCGCGACCAAGGGCTTCGGTGCGGGCATCGGCGGCGAACTGTTCGTCGTCGTCCACACCGACAAGGGCACCGTCGACACAGCGGCCGCGACCGCGATCAGCGAGATCAAGACCCTGCCGAACGTCGTCCTGCCCGAGCAGATCTCGTGGATGGGCAACGGCGGCGACCCGAAGAACCCGAACGCGAACGCGAACACCGCGCTCATCGTCGTGACGCCGAACAGCTCGCCGTCGTCCACCGAGACGCACGATCTGGTGGAGAAGATCCGCGACCTCTCGCCGTCGATCGAGGCCAAGGGCGCCGAGATCCATGTCGGCGGTCAGACCGCGATCATGTCCGACCTGTCCGCCAAGCTCGACAAGGCCTTCATCCCGTACCTGCTGGTGGTCGTCGGGCTCGCGTTCCTGATCATGATCGGCGTGTTCCGATCGATCTGGGTTCCGCTCATCGGCACACTCGGGTTCGTGTTCTCGGTGCTCGCGACCTTCGGCATCACGTCGTGGATCTTCACCGACGGCGCGTTCGGCCTCATCGCGCACCCGAAGCCGCTGCTCTCGTTCCTGCCGATCTTCCTGGTCGGCGTGGTGTTCGGCCTCGCGATGGACTACCAGGTGTTCCTGGTGACCCGCATGCGTGAGGAGTTCATGCACGGCATGAACGCCAAGGACGCGATCATCGCAGGTTACCGCCACGGCGCACGCGTCGTGACGACCGCCGCGATCATCATGATCTGCGTGTTCGCGTCGTTCATGCTCGGCCCGGACACGACGACCAAGATGATGGGCTTCGCACTCGCGATCGCCGTGTTCTTCGACGCCTTCATCATCCGCATGATGGTCGTCCCCGCCGTGATCGCCATGCTCGGCGACCGCGCCTGGGGTCTGCCGAAGTGGCTCGACAAGGTCGTCATCGACTTCGACATCGAAGGCAGCAAGGTCCGCGACCTCGGCGTCCCGGCCGAGCCCGCCCCGGTGAGCGTCGGCAAGGCCGACTGACCATGCCGACCGACAGCTCCACCCAGACCGCGGCCCCGGGGACTACCTCGGGGCCGCGGCCCGGTCTGCGGGAACGCAACAAGGCCCGCACCCGCAAGGCGATCCGCACGGCCGCGATGGACCTCTTCGAACAGCAGGGATACACCGCGACGACGGTCGCACAGATCGCCGACGCCGCGGACGTCTCGCACACCACGTTCTTCCGCTACTTCCAGAGCAAGGAACAGGTGGTCTTGCAGGACGACATCGAGGACGCCGAACGTCTGGCGCTTCTCGAAGCGATCGAACCGGGCCTGGACCGGTTCGCCCTGATCAGGCGGATCATCAGCGACCTGTACTGCCTCGGCGAGAACGACGAGTGGGCGTCGAACCCCGCCCGTTTCCGGCTGATCAAGACCGAACCGGGCCTGCTCATGGCCCAGCAGGCCGAGTCGGACACGATCATCGCGACGACCATCGGATTCATCTCCGACTACCTCGGCGTCCCGAGCGACGACCTCCGACTCCGGGTGTTCATGGCCGCGGTCACCGGGGTCATGTTCCACGTGGTCGACCAGTCCGGCATCACCGAAGTTCCGACCCTCGAGGAGTGCCTCGAGGCGATCGGTCTCCTCGAGGCCGGCCTGCCCGTGTAGAGACACTGTCGTACGCTTGTTCGCATGACGAACCAGTCCGACAGATCGGGCACCAGCCTCGGCCCGTACCGCCTCGTTCGACTCCTCGGACGAGGCGGGATGGGCGAGGTGTACGAAGCCGTCGACACGTCCAAGGACAGGACTGTCGCCCTCAAACTCCTTCCTCCCCACCTGGCCGACGACGCCGAGTTCCGGGCACGCTTCATGCGCGAGTCCCAGACGGTCGCCCGCCTCAACGATCCTCACGTGATCCCGATCCACGACTTCGGCGAGATCGACGGACTGCTGTTCCTGGACATGCGGATAGTGCACGGCCGCGACCTGCGCAGCATGCTCTCCGCCGGGGCGCTGCCCGCGGATCGGGCCGTCGCCCTGATCACCCAGATCGCCGGAGCACTCGACTCCGCGCACGCATCCGGACTCCTGCATCGCGACGTGAAACCCGAGAACATCCTCGTCGACGCGAACGACTTCGCGTACCTCGTCGACTTCGGCATCGCTCAGTCCGTGGGCGCCACGCGGCTCACCGCGACCGGCGCGGCGATCGGATCGTTCGTCTACATGGCACCCGAGCGATTCGGCGAGACCGTCGATCTCACTCCGGCGAGCGACGTGTACTCGCTGGCCTGCGTGCTTTTCGAAGCCGTCACGGGTGTTCCGCCGTTCAGCTCGACGAGCTATGAGCAACTCATCACCGGGCACCTGACGCGCCCGGTCCCGCCGACGGGCACCGTCCTGGATCCCGTCATCGCCGCGGGCACAGTCAAAGACCCCGCGGGGCGCACCTCATCGTGCAGGGAGTTCGCGGCCGCCGCGAACGCGATGCTCACCGGCGGCAGGCCTCCGACGCCGATCCCCGTCGCCCATCCCGCGCCCACCGTCCCCGCCACGTCGCATCGAGGCCGGACCTCGATGATCGCCGCCGCGGTCGCGATCGCCGCGCTCCTGGCGGGCGCGGGTGCCGTCTGGTTCGCGGTACAGGCCTCCTCGCCCGACCCGACGCCGACCGCCGCGTCATCCGCTCCGCCGACGACCACGACGCCGCCCCCGACCCAGGCGACGACGACGGTCACCCAGACCCAGGTGCTCACCCCCGACCCGACGGTCACCGCCGTGACGCCCGCCTCGGCCGATCTCGGCTTGAGCACGCCGATCAGCCGTCCCCCATGCGACGGCCGGACGATCCTCATCGTCGCGAGCGTGACGACGCCGGGCGAGTACGCCCAGGGTGTCGCGCGGGCCCTTGCCGACAATCCCGGAGCGGAGTACCTCCGGACCGACGAATCGTGCTCATCGCTTCGGCAGTCGTTGAACGGCAACCCGATCTACGCCGTGTACTTCGAGGGGGACTCACTCGCCGACACCTGCGCACTCCACGCGCGGATGGGAAGCTCGACCAATGCGCGTCGGCTGGACGACTCCACGCCGCCGAACACGAACATCTGCTGAGCGGGTGAAGTCGGCTCCCGTTCGTTGAGCGAGCGAAGCGAGTCGACGCGTCGTACCAGGTCATCGTGCCGTGTCGAACGGGGTGTGCACGTTCGTTCACACCGGGAATCACTCATCTAGGCTGTTCGGCATGACTGTCGCAGCCGATCGTTCCGGCGCCGCACTCGGCCCGTACCGCCTTCTCCGACTGCTCGGCAAGGGCGGCATGGGCGAGGTGTACGAGGCGCACGACACGGTCAAGGATCGGAACGTCGCGCTGAAGCTGCTGCCGCCGCACCTCGCGGGCGACGAGCAGTTCCGCGCCCGGTTCCTCCGGGAGTCGCAGACCGTCGCGCGCCTCAACGATCCGCACGTCATCCCGATCCACGATTTCGGCGAGATCGACGGCCTCCTGTACCTGGACATGCGGATCGTCCACGGCCGTGACCTGCGGAGCCTCATCGACGAGGGGCGGATCGACCCCGAGCGCGCGGTGTCGTTGATCGCGCAGGTCGCCGGAGCCCTGGACGCCGCACACAGATCGGGCCTCCTGCACCGCGATGTGAAGCCGGAGAACATCCTCGTCGACGCCAACGACTTCGCGTACCTCGTCGACTTCGGGATCGCCCAGTCGGCGGGGGCCACCCGCTTCACCGCGACCGGCGCCGCGATCGGCTCGTTCGCGTACATGGCTCCGGAACGGTTCGGCGACGACGCCGCGCTCACTCCGGCAAGCGACGTCTACTCGCTGGCCTGCGTGTTGTTCGAGGCGGTCACCGGCGCTCCCCCGTATCCGTCGACGAGCTACGAGCGGATCATCTCCAGCCACCTGACCCGGCCGATCCCGCCGACCGGAACCGTCCTCGACCCGGTGATCGCGGCGGGGACCACGAAGGATCCGGCGCAGCGCATCGCATCGTGCGGGGCGTTCGCCGACGCCGCGAAGGACGCACTCGCGGGGCGGCACACGCCGACGCTCGTGGCCCCGATCCCGCAGCCCGCGCCGATGCAGAGCCCGTATCCCCAACCCGTCGGCTATCCGGTGCCGTATCCGACGGGGCCGCAGCCGACCCGATCGTCAGGCGGGAAGACGGCGCTCATCGCAGCGGCGGTCGCGGCGGTCACGCTGCTGGCGGCGGGCGGCGCGTTCTGGCTGCTGACGGACGGCTCCGACGACGACACCGCGACCACCGCGGCCGCCGTCACCTCCACCGGGGCGTCGCAGACTCCCGGCGAACTGCCGACCGTCACCCAGACCGTTCCCGGCGAGCCCGAGCAGACGCAGACCGTCCAGACCACGGCGACGCGCACCACGCCGGACGCCGCGCCCGCACGTGCCCGCGGCGACCTCGGCCTGCCGACGCCGATGACCGTGCCCTCGTGCGACGGTCGGACGATCGTCATCGTCTACAACGCGACGACACCCGGTCAGTACTCGCAGGAGATCTCGTCGGCGCTCGCGTCGAATCCCGGCGCGAAGTACCTGCGGACCGACAACTCCTGCTCGTCGATGCGCCAGGCGTACGACGACGGCAGCGCCATCTACGCCGTCTACTACGAGGGTTCGTCGCTCGCCGACACCTGCGCGACCAAGGCCCGCATCGGCGGAGCCGTCTACGCGCGACGCCTCGACGACTCGACACCCGTCGGAACGGAGATCTGCTAGTCCCACCCGGCACAATGGAGCCATGTGGGGCTTCATCGGCGACTATTGGTGGCTCGTCTTCGTGTTCGGCGGCTCGATCGGAGGTGCGGCCCGGGCCATCGGGGCGTGGAACGAGCGCCGTGAGCAGCGCAGTCTCGAGCGATATCGGATCAAGCACGAGTCGTCGGTGGCACGCGCCGAAGCAGAGAGCCGCGGGCGGATCGACGCCGCGTCCGTGCAGCGCGAGCTCGACGCCGCCGTCGCCGAGCACAACGGCGTCGACGAACGCTGGTTCGCGCACGAGACCGATCTCGCGACGCTGTTGGACTATCCGATGCTCGTCGACCTTCGTGAACCGATGACGGAGAAGTTCCACCGCGATCGCAGTCGGGCCGAGTTGTTGCGCCCGTCGGCCGACGCCGCATCCGACCCAGTCGCGGTCCGTGCCTACCGCGACGCCGTCCACGACTACGCTGTGTCGCTCGGCGTGGCCGAACAGGAGGCCAGACGGCGGCGGCGGTCCGATTTCAGTCCGGTCGAGCAGGAGCGGCTCGCCCGGGCACAACGACTGTTGGCGCTCGCGATGGACGACGGCGCGTCGCCGCAGGAACGGCGTCAAGCGTACGAGAGGGCCAGGGCCGAGCTGGACGGTCTGATCGATCTGCCGACGTCGGGCGCCACGGCGTTGGAGTCGACGATGCGGGCGGCACTCGAGCGGGGAGAGGGTCCACAACCCGCCTGAGGGGTGAACGAAGCCGGAATGGCATGGAAACACGCCTTCCTGAGAGGATTCTGTGACGTCTGCCGTTCGGAACCGCGACTGTGAACTGACTCACCAGTAACATTCCGGGCATGTCTCTGCCCCGCAGTATCGCCGCCGTCGTCGTCACGATCGGCGCGGTCGTCTCCACCGCCCTCCTTCCCGCCCCCGCCGCGATCGCCGCGCCCGACGACTCCCTCGTGAGCGCCCTGCACACACGCGGGACGTCGATCATCGACTCGTCCGGACGCGTCGTGCTCAACCACGGCGTGAACAACGTCGACAAGAGTGCGCCGTACATGACGGCGAACGACGGATTCACCGTCACCGACGCCGACGCGACCAAGCTCGCGAACCTCGGCTTCAACTCGGTCCGTCTCGGCGTCTCGTTCGACGCCCTCATGCCCACGAAGGGCGACGTCGACGAGGCCTACATCGCGCGCGTCGTCGGAGTCGTCGACATGCTGGCGTCGCACGGCATCCGCACGCTCCTGGACAACCATCAGGACGGCCTGTCGTCGCCGTGGGACGGCAACGGATTCCCCGCGTGGTCGATCAAGTCCCGGCCCGCCCAGGGCGAGCCCAACCCCGGATTCCCGCTGTTCTACCTGATGCCGTCGATGAACAAGGCCTGGGACGAGGTCTGGACCAACAGCAACGGAGTCATCGACTACCTCGGCACCGCGCTGAAGTCGCTCGCGGCGGGCCTCAAGGGCCACGCGGGCGTCATGGGCATCGAACTCCTCAACGAGCCGTGGCCCGGCACCGCGGCCCTCACATGCTTCCCGGTCGGCTGCCCCCTGTTCGACCTCCAGTACCAGAACACGATGTCCAAGCTGACCCGCTACGTCCGCCAGGGCGACCCGAGCGTGCCCGTCTACTGGGAGCCCAACGTCACGTGGAACCAGATGATGCCGTCGTACATGGGTCTGAAGAACATCCGTGACCGCAACATCGTCATCGCGCCGCACGACTACTGCATCCCGTCGCAGCTCGCGATCTACCTCGGACTGCCCGAGCAGCTCCGCGCACTGTGCTCGGCTCAGCAGGGCCTCACCTGGACGCACGTCGACGAGGTGACCCGTCGCACCGGCAAGCCGGTCGTCATCACGGAGTTCGGCGACGTCGACGCATCCGTGCTCAGTCAGACCCTCGACCGCGCCGACAAGCGCTTCATGGGCTGGATGTACTGGCACTACTCGAGCGGACAGTCCCTGGCGGGCGTCTCGCGCGAGCTCGTCCGCACGTACCCGCAGGCCACCGCGGGTCGACCGGGCAAGATGACCTTCAACACCGCGACCGGCGCGTTCTCGTTCACCTACGTGCCCAACCAGTCGATCAGCGCGCCGACAGTCATCTACCCGTCGAGCGTGCACTACCCGAACGGCTACACGGTTCAGGTGACCGGCGGGCACTACGAGACCACCTCGAACGGTCGCCTCCACGTGTTCGCCGACGGTTCGGCTCCGGTCACCGTCACCGTGAACTCGAAGTGACGAAAGTCCCTTCGTGCCTCCGTGTTCGGCACGTCCGCGGTACCGTGCGCGATCGTTCACCTTCACCGGTTACCATCCACTCGTGCTGGAAGATCTGAACAAGAAGGCCAAGAAGGCCGGACTGCATGTCGCGGTCTCGAAGAAGGCTGACCTGTACAGCATCCGCAAGATGAAGAACGGGAAGCTGGTCGCCAAGAACATCGACATCGACGATGTCCTGGCCCTGATCAAGAAGTACAAGTAGGTGTCGATGACCCGCATGGCCTCGACCGTGGTGCACACCGCGGTCGAGGCCATGCTCCGTCCACCGCGGACCGTCGCCGAAATGCTGCGGATGCTCGACGGCCCCGTCGACCTGACCGGCCGGACGATCCTGCTGACCGGGGCGTCGTCGGGCATCGGCGAGGCCGCCGCGCATCTGCTCGCGCGGCGCGGCGCGACGGTCATCGCCGTCGCCCGCACACCCGAGACACTGCGGGCCACGTGCGACGCGATCACCGAGGCGGGCGGGATCGCTCACCCGTTGACGGCCGATCTGTCCGACCCGGACGACGCACGGCGTCTCGCGGCCGAAGTGCTCGACAGATTCGGCCCGCCGGACGTCCTCATCAACAACGCGGGCCGGTCCATCCGGCGGTCGGCCGTCGACACCGTCGACCGGTTCCACGACTACGAACGCACGATGGCGCTCAACTACTTCGGGCCGGTCGCCCTCATCCTCGGCCTGCTGCCCGCGATGATCGACGCCGGACGCGGCCACATCGTCAACGTCGTCACCTGGGGCGTCACGGCGGGAGCGATGCCGAAGTTCGCCGCGTACCACGCCTCGAAGGCCGCGCTGGCCGCGTTCGGGCGGTCGTTGGACGGCGAATGCGAGGGCACCGGCGTCACCGTGACCAATGCGGGTTTCCCGCTGGTGCGGACGCCGATGATCGCGCCGACGTCGTCGTACGACGACGCGCCCGCCCTCACCTCGGAGCAGGCGGCGCAGTGGCTGCTGCAGGCCGTCGTCGACCGGCCTGCCGAACTGTATCCGCGGTACGCGGTCGCGCTGCGCGCCGTCGGCGCGTTCTCGCCGCGGGCCGTCCACCGACTCGTCGCGCGCGTCGGCATCTGACCCGCCCGCGGCGCCGCGTCAGCTGCGGGCGACGATCCAGTCGACGACGGTGCCGATCACCTCGTCCTGCTCCGGTTCGTTGAAGATCTCGTGGTACAGGCCGGGCAGGATGGTGACGGTGAGGTCGTCGCTGCCCGCGAGACGCTCGACGATCCGGCTGCCCTCCGGATTGGCGAGGACGTCGCCGCCGCCGTGCAGGACCAGGGTCGGCATGGTCAGGCTTCCGAGTCGCTTCGGGAAGTCGCCCATGGCTCCGATGAGCGCGCCGCCCAGACCCGCGGGGATCTTGCCGTGCCAGACCATCGGGTCGGCCTCGTAGGCCGCGACGACCTTCGGGTCGCGGCTGACACCCGATGCCGGAAGAGCGGCCGCGGGCAGCCACGGCGCGACTTTGCCGAGGATCGGCGCGAGCTTGACCATCAGCGGCGGCAGGTCGGCGCCGGGCACGATGGCCGGCCCGGACAGGACGAGGCCGTCGAGCATGTCGGGGTGATCGAGCGCGTACGCCAGTGCGATCGCGCCGCCCATGCTGTGGCCGATCAAGAAACGCGGCCTGCGGTCGGATGCGGCGACACCGATCACGCTGTGCAGGTCTGCGACGAAGTCGCCGAAGTCGGTGACGCCGAGCCGCTTCCCCGACGACCGGCCGTGACCGGCATGGTCGGGGACGACGACGAGGTAGCCGCGATCGGCGATCGCACGGGCCACGTGATGGTAGCGACCGCCGTGTTCGCCGAGACCGTGCGCGACGACGACGACGCCCACCGGCTCCCCCTCGGGGCGGTGGACGTCGTAGACGATGGTGTTGCCGTTGCGACCGGTTACCGACGCTGTGGAAGTCTGCATGCAGGCAGAGTAGCGCCGATCACACCGTCAGTCGGACTGGGCCCTGATCGCGAGCCTTCCATTCTCGAACATCAGCGGGTACAGCAGTCCGCCGATGAGACCGCCGATGAGCGGCGCGACCCAGAAGACCCACAGCTGACCGGGCGCCCCGTTGCCGTTGAAGAAGGCGACGGCCGTCGACCTGGCCGGGTTGACCGACGTGTTGGAGATCGGGATCGAGATGAGGTGGATCAGGGTCAGCGACAGGCCGATCGCCAACGGGCCGAAACCCTTCGGCGCACGCCCGTCGGTGGCACCGAGGATGACGATGAGGAAGAACGCGGTGAGGATCACCTCGGCGAGGATCACCGCGGCCAGGCTGTAGCCGTTGGGCGAGTGGTCGCCGTACCCGTTGGCCGCCATGTTGCCTTCGGCCGACCAGCCGCTCTGACCTCGGGCGATCGTGTAGAGCGCCAGACCGGCGAGCAGGCCGCCGATCACCTGGGACATCCAGTAGCCCGGCAGGTCGCGCCAGCTGAGGCGGCCGCTGACGGCAGCGCCGAGCGTCACGGCCGGATTGAAGTGGCCGCCGGAGATGTGTCCGACCGCGTACGCCATCGTCACGACGGTCAGGCCGAACGCCAGAGCGACGCCGAGGAAGCCGATGCCGAGTTGGACGCTCGTCGCGGTCCCCGCGTCCTCGGCGACGACTTTCGCCGCGAATATCGCGCTGCCGCAGCCGCCGAAGACCAGCCAGAACGTTCCGAACGCTTCGGCCAGCCACTTCGCTGGTGTCGATACGGTGTCGGTCATTGCTCACTCCCCCTGTGGTGCCGACCGATCGTCGCTCAGTCGGCGTCGATGATCCCCAGCCGCCCGGCGACCGCTCGCCCGACAGACTCGATCGCCCCGATCGGCCGCAGTGCGGTTTCGGCGATCACGACGATGCTCTCGACCCTACTGACAACGGCCTCGAGTCGCGCGACGACGCTCGCCATCCGGGTCACCGTCTCGTCCACCCGGACCAGGGTGGTGCTGAACGTCTCGAGGGTCACCTCGAGGTTCTCCAGGGTGCCGTCGAGGTCGGACGTCGTCTTCGCGAGCCCGGCCAGGACCGGCCCCATCTCGCCGATGATGTCTTCGACCTGGTTGACGGTCTGGTCGGCGTTGAGTGCCGCCTGCGCCAGCTTGCGCAGACGCTGACGTTCCGGTCCCGAGCGTGCGCGATCCTCGGGCGTCGACATGATTGCCATAAGTCCAAGTATGACCGGTGCGGAGCGGTTCCGGGAATGGATTGGGCGCGGGTACGGTTGAGGACGGCAGATCGTTCAAATTTTAAGAACTGGAGGACGTCATGCCCGCCGTCAGCGCAGACACCCTGACCCTGCCCCGCATCTCCGGCGCGACCATCGATCAGACCGACCGCCCCGTCCGCTCCGTGACGACCGGCCCCCGCGGCCACGAAGGCGAGGGCTTCCCCGTCGTCCGCGCGTTCGCGGGCGTCTCCCAACGTGCGCTCGACCCGTTCATCCACATGGACCAGATGGGTGAGGTCGAGTACCAGCCGGGCGAGCCCCGCGGCACCGACTGGCACCCGCATCGCGGCTTCGAGACCGTCACCTACATGATCGACGGCCGCTTCCAGCACCAGGACTCGACCGGCGGGGGCGGCCTCATCGAGAACGGGGCCACACAATGGATGACCGCCGGATCCGGCATCCTTCACATCGAGACGCCGCCGGTGGAACTCGTCGAGTCGGGCGGCACGTTCCACGGCGTCCAGCTGTGGGTCAACCTGCCCGCCGTCGACAAGTTCATCACCCCCAAGTACCAGAACCTCGAGGGCAAGCAGGTCACCCTGCTGACGTCGCAGGACGGCGGTGCACTCGTCCGCCTGATCGCGGGCGACCTCGACGGACACGTCGGTCCCGGAGCCACCCACACGCCGATCACCTTCGCGCACGCGACGATCGCGCCCGGCGCCGAGCTGTCGACGCCCTGGCGCACCGACTTCAACGCGCTCGTCTACGTCCTGTCCGGGCGCGGCAGCGTCGGCGGCCGGGCCGTCGAGGGCGGCCAGCTCGTCGTCCTCGGCGCGGGCGACCGGATCACCGTGTCGGCCGACGGCAGCCAGGACTCGAACCGTCCCGCGCTCGAGGTCCTGCTGCTGGGCGGACTCCCCATCCGGGAGCCGATCGCACAGTACGGCCCGTTCGTCATGAACACGAAGGCCGAGGTCATCGAGGCCATGGAGGATTTCCAGGCCGGTCGCCTCGGCATCGTCCCGCCGGACGCCCTGCGCCCGCACCGCGTCCGCAGGTGAGCGACGCCTGGCGCCTGTTCATCGAGAACAGCGCACGCATGCAGACCGCGCTCGACGAACGGCTGCGCGCCTCCGACGGCATGAGCCTGAGCGACTACCACGTCCTGCTCCTGCTGTCGGAGGCCCCGGACCGCAGACTCCGCATGCGCGAACTGTCCGAACGCATGGTGTTCTCGGCGTCGCGCCTCACCTACCAGGTCGACGTCCTCGCCAAACGCGGGTGGCTGTGCCGCGAACCCGTCCCCGGCGACCGACGCGGCGCGTACGCGTGCCTCACCGACGACGGGCTCGCCGCGTTCGACGTCGCCGCCCGCCACCACGGGTCCGACGTCGACGCACTGTTCCACTCCGCGATCTCCCCCGACGACGAAGCCGCACTCGGCGCCGTCATGCGGCGCATCGCGACCAACCTCGAGGAGCATCGGTGATCACCGTCGTCCCGGCCGCCGACCGCCTGCATTGGGCGAACGAATGGCTCACATCCCGGCAGTCGTTCCCCGGCACCGGCAACTACGACCTGTTCGGGAACGCACACGGCGTCCTCGTGATGAACAACGACGACGTCGTCGACCCCGGCGAAGGCCTCGACGCGCATCATCACCAGAACATGGAGATCCTGACGTGGGTCCTCGACGGCGCGGTCACCCACCGCGACTCGCTCGGCCACGAGGTGACGCTCGGCGAGGGAGTGCTCGGCCGGATGACGGCAGGCACGGGCATCACGCATTCGGAGCGGAACGCGTCGTCGCGCGCCGACCGGAAGGCTCTGCGCGTGATCCAGATGTGGGTGGCGCCGGACACCGACGGTCTGCCGCCGAGCCATTCCGAGCACGACGTCGCCGCGGCCCTGGCGACCGGCGAGCCCGTGCTGGTCGCGTCCGGACGGCCGGAGCACGCCGGCCTCGACGTCGCGCACATCCACAACGAGTACGCGGCGCTGCACATCGCGAAACCCGTCCCCGCGGCCGCGATCAGCCTGCCCGGAGCCCCGTACGGGCACCTGTTCGTCGCGCGCGGGTCGGTCACCGTGGACGTCGACGGCGAGACCCGCGAGCTGTCCGAGGGGGACGCCGCACGGTTGACGGACGCCGGCGGGATCGTCGTCCGCGGGACGAGCGACGACGCCGAGATCCTGTACTGGGAGATGCACGCGACGTTCGATATCGTGCGACCCTAGAGGCATGAACGCCCCCGATCTGAACGCCTCTGTCACCGACCTGATGGGCCGCGCCCGCGACGACCTCGCCGCACTCGTCGGATTCCCGTCCGTGCACCTCGACGCGTCGAAGGCCGAGGCGAGCCGCGCGAGCGCCGACTGGGTGGCCGCCGCGTTCGACGACCTCGGCTTCGCCACCGAGGTGATCGTCACCAGCGACGGTTCGCCTGCCGTCGTCGGGTACCGGCCCGGTCCGGAGGGGTCGCCGACAGTCGCCCTCTACAGCCACCACGACGTGCAGCCCGCGGGCGACGACGCGCTGTGGTCGTCGCCGCCGTTCGAACTGACCGAGCGCGACGGCCGCTGGTACGGGCGGGGATCGGCCGACTGCAAGGGCAATCTCGTCTCGCACCTGACCGCGCTGCGCGCGGCGGGCGACGACATCGCCTGCAACGTCCGCATCATCATCGAAGGCTCCGAGGAGGCCGGCGGCGAAGGCCTCGACGACCTCGTCGCCGAGCGTCCCGACCTGTTCGCCGCAGACCTCATCCTGATCGGCGACGCAGGCAACGTCGCCGCGGGCGTCCCCACGTTGACGACGAGTCTGCGCGGCGTCGTCAACGTGAAGCTGACCGTGTCCGCGTTGGAGACGGCCGTCCACTCGGGCGCCGCGGGCGGTCCGACGCCCGATGCGATGGCCGCCCTCATCGCCGGGCTCGCCTCGCTGCGCGACGCGCGCGGCGACACCACCATCGACGGGGTCCCCAACGACCAGACGTGGGAGGGCGTCGTGTACTCCGACGAGCAGTTCCGCAAGGACGTGGGCGCGCTCCCCGGCACCGACATCCTCGGCAGCGGCACCCCCGCCGAGATGGCGTGGGCCCGGCCCGCCGTCACCGTCATCGGGGTGGACGCCCCGTCGACCGCGGACTGCGCCGCCGCCATCATCCCGCGGGCCTCCGCCATGCTGAACCTGCGGATCCCGCCGGGCCTGGAGCCGCAGCCCGTCTACGACGCCCTCGTCGCCCACCTGACGGCGCACATCCCGTGGGGTGTGACTGTCGAGGTGGAGCCCGACTCGTTCGGTCGACCGTTCCTCGCGACCACCGACGGGCCCGGATACCGCGCGCTCACCGACGCGATGACGTCCGCGTACGGCATCGACGGCGTGTTCTACGCGGGCCAGGGCGGATCGATTCCCCTGTGCACCGTGCTCGCCGAGGCCCATCCCGCCGCGGAGATCGCACTCCTCGGCGTCGAGGAGCCGCTGTGCCACATCCACGCACCCGACGAATCCGTCGACCCCGAGGAGATCCGCCGGACCGCTCTCACCGAGGCCCTCCTGCTCACCTCGTTCGGGAGGTGAGCAGGGTCAGCAGCGGCCCTTCGGGAGCTTGGCGATGTTCTTGTCGAGCCAGTCGGCGACCTTGTTGAGGACGGCGACGCCCGTGCCCATCGGGTCGCCCGAGTAAGTGCTCATGGCGACGGCCGTCTGACTGCCGTCCTTGTGCGTGATGAGCCCGAGCTGGCGCACTTCGACGCCGCCCTGGTCACCGGGGCCCCAGCCGCCCTTCACGGACGTCTTCTTCGGCGCGTCCATCGTCCGGATCCCCCACTCCTGGTTGTCCGCTACGCGGCCCATCAGGCGGACGATCTCCTTGCTGTCGTCGAGACAGGGCAGATTGGAGCCGAATGTCGCGGCGCCCTCCAGCGGCCACGGGGTGAGGCCGAAGGTCTCGTCGTCGGCCTTGATCTCGACGACCCGCGTCGTGGTGTCACCGCCGTCGCGGAACACGGCCTCCACCTGATTCCGCCCGGAGGACGGCGACCCGAGCGACTTGCGGAGCGCGAGAGCGGCGTCGTTGTCGGAGTCGACGATCGCGTTCTCGATCTCGGGCATCCACCCGTTCTTCCGCTTGGCGGCCAACGCGAGCGGCACCTTGATCGTCGACCACGCGACCCGTGGTGTCTGGTCGCCGAACGTGTAGACGTCGCCGCCGCCGACGGGCGCCAGCGCGACACCCACGTCGGCCGGGAATCCCTGCCGAGTGAAGCTCGCCGCGAGAACCGCTTCCGCACCGGTCGGAACCGTGGACGTGCTCGACGCGGCCGTCGCCGGACTGCTCGCGGCGGTCGTCGCCGCCGGCTGTCCCGATTCGGCGGAGTCCCCGCCGTCCGCACAGGCCGCCAGGCCCGCCGTCGAGATCGCCGCGACGACCGCCGTGGCGAAGGCGCGACGGATCGTCGCAGATCGCAGAGTGTTCACCGGAATCCGCTCAGTAGATGTAGACGACGGCCTGATTGCCGCCGCGGCAGGCGACGATGCCCGCGTACGGGCCGCACGTCATCACGTAGTTCTTCATTTGCTGAGGAGCCCAGGCGTTGATCGTCCGCGACTCGCCGAGCGCCCCGCTCTGGACGTACGAATCGCGCACGTTCCGGGCGAACTCGCAGCCCGTCCACTGCGGATAGCCGGTGCCGACGCCCGAGTAGCACTCCTGGTTGTCCGACGGCGGGGGCCCCGGCGTGTACGTCGAGGTGGTCGGCGTGGTGACCGTCTGGCCGGAACCGCTGTCGGCGACGTCTGCCGCGTCCGTCGGCGACTCGCCCGCCTGGGTCGTCGTCGCGTCGTCGGAGCCGAGCTTGTCGGCGGCCAGCCAGGCTCCGCCGCCGATGAGGGCGGCGACGAGGATGCCGATGAGCACCATCAGTGCGGTGTTGGTGGCATTGCGTCCGGGTGCGGGCACCGGGCCGCTCCCGTACGGGTACGCCTGTCCGGGGTACATGCCGACCGGCACCGGGCCGCTCTGCAGGTGGACCGGGCCGCTCGCGACCTGGTGCGGCCCGCTGGCGACCGTTGCGGCGTATCCGGCCGACGCGACCATCGTCTGACTGTGCGGACCACTGTTCACCGGACCGCTCGCGACCGGCGGGCTCGGGACGTCGGGAACCTTCTTGAGCATGGTGTTCGCGGCGTTGTCGACCGCGACGATCGACGTCTGCGCGACCGCGACGTCCGGCGTCTCGCCGTCCAGTGCTCGGCGGGCCGCGCGGGCCAGATCGCCCGCCGACTGGCATCGATCGGCCGACTTCTTCGCCAGGCCCCAGGCGACGACGGCGTCCATCGGGCCGGTGACGGACGGATTGACGCCCGACGCCGCGGGCACGTCGTCGATCAGGATGCCGCGCATGACCGTCGACACCGAGTCGCCGGGGTACGGCTGACGGCCGGTGAGCAGTTCGAAGAAGAGAGCCGCGAGCGAGTACACGTCGGACGACGCACCGACCTCGCCGTCCTCGAACTGCTCGGGCGACATGTAGGCGACGGAGCCGATGGCCGTGCCGGTGTGCGTCAGGTGAGTGTCGTCGGCGGCGTGCGCGACGCCGAAGTCGACGAGGTAGGCGAAGTCGGCACTCGTGACGAGGACGTTCTCCGGCTTCACGTCACGGTGCACGAGACCGGCGGCGTGGGCCGCGTCGAGAGCCGCCGCCACCTGCTCGATGAGGCCGACCGCCTCATCCATGTCGAGGGCGCCCCGGTCGCGCAGGACGGCACGGAGATCGCGGCCGTCGACGATGCGCATGTCGAGGAACAAGGTGGACTCGATCTCGCCGAAGTCGTGGATCGGAATGATGTGCGGTTCCCCGAGGCGGGCGAGCGTCTGGCATTCGCGACGGAAGCGCTCCTGGAACGTCGGATCCTGCGCCACCTGCGCGTTCAACAGCTTCAACGCCACCTCGCGGTCACGCGACGTGTCGTGCGCCCGGTACACCTCGCCCATGCCGCCGCGGCCGAGCAGTTCTTCGAGCCGGTACGGCCCGAACGTCTCGCCGACACGGTTCGGCGTGTTGTCACCCATCGAGTGTCTCCTTCTTCACAGCCTTGCAAGGCTAGGCCGTGAAGACGACCGATGTGCAGTCGACATCGCCCCGTTCGGGAAATTCCCCCGTTCGAATTAATCCGAACAGATCAGCAGGCTCCGACAGGGAACTTCGACAGATTCGCTCCGATCCATGTGCCGACGCGGTTGAGCATGACGGTGCCGTCGTCGAACGATCCGCTGGTCGGCAGGGCGGCCATGCTGACCGCGAACGCTCCGCGCGGAGTGGTCACGACACCGAGCTGACGGACCACGTACTTGCCCGTGGAATCCGATGCGGGTCCCCAGCCGCCCTTGACCGCGGTGGTGACGCCGCGCCGCTTGAGCGTCTGGACTCCCCACTGCTGATTCGACTCGACCACCGCCATGTGTCCGAGAACGCGCCGCGCGTCGGGCATGCACTGCAGGTGCGCGCCGAAGCGGGACTGCCGCGCGAGAGTCCACTGGGTGGCCCCCGGGTAGCTGGCCGGCCTGTCCGCCTGCGACGCGACGTGCGTGCCCGTGTCGTGGCCTTCGCGGAGGACCGCGGTCACCTCGTCGACGGCACGCCTTTCGGTGCGCATCGAATCCCACAGTCGTTCGGCCGCGTCGTTGTCGGAACGCCGGATCGCGGCGCGGATGTCGGGAGCCACCCGGGAACCGTTGACGCGCTCGGCCGCGATCGACACCGGAACCTTCAACGTCGACCACGCCCTGGCCGTCTTGATCGATCCGAACGACATCGTCTGATCACTTCCGACCGGCGTGATCGCGAGGCCGACAGCACCGGGGAGACCGCGTGTGGCCTTGGTGAAGCTCGGCGCGAGTTGCGCTCGTGAGGCCGGCGGCGTCGCGCCCAGATTCGGCAGTCCGGGCAGTGCCGCCGCCGTTCCCGCCCCGATCACCGTCCCGCAGGTCAGGACGAGCGCAGCACATGATGAGACAACCCCGCGACGAATCACACAAACCCCTTCAGCAACATCCGTAACAGAGATTCACGCTAGCCACTCGCTCGTCGGCCACCAACTCGCGTGGCCCACCCGCAACGCCTACGTTGTCGGACTGTTATCTCCCTGGCGAGCCATCCGAACGGCCTACGCGAGAGGTCATACGCCCCATCACGGGCTAGTCTGACCTCATGTCCACATCTGGGTACAACGAGTACCAGCACTATCCGCCGACAATGCACGGCGGACACAGGCCCCCAAACCGCCGCACCCCGCTGATCATCGCGTTCACGGTTGCTGGGATCGCGCTCATAATCGCGATCGTCGCGGTAGCGGTCGCAGTTCTCAAGGCAAACGACAGCAACGAAGCTTCGCCCAGCACACAGGTGACCACGACGACCATCCAACAAACCGCCGCGGACGCACCTCAAACGCAGGCGACGACAGCACCACAGCCGACAGTCAGCGACGTCCGCGGTTCCCTGGCAAGCCAGGGCTACGTGTATCCGTGCGGCTCGTCGGTGTTTCGGAACAGCGAGCAGACTCAGTGCGGCTGGGCTGAGAATGTCCGTCAGGCGACACTCTCACGCGGATCGTTCAGTGGCGTTCCGATCTACAGTCCTTACCTCGGGTACACCGTCTCAACGACGTGCTCCGACCGGGGTTCGTACTACATCTGCCAGGGCCAGACGGTGAATACGATCGCAGTGATCAAGTGACGAGTGTCAACTTCCGAGAGTCTGCCGCACTCGCGCTCGTCGTCGGATTCAGCACGCTGCTGGCGGCGTGCACGAGCCCGCAAGACTCGGGGAGCCCCGTAAAGACGGTGACCGTGACGACGACCGCAGCCTCATCGTCAACGACTGCGGCTCCTCGCAGCAGTGCTGATTCGGGATGCCGCGCGCCCGTCGTGGCACTCGACCCGGGCCACAACGGCCAGTCGATCTCCGTCTTCGACAAGATCACCGGTGTCGAGATGCGCGACTACCCGAACGGAGCCGAGGACGCCGACGTGTTCGCTGTGGCAACTACTGCGAAGCGTGCCCTCGAACGTGCTGGCTACACGGTGGTCCTCCTGAAGAAGAACACCAGCGAAAGCGTGACATATCGCCAGCGAGTCGACCGCGCCGAGCGAGCAGAAGCAGATATCGGCATCAGCATCCACACATCTCCTGGCGAGCACTCCGTCTTCGACCAGCGTCTCGGCGGGTACCGAGAAGGTACAGGCGCCGACGGCCAAACCCTTCGCGTCACATTCAAGAACGCAGACCTCGCCCGGAAGAGCGGGCGCCTGTCCTCAAAGTTCGCGACTGCTCGAAGCCAGGTCGAAGGCCGTCAGGTAAACGTCGTGCAGAACAACTTCGGTGGGCGCGCGCCGCTGTGGGCTGGCGACCTTCCGATGATCTCTCTGATCTCGCAGAAGGTGCCGTGGGTGTACAGCGAATTCGGAACTGTGGACGGTGGAGGCGGGTCGAACCCTATCGGCCCAACGGGACGATCACTGTACGCACGGTCCATAGTCGCGGCGACAAAGGCTGCGGTCCCGAACACCTGCGAGTGACACCCCCATCCTCGCACGTCCTCAGTAGATATGAACCTCCGCGTTCGTTCCGCCCCGGCAGATCACGATCCCCTGTTCAGGATTGCAGGCCATCGAATACGTTGTCCCTGTCGTGGGTGATGACGCGTACACCATGCGACTCTGCCCCATCGGCCCGGCCGCGAGATATGCGGCGCGAACATTGATCGCAAATCCGCAGGTGGTCACGCCTGTCCCGACGCCAACCCCGTCAGCGCACTCGACCGAGCCCGGCGGAGGTGTGGCCGCCGTTGTTTGAGCAGGTTCGATCGTGTTCGTGATCGTCGTCGTGGACGATCCTGCGTCGTCGATCGATCCACTGCTTCGAAAGCCGAACCAGTAGACGGCTAGCCCGATAAGAGCCATGATCAAGACCCCGATTGTCAGCGCCAAGACGAGGTTCGTCATCCGGTTGTCGCGAGTGGGAATGGGTCCGGTGTAGCCAGGATACTGGCCGTAACCCGGCTGCGGCCCCGTGAATGAATGCGGCCCCGAATACACCTGCGGTCCCGAGTATGAGATGCGCTCGGTCGCGGCGTGTGGACCCGAGTACTGCTGCTTCACCAGCGACGGGCCGACCATCGTCCGATTGAACGCGGGGTCCGGCTCCACTCCGTCGAGAGCGGCGCGGGCCGCCTCCGCGAGGCCGCCCGCGGTCGCGAACCTCGCGGCGGGCTCCTTGGCGAGGCCGCGCCGGACCACGGCGTCGAGCGCGTACGGGACGTTCGGACTGATCGAACTCGGGGCGGGGACCTCATTGAGGACGGTCGCTTTGACGACGGCGCTCACCGAATCGCCCGGATACGGCTGACGGGCCGTGAGCAGCTCGAAGAGGACCGCGGCCAGCGAGTACACATCGGACGCCGGGCCGATCGGCACGTTGTCGAGCTGCTCGGGCGCCATGTACGCGATCGAACCGACGGCCGTGCCGGTGCGGGTCAGGTGCGCGTCTCCCTCGTGGTGCGCGATGCCGAAGTCGACGAGGTAGGCGAAACCCGCGGGCGTGACGAGAACGTTCTCGGGCTTCACGTCGCGGTGCACCAGACCCGCCTCGTGCGCCGCGTCGAGCGCGGCCGCCACCTGCTCGATGATCGCCACCGCTGCCGCAGGCTCCATCGCACCCTCGGACCGCAGAATCGACCGCAGGTCACGACCGTCGACCAGCCGCATGTCGAGGAAGAGGACTCCGTCGATCTCGCCGTAGTCGTGGATCGGGATGATGTGCGGCTCACCGAGCTTCGCGACGGCCTGCGACTCCCGACGGAACCGCTCCTTGAACGTCTCGTCGTCGGCGAGGTCTGCCTTGAGCAGTTTCAACGCGACCTCGCGATCGCGCGCCGTGTCGAACGCTCGATACACCTGGCCCATGCCGCCCTTGCCGATGACGCCGTCAAGGCGGTACGGGCCGAAGCTGGAGTCTTCCGTCATGGGGACGATCATTCCTCATGACTCCGGCACTTTCGACACTCGACAAGGGCATTGTCATACGTTCGGAGGGTCCAAGTGCCGGAGTCAGGGAGCGGGACGCCACTGGGCCATGCCCAGGAAGACCATGATCAGCTGCTTCTCGGTCCGAGTGACGAGGGCGCGCTCGGTGGAGTCGCGGCCGTCGCCGTCCAGAAGCTCGGCGACGGCGGTCATCATGATCGTGACGATCAGGTCCGCGGCGAGTTCGAGGTCGTCGGCCTCCCACGACACCAGCGCGGGCGTGCGGGCCAGATCGATCGCCAGCTCACGCGACAGCAGGCGCAGCTCGGTGCCGATCGCACGTCGAACCTCGGCGACGCCGCCGTGCTGCTCGCGGACGAGGAATCGGAACTGACGCTCGTCCGAGCGAACCTTCTTCAGCAGGATCGCGAGGGAGTCTCGGGCGGTCGGCATGCCGCGGCCCGCGAGGTCGCGTCGCGCTTCGCGGAGCGCACCGCGCAGGACCCGCATCGCATCCTCGACGAGGGTGACGCCCAGATCCTCCATCGACGCGAAATGACGATAGAACGCGGTGGGCACGATTCCCGCCCCGCGTGCGACTTCTCGCAGGCTGATGCTTCCGAATGAACGGTCGTCCACCAAGTCGATCGTGGTGTCGAGCAGCGCCTGCCGAGTCTGTTCCTTCTTCTCCGCCCGACTTCCGGCCACGCCAGCAGTCTAGTTCACCTCCCGTTTCCGCCGATCGGCACCGCAGCGGAGCAGCGATCTCCGGTGACGACGGACACATCGCCGGACGCTTGACACCGAGCTGTACAGCGATCATTCTTTTTTGTGTACAGATGTTCACTGAAATCTTGAACGAACTGGAGGAGACCCGACATGGCAAACCGCATCGCGACTCTCGTCGGATCACTCGTCGAAGCCACGGCGACCCCGTACCCGGTCGATCGCTACCTCGAATTCATCGACCCCATGCTCACCTGGCGCGACACCAGGGCCAAGGTCGTCGAGGTCCGCCGTCAGACCGACCGTTCCACCACCGTCACCCTGCGTCCCACGCGCCAGTGGAAGGGGCACACTGCGGGACAGTATGTCGAGGTGGGAGTGGTCATCAACGGCACCCGCCACCGCCGCTTCTACTCGCCGGCCAACGCCGAGGGCTCCCGCGGAGACATCGAGCTGACCATCGCCGTCCACGAGAACGGCCTCGTCTCCAACCACCTGCGCGAGAACGCGACCGTCGGCGACGTCGTGAGCCTGGAGACCGCGGGCGGAGTCTTCGCACTCCCCGCCCAGCGCCCGGCCGAGATCGTCCTCGTGAGCGGCGGAAGTGGGATCACACCTGTCCTCTCAATGCTGCGCACCCTCGTCGCCGAAGGGCACCGCGGCCCGATCACTTTCGTGCACTACGCGCGCACTCCGGACGACGTTCCCTACAGCGTGGAACTCGACGCGATCGACCGCACCATCGACGGCGTCGACGTCCGGATGCACTACACGCGCACCGAGAACCCCGAGCACTTCGTCGCCGAGCACATCAGCGACGTCGCCGAACGGAACGGTGCACAGGTGTACATGTGCGGTCCCGGCGCACTGATGAGCGCAGTCCGCGAGTACGCCGACACCGCGGGCATCGCCGACCGCGTCCACTCCGAGGCCTTCACCATCGAGGCCCCCGCCGCCCCCACCGCGGACCAGATCGGCGGCGACGTCGTCTTCGCGAAGTCGAACGTCACCGCGGACAACGACGGACGCACGATCCTCGAGCAGGCCGAAGGAGCGGGCCTCACGCCCGAATTCGGCTGCCGCATGGGCATCTGCTTCGGCTGCACCAAGATCCGCAAGTCCGGAACCACGCGGAACGTCCTCACCGGCGACCTCGACTCCGAGCCCGACAAGCACATCCAGATCTGCATCACCGCGCCGTGCGGCGACGTCGAGATCGACGTCTGACCCCGGCACACCCCGACCACACCGAGCACCGAAGGAACGCAGGATCATGACCATCGCACCCCTCGCACTCCGCAAGAAGACCGCCCCGTCCACCGAGATCAACCTGACGTTCGAGCAGGTCGAAGCCATCGGAGCCGAACTCGACGAACTCCGCGGCCGCATCATGGCCGACGTCGGCGAGTCGGACCGCGAGTACATCTACAAGATCATCCGCACCCAGCGGAAGCTCGAGGTCGCGGGCCGTGCCGCCATGTACGTACCCTTCCTCCCTCCCGTGTGGCTCGCGGGCGTCGCCGCACTCGGCGTGTCGAAGATCCTCGACAACATGGAGATCGGCCACAACGTCATGCACGGCCAGTACGACTGGATGCGCGAGGAGACGTACAACTCGCGAGAGTTCGACTGGGACAACGTCTGCCCCGGCGACCAGTGGAAGCACAGCCACAACTACCTGCACCACACGTTCACCAACGTGCTCGGCGAGGACCGCGACATCGGCTACGGCATCCTCCGCATGGCGCGCGACCAGAAGTGGCATCCCTACTTCCTCGGCAATCTCGCCTACGCGACCGCGCTGATGGTGCTGTTCGAGTGGGGCGTCATGCTGCACGACCTCGAGGCCGAGAACGTCATCACCGGCAAGCGCAAGTGGAGCGACGTCAAGGGCCTCGTTGCGGGCATGTGGCGCAAGGCCCGCAAACAGGTCGCCAAGGACTACATCCTGTGGCCCGCACTCACCGGGCCCTTCTTCGTGACGACGCTGGTCGGCAACACCGCCGCCAACCTGATCCGCAACGTGTGGGCCTACTCGATCATCTTCTGCGGTCACTTCCCCAGCGGTGTGCAGACGTTCACCTCGGAGGAGTGCGCCGACGAGACCAAGGGGCAGTGGTACGTCCGTCAGATGCTCGGTTCGGCCAACATCACCGGCGGCGAACTGTTCCACATCATGAGCGGCAACCTGTCGCACCAGATCGAGCATCACCTGTTCCCCGACGTCCCCGCCAACCGCTACCCGCAGATGGCGCCCGAGGTCGAGGCGATCTGCACCAAGTACGGCCTGCCATACAACACCGGCACCCTCAGCCAGCAGCTGCTGTCGACGTGGAAGAAGATCGCGAAGCTGTCGCTTCCCAACTGGATGACGCGTGACGACGACGATCTGGTCGTCAACATCGAGCGCACCAGCACGGCCGTCGACGCGGCCTGACCCACGCGCCATGAGCCCCTCGACCCGCCTTCGGCGTCGAGGGGCTCATTCGTGCCGATCGGGCTCGTCCGAGTGACTAACGTGCATCCCATGGCACTTCACGAGATCACCTTCACCTCGCACAACGACCGCGACACCATCCACGGGTGGATCTACCAGCCCGTGCGACCCGCACGCGGCGTCGTGCACCTGATCCACGGCCTCGGCGAACACTCACGCCGATACCTGCACCTGATCACCGTGCTGCTCGACGCCGGATTCGTCGTCGCCGCCGACGACCATGCGGGGCACGGCAAGACCGCCGCGGAGTCGGGCATCTGGGCCGACTCGGGAGACGACGGAGCCGAGACCGCGGTGGCCGACGAGCAGATCCTGCGATCGCGCGTTCGCAATCTGTACCCCGACCTGCCGTACATCGTGTTCGGGCACTCGTGGGGATCGATGATCGCGCGCCCGCTCGCCGCTCGTCTCGGCGACGATCTCGCCGGCTTGATCCTGTGCGGGATCGCCGCCCAGATCCCAGGGGCCGACGCGTTCGACCGCACGAAGATCGCCGCCGAACCCGATCGCGCCGCCCCCGCCGATCTGACGTATGTCGGGACCCTGTTCGACGGGTTCGTCTCTCGGTACGGCGACGGCGCGGGCCCGACCGACTGGGTGGCGCGAAGCCCCGAGGTGGTCGCCGATCACGCGGTCGACCCGCTGAACAACGTCGGCGCGCCGATGAGCGTGCGCTTCCTGCAAGGTTTCGTCGAGTTGTACGACCGCGCCAACTCGGACGAGTGGTACACCTCGATCCGCCCCGATCTGCCGGTCCTCATCCTCGCGGGCGATCAGGATCCGGTGACCAACTACGGCGAAGGCGCCTACCACGTCGCGAACACGCTGGTCGCGACCGGACATCCGAACGTCCGCGCCCGCGTGTACAGCGGATTCCGCCACGAAGTGCACAACGAACCGGAGATCCGCGACGACGTGGAGGCCGAAGTCGTGGCGTTCGCCGAGGGCGTCTGCGGGGAGTGAACAGATCTGGTGCTCAAAAGGCGCATATTCGCCTTTTGAGCACCAGATCTGTCGGGCACGAGGGTGTGTCTCCCAATTCGCCGCTCGGGATTGGCGGATCAGATGTGTACCCGGCAAGGCGGAGGAGGGAGGGATACCGGTAGGTATCACGACCGACGACAACGCCGTAGGGCGTGCATCTGGCCGTCAAGACCGCGCGAAGCGAATTGGGAGACACACCCTAGACTGAGGCGGTCGTCTTCTAGGAGGGATCGGGTCGTGGTCGGTCGGGTTGAACGCAACAAGGACATCGCGCAGGAGATGGTGCAGAACACCGCGTCGCGCGTCGGGAACATCACGTCGATCATCACGACCGCCGTCGGCGACGTGGCGCGCGAGGTCGGCGAGCTGGTGACGGACGGATTCGAACTCCGCGACGCCGCCAAGAAGGCCGAGAAGGCGGAGAAGAAGGCCGAGGAGTCCTGAACCACTCCATGCCCGACAGGACTTCCCGGCCCGACCAGTACGAGGTGCTGCGCACCGTATTCGGGTACGACCAGTTCCGCGGCGATCAGGATCAGATCGTCTCGCACCTCATCGACGGCGGCGACGCCGTCGTGCTGATGCCTACCGGCGGCGGCAAGAGCCTCTGCTATCAGGTGCCCGCGTTGGTCCGCGACGGCTGCGCCGTGGTCGTGTCGCCGCTGATCGCGCTGATGTCCGACCAGGTCGGCGCGCTGCGGCAGCTCGGCGTCGCCGCCGCGTACCTCAACTCCACCCAGTCGCCCGACGAGCGCGCCGAGGTGGAGCGGGCGTTCCTGTCCGGTCGGCTCGACCTGATCTACGTGGCCCCGGAACGCCTGAGCAATCAGTACACACGCGACCTCCTGTCCCGCGGGAAGCTGTCGCTGGTGGCGATCGACGAGGCGCACTGCGTGTCCCAGTGGGGCCACGACTTCCGGCCCGACTACCTGGCGCTGGGCGAACTCGCCGAACTGTGGCCCGACGTCCCGCGCATCGCGTTGACGGCGACGGCCACGCGTCGGACGCACGAGGAGATCACCGAACGTCTGCACCTTCGAAACGCGCGCCACTTCGTGTCCAGTTTCGACCGCCCGAACATCACCTACCGCATCGAGCCGAAAGCGCAGCCGACCAAGCAGCTCCTCGAGTTCATCCGCACCGAGGGCGTCGTCGACGGCGAGCAGGCGACGGGCATCGTCTACGCGCTCAGCCGGAAGTCCGTGGAGGCCACGGCTGCGTTCCTCGTCAAGAACGGGATCAACGCACTCCCGTACCACGCGGGCCTGGACAAGCGCCTCCGCGACGACACCCTGCACCGATTCCTCCGCGAGGACGGGATCGTGGTGGTCGCGACCATCGCGTTCGGCATGGGCATCGACAAACCGGACGTGCGGTTCGTCGCCCACATCGACCTGCCGAAGAGCGTCGAAGGCTACTACCAGGAGACCGGCCGCGCGGGCCGCGACGGACTGCCGTCGGTGGCGTGGATGGCGTACGGGCTGGCCGACGTCGTCCAACAGCGTCGGATGATCCAGATGTCCGACGGCGACGCCGCCCACCAGCGGTCCCAGTCCGAGCATCTGAACGCGATGCTCGCGTTGTGCGAGACGGCGTCGTGCCGCCGCGAACAGCTGCTGCGGTACTTCGATCAGGACTCGCAGCCGTGCGGCAACTGCGACACCTGCCTCAACCCGCCGCAGACGTGGGACGGAACCGTCCCCGCACAGAAGCTGATGGCGACGATCTGGCGGCTCGACCGCGAGTACCGCCAGCACTACGGGGCGGGACACCTCATCGACATCCTCCGCGGCGTCGACAACAAACGCATCGACCAGCTCGGGCACAAGAACCTGTCGACCTACGGCATCGGCACCGAACTCGACGCGGTCGGATGGAGCAGCGTGGTCCGCCAGCTCCTCGCGTCCGGCTACCTGGAGACGCGCGGCGAGTACGGCCAGTACTTCCTCACCGAGGCCGGGATCCCCGTCATGCACGGCAAGGTCCCGTTGACCTTCCGGGAGGACGCCAAACGCGCCGGTCGTGGGCCCAAGCCGAGCAAGGCCACGACGCCGACGAACCTGTCCGAGGCGGACGCACCGCTGTTCGAGGCGCTCCGACGGTGGCGTGCGGTGGTCGCGAAGGAAGCCGAACTGCCCGCGTACACGGTGCTGGGCAACAAGACGCTCGAGGCGCTCGCGCACGTCCGCCCGACGAGCCGCAACCAACTGCTGTCGATCAACGGCATCGGCGAGGCGAAGCTCGAACGGTACGGCGACGCGGTCCTCGATGTGATCTCGTCGTTCGAGGCGAGCTGAGCGTAACCCTCGACGGCTCGACGCCGCACCCGTACCGTGAGCGGCGTGTCGAGTTCACCGAACCAAACGTCCGCACTGTTCGAGCAGGTAGACGCCACTGTCACCGTCGAGGAGGCCCCGTCGTGGCATCGCGGCGTGTTCGACTTCCCGAACCCGGTCAACGACTACGCCGCCCGCTCGACGGCGGGTCTCGTGATCACTCTCGCCGTGGCGGCGATCGTCGTCGACCAGCCGTGGCTGTACGGGATCCTCGCGCTCGGCTTCGTGCTGCGGGTCGCCGGCGGACCCCGGTATTCGCCGTTCGGTCGGCTCGCCGTCCACGTGCTCGCCCCGAAGGTCTGGCGTAGGGAGAAGACAGTCCCCGGTCCGCCGAAGCGGTTCGCACAGGCCGTCGGACTCGCCTTCACCGGCACCGCGTTCGTGCTGTCGCTGGCCGGGTTCGGCCTCGCCGCGCAGATCGTCGTCGGCGCGCTGATCGCGGCGGCGTTCCTCGAGTTCGCGTTCGGCGTCTGCCTCGGCTGCATCGCGTTCGGCTATCTGCAGCGCGCGGGCGTCATCCCGGACGACGTCTGCGAGGCGTGCAACGATGTGACGCTGTTCGGACGAGGCTAGGGTGTGTCTCCCTAGTCCAGCAGCCCCAGCACGATGCCGTCGAGGATGTCGTGCTCGGAGACCACCATCTCGGTGACCTGAGAGCGCCGCAGGAACGCGACGATCTCCTTGGTGACGATCGCACCGCCGCCGATCACGTCGGCTCGGCCCGGGTGCATCGGGCCGAGCGCCAGTCGCTGCGCGCTGCTCATCGCGATGAGGTCGTCGCAGATGCCGACCAGATCGGTCAGCGGGATACGCGAATGGTGGATGCGTTCGGGATCGTACTCGGCGAGCTTCTGGTGCAGCGCCGCGAACGTGGTCAACGTGCCCGCGCATCCGACCCATGTCCGGGCCGGGGTGGTGTCGACGGCGCCGAACGCGTACGCCAGCTCGTCCCGCGCGTAGCACTCGGCACGGATCGTCTGTGCCAGCGTGGGCGGGTCGGACTTCAGCGACCGCTCCGTCAACCGGACGCAGCCGATGTTCGCCGAGTACGCGCCGCGGACACCGCCGTCGGCGTCGCCCAGCACCACCTCGGTGCTGCCGCCGCCCAGATCGGTGACGACGAACGGGCCGTCGGCCGGGTCGAGTCCGCCGATGGCACCGCGGAACGACAGCCGGGCCTCCTCGTCCCCGCTGATGACCTCGGCGACCGCGCCCGGCTGCACGTGACGCAGCAGATCCGCGGTCATCGCGAAGAACTCGTCCCGGTTACGGGCGTCGCGGGTCGCGGATGTGGCGACCATGCGGACCGTGTCGACTCCGGCCTCGACCATCTGCTCGACGTAGCCTTCGAGCGCATCGGCGACGCGCTCGATCGCCTCGTCGCTGAACTCGCCGGTGGCGTCGACGCCTTCACCGAGCCGGACGACGCGCATCTCGCGGGCGACGTCCACCAGCCCGCCCGCCCCGTCGGGGTCGGCGATCAGCAGGCGGATCGAATTGGTGCCGCAGTCGACCGCGGCGACGCGAGTCACAGCGTCTCGACTGCGCTCGACGAGCCGGGGAGCGCGGGCCAGTCGGCAGGCACCGCGATGCCGCGGAGTCGTTCCTCGTCGGCCAGCATCGCGACGGCCTCGTCGCCGAACGGGTTGACGCCGGGGCCCTTCGCCAGCGCGTGCGCGACGAGGACGTGCAGGCACTTCACCCGGTCGGGCATACCGCCGCCGGTGAAGTCGGTTCCGAGCGATTCGATGGCGTCGCGTTCGGCGAGATAGCTCTCCCCCGCCGCCTTGTACGCGGCGGCGAGGTCGGCGTCGTCGGCGAGACGCGCCTGCATCTCCCGCATCACACCGCCCGACTCAAGGCGGCTGCACGCGCCGGTCAGGCGCGGATCCGTCAAATAGTAGAGAGTCGGGAACGGCGTCCCGTCCGGCAGGCGCGGCGCGGTCTTCACCACGGCCGGCTGCCCGTCCGGCGTCCGATAGCTGACTTCGAGAACGCCTCGCGGAGTCCTGCCGAGTTGCTTCTCGACGGCTGCCAGGTCGTTGTCCGAGACGGTCACTTGCCCTCCGGCGGTGTCGCCACCGCATCCCACATGTTCTGGTACCACGGGTTGGCGGCGCGCACGCGCTCCGCCTCGTCCGCGGCGTCTTGCTGTTCGGTGTCCGGCGCGATCGTGACGAGCTGTCGCTCGCCACGTTTGACGTATTGCAGTCGGGCGCGCGCCTGCGCCTCGATGTACGCCGGGTCGTGCTGTTCGGCGACCTTGCGTTGCAGCTCGCCGACCTCGGCCGACAGCTCCGAATTCGACTGCTGGTAGTGATTGAACTCGGCCCGCTGCGACAGGTAAGTCCGCACCGGCACGGCCAGAGTCAACGCCAGGAAGACGACGATCAGCCCGAAGATCGCGGCCCGCTTCGGGTCCACTCGACCGAGCCTGGCGAGCAGCGCGTTGGGTGCCCGCTTGCTCACTTCTCCCGACGACCACTCGTCGACCGGAGCGGGCCTGCGGGCCCGCGACGGCGGCGCGACGGCGTCGACGATCACATCGAGGTCGTCGTCGGACCTCGTCCGGGCGCGTCGGGGACGGGTGCGCGACCGTGCGGACTCTGGCGTCCGCCGGTCACTCCTGTCCCGACTGCTGCGCCCGGACGACGATCCTCCCATGCCTTCTAGCTAAGCACGCTCAGACGGTGAAGCGCGGGAACGCCAGGTCACCGGCGTAGCGGGCGGCGTCGCCCAGGCCCTCTTCGATGCGGAGCAGCTGGTTGTACTTGGCGACGCGCTCGCTGCGAGCCGGTGCACCGGTCTTGATCTGGCCCGAGCCGCAGGCGACGGCGAGGTCGGCGATCGTGGTGTCCTCGGTCTCGCCGCTGCGATGGCTCATCATCGACTTGTAGCCGTTGTTGTGGGCCAGCGAGACGGCGTCGAGGGTCTCGGTGAGGGTGCCGATCTGGTTCACCTTGACCAGCAGCGCGTTGGCGATGCCTTCGTTGATGCCGCGCTCGAGACGCTCCGGGTTGGTGACGAACAGGTCGTCGCCGACGAGCTGGACCTTGTCGCCGACGGCCTCGGTCAAGGCCGCCCAACCGGCCCAGTCGTCCTCGGCGAGGCCGTCTTCGATCGACACGATCGGGTAGTCGGCGATCAGCTTGCCGTAGAAGTCGATCATCTGCTGCGCGTTCAGGGCCTTGCCGCCGAACTGGTAGGCGCCGTCACGGTAGAACTCGGTGGACGCCGAGTCGAGGGCGACGACGACGTCGGAGCCGAACTTGAGGCCGGCGTTGCCGACGGCCTCGGCGATCACGTTGAGGGCGGCCTCGGTGTTGGGCAGGTCGGGGGCGAAGCCGCCCTCGTCGCCGAGCGCCGTGCTCATGCCCTGCTTGTGCAGGACCGACTTGAGGGCGTGGTACACCTCGGCGCCCCAGCGCAGCGACTCCTTGAACGTCGGAGCACCGATCGGGGCGATCATGAACTCCTGGAAGTCGATGCCGTTGTCGGCGTGCGCGCCGCCGTTGATGATGTTCATCATCGGGACGGGCAGGATGTGGGCGTTGGGGCCGCCGACGTAGCGGAACAGCGGAAGTCCGGCCGACTCGGCTGCGGCACGGGCCACCGCAAGCGAGACACCGAGCAGGGCGTTCGCGCCGAGGCGCGACTTTCCGGGCGTGCCGTCGAGGTCGACGAGGGTCTGGTCGAGGACCCGCTGGTCGTCGGCCTCGATGCCGATCACCTCGGGTGCGATGTCGCCGAGGACGGCCTCGACGGCCTTCGTGACGCCCTTGCCGAGGTAGCGATCGCCGCCGTCGCGGAGTTCGACGGCCTCGTGCTCACCGGTGGACGCGCCCGACGGCACCGCGGCACGAGCGAACGTGCCGTCGTCGAGAACCACTTCCACCTCGACCGTCGGATTGCCTCGGGAGTCGAGGATCTCGCGCGCGCCGACCTGCTCGATAATTGCCACTTGTTCCAACCCCATTCAGATGGTCGTGCCGACTTCGTCGGCGGGTACGTCCTCTAGGGTAAACGCACCTGGGGCGGGCGAGGAATCAGTACCGGACGTTCACCGAGTACGCGTTGGCGTGATTGCGGACGCGCAGAACGTAGTCCATCGAATTGTTGTAGGTGAGAACCGCCTTCTCCCACCCCTGCGGCGTCGTCATGTCCCCGCCGGACGACACGCACAGGTACCGCGCGGCCGACAGCGAGGCGTCGTCGATGTTGTCCGGGTCGGCCTTGCCGTCGCCGTTCGCGTCGACGCCGAACCGCTTCCACGTCTCGGGGATGAACTGGAACGGACCGACGGCGCGGTCGTACTCCTTGTCGCCGTCGATCACGCCGTTGTCGGTGTCCTTGATCTCCCAGTTCCCGTTGGTGCCGTCGAGCTGCGGGCCGCGGATCGGCGGGGTGACGTCGCCGTTCGGCAGCACCTTCGCCTCGTGGTGCGTCCCGTGTTTGCTCTCGACGCCGCCGATCCCGGCGATCGTCGTCCACGCGATGCCGCATTCGGGGTACTGCTGACGTTGGATCTCGGCGGCGTTGCCGTACGCCTCGAGCGAGATCAGCGGGATGCCGGTCGCCTCGGAGATCGGGGTGGCCCACGTCTTCATCAGGTTCGCCGTGCGCCCCGGACCGTGGATGTCGATGAACGGCTGCTGGACGCCCGGTCCCGGCGGAACGCCGTCGGGGATCTCCGGTCCCTCCCACGGCAGGTCGACGTTGCAGGCGCTCACCGCCACGGCGACAGCGGTCACCATCGCGGGCACGGCCAGTCGGCGCACGGTACGAGCCGTCGGCACAGCTGATCAGTCCTTCCACATCCTGGGCGGTTCACCCACTGAACGCCCGTGAACGGCGATCAGTTCCCATCGTCCCACATGCGCGCGCGGGGAAGAATTCGCGTGACCTGCGACGTTCGCCCGAAAGCCGGGTCGTTCTGCCCATTCGCCGTCGACAAAGGTTGCGCTATCCTTCGGTAGCTGCCATAAGGCACGCCTTGCCTCACGAAAGTCGAACACCGATGCTCACACTCGCCGATACCGCCGGGCCGTCCGTCGCGACACAGATGTTCGGCAGCGGGCTCATCGGGGTCCGCGAGGGACTCGAGTCGGGCATCGTCGTCATGATCCTCATCGCTTTCGCGGTGAAGTCGGACCGTCGGGACGCCCTCAAATGGATCTGGCTCGGCGTCGCGGGCGCGCTCGCCCTGATGATCGGAACCTTCTTGATCATCCAGTTCGGCACGTCGACGATGTCGTCGCTCGCCGCCGAGTTGATCGCGGGCCTGGCATCCCTGTTCGCCGTCTGCATCGTCACGTTCATGGTGCTGTGGATGCGGAAGGCGTCGGCCAGCATCTCCGGCGAACTCAAGTCCGGACTGGAGACGGCGATGGGGGCGGGAGGCGCCGCCGTCGCGGGCCTGGCGTTCCTCGCTGTCGGACGCGAGGGCTTCGAGACGGCGCTGCTGATGGTCGGCTACGCGGAGAGCGGCGACAGCGGTCCGTGGCCGCTGATCGGCCTGCTGCTCGGGGTGCTCGTCGCCGTCGGTCTCACGTTCCTGCTGTACCGCGGCGCGATCCGGATCGACTTCAACAGGTTCTTCTTCTACACCGGCCTGTTCCTGATCGTCGTCGCCGCGGGCATCGCATCGTACGGCGTCCACGCGCTGCAGGTGTACGGCTGGCTCCCTGGCCTGCACAACGTCGCCTTCGACATCACGTCGTCGTACGACCAGAGCGCCTGGTACGGCGAGGTGCTGCAGGGCATCTTCAACTTCCGGCCCGAGCCGACATGGCTGCAGGTGATCGTGTGGGTCTCCTACATCGTGATCGTCGGGACACTTTTTGTCGTCCGCGGGCGCAAGCCCTCCCCCGCACCACAACGCACGGATCTCGAGGCCGACGAGACCGTCGCGTCCTAGAAGACCCGTACCTGCCGAGAGTTCCACCCCCGAAAGGAAATCCAGTTCATGGCAATCTCGACCACCTTCTCCCGAGGTCTGCGGACCACGGCGATCATCGGACTCGCCGCCGCCACGCCCATCGCGCTGGCCGCGTGCGAGGCCAAGTCGAGCAGTGACGGCGCGATCACCGTCACCTCGTCCGACGACGCATGCGACCTGTCGACGACCGACGCCCAGACCGGCCAGGTGAACTTCGAGATCAAGAACACGGGGGCCAAGGTCACCGAGTTCTACGTGTACGGGCAGAACAACCGCGTGCTCGGTGAGGTCGAGAACATCGGCCCCGGCCTCACCGGCAAGCTCGGCGTCGAGATCGTCGACCCCGGCACCTACACCGTCGCGTGCAAGCCGGGCATGGTCGGCAGCGGCGTCCGCAAGGACCTCAAGGTGACCGGCAACAAGAAGGCCAAGAGCGAGGCCCCGGCCGACGTCGAAGCGGCCAAGGCCCGCTACCTCGAGTACGTGCGGGGCCAGGTCGACGCGCTCGTCTCCCAGACCCAGACGTTCGTCGACGCCGTGAAGTCCGGCGACCTCGACACCGCCCGCAACACGTTCGGCCAGGTCCGTACGTCGTGGGAGCGGGTGGAGCCGGTCGCCGAGAGCTTCCCCGACCTCGATCCGCTGATCGACATGCGGTGGGACGACACCGAGGACGGCAAGGTCGAGTTCACCGGCTTCCACCGCATCGAGCGTTTCCTCTTCCCGCCGCAGGCCGACGAGATCGGTGAGGCCGGCGGCCAGATCGCGCCGGAGGACGCCGCGGACGCCAAGGTCAACGACACCAAGGAGAAGATCGCGGTCATCGCCGACGGACTGCTCACCAACGTGAAGCGGCTCCAGACGGAGATCAACAAGCCCGATTTCGTCTTCGAGACGCAGAGCTTCGTCAAGGGTCCGCAGGCGCTGGTCGACGAGATCGCCGCCACCAAGGTCGGCGGCGAGGAGGACCGCTACAGCCACACCGACCTGTGGGACTTCGCCGCGAACATCGACGGCGCGGAGACCCTGATCGCCGAGATGCAGCCGATGATCTCCAAGGCCAGCCCCGAGCTGATGAACAAGATCACGCAGCAGTTCGAAGCGATCCGCAACGCGATCAACGCGCTCCGTGACGGCGACGGATACCGCTCGTACGACAAGGTCGACGAGGCCACGCGCCGCGACCTGTCGGACAAGATCGACGCACTGTCGGCGAGCCTCTCGCAGGTCCCCGGCATCGTCCTTCAGAAGTAATGGCTGACAGGGAGAGCCAAGTCGGGCCCGTGTCCCGGCGCGCCGTCCTCGGTGCGGCGGGAGCGGGGCTGGTCGTCGGAGGCGCCGTCGGCGCGTTCGGCGGATACTCGGCGTCGGACGCAGCCGAGGCGGGCGACGACCTGACGGTCCCGTTTCGCGGCGACCGCCAGGCGGGCATCGTCACCGCCGCGCAGGATCGTCTGCACTTCGCGTCGTTCGACGTCATCACCGATTCGCGGGACGACCTCATCGACATGTTGAAGAGGTGGACGACTGCCGCCGAGCGCATGACGCGCGGCCAGGAGACCGTCGACGACGGCGCGCTCGGCCTCGGCGACTACACGCCGCCTGCCGACACCGGCGAAGCGCTCGGGCTCTCCCCAGCCCATCTCACGTTGACGATCGGTTTCGGGCCGGGCCTGTTCGGTCCGAGCCTGGCCGACCCGAACCGGCGCGACCGGTTCGGGATCGCCAGCCGCAAGCCCGCCGCGCTGGCGGATCTGCCCGCGTTCGCCGCGGAGAAGATCGAGCCGTCGCGGTCGTACGGCGACATCTGTATCCAGGCGTGCGCCGACGACCCGCAGGTGGCCGTCCACGCGATCCGCAACCTCGCCCGCATGGGTGTCGGCGTCGTGTCGGTGCGCTGGTCGCAGCTCGGTTTCGGCCGCACGTCGGCGACCACCCGCAACCAGGACACTCCTCGCAACATGTTCGGGTTCAAGGACGGGACCGCCAACATCCGCGCCGAGGACACCGGCACCCTCGACGAGCACGTATGGGTCGCCGCGTCGGACAACCCACCCGCCGCGCAGTGGATGACCGGAGGCACCTATCTGGTGGCCCGCCGCATCCGCATGGACATCGAGCCGTGGGACCGGGCCAACCTGCTGGAGCAGGAGAACATCATCGGGCGCACGAAGGGCGAGGGCGCTCCACTCGGGCAGACCGGCGAGTTCGATGATCCCGACTTCCAGATCACGTCGGGCGGCGCCCCGCTCATCCCGAAGACGTCCCATGTGCGGTTGGCTCACCCGGACCAGAACAACGGTGTGCAGATCCTGCGTCGCGGCTACAACTTCACCGATGGATCGGACGGTTTCGGCCATCTCGACGCCGGCCTGTTCTTCATCGCGTTCAACCGCGACTCGTTCAAGCAGTTCGTGCCGATGCAGCATCAGCTGTCCCGCAAGGACGCGATGACCGAGTACCTGATCCCGAATGCGTCCGCCCTGTTCGCCGTCCCCCCGGGCCTCAAAGACGGCGAGTGGTGGGGTCAGCACCTGTTCACCTGACGCATTCCGTGCCACTCGCCGAGCGTTCCGTGCTCCTCGCCGAGCGTTGTTTGCGGCTCGCCGAGCGGAGTCGAGGTGTTCTCGTTACGATGCGACCGCGGTGACAGTTGTCTGTGTCGGGGTGGCGGCCGTCGAGTAGACGGGGAACGTCGACGTGGACGATCTGGATCGGCGCGGGTTCCTGAAGTCGGCGAGTGTCGCCGTGTTGGGCGCGGCCGCGTTCTCAGCGGCGGGCGCCGCGGCGGCCGATGGGCGACGGACGTCCGACGCGGTCGGCTTTCCCGTCCGATTCGACGGCCCGTTCGCGCACGGTGTCGCATCGGGCGATCCGATGGCCGACCGCGTGATCGTCTGGTCGCGTGTGCACGACCGCGGTGAGGTGCCCGTCGACTGGGCTGTCGCGACCGACGCGGCGATGTCGAATGTGGTGCGGTCGGGGACTCAGACCGTCCGAGCCCGACACGATTTCACGATCAAGGTGGACGTGACCGGCCTGCAGCCTGCGACGACGTACTTTTACAGATTCGCCGTCGGGTCGGAACACTCGGTGATCGGCCGGACGAGGACGGCGCCCGCCGGCGATGCGGAGCACCTCCGCCTGGCGGTGATGAGCTGTACAAGCTTGTGGTCGTCGTGGTGGTCGGGGCTCGGGCACGTCGCCGACCGCGACGACATCGACCTGGTGGTGCACCTCGGCGACTACGTCTACGACTTCGTCGACAAGGACGAGCAGATCCGGTCGCGTGACAGGTTCGCCGATCTGACGATGCCCGACAATCGGGATTGGCGCGACCTGGCCGAGTGCCGTCGTCGCTACGCCTTCTGGCGCAGCGACGCGAACTTGAATCGGGCTCACCAGCGTCACCCGTGGGCGATGGTGTGGGACAACCACGACCTCGATCCGGAGTTCGGCAACGAGTTGACGATTCCCGGCATGGGTCGCGTCGAGTCGTCGACCACGGTGCACGACACGGCGCGCGTGTTCTACGAGTGGACGCCGACTCGCCCGCCGAGGGCCGACGGTTCGGGCGAACCGCTGCTCGTGGACGACGGCTCGTATCCGGCACCCGCCGATCCGCTGTTGATCTACCGCCGACTGCGGTTCGGCGCGCTGGCCGACATCCTCCTGACCGACACCCAGTCGTTGTTGCCCACCTATGACCTGCCCGTCGACAGTTCGCATCTGAAGGGCGACCCGAGCCTGCTGGGTCGTCGTCAGTTCGAATGGCTCAGCTCTGCCACCGAGGAGTCGATGCGCGACGATGTCCGGTGGCGGATCATCGGCACGCAGACGGTGATGTCACCGATTGACATCCCCGACCTGGGTAAGCCCGGGGACCTGCCGAAGTTCGGACTGTCGCGGTGGTCGAAGTATCCCGCCGAGCGCGAGGCGATCGCCGATCACCTACGATCGGGAGGCACATCGGGAAAGCGCATCCGTCGGAACATCGTGCTGTCCGGCGACACCCACACCAATGTGGGATCGGACTTCGTGGGTACCGCCGAGCTGATGCAGCGCTACGAATCGGGCCCGATCGCCCACAATCCGCGACGCGGTGCCCAGCCGGGCAATCCGGCGGCCGGAACTCGCCGGGCGACCGTCGGCGGGCTGCGCGATGCGGCCGTTGCCGTGGAGTTCGCGCCCTCGTCGATGGGTCGTGGCGGGTTCGACGACCAGATCGGGTCGGCCATCGGCCAGTCCGGCCGACCGTCTGCCGAAGCCGCGACGATCAGCTTGGAGGCGTCCGACGCCATCCTGTCGGCCAACCGGAACCTCCAGTTCATGGACGGCACCGAGCACGGGTACGGCATCGTCGACCTGACCCACGACCGGGCGGTCTTCGAGTTCTGGTGGCAGAACAAGTACGTGCAGAACTCGCCGGATGTGCTCGGGTTCCAGATGATCGCCTGGGCCGAGAACGATCGGTCCGCTCGGCCCGCGCGGCACACCGATCAGATCAACGACGTCCGCCATTTCGGCCTCCCGACGCGGCCGACCCACGCGTGACCCACTCACGCTGCCGCGTCGGCGTGAGACGTCAACGTCCTGCGGGCGTGCGACCTGATCGGCCGCGTGCCTCCCGGTTCGATGAACCACGGGTGTCCGTCGTCCCCGATGAGCACCTCCCACTCGCTGTTGTGAACAAGCGTGTGGTGCATCCGGCACAGCAGCACTCCGTTCCTGACCGACGTGTCGCCGCCCTCCGACCAGGGCACGATGTGGTGCGCGTCGGTCCACGACACCGGCCGCCCGCACCCGGGGAACGCGCATCCGCAGTCCCTGGCAGCCAGCGCCTTCCGGATTCCCGGAGTCATCAACCGGTGCTCCCGACCCACATCCAGCGGGACGCCCTCTCCGTCGACGGCCACCGCCGAGACCGCTGATGAGCAGAGCGCCAAGCCGACGGTCGCTGAGCCGACCGGCCCGGTGAACCCGAGCCTGGCGACCCCGTCACCCGGGGTTCCGGTAGTTGGGATGATGAGCGATACGTGCGGCAGGACGCCGCCGCTCGTGGGGCGTTCCGATCCCGCGAGGTAGGTCCGGATGATCTGTCCGAGAGCATCGGCCCTCCGCTGGGCGGTGGACCGCGGATCCCTGGATCCGTCGGGTTGCGGTACCGGCCGCATCAACGGGTCGAGCGCCGCGGACAGCTCTTCCCCGGTCAGCGCATCGAGGCTGATCGACGAAATGGTCCGGCCCTCGTCGTCCGAGGTCAGCGTCATCTCGTTGAGTTCCGAGTTCTCTGACGCCGGAATAGCGTCCGGATCGTCGGACTCGGCCGCAAGACGAATCCCCTCGGCCTTCGCGGCCGCCTTCACCTCACCCGGTGTGAAGTTGAGCAGCAGCTTGCGCGCCAGAGTCTGCTTCTCCACGTTGTCGAGCGGGACACGCTTGTCGACAGCGGCGACACCCCGCCCGACCTCGTCGGCCATCTCCGGCGACAGATAGCCGTCCCGCATCCCTCGGCCCACCGAGTCGAGCCTCTCGGCGTGGCGGCCATTGCGAACAGTACGGTGCGCAACGGCCGGGGCGACGCCGATCTCCACCAACAACGACGGCATCGACAATCGTTTGCGGACCGGGATCCCCACCCGATCAGCGGCCCTGACCAACAACGCCTGAGCGCCGGCCAGGACATTCTGGGCCCGGGCGACCTCGACTATCGCCGACAGGATGTCGGCGTCGTCGACCCCTACCCGTGAGGCCCGGTCGAGAAGGCACGCCAGGCGAGGTGAGTCTCCGGACTCGGCCTCGGCGGTGGTGGCTGGTGCGAGTTCGTCGACCAGGTGGTCGGTGAAGTCGCGGATAGTGGTCGCGAACATGGTTTCCCCCTCCATGAGCTGCGGATAGAGCAGTAGAGCACGACCCATCGACCCGCGACTCTGCGGTGTCGGTGGGCGACGGTACGGTCACACCATGTGCCGGAACTACCTGGTTCCGGGTGCCAGTCGGCTGCGCCCGCAGTCCACCGCCTGCCTGGTACCCCCTGTGGGGTCAGGTGGTTCGGTTCGCCCGGACTGGGCGCTATCGAATTGTCAAAGGACGTGCAGCTCCTCGCGCCACCGAGGAACTACGTTCATGATATGGATCACCTCTGACAAAAACGTATGTTCGACGTGTAGTCCGAACAGATGAACATTGAACTGAGGGTCTGATGTATCAGGACATCGGTGACACGCCTGCTCAATTTCGCATCCCATTGGGCGACAGACATTTTCGGTAGATGTTCGTAGTCTCGACGGATGCGACTTGGTAGAACCCTTCCCGTCTTCGCCGCCCTCGCCATCGCCGGTTCGCTCGCCGGTTGTTCATCCGATGGGAGCCCGCGACGCGCAGACGATGCGCCGCCGACCGTCGCGAGTGCGCCGGGCTCGACGACGACCATCACCACGACCACCGCACCGGCGGATCCATCCGCATTGACGTTCGGCGGCACGTCCGCGATCCAGGCCGGAACTACTGAGGCGTCGCTGTCGACCGTCGGCATCACTCCGTCTGCACCGAAGGAGCACGGCTGCAACACGTACTCGATTCCGGGCGCGTCATCGCTGAAGGCGATCGCCGCGCGCGGCAAGGTGCTGGGCGTGTTGGCGGCGAGCCAGGGCGGTTCGTCTTCGGTGCACACCGCGGAGGGCGTGAGGGTCGGTTCGACGGCGGCGGAGGTACGCCAGGCCTATCGGGGAGCCCAGTTGACCGAGTCGTATCAGGGCTTGGCGTCGACAAACGTGATCCTGGCGACCGACAGTGCGGGTCAGGCGATCGGCTTCGAGTTCGAGGGCAACAGCGACGCGTCGAATCACGTCGATGATTCGTCGACGGTCCGCAGTATCCGTGCGGGCACTCCCGACCTGGCGCGGGGTTTCGAGGTCTGCTCGGGTTGACGCAGGTCGATGCTTCCGACGCCGCTCGCTAAGGGCGGACAAACCACCTACTGAGTGGGACCATCATTCGGTGACGACGCACATCGACGTTTCAGTCCGCCAGTCCCGCGTCCGGGCAGCCCTGGCCGCGGTGCTGCTCATCGCGGGCCTCCTTCTCGCACCACTCGCAGCGATTGGTTCGTGGGCGCGCGTGCATCTGGTCGACACCGATCACTTCGTCTCCACGTTCGCGCCGCTCGCCGACGACGAGGCGGTGCAAGACTTCGTCGCCGACCAGATTGTCGGTCAGGTGGAGCAGCAGGTGGATCTGCCGCGGGTGGTCGGCAACCTATTCGCCCGCATTCCATCGGATTCGGGGCCGACGGCCGCGCGCGCCGCAATCGACGCGCTGCAGGGACCCGCCGTCGCTGGAATCCGATCGCTGTTGGCGACGACTGCGGACCAGCTGGTCCGCAGTGAGCAGTTCGCGGGCTTGTGGAAGCAGAGTCTGCGCGTCACGCACCGAAACGTGACCGCGGTCCTCAACGCCGATCCTGATCATCTCGTCCAGCTCGCCGACGGCGGCGCGTTGACGCTCGCCGTCGACCCGATGATGGAGTCGATGAAGGCCACACTCATCGACCGAGGCTTGACCTTCCTCGACCGGATCGACATCAAAGTGAGGCCGATCGTTCTCGTCGAATCGAGCGACCTCGACACCACACGGACCGCGTACAAGGCAGCCACCGTCACCGGCTTCTGGCTGCCCATCGCATCAGCCGCCCTGCTGGTTTCGGGCGTGCTCGTCGCCAATCGTCGACGACGCGCACTGACCATCACCGCCGCCCTATTCACCGTACTTTTCGTCGCACTCGCGGTCGGACTGCACTTCGCGGGCGTCACCTTCGTTGACGCGGTGAGCCCCGACCATGCGCCGGTCGGTGTCGCCGAAACTGCGTGGGCGCACGTCACCGACCTCCTGGTGTCCTCCGTCCGGGCGCTGGCCGTGTTGGGTGCGATCCTCGCGATCGCGTCCTGGTTCCACGGGTCGTCGCGCATCGCGACCGCATTCCGCTCCGTGTCTGCGATCGGGTTCGAGCGCCTGCGCGCAGCCCTCGACGCGAACGGCGGCGATACCGGCCGGTTCGGCAGGTTCGTCAATCGGCTTCGTCCGACGATCATGGGCGGTGCAACCGTCGTCGGCCTCGTCTTGCTGCTCGTGTTCCGGCCAGTGACGTTGAGTTCCGTCGGATGGCTGTTCGTCATGCTCGCGGTCGTCGTGGTTATCGTCGAGCTCGTCCGTCGGCCTCCCGTCACCCAGCCTAAGGACGCCGCAGCCGCTGAATAGGCATTCAAACCTCGGTGGCAGACCTGGCTACTCGCGGAAGTCGAACGAGCGCACTTTGTCGGCGTGGACGATCACGATGACCGCGCCGTCCTCGGTGCTGTTCTCCACGTAGGCAGAGCCGACGTCCGGACCGAGGTAGCGGACCGCGAGTCGCTGCAGCACGGCAATGTCCGGCGGCAGAAACGTCACCCGGCCCTCAAGACTCACGTATGAGTACCCGTCCGTCGCCTGCTGGACTGTGTACGTGGCGCGCCCCGCCTTCCGCAGCAGCTTGGCCTTCAGCGAGTCCTCGTCCATCCACATGAACACGTCCCCCGCATCGTCGACGTCGTACCAAATCGGAACGGCGAGAGGCGGATTCGACTTCCGTTCGATCGCCAGAACACCCACGTGGGGGTCCCTGAGAAAGGAGTTGATCTGCGGTGCGGTCATTTCCGGCATGGAGTCCCTTTCGATGCGGTTCCGGTTCGATCATGCCCACAAATCGCGGCTATCGTCCGCCGAACGGCTCGCTCGACGCCGCGGTCATCTACCCAAGCCGGCCGTCCGCGGCCGCTCCGGATACCGCAGTCACCTCGATCGCTGAGCGATGCGCAGAAACTTCGGTTGCAATCCCGTCCGCGAACTCGGCCAGGCGAGCTGTGTTTTCGTCGTCAAACGTGAATCCGTCAGGCACCTGGATAACCGCGCTCCGGCGGACCACCTCAACAAGGTCGATTCGATACTGCGGCATCTCGCACCTTTCTCACACACTTGATTGTGCGGCGCCGGCCACCTCGCCGGCTAGACCGGGACGCACGAAGCCGGCTACGACTTAGAGACATGAAGCTTCTCGTTCCTGCCGCCGCCAGGCTCTTCACTGCACTCGAGAACGCCATCGACGCAGAAACCGAAGCACGCAGACGCATCGACAGCCTTGCTCCGGCCACGCTCCTCATCCTCATGGACGCGCACGGATGGCACGAGATCGTTGTGGATCCCGAAGCCCGGTCATTGATCGAACAGGTCATCAACGCCGACGGATCAGATGTACACCTGTCCGACGATGACCTCGATAAACTCAACGATGAGGCTGTTGGGATCGTCGGGCAGTGCCCACTCTGTCTGTTCACCTTTCGCGACGGCCAGTACCGGGTCAGCATCGGGGAACTCGAGACCTGGCTCAGTCAACGCCAGTATGTCCGACGTCAGTGACAGACTGTGTCCTGTGGAACCCGGCATCTACGAACGCCTCGTGACAAAGTCGCTGCAGACGGCACTTGCGGCAAGCCCATCAACATCTAGTTTCGTGAACGTCGATCCCGCCGACGCGCCGCACGTGCTCGCGCGACACGTCAGCGAGTCGGTATTCGCGGCGCTGTCAGCCACCAAGTCGTCCGACGAACGGATCGCCATCGCCGACCGCGTGCTCGCTGTCCTCGACGCAGCCGGTGAGTCGCCCATCGCACCGCCAACACAGCTCACCCGAATCTTCGTCGAGAATGCTCCGGACGTTCGCGACCGCACCGCGGTCCGTCCAGAGACACCACTGTCCGACGTTGCACTTCTCACCAACGCCGGCAACGGGGAACCGTCCATTGGACATGACCTCCCTGCAGAAATTGAATCCGCTGACCGAGTCGACCTCGTGTGCGCTTTTATTCGGTGGAGCGGCGGGCGGATTCAGGTGGCTAGCGCAACACTCCGAGGAGAGGAGTTTGCTGTGCCAGATCGGTTTCCATGGGAGGTTCGCTCGGCTGTCTTGACGGCGCTCATAGAGGGCGGCTCTGGCCGTGACGTTTCCGCCTCGTTGAATGTCGGATTGGCGACGGTCCACAAATGGGCCCATCGCGCTGGACTTCGGTACCACTTCGGCAAGACTGGCGGTGTGATTCCAATGACTGCCGGTCAAGCGACCGGCGAGGTTAAGTATCGGCGACTCACGCTCGCGGACCGTTCCTTCATCGAAGCTGGACTTGCCTGCAGCCCGCCCCTGTCGATGCGCAAGATCGCGGCCGAGCTAGGAGTCGCGCCATCGACAGTCTCCCGTGAGATCAAGACGCGCCAGCAACTCAGCTATAAGGCTCAACCTCACTATCACGCGGCAGCGGCGCACTATGCCGCGGTGGCTGATCGCATAAGACCGAGGGTGGTGAAGCTCGAAGTCTTTGGTGAACTGCGAAATGAAGTTGTGAAACGGTTGAACGACCGACTCTCGCCGGAGCAGGTCTCAGCCGAACTCCGGAAAGAGTTCCCTGACGACCCGGAGATGCATGTGTCGCACGAAACGATCTACCAGGCCCTCTACGTGCAAGGACGAGGGGCGCTGCGGCATGAACTGACCGTCGAGAAGGCCCTGCGCTCGGGACGAGCGGTACGCAAGCCACGCTCGAAGCTGCCGGCCGCGACCAATAGACCGTGGCTTGAAGGAGCCCGCCTCACAGATCGCCCCGCCGAGGCTGCCGATCGAGCGATCCCAGGGCACTGGGAGGGGGACCTGGTTATCGGCTCACGGAACAGCGCCCTGATTAGCTTGGTCGAACGCCGCTCGCGCTACACCCTTGTTGGACGTCTGGTCGACAACCGGCTGGCGCTAACCGTTGCCGAAGTCCTCCAGCAGATGGCAGTGCGTGTACCCGACGCCCTGTTCAGCACGCTCACTTGGGATCAGGGTCCGGAGATGTCTGAACACGCTCAATTCACCGTGGCAACCGACTGCAAAGTGTTCTTCTGCGACCCCCACTCGCCCTGGCAGCGACCCACCAACGAGAACACCAACGGACTGATCCGAGACTTCTATCCGAAGGGCACCGACTTCAACACGGTCAGCGACGAAGACTTGTACGAGATGGAACGCCTCCTCAACCGCCGCCCCCGGAAAGTCCTCGGATGGAACAAACCCCGAGAGGTACTCTTCGAGGACATCACAGGTGTTGCGCTAGCCACCTGAATCCGCCGCGTCCGCTTGCTCGAAAAGGAACTTCAAGGCCTCGCCGACGCGGGGAAACCGTTTCGCATCATCACGACGACATACCTCGGGTCCACCGAACGCGACGCTCTTGATCGGATGGTCCATCGATTCGGAGCCGAGGTTCGCGTTCAATACGATCCGCTTCGAACTCGACTCCATGCAAAAGCGTGGATGTTTCACCGCGATAGCGGATACGACACGGCATACATCGGGTCATCGAACCTGTCGAACGCCGCTCTTATCGATGGGGTCGAGTGGAACGTGCGGCTTTCCCGCATTGCCACGCCAAGCCTGCTCGACCGCTTCGAGTCTACGTTCAGCACCTATTGGAACGACGACCCTGCATTCGAGGAATACTTACCCGACGTGCACCGTGACCGCCTCGACGACGCACTCCGTGCATCGGCCGCCGGCGGGACGACCGATCGTGCAACCCTCAGTCTGTCCAACTTGGACGTCAGACCCTATCCGTATCAGCAAGCAATGCTTGAGGAACTATGGGCCGAGCGAAGCGTCCACCACCGGACGAAGAACCTGATCGTCGCCGCCACGGGTACCGGAAAGACAGTCCTCGCGGCGCTCGACTACCGGCACTTGGCCGAGGGAGACGACCAACCGCCTCGTTTGCTGTTTGTTGCTCACCGCAAGGAGATCCTCGACCAGAGCCTTCGCACATTCCGGGAAGTCCTCGGCGACGCCAACTTCGGGGAGAGCTGGGTCGGCGGTGCACGACCAGAACGGTGGAACCAGGTCTTCGCGAGCGTACAGTCGATTACTTCCTACGGAGTAGACAAGATCCCCTCAGGTCACTTCGACATTGTCATCATCGATGAGTTTCATCACGCCGAAGCAGCAACCTATCGCAAGGTCCTCGGCCACCTTCAGCCTCGCGAACTGATCGGACTTACTGCAACTCCGGAACGGGCCGATGGAGTCGACGTTCGAGCATTCTTCGACGGCCGGATCGCAACAGAGCTTCGGCTCTGGGACGCACTCGGAGCACAGATCCTCTGCCCGTTCCACTACTTTGGCATTGCCGACGGAACTGACCTGTCGAGGGTGACATGGGCAAGGGGCTGCTACGACGCAGCCCAGCTCGAGCAGCTCTACATGGGCGACGACTCACGAGTACGCATGGTCTTGGCTGCAATCGCGGACAAGATCGTCTCACCGTCATCCATGCGCGCCCTCGGGTTCTGCGTCAGCGTCGCCCACGCCGAGTACATGGCCGACAGATTCACCTCGGCAGGAATCCGCGCTGTGGCAGTCCACGGCCACACAAACCCAGCAGATCGTGCGACTGCAATCGCAGACCTTCGAACTCGGAACGTCAACGTCATCTTCTCTGTCGACGTCTTCAATGAAGGCCTGGACATCCCCGACGTCGACACGATCCTCATGTTGCGCCCCACGGAAAGCGCAACAATCTTCCTTCAGCAGCTTGGACGAGGACTCCGCAGCCGCCCGGACAAACCCGTCCTCACGGTGCTCGACTTCGTCGGAGTCCAGCGCGATGAGTTCCGCTGGGACCGCCGGATCCGGTCGATGACCGGTCTGCCACGCGGTAAGATCATCGATGCCGCCAGGAATCGGTTCCCGTACCTTCCGTCAGGGTGTCGAATCGTTCTGGACGAGCAGACACAGGCTTCGGTGATCTCAAACCTCAAGAACCAACTGGCAATGCGGTGGCCCGACATGGTGTCCGAACTTCGCAACATTGGCGACGTACCGCTCAGCGAGTACCTCGACGACACCGGCCTTACCCTTGTTGACGTCCTCAAGTCCGGCAAACATCGCGGGTCGTGGGCGAAGCTTCGACGCGACGCGGGGTTGATCAACTCCACCCCAAGCGAGATCGAGGCGCACACACTCAAACGCATCAAAGCGTTTGCCCACGTCGACGATGGTCTGCGAGCCCACACCTACCGGTCGTTGCTCACCACAAGCGAGTTGTCATATGACACTCTGGATGACCAGACTCGGCTTCTCGCTCGAATGATGCACTTCAGCGTGTGGCCGAGTGGTGGCGGCTACGCAACATTCGACGCCGGTCTCCAAGCCCTACGAGCAGACGTCACGATCCAACGAGACATTCTCGACGTTATCGATGTCGCGTTCGGCGATGCACGCCATGAAGCCCATCCACTGGATGGTTCTCTCTCACACCTTCCACTGCGCGTCCACGCTCGATACTCCCGCGAGGAGGCCCTCGCCGGACTGGATTTGGCATCGTTTGACTTCAAGCCAAGCTCCTTCATGGAAGGCGTGAAGTACGTAGAGCACCTGAATGCCGATGCGCTCTTCATCAGTCTGCAGAAGACTGAAAAGTCATTCTCCCCTTCGACCATGTACCGCGACTACCCGATCAGCCGGACGCTCATCCATTGGCAATCCCAAAACAAGACATCGCTGAGATCGCCTACCGGCCAACGCTATGTCAACGGAACGTCGACGATCCTCGTATTCATTCGCCACACCACCTCCAACGAGCTTGGACCAAACCCGTACACATTCCTCGGCCCCGCCTCGCTCGTCAGCCACGAAGGGGAACGACCGATCTCCATTACGTGGAAACTCCACCGCGAGATGCCAGCGGAGTTCTTCAACGAGGCGAAGGTCGCTGCCGGCTGATCACTCCCCCGCCGCACTCCACTTCTCAACCACAACCGCCGGCGGGACGTCAGCGACCGCGATCCCCTTGATCTTCTTCGGCTTCTTGCCGATCGCGATCGGGTCCGCATCGAGCGAGACGTCCTCATACTCGACGTCGTCATCGACGGGCTCCTCGACCACCACCACGGGGATCTCACCGGTGTCGGTGAGGTCGTCACCGAACAGCGACGCGTCGTAGTCCATGCCGAGGTACCGGCGCCAGGCGTTCTCGTCGCGGAGCAGCTCGCCGTCGGCGAGGGCTGCGGTCTCCGCGGCGCGGACTTGATCCATGAGTGCGATCGCGCGGCGCCGCAGGTCGTCTTCGACGCTGGTCGACGCATGCCTCTTCAGCGGCACAGACACCGCGTACAACGACGGGCTGATGGCCGCGACCGGGAAGTCGACGCCTGCGAGTCGCTCGAACACCTTCTGGACCAGCGCGAGGGCTGGTTGGGTGGTCACGATGCCGTCGAGAACACCACCGCTGGCGCGTTCGGAGGCCTTCGCGGCCTCCCACTCGTCGATCTGCCGTTCCAGGTCGGCGTGCTCGCCGTCGAGCACGCCCGGCGTACGATTCGACACCTTGTCGATGAAGCTCTGCGCGACGTCGTCGATGTCGAACGCGTCGACCGCCGAGTCCTCGGCGATCCGCGCATGGAACAACACTTGAAGGAGCAGGTCGCCGAGCTCGGAGCGCAGCTCGGCTCGCGTCCCGGACTCGATCGCGTCGAGCAACTCGTAGCACTCCTCGAGCAGATAGCGCCGAAGGGAATGATGCGTCTGCCGCTGCTCCCACGGCCCGGTACGACGCAGCCGATCCATCAGGTCGACGGCACGCAACAGCGGCGCACCGCGCTCCACCTCCCCTTGAATCACGCGTTCACCCGCCGCGAGACGCGCCCGCACCGCCGGATGCGTCGGATCGGACGTCACCAACGTCTCGAGCCGTTGCTCGTCGCCGCCGACCAACACGTAGTCGTGCAACTGCCACAACAGGTTCGGGTGCACCTCCTCGGTGACGGCAACCGCCGTCGTCAGGAGCGCGACGGCGCCTGCGGGCACCATGTCGGGCCGCGACGGGTCGAGCAGAACGACGGCCATGGGCTTCCCTCCGTGCAGACTTTCCGGTACCTGTCGACCCTAGTCGCCCGACCGCACCGACCAGCACTTCGTCGACCGCGACACGCACTATCGTCGACGAATGGAGCTGCGCCACATCAGGTACTTGCTCGCGGTCGCCGATCACGGCACGTTCACGCGGGCCGCCGAATCCCTGCACATCTCCCAACCCACCCTGTCACAGCAGGTCAGGCAGCTCGAGAAGTCACTCGGCGCGACCCTCATCGACAGGTCCGGACGGACCGCGCGCCTCACCGACGCCGGCGAGGCGTACGCGCACCACGCCCGGCTCGCCCTCCGCGACCTCGACGCCGGACGACGCGCCGTCCACGACGTCGGCGACCTGACCCGCGGACATCTGCGGATCGCGATCACTCCCACGTTCACCGCATACCTCGTCGGCCCGCTCATCGACCGCTTCCACACCGCCCACCCGAACCTCACGCTCACCGTCCGGGAGACGACACAGGACATCATCGAAGCCGACCTCGCCCTCGACCGCCTCGATCTCGGGATCGCGTTCGCAGGTGGACACGCGCCCGGCATCGTCGGGCGCGTCCTCTACACCGAGCCGCTGAGCCTGGTGGCGAACAGCGGACACCCGCTCATCGATGAGACATCCCGACTGCCACTCCCCCGCATCGTGGAACATCCTCTCGTCCTGTTGACGGGCGACTTCGCCACTCGACGCCAACTCGACGATCATTTCGCCGCACACGATGTGGAGCCGCGGATCGTCGTCGAAGTGAGTTCGGTGAGCGCCGTCATCGAGGCGGTCCGCAGCTCGCGCCTGATCACCGTCCTCCCCGACGCGATCACCCGAAATCATCCTGAACTGGTACGGATTCCGTCGACGCCGCCCATGCCGACGAGAGACGTCACGCTGCTGCGCCGTGACGCCGACTACCAGTCGAGCGCGTCGCGCGCCTTCACGTCGATCCTGCTCGACGGCGTCGCGGAGCACCTCCGGCAATAGGCCACAACTATCGGGAGTATTGAATCTGCGACTTCGACGCCATACGCGAAATTCCGTATCGTGGAATTTACCACGAAGCAAGCAGCTCCCTCCCCGTCACGAAAGGCCCCACTCATGAAGCTCTCACGCATCCTCGCCGGCACCGCTGCCGCCGCCCTGATCGCCGTCCCGCTCGCCGCCTGCAGCAGCAGCGACGACACCGCCGCACCGGCGACGTCGAGCGTTTCCGCCCAGGACATGACGCCGTCCGCGATCCTGTCGTCGACCGCGTGGGAGACCACCGGCGCAAAGAACCAGGACGGCAAAGACGTTCCGCTGACCGGCAAGTCGGCGTCGAACTACGTCGGCTTCGCCTACTTCAACGCCGACGGCACGTTCACGATGTACACCCTCGACGACGCACCGAAGATGCAGGGCGACTGGACGGTGTCCGAGGACGGCAAGACCCGCACCATCGTCTCCAAGGACGACAAGGGCGCCGTCAAGTTCACCCGCGACTCCGAGATCATCACCCTGACCTCGTCGGAGTTCACCTACCGCACCTACCCGGTCGAGGGCGACAAGTCGACCTACGTCGACATCATCCACACCCCGACCACGCACCAGCAGCCCAGCGTCTAGCCCCCGAGCGCGGCGAGGACAGCGCGGAGGGCCGGATCGTCCTCCGCGCTGCGTCGCCACACCGCGTACACCTCCCGCCGCGGCGCATGCCGCAGCGGGAGGATGGTCACACCGTCCGGCGGCGTCGGCCTCGCCAGTCGCGGGATCAACGCGACCACCCCGCCCGAGGCGACCAACGCCATCTGGGTGCTGAAATCGTCGACGGAATGCACCACGTCCGGGTCGATGTCCCGCCCGGCGAACATCCGCCGGAACCACTGATGACAGACGGTGCCCGGTGGACTCGTCACCCACCGGCAGTCGTCGAGCAGATCCAACTCCAGCGGTCCGTCGACGGTGGCGAGCGGATGTCCCGACGGCACCGCGAGATCACCGACGTCGGTGTGCAGCAACGTGGGCCGCACGCCTGCCGACACCGGAGTCGGCACCCCGTCGGCGTCGTGCACCAGCGCGAGATCGGCGCCGCCCGACTCGACTGCGTAGACGGCAGGCACCGGATCGGCCTCCGTCACCTCGATCCGCAGGTCCGGGTAGTCATCGAGCAGCGACGGCAACACCGGAGCGACGATCCCCCGGACGGCCGTCGAGAACGCCACGATGTGGAACCGCCCGCGTGGCACCCCGGCGTCGGCCGACCGGGCCGCCGACACCGATCGTTCCAACGCCTGGACCACCATCGGCGCGGTCTCGACCAGCGCCCGGCCCGCAGGCGTGAGGATCACCCGTCGCCCGGCGGGCGCGATCAGCTTCACACCGACCTCCGACTCGAGCCGTTTGATCTTCTGCGAGATCGCCGACGCCGTGTAGCCGAGGTCGTCGGCGGCCCGGTTCATCGTCCCCAGATCGGCTAGCGCGCGCAGCGCCTGCAGCCCAGACACATCGATCATGAAGCGATCGTAAACGTTGACGACAAAAACTGTTCGCTTGTCGTGGACGGTTGGAGGCCGGACCATAGTGGGTATGACGACACCTTCAGCACTCGCGTTCGGCACGAACCTGGTCGCGATGCCGACGCCGATGAATCCCGACTTCTCCCTCGATGACGCCGGGGTCGCCGCGGTGGTGAGGCATCTCGTCGCGACCGGGTGCGACGGCGTCGTCGTCGCCGGCACCACCGGGGAGTCGCCGACCCTGAGTGAGGACGAGCTCGTCCGCCTGATCGGCATCGCCGTCGACGCCGCGGACGGACGGGCGAAGATCGTCGCGGGCGTCGGCACCAACGACACGATCTCCAGCGTCCGACGTGCCCGCCTCGCCGCCGACGCCGGGGCCGACGGCCTGCTCGTCGTCACCCCGTACTACTCGCGCCCCACGCAGGCAGGCGTCGTCGCACACTGTTCGGCGGTCGCCGACTCCACCGACCTTCCGGTCATGCTCTACGACGTCCCGCACCGCACCGGGCTGGCGATGACCGCTCCGACGCTCGTCGAACTCGCCGCGCATCCGCGGATCCTGGCCGTCAAGGACGCCACCGGCGACATCCCGCGCGCGCTCTCGATCATGGCGACGTCGACGCTTGAGTTCTATTGCGGCAGCGACGAACTCAACCTTCCGTTCCTCGCGGCAGGCGCCGTCGGCATCGTCAGCGTGGCGGGCGCGATCATCGCCGCGGACGAGGCCCGACTCATCGCGGCCGTCGCCGCGGGCGACCTCCTCACCGCCCGATCGGTCAACGCGTCGATCATCGAAGCAGCCGCCACTCTGAACGGCGCCGCCCCCGCTCCGGTCACCACCAAGCTCGCTCTGCACGCACTCGGCGTGATCGCGTCCGCTGCCGTCCGCCCGCCGCTCGCCCCGGCGACGGCCGATGAGACCGCCGCCGTGCTCGCCGTCGTCGACGCTCGCGCCACGACGTCGGCGTAAGTGGGAATGACGTGATTTCACGCTCCCAGCGTGGCCCCGGTCACCTACGAGGAACGCACGTGCGGAGTCCGCAATAGGCGTGTGCGCGACGGTGGTGCGGTTTCGACACGACACCTCGCCTAGCGGCTCGGAGTCGGCTCAACCACCGGAGGCACGACCCGCTCAACCACCATGAGGGAACGCCCATCCGGACACCATGCGGGGAGGACCCGCTCGATCGTCGTGCGACCCGGGGTCGTCGACATGGTGATCGAGCCGACCGAGCGGCAGCGAGTGTCGCGTCGAGATCCCGTACCGAGCGTCAGTTCTCCAGCGGCATGATCGCCTGGAGGAAGGTGACGAGGTAGTCGACGAGATCGGTGTCGCGGAGCCGCGCCGATCCGACGCCCGCGGTGCGCGGGATCGGGAGTGTCACGACGTGGGTCGTCGCGCGGTAGTTGGCCGACGAGTACATCCGCTTGAGGCGGACCTGTTGCGAGTCGAGCAGCAGCATCGGCGCCACCCGCACCGACTGTCCCGCGAGTCCGACCTCGGTGATCCCGCGTTCCCGGCACCGGAGCCGCAGTCGCGCGATCGCGACCAGACGCTGGGTCTCCTCCGGCGGCGGGCCGTAGCGGTCGTTCAGTTCGGCGACCACTTCGTCGACATCGGCGTCGCTTCCCGCGGACGCGAGCTTTCGGTACGCCTCGAGGCGTAGCCGGTCGGCTTCGACGTACTCGGTCGGGATGTGAGCGTCGACGGGCAGGTCGATGCGGACCTCGGTCGACTCCTGCGTCTGCACGGCCTGACCGTCCGCCGCCGCCCGGTACGCCTCGACGGCCTCGCCGACCAGGCGCACGTACAGGTCGAAGCCCACGCCGGCGACGTGACCGGACTGCTGGGCGCCGAGGACGTTGCCCGCGCCGCGCAACTCCAAGTCCTTCAACGCGACGGCCATGCCTGCGCCCAGCTCGTTGTTCTGCGCGATCGTGGCGAGCCTGTCGTACGCGGTCTCGGTGAGCGGCTTCTCCCCGCTGTACAGGAGGTACGCGTAGCCGCGCTCGCGAGAACGTCCCACGCGACCGCGGAGCTGGTGCAACTGCGACAGGCCGAAGTTCTCGGCGCGGTCGACGATCAGGGTGTTCGCGTTGGAGATGTCGAGGCCGGTCTCGATGATGGTCGTGCAGACGAGGACGTCGTACTCGCGGTTCCAGAACGCGTCGACGGTGCTCTCGAGCTGGTCCTCGCCCATCTGACCGTGCGCGACCACGACCCGCGCCTCGGGCACCATGTTCGCGATGTCCTTGGCGACCTTGTCGATCGTCGACACCCGGTTGTGCACGAAGAACACCTGACCGTCGCGCAGCAGTTCGCGGCGGATGGACGCGGCGACCTGCTTCGCCGAGTACGCGCCGACGTACGTCAACACCGGGTGCCGCTCCTCCGGCGGTGTGAGGATCGTCGACATCTCACGGATCCCGGCCATCGACATCTCGAGGGTTCGCGGGATCGGCGTCGCCGACATGGTGAGCACGTCGACGTGCGTCCGGAGCGACTTGATGTGCTCCTTGTGCTCGACGCCGAACCGCTGCTCCTCGTCGACGATCACCAGACCGAGGTCCTTCCAGCGCACACCGGTCTGCAGGAGACGGTGGGTGCCGATGACGACGTCGACCTCGCCCTCGGCCATCTGGGCGAGGGTCTCCTTCGACTCGGCCGCATCGGTGAACCGCGACAGTCCACGGACCTTCACGGGGAAGCCCGCCATGCGCTCGGTGAACGTCTGCAGGTGCTGACCCGCGAGGATCGTCGTCGGGACGAGGACGGCGACCTGCTTGCCGTCCTGTACCGCCTTGAACGCGGCGCGGACGGCGATCTCGGTCTTGCCGTAGCCGACGTCGCCGACGATCACGCGGTCCATCGGGACCGGCTTCTCCATATCGGCCTTGACCTCGGAGATGACCGTCATCTGGTCGACGGTCTCGGTGTAGTCGAACGCGTCCTCCATCTCCCGCTGCCACGGGCTGTCGGGACTGAACGCGAAGCCCGGGGCCGCGTGACGCGCCGCGTACAACTGCACCAGCTCGCCCGCGATCTCGCGGACGGCCTTGCGCGCCTTGCGTTTCGTGTTCGCCCAGTCGGACCCGCCGAGCTTGCTCAGCGACGGCTGTTCACCGCCGACGTACCGCGACAGTTGGTCGAGCGACTCCATCGGCACGAACAGGCGGTCGCCCGGCTGGCCGCGCTTGCCCGGCGCGTACTCGATGACGAGATACTCGCGACGGGCCCCGGAGACCGTCCGCTCGATCATCTCGACGAACTTGCCGATGCCGTGCTGATCGTGGACCACCATGTCGCCCGCGGTGAGTGCGAGCGGATCCACCTGATTGCGCCGCTTGGCAGGCAGACGACGACCGTCCTTGACTCCGACGACGCGGGCGCCGGTGATGTCGGCCTCGGTCGCGACGACCAACCGAGCCGACGGGAAGACGACGCCCCGCCGCAGCGTGCCGTGGTAGACGCCGACTGCGTCCGACGGCGGCTCCTGTCCCTCCTCGACGAGGCGGGCGGGGACGTCGGCCTCGCCGAGGCGTTCGACGAAGCGCAGCGCGGTGCCGCGTCCGGCCGCGACGACGGCGGCGCGTCCACCCGCCGCGACCTGCGCCCGCAGCGACTGCATGAATGCGGCGAGTTCCTTCTCGTCGCCGTGCGGGGCAGGACCGGGCGCGACGTCGAGGACGAGCTCGTCGCCTACGCCCGTCGACAGCGGCGACAGCGTCCACCACTTGTGACCCGCGTCGATCGTCGCCGCTTCGACCTCGTCGACGGGCCGGTAGGCGCTCGCCGTGAGGTCGATGGCACGCGCGTCGACGGGCGCGTCCGCCCCGAGCGCCGCGGCGTTCCACGACGCCTCCAGGAACTCTTCGCCGGTCCGCGCGAGGTCGACCGCGCGGGTGCGCACCTTCTCCGGGTCGAGGATCAGGACGCGCACGCCGTCGGGGATCACTTCGGTCAGCAACTGCATGTCGCCGTCGACGAGAGCCGGGATCAGGGCCTCCATACCCTCGACGGGAATGCCCTCCGCGAGCTTGGTGAGCATCTCGCGCAGACTCTCGTCCGACGTCGTCTCCGCCAGATCGGCGGCATTGGCGCGCACCTGCGCGGTCAGCACCAGTTCACGACAGGGGTGGATCTGCACGGCCGACGCGTCGATCTCGGCCTGCGTCCGCTGGTCGGCGACGGAGAACGCGCGCATGTCGGTGATCTCGTCGCCCCAGAACTCGACGCGCACCGGATAGTCGGCCGTCGTCGGGAAGACGTCGAGGATGCCGCCGCGGACCGCGAACTCGCCGCGGCGACCGACCATGTCGACGCGCTCGTACGCCATCTCGACGAGTTGTTCGATGAGGTCGTCGAACTCGAACTCGGCGCCCTCGCGCAGCGTCAGCGCTCGCAGCGCTCCGAGGCCCGGAGCCATCGGCTGCACCAGCGAACGGACCGTCGTGACCACGACGTTCAACGGGTCGTCGCCCGGCGACGCCAACCGATGCAGGACTGCCAGACGCGCTCCGACCGTGTCGGCGCTCGGCGACAGCCGTTCGTGCGGCAACGTCTCCCACGACGGGAACTGGGCGACGCCGCTGCGTCGAGGCAGCAGCTCGCTCAGTTCCTTCGTCAGATCGTCGGCCTCACGTCCGTTGGCCGTCACCACCAGTACCGGAGCCGCATCGAGGTCGGCCAGCGCGGCGACCAGGAACGGTCGCACCGCATCCGGAGCGCTCACGTCGAGACGCGCCCGACCCGCCCGCTCCCGCACCGACGCGAAGGCGTCGTCGGCGAGAGCGAGCGGAGTCAGGGCAGACAGGGACGATTCGGAAGTCGACACTCGGACTATTCTATTCGGCCCCTCCGACAACGCCGACCCGGCAGACCGCACCAGGTTTCGACACGACTCCGCCAGGGCTCCGTCGGCTCAACCACCATCACCGAACAACGTCTCCCCGAGGTACTCCCGCGCTCCGGGGAGCATCGCGTACACGGCCGACCCGATGGGCGTGGTCCATTCGTTCAGCGCGTCGGCGTCGGAGAGACGTTGCTGCACCGGAACGTACTGGACCACCGGGTCCCGCTGGTAGGCGGCGAAGATGAGGCCGCTGTCGGGCGGGACGTCGTAGTTGTACGGTCTGCGCAGGAACTGTTCGCGATCGGACCGCTGGTGCGCCCTGGCGATGTGCGACGACTCCGGGATCACCGGAATGCCGCCGCGCGTCGCCGTGAACACGGGCTGATCGTGCTCGTTCGAGCCCGTCAGCGGAGCCCCGTTGTCGAGGGTCCGTCCCGTCGACAGTTCGCGGCCGTGGCGGTCGAGCGCCTCCCACGTGTCCATGTTCATCGCGATGCGACGCAACACCAGAGACGTGCCGCCCGCCATCCAGCCCTGCTCGGAGCCGTCGTCCCACACGAGGTCGTCGTGGCGGTCGTCGGCGGGCTGCACGGTCCCGTCCACCTGCCCGAACAGGTTGCGTCCGTGATGGAATCCCTGTTGGACCCACCGCAACCGAGTGCGTCTGCGGACCGGCGCGGTGATCGCCCGGACCGCATGCGCGAGGGTCATCGGATCGTCGGACGCAACATGGACGACGACGTCGGTCTGCCCCCACCTCTCCTCCAGCCTGTCGATCGCGAACGCGGGCAGCGGTCTGAGCCACGAGGGTCGTCGCCCCGCCAGAGCGGGCGAGGTGAACGCGCCCCGTCCCAGACCGACGGCCACCGACAGGCGGGCAGGCGTCGACGCCAACTCCGGTTCGGTGTCGGAGAACCCCGCCTTCCCCTGGGTGAGGTTCGCGGCGTCCTGCGACCACATCCGCAGGATCCCGCGCAGCGCGTCGTGGTCGGACCGGTCGAGCAGATCGAGACCGATGAAACTCGCATGCGTCTGCATCGGGGTGACGATCCCCGACTGGTGCACGCCGAAGAACGGCAGCGTCGACGGCTCAGGCTGAGCGTCCTCGCGTGCCAACCCGACTCCGGCGGCGGCCGCACCGACGCCGAGGCCGGTGAGACCGAGTCCGCCGGTCAGCAGTGTTCGACGTGAAACACGACTCACGAGTGCGTCGACGGCGTGTAGTTCTCCTGGTTGCCGTCGAAGTCGCGGGCGATGGCGTCGATCCGAGTGGTCGAGCCGTCGGCGAATCGGACCGTGATGGTGACGGTGTCGCCCGCCTTCACGGGCTTCTTGAGACCCATGAACATGAGATGCTCGCCGCCGGGGTCCAACGTCAGCGATCCCTTCGCGGGAATGACGAAGCCGCCGGCTTTGGCCCTCATCGTCGTGGTGTCGCCCTCGGTGACCACCTCGTGCGGTTCGACGCTCTCGGCGACGTCGCTCGACGCCGAGACGAGTCGGACATCGGAACCGGACGAGTTGGCGAGCACGCCGAAAGCGGCGGTCATGCCGCTGTCGGCGGCCTTCACCCACGGTTGGCCGACGCTGATCGCGTCCGCCTCGCTGGTGGTGGCATCGGTGGAATCTGTCCCGCACGCTCCGAGCAGTGCGGTGGATGCGACGGCGGCTGCCGCGAATGCGGTCAGGCCGGCCGAGCGCAGGATGTGGCGTCGCGCCATGATCTTCTCCTGAAGTCAGCAGAGTGCCTCGCCCCGCGCGTCGAGAGCGCGAAGCGAGTCGAATGTCGTGGGTCAGGCCCCGACCGGTGGACCGCGGATGCCCGCGCAGGAGTCGCGGCCTCGGGTCGTCGCGGGCCGCGTCGCGGATGTGTGCGGCACCGCGGTCAGGACGTCCGGCCGACGGAAGTGCAGGAGACGCCGCAGGTCGGCCAGGCGAGAACCCACCGCGCGCTCGAGCCGTTCGGCGACGACGAGCATCACGACGGCGACGGGCAGGGCGATCGTGTGCCATGCCGCCATGCGGGCGTCGGGCAGGAGCGGGGAACCGTGGCCGAGCAGCGACATCACGACATGCGCGACGGCCTGCCCGATCACGAGCGCGGCGGCGGTCCCCGTCCAGCCCACCGCGATACGACCGGCGGACCGGCGACGTTCGGTGGTTCGGACCTGTCCGGCTCGGACGACGCCGACGGCGACGGCCATCGCCGTCACGATCACGAGGTGCGCCGTCGACAGGCCGTGCCCTCCGCCGAGCGAGTGCGCGGCGACGCCGAGGACCGTCGAGGCTCCGGCGGCGAGCACACCGTGAGTCGCCGGATGCACCGACGACTCAGCAGTGTTCCCGCGCCCGGCCACGATCAGTCGTCGGCCAGCGACAGCTGCATGTAGACGCAGCCGAGCCAACGGTCGAATTTGAAGCCGACGCCGGACGACCGTCCGACCTCGGTGAAGCCAGCACGTTCATGGAGACGGATCGAGGCCGGGACTTCGTCGGAGATGACGGCCATGATGGTCCGCACCGCCGCCGGGTCGGACGCGTCGATGAGCGCCTGCAGGAGCCTGGTGCCGTGTCCGCGTCCCGCCGCTTCCGGACGCAGATAGATGCTGTTCTCGGCCGTCCACCGCCAGCCGGCCTTGCCTCGGTATGTCCCGAGATACGCGTAGCCGAGCACGCCCGGCATGACGTCGGGGTCCTCCGCGGCCAGGAACGGCCGCCCCGCCGCCCGGACTGCCTCGAGCCGTGCACTCCACTCGTCGATGCCGGGGGCATCGTGGTCGAAGGTGGCGACGGACGTCTCCACGTAGTGCCGGTAGATCTCGGCGAACGCCTCGCAGTCTGCGGGTTCGGCGGCGCGGACGGTCAGCATGCCGTTCATTGTCCCGCATGAACGGCCCACTACGCTCTAGTGAATGGGCGATTCCGCACGAGATCACACCGCAGACGGCCCGACGTTGAAAACCGGGCTGCGGCCGCGGCATCTCATCATGATGAGCCTCGGGTCGGCCATCGGCGCCGGCCTGTTCGTCGGTTCCGGTCAGGGCATCGCGCTCGCCGGTCCGGCGGCACTGGTGTCGTATGCGGTCATCGGACTGATCATCGTCTCGGTGATGCGGATGCTGGGCGAGCTCGCGGCCGCCGACCCGAACCCGGGAGCGTTCTCGTACTACGTCGGCAAGGCCCTCGGTCCGGGTGCGGGTTTCATGATGGGCTGGCTGTGGTGGATCCAGATGACGGTCGTCGCCGCCGCCGAGGCCCTCGCCGCGGCCGAAGGACTGCACGGGCTGGTCGGCTGGCTCCCCACATGGGCGTGGGCGTTCGTGTTCATGACCGTGTTCAGTGTGCTGAACCTCAGCGGCGCAGCGCATTTCGGCGAACTCGAGTTCTGGCTCGCCCTCATCAAGGTCGTGTTCATCGTCGTGTTCCTGTGCCTCGGCGCCGCGTACCTGTTCGGGTGGCTGTCGGAGCCGTCGCCCGGACTGTCGAACGTCGGGGAGCTCATGCCGCACGGCGTCGGAGGTGTGGCCGCCGCCCTGCTGGTGATCGCGTTCGCGTTCGGCGGCATCGAGATCATCGCCGTCGCCGCCGCCGAGACCGACGATCCCGGTCCGAGCGTCACGAAGGCCATCCGGACCATCGTGTGGCGCATCCTGATCTTCTACGTCGGGTCGGTGCTGGTGATCCTGCTGGTGTTGCCCGCGGGCGACGACCGACTGGAGTCGGGGCCGTTCGTCGGGGTCCTCGAACAGGCCGGGCTTCCCGCGGTCGCGTCGGCGATCGGAGCGGTCATCGTGATCGCGCTGCTGTCGTCGATGAACGTCAACCTGTACGGGGCGTCTCGCATGCTGTTCTCGCTCGGCGCCCGCCACATGGCGCCGCGGGCCGCCATGCGCACGTCGGACAACGGGGTGCCGTGGTTGTCGGTGCTCGCCAGCGTGGTCGTCGGCTTCCTCGTGGTCCCGGCGACCTATGTGTGGGGCGGCCAGGTGCTCGACAAACTGCTGTCCCTCGTCGGCTCGACCCTGCTCGTCACGTGGTTGGCGATCACGGTGTCGCAGATCGTCCTGCGCCGTCGCGCCGAGCGTGACGGCACCGTCCTCCCGATGAAGATGTGGGGATACCCGTACCTGTCGTGGCTCACGTTCGCCGGCCTGGCGGGCATCGTGATCCTCGGGTTGACGACGGAATCCGTTCGCGGTCAGATCATTTCGACGTCCGTGCTCGCCGTCCTACTGTGCGTGGCCGGAACGCTCAATCATCGTCGTCTGCAGCTGTGAGTTCCGGGTGGACGGTCGTCGGCGTCGACTCCTTGTAGCCCGCGTCGACGAGGACAGGCGCGGGATCGAGCCGGGTGAGGCCGTTCCAGCACAAGTTCACCAGGTGTGCGGCGACCACTTCCTTGGCCGGTTCGCGCACGTCGAGCCACCACTGGGCGGTCACGGAGACCATGCCGACGAGCGCCTGCGCATAGAGGGGCGCCAGTCCCGGTTCGAATCCGCGGCGCTCGAAGTCGCTGGCGAGGATGTGCTCCACCTGGCTGATCGCGTCGTTGAGGAGGCTCGAGTAGCGCGTGTCGCCGTCGCCTCCGGGTGACTCGCCGCGGACGAGGATCCGGAATCCGTCGGTCCGCTCCTCCATGTAGGTCAGGAGCGCCAGCGCCACCTGTTGGATCCGGTACAGCGACCGGTTCCTGGTCAGCGACGACGTCACCATCTCGAGGAGCTTGTCCATCTCCCGGTCGACGACGACGGCGTACAGTCCTTCTTTGCCGCCGAAGTGCTCGTAGACGATGGGTTTGGAGACGCCTGCCCGTTGGGCGATCTCTTCGATGGAGGTGCCTTCGAATCCCCGCTCAGCGAACAGTCCGCGCGCCACCTCGATCAACTGCAGACGACGTTGTGCTCCCGTCATTCGTGCACGAGGAGCCTTCACCACGTCATCTCCGCCCTTCGCGGGCCTGTCGATCGCCATTGCCTCAGTGTATCGGGTGTAGAAAGCATTCGAGCCCCTCAACCACAAGGGTTGAGGGGCTCGAATAAGTTGAGTTCGGCGGTGTCCTACTCTCCCACACTGACTAAAGTGCAGTACCATCGGCGCTGGAGGGCTTAGCTTCCGGGTTCGGAATGGGGCCGGGCGTTTCCCCTCCGCTATAGCCACCGAAACAATATGAAACTATCAACAACCACCACCAACCATGGTAGTGGTCGTGTGTTGTTTCAGAAGTAGATAGTGGATGCGAACACACTCAAAAACAAAGTGCGTGAGTGTTGTTAGTAAGTCCTCGGCCTATTAGTACCAGTCACCTGAACACATTACTATGCTTACAGTTCTGGCCTATCAACCCCATAGTCTGTAGGGGGCCTTACCCACCCGAAGGTGGTGAGAAACCTCATCTTGGAACAGGCTTCCCGCTTAGATGCTTTCAGCGGTTATCCCTTCCGAACGTAGCTAACCAGCAGTGCCCTTGGTAGGACAACTGGCACACCAGAGGTTCGTCCGTCCCGGTCCTCTCGTACTAGGGACAGGTTTCCTCAAGTTTCTAATCGCGCGCGGCGGATAGAGACCGAACTGTCTCACGACGTTCTAAACCCAGCTCGCGTGCCGCTTTAATGGGCGAACAGCCCAACCCTTGGGACCTACTCCAGCCCCAGGATGCGACGAGCCGACATCGAGGTGCCAAACCATCCCGTCGATATGGACTCTTGGGGAAGATCAGCCTGTTATCCCCGGGGTACCTTTTATCCGTTGAGCGACACCGCTTCCACTTGCCGGTGCCGGATCACTAGTCCCGACTTTCGTCCCTGCTCGACATGTACGTCTCACAGTCAAGCTCCCTTGTGCACTTACACTCAACACCTGATTGCCATCCAGGCTGAGGGAACCTTTGGGCGCCTCCGTTACACTTTAGGAGGCAACCGCCCCAGTTAAACTACCCACCAGGCACTGTCCCTGAACCCGATCAGGGTCCGAGGTTAGAAGCCCAATACGATCAGAGTGGTATTTCAACAACGACTCCACCAACACTAGCGTGCCAGCCTCACAGTCTCCCACCTATCCTACACAAACCGTACCGAACACCAATACCAAGCTATAGTGAAGGTCCCGGGGTCTTTTCGTCCTGCCGCGCGAAACGAGCATCTTTACTCGTACTGCAATTTCGCCGAGCCTGTGGTTGAGACAGCAGAGAAGTCGTTACGCCATTCGTGCAGGTCGGAACTTACCCGACAAGGAATTTCGCTACCTTAGGATGGTTATAGTTACCACCGCCGTTTACTGGGGCTTAAATTCTCAGCTTCGCCACCCAAAAGTGACTAACCGGTCCTCTTAACCTTCCAGCACCGGGCAGGCGTCAGTCCGTATACATCGTCTTACGACTTCGCACGGACCTGTGTTTTTAGTAAACAGTCGCTTCTCTCTGGTCTCTGCGACCACCACCAGCTCCCACCGCAAAGGCGTTCACCAGCCGTGGTCCCCCTTCTCCCGAAGTTACGGGGGCAATTTGCCGAGTTCCTTAACCACAGTTATCTCGATCGCCTTAGTATTCTCTACCTGACCACCTGTGTCGGTTTGGGGTACGGGCCATGTACCAACTCGCTAGAGGCTTTTCTCGGCAGCATAGGATCACTGAATTCACCCCAACGGGCTACGCATCACCTCTCAGGATTATGTGCGACACGGATTTGCCTATGTCACTCCCTACAGGCTTACACCAGTACAACCACTGACTGGCCCAGCTACCTTCCTGCGTCACCCCATCACTTGACTACTACACCCAAGGTCCCACGCAGCCACACCCAGACAACCCCGAAAGGTCGAAAAGATGCTTTTGGATGGTTAGTACAGATGATTCGCCACTGGACGCGGATACACGGGTACGGGAATATCAACCCGTTGTCCATCGACTACGCCTGTCGGCCTCGCCTTAGGTCCCGACTCACCCTGGGCGGATTAACCTGGCCCAGGAACCCTTGGTCATTCGGCGGACAAGTTTCTCACTTGTCTTTCGCTACTCATGCCTGCATTCTCACTCCCACACCCTCCACACCTAGATCACTCCGGCGCTTCCACGGATGCAGGACGCTCCCCTACCCACCCACACCACTAGACCACAAAAGTGGCCGATGTACATGTGTGAGTGCCGCGGCTTCGGCGGTGTACTTGAGCCCCGCTACATTGTCGGCGCAGGATCACTTGACCAGTGAGCTATTACGCACTCTTTCAAGGGTGGCTGCTTCTAAGCCAACCTCCTGGTTGTCTTCGCGACCCCACATCCTTTTCCACTTAGTACACGCTTAGGGGCCTTAGCCGGCGATCTGGGCTGTTTCCCTCTCGACTACGAAGCTTATCCCCCGCAGTCTCACTGCCACGCTCTCACTTACCGGCATTCGGAGTTTGGCTGACGTCAGTAACCTTGTAGGGCCCATCGGCCATCCAGTAGCTCTACCTCCAGTAAGAAACACGCAACGCTGCACCTAAATGCATTTCGGGGAGAACCAGCTATCACGGAGTTTGATTGGCCTTTCACCCCTACCCACAACTCATCCCCTCCATTTTCAACTGAAGTGGGTTCGGGCCTCCACAAAGTCTTACCTCTGCTTCACCCTGGCCATGGGTAGATCACTCCGCTTCGGGTCTAGACCCAGCGACTTGGGGCGCCCTATTCAGACTCGCTTTCGCTACGGCTACCCCACACGGGTTAACCTTGCCACTGAGCACTAACTCGCAGGCTCATTCTTCAAAAGGCACGCCATCACCCCACCACCCAAAGATGGAAGGCTCTGACGGATTGTAAGCGTCCGGTTTCAGGTACTATTTCACTCCCCTCCCGGGGTACTTTTCACCTTTCCCTCACGGTACTAGTCCGCTATCGGTCACCAGAAAGTATTTAGGCTTACCGGGTGGTCCCGGCAGATTCACAGCAGATTCCACGAGCCCGCTGCTACTTGGGAAACACTACAACCAGACCGCGCGTTTTCAGTTACGGGACTCTCACCCACTACGGCAGACCATTCCAGGCCACTTCACCTAACACACGATTTTCTTACTGGCCGACACGCCGGCAGACGCACCAATAATGCTCCCACAACCCCACACGCACAACCCCTGCCGAGTATCACATACGCATGGTTTAGCCTCATCCGCTTTCGCTCGCCACTACTCACGGAATCACTATTGTTTTCTCTTCCTGTGGGTACTGAGATGTTTCACTTCCCCACGTTCCCTCCACACCCCCTATATATTCAAGGGTGGGTAACACGACATAACTCGTGCTGGGTTTCCCCATTCGGACACCCTCGGATCACAGCTCGTTTGACAACTCCCCGAGGACTATCGCGGCCTACCACGTCCTTCATCGGCTCCTGGTACCAAGGCATCCACCGAACGCCCTAAAACACTTACAACAACACCCACAAACACACCACCACCCCACCACAACAACCCCGAAAGGCCATCACAGCTTCGTGCGGCACGAATGTGGACATCACAAAAATCAACATACATTTTGAAATTGCAATACGACACCTATATTTCAAGATGCTCGCATCCACTATCCACTTCTCAAACAACACACACCCACCCACACCCAACACCACACGACGTGGCGGAATGTCAGCGAGCAGAGACAACAACCACCACCCACCCCCACAAGGGCAGGACAGCGCGTGTTCTCTCAGAACCCCGATAGTGTGCAAAAAGACAACAGCCAGTCACCCGACTGCAACCACCAGCAGAACACCGACTCTCGCGGCGCCCAACCATCACGGTGGGTTCTTGTGTTTCACCCTATGAACAAACACCAACCCCAGCTGCGTTCGAGTGGGCGTTGGGTGTTGTCTGCTCCTTAGAAAGGAGGTGATCCAGCCGCACCTTCCGGTACGGCTACCTTGTTACGACTTCGTCCCAATCGCCGATCCCACCTTCGACGGCTCCCTCCCACAAGGGGTTAGGCCACCGGCTTCGGGTGTTACCGACTTTCATGACGTGACGGGCGGTGTGTACAAGGCCCGGGAACGTATTCACCGCAGCGTTGCTGATCTGCGATTACTAGCGACTCCGACTTCATGGGGTCGAGTTGCAGACCCCAATCCGAACTGAGACGCGCTTTAAGGGATTCGCTCCACCTCACGGTCTCGCAGCCCTCTGTACGCGCCATTGTAGCATGTGTGAAGCCCTGGACATAAGGGGCATGATGACTTGACGTCATCCCCACCTTCCTCCGAGTTGACCCCGGCAGTCTCCTGCAAGTCCCCGGCATAACCCGCTGGCAATACAGGACAAGGGTTGCGCTCGTTGCGGGACTTAACCCAACATCTCACGACACGAGCTGACGACAGCCATGCACCACCTGTACACCAACCACAAGGGGGGCTATATCTCTATAGCTTTCTAGTGTATGTCAAACCCAGGTAAGGTTCTTCGCGTTGCATCGAATTAATCCACATGCTCCGCCGCTTGTGCGGGCCCCCGTCAATTCCTTTGAGTTTTAGCCTTGCGGCCGTACTCCCCAGGCGGGGTACTTAATGCGTTAGCTACGGCACGGAATCCGTGAAATGGACCCCACACCTAGTACCCACCGTTTACGGCGTGGACTACCAGGGTATCTAATCCTGTTCGCTCCCCACGCTTTCGCTCCTCAGCGTCAGTTACTACCCAGAGACCCGCCTTCGCCACCGGTGTTCCTCCTGATATCTGCGCATTTCACCGCTACACCAGGAATTCCAGTCTCCCCTGTAGTACTCAAGTCTGCCCGTATCGCCTGCACGCCTGCAATTGAGTTGCAGAATTTCACAGACGACGCGACAAACCGCCTACGAGCTCTTTACGCCCAGTAATTCCGGACAACGCTCGCACCCTACGTATTACCGCGGCTGCTGGCACGTAGTTGGCCGGTGCTTCTTCTCCAGGTACCGTCACTCGCGCTTCGTCCCTGGCGAAAGAGGTTTACAACCCGAAGGCCGTCATCCCTCACGCGGCGTCGCTGCATCAGGCTTGCGCCCATTGTGCAATATTCCCCACTGCTGCCTCCCGTAGGAGTCTGGGCCGTGTCTCAGTCCCAGTGTGGCCGATCACCCTCTCAGGTCGGCTACCCGTCGTCGCCTTGGTAGGCCATTACCCCACCAACAAGCTGATAGGCCGCGGGCCCATCCCAAACCGCAAAAGCTTTCCACCATCCACCATGAAGCAGAAGGTCATATCCAGTATTAGACCCAGTTTCCCAGGCTTATCCCAGAGTTTGGGGCAGATCACCCACGTGTTACTCACCCGTTCGCCACTCGAGTACCCCCGAAAGGGCCTTTCCGTTCGACTTGCATGTGTTAAGCACGCCGCCAGCGTTCGTCCTGAGCCAGGATCAAACTCTCCAACAAAAAATACAGAAACACGACCCGAAGACCGCAATTTCAGCACAAGCCAGAAAGCACAACCTGACCAAATCCAAAAAACTGACAAGAATTCAATCAAAAACATCATCGTCCACCAAGGAACCATGATCTGTCCATCAATCCTTCATGCCACAAACCAAAAATATGTGGCACAAGAACATCTATTTTACACACTATCGAGTTCTCAAAGAACACACACCCACCAGCACCAACCCGAACCTGCCGGGCCGAACTCCAGTGAACTTGCATTGTCGCTGACCGGCTCGCGGCCAACTCTTCCAGCCTAGCGTCTCCGCGACCCGCAGTGCAAATCGTCGGTATCGGCTAGAAGGCCGGCCCCACCAAGCAACCCCACCGGAATCTCGCGACCCGGCAGAGAAGGTTTGGAGGGGGTTCGTCTTTCGCGGCCTGGCCGCTGCGGACTCGACATAAGTTACGCACTGGGGAACGCAGCGTCAAATCCCCAGGTCAGCGTCTCGGCCGTGCGGAGGCGCCGCGAGATTGCAAGGATGAGCCCATGACACAGCTGATCTCGGGCCTCCTGTCGCGCGCCGTTCTGGACGTCGCGCTGCCGTTCGTCGACTCTCGGATCACGGCGTCGGGTCGGCCGTTCGACGGCGGCGAGCCGTTCCGTCCCTATGCGCGTTCGCGGGCGTGGTCGGTGGTCCACTACGGCGTCTTCGTCCCGCTGCTCCCCGAGCCTCATCGGTACGTGAACACGATGACCTTCATCGGCGCCACGGGAACGGAGGCGTTCGACAACGACGAACTCGTCGGGACGGACGCCCGCGACCTGGCGACGGTCCTCTCGTCGACGGCGGTCGGCGATCAGCATCACTACAAGGGATACGACTCCCGGTCCGACTGCGACTTCGCCGACGACGGTTCGGTCCTGCGCTGGGGCGACGACCTCACGATCACGGTGCACGACCGCGAGGTCCACGTCGCGGGCCGGTACGAGTCGTTCGACGTCGACCTGTCCCTGACTCTCACCGATCAGGTGTCGTACTTCGTCCGGACACCGATCTATCAGCACCTGAGCCTTCTCGCTCCCTATACCGGGACCATCACCGACGCGTCCGGGACGACGAAGGTCTCCGGTCTCGGCACGTTCGAGTACGCACGTGCTCTCACCCAACAGGCGGCCGTGGCGTCTCCGGTGCCTGCCGTGGCGAAGCTCCCCGTCGACCTGTTCACCTATCAGGTGATCCAGCTCGACGAACGCACCCAGCTCTTGCTCACCGACGTGCAGGCGCGTGGTCGTACCGCGTGCAGGCTGCTTCATGTGCGGGTCCTCGGTGAGGAGACGTCGGTGTACGACGACGTGCGGTTCGAGGTGACGGCGTGGGACCGGCCGCAGGTCGATCGATGGGGACGACGGATGCGCGTCCCGCAGACGATGCGGTGGACGGTGCGTGACGGCGATGCGCTGGTCTTCGCGATCGATGCCACCGTCGACAGTCCCCTGCGTTTCGGCCACGGCCGCGGCTACGTGGCCGCCTACACCTATTCCGGCGAGTTCCGCGGCGCGTCCGTCGACGGCTCCGGATACATGGAGTGGGTCGACACCCGCAGCATCGGCAGCAGGTAGTCGCGGGCGACGTCTGCCAGCTGCTCGGCGTCGTCGAGGTCGACCAGCCTGCTCGGGGTCGTGACGAACGAGCCCGCGATTCGGGCGATCATCTCCGCGGCGAGGTCCGGGTCGACGGCGGGGTCGAGATTGCCCGCGTGCTGCTCCTGTCGGAGCGCCGCGGACACGAAGGCGCTGACCACGTACATGTTCCGCCCTTCGCCGCCGCCGACGAGGCCGGGGACGAGGGCGGGGTCGTCGTCGATGAGGCGTTTGATCAGCGGGTTCGACCAGATGCGTTGGACGGACGTGACGAATCCGATGACGATCCGATCGGCGAACGTCTCCGACTCGGCCATGGCCGTCGCGAAGTAGTCGAAGTAGTCGCGCAGTTCCCGTCCGATCACCTCGTCGACGAGCGCGTCTTTGCTCTCGAACTTGCGGTAGATCGTCACGCGCGACGTGCCTGCGCGTTTGGCGACGTCCTCCATCGACGTGTGGGCGATCCCGTCGATGCAGAACTGCTCGAACGCGGCGTCGATCAGCTTGTCCCGGGTCGCGTCGACCGGCCGCACGCCGGGATCGTCGATCGCGCGCCTGGTGGCGCGATCGATCAGCGTCTCGGCCGCGGGTACCTCATGTGGCGCCATCGCGTCGTCTCCTCTCGTGTTCACACCATTCTCTTGTGAGAGTCGTCACGGAGTGCTACTCATGTTACAGATCTTCCAGATTTGTTACACACAGCACAGTCGGGGATGCGGAAGGAACAAAGCGCATGGTGGTCGTGACACGCAGACATGTCTTGAAGGCCGGTGCCGGAGCCGGGGCGTTGATCGCCGCCGGTTCGGCGACGCCGTGGACCTGGTCGCCCGCCGGGTCGGTGCCCGGGCACGGAACCGGGGCCGATCCGAAACTCGCATGGGATCCGGTCCCCGACGATCTCGTCGCCGACGTCTACCGGCGCGGCGACGTCGCGAAGGTCAACGCCGCGCTCCGCGCGTGGACGAGGAACGATCAACCGCTGCCCGCCGGACTGTCCGGCGATCTTCGAGACTTCGTCGAACAGGCCCGCAGGCTCCCGTCGTGGGCGGATCGCGGGAAGCTCGCCGACGCGGTGACGTTCAATCAGAAGCGCGGCACCTACCTCGGGGCCTTGTACGGCTTCGCGAGCGGCATGATGAGCGCCGTCATCCCGAACGAGGCGCGGACCGTCTACTACTCGCACGGCGGAGCCGCGATGAAGGATCGCATCTCCAAGACCGCGAAGCTCGGCTACGACATCGGGTCGCTGAACGCGTACGCACCGTCCGGAGAAATGGCCGTGACCTGCGTGAAGACCCGACTGATTCACTCGGCGGTGCGGCACCTCCTCCCCCGGTCCGGGCATTGGGCGAGCGTGTCCGGTCAGACGAAGCCGATCACCCAGGCCGACATGATGGTCACCTGGCACAGCCTGCCGACGACCGTGATGCGCATGCTGCGTCGCTGGAAGGTGCCGTTGAACCCAGCGGAGTCCGGGGGCTTCCTTCACTCCTGGCAGGTGGCCGGGCACATGCTCGGCATCGACGACCAGTACATACCCGCCACGTGGGACTCCGCCGAGACGCAGGCCGCGCAGGTGCTCGACCCGATCCTGGCGGCGACGCCGGAGGGCGTCAAGATCGCCGACATGCTGCTCGACCTCGGCATGCAACTCGACCTCACGCTGTTGAGCCGCGGAGTGCTCGGCGCGCTGACCCGCTTCATGCTCGGCGACCGGATCGCCAATGACCTGCGCATCCCGCGCGAGCCGGTGTGGGATCCGCTGCTGAACGCGGCGTGGGGACCGTACGTGCTGGTCCGGGAGGGCGTGCTGCAGGCGGGCATGCCGAAGGAGGCCTACTGGACGTTCGACGAGATGCTCCGTCAATTCGTCCTGCTGTACGTGTCCGAGCTGCGGATGCCGATCAGCATCGAGCTGCCGTCGGGCAACAATCCGCACTACAAGTAGGCGAGCGCGACGTCGACGATGTCTGCCTTGATCGCCTGGTCCATCGACCGGACCTCGGCGATCGGAAGCCACCGCGCGTACTCGGTGGTGCCGTCCACTTCGGTGGTTCCGAGGGTTCCACCGACGATGGACCCGTCGAACACGAAGCGCTGGGACCTGATCGGGAGGCGTCCGTCGCGCGCGGCGAAGGTCAGGTGGTCTTCGGCGAGGATGCCGCCGACCTTCACGTGATACCCGGTCTCTTCATAGAGCTCCCGAACGGCCGCGTCGCGCAGCGTCTCGTCGAATTCGACGCCGCCGCCGGGCATCGTCCAGCACGGAGGTGTCAGCGCATCGCCCCGGTACCACGACAGCAGGATTCGATCGCCGTCGACGATCAGGACGTACGCGGCGATCCGTGTGTGGAACTCGGTGAAGTGCATGGCTGCTCTCATTCCATCACGGGCGGTCGACGCCGCGCGCTGTTCGTCCGGCGAGGCGGGCCGTCACCGCATGCCAGATCGCCTCGCCGTCGGGCCCGACCGCGGCGAAGGCGTCGTCGAGCATGTCCATCTGCGACAAGGTGAGTCGGCGTTCGAGGTCGACGCCCGCGTCGGTCGCGGTGAGTCGGCGCACGCGCCGGTCGTCGACGTCGGCGGCGTTGGCGACGAGTCCGCGGTCTTCGAGGTCTTTGATGGGACGGTGGACGGCCTGTTTGGTGACGTCGAGGAGGGCGATCAGTTCGCCGACGGAGATGCCCGGACGCCGACAGATGAAGTAGAGGACGCGATGGTGGGTCCGGCCGAGGCCGCTCGTCGCGAGCATCTCGTCCGGCAGCGCGGTGAAGGCGCGGTAGCCGAAGTACAGGTCTTCGACGGCCTGACGGAGCGCGGCCTCGCGATTTTGGTCAAACATGTTGACTCACCTTCCGGATGGGGGCAGAATCACGGCAACCTACTTGACCTATTGGCGGAAGAGGACTGCTCGTGCCCACGTTCTCCGATCGTATCGACGGACTCCGACCGTCCCCCATCCGAACCATCCTGAGCGTCGTCGACCGACCCGGCATGGTGTCGTTCGCCGGCGGTCTGCCTGCGACGACGATGCTCCCCGATTGGTCGGGATCATTCGCTCCCGACCTCCTGCAGTACGGCCCCAGCGAAGGCGAACCCGCGCTGCGACGGGCCGTCGCGGAACGGCTCCGAGCCCTCGGCGTCGACGCGCCGGACGACCGGGTGATCATCCTCAGCGGCAGCCAGCAGGGCATCGACCTGGTCGCGAAGCTGCTCGTCGACCCCGGAACCGTGACCGCGGTCGAACAGCCGACCTACCTCGCGGCACTACAGGTGTTCCGGTTCTACGGCGCGAGGTTCACCGACCTCGCCGACCCCACCGCATCGCTCGCGTACGCCGTCCCGACGTTCGCGAACCCGACCGGAGCCTGTATGTCCGACGCCGCACGGGCCGCGCTCGCCGATGCCTGTCGCGACTCGGGAACCGTCCTCTTCGAGGACGACCCGTATCGCGAACTGGCCTACGACGCGGTCGATCGCGCACCGATCGTCGCGCGGATGCACGGCGCGTCGTGGGTGTACCAGGGATCGTTCTCGAAGACCTTCGCGCCGGGCCTGCGACTCGGCTTCATGACCGCCTCGGCCGATCTGTTCGACCGCCTGGTGATCCTCAAACAGGCCGTCGACCTGCACAGTTCACGCTTGTCACAGCAGATCGTCCTCGACGCGGTGTCGGACGGGGACTGGACCGACAGGCTCGAGCGTCTCGCCGACTTCTATCGCGCGCGCCGCGACGACTTCGACTCGCTCCTGACCCGATACCTGGGCGACCTCGCCGACTGGCGACGCCCCTCGGGCGGCCTGTTCTTCTGGCTCACGCTCCGCGACCGGATCGACACGAGAACCCTGCTCGACGACGCCGTCGCCGCCGGAGTCGCCTTCATGCCGGGCGAGGAGTTCTACGCCGACGAACCCGAACTCGGGACGATGCGTCTCAACTTCAGCCATTCCGACAGCGCCGACGCCGACCGTGGACTCGCGATTCTGGCCGATTTGATCGCCGAACGCATAGCGGCCCGGAGTCGATGAGGGAAGATGTGGCGATGAACTTGTGGCAGGGCGAGAACGCGTTCACCGAACGTCCCAACAAAATCATCACCATCGACGGCGCCGCGCAGCGCAAGGTCGTCGGACGGCGGAGCCTCGGCGAGTGGAGGCCCGAAGCGCGCGGCCACGACGCGTTGGCGACCATCTTGGGGCAGAACAGCATTCGCGATCAGCGCCTGCTTCCCCTGCGGCACGGGCGGATGGCGGCGTCGCCGTGGACCTACTACCGCGGAGCCGCGGCAGTGATGGCGGCCGACTTGGCGTCGGCGCCGAACACGGGCATCACCGTCCAGCTGTGCGGCGACGCGCACGTCTTGAACTTCGGCCTGTGGAACACCCCCGAACGCAACCTCGCCTTCGACCTGCGCGACTTCGACGAGACGCTCCCCGGCCCGTTCGAATGGGACGTCAAGCGGTTCCTCGCCAGCCTGGTGATCCTGGCCCGCGCGAACGGTGTCGAGGCGCACGCGAAGGACGCCGTCGCCGCAGGATATGCGGGCTACCGCGACTGGATCGCCACGTACTCGACATGGCCCGAGATCGACATCTGGTACGACAGCGTCAGCACCGAGCAACTGCTCGACTACGCGACGAGCGACGACGACCACAAACTCGACAAGCTGATCGAGAAGCGCGCCGAGAAGCGTTCAAGTCGAGGCGCGTTCAAGAAGCTCACCAGCGTCGTCGACGGCGCGCAACGCATCACCGAGGACCCGCCGTACCGCACGCACGCGCTGAACGACCACCTCGCCGAGCTCGAGACGATCGTGGCCCAGTATCAGGCGTCGGTGCCCGACCACATCTCCTCGCTGTGGTCGCGGTTCGACCTCGTCGACGCCGTTCAACAGGTGGTGGGCGTCGGCAGCGTCGGCATGCGCGTGTTCCTCACGCTCAGCGAGGAGCGCCGCACGAGCGATCCGATCTTCCTGCAGGTCAAGCAGGCCGGCCCGTCGGTCTACGAGCAGTTCCTGTCCCCGAGCGTGTACGACAACCACGGGTCGCGTGTCATTCACGGTCAGCGGATGATCCAGAGCGCGACCGACATGTTCGTGGGATGGACGTCGATCTCGTCCGACGGCGACACCGGTGCGCCGATGGACTTCTACGTGCGTCAGTTCCGTGACGGCAAGGTGATCCCGAAGGGCGAGATGATCGCCCCACGACTGTCGCAGTTCGCGACCGCCTGCGGTCACGTCCTCGCCCGAGCGCACGCCCGCAGCGGTGACGTCCAGGCCATCCACGACTATCTGGGGTCGTCGTCGAAGGCAGGCGACGCGTTCGCCGAGTTCGCGTTCGCCTACGCCGACCAGAACGATCGCGACCACGCCCAGCTCGCCAAGGCCATCGAGGACGGCGAGGTGGACGCGGTCGAAGGCTGGCCGGGTCGCTGATTCACGGCGTCACTGGGCCCACGGCGGCGCGAGGGTCTCGCCCGCGTCCAGCATCGTCGCCGTCATGCCGACCGTCGTGGTGACCCAGGCCTGCGCGGCGTGGTCGGCGGTGTTGCTGACCCGGAACGCCGATCCGGCCGGCACCAGCACCGCGTCGCCGTCGACGGCGGTGAACTCGTCGTCGTCGACGGCGATCTCGAGCGGACCGAGGAGGACGTGCAGGATCTCGTCGCGGGACATCGTGTGACTCCGGCCGATGGTGTGCGGCGGGAAGTCCGCTCGCCACGCCGCGAGGTCGTGCGACCCCGAGGCGCTGGACGCGAACGAGGTGAACCGGACGCCGTGGACGTCGAAGGTGCGGGCGGATCGTGCGGTCAGGTGTGGCATGACGACTCCAATCGACAATGTAGTTGACGATTAATAGTCAACCACATTGTCTTCTTCGCGGTACGGTGCACGAATGATTCGCGACGACGTCGAAGCACCGTTCCTGTTGATGAGCGCGTTCCGCGGACTCGTCGACGCCGTCCACTCCGGACTCGCCGACGAGGGCTTCCCCGGTGTCCGTGCCACCCACGGCTTCGCCCTGCAGGCCATCGGCGACGGCTGCACCAGTGTCGACCTCGCCGCCAGGCTCGGAGTGTCCAAGCAGGCCGCGACCAAGACCGCGCAGTCGCTGGAAGCGCTCGGGCTCATCGAACGCACGCTCAACGAACACGACCGCCGCGAACGGATCATCACGATCAACTCACGCGGTCGCACCCTGCTCGCGCTGTCGGCCGCGGGCTTCCGCCGCGAGATGGCCGCCTGGCGTTCGACTGTCGGCGATCACGCCGTCGACACGACCCTGCAGACGCTCGCCGCGATCGGCACCGACGGTCGCGCCGACACCAATCTCTCCGATTGGGCGTGAAGCGCCGTCCCCGTCCGGGGCTTGCTCAATTCCGAGACCGCATGCCCCGCAGACTCATTCAAAGGCCAAGTGCACAGTTGGTGCACGGCGTTCCCGGGAGGGACGAGCAGAACACCCATCTAGCTGGGTGTTTACTTTGCTCCGCCGCCAGGACTCGAACCTGAAATGCCTGAACCAAAATCAGGAGTGTTGCCGATTACACCACGGCGGATTGCTGCCCGAACGATCTTGCCACAGCCCGCCGACACGCACGTGACCGCGTGGCACATCCCGCTCCTGCTCGTTATACATCTTTATAGAACACCCTGGTCTATAAAGATGTATATATGGATTTGCGATCTCCGCGTCAGCCCCAGCCCAACCGAGCCCGTACACCCCGGGCTCGATAGCCAACCTACGCACACCCCTTCCTGGCCGCGCACTCCAAGTGGCATCGATCCACGAACGCTTGAACTTCGTGAGAGCAATGGGCTCACTGAGCACGGTGATCCGCGTCGACGTCGGCCCGAGAGGCGTCGGTAAGACGAGCCTGCTGCGCGCGAGCCAGCTGGCGGCAGAGGCGGATGGCTTCGTGACCGTATGGGTGACTGCGGGCGACGGACCACTACTCGACGCACTCACTGTCGAGTTCGGCGAACTGGCACGAACCTGGACGATCACGGCAAGGAACCTGGTGACGGCGGCGATCAACAGCCTGACGCTGTCGATCGGTCCCGTCAACATCTCCGGATCGGCGCTCACGTCAACGACTGAACAACCGATGAGAGGTCCCGGCAGGGCGCTTCAGGATCTACTGAGAACTGCGACGACTGCCGCAGTCGAGTCCGGAGCCTCCGGGCTCGTGGTGTTCATCGACGAAATTCAGGCCGCAGACGCCACTTCACTGAGATCTCTGGCCTACGCGTGGCAGCACATGCAGTCCGAAGACGCATCGCTTCGCGCAGCATGCTTCACGGCAGGCCTCAGCCACAGTCAAGAGGTCATTTCGCGGGCCGCGTCTTTCGCCGAGCGGTTCGACTATCAGCGCCTCACCAATCTGACGGACGAGGCGTCCATCGAGGCGCTGTCCACTCCATCCGAACGGTCAGGCGTGACATGGAGCACGGATGCGCTCCGTGCTGCACACACGACGAGCGCGAACTATCCATACTTCGTCCAGGTGATCGGAAACGAGACCTGGAAGGCGGCCGGATATCCGACGGCAGGCGGAATTCTGACGAAAGCCCACGTCGACGCCGCCCGAATCGCGTTCAGCGAGCTGCAGCTGAACTTCTTCGGGAGCAGATGGAATGCTGCGACCGACGGCGAACAACGATTCCTCGTCGCCATGGCACGCAACGGAGGCGTCGATGTCAGGCGGCGGGACATCGCCGATGCACTCGGCGTGGAGACAACAGCCATCAGCATGACTCGCGCGTCTCTGCTCGCCAAAGGCCTCATCGAGGACCGCACTCGCGGAAAGCTCAGCTTCACGGCACCGGGTTTCACCGAGTACATCCTTGTCGAGGTTCTCGACGAGGGCGAGACGTGAACGACCGATCGCGGCTTTGCCAGTCCGCATCGCCCACCCGCGACCACGATCAACTGGCGAAGGCCGCCGAAGACGGCATCGTTGACGCTGTCGACGGCTGACCGGGACGGTAGGTCACCAACTGAGAAGACGTCGGCACCGCAAGGTTCAGGTGAACTTCGCGGTGCCGACGTCAGAATGCACTACGACGGAACGCTGCGGTGAAGATTCTGCCCAGAGCCGCGGCGCGATTCCTACAGGTGCTCGTTGAAGAACGGAATCGCGGCGTCGAGCGCGATCGTCGTCGCGGCGGGGAGGTCGTACAGGTCGTAGTGCGAGTAGCCCTCAGCGACGACCAATTGCTTGTTCGTCGACGGCGATCGACGATAGATCTCCATACCGTCACGGTAGGCGCCGAACGCGCCCGGCTTGTCGCCGATGACCATCAACAGCGGTTGGGTCTGCAGCACCTCAGCGTGGGTGAACGCATCCCACCCGAAGCCGCCCGCACGACGCGAGACCAGACTCTGGGTGCAGCCGTTCGGCGCCTGCCCACGGTCGGTCTTGTAGTACTCGGTGGCCTCAGCGACGTCGATGTCCAGGCCCTGCGCATCGTCGACGGTCGGCGGGAGCAGGTTCTCGACGTTCGCGACCGCACCGCGGGCCTCCGCAGTGCGCTGTGCGGCGATCAGTTCGAGCGTGGTGATCGGGTCGTAGGCGCTGAACGCCTCGTGCAGGAGGTGACCGAAGTTGACGCCTGTGATCGACGCGACGGCCTTGATCCGGCGCCCCGTGAGCGACGCGCTGATCGAGTAGCCGCCGCCACCGCACACGCCAAGCACACCGATATGGTCGGCGTCGACGAATGGGAGCGTCACCAGGTGGTCGACGACGAAGCTGAAGTCACGCACGCGCTGCGCCGGATCCTTCGTCCACCGCGGCTCGCCCCGGTAGCTCGCATCGAAGGCGATCATCACATAGCCGGCGTCGGCGAGGGCAGCAACCATGCACGTTGCCCGCGGTGTGCTCCTTGCAGCTGCCAATCGGGCGGGCCGCGATGACCGCGGGATACTTCTTCGACTTGTCGAAATCTGCAGGCAAGAGCAGGTTCGCGGCGATATTCCAATGAGGAGTCGGGACGGTCGTGGACTGAACTGTGTATGTGGTCATGACTCCACTCTCCGTCCCCGATTCCCAGACTCAACCAGAGGCCGTCGTCAGGGGCGTCACCAGCCCCTGTCTCGTCAGACGGACGGGTCCACCCGGACCGTGCTGGGGCGCGCGACGTCGCCGATCATGATGTTCATCGACGACTGCTGCCCCGCGTACTTGGACCGGTAGGCGTCGTCGACGGCAACGTTGATCGCTTCGTCGGACACCGGGGTGAGGGTCACGTCGAGTTCGTCGCCCCGAAGTCGGAGACGGGCCTTGCCCGTCTACATGGCCCACTTGTACCAACCGCCGTCGGCGCCGAACGCGGAGCGGAGGTAGAGCTCACCGTCGGCCTGCACCGCCCAGATCGGGACCCAGCGGCGAAGTCGGGCGGTTGCAGCCCGCCCGACCCTTCACCGCATAGAATCGACGATATATCCGAACTCGTCCACCTCACTCCAACGGCAGGTCATCGTGAGCACAGCACTCCCCACCGCCCGCGGACGGCACAAGCAACTGCCCGACGCGGTCGCCAGCTTCGTACGCGAACAGATCATGTCCGGGCATATGAAACCGGGCGAGTTCCTGCGCATGGAGCCGATCGCGGAGATGGTCGGCGTGTCCATCACCCCGGTCCGCGAGGGCCTGCTGCGGCTCTCCAATGAAGGTTTCGTGACCGCCGTCCCCCGCCGCGGGTTCGTGGTCGCCGAGTTCACCCGGCAGGACGTCCGCGACCTCTTCTGGGCGCAGTCGAGCCTGTCCGGCGAGTTGGCCGCGCGGGCGGCCGAGCGCATCTCCGACGAGCAACTGCGCGAACTCGAAGAGGTGATGGAACGCTGCGACGCCGCCGTCGAGGTCAACGACACCGAGGCTATCGGAACGCTCGGTCACCAGTTCCATCGGCTGATCAACCTCGCCGCCGACTCCGACCGCCTCGCGCGACTGCTCGCGTCCATCGTCAAGCACCTGCCGAACTCGTTCTACGCGTCGATCGAGACGCACGTCCGGACCGTCACCCCCGAGCACCACGAACTGCTCGAAGCCCTGCAGGCGCACGACGCCGGCCGCGCCCGCGAGGTGACCGAACGGCACATCGTCAACAGCGCCGACTACGTCATCGACATGCTCGAGAAGCAAGGTCTGTGGGAGGACACGGAGTAGTCGCCTACTAGACGATCGATTCCTGGTGACGACGTCACCTTACGTAGTGTTCCCGCTGGTCACGCAGACTGCCGGCCAGTCCGCCGACCAGCGATTCATGGTGGTTGAGCAGCGCCTCGTTGGATGTCCATTTCTGGACCACTGATCACCAGCAATCCCCACTTATCGAACTCACAGGCTAGTCTATTGTGATCTGTCGCACAAATGTGTAAACTGGACACAACGGAGAACCAGGCATCCCGGCGAAGGAGGTGGACACCATGACGGACATCGAACTCCCCGACAATCCGCTGGAACTCGCTCGACTGCGCGATCGGGTCACGCAGAAACTCGCCGCGGCGCCCCTGTCCGGGTTGTCCGACCGCGAACTGCTCGCCGCCTCCGAAGTCAACGAGCGGTCCAACCGTCGTGGTGTCGGTGTGGATGCCCGGTTGTTCGCCGAGGTCTCCCAGCGGGGTGCGTACCGTCTGGCAGGGTCTCAGATGCCGGGCAAGTACTTGGAAGGCCAGCTCCGGCTGTCGGCGCGGGCCCGCAAACAGCACACCGACGCCGCGCTGAGCCTGAGCTCGCTGGTCGCCTTCTCCGGTGAACCACTCGACCCGACACTCCCCGCGACCGCAACAGCGGTGGCCGACGGCGACCTCTCCCTCGACCATGTCGCGGAGATCGTCGACGTCATCGACGCGATCCCGGCGGGGATCCCCGCCGACGTGAAGGGCCGCGCCGAAGCCGAACTCGCCGAGGTGGCACGGACGTTGACTCCCGAGCAGACCCGGACCGCGGGCAAGCGGATTCTGGCCCACCTCGACCCCGACGGCGAGTTGACCGACGACACCGATCGAGCCCGGAGTCGTGGCGTGACCCTCGCCCCACAGGACCGGCGACTCATGTCGGCGATCAGCGCCAAACTGACCCCGGCCGCACGGGCGAAACTCGAAGCGCTGCTCGTCCTGTGGGCCGCGCCGGGGATGAACAATCCCGACGACGAGCAGTCCCCGTCCGGATCATCGGCGAACGTCGACCCCGACGCCCTCGCCGCAGCCGCCGAGCGCGACACCCGGTCCCAGTCCCAGCGCAATCACGACGCACTCGAAGCGATGTGGACGTTTCTGATCGCCAACGGCGGCCTTGGCGAGGGCACGTCGCTGTCGTCGCAGCTGGTGGTGACCGCATCGCTGGACGATCTCGAATCCCGCTCGGGTGTCGCGACGACCGCGACCGGGACTCGTCTGCCGGTCAAGGATCTCGTCGAGATCGCCGGCGATGCGACCCCGTGGTTGGAAGTGTTCGCCACCGCCTCAGCACAGGTCCTGTACCTCGGGCGCGGCAAGCGCCTGGCGTCCCGGGCTCAGCGGCTGGCGTTGTTCGGCCGCGATCGTGGCTGCACCGCGCCCGGATGCACCGTCCCGTGGTCGCGGACCCAGGCCCATCACATGCCCGACTGGCAGGACGGCGGCCCCACCGACATCGACCACCTCGGCGGTGCGTGCGGCGGCCACAACAGGTCGGTCTCGACCACACCCGGCGGATGGGAGACCACCATCCTGCAGTCCGGCCCCTTCACAGGCCGGGTCGGATGGCGACCCACCGGCTCCAACGAACCGTGGAAGGTCAACCACGCGTTGCAGCCGGAGAAGATCCTCCCCACCTTCGGCGATCGGGTCACCGAATCCGGATCGGCCGTCGAGAAATGGCTCTCCTGCCGGATCCCGGCCCCGCCACCGGGTCCGCCCGTCCCTCCGGGGACGGACGTGGTGCGGTACCCCGCCTGACATAGGTCAGGCGGGGGACGCCGTCATGCACTCATCCAGCGGGGGTACCGGCAGTACCTTCCAACGGTTCTGGCCGAGGTGAATGCTGGAGACATGACGACATCGCAGGCGAATCGCCCGTACATCATCTGCCACATGGAGACGTCGCTCGACGGAAAGATCATCGGGCCGTTTATGAACACGCCGCAGGCCGCGGCAGCGAGCAGGCACTACAACGAGACGCATCTGACTTTCGACAGCCAAGCATGGCTGTGCGGGCGCGTCACCCTGGAAGCGTTCACCGGTGGACAAGCCCCGTACATCTCACCCGACCTGCCGCGGGTGGCGCGCGAAGACCACGTCGCCGATCCAGAGGCCCGCGACTTCGTGGTGGCCGCCGACCCGTCCGGCACGCTCGGCTGGAGGTCGAACACGCTCACCTACAGTGTCCGGCCCGCGGGGCACATCATCGAACTCCTCACCGACAGGGCGTCCGACGACTACGTCGCTTACCTGCACGCGAACCGCATCTCGTACGTCTTCGCCGGAACGGACCGACTGGATCTCGCGGTCGCGTCCACGAAGCTCCGGGCGCTGTTCGGCATCACCACCCTCGTCGTGTCGGGCGGCGCCGTCATCAACGGGTCGTTCCTGAACGCGGGCCTCGTCGACGAGGTCAGTCTTGTCGTCTCCGCAGTCGTCGACGACCACGGCGGAACACCGGGCGTCTTCGAGCGCGCCACGGCCCTCCCCCTGCGCGGCACGACGGCGTTCCGCCTCGCGTCGTCGACAGTCCTGTCCGACGACGTCCTGTGGACGCGCTACGTCACGCGCCGGCCTGCGGCCTGAGTCCGTCGATCGCCCGCCGCGTCGACCTCCGTGCCCTCCGACGACGGAACGGATGTCTCGCGGTGATGCGACGCAGGCGTCGGACGGTGGCCTCGAAACGGCGCTGCGTCTCGTCGTTCCAGTCGATCCCGTAAACGGTACGGAGATCCGGGCCCGCCATTCCCCAGGTCAGGACCCGGATCCGCGGAGCCCACCGCACGAACCGGAACGGCAGCGAGTACGCCGAGAAGACCTGCGCGGCGACGTCGCCCGGCAGCACCTGCTCGGGGTCAGCGTCCGGACCTGAACGCGGCAACGACGACGGGAAGCCCTCCTGGACTGCGGCGACGTACTCCTCGAACGCCGTGAAGTCGCGAGGCCAGTCGTCGAGGTCCATCTGCAGGATCGAGCCGACCCTCGCGAAGTCGGCGAGGAGCAGGTCGAGGACGTCGTCGTCGATGTCGGATACGAGCAGCCGGTAGACGTCGATCATCGACAGGAACCAGGTCGCGGCCACCCACCGCTGATTGTCGGCGTCGAACGCCGGACGCCGCACTGCCGAGCCGTCCGGGACCCGGACACCCGCGTGAACCCGGTTGACCTCACGGACGAGCAGTCGATTCACCTCGTCGTCGCCGCCCGCGACCATCCGCAGGTAGTTCACCGTGCCCGACCAGCGTTGGGCTCCGCGGTTCGCGTACGCACCCGACTGCGCCTCCGTCGGCGCGATCGCCGGGTGCGCCAACTGCATCAGCGCCGCCCGAGGCCACAGCAGATAGGCACACGGTTCGTCGAGGACCCGCTGCAGGCTCGGGCGCGACCGACCGCTCAGATCACGTCCTTGTCGCGTTTCATGCGGAGCTGCAGGTCTTTGATGAGCAGCCTGTTACCGCCGAACCGGATCCACTTCGGCAGGAACTTGTTGACCACCGACACGAACGTGAACAGATGCTCGAAGCGGCGGCGGTCGTCTTCGGTCCACTCCAACCCGAGCTGCGCCTGCCACAGCGGCGGGAGGAAGCCCGTCGTCAGGAAGCGCAGCAGGTTCACGAACGGCCACCGGATCAGCGGACTGATCATCTTCAGATCGACGAGGTCGTTCAGGAAGTCGCACGTCTCGTCGTCGATGACGGTCCGCTGGCACGCGATGTTCCACCAGTGGTCGAAGTCGGCGCGGGTGGCGGGCCACATGTCGTCGGGCACCTGCAGGGTGGTGCCGAGGGTCTTCGCCGACTGGTAGAACTCGTCGGCGTCGGCCTCGTCCATCTTCCCGTGCAGCAGTTGATGAGTGTCCTCGATGCCGATGAACAGGCACGCCGCCACCCACAGCTGCAGTTCGCGGTTGAAGGCGTTGTACTTCACCGGACTGTGCTCATCCGACTTCACATGTCGGTGCGCCGAGTTCACGGCCTCGCGGAACGCGGCCTTCTCCTCGTCGCTGCCGATGATCGCGACCGACAGGTACTGGGCCGTGGTCCGCGCCCGTTTCCACGGATGTTTCATCAACGCACCCGACTCGACCTTGCTCTCCATCACCCCGTACGCCACTTCGGGCCACCCCAACTGCATGACGACGTTGGCCGCGGCCCCCGCGAACGACCAGAAGTCGAGCGCCTCCTGGACGCGGGCGGGTTTGCGCAGACTCGTCACGCGACGCTTGCGGGTGGTGATCCGGATCCTGGTCTGCGCCGTCGTGAGCTCGGGCGTGGTCGAATCCATGTCGGGCAGGTAGCTCGCGGGCATGGCGTGTCCTTCGGTGTCGAGAGGTTCTGACGTCGTGATGATGGGCGGGATTTCGACACGACGCCTCGGCTACCGCCTCGGTGTCGGCTCAATCATCGGACGAGGTCCAGAGAATCTGGACGTCGTAACAGGTCGCGGGATCTCGACACGACGCCTCGGCTGTCGCCTCGGTGTCGGCTCGATCACCAGATGGGTCTAGAGAGTCTGGACGTCGTCGACGAGCCAGTGGCCGTCGGACTTCTTGAGCGTCATGAACATGCGGTACGGCTGGTTCTTGCCGGTGGGGGCGACGACGTTGGTCGCCTTCTGGTCGACGAACAGCAGCACGGTCGCCTTGTCGCCGTCGAGGGTCTCGACGGCCGAATGCGTCACCTCCGCGGTCGCGACGCCCTGACCGTTGGCGACGATCTCCGACAGCGCCTTCACCATCTCGTCGTAGCGGGACGCGAAGCCCGGCGTCGACATCCCGTTGACGGCGGCCCTCGACTTGTTCAGGTCGCGGTAGTCGAAGCTGGAGAACTTGACGGCGAAGTCGACAGCCATCGACTGCACGGCGGCCCGGTCGCCGTCGCTCGCCGACACGGGAGCGTCATCGGCCGTGAAGTACCGGTAGCCGAAGAAGCCGGTGGCGGCCACGAGCAGTGCGATCACGACGTACAGGGCGGCGCTCGCGGGCGGACGCGCACGCGTCACCGGACTGCTCTTGGCGACGGTCACCGGAGCCTCGGACTCCGCCGTCTCGTCCAGTTCGATCGTGTCAGTTGCCATGTCGGGACCTTTCCAGGAGTTCACGCCATTGTTGAAGTAGTTCCGCGCCGTCGGGGACGAGGACCGGGTCGTCCACCGCGACGGGGCCGGAGGGTTTTCCGGGGTCCTTGAAGTCGGCGGTGCCGAGCCCGTCCGGGCGGGGAGCGTTGACGGCGCCGCGCTGCCCGTACCCGTTGCCCGGCGGGCAGTAGCGGGTGAGGTTGGGGTTCGACGGCGTCAGGTCGCCGACCGCCCGGCGCGGCTCGTCGTAGTACATGCACACCGGCCCCTGCGTACCGATGAGCGCGAAGTCCGCGCGACCGTTCTTGACGATCGACCGCAGGTCGAGAAGGCCCTGCGGGATCGTCTGCAGACCGGTGCGCAGTGCGTCGTCGCGGTTCGCGATGATCGGCGCGACGGTCACCAGGTTGGCGAGCACCCCGCCGAACGTGCCCCGATACTCGTCGAACAGGTCCTGTGCCTTCCGCAGGCCCGCGGGCGAATGATCGAGGAGATAGACGAACACCGGCTGCTGCGAGTCGAGCTGATCGGTGAACGACGCCGCCGTCTTCATACCCGTCTCGAAGCTCGACGTCGTGTCGCCCATCGCGTCGAGGACGTCGAGGAAGTCGCCGAGCAGGCCGCGCAGCAGTGGCGCGTTGGACCGGACGAGCCTGCCGAGGACGGCGCCGTTCGACACGAGTTTCGCGAGCGAGTCGTCGTCCCCGAACGCCGCGTTGAGTTCGCCGACGAGCGTCGAGATGCTGCCCGACCGGATCGACCGCATGACGACGGCCGCCTGCCCGATGATCTGGTCCATCTGCATCGGTTGTCTGTCCGCGGGGGCGGCGATCGTGTCACCGTCGCCCAGGTAGGGCCCGCCCGCGGCCGCCGGGATCACGTCGACGCTCTGGATGCCTGCCATCGAGGCCATCGTGACCTGCATGAACGAGTCGCGCGGGATCTTGACGTCGCCGCGCACCCGGAGTTCGATCTCGGCGCCCGCAGGCCCGAGCCTCGACGACGAGACGGTCCCGATGTCGACACCGCGCAGGGTGACGCCGGTGCCTTCGGTGAGCCCGAAAGCGTCGGTCATCGTCGCGCGCAGCGTGATCGTCCCCGACACGCCTTCCGGACCGGAGATGAACCCGACGCCGACGGGGATCACGATCGCCGAGATCACCAGGAACACGAGGAACTGCAGCGTTCCGGTCGGGGCGCGGTCCTTCAGTCCTGTCATCGCTTCGACCCCTTCTTGTCGCGGGGCATCCGCCCGGTCAGGACGTCGGAGAGCTCACCGGGCGTCGGGAGCGGCTGGCCGGACGCGAGGAGCCCGCCGGTCAGGATCTTGTCGATGCCGCCAGGGATGTCGAGGGCTCCGTCGAAGACGAGGTAGTCGCCGCGGATGGCGGTCCCCATGTTCGTCATGAAGCCGTTCATGTGCGTGAGTGTCTGCCCGACGTCGTCGTTGAACGTGCCGAGGGCGGCGACGAGCTTGGACGCGTCGGGGACGAGCCGCGACAGCTCCGGCACCCGCCCGCGGGTGATGCGGTCCAGGTTGCCCGCGAGCGTCGACGTCTGCGACATCAACGACGCGATCGCGTCGCGTTGGGCCGCGAGCACCGACACCGCGCGCGGCGTCTGATCGAGGAAGGCCGAGATCGTGTCCTGGTGGGCGACGAGGGTGTCGGTGACGTCGGCCGCCGCCTTCATCGCCGCGTTGAAGTCGCGCGTGTGCGCCGACGACCGCGCGAGAAGCCGGTTGAGGGTGTCGATGAGGTCGCCGACCTTGTCCGACCGCTCGGCGAAGGCCGAGTTCAGGCTGGTCATGATCGACTGCAGCTGCTTCATCCCGCTGCCCGACACGAGGTTGCCCAGAGCCGCGAGGGTGTCCTCCACCTGCGGTCCCATGGACGTCTGCGACACCCGTATCCGCGTTCCGTCGACGAGGTCGCCGACGGGCTCCGCGGGGGCGTCCAAGCGGATGAACGGCGTGCCGAGCGCCGACGGAAGCTGCACCTGGGCGGTGACGTTCTCCGGGAGTCCGGCCGTCTCGTCGAGCGCCAACGTCAGGACGGCCGTCGCGCCGTCGAGCTCGATCTTCGACACGCGGCCGATCGCCTTCTGCCCCGCACGCACGTCGGCTCCGACGACCACGCCGTCCACCGAGTCGAGTTCGGCGGTCACGTCGATGCCGCCGCCGGGCGATCCGACCGGGAGATCCTGCAGACCGACGGCACACCCCGACAGGGTGAACGTCGCGGCGAGTGCGGCCGCCGCCGCCCTCGCCCTCATCGGCCGGCCCGCTTCGGGAGAGCGCCGCCGGTGATCGCGGAGACGATGCCGAGCGGGTCGGACGCGCTGATCGGGAACGAGATCGGGTTGGTCAGGCCTGCGCCGACGCACAGCGGTGTCGGGAGCCTGTCGCACAGCGGTTTGAGCGTCGTGAACTGGGTCAGCGTCGTTGACACGTTGAGGCGGATGCGGCCGCGTCGGTCCGGACCGACGGTGCTCGAGAGGTTCTGCATCATGAGCGGAGCGAGGTCCATGAACTCGGCGAGCCCCGACTTGTTCTTCGCGAGCACCGTGGTCAGCTCCTGCAGGTTCTCGGCGACGACACCGACGTCGTCCCCGTGTCGCACGACGAACGTGTTGATCTCGTCGAACACGGTCTTCAGGTCGTTGATCGGCGTCGTCACGTCCTGATTGGCCTGCGACCACTGATCGCTGAGCACCGACAGGGACCGGATGAGACCGTCGAGCGACACCTGCTTGGCCTCGAACGCGTTCATCAACCCGTTCAAGCTGGTCAGCAGGCCCTCGATGTCGTCGCTGCGGGCGCTGACGACACCGCTGGCCGACGACAGTTCGCGCAGCGCCCTGCCGAACTCGGGCCCGCGACCGTCCCATGAGTCGGCGGTCGCCGCGAGCAGCTTTCCGACGTCGCCCGTACTGCCGTCCGACGACGGTCCGACGATCGAGGTGAGGGTGCCGAGGCTGCCCATCAGCTTGTCGAAGCTGATCGGCGCGTGCGTCCGGTCGAGTCCGATGACGGCGTCGTCGGCCAGGGTGGCTCCACCCGTGTACGCCGGCCCGAGTTCCACGTGCCGGTCGCTGATCACCGACGGATTGAGGATGTAGGCGTTGACGCCCGCGGGCAGCCGCAGGTCGGCGTCGGTGATCGTCATGCGGACGCGGACGCGGTCGCCGAGTGGTTCGAGCGTGTCGATGCGGCCGACGTCGACGCCGAGGACGGTGACCTTCGATCCCTCGTAGAGACCGTTGACGAAGGTGAACTCGGCGGTCACCGTGCGCGTGTGCGCGTCGCGCCCGAACACGTACCACGACCCGACCGCGATGGCCGTGACGAGCAGCAGCACCGTGACGATCCGGCCGCCGTAGCGTTTGCGCGTCCGCACTTCGCGGACCTGTCGGAAAGTCATGCGCTGCACCCCTGCATCACGCCGAGGACGCACAGGAGGCCGTCCGGGATCACCGCCGACGGGGACACCACGTCGGCCCAGTTGCCGTTGCCCGTCGAGTCGACGATCGTGCGCATCGCGGGCGGGAGGTTGACCAGGATCTGATCGATGTTCGCGCTGTTCCGCTTGAGCGTGTCGGTCACCGACACCACGTTCCGGGTCAGCTCACCCATCGGGACCTGTGGGAACGTCTGCGCCATCGTCCCGAGGACGAGTCGCAGGTTGTCGGCCAGCCTCGTCATCACGACCTTGCGGACGACGAGGGTCTGCACGATGTTCTGCGTGTCGGCGAACGCGCTCGACACCGTCTGCGCCTGACGCGATGTGACGTCGGCGAGTGTGCGCGCGATCGTCAGGAGCTGGTCGAGCTGCCTGCCGGTGCCCGAGATCGCCAGCGCCGCACCGCCTGCGCCGCTCAACGCCGCCGACAGGTCGTCCGAGTCGGGGACGATCGACTTCATCGTCGACATCATCGACCGGATCACCGTCGGGTCGATCGTGGCCGAGGAGTCGACGGCGGCGGCCGAGAAGTCGTCCAGCGTGAACGACGTGTCGGTCCGCGACAGCGGGATCGTGTTGTCGGCGCCCACGCTGCCGTGACCGGCCGGGATCACGTTCAGGTAGCGCTTGCCGAGAACGGTGCGCAGCCGCACACCGGCCCGCGTCTGACCGCCGAGCGGCTGGTCGTCGTCGAGCCGGAACTCGACGCGCACCCGGTCACCCGCCAGCCTGATCGCCTCTATGCGACCCGCGGGGACGCCGGCCACCAGCACCGGATCGTTGGTGGTCAGTCCTTCGGCGTTCGCGAGTTCCGCGGCGTACGGCGACGTCGACGTCCGGTACGTCAGTTGCGGGATGCCGATCGCCAGGACCACCAACACCACGAGAGTGACGATGCCGAGTCCGCCGAGGGTGGCGGGCGACGATCCCTGTCCCCGCTTCTCGGGTCGGAAGACGAACTCGATGATGCCGACGAAGACGTCGATGAGTCGAACGAGAAACATGCGCGGCCCCCCTACCTGCACACCGGAGAATGGAGCGGACCGAAGATGTTCGCCTCCACGGGCGACGCCTTCAGCGTGAAATTGCAGAGGTACAGCATCATGAAGCCTCCGTACCGGCCGCTGTGGTTGATCTTGTCGGCGAGCCCGGGGAAGGTCGAGAGGAACGTCTCGAACTTCCGCGTCTGCGGGATCCACGCGGCGGTCATCCGCCGCAGGCCCGTCAGCGAATCGACGAACGAATCGCCTGCCGTCGTCATCATCTGGGCGAGGGCCGCGACGGCGCGGTCGCCGCTGTCGAGCAGTCGGGCGAGCTGCCCGCCGTCGCCGATGACGGCCGACGTCAACCGGTTGAGTCCGGTGAACAGCTCGGTGAGCTGCGGCGTCCGCTGATCGACGGTGAGCATGAGCGTGTTCAGGTTGCTCACCAGTCGGGCGAACACCGCGCTGTTGGCCGACAGGTTCGATCCCATCGTGGCGATCTGTCGCAGCAGCAGGTCCACCGAGGAGCGTCGCCCTTCGAAGGTGTCGACGAAGCCCTGCGCGAGATCGTTCACCTGTGTCGGGTCCAGGGCGTTGAAGAGCGGTTGGAAGCCGTTCATCAGCGCCGACAGGTCGACGGGACCGGTGGTCGACGCGACGGTGATCACGTCTCCGCGACGGGGCGGTGCGTCCGCGCCGCCGTCGGACAGTGCGATGTAGCGAGCGCCGAGCATGTCGCCGTACCGGATGGCCGCGTGGACGCGGTCGGGCACCGGATGCGCGCGCTGCACCTCGATGCGGACGCGCGCGATGGACGTCCCGTCGGGTTGGGCCGCGAAGTCGACCGACTCGACCCGACCCACGCGGACGCCCGACATCTTCACCGGGTTGCCCGCGATGACGCCTTCGGCGTCGGTGAATTCGAGGGTGTACTCGTCCGTCGGTCCGGACACCGGCACCTGGAGGGTGTTGAACACGAGGACCGCCGCGATCAGGCCGAGTGCCATGAACAGCGTCGCCTTGATCGCCACGAGCGGCGAGAGCTTCATCATCGGACGGTCACTTCCTGTCCTCGGACCATCGGCCCGACCATCACCGACGTGGCCGCGCTCGGCCGTTCCTCGGCGACGCCGAGCGACGATTCGATGATCTTGAGAGATCCGCGTTCGGCCGTCCCGTCGATCACCGGCTGCCTGCGCGGCGGGTTGAGGATGGTTCCGTTGGTGTCGCCCGGTCGCCGGACCGGACCGACGCCGCGTTCGGAACCCTTCCCGAAGCACTGGGATCCGCGCAGGTCTCCGTACTGCGGGCAGTCGGCGGCCGTGTACGGCATCGGCTGGGAGAACGTCGGGACGGCGGTGATGTTGAAGCGGCCCGACGAGAACAGGACGGTGCCCGCCGCACCGAATCTGTCGGCCTCGGCCAGCGTGCGGGAGACCCCTGCCGGGTTCTCGCCGACCGTCGCGAGGATCTTCCCGGTCGAGTCGATCACCCGGATGATGCGTGCGCGTTCGTCGGCGACGAACTCGTCGACGGACCCGACGAACCCGGACGCCGAGGTCAGGAAGGCCCCGATGTCGGACGCGTGGTCGACGACGCCGCGGGACACGCTGGTGACCGACGCGAGGGTCGCGGTGATGTCGGGCGTCGCCCGCTTCAACGAGTCGACGACGCCGCGGAACGTCGGGGTGGCGTCGATGAACCTGTCGACGGTCGACTCCAGTTCCTTCGACGCCGCCCACCAGTCGTCGATCATGAGCCCGAGCTGGTCGCCGCGTCCGCCGATGGCCCGGTCGACCGCCGCGAGCGCGACGTTGAGCTCGGACGGCTTCACCTCGGCGATCAGGTCGGACATCTTGGTGAAGATGTCGTACAGGTTCACCGCGTCCGGTCCGGAGTCGACCGTCACGGTGTCGCCGTCGGACAGGTGCGCGTCGGTGCGCGCGCCCGCCAGCGGGACGAGTTGGACGTAGATGTCGCCGAAGAAGGTCCTCGGCAGCACGCGGACCCGCACCCCGCGCGGGATCATGTCGATCGCACCGTCGTCGATCGTCAGCCCGACCTGCGACGACGCCGACCCGGCGTCGATGGTCGAGATCTCGCCGACCTTGATCCCGTGGTAGCGGACGGGTGCGCCCTGCTGGATGAGGCCCGCCTTGGTGGGGATGTCGGCGTAGACGGTCGGGCTGGTCTCGAGGACGCCCGTGCTGCGGCCGATCATCCACAGCGAGAACACCGCGAGGACGACGATCGCGGCGGCGGCGCGCAGCACGTACGACCGCGCGGACACCGGATGTCCGGGAAGCATCACGGTCATCTCAGATCCCCATTCCGGGGATCTCGGGGACCAGTCCCCACAGGCCGAAAGTGAAGACGACGTCGAACACGCCGATCGCCAGGATCGACGTCCGCAGGGCCCGGCCCGCGGCCCGCCCGACGCCCTCGGGTCCGCCGTCGGCGAAGTACCCGTAGGAGCAGTGCACCAGCGTCACGATGCCCGCGAAGACGACGGCCTTGATCGCCGAGAACCACAGGTCGGTCGGCGAGAGAGCGAGGTGGAAGAAGTAGTCGTAGGTTCCGGACGATTCGCCGTTGAACCAGACGACCACCAGTCGCGTCGCGATGTAGCTGGCGAGCAGGCCGATCATGTAGATCGGCAGGACGCACAGCATGGCGGCGATCATGCGGGTGGTGGCGAGGAACGGGATCGACCGGATCGCCATCACGTCGAGCGCCGCGATCTCGTCGGAGATACGCATCGCGCCGATCTGCGCGGTGAATCCGGTGCCGACCTTGGCCGCGAGGGCGATCGCGACGACGACCGGTGCGAGTTCTCGCGTATTGGCGATGGCGGCGAGCATGCCCGACAGGGACGTCATGCCGACGAGTTGGAGACCGCGGTACGTCTCGACGCCGAGCATCATCGCCGCCGCGAGAGACATCGCGAGGACGATGCCCATCGTGCCGCCGCCGGACAGCAGGCTCTTGGTCCCGAAGGTCATCTCGGCGACCTGGCGGACGACGTGCTTGCGGTAGTGGATCAGGGTGTACGGGATCGCGATGATCGCGCGTGTCACGAAGGTGACGTATTCGCCGATCCGGACCAGGCCGTCCCAGATCGGTCGGACGCGCCGCCGGTAGCCGCGGCCGACGCGCAGGGTGAGGTCGTACGACACCATCAGTACGCCCCCACTGCCGGGACGATCATCGTGTACAGCTGTGACAGCACGGTGTTGAAGATGAAGACGAGCGCGAAGGCGATGACGACGGCCTCGTTGACGGCGTCGGCCACCCCTCGGGGACCGCCGCGAGCGTGCAGTCCCTTGAAGCAGGCGACGATCGTCGACAGCATGCCGAACAACGCCGCCTTGACCAGGGCGGTCACGAAGTCGGACGCCCGGCCGTACTGACTGAACGTGGTCATGAACGCGCCCGCGGGCAGATGCTGCACGTAGATGTGGTAGAGGTAGCACGCTCCGACGCCGGTCACCGTGATCAGCGACGCCAGCACGACGGCGACGACGATCGCGGCGGCGATGCGCGGTGCGACGAGACGCTCGATGATGTTGACGCCCATCACCTCCAGGGCGTCGACCTCTTCGCGGATCTTGCGCGAGCCCAGGTCGGTGCAGATGGCCGATCCGGCCACGCCTGCCATCATCAGCGCACACACCAGCGCCGAGGCCTGACCGACGATGATGAACGCGACCACGGCGCCGGAGTAGCCGCCCGCGCCGATACGGCCGGCGAGTTCGCCGACCGAGACCGCGATGAACACGCCGACGGGGAGCATCAGGAGCAGCGAAGGCCCGGTGCTGACGCGCCCGATGAAGACGATCTGGTTCAGCGTCTCGGTCAAGGACAGTCGCAAGCGCAGGATCGCCATGACGAGTCCGCCGATCGACTGCAGTGCGAACCCGAGCGTGTGCCCGGCCTCGACCGCGAGATCTCGCAGCGGGCCTGTCGACCGCGGCAGTTCGAACGTCATCTCACCCCCGGTTGAATGTTACAAGTTTCGTGAAGCTGTATCAGCAGATCATATTTGAAATCAGAGATCACGCAAGGGTTTTCCGGTCGGCCCCGCGACCATGCACGCGAATCCCCACGAAAGTCCTCCATACGGGCACAACTGGACAGCTCGATGAAATTTCATATACGACTGAGTAATGATGTGGAGCGCCCCTGCACCCAGCGACAATGGAACGATGGCCCTCACCACGCACCGTCGGCAGATCACCGAGGTTGTCGCGGACGACCTCCGCCTGCAGATCATGACCGGCAGGCTGCGGTCGGGGGACTTCGTCCGGCTCGACGAAACCGCCATCTCCTACGGCTGCAGCGTGACGCCCGTGCGCGAGGCTCTCGTCACCCTGCGCGGCGAAGGCCTGGTCCGGTCGTCGCGGCACCGGGGATTCATCGTCGAGACGCTCACCAGGCGAGACGTCGTCGACGTCTTCTGGATCCAGGCCGAGCTGTCCGCCAGGCTGACGATGCGGGCCGCCGACGCCGACACCCTCGCCGACGACCTCGTCACCCTCAAGAAGATGGTCGACGGCATCGAGGCGGCCGTCGAGTCGGGAGCGCACGACGACGTGATCGCGGGCGAGTACGCATTCCATCGTGAGATCAACCGCATGGCGCAGAGCAAGAAGGTCGCCTGGTTCCTCGCGGCAGCGAGCCGGTACAGCCCGCACGACGTCTACGTGCGCGATCGCGAGTGGACGACGCACGCCGTCGCCAGCCATCGACGCCTCCTCGAACTGCTCGCAAGCGACGACAAACAGGGCATCGCCGACGAGATCCGCACCCAGTTCGGCGACGCGCGCGACCGACTTCTGTCACATCTGGAATCCGTCGGATTCTTCGACGACCAGCCGAGTGCGTAGGATTCGGGCCGCAGCCGACAACGCCTCAAGCGAAGGATCACCGATGAGCAGTCAGCCCGCGACGACAGGTATCGCGGTCATCGTCCTGGCAGCCGGAGCAGGCACCCGGATGAAGTCGAAGACCCCCAAGATCCTGCACCGCATCGGCGGACGATCCCTCGTCGGCCACGCGATGCACGGAGCCGACGGCATCAACCCGGACGCCCTCGTCGGCGTCGTCAGCCACCAGCGCGAACGTGTGATCGACGAGATCGGACGCACCGCGGGAGTCCTCGGCCGCGAGATCCTCATCGCCGAGCAGGACGAGCCGCGCGGCACCGGCGACGCCGCCCGCGTCGGCATGGCCGAGATCGTCGACTTCGACGGCACCGTCCTGGTCACGGTCGCCGACGCACCGCTCCTCGACGCGCAGACCCTCGCGGCCCTCGTCGGCACGCACACCGCGGGCGACGGCGCAGCCGTCACGCTGACCAGTTTTGTCGTCGCCGACCCGACCGGATACGGCCGGATCGTGCGCAATCCGGCCGGCGAGGTGACCGCGATCGTCGAGCACAAGGACGCCTCCGACGCCGAACTCGCCATCGACGAGGTGAACGCGGGCATCTACGCCTTCGACGCCGCCGTCCTGCGCGACGGACTGTCGAAGCTGTCGACCGACAACGCGCAGGGCGAGTTCTATCTCACCGACGTCGTCGCGATCGCACGGGAGGCCGGACAGGCCGTCCGTGCGCACGTCGTCGACGACCCGGCCGTCGTCGCGGGTTGCAACGACCGGGCCCAGCTCGCCGCGCTCGGGGCCGAGCTGAACCGCCGCACCGTCCGCCGTCACATGCTGGCAGGCGTCACCGTCGTCGACCCGGCGACCACCTGGATCGACGTCGACGTCGTCCTCGGTCAGGACGTGCACATCGAACCCGGCACTCAGCTGCACGGCCGCTGCGTGATCGCCGACGACGTCGTGCTCGGTCCCGACACCACGCTGGACAGCGTGGTCGTCGGTGCGGGAGCGAAGGTCGTCCGCACGCACGGATCGGCCTCGATCATCGGCGCGGGTGCCGACGTCGGACCGTTCGCCTACCTGCGCCCCGGCACCGACCTCGGCGAGCAGGGGAAGATCGGGGCGTTCGTCGAGACCAAGAACGCCCAGATCGGCAACGGAACCAAGATCCCCCACCTCACATACGTCGGAGACGCCGAGATCGGCGAGTGCACCAACATCGGCGCGTCGAGCGTGTTCGTCAACTACGACGGCGTGAACAAGCACAAGACGGTCATCGGTTCCCACTGCCGGACCGGCTCGGACAACATGTTCGTGGCGCCGCTCACGATCGGTGACGGTGTGTACACGGGTGCGGGTACCGTGCTCCGAGGGGACGTGCCCGCGGGTGCGCTCGCGGTGTCCGCTGGATCACAGCGCATCATTGAAGACTGGGTGCCCAAGAAGCGCCCCGGAACGGCGGCTGCCGATGCGGCCCTGGCCGCCAAGAACGACCTCGATCAGGAGAACAACTAAGCCGATGACTTGGACCACCGACAATCAGAAGAACCTCATGCTGTTCGCCGGTCGGGCGCACCCCGAGCTGGCGCAGGCGGTCTCCGACGCTCTCGGCGTCCCGGTCACCCCGCAGACGGCGCGCGACTTCGCCAACGGCGAGATCTTCGTCCGCTTCGAGGACTCGGTCCGCGGCAGCGACGCCTTCGTCCTGCAGAGCTGCCCGTACCCCATGAACCAGTGGATCATGGAGACGCTCATCATGATCGACGCGCTCAAGCGCGGCAGCGCCAAGCGCATCACCGCGGTCCTGCCGTTCTACCCGTACGCCCGCCAGGACAAGAAGCACCGCGGCCGTGAGCCGATCTCGGCCCGCCTGATCGCCGACCTGTTCAAGACCGCGGGCGCCGATCGCATCATCACGGTCGATCTGCACACCGACCAGATCCAGGGCTTCTTCGACGGTCCCGTCGATCACATGCACGCCCAGGGCCAGCTCGCCGAGTACGTCCGCACCAAGTACGGCACCGAGAACATCTGCGTCGTGTCGCCGGACGCGGGCCGCGTCAAGGTCGGCGAGAAGTGGGCCGACTCGCTCGACGGCGCGCCGATGGCGTTCGTGCACAAGACCCGTGACCCCGATGTGCCGAACCAGATCAAGTCGAACCGCGTGGTCGGCGACGTGTCGGGTAAGACCTGTGTCCTGATCGACGACATGATCGACACCGGCGGCACCATCGCGGGCGCCGTCAACGTCCTCAAGGAGGCCGGCGCGGGCGACGTGATCATCGCCACGACGCACGGTGTGTTCTCGCACCCGGCCGCCGAGCGCCTCGCCAACTGCGGCGCGCGCGAAGTCATCGCCACCGACACCCTGCCGATCCCCGAGGACAAGCAGTTCGACAACCTCACCGTGCTGTCGATCGCCCCGCTGCTGGCCCAGACCATCCGCGAAGTCTTCGAGAACGGCTCGGTCACCAGCCTCTTCAACGGCGTCGCGTAGTCCCGAGAAACAGGTCCGTCACGCCGCCGGGTGTGGCGGACCTGTTCGTATGATCACCGGAGGAGTCAGGTGCAGAACGAACTGGAACAGGCGTTCCTCGCGAAGTCTGCGGAGTGCTTCGAGCAGATGACACAGGTGCTCGAGACGATGGGCGACGACCTGGTGAACGTCCGCCCCGATCTGCCCGGCGCGAACAGCTGCTATGCGATCGCCTTCCACTGTGTGGGCGTCGTCGACTACTGGCTCGGGTCGTTCGTCGCCGGTGCCCGCATCCCGCGTGACCGCGACGCTGAGTTCACGGCGTCCGGAACCGTCGCCGACATCGTCGAGCGGCTCGCCGACGCCGCGGAACGGCTACCGGCGTGGGTGCGCATCGCCGTCACCGACGGCGTCCTGGACCGGGACGTCGCCGACCATGTGACCAGTGGGACCACGCGCACCGAACTGCTCGCGACCGCGACACCCGAGTGGGCGCTCCTCCACGTGCTGCAGGACATCGCCCAGCACGTCGGGCACATGGAGATCACTCGCGACCTGCTTCTCGCATCGCGTTAGGCTGACGTCGTGGACGCAACGATCTATCACAATCCCCGCTGCTCGACCTCGCGCAAGACCCTGGACAAGCTCACCGAGGCCGGGCTCGACGTCACCGTCGTCAAGTACCTCACCGAGGGATGGACGCGCGATCAGCTGCTGACGCTGTTCACCGACGCCGGACTGACCCCCGGACAGGCCGCGCGCAAGCGCGAAGCCCTCTACAAGGAGCTGAACCTCGCCGAAGCGTCGGACGACGAGATCCTCGACGCCATGGTCGCGAACCCCGTCCTGGTGGAACGCCCGTTCGTCGTCACCGACAAGGGCACGCGCCTGGCCCGCCCGATCGAGAGCGTCGACGAGATCGTGTAGCGACCCCGACGGTGATTGAGCCGGTCCGGAGCGATAGCGAAGGACCGTGTCGAAATCTCGTGACGATCGCTGGAACGTGTCTCATCGCCGCCCGACGCCGTCGAACGTCCGGTTGAGGCGGGGCAGCGGAATCGTCAGGACACCGCGGACGAGGCCGCGGGTGAAGTCGACGAAGTCGAAGTAGTCGCGCCACACGGTGATCTGGCCGTCGCGGACCTCGAACCGGCCGCACACCCAGAAGCGCATGCGGAGCGGGCCGATCCGCAATTCGTCCAGCCGCTCGGTGAGGACGACGGCGCCGTCTGCGGCCACCGACAGGAACTGGACGTCGAAGCCCATCCGCGGCGAGTTCAGCTTCCGCATGATCGGCGCGAAGCGGCGCATGCCACGGACCGTCGGCAGGGAGACGTTGGTGTAGACGATGTCGTCGTGGACGTCGACGAGCGCACCGTCGACGTCGCCGTCCGCAAGGGCGGTGAGGAAGTGTCGAACCAGGTCAGCAGGCATCTGAGACGTCATGCCCTCATGGTAATCTGCCTCACATTTCGACCGTGACTGACCCGAGGGGATCTCGATGAAGCGAATGCTGGCGATACTGGCGGCCGTCGCGACCGCCGCCGCCCTGTGCGTGGCGATCGGCTCGCCGGCACGGGCGGCCGTCGAGGCCCCCGCCGACGGCTACGGCTTCGCCCAGGGCGCGGCGCAGATCCAGATGAGCGCAGCCGACCTGAACCGTGAGCTGGACGCCGTCTCGGCGACCAAGGGCGAGTGGCTGCGCGTGATGATCGACTGGGCGAGCATCGAACGCACCAAGGGCGTCTACGACTGGACGATTCCCGACCGCGTGATCGGCGCGGCCCGCTCCCACCATCTCAAAGTCCTGTCGCTGGTGTTGACGACACCGTCGTGGGCGCGCCGCGGCGGGGCCCTCGGCGGCATGTACGCGCCGCCCGCCGACCCCGCGGCGATCGGCCCGTTCTACCGCGCGCTGATCGGCCGGTACCCCGACGTCACCCGCCACGAGGTGTGGAACGAGCCGAATCTCCAGGCGTTCTGGGGCATGTACCAACCCAACGCCGCCGAGTACACGGCGCTGCTGAAGGCGTCGTACACGGCGATCAAGGCCGTCCAGCCGTCGGGCACCGTCGTCGCGGGCGGCCTGAGCCCGGACGCGGGCGCCGCGAACTTCGTCAAGGGCATGTACGCCGCGGGCGCGAAGGGCTTCTTCGACGCCGCCGCCATGCACCCGTACGTCTTCCCGAAGGGCATCGATGTGACGCCGAACGGGTGGTCGGAGCTGAAGGACATCCGGTCGGTGATGGTCGCGAGCGGTGACGCCGACAAGAAGATCTGGCTCACCGAGATGGGCGCGGCGACGATCAACCCGACCGGCGACACCGGCAGCAGCTCGGGCAGCCTCGGCTCGATCGGGTTCGGCGCCGACCAGATGGTGACGCAGCAGGAGCAGGCCGCCGAGATCGTCGACGTGCTGCGGGCCGCCGCTCGCTCCGGCTATTGCGGGCCCGCGTTCATCTACTCGGTCCGCGACTACGGAACGGCCGCGAACAACCGCGAGGACAACTTCGGAGCCCTGCTGACTCACGACTGGAAGCCGAAGTACACGGCATCGGTGCTGGCCGAGTAGGTTTCCCGACCCCGCCCCTGGTAGGGTGGCTGCCGTTGTCTCGGCGAGGGTGACCCGTTCACCGTTATCGGCGCGACTGCGCAGACCTCCACTGCACCCGTGTGGGACGAGATCGCGTGTCGAAGCCGCCTTGTCGCGGCGCCACCGATTGTCGAAACCCTTTGGAGGACACCATGTCTAACACCAACACGCTCGCTGTCGCACTCCGTACCGGCAAGGGCAAGGGCGCCGCTCGTCGCGCTCGCCGCGAGGGCCAGGTCCCGGCCGTCCTGTACGGCCACGGCACCGACCCGAAGCACCTGCTGCTCCCGGCCCGCGAGCTCGCCGCCATCCTGCGCAACAACGGCCTCAACGCCATCATCGAGCTCGACATCGAGGGCGACAAGCAGCTCGCACTGACCAAGCAGGTCGACGTCCACGCGCTGCGCAACTACATCGAGCACGTCGATCTCCTCGTCGTCAAGCGCGGCGAGAAGGTCACCGTCGAGGTCGCCGTCGTCGTCGAGGGCGACGCCGTCTCCGGCAGCCTGGTGGTCCAGGACGCCAGCGTCGTCGAGGTCGAGGCCGAGGCTCTGCACATCCCCGAGCAGATCGTCGCATCGGTCGAAGGCCTCGGCGCGGGCAGCTCCATCACCGCGGGCGACCTGACCCTCCCGGCAGGCGTCACCCTCGTGTCGGACGCGGGCACGCTGATCGTCGCCGTCAACGAGACCAAGGGCGCCGCCGCGGGCGACGACGAGGCCGAGGCCCCCGCCGACGCCGAAGCGGCCGCAGAGTGATTCTGCTGCAACGTCAGTGAAACTGATCGTCGGACTGGGCAATCCCGGTCCCTCCTACGAGAAGACCAGGCACAACATCGGCGCCATGGTGGCCGACAGCCTGGTCTTCTCGGCCGGGGAGAAATACTCCGTTCACAAGAAGTCCGGCGCCGAGACCGCGACCGTCCGCATCGGCGGCGAACCGGTCATCATCGCGAAGGCCCGGGCCTACATGAACGTGACGGGCCGCCAGATCGGCCCGCTCGCCGCCTACTACTCGGTGGCCCCCGCCGACCTCATCGTGCTGCACGACGAGTTGGACATCGACTTCGGTCAGGTCCGCCTCAAACAGGGCGGCGGCGAAGGCGGCCACAACGGACTGCGATCCATCACCTCGGCCGTCGGCACGCGTGACTATCTCCGCGTCCGACTCGGCATCGGCAGGCCGCCCGGCCGCCAGGATCCGGCCGACTTCGTGCTCAAGCCGTTCCCGTCAGCCGCGAAGGCCGACGTGGAACTTCTCATCGCCAACGGCGTCGACGCCGCCGAGCTCCTCGTCCGACAGGGCCTGGAAGCCGCGCAGAACACCGTTCACGCCTGGTGATCGAGTAGTCCACTACTCACCCCGGCTCCGCCGCCCGGGTGTTTCCTCAATTGGTCTGGCAAACCATCGTTTCTGAGGAGCACCTCCCATGACAATCCGCACTCGCTCGGCAGCCGCCGTCGGCTGCATCGTCCTGACCGTCACATCCGTCATCGCCGCAGGCCCCGCCGGAGCAGCGACCCAACCGACAGTGTCGGTCACCTTCTCGGGTTCGACCGACTTCCGATTCGCCGGTAACAGCGGGTCCGGAACGAGTTGCAAGGCGACGGTCGACGGGAATCCCCTAGTCCTCATCAGCGGGACGTTCAGCTACACCGGGCCCGGGATCGCGGGCGATCACGCGGTTCGGGTCGTGTGCGACGGCGGAGTGTCGAGCAACACGGTGCACTACTACGCTCCACGGAACCCTCTCAACGACATCCGCACCCAGTTCAGCAACTCCTCCCAGGGCATGTTCGGGTCGTAGCGCAGCCATTGACGCCGTGCACACGGGCGGACCACGATGTGTCGAGCCGATCGGAAGGGAGTTCGGGTGCGTCTGCAGTCCACGTTCGAGCGCCTTCTCGACCGACCGGCAACGCCGGGCGGCACCCTGGTAGGGCGCGTGCCCGAACTGGCGCGGATAGTCGACGGCTTGAGCCGCCCCGATCCGCCGGTGTTCGTCGTGTCGGGGCGGGCTGGCGTCGGGAAGACTCGCCTCGCACACGCTGTCGCCGACACCATGTCACAGCGTTTCGCCACCTATTGGGTGCAGGCAGACCCGGCTGGTCGCGGCATCCCACTCGGTGTGTTCGACGCCGCCGAGCACTCCGACGGCGATCCGCTTACCCACTTCGCCGAGTTGCATCGCACGCTCGCTGGGCCGACTCAGACGGGCGTCCTGATCGTTGACGACGTGCAGAACGCCGACGACCTCTCGCTGTTCCTGCTCCGCCGGTTGGCCGCCGACCCTTCGACGCCGACGCGGCTGTTGCTCACATTCCGCACCGAAGGCGACATCCCGCCAGCCGTCGCCGATCTTCTGCGGCTACCGTCGATCGAGATCGTTCCACTGCAACCATTGAGCATCGACGAGACCCGTCAGCTGCTGACCTCGGTTGGACGCGACGATCCCGACCTCGTCGAACAGATCTGGCGACGCACGCAAGGCAACCCGCTCTTCGTCACTGCGCTCGCCGGATCAGATCCGACCGACGATCTGCCCGATGATCTCGCGGCGGCAGTCGAGACGCTGCTCGCCCGGGTCGACGACCCGTCGGTGATCGACGTCGTCGAGATCCTCGCCGAGACCGAGTCACTCGACCTCGCGACACTGTCCGAGCTCGCGGGTTCGGCCGCTGTCGAAGCCGCCGAAGACAGTGGTCTGATCCTCGTCACCCGCGGCGGCGGTTACACCACGCGTCTTGCCCATCCACTGTTCGGCGAGGTGCTGCGGACACGCGGTGACCGACGGCACCGACTCGACATTCGACGCCGGGTGCTCGCCCACTACCGCAGCGTTCCCCATGACTACGCGTCGTCGATCCGTGTCGCGGGCCTAGCCGTTGACACGCCCGATGCCCCCGGTCGGGACGGCGCCATCGTGCGCGGCGCACAGTCGGCGCTTCGCGTCCTCGATCTCCCCCTCGCCGCGCGTCTCGCCGCACATGTCGGTCCGGGACCGATGCGGCTGCGTGCCGACATCCTCCGCGGCTACACCGCCGCGGCGTTGAGCGACACGACCGAAGCCAAGTCCGTCCTGACCTGCCTGCGAACCGATTCGTCCGATCCCGGCGTGATCGAGTCGGTCCGACTGATCATGGCGGGCGGCAGCTGGACCCTCGGTCGGCCCCGGGCGTTGCGAGCGATCGCGGACGACGCGTCGTCGAGCACCGAGACCCGCGCCGCCATCGGCAGCTTCCTCTCAGCCATGGCCGGCCGGCCTGCCGAATCGGTCGCTCTCCTGCCGAACGACGTGGCACCGCCCACGGATCCGAACTCGATCGGCGGCGTGGCGATGAACGCTCTGGTATCGGCGATCGGACGGATCACGGCCACCGGACAGATCGGCGACATCGACGCGCTACGCTCCGCGGTGTCCAACAGCGGGCGGCTGATCGCCGGATCGGTGATGGTCGCATCGCAGCAGACGATCATCGCCGCGGCCGCCGTGACCGCCGCCGCGTTGACCGGCGACGTCGGATGGACCGACGACGTCGCGGCGTCGTTCACCGATCGACTGGCGCCGTTTCCCGGGATCTCGGAACAATGCGTGGCGGGCTTGCGGGCCGTCACCGCTCTCGCCGCGGGCCGAGTGCACGAGTCGGTGGAGCACGGCGTCCGCGCGCTCGACGGATTCGACGCCCTCGGCACCCCCGTCTACTTCTGGTATCCCTACTGTGTCGTCACCGCATCGGCGGCCGCGCATGCGGGTGATCTCGGCACCGCGCGGTCGCTCCTGGCCCGACTGCGTACGCATCCACACGCCGGGTTCGCACACCTGTCGGTGTTCATCGACCTCGTCCGCGCGCGATGTGCCCCCGCGGGCCGACGCGGCGCGCTCGCAGTGACCGCCGCCGACCGGGCCGCGGCAGCGGACCAGCACGCAGTCGAGGTGTTCGCCGTCCAGTGCGCCCTCCGCTTCGGTGTGCGCGGACTGTCCGATCGCGCTCGCGAGCTCGCCGCGCGGACGCCCGGACTGCGGCGGGGCGTGGTGACCGGACTGCACGCGCGGGCCCTCGACACCGGTGATCCCGACGCGATGATGCGGGTGGCACGGTTCTACGAGACGGATGGCGACGCGGCGCTCGCGGCCGACGCCGTGGCGCAGGCCGCGATGCTGCACGCCGAGGCGGGTGCCCTCGCCGACGCCGTCGACATCGCCGACCGCGCGCACCGCCGCGCCGACGGAATCGGCCTCGACAGTCCCGCCGTGCGGGCTTCCGACGACGCGATCGGCCTCACGGCCCACCAGCGACGGATCGTCGTGCTCGCCCGGACCGGCTCGAGCAACCGAGAGATCGCGGTGCGGACCGGGCTCTCGGTGAGGACCGTCGAAGGTCACCTGTATCGGGCGTCGCGTGTACTCGGGACCGCTGTCCGCACAAACCCGCCGAAATTCGAGTAGTCGACTACTCGACCGCGGCCTCTGCCGGGCATGTCTGATGGATACGCAGACACAGCCGGGAGAGGGGTTCTGTCATGACCGTCGCCGCCGTCGAGGGGACCGACTACGACGAACCCACGACAGTCGGTGTCATCGACACCCTGTCGGCGATGAATGCCGTTCCGCTCGCCGTGATGGTGGAGATCCACGGGTGGGCGGCGATCGAACAGGCCGAGGACGCGTCCGTGATAACCGTCTCGGACGGTGCCGCCCCGCTGGTGACTCTCTCCGATCCCGCCGACCGCGGATCGTCCCCGAGCCCAGCCGTCGCACGGACCCTGCTGGATGCGACGGTCCGCACGGCACACCGATGCGGGGCTTTCGACGACGCGATGGCAGCCGCCGACCTCGCGCTCACCCTCGACGACCCGTCCGACTACGACTGCCTGCTGATCTCGGGCGCCGAGGCGGCACTCGCTCGCCTCGACACGTCGCGGGCCGCACGGTACGCGGCGGCAGTCTCCGCGGGTGCGCTGTACGCCAAGGCGATGAATATCCTGGGCTACGCACAGTCGACGGTCGGTCAGGGCGTCGACGCGGACCGGGCGTTCACCGCCGCCGCGTCCTCTGAGTGTGTCGAGACGCGGGCCGTCGCACGTCTGCTGCGGTTCAAGAACGCACTCTGGGTGACAGGCGACACGGGTCGTGCCCGCGCATGCGTCGCGGACATTTCAGGCGGTGACGCCGCCCTCGCTCTCGTATCCGCGACATCCGGCGACTCGCGGGCCGCAATCAGATTCCGAGTGAGCGCGCTGGGCCAACCAATCCGAAACGACAGTCTCGCCAGCCGGAGCATCGCAGCACTGCTCGGCGGGCTCGCGGTCGTGATCGGCGCGGCCGACGCGGGTGCGATCGGTGTCTTGGGCGAAGCCCTAGACGTCGCCTACGAGTACATGAGCAGGACGCTCCTGGCGACACACCAGCTGATGGCTCTCGGCTTGTTCGGCGCCGCGGCCCATCACATCACCGGTGACACCGTGGGCCAGCAGTCGCTCGCCTCGCGGGTCGCCGACGCGGTGCCCGGCGGACCGTACCCCGGGTGGCGCGACGAGGTCTCGGGCATCACCGCCCTCACCCGCGGCGACATGCACACCTCGGTCGGCCTGCTGTCGGGCGTCATCGATCGGCTGGACGCGGCCGATGCACCCGCGTACCTCGGTTACCGCGCCCGGATCGACTGCGCCGACGCCGCAGCGCAGACGGGCGACGTCGACACCGCCGACAGACTCCTCCACACGCATCGAACCGACCCGCACCCCGGCTTCGCCTACCTGTCGGGGTCCGCATCGGTGGCGCAAGCATGGATCACCGCGGCCGACGACGTGGGTGAGGCCGCCTCGATTCTCGACGTCGCGGCCCGCGATGCACGCACGCGCGGCAGGCACGGCGTCGAGGCGTACCTGCTGGAGACGCGACTGCGCCTCGGCGACGCCTCCGCCGCCCCACGTCTGCGTGAACTCGCCGAGACACTGCCCGATCTGCCGCGGGCTCGGCTCGGCGCCCGGTTCGGTACCGCGTTGGAGGCCGCCGACACCGACCTGTTGTGCGAGGCGGCCGCCGCCTACCGGGCAGCCGGGCTGGAGGCGCCTGCCGTCGACGCCACCGCCCATGCCGCATTGGCCGCGACCGACCCGCTGTCGGGCGTCACAGTGCTCGCTCAGGCCGACGTTCGCGCCGAACGACTAGGACTGTGCACACCGGCCGTCGTCGCGGCCCGCGCTGCCGACGGACTGTCGATCCGCCAACGCCACATCACCGCTCGGGCGGCGGCGGGAGCGCCCAATCGGGAGATCGCCGATGAACTCGGTGTATCCGTTCGCACCGTTGAAGGCCACCTGTACCGCGTCGGTCGAACGATCGACATTCACCACATCCGCCGGACATGACCGGCGGACGGACCTATCGTTCGCCCATGCCCGTCCGTTGGCCGTGGGTCGGACGCGCCGCGGAATTCTCCACGGTGCTGCGCTCCTTCCGGCCGTCCGGCCACACCGCTCCGGTCGTAGCCGTGATCGGATGCCCCGGATCGGGGAAGTCCCGGCTGATCACCGAGTTCATGACGGTCGCGGGTCCGTCCGTCGTGACCGTCGACGGCGCCCTCGGCGCTCTCGGCCTCCCGACCCGCGATCTCGCCCTCGATTCCGGATCGGTGCTCGTCGTCGACGACGCCGACCTTCTCGACGCGCCGACAGCCGCAACGGTCACCGCGACCATCGACGGGAGGAGCCGGTCGGCAGCAGTGCTGTTGACGGCCGCCTGCCTGCCGTCGATGCTCCGGACTCTTCGCATCACCACCGACTCGCTGACCGCCGTCGTCACGCTCGATCCCCTCGACGACGACACGACAGTCGACTTCCTTCGAGCCCGCCTCGGCGCGGTCGACAGCCTCACCGCGGCCAGACTGTCCCGGATGACGGCGTCCGTTCCTGGGCTTCTCGTCGCGGCGACCGAGCACGCGATCGCGACGGGAGCCCTCGTCGCCCACGGCGGCACGTGGAGCCTGCACCGACAGCCCGAACCTCCGCCGTCGGTGCGCTACCTCGTCGACGGGATCATGGCCCGCGCGGGCGACGGGGTACGTGATGTCCTGACCTGCCTCATCGAGATCGACGAACTGCCGTACCGCACACTTGCCGCCGTTGTCGGCAGCACGTCGATCGATGCCGCACAGAAGGTCGGCCTGGTCGACATCGATGACGCCGCACGTTTGGTGCGTGCCGCGAACCCGATGTACCGTACGGCCGCCCGCAGTTCCGTGTCCGTGGCACGCCTGCGCCGCCTCGGAGGCATGTTGAGCGCGGCCCATACGGCGGGCGCGCCCATGCCGTCGAGCCCGGCGCTCGACATCGCAGCCGCAAACGCCGCACTCGACAATCCCGACAAGCACCAACAGGACCTCATTCTCGCGGTGGGCGCACACGCCGCGATCCGCACTCTCGCGCTGCCGAAGGCGCTGGAGTACTGCCGAGCGGTCGCCGCGGGTCCGTACCGCAACCACGCCCGGCTCAGCGAAGGGTACGCACTGTGCCTGCTCGGCGCGGGACACGACGCCGACCGGGTGCTCGCGCGCGTCGGCGACGACGATCCGTCGCTGCGCGCGGCCGCCGTGCTGTTGCGCGTGAACAACGCGGTGCTCGCCCTCGGCGATCCGGCGCACGCCCAGCGGATCATCGACGAGCAGCGAGAGCTCCTCGGGCCCTCGTACCAGAGCGCATCCGCCTTCGTCGCATGCGAACGCGGCGAATCCGCCGCTGCCCTCGACGTTCTCGAACGGCTGATGAACGAGTCCGTCGGCGACCTGACCCGAATGCTCGTCGACCTGGCGACGGCGATCGCGGCCGCAGACTGCGGCCGCCGCGACCTGCTCGCCGCCCTGATCGAACGCTGCAGTGGCCCCGGATGGGCCTCGATCCCCCACCACCGCGCAGCCCTCGCCTACCTGTGTGCGGCAGGCAGCCATCTCCTCGGCGATCGCGACGGCGTGCACGCCGTCGAAGCCGGAGTGATCAGCAACGTCGACGACGTGCCGTCACCGGGCCAGCACTGGCTCACCGGCCTCTCGGGGCTCGTCGCCGTCGTCGACGGCGAACCGACCGCGGCCCGCGGCCTCCTCGCGGCCGCCCACCGGGGGTTCCAGGATCAGTCGGCCCCCGCATTCCAGTGGCTGCCGTTCGCCGTGGAACGCGCCGAACTCCTCGCCCAGACCGATGTCGAGTCGGACGCCGCGGACCTCGATGAGCTGATCGCCGAGATCGACGCCGTCGCCGCGGTGACCGGACCTCGGATCGACGTCCGTGTGCGGCTCATCCGCGCCTGGCGGCTCGCTCGCGCCGGGTCGGCGACGGCGGCGCGTACCGAAGCGACGGCCGCGGCCGAACTCGCCGCCGTCCGCGGCCAACCCGCCTCCGAAGTCGTGTGCAGGCAGACACTCGTACGGTTCGGCGACACCGACCAACATGATCGGCTGGCGATTCTGGCCGCCGCGATGCCCGATGCGCCGCGCGCCCAGGCGGCCGCCGCGCATGCCCGCGCGCTCACCGACCGCGATCCCGACACCCTGCTCGCGGTCGCCGAACGCTACCTCGACATCGGCTGTTCGGACGCGGCGGTCGACGCGTTCGCACAGGCGAGCGACATCTTCCACCGCGACGGCCATCCGGGACTCGCGGTGTCGGCCGACAGTTTCATCGCCGGCCATATTCGCGCCCACCACACGTCGACGCCGGCCGTGCGCGCTCATCACACGCGGGATCGTCTCACCGATCGGCAACGCCAAGCGCTGTCGTTGGCCCGCGAAGGGTTGTCGAACACCCAGATCGCGGCCGCGATGGGATTGTCTATCCGCACCGTCGAGGGCCACTTGTACCGGGCAGGTCAAATCCTCGGCGCGCCCGTCCGCCGATCCGAGCGGTGACCGTCGTCGAGCGGGCACAGTCTCGGTGACACTCGTCACGAGCGACGATCCTGAGCTAGCATTCACCAACTGGATCAAATGATCTACAAGTGATCGAGAACTCAGGAGCGTCCCGACGATGTCGACCGTCACCCCGCCGGACCTACCGGTCTTGCCGTCCCCCGTCCGCTGGTCGTCGGCGACGGCCGCATTCCAGATCGAGGGCGCCCGCGCCGAGGGCGGCCGCGGCCGATCCGTGTGGGACACCTGGGTCGACACCCCGGGCAAGGTCAAGGACGGCTCGACCGCCGAGCCCGGAGCCGACAGCTACCACCGCTGGACCGAGGACGTCGCGCTCGCGGCCGGGCTCGGACTCGACCGCTACCGGTTCTCCATCTCCTGGACCCGCGTCCAGCCCACCGGCTCCGGATCCGCCAACGCCGCGGGGCTCGACTACTACTCGCGGCTCGTCGACGATCTGCTCGAGGCCGGCGTCACCCCGTTCCCGACCCTGTACCACTGGGACCTGCCGGTCCCGTTGCACGAGGAGGGCGGGTGGACGGGCCGCGACGTCGTCGAACGCTTCACCGACTACGCCGGCATCGTCGCCGAGCGCCTCGGCGACCGCGTGACGAACTGGTACACCGTCAACGAACCCGCGATGACAACCCTGCAGGGCTACGCGGTCGGCGAGCTCGCGCCGGGCGAGTTCCTGCTGTTCGACGCCATTCCGACCGCGCATCATCAACTCCTGGCGCACGGCTACGCGACTCGTGTGTTCCGCGAGCACGGCGCGACGGCCGTCGGCGTCGCCAACAATCACACGCACGTGTATCCGCTCACCGACTCCGCGGACGACCGGGCCGCCGCGGCCGCGTACGACACACTGCACAACCGTCTGTTCGCCGATCCCGTCCTCACCGGCCGGTACCCCGACCTGTCCGCGTACGGCGACGTCGACCTGCCCGTCCGCGACGGCGACATGGACGTCATCGCGACACGGCCCGACTTCTACGCGGTCAACTTCTACAATCCGACGACCATCGCCGCACCCGCGCCGGACATCCCGATCCCGTTCGAGATCGTCCCGACTCCCGACGTGCCGCACACCGGTTTCGGCCCCGACTGGGGAATCAAGCCGGACGCCCTGCGCGACCTGCTGATCGACCTGGCCGACCGCTACCCGAACCTGCCGCCCGTCGTGATCAGCGAGAACGGTGCATCGTTCCCGGAACCGGACACCGCGGACGGCGGCATCGACGACGTCGACCGGATCGCGTACATCGACGGTCACATCCGTGCCGTCGGTGAAGCGATGAGCGCCGGAGTGCGAGTCGACGAGTACACCGTGTGGTCGCTCGTCGACAATTTCGAATGGGCCGACGGCTACACACAGCGTTTCGGCCTCACCCACATCGATTTCGAGACCGCGAAGCGCACGCCGAAGGCGTCGTACGACTGGTATCGCCGAGTGATCGCGGAGAACCGTAAGTGAGCACTGCAATGAAGGCGGGCAGCCGCAGCTGGCTGACCCTGTTCACCGTCGCCTGGCTCGTCATCTGGATGGTCCAGCTGACCCCGCTGCAACTGCTGCTTCCCCTCCAGCTCGACCAGGAGAACTCGCAGGGCGGCGACGAATGGATCCACACCGTCGTCATCTCCGGGCTGATCCTCGGCGCGGGCGGCCTCGCGGGCGTCATCGCGGGCCCGCTCGCCGGGGCGTGGTCGGACCGCACCGACAGTTCCCGTCTCCCGGCATGGCTCGGCGGACGACGCCGCGTGTGGTCGCTGATCGGCACCTGGCTGATGGCGGTGTTCCTCGTCCTCGTCGGCGTCACCCACTCCACGTGGGTGATCGGTGCCGCGTGGATCGGCGTCTGCATCGGCGTCGGCGTCGCATCCGCGTCGTTCACCGCACTGATCGCCGACCAGCTGCCCGACGACCAGCGCGGCGCGGCGTCGGCGGCAGTCGGCGCGTCGCAGGCCCTCGGCATCGTCGTCGGAGTCGGCGCGATCGGCAGCCTCAACCTCGACCCGTGGGCCGGTTACCTGATCCTCGCCGTCCTCATCGCCGTCGTCGGCACCTGGGCCACCCTGGTGCTGCCCGACCCGCCGGTCGACGTGACCGCCGCCCGGGCCACCCTCGATCCGACCCGTGGCCGGTGGGAATCGTTCCGCGACAAGGACTTCTCGTGGATGCTCGCGGGTCGCTTCGTCGCCAACGTCGGAAACGCGCTCGGCACGTCGCTGTTCCTGTTCTTCCTGCTGTACGGCCTGAACCAGGACAAGGACACCGCCGAAGGGAACTTGATCCTTCTCGTGGTGGTCTACACCGTGTTCGTGGTGATCGCGTCGATCATCGCCGGGTCGCTCGCCGACCGCGGCTGGGACCGGCGCGGCCTGACGATCGTGTCGGCTCTCGTCCAGTCGCTCTCCGGACTGATCATCGTGATCAGCCCGACGTTCACCGCGACCATGATCGGCGCGGCGTTCATGGGTGTCGGCTACGGCGCGTTCTCGACCGTCGGCCTCGCCTACGCCACGGACCTCCTGCCCCACGAGGACGACCACGGCCGCGACCTCGGCATCGTCAACACCACCGCGGCCCTCGGTCAGCTCGTCGGCCCCGTCCTCGGTGCGGGCCTCGTGTCGCTGGTCGGCGGATTCTGGCTGGTGTTCTTCATGGGCTTCGTCCTGTCGATCGTCGGGGGTCTGATGACGCTGGGTGCCCGCAAGGTTCCGGCGGTCACTAGAATCAGTTCCACCTGACGGCCGTCGATCGACCGGACAGACGACAACACTTGAGCTCTACAGAAGGACGATGCACGTGGCGACACTGGTGACACCCTCGGGACATCCGAATGTGGCGATGCTAGGCATCGGCGCCTACCGCCCCTCCCGGGTCGTGACCAACGACGAATTGTGCACCGTTCTCGACTCGTCGGATCAGTGGATCTACGAGCGCAGCGGCATCCGCAGTCGTCGATGGATCAGTGGTGACGAGACGATGCGGTCGATGTCGGCGGCGGCCGCCGAACGCGCCATCGTCAACTCCGGCGTCGACCGCGAGAAGATCGACATGCTGATCCTCGCCGCCAGCAGCTGGCCGTACAACGTTCCGCACGGCGCACCGATCATCGCGTCCGACATCGGCATCAACGGCATCCCCGCGTTCGACGTGTCGGCCGGTTGCGGCGGCTTCGGTTACGCCCTCGGCGTCGCGGCCGACGCGATCCGCGCGGGCAGTGCAACCTACGTCGTCGTGATCGGGGCCGAGACGATGTCCGTCGGCCTCGACGTGACCGACCGCGGCACCGGCTTCATCTTCGGTGACGGCGCGGGAGCCGTGGTCGTCGGCCCGAGCGAGGTCAACGGCATCTCGAAGATGGTGTCGGGCAGCGACGGCGACAACGCCGACGCGATCATCCAGAACATCAACACCGTCGACTACATGGCCCGCTCGGTCGACTACCAGGGCAAGGACCCGGAGACCGATCCCGTCGGTCGCATGGTGATCCACATGGAGGGCCCGAAGGTGTTCCGCTGGGCCGCCATCACCCTCCCGAAGGCGCTGACCGCCATGCTCACCGAGTCGGGCGCCGGTGTCGACGACATCGAGGTGTTCATCCCGCATCAGGCGAACGCCCGCATCAACGACCTGATGAAGAAGAACCTCGGCTTCCCCGACGAGCTGCCGATGGCGAACGACATCGAGACCACCGGCAACACGTCGGCGGCGTCGATCCCCCTCGCGATGGAGGAGATGCTCGCCACCGGCAAGGCCAAGGGCGGCGAGACCGCGCTGATCCTCGGCTTCGGCGCGGGCCTGAGCTACGCGGGCGGCGTCGTCACGATGCCCCCCGCACCGAAGGTCACGAGCTTCGACGGTCTCGGCGACGCCGCCGCGGGCCCCCTCGCCAAGCATCTGCGCCTGCCGTAGGCGTTGACGCGGTAGACCTTTCGACGCTTCTATGTTGGCCCCCGTCCGTTGAGCGGGTGGGGGTCGAAAGGTCAGGCGTTCTCCTTGCGGAACACCGACGTCCCCCACCAGGCGGCGAGCGCCGAGAGGACGATCGCCGCGAGGAGTCCCCACAGGACCGTCGTGGTCATGACGTCGCCGAGGAACGACGAGCGGACCGCGTCGGTGATCCACCGGAACGGGATGAAGTCGCTGATCCGCTTGAGCCAGTCCGGGCCGATCGTCATCGGCAGCAAGATGCCCGACAACAGCAGGATCGGCATCATCACCATGTTGATGACGGGGGCCATGACGTCTTCGCTCTTGGTGGTGAGGGCGAGGGCGTTCGACGCCGCGGCACACGCTCCGCCGACGAGCAGCGTGATGACGAGCCCGACGATCACGCCGCCGATCGACCCGCGCATTCCCATCGCGAAGCCGAGGCCGATCAGGATCAACGCCTGGACCAGCAGTTGCAGCAGGTCGCGCAGGATGCGTCCGAACAGCAGCGCCGTGCGGCTCGCGGGCGTCACCCGTTCGGCCTCGATGACTCCCTCACGCCATTCGCCGATGAGGCTGAAGCCCGCGAACATGGCGCCGAAGATGCCGAGCTGCACGAGGAGTCCGGGGACGAAGAACGTGTACGCGTTGTCGCCGGCGCCGGGGAACTGACTCACGAGGGGTTTGAGCAGCGGACCGAACAGCAGCAGGTACATGACCGGCTGCATGATGCCGATCAGCACCCATGCGGGGTTGCGCAGGTTCATCCGCAGCTGCCTGCGGAAGACGATGTACGACTCGGTGAAGAACCTCATCACGCGATCTCCTTGTCGGGCTGGGCGGTGTCCGGCGTCGACGTCTCGTCGCGCAGGGATCGACCGGTGAGGGTGAGGAACACGTCGTCGAGCGTCGGTTTGACGATCTCGATGGAGTCGAGCGTCGCGCCGCGCGCCTCCAGGTCGCGCAGCAGCCCTGGCACGATCCGCGCCGAACCGCGCACACGGGCGCTCACGGCGGCCCCGTCGACGACGACGTCCGAGCCGATGTCGCCGAGGGCCGTCGCGACGTTCGGGACGTGTGCGGCGTCCGCGAACTCGAGCCGGACGAGATCGCCCGACACCTGCGACTTCAGGTTGTCCGGCGTGTCGGCCGCGACGATCCGGCCGTTGTCGATGATGAGGATGCGGTCCGACAGCGCGTCGGCCTCGTCGAGGTAGTGCGTGGTCAGGAAGACCGTCGCGCCCCGCTCCGTGCGGAGCCTGGCTATGTGCTCCCACAGGTTGGCGCGGGCCTGCGGGTCGAGTCCGGTGGTCGGCTCGTCGAGGAAGACGAGAGTCGGATCGTGGATGAGACCCATGACGATGTCGAGGCGGCGCTTCTGCCCGCCGGACATGTTCTTCGGCATGCGGTCCCACAGTCCGTCGAGCTGCAGATCGTCGAACAGTTGCTTGCCGCGCGCGACGGCGTCGCGCCTGCTCATGCCGTACAGCTGGCCGTGGTCGCTGACCTCGTCGCCCGCGAGGGCCTGCGAGAACGTCGACCCGGCCTGCGACACGTACCCGATGCTGCGGCGGACCTGCACGGACTGTGTGAGAACGTCGTAGCCGTTCACCGTCGCCGTCCCCGAGGTGGGACGCAGGAGGGTGGTGAGCATGCGCAGGGTGGTCGTCTTGCCCGCGCCGTTTGGACCGAGGAAGCCGACGACCTCGCCTTCGGCGATGTCGAGGTCGACCCCGTCGACCGCGCGGACCTCCTTCGTCTGTTTTCCTCTGCCCGTCGTGAAGGTCTGAACCAGACCTCTCGCGTGAATCATTTCCAAGCGCCTCACTGTCGTCCGTTCGATGCAGTCAGGTTTACCCGAAGGGTCCGACAATTCGCAGCGCGTCCACACCGACGCCGGATGAATACTTCCCGGTAACCGGCGTCACATGAGAGCGTGGATCTTCGAGAGGCGAGATCAGCATCGAAGGAGTGCGCTCATGGTGGACCTTCACGAGGCCGTCGGCGTCAAGAACATCGGAATGCTCGGGATCGGGGCCTACCGGCCCGAGCGAGTGGTCACGAACGACGAGATCTGTCGGAACATCGACTCGTCGGACGAGTGGATCTTCACGCGGACGGGCATCAAGTCGCGCCGGTTCGCGCGCCGCGACGAGACCGTCGTCGAGATGGGCGTCAACGCCGGACGGACGGCGATCGCGAACGCACTGCTGTCGCCGTCGGACATCGACGCGGTGATCCTCGCGACCAACACGCACCTGCTGCTGACCCCGGCCGGGGCGGTGAAGCTCGCGACCGAGCTCGGCGCGAACGGCGTCCCGGCGTTCGACGTGACCGTCGGTTGCGCGGGCTTCGGGTACGCGATGTCGTTGGCGGCCGACATGGTCCGCGGCGGAAGCGCGACCCACGTGCTCGTCGTCGGCGCCGAGCAGCTGTCGGTGGCGCTCGACATGACCGACCGAGGCAACTGCTTCATCTTCGGCGACGGCGCGGGCGCCGTGGTGGTCGGCCCGACGGAACGCCAGGGCCTCGGCCCCGTGGTGTGGGGCAGCGACGGCACCCAGTACGACGCGATCCGTCAGGACATCGACTGGATCGAGTACATGGACTCCGACGATCACGCCAAGCGCCCCTACCTGCGCCTGGAGGGGACCGCCGTGTTCCGCTGGGCTGCGTTCGAGATGGGCAAGGCCGCGCAGCGCGCGCTCGACGTCGCGAAGGTCGACGCCTCCGAGATCGACGTCTTCGTCCCCCATCAGGCCAATTCCCGGATCAACGATCTTCTCGCCCGCAGCCTCAAGTTCCCGGAGACGACGCGCGTCGCGAACGACATCGAGAACACCGGCAACACCTCTGCGGCGTCGATCCCGCTCGCGATGGAACAGATGCTGTCGACCGGGCAGGCCAAGCCCGGCGACACGGCGCTGCTGCTCGGCTACGGCGCAGGACTGTCGTACGCGGCGCAGGTCGTCACCATGCCGCCCATTCCGTTCGAGTGACGGCGCCCGCCACTACCCTGTAGAAGACCGGCGCCGCAGGCGGGCGACGGACAGGGGCGAGAGGTGTGTGCGAATGGCTGACAGCAGGGTCGGTTCCGGCCCGTCGACGCTGATCCCGTCGGTGGAACTCGATCGGTCCAACCGGGCCGAACTGGAGACCGAGGCCGCCCGAGCCCGGACCGCGGGCGACGAGCGTCGACTGTCGGAACTGCGCGCGATCACCGACGCGATCATCGGCGACGACGTGTTCGTCCTCGAGTTCGACGCGCGCGACAAACAGGCGCACGTGGTGATCGCGCTCGGCGATCCCGACACCGCCGACCGCATCGCCGTGACCGTCCCGGGGATGGGCAGCACCACGGAACGGTCGGTCGGCGGCATGGTCAACGAGGCCGGGCTCCTCCGCAACGAGGCCCACCGCCAGCTGGCTCTCATCGACGGCGACGACGCGCCGAAGGTCGCGGCCATCGCATGGATCGGCTATCAGACGCCTGGCAATCCGTTCCTCGGTTTCGACCGCAGAGATCCGCACAGCTGGATGCCGTTCGTCCGGTCCGGACTTCAGGTGATGAGCCGACACCGCGCCCGACGCGGCGCTCCCCGGCTGGCGGCCTTCCTGACCCGGATCAAGCGACGCACACCGGACACCCAGCTCGTCCTGCTCGGCCACTCATACGGTTCACTCTGCTCGTCGTACGCCCTGCAACGACTCCGCGGGCGGCCGGCCCTCGACGGCAGGCCGATAGTCGACCGCGCCGCGTTCTACGGCTCGCCCGGACTGGCGATCCGCGACGTCGAACAGCTCGGACTCGCGCCCGGCAGCGTCTACTACCTCAGCGCACCGAACGATCCGGTGTCGAACCGGATCGCGAACTGGGCGCCGTGGCGCGGCTGGGGCGCGCGGCCGTCCAAGGTCGGCATGACCCGCCTGAGCACGGAGGCGGGCGTCGACCGGACCGGCGTGCAGCGCGTCCGCGTGGAAGGGCACGCCGACTACGGCCGCAGCGAGGACAACGGCGCGAAACGGAACGTTGTACGGATGTCCGGCTACAACATCGCGGCCGTCGTCGCGGGCATCGAGGCGAACGAGATCCTCATCGGACCGCGGTCGTACCGGTAGCGGCCCTCGTGCGCCGCCGCCCTTTTGCCGCCGCCGCCCGCGGACCGATAGCGTGGACGGGTGAGTTCCGAGGTCATCGGGCGCGAGGTCACGCGCCGTCGTACGTTCGCCATCATCTCCCATCCCGACGCGGGCAAGTCGACGATGACCGAGGCCCTGGCGTTGCACGCCCGCATGATCAGCGAGGCCGGAGCCGTGCACGGCAAGGGCGGCCGCCGCTCCACCGTGTCGGACTGGATGGAGATGGAGAAGGCCCGCGGCATCTCTGTCAGCTCCACGGCCCTGCAGTTCAAGTACGCGTGCGAAGCGACGAACGACGACAAGGACTTCCCGCACGTCATCAACCTCGTCGACACGCCCGGTCACTCCGACTTCTCGGAGGACACCTACCGCGTGCTGACGGCGGTCGACGCGGCCGTCATGCTGATCGACGCGGCCAAGGGCCTGGAGCCGCAGACGTTGAAGCTGTTCCAGGTGTGTCGGCACCGCGGCATCCCGGTGATCACCGTCATCAACAAGTGGGACCGCCCCGGTCAGACACCGCTCGAACTGATCGACGAGATCAGCGAGCGCATCGGCCTGATCCCGACTCCGCTGTACGTTCCGGTCGGCATCGCGGGCGATTTCCGCGGACTGATGGACCGTCGCACCGGCGAGTACGTGAAGTTCACGCGCACCGCGGGCGGCGCGAAGATCGCCCCCGAGACCCTGCTCGACGCCGATGCCGCAGCGGAAGCCGAGGGCGACGCGTGGACTGCGGCCGCCGAGGAGAGCGAACTGCTGTCCGAGATGGGCCAGGACCACGACCAGGAGATGTTCCTGGCGGGCCAGACGTCGCCGATGATCTTCACCTCCGCGATGCTGAACTTCGGCGTCCGACAGCTGTTGGAGGCGCTTGTCGAGTTCGCTCCCCCGCCGCGCGGACGCGAGTCGATCGACGGCGTGGCGCGCGAGGTGACCGACCCGTTCAGCGCCGTCGTCTTCAAGGTGCAGGCCGGCATGGACTCCAGCCACCGAGACCGGCTGGCCTACATGCGGATCGTGTCGGGCGAGTTCGAGCGCGGCATGGTCGTCAACCATGCGCAGACCGGGAAGCCGTTCGCGACGAAGTACGCGCAGGCCGTGTTCGGGCGTGACCGTGCCACCGTCGACACCGCCTACCCCGGCGATGTCGTCGGCCTCGTCAACGCGATGGCCCTGGCGCCCGGCGACACCCTGTACCTCGATCCGAAGGTGCAGTACCCGCCGATCCCGTCGTTCGCACCCGAGCACTTCTCGTCGCTGCGGGTCACCACCGCCGACAAGTACAAGCAGTTCCGCAAGGCCATCGACCAGCTCGACGCCGAGGGCGTCGTCCAGGTGCTGCGCAACGATCTGCGCGGTGACGCCTCGCCGGTGTTGGCCGCCGTCGGACCGATGCAGTTCGAGGTCGTCACGGCCCGCATGAAGGCCGAGTTCAACGTCGACACGATCATCGAGCCGCTCGGCTACTCGCTGGCGCGCCGCACCGACGAGGCGAGCGCGGTGGAACTGAACCGCCAGCGCGGCGTCGAGGTGTTCACCCGCAGCGACGGTGCGATCCTCGCCCTGTTCAGCGACAAGTGGCGTCTGCAGTACATCGAGAAGGAGCACAAGGATCTGCTTCTCGAGCCCCTCGTCGCCGCGGCCGACTGACGTGCGCCGGGTCGCGGTCGTCGTCGGTGCGGCACTGCTCGTGGCCGGGTGCTCGACGCCCGAGTCGGCCGAGCGTGCGCCGTCGCCGCCGCGCGCGAAACGGCTCGCGACATCGGCGTGCGACGAACCGTCGGCAACTGGGAAAGTCGAACGGCAGGGCTACGACCTGCGGTTCACCCGTGGATCGATGCGGGTCAAGGTGAGTCTCGCCGGTTCCGAGCAGTGCGTCGAGTTCGCGAAGTGGGGCGATCCGAATCCGGAGGTCCCGCCGGACTCCCTGTTGTTCACATTCTCCGGCGGACGCGGCGATGGCGCTCAGCTCGAGTTCCTCAGCGTCGACCTCGCCGGCGGCAAACTCCCCGACACCAGGCCGCTCGGCAAACTGAATCACCCGATCAACGCGACCGTCGGCGTCTCCATCGGCGGCACGTACTACACGTCGTCGACGTGCAGCCTCACGCTCACCTCGAGCAACGCCCACCGTGCCGCCGGGCGCTTCGACTGCCCGACCGCCGTCTCCCAGGCCGCGAACCCGCTCGACCCCTCGGACGACGTCTCCTACGACGACCCGTCCACCGCCCCGACCGCGACCACCGCCGCGCTCTCCGGTCGCTTCGACGTCCGCTGAGCGACCGCGCCCGGTCGTTGAGTTGAGCGAACGGGAACGGTACGCGCCAGCTGACGATCTCGACGACCGAAACGGATGAAGTTATCGAAGGCCCCGCGACACCGCATCAGAGTCTTCTGGAGCGAACGTCGTCCAGTCTCCGCTGAATTCGAGAACAATCCCGTCTGCCATAGGCCTTCGCACAATCTTGCCGCTCAAATCGTCACCACTACCAAGTCGTCCAGATAGATCTCGAATGTACGTCAGCCACCCCGGCACGATGGATACGGGGTCGGCATCTCCGAAGTCAAGCGAGACTCCCGAAGCGTGCGCGAGCTGAACACCCGGCCTCAATGATGCAACAGTGGGATGTAGAGCGTTGACTGCCGCTTCGAACGACTCTTTAAGAACTTCGAACTCATACCCCGCCGCATTCTCGAAGTCCTGCCACTGTTCCCAATTGACCGTGACCTCGTACCTGCCCGTCTCCTCATCTCCCAGGGTCGCCGAAACGACGATTTCAATGGCACCATAGCGCCCATTGCAGCCCACGGAATCCGGTCCCACTGAAGCTATGGTCATCTCGACCGGAAAACCCTCACGATGAGAATAGAGGTCCGCTTTGAAGCGATTCATCCACCAAATTCACCCTCCGGAAATTCCATCAGAAATTTCGGCCTGTACCGCCCGCATCAGAATCAACTCTGTGATAGTACGGTCCCGACCGCACTTCGGCCAACTCGCCGAAAACGTCCCAACGTATTCAAATCCGAAGAACCCGCGTCATAGTCACCAATCCACGCCGTCGCGAAATTGCTCCGAGACTTTCACCAGGAGGAACGCTTGGGGCGCATCGGGATCGTGAGAACAGCTACCGATCCAGTTTGGAGAAGCGGAGCCCCACACTTGCCCACCGAGCAAGATCGCTCGCCGCGTCATCATCGTCAAACTGAAGGTAGATGTTAACACTCCTGGACACAGGCTCGAAGCCCGCCCGAATCCCCTCCGGTGAGCGAATCTCCGAAATGGCCGAACACAATATATCGATAAAGACTTCCAGATCGACACGGCCCTGCAATCCGCTTCCGTCTCTCAGTACTTCATCCGCATGCCAGATGATCAGGTCAAGACCAGAGGTCGCAGCCTGGTACCGAAGATCTTCGTCGAAAAAATCCTGAAGGCAGTCTAGCAGCGCATCGCGATTGTATCCGAAGTACGAAGGAAACTGAAACGCTGCCGCAAACTCATCGAATAGATCGCCGAACGTCAAGCACTTCCATCCACGAACGTGCACGGGGTAGCGGCCAGATTTCCGCGACGCATACTCAACGCCAGACGTATCGTAGAGGCTATCGACAAGGATCGAGAAGTTCGACCCATCCAAGGGCGCTTCAGCCATTTACTTCACTCTCCAAAAATTCCAGTAGTGATTTGGCGTGTACCAAACACTGCCGGGCACCCCACGACCCCAGATTCGACACCGTCATCGCAGCAGCGACAAGAACCCCGCACCCGAGCAGGAACAAGACGATCGAGCCCACCGGCACCGACCCGGCCTCACCGCGCGTCGCCTCCCGGTCGTCGCCAGCCGGGGAATCGGCATGATCTATCGTCCGCGAATCGTCAGCAATACGTGTTGTGTTGTCTGTCAACGTCATATTGGATCCCTTCTCGTGACGGTAGGCAGGCTGCTACAGCAGGTGCGGGGACCCGTAGATGGTGAACGTGTTGTCATTGGCCGCCGTTGCCATCGAGACGCGAATGTAGGCGCGCACCGCGGGGCGTGCGCCGACACACCCGGAGATCTCGACTCGAACACCCTCCGCGCGCGTTCCCGCACGCGCACCAGTCAGGGCTTTCTGGCCGAACTTGACATCGACCGTGGCCCCGTTCGCCAACGTCGTCGACACTGTCGGCATCGCCTGCACCCCGAACACCACCGCCGGCGGCCACGTGATCGACGCCTGCGCCGTCGGACCACCAGAAATTCCCACGTTCACCGATGACATCTGCCACTGACACGACAACTGATATCCCGAGGTCAGGACCGCAGCGTCCACTGGTACAGCACCATGTCCAGTGATCTCGGCTTCGCCCCGCAAGTCCAGGAACGCTTCGAACGAACCGACCCCGCGCGAGAGCGGCGGCACCGACACGATCTTCTCCGCCGACTTCGTCAACCGGACCGTCCACCCATCATCAGAACGCTTCACCACGGTCCGATCGGGGAACCGATGAACCTGATCAGCCGACGCCACACCACCACCAGCAACGCCCACCAGCGCAACCGACGCCGCCACCACCGCGACCACCCGAACTATCAACCGCACAACACAACTCCCGAACGCTCACGGCCAGCCACACGAACACTCGACATACGGTCGCATGTTCTGATCTATTGACTTCAACTTACCTTGGTGATTCAGCGACGGTAGCAGGCGTCCACGACCCTGGCAACCGTCAGGCGAACGCGACACGAAAACGCTTCCACCCTGCCCGGAAATGTCGAACAATATGTTATGCAGAACTGCTGACGAAGCCCCGCTCGGCTCCAATCGAAGAACATCAGAGCTGCAGATATGACTCACTCGCCCCCGGAATGATCTTCAGGAGCGAGCGAGTTTCTTATGACCGCTCAGTGAGCGGTGGACCGCCGAAGGTGCGGCGACAAACCGACGTCAGCCGACGATGTCGGCGATCGACGCGGGGTCGACTTCCTCGATTGTGGGCGGCGCGAAGGACGGATTGCGGTCCTTGTCGACGAGGACCGCGCGGACGCCTTCGACGAAGTCGGGGTGCACGGTGATCCGTTCGGCGGTGCTCAACTCGCGTTCGAGGCATTCGGCGAGCGACGACGTGGCCCCGAGTTCGAGGAGTCGGGCGGTGACGAACATGCTCGTCGGGGACGCGGACGCGATCAGCGTCAGCATCTCCTCAGCCCACTCGTCGCCGACCGCGCCGCGGAGCCCGCCGACGATCGCGTCGACGTCGGTGTCGCCGAAATAGTCGGCGATCTTGGCTAGAGGCACCGTCGTCTCGACGGGATCACGGTGATCGGCGAGCGCAGCGGCGAGGCCCGCTCCCGAGCGGATGGTGTCGGCGACGGCGCCCAACTCGGATGACGGGACGAAATGCGTCGCCAGGCCGACGGCCACCGCGTCCGCGCCGCGCAGGCGCGCGCCGGTCAGGCCGAGCCACATGCCGACGCCCTGCGGCAGACGCGGCAGGAAGTACGTCGAGCCCACGTCGGGGAAGAAGCCGATGGCCGTCTCGGGCATCGCGATCATCGCCTTCTCGGTGACGACGCGGATCTCGCCGTGCACGCTGATACCCAAACCGCCGCCCATCGCGGCGCCGTCGATCAGCGCCACATACGGCTTCGGGTACTCAGCGATCATCTGGTTGACGCGGTACTCGCTCGCGAAATAACGGGTGACGGCCGCGGCGTCGCCCGCGATGGCGCTGTCGCGGATGGCGCGGATGTCGCCGCCCGCGCAGAACGCCCGCTCACTCGCCGACGTGACGAGCACGGTCTCGACGGAGTCGTCATCGGCCCAGCGTTCGAGGACATCGTGGAGGTCGTCGATCATCGTCTGATCGAGAGCGTTCAGGGCCTTCGGGCGGTCGAGGATGATCTCCCCGACACCGTTCGCGACGGTGGTGCGGATGTACGACATGGCTGCCACGTTAGCGCACCCTCGGCGCGAATACTTGGGCGTCCTAGTAATTGGCCTGGTGGGCGTACAGCCGTTCTGGAGCGGGAGCAGAACAGCTCAGTCGTCACCCACCCAGGAGACGAGGTTTGCGAACGCATTGACGACCCGAGGCTCCCCCGGCGTCTTGCCGTCCCCCGACGCCGCTGGACTGCTGGACTCGACGACCGCCGACGGGATCGGCGCCCCGCCCGCATCCGGGTCCAGGTGGGTCGCCACCCAGGCGTCCAACGCACCGACGGTGAGATCGACTTCCCGCCGACCCGCGACCCCGTACGTCGCCCATTGAACCGCGAATCCGTCGGACAATACGGTGACGATGTAGCCGAGGTCGTCGAGTTTCGCCAGGTCGATGGCCCGACCCGCCGCAGACGCGGCGTCGGCGAGGATCGACCGCACCGTCGCCAGCGCCGTGTCGAACACCATGATCGCCTTGGCCGAGTCTTGCCGCTGCGCCCAGCTGATCAGCTCGAAGATCGCCACAGTCATATCGGGATCGCCCACGTACCAGTCGAGCACCGCGCACAGCAGGCCGCGTGCATCGGCGGCGATGTCGCCCTGCACGTCATAGCTGTTCAGGACCTCGGAGTAGAGCCCGCTGATGTGCTCGAAGACCGCACTGAACAGCAGTTCCTTCGACGAGAAGCAGTAGTGCAGGGTCGCCAACGGCGCGTCGGCCTGTTCGGCAATCCGACGCGTGGTGGCGCCGTCGACGCCCCGCTCGGCGATGACTGTCACTGCCGCATCGATCAATTCTTGACGGCGTTCCGCCGCGGGAACCCTAGCCACGTCGCACCCCTCCCGATCAAGACAAATGATCACATCACTGGCGAGAGTACCAGCGAGGTCCGGCGTAGTGGTCATATGACTTGGTCATTCGACATATACTCGGATGTCCTGCCGACCAGACCCGGCAATGCCATCCATCACGAGGGAATACAGTTCGAAGATGACGTCGCCTTGGCCGCGCCCCGACAGGCGCATCGCCGCGTTGATCCGAGAAGTCGCCGAGGGACTCCTCGCGTCCTCGGAGACCGCGGTCGAGGAGCTGACCGCTGTCGCCCACGAGATGGCGGAGTACCGATCGGTGCTCGACGATCCCCAACTGGCGGCCGCCGATCGTCAGATGAACAAGACGAACATGGTCCACTGGCTGTCGGCCAACCTTCAGAATCCCGGCGCACGAGTGCAACCCAGCAACGATCCGGACATCCTGCAGTTCGCTCGAGACGTGGTACGCCGCGGGCTCGACATGCACGATCTGGGATCGTGGCGAGGCGCCCAACACGGCGCGTGGTCGGCGTGGGTGGACGAGTGCTTCACCGCGACGTCCGACCTCGACGATCTGCGCGAGTTGATGAAGATCTCCGAGCGATCCATGTCGACGTTCATCGACGACTCCATCGCGGCCCTCGACGAGTACGTCGAGCGCGAACGATCCGAGCTCACCCGGGGCGGCAGCGCAGAACGACAGGCGACGGTTCACCTGCTGCTCGAAGGTGCGCCGATCGCACGCGACCATGCGGAGGCTCGACTGGGGTACGCACTCACCGGACACCATGTCGCCGCCGTCATCTGGAGCGACGCCACTTCCCAAGCGGTCGCGCTCGACACCGCCTCGGAGTCGATGATGAGGTTGTGCGGCGCATCGCGGCGGCTCACCGTGAACGCCAGCGTCTCGGCGCTCTGGGTCTGGTTGCCTGTCGACTCGGTTCCGTCTGTAGAAGCGACCGAGGAAGCACTCGACGACGCAGCCGGAATCCATGTCGCGTTCGGCAGACCGGGCCAGGATCTCGACGGCTTCCGCCGCAGCCATCTGGACGCCATGTCCGCACACCGTGTCCTGATACAGGTCGGCTCCGAACGAACTGTCGTCCGGTACCAGGACGTCGCCCTGATCTCGGTGCTGACCGCCGACATGGGCCGCGCCGATCAGTTCGTCGAGGACACGCTCGGCGACCTCGCGTCCGCGGACGCCACCCTCCGCGACACGGCGCTCACCTACGTGCAGGAGCGGTTCAACGCGTCGGCCGCCGCCGAACGGCTCTACACGCACCGCAACACCGTCGAACGACGCCTGGCTCGCGCCGACAGCCTCCTGCCCGTCCCGCTCGCCGAGAACGCGGCGAGCGTGGTGGCGGCCCTCATGCTCGTGCAGCTGCGCGACTGAGAACCGCCACCGCGCCTCACATCGGCAGGTCCGGGGAGTCGACGCCGACCACCCGGTCGCCGCAGAACACTCGAACAGATTCCGCCGGGCCGTGACCGCCGATGCCGGACGGCCCCCAGAAGCTCTGCGCCGAATCGGCGCCGAGGTCGGCGACCTTCGCACCGTTCACGCGGACCTCGCCCGAGCGGACTCTGGAGCCGATGGCGATGGCGTGATCGGTGTCGGTCCCGAAGACGTAGGCGTCGAGTCCGGACGGGTTCGCGTTCGCCAGTCGCAGCGCCTCTCCGTCGGAGTCGACGCCGTGCAGGGAGATCACCGGCCCGAACAACTCAGCGGTGGTGCGGTCCGGATCGGAGCCGGTCGCGACCGTCGGCGACAGGAAGAACCCGCCGAGATCCGGCAGTTCGCCCACCTGGTCGATCTCCGCACCCAGTTCGCGCAGTCCGTCGATCCGCTGCAGCAAGGTCCGGAAGTGGGGTGCGTTCGAGATCGGACCGATGTCCGTGGTCTCGTCCAGCGAATGGCCGATCCGCAGCTTCGCGATCCGCGCGTTCAGTGCTTCGCGGAGCGGCTCGACCAGGCGGTGCGGCGCGAACACCTTGCCCGGGCCTTCGCACCACTGCCCATTCAGGTTCGTCATCCCCGTGAGGAGCCCGTCGGCGGTGACGTCCAGGTCGGCGTCGTCGAGGACGAGGGCCGGGTTGTTGCCTCCCAGTTCCAGTTGCAGAACCTTGAAGTCCTCGGCAGCGGCACGCGCGATGGCCCGGCCCGCACCGGGGCCGCCGGTGAACGACACCACCTGAACGCGGCGGTCGCCGGTCAGGGCGGCACCGATCTCACCGGTTCCGTGGACGAACTGCAGGGCGCCGTCGGGAAGTCCGGCGTCGACGAAGCACTCGACGATCGCCTGTGCACTGGCGGGTGCGTGCTCGGACGGCTTGAGGATCACCGGGCAGCCTGCCGCGAGAGCGCTCGCGACCTTCGCCGCCGGAATGAAACTCGGTCCGTTCCACGGGGTCAGAATGGCTGCCGGACCCCACGGGATCCGATGCAGACGGACGTCTCGTCCGTCTGCGGCGAGCGGGGTGACGCGGGCGATGGTCCGTGCCTCTGCGGCGGCCGCGCGCAGCCGGTACGGGAGGAACGACGCGACCGTGCGGGTGGCGCCGATGGCGGTGCCGCTGGTGAGGGCGTCGATGCGGGCTATCTCCTCGATTCGCTCCTCCACGTTCGTCGCGGCGCGTTCCAGGACCTCCGCGCGCTGGAGACGGACGTCGTCGTCGAGGAAGTCCGAGGCGTCATAGACCTCCACGGCCAGTTGCAGGGCGCGCTCGAGATCGTCGGACGAGGTCGTCACCATCGCGTGAACCGGTTCGCCGGTGTTCGGATCGACGTTCCACGCGTCGAGGGTCTCGCACTGGACCCATTCGCCCGCGATGTAGCTGCGCGGCTGAGCGAGAGTGGTGTTCATGGTGGTCATCGGACTGCCTCCGTGGTGTCGGCTGGGGTGGGCATGGCGGCTACGATGCGGGTCACATCTCCGGACTTCATGGCGTCGAAGCCTTCGTTGACCTGGCTGAACGGGATGACCTTCGTGACCATCTCGTCGAGCAGCAGCCGTCCCTCCAGGTAGAGGCGCGCGAACTCGGCGATGTCCTGCTGCGCCTGGCCCGACCCCATGTACGAGCCGATGAGCTTCTTCTCACCGAAGAAGAAGTCCGACGCCGGGATCTGCAGATCGGTGCCGTCGGGCGCGATTCCGACGAGGGTCGCGGTTCCCGTCGCACGGAGTGCGGCGAATGCGGTCTGCGCGGTGCGCGCCGAACCTACGGCCTCGAAGGCGTAGTCGACGCCGTCGCCGAGGATGTCGCGGATCGCGGCCGGAACATCGGACGCACCGTTGACGACGTGCGTGGCGCCGTACACGCGGGACGCCTCCAGACGCGCGTCGTCGAGGTCGACGGCGATGATCGCCGACGCGCCGGCCATCCGCGCGCCCTGGATGATCGCGGACCCGACGCCGCCGCAACCGATCACGGCCACTGTCGATCCCGGACGGATCTGCGCGCCGCGGAAGACTGCTCCGACACCGGTGACGATGCAGCACGAGAGCAGGCAGCCGACGTGCAGCCCCACCTCGTCGGGCATCTTGACCAGGGTGTTCTCGCGCATCAGGATGTGCTGCGAGAAGGCACCGACGCTGCCGAGTCGGTCGACGACGGTCCCGTCGGGCAGGGTGAAGGCCGGACGCTGCCGCTCACGCACCTGGCTCTGCCGCTGGCACTGTGTCGAATGGCCCGCGGCACAGTTGCGGCACTTGCCACACGACGGGGTGAGCGCGCCGACGACGCGGTCGCCGAGTTCAAAGTCTGTGACTGCCGAACCGATCGCCTCGACGACGCCCGCCACCTCGTGGCCCACGACCACCGGCAGGTCGGCGCCGACGGTGCCGGTCATGTAGTGCAGGTCGCTGTGGCAGAGGCCGACGTGGGTGACGGCGACTCGGACCTCGTGGGGCTCGGGGTCGTCGACGTGGATGTCGGTGAGGACGAGCGGGGTGTTGATCGCCGTGAGAACGGCGGCTTGGGTGGTGATCATCGCGGTGTGCTTCCTTCGTCTGTGTGCGGTATCGGTCAGCGCGCGGGAGTCGCCGCGGCGTCCCGGTCGCCCCAGAACTGCGCGACGCCCGCGCTGAGCGCGCCCGACTCCCACGCCACGCGGGCGGCTTCGTCCTCGCGAGCGAAGGCGGCCTCGACCTCCTCTGAGCGCGGGCGCAGCAGTCCGAGATGCAGCGAGGTGGTGAGCGGGTTGGAGTTCCAGGCGCGAGCGGTGCCCGCGGCGCGAGCGACGAGTTCCTCGGCGGGCACGATCTCGTCGAGCAGTCCGATGCGCAGTGCGTCGTCGGCGTCGATCCGCTGTCCGCCGAGCACGACGCGCATGGCGTGATTGCGCACGAGTCGGGACATGAGGATGCTCGACGCGTTGGAGATGATGATTCCGCGCTTGTTCTCGGGCTGGTAGTACTCGGTTCGCGCGGTTCCGATCCGTCCGTCGCAGCACAGGGTGATCTCCGACGCGCCGCCGACCGCGATACCGTTGACGGCGGCGATCACGGGCACGGAGGTCTCGAGGATCGCGCGGGTGATGTCGTGGAAAGTGGCGAACGCCTCGCGGATCCCGTCGAAGGTGGTCGGTATCGCGGCGAGGTCTTCACCCGCGGAGAACGCTCGGCCGTTTCCGGTCAGGACGATGCCGCGGACGTCCTCGCCCGCGCCGAAGCGCCTGATCTCCTGTGCCAGCAGGACGCGGGTGTTGATGTCCAACGCATTGAGCTTGTCGGGGCGATTCAGGGTGAGGACGGCGATGTCGTCGTCGATGCGGACGTCCACTGCGGTGTCGGTCATGTCTTCTCTTCACTTTCCCGGCGCGGCGGTGCGCGCAGGCCGGAGGTCGTAGGTGGTGCCGGGATTCTGGGCGGCACGGGCTTTCACAATCGGCTTGGCGATGCGTTCGGACGGGGTGCGCGGGAAGTCGGTCACGAACTCCACGAACCGAGGCACCTTGAAGCGCGCGAGTCTGGCGGCGGTGGCGTCGACGATGCGTTCGGCGGTGGCTCTGTCTGCGACGGTCCCCGGCGCGAGCTGGATGAACGCCTTGACTTCCTCGCCGAACAGCTCGTCGGCTTCGGCGAGCACCGCGGCGGCGACGACAGTCTCGGCGCATTCCAGTGCCCGCTCGACCTCGCTGCTGGCGATGTTCTCGCCGCCGCGCCGGACCATGTCTTTGATGCGACCGACGAGGCGATACGTTCCCGCTTCGCAGACCGCGACGTCACCGGTGTGCAGGCGGCCGTCGCGAAGCGTCTCGGCGGTCGCGTCGGGACGATTCCAGTAGCCGAGCATCATCGGGACTCCGGACACCGTCAGCTCCCCGGGCTCACCGTCGGGCACCTCGGCCCCCTCCGGGTCGAGAATCCGCACCCGCTTGGTGGGCACCGGGTGGCCCAGCGTTCCGCTGCCGACGACTGCCGCGTCGTCGAACGGGCTGAACAGGTCGACGCCGCTCTCGGTCATCCCGTAGATCTCACGCCAGGGTGCGCCCCAGCGGTCTTCGAGGTCGGCGTGCATCCCGGCGGGGATCGCGGAGCAGAAGATCGCGCGGAGCCGGTTGTCCCGGTCGGCGTGGTTCGGCGGCTGCTTGAACAGCAGCGTCGGCATGGACCCGAGGACGTAGCAGAAGGTCGCGCCGTGACGACGCGCGTCGGCCATGAAGCCCGACGCCGAGAACCGCGGCAGCACAACGAGCGGCGCCCCCGTGATGAGGGCGAGGACGGTGTTCCACTGCGGGTCCATGTACGAGAACGGCTGAGCCGTCAGCAGTACGTCGTCTGGGCCGAGCCCGACCGCCGCGGCACACGTCCACCCGATCCGCGTCCAGTAGTCGTGGGTGAGCATGCACGCTTTCGGGAAACCCGTGGTGCCGGACGTGTACTGCAGGTTGGCGAGTGTCTCCGGGCCGATCGATGCCGTCGGTGAGGTGATCGGGAGATGGGCGTCGCCGGTGTCCGCGATGTCGACGACGGTGATGTCGGCGAGGTCGGGAGTTCCCGCGAGGACCTCGTGTACCAGCGTCAGGTGGTCGGCATCGGTCACGATCACGCGGGCGCCGGAATCGGACAGGACGAATTCGAGGTCGGCGGCCCGATACGACGAGTTCACGGGCACCGCGACCACGCCGGACTTGAGCGCGGCCAACCAGATGAGCGGCCAACCGACGACGTTGGGCAGCATGATGGCGACGCGGTCGCCCGGAACCAGGTGGTCGACGGCGACGAACCGATGTGCAAGCTGCGACGACGCCGCGTCGACCCGGCTGTACGACCACGACTCGTCGCCGAACCGCAGCAGTTCGGCGTCGGGAGTACGCGCGACGCCGTCGCCCAGAAGACCCGTCACGGTCCCGATCCGCGGATCCGCCGCGATCAGATCCGGGTCGACGGCGCGCCGGAACGTGCCCCCGGCCCGATCGGCCTCGATTGTCATCGCGCCCTCTCCTGTCGTTTCCGCGCTTCGTCGACGATCCACGTCATCGCCGGATCTCTGTTCTCCATCCACTCGGGGTGCCACTGCACCCCGAGGATCGGTGCTCCGGGCGACTCGACCGCCTCGACCACTCCGTCCGCGGTACGGCCCGTCACGACGAGCGACTCCCCGCACCGGTCGACGGCCTGGTGATGCCACGAGTTGGTCAGCATGCGCGGGCCGAAGACCGCGGCCGCGGTCGAACCGGGCTCGAAGGTCACCACGTGCTCGGCGTCGCCGTCGGTCGGTGCGCTCTGCAATGACAGATGCGGGATCTCTCCCGGCGGAAGGTCGGCGATCAGCGTCCCGCCGCGCGCGGTGTTGAGGACTTGAAGTCCGCGGCAGACTCCGAGGATCGGCACTCCCCGCTCGATCGCCGCGCGAGTGAGTGCGAGCTCGTAGTCGTCACGCTCGGGATCGTGGGCGTTGGTGTCGGTGCGCGGGTCGATGTCCCGGACCACCGAGGCGTCGCCGCCCCAGCGTGCGGGGTGCACGTCCTGCCCGCCGGTGACGATCACACCGGACAGCCAGTCACAGGCGTCCGCGGGGTCGGCGTCGTACGGCAGGTGCACGGGTGTCCCGCCCGCCTCCGCGACCCGAACGGCGAATGCCGACATGAACGAGTCCATGCACGCCTTGCCGTACCGGGGATCGGCGCCGGCGATGAGACTGAGCTGGAAACGACGACCGGTGATGCCGATCAGCGGCTTGCGGCTCATGAGAACTCGAAGTATCGGTGGGACTCCCATTCCGAGAGTTCGGCGTAGGGGTCGCCGCCCGTGGTGTGGAACTGCATCCATTCCCAGCGTCGGGACGCGGCCCAGAAGTCGACGAACTCGTCGCCGAGATACTCGCGGAGGAGCGGGTCGGCGTCGAGCGCGGTGATCGCCTTCGACATCGAGCCCGGAATACGCTCCACGCCGCAGTCGTCGGGCAGGCACCAGGCCATGTCGTGGACCTGCGGCGGCGCGTCCAGGTTCTTCTCGATCCCCGCCAGAATGCCTGCGAGTACACCTGCGAGCGCGTAGTACGGGTTCACATCGGAACCGGGAACGCGGTACTCGAGCCGCGAGTACGCCCGATGGCCGACGATCGCGCGCAGCGCGGCGGTCTTGTTGTTCACACCCCAGCTGATCGTCGTCGGCGGACCGGAGACGTCGACCAGACGGCGGTACGAGGTGATCTGCGGCAGTCCGAGAAGGGTGCTGCCCGCCATCGTCGCCATCAGCCCGCCGACCGCGTTGAGCATGAGCTCAGACGGTCCGTCGGGTGCGTAGAACGCATTCTCCCCGTCCCGTCGCAGGGACACGTTCAGATGCGCGCCCTGTCCGAAACCGGCCGTCGGCTTAGCCATGAAGGTGACCGACCGGCCCTTGTCGCAGGCGACCTCTCGCATCACCTGTTTGGTCCGGACCCACGAATCGGCCAGAGTCAGCGGGTCGGTCGGTGCGATGTTCAGTTCGGTCTGACCGGGCGCGGCCTCGTCCGTCCACGCCTCCCAGACGATGCCGAGTTCGTCCAGTCGATCGGTGACGGCCTCCATGTAGTCGACCCAGTCCGACGACCTCGCGAGGTTGTAGGTGGCTCCGGTCTCGCCGCCGAGCGGAGTGAGGTCGCGGTACCCGCGTGCCCGAGCTTCCTGAATGGACTCCTCGAACAGCGTCGTCTCGATCTCCACCGCGACGGTCGCCGTGTAGCCGAGGTCGGCGAGGCGGTCGATCTGCCTGCGCACGAGGTTCCGCGGACAGATCGGGTTGGGACTGCCGTCTTTGAGCCAGAAGTCGCCGATCACGGACCTGACGCCGGGCTTCCACTCCACCTCGGTATCCATGTCGGGCAGCAGTGCGATGTCGTGCAGGTTTCCACGCCACTCGGGGTAGGCGTCGCCGAACACGACGTCGGTGCCCATGTCGATGCCGAACAGGATGTCGGCGAAGGCGAAGCCCGATCTCCGACCGGACGCGAACTTCGCGGGTGTGACGGTCTTGCCCATGAAGCTGCCGTCGTGGTTGGTGGCCTCCACACGGTAGGCCTTTGCGGCACGTTCAGGCACATCAACGCTGGTCAGGTGGGTGTCAGACATCGTAGCGAACCTTCCAGGAGGCGGCCGTCATCGTCGAGAGCTGGGCCAAGGTGCCCTGGACGCGCAGACCGCGTTCCAGAGCGGTGAACAGGAAATCGGCGCCGGTGAAGACTCCGGCGAGAGCATCGGGGGTGCCGACCAGGCGGTAGGTGTCGGCGCCCGTTCCGAAAGTGACCTCCTCGCGACCGCCCGGACCCGTGGCGACAGCGACGAGCACGTCGGGGATTCCCTTGACTGCGCGGGTGAGCTCGAAGAATCGACCGGCGGCGTCGCGCCAGTCGGGTGTGGGCAGGCGCAGTGCCCGCGCCAGGCCGTCGGCGAGCTGGGCGTCGCCGACGGAGGTCACGATGGCGAATCGTGTGTCGAGGTCGACGGTGATCGTCACGTCGGTCGACACGGGCACACCGCCGGTCACGGTGACGGCGCCGTCGCCGAACGTGACGGTCGCGACCTGCGGGGTGCTGTGCGAGCGGACGACGACGCTTCCGGAGGTCTGTTCGAGAACGTCTGTGGCGTGGTCGAGCCGGACGGCGTCGCGAAGGGTCCGGCCGATGAGGCGCACGATCGGAGTGGCGTCGTCGTCGATCGTCACCCGGACCGGTGTCACGGCAGGGGCCGCGAGTGTGGTGGTTTCCATGGGATGTCCTTGGTCGAAACGGATAGGGGTGGTCACTCGAGGGACGCGTAGACGTCGGGTCGACGCCTGCGGAGGGCGAGCGCCCAGACGAGGCCGCCGACGAAGGCGGCGGCGAGCACCCCGAGGAAGAGGTTCGCCAGACCACGAGTCCCGATGAGCAACTCGAAGTTGACGACGACGAGCACGAGGATGCAGCCGAGCGCAGCGAACGCGAGCGCAGGCGCGACGGTTCCGCGCCACAGGCTCGTGGCGGCGCCGCGTCGGAAGTGAATGACGATCGCCCCGGAGGTCAGCGTCAGCAGGGCGATGAGTCCCAACGTGCCCGCACCGCCGAACCAGGCGTACACCTGCGTGACCGGATCGAGCCCGGCGATCGCGGTGACCGCGACGAGCACGCCGATCACCGCCGAGGTCAGCAGCGAGGCGACATGCGGCGACTTGTACCTCGGGTGCGCCGCCCCGAGCCGGGCCGGAAGAGCGTTCTGACGGCCGAGCGCGAACAGGTACCGGGACACCACGTTGTGTGCGGTGAGCACACAGGCGAAGAAGCTGGTGACGAGGAGGACCTGCAATGCGTCGTGCGCGAACTGCGCGACGTAGCGTGTCGCAAGCCCAGGTGCGAGGCCCTCGGGGTCTTCCGCGGCGAGACCTGACGCCTGCTCGGCGCCCAGTCCGATGATCATCGCCCACGACGACACCGCGTAAATCACCGCGATGAGGATCACCGCGACGTACGTGGCCCGAGGGATCGTCCGGTCCGGATCGCGCGCCTCCGAACGGAAGACTGCGGTGGCCTCGAAGCCGACGAAGCCGAAGACGGCGAACATGATCCCGGTGGCCGGAGTGCCACTGGTGAAGGCGCTCATGGAGAGCGGCTCGGCCGACAGTCCGTCAGCCCCACCACGAACGACGACCGCAGCATCGATGATCGCGACTATTCCGATCTCGGCGATCAGAAGGACGCCGAGAACACGCGCACTGAGCTCGACATCGCGATAGCCCAGATACGCGATCGCGGCGAGTCCCACACCGGCGAGCATCCACCAGGGCACCGAGACCCCGACGAACGTCTCGAGCACGTTGCCCGCCGACGCTCCCAGGTAACCGCTGACGGCGACCAGGAGAACCGAGTACGTCACCAACGCGAGAGCCGCGGCGCCGAGACCCGTCGCAGAACCGAGACCGCGCTGCACGTAGGAGTAGAACGCCCCGGCGTTGCGAACCTCGGGCGTCATCGCCGAGTACCCCACGGTGAACAGCAGCAGCACCACGCCGACGATCAAGAAGTCGAGCGGCGTTGCGATGCCGTTCCCCGTGCCCAGCATCAGCGGAATCAGTCCTGCGAAGACTGTCAGGGGTGCGGCCATCGCCACGACCATGAACACGATCTGCGGTACCCCGAGAGTCCGCGCCAGCCCGACGGTCGGCGTCGACGCCGTGTCCTGCGCGGTCATCGGGCCATCACCCGTTCCAGGTGAGCGACGACGAGGTCGGCGATGCGGAGCGCGAGGGCGTCGGGCAGGTGGTGGCCCATTCCGGGGATGATCACGTGGCGCGCGCCGGGAATCGCGGCCGCGGTGGCGACACCTCCCGACGGCGCGACGATGCGGTCTCGATCGCCGTTGATCACCAGAGTCGGCGCCGTGATCGTGACGAGTTCGTCGGTGCGGTCGCCCGAGGCCTGGATCGCCTGGAGCTGGCGGGAGGTGCCCGCGACGGCGTCGCCCGCCGTCCGATCCCAGGTGGTAGTCGCGTGCTCCGTCTCCTCGGTCTCGTCGAGCGGATAGGCGGTGCCCGCGAGGTGGGCCGTCATGCGCAGGTGTGCGCGGACCGCACCCACTCGATCACTCGGCGGGGGCGCACAGATCAGCGCCCACGTCGACAACGCGGGTTGCCCGACCTTCGTGTCGCCCGTCGTCGAGTACATCGACGTCAGGGTCGTGACGAGCTCCGGCCGGCGGGCGGCCACGGTCTGGGCGATCATCCCGCCCATCGACCGCCCGATCAGATGGACCGGGCCCACGCCGAGGTGTTCGATGAGTCCGGCCGCGTCGTCGGCCATGTCGGCGAGCGTGTACGAGTCGGGGCGTGGTCGAGCGAGCAGCTGTCGCAGTGTGTTGGGAGGCGGGGCGGTCGCGTAGGTCGACCGCCCGCAGTCCCTGTTGTCCATCCGGATCACCCGGAATCCCGTGGCCGCGAGCGCGGAGACGAACTGGTCCGACCACGTCGTCAAGTCTTCGGCGAGGCCGGCGACCAGCAGGACGGGGACGCCGTCGCTCGGGCCGTCGACCCGGAAGCACACCCTGGTGCCGCCCGGCAGCACCGCGAATCGGTCGAGGTCCTCACGCATCGACGTGCTCCTTGACGATCGCGGCCACCGGGGCCTCGTCACGGACCGAGCCGAACTGCAGAGCATCGTCGAGCAGCGGTCCGCGCAGGATCTTCGCGTCCTGCTGGTACGACATCGACATCTGGAACATGCCCGTGCCCTGCTTGGGGATCACGTCGCGGGCCCGCTGCGCGTAGCCCGAGCTGAGGTCGAGGATCGGGCGGCGTTCCATCGCCGGATCGGCCTCGACCCGTACGCTGTCGTACCCGAACGCGTCCATGTGCGTGATCAGGTCGCAGAGGTAGCGGGCGACGATTCCGATCTTCAACGTCCAGGCGGACGTGGTGTAGCCGATCGCGATGGACAGGTTGGGCAGCCCCGTGAGCAGGGTTCCGCGGTACGCGACGGTGTCGGGGACGTTCACTCCGGTTCCGTCGACGTCGAACTCGATGCCGCCGAGGAGACGCATGTTCAGGCCGGTCGCGGTGACGATGACGTCGGCGTCGAGATGCTCGCCGGACTCGAGAGCGATCCCCGACTCGGTGAACCGATCGATCCGGTCGGTGACGATGGAGGCGTCACCGGTGCTCAGCGCGTTGAAGAAGTCGCCGTCCGGGCACAGGCAGAGACGCTGGTCCCACGGCTTGTACGGCGGGTTGAAGTGCGTGTCGACGTCGAACTCCTTCGGGAGCGACGAGGCGTTGACCTTCCGGATGAGCGCGCGGGTCAGCTTCGGGAACGCGCGCATGAACTTCACCTGGCCGCGTTCGGCCCAGATGCTGGTGAATCGGGTGAGCGCGTAGCCGCGCTTCTCACCGAACAGTCGGCTGAACAGCAGGGCCGTCGAATCGACCTTCGGCCACGGCACGACATAGGTCGGGGTGCGTTGCAGCATGGTGACATGCGAGGCGGCCCCCTCGTGGCCGAGCATGGACGGGATCACCGTGACCGCGGTGGCTCCGCTGCCGATGACCACGACCTTCTTGCCCGCGTAGTCGTAGTCCTCCGGCCAGTGCTGCGGGTGGATGACGTCGCCCGCGAAGTCGTCGCGGCCTTCGAAGTGCGGCGTGTAGCCCTCGTCGTAGCGGTAGTACCCGGTGCCCGCGAAGATCCAGCTCGTGGTGATCGTCCGGCCGCCGTCGGGGGTCTGGACGTCGAGGGTCCACGTGGCGTCGGCACTCGACCACGAGGCGTGCTGCACGCTGTGCTCGAATCGGATGAGCCGACCGAGGTCGTACTCGTCGACGGCCTCCTGCAGGTAGTTCAGGATCTTCGGAGCCTCGGCGATGGCGTCGGCATCGGTCCAGGGCTTGAACTCGTAGCCGTAGGTGTGCAGGCCGTTGTCGGAGCGGATGCCCGGGTACTTGAACAGATCCCACGTGCCGCCGATGTCCGCGCGGCCTTCGAGGATCACCACCCGCTTCTGCGGGAAGGCCTCGGTGATGTATTTCGCCGCACCGATGCCTGCGATTCCGGCACCGATGACGACGATGTCGAACTCGTCCGGCGACGGTGTGTCGGCGTCTGTCGTGGCGGTCTTCATTGCGTTCATCGGGGAGCCTTTCGGTGGCGGTCGAGCGGTGATGCCCTTCACATTGCCGACCCCCACACCCTGTGAGCTACGACATAGTGATCCGTCTTTTTCGGTTCGTCGACGCTCTCCGGTGCATATTGCACACTCGACATAGTCAAATGACCTACTTTGCGTGTTACGGCTTCTACCTTTGGTTATGCGAGTTCACCGGCGATCGACATCGGGCCTTGACTGTGAGCACAGTCACGATCTATGTTCGTCAATGTCATTTGACCTAGTTATCTGACCAACTCTGAGTGAGTCGCCGTGACGCACCCCGACTCCGGCGCGTTCCACAGGAGATCCCCCCACTATCGATAGGAGCCCGATCATGGGTGAAACACTCTTCCTCCTGGCCGATCTGTTGATGATCGTCGCCGGCTACACCGCAGGCTGGAAGTTCCTGCGGCGCTACGGCAACTACCTCCTCGGCGTGGAGTGGCTGATCGTCGCGACATCGGGACTCAACTTCCTGATCTGGGCCCTCCTCGGCTCCAACGAGCACAGCGCGCAGTACAACGTCGCATTCTTCTTCGACGCGTTCTCCCGATCGATCGGCATCACCCTGCTGCTCGTCGTCGGGCTCATGCGGGTGACACACCGCTACAAGCCGGGCATCGCCGTGGACGTCGCGCTGTTCGCCCTGGCGATCGGCGCCGGCCTGTACCTGTCGCAGGAGAAGTTCCGCAATCACGATCTGCACGTCGGCCCCGCCACCTTCTACCTGGTCGCGAACCTGTTGACCCTGGTGTTCCTCGGCTACTTCGCGTGGCGACTGTGGACGATCGGCGCACGGCGGGTCGTGATCGCCACCGCCCTCGTCAGCCTCGCAGCGACGTCGGTCGCCGTGTTCTACGACTTCTTCCCGTGGTCGTTCGACGACGAGAGCCGCAGCCTGTTCTACGCCTACGCGCTGGCCGTGTGGGGCTTCCAGCTCTGGATCTACTACCTCGGCTACCGCGCGCTGGACGACCACAACGCGGCGATCGATCACACCGCCATCGCGAACGATCGCACCGCGCAGACCGTGCGCTGACCGCCCCTTCCACTCCGAAAGAAGAACACAATGACAAGAACCGAAGCAGACGTCGTCGTCATCGGCGGCGGGATGGCGGGCCTCGTGGCGGCCACAACGCTGGCAGCGCAGGGAAAGGACATCGTCGTCCTGGAGGCGGCGGAACGGATCGGCGGCCGAGTGGAATCGGTGCGCAAGGGCGACTACTGGCTCAACGTCGGCACCCAGTTCACCGAAGGCACCGGCACGCTGATCGACAAACTCGACGAGCACGGCATCGTCCGCGGCACTCTCGCGGGCAAGAAGATCGGTCTCGATCTCGGTGACGGCGAGGTCCTCGACACCGGCAACCCGGTGTCGCTGATGCTCAACGCCGCGATGACCATGTCCGACCGGATCGGCCTCGCCAAAGTCGGAGCCCGGATCATCAACGGCGCCGTCTGGCTCGATCCGCGCTTCGAGAACACGGCCCTCGGCCGGCGATACCGCGCCTTCCTCGACAAGAAGACCGGCGACTACCTGTTGGGCGGCGTGCGATCGGACGTCGCCCGGGCGATGGTGCAGGCGTGGAGCGGCCAGTGGATGGGCTGTGATCCGGAGGAGACCGCCGCGGGACAGTTCGTCTTCTCCGTCGGTATGGCGATCGCCGATCCGGCGAAGGTCCCGAACTTCTCGCTCCCCGAGGGAGGCAATCAGACCCTGACCGACGTGCTCGCATCGGACCTCGGGGACCGTGTCCGACTGGGTTCGACGGTCCGCGCCGTGCACTGGGCCGATGACTCGGTCACTGTCCACTACGCCGACGCGGACGGTGTCCACGAACTCCACGCCCAACGTGCCGTGATCGCCGTGCCCGCCGACATCGCGGCCGCACTCCTGCCCGAACTGCCACCGTCGTACCGCACAGCGCTCGATCAGATCAGCTATGGCCGCTACGTGATCGTCGGCTACTTCACCGAGGAGAACGGCCCCGCACGCTGGGACGACTTCTACGGCGTCTCGACACCGACGCGCGCGTTCCAGGCGATGTTCAACCACGCCGCGGCGCTGCGCACGGGCGAGCGGAGGCCGGGCGGCGCGCTCGCATGCTTCGCCGGAGGCTCGAAAGCAGACGCGCTGATGGACCTCTCCGACGACGAGATCGTCGACAGGTTCAACCGCGACCTCCTGGAGGTGTATCCCGAGCTCGAGGGCAAGCTCGGCACCCCCATCGTCCGCAAGCACCACCGGGTGGTGCCGTACTGGGGTCCCGGAGGTCGCGCCACACTGCCGACATTGCGCGAACCTCTCGGACCGATCCACTTCGCCGGCGACTACCTGCTCGACGTCCCATCGCTGGCCGACGCCGCGGAGTCCGGCGAACGGGCCGCCCAGGCCATCGCGGCGGGACTCCGACCATGAACACGACGATTCTGCACGAGACCGGCTGGGCCGGACCGCCGGCCGCCGTCGAACCACGCCTCCTCGAGGAGGTGCGATGCGATGTGGTGGTGATCGGCGGCGGAGCGGGCGGCATGTCAGCCGCGATACGGCTGGCCGAGAACGGCGCGGACGTGGTTCTGGTCGAGGCCCGCACCCTCGGGTGGGGCGCGAGCGGACGCAATGCCGGCTACATCACCAACTCGATCGCCGCCGACCCGGAGATGCTGAAGTATCTGCTCAAGCCCGACCGGCTCCAATCGCTGTACCGCTACGCCCACAACGCGGTCCTCTTCGCGGAGGACGCGATCGAGCGGCACGGCATCGAATGCGGACACGTCAAGACCGGAATCGTCATGGCTGCGGTCACGAACGGACAACTGCGTCGCGCACGTCGCATCGCCGACGTCCTGTCCGAATCCGGAGCACACGCCGAGTTCGTCGACGGTCGCGAGGCCGGCCTGCCCGACGGCTTCCTCGGCGGAGTCCGCGAAGGTGTCGGCGGAACCGTCAACCCGGGCGAGTTCGTTCTGGGCCTGCGCGCGGCGACCATCGCCGCCGGAGTGCGCGTGTATGAATACACGCCGGCGCGCGACGTGCACGACACGGGAGACGGGGTCACCGTTCTGACTCCCGGCGGCTCCGTGCACGCCGACCGCGCGCTCCTCATGACCAACGCAGACACCGGATCCCTGTCGATCGCGCCGAAGAACATCGCCACTCCGGCGTACACGTCGCTCCTCGAGACCGAGCCCATCACGCCGGAGCTCCTCGACGAGATCGGGTGGACCAGCCGTGCGCCGATGGTCTCGCTCCACATGATCATCGAGAACCACCGCGTCACACCGCGCGGGACCGTCGTCTTCGGTACCCGACGAGTGGAGGCGGGCCGCAACCCTCTCCCCGACCGGGCGCCGTCACGGGCCGTCATCACCGACCTCATCCGCGGATTCGGCGAGCGCTTCCCCGGTCTCGGTGATGTGCGGTTCCAGAGCGTGTGGGGAGGATGGATCTCGATGAGTTCGACCTGGCTGCCCGCGGCGGGCGAGGCGTCCCGGAACGTCCTCTACTCCCAGGCGTGCAACGGCCACGGATTCGCTCAGGCCCAGTACGTGGGGCACATGCTCGCCGAACATGCCGGAGGAGCACCACGCCACGACGACCTCGACGCGATCTGGCATGGCGACAAACGGTTCTGGCCCGGGCTCGTCAGCAACCCCGTGCTGTACGCGGGGTGGCTCGCCGACCGTACGGCCGACCGTTTGTCGGCGCTCGTCGGCCGAACGGGCACCGCCGACCACGGATGAGGTCCGCTGTCGGGTCGGGACGAACGCCCCATGTCCCGACCCGCCGCACATGCGAGGATCGGCTGATGAGTGTTCTCGTGATCGTCGAGTCGTACTTCGGCTGCACGTGGCGGATCGGCGAGGCGATCGCCACCGCGGTCCCCGACGCCACACTCCTCCGGTCCGACGACGCCCCGACCGTCGTCGATCCGAGTGTGCGGCTGGTGATCCTCGGCGCGCCGACCCACGCGTTCACGCTCCCCACCGACAGCAGTCGCACCGACGCGGCACGACGCCGTTCGACGGGCGCCGATGCGGCCCACGCCGCTGGGTTCGATGCGAGCAGGCGGGGCGTGCGCGAATGGATCGCAGCGGCCGAGATCCCCGCCACCGCCCGCGTCGTCACGTTCGACACCGCGGCGGGGGCGTGGGCGGCACTGGGCCGATCGTCGAGGAAGGCCGCTCGCCGACTACGCGCCGCGGGCGTCGACGCCAAGACGGGCCCGTCCTTCCGCGTCACCACCGACGACGTCCTGCGTGACGGCGAATGCGAACGGGCCGCGGCCTGGGCGGGCGGTCTCGCCGACTGAGCGACCCTCAGCCCACGAGCTCGGACAGTTCCAGCCAGCGTTCTTCGAGATCGTCGACCTCCGCCTGCGCCGCGTTGAGTTTCGCGGTCAGCTCACCGAGTCCGGTGTAGTCGCTCTGGTCGTGGGCCGCCATCTTGTCGTGGAGCGTGGCGATCTGACCGTTCAACTTCTCCATCTTGCGTTCGACGGCGTTGAACTCCTTGCGCGCGGCCTGATGCTCGGCGGCGCTGGTCTGCGAGGCGGCCGCCGAAGCGGCGGGCTTCGACGGTGACGCGGGCTTGGAGTCGACGGCGCGTCGTTCCAGGTACTGGTCCACTCCGCGCGGCAGATTGGTGAGCTTCCCGTCGCCGAACAGCGCCCACGTGGAGTCGCAGATCCGCTCGATCAGGTAACGGTCGTGGCTGATCACCACGAGCGTGCCCGCCCACGAGTCGAGGAGGTCCTCGACCTGCTGCAGGGTGTCGATGTCGAGGTCGTTGGTCGGCTCGTCGAGCAGCAGCACGTTCGGCTCGCTCATCAGGACAGCCGTGAACTGCAGACGACGGCGTTCGCCGCCCGACAGGTCGCCGACGGGCGTCCGCTGTCGCGCGGGCGAGAATCCGAGCCGCTCGCACAGCTGGCTCGCCGAGAGTTCCTTGTCGCCGAGCATGATGTGCCCGGCGACGGCCTCGACCACCTCGATCAGGCGCAGCGACTCGTCGAGGTCGTCGAGTTCCTGCCGCAGCCAGCCGATGGAGACCGTCTTGCCTTCGATGCGTCGGCCCGGTGTCACTGGCACGTCGCCCGCGAGGGCACGCAGGAGCGTCGTCTTGCCGGAGCCGTTGACGCCGACGAGACCGATCCGCTCGCCCGGTGCGAGACGCCACGTGGTGTCGTCGAGCAGCACCCGGCCCGGCTCGCCGTTCGACGACGGCGTGGTCAGGCGGGCGTTCTCCAGCTCGATCGCGACCCGGCCGAGACGCCGCTTCGCGAACGCCGACAGGGCGACGCTGTCGCGGGGCGGCGGCACGTCGGAGATCAGCTTCTCGGCCGCCTCGATGCGGTACTTGGGCTTGGACGTGCGGGCCGGGGCCCCACGACGCAGCCACGCCAGCTCCTTGCGCGCCAGGTTGCGGCGACGTTCCTCGGCGGCGTCTGCCTGCCGGTTGCGTTCGGCGCGCGCGAACACCCAGTCGTTGTAGCCGCCCTCGTACTCGTCGACCCGGCCCGAGTGGACCTCCCACGTGCGGGTGGCGATGGTGTCGAGGAACCAGCGGTCGTGCGTGACGACGAGCAGCGCGCTGCGTCGGTCGACGAGGTGCTCGGCGAGCCAATGCACGCCCTCGATGTCGAGGTGGTTGGTCGGCTCGTCGAGGATCAGCAGGTCGGCGTCCGTGATGAGCGCGGCGGCGAGAGCCGTGCGTCGACGCTGACCGCCCGACAGTTCGGTCACCTTGCGGTCGAGCAGACCGTCGATGCCGATGCCTGCGAGGATGCCGCGGATCCGGGCGTCCGACGCCCACTCGTGCTCGGCCACACCCACGCCGACGACGACGTCGGCCACCGTCTGGTCCTCGGGCATCTCACCGCGCTGGGTGACCGTCGCGACCACCGCGCCGCCCACCCGCGACACGCGACCGGAGTCGGGTTCGGTGATGCCCGCGAGTATCTCCAGCAGCGTCGTCTTTCCTCCGCCGTTGAGACCGACGACGCCGATCCGTTCGCCTTCGTGGACGCCGACGCTCACGTCGTCGAGCAGCGCGCGGATGCCGAAGCTCTTGCTGATCTTCTCGGCGGTGATCAGCGACGTGTTGGTGCCGGGGGCCATGATGCGGGGTGTCTTTCTCTCGAGACGGTCAGGGTTGGGGGATCAGGCGCGCGCCCGCGACGGGACCGGACGCGGTCCGCACGGCCTTGGCGACGCCCGAGCCGGACAGTTCGGCGGCCACCGAGACGGCGGCGTCGGAGTCGGCGCACAGGAACGCGCAGGTGGGGCCGGAGCCTGAGACGATGCCGGCGAGCGCGCCCGCTTCACGCCCGGCGCGCAGCGTGCGACGCAGCATCGGCTGCAGCGACAGTGCGGCGGGCTGAAGGTCGTTGTGCAGCAGCGGCGCGACAGTCCGCACGTCGCCGGAGGCGATCGCCACCATCAGGGCGTCGGGTCTGGCCGTGCCCGCATCGTCGGGCAGGTCGCCCGCCTCGCGGAGACGGTCCAGCTCGCGGTAGACGGCAGGCGTCGACAGCCCGGTGCCGGAGACGGCGAGCACCCAGTGGAACTCGCCGCGGTGCAGGACGGGCAACAGCTTCTCGCCGCGGCCGGTGCCGAGTGCGGCCCCGCCGGTCAGCGAGAACGGGACGTCGGAGCCGAGGTCGGCGGCGATGTCGAGGAGCTCGGTGCGCGGCAGGTCCGCCCGCCACAGGCGTGCGGCGGCGAGCAGCGCGCCCGCGGCGTCGGCCGAGCCGCCCGCCATGCCGCCCGCGACGGGTATGTGCTTGTCGATGGTGATCGCGACGTTCGGATCGTCGCCCGTCCGTGCGGCGAGGGCGGCCACCGCGCGAGCCGCGAGGTTCGTCGCGTCGGCGGGCACCGCACGGCGGTTCTCGCCGGTGATCGTCAAGGTGAGCGCGTCCGACGGGCGGACCGTCACGTCGTCGTACAGGGACAACGCGCAGAACAGCGTCGACAGTTCGTGGAAGCCGTCGTCGCGCAGCGGTCCGACGCCCAGGTGCAGATTGATCTTCGCGGGGACGCGCGCGGTGGCGCCGCCGATCACCGGGCCGCCGCCTGCGCCTGTGCGAGTCGCACGAAGTCGTCGACGGCGAGACGCTCACCGCGGATGCCGGGATCGATGTCGGCGGACCGCAGCAGTTCCTCGGCCTGTGCCGGGCTGCCCGCCCAGGCGGCGAGCGCCGAGCGCATGGTCTTGCGGCGTTGGGAGAACGCGGCGTCGATCGCGGCGAACGTCCGACGCCGGTGGTCGTCGTCGTGACCGTACGGGTCGGTGCGCTCCACCCGGACCAGACCCGACTCGATCTTGGGTTCGGGCCAGAAGACGTGCTTGCCGATCGAGCCCGCGCGCGTGACGTCGCCGTAGTAGCGGGCCTTGACGCTGGGCACACCGTAGATGCGTCCGCCCGGCGTCGCGGCGAGCCTGTCCGCCACCTCGGCCTGCACCATCACCAATGCCGTCCGCAGGGTCGGGAACTGGGCCATCAGGTGCAGCAGGACGGGCACTGCCACGTTGTACGGCAGGTTCGCGACCAGCGCCGTCGGCGTGACGGGCAGGTCGGCGGGCGTCACGGTGAGCGCGTCGGCGAGCACCACGTCGAAGTTCGACGCCTGGTCGGGCGCGAACTCGCCGATCGTCTGCGGCAGTCGGGCGGCCAGCTTCGGGTCGATCTCGACGGCCACCACGCGCCCGGCGACGCCGAGGAGTGCGAGGGTCAACGAGCCGAGGCCGGGACCGACCTCCAGAACCACGTCGTCGGGTCCCACCCCGGACGACGTCACGATCCGACGCACGGTGTTGGCGTCGTGCACGAAGTTCTGCCCGAGCGTCTTCGTCGGACGGACGTCCAGCTCCGCGGCGAGCGCGCGGATCTCGGCCGGTCCGAGAAGGCGGGGTGGGTTCTGCATGGACTCCAGGATAGGGGTCAGCGGATGCCCAGCGAAGCCGTGCACGACGGCCACGCGCCCCAGCCCTGAGCGGCCTGCGTCTTCTTGGCGATCGCGATCTGCTCCTCGCGGGTCGCGAGATCGGCGCGCGGAGCGTACTCCTGACCGCCCCAGCGATCCCAGGTGTTCTGGTCGAACTGGATGCCGCCGTAGAAGCCGTTGCCGCTGTTGATGGCCCAGTTGCCCGTCGACTCGCACTGCGCGAGACGATCCCACACGCCGTACGGCACGAACGGCGCGCCCGGCTTGGTGCCGACGCGGACCGTTGTCGGGGTGGGGGCCACCAGCACCTGCTGATCGAGCTTGACCTTCTTGATCACCTTGCCGTTGCGGGTGGTGACCGAGTACTTGACCTTGGCCTTGCCGGGTGTGCCCTTGGTCAGGACGACGGTGCGGCCGGAGATCAGGGTCGGGTCCTTCTTCTTCACCTGCGGCGATGCGACGTCCTCGTCGAGGGTCACGTCCTCGGTGCGCACGCGGGTCACCTTGATGACCATGTCGGCGCTGACCGGCGTCGTCGCCGACGGGAACACGGTGTCGGTGGGCTGCAGCGGGTTGCCCGCACGGGCCAGGAGGTCGCCGACGTCCTTGGCCGCGATCGTCGGGCGCGTCGTGTCGGCGCCATCGGTGAGGACCACGCGCTTGGGCATGATCACGTCGACGTCACCGCCGTCGACGGGGAGTCGCGCGTCGAGGCTTCCGTCGACGGCGCTGGAGGTGAGGCCGCGTTCGGCGAGCACGTCGCGGACCGTCGACGCGTTGGTGGTGACCATCTGCGGCTTGCCGTCGATCACCAGCTCGACCTTCTTGAGCCGGTCGATGGCGATCGTCTGGTCGGAGTGCGGCGCGCTCGACAGCGGTGCGCTCACGAGGTCGCCTGCCGCGGGGTCGACTCCGTTCTCCTTCAGCACGTCCTCGACGGAGAACGCCATCGTCTGGACGGTCGTCTTCTGACCGTCGACGGCGAGCGTCACCTCCTTGTGCATCACCGCACCGGTGACCGCTCCGGCGCCGACGGTTGCGGCGACGGCGGCCAGCGCGAAGCGGACGCGGAGGGACGTGGACTGATTGATTCTCGTGAAAGCAGACAAGCTAATTCATCCTGACGGGTGATTCTTCGATCACGATACGGTAACGAACAGACTGTCGTTAGCGCAACGGTAGCGAGTAGGCCCGCCGCGCGTTCGCGCCGAGGATCGCCGCCATGTCCGCGTCGCCGAGACCCTTCACCGCCGCCAGCGCCCGCGCCGTGTACGGGACGCAATACGACTGATTCGGCTGGCCACGGTAGGGATGCGGGGTCAGGAAGGGCGCGTCCGTCTCCACCAACATCAGCTCTGGCGGGGTGATGTGCGCGGCCTCACGCAACTCGTCCGAGTTGGCGAACGTCACCGTCCCCGAGAAGCTCAGGTAGTAGCCGCGGTCGACGCATTCGTCCGCGACGTGACGGTCACCGGAGAAGCAGTGCATCACCACGGTGTCCGGGCTTCCCTCCGCCTTCAGCACGTCGAGGAGGTCCCGATCGGCGTCCCTGTTGTGGATCATCAACGCCTTGCCGGTCCGCTTCGCGAGGTCGATGTGCCACGCGAAGACGTCGCGCTGCGTCGACGGATCGGCGCAGTCGTCCGAGCGGGTGGTCCAGTAGTAGTCGAGGCCCGTCTCGCCGACCGCGACCACCCGCGGCTCGGTCAGCATCTGCTCCAATTCGGCACGCGTCTCGTCGGTCAGGTCACCCGCGTGCGTCGGATGCAGCCCGACCGCGGCGAACGCCCTGCAATCCCACCGCGCGGCCTCGACGGCCCACCGGGCGTCGACCATGTCGTCGGCGACGGTCACCACATGCGTGACGCCCACCGACTCCGCGTGGTCGAGGATCTCCTTGACGGCCTCCGGCGTCCGACCGCCGCACGCGGCGAGATGCGTGTGCGCATCGATCAGCCCGGGCAGCGGGGCCGGGTCGGGCGGAGGAAGTCGACGCCTGTCCTTCTTGCTTGAACTCACAGCACCACTGTGCCCGATACGACGGCGACGCTCGCGCCGCCCACCCGAATGACCCGTGAACGCGCAGTCCCTCATCGAGCCCGCAGGAACGAGCCGGTGCGACGCGAACCGAGCGTCGGCAGCGGCACACCGTCGCGGACCACCGGCACACCGCCGACGAGGACTGCGGCGACGGTGGCGTCGTTGCGGTTCACCATGCGCGACAGCCCGTCGTATTCGGGGACGGGGCTTTCGGCGTATTCGTCGAGAGAGTCGTCCAACCGTTCCGGATCGAGCACGAGGAGGTCCGCGCGGTCGCCGACCCGCAGGCGTCCGACGTCGAGGCCGTACCAGTCGGCGAGCTCGCCCGTCAGACGGTGCACGGCGTGTTCGACGGTCATGAACGGCGTTCCGGCGCGGTCGGCGTCGCGCACCCGGCGCAGCAGTCGGAGCCCGAAGTTGTAGAACGCCATGTTCCGCAGGTGCGCGCCCGCGTCGGAGAAGCCGAGCTGGACGCCGGGGTCGGACGCGAACGTGTTCAGCACCCGCGGGCGATGGTTGGAGATGGTGGTGCGCCACCGCACCTTCGAGCCGTGCTCGACGACGAGGTCGAGGAACGCGTCCACCGGGTGCAGTCCGCCGCGGTCGAGGCCGACCTGGCCGAACGTCTTGCCGATGACGGTGTCGTCGGGGCATTCGACGATCTCGGCGTCGAAGAAGTCGCGGTGCCAGACGCGCGGGCCGTACTTCTTGTCGTAGTCCTTGCGGAATCGTCGCCGGTACGCCTCGTCCTGCAGCAGCGCGGCGCGCTGCTCCATCCGGTTCGACAGGTCGAGCGCCGCCGCACCCGACCCGAACTCCTCGAACACGGGCAGGTCGATGCCGTCGGAGTACACCTCGAACGGGACCGGCAGATGCTGCCAGCGGAAGTCGCCGCCGAGCCCGTTGACGATCTTCGCGAGCAGCGGGAACACGAGCGAGACCGCGGGGATGGCCTTCACGTCGGCGGCCGACAACAGGCTCACCTTGAGGGGGTTCCGGAACAGGCCGACGCTGCTGAGCGCCATCGACACCATCGACTGCGGGCGGCCGACGTCCGGCCCGCCCTGCAGGGCGCGCCCGCGGCTCCGCAAGATCCGGTTGAGTCGGCGCCGTTCCCGACTCGTGGCGTAGGTCGACGGGAGCGTCCGCGAACGGCACACGTCGCCGTCGAGCTTGTCGAAGAGCAGCTGCTGCGACGACATGCCGACGAACCCCGCGTCCAACGCCTCGGTGAGCGCGTCCTCCATCGCCGCCAGTTCGGCCGGACTGGGCGTCACGTCGTCGCGGGTGGCCCGGTCCAAACCCATCTGAGCTGCACGGATGTCGGAGTGACCGATGAAGGCGGCGACATTCGGACCGAGCGGCAGCGCCTCCAAGGCTGCCGCGTACTCGGCGGCCGACGTCCACGTCCGACACTGTTCGAGGGTCTCGACGACGTGTCTGCGCGGGATGGCCTCGACACGGCCGAACAGGTCGCCGGCGTCCGACGCGCTCGCATGCACGGTCGAGAGGGAACAGGACCCGACCAGGATCGACGTGACGCCGTGGCGGACCGACTCGGTCAGGCCCGGGCTCACCAGCACCTCGACGTCGTAGTGCGTGTGGATGTCGACCATGCCGGGCATCACCCATTTGCCCGCGGCGTCGACGACCTCCGGGCACCCGTCCTCGTCGAGCGCCTCGAGTGCGACGACCCAGACCCGGCCGTCGCGGATTCCGAGGTGCCGCGGGCGGGCCGGTTCACCGGTGCCGTCGAACCAGAGTCCGTTCTTCACGATCACATCGAAAGCGGTCATGGGATCACCACCGCCCGTCCGTCGACGTCACCTGGACTGCCCTCATCAGAGACCTCCCGACCGCGATGTTGTGTGACGCAGCTCATGTTCCTCACGAGTGCAATCGCGCGTCAACCGTCCGGCACTCGCGTGGCACGGATCGTCGCCCGCCGGTCGCCGGGCGGAGTCGCCGCGCGCCGGGTAGCGTTGGCTCATGCTGGGACTCCCCGCCGACGTCACCGTCGCCCTCTTCGACCTCGACGGCGTGCTGACGAACACGGCCGCCGTCCACCAAGCCGCATGGAAGGCCGCGTTCGACGCCTTCCTCACCGAACGCGGCGACGCGTCGGGGCCGTTCACCGAACGCGACTACCTCGACTACGTCGACGGCCGCCCCCGGTTGGACGGAGTCCGGAGCTTCCTGTCCTCTCGTGGCATCACCGTCGACGACGCCACCGCGAACCGCGTCGCCGGGGGCAAAAACGACGCGTTCCTCGCCGTCCTCGACCGGGACGGGGTGACGGCGTATCCCGGTTCGGTTAGCTATCTGCAGGCCGCGCGCGACGCCGGGCTGCGGATCGCGGTCGTCACGTCGTCGAAGAACGGCGCCCGCGTCCTCGACACCGCGGGACTCTCGGGTTTCGTCGAGCAGCGGGTGGACGGGAACACGATCGTCGACGAGGGCTTGCGCGGCAAACCCGCACCCGACTCGTACCTGCGCGGCGCGGAGCTCATGGGTGTGCCGCCCGCCCAGGCGGCCGTCTTCGAAGACGCGATCTCCGGCGTCGCCGCGGGCCATGCCGGCGTGTTCGGCTACGTCGTCGGCATCGACAGGGTCGGCGGCGATCAGGCGCTGCGGATGCGCGCGGCCGGAGCGTCGATCGTCGTCACCGACCTCGACGAACTCCTGTAGAGAGGACATCGTGATCGAATCGAATGCGGGCGGACTCGCCCACACCACGCACGGCGACACCTCCAGCCACCCGGACACGCTGCATGTGCCCACCCACGGCACCCGCCCCGATCACGGGTTCGACGTGCACCCGTGGGAACTGCGGTGGCGCGGGTTCGACATCGACACCATCGGCCGCACCGAGGCGCTGTTCGCCTTGTCGAACGGCCACATCGGGTTGCGCGGCACCTTCGAGGAAGGCGAGCCCGTCGACCTGCCGGGCACGTACCTGAACGGCTTCTACGAACTGCGCGACCTGCCGTACGCCGAGTCCGGTTACGGCTACCCTGAGTCGGGGCAGACCGTCGTCAACGTGACCGACGGAAAGATCATCAGGCTGCTCGTCGAGGACGAGCCGATGGATCTGCGGTACGGCAGCACCGTCGAACACGAGCGGGTCCTCGACTTCCGGACCGGCACCCTTCGCCGCGAGACCCTGTGGACCTCACCCACCGGCCGGACCGTGCGGATCACGTCGGAGCGGCTGGTGTCGTTCACCAAACGCACCGTCGCAGCCATCCGCTACGAGGTGGAGCCCGTCGGCGAGGACATGAAGCTCGTCCTGCAGTCCGACCTGTTGGCGAACGAACCGATGGGCGGCCCCGGCGGGCAGTCGGCGGCCGACGATCCGCGTCTGGCCGCGGCGTTGGACGCTCCGCTCATCGCCGACCTCGCCGACAGCGAGGACTATTCGGCGGTTCTCGTCCACCACACACGCCAGTCTGCGTTGACTGTCGCCGCGGCGATGGACCACGAGTTGGAGCTGCCCGGCACCGGCGACACCTCGATCCGCGCCGACGGCGACCTCGCCCGCCTGACCGTCGCCGCGACCGTCCCGCAAGGGTCCAAGATCGTGCTCACCAAGTTCCTCGGCTACGGCTGGTCGGCGCGCCGGAGCGTGCCTGCCCTCCGCGCCCAGGTGGACGCCGCCCTGGCGATGGCCCGCGAGACCGGGTGGGAGGCTCTCAAAGCAGAGCAGGCCGCCTATCTCGACGACTTCTGGCGCGACGCCGACGTCGAGCTCGACGGCGACGCGGAGATGCAGCAGGCGGTGCGGTTCTCCCTGTTCCACGTCCTGCAGGCCGGTGCACGTGGGCAGTCGCGCGCGATCCCGGCGAAGGGGCTGACCGGGCCGGGCTACGACGGCCACACGTTCTGGGACACCGAGACGTTCATCATGCCGATGCTCACCTACACCGTCCCGGCCGCGGCCGGGGAGGAACTGCGGTGGCGGCACGGGACGATGGACAAGGCGAAGGCCCGGGCGACCGAGCTCGGCGAGTCGGGCGCTATGTTCCCGTGGCGATCGATCAACGGCGACGAGTGTTCGGGCTACTGGCCCGCCGGAACGGCCGGGGTCCACGTGTCGGCCGACATCGCGAACGCCACCGCCAAGTACATCCGCGCCACCGGCGACGAGGCGTTCGAGATCGAGTGCGGCGTCGAGCTGCTCGTCGAGATCGCGCGCTTCTTCACGGGCCTCGGTCACCACGACGCGAACGGCAAGTTCCGCATCGACGGCATCACCGGCCCCGACGAGTACACGGCGATCGTCAACAACAACGTATTCACCAACCTCGCCGCTCAGCAGGCACTGCGCGACGCCGTCACGTCCGCCGGTCGTCACCCGACGGTGGCTCGCGATCTCGGCGTCACCCCGGCCGAGACGGCGCTGTGGACGTCGTGCGCCGACGACATGACGATCCCGTACGACGACGCGCTGGGCGTGCACCAGCAGTCGGAGGCGTTCACGCTGCTCGCGCCGTGGGATTTCGAACGCTCCCGCGGCAAGTACCCGCTGCTGCTGAACTACCCGTACTACGACCTGTACCGCAAGCAGGTCGTGAAGCAGGCCGACCTCGTCTTCGCCATGTACCTGTTCGGCGACAGGTTCACGCCCGAGCAGAAGCTGAAGAACTTCGACTACTACTACCCGATCACCGTGCGCGACTCGTCGCTGTCGGCGTGCTGCGAGGCGGTGACGGCCGCCGAGGTCGGATACCTCGACTTGGCGTACGACCTGATGAGCGAGTCGGTGTTCACCGACCTGCACGATCTGCACAGCAACGTGTCGTCGGGGCTGCACATAGCGGCGTTGGCCGGGGCGTGGACCGACTGCGTCGCCGGGTTCGGCGGCATGCGCGACTTCGACGGCTCGATCACGTTCGCGCCGCGTCTGCCCCGGCAACTCACGTACATGAGCTTCCGCATGGTGGTCCGGGAGTCGCGGATCGTCGTCGCCGTCGACGCCGACTCGGCGACGTACCGGCTGTTGTCCGGCCCGACCATCGAACTGGCTCACCACGGGCAGTCGTTCGTGCTCGGCGATGCACCTGTCCGGATGGACGTTCCGACGCCGACGCCGACCCAGCCTCCGGCCGCGCCTCCCGGCTGCGAGCCGTACCGCCGCTCCCTCTGACTCACCGGTGACCAGTACAATCAGCGACATTATGTCGAGTGATTCCTTTGGCGCGTCGACGCCGTACTACATCACCACCGCGATCGCGTACCCGAACGGAGCCCCGCACATCGGGCACGCCTACGAGTTCATCTCGGCGGACGCGCTCGCCCGGTTCAAGGCGCTCGACGGGTTCGACGTCCGGTTCCAGTCGGGCACCGACGAGCACGGCCAGAAGATGCAGCAGACGGCGGAGAAGGAAGGCGTCTCCACCGCCGAGCTCGCCAAGACCAACTCGGACCGGTTCGAGGCCCTGCACACCGCGCTCGGCACCGACCTGAGCCGGTTCATCCGCACCACCGACGCCGATCACCACCGGGCGTCGGAGGAGATCTGGAAGCGGATGGAGGCTGCGGGCGACATCTACCTCGACTCGTACGCCGGCTGGTACGACGTCCGCGACGAGGCGTTCTTCACCGAGGACGAGACCAGCGTCAACGACGCCGGCGAGCGCATCGCGACCGAGAACGGCCACGTCCTGACGTGGACGGAGGAGCAGACGTACTTCTTCCGGCTGTCGAAGTACACCGAGCCGCTGTTGGAGTTCTACCGCGACAATCCGTCGTTCATGGGACCCGATTCGCGCCGCAACGAGGTCGTCAAGTTCGTCGAGGGCGGACTGAAGAACTTGTCGATCTCGCGCACCACGTTCGACTGGGGTGTCAAGGTCCCCGGAGCCGACGGTCACGTCATGTACGTGTGGGTCGACGCCCTCACCAACTACCTGACCGGTGTCGGTTTCCCCGACGATCGGGCGACGCTCGACCGTTACTGGCCCGCCGATCTGCACGTCATCGGCAAGGACATCATCCGGTTCCACTGCGTGTACTGGCCCGCGTTCCTCATGTCGGCGGGCATCCCCACGCCCAAGCGGGTCTTCGCGCACGGGTTCCTGTTCAACAAGGGCGAGAAGATGAGCAAGTCGGTCGGCAACGTCGTCGACCCGCACTCGCTGATCGCCGAGTTCGGTCTCGACCCGGTCCGCTACTTCTTCCTGCGCGAGGTGTCCTACGGGCAGGACGGTTCGTATTCGGCCGAGGCGATCGTCTCGCGCAAGAACGCCGATCTCGCCAATGAGTTCGGCAATCTCGCACAGCGCAGCCTGTCGATGATCGGCAAGTACTTCGAGTCGGTCGTCCCAGAGCCGGGCGAGTTCACCGTCGACGACCGTGCGCTCCTCGACGCCGCCGACGCGCTGCTCGAGCGGGTCCGCGGACACTTCGATGTGCAGGCGATCCATCTCGGGCTGGAGGCCCTGTGGTCGGTGCTGGCCGACGCGAATCGGTACATCTCGGCGCAGGAGCCCTGGAAGCTGGCGAAGACCGACCTGCACCGCACCGGAACCGTCCTGTACGTCTGCGCCGAGGTGGTACGCATCGTGTCGCTGCTCGCGCAGCCGGTGATGCCGTCGTCGACGTCCAGACTGCTCGACCTGTTGGCCGTCGACGCGGATCCGGAGGCCCGTACGTTCGCCGCCGTGTCCACGCGGACAGTTCCCGGCGTCACCTTGCCGAAGCCGACCCCGGTGTTCCCCCGCCACGAGGTATGACGGCGCTCGACGTCGTCCGTGCGCTGGCTGCGCGGGCGACGGTCGACGGGCTGCCGCATCCTGCCGCGTTGGTCGGCGACTGGGCCGACGCCGACGCGGTGATCGCCCCGTCGGTGGCGTTGCGCGAGGGTATCGGCGTCCCCGATCGGCCCGACAGGTTCTGGTTCGGCGCATACGATTTCGCGCGTCCCGGTGAGCCTGGACGAGTGGTCGGCGGATTCTCCGACGGCGTCCTCCTTCTGCGCGGCGGCGAGTGGGCGTGGGAATCGGTCGACGACTCCCCCTGTCCCCAGTGGGTTCTCGACTGCCTCGACGCCCCGGGCCCGGTCCGCGAGTGGGCCGCGGAGTGGACGCCGCCCGCGAAGGCCCCGCATGTCCACGCGGTGGAGCAGTGTCTCGACGCCATCCGTGCCGGTGAGGTGTATCAAGCGTGTGTGTGCACGCAGTTCACCGGCCGGTTGGACGGTTCGCCGCTCGACTTCTTCTGCGACGTCGCCGCGGCCACCAGGCCCGCGAAGGCCGCGTGGCTGACCGGGTCGTGGGGATCGGTCGCCAGTTTCAGCCCCGAGTCGTTCCTGAACCGGCGAGGCCGGGTGGTCACGTCGTCGCCGATCAAGGGCACGGTTCCGGTGAGCGCGGACCCGTCGGCGCTGCTCTCCTCGACGAAGGACGTCGCGGAGAACGTGATGATCGTCGACCTGGTCCGCAACGACCTCGGGCGGGTGGCCGACGTCGGGTCGGTGGACGTGCCGGACCTGTTGACCGTCGTGGCCGCCCCCGGCGTCTGGCATCTGGTGTCGACGGTCCGGGCGACGCTGCGCGCCGATGTCGGCAACTCCGCGCTGCTCGACGCGACGTTCCCTCCCGCCTCCGTGACGGGTACACCGAAGATCCGGGCCGCCGATCTTCTCGCGGAGTGGGAGGCGAACGATCGCGGCGTCTACTGCGGCGCAGTCGGCGTAGCCGGGCCTGGCGGTCTCCTCGACCTGTCGGTCGCGATCCGCACGGTCACCGTGTCGCCGTCGGGCGATCTGACGCTCGGCGTCGGCGGCGGCATCACCATCGACTCCGACCCCGACGCCGAATGGCAGGAGTGCCTCGACAAAGCAGCGTCGATCGTCTCTCGCTGACCGACAGCTGCCCCGACCCCGAGTGCCGCCCCTCACGCCGCCGCGTCGGCGTGGCTGGTCAGCGTTCTCCTTGCGTGTGACCGGATCGGCCGGGTGCCTCCGGGTTCGATGAACCACGGGTGCCCGTCGTCGCCGAGAACGATCTCCCAGCCACTGTTGTGAATCAGCGTGTGATGCATCCGGCACAGCAGCACCCCGTTCACTGCGGAGGTCTCGCCACCCTCCGACCAGGGAACGATGTGGTGAGCATCGGTCCAGGAGACCGGCCGCCCGCACCCGGGGAACGCACACCCGCAGTCCCTGGCAGCCAGCGCCTTCCGGATTCCCGGAGTCATCAACCGGTGCTCCCGGCCGACATTGAGCGGGACACCTTCACCGTCTACGACGACCGCCGAGACCGCTGACGAGCAGAGCGCGAGCCCTACCGTCGCCGACCCGACCGGCCCGGTGAACCCGAGCCGGGCGACCCCGTCACCACCGGTACCGACGGTCGGGACGATCAGCGACACGTGCGGCAACACACCGCCGCTCGTCGGACGTTCCGATCCCGCCAGGTACGTGCGGACGATCTGCCCGAGAGCGTCGGCCCGCCGCTGGGCGGTGGACCGCGGATCCCTCGACCCGTCGGGTTGCGGTACCGGCCGCATCAGCGGGTCGAGCGCCGCGGACAGTTCTTCCCCGGTCAGCGCATCGAGGCTGATCGAGGAGACTGTGTGGCCCTCGTCGTCCGAGGTCAGGGTCATTTCGTTCAACTCCGAGTTCTCTGACGCCGGGATTGCTGCCGGATCGTCGGACTCGGCCGCCAGACGGATTCCCTCGGCCTTGGCTGCTGCTTTCACCTCACCCGGTGTGGAGTTGAGCAGGAGCTTGCGGGCAAGGACCTGCTTCTCCGCGTTGTCGAGCGGGACACGCTTGTCGACAGCGGCGACGCCTCGTCCGACCTCATCGGCCATCTCCGGCGAGAGGTGGCCGTCCCGCATCCCTCGGGCCACCGAATCGAGCCTCTCGGCGTGGCGGCCGTTGCGTACCGTACGGTGCGCAACGGCCGGGGCGACGCCGATCTCCATCAACAACGACGGCATCGACAATCGTTTGCGGACCGGGATCCCGACCCGATCAGCGGCCCTGACCAACAACGCCTGAGCGCCGGCCAGGACGTTCTGGGCCCGGGCGACCTCGACTATCGCCGACAGGATGTCGGCGTCGTCGAACCCGACCCGTGAGGCCCGGTCGAGCAGGCACGCCAGGCGAGGTGAGTCGTCGGACTCGGCCTCGGCGGTGGTGGCTGGTGCGAGTTCATCGACCAGGTGGTCGGTGAACTCGCGGATAGTGGTCGCGAACATGGTTTCCCCCTCCATGAGCTGCGGATAGAGCAGTAGAGCACGACCCATCGACCCGCGACTCTGCGGTGTCGGTGGGCGACGGTACGGTCACAACAAGTGCCGGAACTACCTGGTTCCGGGTGCCAGTCGGCTGCGCCGCAGTCCACCGCCTGCCTGGTACCCCCCTGTGGGGTCCGGTGGTTCGGTTCGCCCGGACTGGGCGCTATCGAATTGTCAAGTAACGTGCCGCTCCTCGCGCTACCGAGGAACTACGTTCATGATATGGATCACCTCTGACAAAAACGCATGTTCGACGTATAGTCCGAACGGATGAACATCGAGAGGAGTGGATGCGATCGTCCGGGACTTCCTCGTTCACCGAGTCGGCGGCGCCGGGTGGAACGCGAACCTGTGCTCGATGTCAGCGGGATCGATCATGAGGGACCTCCGGATATGCGAAGTCCCCGGCACCGTGAGGTGTCGGGGACTTCGAGAAACACGTGTCTTGCTGGCGGGCCCACCAGCCTATGAGGTTTCGCGGACGGAAGCCTTCTCGGCGTCGAGTACCGCGCCGAGTTCATCGGCTTCCCGCCGGTGCCGCGCACGCATGGGAGCCACAAGCTTCTCCCACTCCCGGCGTGCCTCAATCGGCCACACAGTGTCGTAGTCGCATTCTGCGATGAGCGGCGTAGAACTCGTCGGAGAGCTTGTTCTCCTCGCGATTCTGCTGAGCGACCAGCTCGATCTCGCGCGGATCAATCTCATACGCCATCGAGCTCACCCTTCACAGATGCTTGGTCCCGTACCAGTAGCTGCCCAGCATAACCTGTTTGCCCAGGTCTGCGGTCTGGTCGCCGATGGCCCAGCAGAGCGGCCGCGACGTGCCCGTCTGTGATCACTCGCGCACCGATGACGCCCCGCGCGCGCGATGTTTCCGGCCAGGAGGGCGACGGATACTGCCGTCCATCCCTGCGCCTGGGCGGCGATCGAGCAGATCCCGGTCGCCATCACCATCGCGAACGCACCGGGGTCGAGATCACGGACGGCCGTGTCGATCATGAGCGTCAGCCGTCAGTCGCGGGCGGAGAGGACCGCTTCGTACACGTCTCGGCGGGAGAAGGGAGTGCCCGCGATCACCTGGGCGCACGCGTCCTTCAGTCGGACGCCCGAGTCGGCGAGCGCCTGAGCCGCGGCGACGAGCGATTCGAGGGTGACGGTCTCGTCGATCTTCGCGGCGCCCGCGATCACGACGGTGATCTCGCCTTTGACACCCTCCGCGGCCCAGTCGGCGAGTTCGCCGAGGCCGCCGCGTCGGACTTCCTCATATGTCTTGGTCAGTTCGCGGCAGACCGCGGCGCGGCGGTCGGCCCCCAACACGTCGGCGGCGTCGGCCAGGGTCTGCGCCAGGCGGTGCGGCGACTCGAAGAAGACGACGGTCCGCTGCTCGTCCCGCAGGCTCGCCAGCCAGTCGTGGCGGGCTCCCGTCTTCCGGGGCGCGAACCCGTCGAACGCGAACCGTTCCGACGGCATCGCCGACAGCGCCAGGGCCGTCGTGACCGCGGACGGTCCGGGCAGGCAGGTGATCGGCAGTCCGGCGTCGGCGCAGGCCACCACCAGGCGATAGCCCGGGTCGCTGACCGACGGCATGCCCGCGTCGGTCACCAGCAGGACCGTCTCGCCGGACGCGACGGCGTCGACGAGTTTCGGGGCCCGCGCCGCCTCGACCTGGTCGTAGTACGAGACGACGCGCCCGGCGATCTGCACACCCAACGACGCGGCGAGCGCCTTGGTGCGCCGGGTGTCCTCGGCGGCGACGACGTCGGCCGTGGCGAGCGCGTTCCGCAGTCGGGTAGACGCGTCGTCCGGCTGCCCCATCGGGGTGCCGGCCAGAATCAGAGTCCCTGTCACGGGCTCCAGCCTACGAGTCGACGGGCGCCACGTATCCGAGGAGCAGGTTGACGGAGGTGTCGATCACGCGGTCCACCTGCTCCCGCGACGCCGTGCCGAGCCAGCAGAGGGTGATGCCGTCGGTGACGGCGATGACGGACGGCGCCAGCTCGGACGTCGGCTTGGTGAAGGTGCGACCGGAGATCCGGGCGGCTTCGTCCAGGAGCTTCTCGGCCACCGCGTAGTACCCGTCGTACAGGCGTTCGGCGAGGTATTCGAGGCCTTCGGTGCGGCGCGCGTAGAGGGCCAGACCGATGAGGGCGTGCTGCCGCGCGGACTCGTTGATCGCGTTCTGCGCGAACGATTCGAAGGCCCCGCGGATGAGGTCCTCGATCGGCGCGTCGTTCGCGGGGAACTCGGCGAGCAGATGCAGCCAGCCGTCCATCGCCGACAGCTCCTCGGACACCCCGTGTTCGACGACCGCGGCGAGCAGCTCGTCGCGCGACGCGAACGCGTAGAAGATGCTCGACTGGCCCATCTTCGCCTCGGCGGCGATTCGACGAGTCGTGGCCGCCTCGACACCGTCGGTGCCGATCACGCGGAGGGTGGCGGTGATCGCCGCCTGCCGCCGCTGTTCGAGTGACAGCCGTGCCATCAGTGAGACCTCGTTCCACGCGGAGATCGATCAGTTGATCGATACCGGTGACGGTAGTCACCGCCGGTCCGGAAAATCAACAGGACTGTCCGCATGTGGCACACAGAACGCACACGCCGCGCCCGACTACCATGGTCGGCGTGACCCTCGACTCCCCGACTGACGACCGCGTGCTCGACGCGCCGCGACCGCAGACCGAGGATCTCGGCACTCGACCGGGCCCGGTGATCCCCGAGCCCGTGTTCGGCGCGTCGGATCGTCGACGCGGTCTCATCGTCGGCGTCGTGATCACCCTGCTCGCGATCGTCACCCGCTTCTGGGACCTCACTCATCCCACCGACAACGGCACCCCCGTGTTCGACGAGAAGCACTACGTCCCCCAGGGATGGCAGGTGCTGACGGGCGGCAACTGGATCGAGGACAATCCCGCATACGGCCTGGTGGTGCACCCGCCGGTCGGCAAGTGGATGCTCGCCGTGAGCGAGGCCCTGTTCGGTTACGGGCCGATGGGCTGGCGTTTCATGTCGGCGGTCTCCGGGGTGATCATCGTGCTCGCCGTCTACCTGACCACGCGTCGTCTGGCGCGGTCGACGCTGGTCGGCGCGCTCGCCGGGCTGTTCGCGATCTGCGACGGTGTGCTGTTCGTGCAGTCGCGGATGGGCATGCTCGACATCTTCCAGGCCCTGTTCGTGGTGCTCGCGTTCGCCGCGATCGTCTGCGACCGCGACCAGATGCGCGCACGACTCCACCAGGTGTACCTGGACGGCCGGATCGACGACTCGCCGTTCGGTCCGCGTTTCGGGTTCCGCTGGTACCGGTTCACGGCGGGCGTGATGCTCGGCCTCACCTGCGGCACCAAGTGGTCTGGCCTGTACTTCGTCGTGTTCTTCACGGTCCTGTCGCTGGCGTTCGACGTCGCCGCCCGCCGCGCCTACAACGTCAAACGCCCGTGGGTGGGGGTGCTGCGGCGCGACGTGATCCCCACCGGCATGTCGCTGGCCGTCATGCCGGTCGTCATCTACCTCGGCACGTTCGCGACGTGGTTCGCATCGGAGACGTCGGTGTACCGCTACATGGTCGGCACCGAGATCGGAACCGGTGGACCGTTCTCGTGGGTTCCGGCGGCGCTCCGCTCGCTCTGGTACTACGAGTCGGGAATCCTCGAATTCCATGCGGGCCTGACGAATTCGGCTGGCAACCATCATCCGTGGGAGTCGAAGCCGTGGACGTGGCCGATGAGCCTGCGGCCCATGCTGTACGCGATCGACAACGGTCCCGACCAGTGCGGGGGCTCCGAGTGCATCCGCGCCCAGATGTTGATCGGCACCCCGGCCCTGTGGTGGCTGGCGTTCCCGATGATCGGGTGGGCGTTGTGGCGCATCTGCTCGCGCCGCGACTGGCGGTACGCGGCGGTCCTCGTCGGATACGGCGCCGCGATACTTCCCTGGTTCCTGGAGATCGACCGACAGATGTACTTCTTCTACGCCACCGCGATGGCGCCGTTCCTGGTGATGGGTCTGGCCCTCTGCTGCGGTGACGTCCTCGCCGCGGGCGCCAAGTGGCGGCGCTCGGACAGGCAGACCATATCGGTGCTGATCGTCGCCTTCTACGCGGCGCTCGTGATCGCCAATTTCGTGTGGCTGTGGCCGATCCTCACGGGAGCTCCGATCTCCGACGTGGAGTGGAATCGACAGATGTGGCTGCCGAGCTGGTCCTAGTGGTCTCGCCCGCGACCGTCCACAGCACCAGCGCGACCACGACGACGAGGCCCGTCACGACGAACGCCGGGCCGTAACCCCACCGGTCGGCGATCAGTCCGGCCACGAGCGGGCCGCTGACCGCTCCGAGGTCGGACGCCATCCCGTAGGCGGCGAGCGCCGAACCTCCGCGCTGCCGGTCGGCGAGAAGGTCGCCGAGCGCGGCCTGATGGGTCGGCGCGAACAGTCCCGACCCGACACCTCCGACCGCGGTCAGAACCAACAGTGTCCCGATGTTCGGCGAGTAGCCGAGAGCGATCGTCGACGCCGCGGCGACCACCAGTCCGGGGATCATCACCGGCCGTCGCCCGAAGCGGTCGGACAGTCTGCCGGACACCATGATCGCGATGATGTTGCCCGCCGCATAGCATGCGAGGACGACGCCCGCCCATCCCGCGGACTCCCCGAGCCCCTGGCCGACGAACAGCGGCACGACCGCCACGCGGACCCCCATCGACGCCCACCCCTGCGCGAAGTTGGACGCGAGGATCGCCCGGTACTCCGGCCACCGCAACGCCTCGGCGAACCGGGCGGCGGCGGCCTTTCCGTTGTCTGCCGAAGCGGTGGTCGAGGCGTGCGCGACGGTCGGCATCGTCGTCGCGACGACGGCGGCCGCGATGAGCAGCGCGACGGCGTAGACGACGAACGGCAGCCGGAGCCCGAAGTCGACGAGAGCCGCCCCGATGAGCGGTCCCGCCAGGCTGCCGACGAGGAAACCCGCGGAGAAGTAGCCGGACGACCGACCGCGCATCGAGGGCGGCGCCAGCCGGATGAGCAGCGCCATCGCCGACACCGAGAACATCGTCGAACCGATGCCACCCGCGGCCCGGAAGGCCAGCAGTTGCCAGTAGCTGTTCGCGAACGCGCAGGCCAACGTCGACAGAGCGACGATCATCAACCCGGTCAGGTAGATGCGACGCTCACCGAGTCTCGTCACGAGTCGGCCGGTGGTCGGCGCGAACGCGAGACGCATGACCGCGAACGCCGACACCACGGCGGTCGCGGCCGTCACCCCGACTCCGAAGTCGCTCGCGAAGATCGGCAGCGCCGGCGCGATCAGCCCGTATCCGAGCGCTATGACGACGTTCGCCGCCAACAGCACCCACAGGCCGCGGGGCAGCCTGTCGTCGAGCCCGGACGTCACTTACGGACGATCATCACCGGAACCTTCGCGTGGTGCAGCACCTTCTGGCTGCGCGACCCGAGGAGGAGCCCGGTGAAGCCGCCACGTCCACGGCTGCCCATCACGATGAGCGAGGCCGCCTCGCCCGAGGCGTCGAGGATGGCCTTGGCCGGCTCCTCGGGGATGACGACGCGCTGGACGTCGACGTCCGGGTAGTCCTGCCCGTAGCCCGCCATGCGCTCCGCGACGGCCTCGACGGCCTGGCGCGACATCTCGTCGATCTCGGCCTCGTCGAGGCCGAATCCGTGGAGAGCGTCGGCGTCGAGCGGTGTCCACGTGTGGACCGCCACCAGCGGACGCGACCGCAGGTCGGCCTGCCGGTACGCCTCGGCGACGGCCGGGTCGCTGATCGCGGAGTCGTCGACGCCGACGACGACCGGTCCGTCTCCCCCGAGTGCCCCGTGAGGGACGATCACGACGCGACCCTTGGCGTGCGCCGCGACGTTGGTGCTCACGGACCCGAGGAACAGGCCCTTCACGCTCCCGAAACCACGGGTGCCCAGGACGATCGTCTGCGCCTGCGCGCCGAGTTCGAGGACGACGCGAGCGGCGTCTCCTTCGACGATCGAGCCGCTCAGATCGATGCCGGGAACCTCCGCGCGGGCGGTCTCCGCCGCGGTCTGCACAGCCTTCGTCGCCTCCGTCCGGATCGCGTCGATCACGTCCTGCGGGATGACGAGACCGGGCGCGTAGTCACTGGTCGTGGAGGTGTAGGCGGCGACGATCTTGAGCGGCAGATGTTCGACTGCGGCGGCGCGCGCCGCCCATGTGACAGCGTCAGTCGACGCTTCCGATCCGTCCACACCGACCAGAATCATGCTCATCGCGAATCCACTCCTTCACCGAACCGGCCCGGGCACCGCAGTTCGGTGCCCGTCGTGCGCCTGCATCCATTCTGTCGCAATCGATCTCGATTCGCAGCGAGAGGGGCGGGCCTAAGGTCCTTAGATACTCTGGTTCTCGAAGGACGCAATTGTCACGGAACGAGTGGATGGAGTCGACAGGTGAGCACTGACCAGCGGAAGAGCGCGGCGCTGCACGTGGGCGTGACGTTCGCCATCGGTTTCGTGCTGCTCGCGATCGCCGTCAACACGACCGGAACCGTCAACACCGCCTTCCTCATCGCGGGCCCCGTGGCCGTCGGACTGTGCACCGTGGCGGCGATGGCCCGGACCGTCTTGGCCTGGCGCGCGAACGACGGCTGGCAAGTCTGGCAGGGCGCGTCGATCTTCCTGCTGGCGACCACCGTGGTCTGGGTCTTCGGCGCCGTCCCCGCTCTCGTCGCCTGACACGGGCGGGCGACTCTAGACCGACGTCTGCGCGTCGAGGCTGAGTTCTTCGGCGTCGAGCTTGTCCAGTACCGCGGTGAGGGCCTCGGAGCTGTACGTCGCGCGACGGCTCAGTTCGAGGAGGTGGCGGCGCTGTTCGTCGATGACGACGCGGCGGATGCGGCGCATGGAGTCGGCGGTGGCGATGCGCCGGTCGAGAACGTCGGGGGCGGTATCGGCGTCGTCGCCCAGGTCGGCGTCGCTGGCCGTCGCCTCCAGTTCACGGAGCGTCCGGATGCGCAGCGCCAGGTCGGGGTCGGAGCCGCAGACGGCGGGGTCGGACATCACCCGCTCGGTGAGGGCCGCCATCTCGCGCCCGAGGTCGCGACGTTCGACGTCCTCCTGGTCGGCGTGGTCGGGCAGGCGCATCCACCGGACGAACGCCCCGAGCGTCGTCCCCTGGATCACCAGTGAGCCGAGGGCGACGAAGAACGCGAGCAGCACCAGCATGGCCCGGTACGGAGTGTCCACGGGGAGCGTCTGCGCTGCCGCCAGCGTGACGACGCCGCGCATGCCTGCCCAGACCAGGACGAATCCCTCGCGGGCTCCGATCGACTCGGCGCGATAGTAGGCGATGTCGGCGAGCCTGCGGTCGATGCGCGTGCGCACCAGATCCGTCCGCCGCTCGGTGAACCGCTCGGGCAGGTCCGGCCCGGACAAGGTCTCCTGGATGCGCGCTAGGTGCTCTTCGCGGGCGATGATCCGTTGGGCCCGTCGTTCCACCCAGACGACGAGCGGCATCACCACGATGAGCCGGAACACGATGAGCAGCACGAACGCGAGCGCGGCGGGCCACGCCGCGTGCCACACCGTCTCATGCGAGGTCGTGACCTCGGAGACGAGCGCCTTGAGTTCCAGGCCCATCAGCAGGAACACGCCGCCTTCGAGCAGCAGTTCCACCATCTTCCAGTTCTGGACGTCGGACCTGCGGTGAGCCGCGGTGAGACGTCGGACGCCGACGCGACCCGCGACGAGTCCGGCCGCGACGGCCGCGACGAGGCCCGATCCCTGCACCAGTTCCGCGGGGGCGTATGCGACGTAGGGCGTCACGAACGACACGGCGGTCGCGACGGCCGGGTTGGAGATCCTCGCGCGCACGCGGACGATCAGCCAGCCGACGGCCGCGCCGACGGCGACAGCGGCGACGACCGCCCAGACGAACGACACGGCCACTCCCCAGAGCGACACGCTGGCCGCCATCGCGGCGATCGCGGCCCGCAACAGCACAAGGGCGCTCGCGTCGTTGAACAGGCTCTCTCCCGACAGCACGGTGATGAGCCGATTCGGGGCGCCGACGCGTTTGACCGTCGTCGTCGCGACGGCGTCGGTCGGGCTGAGGATGGCGCCGAGCGCGACGCCGGTGGCGAAGTCGGCGTCGGGCAGGATCCACATGAACACCGCACCGAGCCCGAGGGCGCTTACCACGACCAGGACGACGGCGAGTCCGCTGATGGCCTGCAGATCCCGTTTGAACTCCATCGTCGGCATCGCGACGGCCGCCGCGTACAGCAGCGGGGGCAACACCCCGACAAGGATGATCTCCGGGTCGACGTCGATCTTCGGGATGTTCGGCAAGTAGCTGACGACGACGCCGACCAGGACCAGCAGCAGCGGCGCGGCCAGGCGCAGGCGCGGCGCGAGCTGATTCGCGGCGGCGATCGCCAGCACGCACAGTACGACGACGAGGACGGCTTCCATGCGTCCCATCTTCTCGCATGACGGTGTCGCGATCGCCGCGTGGTGCGTGACCTGGTTCACAAGTCATGTGTCGCCAATGATCGTGCCATCGCCCATTGACAAGATCAATGAACGGTGTCACGGTAGTTACAGGAAGTTGCCTCGACGGACATCCCGTCGGCACAGCGAGAGGACACGCCATGACGTCGACCCAGCCGCGGCCCACCACGTACACGCCCCCGGCGAAGCAAGAGGCCACGCTGAACTACGAGCAGGTCCTCGACGACCTGTCGTCCGCCTCGGTGCACCGCAATTTCGACCCCTACCTCGACATCGCGTGGGACTCCCCCGAACTGGCGATCATTCCGGACGACCCGCGCTGGATCCTCAACTACGACGTCGACCCGATCGGCCGTCACCCCTGGTACCAGGCGCTCCCGGAGTCGGAGCAGATCCGTATCGGCATGTGGCGCCAGGCCAACGTCGCCAAGGTCGGACTGCAGTTCGAATCGATCCTGATCCGCGGCCTGATGCAGTACGCGGACCGTCTCCCCAACGGCGACAAGCGATTCCGTTACACCACTCATGAGGCCAAGGAGGAGTGCAACCACACCCTCATGTTCCAGGAGCTGGTGAACCGGATCGGCATGAAGACGCCGGGCATGCGCCGCTGGCTGCGGACGATCTCACCGATCATCCCGCTCTTCTCGACGCTGACCCCGACGATCTTCTACTTCGGCGTCCTCGCGGGCGAAGAGCCGATCGACCACATCCAGAAGGACTTCCTGCGCAGCCCCAAGTCGGACATGCACCCGGCCATGTCGGCTGTCATGGAGCTGCACGTGGCCGAGGAGGCCCGCCACATCTCGTTCGCGCACAATCATCTGCGCGCCACCATCCCCGCCAAGGGCAAGCTCACCAAGTTCACGCTGTCGGTGTTCATGCCGATCGTCATGCGCATCCTCTGCGACGCGATCGTCATCCCGCCGAAGGAGTTCGTCAAGGAGTTCGACGTCCCCCGCGACGTCATGGACGAGATCTTCTGGGACTCGGAGCAGTCCCGTGTGTTCCTGTCGGGTGTGTTCGGCGACGTCCGCATGCTGTCGGAGCAGTGCGGTCTGATGAACCCGGTGTCGCGCAAGGTGTGGCGTGCGCTGAAGATCGACGGCCGCGAGTCGCGTTTCCGCAGCGAACCCGCTTACAACGCGAGCTGACCCGCCTGTGCCTCACGTCGTAACCCAGGCATGCTGCGGCGACGCTTCGTGCGTCTACGCATGCCCGGTCAATTGCATCCATCCCACCCCGGACGAGCCCGACTTCGGCATCGCCGAAATGCTGTACATCGACCCGTCGACCTGCGTCGACTGCGGCGCGTGCGTATCTGCGTGCCCGGTCGGAGCCATCGTCCCGGGCCATCGCCTCGACGAGAAGGCCGCCCGTTTCGTCGACGCCAACGCCGCACACTACGGCTACACGCAGCGTGACGCCGTCCGGTTCCCCGTCCAGCAGGACTGGCGCCTGCCACTGGCGCCGATCGACAAGCCGAAGGCCGTGCGCGGCGGTCCGGCCGTCATCGACATCGCGATCGTCGGTTCGGGACCGTCCGCCATGTACGCCGCGGACGAACTGCTCAAGCAGCCGCGCGTGCGCGTCACGGTCTACGAGCGACTGAACCTGCCGTTCGGGTTGTCGCGCTTCGGCGTCGCGCCCGACCACACGTCGACCCGCCTCGTGATGGACCTGTTCGACGAGGTCGCGCGTCACCCGAACATCACGATCCTCCTCAACACCGAGGTCGGTCGGGACGTCACGCTCGACGAGCTCCGCGCGAAGCACACGGCCGTCCTGTGGGCCGGCGGTGCGCCGACCGACCGGCCGCTGCCCGTGCCCGGCGTCGACCTGCGCGGTGTGCAGAGCGCGACGTCGATCGTCGGCTGGTACAACGGCCACCCCGACTTCGTCGACGCCGGACCGGATCTGTCGACGGAGCGAGTCGTGGTGATCGGCAACGGCAACGTCGCGCTCGACGTCGCCCGTATCCTCACCGCTGACGTCGACGCGCTCGCCGACACCTCGATCTCCCGTGACGCGCTCGCCTCGCTGCGCGAATCGAAGGTCCGTGAGGTGGTCGTCGCGGCACGACGCGGCCCCGAACACGCCGCGTTCACGCTGCCCGAGTTGATCGGTCTCGCGGACGGCAGTGCACGAGTGTGGGTCGACCCCGCCGACCTCGTCGGCGCATCCGTCGACGGCGTCGACGATCCGACGATCGCCGCGAAGATCTCGCTCCTACAGGAGATCTCGCAGCGCGAGAGGCCCGCGGAGCCGTTCATCCGGCTCACGTTCGGGCAGACTCCCGTCGCGATCGAGGGTTCCGATTCGGCGACCGGCGTGCGATTCGCGCACGAGGGCTCCGAATCGGTCCTGGAGACCGGACTCGTCCTGACCGCCATCGGCTACCGCGGAGTGCCCGTCCCAGGCCTGCCGTTCGACGACGCGACAGGCACGATCGCGAACGTCGACGGACGTGTCACCGACACGCCGGGCGTGTACGTGACGGGTTGGATCAAGCGCGGTCCCTCCGGCTTCATCGGCACCAACAAGACCGACTCCGGTCAGACCGTCGCGAACCTCCTCGCCGACATCGAGGCCGCCTCACCAGGTCGCTGAGGACTTCCCCACCCCCGGTCGTTGAGCCGATTCCGAGGGCCTGTGCCGAGCGCAGTCGAGGTGCGATAGCCGAGGCATCGTGTCGAAACGACGCACGGTGCGCTGGGAATGATCCGCTGGATCAGCGTGCTCGACGCCGACCCTGTGGAATTCCCGAGAACCGTGCGGGGCGTCTGCTGCGTCTAAGCAGTAGAGGCCTCGCACGAGGCCGCGGGACGGGGGCGTCATGTCGGTTTTCGGGATCACTCCAGGTCAGGTCGCGCAGATCGCGGCCGATTGGAAGACGTGCGGCGCGTCGATAGCCGACGTCCGCGTCACTCCCCCGCCGGGTGGGTCGACGAGCCGCGTGGTCGCGGCCTGCGTCGAGTTCTGCGCGCAGGCGCGGCGGACCGCCACGACGGAGGCCGATCGCCTCACCGGTCTCGGCGACGCGCTGTCCAGGTTCGACGCACTGACCTCCGAATCGGACAGGGCGTCGGCGTCGGCGCTCGGCGTGGCATCGGCCAAGGGCCCGCGATGAGTCTCACCGTCGACGAGGTGATCGGCTGGGATCTCACCGGCCTTCCGGCGGCGGCCGCATCGTTGACGGTACTCGCCGACCAGCTCCTCGACGCCGGACGGGCCGCGGTGAACAGCGCGTCGTCCGACCCGGAGTGGCGAGGCGTGACGAAAGACGCCGCTCTCACCCGCATCACCGCCGTGCGGACCTCGCTCGGCCGGACCTCGCACACCGTCGACGACGCCGCGACCGCGGTGAAGACGGCGTTCACGCAGCTGTCCGACATGCAGGGCTGGCTGCGCGGAACCGTCGTCGGTCTGCGCGCGGAGGGCTACGTCGTGGCGGGCGACGGGACGGTGACGCACTCCGACGCCGACCATCGCGCGCGGGCGTTGGACGCGACAGAGCAGGTCCAGACCGTGTTCGACCGTGCCGTCGCGCTCGACGGCACACGGGCCGCGTCGTTGACCGGACGAGCGGCTCAGTTGACGGGCACCGACAAGTCCACGGTCGTGCTGCCGGACGGCGCCGCGCTCTCGCCGACCGACGCGGTCGCCGCGCTCGCACGCATGTCGGAGGCGGAGCGCCGGACGGCGTGGGAGTCGTTCTCGGACAGCGAACGCGACGAGATGCTGAAGTCGCGCCCGGCGGTGATCGGCAACATGAACGGCGTACCGTTCCAGACGCGGATCGTCGCCAACGAGATGACGCTGCGGGCGGCGTTGCGCGCCGCGGAGACACGCCGTTGGATCGACGGCGAGGACGATGCGAAGCGGCTCCGATCCATGCTGGCCGACGGACGGAAGTTCATCTCGCTCGACCTTCCGAACGGCCGGTTCGCCGAACTGATCGGCGAGATCACGCCGGCCACGACGAACGTCGGCGTGTTCGTGCCGGGCACGGGCACCGCGATCGACGACGTCGACTCGCTCCGGACGAAGGCTCAGTCGTTGAACAAGCAGTCGGGTGCGCCGATCATCGTCTGGGCGGACGCGGTGTTCCCGCAGATGATCGTGGGCGACCCGCGGAAGGTCTCGCTCGACCGGATGGCGGCGTCGAACGAGTTGGCCGTCGCCGACGCCCCTCGGCTCGTCGCGTTCGGGCGCGAACTGGACGCGGAGATCGCGACCACCGCGCCCGGCGCGAAGACCACGGTGATCGGCCACTCGTACGGCGGATCCATCGTCGGCTCCGCCGAACAGCTCGGCTTGCGCGCCGACCGAGTCGTGTACGCGTCGTCGGCGGGGACTGGCGCCTTCGACCACACCCCGTGGTCGAATCCGCAGGACGACGTGAAGCGGTACTCGTTGACACCGCCGGGCGATCCCATCCAATACGTGCAGGACGCGGGCCGAGCGGTCCACGGCGGCGACCCGGACACGATGCCGGGTGTCACGCGGATCGACTCGGGCTATCTGTCGGCGGACGAGGACGGGACCAGGCGCCTCCTGCAGGGTCTGGACTCCCACGGCGCCTATCTGGACGACCCCGGTTCGGACGCGTTCCACGCATTGTCGGACGTCATCGCCGGCCGTGAACCCGCGCCGTACGTCCATCGCACCGACGACGTGGCTCCGGGGACCGAGATCCCGCTCCGTGGGGTCGGCGCCGTCGGAGAGATCGCCGAGGACGTCGCCGACGGGGTCAAGGGGATAGTCGGAGGCCTGTTGAGGCTCGCCGGATGACGGAATTGTCAGAGGGTGTCGGCACAATGGTCGACATGCAGAGATCGTCGCTCGCCAGTGCCCTCGCCGTCGTCCTCGTCGGGACGGCCGTCACCGCGTGCACTCCGGCGACGGCCGCCCGCACCGACGTCGCGTGGTCGTCGACCTCCGTCCCGGCGTCCACGCACGTCGAGCGCGCGCCGTCGTCGAACGCCCCGACGAGCAGTGTCGCTTCGACGCCCGCCGCGTCCGACGCACTAGCGGCGCTCGCGGCGCTTCCGGTGAAGGGACGCGCGCCGAAGACCGGCTACAACCGAGCGATGTTCGGGCAGTCGTGGTCCGACGATGTGACCGTGGACGGTGGTCACAACGGCTGCGACACCCGGAACGACATCCTCAAACGCGATCTCACCGATGTGACGTTCAAACCGCGCACCCGCGACTGCGTGATCCTCACCGGGACACTGAAGGACGCCTACACGGGTACGACGATCGACTTCGTCCGCGGGCAGAACACGTCGTCGAAGGTGCAGATCGATCACGTCGTGGCGCTCGCCGACGCCTGGCAGAAGGGCGCCCAGCAGCTGACGTCGGAGGAGCGCACCGACCTGGCGAACGACCCGCTGAACCTGCAGGCCGTCGACGGTCCCACCAATCAGCGCAAGAGCGCGTCCGACGCCGCGAGCTGGCTGCCGCCGAACAAGAAGTACCGGTGCACCTACGTCACCCGGCAGATCGAGGTGAAGGCCCGCTATCACCTGTGGGTCACCGCGGCCGAGAAGGACGCGATGACCCGCATCCTCGAGAAGTGCTGATCCGACGTGCTCGGCCGTAGACGCACGCCTCACGAGGCGATCCGTTGACATTGTTCACGCTGGACATCGATCCTCCCGACGGGCTCGGACCCGGCGCCGCCCACCTGCCGGCCTGGCTCAGCCTCGACCAGCAGCGATGGCTGGTCGAGCAGTTCCGCGTGTGGGAACGCGGACCGGTCCCGATCCGCGCCGCGAAGGTCCGCGGCCACGAGATGTCCGTGCGCACCGTGTGTCTCGGCTGGCATTGGCAGCCGTACCAGTACACGCGGCGCGCGACCGATGTGAACGGCGAGGAAGTGCCGCCGTTCCCCGACTGGATGGTCCGCCTCGGACGCCGGGCGCTCGCCGACGCCGGGTACACGGCCGAGCAGGTGTCCGCCTACACACCCGACACAGCCCTCGTGAACTTCTACCACCGCGATGCCCGCATGGGCATGCACCAGGACAAGGACGAGATCTCAAGTGCACCCGTCGTCTCGCTGTCGATCGGTGACGCCTGCACGTTCCGCTTCGGCAACGTCGAGAATCGGAGCCGCCCCTACACCGATCTGCGTCTCGCCTCCGGCGACCTGTTCGTCTTCGGCGGACCAGCCCGGCTGGCGTTCCACGGCGTCACCCGCGTCCACCCGTCCACCGCTCCCGACGGCTGCGGCCTCGACGATGGACGCATCAACATCACTCTGCGCATGACAGGCATGACCGACGACAGGAGCGACTGATGGACGACGGCCTCGTGATCGGTGACGACGGGCTCGCGCGCCCGGCGTGGGCCGCTGTCGATCCGATGCTCCGCGAGTACTACGACACCGAGTGGGGCATGCCGGTGACCGACGAACAGGGCGTGTTCGAGCGAGTGTCGCTCGAGTGTTTCCAGTCGGGACTGTCGTGGGCGACGATCCTCCGGAAGCGGCCCGCATTCCGGGAGGCATTCGACGGTTTCGATCCCGACGTCGTCGCAGGGTACTCCGACGCCGACGTCGAACGCCTCATGGGAGACGCCGGGATCGTCCGCAACGGAAAGAAGATCAGCGCGACCATCGCCAATGCCCGGGCGACGATCGATCTGCGCGCCGACGGCGGCCTGTCCGCGCTCGTCTGGTCGTTCCGACCGGCCGAGACTCCGGAACCACGACGGTTCGACGAGATCCCGACGACGTCGCCAGAGTCGGTCGCGCTGTCGAAGGAGTTGCGGCGCCGCGGTTTCCGGTTCGTGGGTCCGACGACGATGTTCGCTCTCATGGAGGCGATCGGGATCGTCGACACTCACCTCGTCCACTCGCATCGCCGTGGGACGTCCGGAGTCTGGACCACGACGCCGCAACCTCAAGTCTCGGTTGACGGTTGACCGCGGCGGCGGTCGACGGCGGTACGCGTCCACACGTGAACATCGCATGACGGCCACGCTACGACTCGCGGAGCCGCACGCCTCCCACTACGATTCGTGCAGGTGAGCACCACACCCATCGATAGTGAGGCTTACCTCACATTGAGGTCGGATTGTGAGGCCGTGCGAAGACCGAGATCTCAGGAACTTTTCATGTAACGATTCCGGGGCAACAAACGATTGCACTCCCCTCGAAAGGAATCATCATGACCTTCCCGGCCCTGACCCAGTTCTTCAACGACCTCACCATCTTCGGCGGCGACTTCCTGTCGTTCTCGTTCACCATCGGCCTCGGCAAGTAGGTCGTCCACCGCGGGCGACGGCGTCCGGAGTGGTCGGAGGACCCCGGATTCCGTCGCCCGCGGCACCCGCTGTTATAGTGGGCTTCGGTTCACTTCGGTGACATCAGGGGCTATGGCGCAGTTGGTAGCGCGACTCGTTCGCATCGAGTAGGTCGGGAGTTCGATTCTCCCTAGCTCCACACATAGGGCCAGGTCAGGAAACCATTCCGACCTGGCCCTACTTGTCTTCGCAGACCGATCCGTCAGTTGTCCAGCACCTGCAACGCAAATACACGTGGACAACCGAGATCACTCCGACTGGGTACGAGAATCCGCTGCGGAGCTGCGCGGCGTACGGAATCCTGCGTACTACGAGTCATCGATTCGCGAGACTCCCGACAGAGATGGGCTGGAGCCCGGAGCATGACCAACCCTCAATTCAGGCTTTGGACTCGAGGACGAAGCACCTGGTGCAACCAAGAAGTCGCGGGCGCCAGGCACTACCGGCAATCAATCGAGCGGCTGTTCTCTCCTGCATGGAATCGCGATGGAGAAGAGCTCCGCACCGACGTCGAACTGGTCCCCGAGCCCGACAACGAGTATGACTCGAACGCTGTCGCTGTTTGCGTCGACGGATCACGTCTCGGACATCTCCCTGCGGAGGTCGCGTCACGGTGGGTACGGACGATCCGCAGGATCACAGATTCTGACTGCACAGCCACAACTAGTGGACGCATCTATCTGTCGGAACAAGATGATTGGTCCGACTGGTCCGCAACAACGCCGTCGAAGAGGATATTCGTCCGATTCGACATTCTCCTGCCGGAAGATCCGAACGATGCGATCCCGCTCAACGATCCGCCGCCCAGCCCGCACATCCTGCTCCCGAAGGGTGGAATCGTGCAGGTGACCAAAGAAGCCGAATACTTCGACACTCTGCATGAGCACGTCCCTGAGTCCGGACATGGATTGCTTTACGCGACCCTCCACCGCGATTCCTCGACCACATCACGTTCGTCCCGCGCCGTCGTCGCCGTGCACATCGACGGCGAGAAGATCGGTGAACTCACACCGGCCATGAGCGCGAAATTCCTCCCGATGATCGATCACCTCAGCGCACGTACGGTGATCCCGGCGTGCTGGGCAGATATCACCGGCTCCGCTGTAGCCGCTGAGGTTCGGATCGACGCAGTCAAAGCCCACGAAGCCCCCGACGAAGTCCTCGAAGGCGCTCCAGTCATACCCATTCCGATCCTTCCCGAGCACGTGACGAACTGGTGGTACGACATTTCGACGCCACGGCAATACCGGCCGCGCACTACGGCGATCTTCGATCCGTCCGGGTTTCCGCGAATCGGCTCGAACCGACCGATGTCGCGCTAGCCTCGCGGCTGACTCCGCTCTCAGCTCGGGCAGTAGACCCCCGGACGTCCCCGAACCGCTGCGAGCCGCGACGTCTGCTCAACGTCCGTGGGGACGGTCTCGCATCCGCTGAAGGAGCCAACCGACGATCGCCGCCGGGGTGCCCGGTGTTGTCGGAACGGGCGTGTGACCGGCCAGGTGACCGGCGAAGTCGACGTGGGAGCCGTGTGAGCGGTAGACGTCGACGAGCTTCGACACGAGCGGATACGGTGCGACGCCGTCGACGTAGCCCGCGTCGATCCGGATCGGGAGGCCGCGCGGGAAACGCAGGGTCGCGACGTCGTTGGCCGCCACAACGCGCACGAGGGCGTGCTTGAAGCGTTCCCCACGGGGGCCGAGCATCTGCGACGGCGCGAGGCCGCCGAAGGAGTCGCGGGCCGTCAACCGTCCGTAGCAGCGCGTCTCGACCTGCCGCATCAACTGGGACGCACGACGACTCAAACCGCCGTCGGACGCGAGCCGCGCGACGGCCGGGTCGGCCGCCGAAGCGCCGGAGATCAGCAGCGCGGCCAGACCCGTGAGATCGGCGATCGGTCCCCCGCCGACCGGAGACTCGGCGATGGTGTCGACGATCGTCCCCATCTCGGTCGGCGGTGTCACCGCGACGACGGCCTTCAGCCGGAGTCTGCCCCATGCGGACGCGGGCTGGGCGGCGGCGAACAACGACGCGACCGCGCCCTCCGAATGCCCGGCGACCACGACGTCGCGTCCGATCCGGCGATCGCTCGCCGCGACCGCGCGGGCCGCGTCGATCACCGAGGTCGCCAACGACGACCCGATCAAGTACGGATGGGGCCCGGGTCCACCGATGCCGTCGAAGTCGGGTCGGACCACTGCGAAACCGGCGCGCAGCAGGCCCTGGACGATCGCGTCGCCGGAGGTCATGTGGGCGAGTTCCGGATCACCTCGACGCGCGAGGGACGGCGCGCACGCGTCCGCCGCGCCCACGGTCATGTGACTCCACACGGCGAGCGGCCAGCCGGACGTCGGCGGCGCGGACCGCGGCAGCAGAAGCGTGCCGGTCATCGTCGTGGGGCGGCCGCGAACCGACGTCGATCGGTACCGGATCAGGGTCGTCGACGCGGCGGCAGGCAGCGCGACGACGGTGTTCGTCACCGTCGTCCGCTCCACGACCCTGGGCGCGCCGTATGCAGGCGGCGCCCCGACGAGGCCGACCACGACGGCCGCGACGAGGCCCGCCGCCGCGCGGATCATCGCTTGCTCGGAATCAACCCGATGGTCCGCCCCGGCTCGCGGTCCAGTCGATCGAGCGCGTCGCGGAAGAACCGGGCGACGGGCGCGAGCTGACTGCGATCCACCTTGTCGATGGTGTCGGCGTCGTCGTACATGTACAGCGGCCCCGAGATGAAACTGACGACCGGAACCCCCGCGACCAGCAGGAACGACGCGTCCGTCGGGATGCCCATCCGAATCAGCTGGAACGGGCTCGCGTTCAGCATCGTCGTGGCACGCACGTCGTTCCGCGTCAACGACGACGCCAGCGACCCCTTCAGTCCGAGATTCACGTTCTCGAACAGCCCCTTCGTCTCCGGCTGATCGGTCGTGACCAGTCGGCCGTCGGACGCCCGCTTCGCGTGCCGCCCGACGTGCTCGATGGTCGTGTTGGCGACGATGTTCCACGGCGTCCGCTTGCCGACGATGTACTTGTCGACGAACGCCTGGTGCGACTGGTATCCGGTGAAGTGCGTGTCGAACGTGGCGAACATCAGACTCTTGCGGCGCGGCCGGTATCCGGTCCGCTCAGCGAGCTTTCCGTAGTGCTCGGCGAGCGCGATCACCTCGGCGGTGCCGGTGGCGTCCTCGACGGCCCCGGCCGTCACCGAGTCGTGGTGCGACTGCACCATCACGGTGTCGCGGGTGGTCCCGGGCAGCATCCCGACGACCGTCCGCCCCGTCACCGCGCTGCGCGTGACCGTCAGGTCGATCCGCGCGCGGTTGCGGTTGCGCGCCAGGAGCCCGCGCATCTGCGCGCCCGCCGACCGCGTGATCCACATGCCGGGGATCCGCATGGCGAGCTTCCGGTAGTACTCGTTGTGGTACCGGTTCGAGTTGAAGTAGTCGCTGAGCACTCCGACGAAGCCGACGGCGCCCGCGTTCTGCGCGGCTCGGACCGTCGACTCGAGCGACGTGAGGTACGGGTTCGCGGTCAGCATGACGTCCGGGTCGAGCAGTGTCCCGTCCGGGTCGTTGATGTACTCGGTCAACGGCAGCAGTCCCGCCGTCGGGAGGAGGAACGCGAGGTCGAACATGACGATCTTGCCGCGGACGTCGTGCCCGTCGACCTTGCCGCCGCGGATGTCGACGACCGGAGCCGTCAGTCCGTTCGCACCGGTCGTGCGGGTGCCGGGCCCGGCGTTCGCCGGGATGAACGAATGCGAGACCGGGAACGCGTCGATGCGGGTCCGCCCCACCCGAAGGCCAGGGTTGGACGGCTTCCAGTCGTACGAAGTGACTTCCTCGAAATGCACGTCCGACAGTCCCGCCGCGCGGAATCGCTGAGCGACGTAGTCCGACGCTCGACGCCCGGCCTGCGATCCCGTGGTGCGCGGTCCCATGTTCACGAGGTCGCGGACCGTCGACATCATCGAGTCCGCGCCGAGCGGTCCGCTCGGGGCCGCGGACGCCTCGGGAAGCACCGTTCCCGAGACGACTACCGTTGCAGCAGCGACCACCGCGACGAGGGCCCTGCCCCGTCCGACTACCTTGGAGAACACCGATGTCCCTCTTTCCCTACGATCGCCACGAGTAAAGTACGCAGCGTTACTTTATACACGGAGCCTTGCAGATGACCGCCACTTCGCACAACCCCGACATCCCCCGGATCACCGAGGGCGCGTTCTTCACGACACCCCCACGACTGCCTCGCGGCCCCCACGGGATGACTCGCGACGAGGTCGCCGCCGTGCAGCGGGAACGCCTGATGATCGCCTACACCGAACTCGTCGCCGCCGACGGCTATCACTCGGTCGGCGTCCGCGACGTCGTCGCGCGCAGCAGCATGTCGCGGACGGCGTTCTATGACGCCTTCGACAATCTCGACGCCTGCGCCGACGCCGCCTACCAGCGGTTCATCACCGTGCTCGTGTCGACGATGATCGAACGCCTCCGCGCGACCGACGTCAGCCACGAGGTGCCCACCGTGATCCTCGCCTACCTCGAGGCGCTGCAGTACGACCTCGTCGTCGCCCGCGCATTCCAACTCGAGTTCGACGCCGCGGGCCCGGCCTCACGCTCCCGCAGGCGAGAGGCGCTGACATTCGTCGCGACCGTCCTGCGTGACGAACACCGCCGGATAGCCGAACAGGACGACGATCTCGAACCCGACCTGCCGACCAGTGTGTTCCTCGCCGTCGTCTACGCCGTCCGCCAGATGGCGTCCGACGCTCTCGACGGCCCCGGCACCCCCGACCTGACGGCGATCGAACCACCGCTCTCCGCCTGGATCACCCAGAGCCTCCGACGGGCGCAGTCCTACGACGCGCCGCCCTCCGGGCCGGCGACGGTCGTCGGGTGATCGACGATCCACCGCCTTCCCGCGTCGACGGCGTGCCGGAGCGCGATGCGCTCGCCGAGGTACATGAACGGACCGCCCACCAGCGGCACCATTCCGGCCCACCGAGCGAACCTCGGCGGCCCCGGACGCGACCCGAGGGACGACGTCAGGTCGTACAGGGTGCGGCCGACGCCCGCGACCGCCGCGAGGACACTGTCGGCGTCGGCGGGAATCACATGCTCACCGCCGTCGTCGAGGCCCGCGACGACCGGTGACACGTCGCGGCCGAAGAGGACCTCGCCGAGCATCACCACGCCGGATTCACGCGAGGTCGCGCCGTACTCACGAGCCACCGCCCGGACCACGAGAGCCTGCCCCGCCACGCCCAGATACGCTCCGACCGGCAGCCACTTGGTCCACACGCCGAACATGCTCGGAAAAGCGACCGCGGTGGTGGTGATCGCGCCGACCCTGCTGACCCACCAGTCGGCGCGCTCGTTCATCGACAGACGATCCCACCCCGGCGTGCCCGGCCAGTCGATCGCCGACAACAGGCACGACCGCCGTTTCACGTCGAACACGTCGGCGGTCGACAGCACGTCGAGGACCTGGTCGATCGTGGCGACCGTGCGGTCGAGGACCTCGACGAGCTGCGCGTCGTGCAGGGCCATCAGTCGTCGGACTCGTCCTGTGCGTCGGCTGCCGCGTTGCGCGCCGCAGCGATCTCCAGCGCACGACGCGCCGTGGCCTCATCCGGGTAGGGCCCCATCCGGTCGAAGACGTCTCCGACCTTGCCCTTCGTCACCGCACCGGTCGAGATCTGGTAGTACCACTGCGTGTCGTCAGCCATGACCCCAGGATAGCCCGGCAACCGTCAGACTGCGTGTGCGATGTCGTCGTACTCGTCGTCGTACCGCTCGTCGTGATACGCGAAGTCGTACGTCGGCAGGTGCTCGAACGCGGGGTCCTCGTCGTCGATCTCGAGGACGATCGCGCCACCGGGCCGACGCAGGCGCGCGGGTGGCGCGACGTAGCCGGGCTCGGAGCGCACCTTCTCGGCGCGCTCGTCCTCTGCCTTGCGGCGTCGCTGACGCGCGAGGCGTTGCGCGTGACGGACGTGCTCGGCGCGGACGGCACGACGCAGGAAGGTCAGGTACAGCGCGACGACGACCAGCATGACGCCCGTCGCGATGTAGCCGATCGGCGGGATCACGAACGCCGAGACGATCGCGGCCAGGGTGAGCACGGTGAGCGCCGCGAGCACCCGGCGCCGTTCGCGGTACGACGCGTCGTCGCGCGCCTGGGCCAGACCGGGACCGTATCCGCCGGTGCCGCGCATCTCGCGGGGCGTCGGCTCGGGGGCCTGCTCCACCTCGTCGGCGGCCTCGAGTTCGTCGTCGTCCTCGTCGTCGAGAATGTCGAACGCGGTGTCGGAGTCGTCCTCGTGCGGGGCCACCGGGTCGGTGCGGGCCGCCTGCGCCTCATCGATGTCGACGACGTCGACGTCGATCGGCTCGAACACGTCGGTCACCTCGAGCGGACTCTCGGCGTCGGAGCGGACGGCCACGATCTCCTCGACCTCGGCGTCCACGATGTCCGCGTCGTCATCGGCCTCGGCGACCTCGACCGTCTCGTCCTCGACGATCTCCGCGTCGACGACGTCATCGGACGCGACCTCGTCGGCGACGACGTCGTCGTCCGTCGGTGCGTCGTCGTCCGAGGAGTCCTCGGGCTCGGGCCGTTCGGCGAGCCGCTTGACACGGGTCGACCTGGCTTCGGCGGCACGGCGGCGCGCCGCGGCACTGCGGCTCCCGCCGCGGTGGACCACGCGGGTCTGCGCGGCCGCGGCGGTCGACTTGCGCGCCTCCGGCCGTCCCCGCAGCACCATCGGCACCAGCACGAACAGCCAGACCACGATCAGGAACACCCACAGCACGGAGTTAGGCATGTCGGGCGGCCTCCTTCTTCGAGTCGAGTGACGAGTCTCCACTGGACACCCTAGGGAGGCACGGCCTTTCGGGCCGGGCGGCGCGCCGCAGCAGCATCGAATTCACAGGTTTAACAGTAGTCACAACTGCCACAGCCGGGTGTCAGAGGGCGAGCGCTCGCCCCGAACGGATCAGCCCGTCGACGGCCCCGCCCGCGAGCTCTTCGACGGTGAGCGCGAGCAGGAGGTGGTCCCGCCAGCGCGAATTCACGTCCATGTACCGCTTGAGAAGTCCCTCCTCGCGGAATCCGACGGCTTTCAGCACGGCCCGAGACGCGAGATTGTCCGGCTGCACGGTCGCGTCCAGCCGATGAAGGCCGACCGGACCGAAGCAGTGGTCGACGCCGAGCGCGACCGCGGCCTGCGCGATCCCGCGCCCCGTGTGGTCACGATCGACCCAGTATCCGATCCACGCGCTGCGCACCGCCCCGCGCTGGATGTTCCCGACCGTCAACTGGCCGACGTAGCGGCCGTCCAACTCGATGACGAAGGGAAGCATCGTGCCGTGCTTGGCCTCCTTCTTGAGCAGCGAGTGCAACGGAGCCCAGGCCGACGGCTGGTGCCGTCGCTCCCATTGGCCGACGCCGGTCGGCTCCCACGGGAGCAGTTGGTTCTGATTCCGGATCCGCAAGCGACTCCAGGTGGCACCGTCGCGCAACTTCACCGGGCGCAGCGTCAGCAGTCCCGCCTCCAACCGGACGGGACCGAGAGTCGCGGGCCAGCCCGGATGATTCGCGGAGTCGACGAGCCAAGAGAACACGGATGGAGTCTACGGTCAGCCGCGCTCGGCCAGGAACGACACCTCGACGCGGTCACCGGTGTTGACGTCCTCGACGTCCTCGGGGATCACGATCAGACAGTTCGCCTCGGCGAGCTCGGCGAGCAGGTGCGACGTCCCCGACTCCGACTCCCCGATCGCCTGGACCAGGTATTCGCCGGAGCGTTCGTCGCGCATCAGCTGCCCGCGCAGGTATCCGCGGCGACCTTCGACGGACGCGATGGGCCCGATCGAGCGGGCGGTGACGGTCCGGCGCATGGGCTGCCGTTTGCCGAGCGCGATCCGGATCAGCGGCCGGACCATCACCTCGAACGTGATGAGTGCGCTGACCGGGTTCGCGGGCAGCAGGAACGTCGGGATCTCGTCGCGGCCGAGCCTGCCGAAGCCCTGGACCGAGCCGGGGTGCATGCCGACGCGCCCCACTTCGAGGTCGCCGAGGCCGTCCAACGTCTCGGTGATCATGCGCGACGCGGCGCCGCCGACGGCGCCGCAGATCACGACGATCTCGGCGCGGATCGTCTGCGCCTCCACGATCTCCCGCAGACGTGCGGGGTCGCGGTCGGCGATTCCGACCCGATGCACCTCGGCCCCGGCGTCGCGGGCGGCGGCCGCGAGCGCGTAGCTGTTGACGTCGAACACCTGACCCGGCCCCGGATCGCGGTCGACGTCGACGAGGTCGCCGCCGACGGCGATGACGGCGACCCGCGGCCGCGGATGCACCAGGACTCGGGCCCGCCCGACGGCCGCGAGCAGTCCGACCTGTGCGGCTCCGATGACCGTGCCGGTGCGGACCGCGACGTCGCCGGGCTGCACGTCGTCTCCGACGCGCCGCACGTAGTCGCCGCTGTCGACGGGGTGACCGATCATGACCCGGTCGGAGTCGCCGTCGGTCCAGCGGTGCGGGACGACGGCGTCGGCGAGCGTCGGCAGCGGAGCTCCCGTCTCCACCCGGACCGCCTGTCCCGGCTGCAGACGCGTCGGCGTCCGAGAACCGGGAGTCACGTCGCCGACGACCGGCAGATGCACCACCAGCCTGCCCGAATCATCGAGGACCGACACGTCGACCGGCTCGTCGGCCAGCGTCGACGTGTCCTCCGGCTCCTCGGCTCCCGCCAGCGCGACGTCGACGGCGCGTACCGCGTAGCCGTCGATGGCCGCCTGATCGAATCCGGGCAGCGGGTCGGTGGTGACGACCTCCTCCGCGCACATCAAGCCCTGCGCCTCCGAGATCGCGACCTGGATCGGTCGGGGTGCCACCACTGACGCAGTCACGAGGCTCAAATGGTCCTCGACCGATCGCATCGTCTCTCCTGTCGTGTCTTGACATTCGAGAGTAGTGCCCGGCGCGCCCGGACCGTCGCAGGCGCGCGGACTCTCAGCTCTCGGACAGCCGCTGTTCGAGCCATGCCCGCAGGTCCGGGCCGTAGTCGTCGCGGGCGAGGGCGAAGTCGACGGCGGCCTTCAGGTAGCCGCCCGGATTGCCGAGGTCGTGGCGGGTGCCGCGGTGGACCACCACGTGGACCGGTTCGCCCTTCTCGATCAGCAGGGCGATGGCGTCGGTGAGCTGGAGCTCGCCGCCCGCACCGGGGGTGATCTCGCGCAGCGCGTCGAAGATCTTCCGGTCGAGGATGTACCGTCCGGCGGCCGCGAGGTTCGACGGGGCCTGGTCGGCGTCGGGCTTCTCCACCATGCCGCGGACCTTCTTGACGTCGTCCGACGCCGGGTCGGCGTCCTCGACGTCGAACACGCCGTATGCGCTGATCGTCTCGTCCGGCACCTCGATCGCACACAGCACGCTGCCGCCGTACCGGGCGCGCGTCACCGCCATCCGGGCGAGGACCCCGCCGGGGAGGACGAGGTCGTCGGGCAGCAGGACCGCGATGGCGTCCTCGTCGTCGGCGAGTTCGGACTCCACACACCCGACGGCGTGGCCGAGGCCGAGCGGCTTGTCCTGGATCACCGACGCGACTTCGAGCAGCGACGGGGCGTTGCGCACCTTCTCGAGCATCGCCTGTTTGCCGCGGGCCGCGAGGGTGTGTTCGAGGACGAGGTCCTCGACGAAGTGCGCGACGACACCGTCCTTGCCGGGCGAGGTGATCACGAGGAGACGCTCGGCTCCCGCCGACTTGGCCTCCTCCGCGACGAGTTCGATGCCCGGAGTGTCGACGACGGGCAGGAGCTCCTTCGGAACCGTCTTCGTCGCGGGCAGGAAGCGAGTCCCGAGGCCGGCCGCGGGCACCACCGCGGTGTGCGGGATTCGCGGGCCGGACAACGGCTTGACGGGGTTCGACATGCGTCTCACTGTACGGAGGGAATCTGGCAGGATCCGATCTAGTCTCGTGTACACGTCGATCCTCGACATCAACAGATTGATGACAGACGGCGACATCCGCCGCACGCCCCCACTGGAGGACGCCCCCGTGAGCTCGTCGAAGAACGACATCCGCGCCGATCTGCTCGCCGCCAGGGAACGGATGTCGCCGTTCGTGATCGCGCAGGTCAACGCCGAGCTCGCCGAGTGGATGTACGCCCTGCCGGTGCCCGTCGCACCGGGCGACACGGTCGCGGCCTATGTCGCGGTGGGCGACGAGCCGGGCGGAACCGCGATGCTCGACGCGCTCGGAGACCGGGGACTGCGGGTGCTGCTGCCCGTCGTCCCGCCGGGGCCGCCGACCCGCCTGCTGTGGGGCGAATACCGGGGTGAGGATGCTCTGGTCCACGGTCGGTGGGATCTGCTCGAGCCCGCCGAATCCCTCGGCGCGGACGCGATCGGCGCGGCCCGCGCGATCCTGGTCCCCGCGATCGGAGCCGACCGGTCCGGCGGCAGGCTCGGGCGGGGCGCGGGCTACTACGACCGGACGTTGACGACGGCGGACGCGCCGATCATCGCCGTGGTGTACGACGACGAACTCGTCGATCGCCTACCGCAGGCCGACGACGACGTGCCCGTCGACTGGGTGCTCACTCCCGGCGGCGGTTTCATCCGCACGCCGCACCTCACCGTGAACGAGTGAGACTCAGGCGCTCGCCGCACCGGAGTCGGAGGAGGACGACGAGGAGCTGCTGCTCGACTCCGACGACGACGCCGCGGGCAGCGAACCCGAGCCCGAACGCGAGTCGGTCCGGTAGAAGCCGCTGCCCTTGAAGACGACGCCGACCGAGTTGAACAGCTTGCGCAGCTTGCCGCCGCATTCGGGGCAGACGGTCAGCGAGTCGTCGGAGAACGCCTGCACGATGTCGAACTTGTTTTCGCACACGGTGCACGCATAGCTGTAGGTTGGCACGGGAAACCTCCGGTCGGTCAGAACATTCAGTGTAACCGGTCCTGGCACTCCGCCATTCCGAGTGCCAGCCCGAGCCGATTCCTACAGGTCCGCCACTTCGGCCACATGATCAAGCTGATGTTCGCCGGCGAGAAGTCGGAGTCGGGCGTGTCGTCGTTCCAGGCACTGGCGATGTCGCTCGCAGGCCGCGTCGGCGCGGGCAACATCGTGGGCGTCGCGACCGCGATCGCGTTCGGCGGCCCCGGGGCACTGTTCTGGATGTGGGCGGTCGCGTTCCTCGGAGCGTCGACGTCGTTCGTCGAATGCACCCTCGGCCAGATCTACAAGGTGAAGGACCCGCTGACCGGCGAGTACCGCGGCGGTCCCGCCTACTATCTGAGCCGAGCGCTCGCTCACACGAAGGCGTCCACTCCGTTCAAGATCTACGGCATGGTCTTCGCGGCCGTGACGATCGTGGCCTGCGGTGTCCTGATGCCGAACATCCAGGCGAACTCGATCGCCGAGGGCGCGACCAACGCGTGGGGCACCGAGAAGTGGCTCATCGGCGCCATCACCATGCTGTTCCTCGCGTTCGTGATCATCGGCGGCGTCAAACGCATCGCCACCTTCGCCGGTGTCGTCGTCCCCTTCATGGCGATCGTCTACATCCTCGTCGCGATCGTCGTGGTGATCGCGAACGTGTCGGAGATCCCCGAGGTCCTGCGCCTGATCTTCTCGAGCGCATTCGGCGCCGACGCGGCGTTCGGCGCGATCCTCGGCTCGGCGATCATGTGGGGCGTCAAGCGCGGCATCTACTCGAATGAGGCCGGTCAGGGCACCGGCCCGCACTCGGCGGCCGCCGCCGAGGTGAGCCACCCGGCCAAGCAGGGCCTGGTCCAGGCGTTCGCCGTGTACGTCGACACCCTGTTCGTCTGCACCGCCACCGGCTTCCTGATCTTGTCGACCGGCGCGTACCGCGTGTACTCGGGCGAGTCGGCCGACGGCGCGATCATGCAGGAATCCGCCGTGCTCGACGCCGCGGGCGTCAAAGCGGGCGACGGCCCCGGCGCCGCGTACGTCCAGGAGGGCATGGACACCCTGTGGGACGGCGCGGGCGCGTCGTTCGTGGCGATCTCGCTGGCGTTCTTCTGCTTCACCACGATCGTCGCCTACTACTACATGGCCGAGACGAATCTCCGATTCATGCTGGGCGACGCCGCGACCAAGCCCTTCCGGTTCATCGCCGACACCGTCGGCGGCAACGTCAACCGCCTGCTGCAGCTGGTGATCTGCCTGTCCGTGCTCTCGGGCGCGATCGCCTCGGCGAAGGACGCGTGGGCGCTCGGCGACATCGGCGTCGGCACCATGGCGTGGCTCAACATCATCGGCATCCTGATCCTGCAGGGGCCCGCGTACAAGGCGCTCCGCGACTACGAGCGGCAGAAGAAGATGGGCGCCGACCCGGTCTTCGAACCCCGCAAGCTCGGCATCCTCGGAGCGACGTTCTGGGAGACGTACGTCCCGCCGTCGCCGACCAAGGAGCAGAAGGTTCAGGTCTGACGGACGCCGCACAGCACGAGGCCCGGGTCCCCCGCATCGGGGGCCGGGCCTTCGCCGTTCGGGCGTGTCTCAGATCACGCGCTTGTCCATGTCGGGGACACCGTCGCGGTTCTCGTCGTCCGAGCGGACCCGGCGTGCGTCCCACCGCAGGAGCACGGCGCCGAGGACCGCCGCGGTCAGCGAACCGACGAGGATGCCGACCTTCGCGGCAGGCTGGTGGTCCGCGGACAGTCCCGACTCCGGCGAGAACGACAGTTCGGCGATCAACAGTGCGACGGTGAAACCGATGCCGGTCAGCAGGCCGACGGGCAGCAGGTCGCGCAGTCCGATCGCGTCCGGCAGTCGCAGCGGGGTGATCCGGGTGACGACGGCGACGGTCGCCATCACGCCGATCACCTTTCCGACGACGAGTCCGGCGAAGACGCCGACGCTGACCGGCTGGACGATGTGTCCCAGCCCGACGACGGTGACGCCCGCCGACGCGAAGGCGAACAGCGGAAGCGCGACGGCCGTCGACACCGGCGTCACCCGCTCCCCGATCGTCTCCGTCCGCGGCCGAGGCTCGCCCGCCCGCGCGAGCGCCGGGACGGTGAAGCCGAGCAGGACACCGGCGACCGTCGCGTGCACGCCCGACGCGTGAACGAATCCCCACGCCGCGATCGCCACCGGGATCAGCAGCCATACGCGGATTCGTGCCATCCGTACGAGAACGCCGAACACCGCGACGAACACGAGACCCGCGGCGAGCATCCCGATGTCGATGGAATCGGTGTACACGGTGGCGATCACGGCGATGCCGAGCAGATCGTCGACGACGGCGAGGGTCATCAGGAACACCCGGAGTGCCACGGGCAGCCCCCGCCCGAACACGGCGAGAACCGCCAGCGCGAACGCGATGTCGGTCGCGGTGGGCGTCGCCCATCCGCGCAGCGCCTCCGGCTCCAGGGAGCCGACGATCGACGCGTAGACGAGCGCGGGCACGATCATTCCGCCGACGGCCGCGGCGATCGGCACCCCTGCGCTGCGCGGATTCCGCAGGCTCCCCGCGACGAACTCCTGCTTCAACTCGACGCCGACCACGAAGAAGAAGATCGCGAGCAGACCGTCGGACGCCCACTGCGCGAGCGTCAGATTCAGGTGCAGGGAATCGGGCCCGAAAGTCACTGCCAGCAGATCGTGATAGGCGTCGCGCCAGGGCGAATTGGCCCAGACCAGAGCTATGACGGCAGCCGCCATGAGGAGGATTCCGCCGGTGGTGTCCGACCCGATCCACGCCCTCAATCGATCAATCGATCTGAATCTGACAGCCGACTGTTCCATCTGTCTAGTTTCGCAGACGGTCACCGCCTGTGGACGACTGCCTCGATTCCGCCGAGTTGTCCACAATCGCGGTGGACATCATTGATCGACGCCGAATCGACGTACATTTCCGGCATGAGAGACGCCGCCGAACACCGAGATCTCGACCCGTCGCTGCTCGACCGGCTGCGCAGTGTCGCCGCGCCGGGATGGGCGCGCTCGGTTGCCTTGCGGCGTACCGCGGCCGTCGTGCTGGTGCTTGCTGCCGGGGTACTGAGCGTCGTCGAGTCCAGGACCGCCGCGGCACCGACCGCGGTCGTCGCGACGCGCGACCTGCGCCCCGGAACTGCACTCACACAGTCCGACGTCCGGCTCGCCCCGGTGCCCGCGAGCCTCATGCCCGACGACGCCCCGTCGCTCGGCGATGTCACCGGGGCCCGCGTCACGGGGCCCGTCCACGCAGGCGAGATCATCGCGCGTCACCGTCTCCTCGACTCGCGGCTCCCCGCGGAGCTGACCGGCGACGCCGACGCCCGCCTCGTCCCCGTCCGGCCGGCCGACGATTCGTCGACGGTCTTCATCCGCACCGGCGACGCCGTCGACCTCCTCACCGAGGACGGCGACGTCCTCGCCCGGAACGCGACCGTCGCACTGACCCCGCAAACCGACGGGCCCGAGCGCGCCGGGCCCGTCCTGGTGGCGCTTCCCGCCGCGGCCGCGCATCGGGTGGCGGCCGCGGGCCTGCGTGAACAGATCACATTCGTCTTGCATTGAATTTCGATCACTACTGGAATGTTGTAGCGAAATGACAGCGATGCTGCATTACACTCAGCCGAGTAACGGCACATCGAATAGTCATAGGGGGAGCCTCGTGCTCAAAGGATTCAAAGACTTCCTGATGCGCGGGAACGTCGTCGAATTGGCCACCGCGGTCATCATCGGCGCCGCATTCACTGCGATCGTCACCGCATTCACCGAGAAGATCATCAACCCGCTGATCGCGGCGATCCCGATCGGGACCGACTACAGCGGACTCGGCTTCTTCCTTCGACACCAAGACGGGCCGGGCGGCACGAGCGTCGGAATGGACGGCACCTTCGTCGATTTCGGCGCCGTGGTCACCGCGCTGATCAACTTCGTGATCGTCGCCGCCGTGGTCTACTTCCTGATCGTCCTTCCGTTCAACAAGCTGACGGAACTCCGGAAGCTCGGCGACGACGTCGAGGACGACGAGGTCTCGCTGCTCACCGAGATCCGCGACCTGCTCGACCCCGACGCCAAGGACCGCAAGGCCGCGGAGCTGGCCGCTGCCAAGGCCGCGGCCGACGCCGATGAGACCCGCCTGCGCGATGAGGCCGCCCGCGCCGAAGCGGCCCGTGTCGACGCACTCGCCGCACAGCAGACCGCGTTCGGCGAACAGCCCGTGTACGGCGAGCAGCGGTCGTACGGCGAGCAGCCGCAGCAGCCGTCGTACGCAGAGCCCGTCGAGCAGCCCGGATACGACGCACCGGGGGCGACGACGCAGTTCGCGCCCCCGTCCCAGGCGCCGCAGCCACACGCACAGCAGCCGTACGGCCAGCCGCAGCCGCCCGTCGGCCCGCCCAGCGGCGGCTTCCCGACCCCCAATCCGGCTCCGGGCCAGTACCCGCCGCCCGGCAACCTGCCGCCCGGTCAGTACGCGCCCGGCCAGTACCCGCCGCCCGCCGATCCGGGCCAGTACCCGCCGCCGGGACAGTTCCCCGGCGACCGTCCGCGTCACTCCCGCTGACCGATCCGACCTGAAGAAGGCTCCGTTCTGTGCCGGAACGGGGCCTTCTTCGCGCTCTGCGCTCGACGGTGTTAGGTTTGCCTCAGAATTACACTCACGATGGAGGCTCTGCCATGACCGTCGACACCGCCACGGTCGTCGCGCCCGAAGACACCTTGTCCGCAGCCATGAAGAAGGGCTCCGCGGCCGAGCACGATCAGGCCGAGGGCTCGTCGTTCATGTCGGACCTGCTCGGCGGGAAGATGCCCGCCGACGGGTACGTCGCTTACCTGCGCCGCCTCCGTCCCGTGTACGAGGCCCTGGAGTCGACCGCGCGGGCGCTCGCCGCGGACCCGATCGCGTCGAAGGTGATCGATCCGGCCCTGGACCGACTGGCGACGATCGACGCCGATCTCGAGCATTGGGCGCCGGGCGCCGACCAGAGTGTCGACTCCCCCGCGGCGACCGCGTACGCACAGCGCATCCTCGCCTCGGCGGAGTGGGGCGGGTCGTTCGTCGCTCACCACTACACGCGGTACCTCGGCGACCTGTCGGGCGGCCAGGCGATCGGACGGATCCTCGACCGCAACTTCGAACTCGACGGTGCGGGGATCTCGTTCTACGCGTTCGATGAGGTCGGCAAGGTCAAGCCGTACAAGGACGACTACCGCGACCGTCTCGACGAGATCGGCGCGACGCTGTCCCAGCAGGAACGCGCCCGCCTCGTAGACGAGGTGAAGGCGGCGTTCAACCTCAATCAGGCGCTGTTCGCCGAACTCGGCGCGCTGTACCCGTCCTGACGCTCGGGGCGCCGTCAGCCGTGGTGGGGTGGACGGTTCTCGTCGTACCAGTCGCGGCCGCGGGCGGTGTGGCGACTCTCTCCCGGTTCGACGATCTGCTCGGGGAGGTCGTCGCCGAAGACCGCGTCGAGTCGGCGGCGACGCTCCCAGTCGGCCTCGTCGAAGGTCGTCGACTCAGATGTCACTGAGATGCCCGATGACGTAGCGCGCCAACGGGATCAGCGTCGCCATGCCGTCGCGGACGGCGGCGCGGGAGTCGGCGATGTTGACGACGACCGTCTGCCCGGAGATGCCCGCGAGTCCGCGGGACAGTCCACCGTCGGTCGCTCCGGCCGACAGGCCCGAGCTGCGGATGGCCTCCTCGATGCCCTGCAGACGCCGGTCGAGCAGCGGCTCGGTGGCCTCCGGCGTCACATCGCGCGCCGCGACGCCGACGCCGCCGACCGACACCACCAGGTCGACGCCGCCGATGACGGCCGTGTTCAACGTGTTGCGGATCTCGACCTCGTCACCGGGGACGGTGACCGTCGCGTCGACGTGGAACTCGGCTTCTTCCAGCAGTTCGCCGACCAGCGGTCCGAGGGAACTCGGCCCCTCGCCGTGGGCGACGCGGTCGTCGATCACGACCACCAGCGCCCGGGCGAAGCCGTCGCCCGCCGTCGCAGGCGACAAGGAGGAGCGTGCCGCCGCGTCGGCTGCCTGAGCGTCTGCGTCGTCGAGGATGTCGGTCATGTCGGCCTCTCTAGTAAGTAGTCACAGGGTGCCGAGCGTGACGTCGACCGTCTTGCTCGCACCGTCCACCGTGTACGTCACCTTCACCGTATCGCCCGGAGCGTTCGAGCGGACCGCGGCGACGAGAGAGTCCGCGGATGTGATGTGGCGTTGACCGACGGCGGTGATCAGCGCGCCGACCGGGATGCCGGCCTTCTCGGCCGGTCCGCCGCGGACCACGCTGGCGACGACCGCTCCCGGCTTCTCCAGATCGGTGCCCTGCCGGACGGAGACGCCGAGGTTCGCCTGGGTGGCCTTGCCGTTGCTGCGGAGCTGATTCGCCACTCGCATCGCCTGATCGACGGGGATCGCGAATCCGAGGCCGATGCTGCCCGACTCCGAGCCGGTGCTCGCGCCGAGCGTGGCGATAGCGGTGTTGATGCCGATCAGGGCGCCCGCGGAGTTGATGAGCGCGCCGCCCGAGTTGCCGGGGTTGATCGCGGCGTCGGTCTGGATGGCATCGATCACCGAGTCCTGGCCGTCGGCTCCGGATGTCGACACCGGGCGGTCGAGGGCGGAGATGATGCCGGTGGTGACGGTGCCTTCGAGGCCGAGGGGCGAGCCGATGGCGATCACGTTCTGACCGACGGACAGGTTCTTCGACGCGCCGATGGTGATCGGTGTGAGCCCCGTCTTGTCGGCCTTGATCACGGCGACGTCGGAGACCGGATCGGCGCCGAGTACGCGGGCCCGGGCTCGTGAGCCGTCGCTGAAGCTGACGAGCACCTGTACGTTCTGTCCGCCGACGACGTGATTGTTGGTCAGGATGGTGCCGTCGCTGGAGAGGACGACGCCGGAGCCCGATCCGACCTCGCGGCCGTTGGAGACGGTGATCGACACGACCGACGGGAGAACCCTGGCGGCCGTCTCCTGCACCGAGCCGGGCGCGGCCTCGGGCTGCGCGGTCTGCGTGGGACCGGTGGCGATGGACGTGTTCGAGTTCGACGACGAGTTCTCGCTGTCGGAGACGAGGTATCCGACGCCGCCGCCTACACCGCCGGCGAGCACGGCCACGGCGGCCGCTCCGACGATCAGCTTGGTGCCTGTGCCGGTCTTTCGCCCGGGGCCGGGTGTGGGGGCCGGAGCCGGTCCGCCGACGACCGGGATCGGACCGGTGTGCGGGCCGTTCGGCGGGACGGCGCCGAACTGGCCGGTGCCGTAGGGCGACTGGTACGGGGTGGTCGTCGGCCCCGGACCGAACTGCTGGTAGCCGGGAGTCGGATTCGTCGGCGGCTGCGCGGCGAAACCGCCCGTCGTCGGCTGTGCGGGGAAGCCGCCCGTCGTCGGCTGAGTGGAGCCGGGAAGCGGCGGGAGCTGCGTGTACGGGGTCGGCGTGTGCCGGGTCGGTGCCGAGTTGTCGTCGTCGCGATCGCGAGGATCGCGGTATCCGCCGTCAGTCATGGAACTCAGCCTAGGCGACTTGTCTGTGAGGTCGGTCAAAGGATGCTGGGAATCATTCGCCAGGCGCGCGTCAGCGTCGGACGACGACCGGATCCGGCTCGGTGTGCAGCGCCGAACCCGGCAGTCGCATGCGGATCAACGCTCCTCCCTCGTCCGATGATTCCGCGACGACGGACCCGCCGAGCCGGTCCACGACCTGCCGCACGATCGCCAGGCCGAGACCGGAACCGGGCATCGATCGCGTCGCATCGGCACGGTAGAAACGCTCGAACACCCGCTCGCGGTCCTCCGGCGGAATGCCCGGTCCCGCGTCGGCGACGGACAGTTCGGCCGTCTGCAATCCCACTTGATGCAGGCGCACATGGACGGTGCGACCGGGCGGGGACCATTTGGCAGCGTTGTCGAGCACGTTCAACACGGCGCGCGTCAGACCGTGCTCCTCGCCGAAGACGAACCACGGCGACGTCTGGACGTCGAACTCGATGTCCGCCCGGCGACGTCGCACTCGCAGCAGCGCTCCGTCGATGACCTCTTCGAGGGCCACCTCCTCGTGCACCGTGTCGAGGGCGTCCTCACGCGCGAGGTCGACGAGATCGCCGACCAGAGTCGACAGTTCCTCGATCTGCGCCATCACGTCCGACCGCAGCTCGACCATGTCGGACGCGGGGATCGGCGGAGCCCCCGGCGCCGACGACGCGATGAGCAGTTCGAGGTTGGTGCGCAGCGAGGTGAGCGGCGTCTTCAGCTCGTGGCCCGCGTCGGCGACGAGTCGTGACTGCTTGTCCCTGGACTCGGCGAGCGCGCCGAGCATCGTGTTGAAGCTCTCGGTGAGACGCGCCAGCTCGTCCTTGCCCGTCACCGGCATCGGCGTCAGGTCCTGCGTCCTGGCGACGCGTTCGACGGCCTCGGTGAGACGGCCGACGGGCCTCAGGCCGCCGCGTGCGACGGCCGTTCCGGCGAGCGCGGCGAACGCGACTCCCACCCCGCCCGCCACGAACAGCACGGACGCGAGGCGCTTCAGGATGGCGTCGGTGCGGTCGAGCGATTCGGCGAGCAGCAGCGTGCTCCCGTTGGAGAGTTTGCGGGCGAGCACACGATGGTTCGCGGTGGTCCGCAGGCTCTGGTTGAGCTTCCCCGGCGGATTCACCGATTTGATGATCTGACGTTCGGTGTCGCCGACCGGCACCTCCCCCAGCATCAGGGTGTGGCCGCTCGGTTCGACCAGCGCGATCGAGATCGAGGTCGAGAACACCGTTCCGGCGATCAGGTCCTCCGGACCGTTGCCGAGCCGCCCGAGCTTGGACAGCACCGTCATGCCGTCCGCACGGGTGACGAGCTGCGAGTCGACGTCCCGGTACAACGACCGCGAGACGACGAAGTACGCCGCGCCCGCCATCAGCGTCGCCGACAACAGCACGACGGCCGCCGCCAGCAGTGCGACCCGGTTCCGCAGGGACACCGACCTGGTGAGCGCGTTCGGCGCCCGCATCGGCCGGTGCGGCCGCTTGTTCACCAGACGCGACACTACGGCGTCGCGCCTTCCCGGAGCACGTAGCCGACGCCGCGGACCGTGTGGATCAGGCGTGGTTCGCCCTCGGCCTCGGTCTTGCGCCGCAGGTACCCGATGTACACCTCAAGCGCGTTGCCCGACGTCGGGAAGTCGTAGCCCCACACCTCTTCGAGGATCCGACTGCGCGTGAGGACGCGCTTCGGATTCGCCATCAGCATCTCCATCAGCGCGAATTCGGTGCGAGTGAGACTGATCTGGCGTTCGCCTCGAGTCACCTCGCGGGTGACCGGGTCGAGGGTCAGGTCGGTGAACGTGACGGCCTCCGACCCCTCCTCGTCTTCGCGCGCCGTCCGTCGCAGCAGCGACCGGAGTCGGGCGAGGAGTTCCTCCAGAGCGAACGGCTTGGGCAGGTAGTCGTCGGCGCCCGCGTCCAGCCCCGCGACACGCTCGGACACCGAGTCGCGCGCGGTGAGCACGAGGATGGGGAGGTCGTCGCCCGCCGAGCGGAGTCGGCGGCACACCTCGAGCCCGTCCAGGCGCGGCATCATCACATCGAGCACGAGGAGGTCCGGCCGGTCGGCGATCACCTTCTCGAGCGCTTCGAGACCGTCGCCCGCGGTGTCGACGGTGTAGCCGTTGAAGGACAACGATCGGCGGAGGGACTCCCGGACGGCCCGGTCGTCATCGACCACGAGTATGCGCATGCCTACAGTCTTATCGTCTCTACTTCAGATCCTGCTGAGAAACACGCCGGTCACGACCTCCGACGGGCAACCGCGAGCATGTCGGACAGCTCGGTGAACTTGACCCGCGGACGTCCGACGGCCCGCCCCCTGTCCCGTTCGGCGCGGTCGATGGCGCGAACGCCCCGATACCGGACCAGCGTCGGGGACCGATTCTCCGCGAGGGCGCGGAACTCGGCGGCCGCCCTGACGGTCCGCGGCAGACGCCCCGCCGCGGCGTCGTCGATGAACGCCTCGACGGTGCTGACCGCGTGCGCCTTGTTGGCTCCGATCCCGCCGACCGCGCCGCGCGCGGCCCACCCGAGTGCGTAGACGCCGGGCACCGGCTCACCGGACTCGCCGAGCACCCTGCCGTCGTCCGTCGGGATCACCCCGCGATCGTCGTCGAACGGCACGCCGGGGATCGGAACACCGCGGTATCCGATCGATCGGACCACGAGATCGGCGGCCACCCGGTGATCGGAACCGTCGGTGGTCACCCGCGCGCCGCCGACCGCTCCGTGCGGCCCGTCGACGATCTCTCGTATCGAACTGTGGAACAGGAACACGATGCGGCGGCGTGCCGGATCGGCCGGCGCGTCCAGGCCGAGCCCGTCCGCGCTGCCGGTGATCACCACCTCGACGTCGGGCAGCTCCTGCAGCGCGCGGAACTCGGCGGCGGTGTACGCCGCATTCGCCTGGTCGCGGCGTCCGAGCAGGACCACCTCGCGCACGTCCTGTCGACGCAGGAGATCGAGTGCGCGGTCGGCGATGTCGGTGGTCGCCAACGACTCCGGCGAGGACACCATGATCCGGGCGACGTCGAGAGCCACATTGCCCGTGCCGACGATCAGCGCGCGCCCCGCCCCGCCGTCGGGGATCGGCGGGCCGTCGGCTCCGGGATACGCGTTGTACCAGGCGACGAGGTCGGTGGCCGAGATCGAGCCGGGGAGCTCTTCGCCCGGCACGCCGAGGGCCCGCGCGTCGCCTGCGCCGACCGCGTAGAAGACGGCGTCGAAGTGCTCGACCAGTTCGGCCGGGGCGACCGCGGCCGGGCCCGCACCGATCTCGACCCCGCCGAGCAGGTGGACTCGGCGATGCCGGTACAGCAGGTCGAAGGTGCGGAGGACGCCTTTGGTTCCCGGATGATCCGGAGCCACGCCCGCGCGGACCAGGCCGCCCGGCGTCGGCAGTCGATCGATCACGGTGACATCCACATCAGTGCGGCCGACGAGCGTCGAGACGGCGTACCCGCCCGCCGGTCCGGTGCCGACCACCGCCACGCACAGCTTGTCGGGCAGCCGCGGGATGTCCGGGTAGACGATGTCGGACCAGCCGGAGGAGACATCCGGATTGTCCCGGTAGTACGACGCGTTGACCTCGATGAAGACCCTGTCTCGCTCGCCGAGTCGATCGGCGGGGAAGATCGCGTCCACCGGGCAGGCGTCGGCGCACGCACCGCAGTCGATGCACGCGACCGGATCGATGTGGAGGATGTCGGACGAGCCGAAGCCCCGCTCGTCCGGGGTCGGATGGATGCAGTTGACCGGGCAGACGGAGACGCACCCGGCGTCACTGCAGCACGACTGGGTGATGACGTGGGACATGGCCGTCAGATCATGTGGACGCGGCGGTAATTGCGGCGGGCGGCCTGCGTCAAGAGGCCGACGCCGTCGAGGAACTCCATGAGGTGCGTGCAGTTGCTGCGGACCATCGCGTGGAAGTGCTTGTTGGTGCGGCGCTCGGCGAGCGCCCGCTCGACGTCGAGCCCGGCGTTCGCGTACACCTCGGGCTGCACCAGATTCGAGACGATGTACAGCGCGCCGAGCGATGTGTACAGCGCACAGAACCGCCGCTTCGCCGGGCTCATCGACGCGGTCGACTCGCGGACCTGTTCCCTGGCGAACTTCATGTGCCTGGATTCCTCGAGCACGTGGATCTCGTTCACGGTCCGGATGAACGGGAGCACGCGCTCGTCGCGCATGCAGCCGCGCTGGAACACGTCGAGTATCTCCTCGGCGACGAGGATTCCCGCGTACGAGACGGCTCCGCGCGCGGTGTGTTGGAAGATCTTGCCGAGGCGCCCGATGCCGCGGGGCGGGTGGTACGACGTGCCGACCATCTTCTGCGACGCCTTCGCGAACATGATCGAGTGCCTGCACTCGTCAGCGATCTCGGTGAGCGCGAACTGGAACTCCGGCTCGTGATAGCGGCCGAGGTACTGGTCCCTCAGCACCAGCTCCTGCAGGATCATCTCGAACCAGATGCCAACGTTCATGATGGACGCGAACTCGTGGCGGGTGAGCGTCACCTGCTGCTCGACGGTCAGCTCGTTCCAGTAGTCCGTGCCGTACAGCGTCGACCATTCCGGGCTGCAGCCGTACTGGGCCGGATCCATCGGCGCAGACCATCGGTCATCGCGTTGCGCGAGAGTCGCGCGGCGGACTCCACGAGGCGCCGCGAGACCTCGTCGACGCCGCGGTCGGGCGTGCTGGTCGAGCCGTTGTCCACGATGGTCACGGTGTTCTCCCATCAGTCGATGTAACAATCATTATTGTCACGATAACACGCATGTGACGAGCTTCATAGATCCTGGCCTCCCTACCCGCGAGTAAGTAGTCTTCGTGACACAGACACGCAGGTCGCAGCAGCAGAGGGAGTCAGTCATGCCGTCGATCGTCATCACCGGAGGAGCCGCCGGAATCGGGCTCGCCACCGCCAAACTCTTCCGCTCGCACGGGTGGACCGTCGGCGTCTACGACGTCGACAAGGCAGCCCTCGCGGCGGCCTCGGCAGACGACCCCGAACTGATCACCGGAGTCCTCGACGTCCGCGACCCCGACCAGTGGGACGCCGCGCTCGCCGACTTCACCTCGCACACCGACGGGCAATTGGACGTCCTGGACAACAACGCCGGCATCCTCACCGCGGGCAACCTCGCCGACATATCCCCCGCCGACGTCAAGGCGCAGATCGACATCGACGCCCTCGGCGTCACGCTCGGAGCCCGCGCCGCGCACCGATACCTCAAGGCCACGCCCGGAAGTCACCTGGTGAACATCGCGTCGGCGTCCGCCATCTACGGCCAGCCCGGCATCGCGACCTACAGCGCGACCAAGTTCTACGTCGCGGGCCTCACCGAGGCCCTCGAACTCGAATGGGAGCCCGACGACATCCGCGTCGTGTCGATCTGGCCGCTGTGGGCCCAGACCGCCCTCGCCGACGCCGACACCAAGAGCGCCCGCAACCTCGGCGTCCGCCTGACCCCCGAGGACGTGGCGGCCAAGGTGTGGGAGTCGGTGCACCCGACCACCGTCGACCGACTCCTGTCCCGCACCAGCTACTCCGTCGGCGTCCAGACCACCGTCCTCGGGAACGCGGCCAAGTTCATCCCCAACGTCCTCAACCGCGGCGTCAACAAGCTGCTCTCGCAGTAGACGCAGACGCCTACCCGCGGATGAGGTCGGCGCAGTGTTCGCCGACCATCATCACGGTGATGTTCGGGTTGACCGACGTGTGCTCGGGGAACACCGACGCGTCGGCGACGCGCAGGCCCTCGACGCCCTTGACGCGCAGGTCGGCCCCGACCGGAGCGAGGTCGGACGAGCCCATCGCGGCCGTGCCGACGGGGTGATAGACGGTGTTGTGCGTCGCCCGGATGTAGGCGGCCAGATCGGCGTCGTCGACCGTTCCCGGGCCGGGGAACAGTTCCCGGCCCGCCCACTCCGCCATCGCGGGCTGCGCGACGATCTCGCGAGCCCGGCGGATGCCCGCCGTCATGATCGCGATGTCGTACCCCTCGGGGTCGGTGAAGTAGCGGGGATCGACCTTCGGCTTGTCGCGGAAGTCCCGCGACCGCAGTCGCACCGTGCCGCGTGATCGCGCATGCGTCACGTTCGGCGTGAGACAGAAGACGTTGTCCTCGGTCGGGAGGCCCTGCCGGACCGTGTGCATGTCGAACGGCACGCTCCCGTAGTGCATCATCAGATCGGGCCGGTCGAGTCCGTCCTGCACGGTGTCGAAGATCCCGATCTCCCACCACTGCGTAGACGACGTCGGCATCGGCTTCTTCGCCACCCACGAGATGACGCCCTCCGGGTGGTCCTGCAGGTTGAGACCGACTCCGGGCGAGTCCACGAGCACGTCGACCCGATTCTCGCGCAGGTGATCGGCGGGCCCGATCCCCGAGAGCATCAGCAGCTTCGGCGTGTCGATCGCGCCGGACGACAGGACCAACTCGCGTTCGGCGGTGATGGTCCGCTTGGCGCCGAACTGGTTGTCGACCACCTGCACGCCGACGCACCGGAGACCGTCGAACACCAGCCGGGTGGCGCGCAGGCCGGTGAGCAGGGTGAAGTTCTCCCGCTCGGCGATCGGATGGATGTACGACACCGACGACGACGAGCGCGTGCCGTCGGCGCGACGGTTGATCTGGAAGAAGTTCGCGCCGTTGGTGACGGTGGAACCGGTGTTGAACCTCGTCGTCGGCAGGCCCGCCTGCGCCGCGGCCTCGAGCAGCGCGACGCCGCACGGATCGTTCGGCGGCACGTTCATCAGGTGGACCGGACCGCTGTCGCCGTGGTGCGGGGCGTCCGGCCCGGCGTCCTCGTTGGTCTCCAGTCGCTTCAGGATCGGCCACATCCGGTCGGCGTTCCAACCGGTCGCGCCGAACACCGACTCCCATTCGTCGAGGTCTTCACGCGGCGGCCAGAACGCGATGCACGAGTTGTGCGACGAGCATCCGCCGAGCACCTTGGCCCTGGCGTGGCGCAGAAAGGAGTTGCCTGCCTCCTGCGGCTCGACGAGGTAGTCCCAGTCGTACCCGGACTCGAGCAGTTCCATCCAACGGTCGAGCCGCAGCACCTCGTCGATGCCGCGGTCATCGGGTCCGGCCTCGATGAGCGCGACCCGGACCGCCGGGTCCTCGGACAGGCGCGCGGCGACGGCGCATCCGGCCGATCCACCGCCGACGACGACGTAGTCGAACGAATCGGTTGCCATCAGTTCTCCTCATTCCTCCGGTCGGCGAACCATCCGGTGACCGCCGGTGCGATGTTCTGATACACGTGCTTGGCCTCGCGGTACTCGTCGAGCCCGGTGGGGCCGAGCTCGCGGCCCACGCCCGACTGCCCGAAGCCGCCCCACTCCGCCTGCGGCAGGTACGGGTGGAAGTCGTTGATCCAGACGGTTCCGTGCCGCAGACGGTTCGCCACCCGCTGCGCCCGGCCTGCGTCCTGCGTCCACACGGCGCCCGCGAGACCGTAGACGGTGTCGTTGGCGATCGCGCACGCGTCGTCCTCGTCGGTGAAGGTCTCGACGGTCACCACCGGCCCGAACGCCTCGTCGACCACCACGGACATCCCGCGTCGAACCCGGTCGAGGACGGTCATCTCGTAGTAGTGGCCCGACTCGAGGTCGCCCGATCCGAATCGTCCGCCGCACCGCAGTCGTGCGCCTTCGGCGATCCCGGCCTGCACGTACGCGTGGACCTTGTCGCGGTGCGCCGCCGAGATCAGCGGTCCCGTCTCGGCGGCGTCGTCGAACGGGCCGCCGAGCACGATCTGCTGCGCCCGCTCGACGAGGGCGTCGACGAACCTGTCGGCGATCGACTCCTGCACGATCAGTCGGGCGCCTGCCGAGCACACCTGACCCGAGTGGACGAACGCCGCGTTCAGCGCGTTGTCGACGGCGGCGTCGAAGTCGGCGTCATCGAACACCACGTTCGGGTTCTTTCCGCCGAGTTCGAGCGCGACCTTCTTCACGGTCGCGGCGGCCGACGCGGCGATCACCCGCCCGGTCACCAAACCCCCGGTGAACGACACCATGTCGACGTCCGGATGCTCCGAAAGCGGGGCTCCGGCCTGCGCGCCCGCGCCCGTCACCAGGTTGGCGACGCCCGCCGGCAATCCGAGGTCGCCCAGGACCCGCATCGTCAGGATCGCGGTGTGCGGGGTCAGCTCGGCGGGTTTGAGGACGAACGAGCAGCCCGCGGCCAGTGCCGGTCCGATCTTCCACGCGGCCTGCAGCAGCGGGTAGTTCCACGGCGTGATGAGTCCGCAGACGCCGACCGGCTCGTACTGGACGCGGCTGACGACGTCGTTCGAGCCCGCATCGACCAGTCGACCGGCGTCCTTGGCCGCGAGTTCGGCGAAGTAGTCGAAGCAGTTCGCGATGTCGTCCATGTCGATCCGCGATTCGACGATCCGTTTGCCGGTGTCGAGCGATTCGGCGCGCGCGAACTCCTCCTTGCGTTCGCGGATGGTCGCCGCGAGCCGGGCCAACAGCCGTCCTCGCTCGCCCGCGGGCACCGACGCCCAGCGACGGTCGTCGAACGATGCGCGCGCCGCGGCGATCGCCCGCTCGGTGTCGGCGCGGCCCGCTTCGCTGACGGTCCCGACGAGGGAACCGTCGGCCGGGCACCGGATGTCTCTCGTCGCACCGTCGGCCGCCTGCTCCCACTCGCCGTCGATGAACAGTGTCGCTGCGCTCACGCGTCCTCCTTGCCGGGCCCCGCCGGGGCCGTCTCGTCTGTCTGGTCTGTGTGCCCGGCCTGCGCGCCGGCCTCGACGGCGAGCATCTCCTCCTCGAAGTCGGCCGACCAGTCGACCGTCTGCTCTCCGGAGACCGTCGCGGCGGCGCTGTTCGCCCCTTCGAGGTAGTGCAGGTGCCGTTCGTAGTGGTCGAGCACGTTCGAACTGATCTGCGCCTTCGTCAGCCCGTAGACGTCGAAGCCCTCACTGCCCTGGGCGGTGAACACCTCGAGCCGATAGAACTTGTCCCTGACATCCGGGGTCCGCCCGAACACCGGCGTCGGATGCCGGGTCGGATAGATCTGATAGTGGAACGTCCGACCGCCGAGGTCGACGTCCAGGTGATGACTGTCGAGGTCGAACGCGTCGACGTGCGCCGATCCGACCACCGCGTCCATTCCGGAGCGGACGAGTTCGTCCGCCACGTCGGCGAGCGCGGGTCGGACCACGGACTCCGAGAACCGCGCCACGTCGTTCCGGTCCGGGTAGCGTACGAGCCTCTCCACACGCTGCCGCCAGTTCAGGGCCGTGCCTCCGGACGCCCGATGCGAGAGGGCGTGCGTGATGGCCTCCCTGCGCGACGCCACCCAGTGACCCTCGGCGCGCAACGCCCGGAACAGTCCGAGCATCATCAGCGCGACGACCACCGCGAACGGCAAGCCCATGATCACCGTCGCGTTCTGCAGCGTGGTGATGCCGCCGATGAGGAGCATCGCCATCGTCAACAGCCCGGTCGCGAGTGCCCAGAAGATGCGGACCCACCGCGCACCGTCCGATTCGTTGTCGGAGATGTGGGAACTGAAATGCGCCATGACCAGGGCTCCAGAGTCGGCGCTCGTGATGTAGAACAGCAGCCCGGTGAAGGTCGCGACAACCACGAGCAGTGGCGCGGCCGGGTACTCGTGCAGCAGCGCGTAGAACGCCTTCTCGGGCGTCTCGACGGCCGTCGACGCGAAGCCCTCGTCGCGTCGTGCCACCTCGAGAGCGCTGTTTCCGAACACCGAGATCCAGATAAGGATGAAGGCGAACGGCACCGTCAGCGTCCCGAGGACGAACTGTCGGATGGTCCGACCGCGCGAGATCCGGGCGAGGAACAGTCCGACGAACGGCGCCCACGCGATCCACCAGGCCCAGAAGAACAGCGTCCACGTGGCCTTCCACTCGCCGGTGTCCTCGTAGGCGAACGTGTCGAGCGCCATGCCGGGGAACCTGCTCGCGAAGTCCCCGATGTTCTGCACGAGGCCGTTCATCAGGTACGTCGTCGATCCGGCGATCAGGATGAAGAGCAGCAGTCCGATCGCGATGATCACGTTGATCTCCGAGAGCCGCTTGACTCCCTTGTCGACGCCGGACACGGCCGACGCGATGGCGATCGCCACCGCAACCGCGATCAGTCCGGCCTGCGCCCAATGGCTCTGGGCGATCCCGAACAGGTCGTCGAGTCCGACGTTGAGCTGCGCCACGCCGATGCCGAGGCTCGTCGCGAGGCCGAAGATAGCGCCGAGCAGTGCGGCGATGTCGACGGAGTCGCCGAGCAGGCCGTTCACGCGGTCGCCGAAGATCGGCTGCAACGCCGACCGGAGACTGAGCGGCTTGTTGTACCGGTAGGCGAAGTACGCCAGCGACATCCCGACGAGGGCGTACAGGCCCCACCCGATCAGGCCGTAGTGGAACAGCGTCCACACCACGGCCTGGCGGGTCGACTCGACGGTCTGCCCCGTGCCCGTCGGCGGCTGCATCCACTGCGTCACCGGCTCGGCGACCGAGAAGAACATGAGGTCGATGCCGATTCCCGCGGCGAAGAGCATGGCCGTCCACGAGAAGATGTTGTAGACCGGCTTGGAGTGGTCCGGGCCCAGCTTCACGCCGCCGACCCGCGAGAACGCGGTCCACAGCACGAACAGGAGCACGCTCACCACGAGCGCGATGTAGAACCAGCCGAGCTCGTCGGCCACCCAGGTGACGACGGAGCCGATGACCCGATCGGCGCCGTCGGTGTCGGCGAACGCCCACACGATGATCGCGATGACGCCCGCGCTGGCGCCGACGAACACCCGTTTGTTGACGGGTATGGGCACGTCGCCGAGCGACGTCGAGTCGCCCTCCTCGTCCATTGCCGACGATGATGGAACTCGCGTCACGACCACTCCCCTGTTACGAACTCATCTGCTGGTTACCGTGCTGCTTCAGTAAAGGTCTCCGTCCAAGGTAGACAGACGTCGCATACCGACGCCCGCTCCGTGACCTCTTCGAGACTTCTTCGTGACGGATGCAGAAAAAGCTGCGGCCGACGGGAGTCATCCCGTCGGCCGCAGCCTCAGTTCTCTGTGGTGTCGCGAGCGTCCGCTCAGCGACGGTCGAGATCGACCAGGCCCAGCTTCACAGCCTTGACCAGGCGACGCGGCATGCGCTGCGTGACGCCGTTGATCTTCTCTTCCTGCAGTGCGACGTTGTCCGCCTTCCACTGCGAACGACGGCTACGGGTGTTCGCCCGCGACATCCGGCGCTTCGGTACTGCCATGGTTCTCGCCTTCCTCACGTTCCACGCGGTTCGACCCGCTGATCGCCTGTATCCACGGCAATCGGTCCGCGGCACACAACCCGAACAGATTAACCGGCCGGAACGTCATGTGGCAAAACGAGCGTCCGCGCGTCTAGGGTTTCCGGCGTGTCGGGTGTCGTTTCGGGTTTCACGGTGATCTTCCTCGTCGTCGGCCTCGGCTACGTCCTGGGGCGGACGCGGGCCCTCGGCGACCACGCGTCGACGACCCTCGCCCGGCTCGTGTTCTTCGTCTGCACGCCCGCGCTGCTCGTGCACTCGCTGGCGACGAGCGACGTGTCGGTCGTGTTCTCACCGACCCTCGCGGTCGCATCGGCCGCAGCGCTGACCGTCGGGCTGATCTACCTGGTCATCGCCCGTTTCTGGCTTCGGCGGGCGGTGCCGGAGACGGTGATCGGCGCACTGTCGGCGTCGTATGTGAACTCCGTGAACCTGGGATTGCCGATCGCGATCTTCGTCCTCGACGACGCGTCGTTCATCGCACCGCTGCTGATGTTCCAGATCGTCTTCTACTCGCCGATAGCCCTCGCGACGCTCGACCTCACCGCGCTCGACTCGCGCGAACGCGGGTCGGTGTGGCGGACCGTCGCCGTCCCGCTGCGCAATCCGATCCTGGTCGGCGGTGTGATCGGTCTCGCTGTGTCCCTGTCCGGCTGGACTCCGCCGCAGGCGATCCTGACGCCCACGGACATGCTCGGCCAGGCGTCCGTCCCGCTCGCGCTGCTGACGTTCGGGCTCACCCTGACCGGGACATCGGTGTTCCGGAAGGGCGAGAGCCCTCGACGCGACATCGTCCTCGCATCCGTGTTGAAGATGATCGCGATGCCGGCTGTGGCCTATGTGCTGGCGCGGTGGGCGTTCGGCATGACCGGGCATCAGCTGTTCGCGCAGGTCGTGATCGCGGCGCTGCCGACCGCGCAGAACGTCCTGGTCTACGCGACGCGCTATCGGCGCGGCGAGATCCTGGCCCGCGACACCGCGCTCGTGACGACCGTCGTGTCGGTCCCGGTGATCGCGCTCATCGCCCTGCTGCTGGCATAGGGAGCGCACCTGAACGACCTCGGCTCGACATCGTTCACCACGACGCAACATCGCCGTCGACGCCCGAAACATTCGGCGAGCACGATCTGTTCATGAACGCATCGCTGCACTCCGTGCCGTCGACGGTCCCCTCCGCGCCGTATCGACCGGCGAGCGGGGCCGTCGACGAGATGTACCGCTCCGACGGCAGCGTCCGGCGGCCGTATCGGCTCATCGACGAGGCGATCACGAACCTCGCACCGTCCGATCTCAGCGCGCGACTCGACGCCCTGCACCGAGCACTCGTCGATCAGGGGATCACGTTCTCCCTGTCGGGCACCGAACGCCCGCTCCCCCTCGACCCGATCCCCCGGATCATCGACGCCGTCGAATGGGCGATGATCGAGAAGGGCGTCGCACAACGGGTCACCGCGCTCGAGCGCTTCCTCGACGACGTGTACGGCGAGCAGGCGATCCTCGCCGACGGGGTGGTGCCGCGACGGTTGATCGGATCGTGTGCGCACTTCCATCGGCAGGCGGTCGGCATCCGCCCGCCGAACGGAGTCCGCATCCACGTCGCCGGGATCGACCTCATCCGCGACGAGAACGGCGACCTCCGCGTCTTGGAGGACAACGTGCGGTCGCCGTCCGGCGTCTCCTACGTCATGGAGAACCGGCGGACCATGGCTCGGATCTTCCCCGACCTGTTCGCGGCGCACGCCGTCCGTTCGGTCGGCGACTATCCGAGGCACCTGCTGCGCGCCCTGCGCGCGTCCGCGCCCTCGAACGTCGCGGACCCGACGGTCGTCGTCCTGACCCCCGGCGTCGCGAACTCCGCCTACTTCGAGCACTCGCTTCTCGCCAGACAGATGGGAGTCGAACTCGTCGAGGGTCGCGACCTGTTCTGCCGCGACAACGTCGTGTACATGCGGACGACGGCGGGCGATACCCGCGTCGACGTCGTGTACCGGCGGATCGACGACGACTACCTCGACCCGATGCAGTTCCGGCCGGACTCGATGCTGGGAGTGGCGGGGCTGGTGAACGCCGCGCGAGAAGGCAACGTCGTGATCTCCAGCGGGGTCGGCAACGGCGTCGCCGACGACAAGCTGATCTACACGTACGTCCCCGACATCATCCGGTACTACCTCGGCGAGGAACCGATCCTGAAGAACGTCGAGACGCTACGCTGCTGGCTCCCAGACGAATGCGCGGAGGTGATCGACCGCATCGACGAACTGGTCGTCAAACCGGTGGAGGGCAGCGGCGGCTACGGCATCGTGTTCGGCCCGGACACGTCGCCCGCCGAACGGGAGTCGGCCGTCGCCGCCATCCGCGCCGACCCGCGCGGCTGGATCGCGCAGCCGATGATCGCCCTGTCGACCAATCCGACGATGGTGGACGGCAGGCTCGTGCCCCGACACGTCGACCTCAGGCCGTTCGCGGTCAACGACGGCTCGTCGGTGTGGGTGTTGCCTGGCGGTCTCACCCGGGTCGCGCTCACGGAGGGTTCCCTCGTCGTCAACTCGTCGCAGGGCGGCGGTTCCAAGGACACCTGGGTGCTGGCGACCCGTCCGGTCGCCGTCACGCCCGGGCCGACCGCCGTCGCCGGGCAGCTCGACAGCCTGACCCCCGCTCCGGCCACCGCACGGCACCTCGTCTCCGAGCAGGAGAGACAGCAGCAACAGCAGTCCACCGAGGGGAAAGGCTCCCGATGATGCTCTCCCGAAACGCCGAGTCGCTGTACTGGATCGGCCGCTACACCGAGCGTGCCGACGACATGTCTCGCATCCTCGACGTCGCGGTCCACCAGCTCCTGGAAGATCCGACGATCGACGTGGCCGCGAGCGTCGAGCACGTCACCCGAGTCCTGGGATTCGTCCCGGCCGACGACGACCCTCGCACGGTCTGGAGTCTCACCGAGCAGATCGCGTACGACAGGACCGATCCCCGGTCGATCGTCGGCCTCATCGGCGCCGCACGGGAGAACGCGCGGGGCGCCCGCGAAGTGATCTCCAGTGAGATGTGGGAATCCCTCAATCAGACCTTCAACAGCCTCGGCGACGCCGAACGACGCGCCCGCAGGCTCGGGCCCCACGAGTTCTTCAGTTTCATCAAGGCCAGGACCGCCATGTTCGCCGGGCTGTCCGATGCCACCCTGAGCCACGACGACGGGTACAGCTACCTGCTGGTCGGACGCTCGGTCGAGCGCGTCGACATGATCGTCCGCATGCTGCACTCACGGTCGGGCGCCGGTGTCGACTCGCCCTCGTGGATGAGCGTGCTGATCGCGGCCGGCGCACAGGACACGTACATCCGCAGCCAACGCGGCAGCCTCGACGCCGAACGCGTCGTCGAGTTCATGCTGCTCGACCGACTGTTCCCGCGGTCGGTGTTCCACTCCCTGCGGTCGGCCGAACGCAACCTCTCGGAACTGGACCGCACTCCCGACCGGGTCGGGGCGCAGTCCAGGGCCCTCACCCTGCTCGGTCGGGCCAGGAGCTCGCTCGAGTTCGTCGACGCGTCGTCGTTGACTTCCGACCTGGCGTCGCACCTGAGCCTGCTGCAGGACACATGCCGCGCGGTCAGCGAATCGATCTCGGCCGAACACTTCCACACCAGCCCGTACGTCTCGTGGACCGACGCGAGCCTGGCATTGGAGGCACGATGACCGCCCGGCTCCGCATCGTCCACACGACCGGCTTCTCGTACACCGCGCCCGTCTCGTCGTCGTACAACGAGGCGCGCCTGACACCGCGGAGCGACATCCGCCAGAACGTCGTCGCGTCCCACATCGAGACCTCGCCCAGTGTCCGCCAGTACCGGTACACCGACTACTGGGGGACGACGGTCACCGCGTTCGACGTGCACACCGCGCACGACCGTCTCGAGGTGACCGGGACGACTGTCGTCGAGACCGAAGCGCAGACGCCCGCCGTGGAGACGGTCGACTGGGCGGGCCTGACCGATGCCGCGATCGTCGACGGCCTCGACGAGATGCTCGGCGCCACCGCGTACACGCCGTTCGCACCCGAGCTCACCGTGTTCGCCGGACGGATCACCGAAGGCCTGTCGCCTGCCGAATCGGTCGACGCCGTGATCGCGGCCGTCCACGCCGAGATATCCTACCGCCCAGGCAGCACCGGCGTGTACTCGACGGCCCTCGACGCCTGGGAGCGACGTGCGGGCGTCTGCCAGGACTACGCCCACATCACCCTCGCAATGGTCCGCAGCCTCGGGATCCCGGCGCGCTATGTCTCCGGCTATCTGCTCCCGAAGGGCGACGCCGCGGTCGGCGAGACGGTCGTCGGCGAGTCGCACGCGTGGATCGAGACCTGGACCGGAGAGTGGCGCGGCGTGGACCCGACCAACGCGACCGGCATCGGGAGACACCACGTCACGGTCGGCATCGGCCGCGACTACGCCGACGTGACGCCGGTGAAGGGAATCGTGACCGGAGGCGGAAGCTCCGGCCTCGACGTCTCGGTGCGGATCACCCTCCTGGCGTGATCCGCACCGGTTCGGCGGACCCGACCGCGGCGATACCCGTCCGACCCACCACGCCCGCCGCGACCGCGGCCTCGCGGTAGGCGCGGGCCAGACTGTCGACGGTCTCGTGGGCGTTGAGTCCGCTCGGGTTGGGCAGCACCCATACGCGCGCACCCGCGATCGTGCGCTGCTGCTCCCCCGCACTCGCACGGCGATCACCGAAGGCCGTGCGGTACGCCGTGATCCCGAGGACTGCCAACACCCGCGGCCGCACCCGCTCGACGGTCGCGATCAGCGCACGACCGCCCTCCTCGAGTTCCTCACGCGTCAGGGACGACGCCTTCGCCGTCGCGCGGCCCACCACGTTCGTGATGCCGATGCCCGCGTCGGTGAGCGCGCGGGCGTCGTCGTCGCCGATCCCCTCCGACGCGTCGATCACGTGATCGACGATCCCCGCCGCGTACAGCGCGGGATAGAACCGATTTCCCGGCCTGGCGAAATGCGCACCGGTCGCCGCGGTCCACAGTCCGGGATTGATCCCCGAGATCAACAACCGACAGTCGGACCCGATCAGATCGGGGACCGTCCTGTTCTCGAAGCTCAACAGTTCCTCGCGCGTGAAGCCCACGTGTCCACCTGTACCAGCAGCGCGGCCGACGCAGGCGGGCGACATGTGTTCCGTTCTCACGGTTTCAACAAGATTGAAAAGCGTCAGAGATGAGCATCGGGATCGGTCGCCCCCGGTCAGGGGCCGTTGCGCGTGATCGACGAGACGATCACCCCAGGACTGCCAGCACGGCCCGATGATCGGAGCCGGGGATGTCGTGGGCCGTCACCGACGACGCCTCGAGTCCTCGGACGACGACGTGATCGATCCCGACGACCGGCGGATACCACTTGTCCGTCGGGTACGTCGGGATCAGGCCCGCACCGGCGAGCGCACCCGCGTCGCGCAGCCCGTCGGTGAGCAGTCGGCGGAACTGCGGGTGGTCGAGGGTGGAGTTGAAGTCGCCGAGGGCGATCACCGGACGTTCGGCCCGCACCGAACGCATCGCGTTCCCCAGCCGATCGAGTTCGGAATCCCAGCGCACGACGTGCGGCGGCGGAATCGGGTGAACCGCGAACACCTGGACGTCTCCGCGGCGCGGCGCCTCCACGGTCGCCGTCAACGTCGCGAACGTGAATCCGTCGAGCCGAGCATGCGACGACATGGGGAACCTGCTGTAGATGGCGCTGCCCTGCGCGAGGACGTCCGGCCGCACGAAGGCGTGCGGGAGGTCGGAGGCGATCGTCGAGGCCGCGATCCGCTCGGCGGCCTCGGCCGTCAATTCCTGAACCGCGAGCACGTCGACGTCGTTGTCGCGCACCAACGCGGCGATCGCGTCGACGTCGGCCCGCCCGAGCATCACGTTCGACGTCAGGACGGTCAGCGCATCGTCGGCCGGTCTGCCCGACGAGACGAATCTCGGCACGTACAGCACCAGTCCCGCCACCAGCACGACCGCGGTGAGCGCGCCCGCAAGAATCCGCGCCCGACCCGCCCAGGCCGCCACGCCGACACCGGCGACGACGATCGCGACCGCGACCACGATCGGCGACACCGCGGCGGCCGCCGCCGTCAGTGTGTGAACGCCGGGTCAATACCGGACAGCGATCGCGAGCACGGCGACGAGCAGAGCCGCCGACCCGACCACCACAAGACAATTGCGAAGTATTCGCTGCATGCGTTCATTGTGCCGAAATCTCCCGTTCCAGCGCACCTCACCAGGTTTCGACACGACGCCTCGGCTGGCGCCTCGGAGTCGGCTCAACCACCATGACGCCTCGTCAGCGTGAGCGGCGGGCGCGGAGATAGTCGCCGACGACGGCGGCGCCGAGGCCGTCCAGGTCGGGCGCGACCACCCGCCCGCCGATACGGCGGGCGATCCGGTCGATGAAGTTCGCGAGGCCCGGGTCGTCGCCGAGCCGGAAGAACGTGATCTGCGTGCCCATCCGCGACAGATGGTCGAGTTCGCGGACCGTCTTGCCGATGGTCTCCGGATGCGGCGGGTACCAGAAGAACGGTTCGCCGCCGCGCTCCAGATGTGCCGTCGGCTCGCCGTCCGTCACGATCAACAGCACCGGTTGAGCATTCGGGAACCGCCGGAGATGACGATGTGCGAGCAGCAGCGCATGGTGCAGGTTGGTGCCCTGCTCCATCCTCGGTTCGAGCCCGGTCAGCTCGTCGACACTCGTCGCGCGGGCCAACCGCCCGAACTCGATCAGATGCAGTTCGTCGGACCGGAAACGTGTCGAGATCAGCTGATTCAACGCGAGCGCGGTCCGCTTCATCGGCGTCCAGCGGCCCTCCATGACCATCGAGAACGACGTGTCGACGAGCAGCACGACGGCCGCCTGTGTCCGGGCCTCGGTGTCGGTCACCTCCACGTCGCGGACATCGATCCGCACACTCGTGCCGAGCGCAGTCGGGGTGTCGGACGACGGATCGCCCTGCTCGCCGACGGTCCGCAGGACGGCATTGGTGAGCGTACGGGTGACGTCCCACGGCTCGGTGTCGCCGAACGCCCATTCGCGCGTCGCACCGGTCGGCTCGCCGAGACGGCCGGCGAGATCCGCTCGCCTGTCCCCGCCGCGCGACGACAACTGCGCGGCGACGTCCTTCAGGATCGCCTGGCCCAGGCGGCGCATCGCCTTCGGGCTGAGCTTCAACGACCCGTCCGCGTCACGTCGGAAGAAGCCCTGATCACGCAGCTCCTTCTCGAGTCGGGTGAGGGTCCGCGCGTCGACTGCCGCGTCCTCGCCGAGCTGGCGGGCGAGTGCGTCGAGGTCGATGTCCTCCATCTGCGCCCCGGCGTAGCCCTGCGACAGCTGTTCGGCGAGTTCCTCGAGCTCGGCGATGTCGCGGAGAGCGGCCGCGCCCTCGCCCATGCCCATCGGCTGGTCGCCGGAGAACTCCTGCGAACCGTCCCAGTTCAGGTCGGGTCTGGCCTGGCGGAGCGCGTCGTCCATCCGAGACAGCGCGCTCATCAGTTCGGGCGAGCCGAACGCCTGCTGTGACAGGCCCGCCAGCTCGGCCTGCTGCTCCGGCGTCAGCGAATTGAAGAACTGCTGCGCCGCCGCCGACCGTTTGGCGAGAGCGTCGATCAGCTCGTCGATCGTCTCCGGGCCTTCCGGAAAGAACTCGCCGTGCTCGTTCATGAACTCGTCGAAGTCGGCCTGCGTCGCCCGCCCGTCGTTGTGCTTGTCGAGCAGTTCGTTGAGGTCGGCGAGCATGTCGGCGATCCGCTGACGGTCCTGCGGAGTCGCACCCTGCAGCGCCTCCTTCATGCCCGCGAAACGCTGGTCGAGCGCTTCACGTCCGAGAAGGTCGGAGATCTTCTCGTAGTCCGCGCGGGCCTCCGGGCTGCGCCAGTCGTAGTCGGACAGCTCCTGCACGGCCTTCGCGGTCGACGCAGGCAGGTTGCCGATCTGCATCTCGGCGAACCGCGCGTCGTCGTCGAGGTCTCGGGCCAGCTGCTTGCGCTCGTTCAGGACCGCCGAGTCGAGGAGTTCGCGGATCTCGTCGAACGTGCCGTCGAGGTTGCGGTTCTTCAGCAGTTCGCGACGCCTGCGGTTGGCCTCCTCCGCCAACCTGTCGAGACCGCGGGTCGACGATCCGCCGCGCCGCAGGAACTCGCGCATCGCACGCTCCGGCGAGACCCCTTGCATCACGTCGTCGCCGATCGCAGACAGCGCCTCACGCAGGTCGACCGGCGGAGCCAACGGATCGGGCCCACCGGTGTACCGGCGGTACCGAGAACGGTGGAAACGGTTACGCGCCATCGGTTTCGAGTTCGTCGTCGCGTTCGACGGAGTACGACGTGCGGCCGTGCTCGTCGGCGTCCTTGCCGATGCGGCGAGCCAGGAACAGGCCCTCGAGAGCGAGTTCGAGGGCGCTCGCCCGCTCGGCGTCGTCGTCGGCGTCCAAGCGCGCCGCGACCTCGTCGAGGACGGTCAGCACGCTCTCGTCGTCGCCGAGTGCGCCCAGCACGTCGACGGCGGGAACCCGGTCACCGGTGAGGATCGGCGTGCCCGCTTCGAGCGCGGTGACGAGCGGGCGCATGTCGAGACCGCCGAGGTGAGCGCGGACGACGTCGGCCACCGACTTGCGCAGCAGGTAGTCGAGGATCTCCAGCTCACGGCCCTCTTCGCCCGACTCGAACTCGATCTTGCCGCGCAGCACCTCGATCACCGACTGCAGGTCGACGGGCCGGGCGACGGCGAGTTCCTCACCGGTCACGGCCGCACGATGCAACGCCGCCGCGGCGACGGTCTCGGCGGCCGCGATGGAGAACCGCGCCGAGACGCCGGACCGCTGGTCGATCGATGGATGCTCGCGGGCGTACCGCGTGAAGCGGGCGAGAGTCTCGATGAGGTGCGTCGGGACGCTCGCGACGAGGTCTGCCTCCTGCTCGACGACGTCGATCTCATCGTCCAGGTCGAGCGGATAGTGCGTGCGGATCTCGGCGCCGAACCGGTCCTTCAACGGAGTGATGATGCGTCCGCGGTTGGTGTAGTCCTCGGGGTTCGCGCTCGCCGTCACGAGGACGTCGAGGGGAAGCCGCAGGCTGTACCCGCGAACCTGGACATCGCGCTCCTCCATCACGTTCAGCATCGACACCTGGATGCGTTCGGCGAGGTCGGGCAGCTCGTTGATCGCGATGATGCCGCGGTGCGAACGCGGGATCAGCCCGAAGTGGATCGTCTCCGGGTCGCCGAGGGTCCGGCCCGCGGCCACCTTCATCGGGTCGATGTCGCCGACCAGATCGGCCACCGACGTGTCGGGCGTCGCCAACTTCTCCCGGTACCGATCGCTGCGGTGACGCCACGCCACCGGCAGGTCGTCGCCGAGTTCGTCCGCCCGCCGGACCGACTCCGGCAGGATCGGCGAGTACGGGTGCTCGTCGAGTTCGGACCCGTCGATGACGGGTGTCCACTCGTCGAGCAGCCCGACGAGCGTCCGCAGCAGGCGCGTCTTGCCCTGGCCGCGTTCGCCGAGCATGACGACGTCATGCCCGGCGATCAGCGCACGTTCGAGCTGCGGGATGACCGTGTCGTCGAAGCCCACCACGCCGGGCCACGGGTCGTCGCCCGTGCGGAGGGCGTCGAGTAGGTTGTGCCGGATCTCGTCGCGCACGTCGCGTTCGACATGGTCGGAGGCACGCAGTTCGCCGAGGGTGCGGATTGTCGGAGGATTGGTGGAGTCTGCCACGTGATCCACGTTACGCGTCCAGGCTGCTCCCCGATCGTTGAGCGGGCTTGCGCTCGCTCAACGATCGGGAAGCGCTCAACCGACGGACGACGATTCGGCGGCCCACCAGTGCCCCGACTCGTCGCCGAACGGTTCCACCTGCCCTTGCGGGCCGACGGGCCGGTCGCCACGGAGCGTCACGCGGTGCATGATGCGGCGCTGCGAGTAGTCCCGGTTCGCATAGTGCGCCGTGCTGCGGTTGTCCCACAGCACCACGTCGCCGAGGCTCCACGTGTGCCGGACGATGTGCTCGGGCTTGGTGAGATGCGCGTAGAACGCGTCGAGCAGGCCGCGGCTCTCGGCCTCCGAGACGCCCGCGATGTGCGACGTGAAACCGGGATTCACGAACAGCGCCTTGCGGCCGGTGACCGGATGGATCCGCACGACCGGGTGACGGACCGGACGCAGACCGGTCACCTCCTCGCCGTCCCACACGTTGCCCTTGCCCTCGCGCCGATGCCGCAGGTAGTAGCCGAATTCGCGGTTGCCGTCGTGGACGGCGACGAGTTCGTCCGCCAGCCGCTGCAGCGGCGACGACAGCGACGCGTACGCGGCCTCGCCGTCGGCCCAGTTGGTGTCGCCGCCGACCTGCGGCAGCACCAGCGGGCGCAGGATCGACGCGGCAGGCGGTCGTGCCATGAACGTCACGTCGGTGTGCCAGACGTCGGCGAAACCGTTGTCGGTGCTGTCGAGCGAGTACACCTCGGCAGGCAGGTCGTCGCCGCTGTCCCACACCGGATGTCCGGCGGTCAGGTCGCCGATGCGGGCGGCGAAGCGGATGTGCTCGGCGTCGTCGATGTCCTGGCCGGACAGCACGAGCACCTTGTGTTCGGCGAGTGCGACGCGAAGGGCCGCGATCTGGGAGTCGGACGCGGCGGCGATGTCGAAGCCGGAGATCCGTGCGCCGTGCGTCGGGCCGATTTGAGTGACGCCGAATTCGACGCCCGCGGAGATGTGGTTCGCAGCGGTGGTGATCGAGAAGGTCATGACGGGGTTCCTTTCGAGATGGGAGCTACTGCGCTGCGTCTTTGACTGCCGTCGAGATCTCGCCGCGCAGCGCGGCGAACTCGAGGGATTCGCGGATGTGTTCGGGGTCGGCGTCGCGGGCCAGCGGCGACGCGATGTCGGCGACGACCTGCCCGGGCCGCTTGGACAGCACCACGATGCGGGTGCCGAGGAACGCCGCCTCCTCCGCGCTGTGGGTGACGAAGATCGTCGTGCGGCCGGTGGTCGCGCTGACGAGTCGGACGTCGTCCTGCAGACGCTCACGAGTCAGCGCGTCGAGCGCGGCGAACGGCTCGTCCATCAGCAGGACCGGCGTCGCGACGGCGAGGGCTCGGGCGATGGCGACCCGCTGCTGCTGGCCGCCGGAGATCTCCCACACCCGACGCTTGGCAGTGCCTTCCAGTCCCACCCGTTCCAACAGCTCGTCGGACTTCGCGCGCCGCTGCGACCGTGGCACTCCGGCATAGCCGAGGGCCAGATCGACGTTGCCTCGGACCGTCCGCCACGGGAACAGTCGCGGCTGCTGGAACACGACGCCCGCCGTGCGCCCCGGCTGCGGGGTGACTCCGTCGATGGTGACCGTTCCGCGGGTCGGGGTGTCGAAGCCGGCGACCTGACGGAGCAGCGTCGACTTGCCCGATCCGGACGCTCCGACGAGGACCAGGAACTCACCGGGCGCGATGTCGAGGTCGATCGGGCCGAGCGCGGTGATCCGCTCCGCACCCGCGCCGAACCGTCGCTCGACCCCGCGCAGTTCCACGCGGCCCGCCTGCGGCTCCGGTTCCTGTCGGTCCGGCACCGCGACCTTCTCCCTACTTTTCAGCGAAGGCACCGGGCAGTCCCCTCGTGTACAGGCCGTCGACGAACGTCTGCTCGGTCGGCGCGCCCGGGATCTGCTTCTGCTCGGCGAGGAACTGTGCGGCGCTGAACAGGTTGAACGCGAGACGTCCGGGCTTGCCGTCGGTGCCGAGCCATTCCGGCGAGGCGATCTCCTCGGGCGTCAGGTACGTCCCCTGCTTGAGCTGCGCCGCCGCGTCCTCTTCGGTGGTGCCGAGCTGCGCGGCGATGGCCTTCGCCGCGGCCGCCGGATCGGAGTGGATGAGCCGCAGCGCGCGGGCCTGCACCTTCCGCCAGGTGTCGACGACCTCGGGGTGGTCCTTCGCGAACGTTCCGGACACGACGCCGAGGTCAAGGGTCGGCTTGCCGGCCGTCGCGATCGCACGGCTGGTGATCAGCGTCTTCCCGTCCTTGCGGAGCTCGTCGAGGGTCGGGAGCCAGGTGTAGACGGCGTCGATGTCGCCGCGCTGCCAGGCCGCGAGTGACGCCTGCGGCTGCAGGTCGATCAGGTCGACGGACGCCGGATCGACGCCCGCGTTGCGGAGCGCGGCCAGCAGCGAATAGTGCGCGGTCGACGCGAACGCGGTGGCGACCCGCTTGCCCTTGAGGTCGGCGACGCTGTTGATATCGGTGCCGTTGCGGGCGACGAGGGCCTCGTTGTCACCGGCGACGTCGAGGACGAACGCCACCTTGTAGTCGATGTTCAGGGGAGCCGACAGACCGCGAGCCACGGGGCTCGATCCGATGGCGCCGAAGTCGATCTTGCCCGCCACGAACGCCGTGTTGACGTCGGCTCCGGAGTCGAACTTGGTCCACGCGATGTTGTAGTCGGGCAGCGCGTCCTCGAGCCAATGGTTGTTCTTGACGATCAGGTCGCCGCTGGGGAACGACTGGTACGCGAGCCGGATGGTCGGCTTGCTCGAGTCGGTGCCGTCTCCCACCGCACAGGCGGACAGTCCCGCGACGGCCGCGACGGCCACCACTGCTGCGAGGAGCTTCGTTGTGAAGCTTGTCTTACTCATATCTGTCACGCCTTTCCGCGCCAGGGGACTGCGCGTCGTTCGATAACGCGCAGGAGTCCGTCGATCACCAGCCCGGAGAGCCCGATGGCGAGGATGCCGACGAGGACCGCGGGGGTGTTGTTGTAGTTGCTGGCGTCTTTGACGACGCCGCCGATGCCGGGGATGCCGTTGAACAGTTCGGCCGCGACGACCGACGAGTAGGCGATGCCGACCGACAGCCGGATGCCGGTGAACGTCTCGGGGAGCGCCGACGGGATCACCACGTCGCGCAACACCTGCAGACGATTCGCGCCGAGCGCCTTCGACGCCTCGACGAACGCGATCGGCGTCGCGGCCACCGCCGACGTCGTCGCGACCGCCGCGGGCGGCAGGGCCGCGAGGGCCAGGAGCGTCACCTTGGGCGCCTCGTCGATGCCGAGCCAGATCACCAGGAGGAAGAAGTACGCCAGCGGCGGGAGGGCCCGCAGGAAGGTGAGCCACGGTTCGACGAGCGCGCGGAACCACGGGACGACTCCCATCGCCAGGCCGAGCGCCACGCCCGCGACCACGCCGACGGTCACACCGAACAGGACGCGGCGAAGCGTCATGTACAGGTGCTCCCACAGGAGGTACCCGCCGTAGCCGCGGACTCCGTCGTGCGTCGTCGACATGTCGACGAACGCCTTCCAGATGGAACCGATGCTCGGGACGAAGGTCGCCGACCATATCCCGGACGAGGCCGCGACCTGCCACACGGCGGCGAACAGGGCCGCCGACAGCACCGGCAACCCGAACTTCACGACCGCGGGATGCCGCCACGATCCCCGCGGTTCGGTGGTGTCGTCGTCGACCTCGGCGACGATCTGCGTTGTACTCACCCGACGAGAATGACGCACCCCGCGTCGCGCGCCCAGCGTTCAAATCTCCGCGGAGTTAAGACCCCGCCGTCTTCGTGAAACCGGGTTTCGTCGAGTATGCGTCCTCGTCTACACACGCCGCATGCCGTGCACTCGATCCGCCGCCACCAGCGGCGACGTCAAAGATCGGTCGAATCAGGAGATCCCAGCGGCAATATGCCACTGGAACTCGATCCCTGGACCGATGTCAGGAAGCGAAATGCGGATCACGGCCGATGAAGGCGGCGAGGGAGACGACCGGGTCGGCGGCGTCGGGTGTCGGGAACGCCGGACCGTACTGGCCCGAACTACGCAGGACGTCCTCCATCTGACTCAGGCCGGAGAGGATGCCCGCCGCGAAGTCCGGGTCGAGGGCCGGGCGTCGTCCGCCCGCCTGGGCCAGGTCCCACGTGTGCATGAAGACGTCACCGCTGTAGAACTGGTCGATGATCTGTTGCAGCGGCATCGTGCCCAGGTAGGGGTGAGTGAAATCGCCCGCCGCGGAATCGGATTCGAGGATCGCCTGGACCGCGGCCGCACGCTCGGACCATGCGGCGGCCGGGTCGTCGTCGACGGAGCCGACGGCGGGCAGCGCCACTCCCCCGGCCTCCAGGAACGACGGGAACCAGTCGATGAGATGGCGGACCACATCGCGGGCCGTCCATCCGTCGACGGGAGCCGGGGCGTCCCAGTCGGCCGTCGCGGCGATCTCCGCGGCGAAACCCGCGGCGATCGTGCGGTGACGGTCGGCGGGCGCCGCGGTGGACAGGGCGCTCATGCGCCCTCCACCTCTCCAGCGGAGAGCAGGGCGTCGAGCTTGGCGTACCCCTGATCGACGCCGACTTCCATACCCGAGGCCAGCCAGGCGTCGCGGCCCTCGAAGCTGTCGACCAACGACTGCGCGTGGAGACGAGTACGCCCGTCGCCGAGATCCTCGAAGCGCAGCGTTTCGAGGGAGACGTCCTCCGGCATGCCTTCGAAGGTGAAGGTCTGGACGATCGTGTCGTCGCCGATACGGTGGAAGCATCCCCGGAATCCGTACTCTTCGCCGTCCCTACCTGCGACGTAGCGCCATTCTCCGCCGTCTCGTGCATCCCACACGACGATCCGGGTGTCCATCCCGTCCGGCCCGACCCACCGGGCGAACAGGTCAGGGTCGAGGTGCGCGGCACGCAGTTGCGCGGGGGTGCCGACGAAGTCGCGCGTGATGCGGATGAGGGGCAGGTTCTCGTCGGCCTCGATGGCGGCCTGAGCGGTGGTGGTCATGATGCGTTCTCCTCTGACGAGTCGGTCTGTGGGTTCATCTCCGCGAGCAGTGCGTCCAACCGCTGATACCTCGCCTCCGCCTGCCGCCGATAGCGCTCGATCCACTTGGTCATGAGATCGAACACCTCCGCCTCCAGGTGGACGGGTCGACGCTGAGCGTCGCGGGTGCGAGTCACCAGACCTGCGTCCTCGAGCACCCTCAGATGCTTGGACACCGCCTGCAGGCTCACGTCGTACGGCTCAGCCAGTTCGTTCACCGTGGCGTCGGCCGTGGTCAACCGGGCGATCATGTCGCGTCGGGTCGGATCGGCGAGGGCCGAGAACACTCGCGAGAGCTGATCATCCGGCATCACCGACCTCCTTGTTCAACCATCCGGTTGATAACTAGTACACGCCTCTTCCAAGCCGTTGTCAACCACTTGGTTGAGAAAGCGTCAGCGGTGCACTCCAGACACATAGAGCCACCGCCCGTCGACACGCTCGAACGTGCTGCGTTCGGTCATCGCACCGCGCCCGTCGGCGTCGCGATACACCGCGGTGAACTCGACGACGCCCGATGAGTGGAACGGCGAACCGTCGACGATGTCGACGATCGTCAGGTGCAGCCAGCACGTTCCGTCGTCGAGATCCAACGACGACGGACGAGTCGACGGATGCCAGGTGTCGAGCAGGTACCGGCGATCGCCGACTGCGAAGGCGGTGAATCGGCTCCTCATCAGGGCTTCCGCGGTCGGCGCCGACCCGCCGGACAGGTATCGGCCGCAGCACGCGGCGAGGTTCTCGCCACTGCCGCACGGGCATCGTCGTTCGTCCACGCGTCCACCCTGACATGTGCGACCCCTTGACAGGCGCGACACCCGGTGCAATGGTTAGTTAGTCAAGTAAGTAACCAAATAACAGGAGGCGCCTGATGATCGACGACGGACGGGCCCTCTTCCAGCAGATCGCGGACAGCATGGCCGACTCGATCATCGACGGAACCCTCGCGGAGGAGACCCGCGCCCCGTCGACCAACGAACTCGCGGCCTTCCACCGCATCAATCCGGCCACCGCAGCGAAAGGCGTGAACATGCTGGTAGACAAGGGAATCCTCTACAAACGACGCGGCGTCGGAATGTTCGTCGCCACCGGCGCACGCGACGCCCTCCGCCACGAACGGCAGGAGGCGTTCGCCGATCGGTTCATCGAACCGCTGCTCGGCGAGGCCCGTCGCCTCGGACTCGCCCCGGACGACCTCGTCGCCCTGATCCACGACCGTGCACCCCGCGACCTCATCGACGAAGGAGACCCGACATGACGAACACACCGGCCGTCAGCGCACGCGGACTCACCAAGCGCTACGGCGACACCACCGTCCTCAAGTCGGTCGACTTCGACATCCCGACCGGCACCATCTGCGGCCTCTTCGGCCGCAACGGCGCGGGCAAGACCACCCTCATGTCGATCTTGACCGCGCAGAACTTCGCCACCTCGGGCGAGGCCAGGATCTTCGGCCGGTCCCCCTACGAGAACACCGACGTCCTGTCCCGACTGTGCTTCGTCCGCGAGAGCCAGAAGTATCCGGAGGACGCCAGGCCGTTCCATGCGTTCGCCGCGGCGAAGCTCTTCTTCCCCAACTGGAACGACGAGCTCGCCCACCAGCTCATCGACGAGTTCCGGCTGCCGTGCAAGACGCGGATCAAGAAACTCTCCCGGGGCCAGCTGTCGGCCGTCGGCGTCATCATCGGTCTCGCCTCGCGCGCAGAGGTCACGTTCTTCGACGAGCCGTACCTCGGGTTGGACGCCGTCGCCCGGCAGATCTTCTACGACCGCCTGCTCGCCGACTACGCGGAGCACCCGCGCACCGTTGTCCTGTCGAGCCACTTGATCGACGAGATCTCCGACCTCATCGAACGGGTCCTCGTGGTCGACGACGGCGAGATCGTCCTCGACGAGAACGCCGACGACCTGCGCGGACGCGCGTTCACCGTCGTCGGACCGGAACGCGCCGTCGACACGTTCATCGCCGGACGCGAGGAACTGCATCGCGAACGTCTCGGATCCGTCGCGTCGTCGACGGTGCTCGGCTCGCTCGACGTCGACGATCTGCGACGCCTCGGCGAGGCGAACCTCACCACCGCACCGGTGTCGTTGCAGGAGCTCATCGTCCGATTCACGCAGCGCGCCGACACGTCCCGCACCGCCCAGACACGAGAAGGAGCACTCCGATGACCACCGCGACCCCCGCGCTGCGGACCGGCAAGGTGATCCGCATGCAGTTGATCAACAAGCAGACGTTCGTCTGGATGCCGCTGCTGATCCTGGCGAGCTCGTTCGCCATCACGATGATGGTCTACGGCGTGATCGCGTACTCGGTGAGCGACCGCACCGAGCCCATGTACGGCGGCGGATCGCAGGCTCCGCTCTGGTACTTCCTCGTCGTGGGCGTGCAGGCGCTCTCGTTCACGTTCCCGTTCGCCCAGGCCCTGAGCATCAGCCGACGCGAGTTCTTCTTCGGGACGTACGCGACCGCGATCCTCACGTCGCTGACGCTGACCGCGGCATTCCTCGCGGGCGGCGGCATCGAACGCGCGACCGACGGCTGGGGCTTCGACGCGTACTTTTTCTACCTGCCGTGGATCTGGGAGCAGGGACCGGTCGTGGCGCTGGCGCTGTATTTCACGATCGCGATGTTCGCGTTCACCGTCGGATTCTGGGCGGCGACGCTGTACAAGCGGTTCAATCTGATCGGGCTGCTGTCGACGGGTGTCGGAATCGCCGTCGTGATCGTGCTGACCGCCCTGGCGCTGAGTTGGGCAGGCGAATGGCCCGCGTTCGGACGCTGGATCGTCGACCTGGCGCCCATCGATGTGGCCGGGTTGTTCCTCGCCGTGGACGCCGTGCTCGCGGGCGTCTCGTACCTGACGATCCGCCGCGCGATCCCGTAGCCACGCGGTGCACGACAATCGACCCTTCGACTCCGGGCCGGAGTCGAAGGGTCGATCAGTGCGCGAAGTGGCGCGAACCGGTGAGGTACATGGTGACGCCCGCGGCTTTCGCGGCCTCGATGACCTCGTTGTCGCGGATCGACCCACCGGGCTGGACGACGGCTCGGACGCCTGCGTCGAGCAGCACCTGCAGACCGTCGGGGAACGGGAAGAAGGCGTCGGACGCTCCGACCGATCCCTTGGCGCGGTCACCGGCGCGGTTCACGGCAAGGTGTGCCGAGTCGACGCGGTTCACCTGGCCCATGCCGACGCCGACGGACGCGCCGTCGGAGGCCAGCAGGATGGCGTTCGACTTGACCGCACGGCACGCGCGCCACGCGAAGACCAGGTCGGCGAGGGTCTGCTCGTCGGCGGCGTCGCCGGTGGCGAGCGTCCAGTTGGCGGGATCGTCGCCTTCGGCGTCGATGACGTCGCGGTCCTGCAACAGGATGCCGCCCGACACCGGGCGGATCTCCGCGCCCTTGGCGGTGGGTGCGTCGGCGACGAGGATGCGGACGTTCTTCTTCCGCGACAGGACCTCGACGGCTCCGTCGGCGTACGACGGGGCGATGATCACCTCGGTGAAGATGTCGGCGACCTGCTCCGCCATCTCGACGCTGACCTCGCGGTTCGCGGCGATCACGCCACCGTAGGCGCTCACCGGATCGCATGCGTGCGCCCGCCGATGAGCCTCGGCGATGTCCGAGCCGACCGCGATGCCGCACGGGTTGGCGTGCTTGATGATCGCGACCGCGGGGTCGGTGTGGTCGTACGCGGCACGCCACGCGGCGTCACCGTCGGTGAAGTTGTTGAACGACATGGCCTTGCCGTGCAGCTGCTCCGCCTGCGCCAGCCCCGCCGGGCCGTTGGTCGAGGTGTAGAGCGCGGCCGCCTGGTGCGGGTTCTCTCCGTACCGAAGCACGTCGGCGCGCTCCCACGTCGCGCCCGCCCACACCGGGAAGTTCGACGTCTCATCGGGTGCGACGACGCTGCTCATCCACGATGCGACGGCCACGTCGTAGTCGGCGGTGTGGCGGAACGCCTTCGCGGCGAGTGCCTTGCGCTCGGAGAGGGTGAAACCACCCGCGGCGACGGCCTCGGTGACCCGCGCGTAGTCGGACGGATCGACGACGACGCCGACAGACGGATGGTTCTTGGCGGCGGCACGCACCATCGACGGGCCGCCGATGTCGATCTGCTCGACGCACTCGTCGGGCGTGGCGCCCGACGCGACGGTCTCGGTGAACGGGTAGAGGTTCACCACGACCAGCTCGAACGGGGCGATGCCGAGTTCGTCGAGCTGACGGAGGTGATCGTCCTTGCGGGTGTCGGCGAGGACGCCCGCGTGGACACGCGGGTGCAGCGTCTTGACGCGGCCCTCGAGGCATTCGGGGAAGCCGGTCAGCTCGCTGACCTCGATGACCGGGACGCCCGCACCCGCGATCGTCTTGGCTGTGGAGCCGGTCGACACGATCTCGACACCCGCCGCATGCAGTGCGGTCGCGAGCTCGGCGAGTCCGGTCTTGTCGTAGACGCTGACCAGGGCGCGCTTGACGGCGCGACGATCTGCAGTTGCGTTCACTTGAGGTGTGCCTTTCGTCCATCGGTGACAACGCCACGGGCGGCGAGCGCGTCCACCACTTCTGGAAGCAGAGCGCGCTCGACGGTTTTGATGCGTTCGTGCAGGGTGGCCTCGGTGTCGTCGGGGGTGATCTCGACGACCCGTTGGGCCAGGATCGGGCCGGTGTCCACGCCGCCGTCGACGAGGTGGACGGTGGTCCCGGTGACTTTGACGCCGTACGCGAGCGCGTCGGCGACGCCGTGCGCACCGGGGAACGCCGGCAGCAGGGCTGGGTGGGAGTTGACGACGGTCCCGCCGAAACGGCCGAGGAACGCTGAGCCGAGGATCTTCATGAAACCCGCGGTGACGACCCACTCGGGCGCGAAGCCCGCGACGGTCTCGGTGAGCGCGACGTCCCACGCGGCGCGGTCGGGATGGTCTTTGAGCACGCATTCGACGACCGGGACACCCGCGGCCGCGGCGATGTCGACGGCGGCGCACGGCCGGTCGACGACCGCGCCGACCACGGTGAATGCCGCGTCGGGACCTGCCGAGTACTCGATGATCGAGGCGAACAGCGATCCGGTTCCGGACGCGAGGACCACGACGGGCGCCTTGCCGGGGCGAACGGAGTCCTGAGGGCCTGTCACAGTCACGAGTTTAAGGCGTGTCGCGGACCACGTGGTCGTCGGGATCGACGGTGTCCGAGTCGTCGTCCGGCTCGCCGTCGGGAACATCCCCGGCCGGGACGTCGTCGGCGTCGTCGGACGTGATGTCGTCGGCGTCCGACTCGGGGGTGTCGAACCAGTCGTCGAGATCGTCGCCGACGGCCTCCGCGGACTTGCTCCGGCCCGTCAGACCGCCGTCGGCCAGCCAGACGACGGCCACGACGAGCAGACCGCCGAGGGCGAGCCATGCGAACGTGTAGACGCCTGTGGTCGGAACGCTGACACCGGTGTGACCGAGCTCCCCCAGTCGCCCGCCCGCCGTCCACGCGAACACGACGATCAGTGCGGCGGCGACCGCCGCGCCGATCCCGACGGCGCGCAGATGCTTGAGCGGATCGTCACTCCGGCAGAACCAGCCCAGGAGCAGACCAGCGGCGAGCGGGATCAGGAAGAGGAACCATCCGAGTGCTCCGGCGCCGACCTGCGGGACGACCGCGGTCACGGGCAGCGGCGGGACGGCTCCCCGGGAGACGTCGAACGCGTCGACGACGGTGGTGCCGATCTGCGCACTCGCACCGGTGCTGACCGCGGTGGCTCCGACGATGACGTTCGGCAGGTAGAGGATCGACAGTCCGGCCAGACCGAGGTAGCCGTCGACGGTGTTGCCGTCGGCGATCATGCTCCCGACCGCTCCCCAATGGGCGACCAGCCCGCCGAACACGACCACGGCTCCGCCCGCGATGAGAACGCCGAACGCGATGAGGCCGCCGCGCGCGCCGACCCGCTCGGTGGCGGGCACTGCGAATTCGGCGAGGATCGGCGTGAGGCTGGGGATCGCGACGCCGACGAGGACCGCGACACCCTGGACGAAGAGGGTGTATCCGAATGCGAGCAGCGGATCGGGCGCCTCGATGGGCGTGGTGGCCGACCCGTCGGCCACCACCGCGAGGGACAAGGCCGTGACAAGCAGACCGCCGCCGAGCGCCGCCGAGACGATGCCGATCAGGTCGGGCAGTGCACGGGCCGTCGCCGCGCCCTCGGCGACGAGTTTCGCGGTGGCCGCCATCGCCAGCAGGGTCGGCAGAAGCGGAAGCACCCCGAGGGTGATGCCGCCGATCGTGATCGGCACCTGATTGACGGCGAGCCAGCCCGCCGCGGTCGCCGAGCCGATGCCGGACAGTCCGTCGCCCGCCAGCAGTCGGATGAGGCCGATGATCACCGCGATCGTGACCACGGTGATCATCGGCGACACCAACGCGACCTTGACGAGATCCCAGGTGGCGGCCTTGCGGGGGACGCCACCGGCACGACGATCCAGGCGCACCTGCCTGAGGCGGGCTGCCAGGGAGTTCGACGACGGGCTCACGCGGTCGCGGCGGTGGTGATCGTTACTGCTGTTCGGACTGCGGGGTCGCAGCCGCGCCCGGATCGGTGTTCGGCTTGACGAACGCGGTGGTCGCGTTCACGTCCGACTGGCCGTACCCCGACGCGGCCTGCTGGCCGGTGGAGACAGCCTGCGTCGCGGCGTTGTAGTTCTGCGCCTCGGGCTGAGCCTGCGCGGCGCCCTGCTGGCCGTAGCCATACCCGTAGCTCGACGACTGGGCCTGCGGCTGTCCCGCCTGGGCCTGCGGCTGCGCCGCCTGCTGGGCGCCGTAGGCGTCGGCCGCCGGTGCGGAGTAGCCCGCCGACGACGCCGCGGCGGCAGCCGTCGCATCCGCCGGAGCGGTCTTGATCTGACCGCCCTCGACCAACAGCCACACGACCGCGGCGATCGCCGACAGGATCGACGTGATGAGGAGGACGATGGCGCCCGCGCCGTTGTCGGCATCCGCGGTTGCGAACTGGAAGATCGTGACGAGCGCGCTCACCACCGTGAGCGCGAAGACCGATCCGACCGCCCACTTCTCCGTGCCGAGAACGAATGTGACGAGCGCGATCAGGCCAGCGACTGCGAGCAGCACGTACGGACCGACGAAAGCCGACTCGAACAACTTTGACGAGGTGGACAGGTAGGCGCCGTCGTACTTGGCGCCGGCCAGGAATCCGCAGAACAGCGTGATGACGCCAAGGCCGCCGATGACGCCCGCGAGGATGGTGGGTGTGTTGGCGGGGAGGCCCTGGCCGGCGGGAGCCGGAGCGCCGTAACCGTACTGTGCCTGCTGCTGACCGTAGGGGTCCTGACCTGCGGGCTGCTGACCGTACGGGTCCTGCGCGGCCGCCTGCTGCCCGTACTGCTGCTGACCGTACTGCGCCTGCTGGCCGTACTGGCCCTGCGTCGCGTCGTAGCCCTGCTGGCCGTACTGCTGCTGACCGTACTGCTGGTTCTGTGCCGCCTGGGGATCCTGGCCGTAGCCGTAGCCGTAGCCGCCTGACTGCGGGTAGGTCATGTGTCGCTCCTCGCGTCGAGTTCGCATCATCGGCTGTTCCGACGAACGGACTCCACGCTAATACACGGACGCTGAGAGGGTCCGGCACCGTTCCCCCGACGAGTCGGTCGATCGGACGACGTCGTGGTTTCGCAGGTAGCGCAAGCGAGTGCGGAAGTCCATCGTTGGCGGCCTAATCGAAACTATATACGAGACTATTGTGATTTTAGACATATCAGAGTAGCGTGGAGATACCGAAAGAAGCAGACAACCCGGCGGAGGAGGTGGACACCATGACGAACATCGAACTGCCCGATAATGCGCTGGATCTCGTGCGGTTGCAGGATCAGGTCGCGCAGAAGCTCGCGGTGGTGTCGCTGGCCGGGTTGTCCGACCGGGAGCTGCTCGTGGCCTCCGAGGTCAATGAGCGGTCCAATCGTCGTGGTGTCGGTGTGGATGCGCGGCTGTTCGCCGAGGTGTCTCAGCGCGGTGCGTACCGCGAGTTGGGATCGCAGATGCCCGGCAAGTACCTCGAAGGTCAGCTTCGACTGTCGGCGCGGGCCCGCAAACAGCGCACCGACGCGGCGTTAAGCCTGAGCTCACTGGTCGCCTTCTCCGGCGAACCACTCGAGCCGAGCCTCCCGGCCACCGCCGACGCCGTAGCCGACGGCGACCTCTCCCTCGACCATGTTGCGGAGATCGTCGACGTCATCGACGCGATCCCGGCGGCGATCCCCGCCGATGTGAAGGGCCGCGCCGAAGCCGAACTCGCCGGCGTGGCTCGGACGTTGACTCCCGAACAGACCCGGACCGCGGGCAAGCGGATTCTGGCTCACCTCGATCCCGACGGTGAGTTGACCGACGACACCGACCGAGCCCGGAGTCGTGGCGTGACTCTCGCTCCGCAGGATCGGCGGCTCATGTCGGCGATCAGCGCGAAATTGACTCCGGCGGCACGCGCCAAGCTTGAGGCACTGCTCGTATTGTGGGCGGCACCGGGGATGAACAATCCCGACGACGAGCAGTCCCCGTCCGGATCATCGGCCAATGTCGACCCCGAGGCGCTCGCTGCGGCCGCCGAGCGGGACACTCGTTCGCAGTCGCAGCGCAATCACGATGCGTTGGAGGCGATGTGGACGTTCCTGATCGCCAATGGCGGTCTGGGCGAGGGTGCCTCCCTGTCGTCGCAGCTGGTGGTGACCGCGTCGCTGGATGATCTCGAATCCCGCTCGGGTGTCGCGACCACCGCGACCGGGACTCGTCTGCCGGTCAAGGACCTCGTCGAGATCGCCGGCGACGCGACCCCGTGGCTGGAAGTGTTCGCCACCGCCTCAGCACAGATCCTGTACCTCGGGCGCGGCAAACGCCTGGCGTCCCGGGCTCAGCGGCTGGCGTTGTTCGGCCGCGATCGCGGCTGCACCGCGCCCGGATGCACCGTCCCGTGGTCGCGGACCCAGGCCCATCACATGCCGGACTGGCAAGACGGCGGTCCGACCGATGTGGATCATCTCGGTGGGGCGTGCGGCGGCCACAACAGGTCGGTCTCGACCACACCCGGTGGATGGGAGACCACCATCCTGCAGACCGGTCCCTTCACAGGCCGGGTCGGATGGCGGCCCACCGGCTCGAACGAGCCGTGGAAGGTCAACCACGCGTTGCAGCCGGAGAAGATCCTCCCCACGTACGGCGATCGGGTCACCGAGTCCGGATCGGCCGTCGAAAAGTGGCTGTCCTGCCGGATTCCGGCCCCGCCACCGGGTCCGCCCGTCCCGCCGGGGACGGACGTGGTGCGGCACCCCGCCTGAGACAGGTCAGGCGGGGACACCGTCATGCCCGACCGGTCAGGCGCGGTGGCGGCGACCCTGTTCGGCGTACCAGTCGATGAGGGAGTAGTCGTCGACCGACTTCGGATCGATGTTCACCTCGGTGCGGCCCGCGAGGATCGCGGTCACCGGGACCTCGAGTTTCTTGCCGGTGCGGGTGTGCGGGATGCCGGGGGCGAGGATCACTTCGTCGGGAACGTGCCTGGCGGACAGTCGGCTCTTCACCTGGGACGCGATACGCGAGACGAGTTGATCACTCAGTTCGGCTCCGGGAACGAGCGTCACGAACAGCGGCATCCAGTACTCGCCGCCGGGCCCGTCGACGCCGAGGACGAACGCCTCGGCGATCTCATCGATCCCCTCGACCACTTCGTAGATGTCGGCGGAGCCCATGCGGATGCCGTTGCGATTGAGCGTCGCGTCGCTTCGCCCGTGGATCACCAGCGAACCGCGGTCGGTGACCGTCACCCAGTCGCCGTGCCGCCACACGACGGGCGCGTCGTCCGCGTCCCACTGATGGGCGAAGTACGCCGCGCGATACCGCTCGCCGTCGGCGTCGTTCCAGAACGAGACGGGCATCGACGGCATCGGCTCGGTGATCACCATCTCGCCGACGTCGCCGATCAACGGCTGGGCCTGCGGGGTCCAGCTCTGCAGATTGCAGCCGAGATAGCGGACGGAGAGTTCACCGGCCACCACCGTCACACCGGTCGAACCGCCCGCGAAGGCCGACACGACGTCGGTTCCGCCACTGATGGACGAGATCGGCAGACCCGCGGCCACATTGTCGTCGACCCAGGTGAAGAGGTCGGCGGCCAGCGTCGACCCGGTGCTGCCGAGCGTCCGCAGGGCCGAGAGGTCGTGGTCGTCACCAGGGTGCAGGCCCGCCTTCCGGGACGCCTGCAGCTGTCCCGGGCTGGTGCCGAAGTACGTCACCTTCTCGTCCGCGACGATCCGCCACAACGTGTCGGCGTCCGGATACAACGGAGACCCGCTGTAGGTGACTATCCGCGCACCGACGAGCAGGCCCGCCGCCTGGAAGTTCCACATCATCCAGCTCAGTGCGGTCTGCCAGAAGAAGACGGAGTCGGGTCCGAGGTCGCCGTGCAGGCCCGCGGATTTCAGGTGTTCGAGGACCACGCCCCCGTGGCCGTGGACGATGCCCTTCGGCTTGCCCGTGGTGCCGGACGAGAACAGCACCCACAGCGGGTGGTCGAACGGCACCTTGACCGGTTCCGCCGATGCAGGTCGGGCGGTCGCGTCCGCCCACGACAGCACGGCGTCGACGGCCTCGCCGACCATGATGTGAGTCGTCACCCCGAGCAGGCGGGCCAGTTCCACGGACTCGGCGCGACGATCGACGTCCTTGCCGTTGTAGCGATATCCGGACGACGAGACGAGGACCGTCGGATTCAACTGGGCCATGCGACCCGCCGCGCCCTCGGGTGCGTAGTCCTGACCGCACCCCGACCACACGGCCCCCAGGGACGCCGTCGCCAGGAACGCGATCACCGTCTCCGGCACATCCGGCAGATAGCCTGCGACGACGTCGCCGCGTCCGACTCCGGCGTCGGCCAACGTCCGCGCGAGCGCTCCGACGAGCCCGGGCAGCTCGGCCCACATGATCTCGGTGCGTGAACCGTCCTCGGCGATGCCGACGATCGCCGCACCCGGCAGAGTCGAGTGGGCGAGCACCGCGTCGACGTAGTTCAGCTCGACGCCGGGAAACCACTGCGCGCCGGGCATCGACCGGTCGGCGAGCACCGCGGCGTCCCCGTCACCCAGCGGGGACGCGGCGATCGCGTCGAGGTCGAAATGGTTCCACACCGCCCGCCAGAAGCCGGGCAGGTCGTCGACCGACTGCTGCCACAGCGCCGGGTAGTCGGTCAGGTCGCGTCCGGCCGCGGCCCCGTACGACGCGGCGAACCGCGCGATCTGCGACTGCATCACTTGTCGAGCCCCAGGAACTCGATCGACTTCGCGCGCATCTCCACTTTGCGGACCTTTCCGGTGACGGTCATCGGGAACGCGTCCACCACATGGACGTACTTCGGGATCTTGTGGCGCGAGATGTGACCGCCGGCGAACTCGCGGATCGCGTCGGCGTCCAGCGGCGACGCACCGTCGCGCACCTGGATCCACGCCATCAACTCCTCCCCGTACTTCTCGTCGGGGACCCCGATGACCTGGGCGTCGACGATGTCGGGATGGGTGTACAGGAACTCTTCGATCTCGCGCGGATAGATGTTCTCGCCGCCGCGGATCACCATGTCCTTGATGCGGCCGGTGATGCGGACGTAGCCGTCGTCGCCCATGACCGCGATGTCGCCCGTGTGCATCCATCCGTCGGCGTCGAGGGCCTCGGCCGTCTTCTCCGGCTGATTCCAGTAGCCGGACATCACCGAGTAGCCGCGGGTGCAGAACTCGCCCGCCTCGCCGCGCGGGAGCACGTCGCCGGTCCCCGGGTCGACGATCTTGATCTCCAGATGCGGACCCACCCGGCCGACCGTGCCGACACGCAGGTCGAGGGCGTCGTCGGACCGGGTCTGCGTGGACACCGGACTGGTCTCGGTCATGCCGTAGCAGATGGACACCTCCGACATGTTCATCTCGTCGATCACTCGACGCATCACCGCCTCCGGGCACGGCGAGCCCGCCATGATGCCCGTCCGCAGGGACGACAGATCGTACGACGCGCCGGCATCGAGCAGCGCCAACTCCGCGATGAACATCGTCGGCACGCCGTACAGGCTGGTGCACCGGTACTTCTCGACGGCGGCGAGCGCCGTCGACGGGTCGAACGCCGGACCGGGGATCACCATCGCGCTGCCGTGCGAGATGGCCGCGAGGTTGCCCATCACCATGCCGAAGCAGTGATAGAACGGCACCGGGAGGCAGATCCGGTCGGCTTCGGTGTAGTTGACGAGCTCACCGACGAGGAAGCCGTTGTTGCCGATGTTCGTGTGCGAGAGGGTCACGCCCTTGGGCGACCCGGTGGTGCCCGACGTGTACTGGATGTTGATCGGGTCGTCGGCGCGCAGACCCGCCGCGATCGCGTCGACGGCGGCGAGTTCGTCGGCCGTCGGCTCGGCGAGCAGCTCCGTGAAGTCGCCCGACTCGAACAGGACCACCTGTCGCAGGTCCGGAGCCTGGTCGCGCACGTCGTTCAGCATCTCCGCGTACTCGGAGTCGCGGAACCGCTCCGCCGCGAGCACGACTGTCGTCCCCGACTGCACCAGCACGTACGCGAGCTCGTGTCGACGGTACGACGGGTTGATCACGACGAGGATCGCGCCGATCTCGGCCGCCGCGAACTGGGTCAGCACCCATTCGAATCGATTGGGTGACCACAGCCCGATCCGGTCTCCCGCAGCGACGCCCAGACGCAGCAGTCCCGCGGCCAGCGCCCGCACGTCCCGCCGAAACTCGCGGTACGTCCACGTCCGGTCGATCGCTGCGTCGATCAGTGCGACGGCGTCCGGGAACTTCTCGGCCGTCGCAGCGAGGGTCGCGCCGATGGTGGTGGTCAGCAACGCGGGTTCGGATTCGCCGCGCGCGTAGGAGTCGGTGTCGGTGTACGCCTGCTCAGCCATGAGTTCCTCCGGGTGATGGGGTGGGGATCAGCGGGTGGCGCCCGCGCGGGACATGACGGCTCGGGCCTGTGCCAGGACCGGGCCGTCGATCATCTGGCCGTCGAGCGCGAACACGCCGCCGTCGTAGTCGACAGCGGTCTCCAGCACGCGTCGCGCCCACTCGACGGTCTCTGCCGCCGGGGCGTAGCCCTCGCGGATGTGCGCGGCCTGCGACGGGTGGATGCAGGCGGTGGCCGTGTAGCCGAGCGCGACCGCGTCGCGGACCTCGGCGACGAGGCCGTCGACGTCGGCGATGTCGATGTGGACCGCGTCGATCGCGGCCTTGCCGTACGCGCCCGCGGCCAGCCGCACCCGCGACCGCACGTGACGGGCCACGTCCCGGTACTCGCCCGCGTACGGCTCATCGTCGCCGAATCGGCTCGACGTCCCACCGAGTCCGGCGACGAGGTCCTCCGCACCCCACATGAGCCCGACGCAGTTGGGCGCGGCGACGATCTCCTCGACACGGAGCGCTCCCTTCGGCGTCTCGATGAGTGCGATCGTCGGCAGATGATGCGCCGCGAGCTGCGACGGGTCCTCGACCTTGGCCTGCATCAGGACGCGGTACGGCGTCGCCTGCACGGCGGCGAGATCGAGCTCGTGATCGTCGGTGCCCGCCGGGTTCACCCGCACGATCACGCGATCGGCCGCGATCGGGTTGGCGATCAGCGCCTCCCGTGCGGCGGCCTTGTTGACCGGTGCGACGGCGTCCTCCAGGTCGAGGATCACCATGTCGGCGCGGTCGAGCGCCTTCAGATACCGCTCGGGCCGATCGGCCGGGCAGAACAACAGCGCCGGACCGGCCGGGGTCCACGATTCGACTGCCATGTCAGCTCTCTCTCGGTGCGAGTCGGACGAGCGTCGAACGCGACGCCTTCGCCACTATGACACCGTCTTGGTTGCGGCCGATGTGCGTGATCTGAACAATGCCTTCACCGGGGCGCGACGACGACTCGCGTTTGCCCGTGCACTCGGTCTCCGCATACAGCGTGTCCCCGGCGAACAGCGGATGGGGAAAGGCGATGTCGCTGAAACCGAGGTTCGCCACGAGCGTCCCCTGCGTCAGCTGCGACACCGACAGCCCGACGATCGTCGACAGCGTGAACATCGAGTTGATCAGCCGCTGTCCGCCGAATCCCGGCTGCTGCGCCGACCACGCGGCGTCGAGATGGAGCGCCTGGGTGTTCATCGTCAACGTCGTGAACAGCACGTTGTCGGCTTCGGTCACGGTCCGTCCGGGCTTGTGCTCGTAGACGGTCCCGACCTCGAACTCCTCGAACCACAGTCCGCGCTGGGAGACGCGTTTGCCGCCCGCGCTCACGCCGGCAGTCCCAGCGCGCGGGCGATCAGCATGAGCTGGACCTCGGTGGTGCCCTCGCCGATCTCGAGGATCTTCGAGTCGCGGTAGTGGCGGGCGACCGGGTACTCGTTCATGAAGCCGTAGCCGCCGTGGATCTGCGTCGCCATGCGGGCGTTGTCCATCGCGGCCTCGCTCGACACCATCTTCGCGATCGACGCCTCCTTCTTGAACGGCTTGCCCGCGAGCATGCGGGCCGCGGCGTCGTAGTACGCCATGCGGGCGACGTGAGCGCGCGCCTCCATGCGGGCGATCGCGAACGACACCGACTGGTACTCGGCTATCGACTTGCCGAACGACTTGCGGTCCCGCGCGTACTTGATCGACTCGTCGACGCAGCCCTGTGCGACACCCGTCGCGAGGCCCGCGATGGCGATGCGTCCCTCGTCGAGGATCGACAGGAAGTTCGCGTAGCCGCGACCGCGTTCGCCGAGCAGGTTTTCGCGCGGGACGTGGACGTCGTCGAAACTCAGCGGATGCGTGTCGGACGCGTGCCAGCCGACCTTGTCGTAGGCGGGTTCCGCGGTGAAGCCCGGCGTCCCCGCGGGCACGATGATCGTCGAGATCTCCTTGCGGCCGCCTGCCTTCTCACCGGTCACCGCGGTGACGGTGACGAGCGAGGTGATGTCGGTGCCCGAATTGGTGATGAACTGCTTGCCGCCGTTGATGACCCACTCGGAGCCCTCGTCGCGGGCGGTCGTGGCCGTCGCGCCCGCATCGGAGCCCGCACCCGGCTCGGTGAGGCCGAAGCCGGCGAGCGCCTTTCCGGCGAGCAGGTCGGGAAGGTACCGCTCCTTCTGCTCCTGCGTGCCGAACCGGTAGATCGGCATCGCGCCGAGACCGACACCGGCCTCCAGCGTGATGGCGACCGACTGGTCCACCTTGCCGAGCTCCTCCAACGCGAGGGCTAACGCGAAGTAGTCGCCGCCCATGCCGCCGAACTCCTCCGAGAACGGCAGGCCGAACAGGCCCATCTCGCCCATCTTGGCGACGACCTCGTACGGGAAGGTCTTCTCGCGGTCGTGCCGCGCCGCGACCGGCGCGACGACACCCTGCGCGAAGTCCCGGACACTGTCGACGAGGTCGGTGTACTCCTGGGTCAATTCCATGTCAGTTCCTTCTTCTCAATTCGGCTGGTTCGCCCGCCGCCCGCTAGGGAATGGGCGGGGCTGCGATGTGCGCGAGGACCTGGGCTGCGGCGACCTTGTCGCCGACCGCGACGGTGATGCTCGCGGCCCCGTCGATCGGAGCGCGGAGCGTGTGTTCCATCTTCATGGCCTCGACCACCACGAGCGGGTCACCCGCGGTGACCGTCGCACCGTCGATGCCCGGCACGGCCACGACCGTCCCCGGCATCGGGCTCGTCACGTCGCCCGCGGCGTCGGCGTCGTCCGCGTCGGCCAGCGCCCGGAGCGGATGGGCCTGCCAGGTGCCCGCGTCGCCCGCCACCCAGTGGTCCCGGACGGTCCACGCGCGACGGATCCCGTCGACGGTCAGATGCACGGTGTCACCGGAACGCGCCATGATCACGTGCCCGGTCCACGACTCGTCGTCTCCACCACTGACCGTCACCTCGGCGTCGACTACGCCGGACGCGGCACTCAGCAACGACGACACGACGTGGGTCCGACCGTCCACCGACAGCCGCGAGACGTAGGGCGACGGAGCCCCGACGCGGAATCCGAGCGCACTCGACCACAGGTCGTCGGGGTCGCCGAGGTCGAGGGCGCCGAGCGACGCGGCCACCAACGCCTCCGGCGGCGGTGTCGGGGCGTCGTAGTCGACGACGATCCGGTCGAGGAGTTCGGTGTCGAGGTCGCCCGACCGGACGGCCTCGTGCGCGAGGACGTGGCGGCAGAAGTCGACGTTGGTGACGACGCCGGTCAGTCGGGTCTGTGCCAGCGCCTCGTCCAGCCGGTCGACGGCTTCGCCGCGGTCGGCCCCGTGGACGATCACCTTCGCGAGCATCGGGTCGTAGTCGCTGCCGATCACCGATCCGGCGACGACACCGCTGTCGATGCGCGCGAATCGGGGCCACGCGAGGTCGCCGATCCGGCCCCCGGTCGGCAGGAACCCGTTCGCCGGGTCCTCGGCGTACACCCGAGCCTCCATCGCGTGCCCGGTCATCGTCACGTCGTCCTGAGTGAACGAGAGGACCTCGCCGCGCGCGATGCGCACCTGCTGTTCCACCAGGTCGAGGCCGGTGACCAGCTCGGTGACCGGATGCTCCACCTGGAGACGGGTGTTCATCTCCATGAAGTAGAAGTTCTCCGGATCGCGCGCCGAGACGATGAACTCGACGGTTCCCGCCCCGGTGTAGCCGACGCTGCGGGCGGCGTCGCACGCGGCCTCGCCGATACGAGCCCTGGTGGCCTCGTCGAGCAGCGCCGACGGGGCCTCCTCGATCACCTTCTGGTGACGACGCTGCAGGGAGCACTCACGTTCGCCCAGGTGGACGACGTTGCCGTGCGTGTCTGCCAGCACCTGCACTTCGATGTGGCGCGGGGTCAGGACGAAGTGTTCGAGGAACAGGGAGTCGTCGCCGAACGCCGCCCCAGCCTCTCGGCGAGCGGTGACCAGCGCGTCGGCGAGGTCGGCGGCGTCGTCGACGCGATGCATGCCCTTGCCGCCGCCGCCCGCGCTCGGCTTGATCAGGACGGGGAACCCGATGCCCGGAGCGGCCTCGATCAGTTCGTCGTCGGTGAGTCCCGGCCGCGACAGGCCCGGAACCACCGGCACGCCGCGTTCGGTGACGGCCGCGCGCGCCGTGATCTTGTCGCCCATCGTCGCGATCGACTGCGCGGGCGGGCCGATGAACACGATGCCCGCGTCGGCGAGCGCGGCCGCGAACGTCTGGTTCTCCGACAGGAAGCCGTACCCGGGGTGGACGGCGTCCGGCCCGGTCGCGACGGCCGCGGCGATCACCTTGTCGATGTCGAGGTAGCTCTGCGCGGCGGCTGCCGGGCCGAGGCGGACCGCCTCGCCCGCGGCCTTGACGTGCGGCGCGTCGACGTCGGCGTCGGAGTAGACGGCGACCGATTCGACGCCCATCGCGGTGAGCGTGTCGATCACACGGACGGCGATCTCGCCGCGGTTGGCGACGAGCACTTTGCGAATACGAGTGGTCATTGTCATCACATCCGGAAGACGCCGTAGCGCGGCTCGGGCAGGGGCGAATAGCGGCAGGCCTCGAGGGCGAGACCGAGTACGGTGCGGGTGTCGGCCGGGTCGATGATCCCGTCGTCCCACAGCCGGGCCGTGGAGTAGTAGGCGTCGGACTGTTCGGCGAACTGCTCGCGGATCGGCGCCTTGAACGCCTCCTCGTCGGCGTCCGACCAGGTCCCGCCCGCGCGTTCGACGCCGTTGCGTCGGACCGTCGCGAGGGTGTCGGCGGCCTGCGGTCCGCCCATCACCGAGATGCGGGCATTGGGCCAGCACCACAGGAACCGCGGCGAGTACGCGCGCCCGCACATGGAGTAGTTGCCCGCGCCGAACGAACCGCCGATCATCACGGTCAGCTTGGGGACGCGTGCGCAGGCGACGGCGTTGACCATCTTGGCGCCGTTCTTGGCGATGCCGCCCTCCTCGTACTGACGGCCGACCATGAAGCCGGTGATGTTCTGCAGGAAGATCAGCGGGATACGCCGCTGATCGCACAGTTCGATGAAGTGCGCACCCTTGAGCGCCGACTCGCTGAACAGCACACCGTTGTTGGCGACGAATCCGACGGGGTGTCCGTGGATCGTGGCGAACGCGGTGACGAGCGAGGTTCCGTAGCCGGCCTTGAACTCGGTGTACTCGCCGCCGTCGGACAAGATCTCGATCACTTCGCGCACGTCGTACGGGATCTTCGGGTCGGTCGGGACCACGTCGTAGAGGTCGGTCTGTTCACGCTCGGGCGCCACGGTCGGGACGGTGTCCCACTGAGCGGCGTCTCGCGGACCGAACGTCGCGACGATCTCGCGGACCTTCGCCAAGGCCTGCTCGTCGTTGTCGACGAGGTGATCGGTGACGCCGGAGACCGTCGAGTGCATGGCGCCGCCGCCGAGGTCCTCGGCCGTGACGTCTTCGCCGGTCGCGGCCTTCACCAGCGGCGGACCGGCGAGGAAGATGGTGCCCTGATTGCGGACGATGACGTTCTCGTCGCTCATCGCGGGAACGTACGCGCCGCCCGCGGTGGACGAGCCGAGGACCGCGGAGATCTGTGGGATCCCGGCGGCGCTCATGTTCGCCTGGTTGAAGAAAATGCGACCGAAGTGCTCGCGGTCGGGGAACACGTCGTCCTGGTTGAGGAGCATCGCGCCGCCGGAGTCGACGAGGTAGATGCAGGGCAGCCGGTTGGCGGCGGCGATCTCCTGCGCGCGCAGGTGCTTCTTGACGGTCACCGGGTAGTAGGTGCCGCCGGAGACGGTCGCATCGTTGGCGACGATCATGCACTCGCGGCCGTGGATGCGGCCGATGCCCGCGACGACGCCCGCCGAGGGAGCCTTGCCGTCGTACATGCCGTGGGCGGCGAGCGGCGCCACTTCGAGGAACGGCGATCCGGGGTCGAGGAGGCCGTCGATCCGGTCCCTGGCGAGGAGCTTGCCTCGTGCGACATGTCGATCGCGGGCCTTCTGTCCGCCGCCCAACGCCGCGGTCAGCACCCGTTCGCGGAGCACCTCGACGTTCTCGCGGTGGGCCTCACGCGGCCCGGCTTGGAGTCCGGTCGGTGTCGATGCCATCGTCCACCCTCTCGGTTAGTTTCCATTAACTGAAATTAGAGTAGCGGCCGATCGGCGATCTGACCAGACCTTCATCCGATCCGCCGACAGCGGCGATGCCCGGAGCATCATCGCCCTTCGCCATCCTCCCCCCGTCGGCCCACCGATCACCACGACTTGGCGATGCTCGACCTCCGCGTCGCTCCGCTCACCGAACCCGGGGCCGCTCGCCCGCGTCGTCCACGAAGAACGTGACAGCGGTCACGCGATTGCATACCCTGGGCGGTGAGCCACCGCACACCCCGCGGTGTCTGACACGCGCCTCGACGCGTCGCACCACCCCGCGACGGGCCGAGCCGAACCGATACAGGCCAGGTGAAAACATGACCGTTGCCGACGACCGCGCCCAGGCACAGCCGCCCGCGTCGCCCTCGCACTTCTCCCTCGACGACCGCTACACGCGGGCCTCGGGAAGCATCTATCTGACAGGCATTCAGGCCCTGGTCCGCACGGTCCGCGACCGTGCCGTGTTCGACCGCCGCAACGGACTGCAGACTGCGTCGTTCATCTCCGGATACGAGGGCTCGCCGCTCGCGGGCTACGACCTCGAGATCGCCCGCCGCCGCAAGCACCTCGACAAGTGGGACATCGTCCACCGTCCCGGCCTCAACGAGGAGATCGGCGCGACCTCGGTCATGGGCACGCAGGTGGCCCCGCGCGTCGGGCATCTCGCCGCGGACGCGACCGGCGTTCAGCGCGACGGCATCGTCGGCTACTGGTACGGCAAGGCTCCCGGCCTCGACCGGGCGACCGACGCCCTGCGTCACGCGAACATCATCGGCACCCACTCGTCGGGAGGTGCGGTGGCGCTCGTCGGCGACGATCCCGGCGCGAAGAGCTCCACGGTCCCCTGCTCGTCGGAGATGGCCCTGGCCGACCTGTACATGCCGATCCTGTACCCGGCCGACAGCGCCGACATCCTCGACTTCGGCATCCACGCGGCCCTGATGAGCCGGGTGTCGGGTCTCTGGACATCGATCAAGGTGTCCGCGCACGTCGCCGACGGCTCGTCGACCGCCGAGGTCGATCTCGACCGCTTCAGCGTCGACTACGGCGGCCTCGGCACCAGCCCGCACATCCCGTCGGGCAAGCTCCTCGGCCCCACGCTGATGGAGCTCGAGCAGAACCAACTCACCACCCGCATCCCGCGCGCCATGGAATACGCGCGGCTCAACGGCATCAACAGCATCGTGCAGTCCACCGGCGACGACCGGATCGGCATCGTCGCCGCGGGCAAGACGTACCTCGACGTCCGGGAGGCGCTGCGCCTCATCGGGATCGACGACGCCGAACTCGGACGCCTCGGCATCCGCATCCTCAAGCTCGGCATGGTGTACCCGATGGAACGCGCCATCCTCGACCGGTTCATCGCCGGACTCGACGAAGTGATCGTCGTCGAGGAGAAGCGCGACTTCATCGAGACGATGATGCGCGACATCCTGTTCCGCCGCCCCGACGCTCCGGCGATCGTCGGCAAGACCCACGAGGACGGCTCCACCCTGTTCTCGCGGTTCGGCGAACTCGACGTCGACGCGGTCTCCCGCGGCCTCGCGGCACGACTGGGCGCGCGCCACCACATCGAGCCCGCCCAGCGGTGGATGGACGAGCGCAACGGAAAGCGCGAACGCATCATGCTGCCGCTGGCGGTCCGCACCCCGTACTTCTGCTCCGGCTGCCCGCACAACAGCTCCACGAAGGTCACCGACGACACGCTCGTCGGCGCGGGCATCGGCTGCCACGCGATGGTCCTGCTGATGGAGCCCGAGCAGGTCGGCGACATCGCGGGCGTCACCCAGATGGGCGGCGAGGGCAGCCAGTGGCTCGGCATGGCCCCGTTCGTCACCGAGAAGCACTTCGTCCAGAACATCGGCGACGGCACGTTCATGCACTCCGGGTCGCTCGCCCTGCGGTCGGCCGTCGCGTCCGGCGAGAACATCACCTACAAGCTGCTCTTCAACGGCACGGTCGCGATGACCGGGGGCCAGGATCCCGTCGGCCAGATGAACCTCCCGCAGATGCTCGCCCTCCTGCAGGCCGAGCGGGTCGCGAAGATCGTGGTCACATCGGACGAGCCGGGCCGGACCAAGGCCCTCGGACTGCCGAAGGGCGTGGACGTCCGCCACCGCGACGACATGCTCGACGTGCAGCGCGAACTCGCCGAGGTCCCCGGCGTGACCGTCCTCGTCCACGATCAGCACTGCGCCGCCGAGAAGCGCCGCAAGCGCAAGCGCGGCCAGTTCGAGACGCCCAAGCAGCGCGTGATGATCAACGAGCGGATCTGCGAGGGCTGCGGCGACTGCGGCGCCAAGTCGAACTGCCTGTCCGTCCACCCGGTGTCGACAGAGTTCGGACGCAAGACCCAGATCGATCAGAGCTCGTGCAACCTGGACTTCTCGTGCCTCGAGGGCGACTGCCCGGCGTTCGTCAGCATCGTCCCCGGAACCGAACGCAGCCGCGACAAGGTCGCGTCGATCGCGGGGTCGCTGATCCCCGAGCCGACGTTCACGCCCACGATGAACGGCAACTTCACGATCCGGATCACCGGCATCGGCGGCACGGGCGTCGTCACCGTCTCCCAGGTCCTGGCGACCGCCGCCGTGATCGACGGCCACAGCGCCCGGACCGTCGACATGACGGGCCTTGCCCAGAAGGGCGGAGCCGTCGTCAGCGACATCAAGGTGTCGGCGTCGCCGGTGGAGCAGGCCGCTAAGGTCGCGTCCGGCGACTGCGACGTCTACCTCGCCTGCGATCAGCTCGTCGGGGCCGACCCGGTGAACTTGAAGGTCGCGTCGACCTCGAAGACCGTCGCGATCGTCTCCACCACGAAGGTCCCGACGGGATCGATGGTGATCGACACGTCGGTCGCGTTCCCCGAGGCCCTCGCGGTCCGCACCGCGATCGACGATCACGTCGCGCGGTCGGTGTACCTGAACGCGGGAGAACTGTCGGACGACCTGTTCGACGACGAGCAGTACGCGAACATGCTGATGGTCGGCGCCGCCTACCAGACGGGTTCGCTGCTGATCACCGCCGACGCGATCGAGCGGGCCATCGAGCTCAACGGCGTGGCCGTCGAGGCGAACATCCAGGCCTTCCGCCGCGGCCGCCAGGCCGTCGTCGCACCTGCCGACGTGGTCGCCGCGGCCGAGTCGGTCCGCGTGCAGGTTCCCACGTACACGCCGTCGGCCGACGCGACGCGCGCCGCCCGCACCCTGACCGGGGCGGGCGACGAGCTGACTGCCGTCGTCGAACGTCGCTACGACGAGCTGGTCGCCTACCAGAGCGTGAAGTACGCGCAGTCGTGGCTGGCGGACGTCCAGCGTGTGCATCGGGCGGGCCACGGCGACGACTTCACGTCGACCGTCGCGCGCAACCTGTACAAGCTGATGGCGTACAAGGACGAGTACGAGGTGGCTCGCCTGTCGGAGGACGCCGCGTTCGCCGCGGAGATCACCAACACGTGGGGCGACGACGCGAAGGTGTCGTTGCGTCTGCATCCGCCGATGCTGCGCGAGATGGGCATGAAGCGGAAGATGTCGCTCGGCGAGTGGGCCACTCCCGCGATGAAGGGCCTGTCGAAGATGAAGCGCCTGCGCGGCACGAAGCTCGACCCGTTCGGTTTCGCCGGCGTCCGCAGGATGGAACGCGAACTGATCGTCGAGTACCGCCAGGCGATCGACACCGTGATGGGCGCCCTCGGCTCGTACCCCGCTCCCGAGCGGGTCGCGGCCGCGACCGCCATCGCCGATCTCCCCGACATGGTCCGCGGCTACGAGGGCGTCAAGACCGCCAACGTGGAGCGCTACCGCGCCGAGCTCGACCGCCAGCTCCACAACCTGTAGTCACCCGTCGACCCCCGCCCGCTCCTTGAGCGAACACGCCCATTCACCCGCTCCTTGAGCGAGCTTGCGAGTCGAAAGGTCCTCAGACGCTAGACCTTTCGACTCGCTCCGCTCGCTCAAGGAACGGGCGAGGGGTCGTCATCGAGTCGAAAGGTCCTTCAGACGCCGCGGCGGAACGGGCGCCGCTGTCGCGCTAGAAGGAGGCGGAGTAGCGGCCGGCGGAGCGTGCGGTGAGGCGCCAGCCGCCGTCGACTCGGGTGAGGGCGACGTCGGAGAGTCCGGTGGAGGTCACCGTCGGGCGGGCCGAGCCGGGAATCCACGCCTCGACACGGCCCGTCCCGACGCCCGCGAAGCCGTGGGCGGACGTGCTGGTCAGACGTCCGGGGACGGCGCGGGGATAGGCCTGTGCGAGGACGCGTCCGACGGGCGTGTCGAGGCCGGAGACTCGGCCGGACGGGCAGCGGGTCACGTTGAGGTGAGGCTGGTCCTCGTGGGTGTTGCCGTCTTTGACGGCGTGCGGGTCGCCGCAGGCCTGCGTCCACGACCACCAGGCTCCGCCGACTCGGTACTCGTCGGCGGCGCGCATCCAGCGGGCGACGTCGGACGGGCGGCGACTCGGGTCGGTCCACCATCCCCACTCACCGGTCCACAGGGGTGCGTTGTAGGAGTCGGCGGCGGCGCGCGCGATCGCGAAGCCCTGCTCGACGGTCGGGACGTCGTTGCTGACGTTGATCGAGCCGCTGTACAGATGCGGCGAGAACACCAGCCGCGGATCCCTGACCGGGGGCAGGGCGTCGACGCCGAACGCCGACCAGAGCGCGCTCGGTTCGACGATCGCCAGGTGCTCGAATCCGCCTCGTTCGGCGACGCGGATCGCACGGATGGCGCGCTGGTAGTACCGGCCGATCTGGGCGGCGGCACTCAGCGGCTCTCTCAGGCCCGGGTTCGGCTCGTTGATCAGGTCGTACCCCGCGACGGCAGGCTCGTTCTTGAACACCGCTGCCAGACGCGCCCACGTCCGGACGAGACGGTCCTGGATGCCGTTGCGGTCGTCGTAGAAGTTCTGGAAGGCGCGCGCCACACCCGGCGCGGCTTCACGCTGACCGGCGATCGTGCACAACGACCACCCGTCGGTGATGGTCGCCCAACCCGGCGCGCCGTCCCACCCGATGCCGGCCTTCATCGGCGACGGGCATGCGACGCCCGAGGGAGTCCCGATCGTCGGACCCCACGCGTCCTGGTGCATGTCGAGGACCGTGTAGATCCCGTGCGCTTTGCCCCAGGCGACGGACTGCTTGATCCGGTCGACGTACGCCTGGTCGAACGCACCGCGCGTCGGTTCCAGTCGTGACCATGACAGGTTGAGCCGGACGACGTTGAACCCGAGGCCGGCCATCGCGGCGAAGTCTGCCTCGGACGCCGGGACGACGGTCGGGAGCGGCTGGTCGTTCTGCGCGTACTCGGCGAGGTGATTGAGGTTCACGCCGCGCAGGAGGACGGTGCGACCGGTGACGTCGGTGACGTCCCGATGCGCGACCGTCAGTCGCGGCATCGTCCAGCCGGTGTCGGCACGCGCAGGCGACACCGCGACCGGCAGACAGGTGGCGATGAGGGACGCAGTGACCGCAAGTGCACCCAGGAGCGTTCGACCGACCATCGATCGAACGTAACCGGAGGGAAAGCTGAACCGCTACTTTGCTGACAGACTAGGCATGATCTGGACGAACGCCCGCGTACAGGGCCGCCGACACCATGCCGATGAGGACCGTGCGGACCTCGTCGGCGGGATAGGGCGGCAGACGCGGCGACGAGTTGAGGAGCCCGAAACCCGCGTGGACCCGGACCCGCGCCTCGTCTCTGGTCACACCGTCTCCGACCGCTGCGTTCAGGACGTCCACCCACAGTTCGACGTACTGCCGCTGCAAGGATCGGACACGGCGGTTCGCGTCCGGGGTCATCGACGACAGGTCACGGTCCTGGACGGTGATCAGATCGGGCCGAGTGACGAGCATGTCGATGTGGAATTCGACGAGCCGCGCAAGGATGTCGTCGGACGATCCCCCGTCGGCGACCACCGCTTCGCCGCCCGACTGGAGCCGCTCACTGATGTCGAGCAGCATCTGGTCGAGCAGGTCGGTCTTGGACGAGAAGTGCCGGTACATGGCGGGCCCGCTGACTCCGACCTCGGCTCCGATGTCTTCGAGCCGGACGCCGGAGAATCCCCGTTCGGCCATCTGTCGCGCGGCGGCCGCGATCAGTTCGGCTCGACGTGCAGCTTTGGCCTGAGAGCGCTTCGTTCCCGGCGCCGCGTCTGCGGCGCCGGGAACGGAGCGGTCGGGCTCGGGCATCGGGTCAGGGCTGCTGGTCGTGCTTCGCTTCGTTCAGGCCCTCGATGAGGACCGCGGCCACGAGGAGCGCCGCCTGGATGAAGCCGAAGATCATCGAGACGTACGCGCCCGCGCCGAGCGTGACGAACGACGGCAGGGTCACCGACGCGGCGAAGATCCCGAGCCAGCCCGCGACCGCGAGGAACGCCAGGTAGGGCAGGAACTTGCGCCACTTGGGCGCGATGAGGGCGACGGTGGCGATGCCGACCGCGCCGAGGAGGATGAAGAACCAGCCGACGCTCAGGAGCAGGGTCGGCGAGAAGAACGCGGGTACGTCCACCGTGCCGTTGAGGTCGTTGGCCCAGTCCTCGGCGTCGTTGCCGATCGCTTCGTCGATCGACAGCCATGCGACGAATCCCATGAAGAACGTGATGATGCCCGCGAGCGACGACCCGAGCGTCAGCTTGTACGGCAGGGGGAGCTGCGCGAGGAACGACGGCCGTGCGGGCGGCGGCGGGCCGAATCCGGGCTGACCGTACGGTCCGGGCGGCGGGTACGGGCCGGGCTGACCGGGAAACGGCTGACTGCCCGGGGCCTGCTGAGCGTTCCACTGGGGCTGCGCTTGGGCCGGGTCGAACGCCGCGGTCTGCTCGAACCCGGGCGCGGGATGGTTCGGATCACTGGGCGGTGGGCCGGGCTGGCCCTGGTACGGCGGCTGTGTCATGCAGGTATTGAACCATCCGCACGGTGCCGGATCACTGTTGCGGCCGCACAATCGGCCGAACGACATACACCCGCGTCAGCCCACGAACACGACGCGGGTCCGGAGAACGATGTCCTGCAACGACTTCCGCTTCGGCGAGAGGGCCACCCATGCGAGGCCGAACGGGAAGGCGACACAGAACAGGGCGCGCGGGACGATCCGCACCACGGGGACCCTGGCGCCGGACGTGGTCGTCAGGCGGAGTCCGAGGAAGGCGTAGCCGACGGTCCGGCCGGTGACGGACCAGCACAAGAGCAGGTACAGGACCGACGTGACGAAGAAGCCGGTGGCGGTGAAGATCCACAGGACGGCCGGGAAGTGGAACTCTCGCACGTCGACCGCGAACATGATCATCGCCGCCGCGAGGTAGCCGATGCCCATCAGCAGGATGACGACGGCGAAGTCGATGCCCGCCGCGATCGATCTGGTGACGATGCCCGCGTCGCGGATCTCGGCCGGAGCCGCGGTGTCAGTCATTGCCCTGCTTCCGTCCGAGCATGCGTCCGACGATGCCCTCGATGACGTCGTCCGCGCGTTCGCTTCCGCTGCGCACGTCGGAGATCATCTCCGTGGTCACGGTGGTGCTCGCGCCGCGCACCACCGACGACATGTCCACACCGTCGAGCAGCGCGTTGACGTCGACGCGGTCGAGGACGGCGTCGAGGTCGAGGTCGGCCAGGAGCGCGTTCAGGTCGATCCGCTCCAGCAGCTTCGGCAGATCCACCTGGTCGAGGACAGCGTTGATGTCCAGGCGGGCGATCAGCCGGTTCAGGTCGACGGTGTCGAGGACGGCGTTGATGTCGAGCCCGTCCAGCAGGCGGTTGACGTCGACCTTCCCGATGAGGGCGTCGACATCGAGGGTGCCGACGATCCTGTTGAGGTCGATCGCGTCCATCAGGACCTGCGTCGCGTCGATCTCCTCGGTGAGGAACGTCAACGCCTCCGACAGCACGAACCGCACGGTGCTGCCGGGCACCGAGACGGCCTTGCCGACCGTCTCCGACACAAGCTTCGAGATCATCCCTGGATTCTGTCAGATGCAGCGGGACCCCGGTGCGGCTGTCTCCAGCCGGACCGGGGTCCCGTCACAACATTCGCGTTGCGCGAACGCCTTACAGCTGCTCGAAGAGCTCGCGGGCGAGGCGAGCGGTTTCGCTCGGGGTCTTGCCGACCTTGACGCCTGCGGCCTCGAGGGCCTCCTTCTTGGCCTGCGCGGTGCCGGAGCTGCCCGACACGATGGCGCCTGCGTGACCCATCGTCTTGCCTTCCGGCGCGGTGAAGCCCGCGACGTAGCCGACGACCGGCTTGGAGACGTTGGCCTTGATGTAGTCGGCCGCGCGCTCCTCGGCGTCGCCGCCGATCTCGCCGATCATGACGATGAGCTTGGTCTCCGGGTCCTGCTCGAACGCCTCGATGGCGTCGATGTGGGTGGTGCCGATGACCGGGTCGCCGCCGATGCCGATGGCGGTCGAGAAGCCGAGGTCGCGGAGCTCGTACATCATCTGGTAGGTCAGGGTGCCCGACTTGGACACGAGTCCGATCGGGCCCTTGCCGGTGATGTTGTTCGGCGTGATGCCGACGAGCGCCTCACCGGGGGTGATGATGCCGGGGCAGTTCGGGCCGATGATGCGGGTCTTCTCGCCCTTCTCGACGTTGTACGCCCAGGCGTACGCCGAGTCCTGCACGGGGATGCCCTCGGTGATGACCACGAGCAGCGGGATCTCCGCGTCGATGGCCTCGATGATGGCGTCCTTCGAGAAGGCCGGGGGGACGAACGCGATCGACGTGTCGGCTCCAGTCTTCTCGATGGCCTCGGCGACCGAGGCGAAGACGGGGAGTTCGACGTTGTTGCCGTCGGCGTCCACGTGCGACACGGTGGTGCCTGCCTTGCGGGCGTTGACGCCGCCGACGACGTTGGTGCCGGCCTTCAGCATCAGGGCGGTGTGCTTGGTGCCCTCGCCGCCGGTGATGCCCTGGACGATGACCTTGTTGTTCTTGTTCAGGTAGATCGACATGTTCGTGCTCCTACTTGCTCGCCAGCTCGGCGGCCTTGTCGGCGCCTTCGTCCATGGTCTCCGCCAGGGTCACCAGCGGGTGGTTGGCCTCGGCCAGGATCGTGCGACCCTCCTCGACCTTGTTGCCGTCGAGGCGGACGACGAGCGGCTTGCTCGCGCTGTCGCCAAGCTTGGCGAGTGCGCCGACGATGCCGTTGGCGACCGCGTCACACGCGGTGATGCCGCCGAAGACGTTCACGAACACGCTCTTGACCTGCTCGTCGCCGAGGATGACGTCGAGACCTGCGGCCATGACGTCGGCCGATGCGCCGCCGCCGATGTCGAGGAAGTTGGCGGGCTTCACGCCGCCGTGGTTCTCGCCCGCGTAGGCGACGACGTCGAGGGTCGACATGACCAGACCCGCGCCGTTGCCGATGATGCCGACCTGGCCGTCGAGCTTGACGTAGTTGAGGTCGTTCTCCTTGGCCTTGAGCTCAAGGGGATCGGTCGCGTCGACGTCGGCGAACTCGGCGTGGCCCGCCTGACGGAACTCGGCGTTCTCGTCGAGGGTCACCTTGCCGTCGAGCGCGAGGATCTCGTCGTTCGGGGTGCGGACCAGCGGGTTGACCTCCACCAGGAGGGCGTCTTCGGCGACGAAGACCTCCCACAGCTTCTGGATCGTCACCGCTGCGGCGTCGAGGACCTCGGCCGGCAGGTGGCCCTTCTCGGCGATCTCACGTGCGAATGCCAGGTCGACGCCCTTGACGGCGTCGACGGCGATCTTGGCGAGGCGATCCGGCTTGGTCGCGGCGACCTCTTCGATCTCCATGCCGCCTTCCACCGAGCACATCGCCAGGTAGGTGCGGTTGGCACGATCGAGGAGGAACGAGATGTAGTACTCCTCGGCGATGTCGCTGGCCTCAGCGACGAGGAGCTTCTTGACGACGTGGCCCTTGATATCGAGCCCGAGGATGTTATCGGCGTGCGACTGTGCGTCATCAGGGGTCGCGGCGTACTTGACGCCTCCCGCCTTGCCACGGCCGCCGACCTTGACCTGCGCCTTGATCATGACGGGCTTGCCGATTTCCTCGGCGATCGCCCGCGCATCGGCGGCAGTATCGGTCACCCGACCGGGTGTGGTGGGTACCCCATGCTTGGCGAACAGTTCCTTCGCCTGGTATTCGAAGAGATCCATTCAGCTCACCATCTGAAGTAAGTTTTTTGCCCGCTCGGTGTAGCGCGGGCCATCTCGGACTCTAATCCTGCCGCGTGGCCCACAGCCAGGCAGCCCCAAGCTTGTGCCCCATCTCACTGACTTCGTGCGGAAGGTGGACTTAGGGCGGACACTTGAGTTACCGTCGTGAAGGTTGGTAACGGGATGGTCACGGTCCCGGGAACGCGATACGAGGTGAGACGCACTTGACGGCACGGAGCGGCATGTACGCCGAGGCTCAGGCCTCGACCTCGGTCGACGCACCCCTCACCCGCGACATCCCCGTTCCCTCCCGCAGCCTGCGACTGGGCCTCGGCGTCGACGATCGGATCGACTCGAACGTCCGCACCACGGAGATCCCCGTGGCCGACGACGACGAACTCCCCGTGACGCAGTCGGCGCTCGTCGCATCGCGCACCGAGACCACATCGACCGGGCGGCATCGTCTCCGCCCGCCGTCGTCGGCGCTGAAGGCACGCACCGCACTCGTCGCGATCGCCGCGGGCGCCGGAGCCGTCGCCATCGTCGGATCGGGCGTCGACCAGGGCGCGCCCGCGGCGACCACTCCCGACCCCGTCGAGGCGTCGCCCGTGCTGGCGTCGTCGAACGCCGACGATCTGGGCCCCGGCGTCACCGACTCGGAGTCGACGACCGACCTCAGCACGTTCGCCGATCAGCTGGTTCAGGGCTCCAAGCTCGCAGCGGCGAAGGACGCCGCCGACGCCGCGGCGCGCAGGCCGACGGTCGTGAGCCCCGTCTCGCTCGGCGTCTACAAGCTCACGTCCGCGTATGCGCCTCGCTGGGGAACGTTCCACGGCGGCCTCGACTTCGCGGCCCCGCTCGGCACACCGATCCACGCGGCGACCGACGGCGTCGTCCTCAAGTCCGGTCCGGCCTCGGGCTTCGGCAACTGGATTCAGGTGAAGGCGGCCGACGGCACCATCACCGTCTACGGCCACATGGCCGCGTCCGGCCTCAAGGTCAAGGTCGGCGACCACGTGACCGCGGGCGACGTGATCGCCCTCGTCGGCAGCGAAGGCTTCTCCACCGGCCCCCACCTGCACTTCGAGGTCTGGATCCCCAAGGGCGGCTCGTACGTCAAGATCGACCCCGCGCCCTGGCTCGCCAAGCGCGGCGTGATCCTCTCCGCCCTCGTCGGCTGAGCGCCCCGAAGATCGGTCCGAACATCGAGGTCCGGTGGCATATTGCCACCGGACCTTCGTCGTTCGACCGATGTCGGGGAGTCGCTATGCCGAGCGCGCCTTGGTCAGGGCCTGCTCGAGGGAGTCGAGCATGAAGTCGGCCTGGGCGTACGAGGAGATCTGACCGAGGCCGAGGGACTGGACGGTCTTGCCCGATCCGGCGAGGAGCGGATTGTTCACGAGTGCGGTCTGCAGTTCGTCGAACTTCCTGTCGAAGTCCGACACGACCATCACGATGTCCGCGTCGAGGAACGAGCCGAGCTTCTCCGACGACGACTCGAACTCACCCGGATTGGTGTCCGGCGATGTGCCGTCACCGGTCACCGACGGCGCGAATCGCACTCCCGCCGCGGTGAACAAGGTGCCGACCATCGACTTGGCGCCATACGCGTACAGATTGCCGCGCTCGTACGAGTCGAGGACGGTCACCGTCTTCGATCCGAGGACGTCGGCGAAACGCTTCTTGATGTCCTCCTGCCGAGCGGTGAGCGCGGCGTCGAGCTGGGCGATCTTGTCCGAGGTGCCGAGGATCTCGCCCGCAGCCTTCGAGCGGCCCTTCCAGTCGGGCCTCCCCTTGCCGCTGACCTGCATGATCGCGACGGGCGCGAACTTGGCGAGTTCGTCGTTGAGACCGGGCTCGACGAAGTCGACGGAGACGAAGAGGTCGGGGTTGTGCGACGCCTGCGACTCCGCGGACGCGTCCATGTCGACCTTCGCCGGAATCGCCTGGTACGCCGCGCGGTTCGCGGTCGGGACGTTCGACAGCGGCAGCTCTTGAGCGGCGACGATCCGGTCCCCTCCTCCCGCCTCGATCAACGACTGCGTGGCCGCGTTGAAGATCGCGACGATGCGCTGCGGGTCGGACGGGACGGTGTACTCCGTGCCCTGCACGTCGACGGTCCGGTCGCCGCCGACGTTCTCCGTTCCCGAACTGCATCCGACCAGCACCACGGCCGCCAGTCCTGCCGCGGCCGCACTCATCAATCCTCTACGCATGCACTTCTCCTTCTCGATCCCGACGAACCCGGACCAGCCGGACTCAATTAACTGAGGCTAAGCTAATCTGAACCGCGTGCGAACACAACTGCGTGCGAGTCGACGGCAGACCGCCACGGTCTGCGTCCTCGTCGGCGCCGTGCTCGCCCTCGTCGTCGCCAGTCTGTGCATCGGAGCCCTGCCGACCGCGCCCACGACAACGGTCCGGATCCTGCTCGACGGCCACAGCCGCATGCCGACGCCGGAGGAGGTGGCGATCCTTCACTTCCGCGTCCCCCGCACCATCGTCATCGCCCTCGTCGGGGCGGCGCTCGGAGTGTCCGGGGCGCTCGTCCAAGGCCTGACCCGCAACACGCTCGCCGACCCCGGCCTGCTCGGCATCTCCGCGGGGGCGTCGCTCGCCGTCGTCGTCGGCGTCGCCTACCTGTCGGTGTCCACGGCCCTCGGGCAACTGGCGCTCGCCTTCATCGGCGCCGCCGCGGCGTCGGTGGCCGTGTTCGCGCTCGGCGGAGCTCGGGGACGCGGAACGTCGCCGATCACCCTGGTCATCGCGGGTGCGACCGTGAGCGCGTTCCTGGTGGCCGTGACCACGACGCTCGTCCTTCGGAGCCCCGACACCGTCGACCGCTATCGGTTCTGGACCACCGGATCGGTCGCGATCACCGACTACGACTCGTTCGTGCCCGCCATCGGATTCCTCGCCGTCGGCTTCCTGCTCGCCGTCATCTGCGCGCCGGGACTCAACCTGCTGACCATGGGCGATCACGCCGCCCGATCGCTCGGACTCGATCTGACTCGGACCAGGATCCTCACCGTCGTCGCGATCACGTTGCTGGCCGGGGCCGCTACCGCCATCGCCGGTCCCATCGCGTTCCTCGGTCTCACGGCGCCGCATCTGGCGCGCACGTTCACCGGCCCCGACTACCGGTGGGCCGTCCCGGTGTCCGCGCTGTGCGCCACCGCCGTGCTGTACGTCGCCGACATCGTCGGCCGCGTCATCGCATTCCGCGAGATCCCCGCGGGAATCATGATGGTGGTGGTCGGCGTCCCGTTCTTCCTCGCCGCCGTCCGACGCTCCAGGTTCGTGCAGCTGTGACCGGGCGACGTCTGCACTCCCTGCACACGATCTCGGTCGGCCGGATCTCGATGATCGTCCAACCGCGCGGCATCGTCGTGACGGCGATCTGCGCGGCGATCCTCCTGATCGCGGCCGGCGCGGCGCTCATGCTCGGCGAGCCCACGATCCCGTTGTCACGGGCGTACGACGTGATCACCGGCGGCGGGGCCGTCGGCGACCGGGTCATCATGCTCGACCTGCGGGCCAATCGGACCATCGTGGCCGCCCTCGCGGGTACGGCCCTCGGGCTGGCGGGCGCTCTGATGCAGACGGTGACGCGCAATCCCCTCGCGAGCCCGGACATCCTCGGGATCACCGGCGGGGCTTCGGTCGGCGCGGTCACCGTCATCGTCGCCAACGGCGGACCGGCCGTCGCCCCCTGGACCATCCCCCTCGGCGCGCTCGCCGGAGGAGCCGCGATCGCCGCCGTGATAGCCCTGACGTCCGCCGGCCTCGACCCGCTGCGCCTCGTCTTGTCGGGTATCGCCCTGTCCGCGCTGTGCTCGGCAGGCGTCACCTTCCTGCTGTCGTACGTCGACGGCGACGTCGCCCACACCGCGATGTCGTGGCTCGCAGGCACGTTGAACGGCCGAGGCCCGCAACACATCTGGCCCCTCGTCATCGGCCTGACCGTCGCCGTCTGCGTGCTCGCCCCGCTCGTCCGCCACATCGGGCTGCTTCCGCTCGGCGTCGCACGGGCCGCGACGATGGGTGTGGACACCGCGCGGACCGAACGGATCCTGCTGTTCACGTCGGTCGTCCTCGCCTCGCTGGCGACCGCGGCCACCGGACCCATCGGCTTCGTGGCGTTCGTGGCGCCGCAGATCGTCCGCAGCATCGTGCGCAGTCCCGCTCCGCCGCTCGTCGGCTCGGCTCTCGTCGGCGGGATCATCGTGGTGGTCGCCGACACCGTGGCCCGCGCGGCCATCCCGTGGTCCACGCCGATCGGCGCGGTCACCTCGGTCTTCGGAGCGCCCCTGCTGATCTACTACATGTGGAGGTCCACTCGTGTCTGAGTCGCCGTTGCACGCCCACCGGCTGACCGTCGGTTACCGGGACCGCGTCGTCATCCGCGATCTGACTGTCGACGTGCCTGCCGATTCGTTCACGATGATCATCGGCCCCAACGGGTGCGGCAAGTCGACGCTGCTCAACGCCTTCGCCCGCCTGTTGGCGCCGTCGACGGGTCGGATCCTGTTGAACGGCGACGACATCGCCCGCCTGTCGGCGAAACAGATCGCCCGACGACTCTCGATGCTTCCGCAGAGCGCGATCGTGCCGACCGGCGTCAGTGTCGCGTCGCTCGTCGCCCGCGGCCGGTTTCCTCACCAGCGGATGTTCCAGCAGTGGACCGCCGAGGACGAACGCGCCGTCACCGACGCGATGGCCGCCACCGAGACCACCGATCTCGCCGACCGGTTCGTCGACGAACTGTCCGGTGGGCAGCGCCAACGGGTCTGGGTGGCGATGCTGCTCGCCCAGCAGACCGACGTGATGCTGCTCGACGAGCCGACGTCGTTCCTCGACATCGCGCATCAATTCGATCTCCTCGAACTGCTACGCACCCTGCACGAGCAAGGCCGCACCCAGGTTGTCGTGTTGCACGACCTCAATCAGGCGGCCCGCTACGCGACGCATCTGATCGTGATGAAGGACGGGGCGGTCGTCACCACCGGCCGCCCCGACGAGGTGATCACCGCCGACCTGGTGCGCGACGTCTTCGACCTGGACGCCATCGTCGTGCCCGACCCGGTCACCGGCACCCCGTCCGTCGTCCCACTCGACCCGAGGGGCGCTCGAGACAGACCTTAGAGCTTCTCGCCGGGAAGGCCGCCGACGGTCATCAGGGTCACGCGGCCGACGTTGCCGCCGAAGTCGAAGGTGATGCGTTCGGTGACGCCGCTCCCCTCTTTCGCGACGGCCTTGCCCATCCCGAACTTCGGGTGGTTCATCCGGTCGCCGATCTCGTAGTTCACCTGCTTGTTGCGGCCACGCGTCGGATCGGACGAGTACGACGACCGTCCGCGCAGGCTCTCCCCGCCGAACGACGACCCGCCGCCCGACCCGTATCCGAACGCACCGCCGCGCGAGCCGAACTCACGCGGCGCGCGACGCGGCTCCGTGCGTCGCCAGTCGATGAGGTGCTGCGGGATCTCCTGCAGGAACCGCGACTCCGGGTTCGACACCGGCTGTCCCCAGGACGCGCGCGACATCGCGCGGGTCAGGTACAGCCGCTGTCTCGCTCGAGTGATCCCGACGTAGGCCAGGCGTCGTTCCTCGCTGAGTTCGTTCGGGTCGCCGAGCGCCCGCATGTGGGGGAAGTGCCCGTCCTCCCAGCCGGTGACGAACACGACCGGAAACTCCAGTCCCTTCGCGGTGTGCAGCGTCATCATCGTGACGACGCCCTCCCCCTCGTCGGGCACCTGGTCGGCGTCGGCGACGAGCGACACCTTCTCCAGGAACGCGGCGAGCGACCCGGGTTCGGGTTCGCCCTCCTCGGCGGGCGACGGCGCCTCCGGGTCCAGATCGTCGCCGGAGTCGGCCGATTGGGCCGCTTCCAGACTGAAGTCGCGGGCTACGGCGACGAGTTCGTTGATGTTGTCCAGGCGCGCGCCGTCCTGCGGGTCGTTCGACGCCTCGAGTTCGGCGCGGTAGCCGCTGCGGTCGACGATCGCGTCGACGAGGTCGCCGATGTCGGCGCCCTCGGTCGTCGCGTCGGCGACCGCCACGTCGGCGTCGCCGCCCACCGCGCCGAACGCCATGAGGTAGTCGCCGCGGAGTCCCTCGATGAGTTCGACGAACCCGGTGATCTGCTTGACCGCGCGCGTGTTCAACAACGCGACCCGGCCCTCGGTGGCGTCGATGAGCGCCTGGTAGAAGCTGACGCCGAGGTTCTCGGCATGCACGGCCACGCATGCTTCGGCGCGGTCGCCGATCCCGCGGCGCGGGGTGTTGAGGATGCGACGCAGGCTCACCTGGTCGTCGGGGTTGGCGACCACCCGGAGGTAGGCGACGATGTCGCGGACCTCCTTGCGCTCGTAGAACTTGGTTCCGCCGACCACCTTGTACGGCATGCCGTGGCGGACGAACACCTCCTCCAGTGCCCGCGACCCGGTGTTGGTCCGGTAGAACACGGCGATGTCGGAGTACGTGTGGCTGGCCGAGCCGCCGATCGAGTAGTCGACGAGTTGTTCGATCTCCTTCGCGATGAAGGCGGCCTCGTCCCGATCGGAGTCGGCGACGTAGCCGACGATGAGTTCGCCGTCGCCCGAATCGGTCCACAGTCGCTTCTCGCGGCGTCCCGAGTTCCGGGAGATGACGGCGTTCGCGGCCGACAGGATGGTCTGCGTCGACCGGTAGTTCTGTTCCAGGAGAATGGTCTCGGCGTTCGGGTAGTCGCGCTCGAACTCCTCGATGTTGCGGATCGTGGCGCCGCGGAACGCGTAGATCGACTGGTCTGCGTCGCCGACAACGCACAGTTCGGACGGCGGGACGCCACCGTCGGTCGGCTCCTCGCCGACGAGTTCGCGGACGAGGACGTACTGGGCGTGGTTGGTGTCCTGGTACTCGTCGATGAGGACGTGCCGGAAGCGCCTGCGGTAGTACTCGGCGACCTGCGGGTGGCGCTGCAGCAGCGACACCGTCTCACCGATGAGGTCGTCGAAGTCGAAGGCGTTGGCCGTGGAGAGACGGCGCTGGTACTCGGCGTAGATCTCGGCGATCGTCTGCGCGGTCGGGTCGGGCTGCTCACCGGACGACGCCTGAGCGGCGGCCTCCTCGGGGGCGACGAGTTCGTTCTTGTGATTCGAGATGACGGTGCCCACGCCGCGGGGACTGAACTTCTTCGGGTCGAGATTGAGGTCGCGGATCACCATGCCGAGCAGGCGACGGGAGTCGTCGGCGTCGTAGATGGAGAAGTTGGAGTTCCGGTCGCCCAACAGCGCCGACTGCGCGCGCAGTATCCGGACGCACGTCGAATGGAACGTCGACACCCACATGTAGGCGGCGCGCGGTCCGACGAGGTCGATGACGCGTTCGCGCATCTCCGCCGCGGCCTTGTTGGTGAACGTGATCGCGAGGATCTGCCCCGGTGTGACGTCTCGCTCGGCGAGCAGGAACGCGATGCGCCTGGTGAGGACGGCCGTCTTGCCCGACCCGGCGCCCGCCACGATCAACAGCGGAGCACCCTGGTGGACGACGGCCGCCCGCTGCTGCGGGTTGAGACCGTCGAGCAGTTCCCGACCGCGGTCGGTCAGGTCCGCGTCGGAGGGGCTGGGGGCGGGGGTCACAGAGGTCTTCATCGCCCTGCCAGGCTACCCGCGACCCCCGACATTTCAGGGCGCGAGGCCCGCGACCACAGCGAGTCCCACCCGGCCCTCGCCGGTGTGCAGGCGCAGCCCCGGAGTCACCGGGCGGATGTGCAGGCCTCGACCTCCGCCGTCCACCCGGACGTAGACCACGTGGAGCCCGGCCTCGACGTCCACTCGGACCGGCTCTCCGCCGTCCAGTCCCAACTCGATCTGTCCGTCGATGTTCGCGCAGTACCCCAGCTGGACGGTCCACATGATGTCGAAGAGCGGTCCGTCGAGTCGCAGGACCTGCGGTCCGCCGATGCCCGGTGCGCGACACGTCCCGCGGCTCTCGGCGATGGTCCGCGCCCGAGTCACGCCGCCGGGGACGGCCCTGCCCGTCGAATCGAGGACCACGAGGCGGTCCGTGACGACGCCGAAGTCGGGCCGGTCGCGGAGCCGCCCGAACACGTGACTGAGCTGATTGTCCGGGTAGGCGACGGGCAGCAGCACCTCGATGGGGAGCTGCTGATCGAACATGACGTGCCCCGCGTTGTCGGCCATCGCCTGCCGCGCGTTCGCCAGGTAGGCCCCCGTCGGATCGTCGCGCCAGGACTGTGAGAACGACGCGGTGCCCACCATCGACGACAGCACGAACACCGCGGAGGCGGCGACGGCCGCGACCGCCAGGCGTCGGTCGGGCGCCACCTTGACGGCGTGGGTTCCACCAGACGACGGCGCCGCGGCGATCAGGGCGAACCCGAGCGCGAGGACGAGCGCGGTGTCGGGCAGGTGCTGCAGGGTCTGCGCCAGCTCGAGGCTCGTGAAGGCCCCGCTGCGCAGCCACATCGTCGGGAACTGAACACCGACCGCGTAGACGGCGACGAACGCCCACACCGCGACCACACCGCGTCTGGCCCGGACCGTCAGGACCACGAGCGTCACCAGGATCAGCCAGCCGAGGACGATCATCCAGATCGGCGTCGACCCCGTCGGGGCCGACGGCGCCCACCGGTCCCACAGCCACGGACCACCGGTGAACGACGGGACGATGCCGTTGTTCACGGTCCGCCACACGAGCCTCACGGTCTGCGACATCGAGTGGCCGTCGCCGAACGACGCGGTCGCGGCGAACACGCCGCCCCAGGCGACGACCAGCGCGCCCATCGCCGCCCACAGCCACCTCGCGCGTCCGAACGCGGCCGCGATCGGGGATCCGTCCGACGACGCCCGAGCGGCCAGCACCGCCACGACGAACGCGACCGGCGCGATCACGAACGACTTCTCGAAGAACAACAGCCCGGCGGCGAACGCCCCGGCCGCGCCGATCGTGAGCCGCGTCGCGCGGGCCCCGGTCGGGCGGTCACGGACCAGCACGACAGCCGTGCCGACGACGTACGCGAGGGCCGCCTGGAACGGCAACGTCGACAGGCCCGTCGACCACCACACGTACGACGTGACGGTCATCGGCACGAAGAGGTAGAACGCGAACGAGATCAGCGCCCCGCCGCGGGCGTCGGGCGCGATGATCCGGATCGCCCGCCACACCGCGAGAGCGGCGATCAGTTGCAGCACCACGAGGGTCACGGCCGGCAGCCACCACTGGACGGGCGCGATGACAGTCGAGATCCCCCCGAGCAGGTATGCGGCGGGCATGAGATGACCGTCGTCGCTGACTCCGAGGAAGTCCCAGCTCAGGATGTCGTGGGTGGACGCCTGCCCGATGAGGATCAGGTCGTCCCCGTAGAAGTCGCCTCGTAGGACGAGCCACGCCCGAACGATGGTCTGCGCCACGATGAGTGCGGCGGCGGCTGCGGTGAGCTTCCTGGCGTCCAGCATCCCCGTATTGTCGCGCACCGACCGCCCCGCGCCGACCGCGGACACGCCTCTCGGGCGGCATGGCAGAATCCTCAGATGTGAGCGAGCCAACCGAACCTGCCAAGGACCTGGGCGTCGACGGTCTGAGCACCGATGTCGCCGACCTGCCGGACGACATCGACGCCCTGCGCCTGGAGATCGACCGGATGGACGCCGTCATCCTCGCCGCGGTCCAGCGACGCAGCGCGGTGTCGAAGAAGATCGGCGCTCACCGCATGGCGACCGGCGGTCCCCGCCTCGTCCACAGCCGCGAAGTGAAGGTCCTCGACCGCTTCTCCGCGCTCGGCTCCGAGGGCCACACCCTCGCGATGCTCCTCCTGCGTCTGGGCCGCGGTCCCCTCGGTCGCTGACCGCCGCACCCTGCCCGCGCCATGAGCGAACATCCACCCCGCCCGCGCCTTGAGCGAACGGAGTGAGTCGAAAGGTCCACGACGCTCCACACCCCTGCCTCATCTCGCACCGCCCTGCCTCAATCTGTCCTACCTGCCTGAGCTCAGGCAGGGGAGTCAAGTTGAGGCAGGTAAGTGCGAGATGAGGCAGGTGAGTCACGTCGCATGAGGCGACGAGGCTCGTCACCGCAGGCTGTCCAGGCGTCATTTCGCCGAGTCGGGTGCAGCGTCACGGACCTTTCGACTCACTCCGTTCGCTAATGGAATGGACTGAGGTTGCCGACCAGAGTTGGCAGACTTAGTTGAGGTAGCCAGCCTTCGGGTGAGCACTTCAGCTCGCTAATGGAATGGACTGAGGTTGCCGACCAGAGTTGGCAGACTTAGTTGAGGTAGCCAGCCTTCGGGTGAGCACTTCAGCTCGCTGGGTCACTGTTCGTGAGCCCTACCTTGAGATCGTGCCCCCGAGGGCTTCGCCTGACGAGCATCTGATTGCTGCTGGGATGACGTGCCGACCCACCCGCCCGGGTGTGGTGTGAACACTGCGCCATTAGTCCGCAACCCGCTCGCCGGACCCCGGCTGCCGACCTCGGGCGGCACCGACGTCCGCCAGAGGAAGGAAACGAGCAGCAAAGGGGAGGTCGAGGGACATGTTGTTTGTAGGAGACGACTGGGCCGAAGACCATCACGACCTGGTCGTGATCGACAATAGTCAGAAGGTCTTGGCCCGAGCCCGGGTCCCCGAAGGCCCCGCCGGGATCACCGCATTCACCGACGTCGTGGCACGAGCTGCCCTCACGACAGTCACCAGCGACGACGACCTCGACGACGACGCTCTCGAGGTCATGGTCGGTATCGAACTCAATCACGGGCCCTGGGTCCAGGCACTGGTCGCCGCTGGATACTACGTGTTCGGAGTCGATCCGTTGCAGGCCAAACGGTTTCGTGAGAGTTGGTCAAACTCGAAAGCCAAGAGCGATAGCGGCGATGCCCTCGGCCTGGCGGAATTGGTCCGCTCCCGGCACCGTACGCTCACCAAGATCGGTGCCGACTCCGAAGGATCTGCTGCAATCCGCATTCTCACTCGTGAACACCAACGCGCGGTATGGGACCGCACTCGTCAGACCAATCGTTTACGGTCGACGTTGCGTGAGTACCACCCCGCGATCGTCGCGATCGCCGCGAAGTACGACCTCCCACTCCACGACAAGACGATCCTGGGGCTGGTGACGCTGGTACCTACCCCTGCTGCCGGAGCGAGGATCACTGTGCGGCAGGTACTTCCGCTCCTTGCTCGTCGCCATGACAAGGACGCCAAAGCCGCCTGGATCGTGCAAGCGTTGCGGCAACGGCAACTACCGATCGGCCCGGAGATCGCCGAGGCCTACGCGATCACTGTCCGGGCAGCCACGCGTGTGATCGCCTCCGCCTCCAGTCACATCGCAGAGCTGGAGGAGCAGGTGAACGCCCATTTTTCGCGGCACCCCGATGCTGAGATCTACCTCAGTCAACCTGGTATCGGCCAGGTCATCGGGGCACGCCTGTGCGGTGAATACGGCGACGACTCCACTCGCTTCCAGACGGCGAAGGACCGCCGGAACTTCGCCCAGACCAGCCCGCTCACCCGGCAGTCAGGAAAGCTGCGGATCGTCTGCGCCCGCAAGGCCGGCAACGACTGGGCCCTCGACGCCGCGGTACGGCAGGCCAACGCTGCGATCATGCACGACAAATATGCGTATGCCTACTACCGCAAGCAGCGTGATCGAGGGATCAACCACAACGCCGCGCTCCGCCAACTAGCCAACAAACTGACAGGAATCCTCCACGGCTGCCTAGCCCGACACCACCCGTACGACCCCGCGATCGCATGGGCGAACGCCGACCTCAAGATCGCTGCTTGACACGTTCCCGTTCTGGGATGTCTCAAGGAACAGGCGGGGCCGCCGTCGGCTCACCGAGCGGCGGGGTCAGCCGCGGCGGCCGCGGTGCGAGCGGTACCAGCGGACGAGTGCGTCGGTCGACGAATCGTTCTGCTGCGCGGGCGGGTCGGCCTGCGAGACGACGCCGAGGAGAGCGCTCGCCTTCTCCTTGCCCAGTTCCACACCCCACTGGTCGAAGGGGTTGATGCCCCAGATCATCGCCTTCACGAACGTCTCGTGCTCGTAGAGTGCGATGAGCTGACCGAGGACGGACGGGGTGATCTGCGGCGCGAGAATCGTCGTCGACGGTCGGTTGCCCGGCATCACCTTGTGGGGGACGAGCTCCGGGGGAACGCCTTCGGCGGCGATGTCCTCGGCGGTCTTGCCGAAGGCGAGGACTTCGGTCTGGGCGAAGAAGTTGCTCATCAGGACGTCGTGCATGGAGCCGCCGTCGACCGTCTCCCGGTCGTCGGTCGGGATGGCGAAGCCGATGAAGTCCGCCGGGATCAGCCACGTGCCCTGGTGGAGCAGTTGGTAGAACGCGTGCTGCCCGTTGGTGCCCGGCTCACCCCAATAGATGGTTCCGGTGGCCGACGTGACCGGCCTGCCCGTCTGGGTGACCGACTTGCCGTTCGACTCCATCGTCAGCTGCTGCAGGTACGCGGGGAAGCGGGCGAGGTCGTCGGCGTACGGCATGATCGCCTTGGTCTGCGCGCCCCAGAAATTCGAGTACCAGAGGCCGATGAGCCCGAGGAGGGCGGGCGCGTTCCTCTCCAGCGGCGCCGTGCGGAAGTGTTCGTCGACGAGGTGGAAGCCGTCGAGGAACTCGTCGAAGCGGCGGCGGCCGATCGCGATCATCAGCGACAGACCGATCGCCGCGTCCAACGAGTAGCGGCCTCCGACCCAGTTCCAGAAGCCGAACATGTTGTCGGTGTCGATGCCGAACTTCTCGACCTCGTCGCCGTTGGTGCTGACGGCGACGAAGTGCTTCGCGACGGCCGCCCGGTCGCCGTCGAACGCGCCGAGCAGCCAGCGACGGGCGCTGACCGCGTTGGTGATCGTCTCCAGCGTGGTGAAGGTCTTCGACGCGACGATGAACAGGGTGGTCGCCGGATCGCAGTCGTCGAGGACCGACACCAGGTTCGACGGGTCGATGTTGGAGACGAAGTGGCACGAGATCCGCTCGTGCCGATCGTGGCGCAACGCCTGGTAGGCCATCGCGGGGCCGAGGTCGCTGCCGCCGATCCCGATGTTGACGACGTCGGTGATGGGCCGGCCGGAGTGGCCGGTCCACGAGCCGTCGCGGACGCGGTCGCTGAAGTCGCCCATCGCGTCGAGGACCTCGTGGACGTCGGCGACCACGTCCTGTCCGTCGACGACGAGATCGTGCTCGCGCGGGAGTCGGAGCGCCGTGTGCAGCGCCGCGCGGTCCTCGGTGACGTTGATGTGCGCCCCCGCGTACATCTCGTCCCGCTTCTCCTCGAGTCCGGCCTCACGGGCGAGGCCTGCGAGGAGTTCGACGGTCTCCGCCGTGATCAGGTGTTTCGAGTAGTCGATGTGCAGGTCCGCGACGTCGACGACGAGCGATCGACCGCGGTCGGGGTCCATCGCGAAGAGTTCTCGGAGATGCAGCGAGTAGACGTGCTGCTGGTGCGCGGCGAGTGCATGCCACGAGACGGTCGCGGTGATGTCGAAGTCATCACCATTCTCAGGGTGTCGATTGACGGGGCCCAACATCTGTTCACCATATGCGGTCGCGCTGTGACGCGGCTGACCGCCTCGGACCATTCGTCGCGTGATCACATCGCGCTCCCATCGATCGTGACGGGATCGTGACGTCCGAAGCGCCCGAATACGTGTTATCACTTTAGTCACCTCAGTAACTTCAGCCCCATTGACCTGCGGGATCTCATCGGAGGACACCCATGCGCATTCGTCATCGCCTGACGGTCGGCGTCGCCGCATGCATCGCCGCGACAGCGTCTCTGATCGCGGTGCCCGGCGTCGCGTCGGCGGCGCCGTGCGGCACCGCGAACGCGGGCAACGGCTCGTCGCTGCCGTTCCTGCCGACGGGATCGCTCGGCGGCGACGAACCGGGGCCGACCGCCGAGGGACCGCAGGGCAAGCTCCCGACCTACAACGACGGCACGTCGGCGATCATCTCGTGGGTCACCGGCCCGCGCGGCCCCAATGCGACGTTCAGCCGGTTCGGGATCTCCGGCACCGACCTCAGCATCGCGTGGGACAACGGGTCGGGGCAGACGCTGATGGCATTCGGGGACACCTTCGGCGACTGCACCGTCGCAGGCAAGCAGTGGCGGCACAACGTCCTGCTGCGGACCGACGACACCGACCTCTCGAACGGTCTGACGGTGGCCGACGGCGTCCCGGGCGACGTCACGTCCGGCGCGTCCGTCGCCGCGGGTTCGCCGCGCTTCGCCCGTCAGATGATCGGCGCGATCGGCTGGCCCGGCGTCGAGGTGACGACCATCCCGACCGCGGCGATCTCGATCGGCGGCAAGCAGTACGTGAACTACATGTCGGTCCGTTCGTGGGGATCCGCGGGCGTGTGGGACACCAACTTCTCGGCGATCGCCGTGTCCTCCGACAACGGTCAGACCTGGGTGACGGACCCGTCGACCCTGCGCGTGAACAGTCCCGTCGCCGTGCCGCTGCCCGACGGTTGGCCGTCCGTGCGTCCCGACGACGCAAAGTTCCAGCAGGGCGCCTACGTGGAGGGCCACGGGGCCGACGCCGGGTGGATCTTCCAGTACGGGACCCCGAACGGGCGCTACGGCGCCGCGTACGTTGCCCGCTTCCGGCCGTCCGACGTGCTGAACCTCTCGGCGTACGAGTACTGGACCGGGTCGACCTGGTCGTCGAACGTCGACGACGTGCGGGCGATCGTCGGCGCACCCGTCACCGAGATGTCGGTCGCGTGGAGCGCCTACCTCGGCAAATACGTGATGGTCGACAGTCCGCTGAACGTGCATCTGCGGACGGCCGACCGCCCGCAGGGCCCGTGGAGCCTGCCTCGACCGCTGTTCCCGTCGACGATCGGCGTCTACGCGCCGATGATGCTTCCCAGCTCGCCCGCTTTGCGCGGTACGGGCCCGGAGCTGTACATGAACGCCTCGCGATGGGGCGACTACAACGTGCTGCTGCTCCGCAGTCGACTTCGGCGGTAAGTCCACCGACCGGACGACACTCGCGTAAGAATGGCACGTGTCGGAACACGACACACGACCGCAGCCCCCGACCGAGGATCCGCCCATGCGTCGACCGTCTCGTCTGTTGTCCGCCATCGGTGTCGGAGCCGCCGTCGCGGCGTCTCTCCTCGTGATCGGCCCGCCACCGGTCGCCGACGCGTCGGGCGCGTGCAGCAACTCCGGCACCGGCGTCCGCCTCCCCTTCGCCACCGGTTCGCTCGGCCTGCCGCGCGGTGGATCCGCTCAGGGGCCGCAGAAGCCGCTCCCCGCGTTCGACAACGGTCGCAGTCGTACCGTCTCCTGGGTCACCGGCCCGCTGAGCCGCAACCGAACGTTCACCAACTTCGGGATCTCCGGGACCGACGTCGGCGTCGCGTGGGACAACGGTCGCGGTCAGACGCTCCTCGCGTTCGGCGACACCTTCGGCAACTGCCTGCATCAGGGCCTCGGGTGGCGCAACAACACCCTGCTCCGTTCCACCGACCGAAACCTGGCGGACGGCCTCACGCTGCAACGGACCGGCTACGCGGGGCCGATGTTCGGCGCGCTCGGATTCAGCGGTGTCGAGAAGACCAAGATCCCGACCGCGGGCGTGTCCATCGGTGGCCGCCAGTACGTGAACTTCATGTCGGTCCGCGCCTGGGGCCCGCCGAGCGTCTGGTACACGAACTACTCGGCGACGGCGGTCTCGTCGGACAACGGGCGGTCGTGGACGACCCCGCAGTCGACCGTGCGGCCCAACCTTCCGTGGAATCCGATCGACTCGGTGTTCCAGCAGAGCGCGTACGTGAAAGGCGCGGGAGCCGACGCGGGCTGGGTGTACCAGTTCGGAACTCCGAACGGGCGATTCGGCAACGGGTACGTCGCCCGCTTCCGACCGTCGGACGTGACGAACCTCGGGCGATACCAGTATTGGACGGGATCGCGCTGGGGCGGTCCCGGCTCGCGGCCCGCACCCGTCGTCCGCGGCCACGTGACCGAGCTGTCCGTGCAGTGGAGTCCGGTGCTGCGCAAGTACGTCATGCTCGACAGTCCGAACGGTGTGCGCCTGCGGACGGCGCCGCATCCGGAGGGCCCGTGGAGCGCTGGCGTGCGGATCACGCCGCCGAGCCTGGAGCTCTACGCTCCGATGATGCTGCCGTCGTCGCCCGCATTGCGTGGCACCGGCCCGCAGTTGTACTTCAACGCGTCCCGCTGGGACGACTACAACGTCGCCCTGATCGAGACCCGCATCCGCTGACCTGCCCTCCCCGAGCGCACCCTTCCCGGCTCTCCAAGCACACCCTTACGGCTCCTCGCGCGCACCCCTCCCGGATCCTCGAGCGCAGTCGAGAGGCCTACTTCAGCAACCGGGACATCCGCCGGTCGGCGAGGACCTTGCCGCCGGTCTGGCATGTCGGACAGTACTGGAACGACCGGTCGGTGTACGAGACCTCGCGGACGGTGTCGCCGCACACCGGACACGGGAGCCCCGTGCGGGCGTGGACGCGGAGTCCGGTCCGCTTCTCGGACTTCATGGTCGCGACCTCGCTGTCCTCCAGGCGCGCGGTCGCGTCGAGGAGGACCGACCTGGCGGCGCCGTGGAGCGCGTCGATCTGCTCGTCGGTGAGGTTCTTGGCGGTGGCGAACGGCGACAGCTTCGCGGTGTGGAGAATCTCGTCGGAGTAGGCGTTCCCGACGCCGCAGATCACCCGCTGGTCGGTGATCAGGTTCTTGATGCGTGACGAGTGCGCGCGCAGGATCGCGCCGAACTCGTCGCGGGACACGGCGAGGACGTCCGGTCCGAGACCCGCGATCCGCTCGACGTCGGACGTGTCGCGGACGATCCACGCGGCGAGGCGCTTCTGCGTCCCGACCTCGGTGACATCGAATCCCTCGCCGGGCAGGCCGCAGTGGACCCGCAGCGCGATGGGGCTCTTGCCGCCCGGCTTGAGCGGTCGCGGCGACATTCCACCGCTCCACCGCACCCACCCGGCCCGCGACAGGTGGATCACCAGATCGATCTCGCCGTCGTCGCCCGCGGTTCGGATCACCAGATACTTTCCGATCCGGTCGACGGCGGTCACCACGCGTCCGGGCAGGGCCGTGTACGGCGGGTCGGCCGTCTTGAGCACCGACAGGGATGCGACGTCGACCCGACGTATCGGCAGTCCCGCCATGCGCGAGTCGAGGTACGCGGCTATCGCGGAGACTTCGGGGAGTTCCGGCATGCCACCAGTGTTCCGCACGGGATGTGATTTGGTTAGTGGATGACTGATCGCTTGTCGGACGCCGAGCTCGCCGCCCGCATCGCGGTCGGCGCGGGCGAGGTCTTGACCGGCATCCGGCACGGCGACCTGTTGGGTCGCAGGCTGCTCGGCGACGTCGGCGACGCCTTGGCTCAGGCATGGATATCGACGGTGCTGCGGACGCATCGCCCGCACGACGCCGTCCTGTCGGAGGAGGCCGCCGACGTCGGGGACCGAGCGTCGTCGTCCCGAGTGTGGATCATCGACCCGCTGGACGGGACGAGCGAGTTCTCGATGGGGACGTCCGACTGGGCGGTGCACGTCGCGCTCGCGGTGGACGGCAGCCCCGAGGTCGCGGCCGTGTCCCTGCCCGCCTACGGCGAGGTGTTCCGCAGCGACGACGTACCCGTCGCGGACGGGCCGCTGACGGGCCGGCTCGCCGTCTCCAGGTACGGCCACTCGTACCATTCGGCCGCGGTCGCCGATCGACTCGGGATGAGCGAGGTCCGCATCGGATCGGCAGGCGCGAAGGCGATGGCGGTCGTGCGGGGCGACGCCGACGCCTACGTGCACTCCGGCGGCCAGTACGAGTGGGACAACTGCGCGCCGGTCGGTGTCGCCTTGGCCGCGGGCCTGCACTGCAGCCGACTGGACGGCCGGGACATCGTCTACAACAATCCGCAGCCGTACATGCCCGACTTCGTGATCTGTCGACAGGAGATCGCCGCCGACGTGTTGACCGCGCTCAGCATGCCGTGGTGACGCATTTGACGGAGATATCGGACTGGCGGAGAGTATCCCTCTGGTTGTCGGGCGGGTGTCGGTGCCATTCTTGACTCATGTCTGACACGAACGGTCCGCAGTGGCCCACCGGTGATCCCAACAATCCCGGCCAGGATCCGTACGGGCAGCAGCAGTACGGCAAGGAAGCCTACGACCAGACGCAGCAGCATCCGACCGCGGGCCCGACCCAGTACAACGCGGGCCAGCAGTACGGCGCCGGGCCGCAGTACGGCGCGAATCAGCAGTACGGCGCGAATCAGCCGTACGGTGCGGGCCAGCAGTACGGGCAGAATCCGCAGCAGGCCTATGGACAGCCGCAATACGGTCAGCAGCAATACGGTCAGTACCCGGCGTCCGGGCAGTTCGGCCAGTACCCGGGCCAGTATCCCGGCGGGCAATACCCGGGCGGCCAGCCGCCGAGGAACTCGTCCACCGCCGTCATCTGGGTGGCCGTCGTCGCCGCCGTGCTGCTGATCGGCGGCGTGATCACGTGGGCGTTCCTGCACGGGAAGGACTCGTCGCCGGGCCTCGCGTCGAAGTCGTCGTCGACGGAGCCGTCGTATTCGTCGTCGTACGATCCGTACCCGTCGTACTACCCGTCATACACGCCGTCGTACACGTACGATCCGCCGTCGACGACGTACTCGTCGAGCAAGTACTACGGCTCGATCGCGGTGTCGCGCACCACCGGCGACATCGGCTACGCCATCAACTACACGACGCAGAGCACGGCCGTCAGCGCGGCGCTGTCGAAGTGTTCGGCGTCGACCTGCGAGACGGTCGTGACGTTCTGGAATGCGTGTGGCGCCGTCGCGCAGTCGCAGACGAACCTGTACTGGGGCTGGGGCTGGTCGACGACGCGGCAGGGCGCCATCGATCAGGCGACGTCGCACGTCCAGGGCTCGCAGCCGAAGCTGCTGACCGTGCAGTGCACGACCAGCGCGGGCGATTCGCAGGCAGGCGGTTCGCTCGGCTGAGCGGGATCGTCAGCCGAGCTTGCGCAGCAGGTAGATGTCCATGATCCAGCCGAGACGTTCACGCGCGTGCGCCCGCTTGGCGACGATCTCGTCGGTGACGTCGCCGACCCGTCCGCTGACGAGGATCTGGTGCTCGGTACCCACGTAGGCGGCCCAATAGACGATGTCGTCCGGCGACGCCGTCTCGCGGAAGGCCAGGGACGAGTCGAGCATGACGATCTGATTGCGGTCGGCGCCCTCGGGGGTCGACGCGAGCCTGCGGCCGGTGGTCGTCGTGATCGGTTCGCCGACGCCGTGCGCGACGATTCCGTGCGCGGCCGTCAACGCGGACGCGCTGGTCACACCCGGAATCACCTCGATCGCGAGGTCGCCGCGACGTTCGACGAGCCGGTCGGTGATGCGGAGCGTCGAGTCGTAGAGAGCGGGGTCGCCCCAGACGAGGATCCCCGCGCTCCCGCCGTCGGGCAGGTGCTCGTCCAATGCCGAGTCGAGCGCGTCGACCCGCGCCGCGTGCCAGCGTCGGACCTCAGCCTCGTAGTCATCGGGATTCCGGTCGCGCGGCGGGTCGGGGACGACGACCACCCGATGATCCGGACGGGCGTGGGCGTCCAGCATCCGGGTGCGGACGGCGGTCAACTCCGACGTCCGGTCGCCCTTGTCGAGCATCAGGAAGACGTCGGTCGCGGCGATGGCGTCGACCGCCTCCAACGTGATCTGCCGCGCCCCGCCGGGGCCGATGCCGATCACCCGCAGGGTCTGCTCATTGTTGCGTGACAAGTGCTCCCGGCAGGATTCGAACCTGCGACACCCGCTTTAGGAGAGCGGTGCTCTATCCCCTGAGCTACGAGAGCGGAACCGCCGGGCGACGACGGGGCGTGCCGTCCGACGGGTGAAGTCTACGTGAGACGTCGAGGTCCGTTGAACTCGACGCGGCCGACCGATCGACGTCGCCCTGTCGGTGTCGTACCCCTCTTCTAGAGTGAGCCCATGAGTCGTTCGTTCAGCGGGACGTCCACAGCCGACGACGCGGGTGTGGGGTTGGCGCTCGCGCCCGCGTTGACGCCGCGCGGGCTCACGTCGTCGCCCAGCTTCTTCCACGGATTCGCGACGCATCCGGCGGTGTTCGCGCAAGGACTGCTGGTGTTGGCCGACGTCACCGCCACCCGCTACTTCCAGTACACGCCGTCCAACCTGCGCGATCCGGTGCTCACGGCGCAGGGCGACCGTCTCCGCGCCGAGTGCTTCTCGGCGTGCAACGGCGTGTACGCCCGCCTCGACCTGCTCGGATCCGGGTTCGACGGCGGCGATATCGGTTTCGGCACCACCAACGTCGACGTCAACGCGGCGATGCGCAGCGCCCTCACCAAGGTCCGGCGCACCGAACTCCTGCACGTCGACATCGGCGACGACGGGCTCAGCGTCGCGACACCGGACCGGCAGGCTCACGAACGGCCGGTCGACATGCCCGACCGGTGGGTGCGCGCGCTCGGCAACGTCGCCGGCATGCACCGCGGCGCGGTGGCCGCGTTCACGCTCGACCGCCGCCGCACCCGGACGTTCCTCGGGTCGCTCCCCCACGCGACCGCCGCGCCCCAACGCGGCTGGCTCGTCCCCGACCGGACCGGAGCCCGACTGTCGCCGCGACCGGCGCCCGGCGGCGTCTACATCAACGGACTCCACCGGCTCTCGGCTCTCAAACGCCTGCTCGTCCACGCGACCGGACTCACGGCGTACGCGCTCGGCGTCGGCGAGGCGCCGTGCATCGTCGAACTCGATCTGCCAGGCGCACGGCTGTCTCTCGGTCTCACCGAAGAACCGTGGCGCGGATTCTCCGGCGAGGGCAGCCTCCTCGAGGCGCTGTCGGCTCCGACGGTCCTCGACGACGCCGACCTCGTCTCCGCACTCCTCGCCTTCGAACCGTCCATCGACGTCGCACGCCTCGGCGGCGACGCAGACCTCCCCACCCAACGTGTCGAGGGTGCCCTCGCCGTCCTCGCGTCGTCGGGCCGCGTCGGCTGGGACGCGCACGACGCCGCGTGGTTCCACCGCGAACTCCCCGACGACCCCGACCGAGTCACCAAGGACAATCCCCGTCTCGTCGCCGCACGACGCCTCGTCGACGACGCCGCCGTGACGGAATCCGACGACGCATGGACGGTGTCGGGTCGGTACCGCGTGTCGCTCGGTCCCACCTCCGGCGTGGACGGAAGCCGCTGCACCTGCGCCTGGTACGTGAAGCACGGCACCGACCGCGGACCGTGCAAACACGTCCTCGCGGTATACCTGACCTGCGACGGAACGATCGAGGAGACCTCATGACCGCCCTGGACGACGCGCTCGCCGTCTACGACGCACTCGGCTGGGAAGCCCTCCCGTACTCCGCCCTCACCGACGCCGAACGTCCCGGCCCCGAACAGCGCGCGCTGCTCCTCGCCGGCCTGCGGAAGGGCCCGTGGTCGCGGTTCACGCAGACATCGCCCGGCACCTACGGGACCGTCTCGAAGATCGGCAGTCGCAGCGAGTCGAAGCTCGGGCTGCTCGCCATCGCCGCGGGCGTCGACGCGCGACGCGCCGTCAGCGTCCTCGGTTACGACGTTCCACCGGACGTCCTCGGGCGGTTCATCGCCGATCGAGGGCCCTCCTACGCCGCGGAGTTCGTCCGACGCGGCTGTGTGAGCTCGCGACGCGGACTCACTCACGGCCCGTCGGGTTTCGGCGCCGCGGCGATCACCGCGATCGAGCTCACCGGAGCCGATATCCCCGCGAACGTCGAGTTTCTGAAGGACTGGGCCGTCCACGCCAACGCCGCACTCACCGGCGACCGCTCAGCCTTCTGGTCCCAGGCCGGGCTCGACACCGACGTGATCGCCCCGCGGTTCGCCGAGTACACGCGGGCGGCGACGGCGATGAACGTGCCGATGACCGGCCCCATGCGCCCCGCGCTCGCCGACGCCGTCCGCCGCGGAATGCTGGATCGGGCGCTCGCCGAGGAGTCGGCGTTCGACGGGCTCGACGCCGCAGTGCGGCCGGGCGACCGCTCCGGCTGGCTCGCGTTCCTGCTCGACGACCTCGGCGTCCCGGTCGCTGACCTCGCCGAGCGGGCAGAGACGCTCATTCCGGTCCTCACCGCAGGCGTCCCCGCGGTGACCGATCGCGTGGCTCCCGTCCTGATCGGCGCGGTCGCCGACGATCTGCTGCCCGATGTCGTGTCCGCCGCGATCACCGCCCCGCAGGCCAAGACCCGCAGACTCGTCGTCGAGGCCCTCGCCGCCCGGCCCCGGCCGTCGACCGCCGACGACGTGCTCGCCGAACTGGACGTGGTCGCGGGTGTCCGACAGCTCGCGAAACCCCTCGACGCGCTGGCCCTGGCGTGGCAGATCGACGCGCCCGACGTGAGCGAGACCGAGTCGTTCGCGGTGTGGCGCGCTGTCCCCGACGTGTGGACGGTCCCCCGCTTCGATCCCGGCCCCGTCACCCCCGAAGCCCTCACCGACCTCGCACGACTGCTGGTGGAGCGCGGCGAGGCTCCCGCCGCCGACGTCGTCGTCGAACGGTTCCACGCGACCGCCGCGGCCCTCGGCCACGTCGACGCCGAAGCCGTCCGCACCGCCCTCGCCGGGGTGCCCAACTCGGCGTGCGCGGGAGTCTCCAACGTCCGTGCGTGGCTCGACGGCGACCTCGCCGAGGTGATGGCGAAGTACCCGCAGTCGTGGTCGCCGGTGATCCGCAGGCGCGACGCCGAACTGCTCCTCCGCAACGGCGAACTGCCCTGCGTCCTGTCCGAGCCCACCTGGGACGACCTCCGCATCGACCCGTCCGACCTGCGCGGACGACTCCTCCGCTACCAGGAGGCCGAGGTGGACGCGTCGGCGGCGGATCTCGCACTGGCGTTGCTGAGGATGGACGTCGACGCCTGTCCCGACGTCGACTTCACCGACATCGGCGTCGGCGTCGTCGCCTACGACGGAACGGTGCTCCCGGTCACGGCCGGACAATCGGCCGCGGCCGCCCTCGCCTCGCCTGTCCCCGATCCGGGTCTCGTCCGCACCGGTGCGGGCGGATGGCGAGGCTGGGACGCCGGCGACATCGAGACGCCCGATTGGCTGTCGCCGTTCGAACCGCTCTCATCCGAGTACGGGAACTCCGTCGAGTTCTGGGTGCACCCGAACTGGCGCGGCGACGCCGCGATGACCCCGGTCGCGTTCCAGTTCGACTACCACGGCAACGGACCGACCCTGCGACAGGCCGCCCGACGCCGCGAACCGCTCGGACCGGGCGCCGCGATCAACCTGCTCGCCGCCCAGCGTCGCCTGCACCCGAGGGACGTCGTCGACGGGCAGGCGGCCGTGTACGAGGCGTTCGACCGCGGGCTGCTGCGGCCCGGCGTCGCCGACGTCACGAAGTACGACTGGTCCGACTCGCTGTCGTCTGCGGCGGCGTTCGCCTGCGTGCTGCGCGACCTCGCAGAGGGCGGGCTCACCGCTGTCGTGTGGCCGATCCTCGACGCGATGCTCGCCGTGTCGGCCGGAGAGAAACGCCTGTTGTCGGGTACGCCGGACGTCGTCGAGGTGATGGAATCGATGCTGCCCGTGGTACGACGCGCCGTCGCCGACGGTGTGGCCGAGCCGTCGACGCTCGACGTCCCCGGTCTGCGGACGCTCGCGCAGCGATCGGGATCGTCGGTCGCGGTGTCGAGCGCAAAGGCCCTCGTCGCGACGTTGCCGTCGGCGACGACGCCGAGCACGCCGTCCGAACGCCCGCGTATCGATCTGTCGGAGGTGTGGCCCGACGGCGCGGGCGACGCCCCGGCCGTCGACGACGAGGCATCGCTGAGCGTCGATTGGTTCGATCCCGACGCACGCAGCAGGCACGTGATCGTCAGGCTGTCGTTCGAGCATCTTCCCGACCGGGTGTTCGAGGTCAGGAAGGGATGGACGTACGACATCGAGAACGAGGGCCAGTGCCAGGCGAACGGGCACTCGTGGCTGTATTGGGACGGCCACGCGATCGCGGAGGCCACGTCGCGGGATCGGGCCGATCGCGCGGCGTCGCCGGTGACCGTGTCGATGACCGCGGTGGTCCTCGCGAAGCTCGTCAACGAGACGGAAGATGCGAAGTGGAGCGTCGCGTCGTCCGCGCTCGGCGGTGTCCTCCACGCCGACGCCGTGCGACTCGCGATGCGGATGCTGCTGCAGCATCCGGTGATCAGCCCGGCGCGCATGGTCCGGGTGATCGAGCACGAACCGCGGACCCTCCCCGCCCTGTGGCCGATGCTCACCGAATCCGTCCGCCACGCCGCCGACATCGTGCGCGACGGTGGACCGATCCCGAAGTGGGTCAATCGTGTGCTCGACGTCGCGCAGACCGTCGCCCCGCACCTCGACGAGGCCGTCGCCCGCGGCCTCGCCCCCGCGGAGGCGTCGACCTGGCGGGGAGCCGACGTCCTCGCGGGCGCCGCATCGAAGTCGACCGCCGTGACGAAAGCGCGGGCCCTCCTCGACCGGATTCGGGTGTAATGCCGTTTGATCTGTGCCTGACCTGACGACCGCACTTGGACTCCGCCGAGTCGCGGATCACACTTCTCTCACCTCGGCTGTCGGGTAACAGGGGTCGCAACCGAGGTCCCTCCCACGGTGTGCACGCACACCCGAGCCCGAGAAGAGGTCTCATCTTCATGCGTAAAACACTCATCGCCGCAGCCGTGTTGGCCGCGGCCGCAGGCACCGTGCTGCCTGCGACGGCACATGCGGCGCCGTCCGCGAGCACCGACGTCACATTCGTCGTCGCGGGCCAGGGCGGTGACCTGTCGATCACGGCCGGTCCGCTCGGCACCATCGTCCCGAATGTGAACGGCACCGGCGCCAGCGGCGGACTGCCGACAGTCTCGGTCACCGACAACCGCAACGGCTCGCCGCGCGCGTGGACCGCCACGGCGTCGTCGACCGACTTCGTCGGACCGGATCAGACGATCCCCAAGACGGCTGTCACGTACACCGCCAACGCTGTCGTCGGCAAGGTCGGCGGCGGAACGCTGGCGTCGACCGGAGCCCAGACTCTCGGCAGCGCCAAGGCCATCGTCACCCGTTCCGGCCTGACCTGGCCGCTCGAGATCGCAACCTGGTCGCCCGCACTGAATGTGGACTTCCCCGGCGGCGCGTCCATCGGCTCGTACACCGGCACGATCACCGTCTCCGTCGCCTGACCTCTCGCCTGCCCACGGCATCCAGGCATCTACCGGCCGGGGTGCGTTCGCGCACCCCGGCCACCCCATCAGAAAGTCCCATCATGCGCCCACTGACCTTCGCTCGGATGATCCTCGCGGCGCTCGTAGCCGTGCTCGCCGTCGGCGCCTGCGTCGCGCCTCGAGTCGCGGCGGAACCCGAGGACGGGACCCCGGCCGGTTCCATCGGCATCCGACTGGTCGACGTCCCCGCGAAGGCCAAAGACGACCCCCGAGCCAAGCTCTACATCGTCGACAACATGAAGCCGGGATCCACCATCACTCGGCGCGTGCAGGTCACCAACAACACCGGCCATCGCGCGACCGTCAAGATGTACGCGGGCCCGGCCCGCATCACCGACGGCACGTTCATGTTCGACGAACCGGGCGCGACCAGCGCGCTGACATCGTGGATCCATGTCGACAAGCCGACCCTCACGCTCGACGACCACGAGGACGCCAAGGTGACCGTCACCATCGCGGTCCCGGCCGATGCTCCCGAGATGGAGCAGTACGCCGTCGTCTGGGCTTCGCTGACCACACCCGGCGAGAACGGCGGCATCGGAGCCGAATCTCGTGTCGGCGTCCGCGTGTACCTCTCGGTGGGGCCCGGCAACGGCCCGCCGTCCGACTTCTCGATCGACGCCGTGACCGGTTCCCGGACCGACGACGGCCGGGCGACGGTGAGGGCGAAGGTCACCAACACCGGTGGTCGAGCGGTCGACATCAGCGGCGATCTCAAGCTCACCCACGGTCCCGGCGACCTGACGGCCGGAAAGGTCGGGTCCACCGGCGTCACCATCCCGCCCGGCGAGTCGTCGGACGTCGTGTTCACCGTCCCGAACTCGGCGCAGCTTCCCGACGGCCCGTGGAGCGCGTCCGTCTCCCTCGCGAGCGGCGTTCACAAGCACACGAAGGATCAGTCGGTGACGTTCACCGCTCCCGCCGACTCCGGACCCGCGTCCCGCTCGATCACGATGCCGCTCGTCGTGACGATCATCGTCGTCCTCGCCGCCGCGGGCCTGGGGGCGTTCCTCTACCGGCGGCGGCGCGCGGCCCGGAGCGCGGACCAGTGAACCGACGAACCGTCATCGCGTGCGTGTCGGCCGCGACGGCTGCGATCCTCGCGGTGAACACACCCGCCGCGTTCGCCGAACCGGCCACGAGCGAATCCGTCACGCCGACGACGTCGTCGACGACCGACGAACCGGCACCGACGACGTCCGAGACGCCGACGACGAGCGCTGAACCGTCGACGACCGCGACGACCGAGACCGGAGCCGAGACGACCGAAGCGTCGCCGACGTCGAGCGCGTCGGCGACGACGCCGAAGCCCCGCTCCCGCGCGGGCGTCACGACGCTCGCGGCCAGCGGGTTGTCGGTGAGCACGGGCGGATACGGAACGATCGTGCCCGGCGCGTCGAGCGCGGGCGGCAGCCTCCCCCTCGTCACCGTGGCATCGGGCGGCGGAGGGTCGTGGACGGCGACCGCGTCGTCGAACGGCTTCTCCTGTCCCGCGATGACGATCCCCGCGAGCGCCGTCACCTACTCGGCGACCGCACCCGCGGGGGGCCTGTACATGTACCCGAAGTCGAACCAGAACCTCGGTTCACCTCAGGTGGTCATGACGAGCACGTCAGGGCTCGCCGAACTCGTCACGTGGACGCCGCTCCTGTCCGTCTCCTACCCCGCGGGCGCCGCGATCTGCACGTTCTCCGGCACCATCACGGTCTCCGTCGCCTGAGGTGTAGTTCTTGACGCTATGGCTACCGAGAACTACACCTGAAACCGGGCGGCGCAATCTGGCTTGCCGCATGGGTGGGCGCGATCCGTCCAGCCGAGTCGGTTCAGGAGCCTGCCGACCTTGACTGCGGTCTGACAGGGGCGGACGCACCCTTGGCCCCATCCCGCGCGGAGAGTCGCCAGGCCACCGTCGACTGCGGCGTCGAGGTCCCGCTCCATGTCGCGGTCTCGGTCGGCTGGGCTGTCGTGGAACGCCCGCCCGTCGAGTTCGATGACGAGTCCCCACTGCGGGTACGTGAGATCCCGGAACCCGTGGCGTCCCGCCTCCGTCGGAGACTGCCGGACAGGCGTCGGAAGCCCGTGTGCGCGTTCGACGTTCAGAAAGTAGCTGTGCTCGAGAACAGAGCAGGCGCCGTCTCGGAGATCACCGAGCAAGTCGTGGATGAGCGCCCGCTGCGGAATGCGGGCTCGTCGTGACAGCGCGCCGATCAGACGGTCCGCCGTCGTACGGCGTCCGCCGATCCACTCGCTCAGACAACCGACCGCCGCGACGACGGTCCGCGCCGACGAAGCGACGTCCAGAATCGCCTCCTCGAGCCGGATCCGGGGCAGTGACACCGCCTGCACGTCCTCGGCGAACGTCGCCCGACGATGCACGACCACCCCCGGCCGCCGCGTCACCTTCCGATGCGCGCACACCGCGATATGGATCGGTGCGCCGTCGCCGACCTGCCCGTCGCCGCGGTGTGCGCGAAGCGCCGACTCGTGGCTCACCGCGGCGGGCGCGGCGTCAAGCACCGCGGCCCACGCCCGTTGCCGCCACCCGATCGGTCCGGCATGAGTTATGTAGACGCCGGGATACACGCGCACCCACAGGGGAACTCCGTTGTCCACAGCCCCTGTGGACAGTTGGAGTGTAGTTCTTGGCGCTATACCGACCGAAAACCACACCCGAACGTCGACGTCAGGCGAAGAGCGCGGCGAACTTCTCCAGCGACGTGCCGATATCGCCCTTGACGGCGGCAGCGGCGGCCTTGCCGACGGGCCCCATGAGCGGGAGTCCACCGAGGTCGATGAGGAAGGTGATCCGCGAGCCGTCGCCGTCGGGCGCGACGGTCAGGTTGATCTTGGCCTTCACGCCGCCCTTGCCCGCGCCCTTGAGGACCACTTCGCGGGGGCGGTCGAACTTCTCGATCTCCCACGCGAAGCGGACGCGCGCGCCTTTAACACTGACGACGGACGACACCTGGGTGCCCTTGCCCAGTTCGTCCGCGGTCGGGAGCGGGCTTCGCCAGCCGTCGTGCAAGACGAGCCAGTCGTCATAGCGGGAGAGGTCCGCCGCCGCGGCGAAGGTATCCTCGGGCGAAAGGTCGAGGTGAATGGAGTCACTGGTCTTTGCCATGAGCCCTAGCGTATGCGCCGACGCGCGCGCCCTTCTCAACCGGATCATCGTCGGCCACGGAGTGTCGGCGTTGATCACCGAAGTGGAGGCGTACAACGGGCCGGACGACCCGGCGTCGCACGCGTACACGCGGACACCGCGGTCGGAGATCATGTTCGGGCCGCCGATGCGCCTGTACGTGTATCAGATGCACGGCCACCACTGCGCGAACATCGTGACCAGCCCCGAAGGACAAGGCTCCGCCGTCCTGATCCGCGCCGGACGCATCGTCGACGGCCTCGACCTGGCACGGGAACGGCGCGGCCACGTCGCCGATCACCTGCTCGGCCGTGGACCCGGGAATCTGACCAGGGCCCTCGGCATCACGAAGACCGACCTCGGAACCGACGTGACGCGGACGGACGGCGTGCACCTGCGCCCGACGCACGAGCGGTCCGGCGAGATTCTCGCCGGACCGCGTGTGGGTGTGCGCCTGGCCGCGGACCGGCCGTGGCGCTATTGGATCGGCGGAGACCCGTCGGTGTCGGCGTACCGCCGGCACCCGAAGGCTCCGCGCTGAGTCGATCAGTCTCGGGTCACTTCTTCTCGGGAGCTCCGACGGCCTTGCGCGCCGCGTCCTGAGCCTTGTCGACCTGCGACGCGTACTTGTTGCCGGTCGCCTTGTCGATCATGTCGCCGCCCTTCTCGATGAGATCGGGGTTGGACTGCAGTGCGTCCTTGGCCTTGTCAACGATTCCCTTGAGATCCATGTCGGCAATCTTAGCCCCGGTCAGGCTCCCGCGCGGCGATCGAGCGTCGCTTTGAGGAGACGTGTGCTCACTTCCACAGCGGCGCATCCGACGACGGCACACACTCCGGCGATCGCCATCATGCCGGTGTTCGACGAGTCGAGGTGGAACATGTGCTGACTGAACGGCAGCGTGAAGATCAGCACGTACGCGGCGACCGACACTCCGACGAGGACGAACTTCCACCACGTGTACGGGCGGGCGACGACCGCGAGGACGTAGACGGCGATCGCGATCATCGTCGCCAAGGCCGCCGTGGCGGCCTGCGTCTGCTGGGCGCCGATCGTCTGCGACGCTCCGGCGACGGCGGCCGCCGTGTCGGCGGGCGACAACAGCACGTTGCCCGTGTAGCCGGCGAGGGCGCCCGTGTAGTCGCGGTTCACCAGCAGGAAGCAGACGAACGTCGATATACCGATGATGATGCCGTTCGGCACCGCCTGGGTCAGCACCCGTCGGACGAATCCGGTTCGGGCCCGCTCGTTGTTCGGGGCCAGGGACAGGACGAACGCGGGGATGCCGATCGTGAACCACGCCGAGATCGTCACGTGGATCGGCTGGAACGGGTAGCTGATCGGCGCCAGGTCGAAGGCCTTCGCGGCCAGGCCGCCAAGGCCGACGAGCAGAGCGAGCAACACCGCGTACACGGTCTTCGTCAGGAACAGGTTGGAGACGCGCTCGATGTTGCCGATGACGCGTCGTCCCTCGCCGACCACGTACGGCAGTGTGGCGAACTTGTTGTCCAGCAACACGATCTGGGCCACCGAGCGGGCGGCGGACGAACCGGCGCCCATCGCGACGCCGATGTCGGAGTCCTTGAGCGCCAGGACGTCGTTGACGCCGTCCCCGGTCATCGCGACGGTGTGCCCTTCGCCCTGCAGCGACTTCACCATCGCGCGCTTCTGGTCCGGTCGGACGCGGCCGAAGGCGTCGCCGTCCGACACCACCTGAGCCAGTTCGGCCGGGTCGGTCGGCAGTGTGCGCGCATCGACCGCCTGCTCCGGAGTGCCGAGCCCGAGCGACGCCGCGACGGCGCCGACCGACAGCGCGTTGTCGCCGGAGATCACCTTCACGGCCACGTTCTGCGAACCGAAGTACTCGAGGGTGTCGCGGGCATCGGGCCGAACCCGCTGTTCCAGGACGATCAGGCCGACCGGCGTGATCGCGCCCGGCAGGTTCGATCCGTCCGCGGGCACGGTGTCGACGAGAGCGTCGCACGTGGCGACGAGCAGGATGCGCAGACCTGTGGAGCCGAGGTCGGACGCGAGGCGGGCGATCTCCGACTCCGGGTCGAGCAGGACGTCGGGCGCACCGATCAGCCAGTTGCCGCGATCAGAGCCGTCGGCGTCGACGAACGAGATGCCGGAGAACTTGTTGGCCGAGCTGAACGGCAGGATCGCCGACGTCGACCACCCCGGGGCGTCCGGATACGCCTCGGCGACGGCCTGGATCGACGCGTTGGGTCGCGGATCGGCCGCCGCGAGCGCGGCCATCGCCGTCTGCACGGCCTCCTCGGAGACCGTGTCGGACACCACGCGGATCTCCGAGAGCCGCATGCCGTTCTCGGTGAGGGTGCCCGTCTTGTCGGTGCACACGACGTCCACGCGCGCCAGACCCTCGATGGCGGGCAGCTCGTTGACGAGGCACTGGCGGCGGCCGAGACGAACGACGCCGACGGCGAACGCGATCGAGGTCATCAGCACGAGGCCCTCGGGGACCATCGGGACGAGCGCGGCGACCATGCCGAGCAGTGCGGTCCGCAGTCCGTTCTGGCTGATGAACAGCTGGTTGACGATCGTCAGTATGCCCGCGGGGATCAGCAGCCAGGTGATCACCTTCAGGATCTGGTCGATGCCCGACCGCAGCTCCGACGACACGAGGGTGAACTTGCTCGCCTCGGCGGCGAGTTGCGCGGCGTAGGCGTCGGCTCCGACCTTCGTCGCCCGGTAGGCGCCCGACCCCGACACCACGAAGCTGCCCGACATGATCTGATCGCCGACCGACTTGTCGACCGCGTCGGCCTCGCCGGTCAGCAGCGACTCGTCGATGTCCAACGCCTCCGACTCGACGGCCTCGCCGTCGACGACGATCTGGTCGCCCGGGCCGAGCTCGATGATGTCGCCGAGGACGACGTCGTCGGGCGACACCTCGGTGGCGACACCGTCCCTGCGGACCACGGGCCGCGTCTGGCCGACGATCGCCAGGCGGTCCAGGGTCTTCTTGGCGCGGATCTCCTGGATGATGCCGATGCCGCTGTTCGCGATGATCAACAGGCCGAAGAGACCGTTGATGAACGATCCGGTGAACGCGACGATCGCGAACAGCACGCCGAGGATCGCGTTGATACGGGTGAAGACGTTCGCCTTCACGATGTCGGCGACGCTGCGCCCCGACTTGTCGGGCATCGTGTTGGACTGACCCGCGGCGACGCGCTCGGCGACCTCCGCGGCTGTCAGTCCGGGCAGACGATCGGTCGTCATGCTCATGCGTAGCGCTCCCACCAGGTCGGGTCGTCGAAGGCCGTGCCGACGCGGGCGTCCACGTCGAGGGTGGCGCCCGGCCGGGGGACGCACACGTCAATCCCGGCGGCCGACGCCGCGGGCAGCAGCCGAGCGATCGGATCGCCCCACGAATGCCGCGCCAGGTTGAACGTACCCCAGTGGATGGGGATCAGGAGACTGTCGCGGCCGCCGCCGTTGACGAGCCCGTGAACGGTCACGCCCTCCTCAGGGTTCAGGTGGATGTCGGGCCACAGGACGTCGTACGCGCCGATCGCGATGAGCGTCGCGTCGAAGGTGTCGTACCGCTCGCCGACCTCGCGGTACGCATCGGTGAAGCCGGTGTCGCCGGAGAAGAAGAACGAGTGCGCGGGCCCGACGACGGCCCAGCTCGCCCACAGCGTGTCGTTGCGGGTGAATCCGCGTCCGGAGAAGTGGCGGGCCCGTTCGCAACCGAACGTGAGCGTCACGCCGCGGACAGTCAACTCCACCGATCCCCTCCAGTCGGCGGTGTGGATGCGGGCCCGCGCCACACCCCAGGCCTCCAGGTGCGCGTCGACGCCGATCGGCGCGACGAACCGAGCGTTCGGCTGGCTCGCGGCGATCGTGGTGATCGTCGGGTGGTCGAGGTGGTCGTAGTGGTCGTGCGAGAGCAGGACGACGTCGATCGGCGGCAGGTCGGCCGCCGCGACCGGGACCGTGTGCAGGCGTTTGGGGCCGACCAGCTGCGACGGCGAGCAGCGGGCGCTCAGCACCGGGTCGAGCAGGATCCGGACGCCGTCGATGTCGACGACCGCCGTCGCGTGTCCCAACCAGGTGATCGTGAGACCGGCGGGCGCGTCGGCGAATGCGGGACGCAGGACCGGCAGGACGCCGGTCGGCTTGCCGGGCCTGCGCAGCATGTCGACGAACACCGCCGGACCCGGCCCCTCGGAGTCCGGCACCGGTTCGACGTTCGCGAACACGCCTCCCACCAGATTCGGCGAGCCGGCGGTGGATGCGGCGATGGCCTCCGCGGACGCGCCCATCGCACGCAGCGGAGCGGGTTGCGGGAGGCGTCGGACAGCTGAAGTGAAGGTCACCCGACCAGCGTAATCGTGCGGCGCGCGTGGTCCCCGACACAATTCCGGGCGACTATGTCCTATGCTGTAGTGAACAGCAGTCGATCGATCGATCAACTCTGGTTCACCCGAAGGCGAGAAACCCGTGACAGACACACCCGCGGTCGACACCGCACGGCCCGACTGGGCCGCGATCGACGACGCCGTCAAGCGCGCCGGACTCGACTCCCCCGTCCTCGCACTCGACCTCGACCTCCTCGAACACAACATCGCCGACCTGCGACGACGCGCCGCGGGCGTGCCGATCCGCGTGGCGTCCAAGTCACTGCGCGTGCGGTCGATCATCGACGACGTCCTCTCTCGCGACGGCTACGCCGGCGTGCTCGCCTTCGACGTCGCCGAAGCCCACTGGCTCGCCACCGAGTCGGGTGTGAACGACGTCCTCCTCGGCTACCCGACGGCCAAGCGTGAGGCGCTCGCCACACTGTTCGCCGACGAGCTCGCCTGCAAGCGCGTGACACTCCTCGTCGACGACGTCGCCCAGCTCGACCTCATCGACGCCGTCGCGGCACCGACCACGCGGCCGACCGTCCGGATCGCGATCGACCTCGACGCGTCACTCCGCGCCGTCGGCGGGCGGGTGCATCTCGGCGTCCGGCGCTCGCCCGTCCACTCGGTGGAGCAGGCGACCGCCCTCGCCCGAGCGATCGTCGGACGCGACGGGTTCGCACTCGTCGGCGTCATGTCGTACGAGGCGCAGGTCGCCGGACTCGGCAACCACGTCGACGGCAAGCTCGCGATGAACACCGCGGTCACCGCCATCCAGGCCGTGTCGATGACCGAGATCCGGCACCGCCGCGGCAAGGTGATCACCGCACTCCGCGAGATCGCCGACCTCGAGTTCGTCAACGCCGGCGGCACCGGATCGCTCGAGGAGACGGCCAAGGACGCGTCCGTCACCGACATCGCGGCGGGCTCCGGACTGTTCGGCGGGCACCTCTTCGACAACTACCGCCACTTCCGTCCGGCCCCCGCGATGAGCTTCGGACTCGACGTTCTGCGCCGTCCCGACGACGAAATCGTGACATGTGCGGGCGGCGGCTGGATCGCCTCCGGCCCGCCCGCCCTCGACCGCCTCCCCAAGCCGGTGTGGCCCGAGGGGCTGGAGTACATCGGCACCGAATCGGCCGGTGAAGTGCAGACACCGCTCTCCGGAGCAGCCGCCCGCGGCCTCGCCGTCGGCGATCGAGTGTGGTTCCGCCACACCAAATCGGGCGAGGTGGCAGAACGTGCCGCTCGCGTAGCTTTGATCAAACGTGACAGCAGTGGGACCGCCGACGTCGTTGACGTCGTACCGACCTACCGTGGAGAAGGGAAGTGCTTCCTGTGAGCCAGACGACCGCAGCAGCGACGTGGACCAACTGGGGCGGCACCGCCCGGTGCACCCCGACGGAGCTCATCACCCCGCAGAGCGTCGACGAGCTCGCCGACGCGATCCGTCGCGCCGCCGAGAACGGCCAGGTGGTCAAGCCCGTGGGTGCGGGCCACAGCTTCACCGAGATCGCCGTCGCACCCGGCGTCCAGGTCAAGATGTCGGGCATCCGCGGCCTGATCAGCGTCGACGCCGACCGCAAGCGCGTGACCCTCGCGGCGGGCACACACCTGCACGAGATCCCGGCGATCCTCGAACCGCTCGGCCTCGGCATGACCAATCTCGGCGACATCGACAAGCAGACGATCTCCGGCGCCACGTCCACCGGAACCCACGGCACCGGCGGCGGGTTCGGCGGCATCGCCACGCAGATCCGCGGCGTCAAGCTCGTCGACGGCACCGGCACGGTCCGCACCATCGGCGAGGACGACCCCGATCTGAAGGCCGCGGCCCTCGGCCTCGGTTCGCTCGGTGTGCTCACCGAGATCACCCTCCAGTGCGTCGACGCGTTCTCCATCCGCGCCGAGGAGGGCCCCGGCGAGGTCGACGAGACCTTCTCCACGTTCCTCGAGCGGGTCGAGAACGTCGACCACTACGAGTTCTACTGGTTCCCCCACACCACCAAGACGCTCGTGAAGACCAACACGCGCCTGCCGCGGAACACCCCGTCCGACGGCCCGAGCGACCTGCGTCGCTACATCGACGACGAGCTGCTCTCGAACAAGCTGCTCGGCGCACTCTGCAAGGTCGGCGCGCGGTCGCCGCGGTTCGTGCCGTCGATCAACCAGATCGTCGGACGCGCCCTCTCCTCGCGCACCTACACCGACCGGTCGGACAAGATCTTCATCTCCGACCGCGACGTCCGCTTCCGCGAGATGGAGTACGCCGTCCCGCTCGAGGCCGTGCCCGACGTCCTCCGCGAGGTCCGGGCGATGATCGACAGCCGCGGCCACAAGGTGAGCTTCCCGATCGAGGTCCGGGCCGCGGCCCCCGACGATCTGATGATGTCGACGGCCTCCGGTCGCGCATCCGGATACATCGCCGTCCATCGCTTCTCCGGCGACGACGTCGCCTCCTCCGAGGCGTACTTCAAGGACGTCGAAGACATCATGACGGCGCACGCCGGACGCCCGCACTGGGGCAAGATGCACACGCGCGACGCCGACTACTTCCGCTCCGTGTACCCGCGCTTCGACGACTTCCTCGAAGTCCGTGACCGCTTCGACCCGCAGCGCGTCTTCACCAACCCCTACCTGACGCAGGTCCTCGGCAGCTGAGTGCAGCCGCTCCTTGAGCGAGCGGGGCGGGCGGCTACTTCCCTTGGAAGTTCGGCGCGCGCTTGCCCTCGCGGGCGGCGCGCGCCTCTTTCACATCGTCGCTCATCCACGCGGCGAGCATGGCGGCATGCCGGTCGGCGGGCGCGTCGTCTCGGGCTCCGTCGCCGGTCAGCACCATCTTGTAGTGGCGCAGCGTGAGCGGCGCGAAGCCTGCGATCGTGGCGGCCCAGTGCTGCGCGTCGGCGAGGTCGCCGATGCGGTTGGCGAAGCCGAGCGTATAGGCACGGTCCGCGGTCAACGGGTCGCAGCCGAGCAGCATGCCGCGCGCCTGGCCGCCGCCGACGAGCGAGACGAGCCTCTTGATGGTCCACTCGTCCAGCGCGACGCCGATCTTGGCGGCCGGGATGCCCGCGACCGACCCCGGGGCCATGATCCTCAGATCCGCGGCCATCGCGAGCTGCAGGCCACCGCCGAGCGCGGGACCGTTGACCGCGGCGATCACCGGCACCGGAGTCGACTCGATCTGGGCGATCACCGAGACCAGCCGCTCCGGGAACTCCGGGTCGTAGACGGGTCCCGACAGGTCGGCTCCCGCGCTGAACACGCTCCCCCTGCCCGTCAACACGATGGCGCGCACCCCCGCGTCGACGGCGTCGGTGAACGCCTGCGACAAGTCGCGCAGCATGTCGTAGTCGAGCGCGTTGCGCTTGGCCTCACGCGCCAGCTCGATGGTCGTCACATGTCCGTCTGAGGTGCTCACGATCATGTCGGCAGAGTACAGACAACCGCCGAGGGTTTTGTGACCGGATACGAGAAAACCCCTCGACTGCACTCGGGAATCCGAGCGCAGTCGAGGGGTGATCGGTAAAGCTATGCGCCGAGCAGGTCGATCACGAAGATCAGCGTCTTGCCGGAGAGGCGGTGGCCCGCGCCCGCGGGGCCGTACGCCAGCTGCGGCGGGACGACGAGGCGGCGACGTCCGCCGACCTTCATGCCCGGGATGCCCTCCTGCCAGCCGGGGATCAGCGCGTCGAGCGGGAAGTTGGCCGACTGGCCGCGGTCCCACGACGAGTCGAACTCCTCACCGGTCTCGAACTCGACACCCACGTAGTGGACGTCGACCATGCCGCCGCGCTGTGCTTCCGCGCCGTCGCCGACGATGATGTCGGTGATCTGCAGCTCCGCCGGGGCGGGGCCTTCCGGGAACTCGACCTCGGGCTTGGTGTTGTCGGCCATGATTCAGCGATCTCCCATCGACTGGTAGTCGCGCTCGGTGTAGCCGGTGTACAGCTGACGCGGGCGACCGATCTTGGTGGTCGGGTCGGCGTGCATCTCACGCCAGTGGGCGATCCAGCCGGGCAGGCGGCCCAGCGCGAACAGCACCGTGAACATGCGCGTCGGGAAGCCCATCGCGCGGTAGATGACGCCGGTGTAGAAGTCGACGTTCGGGTACAGCTTGCGCTCGATGAAGTAGTCGTCGCTGAGGGCGACTTCTTCGAGGCCCTTCGCGATGTCGAGGAGGTCGTCCTGGACGCCGAGGGTCTCGAGGATCGAGTCGGCCGTCTTCTTGACGATCGCGGCGCGCGGATCGTAGTTCTTGTAGACGCGGTGACCGAAGCCCATGAGCTTCACGCCGTCTTCCTTGTTCTTCACCTTGGTCATGAAGGCCTTGGTGTCGCCGCCGGAAGCGCGGATGTCGTCGAGCATCTCGAGGACTGCCTGGTTGGCTCCGCCGTGCAGCGGGCCCCACAGGGCGTTGATGCCGCCCGAGATGGACGTGAACAGGTTGGCCTGCGACGAGCCGACGAGACGCACCGTCGACGTCGAGCAGTTCTGCTCGTGGTCGGCGTGGAGGATGAACAGCATGTCGAGCGCCTTGGCGACGTCCGGGTTCACCTCGTACGGCTCTGCGGGGAAGCCGAACGTCATGCGGAGGAAGTTCTCGACCAGGCTCAGCGAGTTGTCCGGGTACAGGAACGGCTGGCCCTGCGACTTCTTGTACGCGTAGGCCGCGATCGTCGGGAGCTTGGCGAGGAGGCGGATGGTCGCCAACTCCACCTGCTCGGGATCCTTCGGATCGAGCGAGTCCTGGTAGTAGGCGCTCAACGCGTTCACCGCGGACGAGACGACGGGCATCGGGTGCGCGTTGCGCGGGAAGCCGTCGAAGAAGCGCTTGAGGTCTTCGTGCAGGAGAGTGTGTCGCTGGATGCGGTTGGTGAAGTCGTCGAGCTGCGACGGCGTCGGGAGCTCACCGTAGATGAGCAGGTAGCTGACCTCGATGAACGTCGACTTCTCGGCGAGCTGGTCGATCGGGTAGCCGCGGTAACGCAGGATGCCCTGGTCGCCGTCGATGTAGGTGATCGCCGACTTGGTCGACGCGGTGTTGACGAAGCCTCCGTCGAAGGTCGTCATCCCGGTCTGCGACAGGAACGAGCCCAGTGCGACCGAGTCACTGCCTTCCGAAGCCTTCAGAATGGGCAGGTCGATCTTTCCACCGGGGTAGGTGAAAGTACCGTTCTGCTGTTCGGCGGCGCCATTCTCCACGGACACACAAACCCCTTAGCAATCGCGGGTGAGCAGTTGTTGGGTAACAACCTAGTCGTCTTTCGACTCAGTCGCCCGACGAGGGTCCCCGGAGGATCACCACGAGACTCATCGCGTGCGCTCGCTCAGCTTACTCATACCTGCTTGTAGGGCCTACGCGCCCAGTAGCGTGATCGCATGCGTGAGCGACCTGCGGGGGACGACGGCCTCCTTCTCGACTTCCGTTCCCACGACCGTCCGTCGTGGATGGCGGCGCGGGTCGCCGACGCCCTGCGGGAGGCCTCCGACCTGGGCGTCCTCGCCGTCTCGGACGTCGTGGCCTGCGCGGAGACGGTCCTCGTCGAGGCTCCCCCCGGGACGGGGTTGAACGAGCTCGGCGTACGCCGCGTGGTCCACGATCTGCTCGCTCACCGCGGGGTCGACGACGACGCGGCGGACGAAGTCAGGTCGGCGGTGCTCATTCCGGTGACATACGACGGCGTCGACCTGGCGTCCGCCGCGGCCCTCGCCGACTGCAGCGTCGATCGGCTGATCGAAGCGCACACCCACGTCACATGGACCGTGCAGTTCATCGGATTCGCGCCGGGATTCGGCTATCTCGTGCCGGAGGACGGCAGCGACCCGTCGCACACGGAACTGCTCGGCAGAATCGGCAGGCGGGACGAGTCCCGGTCGGCCGTGCCCGCCGGGTCGGTCGCCGTCGGCGCCGGGTACGCGGCCGTCTACCCGCGGGCGAGCCCCGGCGGGTGGCAGCTGCTCGGTGTCACCGACACCGTGTTGTGGGACTCGTCGGCCACCCCGCCCGCGGTCCTGTCGGCGGGAGTGAGGGTGCGGTTCTGCCGCGCCGAGGAGGTGATCGGGTGACCCCTGCCGAATTCACCGTGTGCTCCACCGGTCCGCTCGCCACCGTGCAGGACCTTGGACGTCCCGGCATGGCGCACCTCGGCGTCCCCCGATCGGGCGCGGCCGACCGGGACGCGTTCGGTCTCGCGAACCGCCTCGTCGGCAATCGACCGGACGCGGCGTGCATCGAGGTGACGCTCGGCGGATTCTCGGCCCGCGTGCACGGGACCGCGATGGTCGCGGTCACCGGACCGGGGACTCGTGTCAGGGTCGACGGCCACGACGTCGGCAGCCACTCGGCGATACCTCTCCGGAACGGGCAGTCGTTGTCGGTGACGTCGCCGCGCCGCGGATGCCGCAACTACGTGGCGGTCCGCGGCGGGTTCGACGCGGCGCCCGAGTTGGGCTCACGGTCCACCGACACCCTGTCGGGCCTCGGCCCCGATCCGCTGCGCGTCAAGGACGTGCTGCCGGTCGGCGACCTCGCGGACGACTGGCCCGCCGTCATGCTCGCACCCCCTCCCGCACCGCTCGCCGAACCCGCCGTCGTGCTGTCGGTGCGTCCGGGGCCGAGGGCCGACAGGCTCGTCGATCCCGGACAGCTGGTGATCAGTCGGTGGCAGGTGAACCCGGCGTCGAACCGGATCGGAATCCGGCTCGACCGACCGGCCGGCTCGACGGAGCCCCCGTTGGCTCACCGCGACGTGCCCGAACTGAGATCCGAGGGAGTGCCGCTCGGCGGGGTCCAGGTCCCGCCCAGCGGCCAACCGGTGATCTTCCTGCCCGACCATCCCGTGACCGGCGGATATCCGGTGGTCGCGGTCCTGACGCCCGCATCGCTGTCGAAGGCCGCACAGCTGACGACCGGCGACGCGGTGCGATTCGTCGTCGCCTGACGGGCATCAGGCGTTCGTTGCGAAACACTTGAGACGCATCTAGAGTTTCGTCTCATGACTGAGGTGTTGCCCCCTCTCGGGCCCGAATCGGTGACCTGGCGCTACTTCGGCGACTGGCGCGGCATGCTCATGGGCTTGTGGTCGGGATCGATGCAGAACATGCACCCGAAGCTCGCCGCGGGCGTCTGGGACCACTCGGACTTCTTCGGCGAACGCTGGGAACGGCTGATGCGGTCGCTGTACCCGATCAGCGGCGTCGTCTTCGACCAGACGCCGGAGACCGGGGCTCAGGTCCGCGACTATCACCGCACCATCAAGGGGACGATGGCGGACGGCGGGCGCTACCACGCGCTCGACCCGGACGTCTTCTACTGGGCGCACGCCACCTTCTGGTACGGCAACATCCGCTGCGCCGAGGCGTTCGGACCGCCGATATCCGAGGCCGACAAGCGCAGGCTGTTCGACGAGTCGCGCAACTGGTACGCCGCCTACGGCGTCAGCATGCGTCCCTGCCCGGACACGTACGAGGAGTTCCTCGACTACTGGGACCACATGTGCCGCCACGTGCTGCGCGACCATGAGGCGGTCCGAACGGTCCTCGACATCACCGTGCTGCCTCCGCCGCCGTGGGCCGCGGCGTGGATGCCGGGCTGGCTGTGGAAGCGGCAGGTCCTCGTCGTTCAGAAGATGTTCCTGTGGATCACCACGGGTCTATACGACGAACCCGTCCGCGAGATGATGGGCCTGACCTGGTCCCCGCGCGATCAGAAGCGGTTCGAGCTGTTCGGCAAGGCCGTGAACGTCGGCATGAGACTCGTCCCGCCGCGCTACCGTCGCCATCCCCGCGCCCGCGACGCCGACGACCGACTCACCGGGCGGGTGGCCGTCGACGCTCCCCTGCTGGAGACTCCCGCACGCAACCTGCCCACGGGCGACGAGCAGAACAACCCCATCCACTACTGCCCCGTCACCGCCGCCCGCCGCGCGAATCTCCCCTGGCAGCCCAACGAGACCGGCGATCGGATTCCCGCTACCGAAATCGATTCCCGCCAATTGTCAGACCATGAGCGGGAATCAACGCCTGATGCGTGAGTTCATTCGGCGGCCTCTACGAATATTCGGCGGCAACCCCTTCGCGGGCGAGCGTGTTGAACTTATTGCCCCACCACCGAAGCAGTGCCGCCACCGCGATCGACCCAGCCGCCCCTATCAAGCCTTCGATCACACCGCTGGCGACAGCCACAATCGCGCCCACGATCGCAGCCAGCACAAACACACTCGACACGACGTCCACGACTCTGCCTACGATCCACAACGGGTGTCGAAAGAGAGCCGCATTCGCATGCTGTTTTCGGTTGCCGTCGGCGTCGGCCTCTGACGTCATTTCAACTCCCCACGACGTGGTCGCCGGAGTCGTGCGACCAACCGCCATCAAATCAGACGAAGCGGAACTGCCGACGGGGAATGCCGACAGAACGACGGCACGCTTCGGGTCAGGTCGACGACCTGCGACAGAGCGCTCAACTCCGCGGAGTGAGGACGACGACCGGGATGTCCCTGTCGGTCTTCTTCTGATAACCGTCATAGCCGGGATTGGCCTTCACGATCGTCGGCCAGAGGGCCGCCTTCTCCGCGGGATCGGCGCGATGCGCGGTCCACGTGGTGGTGACGTCGTCGACCGTCACTTCGACGTCGGGGTCGGCGGCCAGGTTCTTGAACCAGTCCGGATCGTCGGAGTGGCCGCCCTTGGACGCGACGACGACGATCTTGTCCGCCGAGTAGATCGGTGCGGTGAGCATGGTCGACCGTCGTTGTCCGGACTTGCGGCCGACGGTGTGGAGTTCGAGGGTCTCCATGCCGAGGAGCTTCTTCGGGAATCGCCCACCGGTTATCGCGAGAAGCGTGCGGTGACCGTTCTCGAGAATCCAGGCTCCGGCCGAGGCCGTGGTGTCAGCGAAATTCATGTGACCATTGTGCACAGAAAACGGCCGGGTGCGGCACGCGGCGCGTCTACGCCACGTCGGGACCCGACCGGACGGAGGCTCGGTAGCGCCAGAAGGCGGGGACTGCGAGGGCCGCGAGGACGGTCCCGACGACCACCAGCAGGCCACCGCCCGCGACGGTGACCGCGGTGCCCGCGACGGCGGCCGTCGCGCCGTGCGCCACATCGGCGATGCGGGGTCCACCCGCGACGATCACGATGAACACGCCCTGGAGACGGCCTCGGACGTCGTCGGTGGCCGCCGACTGCAGCATCGTCTGACGGAAGGCGGCGGACGCCATGTCGGCGGCCCCGCCGACCATGAGGGCCACCACCACGAGGGGAAGGATCGGCAGCGCCGAACCGTGCGCGAAGAACAGCAGGCCGCCGGAGACGACGATCGACAGTCCCCACACGACGATGCAGATCACGACCGCCCGACCCTGCCGGTGCACCCTCGACACCCAGCCCGACAGGACGCCGCCGACCACCGCGCCGAGCGGAATCGCGATGAACAGCAGCGCGAACGCGAACCCGCCGTCGGACGGGCCGCCGAAACTCTCGTGCGCCATCTGCGGGAACAGGGCGCGCGGCATGCCGAAGATCATCGCGATCAGGTCGACGACGAACGACATCAACAGCACGGGATGGCCGCGCAGGTAGCCGAGGCCGTCGATCACCGACCGCAGGCCCGGGGTCTGCAGTCGTCGGCCGTCCGCCAGCTCCGGCGCCAGCGCGGGCAGTCCGACGACGGCCCACAGGGTGGCGAGCAGACACACGGCGTCGACGAGGTACAGCAGCGAGAACCCGAGGATCGGAATCAGGGCTCCGCCGATCAGCGGGCCGGCGATCGCACCGGCCTGCATGACCGTCATGTTCAACGAGTTCGCGGCGGGGAGGTCTTCGTGCGGCAGGATCCGCGGGAGGACGGCCGTCCGCGTCGGCTGGTTGACGGCGAAGAACGCCTGCTGAACCGCGAACACGCACAGCAGGATCCACACGTCGTCCCAGCCCGCGAACGACTGGACCCAGAACAGGACGCTCGTCGCGATCAGGCCGAGCGTGGTGACGAGCAGGATCCGGCGCCGGTCGAACACGTCGGCCAGCGCACCGCCCCACAGGCCGAACACGACCAGCGGCACCAGGCCGAACACGCCGGTCAGGCCGACGTACGCCGAGCTGCCGGTGATCGCGTAGATCTGCGCCGGCACCGCGACGACAGTCAGCTGCGCGCCGATGACGGTGATGATGTTGGCCCACCACAACCGCCGGAAGTGCCGATTCTTGAGCGGGGTGGTGTCCGCGAGGATGCGAGCCATCAGGGCTGGAGTCGTTCGACGCGCCAGCCGTCGCCCTCGCGGACGGCCCGCGCCCGATTGTGGAGACGATCGGCGCGTCCCTGCCAGAACTCGACGACGTCGGGTTCGATCCGGTACCCGCCCCAGTGCTCGGGAACCGGGACTGCGTCGTCGAACCGGGCGGCGACCTCGGCTGCCGCCGCTTCGAGGGCTTCCCTCGACTCGATGGGGCGGGACTGGTCGGATGTCCGCGCCGACAACTGCGATCCGCGCGGACGGGAGTTCCAATAGGCGACGGTCTCGGCCGGATCGACCTTCACGACGCTGCCGCGCACGTGGATCTGCCGTTCCATCGAGATCCACGGGAACGTCGCCGACGCGTACGGGTTGGCGGCCAACGCCCGGCCCTTGTCCGAGTCGTAGCCGGTGAAGAATGTGATCCCGGCGTCGGAGACGCCCTTGCACAGCACTGTGCGGGTGGCCGGGCGACCGTCGGCGTCGACGGTCCCCAGGACCATCGCGTTCGGCTCCACCACCCCGGAGTCGACGGCCTCGGAGAGCCACGCGTCGAACAGCGAACGCCACGGCGGGTCGCCCACCAGCCACGACGGGTCGAGGTTCGCGCTCACGCCGTCCCTGCCGGTTCCGTATCCGACGCGCATGTTCGACAGTTCCACTCGTTCACAGTAGGGCGTCACACGACGAGTCGTTCGGCGAGTGCCGTGTCGGCCGTCGAGACGACAGCGTCGGCCCCCGTGACGCGCCGGTACGCGAGGCCGACCGACTCGATGCCGCGGACCAGATTCTCGACGGGCAGCGTGTACGGAATCCGGATGTGGCTCTCCAGGCCGCCGTTGGGACCGAACGAGCCGCCCGGCGTCAGTCGGACGCCGAGCGATGCGGCAGCGGCAGCCGTCGTCGTCGCCACCGGTCTGGGCAAGTGGACCCACAGGCAGAGTCCACCGACTCCCGGCACCACCGTCGAGCCGGGCAGATGCTCGTCGATCGCCGCGAGAGCCGCGGCCCGGGACGCCCGCAACGAGTCGCGCCGCGCGGGCAGGAAGTCGTCGAGGTGATCCAGCGCGTACGCCGCCGCGAGTTGCTCCATCACCGCGCTCCCGATGTCGAGTTCGTAGCGGGCGACGACGTACGGGTCGGGTGGGGTGTCGGTGCGGATCCATCCGACGCGCAGTCCGGCCCAGACGGTCTTGCTCGCCGATCCGATGGTGATCACCTGCGCCCCGCGCGGCGCGAACGCGGCCACGGGCGGCGGGGCGTCGCGGTCGAGACCGAGTTCGACCATCGTCTCGTCGATCACCAGCAGCACCCGGTGTCGGGCCGCGATCTCGCCGAGTCGACGACGACCGTCGGCGTCGAGCAGCAGCCCGGTCGGATTGTGGAAGTCGGGTATCGCGAAGATGAGGCTCGGCCGCTGGAGCCGGACGATGGAGTCGAGTTGGTCCAGGTCCCAGCCGTGATCGCCGTCCAACGGCAGGGCGACGGGCCGCGCCCGATGTCTGGTCAGCGCGAGGATCGTCCCGTGGTGCGTCGGCTGTTCGACGACGACGCGCTCGCCGGGCGCGACGTGGGTGTCGAGGATCAGCCGGAGCGCGTGCTGGGCGCCGGACGTCACCAGGATCTGTTCCGGCGTCGTCGGCAGACCTCGCTCGCAGTATCGACGGGCGATCGTCTCGGTGAGTGCACGCAGCCCGTTCGGATAGATCCCGGTGCCGGTCAGATAGGTCGGCGCGCAGTCGAGGGCGTGCCGGTAGCCGTCGTGCACCACCTGGTCCGGCGCGGCGGGCGCAGCGATGTTGAGTTTGCACATGTCGGCCTCGGCTCCGAAATCGAACGGTTCGGCCGGCACGGAGACCGGCAGTCCGAGCACGCTCCGGGCACCTCGCCGGGATGCGAGATGCCCGCTGTCGCGGAGGGCCGCGTAGGCGCCGCCGACTGTCGTGCGGCTGACGTCGAGCGCCTCGGCGAGTGTTCGTTCGCTCGGCACCGCGGTTCCGACGGCGACCCTGCCGTCGAGCAGGAGGACGCGCACGGCGTCGGCCAACGCCTGGTACGCGGGCTGCGGGCCGTCCGGTCGCCAGGCTCCGAGACGCTGGGCGAGCGTGCGGGCTCCGATGGTGCCAGTGGCTGCGATCATGAGACCAGTGTTCCCCAACTGGCTATGGATTACCAGACCAGTTGGACGCAGAATTGGCGACATGAGCAGCACAGCACTCTCCCTGACCCGTCGGATCGTCGGCCTGTACGTCGGCCTCGCCCTGTACGGCGCGTCGATGGCGATGATCCTGCGGTCGGGCCTCGGCAACATCCCGTGGGACGTCCTGCACCAGGGCGTCGCCGAACACGTGCACCTCTCCATCGGCACCGTGTCGATCATCGTCGGAGCGGCCGTCCTGCTCGCCTGGATACCGCTGCGGCAGCGGCCCGGCCTCGGCACCGTCTCGAACGTGCTGGTCCTCGGCGTCGTCTTCGACCTCGTCGCACCACACCTGCCCGACAGTCCCGCCCTGACTGTCGCGGTCCCGATGCTGCTCGGCGGCATCGTGGTCAACGCGTTCGCGACCGTCGTGTACATCGGCGTCCGATTCGGTCCCGGACCGCGTGACGGCCTGATGACCGGCCTGGTCAACCGGACCGGCTGGTCCGTCCGTCTGATCCGGACCGTCATGGAGGTGACCGTCGTCGCCGTCGGCTTCGCGCTCGGCGGCACTCTCGGCATCGGCACCGTCCTCTACGCGGTCGGCGTCGGACCGCTCATCCAGCTGTTCGCCCGCGTGCTCAAGGTCGGCGACGCCGTCTCCGGCCGCTCCGAACCCGCCGACGACCGGCCCGCGGTCGCCGTCGACTGAACACGTTCCCGGTCAGCCGATGTCACGGCCGCGGTACAACAGGGCGCCGACGGCGGCCACAGTCAGTGTCAGCACGGTCGTGACCAGTAGCGGGAGCCACGCGGACGCGGTCACCGGCACCGCGGGGACGTGGGTGAACGGTGACACCCGCCGGAGCCACGACGGGACGCCGACCAGGTCGCCGAGCGGGCCGAGGACGAGGGCCGAGAGGACGATCGGCCAGCCCGCGACCGCGAATGACGACCGCAGTCCGTACAGCGCCGCGACGACCGCCACCACCAGCGTCACCGCGGGCACGGACACGGCAGCCGTGGTGAAGGCGAGTCCCGCGACGTGGACGGCGTCGCCGCCGGAGGCCCACGATCCGAGGCCGACGCCCGACGCCGCGAAGCCGAGCACCGCGACCGCCGCCGCAGCAGCCCACCCCAGGTAGACGCCGTACATCCGCAGCCGAGACACGGGCGCGGCGAGCATCAACTCGGCGCGCCCGGCGCGTTCCTCGGCGCGCATCGACACCACGATCGCGACGCCGCCGCCGGCCGCGGCCACCGCGAGGAATCCCGTCATCGCGACGACGAACCCGTCGGTGATGCCGCCCGCGCCCGTGGCGTCGATGATCTTCTCCACGTACGCGTTGCCCGCGGCGAAATCGGCGACCTGCGACGACAGGAAGCCCACGACGAACGCGTACACGGCCGTTCCCGACGCCCACGACGACGTCTGCGTCCTGGTCAGTCGCCACACGATCCCCGTCGTCGACCAGCCCGCAGGCCCGTGAGACGGTCCGGCCCGTCGGCCGAACAGGCCCGAGCCGAGGTCACGGCGTCGCCGCACCCATCCGGCCACCAGCATCCCGCCGACCGCGACGCCGAGGCTCGCCAGCCCGGGGACAAGGTTGTCGTCGTCGAACGGAGCCATCCGCTCGGCCCAGCCGATCGGGTTGGTCCACCGCAGCCACGACAGGTCGGCCGCCGCGTCGCCGACCCCGCGCAGGAGGTAGCCGCCCGCGACGATCGACGCCGCCGCGATGTTCGCGCTGTGGGCGCTGGCCGCCGCTTCGGAGCAGACCGCGGCCACCCCGACCGCGGCGAGACCGGTACACGCATACTGCCCGAAGACGATCGCGGTCGGCGCGGCTCCGCCGCCGGAGAGGCCGATCACCGCCGCCATGCCCGCCGAGGCGACAAGCACGGTCGCGGCCGCGACGAGGCATCCGGCGGCGAGCGGGACCACGCGTCCGACACCCGCCGCCAGCACCAGTTCCGTGCGCCCGGCTTCCTCTTCACGTCGCGTCTGCCGGACGACGGTCATCACCGCGCACACGCCGAGCGCGGCGATCATGAACAGCCCCGCCCGCCAGGAGACCAGGGCCGCCTGCGAGGTGTCCGCGGGCAGCGGGCCGAGGAGGAACACGAACGCCGTGTTCGACCCCGCTCCCGCGCGCAGGGTCGCCACCTGCTCGGGTGAGGAGTACATCGCCCGGATCGACGCGGCCGTCGACACATTGACAAGCACGAACAGCACCACCGTGAGCGGGGCGATCACTCGGTCGCGCCGGATCCCTGCCCGCAGCAACAGCGGCAGCCCGCTCACGTGGTCGCCTCGGGCGACACGTCGTAGGCCTGCAGGAACAAGTCCTCCAGGCTCGGCGGCGCGACGGTGAGCCCGCGGACGTCGAGGGCCCCGAGACGAACGAGAACCGTCGGCAGCACCACCGGGTCGACGGTGAACTCGACGTGGTCGCCGTCGGCGGACACGTCGCCGAGACCGTCCAGGTCCGTGATCGCGGACGCGCCGCCCGAGACCGTCGCCGACACCCGCGACCGGCGCAGGTTCCGCAGCCGCGACAATTCGCCCGCGAGAACCGTCCTGCCGTCCCGGACGATGGTGACCGTCGAGCACATCGACTCCACCTCCGACAGCAGATGCGACGACATCAACACCGCCGCACCCCGCGCGGCGCGGTCGGCGACGGCACGCTCGAACTCGCGGGTCATCAGGGGATCGAGGCCGGACGTCGGCTCGTCCAACACCAGCAGGTCGGTGTCCGCGCACAACGCCGCGATCAACGCGACCTTCTGACGATTGCCCTTGGAGTACGCGTCCGACTTCTTCGACGGATCCAAACCGAACCGCTCGATCAGTTCGGCCCGGTCCGACGCCTGCGCACCGCGGATCCCGCGCATCGCGAGCAACAAGTCGATGCACTCGCCACCGGTCATGTGCGGCCACAGCGTCACATCGCCCGGAACGTACGCCAGCCGACGGTGGACGGCGACGGCGTCGCTGAACGGGTCGGAACCGAACACCCGCACGCGCCCGGCGTCGCGACGGAGCAGACCGAGGAGCACTCGGATGGTGGTCGACTTGCCCGAACCGTTCGGCCCGAGGAACCCGGCGACCTCGCCGGCGCGCACCGTGAGGTCGAGGCCGTCCAGCGCGGTGAACGATCCGAAGCGTTTCCGGAGTCCTTCGACGTCGATCACCGAATCGGTCAAGCCCACCGTGTGCCTCCACCAGTCGAACTATCTGTTCTGTTCATAGTGCTCCTGTCGGATGCGAATCGGACGGAATCGCGGCTTCGCTCGCGCGCGCCTTAGACTTCTCGTCATGACCGAGAACGCTGCGATCACCATCCCCGCCGACCTCCTGCCCGTCGACGGCCGCTTCGGCTGCGGCCCGTCGAAGGTCCGTCCCGAGCAGTTGCAGTCGCTGGTCGACACCGGCGCGTCGGTGTTCGGCACCAGCCACCGCCAGGCGCCCGTCAAGAACGTCGTCGGAGCCGTCCGCGAGGGCCTCGCCGACCTGTTCTCGCTGCCCGAGGGCTACGAGGTCGTCCTCTCCAACGGCGGCACCACCGCCTTCTGGGACGCCGCGGCCTTCGGCCTCGTCCGCGAGCGCGCCCTGAACCTGACCTACGGCGAGTTCTCGTCGAAGTTCGCGACGGTCACGAAGAAGGCCCCGTTCCTCGCCGACCCGAAGGTCATCTCCACCGACCCGGGCACCGCGCCCGACCCGGCCGCGATCACCGCGGCCGACGTCGAGGGCGTCGACCTCATCGGCTGGGCACAGAACGAGACCTCGACGGGCGTCGCGGTTCCCGTCCTGCGTCCCGAGGCCGCAGGCGACGCACTCATCGCGATCGACGCGACCTCGGGTGCGGGCGGCCTGCCCGTCGACATCAGCGCGACCGACGTCTACTACTTCGCTCCCCAGAAGTCGTTCGCGTCGGACGGCGGCCTCTGGGTCGCGATCATGAGCCCGGCAGCCCTGGCCCGCGTCGAGGAGATCAACGCGTCCGGCCGCTGGTGCCCCGAGTTCCTGTCGCTGCCGACCGCCGTCGACAACAGCTCGAAGAACCAGACCTACAACACCCCGGCGCTCGGCTCGCTGCTGCTGTTCAAGAACCAGATCGAGTGGATGAACTCGAACGGCGGCCTGGACTTCTGCACCGGCCGCACCGCCGAGTCGAGCAACATCCTCTACTCGTGGGCGGAGGCCAGCGAGTACGCGTCGCCGTTCGCCGACGCAGCGCACCGCAGCCAGGTGGTCGGCACCATCGACTTCGCCGACTCCGTCGACGCCGCGGCCGTCGCGAAGACGCTGCGCGCCAACGGCGTCGTCGACACCGAGCCGTACCGCAAGCTCGGCCGCAACCAGCTCCGCATCGGCATGTTCCCGGCTATCGACCCGTCGGACGTGCAGAAGCTGACGCAGGCCATCGACTACGTCGTCGAGCGCCTCTGACGCAACTGGTAGTCCAACCGATGGACACGCGGTGAACCAGGTGTTCGCCGCGTGTCCATCAGTTTTCTGTGGGTACAGTGGCCTAGGCTGGGAAGAACATCCGCGGACGTAGGAACCGGAGGAGGGTCGTGTGCGAAAGCTGAAGGCGCAGCGCGTCGATCCCGACGGCGACATCGTCTGCGTCGACCCCGAATCGGGCGACGAGTTCACCCTCGCGGTCGACGCCGTTGTTCGCTCGGCGCTCGCGCCCGCCGCATCGCCCGCCCACACCGTCGCCGATGTGAGCCCCCGCGAGATCCAGGCCCGCATCCGCGCGGGCGCCACCGTCGCAGAGCTCGCAGGCGTCACCGGAGTGACCGAAGACAAGATCGCGCGATTCGCGCACCCGGTACTGCTCGAGCGCATGCGCGCGGCCGAGCTGGCCCGCGCATCCCATCCGTCCGGCATCGACGGAGCCAGCTCGTCGACCCTCGGCGAGCTCGTCGCCGAATGCCTCGCCCTGCGCGGCGACTCGCCGTCCGAGGCCGAATGGGACGCGTGGCGCGGCGACGACAGCCGCTGGGTGGTGCAGGTGAGCTGGCCGGGCGCGGGCGACGTCGAGTTCGCGCACTGGAGGTTCACCCCCGGTTCGCACGGCGGTGTCACCGAACCGTTGGACGACCACGCCGTCGAACTCACCGAACCCGAACTGGCGCGCGCCGTCCGGCGCACGACGATGTCCGTCGTCCCGCCCGCCCCCGTCCGCCAACACGAGACGATGGCCGACGGCCACGAAGAGGTGACCGTCGACGCGGACCACCTGATCGAACAGCAGCGCAGACCCGAACGCGCCGGACCGTTGGAGCTCGACTTCGACGATTCCGTACCGCGCACGACGACGCCGCAATCGCATCCGAAGCACCGCAGCAAGCGCGCGACGCCGACCGTCCCCGCGTGGGAGGACGTCCTCCTCGGCGTGCGCAGTCATCCCGGAGAGTAGGCAGGTGTTCGTTCACACCACCACGTTGTGGCTGGTCGGTTGCCCCGACCCGGCCGAGCAGCTGCGTCGCGGCGTCGTCGCCGACCCCGACCGCACCGACGAGTTCATCGCCGAGGCGTTCACCGACAGCGTCCCGTCCGCCGTCTCCGCGACCGACCTGTCGTCGTTGGCGTCTGCCGGCGACGACGAACTGTTCGCGGGCCACTACGGCGACCTCGCCGTACTCGCCGGGCGGTCGCTGGCGACGACGTCGCCCGACGAGCTGACCGAGTTCATCTCCCGGCTCGCGCCCGACCGCACGGTGCTGCTGCTCTCGTTGGACCCGGAGTCGTCGAACGGCACGTTCGCCCGATGGGAGCAGGGCAGGCTGGTCCGTGCCTTCGCGGCGTCACCGGCGACGATCCGCGCCGACCTCGGTGTCCCCTATCCGTTCGAGAGCGCGTTCTGGGCGGGCGAGCGCCCCCTGCAGTATCTCCCCGACGCCGTCCGCGACCCACTGGACCTGCCGTTTCATCCGGCGGAGCTGGCCGAGGAGGCCAACCGGCAGTGGCTCGGGTTCCGGTTCACACCGCCTGCGGGAGACGGCGACACGCCCGTCGACGCGATACCGCTGTACTCGTACGAGATCCGGACCGCCGACTCCGGCGCCGTTCCCGCGTCGCGGGTGTCGCGACGCGTGGAGCCGGTCCCGGCGGCGGTGTCGCCCGCCGACGTCGAGGTGACGGCCCCCATCGCTCCCGTCTCGGACGACCCGCCGTCGTCGCGCGGGCCCGGCCCGATCTCCCGCTACTTCGGCTTCCGCGGTCGAATCTGAGCTCAGGGCGTCGCTACCCGCTCAGCGCCTCGTAGAAGGCGACGGCGGCCGCCGTGGCGACGTTGAGCGAGTCGGTGCCCCGGCTCATCGGGATGTGTGCGCGCACGTCGCACGACCGCATCGTGTGCTCTTTCAGGCCCGGGCCCTCCGCTCCGACGAGGAACGCCAGCTTCGCGTCGCCGTCCCCGGACACCGCCTCGCGCAGCGCGACGCTGCCCTCGCCCGGTGTGAGGGCGATCGTCCGGAACCCGTTGTCGCGCAGCACCTGCAGGTCGCCGGGCCAGTCGTCCGACTTGGCGAACGGGACGAGCAGCGCATGACCCATCGACACACGCACGCACCGCCGGTACAGCGGGTCGGCGCATCCGGCGCCGAATATCACCGCGTCCACGTCGAGGCCCGCGGCGTTGCGGAAGATGCTGCCGATGTTCTCGTGGTCGTTGACGCCTTCGAGGACCGCGATCGTGCGTGCGCCGTCGATGACCTGCGGCACCGTCAACGGCTCGGGCCTGCGAGCCGCGGCCAGGACGCCCCGATTCAGGTGGAAACCGATCACCTCGGCCATGACTTCGGCGCTCGCCCGGTAGAAGGGCACGCCGCCCGGCTGCTCGACGACGTCGTCGGACAGCTCGGACAGCCTGCGGTCCACCCCGAAGAAGGCGTGCGGGGCGAACCGCGACCGGATCATCCGCTGCGCCACGAGCACGCCCTCCGCGATCACGAGGGCCTTGCCGACACGTCCCCCGGGCAGCGCGGGCAGGTCGGGTCTGCGGTCGACGGAGTTCAGGTCGCGGAAGTCGTCGACCCGGTCGTCGAGCGGATCGGTGATGTCGATGACCTCGACTGCCTGACGGTTGTTCACGTGTTCACGGTGGCACACCTCGGGCCGCAGACTCAAAATGGCAGAGTGGACGAGTGACCTCGCTGACGATGTCCCCCGCGACAGATGCCGACTGGCCCGAGATCTTCCGCATGGACGCGCGCGCGTTCGCCTTACCGGCGCCCCTGCCCGACGAGGAGCAGATCGAGTTCCGCGCCAAGTTCCCCGACGATGCGACATATGTCGTGCGCGACGCGGATCGGATCGTCGCCTTCTCCATGTACTTCGTCCTGCCGATGACGGTTCCAGGGGGCCGGGAGGTGGCGACGGCGGGCCTGTCATGGGTGTCGGTCGCGGCCACTCACCGTCGGCGAGGATTGTTGCGTCGCATGCTCGACACGCAGTTCGCGGATTGGCGGGCGGCGGGCCACAGCCTGGCGATCCTCACCGCGTCGGAGGCGACCATCTACGAACGCTTCGGTTTCGGTCCCGCGGTGTTCGCGCACTCGGTGCACATCGACCCGTCCACGGCCGCCTTCCGCACGCCCGCGCCCGACGACTCCCGCGTGCGGTATGCGACGGCGGACGAGGTGTCCACCCGTCTCCCCGACATCCACGCACGCTGGGCCGCGACCCGGCCCGGAGCCATCGGCCGTCCGGACGCGTGGTGGCCGTCGATCGTCGCCGATCGCGGCTTCCGTCGGAACTCGCAGACCTCGGGACTCCACTACCTGCTGCACGACGACGGGTACGCGTCGTACCGCATCGACGCGCGTGAGCACACCGCGACGGTCGACGACTTCGTCGCCGTCACCGATCAGGCGCACGACGACCTGTGGCGCGTCCTCACCGCGCTCGACCTGATCACGTCGGTGCACGTCGACCTGCCCGTGGACGACAGTCTCCCGCACGCCCTGACCGATGTCCGGGCCGTCGCGGTGAAGGGCCTCTCCGACGTGCTGTGGGTGTCGATCCTCGACGTGGCCGACGCCCTGGCGTCACGGGTGTACGGCGCGGACGGGGTGATCGTCCTGGAGGTGGGCGACGCGTACTCCGACCGTGCCGGACGCTACGGACTGCGCGTGTCCGACGGCGACGCCGCGATCACCAGGACCGACGCGCCCGCCGACGTGACACTCGACATCGCCGTGCTGTCCAGCCTCTACCTCGGTGGGGTCGCCGCGCGCGATCTCGCGACCGCGGGCCGGATCACCGGCGATGCCGAGGCGGTCCGGCTGCTCGACGCCATGTTCCGGGCGTCCCGAGCGCCGTTCTCGGGCACCTACTTCTGACCGCACACAACGATGGTGACGTTACCCGGTCTGACACCGGAGAACGTCACCATCGTTGGGGCGCGGATCGTCAGTTGATGAGGTTCTCGATCGGTCCGCGGGCGAAGTAGACCAGGAACAGCGCGGCCACTGCCCACAGCAGCGGGTGCGTCTGGCGGATCTTGCCCTGCGAAGCCTGCAGGACCACCCACGCGATGAAACCGACGCCGATGCCGTTGGCGATCGAGTACGTGAACGGCATGACGACGATCGTGAGGAAGGCGGGCAGCGCGTAGTCGAATCGAGCGAAGTCGATCTCCTTGATCTGCGCCATCATCAGGGCGCCGACCACGACGAGGGCGGGAGCGACGGCCTCCATCGGGACGATCTTGTACAGCGGGGTGAAGAACATCGCGGCGAGGAACAACACGCCGGTGACGACGTTGGCGAGACCGGTCCGGGCGCCCTCGGCGATACCGGACGACGACTCGACGAACACCGTGTTCGACGAAGCCGAGCCGACGCCGCCCGCGACGGCTCCGACGCCTTCGACGGCCAGCGCCTTGCCGATGCCGGGCAGGTTGCCCTTCTCGTCGGTGAGTCCGGCCTCCTTGCCGAGGCCGGTCATGGTGCCCATGGCGTCGAAGAAGTTCGACAGCACGAGGCTGAACACGAAGACGCAGGCGATGAGGATGCTGACGTGCTCGAACGCTCCGGTGAACGCGCCGAACAGATCGACGTCGCCGACCAACGACAGGTCGGGCAGTCCGCCGACGCCGTCGGGCAGCTTGGGCACGTTCATGGCCCAGCCGCCAGCCTGCTCCGCGCCCGACTTCAGTCCGAGGATCGCTTCGACGATGATCGACACGATCGTCATGACGACGATGCCGAGCAGCAGACCGCCGGGGACCTTGCGGACCACGAGCACGCCCATCAGCAGGACGCCGATGCAGAACAGCAGGGTCGGGACGGTCGCGATGGAGCCGTCGACGCCGAGCGAGACCGGCGGACCGTGCTCGGGTCCGTGCGTGACGAAGCCGGAGTTCGCCAGGCCGACGAGCGCGATGAACGCGCCGATGCCCGCGGCGATCGCGGCCTTCAGCTCGTTCGGCACCGCGTTGAACACGGCGGTCCGCACACCGGTGAGGCCGAGCAGGACGATGATGACACCGTCGATGACCACCAGGCCCATCGCCGCCGGCCAGCTCATCTGCGGTGCGATCGTGACCGCCAGCAGGCTGTTGATGCCGAGGCCCGCGGCGAACGCGAACGGGAAGTTCGCGACCAGACCGAACAGCAGAGTCATGACACCCGCGACGAGCGCCGTCACGGCGGTCACCTGGTTGGGGTCGAGGAAGTTCCCGTCGACGTCGGTGTTGTGCGAACCGCCGATGATGATCGGGTTCAGGACGACGATGTACGCCATCGCGAAGAACGTGACGAGACCGCCGCGCACCTCCCTGGCGATCGTCGACCCGCGTTCGGAGATCTTGAAGTATCGGTCGAGCACACCACCGGCGGGCTTTCCAGCGGCATCTGTCATCGGTTCACCCTTCGCGTGGCGGATGCAGGTTCGGTCGGACGGTGCACGAACTGCGCACCACTGCAGAAAAGCTACCCTGTGACCATGGCCGATGAGACACCGATCCCCGAGCTGCCCGCACGACTCCGTGCCCCGGAGCCGGTGATAGTCGTCGGAATGGCGGCCTGGCTGGTCGCGACCCTCGTCGTGTGGCTCGGCGATGTGGGCGGCGATCGAGCCCTCACCGTGTGCCTCGTCGGTCTGGGTGTCGGCGTGCTCGGCACGACGCTCGTCCTCGTCCAGCGCACGGCCGTCCGTCGGGGGTCTCGCGGCGCTCAAGAAGGACTCGACTGACGCCCCAGGCGTGTGTCAGCTCGACATGCTCGCGATGCGCGCGCTCCGGTCGGACGACGCCGCGGCGCGGGCAGCGGCCCGGCGGGCCTGGCGGCGGCGCGAGCCCTGGATGTGGGCGGCGACGCACACGGTCACCCAGATGAGGCCGAACAGCCACCCGAACAGGACGTCGCTGAGCCAGTGAACGCCGAGGTAGACGCGGCTGAAGCCGACGAGCCCCACCAGTAGGGGCGCGCCGAGCAGCCACCAGGCGTGCCGTCGGACCCTCGGATACATTCGGTGCGCCATGATCGCGGCCAGTCCGTACACGATCATCGACATCATCGCGTGTCCGGACGGGAACGACGCCCCGCCGACGTCGATCAGACGGTCCGCGACGGGCGGCCGGTCGCGGGCGAAGATCAGCTTGAGGGCCGCCATCAGCCCGTATCCGGTCAGCGACCCGAACACGATCAGGGCGGCGAAGTCGATGCGTCCGGCCAGCCAGGCCAGCACGACGACCCCGATGACGACCAGCGCGAGGGTCAACGTGTCGCCCCACACCGTCACGAACTGCATGAGCGAGATCCACGGTTCGTGCCGGTCGCCGATCACCGCGTCGGTCACGCGGTGATCGATTCGGAACGGGGCCATCACGCGTTCCAACCTACCGAGTGTTCTGTTCCGGCGTCGTCCACCCAGCGTGCGACGTCCACGGTGCGCTCCACGCCGTCGACGTCGATGGTCACCGTCAGACGCTCGTGCACGACGAGAGCGATGGCGGGTCGGCCGTGCAGCGCCGCGAGGCGGACCGCTTCGGACGAGTCGGCGTCGACGCGCCGTCCGCCCGCGACGGGAAGCGCCCGGCACACGTCGCTCGCGAGGTCGGCGTCGAGCAGGTCGGCGAGCAGCGCGGCGTCGGACGGGTCGACGTCCACGCCGGGCAGGACGGCCCGATCGGCGGGGATCACGGCGGTCAGCCACGGTCGGTCGACGACGATCGGCCGGTCGGCGACGGTCCCGGCCAGGGTGCGCACGCCCGCGGGCGGATCCACCCGCGCCACGTCGACGCGTCCGGCGCGGACCGCGGCGACGAGGGCGGCGTGCGCGCGGACCGCGACGCCCGCGCTCACCTCGCGGGTCGGATCGGCGAGCGCGTCGAGCCAGCACTGCGCGTCGTCGGAGTCGTCGGGGCCGTCGCCCACGAGCAGTGCGGGCCCGATGTCCGACACGGCCGCGAACAGTCCGACGAACCGGGTGTCGTCCACCGCGCGGAGCAGACGCAGCGCGGTCCCGTCGATCTCGGCGTACCGCCGCAGCCACCACCGGGTGTAGCCGTCGTCGAGCAGGCCAGCCGTGGTCGGATCGTCGGCGAGCAGGGCCAGCGCCCGCACCCACTCGGCCGGGTCGACGAGGTCGAGGTCGCGGACCGCGTCCACCCGCTCCGGCGGGACGTCGAAGCCGTCCCACCATTCGTCCTCGTCGGGCAGGTCGTGGTCGGGGCCGGTCGGCAGGCTGTCGTGGACGACGCCGAATCCCCACCCGACGCCGAGGGCGCGAAGCGGCCCCTGCCCGTACCGCTCGACGACGTCGTCGGCGACGGTCCCGAACGGCGAGTCGTCGGTCAGCACGGCCGCCAGTGGCGCGCCGGGCATCAGCAGTTCGTCCGCGGGCCACTCGTCGCCGTCGGAGCCGCGGAGTTCGAGACCGCCGAGACCGGCGACCGGACGTCCGTCGGTCAGCGCGAGCAGTCGCAGAACCGTGTCGGCGAGGTCGGAGTGATCGTCCGCGGCGTCGACCGCGGCGGCCAGTGCCCGGTCGGCGAGCACATCGTCGACGGTGCAGCGGTCGAGGCCGAGGCGGTCCAGGAGCGGGTCGTAGGCGTCGGGATGGACGATCGGCATCCAGTCGGGCGCGCCGTCGTCGGGTCCGAGTCCGCCGACGACGACGAGCCCGCGCGCGCCGAAGTGCATGCGGCCGTCCACCCTCGGCACGGGCAGCGCGCCGAGTTCGGCCGCATCGTCGCCGGTCTGGACGCGGTCGCCGAGCGCCGCGTACAGCGCCGCCCACCACGACGGCTCCCTGGTGGTGGACCCGAGGAGGTCGGCGACGTCGGCGAGGCCCAGTTCACGGGCTCCGAGGCGGGTCAGGGCGGCGGCGCTCGCCCGTTCGGACACGTCGGGGTGCACGAGCGGCTCCATCACGTCGGCGAGCACCGCGGCCAACGCGGTCGACAGCCCGCGCAGCACCCACGCCCGTTCCGGCGCGATCGCCGACCCGTCGACCGTCGGGACCCACCGCGCGACGGCGAGGTCGGCCGTGATCGCCGACCGCAGCACGGCGTCCACGCGGCCGGAGACGAGCGCGGCCCGGGGGATCAGCAGATGCTTGTCCCGATCCGGGGCCAGTGCCACCAGTTCGGTGTAGCCGCGGGCCGCCGATGCGATGTCGGCGTCCGGGTGCACGTCGCGGCGATCCGGGGTCAACGGCAGGTCGGTGATCACGCGGGCGGGCAGGGACAGTTCCACGCCGGTCGCCGTCGGGCTCCGCAGAACGTCGCCGTCGAGGGGACGGACGGCGCCGTCGACGATCGGGACCATCCACGACGTCGCACCGACGCGCGCCGTCAACCATCGATGCAGTTCCTGCCCGTCCCGGTCGATGACCACGTGGTCGCCGTCGACGGTCCGCGTGTAGACCGCGCCGTCGAGGACGATCCGGGTGAGGGCGGACAGTTCCACCAGCAGATCGGGGATCTGGTCGGCGAAACCGTCGACCAGCGCGCGGGCCTCATCGCCGGCGTCGATCGACACCTCGGTGGCGAATCCCGCCGGCGGAACGGCGTCGGACGGCCACGCCAGACGCTGCGACGGCGCACCGGGGGCGAGTTCGTCGGTCCGGGCACGGCTGAATTCGACGGACCCGCTGGTCGACGCGATGACGACGGTGTCGGCGAAGGCCGTCGCCCGGAATCCGACACCGAAACGACCCACCGTCGTCGCCGATCGTGTCGTCGCCTTCGGCGAGACGCGCAGCGCCGTCAGCGACTCCACGCCGTCGCGGGTCAGCGGTTCGCCCGTGTTCGCGAACCGCACGACGGTCCCGTCGAGGCGGATCGCCAGCACCCCGTCGGCGCCCGCCGCGTCGGCCGCGTTCGCCGCGAGTTCGGTCAGCAGTCTGCCGCGGTAGCCGATGTCGGCCAGTTCGCGTTCGGCGGCCGCGTCCTCCGCCATCCGGGTCGGTGACGCCGACCACGCCGCGAGGGCCGCCTCGCGAAGTGCGGCGGTGCCGAACGGGTCAGGCGTCGGACGCACCGGTGCGCGCGACGATCTCGACGGCGCCGTCGTCGAACGCGTCGTATGCGGGGCTGCCCGCGCCGGTCGGCGCCGTCACGTCCGAGTGCGCACCGCAGCCGTATTCGACGGAGACCGCGCGTCCGTCGGCGGCGAACTCGTTCGCACACACGCCGAAGCCGGCGTGGAGGGCGCCCGCGATCGGCAGGTAGAAGCCGCACGAACCGCACGAGTGGCGGGCGCCTCGCGCCATCGGCGACGCCGGACCGAAGTCGCCGTCGAACCAGCGGGCCGCCGCGTCGGCGCGCCCCTCGAACGACAGGAGTCGTTTGCGTCCGAGCCCGATCGCGGCATTCACCTGACCGACTTCGTCGGCGTCGAGCGGACTCACGTCCTCGGTGTCGATCTGTCCCGGCACCAGTCTGGGGTCGTCGGCCGGTGCGGCCAACTGGTCGCCCGGCCCGAGGTCGCCGGGCGCGATGCGTTCGTTCCACGGCACCCAGTCCGGGGCGAGGAGCGCTCCCCCGCCCGGCAGCAGTGCCACTTCGCTCACGGTGACCTCGGACGACTCCGGCGCGCCGGCGACGACGACGCACCACTGCCAGCCCCGGTAACCGGGGAGTCCGGCGTCGAAGTAGTGGGCGGCGGCGTACTCGCCTTCGGCTCGAGCACCGGTGTGCGGGCCGGGCTGTTCGCCTTCGGCGACGAGCGCGGCGCGTGCGACGTCCACCGCGTCGACGAGTCGAGGGGATTCGAAAGCAACACTCACCCGTCCAGTGTGCAATAGCCGGGCCCTCCGACGCACGTCAGGGGAACGGGTTCGCGCGCTTGTCGCACCGATGAGGAACAATCGACGTGTGAACACCCGTGGATCTCGTGACGACCGCGGGGCAAGCGGTCGCCCCCGTCCGCAGTCCGGCAACCCGGATCCCCGCGCGGGCGAACCGCAGGCCCGGCGGCCGCGCCGCCCTGCCCCGCATCCCGGTCAGGCGAACTATCCGGCCGACGCACCGCGCCGGCCGGGCCGTGTGCCCACCGCGCGGTTCGACGCACCGGAACCGCAGCGTGGGCGCCCCGCGTCCAACGGCTACCTGCCGCCGCGCACGCACAATCCACACCTTCCGCCGCTGCCGCCGCAGGCCGACCCGTACGACGAGCCGACGACGGCGTTCGACGCCGACCGCTCGGACCGACGCAGAGACGCCGAATACGTGCCTCCGAAGAAGGTGACCGTGGTCCGCGTGATGGCACGACGGTCCAAGTACTTCACCGAACGCGGCGCCCAGATGGTGCATCGGGCGGCGACGGCCGACGGAGCCGACCGCTCGGGCCTCACCGCCCTCACCCTGCCCGTCATCGCGAACACCGCGGTGGACGCCGCGATGGCGATCGCCCTGGCGAACACGCTGTTCTTCGCGGCCGCGACGGGCGAATCGAAAGTCAGCGTCGGCCTGTACCTCGCGATCACGATCGCACCGTTCGCGCTGATCGCGCCGCTGATCGGTCCGATCCTCGACCGCCTGCAACACGGCCGCCGTCTCGCGATGGCGACGACATTCGCCCTGCGCGTGGTGCTCGGCCTGCTGATCATCGTCAACTCGTCATGGGACTCCGACAAGATGCAGCTCGAGTACAAGCCGTGGGTCCTGTACCCGGCCGCGCTCGGCCTGATGGTGTTGTCGAAGTCGTTCGGCGTCCTCAAGTCGGCCGTCGCACCGCGCGTGCTGCCGCCGTCGATCGACCTCGTCCGCGTCAACTCCCGTCTCACCACATTCGGCCTGGTCGCAGGCACGATGGTGGGCGGTGCGATCGCAGGCGTCTTCGAACTGCTCCTCGCCAAGGCGCTCCCGTTCCACGTTCCCGGCGCGATGGTGTGGCTGTGCCTGGTGGCCGCCGCAGGCGCGTACTTCTGCATGAAGATCCCGGCCTGGGTCGAGTCGACGGAGGGCGAGGTCCCGACGACGCTCACCTACCGCGGCAGTCCCGACGCCGAGGAGGCGCCGTCCAAGGGCACGAGCTTCTCGCGCGAACTGGCGTCCAAGATGCGCCAACCGCTTGGCCGCACGGTGGTCACCGGTCTGTGGGGCAACGGCACCATCCGCATCCTCACCGGTTTCCTGACCTTGTACATCGCGTTCTACGCGAAGGCTCAGTCGTCGAGTTCCGGGTGGGAGCAGATGCTGATGCTCGGAGCCGTCGGCGCCGCGGCCGGCGTCGGAAACTTCCTGGGCAACGGCCTCGGCACCCGACTGGAGTTGAAGCATCCGACGAAGATCGTGCTGCTCGCGACCGTGGCGACCTTCGTCGCCTGTCTGCTGGCCGCGATCTTCGGCTCGATGATCTTCGTGGTGGTCGCCGGCTTCGTCGGCTCTGCGACAAGCGCCATCGCGAAGGTGTGCATGGACTCGTCGATCCAGGACGACCTGCCCGAGGAGTCCAGGGCGTCGGCGTTCGGCCGGTCGGAGACCGTGCTGCAGCTCTGCTGGGTGATCGGTGCGGGCGTCGGTGTCCTGCTCGGTGATCACAAGCCGCCCAGCCTGTCCCTCGGATTCACCGTTGTGGCTGTGATGGTGGGCATCGGAACCGTGCAGACGGTCCTCACCAGCCGAGGGGCGACACTGATCCCCGGTTTCGGCGGACGTCGCCCCGACCATGCGGCGCCGACTGTGGCGTTCGCAGCCGTCCCGCCCTCCGGGCCGAGCGGCGCCCCGACACGCCGTACCGCCCGCTGATTCACGTTTTCGACCGAACGACCGACAGGATTCTCTCGTGCTGCAACCCGGAGACAAGAAGGCGCTGGCGATCCTCGCCGCGGCCGTCACGACGGCGCTCGTCCTCATCGCAGGACTCACCGCCGTCATGGTGAGCGACAGTGAGGATCAGCTCCCGACAGTCTCCGTCCAGACCACCGAGACGTTGGTGCGGGCACAGCCGAACTACTGGTGCGAACCGGATATGACCGGCTGCTCTCCCGTCGATCCGCGCACCGCTAAGAGCGTTCCGCTGCAGATCGCTCGGGCCACGACGCCGATCGACACCACGCTGATGCTGACGGTGCCGAAGGACGTCGCCGTCGGACCGTGGTTCCTCTACGCGCAGTACGCGACACCGACCGGCGTGCAGCGTGTGGTGACGTTCAACCGGAGCGACGACGTCTTCACCACGACACTGACGAGCACCCGGGACCGGGTGCTCCTCGGCATCGACGTCCAGTCCGTCGCGACCGTCTTCGAGGACTCTCCCAACGGCATCGAGTCGCCCGACGGCTCGATCTTCATGCGCGCCACGTTCACGATCGACACCCGCCCCGACGGCTACGTGGTCCGCAACACCACCGAACTCCCCGACGTCCGCGGCTAGGCCGCCACGCGCACGCGAAAGCGGCACCCCGCCCGACCGAGGTCAGGCGGGGTGCCGTCGTGCCGACGTCAGCGGTCGAGTTCGCGGGTCACGCCGCGGACCACTTCGGAGATCCGCTGGGCGGTCTTGCGGTCGGGGTAACGACCGTTGCGCAGGCTCGGCTGGACCGTGCCCTCGAGGAGGGTGATGAGGTCGGCGATGAGTCCGTGCAGCTCGTCGGGGCTCTTGCGTTCGACGTCGGGGCGCTTGGTCTCGCGCCGCGCCTCGCGACTGTTCTTGACGACGCTCGGCGCGGGCTCGAGGACGGTCACCCGAAGAGCCTGGGGGCCGCGGCGGCCCGCGGCCATGTCGAACTCCACTCGCTGGCCGGCCTTCAGGTCCGCGACATCGGACGGCAGGGCGTTGGCGCGGACGTACACGTCCTCACCGTCGTCCTGCGACAGGAAGCCGAAGCCCTTCTCCGCGTCGTACCACTTCACTCGGCCGCTAGGCACAGCACTCACCCTCAATGATCTCTACAGCTGCCAGCTAGTGAAAAGCGCCTCATGCTCGCTGGCAGCGGGAGCAGAGGCGCACTGGAACAGATTCTACGCCCCTGGATTACCGTGGACGTCATGCAGACCCAGAAGCCCTCCCGGCTGTTGCCGACGGCGGTGATCGCGTTCGGAATCGGAATGGTCGCGGCACTGCTGCTGATTCTGCCGCCGGTCCGCGACAGTTCGACGGCCATCGTCACCACGCTGTACCTGCTGTCGCTCGGCGCGCCCATCGGCTTCCTGCTCGGGCTGATCTTCGCGTTGCGGTCGGGACGCCGGAGTCGATGACCGACCTCCTGCCGGTCGCCGACGCCGCGGCGCTCAAGCGAGCCTTCAGTTGCTTCCCGACGGGCGTCGTCGCGGTGTGCCGCCGAACCGTCGACGGCGGGGACGTCGGCATGTCGGCGAGTTCGTTCGCGACCGTGTCCCTCGATCCGCCGCTGGTGTCGGTGTGCGTGCGCGACGGCTCGACGACGTGGCCTCGCCTGTCGTCGGCCGACAGACTCGGCGTGAGCGTCTTCGCCGGACACCAGGGCGAGATCTGCCGTCGCCTCGCGGGACCGCCCGAGCAGAGGTTCGACGGAGTGAAGCGTTTCGTCACCGAATCGGGCGCGCTGATGATCACGGGCGCCGCAGCCCACCTGGACTGCTCGGTTGTACAAGAGGTGCCCGCGGGTGATCACCACGTCGTCCTCTTGCGGATTCACGCCCTGCGCAGCGATCCGACCGTCGAACCGCTCGTCTTTCACGCGTCGACGTTCCGCGCCCTCGAAGCGCGGCGTGTGCAATCGTGAGCCGTGCGCGTGGCGGGCGTCTCAATCTAGACGTGATCCTTGTCACATAACAGAGTGATAACGAACCGGATACAGACCGGGTGTCAGGCCGGTGAACTGCGACGACGCCGACGGGTGTCCGAAACGCGTTACTCACCGGTAGAAACGGCCTCTCACGGACCGGGTGAACGAATTCCAACCAAGCCGTAGTGTTCAGGTCGGTCGTCATCAAGACGATGGCAACCGACCTAAACGAATAGCCCTGCTCGACCGCGCCAAGCCTCGCTCCGCCGGACAGGGAAACTCACACAGTGAATTCAGGAGCGAGGACGGGGGACCCACCATCTCCCCGTGAGACCCGGCAACCGAGCAATCGGATGCCTTGGGGTTAAGTCCGACGGCCAGGCTCACCAGCCGAACCGGAAGGCCGGGCACCTCTCGCCCGAACCCGACAGCTCACCTCGTAGGCGCGTGGAGAGAGGAAACACACTTATGTCCGGACGTCACTCCAAGCAGACGACCAGCAACACCAAGACTTTCGCCAAGATCGCCGTCACCGCTGGTGTCCTCGGCGGCATCGGCGGCGGCGCAGCCCTCCTGGGCGCGGGCAACGCCTCGGCCGCCACCGACGCCGAGTGGAACCAGGTCGCACAGTGCGAGTCCGGCGGCAACTGGGCCATCAACACCGGCAACGGCTACCACGGCGGCCTGCAGTTCAGCCCGAGCACCTGGGCGGCCAACGGCGGCACCCAGTACGCTCCCACCGCCGACCAGGCCACCCGCGAGCAGCAGATCGCCATCGGCGAGCGCGTTCTCGCCACCCAGGGCAAGGGCGCATGGCCCGTCTGCGGCACCGTCCTCTCGGGCCCGTCGCAGCGTGACGTCCCCGCGTCGCCGAAGGCAGCAGCCCCCAAGGCCGACGAGAACAAGGGCTCCGAGAACAAGAAGTTCGACCTCTCGAAGACCGAGAACGCCAAGTCGAGCGACGACGCCAAGGCTCAGGTCGACAACGAGATCAAGGACTCCAACGTGAGCCCCGAGGTCCGCAAGGCATGGGACGCAGCCAAGGCTTCCGGCTACGACCTCACCCCGGACCAGGTCAAGCTGTTCAACCAGAACAAGGGCCTCCTGAAGTTCTGATCTTCACCCCGGATCTTTCGAAAGACCCCCGCTCTGTCGCCAGGGCGGGGGTCTTTCGCATCACCGCGGCACCCACGTCCCCGGAACGAGAACGGCCCCCGCTCGATGAGCGGGGGCCGTGATGTCGGAGCGGCGTCAGCGGTTGACGACGGTCTTCGCGTGAATGTACGGGAGGTCGTCGACGGGAAGCGGGAACTGCGTCTCGCCGAACGGGGACAGTGCACCCGACAGGTGCGCGAGGAGCTCGGTCACAGCGTGGTCGTCGCCGGTCTCTTCGGGCCAGCCCGCGTCCACATATCCATTCTTGTTAGCCACGTGGATCATTCTGCCATGCGCCCGCCCCGCGGACCTACACACCCGGGGAGTTCCGTGCCCGGTCGGTAGCATGGACCGAATGAGTCCGGACCAACACCCGCGCACCGCGTCCGAGGAGTTGGCGTCCCGTCCGGACGATCGGCTCGTCGACCTGCTGGTCCGACGCCCCGACCTCGCTTCTCCCCCGCCGCGCGGCACCGGAGTCCTCGCCCAACGCGCCATGTCTGCGGCATCGATCTCCCTCGCGGGCGACGAGCTGGACCTGCTCGCGATCGCCGTGCTCGAGGCGTTTCTCGACTGCGCTCGAAAGACGGGAGACGCGGCTCGAACGACGGGAGACGTCACCCCTCGACACGACCTCCTCGGGCCGGTCGGCAGGGACGACATCGTCGCGCTGCTCGGACGACGGGCGCTGCGGGCCGACGTGGACGCCCGACTGGCACTGCTGTCCGACCGCGCGTTGATCTGGCCCGCCCGACAGTCGGGACGCAAGGCGACGCACTGGGTGGCGGGAGCACATCTCCCGTCCGCATTGCCGTGGCGGGCCCCGCACCTGCTCGGTCCGCTCGCGTCGGTCGACGCCGCCCGGATCGCCGACGCCGTCGCCGCACTGGACGACCGACCCCGCGAACTGCTGACGACGCTGGCACAGGGACCGGCGCTCGGCCGTTCCCGCGACGCCGCCCCCGACGCCGATCCCGCGGCTCCGGTCCCCCGCCTGCTTGCGGCCGACCTGCTGGCCCGCGTCGACGAACAGACCGTCGAACTCCCGCCCCAGGTGGGGCAGGTCCTGCGGGGCGAGCCGCCGCTGCAGACCGCGGCGTTGCGTGAACCGGCGCTCACCGGAGAACCCTCCCGGTACGACGTGGACGCCGCGGGCGCGGGCGAGGCGCTGGAACTGCTGCGTCACACCGCGGACGTGATCGGCGCGCTCGGCGACGCACCGGCCGCGGTGCTCCGATCGGGCGGCATGGGCATCCGGGAGCTGCGGCGTCTCGCCAAGAGCACCGGACTCACCGTCACCAGGGTCGGCCTCGTGATCGAACTGCTCGCCGCGGCCCGGCTGATCGGCGCCGGGACACCCGAGTCGATGGACGCGCTGACCGTCGACGAGGTGTTCGCCCCGACCACCACGGTCGACGGCTGGCGCGCGCAGGGCCCGGAACGACGCTGGGCGTCGTTGGCGACCGCATGGCTCGACCTGCCGCGTCGCGCATCGCAGATCGGCGAGACCGACCGCGACGGCGCGATCATCGGGGCACTCGCATCGGAATCGTTCGACGCATCGGCGCCCGCACTCCGACGGACGGTTCTGGAGCCCCTCACCGACGCCGACCCCGCGGTCGAGATCGCCGTCGACTCCCTCGTGACCTTGCTCGGCTGGCGGCACCCGAGGCAACTGCGCAGACTCACTCGGTCGGTGGTCGGCGAAACGCTCCGCGAAGCAACCGAACTCGGCCTGGTGGCGCACGGCAGCCTCACCTCGGTGGGTCGGGCTCTGCTCGCCGTCGATCCGGACGCGGACGACGGATCCGCCGCACTCGTCGCGGCGATGGCCGCCGCGCTGCCGGAACCCATCGACTACTTCCTGGTCCAGGCCGATTTCACCGTCACGGTGCCGGGACCGCTGACTTCTGGGCTCGCCGATCGACTCGCCCTCGTCGCCGACCTCGAATCGGGTGGCGCGGCATCGGTGTACCGCGTGACCGAGGACGGGATCCGCCGCGCGCTGGACGCCGGGCGCACGGCGGCCGAACTGTCGGCCCTGTTCACCGATCACTCCAAGACGCCGGTCCCGCAATCGTTGACCTACCTCATCGACGACGTCGCCCGTCGCCACGGCAGCCTTCGGGTGGGCGATGCTCACCGAGGTGCTGCGGAGCGACGCCGCCGCGGAACTCGCGCTGCGCGCGCTCGCTCCGACTGTCGCGGTCTCGGCCGCTCCACTGCGCGAGGTGATCGACAGGCTGCGCGCCGCGGGCTTCGCTCCCGCGGGCGAGGACTCGTCCGGATCGCTCGTCGACCTGCGCAGCACGGGAGTCCGGGTGGCGGCCAGGGCGTCGAGTGCTCGTCGTCCGGCCCGCCGCGGACGCATCGGACCAGGTCAGGCTGCCACGGTCGTCACCCGCATGCGGACGGCCGACCGTGCCGACGGGCCGATAACGGCACAGGCCACATCGGGATCCGGCTCGGGGGAGACGACGTCCACGTTGATCCAGTTGGCCCTGCAGACCGGGCGTCGACTCCGGATCGGCTACGTCGACGCGCAGGGCGGCGCCAGCAGGCACGTCGTCAAGGCGAGGTCGCTGGCGGCGGGGCAACTCGTCGCCGACGAGGAGGCTGGCGATCGGGACGTCCGGTTCGCCCTGCACCGGATCACCCGCGTCGAACTGCTCTGAGACAATGGTCCGGTGAGTGACGGACCGCTGATCGTGCAATCGGACAAGACCCTCCTGCTGGAGGTCGATCATCCCGACGCGGGCGCGGCGCGCGCGGCGATCGCTCCGTTCGCCGAGTTGGAACGCGCACCCGAGCACATCCACACGTACCGGGTCACGCCGCTCGCCCTGTGGAATGCGCGAGCGGCCGGGCACGACGCCGAGCAGGTGGTCGACGCCCTCGTCACCTATTCGCGTTTCCCCGTGCCCCAACCGCTGCTCGTCGACATCGTCGACACCATGGGCCGCTTCGGCCGCCTGCAGCTGGTGAAGCATCCCGCGCACGGCCTGACCCTCGTGTCGTTCGACCGCGCCGTCCTCGAGGAGATCCTGCGCAACAAGAAGGTGTCCCCGATGCTCGGCGCGCGGCTCGACGACGACACCGTCGTCGTACACCCGTCCGAGCGCGGACGCCTCAAGCAGGTGCTGCTGAAAGTCGGCTGGCCCGCCGAGGATCTCGCGGGCTACGTCGACGGCGAGGCGCATCCCATCGACCTGGTCCAGGACGGCTGGGAGCTGCGCGACTACCAGGAGCTCGCCGCCGACTCGTTCTGGGCGGGCGGCTCGGGCGTCGTCGTCCTGCCGTGCGGCGCGGGCAAGACGATGGTCGGCGCGGCCGCGATGGCGAAGGCGGCCGCGACGACGTTGATCCTGGTCACCAACACCGTTGCGGGCAGGCAGTGGAAGCGCGAACTGATCGCCCGAACCTCGCTCACCGAGGAGGAGATCGGCGAGTACTCGGGCGAACGCAAGGAGATTCGTCCGGTCACCATCGCCACGTATCAGGTGATGACCCGCAAGTCGAAGGGCGAGTACAAGAACCTCGACCTGTTCGACTCCCGCGACTGGGGCCTCATCGTCTACGACGAGGTCCATCTGCTCCCGGCCCCGGTGTTCCGGATGACCGCAGACCTTCAATCGCGCCGCCGCCTCGGACTCACCGCGACCCTGGTCCGCGAGGACGGCCGCGAAGGCGACGTGTTCAGCCTCATCGGCCCCAAGCGATACGACGCCCCGTGGAAGGACATCGAGGCTCAGGGCTGGATCGCGCCCGCCGACTGCGTCGAGGTCCGCGTCACCATGACCGACGAGGAACGCCTCCAGTACGCGGTGGCCGAGCAGGAGGAGAAGTACAAGCTCTGTTCCACCGCGCATTCGAAGGTGAACGTCGTCAAGCGGATCCTCGACAGGCACAAGGACGCACAGACTCTCGTCATCGGCGCGTACATCGACCAGCTCGAAGAACTGGGCCGGATCCTCGACTGCCCGGTGATTCAGGGCTCCACCCGCAACGCCGAGCGGGAGAAGCTGTTCGACGCGTTCCGCCGCGGCGAGCTGTCGACGCTCGTCGTGTCGAAGGTCGCCAACTTCTCCATCGACCTGCCGGAGGCATCGGTCGCCGTCCAGGTGTCAGGCACATTCGGTTCCCGCCAGGAGGAGGCGCAACGCCTCGGACGTCTCCTGCGCCCGAAGGCCGACGGCGGGCAGGCGCACTTCTACTCGGTCGTGTCCCGTGATTCTCTGGACGCCGACTACGCCGCCCACCGCCAGCGCTTCCTCGCCGAACAGGGCTACGCCTACCGCATCATCGATGCGGCAGACCTGTGAACCTACAGGTCAGCTCGTCGCGGCGACCAGCGGCTGCTCGATGTTGTCGAGCACGTACGTCAGGCTGAGCACGGTCTGCCAGCCGAACGCCTTCTCGAGGTCGCCCTCGAGGAAGACGCTGCGGTTCCCCTTGACCGCGGGCAGGTTGGCGAGCGTCGACTGGTCGGTGACCGTCGCCTTGCCCTTGGGCGCGTACGACAGCTGGTCCCACACGATCACGTCGGTGTCGAGCTTGCGGGCCTCCTCGATGGAGAGCTTCGCGTAGAACTTGTCGCCCGCGGCCGCGTTGACCGCCTCGTTGGGACGGAATCCGAGCGAGGCGAAGAACACGACGCGCGGGTCGCCGCCCGCGAACGCGGCGAGGTCGGTGCCGTCGTAGGTGGCGATGGACAGCGACTTGGTCTTCCACTCTGGGTGGCGGCCCGCGAGGGCGGCCATCTTGGCCTTCACTCCGTCGACGAGGGACTGCGCGGCCGCGGGCTTGCCGACGGCCTTGCCGATCTCGAGGGTCGTGACGTCCCACGGCTGCTGGTAGTCGGCGTAGTCGGCCTTCTGGACGATCACCGGGGCGAGCTTGCTGAGCTGGTCGTACATCGACTTGTCGACGTCGGAGTAGACGGCGACGATCAGGTCGGGTTTGAGGGCCGCGACCTCTTCGAAGGAGACGGTCTCGGACATGATGATCTTCGGCTTCTCACCGGTCACCTTGTCGAGAGCCCAGTTGCCTGCCGGTTCGCCCTTGGGGGCCATCCCGTCCCAGTTGCGCACCGCGACCGGGGTCACGCCGAGGGCCAGGAGCGCGTCCTGATCGGTGTAGCCGAGCGAGACGACGCGACTCGCGGGCTTCGTCACGGTGGTCTGACCGAACTTGTGGGTGAGTGTGACGGGCAGTGCCCCCGACTCGGGGGTCACGGCGCCCGATCCGGTCGCGGCGTCGTCGTTGCCGCCGCACGCGACGAGCGTCGCGATCAGTGCGGTGACGACTGCGAGGACGCCGATCCGGCGCCGATAGTTCGTAGCCATGTTCTCTCCGTGGTTCGTGCGAACAATTCCCGGTAAGCCTAGGTGAGCATTACCTAAGTTCAAAGCCGGGCGCAGTGATCCGACGCTCCCCGACCGGGACCACGAGCGGCTGGTCGGAGACCGGATCGGCGATCACCCGACTCCGCAGGCCGAACACGTCCCACAGCAGGTCCTCGGTGACGATCTCCTTCGGCGGCCCCTGGACCACCACTCGACCGTCGCGCATGACGATGAGCTCGTCGCAGTACCGGCACGCCAACGCCAGATCGTGGAGCACCATGACCACCGTCCGTCCCTGCTCCGCGTGCAGGCGGTCGACGAGGTCGAGCAGTTCCAAGCTTCGCGCCAGGTCGAGGTAGGTCGTCGGCTCGTCGAGCAGCAGGAACTCGGTCTGCTGAGCCAGCACCATCGCGACCCACACCCGCTGTCGTTGTCCACCGGACAGGTCGGACACTCGACGCTCGGCGAGATCGGCCACCCCGGTCTGTTCGAGCGCTCGCGTGATCTCGTCCGAGTCGCGACCCGACCACTGCCGGATCCAGTTCTGGTGCGGATGGCGCCCGAGCGCCACCAGATCGGCGACGAGGATGCCGTCGGGTGCGATCGGATTCTGGGGAAGCACGCCGATCGCCCGTGCCAGCGCGCGCGTCGACATCGACGAGATCGGCGAACCGTCGAGCACGATCTCGCCCGCCGACGTCGGCGTCAATCTCGACATCGCCTTCACCAGCGTCGACTTGCCGCAACCGTTGGGTCCGACGATGCCGGTCAACGCGTTCGGCGCGATCTCGACCGACAAGTCGGAGAGCACCGTGCGGTCGCGGTAGCCGACGGTGATCCCCCGTGCCGCGAGGCCCCGCCCCGCCGACTCCTTCGTCATACCGTCGCCTTTCTGTTCGCGATCACCAGCAGTGCCAGGAAGAACGGAGCCCCGAGGACGCCGGTGATCACGCCGACCGGCAGGTCGGAGAGCGCCGTCCGCCCCACGAGGTCGGCCCCGAGAAGGAGGACCGCGCCGGTCAGCGCCGACCCGATCAGCGGCGGCGTCGGCGACCGAAACAGCAACCGCGCGATCTGCGGACCGGCGAGCGCGATGAAGGCGATCGGTCCGGCCGCGGCCACCGCCGCCGACACCAGGAGCACCGCGATCACCCAGTAGACGACGGTGAGCACGGTGACCGGAGCCCCGAGCCCGCGGGCCGAGGCGTCCGACAGCCGGATCACGCGCAGGTCGAAGGAACTGATCGCGACGGCGACCGCGCACACCGCGATCGTGATCCACAACGGCCACACGTGCGTCCACGTCCGGTTCGTGACGCTGCCCGCGAGCCATTCGACGCCGTCCGACGCGGCCTGCAGGTCGACGCTGACGAGGAGGAAGGAGACGGCTGCCGCGGCGAGCGCGTTGACGGCCACACCGACGAGGACGATGCGCATGGTGTCGATGCCGTTGCCGGACACGAGCACGATCACGATCGCCGCGGTGAGGATGCCGCCGACCATCGCGGCGATCGGCACGCCCCACGCTCCTGCCGCATTCGGCATCATGACCACGACGAACACGGCCGCGGCGCTGGCGCCCATGGAGATGCCGATGACGTCGGGGCTGGCGAGCGGATTCTTGGCGGTCGTCTGCGTGAGAGCTCCGCCCGCGCCCAATGCGACACCCGCGCCCAACGCGACGAGCGCCCTGGTCATGCGGGAGTCGACCACGAGCCGCTCAACGTAGTCACCGCCCCCGACGAGGATCTCGAACGACTTCCCGAGCGGGATCGGATACTCGCCGACGGACAGTTCGACAGCCACCGCCAACACGGTGAGCGCGGCCAAGACGGCTCCGACGGCGATCCCGTACCAGCGGACCCGCATCCGAGGGAACGGCAGAGCCACCTCACCGGGACGCGGCAGGATGCGCGCGGTCATCCGACCACCAGCCTGCGCCGCCGGATGAACCAGATGAAGAACGGGACGCCGACGAACGCCAGGATCACCCCGACCGGCACCTCCGCCGGCCGCAGAACGACACGTCCGATGATGTCGGACACCAACATCAGCGTTCCTCCCGCAGGCACGCACAGTGGCAGCAGCCAGCGATGGTCGGGCCCGATGACGCCCCGAATCAGGTGCGGCACCACCAGTCCGACGAACACGATCGGGCCGACGGCCGCACTGGCCGATCCGGTCAGCAGTGTGATCGACACGAAGCCCGCGATGCGCACCCAGCCGATGCGGATGCCCAGAGCCGTCGCGGTGTCGTCGCCGACGGCGAGGGCGTTGAGTGCCGGCCCGATCGCGAACGCCAGCACCAGCCCCACCAGGATCGGCGGCAGGACGGGACCGAGGACGTCGAAGCCACGTCCGACGAGCGAGCCCGCGTTCCAGGTGCGGAACTGGTTGAGACTCTGCCGGTTGGAGATCACGATGGCGCTGGTGGCGGACACGAACAGCGCGGTCAGCGCCGCGCCCGCCAGCACGAGGGACATCGGTCCGCCGCCCGCACCGAAGGTGGCGACGCCGAACACCAGCACGGCGGCCACCGCCGCTCCGACCAACCCGAACAGCAGGGCCGCGGTGATGCTCTGCGCACCGAACAGCATCACGGCCAGGACCACCGCGAAACCGGCGCCGTTGGAGATGCCGAGGATTCCGGGGTCGGCCAGCGGATTCCGCGTGTATCCCTGGATCACCGCGCCCGCGACAGCCATCGCGGCCCCGACGACGATCGCCATCGCCGTCCGCGGGATCCGCTCGTCGCGGATGAGGATGTACAGATCGTCCGACGGGTCTCGGTTCCAGAATGCCTCGACGACGTCGACGACCCCGACCGACCGCGTCGCGAAGAGCACCGACGCGACTGCGGCCACGAGCAGCAGCGCGCCGAGCAGCGCGAGCATCCGAGGCCTTGTCATTGAGTTAGGTTAGCAATACCTCATGGATATGCCTGACCAGTGTCGTCTCGCACCGGGACGCCACGGCACGCATAGGCTGGGCGCATGCAGCTCGTCAGCCGGATGCGCCCGTTCACGTCGACGATCTTCGCCGAGATGTCGGCGTTGGCCGTGCGGCACGACGCGATCAACCTCGGACAGGGATTTCCCGACTCCGACGGGCCCGAGTCGATGCTCGACGCGGCCCGCGCCGCCATCACCGGAGGGTTCAACCAGTACCCGCCCGGCCCGGGCGTCCCCGAACTGCGGGAGGCCGTCGCCGCCCAGCAACTCGACGACTACGGAATCGCCTACGACCCCGACACCGAAGTGCTCATCACCGTGGGCGCCACCGAGGCCATCGCGGGTGCGGTCCTCGGGCTCGTCGAGGCAGGCGACGAGGTCGTGATGATCGAGCCGTACTACGACGCGTACGCCGCTACGGTCGCACTCGCCGCAGGCGTGCGACGCACCGTCCCCCTCGTCCGGGACGGCGACGGCTTCCGGCTCGACCGCGACGCCCTCGCCTCCGCCTTCGGCCCGCGAACCAGGGCCGTCATCGTGAACTCGCCGCACAATCCGACCGGCACGATCCTCTCCGACGATGACCTCGCCGAGATCGCCAGGCTCTGCGTCGAGCACGACGTCGTGGCGATCACCGACGAAGTGTACGAGCACCTCGTGTTCGACGGCGCCGTCCACCGATCGCTCGCGACGCTGCCCGGGATGAAGGAGCGCACCCTGCGGATCTCGGGCGCGGCCAAGACGTTCCACGTCACCGGCTGGAAGGTCGGCTGGATCAGCGGACCCGCCGACCTGATCCGCGCTGTTCGGGCCGCCAAGCAGTACCTCACCTACGTCGGCAGCGGCCCGTTCCAGCCCGCCGTCGCCCACGCCCTGCGCACCGACATGGACTGGGTGCGCGCCGACGCCGAGGCCCTCGGACGCAAGCGCACCCTGCTGTCCTCAGCACTCTCGGACGCCGGGTTCGACGTCCACCGCAGTCAGGGCACGTACTTCGTGTGCGCCGACCCCCGGCCGCTCGGAGTCGTCGACGGTGCAGCGTTCTGCCGTGAACTGCCCGCACGGGTCGGCGTGGCCGCCGTACCGGTCAGCGCGTTCGTCGACGACGCCGGCCCGTGGCGTCACATGGTGCGCTTCGCCTTCGCCAAGAGCGACGACGCGATCACCGAAGCCGCAGACCGTCTCCGGTCGCTCTAGAAGACACCGGACGGCCGGAACTGGACGCTGATCCGCGGTCCGACGCCCGGCGTCTTGGGGACGGCGTGGTCCCAGGTGCGCTGGCAGCTGCCGCCCATCACGAGGAGGTCGCCGGACGAGAGCACGAATCGGCGGGACGCTCCCCCGCCACGCGGTCGCAGCAGCAACGGTCGGGGCGATCCGAGCGAGAGGATGGCGACCAGGGTGTCGCTGTCGCGGCCCCGTCCGATCCGGTCTCCGTGCCACGCGACGCTGTCCGCGCCGTCGCGATACAGGCATAGGCCCGCGGTGGCGAAGGCCTCCGGGAGCACGTCACGGTAGTGCGATGACAACGCCTCGCGCGCGGCACGGAGAATCGGATGGGGGAACTCCGACTCCGTGAAGTACGTCGCCATCAGCCGAGGCACCGCGACCGTCGCGTCGTACATGCGACGTTCCTCTTCGCGCCACGAGACCGACGTCGCAAGCGCATCGAACACGGCGGTCGACCCCTGCAACCAGCCCGGCCGGACGTCGACCCACGCACCGCGGGCGAGCGGGGTCCGGCGCACACCGTCGCTCAGTCGAGTCAGTCTCGACTCGGCGTCGATCGCATCGAACAACGACGCCTGCAGGCCCGCGGTCATGCGCCCTATCGTACACCTGTTCGATCACGTGACCGGTGGGAACTCGATCCCGACGAGACGCTCCGACTCGGCCCACAGGCGGTCGCGGAGATCCTGATCGTCCGACCTGCGGCGACGCGACGCGACCGTCGGGCTGCCGCGAAGGCCACCGATGCCGTCCGGCCCGTAGTAGCCGCCGTTGACGGCGTCCGGCGACGTCGCAGCGAACAGCGTCGGCAGGGCGCCCCGCGCGGCGGACTGGCCGACGCGCAGCACTTCGCCCGCCTTGGTCAGGCGGTCGAACGCGGTCTCCGACTTCCCCATCAGCCCGGTCTGCGCATAGCCGGGATGCGCGAGCACGGCCAGCTTCGTCGAACCGGACCGCTCGAAGCGCTGTGCGAGCTCCAGCCCGAACAGCATGTTGGCGAACTTCGAATCGCCGTAGGCGATCTGCCTGCGGTAGCGGCGGCGCTCCCAGTTGAGGTCGTCGACGTTCAATCGCGAGAACCGATGACCGTGCGAAGTCAGGACGACGACCCGTTCGGTCACTCGAGGCAGCAGCAGCGCGGTCAGCGCGAAGTGGCCGAGGTGGTTGGTCCCCATCTGCATCTCGAAGCCGTCGGCCGTCAGGGCGTACGGCACCGCCATCACGCCGGCGTTGTTGACGAGCACGTCCGTCTCGTCGACCGTGTCGGCGAAGGCCCGAACCGATGCCAGGTCCGAGAGGTCGAGGTGGGCGACGACGGCCGACGGACCGATCCGGTCGGCGACGACCCGAGCCTTGTCGATGGTGCGGCAGGCCAGCGTCACGCGGGCCCCGGCCGCGGCGAGCGCGATCGCCGTCTCGGCGCCGATTCCGCTGTTGGCGCCCGTGACGATCACGCGCCGCCCGTCCTGCGCGGGGATATCGGCGCGACTCCAGCCACTCACGTCTACGGCTCCTTGGTCGCGACTCTCGACGCCCGCTCGCCCGGCATGGCGAACTTCACGAGGTCGGCGAGAACACTACCGAGGGACGGCGGTTCATGGCGAACGAGCAGTTCACTCGGAGCGAAGATCTCCGTCACGTTGACGCGGCCGCGCAACACCTGCCGGTCGACGCGCCGCCAGTGCTCCGCCTCGACGGGGTCGGCGGCCTCGATCGCCGCGCGGCTCGCGTACACCGACGAATACCCCTCTTTCGCGAGGTCGGAGAGGCGCGCCGACTCGTTGACCGAGTCGCCGATCACCGTGTACTCGTATCGGGTCCGGGCACCGATGTTGCCCGCGAACACCCGCCCGTAGGCGACGCCCATCCCCCATTCGAGCGGGAGTCGTTCACTGAGTTCCACGCCGAGCTCCCTGGCCGCGGCCAGGGCCGCGAGCGCCGGGTCGGCGAGCGGCGCGGGCGCACCGAACACGATGAGCGCGGCGTCGCCCTCGAACTTGTTGATGAACCCGCCGTGCCTGTCGACGACGTCGGCGACGATCGAGAAGAAGGCGTTCAACACGACGGCCGTCTCGCGAGGGTCGCGGTCGGCCGCGAACGCCGTCGAACCGGTGATGTCGACGAAGATCACGGCCACATCGGTGTTGGCTCCGACCAGTTCGCCGTCCTGCTCCAGGGCGAGCTGCGCGACGTGGTCGCCGACGTGCCTGGAGAAGATGTCGCGCATCCGCTCGCGTTCGGCGAGACCGTCGAGCATCGCGTTCAGGCCCGCCTGCAGCACACCGAGCTCGGACGCGTCGTAGACCGCGACGCGCTGCGAGATGTCGCCGTTGCGGGCCGCCTCGACCACTTCGCGCATGTCGTTCAGCGGATCGGCGATGGCCCGGTTGACCAGACCGACGACACGCGCGCCCGAGGTCAGCGCGATGATCGCGAGGAGGATGACGGTCCAGTCGACGGTGTCGGCGACGGGCGGCACCCAGCCGAGGCCGCGTCCGAGATTCACCAGCAGGAGACCGACCATCGGGACGGCCGACGACACCACCCACACGACGATCATGCGTTCACGGACGCCGTGCACCACCCTGGTGGACGTCGATCCGCGCATCGCCAGGATCGCCAGCGGACGGGCGGCGCTCTCGGCGAACAGGTACGTCAGCGAGCCCGAGGTGATCGCCGCCAGCCCGAATGCGCCGCCGACCGACAACACGAACACCGGGCGCATGTCGGAGATCAGGACGTACACGCTGAACGCGAGCACCCAGCCGACGACGTCGGCGACGACGAGGCGGGCCGGTATCCGCACCACGTCGCGGCGGCGTCGGGCGTCGGCGGGTTCGGCGGTGATGAACCAGCGGTACTGCGGGAGCAGGAGGACGATCGATGCGACGACGCTGACGACGGTCCCGAACAGCAATGCGATGAGGACCGCGCCCATGTCGGCGTCCGTGTGGATCTCCACACGTCCGCCGTTGAACGCCAGGAGGACCGCGACGAACGTCTCGATCCCGATCAGCACCTTGGCGCCCGCGACGATCGCCCCGCCGATCACCAGCCCGCGCTTGGCGAACGCCCGTCGGGTCTGCGGGTCGAGTTCGAGGATCTCCACCTCGTCGCGGTCTCGGCCGCGTTCGTTGAGGCCGCCGAGCATGGAGATGGTCTTGAACCGGCGATCCATCCGGTCGGCGATGCTGTGCGCCCGTTCCCGCTGCCGTTCGGTCAGCACAACGCATCACCTCCCAGGTCTTCGTCTCTGAGAGAGTACCGAATACCTGGGAGGTGACGGGGTGTGCGCGATCACTGTCGTGACCGCTCAGTGGCCTGGGTCAGGCGGCGAGCACAGCCTCGATCTCGAGGGTGATCGTGATCTTGTCGCCGACCACGGTGCCGCCGGTCTCCAGCGGCATCTCGATGTCGATGCCGAAGTCCTTGCGGTTGATGACGGTCTTGGCGTCGAATCCCGCGACGGCTCCGTGGCCCATGCCCGGGTTCACGCCGTTGAACTCCATCTCCAGCGTGACCGGCTTGGTGACGCCACGAAGGGTGAAGTCGCCGTGGACGAGGTAGTCGTCGCCCTTCGCCTCGACCGAGGTGGAGACGAACGTCGCGGTCGGGTGATTGCCCGCGTCGAAGAAGTCGGCCGATCGGACGTGCTCGTCACGCTGCGCGTTCCGGGTGTCGATCGAGGTCACGTCGATGGTGGCGTTGACGGCCGGGGTGCCGTCGGCGGCCACCTCGATGGTTCCGGTGAAGGCGCCGAACGAGCCGCGGACCTTCGACACCATGAGGTGGCGGACCGTGAAGCCGACGGTCGAGTGGACCGGGTCGATGTTCCAGGTGCCTGCGGTCAGTTCGGCGGGTGCGATTGCGGTGGTCATCATCGTCTCCTTGAAGAGTCGGCTGTGGTGAGTTCTGGGGCGTGCGGCCGGCTTCGCCTGCCGCTTGCAATCAATGTAACCGGACTATGGTCCGTTTACTTCCCGGTGTGATCGACGTTACATTGAACAGATGTCGCTTCGAGACGAACTGCAGGCCCGACTCGACCGCTTCGCCGTCCGGCGGATACCGGCCGGATCGGGCCGACGCCCCGCTGCCGTGACCGTGGTGGTGGCGCCGTCGAAGGCGGGTCGCGGAGTGTGGCTCACCCGCAGGCCGTCCGGCATGAACCGGCACGCCGCGCAGTTCGCACTGCCCGGTGGGCGCCTCGACGACGGCGAGACACACCACGGGGCGGCACTGCGAGAACTTGAGGAGGAGATGGGGATACGACTCGGGCCGGACTCGATACTGGGCGACCTGGACGACTACGCCACCCGTTCCGGGTTCGTCATGTCGCCCACCGTGCTGTGGTGCGACGACGACGTCGAGCCCCGCCCGAATCCGGCCGAGGTCGAGCGGGTGTTCCTCATCGAGCTCGACGAACTGGCCGAGGCCGAGCCGATACTCGAGACCATCCCGGAATCGGACCGTCCGGTGATGTCGTTGCCGCTGATCGGTCGCCGAATCCATGCGCCGACGGCCGCGGTGCTCTACCAATTCGCCAGGGTGGCGCTGCACGGCGAGTCCGTGCGCGTGGCCGACTACGACCAGCCGGTGTTCGCCTGGCGGTGAACGCGAAACCACCGTCCGTGCGGACCTACGACGCTCGTCGGCGCCCTATCGGTCCGTATGGACGGTGGTTCTCCGGGATGTGCGGTCAGTCCGGCTGACGATGCTTGGCTCGCCGCGCCTGATACTGCGGCTCCACGCGGTCGCGCGCGGCCGACTCCTCCGATTCGGCTCCGACGGTGCCGCTGACGGGATGCTGCCCGGTACCCGCGTCGATCCACCGGTCGCCGTCGCCCGCGGGCTTCTCGAGGAAGTGCGGCCGCACCGGTTCGCCCGTGACGGCGTCGTGGGTGACGGTCCGCGTGGACGTGTCGTCTTCGACGACCCGCTCCACTTCCTTCTCGATCACCTTGCGGACGATCACCGGCTTCTCGACGACCACTTCGACGATCTTCTCGATCGGCTTCTCGATGATCCGCTCCACCTCGCGGTAGACGGGCTTCTCGACGACCTTCTCCACGATGTGCTCGACAGGCTTCTCGACGACCCGCTCGGACACCACGTTGATCTGCTTCTCGATCACCTTCTCGACGAGAACCGGCGTCTGCACGGTCTTCTCGAACTCGCGGTGGACGGGCTTGTCGATCACGCGCTCGACGATCTCGGGCCGCTCGACGATCTTCTCGACGATGTGCTCGACCGGCTTGTCGACGATCTGCTCCACGACGTTCGGCTTCTCGACGATCCGCTCGACGATGTGGTCGACGGGCTTCTCGACGACCTTCTCGATCACGTTCGGCTTCTCGACGACCTTCTCGACGACCTTCTCGACGGGCGTCTCGACGACCTTCTCCGTCACCTGCGGGACTTCGAGGATCTTCTCGATGACGTGGTCTGCGGGCCGTTCGACGACCTGCTCGATGATGTTGGGGACCTCGACGACCTTCTCGACGGTGTGGTCGACGGGCTTCTCGACGATCTCCTCGAGCACGTTCGGCTTCTCGACGACTCGTTCGATCGTGTGGTCGACGGGCTTCTCGACGACCTTCTCCACCACGTTGGGGATCTCCACGATCCGCTCGACGATGTGGTCGACGGGCTTCTCGACGACCTTCTCGATCACGTTCGGCTTCTCGACCATCCGCTCGACGAGGTGATCGACAGGCTTCTCGACGACCTTCTCCACCACGTTCGGCTTCTCGACGACGCGCTCGATCGTGTGGTCGACAGTCTTCTCGACGACTTGCTCGACGACGTTGGGGATCTCCACGACACGTTCGACCACCCGGTCGACGGGCTTCTCGACGATCTCCTCGATCACGTCGGGCTTCTCGACGATCCGCTCGAGGACGTGGTCGACGGGCTTCTCGACGACCTTCTCCACCACGTTCGGCTTCTCGACGATCCGCTCGACGATCTTCTCGACGGGCTTCTCGACGACCTTCTCCACCACGTTCGGCTTCTCGACGATCCGCTCGATCACGTGGTCGACCGGCTTCTCGATGGGCTTGTCGACGAGCCTTTCGACGACCACCTCTCTCGGGACCTCGACGACTTTGACGACGGCGCGTTCGACGACGACCTCGATGATCTTCTCGACGGGCTTCTCGACCGTCTTGTAGATCACCTCCTCGACGGGGACCTCGATCTCCTTCTCGACCGTCGTGTAAACGTTCTTCTCGACGGGCACCTCGATGATGTGCTCGACGATCTTCTCGACGGGCTTCTCGACGGTGATCTCGATGATCTTCTCGACGGGCTTCTCGATCACCTTCTCGACGATCGATTCGACGGGCACTTCGACGATCTTGTCGACGAGCGTGACGATCGGCTTCTCGACCATCCGCTCGACGGTGATGGGCTTCTCGACGACGGTGTCGGTGATGTCGACGATGAGCTTCTCGATGACGCGCTGCACTTCGGCGGGCCGTTCGATCACCTCGTCGACGACGGTCACGATGAGTCGTTCCACCAGTCGCTGGATCTCGACGGGTTTGTCGGCGATCTGGTCGAGGATGGTGACGATCGGCTTCTCGACGAGACGACTGATCTCGACCTCGGTCTCCTTCACCTCGTCGACGACTGTCACGACGGGCCGTTCGATGAGCCGGGGCAGCTCGACGGCGACGTCCTCGATCTCGTCGACGACGGTGATGACGGGCTTCTCGACGATCCGGGTCACCTCGACCGGCGTGTCGACGATCTCGTCGACAACGGTGACGACGGGCTTCTCGACCAACCTCGGCAACTGCACGGGGGTGTCGACGATCTCGTCATAGACGGTGACGATCGGCTTCTCGACCAACCGCGGCAGGTCGATCGGCTTGTCGACGATCTCGTCGATGATGGTGACGGCGGGCTGCTCGATGACGCGCGGAACGTCGACGGGCTTCTCGACCACGTTGTCGATGACGGTGACGATGGGATGCTCGACCACCCGGGACACGTCGATCGGCTTGTCGACGACCTCGTCGACGATGGTCACGACGGGCTGCTCGACGATGCGCTGGACGTTCACCGGCTTGTCGGTGAGCTCGTCCTCGATGGTGACGACGGGCCGTTCGACGATGCGCGGCACGGTGACGGGTTTGTCGGTCACTTCGTCGACGACGGTGACGACGGGCTTCTCGACCAGGCGAGACACGGTGGCAGGCTTGTCGATGATGGTGTCGACGGTGTCGATGACGAGCCGTTCGACGACGCGTTCGAGCGTGATCGGCTTGTCGATCACTGTTTCCACAGGGTTCTCGACGAGCCGTTCGACCGTGTATTCGCGGTCGACGACGTTGTCGACGATGGTCAACTCAGGATTTGCGGTGTCCTGGTCGGCGCCTTCGGTCATCATCTCTCCTCGACACGGTTATTCGACTGTGTCCACACTTCCACAGCCTGACTCGATGTTCACCGCGGCATGCGGCTTTGAGTCGAAAACAACAGTCTTCGCCCCTTGCTCACGCAACGCAAAAACCCCCTTGCGTGAGCAAGGGGGTTTGCGTGGCCAGAGTCGGGATCGAACCGACGACCTTCCGCTTTTCAGGCGGACGCTCGTACCAACTGAGCTACCTGGCCGGATGGCGCCGGTCAAACCGAAACCTAGCGACCCTGACGGGACTCGAACCCGCGACCTCCGCCGTGACAGGGCGGCGCGCTAACCAACTGCGCCACAGGGCCATATTCTTTTGTAACTTTTGCGCTTTTCGATCTTAGCCGATCCGCTTCCGAACACCGAATCGGTGTCTGGCAGCTTCTCGGTGCGAACCGATCTGCGTACCCCCTACGGGATTCGAACCCGCGCTACCGCCTTGAAAGGGCGGCGTCCTAGGCCGCTAGACGAAGGGGGCCGGTCTTCTTGTTCCCGCTGGGAGCGATGATTACTCTATGGCACGCACTCCGAGAAACACAAATCCGCAGGCCAAGGGGTGTTTCCGTAGCGTTCACCCCGCGTTGGCGACAATCCGACCGAGCACGCCCGACACCGGTCTCGGCGTCGTCGGCCGGCAAGGCCTTCGAGGTCGAGTCGGTCCAGACGCCGCAGGCCCTAGTCTTCGGAACGCGACACTAGACCGCGAGTATCGGCGCGATCACCGCGATCGGCATCACCATGCAGCCCGCGAGGATGTATCGGCGCCACGGCACGTCGACGCCGTTGCGCCGCAGTTGGTCGTGCCAGAGCAGGGTCGCGAGTGACGCCCACGGCGTGACGATCGGACCGGCGTTGACGCCGATGAGCAGTGCCGCGGTCCCCGCATGCCCGTCGACTGCCGTTTCGAGGGCGAGGAACGCCGGGATGTTGTTGATGAGATTCGACAACAGCGCGCCCGTACCGCCGGCGAGGAGCAGCCCACCGGTCGACTCGTCGCTTCCGCTGAGCATTCGAGCCGACCAGTCCATCGCGCCGAGGGAATGGAGCACGGCGGCCGTCGAGGAGAGAGCGACGACGAACATCAACGAACGCCACGGAATCGACGAGAGCGACACCCGCGGAGCCCCGCCCCGCAGCGACACGATCACCAACACGAACGCGCCGCCGACCGCCGTCGACCAGTACGGGATCGGAGAGACCAGTAGCGGGAGCATGCAGCCCAACACGACAAGACTCACGCGCAGTCGCGGGTCTCGATCGCCGGTCGCCGCGTCGTCGTGCCCGATGCCCGACCCGTGCGACCGTCGCGCCGACGAACGGTAGACGATCCACGACGCCAGCACAGCGGTCGCGGTCGCGACCAGCGCGGGACGCCACATCACCGACAGGTAGTCGCCCGTACCGGCGAACGCCTCGCCTGACACCGCCAACAGGTTCGTGAGATTCGAGACCGGGAGAAGCAGGGACGCGATGTTGGCGATCCACACCACCGCGAGACCGATGGCACCGACTCCGACCCCTGCCCGTCGAGCCACCGCGACCGCAAGCGGAGTCACCATGATGGCCGTCGTGTCGAGGGACAGGAAGGCGGTGCTGACCACCGCGAGTACAACGACTCGCACCCAGGTCGCCGCGGGCGCGGACAGCCTCGGCAGTGCGATGCGCTGCAGCCCCGTCGCGACTGCGTCGAACGCGCCGGCGTCGGCCGCCGTGTTGACCACGACCGACATCGCAGCGACGAACACGAGCACAGGCGTGAGGCGGTCGAGAAGACTGCGCGCATCGTCCGGCGACACCACGACGAGCACCCCCGCTGCGACGACCGACGCCCCGACGAGCCACCAACGCCCCAGTGCTGCGGTCACGGCCCGATCATCCCACGCGCCACCGACCACCGACAGACTTGGAATGGCGCCCGCCGTAGCGGCGATGACGAGGGCACACGCCGACGACGATGACCAAAGAAAAGACCGGGCCGGGGATGTACTCCTCGGCCCGGCCTCGTGCCGTGCCCCCAGTAGGGCTCGAACCTACGACCTGCGGATTAAAAGAAGATGAACGCACGTTTTGGGTAGTCCACACCGGTACATGCAAGTACAGCCACCAGCGCAAACAGTCCAACGACGTCCACCCACATATGTACCCGTCGTACCGAGTTGAGGCACCGATGAGGCACTGAGACCCCCTGGGGGTACCCTCTCGACCCGCCTCGAACCGGTCACGCTACGCATTGCACCTCTGGCCGTGTACGGGTTCCAGGGCCCGTGAGCGGGGGCAAAACACAGAGAAAGCCGCATGCAGGATCTGTGCCGCTATGCGTAGCGTGCCCGGTTTAGGGTGGATCGAGAGACCATCCCCACCCCCGGCCTGGTCAGTGCTGTTCGCACTGCTGGTTGGCTTGCTGCTGCGCGAGGATGGCGTCCATGGGGTGCGGTTCCTTGGCTCGGTAGCGTTTGGCGTTGCGGCGTGCGCGGCCGCGTTCGGTCTCGCGCCGGGTCTTGGCGGCGTGGCAGGTGGTGCAGAGCATCCGGGCGTTGTCGAGTGTGTCGGTGCCGCCTTCGGCTACGGGGATGATGTGGTCGCAGTCGAGGCGGACTTGGCGGCCGTCGGCGCCGCATTCTGCGCAGGTGTTGCCGTCTCGGGTGATGCAGGCGCGTCGGATCTTGCGCCATTCGGGTGTGCTGGTTCTGCTGGGTCCGTTCGACCAGGGCAATGGTCGCTCCGTTCTGAGAATGCGGGACGGCCCGACCTGCGTGGGCATCTTGCCTATGCAGGTCGGGCCGTCCCGGGGTGGTGCTCGGGTGTTAGGCGGTGGTGATCTTGACCAGTGCGGCCGGGTTGGTGAACGCGAAGCCGACGCGGATCTTGGCGCGCAGTGCGATGCGGTCGCTGGTGAAGAACGTTGAGGCGTCCGATTCGAGGCTGGCCTGTTCACGGATCACCAGGTGCGCGTACCGCGAGTCGATACCCCACACCGTCTTCGCGGGCACCTGGGTGGAGACGAGGAGCGGGCGGCCGAGGATCTGGCGGACGGCCGGGTTCGTCGGGTCGGGCTGCAGCAGTGGCCGCGTCGACGTCGACGTCTCCTTGATGTCGGTGAGCTGGGCGGCGACGGTCGGGTTGGCGATCCACGCGGTGATCGATCCGTTGGCGGCTGCGGACAGGTAGTCGGCGGCGTTGAACGGGTCGATGTCCTCGAAGCCTGCGGTGGCGACGGCGAGGGTGGAGACACCGGCGAGGGTCGCCAGTCCTGCCGGGGCACCGGCGCCGGTCTGGTCGGTGCAGAGTGCGGCGTCGATCTTGCGGGACAGGTCGCGGACGAGGCCGTCGCCGATGACCTGCTGTGCTGCGGGGCTGGAGTCGGCGGCCAGCTCGGAGGTGAAGACGGTGAGGCCGCCGAGCTTGCGGGGCGTGCAGACGACTTCGTCGAGGGTGTTGGTCGACTGGGCGAACTCTGCGCCTTCGGCGACCCATCCGGCTGTGGGGTCGTCGGAGACGACGGGGAACCGGATCTCGTGGGTGGCGATCGACAGGGGGCTCAGAGCTTGTCCGGCGATCGACTGTTCCATGAGCGGCTTGATTACGAGCTGGCCGACGGTGGCGTCGGAGAGGATCTGATTGTGCGTTGCGGTGGTTGCCACGATGGGCTCCTTACGGTGTGGCGGCGGCGCGAGACTGTCGCGGGTGTGCCGCGTGAAGTGATGGGTTGTGCGCGCTGGTGTTCCGCCTGGGGATTCGTCAGCGTGGCCGCCCGCCGGGGGCGAAGTTGCGGGCCGTTGCGCGGCGACTCCGGGCCGGGCCGCGTTCAGGCTGTGGCACTCCTGACTCGTGATGCGGGTCGTCCCCGGCACCCCGAGTCAGGAGGGACTTGTGGGGGGTGCCGGGGACGCTTCTAACTACCCGCTGCCCAAACCAGTGCGTGCAGGTCCGAGTGTACTCGGCCGGGCCGGTTAGGTCGGGTCTCCGAACCGCTGGGGGTTGCTGATGACCTGCTGCCACGATGCGCCCGTGGCTGGGGCGTCGGCGGGGCTCGCGCCGGGCCGAAGCGATTCGACGGGCCTGTCGGTCGGCGGCCGTGTCGGCTCGGGCTGGTAGTCGACACCGAGCTTGGGGCGGGCCTCGACGATGCGGGCGGCGTGCTCGGCGACCAGGTCAGCGTCGATGGTGCCGTCGTCGGCGCGAAGAGCGTCCATCAAGGCTCCGGCTTCGGGGTCGTGGAACCGGAAGAGGTCCTCGGCGTCGTCGAGGTGCTCGCCAGCTAGGCGGATGACGTCGGCGCGTTGCGCGGCGTCGTAGCGGGCGGCGAGGTCGGCGGCCTGCTGCTCGGCCGTCTTGGCTCGGGCCCGAAGGGCTTGGTTCTCCCGCTTGAGTCGTCGGACGTCGGCGACCGACGCCGGGCGTTCGGCGTTGCGTTCACGAACCCGGTGAGTGTCGATGGTGCCGTCGGCGTTTTCGTTGGCGTCACCGAGTACCGGCGGATCTGCCGGGTCGTCGATGGGGGCGAGGTCAGTCATGGTGCTTCTCCTGTTCAAGAGTGTGGTCGATCTGGGGTTGTCCGTCGACGCGCATCGAGACGTCGTCGAGGTCGAGTTCGCGGTAGCGGACCGCGGACGATTGCAGACGGGCGATGAGGCGGTCACGGTCGCCTGCGGCCAGGGTCTCGTCGATCGTCTGCATGAACGCGAGAGCGAGCTGGACGAGGCCGTCGTCGACTCCGTCGCGCCGGTGGGGCCCGAAGCGGGTGAACGCGCGGATGAACATGATGGTCGCCGCGGGGTCGTCGTCGAGGTATCGGGCTGTCAGTCCGGCGACGAGCGACAGCTGGTCCGGCGTGGGCCGCCAGTGGTCGAGTCCCGCGCCGCCGATCGGCGCGTTCTCGTCGAGTTCCATCACGATGCCTCCATGCGGGGTCGGCCGCGGGTTGTCGTGGCCGGGGTGCGGCCGCCGATGACACCGCTCGGCCGGTGCCGGACACCTGGGGTGTCGACCCAGGCGGTACGGCACGCGCCGAGGACCGGGCAGCGGCGACACAGTTCGGCCGCCTCCTGGTGTCGGCGGGCCGCCGTCTCGGCGGTCTCACCATCTTCGTGGGCCTGCTCGTCGAACAGCCCGTGACGGCCGATGCACGCTGCGCCGGACAGGTTCGGGGTACCGGCGAGCACACGCTTAGCAAACTCGATCCAGGGCGGGTCGACGAGGCGAACCGACGGTGGGCGCGCCACGGTCAGCACTCCCCGGCGAGCGGCATGGTGGTCAGTCCGTAGCCCAGCGGCGGCACCGCGGGGACGAGCGACGCTGTCGCGTTGTCGACGACGAGTGCCCGGCCGGTGTCGCGGTCCCATGCTTCGACGGTCCGGCCGTGGGCGTCTCGGGCGTGGGAATGGTTATCGATGATGATGTTCACGCTGCGTCCTCCTGGGGTTCGTTGCATGAGAGATGGCGGTCGCCTTGACCGGATGTGACCGGGAGCCCGCACACAGTGCAGACGGGGTCAGCGAGTTGGGGTTGGCGGCACGTCGGCATGTCGAGGTGGACACCGGCGCGCTGGTCGTCCGGACGAGCCTGTCAAGATTTCTGTGTAAGTCGGTCAGGTGTTCGGTTTAGAGGTGATGGTCGATACGTTCGGGGTAGGTCAGTGAGAGTTGCTCGAGCGCTCGTTTCCAGTTCGTGGTGACCGCGCCTTCCACGAGCCGCCCCGCGGCTTTGCGTTTGTGCGAGGGAAGTCCTTGTTCCTTGATGCGCTCGCGAGCTCGTTTGTCCTCGATGTTGCCGATGGCCAGCCATAACAGCTTCATCGCGGCCGCGTCGTTCGGGAAATGCCCCCGGTTCTTCGTGACCTTGCGCAGTTGATAGTTCAGTGACTCAATACTGTTCGTGGTGTAGATGACCCGCCGCAACTCCGGTGGAAACGCCAGAAACGGAATGAACCGTTCCCACGCATCGCGGAACGTTTTAACCGCCGACACGTACTTTCGGCCCATATCCGAGTCCGCGAACGCGTCTAACGCGTCCGCGGCAGCGTGCTCGGTCGGCGCTTGATAAATCGGCTTGAGCAAGCGCACCACGGCTTTACGGTCGCTGTAGGAGACGAACCGCATCGAGGCCCGGATCAGATGCACCACGCACGTTTGGACTGTTGCGTGCGGCCACGTGGCCTCGACGGCTTCAGCGAACCCGGTCAGCCCGTCGCAGCACACGATCAACACGTCCTGTACGCCGCGGTTACGCAGTTCCGCGCACACCGACGCCCAGAACTTCGCGCCTTCGCTCTGTTGGATCCAAATCCCGAGAACGTGTTTGACCCCGTCCATGTCCACGCCGACGGCGAGGTGGGCGGCCTTGTTCCGCACGTGTGCGCCATCGCGGATCTTGACCACGATCGCGTCGAGGTACATCACCGGATACAGAGCGTCGAGATCACGGTGTTGCCAGGTCGCGACCTCGTCGGCGACTTCCTCGGTCACCTTCGAGATCGTCTCGTGCGAGAGTTCGGTGCCGATCGTCGACGCAAGGTGGTGGGCGATATCGCGGACCGTCATCCCGCCCGCGTATAGCGAGACGATCATCGCGTCCAGACCATCGAGGCGGCGTTGGCCCTTGCGCACGAGCATCGGGGTGAACGTCCCGTCCCGATCGCGCGGGATGGCCAGATCCACATCGCCGACCTCGGAAGCGACCGTCTTCGCGCTGAATCCGTTGCGCGAGTTCGGAAACGATGCTGCTTCGGGGTCTCCGGCCTCGTACCCGAGATGCTCGGTCAGCTCCGCGTTCATGCCGCGTTCGAGGGTGGCTTTGAGGAGCGAGCTCAGTAGTCCGTCCTGCCCGCCGACCGGCTCGCCGGCATCGATACGAGCGAACACCTCATCCAACGCACCCGATGCCACCAACTCACTGGCCATCTCGGTCTGCTTCTGTCGTCGATCTGCACGCGAATCATCCACGCTCACATCATCATTGATAGTCACTACAGCGGTTCCCTTCAGGGTTGAACCTCACCGCTTACACAGACCATCTGACACGCCCGTCCGGACCAGTGAGCGGCAGACCACACGCTCGGCACTCCATAGATTCCACATTGATTCCATTGGTTCCCGTCTCTGAATCCCTGGAATCTTCGGAACCTATGGGGGAATCTATGGACCAGAACCACGACGCCCCCTTGCCGAAACCCGACTTTTCTGTCCGGATTCCTGAGCCTCGTTTCGAGCGGGCCTTCTTGACCGCGTTGTCAGTCAGGCCAGCCGAGCGGGTGTGCTTCAACACGTCGGCAGCCGGTGCCGAGCCTCCACATTCCGTCAGGTAGGTGGTGACGATCCTGATGATGCTCGACCTATCGTCCCCGTCGTCGAACGTGGGCTCGGATAGCAGCTCGCGAGCATCCCGGCCGTCGACACCGAGCCAGTCCACCCGTGCGACGTCGGTCCCCTCCGCTGACACCAGCTGGTACCGCAACGACTCCGGGGCGGGGCCGAGGTTCGACTTCGTCGACGCCAGGACGCGGACCTTGCCGGTCTCGTCGTCAGGGTCAGCAGCAACCAGCATTCCGGCGCGCGCGGCACCGACGATGCCGATCGACCCGCCACCGCGGTACAACGGGTCACCACCCTTGGCCTTGTTCAAGTGACGCAGTAGCAACACCGTGCAGCCGGTCTCATCCGCCATCGTCGCGAGCGCCGACAGAACTCGCCGAATGTCCTGGTCCTTGTGAGAGTCAACCTTGCCCGGCAGGTACGCCATCAGGACGTCGACGATCAACAGCCGCGCGGCCGTCTGCCGGATCAACTGCTCGAGCTGGCGGACGTCGCCGAGCGTCGGCGGAACGAGCGTCCCATCCTCCAACGCGATGCCCTGCACCGCGTGGACACGCGTCACGTCGGCACCAGCAGCGTCCAGACGCGGCCTGACAGTGTCGGCAAGACCATCTTCGCCAGACAGGAGAATCACGTCGCCGGACGTCGTACACGTGGTGTTGTCGGGCCATGTGCCGCAGTTGGTGATCGTCGCGGCGAAGGTGAGCGCGAGCGTCGACTTACCGAGCGACGGGTCACCGTCCAACGTGACGAGCTTCCCGGCAGGCATACGCCCCGGCCACAACCACGTGATCCGCTCCGGTTCGACGTCGGAGAGCCGGACAGACACCAACGACGGGCCGGTGGCCTGTTCGGCGACGACGACGAGTTCGGAGAGATCATGCCCGGCGAGGATGTGGTCGGCCGCGTCCTTGCCGGTCTTGGCCTCCACGATCACCGTCGACTCAGCGACACCTGCGAGCAGCTCGACGACCTGCTGCGCGTGTCGGCGGCCGGGCCCATCCTTATCGGCCACGACGATCACCGGACGCCCACGGAGCGGTTCCAGATCAGCCAAGTGAGCCTTCCCCGCCCCCTGCGCCGCACAGACAGCGGGATAGCCGGTCGTCTCGACCGCGAGGACGTCGTTCTCGCCCTCGACGAAGTACACCGGCAACGTCGTTTCGGCCGGCAACCCTTCGGCGTGGAACAGGCTGGTGTCCTTGGTGTCGCCGGACTGGCGGAACTTCTTGAACGGATCCCGGTGAACGATTCGGCCTCCGCCGTAGCGGTAGTTGACGCCGGACCGGTTGTCGTACAGGTCCGCGAGCGTGAGGCCGAGCGCGTCGAGGACGTCGCTGGTCGGGTCAGAGTGGGAGTTGATGAGGACGCGGCCAGGTAGGTGCAGGATCGACACGGATCGGTCGGTGTCGCTGTGCCCAGGTGCCTGTGCGGCGGCCCGCCCGCCCGACTTCTCGTCGACGCGGCAACCATGTTTGTGGAGTGCGTCTACGAGACGCTGGTAGGCGTTCGTGGGTGTCATCAGGAGGTCGTTTCTCGGGGCAGCATCCGACTCAGCGGACCTGCCCCGGTGGTCGGGGTCGGTCGGTGCTGAGCGGGAGCCTCCTGGACCACTCCGCTCGGTTCCCTACCCCGCTGCCGCCTGGGCAACCAAAGGGCAGGGAACCTTGCTAAGAACAGAGACTACCGCTCAGCACCGACAGAGCGGGTTAGGCGGACTCGGCGAGATCCGCGGCCGCATGGAGCGCGTCAGCGGCCCTCCGCGCGACGTCGGGCATGACGTGAATCCCGGCCGTGCGGACGGCACCGTTGACGCGCATCGTGTGGCCGAGAGCCACAGTCGGGCGGCAGTCGACGAGTCCCGCGCGGACGTCGACCGTCGCGTACCGGATCGTCTCGTCGTCGACCGAGGCGACCACAGTCGAAACGGGAATGCGCAGCGACTCCGACCAGTACCCGCCGGACCCTGTCGACGAGATTTCGTCAAGGCCACTGTCGGCCCATGACGGCCGTGGAGCGGCGTCGAGGAGTGTCGACGCGTCCTCGTCGTGGCGGACGACGTAGTGGGCCGTCTGGTCGACGCGTGCCAGCCACGCCTTCAGCTGCTCGGACTGGTGGGCGGTGCAGTCGTGGTCGTCGAGCCAATCCAGGTGCGCCTGCTGGTCGAACGTCGTCAGGCCGATCACGGTCCGATGGTCGACAGCCTGCACCGGCGACACCATGCCGCAATCGTCGCAGCAGCGGGGCTTGTCGTGGTGCGGGTTGTGCTCGTCGTGTTCGGCGTGCCACGCCTCCGTCGCGTCGGCGACGGCCCGCGGGTCGAGGTCCAACATGATCTGTTCGGCACCACACCAGGTGCAGGCGAACAAGGTGCGCTTGCTGCTCATCGGATCACCTCGGCGAAGTCCAGCAGCTCGTCGACGGTGGCCGGGGTGATGGTGGCGACGTCGGCGGCGATCCGACGTCGCTGGTGTTCGGCGTACCAGAGTCCGGGGTACACGGCGCGGCCGAGGAGCCGGTACCGGCGGATCAACGTCCGCGGGTGCATCCGCATGCGGGTGCAGGCGGTGTCGACGTCCGAATGCGGGACGATGCGCTCAAACTCGGAGACGTCCTCGGCGGCGCGCTCGACGGTCAGGGCACGACGGCCCGGCTGGTGCTCGACAGTGCGGGCGGGTACGGTCACGGCAGATCTTCTTCCTGCTGGTGGTCGGTCTGGACGCCCTCGGTGAGTTCTTGGTCGGATGACACCGGGGGCTTCTTGCTGTTCGCCTTCTGCGTTTCAGACGCGGAAGGGTGGGTTTCGATCTCAGATCGGAACCTTGCTCGCGTTTCAAACGCGGCCAAGGGTTGCGCTTCAAACGCAACCCTTGCCGATTTGAAATCGGGAACTTCTCCGGTCTGAAACCGGGGAACCTCGGCGACTCCGACGAGGTCCTCGGTGTCGTCGTCGGGCGGGTACCCGAGACCGAGATCGGCGTGGGCCTCGTGTTCGCGCATGACGCGGCTGACAGCCTGGTTGCCGGTCGGGTCGCGGTACGCGACGTCGTGACGGCCCATCAGGCGGCATCCGGTCCGTCGACGGGCAGGTTCGCGATGAACTCGTCGATGAACTCGTCGGTGGTGAAGCGGCGGCGCCCGACCTTGACGGTCTTCAGTTGGCCGGTCGAGATCAGCCCGTAGATCGTGGCGCGGGAGACGCCGATCTTCGAGACGGCCGAGGTAGCGCCGGTGAGGGGGATCAACATGGACATGGAAAGCCTTTCGAGTAGCGACCACGCATATCGTTTGGGGTTTTGCGTTGTCGCTACAAGTCTTAGTCCATGCGTGGTCATTGCGCAAGCATCCGCGTAATCTGCGTGAGTATGACGACGTCCAGCCAGTGGAAGAATCCGCCTCGAACGTGGGCCGAGTCCACTGTCGAGCGGGTTGCAGCAAGCGTGAGGCGGGCACGCGGAAAGCGTTCTGCCGCTTGGCTTTCCGATCAGACCGCGACCCTCGGTCACCCGATCTCACGAACCGTGATCTCAGATCTGGAGAATGGGCGAAAGCGGAGTCTCGACGTCGGCGAGTTGATCGTGATCGCCGCGGCGCTCGGCGTACCTCCGATCTCGTTGCTGTATCCCGAGATCCCCGACGGCGTCGTGGAAGCACTCCCCAACTGGCCTACAACGAGTTGGGACGCGCTTCGCTGGTTCACTGGCGAAGCGCGACTGCAGCGCGACCTCGACCTAGACGACGTGGACGGGTTGATCGAAGTCTCGGCAGACGGTCCGAACATGTTCGACGCGGCCGACGTCGCCGACAGACTCAACTTGCCAACCGACCGTGACGCGCTCGCCAAGCTCGCACTGCTACGCGAACGGGGTCGACTCATGCGGGTACTCAGCGCGACGATGGTGGCTTTCAGCGATGCGGATAGCGAAACGTTCGACACGGAGCCCGCGAAGGCGATTCGGCAAGCCCTTCACAACGTCGATTCGCGACTGCACGAACTTGACGGACCCCGGGTGCCTGATGGCGCGTAGGCACCTCCCGACAGGGATCACCAAGGTCGAAGTCGCCAACCCAAGCACGGGCGCGCCAGAGGACCGCTGGAGGGTCAAACTCAACCCGACAGGCACAGACGGCAAACGGCACCAAGTGAACCGCTCGTTCAAGACCGAACGGGAAGCACGCGACTTCCATGCCCGAACGCTCGGCGCCTCCGCCGCCGGCACCTACGTCCATTCGAGCAAGCGGACAGTCGAGCAGGCGTGCGCCGACTGGCTGGCGTCGAAGCACGGGCTGAAGACGACGACACGCCGCGGCTACAAGTCGTCCCTTCAGCCCGTCCGCGACGAGCTCGGGACCATCCTGATTCAGCGACTGACCAAACGAGACGTCGACGACCTCGTCGTCGCGTTGAGGGCGGGAGAGGTCGACGGGCGGCGCGCGTTCACGCCGCGGACCGTGAACCAGATGCTCGGCCTCCTGTCCCAAGTCCTCGACTCCGAACAGGCTCAAGGCCACGTTGTCCGCAACGTCGCCAAGCTCGTCGACAAGATCCCGGCCAACCCGAAGCGGTATCGGACGCTCACCGAGACGGAGATGTACGCGGTCCTGGACCACGGCTGTCGGAAGCGGCATCTGTGGCACCTGGCCCTGTTCGGGATGAGGCGCGGCGAGATCGCGGGCCTGAAGTGGGAGCACGTCGATCTGAAGGCCGGGACCGTGACGATCGTCGAGACGAGGGTCGACGGCGAGGACGGGGAGATCGTCATCGACACACCGAAGTCGACGACGTCGGCGCGGACGCTACCGCTCCCCGTAGACGTGATCGACGTCCTGAAGGCCGCACGCGCCGCACAGCGGCGTGAACGCCTCAAGCTCGGCAACGCCTACCAGGGCGGCGACTATGTCGCGTGCGACGAGTCGGGGCGCGAGTACAGCCCGTCGCAGATCTCCGACGGCTGGCACCGGATGCTGAAGCGGCTGAGCATCGACGAGGTCCGGCTACATGACGCACGTCACACATGCGGGACGCTCATGCACCTCCGCGGCGTGCCGATCGCGGTGATCTCGGCATGGCTCGGACACGCCTCGGCCGCGTTCACGATGGCGACGTACGCGCATTCGCAGGACGACGCACTGAAGGCAGCAGGACAGGCGTTCGAGCGAGTTGAGGCAAACTGAGGCACCGAGTCTCCCCGATACGGGTCAGGGCCGTTCCTCCGACAGTGGAGAAACGGCCCTGACCTGTATCTATCCCAGTGCCCCCAGTAGGGCTCGAACCTACGACCTGCGGATTAAAAGTCCGTAGCTCTACCAACTGAGCTATAGGGGCGTGCAGCGAGTCCACCTTACAGGGCGCGAGCCGTCCTACCTGCCGGAGCCTTGCGATGGGCGCGTCCGGCGAGGATTCGCCGTCGGCGCCCCCGACTCCGCCCGGCGAGCGGCCCATGAAGAGACGCGCGACACATTCGATCATCGACGTGACGCGCTCGCGGTAGACCGATCATTCTGCTGTGACTTATGGTCACAGCAATATCCGGAGCAAAGGACCGCACATGGCACACGGCCCCAGCCGCACGTTCACCCGCCTCGGCGCGTTCACCCATCGTCGCGCGTGGCTCGTCGTCGGATTCTGGGTGCTGCTCGCCGCGGTCCTGAATCTGTCGATTCCCCAGCTCGAGACCACCGTGTCGAGCACATCCGCCGACTTCCTGCCTCGATCACTGCCGTCCAACCGGCATCTCGAACAGATGGCTCGCGACTTCGGATCGCCGGAGTCGAACGCGGTCAGCAGCATCGTCATGGTCGACGAACAAGGATTCTCCGACGCCGACGATCGGTACTACGGCCGCCTTGTCGAACGACTGCTGCACAGTGACGACGTCGCCTATCTGCTCGACTTCGCGGGGCACCCGATCACCCGGGAGGCCGCCGCGAGTCCCGACGGCAAGGCGATCACCCTGTTCGTCGCCGCGGAGGGCTCGGTCGGCTCCACACGCGCCCACCATGCGGCGCAAGGCATCCGGCAGGCGATCGACGACGCCGAACCGCCGTCGAGCCTGCAGGTCGACTACACCGGACCGACCGCGGCTCTCGCCGATCTGTTCTCCGCGATCGACGTGTCATTGCTGATCATCACGGGTGTCTCCATCGTGCTGATCACGCTGATCCTCTTCGCCGTCTACCGACGATTCGCGACGGCCGCGGTCCCGCTGATCACCCTCGGTCTCGGTCTGGGCGTCACGCGCCCGATCATCTCGTTCCTCGGCGGCCACGACCTGCTGTCGGTCTCGAACTTCACCATCGCGATCATGACGGCCCTCGTCCTCGGAGCCGTCACCGACTACGCGATCTTCACCCTGTCGGCGTATCACGAGGGACGACGCCGCGGCCTGCCGGTCGGGGACGCCGTCGCCTCCGCGAGCGGGCGGACCGGTCCGATCCTGGTCGCGTCGGCCCTGACCATCGCGGTGGCGTGCGGATCGATGATCTTCACCGAGATCGGCATGTTCAGCACGGCCGGGCCGCCGACGGCGATCGCGGTGATCGTCGGACTGCTCCTCGCCCTGACGCTGCCGTCCGCACTCCTGTCCCTCGCCGGACGTCGTGGACTCGCCGAACCGCGTGCGACATCGGAACAGCGCTGGCGGCGGCGCGGCGCGCGCATCATCCGGCGCGCCGGCGTGTACGCGGCCGCGTCACTGATCCTCCTGGTCTCGTGTTCGGCGATCCTCGTCACCCATCAACGCAATTGGGACGAGTCGTCGATGTTCGTCTACGCCAACGACTCGACGCGCGGATACGACGAGGTCTACAAGCACTTCGGCAACAACGCGATCGCCCCCGAGTACCTGATCGTGCGCGCCGACCACGACCTGCGGAACACATCGGACCTGGCGGCACTCGAACTGGCGGCCGACGCCGTCGCACGCCTCGACGACGTCGACTCCGTCCGATCGATAACCCGCCCGGACGGGCGGCCCCTCACCGAGTCCGCGGCGGGGTACGTGCCCGGCCGGGTCGGCACACAGTTGTCAGACGCGACCGAACAGCTCGGTGACGCCCGGCCCGACCTGCGGCGTCTGGCGTCCGGGGTGCAGCAGCTCACGGACGGGGCCGACTCCGCCAACGCCCGGATGCCCGACCTCGTCGACGGCACCGACCAGGTGATCAGCATGGCGACCGGCGTTCTCGACGCTCTCGACTCCGCGGAGCGGTTCGTCGCCGCCGCGACGGACTCGCGCACCGATCTGCGCGGAGCCGCCGCCGAACTGCGCACGGGACTCGACGGCATCGGCCCGCTCCTCGCCGACCTGCGACGCACCGCCGCGGCCGCGCAGCCCGGCCTCGACCGGTTCGACGAACTCTTCGGCCCATTGATCCAGTCCCGCAGTCCCGCGTCGTGCTCGGCGGACCCGCGCTGCGCGGCGGCGCGCGTGGCCTTCGACAGGTTCGACGCCGCCACCGACGGTCGGGCGCGCACCACCCTGACGGCACTCCGGCGGGCGGCGGGGATCTCGGCGGAGGCGTCGGCCCGCGCAGGCCGATCCGTCACCGCGTTGAAGGACCTTCTGAGCCGACTCCAGGCCCTCCTCGGACGGCTCGACGGACGCACACCCGACCAGGCCCGCTCCGACCTCGCTCGACTGCGGTCCGGCGTCGGCGAGCTCTCCTCCGGCATGGCGCAACTCGCCGACGGGCTGCACCAGGTGAACGCGGGCACCGCCCGACTCACCTCGCTGACCGACAAGCTTCACGCGGGCTTGCGGACCGCCACCGGCTATCTCACCGATATGAGCGCCGCGACGTCCGACGGTCCGGGACGAGGCTTCTACCTCCCGGCCGAGGCGCTCACCAGTCCGCGTTTCGTCGAAGGCGCCAAACTGCTGATCTCGCCGAACGGCCACACCGCACGGATGGTCGTCACCTGGTCCGTCAACCCGTACGGCCCGCAGGCCCTCGAGCGCAGTCGAGACATCGCGCCCACCGCGGCGGCCGCACTGGCAGGCACCGGACTGTCGAACGCGGAGGTCACGAGCACCGGCCTGGCCTCGCTCTCGGCCGACATGGACGACCAGCTGACCCGCGACATGCTCGTATTCGGTCTCGTGGCGATCCTCGCCGTGACGATCGTTCTGGCGGTCCTCCTGCGCAGCATCGTCGCACCGCTGATCCTGGTCGCGACGGTCGTCCTCTCGTTCGCCGCAGTCCTCGGGGTGTCGACGCTCGTCTGGCAACACGTCATCGGCATCCCGCTCGACTGGTCGGTGGCGCCGATCTCGTTCATGGCGCTGATCGCCGTCGGCGCCGACTACAGCATGCTCTTCGCGTCACGCATCCGCGAGGAGTCGACGGGCCGCGGAATGCGGCAGGGCATGATCCGCGGGTTCGGCAGCACCGGCGGCGTCATCACCACCGCGGGTGTCGTGTTCGCCCTGACGATGTTCGCGCTCATGAGCGGGACGACGCTCAACCTGGTGCAGATCGGGTTCACCGTCGGCCTCGGCCTGCTGCTCGACATCCTCATCGTGCGATCGGTGCTGGTCCCCGCGACGATGGTCGTCCTCGGCGACACGATGTGGTGGCCGTCGGTCAGTTCGTCGCGCGGGCGCGACTGACGGCGTCGACAGCGTCGAGGAACGGCGGGATGAAGAGATCGGCTCCGAGGACGCAGCACGCGTGACCGCCGTCGACGTCGAAGCGGCGCGCATCGGGAATGCCGTCGACGAGGAGCTGCTGACGTTCGGGCTGCACGATCTTGTCGCGGGTGGAGACGACGACCGCCGTCGGGACGTCGACGTCGCCGAGCCAGGGACGAGAGTCGAAGCGGCTCATGGCGAGCGAGAACTCTCCCTGGTGACCGAGCGGCGTCGACACGACGTGCGACAGCGCCCACATCAGCGGGTGTCCCTCCCAGTTGTCGAGCCGGGCGTCCGACGGGGTCGGAAGAATCTTGTCGACGGGCTTGAGGACCCGGCCGATGCGCTGTTCGGCGGCGAGTCGCTTCGGGTCGATGCTCGAGAAGTAGGGGCCGGTGGAACACAGGACGAGTCCGGTGACGCGGCCCGGATGACGCTTCCACGTCAGCTGTGCGATGCCGCCGCCCATCGAGAAGCCGGCCGCCGTGAACGTGTCGATGCCCAGGTGATCGGCGACCGCGACGACGTCGTCGGCACAGTCGTCGAGGGTGAAGTCGGCCGACCGGATGCCGCGCCCGTGCCAACGGTGATCGATGGTCACGACGCGATAGTTCTGTGCCAGCTTCGGCACCACCGGATACCAGCAGAGCAGCCCTGTCGTACTCACCGAGTGGAGCAGGACGACGACGGGAGCCCCCTGGGGACCGGACTCGGTCACGAATGTGGAGCCCCGACCGGGGAGCTCGATGCGTCGACCAGTCGGAAGGTCGACGACGGGGTGCGGCGCGAGCGCGTGCCCGGCGCCGCGTCGAACCGTCGCCCACGCGACGGCGACTCGGCGACGGACTGACCCACCAGGTGTCTCGATCATGGTTGCGAACGTACTCGGGGCACCTTGGACGAAACTGTGAATCTGTATCAATTCGGCCGGATGTCTGACATACTCCGCGTCGTGATTCCCATCGATCGCCCCAAGCTCGAAGGCTCGATCGCCGTCGGCGACACCCGCACGCGCCGCATCGGCTTCTCCGAGTTCGGCAACCCCGACGGACCGACGATCGTCTGGCTCCACGGCACGCCCGGCGCCCGACGTCAGATCCCTTCCGAGGCACGCGAATACGCGGAGACGCGCGGCTTCCGACTGATCGGCCTCGACCGCCCCGGCGTCGGATCGTCGACCGCGCATTCGTACGACGCGATCGTCGACTTCGCCGCGGACTTCCAGACCGTCCTCAACACGCTGGGCGTCGACAAGTTCTCCATCATCGGCTTGTCCGGCGGCGGACCGTACACACTCGCCGTCTCCCACGTGCTGTCCGACCGGATCGTGTCGACCGCCGTCATCGGCGGCGTCGCCCCCGTCAACGGGCCAGACGCCGTATCGGGCGGAGCCGTCGACCTCGCGAAGCACGCGGTGCCGCTCCTCAACGTCGCCGGACGCCCGATCGGCAAGGCGCTGAGTCTCGCCCTCGGCTTCGCGCGCCCGATCGCCGACCCGGCGATCAGCCTCTACGGCCGCCTCTCCCCCGAAGCCGACCGAGAACTGCTGTCCCGCCCCGAGTTCCGAGCGATGTTCCTCGACGACCTCCTGCACGGCGGCAGCCGTCGTATGGAGGCTCCGTTCGCCGATCTGAAACTGTTCGTCCGCGACTGGGGATTCCGGATCTCCGACGTCCAGGCGAAGGTCCACTGGTGGCACGGCGACGCGGACAACATCATCCCGTACGAGCACGGGGCCCACATGGTGGCACTCCTGCCCGACGCGGAACTCCACTCGATGCCCGGCCAGAGTCATCTCTCCGGCCTCGACCACGCCATCGAGATCCTCGACACCCTCCTCGCGGCCTGGGACTGACGACGACGCTTCGACTCGCTCCGCTCGCTCACCGGGCGGAAGGGACACCTCGCCGACCCGTTCCGTGAGCGAACGGAGTGAGTCCCGTTCCGTGAGCGAACGGAGTGAGTCGAAGGGTCTAGACCCCTCAGCCGGTCACCGAGAGACCGGCGGCGAGGCCGAGCACGACGGTGAGCAGGACGATCTCGATCCCGGCGTTGCGGATGGACGTCGACTCGTCCAGTCTGTGACGGCGGGCCTTGGCGAGCCAGGCGCGTCGATGCCAGACGGCGATCCCGGCGACGACGATCAACAGCACGAGTTTGGCGATCACGACGCGGCCGTATCCGGTTGTCCACCAGTCGAACCCGATGCGGCCGACGGCCGCGGCCAGCCCGGTCACGGTGAGTGTCGCCACGACGGGCAACGCCGACCGCGAGAACGCCGGGAGCGACCGGGCCCAGCCGCCCCGTCCCCGAACGGTGACGACCAGTGCGCCGAGCGTTCCCACCCACCAGGCCGCGGCGAGTGCGTGGACGCCGACGACGAGCGGAATCCACAGCGACGTTCCGGCGTGCCCGGTCACCGACGTCACGAGCACGCCGACGGCGGCGACTGCCCCGACGACGTACGCGTCGCTCGGCGTCCACCACGCCCAGGCGATCACGCCGAGCGCTCCGACCACGCTGATCACGACCGGGAGACCGCTCTCGACGCCGTCCGCGACGTCACCGATCCCGACCGCGAACGGGTCGGCGCCCGCGCGTTCGGCCACCTGCAGCCACGCCGAGATCGCCGACGACGCGCCCCACACCGAGGCGACGACGGCCACCGCGGCGGGCGAGGGTTCGGCGTCGACGAGCCCCAGGAGGCCGAGCCCGAACAGGAGGCTCACCGAGCCGAGGGCGATCGCGTCCGCCCACACGGACAGTTCGGGCGACGCCAGCAGTCGGGCCAGCATCACCCCGATCAGCAGCGCGACGACGGACGCGCCGCCCACCGCGACGCGCAGGGTCAACGGCGACGCTTGATCAACGTGAACGCGACGACACCGCCGATCAGGAGCACCGCTGCGGCGATGATCAGCACGACTCCCCAGACCGGGAATCCGTGTCCGCTCTCCTCCGGGGCCTGGTAGTCGGCGGGCACGGCTTCACCGGGCGTGCCGGTTCCCGCCTTGGTGAGGGTGAACGTGGTCTGTCCCGACACGGGATGTCCATCGGCCGACGTCACTCGATAGTTGACCTGGTACGTGCCGACCGGCCCGAGGCCCGACAGCGACACCGACGCCGTCCGACCGTCGATGACCGGTTCGCTCGTCTGCCAGAAGTGGTTGTCGGGCCCGACGACCTTGATCGTCGCGAACGCGGGCTGCAGGTCTTCGTTGAACGTCAACGTCACCTTGTCGGGCGCCGTCTCGATCGACGCGCCCTTCTCCGGGGACGCCCCGGTCAGCGCCGAATGGGCCGCGGCCGGACCGGCGACGAGCCCCGCGGCCAACGCCGCGAACGCCACCACTGCGGCGACCACTGCCGACCGCTTGAGGAAACCGAACATGAACACACCTCTGACTCGGCGATGGATGGAATGAACCCATCGTCCCACGGGCACTAACCTGAAAGGCGTGTCGGTCTACTCACACGGATTCGCCCGTATCGCAGCCGCTGTCCCGCCCGTCGCACTCGCCGACCCGTCGGAGAACGCGGCCCGCACCGTCGAACTGATCAATCGCGCGCACCACGAGGGCGCGGCGCTCGTCGCGTTCCCCGAACTCGGGCTGTGCGGGTACAGCGTCGACGACCTCGTCCAACAGGACGCCCTGCTCGACGACGTGATGGATGCGCTGATGACCGTCGTCGACGCGACTCGCCGCGTGTCGACGGTGGTGCTCGTCGGCGCTCCGCTGCGGATCGACGACGGTCTGTACAACTGCGCCGTCGTCGTCCACGACGGCGAGATCCTGGGTGTGGCGCCGAAGTCGTACCTGCCGAACTACCGCGAGTTCTACGAGCAGCGGTACTTCGCGGCGGCCCGCGACGCCGTCGTCGACTCGATCACGCTCGGTGAGTACGAGGTGCCGTTCGGTCCCGATCTCGTGTTCGAGGCTGTCGACGTCCCCGGATTCCGCTTCCATGTCGAGGTGTGCGAGGACGGCTGGGTGCCGATCCCGCCGTCGACGTGGGCAGCGCTCGCGGGTGCGTCGTTGCTGGTCAACCTCTCGGGCAGCCCGGTGACGGTCGGCAAGGAGGAGTACCGGCGGTCGCTCGCGACGTCGCACTCGGCACGCAATGTGGCCGCGCACCTGTACGTCGCGTCGGGATTCGGCGAGTCGACCACCGACCTCGCGTGGGACGGCGACGCCCTGATCGCCGAGAACGGCACGCTCCTCGCACGGTCGGAGACGTTCGCGATGGACCCGCAGCTGGTGGTCGCCGACATCGACCTCGACCGCATTCGACAGGAGCGTTCACGACTGATCAGCATGCGCGACCAGGTCGGCGACTTCGCCGATCGGGCCCGCGCGATCCGCCGCATCCCGTTCGAGCTCGACGCCGACTACGACGTCCCCGATCTGCAGCGGACCGTCCTGCGGTTCCCGTTCGTCCCGACGGGCGCGGCCGACCGCGATCAACGATGCCGCGAGGTGCTCGACATCCAGGTGCAGGGCCTCGTCGGCCGCCTGCGAGCGACGGGGATCGGAAAGATCGTCATCGGCGTGTCCGGCGGCCTCGACTCGACGCTCGCCCTGCTCGTCGCCGTGCAGGCGTTCGACCTTCTCGGCCTGCCGCGCACCGACATCCACGCGTACACGATGCCCGGTTTCGCGACCGGTGACGCGACACTCGCCCGCAGCCACGTGTTGATGGACTCGCTCGGCGTGACTGGCAACGAGCTCGACATCCGGCCGTCGTGCACGCAGATGCTGGCCGACCTCGGCCACCCGTTCGCCGACGGCGAGCCCGTCTACGACGTCACGTTCGAGAACGTGCAGGCCGGCGAGCGGACGTCGCACCTGTTCCGGCTCGCCAACTACCTCGGCGGCATCGTCCTCGGCACGGGCGACCTGTCGGAGCTGGCTCTCGGCTGGTGCACGTACGGCGTCGGCGACCAGATGTCGCACTACAACGTCAACGGATCTGTTCCGAAGACGCTCGTGCGACACCTGATCCGATGGAAGATCGCCACGTCCGAGTACTCCGAGGCGACGATCGGCGCACTTCGCGAGATCGTCGACGACGTCATCTCCCCCGAACTCGTGCCGGCCGACGCCGACGGCAAGATCCAGTCGACCGAAGACACCGTCGGCCCATACGAGCTGCACGACTTCTTCCTCTACTACCTGACCCGCTTCGGGTACCGGCCGTCGAAGGTCGCATACCTCGCCCGTCAGGCGTGGAGCGACAAGTCTCGCGGCCCGTGGTCGGACATGATGACCGACGATCAGCGCAACGAGTACCCCGCGGAGACCATCGACAAGTGGCTCGAGGTGTTCCTGAAGCGCTTCATGTCGAACCAGTTCAAACGCACCGCGATGCCCAACGGGCCGAAGATCGGCTCCGGCGGCTCCCTCTCCCCGCGCGGCGACTGGCGTTCCCCCTCCGACGCCCCCTCCACCGCCTGGCTCCGAGAGCTCCACTCCGACCGCTGACCCTCACCGGATTTCGACACGGTCCTCCGCTAACGCTCCGGCCCGGCTCAATCACCGTTCCTAAACCACCGGTGGTTGAGCCGACACCGAGCCGCTAGGCGAGGCGTCGAGTCGAAACCCCAGGCCGAGCGATCAGTAGATCGAGACCAGGAGGTCGAGGCCGTCGGCGAGGCAGAGTCGGTGGACCGCGAGGACGTCGGCGAACGCCGAACGCAGCGTGTCGGCCAGCACCGCCCGGTCGTCCGACCAGGTGTTCGGCTACAACTCGGCGGCCACGATCGCCTCGTCGACACGGGCCCGCTTCCCGCCGCGCGGCCTCATCGGCCGCTCATCAAGCGGTGATCGACACGCGACGCGCGTAACGTTCCCCTATCTGACACAGAACCGCGGAAAAGCACCCCGAAAGCGAGAAATCGGGGAACCTTACGCGGGAGGCGCGACGAGCAGAGACAGGGCGCCGTCAGTAGATCGAGACCAGGAGGTCGAGGCCGTCGGCGAGGCAGAGTCGGTGGACCGCGAGGACGTCGGCGAACGCCGAACGCAGCATGTCGGCCAGCACCGCCCGGTCGTCCGACCAGATGTTCGGGTACAACTCGGCGGCCACGAACTCGGAGAAGTCGACCGAGGCCAGCAGTTGCTCGACGTCGACGGCCTCCAGCGCACCGATGACGCGCGGCAGGTCGGCCACCGGGGTGAGGCCGAGGAAGTCGTCGCTCTCGAACTCGTAGACTCCGACGATCGCCTCGCTGAGCGCGGCGTCTTCGATCGGGGTGGACGCCGACGTCCCCGTGAGCAGGAAGTGCAGGCCGTCCCACGCCTTGTCGATGTCGACGGACGAGGCTCCCGCCTCCAGGAGCCCTTCGACGAACTCGACCACCTCGTCGGGGTCGAGATCGCCGAGACGCTCGTCGGCGTCCGGCGCGACGCCGAGGTAGACGGCGAGCAGTCCCATGTCAGCTCTCCGCGGGTTCGGGTGCCGTCAGCTGCTCGCCGCGTTCGACGGCGGCGAGCAGGATGTCGAGTTGGTCGTGGAACGCCTGTGTCATCTGGGAGATGTCGGGGGCGAGGTCGCTGCAGGTCAGCAGTCCGACGTTCAGCTTTCCCGCAGACGAGAACACCGTCATGTTGAGACCGAGGCCGTGGAAGATCGGCGCCAGCGGGTACACGGATTCGACGCGGCCGCCGAGCAGGTACATGTCGAATGCGGGACCTGCGACGTTGGAGACGATCGCGTTGAACACCGGCGGATGCAGGCCGGACAGGCGGCGGTCGGCGTACATGCGCATGAGGACCGCCATCGAACCGCCGGGCGCGAACTCGGCGAATCCGCGAAGGATGTTGGCGTCGATGTCCTTCAGGTGCTCTTTCGCGATGGTCGCGTAGACGCCGGCTTCACGGAGACGTTCCAGCGGGTCCTCCACGTCGCTGGGCAGACGCGTGAACATGCCGGTGACCTTGTTCGTCCCGGTTTCGACGAGGTCCTTCTCCTCGGCACCGCGCACCGACACGGGCACCATGCCGACTAGCGGGTCGGACGGCAGTTCGTCGTGCAGCTCGAGGTACGACCGGAGTGCGCCGCCCGCCATCGCGAGGACGACGTCGTTCATCTTGACGCCGAAGTGATCCTTGACCTTCTTGACGTCGTCGAGCGGAAGCTGGGTGAGGGCGATCGACCGACGCGGCGACAGCGGGGCGTTGAACCTGGTCCGCGGCGCGAGGAACGGCGCTGGCATGCCCTCGCCCGACCGGACGCGGCGGAACCATTCGAACGGCACGGGCACCGTCTTGGGGATCAGCTTCAGCGCGGCGACGGGTCGCTGCAGGAAGTAGTTGACGGCGCCGCCGACGGCCATGTCGCGGCGCGACGCCGGGCCCGCGGTGAGGGCGATCTTGTCCAGGTCGAGTTCCGGCGGTTCCGGGGTGCGGGTGGCGAGCTCACCGAGGATGTCGGCGACGGTGGCGCCGTCGACGCCCGCGTGGTGCATGCGGAGCATGACGGCGATCTTGCCGTCCTCCATGCCTTCGAGGATCCACAGGTCCCACAGCGGCTTCTTGCGGTCGAGGACCTGGCCGATGAGGTGCCCGCACATCTGCGCGAGCTCGGCCACCCGGCCCGGCGACGGCACGGCGATGCGGTGCACGTGGCGTTCGATGCGGAAGTCGTCGTCCTCGATCCACACGGGATGGTCGACGTTGGTCAGCGAGTCGGCGAGCTTGCGGCGCAGCGACGGCATCGCCGTCACCCGGCGCGCCATCTCGTTGCGCATCTTCTCGAACGTGTAGCCGCCGACGACGGTGGACGGGTCGAGCTGCATGATCGCAGCCACGTTCATCACCTGAGACGGAGTCTCCAGGTACAGGAAGGACGCGTCGAGACCGCTCAACCGCTGCATGTAGACCCCTATCGTCGCATTCGACCAACCAGCGTGAACATGTTCTATTCACGCTCAGTCCAACACTAGCGCCGCGAGGACGTCACGATGCCATCGAACTGTGGCGACGTTCGCCACTCTTCTCAGACTGCGGCCTTCTCCCGACGCGCGGCGTCGCGGGCGAGGAAGCGCTCACGCTGTTCTTCGAAACGTTTCGCGTCGACCTCGGTCTTCTCGAGGAACGCCGCGAGCTTCTCGCGCGCCTCCTCGCCTCGGGGCCCGAAGTCGTTGCGCTCGAAGATGTTCCACTTGCGCATGACGGGCCAGACCACGTCGTCGAGGTGCTGCCGGATGTCGTAGATCCCGTGCTTGGCCATGATGAGGCTCATCTTGCGGAAGTTCGGCATGCCGATGCCCGGCATGTCGAAGTTGGTGATGACGTGAGTGATCGCGTCCATCGCCTGGTCGGGCGCGAGATCGAGGGCCGCGGCACAGATGTTGCGGTAGAAGATCATGTGCAGGTTCTCGTCGGCCGCGATGCGCTGCAGCATCTTGTCGGCGACCGGGTCGTTGCACGCCTTGCCGGTGTTGCGGTGGCTCACGCGAGTGCCGAGTTCCTGGACGGTCACGTAGGCGACGCCGCGGAGCATCCCGTTGATCTCGTCCGAGTGGGCGCCCTTGGTCATGTTGGTCATGCGGTCGTTCTCGAGCGCGACGGGATCGACGCCTCGGGTGACGACGAGGTAGTCGCGCATGACGATGCCGTGCCGGTTCTCCTCGGCCGTCCAGCGTCCCACCCACGTGCCCCACGCGCCGTCCGGCGAGAAGTAGTCGGTGATCTCACGGTGGTACGACGGCAGGTTGTCCTCGGTGAGGAGGTTCAGCGTCATCGCGGCCTTGGCGACCTCGCTGAGCTGAGACTGTTCGGGCTCCCAGTCGACGCCGCCCATCTTCGCGAAGTTGCGGCCCTCTTCCCACGGAATGTAGTCGTGCGGATGCCAGTCGCGGGCCAGCGACAGGTGCCGGTTCAGCTCCTTCTCGGCTGCGGGCTCGAGCTCTTTGAGCAGCTGGAGTTGGGTCAGATCAGACACTGGAACACCTTCCGTACACGGCCATGTGACACGCCGCACACTATGGGACGTCCGTGGCCGCCGCAACTCCTGCGCTCGCGTTTCGCGAAGTTCAGGTGCGGCTGTACGCCTGGACGAACACCACTTCGACGCCTAGGACGTTGTCGGCGGCGAGGAGCGCACGGGCGGCGTCGGCGGCGCGGAGTTCGGCGAACACCATCCGGACCGGGGCTGTGCCTGCGGCCGCATGCGCGTCGCGCGCCTGCGACAGGATCTGCTCGGTGCCGGGCCAGGCGGGGTCGAAGGCGTTCGTCGGGAGGACGTGCGCCTCGTAACCCGGCCCGTTGACGATCAGCAGCGTCCCGTCGGTCTCGCGGCCGTCGAAGCCGAAGCCGCCGACAGTGAACGCGTAACCGGACGGCGCGAGGGCGACCTGCCTGTTGAACATGCGGGACGTCTCGGCGGCCTTCGGCGACGTCATCGTCCACCCCTTGGCGCTGTCGGCGACGGAGTTCCCCTTGGTCACCGCCGTATCGATGGCGACCGGATCGATGGCGCCGCTCACCGTCAGGTTGAACTTGGTCGACGAGTTGATGTCACCGTACGGGATGGAGGCGATAGTGCATCTGGCGTTCCCTCGGCCGTTGATCGGCATCGTCGACGTTCCGGAGCATTGGCCCGCCGCGCGGCCGCCGGACTTGAAGTCGGTGGCGACCGCGATGGTGACGGTGCCGGAGTCGAGGCCCGAGCCGGTGTTGGCGAGGCCGTAATCGATGGTGCACGACATTCCGCTGCAGTCGAGGCCGCCCGTCGGGTTCGGGATGATCATGGTGGCCGAGCCGATGTTGCCCGCCGAGACCGCGGTCTTAGCCGTCGAGTAGAAGTCGTGTGCGCCCGCGGCGTCGAGGCGGGTGACGCGCAGGTCGGCGTCGACCTGCGCGAGGTCGCCGCCGAAGCCCTTGCCGATCGGGCCGCGCAGCGCGGTGAGGGCACCGTCGTCGTCGGTGCCGACGACCATCGCACCGGCCTGGAATCGGCGCGTCCCCTGCACTCCGCCGTCGGCGTCCTCCACGTCGATCTCGGCGACGCCCGGGCGGTCCGTGCCGGGGTTCACGCGACGATCGGGCGTCTTGGAGCCGCGCCCGATGTCGGTGCCGGACACATCGCTGTCGCCGAGAGTCGCGTCCTGCTGTCCGAGTGCGAGCCCAAGCCGAGATGGTCGGAGGGCCGCACGCAAGTCGACTCCGAGGAACTCTTCCTTCACCGACACCCATTTGCCGGTCGGCGACGACTCGGTGAACACGCCCGCAGGCTGCTTCACCGTCTCCTGTTTGCGCCAGAACTCGGCGTCGCCTTTGACGAGGGTCCGGTTCGCGATCTGCAGGAGTTCAGCCGAGCCGCCGTTCTCGCGGACGGTTCCGTGGACGTCGCCCGCCGAGGTCACGGTCAGCTTCGTGACGTCGAGCGTCAATGACTTGGAGTTGAGCTTCATCGTGACGGTGCCGTCGTATGTCGCGGCGGGAGCGTCGGCGAGCGACAATGACGCGGTGTTGATGCCCTGCAGTGCGCGCGTCGCCTCGTTGGCGACCGGAGCCCCGTCGACCGACCGCACCAACACGCCCGACAGCGTCACGCCGAGGACGATCGCGACGGCCGCCGCGGCACCGCCCGCGATCACAAGATTCTTTTGCACGAGACAGATCTCCCCACTCCGACGACTCCTACGATCGTCACCTTCTCATGCCTCACCCTAGAAACGTCATTCCGGTCGTGCGGTGTCGGATGTTCGGTCGACGCCGATCAGTTCGGGATGATGACGCTGTACGTCAGGCGGTACTTTCCGCCCGTCTGGGAGCTCACTATCGCGACCGTGTACTTCTCGTTGGAGAAGGTCGCGTTCTGTTGGCTCGGGTCCTTGCCCGGCGAGACGACCTCGTCGTACTTCGCGGCCCGCAGTTTGTCGACCGCGTCCGGGAACGATGTGGCCGTTGCCCCGACCACTTCCATGCCGACCGCGTCCTCGACCGGGGAGTCGTACGCCTTGAACTGGGTGCCGACCACCGGGATGTCCTTCGGGAAGCCGTCCGGCACCGTCGACGACACCGTCTGGTTCGTCGAGGCGGTGTCGCCCGAGTCGTCACCGCACGCCGCGAGGAACGTCAGTGCTCCCACTGCCGCGACAGCGGCCGCGATCTTCTTGAAATGCATCGCTCCCCTTGCTCCGATGGTCAGTACTGTCCGCCTCTACGCACAGTACTGACCACAGCGCGGCGCGGCTCAGCCCCCGAGTCGTCCGTCGGTCACTCCATCGGCAGCGTGTTGGCGAGAGCGAGGAGATCGTCCTTCTTCGCGGTGTCGGTGCCGATGGCGATCCAGAGGTCGTCGACGGTGTCGGGTCGAAGGAACGCGACATGGTTGGCCTCGTCGACGTATCCGGTCCCGTAGCGCCATTTGATCGCGGCGGCTCCCGGTTTCGCCGAGGCCGCGCTGAACACCGCGTCGGTGGCCTCCTTCGAATCGAGCCAGGCGACGGACAGGAGCACGGACGAACTCGAACACGCCATGCGCGCACGTCCCCACACCTTGCCGCTGCCGGTGTCGGTTCCGACCTCCGCGTCGAAGGCGTACAACTGCCATGAGCACTGAATGTCGTTCCAGCCGGACTGGTCGGGGGTCTGCGGCAGCACCTTGGGCAGCATCGCGACGAGTGGCGTGTACTCGCCCCAGCTCTGGCCGACGGTCGCATCGCTCGGGGCACTGGGCGCCGAGACCACACCGTCCGACTCCGCCGTCACCGTGTAGGTGTGCTTGCCTTCGCCCGCCGTCGTGTCGATGAACGCCGTGTCCGGTCCCGCGTAGACGACGGTGTTGTCGTCCCTCACCAGCTGGTACGAGTCGGCGCCGGAGACGCCCGTCCAGGCGACCTTCGCGGTCGCCCCGTCACTGGAGGCGCTCAAACCGGTCGGCGCGGCGACGGCCCCGCCGCCGCCGACCGCGAAACGCACGATCAACAGGCACGCGACAAGTACGAGCACCGCAGCGATCGCGATGAACAGGTACACACGACGCCGGCTGCGCGGCGCCCCCTGGAATTGAGCAGTCATCAGAACGGAAGCCTTCCCAAGAGCTCGCGAGCTTTCGCGGTGTCCTTCGGGTTCGGGAACTCCACTTCGACGAACGTCTTCGCACGCGGATCGTCGTCGTCGCCCGTGTACGCCCACACCGAGCGGGCGGCGCCGTTCTGGCTCCCGGTGGTGATCGATCCCTTGGCCCCCTGCGCCGACCTCACGAACTCGGTCTTGGCCGTGAACGGGAGCTCCCGTCCGGCCGCGTAGCGGGCGTTCGTCGCATCGGTGAATCCGGCGATGAACACCGAGTACAGCACGGTGTCGCCGTCCTTCTTCTGGCAGATGATCGCCCGGTTCGGATACCGGTCCGATATGTGCGGCCCGGCCCCGCGGCAGCGTAGGCCCTCGAACCCGTTGGTGGTGATCGGCGACGACGGCACGAGTCCCGGATACAGGTTCGCGACATCGCGGAGACCCGCCCAGGTGAGCGTCACGGTGATCGGGCCGGACGAGGCGAAGTCGGAGCCCTGCTTGGTGGTGCTGCGAGCGGCGACCGAGTACGTGTGCGTGCCCGCGAACGGCGAACCGATCGTGTACGACGTGTCGGCGACGCTGCGGATCACCGTGTCGTCTTGTCTGATCATGTAGCTGTCGGCCCCGGACACGCCGTTCCACGACAGTTCGACACCCTGATCGGTCGACTTCGCGGTGAACCCGGACGGCGTGGCGAGCGCGTCTCCGGACGACCACAGGAATCCGCCGCCGATGCCGAGCGCCGCCGCGACAAGCACTGCCGCGGTCGCCAGGACGGCCGTCCTGGCGAACCACGGCGTGCGGGGTGCGGCCGGCTGCAGGGTGGCGACGGCTCCGGTCTGTGCGAAGTTCGGTGCGTACGCCTTGGCGTCGACGGGTCGGACGGGCGCGCCGGGCGTGTTCGCGAACGACGGCGGGACGACCGGTGCCCGGCCCTCGAACAGTGCTGCGCGCAGCGCCTGAGCGAATGCGACGCACGACGGCGGACGCTGGTTCGGGTCCTTCGCGAGACCGAACGCGAGGACCGCGTCGACGGCGGGCGGCAGGGACCGGTTCCGCTGTGATGCACGCGGCGGCTCCGCGAACAGATGGGCAGTCATCATGCCCTGCAGGCTCTGGGAGTCGTACGGCGAACTGCCGGTGAGCAGTTCGAACGCGGTCGCCGCGAGGGAGTACAGGTCCGATCGGCCGTCCATCGCGCGACCGTTGATCTGCTCGGGGGAGCAGTACCGCATGGTCCCGACGGTGGTGCCGGTTCCGGTGAGGTTGCCTTCCGCGTCGCCGATGGCCTGGGCGATGCCGAAGTCCGTCACCTTGATCGCCTCGGGGACGATCGGGTCGGGGCCGGGTGTGATCAGGATGTTCGCGGGCTTCACGTCGCGGTGCAGGATGCCGTTCCGGTGTGCGACGTCCAACGCCGCGGCGGTGCCGTCGACGATGTTGGCGACGAGCCGCGCGTCGAGCCCGCCGGGCGACTGTTTGATGACCCGCGCGGCGTCGGTGCCGGGGACCAGTTCCATCGCGATCCACAGCAGGTCGTTCAGGGCGCCGCGGTCGTAGACGCGTACCAGGTTCGGGTGCGTGAGGGGCGCGACGAGGTCGGCTTCCCGCTCGAATCGCGCCCGCACCACGGGGCTGTCCGCGTGCGCGGACCGCAGCACCTTCAGCGCATCGCTGCGCGGCAGGCGCGGGTGCCGCACCCGGTACACCTCACCCATGCCGCCCGCCCCGAGCACCGATTCGACCCGGTACCCCGCGATCTCTTCCCCGACTTCGAACATGAGGCGCATGCTACCGGCACGTACGTCCGTTCACCCGATCCGAACGACGCCGACCGAATGACACGTGGCGGTCCGTGACGAAATCGCCTGAACCCCTTCATTCTTCGCGCGCGGCACCCTACGATCGGCCGGTATGACTCCCCGTTTCAGCTCCGACGAGCTCGACGCCGCGTTCGCCCAGTTCCAGAAGACGACCGCCGAGGTCGCGGTCAGCGACGACTGGGACCGTTGGGCCGATCAGTTCACCGTCGACGCCGAGTACGTCGAGCACGCCTACGGCACGATGCACGGCCGCGAGGCGATCCGCGCGTGGGTCAAGAAGACGATGTTCGCGTTCCCCGGCAGCCATATGGCCGAGTACCCGTCGTTGTGGCACGTCACCGACCCGTCGACGAGCCGAGTGATCTGCGAGATCGACAACCCGATGCGCGACCCCGGCGACGGCTCCGTATTCACCGCGACCAATATGACGATCCTGACCTACGCGGGCGACGGCTTGTGGAGCCGCGAGGAGGACGTCTACAACCCGATGAAGTTCGGCCAGATGACGTACCGCTGGTGCGAACGCGCCGCCGAACTGGGCACTCTCGACGACCCCGCCCGCCAGTGGATGGAGAGCTTCGGCAAGATGTTCGCGCCGCGCGCCCGTTAGGCCCTTTCGCTCACCCCAACGACAGATGCTCATTTCGTCGACGTTCGCTCACTTCCGGAGGTGAGCGAACGTCGACGAAATGAGCGTCCCGTCGGCGAGGTGAGCGAACACGGCGAACCTCGGCAATGCTAGTTTCATTCGAACTAGTCGGATTGCACTATTTGAGGGGGACACATGAAGTCAGGCTCGAACACGGGAAGAGCACTCGCCATCGCAATAGCCGGGGCGGCAGTCGTGTCCACCGCCGCGTGTGGTTCCGACAGCGGATCGACGCCCAGCATGACCGACGGCCAGGCGTGCACGATCGCGGCAGGGGCCGCCAGCAGCGTGTCGTCCGCATCGCTTCCCTACATCTACAAGTCGACGGCGACCACACCCACAGTCACGACCCACACCGAGCAGATCGCCCTGCTCGCCGACACGGGATTGCAGGGCGATCTGAAGAAGCAGGCAACGACGCTCGACGACCTCGCCCAGCAGATCGACGCCTCCGTGAAGGCGAAGGACGACGCGAAGACCGCGACCTTGATCAATCAAGCGAAGGTCCCATTCGATGCGCTGATCGCCGCGTGCACGAACGTCGACGGGTGGACGACCAAAGACTCCGTCGCCCAACTTCGCGCGACCCTGGACACCACGCCGTCGGATCCCGGGGCCATCCCTTCGTCGCCGACCACCAGCTCGGCAGCACCGAAGCGCACGGGCCCGACCGTCGCGGCACCGCCGGCAGACAGCACTCAACAGGTCTTGGTGATCGACGGCGAAGCCGTTCCCGCCTTCGCCACCAGCACCGCCGACTGCGACCGCTACCCCGACTCGATCCGCATCAAGGTCAAAACAGGATCGGACAGCGCACACTTCGTGGTGAAGAACGACAAGGTCGACATCATCACTCTGCCGCCGACAAGCACCGTGAAGGAGGTCACTGCCGGGCGAGGCGACGGGACCGCCACATTCCGAGTCGTCTCGACGTCCGACGACAACACCAAAGTCGTCTACCGTTTCGAGGGCTCCGGACGGAGCCATCTGAACGACGGCCACAGCACCCTCGGTTCGAGCACCTTCGTCGCGGTCGTCTCCTGCACCTACAAGCGCTGACACTCCTCACGCGAGCCTGATCCGACTCAGGACGCACCGCCCTGTGGACAACTCGTCGCCGCCGACGAGTTGTCCACAGATCGTGAATGCGCTGGTGACAGCCCTGCGACCACGGCGTAGCGTGGACGTTGCAACCTGCAACGGAGGCCACCATGACTGCAACGAGCCCGCGCCGCGCCTCGAAGAAGGACGCCGATCGCGCGACACGCTTCTCTGCGGAACTGTTCGAGGCGGCGCAGGCCGTCGGCGAGATCGAGAACCGCTCGGCCCGCCAGCAACTCGAACATTGGGCGTCGATCGGGCGTGCCCTGACGCAATACACGTCCGCGTCACGCAGCCGAGTAGAAGCCGCACTCGCCGGAAAGCTGGCCGTCGAAGCGCTCAACACCGAAGAAAGCATCGCCTTCGACGCTGAACTCGCGGCCGACATCGCGACGTCGATCACCCAGACAGATCTGGCCGCAGCCCACGCCTCGCGAGGCACCGCAGCGGTCTACATGGATGAAAACGGCGACCTCGTACAACAGTCTCCGGATGGGTCCACGACACCAGTCGGCGCACCGTGAGCCCACGCCTCGACCTTGTCGTCGGATGCAACGGCGCCGGCAAGTCGACGTTGATCGCCACCCAGTTACAGCCCCGCCTCCCCGGCTCGCCGTTCGTGAACGCCGACGTCATCGCCAAGGAACGGTGGCCCGACGATCCACAGGGCAAATCGTACGAAGCTGCGGCGATCGCCGACGAGCAGCGAAACGACCTCATCGACGAGGGACGATCACTTATCGCCGAGACCGTGTTCTCCCACCCGTCCAAGCTGGAGCTGATCACCCGAGCCCAGGCCAACGGATACCGCGTGATCATCCACGCGGTGATGATCCCCGAGGACCTGACTGTCATGCGCGTAGCGACGCGGGTAGCCGACGGCGGCCACTCCGTTCCCGAGCAAAAGATCCGTGAGCGGTATCGCCGCCTGTGGCCGCTCGTCGCCGAGGCGATTCGACGTGCCGACGCAGCCTACATCTACGACAACTCCGGCCGGACGATGCGCATCGCGGCGACCGTCATGGGCGGACTGCCGACTCCGCCGACAGCCTTTCCCGCCTGGACCCCCGAGCCGTTGCGCTCACTGACGAACGACCCGACTCCCGAACCTACGCAACCGTAACCACAACCTACTCATGCGTAACATAACCTCGTCGTCGAACGATGAATCCCGTGACAGATCGACTTGGGACTGTTACGCGAGTGACGTAGCCTGAAGGGATACGCGCACGTCGACGCTCCCGCGGCGGCACTGCCGCCCGACCGATGCCCCGAACCCGACCGGAGGAATACCGATGGCACGCGAACTGACTCAGCTCGAGTTGCTCCAGGAGTTGGAGCCGATCGCCGAGAACAACGTCAACCGACATCTCAAGACGGCGCGCGACTGGAACCCGCACGACTACGTCCCGTGGGACGAGGGCCGCAACTTCGCGGAGCTCGGCGGCAAGGACTACGAGCCCGAGGACTCCAAGCTCGACGACGTCGCCAAGGCCGCGATGATCACGAACCTCCTGACCGAGGACAACCTGCCGTCGTACCACCGGGTGATCGCCGACAACTTCTCGATGGACTCCGCGTGGGGCCACTGGGTGGGACGCTGGACCGCCGAGGAGAACCGGCACGGCATCGCGATGCGCGACTACCTCGTCGTCACGCGCGGCGTCGACCCCAACGAGCTCGAGCAGGCTCGCATGATCCACATGACCAACGGCTACGACCCGATGCTCGCCGCCGCCGACCGTGCCGAGGAGATGCAGGCCAACGGCGAAGAGGTCGGCCTGCTGCACTCGGTCGCGTACGTGACGTTCCAGGAGCTCGCGACCCGCGTCAGCCACCGCAACACCGGCAAGGCCTGCAACGATCCGATCGCCGACAAGATGCTTCAGCGCATAGCGGCCGACGAGAACCTGCACATGATCTTCTACCGCAACATCTGCGGGGCAGGCATGGACATCTCGCCCGATCAGACGCTGCGCGCCGTGACCGACATCGTCACCAACTTCCAGATGCCGGGTGCGGGCATGCCGAACTTCCGACGTCACGGCGTCCTCATGGCGAAGCACGGCATCTACGACCTCCGCCAGCACCTCGAAGAGGTGATCCAGCCGGTCCTGCGCAAGTGGAACGTCTTCGAGCGCACCGACTTCGGCCCCGAGGGCGAGAAGACCCGCGAGACGCTCGCCGCGTTCCTCGATCAGCTCGACAAGGACGCGACCCGCTTCGAGGAGATGCGCGACCGCGCCCTGGCCCGTGAGGCCCGCAAGCGGGAGCAGCAGGCATCCTGAGCACCGCAGCTTCGACCATCGAATCCCGACCGGACTTCCTGACCGGTCGGGATCCGTTGCGTATCGGCCCCATCGAACTCGCCAGCCCCGTCGTCCTCGCGCCGATGGCGGGCGTCACCAATGTCGCGTTCCGCGTCCTGTGCCGCGAACTCGAGGCGCAGCGCACCGGCACCGTCTCCGGGCTGTACGTCTGTGAGATGGTGACCGCCCGCGCGCTCGTGGAACGTCACCCCGTGACGATGCACATGACGACGTTCGACCCGACCGAGACACCGCGGTCCATGCAGCTGTACACGGTCGACCCGGAGTACACCTACAAGGCAGCGAAGATGATCGTCGACGAGAACCTCGCCGACCACATCGACATGAACTTCGGCTGCCCCGTGCCCAAGGTCACCAAGCGCGGCGGCGGGTCGGCGATCCCCTACAAGCGTCGACTGTTCCGCAACATCGTCGCCGCGGCCGTCCGCGCGACGGAGGGCACCGACATCCCGGTGACCGTCAAGTTCCGCATCGGCATCGACGACGAGCACCACACCCACCTCGACGCCGGCCGCATCGCCGCGGAAGAGGGCGCCAAAGCCGTCGCTCTGCACGCGCGCACCGCGTCGCAGCGCTACTCGGGAACCGCCGCATGGGACGAGATCGCGCGGCTCAAGGACCACGTGACGACGGTGCCCGTGCTCGGCAACGGAGACATCTTCGAGGCCGACGACGCCGTCGCCATGATGGCGAAGACCGGCTGCGACGGAGTCGTCATCGGCCGTGGCTGCCTCGGACGGCCGTGGCTGTTCGCCGAACTGTCGGCCCGGCTCCGCGGCGTCGAGGCCCCCACGCCGCCGAATCTCGGAGAAGTGGGACAGATCATGTTCCGGCACGGATCGCTGCTCGCGGCACACCACGGCGAGGACAAGGGCATGCGCGAGATGCGCAAGCACATCGCCTGGTATCTGCGAGGATTCCCGGCGGGCTCGGACTTGCGTTCGCAGCTGTCGCTCGTGAAATCCCTCGACGACCTGCAACGACTCATCGACACCCTGCCGGGTGACGCGCCTTTCCCGGACGACGCGCACGGTCCGCGAGGACGTCAGGGCTCGCCGGCATCGGTGGCACTCCCCGAGGGATGGCTCGACGATCCGGAAGAAGACATCGTCCCCGAAGGCGCCGAGATCATGCACTCGGGAGGCTGACGAGCAATTCTGAGCTGGACGATCATCGAACTTTCAGGTCCGGCCACTATCATGTCCGAAGCCCCTGACCAGTGAGGTTCCTGTGAGTTCAGATCGCCCCGGCGCCGATACGCCAGACGACCAGCCGTCGTCGCCTCGGCGGTCCCGCCGTGCCGGTCGATCGTCCGACTCCTACGACTTCCGCGACCGCTTCGGCGACACCGGTCACACGCCGCGCGTGTCCGGCCTGCGCGAACCGACCGGGCGCGAACAGTACGTCCGCCCCCGTGGTCGACTCACCGTCCGCCAGCTCATGGACCAGATGGGCGCCGACGAGGCCGCCAAGAACCTTCCCGAGCCGCCGACCGAGCCACCGGCCTCCGGTCGACGCCGCGCCGTCCCCCAGACCCCGCCCGCACCGCGCCGTTCGCAGCGGGCCACACCTGCGCCCGCCCCGCGACCGCGGCCGTCCTCGGCTCCGAATCCGCAGCCTCCCTCACCGCAGCCTCCCTCGGCTCCGAAACCGGAGGCCACCCAGGCGATCCCGCCGATCGCCGGCCTCGAATTCGACCATGTCGACCTGTCCGAGAAGGCCACCGAGGCCCGCCTGGCCGACGAGTCCCGCGCGCAGCGAAGCGAACCCGTCCGGCCCGAACGCGCCCGCCCGGAGACCATCGCACCCGAACCGGAGGTCACCGAGTCCGTCACCGACGTGGTCTCCACCTCGTCGACGCCGCGGCGACGTCCCCTCGAACCGACGCCCGACCTCACCGAGGTCATCGAACGCGTCCGACCCCGCAAGGCTCCGCTGACCAAGAAGGCCCGCGCCCGCAAGGTCGCGACCGGCACCGGTCGCACTCTCGTCGCCCTCGCCTGCATCCTCTCGCTCGTCGGCACCGGCTACGTCTGGAACCTGCAGCGGGCCTGGAACGGCGAGTGGAACGTCATCAACGCGATCGACCCGAACAACAAGGACGTCCGCAACAAGGACGCCCAGTACGGCGACGAGACGTACCTGATCGTCGGCACGGACACGCGCAGCGGTCAGAACGCGAAGGTCGGCGCCGGTGAGGCCGACACCGTCGAAGGCGCCCGCGCCGACACGATCCTGCTCGTCAACATCCCCGCCGACCGCAGTCGTGTGGTCGCCGTGTCGTGGCCGCGCGACCTCGCCGTCGACCGCCCCGAATGCCAGAACTGGAACTCCGACACCAAGGAGTACAGCGGCACCCTCGAGGCGGCGAGCGGCGTCAAACTGAACGGCGTCTTCGCCGACGGCGGACCGTCGTGCATCGTCAAGACGTTGACGCAGATGAGCGGCCTGAACATCAACCACTTCATCGCGATGGACTTCGCGGGCTTCGAACACGTCGTCCGCGCCGTCGGCGGCGTGGAAGTCTGCTCCAAGGTTCCGCTCTTCGACGACGAGATCGGCTACATCGTCAAGACTCCGGGACGCAAGAAGCTCACCCCGAAGCAGGCGTTGAACTACGTCCGCGCCCGCCACATCGCCCTCGAGGGCAACGGCGACTACGGCCGCATCAAACGCCAGCAGCTGTTCATGTCGTCGCTGCTGCGGTCGGTCCTGTCCGGCGACGTGCTCGCCAATCCGAGCAAGCTCAACGGCATCGTCAAGACCTTCATCAAGTACAGCTACGTCGACGGCGTGGACACGAACTCGCTGATCGATCTCGCCGACTCGATGCAGGGCATGGACGCCGGCGCCGTCACGTTCCTGACGATCCCCACGTCGGGCACGACCACCGACGGCATGAACAACGAGATCCCGCGCATCGACGACATCGACGCGATCTTCGACGCCATCATCAACGACCAACCGCTCCCGGGCGAGAAGAAGGTCAAGCACTCCGGCGACGCGCCCGCGCCGACGTCGAAGGCTCCGGCGAGCAACGAGATGACCGCTCAGCATGCGGGCAACATCACCGCACGCGTCCTCAACGGCACCGGCCAGTCGGGCATGGCGTCGAACGTGATGGACGAGATGATCCGCCAGGGCATCGAGGTGTCGGGCATCGGCGACGCCTCCGAACAGCGGTCCGACACCGTCGTCCGCTACGGCGCCGGTGAGAAGAACTCGGCGGCGACGATCGCGAAACTGTTCCCCGGAGCCAAGATCCAGCTCGACAAGTCCGTGAAGTCGGGCGTCCAGGTGATCGTCGGATCCGACTTCGGCGGCGTCTCCAGCATGGGATCGGTGCCCGCCGCGGGGACGACGCTGACGGTCGAGCAGCTGCCGGAGAACGTCAACAGCAGCAACCTGCCGAACGACCTCGCCGTGACCAACGGCGGGGACACCACCTGCAGCTAGGCACTGTTCACGCCGACTTCACCCGGCTCGGCAGGCCCACGACCGGCACGAACAGTAGAATTCGCTGTATGCGTGACGCCTACCAGGAGCAGATGTCTGCCCTGAACACGGTCCTGGGCCAGATGGTCGAAGAAGTCGGCCGAGCCATGGAGATGTCCACCCGCTCCCTCCTCGAAGCCGACCTCGAACTCGCCGAGCGAGTGATCTCCGACCACGACGCGATCGCCGAGCAGTCGGTCGAAGCCGAAGACCTCGCCTTCAAACTGATGGCGCTGCAGGCGCCCGTCGCCGGCGATCTGCGGTCCATCGTGTCGGGATTCCAGCTGGTGTCGGAGATCGATCGCATGGGCGCGCTCGCCCTGCACGTGGCGAAGGTCGCGCGTCGTCGTCACCCCGCGAAGGTCCTCCCCGAAGAGGTGGCGGGCTACTTCGAGGAGATGGGCCGACTCGCCGTCGAACTCGCCCACAACGCGCACCGCGTCCTCGAATCGCAGGACTACCACGACGCCCTGTCCCTGATGGACGACGACGATGCGATGGACGACCTCCACCGTCACCTCTTCACTGTCATGATGGACCGCGAATGGGAGCACGGCGTCTCCGCAGCCGTCGACGTGACCCTTCTCGGCCGCTACTACGAGCGCTACGCCGATCACGCCGTCCTCATCGCCCGCCGCGTCGTCTTCCAGGCCACCGGCAAGACTCCCGAACAGCTGCTCGAAGCGTCGTAGTGTGCCGACCCACTAAATCCGTTGTATAAAGCACAACATCAGCATGCTGGTTGAGCCGGGCCGGAGCGATAGCGCAGGGCCGTGTCGAAACCTGGTGAGGTCGGCTCGAACTCGGCGACAGCGCTCAATGAAATCGCTGTTCACGCCTGTTTTACGGTGACGATTCGACAGTAGCCGGACTGCAGTTCCAGCGAATGTCGCCGGGTTTCGACGCGGTCCTGCGCTATCGCTCCGGCCCGGCTCAACCACCATGGGGCGCGAATACTTATTCAACGGATTACCGGTTCGGGACAGTCGCCCCAACGACGCAGGATTTTCGATCGCAGTCAAGAAACGACTCGGGCCCGGCACATTGTGCCGGGCCCGAGTACGTGAGCGGACTCGCTAGCCGAAGCGGCCGGAGATGTAGTCCTCGGTCTCTTTGCGGTCGGGGTTGGAGAACACCTTCTCCGTCGCACCGACCTCGACGAGCTCACCGGGCTTTCCGGCGCCGGACAGGTTGAAGAACGCCGTCTGGTCGCTCACGCGTGCCGCCTGCTGCATGTTGTGCGTGACGATGACGATCGTGTAGTCGTTCTTCAGCTCCGACACGAGGTCCTCGATGGCGAGCGTGGAGATCGGGTCGAGGGCCGAGCACGGCTCGTCCATGAGCAGCACCTGCGGGGAGACGGCGATCGCTCGCGCGATGCACAGTCGCTGCTGCTGGCCGCCGGAGAGGCCGCCGCCCGGCTTGTCGAGGCGGTCCTTCACCTCGTTCCACAGGTTGGCTCCGCGCAGGCTGGCCTCGGCCACCTCGTCGAGCTTCGCCTTGTCTCGGACGCCGCCGAGCTTGAGCCCCGCGACGACGTTGTCGCGGATCGACATGGTCGGGAACGGGTTGGCCCGCTGGAACACCATGCCGACGGTGGTGCGGACGCCGACCGGGTCGACGCCCTTGCCGTACAGGTCGAGGTCGTCGAGCTTCACCGAGCCGGTGGTGTACGCGCCGGGCGTCACCTCGTGCATGCGGTTGAGCGTGCGCAAGACCGTCGACTTGCCACAGCCGGACGGGCCGATGAACGCCGTCACCGACTTCGGCTTGATCTTCAGCGACACGTTCTGGACGGCGTGGAAGTCGCCGTAGTAGACGTTCAGGTCTTCGATGGTCAGGCTCTTCGCCATGGGTCAGCGTCCTGTCTTGGGGCCGGTGAATGCGGACAGCACACGAGCGAGGATGTAGACGATCGCCACCGCGATCACCAGGGTGAGCGCAGCTCCCCACACCGTCTCGTAGCCGCTCGGGCCCTTGTTGTAGTTCTGCAGCATCATCAGGGGCAGCGACTGCTGGTCCCCCGCGAACGGATTGACGTTCATCATTCGGGTGGCGCCCATCAGGATGAGGACGGGAGCCGATTCACCGATCACGCGGGCCACCGCCAGCATGACGCCGGTGATGATGCCCGACATCGCGGTCGGGAGCACCACGCGCAGGATCGTCTTCCACTTGGGGACGCCCAACGCGTACGCGGCCTCGCGGAGGTCCTGCGGCACGATCTTGAGCATCTCCTCGGTGGCGCGGACCACCAGCGGGACCATCAGCAGCACCAGCGCGAGCGCAACGATCAGACCCGAACGCGGGACGCCGAGCGTCGTGCGGAACACCGCGTACACGAACAGTGCGGCGACGATCGACGGGACGCCCGCGAGGACGTCCACCATGAACGTGGTGACACGGGAGAGCGCACTCTTGCGCGAGCTGTACTCCACCAGGTAGATCGCGACGAGAACACCGAGCGGCACCGCGACGACCGCGGCGAGCGCCGTCTGGATGAGCGTTCCGACGATCGCGTTGGCCGCGCCGCCGTACCGTTCGGACTGCGTCCACCAGTCCACGTCGAGGATCGGGCCGATGCCGCGCGCGACGAGCGTGTACACGAGCCAGCCGAGGGGAAGCACGGCCAGCGCGACCGAGAGGGTGACGGCGGCGCGGGCCGCCTGGTCGGTCACCTTGCGGCGAGCCGACATCGTCGTCAGTTCCATGTCACGCCTTCCTGGCGATCACCGCACGCGCAGCGGCGTTCACGATGAAGGTGAGGGCGAACAGCACGAGGCCCGCCGAGATGTACGCGCCGGTCTTCAACGGATTGTCGAACTCGGCGGCGTTGTTGGCGATGATCGTCGCGAACGTCTGACCGCTCTCCATCACGTTGAAGTCGATGGGGCCCGCCGTCGACATGATGAGCAGCAGCGCCATCGTCTCGCCGAGTGCGCGGCCGAGGCCGAGCATCGCACCCGAGATGTAGCCGGAGAACCCGAACGGCAGGACGGCGAACCGGACCACCTCCCACTGGCTGGCGCCGAGCGCGAGGGCGGCCTCACGATGACCGTGCGGGGTCTGCGCGAACACTTCCCGCGTGACGGCGGTGATGACCGGCAGGATCATGACCGCCAGGACGATGCCCGCGGTGAGCATCGTTCCACCGGTCGACATGTTGGCCGCGTTCTGCGGCTCGCGGAAGAACGGCAGGAAGCCGAGGTTGTCGACGAGCCAGCGGTTGGGTCCGACCATCGCCGGACCGAGCACGAGGATTCCCCACAGGCCGTAGACGATCGACGGGACCGCGGCCAGCAGGTCGACAGTGAACGCGATCGGACCCGCGATGCGCTTGGGCGCGTACTCGGTGATGAACAGGGATATGCCGAGCGCGATCGGCATGGCGATCGCCAGGGCGATCACGGCCACCATGACGGTGGCGTAGAACTGCTGCGGGATGCCGAACTTCAGGTCGTCGCCCGACACCACCCAGGCGCCGTCGAAGGTGAAGAAGTTCTCGGTGTTCTTGGCGAGGGCCGGGATCGCCTGAAGGAGCAGGAACAGGGCGATCAGGCCGATGACGATGGAGACGAGCAGGCCCGACCCGGTGGCGAGGGTCCGCATGACGCGGTCCCCGTTACGTGACACCGCCGAACCCGAGGGCGTGGCGGTGCCTTCACGCCCGGAAGGCGGGACCGGCTGCCCTCCGGCAACCAGTCCCGCCTCGGACGCTGTCTTCCCGTTCTTCACGGTGTCGACGGCGGCGGTGTCAGACATCGTCACAGCGCGTCGATCGTCCCACGCAGCGTCTGCTGGAAGGCGGTGGGCAGCGGCACGTAGCCCTCATCGGCGAGCTTGTCCTGACCCTTGTCCAGGATCGTGGTGAACGCGCTCTTCAGGTTCTCCGAGATCTTCGAGTCGGAGTAGCCGCCGGTGGAGCAGACGATCTCGTACGTGGTCAGGACCAGCGGGTACGCACCCGCCTCCTGCGTCTGGTAGAGCGCCTTGGTGTCGACGACCAGGTCCTTGGAGCCGGGCGTCTTGAACTTCGCGAGGTCGAGGGCCTTGCCCGCGGTCTCCGCGGTCAGCTCGGTCGCGCCCTTGCCGAAGTCGACCTTGGCGACGCCGAGGGAGTTCTCCTTGGCGAAGCCCCACTCGACGTAGGTGACCGCGCCCTCGGTCTTCTTCACGGTGTCGCCGACGCCGGTCGACTTGGCCGCACCCGAACCGCCCTTGCCCGCCCATTCCTTGCTGGGCTCGTACGGCCAGTCGGCGGGGACGTTGGCGTTCAGGAACTTGGTGAAGTTGTCGGTGGTGCCCGAGCTGTCGCTGCGGTGGACCGGGATGATCTTGGTGGCAGGCAGTGCCGCACCCGGGTTGAGTGCCTTGATGGCCGGGTCGTCCCACGAGGTGATCTTCGAGTCGAAGATCTTCGCGAGGGTCGACGCGTTCAGGGTGAGGTCCTTGACGCCGGGGACGTTGAACGCGACGGCGACGGGGCCCGCGACCAGCGGGATGTGCCATGCGTCCTTGCCGCCGCAGCGGGTCTTGGCCTGTGCGACCTCGTCGTCCTTGAGCGCCGAGTCGGAGCCGGCGAAGTCGACGTCGCCCGCGATGAACTTCTTGACGCCCGCACCCGAACCGGAGCCGGTGTAGTCGAGGTTGACACCGTCGTTGGAGGTCAGGACGTCGGCGAACGTGGTCATCGCCTTCTGCTGAGCGGTGGAGCCCTCACCTGTGATGGAGCCCGACGACGAGTCGGAGCCGCATGCGGTGAGAACGAGGGACGCCGCCACGACGGTGGCGGCAGCGGCACCGGCGCTGCGAACGAGCTTGGGGTTGACGCTCATGGGAGTCGATGGCCTTTCGATTTGCTTCGGGGTAACGAAGCGAAGCTATCGACGCTCGGTTAGGAATCGGCTACGCGATGGTGTCTCGATCGCGAACAGTCGGGACCAGGCGGCGAACATCAGGTGTCGTCGGGTCGAACTCCCCGGCCGCGAGTCAGTTCCTTCGATACGTGATGTCGGCGCGGTGCCGCCGGAAGCCCAACCTGTCGTAGGTGTGGAGCGCCGCGGTGTTGTCGCCCTCCACATACAGCTCCACCTCGTCGAGGCCTCGGGCCTCCAAGTAGTGCAGTCCGGCGAGGGTGAGCAGGCGTCCGAGACCCCGCCCCTGCGCCGAGGGATCGACGCCGACGATGTACACCTCGCCCAGACCCGGCTTGTCGACCTTGGTCCAGTGGAAGCCGAGGAGGCGGTCCGGATCGGCGGCGTCGAACGCCAGGAACACCCCGTCGGGGTCGAACCACGACGCCGACGTCCGTTCGACGATCTGCTCCCCCGTCCAGCCGCCCTGCTCCGGGTGCCAGTCGAAGGCCGCGTTGTTGACCCGCAGGATCTCCGCCTCGTCGCCCGCACGGAATGTGCGGACGACGAGATCGTCTCGCTGGGGAAGATCGGGCAAGGCGTGGTCGGTGCGCCGACGCAGTTGCAGCAGTTCCCGTTCGCGCCGGAATCCCAGGTGATCGGCGACGCGGGCCGCGGCAGGCAGATCGCCGTGCGCCCAGATCTGCGGGTCCCGACCGAGGTCCTCCGCGGCGTCCAGGAGCGCGGCGACCAGCGCGCGGCCCTCCCCCGCGCCGCGGCGGTCCGGGTGGACCACGGCCTCGGCCATCGGGGCCTCGCCGTCGCGCGGTGCGAGAACGTTGCCGTAGCCGCCCGGCGTCATCACGTGCACCGCGTCGCCGCGGACCGCGTGCCGGTGCTGCTCGCTGAGCGGCTCGAACCCGTCGACCCGCGCGGCCTCGGCGTTGGCCTCGAGCGCACGTGCAGCGTCGTCGTCGGTGAGAATGCCCTGCACGATCCGGATGTCCGTCATGCGTTCCGAGCGTAGTCGCCGACGACGTCTCGACTGCGCTCGACGAGCGGGAGGGCCGCTCGACGAGCAGGAAGCGCGCTCGACGAGCAGAGACTAGTCCGGCTCGCCGGAACCGGACTCGTCGGCGGGACGCGACGCCCCGGTCGGCTTGACCGCCTTGTATCCCACGTTGCGGACCGTGCCGATCAGCGATTCGTGGTCGGACCCGAGTTTCGCGCGCAGACGTCGGACGTGGACGTCGACGGTGCGGGTCCCGCCGAAGAAGTCGTAGCCCCAGACCTCCTGCAGCAGCTGGGCACGCGTGAAGACGCGGCCCGCGTTGTGCGCGAGGAACTTGAGGAGCTCGAACTCCTTGTAGGTGAGGTCGATCGGCTTGCCGCGCAGGCGGGCCGTGTAGGTGTTCTCGTCGATGACGAGTTCGCCGAGCGTCACCTTGTCGGACTGCTCCGGCTCGATCGGGGCGCCGCGCGCCGCGACCAAACGCAGCCGGGCGTCGAGTTCGGCGGGCCCGGTGCCCGGCAGGAGGAAGTCGTCGATCCCCCAGTCCGGGCTCACGGCGACGAGGCTTCCCTCGCCGACGACCGCGACGACCCGCGCGCCGGTCGAGTCGAGGAGCCGACACAGGCTTCGGGCGTTCGCGATCTCGGTGCGCGCGTCCACGAGCACAAGGTCGGATTCGGCGGCGTTCACCAACGACGACGTGTCCGACGGCGCGAGTCGCACATCGTGCGGCAGCAGGGTGAGCGAGGTGAGTACAGCGTCCGGGGACGCCTCTGACGTCAACAACAACAGGTCCACTAACCACTCCGTTCTCGTCGTGGCCTCTTGTGAACTGTCGATCGACGCTGGTCGCAGCTCGGTGAAGGTGTGATGACAGAATAGACCCGATGGCCTCCACTTCCCGAACCCACCTGCCTAGACGGGCGCTGCGGGTGTCGGCGTGGGCGGCGATCGTCATCGTGATCGCCCTGGTCACAGCCCTTGTCGTCGACGACGTCGCCGCATCACGGGCCGAGCACCGACTGGCGAGTGCACTGCAGCAATCGCCCGGTGTCGTCTACGAACCCGAGGTGACGATCAGTGGCTTCCCCTTCCTGACGAAGGCGGGTCGGGGACGGTTCTCGGCCGTTCTCGTCAGCGCCCGCGGCGTCGACGTCCCCGACTGCGCCCACTGCACGGCCACCGTCGACGCCCGACTCACCGAACCGGATCTCGGCGACGTGTGGAGCGTCGACGGGCAGACGTCGATCGGCGTCCGACATCTCACGACCGAGACGCGCATCGACTCGGTCAACCTCGGCCGACTCATGGGCATCACCGACCTGTACATCAACACTCCCGCCCCCGACGGCAAGGTCGGCGGCGGAGGACCCGGCGACGGCCTCCTCGAACGGACCGACGGAATCATGCTCAGCGGCACCGTCCCCCTACCGGGGTCGCCCGAACGCGACGGGCAGTATCCGCCGTCGGCCAGCGGATACCGATTCCCGAAGGTGAAGATCAGCGTCACCGCACGCACCTTCGTGGTGGACGGACGCGTCCACATCGAGGCCACCGGCTTCTACACCGGACCCGAGGAGCACTACTCCGCGGACGTTCCGAAAGAGTTTTACTCAGCCGTTCTGGGACGCTTCTCGACGGCCCTCCCGGCCCTCCCGTCCGCGTGGGGAATCGCCCCGAACAGGTCTCTGAGCAGGGGAAGCGACCTCGTCGCCGTCGGCGAGGCCGGACCGGGGACCGTCGTGGTCGCCGACTACGCGCCCGTCGTGTCCTCCGCTCGGTGAAAGTCGTGTTGTAGGGTCGACCGCATGCAACACCGCTGTGAGCCGATGCTCACTCGTCGCCTGGCGATCGACCTGTGTCGAACCGCCAATTGTTGCTGTCTCTAGCCGTCTGCACGGCACTCCCCTTTCGCCGCGTCGGTGATCCCGACATTCCGGCATCTCTCCACCATTGACATGCGCCCGACCCTTGCGTCGGCCGCACACGTTTCCCTGTGAAAGGAACACACATGGCACGCTCCGATGTCTTGGTCAGCGCCGATTGGGCTGAGCAGAACCTCAACACCGACGGGATCGTCTTCGTCGAGGTCGACGAGGACACCTCGATCTACGACCTGAACCACATCCCGGGCGCCATCCGCCTGGACTGGAAGAAGGACCTGCAGGACGGCCTGCGTCGCGACTTCCTGAACGCCGAGCAGTTCGGCGCCCTGCTGTCCGAGCGCGGCGTCTCGAACGACGACACCGTCGTCCTGTACGGCGGCAACAACAACTGGTTCGCCGCCTACGCGTACTGGTACTTCAAGATCTACGGCCACAAGGACGTCCGCCTGCTCGACGGCGGCCGTAAGAAGTGGGAGCTCGACGGCCGTGAGCTGAGCACCGACACCGTCACCCGCGAGGCCACCACCTACACGGCGCAGGCCGCCGACACCTCGATCCGCGCGTTCCGCGACGAGGTCATCGACTCGATCGGTTCGAAGAACCTGGTGGACGTCCGCAGCCCCGACGAGTTCGCGGGCAAGATCCTGGCCCCCGCCCACCTCCCGCAGGAGCAGGCTCAGCAGCGCGGCCACGTCCCCGGCGCGATCAACATCCCGTGGTCGACCACCGCGAACGAAGACGGCACGTTCAAGTCGGACGACGACCTCACCGCGCTGTACGCGGAGAAGGGCTTCGACGACTCGAAGGAGACCATCGCCTACTGCCGCATCGGCGAGCGTTCGAGCCACACCTGGTTCGTCCTGCAGGAGATCCTGGGCAAGAAGAACGTCAAGAACTACGACGGCAGCTGGGTCGAGTACGGCTCGCTGGTCGGCGCCCCGATCGAGCTCTGATCCGCCCTTCCGGCGAGATTCTTTCTGAGAGGAACTTTTCATCATGTGTGGTGCACCCAAGCAGGGTCAGACCCTTCCCGCAGGCGTCGACGTCGAGAAGGAGACCGTCCTGACCGGTCAGGTCCTCGACGGTTCGGGCAATCCGGTCGCAGGCGCATTCGTGCGTCTCCTCGACGGCACGGGCGAGTTCACGGCCGAGGTCGTGGCCTCGGCCACCGGCGACTTCCGCTTCTTCGCCGCCCCCGGCAACTGGACGCTCCGCGCACTGAGCGCGCAGGGCAACGGTGACATCGCCGTCTCGCCGGAAGGCCCCGGAGTCCACAACCACGACGTGGTCGTCGCGAAGTAGACGACTCCACGTCTTCGCCGGAACCCCGGTCCGCCTCGCGCGGGCCGGGGTTTCGTCGTCTGCGCCTTCCGACTCGCTCCGCGAGTCCCGCCTCCCCCTGAGCAAGCTCGCGAGTCCCGCCCCTTGAGCGAGCTCGCGAGTCGAAAGGTGTGACATATCCGCCACTGCCTCCGGCGGGGTTATCTCCGTCGAAGCCGTCGGGGTAAAGTCGAGGCGTGGTCCTCTTCTTCGAAATCCTCCTGGGTCTGGCATCGCTCCTCATCGTCTGGTTCGCGCTCTACACCGTCTACCGACTGGTGAACGACGAGTCATGACCCGTTCGGGCAATGAAGCGATCTCCGACGCCGAAGAGCGTTCCAAGGAGACCGCAGGCCTCAACGTCCCCGCCGTCGGCGACCTTCCGCTGCCGACCGACACGGCGAACCTCCGTGAGGGCCCGGATCTGCATCCGGGGCTCCTCGCACTGCTGCCGATGGTCGGTGTCTGGGAAGGAACCGGCGAGGGCTTCAACCCGCTCACCGGCGACGACTACCAGTTCGGCCAGCAGATCATCGTCTCCCACGACGGCGGCAACTACCTCGTGTGGCAGTCGCGTTCGTGGATCATCGACGGCGAGGGCGCGTACGTGCGGCCGGACCTCCGCGAGTCCGGCTTCTGGCGGATCAGCGACGACGACGAGATCGAGCTCTGCCTGACGCACGCCGAGGGATCCATCGAGCTGTACTACGGCCGCCCGCTGAATCAGACGTCGTGGAACGTCACCACCGATGTGACGATCCGAACGGAGACCGGCGCGCACACCGGCGGCGCGAAGCGACTGTACGGGCTCGTCCCGGACGGCGATCTCGCGTACGTCGAGGAGCGCGTCGACACCGACGGCGACCTAACTCCCCGTCTGTCGGCGAAGCTCCGCCGAGTCATCGGCTGACCTCACACCTGTAGAACAACTTCGGCACTCGCGACCGCCCATAGCGCGGTCGCGAGTGCCGAAGTTGTCTCAGCCGTGGGTCAGGCCGCCGAGCCCGCTAGTTCGGCGTCGATGCGGAGCAGGCCGGAGCCGTCGCCGTTCACCAGACGCAGGCGGCCGAGGATCTCGCTGACCGTCGCCTCCTCCTCCAACTGCTCGCTGATGAACCAGTCGATGGTCGGTCGCGAGTCGAAATCGTGGGCCTCTTCGGCGTGCACGTACAGACTGCGGATGCCGTCGGACACCGCGCGCTCGGCGTCGAGTGCGATCTCGAACACGTCGGTGATCTCGTCGATCTTGATCGACGAGATCGAGATGTCGCCGATGACGGGATGGTTGTCGCGGTCGGTCAGGTGCTTGATCAGCCGATCCGCGTGCGTCAGTTCCTCCGCGGACTGGGCGCGCAGCCAGGACGCGATGCCGGGGAGGTCGCGGAGCTCCGCCTCGATGGCGAGCTGCCGGTACAGGAACGACGACTCGTATTCGCGGGTGATCTGCTTGGTGAATTCGACTTCGAGCTCTTCGTTCATCTTCATGGTTGTCGCCTTGCCTCTCGCTTTGTCTCGATGACTTCCTCGTATGCCGACAGAGTCCAGAGTAGAGAGATTCTCAGCGATTTCCAGCGAGGCTCGGCATGCCTAAATAGGCCCTGACCTGCACAAAGGGTAGCCTCTATTCAGTCAGTGAAGGCTAACCGTCCCGGTCGAGACACCCAGTTCTGGGACGTTCTGATGCGTCACGACGACCACGGTCCGATCCCGTCCGAACAGTCCGTCGACGTCCAATATCCGACGGAGCAGCTCCGCGGCGTAGCCCGAATCGACGTGTTCGGTCGGCTCGTCCAGGATGACGACCCGAGCGGGGTGGACGATCGCCCGGGCGAGCAGGATCCGGCGACGCTGGCCGCCGCTGAGCGCCGAGCCTCCGCCGACGAGTTCGGTGTCGAGACCGTCCGGCAGTCCGCCCGCCCAGTCGCCGAGTCCGACGTCTGCCAACGCCCGTTCGATCTCATCGTCGGACACGTCGCCACGAGCCACCCGAAGATTCTCCCGCAGCGACGTCGAGAACAGGTGCGCTTCCTCACCGAAGTACGCGGTCGTGCCCTCGACCGTCGAGACGCTGCCCGCGAGCGGCGGCAACAGCCCGGCCAACGTCAGCGCCAAGGTCGTCTTGCCCACGCCGCTCGGTCCGACGATCGTGAGTCGCCCGCCCGCGGGGACGTCGAGATCGACGGTGCCGAGCGGACGGTCGTGGCCCCACCGCAGACCACGCGCGGTCACCGCTGCGGGCTCGTCGCCGAACACCGGGTCGGAGGCCGCGGGCGGGTCGTCGTCGCCCATCAGCGTCGTCAACCGGACCGCGGCCTGCCTTCCGGTCTGCCAGGCGATCGCGGCTTCGGTCAGCGGGCCCGTGGTCTCGAACGACGACAGCGGCAAGAGGAGCAGGACGCCGAACAGCATCGGCGTGACCGCGCCACCGGTCGACGACACGTCCGACAGGGAGCCGGTGAGGCGCGATGCCAGGTCGACGGCGATCACCGCTGCCGCGACCACGCTGACCAGCACCGCGAACGGCGTCATCGACGCCGCGGCGGCCTGTCGTGTGCGGCCGGTGTCGACGGCGCGCGCATACGACGCGTCGGCCTCGCGGAGCCCGTCGAGCACAGTCCCTCGGCGGCGGGCTACGACGAGTTCGGGGCCGTGCCAGAGCGCGGTCGTCACCGCATCGCCGGTGCGCTGTCTGGCGGCCGCTCCGTCGGCGATGACCGCGGCCGATCCCCGCGCCGCCCACCGGGGAGCGAGGACGCCGCTGATCAGCAGCGCGATCGCCAGGACCACTGCGGACAGCGGAGAGACGACCGCCATGATCGCGACCGCCGCGACTCCAGTGACGGCGCCGACCGCCATCGGGACGGCCCCGCGGACGACGGCGTCGCCGATGTCGTCGACGTCGTCGGCCGTCCGTGCGAGCAGTTCGGACCGGTCGGCGGCGGCGCCCGAGCAGGCGATCGACCGGTACACGCGGCCCCGCGCCGAGGCCATCGCGTCCAGCGCCAGCCGGTGTGTGGCGAGCCGTTCCAGGTATCGGAACAGGGCACGTGAGATGCCGAGGGCCCGGACCGCGGTGACTGCGACGGACAGGTACAGGACGGGCGGCATCTGCCAGGCCCGGGTGATCAACCATGCCGACAGCGCGGCCAGTCCGAGCGCGGAGAGCGCGCCAGCGGCTCCGAGTCCGACGGCTGCCGCCAGGGACCGTCGACGCAGTCCGATCGCGTCGAACGCGCGGAGCAGCGGGTCGTCGTTCGTCATCGGCCGACCGCTTCGCCGGTCACGAGCACGGGATCGTCGAGGGTCTCGGCGCGGTGGGACACCAGGATCACGGTCGCGCCGTCGGCGGCACGACGATGGACGGCGTCGAGCACCCGCCGCGCGGTCTCGTCGTCGAGGTGCGCCGTCGGTTCGTCGAGCAGCACCAGGGACGCACGGGAGGCGAGGGTGCGGACCAGCGCCAGACGCTGCCGCTGTCCGGCCGACAGGCCCGTCCCACCGGGACCGATGAGGGTCCGCGGACCGTCGGGAAGGTCGGCGAGCACGTCGTCGAAGGCCACCTCGGGCGACACTCGCGCTACGAGATCTGGATCGAGGTCGCCGAACAGCGAGAGGTTGTCGGCGACGGTCCCCGGGACCAGCACGGGGTGCTGCGGAAGCCACGCGACCTGTTCGTGGAACCTGTCTGGATGCAGGTCGGCGACGTCGACGCCGTTGATCCGGACGCGACCCTCGTCAGGCCGTTCGAGGCCGAGGACCGCGGCGACGACGGTCGACTTGCCCGCCCCGTTCGGACCGCTGAGGACGGTGGCGCGGCCGGGCGTGAACTCGCAGGTCAGGTGGCGCGGTGTCCAGCCGTCTCGGCCCCGGACGCCCAGGTCGTCGACCCGGACGGTGAACGGCGCGGACACCGCAGTCGAGCCCGACGGCGCCGCAGCGGGCGCGTCGAGCAGTGCGAGGACCTCCCGCGACGCCTCCATGCCGTCCTCCGCGGCGTGGAACGCGGCGCCGATCCGGCGCAACGGCAGGTAGGCCTCGGGAGCCAGCACGAGCGCGAGGACGCCGGCGTAGAGGCTCATGTCGCCGAAGACGAGACGCAGCCCGATGCCGACCGCGACCAGTGCGACGCACAGGGTGGAGAGCAGTTCGAGGACCGCTCCGGACAGGAACGCGATCCGCAGCGAGCTCATCGTGGTCCGGGACAGACGCGCTCCGAGCTCGTCGACCCGGGCCGCGGGACCGTGCGCTCGACCGAGTGCCTTCAGCGTCGGAAGGCCGGTGATCAGGTCGAGGAGTTGTGAACTCTGCCTGCTCATCGCGTCGAGCTTGCGGCGGGTACGGTCGCGGGTCAGCATCCCGATCAGCGCCATGAACAGCGGGATCAGCGGGATGGTGACGATGATGATCACCGCGGACGGCCAGTCCGTCCAGCCGACGACCACGATCACCAGCGGTGTGATCACGATGGTCGACACGAGGGCCGGGACGTAGTCGGCGAGGTAGTCGACCAACGCGTCGAGCCCGCGGAGCAGGACGGTGGACGCACGCTCGCGCCCGGTGACCAGTTCGTGCGGCGACGTCCGCCGCGGGTCGGTGAGCGCGTCGACCGCCGCGGACCGCAGTTCGGCGATCGTCGCGAGCGCGGCACGGTGTGCGTACCTGTTCCGCAGGAACGTCATCGCGGCCCTCGTCGCGAACGCCGCGACGATCACCGCCAGGTGCACGGACTGTGCGCCGAACGTGCGGGACGCCGGGTCGGTCACCAGGTCGGAGAGCAACCCGGCCACCCCGATCGCACCGGCGATCACCGCGACGACGTCGACGACCGCGAACCCGGCGAGCACCGTCGCGTATCTCCGCGCCGTCGGCGAGAATCGCAGCAGACGCGGGTCGATCGGCGCACGGCGCGCCGCCGCCTCCGTCACAACGGGAGGCCGACGGACTGCGGGATCTGATCCACGGACAGTCGCTTGCGGAACACCCAGTAGCTCCACGCCTGGTAGGCGATCACGACGGGCGTCATGAATGCGGCGGCCCAGGTCATGATGACGAGCGTGTAGTGGCTCGACGACGTGTTCTCGATGGTGAGCGTGTAGGCGTCCGAGGTGGTCGACGGCATGACGTTCGGGAAGAGGACGCTGAACAGCATCGAGACGGTCCCGATGATCGCCACGCTGGTCGCCGCGAATGCGATGCCTTCGCGTCGTGCGTAGGCCGCAGCCACGAGGACCACGGCGGCCACCGCGGCGACGGCGACGATCGCCCAGGTCCACGGCTTGCCGTATGCAATCTGCGTCCACAACAGGAACGTCGCGGCGACGACGGCGGTCGGGATCGACAGTCGCCAGGCGAGGGTCTGCGCCTCGTCACGGATGTCGCCGCTCGTCTTGAGCCCGATGAACAGGGCGCCGTGCGTGAGGAAGGCGAGAAGCGTCGTCGCGCCGCCGAGAAGTGCGTACGGGTTCAACAGGTTGAAGAAGCCGCCGGTGTACTGGTGATCGGCGTCGATCGGGATGCCGCGGACCACGTTCGCGAATGCGACACCCCACAGGATCGAGGGCAGCCACGACCCGAGACCGATCCCGACGTCGCACCAGCCGCGCCATCGCGGGTCGTTGATCTTGCCGCGCCATTCGATGGCGACGACGCGGACGATGAGACCGATCAAGATCAGGAACAGCGGCAGGTAGAACGCGGAGAACATGGTCGCGTACCAGCCCCCGAACGCCGCGAACAGAGCTCCGCCACCGGTCAGCAGCCACACCTCGTTGGCGTCCCACACCGGTCCGATGGTGTTGAGGAGGAGTCGACGACGTTTGTCGCCGTCGGGCTCCGACCTGCGCCCGAGGAACGGCAGGAGCATGCCGACGCCGAAGTCGAAGCCTTCGAGGACGAAGTACATGACGAACAGCACCGCGATGACGGCGAACCAGAAGTATTCGAGTGTCATGGTCTGCCTCCTCAGTAGGCGAACGACAGGGGCGAGTCGGCGTCGTCGTCCGATCCGACGTCGGGCGCGACGGCGTCCTTGTCGCTGGGACCGGCGATGACGTACTTGCGTTCCAAGTAGAACCAGGCGACGCCGAGCGCGCCGTAGAGCAGCGTGAATCCGATGAGGGTGGTCCACACCATCGGCGGCGTGTGGTTGGAGACACCGTCCTGCACGAGCATGTGGATGCGCAGGGGATCGCCGTCCGGGTCGGCCCAGTTGGGTACGACCACCCACGGTTGGCGGCCCATCTCGGTGAAGATCCAGCCGGACGCGTTCGCGAGGAACGGCGTCGGCAGCATCGCGAGGGCGACGTACCCGAACTTGCGTGGAACGTCACTGCGCTTGCGGCGAGTGAACCACAGGCCGCCGATCGCGACGACCACCGAGCCTGCGGCCCACGTGATCATGGCGCGAAAGCTCCAGTAGGTGACGAACAGGTTCGGCGCGAAGTTCTGCCCCGGCATGTTCAGTTTGTCCTGGTAGAGCTTCTGCAGTTCGTTGACGCCCATGACCGTGCTGTCGAAGGTGTGATCCGACAGGAACGACAGCATGTTGGGGATCGCGATGACGTGCTCGATGGAGTCGCAGTTGTTCTGCCTGCCGATCGACAGGACCGAGAACGACGCCCCGGTCTCGGTCTCGCAGAGCGATTCGGCCGCGGCCATCTTCATCGGCTGCTGTTTGAACATGAGCTGGCCCTGCATGTCGCCGGTGACGATCAGGGCGAGTCCCGCGGCGATCGTCACCCACAACGCCATCCGGGTGACCGGCCTCCACAGCGTCTGATTGTCGTGACGCAGTTGCTCCGGTGTGGCGTCCACCTGACTCGGCGAGTCGGTGGCCGGGACCTCCGAGTGGTCGCCGGTCTCCAGCGCCTGGTCGAGCTTGTGGGCGCGGTAGGTGTTCCGCGCCATCCACCAGATGCCGATGATCGCGACGAACGTCGACGCCGTCAGGAAGGCGCCCGCGATGACGTGCGGGAACGCGACGAGCGTCGTGTTGTTGGTGATCAGGGCGATGAAGTTGGTCATCTGCGGTCGCTGACGCACCGGATCCCATTCGACGCCGACGGGGTGCTGCATCCACGAGTTGGCCGCGACGATGAAGTACGCGGACGCGTTGACGCCGATCGCGACGAGCCAGATGCACGCCAGGTGGACCCGGCGCGGGAGTCGTCCCCAGCCGAACATCCACAGGCCGATGAACGTCGATTCGAGGAAGAACGCGACGAGGCCCTCCATCGCGAGGGGCGCGCCGAACACGTCGGCCACGTAGCGGCTGTACTCGCTCCAGTTCATGCCGAACTGGAACTCCTGCACGATGCCCGTCGCGACGCCCAGCGCGAAGTTGATGAGGAAGAGCTTCGAGAAGAACTTGGTGGCACGCAGCCACTGCTCGTTCCCGGTGACGTGCCAGACGGTCTGCATCACCGCGATCAGCGGAGCCAGTCCGATCGTCAGCGGCACCAGGATGAAGTGGTAGACCGTCGTGATTCCGAACTGCCACCTGGAGATGTCTACGACATTCACGCTCGCCTCACAATCGTGTTGTCCCGGCTTTTACTACAGAGCGTAGTAGCGATCTGCGGGATTACAAGACCATCGTGACCCATCAGACCAAAGGCCCGGCCCCACCAGGCCGTACGACGGCGACATCTCCCTGCCTTCTTCGCCTGCTCCAAAGATCGGTCCGATCAGCAGCTTCCAGAGGCGCCATGCCGCCCGACCGCGATCAGCGAACCGATCTTCGGAGCACTCGAGTCCACACGTGGGCGTTTCTGTTCGCCGACACCGCAGATTCGACGGTCAGCATCACTTTCCCTGCTCGTCGCCTACTCCGACGAGTCGGAGAGGATCGCGCGGGCGACGATGGCGGGGATGTCGGGGGCGGCGGACGAGGGCCGCATCAGCTCGTGGCCGTCGACAGCGGTGACACGCGCAGCAAGGGTGAGCGACGACAGCAGCCAGACGCCGTCCGCGCGGATCAGATCGTCACGGGTGAGCACCGCCTCCGCGGTCGGGCGGTCCGCGTGCACGAAGACAGCCGCCAGGGTGGTTCCGGCGAGCACGCCGCCGTCGCGCGGCGGCGTGGTCAGGACTCCGTCGATGACGGCGACGACATTCGCCCGAGGACTCTCCAGGATCGCACCCACCGGCGACACATAGATCGCGTCGTCGAACCCGGCGCGCTGCGCGTGGCGCAGCGCCGCCATGTTCCGCGCGTAACTGAGCGCCTTCGCACCCTCGAGCTCCCACGGCCGCGCCGACACTCCGCGCTCGAGGAGCGTCACCGTGACCCCGTCGCGACGGGCGCGAGCGGCACGCTCGGGCACCGGTGTCACCGTGAGATAGCAGGTGGGCGGTCCGCCCGACTCGCGGCCGCGCGAGTAGACGATCCGCAGGCACCCGTCGTCGCCGGACGCCCATTCATGTGCGGCGACCCCGACCGCGCGGCGCAGGGCCGCCGCGTCGGGTGCGGGGAGATCGAGTCGGGAGGCGCCGTCGCACAGTCGCGCGAGGTGCGCGTCGAGCAGCCGCGGCCGACCGTCGCGGATCAGGATGGTCTCGAACACCCCGTCGCCGCGCAGGGCCGCGAGGTCGTCCGCGTGAAGCAGAGGGACGTCGGGGTCATGCACTCGGCCGTCGCCGTCCACCACGATCACGTCACCGACAGTAGACTGACTGTCATGTCCGCGGAATCCGTTCGCCCCGTCCGCTCTGCGATCCTGGCGGCGTCCGCCGAGGCCGTTCCCACCCCCGACGACGACCGGAGCCCCGGCGTCGCCTGGCACTACGGCGACCCGCTCGGCGAACAGCGGACCGCGTCGCGCGGAGTCGCGGTGGTCGACCGCAGCGATCGCAGTGTGATCGAACTCGCCGGACCGGAACGTCTGAGCTGGCTGCACACCATCTCGTCGCAGCACGTCACCGACCTGGCCGATCGGCGCAGCGCCGAGAACCTGTCGCTCGACCTCAACGGCCGCATCGAGGATCACTTCGTCCTCACCGACATCGACGACGTGACGTGGATCGACACCGAGCAGTTCCGCGGACGCGCGCTCGCCGACTTCCTGACGAAGATGGTGTTCTGGGCGCAGGTGACGCCCGCGACGCGAGACGACATGGCCGTCCTCACCCTGATCGGACCGGACGCACGGTCGGGTCCCGTCGCCGACCTGTTGGAGATCCCGGCCGACGCCGACGTCTACGCCGCGGGCGATCTGCCCGAACGCCATCACGACGACGAACCGCTCGGCTTCTGGCGGGTGATGCCGCCGATCGGCGAGGGACGGACCACGCCGGTCGTCGATGTGGTCGTCCCGCGTGACGACCTGCAGGCGTGGTGGTCGGCGATTACCGCCGCAGGCGCCCGGCCCGCCGGGATGTGGACGTACGAGGCGCTGCGCGTGGCCGCCGGACGCGCCCGCCTCGGCATCGACACCGACGAGCGGACCATCCCGCACGAGGCCGACTGGATCGGCGACCCGACCCAGCAGGGGGCCGTCCACCTGAACAAGGGCTGCTATCGCGGCCAGGAGACGGTGTCGCGTGTCGCCAACATCGGGCGCGCGCCCCGCAGGCTCGTGCTGCTTCATCTGGACGGCTCCGCCGACGACCGGCCGACGACCGGCGACGCGGTGACCGCGGGCGACCGCAGCGTCGGACGAGTCGGCACCGTCGTCGACCACTTCGAGCTCGGCCCGATCGCGCTGGCCCTCGTGAAACGCACCGTTCCCGTCGACGCCGAGCTCACCGCGGGCGGCGCGGCGGCCCGCATCGACGACGACCTGTTCGTGCCAGACGACACCGTTCCGGCTGGTCGGGCGGCACAGGACCGGCTCCGCGGTCGCGCCTGAACCCCTCCGACCTGCAGGTGTGACGGCACTCGCTGATCAGCGGCCGGGGCCGGGAAGATTTTGTGGCCCGTACGCGCTAGACTGTCAGTACGAGAATTACTAACGAATAGAACGGGGCCGCCACCACGATGGCCGCCCCGTCATTGTGCGAGGGGGTCCCATATGGGCCGCGGCCGGGCTAAGGCAAAGCAGACGAAGGTTGCACGTCAGCTGAAGTACTCTGCTCCGAACACCGACTTCGACAGCTTGCAGCGCGAGTTGTCCACCGGTGGAGGACAGTCGTTCGGGACCGACGCATGGTCGGACGACGACAGACTCAGCGAAGACGAGTGGCGTCGCGCCTGACGCGCACCGCTCGGATCATCCCCTCACCTCGTTCCACCGCCTTCTGACGCGCTGAGAATTCTCGTTTCCGCGTGCCCGAACGGCACTGGTGAGCGCTGAACGGGACATCGAACACATAGAGAGCGGGCCCGATCTGTACAGACCGGGCCCGCTCTCTACGCTGTATCCGCTCAGAAGCGCGCGTGATCTCCGACGAGTTCGGCACGACCCGAGGCGCCGTCCGCACCACGGTTGACCGAGCCGAGGACCCAGTTGTCGATGTGGCGGGCGGTGAGAACCGCCTGCGCACGATCGGTGTCCTCGGGAGCGACGATCGCGACCATGCCGACACCCATGTTGAAGGTGCGTTCCATCTCGAGACGTTCGACACGTCCACGCTGGGCGATCATCGAGAAGATCGGGGCGGGCGTCCACGAGTTGCGTTCGAGGGTCGCCTCGAGGCCCTTGGGAAGGACGCGGCCGAGGTTGTCGGCGAGTCCGCCGCCGGTGACATGCGCGAAGGTGCGGACATCGGTCTCGGCGGCCAATGCGAGGCAGTCCTTGGCGTAGATGCGGGTCGGTTCGAGGAGTTCTTCCCCGAGGGTGCGGCCGAACTCGTCGACGTGACCCTCGAGATCGAGGTGGCTCAGTTCGAGGAGCACCTTGCGGGCCAGCGAATAGCCGTTGGAGTGCAGGCCGGACGACCCCATCGCGATGACGACGTCGCCGGGGCGCACACGGTCGGGACCGAGGATGTCGTCGGCTTCGACGACGCCGACACCGGTCGCGGAGATGTCGTAGTGACCGTCTTCCATGACGCCGGGGTGCTCGGCGGTCTCACCGCCGAGCAGGGCGCAGCCCGCGTCGACGCATCCGTCGGCGATGCCTTTGACGATGTCGGCGACCATCTCGGGGATCACCTTGCCGACGGCGATGTAGTCCTGCAGGAACAGCGGTTCGGCCCCGCAGACCACGAGGTCGTCGACGACCATGGCGACGAGGTCGCGGCCGACCGTGTCGTGCACGCCCATCGCCTGCGCGACGGCCAGTTTCGTGCCGACGCCGTCGGACGACGCGGCGAGCACCGGCTCACGGTAGTCGCCCTTGAGCGAGAACAGTCCGGCGAATCCGCCGAGGCCCCCCATGACTTCGGGGCGCGTGGCCCGCTTGGCGTGCGGCAGGAACAGCTCGACGGCGCGTTCACCCGCATCGATGTCCACGCCGGCGGCCGCGTACGACGCACCGCCCCCGCTAGCCTGGTTGGCGGCAGACCCGTCCGTCATCGTCGTGCTTCTCCTACACATTGTTGTGGCGACCGGCCGTGTCAGCGGTCGGTCGCCGTGTTCATCGCACTCACGCTACCCGAGTGCTTCGTGGAATCTACTCGTTCAGGGCCGCATGACGGCGCTGACATTGTCGTTCTGCGCGGTCAGCGGATCGGCGACGACGGTCTCCCCGGACATCATGGTCTCCAGGACCGCCTTGCCCATCGCCGTCTCCTCGGGGAGCGCGATCGGGTAGTTGCCGTCGAAGCAGGCGGCGCACAGGTTGCCACGGTCCTCGCCGGTGGCGGCGATCATCTCGTCGACGCTGATGTAGCCGAGGCTGTCGGCTCCGATGGCCTGGCGGACACCGTCCACCATGTGCTCCTCGGACTCCATGCCGTTGGCGATCAGCTCGGCGGGCGACGCGAAGTCGATGCCGTAGAAGCAGGGCCAGCGGACGGGTGCGGACGCGATCCGGACGTGGACCTCGGCGGCGCCCGCTTCGCGGAGCATGCGGATGAGGGCGCGCTGGGTGTTGCCACGGACGATCGAGTCGTCGACGACGACCAGCCGGCGACCGCGGATGACCTCGCGGAGCGGGTTCAGCTTGAGGCGGATGCCGAGCTGGCGGATGGTCTGCGACGGCTGAATGAACGTGCGCCCGACGTAGGCGTTCTTCATCAGGCCCTGGCCGTACGGGATGCCCGATTCCTGCGCGAAGCCGACGGCCGCCGGGGTGCCGGACTCCGGGACCGGGATCACGAGGTCGCCCTCGGCGGGCTGCTCACGGGCCAGGCGGCGTCCGATGTCGACGCGTGCCGAGTGCACGGAGCGGCCGTGGATGACGCTGTCCGGGCGGGCGAGGTAGACGTGCTCGAAGACGCACAGCTTCGGCGTCGCCTCGGCGAAGCGTGTGCTGCGGACGCCGTTGCTGTCGATGGCGAGCAGTTCACCGGGCTCGATGTCGCGGACGAATGACGCGCCGACGATGTCGAACGCCGCCGTCTCGGAGGCGACCACCCAACCGCGGTCGAGGCGGCCGAGGGACAGCGGACGGATGCCGTGCGGGTCGCGGGCCGCGTACAGGGTGTTCTCGTCCTGAAAGGTGAGACAGAACGCGCCCTTGAGCGTCGGCAGCAGCTCGACGGCCGCCTGCTCGAGCGTCTTGTCCGCGGCGCCGTGTGCGAGAAGCGCGCCGACGACGTCGGAGTCGGACGACGCCGCCGAGCGGTCGGCGGGACCGTAGAGGCCGAGGTCACGGGCACGAGCCGCGAGTTCGGCCGTGTTGACGAGGTTGCCGTTGTGGCCGAGCGCCACGCCACTGCCCGCGTCGGTGTGGCGGAAGATGGGCTGCGAGTTCTCCCACGTGGTGGAGCCGGTGGTCGAGTAGCGGCAGTGTCCGACGGCGACGTGTCCGATCATCGACGCGAGCGTCTGCTCGTCGAACACCTGGCTGACCAGACCGAGGTCCTTGAAGACGAGGACCTGCGAGCCGTCTCCGACGGCGATGCCTGCCGCTTCCTGCCCGCGGTGCTGCAGCGCGTACAGGCCGTAGTATGTGAGTTTCGCGACGTCCTCGCCCGGCGCCCAGACGCCGAACACACCGCATTCTTCGCGGGGATCGTTCTCGTGCGAGTCGTCTGGCTGCGGGGCATCCAGCAGGTTGCGGGAATGGATCGACAGGTCGGTCACGATGCGACGCTCCGGTTTCGTGGACTGGACGGGCGTTTCCCAAGGGTACCCGCCACCGGGCCGAGGACTGAAGTCCGTAGGACTACGTCACACCTTGAGCGGGACCACCGGCAGGTACGCGGCGACGTCGCCCGCCCGATGCCCGGACACGCTGACGTCGTGTGCGTCGACGGCGTCGTCGAACCGGGCGAGGCCGGTCGCCAGGAGCAGCCAGGTGCGCGGCGTGGTCTCGACGACGTTCGGCGGCGTGCCGCGCGTGTGGCGGACGCCCTCTATGCACTGGACGGCGACGAACGGCGGCACCCGAAGTTCCACCGAGTTGCCCGGCGCGTCCTGTGCGACGGTCCGTGCGGTGGTGCGGACCGCGGCGGCCAGGGCCGGGCGCGGCGGCGTGGGGAGGCTCCCGTCGCGCAGCCACGCTTCGACGGCCAGCACGGCGGCGCGGGTCTGCGCGGCGTCGACCCGGTCTCGCGGGCCCACGTCAGCGGGTGAACGGAGCGAGCGCCCCGCGGTCGATGATCTGCTCGACGACCTCGTCCGACGTCCGTTCCTGCCCGATGACCAGGGTCTTGTTGCGACCGTGGTAGTCGCTCGACCCGGTCTGCAGGAGTCCGAGGTCGGCGGCGATCCCGGCGAGTTCGGCGCGTGCGGCGTCGTCGTGGTCGGGATGACGCACTTCGAGTCCGGCGAGGCCCGCGTCCGCCAGTCCGGCGATCACGTCCACCGTGAGCACGGCCGCAGCGGCCCTGGCGCGGGGATGCGCGAGGACGGGGACGCCTCCGGCGTTCGCGATCAGCTCGATGCCTTCGACGAGCGAGGTCGACCGCAGGGGGACGTCGAACGTGCCGCCGTCGTCGAGCAGCCCGGCGAACGCCTCCCCCACCGAGCCGATCGCCCCGGACTCGACGAGCGCCCGCGCGATGTGCGGGCGGCCGATGTTGCTGGGGCCCGCGATCTCCCGCACGCGGTCGAGGGATATCCCGTACCCCGCGTCGATCAGCTTCTCGACGATCCGCGTGCCGCGGTTGGTGCGCTCGTCGGTCATCCGCTGCCATTCGCCGACGATCGCGGCGTCGGCGGCGTCGAACAGGTAGCCGAGTAGGTGGACCGACACCAACGATCCGTCGGGCGCGGGATGCTTGGTCGAGAACTCGGCTCCCGGAAGCACCCGCATCCCGGCAGGCACCGCCTCCGCGACCGACGCCCATCCCTTGGAGGTGTCGTGGTCGGTCAGTCCCACTGTGGTCAGCCCGGCCGCTCGCGCCGCCGCGAACAACTCCTCGGGAGTGTCCGTGCCGTCCGAGAAGTGGGTGTGCACGTGCAGATCGGCGGTCATCGACATGCGGTCCACTCTAGGACGCGCTTGCTCCGAGCCCTGTGACCAGTATGCGGTCACAGGGCTCGGAGCAAGCGCCGCGTTCTGCGTCGATCCCGCTACGGGAGACGTCCCGGTCCGGCACCATGACCTGCATGGGCGCGGAAGTCGATCATCAGAAGTTCAGCGGTGCCGACCGGGTGCGGTTCCGATCGCGGGTGTCGAAGGGCACGGATGCGATCGCCCGGATGCTCGCGGACGGCCTGTTCACCGACCACGGGCGACCTCCGGAGCCGCTGTTGGGCATGGAGGTGGAGCTCAACCTGATCGACGGCGACGCGGAACCGGCGATGGCGAACACGCGCGTGTTGGAGGCGATCGCCGACCCCGACTTCCAGACCGAGCTCGGGCAGTTCAACATCGAGATCAACGTGTCGCCGCGACCGTTCGTCGGCGGCGACACCGTCAGCCTGGAACAGATGCTGCGGACGTCGCTCAACAGGGCCGAGGCGCGGGCGGCGTCGACCGGCAATCACTTGCTGATGATCGGCATGCTGCCGACGCTGCGTCACGAGCACTTCGCGGGCCAGTGGATCTCGACGAATCCCCGGTACGGCCTGCTCAACGAGCAGATCTTCGCGGCGCGAGGCGAAGATCTGGAGATCGACATCTCGGGCGTCCCGCTGTCGGACCGGATGAACGCCGAACGCCTCCTGACGACGACGGATTCGATCCTGCCCGAAGCCGCGTGCACGTCGCTGCAGCTGCATCTGAGGGTGGCGCCGGAAGACTTCGCCGCCCATTGGAACGCCGCACAGGCCATCGCCGGAATCCAGGTGGCGCTCGCCGGGAACTCGCCGTTTCTCGCGGGCAAGGCCCTGTGGCACGAGACGCGCATCCCCGTGTTCGAGCAGGCCACCGACACTCGACCGCTCGAACTGAAGAACCAGGGCGTTCGACCGCGCGTGTGGTTCGGCGAACGGTGGATCAACACGATCTTCGACCTGTTCGAGGAGAACACGCGCTACTTCCCCGCACTGCTGCCCGTGTCGACCGACGTCGACCCGATAGCCGAACTCGACGAGGGCCGCATCCCGAATCTCGACGAGCTGCGCATGCACAACGGGACCGTCTACCGGTGGAACCGGCCGGTGTACGACGTCGTCGACGGCCAGGCGCACCTCCGCGTGGAGAACCGCGTCCTGCCGGCCGGGCCGACCGTCGTCGACGTGATGGCGAACTCGGCGTTCTATTACGGGCTCGTGCGCGGCCTCGTCGAAGCCGACCGTCCGCTGTGGTCGCAGATGTCGTTCGACGCCGCGCGAGAGAACCTCGCGGCGGGCGCACAGTGGGGCCTCGACTCCCAGGTGTACTGGCCGACCATCGGTTGGGTGAGCCCCGACGAACTGACCCTCCGACGCCTCCTGCCGCTGGCGGAGAAGGGCCTCACGTCGTTCGGCGTGTCCGAGAAGGCCAAGCGCCGCTACCTCGGCGTCATCGAAGGACGCTGCGTCACCAAGCAGACCGGATCGGTATGGCAGCGCAAGGCCGTGGACGCCCGCGAACAGGCGGGCGAGTCACGCGAGCAGGCACTCCACGGCATGCTCCTGGACTACAAGACGCTCATGCACGAAGGCGAACCCGTTCACAACTGGCCGCTGTGAGCGCTATCTGAGGACACGGCCGTTCGAGTCGCGGACCGATCCGGTGAAGATCATGATCGCGTCGATCAGGATCCAGACACCGACACCGAACAGAATGAACCCGCCGACGATGAACAGGGTGGTGATCAGGCCGAACAGCGTCAACATCAACTGCGCGACGCCGATCCCGGTGTGCCCCAGATAGAGGCGGCCGACGCCGAATCCGCCGAAGAACAGCTGCAACAGTCCCGCCGTGGACTTCGACTTGTCCGACAGCGGAATGCCGGTCAACGGGTCGACGCCGTACAACGCTCCCGGAACGGCCGCCTGCCCGTACGGCGAGTACGGCATCGGCGCTGCGTACGGGCTCGGCTGCCCGTACTGAGGCTGGACGTATACGGGCTGCTGATACGGCGGCACGTACGGCATCGGGTTCCTGTAGGGCTGAGAGTAAGGCTGCGGGAGATTCGCCGACCCGGCCGCGGGAGGAATCGATCCATCGCCGCCGTAGGGGTATCCGCCGCTTCCGTAGCCAGTCATCGGGGAATCATGACACACCCGCGGTGGGCGTTCGGTTGTCGGGATGACCCGAATCACACGGCGCGGACATAGGATGTCCGCTATGACGAGCCCGTACTCTCCGAATCCGTGGGACTCGAACAACGGATTCCAACCCGGATACCCAGGCCTTCCGCTGATCACGATCGGCGACATCTCGTGCACACAGACGCAGATCGTCACCCCCGCGGGGACCGCACCCGTCGCGGGTGCTCAGTGGCACGTCACCGACATGTCGCACACGACAGAGGAGATCCCCACCTGGGCGATCGTGTGCGCGATCGTCGGCGCGTTCGTGGTCTGCCTCTTCAGCCTGTTCTTCCTGCTGGTGAAGGAACGACGCACCACCGGGACCGTGCAGGTCACCGTCACCAGTGGCGGGTTCATGCACACCACGTCGATTCCCGTCTACGCCCCGAACACGGTCATGGACGTTCACAATCGCGTCAACTACGCCCGCAGCCTCAGCTCCGCCATGCAGTAGTCGTCGCGTCGGCCGACTTGCTCGGGCTACGGGTTCGCAATGACGAGCACAAGCACCAGCAGAAGACCGAGAGTGAAACCGATCGCCATGCTGATCCAGGCCCAATTCGCGTATCGACGTGACTCCTCCGCGGCGTACCGGGCCGCGTCGAACTGACCGGTCCCCCAGAGTCGGCCCACCGAGTTGGCCTTGTTGAGTCCGACGATGCCCAACACGAGCGGCGCGATGCCGATGAGTGTGGTCCAGCATCCCGCGACGAGCAGACCACCGAACACCGTCGCCAGGATCGCGGACGTCTGAGCCGTGAGCGGAGCCGGACCGTAGTTGATCGGCGGCGGCGCTTGGAAGAACTGCCCAGGCTGCGGAACCCAGGGCGACTGGGGCTGGGCGACCGGATACTGGGGCTGGGCCGGGTACGGGGGAACGACGGGATACTGCGGCTGCGCATACGGATCTTGGTATGCGGGCGCAGGGGCGGGATTCTCGTAGTGAGGCACCGCGGGAGCGTCGGACGCCGCCACGTCCCCTGGGGCCGGTGCTTCCTGTTTGTTCAACGAGACCGGGGCGATCTGTGTCTCGTCGTACGCCGCCCACTGGTCGCTACGCGGTTCGTTCGAATCGGTCATGGGCTTATTACACCTTCAAAGAAGAGAATGGAGCAAACGGCAGGTTACGCACGACGAACCAGATCGACGTCGCCACCAACGCGATCATCGGCGTGTATCGCCAATGCTGCCAACTCCGCACGGTTCGCCCCCGCCAGAGCCCGATGACGTGGGCGACGAATGCGGTGACGAGCAATACCATGGCGATCACTCCGAGCGCGTTGTACGCGAGCGCAGCCTGGATGTCTCCGTGAAGGAGACTGTACAGCGCGCGCGTCGATCCGCAGCCCGGGCAATCGATGTGCAAGAACGTCTTCGTCGGGCAGGGCGGCAGGAATCCGCCCGGTGTCGTCGGATCACCGACCAGCACGATTGCGGACACGGCGGCCGCAGCCCCGACACCGAGCACCGGAGTCAGGACACGATGGCGGCCGACATTCGCGAGGAAAGCACTACTGTTCATGCGACTAGTAGGTGGTCGATGTGGATGAGCCCGCGGACGCGAGGATCACGAAGAGGACGGCGTACGCGATCACACTGACGACGACCAGGATCACCGAGGCGACCGCACTCCAGATGGCGTACGTCCTCGCATCCTCCGACGCTTTCCGAGCCCCGGCGAAGTCGCCCACGGCCCAGAGCTTGCTCACCGAAGTCGACTTCACGATCGAGACGATGCCCAGGGGGAGGCAGCACATCACCGTCGCCAGGATCGCCCACACGAGGTAGTCGTCCGGCTTGAGCATCGGAGGAGTCCCGTGCGGCGCGCCATACTGAGACGCCCCGTACTGGGGAGCCCAGGGCTGCGGCGCACCGTACGGGTGCGGCTGCCCGTACTGGGGATGCCCGCTGCCCTTGTCTGGCTCGAACTCGTGAGGCACTGTCATCGACCGGCGTTCCTAACTCTGAATCAATCGTCGCACTCTAACGCACGAACGGCTCGGGTCGTGTTCGCGTGAACACGACCCGAGCCGCTGCGCAGATCGACGGTCAGTAGCCGCTGGAGCCCGCCACTCCGAGGACGACGATGAAGATGATGTACAGGACCAGGACGATGGCGCCGGCCGCCGCACCCCAGATCGCGAACTTCTTGGCGTCGTCGGCCGCCTGCTGAGCGCCCGCGTGATCGCCTGCGGCCCACAGCTTGCTGACCGAGGTCGACTTCACGATGGCGACGATGCCGAGCGGAAGGCAGCACAGCACGGTCGTCAGGATCGCCCACACCAGGTTGTTGTCCGGCTCCGGCGTCTGCGGGCCCTGGTAGCCGAACTGCGGGGCCGCACCGTACGGCTGCTGGGGAGCACCGTACTGCGGCTGCTGCGGCGCACCGTACTGAGGAGCGCCGTACTGCGGCTGCTGGGGAGCGCCGTACTGCGGCTGGCCGCCGAAGGGCTGGTCGCCGTTGGAGGGCTGGTCGCCCGGCTTGGCGAAGGGGTCGTTGGGGGTCGTCATGTGTTTCAGAGTCCTCTCAGCGTTCTGGATTGCCCGAACTTTAGCTCACGGACGTGGCCTTGCCCACACGAGACCTGCACTGAGTGCACCTAAGCACTCCGCGGTGCGAGCCTCGAGCGACGACGGCCGTCAGCGTCGCTGGTCGAATCTGGCGCCTTCGGGCTTGCTGTCCATGCACAGGAGGACCAGCACGACAAGGCCGCCGATCACCGGGACGAGGCCGATCAGAATCATCAGTCCGCTGTACCCGGCGTCGTGCAATCGGCGGACGGCGACAGCCAGTGACGGAACCAGCACAGCCAGGCCGTACACCGGCAGCACGATGGAGATCAGGAAACCGAGTGCCCCTCCGCGACCGGCCATCGCGATCGCCTCCAGAACGACGACGACCACGACGTTCGCCAGCGCCCACCACCAGTACTCCCCACGACTCGCGCGGCCGTCGAAACGAGCGAACTTCTGGAAGACGCGCCGGACCGCATCTTGAAAAGGAATCCCGTACCACGGCAGAACAAGAGTCCCCGGGTCGCTCACTTTCGCGCGGATTCATTCAAACGAACGACAGGGAGGATCGGCGCCCGAGCGTGAGTCCTATTTCTCCGGCCCGTCGTGGCCGCGGAGTTCGACGAGCGCGTGCCGGATGCGTTCGGTGTCGGCGTCGGTCCAGCCCGCGGGATGTGTGACGGCGACCCAACCGTCCAGCACTTGAGTTCCGTAGTTGTGGCCGTGCCCGTCCGGCACGCCCGCGGCATTGCCGAGGTCGGCACTGACCTGCCAGAACGTGACGATCGGGAACCACCGCATCGACGGGTGACGGTCGCCCGCGGGCGGCTCGGCGAGCCAGTCGGGGCGGGTGAAGAGCAGATCCGTCGACCACCAGACGACCGGGTCGGAGCGATGCTGGATGTACAGGATCCGCGGCGACAGCCACTGCCCGTGATTCCGCTCGATTCCGGCGGTGTCGTTCGCGAATCGGACGACGAGACCGTCCGCGTAGGTCGGCTCCGCCTCCGGAGTCCCCGGGTCCCGGCGTTCGGTGAGGCTGCGCCACAACGGATTCGAGTTCGGCGGCCCCACCCAGAGCACGCCGTCCACCGTGCTGCGGATGTCGGCGAGCGAATCGAACGCGCCCTCCCCGGCCTGCGTTCCGAGGCTCTCCCCGTAGATGTACAGCTTGGGGCGATGATTCGCGGGCTTGGTCGCCCACCGCTCATGGACGGCGTCCAACAACGCTCGGCCCGCCGCAGCGGCCGCCGGGCGGTCGGCGACGAACGACAACCAGCTGGGCAGGTAGGAGTACTGCGCGGCGACGAGCGCGGAGTCGCCGCCGGAGACGAGCTCGATCGTCTGCGCCGCGGTCGGGTTCACCCAGCCGGTGCCCGTCGTCGGGATCACGACGAGCGTCTTGCGGTCGAAGGCTCCGGTCCGTTCGAGTTCGTCGACGACCACCCGCATGCGTGAGGCGGTGTCGCCCGCCGACTCCAACCCCGCATACACGCGGATCGGCTCCTTCGCCGGTCTGCCGGTGAGCCGACTCAGCTCGGCGGCGCCGACCCCGCCCGACACGAAGTTCCGCCCCTCGAAGCCGAGCGAGTCCCACGACGCCTTCGACATCGGACTGCCCGACTTCTCGGGTTCCGTCGGTTGCACCGCACCGTCGCGCGTGGTGTCGTTCTGGACACTGAACGCCCAGTTCAACGCGGCATAGCCGCCACGGACGCCGACACCGGCGACGAAGAGGTACGTCACGACGGCGACGACGACGGCTCCCGCGACGAGCGCGATCCGCCGCGGCACCCGCCACCGCCGCATCAACAGTCCGGCGACCCAGCGGCTCTCGTCGCGCAGTCCACGCGCGATCGCGATGATGCCGAGAGCGATCACCGCGCTCAGCAGGAGCGTCCTCGAATAGCCGATCAACGTCGGCGGCGTGGTGCCCATGATGTCGGCGAGACGGCGCTGCCAGGCGACGGCGGGAATCAGCATCAACACCGATGCGACCACGCAGAACACCCGCAGCCCGAGGTGGATGCGCGTGCGGACAACGTCGGTCGGCGGCCAGAACGACAGTCGCGGAGCGACCCACCTGCGACAGGCCGCGGCCACCACGACACCGACGCCGTGACCGATCGCCGCGCTGATGCCGCCGATGAGCCCTTGGAACATCCAGTCCCTCGGCAGCAGCGACGGCGTCATCGACATGCAGAAGAACAGCGTCGCCCCGACGAGCCCCGCCGTCGGGACCCGCAGCAGCGAGCCGATCGAATCGGCCGCACGACGCACGGGACGTCTCGACTGCGCTCGACGATCGGGGGAAGACCGCGCAAGACGATCGGAGGGACGACGCACGCCGCGGGAGTGGCTCAGCCGAACAGCGCCGGAAGCGTGTCCTCGTGGGCGGCGCGCAGATCGGTCAGCTTCACCGCGAACTGGTCCTGGACCTCCAGTTCGTCGCTGCCCTGATCGACGACGCCGATGCGCGTCCACGGCATCTGACGCGCGGTCAGCATGCCCGTGAAACGGGTCTCCTCGGTCCGCGGAACGGCGACGAGCACACGGCCCGTCGACTCCGAGAACAGCCACACGAACGGGTCCGCGCCCTCCGGCAGCAGGACGCGGCAACCCGTCTCACCGGCGAGCGCCGCCTCGGCGACAGCCTGGATCAGGCCGCCCTCGGACAGGTCGTGCGCGGCCGAGACGAGACCGTCGCGCGACGCGGCGATCAGGATGTCGCTGAGCAGACGCTCGCGTTCGAGATCGACCTTCGGCGGCACGCCGCCGAGATGATCGTGTTCCACCTGCGCCCAGATCGACCCGTCGAACTCGTCGAGGGTGTCGCCGAGCAGGATCAGCGTCTCGCCCGGCTCGGTGCCGATGCCGGTGGGGATGCGACGGCGGACGTCGTCGATCACACCGAGCACGGCGACGACCGGAGTCGGGAGGATCGCGGTGGAACCCGTCTGGTTGTAGAAGCTGACGTTGCCGCCGGTCACCGGGATCCCGAGCTGCGCGCAGCCGTCGGCGAGACCGCGGACGGCCTGGCTGAACTGCCACATCACGGCCGGGTCCTCCGGCGAACCGAAGTTGAGGCAGTTGGACACCGCACTCGGCTTCGACCCCGACACCGCGACGTTGCGGTACGCCTCGGCGAGCGCCAGCTGCGCGCCCTGGTACGGGTCGAGGTAGGTGTAGCGGCCCGACGCGTCGGTGGCGAGCGCGATGCCGCGGCCCGACTCCTCGTCGATCCGGATCATGCCGGAGTCGGCGTGCTCGGCGAGCACGGTGTTGCCGCGGACGTAGCGGTCGTACTGCTCGGTGATGAACTTGCGGCTGCACAGCGCGGGGCTGGCGATCATCTTGAGGAACACGTCTCGCGCAGTTCGTCGCCGGTCTGGGGACGCCCCAGGCCCGCGGTGGTCGACGCGATCACGTCGTCCTGCCAGCTCGGGCGCTCGACGGGACGGTTGTAGACGGGGCCGTCATGGGCGACGGTGCGCGGCGGGACGTCGACGACGGTCTCGCCGTGCCACGTGATCTCCAGGTGCTCGCCGTCGGTGACCTCGCCGATCACGGTGGCGAGGGCGTCCCACTTGCGGCACACCTCCATGAACTTGTCGACGTTGTCCGGCGTGACGACGGCGCACATGCGTTCCTGCGATTCGCTCGACAGGACCTCGGCCGGGGTCATGCCGACCGCGCGCATCGGGACCTTCTCGAGTTCGATGTGCATGCCGCCGTCGCCCGCAGCGGCCAGCTCGCTCGTCGCGCACGAGAGTCCCGCTCCGCCGAGGTCCTGGATGCCGACGACAAGACCTTCGCGGTACAGGTCCAGGCAGCACTCGATGAGGACCTTCTCGGTGAACGGGTCGCCGACCTGGACGCTCGGGAGCTTCTTGCGGTTGGGGCCCGACTCGGACTCCTCGTCGAACGTCTCCGAGGCGAGGACCGACACGCCGCCGATGCCGTCGAGACCCGTCCGGGCGCCGAACAGGATGATCTTGTTGCCCGCGCCCGACGCGAACGCCAGGTGCAGGTCCTCGGCGCGCATGACTCCGGCGCACAGCGCGTTGACCAGCGGGTTGCCCTGGTAACTGGCGTCGAAGACCGTCTCGCCGCCGATGTTCGGCAGGCCGAGGGAGTTGCCGTAGCCGCCGACGCCGCGGACGATGCCGTCCACCAGGCGACGGGTGTCGGGGTGATCGGCCGCGCCGAAGCGCAGCTGATCCATGACGGCGATCGGGCGGGCGCCCATCGCCATGATGTCGCGGACGATGCCTCCGACGCCTGTCGCCGCACCCTGGTAGGGCTCGACGTAGCTCGGGTGATTGTGCGATTCGACCTTGAACGTCACGGCCCAGCCGTCGCCGACGTCCACGACGCCCGCGTTCTCGCCGATGCCGGCGAGCATGCCCGCACGCATCTCATCGGTCGTCGTCTCGCCGAAGTAGCGCAGGTGGACCTTCGACGACTTGTAGCTGCAGTGCTCGGACCACATCACCGAGTACATGGCGAGCTCCGCGTCCGTGGGGCGGCGGCCCAGGATCTCGCGGATTCGCGCGTACTCGTCCTCCTTGAGACCGAGTTCAGCCCACGGCTGGGACTGATCGGGAGTGTCGGCGGCGTTGGAAACGGTGTCTACCTGGGCGCTCACACCAGACATTCTATGTCAGGGAACTTCATGCTCCGGTCGACGCCCTGCGACGCCATCCGCCGACCGGGCCGCGCCGTCATTGGTAGCGTTCTGTTCGACCCGAAACGGACGGACCGGAGACCTCATGACCACCGCTCTTCGCGCACGCATCGCAGTCGTCGCGGCACTCGGCGCCGCGACCGTCGCACTGGCCGCATGCACCACCGACGGCGTCGCCACCGTCGACTCGGCCGAACTGTCCGCAACGTCGACGTCCACCACCACGTCGTGGGCCATCCCTACGCCCACGACCGACGCACCGGTCTCGGAGGTCCCCGCGCCCGCCGGCTGGCAGACGATGACGTGCAAGCAGTACTCGGAACTGTCGCTCTCCGAGCAGGTCGCCGTCATCAAGGCCAACGGAAACCAGGCGCCCGCCGAGGCGCTCTCCACCGCCGCCCAACTGTTGAGCACAGGCTGCGCCGCGTTCCCCGACCTCCTGATCTCCGACGCCCTCGCCGGGCGCCTCCCGCGCTGAGGAGCAGTCGATGAACAACGGTTCAACAGGCTTCATCGCGAAGCCCCTCGCAGCATTCCTGCTGCTGGTCGCGATAGCCGTCATCAGCTGCATCGCTTGCGGCGATTCAACGGAACAACCCACTTCGTCGGCACCGGTTTCGACCGAACTGGTCACGACCACTCGCACGGTGACGGCAACCCCCGAGACTCCTACCTCACACCGGACAGACCCTGCCGATTGGGAATCGATGTCCTGCTCGGACTACACCGCACTATCGCCCGTCGAGCAACGTGAGATCTATCGGTCTCTCGCACCGGACGAGACAGACGACCGCCTGTCGAATGCCGCAATCCTTCTTCATGGCATCTGCAGTTCCCTGCCCACCGTCGCACTCAGAGACGCGCTCGCCGGAAATCTTCCAGGATAGGCCTTTATTCCGATTCCGCCCGTACGCGCCGCCCGCGGCATTAAGGTTGGTCCCCACAGCCGAGTTGGGGGACTCAATGACTGATCTGCGTGCACGCGACTGCTTCGACGCCGGGCTTGCAGGCCTCGGCTTCCTGATCGCCGACGACCCGCCGCCCGCTCGGCAGGCGTTCACCCGCGCAACCGAACTCGACCCGACGATGGGCGACGCCTGGCTTGGCCGTCTGGCGTCCGGCGACCGGTCGGGCGAGACCCTGCACGGCCTGTTCGAGGCCCGGACGTCGATCGGCGTCCAACAGCGGCGCGTCGGCCTGTGCCGCGGATCGCTCGCAGGCCTCGCTCCCGTCGGACTGTTCGTCGACTATCCGATCACCACCGCCGACCGAGCGTGCGCGGCATACGCCTCGTCGTTGATCGCGGGCGGCGATCTCGACGGCGCCCGCGTGGTCCTGTCGAGCGTGTCCGGCGACGAGCCGATCGTCGTCTACTGCCGGGCCGTGCTGGCATTGCGTTCCGGCGACTGGACCGGCGCGTTGCGGCTGCTCGGCGGCCGTTCGGGCTGGTCCGACGAGATGCTCCTCGCCGCGGCCGACTACGTCGCGGGCACCGCGTGCATCCAGTCGGGGGTGTTCGACGAGGGCATCCGACTGCTGTCGGCGGCGCGGGACAGTTCGCTCGACAACTGTCGCGCCGCGGCCACCTTCGCGATCGGCATGGCGTTGCGGACCCGAGGCGACGAGACGCAGGCGCGTCGCTGTTTCCAGGAGGCGTTCGCCCTCGACCCGTCGCTGTCGGACGCGCGCCGCGCCCTCGACGATCCGGCGTTCCGGCTCGTCGTCGACGGACCCGAGCCCGCCCTCGACGAACCGTCCGAGTGCGACGACGCCGACGCAGACCTCGCCGCCCAGGTCGGACTCGTCGAGGTCAAAGACCAGGTCGCCCGGCTGCGGTCGTCGGTGCGCCTGGCGAACCTGCGCGCGGCCAAAGGGCTGCGCACTCAGTCCCGCTCGCTGCACCTGGCGTTCACCGGACCACCCGGAACGGGCAAGACGACCGTCGCACGGATCGTCGCCCGCATGTATCGAGGCCTCGGCCTTCTGGCGACCGACACCGTCGTCGAGGTCAGCAGACGCGACCTCGTCGGCGAGCACCTCGGATCGACGGCGCCCAAGACGTCGGCCGTCATCGACCGCGCCCTCGACGGCGTCCTGCTGATCGACGAGGCGTACACCCTGATCCAGGAGGGCCTGTCCGGCGGCGACGCCTTCGGGCGCGAGGCCGTCGACACGCTCCTGGCCCGCATGGAGAACGACCGCGACCGCCTCGTCGTGATCATCGCCGGGTACGACGACGAGATCGACCGCCTCCTCGCCTCCAATGAGGGACTGGCGTCACGCTTCTCCAGGCGCATCCGATTCGACTCGTACAGCCCGTCCGAGCTGGTCCGGATCGCCGAGTCGATCGCGGACGGCCGCGACTCTCGACTGTCGGCGCAGGCCTGCGAGACGCTGCTCGCGTCGTTCACCGGCCTCTGCGCCTCGACGATCGGCTCCCGCAGAGCGGTCGACGTCGCGGGCAACGGACGCCACGTCCGCAACCTGATCGAAGCCGCCGAGGAGGAACGCGAGCACCGCCTCGCCTCGTCCGACGACGTCGCCGCCCTCACCGAAGCCGACCTCATGACCCTCACCGCGTCGGACGTCCGGGCGGCCCTCGTCCGGGTGCAGCGATGAGACACAACGTCAGCAACCATATTGCTAACATTCCGACATGACTGATTGGTCCGCTGTCGACAACGCCGTCTTCGTGCGGCAACTCCGCTCACGCGCCAGGCGTTTCGCCTTCTACGGCGCCATCCCGGCGGCGCTCGCCGTGATCATGCTCCTCGGCTCCGCGGTCAGCCAGGGAACCGTCAGCATCTCGGCCGCACCGGCCTACCTGATCGGATACATCGTCGGTCGAATGGTCCTGATCGGGATTCCGGCGACAGTCGCCGTCCTCCTGTTCCGCAAGCGACGTTCGCTCCTGGCTCAAGCACGACGACTCGAGGACGCCGACGAGCCCCGACCTACAGCCCCAACCGCTCGAGGATGAGATCGGCGATCTGCGACGGAGTCCCGTCGGACGGGCGGATCACCAATTCCGGGGTGACGGGACGTTCGTACGGCGAGTCGATGCCGGTGAACTGAGAGATCTCCCCGGCCCTGGCACGCGCATACAGGCCCTTCGGGTCGCGGGCCTCGCACGCGTCGAGCGGCGTGTCGACGAAGACCTCGTAGAACGGCAGATCACGCGCGGCATGGATCTCCCTGGCGCGTTGCCGCTCGGCGGCGAAGGGGCTGATCAACGACACCAGGGCGACCGCGCCGGAATCGGCGAACAACGATGCGACCTCGGCTGTCCGTCGGATGTTCTCGCGGCGGTCGTCGTCGCCGAACCCGAGGTCGGCATTGAGACCGTGCCGGAGATTGTCCCCGTCCAACAGGTACGCGGGCCGCCCCTCGGCGACGAACCGCCGCTCCAACTCGGTCGCGAGCGTCGACTTGCCCGACCCGGACAACCCGGTGAGCCAGATCGTCGCACCACGGTACGAGCGGTGCTCGCGAGCCACCTTCGTCGCCTGCCACACCACGTTGGTGTCGTGCGCGACGGGCGCGCCGATCATGCCCGCGGCGACCGTCGCGTTCGTGGCCTCGTCGATGAGGATGAAACTGCCGGTCTGCCGGTTGCGGCGGTACTCGTCGAACATCATCGGCTTCTGACAGTGCAGCGCGACGCGGGCGATCTCGTTGAGGTCGACCGAACCGGCGTCCTCGTCACGATGCAGAGTGTTGACGTCGAGCCGGTACGTCAGCGACGTCACCGACACCCGCGTCTGCCTGGTGCCGCACAACATCAGGTACGTGTTGCCCTCGGCGAGCGAACTCGACTCCGAGAACCAGCAGATCATCGCGTCCATGTCCCGTCCGACGTGCGGACGGTTGCCGGGGCGGACGAGCATGTCACCTCGGACGATGTCGATCTCGTCGGCCAGTTCGACCGACACCGCGTCGCCTGCCGTCGCCTCGGACAGCTCGAGCCCGCCCGGACCCCAGATCTTCGCGATCTCGGTCCCGAAGCCTCCCGGAAGCGCGACGACCTTGTCGCCGACGGCGAAGCCGCCGCCCGCGATCGTCCCGGCGAACGCGCGATGATCGAACCCGTCCCCCCGCTGCGGGCGGATCACGTACTGAACCGGGAACCGGCCGTCGATCAGATTCCGGTCCGATGCGATGTGCACCGTCTCGAGGTGTTCCAGCAGTGACCGCCCCGTGTACCAGGGCATGGCGTCCGACTTGTCGACCACGTTGTCGCCGCGCAGCGCCGATATCGGGATGAACATGACGTCGGTGACGTTCAGCTTGGCCGCGAACGTGGTGAACTCGTCGACGATCTCGTCGTAGCGCTCCTGCGAGAAGTCGACCAAGTCCATCTTGTTGACGCACACCGTGAGGTGCGGAATCCCGAGCAATGACGACAGGAACGCGTGCCGACGCGTCTGCTCCAACACGCCCTTGCGCGCGTCGACGAGGATGATCGCGAGGTCGGCCGTCGATGCGCCGGTCACCATGTTGCGCGTGTACTGCACGTGGCCGGGCGAATCGCCGATGATGAACTTCCGCGCGGGTGTCGAGAAGTAGCGGTAGGCGACGTCGATCGTGATGCCCTGTTCCCGCTCGGCGCGCAGGCCGTCGGTGAGGAGCGCGAGGTCGGCGGTCTCGTCGCCGCGCTGCGCGCTGGTCCGCTCGATCGCCTCGAGTTGGTCGGTGAAGATCGACTTCGAGTCGTACAGGAGACGACCGATGAGCGTCGACTTGCCGTCGTCGACGCTGCCCGCGGTGGCGATGCGGAGCAGGTCGTTGCGGCCGTGGTCGGATGTGGGAGCGTTCATCAGAAGTAGCCCTCCTTCTTGCGGTCTTCCATGCCTGCCTCGGAGATGCGGTCGTCCGCGCGGGTGGCGCCGCGCTCGGTGACGCGCGTCGAGGCGACCTCGTCGATCACCTTCTCCGGAGTGTCGGCGTCGCTCTCCACGCAGCCCGTGCACGTGGCGTCACCGACGGTCCGGAACCGGACCCGCTCGACGCGGCTCGTCTCGCCCGGATACTTCACGAGGAAGCGCGTGTCGGCGAGCAGCATCCCGTCGCGCGGGACGACGGCCCGCTCGTGCGCGTAGTAGATGGACGGAAGGTCGATCCGCTCGGCGGCGATGTACTCCCAGATGTCGTGCTCGGTCCAGTTGCTCAGCGGGAACACGCGGATGTGCTCGCCGCGCGAGTGGCGACCGTTGTACAGGTTCCACAGTTCGGGCCGCTGGTTGCGCGGGTCCCAGGCGCCGAACGCGTCGCGGAAGCTGAACACGCGCTCCTTCGCGCGCGCCTTCTCCTCGTCGCGCCGGGCGCCGCCGAACACGGCGTCGTACTTCCCGTCCCGGATGCCTCGGAGGAGCGCAGCGGTCTGCAGACGGTTGCGCGATGTGCCGGGCCCCGTCTGCTCGACGACTCGACCCGCATCGATGTCGTCCTGCACACTGCTGACGACAAGGCGCGCGCCCGTGTCGGCGACGATCCGGTCGCGGAACTCGATCACCTCGTCGAAGTTGTGACCGGTGTCGACGTGCATGAGCGGGAACGGGACCGGTGCAGGCCAGAATGCTTTTCGTGCCACGTGAAACATGACGACGGAGTCCTTGCCCCCGGAGAAGAGCATCACCGGTCGCTCGAACTGCGCCGCGACCTCGCGGAAGATGTGGACCGATTCGGCTTCGAGTTCGGAGATCACGGCGAACAAGCCTCCCTTGACGTGTCGAATATTCGACACTTAGTGTTTCAAATGTGACATCGACGGTAAGCGAAGGCGGAAGCGCACGTCAACCTTCCCCACCCACCAGGCGCGTGACCGTCGTGCTCGACCACGTCGTCCACGCCGATCACCCTCCCACTCTCGCCGACATCGTCCGGGAGACGGGGCTCCCACGCGCCACCGTGCACGCGATCGTCGCCGAACTCGTCGACGCCGGGTGGCTCACGCGCCGAGCCGACGACGGGACGGTCGGCCTCGGACCGTCATTCCTGCACACCGCACGCACCGCCGTCGGATCCGACCGCCTCGCGATCGACGCCCGGCCCGCACTCGAGAGCCTCGTCTCCGACACCGGCGCGCCGGCCTTCCTCGCCCGCCGGATCGACGACGAGACGATCACCGTCGTCGAATACTGCTGGCCCCTCGACTCCGCTCGGGGTGCCGAGGAAGGCGCTCGGGGAGCCCGCGAACGCGCTCCGGAGTCTGTGCCGACCGGGAACGAGTGGATGAAGCCCAATCGGCCGATCCGACTCCGACCACCGATCTGCCGAGAGTTCGTGGCGTGGTCGACGCCACTGGCGCGGGAAGCGTGGATAGCGCGCGCACCCGAAGCAGAGCGCCCGCGACTGCGCGACGTGCTCGACGAAGTCCGCGACCGCGGCTACTCGATCGAGCGGATCACCGACGGGCATCGCGCCGTGATCGACGCGCTGTCGGCCCTCGACTCCGTCCCGCCGCCCCTGCGCGCCAGAGTCGGCAGCCTGCTCACCGAGCTCTCGGCGATCGACTACCTCTCCGACGAACTGACTGACGACGCCGAAGCCGGCGCCGTCACCATCGGCGCACCGATCATCGACGACGGCCGGGTGATCGGCGCCGTCGTCTCCTGCCCGCACACCACGATGACCGGTCGTACCCTGCGTGAATGGGGAGCTCGGACCGCGTCAGCGGCCGCGTCGCTCTCCTCGCGCGCGTAGCCGTCACGTGTTCGGGCGACCATTGCCTGTGCGAGCACTGCCCGCCCGCAGCGGTGACGGTTACGCCGGATGCGCGGCGCGGCGAGCACTACGCTGACGGGAAGGACTCGACACCGAAGTCAGGAGCGCCGCCGTGCCACACAAGCTCACCAACACCACAGATCTGACCCGCGACGCCGTCGACGCGAACGCAGTCGCGTGGAAGCTCGAGGAGGTCCCACGCGGCCTCGACTCGAACGTCATCCGGCTCCCCGCGGGCGGATCCATCGGCGAGCATGTCGGCGGCGAGGTGGACGTGCTGGTTCACGTGATCGCCGGTTCCGGGCGCATCGGCTCCGGCGACATCGACATGCCCGTCACCGCGGGCGACCTGCTGTGGCTGCCCAGGCAGTCGCACCGCTCGATCACCGCGGGCGACGACGGCCTCGACTACCTCACCGTCCACACCCACCGCGAGCCGACGCTGACCATCGGGATGCCCTAGCCTGACAGAGAGTCGAGGCCGAGCAGCTCGACTCCCCGAGCCGACAGTCGGAACCGCAACGGCTTCCGTGTGACCGTCTCGATCACTCCAGCATCGTTCAACGCTGCGAGCCGCGGACGGACGTACTTGGGTGAGCGCCCGATCGAATCGGCCACGCTCTGCAGTTTGACCGCACGGTTCGCGTCGAACAACCACGCCTGGCCGATCGTGTACAGGATCGCGCTGACATCGTCCGGGTCCACCCCAGTCCCCAGATCGCTGAGGACCCCGCCGTCGACGAGGTCGCCCAGTCGATCGGCTAGCTTCGCCATCTCCCCCCTCCGGCCGGCGAGGTCGGTGAGCAGTCGACTCTGCGCCTGCGCGATCAAGTCGAGCATCACGATCAGGAACGGTGTCAGATCCCCACGATTGAGCGGGTCTTCGACATCGGAGAACGCACGGTAGTAGCGGTCCTTGCTGTCGGCAATCGTCGCCGACAACGACAGGCTCGCGTAAGGAGCGAGGACTTCCCGCAGGTCGAGCGCGAGTAGATATCGTCCGGTCCTGCCGTTGCCGTCATAGAACGGATGCGCGTACTCGAATATGAAATGCGCGACCACGGCCCGGAGAAGCATCGACACCGAGTCGTCGCGCCGTTGACTCAACATCAGGGTGAGAGCGTCGTCGATGGCCGACTCCGGGACCAGTCCCGTGTGGACCACCTTGGTGCCCGATTCGATCGAGACTGTGCCGCCACGGAACCGGACACCGTCGGGGAGATCCTTCTCGGCGATCTCTCCCGCCGTCACCGCGTCATAGATCGCCCGGACATCCGCCAGGGTCTGGGGGCCGCGAGTGTTCGGACTGTCGATGTCGAGATAGAGGCGCACCATCTCGACGAACCTCTTCGAACCCGCGGATCGATCGCCGGCGAGTGCGTCCAACGCGGCACTGACTTCCTTGCGCGTCGACCGAACCTGTTCGATTTCATTGGTGGCCTGGATCTCGTCGATGATCATGGCGTCGAGGTAGTGCTCCCGCGCGCGCATGGGCAGCCAGTCCCACTCGCTCCGAATCTTCGGCTCGAATGTCATGATCCGCTCGATGAGCGCCACGATCTCGGGCGTCATGACCGCGAACATCGTGCACCCGCCGATCTGTAGGTCCCATTCGATTCCCGACGGGGACTCTCGACGGGCTCGTTCCTCCGCATCGGCGTATGCCCGATCTCGCTGATGGAAGATCGACTTCAGTGTTCGATACGCCATTTCACCCACAAGCCCTCTCGGCAGATTCGAGCCCAGAATAGTCGCCCTATTTCCCCCGAGGGAAGCCCAGGGAAAATAGGACGACGATTCTGGTCACCCTTTCGCCCTCGCGACCTCCTCAGGCAAGACGCTGACAGACCTCCACTACCAACCAAGCACTTGCTAGGTTAGAGTCGTGAGCATGAGCAACGCCGTGATCCCTCCGCCCCTCGGGCGTGACGACCTGGGCCCCGACACGACGCCCGTCGCCTACGAGACCGACGGTGCCGTCGCCTACGTGACGCTGAACCGTCCGGACTACCGCAATGCCCAGAACTCGGTGATGACCTACTCGCTCGACGCCGCCTTCGGCAAGGCCGTCGACGACGCGTCGGTCAAGGTGATCGTGTTGCGCGCCAACGGAAAGCACTTCTCGGCGGGCCACGACATCGGCACCCCCGAACGCGACTTCGACACGTTCTACCCGAACACCGCGACGCTGCACTGGGATCACACCCGCGGCGACGGCCAGCCGCTGGACAGCAATCAGCGTCTCGCCCGCGAGATCGAGGTCTACATGGGAATGTGCCGCCGCTGGCGCGAGATCCCGAAGCCGGTGATCGCCCAGGTCCACGGCGCATGTATCGCGGGCGGACTGATGCTCGCCTGGTCGGCCGACTTCATCGTCGCCTCCGACGACGCGTTCTTCTCCGACCCGGTCGCCCGCATGGGCATCCCCGGCGTCGAGTACTTCGCCCACGCCTTCGTCCTCGGCGCCCGCCGCGCCAAGGAGATCCTGTTCACCGGACAACGCTTCACCGCTGCCCAGGCGCTCGACTGGGGCATGGTCAATCACGTCGTCCCGCGCGACGAACTGCAGGCCAAGGTCGACGAGCTCTGCGCACAGATGACCGAGATGCCGATGCAGGGCCTGTTCCTGTCGAAGAAGGCCGTCAACATCTGCGAAGACCAGATGGGCATGCGCAACGCAATGGACTCGGTGTTCGGCTGGCACCACTTCGCCCACGCCGCGAACGACGCCGACTCCGGCGACTCGCTCGGCGGCATGGACGCGAAGTCGATGAAGAACGCCGCAGAGAAGAAGGCCTGACGACATGGACCTGTTGTTCGACGACGCCGCCGAGGCGTTCCGCACCGAAGTCCGGACCTGGCTCGACGCCAACGTCCCCGCTCAGCCACTGCCGTCGATGGACACCGCCGAAGGCTTCGAAGCCCACCGCGCGTGGGAGCAGAAGATGGCCGACGCCCGCCTGTCCGTCGTGTCCTGGCCGGAGGAGTTCGGCGGCCGGGACGTCCCCCTGCTGCACTGGCTGATCTTCGAAGAGGAGTACTACCGTTCGGGCGCTCCCGGACGCGTGAGCCAGAACGGCATCTTCCTGCTGGCGCCGACGCTGTTCGAGCACGCCAGCCCGGAACAGCTCGCCCGGATCATGCCGCGCATGGCACGCTCCGAGGACATCTGGGGTCAGGCGTGGAGCGAGCCCGAAGCCGGCAGCGACCTCGCGTCGCTCCGCTCGACGGCCACTCGCACCGAAGGCGGCTGGCTGCTCAACGGCCAGAAGACATGGAGTTCACGGTCGAGCTTCGCCGACTGGGGCTTCGGCCTGTTCCGGTCCGACAAGGACGCCCAGCGCCATCGCGGGATCACATACTTCATGTTCGACCTGCGCGCACCGGGCGTCACCGTCCGACCCATCGCGCAGCTCGACGGCGAGGCGGGCTTCGCCGAACTGTTCCTCGAGAACGTGTTCGTGCCCGACGACCCGTCCAACCCCGGCGAGTCCGGGGTGATCGGCGACGTCAACAACGGCTGGAAGGTGGCGATGAGCACCGCCGCCAACGAGCGCGGCCTCTCGCTGCGCTCCCCCGGCCGATTCCTCGCCGCCACCGACCGCCTCGTCGAGCTGTGGAGTAGCCGGCGCGACGAGGTCTCCACGTCCGATGAGGCTGTCGCCGACGCGTGGATCGGTTCGCGCGCCTACGAACTGTCGACGTACCAGACGGTGAGCCGTCTCGCCGCGGGCGGACAGCTCGGCCTCGAGTCGTCCATCAACAAGGTGTTCTGGTCTCAGTGGGACATCGCCGCCCACGAGACCGCCCTCGACCTGCTCGGCGCCGACGCCGAACTCGCCGGATCGTGGTCGGACGGCTACCTCTTCTCACTGTCGGGCCCGATCTACGCCGGCACCAACGAGATCCAACGCAATGTGATCGCCGAGCGACTCCTCGGCCTGCCCCGCGGAGACCGATAGACATGGACTTCCTCCTCAACGACATCCACACCGACCTCGCTCGAACCGTCGACGACATCCTCGAACGTGCGGGCGGCGTCGCCATCGCCCGCGCCTGGGCCGAGAAGAGCGACACCGCGCCCGCGCTCGCCGTCTACCGGCAGCTCGCCGACGCAGGCATCACCGGACTGATCGTCGACGACGAGATCGGCGGCAGCGGCGCCGGAGCCACCGAGATGGTGGTGGCGCTCGAACGCATCGGACGCGCAGCGCTCCCCGGCCCGGTCAGCGAGACGTTCGCCGTGGTCCCGTCGGTGTTGGGCGCGTCGCCGCAACTGGACGCGCTCCTGTCCGGGACGCCTGCCACCTGTGCCCTCGCACCGGTCGCGCCACGGGCCACGAATCCCGATGTCGCGACCCCGTACCTGCTCGCCGACGACGCCGTGTTCGCAGCGTCGCACGGCGACTTGCTCGAATCGGTGGACCCGACCCGCCGGGTCGCCGCACTGACCGCAGGCGAGCGCATGGGCGACGCCGACCTCACCGCGGCCGCCGACCTCGGTGCACTCGCCACAGCCGCGCAATTCCTCGGACTCGGCTCGGCCATGCTCGAGATGGCCTCCGACTACGCGAAGTCGCGCAAGCAGTTCGGCAAGGAGATCGGCTCGTTCCAGGCCGTGAAGCATCACCTCGCGGACGTCGCGATCGCCGTCGAGATGGCCCGCCCCCTCGTCCACGGCGCCGCCGTCGGACTGGACGGTCGGGCTCCCAAGGGCACCGATGTGCGCCGCGACATCGCCGCGGCCAAGGTCGCCGCGGGCGAAGCCGCCTACCTGGCGTCGCGCCGCGGCCTGCAGGTTCTCGGCGCGATCGGCTACACCGCGGAACACGACCTGTCGCTCTACCTGACGAAGACCCGTGCACTGCTGTCGGCGTGGGGCACCCCCGCGTACCACCGCGCCGCGATTCTGGAGACCCTGTGACCTCCCCGATCGGCGCGGACGACCGCGCCGCACTCGCCGACTCGATCCGCGACCTGCTCCGCAAACGGTCAGGTTCGGAGTCCGTCCGACGCTCCATGCAGGCCGACGGACGCATCGACCGCGACCTGTGGGACACGCTGTGCGGGGAGGTCGGCGTCGCCGCCCTCGCCGTTCCGGAAGAGTTCGACGGGGCCGGCGCGTCGTGGGCGGAGACGGCCCTGGCCGTCGAGGAGCTCGGCGCGACGCTGTCACCGGTCCCCGTGTTCTCGTCGGCGGTCCTGGCAGCCGGTGTCGTCCTCGCGTCCGGTGACTCCGACGCCGCCGCACGACTCCTGCCCGGCCTCGCATCCGGTGAGACGATCGGCGCACTCGCGTGGGCGTCTCGCGACGGGTGGGACAGGCCCGGAGTGACCGCCGAGGCAGGCCTGCTCACCGGCACCGCCGAGTACGTCCTCGACGGCGAGACCGCCGACACGTTCCTCGTCCTCGCGGGCCAGTCGGGGACGTCGTCGCACGTCACGCTGCACGAGGTCGACGCGTCGGCCCCCGGCGTCACCGTGACCGCGCTGCCGCTCCTGGACCCGACACGCGCGATCGCCCGCGTCCGATTCGACGAGGTGGCCTCCACGCCGATCGCGTCACCGCCGGACATCGCCGACCGCATCCGCACGTTCGCGTGGGCGCTGCTGTCGGCGGAGCAGGTCGGCGGTGCGGCGCGCGCCCTGTCGCTCACCGTCGAGTACACGTCGGCCCGCAAGCAGTTCGGGCGGACCCTGGCGTCGTTCCAAGCGCTGAAGCACCGGATGGCCGACATGTACGTGGCGGTCGAGTCGATGCGATCGATCTCCGCCGCGGCGATCGCCGCCGTCGTCGAGGGGCGTCCCGATGCGGCGGAGCTCGCCGCGGCCGCGCACGTCCACTGCTCCGAGCAATACATGAAGGTGACCGGCGAAGCCATCCAGCTGCACGGCGGCATCGGCATCACGTGGGAACACGACATCGGTCTCTACTTCAAACGAGCCCAAGCCGACGCTCAACTCTTCGGTCGGCCGCACGAAGCCCTGCAACTCGTTACTTTGTGACCATCACCGACCTCGCGCCCGTTCCCGGCGTTTGATGTTCCCCGATTCGAGCGCCCAAGGTGCCGCACGCCTCGAAATCGGCACGATCGGGGAACATTACGCGCGCGTTCCGGGATTCTTCCGTCAAATGTCGACCCGAAGCCTGTACTCGCTCACCTCGACTGCATCCGCTCCTTTCGCGGAGGGAGCGGATGCAGCCATGAGGAGCGAGTGGCGACGGCGGAGTCGGCTACGACCCGAAGATGGTGCCGAGCGATCCCCACGCATGGGACTTCCGGACAGCCCTGCCGCTCTCAGCCCGATCCGGTCGCCAGCAGCACCAGCAACGCGATGTTGAGGACGATGATCAGCACCACCGACACCAGCGAGCCCCAACGGAGCGGACGGCGATCGACGAAGTCGCCCATGAGCTTCGGATCGGACGTGTAGCGCCGCAACGGGATCAAGGCGAAGGGGATGCCGAAGCTCAACACGACCTGCGAGATGACGAGTGCGAGCGTCGGTTCGACGCCGAGTGCGAGCACGATGATCGCGGGCACCAATGTGATCGACCGACGCACCGGCATGGGGATCTGGCGATGCACGAGACCGGCCATGATGGCGCCGCCCGCGTACGCGCCGACCGAGGTGGACGCGATGCCGGACGCGAGGAGTCCGACGGCGAAGACCGCCGCGACCACGGGTCCGAGCGCGTCGCCGACCGCGGCGTGCGCGCCCTCGATGGTGTCGGTCCCCTCGCGACCGGCGAGGCTCGTCGCGGCGAGAACGAGCAGGGCGATGTTGACGGTGCCCGCCACGAGCAGTGCGATCACCACGTCGACACGCGTGGCGCGCAGCAGCCCGGCGATGCGACGCGTACTGGTCGACGCCCCGTGCCTGTCGATGACGAGCGACGAGTGCAGGTAGATGGCGTGCGGCATGACTGTCGCACCGAGCATCGACGCCGCGAGCAGCACCGTCTCGGTGCCCTGGAGACGAGGAACGAGGCCGCCGAGGACACCCGCCGCATCGGGCGACTCGACGAAGAGCCCGGCGAGGAACCCGACGACGATCACGGACAGCAGCACGACGATGATCAGTTCGAATCGTCGCTGGAAGCGACGATTCGCGGTCGTCAGCAGCACCATCGAGACGACACCCACGATCAGGCCGCCGATCGGCAGCGGCAGGCCGAACAACAGGTACAGGGCGACCGCGCCGCCGATCACCTCGGCGATGTCGGTCGCACCAGCCACCGCCTCCGCCTGCAGCCAGTACGCCAGACGCGCCTTCCGACCGAGTCGGTCACCGATCGTCTGCGGCAGCGTCCGACCGGTCACCACGCCCAGCTTCGCCGATTGATACTGGATCATCACCGCCATCACATTCGCGACGACAAGCACCCACACGAGCAGGTAGCCGTACTTCGCGCCCGCCGTGATGTTCGCCGCGACGTTCCCCGGGTCCACATACGCGATCGCCGCCACGAACGCGGGACCCAGCAGGCTCACGGCACGTATCCGGCCGGACATCACACGTCGCTTCAACACCCCTGGAGGTTAGACCGAATCAGAATGTTCGGTCAACCGAATCTTTTGATCAGCCCGATCGATAGTCGGCTGCGACAAGGTCTTCGACGTTCCCGCCGACCGACGATCGCGACCGTCACCTCGCGACACTCAGGCGAAGGCTGCGGTCACCTGGTCTGCGGTGAGACCGTAGTCGGCGAGGGAGTACTTGTGCTGGGGACGACGGTCGCCGGTCTGCGAATCGGCATCCAGGGCGACCATCGCGGCACGCCCCTCGTCCGACAGCGAGACGCCGAGCGCGTCGTAGACACGCGCGACGGCGGCGAACGGGTCCGCGCGGAGCTCGTCGAACTGGACGTCGACGAACTGCGCGGGATCGTACTTCGCGCGCGCCGACGAGAAGTCTTTGAGCCCGCGCGACCACAGGTCGAGTTGCGTCTGGCCGATCCGGTCACCGGTGAACACGGTCGAATGTCCCTCCGTCGCGTGCTCGGCGAGACTGCACATGGACGCGATGATCGTCTCCGGCGGCCGGTGCGTCTGCACGATCAGCGCGTCCGGATACACCTCCATCAGAGCATCCAGAGCGAACAGGTGACTCGGGTTCTTGAGGACCCAGCGTCGCCCGGGGTCGTTGAGGCCGATCAGCTGGAGGTTGCGACGGTGCCGCTGGTACGCGGGCGTCCAGTCCTGGTCGGCGAGCCACGAGGAGTACGTGGGGACATACGCCAGCGACTCGTACGAGATCGACATGATCGACTGCCGCAGCAGCTGCCAGCACTCCTCGACCTCACCCGCGCTCATGTAGTGCAGCCCCATGAACTCGGGGTTCTCCACGTGATGCTGGTTCAGGCCCGCTTCGATCTGCGCGAACACCGGGTTGTCCTCCCACGTGTCGCGAGGGGGCCGCGGCTGGGGGAACTCGGTCAACCACATCTCGAGCCCCTGGTGAGCGGGGTCTGCGGCCAACAAGCGATGCAGGGCCGTGGTGCCGGTCCGGGGCAAACCGGTGACGAACACCGGACGCTCGATCGGGACGTCGACGTACTGCGGATTGTTCTTCCATCCCGCCTCGCTCAACAGTCGCGCGATCAGCGCGCCCTTGAGGAAGAACCGGAACATCTTGCTGCCCAGCTCGGTGAGCCCGGCGTCCACCCGATACGACTCCAGGAGCTTCTCCAACGCGGGCAGGTAGTCCCGATCGCCGAAGTCGCTCAGCCCGACGGTGCGGGTCGCGGCGGCGTGCAGATCGTCGACCGATCCGACATCGGTCCGGGGCTCAGTCATGGTATTCACCGCAGTTCACGTCGAGGGTGTGGCCGGTGATCGACGACGCCATCGACGACGCCAGGAACACCGCGGCGTCGGCGATCTCGTCGGGTTCGGGCAGCCGCTTCAGGTCGCTCTTGGACGCGGTCTGTTCGTACACCTGCTCGGGCGTGATGCCGTACTTCTTCGCGATCTCGCCGAAGTACCACTTGAGCTGGTCGTCCCAGATGTAGCCCGGCGCGACGCTGTTGACGCGGATCCCCTTGTCGCCGAGTTCGGTCGCGAGCGACTGCGACATCGCCAGCAGCGCCGACTTCGCGAGCTTGTAGCTTCCGTACCGGGGCTCGGAGTGCCGGATGACCATCGAGTTGATGTTGACGATCGCGCCCTTCGACGCCTCCAGCCCGGCGGTGAAGGCCTTGATCACGCGCAGCGTGCCGAGGACGGTCAGGTCCAGGCTCGACGTGATCTGGTCGAAGTCGGTGCGGGCCAGCGGCTTCATCGACGGCATCGCGAAGGCGTTGTTGATCAGCACGTCGACGCCGCCGAACTCGTCGGTCACCGCCTGTACGAGGGCGTCGACGGCGGCGTCGTCGGTGATGTCGGTCGGCACGGCGAGCGCCGTGCCGCCCGCCTCGCGGACCTGCGCGGCCACCTCGTCGAGGCGAGACGGCGTGCGCGCCGCCAGCACCACGCGGGCGCCGTTGGCCGCGGCCCGCAGGCACAACGACCGGCCCAGCCCCGGACCGACACCGGAGACGACGACTACTTTGTCTTGCAGAAGAGACATTGTTTCCTCTTTCGATGGGTCCCTCGACTGCGCTCGGGAACCCGGGATCGGTCGGAGAGTCAGCCGAGCATCCGACGGGCGAAGGCGCGTTGCCGGACGGCGATGCGCTCGGCCCAACCGTCGGTGTCGATGCGGTTCTGCTCGTGGAACGGCAGGTGTGCGGGGACGTCGGCGTCGGCGACGACCACCGCGGTCGGACCGAGTTCCGGCGCGACCGCCGCATCCGTGCGCTGCCAGCGGAACTGCAGGATGCCGCGGCGACGACCGGTGGTCTCGATCCAGTTGGCGACGCCCGGATCGTTCGCCGAGATCACCATGCGGATGTTGCCGTCGGGATCGACCTGGGCCTGCGCCGAGTTCAGCGACGTCTGGTGATTCACGTAGTCGAGCGAGATGTACCACATGCTGCCGAGCTGAAAGCCCTGGTAGGGGGCGTCGGACTTGGGCACTGTCACGATCATCGCCGTGCCTGCCGGCAGATCGTAGTGGCCGACGGACGAGAACTGCGTCGACAGTCCGCCCGGAGTCGAGCGCGGCGCGGTGAAGGTGTTGACGGGCTCGTCGAGGTAGAACCATTTCGGGAAGTTGAACCAGGTGTTGATGCGGGCCGTCAGCATTTTCGCGGCGATCGCGTACCGCTTGGCGACCTTGGCGGTGTCTGGTTCCTCGGGCGCGACGCCGACGGTGTCGACGCGTTCGATGGTCACCGAGCCCTTGGCTTCGGTGGCCCAATCGCTGTAGACCTCGCGGACCGCGAGCATCGACGCACCCTCGCCGAGGACGAAGTAGCCCTCGCGAGCCTCGTCGAGGGCAGGCCCGAAGGTGATCTCGAACGAGCCGTCGTCGGCGATCGGGATACGGCGGTCGTCGAACGCGTCGTCGCCGCCCGGCACGTTCGTCGGCGTGTAGTCGCCGCGCAGCACCTGGAAGCTGAGGTCGACGGTGGTGCCGCGGACTCCGCGGACCACGTACGTCGCGTCGGGTTCGACGGTCGCGTGATAGTACAGCGTGTCCGGGTTGTCCAGGCCCATCTTCGAGTACGGCCCGGTGGACGTCACGAAGTACGGATGGCTCTTGGAGTGCGAGCGCGCCAACTGCAGGATCGACGAGATGCCGCCCGCCAGATAGTCCAGGCCCTCGGCTCGCTCGGCGTCGGTCTCGGCGAACGGCGCCGACGCGATCATCGCCTCGGCCTGCGCGATGGCCTCGGTGAACGGAGTCGTCACAGCCATGTGTCACCGCCGTTCCACGTGATGAAGTTCTCGAGTTCCTCCTGCGCGGGCGTAACGCGGGGATGCTCGGTCGAGAGGTAGCCGCCCCGATAGAACAGCAGCGGTTTGTCCTGCAACACCTCGCCGAGCACCTTGGCCCGGCCGATCACGATGTGGTGGTCGCCGCCGTCGTTGACGGCCTCGACGTCGCACTCGACCCAGGTGAGGTTGTCACGGATCACCGGCATGCCCGCGGGCGACGGATCCCAGTCGATGGTCGCGAACTTGTCCTGTCCCGGCGCTCCGAAGGTCGCGCTGACCTGCTGTTGACGGTTCGACAGCACATTCACGACGAACGAACCGCGCGCTTCGATGACCGGCCAGGTCCGCGAGGTCTTCATCGGGCAGAAGATGACGAGCGGCGGGTCGAGCGACAGCGCGGCGAACGACTGACACGCGAACCCGACCGGCTTGTCGTCGGCGTCGAGCGTGGTGATGACGGTGACGCCGGTGCAGAACTGCCCCATCGCCGTCCGGAACTGTCGGGAATCGAACTCGTCGGTGCCGTACGGCGATTGGGGAGCCATTCTGCCTTCCTAGCCCTTCATTCCGATGGTGAAATCGTGACCCCAGAGGCTGACCGCGGTGGACTCACGGGCGATCCAGTCGTCGTCGTCCACCTGGCGGCCCTCGCAGCCGAACTCCACGTCGAAGCCGCCGGGCGTCTTCATGTAGAACGACAGCATCAGGTCGTTGACGTGCCGACCGAGGGTGGCCGACATGGGCACCTTCTTGCGGAGCGCGCGGTCGTGGGCCAAGCCAACGTCGTCGGCCTCGGGCACCTCGACCATGAGGTGGACGATGCCGGTCGGGTTCGGGATCGGCAGGAACGCCAGCGAATGGTGGCGTGGGTTGCAGCCGAAGAACCGCAGCCAGGCGGGCTCCTCGCCTTCCTGGCGCCCGACGATCTGCGGGGGCAGACGCATCGAGTCGCGCAGGCGGAAGCCGAGCACGTCGCGGTAGAAGGCGAGCGCCCTGGCGTCGTCGGTGGTCGTGAGGACCACGTGACCGAGGCCCTGTTCGCCGGTGACGAAGCTGTGGCCGTACGGGCTCACCACGCGACGGTGCTGCAGCGCGACTCCGTGGAACGCCTCGAGGACGTTGCCGTCCGGGTCGGCGAACACGATGAGTTCGGCGACCCGGCGGTCGGCGATCTCGTCGGGCGTGCCCTCGCGGAACTCGACGTCGTTGGCGGTGAGGCGGTCGCGGACCTCCTGCAGCGCGGCGGCGTTGGCCGTCTCCCATCCCGAGCACGCGAGGTGATCGCGGTCGGACGGGACGATCACCAGGCGGGCCGGGAAGTCGTCCATCCGCAGGTAGAGCGCGCCCGGGATGTTGCCGGAGCCCTCCACCATGCCGAGGACCTTCAGTCCGTATTCGCGCCACGCCGCCATGTCGGTGGCGTCGATGCGCATGTAGCCGAGAGACCGGATGGGACTCTGGTCGTCAGTCATGTCTGTCCTTGTGAATGTAGTTTCGACTCCGTCACACCATCGTGTCGCCGATGGGGATGCCGAACTCGCCGTTGCCGAACGCCTGGTAGGCGCGCTCGGGATCGTTGGCGGCGTGGACGCGGCCCGCGTGGGCGTCACGCCAGAAGCGCTGGATCGGAGTGCCGTTCTCCAGGGCGTGCGCACCGGAATTCTCGAACAGCAGGTCGATCGAGGCGATGGCGCGGCCGGTGGCGCGGACCTGGTCGCGGCGGGCGGCCAGGCGCAGTTCCATCGGGACCTCTTCGCCGGCGAGGATGAGGTCGTACTCGTCCTGCAGGTTGCCCGACAGCTGACGCCATGCGGCGTCGATGTCGCTGGCGGCCGCGGCGAGGCGGACCTTGGCGAACGGATCGTCCTTGGCCTTCTCACCGGCGTAGGCGGCGCGGACGCGCTTGCCCTGGTGCTCGACGTGCGCGGTGTACGCGCCGTAGGCCATGCCGACGATCGGCGTGGAGATGGTCGACGGGTGGATGGTGCCCCACGGCATCTTGTAGACGGGCGCGGTGTTGTTCTCCAGGCCGGGCGCCTGCCCCATGCTCATGGTGCGGAAGCTCAGCATGCGATGGCTGGGGACGAACGCGTCCTTGACCTCGATGGTGTTGGAGCCGGTGCCGCGCAGGCCGACGACGTTCCACACGTCCTTGATCGTGTAGTCGCCGCGCGGGATCAGGAAGCTGACGAAGTCGACCGGCTTGCCGTCCTTGAAGACGGGGCCGCCGACGACGACCCAGTCGGCGATGTCGCAGCCCGACGACCAGGCCCACGAGCCGTTGACCTTGTAGCCGCCCTCGACGACCTCGCCCATGCCCATCGGCGCGTACGACGACGAGATGCGGACGCTGGTGTCCTCGCCCCACACGTCGTCCTGCGCCTGCTGCGGGAACAGCGCGAGGTGCCAGTTGTGGATGCCGATGATGCCTGCCACCCAGCCGGTGGAACCGCAGGCGGTCGCGATGCGCCGGACGGCCTCGTAGAAGGTGACGGGGTCGGTCTCGTAGCCGCCCCACTGCGCGGGCTGCATGAGCTTGAAGAAGCCGGTCTCGGCCAGAAGGTCGGCGACCTCGGCCGGGATGCGTCGTGCGTCCTCGGTGTCCTGTGCGCGCTGTGCGAGCTCCGGCAACAGCGCGTCGATCTTGTCCAGCACCTGCTGTGCGGCTTCGCTCCGCTGTGCTCCCATGTGACTCTCCTTGTTCCTCGGCTGAGTGCCTGTCGATGACCAATATTAGAACACGTTCTCGTTTTGAGTGGAACATGTTCTACTATCGAACTCATCACGAGCAGACATCGACCATGACCAGACATCGACCAGGAGCAATGAGATGACTGACACCGGCATCCGCGAGATCGACACCGGCACACCGCCCACGCGCTTCGCGCGCGGATGGCACTGCATCGGTCTCGTCGACGAGTACACCGACGGCAAGCCGCATTCGTTGGAGATCTTCGGCACCAAGCTCGTCGTCTGGGCCGACACCAACGGCGACATCAAGTGCCTCGACGCCTACTGCCGCCACATGGGCGCCGACCTGTCGCAGGGCAAGGTCCGCGGCGACAACGTCGCCTGCCCGTTCCACGGCTGGCAGTGGAACGGCAAGGGTCGCTGCGCGGGCGTCCCCTACGCCAAGCGCCACCCCAAGCTCGCGAAGACCCGGACGTGGCACACGATGATCCGCAACGGCCAGGTGTTCGTCTACAACGACCCCGAGGGCAATCCGCCCGCGGAAGACGTCGTGATCCCCGAACTCGCCGAGTTCGGCGGCGAGCAGTGGACCGGCTGGACCTGGAACAAGCTCGTCATCGAGGGCTCCAACTGCCGCGAGATCATCGACAACGTCGTCGACATGGCGCACTTCTTCTACGTGCACTACGCCCTGCCCGACTACTTCAAGAACGTGTTCGAGGGCGAGACCGCCGCGCAGTACATGAACTCGCACGGCAGGCCCGACATCGCATTGTCGACCGCGTACGGCGACACTCGCCTCGAGTCGATCGCCGCCTACTACGGCCCCTCGTACATGCTGAACCCGATGGTCCAGTACTACGGCGAGTACGCGGTCGAGACCATCCTCACCAACTGCCACTACCCCATCGACTCGAACTCGTTCGTGCTGATGTTCGGCGTCATGGCGAAGATCCCCGAGGGGTTCTCGGCCGAGCAGGGCGCGAAGATGGCGAAGAAGATCACTCAGGGCGTCGAGGTCGGCTTCATGCAGGACGTCGAGATCTGGAAGCACAAGACCCGCATCGACAATCCGCTCCTCGTCGAGGAGGACGGCCCCGTCTACCAGCTGCGGCGCTGGTATGAGCAGTTCTACGTCGACGTCGACGATGTGACCGATGAGATGGTCGGCCGCTTCGAGTACGAGATCGACACCGAGAAGGCCCTGGAGAACTGGAACATCGAGGTCCAGGAGAACCTGCGGGCCCAGGCCGAGGAGAAGGCTGCGGCCGAGGCCGACAAGGGCGCATCGGTCTGATGAGTTGGGCAAAGGCGCCCGACTACGCCGCCGATCCGGAACGACTCACCGCGATCGCCGCGGCGACCGCCCGCGACCGCAAGCACTACCTCTCGGGCGGCATGTCGGAGATCGAGTGCCGGACGTGTCACGCATGTGTGCTCGTCAAGAAGACGAGTCCGCACCACACGAGCGTGCAGTGGAACGACGACGCTCTCGACCGCTGCGCGACGATCCGCGAGATCCGCGCGGACGGCGGCAATCCGGCGATGCTCCCGACGTGCCCGCGCATGTCGGCGAGCATCGACCACGGCGTCGCCGAGGGCATCATCCCGAAGCAGTCGCCCGCGGAGGACCCCGACGGCTACTGGTGACCGGCTGAATCAGTTCACGCAGGGCACGCCGTCGGAGTTCGACACGGCGGTGCCCGAATCGGGAGCGGGCGCGTCGACGCTCGCTCCCGATTCCGTTGTGGCGTCGGTCGTCGTCGTGGCGGCGGACGCCGTCGGGGCCGCGGCGTGCGGCTTCATGCCGAACGCCCGCTGAACGCGAGTGCGGATCGCCTCCGGGTCGACGATGTTCACATCCTGGCCGTTGACGGTGTCATACCGGACCACGGGCAGCGTGGTGAAGGTGATCTTCTGACCGTCGACGGTCCCCATCTCCTGCATCCAGTCGACCAGATTCCAGCCGTCGGACAGGACGACGTCGCGCTGGGCCGCGTCGACGAGGGCGTTCACCTTGTCGAGATCGGTGAACGTACCCGCGTCGCGGAGCTCGTGGAGGACGGACAGCATGAACGCCTGCTGACGGTGCGTGCGATCGAGGTCGCCGTTGTCGAGTCCGTGACGCTGCCGGACGAACGCCAACGACTGCTTCGCGTTCAACGTGTGCACTCCCGCGGCGAAGCGGGCACCCGAGTAGCTGTCGGAGACGGAGTGCTTGAGGCACACCGTCACGCCGCCGAGAGCCTTCGCGAGATCGTAGAATCCGACGAGGCTGACCTCGGCGAACCTGTCGATCGGGACGCCCGTCAGTTCGCGGACGGTCCTGATCGTCTGGGCGCGGCCCGCCTCGCGACCCTTCGTCTCCAACTGGTGAGGGTCGGTGACGCCCTCGTTCTGCAGGTCGGTCTCGGTCTGCGCCTTGCGTCGCCCGTACGCCTCCTTGATCTTGGCGTCCGTGACGTCGAGCCCATCCATCTTCACGTAGTCGTCGCGGGGGATCGAGAACGCCACGATGTTCTTCCGGTCGGCCGGGACGTGGACGAGGATCATCGTGTTGGTGTTGTAGCCGCCGTCGCTGCTGTCTCCCGCGTGGAGCTGCTGCAGGATGTCGGCGGGCAGGTCCTGCCCGTTCTGGTCCTTGCGGGTGTCGAGACCCATCAGCAGGATGTTCTCCGCACCGCCCGACGAGTGCGGAGCGTCGACGCCGAGGGCCGACGACGTCGTGAAACCGTCGGCGAGGTCGGCGGTCTCGGCCCAGACGAGTCCGGTGGCGGTGACCGCGACGCACGACGCCAATGCGACGCCGACTCGGGCCGTCCACAGCAGCCCGCTCGCGCGCTTGCGCGGCCGCCGAACGGTCCACGTCGGAACGTGATCACCGCGGGCTCGACGCTGCCGGACCACGTCGCCCGCGGTCGGCCGGACACCTGTTGCACGTCGCACTGATCACCTCGTCGCTCGCCCGCACCGGGCGGGCCCACAGTGCACCGCACGAGTATCCGCCACCAACCTTGGGGGTTCCTGAAGACTCTGGACGCGGCGGCCTGTGGGGCGAACAATCGACAGTGATCCGCTTCCCAGCAGAGGAGTCCACCATGCCCGCACACACCCCGGCGTCCACCGCGCCGATCTGGTTCGACCTCGCGTCCAGCGACCCCGGCCGGGCCGCCGACTTCTACACCACGCTGTTCGGGTGGACCGCCGACGAGCCGTCCGCCGAATTCGGCGGCTATCAGAACTTCCGGCGCGACGGCGCGCTCGTCGCGGGACTCGGACCCGCGCAGGACGGCGGACCGGCCGACGTGTGGACGGTCTACTTCCGCTCGGACGACATCCCGGCCACCCTCGAGGCCGCCGAGGCCGCGGGCGGAACGGTGATCGCATCCGCGATGCAGATCGGCGACCTCGGTTCGATGGCGGTCCTCGCCGACCCGGCCGGCGGGGCCTTCGGCCTCTGGCAGCCGGGCACGCACGCCGGCTTCTCGACGATGGGCGAACCGGGGGCTCCGTACTGGTTCGACGAGATGAGCATGGACTACGACGCGTCGAAGGCCTTCTACGAGACGACCTTCGGCTGGACGCTCACCGAGATCGGGGAGGGAACCGAGGGCGGGCCCGGCCAGTACTCGCAGGTCCTCATCGGCGGCGAAGCGCAGGCCGGAATCATGGCGGCGGCCGGCATGCTCGGCGAGGGCCACCCGTCGTTCTGGCAGGTGTACATCACGGTCGACGACGTCCCGACGACGCTCGACCGCGTGGTTGAGCTCGGCGGCGCCGTCCTCATGCCGGCCGACGACACCCCGTTCGGCGTCCTCGCGTCGTTCAAGGATCCGCTCGGGTCCGCGATCTGCATCGCCTCCGTCCCCGAAGGCATGTGACTGTCCCCGAATTCACTGCGGCCGCACTGATCGACGCCTGGCGGTTCGACGCCGTCACGGTCCTCGCGGTGGTCGTGGTCGGCGGCGGCTATGCGGTCGTCGCCCGTGCGCGTCCGCTCCACGACCGCGTGTTCTTCACGTCGGGCTGCGCGCTGTGGCTGTGGGTCGGCTGTGGATTCCCCGGCGTGTTCGGCGGCCAGCTGTTCTGGGCGCGGGCGCTCGGCGTCGTCGTCTCGCTGACGGTGATCCCCCTGCTGTTGGCCGCGGGGCGACCGGTGACGGCGATCGCGAGCGGCCGCGGGGGCCGACGCCTCCTCCTCCGCGCGGCCGGGACGCGCGGGGTCCGCGTCGCGACGTCTCCGCAGGTCACGTCGATTGTCTTCCTCGGCGTCCCGTGGCTGCTGTACCTGACACCGTGGTACCGGGCGGTCCTGGAGTCGGCCGCGGTCGACGCGCTGACCGGGCTGCTGCTCGTCGCCGTCGGCTCGCTGTACTACTACGCGCGGCTCCAGATCGACCCGGTCCCCGTGCGTCGCCACGCCGGAGTGTCGTTGCTGATCACCGTCGGCGAGTCGCTCGGCGACGGAGTGCTCGGCGTGGTCCTGTGGCAGGGCCCGATGCTGGCGGCGGCGTACTACCAGGGCCTGCATCGCGATTGGGGGCCGAGTCCGAGAACCGACCAGACGATCGGCGCGGGCGTCCTGTGGATCCTCGGCGACGTCCTGTCTCTCCCTCTTCTGCTCCTCCTGATGCGTCGCATGCGCGACGACGACCGCGATCACCGCACCACCGAACCCGACGAACCCTGGTTCCTCACCGATCCCCGCTTCGCGGACCGTTTCCGCTGATCGTGACGAACATCCGGTAATCATCGGCGGAAACTCTCGCGGAGAGCACAGTCTGACCGTCGACAGGGATGAGGCCGTCCTCGCCACCCCAACCGCTGCAGCAAGCGCGCGATCTTGGCAGCGGTCACGCACGGGCGGTCGAACGCCTGTCCGAATCCGACTCGGACGGTTCGCTTGTCCTCACCGACGGCTGCATCGAGGTCTCGCTCCATGTCCGCGTCGCGCGACAGTGGATCGTCGTGGCCCAGGCGGCCGTCCAGTTCGACAATGAGCCCGAACTCGAGGTACTCATGATCCCGGAAGCCACTCCTCCCGACCGCGGTCGGCACCTGCCTGCGTGGTGACGGGAGACCGTGAGCCCGTTCAACGTGCGTCAGGAACCGATGTTCAAGCGTCGAACAGACGCCCGAGTGGACGTCGAGCAGAACTCTCATGATGAATGACGCCTGCCTCAGGCAGGGCCGATTCGACAATGCGGCGATGAGTCGTTCCGCCGTGGTGATTCGCGACTGGACGGGGTCGGCGAGGCACGCCACGAGGTCGACGACGCGCCGACACGACGCCGCACAGTCCAGGACCGCATGCTCGACGCGCGTTCTCGGCGGGGACGTGTTCCACATCGCGATTCCGTCAAGCCCTACCCGATAGTGGACGACCACCCCTGGCCGCTTCGTCACGCTGCGCTTGCTGTCGACGACGATGTGGATCGGCCCCGTTTCGGCACCCGATCCCAGCGTCGCCCTGACGGCTGACTGAAATCCGAGCACCGCCGGCGCCGCGTCCAGAACCGCGCACCAGGCTCGCTGCTCCCACGTGAGCGACCCAGTGTGCGCAACGTACACACCCGGGTACACCCTGACCCACTCTCGGCGGTAGACCTTCTTCCGGACGAAGGCCGAGTCGACTCCGCACTCCAATGCCTGCTTCCGACTGATCACTCCGGACTGCTCTCGGAGCATCGACTCGACACGCTGCGCAGCAACATCGCTCTCCCCCATGAGCACAGCATGGCCCGCAAAGACCCCGAATCGACCCGTCGCCCAAGTCTGTGGATAACCCCAGCGGCAGGTTCCGCCGATCGTGACGAACATCCGGTCACGATCGGCGGACACCCCGTCGGATCGACCCGACGCGACTCCTCGTCTACTCTGTACTGAAACGTGTTCTAGTTTTGCGCGCGAAGCGAAGGGAAAGACATGTCCAGCGAAGAGTTCGACGTCATCGTCGTTGGAGCGGGCGGAGCGGGCCTGGCGGCCGCACTCACCGCGAAGACGAAGGGCCTCAACACCGTCCTGATCGAGAAGTCCCCGTACTGGGGCGGCTCCACATCCCGGTCCGGCGGCGGCGTCTGGATTCCCAACAACAGCGTGCTCAAACGCGACGGCGTCGACGACACAGTCGACGCGGCCCGCACGTATGTGCACTCGATCATCGGCGAGCACGCGCCCGCCGACCGCATCGACGCCTACATCGACCGCGGCCCCGAAGCGCTCGACTATCTGATGGCGAACTCCCCGCTGAACCTGGAATGGGTCAAGGGCTACTCCGACTACTACCCGGAGGCTCCCGGCGGACGCGTCGGCGGACGCAGCGTGGAACCGCGCCCGTTCGACGCCCGCCTGCTGGGCGACGACCTGGCGACGCTGCACCCGCAGTACACCAAGGCCCCGCTCAACATGGTGGTGCTGCAGAGCGACTACAAGTGGATGAACGTGGGCATGCGCCACTGGCGCGGCATCGCGAAGATGGCGAAGGTGGCCGGACGTTTCACCTGGTCCAAGAGCCGCAACAAGAAGATGATCGCGATGGGCGCGGCGCTCGCCGCCGAACTCCTGATCGGCTGCCGCAAGGCAGGCGTCGACATCCGCCTGAGCACCCCGCTCACCGGCCTGATCGTCGAGGACGGCAAGGTCGTCGGCGCGCGTGTCGAGTCCGACGGCGCCCCCGCCGAGATCCGCGCGAAGTACGGCGTGATCCTCGCCAGCGGAGGCTTCGACCACAACGCCGAGATGCGTGCGCAGTACCAGCGGGCGCCGATCGGCACCGAGTGGACCACGGGCGCGGCGTCGAACGCCGGCGACGGCATCCGCGCGGCCCTCGACGCGGGCGCCGACGTCTCGCTGATGGACGACGCCTGGTGGGGTCCGACCATCCCGCTGCCGAAGGGGCCGTGGTTCGCGCTGTCCGAGCGCAACGTGCCCGGCACCTTCATGGTCAACGAGCGCGGCGTGCGCTTCATGAACGAGTCGCTCCCCTACGTCGAGGCGGGCCACCAGATGTACGGCGGCGACTTCGGCCAGGGCGAAGGCCCCGGCGCCAACATCCCGGCCTGGCTGGTGATGGACCAGCGCTGCCGCAACCGCTACCTGTTCGCGGGCCTGCCCGCGCGCCAGCCGATCCCGCGCAGCTGGCTCGAGTCCGGTGCGATCGTCAAGGCGAACACCATCGCCGAACTCGCCGAGAAGATGGGCGTCCCGGTGGACGCGCTGACGGCCACCACCGAGCGCTTCAACGGCTTCGCCCGCACCGGCGTCGACGCCGAGTTCGGGCGCGGCGTCAGCGGGTACGACAACTACTACGGCGACCCGACCAACAAGCCGAACCCGAACCTCGGCGTCGTCGACAAGGCCCCGTTCTACGCGGTCAAGATGGTACCGGGCGACCTCGGGACCAAGGGCGGCGTCGACACCGACGTCGCCGGACGCGCACTCCGCGCCGACGGCAGCGTCATCGACGGCCTGTACGCCGCGGGCAACACCAGCGCGCCGGTCATGGGCCACACGTACGCCGGCCCCGGCGCGACGATCGGCCCCGCGATGGTGTTCGGCTACCTCGCGGCGCTCGACGCCGCGGCCAAGGCCCGCAACAACGACGACGTCCGCGCGGGAGCCTGACATGCCCATCGATCCCAGCATCGCCCTCGGAGCCGACCTCGGCGAGCAGTCGTTCTCGTGGACGCCCCGCGAGATCGCGTCGTACAACCTCGCCGTCGGAGCCGCCGCCGATCCGATGGACGTCGTCGGACTGCAGTACGTCGACGATGCGGCCCCCAAGACCCTTCCGTCGTTCGCCACCGTGGCCGCGAACTTCTTCGCCACCGAGGCGCCGAAGGTCGTGTTCCCCGGTGTCGACATCGACCTCGCGAAGGTCGTCCACGGCAGCCAGCAGGTGCGCGTGCACCGCCCGATCCCGGCGTCCGGGTCGGCGACCACCCGGACCCGGATCGCCGAACTGCAGGACAAGGGCTCCGCGGCCGTCATCGTGCAGGAAGCGGTGACCGTCGACGAGAACGGCGAGCCGCTGTGGACCGCGCGGTCGTCGATCTTCGCCAAGGGCGAGGGCGGCTTCGGCGGCGACCGCGGCACGTCGAATCGCGTCGAGTACCCGGACCGGGCCCCCGATCACGTGATCACGGTCCCGACGCTGCCGCAGCAGGCCCTGCTGTACCGCCTGTGCGGCGACCGCAATCCGCTGCACAGCGACCCCGCGTTCGCCGCAGGTGCGGGCTTCCCGCGGCCGATCCTGCACGGTTTGTGCACGTACGGCACAGTTCTGCGCGCGGTCGTCGACGGCGTCTACGGAGGTGACGCAACCGCGGTCGTCGACTACTCAGTGACTTTCGCCGGAGTGGTGTTCCCCGGGGAGACGTTGCGGATCGACGCCTGGGAAGATGGCGGACGACTGCTCGCGACCACGAGCGTCGTCGAACGCGACGGCGCCGCGGCCCTGGGCAACGTCGTTTTCAGCACTTCGTAGACCTACCGAAAGGACATGCATGTCCACGTCTCTGCTTCCCGTTCTCGACGACAACCGTGAGGCCATGGCCGCCGATTTCGCCGATGTGATCGACGCGGAGGTGAAGAAGCAGTCGGGCCTGTCCGGCACCGCGCTGAAGGCCGCCTACGGCGCCGCACAGAAGTTCAAGCCGGGCATCGTCGTCACCGCCGTCACCCGTATGCTCCCCGAGTTCATGACGGCGCTGTCGCCGTTCTGGGACTCCAAGCCCGCGGGCGGGAGTTTCGGCGACCACCTGGCCGCCAACGGCGACGCCGCGGCGGAGGCCCTGCTCGCCATCACCGACAGCCGCACCGAGACCGCCCCCGGCGCACTGGCGAAGGCGTACAAGAGCGTTCGCGGCAAGGCCAAGAACTACGTCGTCGACGCTCTCCCCGCGGTGGGCGCCGTCGTCGAGAAGTACGCGGGCTGACCCTCCCCTGTCAGTCCCGGTCCAGATGCCGCTCGAAGCCTAGGCTTCGGGCGGCATCTGTCGTAATGTCAGTTATGAATCAGGCTGCGCTTGCGACGATGACCAGGAGCACGGCGATCACGCCGATCACTCCGGCCAACAGGATCAGCACTCGCCCGATGTGGAGACGCGCATTGTCGACCTGCGACGACGTTGCGACCTGGTCTACGGCCATGATGTTCCACTTCCGCTCATGTTCGGCTACAAGTCCGTGTTATTAGAGTTACACAAGTTACAAATGAAACGAGTGAACTGATGCTGCGTGTCGACGAACGATCAGATGACGACTCTATGACGTTCCGGTCCGCCTGGCTCATCCTCATCGCCTGCGCCGCCGTCAGCCTGGTGGTCGCCGCGATGGCCGCCCTGAACACGGCACTGCCGGGCATCGCCGTGGACACCGGATCGACCAATTCGCAGATGACGTGGATCCTCGACAGCTACACCTTAGTCCTCGCCGCCGTCCTGCTTCCGGCGGGCGCGATCGGCGACCGGATGGGACGACGCGGCGTTCTCCTCGTCGGTCTCGTGATCTTCGGCGTCGGCTCACTCTCGGCGATCTGGGTCGACACCCCGACCCAGCTCATCGCCACCCGGATCGTGGCGGGCGTGGGCGCCGCGCTGATCATGCCGACCACCCTGTCCCTGATCACCGCGGGCGTGCCCAAGGAGAAGCGCGCCGTCGCGATCAGCGTGTGGGCGGCCGTCGCGGGCGCGGGAGCCATCGCGGGCTTCTTCGTCACCGGCGTCCTGCTCAACTTCTTCCACTGGCATTCGGTGTTCATCACATTCGCCGTGTCGACGACGGCCGTGTTCGCCCTCACCCTGACCATCGGGACGTCGAAGGACGAGAACCCCGGCCGCTTCGACGTGATCGGCTCGCTCACCTCGATGGCGGCGGTCGCGGCCGTCGTCTTCGGGCTCCTCGAGGCTCCGCACCGCGGGTGGACCGATCCGTTGATCCTCGTCTGTCTTGTCGGCGGAGCCGCACTGGTCGCCGCGTTCATCATGATCGAGCATCGGCGCACCCATCCGCTGCTGGACGTCGACCTGTTCCGCAACCGCTCGTTCGCGTCCGGTTCGCTGTCAGTGGCCCTACAGTTCTTGGCCTCGTTCGGCGTCTTCTTCCTGGTGCTGCAGCAACTCCAACTGGTGTTCGGGTACTCACCGCTCAAATCGGCCGTCGCCCTGTTCCCGATGGTCGCGGGCGTCGGCTTCTTCGCCATGATCGGCAACTGGCTGGCCGTGCGGTACTCGCTGCGCGTGGTCCTCGGCGTCGGCATCGCGATCGCGGCGCTCGGCGTGATCCTGCTCGGCGTCGTCGAGACCGACGCCTACTGGAAGGTCGGGGTCCTGCTCGGGACCTGCGCGATCGGCATCGGACTGGCGACGGCCCCGTCGACGACCGCGATCATGTCGAACACGCCGCTCGACAACCAGGGCGTCGGATCGGCCGTCAACGACACCGCCCGCGAATTGGGAGCCGCCATCGGAATCGCGCTGGCCGGCAGCATCATGGCCGCGGGCTACGAGGACCGGATCGGCCCGACGGCCGACGCCGCGAAGGCCGGGATCGGAACGATCGACCCCTCGGCCGCGACGGTGGCCGACGAGGCGATCCGCGGGTCGCTCGCGGGCGCGGTCAAGGTGAGCGAGCAACTGCAGTCCACGGCGCCGCAGCTCGCGGAACAGATCGCCTCGGGCGCACGGGACGCGTTCTCGCCGCCGATGCAGACGGCCTGCCTGGTCCTCGGGTGCGTGCTCGCGGCGGGGGCGGTCTTCCTGGGCTGGTTCGCCCCTCGCGAGCTCGCGGCTCCACAGGACTGACGGTGCCGCGCGTGCAGGCCTGGTCGCACCGGATGACCGACGATCCCGTCCTCGTCTACCCGGACGGGTGCATGGACCTGGTGTGGGACGCGGACGGCGTCGTCCACGTCGCGGGCCCCGACACCGGACCTCGACAGGTCGTCCGGCCCGCGGGCTCGACGGTCTCCGGCGTCCGATTCGACCCCGGGGTGCTGCCCGCCCTGCTCTGCGTGCCCGCCGACGAACTGACCGACGAACTGGTCCCGCTCGCCGACGTCGTGCCACGACAACGACTCGCGGCCGTGCCACGACTGCGGCTGGACGACATCGCCGACGCGGCGGCGCGGCTGACCGTCGAACCGTGGGTTCCGCTGGTGGTCGGCGCGCTCGCCGACGGCGTTCCGGTGGCCGACATCGCCGATCGGCTCGGCGTCAGCGAACGCACCCTCCATCGTCGAGCGTGCGCCGCGTTCGGCTACGGTCCGCGCCGACTCCAGGTGATCCTGCGAGCGGGGCGGGCCATCGACCTCGTCCGAAGCGGCGTCGACCTGTCCGACACCGCCGCGGCCGCCGGGTACGCCGACTACGCCCACCTGTACCGGGACGTCGTCCGCCTCACCGGCAGACGACCCGCCGAGTTTCGTCACGCCCAGGCGTAGACGTCCACCTCGTTGCCGTTGGGATCGCGGACCGTCGCGTACCGCTGGCCCCACGCCGCGTCGAACGGTTCTCTCACGACCTGTCCTCCGACGCCCGCCAACTGTCCGACCACCGCGTCGACGTCGGCGGGCGACGCGCATTCGAACGCGAGGCTCATCGCCGACGATCCCGCAGGCGGACGCACCCAGTCCGGGTCGAACGAGTACACGGTCGACACCGGATCGAACATGACTCGGAACCCGCCGACGTCGGCCTCGACGTGCGGTGCGTCGTCGGGCACGGTCGGGATGTCGAGCCCGAGGAGACGGTAGAAGGCGAGCGTGGTCTGCAGGTCGTCGCAGACGATGCCAACGGCGTTCAGGCGCGGTGCGGAAGTCATGCGCTCACGCTAGCCCGCACCGCCGCCGCGGTCATGAACGTTTCGGACAGGCACTCGACACGGCCGCTCCGGCCCAGCACGATGGACGGATGCGCCTGAACCTCCGCAACCGGTCGTCCGTCTCCGGCCTCGTGATCGCCGTGACCGGGGGCGGACGCGGGATCGGACTGGCGATCGCGCGTCGCCTCGCCGACGAGGGCGCGCGAGTCGCCATCGGCGACCTCGCTCCCGCCGCCGACATCCCCGGAATCCGCGCCTATCCGCTCGACGTGACGGACGACGCGTCGTTCGACGCGTTCCTGACCTCCGTGCGGGCCGACCTCGGCCCGCTCGACGTCCTCGTCAACAATGCGGGCGTCATGTGGGTCGGGCCGTTCGACGCCGAACCGACCGCGGCCGCCGAGGCGATGGTCGCCGTCAATCTGCTCGGCGTGATCCGCGGCGTCCGCCTGGCGGCACCGGCCATGCGCGACCGCGGTGCGGGCCAGATCGTCACCGTGGCGTCGGCGGCGTCGCGTCTCGCACCGCCCGGCGAAGCCACGTACGCGGCCACCAAACACGGTGTCCTCGGCTACCTCACCGGTGTCCGCGAGGAACTTCGCGGCACCGGGGTCACCGTGACGGTGGTGATGCCCACCGTCGTCGACACCGAACTCGCAGCCGGAACCGAGAGCGGATCCGTGCCCGCCATGACGCCCGACGACGTGGCCGGGGCCGTCGTCGGCGCGATAGGCGGTCGACGATTCCACGTGTGGGTGCCCGGCCGGGTCGGGCCGCTCGTCGCGGTGGCCGGAATCCTGCCGCAGACCGTCCGCGACCTGGTCATGAGGCTGGCCGTCCCCGACCAAGTGCGCGCCGTCGCCGGATCGTCCGAACGGACGACGTACGAGCGCGGGCTCGTCGACGAGCGTAAGTCGTCTCACAGCGCGCCGGACGATGACGGCGACGACACGCCGCCATCGCCGTGAATGAGCCCAAAGACGGTGGTAATGTGTCGCCCCCCACCGCCATGGGCTAGCCTCGTTCGCATTCAGCAATTCCTGAAGGAGACGTCGAGACCATGGGCCAACACCACACCGCGTCGGCGCCCGCCGTGGATCGACCGTCGGAGCACCCGACTCCCCGACGCGGACTGCGGACCGCCGTCGCCGCCGGACTCGTCGTCGTCCTTGCGGGCGGCGTGTACGCGGTGTGGGACGCCAAGCACAGCGGCTGCGGCGACGTCCGCGACGTCTCGGTGATCGCCGAGGGCGACCTCGGCGACTACGTGACCCAGCTCGCCGATCAGGCCGGGCAGAACTCGTGCTTCAAGTACACCGTCGAAGCGGTCCCCGCCAGCCATGTGAACGAACGCCTCACACAGGCCGACGCCCCCGACATCTGGGTCGCCGAGTCCCCGTCCCGTGTGCGTCAGGTCGCCAACACCCTCGGCCGCACCTGGTCGGACATCGGCCCGTCGATCGGCACGTCGCCCATCCTCGTCGCGGGCCACGCCCTGCCCGACCTGCCGTCATGGTCGGCGATCATGACGATGCCGAAACTGCGGGTCGACCCGCCCGCCAAGAGCGACGTCAGCAACGCGGCCGTCATCGGGGCGCTCTCCGAGATGGAGGCAGGCAAGATGACGCATCAGCAGCTCATCGACGCCCTCACCACCCGTGCGCTCCGCATGAACGACGAGGACGGCGCGCCCGACCTCAAGGCGATGGCCGCGAGCGACGAGCCGTCGCTGGCGTTGGCGTCCGAACGCACCTACGCCAAGTTCAAGGACGCGAACCCCGACGCAGCCGTCGACGCCAAGATCCCCGCCAACGGCACCGTGAACCTCGACTACCGCATCGCCAACGTCGCCCAGGGCGACCGGCACGGGCCGGCCGACGACGCGATCGTCGCCCTCACCGACGTCCTGAAGACCGACGAGGGCAAGCGGATCCAGCAGGCCGCCGACATCCGGCCGGCCGACGGCACCCCGCTCCCCGACAAGGCCGGCCTCGGCACCGTCCCCCTCGTCAAACAGCCTGCCCGCGAGTTCGTCGACAACATCCAACGCAAGTGGACCGCGCTCACCCTCCCGATCCGGACGCTCGTCGTCCAGGACGTCTCGGGATCGATGAAGCGTCAAGCCGGCGGACGGTCGCGCGCCGACCTGCTCCGCGACGCGTCCGTCCTCGGCCTGACGAAGTTCCCGCGGAACACCGAACTCGGCTACTGGGTGTTCAGCAGCGACCGCGGCGGCCCCGGCATCCCCTACAAGGAAGTGATGCCGATCGTCCCGATCGCGGGCAACACCGACGGGACGTCCAACCGCCAGTTGTTCAGCGCCGCCATCAACAGCAGCCTGAGCGACCTGCACGGCGGCACGGGCCTCTACGACACGGCGCTCGCCGCGTTCAAGGCGGTCTACGACTCGTACGACCCGGCGTTCTCCAACTCGGTCATCCTGATGACCGACGGCCGCAATGAGGTCTCGAAGAGCATCACCCTCGATCAGCTCGTGTCACAGCTGACCATCTTGAAGAACCCGGCCCGGCGGATCCCGATCATCACGATCGGCATCTCCGAGGACGCCGACGTCGACGCGCTGAAGAAGATCTCGGACGCCACCGGAGGCAAGTCGTTCGTCGCCCGCGACCCCAACGACATCGCCTTGATCCTGCTCCAAGCCGTCGCATCCCGTTCCGACGACGCCTGAGCCGACCCGAACGGACGACGTCGAGGAAGGCTCGCAGCATTCACCGAGCGCCGTCGTCCCCGGCTCCACGCCTCCCGACCGAAATATCGGATGTGGCGGGACGAGTCGTCGGGTAGGGTCGCCGACGTGGAGTTGTTGATCGAGGATGTCCGGCCGCCGAGTTCCGGCGGCTGACCACACCGACGTACCTGGTACGCCGTCCGGCACGGACGGTCCTGTCGTGGTGGGCATCCGAATCACACACATTCTCGGCCACCCACGACGAAACGAGTCGTCTCCACATGTCATCACCCCACAATGCCGCCGTCACCCTGCGCGACCTGACTTTCGCGTGGCCCGACGGCGCCATCGCCATGTCGGACGTCGACGGGACGTTCACACAAGGCCGTACCGGCCTCGTCGGACGCAACGGGTCGGGCAAGTCGACCCTCCTCCGGCTGATCGCGGGCCTGCTCACTCCGACGGCGGGTCGCATCGACACCGCCGGCGACGTCGGTTATCTGCCCCAGACTCTCACCCTCACGACGGAGACGACTGTCGCCGAGCTGCTCGGCATCAGCCGGACGCTCGCCGCACTCCGGGCCATCGAGGCGGGCGAGGTCGACGAGGTCCACTTCGAGACCGTCGGCGACGACTGGGACATCGAGGCCCGCGCCGCGCAGGCCCTCGACCGGATCGGATTCAGCGCCGACGACCTCGACCGGCGAGTCGCCGACGTGTCCGGCGGCGAGGCGATGCTCATCGCCGTCACCGGTCTGGCCCTGCGTCGCACTCCGATCACGTTGCTCGACGAGCCGACGAACAATCTCGACCGGCCGACGCGGGCCACGCTCGCCGCCATGATCGACGACTGGCCCGGCACGTTGATCGTCGTCAGCCACGATCTGGAACTGCTCGAGCACATGGACTCCACCGCCGAGCTCTACAACGGCGAGGTGACCGTCTTCGGCGGGCCGTACAGCGAATGGCGTGCGCACTTGGACGCCGAGCAGACCGCGGCGGAGCAGGCCGCACGCACGGCGCAACAGACCCTCAAAGCCGAGAAGAGGCAACGGGTCGAGGCAGAGACACGATTGGCTCACCGCGCGAAGGTCGGCAAGAAGGCGCAGGCGGACGGCGGCCTGCCGAAGATCCTGGCAGGCAAACGCAAACGTAAGGCGCAGGAGTCCGCCGGATCGTTGCGGACGACGCTCGACGACAAGATCGCCGACGCGCAGGCGGCCCTCGACACGGCGGACGCACGCGTACGCGACGACGATCACATCCGCATGGAACTCCCCGACCCGGCGCTGCCGCGCAGCAGACGGATCGCCGAGTTCCGCGGCGGCGCCGCCGGCGACATCGTGATCGCCGGACCCGAACGCGTCGCGATCGTCGGACCGAACGGCTCGGGCAAGACGACGCTGCTCAGGCAGCTCGTGTCCGGGTCGCCGACCGCATCGTGCACGCTGCTCACCGACCGCTTCGGCTACCTGCCGCAGCGTCTGGACGGATTGGACGACGCGGCGAGCGCCGTACAGAACGTGCAGGCCGTCGCACCCGACTCCGAACCCGGCGACGTCCGGAACCGGCTCGCACGCCTGCTGATCCGCGGCGCGGCGGCCGACCGCCCGGTGTCGACGCTGTCGGGCGGCGAACGTTTCCGGGTGTCGCTGGCGACACTGCTGTTCGCGCAGCCGCCGAGCCACGTGCTGATCGTCGACGAACCGACCAACAACCTCGACGTCGCCAGCGTCGAACATCTCGCGGAGGCGTTGGACGCCTACCGCGGCGCATTGATCGTCGTCAGCCACGACAACGACTTCCTACGCCGGATCGGCATCGACACCGTCATCGAGATGGGACCCGAAGGGACGCTGCGGCAACGCGCCGATCTGCCCGAGTAGGAGCTATTCGTCGAGCGGCGGGACTCCGGGGATGGACGGGATGAGCTTGGACAGCTGATCGCGGCACAGCGAGCCGGTGGCCGCGCCGACGACCGCGGCGCCCTTGCCCGCGTCCTGGCCCTCGACGTCGGCGGCGACGGCGACCATCGCCTTACCCGATTTGAGGTCGGCGCACGCCTGCTCACCAGCGGCGACGGCGGCATCGTCGTCCGGGAACGTCACGTCGGCGTCCTTGATCGCCTGCAGGTACGCCGTCCGCTCCGGACTGGACCCGGAGTCGTCCGAACCACAGGCCCCGAGCAGGGCGGCGCCCGCGATGACGGGGACGATGAACAGGAGACGAGTACGCATCAATGCAATCCGTTCGTGGGGTAGGGAGGCGTCGTAACAGTACAAGCAAGCTCCGTCCGCACCCGATTCCCCACCACGATCGGGCACAAACGCACCGGCCGCCGAGCAGATTGACTGCGCGGCGGCCGGACCGAAAAGGACGAGGTCAGACGGGCTGCACGGCGTCGGCGGCCGTCGACTTGGCCCACTTGTAGTCGGCCTTGCCCGCGGGCGTGCGCTTGACCTCGTCGACGAAGACGACGGTGCGCGGGACCTTGTAGCGGGCGAGGGTCTTGCGGCAGTGCTCCTGGACGTCTTCCAGGCTCGGCTCGTCGAAGCCCGGCTTCAGCGAGGCGACGGCGGCGACCCGCTGACCGTACTTCGCGTCCGGGGCGGGGACGACGAGCGCGTCGGCGATCGCCGGGTGCCCGTGCAGCGCGCCCTCGACCTCTTCCGCGTACACCTTCTCGCCGCCGGTGTTGATGCACTGGCTGCCGCGGCCGAGGAAGATGATGCTGCCGTCCTCGCGGACGTAGCCCATGTCGCCGAGCACCGAGATGCGCGTGCCGTCCTCGAGGGTCGGGAACGTGCGCGCCGTCTTCTCCGGGTCCTTGTAGTAGCCGAGCGGGATGTTGCCGATGCGGGCGATGTGACCGACCTCGTTCGGCGTGGTGATCCGCTGGAACCGCTCGTCGACGACCATCATGCGGTCGGTCGGCGGAACCATCAGGTTGCCGTTCTCGTCCATCTTGATCTCGCCGTCGTTGCCCGACTCGGACGCGCCGAAGTTGTCGCGCAGGAGCAGGTCGGGCTTCACCGCGAGCATGCGGTCGCGGACGCTCTGGCTCCACAACGCGCCGCCCGACGTGACCGAGAACAGGGTCGAGAAGTCGGCGGTGTCCTTCTGCAGTTCCATCTGCTCGGCCAGCGGCATGCCCATGGCGTCGCCGACGATGAGGATCATCTGCGTCTTGTCGCGGCCGATGTTGCGGATCATCTTCTCGGCGTTGAAGTCACGTTCGAGGATGAGTCGGCTGCCGAGGGAGATGAACGTGAACAGCGAGTACGACGCCGCGCCGTGCATCAGCGGCGCCGCGATCAGGAACGACATCGACGGGAAGTTCTTCACCTCGCGCGACAGCTCGTCGAGGTCGGCGCGCGGCGGGCCGTACGGGTTGCCGCCGGAGATCGGCTTGCGGAAGAAGTCGTCGTGCTGCCACATGACGCCCTTCGGGTACCCGGTGGTGCCGCCGGTGTAGATCATGTAGATCTCTTCGCCGGTGCGCGCGGAGAAGTCGCGCTCGGCGGGCTTGCCCTTGTACTCGTCGAAGTCGACTATCTCGACGGTGCGGCCCTCCAGGGCCGCGGCGGCCTCGGTGAGCTCGTCGACGACGTCGCCGATCACGAACACGGTCCGCAACAGCGGCAGCTTCGGCATCAGTTCGGCGACACTGCGCTGGTGTTCGGGCAGTTCCACGACGATGGCCGCGGAGTCGGAGTTGTCGAAGATGTACTCGAGCTCGGCGTCGGTGTAGCGGTAGTTGACGTTCACCGGGACGGCGCGGATCTTGATCAGGCCGATCAGCGAGGTCACGTGCTCGACGCTGTTCTTCAGGTACAGCGCGACGTTGTCGTCCTTGCCGACACCGTGTGCGGCGAAGTTGTGCGCAACCTGGTTCGCCAGACCGTCCAGCTCCGCGTAACTGATGTCCTCGCCCTCCCAGGTGAGGACGATGCGCTCGGGCACAGAGTCGGCGACGGTCTCGAACACGTCTGCCAGGTTGAACTTCATGCTGTGGTCTCCTTGGTGAGATCGGGGTCGTGTGAGGGAGGGATCAGGCGGTCAGGACGAGACCGGACGTCGGAACGCCGGTGCCCGCGGTGACGAGCACCTGCGATGCGCCGTCGACCTGGTTGACGGAGTCGCCGCGCAATTGGCGGACGGCTTCGGCGATCCCGTTCATGCCGTGGATGTAGGCCTCGCCGAGTTGACCGCCGTGCGTGTTGAGCGGGAGCCTGCCGCCCACTTCGAGCGCTCCCGGCTCGCGGACGAAGTCCTTCGCCTCGCCGCGTCCGCAGAAGCCGAGCTCTTCGAGCTGGATGAGGGCGTACGGCGTGAAGTGGTCGTACAGGACCGCCATGTCCATGTCGGTCGGCCGCAGACCCGATTGCTCCCACAGCTGTCGACCCACGAGGCCCATCTCTTCCAGCGCGGGGAGACTGTCCCGGTAGTAGCTGGTCATGATGAACTGATCGCGTCCGCTGCCCGATGCGGCTCCCGCGATCGAGACCGGCTTCTGCTTGAGGTCCTTCGCGCGCTCCGGGGAGACGACGACGATCGCGACACCGCCGTCCGACTCCTGGCAGCAGTCGAGCAGGTGCAGGGGTTCGGCGATGTACCGCGAGTTCTGGTGGTCCTCCAGGGTGATCGGCTTGCCGTGGAAGAACGCGTTCGGGTTCACCGCGGCGTGCTTGCGGTCGACGACGGCGACGCGGCCGAAGTCCTCGCTCGTCGCCCCGTACTCGTGCATGTACCGCTGGGCCGTCATCGCGACGAACGCCGCGGGCGTCGACAGGCCGTGCGGGTACGAGAAGGCATTGTCGGTGCCCGACGAGTTCTCCTGATTCGCGACGGCCGCGCTCACCTGGCCGAACCGGTTGCCCGAGCGTTCGTTGAACGCGCGGTAGGCCACCGCGACGTCGCACACGCCGGTCGCCACGGCCATCGCCGCCTGCTGCACCGTGGAGCACGCAGCGCCGCCGCCGTAGTGAATGCGCGAGAAGTACGTGAGCTCGGGGATGCCGACGGCGCGGGCGACGGCGATCTCGGTGTTCGTGTCCATCGTGAACGTGACGAGACCGTCGACGTCGTTCGGCGTGAGGCCGGCGTCGGCGAGTGCGGCGTTGATCGCCTCGGCCGCGAGCCGCAGTTCGCTTCGGCCCGAGTTCTTGGAGAAGTCGGTCGCGCCGATGCCCGCGATGGACGCCTTGCCGGAGAGGGTCCTGCTCATCACGCCTCCTGAGCGGTGAAGACGACGGTCGAGATGACGTGCTTGCCGAGCGAGTTGGTGCCGGTGACGGCGACCGAGACACGGTCGCCGTCCACCTCGGTCACCTCGCCGGTGAACGTCAGCGAGTCGTAGGCGTACCAGGGCACGCCGAGCTTCAGGTTGATCGATCCGATCCGAGCCGATGGTCCGGCCCAGTCGGTGACGAACCGCTCCACCAGCCCCGTGTCGGTGAGGATGTTGACGAAGATGTCCTTCGAGCCCTTCTGATGCGCGAGGTCCCGGTCGTGGTGCACGTCCTGAAAGTCGCGGGTCGCGAGGGCCGTCGCCACCACGAACGTCGGAGTCGCGTCGATGGTCAGCGGCGGCAGCGTGGCGCCGACGGCGATCGTGGTCACTTGGATGCTCCTGCCGGAGTGAAGGCGTACAGGGTCCACGCGTCGGCGTCTCCGTCCGCGGGGAAGTCCAGGAACGTGACCTCGACGTCGAGCCCGATGCGGACGTCTGCCGGATCGATTCCGCGGAGTTCGCCGAGCATGCGGACGCCCTCCTCGAGTTCGACCAGCGCCACCGCGAACGGCAGCGAGCGGCCCGGCACCTTCGGCGCGTGATGGATCACGTGGCTGTACACGGTTCCGCGGCCCGAGGACACGACGTAGTCGGTGGCGCCGAACTCACCGTCGTCACCGCGCGGCTTCCACGTGGCCGGGATCGGCGGATGGCGCAGCGACCCGTCGTCGAGTCGCTGGATGCGCAGCTCATGGGCCGCCACACCGTCCCAGAAGAACGCGGTGTCGCGAGACTTGGACGGCTTGATGAGCTTGGCCGGGTCCAAGTCGGGCGTGGCGCTGACCGGCTCTGCCTTCGCCGCGGGCCGGAATTTGAGGATCCGGAAATGCATCTCAGCGACGAGTTCGTCACCCACCGACCAGTTGTTCTTCGTGGTGAAGAACCAGCCCTCGCCGAGCGCGGTGTTCTTGGGGCCAACCACATCGACGAGCTCGGAGGAGATCGTCACCTCCTCACCGGGCGAGGTGTAGCGGTGGTAGACGGTGTCGCAGTTGGTCGCGACCACCGACGTGTAGCCCGCCTCGTCGAACAGTTCCGTCGCCAGGCCGAGCGGATCGTCGTCGGCGCGGACGCCGTGCAGACCGCGCATGGTCCACACCTGCGCCATCGCGGGCGGCGCGACGATCCCGTCGTGACCGGCCGCGCGCGCGGCCTCGTCGTCGACGTAGATCGGGTTGGCATCGCCCATCGCCTCGACCCAGTTGTGGATCATCGGGCGGTTGATCGGGTCGCGGCCCCGCTTGGGCGCGCTGGCGCCCTTCGCCTTGATCGCGTCGGCCGCGGCGCGGATCTCGTCGTGCGTCATCGTCATCGCTTCACCCGTGGGAGTCCCAGACCGGCGGTGCCGATCATGTCGCGCATGACCTCGTTGACGCCGCCGCCGAACGTGATCACCGCGTTGCGCTTCGCCATCATGTCGAGCCAGTCCGCGAGGTCCGCGGTGCCCGGGTCGGTGAAGTCTCCGTAGCGGCCGACGATCTCGTCGGCCATCCGATGAATCGTCTGGATCCGTTCGGTGGAGAACACCTTCGTCGCGGCCGCCGACGCCATCGAGATCTCGCCGCTCGACGCGACCTGCCAGTTCAACAGCTCGTTGAGGCGCTCGTACGCTCCGATCGTCGCGAGGGCGCGACGGACGTCGTCCCGGGCGATCACCGGCCCGCCGTCGACCTGCGCGGTCTGCGCCCAGTCGCGGATCTTGTCGGCGACGCCGCCGATGCGGCCCGACGGTCCGAGCATCACGCGCTCGTGGTTGAGCTGGGTGGTGATCAGCTTCCAGCCGTCGCCCTCCTCGCCGACCCGCATCGACACCGGGACCTTCACGTCGCTGTAGTACGTGGCGTTCACATGGTGCGCGCCGTCCGCGGTGATGATCGGGGTCCACGTGAAACCGGGATCGCGCGTGTCCAGGATCAGGATCGAGATGCCCTTGTGTTTGGGCGCGTCCTGGTCGGTGCGGCACGCGAGCCAGATGTAGTCCGCGTCGTGACCGCCGGTGGTGAAGATCTTCTGACCGTTGACGACGTAGTTCTCACCGGCCTCGTCGAGCACGGCCTTCGTCGTCAGCGATGCGAGGTCGGTGCCCGAATCCGGCTCGGTGTAGCCGATCGCGAAATGCACGTCGCCCGCCAGGATGCGCGGCAGGAACATGTCTTTCTGCTCCTGCGTGCCGTACTTCTGGAGCGTCGGTCCGACGGTCTGCAGCGTCACCGACGGGAGCGGGACGTCTGCGCGGACGGCCTCGTTGGTGAAGATCTGCTGTTCGATCTCGCCGAAACCCTTGCCGCCGAACTCGGCGGGCCAGCCGACGCCGAGCCAGCCGTCGGCGCCCATCTGCTTGATCACCTTGCGGTAGGTCGGCCCGTGGCGCTCGACACGCATGGTGCGGGCGTCGTCGTCCGAGATCAGGGTGGAGAAGTATGTCCGCAGCTCGTCGCGGAGAGCGAGCTGGGCGTCGGTGAACGCTATGAACATGGCGCCTCCACGGTCTGATCGGCGAGCACGGCCAGGGTGCGATCCGCGCCGCCCACGAGGCGGCCGAGGTCCTTGGCGATGGAGAAGTAGCGGTGCAGCGGATAGGTCACGTCGACGCCGATGCCGCCGTGCAGGTGCGTCATGGTGCGCATCGTGGCGGGGATCTCGGAGGCGATGTGGAACATCGCGGTCGCGAGGTCGGCCTGCGCGTCGCGCCCCTGGGCCAGTTCCCACGCGGCGGCGGTGCTCACGAGTTCGAGGGTCGCCGAGATCACGTAGACGTCGGCGAGCTGCTGTCCGACGGCCTGGAACGTGGCGATCGGCTTGCCGAACTGGTGACGGGTGCTCACGTGCTCGGCGGTGCGTGCGATGGCACCCGCGAGCAGGCCGTCCGCGTACGCGGTGAGCAGCGCGCGGTATGCGTCGACGAGCGGTTGCGGGTCGTCGGCGACCACGCTGTCGGCCCGCGCAGCGTCGAACCGCACGGTGTACTCGCCCCAGCCGGACGACGCGGTGGTGCGGAGAACGCTCACTCCGTCGGCGTCCGAGCCGATCACCGCGATGCCGCCGTCGGCCGCGACGACAAGGGTCGCACCGTCCGCGTGCAGCACGCCGGTCTTGACGCCGGTCAAGACCCCGTCGACGAGCGTGACGTCCAGCGGCTCGCCGAGCGCACGGCCCGGCTCGCCCACGGCTGCGGCGAACCGCCCCGCCGCGTCGGTCGACGCGCCGACCAGACCCGCCGCGAGCGAACCGATCAGCGGTGTGACGACCGCATCGCGTCCGGCTCGCCGGACCAGCGGTCGGAGCGCGTCGATGTCGAGATCGTCGCCGCCGTCCTCCTCGGTCAGCGGCATCGCGGTGACACCCGCGTCGACGAACGACTGCCAGGCAGCGGCGTCGAAGCCGTCCCCGACGAATTTTGTCTCCCAGTCCGGCTGCAGGCGCTTGACGACGTCGTCGGCGACGTCGGCCACGGCTGCGGCCGCGGGGTCCAGGGTGAAGTCCACCCGGCACCTCCTGAAGTGAAATTAGAACTTGTTCTATTTGTAGCAGACGTCACCGTCTGCTACCAAGCATTTGCTTGGTCAGCCGCGAGGGAGACCGAGGATCCGCTCGGCCGCCGCGTTCTTGAGGATCTGCGTGGTGCCGCCCGCGATCGACAGACACCGGTTGAGCAGCAGAAGTTCCGTCGCCGACGAGCTCGACAGCCCCTCGACACCGAGCAGGTCGGTCGCGAACTCCGGGACCGACTGCCGGTGCACCACGCCGATCAGCTTGCGGACGCTCGACGTCGCACCCGGGTCGGTGCCGGACAGTCGCTGCACGACGGATCGGGCGTCGAGCACCCGGCCGATATGCGCGTCGGCGATGATCCGTCCCAGCTCACGCGACTGTTCGAGACCCAGTTCGACGCCGTCGATCTGCTTGAGCAGGGCGTCCACCTCCTTGCCGAGGCCCGAGCCGCCCATCGCCACTCGTTCGTTCGCGAGCGTCGTGCGGGCCAGTCGCCAACCGCCGTCGACCGGTCCGACGACCATCTCATCGGGCACGAAAACGTCGTCGAGGAACACCTCGTTGAACATCGCTCGGCCGGTCAACTCGCGCAGCGGGCGGATGTCGATGCCCTCGGCCGCCATGTCGACGAGGAAGTACGTGATGCCCTTGTGCTTGGGCACGCTCGGATCGGTCCGGGCCAGGCAGACGGCCCACTGGGACATGTGCGCCTCGGACGTCCAGATCTTCTGACCGGTGAGGCGCCATCCGCCGTCGACGCGCTCGGCCTTGGTGCGCAGCGAGGCGAGGTCCGATCCCGCCTCGGGCTCGCTGAACAGCTGGCACCAGCGGATGTCGCCCGCCAGGGTCGGCGCGACGAACTTCTCGCGCTGCTCGTCGGTGCCGTGCTCCAGGATCGTCGGCAGCGCCCATCCGGCGATGACCAGATCCGGACGCGTGACGCCCACGCGGTCGAGTTCGGCGTCGATCAACAGCTGCAACGCGGGATCGGCGCCCAGACCGTACGGCTCCGGCCAGTGCGGGGCGAGGAGCTTGGTGCGTGCGAGCGCCGCCCGCCGCTCCGACTCCGGCGCCGCGGCAACCTCGTCCGCGGCGGCCGCGATGGCCGGACGGCGGTCCTGCACCGACTCCAGGTCGAGGGTGAACTCGCGCCGCGAGCCGCCGCGCCCGAGGCCCGCCAGTTCGACGCGGGCAGTCGATCCCTGACCGAGCAGCATGCGCGCGGCGAGCGCCGACCGGAGGTAGAGGTGAGCGTCGTGCTCGAACGTGAAGCCGATGCCGCCGAGGATCTGGACGGCGTCCTTCGCGTTCGCCGGCGCGAGGTCGGCGACCAGCACGGTCGCGGCGAGACGACTCAGCCGGGCCTGCGCGGCGTCACCGTCGTCGACCGCCGACGCGAGATCCCATGCGGCCGCCGTCAACTGCTCGCTGCGGCACAGCATGTCGGCGCAGATCTGCTTGACCGCCTGGAACGACCCGATCGGCGCACCGAACTGGGTCCGGACCTTCGCGTAGTCGACGGCGACGTCGAGCACGTGCCGGGCCACCCCCGACTGGTAGGCCGCGACACCCAGCACCAACAGGTCGACCAGGCGGTCGGCGTCGTCGATGCGGGTCGCCCGCACGTCGGACAGTCGTACCCGGTGCGGGATCGCGGTGCCGTCGAGCGGACCGGTCATCGGCGTCGCGTCGGCGGCCCCCTCGACCGCGTACCAACCGGCCTCGCCGTCCACGACGAGCGGTGCGACCACCAGCGCGTCGTCGACCCAGGCCGGGACGGGTCCGAGGTCGACGGCCCCGTCCACGACCACCGCGGGTCGGCCGGCGAGGGCCGACGCGGGCACGACCGCGGGACGATCTCCCGCCATGAGGGCTTCCGCGACTGCCGAACCCTGCCGCGCGAGCACGTACGCCGCGGCGACCGTCTGGGCGAGCGGACCCGGCACCAGCGACGCGCCGCACGCCTCGAGCATCACGGCGACGTCCTCAACGGATCCGCCCGCTCCGCCCGACTCCTCGTCGACGCCCGCCATGAAGACGCCGAGGTCGCCGACCTGACTGAGGTAATCTCGCCAAGACGCGCCGCCACTGTCGATGTCGGCGCGGACGAGGTCGACCACGGAACGGGCCGCGGCCCAGTCGGCGACACTGTCGGCGACGACTCGTTGGTCGGATGACGTGGCGATACTCACTGGAGTTTCCTCTGCGTTTCGGTTGTTTCAAGCAATTAGAACCTGTTCTAATAAACCTAGGGTGTACACGATTCAAGTGCCGCTGCCAACCAGCGGCCGCCCGCAACGAGGGGGAAACCGCACATGGCAGGCCCGGCGACCAGCACTAGCGACGTCGACGCACCGACGCCGCCCCCCACCCCGGCGCCCACATCCGGAGCCGAAGTCGGATCGGCCGCACAGCGCGAACGTCGTCGCCGGATCCTCGACGCGACCCTCGCCCTCGCGTCGAAGGGCGGATACGACGCCGTGCAGATGCGCACCGTGGCCGAGAAGGCCGATGTGGCGGTCGGCACCCTGTACCGCTACTTCCCGTCGAAGGTCCACCTGCTCGTCACCGCACTCGCTCGCGAGCTGGAGCGCTCGGAGAGCCGCGTCGACCGCACCAAGCTGCCCGGCGACAACGCCATCGAACGCCTGCGCCACGTGCTCGACATGATCACCTATGCGATGCAGCGCGATCCGTTGCTCACCGAGGCGATGACGCGGGCGTTCATGTTCGCCGACGCGTCCGCGGCCAGCGAGGTCGACAGGGTCGCGGGCATCATCGACCGACTCCTCGCGGGCGCGATGCTCGACCCGAAGGACCCGGACGCCACGGCCTCGGAGAACGACCTCGCGATCGCCCGCGTGATCTCCGACGTCTGGATGTCGAATCTCGTCCAGTGGCTCACGCGCCGCGCGTCGGCGACCGACGTCACCACGCGCATGGGACTCACGGTCCGCCTCCTTCTCGACAAGTAGCCCCCGGCCCCGTCGAGCGCAGCGCCGTCCTGAGCGAGCCTGCGAGCCGAAGGGTCGAGACCCTGGATCGAGCGCAGTCGAGACGCGAGTCGTCAGCCCTGCAGGTCGCGCGCGATCGACGGCCAGGTGTTGTGCAGGTCGCGTTCCCAGTACTCCCACGAGTGGGTTCCGGTCGGCCGGACGGTGAGGGTCGAGTCGACGCCGCCGGCGACGAGCACCTGCTGCATCTGCTGGGTGCAGCTGTCGACGACTGCTTCGATTGCTCCGCCCATCAGCACCTGGTCGATGAGCGTCGCCGGGTTGCCGTCGATGAGTCGCGCGCCGGGGACGTCGAACCGACCCGGCAGCCCGGTGCCCGTCGTCATGTAGACCTTGACGCCCTTGAGCTTGTCGGCGTGGAGGTAGGGGTCGTTGTCCTTCCATCCCTGCCCGCCGAGCGGTCCCCACATGTTGGTGATGTCGCCACGACCGCGGTCGCCGACGACGGTGCGGATGTACGCCTGGCCGAGCGGATCACTGGTTCGCGCACAGCCGCTGAAGGCGGCCACCGAGCGGTACAGCTCGGGTGCGGCGATCGCCAGGTTGAACACCGACGTGCCTGCCATCGAGATGCCCGCGATGGCGTTGGCCCCCGACGTCGAGAACGCCTCGTCGACGAGCGGCGGGAGTTCACGCGTCAAGAACGTCTGCCATTTGTTGCGACCGAGCACCGGGTCGTCGCGCTGCCAGTCGGTGTAGTACGAGAACGCGCCGCTGTTCGGAGTCACGACGGTGACGTTCTTGTCGGCGAAGAACGCCTTGTAGTCGGTCTTCGCCTTCCATGTCGCGTCGTCCTCGCCGCCGCCCGCACCGTTCAGCAGGTAGAGCACCGGGGTCGGAGCCGATGACTTCTCAGGATGGAGCACGGTGAGCGGGATGACGCGGCCCATGGACGCCGAGTAGACCTCGAACAGGGTCTCGCGCGGGCTCACGGCCGTCGTGCCGACGATGCGCGACGGCAACTGCGCCGTCATGGGCGCAGTAGGGGACGTCGTGGGGTCGGCCGACGCGACTCCCGTTCCCGCGCAGGTCGCCGCGACCATCGACAGCGCAGCCGCTCCCAGAACCACAGACCTTCGCATCATTCACCCCATCAGTCTCTTGCGAAACACCTGTCACAGAGTCTAGCGCTCTCGCAACCCGACAGGAAACGGCGCGTTCGGCGACATCCGACACTCATCCGCGGTCTTCGATGCTGAAGTTCACCGAACCGCCTAGTAACGTTCCGAAAGAGCCAGACCGCGCCGCATGCGCACGCCAACGCCAGACGAGACGGACTTCAACGCACCATGCCAGAAATCGAAACACGTACGCCCGAGCAGAAGCCTGCGAAGAAGGACCGCCACCTCTACCAGATCGACTTCGTCCGACTGGTCACCTTCGCGGGCGTGATCCTCGACCACGTCATCCTCGGCATGGCGCCGTACACGGCGATATTCGCGCAGGGCGTCGGCCTGATCCTCCGTTACACCCGCTACTGCTTCTTCGCGCTGACCGGATTCGTCCTCACCTACCAGTACCGCAACCGCGACCTGCACGCTCCGACGTTCTGGCGACGACGGTTCAAGCTGATCGGCCTTCCGTTCGTCGTGTGGTCGCTCTTCTACTGGCTCAACCGCCACTACCAGAACGGCGGAGTCGACAACATCGTCGAGATCTTCGACTCGTTCACCCATATCAAGCTCGCACTCAAGAGCTTCGCCTACGACCTGATCACCGGCCACGCCGCATATCACCTGTACTTCCTGTCGGTGAGCATGCAGATCTACGTCATCTTCCCCGGACTCCTGTGGGTCATCAAGCGCACGCGTGGCTATCACGCACTGATGCTCGTGATCAGCGCACAGATCCAGGCCGCGTTCATGTTCCAGATGGTCCGCGGCGCCCCGACGTCGTTCTTCGGCATCCAGACCGACCTGTTCGTCAGCGGGCCGGACGAAGGGCCTCTCGGCACGTTGTGGCGATACCTGCCGATCACGCTGATTCCGTACCAGTTCTTCGTCTTCGCGGGCTGTATCGCCGCATTCCACTTCGAGACGTTCACGGGCTTCATGAAGAAGTACCGCTTCTACATCGTCGGCCTCGGCACGGCGACGATCATCGCCACGCTCGTCTACTTCAAGGGCAAGGCCAACGGCGCCGTCGCGATGCCGGACCGCGCCGCGGGCACCGAGGAGATGTTCCGCGCGACGAACGTCTTCATGCTGCACAACGCGTTCCTGTTCCTGTCCGTGATCTGCATCCTGTTCGTCGGAGGCATGGCGTGGCAGGCACATCGTCGGCCCGGCTCGCTGGCCGACACCGTGCTCCGCAAGGGGTCGGACCGCTCGTTCGCCATCTATCTCGGCCACGTGATCGTGCTGTCGGAGGTCATGTCGACCTCACGCCGGTGGACCGACATCCCGATGGGCGTCAACATCGTCATCACCTACGTCATCACGCTGATCTTGACGGTGTTCCTCGCAGAGGTGCTACGCCGGAGCCCGGTCAGCCTGATCACCACCGGTCGCGAGCGGGAGGACTGGCGCAAGCAGACCCCCGTCACGTCGGCCGCGGTGGCTGTCGGCGCGATCGTCGTCGGCGTCATCCTGCGGATGTGGCTGAACACCTCGATCGGCTCCTTGATCGCCGCGATCGGCGTCTTGCTCCTCTGGTCGGCCGGAGCCGTGGCGGCCCGTCAGTTGGCGGAGACCCGCGAAGAGCGGGAGGCCGACCGCGCCGCAGCCGCGGCCGAGGGCGCACCGTCGCTGGTCGACGAGATCGAGGACCCCGTCACCGACATCCCGGTCGACGACGAGACCGCCGCCCTCAAGAAGGACTGAGTCCGGCCTCGGTCTCGTCGAGCGGCGTGGTCCGTTCCCGATCGTCGAGCGCAGTCGAGACGTCGAAGCGGAGCCGCCTATTCCGGGTCGTCGAGCGTACGCCGCGCTCGACGAGCCGGGGACGGAATCAGCGGGGACGCAGGGCGCTGACGACGAGCGCCGCGACACCGGCCTTGCCGGATGTCGTCGGGTGGTACGGAGGCTTGCCAGGAAAGCCCTGGAGCCACGGATCGGGCGAGCACACGGTGTGCGCCTTACCGGCCTGCGAGGCCTGGACCAACGTCGATCCGGTCGCGCGTGCGGCCTGGGCGGTCGCGCCTGCGAGAGTGTCGGCGACGAAGCTGGCCTCGACCACCTCCCACGGCGCGAGCGGAAGATTCGGGCAGACGACGTCGGCCACCGACACGACGGGCAGATAGTCGACGAACACCACGCGCGCCTTCGGCGCACGGCGGCGCACTTCGCGGGCGATCTCCTCGAGGTTGTGTTCGACCTTGACGAAGTCCGCGGGCACCGGAGCCGCCGACGGCAGTCGGGCGGCGTTGCAGTGCGGGCTCGACACACCGGAGTAGGTCAGGTTGATGCAGCTCTGCACGGCGAGTCGTCCGATGTAGCCGACATCGTTGCCGCCGGTGGTGATGGTGACCAGCGACGTGTCGGGCGTGACGCTGTTGATCTGCGCCGGCTTGTGATAGCGCTTGGACGGCGAGAGGATCTCCGACGACGTCGACCCCGCGCAGGTGGCGTCGGTGAGCCGCATGTGAAGGGCTTCGGCGACGCGGTTCGGGTAGTTGTCGTCACTGCGTCCGCAGTTGCTCACTCCACGCTTGTTGGACGAGGGGCCCGACGCGAACGAACTGCCCATCGCGACGTACTTGGGCAGTTGTGCGACGGGGTGCGCGACGGCCATCGTCGGCGTGGTCGACGACCCGTTGTCCGTCCCCTCTCGCGAGGTCGCGATCGCGACGCCGAGACCCGCCACCAGCGCCATCGCGACAACGACGACCATGACGCGCGACAGCGGGATTCGAGACGAAGGCATGACGGAAAGTTTCCCACGGGAACCTGTGAAGTTGCCGAATCTCCAGGTGACTCAGCGTGTGATGTCCGACGCCCTACTGCCAGCCCTGCGGCGGGCGCTGACCGAGCTGCGTCTGGTCGTACTGGCCCGAGGCGGGCCGTTGCTGCGGGTACTGAGACTGCGGGTGCTGGGGCTGCGCCACCGGCTGCCACCCCTGCTGCTGAGGCTGCACCTGCCAGCCCTGCGATTGCGGCTGCGCGTACATTCCGGCGGTCGGGTACTGCGGCTGACCGTAGCCCACGTTCGCACGCGGCTGCTCGGGCCGGAACTTCTCCGGGAACAACGCCAGCGCCAGCGCGGCGACGCCGGCCAGCAGCACGACGAGACCGGCGAAGAAGACGAGCCAGATGCCGTACCCGCGACTCATGTCGTCCGTGTAGTCCGCGGCGTCGATCCACCGCGACGCGACGGCCTCGCCGGGATCGGCGAAGAAGACGGTCGCCGTGATGAACGTCGCGAGGCCGAGAAGGGCTGCCGCCACCGCTCCGAACCCCTGATACCGACGTATCAGGAGCGTGACCGCGCTGACGCCGAGCAGGACGCCGAACGTCAGGGTCCAGGCACCGGGCGCATCGGTCTTCTTCTCCGAGTTCCGCTCCGACTTGCGGATGTCGCTCGCCGAGATCGAACCGTCGCTGTCGCCGGACACGTCGACCGACACGCCGCCCAGACCCGAGAACGACTGCGACACCGTCACATCGGTGCTGCGCAGGTCTTCTTCGACGACGGCCCACGACAACGTGCTGAAGACGACGAGCACGAGCGACGCGACGGCCAGCACGATGCCGACCACGAACAGCTTCCGCGGATGCAGCGCGTACGGCGCGACGACGAAGCGTCCCCGACCGGGTTGCGCCATCGGCATCTGCGGCGGCTGGTACGGGTAGGCGCCCGCGGGCTGTCCGTAAGTCATACTTCTCCCCTGGTGATCTCGGCGCGACGTCGACCGAATGGCACGAGTCTAAGTGTTCCTCGGAACAGAACGGATATCGGCGTCATTCGACTGGATAGTCCCGAGTGCCCGGGCCACCGACAACAGACGCGAAAAGGGCCCGACCGACGACGGTCGAGCCCTTCTCTGGACAAGTGGACTAGCGCGGCGGCCCGAAGCCCTGCGGCGGCTGCTGACCCGGGTGGGGCTGCTGGCCGGGATACGGCTGCTGCGGCTGGCCGGGGTGCGGCTGCTGAGCGGGGTACGGCTGCTGAGCGAACCCGCCCTGCGCAGGACCGGGCTGCTGGCCGGGGTGCGGCTGGACGGGCGGTTGTCCGTAGGTTGCCGCGCCCGGAGTGAAGCCGCCCGGCTGCTGCGGAGCAACGCCGACCGCCGGTGCACCGCCGGCCCCGAGCTTCTCGGGAATCAACACGAGGGCGAGTGCGTAGACGCCGGCTGCCGCCGAAAGCAAGGCTCCGATCAGCACGAGCCACAGGCCGTAGCCCCGACTCTCATCGGCTGTCAACGAACTGTCGCCGAGGCTGCTGTCGACGAGTGCATTGCCCGGATCAGCGAAGAAGACGAGTGCCGTGATCAGCGCGACGACACCCACAACCGCACCGGCGGCCGCAGCGATGCCTTGGAACCGCCGGACGATCAGCATCACCCCGACGCCGAGGATGAGCACACCGAACACGATGGTCCAGATGCCCGGCGCGTTGAAGTACTTCTCCAAATCTGCGGAGTCGACCAGGCCTTTCGCCTCGTCGGGCACGTCGAACGACACGGTTCCGATTCCGGAGATCGACGCCGACATGCCGTCTGAGCTACTCGTGACCCAACTCAGGCAGCTGAACACGATGAGCAGGGCAGCACCCACTGCGAGGCCAATACCGGCCTGGAACAACCTGTCCGCAGCCACGACCGGTGCCGTGATCCTCGACAGGACGTTCGACGCCGCGGGCTGGGGCGCGGGCTGTTGTGACCAACCCGGCTGGTGCGGCCCCTGCCCTGCAGGCGGTTGGCTGGTTGGACCGTAGGTCATGAATGCTCCCGAATAGTCGTAGTCGGCGTGTACGTCGACAGTAGGAGACTCGACCCGGTTTGTCATTTGTTCAATTGATGCCGGTTCGGTCGGCAGACGTCTCGACTGCGCTCGACGAGCCGGGGAAATTCGCTCGACGAGCCGGGGAGTCGCGCTCGACGAACCGGGGCATGCGCTCGACGGACCGCGGAACTCCGCCGACGACGGCCGACGAGAGAACCGCGGGCACAGACGCGACGACGGCCGGCGGGAGAACCCGCCGACCGTCGTCGGTAGTGCACTGAGCGCAGGTCAGGAGGCTTCTTCGCCCGCGCCCGCGGCCTTGGTCAGTTCCACGGCGTCATCGGGGATGTTCCGCGGCTTCTCCGAACCGGTGAAGGTGAAGTGCGCGTCTTCGCCGTCGCCCTCGCCGTCCCAGCCCTCGACGTCCACGAGCACGATCTGGCCGCCCTTGATCTCCTCGAAGAGGATCTTCTCGGACAGCTGGTCCTCGATCTCGCGCTGGATGGTGCGACGCAGCGGGCGCGCACCGAGCACCGGGTCGAAACCGCGCTTGGCGAGGAGGTTCTTCGCCTTCTCGGTCAGCTCGATCGCCATGTCCTTGTTCTTGAGCTGCTTCTCGACGCGACCGATCATCAGGTCGACCATCTGCAGGATCTCGTCCTGCTTGAGCTGGTGGAACACGATGACGTCGTCGATGCGGTTCAGGAACTCGGGGCGGAAGTGCTTCTTCAGCTCGTCGTTGACCTTCTGCTTCATCCGGTCGTAGTTCGATCCGCGACCGTCGTCCTTGCTGAAGCCCATGCCGACGGCCTTGGAGATGTCGGACGTGCCCAGGTTGGACGTGAAGATCAGGACGGTGTTCTTGAAGTCGACCGTGCGACCCTGACCGTCGGTGAGACGGCCGTCCTCCAACACCTGAAGCAGCGTGTTGTAGATCTCCGGGTGCGCCTTCTCGATCTCGTCGAACAGGACGACGGAGAACGGCTTGCGACGGACCTTCTCGGTGAGCTGCCCGCCCTCGTCGTAGCCGACGTAGCCGGGAGGCGCACCGAAGAGGCGCGACGCGGTGAACCGGTCGTGGAACTCGCCCATGTCGATCTGGATGAGGGCGTCGTCCTCGCCGAACAGGAAGTTCGCGAGGGCCTTCGACAGCTCGGTCTTACCGACGCCGGACGGGCCGGCGAAGATGAACGAGCCCGACGGACGCTTCGGATCCTTCAGACCCGCACGGGTACGACGGATCGCCTTCGAGACCGCCTTGACCGCGTCCTCCTGGCCGATGATCCGCTTGTGCAGCTCGTCCTCCATGCGGAGCAGACGCTTGGTCTCCTCCTCTGTGAGCTTGAAGACGGGGATGCCGGTCCAGTTTCCGAGGACCTCGGCGATCTGCTCGTCGTCGACCTCGGAGACGACGTCGAGATCACCCGCACGCCACTGCTTCTCGCGTTCGGCACGCTCGGCGACCAGCTTCTTCTCCTTGTCGCGGAGGCTGGCGGCCTTCTCGAAGTCCTGCGCGTCGATCGCCGACTCCTTCTCCTTGCGCGCGTCGGCGATGCGATCGTCGAACTCGCGCAGGTCTGGCGGAGCGGTCATCCGACGGATGCGCATGCGCGCGCCCGCCTCGTCGATGAGGTCGATCGCCTTGTCCGGCAGGAAGCGGTCGTTGATGTAGCGGTCGGCCAGCGACGCGGCGGCTGCGAGGGCTCCATCGGTGATGGACACCTTGTGGTGCTGTTCGTAGCGGTCGCGCAGGCCCTTGAGGATCTCGATGGTGTGCTCCACCGACGGCTCGCCGACCTGGACCGGCTGGAAGCGGCGCTCCAGCGCGGCGTCCTTCTCGATGTACTTGCGGTACTCGTCGAGGGTGGTGGCTCCGATGGTCTGCAGTTCGCCGCGGGCCAGCTTCGGCTTCAGGATCGACGCGGCGTCGATCGCGCCCTCGGCGGCGCCTGCACCCACGAGCTGGTGCAGCTCGTCGATGAACAGGATGATGTCGCCGCGGGTGTTGATCTCCTTGAGGACCTTCTTCAGGCGTTCCTCGAAATCGCCGCGGTAGCGGCTGCCCGCGACCAGGGAACCCAGGTCGAGGGTGTACAGCTGCTTGTCCTTCAGCGTCTCCGGGACGTTGCCCGCCACGATGGCCTGCGCGAGGCCCTCGACGACGGCGGTCTTGCCGACGCCGGGCTCGCCGATGAGGACCGGGTTGTTCTTGGTGCGGCGCGAGAGGACCTGCATGATCCGCTCGACTTCCTTCTCACGGCCGATCACCGGGTCGAGCTTGCCCTCGGACGCCGCCGTGGTCAGGTTGCGACCGAACTGGTCGAGGACCAGCGACGTCGACGGGGTGCCGGAGTCGGTGGAACGACCGCCGGTGCCCGCCGTCTCCGGCTCCTTGCCCTGGTAGCCCGAGAGCAGCTGGATGACCTGCTGGCGGACGCGGTTGAGGTCGGCGCCCAGCTTCACCAGGACCTGGGCAGCGACGCCCTCGCCCTCGCGGATCAGGCCGAGCAGGATGTGCTCGGTGCCGATGTAGTTGTGGCCGAGCTGCAGCGCCTCGCGGAGGCTGAGCTCGAGGACCTTCTTGGCGCGCGGAGTGAACGGGATGTGCCCGGACGGCGCCTGCTGGCCCTGGCCGATGATCTCCTCGACCTGGCTGCGGACGGCCTCCAACGAGATGCCGAGCGACTCCAACGCCTTCGCCGCGACGCCCTCGCCCTCGTGGATGAGGCCGAGCAGGATGTGCTCGGTGCCGATGTAGTTGTGGTTGAGCATCCGCGCTTCTTCCTGCGCCAGGACGACAACCCGGCGTGCGCGGTCGGTGAACCGTTCGAACATTGTTCTCCCTCGATTGCTTGCGCCCCGGTCGTTGCCGCGTAGCCGCGGCTGAAGATACGACCAGCCCTGCCTTCACTGTAGTGGTCGGGCGAGACTGTGCCTGCATTACTCCGGCCCCCGGCGGGTACCGGGGCCCACGATGGGGGTCTGAGGTTGACAACGTCGCACGCAGGCACGATGTTCCCCGTCGTGTACGCCGTGAGCGAACGGGACTCAAGGTCGCCCGGATTCCCCCGAACAGACCACGATTCGCAGGTCGTGGTGTTACCGTCCGACACATTCACGACTTGTCGGACGGGGTGGGGACCATGCGTATCGAACATGCTCGCGGCGGCCGAGGACGGCGGTGGACGCCGATAGTCGTCGCCGTGGTTCTGACTCTCCTCGCGGCCGGTGTGCACGCGCCCGACGCCCGCGCCGGGAATCACGTCTTCCCCGACATCTCCGACGTCGCCGTGCCGCGCGCGGACTGCGGGGCCGGGTCCCTGCCCGAGAAGGGCATGCAGGGTCTGGTGAGCGCCGAGGACCGCGACTCCGGCCGTTCGCGCCGCGGCTACCGCTGCAACATCACGCAGGTCGGCAACGTCCGAGGTTCGGGTGGCGGCATCGTCTCCGCCACCTACGACCACTGCAGTTACACGGGCAGCCTGTTCCCCGGCAACAACATCATGAGCCAGCCGGGCGTGCAGGTCGTGAACGTCGCCGACCCGTCGAAGCCGAAGGTCGTCGGTTCGCTGACCGCACCCGCCATGCGCGGCGGCACCTGGGAGACGTTGAAGGTCAACCGCGCACGCAAGCTGCTCGCGGCGACGGCGGTGCCCCTCCTGTGGGGCGGCGGCTACTTCGCCGTCTACGACATCTCCGACTGCGAGCATCCGCGACTGCTCAACCACGGCGCGGGCACCACGACGCCGCTGCCGTTCACCTCGCACGAGGGCGGGTTCTCGCCGGACGGTCGGACGTATTGGGCGTCGGGCGTGTTCCCCGGCCACCTCTCGGCGATCGACATCTCGAACCCGGCGTCGCCGCGCGTGATCTGGCAGGGCCTGCACAGCTTCCTCGGCCACGGCTTCGGCATCTCCCCCGACGGCAACCGCATGTACCTGTCGAACATGGCGGGAATCACCGTCCTCGACATCGGTTCGGTCCAACGACGCGCCCGATTCCCGCAGGTACGGCACCTGGCCGCCTACCTGTGGCCCGACGGCCAGCTCAACCAGCACTCCATTCCCGTCACCATCGGCGGACGGCCGCACATCATCACCGCGGACGAGGGCGGATCGGGCGGGGTCAAGGTGTTCGACGTGACGAAGGTGAACAGCCCGAAGTACGTCGCACAGATCAAGCTCGAGGTGAATCTCCCGGAGAACCTGGACACGAACCTCCGCTCGTCGATGGGCGGCAGCCTGTTCTCCTCCAACCCGCATTACTGCGCCGTCGACCGGCCGAAGGATCCGACGACCCTCGCCTGCTCGTGGGAGTCGTCCGGCATCCGCGTCTTCGACATCCGGAATCTGAACAAGATCTCCGAGATCGGCTACTTCAACCCGCCCGCCCAGAAGAACGCGACGATCGCCGACCTTCCCAACTCTCCGCACGTCCTCGGCTCCATCATCGGCGTCCCCGCCATCGAGTTCCTCAGCCTCGGCATGGCGATCGTCGACGGGAAGGTCACGCTCAACGATGCTCTCGGGCCTCGGTCCGGCATGGTCGTCGGGGGCGACATGTCCACCGACTGGTGCTTCTCGCCTCCGGAGTTCCACGGAAGCCAGGTGTGGACGACGTGCGCCGACGGCGGCTTCTACGCCCTGCAGTTGAGTCCGTCGATCTACACGCCACCCGCCGACCAGGAGTCGACCATCGGATGACCCGACGCGTGATGACCGCGCTGTGCGTGGTCTGCGGCGCCGTCCTGCTCGTCATCGCGGGCCTGTTCGGCGGCGTCGCCTGGGAGAATCAGCGCGCCGAGGCTCGATCGCACGAACCGAGACCCGTCGACGTCGGCTTCGCGCAGGACATGAGCGTCCACCACGATCAGGCGATCCTGATGGCCCAGACCCTCTCCCGCGACGTCGCCGACGACGTGCGGGGCCTCGCCGACCGGATCGTCGCCACCCAGACCGCGGAGGCCGCGACGATGCGCGGCTGGCTCGACTGGTTCGGCGAGCCCCTGACCTCCGACGACCCGATGTCGTGGATGCATCCGAGCACCCACGCCGATCACGGCTCGTCGGCGACGGTCGACGACGACACCGCGCCCATGCCCGGCTACGCGAGCACCGACGACCTCGCGAAACTGTCCGACGCCCGCGGCACGGCGGCCGAGGTGTGGTTCCTGCAGTTGATGATCCGCCACCATCAGGGCGGAATCGAGATGGCGACGGCGGCCCAGAACTCCGACGAGTCGTCGCCCGCGACCAAGCGTCTCGCGCTCGCCATGATCACCGAGCAGGGCGACGAAGTGGGCCAGATGACGCTGTTGCTCAAGGCCCGGAACGCCGAACCGCTGCCCGCATCGTGATGTACTGAGCGGCATGTCGATCCGGAGCACCCTGCAGCGTCTGCCGTTCGGGATGGGGACCGTCGCCGCCGTCGGAGCCGTCGCACTCGCCGTCACCGCCGGGATCGTGCTGATGCCGGGCCATTCGGTCTCCGCCGACGACGCCGCGCACGGCGTCCTCGAGGAGTACGACACCACGCCGACCGTTCAATGGACGCTCGACGACGCATCGCTGCCCGGCCTCACCGGTGACGGCGACATCACGATCGCCGACACCCACCGCGGCGACTGGCTCGTCTCCTACACCGCCGGAATCCGTCGAGAGTACGTCCTCGTCGACGCCGACACCGGCGCGCTCCGATGGGACGCGCCGGTGACCGTCGGGTTCGGCGCCTGCGCGTTCGACTCGCGCGGGCAGGTCGGCTGCTCGGTGCGCACCCGCACCGACGGGCCGGACAACGGCTTCTACCTGGTGTCGAGGTCCGGCGCGCTGGACCGACGAGCCGACGGGTCGGACACGTCGGCCCTCGTGGGCGTCGGCTCGGACTTCGTGCACGTCAACAGCACCCGGTACCAGGTGTCCAGGCGGTCCGTCGACGGTCATGTGAAGTGGAGTCGGACGTTCGCCGCCGCCGCGACGCCCCGATACTCGGACGGTGTGCTCGTCGTCGAGACCGCCGACGGCGCGGCGTTCGTCCTCGATCCGATCACCGGCGACGACATCGTGACCTGCGCATCGTGCACCGTCGAGGCGTTCTCGACCGGGGTGCTCGTCTCGCACACACCGTTCTCGAACGCGTCCGTCGACTTCCATCCGGTGGTCGACGGGCGGGTGTCTGCGGACTCGGTGCACACCGCCCGCAGCCAGGTGATCGTCGACGGTCCGTCGACCCTACCCGTGCTCACGGCAGGCGGCGACCAGTCGTTGGAGAGTCACGGCCGATACCAGGTCGTCGACCCGGCGACCGGCCACGCCCGCTGGCAGGTGGACGACCCCGACCTGTCGAAAGTCCACGCCCGCCCGTGCGGTCCACTCGTCAGTTTCGCCCGCAAGGACCGCTCCCGCGTGTTCGCGACGCTCGCGTCCGGTGACATCGTCGGGCAGCTGCCGCCGCCCGCGCTCGACGACCCGAGCGCCGACATCGACAAGCTGGCGTGCGTCGGTGCGTCCGACGATGTCGTCGTCTTCACCGATCGCAGCCAACTGACCGCGTACCGCGCGTCGACCGGAGCGCAGGTGTGGACGTACCCGATCAACGGCGATGCGTCGGACGTCGACGGGCGCATCGCGCTGCTCCAGGGCTCGACCCTCTCCGTCCTGGCCCCCTGACCGGCGGGCGCTCTGCACGCTGGTGTCCTGAACTGTTGATCCGTTGAATAGGTATTCAACGAACTTCAGGTTCGGGACGCTAGCTAGATGAGTGCGGCGCCGATGACCTGTGCGAACGGTGTCCCGGCGGTTCCGCGAAGGTCGGCGAGATCGGTCGACGACGAGTCGAGCGCACCGTCCGCGGCACCCGCGTCGGAGTCGGAGATGACCTGAGCCGCGACCTCCGGGAGTCCTGCCCCGACGAGCGCGGCGGCGTAGTCGGCGACGGGGAGGTCCTGGTAGACGACGTCCTTGCCGGACACCTCGGCGAACGTAGCCGCGATGTCGTCGTACGTCAGGTGCTCGGACCCGACGAGTTCGTACACCGCGCCTGCGGGCGAACCGATCAGTGCGACGGCCGCGGCGTCGGCGTAGTCGTCGCGGGCCGCGGGTGCGACCGTCGCGGTACCCGCCGATCCGTAGAAGACGCCGCCGTCGATAGCCGCCGGGGCCGACCCCGCGTAGTTCTCCGAGTACCAGCCGTTGCGGAGCAGGATCACGTCGAGGCCGCTCTCAGTGAGCAGCTTCTCGGTCTCCCGGTGCTCGGCCGCGAGCATCAGCGGCGAGGTCGGCGCACCCAGGAGGCTGGTGTAGGCGACCAGACCGACACCGGCGGCCTTCGCGGCCTCGATCACGTTCGTGTGCTGTGCGGTACGGCGCCCCACCTCGGATCCGGACACGAACAGCAGTTTGTCTACGCCCGCGAGTGCACCCGTGAGGGTGTCCGGCTTCTCGTAGTCTCCGGTGCGCACGACGACACCCGCTTCGGCGAGCGATCCCGCCTTCGTGGTGTCCCGCACGATCGCGACGATGTCGGAGGCCGCCACGCCTCGTCGGATGAGCGCGGCCACTGCCGCCCCACCGAGTCCACCAGTTGCTCCGGTCACTGCGTACGTCGTCATGGTTGCCCCTTCGAGAGTTCTCATCCGGCGATCGACTGATCGCTACCTCACGATCATGCACTTACTTATCATGCAGTGCAACATCACAAGTCAGCACCAGCACTCACGTGGGGCTAGAATGTGAGGCATGACCGAGAACCCGATCCCCTCCGACGTCGACCCGACGCTGGAGGCCGACGTGTTCTCACGCAACTGTTCGTCCCGCGCCGTCCTTCAGAACGCGACGAGCCGCTGGGGGCTGCTCGCCCTTGTGGCACTGCGCGACGGCGACCTCCGATTCAGCGCCCTGCGCCGCCGCGTCGACGGGGTCAGTGAACGCATGTTGTCGCAGACCCTGCAGGCGCTCGAACGCGACGGATTCGTCAATCGGGAAGTGCTGCAGGCGATCCCGCCCCGCGTCGAGTACTCGCTGACGGAGCTCGGCTCCGCGGCGGCCGAGCGGTTGTCGGACCTGATCGACCTCGTCGAAGGGCATATCTCCGAGGTTCACGAGTCACAGGAAGCGCACGACGCGCGGCGCAACGGCTGAGTCAATCCGCGAGTTCGACAAGCCGGCCCGTTCCGCACACAACAGCTCCGAGCCCTGTGACCACATACTGGTCACAGGGCTCGGAGCTAGGTGTCAGCGCAGGAACGCGGCCAGCGCGGCCGAGTACATGGCGACATCGTCGACGCCCATGAGCTCACGACAGCTGTGCATGGCGAGCTGCGGCGCGCCCACATCGACGGTCAGCAGACCGGTCCGGGTCGCGGTCAGCGGACCGATCGTCGAACCGCACGGCAGGTCGGCTCGATGGATGTACCGCTGCAACGGGACACCGGCGTCGCGGCACGCCAGCGCGAACTCGGCCTCACCGATCGCGTCCGACGCGTACCGCAGGTTCTGATTCACCTTCAGCACCGGACCACCGTTCACCGCGATGTGGTGACTCGGCTCGTGTCGTTCCGAATAGTTCGGATGGGTGGCGTGGGCCATGTCGCCCGATGCACAGATGCTCGACGCCATGATCCGCAGGAACTCGTCACGGTCGCCGCCGTGCGCGCCGACGATCCGCTCGCAGACGGTGACCAGGAAGTCGGACGACGCTCCGCGTTCGGATCCCGACCCCACCTCTTCGTGGTCGAAGAGAGCGAGCATCGCGATCCCTCTCGACTGCGCTCGAGGAGCCGAAAGGTCCTCGCTTCCCGAGCGCAGTCGAGGGACGTCCAACAACGCCCGGAGACCGGCGTAGCAGGTCCCCTGGTTGTCCAGGCGCGGCGCGCTGAGCAGGTCGCCCGCCGATCCGATGATGCGCGAGGGCGTGACGTCGTGCGTCATCAGCTCCCAGCCGAGGACGGCGCCGGGGTCGACGCCCGCCCGGTCGGCGACGAACGACAGCAACGGCCGCGTCTCCCCCACGCCGCGGATCCCGTCGACGTGCCGCTGCGGGTCGAGATGAACACCCTTGCGGTCGTCGGACAGGTGGATCGCGAGCTGCGGCACACGCAGCACGGGCTCGTCGATGCGGACCAACGTGTGCACCACACGGCCGCCGTCGTCGTACGCGAGGCGCCCGGAGAGCCCGAGGTCGCGGTCGAGCCATGAGTTGAGCCACGCGCCGCCGTACGGTTCCAACGCCACCGTCGAGAGCCCGGCTGCGGAACGGTCGGGATTCTGCTTCACACGCAGGTTGGGACTGTCGGTGTGCCCGCCGACGATTCGGAACGGCTGCGGAGCGCGCTCGAGCATGGTCTCCATCACCGACGCGTCCCACGCGATGATCGATCCGCCGCGGATCACATAGCCGCGGATGGTCGTCGACCAGGGCCGATCCTCGAACACTCGCGTGTAGCCCGCGGTGTCGAGCTCGGCGGCGACCGTCGCGCAGACGTGAAACGGCGACGGCGAGGCGTCGATGAAGTCACCGAGCCCCGCCGCCGTCGCAGACGTGTTCACCGTCATCAGACGGCCGACAGCACCGAGTCCAGCGCCGAGTAGAACAGGCCGAGACCGTCGTCGGACGGGCCGGTCAGCGCTTCGGTCGCGTGCTCCGGATGCGGCATCAGGCCGACGACGCGGCCGTTCGCGCTGGAGATGCCCGCGATGTCGAGCTGCGAACCGTTCGGGTTGCCGCCCGCGTACGTGAACGCGATGCGGCCCTCACCCTTGAGTTCTTCGAGGGTCTCGTCGGACGCCACGTAGCGTCCTTCACCCGACTTGAGCGGGATCAGGATCTCGGCGCCCACCTCGTAGCGGCTGGTCCACGCGGTCGTGTTCGACTCGACGCGCAGCCACTCGTCGCGGCAGATGAAGTGCAGACCCTCGTTGCGGATCAGCGCGCCCGGAAGCAGGCCCGCCTCGCAGATGATCTGGAAGCCGTTGCAGATGCCGAGCACGGGCATGCCGCCCTCCGCCGCCTTGACGACCTCGCCCATCACCGGCGCGAACTTCGCGATGGCGCCCGCACGCAGGTAGTCGCCGTACGAGAAGCCGCCGGGGACCACGATGGCGTCGACGCCCTTGAGGTCGGCGTCGCCGTGCCACAGGGAGACCGCTTCGCCGCCCGCTCGGGTCACCGCGCGGGCGGCGTCGACGTCGTCGAGGGTTCCGGGGAAGGTGATGACTCCGATGCGAGCAGACATGCTCACTCCGCCACGCGCGAGACGGTGAAGTTCTCGATGACCGTGTTGGTCAGGAGTTCTTCGGCGATACGCCCGAGCGCGGCGTCGTCGACGGTGCCGTCGACCTCGAGTTCGAAGCGCTTGCCCTGTCGGACGTCGGCGACTCCGGAGAATCCGAGACGGCCCAGGGCTCCGACGATCGCCTGCCCCTGCGGGTCCAGGATCTCGGCCTTGGGCATGACATCGACAACTACACGTGCCATCGCGGCATCGCTCCTTCTGGCGGGGGTGAGTCCTACAGAGGTATCGTACCCGGCCTACAGTGCGGCTTCGATCGCGGCGATGACCTCCGGAGCGTCCGGCTCCGTGCGGGGACGGAAACGATTGATCACGTCGCCCTCGGACGAGACGAGGAACTTCTCGAAGTTCCACTGGATGTCGCCGGCCTCGCCGTCCGCGTCGGTCGCCTGCGTGAGGACGTCGTACAGCGGATGGCGGTCGTCGCCGTTCACGTCCGCCTTCTCCAGCAGCGGGAAGCTGACGCCGTACGTCGTGGAGCAGAAGGTGGCGATCTCGTCCGCGGTGCCCGGCTCCTGCCCCATGAACTGGTTGCACGGCATGCCGACGACCGTCAGTCCGCGCGGACCGTACGTCTCCTGCAGTTTCTCCAGACCGCCGTACTGCGGGGTGAGGCCGCACTTGGAGGCGACGTTCACGACGAGCAGCGGACCGTCGAACGACGCGAGGTCGAGCGCGGATCCATCGAGGGCGTTGACGGGCACGGATTTCACGGAGTGACTCATGTCGCTCAGCCTACGGCCCGGTGAGGAACCTCACCACTAATTGTGTTGCAGCAATAGTTGCGTGGACGTAACTTAATTTGGTGCCATCAATCGACTCCGCCGACGAATCCGTCCGCAGCACGCGCGACGCGCTGCGGTCGTTCCTCGAATACCTCGCCGAGTTGCACGGAAAGCGCACGGTCGACTCGCTCGCCACCACGGAGCTCACACTCTCCCAGGTGCGCATGCTGCTCGTCCTCCGCCAGAAATGCGACGCGATCTCGGTGAACTGCCTCGCCGACGCCGTGGGCCTCTCGCTCGCGGCCGCCGGACGAGGTGTGGACCGTCTGGTCGGCATCGACCTGGTCGACCGTCGCGAAGACTCGGCCGATCGCCGCGTCAAGCGACTCTCCTTGACCGAAAAGGGCACCGACCTGCTCGACAAGCATTTCGCGATCAAGGACGACGACCTCAACGGTGTGGTCACATCCCTGCCCGCCGATGTCCGGGCCCGCTTCCGCGACGCCCTGTCCGACGTACTGATTCATCTCTCACCAGAGAAAGTGACCTCATGACCTCACCAGCTTCGGCGGCCGCGCCGGACAAGCTCGGCCGCGACGTCTTCGTCGTCGCGGGCGTCATCGTGCTCGGCGCGATCATGTCGATCCTCGACGTGACCGTCGTGTCCGTCGCCCAGCCCACCTTCATCACCGAGTTCGGCACCACGTCGGCAGGCGCCGCATGGTCCATGACCGGCTACACGCTGGCCCTCGCGGCCGTCATCCCGACGGCCAGCTGGGCCGCGTCACGCTTCGGCACCAAACGCGTCTACATGGCGTCCCTGATCCTGTTCCTCATCGGATCGGTGCTGTGCGCACTGGCCTGGAACATCGGCTCGCTCGTCGCGTTCCGCGTGATCCAGGGCTTCGGCGGAGGCCTGCTCATGCCCATCGGCATGATGATCATGACCCGCGCCGCGGGCCCCGAACGAGTCGGCTCGGTCATGGCAGTGCTCGGCATCCCGATGCTCCTCGGCCCGATCATGGGCCCGATCCTCGGCGGCTGGCTCATCGAGATCGCCAGCTGGCACTGGGTGTTCCTGATCAACGTCCCGATCGGCGTGATCGCCCTCGTCTACGCATGGTTCGCGCTGCCCGCCGGCGACCAGGAACCCGGCCGCAAGATCGACGTCCCCGGCCTGCTCATGCTGTCTCCCGGCCTCGCGCTGTTCCTGTTCGGCGTCTCGTCGAGCGCCGAGGAGCGCACCTTCAACGCGCCGCGTGTCTACATTCCGATGATCATCGGCGCCATCCTGATCGGCCTGTTCGTCCGCCACGCGTTCCGCACCACGCACCCGCTGCTCGACCTGCGCCTGTTCCGCAACCGGACGCTGCGCATCTCGGTCATCACGATGTCGCTGTTCGCGATGGCCTTCTTCGGCGCATCGCTGCTGTACCCGCAGTACTTCATCGTCGTCCGCGGCGAGTCGACCCTCATGGCGGGCCTGCTGTTGGCTCCGCAGGGCATCGGCGCCATGCTGACCATGCCGATCGCGGGCCGGATGACCGACAAGATCGGTCCCGGCAAGTTCGTCCTCACCGGCCTCGTCCTGATCGCGATCGGCGTCTCCGCGTTCATCACGATCGGCACCGACACCTCGTACTGGTTCCTGTGCGCCGCACTGTTCGTCCAGGGCCTCGGCATGGGCATGACCATGATGCCGATCATGTCGTCGGCCCTCGCCACGCTGCGCGGACCGGAGATCTCCGACGGCTCGACCCTGATGAACGCCATCCAGCAGACCTCGTCGTCGATCGGCACCGGCGTCATCACCGTCATCTTCACCACCATGCTCGCCCCGCTGTCCCAGGCCATGATGCAGGCGGGCGGCGACGAGGACAAGAGCCTCAAGGTTCTCGCGGAGCACGGGTACACCGACCCGAAGGCTGGCATCGGAGCATTCCTGTCCGACACCGCGTCCACCTACGGTGACACGTTCATCATCGCGACCGTCCTCGTCGCGCTGACGCTGATCCCCGCGTTCTTCCTCCCCCGCCGCAAGCTGGTGGCCGAGGGCGCCGCGGACGAGCAGAAGGTCCCCGTCGCGATGCACTGATCGCACTGGCCTTTCAACTTCGGCACTCCCCGCCGCGCTATGCGCGGTGGGGAGTGCCGAAGTTGTTTCGGCGGATATGTTGTTGCCCCAGAGTTGCGGCCGGGATAGACATGAGTGTCCGTATCCGCGCTATTCAGGGGAATGTCCTCCGGTGATCCTGACCATTTCGACGACGCATCGGCCCGCCACCGATCTCGGGTTCCTCTTGCACAAGCATCCGGACCGGGTTCAACAGTTCTCGGAATCGTTCGGCTCGGCGACGGTCTTCTACCCTGATGCGGACGAGGATCGCTGCACGGTGGCCTTGATGCTCGACGTCGACCCCATCGCGTTGGCCCGCTCACGTGGTCGGCGATCACCCGACTTCGCTCTCGCGCAGTACGTCAACGATCGACCGTATGCCGCGACGTCGCTGCTCGCGGTCGCGCTCGGTCGAGTCTTCCGCACCGCTCGGACGGGCCGCTGCGATTCACGGCAAGCCCTCGCCGACTCGGTTCTCCCGCTCGAGGTCACGGTCCCTGTGCTGCCCTGCCGCGGAGGACCGGATTTCGCGCAGCGGATCTTCGCTCCCCTCGGCTGGGAGGTCGACGCCGATCCGATCGCTCTCGACCCGGCGTTTCCCGACTGGGGAGACTCGAGGTACGTCCGCCTGCAGTTGAAGGGCGACGTCCGGCTCGCCGACGCGGTGAATCAGCTCTACGTGCTGCTGCCCGCGTTCGACTCGTCGAAGCACTACTGGCAGGACTCGACCGAGGTGGACAAGCTCCTGAACGCCGGCGGCGACTGGCTCGCATCCCATCCCGCGCGCGACACGATCGTCTCCCGGTATCTGGCCCGTACCAGCGGACTCACCGGCATCGCACGTGCGCGCCTCGCCGAGCTCGACGACACCCCAGACGAGCCCGCGGAGGAGCTGCCCGTCGCCGCGCGCTCGGCGCCGCTCAACGCGCAGCGGCACGCCGCGGTGCTCGCCGAGATCGACCGCCTCCGACCCGCCTCCGTGATCGACCTCGGCTGCGGGTCCGGGCGGCTCCTGTCGAAGCTGCTGCGTACAGACGTCTCGCGCGTGGCGGGCTGCGACGTGTCCACGCGCGAGCTCACCCGGGCCGCCGAGTACCTGCACGTGGAGAACATGACCGAGCGCCAGTCCGCGCGCCTCTACCTCTTCCAGGCCGCGCTGACCTACGTCGACGAGAGGTTCTCCGGGTACGACGTCGCCGTCCTCATGGAAGTGATCGAGCACCTCGACCTCCCTCGACTCGACGCTCTGGAGCGTGTCGTGTTCGGTGTCGCCCGACCCGGCGCGGTCCTCGTGACCACCCCCAATGTCGAATACAACGTCCGCTACGAGGACCTTGTCGGCGCCCGCCATCCGGATCACCGGTTCGAGTGGACGCGTGCCGAGTTCTCGGCGTGGGCCGACCGCGTCGCGGCCGACAACGGCTACCGGGTCGACTACCGCGGGATCGGCGACACCGACCCCGCTCTTGGATCCCCTACGCAGATGGCGGTGTTCACTCGTGACTGACGTTCCCGACCCGACCGTGATCGGTGTGCCGATCGCGGGCCTCGTGCTGCTCGTCGGCACGTCAGGATCCGGCAAGTCGACGTTCGCCGCGCGCCACTTCCTCCCGACCGAGGTCGTGTCGAGCGACGTCTGCCGGGGTCTGGTCTCCGACGACGAGAACGATCTGGCCGCGACGGCCGACGCATTCGACCTGCTGCATCACCTCGTCGGCATCCGGCTGCGCCGCGGACTTCTCACCGTCGTCGACGCGACCAACACCCAGCCGAAGTCGCGGGCGTCGTTGATCCGCCTCGCACGCGACCACGACGTCCTCATCGACGCGGTGGTCCTCGACGTTCCGGAGTCGGTCGCGGTGGCCCGCAACGATGCTCGGTCCGACCGCGAATTCGGCTCTCATGTGATCCGTCGCCAGAGGGCCGACCTCAAACGGTCGCTGTCCAAGATGCGAAAGGAGGGATTCCGCAGGGTCCACCACCTGCGCGGGGTCGAGGAGATCGACGACGTGAGCATCCGGCGTGACCGACCGTGGAACGACCGATCGGACCTGACCGGTCCTTTCGACGTGATCGGAGACGTCCACGGGTGCGCCTCCGAGCTCGTGTCGCTGCTCGTCGCGCTCGATTGGGTCGTCGACTACACCGACGGCAACGCCGTCGGCGCTCACCATCCGGAGGGCCGGACGGCTGTTTTCGTCGGCGACCTCGTGGACCGGGGCCCCGACACTCCTGGCGTCCTGCGACTTGTCATGGCGATGGTCGACGCTGGGGTCGCCTTGTGCGTCGCAGGCAATCACGAGGACAAGCTCGCTCGTGCGCTTCGAGGCCGGAAGGTGACGGTCTCGCACGGCCTCGCCGAGTCCCTTGCTCAACTCGACGCCGAGACCGACGACTTCCGCACGACGTGCGCCGAGTTCCTCGACGGACTGATCAGCCACTTCGTGCTGGACGGCGGGCGTCTTGTCGTCGCTCACGCGGGCCTGAAGGAGGCGTACCACGGGCGGTCGTCCCGACGGGTGCGCGCGTTTGCGCTGTACGGCGACACGTCTGGCGAGACGGACGAGTTCGGCCTTCCGGTTCGCTACCCGTGGGCCGACGAGTACCGCGGCTCGGCCACCGTCGTCTACGGCCACACCCCGACCCCGACTCCGGAGTGGGTCAACAACACGATCTGCATCGACACCGGCGCGGTCTTCGGCGGTTCCCTGACCGCCATGCGCTACCCCGAGCGGGATCTGGTGTCGGTCCCCGCCGACCGCGAGTGGTATCCGCCGTCGCGGCCGCTGGCGCCGGTGGAGCCTCCGCGGGATCCCGCGGTGCTTCGGATCGACGACGTCTCGGGCACTCGCTGGGTCGAGAGTCCACGTGTGGGAAAGGTCAAGATCCTCCAGGAGAACGCCGCTGCGGCGTTGGAGGTGATGAGTCGCTTCGCCGTCGACCCCAGGTGGCTGGTGTACCTGCCGCCGACCATGTCGCCCGCCTCCACCTCGACGGCCGACGGCTTCCTAGAACATCCGCTCCAGGCGTTCGACGACTACCTCGGGTGGGGTGTCCAGCGAGTGGTGTGCGAGGAGAAGCACATGGGCTCCCGCGCCATCGCGGTGATGACTCGGGGCCCGTCCGTGGCGGCACGGCGTTTCGGGGTCACCGACGGCAGCTCCGGCGTGGTGTACACGCGGACCGGACGGTCGTTCTTCGACGACACCTCGGCACTTGTCGACGATCTGCGTGCCGCGGTCGCGCCGTTGTTCGACTCCCTCGAAACGGACTGGTTGGTCCTCGACTGCGAGGTGCTTCCGTGGTCGGCGAAGGCTCTCGGCTTGATCACCTCCCAGTACGCGTCGGTGGGAGCCGCCGCGACCACCGCGCTGCCCGCTGTCGGGGATCTGCTCGACCGAGCGGGCGCGCGAGGGCTCGACGTCGCGGAACTGGCCGGACGGGTCTCGACGCGCCTCGACAACGCGCTGGCGTTCCGTGACGCCTACGCCGCCTACTGCGAGTCGGGTGAGCAGACGATCCGCGTCGCGCCGTTCCAGATCCTCGCCGTCGAGGGCCGACTGCTCGCGGAGACGGAGCCGCACGAGTGGCACATGGCCGAGCTGGGACGCCTCGATCATCCGTTGATCGTGCCGACGCGCCACCGGACCGTCGACCTCACGTCGGAATCCGACCGTGAGGAGGCCGTGCGGTGGTGGACGGAGCTGACGAGCGCCGGAGACGAGGGCATGGTCGTCAAACCCGCCGATCTCGTGTCGCCGAGGGTGCAGCCGGGACTGAAGGTCCGTGGTCGGGAGTACCTGCGGATCATCTACGGCCCGGACTACACCGGTTCGCTCGAGGTGCTGCGGTCGCGCGGACTCGGGCGGAAGCGTTCACTGGCGACCCGCGAGCACGGTCTCGGTCTGGACGGGTTGGCCGCATTCGTCGACGGACGTCCCCTGTGGGAGGTCCATCAGAACGTGTTCGGCGTCCTCGCCTTGGAGTCTGAGCCGGTCGATCCGCGGCTGTGATGAAACTTCGGCACTCCCTGCCGCGCATAGCGCGGTGGAGAGTGCCGAAGTTGCGTCAGGACTCAGACCGCACCGGAGGCGCGGAGTATCCAGGCGTGCTCGAAAGCGATCTCGGCCCACTGCTTGTAGCGGCCGCTGACACCGCCGTGGCCTGCGGACATCTCCGTCTTGAGGAGGATGGGGGCGTCCGACGTCGTCGTGGCCTGCAGGGCGGCGACCCACTTGGCCGCCTCGGTGTACAACACTCGGGTGTCGTTGAACGACGCCAACGCGAGGATCGTCGGATACGCCCGCGGGCCGACGTTCTCGTACGGCGAGTACGACTTCATGTACTCGTACACCTCGGGATCGTCGTACGGGTTGCCCCACTCGTCCCACTCGGTGACCGTCAGCGGCAGGCTCGGATCGAGCATCGACGTGAGCGCGTCGACGAACGGCACACCGGCGAGGACGCCGCCGAACAGTTCCGGAGCCATGTTCACCACGGCGCCCATGAGGAGTCCGCCCGCCGAACCGCCGTCGGCCACCAGCTGCGACGCGCTTGTCCGGCCCGAGTCGATGAGGTGACGGGCGACGGCGATGTAGTCGGTGAACGTGTTGCGCTTGTTCAGCAGACGGCCGCTCTCATACCAGTTCCGGCCGAGTTCGCCGCCGCCTCGGATGTGCGCGTACGCGAGGACCACCCCGCGGTCCAGCAACGACAACCGGGGGATCGAGAAGCCGGGGTCGAGCGGCAATTCGTACGCGCCGTACCCGACGAGAAGCACCGGGGCGGGCCCGTCTGCGAGGTCGCGGCGGTGCACGAGCGACACCGGGACGCGGGTGCCGTCGTCGGCGACGGCCCAGTCGCGGGTCGCCACATAGGTCGACGGGTCGTAGTCGCCGAGCACCGTCTGACGACGCAGCAGGGTGCGTTCCCCGGTGGCGACGTCGAGTTCGACGGCCTCGGTCGGGTCGACGAAACTCGTGTACACCAGGCGCAGTCGGGGCGTGCACCACTCCGGGTTCGACCCCAGGGCGGGCGACGACAGTTCCTGGTCGAACGTGATCTCGTGGAAGTCGTCGACCGTCGGGACGCCGTCTATCCCGCGAAGATCGGCGACGGCGACCCGCGGCACGGCCTGCGACCGGTACGACAGCACGAGGTAGTCGCGGAAGCAGTCGACCTCTTCGATGCGGCGGGTCGGGTCGTGCGGAATCAGGGGTCGACGGGCGGCGATGTCGTCGACGGGCGCGATGTCGACCGCGTACTCGACGGCCTTTCCGCCCTGCCCGTCGTCACCGTTGTGGACGATGACGAAGTAGTCGTCGCCGCCGATGATCGCGTGCTCGACGCCGTACTCGATGCCGGGAGTGCGTCCGGCGATGCTGACGAACTCGCCGGTCGGGTCGTCGGCAGACAGGATGAACGACTCGGTCGTCACCTTCGACTCGGAACTGATCACCAGGTAGCGGTCGCTGGCGGTGCCGCCGACGCCCACCCAGAAGTGCTCGTCCGGCTCGTGGAAGACGAGAACGTCGTCGACGCCCGCGCCGACCTCGTGACGCCACACCTTGTCGGGGCGCCACGCGTCGTCGACGGTCAGGTAGAACACGAAGCGGCCGTCGATCGACCACACGGCGCTGCCCGCGGTGTCGACGATCTCGCCGGGCAGATCATCGCCGGTGTCGAGGTCGCGGATACGCAGCGTGTAACGCTCGTCGCCCTCCAGGTCGACGCCGTAGGCGATGCGACGACCGTCGTGGCTCATCGAGACGACCGCGTTGTAGAAGTCGTGCCCCTGAGCCTCCGCCTCCATGTCGAAGTACACCTGCTCGCCGGGCAGGGTCTCGTCGAGCGACACCTGCGGCGGCGTCCAGTCGTCGTCGCTCGCGATCGGGCACCGGCAGTACCGCGGATACGCGTGGCCCTGCGTGGTCCGCACGTAGTACCAGTAGCCCTCGCTGCGCACGGGAACACCCATGTCGGTCTCGCGGGTGCGCGCCTTGATCTCACCGAAGATCGCCGACCGCAGATCGGCGAGATCGGCGGTCTGCGCGTCGGCGAACGCGTTCTGCGCCTCCAGGTACGCGGTGACCTCGGGATCCTCCTTCTCCCCGAGCCACGCGTACTCGTCGACGAAGACGTCCCCGTGGTGGACGCGTTCGCTGTGAACGCGCTTGGCGACGGGCGGCCGCACCTCGCTCATCGACCGCCGAACGTCGCTCATCGATCCCCGAGCGCAGTCGAGGGGGCCGGCCAGTCGGCGAACGACAGCTGCGAGATGCGCTCGTACGCCTCGATGTAGCGGGCGCGGGTCCGCTCGGCGACGTCGGCGGGCAGGGCGGGAGGCTCGGCGCCCGAGTTCTTGTCCCACCCGGAGTCGGGCCCGGTGAGCCAGTTGCGGACGATCTGCTTGTCGAAGCTCGGCTGCACCCGGCCGGGGGTGTACAGCTCGGCGTCCCAGTAGCGCGACGAGTCGGGTGTGAGGACCTCGTCGGCGAGGATCAGCGAACCGTCCTCGGCCTGTCCGAACTCGAACTTGGTGTCGGCCAGGATGATTCCGCGTTCGGCCGCCAGATCGGCTCCGCGGCCGTAGATGTCGAGCGTCGCGTCGCGCAGTCGTTCGGCGAGTTCACGTCCGACGGTCTCGGCGACCTGGTCGATCGACACGTTCTCGTCATGGTCGCCCAGATCGGCCTTCGTGGCGGGGGTGAAGATCGGCTCCGGCAGCTTGTCCGACTCACCGAGGCCCTCCGGCAGGTCGACGCCGCACACCAATCCGGTCGCGCGGTAGTCGATCAGACCCGACCCGGTGAGGTATCCGCGCGCCACACACTCGACGGGCACCATCGGCAGCTTCCGAACCACCATCGATCGGCCGACGAGCTCGGCCGGGATCCGCTCGTCCATCGGACCGCCCGCGAGATGGTTGGGCACGCCGAGCACGTCGAACCAGAAGAAGCTCGCCGCCGTCAGGATCCGTCCCTTGTCCGGGATCGGCGTCGACAGGATGAAGTCGTACGCCGAGATGCGGTCGGACGTGACCAACAGCAACGTCTGCTCGTCGATCTCGTAGATGTCGCGGACCTTGCCGGAGGCGACGTGTCGGTAGTCGGAGAGTGCGGGACGCATGTGCTGGGGAGCCTTTGCGGTAGGGGGCTTAGAGGATCGGCGCTGGAGCGTAGGCGACGGCGTCCGGGTAGGCGTCGAACCACGTCTGCGCTGCGGCTACGACGGCCGCGACCTGCGCGTCCGCGGCACCGGTGAACGCGGCCTTGTCGGCGATCAACTCGTCGAGCTGAGCGCGGTCGAGCGGGATCCGGTCGTCGGCGGCGAGGCGGTCGAGCAGGTCGGGCTCGCGCCCCTCCTCCCGCATAGCGAGTGCGACGGCGACGGCGTTCTCCTTGATCGCCTCGTGCGCGGTCTCCCGGCCGACACCGGCGCGGACGGACGCCATCAGCACCTTGGTGGTCGCGAGGAACGGCAGGTAGCGGTCGAGCTCGTTGGCGATGACGGCCGGGTACGCGCCGAACTCGGCGAGCACCGTCAGGAACGTCTCCATGAGGCCGTCGATCGCGAAGAACGCGTCGGGCAGTGCCACGCGGCGGACGACGGAACAGAACACGTCGCCCTCGTTCCACTGGGCTCCGGCGAGTTCGCCGGTCATCGACGCGTAGCCGCGGAGAATGACGGCGAGACCGTTGACGCGCTCGCAGCTGCGGGTGTTCATCTTGTGGGGCATTGCCGAGCTGCCGACCTGGCCGGGCTGGAAACCCTCGGTGACGAGTTCGTGGCCCGCCATCAGCCGGATCGTGGTCGCCAACGACGACGGTCCCGCCGCGATCTGGACCAGCGACGACACGACGTCGAAGTCGAGCGAGCGCGGATACACCTGGCCGACCGAGGTCAACGCGTTGGAGAAACCGAGGTGCGCGGCCACCTTGGCCTCGAGCTGGTCGAGTTTGGTCGCGTCGCCGTCGAGCAGGTCGAGCATGTCCTGGCTGGTGCCCATCGGGCCCTTGATGCCCCGGAGCGGGTAGCGGGCGATCAGTTCGTCGACGCGGGTCAACGCGATCATCAGTTCGTCGGCGGCCGACGCGAAACGCTTGCCGAGCGTCGTCGACTGTGCGGCCACGTTGTGGCTGCGGCCGGCCATCACGACCGTCGCGTACTGGGCGGCGCGCTCGGTGATGCGGGCCAGTACGGCGACACCGTTCGCGCGCACGTGCTGCAGCGACAGGAGCACCTGGAGCTGTTCGACGTTCTCCGTGAGATCACGGCTCGTCATGCCCTTGTGGATGTGTTCGTGGCCCGCGAGGTCGTTGAACTCCTCGATGCGCGCCTTCACGTCGTGCCGGGTCACCCGCTCGCGGTCGGCGATCGACTCGAGGTCGATCTGGTCGACGACGCGCTCGTAGTCGGCGATCGCGGCGGCGGGGACGTCGATCCCCAGATCGCGCTGCGCCTTCATCACGGCGATCCACAGTCGACGCTCGAGGGCGATCTTGTGCTGCGGCGACCAGATCTGCGCGAGGTCGGCAGAGGCGTAGCGATTGGCGAGGACGTTGCTGATGGCAGGTTTACCCACGTGGAGCAGTCTACTTCCGACGCCGCGCGCCGACGAAAGCGCAGGCCGTAGACTGGTCGCATGTGTTTTCCCGTCACCTGTAACCGTTGCGGCAAGATCACGTGGGACGGCTGCGGTTCGCACGTCGACGAGGTCATGTCGCAGGTAGCGCCCGAGCAGCGCTGCACCTGCCCGCGCTGAGCGTGCCGACCTCCGATCTGACGCGACGCGGCCTGCTGTCCGCGTTCGCGGGCGCCGCCCTGATCGGCGTCGCCGCCTGCTCCACCGACGACGATCCGATCGAGTCGACCGACGTCGCCCATGTCGGCCCCGACGACGAGTTGCCCCGCGAGACGTCGCCCGGCGAGATCCCCGCCGATCCGCCGGTCGTGACCGGCGAGTTCGTGTCGACCAAGATGGCCGGCCGACTCACCCGGTGGGCGGTGGCCCGCCCACGCGGGGTATCCGGCGAACTGCCGGTGGTGCTCGTCGCGCACGCCCTGAACACCGATGAGAAGACGCTGTTCCGACCGTCGATGAACATGCAGGGCGAGCTGCAGAAGTACGTCGACGCGGGCAATCCGCCGTTCGCGTTGGCGACGGTCGACGTCGGCCGCAACTACTACCACCTGCGGTCGGACGGCGCGGACGGCGCCGCGATGATGCTCGACGAGTACCTGCCGATGCTCGACGCGAGCCCCGAGCTGAACCTGCGGATCGACCGCATCGGGCTGTTCGGCTGGTCGATGGGCGGGTACGGAGCCCTCCGTCTCGCGACGATCCTCGGTCCGCAGCGCGTGGCGTCGATCGCCGTCAGCTCACCCGCGATGTGGGCCGACCCGTCGATGTTCCCGCCGCGCGCATTCGACTCGTACGCCGACTACCAGGCCAATTCACTCTTCGGGCAGCAGCGCGCCTTCGCGAAGATCCCGCTGATGATCAGCATCGGGACGTCGGATCAGTTCTACACGTACACGCGCCGCTGGGCGGCCGACCTGCACCCGCCCGCCGCGTTCGCGACCACCCCGGGCGGCCACACCAATCGCTTCTGGCGATCGGTGATGGCAGACCAGATCGAGTTCCTCGGGCGGTCGCTCGCGCGGTGACCGGCGGGACGGCTCGGGTCACGTGGCTGGCGGGAACTGTCCCTGTCGAACGACGGCTCCGTTCGACACGCTCGCGGTGACCATCGTCGGACCTCCCTGTGGGCAGCAGAACGGATCGCTCGCCCGCAGCCAGCGGTACTTCACTGTCACCGAGTCGAGAGTGCTGCCCGCGATCGACGTGTACGAGTACTCGTGCGGTTCGACGGTGCCGACGAACTCTCCGCCGTGGAACAGCAACACCCGCGAGGTGTACGTCGCGTCGTTGAATCCGGATCCGTCGACTTTGAGCCAGTCCAGCCCGCATCCCCCGGACAGCGGGTTGTTGCTGGCGCCCGAGATCCGCCACTGGCCGCCGTTCGAGTCGTTGCCGAGCGACTCGATGGAGTCTTTCGCGAGTCGCGAGTTCAGATCGAAGCACAGGCCGTGTCCGCTGCCGTTCATGGCCGCCTGCGTGGTGGTGACGCCCGGAGTCTGCCGAGTCGTGGTGACACCGGTCGTCACGACCTGGGTCTGGTCGTGCGTGGCCGCGGTCGCCGTCGTCTGCGACGTGGCCTCCACGTCCGCGGCGGTCGTGGTGCGCGACGACGCCACGGACGACGCCTGATCGGCGGCGGCACAGCCCGTCATGCTCAGTGCCGCCGCGGTGACGACGATGGACGCCCGCAGTGCTCGTCGATTCATGATGCCTCCCCAGTGTGTGAACGGTCGTGTCTCGTTCATCGGGAGGCTTCCCGTCACCGTGTCACCGGTGTCGTCCGAATGAATGACCCTCAGAGGGTGATGCGGCCCTCTTCGGCGGCTTTGCCGATGTCGGTGCGGAAATGCGATCCCGGCAGGCTGACCTGGGACAACCGTTCGTACGCCTGGGCGCGCGCGGCCGCGAGATCCGCACCGCGTCCGACGACGGACAGCACTCGTCCGCCCGATGAGACGATCGCGCCGTCGACGACCTTGGTGCCCGCGTGCAGGACGCCGTCGTTGGCCGCCCCGGTGATCGGGTCGCCGGTGCGCGGGGTTCCGGGGTAGTTCTCCGCGGCCAGGACGACGACCACCGCACTGCCGTCGTGCCATTCGAGCGCGGGCAGGTCGGCGAGCGTGCCGTTCGCGACGGCCTCGAGCACGTCGCCGAGCGGCGTCCGCAGCATGTCGAGGACGGCCTGGGTCTCGGGATCGCCGAAGCGGCAGTTGAATTCGACGACCGACGGGCCGTCCGGCCCGATCGCGAGCCCCGCGTACAGCAGCCCGGAGAATGCCGTTCCCCGCTTGACGAGTTCGGCCGCGACCGGGCGGACCACGTCGTCGACGATGGTCTGCACCATGCCGTCCGGCAGCCACGGCAGCGGCGTGTACGCACCCATGCCGCCGGTGTTCGGGCCCTCGTCGTCGTCGCCGACGCGCTTGTGGTCCTGGGCGGGCAGCAGCGGGACCACGGTGTCGCCGTCGACCAGGCAGAACAGGGACACCTCGGGTCCGTCGAGGAAGCTTTCGAGCAGCACCGGGTTGCCCGCGGTGATCACCTCGACGGCGTGTGCGCGGGCCGCGTCCCGGTCGGGGGTGACGACGACGCCCTTGCCCGCGGCGAGGCCGTCGTCCTTGACCACCCAGACGGGTCCGAAGCGGTCGAGCGCGCCGTCGACGTCGTCGACGGAGGTGACGCTCTCGGCACGCGCGGTGGCGACGCCGGCCGCGGCCATGACGTCCTTGGCGAACGCCTTCGACCCCTCGATCTGCGCGGCTGCCGCGCTCGGACCGAATGTCGGGAATCCGGCGGCACGCAGCGCGTCGGCCACACCGTGGACCAGCGGGACCTCGGGACCGATGACGACGAGGTCGGCTCCGACCTCTCGTGCCAGTGCGACCACCGCGTCGCCGGAGTTCGCGTCCACCGCGTGGTTGGTCGCGATCGCCGCCGTTCCAGCGTTGCCGGGAGCGGCGTGGAGTTCCGTCACCGACGGGTCGCGGTCGAGTCCGAGGAGGAGGGCGTGTTCGCGGCCGCCCGAGCCGATCACCAATGCGCGCACGGTGACAACAGTAGGGCATGCCCGGGTTGTTTCAAATTGACATCATGGTGGTTGAGCTGGGCCGGAGCGTTAGCGGAGGCCCTTCCGCTAACGCTTCGCAACCGCTCAACCAGCATGACGGCGACATCGGTTCATTTGTGCAACAGCCCGTGCCCGCGGAGCGGGCAGATCGCCGAAGGAGACTCCGGGTCTATGCCACGCGTCAACTCGTCCGACTCATACCGACTGACGTGTTAAGTATTTCGGCAAGACTTAACATGTCGAGCGGATGTGTCAGATGACCTGACACGTCCGGCCGAACCGCTCCCCCGGGAGGAACTGCCGGTCAACCTGCCGCGTCGACGCTGCCGTTGAGCTCGATGACGAGGGTTGCCAGCACCGGCGCGAGCGCGCCGACGACGACTCCGACGAGCAGCGGTCCGCCCGCCGCCACGAGGGCGACGGCCGCGACGACCGGCGCGACCGCGGCCAGGGTCATCCACATCGCCAGACGCGTCGGACCCGCGAGATAGAAGTGCAGGGCGATGGCCCCGAGAGTGAAGATCAGCAGCGGGATCGCCGACGTGAGCAGCACACTCATCTCGGAGATGTGCGCTTCGCCTTCGATCCAGAGGGCGATCACGTGCATACCCGCGCCGACGGCCGCGCAGCCCATGAAGACCGGGACCATGCCGTATCCCCACACGAAGCAGCGGTCTCGATTCTCGTCGAGGGCGTCACCGTTGGGCATGATCGTGTACAGCCACCACATGGCGAAAGTGACGCCGAGCGCCGTCGCACCGAGCACGGCAGTCTGCGCGCTCCAGCCGGTCCGACCGATCTGCGCCTGCAGGACCGCGACGGTGCCGACGACTCCCTCGCCGAGCGTGATGACCACCAACGTCGAGTACCGCTCGGTGATGTGGAACGGATTCCACGGGGTGCGCTTGACGAACACCTCGGCGATGAACGGGCCGAGGAACTCGACGAACACGCAGATCCCGATCGAGACGAGCGTGAGCGCGAGGCCCATCGGCGCGAGGGCGACGACGATCCACCCGAGCTGCGCGACGATGCTCGCGATCGCGTAGGTGAGGCAGGTCCCCCGATACGGCGGCGATTGCAGTGCGGCCCGCAGCCATTGCGGGATCAAACCGATCCGCATCACCATGTAGCCGAAGACGATCACCTTCACGTCGATGTGATGGTCGGCGTCGATCGAGGTGAAGACGGCGGGGATGCCGGTCGCCATGATCGAGACGCCGATCATCTGGACCAGGACCGACAGGCGGAACCACGGGTCGTCGGTGTCGAATGCCGACGCGAACCACGCGAAGTTGATCCACGCCCAGATGGCTCCGAACGTGACGATCAGGTAGCCGACGATCGCGGTGAAGAACTTGCCTTCGGCGAGGAACTCGGCGAGTTGAACGCCTGCGACGGCGAACAGGACCACGAAGATCAGGTCGTAGAAGACCTCGAGTCCGCTGCCTGCGCGCTCCCCTTCATCGGGGTCCCTGCCGGTCATCCATTGGAGTTCTGTTCTCACGGGCACGGGCCAAGCCTAGGACGTTCGGCTGAGGAGTCGAGCGCAACGTCGATGCGACACGCGCCAATGCGCGAGTGACTACTCGAGACGATAAGTGCAGACCACGTCGTCCATCTCGAATAGAACATACGAACATAGCTATTGTGATGTAAGACATGTCAGAGTAGAGTGGAGATAACAAAAAAACAGACACTCGGCAGGGAGGTGGACACCATGACGAACATCGAACTGCCCGACAATGCGCTGGATCTCGTGCGGTTGCAGGATCAGGTCGCGCAGAGGCTCGCGGTGGTGTCGCTGGCCGGTCTGTCGAATCGCGAACTGCTGGCCGCCTCGGACATCAATGAGCGGTCCAACCGTCGTGGTGTCGGCGTCGATGCACGGCTGTTCGCCGAGGTGTCTCAGCGCGGTGGGCGGATTCAGGTGGCTAGCGCAACACTCCGAGGAGAGGAGTTTGCTGTGCCAGATCGGTTTCCATGGGAGGTTCGCTCGGCTGTCTTGACGGCGCTCATAGAGGGCGGCTCTGGCCGTGACGTTTCCGCCTCGTTGAATGTCGGATTGGCGACGGTCCACAAATGGGCCCATCGCGCTGGACTTCGGTACCACTTCGGCAAGACTGGCGGTGTGATTCCAATGACTGCCGGTCAAGCGACCGGCGAGGTTAAGTATCGGCGACTCACGCTCGCGGACCGTTCCTTCATCGAAGCTGGACTTGCCTGCAGCCCGCCCCTGTCGATGCGCAAGATCGCGGCCGAGCTAGGAGTCGCGCCATCGACAGTCTCCCGTGAGATCAAGACGCGCCAGCAACTCAGCTATAAGGCTCAACCTCACTATCACGCGGCAGCGGCGCACTATGCCGCGGTGGCTGATCGCATAAGACCGAGGGTGGTGAAGCTCGAAGTCTTTGGTGAACTGCGAAATGAAGTTGTGAAACGGTTGAACGACCGACTCTCGCCGGAGCAGGTCTCAGCCGAACTCCGGAAAGAGTTCCCTGACGACCCGGAGATGCATGTGTCGCACGAAACGATCTACCAGGCCCTCTACGTGCAAGGACGAGGGGCGCTGCGGCATGAACTGACCGTCGAGAAGGCCCTGCGCTCGGGACGAGCGGTACGCAAGCCACGCTCGAAGCTGCCGGCCGCGACCAATAGACCGTGGCTTGAAGGAGCCCGCCTCACAGATCGCCCCGCCGAGGCTGCCGATCGAGCGATCCCAGGGCACTGGGAGGGGGACCTGGTTATCGGCTCACGGAACAGCGCCCTGATTAGCTTGGTCGAACGCCGCTCGCGCTACACCCTTGTTGGACGTCTGGTCGACAACCGGCTGGCGCTAACCGTTGCCGAAGTCCTCCAGCAGATGGCAGTGCGTGTACCCGACGCCCTGTTCAGCACGCTCACTTGGGATCAGGGTCCGGAGATGTCTGAACACGCTCAATTCACCGTGGCAACCGACTGCAAAGTGTTCTTCTGCGACCCCCACTCGCCCTGGCAGCGACCCACCAACGAGAACACCAACGGACTGATCCGAGACTTCTATCCGAAGGGCACCGACTTCAACACGGTCAGCGACGAAGACTTGTACGAGATGGAACGCCTCCTCAACCGCCGCCCCCGGAAAGTCCTCGGATGGAACAAACCCCGAGAGGTACTCTTCGAGGACATCACAGGTGTTGCGCTAGCCACCTGAATCCGCCGTGCGTACCGCGAGTTGGGATCGCAGATGCCCGGCAAGTACCTCGAAGGTCAGCTCCGCTTGTCGGTGCGGGCCCGTAAACAGCGCACCGATGCGGCGTTGAGCCTGAGTTCGTTGGTCGCCTTCTCCGGCGAGCAACTCGACCCGACCCTCCCGGCCACTGCAGGCGCCGTCGCGGATGGTGACCTGTCGCTCGACCACGTCGCGGAGATCGTCGACGTCATCGACGCGATTCCCTCGGCGATCCCCGCCGATGTGAAGGCTCGTGCCGAAGCAGAGTTGGCCGGGGTGGCGCGGACGTTGACTCCCGAGCAGACCCGCACCGCCGGCAAGCGGATTCTGGCCCACCTCGATCCCGACGGTGAGTTGACCGACGACACCGACCGAGCCCGCACCCGTGGTGTGACTCTGGCTCCGCAGGATCGGCGGCTCATGTCGGCGATCAGCGCCAAACTGACCCCGGCGGCCCGCGCCAAACTCGAAGCACTGCTCGTCTCATGGGCGGCACCGGGGATGAACAATCCCGACGACGAACAGTCCCCCTCCGGATCATCGGCCAATGTCGACCCCGACGCCCTCTCTGCGGCCGCCGAGCGGAACACCCGTTCGCAAGCGCAGCGCAATCACGATGCGCTGGAGGCCATGTGGACGTTCCTGATCGCCAACGGCGGTCTCGGTGAGGGCACTTCCCTGTCGTCGCAGCTGGTGGTGACCGCGTCGCTGGATGATCTCGAATCCCGCTCGGGTGTCGCGACCACCGCCACCGGGACTCGTCTGCCGGTCAAGGACCTCGTCGAGATCGCCGGCGACGCGACCCCGTGGCTGGAAGTGTTCGCCACCGCCTCAGCACAGATCCTGTACCTCGGGCGCGGCAAACGCCTCGCCTCCCGGGCCCAACGGCTCGCATTGTTCGGCCGCGATCGCGGGTGCACCGCGCCAGGATGCACCGTCCCGTGGTCCAAGACCCAGGCGCACCACATGCCGGACTGGCAAGACGGCGGCCCCACCGACATCGACCACCTCGGTGGAGCGTGCGGCGGCCACAATAGGTCGGTCTCGACGAAGCCTGGCGGATGGGAGACCACCATCCTGCAGACCGGCCCCTTCATAGGCCGGGTCGGGTGGCGGCCCACCGGCTCGAACGAGCCGTGGAAGGTCAACCACGCCCTACAGCCGGAGAAGGCCCTCCCGACGTTCGGAGACCGGGTCACCGAATCCGGGTCGGCCGTCGAGAAATGGCTCGCCTGCCGAATCCCGGCCCCACCACCGGGTCCGCCCGTCCCGCCGGGGACGGACGTGGTGCGGTACCCCGCCTGAGACAGGTCAGGCGGGGACACCGTCATGCACTCACATCAACTCCGAGATCCACGCCCCTCGCCTGTCCGCGAGGGGCGTGTCCCGAGTGTGCCGGTTACTTCGGCGACGTCAGGTCGTACAGGGTGACGCCGTCGACCGTCTTCGAGGTGAAGGTGGCGGTGATCCACTCCTTGATCTGGGCTGACGTGCCCTCCGAGCCACCGCCCATCATGCCGCGTCCCCCTTCGATGAAGTAGTGGATCTTGCCGTCGGCGACGTACTGCTTGAACTGCGCCAACGTGGGCGACGGGTCAGTGCCGTTGAATCCGCCGATCGGCATCACCGAGTAGCCGGACGCGATCTGATAGCCGGACGCCTCGTTGGAACCGACGGCCGCGGCGACCCACGTGTACTCGGACGCGTTGTCGCGGAGCAGTGCGACCATCTCGTCACTGGGCTTGGAGCCGTTGAGGAGTCCGCCCGCGGGACCGTTCATGCCGCGGTTGTTCATACCGGAGTTCGTCGAGCCGGGGCCGGTGGCGCCCGGCATCGTGCCGCCGGGGAAGCTCATGCCGCCGCGGTTGCCCGTCGAGCCCATGCCGGGTGGCGTCATGCCGCCGAATCCGCCTCGATGATGTCCGCCGGGTCCGAACATGCCGCCCGCGACCCGCGGTCCGGCCGAGATGATCGCGCCTTCCTTGCCCGTGTTCACGGTGTCGATCGTGTAGGCGAGAGGACCTGCTAGACCTGCGACGATGGCGGCCGTCGCTCCTGCGGCGAGGGTCCGGTCCTTCCATCCGCTACCGGGTGCGACGAGGAGCGCGGCGCCTGCGACGAGGCCGACGATCAGCACCAGCCACCGCAGCCACGGCACGAACTCGGGCGACCGGTCGAGAAGGGCGAAACCCCAGCCGACAGTCGTCCACGTGGACACGGCGAGGACGAGGCGAACCCACAGCTTCTCGCGGGCGGGCCACACGACGGCGGCCGAACCGGCGATCACCGCGGCGACGGCCGGCGCCATCGCGGCCGTGTAGTACGAGTGGAAGATGCCCGCCATGAAGCTGAACGTCAACGTCATGACCGCCAGCCAACCGCCGAAGAGCAGCAGGTAAGCGCGGCGACGATCGGTGCGCGGCGCCCGGCCGATGACGACGAGCGCGGCGACGCCCAGGATGATCGCGGCCGGGATCAGCCACGCGATCTGGCCGCCCTGCTCGGCGTCGAACATCCGGGTGATGCCGGTCTGACCCCACATCCCGCCGCCGGGGCCGCGTCCGCCGGGTCCACCGGGGAAGCCCTGCTGACCGGCCATGTCGGCGAACCGGCCGCTCTGGCCGCCCATCCGGCCGCCGCCTCCGACGCTGCCCTTCTCGTTGCCGTCGAGGCGGCCGAGACCGTTGTAGCCGAAGGTCAGATCGAGGATCGAGTTGTTCTGCGAACCGCCGATGTAGGGACGGCTCGACGCGGGCCACAGTTCAACGGTCAGGATCCACCAGCCCGCGCTGACGATAAGCGCGCCCAGAGCGGCGAACAGGTGGCCGACGCGGCGCAGCCATCCGCCGGGTGCGGCGACGAAGTACACGACCACCATCGGCGGGACGATCAACATCACTTCGAGCTGCTTGGCGAGGAAGCCGAACCCGACGGCGACGCCCGCGGCGATCATCCAGCGGAGCTTGCCGGACTCGGCGGCCTTGAGCAGCGCGCCCATCGCGGCGACCATCAGCAGGATGAGGAGGGCTTCGGGGTTGTCGAACCGGAACATCATCGCGGCGACGGGCGTCAACGCGAGGACCGCGCCCGCGCCGATTCCTGCCCAGTGTCCGAACACGCGGCGGGTGATGACGTACAGCAGTGCGACGGAGCCGACGCCCATCAGCACCTCGGGCACCAGCACCGACCACGAGTTGAGGCCGAACACCCGGACCGACAGCGCCGGTATCCACAGGGACGCAGGCGGTTTGTCGACGGTGATCGAACTCGCCATGTCGGACGAGCCGAAGAACCAGGCCTTCCACGACTGCGATCCGGCCTGGATGGCCGCCGTGTAGAACGAGTTGCCCCACCCGTTGGCCGACAGGTTCCACAGGTACAGCACCGTCGTCGAGACGAGCAGGACGGCCAGCGACCAGATCGTCGTCCGCCTGCTCGGACCGTCGGACGTGTGGGGTGTCGGGTCCGGGTCTGTCGGCGGCTCGTCGTCGTGGACGACCCTGTCGAGCGTGTCGGTGGCGGTCATGCGGGGGCTCCTTCGCCGGTGCGGCCGCGCGCGACGAAGAGTCGCCGCAGGCCTACGAATCGGGTGGCGGTCGCCACCAGGTTGGCGGTCACGAGGACCGCGAGTTCGGTGCCGCGTCCCGCGTGGGGAGCGAGACTGTGCAGGGCCGCGAGCGAGCCCGCGGTGACGAGCCAGCCGAACATGAAGACGGCCAGACCCATCAGGTGATCGCGCATCGCGCTCTCGGCGCCGCGGACGCCGAAGGTGAAGCGTCGGTTGGCCGCGGTGTTCGCGATCGCGGTGATGCCGAGCGCCAGGAAGTTCGCGGTCTGCGCTCCGACCATCGGATGCAGCATCAGATACAGGAGCGCGTAGACGACCGTCGACGTGACGCCGACGGCGCAGAATCGGGCGAGCTGTCCGACCATGCCAGCGGGGACACCGTCGACGGCAGGACCGGGCAGCCGGTCCCGGCCGAGGGTCGCGCGGAGTTCGGCGATCGGGAGTCGCCCGCGCGCCAACGCCCACCCGACGCGGGCGCATCCCCGCAGGTCGGCGACGGCCGTCGCGACGATGTCGACGGAGCTGTCGGGGTCGTCGGTCCAGTCGACGGGCACTTCGGCGATGCGAAGGCCGACGCGTTCGGCGAGCACGAGCAGTTCGGTGTCGAAGAACCAGCCGGTGTCCTCCACGTAGGGCAGGAGACGGCGCGCGACGTCGGTCCGCATGGCCTTGAACCCGCACTGCGCGTCGGAGAACCTGGCGTGCATCGTGGTGCGGAGGATCAGGTTGTACGAGCGGGAGATCATCTCGCGTTTGGGCCCGCGCACGACCCGTGACGACCTGGACAGCCGGGTGCCGATAGCGATGTCGGAGTGCCCGGAGATCAGCGGTGCGATCAGCGGCATGAGCGCGTTCAGGTCGGTCGACAGGTCGACGTCGCAGTAGGCGACGATCTGTGCGTCGCTGCCCTGCCACACCGTGTTGAGCGCCCCGCCGCGGCCCTTGCGGTCGAGGTGGACCACCCGGACGTCCGGATAGTCGTCGGCGAGACCCTCCGCGATCCGCAGGGTGCCGTCGGTGCTGGCGTTGTCGGCCACCGTGATCCGCGACGTGTACGGGACCGCGGCGTGCAGATGATCGCGCAGACGCACGACGGCGCCCGCGATGTCGTCTTCCTCGTTGTACACGGGGATGACGATGTCGAGGATCGGTGGTGGTGGGGTGTCGGCGACGGCGTCGCCGCGCGCTGTCGGGTCGGGCTCGAGTTGCGTCGTCATGGCAGCTAGATTCGCCGCCGAGCCTCCCACACCACTGCGATCACCCTGTCAGCTTCCTGTGAGGGACTACTGGCTGCTCGTGGACACCGGGACCACGCGGTACACCACGCGGTCGGCGACATCGCCGGGCGGCCCGTCCATCGCGAGTCCGTACCGTTCGGCGAGCGAGGCGAAGAAGGCCCCGTCGACATCGCGATCGATGCGCTCGCACACGCCTCGGACCTCGAGGTAGCGGTAGGGCTGGTCGGGGTCGTTGACCGATACCGCGACCTCCGGATGAGCGGTGATGTTCTTGTACTTCTGCCTGGTCGTGGTGTTCGTGAACAGCAGGTGTTCGCCGTCGAACGCGAACCACATCGGGTTCACCTGCGGGCGTCCGTCCGGTCGGATCGTCGCGAGATGTGCGTACAGCGGTCGTTCCAGCAGGTCGCGATGGCTCTCGGGGATCACGGTCATGTCCGTCACTCCCGGCCCGACGAGATCCATGCGGGATCTGCGACGATGTTGCGCGTCCCACGGATCAGCGATGAGACCTCGCCGAGCGCGGTCATCGCGTCCTGGTCGAGGAGCAGGTCGACGGCCGCGGCGTTCTCGGCGACCCGCGCAGGCGACCGGGTACCGGGGATCGGCACTGTCGGCAGTCCCGCGCGTCGCCCCGACTCCAGCAGCCAGGCGAGAGCGACTTGCGCATTCGTCGCCCCCAGACGATCGGCGACACCCGCGACGACGTCGACGGCCCGCTGATTCGCGTCCCAGTTGTCGCCCATGCGGGCGGTGCCGCCGCGCAGGTCGCCCGCGACCTGATCGCGAGTGAGAGTGCCCGTGAGGAATCCGCGACCGAGCGGCGAGTACGGGACGAACCCGACACCGAGCTCGGCGCACGCGGGGATCACGTTGGCTTCGACGTCACGAGACCACAGGCTCCACTCGCTCTGGACCGCGGCGATCGGGTGCACCGCGTGGGCCGCCCGCAACTCCGCCGCGGTCACCTCGGACAGCCCCAGGTGGCGCACCTTTCCGGCCGCCACGGCCTCGGCCATCGCGCCGACCGTCTCCTCGACCGGCACGTCGGGGTCGCGGCGGTGCAGGTACCAGAGGTCGATCACGTCGACGCCGAGCCGGGTCAGGGAGGCGTCCAGGGTCTCTCGGGCGTACGCGGCATCGCCGCGGGTCGGCTTCTCGGCCCGGCCGGTGATGCCGAACTTGGTCGCGATGCTCACCTCATCGCGCCGATCGGCGAGGAGCTTCCCGACGAGTCGCTCGTTGGAGCCCGCGGGCCCGACCAGCCCGGGCTCCGGTTCGCCGTACACGTCGGCGGTGTCGATGAACGTGATGCCTGCATCGACGGCCGCGTGGAGGACTGCGAGCGCCGACTCGTCGTCGGTGCCGCCGTACACGTGGGTCACGCCCATCCCGCCGAAGCCGAGGGCGGAGGTGACGAGTCCGTCGCCCAGGAGTGTGGTGTGCATAGTGCTCTCCTTCATTCGCGGTTGCGTTGTTCGTCTATGACGTCGGAGTCGGTGATCGGCTGATCGCCGCAGTCGAGGCCGTGGTCGATGAGTCGTCGATAGTGGGCGATCTTCGCGTCGACCGCGTCGAGATCGTCGATGAGCTCCCGCATGCGCGCCTCGATCTCTTCGCGATGGTCTTCGAGGACGCGCATGCGGCGGCCGTGCGTGCGGGCGCCCTGGTCGACGAGCGTCACGAAGTCCCGCATGTGGGCGACGGACATCCCGGTACGCCGCAGCCGCATGAGCAGGTCGATCATTCGGATGGTCGCGTCGTCGTACCTCCGGACTCCTGCCGAGTTCCGCGGGACCGCCGGGATCAGCCCCTCCGCTTCGTACCAGCGGAGCGTGTCGCGGGACAGCCCGGTGCGGGCGGAGACGTCGGCGATGCTCAGTTCATCGGTCATGTGGTCACGGTAGAGGCTGGAGTCCACTCCAACGCAAGCCTGTGGACAACGCATTCGACGGTGTCGGCGGTCACCGTTAAGTTGTTGGCATGTCCACTACGAGCGTTCTCACCGACACGCAGCGCATCGTCGCCGACCGCGTCATCACCTCTCTCGCGGGACCGGACGCCCGGCTGCGCGACGATCAGGAGACGGCCGTCGCGACGCTCGCGACGCCGGGTTCACGTGCGCTCGTCGTGCAGGCGACGGGCTGGGGAAAGTCGGCCGTGTACTGGGCGGCCACCGCAGTCATCCGTTCTGCCGGCGGCGGCCCCACGCTGATCGTCTCCCCTCTCCTGTCCCTGATGCGCGACCAGGTAGCGGCGGCCGGACGTGCCGGGCTCGCCGCGGCGACCGTCAACTCGGCCAATGTCGAGGACTGGGCCGCGATCGAGAACGACCTGCTGTCGGGTCGACTCGACGTACTGCTGGTCTCGCCGGAACGACTGGCGAACCCCGGTTTCGGGGCTCGAGTGCTGAACGCGCTGGCCGGAAAGCTGGGTCTCGTGGTGATCGACGAGGCGCACGCCATCTCCGACTGGGGACACGACTTCCGGCCCGACTACCGTCGCGTGTCGGACGTCCTGCAGAACCTCAATCCCCAGACGTCGGTGCTCGCGACCACCGCGACCGCGAACCGACGCGTCACCGACGACGTCGCCGCACAGCTCGGCGCCGGGAACGGAGGGAGCGGGCCGGATGATCACCGCGGGACCACGCTGGTCCTGCGTGGCCCGTTGGCGCGTAAATCGTTGCACCTCAACGTCGTCGACGGTCTGTCGCCGATTCAGCGCTACGGCTGGGCGGCGCAAGAGATGCCGTTCCTCCCCGGGTCGGGGATCATCTACGTGCTGACCGTCGCCGACGCTGATCGGCTCGTCGCGGCGATCCGTGCGGTGTGGGGGGACGAGTATCCCGTCGCCGCGTACACCGGTCAACTGCCCGCCGAGGAGCGTCACGGGTTGGAGGACGCGCTCCTCGAGAATCGGGTGAAGGCGCTGGTCGCCACGTCGGCGCTCGGCATGGGATTCGACAAGCCTGACCTCGGGTTCGTCGTGCACGTCGGTGCACCGCCGTCGCCGGTGTCGTACTACCAGCAGGTGGGTCGTGCCGGACGCGCGCTCGACGAGGCCGTCGTCGTGCTGCTGGCATCGGCTCTCGACGACGCGATCTGGGAGCATTTCGCGACCGCGACCATCCCCGACCCCAAACGCATGTCGCGCCTGCTCGATGCGATGGCCGGCGCCGGCGGGCCGATGAGCGTCGTAGCACTCGAGTCGGAGACCGGTGTTCGGCGCGGCAAGGTGGAACTGATGCTCAAGCAGCTCGCCGTCGACGGCGTGGTGGAGCGGACGTCGGACGGGTGGGAGACCACCGGCAAGCCGTGGACCTACGACGCGGACCACTACGAAGGCGTCCTCGCCGTACGACGCCGTGAGGCCGACATCATGCGTTCGTACGTCCGCGGAGAGCGGTGCCTGATGCGCCTTCTCACGGAGTCGTTGGACGACCCCGCGGCGGCCGACTGCGGACGATGCTCGGTGTGTCGCGGCGAGCTGACGCCCGGCCTCAACGCCACTCCGAAGGACGAGACGGTCGCGACCATCTCCGCAGTCTTGCGCAGCAAAGCACAGGTGTTGGAGCCGCGGAAGATGTGGCCGCCGAAGGGATCGTTCACGCGCAGCGGTCGGATCCCACCCGATCTCGCCGCCGAACCGGGGCGGGTCCTCGCATTCGCCGACGCACCGCAGTGGGGCGACGTCCTCGTCGGAGCCAAACGCGGAGACGAAGCGTCCCGCGGACATCTGGCGGAGTCCGCCGTCGCCGTTCTCGGCGACTGGCGACGACGCGGCGGCGTCCGACCGGACGCCATCGTCTCCCTCGATCTTCGGGGCGGCGACGTGGCGGCCGATCTGGCAGACCGTCTCCGTGCGGTCGGCCGCAGGCCCGGCTCGACGTTCCCGGTGCTGCCGGGACAGGTACCGGGTAGGGAGGCGACGAGCGGTGTCGAGGCGACGTACTGGAAGGAGCATCTCGGGTCGGCGCCTGCCGACGTGGCCGGGCTCGCCGTGCTTCTCGTGGTGGACGAGACCGCGACCGGGTGGGCGGTGACCCTGGCGGCGGCAGCCTTGCGTGCGGCGGGCGCCACCGCCGTGTCGCCGATGGTGATCCACCAGACCGTCTAGGAGACGCCTAGGGCAGGTAATGCTGGACGAACGTCATCCACCCGCCGCGCCACACCGGGGTCGTCGCGGTTCCGAACAGCGCGTGTTGCACGCCCCAGCCGAGCAGGTAGACGACGACGAGTCCCGCGGGCGGTTCTGATCGTCCCTCCGTGCGGCCGAGGGCGAGGAACGCGGTGGCGATGGCCGCCATGTGGATCCACCGTCCGTAGTCGGCTGCGATGAGCGACAGGGACAGGATGACCGCGATCTGTGCGGGCCACCACCACCGTCGCTCACAGAACCGTCCCAGCCAGCAGACCGGCAGCAGTGCGAGCGCGGCGAGGGGCACGAAGTACAGGTTCTGCGGCATGAACCCGATCGTGTAGTCGTACCCGTACTGGAGGTCGTAGCCGAGCCACCGGATCGATCCGTCGCAGATCTGCTTGTCGAACCCGCGACTCAGCAGGTCGTCGCAGATCCCGGCCGCCGCCCGTGTTCCGCCGGGGGCTGCCAGGCTCGCGCCGACGGCGGCCGCCGAGACGACGAGGATCGACGTACCGGCGATCCGCCACTGCTTCCGGTCGTCGCCGAACGCTCGCCGACACAGGATGAGCAGGGTCGGCAGGAGGACGACCGTCGCCTCCCACGACAGGAGCGACACCGCCCAGATGACGCACGATGCGGATACGAGGAGCATTCGTGCACGGCCGACTCGGTCGGCGGCGAGACTCATCACGGCGAGTGCGAGGAACGCGATGATCTCCTTGCGGAGTCCGCCCTGCGGGTCCCAGCCCGCGAACGGGACCGCTGCCGGTCCGCACCACAGGAGGATCGACGTCGACGACCATTCGTCTTTGCGCAGGCGGTAGACGACGAAGGCCACAAAAAGCAGCCAGAGAGTCATCTGGAGGATCGCTGTCGCGACGAGCAGGTCGTCCGGGTAGGCGAAGCGCAGGATCTCGCCGATGAATCCGCGTCGGATGAATCCGGCCGAATAGTTGATGAGCCAGTCGCCGGTCTGGTGGTCGTTTCCGCCCGCCCGCACGACACGCCAGTACGTGCTCAGCGACACGAATGTCGAGAACGCCAGAATCGTCAGCGCGAGCACGGGTCGCCAGGTGAGTGCTGCCTGTACTTTGACGCGGTTCATGATCCGCCCAGTGTATCGGGTGTAGAAAGCATTCGAGCCCCTCAACCACAAGGGTTGAGGGGCTCGAATAAGTTGAGTTCGGCGGTGTCCTACTCTCCCACACTGACTAAAGTGCAGTACCATCGGCGCTGGAGGGCTTAGCTTCCGGGTTCGGAATGGGGCCGGGCGTTTCCCCTCCGCTATAGCCACCGAAACAATATGAAACTATCAACAACCACCACCAACCCAGGTGACGGTCGTGTGTTGTTTCAGAAGTAGATAGTGGATGCGAACACACTCAAAAACAAAGTGTGTGAGTGTTGTTAGTAAGTCCTCGGCCTATTAGTACCAGTCACCTGAACACATTACTATGCTTACAGTTCTGGCCTATCAACCCCATAGTCTGTAGGGGGCCTTACCCACCCGAAGGTGGTGAGAAACCTCATCTTGGAACAGGCTTCCCGCTTAGATGCTTTCAGCGGTTATCCCTTCCGAACGTAGCTAACCAGCAGTGCCCTTGGTAGGACAACTGGCACACCAGAGGTTCGTCCGTCCCGGTCCTCTCGTACTAGGGACAGGTTTCCTCAAGTTTCTAATCGCGCGCGGCGGATAGAGACCGAACTGTCTCACGACGTTCTAAACCCAGCTCGCGTGCCGCTTTAATGGGCGAACAGCCCAACCCTTGGGACCTACTCCAGCCCCAGGATGCGACGAGCCGACATCGAGGTGCCAAACCATCCCGTCGATATGGACTCTTGGGGAAGATCAGCCTGTTATCCCCGGGGTACCTTTTATCCGTTGAGCGACACCGCTTCCACTTGCCGGTGCCGGATCACTAGTCCCGACTTTCGTCCCTGCTCGACATGTACGTCTCACAGTCAAGCTCCCTTGTGCACTTACACTCAACACCTGATTGCCATCCAGGCTGAGGGAACCTTTGGGCGCCTCCGTTACACTTTAGGAGGCAACCGCCCCAGTTAAACTACCCACCAGGCACTGTCCCTGAACCCGATCAGGGTCCGAGGTTAGAAGCCCAATACGATCAGAGTGGTATTTCAACAACGACTCCACCAACACTAGCGTGCCAGCCTCACAGTCTCCCACCTATCCTACACAAACCGTACCGAACACCAATACCAAGCTATAGTGAAGGTCCCGGGGTCTTTTCGTCCTGCCGCGCGAAACGAGCATCTTTACTCGTACTGCAATTTCGCCGAGCCTGTGGTTGAGACAGCAGAGAAGTCGTTACGCCATTCGTGCAGGTCGGAACTTACCCGACAAGGAATTTCGCTACCTTAGGATGGTTATAGTTACCACCGCCGTTTACTGGGGCTTAAATTCTCAGCTTCGCCACCCAAAAGTGACTAACCGGTCCTCTTAACCTTCCAGCACCGGGCAGGCGTCAGTCCGTATACATCGTCTTACGACTTCGCACGGACCTGTGTTTTTAGTAAACAGTCGCTTCTCTCTGGTCTCTGCGACCACCACCAGCTCCCACCGCAAAGGCGTTCACCAGCCGTGGTCCCCCTTCTCCCGAAGTTACGGGGGCAATTTGCCGAGTTCCTTAACCACAGTTATCTCGATCGCCTTAGTATTCTCTACCTGACCACCTGTGTCGGTTTGGGGTACGGGCCATGTACCAACTCGCTAGAGGCTTTTCTCGGCAGCATAGGATCACTGAATTCACCCCAACGGGCTACGCATCACCTCTCAGGATTATGTGCGACACGGATTTGCCTATGTCACTCCCTACAGGCTTACACCAGTACAACCACTGACTGGCCCAGCTACCTTCCTGCGTCACCCCATCACTTGACTACTACACCCAAGGTCCCACGCAGCCACACCCAGACAACCCCGAAAGGTCGAAAAGATGCTTTTGGATGGTTAGTACAGATGATTCGCCACTGGACGCGGATACACGGGTACGGGAATATCAACCCGTTGTCCATCGACTACGCCTGTCGGCCTCGCCTTAGGTCCCGACTCACCCTGGGCGGATTAACCTGGCCCAGGAACCCTTGGTCATTCGGCGGACAAGTTTCTCACTTGTCTTTCGCTACTCATGCCTGCATTCTCACTCCCACACCCTCCACACCTAGATCACTCCGGCGCTTCCACGGATGCAGGACGCTCCCCTACCCACCCACACCACTAGACCACAAAAGTGGCCGATGTACATGTGTGAGTGCCGCGGCTTCGGCGGTGTACTTGAGCCCCGCTACATTGTCGGCGCAGGATCACTTGACCAGTGAGCTATTACGCACTCTTTCAAGGGTGGCTGCTTCTAAGCCAACCTCCTGGTTGTCTTCGCGACCCCACATCCTTTTCCACTTAGTACACGCTTAGGGGCCTTAGCCGGCGATCTGGGCTGTTTCCCTCTCGACTACGAAGCTTATCCCCCGCAGTCTCACTGCCACGCTCTCACTTACCGGCATTCGGAGTTTGGCTGACGTCAGTAACCTTGTAGGGCCCATCGGCCATCCAGTAGCTCTACCTCCAGTAAGAAACACGCAACGCTGCACCTAAATGCATTTCGGGGAGAACCAGCTATCACGGAGTTTGATTGGCCTTTCACCCCTACCCACAACTCATCCCCTCCATTTTCAACTGAAGTGGGTTCGGGCCTCCACAAAGTCTTACCTCTGCTTCACCCTGGCCATGGGTAGATCACTCCGCTTCGGGTCTAGACCCAGCGACTTGGGGCGCCCTATTCAGACTCGCTTTCGCTACGGCTACCCCACACGGGTTAACCTTGCCACTGAGCACTAACTCGCAGGCTCATTCTTCAAAAGGCACGCCATCACCCCACCCCAAAAGGGAAGGCTCTGACGGATTGTAAGCGTCCGGTTTCAGGTACTATTTCACTCCCCTCCCGGGGTACTTTTCACCTTTCCCTCACGGTACTAGTCCGCTATCGGTCACCAGAAAGTATTTAGGCTTACCGGGTGGTCCCGGCAGATTCACAGCAGATTCCACGAGCCCGCTGCTACTTGGGAAACACTACAACCAGACCGCGCGTTTTCAGTTACGGGACTCTCACCCACTACGGCAGACCATTCCAGGCCACTTCACCTAACACACGATTTTCTTACTGGCCGACACGCCGGCAGACGCACCAATAATGCTCCCACAACCCCACACGCACAACCCCTGCCGAGTATCACATACGCATGGTTTAGCCTCATCCGCTTTCGCTCGCCACTACTCACGGAATCACTATTGTTTTCTCTTCCTGTGGGTACTGAGATGTTTCACTTCCCCACGTTCCCTCCACACCCCCTATATATTCAAGGGTGGGTAACACGACATAACTCGTGCTGGGTTTCCCCATTCGGACACCCTCGGATCACAGCTCGTTTGACAACTCCCCGAGGACTATCGCGGCCTACCACGTCCTTCATCGGCTCCTGGTACCAAGGCATCCACCGAACGCCCTAAAACACTTACAACAACACCCACAAACACACCACCACCCCACCACAACAACCCCGAAAGGCCATCACAGCTTCGTGCGGCACGAATGTGGACATCACAAAAATCAACATACATTTTGAAATTGCAATACGACACCTATATTTCAAGATGCTCGCATCCACTATCCACTTCTCAAACAACACACACCCACCCACACCCAACACCACACGACGTGGCGGAATGTCAGCGAGCAGAGACAACAACCACCACCCACCCCCACAAGGGCAGGACAGCGCGTGTTCTCTCAGAACCCCGATAGTGTGCAAAAAGACAACAGCCAGTCACCCGACTGCAACCACCAGCAGAACACCGACTCTCGCGGCGCCCAACCATCACGGTGGGTTCTTGTGTTTCACCCTATGAACAAACACCAACCCCAGCTGCGTTCGAGTGGGCGTTGGGTGTTGTCTGCTCCTTAGAAAGGAGGTGATCCAGCCGCACCTTCCGGTACGGCTACCTTGTTACGACTTCGTCCCAATCGCCGATCCCACCTTCGACGGCTCCCTCCCACAAGGGGTTAGGCCACCGGCTTCGGGTGTTACCGACTTTCATGACGTGACGGGCGGTGTGTACAAGGCCCGGGAACGTATTCACCGCAGCGTTGCTGATCTGCGATTACTAGCGACTCCGACTTCATGGGGTCGAGTTGCAGACCCCAATCCGAACTGAGACGCGCTTTAAGGGATTCGCTCCACCTCACGGTCTCGCAGCCCTCTGTACGCGCCATTGTAGCATGTGTGAAGCCCTGGACATAAGGGGCATGATGACTTGACGTCATCCCCACCTTCCTCCGAGTTGACCCCGGCAGTCTCCTGCAAGTCCCCGGCATAACCCGCTGGCAATACAGGACAAGGGTTGCGCTCGTTGCGGGACTTAACCCAACATCTCACGACACGAGCTGACGACAGCCATGCACCACCTGTACACCAACCACAAGGGGGGCTATATCTCTATAGCTTTCTAGTGTATGTCAAACCCAGGTAAGGTTCTTCGCGTTGCATCGAATTAATCCACATGCTCCGCCGCTTGTGCGGGCCCCCGTCAATTCCTTTGAGTTTTAGCCTTGCGGCCGTACTCCCCAGGCGGGGTACTTAATGCGTTAGCTACGGCACGGAATCCGTGAAATGGACCCCACACCTAGTACCCACCGTTTACGGCGTGGACTACCAGGGTATCTAATCCTGTTCGCTCCCCACGCTTTCGCTCCTCAGCGTCAGTTACTACCCAGAGACCCGCCTTCGCCACCGGTGTTCCTCCTGATATCTGCGCATTTCACCGCTACACCAGGAATTCCAGTCTCCCCTGTAGTACTCAAGTCTGCCCGTATCGCCTGCACGCCTGCAATTGAGTTGCAGAATTTCACAGACGACGCGACAAACCGCCTACGAGCTCTTTACGCCCAGTAATTCCGGACAACGCTCGCACCCTACGTATTACCGCGGCTGCTGGCACGTAGTTGGCCGGTGCTTCTTCTCCAGGTACCGTCACTCGCGCTTCGTCCCTGGCGAAAGAGGTTTACAACCCGAAGGCCGTCATCCCTCACGCGGCGTCGCTGCATCAGGCTTGCGCCCATTGTGCAATATTCCCCACTGCTGCCTCCCGTAGGAGTCTGGGCCGTGTCTCAGTCCCAGTGTGGCCGATCACCCTCTCAGGTCGGCTACCCGTCGTCGCCTTGGTAGGCCATTACCCCACCAACAAGCTGATAGGCCGCGGGCCCATCCCAAACCGCAAAAGCTTTCCACCATCCACCATGAAGCAGAAGGTCATATCCAGTATTAGACCCAGTTTCCCAGGCTTATCCCAGAGTTTGGGGCAGATCACCCACGTGTTACTCACCCGTTCGCCACTCGAGTACCCCCGAAAGGGCCTTTCCGTTCGACTTGCATGTGTTAAGCACGCCGCCAGCGTTCGTCCTGAGCCAGGATCAAACTCTCCAACAAAAAATACAGAAACACGACCCGAAGACCGCAATTTCAGCACAAGCCAGAAAGCACAACCTGACCAAATCCAAAAAACTGACAAGAATTCAATCAAAAACATCATCGTCCACCAAGGAACCATGATCTGTCCATCAATCCTTCATGCCACAAACCAAAAAAATATGTGGCACAAGAACATCTATTTTACACACTATCGAGTTCTCAAAGAACACACACCCACCAGCACCGATCCCCACAAACAGGGACTGAACTCCAGTGAACTTGCATTGTACGCTGACCGGCTCGCGGCCAACTTTTCCAGCCTAGCGTCTCCGCGACCCGCAGTGCAAATCGTCGGTGTCGGCTAGAAGGCCGGTCCCACCAAGCAACCCCAGCCGGAATCTCGCGACCCGACGTAGAGGAGGTTTGGAGGGAGTTCGTCTTTCGCGGCCTGGCCGCTGCGGACTCGATATAAGTTACGCATCGGGGCCGGGAATGCCAAATCGCCTGGTCATCGCGGTTTCGGGCGCTTCGGCCTGCGCCCACGCGCGTCGGCGACTGTGCTCCCCGGTCGAACCACGAGGAGTCGTCCCTCCATGCCTTGGTCGTTGTTGAGCGCGAGCTGACTGCCGAAGACGTACGGGACTCGCGTCGATGTGTAGTCGATGAATCTGACGGCGAGGTCCATCCGGGCGCCCGGAGGCACGAGGACCGTGTCCTTCCAGCCCGACGTCTGCACACGGGAGGCGGTGCCGCCCGCCGACAGGACTCTGAACTGGGTTCCGTGGATGTGAAGGTTCTCCACTCGTGAGTCCCGATTCCGGACCGTCCACCGTTCGTAGGCTCCAACGGCGACGACGGCGTCGGTCCGGTGGGGATCGGCGATCTGGCCGTTGATCTGGAACCACTGAAGGTCGACGAAGCGACGTTTCGCCATCCCGACCGATGGGCTGGTCCGGACCGTCGGGTTGAGCGCGGACGGCAGAGCCGGCGCGGTGGACGTCGTCGGCGGTGGCCCGACGATCGTCATCAGGTCGAGTTCGTCCAGTTGTCCGATGTCGGGCGCGTCGTCGCCCAGCCCGATGCTCGCGGCGAACGGAACGGTGCGGAGAGTGAGGGTCTCGCCCGGGATGAGGTCGACGACGATCTCCGCCCGCTCCCCCGGGCTCAGCAGCATGCTGCTGACGGTCTGCGGCTCGTCGAGCAGCCCGCCGTCCGAGGCGATGATCGTGAAGCGTCGGTCGTCGGAGAACGCGAGGTTGACGACGCGCGCGGTCGCGGCGTCGACGATCCGGAAGCGGACACGTCGAGTGCGTGCGGTGAAAGTAGGGGAAGCGATTCCGTTGACCGTGACGGTCTCGCCGACGATTCCGACGTCGGGATCGATCTTCTCGTCCAGTGAGTGGTCGGCGGTGAACAGTTTGTCCTGGAGGATCAGGGGGACGTCGTCGACGCCGTACTCCTTCGGAAGGTCCAGGCGTGCGGAGGCGGCGTCGTCGACGATCAGCATTCCGGCGAGTCCGCGGTGGATCTGTCTGGTCATCGAGCCGCGCGCGTTCGGGTGGTACCAGAGGGTCGCGGCCTGCTGTCGGACGCGGAAGCGCGCTTCCCAGCCGCGCCCAGGCGCGATCGGCTGGTCCGGTCCACCGTCCATCTCGGGCGGTGTGTGGAGCCCGTGCCAGTGGACCGTCGTCGACTCTCGCAGTCCATTGACGACCTTGATGCGGACGTCGTCGCCGCGGGCCACGCGGATCGTCGGTCCTAGCTGCGATCCGTTGTATCCCCACGTCGCGGTCCGGGCGCCGGCGAGAATCTCGCTGGTCCCGGCCTGCGCCGTCAGCCGAAACGTCTTCGTCTTACGACGAGTGCTCGGGGCGAGTATCGGTGGAATGGGCAGCGGCCGGGTGACCGCCGACACCTCGGTGACCGCGGGTGTGCCCGCCGAGCACGCGGCGACTCCGCCCGCGAGGAAGGCGAGACCGGCGCCCTTGAGCAATGCCCGTCGCGACAGGGCCCCGTCGACTTCCACACCCTCTCCCGTTCCCGCTGTCGGTTGATCGGACGAGCTTAACCGGGAGCCGATGTGGGCCGGTCAGCCCGGCACGTTCTCGCCGTAGCCCAATGCGCGGAGCGACGTGCGGATGCGGTCGGCGGCGTCGTCCAGCGACTCCGGCGACGGGTTCGGATCGGCCTTCGTCAGATCGAACGCTTCGAGGGAGTGCGCCGGGAACACGTGGATGTGCAGGTGCGGCACTTCGAGACCCGCGATGAGCAGCCCCATGCGGGGAGCGTCGAATGCGTCCTTGACGGCGCGACCGATCTTCTGCGACACGTCGGACAGGTGAGTGAAGGTCGGCGTGTCGATCTGTTCCCAGTGGTCGATCTCCTTGCGGGGGACGACGAGCACGTGTCCGGGGGTCACCGGGTTGATGGTCAGGAAACCGACGCTCTGCCCGTCCTTCCAGACGAAACGTCCGGGCAGGTCGCCGTTGATGATGTGCGTGAAAACCGAGGCCATGCCCCGACACTACCGAGGGTCTGCGGTGTTCGCGCTCGGCAACGCGAACCAGAACTCGGCGCCGTGTCCGGGCTCGGACCGGACGCCGACGCGACCGCCGTGGGCCGCGACGAGCGCCGCGACGATCGACAGCCCCAGTCCGCTGCCCGACGCCGTCTGATCGCGATGGCGAGACGGGTCGCCCCGGTAGAAGCGTTCGAAGACGTGCTCGGCCTCGTCCGAGGAGAGCCCGGGTCCCGTGTCGGCGACGCTGACGACGACCTCCCCGTCGTCGATCCGGGCGGACACGGTGATCCGGTCGTCGTCGCCCGTGTGCGCGACGGCATTGCCGAGGAGGTTGCCGAGCACCTGCCGGAGTCGGAGACGGTCGCCCTCGACCTGCGCCGTCGGCTCGAATCCGGCGAGGTCGAGAGTGATCTCACGACCGGGGGCCGACGCGCGCGCCGCCTCGACGGAGTCGACGAGCAGCGCGAGGACGTCGACCGGCGAATCGTCGAGCGGACGTTGCGCGTCGAGCCTGGCGAGCATGAGGAGGTCTTCGACGAGCATCGTCATCCGGTCGGCCTCACCCGATATCCGGCGGACGGCGTCGCCGGAGTCGCTGACCGCGCCGAGCGTCATCAGATCGGCGAATCCCTTGATCGAGGTCAGCGGCGTCCGCAGTTCGTGAGACGCGTCGGCGACGAACCGGCGCATCTTCTCCTCGGACTCTCGGGCCTGACGTTCGGATGCGGCCGTCGCGGCGAACGCGCTCTGGATCTGCGCCAACATCGCGTTCACCGACTCGCCGAGACTCCCGACCTCCGTGTTGGCGGGCCGGGCGGGCACACGCTGGTGGAGGTCGCCTCCCGCGATGGCGTGGGCCGTCTCCTCGACGCGCCGCAGCGGCCGCAGACTCGATCTGACCAACAGGTAGCTGAGCACTCCGATGAGCAGCACCACGATGCAGCCGACGCCGACCTGCAGCCAGATCAGCCGCGACATCGTCGCATCGACGTCGCTGAGCGGGATCGCGATGACGACGGTCGCGCCGTTCTGCTGCCTCTTCGCGATCCGCCACTCCGGCCCCGATCCGACCGACCGGACCGTGGTCGGTCCGACGTCCCCCGACGGCAGTGACGACTGGTCGGGCGACGACCCGAAGTCGTTGAAGACGAGCTGGAACCCGTTGGGCAGGGTGGACGCCAGGTAGTACTGCGATTTGGGCCGACGCAGCCCCGGCGGCCCCGGCTGATCGTCGTCGCGGATGGCGGGCGGACGTGCCCACCCGTGGATCGCGTCGTTCAGTCCCTCGTCGACGCGGGACACCAGGTCGGCGCGCATCGCCGACGTGACTGCGACACCGGACGCCCCGAGCCCGGCAAGCACCAGGATCACCGTCGACACGACGAGCGTCACCCGCAGCGGCATGGCCCGCATGCGCCGGGCGATCGCGTTCATCGAGGTTCGCGCATCACATAGCCCACTCCGCGCAGGGTGTGGATGAGCCGCGTCGGACCGGTGTCGATCTTGCGCCGCAGGTACGACACGTAACTCTCGACGACGTTCACGTCGCCGCCGAAGTCGTAGTTCCACACGTGGTCGAGGATCCGCGGCTTCGACAACACCGTCCCCGCGTTGACCATGAAGTACCGGAGCAGGGTGAATTCGGTCGGCGACAGCGGAACCAGTTCCCCGGCCTTGAGGACCTCGTGCGTCTCCTCGTCGAGTTCGAGATCGGCGAAGACGATCCGTGACGACGCTTCCTTCTCCTCACCGTGACCGCTGCGTCGAAGCAGGACGCCGAGCCGGGCGACCACCTCTTCCAGGCTGAACGGCTTCGTCACGTAGTCGTCGCCGCCGACGGTGAGGCCGTTGATCTTGTCCTCGACGGAATCGCGCGCCGACAGGAACAGGGCTGGGGCCTCGATGCCGTCGGCCCGGAGCCGACGCAGCAGGCCGAAGCCGTCCATCCCCGGCATCATCACGTCGAGCACCAGCACATCGGGTTTGAACGTCCGCGCGACGTCGATCGCGCGCGGACCGTCCGCCGCCGAGCGCACCTCGTGTCCTTGGAATTTCAACGATACCGACAACAGTTCCCGGATGTTCTCCTCGTCGTCGACGACGAGGACCTTTGCAGGGTTGGCTGATGCGCTCACGGTCATGATCACCATGGTGCACCCGGCCCCTATCCCCTCGCTGGCCGAACGCTGGGAGGTTCCTGTGAGGCGACCCGGGGTCTCAGCGAGGCCTCACGTCACGCATCATCGGCGACGCGAAAGCACCCTGACTGAGACGGACGTCGCCGAGCCAGTCGGCGAGGTCGGCCGCACGAGCGTCGAGGGCCTTCACCGCAGCGACGGGGAGGTCCTCGAGCGGTTGGACGCGCACACTGTCGCCCTCCTGCACCCAGCCTCCGACGATCCGGCCGTCCCACCACGCGGTCTGCCCGCCGTTTCCATTGCTGTCGAACAGGTGCCGGACGTGCCCGGGGTCGAGGTAGAAGTCGCGGCCACGCCACCCCATCGTCGTCGGGTCGAGGCCGGGCAGCAGCAGCGCCCGTGGCGCGACCGGTTCGACGGGGTCGACGTCGTCGGACATCAGGTAGCCGGTGTCGCCGGAGTCGAGGTCGACCTCGGTCACGTCGAGGGCCGAGAGCGCCCTGCGCACGGCGGTCTTGGTGGACCCGAGCCACCAGACGATGTCGGCTTCGCTGCCGGGGCCGAACGAACGGAGCCAGCGTTCGACGAGGTCGCGGTGGCCGTCGTCCGGGGTCACCTCGGCCAGTGGTCCGCCCAGCCATGACGTCATCGACGTCCACCCCGGCTTGGACGCCGTCCAACCCGCACGGTTGTGTCCGCGCACCACATCACCGGCCGCCGCCAGGTGATTGAGGACTCGCGGGAGCATCGGGGACGCTCCTCCGTACGACTTGCCCACGTCACGCATGATCGAGATGTCGAGACCGGGGAGCGCCTTCCGCACCTGTCCGGAGACGAGTTCCGTGCCGTCCAGGAGGTCGAGGACCGCGGTGCGGGCCCGCTCGAGCCACGCCTCGGGATCGGCGGGACCGTCGTCGCGCCGCAGGTCACGGAGCATGTTGGTGCGTTCGGATGCGGCGACGCGGCTGCCGACGGCCCCGACGGCGTCGGCCAGGACCGGCCTGCTCATCACGAACAGCGTCCGCCGCATCGCGAGTTGTTTGACGACGCTCCGCTCGTCGTAGAGCGCCGCGTCGACGTCCGACGCCGCGATGTCGTGATTGCGGGCCCAGGCCGCGAGATGCACGGACGACGCCGTGGTCGCGTGCAGTCCGACGACGGCGTCGGCGATCTGCACCGGCGATGCGCCCGTCGACGACTCGAGGAGATGCCTGCGCTGGAATCGGGCCCGCCGCTGCGCGTCGTCGATCCGTGGCCGCGTCATCGGGTCACCGCGACGGCGTCGAGTTCGACCCGTTGACCCGGGTACGGCAGCACGGTCACGGCGACGATCACCGCGGGCGGGGTGGAACCGTCGAACGCTGCCTCCACGGCCCGCCACACGTCGGCGATCACACCGCGATCGGCGGTCTCGACGTAGACGGTCAACTTGGCGATGTCGGCCGGCGTCGAATCCTGTTCCGCGAGAAGCGTTGTGAGCAGTCCGACGGCGTGCGTCGCCTGGGCGACGGGATCGTCCGGCGACACGATCGCGCCCGCCGCGTCGAGCGGTGAGACACCCGCCGTGAACAGAGTCCGTCCCGCGGGCACGCGTGAACCGTAGGCGAAGCCGCCGTCGAACAGGGAGTCTGAGCCGAATCTGGTGACCGTCATTGGAAGCTCAGCACCTCGTCGCCCCAGGCGCGGAGCATCGCATCGTCGAGGCCGACGGCGGCGGAGTCGTCCGCGCCGATGCGCAGCGACGCGTGATCGTCGGCCGTGTACGGGTTCCAGCGGGCGGAGTCGTCGATGTTCGGATCGCCCGTCGTGGCGAACGCCAGCCACCGACCCTGCACCCGCCTGGTGACCTCGTCGCCGGTGGGGCGCCCGCCGAGTCGGTACATCGGATCGCGTTTGGTCGTCGACGGGTTGCCCCACACGTACGGCACCTCGGTCGCGTGGGCGGCGCCGAAGCCGATGAACCGCAGGAGCGGCGTCGCCCAGTCGAAGCGGTACAGGTGGACCGACGCGCGGGCGTTGTGGGCTTCGGCGATCCACAGGGCAGGCATGCGGAATCCGATGTCGCGGGAGATCGCCATGCTCCGGACCTTGGCCTTGACGTGCTGATACGACTCGTCGAGGTGCTCCGGTTCGGGCAGCGGGAGGTGCGGCTGCTCGGTTCCGATGAGAGCGAACATCGCGTCGACGTGCTCCGCCTTGACCGGCATCAGGGGCGACGACATCCATTTGAACAGCGACGTCTCGTGCCGGTTGGTGCCGATCATCAGCGGCACCGGCAGTGCCCGCCCGGCCTCGTAGACGCGCAGCGGGTCGTCGGGGATCAGGTCGCCGTCCACGATCGGAGTGTGGGCGATGGTGCCGGGATGCTCGCGCGGCACCGAGAGGAACATCTGCTGTGACGCGGCGACCAGCGCGCCGACCGGGATGTCACGCAGCGCTTCCGGAGTCACCTTGTCGGCGGGCATCAGATCGAGCATGGCCCGCGCGTAGCGGGCGGCGCGGTCGGGCCCGTAGACGGATGTGGCGGGCGAGCTCTGCGCGATCGCTCGATGGATCAGGCCCTCCGCGGCAGGCATCGTCAGGAGCGTCGTGACGATGCCGCCGCCCGCGGACTCCCCGAAGACCGTCACGTTGCCGGGGTCTCCGCCGAAGCCCGCGATGTTCAGATTCACCCACCGGAGTGCGGCGAGGACGTCCGACATTCCGCAGTTGGCATCGAACGTCTGCCCGTCGCCCGACCACGACGAGAAGTCGACGAAACCGAACGCGCCCATCCGGTAGTTGATCGTCACGACGACGACCGGCGTCCCCGCGTCGAGCCCCGCCCCGATCAGGGACGTCGCGTCGTACAGCGGTTGCGATCCGGCGCCGCACAGGTAGGCCCCGCCGTGGATCCACACCATCACCGGAAGCCTGTCATCGCTGCGGGACGCGCCGCGCGGTGTCGACACGTTGAGGTACAGGCAGTCTTCCTCCTGCCGTGCGCCCTCGTTCAGTTCGATCACCGGCATCACCGGCTGCGGGCACACCGGGCCGAACGTGTCCGCGGGGACCACGTCGGTGTGCGCGATCGGGTCGACGGCGTGCCGCCACCGCAGGTCGCCGACCGGCGGCCGCGCATACGCGACGCCGCGCCAGACGTCGAGCGTCTCGGTGGCGACGCCGCGGATCGGACCGTAGTGGGTGTCGACGACCAGATCATCCTGAATCACGAAACCATTGTGCCGCGAGCCGTGCGGGCTCTGCAGGCGCAGACGTACCCTGTCGGGCATGAGCATCCCGCTGTTCTTCCGCGACGAGTCGTTCCTGCAGCCGATGGAGGTGACGCTGCCCGACGACATCCGCGTCGTCACGCAGTCGTTCTACGACGTCCGGATGGAGGACATCCGGGACATCTTCGACGAGTCGTTCCAGGTCCTCGCGGGCTGCAGGCCCGTCGGCCCCGGTTACGGCCTGTACGAGGGCGATCCCCACGACGTCTTCGACCTCACCCTCGGCTTTCCCGTGGACGCCCCCGTCGACGTCGAAGGCGTCGACAACGGCGTGTTCCCGTCCGGCAAGGCCCTGATCATGAGCCACATCGGCGCCTACGAGGGCATCAGCTCGGCGTGGGAGTCGCTGTTCGAGGTCCACCGGGTGAACGGCGGCGGCGACCCGCGCGGCGTCATCGAGATCTACGTCAATGACCCGTCGGTCACCGAACCCGAGGACCTCCGCACCGATCTGATCATCCTGTACTGACGCATCTCCGCCGAAGGTTCCCCGATTCGGACGACTCGACCCCGATTCCGACCCCGATCGACCAAATCGGGGAACCTTCCACGCAATTCGCCGGGACAGACCGGATCGGCACCGGGGTGGCGGCCGAACCCGGGAATACGGTGCGCGCGGCGCGCGCTGGTTCTGCACGTGAGCACTTCGTACGCGGGCGCGACCTCAGACAATGTCGACCGGGCGCTCGCCGCGCTCGATTGGACGACCCTCAGTTCTTGCCGCGAACGGTTCACGATCGGGCAGAGCAGGCTGTTCGCCGGATCGTCGGCGGGCTTCACGTATGTGGCGAACGGTCGGGCGACGCTCGACGACGGTGAGCGGCGAACCCTGGTCGCGGGCGACATGATCCTGTGGCCGCGGGGCTTCCGGGCCCGACTGCACGCCGACACCGACGCCGACGTGGTGCATGTGACGGTGACGCCGAGCACCGCGCCCACCGCGGCGCTCGCCGCGCTGCCGTCGACGATCGTGGTCCGCGAGTTCGACGCGGCCGAGCCCGCCGTCACCGGCCTCGTCGAAGCGATGGACTGCGGGCCGACCTCGCCGCTCGCGCGGGCGGGCGACGTCGTCATCTGCAGCCGCATCGCGACGACCGTCGTCTCGGTCGTGATCAGGGCCTGGTTGGAACGCGGCTGCGCCCCCGACTTGTGGGCCGACCGTCTCGCCGATCCCGAGCTGTCGAAGGTCATCGACGCCCTGCACGCCGAGCCCGGTCGCATGTGGACAGTCGACGAGTTGGCGCGCGAGGCGACGATGTCCCGGTCGGCGTTCGCTGAGCGATTCCGCGACCTGACCGGGACGTCGCCCGCGTCGTACCTGACCGGGGTGCGGATGGACGCCGCGAAACGCCTGCTCAGCGAGGGAGCAGGCGTCGCGGCGACGGCGCACCGTCTCGGCTACGAGTCGGAAGCCGGCTTCAGCCGTGCGTTCCGGCGGCACACAGGACAGCCTCCGGCTCGCTGGCGGCGCTCGACGGCCGGCTGACCGGACCACGCGCGGAGCCGAAGAGGGCGCCTCCGACCACGGCGGCCGCGACGGCGATCCACAGTGCGATGGTGATCCCGACGCTGTCGGCGATCGCGCCGCCGATCGAGGCCCCGAGCGTGATCGCGATCTGGAACCCGGCGACCAGGAGGCCGCCGCCCGCCTCGATCCGGTCGGGCGCCACGCGACCGATCCACGTCGACACCACCATCAGCCACGATCCGAAGGCGAAGCCCCAGGTGGCGACCGCGATGACGACGACAGGCAGAGCGTTCGGCGCGGCCGCGACCGCGGCGACGCTCGCGGCGATCAGCGCGGGCACCAGGTACCGGGCCGCGTCGAGATGCTTGTCGACGACGAGCCCGACGACGAAGTTTCCGACGACGCCGCCGACGCCGAACACGACGAGGATCGCGGCGATCGTCGCGGCGTTCAGGTCGGGATCGCGTTCGAGCGCCACCCGGATGTACGTGAACGCGACGAAGTGCCCGAAGACCGTGAGGACGTGGCCGGTCAGACCTCGCGCGATGCCTGGAACTCGAACGGTTCCGGTCAGTGCGCCGAGTCGTTCACCGCCGGCGGGTGCGACGAACGGCAGGACTCTCCACAATGCGACCGAGACCGCCACCGACAGCACCGCCGCCCCGGCGAACACGACCCGCCAGTCGAACACCGATCCCAGATAGGCGCCGAGCGGCACGCCCGCGACCGTCGCGACGGTGGTTCCCGTGTTCACGATCATCATCGCCCTGCCCAGATGCTCTGGTCGCGCGAGCCGGGACGCGACGGCGATCGACATGGCCCAGAACCCGCCGATCGACGCCCCGAGCAGCAGTCGCGCCGCGAGCAGGAGCCAGATGTTCCCGGACACCGCTACCAGCAGGTTCGATCCGGCGGCGAGGACCGTCAACCCGACGAGCAGCAGCCGTCGGTCCAGTCGCGGCAACAGGACGCCGATCGTCGGGGCCGTGAGGAAGCCGACGAAGGCCGTCGCCGTGACCGTCTGTCCGGCGTTGCCTTCGGAGACGCCGAGCGACGAGGCCATCGCGGGCAGCAGACTCGGCGGGAGGAACTCGGCGGTGACGAGCACAAAACTCGTCGCCATCATGACGGCGATCGCCGACCATCTGGTCGCGATCGACTCCTGGGGGACTGTCGTCGTTGTCATGAACCCAGTCTTTCGGCCGCCCACCATCGGCACGTGACCGAAACTCCAGCGGATCCGACCGATCGTCCACGAAAACGAAAACGAAAACGGGCCGGGACGTTCGACGTCCCGGCCCGCGCCGAGCCCCCGGTCGGGATCGAACCGACGACCTGCTGTTTACAAGACAGCTGCGCTACCACTGCGCTACGGAGGCGTGCACCCACTGAGGAGGCGTCCGGTGATGAAGTATATCGATCGCCTCCGCGACGTCCCCCACTACCATCGATCACGCACCCGATCGCAGGACAGGAGGCAAGACGACGTGCGCCCGTTCTTCCGCAGAGGCCTCGACAAGATCCTCGGCAACGCCCAGGCCACGATCGACACGATCGAGCCCGGCAGCATCGTCGTCGCGCCCCGAAAACCGATCGCGCTCGACGACGAGGCCGCGATCACCGAGGTGCTCGACCTGGCGGCCAAGATCGGGGCGGTCCTGCTCGACTCGGGTACCGGCGCGATCGACACGCGCCGACAGATCGAGTTCGTCGCGGGCATCTACGGCCTCGAAGATATCGACGTGGACGTCACGTTCAACACCATCATGATCTGCGCGCGGCGGGGGTTCTCACTGCCGCCGGTGATGGCGATGCGGACGGTGCACTACCGCTCGATGGACTTCACCCGATTGGCGCACGTGGACCGGCTGGTCCGGAGGATCCGGCAGTTGGCGATCACTCCGGGCACCGCGCACCGGATCGTCGACGAGATCATCGCCGCGCGGCATCCCTACCCGTACTGGGTCGCGACCATCGGCTGGGGCGTGATGGCGGCGGGTGTGTCGATCCTGTTGGGCGGCACGGCATTCGTCGGACTGACGTCGTTCATCACCACCTTGGTCATCGTGACCGTCAACCGCCGCCTGGCACGGGACGGCACGCCGATGTTCTTCCAGCAGTTCGCGGGCGGATTCATCGCCGTCATGCCCGCGGCGACGCTGTTCCACTGGCGCGAGCAGATCGGTGTCGACTTCCTGCCGTCGCAGATCATCGCGGCGGGCATCGTCGTCCTGCTGTCCGGGCTGTCGCTCGTCGGCTCGGTGCAGGACGCGATAACCGGCGCGCCGATCACCGGAACCGCGCGGTTCTCCGAGGTGGTGTTGCAGACGGGCGGCATTCTCGCGGGTGTCGCACTGGCGCTGCGCGTGACGGAATGGTTCGGCGTCTTCCTGCCGGGGTTGGGGACGCAGACTCCGTTCGGGCCGGTCGACACCCTGACCCGCATGACCGGTGCGGCGCTCGCCGCGGGGGCGTTCGCGCTGGCGAGCTACGCCGAGAGGCGGGCCATCCCGGTCGCGTTCGGTGCGGGCGTCGTCGCGTCGGGTGTGGCCTTCGGACTCGCGCTGACCCAGGCCGGGACGATCGTGGCGTCGGCTGCGGCGGCGATCGTCGTGGGACTCGTCGGTGGTCTCGCCGCCCGGCGCGCCCTCACTCCCCCGCTGGTCATCGCGGTGGCGGGCATCACGCCGCTGCTGCCGGGCCTGGCGATCTACCGCGGCCTGTACGGGATCATGAGCGGTCAGTCGCTCGAGGGGTTCGGGCAGGTCGCCGCCGCGCTGACGACCGGATGCGCGCTCGCCGCGGGCGTCACCCTCGGCGAATTCCTCGCCCGGTCGCTGCGTCGACCGAGCATCCCCGCCGTCCTCGTCCGGATCCCCGTCCGCCCGGAGCACTTCCCCCGTCGAAAGCCGCGACGAGAAAGTCCTTGACCCTCACGCGGCGTGAGGCGCCACGATCTTCAGGAGTGACGATGACACGAGACGAGACGTGGACCGTGGGTCGGCTGGCCGAGCATTTCGGGGTGACGGTGCGCACACTGCACCACTACGACGAGATCGGCCTGCTGTCCCCGACCGAACGATCGACGGCGGGCTACCGGCTGTACACGCGGGCGGACCTGGTCCGACTGCAGCAGATCGTGGTGTATCGACGGCTCGAGATGTCTCTCGACGACATCGCCGACCTGCTCGACGGGTCGGACGACGCTGTCGACCACCTCCGCCGACAACGTGGAGTCGTCACGGCCAGGCTCGACGAACTCAATGAGCTCGTGAGCGCGATCGACGACGCATTGGAGCGTGAGATGACGAACCGACCCGCCACAGACGCGGAATTGAAAGAACTGTTCGGAGACGGGTTCTCCGACGAGTACCAGGCCGAAGCCGAGGAACGGTGGGGCGAGACCGACGCGTGGGCCCAGTCCGCGGCCCGCACGTCGACGTACACGAAAGCCTACTGGGCGGAGGTCAAGGCCGAACAGGACGCGGTGAACGCCGAGTTCGTCAATGCCAAGAGGTCCGGCGAGCCGGCTGACGGCGAGCGGGCGCGGGCGGCGGCCGAACGCGCTCGCCTGCAGATCAACGACCGCTTCTACGACTGCGATCACGAGTTCCACCGCTGCCTCGGCGAGATGTACGTCGCCGACGAGCGGTTCGCCGCCACCTACGACGCCCTCGAACCCGGACTCGCGCGGTACGTCCGGGATGCGATCGTCGCCAACTCGGACTCGTACAGGTCGCCGGAGTAGAATCGTCGCCATGCCTGCCAAGACCGAAGACATCGCGGACGACGACCTGACTCCCGTGGCCGACGAGACGGCGATCTCGGCCCGCCGCGTGGTCGCCACGTACGCCACCGACGCCGACGAATGCCGGATGCTCCTGGCGATGCTGGGAATCGGCGCAGACGAGTCCGCCTAGGACATGTCGCGCACCGGTGCGGAATTCGTCGTCGTAGCCAATCGGCTCCCCGTCGACAAACGCGTCCACCCCGACGGGACCGTCGAGTGGAAACGCGCCCCGGGCGGTCTCGTCACCGCGATGACCCCGACCTTCGCCACCCGTGAGGGCGCCTGGGTCGGGTGGAGCGGGGGCGCGGGCCCGGCCGATGCGCCGGACACCGTCGACGGCATCGACATCCACGCCGTGCCGCTGAGCGCGGACGAGATCGTCGACTACTACGAGGGCTTCGCGAACTCGACCCTCTGGCCGCTCTATCACGACCTCCTTGTCGAACCGGTCTTCCGGCACGACTGGTGGGACACGTACGTGTCGGTGAACCGCCGGTTCGCGGAGGCCGCGGCCGCCGCCGCGGCGTCGGGAGCGACGGTCTGGGTGCACGACTACCAGCTCCAACTGGTCCCCACCATGCTCCGGGATCTGCGTCCCGACCTGCGGATCGGTTTCTTCCTGCACATCCCGTTCCCGTCGTATGAACTGTTCACGCGACTCCCGTGGCGTCGTGAACTGCTCGACGGTCTGCTCGGGGCCGACCTGGTCGGGTTCCACCTGCCGGGCGGCGCCGAGAACTTCATGACGCTCGTCCGCCGCGTCTGCGGGCTCGAGACGTCCCGCGACCCGGTCGGCGTCCGCGACGGCCTCGGCACGGTCCGGACCGCGTCGCGCACGGTCCGCGTCGGGTCGTTCCCGATCTCGATCAACGCCGCCGACGTCGCCGCACAGGCCGCAGCGCAGACCGGACGGGCAGCGGAGATCCGCGCCGAGCTCGGCGATCCGCGGACCATCCTCCTCGGCGTCGACCGCCTCGACTACACCAAGGGCATCGACGTCCGCCTGGGCGGTCTGGAAGGACTGTTCGCGGCCGGGCGCCTCGACCCGGCGGAGACGGTGTTCGTGCAGTTGGCGAGCCCCTCCCGCGAGCAGGTGGACAGTTACATCGCCGTCCGCAACCGGATCGAGCAGACCGTCTCGCACATCAACGGCACATACGGCACCACCACGTCGCCGCCGGTCCGCTATCTGCTGCGGCCGGTGCCGCGTAACGAACTGCTCGCCTACTTCATGGCCGCCGACGTGGTCCTCGTGACGCCGCTGCGCGACGGCATGAACCTCGTGGCGAAGGAGTACGCGGCGTGCCGCGCCGACCACGGCGGCGCCCTCGTGCTCAGCGAGTTCACCGGAGCCGCCGCCGAACTGACGGACGCCTACCTGCTGAACCCGTACGACGAGCGCGACGTCATGGATGTGATCGAGGCCGCCGTCACCGACGACGACGACGCTCGTCGCTCACGGATGGCCGCCCTGCACCGTCAGGTCCTCGACTTCGACGTCGACCTGTGGGCCACCAGTTTCCTGCAGTCGTTGGCGGGCGCGGGCGCCGCGAACGAGGAGACCGCGTGAGGTCGGACGGCCCACTCGCCCACGCGGTCGCCGAGTTCGCATCGCTCGACCGCGTGCTGCTCGCATCCGACTACGACGGGTGCGTTGCGCCGATCGTCTCCCGGCCCGAGGACGCCGCACCGAATCCGCGGTCGGTGCGCGCACTCGCCGAGGCCGCCCGACTGCCCGGCGTGGAGGTCGCCCTCGTGTCGGGTCGGGCGCGCGCCGACCTCGCTTCGCTGTCCGGCCTCGGCGACCCCGTGATCCTCGTCGGGAGTCACGGCGCCGAGTTCGACACCGGCTTCGCCGACCCCGTCACCGCCGACAAGCAGGCGCTCCTCGACCGGGTGGTCGCCGACTTCCAGGCACTGTCGGTGCGCTTCCCCGGAACATCCGTCGAGACGAAGCCCGCGAGCGCAACCCTGCACGTGCGGAACGCGTCGTCGTCGGACGCCGACGCCGCGCTCGCCCTCGCCGCCGAGGGGCCCGGCTCATGGGACGGCGTCCACGTCACATACGGCAAGGCCGTCATCGAACTCGCCGTCATCGAGACCAGCAAGGGTCACGCCCTGGACCGTCTCCGCGAACGGGCCGGAGCCCAGGCCGTCCTGTACCTCGGAGACGACATCACCGACGAGAAGGCCTTCGCCCACCTCACCCTGCCCGGCGACATCAGCATCAAGGTCGGCGACGGCGCGACCGCCGCCCGCTACCGCGTACCGGGCACGGACGACGTCGCCGACGTCCTCGACGCGGTGGTGGCCCGCAGGCAGAACCGCTGAGTCGCCGGGTCCTCGGGACCGTCTCCTCTCAAGCGTCCTAGCCAGGTCTATCTAGCCGGTTCTGATGTTTCGGCGCGCGCTGGCTTGATCACGCGGCTTCATCACGATCTGGTCGAGGTTCACGTGCGGCGGGCGAGACGCGACGAACGAGATCACCTCGGCGACGTCGTCGGCCACCAACGGCTCGAGTCCGGAGTAGACGGCGTCGGCCTTCGCGGCGTCACCGTCGAAGCGGACCAGGGAGAACTCCGTCTCCACCATGCCCGGCGCGATCTCGGTGAGTCGGATCGGCTTGCCGAGCAGTTCCAGTCGCAGCGTGCGGTGGATCATCGCCTGACCGTGTTTGGCCGCGGTGTACCCGGCGCCGTTGTCGTAGGGTTCGATCGCGGCGAGCGACGTCACCGTCACGATGAGGCCGTCGCCCGACTCCTCCAAGGCCGGGAGCAGGGCTTTCGTGACACGCAGGGTGCCGGCCACGTTGGTCTCCCACATCCACTGCCAGTCGTCGAGGTCGGCGTCCGCGACACTCGCCATCCCCTTCGCCCCGCCGGCGTTGTTGACGAGGACGTCCACGCGGTCCAGCCCCGCGACGAAACGCTCCACCGACTCCGCATCCGTCACGTCCAACTGCTGCGCGCGTCCGCCGATCTCGGCGGCCAACTCCTCCAGCCGGTCGACGCGCCGCGCACCGAGGACCACCTCGTACCCGTCACGCGCCAGCGACCGAGCCGTCGCGGCGCCGATCCCCGAACTCGCACCGGTGACGACCGCGACACGACGCTTGTATCCTCGACTGCTCATGTCACCAGTCTAGGGACGGCCCGGCTGTTAGATTCGACGCCATGACCTCAGGCGGCGTCGTCCCCGCACGACTTCGAATCGGCAGCGGCCCGACGGCTGCCGTCTTGCACGCGATCCGGGTGAACGGACCGGTGACGCGCGACCAGATAGTCCGCGCAGTCGACTTGTCCGCGGCGACCGTGAACCGGCAGGTCAACTCCCTGATCGAGGCGAATCTGATCACCGAGCGTCCCGACCTCGTCGACGTCGGGGCCATCGGCCGACCCAAGATCCCCCTGACCCTCGACCGCGACCACTACTGCGTCGCGGGCATGCACGTCGGAGCCTTGCGGACCGCGCTCGTCATCGCCGACCTCCGCGGCCGGACGCTGTACTCGCACGCCATCGCCACCCAGGAGTTCGCGGGCATGGACGCCTCCGACGCCGTCCGACGCCTGTGCGGTCTCCTGCGCGAACTCGCCGACCGTTTCTCCGGTCGCCGTGTGCTGTGGGGCGGCGCGGCCATCGGCGGCGCGGTCGACGCCGACACCGGCATCGTCGACCATCCGATCCTGAACTGGCACCGTCAGCCGCTCGGTCCGGAACTGACTGCGGCGCTCGGCGTGCCCGTCTCCGTGTCCGAACACGTGCAGGCGATGGCCGCGGCCGACCTGATCCTGTCCGGCGCGATGGACCACGGCCAGTCCGGCCTGTTCTTCTATGCTCGCGAGACCGTCGGCATGGCGATGACCATCGCAGGCGAGGTCCACCAGCCGTCGCACGGCGCAGGCACGATCGCCGGACTACCGGTGGTCCCCGGGATCCTGTCGACCGAGCCGCTCGCACCGCTGCAGTCGGTGATCGGGACCGACGCGACCAACGCCGTCGCCGCACGACTGCGCATCGAGCCCGACGCGAGCGTCATCGCCGATCACCAGGCGCGTGTGCTCGGCGAAGCGGTGGCCGCGATGCGCGACATCCTGAACCCCGACGAGATCATCGTCGCGGGCGACGCGTTCGCCACCCACCCGCAGGGTCTGGCTCCGGTACAGGCCGCGTTCGACGCGGCGACCCGGATCGATCGTCCGCTGCAGATCAACCCGACCTGCTTCGGCGTCCACGTCCCCGAGGCCGCGGCGATCGCCGTCGCGCTGTCGGCCGTCTACGTCGACCCTCTCGCCGTCGTCTAACTGGACGGTTGATTCCCGGTGACAACGTCGCCGTCCGCTGTGTCTCCACTGGTCACGCCGGCCGCTGAACAGTTCGCATACGAGCCAGCTTCGGCGAAATACACTGCTGCACAAGAAAATCCGGCCCATGTCGGGCGGTTTCGACTCGCGACTCCGCTAGCACTGCGCCACGGCTCACACCGTCGTGGGGAGACGCATCACCGGGAATCATTCATCTAGCGTCGATCGGTCCGCCGCGCCGCGAATCGACGCCGTCGACCGGACGTCTTCCCCCGATCGGTGGACCTGTGTTTCCACCGGTGCATCCCCCGTCACGGGGACGTTCACCGACCTCTCCGGCGGGCAGAGTCATGGGTGTCAGACAACGACACACCACCGGCCACACGCCAGAGACGAGGAACCACCATGAACACCACCACCACCGCAACCGCCGGACGCCGCCTCTCCCGCAACCGCCTCGCCGCCGCGGGCGCAGCCGTCGCCATCGCCGCGGGCATCACCGCAGCCGCGGCCGTCGGAGCCGGCGCGGCCCACGCGGGCACCATGCCCATCACCCACCCCGGCGAACCGACCATCGCCACCACGATCACCAACCACACCGACAAGACCGAACACCTCCTCGGCTCCTCGGCAGGCGGCGGCCAGTGGATCAACGCACCCCGGCACACCCTGGCCCCGTACGCCACCGAGACCGTCACCGCATCCGCTCCCACCGGCCACGCCGAGACCGTCACCGTGAACTACCGGATCGGAGCGACCGGACCCACGGCCGTCTACCAGATCGTCGACGCCCCGTCCGGAGCGAACACCAACGCCACCGGAACCACCGGAGACCAGTACCGGATCAACTCCACCGTCGACACCGGATACCCCACCGTCAACGCCGGATTCGACCTGTGGTGACACCCCCGCGAGACAGTTCGCCGACCGAGAACGTTCGCGCATACTCGACGGTCTTGTCGTCGAGCACGGTCAGAGGGCTACGACGCGAATCCGTCAAGGACCGCGCGCGAGCCGGACAGTCCGAGGCGGTTCGCGCCCGCGGCGATGAGCTCGGCGGCGAACTCCGCCGTGCGGATGCCGCCGCTCGCCTTGACCCCGACGTTCGGCCCGACCGCTGCGCGCATCACCTCGACGGCGCGGACGCTCGCTCCGCCCGCCGGGTGGAAGCCCGTCGACGTCTTCACGAACTCGGCCCCCGCCTGCGCGGCACGCAGGCACACTTGCGTGAGCCCGTCCTCGCCGATGGCCTCCAGCAACACCGCCGACTCGACGATCACCTTGAGCACCACGTCTGGGCCGATGCCTTCACGGACCGTCATGACATCGGCGAACACCTCGTCGTACCGCCCGTCGACGGCCGCGCCGACGTCGATCACCATGTCGACCTCGCGCGCTCCCGTCTCGACCGCCAACCGGGCCTCGGCGGCTTTGACGAGCGAATGATGCTTACCCGAGGGAAAGCCCGCGACGACGCATACACGCACGTCCCCGGCGTCGATCGGCAGCATCGACGGCGACAGGCACACCGACGCGACACCTAGCTCCACGGCCTCCGCGACGGCGGCCTCCGCATCGGCGCGCGTCGCTTCGGGCTTGAGCAGGGTGTGGTCGACGAGGGCCGCGACGGCCGCTCGGTTCATGTTGCTTTTCGTCACGTCATCGAGCTTGGCACACTTGGACGGGTGACCACCGCACAGCGCCCCACGAGCGAGCACCCACGACGGCTCGTCCTCACCCTCGGATGCCCCGACACGACCGGCATCGTCGCCTCGATCTCCGGTTTCATCTCCGACATCGGAGGCTGGATCACCGAGGCCTCGTACCACTCGGACGAGTCGACGGGCTGGTTCTTCACCCGCCAGGCGGTCCGCATCGACTCGCCGGAGATCTCCATCGACGACGTCCGCGAACGCTTCGCCTCGATCGCCGCCGCCATCGGCCCCGACGCCGAATGGTCGTTCACCGACACTGCGGTCGAGAAGTCCGTCGTCCTGCTGGTCAGCAAGGACAGTCACTGCCTCACCGACCTGCTGTCGCGCGCCGAGCGCGGCGAGTTCCCGGCGACCATCGCCGCCGTCGTCGGCAATCACCGCGACCTCGAAGAGCTGACGACGCGCTTCGGCGTCCCGTTCCATCACGTCCCGTTCCCCGCCGACGGAAAGGCCGAGGCGTTCGCACAGGTCCGGGGCATCGTCGACGGCTACGACCCGGACGCGATCATCCTGGCCCGTTTCATGCAGATCCTGCCCGCCGACCTCTGCCAGGCGTGGGCCGGTCGCGCCATCAACATCCACCACAGCTTCCTGCCGAGCTTCGTCGGCGCCCGTCCGTATCACCAGGCGTTCGACCGCGGGGTGAAGCTCATCGGCGCCACCTGCCACTACGTGACCGCCGATCTCGACGCCGGACCGATCATCGAGCAGGACGTGAGCCGCATCAGCCACGACTACACGACGGCCGACATGGTCCGGCAGGGCCGCGACATCGAGACCCTCGTGCTGTCTCGCGGCGTCCGCTGGCACCTGGAAGACCGGGTCCTCGTCTACGGCCGCAAGACCGTCGTCTTCTCCTAGACGACTGATTCCCGGTGTGAGCGAGCCTATCCGTTCCATTCGCGAGCGAAGTGAGTCGAAAGGTCTAGCCGGATAAGACCTTTCGACTCGCAAGCTCGCTCAAGGAACGGGGAGCGACAAGCACGCTCGCTCAAGCAACGGGGAGCGACAAGCACGCTCGCTCACACCGGGCATCACTCATATCTAGACGAGTTGCGGGCAAGCCGTGATCAGACGGAGCAGTTGCCGGAGGAATTGCCTGTCTGGCCCTCCGATGCGGCCTTGAGGTTCACGTCGGAGCCGGAGAACGCGAAATCGATACCGGTCGCCGTCACCTTGAGGTCGCTCACCTTGATCTGCTTGAACAGTTGACCGAACATCGAGCTCGTCACCTGGTCGACGATCGGCTGCGCGTAGTCGTTGGGCAGGCCGAACATGAGCGCCTTCGCCTCGGTGACCTCGAACTTCACCGAACCGCCCGTAGTCACCGGCTTCAACGTCACCGTGGCCGGGACGGTGATGATCGCGACCGGGACGTCGACGTTCAACGTGAATGTCCCGGCGTTCGCGTCGCCGGTGATCGACGTGATCGTGGTGACGCCGGACTTGTCGTTCTCGCTGCTCAGTTCGGTGATCCGCTTGTACGGCAGCGAACCCGACCCCTTCAGTGAGCGGACGGTTCCGCCATCCGTGCTGATCCCCTCGGCGCGCGCGTGCAGACGCATGTTGCCGGCGTCCCCGTCGTTCGTGTCCACCTGGACCCAGGACACCTCGCTGCCGAAGATCGACAGGAGCATCGGCTTGCGGGAGACGGACACGTCGGTCGACGCGCCGGTCAGGTTGCCGAACGCGTTGGAGATGCAGTCGGTGACCTTGCTGCGCATGTACAGCTCCGACCCGACTCCCGCGATCACCAACAGCAGGACGACGGCCGCCGAGATCAACGCGATGGTGCGACGACGACCACGCTTGTCACCCGCGGGCGCCGACCTCGTCACCGGGATCGCCGGCGACGACGCGACCGGGATGCCCGGGCTGCTCGACGGGTCGAACCCTCCGGTGCCGAGCGCGTCCATCTGGCGGGTCACCGGTCGCGACTGCCCCTGCGGCGGAACCTTCGCGGCTGGGCGACGGCTCGGGTCGATCGGTCCGGTCACCACCTCACCGGTCGGACTGTCCGCGGGCGACCCGGCGGACGGCAGCGGGCCCTGCGTCGGAGTCGGCCCCGAGGACTGCGTCGAGTCCCGGTCGGTCGGGTCGGGCTCGGTCGAGTCGGGCTTACCGGAGTCGGTCATGTCGCATCGGTCCCATCCAGGCTGCGGATCTCACGGCGATTGGCTAGGGTCGCCAGCGCCGCTCGCGCCTTGTCTGTCCGGGTCAGATCGATATCGTGCACACCGACCTGCTCACCGGAGTCATAGTCGGCGATCACGCTACCGAACGGATCTGAGATTCGGCTATGGCCGATCCCCGTGGGAGCCCCGCTGTCTCTGACTTTCGGGTCGTCGGGCAACGCCTGTCCGACGGCGACGACGGTGGTCCCGGAGTCGAGCGCCCGTGCCGAAGCCAGCAGTTCCCACTGCGCGAGCTTGCCCGCGCCCGACCCCCAGGACGTCGGGACGACTATCAGCTCGGCTCCCCTGGCTGCGAGTTCGACGAACAGTTCGGGGAACCGGATGTCGTAGCAGGTCGCGAATCCGACGCGACGGCCCGCGATCTCGGCGATCACCGTGCGTTCGCCCGGCGCGATGGTCGCCGACTCCGCGAATCCGAACGCGTCGAACAGATGGATCTTGTCGTAGCCGAGGGCCGGCTTTCCCGGCCGGGCGATCAGCAGCGTGTTCCGGATGCGGCCGTCGTCGGACGGGGTGAACATGCCCGCGACGACGGTCACCCCGGTGTCATTCACGAGACGGACGACGCGGGACGCCCACGGTCCGTCGAGCGGCTGCGCGACGCCGGTCAGTGACACGCCGAATCTGCACATCGACGCTTCGGGGAACACGATGAGGTCGACGCCGTCGGCGGCGACGCGTTCGGTCTCGGCGACGATGCGCGTCAGGTTGACGTCGGGGTCGGTTCCGGTCGAGATCTGGGCCATCGCCAGACGCACGTGAGCTCCTGCCTGTCGGGCTCGTCGATCAGCGCTGGTACAGGGTGGATCCCTCGGGGCCGCTCGACGAACTGATGAACTTAGCGAAGCAGTGGTCCTTGTCGAGCGACTGACTCACGCACCAGTTGAGCGCCGACGACGGCGTCGGGAACGACTGGGCCGACACGATGATCCACCAGTTGGTGATCGAGAAGACCGGCCATTCCGACGATCGAAGGAGTCGAACGTTGGGGTACCTCTGCTTCATCGAAACGTACTCGTTGTAGATCGCGGCGTTGTCCCAGGTGCGCCCTTCGGCGTACAGACCCGGCTGTTTCGCGCTGATCTGCGCGGTCCAGCGGTTGTTGTAGTTGGACCGCATGTACGAGGTGTCGGCCGCGGCGGCCGACGCCAGATCGGTCTGCGCCTTCGTCTCCGGATCGACGTGTGCGGTCGACAGGGTGGTCGTCGGGCCGGTCGCCTGCTGCGCGGCGGTGGTCTGCGACGTCGTGTCCGAGGTCTTCTCGGACACCTTCTTCCACACGACGACGCAGCCGACGCCGAGCGCGACGATGCAGGCTATCGTCAGGCCGATGAGCACGCCGCGCATGGCCGACGACTGTCGCTGCTGCGGCGGGTACGGCGCGAACCCGCCGCTCATCGGGTACTGCTGATACGCGTACTGCTCCTGCGAGGGCTGCGTGTACTGGTCGGGTTGGGGGATGCCGCCTGTCGGGTAGTGCCCGGTGGCGGCGTAGCTGGGATTGGTGACCTGCGCGGTCGAGTTCTTGTCGAGGGAGACCTCGTTCGAATCGATGCCGCGGTGCATCGTCTCGGAGAACGGGTTCACGCCGCCGTCAGGGCGTCCGGGAGTCGACATGCGCTCATCGTAACCACACTCGGGCCAATCGGACGCACACGTCATCTGTTCGAATCAACCGAGGTCAGGCCGGTTCGTCGGGCGCCACGAGCGACCACGGGACCGTCAGGTGATTGTCGACGCGCCGCCCGCGCGGCACGGTGACGGGCAGGCCGTCCGCGGCGAGCATCGCGAGCGCGACGCGCCACCGGTCCCGTGGCCCGAACGCCGCCTGGGCCGCCGCCCGGTCCCAGGCGCGGTCGGCGGCGACGAGCAGATCGTGGATCGGCTCGCCGGGCACGTTGCGGTGGATCAGCGCCTTCGGGAGGCGGGGTGCGAGGTCGGACGGCCGGTCCGAATGCGTCGGCGACCAGCACAGCGTGAGTTCGATCGGCCCGTCGGCGTCGAGCAGCACCCAGCAATGTCGGCGGCCGATCTCGTCGCACGTCCCCTCGACGATGAGCCCGCCGGGGGCGAGCGCCGAACGCATCCGTGCCCACGCGGCGTCGACCTCGGCCTCGTCGTACTGGCGCAGAACGTTGTAGGCCCGGACCAGACCGGGCCGCAGTCCGGCCAGTTCGAACCCGCCGAGCGCGAACTCGACGCCGTCACGGGGCGGGACGATGCGGGCGGGATCGATCTCCAGTCCGACCAACCGCAGGTCGGGGACGACCGTTCGCAGACGCGACGCCATCTCGACGGCCGTGTCGGGCCGTCCCCCGTAGCCGAGGTCGACGGCGAGGGGAGTCGGGACGTCCAACGCCTGGAGGACGCGACCGTCGCCCGCCATCGCCCGGTCGACACGACGCAACCGGTTGATGTTGGTGGTGCCTCGGGTGATCCGACCGAGCGGCTTGCCCGCTCGACCGGTCCGGCTCATGCGAGGTTCTTGTCGACCCATCCGGCCGTGAACTCGGCCTCGCCGCGGAACAGATCGACGAGGTTGATCAGCATGAGCTGCTCCAACTTGCCGTTGACGAACGGAATGAAGACCTTGACCTCGGTGGTCTTGCGGACGGTGCAGCCGGTGGCCGTCGGGAAGAGGACCTGCTCGCCGTTGAGGGAACCGGGACCTGCCGGGATCGACGCCGTGTAGGTGCCCGAGGTCTTGTCTCCGTCGAACGCGCCGAGGGTCTCGACGCGCGTGATGATCATGTCCTTCTTCATCACGGTCTGCGCGATCGGCGGCAGCATGTCGCGGGTGATCGTCTGCTGCAGCACCACCCGCATGCCGTCGTCGCCCGTCTCGAACTCCTGGACGTTCGAGATCGGCGTCAGTTCCCGGAACTCCTCCATGAGAGCGTCCCAGTACTGCCGCTGCATCTGCGCCTGGTAGATCTTCTCCGCCGGGTGCTCGTAGCGGGCGGAGTAGCTGAGCCGTCGTGCCATGATCCCAGGGTAACCGGCCTGTTAACGGTCCTGGAAATCGAGAGTGGCGTCGCGTTCGGCGTCGAGCAGCATCACGACCTGCTCGATCACGGCCCGTTCGATCTTTCCGCCGACGAACGGGATCGACACGTCGACGCTGCCCGCGTACCGTGCGACGGCCGGTTCCCCGGTGATCGCGATGTCGCCGGAGATCTTGGCCGGCGCGCCCGACACCGACGCGTCCATGCGGCCGGTGACGGTGCCGTCACTCTTGGTGAAGACGCAGGTGCGGGGGATCTCGAGGTCGCCGGGGCGGACCGCGGTGACGGCCTTCGGCAGGTTCTCGGCCGCGATCCCCTGCTTGGTGACGACGGTGACGACGTCGCCGTCACGGCTGAACGACTCGAGGACGCCGTGCTCGGCGTTGGTCGCGTGGAGCAGCGCCCGCCAGTACTGCTCGTCGCTGAGCAGTGCCCACAGTTCCGCGACAGAGAACGGGTACGACACCGAATGCTCGAAGTTGCTCGCCATGGGTGAGAGGTTACCGTTACCGGCATGACCCACGCACAGTCGCTGTCCGCGTACACCACCCTGCGTCTGGGCGGCCCCGCCCGGGCCGTCGTCGAGTGTGCGGACACGCTGTCGCTGGTGGAGACGGTGACGCGCCTCGACCACGCGGGCGAGCCCGTCCTGCTGATCGGCGGCGGGTCGAATCTGGTGATCGGCGACGACGGGTTCGGCGGGACCGCGGTGATCGTCCGCAGCACCGGCATCGAGTTCGGCTCGGACGACGACGGTCCGTTCGTCACGGCGGCCGCGGGCACCGACTGGGACGAGCTCGTCGCCGCGACCGTCGACGCGGGCTTCGGCGGCCTCGAATGCCTGTCCGGCATCCCCGGAGCCGCGGGCACGACGCCGGTGCAGAACGTCGGCGCGTACGGCGTCGAGGTCGGCGACCTGCTGCGCGGCGTCGAACTGCTCGACCGCACGACGGGCGGGCGCGAGTGGGTCGCCCCGTCCGATCTCGGCCTCGGCTACCGGACGTCGAAGCTGAAAGGCGCCGACACGCACGTCGTCCTGACCGTCTCGTTCCGGCTGAACGCCGACGCCGTGTCGGAGCCGATCGCCTACCGCGAACTGGCGCAGCGCCTCGGGGTGGACGAGGGCGCGACGGCCTCGGCGCGGCTGGTCCGAGAGGTGGTCCTTGGACTGCGCGTGGGCAAGGGCATGGTGCTCGACGCCGAGGACCACGACACGTGGAGCGCGGGCTCGTTCTTCACCAACCCGGTGATCGGCGACGACCGGATCGACCGGGTGATCGCGGCGATCACCGACCGGGTCGGCGACGACGTGCGGATTCCCCGCTTCCCCGCCGACGGCGGAACCAAGCTGTCGGCCGGCTGGCTGATCGAGCGGGCGGGATTCACCCGCGGCTACCCCGACGAGCAGGCTCCCGCCCGACTCTCGACCAAGCACACCCTGGCATTGACCAACCGCGGGGACGCGACGACCGACGACCTCGTGACCCTCGCGGCCGACGTGCGGGACGGGGTGCGCGACGCGTTCGGCGTCGAGCTGCACCCCGAACCCGTGTTCGTCAGCTGTTCACTGCCTCGCTGACGTCGCCGAGAACCGTGTCGAGCAGCCGGTTGTACGCCGCGGCCCGCTCGATGGGAACCATGTGCCCGGCGCCCGGGTACTCGGTGTACGAGTGCAGGACACCGTTTCCGCGCAGCACCGCCGCGATCTCGCCGGCATGGTCGGTGCCGGTCAGCCGGTCCTTCGTCCCGACGACGACGGCCGTCGGGACGCTGATCCGCTCGAGCCCGGCGACCACGTCGAGCGTGTACATCGCCGAACCCCACGCGCCGCGCGCCTTCGGCGAACACGCCGCGATCTGCTCGTGGCTGAAGGCGACGTGCGCCTGCCGGGCCACCGGGCCGAGCGCGACGTAGTGCGAGATCTTCTCCGACAGCCCGGTGGCGGGCAGCGGAACGGGCGACGACACGAACGCCTTCTCCACCAGCGGTTCCGCCGGACGCAGGGCCGCCGGGAGTTCGGGGACCAACTGCTGGCGCTGGACGACGTCCTCCGCCGCGGTCGAGGTGAGGACGATCGCCGAGATCTTCTCCTCCATGCCCGCACTGAACTGCGCGGCCCACGACATGATCGTCATGCCGCCCATCGAGTGGCCGATGAGGACGGCACGTTTGCCGTCCGGCACCATCTCCTCGAGGACCGCCTGCAGGTCCTGGCCGAGGAGATCCATCGTCGGGCGGATCGCACCCATCTCCGACAGCCCGTGCCCACGCTGGTCGTACGCGATGACGGCGCGACCGCTGTCCGCGAAATGGTTGAACTGCGGATTCCAGAACGACGTGTTGCACGTCCAGCCGTGGATGAGGACGATCACCTCGTCTGCGGCATCGACGTCGCCCATCGTCGCGACGTGCAACAACGCGCCGTCGGGAGTGCCGACGACCGACGACCGCGGGGCCTTCGCCGGCACCCGGACGAGCGGGTCGGGACCGTCCTGCACGGGTGCGGGGTACTTGAGCGCCTCGCGGAGGATGAGCCCGCCGATCAGCCCGAGTTCGGCCGCCACAGCGCCCGCGGCGAGTCCGCCTCCGACGATCGCGGCCTTGCCGAGTCGTCCCCAATTCACGTGAACCATCAGTGATCCTTTCTCCGCGCCGCGTCAGTCGCCCGACGACGCCGCGGAGCCTTTCGACTTGTCGAAGATCGAGCTCGCCTCGCCGACGGCGCGGGAGATCTCGTCGTCGAGCGCCTTGGAGAAGGCTGACTCGACGATCTCGTGCGCCATCGGACGCACGGTCTGAACCAGTTCGGCGATCTGCGTGAACGTCTTGTCACCGAGGTTCGGCAGGTTCTCGTCGAAGTACTTGTCGGTGATCAGCGAGACGAAGCTGTGCGCGACGTCGGACAGGTCCTGCTCGACGCGGACCCACATGTCGAGGAGGACGTCGATGTCGATGCCCGCCTTGACCAGGGCCTCGGCGCTGCCGAGCACCTCGGGGTTGCGGACCGCGTAGTGCGCTCCGTCCTTGGTGAGGAGGCCGAGCTTCTGGCTGATGCCGATCGCGCGGTCGGACGCGCCGAGCGACTTGCGCAGTTCGGTGATCGTGATGGTCGCGGCGCGTTTGATGCTCATGAACCGGCTCGCCTTGGGCGAGTCGCGGAGCACGTGCTCCACCTTCATCCCGTAGTGGGCGGCGTGCAGGAGTTCGCTGATCGTCGCGAACGTGTACCCGCGCTCGAGCATGCGGGAGATCAGGTTCAGGCGCACCAGGTGCTCGTCGGAGTACCAGCCGGTGCGTCCGCGGATCGCGGGCGCGGGCAGGAGTCCGCGGTCCTGGTAGACGCGGATGTTGCGGACGCTGACGCCCGACACCTGGGCGAGGTCGTTGATGCGGTACTCGGTCATGCGCGGTCCCGTACGGGTGTCATCCGAGCTTCCGGAACCAGTTGCGGTTCAGGATCTCGTCCACGCGGACACGGACGTCGACGATGTACACCATCGTCGCGATGACCGCGATGAGGAACAGGGCGATCAGCGACATGCTCATGCCGCCGAGGACGAACAGCAGGATCAGGGCGTTCGCTCCGGCCAGCAGCGCCACCCAGAACGTCTTCGACTGCGCGTCCACGGCGGAGAAGGCGTCCGGCCGCGTGGACGCCGCGTGCACCAATGCGATGAGCGCCGACAGCTCGGCGATCACACCGATTGCCAGCAGCAGATACAGCTGGGCGTACTGGACGACCTCTTGAACACTCACCAGGCCACCTTACCCACGAGCGTTGTCAACGTCGGCGTTCGCATCGTCGACGCCCTCCTCCGCCTTGGCGTTCTCCCGCCGGAACGAGTCGTAGATCTCCAACAGCATCTGCTTCTGGCGTTCGCTGATCGAGTCGTCGACGAGCAGGGCGTCGCGCACCGGGCTCGCCGGACGCTCCTCCAAGATCCCCGCACGGACGTACAGCACCTCGGCCGACACGCGCAGGCCCTTCGCGATCTGCGCGAGGACGTCTGCGGAGGGTTTGCGGAGTCCGCGTTCGATCTGCGACAGGTACGGATTGCTGACGCCCGCTCGCTCGGCGAGTTGTCGGAGCGACACCTGCGCGGACAATCGCTGCGTGCGGATGAATGCTCCGATGTCCTGCGCGGCCGCGGCCACCGCTTCCGCGGTCGTCGCGTCGTCCGTCGCCTGATCGGTTGAGGAGTTCCTGCTCTGGCTGCTCACGTTCACTACCCGTTCTCTCTGGAACTCCAGTGTGCCGAACGAGTGCTAGCAAGTGCAAGCACCGGCCGTCCCCTCGACTGCGCTCGGGGAGCCGGAATCGGCGCTTCCCCCGGTTCCCCGAGCGCAGTCGAGAGGTCAGCCGAACACGAGCACGGAGACCGTGTAGATCGCCAGACCGGCGAGGGAGCCGACCACGGTGCCGTTGATCCGGATGAACTGCAGGTCGCGGCCCACCTGCAGTTCGATCTTGCGGCTCGTCTCCTCGGCGTCCCACCCGCGGACCGTGTCGGTGATCACAGAGATGATCTCGGTGGAGTAGTTCTCGGCGACGTGGCGGGCGATGCGCGCGATCCACGTGTTCATCTTGTCCTGCAGCGGCTGGTCGTCGCGGATCCGGACGCCGAGGCGGACGACGGCGTCGGCGATCGACGTCCGCAGGGTCGACGACGGGTCGTCGAGCATCTGCTCGATGACGTCCTTGCCCGCCTGCCAGGCGGTGGACGCGGCCCCGGTCACCTCGTCGCGGCCGAGCAGTTCGGCCTTGATGCCCTCGAACTTCGCGATGGTCGCCTCGTCGTGCTGCAGTTCGTACGCGAAGTCCTTGACGAACTGGTGCATGGCGCGCCGGACGTCGTGCGTCGGGTCCGCACGTACCTTGTACGTGAACTCGGTGAGCTCCTTGTAGATTTTGTCGCCGACCAGGTTGTTCACGAAGTTGGGCACCCAGGCCGGGCCGTCCCTGTCGACCACTCTGTCGATGAGCTCCTGGCTGCCGAGCGCCCAGTCGTGCGCCCGGTCGCACAACACCTGGATGATCGGCTCCACGCGCTCCTCGTCGACGAGCTGTTCGAGGATGCGGCCGAGGGGCGGAGCCCACAGCGGTTCCGCGGCCCACCGCAGGACCGCCTGGATGAACTTCTCGACGTCCTCGTCGCGCAGCATCTCGGCGCCGATCTTGATCGCGCGCGACACCTCGTCGTTGACGCGGACCGAGTTCGCCGGGTCGGCGACCCATCCGGACACCCGTCGCGGCAGGTCGAGCGACACGGCTCGTTCGACGATCACCTCGGGCGTCATGAAGTTCTGCTCGACGAACTCGCCGAGCTGGTCGCCGATCTGGTCCTTCTTCCGCGGGATCAGCGCCGTGTGGGGAATGGGGATGCCGAGCGGCTGACGGAACAGAGCGGTGACCGCGAACCAGTCGGCGAGCGCGCCGACCATGCCCGCCTCGGACGCGGCACGCACGTATCCGACCCACGCCGCGGTGTCGGAGCCGTCGCGGTGCTCGATCCACCTCATCACGAAGTACACGACCGCGGCCCCGACGAGCATGCCGGTCGCGACGACCTTCATCTTCCGGAGATCGCGCACACGTCGTTCGTCGCCCGCCCCGTCCAGGCCTGCAGGCGACGATTTCGGCGAAACACCCAAGGTTGTCGACACGTCACCAGTGTCCCCGAACACCCACTAAAGTTGCCAGGTGATGCCTAACCTCAACCCGCTGTCGTCCGCGACGGTCGCTGTGAACGCCGCCCGGACCCTCACCCGTGAGCTGGAGCAGCGCATTCTCATGCCAGCAGTCGAGGCCGTCACATCCGACGGCCGCAAACAGCGCTGGGAGAAGCACAAGCAGGAACGTCGCGCCGAGCTCACAGCGGGGACCGTCGCCGCCATCCGAGACCTGGGCGCGGACGCCGGAATGGACGAGATCGCGTCGCACGTCGGCGTGTCGAAGACCGTGCTGTACCGCTACTTCGCGGACAAGAACGACCTGGCGGCGGCCGTCACCGTGACATACATGGAGTCGACGCTGCTGCCGAAGGTCAGCGAGGCGCTGTCGGACGACCTCATCGACTACGACCTGGTCCGCGCGGTGATCGGCGCCTATGTGGAGACCGTGTCGGAGGACCCGAACCTGTACCGGTTCACGACGGGCCGCACGGCCGGCAGCAGTTCGATCGCGCACACCGAGCGGATCTTCGCGGGCGCGGTCGCGTCGACGCTCGAGGTCCGGCTGGCCGCGCGCGGCGCCATGACGACCGGAGCCCGGACGTGGGCGACCGCCATCGTCGGGGCGATCATCCGCGCCGTCGACGACGTCCTCGCGCACGGAGACGGCTCCACCTCGCAGCTGGTGGACGAGTTGACGATGCTCGTGTGGGGCGGCCTGGTCGGCATCGTCACCCGGAACGGCGATCCGGAGGCCTTCGCGGCCGATCCCCTGCCCATGCCGCCCCTGCCCGACGAGGAGCCGACGTGACACTCATCCGGACCGACGAACTGCGGGCACGCGCGGCGGGTCCCATCGCCTCGTTCGATCCGGCGTCGACGCCGGGCTACCGCGGCGACAAGGCGTCGGCCGCGGACGACCTCGCCGCCGTCGGCGACGAGTTGTCGAGCCTGCAGGAGATGCTGTTCGCGAACGGCCGGTCCGGCGACGACCGGTCGGTGCTGCTGGTGCTGCAGGGCATGGACACCGCGGGCAAGGGCGGGATCGTCCGCCACGTCGGCGGACTCCTCGACCCGCAGGGCGTCTCGGTGACCGGATTCGGGAAGCCGACCGACGAGGAACTTGCTCACGACTTCCTGTGGCGGATCCGCAACGCCCTCCCGAAGCCGGGACGGATCGGCGTGTTCGACAGGTCGCACTACGAGGACGTGCTCGCCGTCCGAGTGCACTCCCTCGCCCCGGAGAGCGTGTGGCGGCCCCGATTCGAGCAGATCAACAACTTCGAGGCCGAGCTCGCCGACTCCGGCGTGACGATCGTGAAGTGCCTGCTCACGGTGTCGAAGGCCGAGCAGCGATCCCGTCTCGCCGAGCGGCTCGACCGCCCGGACAAGTACTGGAAGTACAACCCGGGCGACATCGACGCACGAGCGTTCTGGGACGACTACCTCGTCGCCTACCAGGACGTTCTCGACCTGACGGACACCGACGTCGCCCCGTGGCATCTGATTCCGGCCGACCGCAAGTGGTTCGCCCGACTGTCGGTGGCCCGGCTGCTCCTCGAAGCGCTCCGCTCGCTCGACCTGTCGTGGCCGCCCGCCGATTTCGACGTCGCCGCCGAGCGCGCCCGCCTCGCCGCCTTGGAGTGATCGACGACGCGAAAGACCCCGCCACCGGCAGAGAGGGTGGCGGGGTCTTTCGCTAGAACCTTACTTGGCTGCGGGAGCCTTCTTGGCCGGAGCGGCCTTCTTGGCCGGTGCGGCGGGCTTGCGAGCGGCGGCGGCCTTCTTGGCCGGCGACGTCGCGGCGGTGCGGGCCTTGGCCTCGACGGTGCCTGCGGCGCCCGCGACCTTGTTGGCTGCGGCGTTGGTCTCGGACTTGACCTTGGCCGCGGCCTGCTCGACCTTCACGGCCGCGCCTTCGACCTTGGCCGACGCCTCGGAGAGGTCCACGGCGGCGTCTTCGACCTTGTCGGCGGCGAGGCCGACGAGTCCGGCCGCACGCTCGCCGACCGCGCGGGTCTGCGACGACACGGCGCCCAGAGCGTCTTCGGTGAGGTCGACGGCGTCGTTGTAGGCCTTCTCGACGCGGGTCAGGTTCTCCTGGACCACGGCGTTCTCGCGGAGGCGTGCGACGGTGGTCTCGCCGCGCTCAGCGAGGGTGTTGTAGAAGTTGGTGGCGCGCTCGACGTAGGGGTCGGCGACCTTGCGCAGCTCGTCGGCGTTCAGCTTGCCGCGGAGCTCGTCGATCGTGGGCAGCTCGGCGGGGAGCTCCTCGATGCGGGTGCGGGTGGCCTCGATGCGGGTACGGGCGCTCTCGATGCGGGTCTGGGTCGCTTCGCGGCGGGCTTCTGCGCGAGTACGCAGGTCGGCGAGGGCGTCCTTGACTTCCTGGACGGCAGCGTCGCCGGCGCCGACGACGGCGAAGACCGGGGTGGGGATGGTGCGTTCGGCGGTGCTCATGAGAACTCCTAGTTCACGTGGTTTTCTGACACTCCGAGTATCGCGCACCTTGCTAACTAGAGCAAGCACTATGCTAGCGAACGTGGTCAGGATCACGACCCGTGAATACCTCGAAAAGCAGCGGTATTAGACCACCTGACCTGCACTCATCACGTCCCCGACGACGGCGCGACCGCGGACTGCCGAATTCGGCCCAGCGCTAGCAGAATGCCTCCAAGCGCCGTCTCAGGACGCGACAGCGGCCCGATCGGCATAGTCGTGGAAGCCCTGGCCCGACTTCTTGCCGAGCCTGCCCTCGTCGACCATCCGGACCAGGAGCGGCGGCGGCGCGTACAGGGGTTCGTCGAACTCCTCGACCATCCGGTCCGCGATCGCCTTGACCGTGTCGAGGCCGACGAGATCCGCGATCTTGAGTGGACCCATCGGATGCGAGAAGCCGAGGACCATCGCCTTGTCGACGTCGTCGACGGTCGCGAAGCCGCTCTCGACCATCCGCATCGCGGTCAGGAGGTACGGCACGAGAAGGGCGTTGACCACGAAGCCCGAACGGTCGGCCGACCTGATCACCTGCTTGCCGAGGACGTCGTGGGCGAAGGTCTCGGCGCGCGCCGCGGCGCCGTCGCCGGTGTTCGTCGTGGTGACGAGTTCGACGAGCGGGATCGTCGGCACCGGATGGAAGAAGTGGAGGCCGAGCACCCGGCTCGGGTCACGGGTCGCCGCAGCGAGTGCGGCGATCGGGATGGACGACGTGCTGGAGGCGATCACCGCGTCCGGCGCGGTGACGATGTCGTCGAGCCTCGCGAACACGGCGGCCTTGGCGGCCTCGTCCTCGGGGACGGCCTCGACGACGAGCTGGCGGTCGGCGAAGTCCGCGAGGTCGGATGTGAAACGCAAGCGCCACGACGCCTGCTCGCGTTCGCGTTCGGTGAGCACGCCGACGGAGACGCCGCGGTCGAGTGCGGCGAGGATGCGAATGCGTCCCTTGGCGACGAGATCGCGCGACGGGGCATAGACGAGCACGTCGACTCCGGCGCGAGCGCAGATCTCGGCGACACCCGAACCCATCCGACCCGCGCCGACGACGCCGACTCGGGTGACCTTCTCGGTTGTCACTGTCGCAACTCCTGTCCGGAACGAATGGGGGCGGGTAGCAGACGATCCCGGATCGGGCGAGGCTCGCGCCCCACCCGATCCGGGATCGTCATGGCGTTGACCGTCTCACGGGGAGACGAGGGAGGTCCTAGTGGAACTGGCCCTCTTCGGTCGAGCCCTTGAGAGCTGCGGTCGAGGTGTTGGGATCGACGGTCGTGGCGATCTTGTCGAAGTAGCCCGCGCCGACCTCACGCTGGTGCTTGGTGGCGGTGTAGCCGCGCTCCTCGGCAGCGAACTCGCGCTCCTGCAGGTCGACGTATGCCGACATCTGGTTGCGGGCGTAGCCGTGAGCCAGGTCGAACATCGAGTAGTTGAGGGCGTGGAAGCCGGCCAGCGTGATGAACTGGAAGGTGAAGCCCATCGCGCCGAGCTCGTTCTGGAACTTGGCGATGGTGTCGTCGTCCAGGTGCTGCTTCCAGTTGAAGGAAGGCGAGCAGTTGTACGAGAGGAGCTGGTCCGGGAACTCGGCCTTGACGGCCTCGGCGAACTGCTTGGCGAGTGCCAGGTCGGGCTTGCCGGTCTCCATCCAGATCATGTCCGCGTACGGCGCGTAGGCCTTGGCGCGGGCGATGCAGGGCTCGATGCCGTTCTTGATGCCGTAGAAGCCTTCGGCGGTGCGGGTGCCGTCGAGGAACGGACGGTCGCGCTCGTCGACGTCCGAGGTCAGCAGCGTGGCGGCCTCAGCGTCGGTGCGGGCGATGACGACGGTGGGGGTGTTCGCGACGTCGGCGGCGAGGCGAGCCGAGGTCAGCGTGCGGATGTGCTGCTGGGTGGGGATGAGCACCTTGCCGCCGAGGTGGCCGCACTTCTTCTCCGAGGCGAGCTGGTCTTCCCAGTGGGTGCCCGCGGCGCCGGCCGAGATCATGGCCTTCTGCAGCTCGTAGACGTTGAGGGCGCCGCCGAAGCCGGCTTCGCCGTCGGCGACGATCGGGACGACCCAGTTGTCGACGGAGTTGTCACCCTCGACAGCGGCGATCTCGTCGGCGCGCAGCATCGCGTTGTTGATGCGACGGACGACGGCCGGAACCGAGTTGGCCGGGTACAGCGACTGGTCGGGGTAGGTGTGGCCCGCGAGGTTCGCGTCGCCTGCGACCTGCCAGCCCGACAGGTAGATGGCCTTGAGGCCCGCGCGGACCTGCTGGACGGCCATGTTGCCGGTCAGGGCACCGAGGGCGTTGATGTAGCTGCCGTCACCCTTGGTGACGCCTTCCCACAGGATCTCGGCACCGCGGCGGGCGAGGGTGTTCTCCTCGACGACCGAACCCTGCAGCTGCACGACCTGCTCTGCGGTGTAGTCACGGGTGATGCCTTCCCAGCGCGGGTTGGTGTCCCAATCCTGCTGGATCTCGGCGGCGGTACGCGGCTTTCCGACGTTGCTCATAGCCTTCGCTTTCGTTAGAACTGCTGGATTCGCAGTGTCTGCTTGGATCTCGGCGCTCCCCGGTTGCGAACCGGCTTACACCTGGAGGCGATGCCTGACGCCAGGTTGCCACAGATCAAACGTCCTGGTCCAGCCCTTGTTACTGCAAAGTTAGGGCATTCGCTTTCGCAATTTTGCAAATGTTGCGAAGATCGTCGAATGCCAGACCGAAGGCTCCTCGCAAAAAAGTACGCGCGTACTGGGAAAACGTCAGACGCGATGCGGCCGACCGCATCGGACCGGCCGCGCCTACACACCCCCGATCGACAGCACAATAATTCATGCGTGTGAGGGACATCACCGTCCGGTGCGCGGCGCCGACCGTCGTCTACTCGGCGCAGGCGCGGTCGACGGCGTCTCGGACGAGGTCGGCGAATGCGGCCTCGGTGATCGGCGGCTGCGTCGACGGCGCGCCCGGCATCACCTCGGCCTCCGTCCCGGAGACGCCCAGCTGGATGGTGATCACCTGGCCGCCCGGACGCTCCACCAGGACGTTGGCGAGCAGCGCCGTCCGCGACCGCGGATTCGCGCCCGCGGGACGTTTCACCGAATCGGTCCGCACCAGGTACGCCTGGACCACGTGGTCGGCCCTCAGCGCGGGCAGTTCGACGGACGTGTTGGTGATCGGAACGCCCGCGAGCGATCCCGTCGACGGCGTCGCGGTGACGACTGCGCACGGTCCGCTGGTGTCGCGCCGATCGGCGTCCACGTCGCGACGGACGCTGCTGAGGAGTTCGCTGAACACGCCGGTGTCCGACTGCGCGACCACCAGGACCGTGTTGTCCTCGGTGAGCTGTGGATTGAACTTCGCGTCGGCCGTCGGCTTGCAGTCGGCGGGGGCGAACGCGACGGTGGCCGCGGAGTCGAGAGTCGCGCGGTTGGCGGCGATGAGGTCGGCGACCGACTGGGGCACCACGGTGAACCCGGCGGGCACTGCGTCGCCCGGCAGCAGCCGCGACGCGAGGTCCGAGCCGGGGTCGGACGGCCCCGATCCACACGAGGTCAGGAGCATCGCCGCGACAGCGACGCCCGCGGCGGTGATGATGGTCGTACCCGGCAGTCGTGAACGCACGCGGTCACGGTACCCCGGACCATCGACTGTCGACGGGCGACGGAGAGGACTCGGCTTTCGATGAGCGGCACCAAGATGTACGTCGGCGCTCGGCTCCGGCGACTCCGCGGCGAGCGTGGACTGTCGCAGTCGACGATGGCGACGACCCTGGGGATCTCGGCGTCGTACCTGAATCAGATCGAGCACGACACCCGGCCGCTGACGGCTCCCGTGCTCGCGAAGATCACCGAGATCTTCGGCATCGACATCGGCTTCTTCGACCCGCAGGACGACGTCCGGCTCGTCGCCGAGCTGCGAGAGGCCCTGCTCGACGAGGACCTCGACTTCGATCCGGCGGCGAGCGACGCGAACGAGGTGTCGGCGATGGTCGGCTCTCACCGCGCGATCGCGGAGGCTCTCGTCGGCATGCACAGCAGGTATCGGGTGGTGTCCGAGCAGTTGGCGGCGGCCACCGCCGGCCGCGGCGAGACGAGCGGACGCGGTGCGATCAGTGCGCCGCACGAGGAGGTCCGGAACTTCTTCTACCAGCGGCGCAACTACATCCACGAGTTGGACGAGGCCGCCGAGGGGCTCACCTCGCGGATGCGCATGCACTCGGCCGACGTCCGCGCGGGCCTCACCTCACGCATCGAGGAGGTCCACGGGATCCGAATCGCCCGGCGCGTCGACCTCGGCGACAACGTGCTGCACCGGTTCGACAAGGAGAGGCGGCTCATCGAGTTCTCCGCGGCGCTCTCCCCCGGTCAGCGCGCGTTCAAGGTCGCGGCCGAACTCGCCTACCTGGAGTTCGGGGATCTGATCACCTCGCTCGTCGCCGAGGGCGGCTTCTCCACGGACGACGCGACGGCCCTCGCCCGGCAGGGGCTCGCGAGCTACTTCGCGGCGGCCGCGGTGCTGCCGTACGCCCAGTTCCACGGCGCCGCGGAGGACTACCGGTACGACATCGAGCGGCTCTCGGCGTTCTACGCGGTCTCGTACGAGACCGTCTGCCACCGACTGTCGACGCTGCAACGTCCGAACCTCCGTGGGGTGCCGTGGACGTTCGTGCGCGTCGACCGCGCGGGCAACATGTCCAAGCGGCAGTCGGCGACGGGTTTCAACTTCTCGTCCAGCGGCGGGACGTGTCCGCTGTGGAACGTGTACGAGTCGTTCACCTCGCCCGGCAAGATCCTCACGCAGATCACCGAGATGCCCGACGGACGCGAGTACTTCTGGGTGTCGCGGACGGTGGAACGCCGCGCGGCCCGCTACGGCCAGCCGGGCAAGACGTTCGCTATCGGCATGGGTTGCGAACTCCGCCACGCGAACCGCGTCGTCTACTCGGACGGAGTCGGGATCGGGTCGGACGCCAGCGCCACCCCGATCGGCGCGGGCTGCCGCGTCTGCGATCGACGGAACTGTCCCCAACGGGCGTTCCCGCCGCTCGGCTCCACCCTCGACATCGACGAACACCGCAGCACCGTCTCGCCATACACGACGACATGACGTCGCGTTCGGCGGGGGGATGACCGTTTTCGGGCGGCCCGTCGGGCACGATCGGAAGGTGTGAGCAGAAGTGTCCGGTGGAAATCCCTCGTCGCGGTCCTCGCGATGTCAGTCGTCGCGCCGTTCCTGACCGTGCCCGGAACCGCCGACGCCGCGACGGCTCGGGTGGTCTCCGTGCACCGGGTGGACGGACAGCTCGCCCTGGTGCGCGTGTACTCCCCCGCACTTCGGACGGTGATCACCAACCAGGTGCTCCTCCCGCCCAACGGTGCGCCGACTCCCGTGTTCTATCTCTTGAACGGCAAGTCCGGCGGCGTCGACGGAGACAGTTGGCTCCGCAAGACGCGGTATCGGACGTTCTTCGCGGGCAAGCGGGTCACCGTGGTGTCGCCCGTCGGCGGTGGATACACCTGGTATTCGACGCGGGGTTGGCAACGGTACCTGCAGCATGATCTCCCCGCCGCGATCGACGCGAGGTTCCCGACCACCGGGCGGGCGGCGATCGCGGGTCTCTCGCACAGCGCGTCGGCCGCGCTCGACATCGCCGGACGTGACCGCCGGTTCGTCGCCGCGGCCTCGTACAGCGGATGCCCGGCGATCACGTCGCCGACGGGAACGGCCGCCGTCGTCGCGACCATGGCGAGCGGCGGACAGAACGCGTTCGCGGTCTTCGGCCCCGCGGGCGGCCCCGGCTGGGTGGACCACGATCCGGCGCGCAACCCGCGTCGGCTCTCCGGGAAGGCCGTCTACCTCGGCGCGGGCAGTGGCGTGCCGGGCCGGTTCGACGGTCCGGTCCTGGGCTACCCCGGACTGCTCGTCGGTCCGACGCAGGTGGAGTCCATCGTCCGCGGCTGCACCGACGTCATGCGCGCGTCCCTCGCGCGCGCCGGGGTGCGGCACACGGTCCGCGTCTTCTCCACCGGGGCGCACACGTGGGGTCTGTTCTACCGCGAGCTCAAGGACAGCTGGCGCGTGATCGCCCCCGCGCTGCATCGCTGAGCCGTCGACTACCGTGTGGTCATGACCACACCTCGCGTGAGTCCCGGCGGCTTCGGCGACCTCGGACCGATCAACTGGCTCGTCGTCCGGGCGATGTCGCTCGCGACCGGCACCGAGAACGCACACATCTTCGCGACCCTCGGCCGCAGCAAGGGCCTGTTCCGCGGCTGGCTACACTTCTCCTCGCGCATGATGCCGTTCGGCGAACTGTCCCGCAGGGAGACGGAGATGATCATCATCCGCGTCGCTCACCTGCGCGGATGCGACTACGAGCTCGATCATCACCGTCGTCTCGGTGCGAAGGCAGGCCTCGACGCGGACGCGATCGACCGCGTCATCGAGGGCCCCGACGCACTGTGGGGCGACCGCGAACGCACGCTGCTGCTGGCCGCGGGCGAGCTCGTCGCCGACCGGGACCTGTCGGATCAGACGTGGGACGCCCTGCGCCGTCATCTCACCGAGCGACAGGCGATCGCCTTCACGCTGCTCGTCGGGCAGTACGACTCCCTCGCCACCACGATCGGCGTGCTGCGGGTGCAGCGGGACGGGTTCGCACGGTGAGCTCCATCGCCCAGCGGATGATGGGCAATCCCGTCTTCTCCCAGGTGTACGAACGCGCATGGCGGCCGCTGTTCACTCGAGGCTTCAGCCTCGGCGCGTCCGACACCGCCGACTACGACCGAGCCCTGCGCGCCTACCTGGCACGGCCGGGCGAGCGGACGGTCCTGGACATCGCGTGCGGACCGGGCAACTACAGCGCGGACGCCTCGCGCGGCCTGACCGGCGACGGCCGGTACATCGGCATCGACTTCTCGGCGTCGATGCTGGCGCAGGCAGTCCGGGACAACAGCGCCGACCGGGTCGCCTTCCTCCGCGGGGACGCCCATCGTCTCCCGTTCGCCGACGGCACGTTCGACACCGTTCTCTGCCTCGCGGCCCTGTACCTGATCCCGGACCCGTTGCCGGTGCTCGACGAGATGGCCCGGGTGTGCGCACCCGGCGGCGAGGCGATCGTGTTCACGACGTCGCGGACGTCGATCGCCGCGCTGCCCGGCGCGGACGCCCTGACCGCCCTGTCCGGCCTGCGGATCTTCGGCGTCCGAGAGATCACCGAGCGGTTCGCGGCGCTCGGCATGGAGCACGTGGAGCAGACCGTGACCGGCGTCGGACAGTTCGTGCACGCACGCAGACCGGCCGAGTGACATGCACGCCTATCTGACAGACCTCGACGCGCCCAACGACACGACGGGCGACCGTCCGACGCTGCGACGACTGCATCTGAGCGACACCGAGACCGTCATCCGCATCGCGTTCCGCGCGGGTCAGCAGATGCGCGAGCACACCGCGGCACATCCGATCCTCGTGCTCGGCCAGACCGGCGAGATCGACTTCACCGTCGAGAACCAGACGCATCGACTGCGTCCGGGCACCGCCGTCACCGTCGACCGGATGGTTCCGCACGCGCTGACGGCGGTCACGGACGGGACTGTCACACTTGTCATGATCCACGGGAGCCGAGCACAGGGAGAGTGACGATGACGGACGCGACCGGTCGCCCGCGCGACCGAGTACGGGAACTCCTCGCGACGTCCGACACCGAACTCGACGCGCACGAGGTCGGCAGAGCGCTCGACATCCACGCGACGACGGCCCGCTTCCACCTGAACAACCTGGTCACCGAGGGCGCCGCGATCACCGTTCAGCTGCCGCCCGAGGGGGTCGGCCGTCCACGGCTGGCCTACACGATCGCGCCGCCGCCCGCCGCCGACGAACTCGACCGGCTGCTGCTGATGCAGCTCGGTCCGACGCCGGAGGCCCGGGAGGCCGCGGCGGCGACGGCGGGGCGTCAGTGGGCCCGACTGCATGCGGCGCCCGCCCCCCAGGCCGCACTCCCCGACCCGGTCATCGCCGTCGAGACGACCCTCACCCGCCTCGGATTCCGCATCACCGACGTGCTGTCGGAGTTCGGGCGGCATCGGATCACGCTGTGCTCATGCCCGCTGAAGCACCTCGCCTCGCGCGCGCCCGAGGTGGCCCGCGGGGCGGTCCGCGGGGCCGTCGACGAGGCCCTCGCCGCGGGCGCCCTCGACGATGCGTACGACGCCGTCGTGCATCCCGATCCGGACGGCGACTGCACCCTGATACTGGTCCTGTCCGGTGCGGAGCAGCTCACGCTCGACGAGATGCTCGCGACCGTCACGCCACCGGACTGAACCCGTCGTGCTCGGTCAGAAGTCGCGGTAGTCGCGCACCGGCATCCGCGCGCCGCGTCGCTCCGGCGCGGTGCCCGCCACCTCGCACAGCCTGATCACGCGGTACCGCTGACCCCGGTAGGGCTCGAGCAGTTCGAGCATCCGGGCGTCGTCGATCCTCTCGCCGATCAGCGTCGTCCCCACGATCGACGGCGTGTGATAGTCCCCGACCGGCACCGCGTCGGGGTCGCCGAGTGCCCTGATCCGCGTGTGCGCGGCCGTCCACGGACCGATCCCGCGCAGCGTCGTCAACGCGTCGGCCTGGCGTTCGACGTCGACCCTCGCCGCGGCGCGGATGGTCCGCATCCGCACGGGTTCCGCTCCGCTGCGATGCCAGTCCGCTTCGGTGATGTCGCGCCACGTCTCCCGTGGCGGCGGGACGCGCATGTCCGGCGGCACGGGCCCCGGCGCGGGTTCGCCGTAGCGTCGCAGCAGGTACCGCCACGCTCGGTGGGCCTCGCTGCCCACCACCTTCTGTTCCAGCACATTCGCGACGAGCGCCTCCCACACCCGACCGCTGGCGCCGATCCGCAGGCCGGGCCGCGCCGAGACGAGGCGTCGCACCACCGGGTCGACCGCCGTCAGCTCCTCCGGCCGGTCGAGCGCTCCGACCATCGCGGGCGCCGAGTCGAGGAGCCACGCCGCGCCCGGTCCCCAGGCCCTGACCACCACCTCATCGCCCCCGACGCGCACGGCGACCGTCCCCGCGCCGTCGGGCGTGTGAACGGCCCGCCAGACCGACCCGTCCGGCGCACGACGGTAGGCGGGGTCGGCTCCGCCCCTGCGGTGGACGCCGAGGATCGCACCGAGCGCCACCGGACCAGCGGTTTTCCAGGAGCGTTCGGCGGCCATGGGTCCATTCTGCCGCCCCGGCGAAATTGTGACTTGACACACGCATCGCTCGGCGACACAATTCTTAACTGAGCCGCCAGTCAGTTATCTGGCTCTCCCCGAACCAGTGAGGTGCATCACCCATGAACAGCCCAGTCCAGACCTCCCTCCCCACCGGACTGTCCGTGTTCAGCACTCCCCGCTCGGTCGCCGTGGTCGGCGCGTCGTCGAACCGCACCAAGTGGGGCTACTGGCTGGCGGCCGGAGCCATCGCGGGCGCCGGCCGGCGTGACGTCCACCTGGTCAACGCGCGCGGCGGAGACATCCTCGGCCACGCGTGCGTCACCTCCCTCGCCGAGCTCGACGAGGCCCCCGAACTCGTCGCCCTGTGCGTCCCCGGACCGATGGTCGGCGCCGTCGTCGACGAGGCCCTCGCCATGGGAACCCGCGGTTTCCTCGGCATCACCGCGGGCATCGAGGACGAGCCGCTGATCGCGGAGCGCATCCGCGCTGCCGGGGCCCGCCTCGTCGGAGCGAACAGCCTCGGCATCTACGACGCCGCAGGCGAGCTCGACCTGAGCTGGGGCAACTTCACGCCGGGTCCGATGGCGATCATCTCCCAGTCCGGTCAGCTCGGCAGCGAACTCGCCCGCTTCGGCCAGCACAACGGCATCGGCGTCTCCCGGTTCGTGTCGATCGGCAACCAGACCGACGTGACCGCGGCCGAACTCCTCGCCGATCTCGTCGACCACGAGGCCACCCGCGTCGTCGTCGTCTACCTGGAGTCGTTCGCGGGCGGAGCCGAACTCTTCGACGCCGTCGCCGCACTGCGCGCCGCGGGCAAACCCGTCATCCTGCTGACCGTCGGCGCGAGCGCCGCGGGCAGCCGCCTCGCCCGGTCGCACACCGGTTCGCTCACCGCTCCCGTCGACATCGTCGACGCGGCGTGCCGCGCCGCCGGAGTGCTGCGCGCCCAGTCGCCCGGCGAGGTGATCGACGTGGCCCGCAGCGTGATCGCGGGCGCGGCGCCCGCCGGTCGTCGCACGGTGATCGTCGGCGACAGCGGCGGTCAGTGCGGCATCGCCGCCGACCAAGCGGCCGCCCACGGACTGTCGGTCCCCGCCCTCGGCTCCGACGCCGACGCCGCGCTGACCGCGCTCCTGCCCGCGGGCGCGGCGACGTCCAACCCGGTGGACCTCGCCGGAGCTGGCGAGGCCGACCTCGCCAACTACGTCAACGCCGTCGCGCTGGCGCTTGCCGACCCTGACGTCGACTCCGCCGTCCTGACCGGCTACTTCGGCTGCTACGGCGCCGACAACCCGGCGCTGATGGACGACGAACTGGCCCTCGCCCAGCGTCTCGCCGATGCCGCCCGCGCGGCAGGCAAGCCCCTGTACGTCCATTCGATGGAGGCGACCGGCCCCGTCGCCGACGCGCTCTGGGCCGCGGGCGTCCCTACCTTCGGCACCGTCGAACCGCTGCTGCGCGCCCTCTCCGGGACGGCCGTGTACTCGCTCCCAGCGCGTGACGTCACGATCGGGTCCGTCGTCGGCGACGCCCCGACCGACGGGTACTGGAACGCCCGCGCGCTCCTGCTCGACCGGGGAGTGGCGTTCCCCGCGGCCGCCGTCGTGACCAGTGTCGACGAGGCCGTCGCCGCCGCGGCCGAGCTCACCGCGCCACTGGTCCTCAAGGCCGCGTGGCTCGAGCACAAGAGCGAGGTCGGCGGCGTGAAGGTCGGACTGTCCGGCGAGGACGTCGCGGCCGTCTTCGCCGACATGCACGGACGGCTCGGCGACGGCGACTACGTCCTCGAGGAGATGGACACCCGCCCGGACGGCGTCGAAGTCCTCATCGGCTGCCAGCGCCATCCGGACCTCGGCGTCACGGTGACCGTCGGGACCGGCGGCGTCGCGACCGAGGTGTACGCCGACGTCGTGCTCGAATCGGCTCCGGTCGACGCCGCGACCGCCGCCGACATGATCTCGCGGCTCAAGGCGCACAAGCTCCTCGCCGGTTGGCGGGGCAAGCCGGCGACCGACGTCGCCGCCCTCGCCGACGTCGTCGCCGCAGTGTCCCGGCTGGCCGCCTCCGACTCCCGGATCTCCGAGATCGAACTGAACCCGGTCCGCGTGGCCCCCGGCGGCGTCGTCGCCCTCGACGCGCTCATCGTCGCCGACCGCTGACCCGAACCCCACCCGACCAGGAAGGACCAGCACATGACCGCACCAACGACCGTCGCCCTGTGGCAGCGCGACGCGGCGCTCATCGACGGCGCGTGGCGCACCGCCGCCACGACAGTCGACGTCCACGACCCGGCGACCGAAGCGAGCATCGGCACGTCCGCATCGTGCGGCGTCGCCGACGTCGACGCCGCCGTGTCCGCCGCCCGCACCGCGCTCCCGGCGTGGAGCACCGCATCGCCGGAGGCACGCGCCGACGTCCTCGACGCCCTGGTCGCCGAGCTGCGCAACCGGCGCGACGACCTCGTCGCCGCGACCGTCGCCGAGGTCGGGGCCCCGCTCGGCGTTGCCCGCGAGGCCCACATCGACCTCGGCATCGAGATCATGGCCGATTTCGCCGAGATGGCCCGCACCTTCGAATGGCAGACGACGATCGGCAACTCGCGGATCCTGCGTCGCGCCGCGGGCGTCGTCGCCGCGATCACGCCGTGGAACTACCCCTTCTACCAGCTCGTCGCCAAGGCCGGAGCCGCCCTCGCCGCGGGCTGCCCGATCGTCGTCAAGCCCGCGGAGCTGACTCCGCTGTCGACCTACCTGTTCGCCGACGCGGCCATCGCTGCGGGCGTACCCGCGGGCGTGTTCTCGCTGGTCCCCGGCGCGGGACGCGTCGTCGGCTCCGCCCTCGCCGAACACTCGGGCGTCGACGTCGTCTCCTTCACCGGTTCCACCGGTGTCGGCAAGACGATCGCCGTCGCGGCCGCGCAGAACATCAAACGCGCGTGCCTCGAACTCGGCGGCAAGTCGGCCAGCGTGATCCTCGACGACGCCGACCTGGACGAGGCGGTCCGGACGAGCGTCGCCGCGGGCCTGTTGAACTCCGGGCAGACGTGCAGCGCCTGGTCCCGGCTGCTGGTCCCCCGCGGCCGGTACGAGGACGCCCTGACGATCGCCGCGGACGCCGTCGCGGCCATGCGCGTCGGCGACCCCACCGACGAGGCCACCGACCTCGGACCCGTCATCTCCGCCGCCCAGCGCGCGTCGATCGTCTCCGCGATCGACGGCGCCCTCGCCCGAGGCGCACGCCTCGTGTGCGGCGGCCCCGATCCCCTGCCGGAGTTCCCGGGAGGACACTTCGTCGCACCCACCGTCCTCGCCGACCTGCAGGCCGACGACCCGGCGGTACGCGACGAGATCTTCGGTCCGGTCATCGTCGTGCTCCCGCACGACGGCGACGACCACGCCGTGCAACTCGCCAACGACAGCGAGTACGGCCTCGCCGGGGCCGTCTGGTCCGGCGACACCGACCGCGCGATCGCCGTGGCGTCGCGCATCGACACCGGCCAGGTGGACGTGAACGGCGCGCCGTTCAATCCGCGTGCGCCGTTCGGCGGCTGGAAGGCCTCCGGACTCGGCCGAGAACTCGGACCCGTCGGACTCGAAGAGTTCACCGAGATCACCAGCATCCAGTTGTAGCCCCTCCCCCCGAGCACCTCCAGAAAGGCATCCCATGAGCACCGTGAACATCCCCGCATTCCCGTTGACCGACGAGCAGAAGCAGATCATCGAGCTCTGCCACGACTTCGCCGAGAAGGAGATCCGCCCGCGCGGCCGCGAGGTCGACGAGGCCGACACCGTGACCCCGGTCGACATCTTCCGCAAGGCCGCACAGGTCGGCATCGCCGACTTCATGATCCCCACCGAGTACGGCGGCGGCGGCATGACCGACGTCTTCACCCAGTGCCTCGTGCAAGAGGAGCTGTGCTGGGGCGATCCCGGCATCGGCAACCTCGTCTGCTCGAACGGCTTCTTCTCCGACCCGCTGATGGTCCTCGGCACCGAGGAGCAGAAGCGCAAGTGGCTGCCGCCGACCACCGGCCCCGACGCGATCATGACCTCGCTCGCCACCACCGAGCCCGGTTCGGGTTCGGATGCGGCGTCGATCATCACCACCGCGACCAAGGTCGACGGCGGCTACACGATCAACGGCCAGAAGGCATGGATCTCCAACGCGGGCGCGGCCGAGCAGTACGTCGTCTTCGCCAAGACCGACAAGACCAAGCGGTCGGCCGGCGTCACCGCCTTCATGTTCAAGAAGGACACCCCCGGCGTCTCGTTCGGCGAGCCGATGAAGAAGATGGGTCAGCGCGCCATCGTCTGCCGCGAGGTGTTCTTCGACGACATGTTCGTGCCCGACGAGGACCGTCTCGGCGAGGAGGGCCAGGGCTTCTACGGCCTGATGGGCACGTTCGACATCTCGCGAGTGGTGCTCGGCGCCGCCGCCGTCGGCGCCGCCCGCGCCGCGTACGAGTACGCCCTGAACTACGCCCGCGAGCGCAAGCAGTTCGGCGTCCCGATCATCGAGCACCAGGCCGTCGCATTCCGCCTGGCCGAGATGGCCACCCGCATCGAGTCGGCCCGCCTGCTGGTCCACCACGCGGCCCGCGTCATCGACAGCGGCCAGCGCGCCACCGGCCTCGCCGCCATGTGCAAGCTGCAGGCGTCCGAGACCGCCATGTTCGTCACCCACGCGGCCGTCCAGACGCTCGGCGGCTGGGGCTACTCCCGCGAGTTCCCCGTCGAGCAGTGGATGCGCGACGTGAAGCTCGAGGAGATCGAAGAGGGCACCTCGGACATCATGAAGCTCGTCATCTCGCGCAACCTGGACTGACAGTCCCACACCATGACCGCGGTGTCGCCTTCGGGCGGCACCGCGGTTCTTCGCTGCCGCCGTCACGTTCGACGAGGACAGTCCAGACGCCGGTCGTTTAGTGTCGAGGGGCGTCCGTACTACAAGGGAGTCCACAGTGCCACGACCGAGCGTGGAAGCCGAGCGCCGCGAGCAGATCCTGTCCGCGGCGTGCGAGGTGATCGCCGAACGCGGGATGCAGTCGTTGCGACTGTCCGACGTCGCTGCGCGGGCCGGAGTCTCGTCTGGCACCGTCCACTACTACTTCGACACGAAGCGCGACGTGATCAATGCGGCCTTCGAACTAAACTATGAGCGGTCCATCGAAGGACGTCGTGCGATGCTCGCGGGCGACGAGACCGATTCCCTCGCGACGCTGCGGGCCCTCGCACACAGCAATCTGCCCGTCACCGAGGCGTCGATCCGAGCCTGGCGGGTGTGGGCCGAACTGTGGGCCGAGGGCATGCGCGACGAGACGTTGCAGGACATCAACTCGCGCTTGTACGGCCAGTGGCGCGAACTCGTCCACGACCTCGTCGTCCACGGCCAGGAACGCGGCCAGATCGTCGACGGCGACGCCGCCGTCTTCGCCGACGTCCTCGTCTCCATGATCGACGGCATGAGCATCCAGAACCTCATGCACTCCCCCGAGATGCCCGTCGACCGGATGATCTCCCGTATCGACTCCTACCTGGACGCCATCGCGGTCCGCACGTGAAACCACCGCGTCACCGACGCGGTGGTTTCACGTCTGAGGCTCAGACGGCCGACTGCAGATCTCGCGACCTTCCCTCGTACAAGCCGAGACCGGACGGCATCACGACAAGTCGAGTCAGCACATAGTGGGCGAAGCCCGCCACGAGGAACGACGGCACCGACGCCGTCGTGTACTTGAAGATCCCCGCGGGCTCGTAGGTGATCGGGTTCAGAAGCAGGCAATACACGACGACCCCGAGCCCGACCGACACGAACGCGCAGATGTTGACTCCTCGCCAGTAGCCGTAGCCCGAGTGCGCTCCGTCGGTGTATAGCTGGCGCACGTCGAGCACGCGGCGGCGCAGTATGAAGTAGTCGACGATCTGCACACCGCACAGGGGTGCGAGGAAGAGCGCTCCCCACGAAAGGAACTGGCTGTAGTTGTCGTACACGGCTTGCGGAAAGAACACGAGGACCACCGCGGGGCCGAGGATGACGGTGATCAGCGCAGGCCAGGAGACACCACGAAGGAGGCGACCGCCGCCGCCGCGCAGCGCGACCATCGAGGCGTATCCCTGCGACAGGATCGCGGTGATGTTGGCGAGCGCGACGACGAACAGCGCCAACACGCCGAACGTGCTGCCGATGAGCGGGATCATCCACTCGGTCGGGTCGTCGAGCTTGAGGGTCAGCGCCGCGAACACACCGACGACCGCGGCGATCACCGACGCACCGAAGATGCCGAGGAAGTTCGGCCAGAACGCCGACCGCGACGTGCGGGTCAGTCGGGCGAGGTTGCCCATGTTGGGCCACCATGCGAATCCGCCCGCGATGTTGATCTCGATGGCGAGCATGAAGCTGACGTGCGAGTCGTCGGCGGGCTCCAGCGGCGCGAGCGAGGCGATGTGGTCCCAGGTGTCGCGGCGCAGCACCATCACGAGGATCGCGATGATGATGAGGATGAGCAGCGGGGCGATGACCTGGCAGACCCGTTCCACCGAGACCGGACCGCGCGACAGGATGAGCCACGAGACGACGACCGCGCCCACCGCGATGATCGACAGGGCCGTGGTCGAGTTCGACAGCTGCCACCCGAACATGTGGCTCAGCGCGTTCACCATGCCGTGACCGAGCATGATGGCGAGCACCGCCGACCAAGCCGCCGCGAGCAACGTCGACATGAACACCATGACCACTCTCGCCCCGCCGTTGCCGAAGACGCTTCGGAGCCCGATGAACTGTTCCACGCCGTACTTCGCCGAGGGCAGACACGGCGCGAGGGCCACGAAGAACACCGCGACGCCGTATCCGATCGCGATCGTCGCGATCGCCTGCTTGGCGCCGACGTAGTAGGCGACCGCCGATCCCTGGAGGAACGCCCAGGTCGCGACCGCCAGTCCGATGTTCACGACCGAGTAGTCCCAGAATCCCCAGATCCGTTCGCGACGGGTGAGAGGGAGTTCGTTCAACGTCGCGTCGTCGACCGTGGACGGGGCCTCGGCGACGATGGTCTCGCCGGTGACGGCCTTTCGGGAGCGCATCACAGGCACCACCAGAGGAGCAGTGCGGATCCGACGACGAGTCCCACGACGGCGAGGACGATGTCCCGCGCAGGCAGATCGGCCAGGATCATCCCGTTGTCGTCTGGGGATTCCAGGAGTTGGAGGCGTCGTTCCAACTCCGTGTCGAACGCGTCGGTTGCCATGTGTGACCTTTCTGACTGACGAACCAGTTAAGTGAGAATGTGTGGTCCCTCACATGCTTGTCAAGACTGAGTCCAGATCACTTCTCATAATTGACTGGCGAATCAGTTAATGTCACGATGGGATCCATGTCACATTCCGAGAACGTCTCCGAGACGTCACCCGACCGAGTCGACGTGGTCGTCGTCGGCGCAGGCTACGCAGGACTGTCCGCTGCCCTCGCACTCGTCGACGCCGGCGTGAACGCGGTGGTACTCGAAGGCGCCGACCGCGTCGGCGGCCGCACGCTCTCCGAGGTCCGCCCGACCGGCGTGACCGTCGATCACGGCGGACAGTGGGTGGGCCCCACCCAGACTCGGCTGCTCGGCCTCGCCGAGCGATTCGGCGTCCCGACCTTCCCCACGTACTGGGCAGGCGACCATCTGGAGATCTGGGCCGACAGCAGCATCAATCGATATCGCGGGACAGGACCCGACGAGGGCGACGGTCTCCACGAGTACGAGGCCCACATCGAGGTGCTCGACGCGCTCGCCGCCACCATCGACCTGCACGATCCCAGCGGGTCGCCCGACGCCGCCGCATTGGACGACGAGACGGTCGCCTCCTACCTGGTCCGCACGGTCCCCTCCGAGGGTGCGCGACGCCGATTCGCGCTGGCGGTCGAAGGCGTCTGGGCATGCGAACCCGCCCACTTGTCGATGCTGCACTTCCTCTTCTACATCGCCGCCGCGGGAAGCTTCGACGAGCTCATGGAGACCGACGGCTGCGCCCAGGACTCCCGTTTCGTCGGCGGCGCACAGGCACCCGCACTCGCCGTGGCAGCCCACCTCGGGGACCGTGTCCGACTCGGGTGGCGCGCCGACCGAGTCGTCGTGACCGACGACGGTGTGCTCGTCGAGACTCCCGTCGGAACCGTCCGCGCCGACCGTGCGATCCTCACGCTTCCGCCGCAGGCCGCGGGCGCCGTCCGGTTCGATCCCCCGCTTCCCCCGGCGAAAGCCCGATTCGTCGACCGCAGCGTGATGGGAGACGTCGCCAAGGTGCACGTCACCTACTCGACCCCGTTCTGGCGAGGCGAGGGACTCAGCGGCCAGGCGACCGTGTACGACGAGCGTGAGACGGGCGTCGTCTTCGACAACTCCCCCGACGACGCGAGCCGGGGCGTCCTGGTGGCATTCGTCTACGGCCGCCGCGTGGATCCGTGGGCCCGGCTCGAAGCCGATGAGCGCCGCGCCGCGATCATGACGACACTCGTCGACCTCTTCGGCGAACGCGCGGCCGATCCCGTCGACTACGTGGAGAAGATCTGGTCGACCGATCCCTGGATCCGCGGTGCCTATGCGGCCAACCCCACGCCCGGGGCCTGGTCGGCATACGGAGAGCAGGGCTGGCGCATCCCCACCGGCCGCCTCCATTGGGCCGGCTCGGAGACGTCGAGCGTCTGGAACGGCTACATCGACGGCGCCATCGCGTCCGGCCGACGCGCCGCACAGGAGATTCTCGACCTGCGCTGACCGGCGCCGCACGAGCACAAGGCCCGGAACCTCGACGGAGGTTCCGGGCCTTGGACGTAGCCGAGATCAGACGGCGGGTTCGCGCACGTAGATCAGAGTCGGACGATCGGCGGCAAACGCCTCCCGAACGGCCGGGCCGACCTCCGCGTACGACGCGGCGTCGACGCCGTGGCAGCCCAGTGCCCGAGCGACACCGGCGAAGTCCGGTGTCGGAAGGTCCACCGCGATCGGCGTCTCGTCCCGGTCGACCATCTCGTTGCGGATCTCGCCGTAGCCGCCGTTGTCGACGACGACGACGGGCAGTGCGATGCCGGCCTGCGCCGCGGTCGCGAGCTCCGGGAGCGAGAACATCACACCTCCGTCACCGATGACCGCGACCACCTGGCGGCCGGGCGACGACACCATCGCGCCGATGCCTGCGGGCAGCGAGTACCCGAGGGTGCCGAGTCCGGACGGGTACATGAACGACCGCGGTGCGTAGCGCGGGAGGTTGCCCATCAGGCCGTAGTAGCACGACATCGTCTGGTCGGCGACGATCACGGCGTCGTCGTCGAGGACCTCGGCGAGCGATTCGGCGAGTCCGACGTACGCCGCACCGATGGTGCGTGCATCTTCGGTGAGCTTGGGACGCCACGCGGCCGCGCGATCGGCGCCGCTGTCGGCCCGACCGGTCACCGGGGCGAGCCGCTCGGTGAGGTCGGCGAGGACGGCCGCGGCGTCGCCGACCACTGCAACCTCGGGGATCGCGTTGGTCGCGACCGCGAGCGGATCGATGTCGATGCGCACCAGGCGGGTCGCCGGCATCGGGCCCCACCACCAGTCGGCGGGCGCGAGTTCCGTGCCGACGGCGACGACGACGTCGCAGTCGCGGACCAGATCGAGGGTCACCTCGAGCGGCACGCCCGCGCCCAGCGCCAGCGGGTGGTCCTCGCGGACGACGGCTTTGCCGTTGGCGGTCGTGACGACCGGTGCGTCGAACTTCTCGGCGAACGCCAACACCTCCGCGGTGGCGCGGCTCGCGCCGCCGCCCGCGACGATCAACGGGCGCTGCGCGGACGCGATCACCTCGGCGGCAGCGGCGACGACCGACTCCGCCGGGACGATCGACGGCACGGTGACCGGAGCCTCGGCGACGACCTGCGCCTGCGCTTCGAGCAGGTCGAGCGGGATCTCCAGGTACGCCGGACGCGGGCGTCCGGTGGTCATCGCGGCGAAGCACTGCGCGACGGCGTGCGGGATCTCCGCGACACTGGTCACTCGCTGTGCATGGGCGACGACTGCCGACATCGCATCGATCTGGCTGCGCACCTCGTGCAGCAGACCGTTGTATCCGCTCGGATGATCCGACGGCATGCCGGGCGCGATGAACAGGACCGGAACCGAGTCCGAGTACGCCTGCGCCGCCGACGCCGCGGCATTGAGGATCGCCGGACCGGTCGTCGTCACGACGACGCCGGGACGGCCGGACAGCCGCGCGTAGCCGTCGGCCGCGTAGCCCGCACCCTGCTCGTGGCGGGGAGTGACGTGGCTGATCGACGACGCCTCGAGCGCGGCGTAGATCGCGAGATTGTGCGTGCCGGGGATGCCGAAGACGGTGTCGACGCCGTGAGCGACCAGCGCGTCGACGACGGCGCCGCCTCCCGAGCGGAGAACACTAGCTGACATGGATATCTGAACTCTCTGTTGAAGTCGAGACGGCGAAGCCGACTCAGTAGATCGGGAACTCGTCGGAGATCGCGGCCAGCTTGCGCGATGCCATCTCGAACGCGGCGGCACGCAGGGAGACGCCCTCGGCCTCTGCGATGTCGAACATCTCGTCGCTCAGGGCGGTGATGCGGCTGTTGATCTTGGCGAACGACTGCTCGGGAGTGCCGTCGACGTCACCGAAGAAGACCCACCACCACCAGGCGTTGGTCGCCGAGTTGGCGACGAAGTCGGGCGAGACCTCGATACCGCGTGCGGCGAGCAGCTCCTCGGCCTCCGGGGTGACCGGCATATTGGCCGCTTCGACCACCAGGCGAGCGCGAACCTGATCCTGGTTGCCGTCGTTGATGCAGTACGAGATGGCGGCGGGCACGAGCACGTCGGCCTCGAGCGAGAGCCAGTCCGACGAGTCCAGGCAGCGGTCGCCGTCGCGGAGCTTAGTGCGGTCGACGTTGCCCTTGGCGCTGCGCGTGAGGAGCAGTTCTTCGACGTCGAGGCCGGCCTCGTTGTAGACGACGCCTTCGACGTCGACGATGCCGACGACGCGGACGCCGACCTCGGCGAGGTAGCGAGCCGTCGCGCCGCCCATCGAGCCGAAACCCTGGATCACGGCGGTGGTGTCGGCCGGCGCCATCTCGCGACGGGCCATCGCCGCGAGGGCGGCCTTGGCGACACCGTAGCCGCCGACCAGCTCGTCGAGGCTCACGCCGTCGACAACACTGTTGAACGCGGTGGACATCCGGCCCCGGGCGGCGTCCGGGTCGTCGACGACCCGCTCGGCCGCCTGGATGGAGCTGCGGAGTCCGACCTCGGGAAGCAGACGGTCGATGGTGGTCTGCTGGACGCCGAAGTCTTCACCCATGGTCCACCGGGTGTCGATGATCGGCGCGGTGGCCTGCAGGAACCGGCGGAGGACACCGTCGGCCTCGGGGCTGTACGGATCGAAGTCGATTCCGCCCTTGGCGCCGCCGAGCGGAACGTAGCGTGCGCCGGGCTCGTAGTGGACGCCCTCCTTGAGCGTCATGCCGCGGGCCAGGCCGCGGACCTCGTCGAGGGTGCAGCCGGCGCGCATGCGCAGACCGCCGGAGGAGACACCGCGGACCAGTCGATCGATGACGACGTAGCCGGTGGCGTCGCTCTCGGTGTCGTGCCAGACGATCTCGAAGAAGGCGTTGTCGTCGCGAGCGCCCGCGGAGGCGTCGATCGCGTTGGGGAGTGTCAGGGACATGGTTCGCTCCTGCGGTAGTGGTGCGTCGATCGGGGTGCGACGCGGAACAATGCTTGACTGAGTACTTAGTCAGTATGGCACCGATCACACGGGAGGGCAACCCTCGAGGGCGATCACATCGATCAGATCCCGAGTTCGCGCTCCAGCGCCAGCTGCGTCCAGTCCCGGATCTGCTCCATCGAGACGACGTCGTCGAACACCACGTGCTGGACCGCGAGACCGTCGAGCATCGATGTGAGGCGCCAGGTGGCCGCCACCGGATCGGGGCAGGTGAACACGCCCTGCGCGACGCCGTCGTCGATGATGCCGATGAGCACCTCGCGCCAGCCCTCGTCGAGGTCGTGGACCACTCCGCGCAGCGTGGGGTCGCGCAGGCTCGCCGACCACGCCTGCACCCACAGTCGCCAGCCGAACTCCGAGCCGGACGGACCGTACTCGATGAGCATCGTCCACAGCCGTTCGGTGACGTCCGACGACGAGGCGGCCAGCGCGGCGTCGCGGTGCTCGATGTCGCGGTCGGACGCGTATCGCAGAGCCTCGACGATCAGCGTCTCGAGGTTGTCGAAGTGATAGAAGACCAGGCCGACACTGACCCCGACACGCTTGGCGACGTCCGCACCGCGCACGCGGTCGATGCCGCCCTCTTTGATCATGTCGAGGGTCGCCCTGAGAATCCCCTCACGCCGATCGGCGGAGTCCTTCGTCACCCGAGTCACCAGGGCAATGCTACGGGTCCGATATGCGTCGTAGCCACCTGTGATCCGTGCGGGGCCTTGACAACACTGTGATGGCCGTCGCATTCTGATTGCGCTGACTGAGTACATAGTCAGCAGATCGTGGACAGTCCGACGCGCAGGGGGTTGCGACCGGGCGTCCGCGCACACACTTCAGGAGCACACCGTGTCAGTAGCCCCGACCACCGGTTCCGAGGAACCGGTGACCTCCCAGACAAGCGGAACGGAAACGCCGTTCTACACTCCCGAGGGGCCAGCCCTCAAACGCGTCATGAAGAGCCGCCACCTGTTCATGATCACCCTCGCGGGTGTCATCGGCACCGGCCTGTTCCTGGGCACCGGACAGGTGATCGGCTCCGCGGGCCCCGGCGGAACCATCGTGGCCTACCTCGTCGGCGGCGTCCTGCTGTACCTGACGATGGTCTGCCTCGGCGAGATGTCGGTCGTCATGCCCGTCAGCGGCTCGTTCCAGGCGCACGCCACCAAGTACATCGGGCCGGCGACCGGATTCACCATCGGCTGGGTCTACTGGATCAGCTGGGCGTCGTTCATCGGCCTCGAATTCACCGCTGCCGGCATCACCATGAAGTTCTGGTTCCCCGACACCCCGACATGGGTGTGGTCGGCGATCTTCATCGCCGTCCTCTTCCTCGTGAACTGCTTCACCGCCCGCTCGTTCGCCGAGACCGAGTACGCGCTCGCCGCGGTCAAGGTCCTCGCCGTCGGCGTGTTCATCGTGCTCGGCGTCCTCGCCATCACCGGCGTCATCAAGATGGACGGCATCGAGGCTCCCGGCCTCTCGAACTTCACCTCGAACGGCGGCTTCTTCCCCGTCGGCTTCGGCGCCGTCTTCGCCGCCATGATGACGGTCGTCTACACGTTCATGGGCTCCGAGGTGATGGGCGTCGTGGCAGGCGAGACGGAGAATCCCCGCAAGGCCGTCCCGAAGGCCGTCCGCACCATCGTGTTCCGCCTCGTATTCCTGTACCTGGGCTCCATCCTCATCCTGATCGCGCTGATCCCGTGGGAGCAGCTCGGCCTCGACGAGAGCCCGTTCGTCACCGTCTTCAAGGCGATCGGCATCCCCTACGCCGCGGGCATCATGAACTTCGTCATCCTGGTCGCCATCCTGTCGGTCGGCAACACCGGCCTGTACATGTGCACCCGCATCCTGTGGTCGCTCGCGCAGGAGAAGGCCGCTCCCCGCGTCTTCGGTGTCACCACCAAGCGAGGCATTCCGATCTGGGGCCTGCTGTTCACCCTCGTCTTCGGCCTGCTGTCCCTGATGACCGAGTTCGTCGCCGCGGACACCGTCTTCGTCTTCCTGATCTCGGTCAGCGGCGTCGGCGGAGCCCTCTGCTGGATGACGATCGCGCTGTCCCAGTACCGCTTCCGTCGGCAGTACGTCAGGGGCGGCGGCAAGGTGAAAGACCTGCCCTACGCGGCGCCGATGTTCCCGCTGACCCCGATACTCGTGATCCTCATGAACTGCGTCGTGTTCGTCTCGATGGCCTTCGACGACACTCAGCGATTGTCGCTGATCCTCGGCCTCGGCTGCGTGCCGGTGTTCTACGCGATCTACCAGTGGGGCATCAAGCCGCGGATCGCCGCCGTCGCGACGCCGGATCCCGCCGCATGACCGCCCCCGCATCCGTCGCCGTCGTCGGCGCCGGGATGGTGGGCCTGTCCACGGCGTGGTTCCTGCAGGAACGCGGCGTCGCCGTGACCGTCGTCGACGCCGTCGGCCCCGCGGCAGGCGCCTCCTGGGGCAACGCAGGCTGGATCACCCCGACCCTGTCGACGCCGCTCACCGACCCGTCGATGCTCACCTACGGTCTGCGCAGCCTATTGAGCCCGACGTCACCGCTGTACATTCCGCCGCGCCCCGATCCGAAGCTCTTCGGATTCCTGGCACGGATGGCCCGCAACAGCACCACGCCCCGATGGAAGGCCGGTGTCCGCGCCCTCGTCGACATCAACCTCCAGGCGTTGGACGCCTTCGACGCACTCGCCGACGGCGGCGTCGACGGACCGATCCAGGAGGCCGACGACTTCCTGTTCGCCTACACCGACCCGACGGGCCCGCAGGGCATGGTCGACGAGGGGCGGAAGATCACCGCGCTCGGGCAGCGGGTGGACGTGGAGCCGATCTCCGTCGGCGACGCGCACCTGATGGCTCCGATGCTGTCCGAGAAGATCCGCGGCGCACTCCTCCTGCGCGGCCAGCGGTTCCTCGATCCGCCGCGCTTCGTCGCCGCACTCGCCGAGTCGGTGGTCGACCGCGGAGCCGCCCTCCGGACCGCGCACGTCCACGAGGTCGTCGACCGGGGCAACCGCGTCCGGCTGATCGGCGACGACATCGACGACGCCTTCGACGCGGTCGTCGTCGCCGCGGGCGTCGAACTCGGGCGGCTCACCCACCGCTACGGTGTACGGACGCGCATCCGACCTGGCCGCGGCTACAGTTTCGCCGTCGACGTCGCCGACATGCCGCCCGGCCCGGTGTACTTCCCCGGCTCGTCCGTGGTGTGCACGCCGCTCGGCGACCGGATGCGCATCGCCGGGATGATGGAGTTCGGACGTCACGGCGACCCCGTCGACCAACGCCGCATCGCCGCCATCGTCGAATCCGTCCGACCGCTGCTGCGCGGCGTCGACCTCGACGACCGGCACGACGAATGGGTCGGTTCGCGCCCGTGCACGCAGGACGGACTCCCGGTCGTCGGACCGACGACGTCGCCGCGCGTGTTCGTCGCGGGCGGGCATGCGATGGAGGGCATGACGCTCGGCCCCGCCACCGGACGACTCCTCGCGGAGACGATCTGCACCGGAGCCGCCCCGTCGGCCCTCGCGGGGTTCGACCCGCTCCGCTGAGCACTCCCGGCTCCGCCCGCGCGGGCGGAGCCGGGGCGTGTCATCGAGTAGTCGGACGCCCCGATACAGGTAGTCGGGGCGCTTGTGGAAGTTCCTTCGAAAGCCGGTGATGGAAGCCAACACCGTCACAGCGAGGGAGTCCGGCCATGCACCACACCGCACGCAATCGGGCACGACTGATCGGCGCCGCGGCAGGCGTATCACTGCTGTTCAGCCCCGCCGGGAACGCTCAGGCCGACGAGCCGGTCGACTCGTCGACGAGTTCGGTGTCCGACACCGAGGCGCAGACCCGGCCCACCGAGCCGGAGGACGCGCCCGCGTCGGACGAGACGGCCGCGGCGCCCGCACCGACTGCCGACGCGAGCACCGCCGCGCCGCAGACCTCCGATACCGCGCCGCCCGCGTCCGAGGCCCCCGCGACGCAGGACCCCGTGGTCCCGGAGTCGCCTCCCGACGATCCGGCGCCCCAGACCTCCGTCGTCGACACCCCGACCGCGACGACGACGATCACCACCTCGCCTGCACCCGCGGTTCCGTCGACCGACGACGACACGGCAGACACCGCACCACCGCAGGACGCCCGGCCCGCCTCGCCCGCCGCGTTCGCACCGACGACGATCGGTGCGCAACAGGCCGATTCGCCGGAACCGGCCCCGCTCGCGGTCATGGCGCCCGCCACCGCGCCGCTGACGGCGCCGGAACCCAGCCTGTTCGGCATGCTGGCACTGTTCGGGGCGCCTCTCGCCGCGGGCTCCACCAGCCCCGCCGCGCCCGCCCCCTGGATACTCGGCTGGTGGAGTCGACGATTCCAGCAGAAGCTGCTCAACAGCACGCCCACCACCGCCACACCCACCGTCAGTGACGGCGGCGACACCGACGACCGGACCTACGCCGTCGCGGTTCCCGCGTCGGACGCCGACGGCGACGCCCTCACGTACACGGTCACTTCGGCACCGAGGCACGGGACTGTGACCGCGGTCCCCGGCGGCTACCGCTACGTCGCCGACCCCGGTTTCAGCGGAGTCGACACCTTCCAGGTCCGGGTGTCCGACGCGTCCGCCGAACCTCACCTTCACGGCCTCGACAGTCTGTTCTCCCTTTTCACGGGCGTGTCAGCGCACGAGACGTACCGGACCGTGTCGGTCGTCGTCGACGCATCCGCTCCGACCAACCAGGCGCCGACCGTCACCGGCGACAACGGCACACCCGCCCCCGACGGAACGGTCAGCGGAACGATCACCGCCTCCGATCCCGACGGCGACCCGCTCACCTACACGGTCAACGGCGTCGGCTACACCCGCGGAACAACGCTCACCACCGACACCGGCGACTTCGTCTGGGACGCCGCCACGAACGGCTACACCTTCACACCGTCCGCCGCCGCCAGACATCGCGCCGCCGCCGACGACGCGGACGCCGACGACACCGCCGAGACCTTCGTGATCGTCGCCTCTGACGGGCGCGGCGGCACATCGACTACGACGCTCACCACCGTCATCACCGGCGACAACACGGCCCCTGTCATCGCCGGACCGACGACCGGCGCGGTGGACCGTGCAACCGGCACGACGGTCGGAACGGTCACCGCATCCGACGGCGACGCCGACCCCCTGCGGTACGCGGTCACCACGGCCCCGTCCCACGGCTCGGTCGAGATGCGTCCGGACGGGTCGTTCGTCTACACGCCGGACGGTACCGACCGGTCGCCTGCGCCGACGGACTCGTTCACCGTCACCGTCGACGACGGCCACGGCGGAACGGTCGCCGTACCGGTCTCGATCGCCGCGTTCCCCCGCTACTTCCTCGACGTCGATCCGCAGAACCTGTTCTGGGACCCGTCCGATGCGGACACGGCCGCCGGGGCCGTACCCGGATCACCGGTCGGCGTCGTCGAGTACTCGGTGGACGGTTCCGGCGCCGTCGTCGTTCACAACACGGGCACGACGCCGATCTCGGTGCTGCAGTACAACACGAACGGCGGCACGCAGAACATCGCCGAGTACGTCGCCATCGCACCCGGCTCCTCCCACACGTTCGGTGTGTCGGCGACCGGATCCGCGCTGGACCAGTTGGTGGTCCAGACGCCCCGCGACGATCAGGGGCGACCCGTCGTCGCCGGGAGCATCGTCCGGCGATCGGACGGCAGCTTCTTCCAGAACACCGTGCCGCGCGTCAACGCGGCGCCGACGTTGACTGCGAGCGACCAGGTCGACGCCGCGTCGTCGACGACGGGCCGTCTCACCGTCGACGACGCGGACGACGATCCGCTGACCTACACGGTCGACGGCATGACGTACCGCCGCGGCGAGACCGTGTACACGGTCAAGGGAGCGTTCACCTGGAACAGCACCGACGACGGCTACACGTTCACTCCGTCCGCGGCCGCGCGCCATGCGGCGTCGGCGCCCGGAGCGACCGCCGACGACAAGTCCACGACCATCACCATCGCGGTGGACGACGGATTCGGCGGACTGGCCTCCACCACCGTCACCGCTCCGATCACCGCGGACAACTCCGTGCCGCTGGTCACCGAGTCGAACAGGGTCGACTCCCCCTCGTCGAGTACGGGCGTGTTGACCGCGTCCGACCCCGACGGAGATCCGATCACGTACACCGTCAACGGCGTCGCGTACTCCCGCGGCCAGACCGTCACCACGCCCAAGGGCTCGTTCGTCTGGAGGCAGGACGGCACGTACACCTACACGCCGACATACCAGGCGCGTCACCGTGCGGCCGCCGACGGCGCATCGTCCACCGACAAGACGGACGTCGTCGTCATCCGAGCCGCGGACGGTCACGGAGGAACGGCCGCGACGGACGTCTCGTTCGCGATCGTCGGGGCCAACTCGCCCGCCCAGCTCGACACGACGACCCCGGTCGGCGCGGTTGTCGCGGCGGGCACCTCCACGGGCAGCTTGGCCCCGCGGGCGAGCGACGTGGACCACGACCCCTTGACCTTCTCGGCACCGTCGTCGACGACGACGGGCGGCGGAAGCGTCACCGTCGCCCCCGACGGGACGTTCGTCTACACCGCCCCGATCGGCGGGTCGCCGACGGCCACCGACAGTTTCACGGTCCATGTGTCCGACGGCCACGGCCCGGCGACGGTCGCCGTCGTGACGGTCCCCGCCCGCAACACCGCTCCACAGTTCACGGCGGGGAACCGGAACGACGGCGCCACCACGAACACCGGCACGATGACCGTCGCCGACGCCGACGGGCATCCGCTGACCTACACCGTGAACGGCCAGGCCTACACGCGCGGGAGCACCGTGTCGACTCCCCAGGGAACCTTCGTGTGGCGGGCCGACGGAACCTACACGTTCACCCCGTCGACGGCCGCCCGGCACGCCGCATCGGCGACGGACGCCGGCCCCGATCAGGTGAACGCCGTCGTCACGCTGGTCGCATCCGATGGGATCGACTCGACCACGTCGACGCTGGTGTTGCCGCTCGTCGGCACCAACAGCGCACCGGTCCTGACCGTCCCTCCCGCACCGGCGCCCGCGGGCGGCAGCGCGGTCGTCAGCGGCGGCTTCACGGCGTCCGACGCGCAGAACGATCCGCTCCGCTTCCGGGTCACCGACGCCGCCCCGACCGGCACGCCGGGGACGTACACGACCGCGGCGGGCGGAACCGTCGTTCTCGACCCGACCGCCCGCACCTACACGTACACGCCGACCGCCGCGATGCGGCTGGCCGCGTCCGACATCAACGCCCCGGCGAGTACTCGCACCGACACGTTCACCATCGAGGTCGACGACGGTCACGGCGGCGTCGTCACCAGGCTGGTCACCGTCACCGTCGACCCGGTCACCGCGGCAGGCTACGCGGTCGGTCCGGTCGTCCTCGGGCCGGACGGAACCCGCTACCTGACGGCATACGACTCGTCCGGCAGCACCACCAACGTCACCGTCGTCTCCCCCGATGGGACGATCGGCCGGGCCCAGATTCCGGGGAGCCCGTCGGGAGGAGTCCAGCTCGATCCCTCCGGCGACGCGTATCTCACCGTCGCCGACCAGGGCTCGTACTCCGTCTACCGGCTCGGCGACGACGGACGGTGGACCTCGCTCAACGGCACCGGAACGCCCGGCACCACCGCCCGGCCCCTGACGTTCCGCCACGGACCGGCGGGGACCACCGTCTACGCGGTCACCCAGTCGGCGACCACGTCCTACCTGTCGGTGATCTCGCCGACCGGGACGACGGTGACCGGGCCGATCCTCGGAGCCACTCGCGGCTACGACGTCGCCGCCGACGGGACCGTCGCGCTGACCACCATCGAGTCGACGGCGAACGGGGACGTGTACCGAACCTCCTACATCTCCCCCACCGGCCAGGTCACCACGCATGTCCTCGGCGGCGGCCCGGTGACCGACTTCAACAAGCTCACGGTGGGTCCGACGGGGATCCCGTACTACGTGGCGACGTCCGGGTCGACGACGACGGTGCACACGATCACGCCCAGCGGACCACACAGCTACTCGGCGACTGGCGATGCCACGTCCAGGCCGACATTCGGCGCTGACGGCACCGCCTATCTCCCGATCCGCAACTTCGACAACAGCACCACGGTGATCATCATGACGCCGAACGGATCGACGACCCGCACCGTCACCGGCAACGCCGTCGACGGGGTCGTCTTCGCGGGCGAGACCCCGTACCTCGTCACACAGACCATCAGCGGAGGATGCCTGATCACCGACCTGCGTCCCGGCGGCGGGTCGAGTACATGCACCGTGACCGGGACACCGACGTCCGGCACCGCGGTCGGCGCGGACGGCACCGTGTACGTGCGCTCGTACGTCTCCTCGCCGACCAGCGGCTGGACCTGGTACGCGACGCCCGTCGTGCCGGGCGGTTCCCCGAGGCCCTCGGTGGTCACGTCTCTGGGCGCACTGCCGACGATGCTTCCGAACGGATCCGCAGCGTATGTCGGGCTCACCGGCGACCAGACGTCCGGGTACACGACCCCGGTGACGATCGTCCGACCGGACGGCACATCGACCGATCTCTCGTTCGACGGCCGGTACTACAACAAGACGGTCGGAGATACCGGCATCCTGTACTTGACGCCGCTGACGGCCGGTCCACCGATCGTGATGATCGACGGAACCACTCCCAGATCGATCCCGATACCTGCCGGAACCCTCTATCAGGTCGTCGAGAGGCCGGGTGGCGGCGCGTACGCCTACGGCAGCACCGGGTCGTCGACGACCTTCGTGATGTACATCGACCCGGACGGAACCACGCGCACGATCACGATCCCCGGATCACCCGTCAATCAAGGGATCACCATCGCCCCGGACGGCTCGGCGACGATCACGACCATCGCGTACCTCCCGAACGGGTCGGTCACACGAGTCACCGACCTGTAGTCGTCCCGGAGACGAGAAAAGTGTTGAGTTGAGGTCCGTGACGGGCCTCAACTCAACACTTTCGCGTCGGGGTTCCTCTTACAGGTTGATCATGTGGCCGATCGCGCCGTGGAAGGTCTCCTGCAGGGCCTCACTCATCGTCGGATGCGTGTGGACGTTGCGGGCGAGTTCCTTGGCGGTCAGGTCCCACTTCTGCGCCAGGGTCAGTTCGGGCAGCATCTCGGAGACGTTGTCGCCGACCAGGTGACCGCCGATCAGTTCGTCGTTGGTCCCGTCAGTGATCAGCTTGACGAAGCCGGCCGGTGCGGCGAGTCCCTGCGCCTTGCCGTTGGCGCTGAACGGGAACTTGGTGACCTTGACGTCGTACCCTTCGGCCTTGGCCTGCTCCTCGGTGAGTCCGAACGATGCGACCTGCGGCTGGCAGAACGTGGCGCGCGGCATCATCCGGTAGTCGCCGAGCGTCATGGTCTCGGCTCCGGCCATCGTCTCGGCGGCGACGACGCCCTGAGCCTCGGCAACGTGCGCGAGCTGCAGCTTCGCGGTCACATCGCCGATCGCGTAGATGCCGTCGACGTTGGTGCGCATGTGATCGTCGATCGCGATGGCGCCGCGGTCGGTGAGTGCGACACCGGTGTTCTCCAGACCGAAGCCCTCGACGCGCGGCGCGAAGCCGACGGACATGAGGACCTTGTCGACGGTCAGGCTGCCGTCGTTGCCCTTGGCGTCCTTGTACGTGACGACGACCTGGCTGCCCTGATCGTCCACGGTCTGGACGCCGGTGCCGGTCATGATCTTGACGCCGAGCTTCTTGTAGGCCTTCGTCATCTCCTTGGAGACGTCGGCGTCTTCGTTCGGGAGGATGCGCGGCATGAACTCGACGATGGTGACGTCGACGCCGTAGTTGGCGAGGACGTATCCGAACTCCATGCCGATCGCGCCCGCGCCGACGATGACGATCGACTTCGGGAGGTCGCGCGTGAGGATCTGCGTCTCGTAGGTGACGACGTTCTCGCTCAGCTCGACTCCGGGCAGGAGACGGACGGTGGAGCCGGTGTCGATGATGACGTTGTCGAACGTGATCTCGCGGTCGCCGACCTTGATGGTCTTGGCGTCGGAGAAGACGCCGTAGCCGTCGATCTCGGTGATGCCGTTCTTCTTCATGAGGAAGTGGACGCCCTTGACGATGCCGTCGGACACCTGGCGAGAGCGGTCGAAAGCGGCGCCGAAGTCGAACGACACCTCCCCGCTGATGCCGAAGGTCTTGGCCTCGTGATTGAAGACGTGGGCGAGTTCGGCGTTGCGGAGCAGCGCCTTGGAGGGGATGCAGCCGACGTTCAGACAGACACCGCCCCACCACTTCTCTTCGATGACGGCGGTCTTCATGCCCAGCTGGGCGGACCGGATCGCGGCCACGTACCCACCGGGTCCGGCTCCCAGGACAACTGTTTGAAAATGTTCAGCCACGACGTCCACCCTAACGCTCATCGGCCTGCGGTGTCGGTGCTCGGTCCAGGAAGTTTCAATCAATGATTGAAACAATGTTTGAAACGTGATGTACTGCACGTCATGGCGACAGACGTGACCCGCACCCGTCTTCTCGACGCCGCGGAGAGAATCCTCGTCGACACCCCGTACGAGCAGCTCAGAGTCCGCGCCGTCTGCACCGAAGCCGGCGTCAACCCGGCCGCTGTCCACTACCATTTCGGCTCGCGTGAGGGATTGGTCACCACGCTGCTCCAAGACCGCCTCGGACCCGTCTGGGCGGAGCCGCTCGACGACATCAGCGACCGCGACACGTCCGTCCGGGAGATCGTCGACGCCATCCTCGAGCCGATCGGCCGCCTCGCCTCCGAACCAGAACTGGCCCAGCACCTCCGCCTGCTGGGACGGTTCGTGATGACGCACGGTGAACTCGACTGGACCGGGACGTGGTTCCGCACGCAGGCGTGGGTGGCGCTGCTCACCCGTGCGATCGACGTCGACGAGGCCACCGCGCGACGACGGTGGCGCTTCACGTTCACCGTGCTGATGACCGAACTGTCGGCCCCGTCGACGCCGAGCCCCGCGACCATCGCGGCACTCGCCGACTTCCTCACCGCGGGCCTGACCGGCCCGAGTCCCTCCCGGAAGGATCCACGATGACCAGCCATCTCTCGACGGTCGACCCGTTCGCTCCCGCACCGCTCGGCCCGATCACCCCTCGCAACCGGCTGATCAAGTGCGCGACGTTCGAGGGCCGCACCCCCGACGCGCTCGTCACCGACGAACTGATCGAGTTCCACCGCGAGACCGCGGCGGGCGGCGTCGGGATCAGCACCGTCGCCTACTGCGCGGTCGCACCGGAGGGGCGGACCGACCGTCATCAGATCCTGATGGTCCCGGAGGCCGCGGAGGGTCTGCGGCGTCTCACCGACGCCATCCACTCCGAGGGAGCGCTCGCCGCCGCCCAACTCGGGCACGCCGGGCCGGTCGCCAACTCGATCTCCAACCGCGCGAAGGCCCTCGGCCCCGGCCGGATCCCGGCTCCGATGGGCATGTCGGCGACAGCCAAAGTCGATGCCGACGACATCAAACGCGTCACCCGGAACTTCGCCGACGCGGCACGACTGGCCGTCGACTGCGGTTTCGACGCCCTCGAAGTGCACTGCGGGCACAACTACCTGATCAGCTCCTTCCTGTCGCCGCTGCTGAATCATCGGCGCGACGGTTACGGCGGATCGGTCGAGAACCGCGCCCGCCTGGCCCGCGAAGTCCTCGAAGCGGTCCGCGGCGCGGTCGGCGACGAAGCGGCGGTCTGGGCCAAGCTCAACATGTTCGACGGCGTCGGCAAGCCGGGACGTGGACGTGGCGGCAAGCCGTGGAGCGGATTCAACGTCGACCAGGCCTGTGAGACGGCGCAGTTGTTCGAGGCGGACGGGTTCATCGACGCCATCGAGCCGACGGCGGGCAGCTCGCTGCTCAACCCGATGTACCTGTTCCACGGGAAACCTCCGCTGGCCGAGTTCGCCGATGCGATGAAGGGCCCCATCCGCACCGGGATGAAGGCCGTCGGCCCGCTGTTCCTCAAGCACTATCCGTATCGGGACGCCTACCTGCTCCCGCTGGCCGCGGAGCTCCGCGCGTCGGTCTCACTGCCGCTGATCCTGCTCGGCGGCATCACCGATCGGGCGTCGATGCAGACCGCGCTCGACGCGGGTTTCGACTTCGTGGCGATGGGCCGGGCCCTGCTCCGCGAACCCGATCTGCCGCTGCGGATCAAGGACGATCCGACGACGACGTCCCGCTGCGTCCACTGCAACCTCTGCATGCCGACGATCTATTCGCAGACACGGTGTCCGATTCGTGAGGGAGAAGTTCCGGATACCTTCTCACCTGCATGAACGGCGCTCTCAGGGGCCGTGAACGCCGCCTTCGCGTTTCCCATCGACGAATGGACATGCTAGGTGTGGATGTAGTCCATTCGGGGGAATGATCCCCTCGTCGTCAACCGTCCGCGAGGACCGTCAGGAAGTGGTAACCGCCGCTCTGCGCGAAGCGAGCGACCCGTCCACCTGACCCGGAGACATCGACTCCTCGAGCACGAATCGACGAACAGAAATGACTGACTCGCCGTCCACCCAGGACTTCCAGGCTCCGCCGACCGCACTCGTCCGCAAGGCGATCGCCGCATCCGCGATCGGCAACGCGACCGAGTGGTACGACTACGGCGTCTACGCCGCGACGACCACCTACCTGACGCAGGCGTTCTTCCCCGGCGCGTGGGGCACGACAGGCACCATGCTCGGCTTCGCGGTGTCGTTCCTCCTACGACCGCTCGGCGGCTTCGTGTGGGGCCCGATCGGCGACAAGCTGGGTCGCAAACACGTGCTCGCCCTCACGATCCTGTTGATCTCGCTCGCGACGGCCCTCATCGGCCTGCTCCCGACCCACGCGTCGATCGGCGTCTGGGCTCCCGTGCTCCTGATCCTGCTGCGCGTGGTCCAGGGATTCTCGACCGGCGGCGAATACGGCGGCGCGGCGACGTTCATGGCCGAGTACGCCCCCGACCGCAAGCGCGGTCGCCTCGGCAGCTTCCTGGAGTTCGGCACGATGGCCGGACTGTCCGCGGGCACCGCGTTCGTGCTGCTGCTGACGTCGATCCTCGACGCCGACCAGATGGCCTCGTGGGGCTGGCGCATCCCGTTCCTCGTCGCCCTCCCCCTCGGTCTCGCGGGCCTCTACCTGCGGTCGCAGTTGGACGATCCGCCCGTCTTCGCCGAGGTCGAGAGCAAGCGCGGCCACGAACCGTCCGGCCTGGAACTCCTCAAGACCGCGGCCGTCGACTACTGGCGGCCCGCGCTGATCATGTTCGGCATGGTGATCGCGTTGAACGTGTCGAACTACACGCTCCTGGCCTACCAGCCCGACTACCTGAAGAACACCATCGGCCTGTCCGAGTCGGCAGGCTCATGGGTGATCCTCATCGGCCAGATCCTGATGATGCTGATGATCCCGGTCTTCGGCCGCTGGTCCGATTCGACGGGCCGCAAACCGATGTGGCGAGCCTCGTTGATCGGGCTGTTCGTCTTCGCATTGCCGATGTACTGGCTCATGGGTCAGGGCTTCGCGTGGGCGATCGTCGGCTTCGCCGTCCTCGGCCTGCTGTACATCCCCCAGTTGGCGACGATCTCGGCGACCTTCCCCGCCATGTTCCCGACGCACGTGCGGTACGCGGGCTTCGCCATCTCGTACAACGTGTCGACGGCCGCGTTCGGCGGCACCGCTCCGCTGGTGAACGACTGGGTGGTCGGCGACACCGGCTGGCACTTGTTCCCGGCCGCCTACATGATGGGCGCCTGCCTCATCGGCATGGTCGCCCTCCACTTCCTCAAGGAGACGGCGGGCGCGTCGCTGCGCGGCACCGACATCCCCAGCGCCGAGCCCGAAGACGCCGAACCGGCGCTGCGCTGACGAGGGTGCGTAGCCTGGGGAACCGTGACCGACGAGAACACGATCGACGATCCCCACCTGTGGCTGGAAGACGTCACCGGAGACGAAGCCCTCGACTGGGTGCGAGCGCACAACCAGCCGACTGTCGACGAATTGACGTCATCGGACAGGTTCGCCGAGATGGAGGCGGACACGTTGGAGATCCTGTCGTCGGACGACCGGATCCCGTACGTGCGCCGACGCGGCGAGTTCCTCTACAACTTCTGGGTCGACACGACCAACCCGTACGGGCTGTGGCGTCGGACGACGCTGGAGTCGTACCGGTCGGACGACACCGTGTGGGACGTGCTGATCGACGTCGACGCTCTCCGCGAGGCCGAAGGTGAGAACTGGGTGTGGGGCGGGGCCGCGATGCTGCGGCCCGACTACGACCGCGCACTGATCTCCCTGTCGCGGGGCGGAGCGGACGCATCGGTGGTCCGCGAATTCGACGTCCCGTCGCGGACATGGGTCGACGACGGCTTCGCGCTGCCCGAGAACAAGTCGAGCGTCGGGTGGATCGACAGGGACACCGTCTACGTCGGCACCGACTTCGGCGAGCAGCCCGACGGGGCCGGTTCGTGGACGTCGTCCGGCTACCCTCGCGTGGTGAAGCGCTGGTCGCGCGGCACCGACCTCACCGACGCGGTGACGGTGTTCACCGGCGAGGTCGACGACGTCGCGGTCGGCGCGGTGTTCGACTCGACACCCGGGTTCGAGCGGCACTTCGCGTACCGATCGACAGACTTCTACAACGCCGACCAGTTCGAGATCCGCGACGGCGAGCTGATCAAGGTCGACATCCCGTCGGACGCCGACTTCTCGCTGCGGCACGACGTGATGCTGGTGTCCCCGAAGTCGGCGTGGACCGTCGACGGTGTCGAACGCGCAGCGGGATCATTGTTGGCGTTCGACTACAACGCCTTCCTGGCGGGCGACCGCACGCACACGGTGCTGTTCGAGCCGGATGCGCACACCAGCCTGGAGACCTACGCGGTCACGCAGTCGCGCCTGATCCTGGTCACGCTGCACGACGTCGCGACGCGGTTGCAGGCCGTCGAGTTCGACACGTGGACGCCGACCGAGCTCGCGGGTGTCCCGGAGTTCGCGACGATCGGCGTCCTCGACACCGACGCCGACCACAGCGACGAGATCTGGTTGTCGTCGAGTTCGTTCACGCAGGCCCCGACTCTGTTGTACGGCGACGCCCGGACCGGCGTGGAGCCGATCAAGTCGTCGCCGGAGCGGTTCGACGCATCGGGCGTGAGCACACGTCAGTACTTCGCGACGTCCGACGACGGCACCGAGGTCCCGTACTTCGTGATCAAACGGGACGACGTGGAGCAGGGCCCGACACTGCTGTACGGCTACGGCGGCTTCGAGAACTCACTGACGCCCGGATACCTCGCGGTCGCGGCGCGCAGTTGGATCACGCGCGGCGGCATCTACGTGTACGCGAACATCCGCGGCGGCGGCGAGTACGGACCCCAGTGGCACACGCAGGCCGTGAAGGCCGGGCGGCATCTCGTGTACGAGGACTTCTCGTCAATCGCACGCGACCTCGTCGACCGCGGTCTGACCACGCCCGCGCAGCTCGCGGCGCAGGGCGGATCGAACGGCGGCCTTCTGATGGGCGTGATGGCGACGAGTTACCCGGAACTGTTCGGCGCGCTGGTGTGCCAGGTGCCGTTGATCGACATGAAGCGGTATCACCTGCTGTTGGCGGGCGCGTCATGGATGGCCGAGTACGGCGACCCCGACGATCCGGCCGAGTGGGAGTTCATCTCGGAGTACTCGCCGTACCAGCGGGTGAGCTCTGACCCCGCCTACCCGCAACTGCTGGTGACGACGTCCACTCGCGACGACCGCGTCCACCCCGGGCATGCCCGCAAGTTCACGGCGGCCCTCGAAGCCGCGGGACAACCGGTGCGCTACTACGAGAACATCGAGGGCGGGCACGGCGGAGCCGCCGACAACAAGCAGGCCGCGTTCAAGAGCGCCCTCGCGTACGAGTTCCTCTGGCGGACCGTGGGTCGTTCGTAGAAGCGCCCCGCCTACGGCTCGATGTGAGTGCATGACGGCATCCCCGCCTGACCTGTCTCAGGCGGGGTACCGCACCACATCCGTCCCCGGCGGGACCGGCGGACCCGGTGGTGGGGCCGGCATCCGGCAGGACAGCCACTTCTCGACCGCCGACCCGGACTCGGTGACCCGATCGCCGAACGTGGGGAGGATCTTCTCCGGCTGCAGGGCGTGATTGACCTTCCACGGCTCATTCGAGCCGGTGGGCCGCCACCCGACCCGGCCCGTGAAGGGACCAGACTGCAGGATGATGGTCTCCCATCCGCCGGGCTTGGTATCCACGCTGCGGTTGTGCGAGCCGCACGCACCACCCAAGTGGTCGATGTCCGTCGGACCACCGTCCTGCCAATCGGGCATGTGATGCGCCTGGGTCCGCGACCACGGCACCGTGCAGCCCGGCGCCGTGCAGCCACGATCACGACCGAACAGGGCCAGACGCTGCGCCCGGGAAGCCAGGCGCTTACCGCGCCCGAGGTACAGGATCTGCGCGGACGCGGTGGCGAACACTTCCAGCCACGGGGTGGCGTCTCCGGCGATCTCCACGAGATCCTTGACCGGCAGACGAGTCCCGGTGGCGGTAGTGGCGACTCCGGTACGAGCTTCGAGATCGTCCAGCGACGCGGTCACCACCAACTGCGACGACAGGGAGGTGCCCTCACCGAGACCGCCATTGGCGATCAGGAACGTCCACATCGACTCCAGCGCATCGTGATTGCGCTGCGACTGCGAACGGGAGTCCCGCTCAGCCGCCGCAGACAGCGCCTCGGGATCGACGTTCGCCGATGATCCGGACGGGGACTGCTCGTCGTCGGGATTGTTCATCCCCGGCACCGCCCATGACACGAGCAGCGCTTCGAGTTTCGCGCGTGCCGCCGGAGTCAGTTTGGCGCTGATCGCCGACATGAGCCGCCGATCCTGCGGAGCCAGAGTCACACCACGGGTGCGGGCCCGGTCGGTGTCGTCGGTCAGCTCACCGTCGGGGTCGAGGTGGGCGAGAATCCGCTTGCCCGCGGTGCGGGTCTGTTCGGGAGTCAACGTCCGTGCCACCTCGGCGAGTTCGGCTTCGGCGCGGGCCTTCACATCGGCCGGAATAGCAGCTGGGATCGCGTCGATGACGTCGACGATCTCCGCGACGTGATCGAGCGAGAGGTCGCCGTCGGCCACGGCGTCTGCGGTGGCCGGGAGGGTCGGGTCGAGTTGCTCGCCGGAGAAGGCGACCAACGAACTCAGGCTCAACGCCGCATCGGTGCGCCGTTTACGGGCCCGCGCCGACAACCGCAACTGACCTTCCAAGTACTTGCCCGGCATCTGCGACCCTGCCAGACGGTACGCACCCCGCTGGGAGACCTCGGCGAACAGCCGCTCATCCACCCCGACACCGCGACGGTTGGACCGCTCATTGACCTCGGAGGCCGCGAGCAGTTCCCGATCGGACAACCCGGCGAGCGACGCCGAGGCGAGCTTCCGCGTGACCTCGTCCCGCAGTCGAGCGAGCTCGAGCGGATTGTCGGGGAGTTCGATGCTCGTCATGGTGTCCACCTCCTCCGAAGGGTGCCCTCTTCTTTCGTTGTCTCCACCCTACACCCATATGTCACAAATCACAATAGATTGATTCATACGTTCTAATCGAGACATGACGGTGGACTTGCGGACTCGCTCACCGGGCAGTTACGTTTCTTGACGTCAACCAGCTTCGGCGTGGGGAAGCCGGTGCGAACCCGGCGCGGTACCCGCCACTGTGTGCGCCCCCGGGGCCACAGCCAGACCTCCGCGGCGAGCTGACCCTTCTCACCGGGGCGGTGTGTCCCCGAGAGAGGTGCATGCCGTGCGCCCGCATTTCCGCAAGGCCGCGCTCGCGTGCCTGCTCGTGGTCCCCCTGACCGTCGCCGGATGCTCCGGATCGTCGTCGAACGATGCGGGAGCCGACCGTGACTGCATCACCGACTTCGACGCGAACACCGACTACTTCCCCGACAAGTCGACGATCACCGACGCGTCCGGACTCGCCATCGAGTACCACAAGTCGTATCAGGTGGTCACCGTCAAGGAGCCGTCACCCGGCGCGAAGCCCGCATCGTATGTGCTGGTCAGGTGCGGCGCGCCCGCCCCGACGCTCGACGCCGCGCTCGCCGACGCACCCCAGGTGCAGGTTCCGGTCCGATCCCTGTACTCCGGGTCGACCACGCACCTGCCCGCCCTCGTGGCGCTCGGGGCCACCGACACGGTGACGGGCGTCAGCTCCGCGGACTACGTCTCGACGCCGGAGATCCGCGCGCGGATCGACGCGGGCAAGGTGGTCCAGTACGCCGACGCGGGCGTCCCCAACGTCGAGAAGGTGATCGCCGGACAGCCGGACGTCCTCGTCTCCGACGGCAACGAGGACCCGTCGTACGCCAAGATCCGCCAGGCGGGGGTCCCGGTCCTCGCCGACGCCGACTGGCTCGAGGCCACTCCCCTCGGCCGCGCGGAGTGGATCAAGTTCTTCGCCGCGCTCACCGGGACCGAGAAGAAGGCCGCGGAGGTGTTCTCCGAGATCAAGCGGCAGTACGACGACGTCGCCGCGAAGACAGCCGCCGCACCGAAGACGAACGTGCTCGTCGGCGGCATCGAGAACGGCGCCTGGACGATGCCCGCGGGCGGCAACTACTTCGGCCGCCTGGTCCGGGACGCGGGCGGCGACTACCCGTGGGCGTCCGACCCGTCGACCGGCTCCCTGCGCCTGTCGATCGAGTCGGTGATCGACAGGTCCCGGACCGCCGACGCGTGGCTGCTGTCGGATATGACCGTCGCGAGCCTTGCCGACCTCTACAAGCAGGACGAGCGGTACCGGGTGTTCGCCCAGCCCGCCAAGCGCGCGTGGAACGCCACGAAGGCCATGAGCGCCACCGGCGGCAACGACTACTGGGAGCGCGGTGTCCTGCGTCCCGACCTCGTCCTCGCCGACCTGGCCGCAATCCTGCATCCCGACCTGTTCCCGGGTCACGACTCCGTGTTCTATCTGCAGCTGCCGCCGCAGTGACCACCCGGTCCCGCGGCTGGGCGTGGCCTGCGCTGATCGTCGTCGCCGTCGTGTCGGCCCTGGTGACGGCGTCGATCGGCGCCGTCGTACTCCCGGTGTCGGACGTGGTGCACGTCCTGACCGGCGGTCACGCGGCCGACCCCGGCCACGACGCGATCCTGCGTCTGGTGCGGTTGCCGCGCATCGCGACGTCGGCGATCGCCGGGGCCGCGCTCGGCGTCGCGGGCCTCCAGATGCAGACCCTGTTCCGCAACGCGCTCGCCGACCCGTACATCCTCGGGGCGAACTCGGGCGCGAGCCTCGGGGTGGCGGTCGTCGCGCTCGCGGGCGGGGCGGGCGGTCCGGCGTTCGTCGGCGTCGTCGCCGGGTGGGGCCGACTCGGCATCGTCCTGGCCGCGGCGGCCGGCGCCGCCGCGGTCCTCGGCATCATCCTGTTGATGGCGGTGTGGGTCCGCAACGCGGTGACGCTGCTGCTGATCGGCGTGATGCTCGGATCGGTGACCGGAGCTCTGGTGGCCGTCCTCATCGTCTACGCCGACCCGACGTCGGTGCAGAAGTACATGATCTGGGGTCTCGGGACGTTCTCGTCCACGTCGTGGAGCGACATCCGCCTGGCGGCACCGGTCGTCGCGGTGACGATCCTCATCGTGTTCTTCACCGTCAGACCGCTGAACGCGCTGCTGCTCGGCGAGGGGTACGCGCGGTCGATGGGCGTCGACCTGCGCATCGCGCGGACTGTCACCCTGCTGACCGCCGCGCTGCTCACGGGCGTGGTCACCGCGTTCTGCGGACCCGTCGGCTTCCTCGGGCTGGTGATCCCCCACGTGGTCCGCGGGCTGCTGCGCACCTCGAACCACCGCGTACTGATCCCCGGCTGCGCACTGGCCGGAGCCGTCCTCGCCGTGTGGTGCGGCGCCCTCGCCGACCTGCCTGGCGAGAACATGTCCCTCCCGCTCAACGCCGTCACGGCGATCGTCGGGGCGCCGATCGTGATCGCCGTCCTGCTGCGCGGCCGCAACCGAGGAGGCGTCGTATGACCGGCCTCGAACTGCACCGACTCACCGTCGGCTATCGGGGACGACGCGGCCGGACCGTCGCGTCCGACCTGTCCGCGGTGGCCGAGACCGGCCGTCTCACATCGCTGATCGGACCCAACGGCGCGGGCAAGTCGACGCTGCTGCGGACGGTCTGCGGACTGCAGCCGCCGTTGTCCGGGACGGCCACGCTCGCCGACGGCACCGACGTCTCGTCCATGAAGGCCGCGGAGCTGGCCCGACGCGTCGCCGTCGTCACCACCGACACCGTGGAACCGGGTCGCCTCACCGCGCGCGAGGTGGCCGCACTGGGCCGGACCCCGTACCTCTCACCGACGGGCCGGCTGTCGGACGTCGACCGCCGACGCACCGACGACGCCCTCGCCGCGGTCCGCGCCAAGCATCTCGCCGACCGCCAGTTCCACGACCTGTCCGACGGCGAGCGTCAGCGCGTCCTCGCCGCCCGCGCCCTCGCGCAGGAGCCGGAGCTGCTGGTGCTCGACGAACCGACGTCTCACCTGGACGCCCCGTCGCGCGTCGAGTTCCTCGACCTGCTCGCCACGCTTGCCCGCGAACAGGGCATCGCCGTGCTGATGAGCTCGCACGAGCTCGAACTCGTCATGCGTCTGTCCGACGAGGTGTGGCTGCTGCGCACGGACGGGACCATGATCACCGGGACCCCGGGCGAACTCGCCGACGACGGCTCCGTGTCGGCCGCCTTCGACCGCGGCCGACTCCGCTTCGACGCCGACCGTCTCGCCTTCGTCATCGACACGCGCTCCTGACCAGGCTCGCAACGTTGTATGAGTATTCGCACCGGATTGACGGTTCGGGACCCTAGTGTCCTGAACCGCTAGTCCGTTGCATAAGTACTCGCACCCCCAACGGTGGTTGAGCCGGGACGGAGCGATAGCGGAGGGCCGCGTCGAAACCCGGTGACATTCGCTGGAACTGCAGTCCGGCTACTGTCGAATCGTCACCATGAAACGTGGCGTGACCAGTGATTTCAGGCGACCTCACCAGGTTTCGACGCGGCCCTCCGCTATCGCTCCGTCCCGGCTCAACCACCATGAATGTACGACTATTTACTGAACGGATGAACCGGCTCGACCACAATTGGGATGCGAATACTTACACAAAGGAATAGCGGTTCGGGACCCTAGCGACGGAACCAGTGCAGGGGTGAGCGGAGTCTGGGCCTGCCACGGGTGATCGGGTACAGCGCGAGACCGATGACGGTGGCCGCGAAGTGCCCGGCGTCGGTGAAGTCGGGTGCGCCGACCACGAGGGGCGTGACGACCGTCGCGAGCACGACCGCCGCGTAGATCCACCGCCACCACGAGGTGAGCCGATACGCGAGGACCCCGACGACCGCCGCCATGAAGTAGCTGACGCCGACGTCGACAGCGTCACGCAGACTGGGGTCGGCGCGACCATGCCCGATGGCGAGGTCGAGCAGGCCCTGGCTGGCGAGGGTCGCGAGGACGTGACCCGCGAGCCCGACGATCACGAACCGCCCGGTTCCGAGCCACCGTTCGGCGACGGCGAGGAACACGGTGAAGCCGATCAGGTACGGGAGCCAGTAGGCCCCGTCCAACCAGAAGAGGCTGCCGACCATCGCCCGCATCGGATGCTCCGACAGGTTCTCGAGGTTGGTCGAGCGCCTGCCGAGGATCCGGTCGACGACTCCGGGCGCCAGTGTGTGCTGGGCGATGGTGGTGACCAGCAGGACGAACAGCCAGGCGTAGGTCACGGGCGCGCTGCGGATCCACGATGCGATCCTCACGACGCCCGCACGCATCTCAGTACATCCGAGTTCGACGGCCAGAGGCCACGCGCAGCACCAGGCCGGCGGCGATCACGAGGGCCCCGGAGGCTCCGACGACGAGCGCCACGTGCGCCAGGTCGGACGAGACGCCGTCCGCCACGACCTCCACGGTCCGGCGGGCCGCCTCATCCGTGTCGGCCGCCTTGTCGCCCGCGAGCGTCCGGATGTACTGGGCCACGCCGAACGCGCCGAGCGCCGCGAGCACCAGGCCCACTCCGAGCCACGCGAGCACCGTCGACCGACGATTGGCCGTCGCCACCGCGAGGAGCCCGGCGACGATCGCACCGATGAGCGCCGCCCACGACGTCGTGTCGACGAGGTCGCCCGTCGACTCGAGCGACCCGGCCGTCAGCCGGTGCTGATCGATGCCGACGTAGATCGGGCGGTCGATCGTGACCGGCGTCGGCAGCGGAGCCGTCGCCAACACCCGGTTCACCATCGGCGTCACGTTGATGTCCATCACATGGACGTCGGTGTCGGCTCCGGGCGCGGTGAACAGCCAGTCGTGCTGCTGGCGGGCGATCTCCTCGAAGTCGGTGACGAAGCCGTCGCTGCGCACGTAACTCTGCGCCAGCGGCGTCACCGCCGAACCGGCGAGCGGGACGCTAGTCTGATCGGCGACCGCCGCGGCGACCTTGGCCGCGAAATAGTCCTGGACCTCGGTGTTTCGTGCCGCATCCGCGGCCGACTTCGCGAAACCGTCCGTCGACACCACCCGCTGCGACACCCACATGCCGGGGACCGCAACGATCATGCAGACGATCGCGACGACGGTGAACAGGCCCGAGACAACACTTCGCACTCGTTCGAGGCTACCGGCTACTCGCCGACGAGATCGCGCGCACGACCCACGATGAGCGGATCGGGTGTACCGACGATGGACGCGTCCTTGCCGTCGTAGTCGTGCAGACTCAGCACGTACCGCATCGCGTTGATGCGGGCCCGCTTCTTGTCGTTGCTCTTCACGACCGTCCACGGCGCGTGATCGGTGTCCGTGTCGGCGAACATGCGCTCCTTGGCGTCGGTGTACGACTCCCACCGGTCGAGCGACGCGAGGTCCATCGGCGACAGCTTCCACTGGCGGACCGGGTCGATCTGCCGGATCGCGAATCGGGTGCGCTGTTCGAGCGGCGTCACCGAGAACCAGAACTTGGTGAGGTGCACGCCGTCGTCGACCAGCATCTTCTCGAACGCCGGAGCCTGGTGCATGAACTGGTCGTACTGCGCGGGCGTGCAGAAGCTCATGACGCGTTCCACGCCTGCGCGGTTGTACCAGGAGCGGTCGAAGAAGACCATCTCACCGGCGGCGGGCAGGTGCTGGACGTACCGCTGGAAGTACCACTCGGTCGACTCGCGTTCGGACGGCTTCTCCAGTGCGACGACCCTCGCCCCGCGGGGATTGAGGTGCTCGTTGAATCGTTTGATGGTGCCGCCCTTGCCCGCAGCGTCGCGCCCCTCGAACAGGAACAGGTGACGCTGGCCGGTCTGCTTGGACCACTTCTGCAGTTTCAGCAGCTCGATCTGCAGGCGACGCTTGGTGACCTCGTACTCGCGGCGGCTCATCCGCTCCTGGTACGGGTAGTCCTCGCGCCACGTGTCGACGACGTTCCGCTCGGGCAGCGTCAGCAGGATCGGGTCGTCGTCATCATCGTCGACGACCGTGAAGTTCCCGGTGTCGCGCAGGTCGACGAGCTGCTGCAATGCTGCGCGCCCGGACACGACGCTCAGGTCCGGACCGATGTTCTGCTGTTCGACATTCTCCACCGGCACAGGGTAGCGCCCCATCGCCCGACCCGCTGGTCGAGCCGGGCGCGCGTCGGGCCGGACGGGACCAAGGTCCCCCGCGTCGTCAGTGGATGTCGATCGACCCCGACTTCACGCAGAACGCGCCGGTGGTGCTGTCGTACGCCGCGCCGAAGCCGCCCGCACAGTACGTTCCGCCGGGGCCCGCGTACGCCTGGCCGCCCCAGCCGCCGATGGCGATCGACGTCCCGTCGTGGCGCGCCATGGCGACCGACTCGGCTTTGGGGCCCGTCGTGATCGAGTAGGCGTTGCCGCCGTAGATGCCGCTCGAGAGGGCCTGCGAGCCGGGCTGCAGGTTCTTGCTCGTGGCGCTGCCGCCGGTGGTGGCGACGGCCGTGGCGATCCCGCTGCCGCTGGTGTCCTCGGCGCTGGCCCGCGATCCGGGGCCCGCATTGGCGATGCAGTGGCTCTCACCTCGCGCGTGCTCGGTGCGCGCGTTGTCGACGGCTCCACAGGTTGTCGATGCGTGCGCGTCACCGCCTCCGAACAGTGCCATCGCCCCGAACGCCGCACCGCACGCCACCGCGCCGAACAACACCCGAATACCTTTATGACCAGTGGAAATACGCACGCCTCGCCCTCTCTGTCGACCGTCGCGGACGACGTTACTCCCGTCACATCATGCACCGCCATGTGCCATGAATCGTTATCTCGCCGACACGGGCCCGAGACTATGCATGGGACGAGAGAGGCCGCCGAGACCGGTGGTCTCGGCGGCCTCTCGGGTCGCTCAGCGGAATGTCAGGCGCGCCGCTTCGCCTCGTCGGTCAGGCCCTTCTTCGCGGTGTCGACGGCCATCTTCTGGGCTCGCTTCACGATCAGGCCGGGCAGCTTGATCTTGAGCTCGACACTGAGGTCGAACTTCACGTGCGAACCCTCACCCTTGGGGGTGACGGTGTACGTGCCCTCCTGCTGGCTCAACTGCGAACTCTCGACGAGGGTCCACGAGCAGGTGTTCTCGGTCCACGTGTAGTCCAGGACCTGATCGTCGGTCATGCCGACGGCGCTGACGGACGCCTCGACGCGTGCGGGGCTCCCGTCCTCGTGCTCGGTGATGATCTTCGCCGACTTGTGCGGACCCGACCATTCGGGCAGCGACTCGACGTCGAGGAGGATTTCCATGATCACCGACGGCGGTGCGTCGATGTCGAATTCAGTGCTTGCGGAGACAGCCATGCGGAAGAACTTACCCCCGCACCTCGCCGCAGTCGCCAGTGTGGCAACAAATCAACCCGAATCCGGCCCGCCGACCATACGTGTGAGCTGGTCGGCGACGAGATCGAGCGGGTCGACGCTCCGCTCGGCACGGCACAGGATGACCGCCCCCTCGAACGCCGCGAGCACCGTGACCGCGACCGCGTGCGCGTCGTCGGCGGTGAATCCGCGGGTCCGCAGGCTCACGGCGAGAACCTGTTCCCACCGTCGGTAGTACTGCGCCGCGATGACCGCCGACTCCGGCGCGTCCCCGTGGGCGGCGCCCGCCGCGGCCGTCGTGCTGCCGCTCGCGAAGTCGGAGTCGGTGAGGACGCGGCGCCACATGGCGGCCAGATCCGCGACTGCGTCGGCGGGCGACTCGCGGGCGCCGTCCACGAGGACGTCGTCGACGCGGGACGCCGCGCGTTCGACCGCGGCCTCGATGAGCTCCGTCCGACCACCGGGGAAATGATGGTAGACGCTGCCACGCGGCGCGTCGGCCTCGGTGAGGACGTCGCCGATGGACGTCCCCGCCACTCCCTTGCGCGCGATGACGTCGGCGGCAGCGGCCACCATCTTCACGCGCTGCGAGGTCATGCCAGCAACGCCCCGCGGAGCATCGCCTGCACATCCGGGCCGATGCCGAGACCGTCGGCGAAGTAGGCCTCGATCGATCCGTGCCGGTCGGCGACCTCGTCGAACGATGCGGCGAGGAACGCCTCGCGGACGCCGAACACCGGCAGCAGCAGATCGGGGTCACCGCCCGCCTCGGCGAACGTGTCGAAGATCGGCTGCAACGACGGGACTAACCGCTCGTTGGTCAGCAGATAATCGGCGAGGACGTCGTCGCGGGACACGCCGAGCAGGGTGAGCAGCGCGGCCGCCGCCCATCCCGTGCGGTCCTTGCCCGCGGTGCAGTGGAACAGCGCCGGACCGTCTCCCCCGGCGAGGCCGGTGAAGAAGTCGCGGTAGGCCGACCGTGCGCTCGGGAGGTTCACCAGGTCGCGGTAGGTGGACGTGATGGCGGCCACGGCCCGTCCACCGCCCAGCTGTTCGCCTGCCTTCGCTACCAGTTCGGGGTCGGAGAAGAACTCGGCGAGGTTGGCCGGGACCGCCATCGACGAGTCGGCCAGCACGTCGAGGCCGACGTTCGACGCTCCGTCGAACGTCGGATCGGGTGACGCCTCGCGTTCGGCCGCCGACCGGAAGTCGTAGACGGTGCGGACGCCGAGCGCCGCGAAGTCGTCGGCGTCGTCGGCGGTGAGCGGCCGGAAGTCGGCCGACCGGTACAGCAGTCCGGGCCGGACGGTCCGCCCGTCCGCGGCCGTCCACCCGCCGAGGCCACGGAGGTTCACCAGCGACGGGACCGGGCTCGGAGCGCCCGGCGCGGCAACGGATTCGGGACTGTTCGGCTGGGTGACCATGCCCGTCATTATGCCGCCGCCGGAAACCGACGGCCGAACGCTCCGGCACGGATACGCTGGCACGCATGGTGACCTCCCGTTCGCTCCCCAAGGATCTGATCGCCCGCGTCGACGACCTCGTGGACGCCGACACCGTGCGCCTGGTGGACTTGTTCAAGGACATCCACCGCAATCCCGAACTCGGTTTCGAGGAGATCCGCACCGCCCGTCTCATCGAGAAGGCGCTGCAGAACCTCGGTTTCGACGTCACGAAGGGCATCGGCAAGACCGGCATCGCCGCGACCTTCCGGAACGGTCCGGGGCCGGTCGTCATGTACCGGGCCGACATGGACGCGAACGCCGTCCGCGAGGAGACCGGCCTGGACTACGCGAGCACCGTCACCGCGTCCAGGGAAGACGGCACCCAGGTGCCGGTCGGGCACATGTGCGGGCACGACGCGCACGTCACCTGGCTCATCGGCATGGCGAACGCGCTGGTCGCGGTGCGCGACGAGTGGTCGGGGACCGTCGTCCTGATCGGGCAGCCCGCCGAGGAGCTCATCACCGGCGCGCAGGCGATGCTCGACGACGGCCTCTACAACTTCATCCCCACGCCGGACGTGCTGATCGGCCTGCACACCGCGCCCGGCCCGGTCGGCATGGTGATCAACCCGCCCGGCACACGGATGGCCGGGACCGACCAGGTGGACGTGCATTTCCACGGCGTCGGCGGGCACGGATCGATGCCGCACAAGGCGAAGGACCCCGTCCGGATGGCGGCGCAGGCCGCCCTCGACTTCACCTCGCTGGTGCCGCGGACCGTCGAGCCCAACGCCACCGCCGTCGTGTCGGTCGGATCCATCCAGGCCGGAACGGACAACAACGTGATCCCGTCCGAGGCGCTGGTGAAGGTGAACCTGCGCTGGTTCGAACCGCACGTCCGTGAGGCCTTGCTCGGCGGGATCCGCACCGCGTCGGAGTCCATCGCCCGGGCCGCGGGGATGGGCGACGACGAACTTCCCGACCTCGTCCTCAAGGGCGCGTCCCCGCCCCTGGTGAACACTCCCGACCTGGCCGAGGCGATGTCGGCGTCGCTGCGCGAGATCATCGGCGCCGAGAACGTCGTCACCGACATGCCCGCCGTGACCGGCTCGGAGGACGCGCACATGCTGCGCGGACCGCACACCGATCTGCCGTTCAACTACCTGCTGGTCGGCGTCGCCGCGCCGGAGGTCTTCCTCGACGCCCTGTCCCGCGGCGAGCTGGTCCCCTACTACCCGCACAACCCGAACTACGTCGTCGATCTCGCCGCGATCGGTTTCGGGACCAAGATCGCCGCCTACTCGGTTCTGGGTCTGCTCGACCCGCGCTGACCGATCGCTGACTACGCTTGCGCCGTGGACCAGACGGGGACTTTGCGGGAGGGCGAGGAGTTCGCCGGGTATCGGATCGTGCGGAAGCTCGGTGTCGGCGGGATGGGCGAGGTCTATCTCGCCTCGCATCCACGCCTGCCGAGGGAGGACGCGATCAAGGTGCTGGGCGCGGTCGACGCGTCCGACGGCCAGTTCCGGGAGCGATTCCTGCGAGAGTCCGACATCGCCGCCGGAATCGACCACCCGAATGTCGTGTCGATCCACGACCGCGGGGTGGCAGGCGACCGGCCGTGGATCGCGATGTCGTACATCGACGGCACCGATGCCGCCCGACTTCTCGCATCCGCCCCCGGCGGCCTCGATCCCGCGGCTGTCGCGCACATCGCGCTCGACGTCGCCGACGCCCTCGATGCGACGAACGCGCAGGGCATCCTGCACCGCGACGTGAAACCCGGCAACATCCTGCTGACCGAACGGCTGCACCGCGGACGGCCCCGCGTCTACCTGACCGACTTCGGGATCGCGAAGGCCGCCGGGCAGGCGCAGTCGTTGACGGCGACGAGTTCGTTCCTCGGCAGCATCTCGTACTGTGCACCCGAGCAGATCGCGGGGACCGCGGGCCCGGCGACCGACCAGTACGCGCTCGCCGCCACCCTCTTCCACCTGCTGACCGGACGAGAGGTCTTCGTCGGAGCACACGTCGGCGAACTCCTCCACCAGCACCTGACCGTGGCTCCGCCACGCGCGTCCGGTGTCCGCCCGTCGCTGCCCACGACCGTCGACGACGTTCTGGCTCGCGCGCTCGCGAAGGACCCGACCGACCGGTTCGCCTCGTGCAGCGACTTCGCCGACGCATTGGCTGCCGCCCTCGACGGCACACCGCCGACCGCGCAGTGGGCTCCGACAACCGTGAACCCGGTCTCGGCAGCCCACCCGCCCGCACCCGCCGCCGCTCGACAGCAGGCCCACCCCACGCCCGGCCCGATGTGGGCGCCCGGACTTCCCGGCCCTCGTGAACGTCGGGGCTTCGCGGCCGCCGCTCCGTTGCTCGCCGCCGAGACGCTGCAGGTCACCGGTCTGCACCTGGCCGCACAGGGACCGGCTCGCGGCATCCGCAAGGAGCTGGCCGACCGCTGGGACCTGAACGGGCCGGTGTCACCCGAGCAGGTCCGGACGGCCGTCGGCGTCGGCTCGTACACCGTGCTCACCGATCCCGTCCTGGAGTGGCTGCGGTCGGCGAACGTCGTGTTCGGCGCCCACTCCCCGAGTGGCCTGCGGTCGGCGATCGCCGACCATCTCAACGATCTCACCCACGAATCGATCGTGACGGCCGTCCTCGACGTCGCATCGGAGCGGATGCTCGACTCCGCCGCCAGGCTCCCCACGACGGTCTCCGCGTGGGACTGCGCGCGCAGCATCCAGCTCGTTCGCAAGTGTGTGACGGTCGGCTATCTGCAACCGGCCGACGCGTGGCCGTTGATCGCCGAGTTCGGCGACGCCGCAGCCGTCTACCCGTCGTGGGAGGCGTTCGCATGGGGCTTCGAAGTGGGGTGCGCGGTCGAGGCAGGCCTCCACACGTCCGGCAAGCGCGCCGTGCGACGGTCGCTCGACCGCACCGAACCGGTGGTCCGTTCGCTGTTGGCCGATCCGACCGGCCCGTGGCGCGCCGTTCCGCTGCACTGACGGAAGCATCAGTCTTGGTGGTTGAGCTGGGCCGGAGCGTTAGCGGAGGCCCTTGTCGAAACCACCGTCACCCGGGCTGGGAGTCCGACAAGACATCTTGGTGGACAATGAGTTCCAGCCCGGGTGACGGCGGTTTCGACAGGCTGCTTCGCTAACGCTCCGCAACCGCTCAACCAGCATGACAGCGACGTCGGTTCATTGTGAAACAGCCCGGTCTGCCCTCGGAGGACTGTCTCGGGGACGTTTTCCGTCACCAGGCCGCGGCGATCACCTCGCCGAACAACTCCTGCGGGTCCACGTCGAGGCCGCGGCGGGCGAACCAGTCGCACATGTTGGTGCAGTCGCGCTGAAGGAAGTCCGCGCCGTTGGGGTTCGCGATCAGGTCGACCATCTGCGGCACGTCGATGATCACCAGCCGCTCGCCCGCGGCGAGGACGTTGTACGGCGACAGGTCTCCGTGGACGAACCCGGCGGCCGACATCGCGAGCATGGCGCCGCGGAGTTGATCGAACCAGTCGACGAGCAGGTCGCGGTCGGGCCGGACCGCGGCGAGCCGAGGCGCCGGGCTGCCGTCCACCGCGACGAGTTCCATCAGGATCTCGGTCCCGTCGATCTGCACCGGGTACGGGACCGGGACGCCCGCGTGCAGGCAGCGGACCAGCGACTCCCATTCGGCGTGCGCCCACTGTCCGGCCGCCATCTCACGACCGAAGGCCGACTTGCGGTTGACGGCCCTGGTCACGCGGGAGTCCCGCACCCGCCGTCCTTCGGTGTACCCGGCGTTCCGTCGGAATGACCGGTGCTGGTCGTCGCGGTACCGCTTGGCGGCGAGGACGCAGCGCTCACCGGTGGCGGGCACCGCGCGTTCGAGCAGGTGGACGTCTGCTTCCTTGCCGGTCTTGAGGACGCCGAGGTCTGTCTCGAGCGCGGCCCGGTCGGTCACCAGCCAGCCCGGGACCGGCTGCGGACCGCGTTGCAGCGGTTCGACGTCCCAGTAGCGGGTGAAGCGTTGATCGTCGCCGGGGTCGTCGATCGGGCGGTAGTCGAAGGTGTAGAGATCAGCGTCGGAGGACGCCTCGTCGTACGAAGTCATGGATGCTCCAGAGAGGGGTGTGATGGCGGGTCGAAGTCACGCCGACGACAGTCATATGCATGTCACTTCCTCTCTGGTGCGGGTGCGGACAACCGGGAACACTGCCAGGGCGTCCGCGCCGAGGCAATCGATTTAACGCCGAAGGCCGGCCACCCGTGTGGGGTGACCGGCCTCCGGTGAGTTCTGCAGTGAACCTCTGATCTGTCAGATCAGAAGCCCATGCCGCCCATCTCGTCGCCGCCCGGCATTGCCGGCATGGCGTTCTTCTCGGGCTTGTCGGCGATGACGGCCTCGGTGGTGAGGAACAGGGCCGCGATCGACGCTGCGTTCTGCAGTGCCGAGCGGGTGACCTTCACCGGGTCGTTGATGCCTGCGGCCAGCAGGTCCTCGTACTCGTTGGTCGAGGCGTTGAGGCCCGTGCCGACCGGCGAGTTGCGGACCTTGTCGGCGACGACGCCGGGCTCGAGGCCCGCGTTGATCGCGATCTGCTTGGCCGGAGCCGACAGTGCGACCTTGACGATGTTCGCGCCGGTGGCCTCGTCGCCGTCGAGCGACAGGCCGTCGATGGCCGACTCCGACTGCAGCAGTGCAGCGCCGCCACCGGCGACGATGCCCTCTTCGACGGCAGCCTTCGCGTTGCGGACGGCGTCCTCGATACGGTGCTTGCGCTCCTTGAGCTCCACCTCGGTGGCCGCGCCTGCCTTGATGACTGCGACGCCACCGGCCAGCTTGGCGAGGCGCTCCTGCAGCTTCTCGCGGTCGTAGTCGCTGTCGCTCTTCTCGATCTCCGAGCGGATCTGCGCGACGCGGCCGGCGATCTGCTCAGCCTCGCCCGAACCGTCGACGATGGTGGTCTCGTCCTTGCTGACGACGACCTTGCGCGCGGTGCCGAGCAGTTCGAGGCCCGCGGTCTCCAGCGAGAGGCCGACCTCTTCGCTGATGACCTCGCCACCGGTGAGGATGGCGATGTCGGCCAGCATGGCCTTGCGACGGTCACCGAAGCCCGGAGCCTTGACGGCGACGGACTTGAAGGTGCCCTTGAGCTTGTTCACGACGAGGGTCGAGAGGGCTTCGCCTTCGATGTCCTCGGCGATGATCAGCAGCGGCTTGCCGGCCTGGATGACCTTCTCGAGCAGCGGGAGCAGGTCCTTGATGGTCGAGATCTTGCCCGAGACGAGCAGGATGTACGGGTCCTCGAGGACGGCTTCCTGGCGGTCCGCGTCGGTGACGAAGTAGCCGGAGATGTAGCCCTTGTCGAAGCGCATGCCCTCGGTGAGCTCGAGCTGCAGGCCGAAGGTGTTCGACTCCTCGACGGTGATGACACCCTCGTTGCCGACCTTGTCCATGGCCTCGGCGATCAGATCGCCGATGCTCTGGTCGCCTGCCGAGATGCCTGCGGTAGCAGCGATCTGCTCCTTGGTCTCGACCTCCTTGGCGGAAGCGAGCAGCGAAGCGGTGACGGCCTCGACGGCCTTCTCGATGCCGCGCTTGAGGACCATCGGGTTCGCGCCGGCCGCGACGTTGCGCAGGCCTTCGCGGACGAGTGCCTGAGCAAGGACGGTGGCGGTGGTGGTGCCGTCACCTGCGACGTCGTCGGTCTTCTTGGCGACTTCCTTGACCAGCTCTGCGCCGATCTTCTCGTACGGGTCCTCGAGCTCGATCTCCTTGGCGATGGAAACACCATCGTTGGTGATCGTGGGGGCGCCCCACTTCTTCTCCAGGACGACGTTGCGGCCCTTGGGGCCGAGGGTGACCTTGACGGCGTCGGCGAGGCTGTTCAGGCCGCGCTCGAGTCCGCGACGGGCCTCTTCGTCGAAAGCAATCTGCTTTGCCATTGGTGTGTGATCCTCCGGTTGGGGGTGACACTAAGTTCTCGTAGGGTCGGACTCGATGCCCGCGACGGACGACCGGGGTGTCTTGTGAACCGATCTCACCGTTCCGACCTGGCACTCGCATGCCGCGAGTGCCAGACTCCGTTTTAGCACTCACCTATGGAGAGTGCAAGGTATGCAGGCCCCCGATCTGGGACTACCCGCGCCCGACGGGCCCGCCTACGATTTCGCGGGTGATCACTCGAATCTGCACCGCGGCAGCCATCGCCCTGACGGTCGTCGCCGTCGCACCGCACACCGACGCCGATGCCGCCCCCGTCAAGCGCTACGCGAACTGCGCGGCACTCAACAAGGACTACCGCCACGGCGTCGCCCGCCCGGGCGGACGCGACGTCGTCAAGGGGAAGAGCAAGCCTGCCCGCGGATACGTCGTGAACAAGGCCGTCTACCAGAAGAACACGCACCTCGACCGCGACAAGGACGGCGTCGCCTGCGAGAAGAAATAACACCCGAAAGGCAGAACCACCGCGCCACAGCACCGATGACGGCCTCTGGACCGTCGTCGACGCTGTGGCGCGGTGGTTCTCCGGACTACTTCTTCTGGCGGTCGAGCCCGAGCTGGTCGGTGATGTAGAAGAACGGGTCGGTCTGGTCGGACAGACCCGAGACGTTCGCGGCGCCGGGGCCGTATGCGGCGATGCGGACCTGGCCGCCGGTGTGCTGTTCCTCGCCGGGCTCGAGCGAGGTGCCGTAGCTGACGGTGATCATCTCGCCGTCCTTCGTCGTCAGGTTGCGAGTGAGGCCGGGCATCGGGAGTTCCGCGTCGGGCTCGGCGACCTGGCTGGAGTGCGCGTGATCGCCGGTCACGATGACGAGCGTGTCCTTGCTCTCCTTGGCGAAGGCGAGAGCCGTGGTCACGGCGTCCGACAGCTGGACGGTCTCACCGATCTGGCCGCATGGGTCGGCGTCGTGGTTCGCCTTGTCGATCGAACCCGATTCGACCTGTAGGAAGAAGCCCTTGTCGCCCTTGAGCAGGTCGATGGCCTTGCTCGTCATGTCGCCGAGCTTCGGGACGTTCGACGTGAACTCGGGGTTCGGGGCGCACGTGACGGCCGGCTGCTTGTTGCCGTCCTTGACCGCCGTCGCCTTACCCCACACACGCGGAAGGTTGCCGTCGGCGAAGACGCCGAGGAGCGGCTTGTCCTGGTCGGCGGACTGGACGTTCTTCAGTTCGTCGGCGCCCCGGATCACCTGGTAGCCGCGTTCTTTGGCCTGGACGTCCAGGGTCTTGCCCTTGTACTCGCCCGCGGTGGCGGTCTCGGTGAAGGTCTCCCAGCCGCCGCCGAGGGTCACGTCGGGGCGGGCCGCGAGGAGCTGTTCGGTGATCGACCCCTTGCCGCCGTTCTCCAGGGCGTTCTCCGGGCACTTCTCCAGTGTCGCCTTCGGGCCGTAGCACTTGCGCTGCGACACGTGCGCCACCTGCACGGCCGGGGTGGCGTCCTGGATCTCGGTGGTGGTGACATCGCCGGTCTTGAGGCCGTTGGCCTTCGCGATCTCAAGGATCGACCGCTGAGCCTTGCCGTTGACGTCGACGCCGATCGCACCGTTGTACGTCTTGGTCCCCGTCGACCACGCCGACCCGGACGCCGCCGAGTCGGTGACGTAGCTGGGCTTGTGCGAGGTCTTGTTCAGCGAGTATGTCGTGTAGTCGCCGCTGAAGGGGAGCTGATCGATGCCGGGGAGCTGCCCGGCCGCGCCATACTGGTAGTCGCGCGCCAGGGTCAACTCCTGGTTGGCGGTGCCGTCGCCGATGATCAGGATGACGTTCTTCGCGCCCGAGCGCTGGATCGAGTCGGCGATCGCCGCGGTCTGATCCTCGGTGAGACGACGCGCCCCGCCGTTCTGCGTGATGTCGCCCGTCGCCGCCCGCTGGATGTCGACGCCCGCGACCTTGTCGCCGTCGTTGCCGACGGCGTCGTCCGACGAGCACGCCCCGAGGACGCCGGTCGCACCGAGGACCGCGACCGCGCCGAGCGCGCTGATCGCCCGGACCTTCTTGTTGCCGTATTTCTGAGCCATGGACGTATGGCAACAGTCGAATATGAACTCGCGGAACCAGTCGGCTGAACAGATGACATACAGTCCGTGATCGACGCGTCTTCGTCTGCTCTCGTTAGCCCATAGCTCGCCGAGTCCGTCGCTCCACATGGGTCGAGCGTCCTCGATGCACGGGACGGTGTACGCGGTGGCAATGCGCTCCGCGGCGGCGGATACCGACTAGCGTCAGGACGCATGTCGGGCGAACTGATCACCATCGCGATCCTCGGGGTGGCGTTGGCCGCGTTGCTGGTCGCGATCGCCCTGCGGACGAGGAAGGTAGTGGCGACACCGCACGAGCGGGCCGTCTACGACACCCTGCAGACCGCGGCGCTGGCGGCGCGGCCCCTCCGCAGCGGGCTCACCGAACAGTCGGCAGCGGAGGCCGTCGGACCGCTGCTGGCGTTGACCTCGGCCGACGGCGTGGCCCTGTACGGGCCGGGCGCCGAACTCCTCGCCCGCGCGGGCGACGACGACCTGTGGACCCCGCCGATCATGACGGCGACCGCAGACCTCGCCGCGACGGCCCTGCGCGACCAGCGTCCGGCCGTCGAACGCGGACCCGGCGGGACCGCGGCCCTCGCCCGACACCTGCTGGCCGCTCCCCTGCTCACCGACGACATCAGCGCGGGAGTCCTCGTCGTCGCCTCGCTCGACGAGCCGGGTCCGGGAAGAATCGGCGCGATCACCGAGGTGGCCCGCTACGCCGCCAGCCAGTTGCAGCTCGCCGAACTCGACGCGTCCCGCGCACGCCTCGACCGCGCCGAAGTCCTGGCGCTGCGCGCACAGATCAGCCCGCACTTCATCTACAACGCGCTCAACACGATCGCGTCGTTCGTCCGCACCGACCCCGACCGGGCGCGCGAACTGATCCTCGACTTCGCCGACTTCACCCGCTACTCGTTCCGCGCGGCGGGCGAGTACACGGCGCTCGCCGACGAACTCCGCAACATCGACCGCTATCTGACCCTCGAACGCGCCCGCTTCGGGCCGGGACTCACCGTGAAACTGCAGGTGGCGCCGGAAGTGCTCGGCGTCGTCGTCCCGTTCCTGGCGCTGCAGCCGCTCGTGGAGAACGCGGTCCGCCACGGGCTCGCGGGGCGCAAGTCCGGGACCATCAGCATCGTCGCCCGCAACGAGGGCCCCGACTGCCTGCTGTCCATCGAAGACGACGGCGTCGGCATGGACCCCGAACTGCTGCGGACCGGAGCCATCGACGCACTCGACCCGGCAGGCCCGGAGGAGTCGGACGGCGCGCACGTCGGGCTCACCAATGTGGACCAACGTCTGCGGTCGGCGTTCGGCAACGACTACGGTCTAGTGGTCGACACCGCCGTCGGCGCGGGCACACGCGTGAGCATGCGGATCCCCAAGTTCGCGTCCGGCATCCGCGTCGACCCGGCCGCCGACGGGAGGGATGACCGATGACCGGACTGACAGTCCTCGCCGTCGACGACGAAGCCCCCGCCCTCGACGAACTCGCCTACCTCCTGAACAGGCACGACGCCGTCGCGGCCGTCATCACGGCGTCCGACGCGACAAGCGCCCTGCGCGAGCTCGCCGACCGGGACGTCGACGCCGTGTTCCTCGACATCTCGATGCCGGGCCTGTCCGGGATGGAACTCGCGGGCGTGCTCGCCAACTACGCGTCGCCGCCGCCGATCGTCTTCGTGACCGCGCACGACGACCGCGCCGTGGACGCCTTCGAGATCGGCGCCCTCGACTACCTGCTCAAGCCGCTCCGCGACGCCCGACTGCACCAGGCCGTCGACCGGGTGGTCGCCCACCTGGGGACCGCTGCCGACGAACCCGAGCCCGTCGTCGAGAGCGACGAGGTGATCCCTGTCGAGTCGGCGGGCGTCACCTCGCTCGTGCGACGCGACGCGATCTCCTGGGTGGAGGCCGTCGGCGACTATGCCCGACTGCACACCGACACCGGCCCGCACCTGGTCCGGGTGACCCTGTCGACCCTCGAAACCCGCTGGCAGTCGGCCGGTTTCGCCCGAGTGCACCGCAGTTACCTGGTGAATCTGCCGATGGTCGTCGGGCTCCGATCGTCCGGAACGACGACGATGGTCCGCGTCCAGGCGAACGGCCGGTCGGCCGCCGTCGAACTGCCCGTCAGCCGCAGACAGGTCCGCGAGCTGAAGGACCGCCTGGTCCGCGACCCGATGCGCACCATCCGCGGCGTCTGACATGCCCGACTTCCCGCCCCGCGAACGCGTGGTCCTGTCTCAACGACGCGGGGCCCGCATGGTGCGGACCCGTGTCCAGGTGGCCGAACAGAGCGGAGTCGGCGAACATCTCGTCCGCGGTCTGGTCCGCGCCCAACTGGCGCTGGCGGTCCGCCTCGGTCTGGCAGTCGTGCTGATCTTCGTCGCCATCCCTGTCCTCGGCGCGACCGTCGAACCGTTCGCCTCCGCCACCGTCGTCGGCATTCGGTTGAACTGGGTGATTCTCGGCGTCCTCCCCTACCCCGTCCTCTACCTCGCGGGCCGCCTCTACCTCCGCCTCGCCGAACAAGCCGAACGCGACTTCGAACGCCTCACCTCCGACGAGCCGTCGTGAGTGGCAACACGCTTCGACTCGCTGCGCTCGCTCAACGAACGGGGGAAGGAAGCCCAGCGGGGAGAGTCAGCCCGGTCGTTGAGCGAGCGAAGCGAGTCGAAGCGTCCATCCAGGACCACACCCGATGAGCGGGTGGACGCTGGCCGCGGTGATCGCCGCGGCCGCGGGAACCCTCGCCGCCGGCGCCTACGCGGGACGGGGCGCCCGCTCGACGTCCGACTTCCTCGTCGCCTCGCGCGGTATCGGCCCCGGCTGGAACGCCGCGGCCATCGCGGGCGAATACCTGTCGGCCGCATCGTTCCTCGGTGTCGCCGGGCTCGTCGCGAAGTACGGCGCCGACGCCCTCTGGTACCCGATCGGTTTCACCGCCGGGTACCTCGCGCTGCTGCTGTTCGTCGCCGCGCCGCTGCGGCGGTCCGGTGCGTACACGGTCCCCGACTTCGCCGAGTTCCGTCTCGCCTCGCCTCGCGCGCGCCGGGTGTCGATGCTGGTGGTGGTCGGCATCTGCGTCCTCTACCTGGTGCCGCAATTGCAGGGCGCGGGCCTCACCCTCGACATCCTGCTCGGCCTGCCGTCGTGGATCGGCGTGCTCGCGGTCGGACTCCTGGTGATCGTCAACGTGGTCGGCGGCGGCATGCGGTCGGTGACGTTCGCGCAGGCCGCGACCTACTGGCTCAAGTTGACGGCGATCGCCGTGCCTGCCCTCGCGATGGCGGTCCTCTTCCTCGGCAGCCCGCACCGGCTGGGTGATCCGGTTCCACCGCATGTGCAGACCGCGACGACGGTCGACGTCGGTCGCACCGTCTCCGTCCGCATCGACGATCCGACCGGCGTCCTGATCGACGGAGCCCCGACCGTGCGCGGCGTCGTGACCGTCGCCGAGGGCTCGACGATCCGACTGGCCGCCGGAGCCCAGACTCCCATCGTCTCCGGCATCCCGCGGACGGGCGACGCCTGGGCGTCGTCCGGCGGCGGCCTCGGCGGCGACCACCCGATGTACCAGGTGCTGTCCCTGATGGTCGCGACGTTCCTCGGCGCGATCGGCCTGCCTCACGTACTGGTCCGGTTCTACACGAACCCCGATGGTCGGGCGGCCCGCCGGACCGCTCTCAACGTGATCGCCGCACTGTCGGTGTTCTACCTGTTCCCGACGATCCTCGGCGCTCTCGCCCGGGTGTGGACACCGCAGATCCTGTCGACGGGCAACGCCGACGCCGCCGTCCTGCTCCTGCCGTCCGCCGCACTCGGCGGAGTGTGGGGCACGCTGCTCGGAGCCCTCGTCGCCGCGGGCGCGATCGCCGCGTTCCTCGCGACGTCGTCGGGTCTGCTGGTGTCGATCGCCGGTGTCATGTCGACCGATCTGCTGCCCGCGGGCGTCCGCAGCTTCCGGATCTGTGCGGTCGTCGGGGGACTCGTCCCGATCGGGTTGGCGTTGAGCGCCGGGTCGTTGGAGCTGTCGCGGTCGGTCGGCCTCGTGTTCGCCGTGTCCGCCGCCACGTTCTGTCCGCTGCTCCTCCTGGGCATCTGGTGGCGCGGTCTCACCGCGACCGGAGCCGTCACCGGACTCGTCGTCGGCGGCATCACGTCGATCACATCCGTCACCCTGGTGGCCGTCGACGTGCTCGACGGCTGGCCCGGCGTGATCGCCGACTATCCGGCCGCCGTCACCGTGCCGTTGACGTTCGCGGTGATGATCGGAGTCAGCCGAATGACACGCGCGACGGTTCCCCCGCGGGTCGCCGGTATCTTCGCAGCCATGCATGTACCGGAACGTCTCGGTCTCGGGGTGGAGAGGACTCCCTGATGGGCGCCGGGGGTGCTGGGCTCATCCTCATTCTCGTCCCGCTGATGGTGGTCATCGTTCTGGTGGGCACGCTCCTGCTCGTCATCGCCTGGAACACCCGCGGCGACAAGCACTCCCGGACCACGGCGATCATCGGCGGTGTGCTCATCGGAACCGTGGTCCTCCCCGTCGCCGGAGCCCTGTTCTTCGGGGCCATCGCCGGGGTCTTCCTCAACGACCCGAAGACCCTCGTCGTCGATCTCCGCAGTCCCGCCAACGCCTCCGAGCTGGGTGGCACCCCGTTCGAAGGTTCCGACACGATCCGCGAATTCACCTCCGAGAACATCGATCTCACGCTCCCCGACGGCTCCACGTTCACGGCGCACGATGTGACGATCTCCGTCCATACAGACACCTCCGATCGCATCGAGTTCGTGTCGATCAACCGCCGCCTCACAGAGCCCTGGGGCGACGCCGTCGACACTCTCCGCGACTGGTCGCACGACCTCGGCGTGGCCGTTCAGACGCCGACGCGCCACGACGTGCAGTGGGAGCAGTCGGCAGAGTCCGGCGGCGCCGTCGTCGACCTGCGCCTGTATCCGACGAGCGCTGGGAACGGCACGGTGTACCTCACGGTCCGACTCGACCGCTGACCGTTCGCCGACGACGACGGACCGTTCGTCGCACCGTCGACAGACCTCGTCGATCAGCTCACAACTTCTCTCCTGTGTGACACCGGTCTCGTTCATGCTCATCGCATGCGATTCACAGTCAACTCACCAGCGAAGGAGTGATCGTGTCCGACCAGCCTCCCGCCAGGCTCGAACCGTCGCCCGACGAGTTCCTCGTAGCCCAGGCCAGCCCCGAATTCACCAAGCTCCGCGCGAGTCTGCGGCGCTTCGTCTTCCCGTTGTCGGCGTTCTTCCTCATCTGGTACGGCGTGTACGTGCTGCTCGGCGCGTTCGCGACCGACTTCATGGGCACCAAGGTGTGGGGCAACATCAACGTCGGTCTCATCCTGGGTCTCCTCCAGTTCGTGACGACGTTCGCCATCACGTTCGCCTACGTCCGGTTCGCGAACCGAGACCTCGATCCGCAGGCGGACGCGATCCGCCAGAAGTTCGCCGACGGCGAGTACGCCGCGGTCGCGAAGGAGAAGTGATGACCACCCGACTCGCAGCAGCCGAAGCCGTCGGCAATCCGACCGTCAACATCTCGATCTTCATCGCCTTCGTCGCCATCACGATGTTCGTGGTGATCAGGGCCAGCCGCAAGAACACGTCGGCGTCCGAGTTCTTCACCGCGGGCGGCGGCTTCTCCGGCCCGCAGAACGGCATCGCGATCGCGGGCGACTACCTGTCGGCCGCCAGCTTCCTCGGCATCGCGGGCGCCATCGCCGTCTACGGCTACGACGGCTTCCTGTACTCGATCGGCTTCCTCGTCGCGTGGCTCGTCGCCCTGCTGCTGGTGGCCGAACTCCTCCGCAACACCGGTCGGTTCACGATGGCCGACGTCTTGAGCTTCCGCCTCAAGGAGCGCCCGGTCCGCATGGCGGCCGCCATCTCGACGCTCGTCGTGTCGCTGTTCTACCTGCTGGCGCAGATGGCGGGTGCGGGCGGCCTCGTCGCGCTGCTGCTGAACATCCACTCGAAGTCGGGTCAGGCGATCGTCATCGCCGTCGTCGGCGTCCTGATGATCGTGTACGTCCTGATCGGCGGCATGAAGGGCACCACCTGGGTGCAGATCATCAAGGCCGTCCTGCTGATCGCGGGCGCCGCGATCATGACGGCGATCGTGCTGATCAAGTTCGGATTCAACATCTCGCACCTGATGGGTGAGGCCCAGAGCATGTTCACCGGCTCGTCCGACTCGAAGGTCGCCGCGCGCGACGTCCTGGCGCCCGGAGCCAAGTACGGCGGGTCGACGGAGTCGAAGATCAACTTCCTGTCCCTCGGTCTCGCCCTCGTCTTGGGCACCGCGGGTCTGCCGCACGTCCTGATGCGCTTCTACACGGTCCCCACCGCGAAGGAAGCACGACGCTCCGTCGTCTGGGCGATCACCCTGATCGGTGCGTTCTACCTGTTCACGCTGGTCCTCGGCTACGGTGCGGCCGCACTCGTCGGCCCGGAGAAGATCCTCGGCGCGGCGGGCGGCGAGAACGCCGCGGCCCCGCTGCTGGCCCTCGAACTCGGCGGCACGGTCCTGCTCGGCATCATCTCGGCGGTCGCGTTCGCGACGATCCTCGCCGTGGTCGCCGGTCTCGCGATCACCGCGTCGGCGTCGTTCGCCCACGACATCTACGCTTCGGTCATCAAGCGCGGCCAGGCGTCGGAGACCGATCAGGTCCGCGTCTCCCGGATCACCGTCGTCGTCCTCGGCGTCGCGTCGATCGTGCTCGGCATCCTCGCCAACGGGCAGAACATCGCGTTCCTCGTCGCCCTGGCGTTCGCGGTGGCGGCGTCGGCAAACCTGCCGACCATCGTGTTCTCCCTGTACTGGCGCCGGTTCAACACCCGCGGCGCACTGTGGAGCATGTACGGCGGTCTGATCTCGTGCATCGTCCTGATCGTCTTCTCGCCCGCCGTCTCCGGCACCGCGAAGTCGATGATCAAGGGCTCCGACTTCCACTGGTTCCCGCTCGAGAACCCCGGCATCGTGTCGATCCCGCTGGCATTCGTCCTCGGCATCGTCGGCACTCTGACGTCGCGCGACCGCGGCAATCCCGCCAAGAACGCAGAGATGGAGGTCCGCTCCCTCACCGGAGTCGGAGCCGAGGGCGCCGTCGCCCACTGACCTCTTCGCCGAACAGTCACCGCTCCGGGGCGGCGATGCTCTCACGAGTATCGCTTCCCTGGAGCGGTGACTGTTAGGACGGCCCTAGGCGGACTGAATGCGGGCGAACGGCCTGGCGGCTTCGAGTTCGTACGACAGTTCCAGAAGGGTGCGTTCGTCGCCGAGGTCGGCGGAGAAGTGGATACCGATCGGGAGACCGGTCGAGGTCTGCGCCAGCGGAAGCGAGACGGCGGGGGTGCCGCTCACGTTGTTGGCCGGCGTGAACGACACGTAGTCGACGAGCTTGGCGAACACCTCGTCGAAGTCACCCGCGGGCGAGAGGACGCCGATCTCGGGGGTCACGTGGGCCAGGGTCGGCGACAGGACGACGTCGAAGTCGTCGAACAGGCTGCGGAACGCCGCCGTCCCCTTGTGGAGGCCGCGGATCGCCAGCGGAGTCCGGTAGAAGCGTCGCGCGAAGCGATTCGACAGTCCGCGCGTGAACGGGTCGATCTGCGAGTTGTCGAAACCCTTGCCGATCGTGAACCTGCCGAGTCGGTCGATGCCGAACGCCATCAGTGCCCAGTAGTCGGAGAAGTCGTCGATGAACGACCGATCGACGGGCAGCGGGACCGTCGTCACCCGGTGACCGAGCGACTCGAGCAGTTCGACGGTGCCGTTCACGGCCTTGTCGGTGTCGCGGTCGAGGAGGCCGCCGGTGATCGGCGCGTTGACCAGCGCGATCCTCAGCCGTTTGTCCCCCGGCCCCTGGACGTCGCCGATCGCGGGCATCCCCGCCGCCGGGTGGCGGCGTTCGACGTCGGCGAGAAACGCGGCGCTGTCGCGCACGGACCGGGTGACGACGCCATTGCTGACCAGGTCGATCGGGAGACTCTTCGCCATCTCCGCCGGAGCCGTCCGCCCTCGGGTGGGTTTGAACCCGACGAGGCCGCACGCCGCGGCCGGGATGCGGATGGAGCCGCCGCCGTCGTTCGCGTGCGCGATCGGCAGCACACCCGATGCGACGAGGGCCGCCGCGCCGCCCGACGACGCACCCGACGAGAAGTCCGTGTCCCACGGGTTGCGGGTGGGATCCCGGTCGACGAACTCGGTGGTCGCGGTGAGCCCGTACGCCGGAGTCGTCGTGGCGCCGATCATGTTGAGGCCGGTCTCGACGAGTTGGTCGGCGAACGGCTCGTTCTCGGACGCCTTCACGTCGGGGGTGGCCGCCGACCCGTTGCGGGTGGCGATCCCGGCGAACGCCGTGTTGTTCTTCACGGCCGACGGGACCCCGGCGAAGACGCCGCCGAACGATCCGTCCGCGCGGGCGACCGCCCGGTCGCGGTCGTCGACGGCGACGGCGTTGAGCTGCGGATTCACCGCGTCCAACCGCGCGAGCGACGCGTCAAGCACCTCCCGCGCGCTGACCTCACCGGATGCGATCCGCCGGGCGACGCCCACCGCGTCGAACTCGCCGAGTGCGTCGTCGCGAAATGCGTGAACGTGTCTCATGGTCGCTCAGCCTACTTTCCCGGCCGGTAGTGTCTCGCGCCACCACGTGACGTGACGCACATCCACACGGTAGGAGTAGAGGCATGCAGCTGCGATTCACCCCAGAGGAAGAAGCCTTCCGGACCGAGCTTCGAGAGTTCTTCACCACCGAGATCCCCGAGGACATCCGGCGACGCAACGCCGAGGGCAAGACGATCTACCCGGACGACATCGTCACCACCACCCAGATCCTGAACAAACGCGGCATCGCGGTCCCGGCCTGGCCGGTGGAAGCGGGCGGGCAGGACTGGACGCCGGTGCAGCATCACATCTGGCGCGAGGAGATGGCCCTCAACTTCGTCCCCGACCTGCTGCCGTTCAACGCGGGCATGGTCGGCCCGGTGATCGCGCACTTCGGCAACGACGCGCAGAAGGAACGGTTCCTCCCGATCACCCGCAACCTCGACCTGTGGTGGTGCCAGGGCTTCTCCGAGCCGGAGGCCGGCTCGGACCTCGCGTCGCTCAAGACCCGCGCGGTCCGCGACGGCGACCACTACGTCGTCAACGGCCAGAAGACGTGGACCACACTCGGTCAGTACGCCAAGTGGATCTTCATGCTCGTCCGCACCGACCCCGACGTGAAGAAGCAGGCGGGCATCAGCTTCCTGCTCATCGACCTCGACACTCCCGGCATCGAGATGCGCCCCATCCAGCTGATCGACGGCGGGTACGAGGTGAACGAGGTGTTCTTCAGCGACGTCCGCGTCCCCGTCGAGAATCTCGTCGGCGAGGAGAACCAGGGCTGGACGATCGCGAAGTTTCTGCTCGGCAACGAACGCTCGGGCATCGCCCGCGTCGGCTACACGAAGACCAAGCTGGCGCGCGCCAAGGAGCTGGCTTCTGGGATCGCCACGCCGAACGGCACCCTGCTCGACGATCCGGCCATCTCGTCGCGCCTCGCCGACTTGGAGAATCAGCTCCTCGCCCTGGAGATCACTCAGTTGCGCGTGGTCGCGGGGTCGGCCAACGGCAAGCAGAACCCGGCGTCGTCGCTGCTGAAACTGCGCGGCTCGGAACTGCAGCAGCAGGCGATGGAACTGCTCGCCGACATCGCGGGCCCCGACTCGCTGCCGGTCGCCGGAGTGGACTCCGCGGCCGCCAACGGGACCGCCGACGTCGACTCCCCCGCGTGGGCGCAGCTGACCGTCCCCACCTACCTCAACTACCGCAAGGTCACGATCTACGGCGGCTCGTCCGAAGTGCAGCGCCAGATCATCGACAAGGCCGTGCTCGGCCTCTAGCGACATCAGGAGAACTTTCATGGAATTCGATCTGTCCGAAGAACAGGTGATGTTGCGCGACACCGTCCGCGACGTCCTGACCTCCCACTACGACGTGGAGACCCTCCGCTCGGTCACCGACACCGACGTCGGGTGGAGCCCTGACGTGTGGCGCTCGCTCGCCGAGATCGGCATCCTCGGCCTCGTGTTCAGCGAAGACGACGGCGGCATGGGCGCGGGCCACGAGGAACTCTCGGTGGTGATGGGCGAGCTCGGCGCCAGCCTCGCACCGGAGCCGCTGCTCGGATCGGTGGTGGTCCCCGGCCTGCTGGTGTCGCGGACCGCCGACGCCGCGACGCGCGCCGACATCATCGGCGGGCTCTCCGCGGGCGAACGGATGCTGGCGTTCGCGCACACCGAGCCGAGGGACCGCTGGCCGCACGCCGCGGTGGCGACGACCGCGGTCGACGGCCGTCTGACGGGAACGAAGACCCTCGTCGACCACGGCGACGTCGCCGACACGTTCGTCGTCTCCGCACGTGAGCAGGACGGCGCCATCGGCCTGTACCTGGTGGCGGCCGACGACGTCACGCGCACCGCGTACCGCACTCACGACCGCAGGCGGGGTGCACAGATCGAGCTCGCAGACACGCCCGGCACACGTCTGGGCGACGGCGACGCGTCGCAGGTCATCGCCGACGTCGAGGTCGCGACGCAGTCGGCGCTCTGCGCGGAGGCCGTCGGCGCGATGACCCGCGCGCTGGCGCTCACCGTCGACTACCTGAAGACGCGCAAGCAGTTCGGCGTCCCGCTCGCCACGTTCCAGGCGCTCACGCACCGCGCCGCCGACATGTACGTCTCGAACGAACTCGCCCAGAGCATGAGCACGTATCTGACGGCGTCGTTGGCCGACGGCGACTACGACCCGGTCACGGCGTCGCGCGCCAAACTGCAGATCTGCCGCAGCGGACGGCACATCGGCCAGGAGGCGATTCAGATGCACGGCGGCATCGGCATGACCGCCGAGTACCCCGTCGGCCACTACGTCAGCCGCCTGACCGCCATCTCCCACACCCTCGGCGACGCCGACGCCCACCTCGCTCGACTGTCGGGCAGGGTGTCCGAGTACGACATGGTGACCGTCGGCTGAGGCGGCCGTCACGCTACCGCTCGTCACAGCAACTGGTTTAGGGTGACGGGCATGGCTGAACCCATCATCGAAGACTCGATCGACGTCAACGCATCCCCCGAGGCCGTGTGGTCCGTGATCAGCGACCTCAAGCGCATGGGCGAGTGGAGCCCGCAGTGCAAGAAGATGGTCGTGCTCGGGGGCGACGTGCGCCAGGGCGCCCGCACCGTGAACCTGAACCGCCGCGGCCCGCTCTTCTGGCCGACCAGCGCGAAGGTCGTCACCTTCGATCCGAACCGGGAGATCGCGTTCCGGATCGCCGAGAACCACACCGTGTGGTCGTACCGGATCGACCAGACCGAGGGCGGCGTCCGCGTCACCGAGACGCGCACCGCGAAGGACGGCAAGACCACCGCGGTCTCGGCGTTCCTCGTCGACAAGGTGTTCGGCGGCAACGACTCCTTCGAGGACGAACTGCGCGAGGGCATCCGCGAGACGCTCGGGAAGATCAAGCGCGCTGCGGAAAGCGTCTGACCGCTGCCCTAGACTCGGGAGCAATGATTCCCGCTCCCGGCGTCTGACACGGCCGGAGCCCGACCTAGAAGGAGCCTGAAGGTGGCACGACGCCCCAAAGGTCCCGACGCACGCACCGGCATCGGCCACCTGATCGACCTGTTCAATCAGACGGTCCCGCCGATCCATCCGAAGGGCCTGCCGTTCGTGGCCGCCCCCGCGGCGGTCGCCGTCCTGGCCCGCGACAACCCGTGGGTGGCGCGCCCGGCGATGGCTCTCGCCGGCGCGTCGGCGCTGTTCTTCCGTCATCCGTCCCGCGTCCCCCCGACGGGCGCGGGACTGGTGGTGGCGCCGGCCGACGGCACCATCGCGCTCGTCGACGAGGCGATCCCGCATCCCGAACTCGGCCTCGGCGATCAGCCGCTGCCGCGCATCTGCACGTTCCTGTCGGTGTTCGACGTCCACGTGCAGCGCGTCCCGATCGCCGGCCGCGTCCTGTCGGTGGTGCACAAGCCGGGCGAGTTCCTGTCGGCCGACCTGCCGGAGGCCAGCACCGCCAACGAGCGCACGTCGATGACCATCGCGACTCCCGACGGCCCGCAGGTCGGCGTGGTGCAGATCGCCGGGCTGCTCGCCCGCCGCATCGTCAACGACGCAGCGGTCGGCGACGACCTGGTCCTCGGCGACACGTACGGCCTCATCCGGTTCGGTTCCCGGGTGGACGTGTTCCTGCCCGCGGGCACCGTCCCGAAGGTGGCCGTCGGCCAGCGCGCCGTGGGAGCCGAGACAGTCTTCGCGGACCTGAGCTGATGGCCGACGGACCGTCCCGTCTGGGCCGACGCCGCCGCGACGGCGCACCTCGTCGCCGCATGCGGGTGGCCGGTCGTGTTCGCGGAGCCGACAGCGAACGTCGTCGCCGTCACCTCCGCGACGGCCGCATGTTCCTGCCGTCCGCGCTCACCATCCTCGCGGTGTGCGCCGGTCTGAGCGCGGTCCGGTTCGCGGGCGAGGACAAGGTCGATCTGGCGCTCGGGTTGCTCGTCGTGGCCGCGGTGCTCGACGGCCTGGACGGCCGCGTCGCGCGCATGATGGACGCGACGACCAAGATCGGCGCGGAGATCGACTCCCTCGCCGACGCCATCAACTTCGGTGTCGCGCCCGCGCTGATCGTCTACTCGGCCGTCCTCGTCGGCACCGACGACTCCGCCAAGGACATCGGCTGGATCCTCGTCCTCATCTACTGTGCGGCGATCGTCCTGCGCCTGGCTCGGTTCAACACGCTGCTCGACGACGATTCCGCTCCGGCCTACACGAAGGAGTTCTTCGTCGGCGTGCCCGCGCCGGCCGCCGCCGTGATGGCGTTGCTGCCGGTCGGCATGATGCAGCACTTCGGCGAGGGCTGGTGGACGTCGACCGCGGCGGTCGGATCGTGGATGGTCTTCGTCGCGCTGCTGGCGGTGAGTCGGATCCCGACGTTGTCGTTCAAGACGGCGCGAGTGCGCCCGAGCGCCCTGGCGGGACTGTTGATCGTCGTCGCCGCCGCGGCCGCACTCCTCATGACTTTCCCGTACCTGCTGATGCTGATCGGCGTCGCCGCGTACCTGCTGCACATGCCGTTCGCGTGGCGCATGCAGCAGCTCGTCGCTGCTCGCCCCGAGCATTGGGAGGTGTCGGCCCGCGACCGCAGGCTGCAACGCCGCGACGAGCGTCGTGCGGCGGGCGGCGGCGTGGTGCGACGCCGCGTGACACCGCGTACCTCGTCGGCCCGACTGGGCCTGCGTCGCCCGTCCCACCGCAGCGACGAGCAGTGACGTGACAGGGCCGTCGCTCGCGCTGACCGCGCGGTTGAACGTGTCCGCGGCCGATTCGCGCCGCGGCCTGGTCCGCGTGCATCCGGAAGTGTTGACGGCGCTGTCGCTCCGCGAGTGGGACCCGATCTCGCTGACCGGGGCCAGGACTGTCGCCGCGGTGGTGGCACGGGCATCCGACGACGTCCCGCCGGGCACCCTTCTGCTCGACGACATCACGTTCTCCAATCTCGGCATCCGGGAGAACACCCAGGTCGTAGCCGGTCCCGTCACGGTGTACGGCGCGTCGCGGGTCGCGGTGACGGGCTCGTCCGCGGCGGTGTCCGGGGTGTCGGACGCGGCGTTGCGTCGCGCGCTGCTCGGGAAGATCGTGTCGGTCGGCGACGCCGTCTCCCTGCTTCCTCGCGACCTCGGCCCCGATCTGACGGCCAGCGAGGCGACCCGTTCGATGGCGTTGACTCTCGGCATCACGTGGACCAACGAGCTGCTGACGGTGACCGCGACCGATCCCGCCGGGCCGGTGAGCGTGCAGACCAACACCGCGGTCGTGTGGAGCCCCGCCCACGCACCTTCGCCGCCCGTCGAGCCCCATCAGTCCGTCGAGCCCCATCGGTCCGTCGAGCGCAGTCGAGACGCCTCCCAGCCCGTCGAGTCTCCCCGGCTCGTCGAGCGCAGTCGAGACGTGACCTCGCCGCCGCGCCCGGTCGCGGAGTTGGTCGGCGTCGACTCGCAGACCGCGCGGTTGTCGGAGTGGCTGTCGGTGACGCTCGACTCGCCGGACATCTTGACGGCGCTCGGGGCGCAGCCGCGCCTCGGCGTGCTGGTGACCGGTCCGGCCGGGGTCGGCAAGGCCACCGTGGTCCGCTCGGTGTGCGCGCATCGCCCGTTCGTCGAGGTCGACGGCCCGACGACCGGCGCGTTGGCCGACGAGGGACGTCGTCAGGCGGTCGCCTCGGCGATCGCGCGCCTACAGGCGCAGGGTCCGGGCGTCTTGCTGATCACCGACGTCGACTCCCTGGTCCCGGTGGACGGCGACCCGGTGTCGACGTTGATCCTCGACGACCTGAGGTCGGCGATCGCGGGCGGCCGGGTGGCGCTGGTCGCGACGAGCGCGGATGCGACGAAGGCCGATCCCCGACTGCGGGAGCCCGACCTGTGCGACCGCTCCTTGACCATCGGGCTGCCGGACGCCCCGTTGCGCGCGAAGCTGCTGGCGGCCATCCTGCGCGGTGTGCCGACGGACGGCGATCTCGACCTCGACGACATCGCCGCGCACACTCCGGGTTTCGTGGCCGCCGACCTGGCCGCGGTGGTCCGCGACGCCGCCCTGCGGGCCGCGGCCCGAGCGGCCGCCGACTCGTCGACTCCGGCGCTGCGCACGGCCGACCTGTCGGAGGCGTTGACGGTGGTGCGACCCGCGTCGCGGCTGGAGTCGCCGGATGTGGCGCTCGGCTCGATCACGTTGGACGACGTCGGCGACATGGTGGAGACCAGACAGGCCCTCACCGAGGCCGTGCTGTGGCCGTTGCAGCATCCGGACACGTTCGCGAGGTTGGGCGTCGACCCGCCGCGCGGGGTACTGCTGTACGGCCCGCCGGGTTGCGGCAAGACGTTCCTGGTGCGGGCGCTCGCCGCGTCGGGCCGACTCTCGGTGCACACCGTCAAGGGCGCGGAACTGCTGGACAAGTGGGTCGGCGCGTCCGAACGCGCGGTCCGCGACCTGTTCACGCGGGCCCGCGAGTCGGCTCCGTCGTTGATCTTCTTGGACGAGGTGGACGCGCTCGCTCCGCGCCGCGGCGGGTCGACGGATTCGGGCGTCGCGGATCGGGTGGTCGCGGCGTTGTTGACCGAGCTCGACGGGGTGGAGCCGCTGTCGGACGTCGTCGTGCTGGGTGCGACGAATCGGCCCGACCTGATCGATCCGGCTCTGCTGCGGCCGGGACGGCTGGAGCGGCTGGTGTTCGTCCCGCCGCCGGATGCGGCCGCGCGCGCCGACATCCTGCGCGCGTCGTCGCGGAGCGTGCCGTTGGACGGGATCGATCTCGACGCGCTCGCCGCCGAGTTGGACGGCTATTCGGCCGCCGACTGTTCGGCGCTTCTCCGGGAGGCCGCGTTGGCCGCGATGCGCCGGGACATCGAGGCGGCCACGGTCACCTCGGCCGATCTGGATGTGGCGCGCGCAGCGGTCCGCCCGTCCCTCGACGCCGATCAGGTCGCCGAACTCGAGGCGTACGCGGAGCGTCGTCGCGGCTGAACGGCCAGGACACCCGCACGGCGTTCCCAGCCGGTTGCCAGGTTCGTGGGGTTGTCTGGTACTCGACAGCGGCCGCCGCGCCGCATGACGAGAAGGATTTCCACAGATGAGCGACCCCAAGGATCAGACACCCGCTGACCCGACCACCCCGCTGCCCGTCGACGACCCGACCGCCCCGACCGAGCCGGTCGCCGCCGAGCCCGCGCCGGTCCCGCAGGCCTCGGCCGCCGCGCCGAAGGCTCCGGTCGTCGTACCGGTGCAGCGCCGCTTCCTGATCGCCGGTTCGGTCGTCGGCGCTCTCGCCGTCGTCGGCCTCGCGTTCGGCGCCGGGTACATGGTCGGCGATCGGGGCGGCCACGACTCCGACAGACACGACCGCCAGATGTCGCGCTTCGAGGAGCGGTCGGGCCAGAACGGCCGCTTCCCCGGCATGGGCCAGTTCCCCGGTCAGGGGCAGTACCCGAGCGACGACCAATTCCCCGGTCGCCGCGGCCGTCAGCAGCAGGACCTGCCGACCGACCCGAATCAGACACCGTCGTCGACGACTCCGTCCGCCGTCCCCGGCTGATCCTCTCCACACCCGAACTCCGGCGACCACATCCCCGCCCGGTCGCCGGCCCCGCAGCCCCGTCGCAGCCCCCGATGCGACGGGGCTGCGTCATGCGGGCGGCTACTTGGTCTTGGTGACCTGATAGAACAGCGTCGACGGTCCGGCCGAGGCGTCGGCGGACACGCCGACGCTCACCCAGAGGGTGCCGCCGTCGACGCTCTTGGAGAGGGTGACGGTCTGATTCGACGCGTCGCCCGTGCGGTCCGACTCGGTGAAACCCTCGTCCGTGAGCTTCTTCGTCGCGTTGACGAGGGCGTTCCCGTCCGCGGCGCTGCCCTGGACGGTCAGCCGCCACACGCCGTCCCGGCCCGACGCCGACAGCAGAGCACCGTCGACCAGCGGCACGTCGTCGGACGGGAAGTCGGACGGAAGCGCGACGCCGGGACGATCGGATCCTTTGTCGTCGTCGCCGCACGCGGTCAGTGCGACGCCGCCGAGGACGAGGACGAGCAGGGCGGCGCAGACACGGAGGACAACGTTCATAGTCGAAACGGTAGAGTAGGAGGCACGAGAACCACAGTTCCGACACCCCGCCCGCCCCAGACACGACGGAGTGCCCCTTGATCGCAGTGATGATCGCGCTGGCTATCGGCGCACTCGCATCACCCCCGATCATGAAACTGTGCGGAACGCGCGGGTTCTACATCCTGGCGTTGATGCCCGCCGCGGCACTCGTCTGGGTGATCTGCCACTGGCCCGACCCGAACGCCCAGCCGCGCACGGAACGACTCACGTGGGTGCCCGCGCTGCAGATGGACATCGACGTCCGGTTCGACACCTTGTCGGCGATCCTCTCGGTGCTCATCCTCGGCGTCGGATCGCTCGTCCTCGTCTACTGCGCCAACTACTTCGACACCATGCGCCGCCGCGTCGAGACGTTCGGCGGCGAGATCGTCGCCTTCGCCGCCGCCATGTTCGGGCTCGTCGTCAGCGACAACACACTGGTCCTGTACGTGTTCTGGGAAGCGACGACGGTCCTGTCGTTCATGCTCGTCGGCTTCAACATGGTCCGCGCGACGTCCCGCCGCGCCGCGACGCAGGCCCTGCTCGTCACCACGTTCGGCGGCCTCGCGATGCTCGTCGGCATCATCATGCTCGGCGAACGCACCGGCAGCTACCTGCTGTCCGACCTGCTCGCCCATCCGCCGACCGGCGGTCTGTACATCGACGTCGCCGTCGTCCTCATCCTCGTCGGAGCGATCTCGAAGTCGGCGATCGTCCCGTTCCACTTCTGGCTGCCCGGCGCGATGGCCGCCCCCACACCGGTCAGCGCCTACCTGCATGCGGCCGCGATGGTCAAGGCGGGCGTCTACCTCGTCGCCCGTCTCGCACCCGCGTTCTCGGACCGGCTGAGCTGGCAGGTGCTCGTCATCGGGCTCGGACTGGTGACGATGCTGCTCGGCGGCTGGCGTTCCCTCCGCGAACGCGACCTCAAATTGATCCTGGCCTTCGGCACCGTCTCCCAGCTCGGCTTCATGATGGTGCTCGTCGGCATCGGCGACGCCGGCGTCGCGATGGCCGGCCTGTCGATGGTGATCGCTCACGCCCTGTTCAAGGCCTGCCTGTTCATGGTGGTCGGCATCATCGACCACTCGACCGGCACCCGCGACATCCGACTGCTCGCCCGCCTCGGCCACCGCCTGCCCGTCCTCGCGGGCATCGCGGCCGTCGCGGGCGCGAGCATGGCCGGACTGCCGTTCACGTTCGGTTTCGTCGGCAAGGAGACGGCGTTCGGCTCCGTCTGGAACACCGGAGCCCTCGACACGTGGGCCGCCTACGTCGTCGACATCACCCTGCTGGTCGGTTCGATCATCACGTTCGCCTACACGACGCGATTCCTGTGGGGCGCGTTCGGCCGCAAGGTCCGCACCTTCCCGACCAGGCCCGTCGCCGCGCTGCACCCGCCGAACGCCGCGTTCCTCGCTCCGCCCGCGGTCCTGGCCGCGACGGGCGTGGTCGCCGCATTCGCCGCGGGCTGGGTCGGCGATCAGTTCGTGCCCTACGCGAGCACCCTCCCCGACTACGGCCACGAGCTCGAGCACCTCGCCATGTGGCACGGCTTCGGGCTCCCGATCGTGTTCTCACTGATCGTCGTGATCTGCGGAACGTCCCTGTTCCTGTTCCTGCGCAAGCGCCGTCGGACGGTGTTCAAGAACCCGCCGCCCCTCAACGCCGACCGCGTGTACGACGCCACTCTCCGCGCCGCCGACTCGGCGTCGTTGTGGGTCACGCGATACACCCAGCGCGGTTCGCTGCCGCTGACGCAGGCCGTGATCCTGTCTACGGCCGTCCTGCTCCCGGTCGCCGCCCTGGCTCTCGGCAACCGCGACGCGCTGCGCGTCCGCGGGTTCGACACCGCCGAACAGGCCGTCGTCGGCGTGCTGATGGTGGCGTCGGCGCTCGCCGTGACGGTCCTGCGCAATCGTCTCGCCGCGACCCTCGTCGTCGGACTCACCGGCTACGGCTGCGGAGCGATCTTCGCGATGTACGGGGCGCCCGACCTCGCCCTCACCCAGTTCCTGGTGGAGAGCGTGACGCTCGTCGTCTTCGTGCTCGTGCTGCGCAAACTCCCCGCCGAACCGGCGTCGCGACACACCACCGGTTTCAAGCCCGCCCGCGCCCTCATCGGCGCGGCGTTCGGCGCGATGCTCGTGGTCATCGGCCTGTTCGCGGCCGCCGCCCGCTCCACACAGCCCCTGCAATTGCGGCTGGGCGACGCCGCGTACACGTTCGGCCACGGCTCCAACACGGTGAACGTCCTGCTCGTCGACGTCCGCGCCTGGGACACCCTCGGCGAGGTGTCGGTCCTGATCGTCGCCGCGACCGGCGTCGCGTCGATGGTCTTCCGCAGCCGCCGGTTCGGGGCAGTCCCCCGCGTCACCGACGCCGCCCGACTGCAGGCTGGCCTCGCCGACGACGACGTCGTCAACGATCGCACCACCTGGCTGCGCGGCAGCGAGTTCCGCGACCCCCGCCACCGCACGATGGTGCTGGAGGCGACGACGCGCGTCGTCTTCCCGACCCTGGTGATCCTGTCGCTGTACCTGTTCTTCGCAGGCCACAACGCGCCCGGCGGCGGCTTCGCAGGCGGCCTCGTCATGGGTCTGGCCCTGGTCCTGCGCTACCTCGCGGGCGGACGCTACGAACTCGGCGAGGCCCTGCCCGTCGAGGCCGGAACCATCCTCGGCACGGGCCTGCTGATCTCCGCGACGACGGCCGTCACGTCGCTGTTCCTCGGGGCGCCTGCCCTGTCGTCGGCCGTCGTCGACCTGCACCTGCCGATCTTCGGCGACGTCCACATCGTGACCGCGCTGTTCTTCGACCTCGGCATCTACCTGATCGTCGTCGGACTCGTGCTCGACGTCCTGCGCAGTCTCGGAGCCCGCCTCGAGACGCCGGACGACGCCCCGATCAGCTCGGAGGCGCTCCGATGAGCATCAACCTCGGCCTCTTGATCATCGCGGGAGTCCTCGCCGCGACCGGCGTCTACCTGCTGATGGAACGCAGCCTGATCCGCATGCTCTTCGGGCTCATGCTCGTCGGCAACGGCATCAACCTGCTGGTCATCACCCTGTCGGGCCCGCCGGGGAACCCGCCGATCCGAGGCCGCAGCTCGGCCGGGCAGACCAGCGTCGCCGATCCCCTCGCGCAGGGCATGGTGCTGACCGCCATCGTCATCACGATGGGCGTCGCGGCGTTCGTGCTCGCCCTGACCTATCGCCTGTTCATTATCAACCGGCGCCCCGACACCGAGGCCGACGTGGAGCCGACGTCCACCGAGACGGGCGTCGACGACGACATCCAGGACGATCCCGAAGACCTCAAGATCGCCACCAGCACCTTGCAGAACTTCCCCGACCGAGACCGGTCCGACGATCCGCTCACCGGAGCCGACACGGTCGCAGGCGACTTCTTCGACGACCACGGCAACCCGCTCACCGCAGAGGAGTTCGAGAAGGTGCACCGCGGCGTCATCGAGACCGACCTCATGCCCGAGGACGCCGACCTCATCGCTCACCTCGTCGAGGACGGCGACGACATGCCCGAAGACCCCGACGACGAGACGGTGGCCGGGGGTGACGATCGATGATTCCCCAGGCCTCCTGGATCGGTGTGCTCATCGTGCTGCCGACACTCGCACCGATGCTCGGCGCGGGTGTCACCCTGCTGCGCGGCCGGAGCCCCAACGTCCAACGCCCGGTGACCGTCGGCGCGATCACCGTCGCCCTCGTGGCATCGGCGATGATGCTGTACCTGACGAGCGTCCACGGCACGTTCGCCGTGCACATCGGCGGCTGGGGCGCGCGCGACGGCGGCGACTCACCGCTCGGCATCACGCTCGTCGTCGACCGGCTCGCCGCCCTGATGCTGGTGGTGTCGACGACGGTTCTGCTGTGCGTCGTCGTCTACGCCATCGGGCAGGGCATCCGCGACGGCACCACCGAACAGCCGGTGTCGATCTTCCTGCCGACCTACCTGATCCTGACGGCAGGCGTGTGCAACGCGTTCCTGGCGGGCGACCTGTTCAACCTGTACGTGTCGTTCGAGGTGCTGCTCGCCGCGTCGTTCGTGCTGCTCACGCTGGGCGCCAGCGCCGAACGTGTGCGTGCGGGAGCGTCGTACGTGATGGTGTCGATGGTGTCGTCGCTGATCTTCCTCGCCGGCATCACGTTCGCCTACACCACCACCGGAACACTGAATCTCGCCGAGATGGCCGTCCGGCTCGACGACGTGCCCGACGGCACCCGCAATGCGCTGTACGCGGTGCTGCTCGTCGCGTTCGGCATCAAGGCCGCCGTCTTCCCGCTGTCGACGTGGCTGCCCGACTCGTACCCGACCGCGCCCGCACCGGTCACCGCGGTGTTCGCCGGCCTCCTCACCAAGGTCGGCGTGTACGCGATCATCCGTGCGCACTCGCTGCTGTTCCCCGGCGGGACGATGGACACGGTCTTGATGATCGCGGGCCTGTTGACGATGCTCGTCGGCATCTTCGGCGCGATCGCCCAGTCGGACATCAAACGTCTGCTGTCGTTCACCCTGGTCAGCCACATCGGCTACATGATCTTCGGCATCGCCGTCGGTTCGGTCGAGTCGACGTCGGCCGCCATCTACTACGTGGCCCACCACATCCTCGTGCAGACGACCCTGTTCCTCGTCGTCGGACTCATCGAACGACAGGCCGGCTCGTCGTCGTTGCGACGGCTCGGCGGCCTGATCGCCAGTCCGCTGCTGGCCGCGCTGTTCCTGATCCCGGCCCTCAACCTCGGCGGCATCCCGCCGTTCTCCGGATTCCTCGGCAAGGTCGCACTGTTGCAGGCGGGCGCGGCGCAGGGCTCGGTGCTGTCGTGGATCCTCATCGCGGGCTCGGTGATCACCAGCCTCCTGACGCTGTACGTCATGGCCCGCATCTGGACGAAGGGCTTCTGGCGGGCCCGGGCCGACGCCCCCGAGGGCGACCTCGCCGCGAGCACCCCGTCGGCGCTCGTCGAAGAGGGCACCGACGTGCTCGTCGTCGACCGCGAAGACGTCGGACGCATGCCCGTCACGATGGTCGTCCCGACGGCCGCGATGGTCGCCTGCGGTCTCGCGTTGACGATCTGGGCCGGACCGATCTTCGAGTTCACCGACAGCGCAGCGCACGCCGTCCTCGACCGCACCGACTACATCGGCGCCGTACTCGGGAGGGCCGCACCGTGAGCAACACGCCGTACCCCGACCGTCCCCATGTCGCGCCCCAGGACAAACGCCTGATCCCGTCGCTCGCGGGCAGGCTGTGGCGGGCGGCCCTGCTGTGGTTCGCATGGCCCACCGTCAAGGCCTACGTCTGGCTCAACGAGCATCTCAAGTTCCCGGTGTGGGCCGGCGGCGACCTGCGCGAGTTCGCCCTGCGGCTGTGGGGCCTGTTCTGGCTGGCGTTCGTCTGGGTGCTGCTGTGGGGCGACATCACGTGGGGCAACATCGTCGTCGGAGTCGTGCTCGGCATCGTCGTGATGACGGTCCTGCCGCTTCCCCGAGTGCCCGTCGAGGGTCGCATCCACCCGATGGCGGCGATGCGACTCCTCGGCTCGCTCGTCGTCAACTTCATCTCGTCGAGCGCCCAGGTCGCGTGGGCCGCGGTGAAGCCGGGGCCGCCTCCCCTCGGTGCGGTGGTCCGCGTCCACATCGCCATCAAGTCCGACCTGGTCCTCACCCTCGCCGTGAACTACATCAACCTGGTGCCGGGGACGATGGTCGTCGAGATCGATCACCTGCGACGCATGCTGTACGTCCACATCTTCGATGTGAGCAAGCAGCGATACATCGACACGTTCTTCAAGCAGATGGCGTACGTGGAGCGTCAGTTCATCAAGGCCTTCGAACGCGACTCCGAATGGCATCCGAGCCCCTTCCACGGCATCGACGACGACTATCACCACGTCCCGTTCAGCGATCGCCAGCGGGTCGCCGAGGACAGCGACGGCGGACGTCGCGGGCTGTTGCGTCGACGGAAGGACGACCGGTGACCTACGTCTGGACCGTCGCGGCGACGATGCTGCTCATCGCCGTCGTGCTCACCACCTACCGCACGCTCCGCGGACCGTCGACGCTCGACCGTCTCGTCGGCGTCGACGCGATCGTCGCGATCCTCATCTGCGGTCTCGCCGTGTGGGTGGCCGCGACCGGCGACACGACGATCGCCGCGGGAATCGTCGTCTTGAGCCTGGTCAGCTTCATCGGCTCGATCGCCGTGGCCCGTTTCCGCAGGAGGGACGACGAATGATCCGCGACATCCTCTCTGCCGTCTTCGTCCTCTCCGGCTCGCTGCTGGCGCTGACCGCCGCGATCGGCATCGTCCGCTTCCCCGACACGCTCAGCCGCATGCACGCCGCGACGAAACCGCAGACGTTCGGGATGATCCTCGTGCTCATCGGCACTCTGATCCAGCTCCGCGGTCACCCCGACAGCGGGATGCTGATCCTCACGGGACTGTTCACCCTGCTGACGGCTCCGGTCATCGCACAACGCGTCGGACGGCTCGTCTACCGCGAACAGCGCATCGACGAACATCTCCTCGACGAATCGCAACTCCGCCGCCGTTCCTGAGCCGCAATAGTCACGCGGTGGTCGTGTACAAACACGACCACCGCGTGACTTTTCCGGGTATTCGGTGAGTCAGTCGAGCTCGGCGACGACGGACGCGACGACGTCGCGGAGCGAGCCTGTCCGCTCGAACACCTCGTGCTGCCGTTTGTAGCTGATTCCGCGTGCCACGATGTCGGCGACGGACGCCAGCTCCTCCACACAGCCGAGGGAGGCCGCCACCGGTTCCAGGCGGACCAGCAGGTCGGCGAGGTCTTCGGTGACGAGACGTTCGGCGCAGTCGGCGTCTTCGATGATGATCGCGTCGATGCCGTAGCGCGCGGCCCGCCACTTGTTCTCCTGCACGAGCCACGGCGCCATCTGGGGAAGCGTCTCGCCCGCGGTGAGACGACGGTCCAAGTCGACGATCAGGCAGTGGATGAGCGCGACGATCCCGGCGAGTTCCCGCCTATTCGACACGCCGTCGCAGACCCGGACCTCGATGGTCCCCAAGTGCGGAGACGGTCGGATGTCCCAGCGGATCTCGTTGAGATGATCGATGATGCCGGTGGTCTTCTGGTCGGCGGCGAACGCCTCGAACTCGTGCCACGTCTCGAATTGGAACGGCAGTCCGGCCGTCGGCAACTGCTGGAACATCATCGCGCGGTTGCTCGCGTAGCCGGTCTCGTGACCGGCCCACATCGGCGACGACGCCGACAACGCCAACAGGTGCGGATAGTACTTGAGCAGCGACGACAGGATCGGAAGCACCTTGTCGCGGTGACTGATCCCGACGTGCACGTGCACGCCCCAGATCAGCATCTGTCGTCCCCACCACTGGGTGCGGGAGATCAGTTCCGCATACCGGTCGCCTTCGGTGAGCTGCTGGGCCGACCACTCCGCGAACGGGTGCGTGCCCGCGCCGTACAGATCGACGCCGATCTCGTCGGTGAGTCCGCGCACCACGTCGAGCGTGGCTCCGAGGTCGGCCATCGACTCGCCGACGGTGCGACAGACACCGGTGACCAACTCGACGGTGTTCCCGAGGAGTTCCCGATGGATCTGCCCGGACCGGTCCACTCCGCGACCCTTGACCAGTTCGAAGAAATCGGACGCGGCGTTGGTGAGGTCCCGCGTGTCACGGTCGACGAACGCGAGTTCCCATTCGACGCCGAGGGTCGGTTCCGGCGACCCGACGAAGGGGATCGGAGTGATCGGGACGCCCACGTGTCGCTGCTCGGCGCCGGTCAGACGTTGCCTGCGATGAGGCCGCAGGCCTCTCGCTGAGTGCCGTCGTTGTCGCCGACCTTGTGGACGATGAGCGCCTTGCCCCGGATGTCGTTCACCGTGAACGCGTCCGTGGTGACGCTGCCCGTGGCGGTGCCGTTCTTGAGGACGGTGACCGAACCGAGGTCGCCGCTCTCCGGCTTGCCGGTGTGGCCGCCGACCTGCAGGTGTCCACCCGCCGTCGAGAAGTTCGTCGACGCGTCGCACTTGCCGACCTCGTGGATGTGGATGCCGTGGGCTCCGGGCTCGAGGCCCGACAGCTTGAAGGTGACGGTGACGGCGTCGCCCTCGGCGGAGAAGGTGGCCGAGCCGACGCTGCCGCCCTTGAGGTCGGCCAGGGTCACGGTCGCGGCGTCGCTGTCCGAACGCTTGACGCCCGCGTTGACCTCATCACCCGGCTGCACCTGGTCGCCGGTGATGACGGCCGGGCGCGTGGTCAGGTTGTTCGGCTGATCCGAGGGGTGCTCGTCCGGCGAGCAGCCAGCCAGGACGGCTGCTGCGGCACCGGCAGCGGCGACGACCGCCAGAACACGGGTGGTCGAGATTCCGGTGAGGTTACGGGCGGACATGTCGCTCCTTAGATCGCGTGGTGAGAGGGCTGAGAGTCAAGTTCTTCTCGGATCATTCCGAGGTGACGAGGACGACGAGCTTGTCGGGGCATTTGGTGAACGCAGCGGGCCGTTCGCTCGGCGCGGCTCCGCCGGGCACCGATTCGGCGACCTTCCGCGCCGCGGCCTCCTGGCCCGCGCCGTAGAAGATCGTGTTCTCGCTGATGCTGCGAGTCTGGTAGTTCTCGGTCGCCTCCACCGTGAACCCGGCGTTCGTCAGCGCGGTGGACGTCTTCGCAGCGAGGCCCGCGATGGTGCCGACGTTGTACACGCAGATGCCGCCGACGTCGGCGGCGTCCGCGACGGTGGACGGAGCCTGCTTGGTCGGCGTCTTGGTGGCGGGAGCCGACGGGGTCGGACTCGCGGGCGCGCTCGATTCGGCGTTGGCGAGATCGGCCGCCGGGTCGTCGCCGCTGTCCATGACGCTCTTCAGTCCGAGGCCGATGAAGACCACGGCGATCGCCAGCAGGAGCATGGCGCCCGCTCGGAGAGGCAGTCGGTTGGTTTCTCGGTCAGCTTTCATCACGGCAACTTTAGCTCACGACGTCGCGTAGTACGTCGCGGCGTGGGCCGCGTGTGCCGATTGGGAGACAACCCTAGATGTCGAAGCCGAGACGACGAGCGGCGCGTGCCTTCTGGCGCGACGCGCGGAGTCGACGGAGACGCTTGACGAGCATGGGGTCGGCCGCGAGGGCCTCCGGCCTGTCGACCAGTGCATTCAGGATCTGGTAGTACCGCGTCGCGGACAAGCTGAAGAGTTCCTTGATGGCCTCTTCCTTCGAACCCGCGTACTTCCACCACTGCCGCTCGAAGGCGAGCACGTCGTGTTCCCTCCGAGTCAGGCCGTCCGGGCCCACCTCGTGGGGATCGATCGGCTGTGCGGTCTGCGCAGCGGCGACCGAGTCGTCGTCGTTGGGGGTACGCGCGGTTGCGCCGTCCATCTCGCTCCCTTGAAAAGATTCCGCCGAATGTCCACTGCCGAAGTACGCCACAGGTCGGCTCCCCGCCCGCCCGGACCGCCGGGCCCGGGGAGGAATCACACTCGTGTGGTTTCGCCGATGAGTCTAACCATTCCCGACGTGTGACTCGTGACGACACGCACGACGTGGAGTGTTCCGCCGGTAAAGTGTCTGCACATGGCAATTCTTCCGATCTGCATCGTCGGCGAACCAGTTCTGCACAAGCCGACGACTCCCGTCGAACTCGATGCGAACGGCGTCCCGTCGCCTGAGGTCATCACGCTGCTCGACGACATGTACGCGACCATGGACGCCGCGAACGGTGTGGGCCTGGCCGCCAATCAGGTCGGCCGGGATCTGCGCATGTTCGTCTACGACTGCCCGGACGGCGGAGTGCGGCGCCGCGGCGAGGTGATCAACCCGGTGCTGGAGACGTCGGAGATCCCCGAGACCATGCCCGATCCCGACGACAACGACGAGGGCTGCCTGTCGGTGCCCGGCGAGGGTTTCCCGACCGGCCGCGCGTCGTGGGCGAAGGTGGTCGGCACCGACCGCACCGGAGCCGCGGTCGAGATCGAGGGCGAGGACTTCTTCGCCCGAATGCTGCAGCACGAGACCGGCCACCTCGACGGATACCTGTACGTCGACGTCTTGGTCGGCCGCAACGCGCGTGCGGCCAAGAAGGCGATCAAGCGCAACGGGTGGGGAGTCCCCGGCCTCACGTGGACGCCCGGCGAGGTCCGGGACCCGTTCGGCCACGACGACTGATCGTGCCGTCCCCCGATCCGGTGATCGGCGATCGGGTCGTCGTCCGATACCGACTGTCCGACGCCGCCCCGGCGGACTGGCGCGAGGTTCCGAATCCGGTTGTGGCGCACGGCCCGTCGCTGTCGGATGTGACGGGCGTGCTGGTGTCGTCAGACGACGCGGCGCTGGTCGTGCTGCGCGACGGCCGGGAGACCGTCATCCCCCGCTCCGCGGTCTCGTCGATGCGGACCCTGTCGCGGACGGTTGTCCGCAATTCGCAGATCCGTGACGTCGAACGAGCCCTCTGTGCGGCGGCGGGCGGCGAACACGCAGCGATCGACGGATGGCTGCTGCGGGCGGGCGGCTCCGGGCTCCGCGGGAACCTCGCCGTCCCCGTCGATTTCGGCGCCTCGTCGGCGTCCCTTCCGACGGTGCGGGCGTGGTTCGACGACCGCGGCCTGCCCGCTCGCGCGCTGCTTCCGGACCGGCTCGTCCGCGCGGGGTCGATCCCCGTCGTCGACGACGGGGATGCGGTGGAGGTGCTCGTCTGCGATCACCGTCCGCCCGTCGACGCGGTCGAGTTGGCCGACGGCAGGTGGGCCGTGACGGTCCCCGCCGACGATCCGCGGGCACGAGAGGCGGCTCGACGATCGGGACTGACCCTGCATCACACCGGACGGGTCCACACGCTGGGCTGATGCGACGGCGGCGCGTCGAGCCGCTACCGTGGACGCTGATGTCCTCCCCCACGCCGCCCTCCGAACAGTCTCGCCGCCGCCTGCTGGCGTCCGCGATCGCCGTCCTCGTCCTCCTGGCTGTCGGCGCCCTGACCTGGTGGATCGACGGACGCAGTTCCCCGGACGAGGCGTCGCCGCCTGCGTCGTCGGTGAGCATCGTCGACGGAAGCACCACGACGGCGGCCGACCGGTCCCGCACCGATCGGCCGGGACCCTCCGACACTCCCGCCAGGGTGGAACAGACCCTCCAGTACATCGATGCCGGCGATTGGCCCGCCGCGGCGAATGCGCCTGGCACACACGGCGGCGACACGTTCCGCAACAACGAGCGCCGACTGCCGGTGAAGTCGACGAAGGGCAAGCGGATCCAGTACCGCGAGTGGGACGTCAATCCGAAGCAGCGCGGCCGCGGTCGCGACGCGGAACGCATCATCACCGGCAGCGACGGGTCCGCCTACTACACGCTCGACCACTACGAGACGTTCACCAAGATCCGAGGTCCGTCGTCATGAGCATCGTCGAATTCGTCCGCACCGGAGCAGTCGGCGTCGTCTCCGAGACGCCGTCGCTGTTCGGGACGGGCGCGGTGACCCGACGAATGGACGCGGCGGACATGCGCACCGTCGACGATCTGCTCGACGCGTTCGCACAGGCCTGGGACTTCCCCGACCATTTCGGGTTCAACCGGGATGCCCTCGACGACTGCATGCGCGACCTGCCCGACGGCCTCCGGACTCCCGAGGGGACCGCGGCGAGCGGATACCTGACGGTGATCGACGACGCCGCGCGACTCCTCGCCGACGACACCGCGGCCCTCGAGTGGTTCGCCGAGTCGGTGGAGTTCTGGCACGACCATCACCGCGCGCACGGCCGCGGCTTCGCGGTGCTGCTGGTCACGGACCACCCGGAGATCGTCGTCGAGCGGTGGTCCGCGGTCGGAGTTTCTCTTACGGACGTGTCCGGGAGAGACTGAACCCATGCGCCTGGCGACCTGGAATGTGAACTCGATCCGCGCGCGCTCGGAGGACGTCGTCGCGTGGATGACGCGGCACGCCGTCGACGTGCTCGCCATCCAGGAGACCAAGTGCTCCGACGACCAGTTCCCGGTCATGAGCTTCATCGCACACGGCTATGACGTGGCGTTCCACGGGCAGGGCGGCTACAACGGCGTGGCGATCGCGTCGCGCGTCGGACTCTCCGACGTGCACATCGGGTTCGACGGTCAACCCGAGTTCGACGGGGTGCGCGAGGCGCGGGCGATCTCCGCCCTCTGCGGCGGAGTCCGAGTGTGGAGCCTGTACGTCCCGAACGGCCGCGCCCCCGGCGACCCGCACCTGGACTACAAGCTGGCGTGGCTCGACGCGCTGGCCGGCGTCATGCAGTTGGAGCTGACTCACGACCCGGCGTCGCAGATCGCGCTCGCGGGCGACTGGAACGTCGCACCGACCGACGACGACGTGTGGGATCCGGAGTTCTTCGCCGACAAGACGCACACCTCCGACGCCGAACGTGCGGCCTTCGCCGCGTTCGCCGACGCGGGCTACGTCGACAGCGCCGCACCCTTCACACCCGGCCCGGACACCTACACGTTCTGGGACTACACCGCGGGACGCCACCAGAAGAACGAGGGCATGCGCATCGACTTCGCGCTGTGCTCACCGGCGTTGGACGACCGCGTCCACGACGCGTTCATCGACGTCGCCGCCCGCGCCGCCAAGGGCGCGAGCGACCACGCTCCCCTCGTCCTCGATCTCTCCTGACCGTCTGCTCCCCGAGCGCCATCGTCCGGCTCCCCGAGCGCAGTCGAGGGGCCGGGGGTCAGGCGAAGGGCTTGCCCACACGCCAGTAGGCGCGCGACTTGACACCCGACCGGCCGAGCCGGAAGCCGGAGCGGAAGACCGAGGTCACCGCGCGGGTGCTCGCCGCGTCGAGCGCGACCCACGCGTGCGCTCCGGACGCGTCGAAGGCCGCGTCCCGGATCGTCTCGACGAGTCCCCTGCCGTCCCGTTCGCGTCGCACCCGGTGGACGGTGTCCTGCGGTCGGACGCGGATCGGCAGGTCGTTGTCGTCGTCGTGCACGCACTCGAACCAGACGGTCGCGGGGACGTCGGTCCCGGTCGCGGTGAAGGCGTCGAGCAGGGAGTTGATCGCGGCGAGGGAGGCCGTGTCGCCCGCGATCAGCCACCGCGTCGGGGCGGGGTCGGGCATGTCGAACTTGCTGCCCATCACCGAGACCGACAGCCGGTCGCCGACGACCGCGTTCTGCGCCCAGCGTGCGGCGGGACCGTCGTGCAGGGTGAACTCGAGGTGGAACGTGTCCGACTCCGGATCGGGGTCGACGAGCGTGTACCCGCGCTGATGCAGCGCCTCGTCGGACGGGAACCACCCGCGGACCCACATGGTCGGGTGGAGCGGGATCTCCGACAGCAGACCGCCGCCGGAGAAGGCCAGTCGGAGGTAGTGGTCGGTCACCCGCTCCGTCGCGGTGACTGTCAGTTCGAAGTCGTCCGCGCGGAACGCCTTCATGATCGCGCCCTGCCAGCCTCGGGACGGGGCCTTGTTCTCACTCATTCGGTTCGCCTCTCATAGATGAGGCGAGCCTAACCGAAGGTTCAGGCGGGAGCGAGCGCGACGGCTCCGGGATGCTCGTCGATGTAGTGCTTGGTGAAGGTGCACAGCGGTCGGACGCGGAGTCCCTGGGCACGCATGTACGCCATCGCCTCGCCGGTGAGCTCCGTGGCGAGCCCGTGTCCGGAGTACTCGTCGTACAGGACGGTGTGCAGGATCGTGACCGTCCGGTCGGGGTCGATGCGATAGCCGAGGACACCCACGAGGTCGCCCGCGACCCACAGTTCGAAGCGCTCGCGATCGCGATTGTGGACGACCTCCGAGATCTGCTGCAGCAGCGTTCGCGCCGACTGCTGCGGCGGACGATGACGGTTTCTCAGATGCATGACACCTCCTGTGATGGCCGTCACAACACTACGGAACCGTAACTAAGTGGCGCAAGTCACACCAGTCACATCTGCATCACATTTGCATGTCGGCCGGACGCGTCACACACCGGGCGGCGGAGTGCCGTAGGCTGGCCGGGTGCCTCCTGGGCACACACAACTACACACGCGGGGGCTCTCACGATCCGAGGGCTGAGATGGCGACCGGCGGTCGTCGACCGCTCGAACCTGTCCGGGTAATGCCGGCGTAGGGAGGAAGAGTCATGGGCACCACTGTGTCTGCAGACAGCGTCACCACTGGCCCGATTCAGGGCAGCACCAAGGAATACCTCGAGATCGACGAATTGCGCGTGCCGCAACGCCGCGTCCACCTGACCAACGGCGAACACCTCGACCTGTACGACACGTCTGGCCCGTACACCGACTCCGGCGCCGTCATCGACGTCGAGGCGGGCCTGCCCGCGATCCGCGATCAGTGGAGCAAGCCCGCACCGGTCGACGGCGTGTCGACGCAGCTCGCGTGGGCTCGGGCGGGCGTCGTCACCCCGGAGATGCGGTACATCGCCGCGCGTGAGGGCGTCGACGTCGACCTGGTCCGCAGCGAGGTCGCGATCGGCCGCGCCGTGATCCCCGCCAACCATCGGCACCCCGAATGCGAGCCGATGATCATCGGCAAGGCCTTCGCGGTGAAGGTCAACGCGAACATCGGCAACTCGGCGGTCACGTCGTCGATCGCCGAAGAGGTGGAGAAGATGGTGTGGGCCACCCGCTGGGGCGCCGACACGATCATGGACCTGTCGACGGGCAAGGACATCCACCTCACCCGCGAATGGATCATGCGGAACTCGCCCGTCCCGGTCGGCACCGTGCCGATCTACCAGGCGTTGGAGAAGGTCAACGGCGATCCGACCAAGCTGACGTGGGAGATCTACCGCGACACCGTCATCGAGCAGGCCGAGCAGGGCGTGGACTACATGACCGTCCACGCAGGCGTGCTGTTGCGCTACGTCCCGCTGACCGCCAAGCGCGTCACCGGCATCGTCTCGCGCGGCGGGTCGATCATGGCGGCGTGGTGTCTTGCGCATCACCGGGAGTCGTTCCTATACACGCACTTCGACGAGCTGTGCGAAATCCTCGCACGCTACGACATCACCTTCTCGCTCGGCGACGGTCTGCGTCCCGGGTCCATCGCCGATGCGAACGACGAGGCCCAGTTCGCCGAACTCCGCACCCTCGGCGAGCTCACGACGATCGCCAAGAGCCACGGCGTCCAGGTGATGATCGAGGGCCCGGGCCACGTGCCGATGCACAAGATCGCCGAGAACGTCCGCCTGGAGGAGGAGTGGTGCGAGGAGGCTCCGTTCTACACGCTCGGACCGCTCGCCACCGACATCGCGCCCGCCTACGACCACATCACATCGGCGATCGGCGCGGCGATGATCGCGCAGGCCGGCACCGCGATGCTCTGCTACGTCACCCCGAAGGAGCACCTCGGTCTCCCCAACCGGGACGACGTGAAGGTCGGCGTGATCACCTACAAGATCGCCGCGCACTCCGCAGATCTCGCGAAGGGACATCCGCGGGCGCAGGAACGCGACGACGCGCTGAGCAAGGCGAGGTTCGAGTTCCGGTGGAACGACCAGTTCAACCTGGCCCTCGACCCCGATACGGCACGCGAGTACCACGACGAGACGATGCCCGCCGAGCCCGCGAAGACGGCGCACTTCTGCTCGATGTGCGGACCGAAGTTCTGCTCGATGCGCATCTCGGCCGATGTCCGCACGTACGCGGAGGAGAACGGTCTCGTCACCGCCGACGACATCGACCGGGCGATGGCCGAGAAGTCGGAGGAGTTCGCGGCCGCGGGCAACCAGGTGTACCTGCCGATCAGTGAAGTGCCCGTGTCGTGACCGATCTCCTGCCCACCGCCGCCCCCGGCGTCACGCCGACGCGCGTCATGACGATCGCAGGCTCCGACTCCGGCGGAGGCGCGGGCATCCAGGCCGACATGCGGACGTTCGCGATGCTCGGACTGCACGCCTGCGTCGCCGTCACGGCTGTCACCGTGCAGAACAGTCTCGGGGTCAGCGGTGTGCAGACGATCGAACCGGACATCGTCGCGGCTCAGATCCGGTCGGTCACGTCCGACATCGGGGTGAGCGCGGTGAAGACGGGGATGCTGGCGACCGCCGAGATCATCACGGCGATCGCCGACGCCGCCACCGAGGTCGGCATCGGCGGCGGAGGGGTGCCGCTGGTTGTCGACCCGGTGTGCGCGTCGATGCACGGCGACCCGCTCCTGCGGGCCGACGCCCTCGACACCCTGGTCGGACGCATGTTCCCGCTGGCCGACGTCGTCACGCCGAACCTCGACGAGGTGCGGCTGATCACCGGGATCGACGTCGTGGACGCCGACACCCAGCGCGACGCCGCCCGCGCACTGCGCGACCTCGGAGCCCGGTGGGCGCTGGTGAAGGGCGGCCACCTCCGCGGCAGCGACCGCAGCCCGGACCTGTTGTTCGACGGCGACGACTTCGTCGAGATCGACGCCCCGCGCATCGACACCCCGCATGATCACGGCGCGGGCGACACTCTGGCCGCCGCGATCTGCGGCGCCCTCTCCCACGGCTACTCGATGCCCGACGCGGTCGCCTTCGCCAAGGGCTGGGTCACGCGGGGACTCGCTTCCGCGTATCCCCTCGGCGCGGGCCACGGCCCCGTCAACCCCCTCTGGCGCGTCGGCTGACCCACGAGTCGAATCCGGAAGTTCACTCTTTCGTTCGACACACGGCCGGGCGTTTTGCGACGTAAGGCGTGAAACAATCGGAGGTTCGAGTCGTCAGTCAGGAGCCGTCCGTGGAGTTGAGACCCGGAGACGTATACGCCGGTTTTCGTGTGTTGTCCCAACTAGGGGCGGGTGGAATGGGCGAGGTGTACCGGGTCGAGCATCTCGAACTCCGCCGAATCGAGGCACTCAAACGCATTTCCGGTGCCGGGACCACCGATCCCGACTTCCACAAGCGGTTCCGATCCGAGGCCCGCACCACGGCTGCGTTGGACCATCCGTCGATCATCGGAGTGAACAACTACGGCATCGCCGATGACGGTTCGCCCTGGATCGCGATGCCGCTCCTACACGGCGACGATCTGAAGGGCCGGATCTTCACTCCGAGGGTCCTCGCACCGATCGCCACTCAGATCGGGGCCGCGCTCGACTATGCCCATTCCCACGGCGTGGTGCATCGTGACATCAAACCGGCCAACCTGTTCCTGACGATCGACGCCGAGTCCGGGAAACCCACCGACGCGATGATCCTCGACTTCGGCATCGCGAAAGCCGCCGACGCCACCAAGCTGACCGCCACGAACACCCTGATCGGCACGCTCGCCTACACCGCTCCGGAAGTGATCGAAGGGCGTCCAGCGTCACCGGCGAGCGACCAGTACGCGCTGGCCTGCACTATTCACGAGCTGCTCACCGGAGTGAGCCCGTTCAGCGGAACCAGTGCCTCCCAGATCATGGCCGCTCACCTCGACAAGCCTGCACCTCCGCTGTCGCAGACCGATCCGCGTCTGGCCCCGGCCGACCCGGTGATGGCGAGAGCCCTCGCAAAAGACCCCGCCCGGCGGTACCCGTCGTGCGGTGCTTTCATCGGCGAATTGAACTCATCGCTCGGCCGACCCGGATACCGCCCGGCTCCGGCCGTCGTCTCCCCGACTTTCGTCTCCCCGGCCTTCTCCACGCCGACTCAGATCGCGCCCGCCGCTGTGTCACCGTGGCAGAAGAACCGAACGACAATTCTCGCCGCCGCAGCCGCAGTCGTCGCGGTCCTGGTCGTGATCAGTGCTGTTGTGGTCCTCGGTGGCGGCGACGAGAACCACGACGGCGGGCTCCTGGCCGGGCAACTGACGTCGGAGTTCCCCACCGCGCCGGACGTCGCATGGAAGTTCAGCCCGTCCGATGTCGGTGCGAGCACCCTTCAGCGGATGGGCAGCGGCTTTGTGGCGCTTCGCCCGCCGTTCGCCTACGACGACACGGCGATCATCACGATCGCGGACGAACACCTCGTCGGGACCACCCTCGCGACAGGTGACCGGTGGACGTCTACCCAGACGGTCGACACGTGTGCCGATCGCATAGTCGACGGACTCGTCGGCTGCCTCAGTGGTTCCCAACTCGTCCTCATCAACACGATCGACGGATCGACCCGGACATCCGCTCCGGCGTACCCCGGACTGGTCGGCTCGAACGCCGCCGGCCACTTCGTCCTGCCTGACGACAGTGCAACCGGCAGCGGCGAGATGCAACTCACCAAGTTCACGCCCGACGGCGTGGAGTGGGCGAAATCGTACACACCCGATGCACTCGGATCGTCACTTCAAGGACGGGGAACCGTCCTGACCAGTGACACAGCGGTGTTCTTCGGCACGGCTCCCGCGTTGTTCGTGGACGCGGCCAGCGGTGACAGCCTCGTTCAAGGCCTGATCGATCCCGACTCGGCGAGGGTGACACCGGCCGGAACATTCGTCGTCGGCACCAAACAAGGAGATGTTCAGTCGACCGTCGCGGTGTACCCGAACGGAAGCATCCGCGACGTCCCTCACGGGTCGACGTCTACCTGGAGCACGGCCACGCCCGAAGTCGCCGACGAGAAGTACGGCAATGTGCTGTGGGTGGGCGACAAACCTGTGGGGCTCGACGAACCGGTACCCGGCTGGCCTTCGGCGGTCTCGGCGTTCAGCGACGGTTCGTCCGGACCGATCGACATTCCGTTGGCGACAACCGACTACACGATTCTTGCCGGAGGCGACATCGTCGCCGTGAACACCGCCACCGGATCAGAACTGTGGCGACATCCGTCGGCGAAGGGAGGCCTGTCGTACGGCGGCCGAGCCGTGACCGACGGTCGGCACATCATCTTCTTCGACTCGTCCACACTGATCGCAGCCGACCTCGCGACCGGTGAGGTCGCGTGGACACTTCCGCTCACCGATCTGATCGGATCGTCGTCGTCTACCGGGGGAGCCCTGAGTCTGCTCGCCGCAGGCGACATGCTCATCGTCGCATCCGAAACCGGTGGCATCGCCGCGCTCTCTCCATCCGGTGGCGCCGCAACGACACCAGGCACACGCTGACCTCTCGTCCAAAGGACTACTTCGTGACAATGCAGCAAGGCACCGTGTTCGGCGACTACCAGATCGTTTCGCTACTCGGTTCGGGCGGGATGGGCGACGTCTATCTCGTCGACAACACCCGTCTCGGCCGTCGTGAGGCATTGAAGGTGATCTCCGGTCACGGCATCGACGACCCCGCGTACCGCGACCGGTTCATCGCCGAAGCGCGAACCGCTGCGTCGCTCGAACACCCCTCGGTGGTCGTGATCAACGACCTGGGCATCGCACCGGACGGCAGCCCGTGGTTCACGATGCCGCATCTTCACGGGCACGACCTGCAGACCGGCCGCTACACCGATACCGACCTGATCCGCATCGCGCGGCAGATCGGCGACGCACTCGACTTCGCCCACTCCCGCGGTATCGTCCACCGCGATGTGAAGCCTGCCAACATCTTTCAGCTCAAAGATGAGAACGACGGGACCGCTCGCGACACGGTGCTGCTCGACCTGGGTATCTCGCAGGCAGTCGGCGACAGGTCGGCCGACAGCGGGTTCGTCGGCACGCTTGCGTATTCGGCTCCCGAACTCGTCGACGGTCGGCCCGCCTCCCCCGCCAGCGACCAGTACGCGCTGGCGTGCACCCTCTACCAGTTGTGCACCGGGCGGCCGCCCTTCGCACATGCGCAGCCCGCCACCGTGATGCTCGGCCACCTGCGGAGGCAGGCTCCTCCGCTGACCGACGTCCACCCCTCGCTGGCTGCCTTCGACGCCGCACTCCGCGGGGCGTTGGCGAAGAACCCCGCACAGCGCTACCCGAACTGTCGGGCGTTGTCCGACGCCGTCACCCACGCACTCGCGCCGTCGATCCGATGACCATGCAGCCCGGCCACGTGTTCGCCGGCTACACGATCATCGCCTCGCAGTGGGCCGACGACGTGGGCTCCCGCTACCTCGTCGAACACCCGCATCTTCATCGACGCGAAATCCTCACAATCGCCGCAGGTACGTCACGAGGCGATCAGTTCACCAGTCGTGTTCAGGCGGTGGCGGCGTTGTCGCACCGTTCGCTGGTCCGCATCTACAACTACGGCACCGAGCCCGACGGCACCCAATGGCTCACCACACAGCAGATCCACGGCGAGTCCCTTGCGAGACGGACTCCGTCGCTGGTCGAGATCGGATCGATCGTCTCCGACATAGCCGACGCGATCGACCACGTACACAGTCGAGGTCTGTCGCACGGGCGTATCGGACAGTCGACGATCCTGCTCACCGACAAACAGATCGGCGGCGGCCGGGTGGTCATCGATGGTCTCGCCGATTCGGCGACTGCGTCGGCCGCGCCCGCTCGCTCCAATGATCAGGCGGATCTCGCAGACCTGGCCCGGCGGCTCCTCATTGCGGCAAGCCCGACCCCCGTCCCCGAGACGGCCGAGGTGGTACTACGACGAGGCTCGGCACTCGAACCTGAACTTCGTTATCCCGACTGCCGTGCCTTCGCCGCCGAACTCGCCCGGACACTTCCCCGCCAGGAGCCCACGAGACCAGCACCCACGCCACTGATCTCAACAGCCCCCCACCCGATGCCCACCCCAGCGCAATCGGCGCCGACACAGCTCCGCATCACCCCGACCACTTCGGGCGCACCGAGGAAGTCGAAACGCACGATCGGCCTCGTCGTCGCGATTTCGGCCGCAGCAGTAGCAGTTGTCGTCGCCGGACTCGTGCTGTGGCCCAGCGGAACGGCCAAGGAGTCTTCTGCCTCCGGGCTGTCCGGGGTCACCGCGATCAGCGTCGGATCAGGTGCAGCGTCCGGCGGGACCACCGCATGTGCCGTCGCCGACAGGCATGCGTACTGCTGGGGAGACAATTCGAACGGCCAACTCGGCGACGGCGGAACGACCCGCAGTACCGCTCCGAAGCGAGTCGACGGCGTGTCCGCTGCAACCGACATCGCCACCGGATTCGGTCAGACCTGCGCGGTCGCCGACGGAGCGCTCCTGTGCTGGGGCCGCGGCTTCCTTGTGTCATCGAAGACGCCCTCGCCCATCGGCGGGCTCAGCGGCGTCGAATCGGTCTCCATCTCGGAGAAGACGATCTGTGCGACAGCCACGGGAACCGCCTACTGCTGGGGCGGTGACGACACACCCGCGCCATCGCCTGTAGCCGGACTCCGGCAGGTCACCACGTTGTCGACCGGTGCCGGGACGACATGCGCCATCGCCTCGGGAGCTCCGTACTGCTGGGGAACCAACGCTAACGGCCAGGTGGGCGACGGTACCGCCACGACATACACCGACCACGAATTGAACGACTCCGACCGCTCGTCACCGACTCGAGTCGCGACGCTCGGCACAGCGTCCACGATCAGCACGCGCGGCGGAACGTCGTGCGCCGTGGCCGACGGCCGCGCGTACTGCTGGGGGCGAAACGACTCCGGCCAGCTCGGCGACGGCAGCACGAGACATCGTTCCACACCCGTTGAGCTGTCGGGACTCTCCGGTGTCACGTCCATCGAGACGTCCGGCTCCAACACGTGCGTCGTCTCGGGCGACGGCGTGTACTGCTGGGGGGCCAATTGGGCCGGTCAGCTCGGTGACGGCTCGACCGGCGATCAGCGATCGCCGGTCAAAGTCGATGGTCTCGGCACCGCTACGGCCGTGTCGGTCGGCGGCGACGTGACATGCGCGATCGTCGAGATTCGGGCCGAGTGCTGGGGCGACAACAGGTCCGGCGCTCTCGGCGACGGTTCGTCGAGTACCAGCTCCTCGACTCCGGTGACCGTCATCGCGCCTTGACTCACCCCACTTTGGTGACGTTCTCCGGACTGGCTCCGGAGAACGTCACCAAATGTTCAGCTGTTCTGACGCTTGCGGATCTCCGCCTTGGCGAGGGAGTTCTTGTGGACCTCGTCGGGGCCGTCCGCGAAGCGGAGGGTGCGGATAGCGGCGTACGACTCGGCCAGCGGGAAGTCCTGCGAGAGACCGCCCGCGCCGTGCACCTGGATCGCCTTGTCGAGGATCCACTGGACGGTCCGCGGCGTGGCGATCTTGATCGCCTGGATCTCCGTGTGCGCGCCCTTGTTGCCCACGGTGTCCATGAGCCACGCCGTCTTCAAGACGAGCAGACGCAGCTGTTCGACGCGGACGCGCGATTCGGCGATCCAGTCGCGGATCACGCCCTGCTCGGCGAGCGGACGGCCGAAGGCGACGCGACCCGTCGCGCGGTCGCACATCATCTCGATGGCACGCTCGGCGAGACCGATCGCACGCATGCAGTGATGGATGCGGCCCGGCCCGAGGCGGGCCTGCGCGATCGCGAAACCGGCGCCCTCCGCCGCGATGACGTTCGACACCGGCACCCGGACGTCGGTGAACCGCAGTTCGGCGTGACCGCCGTGGCTGTGATCGTCGTACCCGAACACCTCCATCGGACGGACCACGTCGAGCCCCGGGGTGTCGCGCGGGACGAGGACCTGCGACTGCTGCGCGTGACGCGGCGCCGACGGATCCGTCTTGCCCATGACGATGAAGATCTTGGCGTTCGGGTTCATCGCGCCGGTGATCCACCATTTGCGGCCGTTGATCACGTACTCGTCGCCGTCGCGCACGATCGACAGTTCGATGTTCGTGGCGTCCGAGCTGGCGACGTCGGGCTCGGTCATCGCGAACGCCGATCGGATCTGTCCCTCCAGCAGCGGCTCCAGCCACTGGGCCTTCTGCTCGTCGGTGCCGAACTCGTTCAGCACCTCCATGTTGCCGGTGTCCGGGGCGGCGCAGTTGAACACGGCAGGCGCGAGATGCCCGCTGCGACCCGTGATCTCGGCGAGCGGCGCGTACTGCAGATTCGTCAGACCCGCGCCTCGTTCACCGGGCAGGAAGAAGTTCCAGTACCCGCGGCTGCGGGCCTCGGCGCGCAACTCCTGCAGGATCGGCGTCGAGTCCCACGCCCACCGGTCGTCGCCTGCGGCGAGCAGCTGGTCGTGGAAGACCTTCTCGGCCGGGTAGATGTGCGACTCCATGAACGCGGTGACGCCCTCGATGAGGTCCGCGGTCTTCGCGTCGTATCCGAAATCCATGTCAGTTCTCCTTCAGAGCGGCCAGTCCGGCGTCGAGCAGCGGGAACACGCCCGCACCGACGTCGGCGAAACCCTCGCCGACGGTCTGGCCCTGGCCGAATCGGTAGTAGATGCCTTCGACGATGCCCGCGAGTTTGAAGCTGGCGAGGGCGAGGTAGAAACTTAAATCGCCGAGATCGCGGCCCGACGCCGCCGCGTAGCGGGCGATCACCTCGTCTTCCGACAGGTAGCCGGGCGCCAGGTTCACGTCGCTGACGGCGCCCTCGGCGATGGTCGCGAAGCGCGCGTAGACGAGCATCAGGGCGAGGTCGGTGAGAGAGTCGCCGATGGTGGCGAGTTCCCAGTCGACGACGGCGGCGGGCTTGTCGTCGGGGTCGACGAGCACGTTGTCGAGGCGGTAGTCGCCGTGGACGATGCCCGGCGTCGCATCCGCCGGGACGCGGTCGACGAGCTTGGCGTACAACGCCTCCATCGTGGGCAGGTCGCGCGTGTGGGCGGCGGCGAACTGCTTGCGCCACCGCTCCACCTGGCGTCCGAGGAAACCCTCGGGACGACCGGCGTCGGCCAGTCCGACGGCACTCGGGTCCACCTGGTGCAGGTCGACGAGCGTGTCGATGAGCCGTTCCGAGATCGCGCGAGTCCGATCGTCGCCGAGCGCACGCAACTCGTGCTGCGAGCGGTACGGGACGCCGTTCACGTCGGACATCACATAGAACGGCGCGCCGAGGACGTCGACGTCGTCGCAGAACGCGTACATGTGCGGGACCGGGACCGGCGTGGGTCCAAGCGCGGACATCATCCGATGCTCGCGGCCCATGTCGTGCGCGGTCGCCATCAGCTTCCCGACGGGCGGCCGACGCAGAATCCACGTCGACGCGCCGTCGGAGACGCGGTAGGTGAGGTTCGACTTGCCGCCCGCGATGAGCGTGGCGGTCAGATCGCTCCCGGCGCCGTCGACGTGCGACGGCAGCCAGGAACCGAGAACCTCGAGATCGAGACCCGGCGTCTCCATCAGAACACCACGACCGTGACGGTCTCGGCGACGCACACGGGCTTGTCCCCGCCCTCGCGCTCGACAGTCACTCGGGTCACCACCTGGTAGCCGGCGCCGGTCTCGGTGACCGAGGCGATCTCCACGCCCGCCCTGACGCGGGAGCCGACGGGGACGTTCGCCGGGAACCGCACCTTGTTGCTGCCGTAGTTGATGCCCATGGTGGTGCCCTCGACCTTGTACACCTGCCACGACAGCATCGGGATCAGCGACAACGTGAGGTAGCCGTGGGCGATTGTCGTGCCGAACGGACCGGACGCGGCCTTCTCCGGATCGACGTGGATCCACTGATGATCGCCGGTCGCCTCGGCGAACAGGTCGATGCGCTTCTGATCGATCTCCACCCAGTCGGAGTATCCGAGGTGTTCGCCGACTGCGGCGAGGAGTTCGTCGGCGCCGTTGAGGATGCGCATGGAGTCAGTCCTTCGGTCCGCCGGCGACGTACAGCACCTGGCCGGAGACGAAGCCCGCGCCCTCGCTGGCGTAGAAGCTGACCGCGTGGGCGATGTCGGCCGGCTCGCCGACGCGCTGAACGGGGATCTCGCGTGCGGCCGCGGTCTTGAAGTCGTCGAACGTGATGCCCATGCGCTCGGCGGTGGCCGCCGTCATCTCGGTGGCGATGAAGCCGGGGGCGATCGCGTTGGCGGTGACGCCGAAGCGCCCCAGCTCGAGGGCGAGCGTCTTGGTGAATCCCTGCATGCCTGCCTTGGCCGCCGAGTAGTTCACCTGGCCGCGGTTGCCGAGCGCCGACGTCGACGACAGGTTGACGATGCGACCCCACTTCTCCTTGGTCTGGTGGACCTGGACCTCGCGCGACATCAGGAATGCGCCGCGCAGGTGGACCGCCATGACCGCGTCCCAGTCGGAGACGGTCATCTTGAAGATCAGGTTGTCGCGGATGATGCCCGCGTTGTTGACCAGGATCGTCGGTGCGCCGAGTTCGGCGGCGACGCGCTCGACGGCGGCCTTCACGGCGCCCTCGTCGGAGACGTCGGCTCCGACGGCGATGGCACGCCCACCGGCCGCGGTGATGCCGTCGACGACGCTCTGGCAGGCGGCCTCGTCGAGGTCGAGGACGGCGACGGCGTGACCGTCGGACGACAGGCGGCGAGCCACTTCGGCCCCGATTCCGCGGGCTGCTCCGGTGACGATCGCTACGCGCTGGGTGGTCATGAATGCTCCTTCGATGGTGGATCCGCTGCCATGCATGGTCCGCCGGTGAGCCCGGCGTCGCAGGGCTTTCGCGAGGACACCGTCAACAGTTCACCGACGCTCGAGCCCACCAACACCATGCTAAGCAAGCGCTTAGTTACTGGTGATGCCCACTATGCCGCACGGTGTGACCCGCGTCAACCACTTCCGTGAGGATGACTGCCGACACCTCCTCGAACAGCAGAGAGCCCCGCACGGACTTCACGTCCGTGCGGGGCTCTCCGGAGTTCACTGAGTCAGGACATGACCTGCTGGCGGTACTCCACCGGGCCGACGCCGTGACGCGCCTTGAAGCGATTGCGGAAGGTCGCGACCGACCGAAAACCGGACGCGGCCGAGATGTTGCCGATCGGCAGCCACGGATTGGCGATCAGCATCTCGCGGGCGGTCTCGATGCGCGAGTCCGCGATGCGGGTCGCGAGCGAGTTCTCGGTGTTCTCGAACAACCGGTACAGCTGACGACGCGACAGATGCAGTTCCGCGGCGATCGAATCGGGCGTGAAGTCGGGGTCGCGGTGGCGACGCGCGATCAGGTCGAGCGCGGCCTGATGATTGAACAGCGAGTCGTCCTGCAGGACGTAGCGGTCGTCCGACGCGAGTTCGGCGAGGGCCGCGGTCACGAGGTCGATGGCGGCGAGTTCGGTGTCGCCCGCGGGAGCGGGGAGATCCGCGGCCGCGGTGTCGGCGGCGAAGCGCCGGACGAAGCCCGCGGCGGCACGCGACAACGGGCTCCGCGTATTGATCGGACGACGCGGCTGCTCCGCGATGTAGCGGTGCTTGCCGAGCAGTGCCAGCGGGATGACCAGACCCGACGGGTCGGAGACGGCGGCCGTCGTGAGCTGGAACGGCGTCGACGTCGAGACGAACAGCAGGTCGCCCGCACCGTAGGCGTGCTCCTGCGACGCCTGCCGGACCACGGACTTGCCGCGCATCGATGTGACGGTCACCAGGAGAAGTTCCGACGGGTTGGCCTTGATGCTCTCGGCCGTGCACTCCATGCGGACGGCCGAGTGCAGCGCACAGAAGGTGCCCATCATCGACAGTGCGCGCGAGTAGCGGACGGCGCGGAACTGTTCGGGGTCGTGCGAGGTGACCTCGATGTCGGTGTTCCACTCCGCGACACCGGCGCTGCCGATGAAGCGGTCGGGGCGCGCCATGCGCTGACGTTCGATGCCGAGCCGCGCTTCCCAGGCGGCGACGGTACGAGGCGTCAGCTGCGTGCCGAGCGTCATCGCGTCGTGGTTTCGTGCGTGGGGCGGTCGCGCCGTCACCTGGGCAGGGCGCGTCATATTCATGGTTGTCATAAGAGATGACCTCAAAAGTTCGGGGTTTCAAGGTCGGCTTGGGAGGGAGCCGAGGCGGATGCCGGGGCGTGTCAGATGGTCTGTGTAAGCGGTGAGGTTCAACCCTGAAGGGAACCGCTGTAGTGACTATCAATGATGATGTGAGCGTGGATGATTCGCGTGCAGATCGACGACAGAAGCAGACCGAGATGGCCAGTGAGTTGGTGGCATCGGGTGCGTTGGATGAGGTGTTCGCTCGTATCGATGCCGGCGAGCCGGTCGGCGGGCAGGACGGACTACTGAGCTCGCTCCTCAAAGCCACCCTCGAACGCGGCATGAACGCGGAGCTGACCGAGCATCTCGGGTACGAGGCCGGAGACCCCGAAGCAGCATCGTTTCCGAACTCGCGCAACGGATTCAGCGCGAAGACGGTCGCTTCCGAGGTCGGCGATGTGGATCTGGCCATCCCGCGCGATCGGGACGGGACGTTCACCCCGATGCTCGTGCGCAAGGGCCAACGCCGCCTCGATGGTCTGGACGCGATGATCGTCTCGCTATACGCGGGCGGGATGACGGTCCGCGATATCGCCCACCACCTTGCGTCGACGATCGGCACCGAACTCTCGCACGAGACGATCTCGAAGGTGACCGAGGAAGTCGCCGACGAGGTCGCGACCTGGCAACACCGTGATCTCGACGCTCTGTATCCGGTGATGTACCTCGACGCGATCGTGGTCAAGATCCGCGATGGCGCACACGTGCGGAACAAGGCCGCCCACCTCGCCGTCGGCGTGGACATGGACGGGGTCAAACACGTTCTCGGGATTTGGATCCAACAGAGCGAAGGCGCGAAGTTCTGGGCGTCGGTGTGCGCGGAACTGCGTAACCGCGGCGTACAGGACGTGTTGATCGTGTGCTGCGACGGGCTGACCGGGTTCGCTGAAGCCGTCGAGGCCACGTGGCCGCACGCAACAGTCCAAACGTGCGTGGTGCATCTGATCCGGGCCTCGATGCGGTTCGTCTCCTACAGCGACCGTAAAGCCGTGGTGCGCTTGCTCAAGCCGATTTATCAAGCGCCGACCGAGCACGCTGCCGCGGACGCGTTAGACGCGTTCGCGGACTCGGATATGGGCCGAAAGTACGTGTCGGCGGTTAAAACGTTCCGCGATGCGTGGGAACGGTTCATTCCGTTTCTGGCGTTTCCACCGGAGTTGCGGCGGGTCATCTACACCACGAACAGTATTGAGTCACTGAACTATCAACTGCGCAAGGTCACGAAGAACCGGGGGCATTTCCCGAACGACGCGGCCGCGATGAAGCTGTTATGGCTGGCCATCGGCAACATCGAGGACAAACGAGCTCGCGAGCGCATCAAGGAACAAGGACTTCCCTCGCACAAACGCAAAGCCGCGGGGCGGCTCGTGGAAGGCGCGGTCACCACGAACTGGAAACGAGCGCTCGAGCAACTCTCACTGACCTACCCCGAACGTATCGACCATCACCTCTAAACCGAACACCTGACCGACTTACACAGAAATCTTGACAGGCTCGGATGCCGTGATGAACGTTACTTCCACGAGCAAGCACTAGCCAGAGTTTCCGGAAAAAATTTGATCGATCGATCGGAACAGGTTCGCGGTACTGTGTACGGACGCCCGATTCCGGGCCCGACCGCTGGACCGTCTCGCCCGAGGAGCAACCGTTGACTCAGCCGCCGAACCCGCCGTCGTCCGACGAGCCGGTGGCGAGCGAACCGCAGCTTGCGCCCTACCAGCCCGCGGACCCCGCATCCGAGCCGCTGCAGTCTCCCGTCGAGGGGACCGAGTACGCGCAGACTCCCTACGGCCCCGTGCCGACCGACCTGTACGGCAGCCCGACCGCCGTCGCCGCGGCTGCGGACAAGGCCGCCGTCAACACCGTCGTCCGGCGCTGGCAGATCATCACGACGGTCGCCTGCGCCGCCGCGGCCCTCGTGATCCTCGGCTTCTTCATCGTCGGCCAGAAGAGCGGCAGTCCCGCCCCGACCCGCACCGTCACCTCCGTCGCCACCGAGACGGAGACCGAGACCGGCCGCAACACCACGAAGGTCAAGACCCAGACCGCCACCGAGACCAACGAGCACACCCGGACCGCGACGGAGACCGACACCGTCACCCGCACGCGCACCGCGACGGTCACCGAAACCGAGACAGAGACCGAGACGACGACCGTCTACACACCGTCTCCGGCAGCTCCCGCCAACTGACGTCGGCCCTCCTCGAGCGAGCCTCCCGCGATCCCTTCCGCTCCTTGAACGAGCGTGCCCTTCCGCCCCTTGAGCGAGCTTGCCCTTCCGTTCCTTGAGCGAGCTTGCGAGTCGAAAGGCGCTGCGTGACAAAACCTTTCGACTCGCTTCGCTCGCTCGAGGAGCGAGGAGTTCAGGCGAGCTTGCGGAGTTCGGGAACGACGTCTTCGGTGAAGGCTTCGAGGAAGCGGCGCTGATCGGCCCCGGGGCTGTGGAAGACAAGGTGGTTGAGGCCCGCGTCGATGTACTGCTTGATCTGGGCGACGGCGTCGTCGGGGGTGGAGGCGATGATCCACCGCTTGGCGACCTGCTCGATGGGCAGCTCGTCGGCGAGACGTTCCATCTCGACCGAGCTGGTGACGGAGTGCTTCTGCTCCGGCGTCAGCGACAGCGGGGCCCAGAAGCGGGTCTGTTCGAGGGCCCGGTCGGGGTCGCGGTCGTAGGAGATCTTGATCTCGATCATCTTGTCGATGGCGTCGACGTCGCGTTCGGCCTTGGCCGCGCCCTCGGTGACGGCGGGGATCAGCTTCTCGGTGTACAGCTCCATGCCCTTGCCCGAGGTGCAGATGAAGCCGTCGCCCGCGCGCCCGGCGTACCGCGCGACGACGGGTCCGCCCGCGGCGATGTACACGGGCACCGGGTTCTCCGGGATGTCGTACATGTACGCGCCCTTGGTGGAGTAGTAGTCGCCCTCGAAATCGACCTGGTCGCCGGTCCACAGTTCGCGCATGAGGCGAACCGACTCGCGCAGACGCGCGAAACGCTCCTTGAACTCGGGCCATTCGCCTTGGAAGCCGGTGGCGTACTCGTTGAGGGCCTCGCCGGTCCCGACGCCGAGCATCACGCGGTCCGGGTACAGGCACGCCATGGTCGCGAACGCCTGCGCGACGACGGCCGGGTTGTAGCGGAACGTCGGCGTCATCACCGACGTCCCCATCTGGATGCGTTCGGTGCGTTCGCCGACGGCCGTCATCCACGCGATGGAGAACGGGGCGTGGCCGCCGTTGTGGCGCCACGGCTGGAAGTGGTCGCTGACCGTCACCGAGTCGAGGCCGAATTCTTCGGCGGCGACACCGAGTTCGACGAGGTCGCGGGGGCCGAACTGTTCTGCGGATGCCTTGAGGCCGAGTTTGAGCGGAGCCATGCTTCTCCTTGTGTGCGAGTGGGGTGGGAGGGATGAGTGGTCAGCGGAAGGCGTCGTACCCGGTGAGGGCCTTGCCGATCATCAGCTGATGCATCTCGCTGGTGCCCTCGTAGGTGAGGACCGATTCCAGGTTGTTGGCGTGCCGGATCACCGGGTACTCGAGGGTGATCCCGTTGGCGCCGAGGATGGTTCGGCATTCGCGGGCGACGGCGATCGCCTCCCGCACGTTGTTGAGCTTGCCGAGACTGATCTGCTCGGGACGGATGGCCCCGGCGTCCTTCATGCGTCCGAGGTGCATCGCGAGGAGGAACGCCTTGCCGACTTCGAGCGCCATGTCGGCGAGTTTGGCCTGGGTGAGCTGGTAGCCGCCGAGCGAGCGGCCGAACACCTCGCGGTCGTCCGCATAGCGCAGCGCGGTCTCCAGACAGTCGCGGGCGGCGCCGACCGCGCCGAACACGATGCCGAAACGGGCTTCGTTGAGGCAGCTGAGCGGTCCGCGCATGCCCTGCACACCGGGCAGCACCGCGTCGGCGGGGAGGCGGACGTCCTCCAGCACGAGTTCGCCGGTCACCGACGCGCGCAGCGACATCTTGTGCTTGATCTCGTTCGCCGTGAAACCGGGGGTGTCGGTCGGGACGACGAAGCCGCGGATGCCGCGCCCGCCCGCGTCGGGGTCGGTCTGCGCCCAGACGACGGCGACGTCGGCGACCGGCCCGTTCGTGATCCACATCTTGGCACCGTTCAGGATCCAGTCGTCGCCGTCGCGCCGGGCGTTGGTCCGCATCCCGGCGGGGTTCGAACCGAAGTCGGGTTCGGTGAGTCCGAAGCAGCCGATGGCCTCGCCACGCGCCATCGCGGGCAGCCACCGATCCTTCTGCTCGTCGCTGCCGAAGGCGTGGATCGCGTACATCGAGAGCGAGCCCTGCACGGAGACGAAGCTCCGCAGCCCGCTGTCGACCGCCTCCGCCTCCAGGCACGCCAGCCCGTAGGCGGTGGCCGACGCCCCGGCGCAGCCGTACCCGTCCAGGTGCATGCCGAACAGACCCAGTTCACCCAGCTCGAGGGCGAGGTCGCGGACGGGCAGCGCACCGTCCTCGAACCACTCCGCGACATGCGGCCGGAGCCGCTTGGCTCCGAAGCCTCGGACGGTCTCCACGATCGACCGTTCCTCGTCGTCGATGAGTCCGGCGAAGCCGAACAGATCGTCCACGCTGATGCCTGCCATTCACGTCTCCCGTCGTCGGCGCGGTGTGGGCGGTCACACTCCGAATCCACCATACGGTCACGCACTGCATCGCCTGCACTGCGGAGGAGCCTCCCGTGGGGCAAAATGACTCCGACGCGGGACTGCTCGCGTCGGCTGACGACACCTCGAAGGGGAAGCACACGTGCCGATACCAGCGGAGTTCCTGCTCGGCGACCAGGCGCCGGCCGGACGCACCCTGTGCGACGTCCTCGCGTCGACCGCGCGCACGCACCCCGACGCACCGGCGATCGACGACGGCGACCAGATCGTCACCTACTCCGAACTGATCGCACTGGTCCGGCGCGTCAGCGGACGACTGTCCGCGATCGGCGTCGGCCGCGGACACCGCGTCGGCATCCGCATGCCGTCCGGCTCCCGCGACCTCTACATCGCGATCCTCGCCACGTTGTGGGTGGGTGCGGCCTACGTCCCGGTGGACGCCGACGATCCCGACGAGCGCGCCGAGCTGGTGTTCGGCGAGGCCGACATCGACGCGTTGTTCGACGCCGACGGCGTGCACCCGCAGTCCGGCCGCGACGCCACCGCGCCGCTCGACGGGCCCATCGCACCGGTAGGGACGTCGCCCGCCACACAGACCGACGACGCGTGGATCATCTTCACCTCCGGTTCCACCGGCAAGCCGAAGGGCGTGGCCGTCACTCACCGCAACGCCGCGGCGTTCGTCGACGCGGAGGCCGCCCTGTTCCTGCGGGACGAGCCGCTCGGCCCCGACGACCGCGTGCTCGCCGGCCTGTCGGTGGCGTTCGACGCGTCGTGTGAGGAGATGTGGCTCGCCTGGCGCAGCGGGGCCTGCCTGGTCCCGGCGCCGCGCGCACTCGTCCGATCGGGCATGGACCTCGGCCCGTGGCTGGTCAAGCGCGACATCAACGTCGTCTCGACGGTCCCGACCCTCGCCTCGATGTGGCCCGCCGAGGCGATCGAGGCCGTCCGCCTGCTGATCTTCGGCGGCGAGGCGTGCCCGCCCGAGCTGTCGGACCGTCTCGCGACCGACGACCGCGAGGTGTGGAACACGTACGGCCCCACCGAGGCGACAGTCGTCGCGTGCGCGTCGCCGCTGCGGCGCGGAGAGCCCGTCCGGATCGGCATGCCGCTGATCGGCTGGGACCTGGCCGTCGTCGACGCGAACGGCGAGCCCGTCGCCGAAGGCCAGTCCGGCGAACTGGTGATCGGCGGCGTCGGCCTGGCCCGCTACCTCGACCCGGTCAAGGACGCCGAGAAGTACGCGCCCGCACCCGCCCTCGGATGGGAGCGCGCCTACCGCAGCGGCGACATCGTCACCCTCGACAGTCGCGGACTGCTGTTCGTCGGACGCGCCGACGACCAGGTCAAGATCGGCGGCCGACGCATCGAGCTCGGTGAGGTCGACAACGCGCTGCAGAATCTGCCCGGCGTGTCCGGCGCGGCCGCCGCCGTCCGCAAGACCGGCTCGGGCTCGTCGATCCTCGTCGGGTACCTGGCCTCCGCCGACACCGATTTCGACGTCGCCGCCGCCCAGGCCCGACTCCGGGAGGAGTTGCCCGCCGCGCTCGTCCCCCGGCTGGTCCTGCTCGACGAACTGCCGACCCGCACATCCGGCAAGGTCGACCGCGACGCCTTGCCGTGGCCGGTCGTCGGCGCCGACGCGGGCGACGGGCCGTCCGACCTGTCGGGCACCGAGGCCTGGCTGGCACAGCAGTGGGCCGACGTCCTCGGGGTGTCCGTCGGCAGCGCGAAGGCCGACTTCTTCGCCGAAGGCGGCGGGTCGCTGTCGGCGGCGCAGCTCGTCACGGCGCTGCGCACCCGGTACCCGGAGATCACCGTCGCCGACCTGTACGACCACCCGCGGCTCGGGTCGCTCGCCGAGATGCTCGACGCGCTCGACCCGTCGGCCGCGGTGGAGCCGCGCATCGTGAAGCCCGTGCCGCCGTCGACCGGCGTCGCGCAGACCATCGCCTCCATCCCGCTCGCGACGCTCACCGGCATCCAGTGGGTCACCTGGTTGGGTGTCGCGAACAACGTCGGACGCGCCGCCGCCTCAGGCCTCGGCTACGACCCGGTCTGGTTGATCGAGGTGAACTGGTGGTGGCTGCTCGCCGCGTTCATCGTCTTCGTGACGCCGATCGGCCGCATGAGCATCGCCGCCGTCGGCGCACGACTGCTGCTGGCCGGAGTGGGCCCCGGCGACTATCCGCGCGGCGGCGGGGTGCACATCCGCCTGTGGACCGCCGAACGACTCATGGCGGCCAGCGGTGCGCACAACCTGTCGGGAGCCCCGTGGATGCCGTCGCTGGCTCGCGCGCTCGGCGCCACCATCGGCAAGGACGTCGACCTGCACTCCCTGCCTCCCGTCACCGGCCTGTTGCGGATCGGCGACGGCGCGGCGATCGAACCCGAGGTCGACCTCGCGGGCTGGTGGCTCGACGGCGACGTCCTGCACGTCGGCGAGCTAGTCGTGAAGCCCGGCGCCACCGTCGGCAGCCGCTCGACGCTGCTGCCGGGCGCCGTCGTCGGACGCGACGCCATCGTCGATCCCGGCTCGGCCGTCGTCGGCAAGGTCAAGTCTCGTCAGCGCTGGGGCGGATCGCCCGCGGTGAAACTCGGCAAGGCGAAATCCGAGTGGCCCACTCAGCGGCCTCAGACGCGGCGCTGGTGGGTCGCCGTCTACGGTGCGACGGCGCTCGTCATCTCCGGCATCCCGCTGGTCTCGCTGGCCGCGGGCCTGGCCGTCGCGGGCAGTTGGGCGCTATCGGCGGACCGACTGCGCACCGCCACGTGGCGCATGCTGGCCCTCGCCCCCGCGGGTGCGCTCGCCGCGATGGTCGTGTTCGCGCTGCTCACGCTCATCCTGGTGCGCCTCGCATCGATCGGCATGACCGCGGGCGTCCACCCGGTCCGCTCGCGAGTGGGCTGGCAGGTGTGGGCCACCGAACGCATGATGGACGCCGCCCGCACCTACCTGTTCCCGCTGTACGCGAGCCTGTTGACGCCGTGGTGGTTCCGCGCGCTCGGCGCCGACATCGGCAAGGCCGCCGAGATCTCGACAGCGTTGGTCATCCCGAAGTTCACGACGGTCGGCGACGAATCGTTCCTGGCCGACGACACCCTCGTCGCGTCGTACGAGCTGGGCGGCGGCTGGATGCGGATCGGCGAGGCGAAGGTCGGCAAGCGCGCCTTCCTCGGCAACTCGGGAATGATCGCGCCCGATCGGAAGGTCCCCAAGAACGGTCTCGTCGCCGTCCTGTCGGCTGCTCCGCAGAAGGCCAAGAGCGGGTCGAGTTGGCTCGGCAGCCCGCCGGTCCGACTGCGCCGTACGGCCAACGAGTCCGACTCGTCGCGCACTTTCGCTCCGGGGTTCGGCGTCAAACTGGCCCGCGCGATCGTCGAGACGCTGCGCCTGGTGGCGGTCATGGTCTCGTTCACGATCGGCGTCGCCGTCCTGTTCGCCCTGCAGATCACCGCCGACAAGCACGGCGTGGTCATCGCGGCCCTGGTCAGCGGGCTGGTCCTGCTGGCCGCCGGGGCCGTCGCGGGCGCCGTCGCATGTGTCGCGAAGTGGACGGTCGTCGGACCCATCCGCCCCTCCGAGCATCCCCTGTGGAGTTCGTTCGTCTGGCGGAACGAACTGTCGGACGCGTTCGTCGAGACCGTCGCCGCACCGTGGTTCGCGAATGCCGCCACCGGCACCCCGGTTCTCAACCTGTGGCTGCGGTCGCTCGGCGCGAAGATCGGAAAGGGCGTGTGGTGCGAGTCGTACTGGCTGCCCGAGGCCGACCTCGTCGAACTCGGCGACGGGGCCAACGTGCAGCGCGGCTGCGTCGTCCAGACGCACCTGTTCCACGATCGTGTGATGGCGATCGACGCCGTCCGGCTGGAGGCCGGAGCCACGCTCGGACCGCACTGCGTGGCACTCCCCGCCTCGGGTGTCGGGGAGTCTGCGACTGTCGGACCCGCGTCGCTCGTGATGCGCGGCGACGTCGTCCCCGCTCACACCACGTGGCAGGGCAATCCCATCGCTCCGTGGACGCCCTGAGCCGTTCGAGTCAGCGCGGTCGGCGAGCCAGTTCCGCGTTGACGGCGGGATCGCCGAGAGAACCGAGCCAGGTCAGCAGATCGTCGTAGGTGGCGGGGTTGCGGGCGAGTGCGGGCCGCAGGTGCGGCGCGTCGGCCGCGATCCGGTTGAGCACCTCGGCCGGCGTCGACGGGTCTGCGGCCATCGCCTCGGTGAATCCGCCCTGCGCCGGCATCGCGGGCGTGCTCGGGACATTCGGCGCACTGTGGATGTTCGGCGAGCTCGGCATGCCCGGCGAACTCGGGATGTTCGGCGAGCTCGGGTACCCTTACTGCTGTTGTTGACCGGGCTGCTGATGTTGAACAGGCTGCTGGTGACCGGGCGCGTAGCCCGTCGGGGCCCGCGACGGTCCGGACAGCGACTTCAGCGCGTCCATCGTCTGGTTCACGTTCGCGAACGGCGGCATCCCGCGGAATACGAGGAAGGCGTAGAAACCGCCGACCAGCAGGATCGCGAGGCCGACCAGCAGCCACGACGTCACCATGATCAACACCGACACCACGACCACCACGCCCGCGACGATGAGCGCGTTGCGCACCGGCTCGGCCATCGGCTGGCGAGGAGCCGTCGGCCGCATCGGCGGCTGCTGGCCGTACGGCTGCTGCGGCCCCTGCCCGTACGGCTGAGGCTGCGGATATTGAGGACCGGTCATGTCAGTTGCACTCCGCTCGGATGTGGGACGTCTTCGACGAGATCGACGACCACGTGATGAAGCCGGAGCCGCCCGCGTTGCCGAGGTTGTCGCCGTCCTCCTGAACTCCCTCGTCGTCGTAGTCCTTGGCGACGGATGCGAGCTCGTCGACCTCGGACGTCACGTCGTACGTGCTGTCGTCGTCGAAGGCCGACTTCAGGCTCGAGTACGCGGAGCACAGCTCGCTGCGTGAGGAGTGGCTGGTGAAACTGCCGCTCGACCCGACGAACATGCCGATGAACCCGATCACCAGGAGCACGCCCAGCACGGCGGGGAGCGGCGGGACACCGCTCAGACCCGCGAGCGGCGACGTGTTCTGCTGCGGGTACCCGGGTTGCGGATAGCCCGGCTGACCTGCAGCTTGTTGATTCCAGCCACCTGGCTGGTTGGACGGCTGCTGGGGATACATGCCCACCTGTCTTCGTCATCGGCACACCGCGGGCAGTCGCGGCCACTGTCCATCACACAGGTTCACCGTCCACGACCGGAAGAGGAACCCGCCGATTTCACCTCATCGGTTGAGTGCCGACGTCTAGAGACTCGGCGCGCCTGCCGGCCGTGCCGCGGCTACGATGGAGCCCGACCGGACGACAGACGGAGAGGTAGTGCGGAACAAACCGAACGCGCAGGAGCCGACGCTCGCCGGAGGCCACCACGAACTCGATCCGTACCTGCCTCGAAGCGGCAACCTCGGGTACCGCATCTCCCGGTACGCGTTGGTCCTCGACTACCGCGTGTCGAGCAACCGTCTCGCGGGGGTCGCGACGATCACCGCGACGTCGTACCAGCGGCTGACCCGTTTCACCCTCGACCTCGCGACGTCGTTGCGCGTGGACCGCGTGACCGTCAACGGCTCCCGAGTCCGCTTCTCGCACAGGTCGGGCAAGCTGTCGGTGACCCCTGCCGACCCGATCCCGCCGGGCGGTGCGATGACCGTCGTCGTCCGCTACAACGGCAATCCTCGACCGGTCCGCAGCCAGTGGGGGACGGTCGGCTGGGAGGAGCTCGACGACGGCTCGCTCTGCGCCAATCAACCGAACGGCGCGCCGTCGTGGTTCCCGTGCGACGACCATCCCGAGGCCAAGGCCCCGTTCCACATCGAGATCACCACGGACAGCCCGTATCACACGCTGGCGAACGGACGACTGGTGTCGAAGCAGCGTCGCGCCGCGATGACGACGTGGGTGTACGACCAGGTGGAGCCGATGTCGACCTATCTGGCGTCGATCCAGATCGGACAATACGACCGTCGCGTCCTGTCCGACGGCGACGTGCCCGTCCACGCTCTGGTGCCGAGGCGACTGTCGGCCGAGTTCGACGTCAGCTTCGCCCGCCAGGTCAAGATGGTCGACGCGTTCACCGAGATGTTCGGCCCGTACCCGTTCCCCCAGTACACCGCGGTCGTGACCGACGACGAACTCGACATCCCGCTGGAGGCGCAGAGCTTCTCGACGTTCGGGTCGAATCACTGCGACGGCACCCTCGATCATGAGCGGCTCATCGCCCACGAGCTGGCGCATCAGTGGTTCGGCAATTCCGTGACGTGTGCCCGCTGGCAGGACATCTGGCTGCACGAGGGTTTCGCCTGCTACTCGGAGTGGCTGTGGAGCCAGCACAGCGGGGGCCGGTCGGCCGACGAGTGGGCGCGCCACTACTACGAGAAGCTGCAGCACACGCGCTTCACCACGCCGCTCGCCGATCCCGGCCCGTCACAGATGTTCGACGACTGGGTGTACAAGCGCGGAGCCATCACCCTGCACGCACTGCGTCTGCGCATCGGCGACGGCGACTTCTTCGCCCTTCTGCGCCGCTGGACCGACAAGTACCGCTACCGGACCGTCACGACGGAGGATTTCGTCGCCCTCGCGTCGACGTTCACCTCGACACCCCTCGGCGACATCTGGCGCGACTGGCTGCACACCCCCGCACTTCCCCCGTTCCCCCACCTGCATCCCTGAGATCGGTTGATCCATCGCGGTCCGGCGACGTATCGCCGCCGGTCACCGATAGATCGACCGATTTCGGGAGGGCGTGAGCTTGTCCTGCGGTCTTCCTGGCGGGACGTAGAGAAAGAGCCTTCATCGTCCGGGAGGCGACCGCTCTACCGCTGTCCCCCGTTCGGTCCCGTTCGCGGCAACAGTCCGAGTCGTTGGGCCTCGGCGAGGCCCGGGGCGGCTACGTCCTTATCCGAGAGCCGGTACTCGAGCGGGCTCCCGTCACGTCCGACGCGCGGCCAGTCGATGCCGAGCGTCTCGTCGAGCGGATTCACGCCGTGCTCGGCGGCCGGGTTGTACCCGGTGGAGCAGAGGTAGGTGACGGTGGAGCCGTCCATCAGCGAGCAGAACCCGTGTCCCAGTCCTTCGGCCAGGTAGACGGCCTTCCGATTGGTGTCGTCGAGCAGCACGGCGTCCCATTTCCCGAACGTCGACGACCCGACGCGCAGGTCGACGACCACGTCGAGGACCGCTCCGACGTTGCACGTCACATACTTCGCCTGACCGGGTGGGACATCGGCGAAATGGATGCCACGCAACACGCCCGCGGCCGACACCGAGGTGTTGACCTGGGCCAACTCGAATCGGTGACCGATCGTCTCGGCGAGGAGGTCGCCCTTGAACGCCTCCAGAAAGAGACCGCGGTCGTCTCCGTGCTGAGCGGGGGTGAACTCCCACGCGCCCGGGATGGTCAGTTCTCGAACCTTCATGTGTCTACAGTTCCCGTCCACGGTCGAGGAGGTCGTACAGGTATGCGCCGTAGCCCGACTTCACGAGGGCCGCGGCGCGCTCGCGCAGATGCGCGTCGTCGATGTAGCCGAGCCGCCACGCGATCTCCTCGGGCACCGCGATCTTCAGTCCCTGTCGCTCCTCGACCGTCCGGACGAAGTTCCCGGCGTCGAGCAGCGAATCGAAGGTGCCCGTGTCGAGCCAGGCGGTTCCGCGCGGGAGGACGGTCACGCTGAGCTTCCCGCGGCGCAAGTACTCGGCGTTGACGTCGGTGATCTCGTATTCGCCGCGGGCCGACGGCTCCAGGCCGCGCGCGATGTCGACGACGTCGTTGTCGTAGAAGTAGAGCCCCGGCACCGCGTAGCGGGACTTCGGCCGCGTCGGCTTCTCCTCGAGGGAGACGGCCGTCCCGTCCGCGTCGAACTCGACGACGCCGTACGCTGTCGGATCGGCGACTCGGTAGGCGAAGATCGCGCCGCCGTCGACGTCGCCGAAGCCCTGCAGCCTGCTGCCGAGGCCCGGGCCGTAGAAGATGTTGTCACCGAGGACGAGGGCCGCGGCGTCGTCGCCGATGTGATCGGCTCCGAGCACGAACGCCTGCGCCAGCCCCTTCGGCTCGGGCTGCACGGCGTAGTCGATGCGGACGCCGAACTGCGATCCGTCGCCGAGGAGATGCCGGAACGACTCGCTGTCGTGCGGGGTCGTCACGACGAGGATGTCCCGCACGCCCGCCAGCATCAGCGTCGAGAGCGGGTAGTAGATCATCGGCTTGTCGTAGACGGGCACGAGCTGCTTGCTGACGCCCTGCGTGATCGGGTGCAGACGCGACCCGGTGCCACCGGCGAGGATGATTCCGCGCATGCTGCAAGCCTATCGGTACAGTTGAGGGACCATTCGAAGCCACACCTACGGAGACCCATGCGAGTCCTGGTGACCGGCGGAGCCGGGTTCATCGGAGCCAACTTCGTCCTGTCCACCCTGTCCACCCGACCGGACGTCGACGTGACGGTGCTCGACAAGTTCACCTACGCCGCCAACCCGTCGACGCTGGCTCCGGTCGCAGACCGGGTGCGCGTGGTCCGCGGCGACATCGCCGACGCCGCCGTGGTCGACCGGCTGGTGGGCGAGGCCGATCTGGTGGTGAACTTCGCGGCCGAATCGCACAACGACAACTCGCTCGCCGACCCGTCGTCGTTCGTGCAGACCAATCTCGTCGGGACGTACACGCTGCTCGAAGCGGTCCGCCGCCACGGCGCCCGACTGCATCACGTGAGCACCGACGAGGTGTACGGCGACCTCGACCTCGACGACCCGGCGCGCTTCACCGAGGAGACGGCGTACAACCCGTCGAGCCCCTACAGCTCGACCAAGGCGGGCAGCGACCTGCTGGTCCGGGCCTGGGTCCGGTCGTTCGGGATCACCGCGACGATCTCGAACTGCTCCAACAACTACGGCCCGTACCAGCACGTGGAGAAGTTCATCCCCCGCCAGATCACCAACGTCCTGACGCGGGTCCGACCCAAGCTGTACGGCGACGGCCGCAACGTCCGCGACTGGATCCACGTCGACGACCACAACGACGCCGTCTGGACCATCATCGACCGCGGCGAGCCCGGCGAGACCTACCTCATCGGAGCCGACGGCGAGGTCGACAACCGCACCGTCGTCGAGACCATCCTGGAGATGCTCGGGCAGCCGCGCGACGCGTTCGACTTCGTCACCGACCGCGCGGGCCACGACCGCCGCTACGCCATCGACTCGACACGCCTGCGGACCGAACTCGGGTGGACGCCCCGCTACACGGACTTCGCGTCTGGGCTGGCCGCGACCGTCGACTGGTATCGCACCCATCAGGATTGGTGGGGACCCGCCAAGGACGACGTGGAACGCTCGTACGCACAGACCCAACAGGTCATCGACCCCGAAGGAGACCGATGAAGGTCCTCGTCACAGGAGGAGCGGGCTACATCGGCTCCCACACCGTCCTGCAGTTGCTCGCCGCCGGACACGACGTGGTGATCGCCGACGACTTCAGCAACTCGAAGCCGAGCATCATCCCCCGTCTGGTCGAGCTGTCGGGGACGCCGGTCACCGTCTACACGATCGACCTCACCGACGAGGCCGCCACCGACGGCCTGTTCGCGGTCGAGAACATCGACGCCGTCATCCACTTCGCGGGCTTCAAGGCCGTCGGCGAGTCGGTCGCGAAGCCGATCTCCTACTACCGCACCAACATCGACACGGCACTGTCGGTGCTGCGGGCGATGGACGCCCACGGGGTGCGGACGTTCGTGTTCTCGTCGTCGGCCACCGTCTACGGCGAGAATCCCGTCCGGGAGCGCACCGAGGACATGCCGACGTCCGCGACCAACCCGTACGGGTGGACGAAGGTGATGATCGAGCAGATCCTGCGCGACGTCGCCGTCGCCGACGACTCGTGGCGCATCGCGCTCCTGCGGTATTTCAACCCGGTCGGCGCGCACCCGAGCGGCGACATCGGCGAGGACCCGAACGGCGTCCCCAACAACCTGATGCCGTTCGTCGCACAGGTCGCCGTCGGACGCCGCGAGAAGCTGGCTGTCTTCGGCGACGACTACGACACCCCCGACGGCACCGGTCTGCGCGACTACATCCACGTCGACGATCTCGCCGCGGGCCATCTCGCCGCGTTGGACGCGATCGCCGTCGGCGACCGCCCGTTGTCGGTGTGGAATCTCGGCAGCGGCCAGGCGGTGTCGGTGTTGGATGTCGTCAACGCGTTCGCTCAGGCCAGCGGCAGGGATGTCCCCTACGAGATCGTCCCCCGTCGCGCGGGCGACCTCCCCGCGTACTGGGCAGACCCGTCGAAGGCGAACGCCGAACTCGGCTGGACCGCGACTCGCACGATCGACGACATGTGCGCCGACGCCTGGCGGTGGCAGTCTAAGAACCCGAACGGCTTCCCCGACGCCTGACTGCTCCGCCCCGGCCGTCGAGGACCTTTCGACTCGCTTCGCTCGCTCAAAAAACGGGCGGGGACCCCGTCCTTGAGCGAGCGAAGCGAGTCGAAGCGTCTAGCGAGGAGAACCTTCAGCGCCGGCGAGATCCACTTCCATCTCGCGAGGACGGACGCTGTGGGGTCCGGCGATCGACGTCCGGTTGCCGATGACGACGACAGCCACCGCGAGCAGCGCCATCGCGATGCCGAAACCGAACATATGCGGGTAGCCGACGGACGGGAACCGCTCGGTGACCGCGGCCATGATCGCCGGTGATGCGAAGCCGAGGTAGGTGAGACCGTAGAACACCGCGGTCAGGCCGCCGAGGTCGTCGGGGCCTGCGATGCGCTGGACTTCGAGCAGCCCGGAGATCAACGCCATGCCGTATCCGCAGCCGAGGACGGCCGCGGCCAGCAGTGCGATCGGGATCGACGTGGTGTTCGCGGCGACGATCGCCAGGGCGAGGCCGCCGACGACCATCGCCAGGGCGATGACCATCGTCCGCGGGGAACCCGGCTTGTCGATGCGGCGGCCGAGGGTCTGGATGAAGAACCCGGCGGTGAGTCCGACGACGCAGCACAAGCCCGCGAACGCGATGGCCCAGGTGGAGGTCTTCTCCGTCATGATCGCCGGGATCACCGCGTACGCGACGGCGCAGGCGCCGAACACCCAGGGCGCGACCGGCGCGACCATCACCCAGAATCGGGGGTGACGTGCCGAGCGGATCCGCAGGTCGTCGCGGAGACGACGACCGGTGTCGACCGCCTGCCGCGACTCGGGAGCCCCGAGCAATGCGACGAACGAGATCACCGCCAGCGCGATGTTCACCGCGTACGACAGCTGGTTCGGCCACGGTGCCCACTGCGCGAGGATCGCGGCGAGGCCTGCGCCGATGCCGAAACCCGAGGTCAACGACAGCGCGGCACGCCGGGCGCCCGCCGTCGCGGAAGCGCCGTCGGCGTCGGAGAGTTCCTTGATCCAGCTCCCGCCGACGGCCATCGCGAGGCCGAGGGCCACGCCGCTCAAGACGCGGCCGATCGACAGCAGCGCCACCGAGCCTGAGCCGCACGCGAGCAGCAGTGATCCGGCCGCGGCGATCAGCGGCGACGGCAGCATCAACGGGCGTCGCCCGAATCGGTCGGACAGGGGTCCGCCGATGAGGAGCGCCGGGACGATGCCGATCACGTAGGTGAACAGGAGGAGGTCGACGGCGACCGGCGCGATGTCGGTCGTCGTGCGGTACATGACGAGCAGCGGGGTGAACTCGTTGCCGCCCCATGCCGCGGTGAAGACGGCGAGCGAGACGGCCTGCCAGCCTGCGAAACGTTTCATCGGGGCCCTCCCGGGATGTCGTGGACGCCGCTGAGGTGTGCGGCGAGACCCGAGGCGAACTCGTCGGCGTCGCCCGCGGCGATGGTCGCGGCGAGCGCCTCGTGGTCGGCGAAGATCTGGTCGGCGACGGCTCCTCCACGGTGCAGACGGGTGGTCGTCATGCGGCGGTGCCGTTCGCCGAGCGAGACGTACATGTCGGCGAGCAGCGCGTTGTCTCCCGCGGCGACGATCAACTGGTGGAATTCGGCGTCGAGGACTGCGAACTCGGACAGGTCGGCGTTCCGGTGTCGCTCGAGGTTGTCGGCGAGCGCTCGTCCGAGGTCGGCGAGTTCTTCGGGCCTGCCGACGACGGACCGTACCGCGTGACTCTCGATGAGGACGCGCGCGTCGAGGACGTCCCTGGCCTCCCGGTCGCTCACGGGCACGATGAAGGCTCCCCGTTTCGGGTACAGGCGCATCCAGCCTTCGGCGGCCAGGCGCAGGAACGCCTCGCGCACCGGCGTCCTGCTCACGTTGCAGCGGTCGGCGATCTCGCCTTCGCTGATGAGGTCTCCGCCGCGCAGGGCGCTCGTGAGGATCTGCTCCTTCACGTCCGCGTAGACGCGGTCGGCCGCCGAATCAGTCATAGATACATGATAGATACTTTTGGTTCCCATGTCGTGTCGGCGGGTCGTTTCGCAGGTCCGCCGCCAGGCGGAATGCACGACGGTGACAGAATCGGTTCGGACCTGCGCGATGTATCCCGCATCACCTCGCTTCGAGCGCCCTTCGCCGGGCCGACGTCAAGGAGAACACCCGTGACCAGCACCGACTCCCTCGCGAACCACCCGATCACCGACGACGAGATCTTCCGCTCCCACGTGGGCGGCAAGCTGTCCGTCGAGTTGGCGTCCCCGATCGCCACGCAGCGGGACCTGTCGATCGCGTACACGCCGGGCGTCGCGCAGGTCTCGCGCGCCATCGCGAAAGACGTCTCCCTCGTCGACGAGTACACGTGGACCAAGCGTCTGGTGGCCGTCGTCTCCGACGGCACCGCGGTGCTGGGCCTCGGCGACATCGGCCCGCGCGCGTCGCTCCCCGTCATGGAGGGGAAGTCGGCGTTGTTCCGGACCTTCGCCGGACTCAACTCGATCCCGATCGTCCTCGACACCACCGATCCGGACGAGATCGTCGAGACGCTGATCCGCCTGCGCCCGAGCTTCGGCGCCGTGAACCTCGAGGACATCTCGGCCCCACGCTGCTTCGAGATCGAGCGCCGCGTGATCGAGGCGCTCGACTGCCCGGTGATGCACGATGACCAGCACGGCACCGCGATCGTCGTCCTGGCCGCCCTCAAGGGCGCGACCGCACACCTCGGCAAGGACGTCACGACGCTCAAGATCGTCATCTCCGGCGCGGGTGCGGCCGGCGTCGCGTGCGCGAACATCCTGCGTGCCGCGGGCGTCCCGGACATCGTGGTCCTCGACTCGAAGGGCATCGTCGGCGGTCACCGCGACGATCTGAACGAGTTCAAGTCGGAACTGGCCGCGTGGAGCAACCCGCGGGGACTGACCGGCGGCGCGGCGGAGGCGCTGGACGGCGCGGACGTGTTCCTCGGCGTGTCCGCGGGCCTGATCGACGAGTCGTTCATCGCGTCGATGAACGACGACGCGATCGTCTTCGCGCTGTCGAATCCCGATCCGGAGATCCACCCCGAGACCGCGAAGAAGCACGCCGCGGTGGTCGCGACGGGCCGCAGCGACTTCCCGAATCAGATCAACAACGTCCTCGCGTTCCCCGGCGTCTTCGCGGGCGCGCTCGACGCCGACGCGCGCCGCATCACCGAGGGCATGAAGATCGCCGCGGCGGAGGCCATCTTCGGTGTGGTGGGCGACGACCTCGCGGCCGACCACATCGTCCCGAGCCCGCTCGATCCGCGCGTGGCACCCGCCGTCGCCGCTGCCGTCGCCGACGCCGCTCGCGCGGAAGGCGTGACCCGGTAACTCGATCGCGCCCGGCGGGCGTCGCGGGCAGAATGGCGCTCATGGGATTGTGGAGCGGAGACGACCTCGACCTGTCGGCGTACCTGAGGCGGATCGGCGTCGCCGACGGTCCCCCGCCGACGCTCGACACCCTCCGCGCGTTGCATCGCGCGCACACGACGTCGATCCCGTTCGAGAATCTGGAGATCATTCTCGGCCGCGGCCTGCCGCTCGACCTGGCATCGGTTCAGACGAAACTGATCGACTCGCCGCGCGGCGGGTACTGCTTCGAACACGTCGGATTGTTCGCGGCCGCGTTGGAACGTCTCGGGTTCACGTTCACGCCGATCATCGGCCGCATCACGCTCGGCGCCGACTGGACCGGACGACCCGCGACGCACGCACTCGTGATCGTCGAGGTCGACGGCGTCCGTCATCTGTGCGATGTCGGCTTCGGTCGAGGACCGCTAGAACCGATCGAACTGCGCGACGGCGTCGAGGCGGACCAGGACGGGTGGCGGTTCCGGCTGGGGTCGTCGCCGGTCGGCGACCTCTTCGACACCACTCGGTGGACGCTGTCGCAGTTCGACGGCGAGTGGGTGGAGCGGCATTCGTTCGTCCTCACCCCGCAGACGCCGACGGACTACCGGGTGGGCAATCACTTCGTGTCGACGTCGCCGCGGTCCCCGTTCGTGACACGGCCGTTCGTCCAGCGCTTCGCCGTCGACGAGCACGTCACTCTCGACGGCGACACCGTCACCACCCGGCGCCCCGACGGTTCGATCCTCACACGGAACGTGGCGGCCGAAGAACTCCCCGCCATTCTCGCCGAGTCGTTCGCCATCTCCCTGACCTCGGACGACGCCGCGTCCCTCGTCACCCTGGAAGCCAGCCGTCGCGCGTCCGCCGCCACCTGACCACCCCGTTTTGCTCCCAAGGCCACCCACTCTGTAGCATCATCTGCGCTGCCTGCCACAGGCCGCACGCCGCCTTAGCTCAGTCGGTAGAGCGAGTCACTCGTAATGACTAGGTCAGGAGTTCGATTCTCCTAGGCGGCTCCATGAAAATGCAGGTCAGACAACGTCTGACCTGCATTTCTGGTTTCGACTACCCCACCGCACGCCACAACATGGGGCAATCGGGTCACAACGGCCAGCCTTCACCCAACTACCAGTACCGTCTAGTGATGCTTGCCTTGATCTGTCTAGTGTCACTAGAATATGGTTGTGACAAAGCGGCGGGACATCCTCAAGATGCTCAAACAAGGAGCCAGGGCCGCTGGCGTAACGTACGAAGCCGTCGAGGGCGGCAATCACACAGTCGTCAAACTCGACGGATACCGCGTCCCGGTAGCGCGACACAACGAGATCGACAACAGCATGGCGATCATCATCTATAAGGAAGCCGAAGCGAAGCTGGGGAAGGACTGGTGGAAGAAGTGACCGCACACTCCGTGATCGTTGAACGCGCCGAGACCGGCTGGCGCATCTATGTTCCCGACGTCGATCGCTACACTTGGGCCCCCCATCTTCGTGAAGTCGAGAAGATGGCGCGCGATCTCATCCAAGTGATGACCGACCGGCCAATCGACGACATCGCAGTCGACATTCAACTCCCCGCCGAGCTCAGCGCTCCCATCCAAAGACTGCACACCGCTCGGGGCGCGGCTGCCGACGCCGATGCCGCCGCGCGGGAGGCGCAGCGCGTGGCCGCGACAACTCTGCGCGACGCTGGTACCACTCTGCGTGACGTCGCCGCAGCATTGAACATCTCTCACCAGCGCGTCCATCAGGTCCTCGCCGACGCCGCTGAACGACGCAAACGGCTCAATGATTTCCGAACCACAGTCGACCGCATCGTCGCCAGGGACACCGACGTCGACATGGTCGTCAACGACGAAGGGGAACGTGTGGTAGTAGTCGCGTTGGGCGACGAGTTGCTTTCTCAGCTGATCGAGCGACTACGGTCGGCCGGTGGATATGCCACGGTGTTCGTGCTATCAGCGTCGGGCGCAATCCGCTCCGCCACCGTGGTCCGAAGCGAATGTTCGATCGCCGAGCCAGACGACGATCTGACCGGAACCAACCGGCCGGGAAGCATGGCTCTGATCGACACGTTCATCGACTACCTCGCGTTGCATCCGAACGGCGTCAAGCTGGACAGTGCCGCTACAGACTCGCACGCAAAGGGTCTGCGGACACTGCAATCCGCTTGACCGCCCCATCACGTTGAATGACCTTCTCCGCCAAACCCCGAGACAGATCGGGCGATGTGTCTTACGTTGACGGAATGACCACCACTGAGCAGGGATACACTCTCCGTTCCGACGAGTCGTGGCGCGATCCGTTTCCGATGTACGCCTGGCTGCGCGAGCACGATCCCGTGCATCGAGTGGTGCCGGACAAGCGGCCGGAGGACGACTTCTGGGTCCTCACCCGGCACGCGGACGTGACGGCGGCGGCGAAGAACTGGCAGACGTTCTCGTCGGCGAAGGGCCTCACCGTCACCTACGGCGAGCTCGACAAGATCGGGCTGGCCGACAATCCGCCGTTGGTGATGCAGGATCCGCCGGTGCACACCGAGTTCCGGAAACTCGTGTCGCGCGGGTTCACACCGCGACAGGTGACGACGCTGGAGCCGTTGGTGCGGGAGTTCGTCGTCGAACGCATCGAGCGGCTGCGTTCCGGCGGTGGTGGGGACATCGCCGCGGAGCTGTTCAAGCCGTTGCCGAGCATGGTCGTCGCCCACTATCTCGGCGTCCCGGAGGAGGACCGAACGCGGTTCGACGCGTGGACCGATGCGATCGTCGCCGCGAATCCCGGCGCCGATCTGGGTGCGGCGATGACGTCGGCGTCGGACGCCGTCCTCGAACTGACGGGCTACTTCGCGGAACTGATCGAGCATCGCCGCAAGCATCCAGGCGACGACACCGTCTCCCACCTGGTGGGGGCGGGCAGCAGCGACCTGCTGTCGATCCTCGCGTTCGCGTTCACGATGGTCGCGGGCGGCAACGACACGACGACGGGCATGCTCGGCGGCTCGTCCGCCCTGCTCACCGAGCATCGCGATCAGCGGCGGATCCTGCTCGACGATCCCGACGCGATCGGCACGGCGGTCACCGAACTGCTCCGACTCACCTCGCCGGTGCAGGGCCTCGCGCGGACGACCACGCGCGATGTGACGTTCGACGACGTGACGATCCCGGCAGGCCGCAAGGTGCTGCTCTGCTACGCCGCGGCCAACCGCGACGAACGCGTCCACGGGCCGGACGCCGACCGGCTCGACGTCCGGCGCGATCCGCCCGGTCTGCTCACGTTCAGCCACGGCTCGCACTTCTGTCTCGGGGCCGCCGCGGCCCGGATGCAGGCGACGATCGCCCTCACCGAACTGCTGGCGAGATGCCCCGACTACGACGTAGACGTCGACGCGATCGCCTGGGCTCCAGGCAATTACGTTCGACGTCCACTGTCGGTGCCGTTCTCGGCGTGAGGGCTACACCAGCCAACCGTGCTGCTTGCAGACCGGTGCGGTGGTGCCGTCGAGGGCGCCCTTGACGACGGAGATGACGTACGGCGAGTAGACCATCGTCAAGTGATCCGACCAGTCCTTGCCGCAGCCGTTCTGGATCGTGATGTTCTTGACGCCGGGGTACCGGAGGAACGCCGAGTCGTAGGGTGTGACGACTTCGTCGTATCGGCTGGCGAGGATCGTGTACTCGACGCCGGGGTAGATCACGCGGCCACTGTTGAGCTGCTTGATGAACGGAGATCCGACCGACTGGTCGATGGGTCCTGCTCCGTACAGCCAGGCGTAGAAGCCCATCACGTCCAGGCCCGCATTGTTGATCTGCCTGCCGATCCAGGCGAGGCCGTCGAGCGTGGTGCCGTGGTTCGGCGGCGCGAGCATGACGAGCTTGCCGATCTTGTTCTTGTCGGGGTCCGACGCGTTCGCGCCGCCGTCGGCCTTCATCCACTGGCGCACGACGACGCCGCCCTGTGAGTGCGTCACCACGTCGACCTTCGCCGATCCGGTAGCCGTGCGGACGCGGTCGATGTAGCCGCCGAGCTGCGTCGCCGACTGCTGGATGCTGGCGACGCCGTTGGCCGCGGGCAGGATGGTGCCGGCGCCGCCCTTGTCGAGCAGATCGGTACGACCGTAGTTGGGCGCGAACACGCAGCGCCCCGACGCTGCGAGCTCCGGTGCGACGGCGGCCCAGTTGTCGTACGCGTCCTCATAGGTTCCATGCACCAGCACCACCGGGTTCTCGCCCGCTTTCGGCTTGCAGCCGAAGTCGTTCGCGCCGGGCGGGGCGGAGTTCGGGTGCACCTGCGCGTACAGGTAGCCGTCCCAGAAGCCGTTCTGGCGAGGACCCTCCTGGCCGGTGTTCCCGATCGTCGGCAGCGTCTTCGGCGCCGCCCGCACCGCCGGCGCCGCCACCGTCACGGCGGCGACGGCGATCATCACAGCCACCCACAACTTCGTCCTCGTCATGTACGAACTTCCTCTCTCCCAATGTGCCGCAGGCCCTCGGCCTGCGCGTCGCGCTGCTCTTGCAGCCAGTCCAATGCGCCGCGAGCCGTCCAGAACTCGAGCGGCAGATGCGTTCCGAACGGCAGCCGCCGGTAGTCGATGCGGGCGCCCGCGGCTCGATAGCGGGCGACGAGGGCGTCGACGTCGGCGACGGCGATCACTTCGTCGCGCACGCCCTGCTGGATGAGCATCGGCATCGCGGGAGCCTGCGCTCCGGGCCGGATGTCGTCCATGACCGCGGCCAGACGGGGATCGGCGAGCAGGCCGTCGACGCCGTCGCGCAGGTGATCGTCGAGGTTCATCCGCTGCAGTCGGACGAGCAGCGAGACGGTGGTCCGCTCGTCCGCCACGTCGAGTTCGGCGCGCAGGACGTCGTCCATGTGCTCGTCGAGGACGTGCGTGAGGCGCGGGTACGCGCGTCGCAGACCGGCGATGAACATGACCGGGAAGCCGACGAACCGACCGGAGGACAGCCTGCGCAACGCATTGCCGGGATCACCGACCGGCGACCCCGCGACAGCCCCGACGATCGGCAGTTCCGGCGCGTAGTCGGCCGCCGCCTCCGCCGCCCACGCCGTCGCGAGACCCCCGCCGGAGTATCCCCACAACCCGATGTCCAGGTCGAACGTCCCGCCGTCCATGCCGAAGCGGCGCGCGGCGCGGAGCCCGTCGAGCACCCGGTAGCCGGGTTCGCGCGCGGCGCCGAGCCTGCCGCCCGGGCCGCAGTGGTCCGGGATCGACACGACCCACCCGCGCCGGAGCGCGGCGACCACATGCCCGAGTTCGAGCTGCGCCAGGCTTCCCGCCGCGCGGGCTCCGAGCCGGAGTGCGTACGACGGTGCGCATCGCGGCGTCACCGCGTCGATCGCGCACTGGAACGACATCAGCCCGCGATACTCTCCGCGCGGGAAGAGCACCGTGGTGGTCGCCGCCTCGGGTGCGCCCGTCAGATCGGTGGTCCGGTACTGGAGCTGCCACGCGTCGACGGACACCGGAACCCGCCCGAACGCCGCCGGGAGCACCTGACGTTCGGCGAGGACGCCTCCGGGCCGCCTGGCCTCGAACGCGGGAGCGGGTAGATAGAACGGGTCCTCGTCTGGCGGTCGAATGCTCACGGGACAACGGTATGAACGCGAGCACCGTCCGGTCACTGCACCCAGGCGAGAAGGTTTCGGGGGAAGTTTGTGGTGCGAACCAATATCGGCGTCCGATGCGTGTTTCCGGTGCTCCGTGCAGCACTATGTCTGCATGACCGAGGCACTCACCGACCGTCCGCCCCTCTTGACGCGTGTGCGCGAGCAGTGGGATTCTATAGCCGCGAAGCTCCTCGAAGGCGGTCTGGCCGCGACGACGCCGGACGGGCTGCCGGACGATCATTTCAACGCCGACGTGCTGCCCGCGATCACCATGTGCGGATACGCGCTGTTCGAGGCCGTGTCGACCGGCCGCGACCTGACCTTCGATGAGGTCCGCGTCTTCGCCGGTCCGGTCGCCGAGCGTCACGCGGAGGACCGTCTCCCGCTGCAGATGCTGCTGACCGGCATTCACGAGTCGGCGCAGATCCTGCTGACCGAGGCCGCCGCGATCGCCGAAGACGACGAGATGGCCGACATGCTCGACCTCGGCAAGCGCATGCTCAACATGCTCGGCAGCATCACCCTGTCGGTGGTGTCGGCGTACACCGAGGTGGAGCAGTCGATCTATCACGCCGAACGCGAAGCGCGGCGCGAACTGTGCGCAGCCCTGATCGACGGCCGCCCGGCGGCCGGACTCGCGGCGCGCGCGGACACGACGATCGCCGACCGTTACCTCGTCCTGTCGCTGCGGGTGGACGTCGACGCCAGCCCCGTCAGCGCGGCGCACCTGATCACGCGGCGCCGGAGGCGACTCCTGCAGCAGATCCTCGACGAGTTGACGTCGAGCACCACGCCCGCCGTGTTCGACGGCGTCGTCGGCACCGCGCTTATCCCGGAGTCGTCGGTCGACATCGACGACGCGGCACGGTGGGCGGCCATGACCGCGCGACTGACCGCCGAGTTCGACGCGGACGTCCACATGATCCTGACCGCGGGCGTCTCACCTGAGCACATCCCGGCATCGGTCGCCGACGGCACCGAACTGGCCCGCCTCGCGTGCGCGCTGCGGAGGCCGAGCGGAGCCTACAGCCTCGACGACCTGCTGCTGGAGTACCAGATCACCCGTCCGAGCCCGGCCCGCGACCGTCTCGCCGACCGCGTCGCACCGCTGTTCACGCAACCGCATCTGCTGGAGTCGCTGCAGGCGCATCTCAAGCACGGCGCCAACCGCAAGGACGCGGCGAAGGAGGTGTTCGTCCACCCGAACACGTTCACGTACCGCCTTCGGCGGGTCGCCGAACTGACCGGGCTCGACCCCGCCGATCCCTACGAGTCCCGCATGCTGGCCGCCGCGCTCACCATCTCGAAGACGCAGGAACCGGCCGCGGGCTGACCCCCGACCGGTTCTCCCGCTCCTTGAGCGAGCTTGCGAGTCGAAAGGCCGACTCAGCCGAACAGCTCGCCGAAGTCCGGGAGGACTCCCTCGACACTTCCGAAGACGTCCGACGACCCGGTGTCCGGCGGGGTGCCGATGCCGAACACTTGAACGTCGTAGTCGCCGATCGAGCCGGTTCCGAGGCCCTCGATCGTGCACACGCTCTGCACCGTGTACGCCGGGGCCTTGACCGTCGGCCCGGACCACCAGGCCACGTCGACGGTCTGCCCGATCGGGACCGCGCGGCCTCCGAACGCGGTCGGGTCGCCGATCTCCGCGGCCAACGCCGCCGCCTTGACCTCGGCATCTTTCGCCTCGGCGGATGCGGGCGGCAGTTCCAGGAGCTTCTCCGTCAGCGGCTTCATCTGCTGGAGCTTCGGCAGCTTGTCGTATCCGTACAGGTAGACGACACAGTTGAACTCGTCGCCCGTGGTGTTCGTCAGCGACACCGTCGGGGTGGTCCCGTCGACCATGCCGGACGCCGGGTGACCTGTCGCCGTCGTCCACGCCTGGGCGGTTCCGACGCCCGACGCCACTGACGCGACCGCACCGATCGCGCCGATGACGGCGCCGACTCTGATTCGTGTGGACATGGCGACTCCTTCGGGTGTGGCGACAACGCTGCGACTGCCAAGTGCATCACGGGCGCGCGGCGATCAGGACCTCACGCGGCGAAGTTGGATCGAGCGGGGGACACAGCCCCTGCTCAGAGCGCGTAGGCGACGGCCAACCCCGCCGCGCACGCCCCGACCGATCCGATCAGGGTGAGGGCGGCGTAGACGAGGCCGCGACGTCCGCCCGCGCGGACAGTCTCCAGGACCGACGTCGAGAACGTCGTGTAGCCGCCGAGCAGGCCGGTGCCGACCACCGTCTGCCACGCGTGTGGAGTCCCGTGGAACATGACGAGTCCGGCGAGCACGCCCATCGCCAACGAACCTGTCACGTTGATTCCGAACGTGGGGCCGGGAAAAGCCGCGGGCCACCGGCGCCGACACGCGTCGTCGACGACGAATCGCAGCACCGCGCCGACGGCGCCCGCGAGGAACGTGAGGATCGGGATCATGCCAGACGCACCGCCCGCCGCGCCGCGATGATGCCCAGTGCGGCGGCCGCCACGCCCACAATCACGCTGACCAGTGCGTACACGACCGCCAGCCAGACATGGCCGCCCTTGCCGAGCAAGGAGATCTCCAGCGAGAACGCGCTGTAGGTGGTGAAGGCGCCGCAGAAACCCGTCCCCGCGACGAGCCGGAACCGGCGGCGGCGTCCCACATCGGGGCCACGCCGGACGAGCCCCTCGAGCAGCGCACCGAGCACGAACGCGCCGACGATGTTCACCAGGAACGTCCCGACCGGCCACTGACCGTCACGCGCGGGCCACAGTTCTTCCGCCGCCCACCGCGCCACGGTTCCCAGGACACCGCCGACGAACACCCACGACAGGTCGTCGACGCGCGACGGTCTCGGGTGCTCACTCACGCTGCAATCCTACGGACCTATAGTTGAGGAGTCATCGACCGCATCGGCACGAGGAGCCCGCCATGTCCGAGTTCATCGACAAGATCAAGCACAAGGTGGAAGAGATCTCCGCGGCGGTCGACAACGAGCTCACCGTTCTCGAAGGCGCGGGCGGCGACGATCCCCTCGCGCACGACGACGGCGACCCCGAGAAGGCCTAGCTGAAATACGCCTAGCGCTTCAGCTGGTCGCCGAGTCTGACGACCATCGCGCCGACCGCGAACTTCGGCTTCACGTTCATCTCCAACACCTCGCGGCATTCGAGGACGGCTTCTATGCAGTTCAGGAGCTTCTCGGGCGTCGCGTAGTCGGCCATGGGCGTCACGACGTCGTGCTCCTTGTCCGGGTGCATCATGGTGACCCGCGCGCCGAGGGACACCGCGAGGGCGTCGCGAAACAGGGCGGCCAGGTCGACGAGCGCCCGGTCGAGGACATCGCGCATGATCCTCGTGCGGCGCGACTTCTGGCGCTTCTCGAGTTCCTTGATGACGCCCGCGGTGCCGCGCGGGGGCCGCGCGGTGCCCTTGCCGGTTCCGCCCGCGCCGAGCGCCGTCATCAGCTCTTCGGTCTCCGCGGCGTCCACCTCGTCGCCGATCGCCGCCGCGGCCTCGGTGGCCGTCTTGACGAGCTTGTCCGCGGCCGCGAAGGCCGTCGAGTCCCGCGTCGCCGCCCGCGCGAGGCTCAACGCCTGATCGCGTTGGGCTCGTGCGGACGAATCGGTGGCGAGATGCTTGGCACGTCCGACGTGCCCGCCCGACACCGACGCCGCCCATCGCGCCGACTCCTCGTCGATCCCGTCGCGCTCGATCAGCACGGCCGCGATCTGTTCGCTCGTCGGCGCGGTCAACGGGGCGTGCCTGCACCGTGATCGCAGGGTGATCGCGATGTCCTCGGGCGACACCGATGGTGCGCACAGCAGGAAGATGGTCCGCTCGGGCGGCTCTTCCACCGCCTTGAGCAGCGCATTCGCACCCTGTTCGGTGAGCCTGTCCGCGTCTTCGACGACCACGATCTGCCAGCGGCCCGTCGTGGGACGTCGGGCCGACAGAGCGACGATGTCGCGGATCTGCTTCACCGAGATCGTCAGCCCGTCGGGGACGATGTGCCGCACGTCGCCGTGTGTGCCACCCATGACCGTCGTGCAGGCTCGGCACTCGCCGCATCCGACCTCGTCCGCCTGGCACTCCAACGCCGCGGCGAACGCGGTCGCCGCCACCGATCGGCCGCTGCCGGGCGGGCCCGTGAACAGCCACGCGTGCGACATCGACTCGCGCACGCCGACCGGAAGCTCGTCGACCGGGTCGCCCGAGAACATCGACACGGCGCCGTCGTCGGTCTCCGCCAGGCGTGCCGCGACCAGGCGCGCAGACGTCGCCGCGGCACGCAGATCGGCTGCCAACGCGTCCTGTCCGATCAATCGATCGAAGACATTAGTCACATCTGCCAGCCTAAACCCCAGTTCAGAACGCAGATGATCCGCAACCCGTTTAACAATTGCAAGCACCCCGGTACCGTGGATTGTCAATCCCCTGGAACCGTAGAGACGAGATTTTGTCTGACAGGCCCCTGCTTTGTCGGTGATTGGGGACCGAGAGGGACCGCGGAGAATCTCCTTCCTGATGAACTTGGCGCCGGCGACTGGGCTGGTCGAGGGGCTGTCGGGGCGGACATCTACGCCGCCTCCTTCTGCTCGGTGGCCAGCGCCTGCTCGTAGTCGATGGGGCTGATCATTCCGATCGATGAATGGCGCCGCTCGTGGTTGTACTGCTCGATCCAGGCGGCGATTGCGCGACGAGCCTGGACTTTGGTGGCGAAGTGCTCGAGCTCGCGCAGCTCGAACTCCAGGGTGGAGTGCCAGCTCTCGATGACCGCGTTGTCCAGGGCCGAGCCGACCCGGCCCATCGACTGGTGCACGCCCATCCGGCCGCACGCTTGGCGGAAGAGGTCGGCGGTGTATTCGCTTCCTTGATCGGTATGCATAATGACCGATCTGACGGCGTCTTTGCCGCCCCGCACGGCGATCGCCATCTGCAATGCTGCGCGGGCCAGTGGGGCGTCGTGGTGCTCCCCGATGGCGAACCCGACGATGCGGCGAGAGCCCATATCCAGCACACTGTCGAGATAGAGTTTGCCCTCGTCAGTGGGCACTTCGGTGCCGTCGCCGTACCACTTGTGATTGATCCGGTCGGTGGCGAAGTCCCGGTCGATTCGGTCCGGTGCCCGCCACCGGCCCCGCCCTTGCCGGGTGGTGGACTTGCGGCGTTTGCGGCGCCGGGCGCCCAGGTCGAGCTCGCCCATGATCGCCGCCACGGTGTTCACGCTGACCTTCCAGCCCTCATCGCGCAGGTCAGCGGTGATCCGCGGCGACCCGTAGGTGCCGTTATGCTGCGCGAACAGCCGTTTGATGTCCACGGCCAGCTTCTCGCGGCGGGCATGGCGGACCGAGGGGTCGCCGTGGCGCCACTTGTAGAACCACGGCTGGGACACCCCCAGCGCCCGACACGAGGCGGCGTGCGGGATGCGCTGCTCTGCCCTCTGAGCAGCGATGAAGGTAGCCACAGCTACCGGCCCATCGCCTCTTCCACCCAAAGGGCCGTGGAGCGCTTGAGGACATCACGCTGCATCCGCAGCTCCACATTCTCCCGGCGCAAACGGGTCAGCTCGGCCCGTTCGTCCTCGCTCAAGCCGGTGTTGCCGCCGTCTCGTTCGGCACGGGCCTTGGCGCACCAGTTGCCCAGCGTGCCCTCGTTGACACCCAGATCCCGGGCGACCTCAGCGATCGACTTACCGGTCTCGGTCACCAACTGGACCGCACCCTGCTTGAAATCCTCGTCGAACTTTCGATACTTCCTCGTCGTGCTCATCGCCACTCATCTCCTCAAAGGCGATGTCTCTATGGTACGAGGGGAAACCCAGGATCTCGTGGTAGCAAGACGGTTCGGACTCGCCAAGCCTGCGCAGACCCTGCGCTGGCTGGCACGTACGCCCTGGCCGATTCTCGCGCTCGACCTGCTCCGCGCCAACCTCATCGGAGCCCTCTTCACGTTCGCGTTCCTCCGCTTCGGCATGCCACCCGCGGACGCCTTCTCGATCGGCGACGCCGACGCGTACAACCAGGTCGCATTCGCGATCTACCTGGTCATCGCGGTGATTGTCGGCATGTACGCCACCGTGAAGCTCAGCATGCCGGTCCTCGTCTGGCACCGTCGCAGGTCACGGCTCGACGACGAGGCCGCCCGCAAGCGCGCCCTACGACTCCCGTCGCTGCTGACCCTGACCACCCTCGGCCTGTGGACCGTCGGCGGGATATTCCTGTCCCTCATCAACTGGCGGACGACGTCCGGCAAGGACGCGATCCTGGTCGCCCTCGCAAGCCTCGTCGGCGCGATGGTCACCGCCGTGCTCTCGTTCATGCAGTCCGAGCGGGTTCTCCGCCCGATCACCGTCACCGCGATGGCGAACGACCCCGACTCCACCAACGCGCCCGGCATCACGGCCCGGATCTCGGTGTTCTGGGCCGTGACCGTCGCCGTTCCGATGCTGGTGATCGGCGCGCTGATCGTCCTGGAGCACTTCAAGTTCATCGACACCGACCCGACCGGTCTGCTGAGGCCCATCCTGTGGCTGGCGGGCGCATCGATCGTGTTCGGCCTCCTCGCGATCTCGCGGCTCGTCGGTTCGATCACCGACCCCATCAAGCAGTTGCGCGTCGCATTGGCGCAGGTCCGCGCGGGCAACCTGAATGTCGCCGTGAAGGTGTACGACGGCAATGACCTCGGCGCGCTACAGGCCGGATTCAACGACATGGTCGCCGACCTCCGTGAACGCCAAGAGCTGCGCAACCTGTTCGGTCGGTACGTCGGCGAGGACGTCGCCCGCCGCGCGATCGAGACCGGCACCGAGCTCGGCGGCGAGGAACGCTACGTCGGCGTGCTGTTCGTCGACATCGTCGGATCGACACGGCTGGCCGTGAACCGCCCGCCGCGCGAGGTGGTGGAACTGCTCAACGAGTTCTTCCAGATCGTCGTCGAAGTGGTCGGCAGGCACGGAGGCTTCGTCAACAAGTTCCAGGGCGACGCCGCCCTCGCGATCTTCGGCGCACCGCTCGACCAGGAGGACTTCGCGGGCGCAGCGCTCGCCGCGGCCCGTGACCTGCGCGTCCAGCTCGATCGCAGGCTCGGCGACGTCGACATGGGCATCGGAGTGTCCGCGGGCAAGGCCGTCGCCGGGCACATCGGCGCGCAGGCCCGCCTGGAGTACACGGTGATCGGCGACCCCGTGAACGAGGCCGCACGCCTCACCGACCTCGCGAAAGACGAGCAGACCCGCGTGCTGGGCTCGGCGCGTGCGGTGTTCCTCGCAGGTGAGGAAGAAGCGGCCCACTGGGCGATCGGCGAGGGCGTCGAACTCCGCGGCCGCGGAATCGAGACACTTCTGGCGCGCCCCGACATCGCCGTCACCGCGCCGACATCCGCGGACGACTGACATCCGCTCCTCTCGGCTGCATCCGCTCCCCTCAGCTGCATCCGCTCACCTCGGGAGAGGAGCGGATGTAGCCGAGAGGAGCGGATGCCGACGAAGGGAGCGTATGGAGGCCACCCGTCGTCCGCAGCGTCTTCGACCAAGAGCCGCGGCAGAAGCCTAAGCCTCCGGAGCAGCCTTCTTGGCCGCGGCCGTGGTCTTCTTCGCCGCAGTCGTCTTCTTGGCTGCCGTGGTCTTCTTCGCAGCCGTCGTCTTCGTGGCCGCGGTCTTCTTAGCGGTCGTTTTCTTAGCGGCGGCCTTCGTGGCGGTCGTCTTCTTGGCCGCTGCCTTGGTGGCTGTCTTCTTGGCGGTCGTCTTCTTCGCGGTCTTCTTGGCCGCCTTCTTCGCCGGGCCGCGGGCGCGACGGTCGGCGAGCAGTTCCATCGCCCGCTCTGGGGTGATGGTGGCGACTTCGTCACCCTTGCGAAGGCTGGCGTTGGTCTCGCCGTCGGTCACGTAGGGACCGAAACGACCGTCCTTGATGACCATGGCGCCACCGCTGACGTCGTCGTTCTTACCGAGTTCACGCAGCGGCGGTGCCGCCGCGGCGCGTCCGCGACGTTTGGGTTCGGCGTAGATCTTGATCGCCTCGTCGAGGGTCACATCGAAGAGCTGAGCTTCGCTGGTCAGCGACCGCGAGTCGGTGCCCTTCTTCAGGTACGGCCCGTAGCGGCCGTTCTGCGCGGTGATCTCCTCGTTCGTCGCCGGATCGACGCCCACGACGCGCGGCAACGACAGCAGCTTGAGCGCGTCCTCGAGGGTGATCGTCGAGATGTCCATCGTCTTGAACAACGAACCGGTACGCGGCTTGGGCGCAGCCTTCTTCGCCGCCTTCTTGGCGGTCTTCTTCGCCGTCGACGTCACGGTCGCGACACCGCCTGAGGGGACCTCGTCGAGTGCGACGACGGCGTCGCCGGTCGGCAGATCCCCGCCGTCGCGCGGGGTCGGTCCGGCCGGGATGGTCGGGACGGGCGCCCCGTCGTCAGGCTCCCCGTCGTCAGGCTCCTCGTCGTCGGGGAGGACCTCGGTGACGTACGGGCCGAAGCGGCCCTCCTTGGCGACGATGCGGTGCCCGGTCACCGGGTCGACGCCCAGTTCCCGTCCGTCCTGAGGCGTCTCGAAGAGCTTCTCGGCGACGGCGAGGGTCAGCTCGTCGGGCGTCATGTCGGCGGGCAGGTTCGCGCGCTGCAGATCGGGTTCGGCATCCGGACCTGCGACGTTGCGTTCCAGGTACGGTCCGTAGCGACCGACGCGGACGAACACCGGGCGATTCTCGGAGTCGTCGAACAGCTTGATCGAGTTCACTTCGCGGGCATCGATGCCTTCGAGGTTCACGCCGACGAGCTTCTTGAGACCGCCGAGTCGCGCGATCGCGCCGGCCGCGTCGTCGCCCTTGGCTTCGGGGCTTTCGTCACCGAAGTAGAACTCGGTGAGCCAGGTGGTCCGGTCTTCGTCGCCGGACGCGATCTGGTCGAGGTCGTCCTCGAGGGAGGCGGTGAAGTCGTAGTCGACGAGGCTGTTGAAGTAGCTCTCGAGGAGTCCCACTACGGCGAACGCGACCCACGAGGGGACGAGGGCATTGCCCTTCTTGATGACGTAGCCACGGTCCTGGATGGTGCCGATGATCGACGCGTACGTCGACGGGCGACCGATGCCGAGCTCTTCGAGGACCTTGACCAGCGACGCCTCGGTGTACCGGGCGGGCGGATTCGTGGAGTGGCCGTCGGCGACGAGCGACGTGGCCGTGAGCGCCTGGCCTTCGACGAGGTTCGGGAGGCGGCTCTCGGCGTCGTCGGCCTGACCGCCCGCGAGGTCGTCGACGGTCTCGACGTACGCCGACAGGAAGCCGGGGAAGGTGATGGTGCGGCCGGACGACGCGAACGTGACCTCTTCGCCGGTCGACGCACGCCCCCCGATCCGCAGGCTCATCGTGGTGCCCTTGGCGTCGGCCATCTGCGATGCGACGGTCCGCTGCCAGATCAGTTCGTAGAGGCGGAACTCGTCGGTGTCGAGTGCCGACGCCACCTGTCCCGGGGTGCGGAAGGTCTCGCCCGCGGGACGGATCGCCTCGTGCGCCTCCTGCGCGTTCTTGACCTTGCGGGTGTACTGACGCGGGGTGGCGTGGACGAACTTGTCGCCGTACAGGTCACGGGCCTGCGCGCGGGCCGCGTTGATCGCCGAGTCCGACAGCGTCGTCGAGTCGGTACGCATGTAGGTGATGTAGCCGTTCTCGTACAGCCGCTGCGCGATGCGCATCGTGCGGTCGGACGTGAAACGGAGTTTGCGGCCCGCCTCCTGCTGGAGGGTGGACGTCATGAACGGCGCGTACGGGCGCCGCGTGTACGGCTTCTCTTCGACCGAGGTGACCGTGAGCGCGGCGCCGTCGAGCGCTGCGGACAGCGCGTTGGCTCGCGCTCCGTCGAGGACGGTGACGCCGGACGCCTTCTTGAGTTTGCCGTCGGAGCCGAAGTCGCGGCCGGTGGCGACGCGGTCGTCGTCGATGTTGACAAGGCGCGAGGCGAAGGTGCGCGGCGCGGCGTTCTCGCCCGCGTCCATCGTCGCGGCGATGTCCCAGTAGTCGGCCGACACGAACGCCATGCGCTCGCGTTCACGTTCGACGATGATGCGCGTCGCCACCGACTGCACGCGGCCCGCCGACAGCTTCGGCATGACCTTCTTCCACAGGACCGGCGACACCTCGTAGCCGTACAAGCGGTCGAGGATGCGGCGAGTCTCCTGGGCGTCGACCATCGGCATGTCGAGTTCGCGCGGGTTCTCGGCGGCGGCGAGGATCGCCGACTCGGTGATCTCGTGGAACACCATCCGCTTGACAGGGATCTTCGGCTTCAGGGTCTCGAGGAGGTGCCACGCGATGGCCTCTCCTTCGCGGTCACCGTCCGTCGCGAGGTAGAGCTCGTCGACGTCGCGCATCAGCGCACGCAGCTCCGACACTGTCGACTTCTTGTCCGCCGAGACGACGTACAGCGGCTCGAAACGGTCGTCGACGTTGACGCCGAGTCGTGCCCAGGGCTGCCCCTTGTACTTCGCGGGCACGTCGGCAGCGCCGCGCGGAAGATCGCGGATGTGTCCACGCGACGACTCGACCACATAGTTCGAGCCGAGGTATCCCTGGATCTTGCGCGCCTTCGTCGGGGACTCCACGATCACGAGTCGCCGCGTGGCGGGGGATGCGCTGCTGCCTTTGGTGGCCACACCGTGCCCTTCTTTGAGAATTTCGCTGTTCGCTGCCCGTTGTACCTTATATACGGGGTGTTCTGCACTCCACCCCGCCTAACGGGTACAAGGTCCTGGTTGTTCCCGGGGGTGTGAGCTGGCAGTTCGGTCATCCAAGTCAGAGAGACGGACGACGCCCCATCACTCGGAACTCCTCGAGTACGTCGATGTCCTGATATCTGTTGAGCCCTTTGCCCGCAGATCCGTCCTTCAAGGTCTCAGGTGTGAACTGCTCGACTGCCGATGCCGGGAGAAAGTAGATCGCGTCTGCCCCGGACCAGTGATCGTGACACCTGATTCGGCACCGACTTCGGCAGTCTCCGTCGCACCGTCATGCCGATAGACGAGAGCGTAATGGGTGACACCCTTGTCCAGCCGCACTTGGCGCTCGCGACGCGCACCCATGAAACCGAGTCTCATCGCCTTGACTCCTGGGCCCACGTAGACCTCGCCTAGGAACGCGCGCTTGACGTCTACTCCGACACCGTCCCACCACACGTCCCGCGCACCCTGTCCACCCATGCTCCACATCACGTCTTCGTTGGGGTACGCCACGGTCGCCCACGCGGCGAACAACAGTTCACTGACATCGGCTCGGAACGCTCGGACGCCTGTCCATGTGTACCTGGCCCCGAAATCTGGTGAAACGGATTCTTCATACATACCGCCACATTGACACATCCTCGCACCCGCGACTCACTCATCCAGTCGGCCACACACCTTCCGGCGCACCGTGGGGGACACCGCCGACGGTCTCGGAGAGACGTGCGAGACGCTTGCGGCCGGACACGCGCAGGGCGGGGTTCTGTCCGCGTACCCCGACGAGGGTCGGCGCGATGCCGACGCGCATGAGCGCGGTCGCGAGGGGCGCATGAGTGTCGGGCGCGCTGTGGTCGAGCCCGAGGATGTAGTGGGCGCCGTCGAAGCGGCCCGATGCGAGCACCCACAGGCGTAGGGCGCGCGGGCTCGGCGTCCACCCGTCGGGGACCGCCTTGACCGCACCGGACGACCAGCGACGGTGCAGTGCGGTGATTCGGGGATTGGCTTCGGTGCGGGCGATCGGGGAGCCCTCCTCCGACGTCAACGTCTCCGCATCCAGGCCGGTGGCCGCGATGTCGGCGGCGATCTCGTCGGCTCGCCACTTCTCGTGCACGACGACGGACACGCGCGCCCCCACCGAAGTGTGAACCGACTGCCCTTGCGCGGCAAGGAGACCCGCGAGATCGTCGATCACCGGGTCTTCGGTGTCTGCGGAGAACAACGACATCTGGCTCACGTCATGATCCTATCCCGCAACGCACAACACCCGGCCCCGCCGAAGCGGGACCGGGTGCTGTGTCTAAGTGTCTGGAGTCGCCCCGAGAGGCGAGTGAAATCAGACTGCGCGAACGCCGGTGGCCTGCGGGCCCTTGGTGCCCTGGCCGACCTCGAACTCCACGCGCTGGTTCTCTTCGAGGGTGCGGAAGCCGTTGCCCTGAATCTCCGAGTAGTGGACGAACACGTCGTCGTTGCCCTCGTCAGGCGCGATGAAGCCGAAGCCCTTCTCCGCGTTGAACCACTTCACAGTGCCCTGTGCCATTTACTGCATTCCTAACTTTTGTTCTCCCGCCGCGGAGTGTCCCGACGGGGGCCTGTTCCGACCGCCATACCTCAACTAGCCCCGCCAATGGCGATGGAACCGACTGCAGTACCACGTTCGCAACGACCTCGATCATCGAAACCGAGGGTGCGACCGTGACCAGCTAACCACGTTTCTCCCCGGCGCGATACTTTTAGGGCCCGACGATTTGAAAGAGCCTGGAGCAACGACCATGCAGCCCGCCACCTACGGCAGTGAACTGCTCGGTCGGACACTAGCCGGAACGTCGGACGACGAGGCGTCTCCGCTCACTCACATGGCCGTGATCCCCACGCGCACAGCCGAATTCGACGACTGGCCCGAATGGGTGCACCCGCAGGTCCGCGACGCTTTCGTCGAACGCGGCGTCCGACGCCCCTGGCGGCATCAGGTGACCGCCGCCGATCACGCCCGCGCCGGGCGGCACGTGGTCGTCTGCACCGGCACCGCGTCGGGCAAGTCACTCGCCTACCAGCTGCCGATCCTCACCACGTTCGCCGAGGATCCGACCGCGACGGCTCTGTACCTGTCCCCGACGAAGGCGCTCGGCAGCGATCAGCTGCGGGCGACGGCGCAGCTGATCACGGGTCGCTCGGCCTTCGGTCATCTCCAGCCGTGCGCGTACGACGGCGACACCGACTCCGAACTCCGACAATGGGCACGCGCCCACTCGCGGTGGATCTTCACCAACCCCGACATGCTGCACGTCGGGATCTGCTCGACGCATCCCAAGTGGCGCCACTTCTTCGGCAAGCTGAAGTACATCGTCGTCGACGAATGCCACCACTACCGGGGCGTTTTCGGTTCGCACACGGCGCTCGTCCTGCAGCGGACCCTGCGGATCGCACGACGCTACGGCGCGAATCCCGTCGTCATCGGCGCGTCGGCGACCGTGTCGAATCCCGCACAGGCGCTGTCCCGGCTGATCGGCGACGATGTCGTCGCCGTCACCGACGACGCGTCGCCGCACGGGGAGCGGACCGTCGCGATGTGGGAGCCGGGTTTCCTGGAGGTCTCCGGCGGAGAGAACGACGCTCCCGTACGACGCGCCGCGGGTGCCGAGGCCGCCCGCCTGTTGGCCGACTTCGTCATCGAAGGCGCACGGACGCTGTGCTTCGTGCGGTCGCGACGCGGCGTCGAAGTGACCGCGGTGAAGGCCAAACAGATCCTCGCCGAGGTGGCGCCCGAGTTGGAGAGCCGCGTCGCCGCCTACCGGGCGGGCTATCTGGCCGACGACCGCCGCACACTCGAACGAGCCCTCGCCGACGGCGAACTGCTGGGTGTCGCCACGACCAACGCCCTCGAATTGGGGGTCGACATCAGCGGATTGGACGCCGTCGTCGTCGCCGGGTATCCGGGCACCGTCGCGTCGTTCTGGCAGCAGGCCGGACGCGCCGGTCGACGGGGCGAGGGCTCGCTGGTCGTGATGATCGCGCGCGACGATCCGCTCGACACGTACCTCGTCCATCACCCGGAGGCGTTGTTGGATCGGCCCGTCGAGGCGACCGTCACCGATCCGACGAACCCGTACGTCCTCGGTCCTCATCTGTTGTGCGCGGCCACCGAGTTCCCGATCACCGACGACGAGGCCGCCGGGTGGCAGGCACTCGACGTGATCGAGCAGTTGGTCGCCGAAGGGCAGTTGAAGCGCCGCAAAGCGGGCTGGTATCCGTCGCCCGGCCTGGACCCGCACGGCGACATCGACATCCGCGGCGGCATCGGCGGACAGGTGTTGATCGTCGACGCGACGACGTCGCGACTGCTGGGCACCGTCGACTCGTCCCGCGCTCGGACGTCGGTGTTCCCGGGGGCCGTCTACCTGCATCAGGGCGAGAGCTTCGTCGTCGACGAACTCGACCTCGACGACGGCCTCGCGCTCGCCCATCCGGAGGAGCCGGACTGGACGACGTCGCCGCGCGAGGTGAGCGACGTCGTGATCGACTCCTATCTCGAGAGGCGGACGTTCGGGCCGCTGACCGTGGCCTTCGTCGAGGTGACGGTGACGAGCCAGGTGGTCGGGTTCCTGCGGAAGGCGCTGTCGGGCGAGATCCTCGACCAAGTCGCGCTCGATCTGCCCGAAGAGACCCTGCCGACCCGTGCCGTCATGTACACGCTCGACCCGGACGCGATGGTCGACGCCGGAATCGCCCCGGACAAGTTCCCCGGTGCGCTGCACGCGGCCGAACACGCCGCGATCGGCATGCTCGGGCTGGTCGCGACGTGCGACCGCTGGGACATCGGCGGCCTCTCGACCGACGTCCACCCGCAGACCGCGCTCCCGACGGTGTTCGTCTACGACGGCTTCCCCGGCGGCGCGGGCTTCGCCGAACGCGGCTTCCACGCCTTCGCCGACTGGATCGCCGCAACCGACGTCGCCGTCTCCTCGTGCACCTGCGACTTCGGGTGCCCGTCGTGCGTGCAGTCGCCCAAGTGCGGCAACGGCAACGAACCCCTCGACAAGGAACACGCCGTCACACTCCTGCGACTCCTCGGGCGGCTGTACGGGAGCTGACAACGTCGGCACTCGCGGCCGCGCCTGGCGCGGCGAACAGTGCCGAAGTTGTCAGCGTCTGGTGTCGAGCGTCTTTGTCGGAGCGCCGTCGACGAGAATCCGGTCGCTGGTCGCGATCGTCAGGCCACGACGCGCGGCCTGCGCGACAATCATCCGATCGAACGGATCCCGATGTCCCCACTCCAGGGACCCGGCGAGGATCGCGTCCGCCGGGTCGACGGGAAGGTCGACGGCCGACATCGAGTTCACCGTGTCCGCCCACGTCGCAAGGAGCGCACTCGCGTTCAGTCTGCCCAGCCGGGCCTTGGTCGCGACCTCCCACGCCGAGGCCGCCGAGACGTACAGGTCGTTCGCCGGGTCGCTGATGACGGCCAGCGCGTCGCCGTTCACGCGAGTCGGATCGCTGACGAGCCACAACAATGCGTTGGTGTCCAGCAGCAGCGCCGTCACGACTCGCCCTCCCAGGCAGCCAGTTCGCCCTCCGGCAGAGGCGCATCGAAATCATCGGGCACGACCATGCCGGGCAGCTGTCCGAACTGCCGAACCGTCGGCAGCACCGGAGACAACACTGCAACCGGCCTACCGTGATTCGTGATCGTCACCGGCACTCCGGTCCGCTCCACCTCCGCTAAGACTGCGTTCAGCCGCGCCTTCGCTTCCGTGCTGCTCATCATGGTCACGCCATCCACCGTACGCGTGAAATGACTAGTGCTAATAGTCATTTCTCCCCCTCCACCGGCCCGGCGCGGGCCGCGGCGACAGCGTCGCGCACGCCGAACCCGCCGAGGCGGACCGAAACGGCGATGCGCAGGACCACGTCCTCCCCGTCGACGATGCACGAGGAGATCCGCGGCGAGCCCTCGGCACCGGCGAGCAGGTCCGCGGCGGCCTCGCATCCGTCGTCTCCGATCAGCTGAGCCGACGCGGCCGCGAGCGCCCCCAGGTCGGCGGCACTCTGCGCCCGATGACGCGCGACGACGGCCGCCCCGACATACAACACTCCGATGAGGATCGACGCGAGCGCCGCGATCACCACGGCTCCGGTGATCGTGGAGAAGCCCTCGTCATTGCGCGGACGCATCGTCGGCCCCGACCGGTTCCATTGCGGCGACGGCCTTCGCGCTCACCGTGAGCAGCGGGACGAGGGGGACGTCGGACGACACGGTGACCGCGACCGTCTCCCCCGACGTCACGACCGACACCCTCGCCCCGCCGGGCGCGACGGACCGTCCGACCGACTCCGCGGACGCGTCGCCCGCCGCCGTCAGCCTGGCGATCTCGCGGGCCGCGTCGGTGCACCGGATCTGCGTCGCCACCCCCGCGACGGCCCCGATCCCGACGAGCAGGAACACCGCGATCGCCGCCAGCGCGAACGCCGCCTCGACCGTCACCATCCCGCGCTCGTCGACGAACAGCCGGCTGAGCACGTCAACCCACCGACGTGCTCAACGCTTTGGAGATGATGCCCGTCAACGCGCTCAACACGTTGTCGCCGGTCACGACCGTGTAGAGCAATGCCCCGAAAGCGGCGGCCGCGATGGTGCCGATCGCGTACTCTAGCGGTTCTTATTACAACACTAGCGCAGCTCGTTGACCTGCAGTGTTGCCCAACCTAGACAAAGTACGTCGAATACCACACTCAGTAGCTGGCACCGGGATGTTCTGACTGGACTGCGGGGGCGGTTAAAGAATCTGCCTCAGCCAGTCCGGCATGCTCGGGTCATCTAGCACCCACGACTCCTGGAAGGTCTCGTCGTTCTGCCAAGTGCTCTCCTTGCCATCAAATGATTTGAAGCGGTTGCATTTGTACTTGACGACGACGTCACCTTCCCGCCGGTACTCGTTCCAGTAGTAGTTCTGCTTGCCATAGCCGCTCCACTCCCTGGTGCGGTAGATCATTGTCATAGGCGGTGAGTGTAGCCAGGCACGCGTCCCCAAAGGGCCTACTCGGCGACCCGTCGACCCAGCTCGCCTTCCTCGGCGACTACGTCGACCGCGACGGTGAACACCCCGGCCGGTTCATTGCTTGCGCATGCAAGTAAAACCGAGCCTTTTGTATAGAGGAGCATCTGTGACCATCACCTACGCCATTCCCGACCTCCACGGGTGCCTGACCGCGCTTCGCGGTGCCCTGACCAAGGTTGACCTCTCCGATCCGTCGACCCATCTCGTGTTCCTCGGCGACTACGTCGACCGTGGACCCGACAGCGCAGGCGTCCTCTCTGCTGTGAAGGACCTCTGTGACGCCCACCCCGACCAAGTGGTCGCGCTCGCCGGCAACCATGAGCGCTGGTTCCTTGACTGGCTCGACGCCGACGATAGCGACCCCACCTGGCTGCTGGCCGACACCGGGCTCGTCACGGTCCGCTCGTTCCTGCCGACCGAGGCCGTCGCGGAGCTGGCGGGCGGGTCCATCGACACTGTCAACGCCACCCTCAAGCGCGAGATCGTCGCCCGTCATGGCGGTCTGATCACCTGGCTGCGTCAGCTGCCGCTGCACTATGAGACGCCCACGCACATCTACGTGCACGCTGGCGTCGACGAGGAGGCCGGACCGATGTGGAAGGCCATGACGACCGACGACACGCTCACCGAGAAGTTTCCGCCGTCGCTTGGCAAGCACGCCGTCGGCAAGATCATCGTCGCCGGACACGTCGGTGTCGGCCCGCTGCATGCGAAGGAGGGCCGGATGCGCTGCTGGGAGCCCTATGTCGACGCTGGCCATGTGTACCTCGACGGGCGTGTGGAGGACACCGGCGTGCTCAACGTCATGTGCTACGACAGCGTGAGTCGGACGATGTCCTTCCTTTGATACGCGGCACAAGCACCCGCCGGCCGGTGGCTGGCGGGTGCTTGTTCTCTCGATTCGCTGTGCGCCGCCATCTGCACGCGATCTACTGGTGGGCGTGGGCGACGACGAGATGATGACCGAGGCCGAGATCGACGCCGAGTTCGAGCGCACGCAGCCGATCGGCAACGCGATCAACGCGCTCGCACAGGCCGAGCTGGCAGTGGCCGCCGTCGACGAGATGCCACCCGATGTGGCAGTCCGGGTCGGCGATACTCTGCGTAATCTGTGCAACCGCAAGGGCGCGCCATAAGATCTAAAATCGCTGATTAGATCTTTTGCTGGTAGGCTCGTTCCATGCCGCCTACGATCGACACTCTGCCGCAGACCTCTGACATCGCGCCGCTCCCGACCGTCGACGGGGGTTTCAAAACCGTCCTCGCCGACCCGCCATGGCGCTTTGCTAACCGCACCGGCAAGGTCGCCCCCGAGCACCGCCGCCTCGACCGCTACGGCACCATGGACCTCGATGCGATCAAGGCTTTGCCCGTCGCCGATGTCACCGCCAAAGATGCTCACCTCTACCTCTGGGTGCCTAACGCTCTACTACTGGAAGGCATTGATGTCTTGCAGGCGTGGGGCTTCCGGTACGTCTCGAACGTAATCTGGGCCAAGCGTCGCAAAGACGGTGGCCCCGACGGTCGCGGGGTCGGCTTTTACTTCCGCAACGTCACTGAGCCGATCCTGTTCGGCGTGAAGGGCTCCATGCGCACCCTGGCCCCTGCGCGCTCGACGGTCAACATGCTTGAAACCCGTAAGCGCGAGCACTCCCGCAAGCCCGACGAACAGTATGGCCTGATCGAATCGTGCAGCCCGGGTCCCTACTTGGAAATGTTCGCCCGCTACCCACGTCCTGGGTGGTCGGCGTGGGGCAACGAGGCTGACGCCGATATCGAACCGAAGGGGCAGTCCCACAAGGGCTACGCCGGTGGCGCCATCGAGTCGTTCCCGTCGCTGGCGCCTAACGAGCGCATGAGCCCGTGGCTGGCCGACAGGCTCGCACGAATCCTCGCCGAGGAGTACGAGGCTGGCGCCAGCGTCCAGCAACTCGCGGACCAGTCCGGCTATTCGATCCAGCGCGTGCGCGGGCTGCTCGACAAAAGCGGCGTCGAGCTACGCCGCCGGGGTCGGCCGAGGAAGGACGCGCCCACCGGCGCGTAGATCTATGGGAACGCTCGATCAGTGCGGCAGAATCGTTCTCCATGCAGCTCACCGAGTCCTGGCGCGACATGTTCCCGCAGAGCGTCCTCGACCGCTACGAGTTCCGCGAAACTCGCAACGCGTCGCGGGTCATGCACACGCTGGAACCAAAGGCGTTCGATGACCTGGTTGAAGTCCTCGATGGATTCTGGCTGACGATGGACAAGCTCACCACTCCCGGTGGCAACAAGACCGTGATCGCCGCGGAGCTCGATGATCTGTTCCGTGTGCGCGGCTGGCGCGAAGGCCAATACGACCAGGACCTGATTACCCGGCTGACGCTGACACCATGGCCCACCGGCCAGGAGAGACACAAGGTCATCGAAACCAGCAACAGCTACGGAGGGCACAAGATCGATAACGTGCTCGGCCGCGCTGCCGTGGACGTCGAGTGGAATCCCAAGGACGGCAACCTCGACCGCGACCTAAACAACTTTGTGAACCTTTATGAGGGCGGGGTTATCGACACTGGCGTGATCCTGACGCGCGTGGCCGATGACCTGCGCTACTTTGTGCGAGACTTGATCGCCGAGACCAAGGCGGTGCAGGTGCCGGAGCACTGTACCGCCTGGCGAGAGCGCATGAGGAAGCTCTCAAAGGACCCAATGGGAACCTCGACTACTTCAAACTTCGGAAAGCTGGTCCCGCGCCTGGAGCGTGGAGACGGACGAGGTTGCCCGATTCTCGCCATCGCGATCACCAAGAAGTGCTACGTGCCGCCGACGGGTACTCTTGATGCTGAAGTCCGTAGGCTGGCCGCAGCAATGTAATGCGCGGTCGCGCTGTCCAGGTAGGCAACGCCCGCGCGAGAATCGCGGAGAGCGCGACAAGTGTGCATCGTTGCATCATCATTTCCATCGCAACCAGCCGATCGCATGTAGCGCACCAGTTGGTGGCAGACTTTGTCCTGTGAGCCCTGTACCGACAGTCGGAAAGATCTCGTTCACCAAGTTCACTTCGCCCGAGGCGATGATGGAGAAGTTGGCAACGGTTGTGCCCGGAACGACGACCGCCGCCGAGGTGGAACAGCTCCTGGAGAGTACGGCGATAACTCAGGGATCGACGCCCTCGCCACTGTGGAACGATCTGATCGATTACGACCCTCCTGTGGACGACCGCGCGAAGGCAAGCTCGCAGGTCGTCATCGACAACGAGCTCCTGCGGTCGGCGCGAGATGCCGAGAGTTTCCAATACCTCGTCCTCTGGGCTGCGCTCAATCTCGCCGATACCAGACTGGACACCATCACGCAGACCTTCCTGACCGATGGCGACGGCCGGTTCGACGTAGCGATGATCAACCGCCAAGCCCTCGGCCAAGCGCTCATGGCCTACGCACCCAACGATCCGTCCTTCCCGAAGGACGGCAAGCCAGTGATGAACATCCTCAGCCTTCTTGAGCGTTGCCGCCTCATCGTTCCGGAGAAGCACGGCGGATCGATCATCGGGGTCGAGCAGTTGCTACCGACCCGGTCCGCGGCCGTTCCTGTGGTGAAGTTGGTGGCCGAACGCCTCAGCCACCAGGGCATCGTTCCCGTTCGCGGACGGAACCCTGCAATGGCGCTGGCGATCGGCGCCAACGCCTGGTTGGGGCTCTCCTCCGAGGAGTTCCTCGATGCGCTGCGTCCCCGAGCTGCCGTGTCCGCCCCGGCCGGGCGCAGCCCACTTCCCGACGACCTGTACGAACTGGCCACCCAGGTTCGCCGACGAGGGCAGGTGGTCCTGCAGGGCCCGCCCGGCGCCGGCAAGACCTACGTCGCCAGGAAGTACGTCCGCTGGGCGACCTCGGGCCAGGTCGACAAATGCCGCCTGCAAACGATCATCGACTCCCTGCCCGTCAACGAGCGCACCCTCGACGGCATCGCCACGGAGGTCAAGCGACTGGGCATCGCCGCTCTCTGGGACATCGTCCAGTTCCACCCCGGTTACGACTACACCGACTTTGTCCGTGCCCTGGTCGCCGAGCCCGTGGCTGGCGGCGTCACCTTCACCCCCAGGCACAAGCTCTTCAGCCTCATGGCCGGCGTCGGCAACAAGCTCGAGGAAGAAGGCTATGACCTTGAGCTGGTCCTCATCCTCGACGAGATGAACCGCGGCAACATTCCCAACATCTTCGGTGAGTTGCTCTACGGGCTGGAGTACCGAGGCGAGGCGGTCTCTACGCCGTACGCGGTCGACGGCGACGCGTCCATTACTGTGCCCGAGCGCCTGCACGTCATCGGCACGATGAACACCGCCGACCGGTCCATCGCCGTCATCGACTACGCCCTGCGCCGCCGGTTCGTCTTCCTCAACGTCTACGCCACCGACGCCCCGATCCGCAGCTACGGCTTCGACTCCGAGACCACGCGCGAGGCCGCCCTCTACCTGTCCGGGATCACTGCGCACGCGCTCTCGGAAGCACCGGCAGGCCTCCAGGTTGGACCCTCGTACTTCCTCGCCGATGCCGACGAGCACGGTAGCTCTCTCGAAGTCCTCGCCGGTCGCTATGTGTACGAGGTTCTGCCTCTGCTATCCGAGTACGAGATGGAGGGCGAGATCGATGCCGCCGCACTCAACTCCCTGCGCAGCGAACTCGCTCTCACCGCCGACGCCACGCAGCGCCAGCAGGCCCAGGGCCTCGCCAGCCTGCTCGCCCAGCAGGTGTCCGGCGCCTCTAACGGCGACGCGCCCACAGCTGGGGATCCCGCCGAGCCGGCCCCATGACCCACTCGCACCAGGTCGAGGTCGGCGAGCGGCGCTCGGTGCCCATCGACGCTGCGGTGGCCGAGGGTGTCCCCGAGGAGTTCTGGCGCGCCGCAGACTGCTCGGTGCAGCTATCGCCCCGACAGGGCGACTGGACCCTCACAGCCGGCGACTGCGTCGGCGTCAGCCGGATCATCGCCGGAGATCTGGACCTCACGCTAACCGTGGCGCCGAAGCTGCCCGATGCCGACATGTTCTTCCTCGCTGACTACGCCTACGGCCAGCGGCAGGAGGCCTTGCGCGTCCTCGACTTCGACCAGGTCGCCCTGGCGAAGGTCCACGAGGACCCCACCGCATGCTTGCTCATGTGGCACGTCAACGCCATCGACGCCTTCGCCTCGCGCTGGCTACGCCGCGACTACAGGTCGAACGAGCGAGTCTTCGACGGGAAGGTTAAGGGCCGGATCCTGCTCGACCGGTACGTCACCGGTCACCTGGCCGGCGGTCGTGCTAACGAAATACCGTGCCGCACCATCGAGCAGACCCAGGACACGCCCAACAACCAGGTGCTCAAGGCAGGACTCCGCCACGTAGCCGCGCTGAGCCATAGCCTCCCTGTCGAAGCCGCGGGCAGAGCCGTCCGCCACCGGGTCGCATCGGCCCTGCCCAAGTTCGCCCAGATCGCCGACGTCAACGTCACCCAGACCGTGCTGCGCGCGACCTCAACCCGCGGGCCGCAGCGCCACTACGCCCAGGTGCTGCGGGCCACGCGTAGCCTGCTCGATGGTCGATTCACCGGGATCCGGGCCGGCGATATGAACACCGAGTCGTTCATGTGGCGCATGCCCGTCCTGTTCCAGGAGTCCGTGCGCGGGATCGTGTCGATGATCGACGAGGTTGAGCTGGACCAGACCAAGCCGCCCGCAGCCACCGTGCACGACAGCTCAGGACTCCGGATCCGGACCTCCAAGGTCGACCCCGACCTCGTCATCGGCGTCCCCGGCCACGGGTCGCTGCTCCTGGACACCAAGTACAAGAACGTCCTGACCGGACCGACCACCACTCCCGAATCAGATTCGATCGTCCTCAGCGAGAAGGTCCGCATCGCCGTGTCTCGGTCCGACATCTATCAGGCGGTCGCGTACGGGCACCACGAGAAGTGGTCGGACGACGTTATTGCTTCGGGCCTGCTGTTCCCGGTGAGCCTGCCGGTCGGGGCCTCGCTGCCCGAACCCATGTCCGTCCGGGGCTTCGGCGAGTCGATCCCTCTGCTGTTCATCGACATCGGCCCCTCTGCCCGCCAAAACCTCCAACACTTCCGCAGCGCCTTGCTGCAGTTGGCCAGCACCGGCGTCGCCCCTACGCCCAGTGCCCTCGTAGCTCCCTGATCGACCACATGCGCTGAAGTCACGACCAGCGAGCCCGGTCCACCTACGCGCTCCGGCTGGCCCGTCTCACCGATTCGGCTATCTCGTCGGCTCGCTGGTTGTTCGAGAAGTGCCTGGCGACCTGGTTGACCACCTGTATGCAGCCGAACAGCGACCAGCTCAGCAGGACCAGCGGCACCGCCGACAGCGTGAACACCACGCCCCAGTGCAGGCCGGTCACCAACGGCCACAGGATGCCCAGGCACAGGGAACTCAGACTCGCCAGGACTGCGGTAACAGCCACCACCCGATAGGGCCACAGGATGCCGCCGAGGCCGGCGGGAGCGTTCTGCAGCAACAGTCGGTAGTTCGGCCCGATCACCGCGATCAGCACCGTCATCGCGGTGATGACCAGCGTCGCGATCGCCGCTGCGATGCCGCAGACGCCGATGTAGACCGCGCCCATAGATGCGGCGACAGCGCTGCTGAGCGCTGTGGACAGCGCAACCGTGACGCCGATAACCACGCCCGCGCCGAAGTCCCACGACCAGACGATGACGCCGACCCTGGACGCGGTGAAGCTCCGCCACCAGCCGGTGGCGGCCTGCTCGTCGGCACTCCGATCAGTCGTCACCTTCTCCAGTGTCCTCCGTGCTCGGCTCCTGCGGTAGGGCTTCGGGATCGACCTCACCGGTCGGACCCGCTGGTACGTCGTGCTGCGCAGCGTGGTCTCCGGGGTCGGCTGGCGCGGCGCCGTCTGGCTCCTCGTCGCTGGACTCAGTCGGCGTCGTTGTACCGCCCTCGACAATCTCTTCTCCGCTGGTCACGCCTTCGTAGGACACCTCGGCACCGACCTGCCCATCGGCGACGGTCTCTGCATCGGCCGGTACCGGCTCGTCTGAGTACGTCATTGGCGGAGGCAACTCGAGAAGGTGCTCGCGCAGCACGTCCAGGTTCACCTCTCCGTTAGGGTTTGTCGCCAGTTCTTCGCTCTGTTCCTCGTCGCCGACGGCAGAGTTGTACGTGGACACGATCTCGGTCCCGTCCGCCATCTCGATCACGCCTGTGTACCGGCCGTCGCCGTAGCCGCGCTCGACGTGGTTCTGCGACTGTTGGATGAAATCCGCTTCGACGTTCAGGCCTGCGTCGTTGGCGAAGATCGCCTGTGCCGAGTGTGATCCGGTGGCGTTGAACAGGTCTTCGATGCTCTGCGAGTCCTGCCACCTGGGGTTCGGCTCCGTCAGGGAGAAGCGGACCTTGGTCACGCGCGTGACGGTACGCTTCCACTCCGACAATGCGACCTTGCGCCGGTAGGGCTCGACCTGCCAGTGCAGGCCCTTATCCTTGATCCCTTCGTTCAGGATCAACCTCAGCGCGCGCACCGCCGAATCAATCCGCAGCGTCGATCCGCGGTCCTGCACCAGGCCCGTGAGGCTCCCCAGGTCCACAGCGAACACCGTGGTGGTGCCGCGGTGAGTCAGCTGGTCCCGGAAGTCCTTGGCCTCGTCGTCCCAGACCTCCTCGATGCCGCTTTCGGCCGAGAATCCAACGCGGCCGGTGAGCACGTCGTCGGCGATGTGGACCTTGCCGATCCGCCACAGCCGGTTGTAGCTCTCCGCAGAGGCCCCCGGCGTCAGTCGATTGCGGAGTTGATCGGCGGGTTCCTCGAACAATTCGCCCACCGCCGGCTGGATGAACTTCACCGCGAATACCCGCCCGCGCGCTTCTGCCTTGTCCTCTTCGCTTGCCACTCGCTCACCCTAATGTGAGCGCCGGGCCGCACGGCGTCGGACTCAGACATCGGGGGCGAAGCGACCAAGCCGACACAGCCTGTCCGCAAGCCGGTCGTTGACCGCACTTCCGATGGAAGGACACGTCGCCAGGTCGTGCGCTGTACGTTCACCCGTACGGGCTGTCGAGCCCGGTCAGGGGCCTCTCCGCGAGCCACCGTGTCCGCCCGCCGCTTGTGCACGCTCGCCAGGGCTGCACAACTGAACCGTGCAACGCCATCGATACGAATGTGACACTCGAGCGTTTCGCCTCGCACGCCAAATCTTCCACGCTAGGCTTGATCCGGCGGTTCCCTGTGGATGTGGACCGAAGTAGTTCAGGTTGACGACGCAGAGAGGCGTTCGAATGCTGCTCGAGAAGGTTGAGATCTCAGGCTTCCGGTCGATTGAGTCGGGTCTGGAGATCTCTATCGGGTCACCCACGATCCTCGCCGGCCATAACGATGCAGGCAAGAGCGCAGTGCTTGACGCTGTGGCGTTTCTTCTGGGCGACATAAAACTGTCGGACCGGGACCGCACATACGACCAACCTGGCGTGGACGGGGAATTGACGCGAGTTTCCGAGACTATTGTCGAAGGATTGTTCAACGTCACGCCAGACGAAGCCGAAGAACTTTCTATCGGGCGTCAACTACGCGTGAGAAGAGCTTACCGCGAGGGCGGTACAACTCTCGAGATGCTCGCTGCAGTCCCAGTCGATGAGCGCTTGCAGGAAATCGAGAGTCAGGACGTCAAGACGCTGAAGTTTCGGCTAGAAGGCTTGGGTCTGCCAACGACCGGGAATAAGCCCGACCTGATTGCTCGATTGCAGGAACGTGCCGAATCAGCGGACAAGGAAGACAAGTGGGTATCGGCCAGCGTAGCGGTTAAGCGGATACTTCCCCGCGTCCAACGATTTGACGCAACGTCGACGCAGAACCCTGAAGACGCCATTCTTGCAGCGCTACGAACCTCTTACAGTACTCACACGGACGACGACACCGTGAAAGGCAATCTGCGGGCATTAACCGACACGCTGCAGACCCGTGTTGCCAAAGACGCGGAAGATCTACGTGCGCACATAACCTCGCAATGCGCGGACGTTGGTGATATCAGGATTGACCCCATCGTTCGCCTTGATAGCGGCCTCAAGGGGGTGGAAGTCAGTGCTGTCAATTCCCGCGACGAACAGGTTCACCTAGGTCAATCCGGCACGGGGCGTTCGCGTCGAATTGCGTTGGCGGTATGGCAGTTCAATGCAAACCTGCTGAGCGAATCCAGCCAAGACACAATCCTTCTCTACGACGAGCCCGACACCCATCTTGACTATGGGAATCAACGAGGGTTCATGGATCTACTTAATGAACAGGCCAAGGTTCCCAACGTCCGAATCATCGTGGCAACACACTCTATGAACTTGATCGATGGCGTGGACATAGCCAACGTCGTTCACCTGCACCATGTCGACAGCCGAACCAAGGCGGACGTCATTGCCGACGACTCGGAAATCGGTTCGCACCTCGGGCTGATCGCAGCTTCCCTCGGCTTGAGAAACACGGTCCTCCTTCACGAGAGACTGTTTGTCGGCGTAGAAGGGATGACGGAGTTCCGTGCTTTTCCAGTGTTGTTCAGGCGTGCGACCGGCCGACAGCTTCAAGCCTGCGGTATCGCGGTGTGGCCATGCGACAATAACGACGGAGCACTCAGATTTGCTCAGTACCTTCGCGATCACGGTCGCGAGGTTGTGATCGTTGTCGATAGCGACTCTAGAGATACTAAGCTCTTCTCAGATGCGAGCCTCTCGGCGCGCAACCTGAAGTTGGGCGACCATGTGATCACCATTGGCGCACGCGAATTCGAGGATACGTTCACGGACGAGCAGTGGGCTGAGTGCGCCAACCGAGAGTGGCCACGCAATGATGGCAGGCGCTGGACCGTCGACCACTTCTCGCAGCATCGCGAATCGAAGTTTAGTTCGAAGATATACGAAATGCTTCGCCCTAACACCGATGTCGAGGTCAGCGGAAAGCCTGACATCATGATGAAACTCGCACTGGGACTCAAGGCGCCAGGCGAGGTGCCGGCGACACTAAGCCAGATGTTCGAAACTTTGATCGAACGCGCCCGCTAGCGTAGCTGACGCCGAGCAAGCATTCGCTTCCGGCGCTGATCTATGGTCGGCTCCTCCCAGGAGTGGTAGCCGATCAGCTCCGTCCACTCGAGAGAGTGCGATCGTTCGTCCCGGCAACACCATCTGCAGGCGCTAGGAGAGACGGCGTGGCCTACCGGGGTCTCTGTGGCGAGCACGCGCGTCCTCCTATCTCTCACGCGACGTCCTGACTTAATCATGGCCCTCCGACAACCGATTTGCCGAGGCTTTGGTGAGCAAGGACACTCGACCCCTCCGTAGACCTGTCCGCGCCTAGCAACAAGCACAGATTGTCCGTTCTCACGGGAGTTCAAGGCTCCGAGTGTCGTCCCACTGAGGTACACCCTGGCGAGACACCCCAGCACTCGACGAACTGCGTCTCAGTCAAGTCCCATTCCCATCAACTAGACACATTCTCATTGAGATTATAGACTTGACTGAGACAAACCCAGTGCCGCGATAGACGCGGACGACCGAACGGAGAACACCGTGCCCCTCACCCTCCGACTACATCCCCGCGCCAAACGCGCCGTGGAGCGAGCCGCGACCCACCGGCCGACCACCGTCACCGGCCTCGTCGCTCGGATCGACGAGCAGGGCACGGTCATCATCGACCTCCCAGACCAGCGGGGCAGCGAGCTGGTCCGCCGGATCGAGGCGGCCAAGCGGCGCGACGGCCGTGAGGCCGACGACGGCCGCAAGGGCCTGTCGATGGGGGCGCTGCTGTGACCGGCCCCAAGCTCGTCGGCTACCGCCGTGTGAGCACCGTCGACCAGAAGGCTGACCGCCAGCTCGACGACCTGATCGCCGCGGACCTCGTCGACCCCGTGTTCACCGACAAGGCCAGCGGCAAAGACACCCGGCGTCCCAAGCTCGCCGAGGCGCTGCGCTATGTGCGTCCTGGCGAGACTCTTGTCGTGCACAGCATGGATCGCCTCGCTCGGAACCTCGACGACCTGCGACGCATAGTCAAGGTGCTCACCGTCGGCGGCGAGATCCAGATCGGCGACGAGGTGGTCGCCTGCAAGGGCGGCGCTCGGGTGCAGTTCGTTAAGGAGGGGCTGACCTTCACCGGCGACGACTCACCGATGAACACCCTGCTGCTGTCCCTGCTCGGCGCCGTCGCCGAGTTCGAGAGGTCGCTGATTCTGGAGCGCCAACGCGAGGGCATCGCGCTGGCCAAGGCAGCGGGCAAGTACCGCGGCAGCGCACCGAAACTCAACGACGCCCAGATCGCCGAGCTGGCACGCCGGAAGGCGGCCGGCGAGGGCGTCGCGGCCCTGGCTCGCGACCTCGGCGTCAGCCGCGCCACCGTCTATCGCGCAGTCGAGCGGGCCGGGACCTCCCAGCAGGCGGCAGGGCGCAGCGCAGCCGCGACGGCGTAGCCGACGCCGAGAGCCTCCTCGACACCACACACGTCGAGGAGGCTTCTCTCATGTCCGCAGTTCCCAGTGCGTCCCCCGCAACCAGCACCGCAACCAGGTCCGGTGCACGCGTCGTCGTCACGCGTACCGACGACGTGATCGACGGCGCCGAGCCGGTCGTCGCCGTGATGGTCGACGACGGCGAGATCCTGTCCTTCACGCCGGCCACCGCCGCCCACCTTTCCGGGATGCTCGTCCGTGCCGCGACGGCCGAGATCGCTGTGAAGATCCGGGTCACGAACAGCTATCCCGACAGGTCGTTCGAGCACACCTACGACGTCGTCGCGCCTGCGCCCCGCGATGACGAGGACGTCTACGACTGGTGCTACGACCACTTGTGGCAGTACACCGGTGAGGGGCCGCAATACGCGAACGTTCCTGCTGCGTATGAAGTCGAGATCCTTTCTGCGCCAACCCCGTTCACGCACTTGATCGGACTCAAGATCGACAGCTACGGGTAAGCGCCGGCGAAGCCGTCGACGACCGCCACCTCGAACACCACACCGAGGGAGGGGACCACCCATGACGACGATCTTCTGTGACCCGTGGGTCGAGCGGCACATCGCCACCGGCCAGCTGTCACCGGGAGCCCGGGGGCTCACCCGCGAGGACGCCGCCAGCCAGTACAACGAGGCGAACGGACTCATCTCGGCCGACGTTGACTATCTCTACACACCGACCCAAGCCGCGACCGCTGCCCGCGAGCTGCTCAGCGACATCGGCGTCGAGATCGCCGAAGGTGCTCGCATCCTGCTCACCGACGGCACTGGCGGTCCGCACTGCTGGACCTTCCTCGTCGAGCCGAGCCAACTCGAATACGCCTGCGAGCAGCACCGGTACATCACCGGCGAGAGCATCAACGCCGACGCATTGGAAGGGGCGCTGCCGTGGGCATGAAACCGAACGTCGCCATCACCGAACCCGACCGCCCACGCGTGTGGATCGGTTCCCTCGCCGCGTACAACGGCTCGCACGACGGCGTGCCGCGCCTGATCGGCGAGTGGTACGACGCGACCGACGCGGGCAGCGTCACCGTCGCCGACCTGCACCAGGGCACCGGTGTGCCGTTCGGCGACGATGACGAGTTGTGGGTCATGGACCTGGACGGCGACTGGCCGGTGCGTCGTGAGATGGACCCGAGTACCGCGGCCGAGTGGGGCGCACTGTACGAGGAGGTCACGCCGACTCTCTGGCCGGCGTTCTGCGCGCTGGCCAGGGCAGAGGGTGTCGACGACCCGCGGGACGTCGACGTGCAGGCGTTCACCGACCGGTACCGGGGCGAGTGGGAGTCGTTCGAGGAGTACGCGCGCGACTACGTCGAGAGCGTCGGCGAGCAAAGCAGCTGGCCGGAAGATGCCAAGACGTACTTCGACCTCGCTCGGTACGCCCGCGACCTGGCGCACGGCTACACCGTCGAGCCCGCACCGTACGGCGGGGTCTACGTGTTCAGCGACTCGTGATCGCCCCGGGGGGCTGGCCGCTGCGCGAGCCGGCCCCCAGGTCATTCACCTATACGACACAGGACTTTGCAGGGTGTGTGAGCTACGTCTCATATCTTGACATGACCTGCTACCCTCTTAGACGTATAGATAGGCCACCGCGGGAGCGGTCTGCCCAGCTCATCGCCCATTTTCTGTCACAAACCCCTGGTACCAATGAACGCGTCGTCCTGATGGGCGGCGCGTTTCTTTTGCACTATGCGACGATGCCGATGGCGCAGTAGTGCACCATAAGTCGGACACGACAGATCGGCCGTGATCCGCACAGCAGGGAGGACCGCATGACCATGACAAGATGGGCCCGTGCCCGCACCAGACGCCTCGATCCCGCAGCGAGAGCTACTCGCGCGACCCGTGCGTCGTGAGGCCGTGGGGCGAGCGCTGAAAGCAGCCCGGATCGCAGCGAGCCTCAACAAGCAGCAGGCCGTTGCCGCGTCGGGCGTTTCCAGGCATTCGTTGATGCGCTTGGAAGCGGGTAGCGGCTCGATGAATCTCGACCGCCTGTGGTCTCTTGCTCGCGCGTACGGCACCACGCCGTCGGCCATCCTCGCCGCTGCCGAGGCTGACCCGGACGCGGCCGAGACGCTCAAGCCCTAACCGGCTCTCCGTACACACCTTCACCTCACGACGTCGACACACTCGACGTCCGCACCCGTGCGCGGGGTACTCACACACCACCTGACACCACCACCACCTGGGAACCACCATGAAAACTCGCATTATCACCGCTCTGACCGCCGTGTTCGTCGCCGTCGCCGCTCTGGCCGCCACCACCGCGACCGCTCCCGAGGCCTCTGCCCGCGTCTCGTCGGGCAAATACACCTGGACCACGACGAAGACCCTCACTGGTGCCAAGGGCTCTTACCCGGTCACCATCCGTGGGAACGTCCTGACGCTCAACATCCCGGGCGTCATCATCGGCGCGTCCAAGCACGCTCGTATCCACCAGACCCGCTCCGGCGGGTTCTTCGACTACGGCGGCAACCGGTACGTGCTCCGCAAGTCAGGCCGTAAGTACGTCGGCGAGGAACTGTGGCTGACCATCAACGGCGCCGTCGTGGGCCGCACCAGCCTCACGCCGCGCCGCTGAACGCACCCGCGAACTCGAAGGAGAACCATGCCTGACCTTGACCTCTACGCCATTCACGGACTCGACAGGCGCGCGCCCAGCGAGGCTCTCGCCGCTCAGCTGACCGCGCAACTCAACGGTGCCGCCGACCCCGTCCAGCGCCAGCGACTCGACATCGCCCGCGCGATCCTCGGAGATCCGCAGCGGCGAGCACGCTACGACGCCCAGCTCGGCGACCCGGCCGCACCGCCCATCACCGAGGCCATCCTGACAGGCCTGGCTGGCCGCCCCGCGCCTGTGCAGGCCGCCAAGTCCGTCTTCGCACAGCCGCGAGTGTTGGCCGCACTCGCCGCCTTCCTCGGAGTCCTGCTGATCGTCGTCGTCTCGGCCGTGGCGTGCAGCGGTGGCGGTGACGACAGCAATAGCGGCAGAGACGCCGCTACACCCGGCACGCCGTCGACCCTGGCCACGAAGAAGCAGAAGCCACCGACCGTCTACTCGGCCGAGTACCGCTCGGACGACGCAAGCTTCGTGCCGAGCGCGGCCATGCGAATCGACTCCCAGCTCAATCTCGAATCGACTGCGCGCAAGCTCGGATGGACCTCCGCAGATTTCGGGTCGACGAACACCACGAGCCTCTCGCTCGCCCGCGTCACCGAGTCGGGGAACATCGAGCTGACTTGGTGCGACGAGCCGTCCCCGGACGTCCCCAATTCGCGCATGCGGTGCTTCGCCGTCACCGCCTCTTCTGATCTTCGACTCCTCAGCGACGCTGCATTCCCGCAATCCGAGCGAGGCACGCACACGTCCAAGGGCGGGAAGGTCGGCGGACTCTTCAAGTACGTCCGTGTCACCAGCGGCGACCGACTGCCGACCGAGGCCATCACGGTCAAGGGCGGCTATACGACACTGGAGGCCTCGGAGTTGGTGGCCGGCGAGCGCGACGACGTCGCGTACTTCGTGGTGCCGGGCTCGCTGAAGGTGTACAAGGCAACGGTGGTGCGCGACTGAGCAGCCTCCACGCAGCACAGAACCTCCTTACCCAGTCGGGTGAGGAGGTTCTTTTCTCTGCACAGCGGTGACGGAGCCTGTTCCAGCGGAGTGGTAGCCCGCGCGCAGACTCCGACAGTGCTGAACAAGCCCGACTCCCGTTGCTGATGCAACGGGAGTCGGGCTCTTCTTTTTCGCCTCTGCACGCCTGGCCGCCTCGCTCAGTCGCCCAGCTCCCGGTCGCGGCGCTTCAGGCCGTGCGTCGGTGCGGACCGGCCGATGCGGCCGGTCATCTCGGCGCCGCGGGCGCGCACCGAGGCCACCGTGTCCGCGAGATAGGAGTCGAGGTCCGGGTGCCGTTGGCTGGGCCGCCAGGACTTGGCCGCCATGCTCATGAGCTGGTCGTGCACGGTTGAGCCGCCTGTCAGCTCCCAGCGCTTGGCAGCGGCGACGTAGGCCGCGGACTGCGCCAGCTCGACGCTCTCGGGGTCCCAGCCGGGAACCGGCGGCATCGACGCCCTGCGGTCGTCGACCTCGGCCCGGAGGTCGGCCAGGGCAGCCTCGACACGCTCGTCGATCGCTGCCTGCTGCTCGCGTTCGTAGGCGGCCAGCCGCTGGTCGGCCTCGGCTCGGGCTCGGGTCTCCTCCTCTGCCAGGGCCTCGCGCTGGGCGTCCTCGGCCGCTCGCTGGCGCGCCAGCGAGGCCTCCGTCTCGGCCAGGGCTTCGCGGGCCTTGGCCTCGGCGCGCGCGGTCTCGGCATCGCGGGCGCTCAGCTCCTCCTCGTCCATGTGGACGTCGATCTGATGGAGTTGCATGGCCTCGTCGAGGTCGGCACCGGCGCGAGCCAGGTCGCGCTCCTTGGTCGCGACGGCGGACCGCGCGTTGGCCAGTTCCAGCTTCTCGGCCTCGGAAGCTCCGAAGGCCTTCTTGTCCAGAGACGTTCCACGCGGATTCACCTCGGCCTCGACATCGATACCGGCGGCGAGCATCGTGCGGCGGTAGACCTCCTGGTAGCGGTGCATCTTCGTCGCCCCGGTGATCTGGACTCGGCGGGTCTTGCCGGTCTCGGGGTCGGTCCGTTCCTCGGTGACCTCCCGGGACTGGCCCCACATCTGCTGGGCCTCGGTCCGCAGGTGCGGGCTCGCCTGCACAGGAGCACCGACGCTGCTGCGCAGGAGTTGACCGTCGTAGTCGACCAGCCGGCCGCGGTCGTCGATGCCGCCGATGGCGGCGGCGGCGATCTCCGGCGCGCTGCGCACGCGGTCGATCCCGTCGAGGTCGACCTCCAGCTCGATGAGGCCCGCGCGAGTCACCGGCTTGCCGTACTTCACGACCGGCGCGCCGCCCTCATCGATCGCGGCTCCATCGGCGTCGAAGGCCATCGATTTGACCATCGGCGCGAAGGTGTCGGCCATCCAGTGCACGTGGACCGCGGATTCGTCGAAGTTCCACACCACGCCGTGGACCGCGTCGTGGCCCCCGGTGAGGACATCGGTGGTCAGGTGGGCGTGCGTCTCGGCGAACCAGCGAGAGACCGCCGCGCGACCGGCCTCGTCGTCGGGCATCACCCACCGAGAACGCCTGCCAATTTCCGTCCCGGCTTTGTTGAAGACCGGGTAGTAGGCCGGAATCTCTTTCAGCAGGGACTTCGGCACCCATGCGACGATCGTCGTCGTCTCGAACGTACTGTCGGCCAGTTTCCGCTTCACCGCGTCGATGCGGCCGTCCCCGTAGTCGAGCACCGCCTCCACGCCGTCGACGGCAGTCAGCTCGCGCAGGCCGCCGTTCCCGTCGTTGACGTAGGCGGCGTTCAGGTGCGTGTCAGCCGCCACGATGGACGGATTCCGCTTCGCCTGGCGCGCGGCGTCGGCGTCGTCGAGCTGGCGCATCGCCTCGCGCAGGATGCGGGCCCGCTCGCCGCGGGTGGAGGTGCTCGGCTTCGCCCCGGCCGCCTCGCGGCCGTGCTGGAGGTGCTGGGCGTGCCAGCCCGCGCGGGAGGCAGTCGCTGTCGACTCGGCCACGGCCTCGTCTCCTCTCTGTTGTGATTGCTCGGCACTCGCCGCGGGGCCCTGGTCCGGCCCTCGTCGGGGCGGCTGGCGCCGCCCCTCCTCCGACCGGCCCTGCCCGCGACGTGCGCCTGCGCCCAAGTCAAACCCGGGTACGACGGGGCCCTGAGCGACGCTGCGGGGCCCTGGCTCCGCCTGCCCCCACCGTCGTTCCACCCATCGTACCCGGGTTTGACTTTTAGCGCCTTAAAGTCAAACCTCCAGTCGCTACGCTCCCTCCGGTTTGAGGCGCTCTCCGAGGGCCCTGCCGGGGGCCCGTCGGGCGCTGGCGCGCCCTCTACGGGGTCAGGCCTGTTCGGCCCGACCCCGCCGTCGGCGCGGCGCGTCCTCCCTCTTCGGGAGGGCGCTGCGCGCTGGGTTCCCCGGCGCTGACGCGCCGGACTGGGGAGCGGTGTCCCGCCGCGAGGCCTGCCGTGCCCCACCCAGGGAACTCTGCGCCGAGACGTCGCGGCGACCGCGGCGGGCGAGTCTGCTCAGATGGCAGCGGCGGACCCATGATGGAGCCAGGCGACGCCGGTCGGTCGCGGGGTGGCCGCGGAGTCCCGTGATCAGTGGGGCCCAGAGTCAGTGGGACGGTGCAGAGGTCTGGGCCCAGTCGGTCACGGTCGACGTGGCGTTGAGGCGAACTGGTGACTGTCGACACGGCGGGGTGCTGGTCGCCGGGAGGATGCGTGGGTCGCATGGCGCGGCCGGACTATCGCAGTCCGAGTTACGCACAGGTGCCGACGGAGAGACCCTGAACAAACGACAGCCAGTAATCATGGACCCGCTGTGGTGCGTCGACACGCCGACCAGCGACCACCCGTGCCTCGTTGCGGGGCGCGACGACCCACGAGAGATGCATCGGGACGACGTCGAGCGTCCACCCGGGGGCCGGCGGTGCCCGCGGTTCGGGTCTGACTGGGCCGGATCGGGTCGATCCGGTACGACGACACCGCCACCGAGACGCCAGCGGCGTCGTGTTTCGAGGCTTCGGTGGGTCGTCGCCGTGGGTGTCACCGGCCCGTGGAACGACAGAGCCCCGTCACCAGCAGGCGACGGGGCTCTGTCGTTAGGTGGCCGGTCCGCGCGTCAGGGGCCGTCGTGCACCGGCTCCGCCGGACGCGCGCGGTTCGGCGCGTCGTCGGCGCACAGCAGCGCGGCGACCTCCGGGGAGTCCTCGAGCTCGTAGAACACCCGCTCGGCCTCGGCCACGTAGACCCGTCGGCCGCCACTGGCTGCGGCGATCATCCGCTCACCGACTCGGCCAGCCAGAGCCTTCAGCTCCCACAGAGTCTCCACGCGCTCCTCGGCGAGCATCAGCCGCTCGTCCAGGCTCATCAGTTCGGTCATGATCTGTCCTCTCAGTTGTTCACCACGGCCAGCGCCGTGCGGCGTTGGCCCTCGATCGCGCGCAGCTCCTCAGCGACCCTGACGAGCCCGCTGACCGTCGATGCGGACATGCCCGCGGCGTCGGCCACCGCACGGCGCGACCCTCCGGCGGCGGACAGGTCCAAGACCCGTTCGACGACAGCGGCGTCGGCACGGCTGTTTGCGGCCTGACGGACCCGCTCGGCGAACGCGCGACCGGCGCTCGCCGAACGTTCGTCGAACGCCTCGGAGGTGTTCGACCGCGCCTGTTCGGCGGCGTCGCCGCGCTGTTCGTCCAGCGATTCGCAGGTGATCGGCGACACCGGTTCGCCAGCAATGCCCACGTGTTCTGCGAACGCCTCGGAGGCGTTCGCCGAACACCCGATCTCGTCCGTCATGGTGTTCGTCGAACGGTCGCCCGACGCTGTGACCATGCCGTTCGCCGACAGAACGCGGTCAAGCTCAGTGTCCGCGCCGTCGATCAGGTCTACGGCAGACACTGCGATCGACTGTTCGCCGAACACCGGGGATCGTTCGTCGAACGTCTCTGCGGCGTACGGCGAATGGCCTTCGTCGGACGCAGCCGTGTCCCGGCGAATGCGGTCCGACGCCGCCCACAGCGCGATCGTCGCGCCGATGATCGGCAGATCGACCGCCAGGGGCGCGGCCCACGCCAGCACCGGGCTGACGCCCAGGACCACGCGAGCGGTGTACGCCAGCGACTCATAGCTGATGGCGAACGAGATGGCCGCCACCACCGCGGCGATGACGATCAGCACTCGGCCGATGGCACCGTCGAACCGCTTCACCACCAGCATCAGCAACTCGGTCATCATCAGCAGCAGGACTGGGAAGATCGTCACGCCCGCGACCGACCAGCCCGGGCCGAGGCCGGACGGACTCGCCCCGTCGGGGTGCTCGGCGTGCCACAGGCTCCACGCGTGGAGCCCGTTGCCGACCACCGACAGTGCGACGCCGACTATCAGGACGCCCGCGTAGTAGCCGCGCCTGTGCGCGTCGGGCCGCATCAGCACGCCTCCTGGACCGCGGCACCGACCTCGGCGGGCTCGGGCCAGCGCGGGGTAGTCGACTGTTCGACCGCCGGAGCGGGCGCGACAGCGACGGGCCCGAAGCCGACCAGCGCCCGCTCGGCGACAGTCGCGAAGCCCTCCGGGGCGGCTCCAGGTGCGCCGTCCACGCCGATCACCCGCGTTCCCCGGCGGAACGGCTGCGACCGCACGCGCCCGGCGCCCGTCCACTCGTCCAGGACCTCCTCGACCCACGCGCGCGCTCGGGTCCGAGACATCTGGATCGCGGCGTCGGCGTGAGAGGCCAGAGCCTCGATCAACTCGGTCGGAGCGATGCCGTCGGGATCCGACTCGTCGATCAGTCTGGCGATCTCGGCCCGGCGGAGCGTCTCGGAGTCGGTGCCGGCGGTGCGCTCGGCCGCCTTTGCGGCGGCGGCCTCCTTGACGATCGATCCAGCGGAGACCACTTCGACTGTCCAGGGCTCTCCCCGCCGCACGGTCAGGGTGCCCAGGCTGTCGTCCCCGTGACTGCCCAGGTGGCCGATGAGGGAGCCATGCCGGTCCTTGACCGCTCTGAGACGACCGACTGCGACGACGTCCTCGGGCAGCGACGGAGGGGTCGCCGACTCGCCTTCACCCGCCTTCGACTTGCGCGCCGGAATCAGCATGATCACGTTGTCGGGGGTGTCGATCTTGGCGGAGGCTCCCCGAGGGCGGTCTGCGGTCTCGTGCCCGACGTGGTCGATGATGACCACGCTCGTCAGCGTGCGCAGCACTTCGACCAGAGCAAACAGCTTGTTGCAGTCGGCGGCGGAGTTCTCCTCGCCGCCCATCGCCGACAGGCCCTTGGACATGGAGTCGATCGCTACCAGCTTCGGCGGATGCTGTTCGAGGCCCCGAAGCACTCGCGAGAGTGCGTCGGCGGTGCTGATCTGCTCCGAGGCGGCCAGCTGGGCCGGATCGACGACGTTGACAGCCCGCCGGCGAATCGCCTCGGCGGGCGCCCCGAGCAGCATCAGCCGCGAGTAAAGGTTCGTCACGCCGTTGCCGTCCAGATCCAGGTACACCGCGCTGGAGGATTCCCAGTCGGCGGCTTCGGCGGCGTCCAGGCACGCGGACTGGATCGCCCAGGTCTTGGCCGATCCACCGGGCCCGGAGAGCGTCGTCAGCCCCCGCTCGGCGATCAGTCCGCCCAGGTACGGGCAGCGGGCGGGCTCCTGGTCGGCGTCCAGCATGTCCACATCGACCTCGCCGAGGGCGTCCAGGCCGATGCTCAGCGGTTCGGTCGTCGTCGCGGCGGCCAGCACAGCCGACTGCCGCACGCCCGTCTGGGCACTGACCAGCGTCATCAGTTCCGGCCAGCTCAGCAGGCCCTGCTCCGCCTCCTCTGCGAGGGCGACGAGCTTGTCCGGGCCCAGGGCCAGCAACCGTGGCACGAAACGCGCCAGTTCGGAGACCTCGCGAGACGCCCCGTTCTCGTCGATCTCCCCGTTCGCGTGCAGGGCGCCGAAGAGACGCTGAGCGACCTCGGTGGTAGTAGAATCATTGGTGATGGCAATTGTCATCGTCTCGCCTCCCAGCGACTAATGAACCCTCGGACCGCCCACCGGACCCGGGGTTCCTTTGTTTCAGGCCGCAGTGAACTGCGCTTCGATGAGGGCGCACACATCGTCGGCGCGCACGTACAGCGATCGCCCGATGCGGGCGCTCGGCAGTTGCCCCGTCGCCAGGAAGGACCGCCACCGGTCCTTGCCGTAGCCGGCCGCAGTCCGTGCCTCTTCGCTCTTCACCAGTCCGTCGGGAATCATGTGCGAACCTCTCGTCTCTCGAATGTCCGATGATCGGACAGGATATCCCTTACTCATCGAAAGTAGCACGGATTAAGGCGACAGGTGACGACCGACATCGCAGCTGTCCGATTACCAACGGCTAGAATGCGGAAATGGCGGCTAAGAAGATCGAGATCGGCGAAAGTGGACGGTCGGTGGCACTCAACGTCACCATTCGGCGGGCGACGGCGGGGCTCGCGGTCGCCGAGCTCGCTGAGAAGGTGACGGCCGCGGGCCGTCACCTCACTCGGCAGGCGCTCAGCGAGATCGAGGCCGGACGGCGGCGTGTGGATGCCGACGATCTGGCCGCTCTCGCGCTGGCGTTGGGGACCTCGCCGGCGGCGCTGCTCATGCCTCGGGCGGATCACGCCGAGGACGTCGTGGCGCTGACCGGCGCACGGATGCCTGCACACGTGGTGTGGGCCTGGCTCACCGCCCAGGCTCCGCTGGAGGTCCCCGACGACCCTGACGAGGCTGAGCGGACGCGGGCCGTCTGGACGGCGACGACCACGCCGCCCTGGGCGCGGCCGCGGTGAGCTGACGAGAGGGCCGCTTCGGTGCGTGCCGGGTGCCCAGATCGGGCTCTCGCGCCGCCGGGCCCTACGGGCCCCGTCGGCGGTCGCCCGAGCCTTCGCGTCTGGATGGAGACGAGGGAGGAGGGGGAACGCGGCGGTGCGCTCCCGCGCCGCCGCGCCTGGCGGCCCTTCGGCGGGTCGCGACCCGCCTCGCGTTCGGGGGTCGAAGCCGGGGGAGGCCGCTGGCCGTCAACGGGGTCGACCCCGGGGCGCATCTGACAGCGGCGTCCTTCGCCCCACGGGAACCAGTACCCGGCTGTCGACGCCTTGAGATGAGGCGATGGTGCCCACGGTCGTTCTGATCAATTGCAACCCGTGCCCCTTCTCCACCGCGTCGACAGCCGGGCACTGGTTCCCACGGTCACGATCCGCGGACTCCACCCAGATGCTGTCGACGCCCAGAAATGGCGGCCCTGCCCGACGATCCTCCAGCACCCCTCCTTTCCGGCGTCGACAGCCGGATACTCGGCACCCGCTGTTCGTGCCCGAGATCCAGGCGCTGCGACTCACCGACGGGTCCCGCAGGGCCCCGTCGATGAGGAGCACCGCCACCCCGACTTCCACACCCGGTTTCCCGTATGAAATTTCCTTCCGAGGCGCGGCACGACGGCCCTCCAGCAGTAGCGCCATAGCGCGGGGGTACTTCGTACACCCCCGCGCTATGGCGCTATGCCTTCGGGGCCTAGTCATTTGCCCAGGTCGGAAGCGGTTTACTTAAGCGCCGTTAAGTCTTCGTTCGATCGTCCGAACGGCACTTATAATTCTCCTGAGAGAACCATCGAAGAATCACCTGTTTATGCTGGTCAGTGCGCTGCATCCGACAATGCGGGGCGCGGTTTGCGCGATGTTCGAAGATACTCGAACGGCACTTATGAATATCCTTAACATGAGGGGTTGCGCGTGTCGTCGCCGCCTGTGCCTGGCGACCCGCCGAAGGGCCGCCAGGCCCGGCGGCGCGGGAGCCGGACGGCAGCCTGCGCGACACCGTCGCGGAGCGAATGCGCGTACCCGTCCGTTCCTGCACCGTCCGCGAGGCGATCCGTCGCAGCACTACTCGACTTCCGTCGGTTCCTCTCCATCACGCCAAATCCGGCCTGCCAACGCTTCGGAAATGGAGCCCCACCCATCGCCGTCCCATCCGCCGGCCGCGCGCACTTCGGCCATCGCGGCGACTGGGCCGGGAAGAGTCTCGGAATCGAGATCCGGTGAGCCCATGTCGATTTCGAACGACGTCACCGTGGTCCTCCCGTTCTCCGATGACGTCTCGCTCGTCCACGTCGCACGAATGCCGCTCTGCCGCAGCCACAGCGTTCGCTCCGCCTGATCGACCTGGGCCCACCACTCCGCCACGGTTAGGCCGGTCCCCTCGTAGCGCCAGCCGCTCTCTTCCACCGGTGTCGCCTCCAATTCTTCCTGGCGTGCGGTCAACGCCGCGATGCGCTCGTCGAGCCTGTCCCGCTGCGGGGTCCCCCGGCGGTAGGCTGGAGTGCCGACAAGGTCAACGACGTCGGCCAGCATCTCCCGGACTTCCTGCAGTTCGCCGGTCACCGCGTTGCCGGTGAACCACACGCGCCGACGACGCTCCATCGGCCCCAACACGCCGAGCACCTTCTCCTCGACCTTCTTGTCGGCCCACTCCAACGACACGGTTCGGTTGCCGCACGAGTCCTTGTACTGGGCGCTGGCGCAACGGTACCTGGGCTGTCTCCCTTTGCCGCCCTTGAGCCTGTAGCCCGGCCGACCGCACACTCCGCAGAACAACACCTGGGTGAGCAGGGCGGCACTCCGCTTCGTCGGCTCCTTGCGGTTCTCTCGGCCGGCGAGTTCCTTCCCCACCCGGTCGAACACGGCCTTCGTCAGAATCGGGGCCGCCCGCACGATCGGCGCTCCTGTCTCGTCCACGACGACGGTCTCCGGGCCGAGGACGCGATTGCCTTTGGCATCTCGCAGCGGCTGACCGTCCGCGCCGAGCACCGCGTCCCTGGTGACAACACGGCCCAGCATGGCCGACGAGGTCAGCGCGCGCTTCAGCGGAGCGCTGTGCCACTGGTACCCATGGACTTTGCGTTTTCTGAGCTGCGCGAAGCGATCCCGCGGAGTCAGGACCTTCCGTGTCGTCAGATCGTGAGCGATGCTCCGGAGACTCTCGTGCGCGAGCACGCGGTCCACCACTTCACGAACTACTTCGACCTGCTCTGCATCCTGGACGAGCTTGTGGTGCGCGCCGTCCTTCTCCGGGGTGTACCCCCACGGCGGAACGCCGCCGCGCCATCGGCCTGCGGTGATGGTGTGCTTCGACGCTGATCCCGTCCGAGCGCGGATCGCCTCCAGCTCCATCTCGGCCACTTTCGCCACCAGGAGCGCGATGATGTCGCCGAACGGCGCGTCGAGGTCCAAGAACGCCTCTGTCGCCGACACCAGTTTGATGTGGTGTTCCTGCCCCCACGAGATCAGATCGGCGAGGTCAGCGAGCCGGCGCACCAGGCGGTCCATCCGGTAGAACACCACGATGTCGTAGCGCTGCGGGGTCTTCAACCAAGGTCCGAGTTCGGGCCGATCGAACGGCGGCACCGCAGCGCTGACGCCGGGGTCGTCGGCCACCCCGACGACCTCGTAGCCGCGCTTCTCGCACAGCTCCCTACACTTCTCCAGCTGTCGCTCCGGCGACGTCGTCGCCTCGGTGACACGGGATAGACGGATGACGATCAGGGCGCGCTTGGGTGCCGGCGTGCTCATCGGCGACGCTTCTGGCCGGGGAGCCCTCCGCCGACAACGCGGATCACGTCCGGCCGGTCCGGCGAACCGATTTTGCCTGGGCACTTCCGCATCGCACCGCTGGCGATCCGGTGATAGTGGCGAACGAGCCGGCGGTCGTCGTCGGCCTCGACCCGCGCGTGGCACTTGGGGCAGTAGAGCGTCTCCGTCATACCATCGACGTTAGGCAATGGATGTAAAAGTATCCAGCTGAATATTCGGCCGTCGACATCCCCTCCTCGTCGGCGATCAACCGTCCCGCGAGGCTTCTGACCTCCGACGTCCACCGATGCTTGCCCATGTCTCCCCCTCGAGATGCCGGGCCCGCCGATCGAGCCCCTCGTAAGTGAAGACGCACGGAACCCGTGTCCGGTTCCGTCGGAATTCCACAGGCTCACACCGACCCGAGCATGCCCGAGGCGAGTCCGATGACGACTGGGACGATGCCGAGGCAGACGAAGGCCGGCAGGAAGCACAGACCGAGTGGTCCGCTGACTCTCACGCCGGCCTTCTCGGCCGCGGCGAGCGCCCGATCGGCTTCGAGTCGGCGGACGTCACACGCGAGTTCGGCCACGCCGTCGGCCAATGAGGCTCCCGCCCGCGACGCACGACGCGCGAGTGACGCGAGGTCGGCGAACGACGACGCGTCGCCTGTCTCGAACGTCCACGCGGTGTCCGGATCGGCCCCCAAGGCGAGGAGTTCCGCCGCGCGGCGCAGTGGAACGGCCACCGTGGAGGGGGCGTTCTCCGCGGCGACATCGGCCGCGGACGACACCGGCAGTCCACTGCGCAGACAGACTGCGAACACGTCGTACGCCGAGGCGACGTCGAACGGATCGGGCGCCGACCGTGCGACGCCGAGCCACCGCGCTTCGCGCACGGATCGAGGACGTTCGACGACCCGCGCCAACGTCCAGTCGGCGCCGGGCCAGATCCACAGGGCGACCGCCGTGCACAGCCCGATGAGCAGGATCATCGCAGTACCTTGTCGGTGATCGCGATCGTCCACCACACGCCCGCGACGGCCAGCCCGGTGCCGACGACGAGCAGGATCCCTCCGACACCCGGCCCGACCAGGACCGCGAGCGGTCGCGCCCCCATCGCCTGCCCCAGGCCGATCCCCAGCACCGGGAGCAGCGCCAGGACGGTCGCCGTGGCGCGCGGTCCGGCCAGTCCGGCCGTGGTGCGGGAGCGATGTTCGGCACGAGCGGTCAGGTCGGCCCGCAGCGACTGCATCAGGTCGATCATCGGCAACCCCCGCCCGGACGACGCCGCCCACGCCGACGCCAACCGGTCGAGCCCCGCGGCCCCGTCCACCGGATCGCCTCCCAGCTCGGCCCGAGCGGCCATCCGTGCGAGTTCGTCCGCGACGGCCGACGGCCCGTCGCGCGCGAGTTCGTCCGCCGCGCTCCGACAGGCGTGGACGATCGGTGCGCCGACCGACATCTCGGCGATCATCACCGACAGCGCCCGACGCACCAGCGCGTCGCGGCGGTCGGCCGCCGATCGTCTGGCGGCCCGGCGTCGCACGCCGATCACCGTGGCCGCCACCAGCCCCGCGGCGAGCGCGGGCGCCGGACCGGCCACCGACAGGGCGACGACGGGCACTGCCGCGATCATCCACGCCGGATCCACATCGTAGGGTCTCCGGACGGTCGCGGGCAGCCGCCGGAACACCGCGGGCCTCGGCCACAGCAGCACCGCGGCTCCGACCGCCGCCAGCAGCGGCGCGACGCTCACGACGCACCCCGCTCCGCGAGCATCGCGTCGAGTCGGGCACGCGCCGATGTGAAACCGGCCCGACGCGACCACACGGTCACCACCTCCACGAGGCCGTTCCCGCCACGATCGAGGACGCCGATCTCGGCGAGCCCACGCCGACCGGTCGGGTCCCGTCCGAGGCCGAGGACCAGCTGCACCGCCGCGGACAACTGCGAGTGCAGGGCCGCGCGGTCCATGCCGCCGAGCGCGGCGAGGGCTTCCATGCGCGCGGGCACCTCCGACGTCGAATTGGCGTGCAGCGTCCCGGCGCAGCCGTCGTGGCCGGTGTTCAGCGCGACGAGAAGGTCGATCACCTCGGCGCCGCGGACCTCGCCGACGACGATCCTGTCGGGCCGCATCCGCAACGCTTGACGGACCAGAGTCCGCACCGGGACCTCGCCGACTCCTTCGACATTCGCGGTCCGCGCGACGAGTCGCACCACGTGCGGATGCCGCGGTGCGAGCTCCGACGCGTCCTCGACCGTGACGATCCGCTCACGGGGCCCGCATTCGCCGAGCAGCGCGTTGAGCAGCGTCGTCTTACCCGTTCCGGTGCCTCCGACGATGACAAACGCGAGCCTCGAGGCGACGACCGCCCGCAGCACCCCGGCGACTCCGACGGGGATCGCGTCGGCGGCGACCAGCGCGTCGAACGTCTGCGTCGCGCTCCGAAGCACACGCAGGGAGATGCACGTCCCGTCGACCGCGAGGGGCGGGATCACCGCGTGCAGCCTCACCTGGACGCCGCGCCGACCGACCCCGGACAGCTGCCCGTCCACCCACGGCTGCGCGTCGTCGAGCCGACGACCCGCGCCGAGCGCCAGACGGCCCGCGAGACGACGGACCGAGGCCTCGTCGTCGAACGACACGTCCGTCAAGACCAGGCCGTCGCCTCGGTCGGCCCACACCTGCGACGACCCCACCACCAGCACATCCGTGATCTCGGGCTCGGCGAGGAGCCCTTCCAGCCGTCCCGCTCCGACCATCTCGGTCTGCAGGTATCGCAGCGCGTCGAGCAGGTCGGTGTCACCGAGCAGTCCGCCCGACTCCGCCCGGATCGCGTCGGCGATCACCGCCGGATCGGGATCGGCGGTCTGGGCGGCGAGCCGCTCGCGGACCCGCTCCAGCAGGTCCGCGCCGACACCCGTCACCTCGCACCGCCGCGCAGCCTGGAGCACACGTCTCGCGCGGCGGACGTCAACGGGCCACGTCGACGAAGCCGCAGACCGGACGCCTCGCATCGTTTCGCCAGCGCCCGCTCCGGCCGGTATCCGCCGAGCAGCGGCACGCCGACGGCGTCGGCGACGTCACGGGCCCGCAGCCCTCCCGGCGACGGGCCGCGCACCACCAGGACCGAGTCGCGGTCACCGATCATCCTCGCCGCGGTCCGCCTGGCCGACGCCACCGCGTGGACCGACGCCGTCGTCACCAGGACGACGAAGTCAGCGGTGTCGATGAGACCCGACGCCGACGGCCCCGGTTCGCGTCCCACGTCTGCGACGACGACGTCGCCCGATGTGCGTCCGGCGTCGACGACGGCCAGCACGGTGTCGGGTCGCAGCGGCGTCACGTCGTCGCGCGCCGGGCCGATGATGCTCACTCGACCCGTCCGCGGCAGCGCGGCCCGCAGTGCCGGACCGCTGATCACTCCGGTCTCGCCGGTCACCTCCGGCCACCGCAGGCCCGCCTCGTCCTCGACCCCGAGCAACAGGTCGACTCCCGAACCGGACTGATCGGCGTCGATGAGCAGCACGTCGTCGGACGCCGACGCGGTCAGCGCGACCGCCGCGGCCAGGGTGGACGCGCCCGCGCCTCCGTGTCCGCCGACGATCGCCACCGCACCGGCCGGTCGTCGAGCGGGTCGCCGGAACTCGGACAGCGCCCCGACGAGAGCAGACTCCTCCGCGGGCAGGATGAAGCCGCCCTGCGCCCCGAGGCTCATACCCGCCTGCCAGCCGCGTCGGTCGTCGCCCGCACCGACGACGACCAGTCCCGGGCGCCGGGGCGGTCGCACCCCGGCGAGCAGTTCCAGGGCGGGTCCGTCGACGGCCACCGCGGTCGCCCGCAGCCAGTCGTGACGGCACGACGACGGATCGCCCACGACGAGCGTGTAGCCCGTCGCCGCCGCGCACCGCGCGAGATCGGCGTGCAGATCGGAATCGGTCAGAACCAGCAACACATCCCCCATGACCGACATAGTGGACCCGATTCACCGAAAGGGAAAGCGCGTTGTCCACAGGGCCTGTGGACTATCAGCCCTTGCGCACGAGGTGCTTCTGAATCTTCCCGGTCGCGGTCTTCGGCAACGCCTCGACCACGTCGATCGCCTTCGGCGCCTTGAATCCGGCGAGTCGTTCGCGCGCCCACTCACCGAGCTCGTCCGCATCGAGGGACGCACCGGGAGCTGCGACGACGACGGCGGTCACCGCCTCGCCCCAGTGTTCGTGCGGACGTCCGACGACGGCCGCCTCCGCCACCGCGGGATGCCCGAGCAACACCCGCTCCACCTCGACGGAGCTGACGTTCTCGCCGCCGGACTTGATGATGTCCTTCGAGCGGTCGGTGAACCAGACGACGGCCTCGTCGTCGAGGTGCCCGATGTCGCCGCCGTGGAACCAGCCGTGCGCGAAAGCCTCCGTGTTGGCGGACGCGTTGTTCCAGTAGCCCTCCATCAGCTGGGGGCTGCGGTAGACGATCTCACCGGTCTCGTCGGCCGGGAGCAGCGCGCCGTCGCCGTCCATGATCGCGATGTCGGTCTACACTGTCGCCGGACCCCACGACTCGTCCTTGACGCCCTGGTGACCGTTCCACTGCAGCTCCGACGCGGGCGTCGTCTCCGTCTGCCCGGACCCCAGGATGATCGCCGCGCCGGGGAACCGGGCACGCACCCCGGCCAACACCTCCCTCGCCATCGGCGCCATCGCGTACAGCCCGGTGATCAACGACGACGTGTTCTCGGCGGTCAACGCCGGCTGTGCCACGAGTGCCGCCCACATCATCGGCAGCAGCGTCACATGCGTGACGCGGTGATCGACGAACGTCTGGGCCAGCGCGGCAGGGTCGAATCCGCGGAGCAGGACCGCGGTGCCGCCGACGAGCAGCGTCGGCAGCATCAACGCGTCGAGCGCGGTGACGTGGAACAGCGGCAGCACGATCGGCTGGACCGGATGGACGACGTCGGGTCGCAATCCGAGGCCGAGTGCCGACGACAATGCGCTGATGTGCACGGCGACGTGGCTGGTCAGCACGCCCTTGGGCCGCGAGGTGGTGCCCGAGGTGTACAGGCAGTGCACGATGTCGCGGTCGTCGACGATCGTCTCGACCGGAGAGTCGTCGCCGGAGGACGCATCGTCCCAGGCGATGGTCGGGACGCCGGCGATGTCGGTCGGCGCGTCGCCGAGCATGATCACCTCGGTCACCGCAGCGGACCCGTCGGCGAATGCACCGGCCAGCACCGGCGTGAACGCCGACTCGCTGATGATCGCGCGGACGCCGCTGTCGGCGAGCTGGTAGGCGACGTCGGACGACGAGATCGCCAGGTTGAGCGGCATCGCGGTGACGCCGATCTTGGCGAGCGCGAACAGCGCCACCGGGAACTGCCAGCGGTTCTGCAGTTGCAGGGCGACGGCGTCTCCTCGTGTGAGACCCCGTTCCAGGAGTCCACGTGCGAGTGCGTTCGCGCGGCGTTCGAGTTCACGGAACGTGACGGTCACGTCGCCGTCGACGATCGCGGGACGGTCGCCGAACTGCCGCGCGGCACGAGTCGGCAGGTCGCCGATGCACACGCGGTGCGTCAGGTTGACGGTGAGGTCGTCGACGCCGGACAGATCCGGCCGCATGCCGACCATGTCAGGACTGCCCGGTGAAGGGCGGGACCACCTCGCACGGGACCTTCACCGGATGCTCCGGATCGAGGGCGTTGAGCGCGAAGTACGCGGCCCGGCGGGAACCGGCGATGGCGAGGTGATCGCTGTAGTCCTTGGCGCAGGTGTCCTGGACGACGATGTTCTTCACGCTTTCGCCCGGCCGCGGCTTCACATAGCCTGCGGTGTACGGAACGACGAGCTCGTCGTACCTGGTCATGATGTTCGTGTAGTCGATCCCCTTGACGTACGGGCTGCCGCCCTTCCAGATCTTCTTGTTGAACGGCGATCCGGGCAGCATCGCACCGCAGCCGATGCACATGGGCATCGGTGTGGCCCCGATCGCCTCGCCGAGCTGGTTCATCACCGGGTTCAGCGAGCCGGTGCCACGCCACAGCGGGGCGAGCGAGATGTACTTGGTGACCTTCGACGCGCCGCCGTAGTACTTCAGGTAGTACGTGGGCATGTAGGTGCCCTGCGAATGGCCGATGAGGTCGACGGTCTTCGCGCCGGTCGCCGCGAGGACCCGGTTGACGAACTTCGCGAGCTGCGCGGCGCTGACCTGCTGGTAGTCCATGCCGCCGACCGCGGTGAACGGCCACGGCCAGCCCTTGAGCGCGCCGTAGGTGAGCGCGAAGACGCAGTAGCCGCGATTCTTGAGGAGCGGCACGTACGCGCCCCAGTTGGTGGTCTTGGCGCCGCCCGTGCCGTGGACGAGGACCACCGGCCGCGGATGCTCGGCCGTCGGCTTGCAGGAGAAGTCGTTGGAGCCGGGCAGTGACGAACCGGGATGCTGCAGTTCGTGCGGGATGCCGCCGAAGAAGTTGAAGTTCTCCGGCAGCTTCTCCGCCCGTGCCGAACCGGGTGCGACCACTGCCGTGACGCAGAGCAGCGCGGCGCACACTGCGACCGCAAGACGTCCGATGGACTTCATGGTGACGACCTCTCCCCCGGCCGCCACGGCGACCTAGCGTTTGCTTGGTTAGAGCGAAAATACACGCCCGACGGGGAGGAACGGAAGAGGGAGGCGGCAGGTGACCGGCCGGAGAAAGACGACGACCCCGACCAGGGGGGAGGAGGTCGGGGTCATCAGCGTTTCAGCCCCGGGGGGTCGGGCTGAAAGCTACCGGCAGTGCCGGACACTCAAGAATTTACACGCGCCCGCGCGAAGATTGCAACTCCAACTATCTCCCGATTCGTGTTTCCTACGTCACACTCGATCGTTCACATGACGTACGATTCGACCGTGATCACGGCACAGCCGACCCGGATAGCCGCCTTCTTCGACCTCGACAAGACGGTGATCGCGCGATCGAGCGCGCTCGCCTTCACCAGGCCGTTCTACGACGGAGGCCTCCTCACCCGGCGAGCGATGCTCCGCTCGGCGGTCGCACAGCTCCAGTTCCTGCTCGCGAACGCGGACGAGGACCACGTCGACAAGCTCCGCAAGCACGTCACCGACATGTGCACGGGCTGGGACGCGGACCTCGTCAAGTCGATCGTCTCCGAGACCCTCGACGAGGTGGTCCGTCCCGTCGTCTTCCCCGAGGCCCTCGAACTGATTCGCCAACACAAGGACGCGGGCCACGACGTGGTCCTCGTGTCCGCGTCCGGCATCGAGATGGTCGAGCCGATCGGCGACCTCCTCGGCGTCGACATCGTCCGCGCCAGTCGGATGCGGATCGTCGACGGCCGCTACTCCGGCGACCTGGACTTCTACTGCTACGGCGACGAGAAGGCAACCGTCGTCCACGAGCTGGCGGACGAGTACGGATACGACCTGTCCCGGTCGTACGCGTACTCGGACTCGATCACCGACCTGCCGATGCTCGAGGCAGTCGGACACCCGGCCGTCGTCAACCCCGACAAGCCCCTGCGTCACCACGCCGAGGCGAATCTGTGGGAGATCCTCGACTTCGACATCCCCACGACCGCCGCGCATCGCCCGAGCCCGACGACCGTCGGGATCGGAACGGCACTGTGCGCCACCGGGATCGGAGCGATCGCCGCCGCCGTCCTCTACCAGCGGCATCACGCCCGTCAGTCACCCGAACGAGCGGCCTGAGAAATTTTCGCCAAACGCTTGCAGTGATCGAGGTCACAGCGTAGAAATGGGTTACGGAATCGCAGACGGCAAAGCTCAGGTCGGCAGAGAAGACCTGATCCCCCGGAAGCGGCTCCCAGCACGGACGGCAAGCACCCACGCGGAGCGCGCCGCATTGGCACAAGCGTTGTGCGCCTGCGACACCGTCGCATCATTCGTGGACCTCCCCGCCGAGAAGTACTCAGCATGGGAAACACGTCGAGATGCCGCGGTCAACCGCCGAGGCGATCCCACAACCCACCCAGCACGCTTGGTAACTCGCGTCCGTGCTTGCGGGCGACACCCCTACATCCGGATCTCGACCGGTAGGGATGTCGCCCGCATTTGTGTGCGGACCTTTCGACTCGCAGGCTCACTCAAGGAGCGGGAAGGGCACTCGCTCTCGCAAGGCCTCAGCCCGCGGCGGCGTCGGCGATCGACTTCGCCTCGGCCGCACCCGCCTCCATCGCTTCGCAGCACAAGACGATCCAGGCGCCGATCGCACCGGCGTCACCCGTGCCGAACAGGGCGGCGAGTTCGCGATAGTCGCCGATGCGGCGCAACCACGTCACCTCTGGCACCCCGAGCAGATGCGGGTCGAGGCCCGTCGCCGCCGACACCAGACGCGACGCACCGCGGGCGACCACGCCGTTGCCCTCGGTGAAGGGCGCCAACGACAGCAGCTCGCCGTGGACGACGGCCGCCAGGACGGGCGCGGGAACCGTCGACCCGCCGGTGATCAGCTGTCCGAGCAGGTCGAGGCGCTGCGCGATGTGCGGTTCGCTGCGGGGACGACCCAACACCTCGGGGTCGTCGACGAGACCAGCCGCCGCCAGCGTGTGCAGCCGGGCCAACGCCTGTGCGGGAGCCCGGCGGAACACCGCGCCCAACTGGTCGATGCCGTCGGCGTCCAACGCCTGCGCCACCCGGATCGCTCCGTCGGTGATCGGGTCGTCGAACTGGGCGTCACGCTGCAGCTCGACGCTGCCGCCCTCGATGGCCGCGGACGACCGGCCGGCCCGCCACGACGCCTCACGCGACGTCTTGTCCCAGCCGCGGAGGTTGTATCGATGACGGTGAACGGCGCTCAACGCGTCGCGCGCCGACTCCGCGGCGTCGCGGACGTCGGGCAACTCGAGCAACGGGGCCAGCGGGTCAGCACTCACCCCGGCAACGATAGTCGCGCGTCCGCCCGTCGCATCTCATCGACCGTTCGTCGCGGGGACCGGGCTGTGAGTCGATCCACAACGCGCGTGCAACGTCCGGTGACTACGCTCACAGATGAGCCGCATCCGGGGCCCCACGACACCCGGTGCTTCCGCTTGATCCGGCGCCCGGAGCGCCGACAGTCGCGAACGAAAGGCAGCACGACGATGACCGAAGCCAGCAAGGTGTACCCGCCCTCCGACGAGTTCGTCGCAGGCGCCAACGCGACCGCGGAGATGTACGCCCGCGCCGACGCGAACCCGGACGAGTTCTGGGCCGAGCAGGCTCGTCGTCTCGACTGGGCGACCCCGTTCACCCAGACCCTCGACTGGTCGGGCGCACCGTTCGCGAAGTGGTTCGTCGGCGGTGAGCTGAACGTGTCGGTGAACTGCGTCGACCGCCACGTCGCCGCGGGCAAGGGCGACCGGGTGGCGATCCACTGGGTCGGCGAACCGATCGACGACACGCGCGACATCACCTACAGCCAGCTCAAGGACGAGGTCTCGCGCGCCGCGAACTACCTCAGCTCGATCGGCCTCCAGGCGGGCGACCGCGTCGCCATCTACATGCCGATGGTCCCCGAGGCGATCATCTCGATGCTCGCCTGCGCCCGCTTGGGCCTCACCCACTCCGTGGTGTTCGCGGGCTTCTCCGCCGCCGCCCTGCGGTCGCGCGTCGACGACGCCGAGGCGAAGGTCGTCATCACCACGGACGGCCAGTTCCGCCGCGGTGAGCCCGCACCGTTGAAGGCCGCCGTCGACGAGGCCCTCGGCACCGGCGACGACGCCGCGCCGTCGATCGAGAAGGTCATCGTCGTCCGCCGCACCAACCACGATCCCGACCTGAACTGGGTGGAGGGTCGCGACGTGTGGTGGGAGGACACCGTCGACGAGCAGTCGCCGGTCCACGAAGCGGAGGCCTTCGACGCCGAGCATCCGCTGTTCCTGCTGTACACGTCGGGCACCACCGGCAAGCCGAAGGGCATCGTCCACTCCTCGGGCGGCTACCTGACGCAGGCGTCGTACACCTTCCACAACGTGTTCGACCACAAGGAGGGCCGGGACGTCTTCTGGTGCGGCGCCGACATCGGCTGGGTGACCGGCCACAGCTACCTCGTCTACGGCCCGCTCTCCAACGGCGCCACCGAGGTGATCTACGAGGGCACCCCGAATTCGCCGAACGAGCACCGTCACTTCCAGATCATCGAGAAGTACGGCGTGACCACCTACTACATCGCGCCGACCCTGATCCGCACGTTCATGAAGTGGGGCCGCGAGATCCCCGACGCACACGACCTGTCGTCGCTCCGCCTGCTCGGCAGCGTCGGCGAGCCGATCAACCCGGAGGCCTGGCGCTGGTACAACGACGTCATCGGCGGCGGCCGCTGCCCCATCGTCGACACCTGGTGGCAGACCGAGACCGGCGGCATCATGATCTCGCCGCTGCCCGGCGTCACCGCAACCAAGCCGGGTTCGGCGATGCGGCCGCTGCCCGGCATCAGCGCGACCATCGTCGACGACAACGCCAACCCGGTCGGCGACGGCGAGCAGGGCTACCTCGTGCTCGACCGCCCGTGGCCCGGCATGCTGCGCGGCATCTGGGGCGACCCCGAGCGTTTCAAGGAGACGTACTGGTCGCGTTTCGAAGACCAGGGCTGGTACTTCGCGGGCGACGGCGCGCGGTACGACGAGGACGGGGCGCTCTGGGTGCTGGGCCGCGTCGACGACGTGATGAACGTGTCGGGCCACCGCATCTCGACGTCGGAAGTGGAGTCGGCGCTGGTCGCGCATCCCGCCGTCGCCGAGGCCGCCGTGATCGGCGCCGCGGACGAGACCACCGGCCAGGGCATCGTCGCGTTCGTCATCCTGATGGGCGGCATCGAGAACACCGGCGACGCGCTGATCGCCGAGATGCGGCAGCAGGTCGCGGTCGACATCTCGCCGATCGCCAAGCCTCGCGAGATCAACATCGTGCCCGAGCTGCCGAAGACCCGGTCGGGCAAGATCATGCGCCGTCTCCTCAAGGACGTGGCCGAGGGACGCGAACTCGGCGACACCTCGACCCTCGTCGACCCGTCGGTGTTCGAAGCGATCCGGGCCAAGCGCGCCTGACCCGCCACCTGTGAGCGCCTCGCCGGACGGACTGTCGGGCGGGGCGCTCACGCGTGACGGGGCGGCATGGCAACATGAAGTCCGATCAACGTCCAGCAAAGGGAGAATTCGTGAGCGGCAATCAGGACACCTGGCCTCAGCAGCCGACCGACGCCCCGCGCGTCCCGTCGATTCCGCTGTCCGACGCCAACCTCGGACCTGACGGCGAACCGACCATCGGCAATCTCGTCAAGGACGCGACGGCCAGCGCGTCGACGCTGTTCCGCGCCGAACTCGCACTCGCGAAGTCCGAGCTCGTCACCGAGGCCAAGAAGGCCGGGGCCGGCAGCGGCCTGATCGTCGGAGCGGCCGTCCTGCTTCTGTACGCGAGCCTGTTCTTCTTCGTGTTCCTCGGTTTCCTGCTCGACGTGTGGCTCCCGACGTGGGCGGCCTTCGGCATCGTCTTCCTGATCCTGATGGTCGTCTCGATCGCCGCGATCTTCGTCGGATACCTGCTGTTCAAGAAGCTGAAGGCGCCCGAGAAGACGATCGAGTCGCTCAACACGATCGCCGAGGTGATCCCCGGCCGTCCGGCGAGCGGCGGCGTCGCGCACCCGCAGATCCCGCCCGCGCGCGACCCCATGAGCCGCTGACCGATCCGGCGTGACGCCCCCCGATCCCACCGAAGTCCGTTTCGACGGCCCGTGGCAGCATTTCGACGTCCGCGCCGGCGGCCTGCGCTTCCACGCCGTCGAGAGCGCGACGTCGATCGCTGACCGTCCACTCGTCCTCCTGCTGCACGGATTCGGCGAGTTCTGGTGGACGTGGCGGCATCAACTGCCCGCGTTGACCGCCGCGGGTCACCGCGCCGTCGCCGTCGACCTGCGCGGCTACGGCGACTCCGACAAGCCGCCACGAGGCTACGACGGCTGGACCCTCGCGGGCGACACGCACGCGCTGATCCGCGCGCTCGGACACTCGACGGCGTCACTCGTCGGTCACGCCGACGGCGGCCTCGTCTGCTGGGCGACGGCCACCCTGCACCCGAAGGCCGTCGATCGTGTGGTGGTGCTGTCGTCGCCGCACCCCCGCGCGCTGCGGCAGGGCGCCCTGTTCAACACGGAGGAACGTTCCGCGTTCCTCGCCCCGTTCCTGCACAATCAGCTGCCGCGCATCGGCGAGCGCCGCCTGACCCGGGGGAACGGCGCGTTCGTCGCCGAGTACTTCACGCAGCGGTCCGGCAGGAGGTGGCGGGAGACCGCCGATTTCGTCGAAGCCGTCGAACGGAACCGACTCGCCATCCAGATCCCCGGCGTCGCACACTGCAGCCTCGAGTACCGACGGTGGGCGTTCCGCTCCCAGTTCCGACCCGACGGCTGGCGGTTCATGGAACTGATGAACAAGCGCCTCGATCACCCGTTCCTGGCCCTCCGCGGCCGCGAGGACGAGTACATCCTCGACTCCGTCATGGCCGCCAGCGGTGAATGGTCGCGGAACTTCGACTACCGCACCGTCAACGGTGCGGGCCACTTCCTGCACCAAGAGGACCCCGACACGGTGAACAGCGCGATCGTCGAGCACCTCGCACGGGCCTGAGCGGAGTCGGCCGACCTACTTCGACGTGACGCACGACTGCGTGCTGACCGCGGCCGTGCGGTTCTCCGACTGGGTGAGGTCCTGCTGCACCTGTGCCGCGGTGAGAGCGAAGCCGGTGTCGTCGGCCGGATCCTGCGAGGCCCCGAAGACCATTCCGAGCACCTTGCCGTCCGGGGTGATCATCGGGCCGCCGGAGTTCCCCGAACGGATGAGGCCGCGCATCGTGTACACCTGGCGTTCCACCGGCTTGGCGCTCTGATAGATGTCGGGACCGTTGAGGTTCACGACATTGCGGATCCGGACCGGGGTGACCGTGTACGGGCCGTTCTCCGGGAAGCCGAGGACGATCGCGTCGTCGGACGTGGACGCCTGCTCCGGCGCGAAATCGAGGACCGGAGCCCGCAGGCCGGGGACGTCGAGGATCGCGACGTCGTTGCGGTAGTTGAACCACACGACCGTCGCGTCGAGGTGACGTCCGCGGGCCGTCTCGACGCTCACCTCGTCGGTGCCCGCGACGACGTGCGCGTTGGTCATGATCCGGTTCTGGGCGACTACGAACCCGCTGCCCTCAAGGGACTGCCCGCAGCTGTGGGAGACGCCGGTGATCTTGATGACGCTCGGACGCACCTTGTGGACGATCGCCGAGTCGGCCAGCTGGGAGTCGGGGGCGTCGACGTTCGACACCTGGGTGGCGCCGAACGGGCCGATGACCTGCTTGAGGCCGGACGAGTCGATGAGTTCGGTGAGCTCGTTCGGGAGGTTCCGCATCCACTGCGGGGCCACCGCGTCGACGGCTTGGACGACCGCCGAGTCGTCGACCGCTTGCGAGATCCGCGGTTGATCGGCGCTGCGCAGCGGGAACGACAGCAGCCACGCGGCCACGAGGACCGCCAGTACCTGCAAGACCGATCCCACGCCGCTGTCGACGCGACGCACCGCGGGCGAGTGGATGCTGCTGCGGGCCGCGCGGCCCAGGACCATGCCCGACACCTCGCCGACGACGATCAGCCCGACGATCAGCAGGACTCCGACGACGAGCCGCAGCCGTGGATCGTCGAACTGTTTGATCACCAGAGGGGCGAGCAGCACGCCGGCCACCGCTCCGATGAGGACGCCGGCGAACGCCAACGCCGACGCCGCGGCGCCCTGCCGGTAGCCGCTGAACGCGGCGAGCAGGGCGATCGCCAGGATCGCCAGGTCGACCCACACCGAGCCGCTCACAAGCGGCCGCCCGGGATGTGGGTCATCTTCTCCAGCGGTCGCACATCATCTTTGTCCCAGGGGACCTCCCAGCCCGCCGCTTCGGCGATGGCCGCGATCAGTCCACCGGTGAAACCCCAGATCAGCATGCCGTCGTACATGAACGCGGGACCGCGGTACACGTTTCCGCCCATGAACGACCGGCTGACCTGGAATCGGTTCGCCGGGCTGAGGAGTTCCCGCAGGTTGACGCGCGTCACGCGAGCCGTCTCCCCCTCGTCGACCACGCGGACCGGCGTAGGCGACGACCAGTGCGCCAGTACCGGCGTCACCTGGAAACCGGACGGGACGGGAAATGTCGGCAGTGCCGCGAGGACGTCCACGCCCTGCGGGATCAGCCCGGTCTCCTCGTTGGCCTCGCGCATCGCGGTGCCGACGGGGAACTGGTCCCCCGGGTCGCGGCTGCCGCCGGGGAACGCGATCTGGCCGCTGTGCGTGCGCAGGGTGGCCGCGCGCTCGGTCAGGAGGACGTCGGCGTCCGCGGGCACCCCGCCCGGATGGTCGGCGGCGGCGTCGAACGACCCGCCGAACAGCACGAGCACCGACGCCGCGCGCGATCCGCGGAGCGCACCCACCCACTTCGACCGGTCCCCGCCGCGATTGAGGACCTTCTCGTTGACGACGCCGACGTCGTCGGTCACCGCACGCATCCACTCCGGGATCAGCGCGCGGTCGACGAGCGCGCCGGGCGAGTAGTCGAGTTCGCGGCTCATAGGGTCACTCCCAGGTTGTCGCGGACCGCTGCGGTCAGGTCCTCGTACGTGTCGAACACGCGCGGCAGGACCGCGGCGACGGTCCCGTCTGCGCGGACGAACACCGTCGACGGGAACACGCGCGGCGCGCCGACGGCTTCCGCGATGGAACCGCGGGGATCGGTGACGACCGGCATGTGCACTCCGACCTCCTGGAGGAACTTGAGCACGAAGTACGGCTTGTCGCCGCCCTCACGCGCGTGAACGGCGAGAACGTTCAGCGTGCCACCGGAGTCTGTGGACAGTCTGTCGAACAGTGGAAGCTCGCGCCTGCACGGCAGGCACCACACCGCCCACATGTTGATGACCAGTGGTTTCCCCGCGGTCGCCGCGCCGACGTCGATCGTCGACCCGTCAGCCATGCAGGGCGCCGTCACTCCCGCGAGGACACCGGTCGCCCGCGCACCGGAGGGGGTGGGGCACGGTGTCAGCGCGGCGTCGCGGCGAGCCGCGTCGATCTCACTCTGCGCGACGGTCTGATCGGTGACCCCGGACGTCGGCCCCGTCGGCGCGGACGCGGGCTCCGGATCGTCGGACCCGCGCGGCCACAGCGCGACGACGAGCGCGATCGTCACGATCACGAACGCGATCATCGCGCGCATGCCGGGCAGCGCGAACGTCTTCTTGACGGTGTCGAGCCCGCTCATCCGACGATCCCCGCCAGTGCCAGCAGGTGCTCGGTCTCCGGGCCCTTCACCAGGCTCGCCGCCTTGCCGGGATCCGTCGGACCTTCGCCGTACGACGGGCAGTCCTTCGCGAGGACGCAGATCCCGCACGCGGGCGTCCGGGCATGGCAGACGCGACGTCCGTGGAAGATGATCCGATGCGACAGGTCGGTCCACTCCTTGCGCGGAATCAACTCGCCGACGACCTTCTCGACTTTCACCGGATCGGTCTCCCGCGTCCAGTCCCAGCGCCGCACGAGACGTCCGAAGTGTGTGTCGACGGTGATTCCGGGCACGCCGAATGCGTTGCCCAGCACCACATTCGCTGTCTTGCGTCCGAATCCGGGGAGAGTGACGAGTTCCTTGAGCGTGCCGGGGACCCGGCCGTCGAACCGTTCGACGAGCGCCTGTCCGAGACCCTGGATCGAGTTCGCCTTGTTTCGGTAGAAGCCGGTCGGGCGGATCATCTCCTCCAATTCGACGCGGTCCGCGCTCGCGTAGGCGAACGCGTCCGGGTACCGCTCGAACAGGGCAGGCGTCACCTGGTTGACGCGGACGTCGGTGCACTGCGCGGACAGGATCGTCGCCACCGACAGCTCCAGGGGCGTCGTGAAGTCGAGCTCGCAGTACACGTGCGGAAACGCCGTCTGCAGGGTCCTGTTCATCCGACGGGCGCGTCGGACCAGGCCCAGCGGGGTCTCCGGCTTACGTCTGCTCACAACAGTCCAGGTTAGCGGCCCCCGCGTCGTCACCCCGCCACGAGACTCGGCGACGATGCGGTAACAACTCGGTGACGACCTCCGTTCTGGTTTCCAGCTGCGCCGACGGTGGTGTTGACTTGCCTCCATGCAAGGACTGGCAGCGCTCCTCTTCCCTCCCGTGCTCATGCTGTTCGCACTGGCGATGGAGCGCGTCCAGAACGGTCTCGACCGGCTCTCGGTCGGCCGCGCCCACGTCGAGGAGTTCCTCGAGACGGCGGACGAGACCGACGTCGGCAATCTCGCCAAGGACGGTATGCCCGCCGCGCTCGACGAACTGCGCCTGCGCCGCGACAACGATCTCTGCGGTGATCCCGTGCTGCCCATCGAGCCGGAATCGCGGACCCGAGCCAGCTGATTCACGTAAGTCCACTTTCGGGATATTTCGCCCGACTGTGACCGCCTCGTACACGCGTGATCAATTCAACAACTATGATTTTCCCCGTAGTGTTGAACTTCGAGCGCACGTTCGGAATAAGAGAGGTTCTTTAGGTGGAAGAGATACTCGCCAGGGCAGGTATTTTCCAGGGGGTCGAGCCCACAGCCGTCGCTGCACTCTCCAAGGAGTTGCAGCCGCTCGAGTTCCCGCGTGGACATGTGATCTTCCACGAGGGTGAGCCGGGCGACCGCCTGTACATCATCCTCACCGGCAAGGTGAAGCTCGGGCGTCGTTCGCCCGACGGTCGCGAGAACCTGCTGACGATCATGGGCCCGTCGGACATGTTCGGCGAGCTGTCGATCTTCGATCCCGGCCCCCGCACGTCGTCGGCGACGACGGTGACCGAGGTCCGCGCCGTGTCGATGGACCGCGACGCACTCCGGAAGTGGATCAAGGACCGTCCCGAGATCGCCGAGCAGTTGCTCCGCGTCCTGGCGCGTCGCCTGCGTCGCACCAACAACAACCTCGCGGACCTCATCTTTACCGACGTCCCCGGCCGCGTCGCCAAGCAGCTGCTGCAGCTGGCTCAGCGTTTCGGCACGCAGGAGGGCGGCGCGCTCCGCGTGACGCACGATCTGACGCAGGAAGAGATCGCGCAGCTCGTCGGCGCATCCCGCGAGACGGTGAACAAGGCTCTCGCCGACTTCGCTCAGCGCGGTTGGCTGCGTCTGGAGGGCAAGAGCGTCCTCATCGCCGACTCCGAGCGCCTCGCACGCCGCGCTCGCTGACGCGAGCCGGTCCCACACCGCTCCTTGAGCGAGCTTGCGAGTCTCGAAAGGCCTGGTCCCGGACACACCTCCGGGACCAGGCCTTCGTCGTCAGAACCTTTCGACTCGCGAGCTCGCTCAAGGAACGGGCGGGGCGCTAGCTCAAGGAACGGGGCGTCAGAGGGTGCGCAGGTATTCCAGCTGCGTCTTGACCGACATCTTGGCGGCGGGCCAGAGCTTCTCGTCGACGTCGGCGTAGACCTTCTTCACGACCTTCATCGGCTTCGCGTCGTGAGCGGACACGCCGAGGGAGTCGAGCGCCGCGCGGATCTGATCGAGCCGCTCCTCCCGATGCTGCTTGTAGAACCGGGCCACCGGGCCGAGGGCCGCATGGTCGGGCCCGTGACCGGGCAGCATCACGGCGTCGGACGCGTCGACGATCAGCCGGTTCAGGGAGTTGAAGTAGTCGGCGAGCGTCCCGTCCCGCGGATCGAGGACGGTGGTGCCGTGACCGAGAACGGTGTCGCCGGTCAGGATCGCCGTCACCCCGTCGTGTTCGACGAGGAAGCTCGTCGAGTCTGCGGTGTGGCCCGGCGTGTGCACGACGGCGATCCGCAGGCCCGCGGCCTCGATCACTTCCCGGTCCCGCAGTCGCGGGGCGCCTTTCGAGTACTCGTCGGAGTACGCGCGCGTCGGCGCCCCGGTCATCGTCCGGAATCGCTTCAACGCACCGACATGATCGTGATGACGGTGCGTGAACAGCGTCAGCTCGACGTCTCCGGCGACGTCCACGACCGTCCGCAGATGCTCGCGGTGCTTCTTGGGACCGGGATCGACGACGACGGACGTCGCCGATCCGGGAGCGCGCAGGATCCACGTGTTGGTTCCGTCGAGCTCCATGAGTCCGGGATTGCGGCACAGCACCACCGACGCGAAAGGCGTCACCTCGCGGACCGTGTCGTAGGCGGGATGCACCACGGTCATGACGTCAGCGCACCTGGACGATCAGTTCCACCTCGACCGGCGCGCCGAGCGGAAGCTCCGCGACGCCGACGGCCGACCGCGCGTGGACGCCCGCGTCGCCGAACACCTCGCCGATCAGGTCGGACGCGCCGTTGATGACGCCGGGCTGGCCGGTGAAACCGTTCGCCGACGCGACGAAGCCGACGACCTTGACCACCCGCACCACGTTGTCGACGCCCGCGACCGAGTCGACGGCGGCGAGCGCGTTCAGCGCGCACTGGCGGGCCGCGGCGTTGGCCTGCTCGGGGCGGACCACGCCCTCCGCGCCCTCGGACACCTTGCCGACCACGTCGAGCTTCCCGTCGACGACGGGCAGTTGACCGGACGTGTAGACGAGGTCGCCGACCCGCAGAGCGGGGGTGTAGCTGCCGACCGGTGCGACCACCGGAGGCAGGGTGATGCCGAGTTCGGCGAGACGATCGCTCCACTGACCCATGACGATCAGCCCTTCGGACGCTTCAGGTAGGCGACGTGCTGCTCGCCGGTGGGGCCGGGCAGGACGCTGACCAACTCCCATCCGTCCGCTCCCCACTGGTCGAGGATCTGCTTGGTCGCATGCGTGAGCAGCGGAACGGTGACGTATTCCCAGGCGATAGGTGTGCTCATGACGCTCACCTTATCGGTTAGCGAACAGCTCCGTCGCCACGGTCGATAAGGTGATCGGGTGGTCGAGAATCAGATGACGGACGACGCGGACACCGTGTGGCCGCCCGCGGCACGCGACGCCAGGCTGCATTTCGTGTCCGGCAAGGGCGGCACCGGTAAGACCACGGTCGCCGCCGCGCTGGCGTTGGCGTTGGCAGCCAAGGGACAGCGGGTGCTGCTCGTGGAGTGCGAGGAACGCCAGGGCATCGCGCAGCTCTTCGACAGCCAGCCCCTTCCGCCGGTCGACACGCAGGTCGCCTCGCTCGAGGGCGGCGGCTCCGTGTGGGGTCTCGCCCTGCAGATCGAGTACGCGCTCCTGGAGTACCTCGACATGTTCTACAACCTCGGCTTCGCCGGACGAGCGATCAAGCGGGTCGGGGCCATCGACTTCGTGACGACGGTCGCGCCGGGCCTTCGCGACGTCGTCATCACCGGCAAGATCAAGGAACGCGTGATCGCCGTCGACAAGAAGGGGCACCGACTGTACGACTCGATCGTCGTCGACTCCCCGCCCACCGGCCGCATCGGCAACTTCCTCGACGTGACGTCGGCGATGGCCGACCTCGCCAAGACCGGCCCCATCCGCAATCAGAGCGACGGCGTCGTCAAGCTGCTGCACTCGGCGGACACGTCGGTCCACCTGTGCACGCTGCTCGAGGCGATGCCGATCCAGGAGACGATCGAGGCCGTCGACGAACTCAGGGCCAAGGGACTGCCTGTCGGGTCGATCCTGGTCAACCGGGTGGAGCCGGCACACCTTCCGGAGGATCAGCTCGACGACATCGCCGAGGGATCCGTCGACGCGGACCGCGTGCGCGCCGCACTCGCCGACACCGGTGTGACCGTCGACGACGCCGACCTGGCCGGGCTCCTCACCGAGACCATCCAGTACGCGGCCCGGCTGCAGGCGCAGCACGTGGCGCGCGCCGAACTCGACGGGATCGACGTCCCCCAGATCGAACTTCCCACCGTCGAGCAGGGCGTCGATCTCGGCGGCCTCTACGAACTCGCCGACGTCTTGAAGAAAGCGGGAGTCTGATGCCCGACCTGAAGATGGGCGCGGTGCTCACCGATCCGAACACGCGCGTGGTGATCTGCTGCGGCTCCGGCGGCGTCGGCAAGACGACGACCGCGGCGGCGATGGCGTTGCACGCGGCCGAGCAGGGCCGCAAGGTCGCGGTGCTGACGATCGACCCGGCGCGTCGCCTGGCGCAGTCGTTGGGCGTGAGCGAACTGACGAACGAGCCGCAGCCGGTCCCCGTGTCGGACGACTCGAAGGGCACCTTGGACGCGATGATGCTCGACATGCGTCGCACCTTCGACGACATGGTGGTGGAGCACTCGACGCCGGAACGCGCCGAGGCCATCATGAACAACAGCTTCTACCAGACCGTCGCGTCGTCGTTCTCCGGCACGCAGGAGTACATGGCGATGGAGAAGCTCGGCCGCCTCCTCGACGAGAACCGGTGGGATCTGATCGTCGTCGACACTCCCCCGTCGCGCAACGCCCTCGACTTCCTCGACGCCCCGAAGCGTCTCAGCTCGTTCCTGTCCGGCCGACTGATGAAGATGCTCGTCGGCGGCGGCCGGGGCGTCGGACGCGTGGTGACCGGGGCGATGAGCATGGCGATGCGCGGCATCTCGACGATCGTCGGAGGCGACATCCTGCGCGACGTCGCCATGTTCGTCCAGTCGCTCGACTCGATGTTCGGCGGCTTCTCCGAACGCGCGGAACGCACGTACGACCTGCTCAAGCGGCCCGGCACGCAGTTCGTCGTCGTCGCTGCCCCCGAGCCGGACGCGCTGCGGGAGGCGTCGTTCTTCGTCGACCGCCTGTCGAAGGACACGATGCCGCTGGCGGGCCTCATCGCCAACCGCACACACCCGAACCTGACGTCGCTGTCGACGCCCGCCACCGCCGCCGCGCTGGAGAAGGTCGACGACGATCTGACGCGTGGCGTCCTGCAGGTGCATGTGGATCGCGCCGCCACCGCCAAGCGGGAACTGCACCTGCTGCAGCGGTTCACCGCATCGCATCCGAGCGTGCCGATCGTCGGCGTGCCCGCGCTGCCGTTCGAGGTCGCCGACTCGGACGCGCTGCGGGCGGTCGCCGAACAGATAGTCAGTCGCGGTTGACCTCATGAACAGCTTCTTCGACCCTCGCGGCCTGCTCGAGTCGGCGGTCTCGGTCGGACGCACCGCGCTCAGCGTCGCCGAGTGGACCGAGGAGCAGCTGTTGTCGTTGGCGCGGGCGGGCCTGGACGCGATCGATCCGGCGGCGGCAGCCTCCGACGACAAGCCCGCACCGCCCGAGAAGCCCGCACCCGAGCCGGAGCCGCCGACCAGGCGGCTGACCGACAAGATGACGGGCCTGCTCGATCAGGCGCTCAATCAGGGCACCACCGCGAGCAAGCTCGAACTGTACGGTCGCATCCTCGATCAGCTCGTCGCCGATGAGGCCCGGATCGTCGGGGCGCTGTCCGACGGGGCCGCCTCGCCGTTGATCAACGTGGTCTCACGCGCGTCCACCCGCACCCCGGTGTTGGAGAACGCCGCACTCATCGGCCGCACCGCGAACCTCGCGCTGCCCGAGATGGTGCCGGCCTATGTGACGCACCTGCTGTCGCTCGGACTCCTCGAGGTCGGCCCGGAGGACCCGGCTCTGAAGATGGACTACGAGGTCCTCGCGGCCGAGACGATGGTCCTGCGGGCCGTCAAGGCGTCGTCGGTCGGTCCCGTCGGGCCGCGCATCGACAGGCGGACGCTACGCTTGTCGCCGCTCGGTCTCGACCTGTGGAAGACCGCCATGGCGAACGGTGACTGACATGACGTCCCACGTGGTCGCGATTCAGACGTGGAGCGAGATCACCCACGACTTCGGCGCCAACTGGCTGATCTACCTGTCGATGCCGATCATCGCGGCGTTCGTCGGCTGGAGCACCAAACTCGTCGCGCTCGAGATGATCTTCAAACCGATCGAGTTCCGCGGCATCGGTCCGATCGGCTGGCAGGGGATCGTCCCGCGCCGAGCGGGCAAGGTCGGGTCGACGACGATCGAACTGCTCACGTCCAATCTGTTGCGCCCCGAGGAACTGCTCGACCGGTTCGACGCTCACGAGGCCGTCGAGGCCATCCGTGAGCCGTTGACGTCGGCGATCGAGGAGATCACCCGCGACGTCGCCGAGGAGATCCGGCCTGGCCTGTGGGATTCGCTGCCGTCCGCGGCCCGCCGCGCGATCCACGCACGCATCGAACAACAGGCCCCGGTCGTCGTCGAGCATCTGCTGGACGAGATGCGTTCGGACATCTCCCGGTACATCGACCTGCAGTACCTGGCGGTCACCACCCTCGTCCGCAACAAGGAGAAGCTGAACAAGCTGCTCAAGACGGTGACGTCGGGAGCGATGAGCTTCGTCCGGCGCAGCGGCATCTATTTCGGCTTCGGCATCGGCCTCGTGCAGATGGTCGCGTGGGGACTGTTCCAGAATCCGTGGATCATGCCGATCTTCGGGTTCAGCGTCGGATTCCTCAGCGACTACATCGCGTTGAACATGCTGTTCCGGCCGCTGCTGCCGACGAAGTACTTCGGGTTCATCACGTTCCAGGGCCTCCTGCATGCGCAGCGTGAGCAGATCACGCGCGACTACGCGAAGATCCTCGCCGAGGACCTGTTCTCGCCGGAGAACCTCATCGAGGGCATCCTCGAGGGTCCGGGATCGGACAAACTGTTCGCCCTGGTCGCGAGGGAGATGGAGACGGCGATCGATTCGCAGGTCTCGATCGCCAAGCCGCTGATGAGCCTCACCGTCGGCACCGCCCGCTACCGGGAGTTGAAGGACAAGGTGATCGTCGCGGTGCTCGCCCACGTGCCGGACACCCTCGCCAAGGCGAACGACTACGCGTTCGGCGTCATCGACCTCGAGAACACGATCGTCGAGAAGATGGGCGAGCTCACCGAGTCCGAGTACGAGTCGATCATGCGGCCGGTCTTCAAGGACGACGAGCCGCTGATGATCGCGATCGGAGCCGTCCTCGGCGGCCTGGTCGGCGAACTCCAGGTTCAGATGATCGAACTGTTCGCCAATCATTGAGCGCGAAAGCAGTCGAGCCCGACGAGGATTCGTCGGGCTCGTTCGCGTTCAGTTCTTGTCGGGGACCGCGCCGATGCGCTGACGGCGGCGTTGGGCTTCGAAGAAGGCCGCCCAGGAGGTGACCTCGGGATGCTGGCGGAGGAGAGCCCGACGCTGGCGCTCGGTCATTCCGCCCCACACGCCGAACTCGACGCGGTTGTCGAGTGCGTCGGCGCCACACTCCATCTGGACCGGGCAGTGCCGACAGATGGTGGCCGCTTTACGCTGGGCCGCCCCTCGAACGAAGAGGTCGTCCGGGTCGCCGCCGCGGCAGCGTGCCTGCGACACCCAGGTAAGGCGTGTTTCCGATTCTCCGGAGGACAACGGCGCCAAAGTCATTGCGCGATCCCACCTTTCACAAACCCATCGACACGAGTCGAGGCTCGACCCGCGCATAAGATCTCCGACGGAGCGTCACCCTGCATTTGGTCGCATTGTGGGGTAGCTCACGTCAATCACCCTATTGAGACGCCCATCGCAACGCAAGTCGGGGGTCCCCAAGCAGTGGCGACCGGGATCCGATGCAGGTCGCTACCCGGGAGACGGCGCGGGTCCACGTATCCTGGCGTCCGTGCGGAAGACATCTAACTTGGCCGGCCTCGCCGTGGCATGCGTCATGGCGGGCGTCCTGGTCGCGGGCCTGCTGTTCCCGATCGTCGGCGGACTCGGGGTCCTGACCAACCGGGCCGCAGCGACGATGGAGAACAGTTCGTCCGAGCTGCTGAGCGGGACGCTGCCGGAGGTCACCACGGTGACCGACTCCACCGGCAAGCCGATCGCCCAGCTCTTCGATCAGTACCGCTACCAGGTGGGATACAACGACATCTCGCAGGACATGATCCGCGCGATCATCTCCATCGAGGACCGCCGATTCCTGGAGCACGACGGCGTCGACTGGCGCGGCACCATCCGTGCGGCGCTGAAGAATTCGGCGTCGGGCGACGTCCAGCAGGGCGCGTCGACGCTCGATCAGCAGTACATCAAGAACTACCAACTGCTCGTCCTCGCCCGCACCGAGGCCGAACGTCAGGCCGCGATCGAGACCACCCCGGCCCGCAAGCTCCGGGAGGTCCGCATGGCGCTGACCCTCGAGCAGACCCTGATCGACCAGGCGAAACGCGACCGCGGGCTGGACGACGCCGCCGCCAAGCAGGACGCGAAGAAGCAGATCATCACCCGTTATCTGAACGTCGTCCCGTTCGGCAACAACGCCTACGGCATCGAGGCCGCGGCGCAGACGTACTTCGGCCACTCGGCGAAGGAACTGACGGTCGAGCAGGCCGCGATGCTCGCCGGCATGGTGCAGTCGAGTTCCGGCCTGAACCCGTACACGGACCCGAAGGCCGCGACGGCGCGTCGAAATCTGGTGCTCGACACCATGATCGACAACTTCCCCGAACGGAAGGCCGAGTTGACGGCGGCCAAGGAAAAGCCGCTCGGCGTCCTGCCCGAGCCGCGCACTCCGGTGCAGGGCTGCATCGCCGCCGACGATGCGGGCTTCTTCTGCGACTACGTGCTGCAGTACCTGGCCGACAACGGCATCTCCCGCCAGCAGGTGATGCGCGGCGGATACCTGATCCGCACCACTCTCGACCCGACCGTCCAGGCGTCGACCCTGCGTGCCGCACAGGCGCAGGCCGACCCGCGCACCGACGGCATCGCAAACGTGATGAGCGTCGTCCGACCCGGCAAGCAGTCGCACGACGTCGTGTCGATGGTCTCGAGCCGCGACTACGGCCTCGACGCGAAGAAGGACCAGACCGTCCAGCCCCAGCCGTTCTCGATGGTCGGCGACGGAGCCGGTTCGGTGTTCAAGATCTTCACCGTCGCCGCGGCGATGGAGAAGGGCCTCGGCACCAGCGCGATGCTGCAGGTCCCGTCGAGCATCGCGGTGTACGGCATGGGCAACAGCAACGGGGCCAACGGGTGCCCGGCGAACGCGTACTGCGTGAAGAACGCCGGCGCGTACGCCGCCCAGATGTCGGTCACGCAGGCCCTCGCGACGTCCCCGAACACCGCGTTCGTGAATCTCCTGCAGCAGGTCGGCGTGAAGCCAGCCGTCGACATGGCCGTCCGACTCGGCATGCGCTCGTACAACCAGCCCGGCACGTCGGGCAACGGCGACCAGTCCCTTGCCGAGTACATCAAGAAGGGCAACTTCGGCTCGTTCACCCTCGGCCCGTTCGCGGTGAACGCACTCGAACTGTCGAATGTGGCCGCGACCCTCGCGTCGGGCGGCGTGTGGTGCCCGCCGAACCCGATCGTGTCGATCCAGCAGGCCAAGCGCGACCAGTACGGCAACCGCGTGGTGGACGAGAAGGGCAATCCGGCGATGACGTCGGTGCCGTTCAACGCGCCGCAGTGCGAGCAGGTGGTCGACGCCGGCCTGGCGAACACTCTGGCGAACGCGATGGGCGACGACGACAAGGGACCGGGCACCTCCGCGCAGGCCGCCCGCTCGACCGGCTGGAATCTTCCGTTGTCGGGCAAGACGGGGACCACCGAAGCTCACCGCTCGGCGGCGTTCCTGGGCTTCACGAACCAGATGGCGGCCGCGTCGTACGTATACAACGACGGCCCGACGCCCGCCGGGATCTGCACCTCGCCGCTGCGTCAGTGCTACGACGGCGACGTGTACGGCGGCTACGAACCGGCCCGCACGTGGATGAACGGCATCCTGCCGGTCGCCACCAAGTTCGGTCCGGTGGCGATGCCGCCGGTCGATCCGCAGTACGTGGCCGGCAGCGATCGCGGCCGGATACCCGACGTCAGCGGTCTGCCCGTGAGTCAGGCGACGTCCCGACTGCAGGAGGCCGGGTTCAAGGTCAACGAACTCGAGGTCGACAGCGGGCGCCCCAAGGGCACCGTCGTCTTCACGGCTCCGTCCGACAGCGCGATGCCGGGCAGCACCATCGCCGTCTACGTCAGCAACGGGCGCGGATCGTCGACGGGCCCGAGCGGACGACGGGGTTCGGGCACCACGGAGAAGACGGTCGAGGTGCCCGGTGTGGGCCCGGTGGTGATCGAGGTTCCAGACGAATGATCGGTGTCGGTGAGCACGCGTATCGTGGACGCATGCTCTCCGGTTCGCAATCCCCGTCCCGCGCGGCTCGTCTCGCCGCGGGAGCCGCAGGCGCCGCTGCTGCAGGCCTCGTCTACTCGACGGTGATCGAGCGCAACGCGTTCGCTCTCCGACACGTGACCGCACCGGTGCTGGAGGCCGGGTCGTCGCCGCTGCGTGTACTGCACATCAGCGACATCCACATGACGCCGCATCAGCATCTCAAGCAGGCGTGGATCTCCGAGCTCGACTCCCTCGAGCCGGATCTGGTCATCAACACCGGCGACAATCTCGCGCATCCGAGCGCGGTACCCGCCGTCGTGCAGTCGCTCGGCGGTCTCCTGTCGCGTCCCGGCCTGTTCGTGTTCGGCTCGAACGACTACTTCGGCCCCAAGCCGAAGAATCCGTTCAAGTACTTCAAGAAGGACCACAAGCGCACGCACGGCGAGCCCCTGCCGTGGCAGGACCTGCGTGCCGCGTTCACCGAACGCGGCTGGCTCGACGCGACACACGCCGTCCGCGAACTGGAAGTCGCCGGGGTCCGGATCGCGGCTGCGGGCGTCGACGACCCGCACATCGAACGCGACCGCTACGAGACCGTCGCAGGCCGCCCCAATCCCCTCGCACAGCTCCGACTCGGCCTCACCCACTCCCCCGAGCCCCGTGTGCTCGACAGTTTCGCGGAGGACGGCTACGACCTCGTCATGGCGGGCCACACGCACGGCGGGCAGCTGTGCGTGCCCGGCTACGGCGCGATCGTCACGAACTGCCACATCGACAGGTCCCGCGTGAAGGGCCTGTCGCGGTGGGGCGCGTCGATGGCGTTGCATGTGAGCGCGGGCCTCGGCACATCGCCGTACGCTCCGGCCCGATTCAGCTGTCGCCCCGAAGCGACGCTCCTCACGCTCACCGCGGTCTCGAACGGCGGCGACGACGCCGCCGTCGACCTCACCCTGCCCAGCCTGGAAGTCGTCACCACCTGACGGCCGTCCCGGCGCCGCGGCCGGAGAACGAAGCATTCACCGACGAACGAGGCACGCATGCGTGCCTCGTTCGTCGTCGAGACCCTCGTTCCGGTGTCCCCGATCGGAGAAACGAGTGAGGCCCTGACCAGGGTCTCCCCTGGTCAGGGCCTCAAACTGCTATCTCAACCTAGCGTCGGGGTGGCGGGATTCGAACCCACGACCTCTTCGTCCCGAACGAAGCGCGCTACCAAGCTGCGCCACACCCCGTGTGCAACCTGGTACAGCCTACAACGAGGGTGACTGAACTATTAAATCGGCAGGTCAACACGCCTATCGGACGGCATTTCGGCGGTTCGCGGTCACTCGTCGACCCAGTGCAGGATGTCCCCGGGCTGACATTGCAGGACGCGGCAGATCGCCTCCAGCGTGGAGAAGCGGACCGCCTTGGCACGCCCGTTCTTCAGGACGGCGACGTTGGCGGGTGTGAGCCCGACCTGGTCGGCGAACTCGCCGACGCTCAGTTTGCGCTTGGCGAGCTCCACGTCGAGCCGGACGACGATCGGCACGTCAGATCACCCCGTCGAGGTCCGAGCGCAAGGTGGTCGCCTGCCGCAGCAGCGACCGCATCACCAGCATGAGCAACGCGAGGACCAGACACGCGAGTCCGAGCATGGTCAGCACGATGGGCAGTCCCGGATCGTCGACCGCACCGAACAGCCCCAATGCGATGAGAAGGCCGGCCGGGACGAGCCCGGCGCCGACTGTCGCGACGATGATCGCATCGACCCAGCGGAACGACGACTCGTCGAAGATCCGATCTCGGCGCACTCGCCCGAGGAGCACCCAGATCGACACGAGGACCACCTGCAGGCAGAGGAATTCGTAGCCGACAAGGACGGTGCCGAGCCACCGTTCTCCGGCCGTCACGTCACCGATGCTCTCCAGGTAGCGGAACTTACCCGGGAAGGACAACGTCTGCAGGACGGTGACGCCGACGAAGAGCAGCACAAGCGTGACGCGCAGCGGCCAGTAGGCGACCGACATGATTCGTTCCATGAATCGACTATCACTCGAAATCTATCGATAGTCAATCGATAGATCGGGGCGCCACTACTGATAGGACACGAACATCGGTTGCGGCTCGACGTCGAACGTCGCCAACGGCGAGAACATCGGCCTGTCCTCCTTGTAGAAGTTCTTCCAGCCGAGCCACACGTTCGGCGGCAGTCCGGTGATGATCCGCTGCCACGTCGCGCGCTTCACCGAGGCCGTGCCATGACCGTCGGCGTGGATCACGGTGGCGAGTTCGGGGTGCGACGTGTCGAGCCTGCTGCGATCGCCGAGCATGTCGGCGTCGAACTGGTGCAGGACGAACACCTTCTGCGGGAGATGCTCGGTGCGGACGAGGTCGGCGAGCCAGTCCGCCGTCCGATTGACCTCGTCGGGATCCACCGATCCGATCTGCGTCAGATGCACCTGCCTCGGCTTGAGCCGCCATTCCGGGTCGAGTGCGAGCCCGACATGCGGCTCCAGCAACAGGTCCCGGTACATCTTGGCCTGCGTCAGGAAGTCCATGCGCCCCGGCTGCAGGTCGAGCGTGACGTACACGCCCGCGTCGCGGGCCGCGTCGACCCACGGGCGGATGGCCGACGGGTCGATGATGTTCGTGTACTTGCCCCGATATCCGGGGTCGGACGACGCGACCGTCACGATGATCTCGAACGTCGGCACCACCGGCACGTCGACGAGCCGTCCGTACGGCCGGGCGACGCGTTTGACGCGGCGGATGGACGCCGGGATGTCCTGCGCGCCGAGCGGTCCGAGGTCCGGACCGCCGGGAGACCCATACAACGCGACCATTCGCCTGCCGGGGAAGACGATCTGCCCGCCGCCGGGCAGTTCGGGAACAGTCCGGGCCTGCGCTATGCGGTCGGCGACGGTCTTCTCGGCGCCGAAGTCGCCGACGGTGACGATCGGGCGGTCGGGGTCGGCCTTCAACGCGGCGACAGCGGCTCCGCTCGACCGCGGATCCCCGACGGGCACCCGGACCCCGGTCGCCCCGGCAGCCTCCGCGTTGGCGGCGCCGACGTCGCCCGAATCCGCTACGAGGACGAGCGGACGACCCTGAGCCAACTCCGACGGGACGCCTGGCCGAGTCGTCTCCGACGTCGTGACCGGCAGCCGGAAGTCGGGCTGATCGGCGCCGATTCCGATCACCGACGACACGTCGAGGGCGCCGAGCGCGAATCCGACGGGGAACGTGTACGTGTCGTCGACGATGTGGAACACCGGTATCCGGTTACGTTCGGCGACGGCGATGCCGTGCTCGAGATCGTCCTCCGACGCCGCGGACGACACCACGACGGCGCTGGGCGACGACCGGAACATCGATCGCGCCGCCTGCACCGACGCGGGGGCGGCGCGATTGTTCTCGACGACCGTCAACGACGGCAGCTCGGAAGCCGCGGCGTCGGACGGCTGTGCGGGGACGACGATCGCCGACGACGCGGTGAGGACCGCGACGGCGACGAGGACCCCGCCCGCGAGGAGCGGACGGGTCCGGGTCGATCCCCGCCTCGGGGCCATCAGTCGTCCGTGTCGTCCACGTCGACGAAGGTCACGCGCGGGGTGGTCGCCGCCGCGAAGACCGCCAGGCCGACATAGGTGAGCGCGCCGAGCGCGAAGACGATCGTCACCGCGAGCAGCACTCCCCACATGATCATCGCGACGACACCGTCACGGGAGTCGAGGACCAGGGCGCCGAAGCCCGCGAGAATCGCGCCGAGCAGCGCCCACGCGGCACTGCGGATCTTCGGCCCCACTTCGGTGCTGTAGAACAGCCGCTTGTAGACACCCGTCTCGAACTCGTCGACGGCGGCGAGCCGCACCGGGTCGCCCGACGCGAGGTCACGCAACGTGCGTGCCAGTTCGGCGTCGCGCAGCAACGACGCGGACTCCCGCTGTCGGTATGCCACGAAAGCGATTGTCGCGATCGTCGTCGCGAGAAGTCCGATGCCAGTTGCAAATGCCCACGTGTTCACAAGCGATCACGCTACCGGCCCGAGGGCGCGACGCGCGTCACACCCTCGGACGGACGTCACACGCGCGACGTGACGGTGCTCACGATGTTGCCGCGGGTGGCCTTGGAGTAGGGGCAGAATCCGTGGGCCGCGAGGGCGATCTCGTTCGCCTGTGCGGTCTCGGCTCCGGGCAGGTAGACGTCGATGTCCGCGGTGAGACCGAAGCCGCCGTCGACGTCGTCCTTGCCGATGCCGACGGTCACGCGGACCTCCGTGCCCTCGGGCACGGCGACTCCCGCGTTCTTGGCGACGAGACGGAGTGCTCCCATGAAACACGCCGCCCAGCCCGCGGAGAACAGCTCCTCCGGGTTGCTGCCGTCGCCACTGCCGCCCATCTCGACCGGCGGGGCGAGAGTCAGGTCGATACGACCCGAATCGGAGACGACCTCACCGTCGCGGCCGCCGCCACGGGAAGTCGACGAAACTCGGTACACGGGGGTCACTGTCATCTTGTCTCCTCAGTTCGTTCGCCGCACACGGGCGCGCACGGGCCGTAACCCAACCTACCCGCCCTTCGCGACGCGCATGGGCCGCACGCGCATCGACGCCGGGAGCCACTGGCCGACGCTGCGACGCATCGTCATGAGGATCGAACCGATGAGGAACGCGAACTGCACCCACGCCGTGGCCCACACCCACCGCGGCGACCCGTCGTAGTTGAAGAGCAGGTCGGCGCACACCGGGACGAACAGCAGCAGGACGACGACCGTGGACATGTACACGTTCCGCAGGTTGCGGCTGTGCTTGCTCGCGATCCCGACGAGCATCGGCCACGTCAACGCCATCAGCACCGGGATCCCGATGAGGAATGCCGTCGGCCAGAACGACGCCAACGACCGCGCCTTCTCGTCGGGGTCGACGTCGGGGACCCGCTCCATCCCGGGCCGGAGCCGCTCGGCGAGCATCGACGTGATGTGGTCGAGGTTGGCGAACCCGTAGACCACCCACACGAGGCAGGCGACGCCCGCGATGAGCCAGGCGATGCGCGCGTCGCGGATCAGGGCGCGAGGCGGCTCACCCGGGTCGACCGGCCGCGACGGATAGCGGTCACGCTGGTCGGCGTCCTTGGACTTGCGGGCGATCTCCGCCATGTCCTCGGCGTCGAGTTCGGCTTGCGTCGGAATGCGATCCGGCTCGCCGTCGGGCTCTGTCATGGATCGATCGTCGCACAGACCGCGTCAGGAACCGATCTTCAGCATTCGGGTGATCGTCGCCTGCCACAGGACGCCGCCCGGACCGATCATGCCGGTGAGCTGCATCGGCTCGTCGACGGGCGCGTCCCCGACCTTGCGGGTGACGACACGCTTCCCGGTGGCGAAGCTGATGCCGACGTAGTCGACGGGTCCGAGTTCTTGCGGGCCCGGACGGTACGGGCCGTAGGCGAGGCCGTGGATGAGGCCGTCGGCGCGCGAGAGCCGCGGCAGCGTCGCCATGCGATCGGTGCGGGTCTCCCACACTCGCTTGCACTTCCCGTCGACGACGTCGATGCGTGTCATGCCGCCGCGGAACGGGGCGGATGCGGGTCTGCTCGGACCGCTGACCGCCATCGGCGGATAGACGAAACCGTACGTGCTGGGGATGACAAGACTGTCGCCCCACGCCATCGGCGAGTTCTCGGTGCCCTGCGGGCTCGTCGAGAACGCACGCAGCGAGCAGACGGGTGCGCCGGTGTCGCTGTCGAGCACCCACAGCTTCGGGATCTTCGCGTTGTCGACGATGGCGACCCAGCCGTCTCCGTTCGGCCCGAAGTAGGTGGGCGTGGTCCCCGAACCCCAGGTCAGCTGGCCGGGACGCCGGGCGTCACCGCGGTCGTAGGCGCGACGCCAGACTGTCCGCGGCACCCCGTCCGCGCCCGCCCGCATCTCGTAGAGCGCGTGGGTGGTCAGGATCGAGACACCCGACCGGCGGACGCTCAGACCGTTGCCTAGGTCTTCGCCCTTCGGCAGGTGCATGGAGCTCACGCGACCCTTCGCGTCGACGGTCCCGACCACTCCGTGGGTGGTCGCGAACCAGACGCGTCCCTGGAAGTCGGGCGCGAGACCGGTCACGCGGTCGGCGCCGAGATGCTTGCGGATGTCGACGCGACGGTCGACGGACAGTCGCCAGCCCTTCGACGTCCGGTGGTGCCCGACGTGCAGGATCGCCCCGCTTCCGTCGGCGACGACGACGCGGTTCTTCTCGTCGAGGTACCCGTAGACGCCTCCGAGGAGGCCGCCCTTCGTCAACGGGAGGGTGGCGATCACCGCGGCCGTCTTCGGGTCGAACATCGTGACGACCGGCGTCGCGACCTGCGGCGGACTGCCCGCGACGTAGGCCGTGCACAGCGAGACCGGATAGCCGTCGGTCCCGATGAAGACGGCCGCGCACACCCCGCCCGGCGTACTGGAGGCCAGGACTCTGGCGCCCTTGCCGGGACCGCGCAGGCCGGTGCTGTCGGTGGACGCGCCGTCGCCGTGCATCATCGACGTCCAGTCGGTGGCGACGCCGGGCGGGGTTCCCCCGTCCGGTGCGGCGTTCGCCGCGGGGGCGACGGCGCTCAGACAGACGGCGATCGCCGCGAGGACCGACGCGGCACGAGTGAAACGCTTCATTCGATCAGTTGATCATGTTCGATGTGCGAAGGTCACGGATTCACCTCATGGTGAGCCGAAGTCGGCACGACCTTCCCGCCGCCTGCCCCGAAGATCGGTGAGAACAACGACGTCCGGCGGCAATATGCCGCCGGACGTCGCCGATCAGACCGATTTCAGGAGCGCGAACCGTCAGCTGTTGAACTCCGAGAGGAGGAAACTCGTCGCGGGGAGGAGCTTGAACACCATCGGGAGTGCGTGATTGACGACGAGGCCGGGGAAGATCGGCGGGGTGTAGTCGCGTTCGAGGGTCACGTCGGCGCCCTGCGCCTTCCAGTCGCGGTACAGCTGCACGACCTGATCGGTCGGGATGACGTCGTCGTTGATGCCGGTGGAGATCAGGACCGGAGCGTTCGGCTTGAGCCGGCCGATGCGCTGGTCGTCGAGCATCCGCTGGATCTCCGGGTAACGCTTGATGACCGAGGCGAGCGACTCGCCCGTGCGCGTCCACTGGTTTGAGCGCTGGAAACCGAAGCTCAGGCCAGTGTCGCCGATGCACTGGGTGGCGACGTCGTGCAGGACACGCTTGCCCTGTGCATTCGTCTCCTTCTTCAGGATCGGCCCGAGCGCAGGGTAGCGGGCGTCGAGCCCGTTGATCGCGTAGCCGATGGCTCCCGCGATGAAGGTGCCGTCGATCTTGGTGATGACCTTCGACAGGTCTGCGGGCGGTGCGCCGGCGTAGGAGGCCTTGACGTTGAGGTCGGACGCGTAGGTCGACGCGAGTTCGGCCGCGGCCGCCGCTGCGCCGCCGCCCTGCGAGTAGCCGCTGAATCCGACGGGCGCGTCGGCCGGAGCCTTCGAGACCTTGAGTGCGGCGCGCGCGGCGTCGAGCATGGCGTGGCCGGTCTCGAGGCGGTTCACGTAGGTGTGGATGCCGGGAGTGCCGAGGCCGATGTAGTCGGTGATGACCACGCGGACGCCGTTGAGCAGCATCAGGTTCATCTCGAGCGCGGTGTAGTTGACCGCGATGCTCGGCTTGGACGGGTCGATCGCGAGGGGGAAGCTCATGAGCTTCGATCCGGCGCACTGGTCACCCTGGCCGACGGTGCCCGGTCCGATGACGACGGTCGGGCGGACGCCCTTGCCCTTCCACGGCGCGGTCGGCTCGACGAAGGTTCCGGTGACGGCCGTCGGCTTGCCGTTCTGCAGCGTCGACGTGTACATCAGACGCGTCGCGGTGCCGGGCCACTGGTTCTTGACGCCCGGGATCTGCAGGAGCAGCGGGCTGGGCTCGGTGCGGATCACCGAGCCGGGAGTGGCGTCGAACGACGCGGGCGGCGCGTAGAAGTTGCGCGCCGCGTCAGCGGGCGCAGCAGTGGTGGACACGAGCCCCGCGGCGGCCACGACCGCTACGAGACTTGCTGAGACTATTCCCCGAAAATTTCTCATGGGAGCATTGTAGTGCACAATTCCAAAAATGTGTAACGCGCACCACGGTCAATACGATAAGCCGGGACGTCAGCGCTCGTTCAGAAGCGATTTACCACCGCTGAGCAGGCCGAACAATAGAGGGAGCACCGCGAACCCCGCCGCGATCGGAGGCCCGACGACGGCTGCGGTCAACAGGACGAAGCTCACGGCGCACAGTGCGATCCGCAGAACGGGCCAGAAACCCACGATCGACTCCCGAACCGCGGACCACCCGCTGCGGGGCACCGCGGCCAACGTCGATCCGACGAACACCGCGATCACGACCAGTACGAGGAGCCCGCCGCCCCGCGCCCAGAGCGGCAGAGTTCGATCGACTACCGTCCGGCGACCGTCTGTGGGTTCGAAGCCCGCTCGATCGGCGACGGTGAACGCCGCCGGAGCCACCGGATGGGTGGGGAACGTGAGATCCGGTACGAGAGTCGGCCTCGGCGGCAGAGTCGGAGGGGTCAGCAGTTCGGTCGGCACCCTGATCGTCGGCACGGGGGCGGGCTCGGACACCACCTCGTCCGCCGACATGATCAGGCCGACTGCCAGCGCGAACAGGATCACCTGAACGGTGAGGATCAGTCGGACGAAGATGAAGGCGAGGATGCCGACGGCCTGAGCACCGGACTGCGGAAACTGCGACGCCGCCGCGAACACCGCCCGGATCGCGCGTCGGAAGCGCAAGCCGCGAGCTTCCAGCATCGCCAAGAAGTACATGTTCTGCCAGACGCCGGGCTCGTCCGCCACGTACTGGCGCATGTCGCGCCGAGCGGCCGCGAACCGCTTCGACTCCCGGTGGATCAACGCGCGGACCCGGAGCAGATCGGGTTCTTCGGGCGACAGCGCTCCCGCTTGGTCGACGAGCCGCATCGCGCCGGCGGGATCGTCTGACTTGATCGTCTCGGCCAACGTCAGGATCACCTCGGCGTTGTCGGGCTCGAGCCGGAGTGCGGTTTCGGCGGCGTGCCGCGCCGACATCGTCGCACCCGCCCATGTGCATGCCTGGGCGTACATGGTCAGGCCTTCGACCCACTCCGGTTCGGCCGCGACCACCATGTGCAGCGTCGCCTGCGCCTGCTGGTATTCGCCTGCGCGGAACTGGATCAGGCCGAGCACGTAGATCGCCCGCACACTGCCCGGCTCCATGCTCAGCGCGAGAAGACACTGCTCGCGGGCCCGATCGAGGTAGGACAGTCGAAGGTATTCGACGGCGCGATCGATGATGTCGTCTGCGGTCGGGGTCACCGTCGCCCGCGCATGAACTTGGCGAGTTCGTCGAAGCTGCCGTCTGAGTTGGCGAACTGCAGCACCGATCTGGCCGTGTCGAACCATGCGCCCGCACTGCTTCGGACCTGAGACAACGCGGATCCGACTTCACGCATCGTCACCGGCTCGACACGTCCCGACGCGAGCGACGCGCTCATCGCGTACTGAGTCGCCAGGTTGCAGACGTGCATGAGGTCGGCTCCGGTCAGACCGTCGGTCCGCCGCGCCAGATCGATGAGGTCCACGCCCACGACCGGACGGTCCCGCAGGTGATACGTCAGTATCGACACCCGGGCGTCGAGATCGGGCGGGGTCACCAGGATCATCCGGTCGAACCGTCCCGGCCGACGCAGCGCGACGTCGACGTCCCACGGGTGATTGGTCGCGCCGAGGATGTAGACGCCGTCGTTCGCCGTCGTGCCCGAGTCCATCTCGACGAGAAGCTGATTGACGACGGTCCGCAATCCGTCACCCCGCAGCGCCCCGCGCCGGTGACCGAGCGCATCCAACTCGTCGAAGAACAGGACGCAGGGCGCGTTGCGTCGCGCGGTCGCGAAGATCGCGGCGAGTGCTTCTTCCGATTCGCCGAGGTGACTGTGCAGGACGTCGGAGATCCCGACCCGGTAGAACTTGGCTCCGAGTTCGCCCGCAACCGCCGTCGCGAGGAACGACTTTCCGCATCCGGGAGGCCCGTACAGGAGCAGCCCGCCGCGGGCGGAGGTTCGGAAGGCCTGCGCGAGCGCCGGATTCCGAAGCGGCGCGAACAACGTCAAGTCGAGTTGACGTTTCACGTCGTTCATTCCGCCGACGTCGGCGAGCCGGACGCCGACGGTCTCCAGGCCGTCGACGTCGTCCTCGGCGATGGGGACCGGCGACGCAGAGGCGAATGCTTCGACGAACTCCGAACCGTCGATCTGGTCCTCGGCCGCCGACCAGTCGAATCCGTCGGCCACGGGCGGAGCCTCGGTCGCGGGCGGGTTCTGGACTCCTGCCAAGGCGTCGGTGCACCGGCGGAGGAGCCCGACGAGCCGGGGGTCGCCGGGGGCGAGGGCGAGTCCGGCGCCGCAGTGCTCGAGGGCTTCCGCGGCACGTCCCCGCTCGACGAGCAGTTCCACAAGGTGCACGCGCAGGTCGACGACGTCGGGCTGTGCGCGCACCGCGGCGGCGATCGCCGCGATCACCGGGTCGGGCTCGGCCATTGTCTCCCCTGCCCCCAGACGATCCGGTTAGACCAGCAGCTCGGCGATCTGAACCGTGTTGAGCGCGGCGCCCTTGCGCAGGTTGTCGCCCGAGACGAACAGCGCGAGAGCCTTGCCGTCCGGGGCTCCCGGATCCTGACGGATGCGCCCGACGAGCGAGACGTCGCCGCCCGCCGCGTCGAGCGGAGTCGGGACGTCGGCGAGCTGGACGCCTGCCGCGTCGGCGAGGATCGCGCGCGCCTCGTCGGGGGTGATCGCCTCGTCGAACTCGGCGTTGATCGAGAGCGAGTGGCCGGTGAACACGGGCACGCGCACACAGGTGCCGCTGACAAGCAGGTCGGGCAGCCCGAGGATCTTGCGCGACTCGTTGCGCAGCTTCTGGTCCTCGTCGGTCTCGCCCGAACCGTCGTCGACGATCGACCCGGCGAGCGCGATCACGTTGAACGCGATCGGCGCGACGTACTTGTCGGGCTCGCCGAGGTCGACGGCCTTGCCGTCGTGGACGAGCTTCTCGGCCTCGTCGACGCCCTTGCGTACCTGTCCCGCGAGTTCGGCGACACCGGCAAGGCCGCTGCCGGAGACGGCCTGGTAGCTGGAGATCACCAGACGACGCAGCCCCTTCGCGTCGTGCAGCGGCTTGAGGACCGGCATCGCGGCCATCGTGGTGCAGTTCGGGTTCGCGATGATGCCCTTGGGCGGGTTCTGGGCGAGTTCGCCGTTCACCTCGGAGACGATCAGCGGGACGTCCTCGTCCTTGCGCCACGCCGACGAGTTGTCGATGACGGTGACGCCCGCCGCGGCGAAGCGCGGGGCCTGGACGCGCGACATGGTGGCGCCCGCCGAGAAGAGCGCGATGTCGAGCCCGGTCGGGTCGGCGGTCTCGGCGTCTTCGACGACGATCTCACCGTCGCCCCACGGCAGGGTGGTGCCCGCCGAACGCGACGACGCGAAGAACCTGATCTCGTCGACCGGGAAGTTGCGCTGCGCGAGGATCTCGCGCATGACGGCTCCGACCTGACCGGTCGCGCCGACGACTCCGACTTTGAGACCCATGACTATCGACCCGTTCCCGCGTAGACGACGGCTTCTTCGTCGGCGCCGAGTTCGAACGCGTCGTGCAGCACCTTGACAGCCCGGTCGAGGTCCTTCTCGCGGACCAGCACCGAGATGCGGATCTCCGAGGTGGAGATCAGTTCGATGTTGATGCCCGCGTCGCTGAGCGACTCGCAGAAGGTCGCGGTGACGCCGGGGTGGCTCTTCATTCCCGCGCCGACCAGCGAGACCTTGCCGATCTTGTCGTCGTAGAGGACCTCGGCGAAGTCGAGCTCGGCTTTGAGCGCACCGAGCTTCTCGACGGCCAGCGGCCCGAGTTCCTTCGGCAGGGTGAACGTGATGTCGGTCTTGCCGGTGTCGATCTTCGACACGCCCTGCAGGACCATGTCGATGTTGATCTCGGCGTCGGCGACGGCACGGAACACCTTGGCCGCGTAGCCCGGCTTGTCCTCGAGTCCGACGACGGTCACCTGGGCTTCGCTGCGGTCGTGCGCAACACCGGTGAGAATGGCTTCTTCCACGGGAATGTCCTCCATCGAGCCGGACACGATGGTGCCCGTGTTGGTCGAGTACGACGAGCGCACATGAACGGGAACGTTGTAGCGGCGCGCGTATTCCACGCACCGGAGCATCAGGACCTTGGCGCCGCATGCCGCCATCTCGAGCATCTCCTCGAAGGAGATGGCGTCGAGACGACGAGCGTTGGGGACGATGCGCGGGTCGGACGTGTAGATGCCGTCGACGTCCGTGTAGATCTCGCAGACGTCGGCTTCGAGCGCCGCGGCCAGTGCGACGGCGGTGGTGTCCGAGCCTCCGCGGCCGAGGGTCGTGACGTCTTTCGTGTCCTGCGAGACGCCCTGGAAACCGGCGACGAGCACGATGGTGCCCTCGTCGAGCGCGCTGCGGACGCGGCCGGGCGTCACATCGATGATCTTGGCCTTGCCGTGGCTGGACGTCGTGATGACGCCTGCCTGCGAGCCGGTGAACGAGCGGGCCTCTTCACCGAGCGCTTCGATCGCCATCGCGAGGAGCGCGTTGGAGATCCGCTCGCCGGACGTGAGCAGCATGTCCATCTCGCGTTGCGGCGGGTTCGGATTGACCTGTTCGGCCAGGTCGAGGAGTTCGTCGGTGGTGTCGCCCATCGCCGAGGCGACGACGACGACGTCGTTGCCCGCGCGCTTGGTCTCCACGATCCGCTCCGCGACGCGACGGATGCGTTCGGCATCCGCCACGGACGAGCCACCGTACTTCTGGACGACCAGTGCCACGTGTGCACCTTCCTCAGTATTCTCATCGAGCTGAACTCGGGGTTCGGTTCATTCGGTCAGTGGTCCACCTTACCGGCCTGCGGAGTCGTCCGTGCAGGCTGCGCGTCCCGGTGTGACCTCCGCTACGTGTCCGTAGGATCAGCGGGGATGGCTTCCCCTCTGCGCACGCTCCCGGCGACTCTCCGGGCGTCACCCACCGCCACCGCTGTCGCGGTCTATCTCACGATCCGCGCGGTCGGACTGCTGTTTCTGACCTGGTTCGGTTCGATCCACCATGTCGGCCTGCACGCGTTGCTGACCAAGTGGGACGGCAAGTGGATGCTCGACATCGCCGACTTCGGATACGACGGCGTCCCCGACACCGGTATGGACGCGAACGGGATCCACACGGCGACAACCGCATACGCGTTCTTCCCCGGCTATCCGGGTCTGGTCGGCCTGATCGCGCAGCTGCCGTTCGTGAGTCCGTTCGCGGCGGGCGTGATCGTGAATGCGGCGATCGGCTGCGCCGCCGCGGTCGGCATCGGACGTCTCGGCATGCTGTGCGCGCGCCACGTCCGCCCGGCCATGACGGAGTCGGCTGTCCGACGGTCCGGATTGATGCTGGTGGTCCTGTTCGCGGCGGCCCCGATGGGCGTCGTCCTGTCGATGACGTACACGGAGGCCCTCTTCTGCGCGCTGGCGGCGTGGGCGCTGGTGGGCGTTCTCGAACAGCGATGGCTGCTGGCCGGCTTCAGCGCCTTCGCCGTCGGTCTGGTCCGTCCCACCGGCATCGCCGTGATCGTGGTCGTGATGGCCGCGGCCACGCTGGCCCGGCACGACGGGACACGCGCATGGATCGCCGGGGCGATCGCACCGCTCGGCTACATCGGATACCTGTGCGTGGTGTGGGCCAAGACGGGTACGCCGACGGGCTGGTTCAAGATCCAGACGTCGGGTTGGGACACGCGGTTCGACGGCGGCCGCGCCACCGTGACGTTCCTGTACGACAACCTGACGTCGTCCGGCGACTTCGTGTCGCTCGCGACCTCCCTGCTGATCCTCGCGTCTCTGGTGCTGCTGGTGTGGTCCATCGTCGACCGTCCGCCGTGGCCGGTGTCGGTGTACGCCGTCCTCGTGATGGCGTCGGTACTGCTGTCGAGTGGGCTGATGCAGTCGCGGCCTCGCCTGCTGCTGCCCGCATTCGTGATCCTGTTGCCGGTCGCCATCCGGCTCGGCGGCGCGTCGCGCGCCGTCGCCGTCTCGACGGCCGTCGGCGCGACCCTCGCGTCCGCGTGGTTCGGCGCCTACATGCTCACCGTCTTCCAGTACGCCATCTGATCCGCGTTCGGCCACCGCGTCGCCGAAGCCGCAAAAGCCGCGTTCATCTCGCCGGTACACTTTCAAGGACGACACCAACCCGAGGGGGCCGACGATGACCACTGCGCCGACCCGCAGCGCGTCGGCCGTGTTCCGCCCCCTTCGTTCGGGCTCGCTCGTCGATCAGATCACCGAACGGATACTCGACGCTGCCGAATCGGGTCTACTGCAGCCCGGGCAGCGACTGCCCAATGAGGCGGAGTTCGCCGCCGCCCTGGGCGTGTCGGCGTTGACGATCCGCGAGGCACTCTCCCGTCTGCGTGCGGAGGACGTCGTCGTGACGACGCGCGGGCGGACGGGCGGCAGTTTCATCTCCCCCGCGATGGCCCCGTCCACGGTGCGGGCCGATGCACGTCTGCGCGACTTGACTCGGCTGGAGATCGCCGAGATGGGCGCACACTTCGAGGCGCTCGCCGTGGGGTGCGCGCGGGCCGCGGCTCGACGCGCAGGCGCCGCCGACATCGCGGCACTGCGGGCGATCACGGTCATCGAGCCGGACGTTGCGGACGTGTCGGTCGCATGGCGACAGGCGGAGACCGAGTTCATGGTCGAAGTCGCGGCGATCGCCCGCATCGCGCGCCTGTCGCGTGCTCTCATGTCCGTGCAGTCGGAGTACGGTGTCCTCACTCTGCTGCCGAACGAAGACCCGAAGTACCGTGACGATGTCGCCCGATTGAGGGACGATGTGACGCGGCATATCGAGTCGCACGACGAGGGCGGCGCGTCGTCGTCGATCCGTGATCTCGTCGCCGCGAACACGACGTGGCTGTTGACCAGGCGCGCCGAACTGATCTGAAGGGTGGGCCCACATGAGCCAGGCAACGGACCGTCCTACCGCGGTGACCGACATCGCCGCCGTGATGGACACCTTCCCCAGCCGCGTTCAGGAGTGGTCCACTGCTTTGGGCCGGACATTGGACGCGCACGCCGGCGCCCTCTCGGCTGCTGCGGTCGACCGGATCGTGAAGCCCGACGTGGAGGCGATGCTCGCCGAAGTCGGCGCGCACATCGCGGGCGGCGGTTTCGTCGCCGCGTCCGGACTGCTTCCGTCTGGTGGCAGTTTCATGGCGTGGTGGCAGGGCGAGTCCGTCGACCGTGTCGACGCGCTCGCCAACCTGTCGATGACTGCCGCGAACCGCTATCTGGACGCCGACTGGTACCGCGGCCCGATCTCCACGGGCCGCCTGACGATCACCGGCCCCTACATCGACCTGCTGTGCACCGACGAGTTCGCGCTCACCTACACCTGCCCGGTCCCGTGGTCGGGCGCCCCCGCGGTCGCGGGCATCGACGTGACCGTCGCCGATCTCGAGAAGGTCCTCACCCGCCCCCTCGCGAGCCTCGGTCCGCACGCCGCACTCGTCAACGCCGAAGGGCGCGCGATCGTGACCGCGTCTCCGACGGAACTCCCCGGCGACTTCGTCGACACCGACCGACCCACCTGGCCCCTCGGGTACGGCCTGTCCGTCGTCGTGTGATCTGGCGTCATCGGGTAGCCTCACGCAGAGCTATGGACAGCATTGCCACCATTGTCAGCAACGGCGTTCGTAGGTCCCGCGAACAATCCAACAAGAAATCGATCGAGCCTCGGGATTTCGTTGCTGAATTCGCCCGACCGGCCGGTTTCATAAAGAAAGGCGCTGTCGCCTGCAACAGTTGTTGTTGTGAAACATCAGTTACGACCAGGGCGAGGATCACCTATCTGGTGAATAGCTCCATAGCGGCGAGATGATCGCAGGCAAGTCACAGCAATTTACTCCGTCAGCCACTTAATGAAGTAAGTCCTCACAATTCCAGCGCCGACCTCGACCGCAAACCCTATGGCAGTTCCTACGCCCGGAAACCCCGCGGCCCCACGCGAGGGAGCATCCAGAGAACCCACTGTCACACAACGTTCTTAATTGTCTCGCATGTCGTTCCGGCGAAGAAGCAGCTCCCATTCACCGGACTCGTGATGGTCTCGGTAAACAGCAAGAAATCGGTTCAATGTTTCACCCAAACGAATCCATTCACTGCGTGGCGCGATTGAGTCATGTATAATCCATCCATCCCCCGGCGAGTACAAGAATCGATGGTCATATCCTTGCATGTCCCCGACTACCACGTCGTCGTCATGGAAGCTGTCGTCCTCGATCCACCAGTCCCTCAAGAGTGCACTTGTCTGCTCACGGCTTGTCTTCGGGTCGTAGAAGATTACCCCGTCTGACCCTTGCGAGTAGAACAAGGCTATCTCTCGCGAAACGCCCCAATGCGCACGCAATGCCGGAGGGAGTGTTCGGCCGGACCATGCATCGTCGATCTCACTTGACTGAGCGGGAGGTTCAGAGTAGGTCACTGAAACATACTGGACTCCACCGAGTTCAGTAAAATACTCCCGGGGGTAGGTGTCGACAATTTCGAGAATAGATCTAGGGTCGTATGCCAAAGTATCTGAACCAATCCGTGAATAGGTAGTGTATTTCTTTAGGCAAGGGTACTAGGTTGTTGAACTCGTTTGTACCTCCGAACTCTCGAGGGATGATGTGGTGGATCTCCCAACCTTCAAACGGCCTTCCTTGAACCAGGCGGTACCGGATATCCCCGCCGGATCCACTCTCGTATGAAGGCCTGTCCGTCATCGTGTGATCTGGGGTTATCGGACAGAAGCCTCCGCAATCAGGCGGTGACGGCACCTAACGTTCCGGCCACTGCAAATTCAGTGCGTTCAGCAGCGGAATGAACGGCGAGCCCACAAATCCAATCTCACCGACAACCGGTGCCGTGTCGCTGTCCAGATCGATCAAGGCGCCAGGATCGACATCGAACACACGCGCAGCTCGAGTCGCGGCGTCGGCTCCACGAACCTGCCTCGCGATCGAGCCCTGATCCGCTTCATACTCTTCGTCTTGCGCGTAAAGCCTGTACACCAACGACGGCCCCTCAGAGCCTAGTTTCCACACCCCGAACTGAACGCCATACTCGTCGGAGTCCTCGCACACCACTGCCCGACCTTGATCTGCGCCGGTGAAGAATTCCCGCTCGGCACGATCGGCGATCATCCCTGGAGCACTGACAGTCAGTCTCGCGCCGCCTTCCACCTCGACAATGGCTGTCCACAGTTCATCAATCGGACCCGAACCTGACATCTCTCGCCACTGCCGCGTGAGGACATCGACGATCCTCGCCCGTAGGGCGCGGGCAGACTCCTCCGACGAGAGGTCGGAAATGACGACTACCCCGTAAGTACTCACCACTGCACCTTCGCTTCCGGAACATCGATACTTGGAACCTCAGAGTCCGGAACACCGAGGGCCACCAAAGTCTGTCGCCGGTTTTCCAGAAGTAGACCGACAACGGTTGGGCGATCCCCTGCTCGAAGTGCGACCAAGACATCTGAGTAGAACGTGGCGGGGTCTGGAGCTTTCCCAGCCAGCATCGATAGCACCGAGAAGTCGGCTTCATCGAGAATTCGCACGATATCCTCGGATAGCTCGTTCGATCCACGGGAAGCACTCAACACCCTCCGCATGGTCAGCTCTTGAAACGACTGGCCCCAGAACATGGTGTCTGCCATCCCTCTCTCCGACCAGCGAACAAATGCGGCCTCTAAGCGATCCAACTGGCGAGGCGCATCACACTCCTGCAAAAAGAGCGAAGCATCCGCATATTTCGCGAATTTCGCAACAACATCCGGATCGTCACATTGATGAAACTCAGGAAGGCGCGTCGATCCACCGACAGCGAATCCACTATCGCCCGTCACCGTAGCAGGACAGTGCTTTCCCAGAAACGCAGAGTACGCGACCAATCGGGCTCTTCGGATTTCAGAGTGCGTTGATCCGTTCGGCGAGCTGACCTGAGTGCAGTAGGGACCGCAAGATGTAGTGGTCGAGGTTGCGGAAGCCTTGGGCAATTCCGCGCAGGTGTTCGAGGCGACCGTTGATCGCTTCGACGGGACCGTTGGAGACGCCGACGTCGAAGTAGGCGAGGATCTCCGCGCGTCGGTTCCAGAGTGTCCGCCCGAGTTGAGCGAGTTCTTCCAGCCCAGGCGGTAGGCCTTTCTGGATCCGTTTGAGGGCCTTCCACATCAGTTTCTTGCCCTCGCGGCGTTGCGGGTGCTCGTAGGCGGCGATGATCTGCAAGTAGATCTGGTGCGTGACCTCGACCGCGACGTGCTCATCTCGGCTGGTCAACGCCTCGAACAGCCGGACCTTCTGTTTGCCGGTCAGCAGTTCGGTCCGGGTGTGCAGGATCCGGCGCACCATGTAGAGCGGGTCACCGGCCCTGCCTCGGTGCCCGCACGTGTCCTGCTGGACTCGGGTGCGGCAGCGGTCGAGTTTCTCCCCGGCCAGACGTACAACGTGGAACGGGTCCATCACGATCCGCGCCGCCGGGAGTTCTTCGGCAGTGGCGGTCTTGTAGCCGGTGAACCCGTCCATCGCCACGACCTTCACCCGATCCCGAAACCGTTGGTCACGCCCGCCCATCCACGTCTTGAGGACCATCTTCGATCGGCCGGCGATCATATCGAGCAGACGCGCCGGCCCAGTCCCCTCAACGACGGGGGTCAGGTCGATCAGAACCGTCACCCACCCCGAATCGCCTTGCCCGCGAACGTGTTTCCACTTGTGCTCATCCACCCCGAGATGCCGTACACCGGCCAGGTGCCCGCCGTCGTAGACCAGAGCCCGAGCTGACTCGACCGCGACGGTGTTGACCGTGGCCCAGTCGATCCCGAGCTGTGCGGCGACCGCGGCGACGCTCATCTTGTCGATCGCGATGCGTTGCAGGATCCACCGCCCGGTGCGGCGGGTCATCACCGCTCGGGGCGCCGTGATCGTGGTGATGTCGGCACGAAACACCGACCTCGAACAGTCGACAGTGCTGCACACGAACCGCGGGACCGCCACATGCAGCAGCACCGGCCGCCCCGCGGCCGGGACATCAGTGAGGACCCGATCAACATGGTCACGCCGCTGACCAGCAACATCGCAGCCAGGACAGCGCGGATCAGGGTCGAGGATCTGGCAGAAGATGTGAGTCCGGTCGTCGATGTCGACGGCCGCTCCAATGATCGTGACGCCGAGTTCGACGGTTCGGCAGATCATGTCAGCAGCAGGGCACGTAGGCTCGTTCATGGGTCCTGTGGTCGTGAGGAAGATCGTTGAGGAACCTTCATTCTCACACCCAGGACCCGCCTACATGTTGTGGTCGTACGTGCTCGACCCGAACCTCATCTACGCACTCTTAGATCCGAAGAGCCACCAATCGTCCAATAGATCTCGTTTCCTCGCGATACACAAACTGCAGCGACCACGAATCCGGATACCGGACGATCATACGATCCGAACCAGACCCTACCGCCATCCAGCCCCTATCGAGTTTCGACATCGCTTCGTCAACAATTCCACTCCAGACGCCAGCTGGCATACTCATAGTTCAGATTCCTTCAATCAGAGCTTCGCGAAGCGGAAGGACATTTGGATTCGGGTAGCCGCCGCCTTCGACCAGATCGACCACGCTTACCCGGGCAGGAACTGCATCTGGTGATGGACAACTACGCCACCCACAAGAAGACCGAAGTCCGCGACTGGCTCACCGCGCACCCGAACTCCCACGTCCACCTCACGCCGACATCCGGGTCATGGCTCACCCTCGTCGAAGTATGGTTCGGGATCATCGACCGCCAAGCGATCCGCCGCGGGCGTGTTCACCTTCAAGTTCGAGAGCACAGAAGGAGACTTTTCGATTCATCAAACAAGATCGATTTCTATCGACTACAAAAACCAAGATCACCGTATGTCGCAACCGATTCTCTCGAGGGCAGCGCCTTCGGAGATTCTGCCGAATACCATGTCTGCTCCACGGTTTCAATTCGACCATTCGCAATCCACAGTATCAGTTCCCCGACCAATTCGCCCGAACCGTCCACAACAGCAATTGCAGAAGGGCAAGGTCCGTCTTTCTGCCTAACCCGACCTGACGACGGAACGTCAAGCCGCGCCATCGTGGCTGGCCCCTCATAGGTTGTCACGAGCGCCATCTGCTCCTGAATCGCAGGGTCAGGCTGTTCGCTCGCCAAGAGCATGAGCGCTTCGTGCTGTCCTACCGAAATTCTAGTCGTCATCGTATGAACACCGTTCCGATTCTCGGGATGCCGTTCACCACAGCACCTCTAATTACAACCATTTCACCGTGAATAGCACGCTCCACCTCAAATGGGCCTCTGGTTGGAAGGTCTGGACCTTGAATGCTTCGAACGATTTCGCGCATTGCGGCCTCCTCGCCTCCGCTCCGCGCGACCACGGAGTCGAGCTTGTGTTTTGGGACAAACACGTGGTCCATCTTGTCAGGCCGGAGTGCGTCGGCCAGCGTCTGTTGCTGACCAGCGTCAAGCGCGCCTGCAGCGTTACCCGGTGCCGCGGGGGCGCCCGGTCCCGAATGGAGGTGTGGATTGGGTGCGGCAGGAGCCTTCGGTGTTGGGTGGACGCCGGGGATTCCGCCGGGTGGCGGCAGCGGGTCAGGGTCTACTCCGGGGACATGCTTGGGCATCGGGACGGGGGCGGTCCCAAGCGGCGCTTGTCGCGGTTTCGGTATGGGTAGCTTCTCGGCAATCTTCGGAATTGCCTTATTGAGTCCGGGAATCTTTCCAGCAAGCTTTGAAGCGCCTTTCATGGCGAGGCCGGCGCCAGGGATCGGCATGAACCACCAGAGAGCATCAGTGAACATGCCACTATCGATCTGGTTGATGGGACGTTCCTGAAGATCCCCATCAATATCGTTCGACCAGTAGCGCCGGAAAGATCCGTCAGGATTTACTTCGGCCTTCCTACGGCCGACTACCGCGTCGTCCCTGTCCGGGTCGCGCATGATCCAATCTACGACACGCGTACCGTCTGGAAGAATTGTAACGTCGATTTTCGTTTCGAAATGGCTTTGGAAGTCACCGCTGCCCTGAGTCCACTCACCTGGTAGGAAGATCGATCCGTCCGGACGAAAGTAGGCGTCATGCCATTTTCCGTCCTCCCCGATCATTCGGCCCTTGCCGGAACCGTCGCGCGCGAACTCGCCAAACTGGATGAGGCGGCCATTCTTGTCTCGGACTTCGAGTCGGTAGCGGCCACCCTCGCGCGGAATCTTCGTCCACTTGCGGCCGTCCCGCTCCATCTCCCAGTTTTGCTGGCCGTCCTTTCGCGTCCACTCGTTACCGTCAGAGTCCTTGAACTTGGCGTCCATCAACTGAGCAGGCGGGTCCTCCTGCGCAGGCGGCACCCACGGTTGCTGCTGCTCCTGCTCTGGCGCGGGATCGTACTGCTGCGTGCCCTGCCCCTGGTCCTGCGGCGACCAATTGTCCTCCAGGACGCCCGCCCCACCGTCGCCGACTCCGAGCGCGCTCCCTGATTGCGGTCCCGGGCCGACACCCTCAGCCGGTAGGCCACTCGACGGCGCATTCGGGTCCACTGTCGGACGACCCAAGTCGTACTCGGGATCCCAATCAGGGTGATCTGGGCCCCACGGAATTTCGCTGCCCGGTGCCGCCGGGACAAGAGCAGGGTCGGCCAGGATGGGGTAGAGGGCGTTCTCTGCCGGCTCCACATGCTGAACGAGGTCGCCGTTCTCATCGACGGCGTACCACGTCTTCTGCGGACGGCCTGCCGAATCGAATGCCCACGGCCGCGCGACCTGCCCGATCGCGTTCCCGTCCTTGTCGTAGACGGTCGCCGACCCGTCCGGGTTCACCGTCGTGTGCCCGCCGTCGGGGACATCCATCCCGAACCGATACGTCGTCGGCGACGACTCATCATGAATCAACACCATCCGCGAGGGCCCGACCGTCGCCCGCGTCGAACCACCCCGCCGCAACAACCCCCGAGCCCTCGGACTCGCCGCCGCGACAGCCGCAGCACCGGCGATCGCCCACACCGGCAACGGAATCGACCCACCATCATCGCCGGACGCCGGCGACAGGAACGCCTGATCCGATGGTGACTGCTCCGACTGTCGCACCGGCACCCCCGCGGGCGCAGGGGTGCGTCCGGGCGTCTGCTCGTTGTTGGCCGGCTGGCCCGGACGGTTCGTTGTGACCGTCGCCGGAGCCGGAGTCTTTGGACCTCTCGACGCTCCGGTCCGTCCCGGGCGCTGGTCCGTAGGTTGGCCGCCGACGATAGGCGTACCGTCCCCCGTACCTGGGCCCGGACCGGCATCACCACCGATCACCGGCCCACCGCCAGGCACACCAGGAGAACCCGGAGTCGTCGGCGTCACACCCGGCATCGGCGGCGGCGTAGTCGTCGGCACACTGATACACGGCCACCCCGGCCCGTACTGCGCCCGCAACTGAGCACACAACGCATCACCATCCGCGCCACCCACACCCACCGCACCAGCAGCGAGCACCGCGATCGCGCCGACGCCACCAGCGACCGCAACCCGCACCGGCCACCGACGACGACGGTCCCCCCGCATCCTCATCGCCTCAGCCGTCCTTACCCGACCGAAGAGCGGTGATGATCGCATCGACACCGGCCCAGAACCAACGGCCACCGATCGACATCACCACGAAGAACCCGAGAAACACCCACACCTCACCAACCTGGGCACCCCACGAACCCAGATTCGACACCGTCATCGCAGCAGCGACAAGAACCCCGCACCCGAGCAGGAACAAGACGATCGTGCCCACCGGCACCGACCCGGCCGCATCGCGCGTCGCCGCCCGGTCGTCGCCAGCCGGAGAATCGACACGATCGATCTTCCGCGAATCGTCAGCAATACGTGTCGTGTTGTCTGTCAACGTCATATTGGATCCCTTCTCGTGACGGTAGGCAGGCTGCTACAGCAGGTGCGGGGAACCGTAGATGGTGAACGTGTTGTCATTGGCCGCCGTTGCCATCGAGACGCGGATGTAGGCGCGGACCGCAGGCCGTGCGCCGACACACCCGGAGATCTCGACCCGAACACCCTCCGCGCGCGTTCCCGCACGCGCACCGGCCAACGCCTTCTGACCGAACTTCACATCGACCGTGGCCCCCGTTCGCCAACGTCGTCGACACCGTCGGCATCGCCTGGACTCCGAACACCACCGCCGGCGGCCACGTGATCGACGCCTGCGCCGTCGGACCACCAGAAATTCCCACGTTCACCGATGCCATCTGCCATTGGCACGACAACTGATATCCCGAGGTCAGGACCGCCGCATCCACCGGCACAGCACCCTGACCAGTGATCTCAGCCTCGCCCCGCAAATCCAAGAACGCCTCGAACGAACCGACCCCGCGCGAAAGCGGCGGCACCGACACGATCTTCTCCGCCGACTTCGTCAACCGGACCGTCCACCCATCATCAGAACGCTTCACCACCGTCCGATCAGGAAACCGATGAACCCGATCAGCCGACGCCACACCACCACCGGCACCCACCAGCGCGGCCAATGCGGCCAGCGCCGCAACCATCCGAACTATCAACCGCACAACACAACTCCATCAGCCACGGCCAGCCACACGAACACACGACATACGATCGAATGTTCTGACCTGTTGACTGGTACCTACCTTAGTGATTTCAGCGACGATAGCAGGGCGACGCTACCTCGGCAGCCAGCAGGCGAACACGGCGCGGAAACGCTCCCGCACTGCCTAGAATTGCCGCCCATCACGTTGTGCAGGATCGCTGACCAGCGGAGCGTCGAATCCAATCGAAGAACGTCGGCAGCTGCGGAGTTGGAGATATGAAACGCTCGCGCCCGGGAACGACACCGGGCGCGAGCGAGACTGGGTGGATCAGCGGGTGGTGGACTGCTGACCGGAGAGACGCTGGGCCAGCCAGATCGGGACCACCGAGACCACGATCAAGACGACAGCCACCACGTTGACGATCGGGGCTTGGACCGGACGGAACAGGTTCTCCAGAATCCAGACGGGCAGCGTCTGCTCGCCCGACCCCAGGGTGAACGTGGTCACGATGATCTCGTCGAAGCTCAACGCGAACGACAACAGGCCGCCGGCCAGCAACGCCGACCGCAACTGCGGCAGGGTGACGTTCCAGAACGTCTGGAACACGCCAGCCCCGAGGTCGGCGGACGCCTCCTCCAGCCGCGAACTCATCTGCTGGAGTCGGGCCTGCGCATTGTTCAACACCGTCACCATGCAGAACGTGGCGTGCGCGACGATGACCGTCCACATCGACAACGGCAGACCGAGGACCGTCGTGAACAGGTTGTTCAACGCGATACCGGTGACGATGCCGGGCAGCGCGATCGGCAGGATCGCCAGCAAGTTCACCGAACTCTTGCCGAAGAACGAATACCGCTGCAGCGCCATCGCCAGCAGCGTGCCGAGCACGAGCGCGATCGCCGTCGACACGAGCGCCACCTTCACCGACACCCACACGGCGTCGAGAACGGCCTGATTCTGCGCGGCCTTGCGCCACCACTCGAGGGTGAAGCCGGTGGGCGGCCAGCCGAACGACTTGTCGGCGTTGAACGAGTTCACGAGCACCAGACCCAGCGGGACATAGATGAACGCGAGGACGATCGTCGTCAGAATCCCGAGGACCCAACGGGCGGATGCGGACAGTCTCATGACATGTTCTCCCAGCTCAGACGTTCTTCAATGCGCCAGTGCGGCGGACGAGCAGCAGGTAGGCGAACACGATGACGATCGGCACCAACGAGACCGCGGACGCGAGCGGAAGATTGTTCGCCGCACCGACGTTCGCGTAGACGACGTTGCCCAACATCTGCGTCGTCCCGCCGACGATCTGAACGGTGATGTAGTCGCCGAGCGACAGCGAGAACGTGAAGATCGTTCCCGCGATGACGGCGGGCTTGAGCAGCGGGAGGATCACCCAGCGGATGGTCGCGCCCGGTGCCGCACCGAGGTCGCCGGACGCCTCCAGCAGCGAGTTCGGGATCCGTTCGAAACCCGCATGGATCGGCAGGATCATGTACGGCAGCCAGACGTACGAGAGCGTGATGATCACGGCCGTGAGGCTGTATCCGGGACTCTCCAGGCCGAACGGCTTCCCGAGCCAGGAGAACAGGCCGCCGTCGGCGAGAATGTTGCGCCACGCGTACACCTTCACCAGGTAGCTGGCCCACAGCGGCATCAGCACGGCGGCCACCAGCAGTTTCTGCCACCGTTGCGGCGCGACCTTCGCGATGAAGAACGCGATCGGCAGCGCCAGGATCACGTCGATGACGGTCACCGCGAGCGCGACGAACAGCGTCCGCAGCGCCACCTTCTGATAGATCGACTCGGTGAGCACCGCCTTGATGTTGTCGAACGTCCACGACTGGTGGATGGCTCCGGTGAACGTGTCGACCGTCCACAGGGACGTCACCAGCAGCAGGATCAGCGCCAGCACGTAGATCAATGCGAGCCAGCCGGTCGGCAGGATCAACAGTCCGGCCAACCGCAGCCGCGGCATGCGGTTGAGCAGCGCCGACAGCGGACGTGAACGCACCGGTCCGTCCGTGCGGGAGATCGTGGTCATCGAGAAGTCCTCAATAGGGGTGGGTCGGTTGGGTGTTGCCGGTGCCGGGACGGGGCGGTGACCGCGCGGGGTGGCCGCGCGGTCACCGAACGCCTCAGCCCTTGATCTCGAGCCAGGCCTGCGTCCACTGCGCGTAGTCGATGCACTTCACGTCGGTGCGGCCATCCAGGCAGTTCGCGACCGGCGTCGTCCAGTACCAGATCTTCGACGCGTAGTCCGCGTCCCCCGAGTGGTACGTCTCGCAGTGCTTCTTGTCGGTCGTCAGGTCACACGCCTTGGGGTTGGCCGGCGACTCGCCGAAGTACTCGGCGACCTGCGCGTTCGCCTTCGGGCTGACGATGTAGTCGAGCCACTTGTAGGCGCAGTTCTTGTGCTGCGACTTCGAGCTGATCATCCACGTGTCCGACCAGCCGGTGGCGCCCTCCGACGGCAGGACCGTCGCGACCGGCGTCTTGTTCTCGAGTGCGATGTTCGCGCCGACCTGCCAGGTGGTGCCGACAACCGACGAGCCGTTGCCGAACGCCTGCACCGACTTGGTGATGTCGTTCCAGTACTCGCCGATGTTGGGGCGCTGCTCCTTCAGGAGCGAGACGGCCGCGTCGAACTGGGTCTGATCCAGTGCGTACGGGTTCTTGATGCCGAGTTCGGGCTTGTGCGCCATCAGGTACATGGCGGCGTCGGCGATGTAGATCGGCGAGTCGTACGCCGTCACCTTGCCCTTGTGCTTCGGCGCGTCCTCGAACACCGCACGCCACGACGTCGGTGCCGGCTGGACGATGTCGGTGCGGTACATCAGCAGGTTGGCGCCCCAGCCGTGCGGCACACCGTAGTTGACACCGTCGACCGTGTTCCACGGCTTGTTCTTCAGGAACGGGTAGACGTCCTTGTAGTTCGGGACGAGATCGGTGTTGATCGGCACCACTTCGCCGCCCTCGATGAGACGCAACGACGCGTCGCCCGACGCCGAGACGACGTCGTACTGGCCCGACCGCATCAACGAGAGCGCCTCGTCGGACGTGCCGAACGGCTTGAAGTCGACCTTGCAGCCGGTCTGCTCCTCGAACGGCTTGACCCAGTTGACGTTCGGATCGTTGCTTCCGTCTTCGACGTAGCCGGGCCACGCGAGGATCGACACTGTGCCCTCGCCCTGGCCGAGCGACTGCATCTTGTCGGTGGAACGACCGCTGTCGCTGTCCGTTCCACACGCGGCGACCGTCATGGACAGCACCGCGGCGGCGCCCGCTGCGGCGAGTGCCCTCTTACTGAACTTCATGGTGTTCCTTTCGATGTGGGTGCGGCTCGTGCTCACGCCGCGTTGTCGGGCAACCAGACGACGTCGGCGTCCGACCACGACACGGTCACCGTCTGTCCTGCTTCGATCCCGTCGCCGCCGTCCCGATCGAGCACCACCAGTTCGGTGCCGTCGTCGAGACGGACGGTGACGTGGGTGGACGCGCCGAGGTAGGCGACCGAGGCCACCTCGCCTGCGCTCGAGCTTCGGCCGGCCCCCGCCGGTTCGCCGAAGACGATCTGTTCCGGCCGCAACGTGAACTGGTCACTGCGGCCGTAGCGCTTCGACGCCGCGGCGGCGGTGAACAGGTTGGACGTTCCGACGAAGTCGGCGACGAACCGGCTGTTCGGCCGCGTGTACAGGCCACGCGGCGTATCGACCTGCTGCAGGGTGCCGTCGTTGAAGACGCCGACCCGATCGCTCATCGTGAGCGCCTCTTCCTGGTCGTGCGTGACGAACACGAAGGTGATGCCGACCGACCGCTGCAGTTCCTTGAGCTCCACCTGCATCTCCCGGCGCAGCTTCAGGTCGAGGGCGCCGAGCGGCTCGTCCAGCAGCAGGACGCTCGGCTCGACGACGAGCGCACGCGCGATCGCCACACGCTGACGCTGACCACCGGAGAGCTGTTCGGGCTTGCGGTCGGCGAACGATCCCAGCTGCACGCGATCGAGGGCTGCGCGGGCGCGCTCGCGACGCTCCTTGCGCCCCACCTTGCGGACGCGGAGTCCGTAGGCGACGTTGTCCAGGACGCTCATGTGCGGGAACAGCGCGTAGTCCTGGAACACCGTGTTGACGTTGCGCTCGAACGGAGCCTTGTCCGTGACGTCGTCGCCGTGCAGCTCGATGGTCCCCGAGGTGGGGAGTTCGAACCCGCCGATGAGACGCAGGACGGTGGTCTTGCCGGAGCCCGACGGGCCGAGCATCGAGAAGAACTCACCGTCGTAGATGTCGAGGTCGAGCGAGTCGACCGCGGTCATGTCGCCGAACTGTTTACGCACCTGGCGGAGTCGGACCGCCGCCTTCTGGTCTGTCATCGCCACACCTCTCGCACCTGCCGTGCATCACATCGACCATTCGTTGTGATTTGGATCATGGCTGAAAACATATAACACCAGAGGCTTTATGAAAAGAGTTAGAGAAGAAGTTCCTGAGGAAGTACCCTGAATTCGGTCGTTCACCTGCCGATTCGCAGGACGCCGCCTCCCCCGTCTCCCGCGATCCGGAAGAGAAGCCCCGCATGTCCGCGCCCGCCATCGGCCAGACCGCATCACGTCGAACGTGGTTCGGCCTGATCGTCCTGCAACTCCCCGTGCTGCTCGTCTCGATGGACTTCTCGGTCCTCTACCTGGCGATCCCCACGATCATCGATTCACTCGGACCGTCCGCCACCCAGCAGCTCTGGATCCTGGACATCTACGGCTTCATGATCGCGGGCCTGCTGATCACGATGGGCAACATCGGCGACCGCATCGGACGACGTCGCATCCTCCTCGCCGGGGCCGCCGTGTTCGGAGTCGCGTCGGTGATGGCGGCGTTCGCGCCGAGTGCCGGATTCCTCATCGCGGCACGCGCCCTCATGGGCATCGGCGGCGCGACCCTCATGCCTGCCAGCCTGTCGCTGATCGCCAACATGTTCCCGCAGCCTCGCCAGCGGGCCAGGGCGATCGGCGTGTGGACTGCCGCGTTCGCGGGCGGCGCCGCCATCGGCCCGGTGATCGGCGGCGCGCTCCTGCACCACTACTGGTGGGGCGTCGTGTTCCTGATCAACGTGCCGGTCCTGGCCGTGCTGTTCCTGGCCGCGCCGTACCTGCTCCCCGAATTCCGCGCCGACCACACGGAACCGTTCGACTTCATCGGCGTCGCACTGTCCCTGCTCGGCATCCTCCCCGCCGTCTACGCGGTCAAGGCGCTCGCCGCCGAGGGCGTGTCGGCGGGCGCGATCGGCGCCGGAGCGTTCGGCGTCGTCATGCTCGTCGCGTTCCTCTGGCACGAGAAGCGGACGCCGTCACCGCTGCTCGACCTGCAACTGTTCACCAACGCCACGTTCAGCGCGTCCCTGTCGATCGCACTCGTCGGCATGATGACGCAAGGCGGTCTGGCCTACCTCACCAACCTGTATCTGCAGTCGGTCCTCGGCTTCGATGTGCTGGACGCCGCGCTGGCGGGCATTCCGATGGCGGTGACGGTGGCGTTCTTCTCCATCTACGCCGACCGTCTCACTCGGAAGATCGGCGTCCGACTCACCCTGGCCGCGTCGGTCCTGATCGCCGCGGCCGCCACCCTCGGCATGGTCGCACTGACGCAGACCAGCAGCCTGTGGGTGTTCCTCGTGCTCACCGCCATCGCAGGCATCGGCTTCGGCATCCAGTTCTCGCTGGTCACCGACGTCATCGTCGGGTCCGCGCCGCCGGAGAAGTCGGGCGCGGCGTCGGGCATCTCGGAGACGAGCTTCGAACTCGGCACGGCACTCGGCCTCGCGCTGCTCGGTTCGCTGGCGACCGCCGTGTTCCTCTCGAAGGACGACGGCCACGGGTTCGCCGACTCCCTCGGCGAGACGTTGAAGGAGCACGGCGACGTGGGAGCGGTGGCCGACGCCGCCCGGGCCGCCTTCGTCGACGGCCTGCACGCCGCGGCCATCGCGGGCGGCGTCTTGCTGACCATCCTCGCCGTGGTCGTGATGGCCGTGATGCGCGGGTCCGTCCGACCGGAGCACTCCGCGCACTGACATCGAACGACGACGGCCGCCGAGCGTGTCGGCGGCCGTCGTCGTGGTTGGCGGTCAGTAGCGGCTGCAGGTGGCCTCCGCCTTGGCGATCGCGGCGCGGATCGCCTTGCGCTCGGCCTTCTGTGCGGCCGTCGGCTTCTTGTGGGCGTCCGGCTTCTTCTTGTGTTGGCCCTTGTGTTCACCCTTGTGAGCGCCCGGCTTGTGATGCTCGGCGCGGATGACGTGCTCTTCGAAGCGACGCTTGGCCTTCGGGTTGGTCTCGAGCTTATGCCAGAGCGCGGGATCCTCCTTGGCGAGCGCCTTCTCGACCTGCGCGAGAGTGCAGTCGGTCCCCGGGACCTTCGTCGACGGCGCGGGCGCGTGCTTGACGGTGTTCGGCGCGGCCGACGCGGCCCCGGCCACCGGACCGGCGAACAGCATGGCGGTGGCGCCCGCGGCGATGGCCGCGCCACCTGCCACGCGTGTGAAGAGTCGGTTCATGTGGAGTTCCTTTCGAGCCGGACGTCGAACGGTCTCGTCCGACGTCGACCGAAGGTAGAGATCGGAAACCTGTGTGTCGCTGCCGTTCTCCGTACAGGTTCCTGTCAATCCTGTGAACTCCGCACCGGTCGCAACACGGCCTGTCCCCGCAGATCCGGCGGATCGACGCATCCGGTCCGGCCTGTGCGTCGATCATCGAGTGGTACCGTAGAGCCATGCAGCGTGCACTCCTTCTCGGTTGCCGCGGCGGGGTCTGATCCGACCGGCCCTCCGTCGCGGGGCCTCTTCACGCGCCGGTCAACCCCATCCTTTTCTTCCTAGGAGATTGACCGATCATGGCACCAGCTGACGCATTCACTTCCGGACCGAGCCGCATCGTCGAACCGTCCGGCCCCATCCCCGACGGCCAGCCGAGCTGGAATCCGCAGCGCAACTCCGCGATGCCCGTCCACCGTTACCGGAGCTTCGAGGCCGAGGTCGAGAAGATCTCGCTGCCCGACCGCACCTGGCCCGACAAGGTGATCGACCGGGCTCCGCTGTGGTGCGCGGTAGACCTGCGCGACGGCAACCAGGCCCTCATCGATCCGATGAGCCCGGCCCGCAAGCGCCGCATGTTCGACCTGCTGGTCCGCATGGGCTACAAGGAGATCGAGGTCGGCTTCCCCTCTGCCAGCCAGACCGACTTCGACTTCGTCCGCGAGATCATCGAAGACGGCGCCATCCCCGACGACGTCACCATCCAGGTGCTGACGCAGTCGCGCGCCGAGCTGATCACCCGCACGTTCGAGGCGTGTGCCGGTGCACAGAACGTGATCGTCCACTTCTACAATTCGACGTCGATCCTGCAGCGGCGCGTCGTGTTCCGCGCCGACAAGGAGGCGATCACCAAGATCGCCACCGACGCCGCGACCCTCTGCCTGGAGGAGGAGAAGAAGTACCCGGACACCAACTGGCGTTACGAGTACTCCCCCGAGAGCTACACCGGCACCGAACTCAGCTACGCCAAGGAAGTCTGCGACGCGGTCTCCGCCGTCATCGAGCCCACCCCGGCCAAGCCGCTGATCATCAACCTGCCCGCGACCGTCGAGATGGCGACGCCGAACGTGTACGCCGACTCCATCGAGTGGATGAGCCGCAACCTGGAGCGTCGCGACTCGATCATCCTGAGCCTGCATCCCCACAACGACCGGGGCGAGGGCGTCGCCGCCGCCGAGCTGGGATACGCGGCGGGCGCCGACCGCATCGAAGGATGCCTGTTCGGCAACGGCGAACGCACTGGCAACGTCTGCCTGGTGACGTTGGGCATGAACATGTTCAGCCGCGGCGTCGACCCGCAGATCAACTTCGCCGACATTGACGAGATCCGGCGCACCGTCGAGTACTGCAACCAGCTGAACGTCCCCGAGCGTCATCCCTACGGCGGCGACCTGGTCTACACCGCGTTCTCCGGCAGCCACCAGGACGCCATCAACAAGGGCCTCGATCAGATGAAGATCGACGCCGACGCGCAGGACAAGGACGTCGACGACATCTTGTGGCAGGTCCCCTACCTGCCGATCGACCCGAAGGACGTCGGCCGCAACTACGAGGCCGTGATCCGCGTCAACAGCCAGTCCGGCAAGGGCGGCGTCGCCTACATCATGAAGGCCGACCACGGCATGGACCTGCCGCGTCGCCTGCAGGTCGAGTTCAGCCGGGAGATCCAGAAGATCACCGACGGCGAAGGCGGCGAGGTGAACGCCAAGGCCATCTGGGACGTCTTCGCGCAGGAGTACCTGGAGCCGGTCAACCCGCTGGAGCGGATGCGGCAGCGCGTCGACGCCGCCGAAGAGGACGGCGGCGAGGACCAGATCACCGCGATCGTCAAGGTCGACGGCGTCGAGAAGGAGATCACGGGTGCGGGCAACGGTCCACTCGCCGCATTCGTCAGCGCGCTGTCGACCGTCGGATACGACGTCCGCGTCCTCGACTACTCCGAACACGCTCTGCGTGCGGGCGACGACGCGAACGCCGTCAGCTACGTCGAGGCCGACATCGACGGCGAGATCGTGTGGGGTGTCGGCATCGCGCCGTCCATCACAACCGCGAGCCTGCGGGCCGTCGTCTCGGCCGTGAACCGCGCCCACCGCGCCGTGGTTCCCGCCGAAGAAGCCGCCGAAGGGGCCCGCACCTGGGCCCCGTGACGCCAGAAGCACGAACCGCCCGGCCTCATCCACCGCGTCGTGGATGGGGCCGGGCGGCTGTCGCCTAACAGTCCTCGCGGTCAGCCGCCGAGCGAACCGCCCAGTCCTTCCAGGCTTCCCCAACTGGACTCCAGGGTCTGGGCGGTGACCCACGTGTCGAACGGGTGCAAATCCAGCGTGAAGACGGCATCGCCCAGAGCACCGTCGGTGCCGCCATCGGCGTTGCTGCATCTGACGAGTCCCGTGTAGTCGCTGAGCGGTGCCCGGTACGGGCGATCATCAGGTGCATTGACGATGATCGACAGATCTGTCTTCGTGTCGCCGTCGGCGTCGGTCGCCCAGAAGAATCCCTTCGCGACGGAATTCTCCTTCGCGTCGAGGAAATCACGACGACCACTCATCGGCGCGTCGACGAGCTTGCCCGAGGTGTTCAGCAGGCTGGTCGGGAAACTCAGATTGCGCTTGAGCTCATCGACGTGGTCTCCACGCCAGATGAGCGCGGTGCACCGCTGCTCCGCCAGGCCCGTGCCACGGTTGTCGATCTCGATTGCTACGCCGTTCTTGCTGTCGTTCATCACCCGCGCGAACGAATGCGGCGCGGCGGTCGCGGTACCTGCTGTAGGCGTAGACACGCCGACCGTTGCGACGACCACGGCAAGCGCACTCATCATCGCCCTAGATTTCACCATCACGATTTGTTCTCCTTCAGAGTTCGACCGGCTACATTGCACCCCGATGCCGCACTCCGATCCAAGGCAAAACGGCACGAAACACCCGAAATCAACCGTTTGTACTAGGTGCGACGCTCTACTTGCTCACCAGAACGGCCGAGCGCACCATGCCGCTCCGCCCTTAGACGCCCCTCGCGCAGCTGTGCGGGGGGACGTTTCTCGTCGCAACCCGCGCAACCGTCACCGCTCCCGCGGAGCAGCAGCCGTGGCGGGGTTGCTTCCCCGGAGGGGTGACGAGTAGACGACAGGGCCCTCCCGGAGGATTCCGGGAGGGCCCTGTATCCGTGTCAGACGATCAGAACAGCGAGCGGACCACATCGGCGGTCGACATGTTCAGGCTGCCGAAGTCGAGCGAGCCGTTGCCGCCATCCGTGCCGCCGTCGGTCCCGCCGCCGACGGTGACGACCTTCGGTCCCGAGATGGAACCGGCGTAGCCGTCGGTGCCGGAGTAGGTGGCCGTCACGGTGTGATTGCCCGACGAGGCGAGAGTCGCCGTCGTCTTCGCCTCACCGTTCACGACGGTCACCTCGTGTCCGACCTTGGCGCCGTCCACGTAGAACTGCACGGTGCCGCCGTTCAGGTCGGCCGGGGTCAGCGTCGCCTTGAACTCGACCTCCGCGCCCTTGTCCACGTTGGTCGGAGCCGAGACGGTGATCGTCGTCGCCTGGTCGCCCGGGTCCGGAGCGGAGACGACGATCGTCTTCGCGGCCGAGGTCGAACCGTTGAAACCGGTGGTACCGGAGTACACGGCCGTCACCTGATGGCTGCCCGCGGTGGCGAAGGTGTGCTGGATCGACGCATTGCCGCCGGTCACAGCGGCAGGCGAACCGACATTCGCGCCGTCGACCTTGAACTGCACCGTGCCGCCGGACGGAGTCGGCGAGACACTCGCCGAGAGCGTCACCGCGTCGCCGGTGAAGGCGGTGCCCGGCGAGGTCACCGTGGTGTCGGTGTCCTCGTCCGTCGGCGTCGGATCGTTGACCGTGACCGTCTTGGCAGCCGATGTCGAACCGTTGAAACCGGTCGTACCCGAGTACACCGCGGTCACCTGATGAGCACCCGTCGTCGAGAACGTGTGCTGGATCGACGCGTCACCGCCGGTGACCGCCTTCGGGGTGCCCACATCGTCACCGTCGACCTTGAACTGCACCGTGCCGCCGGACGGAGTCGGCGAGACGCTGGCCGACAGCGTCACCGCGTCGCCCTTGGTCGCCGTCGAAGGGGCCGACACCGTCACGGTCGTGTCCTCGTCCGTCGGGGTCGGATCATTCACCGTCACGGTCTTCGCCGCCGACGTCGACGAACCGAAGCCCGTCGAACCCGAGAACGACGCCGTCACCTGATGGGAGCCCGTCGCAGCGAACGAGTGCTGAATCGACGCGTTGCCGCCCGTCACCGCGACCGGCGAACCGACCGCGTCGCCGTCGACCTTGAACTGGACGGTCCCGCCCAGCGGCGTCGGCGACACCGATGCCGACAGGGTCACGGCGTCGCCCTTGGTGGCCGTGCTCGGCGCGGTCAGGGTCGTGGTGGTGTCGATGTCGACCGGAGTCGGGTCGTTGACGGTCACGGTCTTGGCCGTCGATGTGGAGCCGTTGAAGCCTGCGGCGCCCGAGAACACGGCCGTCACCTGACGGGAGCCCGTGGCCGCGAAGGAGTGCTGGATCGACGCTGTGCCGCCCGTCACGGCGACCGGCGAACCGACGTCGTCGCCGTCGACCTTGAACTGCACCGTGCCGCCGCCGGGGTTCGGGGCGACCGACGCCGACAGCGTCACCTCGTCGCCCTTGGTGGCGGTCGCGGGCGCCGACACCGTGGTCGTCGTGTCCTCGTCGACCGGTGCGGCGGCCTCGATGTCGATCGTCGCCAGCGGACCGCCGCCCGCGTTCAGACCCGAACCTGCCGCGTCGCGTGGGCTGCATCGAGTCGGAGCCCACTGCGTGCCGAGCAGGCTCGCCTTCGCGAGCTGCGTGCTCCAGTTCTGGTCGGTGTTGTTGTTGCCGGCCGCACCCGCGATGCGAACCGTGGGCGTGATGGTTCCGCTGGCGCCCGCGGTCATGGTGACGTCGACGGCGGGCAGCCGATAGAAGGTGTCACCGTTGCTGTTGGTCGACCCGTCGAGGTTCTTCTTCGTCTTCGGAATGAGGATTCCGCCCTCTGCCTTGAGGTTGGTCGTCGGGCTGTTGCCGATCACCTCGTTGTTTCCGGACAGACGCAAGACCGTTCCAGCGGGATCGACCGACCCGGCATCATTCACCCGAAGCACGTTCGGCGCGACGCCGCCGAGGCCGACCCCGGTGCCCGGGACGACCTCCGCGCTCACGAACGTGGCGTTCGAGGGGATCGCGAAGTCGGCCTTCAGACGCGAGATGTTCGTCGTCGTCGCACCCGAATCGCTGTTCGGGTACGAACCTGCGATCGGCTGCACGCGGTACGTGAACTGCTGGCCCGGCGTCACCGACTCGGGAGCCGTGATGGTCACTCCGGCGCCGACCACCTTGGTGACCGTGACAATCGAGCTCGCCGTGCAGAAGTTGGTGAAGTTCAGCGTCGACGTCGCCGCCTGGGCCGGCGCGGCACCCAGCGTCCCCGCGATCAGCGCGGCGCCGCCCACCAGGGCGGCCACGCGACTGGTTGTCACTCTCATGAAGATCCTTCGTTCAGTTCACCGGAAGATGGATTCCTACATCTATGACAGCGATCACAAATTGAGCCAAGCTGGTGACTCCGACATGGCACGAAAGCACGACCTCCGACCGGAAACTCGGCAGAAGAACGTCGTCGACACGCTGTTTCCGCGCCGGACTTACGGCAGAGTGGAACCGTGCTGATCTCGAAACCGATCGCCGAAGGAATACGGGAGGGACGAGTCACCTGCCAGTTCCGCAGATGGGACGAACCGCGGGTGAAAGTCGGATCCACTCAACTCACCTCGGCGGGTCTCATCCGATTCACTCGCGTAGTGCGGGTGAACGACATCGCGCGAGTCTCCGACCGATCGGCCCGAGCGGCGGGTATGAGGGACGCCGCCGCCCTGCGCAAGGCGCTCGCACCCAGACCCGCCCGCACACCGTCGCCGCGCGGATCGAAGGGCGGCGACACGATCTACCGGATCACCCTCGAATGGGCCGGCGAAGATCCCCGACTCGCCCTTCGCGAGACCCTCCCGACCGACGCCGAACTCGCCGACATCGGCACCCGTCTCGCCCGACTGGACAAGCGGACGACCGGCCCGTGGACCCGCGACATCCTCGAGTGGATCCGCGACAACCCGCACGTCGTCTCCAAGGAACTGGCCGCACTCCGCGACGTCGACCTGCTCCCCATGAAGGCCGACATCCGCAAGCTCAAAGCCCTCGGGCTCACCATCAGCCACGACGTCGGGTATGAACTGTCGCCCCGCGGCGCGGCGTATCTCGATCATCTCGACTCCGCTCGATGAGCGGGTCGGAGCAACGCTCGATGACCGGGTAGATCGATCAGCGCTCCGCGAGGTAGAGGGCGCGCGCTTCGCGGGCGTTTCGACCGCGGAGTTCGTGGAGGACCGACGGCGGGATCTCGACGAACTCGTAGTCGGCGTCGAGGCCGCCCATCGCGACGGCGATCCAGCGGGCGTCGTCCACCTGCATCGTGACCAGAGTGCCGTCGGCGTGATCGGCGATGTCGGCGTACCTGCCGATGCGCGAACGGACGAGGTCGGGATCGGTGTGGACGACGAGCCGCACCACGTGCTGATCTCGGCCCGCGCGCAGACTGTTGCGCACGTATCCGGCCGCATCGCCGCCCGGCACCGTGCGCGGGGCGAACCGGCGCTTCTCCGGCCTCGCGTCGGCCAGCCGGTCCAGCCGGAACGTCCGCCAATCGAGACGGTCGAGGTCGTAGGCGAGCAGGTACCAGCGCCGTCCGACGGGCACCAGCCGCAGCGGCTCCACTCGTCTCCGACCCGGCTTCCGTCCGTCTCGGGCGGCGGGCGCGTAGTCGAAGGTCAGCTCGATCGAATCGCGGCACGCGAGCGCGACAGTCGTCAGCGCTTCGGCATCGATCGCGGGGGCGTCGGCCTCCCCGGGCAGGGTGACGCTCATGGCCCGGACGGCGTCGGCACGACGACGCAGTTTCGGCGGCAACACCTGCATCACCTTCGCCAGCGCCCGCACCGACGACTCCGCCAGCCCCGCGGCCGGGCCGGACGCCGCGCTGCGCAGGGCCGCGACGATAGCGACCGCCTCACCCTCGTCCACCACCAGCGGCGGAAGCGACCCGCCGGGTGCGAGCTGATAGCCCCCTCCCGCGCCCCGGACCGATTCCACGGGATAGCCGAGGTCGCGGAGACGTTCGACGTCGCGGCGGACCGTCCGTTCGGTGGTCCCGAGACGGTCGGCGAGTTCAGCGGCCGCCCACAGGCGGTGTGCCTGCAGGAGTGCGAGCAGCTTCAGCGTCCGCGTCGTCGTATCGGCCATGCGTCGATTCTCGCGCATATAGCGGACAGAAATCGACCGGAAACATCGCGCACCGTAGCGGACAGTTCCTGTCCACATTGGTTCGTAACGTCATCGGTGACCGAACGATCACCCCTGGCAGGAGCACTGACGTGACCACCACACTCGACGGCCCGTCGCCCACCGCGACCGACGACGCCCGACCATCCATCAGCGGACGAGCACGGACGATCGCCCTGATCTGCCTGCTCGCCGCGTCGTTCATGGAACTCATGGACGCGACCGTCGTCAACGTCGCGCTGCACACGATGCAGACCGACCTCGGAGCGTCGGCGGCCGCCCTGCAGTGGGTGGTCGCAGGCTATCCCCTGGCCTACGCGATCGGCCTCATCCTCGGCGCCCGACTCGGCGACGCCTACGGACGCCGACGCCTCTTCGTACTCGGTCTCATCGGTTTCGGCGTCACGTCGCTGGCATGCGGTCTGGCCGCCGATCCGACCCAGCTCGTCGTCTTCCGGATCCTGCAGGGCGCGACCGCGGCGCTGATGGTCCCGCAGGTCCTCACCAACATCCAGGTCCTCTATCCGCCTGCCGAGCGCGGCCGGGCGATGGGCCTGTTCACGTCGATCATCGGTGTCGCGGCAGTGACCGGGCCGGTGCTCGGCGCCGTCATCACCGACGGCGACTGGTTCGACCTCTCGTGGCGTCCGGCGTTTCTGATCAACGTCCCGATCGCCGTCGTCGCCGTTCTCGCCGCCCGGGTGTTCATCCCGGAGACGCGAGCCGACCGTCCGGCGCCCATCACGCTCGGCTCGGTCGCGCTGCTCGGCGGCTCGCTCGCGGCGATCATGGCTCCGATCACCCTCGGCCCGGAGAACGATTGGCCTGCATGGGGATTCGTCCTGATGGCGCTCGGCGTGATCGGACTCGTCGCCTTCGGCGCTCGACAGGTGATCACCGAACGCAACGGGTCGGTCCCGATGGTCCCGCCGTCGGTGTTCGCCACCGCGTCATTCCGGTCGGGCCTCGCGGCGTTCGCCGCACTGTCGATCCCGACCGGCGGATACTTCCTGGTCCAGTCCCTGCACGTTCAGTTGTCGCACGGCTGGTCGGTGCTGCACACCGGCCTGATGTGGATCCCGTTCTCGATCGCCGTCCCGATCGCGGCAGGACTCTCCGCCACCGTCCTGGCCGCCAGGTTCGGCAAGCACGTCCTGCAGGCCGGAGCAGCCGTCCTCGTCACCGGCATGACGTCGATGATCGTCGCCGACCAGTCCGCGCACCCGGCGTTCTGGTTCGCGGTGGCGCTCGCCGTCGCGGGCCTCGGGTTCGGCCTGATCGTCGGCGCCGCGGGCCTGCTCGTGCTCAACGACGTCCCCGTCGAGCACGCCGGAGCGGCGTCGGGCGTCTTCAACACGGTCCAAGCGTTGTCGGTGGCCGTCGGAGCGGCCGTGATCGGCACCGTTTACAGCACCGGATCGTCGATCGACGAGTCGTACCGCACCGCGATGCTCGTGATGATCGGCCTCGTCGCCCTCGGCGCGGTGATCGCTCAGGCCATGCCCAAGGCATCCCGAGCGGTGTAGTCGTAGATGAATCCCCGATAGCGACATCGGAGGCCGACATCGGCGTCGAACATCGCTATCGGGGATTCATTCACGTCGGGACGCGGCGTCCATCGCGGCCACCGCAGCGGACGCCATCCGGTTGACCACCGCGCGGGCGGTCGGACTGATCAATCCCATGTTCGCGAAGCCGTGGATCATGCCGCCCGCGCGCTCGAGCGTGACGTCGACGCCCGCCTTCTCGAGGGCAGCGGCGAACTCGACGCCCTCGTCGCGCAGCGGGTCGAATCCCGCGACCACCACGTGCGCCGGCGGGAGACCCTCGAGGTCTCCCTTGAGCGGCGACACGCGCGGATCGTCGACGAGATCACTCGACGGAAGGTACGCGTCGACGAAGAAGTCCATGTCGGCCTTGGTCAGGAACAGGCCGTCGGCGAACTCGCGGATCGAGTCGCGGGTCACCGACACGTCGGCGACCGGGTAGATCAGCAGCTGCAGGCACGGGATGACGGCGTCGTCGCGAACCTGCTGGGTGACGACGGCGCTGAGGTTGCCGCCCGCCGAGTCGCCTGCGACGACGATCGCATTCGGGTCGATCCCCCAGCCAGGCGCCTGTTCAACGGCGAACCGGAACGCCGCGATCGAGTCGTCGACCGCGGCCGGGAACGGATGCTCCGGAGCCAGTCGGTAGTCGACGGACAGGACGTCGGCCCCGGTCTCGACGGCGAGCGCCCGCACCAGCGAGTCGTGGCTGCCCCGGCTCCCGATGACGAACCCTCCACCGTGCAGGAAGACGATCAGACCGCGCGGCGTCCCCTCTGCCGCCCGGTAACGAGTGGCCGGGATCGGGCCGTCGGGCGACCCGATCACGAGGTCCTCTTCGATCGCGAACGGCGCGAACGTCTGCGCCATCGCGGTCGACGTCTGATCCAGGAGCCTGCGCGAATCGTCGACGCTGCCGTTCATGAGTCCGACACCGGGGAGGTGCCGGGCCGCCGCGGCCACCAACGCCATCTCGGGCGCGAGAGATTCACCGGCTCGGTTGGTACGCGTGAGCCTCGACAGCGCGTCGAGAACCGGTTGCGGGAGGAGACCTGCGGCGATCAGGGCGGGACGCTCGACCCGGGACCGCAGGGACAGGCGTACTTGCGTTGCGCGACTCACAATCGCCGAACTTACCACTGACCGTTGACAAGGTCACGCGGACGCGGCACCACGCAGCGACTCCCGAGCGTATGGAAAAATCGTGGGATGCCCTCCGCGTCACGTCTCCCGGTCCGCACTCGCGCCGCACTCGCCGCCGCCGCGTCCGCCCGATGGGCGTCGCGAACCGCGGGTCGAGGCAAGGGATCGATGATCGGTGGACTCATCGCCGAGAAGATCGACCCGCGGATCATGTCGCGCCTGGCCGCAGGGAAGAAGACGGCACTGATCACCGGCACCAACGGCAAGTCGACCACCACCCGCATGACCGCCGCGGCGCTCGCCACCATCGGCGACGTCGCGACCCAGGAGGACGGCGCCAACATGGACGCCGGGATCATCGCGACGCTCACGCTGCACCGGCCCGCCCCGCTCGCCGCCCTCGAGGTGGACGAGCTGCACGTGCCGAACGTCGCCGACAACACCTCGCCAGCCGTGATCACGATGCTGAACCTGTCGCGCGACCAGCTCGACCGGGTCGGCGAGATCAACGTGATCGAGCGACGCCTGCGCGGCGCGGTCGACGCGCACCCGGAGTCGACGATCGTCGCCAACTGCGACGACGTGCTCGTCACGTCGGCGGCCTTCGATGGCGGCGACGTCGTGTGGGTCGCCGCTGGCGCGGCGTGGGTCGGCGACTCCGTCGGCTGCCCCCGGTCCGGTGAGGCGATCGTCCGCAGCGGCGACGACTGGTATTCGAGCGGCGATGCGTCATTCCGCAGGCCCACGCCCGCCTGGTGGTTCGACGACGAGAACGTCTACGGCCCCGACGGATTCACCGCTCCGATGACGTTGAGCGTGCCGGGTCGGGCCAACCGCGGCAACGCGACACAAGCGATCGCGACGGCCGTGGCGATGGGCGCCGACCCCGCGGCCGCGACGAAGGCCGTCGGAACCGTCGGAGAGGTCGCGGGCCGGTACGGCGTCCAGCAGCTCGGCGCGCACCGCGTCCGGACGCTGCTCGCGAAGAATCCCGCGGGCTGGCAGGAGGCCCTGTCGATGATCGATCCCGACGCCGACAGTCTGGTGATCGCCGTGAACGGCCAGGTGCCCGACGGCGAGGACCTGTCGTGGCTGTGGGACGTGCGGTTCGAGGAGTTCGAGAACACGACGGTCGTCGCCTCGGGCGAACGCGCCGCCGACCTGTCGGTGCGACTGCTGTACGCGGGCGCCGAGCACACCGTGGTCGACGACCCGTTGACCGCGATCACGCAGTGCCCGCCCGGCCGCGTGGAAGTCTTGGCGAACTACACGGCGTTCCGCGATCTCGCGATCGCGATGACTCGAGCCGGAGCCGGGAGCGTAGCGAGCGGGCCGAGTGTCACAGGCGCGGACGCGGAGGAGAAGTGATGAGCGAATCGACCCTGCGGATCGGACTCGTCCTGCCCGATGTGATGGGCACCTACGGCGACGGCGGCAACGCGCTGATCCTGCGTCAACGTGCGCGGATGCGCGGGTTGGACGCGGAGATCGTCGAGCTGACGTTGGACGGCGACGTCCCCGACTCACTCGACGTCTACACCCTCGGCGGCGCGGAGGACGCCGCCCAGCGTCTCGCCACGCGTCACCTCACCGACCATCCCGGCCTCCAGCGCGCCGCGGAGAAGGGGACCCCGGTCCTCGCGATCTGCGCCGCCATCCAGGTGCTCGGCCACTGGTACGAGACGTCGTCGGGCGAACGGGTGGCCGGCATCAGCATGTTCGACTGCACCACATCGCCGCAGGCCGTCCGCTCGATCGGCGAGTTGATCACCGGGCCGCTGCTCGACGGCCTCACCCAGCCGCTGTCGGGGTTCGAGAACCACCGCGGCGGGACCACCCTCGGCCCGGCCGCCAAGCCGCTCGGGCGTGTGAAGCACGGCATCGGCAACGGCGGCGGCGACGCGATCGAGGGCGTCGTCCAGGGCAGCGTGATCGGCACGTACATGCACGGTCCGCTCCTGGCCCGGAACCCGGAACTCGCCGACTACCTCCTCGCCAAGGCGACCGGAGCCGACCTGGCTCCCCTCGACCTCCCTCAGGTCGACCGCCTCCGCCGCGAACGACTCGCCGCCGGTCGCTGATCCTCGCGGGCCGCGGAGGTCTCGACGCCTGGACTCAGGCGCGGACCACCCGGCACCGCTCACGGGTGCGATCGACGGCGAACCAGCCCTCCTCGAACTGCTGCCATGCGGCGAGGTTGGCTCGGTCGTGTTCACCGTCTCGTGCGACCGTCCGTTCCAACCGTTCCGCGGCCGACGGTCCCTCGACCCAATAGGCGGCTGTCAGCCGATCGGCGACGGACCGACGGGCGGAGGTGACTCCTTCGACGATCAGGATCGGCTGCCACCGCTCCCACACCTGCGGCCCCGTCTCGGGGACGCCGTCGACCCACACGCGCGGCCGGTAGAGGTAGTCCTGGTGTCGCGCGAAGGAGCGCAACACGTCCCGTTCCATCTCCGGCCACCACGACGCGGGCTCGTCCCACGTGGCGTAGGCGTCGGTGCCGATCAGGACCGAGCGTCGGCCGCGGTCGGCGAGTGCTCGGACGAGTTCGGTGGCGAATGTGCTCTTCCCCGAGCCGGAGTGGCCGTCGACGGCGATCAGCCCGCTGGTCAGGCCGTCGCGCGCAGCCACCGCGTCGGCGACGTGCGCCCAGTCAGACGAGGACACGACGCCCGGACAACGCGCGTCCGAGGGTCAGCTCGTCGGCGAACTCGAGATCGCCGCCCATCGGCAGACCAGACGCGAGCCGCGTCACCGACAGTCCGGGGAAGTCCTTGAGCATGCGCAGCAGGTAGGTCGCCGTCGCCTCGCCCTCGGTGTTCGGGTCGGTCGCGACGATGATCTCGCTGACCACCGACCCGTCCGACTGCTCGGCGAGACGTTTGAGGAGCTCGCGGATGCGGAGCTGATCGGGGCCGATGCCCGACAGCGGGTCGAGCGCGCCGCCGAGAACGTGATAGCGGCCGTCGAACTCGCGGGTCCGCTCGATCGCGTAGATGTCCTTCGGCTCCTCGACGACACAGATCTTCGTCGCGTCCCGCCGGGCGTCGGCACAGATCCGGCAGAGTCGTTCGGCGGCGATGTTGCCGCACTCCGCGCAGAACGTGACGTCGTCACGCACCTTGCCGAGCGCCGCGACGAGTCGGTCGATCTCCACATTCTCGCCCGCGAGCAGGTGGAACGCGATGCGCTGCGCACCTTTCGGACCCAGTCCCGGCAGTTTCGCCAGCTGGTCGATCAGATCCTGGATGGGGCCCTCGTACATGCGGTCGACTCAGCCCAGTCCGGGCAGTCCGCCCGCGAGCGGCCCCATCTTCTCCGCGGCGATCGCCTCGCGATTGCGGGCCAGATCGGCGAGCGCGCCGACAAGCAGGTCCTGCAAGGTCTCGACGTCGTCCGGGTCGACGACGTCGCGACCGATCTCGACCGCCGTCACATCGCCGGTGCCGTTGCCGATCACCTTCACCAGGCCGTTGCCCGCCTGGCCCTTGACCACGGTGTTCGCGATCTCCTCCTGAGCCGCGACGAGCTGGGCCTGCATCTGCTGGGCCTGCGCGAGGAGTCCGGCCATCGGGTTGTCCCCGCCGCCGCCACCGAAGAGGGCACTGGGATCGAATGCGTCAGTCACGACGTCAAGGATACTGCCCTCAGCGGAGCAGACGCTCCACGTGCTCGGCGAGTTCGTCGACGGTCACGTCGTCGCCCGCGATGACGTCGAACGAGATCACCTCGTCGCCGAACAGTCGGGCCGCCCGGGGGACGAGGGCGAACTCGAATCGGTCGTCGACGCGTCGCCACTGGGTCACCGCGTCGTACACGGGGGCGCTCGCGCCCGTCGTCAGGCAGTACTCGGCCGCGCGCGGGCCGCCGGGCAGGTCGCGTTGCAACTGCACGCACGCGTCCGACTCCTCGTCGAGGAACACAACGGCCTCGCACCCCAGGTCCGGATGCCGTTCGTAGCTTCCGATGATCGCCATCGAACGAGCGTATCCGTTTAACATTCCCCGCTCACGAGCGGCGACCCTCCAGGAGGGCCTGCCGGGCCCGCATCGGTGACTGTTAAAACAGCGGTCAGGTCCCGGCGACTCTCGAACCGTCGGACCGAGCCTGTGAACGGGTCGATGAACGCGACGGAATGCGCGAGGAGACGCAGCGGCCTGGTGAAATCGTCGGCGGCGTCGACGCGTTCCCTGTCGACGTCGGGGTACAGCGGGTCGTCGACGATCGGCACGCCCAGTCCCGCCATGTGGAGTCGGAGTTGGTGCGTGCGGCCGGTGGCCGGGCGGAGTCGATAGAGGCCGAGATCACCGCCGCGGGACTCGATCATGTCGATGTCACTGACCGCGTTCACGTCGCCGTCGACGACGCGAGCCCGCAAGTCGCCCGCGTCCTTCTCGATCCGGTTCTCGACCCGCACGCCGACGAGCGACGGGTCTGCGGGCGCCAGCGCTCGATACTCCTTCGTCACCTGCCTGGACGCGAAGAGGTCCTGGTAGGCGGCCCGCGAGTCGGGCCTGCGCGTGAACAGCAGGACTCCGGCGGTGAGACGGTCCAGCCGATGTACGGGTGCGACGTCGTCGCCGAACTCCCGCCGCAATCGCACCAGCGCCGTCTGCGTGACATGCGACCCGCGTGGCATGGTCGCGAGGAAGTGCGGCTTGTCGACGACGACCAGGCGGTCGTCGACATGCAGAACGGGCATGTCGAACGGGACCTCGGGCTCGTCCGGCAGGTCTCGGTAGAGGTACACCGGAGTCGGGCGGGTGACCGTGGCGGTCAGATCGACGGGGCGACCGTCCACGTCGACGATCTCCCCGGCCGCGGCGCGACGCTCGAGGTCATCGGACGTCCAACCGGTCAACGACGGCGTGAGCAGCAGTGTGTCGGCGACGGACAGTCTCCGATCGCAGGTGCGCAGGACCACCCGGGTGGCGTCGACGCCGTCCCGGGCGGCCAGCGGCTTGGCGCGGCGGCGCCCCCGACGGCTCAGTTCTCGAGCCGAGTCTTCAGGTTGCCGAGCAGTTCGTTCTGGATGCGGTTCAGGCCCTTCGGGGCGAAAGTGCGCTCGAAGAATCCGCCGATGCCGCCCGCGCCCTTCCACGAGGTGGTGGTCTCGACCTGTGCGCCCGCACCCGCCGCGGTCACGCGGTAGGTGGTCACCATCGTCGAGTTGCGGTCGGTCTCGGTGATCGTGTCACCTGCGACGGCGACGTCGGCGAGGACGTCGCGCGAACGCTTCTCGGTGGCCTGCAGGACCCAACCGACGACGGTGCCCGCGCCCGTGCCGCCCTCGACCACGCGGTACTCGCGGTAGTTGGCGGGAAGGATCGCCGAGCGGACCGACGCGTAGTCGGCCAGAGCCGAGAGGACGGTGTCCGCGGGTGCGGCGATCTGGACGGTTGCGGTGGCGGTGACCTGACCCACTTGGGTGACTCCTTTGAGCGTATGCGCTGCTCCCGCGTGCGGGAGCCTGTCCCTCCACGGTACTTGTGATCCTGTCTGCACCGTTCATTCGTGACGAGCGCTACGGTGGCTATGTGGCCGCCATCCGTTCGGAGTACAACGTCGCCGCGTTCGATCGCGGCGTCGCCCGCCTCATCGACAGTTACCGCGCGATCCCGCCCGGAGCGACCGTCCGCCTCGCGAAGAAGACGTCGAACCTGTTCCGCAAGCGCGCCGCGGTGACCGCTCCCGGACTGGACGTCTCGGGTCTGGACTCGGTGATCTCCGTCGACCCGGCGACGCGAACCGCCCAGGTGGCGGGCATGTGCACGTACGAGGACCTGGTGGACGCGACGCTCGCGCACGGCCTGGCGCCGACCGTCGTCCCTCAGCTGAAGACGATCACCCTCGGCGGCGCGGTGACCGGCATGGGAATCGAATCGACGGCGTTCCGCAACGGACTCCCCCACGAGGCCGTCGAGGAGATCGAGATCCTCACCGGCGCGGGCGGACTCGTCGTCGCCAGGCCCGACAACGAGTACCGCGACCTGTTCTTCGGATTCCCCAACTCGTACGGGACGCTGGGCTATTCGGTGCGGCTGCGGATCCGCCTGGAGCAGGTGAAGCCGTACGTCGAACTGCGCCATGTGCGGTTCACCGATCTCGACGAGATGCAGCGAACGATGGCGACGATCGCCGCCGACCACGTCTACCGGGGCGAGCAGGTCGACTACCTGGACGGCGTCGTCTTCAGCGCCGAGGAGAGCTACCTCGTGCTCGGCCGTCAGACCGATGAGGCCGGGCCGGTCAGCGACTACACCGGCATGCGGATCTTCTACCGCTCCATCCAGCACGACGACGTCGACGCCCCGAAACGGGACCGACTCACGATCCGCGACTACCTGTGGCGGTGGGACACCGACTGGTTCTGGTGCTCGCGGGCGTTCGGCGCCCAGAATCCACGGATCCGCCGGTTCTGGCCGAAGAGGTACCTGCGCAGCAGCTTCTACTGGAAGCTCATCGGGTACGACCACCGGTGGAACGTCGCCGATCGGCTCAACGCGCGCAAGGGTCTGCCCGCCAATGAGCGGGTGGTTCAAGACATCGAGGTGCCGATCGAGCGAACCGCCGAGTTCATGCGGTGGTTCCTGCGGGACGTCCCCATCGAACCGGTGTGGCTGTGCCCGTTGACGCTGGCCGAACCGTCACCCGGCGACGACACGCAACCCTGGCCCCTCTATCCCCTGCAGCGCGGGCGCACGTACGTGAACATCGGATTCTGGTCGGCCGTCCCCGTCACGCCGGGCAAGCCCGGCCACACGAACCGGCTGATCGAGAAGAAGGTCAGTGGACTCGGCGGCCACAAGTCGCTGTACTCGGAATCGTTCTATCCGGAGGACGAATTCTCGGCGCTCTACGGGGGCGAGGCGTATCGCCTGCTCAAGGAGCGATACGACCCGGACGGCAGGCTCCTGCGCCTATACGAGAAAGCGGTGAAGCAACAGTGAAACTCGCGCACGTCTTCGAGCGACTGGTCGGGCACGAGCTCGGCATCAAGGTGACGGCGTACGACGGCAGCAGTGCCGGACCGGACGACGCCCAGTACGGGCTGCATCTGAAGAATCCGCGCGCGACCACATATCTCGTCACGGCGCCCGGCGATCTCGGGCTGGCTCGCGCCTACGTGTCCGGCGACCTCGAGATGACCGGCGGACACCCCGGCGACCCGTACGGCATGCTGCAGGCTCTCGCCGCCGACCTGAAGTTCACCAAGCCGAGCCCGCTCGAACTCGTCGGCGTCGCACGCGAGATCGGCGTCGAGCATTTCAAGCCGATCGCCCCGCCCCCGCAGGAGTCGCTGCCCAAGTGGCGCCGGATGGCCGAAGGCCTGCGGCACAGTCGCGAGCGGGACGCCGAGGCCATCCACTACCACTACGACGTGTCGAATCGCTTCTACGAGCTGGTCCTCGGCGAATCGATGACGTACACGTGCGCCGTCTACCCGCATGAAGGCGCCACCCTAGAGGAGGCGCAGGAGAACAAGTACCGACTGATCTTCGACAAACTCCGACTGCAACCCGGCGACAAACTGCTCGACATCGGCTGCGGTTGGGGCGGCATGGTCCGCTACGCGGCGCGGCGGGGCGTCCACGCGCTGGGCGTCACCCTGTCCCTGGAACAGGCGCAGTGGGCGCAGAAGGCGATCGCCGACGAAGGACTGAGCGAATTCGCCGAGGTCAGGCACAGCGACTACCGCGACGTCCCCGAGACCGGATTCGACGCGGTCTCGTCGATCGGCCTCACCGAGCACATCGGCGTCGCCAACTACCCGAAGTACTTCACGTTCATGCGCGACAAGGTCAAGCCCGGCGGCATGATCCTGAACCACTGCATCACCCGGCCAGAGAACAAGCACCGAAGCAAGGCCGGCCCGTTCATCGACCGCTACGTGTTCCCCGACGGCGAACTCACCGGCAGCGGCACGATCATCGCCAAGATGCAGGACGTCCCGCGCCTCGAAGTGATCCACGAGGAGAACTTCCGCATCCACTACGCGATGACGCTCCGCGACTGGAACGCCAATCTCGTGAAGAACTGGGACGAGGCCGTCGCCGAGGTCGGTGAGGGCACCGCCCGACTCTGGGGCCTGTACATGGCGGGCTGCCGCATCGGTTTCGAACGCAACATCGTCCAACTCCACCACGCCCTGGCGACCAGACTGCACCTCGACCAGGAGCAGACCCTGCCGCTGCGGCCCTGGTGGGTCCCCTGATCGACGTCTAGGAGACGTCTCACCGCGAAGATCGCGCCGCTGACGGTGTCACGAGGGCATATTGCCCTCGAACCGGCGTCAGCAGCGCGATCTTCGCGGTGTCATTCGACGGGTCGGGCTCCGAGTTCGGATTTGAGCAGTTCCAGCGCCACCTGATCGGGGTCGAGGCGGGCGTCCGGCGTCGCCGTGTGCGCCTCGGCGACCATCTCGTCGCGTTCGTCGTCGGTGAGGTCCTCGTCGGCGGTGAGCGGCTCGGGTTCGGGTTCCGGTTCGGGTTCCGGCTCTGGAGCCCGCTCTTCACGCGGGCGACTCGGGCGGGTGAACGTCTGGCGCTTCGGCGGCTCGGGCGGGGTCTCGGACTTCACCGCGGGAGCCGAGTCGGGCGTCGCCTGGACGACGCTGACCGAATTGCCGGGACCGAACACCTCGCCGATCGCCGCGGTCAGAGCGCGGAGTCCGCGGTCGTCGGAGAGTCGTCCGACCAGGGCACTGTGCGGATGGCCGAGCACGATCTCCGACCCCGCGACCGCGTGCACGAACGCTGCGGACAGCATCGCTTCCAGGACGCTGCTCTGCGATCGGACCGCGGCCCGGATGTCGGGCCAACGAGCCGTCACCTGCTCCACCGTCAGACCGGACGCCGCCGCTGCGGGCTCGGGCTCCGGCGCGGGAGCGGGTGCACGTCGTGGCGGGTCGTACGGCTCGGGCGGAACGTCCATCGCGGGCTCGGGCGGCAGCGGAATGTCGTCGACGGACGCCTGGCGACGCCGCGGTTCACGCGGAGGCGTCTCGGCTCGACCCGACGGGCGGGCGGGCTCGTCCTTCTGCTCGGGCGCGGCAGGTGCGTCGGCCGGGCCTCTCGACTCCGCTCGAGGATCCGGGGAACGCTCGGGTTCCGGCGCACGCTCGGGTTCCGGCGCACGCTCGGGTTCCGGCACGCGCTCGGGTTCCGGCACGCGCTCGGGTTCCGGCGCGCGCTGGGGTTCGGCCACTCGCTGCGGTTCGGGCGCGCGTTGGGGTTCCGGCGCACGTCGAGGTTCGGGGGCCGCTGCGGGCGCGGGAGCCTGGGCGGGTGCGGGCACCGGTTCCGGTGCCTGAGCAGGCCGACTGTCCGGTGCCTGCGCGGGCCCCTCCGGCTTGCGCTGCGAGGGGCGGGTGAAACGCGACGGCGGTTCGTCGGGCCTCGGCGCCGCGGGCGCGCTCGACGGACGCGGACCGTCTGCGCCCGCGGGGGCGGCCGCACCGGCCGGGCGGCGTTCGAGGGTCTCGATGCGCTGAAGCAGGGCGGCGTCGTCGGAGGAGACGCCGGGCAGCAGCATCCGCGAGCACATCACCTCCAGCAGGAGCCGGGGCGACGTGGTGCCGCGCATGTCGCCGAGCGCGGCGTGCGCGACCTCGGCGTACCGGGTGAGGGTCGCGGGTCCGAGGTGGTCGACGACGGCCTTCATGCGGACGAGTTGATCGTCCGGCGCTTCGACGAGTCCGCGGTCGGCGGCGTCGGGGACGGCCTGCAGCAGGATCAGGTCGCGGAAGCGGTCGAGGAGGTCGATCGCGAAACGTCGCGGGTCGTGACCCGCGTCGACGACCCGTTCCACCACCCCGAACAGCGCCGATCCGTCACCGGCGGCGAGCGCGTCGACGGCGGCGTCGATCAGGGCGGAGTCGGTGACACCGAGGAGGGAGAGGGCCCGGTCGTAGGTGACGCCCTCCGGTCCGGCTCCGGCGAGGAGTTGGTCGAGGATGCTCAGCGAGTCGCGCGGCGATCCGCCGCCCGCCCGGATCACGAGCGGGTACACCTCGGGGGCGACGAGGACGTTCTCCTTGGCGCAGATGCCTTCGAGGAGTCCGCGCATCACCGGCGGAGCGAGCAACCGGAACGGGTAGTGGTGGGTGCGCGACTTGATCGTGGTGAGCACCTTCTCGGGCTCGGTGGTCGCGAAGATGAAGATGAGGTGCTCCGGCGGCTCCTCGACGATCTTGAGGAGCGCGTTGAAGCCCGCCGACGAGACCATGTGCGCCTCGTCGATGATGAACACGCGGTACCGCGATTCGGCCGGGGCGTAGAACGCACGATCGCGCAGGTCGCGGGTGTCGTCGACGCCGCCGTGGCTGGCCGCGTCGAGCTCGACCACGTCGAGGTTGCCGGGTCCGCCGGGGCCGAGCGACACGCACGAGTTGCAGACGCCGCACGGCGTCGACGTTGGCCCTTCGGCGCAGTTGAGGGACCGCGCGAGGATGCGCGCCGACGACGTCTTACCGCAACCGCGCGGACCCGAGAACAGGTATGCGTGGTTGATGCGGCCCGCGTCGAGCGCGCGGCTCAACGGATCGGTGACGTGCTCCTGGCCTACGACTTCGGCGAACGTCGCCGGGCGGTATGTGCGATAGAGGGCCACAGGTGAAGACTACCGGTGGCCGTCGAGGAGCACTTCCGTCGCACCGAGGAGGGCACAGGTCGCGACGCCGTCCATGGCCGTCCGCAGTTCGTCGATCGGCGGGAACGTCGGCGCGAGGCGGATGTTCCGGTCGTGCGGGTCCTTCTTGTACGGGTACGTCGAGCCTGCCGCGGTGAGCGCGATGCCCGCGTCTTTGGCGAGCGCGATGGTCCGTGCGGCCGCGCCGTCGATGACGTCGAGGCTGATGAAGTAGCCGCCCTCAGGGGTGGTCCAGGAGGCGATCTTGGAGTCGCCGAGGCGCTCTTCGAGGATCTGGAGGACGAGCTCGAACTTGGGCGCGATCAGTTCGCGATGACGGTCCATGTGGGCCCGCACGCCGTCGGCGTCTTTGAGGAACTGCAGATGACGCAGCTGGTTGACCTTGTCGGGGCCGATCGTCGACGCCGACTGGTATTTGGTGAACCAGGCGAGGTTGGCCGCGGACGACGCGAAGAACGCGACGCCCGCTCCGGCGAACGTGATCTTGCTCGTGGATCCGAACACGTAGACGCGGTTCGGGTGTCCGGCCTCGTCGGCGAGGTCGAGGATCGGCAGCGGTGCGGGAGCCTCGTCGACCAGCGTGTGGACCGCGTACGCGTTGTCCCAGTAGATGCGGAAGTCGGGTGCGGCCGGAAGCGCGAGGAGTCGGCGGGCGACGTCCTCGGACACCGTGTACCCGGTCGGGTTGGAGTAGGTGGGGACCAGCCACATGCCCTTGATCGACGGGTCGTCGGCCAGCAGTGCGGCGCAGGCGTCGACATCGGGGCCGTCGGGGTTCATCGGGACGTTGACCATCTCGATGCCGTACAGCTCGGTGATGCCGAAGTGGCGGTCGTAGCCGGGGACGGGGCACAGGAATTTGATCGGTTCGGCGGACCACGGCTTGTCGGAGTCGACGGTGCCGTGGAGGAGTGCGTAGACGGTGACGTCGTGCATGGCCTGCAGGCTGGCGTTGCCGAGTGCGACGGTGCGGTCCGCTCCGGTGCCGAGGAGTTCGCCGAAGATCTCGCGCATCTCGGCGAGGCCGGAGACGCCGCCGTAGTTGCGCGTGTCGACGCCGCTCGGGGAGCGGTAGTCGTCGCCCGGCAGAGACAGCATCGGGTTCGACAGGTCGAGCTGGTCGGGTCCCGGCTTTCCGCGGGTCAGATCGAGGTTCAGGCCTGCGGCCTGCAGCGTCTCGTAGCGCTTACGCAGATCGTCTCGGGTGGAACGGAGTTCGTCGACACTCATCGAGTGAAAGTTCAACGTGGAACCTCTCGCGCGTAAAAAGACAAGAGGATCCCGCGCACCCGAGAGAGCCCGTTGACCCTTGCTGCCTTCCGGCCCTGGGGGAGTTCACAGGATGCACGCCGCGCGGGATCCGTAGACCAGTGTAGCCGGGCCGTTTTGAGATCCCAACCCGGGACCAGCTAGCATCGTCGTGTTGGAGGATTCGCCTAGTGGCCTATGGCGCTCGCCTGGAACGCGGGTTGGGTTAACAGCCCTCAGGGGTTCGAATCCCCTATCCTCCGCCACGCGTCTGGACCCCTGCCCGAGGAACGAGGGCAGGGGTCCAGACGCGTATTGGGCGCAGCGGATTCGGGAGGAGCGTAGCGACGGTTCCCCTATCCTCCGCCGCCGCACATCCCACACGACTGAAACCGAACCATAAGGATTCACGCCCTGAGCACCGCTTCCCGCCCACGAATTATTCGTGAGCGGGAAGCGACGCGTGGGGCGTGACGGTCACACGGAGACGACGGCGACCGCGGCGCGGGCGATGGCGAGTTCCTCGTTGGTCGGCACCACGAGTACCGCGACGGCGGAGTCGTCGGTGGAGATCAGCCTCGGGTCGGGTGACCGGACAGCGTTGCGGTCGGGGTCGATCCGGATCCCGTAGCCCTCCAGGCCCGCGAGGGCGTCGGCGCGGACCGGGACGGCGTTCTCGCCGACGCCCGCGGTGAACACGATCGCGTCGACGCGGCCGAGCTCGATCATGTAGGCGCCGATGTAGCGGCGGAGTCGGTGCAGGTAGACACGGTATGCGCGGTCGGCTGCCTCGTCTCCGGCGGCGACGCGGTCGAGGATCGCGCGGAAGTCGTTCTCCCCGCACAGACCCTTCAGGCCCGACTTCTTGTTGAACAGCACGTCGATCTCCTCGATCGACATGCCCGCCACACGCGACAGCTGGAAGACGACGCCCGCGTCGATGTCGCCGGTGCGGGTGCCCATCACGAGGCCTTCGAGGGGTGTCATGCCCATCGTCGTGTCGATCGGGGACCCGCCGCGGACGGCCGACGCCGACGCGCCGTTGCCCAGGTGCAGGACGATCTGGTTCACGTCCCCGACGTCGCGGCCGAGGAACTCCGCGGCCCGCCGGGACACGTACTCGTGCGAGGTCCCGTGAAAGCCGTATCTACGCACGGCGTACTCGCGCGCCACCTCGGCGTCGAGTGCGTACGTCGCGGCCTCGGCGGGCAGATCGCTGAAGAACGCAGTGTCGAAGACGGCGACCGCGGGAACGTCGGGCAGGAGGGCTCCGACCGCGTTGATCCCGATCAGGTTCGCGGGATTGTGCAGGGGTGCGAGCGGCGAGATCCGCTCGATCTCCGATCGCACGGTCTCGGTGATCAGCGTCGGCTCGAAGAAGCTTCGCCCGCCGTGCACGACGCGGTGCCCGACCGCGGCCAGCCCCGAATCGGCGATGTCGACGCCGTCCGCCTCGAACAGCTCCATCACCAGGGCGATCGCCGCCTCATGGTCGGGAAGCGACGCCTCGCGCCGCGTCTGCGATCCGCGGTACCAGTGCTTGACGGCCGACTCCGGCTCCCCGATCCGTTCGACGAGCCCGTCGGCGATCACCTCCTCGGTGACCGGGTCGAGCACCTGATACTTCAATGACGACGACCCCGCGTTGACGACCAGGACCGAACCGGTGATGCTCATGCGTTGTCCTTCTCGACTGCGCTCGAAGAGCCGGGCGAAGCGCTCGACGAGCCGGAGACTGCACTCGACGAGCCGGGGGCGCTTCCCTTGATGATCTGCGCCTGGATGGCAGTGATGGCGACGGTGTTGACGATGTCGGACACGAGGGCTCCGCGGGAGAGGTCGTTCATCGGCTTGTTGAGGCCCTGCAGGACGGGGCCGATCGCGATGGCGTTCGCACTGCGCTGCACAGCCTTGTACGTGTTGTTGCCGGTGTTGAGGTCGGGGAAGATCAGGACCGTCGCCCGACCGGCCACCGGCGAGTCGGGCATCTTGGTCGCGGCGACGGACGGTTCGATCGCCGCGTCGTACTGGATGGGCCCCTCGACGAGGACCTCCGGTGCGCGTTCGCGGACGAGTTCGGTCGCGGCACGGACCTTGTCGACGTCCTTGCCGGAGCCGGAGCCGCCCGTCGAGTACGACAGCATCGCCACGCGCGGCTCGATCCCGAACGCCGCCGCGGTGCGCGCCGACGAGATCGCGATGTCGGCGAGTTCCTCGGCGGTCGGGTCGGGGACGATCGCGCAGTCGCCGTAGGTGAGGACCTTGTCGGCGAGGCACATGAAGAAGACGCTCGACACCGTCGACACCCCGGGCACGGTCTTGACGATCTCGAACGCGGGCCGGATCGTCTGCGCGGTGGTGTGGACCGCCCCCGACACCATGCCGTCCACGCGGCCGGTGTGCAGCATCAGCGTGCCGAAGTACGACTCGTCGCGCACCACCTCGAGCGCGCGCTCGGTCGTCATGCCCTTGTGCTTGCGGAGTTCGGTGTAGACGTCGGCGAACTCGTCGATTAGGTCGGACGACGCCGGGTCGATCACGTCGACGGCCGTGAGGTCGATGCCGAGTTCGTTGGCGCGGCGTCGCACGGCGTCGACGTTGCCGAGCAGCGTCAGCTTCGCGACTCCGCGGCGCAGGAGGCGATCGGTGGCACGCAGGATGCGGTCGTCACCGCCCTCCGGCAGCACGATGTGCTGGACGTCGGACCGGGCCTGCGACATCAGCTGGTACTCGAACATCTGCGGCGTCACGACCTCGGCGACATGCAGGTTCAGCTCGTTCATCAACTCGGACGGCGACATGTGCCGTTCCATCAGACCGAGTGCGGCGTCGATCTTGCGCACCGATCCCGACGCCATCCGACCCCGCGTGTGCGACGCGATGCGCGCCGTCTCGTACGTCCCGTGCTCGCTGGTCAGGATCGGCAGCGTCGGCCGCAGTCCCTTCACCAACGCGTCGATCATCGGATGCGGCCGCAGTCCGCCGTTCATCACGATGCCTGCCAGCCGCGGGAAACCCTCCGCCGCATTCGCGTTGACAAGCGCCAACAAGACGTCGGACCGGTCGGCGGGCGCGATCACCACCATCGACTCGCTGAGCCGTTCCAGGATGTGCTCAACGGTCATGCCGCCGACCATCACCTCGACGGCCTCGCGATCGAGGAGCGCGTCGTCGCCGCTGTACAACGACGCGCCGAGCGCCCGCTGCAGCTCGCCCATCGTCGGCGCGGTCAGCAGCGGCTCCTCCGGCAGTGCCCAGCCGCGGACGCCCGTGCTTGTCAGCGCGGCCGCGTGCGCGGCGACACGGTGCGGGTCGCACCGGTTGGCGACGACGCCGACGGTGGTGCCGTGGGCGGCCTTGATATCGGAGATCAGCATCTCGGCGATGGCCTTCACCTCGGCGGGCTCCCGGTCGAGCGCCTTCACGACGAGAAGGATCGGCGCCGACAGGTTCGCGGCGATCCGCGCGTTGTATCCGAGTTCGGACGGCGACGCGACGTCCGTGTAGTCCGAGCCGATCACCAGCACGTTGTCGCACTGGTCCGCGACCGAGTGGTACTTCGCGACGATGTCGGCGATCGCGGCGTCCGGGTCGCGGTGGACGTCGTCGTACGTGACGCCGAGACAGTCGTCGTAGGGCACGTCGACCGACGTGAACTGAAGCAACAGATCGAGGATGTAGTCGCGTTCCCCCGCTGCCGCGCGCGAGATCGGACGGAACACGCCGACGCGTCCACCCGTCGCGGCCAGGAGTGCGAGCACTCCGAGTGCGACGGTCGACTTGCCGGTGTCCCCCTCCGCCGACGCGATGTAGATGCTGCGGGCGCCAGAGCCAGTCATGTCGCCCAGCGTATCGCCGAACGTCACCGGATGACGGCGCGCACCACCATGTCGGCTATCTCGTCGTCGGACATGGACGATTCGGGGACGAGCATGCACGAGTACACGGTCCGGACCATGTACTCGATGCCCGCACGCGGCGACGGGTACATGGCGGCGGCCTCGTCGTCGGGGAGCCGTTCGAGTGCGGAGTCGACGATCATGTCGATCAGCGACGGCCCCGTGGAGCCCTCGACGGAGACGATCGACCGCACGACCTCCTCCGGCTCGTTCCGCAGGATGTACTGCAGCGCCTGGTGTCCGCGGATGTGTCGGAGCGATCCGACCACGCGCTTGCGCACACGGGTCGGGATGTCCGGCTCGCCGGCCGCCCACCGCTCGAGCTCGGTCTGCAATTGCGCCAACTCGTGCGCCACGATCGCCGACACGAGAGCCTCACGCCCGCCGAACATGCGGTACGCGGTGGCGCGGGCGACGCCCGCGTGTCGTGCGACCGACGTCAGGCTCAGCGCCTTCGCTCCGAATCGCGACACCAGGCCGACGCCGACTTCCAGCATCCGGTCACGGTCCATGCGAGAAACCGTATCGAAGCCTCACTCGATGATGTGCATGGCGGCCTCTTCGGCCGACGCCCCGGCGCCGTCGACTCCGGCATCGCGACCGAACACGTCGGAGTCGCCGTCGAGGTCGGACGCGACGATCCGGCCGGCACGCGACGTGCCGCACTCGGACTGCTCGGGGAAGTCCGGGTCGGTGTCGTCGTCCCCGTACACGTCGGGCACCTCTTCGGCGAGACGCGAGTCCAGGGTGTCGTGCTCGTGACTGCGCGGGGCCCGGTCGGGCGGCGAGTAGCCCCTGTCGAGGATGTCGCCGACCTCGGCGTCGTCGAGGGTGTCCTCCGGCTGCAGCTGGTCACTGTCGTCGACGCTGTACTCGCCGTCGTAGTCGTCCCGGGCACTCATGTCTTCAGGGTAGGACGATCACCGTCGCCACGGCTCGTAACTGCGGGGATCGTCGATCGGTTCCAGATGGACGGTCGGTCGGAGGTCGTCGACGGCCTCGTGCAACGCCTGCTCGACCTCTTCGACGAGGTCGTGCGCGCGCTGGACGGTCCACGCACCGGGCACCAGCATGTGCAACTGCACGAACCGGAGATGTCCCGCTTCGCGGGTCCGGACATCGTGGAAGTCGACGCCGTCGGTGCGGAATCGCTCGAGGACCGCGTCGACGGCCAGCCGTTCGTCGTCGGGGATGACGGTGTCCATCAGCCCCATCGCCGAATCGCGGACGAGCCGCCAGCCGACGAAGACGATGTTGACCGCGACGGCGATCGCGACGATCGAGTCGAGCGCGGGCCAGCCGGTCACCGCGACGAGTCCGACGCCCGCGATGACGCCGACCGTGGTCCAGACGTCGGTGAACAGATGCTTGCCGTCGGCCTGCAGCGACATCGACCGGTGACGGCGGCCGACGGAGACCAGCTTCCAGGCCACCACGCCGTTGAGGACGGTGGCGACCACGGAGATCAGCAGGCCGACGCCGAGCGATTCGAGTTCGTGCGGGTTGATGAGCCGCTCGATCGCCGTGTACATGATGAAACCGGCGGCGACGACGATCATCACGCCCTCGACCACCGCCGAGAAGTACTCGCTCTTGGAGTGCCCGAAGTTGTGATCGTCGTCGGACGGTCGGGCGGCGACCTTCAACGCGATGAAGGCCCCGACCGAGGCGACGAGGTTGACCACCGATTCGGCGGCGTCCGACAGCAGGCCGACCGACCCGGTGACCGACCACGCCAGCGTCTTCAGGGCGATCGTCGCGATCGCCGCCGCGATGCTGAGCAGTGCCCACCTGCTGAGATCTTCGCGTTCGCTCACCGTCTGATGGTCTCACCCGCTTGTCATTCGGGCACCTTACAACGACGAATCGCGTCGATAGTGTGACGTCACACCGCCCGTACAGGAGGCATCGTGATCGTGAATCCGGCACACGGCTCGTCGCTGTCGACGGCGTTCCGCGTGGACGTCGTCGTCGCGCTGGTCGGCGCCGTGACCGCGGCGGGCGCTCACCTGCTGCCCTGGTACGCCTCGGCGATACGGCCCGCGTCGACGGTCGACGGCTTCGGCCGGGCGAGCGACCCCGGTGTCATGCAGCACGCCAATCACCTGCAGTGGATGATCGGGGTCGGCGTCGTCGGCGCGCTGATCCTGCTTGTCGTCCGCGTCTGCGGCGGGTCGGACGACGCGTGGCGTCACGCGGCGACCGTCGTCGCCGCCCTCTCCGGGGTCGGCGCGCTGTTCGCGGTCCTCGCCGTGCCGGACGACATGGTCCGCGCGGACGGACTGTGGATCGCGGCGACCGGAGCCGCGGTCACCGCTGTCGGGACGTTGCTTCTCCGCCGCAATCTCGCATAGCGCCCTCGGGCCGTGCGACGAGCGTGCACCATGAATCCATGTTGGACGAATTGAACTCCCAGGCGCGTTCCCTGTACGACGCGGGCGAGTTCACGCACGCGCTCGCCGACTACTCGGTCCTCCGCGAGATCCGCTCCCGCAGGGAAGGGCCCTATTCGGTCAAGTACCTCGCCGCGCTGCACGACTGCGTCCGTTGCATGTCGCAGTTGCACCTGTGGTCCGACTCCGACCTGCTGTGCAGCGAGTTGCACGCGAAGTACGTCCGCACGCACGGTCGGGGCGGTGCGGACACCGTCGACGTCGCCCGCCATTGGGCGTGGGCGATGGTCCACCTCGACCAGGCCGATCACGTCGCGGCGCTCTGTCTGACGACGGCCGACGCCATGTGGGACGCCGACCTGCCGGGGGCGGACCGGCTTCTCGGCGCCGCGGCAGCGCAGTCGACGCGCTCGGCGGAACTCGCCGAGACCGGCCTGATCGACGGGGTGGCGCTCCGTCACACCGCCGACGTCGTCGCGTCGCTCAACCGCTGGAACGGCCTCTTGACGTCCGACGCCGCCGCCCGGACGTCGGCGACCGAAAGCCTCGCCCCAGCCTAGGCGTAGTTCCTAGGCCGCCCGCTTCTTCGGGAGGGTCAGGAGCGTGGCGAGGCTGACGGCGATCAGCATCACCGCGAACACCCAGAGGATCGCCGAGAGCGTCGCGAACGCGGGCAGCACGATCATGGCGATGCCCGCACCGATCAAGATGATTCCGGACACCACCACGAGCCAGCGCGGCACGAGGTACGTCGCGAGGCGGAGTTCGAGAAGGTCCTGCAGGCCGGCGAAGATCCAGCCGACCCCGATGAAGATGCCGAGCAGGGTCAACGACTCCGCCGGGTTCAGGATCGAGATGACGCCCGCCGCGAGGACGATCGCGCCGAACGCGCCGAGGACCACGCGCACGAGGAACGGGGCCTCGGTGGTCGCGAAGGCCATGAACAGGCGGAGCAGGCCCGCCACCACCAGCGATGCACCGAACAGCACGGCGACGACGGTGAGCGTGGCGCCCGGCCACACGAGCATCGTGATGCCGAGCGCGATGCCGACGACGGACGACCCGATGAGGAACGAGCGCAGCGCGTTGACGGCGTTGTCCGGGAGCGCGGGCGGTGCTGGGAGAACAGTCATGCGGCAAGCGTAACGTCGGAACGCATGTCGACCCACTCCTTCTTCCTTCCCGGCGATTCTTCTCGTGTGGTTCCGACGCCGATGGCCCTGAGCCTGTGGGGTCCCGACGCGCTGAACGGCCCGGCCGTGTGCGGTCTGGCCGCGTACGCGGCGGAGCGTGATCACGGCCGCGAGGGCTGGCTGCCCGCGCGGTTCACGCTGGAACTCTTCAAATCGGCGCGTCGGATCCCGACGAGCCTGCACACCGAGGTGTTGCGCGACGGTCGGCGCATCAAGGTGGTGCAGGTGAGCGTCCGGCAGCACGACGGCGACGACGAGAAGGGCGTCCTCGTCGCACAGGGCAACACCGTGTTCCTCAAGCAGGGAGACAACCCGCCCGGCGCCCGCTGGTCACGGACGGCCGCCGACTACGACGTCCCGGAGACCGCCGACGACGACTTCCACACGTGGTTCCACAACGACCGCCTCGGCTGGGGCTCAGACATGACGAAGTACCAGGACGGTGGTCGTCGACGGCTGTGGAGCCGCCCGATCCCGGTGCTGCCGGACGTGGAGCAGACCCCGTTCCAGCGCGCCGTGATCTCCGCCGAGGGCACCAGCCTCGCGACCAACTGGGGAGAGGGCGGGATCGGCTTCATCAACGGCGACCTGACCGTCGCGTTGAGCAGGCTGCCCGTCGGCGACCGGCTCGGCGTCGAATCGGACCATCACCTCGAAGACTCCGGCGTCTCGGCCGGCACCGCCACCCTCTTCGACGAGCGGGGCCCGTACGGGATCGGCATGGTGACGGCCGTCGACAACACCCGCGCGATGATCGACTTCACGACGGTCCTGCCCGCGTCGGCGTACAAGGGCGACGGACCGTTCACCCCGGACGGCGAGCGACGCGGGGACGACCGCAACGTGTGACCTCTATCGTTGACGGCATGCGCATCGGAGCCCACCTTCGCCAGGACGAGAACCCCGTCGCCACCGCCAACGAGCTCGGCATCGACATCTTCCAGATGTTCGTGACCGACCCGCAGAGCTGGAAGAAACCGGAGATCCATCCGCACGCGGAGGAGATCCGGAACTCCCCCGTCGACGTGGTGGTGCACTCGAGCTACCAGATCAACGTCGCGAGCCTGAACAATCGCCTGCGCATGCCGTCACGGAAGGCAGTCGAGCAGCAGGCGGCCGCGGCCAAGGACCTCGGCGCCATCGGGCTGGTCGTCCACGGCGGGCACCTCCGCGACGGCGAGGACGCCGCTGCGGGCTTCGAGAACTGGCGCAAGCTGTTCGAGCGGCAGGCCGACAAGGGCGGGTTCGGCGTACCGATCCTCATCGAGAACACCGCGGGCGGATCGCATGCGATGGCCCGCACCCTCGAATCCATCGAACGTCTGTGGGACGCGGTGGGAGACTTCGACGAGGCAGGCTTCTGCCTGGACACCTGCCATGCGTGGGCGGGCGGCGAAGACCTCGTCGGCCTCGTCGAACGCATCAAGGCCATCACCGGGCGCATCGACCTCATCCACCTGAACAACTCGCGCGACGAGTTCGACTCCGGCCGCGACCGGCACGCCAACATCGAGTCCGGCCACATCGACCCCGACGTCCTCGTCGAGCTCATGAAGACCGCGGGCGCGCCCGGCGTCCTGGAGACCCCCGGCGAGGGGATCGCCGACGACCTCGCCTATCTGCGGAGTCACTGACGGCGCTCGACGAGCGGAGGGCGGAGCCCGCTTGCGCGACGCTTGCAAATGTTAGCGGGGCCACATTGCGCAGCGGTTGTTCGCCCGCGCGCCGAGGGCTATTCTGTCAATAGTTACCGGCAAGTAACATCCTTGCCCGGTCAGCCCCCTCAAGTCATCGGTAAGGAACTCTCATGGGCCATTACAAGTCCAACCTCCGCGATCTCCACTTCAACCTGTTCGAGATGTTCGAGCTCGACAAGGTCCTCGCGACGGGCGCGTTCGGCGACCTGGACAGCGAGACCGCCGTCGACATGCTCCGCGAGGTGAAGACCCTCGCCGAGGGCCCGATCGCCGACTCCTTCGTCGACGCCGACCGCAACCCGCCGGTCTTCGACCCGACCGATTTCAGCGTCACCGTCCCCGAGAGCTTCAAGAAGAGCTACAACGCCTTCATCGACGCGGGCTGGGACAAGGTGAGCGTCGACGAGGCCCTCGGCGGCCTCCCCGCTCCCCGCTCGCTGTACTGGGCGCTCGGCGAGATGGTGCTCGGAGCCAACCCGCCCGTGTTCATGTACGCCGCGGGCACCGGCTTCTCGAACATCTTCTACGACAACGGCACCGACGAGCAGAAGAAGTGGGCGACGATCTGCGCCGAGCGCGGCTGGGGCGCCACCATGGTGCTGACCGAGCCCGACGCCGGTTCGGACGTGGGCGCGGGCACCACCAAGGCCACCCTGCAGGAAGACGGCACCTGGCACATCGAGGGCGTGAAGCGCTTCATCACCTCGGCCGACCAGGACATGACCGAGAACATCTTCCACCTGGTCCTGGCTCGCCCCGAGGGCGCCGGACCGGGCACCAAGGGCCTGTCGCTCTTCTTCGTCCCGAAGTTCCACTTCGACCACGAGACCGGCGAACTGCAGGACCGCAACGGCGCATTCGTCACCAACGTCGAGCACAAGATGGGCATCAAGGCCTCGGCCACGTGTGAGGTCAGCTTCGGCCTGCACGGCACCCCCGCCAAGGGCTGGCTCGTCGGCGAGACCCATTCGGGCATCGCCCAGATGTTCGACGTCATCGAGCACGCTCGCATGATGGTCGGCACCAAGGCCATCTCGACCCTGTCGACCGGCTACCTGAACGCCCTCGAGTACGCCAAGCAGCGCGTCCAGGGCGCCGACCTCACCCAGATGATGGACAAGGCCGCACCGCGCGTCACCATCACTCATCACCCGGACGTCCGCCGCGCCCTGCTCACGCAGAAGTCGTACGCCGAGGGCCTGCGCGCCGTGTACCTGTACACCGCGTCGCACCAGGACCCCGAGGCCGCCGAGATCGTCTCGGGCGCGTCGCCCGAGCTGGCGCACAAGGTCAACGACCTGCTGCTCCCGATCGTCAAGGGCGTCGGCTCCGAACGCGCATACGAGAAGCTCACCGAGTCGCTGCAGACCCTGGGCGGCTCCGGCTTCCTGCAGGACTACCCGCTCGAGCAGTACATCCGCGACTCGAAGATCGACTCGCTGTACGAGGGCACCACCGCCATCCAGGCGCAGGACTTCTTCTTCCGCAAGATCATCCGCGACAAGGGCCAGGCGCTGGCACACGTCGCCGGTCAGATCCAGCAGTTCATCGACAACGGTGAAGGCTTCGACGCCGAGCGCGCGCTCCTCGCGACCGCACTGCAGGACGTCCAGGGCATGGCGGCCAAGCTCACCGGTTGGCTCATGGCAGCCCAGGAGGACCCGAAGCAGCTGTACCTGGTCGGCACCGCGTCGGTCCGCTTCCTGATGGCCGTCGGCGACCTCGTCATCGGCTGGCTGCTCCTGCGCCAGGCCGTCGTGGCCTCCGCCGCTCTCGCGAACGGCGCATCGGGCGACGACGTCGCCTTCTACCAGGGCAAGATCGCCTCGGCGACCTTCTTCGCGAAGAACATGCTCCCGCAGCTCACCGCGGTCCGCCACATCGTCGAGAACAACGTCGACAACGATCTCATGGAGCTCGACGAAGCAGCTTTCTGATCGAGTCCTCACCAGCTCGATCCGAAGTGAGGAAGAACCCCGCCGTCCTCGGCGGGGTTCTTTCGTCTTCGCGGTGTCGCGCGTCGACAACTCCTACATGGTCGGCGACACCACGTCAGGCGCAGGAGTCGTCGCCCGACGCGATGCGGTGGCGATCGGCCTGCGCCGGGGTGAGCGGCGCGGTCACCGAACAGATCCAGCGACGACCGTCCGCGGGATCGAGCGACGCCTCGTAAAGCAGGCCGGTGGTCTCCCCGCCCGTCACGAACACGTCCGGAGCCGCGATCCTGGACGGGAACTGCCACCGCGCGGTCGACGACCGCGAACCGCCGAACACCGGCGTCACCACCCGCCGGTCCGACAGATCGCCGTCGTCGCCGAGCCGATAGGCGACGATGCCGCGAGCGTCGGTGCCGACCAGCAGGGTGTCGTCGTCCATCACCGACAGCAGGTCGGGGTCGTCGACGTCGAACCGGGCGACGGGCGCACCGTCGTCGGCCCGCCACTGCGTGATCGCGTCGGCCGCCACGTACAGGTACCTGCCCGTCGGGTCGAAGACGACGTCGCTCACCGCGGCCCTGATCGGGATCGTCGCCTGTCGTCGCCGCGTCGCGACGTCGTACAGATAGACGTGGCCGTCGTCGGACGACACCGCCAGACGACCGCCGCGGTCGTCGACGGAGATCGCACGGATCAGGTCGGACGGTCCCTCGAGCGGTCCGCCGAGCGGCGCGGGCGCGGCCGGATCGGCGACGTCCCACATGGCGACCGCGGTGTCGGACACTCCGCCGACGAGCACCCGCCGACCGGGGACGAACGCCACCGTCGACGTGTAGCGCGTCCCCGTCGAGATCGTCGCGGCCTGCCGCGGCCGGTCCGGGTCGGTCAGGTCCCACAGCTCTATCGAGCCGCCGTTGTTGTTGGCCGTCGCCGCTACCCGCCCGTCGTCGCTGATCGCGACGTTCGGTCGGTCGTTGACGCGGCGCTGGATGGGCGTCGACCCGCGTCGACGCCAGCCGTCGCGGTCGTGCGTCCAGACGTTCAGGCGGGTGTCGGCTCCCACGGTCGCCATGACCGCCCCCGCGCGGTTCTGCGCGATGCCGCTGATGACCTCGCCGTGAGCCGGCTGGGCGCGGGGTGGCAGCCGCCACACGTCGATCCGGCCGTCCGACCGTCCGACCGCCGCCTCGCCGCCCCTCGGGCTGAAGCCGACGCTGAACGCCCGGACGTCGCCGCGCGTATCCGAGCGTTCGAGGTCCCACACGATCGGCGGGGAGGTCGTCGTCGTCACGTTCCACACGTGCACCACACCGTCGACCCCGGCGAGCGCCAGCAACGGCGCGGTCGGGTCCGCGGCCATCGACCACGACCCGGCGGTCACGCCGGACAGGCCCGCGTTCTCGACGCGGGGCGACGCCGGGTCGGCGACGTTCCACAGCGACATCGACGGATTGTCGCCGGAGACGGCGAGGACGTCGCGGCCGGGGAGGAACGCCAGCGCGTGCGTGATGCTGGGGAACCCGCCTATCGGATCGCCCGCGGACACCGCCCCGTCTCCGGTCACCCGCCACAGGCGGACGGTCTGATCCTCACCGCCCGATGCGAGCAGCCCGCCCGAACTGTCGAAGGCGATGGCGCGCACCGCGCCCCGGTGACCGCGGAGGTCGGTCCGCACCGTCGGCGCGGCGTCGTCGCTGTCGATGCGGAACAGCGTGACCGTCCCGTCGTCGGACGTGGTCGCCAACCGCGAACCGTCCGGGCTGAACCTGGTGAGGTACGACGTCCCCCGGCCCGACCGGAGTTCGGCGATCCTCCGCGGGACCGCGGGATCGGCGATGTTCCACAGACGGACCGCCCCGTCGCCGCTGGCCGCGGCGAGCAGCGGACGCGTCGGAGAGAACGTCACCGAGGTGACGAAGTTGCCGAATCCCGAGATCGTCGCCAACTGCGCGAACGGCGTCGCACCAGACGTTCGGCGCCACAGCCGGACGGTCCGGTCGTTGCTCGCCGACGCCAGCAGCGAGCCGTCGGACGAGTACGCGACGTCGTAGACGGGAGCGCCGTGCCCGTCGAGCGTCGCCGCCAGCGGAGCAGACAACGCCGACGTCAGCAGCTCGCGGAAGTCGGCGTCACCGGGGAACCTGCGCTCGGCGGCGAGCGTCAACCGCGCGGCCGTGGTCGGATCCGACGAGACGAGACCGTCGATGTCGGACAGCAGCGCGTTGCGCTCGGCCACGTTGCGCTGTCGTTCCAGATCGCCCGCCTGCCGGTTGACGGTGACCGCGGCGACACCCGCGGCGAGCGCCAGGACGGCGATCACGACCATCGTGCCGACCCGCAGGGTCTTGGCACGGCGGCGTCGACGCACCGACTCGTCGATGAACCTCAGTCCGCACGGGGTCAGGAGATCGCGGCGGACCTCGCCGAGACCCTCGAGGTTCTCCAGCGACTCGACGAGTCGACCGCCCGAGTACAAGAGGTCGCCGTCGCGTCCGCTCTCGGCCCAGGCGACGGCGTCGTCGGCCAGCCGTTGACGCCACCGCAGCATGTCCGCGTCGTCGGCGATCCAGGTCGCCAGGCGCGGCCACGAGGTCAGAACGGCGTCGTGGATGAAGGTGACCGACGAACCCGCCGTGATGAGTCGGGCATCGGCGAACACGTCGATGATCCGGTCGGCCCGGCCGGGGAAGCGGTCGCGCAGATCGGACAGGTCGACGCGGGCCCGCAGCGGGACCCCGCGCGGCCCGAACCGCACGAGCGACAGGAGGAGCGCTCGGGCCGAGTCGTGATCGTCCGCGGCGATCGTCGTCCACGCGTCCTCCGCGGTGTCGGCGATCGCCGACGCGATTCCGCCGAGTCGCCGATAGGTCGCCACCGTGATGCTGTTCGCCGACCGCGTGGCCCACAAGCGCTCGAGCGTGTGCGCGAGCAGCGGGAGTCTGCCCGCCCGATCGTCCGTCGTCGCCGTGTCGTGCAGGTCGCGGATCAACAGGTCCGCGAGGCCCGGATCGATGCGCCCGCCCGCCAGTCGGATCGGCTCGCGGATCACCTCGCCGAGCCGCGCGTCGGACATCTCGCCGACGATCACCGACCGCTCCTGCCAGGCCGTCGCCAGGAACCCGACGTCCAGGCAGGCGTCGAAGAAGTCGGCTCGGATGCCGAGGACGAGCGTGGTCCTCGTCGCCAACTGCTCGACCGTCGTCATCACCTCGTCGCGGACCGACGGTTCGAGGGCAAACACGCCTTCGAACTGATCGATGACCGCGAGTTCCGAGAGTTCGGCACGGTCGACGTGGAGTCCGTCGTCGCCGATGGCGAGTCGGGTCGGCCGGTTCCACGGTTCCGGTGCGCTCGCGAGGCCCGCGCGCAGCACCGACGACTTCCCCGCGCCGGAGACACCGGTGACGACCACGATGCGCAGACCGTCCGATCGAGACACGGCGTCGAGTTGCTCGACGAGTGCTGCAATCGTCGTCGCGCGCCCGAAGAAGACGTCGGCGTCGGCCTCGGTCATCGGGGCGAGGCCGCGGAACGGCGCGCTCGTCAGCATCGGCGGCTTCACCGTCGACGGGGTTCGCTCTGCGCGGCCGCCCAGATCTCCCGCCATGTCGCCAGCGGGACCACGTCCGCCGCGCCGGAGTCGATCGCACGGACCGTGAGCCACGTCAGGAGCGGCTCGACGACGGCGTAGTCGCGGGGGATGTGGCGACCGTTGCGCCAGTCGCTGATCCGTTGCCGCGACAGTGATGCGCCGGAGCGCGACGCGGCCTTCGCGGCCGACTCGAGCGTCGGACGGCCCGCCTGAACGAAAAGCATGCGCAGCGCGGCGCCGAAAGCGTCTGTCTGCTGCGTCGAAGTCACCAGACGAGCCTAAGTCATGGGGCGAGCCTGTCCGGACCGGACAAACGGAAATGCCCTTTCACCTGGCGTGATACCGCACCCGCGTACGAGAATCCGGCGCGGGCGTCGACGCGTCCCCTAACGTTTGTGGCGTCGGTCGATGACCGAATCGAACCCCATCCACCAGAGGACGCCCGATGACCAGAAGCCTGCAGCTGTCGCTGTTGAAGCTCGCTGCCGTCATCGTCGCGGCCATCGCACTGGTGGTGATCGCGGTGACAGGTCCGGCGATGGCGGGAGACGCCGGATCCTCACCCGGTTCGACACGAGACTCGGGGACGCCCATCGGGAGCCTGGGCTGACCCGTCACGGAGACTGCCGCCACCATCCGACGGGGGATGGTGGCGGCAGCACCGTTTTCTGGGGCCGTCGACGTCGTCGCACTCGACACCCACGCGTCCACGACTGGTTCGCGTAGACCCATCCACCGCGTTCGGAGCCTCCCATCGACGCCCCGAATACGATCGCATGGCGATCGGTCGGCAAATAGGCGCTCACCCGGAAGCGGTGGTGCCCGCGGGAGACGTCTGGACCCAGCCGCCGTGGTTCGAGCAGCGGACGGTGTCGGGCGCGGTCACTTCGCATCGACCGGTCCCGACCGTGATCGCCGATCCGACCGCCAGTTGCGGGGCGCCCGACCAGCGCGGCCAGACCGCGGCCTTCACGCCGTTCGCGTCGATGTCCACGGCGAGCGCCCCGTTGTAGGGAGCGCCGGGCGGGAGATGGCACGTCAGATTGCCCATCTGACCGTCGGACGCCCGACCGATGCCGCACGTGATCTGACTGCCGGCGGCGAAGACGTAGAGGTCACCGGTGCGTTGATACGGACTCGGGTCGACCTCGGAGGCCTGCGACCGGTTCTGCAGCGTGCCGAGGGGAGCCGTCGTCGACCCCGTCTCGTCGTCTCCGGAACCACAAGCGGCGACACTCGTCATAGCCAGCAGGAACAGGACAGCGACGACTCTTCTCACGCCTCGACCCTAGGAGCCCCCACCGCTCGAGCCACCGCGGTGAGCGGCGAATTCATGCGAATGGTCGATCGGACTCACTCGGCCCGCAGACCGGCGTCGGCGGCCGACAGGACCGCGGAGAGCAGTCCGGGGAACGCCGCGTCGACGTCGTCCGCGCGCAGCGAGTACCGCGCGCCCTGTCCCGCGGCATGACGTTCGACGACGCCAGCCTCACGCAGGATCTTGAAGTGATGACTCGCGGTCGCCTTCGTGACGCTCTCGTACAGCGCGGCACACGACAGCGACTCCACGTGCTGCAGGCGGCGCGCCATTTCGAGACGGACCGGATCGGCCAACGCGGAGAGGACGGTCTGCAGGTCGGCGACCGGGGTCTGGGCCACGGTGTCACTGCTGGTCATGCTGCACTCTCCGAAAATAGTTTGATGATCGTCGAACGGTCGTATAGCCTCGCTACTGTTCGATAGTCGTCAAACATACTCGGAGGTCGCCATGACTGCCACCGCCTACGGCACCACGACGCCGTCTCCGACGACGACCGTCCATCCGCAGCGCTGGTCGTTCGCCCTGCTGCTCGCGTTGCTGGCGCTCGCGCTCGGAGTCTCCGGGCTCCCGTCGCCGCTGTACCCGATCTACCAGCAGGAATGGCACCTCAGTCCGGTCTCGATCACCGTCGTCTTCGCCGTGTACGCGATCGGCGCACTCGGGTCGGCCTTGACGGTCGGTCCGATCTCCGACGCGGTCGGGCGCAAGCCGGTCCTGATCTCCGCACTCGTCGCGATCCTCGCCGGACTCGGGCTGTTCCTGATCGCGACGAGCGAGTGGCAGTTGATCGTCGCCCGGTTCCTTCACGGCAGCGCGATCGGTGCGATCACCGTCGTCGCGGGCGCCGCCCTGCTGGACGTCCGCCCACACGGCGGCGCCCGCAACGGCATGCTCAGCGGGGTCGCCCTCAATGTGGGCATCGCCTTGACGGTCTTCGGCGCCGCATCGGCCGCCCAGTGGGCGTCGAACCCGCTGCGCGTCCCGTTCGCGATCGTCGGCGTCGTGGTCGTGGTGATGCTTGTCGCGGTGATCGTGCTCATCGAGCCGCACACCGAGAAGACCGGCGCACGCATCCGCATCCAGCGGCCGTCCGTGCCAGGCCCGATGCTGGCCGACTTCTGGTTCTCCGGGATCGGGATCCTCAGCGCGTGGTCGGTGCTCGGCGTCTTCCTGAGCCTCTACCCGGCGTTGACGCAGCACTCCACCGGTCACACGTCGATCATCTTCGTCGGCATCGTCGTCGCGGTGATGGCCGCCGCGTCGGCCGTGTCGCAGTGGGTCGGCGGGCGTTTCGATCCGCGGACCTCCGCGGTCGTCGGGCACATCGGCATGATCGTGTCGCTCGGCGGGGCCGTGTGGGCACTCAACACGGGTTCGACGGTGTTCGTCATCGCCGACTCGATAGCCCTTGGCATCGCGTTCGGGCTGGCGTTCGGCGGATCGCTGCGCCACCTGAACGACGTGACGCCGCCCGACGCCCGCGGCCGCGTGATGAGCGCCTACTACCTGCTCGGATACCTCGCGATGGGCATTCCGACGGTGATCGCGGGAGCCCTCGCCTCGCAGTACGGCACGGCGCAGGTGTTCCCCTGGTTCGCGGGCGCGATCTCCGTCGCCTGTCTCGGCGCGGCGATCATGGGAACGCTCGGCGCCCGCACCACCGCATAGCGACCGACAACGTCGGCACTCGAGGCCGCGCTGAGCGCGGCCGCGAGTGCCGAAGTTCTGTCAGTCGAGATCGAGGTCGACGAGAAGCTCCGCGGCGATCCGTTCGAGGTCTGCTCGAACCGTCGCGAGGTCGACCGTCGGCGGAACCAGGACGTGGATCTCGGCCTCGAAGAGCAGCCCGCCCGCCATCGGGGCCTCGCGGGTGCCCGTGATCAGGTTCTCGATGGTCACACCGCTCGCGCTGAGTGCGGCGGACAGTTCCTGCACGATGCCGGTGCGGTCGTTGCCGAGGACACTGATCGTCAACGACGCCCACTCACCGTCGCGGGGCGCGGCGTCGTCACCGGAGTGCACAGCCACTTCGAGGAGCCCGTCCAGCCCGGTGACGGCCGCGATCAAGGCGTCGGCCTGATCGGCGGGCACCGCCACGACGACGATGCCCGCGAACTTCCCGGCCAGCTGAGCCAGCTGACTCCGTTCCCAGTTTCCACCGTTGGACGCCACCGCGTCCGACAGCGCCGACACCAGACCCGGGCGATCGTCACCGATCACCGACAACACGAGATTCCGCATGAGGAGAACCCTATCGACGATCCCCCGTGGCGTCCGCCGGACGCGGCAGCCGAGTGCTCGAACACCTGGAAACAGTTTCGTCCGCCGGTTGTGTCGCCTATGGCGTCACAACCGGCGGACGAACTTCTCGACTGCGCTCGAAGGGCGGGGAGAGAGTGCGCTCGTACTACTTCGGGGGCATCCGGATGCCGCCGTCGACGCGGACGACCTCGGCGTTCATGTACGAGTTGGTGATGAGTTCTTCGACCATCGAGGCCAGCTCGTCCGGCACGCCGAGGCGCTTCGGGAACAGGACGCTCTCACCGAGCTTCGCCTTGAAGGCCTCCGACGCCTCGCCGGTGCCGTAGATCGGGGTGTCGATCAGGCCGGGGGCGATGGTGTTCAGACGGATGCCGACGGCCGACAGGTCGCGGGCGACGGGCAGGGTCATGCCGACGACGCCGCCCTTCGACGACGAGTAGGCTGCCTGGCCGATCTGACCGTCGAACGCGGCGACCGATGCGAGGTTGACGATGGCGCCACGCTCGTTCGAGGCGCCCGGCTCGTTGCGGCTCATGGCGGTCGCGGTGAGGCGCACGACGTCGAACGTGCCGATCAGGTTGATGCCGATGACCTTCTTGTACAGCTCGAGGTCGTGGGCCGACGAGTACTCGCCGTCCTTGCCGATGGTGCGCTGCGCCCAGCCGACACCGGCCGAGTTGACGACGGCCTTCAGCGGGCCGAGCTCGAGGGCCTTGGCGATGGCCGCCTCGATCTGCTCGGTGTTGGTGACGTCGACGTTGACGAACGCGCCGCCGATCTCGGCGGCCAGGGCCTCGCCGTCTTCGGCCTTCAGGTCGGCGATGACGACCTTCGCGCCGCGCTTGGCGAGACGACGGGCCGCAGCCGCGCCGATGCCCGACGCGCCGCCGGTGACGATTGCACTTGCTCCAGTGATGTCCATGCTCGCGAGCATAACCAATCCGTGACCGCTGACACAGGCCGGGTCTGCAACGCGTTCTCGTCCCGTTGTGGGTCGAACAGGTGACTGTCGGCGATCGCCCGACTCCCCCGCCGCGACCGGACTAACGTCACGGGTCTCGGCGAGAAGTGAGGGCGACGCCATGGGCCGTACACGCACACTGACATCAGCGATCGCGGCGGTCGTCGTCGCCCTCGCCGCGACCGCGATCGCCCCGCCGCACGCCGGCGCGCTGCCCGCCGGATTTCCGGGCAGCATGAACGTCATGGTCGGGACGATCGCCGAAGCACCCGGCGGGACCGCGAACGTCGCGACTCTCGCGCAGACCACCGACCGCGCGGCAGTCTCGTTCAGCAACTTCCAGTTCGCGGCGGGCAACACGCTGAAGATCACGACGCCGTCGCCGGAGTCGGTGACGATGATCATCTCCGATCAGCCCAACCCGACGGCGTTCGAAGGATCGATCCAGAGCACCGGCCGTCTCCTGTACGTGAGCATCGGCGACGGCCTCACATTCGGCTCGGGTGCGAGCATCACCGCCGACCGCTTGACCATCACGACCGCATACGTGTCGCCGACCCTGTTCGCCGACGGCGCCGTCGCGGGCACCACCGCGAGCAACGGGACCGTGTCGGTGAACGCGGGAGCGCAGCTGTCGGCGGCGCACGGAGTGCAGATCCACGCCTCGCAACTGACGAACAACGGCACGATCTCCGGAGGATCGGGCGAAGCCGGACTCTACGGTCGGGCCACCATTGCGGTGCACACGACGACGGGCCTGCTGACCGTGCCCGAGGCGAGCACCGGAGGCGGCACCGTCGACAACGGCGGGGTGGTGAAGGCCGACGACGGAAGCGTCGTCCTCGCCGCATCGGTGGTGACGTCGCCCGGAATCGCGAAGACGTCGGGTGTGGTCCTGACCGACGGCTCCGTCCCGTCGTGGACCGCGGGCACCGTCACCCTGGCGGCGCAGTCGTTCGACGCGACCGGACTGTCCGTGGCGCCCGGCACGTCGATGACGGCGAAGATCCAGTGCTCGACATCGGGCGCCCGCCCCACCGCGACCACGGTGGTCGCCGACACGGTCGGGTTCACCGCGACGAACGCCCTCGATCAGCAGGTCACGATCGGCGGAGCCCCGTTCACCCTGTTCCGCACCGCGCGGTCGACACAGGGCGCGTCGAACGTCCTGCGCGTCGACGCCGTGTCGTCGACACCGGGATCTGGGATCGGCGTGGTGACCTGCACCCGACCGATCGGCGGCATCGACTTCGGCTCGTCGGAGAACGGCTCGATCGGCTCGTGGGGATGACTCAGCGGCAGCGGACGATCGGCTCCGGCGCGTAGCGGACCGTGCGGGTGTGACGGCTGATCTCGCGGCGGGTGCGGTGATCGCGGATCACGCGGGTGTTCGACGCCGTGAACCCCGGCAGTCCGCTGCTGGCGACGCAGTCGCCGCCCCGCGGGACGTCGACGGTCTCGGGTGACGTCGGCAGCGTCCGGTCGCCGGTGATCGACTCCACGTCGCGCGTCTTGGTGCTCCACAGCCGGACCGTGATGCTCGACGACGTCCACTCCGTGTCGATGAACACCCCGTACTTGGTGTCGTTCTTGAACTTGAGGTCGATGAGACCCTCGAACACGGTCGCCTCCCGAGCCTCCGGGTACCGCGAGATGTAGTAGGCGTGCTCGGTGTGGTCCACGTCCTGCAGGCCCGCGAAGTACGCGGCGTTGTACAGCGTGGTGGCGAACTGGGAGATGCCGCCGCCGACGGCTGTCGACGGCCGCCCGTGGTCGATGATCCCCGACTCGACGTAGCCCTGCGCGGTGCCGCGGGGACCGGTGTAGCCGTTGAGGGAGAACGTCTTCCCCGGCAGGACGACGGCGCCGTCGACCTTCTCGGAGACGATGCGGATGTTCTCGCCGGACGGACCGCTGAAACCGCCGGTGGTGAACTCCGAGACCATCTCGGTGACGCCGAGCTTGCGCGCCGCCGACGTGGTCAGTTTCGGCCGGGTGACCGCATAGTCGACGTCGGCCTTGCGGTCCTCGCCGATCGACGCCGCGGCGATGGCATCGGCGGTCTTGAGCCAGTCGACCTTCGCGCCGTCGACCGACGGGACCACCGAAGGCTTGCCGCCGACGAGCCGGAATGTGGCGTCGACCGGGTCGGACTCGGTCTTGTCGGTGCGGTCGGCGATCAACTTCTTCGCGTCGTCCGGCTTCACGTGCGGGACGAGGCCGCCCTTGCCGTCGGGCACGAACGTGACGAGCGACCCGAGCTCGCGCGGGGTGACGACGACGTCCCGGCCGCGGGTGGTCAGACGGATCGGGGTGGACGTGACCTGCGGCGCGACGTCGCGCACGGTGGCGTCCACGGTCGTCTTCGTGACGGTCGGCGAGAAGGGCTCCATCGCGAGGTCGACGACGCCCCCGGCCACCCAGTGGTCGGCGACGGTGCGCCGGGCCGCGTCGCGGTCGATCCGCATGCCGGCCGCGGGCTCGTCGCCGATCGGGGTGAGCCCGTCGAAGTGGACGCCGCCCTCGACGGCGGCCTGTTCGAGGGTCGACTTGTGCGCGTCGAGCGCCTTGTCGAACGCGGCGCGATCGATGCGGACGACGGGCGTCACTTGGCGGGTGGACCCGGCCATCGCGGCGAGCCGCGTGAACGGATTCGCCGGTTGTTCCTTGAGTCGGGCGAGGGTGGCGTCAACGTCGAAGTCGGCTCCGAGTTCCGAGGGGTCGACGGCCGCGGTCCCGGACGCGGTCCTCACGGTGATCGGTCCGTGCGACAGTTCCGCGATCTGCCGGAGAGTGGCGTTCGCCTGGGCGTCGGTCTGCCCGCCGAGATCGAATTCGGCGATCCGGACGCCGCGGGCCGTCTTCCCGTGGCCGAGTGCGACGTCGAAGGCGAAGACGAGCGCCACCAGCAGGACCGCGGCGATGGATGCGCGCGCGATCAGGGCTCGTGCGCTCGTGCGCTTCGACGAAGAGTTCACAACAGTCACGATCTTATGCAGAAGACAGAACTCCGGCTGAACCGCCGGGTCGGGGGTCTGGCGGTTCAGCCGGAGCTATCGGGTCTATAGCTTCGGCGGACCCTGCCGTTACAGGGTCCGCCGAAATGATGTCAGCCTTCGACGATCGCGGTGACGCCCTGGCCGCCCGCGGCACAGATCGACACCAGGGCGCGGCCGCCGCCGTTCTCCTTGATCTGCTTCGCCGCCTGGGCGATGATGCGGCCGCCGGTCGCCGCGAACGGGTGACCCGCCGCCAGCGACGAGCCGTTCACATTGAGCTTGCTGCGGTCGATCGAGCCGAGCGCCTTGTCGAGTCCGAGGCGCTCGCGGCAGTACTCATCCGACTCCCATGCCTGCAGGGTGCACAGGACGACCGAGGCGAACGCCTCGTGGATCTCGTAGAAGTCGAAGTCCTGCAGGGTGAGGCCGTTGCGCTCGAGCAGACGCGGAACGGCGTACGTCGGGGCCATCAGCAGACCGTCGGGGCCGTTGACGTAGTCGACGGCCGCGGTCTCGGTGTCCACCAGGTAGGCGAGGACGGGCAGCTTCTTCTCCGCGGCCCACTCGTCGCTGGCGAGCAGTACCGTCGACGCGCCGTCGGTGAGCGGCGTCGAGTTGCCCGCGGTCATCGTCGCGTCGCCCAGGCTCACGCCGAAGGCGGGCTTGAGGGTGGCGAGCTTCTCGACGGTCGAACCGGGACGCAGGTTCTCGTCACGGGTCAGGCCGTGGAACGGGGTGATGAGGTCGTCGAAGAAGCCGCGGTCGTAAGCGGCGGCCATCTTCTGGTGGCTGGCCGCGGCCAGTTCGTCCTGGTCGGCGCGGCTGATGCCGAACTCCTTGGCGGTGATGGCCGCATGCTCGCCCATCGACATGCCGGTGCGCGGCTCGCCGTTGCGGGGGATCTCGATGCCGAGCTTGGCGACCAGCGCCAGGGCGGCCTTGATGCGGTCCGGGGTGCTCTTGGCGCGGTTCACCTCGAGCATCTGACGGCGCATGTCCTCAGAGACGCCGATCGGGGCGTCCGACGTGGTGTCGACGCCGCCGCCGACCGCGACGTCGTAGCGACCCGAGGCGATGCCGTCGGCGACGGCCGCGATGGCCTGCAGGCCGGTGCCGCACGCCTGCTGGAGGTCGAACGCCGGGGTGTACGGCGACAGTCCCGAACCGAGGACCGACTCGCGGATCAGGTTGAAGTCGCGCGAGTGCTTGAGGACCGCGCCGCCCGCGACCATGCCGAGCTGCTCGCCCTGCAGGTTGAAACGGCTGACGAGGCCCTGGAGCGCCGCGGTGAACATCTCCTGGTTGCTGACGGTCGCGTACGCCTTGTCCTGGCGGGCGAAGGGGATGCGGTTGCCGCCCAGGATGGCGACGGGACGCTGCTGGCGGGTTTCGGGCTTGCGGGGCGTGTACGAGGCCACGGGTACTCCTGGTTGCGAGGGGACCATTGTTGTCATCATTCTTACTCCAGAGTAAGTTCTATGTCGACCTCGACGTATGCGGTGAACGTCACAGGTGCGAGGCCGTGCACGCGGCGGCCCGTCGCACCTATCGTCACCGGCAGACCTCGAATCGAGTTTTCGACTACTGAAGGAGCCCGCCGTGGCAGGCAACACCGATCTCTACTCGTCTTTCGTCAACTCCGGCCCCGGCGCGTTCATCGCCAGCCGCGTCGGCCTCCCCCAGCCGCCGCACCTGCGCCGCTACTCGGCGTCGGCCCCGGCCCTCGGCGGCCCCGTGGTCCTCGGCGGCAGCGGCCGCCTCGTCGAGCCGATCCGCGAGATCCTCACCGCGGGTGACGATTACACGCTGATCGAGAACAACAACGGTGGCCGCAGCGCCGACAAGCTCGGTGCGGCCGTCTTCGACGCGACCGGCATCACCAAGGCCGCCGAGCTCGAGCAGCTCTTCGAGTTCTTCACCCCCGTCATGCGGTCGGCGGGCAACTCGGCGCGCTTCGTCGTCCTCGGCACCACCCCCGAACTGACCGGCTCGGCCGACGAGCAGATCGCCCAGCGCGCGCTCGAAGGCTTCACCCGCTCGCTCGGCAAGGAGCTCCGCAACGGCGCGACCGCTCAGCTCGTCTACGTCTCGCCGAAGGCGAAGACCGGCCTGTCGGGCCTCGAGTCGACGCTGCGCTTCCTGCTGTCGGCCAAGTCGACCTACGTCGACGCCCAGGTGATCCGTGTCGGCGACGCCAACGGCGCCAAGGTCGGCAGCTGGGACAAGCCGCTCGACGGCAAGGTGGCCCTGGTGACCGGTGCCGCTCGCGGCATCGGAGCCACCATCGCCGAGGTGCTCTCGCGCGACGGAGCCCACGTCATCTGCGCCGACATCCCCGCCGCGGGCGAGGCCCTGTCGGAGACCGCCAACAAGGTCGGCGGCACCGCGCTCCCCCTCGACGTGACCGCCGACGACGCCGGAGCCAAGGTCGCCGAGCACGTCCTCGAACGCCACGGCGGACTCGACATCATCGTCAACAACGCGGGCATCACCCGCGACAAGCTGCTCGCCAACATGGATTCGGGCCGCTGGAACTCGGTGATCGGCGTCAACCTGATCGCCCCGCAGAAGCTCGTCGACGAGCTCGTCGAACGCGACGCCCTCCGCAAGGGCGGAGCCGTCGTCGACGTCTCGTCGATCGCGGGCATCGCGGGCAACCGCGGCCAGACCAACTACGGCGCATCGAAGGCCGGCGTCATCGGCCTGGTGAACGCCTACGCCCCGATCCTGGCGAAGAAGGGCATCACCATCAACGCGGTGGCCCCGGGCTTCATCGAGACCGCGATGACCGCCGCGATCCCGCTCGCCACCCGCGAGGTCGGGCGCCGCATGAACTCGCTGCAGCAGGGCGGCCAGACCGTCGACGTCGCCGAGACCGTCGCCTACTTCGCCAACCCCGCCAGCAACGCCGTCACCGGCAACGTGGTCCGCGTCTGCGGTCAGAGCCTCCTGGGCGCCTGATGTCGACGGTCACTCTCACGTCCCTGCCGGGACCCGCGCAGATCTACCCGAAGGCCGTCGCAGCGATGCTGCCGGTGATCGGCAAGCCTGCCCGGGTCGCGGCGGACGCCGTGGTCCCCGACACCGTCTACCGGATCGAGAACGTGCGGATCGACCTCGATCAGCTCGGCGACTACTGCCACGCGACCGGACTGCCGTTCGGTTCGACGGTTCCGGTCACCTATCTGTTCGTGCTGCAGTTCCCGCTCGCCATGTCGGCGATGGTCGACCCGAAGTTCCCGCTCGGGGCCATCGGCTCGGTGCACATCGAGAACACGATCGAGCGGTTCCGCGCGATCGGCGTCGACGAGCCGCTGACCATCGAGACGCACGCGGAGAACCTGCGCGAACACCGCAAGGGTCTGCTCGTCGACATGGTGTCCGAGTTCTTCGTCGGCCGTGAGCGCGTCGCACGTCAGACGAGCACGTTCCTCAAGCAGCAGCGCACCAGCCTGTCCGGCGGGGAGCGCGGGCCCGCGCCCAAGGATGCGGCCGCGCCGTCGCCCGACCGCGTCCTGAGCGTGGACCTCGGCCTGATCCGCAAGTACGCGGAGGCGTCCGGCGACCGCAACCCGATCCACATGGCCGATCTCACGGCCAAGGTGTTCGGGTTCAACCAGGCGATCGCCCACGGCATGTGGACGGCCGCCGCGTCGCTCGCCAACATCGAGGGCTCGCTGCCCGGCGCGGTCGTGTACTCGGTCCGCTTCGGCAAGCCGATCCTGCTGCCCGCCAAGGTGAACGCGTACTCGTCGCGCGCCGACGGCGGCTACGACGTCTCGGTGCTCAACCGCAAGAAGGGGTACCCGCATCTGACGGGAACCGTCCGGCCCATCGCCTGACACGGCACTCGACTGCGCTCGACGAACCGCCAAGGTCGTTGAGCGCAGTCGTTCTTCCGGCCCGTCGAGCGTCGTCAGTCGTCGGAGTGCGAGCCGACGCCGCGCAGACCGCGCCAGGTGATGCCGAGGAGCAGGTCGGTCGCGTCGTCGAGGTCGACGTCGCCGTCGGACATCCGGTCGGCGACCGCCTCGCCCGCGCCGACGAGTGCGACGGCGGTGAGTTCGAAGTCGATGTCGCGCGCGCCCTCGACGGTGGTACCCCTGCGGATCAGTTCGGTGATCATCGCGGTGACCCCGCGGCGGCTCTCGGTGACAGTGTCCGCGAACACGGCCGAACCGATCGACACCCGGTACAGCACCCGCCACGACGAGGCGTTCTCGTGCACGAACCGCAGGAACTCGCGGACGACGATCCGCGCCTGTTCACGCTGGCGCAGCTCCGGGTCGAAACCCGCGCTCATCGCCTCCAGGAACCGGCCGCCCTCACGGGCGATGCAGGCCGAGAACAGTTCGTCCTTGGAGCCGTAGTACAAATACAGCATCGGCTTGGAGATCTCGGCTTTGGCGGCGATCGCGTCCATCGAGCTGTCGGAGTACCCGTGCTCGGCGAACACGCTGATCGCCGCGTCCAACATCTGCTGCTCGCGGACCGCGCGAGGCAGCCGCTTCGTTCCGCTCGCCATACCCCTAACTTACCATTGAGTAAGTTCAGGCGCAGGTGACGACGCCCTTCGCCTTGAGGATGCGCACGACCGACTGGTCGACCCGCTTGCTGCTGAGCTTGTGCGACGCGACTGCCTTCTCGAGCGAATCGAGGACCTCGGACACCTTGTCGGTCGTGAGCCACAGTCCGACGTCCGACCCGGCGGCGATCGCCTTGCGCACGGCGACGTCGATCGGGAACTTGTCGCTGATCGCCTTCATGCCCGACAGATCGTCGGAGAACACGACGCCGTCGAACGGGACACCTCCGTACCGGGTGCCCTTGCGGAGCATTCCGATGGTCGCCGGGCTGATGCTCGACGGCGTGTCCGGGCCGGTCAGGCCGGGCACGATGAGGTGACCGACCATCACGCCGACGTTGCCGGGATACTTCAGCAGCGTCTTGTAAGGGACGAGGTCGTTGCTGATCAGGTCTTTCAGCGGCGGCGTGCGGACGGTGCCGGTGTGCGAATCCCCTGACCCGTGGCCGTGGCCGGGGAAGTGCTTGTAGACGGGCATGATCCCGGCGTCCTGCAGGCCCTGAGCGTAGGCGCGGGCGTACTTCGCGACGACGTCCGGATCGTTGGAGAACGACCGGTCACCGATCACCTCGTCGTCGGCCTCGTTCGACACGTCCGCGGACGGCGCGAAGTCGACGGTGATGCCGAGGGCCTTCATCTTCAGCCCGGCGGCCTTCGTCATGGCGCGGACCTGTTCGGGCGTCTTCGTCTTCGCGAGCACACGCGGTGCGGGCATGTCGATGCCGAGCTTCGACAGCCGGCTCACCCGCCCGCCCTCCTGGTCGACGGTCACCATCAGCGGGATGTCTTGCGCGGCGGACAGCTTCTTCACCGAACCGTCGCTGAGCATCGACATGTCGGTCCAGCTGCCGATGAACACACCGCCGAGGTGCTCGCGTTCGACGACCTGTTTCGCGTCGGCCGCATCGGTCACGCCGACCACCAGCAGTTGGGCGAGCTTCTCCCGCTCCGACAGCTTCGCGAGTTCATCGCTCCCGCAGAACTTCGGTCCGGCCGCGGTCGATGTGGCCTTGGCCGACGTCGACGACGTGGACGTGGCGGCGGACGACGACTGTGCGACGTCGCTCGGCGAGTCGCCGCATGCCGCGACGGCCAGCAGGGAGGTCGCCGTCAGCGCGGCGACGATGGGACGTAGTGCACGCATGACGACAGTCTCGCATGCGTCGCGCGTCGCCCTCCGGCGACATGCAGGCCATATCGTCCGGACGGATGAGCGCGGTCCCGCTTCGCGGAGGGACGTCGTCCCGGTCCGAGATGGTATTTTGGGCGTCATGGTTCGCGACCGATTGATCTTTGGTGCCCTCGCCGCGGTCGCCGGCGTGATCGTCGGCATCGGCGGCGTCTATTTGGGCGGCACCCTCGCCGCACAGACGAAGCCCGCGACGGACGTCAACAGCTTCAACGGCAAGGACGGGTTCGTCCAGGGCTCCGTCGAGTACGGCACGCGCGGCGGATCCACCGACGACAACTCCTGAAAGTGTGTTGACCCGGCGCGGGACGTACGCGGTCGGCGTCGTCTTCCTGATCCTGTCGTTCTGGCAGGCTCCCGGCCGGATCTCACCGGACACCAAGCTCGACCTCACCGCCGACCCGATCGGTTTCCTCGCGCGCGCCACCCACCTGTGGTCGCCGACGATGCCGATGGGCCAGATCCAGAATCAGGCGTACGGCTACCTGTTCCCGCACGGCGCGTTCTTCGCCGCGGGCGACCTGCTGCACCTCCCGCCGTGGATGATCCAACGGCTCTGGTGGGCCGTGCTGCTGACCGCGGGGTTCATCGGCGTCGTCCGCCTCGCCGAGACACTGCGCATCGGATCGCCGACCTCGCGCCTGATCGCCGCGTCGATGTTCGTCGCCGCTCCGCGCGTGATCACCACCCTCGGCACCATCTCGTCGGAGACGCTGCCGATGATGCTGGCGCCGTGGGTGCTGCTTCAGGTGATCCGACGCAGGCCGACGCACGCCGCGTGCGCCGTGGCGCTGATGGGGGCGGTGAACGCCGTCGCGACGGTCGCCGCGGTCGCCGTGGCCGTCGTCTGGTGGGTGTTCGCGACGGCCCGCCGAGGTCAGTGGCGCGCGGGCCTGATCTTCGGCGCCCAGTGGGCGCTCGGTCTGGCGGCCGCGTGTCTGTGGTGGATCGTCCCCCTGCTGATGCTGTCGCGGGTGTCGCCGCCGTTCCTCGACTTCATCGAGTCGGCACAGGTCACGACCGAGTGGACGTCGCTGACCGAGGTCCTGCGCGGCACCTCGGCGTGGACGCCGTTCGTGTCGGGCGAGCGTGCCGCCGGGGCGATTCTGGTGTCGGACGCGGCGGCCGTCGTCGCGACCGGCGTGCTCGCGGCCGCGGGCCTCGCCGGTTTGACGATGCGCGCCATGCCGTACCGCGGCCGGTGGCTCGCGCTGCTCGTCATCGGCCTGCTCGCCATGTGCCTCGGCTACCCGGGCGCGCTCGGTTCGCCCGTCGACGACGCGGTGCGGACGTTCCTCGACGGCGGCGGAGCCGCACTGCGCAACGTCCACAAATTCGATCCCCTCGTCCGGCTCCCCCTGGTGCTCGGGGTGGCCCACCTGCTGGCCCGCGTCCCGTTCCGGTCGCTCCTGGCGCGGCCGTCCGCGTCGAACGGATGGGCCAGACCCGCGGCCGCGGCCATGGTCGTGGTGACGGCCGTGTTCGGCAGCGGGTCGCTGGTGTGGACCGGCGGGCTCGCGCCGTCATCGAGCTACCGCGCGATTCCCGACTACTGGCGGCAGACCGCCGACTGGCTCGACGCCAACGCGCACGGAGTCCGCACGCTGGTGGTCCCCGGATCCCCGTTCGCCGATCAGCTGTGGGGTCTCACCCGCGACGAGCCGCTACAGGCCCTCGCCTCCACGCCGTGGGCCGTGCGCGATGCGATCCCGCTGACCCCGCCGGGGACCATCCGGGCGATGGACTCGGTGCAACGCGTTCTCACCTCCGGTCGCGGCTCGGCTGCGCTCGCGGACGTCCTCGCCGCGCAGGGTGTCGGGTTCGTCGTCCTGCGGGCCGATCTCGACCCCGCGACGTCCCGCTCGGCAAGACCGCTCGTGGTCGCCGACGCCCTCCGGCGATCGCCGCACATCACCGTCGCGGCACGATTCGGCCCCGACGTCGCGCCGCCGACCGTCGACGGAGTCGTGACCGACGACGGTCTCCGGCCGCCGATGCCCGCGGTGACCGTGTACCGCGTCGGCCGACCCGCGGGCACCGGGCCCCTGCTGACCTCGCTCGACACCGTTCCGCGCGTCAGCGGCGGCCCGGAGGCCCTCGCCGCGATCGACGAGGCCCGGGCCCGCGACGGCAGGCTGCCGCTGGGCACGGCGCTGTTGACCGCGGACGCGCGTCGGGCCGGTGTCGGCGACGGGCCCGGACTCATCGTCACCGACACGCCCGCCGATCGAGAGACGGACTTCGGCCGGGTCGACGATCATTCGTCGGCGATCCGCTCGGCGGACGACCCGCGTCTGACGAAGAACGCCGCCGCCGACTACCCGGTCCCCGACACCCCGCTCGTCGAAGGACAGTGGCTGCTCAACAATCAGCCCGACCAGGTGAGCGTGTCGTCGTCGGGTTCGGCCTCCGACGCCACCCAACCAGGGCGGACGTCGCCCGCGTCGTCGACGGCGGCGGCCTTCGACGGCGATCCGCACACCGCGTGGGTCAGTCGAGGTCTCGAATCGGCCGTCGGACGCTGGCTGTCCATCGACTTCACCCAGGAGCACCGCGATCTCGCGCTGACCGTGACCACCGCGAAGGCCCTCGGCCCAGACGTGACGTCACTGCTGGTCACGACCGATTCCGGCAGTACCGTCGCATCCGGCGTCCGGCCGGGCGAACCGGTTCGGATCGTCGCACCGTCGGGGCCGACCAAGCATGTCCAGATCCGGGCGATCCGCACCTCCGACGGTCTCGGCGGCAATCAGTTCGCCGTCGCCGACGTCGCCCTGTCCGACGCGTCGACCGGCCTCGGGTACTCGATCCGGCATCGGGTGGTCCTGCCGACGCTCGACGCGGCCGACCACGTGTCGAGCTGGGTGCTGTCGGCCGAGCTCGGCGCGCGCTCCGAATGCGCGTCGGACGGCGGACGCGTCCGCTGCGCCGCCGCCCTCGGCCTCGACCCGGAGTCACCCGGACTGTTCGGGCGGGCGCTGTCCGTCCCCGCGGCCGTCGACGTGACGCCGACGGTGATCCTGCGGCCACGGCCGGGCGGGACCCTGACCGATCTGCTGCGCGTCCCCGGAACGATCACCGCCGAAGGCGCGTCCGACGTCACCGATCCGCGCGGCACCGCGGCCGCCGCGGTCGACGGCGACGCGGGCACCGTCTGGACGGCGCCGCAGAAGACGTCGAAGCCGACGCTGGTCCTGCATCTCCCGCAGGCCACGCAGGTGTCGGCCCTGCGCATCGTCGGTCCGGGCGACTACCCCGCGACCCCTACCAGGGTGAGCGTGAACCTCGGCACGGGACGCCAGAAGGTCGACGTCGGTCGGGACGGCCTCGTGACGCTGACGGCCGCAGTGACCGACCGGATCGAGATCACCGTCGAGAAGACGACCGATCTGATCGACGTCAACGATCTCGGCTTCGCACGGCAGTCGCCCGCGGGCATCGCGGAGATCACCGTCCTGCCGACGCGTGCCACGCCCACTCCCGACCTGGACCGTCCCGTCGTGATCGGCTGCGACACCGACCCGCAGGGACCGCTCGGCCTCGGACTGTCCGCCGGGGGTCGAGTCCACCGATTGCGCGTGGCGACGACGGCCCGGGCCCTCCGCGACGGCGATCCGGTGGTCGCCACCGTCTGCCCTGGCGGCGACGTGTCGCTCGCGGCGGGCGAACAGGAGGTGTCGGTGAACCCCGGGGAGGCGTTCGCCGTCGACTCCCTCGAACTGCGCGCGGCGCCCGACGCCGTCGGCTCGAGCACCCCGGCGACCGCCGGACGGTGGGACGCGACGTCGAGGACGGTCGACGTCCCCTCGGCTGCGGGCGCACGTGTCCTGTCGGTCCCGGAGAGCACCAACCCCGGGTGGCACGCGCGCCTGAACGGGGTGGAGTTGACTCCGATCGTCGTCAACGGCTGGCAGCAGGGCTGGGTGATCCCCGCGGGCTCGGCCGGAACCGTCGCCCTCACCTTCGACCTGGACACTCCGTACCGTTGGGTCCTGCTGGTCGGGCTCGGCCTCGTGGCGATCCTGTTCGCTGTCGCGTTCGGACGCCGGAGGTCGACGCCAGCCGATCGTCCCGACGACGTCGATCCGTCGCCGTGGTGGGCGATCCCCGGTGTGGCGGCGATGGCCGTGTTGACCGGCCCGTGGGGCGCGCTCGCCGCCGTCGTCACCGGGATCGTGGTCGCGACGGCGCGACCGGCCGTCCGAGTGTGGACGACGTTCGGTGCGATGAGCGTCGCAACGGTCGCACTCGCGTCCGGCCCGTGGAACTCCGGCGCTGACTACGCGGGATACGGGGTGATTCCTCAGCTCGCCGCGGTCGTCGCCGTGTCCGCCGCAATCACGTCAGCGGTGGCGCCGCACTTCTCCCTGCGCGCCGGCGCGCGGCGCCTTTCGTTGCGCGCCAGCGCGCGGCGGCACGGTTCCTCGACGAACGCGTAGCCCGCCGCGGAGACAGGCACGGTGATCGCGAACGTCAACACCCAGACCAGCACGAAATGGCCGTCGAACGCCGTGATCCCGAACAGGCCGAACACGACCGTCAGGACTGCGACGTGCCAGATGAAGATGCCGTACGACCATCGGCCGAGCGCCGCCATCACCGGTGAGTCGAGGATTCGGAACGGGCCGTCGCCGAGCACGAGCGGAGCGAGGACGGCGTAGGCCGCGATGCCTCCGAGCAGCATCTTGGTCGCATACTGGGCGTCCGACATCGGCGCGAGTCCGACCGGTCCGGCGAGCGGCGTCGACGCGAGGGAGTACGCGATCAGGAACACCCCGGCCATGCGCCATCGGTTCGACGACCACCGGACCGTCGTCCCCGCCGCGGACAACTCGGCCAGGATCAGGCCCGCGGCGAACCACGGGAGGTGACCGAACACCCAGTTCTGCGCCTGTACGCCCGGCGCGAGGGGCAGCGCACTCGCCACCCACGCCCATCCGAGGCTCAGCGCGGCCATTGCGCCCATCACCGGAACCCGGTGGCGGGCGCGGCGCCCGCGCAGCCGGGTCATCGCGTAGCCGATGACCGGGAGCAACAGATAGAAGGCGGCTTCGACGGACAGGCTCCACATCTGCGTGAGGCCGGGCGCGAGGGTCAATGGCACGAACACCTGCGTCAACGTCAGGTTGGCGATCCAAACGGTCGCCGACGATCCGCGAGCCTGTGGAAGGAGCGTCAGCACGGCCACGACGACAACGGCGTACACCGGCCAGATGCGGACGAACCGGTGTCGGAGGTATCGCGTCACGTCGGGCGACGGGGCGTCGCCGCGGGCCGCGTGCGCGTACGGCCGCCACAGCAGGAACCCGCTGAGGGCGAAGAAGAGGGCGACCGCGAGGTCGAGGCGTCCGAGAAGAGGTCCGATCACCGGCCAGTCGAGCGACCGGGTCTGGAAGGCGACGTGCGTCGTCAGCACGCCGAGCGCAGCGACCGCCCGCATGCCCTCGAGCTGCGGGTGGAAGGCGCGACTCCGGTTCGTCGTGGCGTTCATGTCCCGACCCAATGTAGACGCCCCGGTAGCGTCGAGCCCATGTCTGCGCCCCCCTCGCCCCAGTCGCCGGTGTCCCAGTCGTCTGCGCCGCGCTTCACCGGCGCAGACCTGCTGGCGCCGACCGCGTTCTTCCTCGGCGCACTGCTCCTCGCGGCTGCGCTCGCCGTCGGCCCGATCATCGGCGATCGCTTCCGGGCGATCCCGTCCGACGTCGACGTGACGTGGGTGGCCGATGGGTCGTCGAGCTCCCGCATCCTCGACAGGTGCTCACTGAACGCACCGACCGCTCGCGTGCTGGATGCCCAGGTTCAGCAGCGACGACGCATCGTCGTCGTCCGACCGTCCGACGCCGACATCGTGACGTTCCAGGCGGGAACATCACTCGGTGTGAACCGCTACGTGGTCGACGGGAAGTCGGTGAAGGCGAAGGACGTCTGCGCGGAACAGACTCTTGCCGCGACCATCGACCGGGTGACCCTCGACCGCTCCACCGCCCTGACGTCGGGGACGTCCGAGGTGCAGTTCGACGATAAGAAGGGCGCGGTCACGATCCCCGAACGGCGGGGCTACACCTACGTGTTCCCGTACGGGGTCGAGATCGGTGACCGCCCCGAGTACTTCGACGTCACGACCCGCCAGTCGGTGTCCCTGCTCCGCGCGGGCACCGAGACGATCGAGGGGCGTGCGACGATCCACTTCACCGCGACGACCCCCGACACGGACCTGTCGCAGTTCGACACCCGTGCAGTCATCACCAAACCGGCATCGTGGTTCGGGACGTTTCCGAACGTCGCACCGACACAGACGTTGACTGCGACGTTGCATCACTCGTCGCAACGCGACCTGTTCGTCGACGCCGCCACGGGCGTCGTCGTCGACGAACGCGTGACGGTGTCCGAAGAGTACCGTTTCGCCGATTCGGCCGCGGACCGCTCCCAGGCACTCGCGAACTACCGCCTGGTGAACATCGACGCGACGTTCACCGGGGACGACCGCTCCCGCCAGGACGGCGCCGCCGCAGCCGCAGCCCGCCAGCGTCCCGTCACCCTGACCACCGTCACGGCGCCCATCGTCTTCGGTGTGCTCGGCGTCGCTGCCCTAGCGGGCGGTGTCTATCTCAACCGACGGGAACGAGACTCCGCTGACCGCTGACCGGCGCGGCCTTCGATCTTCTAGAGAACTCACGCTGAGCACTCAGAACAGCAGGAGACCAATGAACATCATCAAACACACTGCAATCGCAATGGATACGATTTCTGCGCCGACCCTCCTCCATTTCCCACCCTTCTCCCACTCCCCCCAGCGTTGCACGTATTGATTGTCGACAAGGCAGCGAAACCTGACATCTACCGACTTTCTGTGTCTCGACATCAATACCCCCTTTCCCAAGTCGACTCGTCACGATTCATTCTGACGCAATCAGGGAAACCACTCCAAGAATGTCTTGAGAACCGGATGACCCTCAAGCCACGCGTGGAATCTCAAGTTATATGGGTTCCTACTGAATCTGCCCATTCTAGCCCTAAAGGCGTCGAGAAAGCCCATCGATCAGCAATCTTCATCAAGACAATTGGCGAGAACGTTTGCTTCATTCGCCCCGAACCGCTCGATGCCATCGTGAAATTCGATCAGCACCCCATCGCTATATCTACTAGCCGTAAACCCGGGAGGGAGACCGTCAATTCCACAACGATCAGCCACTCGCCCAGACATGTAGGTCTGCCAACCAGGGAACGCGAGTACGGGATCGGAATCGTCGTCAATGGTGAACCTGAAGCCATTCGCAAGCATGGCCGCTCTTGAGGGCGAGATCGAGGCGCAGTCAGCATCCATGTCCCGAACTATTCCCGTGAACAGAGTTGAGATCTGATCCGAGATGCCCGCCATGTCAGCAATAGAAGGGGAGTTCCCATCAGCATCGAGATTCACCGACAGATTCGGGACGTGTGCCATACTCGATGCGTGCTCGAAGGAGAGAATCGTCTCAAAATTGCTGAACGGAAATCCTTCCCCTTCCGCGGAGAGCTGTAAGTTCCAATCCTGCAGATCGCCAGATTTTTGCCAGTCCACGTTTAGGCGACCGAAAAGGCTCTCAATTTCACACGTACCAGGATCGGAAGAACGCAGCTCGTACAATACCTGACCATCGAGAACCGGCGCCCATTCAAGCTCCTTTCCCACCCAGTCAGAGATTCGACTGAGAACCCGCGCATAGCAAGCGTAGACGGTTTCGACATCAACATTTCCCCGATCGCCATTTACAGCGTTGACGCACACAAGTCCGCTACACTGAATTGGCAACGGATACCCGTTCGAATGATAGAAATCACGTTCGCGCTCAATTCTCGATTCCGGGAATTCATCTGGCGAGAACATCGGTTCATTTCCGGATGCGTACCCAAGAATCCAGCCCGCAGAAAATTCGTCGACGGCCACAAGGTCGACGAATCTCGCGCAGAATCCGCGGCCGCCGTTGACCGGAAGGAGAGAAACCAGACCCCGAAATGTATGAGGGTTTCCCGCGACTCCATAGATCGCGTCTGGATCGTTTTCACCGCGGAGCCGAAAAACAGCCTTGTTGCTCATTTTGAGAACCTCCATTTCAAGGAATTCACCAATCGGAATACTATCGCTAACTAGAGCCACTTCTCTATCAGAGATCGGACGTTAGGCCAGGCGATCAACGCCAATAGTACGAAAGCTGCCACTCATACGCGGGAGGCCCTTGACCATTTCCGGCGCGCCTGCATTCATAAAGTCCGGTGGCGCAGTACCGTCCGAAACTACAGTGGATTCAAGCAGGAAGAAGAATACTTCCGACGACTCCACATGAATCTCGTCAAACGATGAGGAAATAGACGATATGACGGACGAGTATCGTCCATCATCTGGCGAACTGATGGACAGGACGCCCGCCGGCGTCGCAAATCTGCCAGGGATCCGATCGCTCGGCCAGTCGACGGAGACCGTCTCAACACCTTCGAATAAGAGTAGGCCCGCAGACCCGAGATCCCAGAGTTGCAGACTCGTTCTCAGGTCAAAGAGAACGGCAGCCCTTCCTGTTATCGGTGAAATCTTGACCTCCGAGATCTCTGCCTCCCTTAGCGCCTCGGGGTTCTTCAAGGGGCTATACTCCAACAGAGGAAAGTGTTCGCCGGAGATCGCTTGTTCATACAGAAGTTCCTCAAGAATCATGCCTCAGATCCAGATCCTCAGACTATGGAAATATGCGCTAGAGGATATTCGCTTGATACGGCCTGCCCCGAAAATGGGTTGCTGTCTGAGCGATATCGTTCTTTACCACGAAATCCGCTGGGATACGGCCACCGGTCGGCGCGGCTATGCGCTGCGCGAATAGATGACCTCGAAAAGTTCTGGTCCAGCGTCTCTCCTTACTTCAATCGAGTCCGGATCTACCGCGCGGCGCACGAGTTCAATGATCGCCCCCTCGTCAACCATTCCGCCCGGGAATAGCTCGCAACTGACTTGCAACGTGAAGTTCGGTGCCTGCCTCGGCGGCCGGAGTCCTGGCTGCGAGCTTCGAAATCGGCAGCGAACGCCCACATGCCCGCCACTAGGAACTTCGCTCCAGCGACTGATAATCCAGTTATTGCTTCCTTCAGCCATATCGATTTCATCGTCCGCTATTCGAATCGCCCCCGGAAGGTGCTTCACCCGCGACTTTGCGTCCGCTTCGGAAACCCCCGAACCAAACCACGGACCGAGTCCAGGAAACAGCACGTTAAACCCATCCAGCACAGCCTTCATGCGCGACGCAACTTCGCCCCTCTCATACGTGCGGTCTACGCAACGAACATAGAACTTAGCAGATTTCATTGCTTTCCTTAGAGTGCGTTATCTGTGTGGTCAAAAGTTCTGTCGACCACCAGGATCCGTGTGGATGACAATATTGTCAATTCCCAGGTTCCCGGCTTCCTCCATCAGCCAGGTAGCAAGACTCCCGTACTCGCTATACCATTCGAGCACTCCGCCATGTTCTTCGACAATTTTGGATTGCCTGGCCATCTGGTCGATGATTGCTTCGACTCCTTTCTCGTCAATCCAGGTTTTTATCTCGCCCGCGCTATCGAACCAGAAATTGTAGTCGCCCTTGCTTCCAGGAAGTGATTCACGCCGTCGGCGGATCTGAAGAATCCGTCGAACATGGTGCCGTCGACTGCGTATACCCAGTCTTTCTGGACGTGAGTGACGGCTTCCTGATAGTAGCGCGACGCGTCGGACATGGACTCGTTCTTCTTCACCCACTGGCCCGGGCCTCCATCACTATCTCCAGGCATAGGTATGCGGATGGGCATGACGTCGGCGCCTGAGATGACGTTTACGAAGCTGTCTCCGCGCGCATCGACGGCTGTCGTTTCGTGATGGAAGCCGATGACGTCGCCGGCAGTGACGTCTTCGATGGTGCCGTAGAACTGTCCGTTCTTGAACCCGTGCGTCGTCTGCACAGGCCTGCCATTCTTGGTGATTGTCAGAACGTCAGAGGTCAATTGAGACCCCGGGGGCCACGGAGGTGTGTACTGCCACTCGATCCGCCCGTGCTCTGATCCGGGACTGTCGGGGACAAACAACAGTGAACTCCCCGGCAGAGCGACCGCACCTTCGTACAGCGAGACCGGATCACCGGGATAGATGTGTACAGGCCCGTCAGAGCCGTTCGGTGGAGCAAGCCCGCCAACGCCGCTGATCACGGTAGCCGGGCGCGGGGAGAACAGCGACAGAATCCGCCCGAATCCGCCCCGTCCCATCGCGCGGGTGGAGGACGAGTACGGGCGACCCACGCGCGTCGAACTGCCCCGGCGCGCCAGTGACCTCGCGCGAGGGTTGGCTACCGCGACCGCTGCAGCACCAGCGATCAACCACACCGGCAACGGCACCGTTTCACTATCCCCACTATCGGAACCGGGCTCCCGCAACGCTTGATCCTGATCAGACCAATCATTGCCTTGTACGGGAGCGGGTGCGGTCGTCCGAACAGGCGAAGGGCTCACCGGCCGACTGGCAACTGGCCTTTCGTCGATGTTGTCCGCTCGTCGCTGTTCCGGGGCAGCAGGCGCCCGTCCCCTCGGCCGGGCAGGATTCGTGGTCGGGGCGCCCACAATCGGCGTACCGTCCCCCGTGCCCGGGCCCGGACCGGCATCACCACCGATCACCGGCCCACCCCCGGGCACACCCGGAGAACCCGGAGTCGTCGGCGTCACACCCGGCATCGGCGGCGGCGTAGTCGTCGGCACACTGATACACGGCCACCCCGGCCCATACTGCGCCCGCAACTGAGCACACAACGCATCACCATCCGCACCACCAACACCCACCACACCAGCAGCAAGAACCGCGACCCCGCCGACACCACCAGCGACCGCAACCCGCACCCACCACCGACGACGACTGCGGTCCCCCCGAATACTCACCGCCTCAGCCGTCCTTACCCGACCGAAGAGCGGTGACGATCGCATCGACACCGGCCCAGAACCAACGGCCACCGATCGACATCACCACGAAGAACCCGAGAAACACCCACACCTCACCAACCTGGGCACCCCACGAACCCAGATTCGACACCGTCATCGCAGCAGCGACAAGAACACCACACCCCAGCAGAAACAAGACGATCGTGCCCACCGGCACCGACCCAGCCGCATCACCCGTCGCCGCCCGGTCGTCGCCAGCCGGAGAATCGACACGATCCATCGTCCGCGAATCGTCAGCAATACGTGTCGTGTTGTCTGTCAACGTCATATTGGATCCCTTCTCGTGACGGTAGGCAGGCTGCTACAGCAGGTGCGGGGAACCGTAGATGGTGAACATGTTGTCATTGGCCGCCGTTGCCATCGAGACGCGAATGTAGGCGCGGACCGCGGGGCGGGCCCCGACACACCCCGAGATCTCGACCCGAACACCCTCCGCGCGCGTCCCCGCACGCGCACCGGCCAACGCCTTCTGACCGAACTTCACATCGACCGTGGCCCCCGTTCGCCAACGTCGTCGACACCGTCGGCATCGCCTGGACCCCGAACACCACCGCGGGCGGCCACGTGATCGACGCCTGCGCCGTCGGGCCACCCGAAATTCCCACGTTCAAATTGGACATTTGCCACTGACAGGATAATTGATATCCCGAGGTCAGGATCGCCGCGTCCACCGGCACAGTGCCCTGACCAGTGATCTCAGCCTCGCCCCGCAAATCCAGGAACGCTTCGAATGAGCCGACCCCACGCGAGAGCGGCGGCACCGACACGATCTTCTCCGCCGACTTCGTCAACCGGACCGTCCACCCATCATCAGAACGCTTCACGACCGTCCGGTCAGGGAACCGATGAACCTGATTAGCCGACGCCACACCACCACCAGCAACGCCCACCAGCGCAACCGACGCAGCCACCACCGCGACCACCCGAACAATCAACCGCACAACACAACTCCCGAACGCTCACGGTCAGTCACACGAACACTCGACATACGATCGCATGTTTCGACTTATCGACTGTGACTTACCTTGGTAATTGTGTGACGGTAGCAGGCGTCTGCGGTCTCGGCAACCATCAGGCGAACATGACACGAACACGCTTCCGTCCTGCTCAAAGATGCCGCCCATCACGTTGTGCAGGCTGCGCGTAGCTCGACCGTTCTCGGGACAAGGCACGCGGCGGACTGCCGACCACGCGGCACTCTCGGCTGGCGAACGCTGCCAGAAAAGATCGCTGATATCCCCATATTGAAATGGTGGTGCATTTACCATCTGAAATCGCCTAGCTACAAGCCCAGCGTGCCGCTGGCTACTGATCGAGATCGACTATCACCCCGATAGGGAAGGTCAAGAGTGAGCGAATTGCCTGACAGCCCGCTGGTGCGGGCAGCGTTTGATCATGTTTCTGCACACCTTCATGAGGCGATCCTCAACCACTCGGTACGAGTCGCGAGACTGGCAACGGCGATCGGCGAGTCCGAACAGCTAGAACTCGATCCTGACTCCATTTGGGTGGCCAGCCTGTTCCACGATTTCGGCACAGTCGCTGGTGCGGCGTCGGGTGATCGGTTCGAGGTGGTCGGCGGCAACGAAGCCGCTGCGTTCCTGGAACGCCTGTCATTCGCCGATCAGCACGAAGCTCAGGAGATCTGGGACGCGATCGCCCTGCACACCTCTCCGCACATCTCGGAATCTCGGGGCGGCCTGACGCGCGCCATCAGGCTTGGAGTGCTCATGGACTTCGGGGAGGACGTGCTCGAGAACTCGGCATCGATTCGAGCTCGACTCGAGACGATGCGTCCACGGCTGAACATCGAGATCGAGCTTGCCGACCTGGTCGTGTCCCAGGTTCTCGATCGCCCCGAGAAGGCTCCGCGACCGAGTTGGCCGCGTGATCTGTATGAAAGCTATCTGCAGGACCCCGGCTATCGGGGAGTGAACCGAGGGTTCTGACCGGGGCCCGGTGGTGGCGCACTACCCAGCGAAGCGCAGCCATGCTCCGGTCGCGGCGACGGATGCGGCCGCCGACAGGGCGGCGACGGACGCGAGCAGCGGGACCGAGTCGGCGACGACGAGGATCACCGCGATCTCGGCGACCAGCACCGCGAACGCCGGGAGCGCGCCGCGCGCATGATTGCGGGCGATCGCGGCCAGCAGCATCAACTGCAGCACGGCCAGCAGGGCCCCCGTGAGCGCGAACAACCACATCAACGACGCGACTGGCCGATAGTCTTCGGAGATCACCGCCGGAACGAGTGGCCCACCGACAGCCGCCGCACCGGTCACACACAAACCGATCCCGGCGAGAACGGCGAGCGCACGACGCAGGGCGTCCGACGACCGGACCGGATCGGCCAGCCGCGGGTACACGACCACCCCGATGGCCTGCGGCAGCCAGAACGCGGCCTTGGTCGCGACGGCGCCGAGCGCGTAGACACCCGCGTCGGATGCCGTCAGCACCGACCGGGACAGCAGCAGGTCGACGGACACCGCCACGATCATCACGAACTGCACGCCGGATGCGGCGAGCACGTCCGCGAGCGCCACCCGCGAGTGAGCGGCCACGTCTTCCCGACGGCGGTCACGTGCCGCGACGACCGCGACGACGACCGCGGCCACGACCGTTCCCGCGGTTCCCGCAGCGAGCGCGCCGGTCGGACCGCCACCGGAGACGACGGCCCCGACGACCGGGACCGACCGCAGCACGCCGACGCACGCCAACACGAGTCCGAGCACCCCGAACCGACCCGACCCCTGCAGGAGTCCCTGCCCGCCCGCGATCACGGCGAGCGGCGCCGCACCGGCCAGTGCCACAGCGGTCGGAACCAAGGCCGTGTGAGCGATCGTCATCATCACGGCGACACCGGCCGCCGAACAGCAGGCGACGAGCACCGTGACCACACCGATCAAACGCCACAGCCGACTGCGCGACGTACCGCCGACGACCTCCCTGGCGACGACTGCCTGCAGTGCGAGCGCGGGCACCGACAACACGAGCATCGCGGCGTTCAGGACGGAGAACTCGCCGAACCCGTCCGGCCCGAGGACACGGCTGGCGGGCACCTGAACCAGGTAGGCCAGGAGATTCGCGAGGAGTGTCCCCGCCGTCACCGACCCGAGTGCCCGCACCATGCCCACCAGTGTGCCGGGTCGGGTGAGGGTACACTTCATCGACTGCAATGTCCCCACCTTGACCTCGACCGAGTAGGCGCTTCACCTCGATGTACGACACCGAACCATTCCACGAGCCCGATCCGGCCGACGTCGGATCCCGGATCGATCCGGTCCTTGCACGCAGTTGGCTGCTCGTGAACGGTGCACAACACGACAGGTTCGAGGCCGCGTCACGGTCGCGCGCCGACATCGTGGTGCTCGACATCGAGGACGCCGTCGCCCCCAAGGACAAGGACAGCGCGCGCGCCAACGTCGTCGCATGGATGGAGGCGGGTCACTCGGACTGGGTCCGCATCAACGGATTCGGCACACCGTGGTGGGCCGCCGACATCGAAGCGCTCGCCCCGACGTCGATCGGCGGCGTGATGCTGGCGATGGTCGAGTCGGTGGACCACGTCACGGAGACGGCGAAGCGTCTGCCCAACATCCCCGTCGTCGCCCTGGTGGAGACGGCGCGCGGGCTGGAGCGGATCACCGAGATCGCCTCGGCGAAGGGCACTTTCCGCCTCGCGTTCGGCATCGGCGACTTCCGGCGCGACACCGGCTTCGGCGAGAGCCCGATGACGCTGGCCTACGCCCGCTCGCGATTCACCATCGCCGCGAAGGCAGCCAACCTGCCGTCGGCGATCGACGGACCGACCGTCGGCTCCAACCCGCACAAGTTGAGCGACGCGACGGCGGTGAGTGCGGAGTTCGGCATGACCGGCAAGATCTGCCTGACGCCCGACCAGTGCGCGGCCGTCAACGAGGGCCTCTCGCCGTCCTTGGACGACATCAGCTGGGCACGCGACTTCTTCACCGAGTTCGAGGCGGACGGCGGCGAGATCCGCAACGGCTCCGACCTGCCGCGCATCGCACGCGCCACCAAGATCCTCGATCTGGCGCGGGCGTACAACATCGTCCCGAACGACTACGAGATCTCCGATCACTCACCCGCTCCGACGGACACCTACCACTTCTGACCGAATGCTCTACCTGGTCAGCGCCCTGCTCACGGCACTGATCTGCGCACCCCTGCACGGCGGCTACCTGATCTACCGCGACGCCGTCGCCGTCCCCCGGTTCGCGCTGACGCCGTCGGCGTTCGGGATCGACGGCTCGGCACCGCGTGCGGTGCCGCAGGACGCCGTGCTCGGAGTCCTGTCCCGGGTGGTGGACGGCGGCTGGCTCGTCGCGCTGCTGACGACGGCGGCCCTGTTCGGGGCAGGCATCGGCTACGGCAAGCTCGCGCGGCGGCTCGTCCCCTCGGCCGGAACGTCGGGCTCGGTCGCCGCGGCAGTGGTCGCTGTCTGGAATCCGTTCGTCGCCGAACGCCTGCTCCAGGGTCAGTGGAGTCTGCTGCTCGGCTACGCCGCCCTCGCCCCGATCGTGATCGCGGTGGCCGACGGCCATCGTTGGGCGACGCTCGCCTGGTTCGCCGTCGCCGGGTTCACTCCGACCGGGTCCGTTCTGGCGATTGTCGTCGCCGCCGTCGCCGCGTTCGCGACCGGAACGCGGAGGCGAGGCGCCGCATGGATGGCACTGTCGTGGCTGGTCACGGCGTCACCGTGGCTAGTGGGAGCCGTCGTGTCCTCGGCGTCCGGATCATCGGGCGGCGCGAGTGCGTTCGCCCTGCGCGCCGAGCCCGGGCTCGGATCGGTCGGGACCGCGCTGGGCCTCGGCGGCATCTGGAACGCCGAGGCCGTACCCGCCAGCCGCACGTCCGCATGGGCGGCGGTCGCGACCGTCGCACTGATGTCGGTGGTCGTCGTCGGCTGTGTGGAGCTTCGACGCGCCCGGCACCGGACGATCCGGGCACTCGCGCTACTCGCGGGCGTCACAGTGCTGGTCACGGTGCTGGCCGCCACCGGGCCGGGTCTCGCGGTGATGGACGCCGCACTGGCTCACGTACCGGGCGCGGGGCTGCTGCGCGACACCCAGAAGTACCTCGCGCTAGCGGTTCCGTTCGTCGCCGTCGCCGCCGCGGCCGCCGTCTCCCGACTGCGCCGGTCGGTGCCCGCAGGATTCGCCGCGGGCGCGGTCGCCCTGCTGGTGATCGGACCGCTGCCCGACCTCGCATGGGGCGTCGGCGGCGCGATCGCGCCGGTCCGCATCCCCGCCGACTACGCGACGGTCGTCGGCATGATCGACGACGATGGCACCGGCGTCGCACTGTGGCCGGAGTCGAGCGTGCGCACGCTCACCTGGACCCGCGGACCGTCATTGAGCCCGTTGCCCCGGATGGTCGACGCCCCGGTGATCTCCGGCGGCGGCCTGATCGTCGACGGCCGGACGTACGACGCGCCGAGCGGCCGCACCGCTGAGATCATGTCCGCGGTCCGCCGCGGCGACGTCCACGCCCTCGCGAGGCTCGGCATCGGCTGGGTGATCAGCGAGGAGGCCACGCCCCCCGGCGGACTGGACGCGGCCGACGAGGTGTTTCACGGTGAACATCTGCGCCTGTTCCGCGTTTCCGACGCCTCCCCCGCACCGACGCCCGGGGTCCTCGCCTGGACCTCGGCGATCACCGCGACGCTCCTGTGGTTCGCGGCGCTGCTCGCGGGCCCCGCGGCGTGGATTCAGCGCAGGGTCGCGAAGACGGCTTCGAAGCCGTCCGCCGTCGACGACCACGAGTAGTCGCCCGACCGAGCGCGGGCTGCGGCCCCGAGGTCGGCGAGTCGCCGCGGACTGTCCACGAGTGCGGCCACCGCCTCGGTGAGACCGTCGAAGTCGTCCGCGAGCAGCCCTGTCACACCGTCGACGATCGAATCGTTGAGCCCGGCCGAGGCCCGGTAGCCGACCGTCGGCACGCCGTGCTGCGCGGCCTCGATCACCGCCAGGCCCCACCCCTCCTTACGGGACGGCATCAGGTGCAGATCGGCCGCGGCCAGCAGTTCGTGTTTCTCCGCGTCGCCGACGTGCCCGTGGAAGCGCACCCTGTCGTCGATGCTCAACTCCGCGGCCGCGGCACGCAGTTCGTCGTCCCACCAACCTCCGCCCACCACATCGAGATGGACGTCGACGCCGCGGTCCCGCAACCTCGCCACCACGGCCAGCGCATGTTCCACCTGCTTGTGCGGGACCAGCCGGGAGACGACGATCAGCCGCCGTCGAGGGTGCGGCGCCCGCGTGGGCACGCCGTCGGGCACCGGATCGATCCCATTGCACACCACGGTGATCCGGCTTCGGTCCACGCCGAGGTCGACGAGTTCGGCGGCCGACGGCTCCGACACCGTCACATAGCGGTTCCGCCGATGGACGCGCGGGGACAGGCGCGATTCGACGAACCAGCCGATGCGGGACAGGACGGGCCCGGCCACCGGCCACTGCTCCCGGTGGCAGTGATGGACGAGCACGACGGTCGGGGCGCCGGCCACGATCGATGCGAAGAACGGCACTCCGTTCTGGGTGTCGACGACCACGTCCGGACGGTATCCGGCGAGCCTCCCGCGGCCGAACCGGGCGGCGGTCAGGGTCGCCGCCGTGCGCAGGTAGACGGTGAGCCGTCCGCCGCCCCGGAGGACACGCATGCCGTCGACCATCTGCTTCCGCGGAGCGCCCGGATAGTCCGCGGTCACGAAGGTGACGCGGTATCCGCGTCGGGCGAGCTCCGCGCCCACCCGTTCGAGATAACGTTCACTCCCGCCGCCCTGCGGGTGGCCGGTGTCGCGCCAGCACAGCAGCAGGACGTCGGCCGGGGGATTCACTCGATCCAGGGTATGCGACGCTGGGCCCATGACCGCGTCCAGCTTCGCCCGCCGAGCCACCCTGGCCCGTTCGGTCCGACTGTTCCGCGAGTTCCGCTACGAACAGCCCGACCCCGACCGCTTCTACAGCGCGCTGGCGCAGGACACCGCGCAGATGGTCTCCGACGTCCACGGCCCGATGGCCGGCACGTCCGTCCTGGATGTCGGCGGCGGTCCCGGCTTCTTCGCCGACGCGTTCACCGCACGCGGTGCACAGTACCTGTCGGTGGAGCCCGACGCGGGCGAGATGCACGCTGCCGGACTCGACCACCGGACCGCGGTTCGCGCCCAGGGCCAGCAGCTCCCGTTCGCGACCGGCAGTGTGGACGTCTGCTATTCGTCGAACGTCGCCGAGCACACCGACCGCCCGTGGGAGATGGCCGACGAGATGGTCCGGGTCACCCGACCCGGCGGCACGATCGTGCTCAGCTACACCCTGTGGTGGGGCCCGTTCGGCGGGCACGAGATGGGTCTGACGCACTACGCGGGCGGTCACCGTGCGGCCCGTTGGTACACCGAGAAGCACGGTCGTCCCCCGAAGAACCTGTTCGGGGAGTCACTGTTCCCGATCACCGCCGCCGCCGGCCTGCGATGGGCGCGCACCACCCCCGACGCGACCCTGCGGGCCGCGTTCCCCCGCTATCTCCCACGCTGGGCGTGGCCCGTCGTCCGCGTCCCCGGCCTCCGCGAGGTCGCGGCAACCAACCTGGTCATGGTGCTGCGACGCCACTGAGTGCTCGGCAACCGGCCTGACGTGCGGCGTTTCGACTCGATGCCTCGGCTGGCGCCTCGGAATCGGCTCAACGACCGGAGAGGCTACCTCGGTAGGGTGGCCGCGCACGAGATCGGGCCGCCCGACGACGTCGACGAGGCCAGCAGGTCCTCTCCCTGCATGATCGTGCAGGTGATGCGGCCGCGGACCACGATGCCGGTGAGACGGGCCCGGCGGTCGGAGACCGTGGTCTTCTGCTGCCACGGGGTGCCCGTGACCACCACGACCGTCATCGAGGTGCCGCTGCGGTACGACACCCCGACGACGTCGCCGTCGCCGGTGAACTGGTAGGTCACGGTTCCGGGTTCGCCCGTCGGCCGGGTGTGGGTGGACGTCGGCGTGGAACTGGTGGTGCTCGGCCGTTCCGACGACGACGTCGCACTCGACGACGGCGTGCTGGTGACCGTGGCAGCGCCCGTGTCCGACGACGAGGTGTCGCGGAACACGAGCACTGCCACCACGATCAACACGAGGAGAGACAACGCGACCGCCAGTGACAGGACGACGGTCCGCCCGTTGTTCTTCCCGTTGCTCATCCCTCGACGATAGCCTCCAGCGGCCGCGTGCGGGCCGCTGTCACCGCAGGCCACAGGGCCGCGATCACGCCGACGACGGCCGCTCCGACGAGCGTCCCGCCGATCAGACTCCACGGGATGACGACGCCCTCGAGTCCCCAGTAGGCCAGGGTGCGGACCAGCGGGATGCCGATCGCGAGGCCGAGGACGGCTCCGAGCAGGGCGCCGAAGACCGCGATGTACGTCGACTCGAGGTAGATGGACCGGCGAACCTGGGCGCGGGCCATGCCGATCGCACGGAGCATGCCGATCTCCCGCTTGCGCTCCACCACCGACAACGCGAGCGTGTTGATGATGCCGAGGACCGCGATCACCAGGGACAACCCGAGGAGGGCGTACAGCGTGACCATCATCTGGTCGATGTTCGACGAGATCGAGTTCTTGAACTCCTCGCGGTCCTGGATCTGGGCGATCAGATACGGGGCCGTGGCGTCCTCCAACTGAGTTCGCAGGTCCCCGAGGGAGACGCCCGGACGGCCCTTGACCCACACGAACTGCGCCGACCGCATGCTCTCGACAGGCACCAGCTTGTCGTACAGGTCGTCGCCGATCATGTACGTCCCGGCCATCTCGCTCGACTCGTAGACCCCGACGATCGGGACGGCGATCTCGTCGCCGGTGAGCGAAGTGACGGTCACCGTCTCGCCGAGCTTCCAGCCCCTGTCACTGGCCGTCCTCTCGTCGACGGCCATCCCGTCGCCCGTCACGTCGACGACGCCGTCGATAGGCGTGATCGTCGCGACGTCGGAGAACTTCCCGCCGATGGCCGCCGTCAGGTACGTCTGCTCGCCACCGATCTTGGCGACGGCGAACGCCTGCGTGACCACGGTCTGCGCGCCGGGGGCCTTGCGGATGGCGTCGGCGATGCCCAGCGGCATGTTGCCGCCGTTGGTCCCGCTGACGACGTAGTCGGCCTTGACGCCCTTGTCGACCGCCGAGTTGACGGTGCCCTTGAACGACGTACCGAGGATGCCGATCACCACGACGAGCATCAGCCCGAGGGTCAACGCGAACGCGGTCGCCGCACTCCGACGCGGATTGCGGACGGCGTTGGTCCTGGCGAGGCGCCCGACGGTGCCGAACGGCTTCTCGAAGAGTCCACCGAGCACACTCACGAACGGCTGCGACAGTGCGGGCGCGCCGAGCACGATCGCGACCACGGCGAGGAGTGCGCCGATCGCGACGATGAGGGCGCGGGTCCCGCCTTCGCCGAGTCCGCCGATCACCAAGGCCGCGACGGCGAGCACGCCGAGGATCGCGCCGATCAGCGTGCGCTTGCGCAAGGAGCCCGCGCCCGGTTCGACGGCGCTCTCGCGCATCGCCTCCACCGGCGGGATCCTGGACGCGCGCCGCGCCGGGATCCACGCGCTGAGCATGGTCACGATGACGCCGACGAACACCGCGGACGCGATGGCGGCGACGCCGATCTCGATGCCGTTGGACGGCAGACCCTGCGACTTCGTGAATGCCAGCATGCCTGCGGCGATGGCCGCACCGAGGCCGAGGCCGATCACGCCGCCGAGGACGCCGACGAGCAGCGCCTCGGTCAAGACCGACCGCGAGACGTCTCTGCGGCTGGCGCCGATGGCGCGCAGCAGTGCCAGTTCCCGGTTCCGCTGGGCGACGATCATCGAGAAGGTGTTGTAGATGATGAACGTTCCGACAAGCAGTCCGATCGCGGCGAACGCCAACAGGATGTAGCGGAAGATCGTCAGGAAGTCGCCGATGGCCGCCTTCTCGTCGTCTCGCACCTGATCGCCGGTCCGGACCTTGTACAACTCATCGACCTTCGTCGCGTCGCCGAGCGCCGCATGGACGCGGTCGCGCAGCTCGGTGTCGGACACGCCGGGCACCGCCGTCATGTCGACGACCGCGACGTAGTCGCCGTCGGAGAAGTAGTCCTTCGCCGTCTGCTGATCGAACTGGATGCCGACGTACCCGCCGGTTGACGACGACAGGTCGGTGATGCCGACGACGATGACGTCGATCGGATCGGACACTCCGGTGCCGAGGACGACCTTCGTCTTCGAGCCGACGTGCAGGCCTGCCTTGTCGGCGGCGGTCCTGTTGATCGTGATCTCGTTCTCGGCCGTCGGGGCCCGACCCTCGACGAGCTTCATCGAGTCGCCGATCGCCTGATCGGGCGGCAGGTACGCGGACGCGACGCTCGGCGCGCCGCCGGTCTGGATGGCCTTGCCGGACGAGTCGGCGACGGTCACGGGGCCGCCGTAGTTCTCGACGAGCTTGTCGATGCCGAGCTGCGCCTTCGAGTCGCGGAGTTTCGTGACCAGCTCGACCGGAACGCCCGGCGCGTCCCGATCGGCGGCGCTGACCTCGACGGACACGCCCTGGGCGACGTTGTCGAAGATCGCGTTGAACGCGTTCGACACGGTGGATGTGAAGATGACGGCCGCCGCGACGAAGCTGGTGCCGAGGACCACCGAGAACACGGTGAGCACCAGGCGCAGCTTGTGGGAGGCCAGGCTCCGCGTGGAGACCTTGCGCATGACCGAGCCCATGGTCACTGCGCTCCTGCCGAAGCGCCGCCCGCGCCGTCGAGATTCTTCATGACTTCGAAGACGTCGTCCGCCGACGGGCGCACCAGTTCGCGCACCAGCTGGCCGTCGGCCAGGAACACGACGCGGTCCGCGTACGACGCGGCCCGCGGATCGTGCGTGACGATGACGACGGTCTGCTTGAACTCGTCGGTCGCCGCCCGCAGGATGCTCAGCACCTCGCCCGACGACCGGGAGTCGAGGTTGCCGGTCGGCTCGTCACCGAAGATGATGTCGGGACGTCCGACGAGGGCCCGGGCGCATGCGACGCGCTGCTGCTGACCGCCGGACAGCTCACTGGGACGATGCCCGAGGCGGTCGCGGAGACCGAGACGGTCGACGACCGTCTCGAACCACTCCTGATCGACCTTGCGGCCCGCGATGCCCTGCGGCAGCGTGATGTTCTCCTCCGCGGTCAGCGTCGGGACCAGGTTGAACGCCTGGAAGACGAAGCCGATGCGGTCGCGCCGCAGCTTGGTCATCTCCTTGTCGCCCAGGCCCGAGAGTTCCACGTCGCCGATGCGGACGCTTCCGTCCGACGCGGTGTCCAGGCCGGCGAGGCAGTGCATCAACGTCGACTTGCCCGACCCGGACGGGCCCATGATCGCGGTGAACTCGCCCGCTCCGAAACCGATGGACACGCCGCGCAATGCGTGCACGACGGTGTCCCCCGCCCCGTACGTCTTGGTCAATCGGTCGGCGCGCGCGGCGACTCGACCGTGCTGTTCTGCAGCTGCGTGTGTCATGCCGTCCAGAGTCGCAGAGATCACGCACCCGCGCTATCGGGATCTACCCTGACCCGACCCCGAAAACGACAGAAGACCTTTCGACTCGCTCCGCTCGCTCAAGGAGCGGGCGGGGCGACACCCTACCGAGTCGAAAGGTCTTCTAGACGGTTGCTGTATGCCTGTCAGGCGAGGCGTTCGCGGAGGACGTCGAGCTGAGCGTTCAGTTCGGCGGGCAGCTTGTCGCCGACGAACTCGAACCATTCCTCGATGCTCGGGATCTCGTTGCGCCACTCGTCGGCGTCGACCGCGAGGGCCTCGGCGACATCGGCGGCGGGGACGTCGAGACCGGAGAGGTCGAGCTCCTCGGGCTTCGCAACGATGCCGATCGGCGTGTCGACGCCCTCGACGTTGCCTTCGATACGGTCAACCATCCACTTGAGGACGCGGCTGTTCTCGCCGAAGCCGGGCCACAGGAAGCGACCGTCCTCGCCGCGGCGGAACCAGTTGACGTAGAAGACGTGCGGCATCTGCGCGCCTTCACGGCGACCCAGGTTGAGCCAGTGCTCGAAGTAGTCGCCGACGTTGTAGCCGAGGAACGGCAGCATCGCCATCGGGTCGCGGCGGGTCGCACCGACCTTGCCCTCTGCGGCAGCGGTCTGCTCGGAGCCGACGGTGGCGCCCATGAAGACGGCGTGCTCCCAATCGCGGGCCTCGGTGACCAGCGGGACGGTGGTCTTGCGTCGTCCGCCGAACAGGATGGCCGAGATCGGCACGCCCTGCGGGTCGTCCCACTCGGGGGCCAGGGTCGGGCACTGCGACATCGGGGTGCAGTAACGCGAGTTCGGGTGGGCGGCCTTGTCGCCCGATTCCGGCGTCCAGTCGTTGCCGCGCCAGTCGACGAGGTGGTGGGGAGCATCGCCGATGCCCTCCCACCAGACGTCTCCGTCGTCGGTGCGAGCGACGTTCGTGTACAGCGTGTTGCCCGCCTCGATCGTCTTCATGGCGATCGGGTTCGAGTCCATGCCGGTGCCCGGTGCGACGCCGAAGAAGCCGAACTCGGGGTTCACCGCGTACAGGCGGCCGTCCTCGCCGAAGCGCATCCACGCGATGTCGTCGCCGACGGTCTCGGCGCGCCAGCCCGGCAGGGTCGGCAGGATCATCGCGAGGTTAGTCTTACCGCAGGCCGACGGGAACGCGGCAGCGACGAAGTAGACCTTGTCCTCGGGCGAGATGAGCTTGAGGATGAGCATGTGCTCGGCCATCCAGCCCTCGTCGTGGGCCATCGCCGATGCGATGCGCAGCGCGTAGCACTTCTTGCCGAGCAGGGCGTTGCCGCCGTAGCCCGAACCGTACGACCAGATCACGCGGTCCTCGGGGAACTGCACGATGTACTTCTCCGGGTTGCACGGCCACGGCACGTCGGCCTGACCCGGCTCGAGCGGCGCGCCGACCGAGTGCAGGGCCTTCACGAAGAAGCCGTCCTGACCGAGGGTCGCCAGGACCTCGGGACCGACGCGCGTCATGATGCGCATCGACAGGACGACGTACTCCGAGTCGGTGAGCTCGACGCCGAGCTTCGGGTCGTCCGAGCCGAGCGGGCCCATGCAGAACGGCACAACGAACATGGTGCGTCCACGCATCGAGCCGCGGTACAGGTCGGTCATCGTCGAACGCATCTCGTTCGGGTCGACCCAGTTGTTGGTGGGGCCGGCGGCCTCTTCGGTCTCCGAGCAGATGAAGGTGCGCGACTCGACACGGGCGACGTCGGCCGGATCGGAGAGAGCCAGGAACGAGTTCGGCTTCTTCTCGTCGTTGAGCTTCACCATGGTGCCCGCCTCGACGAGCTGCGCGGTGAGACGGTCCCATTCCTCGTCGCTTCCGTCCGACCAGACGACCCGATCCGGCTGCGTCAGTTCAGCGACTTCGGCGACCCAGGCCAGCAGCCCGGGGTGGGTGGTCGGGGCGTTCCCGGGCTCGAGGCCGGGAATGGTCGCAGCGGTCATGCGGGGCTCCTTGGTTACGGCGATGCCTGGCCCGGCGTTGTTCACCCGGCACAGTTGTCCACGAGGATACGCGCTCCTAACGGACATCCGGCAGTCGGGACAGCGAGGAATTCGTCACTCCAGGCGGCCGAGTGATGTCGGACTCCATCGGAGCGGTTCGGACCTCCCGTCCGCCACCTCTGTGCTGCCGTCCGCGTGCAGCGTCGTGATCCGATCGACCCGCCCGTCGCCGTCGGTGTCGGTGAGCACCGCGTGACCGCCGTCGAACTCGGCGGTCAACGACTCGGCGACGCCGTCACCGTCGGAGTCGAAGTCGGCGGGCCCCAGATCCCACAGTGCCCCGTCGTCGTAGATCCACAGCGAGTCGGCGGGATCTGTCCCCGCATCGTCGGATCGCGCATCGAACCAGTCGTCCATCGGCACCCTCTACTCGTCCCTCTTAAGGTTAGACGCGCCGCGGCCCCGTTCGGTTCCATATCTCCCTGCTCACATGCGCTTCGACCGCCGTCACCCGCGCGATCAGGCGGTGCTCCATGCTGGTCCGGGCGAGAGAGACGGTGTCGGCCGTCCATCTGCGCAGAGACGCCCTCGCCGCGGCCGTCCGGCGCACGCCGACGATCCACGCGGCGACCGCCACACCGACAACAGCGGTGACGACGCCGCCGAGCAGCCATCCATCGACGAGCGGAGCCACGAGCATCCGTCCCGCACCGAATCCGCCCGCCGCCCCGAGGAGCAGGACGACGGCGTCCTCGCCCGAGCCGTTCCGGTGCGGAGGCGGACTCGCCGGCCGCATCGGCGGCTCGGGTGCGATGTCCCCCGGGTCGACGCCGGGAAGCCCGAGAGTCGCGGTACGGCGCACATGATTCAGTCGCTCGTCGAGTCCGGCCTCGGCCGTGGACGCGATGACGCCGATCGACTCGATGAGCCACGCGCCGAACGCCCGGCCGTCGCGCACGTCGGCGCAGGCCCGGTCCGCGGTGACGGCCAGCGACTGGACGGACTCGCGGACGGCGGTCGCCGTCTCGGTGCGCGCCGCCGCGATGCCCGCCCGCAGCCCGGACATCCGATCGGATCGTTGCGGACCCGCGGCGACCCGCACGGGATCGGCGAGTGCGACGACGGGCGTCGGCGTGCGCCGCGCGGGCGCCGGAGCCGCGGTGTCGGGCGCGCGACACCAGTCCGCGAGGTCGTCGACGCCGCGGCCGTCCGCCGCCGACACGGCGAACAGCGCGAGTGCCCGATCCGGGTCGAGAGCGTCGCGGGCGCGGGCGGTGGTCTCCGGCCAGTCGGGATGCCGTTCCACTCCGCACGCCACGATCGCGGTGGGCGCCGACTGCGCGGCCAGGAGTTCGCGCTCCTCATCGCCGACGTCACACGACAGATCGATCGCCACGATCACCGCGTCCGGTTCGGTGTCTCCGACGTCCACACCGGCCGCGACCAGGGCCTCCCCGAGCCGGGACGGTTCGGCGCCCGCGAGTCCGACGATCCGAACCCCGGTCACGACGTCGCCCCGGCCAGCACGGCCTCCACCCGGTCGCGATCGTGTCCGCGGGCCGCGGCGAGCGCGAGTTCGGCCCGCAGGCGTCTATCGCGGGCCGCTGCGACGTCGGCCGATGCGGCCCTGACCGCCGCGGCGAGGGCGTCGATCCCACTGATCCGACGAAGTTCCGCGGCGAGCCGCTCGGGTGTGTCCGCGTCGAACCGCGCGGCGTGGGCCACGCCTGCGACGCCGAACCGTCGGAGCAGGTCGGGATCGTCCGGATGCTCGCGGAGCCGGACGAGATCCGTCGGCCCGACGTTCACCGCGGCGAGCAGCCCGGACACCGGATACACCGAAACGCCCAGTTCACGGGCTGCGTCTGCGGCGAGGGCAGCGGGATCGTCGCGCAGGTCGGCTTTGCCCGCCACGACGACGCTCACCCCGGCCCGAGCGAGGGCGTCGACGTCGCATCGTCGCGGCGCGGCTCCGATCACCCGGATCGTCAGATCCGCGTCGTCCGGCGGCGAATGGTCGTCGATCACGCTGGCGCACAATCGGAATCGAGCCCGGACCGCCGCCGCGAGAGTCGTCCTCCCGGTCCGGCCGTGCCCGCCGATCGTCACCCGCAACGGCGCGTTCCGCCGGTCCGTCGCCCGTTCGCACACATCGTCCCCGGTCATCTCCGACCACCTCCCCCAAGGTCGACTTCGACGCTACCTGCGGTGTCGGTTGCCTGCATCGCTTTCGAATGCGCGACGATAGACCGGTGAAGAACGACGAGAACCAGGACAACTCTCGCCTGTATCCCCGTGTGACGAGCTTCCGTTTCCGGCGAGGCGCACTCACCGCGGGGCAGAAGAACAACTGGGAGACGCTGTGGCCCGCCCTCGGCCGCGATCTCCTCACCGGAACCGACGCCGCGGACGAGCCGCCGCTGGACCGCGAGGCGTGGTTCGGTCGCGACGCACCGCTGATCGTCGAGGTAGGCAGCGGCACCGGGATCTCGACGGCCGCGATGGCCGCGGAGGAGCCCGACGTCGACGTCGTCGCCGTCGAGGTGTATCAGCCCGGTCTGGCACAGCTCGTCGGCCTCGTCGATCGCGGCGGACTCACCAACGTCCGGATGATCCGCGGCGACGCGACGGTGGTGCTCAGCGAACTCGTCGCGCCCGACAGCCTGACCGGCGTACGCGTCTTCTTCCCGGATCCCTGGCCCAAGACACGCCACCACAAGCGACGCTTCCTGCAGTCGGGGACGATCGAGCTGATCGCCGACCGCCTCAAGCCGGGCGGCGTGCTGCACATCGCCACCGATCACGCCGACTACGCGCTGTGGATCGCCGAGCTCCTCGCCACCCAGCGGGCCGACCGCGCACACGTCGTTCCACTGACCTTCGAATCTCCGATTCTTCTGGAACGCCCGACGACTAAGTTCGAGGGGCGGGCCCACGTGGAGGGTCGCGACATCAACGAGTTCGTGTACGTCAAACCGTTCCCGCGGGAGACGAAGCGGACGCAGGAGGACTAGCCGATGACCGCACCTGAGTTCGCGGACGCAATGTCGGGCGCGAGCAGCGTCAAACGCGTCCTGCTCATCTGGGACGCCCCCAACATGGACATGGGGCTCGGCAGCCTGCTGGGCGGACGCCCCACCGCGGCCCATCGTCCGCGGTTCGACGCCCTCGGCCGGTGGATGCTGCAGCGGACCGCCGCGATCGGAGCCTCCGGCCGCGCGGACGTCGAGCCGGAGGCGACGGTCTTCACGAACATCGCTCCCGGAAGCGCCGATGTGGTCCGCCCGTGGGTCGAGGCCCTGCGCAACGTCGGCTACGCCGTCTTCGCCAAGCCGAAACTCACCGAAGACAGCGACGTCGACTCCGACATGCTCGACCATCTGCAGGTGAGAAGGCACACACCGGGCCTCGCCGGGGTGATCATCGCGTCGGCCGACGGGCAGGCGTTCCGCGAGCCGCTCCTGGAACTCGCAGGTGAGGGTGTCCCGGTCACCGTGATCGGCTTCCGCGAGCACGCGAGTTGGGCGCTGACCACCGACGGACTGGAATTCGTCGACCTCGAGGAGATCCCCGGAGTGTTCCGGGAGCCGCTCCCGCGGATCAGCCTCGACTCGCTCCCCGACGACGGAGCCTGGCTCACGCCGTTCCGTCCGCTCAGCGCCTTGCTCAAGTAGTGGTTACCGATTTTTCTCAGGTGTAACTGAGACAATCGGAATTTCGAGTGTCCGCGACAAGGAAGGAAGCCGGCGTGTTCGGATCCCTCGGCTCATTCGTGTACCGAATGCGCTACACCGTCATCGCCGTGCTGATCGCACTGATGGGCGGCCTCGGACTCTACGGCATGGACTTGCCGAAGCACTTGTCGCAGAGCGGCTGGTTCGACCCCAACTCGGAGTCGGTCGCCGGATCGATCGTCGCCGACGCCGCTCTCGGCCGCGATCACAAGTCCGATGTGATCCTGCTGGTCAGCCCGCCCGACGGGACGCTCGTCGACGACGACGCCTTCAACAAGAAGATGCAGAAGATCGTCGACGACCTGCTCGCCGAGTACCCGGACGTCGTCAGCCGCGAGGTCGACGCGACCCACGCCGGTCTGATCAGCCCGTTCGACGCGATCACGAACTCGGCCGACCAGGCGGCCGCGGACCTCAAACGCGAGCGGATGTGGACCGCGGACCGCAAACACGGGTTCATCTCCATCGGCGTCGCGGGCAACGACGACACGACGATCCTCAACAACTACAAGAAGATCGAACCGTTCTTCGACGACCTGGCGGGCCGCTACGACCTCCCCGGCACGCAGTTCGAACTGGCCGGTCTGCAGCCGATCGCGGGCGCGATGAGTCGCGGCATGGACGCCGACATCCATCGTGCTGAGATCATCGCGCTGCCGGTCGTCGCCCTGATGCTGCTGTTCGTGTTCGGCGGCGTGGTGGCCGCGATCCTGCCGGTGTTCATCGGCGGCCTCACGATCGCCGGGTCGCTCGGCATCACCAAGCTGATCGCCCAGACCACCGAGCTCAACATCTTCGCCCAGTCCGTGATCACACTGATCGGGCTCGGCATCGCCATCGACTACGGCCTGTTCATGGTCAGCCGCTTCCGTGAGGAGTTGGCCGAGGGCTACACCGTGAAGGCCGCGGTGAGACGGTCGGTCATGACGTCCGGTCAGACGATCGTGTTCTCCGCGACGATCATCGTCGCGGCCCTGGCCTGTCTGTTGATGTTCCCGCAGGCCTTCCTCAAATCCGTGGCGTTCGGCGCGATCGCGTCGGTGGCGCTCGCGGCGCTGCTGTCGGTGACGGTCCTGCCCGCCATCCTGGCGATCCTCGGACGCCGCGTCGACGCGCTGAGCGTGCCGTTCCTCAAGCGGACCCGGACCCGTGAGGAGATCGAGGCCGGGTTCTGGGGCAAGCTCGCGACCTGGGTGATGAAGCACCCGTTGAAGACCGCGATCCCGACGGTCCTGCTGCTCCTCGCACTGATCATCCCGTTCGGCAACATCGCGTTCGGCGGACTGAGCGAGAAGCTGCTCCCGCCGGACAACGCGAACCGCGTCGCACAGGAGCATTTCGACAAGCTGTTCCCGACCGAACGCACCGAAGAGCTCAAGCTGATCGTCGTCTACTCGCAGGACGATCCCGATCCCGCAGGCAAGATCCAGGCGATCGCCGACGCGGCGAACAAGATCCCCGGATTCACGAAGAAGTTCTCGCCGGACGCCTCCGACGGCGGATCGGACGGCGTGTACGGCGATCCGGAGACCGGTCTCGGTGTCACGCAGATGTCGGCCGGCCTGGTGAACCGCAACACCGCGGCCGAGGCGATCAAGGAGCTCAGGGCGATCGACGACCAGGGCCTGCGCGTCTATGTCGCGGGAACCCCGGCACTGACGCAGGACTCCATCGACTCGCTGATGGCGAGGCTGCCGTTCATGGCGATCCTGCTGGTGGCGGTGACCGGGCTGCTGATGTTCCTGGCGTTCGGGTCGATCATCCTGCCGATCAAGGCCGCGCTGATGACGGCCCTCGGTCTCGGTTCCACACTCGGCATCCTGACCTGGATCTTCATCGACGGCAACGGCGCGTCGATCGCGAACTTCACACCCGGCCCGCTGTTCGCGGCGATCCTGGTGCTGATCATCGCGATCATCTACGGCCTGTCGACGGACTACGAGATATTCCTGTTGTCCCGCATGGTCGAGGCCAGACAGAACGGTGCGTCGACCACCGAGGCGATCCGCACCGGCACCGCGCACACCGGCGGCATCATCACCGCTGCGGCCGCGATCCTGGTGGTCGTGACCGGCGCGTTCGGCCTGTCGGACATCGTGATGATGAAGTACATCGCGTACGGCATGATCGCGGCGCTCGTCCTCGACGCCACCGTGATCCGCATGCTGCTCGTCCCGTCGGTGATGAAGCTGCTCGGCGACGACTGCTGGTGGTCGCCGCGGTGGATGCAGCGACTCCAGCAGAAGATCGGGCTCGGCGAGACGACGCTCTCGGACGAACCCGATCAGAAGGAGCACACGCGGTACGACCAGGCCACGGTCAGTTCCGGCGGTGTCGTCGCGGCCGCAGAGGCTCCGACGACGGCGATGAAGAGCATCCGCGTGGAGACGACCAAGCGCCGGGGCCCGGCGACGCCGGAGCCAGCGAGTGTGGAGAGCACGCTCGACGAGCTGATCGACGACGCGCCGAAGGCGACTCCCGTCGACACGGCGCGCAAGAGCAGCGGGCCGGACACCGGGTCGTGGCGGCTCGGCGCGGGCGGTGTGCGGATGGCGTCGCAGGATCTCCGTCCGCGTCCGCCGCAGCCCCGCCCGACGACCGGCGGACAGCAACCACGGCAGGCTCAGCCGCAGGGCGCCGTCTCCCAGCCGCAGCCGGTGATCTCGAAGCCGCAGCCCGCCGTGCGGCCACCGCTTCCCCGCCGACCTCAGCAGCAGCCCGCGGCTCCTGCACGGGCCGCCGGTCCGCAGCGGCCGACGCCCCAGGCGCCCCCGCCCCCGCCCCAGGCTCAGCCTCCGCAGGCTCCGCCCGCCCCGGCTCCGCAGACGCAGGCCCCCGCCGCGCCCCAGGGCCCGCCGCACGTCCAGCCGACACCGGACGTCGTCGAGGATCCGGCGGGCACACGGTCGGCTCGCCAGCTGCGGCCCGACCGGGGCGACGAAGGCAACCAGATCAGCGTGCAGGAGTTGCTCCGTCGGAGTCGCGCCAGTCGGTCGGACCAGGACTGACCGGACCGATGGCTTAGGCTGGACTTCATGTCTGATGACGCCACGGCCGACGCCGCCGACACTCGGTCGGGAACGCGTCGCCCGTGGCGTCGCTGGCTTCGGTGGGGTCTGCTCGTCCTGATCATCGTCATTCTCGGCACCGAGGGCTACCTGATCTGGCCCAAGCTGAAGGACACGTGGGTGCGCTTCGGCAGCCTTCAGTGGGAGTGGGTGCTCGCGTGCATCGTCGCGGCTCTGCTCTCGATGGACAGTTATGCCCAGGTCCAGCGGGTGCTGATGCGATCGGCCGGCGTCAAGGTGCGTCAGCGGGAGTCGTTCGCGGTGATCCTGGCGTCGAACTCGGTGTCACAGACGATGCCCGGCGGTCAGGTGCTCTCGCCCGCGTTCATCTACCGCGAGAGCCGCAAGTGGGGAGCGTCGCCCGTCGTCGCCTCGTGGCAGCTGGTGATGTCCGGGCTCCTGGCCGGTGCGGGACTCGCGGTCCTCGGTCTGGGCGGCGCTCTGCTCGCCGGCGCGAAGACCAGCCCGTTCTCGGTGATCTTCAGCGTGGCCGGATTCCTCGTCTTCGCGATCGGCGCCCAATACCTGGCGAGTCATCCGCAGTCGTTGGAGGCGATCGGCCTCCGCGTGCTCGGCTGGATCAACAACATCCGCGAGAAGCCCGTCGATCACGGCACCGCACGACTCCGGTTGACCCTCGAACAGTTGCAGGCCGTCCACCTGAACCGGCGCGACGGCGCCGAGGCGTTCGCGTGGAGCTTCTTCAACTGGGTCGCCGACGTCGCGTGTCTGGCGTTCGCCTGCTGGGCCGTCGACTCCCATCCGTCCATCGCGGGCCTGATGGTCGCGTACGCCGCGGGCAAGGCGGTCGGCACGGCCGTCCCACTGCTGCCCGGCGGCCTCGGCGTGGTGGACGCGATGCTCGTCCCCGCCCTGATGTCGGCGGGCATGAGCCTGCCCGATGCGACCGCCGCGGTCCTCATCTACCGCATGATCAGCTACGTCCTCATCGCCGTGATCGGCTGGGTCGTGATCGCCGTCCGCTACCGCGGACGTTTCAAATCGGGCGACAACCTCGACCGCGAGATCGAGAACGACCGCGCGCAGACCACCGAGCCCCCGGACGAAGGCCGCGACGAACCGGCCCCCGGAGGGTCGATACCGTAGGAGGCATGTCGCCCGTCTCGTCGTCCCGAAACCCGCTCGGTCCGCTCGCCGTCGCAGCGTGCTGCGATCTCATCGCGCTCGTGGTCTTCGTCGCCATCGGCCGTCGCAGCCACGACGAGGCCGAGTCGGTCGCCGGTTTCCTGCACACCCTGTGGCCGTTCGTGGTCGGCGCGGCCGTGGGCTGGGCCATCGCATACGCGGTCACCCGTTCACGCGGATTCCTGCCGTCGCGGATCGTGCCGGACGGTCTGGTGATCTGGGTGTCAACGGTGATCGTCGGCATGGTGCTGCGCGTGGTGTCCGATCAGGGAACCGCGGTCTCGTTCGTCATCGTCGCGTCGATCGCCACGGGCGTGCTCCTCGTCGGCTGGCGCGGCCTGGCCGCCGTCGCCGACGGCCGCCGGAGGGCTTGAACCGTCAGCGCGTGGAGACGCGGAAGTACTTCTGCGCCACCTGGAGCGCCGCCGTCCCCGACTTGTCTCCGTCGCAGTAGACGACGATCACCTTGCCGCCCTGGATGCCGACGAACCAGCCCGGTCCCTTCGGGCCGTTGGTTCCGACGAGGGCGCGCAGTCCGGGCGCATTCGTGATGTCGCTGGCGTCTCCCTTGCGGGCGATCGTCGCCATCTGACCGAGGATGTCGCGACTGACGGCAGGCGTCAGCGCTCCGAGTTCGCCGTTGTCGACCTTGGTCGTCGCCCCGTTGATGACGTACGGCGCGACGGACTCTCGTCTGCCAGCGTCGGCGCGTGCGAGGGCGACGCCGAGGGCGCCCATGTTGAGCATCGACGCGGTGAAGGAGTCGGGCGAGAAGCGGGCCGTCGACACCGTCGGCGTCGGGTCGCGCGGAACGCTCACACCGGGCGCGACGAACCTGACGCCGAGCCCGTAGTGATGCAGGACGTCGTGTGCGGCCCGCGTGTCGTCTCGGGCTCCGGGCACCGCGCGGTCGACCGCGTCGAAGACCGGCCTCAGCACACTGCCGGTCGCGTACGAGAGCGCGGGTTCGATCTTGGCGGCGGATGCGGCGTCGTTCTGCGCCATCGCGAGGACTCCGCCGGTCTGCGCGTCGAAGATCATCATCGCCGCGGGCTGCGCGACGTCGACGACGGAGTCGCCGAGGATCAGCTGCTGGTTCTGGTCGATGCTGGTGGCGACGTCCTTGCCGGGCGGACCCTGCTCGCCCGCGAGTCGCCGCGGCCGCTGTCCGGGAGCCGCGAGCTGTACCTGCCAGCCCGCCGTCGCGTCGCGAATCGCGTTCCAGTAGTTGGTCAATCCCACTTCGAGCGGGCTCTCGAGCCGCCTGTCGTTCATCACGAGGCGGCCGGTGCGATGCACGGTGACCCCGGTGATCCGCTCGGGATCGGAAGCCAACACCTTCATGTCGGGATCGCGGAGCGTCACGGCGGTGATCGGCTGACCGTTCGCCTTGTCGACCTGGCCCGCGATCACCTTCGCGGTCACCAACGGTGCGATCGGCTTGATCGACGCGGCGAGGGCGGCGATCGCGGCGTCGACCTTCTTGCCCGCGGCGCTCGGGTCGAAGTTGATCTCGTTGACGGGCTCCATCTGCATGAACGTCTTGCCGCTGCGGCTGTCGATCGACGGAGCCGGCCTGGCGTCGGTGCGGATCCGCTGCAACCGGGCGCCCGACGGCATGCCTTGGAACAGCAGGCTCGGATCCCACTGGACCTTCCAGCCGCTCGACAGTTTGCGGACCATGCCGGACGTCGACGTCGCGTACGTGCTGTCGTCCTGCCACTGCCAGGTCGTCTTCATGGTGAACGACGCGGTCCCGTCGCTGTACTCGACGGGCTTGTCGACGACCGTCGACACCGATCGCGCGTCCATCCCGGCCAGTGTCGCCGCGAGCGCCTCGGCCGCGAGGGCGGGCGAACTCGTGAACGTCGACGCGGCCTGCGCGTCCTGCCGTTCGACGGCGTCGGCGAACTCCCCCGCGACCCGTCCCGCATCGGTGGTCTCGTCGCTCCCGCAAGCGGATACCAACCCCACGGCGACGACCACGGCCGACGCCGCGCTCACTGTTCTCGTTCCCCTCCACGCCATGAATCAATTTTCACTTCTTTCACATGCGTTTCTCTAGTCACAGGCTCACATTCGTGGATCGATGAGGTCACGATTGCGCATCGACCCAGCCCCGCAAGCCCGAACACCAGCTCCTACTCCGCGAATCCCCAGCCGATGCGGGGATCGTCGTCGAGGACGTGGCCGACCTCAGAGGTCTGCACCAGGTACAACTCGAGGTCCCGATCGGGCATCGCGGCGAGCCGACTGCAACTAGCCACCCCATCGCGGACCGACCGCCGATATCCGTGAACGGTCATATCTCCCTTCGGGCCAGCTGGTTCATACTGGAGCCATGCCCCCGACGATTCTCCGCGCGTCCGATCGCGTCGCGACGACGACCGAGTGGCTGACGTCGTCGCACAGCTTCTCGTTCGGCGACCACTACGATCCGGCGAACACACACCACGGCGTGCTGATGGTGCACAACGAGGACGTCATCGCCCCCGGTCAGGGCTTCGACACCCATCCGCACGCGGAGACCGAGATCGTCACCTGGGTGCTGTCCGGGTCCGTCGTCCATCAGGATTCGGAGGGCAACAGCGGCGTCATCCATCCGGGGCTGGCGCAGCGGATGAGTGCGGGGACCGGCATCCTGCACTCGGAGCGAAACGACGACCTCGAAGCGGGCGACGAGCCCGTGCACCTCGTGCAGATGTGGATCACGCCCGACGAGCACGGCCTCGACCCCACCTACGACCAGCGGGACATCTCCGCCGATCTGACCCCTGGCACGGTGGTCCCCGTCGCGTCCGGCGACCCGGCCCACGACTCCGCGATCCGCATCCACAACGCGGGAGCCACCCTGTACGCGGTCCGCCTCAACGCCGGGCAGAGCGCCGCCGTCCCGCCGGGCCGCTTCACTCACCTGTTCGTCGCAGCGGGCTCGGTCGCCGTCGACGGCGAGTCGCTGCACGCGTCCGACGCACTGCGCGCCACCGATTTCGGCGGATCCCTGATCACGGCCCACAGTGATTCCGAGGTCCTGATCTGGGCGATGTCCAAGCGGCTCGGGGAATAGCGGGTACCGGTCGTGCACTATGGAGTGCGTGACCATCGAACACAACGGCACCGACCTGACCTCCGGACTCGACCTGGAATGGGTGGACCACTCCGTCCGCGTCGCCGACGACCTCTTCGCGCACGTGAACGGGCGTTGGCTCGACTCGCATGAGATCCCCGGCGACCGCAGCATCGACGGCGCCTTCCACGTCCTCCGCGACAACGCCGAAGCCGATGTCCGCGCGATCGTCGAGGACACCGAACCCGGGACCCTCATCGGCGACCTCTACGCGTCGTTCATGGACGTCGATCGCATCGAGGCGCTCGGACTGGACGCCGTCGCCGAGGACCTGTCGGCGATCGCCGCGATCTCGTCGACCGCCGATCTGGCCCGCACCCTCGGCTCGCTGCAGCGCGTCGGCGTCGGCGGACTGTTCGGCTTCTACGTCGACACCGATGCCCGACAGTCGGATCGATACCTGGTCCACGTGACGCAGAGCGGCCTCGGGCTGCCCGACGAGTCGTACTACCGCGAGGAGAACCACGCGCAGACGCTCGGCGCCTACCGCGAGCACGTCGCGGCGATGCTCGGTCTCGCCGGGGTGGACGACGCCGCCCGCGCCGCCGAGACGATCGTCGACCTGGAGACGCTCATCGCGTCGCACCACTGGGATGTGGTCCGACGCCGCGACGCCGAGGCCTCCTACAACCTGCGGACATTCGCCGAGTTCGCGGACACCGCCACCGGATTCGACGTCTCGGCGTGGCTCGAGGGCGTGCGGCCTCCCAGCGACGAGACGTTCGCCGAGGTGATCGTCGGCCAGCCGTCGTTCCTGGAAGGCGCGGCCGCACTGATCGAGAGTCGGCCTCTCGACGACTGGAAGACGTGGCTCACCTGGCGCCTGCTGCGCAGCGCCGCTCCGTACCTCTCGAGCGACTTCGTCGACGAGAACTTCCGCTTCTACGGCACCACCCTCACCGGTGCGGAGGAGATCAGGGAACGCTGGAAGCGCGGCGTCGGCTTCGTCGAGTCGGCCGCGGGCTTCGCGGTCGGCGAACTGTACGTCGCCAAGCACTTCCCGCCCGCGGCGAAGGCGCGCATGGACGAACTGATCGCGAATCTCGTCGAGGCGTACCGGCGGAACATCACCGACCTGGAGTGGATGACGCCCGCGACGCGTGAACGGGCCCTGGACAAGCTCGGCAAGTTCACCCCGAAGATCGGGTATCCCGCCACCTGGGTCGACTACGCGACGCTGACCGCCGACCCGGCCGATCTCGTCGGCAACTCGCGGCGCGCGGCATCGTTCGAGACGACCCGCGAACTCGCGAAGATCGGGAAGCCCGTCGACCGCGACGAGTGGTTCATGACGCCGCAGACGGTGAACGCCTACTACAACCCCGGCATGAACGAGATCGTCTTCCCCGCCGCTATCCTGCAACCGCCGTTCTTCGACCCGGACGCCGACGACGCGGCCAACTACGGCGGCATCGGCGCGGTCATCGGCCACGAGATCGGCCACGGCTTCGACGATCAGGGCGCCAAGTACGACGGCGACGGCAATCTCGTCGACTGGTGGACCGACGACGACCGCGCCGAGTTCGGCAAGCGGACGTCGGCCCTCGCCGCCCAGTACGGGGAGTTCACGCCCGAGGGACTCGATCCGAAGTACAAGGTCAACGGCGAGTTCACCCTCGGCGAGAACATCGGCGACCTCGGTGGGCTGTCCATCGCACTCGTCGCATACGGCATCGCCACCGAAGAGGCCGACGCAACACCGGTGATCGACGACCTGACCGGCGTGCAGCGCGTCTTCTACAGCTGGGCGCAGATCTGGCGCACCAAGACCCGTGACGCCGAGGCGATCCGCCGCCTGTCGATCGACCCGCACTCGCCTCCCGAGTTCCGATGCAACGGCGTCGTCCGCAACGTCGACGCGTTCTACTCGGCGTTCGACGTCGCTCCCGGCGACGACCTGTACCTCGAGCCGGACCAGCGCGTCCGCATCTGGTGAACGCCCGGACGGCGGCCCGCGTCGGACTTCCCGCCCTGGCGATCCTGGTGTGGCTCGTGATCGCGGGCGTCGCCGGACCGATGGCAGGCAAGCTCAGCCAGGTGACGACCGACGACGCGAGCGCATTCCTGCCCGCCTCGGCCGAGTCGACCCGAGTGGAGGCGATGCTCCCCGACTTCACCGACACCGAGTTCTTCCCGGCGATCGTCGTCGCCGAGAACCCGGCGGGTTGGTCGGCGTACGACTCACGTTTCCTCACCGACGCCCTCGCACCGCTGCAGGGCTCCGAGGGGTTCGCCGGCCAGTTCTCGCCCGCGCTGCCATCGGCCGACGGCACAGCGGCACAACTGTTCGTCCCGGTCGCGACCGCGGGCGAACCGGCCGACGCCGTCGAATCGATCAAGGCCGCGCTGGCCGATCCGCCTCCCGGTGTGACGGTCCGGCTGACGGGTCCCGCCGTACAGGTGGCCGATCTGTCGAGCGCGTTCGCGGGCATCGACGGCATCCTGCTGCTGGTCGCCGGGATCCTCGTGCTCGTGATCCTGGTGCTGGTGTACCGGTCGCCGATCCTGCCGATCGTGGTGCTGCTCTCCGCAGTGTTCGGCCTGTCCCTGGCGTCGGGCGCGGTCTATCTCCTCGCCGACGCCGGCGTACTGGAACTGAACGGACAGAGCCAGGGCATCCTGTTCATCCTCGTGTTCGGCGCGGCGACCGACTACGCGTTGCTGCTGGTGGCGCGCTACCGCGAGCATCTCGCGGACGTCGAGAATCCGCGGGACGCGCTGCGCACGGCATGGCGCGCGACACTGCCTCCGATCGCGGCGTCGGCGGGCACCGTGATCCTCGGTGTGCTGTGCCTGCTGTTCTCCGACCTGAACTCCAATCGGAGTCTCGGCCCGGTCGCCGCGATCGGCGTCACCGCGTCGTTCCTGGTGTCGATCACGTTCCTGCCCGCCGCGCTCGCCGTCCTCGGACGCGCCGCGTTCTGGCCCCGGCGCCCCTCCCCCGGTGACACCGCATCGCCGCATCGACTGTGGACGCGGGTCGCGGACATCGTCGGAGCCGCACCGCGTCGGACGTGGGCGATCACTCTCGTGGTGTTGCTCGCCGGAGCCGTGTTCGCGCCGATGTTCCGCGCCGACGGCGTCTCGACGAAGGACTTCTTCCTCGGTGAGACCGACTCGGTCGCGGGCGCCGAGATGCACGCCGCGCACTTCGACGCCGGTGCGGGCTCGCCCACCTGGGTGCTGGCGCCCGCGCACGTCCTCGAGGCGACGACCGACGCCGTCCGCGGAGTGGGCGGGGTGTCCTCCGCGGAACCGTTGACCGCCGACGGCCGACCCGTCGTGCGAGAGGGAACTGCCGCGGTCCAGGTCACGCTGACCGACGACCCGGACTCGCTCGCCGCTCAGGGCACGGTCTCGACCATCCGCGCCGCCGTCGCACGGATCGGCGGCGTGAAAGTCGGGGGTCCCACCGCCATCGACCTCGACACCCGGCTCACCGCGCAGCACGACAGGAACCTGGTGATCCCGCTGGTCCTGCTGGTGGTGCTGGCCGTTCTGATCCTGCTGCTGCGCTCGCTCGTCGCACCGCTGCTCCTGCTGGGGACGACCGTCCTGTCGTTCGCGACCACTCTCGGCGTGGCGGCACTGCTGTTCAACGGCCCGTTCGGCTTTCCCGGGGCCGACCCGGTCGTCCCGTTGTTCGCGTTCGTGTTCCTCGTCGCGTTGGGCGTCGACTACAACATCTTCCTCATGACACGCGCCCGCGAAGAGGCGCAGCGGATCGGGACCAGGGCCGGCGTGCTGTCGGCGTTGACCAGCACCGGCGGCGTGATCAGCGCCGCGGGCATCGTCCTGGCAGCCACGTTCGCCGCGCTCGCGGTGATCCCGCTGCTGTTCCTCGCCCAGGTCGCGTTCCTCGTCGCGTTCGGCGTACTGCTCGACACGATCATCGTGCGGTCGCTCCTCGTCCCAGCCCTCGCCCTCGACGTCGGCAGTCGAGTCTGGTGGCCCGGGGCATTGAGTCGCGCCGACGCCCGGAACGGCCGACCCGAGTAGGCCCCGGACTCTTCGCCGAGGACTCCGAGGTCTTCTCGTTGCCGATGAGACAGGCCGCCGCACCGATCACCAATCCGACGACGACGCCGACGTCCGGGCGGTCACCCATGATCACCCAGGTGAGGAGGGCCGCTATCGATGGGATCACCCCGAAGAGGAGCGACACGGCGGCGGCTCCGGCCTGCCTGATCGCGGCCAGGTAGAGCGTCGCGGCGACGACCGAATTCGCGATCACGAGAACCCCGATCGACCACGCCGCGGTGTGGACGTCGGAGACATGCTGCGGGGTGAGGATCGCGAAGATCGACGCCGGAGCCAGGGCTACGCCGACACCGATGGTGTTGATCGCGATCGGATGCCCCTGCGAGAGGTACCGCTGCTGGTAGACGCCGCCGACCGCCAGGCCGACGACAGCCATGACCACCCAGCCGATCGCCGCATCCACGTGGCCGACCTCCATGACGCGGCCCGCGAACGCCACGCACACCGCGATGAGCGCGAGCACCGTCGCCAGCACACGGCGGCGGGAGAGCGGCTCGCGGAGCATCGCCGCAGCGGCGCCCGCGGTGATCACCGGGTTCATCGCGATCACGAGCGCGACCAGCACCGGTGAGACTCCCGCGTACATCGCCTGGTAGCAGCCGACGAACTGGAGCCCTTGGGACAAGAAGCCGACGACCACCGCGTGCCACGCCTGCACACCTCGCGGCCACTCCAGGCGCATGACCGCCACGATCACCGCGAGAATGACGACCGACGCGAGGAATCTCGTCACGAGCACGACGCCAGGCGTCGCGGCGTGCACCGCGACGGCCCCGATCGGGTAGCCGAGCGCGTAGAGCACAGCGGTGGAGGAACCGAGTGGAACTGAAAGTCTCACATGATCCACAGTGCAGCCCGGACGCCCGGCGGTCCAACGACTATGTGTGGAGCGATCAATCAGTACTGCTGATGAATCATGGCGTACGGTCGAGAGATGAGCCGCACGTTCGACATCGTCCCCCTGCGGTCGTTGGCTGCCGTCGCCGCGACCGGCGGGGTGAGTCGAGCGGCTCAGTCGTTGGCGCTGACGCAGTCTGCCGTGAGCCAACACCTGCGGCGACTCGAACGGGAGGCCGGCACCGCGCTCGTCCGCAAGGAGGGTCGTGGGATCGCCTTCACCGCCGCGGGCGAGGAACTCCTCTCGCATGCCAGGGCGATCCTCGCGGCCCACGACGCCGCCGTGTCCCGGTTCACCGCCGAGGTGAGCGACACGATCGTCATCGGCGCAGCTCAGAACAGTGCCGCCGTGGTGCTGCCACTGATCATGAGCAGCTTGCGGGAGGGTTTCCCCGGGGCGGAGGTCCGTTTCCACCTCGACCGCAACGCGACGGTCCGGTCCATGCTCGACTCGGGGCGGGTCGACGTCGCCGTCACCACCCGGGTGGCCCCGGAGATGACCCCGCGCGCCGACGGGTTCCGACTGCGCTGGCTGTGGTCGGCTCACTGTCCGCAGCCGTCGGCGGACGAACCCGTGCCCATCGTCGCGTTCTCGGCGCCCTGCACCTTGCGGCAGCCGAGCTTCGACGCGTTCAGCGGCACGCCGGGCGGATGGCACGTCACAGCGGAGGTGAACGATCTCGCAACCGGATTGGAAGCGGCCCGAGCCGGGGTCGGCGCGATGCTCGTCCCCGTCCTCGACCGTCTGCCCGACGGACTGGTCGGGCTCGACGGCGCACCGACGCCGCCCGCGATCCAACTGGGCGTCGCCTACACCGAGCGGACCCGCGCCGACGTCCGGGAGACGGTCACCGCGGTGATCGGCGAGCATCTCGGGACCGATCGCGTGGAGATGCTGCACAATCGAAGTTTTCCGATGCCAGCCTGAACAGCCGAGGGAGTCGCCATGATCAGCGTGTTCGATCTGTTCTCGATCGGAATCGGTCCGTCGAGTTCGCACACCGTCGGGCCGATGCGTGCGGCGGCCGAGTTCGCCGCATCCGTGGCCGACGACCCGCGCGTGGCACGGGTGGACGTCGGCCTGTACGGATCGCTCGGCGCCACCGGCCGTGGACACGGATCGGACCGAGCGGTGGTCCTCGGGTTGGAGGGCGAACGCCCGGAGGACATCGACCCCGCCGTCGTCGACGCCCGGTTCGACGCCGCGAACGCGTCTGGAACGCTTCGCCTCGGCGGTGTGCGCACGGTGGCGTTCGAGGTGGGACTGATCGCCGACCGCAGTCTGCCCCGTCACCCGAACGGCATGCGGTTCAAGGCTTTCGACGACGACGGGAACGTGCTCCGCGAGACGACGTCGTACTCAATCGGCGGTGGATTCGTCGTCGGCGACGAGGCGGAGGTCCCCGACACCACCGTGGTCCCGCACCCCTTCCGAACCGCCGTCGACCTCCTCGACTGCGCCGACCGGACCGGCCTGCCGATCAGCGGCGTGATGCGCGCCGACGAGGAGGCCCGCCGCTCGCCCGCCGAGGTCTCCACCGGGCTGCGGCGCATCTGGGACGCCATGCAGCGCTGCATCGACACCGGCCTGCACACCGAGGGGATGCTCCCCGGCCCCCTGCGGGTCCGGCGGCGCGCCGGGACTCTCCGCGCGAGACTCGACGCGTCGCCGTCCGACGATCCGCTCCGCCACATCGACTGGGTCACGGCGTTCGCACTCGCCGTCAACGAGGAGAACGCCGCGGGCGGCAGGATCGTCACCGCTCCGACGAACGGCGCCGCGGGGATCCTGCCCGCCGTCCTCGCCTACTACATGCGGTTCGTGCCGGGCGCCGAGTCCGGCGACTGCGAACGATTCCTGCTGACCGCGGGCGCCATCGCGGTGTTGTTCAAGGAGAACGCGTCGATCAGCGGCGCCGAGGTCGGGTGCCAGGGCGAGGTCGGCTCGGCCTGCTCGATGGCCGCCGGGGCGCTGTGCGAACTCCTCGGCGGTTCCCCGTCGCAGGTGGAGAACGCCGCCGAGATCGGAATGGAGCACAACCTCGGTCTCACCTGCGATCCGATCGGCGGACTCGTGCAGATCCCCTGCATCGAACGCAACGCGATGGCCGCGGTCAAGGCGATCACCGCCGCGCGGATCGCACTCAATCAGGACGGCCCGCACGTGGTCAGTCTCGACCGCGTGATCGCCACGATGCGCGAGACCGGAGCCGATATGAGCGACAAGTACAAGGAGACGTCGCGCGGCGGTCTGGCCGTCAATGTGATCGAGTGCTGAGAATCGCCGATGTCATCCGTTCGACCGGTCTAGGGTCGCCACCATGACCGAATCCGAAGTACGCGAAGGCTTCTCGACGCTCAGGGCAGGCGGGCTGCACTGGGACGCGTTCCCGCTGCGACTGTTCACGAAGGGCAACGGGAAGACGTGGGACCCGGCATCGCTCGACTTCGGTCGGGACGCCGCCGACTGGGCGTCCCTCGACGACACCCAGCGCCGGAGCGCGACGTACCTCGTCGCCCAGTTCGTCGCGGGCGAGGAGGCCGTCACACAGGACATCCAGCCGTTCATGTCCGCGATGGCGTCCGAGGGCCGCTTCGGCGACGAGATGTACCTGTCGCAGTTCTGTCTCGAGGAGGCCAAACACGCACAGGGCTTCCGCCTGTGGATGGACGAGGTGGGCCTCGTCGAGGACCTCCACCCGTACGTCGCCGAGAACCCCTTCTACCGCCAGTTGTTCTACGACGAGCTGCCGCAGTCGCTGCGCCTGCTGGCGTCCGATCCGTCTCCGCTCAATCAGATCCGCGCGAGCGTCACCTACAACCACGTCGTCGAGGGGTCGCTCGCCCTGACCGGCTACTACGCGTGGCAGAAGATCTGCGTCGACCGCGGGATCCTGCCGGGCATGCAGTCGCTGATCTCGCACATCGCTGACGATGAACGCCGCCACATGGCGTGGGGAACGTTCACCTGTCGTAGGCACGTCGCCGCTGACGACTCACTGTGGGAGGCCGTCACCGAGCGGATGGGCGAGCTGCTGCCGATGGCCCTCGGCATGATCACGTGGGTGAACGAGCAGTTCGACGCCCCGCCGTTCGGGATCGACAACACCGAGTTCCTGACCTATGCCGCCGACCGCGCTCAACGACGCCTCGGCGCCATCGAATCGGCCCGGGGACGGCCGGTCGAGGAGATCGACCTCGACTACTCGCCCGCCACCCTGGAGGACACCTTCGGCGACGAGGACCGTGCCGTTCTCGGCCGCTGATCGCTCCCGGTCAACGCGGTTTCGCCTCGTCCCGTTCAGGTGCCGAGCACCTCACGCGTCGGCGTTGCCCGCCTTCCACACCTTCCACGGGACCGCCCAGTCGCCGTAGGTGTCCCAGACGGGGAGTTCGTCGCCACCCGAATTGGTGATCTCGACGACGTCGCCGAGGCGGAACGTGTCGTACATCCACTGCGCGTCCGCCGGGCTGAGGTTCACGCAGCCGTGCGACACGTTCGCCGATCCCTGCTGACCGACCGACCACGGCGCGGCGTGGACGAACTCGCCGTCGTTGGAGATCCGGAGGTTGTCGAAGACGGTCTCCCGGTAGTAGCCGGGCGAGCCCTGGCACACGCCGTAGCTGCAGGAGTCCATGACGACGCTCGCCGCACGCTCGGACACGACATGGATGCCGCGGTGCGACGGGGTGCTCGGCTCGCCGAGGCTCATCGGCATGGTCCGGACCAACTGGCCGTTGTGGAAGACGGTGAGCTGCTCGGTGCTGCCGTCGGCCTTGGCGATCCACGAGTCGCGGACGTGGTAGTCGACAGCGTTGTCCTCGGCGCCGTAGACGCCGTCGCCCAGGTCGACGCCGTACACGTCGGCTTCGATGTGGATCTTGGTGCCCGGCTTCCAGAAGTTCTTGGCGCGGTAGTGGACGCTCTGATCGTCGGTCCAGTACCAGGCCCCCGGCTGGCTCGGGGTGGTCGTCACGCTCAGGTGCTTCTCGACCTCGGCTCGATTCTTGACCGGCTTGGTGAACTGGAAGACCATCGGCTGCCCGACGCCGACACCGTCGTCGTCGACCATCTCCGGCGCGGGCACGACGTTGGCGTACGCGGTGTCGTCCGGGGTGATGGTCGTGACCGTGAACGTCTTCTTCGTGTGCTTGCCGTCGGTGTTCACCGCATCGGCGGTCACCGTGTACGTCCCGCCGTAGCCGAGGTCTTGGGTGGTGTGCCATTCGGCTCCGCCCGCCGACGACTCGCCCTTGACCTGCTTGCCCTTCTTGTTGGTGACGGTCACCTTGGCAAGACTGCCGAAGCCCGCGCGCACGCTGATCGGGGTGGTCGGGTTGATCGGCTTGGTCATGGCGCCGTCGAGGATGACCGTCGCGGCCGGAGCCGGATCGGGGGTCGAGCTGCCGTTGCCACCGCACGCCGCGGCGAGGAGCGCGACGGACACCAGTCCCGCGGCGGCGAACGCCCGTGCCGATCGGCGCATCACCGATCACCGTCCACGGCCGCGAGAACGCCCGCGGTGGTCGCGGTCGCCGCCGCGGTGACGGCGAGGACCGACGGCCACGCACCGATCTTCTTGGCGAGCGGGTGCGACGCGCCGAAGGCTCCGAGGTAGGCGGCGGCGAGGCCGCCGGTGACGGCTGCGCCACGGCTACGCCACGACAGCCCCGCCCCGACTCCCGCGGCGGCGAGCAGCACTCCGCCGAGTTCGCGGCGGCCGGTGTAGCGGGCGGCTGCGTACCCGCCGATGAGTCCCGCGGCGACCAGCGGGACCGATGAATCGATCGTCATGCGAACATGCTACGCGCGAAATTTACTAGAACACGTTCTATTCTGGTGTCATGGACGTGACATACGAGTCGACCAAACGCGAGCTCACCACCGATCAGGGCATCATCCGCTACCACGAAGCGGGTGCCGACAACGACGACGTGCTCCTCCTCCTCCACGGCAGCGGCCCCGGTGTCACCGGATGGCGCAACTACCGCGGCAACCTGGAGTTCTTCGCCCGGACGCACCACTGCTACGTCATCGAATTCCCCGGATTCGGCGTCTCCGATCCGGTCGACGGCCACCCGGTCCTGACCGCGGGCGCATCGGTGATCCGCTTCATGGACGGCCTCGGAATCGACAAGGCCGCTGTGATCGGAAACTCGATGGGCGGTGTGGTCGGAATCAACCTCGCGATCAAGCACCCCGACCGGATCGCGAAGCTCGTCACGATCGGCGGCGTCGGCCCGAACATCTTCAGCCCGAGCCCGTCCGAAGGCATCCGCCTGCTGCAGGAGTTCACCGACGCCCCGGACCGAGACAAGCTCATCCGTTGGCTGAACTCGATGGTCTACGACCGTGCCGTCGTCACCAACCAGCTCATCGAGGAGCGGTGGGAGGCCGCGATCAATCCGGAGGCCGCCAAGACCGCGGGCATGATGTACGGCTCCAAGGCGTTCGAGATGATGCAGCAGTTCATGGCGAACTCGCCGAACCCGCCCTACTGGGCGTCGATGCACATGGTGAAGTGCCCCACCCTGCTCACGTGGGGCCGCGACGACCGCGTCAGCCCACCCGACATGTCGATGGTGCCGATGCGCCTCATCCCCGACGCCGAACTGCACATCTTCCCCAAGTGCGGACACTGGGTGATGATCGAGGCGAAGGACGCCTTCGAGTCGTCCGTCGCCGCATTCCTCGCACGCCGAGCCTAGAACGCGTTGATCACGGCCCGCCCCGCGAGATGCGGGTGCGAGGTCGTGATCCACGAATCGAGCTGTCCGCGACCCGTCATCAGCCGCAGTTCGGCCGTCTCACCGCAGAACGTCCGGCCCATCCGCTGGACGCACGGGCGAGGTCGATGGGTCCCGTCCACGACGAGGGTCGCCGACTTCGCGCCGGAGGCGCCACGCGCGCCGCGCCAGTGCACCGTCACCGTGACCGAGCACACGCCGGGGCCCCCGAGACGGTACAGATCTGCGGCGACGTAGACCGTCGCCCTGCCGGGCGTCATCGGATGGGTCGACACGGTCCCGCGCACGACGCCGCCGCACGCCGGGCCATCGGCGAGCGTGTAGGTCGGGGAGTACCGCACGGTCGTCGACGCGGCCGCGTGTCCGGGCGGGACCACCAGAGCGGCCCCGACCACTGCGAATCCGATCCCTGCGACCAGGGCGTGTCTACCGGTCATGGCGGTCCTCCGAGCCTCGCACTGTGAGGGTTACATCGCCGTCCGACCACCATTTGTTAGCTATGTCACAATCGTGTCGGTACTCGTCGCAGACCTGCTCCCGAAATCGGTCTTCTCATCGCCTCTCGACGGCACATCGCCACCGAGAGTCGATGAGAAGACCGATTTCAGGAAGCTCAGCCGCGGGCGGCGATGATTGCCGGGGTCATGACGGCCGCAAGGTCGGCCGCGACGTCGAAATCGGCCTCCGGAGGCATCGACACGTAGCTGATCGCCAGGCGCGTGATCATCCGCGCGATCCGGCCCGACGCGTGCGCGGGCATCCGGATCCACGACTCCCGCAGGCTGACGTCCAAACGCGCCGACGCCGACTCGATGAGCGGGGCCGAATCGGTGGTGATCAGTTTGAGCAGGTCGGGCTTGGCCTCGCCGCTGAGCAGCGACGCGATCATCGGGTCCTGTCCGGCGCTGGAGAAGAACCCGGCGAAACCCGCCGTCAGGGCGCCCTCCACGTCTCCCGGCATCGATTCGAGAGCCGCTTCGATCTCCGTCGTGAACTGCTCGACGAGGCGAAGCGCATACGCCTGAGCGAGACCGTTCCGCGACGAGAACTCGTTGTAGACGGTCTGCCTGCTGACGCCGGCGTGCTTGGCTACGTCGCTCATCGTGACCTGCGCCCAGTCCTTGACGCGCAGCAGGTCGCGGAGGCCGTCGAGCAGCGACGTGCGCAGCAGCAGCTTGCTCGCCGCCGCGTACGTCGTGCGGTTTCTCGTCGGTGCGCTCACACCGTCGAGCCTAGCGCTGCATCGATCTCCGCCCGGCACGCCCGGGCGGCCGCCGCCCGCCCCACGGTGACCGCTCCGACGAGACGACCGTCCTTGCTGACACGGACGGTGGCGTCGTTCTCGGCGAGCGATCCGTCGATCTCGACGTCGCCACCCGCGGGCCAGCCCACGGTCTGGATGTTCACTCCGTACTGAATGGTCCAGGCCCGAGGCACGTCCCGGAACGACGGCGCCTGCTCACCGGTGAGCGCTGCCAGCACCGCCGTCGCGACGGCCTTGCCCTGGTCGGTGGCCCCGAACCAGTGTCCCCCGGCGGACGGTTGCCCGGTCAGCAGGTCTGCGGGCGCCGCCGCATCACCGGCCGCGTACACGTCGGACGCGCTCGTCGCGAACGTGTCGTCGACGACGATTCCCGCGCGGGCGGTCTCGATCCCCGCCGCCGCGGCGAGCGCGACATCCGGTGTCATGCCGACGGCCGCGACGACCGGGCCGACGATCCTCGAGCCGTCGGCGAGCACCACCTCGTCGGCAGTGGCCGACGTGACCGCACTGTCGAGATGCAGAGTCACGCCATTGCTGCGGTGCAGATCGGCGAACCACTCCGACACCGAGACCGGGACGACCCTGCCGAGGAGCCTGTCGGCCGCCTCGATCACGTCGACGTCAAGGCCGCGTGCGGCGGCCGACGCGGCGAGTTCGAGTCCGATCAGTCCGCCTCCGACGACCGCCACCCTGGCCGCCTCTTCGACGGAGCGTCGGACGTCGAGAGCCTCGTCGAGCGTGCGGATGGTCGCGACGTCCGGGCCGAGCCAGCCGGGCCGCGCGGCGCTGCCGCCGGTCGCCAGGATCAGTGCCCGATAGCTCAGATCACGACCGTCGCTGCAGGTCACCGTGTGCCCGTCGGTGTCGATGGACGTGACCGTGACACCCGACCTGAGGTCGATGTCTCGTTCGGTCCACGACTGCGGCTTCTGCAGCGCGATCTTCTCCGGCGACAGGTCGGCGGCGAGGAGGTCCTTGGTGAGCGCCGTCCGACGGTACGGATGCTCCGGTTCGGCCGCGATCAGAGTGACCGGCCCGTCGTAGCCGCCGGAGCGGAGGGTGACGGCCGCGGTCGCGCCCGCCGTCCCTCCTCCGACGATGACGACGCCTGCTCCGGCGGTCATGGCCGCGCGACCTCGACCATCTCGAAGTCGGCCTTGGCTGCGCCGCAGTCGGGGCAGCTCCAGTCGTCGGGGATGTCGTCCCAGCGGGTGCCGGGCTCGATGCCGTCCTCGGGCCAGCCCTCGGCCTCGTCGTACTCGAATCCACACTGCATGCAACGGAAGAGTTTGAAGTTCATGTCAGGCTCCAATCGGGAGGAAGTCGATCTTGTCTCGGACGCCGCAGTCGGGGCAGTTCCAGTCGTCGGGCACGCTGGCCCACGGGGTCCCGGGCGCGTAGCCCTCACGCGGGGCACCGTCGGCCTCGCGGTAGACGTACTCGCAGTTGGGGCAGCGGTACGCCGTGGCGGCCGGACGATCGAGCACGGCGACCGCGGTGTCCTGCGCGGCGGCCGGGGCCTGGGCGCGGGCGGCCTGTCCGTACCGGGCGAGGAGCTTGGCCTCCTTGCCGGGCTGCAGATTGGCGCGGGTGAGGTCGCCGTCGTAGTGCTCGATGACGCGCTTGTCCATGATCTTGCGCCAGATCGGCGGGAAGTACGCGATGCCGATCATGCTGGCGTAGCCGCTGGGCAGGTTCGGCGCCTCCTCGAAACTGCGGAGCGTCTGGTATCGACGCGTCGGGTTCGCGTGGTGATCACTGTGACGCTGCAGGTGGTACAGGAAGATGTTGGTGCAGATGTGGTCGCTGTTCCAGCTGTGCGACGGGGTGCAGCGCTCATAGCGACCGCGGGCGTTCTTCTGCCGGACGAGGCCGTAGTGCTCGAGATAGTTGACGGTCTCCAGCAGCGAGAAACCGTAGACGGCCTGCAGGACCATGAAAGGCAGGATCTGCCAGCCGAAGACGGCCGCGAGCACGCCCCACAGGACGATCGACATGACCCACGCGTTGAGAACGTCATTGCTCCGGTGGAACACCGACTTGTCGATCTTCTTGAGACGGTTGGCCTCGAGTTCCCACGCCGACTTCAGGCTGCCGTAGACACTGCGCGGCAGGAACGACCAGAAGGTCTCACCGAAGCGCGAGCTCGCCGGGTCTTCGGGGGTGGCGACGCGGACGTGATGACCGCGATTGTGCTCGATGAAGAAGTGACCGTAGAACGTCTGCGCGAGGGTGATCTTCGACAGCCAGCGCTCGAGCGACACCTTCTTGTGGCCGAGCTCGTGAGCTGTGTTGATGCCGATGCCGCCCATGACGCCGATCGACAGCGCGAGACCGATCTTGGAGACGATGCCGAGCGATCCGCCGTCGACGCCGAGCCAGCTCAGGTCGCCGAAGCGGCCGTTCGGACCCGCGGTCCAGAGGTAGGCCGCGAAGATCAGGCTGGCGAACTGGAACGGGATGTACGCGTACGTGCAGTACCGGTAGTACTTGTCGTTCTCCAGCTGCTCCATGAGCTCGTCCGGCGGATTCTGGCCGTCGGGACCGAAGAAGACGTCGAGGATCGGGAGCAGGACGTAGAGCAGGATCGGGCCGATCCACCACCAGACCGGCGACACGGTGCCGAGCCACGCCCAATCGAGCTTGTCGCCGCCCCAGTTCATCAGCGCGATGAGTCCGGTCGCGATGAACACAGCGGTCGGGGGGATCAGGCCGAGGAGCCAGAGGTGACGCTTCTTGTCGCGCCACTCGAGTGCTTCGACGGGGCTGTCGTCGAGGGTCGGGTTCGCCATGTCTACCTCCTGGTCGGGCGAGCTTGTGATGTTGACATTAGACGTTGATACGTCGCCTGTCTATACATACACAGAGATTTGTAAAGTGCTCGACTTCACAAACGACAAGCGAACACGTGGTTACTATCGGCTGCATGGGCTACACGCGATTCGTCGCCATAGGCGACTCACAGACCGAAGGGATGTGCGACGGAGACGATTCCGCCGGCTACCGCGGCTGGGCCGATCGCCTCGCGGACCGTCTGGCCGTCCACAATCCGGGCCTTCAGTACGCCAACCTCGCGATCCGCGGAAAGAACACGAGAAACGCGCGCGAGGAACAACTCGGACCGTGCCTCGCCCTGCGGCCGGACCTGATCGCGGCTCCACTCGGCATGAACGACGTGATCGGTCGGGCCGACCCGGCGATCGTCCGCGCCGACCTCGACTTCATCTACCGTCGCCTCGCCGAATCCGGTGCGACAGTGGTGATCTCGACGTTCCCGGACGTGGCCCGGACCATCCCGTTCGGCCGGACGGTCGAAGAACGACTACTCCTGCTCAACGACATGATGCGCGAGTTCGCGGCCACCTACGGCTTCGTCCTCGTCGACCTGTACACCGCACCCGTGCTCACCGATCTGCGTTCGTGGGCGCGAGATCGCCTCCACGCCTCACCGGCGGGCCACGACCGGTTCGCCGCGGGCGCCGCCTACGCGCTCGGCCTGCCGGGGAGTTCCGCCGACTGGGGCCACGCGCTTCCGCCCGCCTATGCACCGAATCCGGTGGTCCGCGCACTCGGCGACGCCCGCTGGATGGTCGAGTTCTTCACCCCGTGGATCATCCGCAAACTCCGCGGCCGTTCCCTCGGCGACGGCCGGGCGCCGAAACGACCGGAGCTCACACCGGTGATCGCGCCTCAAGCGCTGCGGTAGTCGACGCGGGTCGTCAGCTCGTCGCGGCACGCGAAGTAGTCGTCCCCCTGCGACGCCGCCCGGACCGTCACCCGCGAGTCGCCGCAGACGATCTGCGACTGCCTGGCCCCGACCAACAGCTTCCACATCCCGGTCTGCGAGTCCTCGACGTCACGTGGACCCGGGACGGGAACCAGCCGTCGCCCGTCGAAGGTGTACACGCCGAACCACGCGTGCGTGCCGTCCGAGCCGCGGCCGACGACCACTTCCGCACCGGGCCGGTCGTCGAGGTCGTACAGCGCGACATCGCTGGTGACGGCTTCGGAGTAGACGTATTGAGCGCGCGGGACGACGGCCGATGCCACTCCCCTGCCGTCGCCGAACACGACGCGCAGTTCCGCGCTTCCGTCGACGCCCTCGACGACGGCGATTCCCTGCAGCGCGCCGCCGTCGGCGACGGAGCCCGCTCCGGCTCGGGTGCACGAGGGTCCGATCGCCCCGCACGGGTCGACGACGCGCGGTGTGGATCGGGAGGCCTCGCCGGGCGAGCACGCCGCGAGCGTCGCCGCAGCCACCGCGATCACCGCAGTCGTACGCACGATCACCATCGGCCCTCCCTGATGCAAGCACGCTACCGAATCTCACGAGCGAACTCCGACTAACCGAGCAGATCGGCTACCGTTCATCACGGAGCCCGGATGGGCCGGAAGGGGACATTCATGGCCGCGAACATCTTCAGCGACTTCTTCGAACACAGCGACCCCGACCTCGTCGACAACGCGGATACTCGACGACGGGCCCTCTACGCGATCGATGCCAACATCCTGATCAACTTGTACCGGTACAGCGACGACACCGCGGATCAGTACATTCGAGCACTCGGACAGATGCAGAGCAGCCTGTTCGTTCCACACCAGGCGATCAAAGAGTTCTGGGCCAACCGCGACCACGTGCGGAAGGGCGTGCACCACAGCGAGGCGAAGGGCAAGATCGAGTCTGCGAAGAAGGTCCTGATCAAGTCGTTCCGGGAGTGGTCCATCCGGTCCAATGTCTCGGTCGACTCGACATCGTCCGAGCTTGTCGGTGGTATCGACGAGGCCGTCGCCGCAATGATGGCGCACATCGATGCCAGCAGCTCCAACCACGCGGAAGGCGTGACCGACGCGATCATCGCGGGCCTGAACGAGGCTATCGGCGACCGCGTCGGCGAACCCCCCACGGCCTCACAACGAGACAGCCTGCTCGCCGAGTTCAACAACCGAGTGAAGGCCGGAAAGGACACTCCAGGCGCGGCCGACATCGGCAAGGGCGACGACCGCTCGGCCGGTGACTTCATCTTCTGGACTCAATGCCTCGACGAAGTTCAACGCCTCCGCAGCGGCGCAGAGGGCCCGCTCGATCTCACCATCGTCACCGACGAGGTCAAAGAAGACTGGGTCCGCCCCTCGGCCCCGGGCTCCGCCAAACGTGCACGTCTGGGACTGGTCAGGGAGTACTACGACCGGACGGGCGGCACGTTGAGACTGGTCGACCGCAGCGGAATCCTCGAAATCGCGATGTCCCAGTTCGGAGCTGACGTCACCGACGCCGCGCGCGAACAGGTCGACAACGTCGCAGACTCGATCGGCACCGAGTGGACGAAAGAGATAGTCGAGTCATACATGAACGTGCTGTGGAATCTTGGCAGCGCTCCTCAGCTCAAGCTCCTGATCGCGGTCGCTGTCGCAGTGCACGAGTTCGAGTGGACCGGAATCTGGAAGGACGACGCCGCGAACCTCGTCGACCGGACCAGCCTGCAAGGTTTCACGGGCGCGTTCCAGACGCCGTTCAAACGGCAGGGGTTTCAGGACCTCAACTCGACCGGAGTGTCCGATCCTCCGATCACCCTCGACTGGTCCACTCAATCCTTCGAGATGAGCGACGACAGCGTCGCAGCCGTCATCGTCGACGTCTGTGGTGAGGACGAGGACTACACCCGTTTGGCAAACGAGGCGCGCGATTGGATCCGTTCCGGCGTCGACCTGACCCCCGAGGGAAGCTGAGGTCTCGTGGGCGAACCCTACGGTGACAGCACACAGTTCTTGGTCCTCCTCGCCGATGTCACGGCCGATCACCGCATACTCTCCTCTCCGGGATGGCAACCGGGACCGCTCCCGATCACCTATTCCAGTCACGAGGGGCGGTCGACGACGACAACCGCTGACACACGCGGGACGAACTTCCCGTCTTCGATGAAACGGCACCTCTTCGACACCGATTTCCGGGGCCATTGCACGATGCCGCCGGTCTCGATGGAGTCGCTCGGGCTGCCCGATGCTTCGCTGGTCGCGGCCGAGTTGACCCTGCTCGACACCTCCGACACCGTGCTCGCGGACCAGACTCGCGGCGTCGTCACGCTGCACATCGCGATCGACTCCGCTGATCCGGGCGACGTCGCGCTGGCGGTCAAGATTCTGTCCAAAGACCGCGGGGACAGCGCGACGAGCCCTCGCGGCGCCCGACTGCGCGAATGGCTCAGACACGCCCCTCCACCGCTCGGCGATCCGGACGCTCTCGGTGACCATTGGCTGCAGACGCCCCGCGACAGTGCCGAGCCGGGTTCCCCATACATGTCCAGGCTGTCGGTGTATCCGATCGCGCTAGCCGAGAGACCTTCGACGGGGGATTCCGGCACCACAACCGTCCGCGACGGCGCTCACGGTGTGTCCGACGATGGGCAGCACCGCAGTCTCCAACTGCTGAGTACGCTCCCGACCGGTCAACGAGTCGACTCGACACGACATCGTTCCGACGAGAGCATCCGGAGAGACGCAGACGGGGTCATTCATCTGTCGAGAGACTGGTCCGCGCTCGTCAAACTGAGCGGCACATCCTTCGTCTTACACAGCGAGACGAGCTCACCTTTCAGGCCACTCGCGCCGATCTATATGCGAACCCTCTACTCGGACGCCCTCGTCATCGGAAGGCTGCAGTCGGCTGCACTCAGCGCCCTGGAGGATGCTGTCCAGCATGCTCGTCAAGCGACGATCGGCGAACGCTCCGGAACCGAACTCCTACGGCGTGTGAATGCGATCGACGAAGCCTGGGTGGTGCTGCAGTCTCGGTACTGGATCCGCGTCGGCGATGCCGTCGGACAGTCGATGAAGTTCACTTCCGCCTATCGCGACGCCATGCAGCTCACCACTCACGCCTCCGAGCTGAGCGACGGCCTTGCGCACTTCACTCGCATCGCGGAACGTCGGGTGAATGTGGCGAGCGCCGAGAGCGAACGGCGAACGACGTCCGCGTTGAACGCGATCGCCTACGTCGGGCTTCCGGTCTCCATCTCTTTCGCAGCGAGCGAATTCACTCCGGGCGACCCGAGCTGGATCAGGTTCGCCGCGATCCTCGGGATCACGTTCGTGTTGACTGCCACGATCTGGTGGGGTTTCCGCAGCTATACGAGCGAGCCCCGCCGCGAGGAGTAGTGCGCCCTACGCGGGCAAACGCCCCTCGGCGACGTCGAGCACCCACTGCTCGGGTTCTTCGCCTTGCAGCCGGGCCACCTTCACCAGAATGTTGGCCGCCGACTGGCGTGCGCGGCTGGTCCGACCGGCGAGAATGAAATCGGCGCCTGCGCGTTCGCGCGCACTCCGTTCAAGACGTGCACGCTCCTCGGGAGACGTCATGACTGTTCACCTCGGCCCGTGTCACTGGACGATCTACGCGCCCTCAGATTAGCAGTCGCGGCCAGGATCCCGATCTCACTAGAGGTCACCAGAGGCGACTCCGTGAGCGCTTCCAGAACTGCAAACCCCAGTTCACTGGACGCGTCGTCGCCCTCGTGGGCTTGCTCCGCCGCCCACTGAAACCGTCGCCACCACTCGGCTCTCGCGTCGAAGCGATCACGGTGCATTCGGTCCGCGGCCTCCGATCGTTGCCGCTGCAACAGTGTCCCGACCACGCCGATCGACGCGAGTACACCGACAACCAGCGTGACCCAGGCCTGTGGCGTCATCATGAGTCCACGTCGAACGGGGCTATCCGCTCCAGGTCGGCAACGATGCGCCGCAGCGCCTCTGGAACTGGGTACAAGGTCCGTTCGGCGGCATCGTGACTGCGGATGGCTCGTCGCAAGTACCGCGCACTGCCACACATCTCCCGGTAGGCGTCGACAAGCTCGTCATCCTCCATCGACGGTGCACGTTCCGGCATCCACCGATGGACCCGCGCTTCCCGATCCCAATCATGCTGGTCGTGGAGCGCCGTGCAGATGCCGACGATCCTCGCGAAGGACGGATCGCCCACGAACAGACTCCACTGCGATACGTGCCCCAGGGTCTCGACACGCGGCGAGAATCGCATCATCCGCGTCAGCCACTCCTTCGCCGATCCACCCTCGTCGCGCGCGAGTTCACCGGCGATCGTGGGCCACTCCCACACCGGAGCCCGGGCGGCCCGACGCAAGGCCAGCCGCAGCTTCGGCGAGGCGTCGTGCCGCCTCTTCGGTGCGGTCTTCTTCCGTGGCATGTCGTCCCCCTTCGACACCACGAGGATCGCACCGAAGAGGCGGAATCGTCGAGGACGAATTCCACAGGCTTTGACCTGCGGAGACGACGAAGCGGCCCCGGTGGATCTCTCCACCGGGGCCGCCATCTCGACTGCGCTCGATGAGCGGGGAAGGCCCGCTCGACGAACGCCGCGAGTTGTCAGATCACTTGACGAGGTTCTCGTTCGTCAGCTTCTCGACTCCTGCCTCGGCCTTCTCGACGAGCGAGGCCGGGGGCTCGAAGTGCGAGCCGTACTTCGACGCGAGGTCGCGGGCGCGGGCGACGAAGCCTGCGATGCCGCCCTCGTAGCCGTTGATGTACTGCACCACGCCACCCGTCCACGCCGGGAAGCCGATGCCGAAGATCGAACCGATGTTCGCGTCTTCGACGGAGGTGAGAACACCCTCGTCGAAGCACTTGATCGTCTCGAGCGACTCGGCGAAGAGCATGCGCTCCTTCATGTCCTCGAACGGGATCTCCGTCGAACCGGACTTGAAGTGGTCACGGATGCCCTGCCACAGCAGCTGACGCTTGCCTTCGGCGTCGTAGTCGTAGAACGCCTTGCCGTCCTTGCGGCCGGTGCGGCCGTTCTCGACCATCCAGTCGATGACCTCGTACGAGCCGTGCTGCGGGGCCTCGCCACCGGCGGCGACGATGGCCGCCTCGGTCTCCTTGCGGATCTTCTGCGGCAGCGTCAGGGTCAGCTCGTCCATGAGCTGCAGCGGCGGAGCCGGGTAGCCGGCCTGGCTGCCCGCCTGCTCGATGAACGCGGGCTCGACGCCCTCGCCGACGGCGGCGACGGCCTCGTTGACGAAGGTGCCGATCACGCGCGAGGTGAAGAAGCCGCGGCTGTCGTTGACGACGATCGGCGTCTTGCGGATGGCGAGCGTGTAATCGATGACCTTGGCGAGGACCTCGTCCTTGGTCTTCTCACCGCGGATGATCTCCACCAGCGGCATCTTGTCGACGGGCGAGAAGAAGTGGATGCCGATGAAGTCCTCGGGACGGTTGACGCCCTCGGCGAGGATGGTGATCGGCAGGGTCGAGGTGTTGGAGCCGAGGACCGCGTCGGGCTCGACGATGTCCTGGATCTCCTGGAACACCTTGTTCTTGACCTCGACCGACTCGAACGCGGCCTCGATGACGAGGTCGACGCCCTTGAAGTCGGCCGGGTCGATCGTCGGGGTGATGCGTGCGAGCAGCGCGTCCGACTTCTCCTGCGTGGTCTTGCCGCGCGAGAGCGCCTTGGCCTCGAGCTTCTCCGAGTAGCCCTTGCCGCGCTTGGCGGCCTCGATGTCGATGTCCTTGAGGACGACCTCGATGCCCGCCTTGGCCGACACGTAGGCGATGGCAGCGCCCATCATGCCCGCGCCGATGACGCCGACCTTCTTGGCCTGGAACTTCTCGACACCCTTCGGGCGCGAGCCGCCGCCGTTGATGTGCTGCAGGTCGAAGAAGAACGCCTTGATCATGTTCTGCGCGACCTGGCCGGTCACCAGCGACACGAAGTAGCGGGTCTCGACCTCGTCGGCGGTGTCGACGTCGACGTATGCGCCTTCGACGGCTGCGGCCATGATGGCGCGCGGCGCCGGCATGTTGGTGCCCTTGATCTGCTTACGCAGGAGGGCGGGCAGTGCGGGCAGGTTGGCTGCGACGGCCGGGTTGGTCGGTGCGCCGCCGGGCATCTTGTAGCCCTTGACGTCGAACGGCTGCTGAGCCTCGGGGTTGGCCGCGATCCACGCCTTGGCGGCGGGGACGAGCTCCTCGATCGAGCCGACGACCTCGTTGACCAGGCCGGTCTCCTTGGCCTTGGTCGGGTTCAGGCGCGGGCCCTGCAGCAGGACGCCCATGAGGGCCTGCTGGATGCCGAGAAGGCGCACGGTGCGGACCACGCCGCCGCCGCCGGGGAGCAGGCCGAGGGTCACCTCGGGCAGGCCGAGCTGGTTGCCCTTGACGTCGGCTGCGACACGGTAGTGGCAGTGCAGGGCGATCTCGAGGCCGCCGCCCAGGGCCGCGCCGTTGATGGCGGCGACGACCGGCTTGCCGAGGGTCTCCAGGCGACGCAGGACCTTCTTGAGGCCGTTGGTGCGGTTGGTGATCTCGGTGGCGATCTCCTCCTTGGACTTGTCGCCGCGTCCCGACGTCATGTCCTTGAGGTCGCCGCCGGCGAAGAAGGTCTTCTTCGCCGAGGTCAGGATGACACCGGTGATGTCGTCCTTCTCAGCTTCGAGGCGATCGACGGTGGCCGACATCGAGTCGATGTACAGCTGGTTCATCGTGTTGGCGCCCTGGTTGGGGTCGTCCATCGTCAGGACGACGACGCCGTCGGCGTCCTTCTCCCACGAAATCATGTTGTCAGTCATGAAAGTCTTTTCCTTTTGTTCCGTGGCCGTCAGAGGCGCTCGATGACGGTTGCGACGCCCATGCCGCCGCCGATGCAGAGGGTGACCAGGCCGTAGCGGCCGCCGATGCGGTCCAGCTCGTCCAGGGTCGAGCCGAGGATCATCGCGCCGGTGGCGCCGAGCGGGTGACCGAGGGCGATGGCGCCGCCGTTGATGTTGACCTTCTCGTGGGGAACCTTGAGGTCCTTCATCCACTTCATGACGACCGAGGCGAAGGCCTCGTTCAGCTCGAACACGTCGATGTCGTCGACGGTCAGGCCCGCGCGCTTGAGGGCGAGCTCGGTCGACGGGGTCGGGCCGGTGAGCATGATCGACGGCTCGGAACCGATCTCGCCGTACGAGACGATGCGGCCGCGCGGAGTCAGGCCGTTGCGTTTGCCCGCCTCCTCGGAGCCGATGAGGACCAGGCCGGAGCCGTCGACGATGCCGGAGCTGTTGCCGCCGGTGTGGACGTGATTGACCTGCTCGACGTTCGGGTACTTCTGCATCACGACGTCGTCGAAGCCCGCCATGGCAGCGAGGCCCGCGAACGCGGGCTTGAGCTTGCCGAGGCTCTCGACGGTGGTGCCGGGACGACGGTGCTCATCGTTGTCGAGGAGCGTGACGCCGTTGATGTCCTTGACGGGGATGATCGACTTCGAGAAGCGACCCTCGTCCCACGCCTGTGCGGCGCGACGCTGCGACTCGGCTGCGTACGCGTCGACGTCGTCGCGCGAGAAGCCCTCGATGGTCGCGATGAGGTCGGCGCCGATGCCCTGCGGTGCGATGTAGTTGTCGTACGCGGTGGCGGGGTCCATGAAGAGCGCGCCGCCGTCGCTGCCCATCGGCACGCGCGACATCGACTCGACGCCGCCCGCGAGGACGAGGTCGTCGAAGCCCGAGCGGACCTTGGCCGCAGCCAGGTTCACGGCCTCCAGGCCGGAGGCGCAGAAGCGGTTGATCTGGGTGCCGGGCACTGTCTCGCCGAGACCCGACGTGAGCGCTGCGGTACGTGCGATCACGGCGCCCTGCTCGCCGACCGGCGACACGACGCCGAGAACGACGTCGTTGATGTCCTTGGGATCGAGATCGCCGTGACGGGCGAGAAGTCCGTCGATCAGACCCGAGACGAGATCGATCGGCTTGACGCTGTGCAGCGAGCCTCCGCGCTGCTTGCCACGGGGCGTGCGGACCGCCTCGTAGATGAATGCTTCGTCGGACACAGGTGTTCCTTTCACACGAACCTCAGATGGTTACGACCATGAGGCTAACCCCCAATAACGGTTTTGGCTATAGCGGGAGGTCAGATGCCTACAAATTCATCCAGACTTCGGCTATGGTCGGTTCACCATGACGTCAACTTCAGGTGTGCGCCGCGCCCGGTCCAACGACCGCAGGCGCCAGCTGATCGACGCCGCGACCCTGCTCTTCGCCGATCGCGGATACCCACACGTCAGCGTCGCCGACATCGCCCGGCAGGCGGGCGTCAGCGCGCCGACCGTGTACCGGCACTTCGAGGACAAACAGGCCCTCCTGTACGACGCCGTCCGGGCGTCCGTCGACGACATGGAGACCGCGACCGCGTCGGCGCATCTCGATCGCGCCGACGACCCCGCGGAGGCGCTCGCCCTGGCCGCCGTGCGGTTGAGCATCTCGAATCCGCAGTCGACGTCGTTGTGGAGATGGTCGGGCCAACACCTCTCGGTGGAGCAGAACCGGGACGTCGTCCGGCGCACCCGCGACGTGCTGCGACAGTGGGCGTCGGCCATCGGCTCCACGCGCCCCGACCTGACCGAACGCGAGACCATGTATCTCGCGGGCGCCGTGCTGAGCGTGGTCGGCAGCGTCGTCGGTCGCGCCGTCCGCACGGTTCCGTTGAACGTCGAGGCCGAACTCCTCGCGCTGCTTCGACGGATCCTGCAGCTCACCCCGAGCGACGCGGAACCCCTCGCCCAGCCTGTCGGCATCGACACGCCGAGCACGCGGCGCGACGAGATCCTCGACGCCGCGGCGGAGCTCATCTCGCGCAACGGTTTCGCCGGGACGGGCGTCGACGAGATCGGCGCGGCGGTCGGCATCACGGGGCCGAGCGTCTACAAGCACTTCCCGTCCAAGAACGCCATCCTGATGGCGATCGGCCAGCGCAGCGCCACTCAACTCGACGCGTGGGCGATGGTGGCGTACGCGGCCAGTCCGAGCCCCGAGGTGCGGTTGAGGTCGCTCGTCGACACCTATGTGCATGTGATCACCTCATCGCCCGACCTCATCGTGGCACTGACCAGTGGAAACGTGCTGTCCGGCGATCCGCATGCCGGCGAATTGGTCGCCAGTCAGCGGCGCTATGTGGCACGGTGGATCCAGCTGCTGACCGAGTACGCCCCGGAGCGCAGCGTCGAATCGACGGGACTCGTCGTGCACGCCGCCCTGGCGATCGTGAACGACGCCGAACGACTGCCGCGCAGCACCGCGCGTCCCGAGTTCGCGGCCCGAATGGCGTACCTGATGAAGGGACTCCTCGGTGTCTGACGATCCGGTCAGCTTCAGTCGTGAGGAACTCGTCGACGCGCTCCACCTCGATCACGACTACGCGCTCCGGTTCTGGAACGCCTTCGGCTTCGCACAGGACACCGGGGCGTCGGGCCACCGGTTCACCCGAGAGGACCTCGCCGCCCTCGCCATCTATGTGCAGGGCGACAACGCGATGGACACGTCGGCACAGCTCGCGGCGGCCCGCTCGATCGGCCAGGCGACGGCCCGTCTCGCCGAATGGCAGGCCGAGCAGATCCGGCTGCTCTCCGCGAACGACGGCGTCGCCGCCACCACCGACCAGATGATCGACGCGCTCGCCCACCTGCAGACGCTCGTCTGGCGGCGTCACCTGGAGTCGTACATGCGCGCGCCCGAGGCGGCCGATCACGAGGTCGACACCATCGTGGGATTCGCCGACATCGTCGGCTACACGTCGATGTCTCGCCAGTTGGGGATGGCCGACCTCGAGAATCTGCTCGAGAGGTTCGAATCCTCGGCGCACACGATCGTCGTGGAGAACGGCGGACAGGTCGTCAAGACGATCGGCGACGCCGTGATGTTCACCTCGCCCGACGCCCGCGCCGCCGCCGAGACCGCCGTCGCCCTGCACGTGGTGGCGTCCGACGGCGAGATCCCAGCCCTGCGGATCGGGATCGCCCGAGGTCACGCGCTCACTCGACTCGGCGACGTGTTCGGCGAGCCGGTCAACATCGCCGCACGCCTGGCCGGGTCGGCCCGTTCCGGCACCACGCTTGTCGACGAGAACCTGTCCGAGGACCTCAAGGGCGACGAACGCTTCTACGTCAGCTCCATCCCGACGCTGTCGGTGCGCGGGTACCGCCGCCTGCACGCTTGGTCCGTCGTCCGGAACCGGCACTGGGACGAGCGGCGCTGACCGCGTAATTCGCCTCGCTCATTGTCGTACCCCTGTCGTAGCGTTGTCGTATGACGAGTCGACACGACACCTCCGCCGCTGTTGAAGCCGTCGATCTGGTGAAGCGCTTCGGCGATTTCACGGCGGTCGACGGCGTCAGCTTCTCCGTGCCCGCCGGAACCGTGCTCGGCATGCTGGGACCGAACGGCGCGGGCAAGACGACCACGGTCCGCATGATGACGACGCTGAGCGCACCGACGTCGGGCACGGCCCGGATCAACGGATTCGACGTGCACGACGACCCGGACGCCGTCCGACGCAGCATGGGACTCACCGGGCAGGCCGCGACCGTCGACGAGCTGCTGACCGGCCGCGAGAACATGCGGATGATCGGCGGCCTCTACGGCATCGGCCGGAAGGCGTTGAAGGAACGCACCGAGCAGTTGCTCCACCAGTTCTCGCTCACCGACGCGGGCGACAAGACTGTCCGCGAGTACTCCGGGGGCATGCGTCGTCGCATCGACCTCGCCGTGAGTCTGATCGCCGCGCCGCCCGTCCTGTTCCTCGACGAACCGACGACCGGACTCGATCCGCACAGCCGCAACGAACTGTGGGACGTGCTACGCGGCCTCGTCGCGGCGGGGACCACCCTGGTGCTGACCACCCAGTATCTGGAGGAGGCCGATCAGCTCGCCGACCGGATCGTCGTCATCGACGCGGGCCGCATCATCGCCGAGGGGACTCCGCTGGAACTCAAGACGCAGGCGGGCGCCGCGAGCCTGATCACCACCGTCACCCACCCGGCCGACCTGCAGGCGGCCCGCACGGTCCTGCGCACCGTCGTCGACGACGTGTTCATCGACGAACACGCCCGCACGCTCACCGTTCCGGCAGGCGGTCTCGCCGACCTGACGCGCGTCGCGGCGCTCCTCGACGAGTCGGGAATCGCGATCGACGACCTCGGGCTGTCGCGCCCCAGCCTGGACGACGTCTTCCTCTCCCTCACCGGCCACAAGGCCGACCGCACCGTCACGACCACCGATTCCGATTCCGTTTCCGAAGAAGGAGCGAGCGCATGAGCGCCCCCGCGATCGACCCCCGCCTCGCGATCAATCCGCCGAGCGTGTGGCGTCAGACGGCGATCATGGTGCAGCGCAGCATGATCCACACCAAGCGGATGCCGGAGATGCTGTCCGACGTCACGGTGCAGCCGATCATGTTCGTCGTGCTGTTCGCCTTCGTGTTCGGCCCGGCGATGCCGATCCCCGGTGGCGGCAGCTACCGCGAGTACCTCCTCCCGGGCATCATGGGTCAGACCATCGTGTTCACCGCGTTCATCGTCGCGAACGGGATCACCGCCGACGTCGACAAGGGCATCGTCGACCGCTTCCGGTCCCTGCCGATCAATCGGACGTCGTATCTGGTCGGTCGTGCCATCGCCTCGCTCATGCACTCGTCGATCGGCATCGTCGTGATGGCGTTGACCGGCCTGGTGATCGGCTGGCGGATTCACAACTCGTTCCCCGAGGCGGTCCTCGCGTTCGCCCTGGTGTTGGTGTTCGGTTTCGGGATGATCTGGTTCGGCATCCTCATCGGATCGTGGCTCAAGTCGGTCGAGGCGGTGAACGGCTTCATGTTCACCCTGCTGTTCCCGCTGACGTTCCTGTCGAACGCGTTCGTGCCGACGGACCCGATGGCGACATGGTTGCGGACCATCGCCGAATGGAATCCGGTGTCGTCGCTGGTCCAGGCGATGCGTCAGCTGTGGGGCAACGGCCCCCACGCACCCGACTCGGCGGCCCTCCCACTTCAGCATCCGATCCTGGCGACGATCCTGTGGTCCGTGGCTCTCACCGCGGTGTTCGCGCCGTTCGCCCTGCGCGCCTTCCGTCGACGCACCGCCGACTGACGGTCTCACCGGCGATCGCGCCTGCTCCGAAGCGTCGTGCCGAGAAGAGCTGCTCTTCGGAACTGAGGGTACGTAGATAAGGCGCGGGCTCTCGGCCAACTCGATCAGTACGAGGGGCGGACCGTCGGCACCAAGTCACCGGAGCGAGTGCAGCCCGGAGCGGGCCGCGACCCCTGTGATTCCAAGCGGTTGGTTGTGAACAGTCACTGTGGCACTCGGGTGCGCTCGACCCAGGTGCCGACGCGCTCCGACAGTCGAAGAGTCGACACTACTGTCGTGTTCCGAAACTAGCCGCCCCCTGTCGGCGGCGGGACGGAGGGGGACTCGGAATCGTTCACATCTGCCCACATCGACCAAGTCCGGCACAGTGTTTCCGCCTGCTCCCTCACTCGATCAGGAATCTCGAAGTAGAGGTCCTCGGCACCGCCGATCAATGAATACTCGGTTCGATCTTCAGCGACTCCGCACATTCCCCATTGCACGTGGGCTCGTGCCAACCAATCCGACCGAACCATGAGCCACTCCGCACCACCCGGCTCAACGTGTACCTTTCCAGGAACGGATACTGAGTCCCCTTCGGTCGCAGAACTCGACTTCATACCCAGACTCTCGGGCGTCCCCAATATGGCAATCCGAGATATGTCGCCGCGGCGCATTTGAAGGGCAAGTATCGTCGCCGGCCGCTTTCCGACATTCCGAACCAGATAGTTGGCGAACTCGATATCCCCCAGCGCATTCTTGTCGAAGGACTCCCGAGGTAGTTCGACAACAGTCAGCGAAGCCCTGTCACTCTCCATCACGTTGCTCGCGACCTCCAGCGAGTTCAACGCCGCCCATGCACTGAAGGCCGCCGCCAGTGCTGCCGCAATCGGAGCCAACATCCCCAAGAACTTAAGAAACTTCTTTAGCCGATCTACCATGCGACAGCAAGCTCCCATGATTTGCGTGTTCATTCGCTAATCAATGGTAGCCGACGAATGTAGTCATCGACTCAAAGGATGCTTTCATGTCGACGCTCCGACTGAAATCTGGGCGAACCCACTCAACGTCCGATAGAGCAGCTCTGCGCTCCGATACTCAGGAGCCCGTCTCGCCGCCTGCCCGCTGCGCACCCATGAGGCCGAGGACCGGTGTGGTCACCTTCTCCAGCGCGGCGACCGTCGACGCCTGTCGTTGTGCGAACTCGGCGACGACGCCGGACAGCTCGGCCTGCACTTCGGCGAACTTCGCAATCGTCTCGGCCAGCTTCCGCTGCTGGACGATGAAGTCCTGCAACGGCTGCGCGATGGCGCCGGCCACGCCTGTCGCGCTGCCCGCCAGACCTGTCACCGCGCCGCTCAGCTCTGCGACCTGCCGAAGCAACTCCTCGGGATCGGCCGCCGCGCCGGCCACCCCGCGGATGCGGTTGATCGTCTCCCCCGCCACCTTGAGCGCCTGCTCCTGCGATTTCGCGAACAGGCCCATCGCCTCGCGCGCCTGCTGTGCGCCGTCCTCCTCCGACATGGGCGAAGCGTAGCGCGCTCGGACCGCTCACACGCCCCGAGTCCCGTTCCAGATCACAGCGCAGTGTCCGTGAGCCCCGGGTCCAGGTTGGTCCGTACGGACGACACGGAAGTCGCATCACCGATGTCCGGCCGACCGGTAGGTTGATTCGAATGGTGGCGACATTGTTGACCAAAGGCGCGAACACGCCCCTCACAACCGGCGACTCCGACCTGTCTCCCCGGATTCAGATCGCGATCGAAGTCGCATCGGACGGAGGCATCACCACAGACACCAGCGCACTGCTCCTCGGCGTCGACGGCCGGGTCCGATCGAACGACGACCTGGTGTTCTACAACCAGCCGAACAGTGTCGACAACTCAGTCCAGCTCCTCCCTCGATCAGACGACGATGTCACGACGAGCCGAGACTGCGTCATCATCGACCTCGCAGTCGTGCCGTCGGATGTCGACCGCATCGTGCTGTGCGCAAGCATCGATCCCGACACCGACGCGACGTTCGGCGACGCCACGAGCACCACGCTTGTGGCAGAGTCGGGCGACCACACGATCGCGACGTTTCCCGTCGACGGCCTCGCCACCGAGCGGGCCCTGATCCTCGGCGAGGTGTACCGTCGGGACACTCAGTGGAAGCTCAGGGCGGTCGGTCAGGGCTACGCGGATGGGCTCGGACCGTTGGCCGCCGAGTACGGGATCGACGTCGACAACTCCGCACCCGAGCCCACACCCGATGCTGTCCCAGCTCCTGACGATGCCGTTGTGGAGCCGACTCCTGAACCGAATGTGCAGATCAAGCGTCAGCGGCGCGCGCCTCGACTTCCCGCCGACTGGCTGGAGCGAGCCACCCCGTATCTCCCCGTGCCCGCACCGACGCCCTTCCATCCGTCCCGGCTGTTTCCGGTGATCGGCCCGAAGTCCTCGAGCGAGCAGGAGGTTCGGGCGACGTCGATATTCCTGTCCACATTGGAGATCGTCCGAGAGTTCGGCCGGGCCGTGATGGCGGCGATCGGCGCGCCCGGAGGCAGAATCGAGACGTTCGTCGAGCCTGCCTTCCCGTTCAACGGATCCGAAGCACGACCCGACGGGCTGATACGCGTCACGCGCGGTTCGACGACATGGACGGCCCTGGTCGAGGTCAAGATCGGCACACGACGGCTCGACGCCGAGCAAGTCGGCACCTATCTGGCCGTCGCCAAGGATCGCAAGTACGACGCCGTGATCACCATCAGCCCACAGTTGAGTCCGACCGCCGGAGGGTGGGGCGTCCAACCCGACGCACGTTCGGTCAAGTCCGTCGCGCTCCACCACATCGCCTGGGAAGAGATCATCACGATCGCGTCGACCACGTTGCACCACACCGGCGTCGATGATCGGGAACGGAGCCGACTGCTCCACGAGTACCTCGTCTACGCCACGCATCCGGCGAGCGGACTCGGTGTGTTCGATGACATGGGCAAGTCGTGGGTCCATGTCCGTGACGGGGTCAAGACGCGCACTATCAGCGCACGCGACTCGGCGCCACTCGATGTCTGCGAACACTTCGACCGTCTCATCCGGCATTGCGCACTCCAGTTGACCGCGATGCTCGGCCAACGCGTCCAAGCGATACCGCCGGCAGAGCACAAGGACACTGTGAGTCGGGCTCGACAGCTCGCCGACTCCGGCAAACTGTTCGGGACTCTCCGAACGGCAGGCGTGGTCGGCGCGCTCATCGTCGAAGCGGATCTGACCCGGGACAAGGCAAGCTGCTCTGTGACGGTTCCGGCGTCTCGATCGGGTCGGCCGCTGACCCACGTCAACTGGCTTCTCCGCCAGCTGTCCGACGTCGCCCCGAAGACTCGGATCACTGTTCATCACGCCGGATGCCGTGAAACGACCGCAGTACTGATCGGCGACGCCCGCGAGCAGCCCACACTCCTGGTTCCCGCGGACGGACGTACGATCCGCGAGTTCACGGTCACCGTCGAACAGACCGTCGGCACCAAGCGGGCAGGGTCGTCGACGGCATTCGCCGCGACGATCACCCACCTGGTCAACACGTTCTACGCAGACGTTGCGTCGTCGTTGAAGCTGCCGAGCTGACCGCGGCGGGTCAGTCGGTGTGCGAGAGAGCGTCGAGCGGGTCGGCGTAGATGGCATCGAGGGCGACGGCTCCCGCGGCCTTCTGCTGAACGGTGATCGCCGAGCGTGCCACGCGGACGTCCCGCTGGGTGACGACCGACGTCGCGCGGAGGGCCTTGCTGACCGCGGGCAGCGCCTCGGGGTAGTCGGTGAACGCCTGACCGCCGAGGATCACGTGATCGGGGTTGAAGATGTCCGAGATCAACGCGACCGTGCGCCCGAGGACCTCGGCGCGCTCGCTGAGGATGTCATGGGCGACGGTGTCGCCGGTCCGGGCCGCGGCACGCAGCTCGTCGATCGACGTGACCGACAGGCCGGCCTTCTCCGCGGCGTACAGGACGCCCGAGTCGCCGACGGTGTCCTCGAGTCGACCCGTGTTGTCGGGGTCGAGCAGCGTGGTGGCCCCGGTCGGGAAGTGACCGATCGTCGGCGGACCGGCGGCGGGCGTGTGAACCGTGCCGTCGACGCTGAACGCGATGCCGACCATCTCACGCGCGTAGAAGTAGAGGAAGTTCTGGCCCTGGTCGGACGGTGTGTTCACGACCAGCTCCGCGGCGGCCATCGCCTCGACGTGCGATGCGACCGACACCGGGAGGCCGATCGTCTCCGCGATCACCCGACCGACCGGCACCTTCGACCAGCCCAGGCGCGGATGGTCGACCACACCGCCGTCGGCGACGCGTCCACCGATGGCGACGCCCGCCCACAGCAGACGCTTGCCGACCCACCGGTCGGCGAAACGACGGGCCGACTGCCCGACCGCCGCGACGACCTCCTCGGCGGTCGCGGCCTGCGGGGTGGGGATCGCGATGGCCCCGACCACACGGTGCATGAGGTCGTGCGTGGTGATCGACGTCGTCTTGTATCCGATGTGGATGCCGACCGTGAGAAAGCCGGTCGTGTTGATCTCGAACGGCACGCGCGGACGTCCGACCGCACCGGGCGGCGTGAGATCGGCGCGCTCACGGATCAGACCCGCCTTCAGCAGGGCGCTGACCTGGCGGTTGACCGTCGAGATCGAGAGGCCGGTCGCGGCGGCGGTGTCGTCGCGGAACACCGGACCCGACACTCGAGCGGTACGGAGGACGAGTGCGGCGGCCTTCGTAGACAGCTGCAGGCCGGCGGTCGCGACATGCGGTGCGGAGGGCGACGGCACCGCGCGGAGTCGAACCGGAGCGACGTCGACGGTCGTGGCGGGGATGGGACGAGCAAGGGTGGAGGTCATGAGATCGGGTCCTAGTGCCGGACGCGCGACACGGATCTACCGTGCGCAACGTTCACGAATGCCCGCAGATCGCGGGCGGGGAATGGGCTGGTTCAGCGCATTCGGCGACAACAGAGGACCCGTGCCAGCGGCAGGCGGCATCCCAGAGCGGTGGTCACGTACGTGACCTCCGGGATTGCGTGCAGCTGGCGAGTCATGCCCCGAAGCTAGCAAGCCGCCGCGCCGTGAGGCAAGTGAGGTGCGCCGTCTACGGTGGAAAGGTGACCACCGCCACGCTCGCATCCACATCCGCCGAGGCTTTCTGACATGGGCGCCGTCTACCTCGTGAGACACGGCCAGGCGCCCGCGCACGCCTACGGGGTCGGCGAGGCCGACCCGGCGGCGCCCGGACTGACCGAACTCGGATTCGCGCAGGCCAGGCGGACGGGCGAGTTGCTCGCACGTCTCGTTCCGACCTTCGACGCCGCGATCTCCGGCGACCTCCCCCGCCAACGCGCCACGCTCTTCGCCGTCCTCGAGGCATTCGACGAACGTCCCGCCCACGAGGTGGACGCCGACTGGGACGAGTACGCGCTGCCCGCATCGCTGATGACGACCGCAGCCGACCTCTACGCCGACCGTGCCGCGTATCAGCGCGTACTCGACGCCGGTCTGAACGGATGGATCGCCGGAACCGAGTCCGGCGAGGAGACGTTCGTCGAATTCCTCGCCAGGACGCGAGCCGCGGCCCAGCGCGCGGCCGCCCTCGCGGGCTCCGGACGCAACGTCCTGGTCACGTCGTCCGCGGGCACCATCGGGCTGCTCATCGCGCAGCTGTGGGGAATCCCGCCCGCGGACTGGCCCGCCGTGTCCAGGACGTTCGTCAACGCGTCGATCACCAAAGTGCTCGTCGGACGCAGCGGTCTCACCGTCGTGTCCGTGAACGAGCACGGCCACCTCGCCGCCGATCGGATCGCGACGTTCCGGTAGAGGCGCGGCTCGATCATCGTCTCGACCCTTCGACTCGCAAGCTCGCTCAGTGCAAGCCTTCGACTCGCAAGCTCGCTCAGGACGGCGCCGCGCTCGACGAACCGGGCTCGACCACGCTCGGCGAGCGGGGCCCGCTACGCCCGGTGCAGGTTGGGGCCGGGGCGAGTGAGCACCGCCTGCGGGAGGACAGCCCAGCGGGACAATTGGGTGACGGCGAACGCGACGGTCGCGACGTCGTCGGCGGAGATCATCTCGTCGCCGGGGATCGCGCCCTCGCCCTTCGTCCACTCCGACATGTCGGTGTCGACGTACCCGGGGGCGATCGACGTCGCCGCGACGCCGTTCACCGACTCCTCGAGGTTGAACGTCTCGCACATCGAGATCAGCGCCGCCTTGGTGGCGCCGTAGGCCGCCATCTCCGGCTCGGGATACACGCCGGTGATCGACGAGATCGCGACGATCTTCGCGGCGCCGGCCACGTCGACGGCGGTCCGCAGGCTCGGCAGCAGGCCCTGCATCAGCTGGAACGGTGCACGAACGTTGACCTGGTACAGACGGTCGAATCGTCGCGCGGGGAAGTCGGCGAACCCGCCCTTGAGGCCCATGCCCGCGTTGACGACGAGCGCGTCGGTCCGACCGTACTCCTCGACGTGCCGCGCGATCAGCGCGGCGACGGCGCCCTCGTCGGTGGAATCGGCCGCCACCGACAGCACCCGGCCCCCGTGCTCGCGCAACAGTTCGGCCCGCGCGTCGAGGGCTTCCTGTCCGCGGGCGCTGATCGTCAGGTCCCAGCCCTCGCGCGCGAACCGGTCGGCGACGGCCGCGCCGATCCCGCGTGAGCCACCGGTCACCAGGGCTACCTTGCGTGTGCTCATTTCACGGCCTCCAGACCTCGTGCGATGAATGATGCGGTCGCCTCCACGGCCTTCTCCGCGCCCGCCGCACCGGACGACCCGCCCTGCAGTGCTCGGTGGGTGATGCCTTCGGCGATGACGCCGAGTTTCAGGTTCGCCAACCCGAGATAGAAGTCCCAGTCGCCCAAGTCGGCTCCGGTGGCCCGCGAGTAGCGGTCGGCGAGCGAATCGGGGTCGGGGATGCGGTCGCTCGTCCACGCGGCGTCGAACCCGAGGACCGACGAGAACACCGGCTCTCGGTACACGCACATGAGAGCGACGTCGGTGATCGGGTCGCCGAGCGCCGACAGCTCCCAGTCGACGACGGCGGCCACGCGCCCGGGGTCGCCGGGCGCCAGGATCGTGTTGTCGATGCGGAAGTCGCCGTGCACGATCGTGCTGCGTCCCGACGTCGGGACCCGTTCGGACAGGGCCGCGACCAGCCGGTCGACGTCGCCCAGTTCGCGGGTCTTGACGATCCCCCACTGCCGCGCCCACAGTTTGACCTGGCGTGCCGCGAAGCCCTCCGGACGGCCGAAGTCGCCAAGACCCACCGCCGCGTAGTCCACGGCGTGCAGGTCGGCGAGCACCGCGATCAGCGCGTCCGTCGCGGCCTCGACCTGCTCGTCGGTCAGGTCGGCGAGATCGTCCGACGAGCGGATCACATCACCGTCGACGAACTCGACGACCGTGCACGGCGCGCCGATCACCTCGCCGGACCTGTCGATCGCGATCGTCGGGGCGACGGGAACACAGGTCTGGGCGAGGGCGGACGTCACGGCCCACTCGCGTTCCATGTCGTGCGCCGACGGGGTGAGCCCGCCCATCGGCGGACGTCTGACGACCCAGTGGCTCACGTCGTCGCGCACGTCGAACGTCAAGTTGGAGCGGCCTCCGCTGATCAGGTCGATCCGCAGGTCGCCGACGACGTCGACCTCGTTGGCGGAGAGGAGTCGCCGCAGGTCGACGTCCCGCAGGCCCGGATGGTCGGTCACTCCTGACGCTCCTTGCGGACACGGCCGACGGCGCGTTTGGCGATGGCCCAGCGGTGGACCTCGGACGGCCCGTCGTAGATGCGGAACGGACGCAGCTCGTTCGCGATGCGCACCAAGGGCAGATCCTCGGAGACGCCGAGGCCGCCGCACATCTGGATGCTGCGGTCGGCGACGCGCGAGAACGCCTCGGCTCCGAAGGTCTTCGCGATCGAGGTGGCGTCCGAGGCGTGCGAGCCCTGGTCGAGTTCCCAGCATGCGCGGACCAGGAGGGCACGGGCCGCGGCGAGGTCGATCTCGTTGTCGGCGACGAGCTGCTGGATCATGCCGAGATCGCCGAGCCGACCGCCGAAGCCCTGCCGCTGTTCGACGTAGCCGAGCGCCACCTTGTGCGCCCGTACCGCCGACCCCATCCAGCGCATCACATGCGTCATCCGGGCCGGACCGAGCCGGACCTGCGCGTAGCGGTATCCCTCGTCGACGGCGCCGAGCACGTCCTCGTCCGACACGAAGACGTCGGCGAACGTCATCTCGCAGTGCCCGCCGATCATCGACTTGTCGGTGGTGTGGATGTGGCGGTCCACGCTGATGCCCTCGGTCTCCGCGGGCGCGAGGAACATCGTCGCACCACCGCGGTCGCCCGGCTGTCCGGACGTGCGGGCCATGATGATGAAGAAGCCCGCCCCGTCGGCGCCGGTGATGAAACGCTTGCGGCCGTTGATCTTCCAACCGCCGTCGACCTTCGTCGCCGTGGTGTTGAGGGCGTTCGGGTCAGCGCCCGCGCCCGGCGACGGCTCGGTCATCGCGAAGGCACTGCGCACGTCGCCCGCGGCGAGCGGCGCCAGGTACTCGTGGCGCTGACGTTCATCGGCGACGTGCGCGAGCATGTGGACGTTGCCCTCGTCGGGGGCGCCGATGTGCAGTGCGACGGGGCCGAACGTCGACGCGCCTGCGGCCTCGAAGACGGGTGCACGCTCGGACATCGTCAGTCCGAGACCGCCGAACTCGACGGGTGCGTGGGGCGCGAAGACACCCGCAGCCTTGGCTTTCGCGTTGAGATCTCGCCGCAGATCGTCGCCCCCTGCCGCGGCCACGTCTCCGTGGAACTCGTTCTCGACCGGCAGCACGTGCTCGGCGATGAACAGTTCGGTCCGGGCGATCAGTTCGACCACTTCGGGCCGGTACGACAGGTCGATCGACATGCTCTCCCCATTTCTGACCGAGCGCTCGCTCGGTCCGTTCGGGAACACTGTCCCACGAGACCCACGTCACGTCAAGAAGGTGAGGGTCAGCGCTCGTGATAGCCGACGATCGCGCGCGCATACTCGAGATTCCGGGCGATCAGCTCGTTCGCCGACATCTCCCCGTCCACCCGGTACCACGTCGAGACGCCGACGCACATCGTCGCCACCGCCCGCGCGGCGCCCTTCGCGTCCGACGTGTCGAACACGCCCGCGGCCACACCGTCGATGACGATCTCGTCGACCATCCGCTGCTGGCGCGTGCGGTGCCCGATGTACGTCGGGCGGTACTCGTCGTCGAGGCTCCGAAGCTCGGTCGACCCGACGAACGCCTGCTCACGTCGGAACATGTGGAAGCGCAACAGCGATTCGACGACGGCGTCGAACCGAGTCAGCGGATCGTCGCCCGCCTCCTCGATCGCCTGCGCCGAACGACGCAGAAGGTCGGTCATCGTCAGCTCGAGCAGCCCCTGCAGAAGCGACTGCTTCGACGGGTAGTGGTGATAGAGGCCCGGCACGGAAAGCCCTGCGCGGGAAGCTATGTCGCGCACCGATGTGCCGTGGTAGCCGTGCTCCATGAACGCTTCGAGCGCTGCGCTCAACGGCGCCGGAAGGTGGACGGCGCCGTAGTCGCGCCACGATCCGGTCGTCTGTCGGGTCATCGAGTCAGCTCCGCTCCGCCGAGGTCGGCAGCATCATGCGCACACACACCGCGACGAGTCGGTCGCGATCGAGGTCCAAGCGACCCTCGGTCCACGAGGCGAGGACGCGGCCGAGGCCGCCCACCTGGAAGTGCGCTGCGGCCATCGTCTCATCGACACGTGCGATGCGCCCCACCTGGGCCGCCGACTCGGAGGTGAGGGCAGCGAACAGTTCCAGCGACGCCGCCCTCCTACCTGCGAGAACGGGACTGTGCAGCGTGTCGGAGAAGATGAGTCTGCCTTTGCGTCGGTCGGAGTCGATCACGTCGACGATCGCCTCGACGGCCGCCTGGACCTTGTCGTGCGGATCCTGACCGGACGCGAACGCAGCCGCCGCCCGCTCGGCGATCTCCGCGATCACGCCGTCGTAGGTGGCGCTCGCGAGTGCGTCGATGTTGTCGAAGCTCTCATAGAAGTAGCGCGGCGTGAGACCCGCGCGGGCGCATATCCCCCGGACGGTCACGGCGCCGCTCTCCGGTTCGGTCAGCATGCCCAGGCTCGCGTCGACGAGCGCCGCGCGGCGACGGGCCACCCTGGCGTCGCCCGCTTCGCCCCCGTACGAACGGAGTTCGTTCGCTGTCTCACCCGGCTTCGTCACGGAGTCCATACTGACATTCCATTCCTTGACAGCGGACGACGTCACGCGTTGAATCGATAACAGGAAACAATCGTTATCACTTGGAGTTGTCATGACTGCACAGCCGATCGAGTCCTTCGAAGCCGACTCGATGCCGCGGGCCACCCGCGTCGAGCTCGACGAACAACAGATCGACGACCTGACTCTCCTCGGGCCCGCACTCCTGGCCGGACCCGCGAACGTGATCATGCAGCTCACTCTGCCCGCCGTCGGCTACGGGGTCTACGAGAGCAAGGTCGACACCGGCAACCTGTACAAGCACCCGATCAAGCGGACCCGGACCACGCTCACCTACCTGGCCGTCGCCGCGATGGGCGACGCCGAACTGCGCCGCAAGTACCGGCAGGCCGTCAACAAGTCGCACGCCCACGTCCGCTCGACGTCGTCGAGCCCGGTGAAGTACAACGCCTTCGACCCGAAGCTCCAGCTGTGGGTCGCCGCCTGCCTCTACCGCGGATGGGAGGACATGGTCCGCCTGTACGGCGACCCGTCCGCCATCACCGAAGAGGCGTACCGCCAGGGCGCGATCATGGGCACCACCCTCCAGATGCCCGCCGAGATGTGGCCCGCGACCCGCGCCGACTTCGAGGCGTACTGGAACGAGACCGTCGCGAGCATGGAACTCGACGACGTGATCCGCAGCTACCTGAAGTCGCTGGTCAGGTTCCAGTTCGCGGCGAAACCGGTCTCGATGATCCTGGGCCCGTGGTCCGAGCTGCTCACCGTCGGCTACCTTCCGCCCGAGTTCCGCGACAAGCTCGGCGTCACCCAGACACGCACCCAGAAGCGTATCTTCGACGCTCACAACGCGGTCCTGCGCGCCGCGGTCAAGGTCATGCCGCGACCGCTCCGCCAGTTCCCGTTCGGGCTGCTGCTCATGGACGTCCGCTGGCGGATCCGCACCGGCCGCCCGCTCGTCTGACCGTCACGCCCCCACGTGGACGGCGCGGGTCGAGTCGTCGATCGTCGACGCCGATCCCCCGACGCGGAACGTCGCGCCCCGATGGTTGTCCGGGAGACGATCACCTCGCCCGAACAGCTTGTTCCTCAGCGACCCCGGCCGATATTCGGACTGGTAGGCGCCACGTGCGTCGAGCGCCGGAATCACATGATCGACGACGTCACGGAACGACCCCGGAGTCACCGCGTACGCGACGTTGAATCCGTCGACGTCGGTGTCGTCGACCCAGTCGATCAAGGTCTCCGCGATCTCGTCACCCGACCCGATGAGGACGGGTCCCATCCCGCCGATCCCTCCCCACGCGGCGACGTCGCGCACCCGCCACGCCTCACCGTCCTCGTCCGCCTGCGAGAACGCGGCCACCGCCGACTGGATCGCGTTCGACTCGACGGCGCCGATCGGGTCGTCGAGGCTGTACCGGGACAAGTCGATGCCCATCCAGCCCGACATGAAGACGAGTGATCCTTCGTCCGACGCGTACCTCCGGTAGTCGGCGGCCTTCGCCCGGGCCGCCTCCGGCGTGCTGTCGGTGATCACCGTGGCGAGCGTGTATATCCGGGCGTCGTACGGGTCTCTACCCGCTGCGACCAGTGCGTCCCGCGTGCGGGCGACCACGTCGCGCAGGATCGTCTTGGTCGGGGCGGCGACGAAGATCGCCTCGGCGTTCTCTGCCGCGAAACGACTTCCGCGCGTCGAGGCTCCCGCCTGGTAGACGACCGGCGTGCGCTGGGCGGACGGTTCGCTCAGGTGGATGCCCGGCACCGTGAAGTGCTCACCGCGATGCCCGATGTGGTGGACCTTCTCCGGGTCGGCGAACACACCGGCGGCCCGATCGCGTCGGACGGCGTCGTCCTGCCACGATCCCTCCCACAGCTTGTACAGGACCGTCAGATACTCGTCGGCATGGTCGTACCGTGCGTCGTGATCGAGGAGGCCCGCGTCGCCCATGTTGCGGACGGCGGCCGGCAGGTAGCCGGTGACGACGTTCCATCCGATGCGGCCGCGGGTGAGATGGTCGAGCGTCGACAGCCTGCGCGCGAACGGGTACGGATGCTCGAATCCGGTGCCGGTGGTGACGCCGAATCCGAGGTTCTCGGTGGCGTGCGCCATCGCCGAGACCAGCAACAACGGGTCGTTCACGGGGATCTGTGCACCTTGCCGGATCGCGGCCTCGTCGGTACCGGCGTACACGTCGTACGTGCCGAGCACATCGGCGATGAACAATCCGTCGAAGCGTCCGCGTTCCAGGAGCTTCGCCAGGTCCACCCAGTAGTCGAGCGTGTTGTAGTCCCACGACCGATCGTCGGGATGGCGCCACAGCCCGGGCGACTGGTGGGCGACGCAGTTCATGTCGAAGGCGTTGAGACGGATCTGGCGGGTCATGGCCCCGATCCTGCGACCGCCGACCGCTCCCGGCCACCGTTCCACGCGCGGTGGGCTCAATCGCCGCGCGTACTTCGCTCGACTACGACTCGCTGAGCAGGACGGCGATCGTGCCGTCGTCGAGGGCGTCGAAGATGTGCTCGACGTCGCCCGGATAGTTCACATAGTCGCCGGGATTCAGGACGACCGCCGACTCGGTCGGCCCGGCCTTCGCCCGCCCGACGCACACCACGACGTGCTCGACGACGCCGCGCGCATGCGGCTGCGACACCCGAGGCCTCCCCCGGTCGGCGCGGATCAGATAGACGTCGCGCCGCGTTCCGTGGCGCGCCGCCGACAACAGCGTCGCCGTGTAGAAGTCGGCTTCACCAGCGGTGATCGTCGGACCTTCGCCGAGCCGGATCACCTCGACGTTCGGCCGCGGCGCGTCGACGAGCGCGGAGAACTGGATGCCGAGCGCCACGCTGATCGACCACAGGGTCTCGACGCTCGGATTGCCGTCGCCCGACTCCAACTGCGACAGCGTCGACTTGCCGATTCCCGCCCGCCGGGCCAGTTCGGTGATCGACAGCCCCGCCCTGGTCCGTTCGCGCTTCAGCGCCGCGGCGACCAGCTTCTGCGGGTTGGCGTTCGAAATATCGGCCGATCGTCCATCTTGACGAACATCATCCATCGGTCCATCATAATGGTCATGCGTTCATCATGGCGAACATTCGTCCCACGGGAGATCCTCGTCATCGGCGCGTCCATGTGGGTCGTCGGCGTGTCGTACGGCGCGGCCGCCCACGGCATCGGTCTCGCCTGGTGGCAGATCCTCCTGATGTCGTGCGTCGTCCTCGCCGGATCGTCCGAGTTCGTCCTCGTCTCCGTCGTCGCGGCCGGCGGCGTCCCGATCGTCGGCGCCCTCGCCGGGCTGCTGGTCAACGCCCGGAACTTCTCGTACGCACTGTCCATCGGGCGGTTCGTGCGCACCGACAAGACCATCTACGCCGCGGCCCACATCGTGAATGACGAGACGGCCGTCTACTCCGCACCCCATCGTGATCCCGTCGCCGCGCGTCGGGCCTTCCTCGTCTGCGGACTCGCCGTCGTCGTGGCATGGCCGCTCGGCGGCCTCACCGGTGCACTCGTCGGCCAGGTGATCGCCAGTCCCGAGACCCTGGGGTTGGACGCCGCGTTCCCCGCCCTGATGGCCGCGCTCGCCTTGCCCGCCCTGCGCGATCCCGACACGCGCTGGGCGGCCGTGTTCGGCGGAACGATCGCCCTTGCCACGGCCGGATTCGTCACCGCCGGACTGCCGGTGATGCTCGCCCTGCTGGGCATCCCGATCGGCCGGCTCGCCACCCGGCGTCGTCCCGCCGCCGAGCCGATCCCCGAGGAGGTGGACGCATGACCGGATGGCAGTTCGCCGGGGCGCTCGCGCTACTCGCCGCGGGAACCTACGGCATCCGACTCGCCGGCCTTCTCTTGCGCACGCGTGTCACGGTGTCACCGCAGGTCGAAGCGGCCATCGAACGCGCGACGATCGTGTTGCTCATCGCCGTCGCGCTCACCGGAGCGCTCTTCACCGGCGACGAGCTCACCGGTCCGGCCCGCCCGATCGGCGTCGCCGTCGGAGTGGCCGCGGCGTGGTTCAAGGCCCCACTGGTCGTCGTCATCATCGGCGCCGCGGCGACCACCGCCCTGCTCAGGCTGATGGGAGTGGCCTGATCGACGTCTCACTCCACTGCACGTGTCGCGCAAACTGGATCTGCCCCACACCGGTGATTGAGCCGTCGCGAACACGTACGAGACACCTCCCCACCGGTGATTGAGCCGTCGCGAGCGCGAGCGAGTGACGAGTCGAAATCTGGCGACGTGCACGCCACCTATCAGCATGTGGCGACGACGATCGTATTGTTCATCGCCGTCGTGCGACTGGTGCATATGATGTCGCAATGACACGTGCTCCAGGCCTCACGAGCGGCCGGAATCTCAGCTATCTCGCCTTCGCCGCGGTCGTCGTCGTGTACTTGCTAATCCTTCAAGCAGGCGGCCTGCTCATCGGCAAAGCCGCAGGTGAAGACTCAATGGACTCCACGCGCGGCGTCGTCTTCACACTGCTGATCCCGATCGGACTGGCACTCGTCTTCACCTACGGCGTCGTCGCCGCGCTCGGCTGGAATCGACAGGTGCTCACCGACGACCGTCCGGTCAGCCGTTGGGTGTGGGCCGTGCCCGCGATTCTCGGAGGGGCTATCGTCCTCGGAATCGACTACTCCGCCTTGGGCGACAAGGGATGGGGTTACACGCTCGCCTTGCTGATCGCGACGCAGTTCGTCGGTTGGGGAGAAGAAGGGATGTTCCGCGGGATCGGTGTCACCGTGCTTCGCAAGCACGGGATGACCGAAGGTCGCGTCGCGCTCTGGTCGAGCCTGATATTCGGCGTCGTCCATTTGAGCAACATCGTCGGTCACGGAGCTTCCGCCGTGCCGCAAGCGATCATCGTCGGCCTCGCCGGGTACTTCTTCTACTTGACGCGACGGGTATCGGGGTCGAACGCGGTGAACTCTGTACTTCACGGATTGTTCGACTTCGCGTTGCTGAGCGGGACGCTCGGGAGCACGGCCTACCTCGGGACATTCGTTCCGATCCTCGCGTATCCCGTACTCGCGATCCTGCTTCTCGCCCGCCGCCATCGCATCGAACCCGCCACCCCGACACTTGCTTGATCGAGCCTCCGCAACGACGTCACAGACGCTTCAGCACACTCCTGTCCAGCCCCGCACGTCGGTGTGCTCAGACACGCCGAGGTCGAGGTGTCGCCGCGAGCGAGACACCTCCCCACCGGCGATGGGGCCGACAACGGCTCAATCAGCATGCGGCGACAGCACGTGGGTGTGACGACGGTTCTACAGCCTCTTCAACGCGGAGCGGTCGAGTGCGTTCACGTCAGTGTGCCCGGACAGGCCGAGGGTGAGGTCCAGTTCGGCGAGGATGTTCGCCACGGCATCCCGCGCGCCGTCGGCGCCGTTCAACGCGAGGCCGTACATGTGCGGGCGGCCGATGCAGACCGCGTCGGCGCCGAGCGCGAGGGCCTTGAACACGTCGGAGCCGGTGTAGAAGCCTGAGTCGACGAGGATCTTGAGTTGCCCCTTCACGGCGTCGACGATGTCGACGAGCGCGTCGGTGGACGAGATCGATCCGTCCACCTGACGCCCGCCGTGATTGGAGACGACGATCCCGTCGATCCCGAGCTCGACGGCCTTGCGCGCGTCGTCGGGATGCAGGACGCCCTTGAGGACGATCGGAAGGTCGGTCATCTCGCGCAGGGTGAGGATGTCGTCCCAGTCGAGCGACGGTCGCGAGTAGATGTCGAGGAACGTCTCGACCGCGGCCCTCGGCTCGGGGGCGGTGAGGTTCTTCCTCAGATCGCCGGGGACGTTGCGGGCGATGGACAACAGGGTCTTGATCGCCCCGATGCTCACCTCCGGCTTGGCGGCGACCGCGCCCTTGAGACGTTCGGAGACGATCTCCCAGAACGTCGGGTCGGACGTGTACTGGTCGATGCCCTCGGCACGCGCGAACGGCAGCGATCCGAGGTTGAGATCCTGCGGGCGCCAGCCCAGCATCGTGGTGTCCAGGGTGACCACGATGGCCGCCGCACCCATCTTCTCGGCGCGTGAGACGAGGCTGCGGACCAGGCGGTCGTCGGTGGACCAGTACAGCTGGAACCAGCGCGGCGCGCCCTGACGGACCGACTCCATCTCGGCGGCGACGTCCTCCATCGGCGCGCAGCCCTGATTCGAGAAGATGTACGGGAGTCCGAGCTCGGCGGCCGCGTGCCCGATGTGCACGTCGGCCCGGTCGTGGGCGAGGGCTCCGGCCCCGACCGGCGAGAACAAGATCGGCGCGGGCAGCGTCTGACCGAACAACTCGATCTGCAGCGACCGCTCGCTCGTGTCCCGCAGGACGCGGGGGACGATCGCCCACCGGTCGAGTGCGTCGCGGTTGGCCGCCATGGTCCGGCCTTCGCCCGCGCCGCCCGCGATGTACGCCCACCCGCGGGCCGACATGGCCGCCCGCGCACGCTCCTCGAGGGTCGCGAAATCCGTGGGGATGGAGGGACTGCGCCCGTGGATGCCTGCCCGGTAGATCTCGTTCTGCCGTGCGCGGCCGATGCTCGAAGTCATGGCGCCATTGTGGCGCACCGCCTCTCACCAGCCCCGCCGGCTCTGACCCTTGCGCATTTTCCTAAGGAACCCTTAAGGTTCGTATTCTTATGGATAGCCTAACCTTGCTTGCCGCTGGATCGGCGCCCTCGGCCAAACCCGCCTGGCAGATCATGACCACGATCGGCTACTTCGCTGCATTGTCGTTCGCGACCGGCTTGTCCATGACCCTCGCCTACCTGCTGCCCGGACGAGCTCGCGACGGTCGGACCGAGGCGGCACTCCTCGCGCTCGCCCGCCCAGTCGCCGTCCTCACAGCACTCGGTGGATACTTCCAGTACGTCGCGCGGGTCGCCAAGTCGGACGTCGACGCCTCCTGGCTGCAGGCCGCGACGTTCACCCACGCGGGCGACTACCTCTCACTGCCGAAGGCCGAGGGCACGTGGATCGCGGCAGGCGTCATGGGCACCCTCCAGTTCGTGACGTTCATCGTGCTCGCCGCGATCGTCTGGAACATCCGTCGCGGACAGCGCGTCGCCGTCGCCGGGTTCTGGACGGCGATCCTCGCCGCGGCGATGCCGAGCCTCACCCTCACGCTCACGACGGCCGACCTGGACACCGTCGCCGACCGCGAACTCAAGCTGACGCACATCCTGGCCACCGACATCTGGGTGGGCGGCCTTGTCGTCCTCGCCGCCGCGGGTGTCATCGCTGCACGTCGTCGTCTCGATGCCGACGCGGCCACCGATGAGGCAGGCGCATGGGAGCAGATGTGGTCGCGGTTCAGCATCTGGGCGATGGGCGCGGTCATCGCGATCGCCGTGTCGGGCATCTGGCTCACCTGGGTGCACCTCGGCTCGTTCGGCCAGTTCGTCACCACGTCGTACGGCCGATTCCTGCTGATCAAGCTGATCCTGGTCGCCCTCATGGTGGGAGCAGGAGCCTACAACGCGCTCGTCCTGATCCCGCGGATCCGGCGCGCGCGAGCGGCAGGCGACGACCGGACCTTCACCCGGCTCGCCCTGCACCACTTCCCGCGCATCGTGATCGCCGAGTCGGTCGCGGCGTTCGCGGTGCTGGTGATCGTCCCGTTCCTCGCCGGCTCGGCGCGCAAGCAGGACGGCCAGGCCGACGCAGGCCCCTTCGACTGGGGCACCTTCGGCCTGGGCTTCGCGCTCATCGCCCTCGCCGTCGCAGGCTGCTCGGCGACCGTCCGCGGCATCGAACGCCGCGACGCGTCACTCGCGGACGAGGAAGAAGTAGAAGTGCCGGTCGCGCACCAGTGAGGTGCTGCCGTTCATGATCCCCATCAGCGTGTTCTCGTCGACCCGCTTGAAGTGGTCGAAGACCGGCTGACCGTCGTACACCATCGTCGCCGTCACCTCACCGCGGAACTCCACGTTCCAGAGGCTGGCGGCACCCTTGCCGATCTCCAGATTCGAGTACAGTTCACCGTCCGCGTTCCGGCACACCATCGGTGCGACGTCGTACCGTCCGCGCAGCCACTTCCCGTGCCAACCGACCGTCGCCAGGCTGCCGTCGAGCGCATGCCCCGACGGGAGCTCGCCGCCGCGGTAGTCGCCGAGGATCTCGTCGATCGCGACCGTCGGCAACGCCGCCCAGATCGCGTCGAGCTCCGCCGGGTCGCTGGGCTCCTGCGACGCCGCGCGACGATGGAAGTCCGCGACCGCGTCCCGCTCCGTAAGTTCACTCATGCTCGCATCTTATGACGACAAGCACTCAGTCGACCACCAGTCCGCCGAGAATCGTGTTCGCATAGATCTCACCGATCTGCCGCGGCGTCATCGGACCGTCGAGGTCGAGCCAGACGTGCGTCCACGCACCCATGCCGATCACGCCGAACGCCACGAGCCGAGGGCTGCCCTCCCGACGGAACACACCCAGCTCCATGCCCTGCTCGATCACATCGACGAAGAAGCCCTCGAACTCGTCGCGCTTGCGCTGGATCTCCGTGAAGAGCTCGCCTTCGAGAAACCGCCGCTCCTGCATGAAGACCGTGATCTCGGACTTGTACATCGACATCGGCTCCAGCAACGCCTCGACGATCAGCCCTCGCAGCTTCTCGACGGGCGTCGCGTCGGGAACGTTGACGACCGCCCTCGCACGGCCGACCTGATAGTTGATGAACTCGTCGTGGACCCGCTTGAGCAGGTCCTCCTTGCTGCCGAAATGGTGATAGAAGGCGCCCTTCGTGAGCCCGGCGTCTTCGACGATCGCCTGCACCGACGTGGCCGCGTACCCGCGACGTTCGAACAGTCGAACCCCACTCGCGAGCAGTTGGGCTCGAGCACCCTCCGGATCGCGCGTCCGCTTGGTGCGAACCCCTTCACGAGCCTCCATCAGAACCACCTCTCCCACCCGGACATACCAACCGGTACGTTAGCAGACCGGTCAGGCGATCAGATCATGAGTGAAGAACTTCCTCCGCGCGTAGGCCAGTACGTGCGTCTGATCGCTCGCCCCGCCGTCGACCACCGCACCGACCACAACCGTGTGGTCACCGGCCTCGATCAGCTGCTCCACACGACACATCGCGTGCGCCGCCGCGGTGTCGACGAGAACCGGGCCGCCGATCCCGTCCTCCGCGACCGCCACCTTCAGCCCGTCGAACTTGTCGTCGGCCTTCTTGGCGAACCGCATGGCGACGTCCTCATTGCCGCGCGCGACGTAGTTGACGGTGAACGACCCCGATTCGCGGACCGCACGCAACGTGTTGGATCCGTGATCGAGGCAGACCAGCAGCAGTGGCGGCTCCAGCGATGCCGAGCAGACCGCAGTCATGGTCAACCCCTGATGTCTGCCGTCGGTCCCGGTCGACGTGACGATCGTCGTCGGTCCGGGCGCCGCGGCCATGATGTCCTTGAAAACGTCCTGATCGATCATTTCCCTGCTCCTGATGAAACCGAGTCGGCGACCCGGGGGCGCGATGTGGAACGTCCAGCGGCTCGAATCGAGTCGCGAACGCCGTCGTGGAAAGAACTCGACGCCTGAGCCCACGACTCGTAGCCGAGGACCGCGTCGAAACCGCTCTCGTCCGAGAGACGGACCGTGCGCTTGACGTCTGCGGCGAGGCCCGGGTGGAGCCGGGCCACGAGGTGCGCGGTGTCGAGAGCCTCCGCGAGCGGATCCTCGGCGTAGACGTCTGCCAGACCGTGAGCGTGCGCGTCCTGCCCGACGACGGTGTCGCCGCGCAGGACCAACCGCATCGCCCGCCCCGCGCCGATGCGCTGGGTGAGGAAATGCGTGCACCCGCCGCCCGGATGGAGTCCGATGCGGGAGAACGTGATCCCGAACTTGGCTCCGGGACCCGCGACCACGATGTCGCACACCAGCGCGAGATTGGCTCCCGCACCGATCGCGTGACCGTCGACGGCTGCGATCGTCGGGAACGGCAGGTCCCGAACCCAGAGGAAGCTCCGGTAGTACGAGAGTTCGCTCTCGCGCGTCTCGGCAGGCCCCTGGCCCTCATGGAAGATCGCATTGAGGTCGGCACCGGCGCAGAACGCCGTGCCCGCACCCGTCACGACGAGCGCTCTGGCTTCGGGGTCGCCGCGCACCTCGTCGGCCAGCGCGATCAGCTCGTCGCGCATCTCCGGCCCGATCGCATTGCGTTTGTCCGGATCGTCGAGCGTCAGGACCCGCACTCCGTCGTCGTGTCGCTCCAGGCGGAGCGTGGTGTAGGCGGTCACCGGGACGCCGGGCGGACGGCGATGGTCTCGATCTGCACGCGGCAGTCGGATGCGATCCCGAGGACGAAGGTGTTGCGCGCGGGGTACGGCCCGTCGCCGAACATCGACTTGTAGGCTCCGACGAACTCCATCCGGTACTCCTCCTCCTGGAGGAAGCACGTCGTCTTGACGATGTCCGAGCGGCTCAGGCCCGCCTCGGCGAGGATCGCGTCGATGTTGTCGAAGCACGCGGCCACCTCGTCGGCGATCGTCACGGCCGACGCACGTCGTTTCATGGTCGTGTCGTCGATCGCGAGGCCGGGAGCGAAGACGAGTTCGTCGGTTCCGGTGCCCGACGAGAGCCCCGCGGCGGTGAAGTCGCCGACGGATTCCGGGTTGTAGTACTCGATCATGAGACTCTCCTGATGTGTGAAGGGATGGTCGGCGGGTCAGGCGTCGCGGAGGTCCACGCGCCTGGTGTCGCCGAGGAGGTGGGCACAGAGTGCGGAGATCACGCACAGCGCGGCGATCATCGCGGACACCGCACCGACGCCGGGGCCTCCGGGCACGATGAACGTGGTCGCGATCAGCGGGCCGAGACCGCCGCCGATCATGCCGCCGATCTGATAGCAGACCGACACTCCCGTGTAGCGGGTAGACGTGGGGAACAACTCCGCAAGGAGCGCGGGAACGGGACTGTTGGCCGACGCGTTCAGCAGCGTCATGCTGACGAAGTAGGCGAGCACGATCAGCGCGAAGCTGCCCGAGGTGACCAGCGGGAACAGTACGAACACCCACGCCGCGGTGAGGAGCGCCGAGGTGATGTAGACGGGCCTGCGCCCGATCCGGTCGGACAGCATCGCGAACGCCGGAATCGTGATCAGCATGCCCGCTGTGCCGATCATCATTCCGTTGAGCAGCGACTGCCGCTCGATGCCGTACTCCTTGCTCGCATAGGCGACGAGCATCGTCGTCGCCACCGTGTACGCCATGAACGGGCCGACGTAGAGGAAGGTGCCGAGCAGAACCTGGCGCGGACGGTCGCGCAGCACCGCGACCAGCGGGATCCGACGGTCGGCGTTCGCGGCGAGCTTCGCGTCCTCGGCGACCGGGCTCTCCTCGATGCCGATCCGGATGTACACGCCGAGGGCCACCATGACGACGGTCGCGATGAACGGCAGACGCCAGCCCCAGGCCAGAAAGTCGTCCTGATCCAGCGCACCGAGCGCGGCGAAGGCGGCGAACGACAGCAGCAGTCCCGCCGACATGCCGATCTGGGTGGCGCTGCCGAGCAGGCCCCGCCGCTTCGTGTCGGCGTGCTCGACGGCCATCAGCGCGGCGCCGCCCCACTCGCCGCCGACCGCGACGCCCTGCAGGAGCCGCAGCGCCACGAGCAGGACCGGAGCGAGGAGCCCTATCTGCGCGTGGCTCGGCAGCAGACCGATGAGCAGCGTCGACGCGCCCATCAGGCCGAGTGTCCACAGCAGCATCGACTTGCGACCGAGTCGGTCGCCGAGGTGGCCGAAGAGGACGCCGCCGAGCGGTCTGGCGAGGTAGCCGACCGCGAGTGTGCCGAAGGAGGCGATCACCCCGAGCGCGCCGTCGGTGTTCGGGAAGAACACCTTCGGAAACACGAGGCTCGCGGCCGTCGCATAGATGAGGAAGTCGTAGTACTCGATGACGCTGCCCACCGCGCTGGCGATGAACACGCGCCTGCGCAGGCTGCTCCGCGCGCCGACAGCGGCGAGGGCAGCGGGGTCGTCGATGGTGGTCATGGATCTCTCCAGGGAGTCAGTCGGGGAGGATGAGGTCGAACGGCCGGTTGTAGAGGATGTCCTCGAGCACGGCCCGCTCGATCGGGAGCGGCATCGCGAGATCGGCGATGCCGAGGAAGTCGGTCGCCGCCTGCCGCGGTTCGAACGACGGGAAGTCGGAGCCGAACACGAGCCTGTCGGTCACGTGGCCTTCGACGGCGAGACGGAGCCCGTTGTAGAGCTGCCACGGTTTGACGGTGAGGGTCGAGATGTCGGCGAAGACGTTGCGGTTCTTCATCATCACTTCGACCGTCTCGTTCATCCACGGCTTGCCGAAGTGGGCGAGCAGGATCTTGGTGTCGCGGAACTCGCGCGCCACCTTGTCGATCATGCTCGGGTAGGCGTGCTCGAGGCAGCCGTCGGGGGGCGAAGACGCTCGCCTGGTGGAACATCAGGAATATCCCCAGGTCGGCGGCGGCGCGGTACACCTCGTACGCCTCGTCGGAGTGCGGGTGGAATCCCTGGTAGGGCGGTGACAGTTTGACGCCGTGCAGTCCCCATTCGGCGACCGCGCGACGCAGTTCGTCGGCCGCGCCGGGCCGCGTCGGGTCGACGCTCCCGACACCGATCGCCCGTTCCCTGTTCTCGTGGAGGTAGCCGCCGACGTAGTCGTTCGGCACGTCCATCCCCATGGCGTCGATCTGCAGTCCCAGCACGAGGAACTTGTCGACGTCGGCGGCCTCCATCGCGCGAGCATGCTCGGCGAGGTCGGCTTCGCCGAAGGCCGGCCTGCCGACGAGTTCGGTACCGCGGTCGGTCCAGACCGGACCGCAGTGGCACAGCTCGAAGACATGGGTGTGCCAGTCGGCGAACGGGCGATCGGGTGCGGTCATCGGATCAGGCGGCCGGTCGACGCGCGATGACGTCGATCTCCACGCGGCAGTCGCCGGCGATGCCGACGGCGACGGTGGTGCGAGCGGGGTACGGACCCTCACCGAACTTCTCCTTGTACGCGGTCCAGAACTCCTGGCGGTACGAGTCGTCGGTCAGGTAGCAGGTGCTCTTGACGACGTCCTTCAAGGTGCAGCCCGCCTCGGCGAGGATCGCCTCGATCTCCTCGAGCGCGATCCGCGTCTCGTCGGCGATGGTGTCCGCCTCCGCCTTGCGGGTGAGGGTGGTCAGGTCGAGGGCCATGCCGCCGGCGAACACGAAGTCGCGGGTGGCGACGCCGGGGTTCATGCCGAACGTCGGGTACAGGCCGTCACCGGGGTTGATGTACTGAGTCATCGTCAATTCGTCCTTACTTCGAGTGGGGATGGATGTCAGTCGTCGCCGAGTGCACGCAGAACGGGAGCGATGTGCTCGGCGAAGAGCTCCATCGAGCCGTCGACGGCGTCGTGATCGATGCCGGGGGTGCCCATCTGCAACAGCCAGTTCTGGATGCCGTGCGACGTGGTCATGCGCACCATGCGCTCCTTGACCGACTCGACGGATCCGATGAACAGGTGGTCGCGGTCCATGAGGAACTGCCACGGGTCCTCGATGGTCTCGGGGTCGAAGTCGGCGGGATCCTCGTGGGCGTCGAGGAAGACGCCGATGCCGCGGACGCGGCAGAGGAAGGTGAAGAAGTCGGTGACTCCCTTCTCGCACACCCGGCGGGCCTCCTCATCGGTCTCCGCGACGAAGGCGAGACGGAGGACCGAGACGCCGTCGCCGTAGGTCGGGCGCACGCCGTCCGCCTTCTCCCGCTCGTCCTGATAGAGCTTCAGCAGGTTGTGCAGGACGTCGCCGGTCGGATACCAGGTGATCGGCGTGGTCCCTCGGTGCGCGGCGCGAGTGAAGCCCTCGACGGACTCGGTGACCGCGAACAGCGGCGGGGTGGGCTGCTGGTACGGCTTCGGTGTGATCCCGAAGGCCACGAGCTTGCCCTCCTCGTTCACCCAGCCCACCGGCGGCTTCGCACCGGGCGCAGCGATGAAGCGGGCGCCGGGGACGGGGAGCGTGTAGCGCTTGCCTTCGTGAGAGAACTGATCTTCGGTCCACAGTCGCGTGACGATCTCGTAGTTCTCGTCGAAGATCTCGTAGCTGTTGTCGCTGCCGTCCCAGCGGCTGGCGGCCGGGTTGAGGTTGAGCACCTCGATCGGCAGGATGCCGCGTCCGAAGGCCACGTCGAGACGTCCGCCGCTGAAGTGGTCGACGAGGGCGATGTCCTCGGCGACGCGGACCGGATGCCACAGTGTCAGCGAGACCGCCGCCATGCCGAATCGGATGTTCTTCGTGCGGGCCGCGAGATCGGTCGCGAGCATGAGCGGATTCGGGAGGGCATCCGTACCGTCGGTGTCGAAGTGATGCTCGCCGAACCAGACTCGGTCGTAACCGAGTTCGTCGGCGAGCACCACGTGACGCCGCGTGACGTCGAGGACGTCGTGCCAGTCCTTACCCTCCCGGTTGGTCAGGGCATGCAGGATGTCCAGTTTCATTTCTCACTCCAGATGTTTCGAGGTTGTCCGAGCGGACTTACAAACCGACTAGTTGGTATCTAACTCGATGCTGGAGCATGTGTCAAGGCTCACGCGAACCAGGTTGAGTGACCCAGCGCGCAGCATCCGCAATACACCCCAACGTAGCCGAATATATTCAATATGCAAGAGGTCAACCGAAGGATCGGCCGCCGCAGCAGTAGACGACCTGACCGGTGACGTATGCCGATGCCGCGCCGTCCGCGAGCCACGCGACGGTCGCCGCGATGTCTCCGGGGTCACCCGCGCGCCCGAGCGGAACCTTGTCGATGATCCGCTGCCGCACCTGCTCGGGCATGGCGTCTGTCATCGCCGTGGCGATGAAGCCCGGCGCGACGGCGTTCACCCGCAGCCTCGGCGCCAACGACAACGCCATCGCACGCGTGAGCCCGACGACGCCGCCCTTGGACACCGCGTAGTTGAACTGGCCGACGTTGCCCAGTTGCGCCCGGGAACTGATGTTGACGATCGCGCCGCCGTCGACGATCCGCTCGGCGAGCGCCGAGATCAGCTCGTACTGCGCGCCCAGGTTCACCCGGGTGACGAACCGGAAGCCGTCCTCGGTCATCTTCGCGATGAGCGAGTCGCGCGTGACGCCCGCGTTGTTGACGAGCACGGCGGGCGGCTCCCCCGCGTCGTCGAGGGCCGCGAGTACGCTCGCCCGCCCCCGATCCGACGCTATGTCGGCGGCCACCCCGATCCCGCCGAGGCGTTCGGCCGCCTCCGCGACGGCCGGATCGAGGTCCACCAGGACCGACCGATGACCCGCCCGCGCGAGCCGATCGGCGATCTCGAATCCGATTCCACGGGCCGCGCCCGTGACGATGGCGAGTGTCATGGCAGTGCCGCTCCCAAGTGCTCCGAGCCGAGCATGAACGGCTGACCGTTCGACGCCCGAGTGGTCAACAGATTCTTCGCAGCCTCGGCGACCCGCGCGTCGTCGACGCCGTCGCCCACGGCGATCACCGATGCGTAGCCGTCGAACCGCGCTCGCTCGAACGCGAGCGCCCGCGCCCCGGCGAGCAGACCGTCGGCCACCGCGGAGTCGAGCGGCGCGGCTCGCCCGAGCAGTGCACTGGTGGTCACGACGTACAGGATCGGGCCGTTCTCCACGACCTCCGGCTGCGTGAGCCGGAAGACCTCCGCGAGCTCGGCCTCCGTGTCGTCCCACGTCGCGAGCGGTCCGTCGGCGACGAACACCAGGCCCGCCCCCTCATCCGGAACCACTGCGGCGAGCGCCGTCGCCAGTCCCGGGTCCGCGCATCGCACTCTCATGCGTCGGCCCTCCTTCTCATCAGGGCGACCATCTCGCCGTCTTGCACCACCTCGCCGCGCTGCGTGAGCACCTCCACGCGCTGCACCATCACGCCGCGGTCGGGCGTGGACGTCTCGATGAGTTCGGTGACCGTGTTGCGCACACGGATGGTGTCGCCGATGAACACCGGCCGCCGGAACTTCCAGGTGCGGATCTCGGCGAAGGCGATCAGCGTCTCGTCGAATATCCCGAGACGGCCACGCAGTCCGGTGACCATCGACAGAATCAACGCACCATGGACGATCCGTTGCCCGAAGTCGCTCCGCTCCATCAGTTCCGCGTCCGTGTGCAGGACATGGAAGTCGCCGGACACACCGGCGAAGTTGACGACGTCGGCCTCGGTCACGGTGCGTCCGACGGTGTCGAACGACATGCCGACCTCGGCGTCGTCGAACCACAGGGGTTGCATCTCAGTTCCTCTCTCACATTTTTACGTACCAAGTAGTATGTAACTGTGGCACACTGACACCGCAAGTGCGCAAGAATGGCGGACTTTCAATACCGGTTGGTATCTACATGCAGGAGAAGGAGCCCTGATGAGAAGCTCGAGACTGGTGCCGCCCACCACCTCGGACCCGCACGCGCACGACGAGTTGCGCGCCCGGGTCCGCGCCTTCCTGGCCGACGAGTTCGAGTCGGGAGCCATCGAACCCGTCGTCGACTGCTGGCTCACCGGATGGGACGAGGACTTCAGCCGCAGGCTCGCCGCGCGGGGGTGGCTCGGCATGACGATCCCCGTCGACTACGGCGGGCATGACCGCGGGCACGTCGAACGATTCGTCGTCACCGAAGAACTCCTCGCCGCGGGCGCGCCCGTCGCCGCACATTGGATCGCCGACCGGCAGATCGCACCGTCGCTGCTGAAGTTCGGCACCGACATGCAGAAGCGATCCCTGCTGCCCGGCATCGCGGCGGGCGAGATCTTCTTCGGGATCGGCATGAGCGAACCCGACTCGGGCAGCGACCTCGCAAGCGTCCGCACTCGAGGCGTACGCGTGGACGGCGGCTGGCGGATCACCGGCGCGAAGGTCTGGACGTCGGGGGCCCATCACGCCCACTACTTCATCTGCCTGGCGCGCACCGAGGCCCGCGACGACGCCCACCGCCACGCCGGGCTCTCCCAGTTCATCGTCGACCTCCACGCCGACGGCGTCCAGGTGAACCCGATCGAGTCGATGAACGGCGGCAGGCACTTCAACGAGGTCGTGCTCGACGACGTCTTCGTTCCCGACGAGATGGTCTTCGGGCAGATCGGCCAGGGCTGGACCCAGGTGACATCGGAGCTCTCGTTCGAGCGCAGCGGCCCCGAGCGATTCCTGTCGACGATGCCCCTGCTCACCGAGCTCGCCGCCTCCCCCGACCTCGTCGAATCGTCGTCGAGCACATTCGGCCGGGACGTGGCCCGCATCGCTGGACTGCACCAGATGTCGACCGCGGTGGCCGGGGCACTCGCCCGTCACGAGCCCGCCGACGTTCCCGCCGCCGTCGTGAAGGTGCTCGGCACCGCACTCGAAGGCGACGTCGCCGACCATGTGGACCTGATGGTCGGATCCGAGACCGGCGACCGGAGCCTCGACGAACTCGTCGCCGTCGCCACCGACCAACGCCCGGGGTTCACCCTCCGCGGCGGAACCAACGAGATTCTGCGCGGTGTGATCGCGCGGGGACTGGGAATGCGCTGATGACAACCACTCCGGCCGCCGTCACCGAGGTCGACTCGGACCTCCAGGCCATGCTCGCCGACGTGTTCACCGCCCACCGCGACGCTCTCGCCGAAGCGCCGCGGACCGTCACCTGGGACGACGACCTCTGGGCGACGCTCACCGAACTCGGTCTGACCCGTCTCACCGGGTCGGACGACGCGGGCGGCAGTGGGGCCGGATGGACCGAGGCCGCCGAACTCCTCCGAGCGGCCGCTGCGGCAGGGGTGCCGACGCCGTACGTCGAGCACGACCTCCTCGCGGGATGGCTCCTCGAAACCGCGGGCCTGCCCGTCGACGACGCGCGGCGCACCGCGGCCGTCGTCGACGCCGACGGCGTGGCGCACGGAGTCGGCTGGGCCGACTCGGCCGACAAGATCGTCGTCGTCCACCGATCCGGCGATGGGTGGACGGTGAGCGATGTCGACTGTTCGAACATCCGAGTGACGGCAGGCGTCAACCGGGCGGGCGAGCCGCGCGCCCGGATCGTGGTCGACACGTCGACGCTGGCCGGAACCCCGGTGGACGCGGCGATTCCGGACCTGTTCCGCCTCCGCGGCGCCCTGGCCCGCGGCATCCAGGTCAGCGGTGCGCTGGAGTCGATCCTGCGCCTGTCGGTGGAGCACACGACTGCGCGCGTGCAGTTCGGCCGTCCGCTGTCCCGATTCCAGGCCGTCCAGAATGCGGTCTCCGACATCGCCGCCGAAGCCGCCCTGGCTCGGACCGTCACCGAAGGCGCCGTCGTCGAGGCCGTCGCCTCATCGTGGGGCGGCTCGACCGCGTTCAAGGTCGCCGTCGCCCGCTCGTGTGTGGGGCACGCGGCCTCTGTCGCCGTCCGAGCCGGACATCAAGTGCACGGCGCGATCGGCACCACCCGCGAGCACCGCCTCCACGAGTTCACGCGCCCGGCCCTCGCCTGGCGAAGCGAGTTCGGATCGGTCTCGTCGTGGGATCGCGTCGTCGCCGACGCCGCTCTCGGCGCCGGCCCGGACGGATTGTGGGCCCTGATCACCAGCTGACGCCGCACGTTCTCTGGGTACGCACCTCACCCCGGGATGTGCAGCGCACAAGAAACGGACGGGAAGTGCCCCGATAGCGGAACGGATGGGGCGGCCGCCCGAGGAACAGACGAAGAGCCCCGCCGAACCGGCGGGGCTCTCGTCGTGGGGCGTGCTGGTCAGCCGAACCAGGAGGGGACGGCTTCTTCCAGGACGTCGACCTGCGGAAGCTCATGGCCCATGCGGTCGCGTTTGGTCCGGAGATAGGTGATGTTGTCGTCGTTCGGGTAGGTGTACAGCGGAATCCGATTCGCCACCGGCAGGCCCGCTGCGGCGACACCGTCCACCTTGCTCGGGTTGTTGGTCAGCAGGAGCACGGACTCCACACCGAGGTCCCGCAGGATGTGCGCGGCGGCACCGTACTCGCGGCTGACGACGGGCAGCCCGAGGTCGAGGTTCGCGTCGACGGTGTCGCGGCCGCTGTCCTGCAGGCCGTACGCGGAGAGCTTGGCGCCGAGGCCGATGCCGCGACCCTCGTGTCCGCGCAGATAGACGACCACTCCGCGGCCCTCGCGAGCGATCCGCCGCAACGACTCCTCCAACTGCGGGCCGCAGTCGCACCGACGTGAGCCGAAGACGTCTCCGGTCAGGCACTCCGAGTGCACACGCGTCAGCACCGGTTCGACGCCGGTGATGTCGCCGCGGACGAGCGCCACGTGCTCGACGCCGTCGTGTGCGGACCGGTACGCGAATGCGGTGAACTCGCCCGCCGCCGTCGGCATGCGGGTCACGGCCAGTCGCTCGACCAGAGTCTCCGTCCGCTTGCGGTACCGCACCAACTGCTCGATCGAGATCATCGACAGCCCGTGTTCATCGGCGAACTCGCGCAGCTGGGGCGCACGCTTCATCGTGCCGTCGTCGTTGACGACCTCGACGAGCACACCGACCGGCGTGAGGCCCGCGGCGCGCGCCAGGTCGACTCCTGCCTCGGTGTGGCCGCGGCGGACGAGGACGCCGCCCTCCCGGTAACGGAGCGGAAACACGTGGCCGGGGCGGTTGAAGTCGCCCGGAGACGCCGACGGATTCGCCAGCATCCGCGCGGTGCACGCCCGGTCGGCGGCCGAGATGCCCGTCGTGGTGCCGACAGCGGCATCGACGGACACCGTGTACGCGGTACGCATCGGGTCCTGGTTCTCCGGGGTCATCAGACCGATGTCGAGACGGTCGAGCAGTTCACCCGGCATGGGGACACAGATGACGCCGCTGGAGTAGCGGATGGTGAAGGCCATCAACTCCGGCGTCGCCTTCTCCGCGGCGAAGATGATGTCACCCTCGTTCTCGCGGTCCTCGTCGTCGACCACGACCACCGGTCGCCCGGCCGCGATGTCGGCGATCGCGCGTTCCACGTCGTCGAGGCGGATCGTGTCGCTCATGGGATTCTCCTTCAGTGGTTGTGGTCGGCGGCCGGTCAGCCGTCGAATCGTTCGAGGTCAGGGTTGTTCGAGGATCTACAGTCGTTCGAGGATCAGGGCGTTGGCCTGGCCGCCCGCTTCGCAGACCGTCTGCAGCCCGAACGTGCCGCCGGTGTCTTCCAACGCGTGCAGCATCGTCGTGAAGAGTCGGCACCCTGTCGCGCCGAGCGGATGGCCGAGCGCGATCGCCCCGCCCCGCGGATTCAGCTTGTCTGGGTCGGCGTCGAGGTCGGCCCGCCAGGCCAGCGGGACCGGCGCGAACGCCTCGTTCACCTCGTAGTGATCGATGTCGTCGATCGTCAGTCCGGTCCGAGCCAGCACCTTGCGGGTGGCCGGGATCGGCGCGGTCAGCATCATCAGCGGATCGTCGGCGACGACCGACATGCCGCGCACGGTCGCACGTGCGGGCAGTCCGAGTCTGCGGGCGGCGTCGGCGCTCGCGATCAGCACGGCCGACGCTCCGTCGGTGAGCTGCGACGAACTGCCTGCCGTCACCCTCCAGTCGATCTCGGGGAAGCGTTCTGCGTACTCGTCGGTGCGGAACACCGTCGCGAGTGTCGCGAGCTTGGCGGGTGCGGTGCCCGGCCGGATCGTCTCATCTCGCGCGACGACGGTACCGTCACCGCTGGTGATCGGCAGGATCTCCCGGTCGAAGCCGCCGGTGCGGGCGGTCTCGTCGGCGAGCCGATGCGAGCGGGCGGCGAACTCGTCGAGCTCGGCCCGCGACTGCCCCCACTTGTCGGCGATGAGTTCGGCGGCCACGCCCTGCGGGACGAGGCCCGGGGCGTACCTGTCGACGACGGACGGCCCGAAGATGTCCGCGCCTTGCCGGTTCGATCCCATCGGCACCCGCGACATCGACTCGACGCCCGCGGCGACCACCACGTCGTACTGCCCGGACATCACTCCCTGCACGGCGAAGGCGATCGCCTGCTGACCGGAACCGCACTTGCGTTCCACAGTCACCGACGGGACGTGCTCGGGCAGCCCGGCCGCCAGCCACGCCATCCGACCCACCGTGTTCGACTGCTCCGACGACTGCGAGACGCAGCCGACGATCACGTCGTCGACGAGTCCCGGGTCGATCCCGGTCCGCTCGATCAGGCCCGTGAGGACCTGGGCGAGCAGCTCCACCGGATGCAGCCCGGCCAACGCTCCGTCGGCGCGGGCGCGCCCCATCGGCGACCGGACGGCTCCGGCGACGACAGCGGCGGGGAGTGGTGTGTTCATTTTCGCGGATCGTCCTTGTCGGCGGGTCACCAGCGGGTGACGACGAGTTTCTGGTCGGTGAAGAAGTCGAGCGGGGCGGCGCCGCACACATGGGAGTCGCCGTAGAAGGACGTGCCGTAGCCGCCCATCGTGATGAACGCCGCCGGGCCGGGGAAGGTGTTGACGCCGACGTTGCCCGCGCGGACCCTCCGCTCGTACTCGGCCGCCACGGCGCCCGTTCGGGTGAAGATGGACGCCGCGTTCCCGAAGTCGGTGTTGTTCGAGAGCGCGATCGCGGCGGCGAGGTCGGGCACCCGATGGATCACGAGGACCGGGCCGAAGAGCTCTGCCGCCTCCAGGTCGCTTCCGGGTTCGAGACCCTCGATGAGGGTCGGTCCGAGGAAGTAGCCGCCCGCGGTGTCCTGCCCGACGGGGATCACGTCTCGCCCGTCACGATGGAACGTCGCGCCCTGGTCCTGCGCCGCGGCGAGGAACTGCAGAAGACGATCGCGGCTGCCTGCACTGATCACCGGGCCCATCGTGACGCCCTCGACGGCGCCGTCACCGGTCACGATCGCGTCGATCGCGGTGGTCAGGGCGGGCAGGAGCTTGTCGTAGACGTCGCCGATGACGACGAGCCGGTCGCCCGCGAGACACCGTTGCCCGGCCATGCCGTACGCCGACATGATGATGCCGTTCACCGCGACGTCGATGTCGGCGTCCTCGGCGATCACGATCGGGTTCTTGGCGCCGCCGTTGGCCTGCACGCGCTTGCCCGCTTGCGCGGCAGCGGCGTAGATCGCCTTCGCGGTCGGCGACGACGTGATGCACGAGACCGCTTGTACGGACGGATGCGCAATCATGTGTTTGACGATGTCGGCGTGCCCGTGGACGAGGTTGAGAACACCCTTGGGCAGTGCGTCCTGGATGAGTCCGAGCACGGTCGTCGACGCGATCGGGTCGGCCTCGGACGCCTTGATGATCAGCGTGTTTCCGGTGACCAGTGCCCAGCTCGTGAACTGCACGGTGTTCATCACCGGGAAGTTCGACGGCGTCACCGCGAGGCAGACGCCGAGCGATTCGCGGACGCGGCGGGCGTCGAGTCCGGGCGCGATGGAGATCGAATCGGCGTGGTAGATCATCGGCGCGGCGATCGCCGTGTCGAGGAAGTCCATCGCGCGCACCACCTCTCCTCGCGCGTCCTCGAGGGTCTTGCCGTGGTCGCGGTTGGTGGTCGCGGCGATGAGCTCGATGTTCTCGTCGAGGATCGCGCGGACCTTGATCAGATGAGCGACGCGTCGCGGCAGCGACAGTCCGCTCCAGTCGTCGAACGCGGCCTCCGCCGCGGCGACGGCCGCGTCGGCATCGGCGATCGACGACGCCCGGAGTGTGTCGATGAGGGCTCCGGTGGTCGGGTTGTAGACGTCGATCGTCTCGTCGCCGGTACCGGTGGCGAACTCGCCGCCGATGATGTTGCGGGCGGCGGTGCCGATCTCGAATGCTGTGGTGGTCACGTCGTGTCCTTCGTCTGCGCTGGTTCTTCAAGTGGGTTTCTGGTGATCTGTACCGGTCAGGCGTGCGCGCCGATCGGGGCGCCGTGCCGGACGCCGAGGTCTCCCCCGACATCGTGCGCCTGCAATCGAGGGAGCACATCGCGCGCGATGAGGTCGAAGTTCCGCGCGGCGACCTCCGGCGACATGCCGCCGAACGACGGCGCCAGCAGGACGCCGCCTGCGTCGAGCCGCTCCGTGTATTCGAGCACCCGCTCGACGACCTGGTCGGGAGTTCCCCAGACCTGCAGGTCGGCGAGGAAGTCGCAGAAGCCGTCCAGACCGTGCTTGGCGATGTTGCGCGCCATGCCCGCGTAGTACTCGTAGCCTTCGATCTCGGCGAACCCGATGTTGTCGAACTCGTAGTGCTCGACGGTCGACTCCGCGTAGCGCCGCAGGTACACCTCGCGCATCTGCCGGGCCTCGGCTTCGGTCTCGCCGACGCCGGTGAAGACGCAGATGATCGGCTTGGGCGCCTCTGCGCCGTTCAGTTCGAGGTACCGCTGCCGGTAGGCGCGCATCTCCTCTTCGGCCTTGGGCCACGGCTTCTGCGCGATGACCATCAGACCGACGCCCATCGACGCCATCAGGTCCATCGACGCGGGCGAGACCGCAGAGGCGAACGTCCGGCCGCGGAACGTCGCATAGGGCGACGGCCGCAGGTCCATCGCGGGTTGCTTGTAGAGCTCGCCGTCGTGGGAGATGACGCCGCTCTCGAGCCCGGTCAGAATCGCCTCGGAGTACTCGGTGAAGAGGCGGCGCGACTGGCCCATGTCCAGGCGGAAGCCGTCGAACTCGACACGTCCGAGTCCGCGGCCGACGCCGAGGATCGAGCGACCCTCCGACAGATGATCGAGGAGGATGAAGTTCTCGGCGGTGCGCACCGGGTCCTGCCACGGCAGCACCTGGACCATCGTGCCGAGGTTGATGCGCTCGGTGCGTCCGGCCAGCCACGACAGGAACTGTGGCACGTCGGGCGTCATCCCGTACGAGGTGAAGTGATGCTCGGGGGTCCACACGGAGTCGAATCCGGCGGGTTCGGCCCGCAGCGCGAGCTCCTTCTCGGCCGCGAACGCGGCGGCGTCCGGCAGTGCGCGATCCAGGTTCTGGAATACGAGTGTCACGCCTGTGTGCACGCCACTCCTCCTTCGATGACTTCGCGGCACTCACCACGTGAGTACCGACTAGTTGGTATGTAAATGATGGTACAGGTCACACCACGGATTGACCAGAGTCCCCGGTGACCCGGACGGCCCCTCCCGATCCCTGGGGTCAGCAGCGGCCGAGAATCAGCGCGGCGACCTTCTCGCCGACCGCCATCGCCGCGGCCTGGGTGTTGCATGACACCACTTCCGGGAACACCGATGCATCGGCGACCCGGACCCCGTCGACACCGCGGACCTTCAGGTCCGGGCCGACGACCGCAGCGTCGTCCGAGCCCATCCGGGCCGTTCCACTCAGGTGGAAGAAGCTGCTCACCCCGTCGGCGATCAACGATTCGAGACCCGCACGGTCGCGGGCCAGCCAATCGCTCGCGTCGCAGCGGCCGCCCCATGCGGAGAACGCTCCGGTCGCGAACAGGCGATCCGCGAGTTCCACTCCGGCGACGGCCGCGTCGACGTCCGCCCGCTCGGACAGGTACCGGGGATCGATGAGCGGCGGCGCGAAGGGATCCGCGGACGCCAGCCTGATCGTGCCGCGAGCCTGCGGCCGCATCAGGCCGATGCCGAAGGTGAACGCCTGCCCCGCAGGCTCCTGCGCGGCCGTGTGATAGTCGACCTGCACATTGCAGATCTGCAGGTCCGGACGACCCGGCCCGCCGTCGAGCGTGGTGAACAGCGTCGACTCCGCGAAATTGCCGCTCGGCGGCGGAAGCGCGACATCGGTCCGCACCCGGACACCGGCGAGCAGAATGTGGTCCTGCAGATTCGCTCCGACCTCGTCGGACTCGGCGACCACCTCGATCCCCAGCTTCTCCAGATCGGCGACCGGACCGATGCCCGACCCGAGCAGCAGACGCGCCGTGGCGACGGCGCCCGCCGACAACACAGTCTCGCGACCGGCGCGGACCGTGTGCCCGACACCGTCCACGAGATAGTCGACGCCGACGCATCTCGTGCCGTCGAATACCAGGCTGGCGGCCTGTGCACCGGTGACGACTGTCAGGTTGGGCCGGTCCATCGCGGGCCGCAGGTACGCGGTCGCCGAACTCTGTCTGCGATGGCCGGAATCGATGAGGAGGTCGTGCAGAGCGGCGCCGCGCAGATCGCCGTCGTTGAGGTCCGCCGCGCGCGGCAGTCCCGCGTGAACGGCGGCCTCGACGTGCGCGATCGACAGCGGATGCGGGTCGACGATCGGCCGCGGACGCAACGGTCCGCCCCGCCCCCGGAACGCCGGATCGCCGTCCGGGACGTCCTCGGTGAGTTTGTGGAACGGAAGCATCGCGTCCCATCCCCAACCGTCCGCGCCGAGTTGCGCCCAACGGTCGTAGTCGTCGCGGTGACCACGCAGGTGCGCCATCACGTTGATCGATCCGCTGCCACCGAGGATGCGGCCGCGCGGCGCGGGCACCGTGCGCCCGAGAACGCTCTGCGGGACCGTCTCCGCGGCCCAGTCGGCGTCGGATCCGAGCATCGTCGGCCAGGCTTCGGGCGTCTGGACGTCGGGGCGACGTTCATCGCCGCCGGCCTCCAGTAGGACTACCGTCGCCGACGGGTCCTCACTGAGCCGCGCGGCGACGATCGCACCCGCCGCACCGCCGCCCACGACCACGAAATCAGGGTTCGAGTCGGTCACGCTTGTCTCCACATCATTGGTTGGGGCTCTCGGGGCGCCTGCCTGTTCGGCCTGCGCCCCGAGAGGTTCGGATGTCAGCCGAGGTCGACGACGACGGTCTTGGTCTCGAGGTAGTCCTCGAGGCTCTCGCGGCACGTCTCGCGACCCCAGCCCGACTGCTTGTAGCCGCCGAACGGCAGCGCCGGGTCCACCGGTTGGTAGGTGTTGATCCACACCTGGCCCGACTCGATGCCGGCCGCCATGCGGTGTGCGCGCGAGATGTCCTGCGTCCACACGGCCGAGCCGAGGCCGTAGTCGGAGTCGTTGGACATCGCCAGCACCTCCTCCTCGGTGTCGAAGGGGATCACCGACACCACCGGGCCGAAGATCTCCTCACGGTTGATCCGCGAATCCGGAGCCACCCCGGTCAGGACGGTCGGCTTCACGAAGTAGCCGCTGTCGCCGTGCACTTCGCCGCCCGCGACGACTGTCGCGCCCTCGGCACGGGCCAACTCGAAGTACGAGGCCACCTTGTCGCGATGCGTCGCCGACACCAGCGGCCCCATCTCGCTGTCCGCCTCGGATGCCGGCCCCACCTTGATCTCGTTCGCACGCGCGGCGAGACCGTCGACCACCTGCTGGTAGACGCCTCGCTGAACGTACAACCGGGAACCGGCGATGCAGCTCTCTCCCGCGCCGGCGAAGATCGCCATCCCGGCGGTCGGAATCGCCTTGGCGAGGTTCGCGTCGTCGAAGACGATGTTCGGCGACTTGCCTCCCAGTTCCAGCGAGACGCGCTTGAGGGTGTCCGCGGCCGCGCGGATGATCGCCTTGCCGGTCGGCACCGATCCGGTGAAGGTCACCTTCGCGACGTCCGGATGCGCGGTCAGTGCGGCGCCGACAGTGCTGCCGAGACCCGAGACGACGTTGAACACGCCGTCCGGGATGCCTGCCTCCTGGCAGAGTTTCGCGAGCACCGACGTCGACAGCGGTGTGATCTCGGCGGGCTTCGCCACCATGACGCAGCCGGTGGCAAGCGCGGGCGCCAGCTTCTTGACCAGCATCATCAGCGGGATGTTCCACGGCGTGATCGCCGCGACGACGCCGACCGGCTCCTTGAGCGTGTAGGCGTGGAACGGCCCGCCGCCGAAGCTCTGCGGGAACGACGGCGAGATCGTGTCGCCGTTGATCTTGGTGGCCCAGCCCGCGTAGTACCGCAGTATCGAGATCGAGAACGCGATGTCGACGTAGCGGGCCTCCGCGAACGGCATGCCGACGTCGAGCGAGTCGATGCGCGCGAGTTCGTCGGCGTTCTCCTCGATGAGGTCGGCGAGCCTGTTGATCAGGCGCGAACGCTCGGCCGGATTCGACGCCCGCCATACCGGGAACGCGGCCTTGGCGGCGGCGACGGCACGGTCGACGTCGGCGGCGTCGCCCGCGGGGACACGGCCGATGATCTCACCGGTGGCCGGATCCTCGACGTCGAGCGTCGCCCCCGAGGCCGCGGGCACCCATTGGCCGCCGATGAACATGTTCTCCGACAGTGCGACGGATGCCCTGAGGTCCTCGGGCACCGCGGTCTGCGTGGTGGTCATGTGTTCTTCCTTGTCGTGTGGGGAGTCGCGGCTCAGACGGCGACCGGCTCGAAGCGCGGTTCGGCGGCCTTGGCGTCGCGTTCGGCCGTGACGGATGCGACGGCTTCGGCCACGGCCTGCTTCGCGTCGAAGTTCTTCATCAGCGGGAACACCTCCTCGCCCATGCGCTTGATGTCCGCGACGTAGTCGGTGAGGACGAGCATGTAGCCCGCGACGTCGAGCTCTGCCCACTCGTCGAGCTGGCGGGCGACGCTCTCCGGGGAACCCGTGATGAAGTCCGTCGACATCTGCACGGCGCCCTTCTGATCCATGCTGGCGAGGATCTCCGAGGTGCCGCCCTTGGCGGAGTCGGTGACGGCGCCCGTCATCATGTACTCGATCGCGGCGTGGTCGGCGTGCTCCACGTAGTGCGCGAGCTTGGCCTCGGCCTTCTCGTCGGTGTCGTCGACCACGACGCCGAGCGCGACGTACGGCTTCACCGGACGTTCGGCGTCGACCATGTCGACCTTGAACTTCTCCATGATCTCGGCCAGCGCCTCGCGGCCGCCCCAGGCGAGGCGGAAGTTGTAGTCGGCGTAGTCCTTGACGAACTTGATGGCGTCGTCGGATGCTCCGGCGGCGACGATTGGGATGCGCTTGTGCGGGAGCGGGCCCATCTTGAGGTCGTCGAACTGGAAGTGCTTGCCCTGGAAGTCGGTGACGCCCTCGTTCCACAGGGACTGGACCACGTGGGCGTACTCGGTGGCGAACTGCCAGCGGTACTCGTTGTAGTCGTAGCCGGGCCAGACGCCGAGCGATTCCAGTTCCTTGGGGTGCCAGCCGCCGGGGACGAGGTTCAGGGCGAAACGGCCGTCGGCGGCGTCGGCGACCGCGGTGGCCGCACGTGCCGCGAGTGCGGGATGGACCGCGAGGAGTTGGACCGAACCGATGAGCTTCATGAAGTCGGTGTCCCGGGCGAGGGCCGCCATCGTCGTCATCGACTCCATCGAGTCGTCCCAGAACCGGGTGGATCCGCCGTGGCCGCGGAGCGACGACATGGTGAGGGCGAAGGTGAAACCGTTGCGCTCGCCTTCCTGAACGATGTCGCGCAGGTGTGCGTAGGTCGGTGAGTACTGCGGTGCGGCCTCCGACATGAGGTAGCCGTTCCGCGAGTTGGGCATGAAGATTCCGAATTCCATTGGGGTTCGCCTCTCGTGCGTGGTTGCTTCGACCGATGGCTCACTTCATACGGACCATTCGGTATGTTGCGCCTTGAAAGCTAACTGAGTCCTGCGCCACAGTCAATGACTTCTGTGAACTGATCGATAGAAGCGCTCTCGAAATCGCCCTGATCATTGGGGATCGCCCGACATGCCGATCAACCATCGGGCGTGGAACCGGCGGCGGCACCCACCCGCCCCAGCCGCTGAATGACCCATATTTACATACCTATTGGTATGGACTGATCGACTCCACGGTGATAGGTTCGCACCAGAAATCTACATACCAACCGGTATGAACAAGGTCCGTCCCGTCCGAGGAGCCCCGATGACCGCATCCCACCCGTCCCCGCCCGTCACCGCGACCGCGGACGAACTCGCCGCAGCCGTCGCCGAAGCGAACATCCCCACCCTGCAGCTCGTGCTGGCACAACTCACCGGCGACGACGGATGGCTCACCGGCGACAACACCCCGTCCCGCACCATCGCCCTCAACGACAACGACGACGGCGGCTTCGACGCCGAGCACCAGTCCCGGATCCGCGCCGCGGTCGTCGATGCGCTCCTCGACATCCGCGACGGCCGTGCCGAAGTCCCGGCCCCGCCGTCGGACGAACGCCTGATCACCATGCTCAGCCGCTCACTCGGCGAGGAGGTGCCGATCGAGTACAGGCCGCTCATGGCGGAAGAGGGCAACTTCCGTCCACGCGACGCCGTCGCCTGGCACGGGCCGCGCCCCACGGCGGCCGACGGTCTGCACGTCCTGATCATCGGCGCAGGTGCGTCCGGAATCGCCGCGGCTGTGCAGCTCGACCGCCTGGGGATCGCGTACACGATCGTCGAACGGCGCTCCGAGATCGGCGGCGTCTGGCGCGACAACGTCTATCCGGGTGCAGGCGTCGACACCCCCGCGCACCTGTACGCCTACTCGTTCGCCCCCAACAACTGGTCGCGGTACTACGCCAAACAGCCCGAAGTACTCGCCTACCTGCAACGGATCGCATCCGAGTCGGGCGTGGGCGACCGTGTGCTGCTCAACACCGAGGTGGAGCGCGTCCGCTGGGACGCCGCCGAGAACGAGTGGGTCGCCGAACTGAGGCATCCTCTCACCGGTGTGACGACCCTGTCCGCGACCGCGGTCCTCACGTGCGTCGGCACCCTCACCGAACCTTCGGTTCCGACCGTCCCGGGTCACGACGTGTTCGCGGGCGAGCAGTTCCACTCCGCCCGCTGGAACACCGACCTCGACCTCGCGGGCAAGCGGGTCGCGATCATCGGGACCGGCGCCACCGCCATGCAGATCGTCCCGGCCATCGCCGACACCGCGGCGCACACCACAATCTTCCAACGCACCCCGCAGTGGCTGGTGCCGAACGTCAACTACCTGCGGCAGGTGTCCGGCGGCGTGTCGACGGCGATGGAGCAGATCCCGTTCTACGCCGCCTTCTACCGGCAACGGCTCATCTGGCAGTTTCAGGACAAGCTGCTCGCGACCCTCAAGCGTGATCCCTGCTGGGAGCACCCGGAGCGATCGGTGAACGACCAGAACGACAAGCACCGCCGGTTCTTGACCAAGGCGATGCTCACTCAGCTCGGGGACGACGCTGCCGAACTCGAAGACTCCGTGATCCCCGACTACCCGCCCTACAGCAAGCGCATCCTGATGGACAACGAGTGGATCGACACCATCCGCCGCGACGACGTCACCCTGGTCGCCGCGGGCGTGTCAGGGCTGGACGAGAGGTCGGTGATCGATTCCACCGGCGCGGCGCATCTCGCCGACGTGATCGTCTACGCGACCGGTTTTCAGGTTCGGAAGATGCTGGCGACGGTCGAGGTGATCGGCCACGACGGCGTGAGCATCAGGGACGTGTGGGGCGACGACGACGCCAGCGCGTACGTCGGGGTGACGGTCCCCGGCTTCCCCAACTTCTTCGTCGTCGGCGGCCCCCAGACGACACCCGCACACGGCGGCAGCGCCATCTACATCTCCGAATGCGCGATCGCGTACGCGCTCGGCGCCCTCGTCGAGATGGCGGAGAACTCGATCGCGTCCATCGACGTTCGTCGAGACGTGTTCACCGACTACAACGCCCGAGTGGACGCCGAGCACGAGACGCTCGTCTGGACTCACCCCGGCACCACGAACTGGTACCGGAACTCGGCGGGCCGCGTCATATCGGCGCTTCCGTGGCGCGGCGTCGACTACCGCGCGATGACCGAACATCCCGACCTCGACGACTACATCGTGGTGCCCCGGCACGAGCCCGTGCGGAACGTCGGATGACCGAGAGCGCGGCCCGACGCACGGTCGGCGACGTGGTGCCCGCCCTCGCCGACCTCACCGACGACGTCCTGTTCGGGGACGTCTGGAACCGCCCGGGCCTGAGTAGGCGCGATCGGAGTCTGATCACGGTCGCCGCACTGATCGCTCTCGGGCGCACCGAACAGCTCGGCGCGCACATGTCGATGGCGCTCGACAATGGGGGTGACGGCAGACGAACTCGCCGAACTCGTCACGCACATCGCCTTCTACGGCGGCTGGCCGGTCGCCTTCAGCGCGGCGGACGTCTTGCGTACCGCAAAGATCGATCGTCTCACCGGGTGACGGGGGCATTGTGCCCTCGAACCCCGGTGAGAGAAACGATCTTTGCAGTGTCAGCCCGCGGCACGGTCTTTGACCGAGGCGCGGAGCGCGGCGAGGAGGTCGGCGACCTCGTCGCCGCCGTCGTCCGAGCTCGCAGGCTCGGGTTCGACGAACGCCTCGTCGCCGCCCGCCTTCGCCTCGATGAGCTTGGCGAGCTCGATCTGATAGGTGTCCTCGAACTGCGAGGGGTCGAAGTCGGAGGCCATCGTCTCGATCAGGGACGCCGCCATGTCGAGCTCTGCGTCACGGATCTGGACGTCGGCGCTCTGGAACGCGAAGTCGGGGACACGGACCTCGTCCGGCCAGAGCAGGGTCTGCAGCGTCATCACGCCGTCGATCACGCGGAGTGCGGCGAGACGGGTCTTGTTGCGGAGGGTGAAGTTCGCGATCGCGAGTCGTTCGGTCCGTTCGAGCGCCTTCGCGAGTAGGACGTACGCCTTGGGCGACTTCGACGACGGTTCCAGGTAGTACGGCTTGTCGAAGTAGATCGGGTCCACCTGGTCGATGGGCACGAACTCGAGGATCGCGATCTCCGGGCTCCGGGTGACCGGCAGTTGGGAGAGATCGTCTTTGGTGAGGATCACCGGCTCCCCCGACTCCGACTCGTAGGAGTTGGCGATGTTCGCGAACTCCACCTCGGTGTCGGTGCCTTCGCGGACACGGCGGTAGCGTATGCGGGTGCCGTCGGCGGCGTCGACCTGATGGGAACTGCGGTCGTGACTCTCCGTCGCGGAATACACCTTGACCGGCACGTTCACCAGGCCAAAGCTCAGATCACCCTTCCAGATCGAGCGCATGAACCCGATTCTGCCATGCCCCGACGACATCGACAGGAGCATGATTTAGGGATGCCCGGTTCCAAGCTGGAGGTCGACGGCCGCCACATCACGATCACCAACCTCGAGAAGGTGATGTATCCGGAGTCGGGCACGCGCAAGTTCGACGTCATCCAATACGTCATCGAGATCGCCGACGCGATGCTCCCGCACATGGCGTCGCGGCCGGTCACGCGCAAACGATGGCCGCACGGCACCGGGTCCGGCCCGTTCTTCGAGAAGGCGTTGCCGCCGGGGACGCCGGACTGGTTGGCGCGCTTCACCATCGAGCACGCCGAGGGAAAGACGATCTATCCCGTCGCCCGGTCGGCCGCCGACCTGGTGTGGCTGGCGCAGATGGCGGCCCTCGAACTGCACGTCCCGCAATGGCGGATCGACTTGTCCGGCACCGGGTCGGCCGGGGACGAGTCGCGCCGCACGGATCGTCTGGTCATCGACCTCGATCCCGGGCCTGACGTGCCCCTGCACCGGTGCGCCGAGGTGGCGATCGCCATCCGGGACGTCCTGTCGGGTGCGGGCATGACGTCGTATCCGGTGACGAGCGGGGGCAAGGGCGTCCACGTGTACGCCCGCTTCCCGACACCGGTGAAATGCGAGTCGGCGCGGGCCGTCGCCCAGCAGATCGCGACGTCACTGGCGGCGGCGCATCCGACGGAGATCACGGCGACGATGGCGAAGGCCGCACGCGCGTCGAAGGTGTTCCTCGATTGGAGTCAGAACACGGCGGCGAAGACGACCCTGGCCCCCTACTCCCTGCGCGGCAGCGACCGACCGTGGGTCGCGGCGCCGCGGACGTGGGCCGAACTCGCCGATCCGACACTCACCCAGCTCGACTACCGCGAGGTCCTTGACCGGTACCGCGAATCGGGGGATCTCCTCATCGACCTCGATCCGCCGGTCGACGCCGTCGCCGGGGTGCCCGTCGATCTCGGGGAGTACCGGAAGTCGAAGGCGTCGCGGCTGCGGTCCGGCGGTCGACGCGCCGAGGGTCCGACGGTGGTGACCGGCGGGTCACGGGGGCCGCGCCCGATGTTGGCAGCCGACGAGGCCGTCGACGGTCTCACCACCGATGCGTGGGCATTCGAAGGGAAATGGGACGGTTACCGCATCCTCGCACGTCACAGCGGCGGTGACGTCCGTCTGTCGTCGCGATCGGGCATCGACATGACAGCCGATTTCCCCGAACTCCGCGAGCTGGGCACGGTCCTGCGTGGATTCGACGTGCTGCTCGACGGCGAGATGGTGGCGATCGACGCGACCGGCCGCAGCGACTTCACGCTGCTGGCGTCGCGGCATCATCGCGACGAGGAGTACACGCTGCGGTATCTGGTGTTCGACGTCCTCGAACTCAACGGGACCGACCTGACGTCCGCACCGTGGGAACGACGCCGCGAAGTGCTCGACGAGCTGGCCCCTGTCATCACGGCGGCGTCGATCGCCGACGTGCCGCCCCTGCTCGACGGCCCCGGTGCGGTCGCGGCCGAACTCGCCCGCGCGAACGGCTGGGAGGGCGTCGTCGCGAAGCGTCGTACGTCCACCTACCAGGCGGGCAGACGCAGCGCGGACTGGCGTAAGCACAAGAACTGGAACGACATCGAAGTGGTCGTCGGCGGCTTCCGCGCGGGACGCGGAAGCCGGTCCGGTTCCATCGGGTCGCTGCTGATCGGCCTGCCCGACGAGAACGGTCTCCGCTACATCGGGCGGGTCGGGACCGGTTTCACCGACGCCGACCTCGACGCCCTCCACGAGGAGTTGAAACCGCTGATCATCGGCCGCAGCCCGTTCATCGGCAGCCTCGACAAGCCCGTCGCGTCGAGCGCCACCTGGGTACTGCCGACGATCGTCGCCGACGTCCGCTTCATGGACTGGACGTCCACCGGCCACCTCCGCCACCCCAGCTGGCGGGGCGTCCGCCGCGACAAACTGCCCGGCGACCTGTAGTCGGTCGGGGAACCGACCGTCCCCCTGAACCGCGCTAGGGTCGACGCCATGTCGAAAGTGCCACGCGCGGCGTGGATCATGCTGGCCGTGATCGTCGTGCTCGGCGGAGGTTCGCTGATAGCCGTGCAGACCGGAGCGGCGCAGAGCGTCCTGTCGATGCTCGACGACGACGGTCCCGACTACCCGACGCTCGACACGTCCCGGCTGACCGCCGCACAGCAGCGCATCGTCGAGGTGACGCATACCGAGTTCGACGCGCAGCCGCCCGGCACGAAGTACTCCGACGGCGTCGACGAGTCGTGGTGCGCCGACTTCGTCAGCTGGGTGATGCACTCGTCCGACGTCGTCTACACGAACCCGAACTCCGGCGGCTGGCGCATCCCCGGCGTCGCCACCCTGACCGAGTACTTCCAGTCACGCGGCGACTTCCGCTCCGCCGACTCCGGCTACCGGCCGAAGCTCGGCGACGTCGTGCTCTACGCCGCCGACAGCAAGTTCGGCCAGCACACGAACATCGTCCTCAGGGACGACGACGGCGTCCTCACCACCGTCGGAGGCAACGAGGCGGGCCGGATCCGCATCGGCTCGTTCGCTCCGGCCACCGACGCTGGACTCGTCGGATACGGCGTGCTCTGACCGCCTTGCACGATTCTCGCTAACGTGGGACGGCATGCAGGCACTCGACGACGCACGCCCGTCTCGCAAGCGCAGACGGATCCTGATCTCGCTCGCCGTGATCGCGGTGGTGATCACGTGCGGAACGGTGGTCGCCGTCGAGACCGGGGCCGTCCGGACCGCGAGGGCCTGGCTCGACAGCCGCAATCGCGACTACCCGTCGATCGACACCGCGCGACTCACGCCGTTGCAGGCGAGGATCGTCGATGTCACCCGCGCCGAGTTCGGCGCACAGCCGCCCGGCACGAAGTACTCCGAAGGGGTCGACGAACAGTGGTGCGCCGACTTCGTCAGCTGGGTGATGCGGGCGTCCGGCCGACGGTTCAGCAACCCGAACTCGGGGAGTTGGCGCATCCCCGGCGTCTACACGCTCACCGAGTACTTCCAGTCGATCGACGAGTTCGAAGCCGCCGGTTCGGGCTACACGCCGAAGCTCGGCGATGTGATGCTGTACGACCACGACAGCCCGTTCCGGCAGCACACCAACATCGTGTTGACCGTCGACGCCGACCGCGTGGTCACGACGGTCGGTGGCAACGAGTGGGGAGGACACGTGAAGATCAGTCGGTTCGACCTCGACGACCGAGGCCTCGTCGGGATCGGCGTCCTCTAGGTCCGAACGTCGGTGACGTTTTCCGGCCTGGGACCGGAAAACGTCACCAAACGTCGCGGGGTGGGCTGAGGCGCCCGGTCACTCCAGGATGAACACGGGGATCTGGCGGTCGGTGTTCTTCTGGTAGTCGGCGTAGGGCGGGTACGCGGCGACGGCCAGCTCCCACCAGTGGGCGCGCTCGTCGCCGCTGATCTCACGGGCGGTCTTCACCGAGACGACGTCACCGTCCTGCACCGTGACCTGCGGGTTCGCCTTCACGTTGTGGTACCAGGACGGGTTCTCCGGGGCACCACCCTTCGACGCGACCATCGCGTACTTGCCGTCCTCCTCCACGCGCATCAGCGGGACGTAGCGCTCCTTGCCCGACTTGGCGCCGAGCGTCGTGAACAGCACCACCTTCATGCCGTTGATGCCGACCCCGTCGGTGGTGCCGTCGGCGAGGATCTGTTCGGTCTGCTTGCGGACCCACTCGGTGGGGCTCAGTTCGGGACTCATGACAACGACGCTAGCGCGATCACGCCGATCGTGCCGGGACGGACGCGACCTTTCGAGTCTTCCCACCGGAGTCGTGCGGCGGTCATCTTCACACGGGCGTGAACTCGGAGATCTTCCACGAGTCGCCGTCCTTGAGGAGGTGGACACGCACCCGGCTCCCGTCGAGCCGCGGTCCCTCGAGTTCCTTGCTCGTGGTGGTCTGGTTGACGAACAGGAGCACGGTCACGTCGTCCGCTTTCGCCGAGACGACGGCCGCCTCGACCACGTCGGCCTTGGTGACGATCGTGTCCCGCTTCGCGGCGGGCTGGATCACGGACGCCCCGAGTTGGGTGTACTCGTCCAGGAACTTGCCGGTCAGCAGCTTCTTCGCCGACGCAGGGAACGCGTCGTCGATGTTCCGGTAGTCGTAACTGAGGAGCTCCGGGACATCCCGGCGAGCGGCGTCGACCGCCGACTGCCCGGCAGCTCGATCGGCAGACGCCGAATCCGCCGTCCACCACACGAACGCGAGGCCGGCCGAACCGGCGACGATGACCGCGGCCAGCACAGCGACCACCATCGTCCGCGCACGCCGCGTCAGAGCAGCGGGCCACGACAGGGCTGCGCCCAGACGTCGCACGAGTCCGCGCCGCCCGGCGTCGGCGTCGGACGCCTCCTCCGCGACCTCGTCGACGGGCGCCCCGGACGGAGCCGTCAGGTCGACTGCCTCTTCACGCAGTTCGGTGTCGTCCATGCTCGTGTTCTCGTCTCTGTCCGTCGTCTCCGCGGTGACTGTCTCGGTGATCGTCACGACACGAACTCCACGTTCCCGACCTTCCAGTCGTCGCCGTGCTTCTCGAGGTCGACGAGCATGCGATACACGCGCTGCTGGCCGTCCGGCGCTTCGGTGTTCTTCACAACCGAACTCACGGCCGCGAGGACCTGCGCGGAGTCGTCGTCGGCCCGCACGATGCCCGCCTCCTTGACCGCGCCCGTCGATCGGACCTCACCGGAGGCGAGGACCTGCGCGAACGAAGCCGACAGCTGTCCGAACTGCTGTTGGAACGCCCCCGTCGCCACCGACGAGATCCGATCCAGATCGGCCTTGGAACGCTTGTAGTCCAGACTCACGAGTCCGGCGACGACGTCCTTCGTCACGTCGAGCACTTCGGCGTCGCGCGCCGAATCCTGCCTGGACTGGTACAGGTCGGCGCCCTTCACGCCGAGCAGCGTGAGAACGACCGCCGCGACGGCCGCCAACGCCCATACGAGACCCACGGACCGTCGTCCGCCCCGCGAGTCGGACTCGACGTCTACCACTTGATCAGCAACGACTGCCATGTCGCATTCCCCTTTCCAGAAGCTGTGCTGCTCGGTGTTCCAACGAAATAGGTGACCCCGTCGGGGCCTCGGAAGCGGCCCGTCGTCTCCGAGTACGGGACGGCCCGATCCACCGCGGACTGCCGTCTGCGCTTCGACGACGGCGGCTCGCCCGCAGTCGTTCCCGGGCGTGCGAGCATCCCCGGCCAGGTGGACGGGAGACCGCCGGGGCAGTCCTCGACCAGGGCCGCGCGAACCGACAGGTCCTTCGCGCAGGGCACGTTCCGCGCGCCGCGGGCGACTTTCGGATTGGCCGCGAGCACGTCGCAGTACTGATCCGGGACGACGGGGACTTTCCGCATGTCGGACGGGTCGCGCCGCTGAGTACGTCCGTACCCTTCGGTGCACGGCGGCGGGTTCAGGGTGTTTCCGAGCTTCACGTCGAGCGGCGCCTGCGGGCTGTCCCCGAGCGCGTAGTCCTTCACCGAGTAGAGCGTCCCCGACGTGAACGCCGGGTACACGGTCAGGATGTGGCGCAGGCCTGGGACGTTCACCCGGAGCACCTGCCCGACGGTCTGCAGATTCGCGAGCAGGGTCGGAAGCGTGGGCGTCAGGTCGTGCAGGGTGTTCGTCACCTCGTCGGCCGCGGCGGGCGCGTCCTCCAGCAGGGTGCGGATCTGACCGTCGCTCATAGCCAGCTGATCGGTGAACGACGCGAGGTTCGCCACCGATGCCCGCAGGTCGGACGCGACCGCGTTGCCGGTCCGGAGCAGCGGTTGAGCGTCGGTGATCAGGGTGACCGTCTGGCCGAGGTCCACCTGTGCGAGCCGCAACAGCCGTTGTGACGAATCGATGAGCAGCGCCAACCGATCACCAGTCTGCCCGAATCCGTCGGACACCGCGTCGACCGTCGTCTGCACATTGTCCGGCGACAGCGCGGCGACGAGGTTCATGGTGCGGTCCAGGACGTCCTTGGTGGGCGTAGGCGACACGTTGCCGCGCGCCGGAAGCACGTCGCCGTCGACGAGGGAGGGACCGTCGCCCGATCGCGGCACCAGGTCGACGTACTGTTCGCCGACGGCCGACTGACTCTTGATCCGCGCCGAGCTGTCCACCGGGATGTGCCGATCCGAGTCGATTCGGAGCGTCACGCGAACCGGTGCGGCCGGGTTCGTCAGGTCGAGGTCGACGCTGTCCACTCGGCCGACGGTCACGCCGCGGTAGGTGACGAGCCCGCTCTCGTACGCACCGCCGGCGACGGTGAACTCGGCCACCACGCGGTACGTCCCGAGCCCCGTCACCCGGCCGACGCCGATGTAGGCGATGAAGCCGTAGACCACGCTGACCACGGTGAGGAGGGCGAACACGATCAGCTGCCCTTTGACGAGCTTGGTGAGTCTCATCGTCGTCCCTTCGTCACGAGCGGAGCGCGGAGCGGATCTGCCGCCTGCCGGGAGAGCATCATCTTCTCGACGTCGATCTTCGGGAGACTGCCGATCACCTTGTCTCGGATGGCGCCGACCGACAGATCGAGCGTCAAGAACAGATTCTGGAAGTCGCCGCGCATGCCCTTGTCGATCGTGGTGACCGGGAACGGCACCGTCAGTCCGACGAGGAGTGATCCGACGAGGTCGTCGCCGGACTGTTCCAGACCGGTGAGCGCGGGGCGAAGCTCCGCCACGATCGACGCGAGATCGTCGTGGCTCGCGGTCAACGCCGACGACACCTTCGCCCCGAACGCGCCGACCCTGTCGAGCATGGTGACGAGTTCGTCCTGCTGATCGGCGAGGATCGTCAGGGCCGGTTCGAGGCCGTCGATCCCCTTGGCGATCGTCGAGTTCTGATCGGCCAGCGCCGCACTGAGACGTCCGAGCGAGTCGATGGCACGGCCGATGTCGCCGCGCTGCTCGTTCAGGCCGGCGACAAGAGTCTTCAGCCGTCCGATCGCCTGATTCGCCTGGTCGGTTCGGCCGCCGGTGGCGGTGTTGAGCTCGGCCATGATCGATCGGAGCTGTTCGAGCCCGCTGCCGTTGAGGATCAGCGACAGCGCGGCCAGCACCGACTCCGTCGACGGGTAGGCGGACGACGAGTTCACGTCGACGGTGTCGCCGGGGAGCAGATGCCCCGCGGCGGGCTTCTGCGGTCGCACGAATTCCAGGTACTGCGCGCCGAGGACGGAGGTCTGCGCCAGCTTCACGGTCGAGTTCGACGGGATCTCGACGCCTTCGGAGATCTCGACCTCCACCGACGCCACGCCCGCGGTGACCGCGATCGAACCGATCTGCCCGACAGTCACGTTGTCGTACTTGACCAGTGAGTTCGACACCAGATTCTGGACGTCGGCCAGCTTCACCGTCAGCGAGTACGAGTCGCCCGAGATCGCGGCGCCCGGCAGGGGAAGCGAGTTGGCTCCGTCGAACCGGCATCCGGCGACCGTCGTCGCGAGAATCGCGAGCGCGACGCAGATCGCCGCGAACCGCGTGCGCTTCATCGTCGGCCGCCCTTCTCCGGCGTCGCCCCGGCGGACCGCGCGAGTTCGGACGTGATCACGCGCGTGAGCGTGGTGTTCGCCTTCTGGCATTCCTTCTTCGGCGCGTCGACGGTCGTCAACAACGCGCAGATCAACGACACCGGGTCCGGGAAGTCGGCGATCGCCAGGCCCGCGGTGAGCGAGTTCGAGTCCGGGTCGTAGATGTTGTAGAGGTTCGACAGCGCGGTCGGTGCGGTGTGCAGGATCTGCGCGAGGTCGTCCTCGCGGTCGACGAGAAGCCTGGTGATGCGTGTCAGGTCTTTGACGTCTCCGCTCAGAGCCGACCGGTTGCGCGCCAGGTAGTCGCGGAGATCGGGGACCATTCCGTTGAGCGCCGTGATCGCGGCGTCGAGCTGGGTGCGGTTGTCGTCGAGCAGCGCCGAGGCGTCGCTGAGCTGTGCGGAGAACGAGACGATCTGATCGTCGGACGCGCGGAGCGCGGTCACCACCTGCTGCAGATTCCGCACCGTCGCGAAGAGATCCGGGCTGCCCGCCGACAGCGTGCCCATCGCGTCCGAGACCGCGTCGACGGCTCGGCGCAGCGATTGCCCGTTGCCGCCGAGCGCTGCGGCCGAGGTGTCCACGAATCGACTCAGTGCACCCTTGTCGTCGGCCGTCGTCGGCCCGAGCTGTGCGGCGAGGTCGGTCACCTGGGCCTTGATGTCGTCGAAGCCGACGGGCACGGCGGTCCGCTTCACATCGACGACGGCGCCGTCGGCCAATGCCGGTCCGCCCGCGCGGACCGGGTTCACGAACTGGACGTACCGTCCGGATACGAGGGTCGGCGACACGATCGCGGCGCGCGCGGTCTCGGAGACGAACACCGAACTGTCGTACGACACCTCGACCGCCACGTCACCCGGCGACGGCTCCACCGATTCGACGGTGCCGATCGCCACGCCGCGCATCTTCACCGGATCGCCGGCGAACAGGCCCGCGGCGTCGGTGAAATGCACGGTCGCACGGGTCGTGTGCGTCCGCTCCCACGCCACGGACACCGCGAGAGCGACCATCGCCGTGACGACGATGCCGATCACGATCACCGTCGGTGCGCCGAGTCGTCTCACTGCCTTCATCGTCCGCCTCCCGGGCTGCCCGGCTGCTGCCCACGCAGGTTGGCCGGGGTGATGTTCTCGAGCAGGACCGCGAAGAACGGGCCGCTGCCCAGAACGTCGGTGAACTGCATGACGTACGGCTTCATGCCGGTGATCGACTTGTCGAGGTTCGTGTAGTTGGCGTTGAGCGTCGCGGTGATGCGGCGCAGTTCGTCGAGCATCGGCGGGGTGGAGGTCCGGTTGTCGACGACCACGCGTTCGAGTTCGTTCGACATTCCCCGGAGGCTGACGAGCAGCCTCCGGATCACGCCGGCACGGTCGTTGAGAGCCTGGAAGAGCACGTCGCCGTCACCGATGAGGCGGGTGAGGTTGCCTTTGCGTTCGGCCAGGACGCCGGACAGCGAGCCCGTGTGCTGCAACAACGTGCGGATGCCCGAGTCCCGCGTGGACACCGTCCGCGCGGCGTCGGCGATGTCGTTCAACGAGCTCCCGAGGTCCGGCGGCAGGCCTTTCACCACCTTGTCGAGGCTCGTCACCGCGTCGACGACCTGCTTCTTGTCGGTGTCGGCGACGGTGGACGTCAACTGATCGAGAGACTCCGTCAGATCGAATCCGGACGTGGTGCGCGCCAACGGGATCCGATCGCCCACCTCACCTGTTCCGGAGGTGATCAGCTCGACGTAGCGACGTCCGAGGGCCGTCTCGACCTTGATCGACGCGCGCGTCTGCGAGCCGAGTTCCCTCCACCCGTCGGTGAGCCGCATCGACACGTCGACGTGGTCGTCTTCGAGCGAGATCGACGTGACCTTGCCCGCCTCCACCCCGGCGACGTGGACGGCGTCGCCGGAGTTCAAGCCGCTCGCGTCGGCGAACTCCGCGACGACCGTCGTGGTGCCGGGCCAGAAGGGAATGGCCCGATAGTTGAATGCGAGGGCGAGGATCACCAGGATCGCCACCGAGCCGATGAACCCGGCACGCAGCGCCCTGGTGGAGTCGTCGGGTCTCATCACTTACACCTCTGTGCCGGGACTTGGATCATCGGAGTGTCTTGGTGTCCGCCGTCGAGCGTCGGATAGCGGATCGCCAGGCCGCACACGAAGAAGTTGACGAAGCTGCCGTATCCGGATGACCGTCCGAGCAGCCGGTACGCCTCGGGCAGTTTCGCGAGCAGCATGTTGATCGTCGACGTGTTGCGGTTCAGGTTGGCCGCGAGGCCGCGCAGGTGCGTGATGTCGGCGGTCAGGTCCGGGCGGACCTCACTCAGCAGTCCGTCGAGCTGAGTGGTCGCCGACTCGATGTCGCTCAATCCGTCGACGAGCGTCGTCCGGTCCTCGGCGAGCCCGGACACCAGACGCTGCATCTGGACGATCATGGAGCCGAACGCGGCGCGCCGGTCGTCGACAGTCCCGAGCACAGTGTTCAGGTCGGTGACCATCGCCCCGATCGTCGCGTCGCGGTCGGCGACCGTCCTGCCCAGCTGTCCGACCTGCGTGACGAGTTCGCCGATGTCGTCGGTGCGCCCGTTCAGCACCGACACCAGCGCGGCCGACAACCTGTTCGTCTGGTCCGGGTCGACACCGACGAGCAGCGGTTTGAAACCGTTGACGAGGGCGTCCATGTCCAGCGCAGGCCGCGTCTTCGACAGCGGGATCACCGAATCCGCAGGGCGCGCGTCGGCGGTCTCCGCCACCGGCGTCATCAGCTCGACGTACCTGTCGCCGATGAGGTTCTTGTATTTGACGTTCGCGTTCGTCGCCATCGTGACGACCACCTCGGAGTCGACGTCCATCGACACCTCCGCGCCGAGGTCGTCGCCGGGCCCATCCGTGCGGACGACGCGGACGTCGGTCACCTTGCCGACCACGACACCTGCCACTTTGACGTCGTCCCCGGTCCGCAGGCCGGACGCCGATGTGAACTGCGCCCGGTACGAGGTCGTCGGGGTGAATCGCAGGTCGCCGACGACCACGAACAGCGCGGCGGTGATCAGCGCCGTCACCGCCAGGAACACGCCGAGCTTGATCGCCGGCCCCGTGACGTTCATCGGGTCATTCCGTAGATCAAGGAGGCGAACGGGTTTCCGATGATGTCCTCCGGGGTCTTCACATCGCGGTACGCGTGACTGCCGTCGTCGAAGTCGACGTGTCCGGGAGCCTTCGCGCCGGGCCCGCGCGGGTAGCCGTAGCAGCTGGGGCCGGACACTCCGGCGTTGTTCTTCGGTGCGTCGGTTCCGTTCCGGTAGGGCGGGTCGCCCATGATCAGCGTTCCGACGATGTCGAGGCCGGCCCTGGCGCCGCCGAACGCACGTTCCAGGTACTTGCGTCCGAGGTTCAGCCCGGACAGGAAGCACGGGAGGATCGGGCCGTAGTCACCGAGCACGCGGGTCGGCGACTCCAGCGCCTCCGCGGCTTTCACCAGCGGTCTCCCGGCGTCGGTCATGAACCTGTCCCCGGTGTTGCCGAATCGGGTGAAGCTCAGCAGGAACGACGTGAGCGCAGCCTGGTCGTCGACGACGGTCGTGGACGTGACCGTGAGGTTGCGGAGCGTCGTCATCAGATCGGGGCTGAGGTCGGCGAACGTGTCGAGGTTGTCGGCGCCGAGCTTCAGATCGCGCCGCAGAGTGGGAAGCGACTCGTTGAAGGTCGCCAGGTAGCGGTTCACGTCGTCGATGACCGAGCCGAGTGCACGTCCGCGGTCGACGATGCCCGTCTGCACGGCGGTCAGCGTCGAGTTGACACGCGCCGGGTCGATGCGGTCGAGGATGTTCACGAGAAGGTCGAAGGTGTCGAACACTTCGACGGGCGTCGTCGACGTGTCGATCACCGAACCGTCCTCGAGCCGCCCCGGAGACGGCGTCGCGGGCATCGCCAGGGCGACGTATTTGCGGCCGAACAGGGTGGTCGGCTCCATCTCGGCGCGGACGTTGGACGGCAGGTCGCCGAGGGTGTCGGCGTCGATCTCCATCCGGATGCGGGCGTGGTCACCGGAGACGTCGACGTCGGACACACGTCCGATGACAACGCCGGACAGCTTCACGTCCGACCCGGGGACGAGCAGGAGCCCCGCGCGTGGAGCGTCGAGGTAGACGGTCTCGGTGTCCAGGAATCGTCCGCGGTACGACATGAGCGCGAGGACGACGATGACCGCGACGACCGCCATCGCGGTGAACGCGTACACGAGGTGACGGGCCCGTGAATGCTCGATCATCCGGACACCCGCACCGTCGAGTGGACGCCGCCGTACAGCGCGATGCCGACGACGAAGTCGACGACCATGATGATGATCAGCGAGGTCCGCACCGCGTGGCCGACGGCGACACCGACGCCGGCCGGGCCGCCCTTCGCGTTGTATCCGTAGTAGCAGTGGACCGCCATCACGGCGACCGCCATGACGATCACCTTGAGCAGCGAGATCGCGACGTCGGTCGGCTGCAGGAACAGCTGGAAGTAGTGGTCGTAGGTGCCGGGTGACTGGTCGGAGAGGAACACGCTGACGAACTTCGTCGCCGCGTAGCCGGTGAACAGGGCGATCGCGTACAGCGGGATGATCGCGACGAGCCCCGCCGCGATGCGCGTGGACACCAGGTACGGCAGCGACTGGACCGACATCACCTCGAGTGCGTCGATCTCTTCGCTGACTCGCATCGCACCGAGTTGAGCGGTGAAGCCCGATCCGACGGTCGCGGTGAGCGCGACGCCCGCGATCACCGGGATCGCCTCTCGGGTGTTGAAGAACGCCGAGATGAAACCCGACATCGCCTCGACGCCGACACGTCCGAGGGAGCTCGAACCCTGCTGCCCCACTTCGTACCCGGCGGCGGCGGTGAGGAATCCGATGATGACGACGGTGCCGCCGATCACCGCGAGCGCACCCGCGCCCAGGGACACCTCGGCGAGAAGCCGTACGGTCTCGCGCCGGTAGTGAGTGAACGCTCGCGGGACCGCGCGCAGTGACGCTCCGTAGAACGCGAGCTGGCGTCCGAGACCGTCGGCCGGGGCGAGGACGCGTCCGAGGTCGGGCCGTTCGAAACGTGCACGCGACGGCTCCTGGCTGGTTGGCGTGCTTGTCATGAGTTCCTCCGATTCACCGGTGCCGCCTAATGCAGGGAGAGGGTCGTGATCACTGCGTTCGCGAGGAACAGCAGCACGAAGCTGAAGACGACCGTCTGGTTGACGGCGTCACCGACGCCCTTCGGTCCGCCACCGGCCTTGAAGCCGAGATGACACGCGACGACGGCCGCGAGCAGGCCGAAGATCCCGGCCTTCAGTTCACTGATGAGCAGGTCGGACGTCCCGGTGAGAATCGGGATCGCGGTGATGTACTGACCGGGTGTCGCCCCTTGCAGGAACACGCCGTACAGGTAGCCGCCGGTCAATCCGATCGCGGTGACCAGGCCGTTGAGGAACACCGCCACCACACACGAGGCGATCACCCGCGGTACCGCGAGACGCTGGATCGGGTCGATGCCGAGCACGCGCATGGCGTCGATCTCCTCGCGGATGGTCCGCGAGCCGAGATCGGCGCAGATGGCTGTGGCTCCAGCGCCCGCGACGACGAGCACCGTGACGATGGGACCGATCTCCCGGATCACCGCGACGCCCGCGCCCGCTCCACTGAGATCGATGGCGCCGATCTCGTTGAGCAGGACGTTGATCTGGAAGACGACCATGACGCAGAACGGGATCGACATGAGCATCGTCGGGACGATCGACACGCTGGCGATGAACCACGCCTGCGACACCAGTTCACGCCACTGGAACGGGCGTCTCGGCAGCGCTTTGAGGATCTCCCAGAAGGTCAGGAAGAACTCCCCGACGGTCACCACTCCGTTGCGGGCCCGACCGAGTGCGGGAGCGAACGCGGAGGTCATCGGCCCACCCACTGTCCGACCGGGGTGATGGACAGGCGCAGGGCTCCTAGAGCCGCGGCGGGGACCACCGGCGCGTGCGGCTCGACCGGCACGATGCGGCGGTAGCCCTCGCCGGGCGCCGGGCGAGTGTCGGCGTCACCCTTGTTGGGCCAGAACGACGCCGCCCGCTCGGCTTGCGCGGAGATCGTGAGCGACGGGTTGACGCCGAGATTCGCCGAGACCGACGAACCGTCGACGACGCTGAGCGTCGGATACCCGTGCACGCGGTGGTAGGGGTCGATGACGCCGGTGGTCGCGTCGTCGCCGATCACACAGCCGCCGAGGAAGTGCGCGGTCATCGGGACGTTGAACACTTCGCCCCAGGTGCCAGCGGGCACGCCGCCGATCTTCTCCGCGATCCGACGGGTGGCTTCGTTTCCGGCCGGAATCCACGTCGGATTCGGTTCGCCGTGACCCTGCCTGCTCGACAGTCGCCGCCCGAACAGACCGCGCCGCGTGAAGGTGGTGATGGAGTTGTCGAGATTCTGCATCACGAGGGCGATGACCGTCCGCTCGCTCCATCCCTTGACCGCGAGGATCCGGCCGGTGGCGATCGGATGCCGCAGGAGGACTCCGAGGAACCGCAGCCATCGGGGCAGCCTGCCGTCGCCGTCGGTCATCGGCGCCTGCAGCATGCCCATCGCGTTCGACCCCTTGCCGTATCGGACGGGCTCGACATGGGTGTCCGGCGTCGGATAGAACGACGACGTGATCGCCACTCCCTTGGTGAGGTCCAGGGACTCGTCGACGTCGTAGCGGATGGCGCCGAGGATCGACTCCGAGTTGGTCCGAGTCAGCTCGCCCAGTCGAGGTGAGAGCGCAGGCAGGCGATCACCGTCGCGCAGCTTGTGAAGCAACCGCTGAGTGCCCCAGGTCCCGGCCGCGAACACCACATTGCGCGCGGTGAACACGGTCCGCCGCTTACGAACCCATGCACCGGTCCGCTCGGTGTGCACCTCCCGCGATCCGTCGGCCGACTGTCGGACGTCGGTCACCGTCGTCAACGGGTGAACCGTCGCACCGCCCCGTTCGGCCAGGCCGAGGTAGTTCTTCACGAGAGTGTTCTTGGCGCCGTGACGGCAGCCGGTCATGCATTCGCCGCATTCGATGCAGCCGGTGCGGTCCGGACCGACACCGCCGAAGTACGGGTCGGAGACGGTGGCGCCCGGTTCCCCGAAGTAGACGCCGACGGGCGTCTGGATGAAGGTGTCACCCGCTCCCATGTCCTCTGCCACCGACTTCACGATCTCGTCGGCCGGCGTCAGGTGCGGGTTGGTGACCACGCCGAGCATCCGGCGAGCCTGGTCGTAGTGCGGCCCCAGCTCGTCCTCCCAATCGGTGATGTGCGCCCACTGGGGATCGTCGAAGAACGCTCCCGACGGCTTGTACAACGTGTTCGCGTAGTTGAGCGAGCCGCCGCCGACGCCCGCTCCGGCGAGGATCACGCAGTCGCGCAAGAGGTGGATGCGCTGGACGCCGTAGGCTCCGAGCTTCGGCGCCCACAGGAAGCGGCGGAGATCCCAGCTCGTCGACGCGAAGTCGGAATCGGCGAAGCGGCGTCCCGCCTCGATCACACCGACCCGATACCCCTTCTCCGTGAGACGGAGCGCGGTGACGCTGCCACCGAAACCGGAGCCGATGACGAGGACGTCGTAGTCGGTCCGATCGGACTGTGCGCGCGGGGCTGCTGCAGACAAGGTGCGGTCTCCGTAGACGAGGGTGATCCAACTGACCACTGATGAACACTGTGATTTGTGCTGCACCATGTTTATACAGTTATGGAGAAACTGTCAACAACTTCCACAATGTAAAGAAACTTGTCACTATGGTCCGAACAGTCTCCACGCTGGACACTCGACTACGAGTCGTAGACTGGCCGCATGAGTCAGATCCGGTCGTTCCAGAGCGAGGTCAGAGACCTGCTCCGCAACCGGATCCTCGACACCGCCCGCGACCTCGTCATCGACGGCGGATGGTCGTCGGTGAACATGTCGAAGGTGGCGCGCATGGTCGGCATCAGCCGGGCGGGCCTGTACAACGAGATGGGCACCCGGCAGGACCTGGCGGCCGCCCTGGTGGCGCGCGAAGCCGATCGCTTCCTCACCGGGGTGGCCGACGCCATCGCGTCGCACCCGGACGACCTGGTCGCCGGCCTCGCGGCCGCGGCGGCGAGCACCCTGCGGACCGGCGAGGAGAACCGCCTCCTGCTCTCGGTCGTCCAAGGCGTGTCCGGAACACCGGAGAGCGAACTGCTGTCACTGGTGGCCGTCGATTCGGAGACCGTCCTCGGCCGCGCGATGGAGACGGTGTCCGAACAGGTTCGCCTCATCTCACCGGCGATGCCCGACGACGATCTCGCGCTTGTCACCGAGGTCATGGTCCGGCTCACGGTGAGTCACCTGCTGCAGCCCCGCGGCGATCAGCAGGCCGCGGTCGACCAGATACGCGCCACCATGCGCGGACTGACCGCCACGCTCGACTGATCCCCAAGACACGAAAGTGGACCGTCCGGCGTGGGGGATGGTCACCGGACGGTCCACAATTGTGGCGACGGGACGGGGCCGCCGCCGGTCTCGGGGGAGAGATCAGCTCAGGTGATGCACCTCCTGCAGCCCGTAGACAGGCGTGTCGAGTCCCTCGAAACGGGCCTTGAGCTGCAGCGCGAGGTACAGGGAGTAGTGGCGGGACTGATGCAGGTTGCCGCCGTGGAACCAGAGACCCGGTTGCTGGGTCGGCTTCCACATGTTGCGCTGCTCGCCCTCCCACGGGCCTGGATCCTTGGTGGTGTCCGAGCCGAGACCCCACACCTTGCCGACGCGGTCGGCCACGTCCTGCCCCATGAGATCCGCGGCCCAACCGTTCATCGAGCCGTAGCCGGTCGCGTAGACGACGACGTCGGCGGGCAGTTCGGTGCCGTCCGAGAGGACCACGCTGTTCTCCGTCAGGTGGTCGACGCCGCCGTGCGCGAGCTTGATGGTGCCGTCGGCGACGCGCTCACATGCACCGACGTCGATGTAGTAGCCCGACCCGCGTCGCAGGTACTTCATGAACAGACCGGAGTCGTCGTCGCCGAAGTCGAGGTCGAAACCCGCGGCTTCGAGGCGGCCGTAGAAGTCCTTGTCGCGTTCACGGATCGCGTCGTAGATCGGGATCTGGAACTGGTGCATGATCCGGTACGGGAGCGACGCGAACGTCATGTCGGCCTTCTTGGTCGTCATGCCGCCCTTGACCGCCTCCTCGCTGTAGAGGGCGCCGAGGCCGATCTCCATCAGCGAGTCGGACTTCACGATGTGCGTCGACGAGCGCTGCACCATCGTGGTGTCGATGCCGTTCTCGACGAGCGCCTTGCAGATGTCGTGCGCCGAGTTGTTGGCGCCGATCACGACGACCTTCTTGCCGATGAAACCGTCCGGGCCGGGGTGACGGCTCGAATGATGCTGGTCGCCGAGGAACGTGTCCGCGCCGGGGAAGGTCGGGACGTTCGCCTTGCCGGACATGCCGGTCGCCAGCACCAGCTGTGTCGGGTGCAGCGTCATCGGCTCACCGTCGCGGACCAGCTCGACCGTCCAGCGTCCGGCCGCTTCGTCGTAGCTCGCCGACGTGCACTCCGTCTTGCTCCAGTACGGCACCTCCATGACCTTCGTGTAGAACTCCAGCCAGTCGCCGATCTTGTCCTTCGGCGCGAACACCGGCCAGTTGTCGGGGAACGGCAGGTACGGGAGATGGTCGTACCAGACCGGATCGTGCAGGCAGAGGGTCTTGTAGCGACCGCGCCACTGGTCGCCGGGGCGGTCGTGCTTGTCGACGACGATCGACGGGACGCCCAGCTGACGCAGTCGCGCACCCAATGCGATGCCGCCCTGGCCGCCGCCGATGACAAGCACATACGGTTGGACCGACCGGCCGAGCTCCGCGGCCTCGATCTCCTGCCGCTCGGCCCACGACTTGGCGCCGGGGTCACTGCCGTGCACCGCGCCCAGTACGCGCGACGCACCGAGCGGCTCCTCGTGATCCTTCAGCTCCTGCAGCGTCGTCAGCAGCGTCCACGCGCGGTCCTGACCGTCGTCGTCGGCCTTGATGCGGAGGTGACCGTCGCCTCGGCCGGTCGCCGTCTCGAACCGGATGAACGCCTCGACCACGCCGTCGGCCTCCGACGGAGCGTCGCTGGCCGCGAATCCGCGCGGCACCGTGTCGGCGAGCCGCTCGTCGAGCATTCCGGCGATCTGGTCCCGCCCCTCCATCGTCTTCAGGTTCCAGGTGAACGACACCAGGTCGCGCCAGTAGCAGTCGGCGACGAACAGGGACGCCACCTGTCGCGGGTCACCGGCCGCCAATGCGTCGTTGAACCTCGCCAGCCAGGCGTCCATCCGCGCCGCGGCCGAACCGGCCTCGGTGTTCATCACGATGTCCGCGGTCTGCGTCATCTGAATTCCTCTCGTCGCTGTTCTGCACTCGTTGTGATGGACAGCACACTCCCCGAGCGAGGGGCGCGACAAGGGTTGCAGAGGGTTGCAACGTCGTTGCGCCGACGCCGACGCGGGAGGACGCTGTCAACAGTCGGTGTGACAGCCGACACAGACAGGGGATGACGACATGCCGACAGCGCTGCACAACGCCGCACTCGAACCCGCCCTCACAACCGGTGAGGATCCGCGCAGTTTCGCGCAGGTCTTGCACGCCGTCTACGACGCGGCGATGGCGGGCGAACAGCTCCCCGCCCGCCCGAGATCGGTGATCGGGCAGTCGTGGGAGCGGGCAGTCGACGCCGGGGTCGACCCTGACATCGGAGGTCCAGGCGATCCGATCTCGGCCGCGGACCTCGACGAACGTCGGTCGACGTCGGGACTGGCCGGGCTCCTCGGCGACCTCACGAACGGGCTCGACGCCGTCGTCCGCGACAGCCCGAACATCCTCGTCGTCGCCGACGCCGACGGCCACGTCCTCTGGCGGGCCGGCAGCTCGGCGGTCCGTCGCCGCGCCGACCATCTCGGGTTCGTCGAAGGCGCGTCGTGGGCGGAGAACGCCGTCGGCACCAACGCGATCGGCACCGCGCTCGCATCCGGGCGGGCCGTCCAGGTGTTCTCGGCCGAGCACTTCGTCCGCACCCACCACGCGTGGACGTGCACGGGCGCACCCATCCACGACCCGAGGACGGGCGGGCTGCTCGGGGCCGTCGACGTGAGTGGACCGGCCGCGACGATCCATCCCGCCACCATCGCCCTCGTCGACTCGGTGGCACGCCTGGCCCAGGCCAGACTGCAACTCGACCACCGCGATCGGCTCGACATGCTGCGCGCGGTCGCCGCACCCATCCTGGCCCGCGCGAGCAGGCCGTCGCTCGCCGTCGACGAGTACGGCTGGGTGGCCGCGGCCGACAGGATGACCCCGACCAGGCGGATCGTCCTGCCCGACGACGTGACGCCGTCGCGCATGCGCATCGCCGACCTCGGCCTGTGCGATGTGGAACCGCTGCCGGGCGGGTGGCTGGTCCGTCCCACCGAGACGACGCCGCACCGGGGCACGACCGTGACGATCGGCGACGGTCCCGACGGGCGGGCCGTCGTCACCGTGCGGACGTCGGACGGCGAGTGGACTCACCGCGCGACGCCTCGCCACCGTGACCTGCTCGTGCAGTTGGCGGCGTCTCCGATCGGCTGCAGCGCGGCGGAACTGTCGTCGGCCCTGTTCGGCGACCCCACCAGGACCGTCACCGTCCGTGCCGAGATGTCCCGGCTCAGGAAGGCCCTCGGCGGCCTACTCGCCACCGGCCCCTATCGCTTCGCGCCGGGGGTCGACGTGCGCGTCGAGTGAGCGGGCCCGACGTCTTGCGAGACGCGCCGTCACAGAGTGGCGAGGCGACGGAAGCGGCTGCCGTGGAAGACGAGGGGCGCGGTGTCGGAGTTGATCTGCAGACCGTCGATCGACAGGAGCGCGATCGTGTGGTCGCCCGCGGGCACCTCCGAGTCGAAGACCACGTCGAGCCAGGCCGCGGCGTCGTGGACGAAGAGTCCGCCGCCCGGCGAGACGTCCCATTCGATGTCCTCGAAACGGTCCGGCGACCGGCTCGAGATGGCTCGACAGATCTCGTCGTGCCCCTCGGCGAGCACGCTGATGCCGAGCCTGCCGTGCTCGCGCAGACGCGGCCACGTCGTCGAACTGTTCTGGAAACACACCGACACCAGCGGTGGATCCAACGACACCGAAGTGAACGAACTGGCGGCCATGCCGACGGGCGCGCCGTCGACGACGGCCCCGACCGACGTGACCCCGGACGGGAAGCACGCGAATGCCTGCCGCAGCGGGACCGGGTCGGCCGTCATCGGTTCGAAGTTGATCATCGCTTCTCGCTCCTTGTCAGAAGACGGTGTAGCCGCCGTCGATGACGATCTCGTCGCCCGTCTGGAATCCGCCGATCCCGCTCGCCAGGTAGACGGCGAGCCGGGCGAAGTCGTCCGGTGAGCCCCACCTGCGTTGCGGCATCCTCTTCATCACGTTGGTCTCGAATGCCGAATGGTCGAGTTCGCGGCCGATCAGGGGCGTCTCGGTCCAGCCGACGATCATCGAATGCGCGTTGATCCCGTGCCGGGCCAGCTCGACCGCGCACGACCGCATCATCGCCGAGAGGCCCGCCTTACTGGCCGCATACCCCTGGCCGCGCGGGGTGCCGTGTTTGGACGAGACGCTCGACGTCCCGACGAGCACGCCACCACCGCCGCGGGAGACCATGTGCCGCGCGGCCTCCCTGATGGTGAGGAAGGCGCCGTCGAGGTTGACGTCGAGCACCTCCCGGAAGTCGGCGAGCTCGGTGTCGACGAACGCCTTGTCGGTGCCGCGTCGACCCGCGTTGGCGAAGCAGGAGTCGACGCGACCGAACTCGTCGACGGTCTCGGCGAACGCCTCGATCACCGCCTGCTCATCGCTGACGTCGCACCGCACCGAGTGCACCTGACCGCCGATCTCGGACAACTCGGCTTCGGCTGCCGCGTTCCGTTCGGCGTTGGTGCCCCAGATGCAGACGTCGGCGCCCGCCCGAGCGAGACCGCGCGCCATCCCGAGACCGATGCCGGAGTTCGCGCCGGTGACGACGGCGACGTGGCCCTTCAGGTCGAAGAGATCGCTCATGCCGGCAGCAGCCATTCGGCGTTGGTCCGGAAGAACTTCTCCGTCAATTCGGCTCCGAGCGGTTCCATCCGGGCCAGCATCTTCGCCTTCGAGTCCTTGCCGCCCTCGGTGTGCGGGTAGTCCGAGGAGTAGCAGAACACGTCAGCCAGGTCGGGATCGTCACGGAAGTAGCGGTCGACCGGCTCGAAGTTGAACGGCGACACCCGCACATTGCGGTTGATGAATTCCGACGGCCGCAGCGAGAACTTCTTCGCGTCCGCGCCGGGGAACACGTCGACGTACATGTTCATCCGACGGGCCGCGTTGCCCACCCAGTGGGCTCCGACCTCCATCAGGCCGACGCGCAGTCGCGGGAAGCGTTCGAATACGCCGCCGAGCACCAACGTCGAGAGATAGTTGTCGATCGCCATGTGCACGGTCGAGAAGATCTGCAGGTTGGCGTTCGGGATCTCCGCCGACTGGAACATCGACGAGAACGTCTCCGCGTACGTCCACCTCGGGTCGAGGAAGAAGAACTCGGTGCCGATGTGCAGGGTGACGGCCACATCGGCCTCTTCGAGCAGCGCCCACATCGGGTCGAACGCCGAGTTCGCGGGCGACAGGCCGCCGGGCGGGACATCCGCCTGCAGGTACACGGCGCGTACGCCACCGTCGACCAGTGCCTTGGCCTGCGCGATCATCTCCTGCGCCGTCGGACGTGTCCGCAGAACGCCGACCGCTCGGATCCTCCCGTCGTCGATGCTCGCGTTCTCGATCGCCCACGCGTTGTGGTCGACGACGAACTGCTCGGCGAACTCCGGCCTGGTCAGATCGCCGAACATAGACGTGTCCGCGCCCCATCGCGCGGCATAGGCGTCGTCGTTCATGCCGCCGATGATCAACGCTGCGAGCGCCGCCGTCGGGAACACGAGCTGTCGATCGATGCCCATCACGTCGAGGACCTCGGCACGTCGACTGAGATCGATCGCACTCGGAGCGGGCGCGCCCTTGATCGACCAGATCGTGTCCGCGTCGATCTCGGTGACGTCGCCGACCACGCCCGGCTGATGCGGATTGGTCGGGGTGGGGTCGGGGTGGGCGCGGCTCGCCGATTCGAAGAGATCTCCGAGCATGCGGCCCGACTCGCCGAACGAGTCCTTGAGAAGGTGGCCGGGGATGTTCTCGTGACTGTCGACGTCGTGGACCAGGAGTGCTGTCATTGGGTTGTCTTCCGCTCGTTTCCGTTGTTGCTAGATCGATCTATTGATCAGCGCGCCACTGCCTTGATCGGAGTGCCCGCCGCTTCGGCGTACTTGAACGCATCGTGGACCTCGATGGTCGGAGCCGAGTCGCCGATGCGGGAGACTCCCGGCAGATTCTCGAAATCGGGTCCGAGGTTCTTCGCCATCAGGCCCGCGAAGTTCGGGTCCTGATACATGCGCTCGCCCGAGATCTTCTTCGTCTCCGGGTCGAAGCTCATGACCACCAGGTACAGGCCGTTGATGCGCTCGCCGTCGTCGTCGGTGAAGGTCATGTGCGCTTCACGGATCAATGTGTTGGGTGCGACGGCGTGCACGCGCTTCTCCGCGGCGACGCCGCCCGCATCGTTGAGGATGCGCTTGTACACCTCGCGGATCGCGTCACGGCCGTCCACCTGGAGGCCGAAGAATACAAGTTCGTAGTGCGGGTTCTCGACGAGCGTCGCCATCGTCGCCTCGACGTCCTGTTCGAGTTCTGCGATCTCGTGCGCGAGAAGGATTTCTTCCATCTCTTTCTTCGTGAGGTCTGCCATGGGAATCACCTGAGCCTTCGAGGGAGTTTCGTGAACTGGGTCACTCTGCGTGAGTGAGATCAGCGTCTCACTCACGCAAAGCGGGGAGGATCCGCCAATCGCGGCGGGATTCGGCCGGGCTGTCAGCCGAGCGCGCGATTCAGCGGATGGGAGAGAACGACGTCGGGTCGAGGAAGACTGCGGTCGCGCCGGCGGTGACCCGCTCGCCCGTCGACTGGACCTCGGCCCACTCGGGGTCGGCCCAGAACGCCTCCCACGACGCGGCCGCGGCTTCGCGGCTGTCGTGGCCGACGATGTACGTGAGATTGTCGGTCGGTGCGCCGGTGTCGTCCGACTCCACCCAGTAGCCGATGCTGGTCATGCCGTGCTTCTCGAAGAGTGCGACCGCGTGATCGTTGAACCGTTCCACAAGCGCCTCCACCTTGCCGGGGAAGGCCGTGTAGGTGCGGAGTTCGTAGACGCGGGGGCTGTCCGTGCTCATGACGAGATCCGTCCTTCCGTGTCAGTGGTTGGCGTTGGCCGCGTGCTCGGCGGCCCGGTCCAGACGAGGCACAGGCGGCGGCACCACATCCGCAAGACGACTCACACCCGGAATGTCACCGAAATCGGCGCCCAGGATCTCCGTCATCGACGCACAGAAACTCGTGTCCATGTACATCCGCTCCCCCTTGATCTTGTCGCCCTCGAACGCCATCACCGCGAAGTACTGACCGGTCACCCGACCATCCGGAGTGTCGAAGTAGACGTACGCCTCCCGGCACAGCTCGTTCTCCGACACCGCGTGCACCCGACGATCGGCCCACGTGTTGACCCGCTCACTACCCGGCAACATGCGCTTGTACGTCTCCAGAACGGCGTCGTGGCCTTCGATGCGCCACCCATCGTCGGCAGCTCGTACACGGGATTCTCGACGAGAGTCGCCATCGTCGCGTCGAGATCCATATCGAACTCGGCCTTCTCATGAAGAGCGAGCAACTCTTCCATCTGCTGCTGGGTGAACTGTGCCATCGTCTGGCTCCTGCCTGAAGGAGGGAAGCGCGGCCCGTCTCGGGTCCGCGAATGAGTCGAGGCGGGCGGATGTCGCACCAGAGCGCCTCTCGCAGATTCACTAGATAGATCGATCTACTGCCGAAGACAGTAACGTGCGTCACTCGCGACGTCAATGGATTCGGAGAAATTATAAATAGAACGATCTAGCGCCCTCGTGCGATGGGCGCTACGGTAACGGTCATGCTTCTCACCGAGACCGCAGACCGCGTCCGCACGATCACACTGAACCGCCCGGAGTCGCGCAACGCGCTGACACCTCGGCTCGTCGCCGAGATCCAGGCCGCGTTCGCCGCCGCCGACGACGACCCCGACGTCGCCGTCATCGTCCTGACCGGCAGCGATCCCGCGTTCTGCGCCGGCGTTGACCTCCGAGTGATCGGAGCCGAAGGAGGCTGGGACAACATGGGGTCACCGCCCGGGTCCGCAGCGGGCGACGCCCCGATCGGTCACCCGTGGACGCCGATCTCCAAGCCCGTCATCGGCGCGATCAACGGCCCGGCCGTCACCGGCGGACTCGAGCTCGCCCTCGCCTGCGACATTCTCATCGCATCCGACCGCGCGCGCTTCGCCGACACCCACGCCCGCGTCGGAATGATGCCGCTGTGGGGGCTCACCGCACGCCTCCCCGAGGCCGTCGGATTCGGCTTCGCACGGCGAATGAGCCTCACCGGCAACTTCGTCGACGCCCCGACCGCCCTGGCCCACGGCCTCGTGACCGACGTGGTGCCGCACGACGAACTGCTCCCCGCGGCGCACGCCCTCGCATCCGACATCGCATCGAACAACGCGGCGGCCGTCGAGTCGATCCTGGGGTCGTACCGACGAGTGCAGGACGTCGCACTGGCACCGCAGGTGTCGATCGAGACGGAGACCGCCACGACATGGCTCGCCGGCGACGCCGGGACGCGGATCGCGGCGGACGCGGACGCCGTCATCGAGCGAGGGCGATCACAGTCTCGCCGATAGACAGATCGATCTAGTAAACTGTGGGGATGACTTCGAGCACCCGCACATCCGACACCCGCACCCGGCTCGTCGAGTCGGCCGCATCGCTGTTCAGCAAGCAAGGCTACGGCGGCACCGGCATCAAGACGGTGCTCGCCGACGCGGAAGCTCCGTACGGCTCGTTGTACCACTTCTTCCCCGGCGGCAAGGAGGACCTGGGCGTCGCCGCCCTGCGGTTCGGCGGCGAACGCTACCGCAAGCAGATCGAGGCCTTCCATCCCGCGGGAGCTGATCCCGTCGAGGCGACGGAGCGCTCGTTCCAGCACGCGGCCGATCTGCTCGCCGCCACCGACTACGAGGACGCCTGCCCCATCGCGACGATGGCGCTCGAAGCGGCCAACACCCACGAGTCACTGCGGGTCGCGGCGGCGGAGGCGTTCGAGTCCTGGCTCGACGTCCTCGCCGCGCGCTTCGCCGAGGCCGGCATGACCCCCGCCCGCGCCCGCGAAGTGGCCGTCGAGTGCTTCTGCCTCATGGAGGGCGCGGTCATGCTCGCCCGCACCACTCGATCCCCCGAACCGCTCCACGTCTCCGGCCGCGCCGCCGCCTCCCTCGTCACGGCCGCCCTCGCCTGACCGACCCAGCGTCGGCCCTCGACTGCGCTCGGGAAGCCGGCAGGCACGCAACACTCCAGCCGCCCGTCGAGCGCAGTCGAGACGCACCGAGCGGAGCCGAGACGCCGGGGCGCTCGACTCCGCTCGGTGGGAAACTACAGCTTGACCAGGGTGCGGCCGCGGACGGTACCGGCGAGAATGCTTCCCGCGGTGCCCTGAATGTCGTCGAGAGCCACCTCGTTGGCGATCGAACCGGTGAGATTGCGGGGCTTCAGGTCGGTGCCGAGGCGCTTCCACACCGCGGCACGCACGTCCGGCGGGCACATCACCGAGTCGATGCCGAGCAGGTTGACGCCGCGGAGGATGAACGGCAGCACCGTCGTGTTGACGACGGGACCTCCGGTGAGGCCGCAGTTCGCGACCGAACCGCCGTAGCGAGTGTTCCGCAGCAGGTAGGCGAGAGTGTCGCCGCCGACCGGGTCGACGGCGGCCGCCCACCGCTCCCCCTCCAGCGGCGGAGCCTCGGTGGCCGAGACCTCCTCGCGGCTCAAGATCTCGGTGGCGCCGAGTTCGCGCAGGTAGTCGTGCTCCGACTCCTTTCCGGTGCTGGCGGAGACCTCGTAGCCTAGGCCCGCGAGCATGTCGACGGCGACGCTGCTGACGCCGCCGGTCGCACCGGTCACCAGCACGCGGCCCTGGCCGGGGCGCAGGCCGTTGTCCTCGAGACGCTGGATCGCCAGGCCCGCGGTGAACCCCGCTGTGCCGAGGAGCATCGCCTGCTTGGGGCTGAGCCCGGCGGGAAGCGGCTCGAGCCAGTCGGCGGGCACGCGGGTGTACTCGGCGTAGCCGCCGAAACGGGCGGTGCCGAGTTCACGGCCGATCGCGACCACCTCCTGCCCGACCTTGAACCGCGGATCGTTCGACTCCACGACGGTTCCGCAGACGTCGATACCGGGGATCATCGGGTACGTGGCGACCACCGGGCTCTCCGGCAGCATCGCGAGACCGTCCTTGTAGTTGATGCTCGAGTACCGCGTGCGGACGGTGACGTCGCCCGCGGGCAGATCGTCGAACGTCAGCTCTCGGACTCCCGCGGCGAACTCGCCGTCGCTCTTGCTGAGCACGAACGCCCGGAACGGTGTGGCAATAGCAGTCATGTCTTCTCTCCTTGTCGGGATGGGTTCGGCGAACCGCGGGATCAGCCCGCGGCGACGTCGATCGGGGTGGGTTCGGCGGTGTCGAGAACGAGCGCCGCGAGGCGGTCCCGGTGCTCGTCGGCCGACCCGAGCAGTGCCGCGTCGGTGACGGCCCGCTTCAGATAGAGGTGTGCGCTGTGCTCCCACGTGAAGCCGATGCCGCCGTGCGACTGCACCGCGCCGCGCGCGACCGACGTGTACGCGTCCGAGCACACGGCCTGCGCGATCGATGCGGCGACGTCGGGATCATCGGTGCCGTCCTGCAGTGCCCACGCACCGTGATAGGCCGCCGACCTGGCCTGTTCGACGTCGATCAGCATGTCGGCCAGGCGATGCTTCACGGCCTGGAACGAGCCGATCGGCCTGCCGAACTGCAGTCGGCTGCCCGCGTAGTCGACGCACAGGTCGAGCAGGTGCTGGGCGCCGCCGACCTGTTCGGCGGCCAACAACACCGAGCCGACCCGCGAGACGTGGTCGCGGATCGGTCCGGCGACGTCGGCGATGAGGCGGGCAGGAGCGCCGTCGAGGACGACGCGAGCCTGCGGTCGGGTCTGGTCAAGGGTCGCGAGCCTGGTCCGAGCGACGCCCGGACCCTCCGTGTCGACGACGAACAGCGCGTCGCCGTCGGGTCCGCCCGCGACGACGAGCACGTGGTCGACGTCGGCGGCGTCGACCACCGGACCGAGGTCGCCCGACAGCAGCCAGTCGCCGCCGCTGCGCGACGCGGTGGCCGGTCCGTCGACGAAGGTCGCGGTCCGCGAGCCCTCGACCAGCGCGCCGAGCAGTTCGTCGCGCACCGATGACTCGGGTGAGGCGACAAGCGCCGGGATCGCCGACATCACGGTCCCGACGACGGGCCCGCAGTACACGGCGGCGCCCAGTTCCTCGACGAGGATCGCCGCGTCGACGATGCCGCCGCCCGATCCGCCGACCTCTTCGGGGACGCCGAGTCCGAGGACGCCGAGTTCGGAGCCGAGGCGGGCCCAGGCCGCGGGGTCGAACGCGGGCGTCGACTCCATCAGGCGGCGGACCGTCGTCTCGTCGGAGTTCGTCTCACAGAACCTGCGGACCGCCGACCGCAGTTCGTTCTGCTCGTCGGTGAACGCGAATTCGTCAGCCACGGGGCACCTCTCTCCAGGGACGGCCTGCATCGGCGCGCAGATCGCCCGGCAGGCCGAGGATCCGTTCGCCGAGGATGTTGCGCAGCACCTCCGAGGTGCCGCCTTCGATCGTGTTGGCGCGCGACCGCAGGAACCGCTGCTGGACGTCGCCGCCCCGATTCGCGTCCTCCGCACGCACCTCGGTCATCGCATAGCTGCCGTACAACGCGGCTTCCGGGCCGAGCAGGTCCATGCAGAACTCGTAGACGCGCTGATTGAGTTCGGCTCCGACGAGCTTGTCGATGGACCCCTCGGGGCCCGGACCGCGGACCGTCGCCGTGACACGGCCGCGTTCGGACGTGAGACGCCCGGCCTCGGCGCGCAGCCACAGCTTCGTGAGCCGGTCCCGCAGCACCGGAGTGTGCCGGTCGGGGCGCTGCGTCCACAGCGCGACGGCGTCGGCGATCGTGCCCTCCCCTCGCCGCAGTCCACTCGCGCCGATGCTCGACCGCTCGTTCATCAACGTCGTCATCGCGACCCGCCAGCCGTCGCCGACCGCGCCGAGGCGGTGACTGTCCGGAATCCGGACGTCGGTCAGGTACACCTCGTTGAACTCGGCCTGCCCGGTCATCTGCCGCAGCGGTCGAACCTCGACACCGGGAGCGGTCATGTCGACCACGAAGTAGGTGAGACCCTTGTGTTTGGGCACGTCGGGGTCGGTGCGCGCGATCAACAGCGCCCACGACGCGATGTGCGCCAGCGTGGTCCACACCTTCTGCCCGTTGACCACCCAGTCGTCGCCGTCGCGGACGGCCGATGTAGCGAGACCCGCCAGGTCCGAACCCGCACCGGGCTCGGAGAACAGCTGGCACCAGATCTCGTCGGCCGACGCCAGCGGTCGAAGCCAGTGCTGCGCGAGCTCGGGAGTCTGCGCGTGCTCGACGATCGTCGGCGCGGCCATCCCGTGTCCGATCGGGTTCAACAGACTCAGGCTCGGCACGCCGGCCTGCTCGGCGATCTCGTCGGCGACGCCCTGCAGGCCGCGCGACAGGCCGAGCCCGCCGCGTCCCTCCGGGAAATGGACCCACGCCAGCCCGGCGTCGTACCAGGCGCGCAGCACGTCGCCGGTCGGCGTCGTCGCCGGCGGATGCTCGGCGATCACATCGCGGGCCGCATCGGCCACACGGTTACGCATAGTTCTCTTCTCTCTTCGTCTCTTGGTCTCTTGGGTTGGGTGCCTGGGTTCGGCGTGGTTTCGACTCGATGCCTCGGCTAGCGCCTCGGAATCGGCTCAACCACCGAGCGAAAAGCTCTCGACTTCGCCTCCGTTCGACCACCGGGCGAAAGACGCTCGGCTTCGACTCCGCACAACCACCGGGGTGGACGCTCGGCTTCGACCCCGCTCAACCACCGGGGGTGGGGGCTCGGCTTCGACTCCGCTCGACCGCCACGCGGCAGGCCGGATCAGGCGGCGAGGGGACTGCCGACGGTGACGACGACGGCGACGGTGCGGCCGGGGTCGGAGGCGATGAGCGCCCCGGAACGACCTCCGGTCGCTTCGAGCGAGCCGACCATGCTGACCAGGGACCGCAGCGGACCCGACCGGGCGAGGCGGCCGAAGCCGAGCTCGCCGCCGCGCGGATTCACCAGGTACCGGCTGATGCCGGTCGACTTGATCCACGCGACCGGGGTGATCGGATCGTCCTCGGGCAGTTCCAACTGATCGAGGTGCGCCGCGTCCACCCCGCACGGAGCGAGCATCGCGTCGAACGACGACGCGTCGAGCGGTTCGACGACGCCCGACCGCGACACCACGTCGAGTCCGGCCCGCCACCGCAGTCCCAAGTCGAGCGCGCGCGCCCGGCTGGTGACGATGACGGCGCTCGATCCGCGGGCCGGGCCCGGGCACTGCGACCGCCGGGCGCCGAACGTGTCGGCGAGATAGCCGGGCGCCGTCGTGACGATCTCCCGAGCGAAGTCCCCCGCGAGCGAGCATTCGATCGACCGCGCGAACGATGACCGGATCCACTGCAGCACCTCGTCGGCGCCGACCTCCCAACGATTCGCGACGGTCACCGCGGTGCGCCGGAACCAGTTGTCGTCGGCGTCTGCGGCGAACGCTCCCGAGCCGAAGTCGCTGGCCGCGACCACCGCGATCAGGTCCGGACGTTCACCGACCGCGGCGACCGCCCGTTCCAGCGCGGTGGCTCCGGTGGCGCTGACCGTGGTCCGCACGTTCAGCGGCGGCTCCTCGAACGTCCAGCCGTCGGGTGTGCTCGCGTCGGACGGCAGATACCGAGGGTCGGCCAGGAACAATTCCCCGACGGCGTCCACGTCGATCCCGGAGCGGTCGAGCAGCGCCCGGACGACGCCGTCGAGGATCTGCGACGGCGTCTCCGGGACTCCGGGGCCGTCGGGGACCACGGCCGATCGTCCCGCGTCCACCAGGACGACGTCGGCGGTCACGACCGGGCCCCGAACGTGGCCGTCATGAACGACGGATCGATCAACATTCCGTGGACCTGCTGGTTGTGGCTGTGCGTCAGCTGGTGATACGCGAATGCGGTCTGCATCGCGTTCACCCGGCCCTGGTTGTCCTGCGCGGCGTTCACCGACTCCTTGGCGAGCCGGAGCGCGAACAGCGGCTTCTGCGCGATCCTCGACGCGAGGGCGAGGGCGCTGTCGGCGAGTTCGTCGCGCGGCACCACCCTGTTGACCATGCCGAGTTCACGGGCCTCCTCCGCCGACAGGAAGTCGGACGTGAAGAGCATCTCCTTCGCCTTGCGGACGCCGACCTCGAACGGGTGATTGAAGAACTCGACCCCCGCGACGCCCATCGACGCCGTGTTGTCCTGGAACTGGGCGTCGTCGGACGCGATCACCAGATCACACGGCCACACCAGCATGAGGCCGCCCGCGATCACCTTGCCCTGCACGGCGGCGATCGTCGGCTTCGGAAGGTTGCGCCACCGTTCCGACAGGCCGATGTACATCTCCTTCTCCACCGCCATCTGCGACTGGGCTCCGTCGCACGCGAAACCACACCACGTGCCGACCCGATCGTGCTCGGTGATGACGCCTATCCGATCCTCCTCGCGCAGGTCGTGGCCCGCGGAGAAGTGCGGACCGTTCGCGGCGAGGATGATGACGCTGACGTCGTCGTCCTGCGCGGCGCGGTCGAACGCGTCGTTGAGCTCGTACAGGAAGCTCATGCTCTGCGCGTTGCGCGTGTCCACCCGGTTGAGGACGATCCGTGCGACCTTGTCGGCCGGACGCTCGTACAGGATGTCGCTCACGACTGCGCCCGGCCGTCCAGGCGTGAGACGGTGTCGGCCGCCGCGCCCTTCGCCATCGCCTCCGCGCCCGCGACCCGCTCGTCGGTGAGCGGCGGCAGGAGGTTCGGGACCAGCGCCACCGGCAGGTCGCTCTGCGCGATGGGACGGTGGTTGGAGAACGTGTCGAAGCCCGCCTTGCCGTGATAGCCGCCCGACCCGCTCATGCCCGCGCCGCCGAACGGGACGTCGTCGTTGTTGTAGGCGAGCGCGAAATCGTTCCGGGAGACGGCGCCCGACGTGGTGAGCTGCACGAACCTCTGGAAGTCCGCGGTGTCGCCGCCGAACCAGTACGACGACAGCGGATGCTCGCCCGCGGCGGTGTACGCGATGGCCTCGTCGACGTCGTCGTAGGTGTGCAGCACCAGGACGGGGCCGAATATCTCTTCGCCGTGGATCTGCGCGTCGGCGGGGACGTCGGTGAGCAGGGTCGGCGGGATCCGGCGGGCGTCGGCGAGCGGGAGGGCCGCCAGTTCGGCCTCCGGCACGAGGACGTGTTCGGTGGCGCCCTTGGCCGTGGCGTCGTCGACGAGGCCGGTCACCCGGCGGTAATTGGCGTCGTCGATCATCGACACGACGTCGGGGTTGTCGGCGAACGTCGGGAAGTACGTGGCGATCGCGTCGCGGTAGGCGGCGACGAACTCGTCCTTGCGCGCGGCCGGGACGAACGCGTAGTCGGGCGACAGACAGACCTGGCCGTTGTTGAGCATGCGGCCGCCCGCGATGCGGACGGCCGCGCCCGCGATGTCTCCGTCAGGGGCGACGATCGCCGGGTTCTTGCCGCCGAGCTCGAGCGTCACCGGGACCAGGTTGGCTCCCGCCGCGGCGGCGACGAGGCGTCCCACCTTGGGCGAGCCCGTGAAGAACAGGTGATCGAACCGCAGGTCGCTGAAGGCGCGGGCGGTGTCGAGGCCGCCGCCGACGACCACCACCTCCTCCGGGCTCATCCGGGACGCGACGGCGCGGGCGAACACCTCCGCGGTGCGCGGGGCCATGTCGGAGAACTTGATCATCACGCGGTTGCCCGCGGCCAACGCCTCGGCGGCGGGCGCGAACACCAGCACCACCGGGAAGTTCCACGGGCCGATGACGCCGACGACGCCCTTCGGACGGTGCTGGACCTGCGTCGGGATGATCCCGCCGAGCCCGGCCTGCGCCTGCGTCGGGGCCATCCACTCCTCGAGGTGGTCGCGGGTGTGGGCGATCGACTGGAGTGCACCGAGGATGTCGATCTCCAGCGACGTCGTCGTCGGGCGGGAGCCGAAGTCCGCGGCGAGGGCGTCGGCCAGTTCGGCCGTGTGCTCCAGGACGCCCGCCACCAGGCGGTCGATGCGGTCGCGGCGGGTCGCCGCATCCGGGATCGGGTCGGCGGCGTGCGCGGCGCGCTGGGCGTCGAGCAGTCGCTGAAGTTCGGCTGCGGTGACGTCTGCGGTGATGTCGGAGGCGGTGATCGTCATGGGACTAGCTCCTTGTTCTCGGAGTGGGAGGTGTCGGGGGACGGGGTGGTGAGTGCGATGTCTTTCGCCCAGCGGTAGTCGGCCTTGCCCGCGGGGCTGCGGAGCACCTTGTCGACGCGGACGAAGTCCTTGGGCAGCTTGTAGCGGGCCAGCCGCGGTTCGATGTCGGCGCGCAGTTCGTCGTCGGACGGGTCGTGGCCGTCGGCCACCGCGACGACGGCGACCACCTCGCTGCCCCACCGGTCGCTGGGGCGGCCGACAACAACGACGTCGGCGATCCCCGGGTGGACGATGAGCGCCTCTTCGACCTCTTCGGCGTAGATCTTCTCGCCGCCAGAGTTGATGGTCACCGAATCGCGGCCGAGAAGTTCGATGCCGCCGTCGGCGAGGTGCCGCGCGCGGTCGCCGGGGATCGCGATGCGCTTGTCGCCGATCGTCGGGAAGGTCCGCGCCGTCTTCTCGGCGTCGCCGAGGTAGCCGAGCGGAATCGCGCCCCACCGACCGAGCCACCCCGAGCGGGGGTCCCCCGGTTCGAGGATCTGCTCGTGATCGTCGTCGACCACGCAGCTGCCGGGCGCGGCCGCGAACACGCCGGAGGTGGCAGGCGCCGTGCTCATGCTGATGTTCGACAGCTGCGAGCCCGTCTCCGACGAGCCCGCGACGTCGGCGATCGCCAGGTGCGGCAGCGCGTCGAGGATCCGCTGTTTCACCGGGGCGCTGAGGATCGCGCCGCCGGTGCCCATCATCTGGACGGTCTTCCCGCTGCGGCCGCCGCGGTCGAACTCGTCCATCAACGGGGTGGCGAACGAGTTGCCGACCATGTTCATCAGCATCACGCCCTCGCCGTCGATCACATCCCAGATCGCCTTCGCGTCGAGGCGGTCGACGACGGCCGGGAACACCACCGAGCCGCCGGAGAGGATGCCCGCGAGCGCCACCCACTGGGCCGCGGCGTGCATCAGCGGGGGCGTCGGCAGCACCACGCGCGCCGGCCCCGCCTCGATGAGCTCGACCGCCTCGTCGAGTGTGTCGACCTCGAACAGTCCGGCGGGCATGAACGCTGCGATGGAGCTCAGCAGGATCTCGGCCTGCGTCCACAGCACGCCCTTCGGCATGCCGGTGGTGCCGCCGGTGTAGACGACGTACAGGTCGTCCGGGTCGGGCGACGTGTCTGGTGCGGCGGTGCTCGCGGCGGCGAGCGCGGCCTCGTAGTCGAGCGCGCCGGGCAGCAGTTCGTTGCCCGATTCGTCCGCCACCTGCAGCAACAGCACCGGACGTTGCCGGAGCTCGTCGAGGATCGCGCCGAGCGTCGGTGCGAAGCGAGCGTGGTAGATCACGGCCTTCGCGCCCGCGTCGTCGAGCAGGTAGGCCAGCTCCGCCTCCACGTAGCGGTAGTTGACGTTGAACGACGCGGCGCGCGCGGCCGCCGAGCCGAGCATTCCTTCGAGGTACTCGTTGCCGTTCAGCAGATACAGCGCCACCAGGTCTTGCCCGGTCTCCCACGGCTGCAGATCGGCGCGTTCGGCGTCGATCCCGATCCCGTGCTCCGCCAGAACGTTCGCGAGGGCGTTGACGCGACCCGCGACGTCGCCGTAGCTGAGACGCCGATCGCGGAAGACGATGGCGTCGCGGTCGGGCATCGCGGCGGCGACTGCGGCGAACAGGGTTGCATGATTGAATCTCATCTCGTCACTCCTGGGTATCGGTGATCAGGCGGTTCGGACGTCGACGAGGGCTTGACGCTTCTCCACGCGCACGACGCGCAACGCCTGCTTCAGCGCGTCGGCGAGGTCGCTGCGGTTGCGGACGGTGACGCCGTGACCGCCGGAGGCCGTGCAGTACGACGCGAGGTCCGGCGACGGCGACAGGTCGGAGAACCGTCGTTCCGCGTTCGCGACCGCGGTTCCCGTCGGGTAGGCCAGTTCGGTCGCGCCGTCGACGGCGCCCCAGTTGCTGTTGTTCGCGATGATCGTGAGGACCGGCAGGTCGTGCTTGGCGGCCGCGTGGTGGCAGGCCGCCGGGTTGGCGAACATGTACGCGCCGTCGCCGAGCGTGGCGACGACGGTCCGCTCCGGCGCGGCGAACTTGGCGCCGAGCGCCGCCGGGAGTCCCCAGCCGAGGCCGCCGGACGCCGGCAGGAAGTAGTACGTGCCCGGCTTGGTGCGTCCGAGCAGGTCGGGGTAGGAGACGTACTCGTTGAAGACGATGTCGTCCTCGTCGAGCAGGTCGCCGAGGATCGACGAGATCGCGGCGGGGCTGATCGTCTCGTCGGTGACGGCGGCCTCCTGTGCGCGGAGCGCGTCGACGCCTGCCCGGTAGCCCGCGGCGGTCGCCTGGATCTGCTCGGCCCGCGAGCCGTCGACCGTCCGTTCGTCGAGCGCCTCGATCAGTTCGCTCAGGAACGCCGACGACGACGCACTGACCGTGATGTCGGCGCGGTGCGAGCGGATGGGGTACGCCGAGAACAGCGGGTCGATGCCGACCTGCGCGATGTAGGTCCCGTCGGCGGGAGCCTCCCGCTTGGGGATCCACGGGACGTCGCTCTCCAGGAAGACGATCACGTCGGCCTTCTCGAACACGGGCGCGATCTGGCTGCCGACCCGGTTCGGATGGTCGGACGCGATGTTCAGGTAGCGGGCCCACGGGTCGGCGACGCCGACTGCGAAGCGGGTCGCCAGGTCCTCGAGCAACGGCACGGCCGACGGGTCCTGGCCCGCGGCGGTCGCGACGATCACCGGGTACTCCGCGCCCGCGATGCGGTCGGCGATCTCGGCGACGGCCGCCGGATCGGGCTGGACGACGGACGAGACCGGGGTGAACTCGCGGGTCGCGGGAACCGGCGGCTCGTCGGCGGCCTCGGCGAGCACCTCGCGGGGCAGGGACAGGTAGATCGGGCCCTGCGGTTGCGACGTCGCCATCGACAGCGCGCGGTCGACGACGGCGTCGACCTGGCGGGGATCGCGGAGTTCGTAGTCCCACTTCACGAACTCGCGGACGATGCTGGCCTGGTCGAACATCTCCTGCGACCAGTGGATCGGCAGGTCTCGGTCGCCGACGGCCCCGGCCTCGATGATCGGTGAGCGGCCCGCGGTGATGAGCAGCGGGATCCGGTCGCGAGACGCGTTGGCGACGGCGCAGGCGACGTTCGCCGTGCCCACGTTCACGTGCACCATCAGGACCTGCGGTTTCCCGGTGATGAGGGCGGCTCCGTGCGCCATGCCGCCCGCCAGGTTCTCGTGCGCGCAGATCACCGGTTCGGGCAGTGCGGGCCCGCCGTTCTGCAGGTTGTCGGCGTACGCCTCGACGATGGGAGCGAAGTCGGTTCCCGCGTTGACGAAGAACGATTCGATCCCGTATTCGGCGAGGGCCGCGAGGTACCGGGCGGCGGCGGTGTCAGTCATGAGGTGACCTTCGTTAGATGTCGGATGGAACGGGGAGTCAGGGAGTCGGTGATGGTCGCGAGGTCGCGCCACTGGGCGAGCGGGAGGCCCGGCGCGTCCTCGCAGAGCACCTGGACGGCGACGTGGTCGGCGCCCGCGTCGAGGTGCTGCTGCACGCGGGTCGCGATGTCCGCGACGTCGCCGTGCGCGACGATCGCGTCGACGAGACGGTCGCTTCCGCCGTGTGCGAGGTCGTCGTCGGTGTAGCCGAGTCGGCGCAGGTTGTTCGTGTAGTTGGGGAGCGCGAGGTAGCGGGCCATGAAGCCGCGGGCGACGGCCCTGGCGCGTGTCGAGTCGGTCTCGAACAGGACCGTCTGCGCGGGCGCGAGGAACGCGTCCGCGCCGATGCAGTCGCGGGCCGCCGCGGTGTGCTCGACGGGCACGAAGTAGGTGTGCGCGCCCGATGCCCGCCGCGCGGCCAGGCCGAGCATCCGCGGGCCGAGTGCCGCGAGAAGGCGCCGCGGCGCGACGGTCGGCTGTGCGCCCGCGAACACGCTCGCATCCATCTGATCGAGGTACTCGACCATGCCGCTGTAGGGTTTCGCGCTGTACGGCGACCGGTGCGTGCCCTCCACGAGCGGCTGATGGCTCACCCCGATGCCGAGGAGGAAACGCTCCCCGAACGCCTCGGTGAGCGTGCGCCAGCCTGCGTTCATGGTCATCGCGGTCCGCGCGTGCAGACTCGCGATGCCGGTGGCGACCGTCATCGACCTCGTGGCCTCCAGGAGCAGGGCGGCGCTGGCGAACGGCTCCCGAGCGAACGCCTCGGGCACCCACAGCGCGCCGAAACCGAGGTCGTCGAGTTCGGCGGCCACGTCACGGGACTGCGCCATCGGCAGGACGTCCAACTGGTACGACCAGACGCCGAGCGGCCCGAGGTCGGTGACGGTCGACGTGCTCATGCCGGCAGGAGCCATTCTGCGTTGGTGCGGAAGAACTTGGTGGTGATCTCGTCGCCGAGCGGCTCCACCTTGGCGCGCATCTTGGTCAGGGAGTCCTTGATGCCCTCGACGTGCGGGTAGTCGGTGGAGTAACAGAACACGTCGGCGAGATCGGGGAAGTCGCGGATGTACTGGTCGACGGGCTCGAAGTTGAACGGTGAGATGCGGATGTTGCGACGCACGTACTCCGACGGGCGCATCGAGAACTTCGCGGCCGACGATCCGGGGAACACGTCGACGTACATGTCCATGCGCCTGCTGGCCGGTCCGAGCCAGTGCGCCCCGACCTCCAGGAGTCCCACACGCAGGTTCGGGAAGCGCTCGAAGACGCCGCCGAGGACCATCGCCGACACGTAGTTGTCGACGGCCATGTGGATGGTCGAGAACATCTGGATGGTGTTGTTGGGCAGCTCGGGCGACTGGAACAGGTCGGCGAAGGTCTCGGCGAACGCCCACCGCGAGTCGAGGAAGCCGTACTCGGTGCCGATGTGCAGGGTGACCGGCACATTCGCCTCCTCGAAGAGCCGCCAGAACGGGTCGAGCGCCGAGTGCGCGGGCGAGAAGCCGCCGGGCGGGGTGTCGGCCTGCACGTACACGGCGCGGACTCCGGAGGTGACGAGCTTGGTGGCGGTCGCCATCATCTCGTCGAGGTTCTCGCTGGTGGGGACGATGCCGACCATGCGGATGCGGTCGGGATCCGGCGTCGGACCGCTGAGCACCCAGTCGTTGTACGCCGACAGGAAGCTGGACGTGAACTCCGGCTTCGACATGCCCTCGAGGGTGTCGTTGTCGCCGCCGAACCTCATCTTGAAGCCGAGGTCGTCCATGCCGCCGACCATCATCGCGGCGATCGCGGTGGTCGGGAAGACGAGCTGCCGGTCGATGCCCATCGTGTCGAGGACGTCGGCGCGGCGTCCGAGGTCGATGGCGCTCGGGGCCTTGGGACCCTTGACGATCCAGACGTCGTCGGCGTCGACGGCCGAGACGTCGCCGACGATGTCGGGTTGGTGCATGCACGTGTCAGTCGGATCGGGTCGGAGCTCGTCGGATCGCCGGAGGATCTCCCCCATGATGCGACCCGGCTTGCCGAAGACGTCTTCGAGCAGATGGCCCGGGATCATCTCGTGACTGTCGACGTCGTGCGCACGTACCTGCATCGTTGCCTCCTGCAGCAATTCCTCGTCGGAGCGAGGATCCTGTCGTGATGGGAATCACTAGATAGATTGATCTAGCGGTTCTATTAACCACGACTTCCGATCCGAGGTCAACCCCCTCGTCTGGGCGCGTAGCATCCGCCAGTGACAGCTCCGCGCCGCCGGAGGACGCCCCACGCAGCACCTTTCGGAGCACACATGGACCGCAGCGAGCAGCCCCGACCGACAGCAGACGACGTTCTCGAGGTGGTCAAGCGCTTCGACGCGCTGATCTCGGCGGGCACCAGCGTCCACGGCCACCTGCGGGCCGCGGCGATCATGGCCGACACCGTCGCCGGGGCCGAACGCGCGGGCCGCATGGCCCGGTTCCGTCCGGACGGCTCGATCGCGCCCACGGGCGACGCCGCCGACACTCCCCGCACCGAACAGGCCGTCGAGGCCGGACGCGTCTGGCTCGAACGCGCCACGCCCGGCCCGCTGGACGCCGTGATCGTCGACCGGCTCGCTTTCGCCGTCGGACTCCTCGACGCGCGCAACGACCCGGCGACCGGACTGTCGCTGCTGATCGACGGCGACAAGACGATGGACGAGCGGGCCGCGGGCCTGTCCCGCCTCAACCTGCAACCGGACACACCCGTCAGGCTCGTCGCCACCGACCTCGGCCGGGCCGCATCGGGAATCTCCGCCGCCGTCCCCACCCGCTACGGCATCTTGCAGGCCAGCCTCGACGTGAGCGGCGGCATCGCCCCGACCGGCCGCGTCGGCCTCGGCGAATGGGTGAGGGCCGATCGGGCGCCGGAGTCGTGGATCGGCGCGGTGATCGCGCACCGTCTGACCTCCAGCGACATGATCACCGTCGACGTGGCCGACATCGGCGCCATGCTCGTGCTCGCGCGTGCATACGATCCCGACCAGCCGCATCCCGACGTCGAGACCCTGCGGCATCTCGACGCCAGGTCGGCCGACGTCCTGCGCGCACTCGTCAACGCCCCGAGCATCCGCAACGCGGCCGTCGAGCTGGCGATGCACCACTCGACCCTGCAGGCCAAACACGACAGCCTCACCCGCGTGCTCGGATACGACCCCAGGACCATTCCCGGACGCCTCCGCTACATGACCGCCGAACTCCTCCGCCGCCTCAGCGACGGTTAGGCGTGACCCTTCGACAGGCCCGACAACTGGCGGGCACACCACACCCGATCAGACCCGTTCGGCGGGACTCCGGACGCCGCTGCACGAGTCACGATGGAGTGCGACCTGATGCGAGAACCGACGAAGGAAGCAGACATGAAGGCAGCGGTGCTGTACGGCCAGGAAGACCTCCGAGTAGAAGAAGCTCCGGAGCCGTCGCCCGGACCGGGCCAGATCAAGATCGCGAACGCGTACGCCGGAATCTGCGGGTCGGACCTGCACTATTACTTCGCCCTCGACAGCATCCCGTTCGACGTCCACACACCGCATCCACTGACCGGTGCGACCCTGCCGCAGATCCTCGGTCACGAGTTCTCGGGCACGGTCGTCGAGGTCGGCGAGGGCGTCACCGACGTCGCCGTCGGCGACCGCGGCGCGGTCCACCCGATGGTCACCGCCTGCGGCCAGTGCCCCGGCTGCAGGCGCGGCGCGCCGATGACCTGCCCGCTCATCGGCGCGCTCGGCGCGACGGCCGTCGGTGGCGGACTGTCGGAGTTCGTCGTCGCCAACGCGTCCCAGTTCCACAAGATCCCCGATTCGGTGAGCCTGCGCAACGCGGCCCTCGTCGAGCCGATGTCTGTCGCCTGGCACGGCGTCGCACGCAGCGGCGTCCCCGTCGGTGGAACCGCACTCATCGCGGGAGCAGGCCCGATCGGCATCGGCGCGTGGTTCGCCCTCCGCGCGCACGGCGTCGACAAGATCCTCGTCTCGGAGCCGAGCGCGGAGCGCCGCGCGATGGTCGAGGCGCTCGGCGCGACGGTCGTCGATCCCGTCGAGCGCGATCTCGCCGCCGCGGTCGCCGACCTCACCGGGGGCGACGGCGTCGACGTGGTGATTGAAGCCGCGGGCGCCGGACCGGCGTTCGAGTCCGGGGTCGCGGCACTCGCACCGACCGGCCGCGTGGTGGTCCTGTCGCTGCACGAGCACCCGACGTCGTTGAATCCGACGCACCTGATGATCGCGCAGAGGGAGATCGTCGGGGCCGTCGGCTACGAGGACGGCGAGTTCGACGCGGTGATCGCCGCGATGGCCGACGAGGTCTACGACACCACCGGCTGGGTCGAGGAGCGCACGCTCGACGACATCGTCGACGCCCTCCATCTCCTTCGCTCCGGCGGAGGCTCGAAGATCCTCCTGCGCATCGGCTGATCCCGACCGGCGCCGGACACCCCCACACCGGCGCCGGGACGGTGGACAAACGATGTAGTGTCCACCACTTGCTTCCGCTAAATAGATCGATCTAGTAATGTGGTCGGCACCACACCCGCATCCCGCCCAAGAGAGGTTCCCGAAATGATCAAGATCGAACGAGTCGCCCACGTGGTGATCAAGGTCCGCGACCTGGAGAAGTCGCTCGACTTCTACACCCGCGTCCTCGGACTCAAGGAGATGGGCCGCATCGACCCGGCCGTCATCTTCCTGTCCACCGGGCGCGACCATCACGAACTCGGCATCGCACAGGTCGGCGGCGAGGCGCCCGGCAGCACCTTCTTCCAGGTCGGCATGGAGCACTTCGCCTTCAAACTGCGCAACGACGACGACCTCCGCGAGGCGTACGACACCCTGGTCGGCGAGGGCGTCGAGATCGCCTACACCGTCAATCACGGCGTCACCAAGAGCGTCTACTTCCTTGACCCCGACGGCAACGAGCTGGAGGTGTACTCGGACAACTCCCCCGAGGAGGTCGCGACGTTCGAGAACCCGTACGGCGGCATAGAGAAGCTCGACTTCGCCACCGACCAGCCGTCGCTCATGGACTCCATCATCAAGGCGCAGCAGGAGATGGCTGCCGCCCAAGCTCCCGCCTGACCGACTCCCGCCGCGGCTGCGACCTTCTCGGGTCGCACCCGCGGCGACGTCTGAACTACCCTGGCCGTCAGGGACACCGGGAGGGGACACAGAGCATGCTCGTCGTCGCGCAGATCAGCGACCTCCACTTCCGACACACCGATCCGGACCAGCTCGCTCGGATCGACGCCGTGATGACCTATCTCAACGATCGCTGCGGCGGGGCGTCGGCCATCGACGCCCTGCTCGTCACCGGCGATCTCACCGACGAGGGCCTGCCCGGGCAGTACGACGAAGCCGCCGAGCACGTCGTCACCGACATCCCCACCCTCACTCTCCTCGGCAACCACGACGACCGCGTCGCCTATCACGGTTCCACCGCCCCCGTGAACACGTCGCTGCTGCTCGACGGCCTGCTTCTGCTCGGCCTCGACTCGTCGATCCCCGGCAGTCCGTCCGGTGAGCTGACCGAGACGACCCTCGCCTGGGCCTCCGAGCAGATCGCGGCCGCGGGCGACGTTCCGGTCGTCGTCGCGTTCCACCACCCGCCGGTCGACGTCGGCATGAGATTCATGGACACCATCCGGCAGCTCGAGCCGTCCGGCTTCGAGACGTTCGTGCGCAGGCACCCGACGATCACCGGCCTCGTCTGCGGGCACATCCATTCACCCGGGGTCACGACCTTCGCAGGCGTGCCGCTCGTCACCGCGCCCGGCGTGTCGTCGACGCTCAACCTCGACTTCGAGGGCGACGACGTCCTCAACGACACCCAGCCGCCCGGCATCGCGTTCCACCTCGTCGACGCAACGGGCCGTCTCACCACGCATTTCCGCAGCGTGGTGGTGTGACCTTTCGACTCGCAAGGTCACTACCCCGGAAACTCCAGCTCGCTGAGGAGGTCGAGGAGAGCGGGATGGTCGGGGGCGTGGCGGAGGGCCTCCTGGACGAGGTCGAGGGCGTCGGCGTCGCGGCCGTCGTCGGCGGCGACCGTCGCCGACAGGTGCAGCACCGGGACGAGCAGCCCGATCCAGTTCGCGGCGCGGGCGCGGGCCGCGACGTCGGCCAGCAGCTCCGACGATCGCTTCGGGTCGGACGAGCGGACGATGTCGGCGCGCGCGAAGTCGAGACGGGCCCGCTCGTAGTCCACCGGGGCCGACGTCGCCAGTTCCTCGTACGCCCGGTCCGCGCGCGAGAGATAGGTGTTGGCCGCGGCCCTGTCGCCCGCGAAGTACGCGGTCAGCGCCGCGGTGCGCAGGCAGTCGGCCGCGTCGAAACCGGCTCCTGCCTCCGTGTAGCCCGCGACGGCGGCGTCGAGGTCGGCGAGCGCCTCGGAGAACTGCTGTTGGTCCGCGAACTCGACGGCCCGCGCGGCGCGCAACTGCGCCTGGACCGCGACCGGGACCTGGTCGCCGTAGGCCTCGATGACCTGTGTGAACGAATCCGCCGAAGCCCCCGACCGGCCCGCGGCCGACTGCGCCCGCGCCAACACCTGAGTGCCGTGCATCTGGGCTCCGACATCACCGCGCTCGGCGGTGGCGTCGATCGCCGGTTGGACGAGTTCGATCACCGCGAGAGGGTCCTCGCCGCGCATCAGCATGATGTGCCCGAGGTCGAAGCGGGCCGAGTCGGCCGACGCGGCCTCTCCCTCCACCGTCCACACCGCCAACGCTCGTTCGGCGTCGTCGCGCGCGGAGTCGACGTCGTCGAGGTCGAGCCGAAGCGCCGATCGCGACGCCAGGACGTCGCCGAGGAGCGAGTAGCGCGCGGCGGTCTCCGCCTCGCCGAGCAGGAGCAGCGCGGCGTTCGGATCGGTGCGCGCCGCGACGGCCGCAGCCAACTGCAGGACACCGACCAACTCGGCACGGTACGACATCGCCTGGTCGGCGTCGGTCGCGAGCTCGACCGCACGACGGGCCGCGACGAGTGCGGCGTCGGCGTCCGGAACCGGGTCGAACCCGTCGACGCCCTCGGCCAACTCGGTGAGGACATCCACGCGCAGGCGGATCAGCGCCGACCGCGCGGCGGCCGCGTCGGCGTCGACAGATCCGCTCGCCGCGAGAGCCTCCGGATCGTCGAGCAGCGGGATCTCCCCCGCGTCGACGCGATCGAGGACCGCGAGACCGTCGTCGACGGCCTCCAGGGCTCGCCGCGGATCGAACGGAGCCAACGCCATGCCGAGCAGTCGGGCGAAGTTGGCGCGGGCACCCGCGCTCCACTCCGGATCGGAGTCGGGCCAATCGAGGAGCACGTCGGGCGACGCGCCGCCGCTGTGCACGTCGAGGAGCGCCGCGAGCAGATCGGACTGCGCCGACCACGCCGGGTACTCGCCTCGCCCGCTGTCGGCCACGGCGCGGAGTTCGGCGACGGCCCGCTGCGGATCGGTGCGCCGCAGGTCCCAGGCGAGCATGTGTCGCGCCCGCATCAGGGTCCGGCCCGACAGTTCGTCGAGGCGGCCGGCGAGCGCGTCGGCGCATCGCTGCGACCGGCTCGGTGACGACGACGCGAACGCCGACAGTCCCGAGACGAGTTCTTCGGCCGTCCGCTCCGAGACCGCCTTCACCCTGGCGTCCGCCTTCACGCCCGACGCGGTGGACGCGCGGACGGCGAGGGTCTCCTCGAGCGACGACGACACCGCCGTCGAACCGTTGCGGACGTCGAAGCGCTGCGCCGTCACTCGGGTGCGGTCGGCGAGTTCGGCCGCGACCTCGGACGCCGCGACCGGGCCCGGCATACCGTCGGCGCCGCGGCGGACGACAGTCGTGTCGCCGTCGGTGTCGGCCGCCGACGCGAGAGTCGCGGCCAATGCCGCGGCGAGCCTCGCCTCGGCGAGCGGATTGGGGCAGAGATCGACGGCGTCGAGATTGCGCAGCGCCATCGGCAACGCCTCAGCGAGGGCGTCGACCCGCAGCAGTGCGACCATCGCGTCGGCGATGTGCCCGTAGAGCCGGACCGGACCGTACGTCTCCTCCAACGATGCCGCGGCACGCAGGACATCGTCGCGACGTCCGGCCCGACCCCACGCCTCGATGAGCGCCCCGTAGGTCTCCGCGGGGTAGAAGCCGCAGCGCTCGGCGGGATCGCCGTCGAGGTCGGGCGTCGACAAGGCCTCGGCCCTGTCGTATGCGCCCGCGGCGGCGTACACGGCCCCGACCGTCGCACGCGTGCCGGGGCCGCACGTTCCCGCGGGCGGACGGAAGTCGACGCAGCCGTCGAGGATGCGCACGGCCTCCTCCGGGTCGCCGCGGTGGACGGCGATGTCGGCGTGCAGCGCCGCCTCGACCGCTGGTGCGTGGAATGCGGTGCCACGGACCCGACGGGACCAGTCGTCGCCGATCCCGCGGATCTGGTCCAGCGACAGTTCGGGAACCCCGGTCAGCGAGTCGAGGAGGTCGACGACCGTCGTCTGGAACTGCTCGGACTGCCAGTCGTCCATCACGAACTCGTCCGACTTCGTGTCCTGGATGCGGTACAGCCAGGCGACGAGGGTGAGCACGTCGGTGGTCCGCCCGGCCCAGAGCGCCGAGTACGCGCCTTCGAGGCGGGTGAGGAATCGGAGGTCGAGGTCGCCCGTCTCGTCGGCTCGCGCGATGAGCGACGGGAACGGGCCGAAGTCCTCGTGCCCGAAGCGCGGGTCCCCGTGCCGTGCCATCCACAGGTCGTCGAGGATCTCCGCGACCGCCGGATCCATCTCGGGGTTCGTCATTCGTCGGTTCCCTTCAGTCGGTCGCGGGTCGCCAGATCGGCGAGCAGGGTGATCGCCGAGTCGAGCTCGGATGCCGCGGCCACCCGCACCGACCGCCGCGCCCTGAGCATCGCCTGGCTGTAGACCACGCGGACCAGCGCGCCGGCGACGACGTCGTCTCCCAACTCGGGCAGTCGTTTGACGAGCGGATTCGTCGCGTTCAGGACGAGGACCGGTCGGGTCGGCGGGGTGTCGCCGTCGTCGATGGACGCCAGCGCAGCCAGCCAGGCATCCGGTTCGCCCGACGCCTCGGACAGCAGTTCCGTGCGGTCCTGCGCGATCCGCGCCGAATCGTCCGTGAGCAGCAGCGCGGAGACGGCGTCCGGTTCGAAGGCGCGCAGGCTCACCTCGCAGTCGAACGGCGACACGGCCCGCCGCGCGAGGTGGACGGCCGCGTCGAACTCGGCGCGGAGCTCGGCGTCCGGCGTCGCCAACGCCGAGAGCAGGAACTGCTGACCGATCGGCTCGCAGCTCATCTGCGGATCGGACGAGACGAGCGCCCGGATCACGGCGGTCTCGAACGCGTGACCGGCGTTGACGAGCCCCACCCCGCGTCCGGCGAGGATGTCCGCGAGGATCCGGTAGTCGTCCACGCTGCCCGCGTACCGGATGGTGTCGAATCGGGCGCGGAAGGTCGCGAGCGGCATCGGTCCGACGTTGGTGTCGAACACACAGTGCTTGTCGACGAAGCCCAGCAGCTCGCGGCGATGCGCGGCCAGCGCCTTCACACCCTGCTCGTGGACGTTGAGGAACCGCTCGCGCACCACCGGTCGCGAACCGAGACCGGTCAGCCAGTCCGACACCTGCTCGCCGAGGGACACGGCGACCGCGTCGAACAGGTCGTCGTGAACGAGACCCTCGCGAGACGCGGTCGGTTTGAGCCCGGTCGCGTCGACGACCAGTCGCACGAAGTACGCCCATTCCGGGACCAGACCGGGCACGTCCCCGACCAGCAGCCCCTTCACGTAGACGCGGTGCGTCGCGCGCGCGACGAGGTCCCCGCCGCTGGGACGGACGAACGCCACACCGCGCAGGCCCGCCTCGGGGACGTCGACGTCGAACATCTCGAGCGGGGTGAATCCGAGTTCGTCCTGGCAGAACGCGACGCGCGCGGCGTCGCGACCGCCCGACGGGTCGCCGAACAGCCCCGGCCGCCCGTTGACCTGCTCCCCGTTGACGCGGACCGGTGTCGGGTGCATCGCCGTGTAGTCGGCGGCCAGTGCGCGGACCCGCTCCGGCGCCAGCCACGGCGCGGCGTCGGGCCGGGCGGCGATGCTGACGGTGGTTCCCGTCCGGTCCCGGTCGCCGGAGCGCACCGACACCTGCCCGGTCGACGATCCCGTCCACACGACGGGCACGGCGTCGTCGGCCCGGGAGGACACCTCGATGCGGTCGCCGACGAGGAAACCGCTGAGCAGGCCGACGCCGAACTGGCCGATCTGCGACGTGGAGCCGAAACCGAACGGGTCGCGTTTGCTGCTGGCGCCGATGGTGCCGAGCAGACCCGAGATCGTCTCCCCCGTCATACCTGTGCCATGGTCGGCGAGCGTGAACGTCGAACCGTCCGTGGTGATCTCGATCGGCTCGTCCGCCCGACCCGCCTGCGACTGCGCGTCGATCGCGTTCTGCAACAGCTCGCGGACGTACACGCCGGGGCCGGTGTAGAGATTGGTGCCGAGCACGTCGATCAACGCGCTCAGATCGACGTCGAACACACTGGCGTCATCCATGCGTCGATCGTACGGGGACGCACGTCTGCCGTCGTCTGCCCGACCGGTCGACGTGGAATGTTCCCCGAATCGGCGGTGAAACGTCCCTCCGACCTGAAATCGCCCCGAATCGGGGAACTCTGCGCATCAACTCCGCTCGACGAGCAGGAGAACACTCGCTCGGCCGCCAACAAGTCGCCCCGCGAACCGGCGGGTTCGCGGGGCGATCGTGGTGAAGCGACTCTTACAGCGCGGAGATGATGTCCTCCACGCGGTCCTTCGCGTCACCGAACAGCATCTGCGTGTTGTCGCGGAAGAACAGCGGGTTCTGGACACCGGCGTAACCGGCGGCCATCGAACGCTTGAACACGATGACGTCCTTGGCGTTCCAGACCTCGAGGACCGGCATGCCTGCGATCGGCGAGCTGGGATCCTCCGACGCCGCCGGGTTGACGGTGTCGTTGGCTCCGATGACGAGCACGACGTCCGTCTCCGGGAAGTCGTCGTTGATCTCGTCCATCTCCAGGACCACGTCGTACGGCACCTTCGCCTCGGCGAGCAGCACGTTCATGTGGCCGGGCAGGCGACCGGCGACGGGGTGGATGCCGAAGCGGACGTCGACGCCCTTGGCACGGAGCTTGGCGGTCAGATCGGCGACCGGGTACTGCGCCTGCGCCACGGCCATGCCGTAGCCCGGCGTGATCACGACGGACGACGCGCCCGACAGCAGCTCCGCTGCCGCCTCTGCCTGGATCTCGCGGTGCTCGCCGTAGTCCTTGTCCTCGGCCGGACCGGCTTCGATGCCGAAGCCGCCCGCGATGACGGAGATGAACGAGCGGTTCATCGCCTTGCACATGATGTACGACAGGTACGCACCCGAGGAGCCGACGAGCGCACCGGTGACGATCAGCAGGTCGTTGCTGAGCAGGAAGCCCGAGGCGGCCGCGGCCCAACCGGAGTACGAGTTGAGCATCGACACGACGACGGGCATGTCGCCGCCGCCGATGGAGGCCACCAGGTGCCAGCCGAGGAACAGCGCCAGCGCGGTGATGACGGCCAGCAGGACGTAGCCGGTGGTGTCGTCCTTGGCGTCACGCGCCACATAGACGCCGGTCAGCACGGCGAATACGACGATCGAGCCGACGTTGATGAAGTTCTTGCCGGGCAGCATCAGCGGAGCCGACTTGATCTTGGCCGACAGCTTGAGGTTGGCGACGATCGAACCGGTGAAGGTCACGGCGCCGATGAAGATGCCGATCGCGACCTCGGCGGCGTGGATGCCGGTGAGGGCGCCCGCATCGTCGGGGTTGACACCGTCGAGGTGAGCACCGGTGATGGCGCCGTTCCAGCCGATGAGGACTGCGGCGAGACCGACGAACGAGTGCAGCAGAGCGATCAGCTCGGGCATGCCTGTCATCTCGACGATCTTGGCGCGCCACAGGCCGATCAGGCCGCCGATGACGACGGCGCCGCCCATCAGGCCGATGGAGATCCACTTGCCGTCCAGATCGGTCATGTTGTCGACGGCGAGGGCGATGGTCGCGATGATCGCGACGGCCATGCCGACCATGCCATAGGTGAGGCCGCTCTTGGCGGACTCGTGCTTGCTCAGTCCGGCCAGCGACAGGATGAACAGGAGCGAGGCGACGATGTACGCCGCAACAGTGATCGAGGTGATGTCCATGAGACGTCAGGCCCCCTTGCTGAACATGGCGAGCATGCGTCGGGTCACTGCGAAGCCGCCGAAGATGTTGATGGAGGCGAGCAGGATCGCGATCGCGGAGAGCACGCGGATCGTGGTGTTGTCGGTGGCGATCTGCAGCAGCGCGCCGACCACCACGACACCGGAGATGGCGTTGGTGACCGACATCAGCGGGGTGTGCAGGGCGTGCGCCACCTTGCCGATGACGTAGTAGCCGATGACGATCGCCAGCATGAGCACGGTGAAGTGCTGCGGGATCGGGTCGGGCGCGACGGCGACGACCAGTCCGTACAGGACGATGCCCGCGAGGACGAGGGCGACCTTCTTGCCTGCCGACATCGGAGCCTTGGGCTCGGCGGCGGGCGCGGGCTCGGCCGCGGCGGCCTTCGGAGCCGCGGACACCTGGACGGGAGGCGGCGGCCACATGCCTTCGCCGTCGCGCGTCACCGTGATGCCGCGCTGGACCACATCGTCCATGTCGAGCGTCAGCTCACCGTCCTTGCCGGGGGTGAGGAGCTTGAGCAGGTTGACGATGTTGGTGCCGTACAGCTGCGACGTCTGCGCGGCCAGACGGCCCGCGAGGTCGGTGTAGCCGAGGATCGTGACGCCGCCCTCGGTGACGACCTTCTCGTCGGTGACGGTGCCCGCGGCGTTGCCGCCGTTGGCAGCAGCCATGTCGACGATCACCGAACCGTGCTTCATCCCGGCGACGGTCTCCGGCGACAGCAGCTTCGGCGCGGGGCGACCCGGGATCAGCGCGGTCGTGATGACGATGTCGGCGGCGCGAGCCTCCTCGTCGTACATCGACGCGGTCGCGGCCTCCTGCTCGGCGGTCATCTCCTTGGCGTAGCCGTCGGACGACTTCTCCGCCTCGAAGTCGACGTGCACGAACTCGGCGCCCATCGACTCGACCTGCTCGGCCACCTCGGGACGCACGTCGAACGCGCGGACCACCGCGCCCATCGCGGATGCGGCGCCGATCGCGGCCAGACCGGCCACACCGGCGCCGACGACGAACACGCGGGCGGGCGGGATCTTGCCCGCGGCGGTCACCTGACCGGTGAACATGCGCCCGAACTCGTGAGCCGCCTCGACGACGGCGCGGTATCCCGCGACGTTCGCCATCGACGACAGCACGTCCATCGACTGCGCGCGCGAGATACGCGGGACCGCGTCCATCGCGAGCGCGGTGATGCCCGCGTTCGTCAGCTTCTCGACGAGCTCCGGGTTGCGCGCCGGCGCCATCATCGAGATCAGCACTGCGCCGCGGCGCATACGTGCGATCTCGTCGTCGGTCGGAGCGTTCACCTTGACGACGACGTCGGACGCCCACACGTCGGCCGCGGAGCCGACGCGCGCGCCCGCCTCCGTGAACGCCGCATCGGGCTGTTCGGAACGGGAACCCGCTCCGGTCTCGACGAGGATCTCGTAGCCGAGTTGCTGCAGCTGCCCGACCGTCTTGGCCGTGGCCGCGACGAGCGTCTCGCCCGACTTGGACTCCTGGGGGATGCCGATCAGCATGTCACTGCCTCTCCCGCATTCATTCTGTAGTTCACCTTGATCTGATCGCCGCACCGACGAGACCGGCTGGCACAAGATAGGGGTCGACCACGGGAGCTCCCGCTCCGGAGAACGGTTCCACAGTGACCGGCAAGTGCTTCGTCGAACTCGCGCGATGCGTGCGGGAAACGTGATGTGACCCGCATGATGGAAAACGTGGGACGAACTTAGCACGGGGTAAGAAACACTCGACCGTGCCTGTAAGTCAGATCACAGCACTGAGGCGAGATGCGTGCTGTGAGAAATTCGCCGGGATTACCGAAGCGACCTCGTGCAGCGGATCACCGAGGGACGAGGACCACTGCGCGGCGTGGGTTCGGGCTCTTTGTGGAAGCCGAAACCCCGCCTGAGAGCAGCATAAGGGGACACGCTCCGAGAAGTCGAAACGAGAGCTACCGCGCCCGCGCGGCCGCGTGACGGCCCGCCCGTCGACCGAAGTACGAGCCCTCCCCCAGCTGGGTACCGCTGGCGTAGCCCTTGCCGTCCTGCGCGAGGTTGGCCGCGCAGGCTCCGGCCGCGTAGAGCCCGGCGATCGGCGAGCCGTCGTCGGCGAGGACCTGACCGTCGACCGACGTCGCCATGCCTCCGATCGTGAAGCCCGCGTAGAGGGCCTTGCCGAGCGTCATGTCGAACGCCGCCCACGGCCCCGTGTCCTGGGGTGCGAGGAACTCGGACGCCTTGTGGAAGTCCGGGTCGTCACCCTTCGCGGCGTGCTCGTTGTACCGGTCGAGGGTGGCCTGCAGGGCGTCGCGGTCGAGGCCGAGGCCGTCGGCCATCTCGGAGACCGTCTCCCATCCGTCGATGAACGGGCACAGCGGGAAGTCGGGGCGCTGCATGTGCGCCTCGTCGACGATCAGATAGGCGGCGTGATCGGTCTGGTCCATCACGAATCCCGAGGTCCGCGAATGGTAGGAGTCCTCGGCGACGAACCGCTTCGCCTCCTTGTTCACCGCGAGCCCGGTCAGCAGTTGCGACGGCGGGTAGACGGGCGCGGTGATGAACGCCTGATCCATGTGCTTGAGCTTCGCGCCCACCGAGACGCCCATCCGGATGCCGAGGCCGTCGTCGTAGGTGCTGCCGAGGGTGAACGGCTTCTCGGCGAGCTGCGGCACGTGCTCGGCGACCATGTCGGGGTTCATGACGAACCCGCCCGCCGCGATGATCACCGACGTCGCCTTGATGAAGCCTTCGACGGCTCCGTCCTTGAAGCGCGCTCCGACCACGGCGCCGTCGTCGTCGACGATGAGCGCTCGACCGCCGACCTCGTAGCGGATCGGGACGCCCAGTTCGCCGAGCCTGTCGACGAGCAGCCCGATGACCATGCCCGCACCGCCGGTGTCGCCCGGGACCGGGACCTTGTGCCCGCGCGGGGCGGGGACCGCCTGGTCCTTGTACGGCCACACCTTCTCGTTGCCGGTGAACATCAGGCCCTGGGTTTGCGGCTGGATGACCGCCTTCTCCGGGTAGAACGACCGCTCGAACTGGAAGCCGAGGCCCTCCAGCCAGTCGAAGTGCTCGACGCTGTCGTCGCAGTAGGCCCGGATCTTGTCCGGCTCGGGGTCGCGGGAGACCGCGGTCAGATATTTCGCCATCTCCTCGGCGCTGTCCGCGTGGCCCGTCGCCCGCTGGACGGCTGTGCCGCCGCCGAGATAGAAGTGCCCGCCGGCCATGCAGCTCGTGCCGCCGGCCGCCGCCGACCGTTCGAGGACGATGACGCTCGCCCCCGCCGCCGCGGCCTCCACCGCCGCGCAGCACCCGCCGATTCCCGCGCCGAGGACGAGCACGTCCACGCTGTCCGTGTACTCGACGACGTCGCTCGCCTTGACTGTCTCCGGAATGTCCACGCCACTCATGGACGACAGCCTAGACGAAGTTCTAGAACATGTTCTAGAACTTCGTTCCAGCAAGGACTGTTGCCACAGTGGAAACGAATCAATATCGTTTCCACCATGGCAACGAATGAGACGGGCGGCTCCCTCGACGACATCGCGAACGCGCGGGCGGCACTGCAACGAACGGTCACCCCGTTGTGGATGACCGCGCTGATCACGGTGTTCGGCGCGGCCGTCTTCGGCTTCTTCACCGGAAGTCCCGCCTCCGGCTACTACGGCCTCGCATCGTTCGTGCTGTTGGCGCTGTTCGTGGGGGGAGTGAACGCCGTCCAACGCGGACGCTCGCGCCCTACACCGACTCCCGCGAAGTCGCCCGCCTGGATCACCGTCGTCGCAACGGGTGCCACGGCAGGCTTCATCGGCGTGTCTCTTCGGGACGACCAGACCCACGCGGGCGAACTGTCGCGTTACGCGACGACGTTCACGATAGGCCTCGCCGCGATGATCGGCGGGGTCGTACTCCACCACATCCTCATGCGAAACGACAGCCGGTGACCGACGCGAGATTCGACGAGCTCATCCACGCACGGCCTCGACTCATGATCTGCGCATCGCTGGCCGAGGTGGCGCATGTCCGGTTCGACCTGCTCGCGAAGGCGCTCGATATGAGCGCGCCGACATTGAGCAAACACCTGAGCAGACTGCAGGAGGTCGGCTACGTTCACACGGTCCCCGACACCAGGGATTCGCGCCGTCAGTGGTTGTCGCTGAGTCCGGCGGGTCGGGCGGCCTACGAAGGACATTTCGCCGCTCTCCGGGAGTTGATGCCGTGATCACCCACCGCACGGTGACCGTCGACGACATCGATATGCGCGTCGTCGACCACGGCGAGGGACAGCCGATCGTGCTGTGCCACGGGTTCCCCGGCCTCGGGTACAGCTGGCGACATCAGATCGGCGCGCTCGCCGACGCCGGCTATCGAGTGATCGCCCCCGACATGCGCGGCTACGGCGGGAGCTCCGCCCCGACCGACTTCCGCGCCTACGATCGCCTGCACACGGTCGCCGACATCGTCGGCCTGCTCGACGCCCTCGACATCGACCGAGCCGTGTTCGGCGGCCACGACTTCGGTGCCCACCTGGTGTGGGACCTGCCCGCACGCGTGCCGGACCGCGTCGTCGCGCTGGCACAGTTCAGCGTTCCGCGCGTCGCCCGGACGCCGGTGCGGCCCAGCGTCGCGTTCGAGTACATGGCGAAGCAGCACTTTCTGCACCTGCACTACTTCCAGCGGCCGGGCGTCGCCGAGGCCGAACTCGACGCCCGACCCCGCGAGTTCCTGGCGAAACTGTTCCACGCTCTCAGCGGCGACGGCCGCTATCTCGACTGCTGGGGTTTCCCGTCGGACGGCAACGGCTACCTCGACGTGCTGCCGCAGCCGCCCGCCCTGCCGTGGTCGTGGCTGCCGGAAGCGGAGTTCGACGTCTACGTCGACGAGTTCACGCGCACCGGTTTCACCGGCGGGCTCAACTGGTACCGCGCCGAGGACCTGGTGTGGGAGCAGAACGCGGAGTTCCACAACGTCCCGATCACGGTGCCGACCACGTTCATCGTCGGCGCGCAGGACCCCGTGCTGTCGATGATGGGCGACGACCCACTCGGACAGACCGCGGACCGCGTCCCTGGACTGCGGTCGACTCATGTGATCCCCGGCGCGGGGCACTTCGTTCAGATGGAGGCCGCCGACCAGGTCAATCGGATACTCGTCGACTTCCTCGACGGTCTCGCGCTCAGCGCCACACCCAGAACGTGACGATGCGCCGCGGACCGTCGAAGCCGTATCCGAGGTACACACCGTTGCCGAGCCTGCGGATCTCGTCGTGCAGGCCGCCGAGGCCGCTGCGCGCGTAGTCGATGCGGATCACGCGCCTCCCGTCGATCGCCGAACGCCCGTAGTAGACGTTCGCCGGAAGCGCCTCGCCGCCGAACACCCGGTTGGTGAGCCATCCGCGGTAGAAGTGCTTACCCGCCCATACGCTGCCGATGGCGGACGACGCTCCGGTGTTCGGCCCGCCCATCGGCCGTGCCTGACCGCGATAGACGCCCATCGGGATCGGGCCCGCGTCGGTCGTCCGGAACAGCCGGTCGATGGACGCCTGACTGCAGGTGGTCCGCAGTGCGGACACGCTTCCGCTGCACCCCGGCGCGGCCGCGGCCGTTCCCGGAATCACGACCAGCACCGCCGCGCATCCGGCGACGAGAATCGGCAGGAGTCTCCGAACGGTCATCATGAGCCCTCCAGGCTTCGGCGTACCCGTTCAGTCTGCGCTCCCGTCGCCGATAGGGCCAGACTGTGATCCACCGCCGACCCGCGTATCGAACTGACATACGTAACTATTGTGATCTTAGACATATCAGGGTAGAGTGGATAGCGAAAGAAACAGACACCCGGCAGAGGAGGTGAACACCATGGCGAACATCGAACTCCCCGACAACCCTCTGGACCTCGTGCGGCTACAGGACGAGGTCGCACAGAAGCTCGCGACGGTGTCCCTGTCCGGGCTGTCCGACCGGGAACTGCTCGCCGCCACCGAGGTCAACGAGCGGTCCAATCGTCGTGGAGTCGGCGTGGATGCCCGCCTGTTCGCCGAGGTCTCTCAGCGGGGTGCGTACCGCCTGGCCGGGTCGCAGATGCCCGGCAAGTACCTCGAAGGTCAACTCCGGCTGTCGGCGCGGGCCCGCAAACAGCGCACCGACGCCGCATTGAGCCTGAGCTCGCTGGTCGCCTTCTCCGGCGAACCACTCGACCCCACACTCCCGGCCACCGCGGTCGCCGTCGCCGACGGCGACCTATCCCTCGACCATGTTGCGGAAATCGTCGACGTGATCGACGCGATCCCGGCTGCTATTCCTGCCGACGTGAAGGCCCGCGCCGAAGCCGAATTGGCCGGGGTGGCGCGGACGCTGACCCCCGAACAGACCCGCACCGCGGGCAAACGGATTCTCGCTCACCTCGACCCCGACGGGCAGTTGACCGACGACACCGACCGAGCCCGGAGTCGCGGTGTGACCCTCGCTCCGCAGGATCGGCGACTCATGTCGGCGATCAGCGCCAAACTGACCCCGGCGGCCCGCGCCAAACTTGAGGCACTGCTCGTATTGTGGGCGGCGCCGGGGATGAACAGTCCCGACGACGAGCAGTCGCCGTCCGGATCATCGGCCAATGTCGACCCCGACGCCCTCGCCGCGGCGGCCGAACGCGACACCCGGTCCCAGTCCCAGCGCAATCACGATGCACTGGAGGCGATGTGGACGTTCCTGATCGCCAATGGCGGTCTGGGCGAGGGTGCCTCCCTGTCGTCGCAGCTGGTGGTGACCGCGTCGCTGGATGATCTCGAATCCCGCTCGGGTGTCGCGACCACCGCGACCGGGACTCGTCTGCCGGTCAAGGACCTCGTCGAGATCGCCGGCGACGCGACCCCGTGGCTGGAAGTGTTCGCCACCGCCTCAGCACAGATCCTGTACCTCGGGCGCGGCAAACGCCTGGCGTCCCGGGCTCAGCGGCTGGCGTTGTTCGGCCGCGATCGCGGCTGCACCGCGCCCGGATGCACCGTCCCGTGGTCGCGGACCCAGGCCCATCACATGCCGGACTGGCAAGACGGCGGTCCGACCGATGTGGATCATCTCGGTGGGGCGTGCGGCGGCCACAACAGGTCGGTCTCGACCACACCCGGCGGATGGGAGACCACCATCCTGCAGACCGGGCCCTTCACAGGCCGGGTCGGATGGCGGCCCACCGGCTCGAACGAGCCGTGGAAGGTCAACCACGCGTTGCAGCCGGAGAAGATCCTCCCCACGTACGGCGATCGGGTCACCGAGTCCGGATCGGCCGTCGAAAAGTGGCTGTCCTGCCGGATTCCGGCCCCGCCACCGGGTCCGCCCGTCCCGCCGGGGACGGACGTGGTGCGGCACCCCGCCTGAGACAGGTCAGGCGGGGACACCGTCATGCACTCACACCGAACCGAGACGACCGTCTCACCGAGGGCTCGGCGCACTCATCGCCCGATCGTACGACAGATCCCGGCGAACTCCGGAAACCACCGCGGGAGCGAGGCGATGCCGCGCTATTTCGCGGTATCGATTCGCTCCCGCGGTGGTCTTCCCCGGATCAGGTCCGGCGCGAGCGGAAGCCCCGGAGTCGGAGGCTGTTCGCAACCACGAACACCGAGGAGAGGGCCATCGCGAGACCGGCCATCATCGGGTTCAGCAGCGCCGCGGCCGCGAGCGGCAACGCCGCGATGTTGTAGGCGAAAGCCCAGAACAGGTTGCCCTTGATCGTGGCGAGCGTCTTGCGCGACAACGCGATCGCGTCGACGACCGCCCACAGATCACCGCTGACCAGTGTGAGGTCACCCGCCTCGATGGCTACGTCGGTGCCGGTGCCCATCGCGAGGCCGAGATCGGCCGACGCGAGGGCCGCGGCGTCGTTCACACCGTCGCCGACCATCGCGACCACGCGGCCGTCGGCCTGCAGGGCGGCGATCGCGTCCACTTTGCCCTCCGGCCGGACGTCGGCGATCACGTCGTCGATCCCCACCTGCGCGGCGACGTGACGGGCGGCGCCCGCGTTGTCGCCGGTCAGCAGCACCGGTCGCAATCCCATCCGCTTGAGTTCGGCGATCGCCGCGGCCGACGTCGGCTTCACCGTGTCGGCGACGACGATCACCCCGGCCACCGCGTCGAGGTAGCAGACGACGACGGGCGTCGCTCCACGCGCTGCGGCCTCGTCGACGACGGACTGCAAGCGTGCGTCGAGTTCGCCGAGCGCGTCACTCGGACGCGTCACCGACACGCGAATCCCGTCGATGTATCCCGCGACTCCGGCGCCCGCGAGGTTGGTGAACCTTTCGACCCTTCGACTCCGCTCAGGACGACGCTCGTCCGCTCGCTCAAGGAACGGGAGAGTTACGCCGTCGCCGGAGAACGGGAGAGACACGTCCGCGCCGGAAAGCGCTGAGTGGGCGACGATGGCCCGGCCGATCGGATGTTCCGATCCCGATTCGACGGCGGCTGCGCGCGCCAGCAGATCGTCGACGTCCACTCCGTCGGCCGCGACCACGTCCGTCACGGCCATCTCGCCGGTGGTGACGGTGCCCGTCTTGTCGAGGGCGACGGTGTCGACTCGGCGCGTCGACTCGAGCACCTCGGGCCCCTTGAGCAGGATGCCGAGCTGTGCGCCACGACCGGTTCCGACCATGAGCGCGGTCGGCGTCGCGAGGCCGAGCGCACACGGGCAGGCGATGACCAGCACCGACACCGCCGCCGTGAACGCGAGCGCAGGTCCGCCGCCGACCCCGAGCCAGAAGCCGAGCACGCCGACGGCGATCGCGATGACCGTCGGCACGAAGTACGCGGAGATCCGATCCGCGAGCCGCTGAACCTGCGCCTTTCCGGCCTGCGCGTCGGCGACCATCTTCGCCATGTGCGCGAGGGCCGTGTCGGATCCGACGGCCGACGCCTCCACTTCGAGTCGCCCGTGCGCGTTGACCGTGCCGCCGACCACCCGATCGCCCTCGGCGACCTCGACCGGAACGGACTCTCCGGTCAACATCGACTGGTCCACGGCGGATGCTCCCGCGACGACGAGTCCGTCCGTCGCGACCTTCTCCCCCGGCCGGACGACAAAACGTTCCCCGACCGCAAGGTCGGCGATCGGCACCGTGACCTCGTGCCCGTCGCGGACGACGGTCACATCCTTGGCGCCGACTTCGGCGAGCGCGCGCAACGCGTCCCCGGCACGGAGTTTGGACCGCTTCTCGAAGTAGCGGCCCGCCAGCAGGAACGTCGTGACGCCCGCCGCGGCTTCGAGGTAGATGTTGGACGACCCGTCACCGCGCGACGCGATCAGGTCGAACCCGTGCGTCATGCCGGGCGTCCCCGCGTCGCCCCAGAACAGGGCGTACACCGACCAGCCGAACGCGGCGATCGTGCCGACCGAGATCAGCGTGTCCATCGTGGTGGTGCCGTGGCGCAGGCCGGCGAACGCCGCCCGGTGGAACGGCAACGCACCCCACACGACGACCGGCGCGGCCAAGGTCAACGACAGCCACTGCCAGTTGGTGAACTGCCACGCCGGGACCATCGCGAGCGCGATCACCGGCACCGTGAGGAGTGCACTGACGATCAGTCGCTGGCGCAGGGCGGCCACCTCGACTTCCGCGCGCGACGGCGCCGCGTCGGCCGTGGTGTCGGCGACGACCGGCGTGACCGGCATCGCGTCGTAACCCGCGGCGCGCACGGCGTCGATCAGTTGGCCCGTCGAGACCGACTCGTCATGTTCGACATGCGCCTGCTCGGTCGCGTAGTTGACGGTGGCCGTGACCCCGTCGAGTTTGTTGAGCTTCCGTTCGATGCGGTTGGCGCAGGATGCGCACGTCATCCCGACCAGTTCCAGATCGATTTCCCGATCGGCGGTGAGCTGCGTGTTCATCAGTGACTCCCGTCGTGCATCTGTGTGGTGTGGCCGTCGGTCGGCTCGTCGGACCAGGGCCCGACGGCCGTTCCGACTCCGAATGCGATCCCGAACACCGTCGCGAGCCCGGCGACGAATGCGGCGATCCGCACGCCGGGTCGCGACAGGGCGGTCATCGGACCGAGTAGCCGGCTTCGGCGACTGCTGCGCCGACGGCGGCCGGGTCGAGCGGGGCGTCGCTGGTGATGTCGACTCGGCCACTGGGCACGTCGACGTCGACCTTCCGGACACCCGCGATCTCACTGATCTCCTCGCGCACCGACGTCGCGCAGTGTCCGCAGGTCATGCCGTCGACGGTGATGGTTGCGATCTCGCTCATGATGTTCTCCTTCGAATGGTTGTCCGCGCAGGTCAGGACTTGACCAGGCGGGTGATGGCCTTCATGGCCTCGGCGATCTTCTCGTCGGCGGCCTCGTCGCCCTCGCGGGCCGCGGCGACCACGCAGTGGTTCATGTGATCGGACAGGAGCCCGAGGCTCACCGCCTCGAGGGCCTTCGTCATCGCGGACACCTGCGTGAGGATGTCGATGCAATACGCCTCTTCTTCGACCATTCGCTGCAGTCCGCGCGCCTGGCCCTCGATCAGCTTCAGACGCCGGACGTAGCCCGCCTGATTGCCGATGTAGCCGTGATGACTGTGGTCGCCGCCGTCGTGGTTCTCATGTACCGCACACATCGGCATCTCCTTTCAATACCCCCTACTGGTATCTATTTCTACGCTCCGCGACCGCGTTTGTCTACCCCCTAGAGGTATCCGATCCACGGACGTGGACCCTCGATGCGATTCACTCAGCGGGGGCGGTGGAGAGTCAGGGGAGGCGAGACGCGATGTCGGCCACGGCGGCGGCGACGTCGCGGAGGGCTTCGCGGAGTTCGCGGGTGTCGTCGGCGATCGCCTCGTCGCGCAGGCGATCGGCAGCGCTGCGGACGGCGACCGTCATCGCCTTGAGCTGGTCGCCGGACAGTTCCGGAGCGTCGGGCACGGCGCGGCGCAGAGTCGTCGGCACACCCATGCGAAGGGGATCGTCGTTCGACGAGATCACCTGCAGGATCGACGTCGTCAGCACCGCGTCCGACGACGGCCGGACCTCCATCAGGGACGCGTCCGGGTCGCCGGAGAAGACGACGGTCGTGGCGCCGCCGGGAGCGTCGTCGCCGAGCGACGGCTCGTACGAGTTGTCGACCTTCTTCGGCTTGTGCTTCTGCCGTTTGCCCGACCGGTCGTCCGCGGGCACGAACGACGACGGCCCGGACGTCACGGGCGCGTCGACGACCAGGACCGGTTCCGGGTGCACGGCGACCACGTCGTCGTCCGGGACGGGCACTTCGACGGGCTCCACGTCCAGCACTTCCACCGGGGTGGGAGCGACGGGCTCGGGTTCGGGCAGGGTGACCCACGTGCCGTCGGCGGACGCCGGAACGAACGGTGCGTCTTCGGGCCGGAGCGACGGGAGGTCGTCGAAGAGCCTGTCCATCGCGGTCCGCGAGTCGACGTTGTGCGGCCATCCCGCGGGCTTGGGCAGCGGGGCGAACGTCTCGGTCGGCGGGTCGGGGTCGACGTCGAACGCCGACATCTCCGGATAGGCGGGCGGCGTGTACGCCGACGCCGCGGCCGGCCGACGGTCCATCGGCGAGGCGGGTGTCGGCGCCGGTGGACGCGACTGCGCGAACGCGTGCGCGCCGCTGTGCCCTCGGTAGAACCGACACGGCGTTCCGTCTGGCGCAGCTATCGGGCACGGCTCCTCGTCGCGCAGCATCTGCGACCCCGGAGCGAAGTCGCCCCAGACCAGCCATCGGCGTCGTCCGTGATGAGCCTGTCCGCCGTCGGAGGCGTGCGCACCGGGATGCCCTTCGGACAAGACGCACGACACCAGCCACTGCGCATCCGGGCCGAGCCGGAGGGCGGCGCGTTCGTCAGATGTGGCGACGATCGACGACCAGCACCGTCCACCACTCATGAACACGCCCCTTTCCGGCTGATTCACGCAAGTGTACGGAGGTTGCCGGACGGTATCTAGGAACTCGGCACGGCGCGTTCGCCCGCGGCGACCAACTCGTCGCCACGGAGCACGAACCGACGCGACACCGCGACGTCCGCCGTTGCCGGGTGGTCGTCTCGCTGGTGGCATCCGCGCGACTCCTCGCGGGCTCGCGCCGCCGCGACGATCGCGCGCGCCGTCAGGAGCAGCGCCGCGTCCTCCGCGGTGCGCAGGTCGGTGCGCGGGACACACGGCGCGGCGTCGAGGAGCGCGGCCACCGCGTCGAGCCCAGCCGCGTCGCGGTCGAGCGCGACGTGGTGCGACATGGCGTCCTGCAGAGCCGTCCGATCGCACACCCGGGTCGACCCGAGGTCGGGGACGTCGACCTCGCGAATGTCGCGGTCGGCGCGCGCGGCCGCCTGCACCGCCGCTCGACGGCCCATCACGAGCCCCTCGAGCAGGCTGTTCGAGGCGAGCCGGTTGGCGCCGTGCAGACCGGTGCGGGCGGTCTCCCCCGCGGCGAGAAGTCCGGGCACATCGGTCCGACCGTCGACATCGGTCTCGACGCCGCCGCACAGGTAGTGGGCCCCGGGGACCACCGGAAGGAAACCGTCGACGATGTCGAGTCCGGACGCGCGGACGCCCGCGGTGACGGTGGGGAACCGTTCGGCGAAGCGCTCGACGCCGCGGATGTCCAGGTGAACGCACTCCGCGCCCGTCCGCTCCATCGCGGCGGCGACGGCGCGGGCCACCACGTCGCGGGGCGCGAGATCGCCGAGCGGATGGACGCCTGCCGTCACCGACTCCCCGTTCGCGTCGACGAGCCTGCCGCCCTCGCCGCGGACCGCCTCGCTGACCAGCGTCCGCCGTCCTCGCGCGCCGGGGACGTACAGCATCGTCGGATGGAACTGGACAAACTCGAGGTCGGCGACGGCGGCGCCCGCACGCAGCGCCAGGGCGATCCCGTCTCCGGTGGCTCCCGCGGGATTCGTGGTGGCCGCGTAGACGTGGCCGACACCGCCGGTCGCGAGCAGGACCGTCGGCGCCCAGACCACACCTGCGATGCCGTCGGTCACATACGACGCGCCGACCACCTCGCCTCGGTCGACGAGGACGTCGGAGGCCCAGGTGTCGTCGAGCACCACCAGTCCGGCGGCTCCGGCCGCCTCCCCGAGGGCCTGCTGCACGCGGGCCCCGGTCGCGTCGCCGCCGGCGTGGATGATCCGCCGCACGCTGTGTCCGCCCTCGCGGGTGCGGAGGAACCGTCCGTCCGCTCCGGTGTCGAAGTGGGCGCCCCGGTCGACGAGCTGCCCGACGGCGGGCCAGCCGTCAGCGAGGATCGGGCGGGTCGACACCGGGTCGGTGAGACCGGCTCCCGCGTTCAGCGTGTCCGTGACATGCAGGTTTATCGAATCGTCCGCGATCCGCGGGTCGACGACGGCGATGCCGCCCTGCGCGTAGAACGTGGACGTCGGGTGTTCCGCGTCGTCGGGATTCCAGCGCGGCCCCTTGTTGAGGACGACGACGCGAAGGCCCTGCTCGGCGGCCGACAGTGCGGCGGTGAGACCGGCGATGCCTGCGCCTACGACGATGAGATCGGCGCGTCGCTCGCTGCGTCCGCTCATGGGAATCCTCCTCAACCGGAAGTTATCGACTCGGAATCGAAAACTCCGGTTCACGCTAGCCGCGCCGGGCCCGCCCCGCAACGACGAATCGGACGGGACCCGCGGAACCAACTAGACTCCTCAGGCGTGATGACCGTCGAACCCGACCCGAAGCCGACCCGCGGCGCGCTGCCGACCGTGTCCGCGGTCAGCGAAGTCGGCCGATTCGCGTCGACCTCACTGCACACCGCAGCCGGCGTCGGCCGCCTCGCCGCCGGCACGGTCCGCGGACTCCTGCGCGGCCGGACCCCCGGAGCCACCGACGTCGCCCACGAGGTGCGGCGCACCTTCGAGCACCTCGGACCGACGTACGTGAAGCTCGGCCAACTCATCGCGTCCAGCCCCGGCGTCTTCGGCCCCACCCTGTCCAACGAGTTCGAGAGCCTCCTCGACCGGGTGCGCCCCACCGACTTCGCCGAGATCAAGGCGCTCTTCGTCGAAGATCTCGGCGCCGCGCCCGACGAGGTGTTCGCCACCTTCGACGAGACTCCGATCGCCTCCGCTTCGATCGCCCAGGTCCACACCGCGACACTGCACAGCGGCGAGGAGGTGGTCGTCAAGATCCAGCGGCCGGGCATCGCGGACCGTCTGGCCCCCGACGTCGCGATCCTCGAACGCCTCGCCGGGCTTGTCGAGATCTCCGAGTACGGCCGCATGCTGTCGGCCCGCCACGTGGTGGAGGACTTCGCCGACGGCCTCGGAGCCGAACTCGACTTCCGCAACGAGGCCGCCACGATGGCCGAGTGGTTCGAGTGCCTGCAGCCGGGCCCGTTCGGCGACCGCGTCCGCGTCCCCCGCGTCTACCCCGAGTTCACCACGAAGCGCGTCATGACGATGGAACGCGTCTACGCCACCCGCATCGACGACGTCCGCGCCGTGCGCGCGGCGGGCCACGACGGCGAGGCCCTCGTCCGCAATCTCCTGCTGTCGCTGCTCGACTCGGCGTTCCACGGCGGCCTGTTCCACGGCGACCTGCACGCGGGCAACGTCCTCGTCGACGACGACGGCCTGCTCGTCCTCCTCGACTTCGGCATCGTCGGCCGCTTCGACGCCCGCACCCGCCGCATCCTCCGACAGCTCGTCGTCGACCTGATCGTGAAGCAGGACTACGACTCCGCGGGCCGGGCGATCTTCCTGCTCGGGGCCGTCCACAATCCGGGCTCGACGACCAAGGGCGGCGACGACCTGCGGAAGGTCACGTCGCCGCTGTCGACGACCGAGCTCGGTTCGATGAGCTACACCGACCTCGGCAGGCAGTTGGCCGCGGTCGCGAAGGCCCACGACGCGCGGTTGCCGCGCGAGCTGGTGCTCGTGGGCAAGCAACTGCTCTACGTTGAGAAGTACATGAAGCTGCTCGCGCCCCGCTGGAAGGCGATCAGCGACCGGGAGATCTACGGCTACATGGCCGGGATCATGAAAGAAGCCGAACGTGATCGAAGGAGCCGTCTGAAGTGAAGCGCGTCCTACTCGCACTGCTGGCGTTCTTCGGCGTCGCGTTCATCGCGGCCGGTGTCGTCATCCCGACGTATCTGGTGCCCAAGCTGAAGGTGGTCCCGCTCGACCTCGACATCACGTCGGTCGCGACCACCGTCGCCCCGCAGGGCGAGACCGGCAACCGCTTCCCCGCCGTCATCTTCGACCGCTGTTCGGTCACGAAGAAGAAGGCAGCCGTCTTCGACGCGCATCTCACCCAGCAGCGACGGTCGGTGATCGTCGACCCGTCGGACGAGAATCAGGCCACGCTGCAGTCGGCGCAGACCGTCCGCATCGACCGGGTCCGCGATGCCGCGGGCAAGGAACGCGATCTGACGATGGCGACCGAGGGCGACCGCCCGTGCGACGACGCCCTGCTGACCGCAACCGTCGACCGCGTGTCGGTGGACCGCAAGACGTCGGTTCCGAACGGCAAGGTCAGCTCCCTGCAGTTGGAGGCGGTCCCCGAGGGCGGCAAGGTCGACGACGCCTCGGTGCACATCGACGACCGCAAGGGCTTCCAGTACAAGTTCGGCTTCGGCGTCCAGAAGCGCGAGTACTACTACTACGACCTGCTGACCCGCCAGGACACGGCGGCGAAGTTCGTCGACGAGAAGGTCATCGACGGCGTCACGACCTACCACTTCCAGACCGAGGTCCCCGAGACCGACCTCTCGAACCTGCCCGATCCGGCGGGCGAAGCTCCGCTGGGGACCATCCTGAACATGCCCGCATCGTGGTGGGGCATCACCGGCAAGGGCGTCAAGGCCAAGGACATGGTCGAGATGCACCGGTACGGCGCGTCGGTCCGCAACGTCTACGTCGAACCGACGACCGGCACGATCGTCTACGGCTACGAGGAGCAGCACCAGTACTTCAAGTCGCCCGACGACAGCACCGACAACCCCCGCGCGATCCGCGACTTCCGGATGGACGCCCTGAAAGCGACGTTCGCGTGGTCGGACGAGACGGCGTCGCAGCAGGCCGACCGCGCCAAGCACTACCTGAACCTGCTGAAGTGGGGCGGAACGTACGCACCGATCGTCCTGATCGCCGTCGGAGCCGTGCTCCTGCTGCTCTGGCTGTTCCTCGTCTGGCGTGGCCGCAAGCGCCCGACCGGCGGCGACGTCCCCGACGCACCGGTCGACGATCCGGACCAGACGAGCGTCCTCCCCGCACCGGCCGTCGGGACGGACATCGCCGAGTCTCCGGGTCGACAGGCCGAGGAGCCGTACGTTCACGCACAGCCGTACGCGCCGTACGGACCTGCCGACGAGACTCCGACGACGGCGTACGCCGCGCCGGGCGCGTACACGTTCGATCCCGCGTCGTACGGCGATCCGGACCACCAGCGTCCGACGTTCGCCGACCCGTACGCGCCGCCCGCCGACACGACGGTGATCCCGGCGCAGCCGCAGTGGCAGCCCGGCCCGGACTCGGAGTGGGCTCCGCAGAGCCACGTCGCGCCGAGCCCGTTGGACGACACCACGACCGGGGCCTTCCCGCTGCCGGAGCACGACCCGACCCGACCGATGCCCGGACCTGAGCAGTACCCGAACTCATGACCGATGAGGGCGTTCGTCGCTTTGGACACATCATCACGATTCGATTACGCTGAACGACCGACGCGGGGCAGGCCTCTGTGCAGGCCCGCGAGGAACGCTCTTCCGACCGTCACGTGCGGTCGCAGACGAAAAGGAAACCGCATGCTCTCCAGCGCCCGTAAGCGCTTGACGGCCGGTGTGCTCGCGCTGGCCACGGCCGCGACAGCAGCCGTCGTCGTGTCCCCCGCGCCGCAGGCCCACGCCGCAGGCACCGTCGAGCAGGTCTGGTCGGCCGCCATGCACCGCAACGTGCCCGTCAAGATCGTCGACGGCGGCAGCGGACCGGCGAAGCCCACCCTGTACCTGCTGGACGGCCTCCGCGCGCCGAAGAACAACAGCGGCTGGCTCCTGGAGACCAACGTCGACGACTTCATGGCGGGCAAGGGCACGAACGTCGCCATCCCGTTCGGCGGCGGCGGCAGCTTCTACACCGACTGGGAGCGTCGCGACCCGGTGCTCGGCCTCAACAAGTGGGAGACCTTCCTGACGCGTGAGCTTCCCGCGTACATGCAGGAGCACCACAACAGCGACAACCGCCGCAACGGCGTCGCCGGCCTGTCGATGTCGGGCACGGCCGCGCTGAACCTCGCGTCGCGCCACCCCGGCTTCTACCAGGCAGTCGCCTCGTACTCGGGCTACCCGACCGTCACGATGCCCGGCTTCGGCCAGGGCATCCAGGCTGCCGTCGCCGAGATGGGCGGCAACGCGACCAACATGTGGGGCACCTGGCCCGCAGGCGAGTGGGCCGCCAACGACCCGTTCCTGACCGCGGGCAACCTCGCAGGGCACCGCGTGTTCGTCTCGTCGGGCACGGGCGTCGGCTCCAAGTACGACTCGTCGCTGACCCCGGGCAACGCCAACTTCAACCCGGTCAAGTTCGCGCAGATGGTCCCGCTCGAGGTCGCGGCGTCGACGAGCTCGCAGCTGTACATCGCTCGCATCGCGACGGTCCCCGGCGTCAAGTTGACCACCGCCATCACCCCAGACGGCGCACACTGGTGGGACTACTGGCAGGAGCACTTCAAGCAGTCGTGGGCCACCACGTTCCGCCCCTCGTTCTTCTGACACCGCTCGTCGAGCGGAGTCCGATTCCCCGGCCGGTGACCTCTCGGAGGTCACCGGCCGCGGTGCGTTTCGGGCTAGGGTGGTCAGGTGGGTACCGGACAGCACATCCTGACGAACAAGACGCCGTCCGCACTGTTCCTGGTCGTGACCGTCGACGACGGCGGTGAGGGCGCGGTGCGCGATGCGATCTCCGGTCTCGCGGGCCTGGTGACGACGGTGTCGTCGCGGGCGCCGGAGTCGACGCTGTCGGCGATCGTCGGCATCGGATCGGACGCGTGGGACCGACTCTTCACCGGCCCGAGGCCCGCGGAGCTGCACCCGTTCGTCGAACTCGCCGGAGCCGTCCACACCGCGCCGTCGACGCCCGGCGACATCCTCCTGCACATCAAATCCGATCGTGCCGATCTCGCCTTCGAGCTCGGCCGCCTCTGGACCGGCGCCCTCGGCGACGCGGTGACGACCGTCGACGAGACCCACGGGTTCCGGTACTTCGACCTGCGCGACCTCATCGGCTTCGTCGACGGCACCGAGAACCCGACGGGAGCCGACGCCGTCGCCGCGATTCTGGTCGACGAGGCGGACGACCCCGACTTCGCGGGCGGCAGCTACGTCGCCGTCCAGCGCTACGTGACCGAGTTCGCCGAGTGGAACGCGCTGCCCGTCCCCGATCAGGAGGACGCGATCGGCCGCTCGAAACTGGAGAACATCGAGATGGACGACGCGACGAAACCCGCGAACTCGCACACCGCGCTCACCAATCTCCCCGACGTGGACGGCAGGCCGCAGGAGATCGTCCGCGACAACATGCCGTACGGGGCCGTCTCCGACGACGGAGACAAGGGCACGTACTTCATCGCCTACTCGCGGACTCCCGAGATCACCGAGGTGATGCTGCGCAACATGTTCATCGGCGACCCCGAGGGCACACACGACCGGTTGCTCGACTTCACGACCGCGGTCACCGGCGTCCAGTTCTTCGCTCCGACGGCCGAATTCCTGGCCGACCCGCCCCCTCTTCCCGACACGCCGCCTGCCGAACCCGCGGACGCACCCCGCTCCGACGGTTCGCTCGGCATCGGCTCACTCCGCTGAATCTCACCCGCTCGAAAGGAACGAACAAGATGACCAATCTGCACCGTGAACTCGCGCCGATCTCCGCCGCGGCCTGGGCCGAGATCGAAGCCGAGGCCACCCGATCGTTCAAGCGGAACGTCGCCGGCCGACGACTCGTCGATGTGAAGGGGCCCCTAGGTCTGGACACCGACTCGGTGACGATCGGGCATCGCACCAAGATCGACGCACCCGCCGACGGCATCCAGGCGTATCTGCGGAACGCGCAGCCCCTCGTCGAGCTGAAGGTGCCGTTCACGGTCACCCGGGAGGCCATCGACGACGTGGAGCGCGGCGCCGCCGACTCCGACTGGGACCCGGTCGTCAACGCGGCCCGCGACCTCGCACTCGCCGAGGACCGCGCGATCTTCTCCGGCTACCAGGCTGCCCAGATCTCGGGCATCGACGCGGGCGCCACCAAGGTCTCGCTGCCCGAGGACGTCCGCGACTACCCCGAAGCGATCAGTCAGTCGATCAACGCGTTGCGTCTCGCATCGGTCGACGGCCCGTACTCGCTCGCCCTGTCGGCCGACCTGTACGCACAGGTCAACGAGACGTCGAATCACGGCTACCCGATCCGCGAACACCTGCGCCGCATCCTCGTCGACGGCGAGATCGTGTGGGCCCCGGCCATCACCGGCGGTTACCTGGTGTCCACGCGCGGCGGCGACTTCGAACTCACCATCGGCCAAGACGTGTCGATCGGCTACGACTCGCACGACGCGGACGTCGTCCACCTGTACTTCACCGAGTCGTTCACCTATCTCACCTACACCGGCGAGGCCGCCGTGGCACTGCGCTGATTTAACAGCTCGCGCCCGGCGCGAAACTGCGTACGATCGATCGAGTGCTGATCCGCCTCCTTCGCCTGTACTTGTCGAAGTACCGCAACCTGATCATCGCCGTGATCGCCCTCCAACTGGTGGCGACCGCGGCGATGCTCTATCTCCCCACCCTGAACGCCGACATCATCGACCGGGGCGTCGCGACCGGCGACACCGGCTACATCCTGTCGACCGGCGGCCTCATGCTGCTCGTCTCGTTCGTCCAGATCATCTGCTCGGTCGCCGCCATGTACTTCGGCGCCAAAGCCGCCCTCGGCGCGGGCCGCGACATGCGCCACGACCTGCTGCACCGCGTCAACGACTTCTCGGCCCGCGAGGTCGGACGCTTCGGTGCGCCGTCGCTGATCACCCGGACGACGAACGACGTCCAGCAGGTGCAGCTGCTCGCCGTCATGTCGATCTCGATCCTGGTGACCGCCCCGATCATGGGCGTCGGCGGCATCGCGATGGGCGCCCACGTCGCGCTGTCGATCTCGTGGGTGCTGGTGGTCGCGGTGCCCGTCCTCGGCATCACGATGGGCCTGATCATCAGCCGCATGATCCCGGCGTTCCGGTCGATGCAGGAGCGCATCGACGACGTCAACCGGGTGATGCGCGAACAGATCACGGGCATCCGCGTGGTCCGCGCGTTCGTCCGCGAACGCTACGAGACGGAGCGTTTCGGCGCCGCGAACGACAGTCTCGCCGACGCGTCGTTGAAGGTCGGCCGCATGATGGCGCTGATGTTCCCCGCGGTCATGCTGATCACCAACCTCACACTCATCGCCGTGCTGTGGTTCGGCGGGCACGCCGTCGACGACGGGTCGGTCGAGATCGGCGCGCTGACCGCGATGATCAGCTACGTCATGCAAATCATGATGTCGGTGATGATGGCCTCGTTCCTGGCGATGATGGCGCCCCGCGCCGGCGTCTGCGCCGAACGCATCTGCGAGGTCCTCGACACCGAGTCGTCCGTGCACGCACCGGAGTCGGCCACCGTCCAGACCGCCGACCCGGCGATCGTGGCGTTCGACGACGTCGAGTTCCGCTATCCGGGCGCCGCCGAACCGGTCCTGTCCGGCATCACCTTCACCACGGCTCCCGGCACGACGACCGCGATCGTCGGCTCCACCGGCTCCGGCAAGACCACGCTGGTCAACCTGATCGCACGCCTTCTCGACGTGACCGGCGGAAGCCTCCGCGTCGGCGGCGTCGACGTCCGCGAACAGAACCCCGACCTGCTGCGATCCGACATCGGGATGGTCCCGCAACGCCCCTACCTGTTCTCCGGGACCGTCGCCACCAACCTGCGGCACGGCAACCCCGACGCCTCCGACGACGACCTGTGGGAGGCGTTGACGATCGCGCAGGCCGCCGACTTCGTCCGGGCGATGCCCGACGGCCTCGACACCGCGATCGCCCAGGGCGGCACCACCGTGTCCGGCGGGCAACGTCAACGTCTCGCCATCGCGCGCGCCCTCGTCCGCAAGCCCGCCGTCTACGTGTTCGACGACTCGTTCTCGGCGCTCGACCTCCAGACCGACGCCCGACTGCGCGCGGCCCTGCGACCGGCGACCGGAGAATCCGCGGTGATCGTCGTCGCGCAACGCATCTCCACGATCACCGAGGCCGACCAGATCGTCGTCCTCGACGCAGGCGCCGTCGCGGGCGTCGGAACGCACGACGAACTCCTCGACTCGTGCCCGACCTACGCGGAGATAGCCGAGTCCCAGCTGGCGATAGGAGCCGCACAGTGAGCCGCCCAGGAGCCGCGGGTCCGCCCGGAACCGCCCCGTCGATGGAGAAGGCCGACTCCTTCGGCCCGTCGCTGAAACGCCTCGTCCGCCTGCTCGGCGCGTACCGCACGACGATGGCCGTCGTCATCGCCTCCATCGTCGGGTCCGTCGCCCTGTCGGCCTACACCCCGCGCGTGCTCGGCGACGCCACCGACAAGCTGTTCGCCGGTGTCATCGGATCGAAGCTCCCCGACGGGCTGACGAAGGACGAGGCCGTCGAAGGCCTCCGCCAGCGCGGTCAGGGCACCTTCGCCGACATGGTGTCGGCGATGGACGTGACACCGGGCCACGGCGTCGACTTCACCGCCGTCGGACGCATCCTCGCCCTGGTCCTCGGCCTGTACGTGGCGTCGGCGATCCTCGGCTGGCTCGGAGCGTTCCTGCTGAACAAGGTGGTCGTCGGGACCATCACCGATCTGCGCGGCCGCATCGAGGCCAAGATCCACCGCCTGCCGCTGTCGTACTACGACGAGGCCAAGCGCGGCGATCTCCTCAGCCGCGTCACCAACGACCTCGACAACCTGTCTCAGTCGCTGCAGCAGACGATCAGCCAGCTGCTGAACTCCGTGCTCATGGTGATCGCGATCCTGATCATGATGCTGTCGATCTCGCCGCTGCTCTCCCTGATCGCCCTCGCCACCGTTCCGATCGCGGCCATCGCCACCGGGCTTATCGCGAAACGGTCCAAACCGCACTTCGTCGGCCAGTGGTCGTCCACCGGGGCCCTCAACGCCCAGATCGAGGAGGCGTTCACCGGCCACGAACTCGTCAAGGCGTTCGGTCGTCGTGAAGCGGTTGAAGCGGACTTCGACGACCGCAACTCCAAGCTCTACGAATCGTCGTGGCGCGCGCAGTTCATCTCCGGCATCATCATGCCGACGATCATGTTCCTGGGGAACCTGAACTATGTGGCCGTCGCCGTCGTCGGCGGCCTCCGCGTCGCGTCCGGCCAGCTCAGCCTCGGCGAAGTCCAGGCGTTCATCCAGTACTCGCGGCAGTTCACGCAGCCCCTCACTCAGATCGGGTCGATGTTCAACCTGATGCAGAGCGGCGTCGCCTCCGCCGAACGGATCTTCTCCGTCCTCGACGAACCCGAAGAGAAGCCCGACCCCGCCGACGCCGAGACCCCGGCCGCCAATCGCGGGCGCATCGTGTTCGACGACGTCTCGTTCCGCTACCTCGACGACCGACCGCTCATCGAGAACTTGTCGCTGACCGCCGAGGCGGGCGACACCGTCGCCATCGTCGGCCCCACCGGCGCAGGCAAGACCACCCTGGTCAACCTCATCATGCGGTTCTACGAGGTCGACGACGGCACGATCTCGATCGACGGGGTGGACACCTCCCGCATGTCGCGCGACGACCTGCGCGAACGCACGGGCATGGTGCTGCAGGACTCGTGGCTCTTCGGCGGCACCATCTACGACAACATCGCCTACGGCGACCCCACGGCCAGTCGCGACGAGGTGCTCGAAGCGGCACGGATCAGCCACGTCGACCACTTCGTGAAGACTTTGCCCGACGGCTACGACACCGTCCTCGACGACGAGGGCGGCGGCGTCTCCGCGGGCGAACGACAGCTCATCACCATCGCCCGCGCATTCCTCGCGAAACCGACGGTGCTCATCCTCGACGAAGCGACGAGCTCCGTCGACACCCGCACCGAGCTCCTCATCGGCAAGGCGATGGCGAATCTGCGCGCCGACCGCACCAGCTTCGTCATCGCACACCGCCTCTCCACCATCCGCGACGCCGACGTCATCGTCGTCATGGAAGACGGCCACATAGTCGAACAGGGATCCCACGAGGCGCTCCTGGAAGCGAAGGGGGCGTATCACCGCCTCTACTCGGCTCAGTTCTCCGCGGCGGTTTCGTAGCGTCTGTACGACCGGTCGGCGGGTGGAGTCTCCACCCGCCGACCTCGTTTCGCTGCCCCAGTGACGGTGGATTGTGTGGTGGTGCCGATGCTCGCGGCGATCACGGCGGCGATGGCCGCGGCGGGCAGAATGCCGACGGGCTGATGGAGGAGGACGAAGCCGACGGCTGCGGCGATCGCCGGTTCGAGGCTGAGCAAGACACCGAAGACGTTCTTCGGGATACGACGCAGTGCGCTCAACTCCAGCGTGTACGGGATCAGGGACGCGAGGACCGCGGTCGCCGCCGCATAGGCGAGGATCCGCCAGTCGGCGAATGCGGGAGCCGCGGCGACGCCGCCCAACGGGAGCATCACGATCGTCGAGACGACTAGAGCCGCGGCCAGACCGCCCGTCCCCGGCACGGCCACGCCGACCCTCGCGCTCGCGACGATGTAGCCGGCCCAGAACAGGGCGGCCGACAGCGCGAACCCGACACCGACGAGGTCGAGCGTGCTCGTCCCGACGATGCTGTCCACACCGAGCAGCACCATGCCGACGAACGCGAGCCCCACCCACAGCAGGTCCGCGCGACGACGGGACAGCGTCGCCGACAGGATCAGCGGTCCGAGGAACTCGATCGCGACGGCCGTGCCGAGCGGAATCCGCTCGATGGCCGCATAGAAGCAGCCGTTCATCGCCGCGAGGACCACGCCGAACGCCACCACCGATCGCCATTGGTGACGAGTCCAGCCGCGCACGCTGGGTCGGACGATCGCCGTCAGGATCAGCGCGGCGAAGCCGAGCCGCAACTGCGTGGTGCCCCACGAGCCGAGGTCGCCGAAGAGGTGGACGGCCGTCGCCGCCCCGAACTGCAACGACACGCACGAGCCGATGATCATCGCCACCGCCGCACCGGTCTGCGCGGACCCCGTCGTCGTCTTCACGAGTACAACTCTCCGCCAGAGAATACGATCAGACCAGCGAATGTCTCTGCCTGATAACAGTAAGCAGAATTGATGAGTTGAGGTGTCGATGCTGAACGTCACGCGACTGCGGGTGCTCCGCGAACTCCATCTGCGAGGGACGCTCGCGGCCGTCGCCGACGCGATGTCGTACACGCCGTCGGCGGTGTCTCAACAGCTGTCGCAGCTCGAGAGGGAAGCAGGCGTCCCGCTGTTGGAGAAGGTCGGACGCGGCGTCCGCCTGACGCCGCGGGCGATCACGCTGGTGGACCACACCGAGGCGATCCTGGCACGCCTGGAGCTCGCGGAGTCGGAGTTGGCCGCGGCACAGCCCGACGTCCAGGGGACGCTTCGGGTCGCGTCGTTCCAGTCGGTGGTCCTCGAGCTGGCGCCCGCCGCGCTGACTCTGCTCGCCGAACGCCACCCGCGTCTACAGGTGGAGATCACGCAGCGCGACGAGACGTTGGGCAGTCGCGGGCTGTTGGCCCACGAGTTCGACGTCGTCCTCGGCGAGGAGTTCCCCGGCCGCCCGCACGAGATCCGCGCAGGCGTCGACCGCGAGAACCTCCTGCGCGACCCGCTGCTGCTCGCCATGCCGTCGCACGGCCCGCTCGCCGAACTGCCCGCCGACGTGGCGCGTCTCGCCGACGCTCCGTGGGCGCTCGACCCGGCAGGCCTGGCGATGGGCGCGTGGTCCCGCGACGTGTGCCGGGCCGCGGGATTCGAGCCCGACGTCCGGTTCGACACGCCCGACCCGCTGCTGCAGGCCCATCTCGTGCGCAGCGGGCACGCCGTCGCCATGCTGCCGTCGTTGATCGCCGACGCCCACCTGCACGGCACCCGCCTGTCCCGGCTGCCCGGCGATCCGCACCGCCACCTGTACACGGTCGCGCGGGCCGGGCGCTCCGGTCATCCGGCGATCCGCGCGTTCCGATCCGCGCTGGCGCACGTGGCGCGTTAACGTCGACGCATGCCAGCTTCCCGCATCGTCCTGCTCCGCGCCGTCAACGTCGGGGGCGCGAAGCTCCCGATGGCCCGCCTCCGGGAGATCGCCGCCGACCTCGGCGCATCGGACGTCTCGACGTACATCGCGTCCGGGAACCTCCTGTGCACGCCTCCCGGCGACGCCGCCGACTTCGACAGGGCGCTCGAGAAGGCGTTGTCGGACGAGTTCGGCTGGTTTCGCGAGGCGATCAGCCGGACGCCCGCCGAGGTGGCCGCGACCCTGGCCGCCTCACCGTTCGACGGGCAGCACACGCACATCTACTTCCTGACCGACGAGCCGACGTCCGACGCGGCCGACGCCTTCTGCGCCACCGACTTCGGCGGCGGCGAACGCTTCGCGGTGATCGGCCGCGATCTGTACATCGACTATCCGGAGGGCGCGGGGACCACGAAGCTGACACCCGCGAAGATCGCCAAGGCGCTCGGCGTCACCGGGACCGCGCGCAATCTGCGCACCTGCGCGACGCTCGTCGAACGGGCGCGGGCATGACGGACGAGTCGCCTGCGGGCGCGGTCGACGCGCGGTTCACCCTCGCGGCCGAACGCACCCTGCTCGCGTGGCTGCGGACGGCGCTGGGACTGCTGGCCGCCGGAGTCGCCGTCCTGCACGTCGTCGGACAGTTCTCGTCGCCCGCCCTGCAGACCACGTTGGGCGTGGTCCTCGTCCTGCTCGGCGGACTCACCGCGGCACTCGGCGCATGGCGATGGCAGCGGGTGACACGAGCGCTCGCCGACGGCGGTCCGATGCCGGGACCCGCCGCGATCTGGGCCGTCGTCGGGGTGTTCATCGTGTTGGCGGTCGCGTTCGCGGTGAGCGGCTGACGGCCCGGTAGCCTGGTCCATCATGAGCGCACCTGACTCCACCGCGAAGACCGTCGAGATCTCCACCGACGGTGCGTGCCTCGGCAATCCCGGCCCCGGCGGGTGGGGTGCGGTCCTCCGCTACGGCGACGTGGAGAAGGAGATCTCCGGCTCCGAACCCGACACCACGAACAACCGGATGGAACTGATGGCGGCGATCAAGGCGCTCAACGCGCTCACCCGCCCGTCCACCGTCATCCTGTACACCGACTCCAGCTACGTCCGGAACGGCATCACCAAGTGGGTCGCGGGCTGGGTCCGCAACGGCTGGAAGACCGCGTCCAAGCAGCCGGTCAAGAACGCCGATCTCTGGCAGGACCTGATCGACGCCGAAGATGAGCACACCGTCGAATGGCGCTGGGTCAAGGGCCATGCGGGCGACAAGTACAACGAGATCGCCGACACCCTCGCCACCTCCGCCGCCCGAGCACTGAAGAACGCTTAGGGTGCGAATCGGTGTCACCTGGTGCCACCGATTCACCCCTTAGGCCGGTGACGACTCCCCTGTGGACAGTCGCGTTTACAGATTCGGACTTTACGGCCACCCTTGCGGCATGAACCTCAGGCTCGCGGACGTCCTGTCTGCACAGGACGGGATCATCGCACGTCGTCAGGCCCTCGAATGCGGATGCACACCGAACGACATCCGACGATTCATCCGTCGACGGGAGTGGGCAGTCGTGTTTCCCGGCGTCTACATCAACCACACCGGCCCCCTCACGTGGCGGCAGCGCGCATGGGCAGCCGTCGTCGACGCGTTCCCGGCCGCACTCGGCCACACCTCGGCGCTGCCGGGGTCGACAGGCCCGATCCACATCGTCATCGCGCTGCACAGGACCGTCGCCAAACGGCCAGGCGTGATCGTGCATCAACGATCGGGGCTCGACGACGCAGTCGCATGGAACCTCAGCCCACCACGATTGCGGATCGAAGAGGCCGCGCTCGACGTCGCGGCCGCCGCGCGGACCGAGACCGACGCGATCGCCGTGCTCGCCGACATCGTGAACGCTCGCGTCACAACGGCGCAGCGACTCATCGCCACCCTGGACCAACGCGCCCGCGTCACGCGACGCCGATTGATCCGCGACGTTCTCGTCGACATCGACGAAGGAACGTGCTCGGTCCTCGAGCACCGGTACCTGACCGACGTCGAACGGCCCCACGGCCTCCCGACACCGATCCGGCAGGCACCGACCACCGTCGGCAGAAAGGGCTATCGGGACCTCGACTATCCCGACGCAGGTGTCGTCGTCGAACTCGACGGGTGGCGCTTTCACGACAGCGCCCGTGATCGAGACGCCAACCTCGAACGCGACCTGGACGCCGCGGTCGGCGCACAACGGTTGACGTTGCGGCTGGGATCAGGGCAGGTCATCGGCCGCTCCTGCAGCACGGCGGCCAAAGTCGGCAGGGCATTGTCGGACCGCGGATGGTCCGGGCCGCTCCTTCGCTGCCCCAAGTGCGGCTAAGGGGTGAATCGGTGTCGCCTGGTGACACCGATTCACCCCTTAAGACTCAAATCGCCGTCACACCTGGATCGGCGGGTAGAGCTGTTCCATCGTGTACTGGCGGTTGCGTCTGGCGGCCCAGGAGCTGATCGCGAGGGCTCCGACCATGACTCCGGCGAGCACGGCGACGCTGATCCCGAGGCGGTGGTCCACGCCTCCGGAGATCAGTTGCCGCATGCCGGTGACGGCATAGCCCATCGGGTCGAACGGGTGCAGGACCTGTGCCGGTTTCGCCGTCGTCTCGACCGGGTATATGCCGCCGGACGCGACTATCTGCACCATCAGGAACGCGAGCGACACGACTCGTCCGACGGCGACGCCGAGCACCGAGTTGAACATCTGTATCAACGCCAGGAAGGCGCCGGACACCAGCAGCATGAACCCGATCATCCCGATCGGGTGCGCCGGGTCGAGGCCGACCGCGAAGTGCGCGACGACGAACATCACGATCACCTGCGCGACCGCGATCAGCACGGCGGGCCAGTACGACGCCAGGACGGTCCGCAGTCCGCCGAGACCGCCGACGATGGGCCGCACCTGCAGCGGCTTGATCATCATCCAGATGATGATGGTGCCGATGAACATGGCGAGCGGCAGGAAGAACGGGGCGAAACCCGCGCCGAACGTCGGAGCCTTGTTGTGGGTGTACTGGGTCAGCGCGACCGGCTGAGACAAGTTGGACGCCGTCTTCTGGCGTTGCGTCTGATCGCCGAAGTCGGGGATCTGCTTGACGCCGTCGCCGAGGCCCGCCGCGAGCTGGTCGGCGCCCGCGACCAGTTTCGGCGTGCCGTCCGCCAACTGCCGCGCACCCGCCGCGAGACGCTGACTGCCGTCGGTGAGCTGGATCAGGCCGGAGTTCAGGGCGGCGGAACCGTCGGCGAGCTGATTCGCGCCGTCGGTGAGCTGCCCCAGCTTGCCCGCGAGCTGACCGTTCTCCAGCATCGCCAGCATCCCGACGAGGCCCGAGTCCTTGTCACCGAGCTGCTGGGACAGGGCCCGCGACTGCTCCGACAGATCGTTGACGCGCTGCGTCGTCGCCCGGTCGACGCCCTGCGTCCGCAGGAACGTCTGCACCGGCTTCAGCGAGTTCGCCAGCGCACGGGCAGCCGGATCCCGACTGCTCCGCAACTGGGTCATCACACCCGACAGGGCCTGCTCGGCCTGCGACTGGCCGGCCCCGACCTGCCCGACGGCGTCGAGCACCGTCGATGCGTCCCGCGTCAGACGTGCCGCGTCCGCGACGTACCTGGTGGGTTTGATCCCCGAGTCGGCCACTTGGCGCAGGGTGGAGGTGAGCGGTCCCGCGGCCGAATTGATCCCGGCCGCCAGCTGCGACGCGCCGTCGGCCAGGCGAGCCGACCCGTCGCGCGCGGTGACCATGTTGGTCGCGAGTTCGGTCGCGCCGTCGGACAACTGCTGCGCGCCGTCGTCGGCCGTCGCCAGCCCCGCGGCCAGCTGATCGGCGCCGTCGGCGGCCTTCGTCAGCCCGGCGCCCGCCGACGTGAGTCCGACGAGCACCTGGTCGACTGCCTGCTGCCCGATCTTGTCGTTGAGCGTCGCGGTGACCTGCGCGGCGGCGTTCTGGCCGATGACGCCCGCGAGGTAGCTGTTGGCGTCGTTGAACTGGAAGTCGACCTTCGCCTTGTGCGGGTCCTTCGTCGTCGCCGACGCGATGGACGCGCTGAAGTCCTTCGGGATGGTGATCGTGAAGTAGTAGCGGCCGTGCGCGAGGCCGTCCGCGGCGTCGGCCGCGTCCGTCACGTGGACACCGAGCTTCCCGGACGCGACGAGTTCGGTCTCCACCTGCTCGCCCGCGTTCAAGGACTCACCCTGTGCCGACGCGCCGACGTCTTCGTTGACGAGCGCGACGGGCACCTTCGCGACCTCGTCGAACGGGTTCCAGAACACCCACAGGTACATGGCGCCGTACAGCAGCGGCATCAGGATCACGGTGACGATCGCGATGCGTGGCATCGCACCCTTCGAGTACCGTTTGAGCTCGGTTCCGAGCGACATTCCCGCCAGCATCAGCGTCTCCCTTCCACCGCGGTGAGTTCGTCGTGCGTCAGATTCGGCACGTCGACGACAAGCCGGTGACCGAGGTCGGCGGGCAGCGGGTTGACGGTCGACGTGACGACCGTCCGATCGCGACCGAGGTCGACGAGTCGTCGCACGAGGGTCTTCTGGTTGTCATCGCTGGTGACCTGGTCGATGCTGCCGATCACCAGCAGCGGGGGCCGCTTCGTGTCGGCGAGTGCGATCCTCAGGAGCATGCGGTCGAGCTCGGACAGGTCGTCGACGTAGTCGTCGAGTCCGGGCAGTGGGAGGTCGCCGAACGCGGGCCGGCAGACGCGTTCGAGGTCGCCCGCGTCCGCCTTGCCGATGAGCCGGTACCAGGGGGCGTCCCACCGGACCTGTTCGGTGATGAGGTCGACAACACGCACGGCGTTGTAGACGGCGTCGAGTTCGTCGATGGCCGCGAGCCCCGCGACGGCGAAGATCTGTTTCGCCGAGGTGCGGCCGAACACCGACAGGTGGCCGGTCTTCGGCTTCATTCGGCCCGCGAGCGTCATCTGCAGCGCGGTCCGGCCCGATCCGGCCGGTCCGCGCAGAACGGTGAGGCCGCCCGCGGGGACGTCGAGGTCGATGGGGCCGTAGACCGGCCCCCAGGGTCCTCGTTGTGTGATCCCCCGTGCGACGATTGCCGATTCTTCAGCACTGGTCATGCCTACGAACAGTAGGCTACGTACGCCCTGGTCACGACCCTGACAGGCCGCCACGTGTGCGAACAGACGTTGTCAGAAAGCCGGTGTCTCAGGTCACGACGCTCGACGGGCGGCGTACACCGCCTCGTATCTGCGCTTTGCGGCGTCCGCCTCGTCGCGCTGCCGCTGGGTGAGTGGCGAGTTGCCGAGTCCGTGTTGCTGGAGACGTCGGACGCGGTTCTGATCCTTGTACGAGACGGAGAAGACGAACGCGAGGGTCGCCGCGAGCAGGACCATCAGCGCCCGGATCCACCACTCTCCGTCGAAGCCGAAGTAGAACGCGAGATAGATCGGCGAGAAGCAGAACTGCGTGCGGATCAGGTGCCGCGGGGTGGCGAAGCGGCCGGTGAGATCGTTGCGGACCCAGTCGTGCTGTGCCTCGGGGAGCTTCGCGCCATAGGCGTAGGCGATCCACTGCAGCGGGTTCGGGCGAGCGCTCATCTCCGGGTCCTCACAGACGTCGATTCAAGTAGTGCGCTATTGAATATTGCACGAATCAATGCGCGATTCAATAGTGCACGATCGATTGGAGCTAGACTGTGTCCATGAGCACTGTGATCGACGGCAATCCCCTCGAACTGCACCGGCAGGTCTGCTTCGCGCTCGCCGTCGCCAACCGGTCGGTGCTCAAGATCTACCGCCGAGTCCTCGATCCCCTCGGGCTCACACACCCGCAATACCTGGTGATGCTGGCGCTCTGGGAGGACTCCCCCCTGCCGGTGAAGGACATCGGACGCCTCCTGCAGCTCGACTCGGCGACGCTGTCACCCCTGCTCAAGCGGCTCGAGGCCGGCGGTCTGATCACCCGTCGACGCAACGCCGACGACGAGCGGATCGTCGAGATCCTGCTCACCGACGCGGGCGCGGCCCTGCGCGAACAGGCACTGAGCATCCCCGGGCAGGTAGTCGACGCACTCGGCGTCGATCTGTCCGACCTCGAGGAACTCCACGCCGTACTGACCAAGGTCAACGCCGCGGCCCTCCGCGCAGATGGAACATGAGCGCCGGCAGCGCAAACCAGAAACCTTGCAATCAAGTATTTGAGTACTAAACTAAAGAGAGGATCCCCGAACGAATCGAGAGCGACATGACCGCCACCACCTCCGCCAACCATCCGTACAGCCCGGCATACCGGGCGGGCGACCACGTCTACGTCTCAGGGGCGCTATCGGTCGACGTCGACTACCAGCCCGTTCCCGGCAGGGACGAGGCGCTCGACGCCGCGGTAGCCCGAATGAGCGACCGCCTGTCCACCGCCGGAGCAACACTCTCCGACGTGGTAAAACTGACCTACTTCGTGACCGACCTCTCGTTGCGGGAAGAAGCGAACCGGCAGTTCGAGCGTCTCTTCGCCGTTCCGAGACCTGCCCGCACCTTCCTCGAAGTGAGTGCGCTCCCGTACGGTGCGACCGTGGAGATCGACGCCATAGCCGTCACCACCGACCACTCGTGATCGAAGCGTCGGCCGACATCACGACCCGAAGGGATGAGCGAGTGCCCGAGCACGACCTACCACCGGACGCCGTCGACCACGCGATCGCGCAGTGGGCGCAGGAACGGCCGACGCTGGACGTGTCGGCACTCGAGGTCTTCGGCCGACTCCATCGCACCTACCTGCGGTATCAATCGTCCATGTCGACGCTGTTCGCCCAGTACGACCTGAACACGGCGTCGTTCGACGTGCTCGCCGCCCTCCGCCGGTCGGGGCCGCCGTTCCGCATGACCTCGACGGAACTGGCCCGCACCATGCTCGTCACGACGGGCGGGGTCACGCTCCGTGTCGATCGTCTCGAGAAGTCCGGCCTGGTGGAACGTCAACGCGACGCCGACGACCGGCGGGTGGTGTACGTCTGCCTGACCACCACCGGACTCCGGCTGATCGACGACGCGGCCACCGCGCACTTCCAGAACGAACTCGTCCTGCTCGACGGGTTGACCGACACCGATCAGCGGCAGCTCGCTCGTCTGCTCCGCGCCCTGGAGTCGTCCATCCACGACGCCGAGAACCGGCTCGACGAGCCCGACTCCGCCTGACCGCGAGACTGCAGGCGACAACGATGCGGCCGCCGGGATCACTCCCGGCGGCCGCATCGTACGTCATGCGTTCGCGAGACGTTTCGCCTGTTCTTCGGCCTGATTCCGGTACATGCGCCGCAGCCGGATCACACCGAGGTCGTGCTGATACAGGTTCTCGGCCTGATCGGCGTCGGCCGCCATGTGTTCGAGCATGACGCGGTCCTGCTCCAGCACCGCCCAATGGCGGGCCTCGAGCGTCGTCTTGTAGAGGAACCGCCACACGTCGCGCTCCCAGCCGCTCACTCTGCGGTAGCGCCAGAAGAACGTCGCCGTCTTGGTCGCGTCGATCGGCGTCGCCATTCCCACGATGCCGAACGATCCGCCGGGACCCGCCGTGGCCGGGTACGGGATCTCCAGGTCCACCCAGTCGACACCGGTCCGACAGAACTCGACCCAGTCGAAGTTCACACCGCGCTGATCGGTCTTCTCGAAGAAGAAGCCGCGGTCGGTCTCACGGATGCGGAACCGTGCCGAGGTGGCGCCGCCCGCCATCGAGTGCGACTCGTGGTGGAGGAAGGCTCCATGCATCGGGTCGAGGAGATTCTCCAGGGCGAAGCGCCACGGCGTGTCCCACTCGACGTAGCAGAGGAATGCGGAGATGTCGTCGTCGGCGAGCCGCTCGGGGACGTCGAGAGGCCCCGGCTCGGCCTCGGGATCGGTGCCGAACCACGCCAGGATCGCTCCGCCGACTTCGCGAATCGGCAAGCTCCTGACCAGCTTCTTCCCTTCGAGGTTGCATCCCGGCATGCCGGGTACGGCGAGCACGGTTCCGTCGCCGCCCACCTGAACGCCGTGGTACTGGCAGGCGATGCGGTCACCGAGATGCATGCCCTGCGACAGCGGCGCACCGCGGTGGGGGCATCGGTCGGCGAGCATCCGCACCTGTCCGTCGGACTGACGGAACAGCACCCACTGCTCACCGAGCCGTTCAAGCTTCCGAATGGCGCCGCGTTCGATCCAGTCGGACGGGCAGACGGCGTGCCATTGGTCGCGCATACCGGTGGCGAAGATGTCATCGGCGGACAATGCACCTGGACTGTAGACGCGGGCCATCATCGGCCTCCGTTTCCTGAGTTCGCGAGCCGAGCGATCTCGACCTGGAACGACTCCTGCGACCACGGTGTGCCGTCAGGACCGACGATGCCGATGTCGTTGAGGCCTTCGACGAGGGCTTCGAGGGTGTGCCCCCCGTCGCCGAAGACCTCTTCGATCGCCTTGGCGAGTCGGGACTCGTACGGCGTCGGATCGGTTATACGTGCCTGATCAGGCACCAGATACAGACTCATCGAACTCCTCCTAGAGATCGAGTACCAATTCTTCGGACTGTGCGCGCGAGACGCAGATCATCATGGTTGCGCCGCTCTCCTGCTCGGAGGTCGACAAGACGAAGTCGCGGTGGTCGGGTACACCGCGCAGGACGCGGGTCTCACAACTTCCGCACATGCCTTCACGGCACGAGTTGGGGACGTCGACGCCCGCCCCTTCGAGTGCGTCGAGGATGGCGACGTCGGGACCCACTTCGACGGTGACGTCGGACGCGTCGCACCGGACGGTGAAGCCGGTGTCGGCGCCCGGCTCATCCTCTTCGGCGCGCGCCTTGGGCTTGAATCGCTCGAGTCGGATCGCCTCCGCGTCCCACGCCTGGCCGCGCTGTTCGACGGCCGACAGGAGCCCTTCCGGACCACAGGTGTAGACGAGGGTGTCGACTCGCGGCTCGCCGATCAGCGCGTCCAGATCGAGGACGCCTTCCCGATCCTCACTGACTATCGAGACATTCTCGCCGTAGGCCTGCAACTCTCCGACGAACGCCATCGTCTCGCGGCTCCGACCTCCGTAGTGGAGTTCCCACTCGGCTCCGGAGCGGTGGGCTTGCGCGATCATCGGGAGCATCGGGGTGATGCCGATACCGCCCGCGACGAACACGTACTTGGGCGCGGCGAGCAGTTCGAAGTTGTTCCGGGGCGCACTGACCGACACGAGGTGGCCGGGACGCAGGTCGTCGTGCACGTAGCGAGATCCGCCGCGGGTGGCCGGGTCGCGGAGCACGCCGATCCGGTACCTCGTCTTGTCGGACGGGTCACCGCACAGCGAGTACTGGCGGACCAGGCCCTTCCCCAGGTGGATGTCGATGTGGGCGCCGGGAGTCCACTCGGGCAGCGAGCCGCCCGCGACGTCCTCCAGGTGCACCGACATGACTCCGTCGGCCTCCCACCGCATCGAGCGGACGAGGAGTTCCATCGTTCCGGTGTCCAGGTTCATTGCTCGACCTTTCCGAGCCGGCCCACAGTCGGGCATTTAACTGAGTAGTTAATAGTTTAGCATTTAACTATGATGGGTGTCACAGCTTTTGCCGGACGAGTTCTCGGCGAAAGCTGTAGGCCAGTCAGCGAGGAACGGAGACGGGCGGCGTGAACGGAGTCGGCATCGGCCCGAACTCGGCGAGATCCACTTCGACGAGAACCGGGCCCCGTAGTGCGACGGCCTCGGGAAGCACCGACTCCGCGTCGTCCGCGGACCCGATTCGCCGATAGTCGAGGCCGAGGGCGCCGGACAGCGCGGAGAAGTCGGGAGTGGCGAGGTCGACGGCGTACGTCGGACCGGTCGCGGCCTGCATGTTCCGCAGCACGCCGTACCCGCCGTCGTTGAAGACCAGCATCACCAGCCACGGCTTCTCCTGTGCGACGGTCAGCAGTTCGCCGAGATGCACGGCGAGTCCGCCGTCGCCAGCGATGGCCAGCGTCGGGCGGGTCTCGTCGGCGAGCGCCGACCCGATCGCCATGCCGAGCCCTTGGCCGATGCCGCCGCCACGCGGAAAGACGTTGGCGCGGGGATCGCTCATCGACAACAGGCGATTGCCCCAGGAGCTCGACGCGATGGTGACGTCGCGGGCGACCACCGAGTCGGCGGGGAACGCCGCCCGGACGGCGTCGCACAACCGCGCGTGATCGCCGAGCCCCGCACGTTGACGGGTGCGGGCGTCGACACGGGCGCGCTTGCCACGCTCGGTCCACTCCGCGTCGACCTGTCCGTCGACGTCCGTCGAGGCCAGGACCGCGTCGAGGACGGACCGGACGTCGCCGACGATGCCGGCCGTCACCGGGAACACCCGGCCCGGGGCCGCCGCGTCGAGGTCCACCTGGACGTGGTGCGCCGGCACCGGAATCGAGTAGTCGCCGGTCTCGTTGCTGCGGAAATGGGTGCCCAACGACACCAGCAGATCGGCCTCGGCGAGCAGTTCGCGTCCGGCAGGCGTCGCACCGTAGTTGCCGACGCACAGCTCGTGCTCTTCGTCGACCGCGCCGCGTCCGGAGTTGCTCGTCAGCAGCGGGACGCCCCACCGCTCGACGAGTTCGGTGAGCTGGGCACCCGCGTCGCGGACGCCGCCGCCCGCCCAGATCACCGGGCGCTCGGCGGCGTCGATCGCCGCGAGGAGCGGCGCGATCTGCTCCGCAGAGATCCCGGCCGGGGGCTCCGCGGAGATCGGCGGCCCCGGGATCACATCGTGCTCGGCGTACTGCAGGTCGATCGGCCATTCGACGGACACCGGTCCGCCGGGTGCGGCCAGTGCGCGTCGGACGCCGTCGCGCAGGATCTTTCCCGCGTCGCCGGGATCGGTGACGGTCACGGCGTAGGACGACACCGCCGTCAGCATGCCGAGCTGGTCCTTGGTCTCGTGGATGAATCCCCGGCCGGAGCCGAGGTAGTCGGACTGCACTTGACCGGTGACATGCAGCACCGACGTGCCCGCGCTCAACGACTCGATCAGGGAGCCCGCCGCGTTGCCCGCACCGGTTCCCGTGCTGGTCAGGGCGCAACCGAGCCCTCCCGTCGCGCGGGCATACCCGTCCGCGGCATTGACCGCTCCGGCCTCGTGGCGCACGGGCACGAACCGCAGCTGCGCGGCGACGGCCTCGACGAGCGGCAGGTTGTGCACGCTGACGATGCCGAAGACGGTGTCGACGCCTGCCTCGCGCAGCACCTGCACGAGCAGGTCTCCGCCGTTCTTGCTGTTCTTGTCGGTCATGGGGTTCTCCCGGGAGAGTCGACGATCGCGAGACGATCGAGAGGGCTGGAGGGATGGGTCAGACGTACCGTGCGACGCCGCCGCACACGTCGAGGCAGGAGCCGGTCACATAGGACGATCGCGGCGAGAGCAGGGTCAGGATCATCGCGGCGACCTCGTCGGCGTGCCCGAAGCGACCGAGGGCGACGCCCCGATCATCGGCGATCCGGGCCTCCCACTCGGCGAACGACTGCGGGTCGCCGGACTGGTCGTAGCGTCTGCGCCACTGCCCGGTGTCGATCAAGCCGAGCGCGACGGAGTTCACCCGCACCGTGGGCGCGAGTTCCTGGGACAGCGACTTGCTGAGATTGAGCAGGCCCGCACGCGCCGCACTCGTCGCGACCAGCCTCGACTCGGGCTGGCGGGCGAGGACGGCGTTGACGTTGACGATGGCGGCAGCGTCCGAGCACCGCAGGTGCGGCAGGGCCGCGTCGACGGTGTTGAGCACGCTGGAGAACTTGAGGTCGAGTTCGTCGCGCCAGTCGTCGAGTGTGGTCTCGGCGCGCGGCGCCATTCTGGATCCGCCCGCATTGTTGACCACACCGTCCAGCCGCCCGAACCTCTCGACGCCCGCGGTCACGACGGCGTCGACGTCGGCACGACTGCGGACGTCCGCCGCGACCGTCACGACCCGGTCCTGCGCGTCCGGCGACGCCTCGGCGAGTGCGGTCGCGAGCTTGTCGCCGTCGCGGGCACAGGTGATCACGTTCGCCCCTTCGTCGAGGAGGAGACGGGCGGTCGCCAGGCCGACTCCTGAGCTGCCCCCGGTGACCATGTACGCGCGGTCGCGCAGCAGGAGATCCATGTCTGAAGTCCTTCTAGTGGAAGACGAACCCGCCGTCGACGACGAGTTCCTGTCCGGTGATGTACGACGCCTCGTCGCCGAGCAGGAATGTGACTGCTCCGACGAGGTCGGCGGGGCGCTGCGGCCGGGTCAGTGCCCGGTTGCGCCGATACAGGTCGTGTCGGTGCTCGGGGACGTGTGCCGCCGACTCCGACTCGGTCAGCCCCGGCGACACCGTGTTGACGGTGATGCCGTGGGGTCCGAGGTCGCGGGCCATCGCGCGGGTCAGTGCCGCCACGCCGCCCTTGGACGAGATGTAGTGGCACAGGTTCTGCGAGCCGTAGAGCGCCGCGTCCGACCCGATGTTGACGATCCGTCCACCACCCGCGGCGATGAGGTGCGGCGCCACCGCCCGGCTGACCAGGAACGTGCCCCGCAGGTTCACGTCGAGCACGCGGTCCCACTCCTCGACGGCGAGCTCGTGGACGGCCTTGCCGCCGACACCGTCGGCGAGGGCCGCGTTGTTGACGAGCCCGTGAATCGGTCCGTCGGCGGTGACCGCCTCGACCATCGCGTCGACCGAGTCGACCGAGCGGACGTCGAGCGGGCGGAACCTCGCCCGCACGCCCGCGTCGGCCAACGTCTCGACCGCGGCGGCGCCCCAGTCCTCCCGGATGTCGGCGACCCACACCTGCGCACCGGCGAGACCCGCGTGCTCGGCGATCGCCAGTCCGAGGCCGCGCCCGGAACCGGTGACGAGCACGGTCTTCCCGCGCAGGTCCGTCACCGCGATCAGTCCCGGGTGACGCCGTGCATGACCGACGTCTCGGGGTAGGTCGGGACCTGCGGCTTCTGGGCGCCGATGATCACGCAGAACAGCGCGGGTTCGTCGGTGACGTTCTTCAGGCTGCGCGGCACGCCCGCGGGCACGACGATCATGTCGCGGTATCCGAGGGTGCGCTTCTCCTCCTTGCCGTCGCGGTGCACGCCGACCTCGATCTGTCCCTCGATGACGAAGAACGCCTCTTCCGCGTCGTGGTGAGTGTGCTCGGGGCCTTCGGCGCCCGCCGGGAGCAGCATGTTCGAGAACGTGAACCCGCGCGACGGGATGATCCGCTTGTCGTCGCCGTGGTCGCCGGTCGCACCCGATCCGACGTACCGGATCTGGGCGCGCTTGAACTGGTCGCCCGCCTTGGCCTGGAAGCCGAGCGCGTCCCAGTCCTCCTTGCGGCTCTCGCAGGTGAGGATGAGCGAGTCGGTGAATTCGGCGAGGTCGGAAGTCTGGTAGTCCATTGCTTTCTCCTTCTAGTGATGGGTTGTGGAACTGATGGGCGTCACTGGGCGCGGAGGCGCTCGGTGATCTGGATGAACGATTCGGCCCAGGCGTTGAACGCCTCGGGTCGGTCGCGGTTGGCGAGATGACCCGCCCCGCGGAGGGTCACGTACACGGCACCGGGGACGCCGCCCGCGAGCACCTGGGACGCGGCGTGGCCGGTCACCTCGTCGCAGTCGCCCGCGACGACGAGCGTCGGCACGTTCACCTCCGGCAGCCGGTCGGTGTGATCGGTGGCCGCCATCGCCTCGGCGGCACTGCGGTATCCGGCCGGCCGGATGGCTGCCGCCATCTCCTCGGCGACCGCGGCGACGGTGGCGTCGTCGGTGTCGGGCGCGAGCAGCCGACGCGCGCGATCCGCCGTGAACGCGGCCAGATCCGTTTCGACGTCGGCGGCCCGCGCCAGCATCGAGCGGGCCGACTCCGGCGTCGCCCCGGAGCCGACTGTCGAACTGCCGAGGATCAGGCTTCGCACCAGGTCGGGGCGCCGGAGGGCGAGACGAGTGGCGATCACTCCGCCCCACGACATGCCGAGGACGTGAGCGCCCTGCTCACCGCAGCGCTCCTCGATGAGCGATGCCACGCGGTCCGCGTAGTCGTCCATGGTGAGCGGGGCCTCGACGTCGGCCGATCGGCCGTAGCCGGGTGCGTCCCACGCGAGGAGTCGATGGTTCTCGGCGAGCTCGGCGACCTGGGGGTCGAACGATCGCGAACTTCCCCCGATGCCGTGCAGGAGAACGACGGCGGGGCCGGAGCCCTCGTCGAGAACGTGCAGGTCGGTCATGGTTCCTCCGGTCATCGGTCGGCGCTCACGCGCAGGTCGGCCCGGTGCGCGAACGGGCCGTCGTCGGGCACGCCCGCCATGTGGGAACGCACCTCGGCGGACGGCGGGCCAGCGGTCCCCCACGTGTCGGACAGTTCCGGAACGCGTCGCCACACACGGCAGAGCCAGCGGTCCTCCTCCACCTGAGCGATTCCGGACGTGTACTCGCAGACCAGACCCGCCGGGTCGGCGAAGTAGGAGAACGTGTTGTCGCCCGGTCCGTGCCGTCCGGGTCCCCACATCGGAACGACACCGTGGTGCCGCAGCCGACCGATGCCCCGCATGAAGTGGTCGACCGACGGCATCTCGTAGGCGACGTGATTGATCGCCGTCCACTCCGCCTGGTTGAACGCGATGCTGTGGTGGTCGGAGTTGCAGCGCAGGAACGCCATCTGATGCTCGGACCAGTCGGACACCCGCATCCCGAGGACGTCGGTGTAGAACGCGACGGCCGCGTCGATGTCGACGGTGTTCAGAACGACGTGGGTGACGCCGACCGGTACCGCGTCGGACCGGTGCATCGTGGTGACCGCGTAGGCGTCGGCGAGGAGTTGGATCACCCGGCCCTCCGGGTCGACGAAGCTGACGCCGTATCCGGCTGCGATCTCGCCCGTGGGTCCGGGACCCGCGACGATCGGGACTCCGCGGGCCCCGAGCCGGCGGGCGGCCTCATCGACCTCGGCGGGCGTCCGGACGGCGAACGTGATCCGGCCGAGGCCGTTCTGCTCGGCCGACGTCAGCTGGAGCACGTGATGCTCGTCGCCGGTGCCGCGGAGCCACGCGCCCTCGCTGCCGCGTTCCACGACGGACAGGCCCCAGACGTTCTCGTAGAAGTCCGCCGACTCCGATGCCGCGGATGTCCGCAGCTCGACGGATCGAAGCCTGGACAGGGTCGCTACCGGCTGATTCATCGTGACCTCCTCAAGTATCTTTACGATTAGTAGTTCAGCGCTCAAGTATTACGGTGTGAAGTGTTTCACGAATATTTTCGACAGTGACGGGCGGCGCTATGCGTCGCCGAGGCCCGCCCACGGGTTCGGTTCCGGATCGAGCCCCAGGTAGACGCTCTTCACCCGGGAGTACGCCGCGATGCCCTCCCGACCCTTCTCGGTGCCGAGTCCGCTCTCCTTGATGCCGCCGAACGGCGTGGAGATGGAGAACGCCTTGTACGTGTTGATCCAGACGTTGCCTGCCTCCAGTCGGTCGGCCAGCCGCAGTGCCCGTCGGTAGTCTCTCGTCCAGATGCCCGCGGCGAGGCCGTACACGCTGTCGTTCGCCTTCCGGACCAGGTCGTCCTCGTCGGAGAATCCGAACGCGACCAGCACCGGACCGAAGATCTCCTCGCGCGACACCTTCGCGTCGGCATCGAGCCCGTCGACGACGGTCGGCAGGTAGTACGCACCGTCCGCGAGCGCGGGATCATCGGGGGCGCGACCGCCGCATCTGATCCGGCCGCCGTCGACACGTGCGGAGTCGACGTACGCCGCGACGCTGTCGCGATGCCTGCGATGGACCAGCGGCCCCACTCGTGTCGCCGGGTCGAAACCGTCGCCCACCGGCAGCGCCTCCGTGCACGCGACGAGCTTGTCCATGAACGTCTCGTAGAGGGAGTCGTGCACGAACAGCCGGGAGCCCGCGACACAGCTCTGACCGGACGACGAGAAGATCCCGTACATCACACCCGCGACCGCCTGGTCGACGTCCGCGTCGTCGAGGACCACGGTCGGCGACTTCCCGCCGAGCTCCAACGAGACCGGCATGAGCTTCTCGGCCGCCTGATGGGCCAGTCCCCTGCCGGTGGACGTCCCGCCGGTGAAGCTCACTTTGCCGACTCCGGGATGCCTGACGATCGCGTCTCCGACGACGGACCCCCGCCCCGGCAGCACGGACACCAGACCGGCGGGGATCCCCGCCTCCTCGATCAGTCGAGCGAGGGCCAGCGACACCAGCGGCGTCCACTCGGCCGGTTTGAGCACCACGGCGTTGCCCGCAGCGAGGGCGGGCGCGAGCTTCTGCGCGTCCGACGCGATCGGCGAGTTCCAGGGCGCGATCGCTCCGACGACGCCGACGGGCTCGTGTTGCACCCACGTCCGGTAGTCGCCGCGCGGCGCCGTCATCGACTCGTCGTACGTCTCGAGGACGGACGCGAAGTACCGGAACGTCCCCGCCGCACTCGCGGCCAGTGCACGCGTCTCCGCGATCGACTTGCCGGTGTTGAACGTCTGAAGCGTGGCGAGCCGGTCCGCATCGCGTTCGACGAGGTCGCCGAGGCGCCGCAGGAATGCCGCGCGGCGGTGCGGAGCCATCCGTCGCCAGTCGGGATCGGCCGCTGCCGCGGCACCCGCGGCGACCGCGGCGTCGACATCGTCGGCGGTGGACTGCGAGATGGTCTGCAACACACGCCCCGTCGCCGGGTCGACGATCTCCGACGCGGGTCCGGACACCTGGACCCACTTGCCTCCGACGAACGCCTCGTCGGGGATCGGGGTGAAGTCGGGCCTCATTTGGAGATCTCCTCGAGGGTGAGTTCCTTGGTCTCGACGGCGAACAGGGCGACGACGATCGCACCGATCCCCGCGACGACCGCGAACGCGCCGAACACCCAGCTCAGCGACCCGCCGTGGTCGAGGATCCAGCCGACGAGCAGCGGTCCGACGACGATGCCGAGCCGACCTGCGGCTCCGCCGAACGCCGCACCCATGGCACGCATGCGGGTCGGGTAGAGCTCGGCGGTGTAGACGTACAGCGCCATGTTGACGGCGAACACGAGCAGCGCCGCGGAGGCGGACCAGGCCAGGACGGCCGTCTCGGTGTTGGTTCCGAAGCCGGCGAGCAGTCCCAGCGTCAAAGCGCACAGGGCCATCGCGGTGGCGATGCACAGGCGTCGGCCGAGTCCGTCGATCAGGAAGGCGATCAGGAGGCAGCCGATCAGACCGGCGACGGTGGTGAAGACGCTGTAGTGGAGCGCGGTCTCGGTGCTGACCCCGAAGTGCTTGCGGTACAGGGTCGGCAGCCAGGAGGCGATACCGTAGTTGACGAAGTACGCGCAGAGCCAGATCGAGGCGAGCATCAGCGTGCGGCGCAGGTAGATGCCTTCGAAGAGCTCGCGGAAGCGAGCCTTGCGGACCACCGCCGGGTCGTCGACCGTCGGTCGAGGCTCCGTCAGTTCGATCCCGCGCGAGCGCACATCGGCTTCGATGATGGATACGGACGCTTCGGCCTCATCGAACCGGCCACGCGCGGCGAGCCACCGCGGCGACTCGGGAAGTCGGTGGAGGAGCGGGACGAGCAGAACGGGCAGCGCGCCGAGTGCAAAGAGGATCTGGTAGCCGTAGTTCGGCACGATCCACGCCGAGACCACCGCCGACACCACGAGGCCGACCGGGAAGATCGTCTCGTACAGCAGGACGAATCGCCCGCGACCGTGCGCCTTGGCGATCTCGCCGATGTAGGCCGCGGCTACCGGCACCTCGGCCCCGAGGCCGAGACCTTGGATGAATCGCAGGATCATGAAGACGACGAGCGAATGGGTGAACGCCATGCCGAGGCTGGCGACCGCGTAGACGACGAGCGAGATCTCGATGACGCGCAGTCGGCCGACCCGGTCGGCCAGCCAGCCGCCGCCGAGCGCACCGAACAACATGCCGAGTCCGCCGACCGCGATGACCCAGGCGATCATCGTCGACGTGAGGTTCCAGGCCGTCGGGAGATCGGGCAGCGAGTAGGCGATCATGAGCTGGTCGAAGCCGTCGAAGAAGGTGACGGCTCCGACGATGACACGCGCTTTGACGTGCCATCGACTCATCGGCAGACGCTCCATGCGCGCGTTGATCGCATCTGCCGCGCGGCCGGCGTCGAGGGTGGAAGTCTCCATGTGAGTGCTCCTAGGCTGTTGGGACTCTGAGGGAGGAAGGAAGGCTAGTGCCTTAGGTCTCAATTATTTATAGCTCAAGTGTTGAGTGGATCACAAGGATTCGCAGAAAGAGCTCCGCTCACACCTCTGATGCGTCGAGTGACGTCGACCAGGCGTCGTAGCCGTACACCCAGTCGCCCCCACCCGCGGTGCGAAGCCAGTTGTTGTCGCGGGACGATGCTTGAATCCTCGAGGCACGCGGCTTCCGCGTCGCCTCGTACCGAGAGAACGCCGTCGACGGATCGTCGAATTCGGCGAGACATCGGGCCAACACCACGGCGTCCTCGCACGCCTGTCCCGCGCCCTGAGCCATGAACGGCGTCATCGGGTGGCACGCGTCACCGAGGAGCACCGCACGATCCCCACTCCAGGCAGGCAACGGAGGTCGGACGTAGAGCGCCGACTTGAGCACACCGTCACATCGGTCGAGAAGCGTCCGCGCCTCGGGATGGAAGTCCACGTAAAGGGACCGGAGTTCGTCGATGCTTCCGGGCGTGGTCCACGACTCCTCCGTCCACGCGGTCTGGCCGACCGTCGCGAAGACGAACACCTCGTCGAGGCCGAGCGGAAAGGTCACGATCTGCGTGGCGGGGTCCGGTCCCCACCACTTGGTGAAGCAGTCGGCGTTGGGCACGCCGGCGACCGCATCGCTCGGGATCACCGCGCGGAACGCGACGATGCCGGTGAACTCGGGTTCATCGGGCCCGAACAGCGCATGGCGCACACGCGAGTGAATGCCGTCCGCACCGATGACGACGTCGGCGCGAGAATCGGAGCCGTCGGCGAACCGGAGCCGGACGCCTTCCGCGCCGTCCTCGATCGAGTCGAGTCGTCTGCCGAGTTCGATGACGCCGGCGGGGAGCTCCCGCTCGAGGGCCGACATGAGGTCTCCGCGATGGACCGTGAGCTGCGGCGCACCGTATCGCTCTCGGGCGTCGTCGCCGAGCGCGACCCTCGAGGTCTCCTCGCCGGTGTCCCACATTCGGCTCAGCCGGAACTGCGGGTGGCCGCCGTGAGCGCGCAGCCAGTCCCCGACCCCGCCGCCGAGACCGTCGAGGGCCTTGACCGCATTGGGCGTGAGATTGACGTCCGCACCGACGCGTGAGAAGCCGGACGACTGTTCGTACACGGTCACGTCGACACCCGACCGGAGGAGCGCGGCCGCGGCGGTCAGACCGCCCACGCCTCCGCCGACGACAGCTGCCTGCAGTTTTTTCATGTGATGGACTCCCAAGCGCTCGATCCGATTTAGCTTGATGCTTAACTATCTAGCAATAAGCTATAATCTGGATCACACTCAAGGTCAAGCAATGCGAGTCGTCATTCCTCCGGATCGGGATCAGAAGTGCGTTCCCCCGTCGACGCGGACCTCGGTGCCCGTGATGAACGCACCGTCGGAACTGGCGAGCATGGCGACGACACCCGCGACCGTCTCGGGGCCCGCGAAGCCCTGGCCGAGTGCGGGCAGCAGCTTGGCGAACAGGCCGAAGTCGGCGTCCTCCGGGAGTCCCGGTCCCCGGCTCTGTCCGCTCTCTCCGCTGCCGTCGGTCATGCCCGACGAGATGGAGCTCGGCTGCACGGCGGTGAACCGGATCCCCTGCTTGGCGTATTCGGCGGCGAGCGCGTGCGTCATCGACTGGATGCCGCCCTTCGACGCCGCGTACGCGGCCATGTACGGATGCGCGAACATCGCCGACGTGGAGCTGAAGTTGACGACGGCCGCGTCGTCGGACTCGATGAGCGCGGGCAACGACTCGCGGATCATCAGGAACGTGCCGACCAGGTTCACCCGGATCACGAGCTCGAAATCGGCGAGCGACGTCGTCTCGGTGCGCGACGACCGCAGGATCCCCGCCGCGTTGACCAGCACGTCGATGCCGCCGAGCGCCTTCCGCGCGGCCGCGACGCCCGCCGTCACCGACGCCTCGTCGGCGACGTCGACGACGACTGTCGTCAGTCGGTCGTGGCCGCCCGACTTCCCGACGGTGTCGGCGAGGCCTGCCTCGCTGACGTCCGCGGCGACGACGGTGCCGCCCTCGGCGAGTATCCGCAGGACAGTCGCCTGGCCGATGCCGGATCCGGCCCCGGTGATCAGGGCGCGGCGGCCTTCGTAGCGGGCGGGGACGACTGCAGACATGGGCGGGCTCCTTCTCCGACGGCGGAGTCCCCATCGTGTCATCCGAACGGGCCGGCCACCGGCGGATGTCCCATCCGGCGGGACATCCGGCTCAGTCCAGTCCGACGAGCGTCGCCGACTCCTCCCACAGGCCGTCGATCAGCCGTTGATCGCGCGCCTGCCTCGACTGCGGACCGTCGGCTCGATGCCGGTTGAAGTAGACGCCGCCGATCGCCGGATCGGCCCCGCGCCTGGCGAGTTCGATCAACGGCTCGGCGCCCTTCTCCGGGCTGATCGTGCCGAGATGCCGCAGCGGCGTCCGGTACGCGAGCCCCACCCAGAACGAGTCGCGGCCGAAACTCGACGCCACGACTCCGGGATGCACCGCCGCGGCGATCACGCCGTCCGACGCCCACCGTTGGGTGATCCCCTTCGCGAACAGGATGTTCATCAACTTGCTGCTGCCGTACGCGCGCGGCTGGCCGACGGCGCGGCGTCGCCCGTCGAGGTCGGTCAGATCCACGCGCCCCAACAGGTTGCCCATGCTCGACGTGTTCACGACCAGCGCGCCGTCGCCCGCCGTCAGTCGCTCACGCAGCAGATTGGTCAGCAGGAATCCGGCCAGATGATTGATCTGGAAGTTCGGCTCGAACCCGTCGACGGTGCGGTCGACGGGGTCGAACGTGCCGCCCGCGTTGTTGAGCAGGACGTCGATCGACGTGGTGTGTTCCGCGATCCGCGCCGCGAGCGCGCGGACGTCGTCGAGCACCCCGAAGTCGGCGCTGAAGGTGGTCGCGCCGGTGTCGGCTGCGACGGCCGCCAGTTTGGTCTCCGACCGCCCGACGACGATCAGGTCGACGCCGTCGGCGGCGAGGGCACGGGAGGTGACCGCACCGATGCCGTCGCTGCCGCCGGTCACGACGACGGTCCGCCGATCACTCATCGGTCAGCGCCACCAGCAGATCGCCCGCCTCCACCTGCGCCACCTTCGTGATCGCGGCACGACTCACCACGCCCGCACGCGGGGACGTGATCGCGGCCTCCATCTTCATCGCCTCGATGGTGCCGATCTGCCCGCCGGCCTCGACGGTGTCGCCCTCGGCGACCGCCAACGTGACGACGCCCGCGAACGGAGCCGCGACGTGGCCGGGATCGTTCTTGTCCGCCTTCTCGGCCGCCGGGATCTCCGCCGCCACCGACCGGTCGCGCGCGGCGACGGGCCGGAGCTGGCCGTTCAGGATGCACATGACGGTCCGCATGCCGTGCTCGTCCGGCTCCGAGATCGCCTCGAGCCCGATCAGCAGGTTGACTCCCTTGGACAGTTCGACGCGGCTCTCCTGGCCGCTGCGCAGGCCGTAGAAGAACTGGCCCGCCGACAGCCGCGACGTGTCGCCGTACTTCTCGACATGGTCCAGGTACTCCCTGGTGGGGCCGGGGAACAGGAGACGGTTGAGCGTCGCTCGGCGCGTCGCCGAGTCGCCCGCCAGGCCGGCTTCGTCGTCGGCTGTCAGCACGGTCTCCGGCTTCGGCTCGGCGCGGCCGGCCAGCGCCTTGGTCCGGAACGGTTCGGGCCAGCCGCCGACGGGCGTGCCGAGCTCGCCTCGCAGGAATCCGATCACCGAGTCCGGGATGTCGTAGCGGGCCGGGTCGGCGGCGAAGTCGTCGACGTCGACGCCGGTGCCGACGAGCGCGAGGGCGAGGTCGCCGACGACCTTCGACGACGGCGTCACCTTCACCAGGCGTCCGAGGAGACGGTCGGCCGCGGCGTATTTGGCCTCGACCTCCTCGAACCTGTCGGCGAGGCCTAGTGCGGTCGCCTGTGCGCGGAGGTTCGACAGCTGCCCGCCGGGGATCTCGTGCGTGTAGACGCGGCCGGTCGGCGACGGGACGCCCGACTCGAACGGCACGTACACCTTGCGCAGGGCCTCCCAGTACGGCTCCAGATCGCAGACGTTGTCCAGGTTCAGCCCGGTGTCGCGGTCGCTGTGGGCGGCCGCGGCGACGATCGCCGACAGCGACGGCTGGCTGGTGGTCCCCGACATCGGCGCGCTGGCGCCGTCGACGGCGTCGGCCCCGGCCTGCCATGCGGCGAGGTAGGTGGCGAGCTGGCCGCCCGGCGTGTCGTGGGTGTGGACGTGAATCGGCAGATCGAACTCCGACCGCAACGCCGTGACCAGCTTGGTCGCCGCCGTCGGGCGCAGCAGTCCCGCCATGTCCTTGATCGCGAGGACGTGCGCGCCCGCGTCGACGATCTGCTCGGCGAGCCGCAGGTAGTAGTCGAGCGTGTACAGCTTCTCGTCGGGGTTCGCGAGGTCGCCGGTGTAGCTCATCGCGACCTCGGCGAGCGTCGTGCCGGTCTCGCGGACCGCGTCGATCGCCGGACGCATCTGGTCGACGTTGTTGAGGGCGTCGAAGATGCGGAAGATGTCGATGCCGGTCGACGCCGCCTCGGCGACGAACGCCCTGGTCACCGACTCCGGGTACGGGGTGTAGCCCACGGTGTTGCGTCCGCGCAGCAGCATCTGGAGGCAGATGTTGGGGACTGCCTCACGCAGCTGGGCGAGCCGGTCCCACGGGTCCTCCTTGAGGAAGCGGAGCGCGACGTCGTACGTCGCACCGCCCCACGCCTCGATCGACAGCAGTTCCGGCGTCAACCGTGCGACGTGTGGCGCAACCGCGGTCAGGCTCGACGTCCGTACGCGCGTGGCGAGCAACGACTGGTGGGCGTCGCGGAAGGTGGTGTCGGTGACGGCCAGCGCCGACTGCTCGCGGAGTGCTTTCGCGAAGCCGTCGGGACCGAGGTCGAGCAGCCGCTGGCGGGAGCCTGCGGGCGGCGGGACCGACAGGTCGACGGCGGGCAGCTTCTCGGTGGACCGTCCGGTCTTCGGCCGCGGACCGTCGGGCAGGTTGACGGTCACGTCGGCCAGGTACGACAGGATCTTCGACGCGCGGTCGGCCGACGCGTTCAACGTGAGCAGATGCGGACGTTCCTCGATGAACGACGTCGTGACGTGACCGGCGCGGAAATCGGGGTCGTCGAGCAGGCCCTGCAGGAACGGGATGTTGGTGGAGACGCCGCGAATCCGGAACTCGGTGACGGCGCGGCGGGCGTGGGCGACGGCCGATTCGAAGTCGCGGCCGCGGCAGGTGAGCTTCACCAGCATCGAGTCGAAGTAGGCTCCGACCTCGGCACCGAGCGCGGACCCGCCGTCCAGGCGGATGCCGCCGCCGCCGGGGCTGCGGTAGGCGGTGATGCGGCCGGTGTCGGGGCGGAAGCCGTTCGCCGGGTCTTCGGTGGTGATGCGGCACTGCAGCGCCGCGCCGCGGATCACGATCGACTCCTGGCTCAGTCCCAGCTCAGCGAGGGTGGCTCCGGCCGCGACGCGCAGCTGCGACTGCACGAGGTCGACGTCGGTGATCTCCTCGGTGACCGTGTGCTCCACCTGGATGCGCGGGTTCATCTCGATGAACATGTGGTGACCGCGCTCGTCGACGAGGAATTCGACGGTGCCCGCACAGCTGTAGCCGATCTGCCTGGCGAAGGCGACGGCGTCGGCGCAGATCTTCTCGCGCAGTGCCGGGTCGAGGTTGGGGGCGGGCGCGAGTTCGACGACCTTCTGGTGACGTCGCTGCACCGAGCAGTCGCGTTCGAAGAGGTGGATGACGTCGCCTTGGGTGTCGGCGAGGATCTGCACCTCGATGTGGCGGGGATTGATGACGGCCTGTTCGAGGAACACCGTCGCGTCGCCGAACGCCGACTCCGCTTCGCGCGACGCGGCTTCGATCGCTTCGCGGAGAGTCGAGATGTCTTCGACGCGGCGCATCCCGCGTCCGCCGCCGCCCGCGACGGCCTTCACGAAGATCGGGAACGTCATCGATTCGGCGACGCGGAGCAGGTCGTCGACGTCGGTCGACGGCTCCGACGACGGCAGCACGGGCAGTCCGGCGGCTTTGGCCGCGGCGATGGCGCGGGCCTTGTTGCCCGTCAGTTCGAGCACGTCGCGCGGCGGGCCGACGAACGTGATGCCGTTCTCTTCGCATGCGGCGGCCAGGTCCGGGTTCTCCGAGAGGAAGCCGTAGCCGGGGTAGATCGCGTCGGCGCCCGCCTGCTTCGCCGCGTCGATGATCAGATCGATGTCCAGGTAGTTCCGGACGGGGTGACCGGGTTCGCCGATCTGGTACGACTCGTCGGCCTTGGTGCGGTGCCCGGAGTTGCGGTCCTCGTACGGGAACACCGCGACGGTCCCGATGCCGAGTTCGTAGGCGGCACGGAAGGCGCGGATCGCGATCTCGCCGCGGTTGGCGACGAGGACTTTGGCGAAGTTCTTGCTGGTCATCGGATCGGATTTCCTTTGATCATCGTTGTGCGGCGGGGATGTCCCGCATCACACTCAAAGGTAATTGGGGCGACCGATCACCATGTTCCGATTCGCCGACCATGACGATCTGTTTTCGTCATCGAACGCTTCAGGACCGTTCTATCTCCAGACACAGCGACGACATCACGTTCAGCAGGACGTTGAGTCCGTACGTGGTGAGGAAACCGCCGACGTGCGGGAGCAGTTCGATGCCGAGGGCCGACGAGAACAGCGGCGACACCGTCGCGGCGTCGACCGTCGTGAGCACGAAGGTGATGATCTTGGCCGCGATGTCGGCGGCGAGCTTCGCGCCCGCGACGGTCACGTCGGCGAGGGTGATGGTCTGCGCGAGGCCGACGCCCTTTCCGAGGACCTTCGCGACGCCGAGGATCTTCGCCAGTTCGGGACTGTCCGACGACCCGTTCTCGAGCCCGAAGTCGATGATCTTCTCGAATTCGGACGGCCCGGGGTCGGTCCCCTCCGGCACCCGAGTGGAGCCGAGGAACCGTTCGAGCACCGAGGTGACGCTGACGATCCGCTGCTTGGTCTTCTCGTCGGGCGCGTCCTTCTGCAACTGCTTCGACGTGATGGTGACGATGCGGCCGAGCGAGAGGTCGGCGACGGACGGGCAGGTCGACGGTTCGGCGATGGCGACCTGGTCGGCGATGTCCTGGATGATCGCCGGGACCTCGGTGCTGAACTGCAGGTCGGGGTCGGGCTTGCCCGCGCGGTCCATCTCTTCCGGGGTCATCTTCACCAGGCACCGGCCGATGATGGCGTCGCTGATCTTGCCGTACAGCAGCGCCATGCCCTGCGTACCGAGCGACAGCGGCATCGTGATCAGCGTGATACTGGCGAACGGTCCGGACGTGAAGAGGATCGGCGCGATGTCGTTGATCACGGACGTCGGGACCAGGACGGTGAGGTAGAAGTACAGCCACGCCGTCTCGACCGCCTGGCTGACGGTCAGATTGTCGAGGTGGATCGGCTGGTCGAAGCGGCCGTTCTTGACGTTCATCAACTGGGTGACGATCCACTGCGAGATCGGGTCCCGATGCGTGTTCATCGGGGCGCTCTCCGACGCCCCGAGGCCGCGCGGATGCGTCGACACCGCGAGGGAGGAGATCTCCAGCTTGTGCATGTCGGCCAGCACCGAGGCCTTCGTCGACTCGGCCTCGGCGCGCTGCGCGGCGGGCAGATACGGCGTGAACGAGTCGAAGACGGCCCGGACGACGGCCCCGAACGTCGCGTTCTCGGCTCCGGCGCACGTCGAGTCGGCCGGCTTCGGCGTGATCGTCGGCGTCGTCTCGGCCGGCTTGTCCGAATCCGAGTCGGGCTTCTTCTCGTCCGTCGGCGACTCGACGGTGGCCGAGTCCTCGAGAGCGGGGTGTGTGGCAGCGGCCGGGCTCTCCTCCAGGGCGGCCGCTGCCGTCTCCACGGACGCCGTCAGGTCGCGTGCGGGCGTCGGGCTGCTCTGCCCGACGCTCATGATGATGACGGAACTCGCGAGGAGGGCGCCGCCGACGCGGAACGCCCGCGACGACAGAAGACGACTGATTGCCACTGGAACCTGAGAACCCTCTACTCACGACGTCACGCACGGCCTGCGACGTCCAACGGGTTCATTCACTCACGAGTTGCTTGCCCCACAGCAACCGTGGCACAGTGCCGCACCTCACACGGCCCTCTTTGGTCGACGAACGTCAAAATCGTGCCGCCGACGGCCGAGTCGCGTCCCAGTCCGTCACCTCAGTGGGACTGCGACGTCCGACCCGCCCTCCCGCGTGAGACGCGCCGCCACCTGCACGATCTGCGCGTTCGGCGTGAACCCGCCCGCGAACAGGACCTGCCCCTGAGCGAACGACGGCGACCGGTCGAGCAGGGCCTGCGGCGCATACCCGAAGACCTGCGCGAGTTCGGCGAGATCACGGGCGGAGCTCATCTTCATGAGTCCGAGGTTGTCGCACTGCGATAGCGCATTGGGATGGACCTTCGACGGTCGTTGTGTCGACAGCAGCAGCCAGATCCCGTACTTGCGGCCTTCGGCGGCGATCTGCACGATCCGGTCGGTGAGCAGCTTCTCCAGCGGCGTCGACGGATTCGGCATGCACAGGTTGTGCGCCTCGTCGATCACCACGAGGCGGCCGATCCGCTCGTCGCGTCGCGCCCACAGGTCGTCGAGCACGGCGAGCGCCGCCGCCTGCAGCTCTTCGGGAGTGCCGAACGATCCGAGGTCGACGACGGTGGCGTCGGCCCGCTCGGCGACGACGTCGGTCACGTCACGTCCGCCCCACGCCCACAGGTTCCAGTCGGCGACACCGAGGTTCTCCAGGCGGACCGCGATCCGCTGGAACCGCTCGTCGTCGCTCTTGCGCAGCCAGTCGACGAGCGCCTCCCCGACCTCCGGGATGCCCGCGGCGGCCGACCTGATCATGGTGTTGAACTCGTCGGCGTCGCGGACCGGATCGAGTTGCAGGATCGCCGCCCGCGACCGGATGTCCATGTCGACGAACCGCACCGTGAGCGGATCGTCGGAGGCGCCGGGTCGCAGGACGCGAACCGTCCGATCCCCGAGTTCGGCGGCCTCCGCCGCCGGAGCGTCGTCGCGCACCGCGCCGAGCTTCGTGAAGTCGGAGTTCGGATCGAGGACGACGATCGGGAGTTCGGTGTGCAGCAGCACCTGCTCGAGGAGCACCCCGAGCGCGTACGTCTTGCCCGACCCGCTCTGCCCGCACCAAAAGGTGTGACGGTTGAGGCGATGAGCGAGCAGTGCTGCGGGATCGGCGGAGTCGAGGTGGTGCCCGACGGGAAGATTCGACGACATGAGGGCCGATCGTAGCCGCAGACCACTCGATTCGGACGATGGTCTGATCGGTCAGTTTTGAAGAAGCGTCACCCTCCGCACCGCCAGTAGCGTCGCTCTCATGACGAACATCGATGCACTGACAATCGCCGCGTCCGACGCCGACGCGGCCCGCACCTTCTACGACGCGGCGTTCGGCCTCGGCGACCGACTGCGCGTCGAGCAGTCCGCCGAGGCGACGTCCGGCTTCCGCGGTTTCGCCGTCTCGCTCGTGGTCGCCGACTCGGCCGTCGTCGACTCGTTCTTCGACTCCGCGGTCGCCGCGGGGGCCCGGGTGGTGAAGCCCGCGTCGAAGTCGCTGTGGGGTTACGGAGCCACGGTCGAGGCTCCGGACGGCACGGTGTGGACACTCGCGTCGTCGAAGAAGAAGCCGACCGGAGCGCCGCCGCGGGTGGCCGATTCGATCGTGCTGCTCCTCGGCGTCGACGATGTTGCCGCCACCAAGGAGTTCTACGTCGGCAAGGGCCTGACGGTCGCGAAGAGTTTCGGCCGCAAGTACGTGGAGTTCGAGGCGGGCGGCGCGATCACGCTTGCCGTGCAGAGCCGGAAGGCGACTGCGAAGAACGCCGGGGTCGGAGCCGAGGGCAGCGGCTCCCATCGCCTCACGGTGGTGTCCGACGTGGACGGTTTCGTCGACCCGGACGGCTACGTCTGGGCGTGAGCGGCCTCGAACGGCGACGACCCGAGCCCCCCACGGACTCGGGTCGTCGGCCGGTCGCCCCTCGTCGAGACGCACAGCCAATCGATCAATCGATCAACTGCTGGGTAAATGTAGGCCGTCCGACCAGGGCTGTCTACGCTCTTGCACGAATTCACCCGTTCAACCGTCCAGCCATACTCCGATCGGACGACATCGCTCGGTAGTGTTCGATGAAGAACGACGAGTGGAAGGTGCGGCATGAGCAAATGGTTGGCACTCCAGATCGCGGGGATGGTGATCCTGACCGTCGGAGTCCACGGTCTGATCCGCGTGCTGATCGACCACGCCAACCGTGGTCTCGTCTCCTGGATGCCGGGCGGCTTCGCGGGTGCCCTCACCGCCGACGTCGTCCTGATCGTGCTCGGTGGCGCCCTCGCCTGGTTGGGAGAGGCCCGCCGCGGCTGAGACCGGCCGTCTCACCCGTTGAACGTCCCCGCGCACCCCGTCGGACTCTCGACACGGTCGAGCACCGTCGCGCGCGCCGGACTCCCACTCACGGGTTCGGAGCACAGTCGGTCGCGTCCCTGAGACTTGGCACGGTACAGCTGCCGATCGGCACGGGCGACGATGTCCTCACCCGGAGCGAACGCGACACCGGCCGACGCGGTGAACGGCTGGCCGACGCACGCCGCGACACGCGCGGATTCGGCGCACGCCACGACCTCGTCGGCCGTTTCTCGCCGGACGAGCATGCCGAACTCCTCGCCGCCGAGGCGTGCGGCGAACACGTCGGGCCCGGCGAGTGCGGCCAGCCGACCGGCGACACCGCGTAGGAAGTCGTCACCCGCGAGGTGACCGTGCTCGTCGTTGAGCGCTTTGAAGCAGTCGACGTCGATGAGCACGAGCGCGGCGAGATCGTTCCACTCGGCGAGCGTGTCGTCGAACGCGCGCCGGTTGGGCAGACCGGTCAGCGCATCGGTGCGTCCGAGTTCGTCGAGCTTGCGGGCCGACAGCCAGCCGCGCCGTGCGGACGCTTCGATTCGGTAGGCGAGGCGGACCGTGGTGGCGACCATGAGGACACAGGTCCCGTAGGTGACCAGTCGCGAGGTGGTGAGGGGGAGGACGGCGACGTCGACCATGATCACGGCGGTCAGGTAGGCGATGGACACCGGCAGCAGCACCGCGTAGCGGATGCCGACGATCGCCATGCTCAAGATCATCGTCAGCGGCCACAGCATCGGCACCATGTCGATGCCCTGCGGCAGCTGCACCGACCGCTGGATCATCTGGGCGACGAGGATGCTTCCGACCGCCACGACGTACAACGCCGTGGAGTGCCTGCGAAGTGCGGGAACGACCGTGCTCATGAATCCGACGGCGGCCGCCGGGAACATGCCGCCGCCGAGCACGGCCCGCGACAGTCCGGACGAATCCGCCGAGGTGAGGAAGTCGCCGAATTGTCCCAGGAAGATCAGGGCCACGACCAGCCCGGACGCGCCCATGACGAGGCGTCGGAGTCTCAGGTTCACGGCGTCGTACTCGTGCACGAAGCAGGCTTCGTCGGTCGCGGAGCGGAATCGGAGACGCGCCCACGTGGCTCGATGTCATCGGCGGGACGCTCGGCGGCGGGCGCGGTCGAGAACGTCCACGGCCGTCGGTCTTCCGACCGCGCGACGCCGGTCTCCGCGATCGCCACCCGATTGCGACCCGACTGTTTCGCGCTGTACAAGGCCGCGTCGGCGAGGGCCACGACGTCCGACAGCTGCCGTCCGACGACGTCGACGGGCAGGACGACACCCGCGGAGACCGTGACCGGCCTGTCCGCGGAACCCATCGGCTCGATGGCTCCGATGGCGGCCTGGAGAGCCTCGGCCCGGGTCACCACCTCGCTCGCCGGGATATCGCGCCACACGACGACGAACTCCTCACCCGAGAGTCGGGCCGCGAACTCGGCCGGACGGGCTCCGGTGCTCGACGCGAGGACGTCTCCGATCGCGGCCAGACAGTCGTCGCCCGCCGGATGACCGAAGTCGTCGTTGTACCGCTTGAATTCGTCGACGTCGTACACGGCGACGGCGATCGTGTCGGCCGTGGACATCTCGGACAGGTGCTCGTCGAGGGCGAGCCTGTTCCCCACTCCGGTCAACGCGTCGGTACGCGCCGCGGCGTACAGCGCCTGCTCGACCAGCCACGTCGTGCGCTGGGTCCGCTCATGCGAGTACACGGTCCCGATCGGGATGATCGTGACGACGGCGGCCGCGAACAGTTCGATCTGGCTGCTCGGTGTCCACGCCGAACGCGACGACTCGGTGACGGCGATGCCTGCGAAACCCACGAGAAGGAGCGGTACCAGCACTTCGAACCGGATCTGCACAAGGAGCAGACTCAGCAGCACGGCCAACGGAGCCAGCATCGGCACGCTCTCGAATGCGCCGTCGGACGTCTGCACTCGGACCGCGAGCAGGACCGCGACGTCGAGGTACACCGATGTCACATACAGCGGCGTCGACCACCGTGCGGCCCGCGTGCTCCGAGAACTCGCCCAGCGCAAGAGCATCGGCAGGACGACTCCGACGACGATGAGTTCGGGCTTGTGCGTCAGCGTGTGGGCCGCGTCGAAGAAGGCCCTGTCGAAGACGACCAACAACGCCATGCCGACCATCAGCGCGATCCACAGTTCGGACCGATACGTCCGGGCGGTCGAGTCGAACGTCGCCCGGAATCGCACCTCGTCGGCGGGGCTCAACATTCGACCGGGCAGCATCGCACGCAGCACTCGCCGTGACGGACCTGACATCGACGACACGCTACTACTCGCGGGGGCCGATACGCCCTGGATCATCGCCGGGCCGGCGAATCTACTGCGGAGCACACCGGAGGAGTCGCTCCTTTCCGGGCATACATGGCACTATCGGACAAGAACGTCTTCTCGTGGAGGGTGTGCGGTGCCATACTTCGGTCTGATCGTGCTGGTGGTCTGGGCGATAGCGCTCATCGACGTCGTCGTGGCCGAGGAGTACCGCGTCCGGCATCTGCCGAAGATCGCGTGGCTCATCATCGTGATCCTGCTACCGCTCGTCGGTTCTCTCGTCTGGTTCCTCGTCGGCCGCCCGGAAGGCGCCCCCGCCCCCGCTCGAACCACAGGCTACCCCGAGTACGAACGCCCGGGCAGGTCGAAGCCGGCCAACCCGGACGACGACGAAGACTTCCTCCGATCGATCCGCGAACGTGCGGAAGAGCAGCGCCGCAGGGGCCGCGAGCTGCGCGACGAGCACGACCCCGACGGCGCGTCGGCGGAGGACTGATCTTCCCTCTCAGCCGACGGCCGACCGCAGTCGAGGCAGTTGCTTCAGCGGATTCCGACGTTCCACCTCGTAGCGCTGGTCGGTGGTGAACACGCTGGACAGGCCGGGGGCCGGGTCGCCGCCCCCTTCGAGGAACGTCGCCTGGCTGAACGGCCAGTCGGAGCCGAAGACGATCTGCGATCGCGGCGCCACCGCGAGCACCGACCTCATGGCGGCTTCCGACGCACTGAGCGCGGTGTCGAAGAAGAACGTGCGGATCAGTTGCTGGACGTCCAAGGCCGACGGCCGGGGTGCGCCGGCGGGCCAACGCGAACCGACCGGCGTCTCGGAGAGGACGCCGATGCGCCACGACAGGAACGGCAGAGTTCCACCCGCGTGCGAGAGCTGGAAACGGATCCCCGGGTAGCGACGCAGAGTGCCGCCCGCGATCATCATCGTCGCGGCGCGAGTCGTGTCGAACGTGAACTCGGCGAGGAAGTCCGGGAGCGGAAGCGACGGCTTGGCGGAGTCGGGGATCGCCGCGGGATGCACGAACACGAATGCCTTGCGTCGATTGAGCGCCGCCATCAGCGGCTCGAAACGCGGATCGCCGAGGTAGACGCCGTCGTACGCGCTGAGCAGGACCACACCGTCGAGCTTGAGCGTGTCGAGCGCGTACTCCATCTCGGCGATCGAGGCCGCGACGTCTGGCATCGGCAAGACTGCGAAGGCGCCGAAGCGCGACGGGTACTTCGTGAACAGCTTCGACACGTACGTGTTGCAGTAGCGCGCCATGTCGCGGGCGTCCTTGCCCTTGAGGTACGACACACCCGGATCGGAGACGGAGAGCGCCTGAGCTTGGATTCCCCACCGATCCATGAAGTCGATCGCCGACTCCGGCGACCACTGCGGCGTCGGGTACCCGCCGATCGTGTAGTGCCCGTGCTCCAGGAGCGATTCGCGGTACTCCGGCGGCAGGCAGTGCGCATGGAGGTCGATGCGGTACCGCCCCTTGGGTGCGGGCGCCGCACCGGCGGGACCTGCGGCCGTCGCCGCTGCTGCGGCCCCGCCCGCGGCCAGTGCTCCCGCACCGATGAGCAGGGACCGGCGGCTCACCGCACTCCGGGTCGGACCGCTGTCGATGGTGTTCTCGCCGGGGGTGGACGAATTGTGAGATGTCACGAAATCTACTTCTCTCTATGGATCGGAAGGGGTAGCACGGCGTCGTCTGCCGAGCGTTGGTTCAGATGGGTGCGTCTGTCGCTGCGGCGTCGCCGGTCATGAGGCCTGAACAGGCGGGTCGCCGTCGAGTGTCTCGGCATCATCAGCACTGGTCGGGTGTCGCGGCGCCTTGATCGCACAGCCGATCGCCGCGATCAGAAGCACCACCGCGACGGTGATCAGCGCCGCGGACATGCCGTCGATGAACGCCTCGCGCACTCCGGCGCCGAGTTGCGCACCGGCCGGTCCACCGATCCGTTCGGCCGCGACCAGACCTGCCGCGGCCGAATCGCGAACGGCCTCGGCCGCCTGGGCGGGAAGCCTCGCGAGGTCCGGAAGATGACTCGCGTACTGACTGGAGAACACCCCGCCCATGACTGCGATGCCCACGGCCGACCCGACCTCGCGAGTGGTGTCGTTCATCGCCGAGGCGACACCCTGCTGGTTCCGCGACAACGAACCGACGATCGCACTGGTGCCGGTCGACCCGGTCAGACCGATTCCGATGCCCGCGAGGATCAGTCCCACCAGGAACGGAACGTAGCCAGAGTCCGCGTGCAGACGCGAGATCCACACCAGGCCGCCCGCGATGAGCAGGAGGCCGACGACCATCACATACTTCAGCCCGACCACGGACACGAGCCGCGGCGTGAGCGATGACGTGGGCATCACGACCGCCGCCACCGGGATCAACGCGACGGCGGCGATCAGTGGGCTGTAGTCGAGGATCAGCTGCAAGTACTGCAACCCGACGAAGAAGAACCCGAACACCGCCATGAACTGGGTGAACACCACGATGGCACCTGCGCGGAAACCTGCCCTGCCGAACAGTTTCGGATCCAATAGCGGATGCTCGGTGCGCAGACCTTTCAGCGCGTAGACGACGAGCGCGAGCACGCAGACCGCCGCGCAGATCAGCACCGGGGTCGTCGTCCAGCCGCGCTCATTGCCCTCGATGATCGCGAAGACGAGAGTTCCCACGGCGACGGTCGTCGACGCCGCTCCGACGAGGTCGAAGCGGTGGCGAGTGTCTTCCCGAGTGTTGGGTGCCAGCAGGATCGCCGCGAGTGCGGCGACGCCGCCGAACGCCGCACTGACGATAAAGATCGACTGCCATCCCCAGCGTTCGAGGAGGGCGCCTGCCGCCAACATGCCGATGATCGCGCCCGCGGCGGCGAAACCGGACCAGATCGCCACTCCCTTGCTGCGTTGCGCGGGCGGGAAGGTCGCGGTGATCGTCGACAGTGTGCCCGGCATGATCATCGCGGCGCCGATGCCCATCACCACTCGCCACACGATCAGCATCTCGGTGGACTCGGCGAACGCTGCCGCGAGGGAGGCCAGCCCGAACACCACGGCGCCGCATATCAGGACCGTCCGTCGACCGATCCGGTCGCCGACGGCCCCGATCGGCAGCACCAACGCGGCCAGAGCCACGGTGTAGCCGTCTGCGATCCAGGTCAGCGCGGTGTTGTTCGCTCCGAGATCGATCGCCAGATCCGGGAGGGCCAGGTTCAGCGCGGCTACCGAGGCGACCACCAGGATGAGCGCGAGGCACATCGCGAACAAGACGCCCGAATGCCCCAGCCGCCCTTCTCCGTTCGTCGAGCGCAGTCGAGACGCGTCGTTGAGCTCGTCATCAGACATCGGTCACCTCTCCATTCTTGTCAGTTGTCGGCGATCCCGGCACCCGCGAGTGCGGGAACCACGTCTTCGTCGCCGCGCAACGACAGCGCCGCACGCCTGAAGTGGTCGAGCAACCCGATGACGGACTCCCCTTCGGGTGTGTGTCCCCAGATGCTGATTCCCTGGTGGGTGCTCGGTTCCCACGTCCGTTCGTCGACGGTGATCGGATTCCAGCCGACCTCCCATTCGAAGCCCGACGGGGTGAGCGCGTAGAACGACAGTTCTTTGTCGTTGGTGTGCTGCCCCACGGACAGCGCCATGCCGAAGCCCAACTGCTTGACGCGCTGGTAGGCCTGCGTCATGTCGTCGAGTGTCGCCACCTCGATGTTGAGATGCTGGACGCGGGTGCGGATCGGATTGACCGGGAGTCCGCGCACGTTGGCGATGGCGATGGAGTGATGCCGCTCGTTGACGCGCAGGAACCGGATCTTGAGCTTGGCGCCGCTGATCGTCTCGTCGATGTAGTCGGTGAGACGCGCGTCGAACACCGTGTTGTAGTAACCGCGCATCTGATGGGGCTTGGTGGAGGTGATCGCGACATGTCCCATGCCGGAGGCTCCGGTGACGAAGCCGCCGCGGTTGGTCATCGCCAGGGGCTCGTCGGTGACCGTCGCACGTGTGAATATCTCCTGCGCCATACCGTTCGGCCCAGGGAATCGGATCAGCCGCTCCACGCCGCGAACGGCCGCATCGTCGTCGGTGCCGTCGATGATGGGCACCCCACGATCGACCACGCGGCCCACGATCTCGTCGAACGACTCGTGGTCGTCGAGTTCCCACCCCAGTGCGACGACGTCCTCGGCGGGGCCGCGCACGATGATGAACCTGGCCTGATGGTCGTCGAGCCGGAACCTGATGACATCCGGCGACACCTCGTCGAGGTGCATTCCTATCGCGTCTTTCCCGAAGCGACGCCATTCGGCGAACTTCTGGCTCTCGATGACGATATAGCCAAGGTGCACGTTTCCGAACACCGATGGCGCGCTTGGCATTGCAGATCTCATCGCGACCCCGCTACTCGTAGGTGCCGTCGAGGAAGTCGGTGACCAGCCGGTTGAACAGATCGGCCCGCTCCCACTGCATCCAATGCCCGGTCCGCGCGGCAAGGAACAGGTCGGCGTTCGGCATGCGGTCGATCAGCATCTGTCCGCCGGCGGGTCGGTTCACCTTGTCGTTCTCACCCCACAGGACCAGGGTGCGAGTCTGCAGCGTCTGCAGCCGATCGTCGCGAGTGAAGTCCATGCTCCACAGCGTCTTCAGCGCACCGAGGCCGGACGGTCGACGCAGCGGCGGGTTGGCGATCACCTCGGGGTCGATCGACGCCTGGTACCGCTCGTCGATCGCGGACGCGGGAACGGACTCGGCGTCGTAGACGAGGTAGTTGCGGATGAATCCTTCGAGCTTCTCGCGGCTCGGGCCGGAGTCGCCGTAGTAGCTCAGGAGCGTGTTGAGTCCCTTCGTCGGGGCGCCGCGCGTGGTGCCGACGCCGCCGGGGCCCATCAGGACCAACTTGCCGACGCGGTGCGGCGTGTCGAGCGCCAGACGCAGTGCACACGCACCGCCGTACGAGTTGCCGACGAGATGAGCCGAGGTAATGTCGAGGTGATCGAGCAGCGCGCGGATGGCGTCGGCCAGTGCGCCGAACGGGTCGCCCTGAGCGAGGTTCTTGCTGCTCCCGCCGTATCCGGGCATGTCCGGGACGATGACCCGGAAGTGCTCGGCGAGAGCATCGATGTTGCGGGAGTAGTTCGACAGTCCCGACGCGCCGGGGCCGCCGCCGTGCAGCAGGATCACGGGGTCGCCGACGCCGACGTCGGTGTAGAAGATCTCGGTGTCGCCGTTGACCGTGACGGTCTGCGAGGTCTGATCGGTGGGGGTCATGTGTGGCTCCTTGAAGGGTTCTCGTCAGTCGGCCGGTGTCAGAGGGCCGGGGCGGCGACGCGCAGTGAGGCGGGAGGGTTCGGCAGGGATCGGCTGGAATCGGACGCGGTGTACACGAACCCGTCCGGACGCAGGGCGACGACCGAGGCCGCGTGCTTGTCCATCCACTCGGTCAACACCCCGTCGACGTCGACGACTGCGTCGGGGCCGGGAGTCGTGCCGGGCGGCAGGATCTGCAGGCGACCGACCCCCGCCGAACGCCACTGCGGGGCGTCTCGGTCGTCGAGTCCGAGGACCAGCCAGCGTCCGCGCACGACGTCGTCCAACCGCACGCGCTCGCCCTTCTCGTCCAGCACCCAGGGCTGCGGGATCTGCCACCCGCGGGCACGATTGCCTCGGTCGCCGAGGAATCCGTCGCTGTAGTGCGCGTCGGGGATCCACTTGTTCTCCACCAGCCAGCGGGCGAACGCCGGGGCCTTCGCCAGCGTTCCGAGGATGCGGTTGCGGAGGGTCGCGACCCACGGTCGCCGTTCCGTGATCGTCTTCCCCGCGAACACCGCGTGGTCGGTGGTCTCACGCACGTGTGGTTCGCGCTCGGTCTGGTAGCTGTCCAGGACCGACTCGGACAGACTGCCGTCGAGGACGCCGGCGAGTTTCCAGCACAGGTTGGCCGCATCACGAACACCGGAGGCCATACCCTGGCCGATCCACGGCGGCATCGCATGGGCGGCGTCACCCGCGAGGAACACTCGACCCACTCGCCACCGTTCCGCGACACGCACGTGATGGCTGTAGACCACCGCGCGCAGAATCTCCACGTTCTGGTCGGAGATGCCCTGGCTGCGGAGGACCTCCCAGATCGCTTCGTCGGTGACCAGGCGGTTCTCGTCTTCGCCGTCCCGGACAGGGAACTCCCACCGATGATGTCCGAGCGGCGTCGGGCAATCGACGGTGGGCCGCTCCGGGTCGCAGTGGAAGCGCAGTCGCGAGCTGCCCTCCCAGTCGCGGAGGACCTTGGTGTCGATGACCACCCAGCGTTCGCTGTAGGTCTTCCCTTCGTAGCCGATGCCGAGTTGTCCGCGAATGGCCGACGACCCGCCGTCGGCCGCGATCACGAACGACGCGCGCAGTCGCACGAACTCGTCGGTGGCGAGGTCGGCGGCCAGGACCTCGACGTCCGACCCGGCGTTGTTGACTTTGAGGCACTCGTGGCGGGTGAGCACCGTGACGTTGGGGAATCGATCGACGCCGTCGCGAAGCGTCTGGTCGACGGCCGGCTGGTAGATGAACTGCTGCGGCGGATGCCCCGCTCCGCGCGATGTCGGCTGTGCCTGAACGAACGGCTTGCCGTGCGAATCGACGAAGGCCACCGTGCCGCCGGGAAGCATGTCTTCCTGCAGACGGTCGGCGAGGCCGACCGTCTGCCAGATGCGCATCACCTCTTCGTCGGTGGAGATGGCACGGGCGCGTCCGTAGATGTCCGGGTCCCGCTCGAGGACGACGACGTTCAGGCCTCGCTGGCCGAGAAGGTTGGCCGCCGTGACGCCCGTCGGGCCGTAGCCGATGATCGCCACGTCGTAGTTCTGGATGTCAGTCACAGTTCCTCCGCAAGTTGAAGCAGCCCCGCAGTGCCGAAGCAGTCCCGCAGTGTGTTGAAGCAGTCCCCGCAGCGTTGAAGCAGTCCCCGCCCGTCGAGCGCAGTCGAGACGTGTGAACTGCGGAAACACTCTGTAGTGATCACTACATTAACGACGCGGCAACGGCCGGTCAAGGGTTACTGGAATATTCGCTACAGTAAGATCGACGTAGGCTTGGGCATCTTCCGAAAGGCGGGACTGGTGGCAGAGAAGGCACGCCGACCACGCGCCAACGGCGCGGCGTCGAAGGCCAAGATCCTCGACGCGGCCACCGAGATCGCGAGCGAACGCGGATACGAGGGGACCAGCATCGGACTGGTGAGCAAGCGCTGCGGTCTGCCCGCGAGCTCCATCTACTGGCACTTCGCCGACAAGGACGACCTCATCGCCGCGGTGATCGAGCGAAGCTTCGAGCGCTGGCTGTCGGCGTGGAGCCTGTCCGACGAGGGCACGACCCAGCAGCGCGTGGCCGACATGAGCATGCAGGTCGCCAAGGCGCTGCTCGACTCCCCCGATTTCCTCCGCCTCGGACTCATGCTCGCCCTCGAACGCCGACCCGAGGAGCCGCGCGCGCGGACAATGTACCTGCAGGTCCGCGACCAGGCGATGGGCCAGTTGCGCGAGGCGGCGAGAACACTGGCCCCCAGACTCGACGATGCAAGTGTCGACCAGCTCGCCACATACGCCATCGCGGGGGCCGACGGACTGTTCATCGCCAAGGAGATCGGTGGCGACTCGGTCGATCTGCCCGCACTGTTCGGCATCCACGGACGCGCCGTCGTCGACGCCGCGCTTCGCCTCACAGAGATACAAGACGCTTGACGTCAGCCAATTATTGATGTTTTCATCAGAAACATGACGACGGAGAGTTCATGGACTGACACGTTCGCGCGTGCGGTCGAGGCCGCCGTCGCGGCGTACAACCGGCACGAGACCACCATCGCCGCGCCGGTCCCGGACGAACCGGTCTTGTTCGTCGCCAACCACGGGTTCGGCGGCGTGTTCGACCTCAACGTCATCGCGTTCGCCATCGCGCGTCGGGCCAGCGGCGACGAGCGTCCCGTCACCGTCCTGACTCACCAGATCGCCTGGCAGCTCGGAGTCGGCGGGCTCATCGAGCCGTTCGGTGCGCGGAAGGCCAGCCACGAGGCGGCGACCACCGCTTTCGCCGAAGGTCGCCATCTGCTCGTGTTCCCCGGCGGCGACGTCGACGCCTTCAAATCGTGGGGCGATCGGAACACCGTGGTGTTCGCCGGCCGCTCCGGCTTCGCGCGTCTCGCCATCGACAACGGCGTGCCGATCGTCCCGGTCGTGACAAGCGGGGCGGGCGAGTCGGTCCTCGTGCTCGACGACGGCGCCGCACTCGCCCGCGCCACCGGTGTCCGCGATCGCTTCCGCCTCAACCGACTCCCGACCACCCTGTCGATTCCGTGGGGCGTCAACATCGGGGCGGTCGGACTGCTCCCGTACGTGCCGCTGCCGACGAAACTCCGCACGGCGATGCTGCCGGCCATGCGCGCCGAGGCCGACGAACGGCCCGAGGACTACGCGGAACGAGTCCGCACCGTCATGCAGGTCGAACTGGATCGTCAGACCCGCGGCCGGCGTCCCATCATCGGCTGAATCGAGGAACCTCCATGCAGCGTATCGACGTCCACCAGCACCTCATCCCGCCCAGCTATCGGGCGCGGCTCGACGACCACGGCATCGCGGAGGCCGGTGGCCGGGCGTTGCCCGACTGGTCGCCCGAGGCAGCGCTCGGTGTCATGGACCGTGCCGGTACGGCCGCCGCGATCCTGTCGGTGTCGACGCCGGGGACGTCGTTCCTCGCCGACGCGCAGGACGCCGCCGCACTCGCCCGCGAACTCAACGAGTTCTCGGCCGGGCTGACGACCGAGCATCCGAATCGCTTCGGGTACTTCGCCACCCTTCCGCTGCCCGACGTCGCGGCGGCCGCACGGGAGGCGCGACACGCTCTCGATCATCTGCACGCCGACGGTGTCGTCCTGTTGGCGAACTCGCGCGGCACCTATCTCGGCGAGCCCGGGCAGGACGAGTTGTTCCAGGTCCTCGACGAACGTTCCGCCGTCGTCTTCATTCACCCGGCCGATCTGCCGGCTCCGGCCGTGGACGGCATCCCGCCGTTCGCGGCCGACTTCCTCCTCGACACGACTCGTGCCGCGTATCTGCTGGTCAGCAGCGGAATCCGTCGGCGCTATCCCCACATCCGATTCATCCTCAGTCATGCGGGCGGTTTTGTCCCCTACGCGTCGCACCGAATGGCCGTCGCGATCGCGGGCGAGTCCGGACGCAGTCCGCTCGACGTGCTCGACGATTTCTCCGGCTTCTACTTCGATACCGCATTGTCGGCCAGCCGGGCGGCGCTGCCCAGCCTCCTCGCCTTCGCCGATCCGGGACACGTGCTGTTCGGCAGCGACTGGCCGTTCGCGCCCGAGCCCGCAGTGCAGTACTTCTGCGGTGGCCTCGACTCCTACCCGTTCGAGTCAGACGACCTGATTCGACGAATCAACCGGGACAACGCCCTCGCGCTCTTCCCCCGATTCGGCACCGCCGCACCCATTCCGGGACCTTCGCTCGTCGACCGAGTCCGCGGAACCGTGGTGCGCTCCGCCATGCGCAGCGTGACGCGCCTGATCGGGGCGAGCTGAGTTGTCGATCTCATCCACTGCGATCGCCTTCGCCGACGACCTCCAAGTGGGGAGCACCCACGACCTGGGCACGTACGCCTTCACCGAGGCGGAGATCATCGAGTACGCCACGAAATACGATCCGCTCCCCTTCCACATCGATCCCGTGCGCGCACTGGACTGGCCCTTCGGCGGGCTCATCTCGAGTGGCATCCACACGATGTCCGCCGTGCAGCGCATGCAGGCGGACAACTTCTATTCAACCGTCGCATTGATCGCGGGCAAGTCAATCCGCGACGTGAGTCTTCGCCGCCCGGTACACCCAGGCGACGTCCTGCACGGAACGTTGACGATCGCCGACGTGACGCTCCGTGACGGTCGTGCAGATCTCACGACCGAGGTCGTCGCACGGAATCAATCCGACGACGTCGTCATCTCGATGACGATGGTCTCGGTGATCCGCCGCCGTCCGACGGCCTCGGGCTGGACGTAAGTTCCAAGCGGTCCATTCAACCAGTGATAGAGACACTCCCTAGCCGTCACAACGCCTGCGAGACGTCCGGACGACTTCTCGTCAGACTCCAGAGTCAGGAAGCTGCAATGACCACCCCTCCACGACGCATTCTGTCCTCAGCAGTCGTCGCCATGCTGCTCGGCGGCCTGGCGATGTTGGCGACACCCCCGAGCGACGCCCGAGTGAATGCGCCGCTGCCCGACGACTTCCTGTGGGGCGTATCGGCGTCCGGGTTCCAGACCGAGGGGTCCTCACCCGACAGCAACTGGTCCCGATACGCCGCGTCGACCAAGGTCGAGGACCCGATCGGCACGGCGGTCGACTTCCGCCACCACTATCGCGAGGATGTCGAGCGAGCCCGCTCGATGGGCATGAAGGTGTACCGCGTCAGCATCGAATGGTCGCGGATCGAGCCCTCTCCCGGTCGGATCGACACACGCGAACTGGCCTACTACGACGATCTGCTCGCCGCGATCACCGGTGCGGGCATGCGTCCCATGCTGACCCTCGACCATTGGGTTCTCCCCGGCTGGATCGCCGACCGCGGTGGTTGGGCAGATGCGCGCACCGCAGGATCGTGGTTGCGACATCAGCGCATGGTCGTCGATCGATATGCGCACCTGTCCCCGCTGTGGATCACCGTCAACGAGCCGACCCTCTACATCATGAACGAGGTCAAGTTCGGCGGCATCAGCGTGAAGGACGCCCCGACGATGGCGTCCCGACTGGTCGCCGTGCACCGCGGAATCTACGACTACATCCACCACCGCTCACCGGGCGCGATGGTCTCGTCGACCTCCGCGTACATCCCGGCGGTGCAGACGGCCCTGGACGTGATCTTCCAGGACGGCGTCCGCGACAAGCTCGACTACATAGCGTTCAACTCGTACTACTCCCTGTCCCCCGCCGAACCGGCGATCTGGACCATCACCTCGGACAAGTGGAAGGCCTCGGTCGCCGCGGACGGCATCTACTACGCGTTCCGCGACTACTCCGAACGCTTCCCCGGCAAGCCCCTGTACGTCGTGGAGACCGGCATGCCGACCGAGGGCGGGAAGGTGCGCCCGGACGGCTACAAGCGCGAGGATCACCTCCGTGACCTCGTCTACTGGACGCAGCGCGCCCGCAACGACGGCATCAACGTCATGGGCTTCAACTACTGGAGCCTCACCGACAACTACGAATGGGGCAGCTACACACCGCGATTCGGCCTGTACACCGTGAATGTGAAGACCGATCCATCGCTGACACGACACGCGACCCCCGCCGTCTCGGCCTACCGCGACATCGCCCGCGCGAACGGCGTCGGCCCGACCTACCGGCCCAGCCGGCCGGCTTCCTGGTGTTCCCTCGTCCAAGGCGTCCGCAGCTGTGTCGACCCGGTGCGCTGACACCGGCGCACTGCTACGTCACCACTGGCTCAGCAGGTTAGTTATGCTCCGCAGCGCCTCAACGGACCTAACCATAATTAATACGCCGAGTTAATTATGGCCCAATGCCGACGTGACGCTCCGTGACGGTCGTGCAGATCTCACGACCGAGGTCCTCCCGCGGAATCAATCCGACGAGGTCGTCATCTCGATGACGATGGTCTGGGTGATCCGCCGCCGCCCGAGTGCCGATTAGGGCGTGCTGCGCAACTCTTCCCCCGCCGACTCGCCGCCCCAGCCTCTTGACTTGTGATGTACGGCACTTTTACTGTAGCGATCATTCCAGAAATTGGTTGGGGGATGTGCGATGACTTACATGATTCGCATACTGGTGACGACCGTGATTGTTGCGGTGACGAGTGTGCTGGCAGTGCCATCTCCCAACGCATTGCCCGCCCTCCCACATCCCGCCGATGGCTTTGCGACCGCACTGCCCACCGGGCCACATCAAGTGGGCGTCGACGTCCGACGACACTCAGTCGCTGGCGGCGACATCAAGGTGACAACCTGGTATCCCGCTGTGCACGCGAAGGGCGCGAAACCCTACCGGACCGAAGGTGGAGTTCGCGGTGTGGCGGTACAGAACGCCGCGCCGGAGCGTGGCGACGGTCCGTATCCTCTGATCGTCTTCTCAGCTGAGTTTGGGCGCACCGGGGGACGGATACTACTTCTACACCCAGAATCTCGCCAGTCACGGCTACGTGGCCATCGGCATCGACCATCTTGATTCGAAGCCGACGACCACCCTCGGATTCTGGAAACGCAACAACCCCGTCGAGACTACAGTCCGGGCGCTCGGGGATCTGTCGGCCATGAATCCGAGCGACTCCGTCTTCGCCATCATGGGGGACTGGTTCAAGAAGACGCAGTTCGGCATGACATACCGTCCAGCGGAGATAACTCGTGGGCTCGACGTCACCCTCGCGCGCAACCACGCTTCGGGAGACCGTCTGCAGGGCATGATCGACCCTGAGCGGATCGGGATGAGCGGCCACTCGCTCGGTGCCGCATACACGCTGTTGTACGGCGGGCAGGCGATGAATTGCGACTATCCGATGACCGCCGCCGACCGAAACCTCAACGGGTACATCACCGACATCGATCCGTGCGCGATGCCGTCCAGGTCACGCTCGACTGATCCCCATCTGTTCCGCGACAAGCGGATCAAGGCGATCCTCCCACTTGCCTCCCCGATTTTCATCAACGACCGCCAGATCGTCAGGGCAGCGCACGACATAGATGTTCCGCTGATGTTCCTCACCGGAGAGGACCCGTACCTGGAGTCGTCGAGGAAGCAGCAGTGGCAGACGTTTGAGGGCGCCTCGGGACCGAAGTACTTTGTGGAGATCACGAACACCAACCACTTCATGGTGACCGACATGCTGACCGCGAACCCGACCGCAGCCGCGGCGATGAACCTCGTGGGTTACACCGCATTCGCGCCGATGGCGAACGTCTACATGCGCTACTCGTCGGCATTCTTCGACCGCTACCTTAAGGACGACGTCGCCAAAGGCCCTGTCCTGCACCGAGCAGGCCCTGGCCCGGTGTCGGCTCTTCACTACGACGACTGAGCGTCTCCGGGGGATACCCGATACGGGCCGCCTACCCCGCGACGTCCAGCGCCCTCGGTCAGTCCGGCGTCGCGGTCGGCTCGCCCGCGTCCTGTCGGATCATCACGTCCCGGAGAGTTCGGATGTCTGGGCTGCCGCAGTCGATCCGCGTGGTGCTGAACGACGCGATGCACAGATTGCAGTAGCCACAGACCGGCCGGTGCTCGTTGGGCGTCGACACCACGTTGCGATATAGGAACGGGTCGGCGATGAACGCCCTCGCTGCTGAGACTGCATCGACCATTCCACTGCCGACGGCGTGCCCGATGCCCTCCTTGCTGTGGAATCCACCGACGCAGATCACCGGAATCGTCAGGGCCTCAGCCACTTCGGCCGCATGGCCCAGATTGAACCCCTCCACGGGCGGTCGGAGGCGCCCGGCAACTCTTTCGACGACCGGCGACGCGGCGAAGATCATCGACTTGCGGAGCCGCGAACTCGAAGCCAGCGGCCCACGGGTCACAGAGTTGACCAGGAACCCGCGGTAGTTGCCCTGGACCATGCCGGGCCAGGACTCGTAGTGGCCACGCGAGATCTCGATAGCGTCGGCACCGTCGTCCTGCAGCCAGCGCGCGACCTGGAGGAGTTCGCCAGTGTCCGCGGCTCGTCGCAGCGGCAGATCGTCGGTGCCGTTGAGCTTCACCAGAATCGGGTACGAGTCGCCCACGCTGGCCCGCACCGCGCCGAGCACCTCGAGAAGCAGGCGTGCCCGATTGTCCAGGGGCCCGCCGTAGTCGTCATTCCGCCTGTTGGTGTGCGGGGTCAGGAACTGGCTGAGGAGATAACCGTGTGCGGCGTGGATCTGAACGCCGTCCATGCCGGCTTCGACCGCTCGCCGCGCCGCCTCAGCGAACGACTGCACCACCGCTGGGATCTCGTCGCGGCGAAGCGGGACTGGTTTGCTGCCGTACAGCGGTTCGCGAATGTTCGAGGCGGAGACGATCCGCTCCCCGGGCAGCGCCTTGGCGATCTGTCTTCCGCCGTGATTGAGCTGGGCGATCAGTTTTGTTCGGCCCGAGTGGGCGAGTTCGGCCCACTGTGCGAGACCCGCGATCTTGTCATCGTCGTCGATTCCGGCCTGCCGCCCCGCTGACTTCCCCTGCCGAGAGACGAAGAGACTACCGGTGACGATGAGCGGAGTGCCTGCGGTAATCATCGGGCGGTAGAAATCAAGCAGGTCGTTGGTGACGAAGCCGTCGTCACTTGCGCGGGTCTCACTGGTCGCGGACTTGTAAAGCCGCCCGTCTACGACCATCTGGCCGATCTGGAGAGGAGTTGCCGGAGTGATCATCGAATATCCAGCCCCGCCGCCTCGCGTCGCTGGAGGACGGTGGGGTCGTAACACGCGACTGGCAGTCCTCCCGCTACACCGATGCACTTGTTGCACAGCGTGCAGGTGATGTTGGCGGCCGGATCGTCCAGTTCGCGGTAGAGGTAGGGGTTGGCGATGAGGCCGCGTGCACTCGACACCGCACTCGTCTTGCCCGAACTGATCGCTTCGTTCATCGCCACGGGGTCGCGGAAGCCGCCGACGGTGATCACCGGAATGTCGAGGGCACGGCTGAACTCCTGGGCCTGCGGCAGGTTGTACCCCTCGGCCGGCCGGAACGCCCGCTCGTAGCCGAACTCGGCGAGTGGACCCAGCGCTCGAAGCACCGCCCGACGCTTGGGCGAGGCCTCCCGCATCGCGCCGTCGTCCAGTTGAGCCTTGACGTACCCTTTGAAGTGGCCCGATGTGGTGCTCGGAAACGACGAGAAATGGCCGCGTGTCACTTCGACGGCGTCGATCCCTTCATCCTGCAGTCGCAACGCCAACTCGATCTGATCGGCGAGTTTCACCCCTCCCCACGGGATGGTGTCGGTTCCGTTGATCTTGATGATGACCGGGAAGTCGGGGCCGACGCGATCACGGACGGCGCGGTACACCTCAAGCGGCAACTGCATGCGAGCTCGTGCGGAGCCGCCGTAGGCGTCGTGTCGACGGTTCGATTCGGGGCTGAGGAACTGGCTGAGGAAATACCCGTGCGCCATCTGGATCTGGACGCCGTCCAGTCCGGCCTCCTGCGCGCGGCCGGCCGCAGCAGCGTACGTCTCCAGGAGGGCCGGAACCTCGTCCAGGCGCAGTGGGCGGGGCTTGGTGCCTTGCGCCTTCTCACGGCGATTAGAAGCCGAAATCGCCTCAGGAACGCCCTCGGCCGGCTTGGTCATCTGACGGCCGCCGTGATTGAGCTGCGCGAACAATGCGCTCCCGCCGGAATGCGCGAGATCGGCCCACTCACGCAGTCCTGGGATCATCTCATCGGAATGGATTCCGCCCTGCCGATATGCCGACTTGCCTTGCCACGACACGAAGAGGTTGCCGGTGACGATCAGTGGCGTCCCCGCTTCGACCATCGGGCGGTAGAAGTCGAGCAGTTCGTCGGTAACGGCACCGTCGACGGTCGCACGGGTCTCGTGAGTCGCCGACTTGAAGAGGCGTCCCGGTACTTCGAGGCCGCCGATGCGCAAAGGGGTGCGCAATGCGTCATGCATGTTCGTTTCCTGACTACTGGCTGTGGACTGTCGGTCCGATACAACCAGCGAGAAGCCAGCAAAGCTTGACATTAGGCGACAAGTTGGGGAGCGTCGGAGGCCGTGGAGACAAGCGTGCGGCCGGGCAGCCTGCGAGGCTGGACTGAGCTGGTGACGCAGTTGGGCGGCGAACCGTCTGCGCTGCTCGAGGACGCCGGGCTGCCACCTGACGCCTTGGTCGACGAGGACGCGCTGATCTCAGCACGTGCCGCGATGCATCTCCTTGAGCGCGCAGCCGGAGACCTCGAGTGCCCGGACTTCGCACTGCAACTCTCGCACTACCAAGACATCGATGCCTTCGGCCCGCTCACCGCCGCACTGCGCAATGCACCGACTGTCCGAAGCATTTTGGATCTGGCGAGTCAGTGGCTGTTCATTCACAGTCCTGCCGTCACTTTGTCGGTCGAGGAGGCCGACGGCAGCGCCGCGATCCTCTTCGATCTCGTGCTCGATCCCCTGCCGCCTGTGAGACAGACGATCGATCTGGTTCTGGCCACCTGTCACAGACTGTTCGCGATCGTGCTCGGCGGAGTCTATCGGCCCGTGTCAGTGTGGGTTCCGCACACTCCGTCGGCACCGTTGACCAGGTATATCCAGTTCTTCGCTGCCACCGTCCACCCAGAAAGTCGGCGGGCTCAGATCGTAGTCCCGGCATGGTTTCTCGATGCACGCATTCCTGACGCAGACGACGACATCCGCGCCAATGCGCTCACCTACATCGAGTCGAGGTTTCCACTTCCCGACGCGACCCTTACCGAGCGCGTGCGCCACCGGGTCTTCCGGACGCTTGGCACGGAGGACGCCGACTACGGTGCTGTCGCGAAGTCGCTGTCACTACACCCCAGAACCATGCAGCGTCACCTCGGCCGAGAAGGAACATCCTTCGCAGGAATCAAAGACGACGTCATGCGAAACACCGCGCACCGATACCTGATCGAGTCGACGATGCCCGCCAGTCAGCTCGCGCAGACTCTCGGATTCTCTGAGCTGTCGGCGTTCACTAGGGCGTGCACGAGGTGGTTCGGAGCCTCACCGACCGCCGTGCGCAACAGGTACTGAGCGCCTACGGGCGACACGGCAACACGCGCCCAGACGGATACAAGTGGGAAGATCACCTCCGCGAGACCTCGTCTACCGGGCGCAGCGTGCCCGCAACGACGGAATCAACGTCATGGGATTCAACTACTGGAGCCTCACCGACAACTACGAATGGGGCAGTTACACGCCGCGATTCGGTCTCTACACAGTGAACGTGCAGACCGATCCGTCGCTGACACGCCACGCGACCCCCGCCGTCGCGGCCTACCGCGACATCGCCCGCGCGAACGGCGTCGGCCCCAGGTACAGACCAAGCCGACCGGCTTCCTGGTGCTCCCTCGTGCAAGGCGCCCGCAGCTCTGTCGACCCGGTGCGCTGACACCGGATCGACGTCACGCCTTCGCGGCAGTCCGTTCGCTCCGGGGCCCCACGGCGCACCACGGCACTGTGCTCGATTTCGCGGAGATCTCCCCGATTCGACACCATTCGTCGATCTCAAGTGAGACCCACCTCGATGCATTTCCCTGCGTCAAGTCGAGGTGAATGAGCGCACTGCCGATCAGTCGTCGACACCGACCGAATCTGCACCGGTTTGGTTCCCGTCCGCAACTTTCGAGAACGGACCGCACGTAGTGAACACTTCACGGATCTGAGTCTTCGCCGAGATCAACACAGTCTGTCCCGGGACGAAATGAGCGATGTCTCCCCCGCCGATGTCGGTCGTGACACCGTCGACGGTGAGGCTGAGTTCTCCCGAGAGAATGTGCATCGAGGAATAGTTGCGGACCTCTTCGGTGACATCACATGGGCCGTACATCAGGAGTCCGCTACGCATTCCGGAATTCTCGACGAACAACTGCATCCGAGGCTCCGTAGGGTCTCCGTCCTCCTCGGATGCAATCGGACGCGACTCGAGCTCGGCGAAGCTGACCTCACCGACGATGACGGGGCTAGACATGTTTCTGGATCCTTTCATTGATTACAAGTTTCGATTCAGGTCAACCGACGAGGAGGGCTCCGCCGTCGAGAACGAAGGTCTGGCCGTGGAACATCTGCGCTTCCGGTGAAGCGAGAAACTCGACGACCCCCGACGACATCGTCGAGATCGACCGCACGTCCAGAGGGACTGAGTCGATTCGCAGCTTCCAGTCGTGCGTCTGCCTCTCGCCCGAATATCTCGCGGAATCCCTCCGTGTCGAGCGCGGTCGGCGACAGCGCGTTCACGCGAACTCCGATCGGCGCGAGATCGACAGCGAGGTAGCGTACGAGCGCTTCAGCCATCGCCTTGGTCGCCCCCACTGTGAAGTAGTCACGCAGTGCAACTCGGGCTCCGCGACTGGAGAGGTACACGATCGAGCTGCCTCGCCCCAGCAGGGTCGGGCGCGGCCTGGACAACGTAGACGAGCGACAACGCATTGACCTCGACTGCATGCCGAAGCTGATCCGGCGTCGAGGTCAAGGAATCAACCGGATACCCCGGCCACAGCACAATGGACCACGAGGTCGATGCGGTCGGAAACGTTCTCGCACCGCGTCGGCGACGTTGTTCGCGCCCTCGGTGACGCGATGTCGCCTGGCAACGAGCACGACCGTCGCGCCCAGTTCCTCCGCCGTTGCACGAGACCTCCGACACTGCACTGTCGACCTCGCGATTGTTCAAGAAGATGACGTTCCCCGGACGCGACATCCCGAGGACTACAGCCTTTCCAACACCGCGGCTTCCGCCGATCACGAGAATGTTTCATCGCACGTCCGCGCTTCGCTCCCGCATCGGTGAACGACCGACATTGATCTTATCGAACGAACGCCCGAGGTGGAATGGGAGATACTCGTCCCCTTCCCAGGAATCGTCTCGCGGAGAACGGTCTCAAGGGTCGACTTCCCCGTGTAGTGCCTCGCGAGACCCGTCGACAGCACCGGAATCTCGTCCAGCGGATCGAACGGCGTACCGGTCAGTACGAGTTCGCCTTCGCCCTCGCGGTATGCACCCAGTTCACGTTCGATTCCGGTCGATCGAGAGTCCACGGATCGCCGGCCGCACCCGCGTTGTGAGTGAGCGGGAGCCCCACCTCGATTGAGTTGGACACAACAGCGCGGGGGGCCGAGTTCCTCTCCGAAACGCGCCTCGATCTGGATGCCCCGAACGCCGTTTCGTGCGCCGTACCCGTACATGTCGTCCGCGTCCCGGTAGAGGCGGCATTCACCCGTCTTCTTCGGTCGCACCAGAGGTCCCGGCCGATCGTCACAGGCATGTCCCCCGAAATGAACAAGGTGAGGTAATACGAACCGACGAACTCTCTCCATCGGACGTTGAGCATCACCGCCGCCGACTCGAACTCACCTGAAAGCCCGCATTGCCACTGCGCGACCGAAGCGATACCGCTCGACCCCACCGGCTCCAGGTCCGGCGGAAGCACCGAGCGTACGAATTCCGGCGTCGTTTCGAACTCGACCGAGAACACCCTCGACCGTGAACGCTGCTTTCTGGAAACTCGATTGGAACTCCTGCACCTCCCTCGAGGACATCACATAACTCATAGCCGCTCCGTTCGTATTCGATTGATTCTTCCCGCCGCCCCGTCTAGACCCGGCGACGAGATGTGCGTCGCACACTGCGTCGGTGCGGTGCTGTGGAACCAGTCTGAAACGCCGTTCCGATATTCGGCTTCCGAGATCGGACAGATCCATGACGAATCCCGTCGCCTCCGC
>NZ_BJOV01000004.1 GCF_009932475.1 Gordonia spumicola
CATCGGGGCGATCAAGACCCTGTTGTCCATCGCCCGCAACGTCCCCGGCGATCTGAGGAAGAACCTCACCGCCCCCGAGCCGAGGGCCGCGGTCGAGACGTTCCTCGACATCTACTCGCGACCGTCGCTCGACTGGGACGACATCCTCACCCTGCGCGAGATGACCGACCTTCCGATCGTCCTCAAGGGCGTCCTGCATCCCGACGACGCGCGCAAGGCCGTCGAGCTCGGGATCGACGGGATCGTCGTCTCCAATCACGGCGGGCGTCAGGTGGACGGATCGATCTCGTCCACCGACGCGCTCGTCGACATCGTCGACGCCGTGAAGGGGCAACTCAAGATCCTCGTCGACTCAGGCTTCTACACCGGCTCCGACGTGTTCAAGGCCCTCGCGCTCGGCGCCGACGCGGTCTGCATCGGCCGCCCGCACATGTACGGCCTCGCGTTGAACGGCGCCGACGGCGCGCGGGATGCCGTGGCGAACATCCTCGCCGAACTGGACCTCACCCTCGGCCTGTCCGGGCACACTGACGTGAACGCACTCGACCGCTCCGCGTTGAAGAGGCTGTAGAACCGTCGTCACACCCACGTGCTGTCGCCGCATGCTGATTGAGCCGTTGTCGGCCCCATCGCCGGTGGGGAGGTGTCTCGCTCGCGGCGACACCTCGACCTCGGCGTGTCTGAGCACACCGACGTGCGGGGCTGGACAGGAGTGTGCTGAAGCGTCTGTGACGTCGTTGCGGAGGCTCGATCAAGCAAGTGTCGGGGTGGCGGGTTCGATGCGATGGCGGCGGGCGAGAAGCAGGATCGCGAGTACGGGATACGCGAGGATCGGAACGAATGTCCCGAGGTAGGCCGTGCTCCCGAGCGTCCCGCTCAGCAACGCGAAGTCGAACAATCCGTGAAGTACAGAGTTCACCGCGTTCGACCCCGATACCCGTCGCGTCAAGTAGAAGAAGTACCCGGCGAGGCCGACGATGATCGCTTGCGGCACGGCGGAAGCTCCGTGACCGACGATGTTGCTCAAATGGACGACGCCGAATATCAGGCTCGACCAGAGCGCGACGCGACCTTCGGTCATCCCGTGCTTGCGAAGCACGGTGACACCGATCCCGCGGAACATCCCTTCTTCTCCCCAACCGACGAACTGCGTCGCGATCAGCAAGGCGAGCGTGTAACCCCATCCCTTGTCGCCCAAGGCGGAGTAGTCGATTCCGAGGACGATAGCCCCTCCGAGAATCGCGGGCACGGCCCACACCCAACGGCTGACCGGACGGTCGTCGGTGAGCACCTGTCGATTCCAGCCGAGCGCGGCGACGACGCCGTAGGTGAAGACGAGTGCCAGTCCGATCGGGATCAGCAGTGTGAAGACGACGCCGCGCGTGGAGTCCATTGAGTCTTCACCTGCGGCTTTGCCGATGAGCAGGCCGCCTGCTTGAAGGATTAGCAAGTACACGACGACGACCGCGGCGAAGGCGAGATAGCTGAGATTCCGGCCGCTCGTGAGGCCTGGAGCACGTGTCATTGCGACATCATATGCACCAGTCGCACGACGGCGATGAACAATACGATCGTCGTCGCCACATGCTGATAGGTGGCGTGCACGTCGCCAGATTTCGACTCGTCACTCGCTCGCGCTCGCGACGGCTCAATCACCGGTGGGGAGGTGTCTCGTACGTGTTCGCGACGGCTCAATCACCGGTGTGGGGCAGATCCAGTTTGCGCGACACGTGCAGTGGAGTGAGACGTCGATCAGGCCACTCCCATCAGCCTGAGCAGGGCGGTGGTCGCCGCGGCGCCGATGATGACGACGACCAGTGGGGCCTTGAACCACGCCGCGGCCACTCCGACGGCGACGCCGATCGGGCGGGCCGGACCGGTGAGCTCGTCGCCGGTGAAGAGCGCTCCGGTGAGCGCGACGGCGATGAGCAACACGATCGTCGCGCGTTCGATGGCCGCTTCGACCTGCGGTGACACCGTGACACGCGTGCGCAAGAGAAGGCCGGCGAGTCGGATGCCGTAGGTTCCCGCGGCGAGTAGCGCGAGCGCCCCGGCGAACTGCCATCCGGTCATGCGTCCACCTCCTCGGGGATCGGCTCGGCGGCGGGACGACGCCGGGTGGCGAGCCGGCCGATCGGGATGCCCAGCAGGGCGAGCATCACCGGCAGTCCGGCGGTGACGAATCCGGCCGTGGCAAGGGCGATCGTTCCGCCGAACACGGCCGCCCAGCGCGTGTCGGGATCGCGCAGGGCGGGCAAGGCGAGCGCGGCCATCAGGGCGGGGAACGCGGCGTCCAACCCCAGGGTCTCGGGACTGGCGATCACCTGGCCGACGAGTGCACCGGTGAGGCCGCCGAGCGGCCATGCCACGACGACGGCGAGTCCGCAGACGAGGAAGGCCCGACGCGCGGCGACGGGATCACGATGGGGTGCGGAGTAGACGGCCGTCTCGTCATTCACGATGTGGGCCGCGGCGTAGATGGTCTTGTCGGTGCGCACGAACCGCCCGATGGACAGTGCGTACGAGAAGTTCCGGGCGTTGACCAGCAGCCCGGCGAGGGCGCCGACGATCGGGACGCCGCCGGCCGCGACGACGGAGACGAGGACGAACTCGGACGATCCGGCGAGGACGACGCACGACATCAGGAGGATCTGCCACCAGGCGAGACCGATGCCGTGGGCGGCCGCGCCGTACGACACGCCGACGACCCACATGGACGCGCCGATGACGAGGATCTCCCGTGGGACGAATGTTCGCCATGATGAACGCATGACCATTATGATGGACCGATGGATGATGTTCGTCAAGATGGACGATCGGCCGATATTTCGAACGCCAACCCGCAGAAGCTGGTCGCCGCGGCGCTGAAGCGCGAACGGACCAGGGCGGGGCTGTCGATCACCGAACTGGCCCGGCGGGCGGGAATCGGCAAGTCGACGCTGTCGCAGTTGGAGTCGGGCGACGGCAATCCGAGCGTCGAGACCCTGTGGTCGATCAGCGTGGCGCTCGGCATCCAGTTCTCCGCGCTCGTCGACGCGCCGCGGCCGAACGTCGAGGTGATCCGGCTCGGCGAAGGTCCGACGATCACCGCTGGTGAAGCCGACTTCTACACGGCGACGCTGTTGTCGGCGGCGCGCCACGGAACGCGGCGCGACGTCTATCTGATCCGCGCCGACCGGGGGAGGCCTCGGGTGTCGCAGCCGCATGCGCGCGGCGTCGTCGAGCACGTCGTGGTGTGCGTCGGGCGGGCGAAGGCCGGGCCGACCGAGTCGGCGGTCGTCCTGAATCCCGGCGACTATGTGAACTATCCGGGCGACGTCGAGCACATCTTCGACGCCCTCGACGACGGCACGATCGCCGTCCTGCTCAGCGAGTCGTAGTCGAGCGAAGTACGCGCGGCGATTGAGCCCACCGCGCGTGGAACGGTGGCCGGGAGCGGTCGGCGGTCGCAGGATCGGGGCCATGACCCGCCAGATCCGTCTCAACGCCTTCGACATGAACTGCGTCGCCCACCAGTCGCCCGGGCTGTGGCGCCATCCCGACGATCGGTCGTGGGACTACAACACGCTCGACTACTGGGTGGACCTGGCGAAGCTCCTGGAACGCGGACGCTTCGACGGATTGTTCATCGCCGATGTGCTCGGCACGTACGACGTGTACGCCGGTACCGACGAGGCCGCGATCCGGCAAGGTGCACAGATCCCCGTGAACGACCCGTTGTTGCTGGTCTCGGCGATGGCGCACGCCACCGAGAACCTCGGATTCGGCGTCACCACCGGCACCGGATTCGAGCATCCGTACCCGTTCGCGCGCAGGCTGTCGACGCTCGACCATCTCACCCGCGGCCGCATCGGATGGAACGTCGTCACCGGCTACCTGCCGGCCGCCGTCCGCAACATGGGCGACGCGGGCCTCCTCGATCACGACGCACGGTACGACCATGCCGACGAGTATCTGACGGTCCTGTACAAGCTGTGGGAGGGATCGTGGCAGGACGACGCCGTCCGACGCGATCGGGCCGCCGGTGTGTTCGCCGACCCGGAGAAGGTCCACCACATCGGGCATCGCGGTGAGCACTTCACGGTGCCGGGCATCCACCTGAGCGAACCGTCCGCCCAGCGCACGCCGGTCGTCTACCAGGCGGGAGCCTCGACGCGCGGAAGTCGTTTCGCGGCAGAGAACGCCGAGGCGATCTTCGTCGCCGCCCCGACCAAGACGATCCTGCGCGACGTGGTCGCCCGCACGCGGGACGCACTGGTCGCAGCGGGTAGAGACCCGTACGACGCCCGGATATACACGCTCGCCACGGTGATCACCGACAGCACGCCGGAGGCGGCCCGGGCGAAGGCCGCCGACTACCGGAGGTACGCGTCGGACGAAGGATCACTCGTCTTCATGTCGGGCTGGATGGGCATCGACTTGTCCCGGTACAGCCTCGACGACCCGATCGGCGCCGTCGAGTCGAACGCGATCCAGTCGGCGGTGGCCGCGTTCTCGCAGGCGGACGAGGACGGTGAGGCGTGGCGGGTGCGCGACGTCGCCGCGTGGGGAGGGATCGGCGGGATGGGACCCGTCCTCATCGGGTCGGGTGACGAGATCGCGGAGACCTTGATCGACTGGGTCGACGACACCGACGTCGACGGATTCAACGTCGCGTACGCGGTGACTCCGGGGTCGTTCCGTGACGTCGTCGATCATGTGATTCCGGCGCTCGACGCACGTGGCGCCTACCAGTCCGAATATCGGCCGGGGTCGCTGAGGAACAAGCTGTTCGGGCGAGGTGATCGTCTCCCGGACAACCATCGGGGCGCGACGTTCCGCGTCGGGGGATCGGCGTCGACGATCGACGACTCGACCCGCGCCGTCCACGTGGGGGCGTGACGGTCAGACGAGCGGGCGGCCGGTGCGGATCCGCCAGCGGACGTCCATGAGCAGCAGCCCGAACGGGAACTGGCGGAGCGGTCGCGGCATGACCTTGACCGCGGCGCGCAGGACCGCGTTGTGAGCGTCGAAGATACGCTTCTGGGTGCGTGTCTGGGTGACGCCGAGCTTGTCGCGGAACTCGGGCGGAAGGTAGCCGACGGTGAGCAGCTCGGACCACGGGCCCAGGATCATCGAGACCGGTTTCGCCGCGAACTGGAACCTGACCAGCGACTTCAGGTAGCTGCGGATCACGTCGTCGAGTTCCATGCTCGCGACGGTCTCGTTCCAGTACGCCTCGAAGTCGGCGCGGGTCGCGGGCCACATCTCGGCGGGCATCTGGAGGGTGGTGCCCATGATCGCGCCCTGGCGGTACGCCTCTTCGGTGATGGCGGACGGGTCGCCGTACAGGCGGACCATGTCCTCCCATCCGCGGTAGAGGCAGGCGGCGACCCACAGCTGGAGCTTCGGGTCGAAGGCGTTGTACTTCACCGGGCTCGACGACGTCGAGCGGACGTGGGCGTGCGACTTGTTGACGGCCTGCCGGTACTTGCGGCGCAGTTCGGCGTCGCCCATCGCGGCGACGGCCAGGTAGGTGAGCGTGGTCCGGGTCCGCTTGATCGGGTGCTTGTACAGGTTGCCGGTGTCGACCTTGCTCTCGTAGACCCCGTAGCCGACGGCGGGCAGAGTGAGCTGCATGATCACGTTCGCGGGTCCGGCCAGGAGTGCGGGCCCGAGGAGAGTCAGGTCGTCGATCTGTTGTTCGTCGAGCTCGACGCGGGTGGCCCGCGGCATCGAGTCGGCTTCGAAGGACTCGATCGGCTGTGCAGTCATGACAACTCCAAGTGATAACGATTGTTTCCTGTTATCGATTCAACGCGTGACGTCGTCCGCTGTCAAGGAATGGAATGTCAGTATGGACTCCGTGACGAAGCCGGGTGAGACAGCGAACGAACTCCGTTCGTACGGGGGCGAAGCGGGCGACGCCAGGGTGGCCCGTCGCCGCGCGGCGCTCGTCGACGCGAGCCTGGGCATGCTGACCGAACCGGAGAGCGGCGCCGTGACCGTCCGGGGGATATGCGCCCGCGCGGGTCTCACGCCGCGCTACTTCTATGAGAGCTTCGACAACATCGACGCACTCGCGAGCGCCACCTACGACGGCGTGATCGCGGAGATCGCCGAGCGGGCGGCGGCTGCGTTCGCGTCCGGTCAGGATCCGCACGACAAGGTCCAGGCGGCCGTCGAGGCGATCGTCGACGTGATCGACTCCGACCGACGCAAAGGCAGACTCATCTTCTCCGACACGCTGCACAGTCCCGTTCTCGCAGGTAGGAGGGCGGCGTCGCTGGAACTGTTCGCTGCCCTCACCTCCGAGTCGGCGGCCCAGGTGGGGCGCATCGCACGTGTCGATGAGACGATGGCCGCAGCGCACTTCCAGGTGGGCGGCCTCGGCCGCGTCCTCGCCTCGTGGACCGAGGGTCGCTTGGACCTCGATCGCGACCGACTCGTCGCGGTGTGTGTGCGCATGATGCTGCCGACCTCGGCGGAGCGGAGCTGACTCGATGACCCGACAGACGACCGGATCGTGGCGCGACTACGGCGCCGTCCACCTTCCGGCGCCGTTTGAGCGCAGCGCTCGAAGCGTTCATGGAGCACGGCTACCACGGCACATCGGTGCGCGACATAGCTTCCCGCGCAGGGCTTTCCGTGCCGGGCCTCTATCACCACTACCCGTCGAAGCAGTCGCTTCTGCAGGGGCTGCTCGAGCTGGACGATGACCGACCTTCTGCGTCGTTCGGCGCAGGCGATCGAGGAGGCGGGCGACGATCCCGTGACTCGGTTCGACGCCCGTCGTCGAATCGCTGTTGCGCTTCCACATGTTCCGACGTGAGCAGGCGTTCGTCGGGTCGACCGAGCTCGGGAGCCTCGAGACGAGTACCGACCCGACGTACATCGGGCACCGCAACGACGCAGCAGCGGATGGTCGACGAGATCGTCATCGACGGTGTGGCCGCGGGCGTGTTCGACACGTCGGACGCGAAGGGCGCCGCGCGGGGCGGTGGCGACGCACATACGTCGCCACCGCCCGCGCAGGCGCCCTTCGCGTCCGACGTGTCGAACACGCCCGCGGCCACACCGTCGATACGATCTCGTCGACCATCCGCTGCTGGCGCGTGCGGTGCCCGATGTACGTCGGGCGGTACTCGTCGTCGAGGCTCCGAAGCTCGGTCGACCCGACGAACGCCTGCTCACGTCGGAACATGTGGAAGCGCAACAGCGATTCGACGACGGCGTCGAACCGAGTCAGCGGATCGTCGCCCGCCTCCTCGATCGCCTGCGCCGAACGACGCAGAAGGTCGGTCATCGTCAGCTCGAGCAGCCCCTGCAGAAGCGACTGCTTCGACGGGTAGTGGTGATAGAGGCCCGGCACGGAAAGCCCTGCGCGGGAAGCTATGTCGCGCACCGATGTGCCGTGGTAGCCGTGCTCCATGAACGCTTCGAGCGCTGCGCTCAACGGCGCCGGAAGGTGGACGGCGCCGTAGTCGCGCCACGATCCGGTCGTCTGTCGGGTCATCGAGTCAGCTCCGCTCCGCCGAGGTCGGCAGCATCATGCGCACACACACCGCGACGAGTCGGTCGCGATCGAGGTCCAAGCGACCCTCGGTCCACGAGGCGAGGACGCGGCCGAGGCCGCCCACCTGGAAGTGCGCTGCGGCCATCGTCTCATCGACACGTGCGATGCGCCCCACCTGGGCCGCCGACTCGGAGGTGAGGGCAGCGAACAGTTCCAGCGACGCCGCCCTCCTACCTGCGAGAACGGGACTGTGCAGCGTGTCGGAGAAGATGAGTCTGCCTTTGCGTCGGTCGGAGTCGATCACGTCGACGATCGCCTCGACGGCCGCCTGGACCTTGTCGTGCGGATCCTGACCGGACGCGAACGCAGCCGCCGCCCGCTCGGCGATCTCCGCGATCACGCCGTCGTAGGTGGCGCTCGCGAGTGCGTCGATGTTGTCGAAGCTCTCATAGAAGTAGCGCGGCGTGAGACCCGCGCGGGCGCATATCCCCCGGACGGTCACGGCGCCGCTCTCCGGTTCGGTCAGCATGCCCAGGCTCGCGTCGACGAGCGCCGCGCGGCGACGGGCCACCCTGGCGTCGCCCGCTTCGCCCCCGTACGAACGGAGTTCGTTCGCTGTCTCACCCGGCTTCGTCACGGAGTCCATACTGACATTCCATTCCTTGACAGCGGACGACGTCACGCGTTGAATCGATAACAGGAAACAATCGTTATCACTTGGAGTTGTCATGACTGCACAGCCGATCGAGTCCTTCGAAGCCGACTCGATGCCGCGGGCCACCCGCGTCGAGCTCGACGAACAACAGATCGACGACCTGACTCTCCTCGGGCCCGCACTCCTGGCCGGACCCGCGAACGTGATCATGCAGCTCACTCTGCCCGCCGTCGGCTACGGGGTCTACGAGAGCAAGGTCGACACCGGCAACCTGTACAAGCACCCGATCAAGCGGACCCGGACCACGCTCACCTACCTGGCCGTCGCCGCGATGGGCGACGCCGAACTGCGCCGCAAGTACCGGCAGGCCGTCAACAAGTCGCACGCCCACGTCCGCTCGACGTCGTCGAGCCCGGTGAAGTACAACGCCTTCGACCCGAAGCTCCAGCTGTGGGTCGCCGCCTGCCTCTACCGCGGATGGGAGGACATGGTCCGCCTGTACGGCGACCCGTCCGCCATCACCGAAGAGGCGTACCGCCAGGGCGCGATCATGGGCACCACCCTCCAGATGCCCGCCGAGATGTGGCCCGCGACCCGCGCCGACTTCGAGGCGTACTGGAACGAGACCGTCGCGAGCATGGAACTCGACGACGTGATCCGCAGCTACCTGAAGTCGCTGGTCAGGTTCCAGTTCGCGGCGAAACCGGTCTCGATGATCCTGGGCCCGTGGTCCGAGCTGCTCACCGTCGGCTACCTTCCGCCCGAGTTCCGCGACAAGCTCGGCGTCACCCAGACACGCACCCAGAAGCGTATCTTCGACGCTCACAACGCGGTCCTGCGCGCCGCGGTCAAGGTCATGCCGCGACCGCTCCGCCAGTTCCCGTTCGGGCTGCTGCTCATGGACGTCCGCTGGCGGATCCGCACCGGCCGCCCGCTCGTCTGACCGTCACGCCCCCACGTGGACGGCGCGGGTCGAGTCGTCGATCGTCGACGCCGATCCCCCGACGCGGAACGTCGCGCCCCGATGGTTGTCCGGGAGACGATCACCTCGCCCGAACAGCTTGTTCCTCAGCGACCCCGGCCGATATTCGGACTGGTAGGCGCCACGTGCGTCGAGCGCCGGAATCACATGATCGACGACGTCACGGAACGACCCCGGAGTCACCGCGTACGCGACGTTGAATCCGTCGACGTCGGTGTCGTCGACCCAGTCGATCAAGGTCTCCGCGATCTCGTCACCCGACCCGATGAGGACGGGTCCCATCCCGCCGATCCCTCCCCACGCGGCGACGTCGCGCACCCGCCACGCCTCACCGTCCTCGTCCGCCTGCGAGAACGCGGCCACCGCCGACTGGATCGCGTTCGACTCGACGGCGCCGATCGGGTCGTCGAGGCTGTACCGGGACAAGTCGATGCCCATCCAGCCCGACATGAAGACGAGTGATCCTTCGTCCGACGCGTACCTCCGGTAGTCGGCGGCCTTCGCCCGGGCCGCCTCCGGCGTGCTGTCGGTGATCACCGTGGCGAGCGTGTATATCCGGGCGTCGTACGGGTCTCTACCCGCTGCGACCAGTGCGTCCCGCGTGCGGGCGACCACGTCGCGCAGGATCGTCTTGGTCGGGGCGGCGACGAAGATCGCCTCGGCGTTCTCTGCCGCGAAACGACTTCCGCGCGTCGAGGCTCCCGCCTGGTAGACGACCGGCGTGCGCTGGGCGGACGGTTCGCTCAGGTGGATGCCCGGCACCGTGAAGTGCTCACCGCGATGCCCGATGTGGTGGACCTTCTCCGGGTCGGCGAACACACCGGCGGCCCGATCGCGTCGGACGGCGTCGTCCTGCCACGATCCCTCCCACAGCTTGTACAGGACCGTCAGATACTCGTCGGCATGGTCGTACCGTGCGTCGTGATCGAGGAGGCCCGCGTCGCCCATGTTGCGGACGGCGGCCGGCAGGTAGCCGGTGACGACGTTCCATCCGATGCGGCCGCGGGTGAGATGGTCGAGCGTCGACAGCCTGCGCGCGAACGGGTACGGATGCTCGAATCCGGTGCCGGTGGTGACGCCGAATCCGAGGTTCTCGGTGGCGTGCGCCATCGCCGAGACCAGCAACAACGGGTCGTTCACGGGGATCTGTGCACCTTGCCGGATCGCGGCCTCGTCGGTACCGGCGTACACGTCGTACGTGCCGAGCACATCGGCGATGAACAATCCGTCGAAGCGTCCGCGTTCCAGGAGCTTCGCCAGGTCCACCCAGTAGTCGAGCGTGTTGTAGTCCCACGACCGATCGTCGGGATGGCGCCACAGCCCGGGCGACTGGTGGGCGACGCAGTTCATGTCGAAGGCGTTGAGACGGATCTGGCGGGTCATGGCCCCGATCCTGCGACCGCCGACCGCTCCCGGCCACCGTTCCACGCGCGGTGGGCTCAATCGCCGCGCGTACTTCGCTCGACTACGACTCGCTGAGCAGGACGGCGATCGTGCCGTCGTCGAGGGCGTCGAAGATGTGCTCGACGTCGCCCGGATAGTTCACATAGTCGCCGGGATTCAGGACGACCGCCGACTCGGTCGGCCCGGCCTTCGCCCGCCCGACGCACACCACGACGTGCTCGACGACGCCGCGCGCATGCGGCTGCGACACCCGAGGCCTCCCCCGGTCGGCGCGGATCAGATAGACGTCGCGCCGCGTTCCGTGGCGCGCCGCCGACAACAGCGTCGCCGTGTAGAAGTCGGCTTCACCAGCGGTGATCGTCGGACCTTCGCCGAGCCGGATCACCTCGACGTTCGGCCGCGGCGCGTCGACGAGCGCGGAGAACTGGATGCCGAGCGCCACGCTGATCGACCACAGGGTCTCGACGCTCGGATTGCCGTCGCCCGACTCCAACTGCGACAGCGTCGACTTGCCGATTCCCGCCCGCCGGGCCAGTTCGGTGATCGACAGCCCCGCCCTGGTCCGTTCGCGCTTCAGCGCCGCGGCGACCAGCTTCTGCGGGTTGGCGTTCGAAATATCGGCCGATCGTCCATCTTGACGAACATCATCCATCGGTCCATCATAATGGTCATGCGTTCATCATGGCGAACATTCGTCCCACGGGAGATCCTCGTCATCGGCGCGTCCATGTGGGTCGTCGGCGTGTCGTACGGCGCGGCCGCCCACGGCATCGGTCTCGCCTGGTGGCAGATCCTCCTGATGTCGTGCGTCGTCCTCGCCGGATCGTCCGAGTTCGTCCTCGTCTCCGTCGTCGCGGCCGGCGGCGTCCCGATCGTCGGCGCCCTCGCCGGGCTGCTGGTCAACGCCCGGAACTTCTCGTACGCACTGTCCATCGGGCGGTTCGTGCGCACCGACAAGACCATCTACGCCGCGGCCCACATCGTGAATGACGAGACGGCCGTCTACTCCGCACCCCATCGTGATCCCGTCGCCGCGCGTCGGGCCTTCCTCGTCTGCGGACTCGCCGTCGTCGTGGCATGGCCGCTCGGCGGCCTCACCGGTGCACTCGTCGGCCAGGTGATCGCCAGTCCCGAGACCCTGGGGTTGGACGCCGCGTTCCCCGCCCTGATGGCCGCGCTCGCCTTGCCCGCCCTGCGCGATCCCGACACGCGCTGGGCGGCCGTGTTCGGCGGAACGATCGCCCTTGCCACGGCCGGATTCGTCACCGCCGGACTGCCGGTGATGCTCGCCCTGCTGGGCATCCCGATCGGCCGGCTCGCCACCCGGCGTCGTCCCGCCGCCGAGCCGATCCCCGAGGAGGTGGACGCATGACCGGATGGCAGTTCGCCGGGGCGCTCGCGCTACTCGCCGCGGGAACCTACGGCATCCGACTCGCCGGCCTTCTCTTGCGCACGCGTGTCACGGTGTCACCGCAGGTCGAAGCGGCCATCGAACGCGCGACGATCGTGTTGCTCATCGCCGTCGCGCTCACCGGAGCGCTCTTCACCGGCGACGAGCTCACCGGTCCGGCCCGCCCGATCGGCGTCGCCGTCGGAGTGGCCGCGGCGTGGTTCAAGGCCCCACTGGTCGTCGTCATCATCGGCGCCGCGGCGACCACCGCCCTGCTCAGGCTGATGGGAGTGGCCTGATCGACGTCTCACTCCACTGCACGTGTCGCGCAAACTGGATCTGCCCCACACCGGTGATTGAGCCGTCGCGAACACGTACGAGACACCTCCCCACCGGTGATTGAGCCGTCGCGAGCGCGAGCGAGTGACGAGTCGAAATCTGGCGACGTGCACGCCACCTATCAGCATGTGGCGACGACGATCGTATTGTTCATCGCCGTCGTGCGACTGGTGCATATGATGTCGCAATGACACGTGCTCCAGGCCTCACGAGCGGCCGGAATCTCAGCTATCTCGCCTTCGCCGCGGTCGTCGTCGTGTACTTGCTAATCCTTCAAGCAGGCGGCCTGCTCATCGGCAAAGCCGCAGGTGAAGACTCAATGGACTCCACGCGCGGCGTCGTCTTCACACTGCTGATCCCGATCGGACTGGCACTCGTCTTCACCTACGGCGTCGTCGCCGCGCTCGGCTGGAATCGACAGGTGCTCACCGACGACCGTCCGGTCAGCCGTTGGGTGTGGGCCGTGCCCGCGATTCTCGGAGGGGCTATCGTCCTCGGAATCGACTACTCCGCCTTGGGCGACAAGGGATGGGGTTACACGCTCGCCTTGCTGATCGCGACGCAGTTCGTCGGTTGGGGAGAAGAAGGGATGTTCCGCGGGATCGGTGTCACCGTGCTTCGCAAGCACGGGATGACCGAAGGTCGCGTCGCGCTCTGGTCGAGCCTGATATTCGGCGTCGTCCATTTGAGCAACATCGTCGGTCACGGAGCTTCCGCCGTGCCGCAAGCGATCATCGTCGGCCTCGCCGGGTACTTCTTCTACTTGACGCGACGGGTATCGGGGTCGAACGCGGTGAACTCTGTACTTCACGGATTGTTCGACTTCGCGTTGCTGAGCGGGACGCTCGGGAGCACGGCCTACCTCGGGACATTCGTTCCGATCCTCGCGTATCCCGTACTCGCGATCCTGCTTCTCGCCCGCCGCCATCGCATCGAACCCGCCACCCCGACACTTGCTTGATCGAGCCTCCGCAACGACGTCACAGACGCTTCAGCACACTCCTGTCCAGCCCCGCACGTCGGTGTGCTCAGACACGCCGAGGTCGAGGTGTCGCCGCGAGCGAGACACCTCCCCACCGGCGATGGGGCCGACAACGGCTCAATCAGCATGCGGCGACAGCACGTGGGTGTGACGACGGTTCTACAGCCTCTTCAACGCGGAGCGGTCGAGTGCGTTCACGTCAGTGTGCCCGGACAGGCCGAGGGTGAGGTCCAGTTCGGCGAGGATGTTCGCCACGGCATCCCGCGCGCCGTCGGCGCCGTTCAACGCGAGGCCGTACATGTGCGGGCGGCCGATGCAGACCGCGTCGGCGCCGAGCGCGAGGGCCTTGAACACGTCGGAGCCGGTGTAGAAGCCTGAGTCGACGAGGATCTTGAGTTGCCCCTTCACGGCGTCGACGATGTCGACGAGCGCGTCGGTGGACGAGATCGATCCGTCCACCTGACGCCCGCCGTGATTGGAGACGACGATCCCGTCGATCCCGAGCTCGACGGCCTTGCGCGCGTCGTCGGGATGCAGGACGCCCTTGAGGACGATCGGAAGGTCGGTCATCTCGCGCAGGGTGAGGATGTCGTCCCAGTCGAGCGACGGTCGCGAGTAGATGTCGAGGAACGTCTCGACCGCGGCCCTCGGCTCGGGGGCGGTGAGGTTCTTCCTCAGATCGCCGGGGACGTTGCGGGCGATGGACAACAGGGTCTTGATCGCCCCGATGCTCACCTCCGGCTTGGCGGCGACCGCGCCCTTGAGACGTTCGGAGACGATCTCCCAGAACGTCGGGTCGGACGTGTACTGGTCGATGCCCTCGGCACGCGCGAACGGCAGCGATCCGAGGTTGAGATCCTGCGGGCGCCAGCCCAGCATCGTGGTGTCCAGGGTGACCACGATGGCCGCCGCACCCATCTTCTCGGCGCGTGAGACGAGGCTGCGGACCAGGCGGTCGTCGGTGGACCAGTACAGCTGGAACCAGCGCGGCGCGCCCTGACGGACCGACTCCATCTCGGCGGCGACGTCCTCCATCGGCGCGCAGCCCTGATTCGAGAAGATGTACGGGAGTCCGAGCTCGGCGGCCGCGTGCCCGATGTGCACGTCGGCCCGGTCGTGGGCGAGGGCTCCGGCCCCGACCGGCGAGAACAAGATCGGCGCGGGCAGCGTCTGACCGAACAACTCGATCTGCAGCGACCGCTCGCTCGTGTCCCGCAGGACGCGGGGGACGATCGCCCACCGGTCGAGTGCGTCGCGGTTGGCCGCCATGGTCCGGCCTTCGCCCGCGCCGCCCGCGATGTACGCCCACCCGCGGGCCGACATGGCCGCCCGCGCACGCTCCTCGAGGGTCGCGAAATCCGTGGGGATGGAGGGACTGCGCCCGTGGATGCCTGCCCGGTAGATCTCGTTCTGCCGTGCGCGGCCGATGCTCGAAGTCATGGCGCCATTGTGGCGCACCGCCTCTCACCAGCCCCGCCGGCTCTGACCCTTGCGCATTTTCCTAAGGAACCCTTAAGGTTCGTATTCTTATGGATAGCCTAACCTTGCTTGCCGCTGGATCGGCGCCCTCGGCCAAACCCGCCTGGCAGATCATGACCACGATCGGCTACTTCGCTGCATTGTCGTTCGCGACCGGCTTGTCCATGACCCTCGCCTACCTGCTGCCCGGACGAGCTCGCGACGGTCGGACCGAGGCGGCACTCCTCGCGCTCGCCCGCCCAGTCGCCGTCCTCACAGCACTCGGTGGATACTTCCAGTACGTCGCGCGGGTCGCCAAGTCGGACGTCGACGCCTCCTGGCTGCAGGCCGCGACGTTCACCCACGCGGGCGACTACCTCTCACTGCCGAAGGCCGAGGGCACGTGGATCGCGGCAGGCGTCATGGGCACCCTCCAGTTCGTGACGTTCATCGTGCTCGCCGCGATCGTCTGGAACATCCGTCGCGGACAGCGCGTCGCCGTCGCCGGGTTCTGGACGGCGATCCTCGCCGCGGCGATGCCGAGCCTCACCCTCACGCTCACGACGGCCGACCTGGACACCGTCGCCGACCGCGAACTCAAGCTGACGCACATCCTGGCCACCGACATCTGGGTGGGCGGCCTTGTCGTCCTCGCCGCCGCGGGTGTCATCGCTGCACGTCGTCGTCTCGATGCCGACGCGGCCACCGATGAGGCAGGCGCATGGGAGCAGATGTGGTCGCGGTTCAGCATCTGGGCGATGGGCGCGGTCATCGCGATCGCCGTGTCGGGCATCTGGCTCACCTGGGTGCACCTCGGCTCGTTCGGCCAGTTCGTCACCACGTCGTACGGCCGATTCCTGCTGATCAAGCTGATCCTGGTCGCCCTCATGGTGGGAGCAGGAGCCTACAACGCGCTCGTCCTGATCCCGCGGATCCGGCGCGCGCGAGCGGCAGGCGACGACCGGACCTTCACCCGGCTCGCCCTGCACCACTTCCCGCGCATCGTGATCGCCGAGTCGGTCGCGGCGTTCGCGGTGCTGGTGATCGTCCCGTTCCTCGCCGGCTCGGCGCGCAAGCAGGACGGCCAGGCCGACGCAGGCCCCTTCGACTGGGGCACCTTCGGCCTGGGCTTCGCGCTCATCGCCCTCGCCGTCGCAGGCTGCTCGGCGACCGTCCGCGGCATCGAACGCCGCGACGCGTCACTCGCGGACGAGGAAGAAGTAGAAGTGCCGGTCGCGCACCAGTGAGGTGCTGCCGTTCATGATCCCCATCAGCGTGTTCTCGTCGACCCGCTTGAAGTGGTCGAAGACCGGCTGACCGTCGTACACCATCGTCGCCGTCACCTCACCGCGGAACTCCACGTTCCAGAGGCTGGCGGCACCCTTGCCGATCTCCAGATTCGAGTACAGTTCACCGTCCGCGTTCCGGCACACCATCGGTGCGACGTCGTACCGTCCGCGCAGCCACTTCCCGTGCCAACCGACCGTCGCCAGGCTGCCGTCGAGCGCATGCCCCGACGGGAGCTCGCCGCCGCGGTAGTCGCCGAGGATCTCGTCGATCGCGACCGTCGGCAACGCCGCCCAGATCGCGTCGAGCTCCGCCGGGTCGCTGGGCTCCTGCGACGCCGCGCGACGATGGAAGTCCGCGACCGCGTCCCGCTCCGTAAGTTCACTCATGCTCGCATCTTATGACGACAAGCACTCAGTCGACCACCAGTCCGCCGAGAATCGTGTTCGCATAGATCTCACCGATCTGCCGCGGCGTCATCGGACCGTCGAGGTCGAGCCAGACGTGCGTCCACGCACCCATGCCGATCACGCCGAACGCCACGAGCCGAGGGCTGCCCTCCCGACGGAACACACCCAGCTCCATGCCCTGCTCGATCACATCGACGAAGAAGCCCTCGAACTCGTCGCGCTTGCGCTGGATCTCCGTGAAGAGCTCGCCTTCGAGAAACCGCCGCTCCTGCATGAAGACCGTGATCTCGGACTTGTACATCGACATCGGCTCCAGCAACGCCTCGACGATCAGCCCTCGCAGCTTCTCGACGGGCGTCGCGTCGGGAACGTTGACGACCGCCCTCGCACGGCCGACCTGATAGTTGATGAACTCGTCGTGGACCCGCTTGAGCAGGTCCTCCTTGCTGCCGAAATGGTGATAGAAGGCGCCCTTCGTGAGCCCGGCGTCTTCGACGATCGCCTGCACCGACGTGGCCGCGTACCCGCGACGTTCGAACAGTCGAACCCCACTCGCGAGCAGTTGGGCTCGAGCACCCTCCGGATCGCGCGTCCGCTTGGTGCGAACCCCTTCACGAGCCTCCATCAGAACCACCTCTCCCACCCGGACATACCAACCGGTACGTTAGCAGACCGGTCAGGCGATCAGATCATGAGTGAAGAACTTCCTCCGCGCGTAGGCCAGTACGTGCGTCTGATCGCTCGCCCCGCCGTCGACCACCGCACCGACCACAACCGTGTGGTCACCGGCCTCGATCAGCTGCTCCACACGACACATCGCGTGCGCCGCCGCGGTGTCGACGAGAACCGGGCCGCCGATCCCGTCCTCCGCGACCGCCACCTTCAGCCCGTCGAACTTGTCGTCGGCCTTCTTGGCGAACCGCATGGCGACGTCCTCATTGCCGCGCGCGACGTAGTTGACGGTGAACGACCCCGATTCGCGGACCGCACGCAACGTGTTGGATCCGTGATCGAGGCAGACCAGCAGCAGTGGCGGCTCCAGCGATGCCGAGCAGACCGCAGTCATGGTCAACCCCTGATGTCTGCCGTCGGTCCCGGTCGACGTGACGATCGTCGTCGGTCCGGGCGCCGCGGCCATGATGTCCTTGAAAACGTCCTGATCGATCATTTCCCTGCTCCTGATGAAACCGAGTCGGCGACCCGGGGGCGCGATGTGGAACGTCCAGCGGCTCGAATCGAGTCGCGAACGCCGTCGTGGAAAGAACTCGACGCCTGAGCCCACGACTCGTAGCCGAGGACCGCGTCGAAACCGCTCTCGTCCGAGAGACGGACCGTGCGCTTGACGTCTGCGGCGAGGCCCGGGTGGAGCCGGGCCACGAGGTGCGCGGTGTCGAGAGCCTCCGCGAGCGGATCCTCGGCGTAGACGTCTGCCAGACCGTGAGCGTGCGCGTCCTGCCCGACGACGGTGTCGCCGCGCAGGACCAACCGCATCGCCCGCCCCGCGCCGATGCGCTGGGTGAGGAAATGCGTGCACCCGCCGCCCGGATGGAGTCCGATGCGGGAGAACGTGATCCCGAACTTGGCTCCGGGACCCGCGACCACGATGTCGCACACCAGCGCGAGATTGGCTCCCGCACCGATCGCGTGACCGTCGACGGCTGCGATCGTCGGGAACGGCAGGTCCCGAACCCAGAGGAAGCTCCGGTAGTACGAGAGTTCGCTCTCGCGCGTCTCGGCAGGCCCCTGGCCCTCATGGAAGATCGCATTGAGGTCGGCACCGGCGCAGAACGCCGTGCCCGCACCCGTCACGACGAGCGCTCTGGCTTCGGGGTCGCCGCGCACCTCGTCGGCCAGCGCGATCAGCTCGTCGCGCATCTCCGGCCCGATCGCATTGCGTTTGTCCGGATCGTCGAGCGTCAGGACCCGCACTCCGTCGTCGTGTCGCTCCAGGCGGAGCGTGGTGTAGGCGGTCACCGGGACGCCGGGCGGACGGCGATGGTCTCGATCTGCACGCGGCAGTCGGATGCGATCCCGAGGACGAAGGTGTTGCGCGCGGGGTACGGCCCGTCGCCGAACATCGACTTGTAGGCTCCGACGAACTCCATCCGGTACTCCTCCTCCTGGAGGAAGCACGTCGTCTTGACGATGTCCGAGCGGCTCAGGCCCGCCTCGGCGAGGATCGCGTCGATGTTGTCGAAGCACGCGGCCACCTCGTCGGCGATCGTCACGGCCGACGCACGTCGTTTCATGGTCGTGTCGTCGATCGCGAGGCCGGGAGCGAAGACGAGTTCGTCGGTTCCGGTGCCCGACGAGAGCCCCGCGGCGGTGAAGTCGCCGACGGATTCCGGGTTGTAGTACTCGATCATGAGACTCTCCTGATGTGTGAAGGGATGGTCGGCGGGTCAGGCGTCGCGGAGGTCCACGCGCCTGGTGTCGCCGAGGAGGTGGGCACAGAGTGCGGAGATCACGCACAGCGCGGCGATCATCGCGGACACCGCACCGACGCCGGGGCCTCCGGGCACGATGAACGTGGTCGCGATCAGCGGGCCGAGACCGCCGCCGATCATGCCGCCGATCTGATAGCAGACCGACACTCCCGTGTAGCGGGTAGACGTGGGGAACAACTCCGCAAGGAGCGCGGGAACGGGACTGTTGGCCGACGCGTTCAGCAGCGTCATGCTGACGAAGTAGGCGAGCACGATCAGCGCGAAGCTGCCCGAGGTGACCAGCGGGAACAGTACGAACACCCACGCCGCGGTGAGGAGCGCCGAGGTGATGTAGACGGGCCTGCGCCCGATCCGGTCGGACAGCATCGCGAACGCCGGAATCGTGATCAGCATGCCCGCTGTGCCGATCATCATTCCGTTGAGCAGCGACTGCCGCTCGATGCCGTACTCCTTGCTCGCATAGGCGACGAGCATCGTCGTCGCCACCGTGTACGCCATGAACGGGCCGACGTAGAGGAAGGTGCCGAGCAGAACCTGGCGCGGACGGTCGCGCAGCACCGCGACCAGCGGGATCCGACGGTCGGCGTTCGCGGCGAGCTTCGCGTCCTCGGCGACCGGGCTCTCCTCGATGCCGATCCGGATGTACACGCCGAGGGCCACCATGACGACGGTCGCGATGAACGGCAGACGCCAGCCCCAGGCCAGAAAGTCGTCCTGATCCAGCGCACCGAGCGCGGCGAAGGCGGCGAACGACAGCAGCAGTCCCGCCGACATGCCGATCTGGGTGGCGCTGCCGAGCAGGCCCCGCCGCTTCGTGTCGGCGTGCTCGACGGCCATCAGCGCGGCGCCGCCCCACTCGCCGCCGACCGCGACGCCCTGCAGGAGCCGCAGCGCCACGAGCAGGACCGGAGCGAGGAGCCCTATCTGCGCGTGGCTCGGCAGCAGACCGATGAGCAGCGTCGACGCGCCCATCAGGCCGAGTGTCCACAGCAGCATCGACTTGCGACCGAGTCGGTCGCCGAGGTGGCCGAAGAGGACGCCGCCGAGCGGTCTGGCGAGGTAGCCGACCGCGAGTGTGCCGAAGGAGGCGATCACCCCGAGCGCGCCGTCGGTGTTCGGGAAGAACACCTTCGGAAACACGAGGCTCGCGGCCGTCGCATAGATGAGGAAGTCGTAGTACTCGATGACGCTGCCCACCGCGCTGGCGATGAACACGCGCCTGCGCAGGCTGCTCCGCGCGCCGACAGCGGCGAGGGCAGCGGGGTCGTCGATGGTGGTCATGGATCTCTCCAGGGAGTCAGTCGGGGAGGATGAGGTCGAACGGCCGGTTGTAGAGGATGTCCTCGAGCACGGCCCGCTCGATCGGGAGCGGCATCGCGAGATCGGCGATGCCGAGGAAGTCGGTCGCCGCCTGCCGCGGTTCGAACGACGGGAAGTCGGAGCCGAACACGAGCCTGTCGGTCACGTGGCCTTCGACGGCGAGACGGAGCCCGTTGTAGAGCTGCCACGGTTTGACGGTGAGGGTCGAGATGTCGGCGAAGACGTTGCGGTTCTTCATCATCACTTCGACCGTCTCGTTCATCCACGGCTTGCCGAAGTGGGCGAGCAGGATCTTGGTGTCGCGGAACTCGCGCGCCACCTTGTCGATCATGCTCGGGTAGGCGTGCTCGAGGCAGCCGTCGGGGGGCGAAGACGCTCGCCTGGTGGAACATCAGGAATATCCCCAGGTCGGCGGCGGCGCGGTACACCTCGTACGCCTCGTCGGAGTGCGGGTGGAATCCCTGGTAGGGCGGTGACAGTTTGACGCCGTGCAGTCCCCATTCGGCGACCGCGCGACGCAGTTCGTCGGCCGCGCCGGGCCGCGTCGGGTCGACGCTCCCGACACCGATCGCCCGTTCCCTGTTCTCGTGGAGGTAGCCGCCGACGTAGTCGTTCGGCACGTCCATCCCCATGGCGTCGATCTGCAGTCCCAGCACGAGGAACTTGTCGACGTCGGCGGCCTCCATCGCGCGAGCATGCTCGGCGAGGTCGGCTTCGCCGAAGGCCGGCCTGCCGACGAGTTCGGTACCGCGGTCGGTCCAGACCGGACCGCAGTGGCACAGCTCGAAGACATGGGTGTGCCAGTCGGCGAACGGGCGATCGGGTGCGGTCATCGGATCAGGCGGCCGGTCGACGCGCGATGACGTCGATCTCCACGCGGCAGTCGCCGGCGATGCCGACGGCGACGGTGGTGCGAGCGGGGTACGGACCCTCACCGAACTTCTCCTTGTACGCGGTCCAGAACTCCTGGCGGTACGAGTCGTCGGTCAGGTAGCAGGTGCTCTTGACGACGTCCTTCAAGGTGCAGCCCGCCTCGGCGAGGATCGCCTCGATCTCCTCGAGCGCGATCCGCGTCTCGTCGGCGATGGTGTCCGCCTCCGCCTTGCGGGTGAGGGTGGTCAGGTCGAGGGCCATGCCGCCGGCGAACACGAAGTCGCGGGTGGCGACGCCGGGGTTCATGCCGAACGTCGGGTACAGGCCGTCACCGGGGTTGATGTACTGAGTCATCGTCAATTCGTCCTTACTTCGAGTGGGGATGGATGTCAGTCGTCGCCGAGTGCACGCAGAACGGGAGCGATGTGCTCGGCGAAGAGCTCCATCGAGCCGTCGACGGCGTCGTGATCGATGCCGGGGGTGCCCATCTGCAACAGCCAGTTCTGGATGCCGTGCGACGTGGTCATGCGCACCATGCGCTCCTTGACCGACTCGACGGATCCGATGAACAGGTGGTCGCGGTCCATGAGGAACTGCCACGGGTCCTCGATGGTCTCGGGGTCGAAGTCGGCGGGATCCTCGTGGGCGTCGAGGAAGACGCCGATGCCGCGGACGCGGCAGAGGAAGGTGAAGAAGTCGGTGACTCCCTTCTCGCACACCCGGCGGGCCTCCTCATCGGTCTCCGCGACGAAGGCGAGACGGAGGACCGAGACGCCGTCGCCGTAGGTCGGGCGCACGCCGTCCGCCTTCTCCCGCTCGTCCTGATAGAGCTTCAGCAGGTTGTGCAGGACGTCGCCGGTCGGATACCAGGTGATCGGCGTGGTCCCTCGGTGCGCGGCGCGAGTGAAGCCCTCGACGGACTCGGTGACCGCGAACAGCGGCGGGGTGGGCTGCTGGTACGGCTTCGGTGTGATCCCGAAGGCCACGAGCTTGCCCTCCTCGTTCACCCAGCCCACCGGCGGCTTCGCACCGGGCGCAGCGATGAAGCGGGCGCCGGGGACGGGGAGCGTGTAGCGCTTGCCTTCGTGAGAGAACTGATCTTCGGTCCACAGTCGCGTGACGATCTCGTAGTTCTCGTCGAAGATCTCGTAGCTGTTGTCGCTGCCGTCCCAGCGGCTGGCGGCCGGGTTGAGGTTGAGCACCTCGATCGGCAGGATGCCGCGTCCGAAGGCCACGTCGAGACGTCCGCCGCTGAAGTGGTCGACGAGGGCGATGTCCTCGGCGACGCGGACCGGATGCCACAGTGTCAGCGAGACCGCCGCCATGCCGAATCGGATGTTCTTCGTGCGGGCCGCGAGATCGGTCGCGAGCATGAGCGGATTCGGGAGGGCATCCGTACCGTCGGTGTCGAAGTGATGCTCGCCGAACCAGACTCGGTCGTAACCGAGTTCGTCGGCGAGCACCACGTGACGCCGCGTGACGTCGAGGACGTCGTGCCAGTCCTTACCCTCCCGGTTGGTCAGGGCATGCAGGATGTCCAGTTTCATTTCTCACTCCAGATGTTTCGAGGTTGTCCGAGCGGACTTACAAACCGACTAGTTGGTATCTAACTCGATGCTGGAGCATGTGTCAAGGCTCACGCGAACCAGGTTGAGTGACCCAGCGCGCAGCATCCGCAATACACCCCAACGTAGCCGAATATATTCAATATGCAAGAGGTCAACCGAAGGATCGGCCGCCGCAGCAGTAGACGACCTGACCGGTGACGTATGCCGATGCCGCGCCGTCCGCGAGCCACGCGACGGTCGCCGCGATGTCTCCGGGGTCACCCGCGCGCCCGAGCGGAACCTTGTCGATGATCCGCTGCCGCACCTGCTCGGGCATGGCGTCTGTCATCGCCGTGGCGATGAAGCCCGGCGCGACGGCGTTCACCCGCAGCCTCGGCGCCAACGACAACGCCATCGCACGCGTGAGCCCGACGACGCCGCCCTTGGACACCGCGTAGTTGAACTGGCCGACGTTGCCCAGTTGCGCCCGGGAACTGATGTTGACGATCGCGCCGCCGTCGACGATCCGCTCGGCGAGCGCCGAGATCAGCTCGTACTGCGCGCCCAGGTTCACCCGGGTGACGAACCGGAAGCCGTCCTCGGTCATCTTCGCGATGAGCGAGTCGCGCGTGACGCCCGCGTTGTTGACGAGCACGGCGGGCGGCTCCCCCGCGTCGTCGAGGGCCGCGAGTACGCTCGCCCGCCCCCGATCCGACGCTATGTCGGCGGCCACCCCGATCCCGCCGAGGCGTTCGGCCGCCTCCGCGACGGCCGGATCGAGGTCCACCAGGACCGACCGATGACCCGCCCGCGCGAGCCGATCGGCGATCTCGAATCCGATTCCACGGGCCGCGCCCGTGACGATGGCGAGTGTCATGGCAGTGCCGCTCCCAAGTGCTCCGAGCCGAGCATGAACGGCTGACCGTTCGACGCCCGAGTGGTCAACAGATTCTTCGCAGCCTCGGCGACCCGCGCGTCGTCGACGCCGTCGCCCACGGCGATCACCGATGCGTAGCCGTCGAACCGCGCTCGCTCGAACGCGAGCGCCCGCGCCCCGGCGAGCAGACCGTCGGCCACCGCGGAGTCGAGCGGCGCGGCTCGCCCGAGCAGTGCACTGGTGGTCACGACGTACAGGATCGGGCCGTTCTCCACGACCTCCGGCTGCGTGAGCCGGAAGACCTCCGCGAGCTCGGCCTCCGTGTCGTCCCACGTCGCGAGCGGTCCGTCGGCGACGAACACCAGGCCCGCCCCCTCATCCGGAACCACTGCGGCGAGCGCCGTCGCCAGTCCCGGGTCCGCGCATCGCACTCTCATGCGTCGGCCCTCCTTCTCATCAGGGCGACCATCTCGCCGTCTTGCACCACCTCGCCGCGCTGCGTGAGCACCTCCACGCGCTGCACCATCACGCCGCGGTCGGGCGTGGACGTCTCGATGAGTTCGGTGACCGTGTTGCGCACACGGATGGTGTCGCCGATGAACACCGGCCGCCGGAACTTCCAGGTGCGGATCTCGGCGAAGGCGATCAGCGTCTCGTCGAATATCCCGAGACGGCCACGCAGTCCGGTGACCATCGACAGAATCAACGCACCATGGACGATCCGTTGCCCGAAGTCGCTCCGCTCCATCAGTTCCGCGTCCGTGTGCAGGACATGGAAGTCGCCGGACACACCGGCGAAGTTGACGACGTCGGCCTCGGTCACGGTGCGTCCGACGGTGTCGAACGACATGCCGACCTCGGCGTCGTCGAACCACAGGGGTTGCATCTCAGTTCCTCTCTCACATTTTTACGTACCAAGTAGTATGTAACTGTGGCACACTGACACCGCAAGTGCGCAAGAATGGCGGACTTTCAATACCGGTTGGTATCTACATGCAGGAGAAGGAGCCCTGATGAGAAGCTCGAGACTGGTGCCGCCCACCACCTCGGACCCGCACGCGCACGACGAGTTGCGCGCCCGGGTCCGCGCCTTCCTGGCCGACGAGTTCGAGTCGGGAGCCATCGAACCCGTCGTCGACTGCTGGCTCACCGGATGGGACGAGGACTTCAGCCGCAGGCTCGCCGCGCGGGGGTGGCTCGGCATGACGATCCCCGTCGACTACGGCGGGCATGACCGCGGGCACGTCGAACGATTCGTCGTCACCGAAGAACTCCTCGCCGCGGGCGCGCCCGTCGCCGCACATTGGATCGCCGACCGGCAGATCGCACCGTCGCTGCTGAAGTTCGGCACCGACATGCAGAAGCGATCCCTGCTGCCCGGCATCGCGGCGGGCGAGATCTTCTTCGGGATCGGCATGAGCGAACCCGACTCGGGCAGCGACCTCGCAAGCGTCCGCACTCGAGGCGTACGCGTGGACGGCGGCTGGCGGATCACCGGCGCGAAGGTCTGGACGTCGGGGGCCCATCACGCCCACTACTTCATCTGCCTGGCGCGCACCGAGGCCCGCGACGACGCCCACCGCCACGCCGGGCTCTCCCAGTTCATCGTCGACCTCCACGCCGACGGCGTCCAGGTGAACCCGATCGAGTCGATGAACGGCGGCAGGCACTTCAACGAGGTCGTGCTCGACGACGTCTTCGTTCCCGACGAGATGGTCTTCGGGCAGATCGGCCAGGGCTGGACCCAGGTGACATCGGAGCTCTCGTTCGAGCGCAGCGGCCCCGAGCGATTCCTGTCGACGATGCCCCTGCTCACCGAGCTCGCCGCCTCCCCCGACCTCGTCGAATCGTCGTCGAGCACATTCGGCCGGGACGTGGCCCGCATCGCTGGACTGCACCAGATGTCGACCGCGGTGGCCGGGGCACTCGCCCGTCACGAGCCCGCCGACGTTCCCGCCGCCGTCGTGAAGGTGCTCGGCACCGCACTCGAAGGCGACGTCGCCGACCATGTGGACCTGATGGTCGGATCCGAGACCGGCGACCGGAGCCTCGACGAACTCGTCGCCGTCGCCACCGACCAACGCCCGGGGTTCACCCTCCGCGGCGGAACCAACGAGATTCTGCGCGGTGTGATCGCGCGGGGACTGGGAATGCGCTGATGACAACCACTCCGGCCGCCGTCACCGAGGTCGACTCGGACCTCCAGGCCATGCTCGCCGACGTGTTCACCGCCCACCGCGACGCTCTCGCCGAAGCGCCGCGGACCGTCACCTGGGACGACGACCTCTGGGCGACGCTCACCGAACTCGGTCTGACCCGTCTCACCGGGTCGGACGACGCGGGCGGCAGTGGGGCCGGATGGACCGAGGCCGCCGAACTCCTCCGAGCGGCCGCTGCGGCAGGGGTGCCGACGCCGTACGTCGAGCACGACCTCCTCGCGGGATGGCTCCTCGAAACCGCGGGCCTGCCCGTCGACGACGCGCGGCGCACCGCGGCCGTCGTCGACGCCGACGGCGTGGCGCACGGAGTCGGCTGGGCCGACTCGGCCGACAAGATCGTCGTCGTCCACCGATCCGGCGATGGGTGGACGGTGAGCGATGTCGACTGTTCGAACATCCGAGTGACGGCAGGCGTCAACCGGGCGGGCGAGCCGCGCGCCCGGATCGTGGTCGACACGTCGACGCTGGCCGGAACCCCGGTGGACGCGGCGATTCCGGACCTGTTCCGCCTCCGCGGCGCCCTGGCCCGCGGCATCCAGGTCAGCGGTGCGCTGGAGTCGATCCTGCGCCTGTCGGTGGAGCACACGACTGCGCGCGTGCAGTTCGGCCGTCCGCTGTCCCGATTCCAGGCCGTCCAGAATGCGGTCTCCGACATCGCCGCCGAAGCCGCCCTGGCTCGGACCGTCACCGAAGGCGCCGTCGTCGAGGCCGTCGCCTCATCGTGGGGCGGCTCGACCGCGTTCAAGGTCGCCGTCGCCCGCTCGTGTGTGGGGCACGCGGCCTCTGTCGCCGTCCGAGCCGGACATCAAGTGCACGGCGCGATCGGCACCACCCGCGAGCACCGCCTCCACGAGTTCACGCGCCCGGCCCTCGCCTGGCGAAGCGAGTTCGGATCGGTCTCGTCGTGGGATCGCGTCGTCGCCGACGCCGCTCTCGGCGCCGGCCCGGACGGATTGTGGGCCCTGATCACCAGCTGACGCCGCACGTTCTCTGGGTACGCACCTCACCCCGGGATGTGCAGCGCACAAGAAACGGACGGGAAGTGCCCCGATAGCGGAACGGATGGGGCGGCCGCCCGAGGAACAGACGAAGAGCCCCGCCGAACCGGCGGGGCTCTCGTCGTGGGGCGTGCTGGTCAGCCGAACCAGGAGGGGACGGCTTCTTCCAGGACGTCGACCTGCGGAAGCTCATGGCCCATGCGGTCGCGTTTGGTCCGGAGATAGGTGATGTTGTCGTCGTTCGGGTAGGTGTACAGCGGAATCCGATTCGCCACCGGCAGGCCCGCTGCGGCGACACCGTCCACCTTGCTCGGGTTGTTGGTCAGCAGGAGCACGGACTCCACACCGAGGTCCCGCAGGATGTGCGCGGCGGCACCGTACTCGCGGCTGACGACGGGCAGCCCGAGGTCGAGGTTCGCGTCGACGGTGTCGCGGCCGCTGTCCTGCAGGCCGTACGCGGAGAGCTTGGCGCCGAGGCCGATGCCGCGACCCTCGTGTCCGCGCAGATAGACGACCACTCCGCGGCCCTCGCGAGCGATCCGCCGCAACGACTCCTCCAACTGCGGGCCGCAGTCGCACCGACGTGAGCCGAAGACGTCTCCGGTCAGGCACTCCGAGTGCACACGCGTCAGCACCGGTTCGACGCCGGTGATGTCGCCGCGGACGAGCGCCACGTGCTCGACGCCGTCGTGTGCGGACCGGTACGCGAATGCGGTGAACTCGCCCGCCGCCGTCGGCATGCGGGTCACGGCCAGTCGCTCGACCAGAGTCTCCGTCCGCTTGCGGTACCGCACCAACTGCTCGATCGAGATCATCGACAGCCCGTGTTCATCGGCGAACTCGCGCAGCTGGGGCGCACGCTTCATCGTGCCGTCGTCGTTGACGACCTCGACGAGCACACCGACCGGCGTGAGGCCCGCGGCGCGCGCCAGGTCGACTCCTGCCTCGGTGTGGCCGCGGCGGACGAGGACGCCGCCCTCCCGGTAACGGAGCGGAAACACGTGGCCGGGGCGGTTGAAGTCGCCCGGAGACGCCGACGGATTCGCCAGCATCCGCGCGGTGCACGCCCGGTCGGCGGCCGAGATGCCCGTCGTGGTGCCGACAGCGGCATCGACGGACACCGTGTACGCGGTACGCATCGGGTCCTGGTTCTCCGGGGTCATCAGACCGATGTCGAGACGGTCGAGCAGTTCACCCGGCATGGGGACACAGATGACGCCGCTGGAGTAGCGGATGGTGAAGGCCATCAACTCCGGCGTCGCCTTCTCCGCGGCGAAGATGATGTCACCCTCGTTCTCGCGGTCCTCGTCGTCGACCACGACCACCGGTCGCCCGGCCGCGATGTCGGCGATCGCGCGTTCCACGTCGTCGAGGCGGATCGTGTCGCTCATGGGATTCTCCTTCAGTGGTTGTGGTCGGCGGCCGGTCAGCCGTCGAATCGTTCGAGGTCAGGGTTGTTCGAGGATCTACAGTCGTTCGAGGATCAGGGCGTTGGCCTGGCCGCCCGCTTCGCAGACCGTCTGCAGCCCGAACGTGCCGCCGGTGTCTTCCAACGCGTGCAGCATCGTCGTGAAGAGTCGGCACCCTGTCGCGCCGAGCGGATGGCCGAGCGCGATCGCCCCGCCCCGCGGATTCAGCTTGTCTGGGTCGGCGTCGAGGTCGGCCCGCCAGGCCAGCGGGACCGGCGCGAACGCCTCGTTCACCTCGTAGTGATCGATGTCGTCGATCGTCAGTCCGGTCCGAGCCAGCACCTTGCGGGTGGCCGGGATCGGCGCGGTCAGCATCATCAGCGGATCGTCGGCGACGACCGACATGCCGCGCACGGTCGCACGTGCGGGCAGTCCGAGTCTGCGGGCGGCGTCGGCGCTCGCGATCAGCACGGCCGACGCTCCGTCGGTGAGCTGCGACGAACTGCCTGCCGTCACCCTCCAGTCGATCTCGGGGAAGCGTTCTGCGTACTCGTCGGTGCGGAACACCGTCGCGAGTGTCGCGAGCTTGGCGGGTGCGGTGCCCGGCCGGATCGTCTCATCTCGCGCGACGACGGTACCGTCACCGCTGGTGATCGGCAGGATCTCCCGGTCGAAGCCGCCGGTGCGGGCGGTCTCGTCGGCGAGCCGATGCGAGCGGGCGGCGAACTCGTCGAGCTCGGCCCGCGACTGCCCCCACTTGTCGGCGATGAGTTCGGCGGCCACGCCCTGCGGGACGAGGCCCGGGGCGTACCTGTCGACGACGGACGGCCCGAAGATGTCCGCGCCTTGCCGGTTCGATCCCATCGGCACCCGCGACATCGACTCGACGCCCGCGGCGACCACCACGTCGTACTGCCCGGACATCACTCCCTGCACGGCGAAGGCGATCGCCTGCTGACCGGAACCGCACTTTGCGTTCCACAGTCACCGACGGGACGTGCTCGGGCAGCCCGGCCGCCAGCCACGCCATCCGACCCACCGTGTTCGACTGCTCCGACGACTGCGAGACGCAGCCGACGATCACGTCGTCGACGAGTCCCGGGTCGATCCCGGTCCGCTCGATCAGGCCCGTGAGGACCTGGGCGAGCAGCTCCACCGGATGCAGCCCGGCCAACGCTCCGTCGGCGCGGGCGCGCCCCATCGGCGACCGGACGGCTCCGGCGACGACAGCGGCGGGGAGTGGTGTGTTCATTTTCCGCGGATCGTCCTTGTCGGCGGGTCACCAGCGGGTGACGACGAGTTTCTGGTCGGTGAAGAAGTCGAGCGGGGCGGCGCCGCACACATGGGAGTCGCCGTAGAGGACGTGCCGTAGCCGCCCATCGTGATGAACGCCGCCGGGCCGGGGAAGGTGTTGACGCCGACGTTGCCCGCGCGGACCCTCCGCTCGTACTCGGCCGCCACGGCGCCCGTTCGGGTGAAGATGGACGCCGCGTTCCCGAAGTCGGTGTTGTTCGAGAGCGCGATCGCGGCGGCGAGGTCGGGCACCCGATGGATCACGAGGACCGGGCCGAAGAGCTCTGCCGCCTCCAGGTCGCTTCCGGGTTCGAGACCCTCGATGAGGGTCGGTCCGAGGAAGTAGCCGCCCGCGGTGTCCTGCCCGACGGGGATCACGTCTCGCCGTCACGATGGAA
>NZ_BJOV01000005.1 GCF_009932475.1 Gordonia spumicola
CCTCATACGAGGGATACGTTCAGTGTGAACTTAGGTGACACTAAGTTCAATCTCACCCGAGCAGCGAAACGTTCGCCGTTTGTAACCTGTGTGACTCATAAGAAGCCGACCAGCGGGTCGTTATGCCCGATAAGCTGGTTAAGTGGCGTCGAAAGTAGATGGAACCGTCCGTCACGAACGAAACGTGCCGAACGCTGTGAACTTCGTCACGATGTGTAACGAGTCGATCTGTGCCTATGCGGTCACCTGCGCGAAGTCCGTGCCATTCTGCCCGGATCGGACGTCGTCCAGACGATCGTGCGACGACACGAAAAAGGGCGGGTCTTCACGTCGACGACGTGAAGACCCGCCCTTCGGGTCGGGGACGATCAGCTCAGGCGCTCGAGGACCATCGCCATGCCCTGGCCGCCGCCGACGCACATCGACTCGATGCCGAACTGCTTGTCGGACGTCTGCAGGTTGTTGAGCAGCGTCGTGGTGATGCGGGCGCCGGTCATGCCGAACGGGTGGCCCAGCGCGATCGCGCCGCCCGAGACGTTCAGCTTGTCGTGGTCGATGCCCAGCTCGTTGGCCGAACCCAGCACCTGAACCGCGAAGGCCTCGTTGATCTCGAACAGGTCGATGTCGCCGATGCCCATGTTCGCCACGCGAAGGGCCTTCTTGATCGCCTCGATCGGGCCGAGGCCCATGATCTCCGGCGACAGGCCCGTCGCCGCGGTCGACACGATGCGGGCCAGCGGCGTGAGGCCGAGTTCCTTGGCCTTGGTGTCGCTCATGATGACGAGAGCAGCCGCGCCGTCGTTCAGCGGGCAGGCGTTGCCCGCGGTGATGGTGCCGTCGGGGCGGAACACCGGATTCAGCTGCGAGATCTTCTCGTACGTGGTGCCCGCGCGCGGACCGTCGTCGGTCGAGACTGTGCTGCCGTCGGGAAGCGTCACCGGGTCGATCTCGCGGGCGAAGAAGCCGCTGTTGATCGCGGCCTCGGCGCGGTTCTGCGACAGGACGCCCCAGCGGTCCTGATCCTCGCGCGAGATGCCGGTGTACGTCGCGACGTTCTCCGCCGTCTGACCCATCGCGATGTAGACGTCGGGGATCAGGCCGTCCTCGCGGGGATCGTGCCATGCGCCCTGGCCGCCCTCGGCGGTCTTAGCGGTGCGGGCCTGCGCGTCGTCGAAGAGCGGGTTCTTCGAGTTCGGAGCGCCATCCGCGCCACCCGAGACGCCGAAGCTGGAGACGCTCTCGACACCGGCCGAGATGAAGACGTCGCCCTCGCCGGCCTTGATCGCGTGCAGCGCCATGCGCGTCGTCTGCAGCGACGACGAGCAGTAGCGGTTCACGGTGACGCCGGGAACGTGGTCGAGGCCCAGCTGGACGGCGACCGAACGGGCGATGTTGTAGCCGCCCTGGCCGCCGGGCTGGCCGATGCCGAGGTGGATGTCCTCGATCAGTGCGGTGTCGAGCGCGGGCACCTTCGCCAGCGCTGCGGCGATCATCTGCCGCGAGAGTTCGTCGGGTCGTACGTCCTTGAGGGATCCCTTGCCGGCGCGCCCGATCGGCGAACGTGCATGGGCCACAATCACTGCTTCTGCCATGCGCGTCAGGATACGTGAACGTGTTCTCATTCTGAAGACTTAGGTGCATGTAGCGGCCCGGTCCGGTGGAATCGCACGCGAGGTGGGACCATGGACGCATGCGCATCGCCAATCATGTCGTGGACCTGGTCGGAAACACTCCGCTCGTCAAGCTCAACTCGGTCGTCAAGCCGGGATCGGGCCTCGTCGCCGCGAAGATCGAATACCTGAACCCCGGCGGCAGCTCCAAGGACCGCATCGCCACCCGGATGATCGACGCCGCCGAGAAGTCGGGCGAGCTGAAGCCCGGCGGCACCATCGTCGAACCGACGTCCGGCAACACCGGCGTTGGCCTGGCGCTCGTCGCCCAGCAGCGCGGGTACAAGTGCGTCTTCGTGTGCCCCGACAAGGTGGCCGAGGACAAGCGGAACGTGCTGCGCGCGTACGGAGCCGAGGTCGTCGTGTGCCCGACCGCCGTCCCGCCGGAGCACCCGGACAGCTACTACAACGTCTCCGATCGCCTCACGCGTGAGATCCCGGGGGCCTGGAAGCCGAACCAGTACGCCAACCCGGCCGGTCCGCAGAGCCACTACGAGACCACCGGTCCGGAGATCTGGCGCGACACCGACGGCACCGTGACGCACTTCGTCGCGGGCGTCGGGACCGGCGGCACCATCACCGGCACCGGCCGCTACCTCAAGGAGGTGTCCGACGGTGGCGTCAAGGTCGTCGGAGTCGACCCCGAGGGGTCGGTGTACTCCGGCGGATCGGGCCGCCCGTACCTCGTCGAAGGCGTCGGCGAGGACTTCTGGCCCGCCGCGTACGACCCGACCGTCCCCGACGAGATCATCGCCGTCTCCGACTCCGACTCGTTCGAGATGACCCGCCGCCTCGCCCGCGAGGAAGGCCTCCTCGTCGGCGGATCGTGCGGCATGGTGATCGTCGCCGCCCTCGAAGTGGCCGAGCGTGAGGGCCCGGACGCCGTCGTCGTCGCACTGCTGCCCGACGGTGGACGCGGCTACCTGTCCAAGATCTTCAACGACGACTGGATGAGCAGCTACGGCTTCCTCCGCACTCCGCTCAGCGGCGGCGACGTCCCGCAGTCGAACGTCGGCGATGTGCTGCGCGGAAAGTCGGGCGCCCTGCCCGACCTCGTCCACACGCACCCACAGGAGACGCTGCGCGACGCGATCGAGATCCTCCGGGAGTACGGAGTGTCGCAGATGCCCGTCGTCGGAGCCGAGCCGCCCATCATGGCCGGTGAGATCAACGGTGCCGTCACCGAACGGGACCTGCTGTCGGCCGTGTTCGAGGGCCGCGCCAACCTGGCCGACCCGGTGTCGGCGCACATGGGCGAGGCGTTCCCGCTCATCGGCTCCGGCGAGCCCGTGTCGGCCGCCATGAAGGCGCTCGGCGAGTCCGACGCGCTGATGGTCGTCGAAGAGGGCAAGCCCGTCGGCGTCATCACCCGCCACGATCTCCTCGCATTCGCGAGCACCCACCCGATCGCCGCTGTTCAGGAGGACTGAGAACATGACCGACCAGGGATTCTCCACCAAGGCCATCCACGCGGGCTGGGATCCGGACCCGCAGACCGGCGCCGTCAACGTTCCGATCTACGCGTCGTCGACCTTCGCGCAGGACGGTGTCGGCGGCATGCGCGACGGCTTCGAGTACGCGCGCACCGGCAACCCGACACGCCGCGTCCTCGAGGCCAACATGGCGGCCATCGAGGCGGGAACGTACGGCCGCGGGTTCTCGTCCGGCATGGCCGCGACCGACGCGCTGCTGCGCGCATCGCTGCGCCCCGGCGATCACCTCGTGATCCCCAATGACGCGTACGGCGGCACGTTCCGCCTGATCGACAAGGTGTTCAGCCAGTGGGGGATCACCTACTCGGTGGCGCCCGTCGTCGACGCCGATGCCGTCGCCGCGGCGATCACGCCGAACACCAAGCTCGTGTGGATCGAGACGCCGACCAACCCGCTCCTCAACGTAGGCGACATCGCGGCCCTGGCCGACGTCGCGCACGCGGCGGGCACCAAGCTCGTCGTCGACAACACCTTCGCGACGCCGTACCTGCAGCAGCCGCTGACGCTCGGCGCTGACGTCGTCCTGCATTCGACCACCAAGTACCTCGGCGGGCACTCCGACGTGGTCGGCGGAGCGATCGTCACCGACGACGAGCAACTCGACGCCGACATCGCCTTCCTGCAGAACGGCGCGGGCGGCGTCCCCGGCCCGTTCGACGCCTACCTGACCATGCGCGGCATCAAGACGCTCGCCGTGCGCATGGACCGCCACTGCGACAACGCCGAGAAGATCGTCGACTTCTTCCAGGGTCACGACAAGATCGAGAAGGTCCTCTACCCGGGTCTCGCCGATCATCCGGGCCACGACGCCGCGGCCAAGCAGATGTCGCGGTTCGGCGGGATGATCTCCGTCCTGGTCAAGGGCGGGCAGGACGCGGCGCAGGAGTTCTGCGCGCGGACCAAGGTGTTCACCCTCGCCGAATCGCTCGGCGGCATCGAATCGCTGATCGAGCATCCCGGTGCGATGACCCACGCCTCCACCGCGGGGTCGCTTCTGGAGGTTCCGGACAACCTCGTCCGCCTCTCCGTCGGCATCGAAGACGTCGAGGATCTTCTCGCCGACGTCGACCAGGCCCTCGCCTGACAGTTCTGTCTCAACTTCGGCACTCGAACCGGGCTCTGCTCCCGGTCCGAGTGCCGAAGTGGTTTCAGGCCGCGATTTGCCGTTGGTCAATCGCGGTGGTGAGTTCGCGGAAGACGTCGTCGGGCGAGTAGGTGAGGCGTTTCCAGGTGAAGATGAGCGGGAGCCACCGCAGCCCGATGAGCATGTTGGTCGTCTCCTGGTCTCGTTCCCAGCGGTCGTGGCTTCGGTGGAAGGCCCAGCCGTGCAGGGACACGGCGACCTGTTCGGCCGGCCACACGAAGTCCATCCGACGATCGCCGACCCACTCCTGCTGCTTCCAGCCGCTGATGCGGCGCCGCTGCAGGAATCGGACGAACTTCCGTTCCAGCTCCGACTCGGACAGGTCTTCCGCCGAGGTGAGGATCTCGCGTGCCTGCGCCATTCCGTACGCGCCGGAGTTCCGGTTCAGAGCGGCCCGCAATTCGCCGAGTGTCACGACCTTCTTCTGCAGAGCCCGGTCCATCATGGCGATGCCGTCCTTCATCGCTGAAGAGGCGGCGAGAACTGTCAGCGCGAGGCCCGTGGTCGGCACACCGCGCACTCGGGTCAGGTCCTCAGCCGGAAACGATCGTCGGCGCACCGTCGTCTCGACGGCGCAGTACGCGCTGCCGTGGCCTGAGCGGGGCACCGACAGAGTTACCGGGCTCGACACGTCGCGCGTCAGGCCGTGCAACCATGCGGCCGACGTGCGATCGACCACGCCGTGGTGTGCGGCAGTCGCCACTCGCAAGCTTCCGATCGGGGTCATGTGGTGTTCGGCGGAAAGGAACACCGATCTCGCGTGTGGAATCCACAGACCTTCCGACGTCTTGTATCGGATTTGGTCGTCGGTGAGTCCGAGTTCTCGTGCCTGAGCGGTGGTGATGACACCGTCGTGGTCGGCGAGGAACTGTGCGGTACGAACGGCAGTCGATGGTGTGGCCCCCATATTCAGTTAGACGCGCGAAAGACATGAACGGTTCCACCTACGCGGACTTCGGCACTCGAACCGGGACCAGAGCCCGGTTCGAGCGCCGAAGTCGAATCAGAAGGTCGCGAAGTGCTTCACCGTGTCCGTTCGGACGGTACCGAACGCGCCGGACGCGATGGGGCCGGAGAGGAAGGGCGGGAGACCTGCGCCCGCGAGTTCCATGGCGAACTTCCAGACCAGCCGCGCGCCGTGAGCGGCGGGGGACACCTCGGTGTACTCGCCGAACTTCTTCAGACCGGGAATGTTGGCCCGGACGCCGTGGAACGCGTGCCGATACGTCGACGACTCAGCGTCCTCGTCCCAGAGGAAGAAGACCTCGTCCATCCTCACCCAGCCCGGTGAGAGAGCGACGGACCGCGTGGTGCCGACGTGGTGGGGCTCCGGCGACGTGTAGGTGACCGACCGCAGGGCGCGGCACCAGTCGAGGGTGTTCTGGCGGGTGAACTCCGCCCAGGCGGTCTCCGGCGCGACCGGCAGTGTCACGTCGATCACGTATGTCATGGGAGCGGAGTCGAAGAAGGATTCGTCGAAAGGTGCGAGGTCGAAGGCCATTCGCGAAGTCTAGTGCCCCGACCGTCGAGCACTGCACAACTCGGTGGGCAGACAATTCGTTGTGCGTCCACCAGGGTTGATCGGGTGAATGCGGCGCGGTGGGGATCCCTCGAATGGGGCACCTACGCGTACTCGTTCGGGCATCGCCTCGTGGTGATCCGGAAGGAGCGCGGCTACTCGCAGGAGCAGCTCGCCGAACGCAGCGGCCTGCACCGCAATCAGATCTCCAACCTCGAGCGGGGAACCAGCAATCGGGACCCGTTCGTCTCCGATCCGCAGATGTCGACCGTGTACCGGCTCGCCCGCGCACTCGACGTGCCGCCGTCCTATCTGCTGCCCGACCTCGAGTCGCAGGTGCGTGGACGTTCGTCGGAGCAGATGTCGTCCGAGGCGTTGTCGATCATCGAGACCCGGCTGCGCGACGACCTCGAATTCCTCCGCACCGACCGCTGAAACGACTCAGCGGCACCGGTCGCCGAGGCGTCCGATGCCGCTGAGGGCACTCGATCAGGAGTGGTACGGCTCCGCGCTGACCAGTGTGACGGTGATCTTCGCACCGCTGGGCACCGTGTACTCGCGCGACTCGCCGACGGTGGCGTCGAGGATCGCGGCGCCGAGCGGTGAGCTCGGCGAGTAGATCTCGATCTCGCCCGAACCCTCTTCGCGCGTCGCGATGAGGAAGGTCTCCTTGTCCGACTCGTCGCCGTCGTAGTAGACGGTCACAACCGAACCGGGGAGTGCCACACCCGACTGAGTGGGGGCCTCGCCGACCTTCGCGTTGTTCAGCAGGTCCTGCAGCTGGCGGATACGCGCCTCCTGCTGACCCTGCTCCTCGCGGGCCGCATGGTAACCGCCGTTCTCCTTGAGGTCGCCTTCTTCACGACGCTCGTTGATCTCGGCGGCAATGACCGGACGATTCGCGATGAGCGAATCCAGCTCGCCGTTCAGTCGGTCGAACGACTCCTGCGTCAACCACGTAACGCGGGTATCAGTCATTGTGATCTCCTTTGCTGTCCGCGATTGGACTGCGCTAAATGCAGCAACACGACCCCTTGCGAGGCCGTGCGCCAATCATCCTATCATTCGTGTGTTTTATGGCACACGCGACGCGTCGTCTTGTTGACGTGCGAGCCCTTCCCGGTATGACGGTTCGGCGCGCTTCAGGTATCCGACGACGGCGTACGTCACCGGCATGACGACCACCTCGACCAGGGTCTTCCAGACGAATCCGATGACGACGTAGTTGATGAAGTCCGACCAGGTGGAGATTCCGATCGCGGTGGCCGCAATGGAGCAGAAGACGAGTGTGTCGAAGAACTCGCCGACGACCGTCGATCCGATGAGACGCGCCCACAGGCGACGTTCGCCCGCGCGTTCCTTCATCTTGACGAGGACGAGCGAGTTCAGGAGTTCGCCTACGACATATCCGGCCAGGCCCGCGGCGACGATCTGCGGCACCGATCCGAGCACGCCTTCGAAGCCGGCCTGATTGTCGTAGAAGCCGGCGGCGGGCAGCTTGATCGCGATCCAGAAACAGGCCGACGCGAGGAGGATCACCGCGAAGCCCGCCGCGATCGTCCGTCGCATCGCGCGGAAGCCGTACACCTCGCTGATGACGTCGCCGATCACGTAGCTCATCGGGAAGAGGAAGAACGCGCCGTCGGTGACGAGCCCGTTCACGTGCAGGGGACCGAGGTCGAAGTGCAGCCAGTCGTCGAACAGCACGACGGCCTTGGTGGCGGCGATGTTGCTGATCAACATGATCCCGACGAAGAGCGCCGTCAGGAACGGGAAGTACGGACTCGACAGTCTGGCGAAGACCGCCTTGTTCACGGTGCTCACGCGGCCGGCTTCAGGTACGGCGGGACGTCGGCCGTGCAGCCGAAGACCTCGCCGATGACGGCCGGCGACGACGTCATGACCTCCGTGCGGGCCCCGACCTGCGTCTGCGTGCCCGCGGGGATGAGGACTTCGCGTCGTCCCACCTCGGAGCCGTCCTGCGCGCGGGCCCGGACGACGCAGGCGACGGCCTGGCCCGGGTCGCTGCGGTTGACCGTGTACTGGACGGCGACGTTGTCTGAGGAGAGGATCTCGAACGCGGTGGCCTCACCGGAGACGTCCGGATCGGCGAACTGCTTGTATCCCGCATACGCGAGACCGAGCCCGGCGACGACGACGAGCGCAGACAGCACGTAGAACCACCGTTTCCGGTTGGACGCGGTCTGTTCCGTCGGGTATGTCGCACGTGGGCCGCTGCGGGGGATCGCGGGCTTCTCGTCGGATCCGTCGGGCTCCACACCGCCCCCGTCTGAACTGCTCACGTGTCAATACCTACCATGAGTAGGAACAGCGAGCGAAGGTGAGGAAGCGTGAGCGAACACGCGAACGGTCTGCGTCTGATGGCCGTGCACGCCCATCCCGACGACGAGTCGAGCAAGGCGGCCGCGACGCTGGCCAAGTACGTCGCGGCCGGTCACGACGTGATGGTGGTGACGCTCACCGGCGGTGAGCGCGGCGATGTGCTGAACCCGGCGATGGACCGGCCCGGGGTGTTGGAGAACCTGCCCGAGGTGCGCCGGGAGGAGATGGCGGCCGCGGCGAAGGTCCTCGGTGTGCAGCATCACTGGCTCGGTTTCGAGGACTCGGGTCTGCCCGAGGGCGATCCGCTGCCCCCGCTGCCCGAGGGCTGCTTCGCGCTGGTGCCGAACGAGGAGTCGACCGGCAGGCTCGTCGAGGTGATCCGCGAGTTCCGTCCGCACGTGATCATCACGTACGACGAGAACGGCGGCTATCCGCATCCCGACCACATCAAGTGCCACGAGATCTCGGTCGAGGCGTTCGACGCGGCGGGCGATCCCGCCGCGTATCCCGAGGCAGGCGAACCGTGGACGCCGCTGAAGCTGTACTACACGCACGGCTTCATCCGGGCGCGGATCCTGCGGTTCGCCGACGAGTTCGGCAAGAACGGGCAGGACAATCCGTTCGAGGAGTGGCTCAGCAAGTGGAAGACCGATCAGGGCGACATGATGGCCCGCGTCACCACGCAGGTCACCTGCGGCGACTACTTCCCGCAGCGTGACGACGCGCTCCGCGCTCACGCGACCCAGGTCGACCCGAACGGGTTCTTCTTCGCGGTGCCGCTGGAGTGGCAGCAGCGACTCTGGCCGACGGAGGAGTTCGAGCTCGCTCAGACGCGCGTGAAGACGGCCATCCCGGAGACGGATCTCTTCGCCGGAATCGAGCAGGCATGAGCATCACGGCGTGGGCGAGCACCGCTGTGGTGCTGGCGGCCGATCAGGAGCCGCGCGGTCCGGAGTTCGGCAAGGCGTCGCCGTTGGGCCTGCTGATCATCGTCCTCCTGCTCGTCGCGACATTCCTGCTGATCCGGTCGATGAACCGGCAGCTCCGCAAACTGCCGGAGAGCTTCGACACCGAGCATCCCGAGGCCGATCAGCAGTTCGACGAGGGCACCGACACGGTCGTCTCCGACGACGGCGAACCCGCCGAGAGCCCGGTCCCGCCGAAGGACGACTCGTAGCAACGGTCGGTCCCGCGCGTGGCACGGTAGAGGCATGACGAACCGTCTCGGAGAGAGCAGTTCCCCGTACCTGCGGCAGCACGCCCAGAATCCGGTGCACTGGCAGGAGTGGGGTGACGACGCGTTCGCGCAGGCCCGCGAACGGGATGTCCCGGTCCTGCTGAGCATCGGGTACGCGGCCTGTCACTGGTGCCATGTGATGGCGCACGAGACGTTCGAGGACGCCGACCTGGCGGCACAGATGAACGACGGATTCGTCTGCATCAAGGTGGACCGGGAAGAACGTCCCGACATCGACTCGGTGTACATGGCCGCGACGGTCGCGATGACCGGTCAGGGCGGTTGGCCGATGACGTGCTTCCTCATTCCGGACGGCGATCCCTTCTACTGCGGAACGTATTTCCCGCCGCGGCCGCGCAACGGTCAACCGGGATTCGGCGATGTCCTCGACGCGATCAGCCGGACGTGGACCGAGCGCCGCGACGAGGTGGATCTCGCGGGCTCCAAGATCACCGAGCACCTCCGGTCGACGGCGTCGGGCCTGCCCGACGGGCCCCGGCTGGACCGTCAACTGCTCGCCGACGCCGTCACACAGATCGTCGCGGACGAGGACCCGGTGTCGTCGGGTTTCGGCGGAGCCCCGAAGTTCCCGCCGTCGGCGATGATCGAGGGTCTCCTCCGGGCCGCGGAGCACACCGGTGACGACACGGCCTTGGCCGCCGCGTCGCGCACCCTGGAGGCGATGGCGCGCGGCGGCATCTACGACCAGCTCGCGGGCGGGTTCGCCCGGTACGCCGTCGACGCGGCGTGGGTGGTCCCGCACTTCGAGAAGATGCTGTACGACAACGCCCTGCTCCTGCGCGCCTACGCCCACCAGGCCCGACGCGGCGACGCCCTCGTGGCCCGGATCACCGCCGAGACGGTGGCCTTCCTCGACGGCGCGCTGTGGACCGGCTCGGGGTACGCGTCGTCGTTGGACGCGGACACCGAAGGCGTCGAAGGCCTCACCTACGTCTGGACGCCCGCCGAGCTCGCTGAGGTCCTCGGTGACGACGCGGAGTGGGCCGCCGAACTGTTCACGGTCACGGCCGGCGGCACTTTCGAGAACGGTACGTCCACTCTGCAGCTGCCGCGCGACCCCGACGACACCGAGCGGTACGAGTCCGTCCGGGCACGACTGTCGGCGGTGCGCGCCGAGCGTCCCCAGCCGGACCGTGACGACAAGGTCGTCACCGCGTGGAACGCGTTCGCGGTGACGGCGCTCGTCGAGGCCGGTGTTGGACTCGGTCGTCCCGAATGGGTGGCGCGGGCGGCGGAGTGCGCGTCCGGGCTCGTCGACACGCACATCGTCGACGGTGACGTGCGCCGCTCGTCGCTCGACGGCCGGGTCGGTGCGCCGCTCGGCGCACTCGAGGACTCGGCGGCGCTGGTCACCGCGGTTCTGACCCTGTACGCCGCGACGGGGGACGAGCGGTGGCGCGGCGACGGGCTCGCGGTCCTCGACCGTGCGATCGAGGTGTTCGCGGTGCCCGATGAGCCGGGCGCCTGGTTCGACGCTCATCCGACGGGACTGCTCGTACGTCCGCGCGACCCGGTGGACGGCGCGACTCCGGCCGGCGCGTCCTTGACGGCCGAGGCGCTGCTGCTCGCATCGGTGCTCGCCGACGCCGATCGCGCGCCGAGATACGCCGAACTCGCCGACGCGACCCTGTCCAGGGCCGGGATCGTCCTCGCTCGTGCCGCGCGGTCCGCGGGTCACTGGCTGGCTGTGGCGCATTCGTACGTCGCCGGACCGGTGCAGGTCGCCGTCGCCGAGGCCCCGGACAGCGACGGTTCGTTCGCCGCGCGGATCAGGCGCGCCGCTCCCGGCGGCGTGGTCGTCGTCGCGGGAGGCGAAGGGAGCGCGCCGCTCCTGGTCGGACGTCGGCCGGTGGCGACCGGCGGACGCCTGCGCGACGCCGCGTACGTCTGCCGCGGCGAGGTGTGCGGGCTGCCCGTCACCGATCTGGACGAGATCGTCTTCTCGGTCTGATCGGCCCGATTCGCGTCTCCGGCGCCTTCCGAGTGGATCAATCGATCCATTGTCGGCTATGGTGTCGTCGACATCACACCGCAGGACGACGTTCGCGTCGTCTCACACCGATCGGGGAACGCGCCTCATGGGCCTGGACGAGCAGACGATCAACCGCCGGAGCGTCCTGGTCGGCGGCGGTGTCGCCGCGGCCGGACTGATGGCCGCATCCCTCGCCGGACAGGCGGGCGCGGCGCCGCGGCAGGACGCCGACGTGATCGTGGTCGGACACGGCCTGTCGGGCCTCGTCGCGGCCACCGAACTCGCGTCCGCGGGCAAGTCGGTGATCGTCGTCGACCAGGAGTCGCGCGCCAATCTCGGTGGTCAGGCGCACTGGTCGCTCGGCGGACTGTTCTTCGTCGACTCGCCCGAGCAGCGTCAGTGCCAGATCCACGACTCGTACGAACTCGCCCGCGCCGACTGGTTCGGCTCGGCCGGATTCGATCGTGATCCTCACGATCGTCTCGGCGAGGACTACTGGGCGCGGCAGTGGGCGGAGGCCTACCTGCGGTTCGCGGCGGGCGAGAAGCGCAGCTGGCTCGAACGCAAGGGCGTCCGCTGGGTGCCGATCGTCGGGTGGGCCGAGCGCGGCGGAACCTCGGCGAGCAGACACGGCAATTCCGTGCCGCGTTTCCACATGACGCTCGGCACCGGGCCCGGCGTCGTCGAACCGTTCCGCAACGCCGTCCTCGAGGACGAACGCCGCAGGCGGGTGTCGTTCCGGTTCCGTCACCGCGTCGACGAGGTGATGACGGACGGCGGACGGGTCACCGGCGTCCGCGGCAAGAAGCTCGCACCGACCAACTCGCCGCGCGGCGTGAAGTCGAACCGCACGGAGATCGGCGACTTCGAACTCCGGGCGCCCATCACGATCGTGGCGTCGGGCGGCATCGGCGCCAACCACGAGCTGATCCGTGCCAACTGGCCGTCGCGCCTGGGCGCCCCGCCGAAGACGATGGTGACGGGCGTGCCCGCGCACGTCGACGGTCGGATGCTCGCCATCACCGAGGCCGCGGGCGGGCGCATCGTCAACCGCGACCGCATGTGGCACTACACCGAGGGACTCAAGAACCACACGCCGATCTGGCCCGATCACGGCATCCGCGTGCTCGGCGCGCCGTCGTCGATGTGGTTCGACGCCGAGGGCAACCGTTTCGACAGCCCCGCGATCCCCAGCTACGACACGCTCGAGACGCTGGCGATGATCAAGCGCACCGGGTACGACTACTCGTGGTTCGTGCTGAACAAGACGATCATCGGCAAGGAGTTCATCCTGTCCGGGTCGGAGCAGAATCCCGAGCTGACCCGCAAGGATCTCGCGGCCTATCTGGCGAGCCGCGCGATCGACGACGTGCCGAAGGCCGTGCAGAAGTTCGTCGACAAGGGCGCCGACTTCGTCGCGGCCCGCAACGTCGAGGATCTCGCCCGCAAGATGAACCGGCTCGCGGGCAGCGACCTGATCGACGCGGGCAGGCTGCGCGGCCAGATCGTGCAGCGTGACCGCCAGGTGCGCAATCCGTTCACCAAGGACGCCCAGATCATGGGCATCCACAACTCGCGGAACTATCTGGGCGACAACATCGTCCGCACCGTCGACCCGCACCCGATCCTCGATCCGGCGCACGGTCCGCTGATCGCCATCCGGATGAACATCCTGACGCGCAAGACCCTCGGCGGGCTGCAGACCAATCTGTCGGGCCAGGTCATGAACGATTCCGGGACCCCGGTGCCGGGCCTGTACGCGGCGGGCGAGGCGTCGGGCTTCGGCGGCGGCGGAGTCCACGGCTACAACGCGCTCGAGGGCACGTTCCTCGGTGGCTGCCTCTTCTCCGGTCGGACGGCGGGGCGGGCCGCGGCGCGGGCGCTGTAGGTCGTCCGTCCGACTGACAATGACCGGCCGGAGGCGATATCGTTCTGTCCTCTGGTCGTTCTACGAAGGACAGGCATGCAACTCGTCTCGAAGACGAAGCGGGTGATCGAAGCTCACCTGAACAACAGCTCCATTCGCGCGCTCAGCGGTTCGATGATCGCGTTCGAAGGTCAGGTGACGTTCAAGTCGGCCGGTTTCGGTGGCGGTGACGGGCTCGTCGCGGGCATCAAGAAGAAGGCGACGGGCGAGGGTCTGTCGCTGATGGAAGCCAGCGGGACGGGCGTCGTCTACCTGGCGCAGGACGCGGCGAACACCACCGTCATCGACCTCAACGGGGAGACCTTGCAGGTGGAGGCGTCGCAGTTGCTGGCGTTGACGCAGAACCTGCAGACCAATGTGACGTTCGCGGGTGTGCGCGGCGGCGTGTCCGGGCAGGGTCTGTTCACGACGACGGTGACCGGCGTCGGCCAGGTCGCGCTCCTGTCGCAGGGCGGCCCGCTGATCCACCTGGAGGTGTCGCCGCAGTTCCCGCTCGTCGTCGACCCGGACGCGTTCGTCTGCGCCAAGGGCGCGCTCACACAGTCGTTCGTGACGGACGTGTCGTGGCGGAGCGTCGTCGGTCAGGGCAACGGGGAGGCGTTCTCACTGCGGTGGGACGGTTCCGGCGTCGTGTCCATCCAGCCGGCCGAGCGATAGGGGACCGACGTGTTCACCAAGGTCAACAACAAGGTCGTGTCCGTGAACCTCGCGCAGAGCGGGCCGATCGCGGCCCGCCGCGGCGCGATGCTGTTCTACACCGGAGCCGTGTTCTTCCAGCCGCATCAGATCCCCGGGTCCGGCGGCATGGGAGCGATGGGCGGCATGGTCGGAATGGCGGGCCGCATGATGCAGGGCGAGCACGAGCGGACGATGCTCGCTCAGGGCGACGGCGTCGTCCACTACGGTTTCCGCGGTCTCGAAGTGGAGATCGTCGACCTCGCAGGCGGCGGCGAACTGCGGGTCGAGGCGTCTCGTCTCCTCGCCCACACGCAGGGTCTGCAGGCCTCGATCGTGTCGACGTCGTCGCAGTCGGCGGGCGGCGGAGGCGGCCTGCGCGGCGCGCTGCGGTCGGCGGCGGGCGGCATGGCGACCGGTCAGGGCATGTTCACCACGCAGCTGATCGGCGTCGGACAAGCGGTCATCCTCGGCCACGGCGGGTTCATCCAACTGCCTGTCCAGCCGAACCGGCCGATCACCGTCGACCCGCAGTCGTTCGCGGCGTCCGTCGGCCAGGTCCAGACCAGCCTCCGGTCGACAGTCAGCTTCCGGAACATGGGACGCACCGGCGGCGAGGCCTTCCAACTCGACTGCACCGGCTCGGGTGTGGTCTTCGTCCAAGCATCGGAGCAGCGACTGTGACTCAGGTGAACACGGTGTGGAATCCGCACACCCTGCCGTCCGACGACAACGTCCCGGACAACAAGTACTCGTTCTGCATCGAGCTGAACAAGCCGTGGTTCATGTCGAAGGGCGCGATGATCGCGTACTACGGCCAGGCGCAGTTCACGGCGCTCAGCCACGGCCTGCAGGCGGGCCTGCTGAACATGGTGGCCCAACAGTTCTCGGCCCCGCTCTACCTCGGCGACTTCGTCGTCGCCGAGGGTCAGGGCAAGGTGATCATCGGCGACCGCGGGTACGAGATCAACTCGTACGACCTCGAAGACGACGGCAACTTGACGATCCGCGCCGCCAACCTGCTCGCCTTCGAGCCGTCGCTCGCGCTCAAGCAGTCGATCGTGCCCGGCTTCCTCACGCTCATCGGGACCGGCCGGTTCCTGGCGTCGTCGAACGGCGCCGTCATGTTCGTCGAACCGCCCGTTCGCGTGGACCCGGAGGCGCTGGTCGGGTGGGCCGACTGCCCGTCGCCCAGTCACCACTACGACCAGTCGTGGGTCACCGACATGCTCGCGGCCGCGGCGTCCCGCATGGGCATCCGGTCGGGTGAGGAGCAGCAGTTCGACTTCACCGGAGCCGGCACGGTCCTCGTGCAGTCGAGCGAGAAGGTGATCGACGACTCCGCGATCGTCCGTTCCATCACCGGCCAGCTGCCGGGTGTCTCGAGCCCCGGACTGCAGCAGATCAACGCGCACATCCAAGCTCAGATGCAGCAGGGGCAGTAGACCCGCGTTTGCGGGTGTCCGCGGCCGGTGTTACGGTCGGGGCATGTCGACGAACCGCTATTGGCGTTTCTTTATGCAGGCTCCGGGAGAGCCTGCGATGAAGCGTCGATAACGCACGTCGTACATCCCGGAGCCTGAAGCAGTGACCGTCTCGGTCGCTGCTTCTTCTCGTTCCGGGAGTAGACGCGCGGCGCAGGGCGTCACCGGGACGGCAACCCTCACCTGCGGACCGCATCCGAAAGGCACATCGTGACCATCACGACAGGCACCCCGTCCACCTCCGACCGTCGGGTCACCGCGTTCTCACCGATCCCGTCGCCGGAGACGCTGCGCAGCGAACTGCCGCTGACCGCGCGGCGCGCGGAGACTGTCGCCCGCGACCGCGATGAGATCGCGGCGATCCTCGCCGGACGCGACGACCGGCTGATCGTCGTCGTCGGACCGTGCTCGGTGCACGACCCGGTCGCCGCCCTCGACTACGCCCGACGCCTCGCGCCGCTGGCCGTCGAATACGCGGACACCCTGAAGATCGTGATGCGCGTGTACTTCGAGAAGCCGCGCACCACCGTCGGCTGGAAGGGTCTCATCAACGATCCGGGCATGGACTCCTCGTACGACGTGGAACGCGGCCTGCGGACGGCTCGCGCCCTGCTTCTCGACGTCATCGACCTCGGGCTGCCGGTGGGCTGCGAGTTCCTGGAACCGACGAGCCCGCAGTACATCGCCGACACCGTGGCGTGGGGTGCGATCGGCGCCCGAACCACCGAGAGCCAGGTGCACCGGCAGTTGGCGTCGGGCCTGTCGATGCCGATCGGTTTCAAGAACGGGACCGACGGCAACGTGCAGGTCGCGATCGACGGCGTCCAGGCCGCGGCGTCCGAGCACGTGTTCTTCGGGGTCGACGATTTCGGTCGTGGAGCCGTCGTCCAGACCGCGGGCAATGAGGACTGCCACATCATCCTGCGCGGCGGAACTCCCGGGCCGAACTACGACGCCGACTCGGTGATCTCGGCCGTCGCGGCCCTGGAGAAGGCCGGACAGTCGCCGAAGGTGATGGTCGACTGCTCGCACGCCAACTCCGGCAAGGACCACGAGCGTCAGGCCGTCGTCGCCGTCGAGGTGGCAGAGTCCTTCGCGGCACGACGACGCGCCGGGGAATCGGTGCAGCTGTCCGGCGTGATGCTGGAGAGCTTCCTAGTCCCCGGCGCGCAGTCGCTCGGCGGCGACCTCGTCTACGGTCAGTCGGTCACGGACAAGTGCATGGGCTGGGAGGCGTCCGTGGACGTCTTGGCCGCTTTGGCGCGTGCCGCCCGCTGAATCATCAGGTCGAGCACGACGAACGCCAGCAGCGGCCAGCCGAGCAGCGGGACGAACCAGCCGACGGTCACGGCGACGGCGATGAGCCCGATGCTCACCGGCCACGGCACCGCCCGCAGACCGCCCGCAGCGGGTGCGCGTCGGCCCCGGCGCTGCCACCACGCGCGGTAGCCGAGGACGATCACCACGATCAACGCGATCATCACCGCGAACAGCAGGATCTGGTTGGCGACGCCGAACAGGAGTCCCATGTGCAGGGCGATGCCGAGGTTCGCCAGCTGTGCCGCGACCGGCCAGTCGGCGAAACGGTTCACCGAGACGACGGTGTCGGTCGCCGGGTCGACGGCGGCCGTGTCGGGGGAGAACTGCCACGCTCGACGAGTCTCGGCGACCGTGTAGGCGGTGCCGGGATCCGACGGCAGGGTCACCTCGACACCGTCGCCGAGGCCGGCTGAACGGGCGAGCGCAACGGCGGCGTCGACCTGCGCGATGGCGCCCGACGTGTCTCCGACGGGGCCTGCGGCGCCGTGACCGGCGTGTTCGCCGCCAGCGGGCGCCTTCGCGGCGGATCCGGGGAGGGCCGTGTCGGTGGACGGGGCGTTCCAGTTCAGGGCCGCGCGCAGGTTCGTCACATTCTCGCCCGCGTAGGTCGACCAGGTGAGGCCGGTCGCGGACAGGAAGAGCAGGACGACCGAGATCCACACGCCGATCAGTGCGTGCCTGCGCACCGTCCGCCCACGGCCGCGGCGTCCCGGAGCCCTGCGCGAACGGAGGAACCACAATCCGAGGCCCGCCAGGACGATCACCCACAGCCAGGACGCGGCGAACTCGCTGTAGAGCCTGCCCGGTTCGCCGAGGTGCAGGTCGCGGTGCAGCCTGTCGAGCCATTGGCGCATGGGGAGCGCGTTGGCGCTGCCGTAGACGGGCAGATCGCCCCTGGTCTCCAGGGTCACCGGGTCGACGAACACCGCGCGGCGTTCGGAGTCGCCGAGGGTCGGATCGGAGAACATGACCGCCGTCGTGTCACCGGACGAGGCTGGCGGTCGGACCGCGACGACGGGGAGTTCGGGGCGGACCTTGCGTGCCGCGTCGATCTGGTCGGCGAGCGAGTGGGCCTGCCCGGTCGAATCGGTGTGGAGCTCGTGTCGGTACACGAGGCTCTCGACGGAGGGCGCGAGGGCGTAGAGGGCGCCGGTCACGGCGGCGATCAGCAGGAACGGTGCGACGACCACTCCGGCGTAGAAGTGGAGTCGGTGCAGCATGCGGATGGTCGCGGTCCGTGTGGACGGCGGCAGGGACGTGGTGGGTGGTGCGGGTGTGGACACGACTGTGTCGGACATGGACGGCCTTTTCGGTCGGCGGGATCGTCGCAGCGCAGAACCGACACGTATGACGCTCGATGACGCCACAGGGGCGGTGTCGGCTTCGTATACGTGGTGGTTGTGTGTGCGTCGGTATGACGTCTGGAATTCAGGCCGAGACCGGCGGCCCGCGGAGACCGACCGAGCCGAGGATGACGAGCCGGGAACGTCGAACACGATGGTGACGCGGCGCGGGGATCACGGGCTCCCGCGTGATCGTGCGCGAACGCATCGGGACGATGACGCGGCGCACCACACGCACGAGTGCGTCGAGCGCGGCGATCAGTGCGAGCGCGGCGAGGGTGCCGACGCCGTGTGAGACGGCCATCGACGGGCGGAACATGTCGTGCTGGTGGCCCGCGAGGACGGCGAGCAACAGGTGGACGATGCCTTGTCCGGCGAGCAGGGCGGGGAGGCCGGGCAGTCGTGGTGCGGCGGCGATCGCCGCACCGATCGCGGCGGCCGCCGCGGTGACGACCATCAGCGTCGATGTGGTCGGCAAGGTGCCCTGCGCCGCGGCGTGCGCGGCGATCGCAGTCACCGCGGAGGTCGCACCGACGACGCCGCCGCGCATGCGGGACGCGGAGACGGTGGACACAGCCGGTGAGCCTACCCGGTGTTCAGCGCAGGACCACCAGCCAGACCGCGATGTAGTGCAGGGCCGCGGCGATCGCGGTGCACGCGTGGAACACCTCGTGATGACCGAACACACCAGGCCAGGGATCCGGCCAACGCAACGCGAACAACACGGCTCCGAGGCTGTACAGCACGCCGCCGACGGCGAGCAGGACGAGTACGGCGGCTCCCGCCGCGGAGACCAGGGAGGGCGCGACGAACACGATGACCCAGCCGAGAGCGATGTAGAGGATCACGCCGAGCCACCGCGGGGAACCGGGCCAGGCCATCTTCATCGTCACTCCGGCGATTGCGCCCGCCCACACCCCGCCGAGCACCCACCACCGCGTGGCCCCGGACAGGGCCATCATGCAGAACGGCGTGTACGTGCCCGCGATGAACACGAAGATCATCGAGTGGTCGGCGCGTTTCATCGCGATCCGCGCGTGCGGCGACGTCCAGTGCACACGGTGGTACACGGTGCTGACGGTGAAGAGCCCGCAGATCGTGACGACATACACGACGACGGAGAGGACGTCGACCGCGCTGCGGTGCATGGCGGTGCCGACGATCAGGATCACCCCGACCGCTGCGGCGACGACGGCCGAGTACTTGTGGATCACGCCGCGCAGCGTCGGCTTGGCCGCGTGCTCCAGTGTGGGGGTCTCCGTCATGCAATCTACGATACCGTAAGTTTCGCGCCGGTAACTTGTTCGGCGAGTAACATCGCGGCTGTGAAACTGATCCCCGACGCCCTCCGCGGCGGCATGTACCGCGTCTACGAACGACGCCTGGTGCAGCTCATGGATCCGACCCGCGTGCCGCGGCATGTCGCCATCATCTGTGACGGCAACCGACGGTGGGCGCGGGAGGCGGGGTTCGAGGACGTCAGCCACGGCCACCGGGTCGGTGCGCGCCGCATCGCCGACATGCTCGGCTGGTGTCACGAACTCGGCATCGAAGCGGTCACCATCTACCTGCTGTCCACGGAGAACCTGTCGCGCGAGTCCGACGAGCTCGACGCCCTGATGGAGATCGTCCCGGACATCGTCGACGAGATCTCCGACGGAGACTGGCGGGTCCGCATCGTCGGCAACCTCGACAGTCTTCCCGCGCCGGTCGCCACCCGACTGCGCGAGGCGTCGGCCCGCACCGACGGACTGTCGGGGATGAACGTCAACGTCGCCGTCGGATACGGCGGACGACAGGAGATCGTCGACGCCGTCAAGGCGCTGCTCTCGGACGCGGCGGCATCGGGCGCCACGCCGACCGAGATGGTCGACGCGGTGTCCGTGGAGGGCATCGACGCGAACCTGTACACGTCCGGACAACCCGACCCCGACCTCGTGATCCGGACATCCGGCGAACAGCGGCTGAGCGGTTTCCTGCTGTGGCAGAGCGCGTACTCGGAGATCTGGTTCACCGACGCCTACTGGCCGGAGTTCCGGCGCGTCGACTTCCTCCGGGCCCTCCGCGACTACGCGGCGCGCAGCAGGCGGTTCGGCAAGTAGTGGCCGCCACCCCGGCGATCGCCGCGCTGGAGAGGGCGGGCGTCGCCCACACCGTCCGCAGCTATCACCACGATCGACGCAGCACCGACTACGGTGCGGAGGCAGTCGACGCGATGGCCGAACACGGCGTCGAAGCCGAACAGATCTTCAAGACGCTCGTCGTCGACCTCGGTGGGACGCTGGCGGTGGCCGTCGTCCCGGTTCCGGAGAAGCTGTCCCTCAAGGCCGCGGCGAAGGCTCTCGGCGCGTCGAAGGCCGAGATGGCCGACGCCGGGAAGGTCACGCGGGCCACCGGATACGTGCTCGGGGGAGTGTCGCCCGTCGGTCAGAAGACGATGCTGCCGACGGTGATCGACGAGACCGCGCTGATGTGGGACGTCGTCCTGTGCAGTGCGGGCAAGCGGGGACTGGAGATCGAACTGTCACCCGACGACCTCGTCTCGGTGACGAACGCCGTCGTCGCGGACATCCTGGCGTGACGGGCCTTTCGACTCGCAAGCTCGCTCAAGGAACGGGTGGGCAGCGTGCCTCCCCGTTCGTTGAGCGAGCGAAGCGAGTCGAAGCGCCTACAGCTTGCGCAGTCGGACTTTGTTGATCGAGTGGTCGAAGTCTTTGCGCAGCACCAGGGTCGCGCGGGGCCGCGTGGGGAGCACGTTCTCGATGAGGTTGGGGCGGTTGATCGACGTCCAGATGTCGCGGGCCGCGATCTTCGCCTGCTGATCGGTCAGGGACGCGTAGTGGTGGAAGTGCGAGTCCGGATTCTGGAACGCGGTGGTCCGCATCTGGAGGAAGCGGGAGATGTACCAGCGCTCGATGTCGGACGTCTTGGCGTCCACGTAGATCGAGAAGTCGAACAGGTCTGACACCGTCAGCGTCGGGCCGGTCTGGAGTACGTTCAGACCCTCGACGATCAGGATGTCGGGCTGACGCACCTCGATGAACGCGTCGGGCACGATGTCGTAACTCACGTGCGAGTACACGGGGGCGGTGACGAGCGACGCCCCCGACTTCACCTCGGTGACGAAACGCAGGAGGCCGCGGCGGTCGTACGACTCCGGGAAGCCCTTGCGGTGCATGATGCCGCGTCGTTCCAATTCCGCTGTGGGATAGAGGAATCCGTCGGTGGTGACGAGGTCGACCTTCGGGTGCGTGTCCCAGCGCGACAGCAGTTTCGCGAGCACGCGGGCCGTCGTCGACTTGCCGACGGCGACGCTGCCCGCGATGCCGATCACGAACGGCACCTGACGGTTGCGTTGATGCTCGCCGAGGAAGGTCGACGTCGCCGCGAAGAGTCTGCGCCTGGCCTCCACCTGCATGTGGATCAGACGGGAGATCGGCAGATACACCTCGGCGACTTCGGTGAGGTCGACCTGCTCGCCGAGACCGACGAGGTCTTCGAGCTCCGATTCGGTCAGGACCATCGGCATCGACTGCCGCAGTTCACGCCACTGCTTGCGGTCGAGTTCGAGGTACAGGCCGGGATCGCGGTCGCTGGAAAGGCGCGCCATGCCCGGTAACGGTACTCCCATACTCTGGGGGTCATGACCGCAGAGCGCCCGTCGAACGATCCGGTGACCGAGTACCTGTCGATCGGCCTGCTGTTCGACCGGTTGGAGGAGGGATTCGTCGACGCCTACACCGGCGACCCGGCACTGCGGGCCGCCGCGCAGAACGCGCCCCGCCCGGATCCCGCAGCCCTGGCCGCGCGTTGCCGGGCGCTGCTGGAGAGGCTGCCCGACGGGCTGCCCGCCGACCGCGCCGAGTTCGTCGCGTCCCACGTCCGGGCGCTCGAGTGCTCGGCGCGCACGTTCGCCGGCGAGCACGTCGGGTTCGTCGACGAGGTCCGGGCCTACTTCGACGTCGACATCGCCCCCGCCGATCCCGAGGCCTATCGGCTTGCGCACGAGCGGTTGGCGCAGGCGCTCGGCGTGCCCGGTGCGACGGGCGCCGCGCTCCGCGACGAGTATCAGCGGTACCGGCGGGCAGACGAGATCCCCGCCGAACTCACCGAACCGCTGATCACCGCGTTCGCGAGCAGCCTCCGCGACCGGGTGCGCTCGGAGTTCCCCCTGCCGTCGGACGAGGTGATCGACTTCCAGGTGGTCTCGGACAAGCCGTGGTCGGGTTTCAACTACTACCTGGGCGACTACCGCTCCACCGTCGCCGTCAACACCGATCTGCCGCAGCACCTGTCGGGCCTGCCGGGGCTGATCGCGCACGAGGCGTACCCGGGGCACCACACCGAGCACTGCCGCAAGGAGCAGGGGCTCGTCGCCACGGAGCAGCTCGAGCACACGATCTTCCTCGTCAACACTCCGCAGTGTCTGATGGCGGAGGGGCTCGCCGACCACGCATTGGCCGCCGCGATGGGGCCGGAGTGGCACGAGTGGGCCGCCGAGATCTACGCCGACTTCGGGCTCCGGTTCGACGCGGAGAAGGCCCGCGCCGTCGCGCAGGCCACAGCCGGACTCCTGACCGTCCGCCAGGACGCGGCGCTCATGCTCCACGACCGGCACGACGACGCCGACACGGTCGCCGCATTCCTGCAGCGCTGGCTGCTGGTGAACCCGGACCGCTCGCGCCAGATGCTGCGTTTCCTCACGTCGCCGCTGTGGCGCGCGTACATCTCGACCTATGTCGAGGGCTACCGATTGCTCGGCGACTGGCTCGACGACGCACCCGGAGAACAACGGCTGGGCAGGTTCGGCAGGCTCCTCGACGAACCCCTCACCCCGGCAGTTCTCCGCGGCGAACTGTCCCACTAGAATGCACGGCATGAGCCTGTTCACGCAGTCCTTGGCCGAACTCGACCCCGATGTGGCCGCCGCCATGAACGGCGAGCTGTCCCGTCAGCGCGACACCCTCGAGATGATCGCATCGGAGAACTTCGTTCCCCGCGCCGTGCTTCAGGCGCAGGGCAGCGTCCTGACGAACAAGTACGCCGAGGGCTACCCCGGCCGTCGCTACTACGGGGGCTGCGAATACGTCGACGTCGTCGAGGACATCGCCCGCGACCGCGCCAAGAAGCTGTTCGGCGCCGATTTCGCGAACGTCCAGCCGCACGCGGGCGCGCAGGCGAACGCCGCCGTGCTGCAGGCCTTGATGGAGCCCGGTGAGACACTCCTCGGCCTCGACCTCGCGCACGGCGGTCACCTCACCCACGGCATGCGGCTGAACTTCTCGGGCAAGCTGTACGAGAACGCCTTCTACGGAGTCAGCAAGGAAGACTTCCGCATCGACATGGACGAGGTGCGCAAGATCGCCCTCGACACCAAGCCGAAGGTGATCGTCGCGGGCTGGTCGGCCTACCCTCGCACCCTCGATTTCGCGGCGTTCCGCTCGATCGCCGACGAGGTCGGAGCCCACCTGTGGGTCGACATGGCGCACTTCGCCGGCCTCGTCGCCGCCGGACTGCACCCGAATCCCGTCGAGCACGCCGACGTCGTCTCGACCACCGTCCACAAGACTCTCGGCGGCCCCCGCTCGGGCATGATCCTCGCCAAGCAGGAGTGGGCCAAGAAGCTCAACTCGGCGGTCTTCCCCGGTCAGCAGGGCGGACCGCTCATGCACGCCGTCGCAGCGAAGGCTGTCGCGCTCAAGGTGGCAGGCACCGAGGAGTTCGCCGAGCGTCAGCGTCGCACCCTGTCGGGCGCGTCGATCCTCGCCGACCGTCTTCTCGGCGACGACGTTGCGAAGTCGGGCGTCACGGTCCTGACCGGCGGCACCGACGTCCATCTCGTCCTCGTCGACCTGCGGAACTCCGACCTCGACGGCCAGCAGGCCGAGGACCTCCTCCACGAGGTCGGCATCACCGTCAACCGCAACGCCGTGCCGTTCGACCCGCGCCCGCCGATGGTCACCTCGGGTCTGCGCATCGGCACCCCGGCGCTCGCCACGCGCGGCTTCGGGGACACCGAGTTCGCCGAGGTCGCCGACGTCATCGCCACCGCGCTCGCCGCGGGCAAGTCCGCCGACGTCGCGTCGCTGCGCGCCCGCGTCAGCGCCCTGGCCCTCGACTTCCCGCTGTACGAGGGACTCGAGGACTGGGGCCTGATGAGTGGTGTGAAGTAAGGTGACCGGCGTGTCAGTACTGAGCGAAGACGAGTTGATCACCGCGCTGGAGAAGGCTCTCCCCGAGATCGCCGAAGAGCACGCGAGTGCCGCGCTGTCGTGGAACCCGGGCGATTGGGTGCCGTGGGACAAGGGCCGCAACTTCGCGTTCCTCGGCGGCGAGGACTTCAAGCCCGGCGACGAGACTCTGAACGAGACCGCCGCCGCGGGCCTGCTCGCACTGCTGCTGCTGAAGGACAATCTCCCGTCCTTCCACCGCGTGATCTCGATGTTCTTCCCGCCGTTCTCCGACTGGCGTCAGCTCGTCGGCACGTGGACCGCGGAGGACAACCGTCATGCGATCGTGCTGCGCGACTACCTCGTCGTCACGCGTGCGATGGACCCGGTCGACGCCGAGAACCGTCGCCGAATCCACGTCGTCGCGGGCTGGCGTCAGACGCCGGAGGAGATCAGCGACATCGGGCCGCTCGACGTCCTCGCCCTGCTCGCCGTCCACGAGAACCAGTGCGTCCACTACATCGGCAGGCTCATCGAGCACGCCGACGACCCGGACCTGGTGAACATCCTGGAGAAGATCCGGCACGACGACGCCGCGCAGGCCTCGTTCTTCCAGGCCTTCCTCATCGCCGGAGCCGTCGCCGACCAGGAGGCCACCGTCCTCGCCGTCGATCGTGCGCTCGCCTCGATCGAGCACATCGGCGACGACGTCGCGGACTTCGACGCCCAGCGCGAGTTCATCTCCGACTTCGAGGACGTCGCGTCCGACGCCGCCATCGCCCGCACCTTGGCCGACGAGCTCAAGATCGAGAGCCTGCAGAGCCTCTCCGACGAGGCACAGGCCGCGCGCACCCGCATCCTGGAGCGCGCCGCCGGTCACTGAGGCGTCGATCATCTGACATACCCGACGAAGCCCACAGGCTAGGCTCCCTTCGAGAAGGGGGTTCCACCTGTGGGTTTTCTCATTGTTCTCGGCGTCATCGCGGTCGGCCTGTTCCTCTGGCAGGTGATCGATCCGCGTGGCGCCTGGCGGGCGACGGAGTCGTGGAAGTTCCGCAATCCCGATGCCAACGAGCCGAGCGACACGGCTTTTGCGATGGCCCGTGTGGGAGGGGTTGTCGGAATCGTCGGTCTGGCCGTGGCCGGGGCGATGATGTACGGCGCGACGCGATCCGCCGACGATCCGAGCGACGGGCGCCCGGCGCGCCCCGCGTACTCCGTGCCGACGTACTCGCCGCCTACGTATCGGTCTTTCGACCTCGGTCCCGGCACGGTGGTCGGCTACCGGTATCCGAGCGAGCTGACAGTCGAGTTGGTGGTCCTCGACGCCGACTCGCAACCGCGGATCGTCTGCAGCACCGACGTCGACGTGTACGAGCACACCAACGCCGTCGTCGTTCGGGTCGCGCGTTCCCTCGCCGACTTTCGTGGTCGGACCGAGCCGGACCCGGACGATTGCACCGAGAGCTCGCCGACCACCGTGACGCGAGCGCTCGCCCACCCGATCGGAGACCGCCCGATCCTGACCGCGGCACCCGTCGTCGACGCCGCGTCCGTCGGCCTGCGTCCGGGCCCTCGGGTCCGGCCGACACCGCTCGTCGAAGTGCCCGCGCCCGGCGTCGTGCAGCCGCAGCATCCGGTGCGGATCGACCCGTCGTGGAGGCCCGTTCCGCTGCTCGCCGCCGAGTGAGTCAGCCTGCGATGAGGCGTTCGAGGGCCCGTTTGTGATTCTCGAACGCATTCCTGCCCGCCCGGGTGATCTTGTAGGTCGTCGAGCCGCCGCGGCCGCGCGACTTGGTCGCGGTGACGTATTCGGCGTCGATCAGCACCGCCATCTGCTTCGACAGGTCGGAGTCGCTGACGGCGAGGTGATCGCGGAGGAACGTGAAGTCGGTTGTCGTCGCGTTGCTCAGCACGGCCAGGGCCGCGAGGCGTTTCGGCGGGGTGAGGACGGGATCGAGGTCGCCGAGCGGTCCGCTCATGCGAGACGTTCCTTGACTGCCTGAGCCGCGCGGAAGTACGCGCGTTCGTACGCGGCGATACCGATGGTGACCAGTACGAACGTCGCGATGACGGCTGCGATCGGCGGGGCGAACAGTCCGACGGGGACGACGACGGCCACGATCACGACCACGCCTGCCGCATAGCCGTACATCGGGCGGTGAAGCTCCTTCGGCGCCCCGGTCAGTGTCGGCAGGGTGCCGCGGACGCGCGAGTGCCAGGCCATGAAGGCTCCGACGAGCGCGATGAGCACCACGAGCAGCGGGACCGACACCGCGGGGCCGGGGCGGTACACCATGATCGCGGACAGGATCGCGAACCATCCACCCAGGGCGGGCGGGTACCAGACGGGCGTCGGCGGGTAGTCGACGAAGGGCGCGGCCGCGGCGCGTTCGGCTGCTCGGAGTGTATCGCGTGCGGCGTTCGGATCCGGTGTAGTTTCCATATTGGAAACCATAGGGAATGCTTTCCAATCTGGCAAGTGCTGATCTCGGCGGTTACCCAACGTTCACCGACACGCATCCCACGCGTCCCCGGACCGCGGCGCCACGCGGCGTACGTTGAGCCTTGACGGGCCGTGGGGAAGCGGTTCGTTCGGGAGGTTCGATTCGTGAACGATCACGTCACGAGAGGACCGGCCCCGGTCCTCGCCGACGTCGGCTGACGCCGACTGCAGGCACGGACCGACCGGCCGGAGATACTCGGACCGCGCGGGAGCCGCGCGGCGCCAAGGAGCCATGACGTGACCGCACGCACCTACGTCCTCGACACCTCCGTACTGCTCTCCGACCCGTGGGCGGTGACTCGCTTCGCCGAGCATCACGTCGTCCTCCCACTCGTCGTGATCAGCGAACTCGAGGGCAAACGTCACCACAGCGAACTCGGCTGGTTCGCCCGCCAGGCCCTCCGTCTCCTCGACGACATGCGCGTCGAACACGGTCGACTCGACGAGCCCCTCCCGGTCGGCGACGCGGGCGGCACCGTCCAAGTGGAGCTCAATCACACCGACCCGTCGGTCCTGCCCGCCGGTTTCCGCAACGACACCAACGACTCCCGCATCCTCGCGTGCGCATTGAATCTGCGCGCGGAGGGCCGCGATGTCACGCTCGTCTCCAAGGACACCCCGCTGCGCGTGAAGGCTGGCGCCGTCGGTCTCGCCGCCGACGAATACCACGCGCAGGACGTCGTCGTCTCCGGGTGGACGGGCATGGACGAGCTCGACGTCCTCGATTCGGAGATAGACACCCTGTTCGCGGACGGCGTCGTCGACCTCGACGACGCCCGCGACCTGCCATGCCACACCGGAGTCCGGATGGTCGGCGCGTCGAACAGCGCGCTCGGACGGGTCACCGACGCCAAACAGGTCCGGCTCGTACGCGGCGAACGCGAGGCGTTCGGTCTGCGCGGACGCTCCGCCGAACAGCGCGTCGCCCTCGACCTGCTGCTCGACGACTCCGTCGGCATCGTCTCCCTCGGCGGCAAGGCAGGCACCGGCAAGTCGGCCCTCGCCCTCTGCGCGGGCCTCGAAGCGGTGCTGGAACGGCGCACCCAACGCAAGGTCGTCGTGTTCCGCCCCCTGTACGCGGTCGGCGGTCAGAACCTCGGTTACCTGCCCGGAAGCGAGGCCGACAAGATGGGCCCGTGGGCGCAGGCCGTGTTCGACACCCTCGAGGGCCTCGTCTCCACCGAGGTGATCGATGAGGTCCTCTCCCGGGGAATGCTCGAGGTGCTTCCCCTCACGCACATCCGCGGTCGTTCCCTGCACGACTCGTTCGTCATCGTCGACGAGGCGCAGTCGTTGGAACGGAACGTCCTGCTCACGGTGCTCTCTCGGCTCGGCTCGGGCTCGCGTGTGGTGCTCACGCACGACGTCGCTCAGCGTGACAACCTCCGCGTCGGACGTCACGACGGCGTCGCCGCCGTCATCGAGAAGCTCAAGGGCCACCCGCTGTTCGCGCACATCACCCTCACCCGCAGCGAGCGTTCCCCGATCGCCGCTCTCGTCACCGACATGCTCGAGGAGTTCGCGCCCGGCGCACCCTGATCATGTTTAAGGTTCCCCGGATCTGGCGAATCGTGAGCTTCCAGCGCCGAACGCGCAGTTTCCGGGGAACCTTAGGCGAGCCGGCGGTTCGGCCTTGTGTGCAGGCCCGCGGCGACGGCGCTCTGAATGTCGCCGAGGCTGCGGGCCCAGTCGAAGACGATGTCGTCATAGGTGTACCGCAGTGTGTGATAGCCGATCTGGAATGTTCTTCGGTCTCGAGTTCGGTCGTGCTGGAACGACTTCCGGTCGCCGTGGTACTCCCACCCGTCGATCTCGATGATCAGCCAGTCGCCGATCACGATGTCGACCCGGTCGTCGTCGGTGACCTGGACCTGAATCCGCACCGGCATGCGTAGGTCGATCAGACGGAGGCGAGCCATGGTCTCCGGGCCGGACTCGGCCTCCCCGTTGCATCGGCCGAGGGCTCGAGTGATGGCGGTCGGTGCGGCCCGGAACTGGTACTCGAGTTGGTCCCACGTCATCAGTCCGCGGTTCAGGATCGAGTCGCAGGCGACAACGAAGCCCTCGGTATCCAGGCATCGCGCTGCATGCCGTATCGCCGTGGGCAGGTCGTCGATCGATTCCAGAGTCGGTGCGGGGCGCCCGAACTGGCGGCAGAACGGTCCTTTTCTGTGGCGGGTTGCCCATGAGTCGGCGCGAACGTGCACGTCGGGGTGTTTGGGTACCCAGACTCCGTGATGTTCCAATGCGCTGACGCAGCTGAGAACTCCTCCTCGTCGTATCGCCGTGACGAGGTCGTGTGAGACGTTGCCGATCTGGTACCAACCGCGGCGAAGCCGGCGAGCATATTGGAGTCTGATGAGTTCGGCGAGACCTTCCCCGCCGACCATCGAGATCAGCTGGGCTGTGGTGTAGATGCCGTGGCGGATGGGCTCCATGCCGCCACTCTGCGCCCGTTTTTGGGGGATTCGGGCGGTGGCCGGAATCTGTGGATACCCGATGCCCAGTGTCCACAGGTTTGACATTCCCCGGAAACGGGCATCGCGATCTGGTATGGCCCCTTCTCGCCGAAATCGGGGAACGTTAGACGGCGCGGAGGATCGACACCGCAAAATCGGCATCGTCGTGCCAGGGCTTCACGTCCCAGGTCGACAGGCGCAGGTCGAGTCGCAGGCCCGCGTCGGCGACGGCGGCGTCGAACACGTCCAGTGCCAGCTTGTCGATGTGGAAACCGACGATGATGAAGCCGCCCTCTGCGAGATGCGCCTTCAGGCGGCCGAGGACGAGGGACTCGGTGTTCGGGGCGACGAACGCCAGTAAGTTGCCCGCGCAGACGATCGCGTCGAACGTCGTGTCGAGGTCGAGGACGGCGAGGTCGCCGACTCGCCAGTCGGGCCCGGGGTGATCGGCGATCGCCGCGTCGATGAGGATCGGGTCGACGTCCACGCCGATCACGTCGTGCCCGACCTCATGCAGGTGGCCGCCGACGCGGCCGGGTCCGCATCCGGCGTCGAGGATGCGGGAGTTCCGTCCGACCATCGCATCGACGAGGCGGGCCTCGCCGACCAGGTCGACGCCGTCCGCGGCCATCGTGCGGAATCGATCGACGTACCACTGGCTGTGTCCGGGCTCGGTGTCGGTGATCCAGCGGGGTGCGGAGGGAGTGGGCATGACCTCGACGATAGCCGTGAGCGGCGGGTGTTGCGGAAAGGTGACGATGCTCTCCCGGGGTGGCGAATGCTGGGAGGTCGCTGGCACACTTGGGTGATGCTGAAGTTACTGGTGAGGCGAGTGTGGCAATTGGGACTGCTGGCGATGGCGGCTGTCCTCACGATGGCGATCGGGACGGGACAGGCCTCGGCCGCGCCGACGACGACCCCCGGACCTGCGCAGACGTCCGACGTGACGGCGCTGATCGAGAACCTGCTCAAGTCGTTCACCGTCCCCGGGGCTCCGGCGCCGCAGGCCGTCGACGCGACCAAGCAGATGATCGTGGTGACCGCGCCGGTCGCGACGTCGCAGACCGCGACGCTGACGGCCTTCGAGAAGGATGAGGCCGGCGTGTGGAAGCCCGTCATCGGTCCGACGAAGGCATGGCTCGGCGAGAAGGGAATGGGGAAGGCGCAGGACAACGTGTACCGCACGCCGCAGGGCACGTTCGCGCTCGACCAGGCCTTCGGTCGGCAGGCCAACCCAGGGACCAAGATGCCGTACTTCCAGACCGACACGCAGGACTGGTGGGACTCGAACCCGCAGTCGCCGACGTACAACACGCACGTCCGGCAGCAGGCGAGCCCCGGCGGCGACAGCGAGAACCTCTACAACTCGGGTCCCGTGTACGACTACGCCGTGAACATCGCACACAACCCGAACCGCGTCCCCGGCGACGCGTCGGCGATCTTCCTGCACGTCACCGACGAGAAGCCGACGTGGGGCTGTGTCGCGATCGACCGTCAGAAGATGATCGACGTGCTGAAGTGGCTCGATCCGTCGAAGAGCCCGAAGATCACCATCGGCGTCAACGTCGACGCCCCGAAGGACGCACCCGCGACCGAGGCGAGCCCGAACGGCGACCTGATCGGCGGCGTCCTCGGCAATCTGGCCGCGCTCATCCCGGACGCGTTGAAGGGACTGATCCCGGCCAGCTGACGGGCGGGTGAACCCACACGAACCTTTCAGCGAGCCGAGGCCGTACGCGATGCACGCGTGCGGCCTCGGCCATATGGTGGGAAATGTGATCACGAACGTATCTCTGACAAGCATCTGGGTCCGCGACATCGACGAGTCGAAGGCCTTCTACACCGACGTCCTCGGCTTCGACCTCGGCGAGGACATCACGATGGGCGACTTCCGGTGGTGCACTGTGTCGCACCCGACGCAGCCGGAACTCAGCATCCACCTGACGACGCCGAGCGCGCCGCTGCCCGACTACCTGATCGAGGCGATGCGTCGGGCGCAGGACGAGGGTGGTCTGCCCGCGGTCGGCCTGAACGTCGACGACTGCCGGGCCACCGTCGAGGAGCTCAAGGGCAAGGGCGTCGAGTTCCTGCAGGATCCGGAGGACCGTCCGTACGGCGTCGAAGCGATCCTCCGCGACAACTCGGGGAACTGGCTGGTCCTCGTCGAGCCTCGCGAGTACACCGACGCCGACTTCGAGGGCGTCGACCTCGGCTAACGAGCCGCGCGCAGCAGGTGGAACCCGGTCGCGCGAGCGGCCGGGAATCCGTCGATCGGCCCCGTCGTCATCTCGACCTGCGCGGTGGCCTGCTGTCGGACCGGTGTCGACGGGTCGAGCACCTCCAGGTAGACGCGGTGGCATTCGAGGGCGTCGATCGCCGCGTCGGTGAATCCGTCGACGTCCACGGCGTGCGTCACGTCGGGGCCGTTGCAGAACAGCGGACCTGCGGCGTCGTACGCGTCGACGACGGCCTGCGCGAACTCCATGTGGTCGCGCTGATTCGGCATCCCCGGAGCCCATTCGGCTCCGCCGTACAGACTGAGTGTCACATCGGGACAGACGCGTGCGACGGTCTCGGCGACCTTCGCCCGGAGTTCTGCGGTGTTGACGATCTCGCTGTCCTCGAATCCCCAGAACTCGACCTCGGACACGCCGACCGCCGCGGCGGACGCGATCTGCTCGCCTTCGCGCAACGGTCCGGCCTCATCGGGCGCCATGCCCTCGATCCCGGCCTCGCCGCTGGTCGCGAGGGCGTAGACGACCCTCTTCCCCTCCGATGTCCACCGGGCGACGGCTGCAGCCAGCCCGTACTCCGGATCGTCGGGATGCGCGACGAGCACCAGCGCCGTGGACCAGTCTTCGGGGAATGTCTCGACCATGTGGACACGTTACTGGAAACTGTGAGTCCGCTGAATTTTGTTCGGCGTGAATGAAGGGGAACCGTAGTCGGATTTACGGTGTTCGGGTGACTGATGTAGAAGTGCCCGTGCAAAATCATTCGTTGAAGTATGTGGGGGCTGCGGCGTGTGTAGTTCTTGCAATTGCCGCATTCGCGGCCCCGTGGGTTGCCTTCAGTGAAGCTGGAGTTCACGCAGTCTCCGTGTCGCTTTCTGGTCGGCTTCTCGATGTCGATTCGGGATTCGATTCGTTCGAGGCGGGTGAAGCAGGGTGGGCGCTCGGATATGTGGGTGTGGTCGGCAGTCTGCTGATCCGGATCGTCGGGTCGAAGACCGACGATGCACTGACGGGAAATGTCTTCCTTGCCGGTGTTGTTCTGGCGATGATGGTCGTCGCTGTGTGGCTCGGTCGATCGGTGTGGTTGGACTTGGATGTAGTCGATGACGCTGGCCTGTCACCGTCGATGGCGTGGGGCTACTGGATGAGTCTCGGCGCCGCGGTGTCGTTGATCGTCGTGCCTTTCGTTGTAGAACTCGCCGAAGGTGGTGCGAGATTGGCAGTCGGAATTGGCATAGTCGCAGTGCTCGTTGGCGGCGGAGCGCTGATCGGTCGGCCGGATATCGGTGCTGTTCATGCCGGAGCACCGAATGTGCGTGAATCGGAGATCTCGTCATCCGCTGAGAACGACTTCCCCGTCGACGAGGTGCCGCGTGAGATCGAGTCGTCGGTCGAACCACCCTCGGTTGTCGAGGAGCCTGCAGTCGAGGAGATTCCGGATTCCAACGACGACGTCGAGGCCCCAGCTCCAGAGCCGATTCCGATGCCGGGGCCACCGACAGATGTGACAGTGCCCGCAGGCTTCGAGTGGCGGGTGCAGGGTCCGTTCGCATCGTCGTGGACGTGTGATCAGACGTTGAGTCGGTGGCCGATAGCCGCATCTGTATGTTTCACGCACAACGGCTATGCCTACTTTTGGGGTCTGGCTCAGTCGTAGCGACGATCGACGGACTGACAATCAGCCGATCAATCCCCGCTCGCGGGCGGCCGCGATCACCTTGGTGCGACTGTTGACGCCGAGCTTGTCGAAGACGTGGACGAGATGCGATTTGACGGTCGCCTCGGAGATGACGAGTCGCCTGGCGATCTCCCGGTTGGTGCCGCCCGCGGCGAGCTGTTGGACGATCTCGAGTTCGCGGCCGGTCAACGCGGTGTCGGGCGACGTGACGCGCGACAGCAGCCGCGCGGCGACCGCCGGGCCCAGCACGGTCTCGCCCGCCGCTGCGGAGCGGATCGCGCCGACGAGGACGTCGGGCGCCGCGTCTTTCAGCAGGTAGCCGACGGCTCCGGCGTCGACGGCGCGGACGATGTCGACGTCCGACTGGTAGGTCGTCAGGATAAGCACGTTCGGCGGGTCGGCGAGGGCGCGGATCGCCTGCGTCGCGTACACGCCGTCGGCGGTCGGGTCGGCGCCGTGCAGTCGCAGATCCATCAGGACCACGTCGAGTGCGGTGCCGGTCGCGGTGTCGACGGCGTCGGCGGCCGATCCGGCCTCGGCGATCACCTCGACGTCGGCGACGGCGCCGAGCACGGCGCGCAGACCGGCGCGGACGACGGGATGGTCGTCGACGATCATCACGCGGATCATGCGTCGCCCCCGACCGGGACGCGGGCGTGGACGGTGGTGCCGCCGCCGGGAGTGTCGTCGACGATCACCTCTCCGCCGCACCGAGCCACCCGCGATCGCATGGCGCGGAGCCCGAAGCCGGTGCCGGACCCGAGGCCGACGCCGTCGTCGACGATGTCGAGGTGGACCTCGCCGGGCAGCCGCGTCAACGTGACCGTGACCTGCGACGCGCCCGCGTGCTTGCGGACGTTGAGCAGCGCTTCCTGGGCGGTCCGCAGCAGCGCGAGGTGGACGTCGTCGGGCAGGTCGACGGGGTCGCCGTGGTCGGCGAACACCGCCCGGACGCCGTCCGCGGACAGCTCGGCGGCCTGCCGGGCGAGGGCGCCGGGCAGGTCGGAGTCGCGGACGGGGCCGTCGAGCCCGGACAGGAACCGGCGCGACTCGGCGAGCGCGGCCTGAGCGGTCTCCAACGCCGCGTCCGGCTGGTCGGCGCGCAGCAGCATGATGATGCTCGCGAGGTACTGGCCGACGCCGTCGTGGATCTCGCCGCCGAGCCGGTCGCGTTCGGCGAGCACACCCGCCTCGCGTTGTCTGGCCGCGAGCTCGTCCCGGGTGACGACGAGCTCATCGAGCAGCCTGTCCCGTTCCCGGACGGTCAGGGTGATCCGCTCGAACGCCTCGGTGACAGCGACGGCGGTCGCGATGCCGATGATCGGGCCGATCACTCCCCCGACCGTGAAGCCCTGACGCGCCCACACCGCCGCCACCGACACGATGGCGATCACCACCGCGGCACCCGCGGCCGCACTGCGTGGAAGGAACCGGCGGCACAGGATCGCCAACACGAACGCCAGCCAGACGAAGTCCTCCGAGACGCCGACCAACCCGATCCATCCGGCCGTGAGGACCAGGACCCACGCGCTCGCCCGGTCTCGGCGTCCGCGTGAGGACGCCACCGCTCCGACCACATACCAGGCCGCGAACACCAAGGCGGCCACGACCGTCATGGCGGGCCGCGGGTCGCCGAGCGACTTGATCACGCCGACCGTCAGCAGAGTCGCGAACAGGACGTGCCCGCCCCATTCGGCGTAGCGGTCGGTGATTCGGTCGTCGGTCACGGGTCCATTGTCGCCGCCGGCCGCGGCCTGTCGCGCCGAGTGCACCTTTCGATGGATGCGAAGACGACCCGTGCGGTCGATGCGCCGACCCCGACGCCGGCGAGAGGGTGGAGTGGTCGGACTACGAGAAGGAGACACGGTGTACATCGGATGGCGCGAGATACGGGACGCCAAGGGACGGTTCGTGCTGATCACCGGGGTGATCGCACTGCTGTCACTGATGGTGGTGATGTTGTCCTCGCTCGCGGCGGGTCTCGGCGAGGAGTCGACGTCCGCGGTCCGCGCGCTGCCCGGCGGCGTCCGCACCCAGACCGCGGCGGACGGGTCCGCGTCGTCGTTCACCGACAGCAGGGTCGCCCCGGTGCCGGGGGTGACGTCGCTCGGAGTCGCGACCACCCGGATCACCGTAGGGGAGCGGGCCGCGGCCGTCACCGCGTTCGGGTTCTCCGATGTCGAGACGGTGGCCGTCGACCCGGTGACCGCGTCGTCGCTCGGCCTGCGCATCGGGTCGATGGCGCAGGTGGGGGCCGCGACTGTCACCGTCGACGTGGTCGCCGACGTCGGCGAGTACGCGCACACGCCGGTCGTGCGGATGCCGTTGTCGGTGTGGCGGCAGGCCACCGGACGCGACGCCGTGTCGGCGCTCCTCACCGACGCTGACGTGCCCGGAACCGTGCACACCGCGCACGCGGACCTGCCGTCGCTGGTGCCCGGCTACTCGTCCGAGCACATGTCCCTGCTCTTCATCCAGGTGCTGTTGGTCGTGGTGTCGGCCGTCGTCGTCGGCGGGTTCTTCGCGGTGTGGACCGGTCAGCGGGTCCGTCCGCTCGCCGTTGTCCGCGCGATGGGTGCGAGCCGCGGATACCTGCTGCGCGATGGACTAGGCCAGGCCGCGATGGTGCTCGCCGTCGGTGTCGTCGCAGGTCTCCTGGGTGGCGGGTTCGGTGCGTGGGTGGCGTCGGCGGCGGTCCCCATCGCGTTCGATCCGACCACCACCGCGGCACTCGTGGCGGGAATCGTCGTGCTGGGGCTCGCCGGGGCCGGACTGGCCTTGCGCTCGCTCGTCGCCGTCGACCCGCTCATCGCCCTCAACCGTTAGGACCCGCTATGTCTCTCGAACTCAGCGATGTGACCCTCACGTACCCGGACGGCGACGGCGCCAGCCTGACCGCGGTCGACGACGTCTCGTTCACCATCCCCGCCGGCAGTCTCGTCGGCCTGACCGGGCCGTCCGGCTGCGGCAAGTCGAGTGTGCTGTCGGTGGCGGGCACACTCGTCGCGCCCGACCGGGGTCGGGTCGTCGTCGACGGCGTCGACGTGTCCGGGATGACGAACGAGCAGCGCGCCCACGTGCGCCGGACGAAGATCGGGTTCGTCTTTCAGCACGACAATCTGTTGCCGAGCCTCACCGCGCTCGAACAGGTGCTGCTGCCGGTGCACATCGCGGGCCGAAAACCCAAGGCACACCGTCAGCGCGCGCTCGACCTGCTCGCCGACGTCGGACTCGGCGATGCGGTGAACCGCCGACCGCATCAGTTGTCCGGCGGCATGCGCCAGCGGGTGAACATCGCCCGTGCGCTCATCGGCGACCCGGCCGTCCTGCTGGCGGACGAGCCGACGTCGGCCCTCGACTCCCACCGGGCCGCCGAGACGATGGAACTGCTCACCAGGCTCGTCCGGGAACGTGACGTCGCCGCGCTCCTCGTGACCCACGACGTCCGCTCCCTCGCCGACGCCGACCACGTCCTGACGATGCTCGACGGCGCGGTGGAGTAGGCGACGAAGCCCCGGCCGACGGCCGGGGCTTCGCAGTGGATCGTCTCGGGAACGTCAGACGTCGATGCGCGCGAACTCGCGGAGCTTGCTGGTCTGGTGGACGGCCTCGACGGTGCGGACGGTGCCCGACTTGCTGCGCATGACGAGCGAGCGGGTGGTCGCGCCGTTGGGGCGGTAGGTGACGCCGCGGAGCATGTCGCCATTGGTGACGCCGGTGGCGCAGAAGAACGAGTTCTCGCCGCTGACCAGGATGTCGTTGGTGAGCACACGGTCGAGGTCGTGGCCCGCGTCGAGTGCCTTCTGACGCTCGGCCTCGTCCTTCGGCCACAGCTTGCCCTGGATCTCGCCGCCCATGCACTTCATGGCGACGGCGCTGATGATGCCCTCCGGGGTTCCGCCGATTCCCATCAGCATGTCGACGGTGCTGTAGTCGCCCGCGGCGGCGATGGCGCCCGCGACGTCGCCGTCGGAGATCAGACGGATCTTGGCGCCGGCCTCGCGGATCTCGGAGATCAGCTCGGCGTGGCGGGGACGGTCCAGGACGACGACGGTCAGGTCGGCGACGTCGATGCCCTTCGCCGCGGCGACCGAGTTGATGTTCCACTCGACCGACTGGTCGATGTCGATGGCGCCCTTCGCGGCGGGGCCGACGGCGATCTTGTTCATGTAGAAGACGGCCGACGGGTCGAACATGGTGCCGCGCTCGGAGACCGCGATGACCGCGATCGAGTTCGGGCGTCCCTCGGCCATCAGCGTGGTGCCGTCGATCGGGTCGACGGCGACGTCCACCTCAGGGCCTTCGCCGTTGCCGACGACCTCGCCGTTGTACAGCATCGGGGCCTCGTCCTTCTCGCCCTCGCCGATGACGACGGTGCCGCGCATCGAGACGGTCGAGAGGAGTTCACGCATCGCGTCGACGGCCGCGCCGTCTCCGCTGTTCTTGTCGCCGCGTCCCACCCAACGGCCTGCGGCGAGGGCCGCAGCCTCGGTGACTCGCACGAGTTCCATCGCGAGATTACGGTCGGGTGCTTCCTTCGACGACATGTGACTCCACTCCTAGTGCACAACACAGACCGTCCAATTGTTTCATGACCTCGACGGACCCGGGTCGGCCGGGGGCGTTCGAGCCCGTGGATAATGGCTGTCATGGCCGAGAAACCCCGAATCCTGCAGGACGGCAGGGACATGATGTGGTCCCTGATCCCCCTCGCCGTGCTCATCCTGATCGTGGCGGGTGTCGCGGGCAGCTGCAGTTGGGGATTCGGCAAGGATGCGACCGCGCAGAACGTCCCGCACTTCGACGTGTCTGGCGGATTGCACGCCGACGCCGCGACCTTGAAGTTCCCGATCCGCGACCCGAAGGTGCCGGCCGACTGGCAGCCGAACTCCGGTTCCACGCAGAACGTCGAGGCGTCGCTGTCGAGCAACGTCGGCTGGATCACCGGTGACGGTGCGTACGTGCAGCTCACGCAGACGGACGGTGCCGAAGAGGCGCTGATGAACCAGTTGCTCGGTGACGACACGTCGGCCACGGGGACCCGCCAGATCGGCGGGCGCACCTGGGTGACGTACGAGAACCCCGATCACAAGAAGGCCTGGATCGCCGACTTCGGCGACGTCCGCATCGCGGTCAAGACCTCGGGCAAGGACTCGACCATGCAGACGCTGGCCGAGGCGGTCTCGGCCGCTGCGCCGATCGTCTCAACCCTGCCCAAGCCGACAGGATAGTTTCGATCCTGTCGGCATTTTCGGGTGTCGTTCTTGGTAGCCATAGCGTCACGAACTACACCTGAAAGCTGACAGGCGCTCAGTCGTCCGCCTCGTTGAGGGCTTCTTCGATCCGCGCGCGGGCGCCTTCCAGGTGGGCGGTGCAGCGGGTGGCGAGAGCCTCGCCGCGTTCCCAGAGGGCGAGGGATTCGTCCAGGCCGAGTCCGCCGTGCTCCAGCGCCGCGACGACGCGGGACAGCTCATCTCGCGCGTCCTCGTACGACAACTGGTCGACGGGGGTCGGGGCGTCGGTCATGACTCGTCTCCTTCGATGATCGCGTGGACGGACCCGTCGGCCACCCGGATGCGAACGGGCGCACCGGCGGGCAGATCGTCGACGGTCGCCGCGGCGTGCGGGGTGTCGGTGTCGGTGCGTTGGACGACGGCGTAGCCGCGGGCCAACGTCTGTGCAGGTCCCAGCGTGGAGAGCCGGGCGGCGAGCTGTGCGTGCCGATGCTCTTCGACGGTCACCAGGTGGCGGACGCTGCGCCTGAGGTGGACGACGGCGTCGTCGACCTTGTCCTGGCGGCCGTCGATCATGCTGAGCGGTCGGGCGAGGGCCGGTCGCGCTCGGAGTCCGTCGAGGACGCGCTGCTCGCGGTGCACCCAGTTGCGGAGTGCGCGGGCGTTTCGTTCGCGGAGCACCGCGATCGCCCGCAGTTCGGCCGTCACATCGGGGACGACGCGTTTGGCGGCGTCGGTCGGCGTCGCGGCCCGGACGTCGGCGACGAGGTCGAGCAGGGGAGTGTCCGGTTCGTGGCCGATCGCGCTGACCACCGGCGTCCGGCAGTCGGCGACGGCGCGCAGGAGGGTCTCGTCGGAGAACGGCAGGAGGTCTTCGACGCTGCCGCCGCCGCGGGCGATGACGATCACCTGCACGCGCGGGTCGGCGTCGAGTTCGGCGAGTCGGGCGATGATCGCGGGTACGGCGGTCGGTCCCTGGACGGGAGCGTCGCGGATGTCGAACCGGACAGCGGACCACCGATCCTCCGCGACCGTCACCACATCGCGCTGGGCCGCGCTCGCCCGACCGCTGATCAGGCCGATCGTGTGCGGAAGGAACGGCAACGACCGCTTGCGTCGCGCGTCGAACAGGCCCTCGGCGGCGAGCAGGCCCTTGATGCGTTCGATCCGGGCGAGCAGTTCACCGATCCCGACCGGCCGGATGTCGGTGATCCGCAGCGAGAGAGTGCCGCGTCCGGCGTAGAAGTTGGGTCGCCCGCACACCACGACGCGCGCGCCGTCCGACAGCGGGACGGGGCTTCGACGCAGCAGGTCGGGGTCGCAGGTGACCGAGATCGACATGTCCGCGGCCGGATCGCGCAACGTCAGGAACGCGGTGCGGGTGCCCGGCCGGGCGTTGATCTGGGTCAGCTGACCCTCGACCCACACCTGCCCGAGTTTGTGGACCCACTCGCCGATCTTGAAGCTGAGGGTGCGTACCGGCCACGGCTCCTCCGGCGACGTCACTGGTCGGCGTCGGCCTTCTTCTGCTGGCTGGCGATGCGATTGTCGATCATCGTCACGAACGGCGAGCGGTTCTTGTGGGCGCGCTCGTAGTCGGCGAGTCCCTGCAGCGAGTCGGCATCGAGGGTGCGGACCTTGGCCCGCAGCTGGGCCAGCGTGAGCGCGTCGTAGTCGAGGTCGACGACGATCTGCGGCGCCGGACCGCTCGACGCCGGTGCGGCCTCGGTCGTGCCGGGGGTGAGGTCGGCGGGCGGGGCGCTGTACAGGGCGAAGCGTCCGGTGGCCGGTTCGGCGGGTTCGGCGGCGACGACGGGTGCCGGTTCCGGCTCGGGGACGGATTCGACGACGGTCTCGATCGGCTCGTCGTCATCGTCGAAGTGTGCCCAGGCGGGCTGCTCTTCGGGCTTGTCGAAGATCGGGGAGAGGACCTCGTCGCCCTTGATGGCGAGTTCGGCGATGTTCTGCTGCAGACGCATGCCCGCCTGCAGCGCGCTGCTGACCGCGGACATGGGCAGGGTGATGACGCGGGTCGGAAGCTTCCGAGTCTCCTCGACGGTCGTGACCAGCAGTCCTGCCATCACGCGGGCAGGGTACGGAGGACGATTCATGTAAACACCTTCTCACAGCCGTACTCTTGATGTTATGGCTGAATCCAAGCGAGTCCTCCTGGCGTCGCCCCGCGGGTACTGCGCGGGTGTCGACCGCGCTGTCGAGACCGTCGAGCGGGCCCTCGACAAGCACGGCGCTCCCGTCTACGTCCGCAAGGAGATCGTCCACAACCGTCACGTCGTCGACACTCTCACCGACCGCGGCGCCGTGTTCGTCGGCGAGACCGACGAGGTGCCGGAGGGCGCGATCGTGGTGTTCTCGGCGCACGGTGTCTCGCCGGAGGTGCACCGGACGGCGGCGCAGCGCAGCCTGAAGACGATCGACGCGACGTGCCCGCTGGTCACGAAGGTCCATCAGGAGGCCAAACGGTTCGCGCGCGACGACTACGACATCGTCCTGATCGGTCACGAGGGGCACGAGGAGGTGGAGGGCACCGCGGGTGAGGCTCCCGAGCACATTCAGCTCGTCGACGGTCCCGACGCCGTCGACCAGGTGCAGGTCCGCGACCCCGAGCGTGTGGTCTGGTTGTCGCAGACCACGCTGTCGGTGGACGAGACCATGCAGACCGTCCACCGTCTCCGCGAGAAGTTCCCGCTGCTCAACGACCCGCCGTCGGACGACATCTGCTACGCCACCCAGAACCGTCAGGTGGCGGTGAAGGCGATGGCTCCACGGTGCGATCTGGTGATCGTCGTCGGCTCGCAGAACTCGTCGAACTCGGTCCGTCTCGTCGAGGTGGCGCTGCAGAACGGGGCGAAGGCGTCCCACCTCGTCGACTACGCGCGCGAGATCGACCTCGCCTGGCTCGACGGCGTGACCACCGTCGGTCTCACCTCGGGCGCCTCGGTGCCGGAGGTGCTGGTCCGCGGCGTCATCGATCTGTTGGCCGAACACGGCTTCAACGATGTCGAGACCGTCACCACCGCGGAGGAGACGCTGACGTTCGCGCTGCCCCGCGAACTGCGTCCCGCCCGCAACTGACTCTTCACTTCACGCCCTGGGCGTCGATTCCCGCTCGAGAATTGTTCGTGAGCGGGAATCGACGCTCAGGGCGTGAGTCGTTCCGGTGGCGAGGTCACGGCGAGGTCGACGGCCTCGCGGATGAGGGCGTCGAGCTCTCGCGGGTCGCCGTCGAACCACGTCCGGTAGGCATACGCGGCCGCGGCCAGCACGGTGTGCACACGCACACCGGGTTCCAGCGACGGTTCCGAGATGCCCATCCGTTCGGCCGCGGCCTGCACGAGTTCGCGGGCGTCGTCGTCGCGGATGAGGGTGATCCGATCACGCAGGTCGGGGGCCGACGCGAGCGCTGTGCGCCAGAGGTCGAGCTCCACACGCGATGACGCCGAGGTCCGCTCGACGATGGAGTCGGCGAGCGCACGTTGCACCGAGACGGTGACGGGCTGGGATCGAAACGTCGCGACAATGGCCGCACTGCTGGCTTCCAACGGGTAGAGCAGCAGGTCGTCCTTGCTGGTCACGTGCCGGAAGTAGGTGCTCTCGGAGACGCCGGCGGCGTCGGCGATCTGTCGTGTGGTGACGGCCGCGTAACCGGATTCGGCGAACAGTCGCCATGCCGCCGACTGGATCTCGTGTCGCACTCGGGTGCGCTGGCGGGTCCGCAGGGGGCGACTCATGGGGTCAACCGTGCACTCTTGAAGGCCCACCCGCAAGATGATAGAAACTCTCACTATGAGAGAAACTGTCAGAACGGTGTCGGTGGTCGGTGCGGAGCGTCTGCCCGCGGAGGTGGACGTGCTCGTCGTCGGCTCCGGCGCGGCGGGGATGTCGGCGGCCATCACCGCCGCGGCCTCGGGGCTGACGACGGTGATCGTCGAGAAGTCCGAGCGGTGGGGCGGGACCACGGCGAGGTCCGGTGGCGGCGTATGGATTCCGGGCAATGAGGTGGTGAGCGCGAAGGCCCCCGCCGACTCGATCCGGGACGCCCGCACCTATCTGCACGCCTTGATCGGCGACGACGTCCCGCCCGAACTCATCGACGCCTACCTCGACCGGGGACCCGAGACCATCTCGTTCCTGAACCGCAACAGCGGGCTCGATCTCGAATGGGTGCGCGGGTACAGCGACTACTTCCCCGAGCTGCCCGGCGGGCGGGCGTCGGGACGGTCGTGTGAGCCGAAGCCGTTCGACGTCCGCGCCATCGGCGACGACTTCGCCACGATGGAGCCCTTCTACACGCCGACACCGCTCAACGTGGTCGTGAAACAGTCCGACTACCGCTGGCTCAGCACCGGGCTGCGCCGGTGGCGCGGACCGGTCCGCATGCTGGCGGTCGGGGCGCGGACGTTCACCGCGAAGGCGCGTGGTCGAAAGCTCGTCGGCCTGGGAAACGCACTGGTCGCGTCGTTGATGGTCGGGCTGCAACGGCACGGTGTGCCCGTGCACCTCGGGGCGGCCCTCGACGGGTTGATCGCCGAGGGCGGCGTCGTCACCGGGGCCAGGGTGCGCGACGGCGACGGTGTCCGAGACATCGTCGTCACGCGCGGTGTGATCCTCGCGAGCGGCGGTTTCGACCACGATCGTGCGCTGCGCGCCGAGCATCATCGCCCACCCGCCGGGCCCGACTTGTCGCTCGGTGTGGTCACCAACACCGGCGACGGTCTTCGGGCGGCTATGTCGATCGGCGCGGACGCCGCCGTGCTCGACGACGCCTGGTGGGCTCCGTCGATTCCGCTGCCGCGCGGCCCGTGGTTCGCGCTGGCCGAACGGTCCCTGCCGCGCAGCATCATGGTCAACGCGCGAGGGGAGCGGTTCATGAACGAATCGCTTCCGTACGTCGAGGCGACGCACGCCATGTTCGGCGAGGGCTCGGGCGTCGCCGAGAACCTGCCCGCGTGGTTGGTGTTCGATCAGACCTACCGCAACCGTTACCTGTTCGCGGGCAAGCCCGCGCGCAGTCCGCTGCCGAAACGCTGGTTCGCCGAGGGTGCGCTGGTCAAGGCGGACACGATCACCGGTCTGGCAGTCGAGCTCGGTGTCCCCGAGGGGTCGCTCGAGGCGACGATCGATCGGTTCAACGGGTTCGCGCGCGCCGGCGTGGACGACGACTTCCACCGCGGCGAGTCGGCGTACGACCACTACTACGGCGACACCTCGAACAGTCCGAATCCGAGCCTCGGCGAGATCTCCACGGGCCCGTTCTACGCGGCGTCGATGGTTCCCGCGGACCTCGGCACCAAGGGCGGCGTGCGAATCGACGTGAACGCACGCGTGCTGCGGGCCGACGGAACGGTGATCGAGGGCCTGTACGCGGCGGGCAACGTCGCGGCCCCGGTCATGGGTCGCACGTATGCGGGCCCGGGCGCGACTATCGGTCCGGCGATGGTGTTCGGCCACGTCGCCGCGCTGGACGCAGCAGCACGCTCAGTGTGACGGCGGCGCACGCCAGGCCCGCGACCAGCAGGATTCGAGCGAGTCCGTCGTCCGCGGTGGTCGGTTGCGGGGGAGCGGCGACGCGTGTCGACCCGGGTTCGCGGGTTGCGGGGAGTTCGGCCGTGAGCGCGGCGACGGGATCGACGATGCCGCGTCCGACCGCGGCGTCGGACCCGCCGCCGTGCGCGGTCGCGATGATCCGGTCGACCACCTGCGCCGCCGTCAGTCCGGGGAACCGGGACCGGATCAGCGCGGCGGTCCCCGCGACGTAGGGTGCGGCGTAGCTGGTGCCCGCCAGAGCGACGTCGCCGTCCGGTCCGGTGAGCGCGGTGATCGGGCCGGAGGGCGACAGGCCGACGACGTCGGTTCCGGGTGCGGCGACCGACACCCACGGCCCGCGGAGGGTGAACGGCGCGGCCGTCCCGTCCGACGACTGCGTCGCGCCGACCGCCAGGACCAGCGGGGACAGTCGTGCCGGGGTGGCGACGGTCGACACGGGCTCGGTGACGACGTCGGGATTCTGCTCGCGGCACTCGGTGCCGTCGGACAGGTTGCCCGCCGCGACGACGACTACGACGTCGCGTGCGGCGGCGACGCGGAGGGCGTCCCGGACCGCGTCGTCGCCGACCGTGGAGCCGGCGGGCAGACACGCCGTCTCGGACACGTTGATCACATCGGCGCCGAGGTCGACGGCCTTCCGGAGGGCCGAGGCCAACGTGGCGAGCGGGCCGTATCCGGCGCCGACCGCGGCCGTGTCCCGGTCGGACGACTTCGCGCGGAACGCCCCGCTCGACTGCCGGATCGAGATGATCGTCGACTCGGGCGCCACGCCGACGTACGAATCGGCGGGTGACGGGCGGGCCGCGATGATCCCGGCGACGAGTGTCCCGTGCATGTCGCAGTCGGTGAGGCCGTCGCCCGAGGCCACGTAGTCGCCGCCGCCGGTCAGGCCGGGCAGGCGCGGGTGCGGGGTGACACCGGTGTCGATGACGGCGACTCGTACTCCCGCTCCGCGACTGAATCGGTGCGCGCCGGTCAGGTCGAGGAGGTCGCTGCCCGGCGGCATGCCCGTGAACCTGGACGCCGCCGGGCGCGCGCACCGCGCGAACTGTTCGGTGGCGGACGGTGGCTCGGCCGTCGCGGCGCCCGGATGGCACGCGATGAGGGCGATCGTCGCCGCGATCGTCGCCGCTCGCATGTCACAGTTCGCGGACGAGGCGGTACGCGTCGAGCACCCACAGCAGCAGCGGGAGCATCGAGGCGAGGACGAGGTAGTGGCCGATCTCCGCGGCCCTGACGTGCAGCGGCGAGAACTCGTGGTGCGCGGCGACGGTTCCCGCGACGAGCGCCGCCGCACCGACCACGAGCGCGGTGATCATCGCGGTGACGGCCGACGCCGCGTCGTCGGCGACGAGAGCGACCGCGAGCGGAGCGGCGATCGCGCAGGACGCGCCGCCCGCGATCAGCGTGGCCGACTGGATGCGGTCGGCGTGGACGCGGCCGCGCGCGAGGAGTGTCATCGCGACGACGGCGCAGAACACGACCACGACGCGAGTCGGATCGGCCGTCGCGGCGACGACGGTGCAGGTCGCGGTGGTGACTGTCGCTCCGGCGACCATGCCCGTCAGGTACGACGACGCGGCCGCCGAGCGTGCCGCGAGCGAGTCGAGGTCGCCGAGCGCCAGATCGGCGATGGCGCCAAGCGGGTCGTCGCGTTCGGGTCCGAGGGCGTCGACGCCGTCGACGGTCGACCGCTGCGAGCCGACGTCGCCGATCGGTGGCGGCGAGGCGGGGACCGGCGGCAACGGGAGTCGTGCCGCCGCGATCGCGACCCGTGCGGCGACCATCAGGACGCCGACTCCGAGCGCCGCGCCGATCGCCGCGACCGATACGAGCGGCATGCTCCACCGTGCGTCGACGACGCCGACCGCGGCCGCGGTGAGCCCCGTGGTCGCGATCGCGGTGTGGGCGGCGAGCAGTGTCCCGGTGCCGCGGCAGCCGATCACGGCGACGGTCGCCGCGGCGATGCCCGCGAGCGCGAGGCGTGAGCCTCCGCTCGTCCCGAACGTGAACCCGGCCGCGGCGGCGAACACCGAAGCCGCCATCGAGAACGTAGCCGAGGTGCGGGGATCCGATCCGAGACGGTCGCCGACCAGCGCCGCGACGAGCAGGACCGCGGCCGCCACGCCCGCGATCAGGGTCGGAGTCGAATCGCCGCGGATCGCGGCCACCGCACCGGCCGTCGACGACGCGCACGCCGCGACGACCGCGACGCCGTACGCCGTCCACCGCGCCGACATCGCGGTCCACGGCGAGCGCGTATCGGCCGTCAACGCGGCGACACCGGCGACCACGTCGTCGACCGTCGGACGCGGAACCGCGGGCGGATCGTCCGTCAGGATGAGCAGGTCGCCGTCGTGTACATCGTTGTCGCGCAACGACTCCGACGGCGAGAGGACGTCGCCGCCGATCCGGGCGAGAGTCCAGCACGCCGCCGCCGTCCCCGGCGCTTCGCGAGGCGCCTCGTCCACCCGCAGGAGGGCGAGCACATCCGGCATCAGCGACGTGAGCGGCATGCTCGCGGGCACCGCCAGATCGACCTGCGTGCGTCCCCCGACGACCGAAATTCGGACCGATCCCGTTGCAACGGTCATTTTACGTAATCCTCCCCCGAGGTTCTGATACAACCGATCCCATCGCCGCGAGGCGAGGTGACGTCGACATAACCACGCCGACGTGACCGCAGTGGGGGATTCGGGGGAATCATGAGAACTGCGAATATCGGGGACTGGTCCGCGACGATCGGGCATCGACGGCGTCCGCGCGCGTCGCGGCCGGCGGTCGGGCCGGGCGACCTGCAGGTGTCTGGCCCGCCCGAGCTCGCCAGGACCGTGCCGCAGAGCCTGCTGTTGAGGCTTCTGCCTGCGGTGATGGTGGTCGCTGTGGTCGGAATGATCGCCATGATGGCGGTGACGGGAGGGCGGACGGCGTTCGCGAACCCGTTGTTCCTGATGTTCCCGCTGATGATGCTGATGTCGATGGTCGGCATGGTGGCGTCGAGCGGACGCGGCGGACCGGCGCGGGCCGCGGAGGTCAACGAGGACCGCAAGGACTATCTCCGCCACCTTGGTCAGGTCCGGTCGCGTGCGGACGCCGTCGTGGCGGCCCAACGCGCGGAAGCGGAGTGGAACCATCCCGATCCGCGCGCGGTCGCGTCGTTGATCGGATCGGACCGCATGTGGGAACGACGCCCCGTCGACGACGACTTCGTCGACGTTCGCGTCGGGATCGGCGTCCACCGGCTGGAGGGCGATCTGCAGCCGCCGGAGTCGCCGCCGGCCGACGATGTGGAACCGGTGTCGGCGGTCGCGCTGCGACGGTTCGTGCAGGCGCGGTCGGCCGTGCCCGACATGCCGACGGCCGTCGCACTTCGCGGATTTCCGGCCATCGGCGTCTCCGGAGCGCACACGGAGGTCAACTCGCTGATCAGGGCGATGATCTGTCGACTCGTCGTCCAGCACGGGCCGGACCATCTCGGGCTGGCGTTCGTGGTCGACGACCCCGTCGCGCCGGAGTGGGACTGGGCCAAATGGCTGCCTCACGTCGGACATCCGACGCGCACGGACGGGCTCGGGGCGTCGCGGATGATCTACCGCTCACTCACCGACCTGGAGGACGACCTCGCCGACGTGCTCGCCGAGCGGGCCAGATTCTCGCGGACCGAGCCCGACAGCGGAGTCCGCCACTACGTGATCGTGGTCGGCGGCGGTGTCGTGACCGGCGACGAAGAACTGTCGACGGGCGCCGGGCTGGACGGGGTGAGCGTCGTCGAGCTCGGATCGGCGATCGACTCGATCGCGTCCAGGCGTGGACTGTCGCTGGTCGTGGAGGCCGGACGTCTGTGCGCCCGAACGGAGGCCGGTCTGGAGGAGTTCGCGGTCGCCGACACCTGCGACGTGGTGGTGGCAGAGTCGATCGCGCGCCGCCTCGCGCGGTTCCGGCCGGTCACGTTCGGCGCCATCGCCGACCTGGACACGCCGCTCACCGCACGCGATCCGGGACTGCCCGCGCTGCTCGGCGTGGCCGACGCGGGGATGTTCGCGCCCGGATCGGAATGGACCGGCCGTCGCGGCGCCGACCGACTGCGCGTGCCGATCGGCTACACCAGCGCGGGCGAGCCCGTCCACCTCGATCTGAAGGAGAGCGCACACGGCGGGATGGGTCCCCACGGGCTGTGCGTCGGAGCCACCGGCAGTGGGAAGTCGGAGCTGTTGAGGACGCTCGTCCTCGGGTTGATCGCGACGCATTCACCGGACGAACTGAACCTCGTCCTCGTCGACTTCAAGGGCGGCGCGACGTTCCTCGGCCTCGAATCGCGCCACGTCGCGGCCGTCATCACCAATCTCGAGGCCGAACTGGAACTCGTCGACCGGATGGCCGACGCCCTGTCCGGCGAACTGCATCGTCGCCAAGAGGTGCTGCGGGCGGCGGGCAACTTCGCGAACGTCACGGACTACGAGCGGGCCCGAAGCAACGGGGCCGACCTGCCTGCGATGCCCGCGCTGGTCGTCGTGGTCGACGAGTTCTCCGAACTGCTCGCGCAGAAGCCCGACTTCGCCGAGCTGTTCGTCGCGATCGGCAGGCTCGGCCGGTCGTTGCACATCCACCTGCTCCTGGCATCGCAACGGTTGGAGGAGGGCAGGCTCCGCGGCCTCGACAGTCATCTGTCGTATCGAATCGGCCTGAAGACGTTCTCCGCCAGTGAATCTCGCACCGTGCTCGGCGTCCCCGACGCCTATCACCTGCCGAGCGAACCGGGTGCGGCGTACCTCAAATGCGATTCGGCGACCCCGATCCGATTCCGCAGTTCGTACGTCTCCGGACCGTATCGACCGCCGGTGGACGCCGTCGGCGCGACGCCCGAGTTCGGCGGCGCGGTGACCCTCTTGCGGGCCGACACCGTCGTCGACCTGCCCGCGGTGGACGAGACAGACTCGGAGGAGACCACCGGTCCGAGCGTGCTCGACACGCTCGTCGGACGTCTCGCCGGGCACGGCTCTCACCCGCACCGCGTCTGGCTGCCGCCGTTGGCCTCGTCGGTCCTGCTCGACGACGTCCCGCCCGTAGATCCGGCCCCGCTCACGGCGGCGATCGGCGTCGTCGACCGGCCCTACGATCAGCGTCGTGACGCGCTGCGGGTGGACCTGTCGGGCAGCGGCGGGCACGTCGCGATCGTCGGCGGACCGAAGTCGGGGAAGTCGACGGCGCTGCGCACCGTGATCTGCGCGCTCGCCCGGACCCATCCGCCGTCGCGGGTGTCGTTCTACTGCCTGGACTTCGGCGGCGGCGGACTGGCGGGACTCACCGAGCTGCCGCACGTCGGCGGCGTGGCCCCGCGCAACAGACGCGACGCGGTACGGCGGACGATCGCCGAGGTCACGGCGGTGCTCGGTTCCAGGGAGGCGGCGTTCACCGATCTCGGCGTCGGATCGATGGCCGACTACCGTGCGGCCGGGCCGCACGCCGACGACCCGCACGGCGACGTGTTCCTCGTGGTCGACGGGTACGGCGTCCTCCGCAACGACTTCGAGGAACTCGACGAACAGATCGTCGATCTCGTGACGCGCGGATTGTCGTACGGGGTCCACGTCATGGTCACGGCGGGCCGGTGGGCGGAGATCCGGCCTGCCGTGAAGGACCTGATCGGCACCCGGGTCGAACTCAAACTCGGCGACGCCCTCGACTCCGAGATCGATCGCCGCGCCGCGGTCACCGTGCCGGCGGACAGGCCCGGACGCGGTATCACGGCTGACAGTCTGCACATGTTGATCGCGTTGCCGAGCACGGACGGCGTGCGCGGCGGCCGACCCGTTCCGCGGGTGCGGACATTGACCACTCGCCTGACCCCCGACGAGTTCGTCGTCGGCGACCTGGCGTCGTCGCAGGTCGCGCTCGGTCTGGCCGAATCGGATCTGAAGCCGTACGTCGTCGACTTCGCACGGGAACCTCACCTGTTGGTGGTCGGCGACGCCGAATGCGGGAAGACCTCGGCGATGCGCGTGGTGATCGACGGAATCGTCGCCCGGTCGTCGCCCGCCGAGGCGAAGGTCGTGCTCGTCGACTTCCGTCGGTCGTTGCTCGGCGTCGTCGACGACGAGCACCTCGGCGGATACGCCAGTTCCCTGCGGACCGCGGCGCCGATGATGACCGAACTCGCGCAGCATCTCGCGGGCCGACTGCCGGGGGACGACGTCACGGCCGACCAACTGCGCGAACGCAGTTGGTGGTCGGGACCCGACGTCTACCTGGTGATCGACGACTACGACCTGGTCGCCACCTCGTCCGGCAACCCGCTGACACCGTTGCTCGAACTGCTCGGGCACGCCCGCGACATCGGGTTCCGAGTGATCCTCGCCAGACGGTCGGGAGGCATCGGGCGCGCACTGTTCGACCCGTTCATCAACCGGATGCGCGACCTCTCGTGCGATGTCCTGCTGATGGCGGGCGACCCCGACGAGGGCTACATCGTCGGCAGGCACCGGATGCAGCGGTTCGGCGTCGGACGCGGAGAGTACGTCTCGCGGAGTCGTCCGGCCGACACGGTGCAGGTGGTGGCGCCGGAATGAACGGTCTGGTCGTGGTCGGGGCAGTCGACCTCGCCTACGGGGAGCACGATTCTGTCGTCGCCGATCTGCTGGAACGGATCGACAGTCCGACGCGGCCCGCGTGCCCGGTCGGGGCGGGCCGGACCGTGGTGCATCCGACGACGTGGGGCCGACGTCGGGTGGCGGCGGTGGTGCGCGCCACCGGCGCGTCCGACGGTGTGCCCCGCGCGATCGCGATCGCCCGGAGCCACGCGGACGCGACGATCACGAGGTGCGCCGTCGTCGAGACGTGCCTGCTGCCGGACACCGGCGGCCATTGGGCGGTGCACGCCGTGTGCCGGCGAGCGGGGGAGTGGACGATCGAGTCCACCCTCGTCGATCTGCCGTCCGACGCGCCGACGGCGTGGGCGTCGCTGATCGGATCGGCCGACATCGCGGTGATCGACGGCGCGGATGACGGGCGGATCGAGGCGGCGCTCACGTCGTTGCCCAGCCCGGCCGGCGGGACTGTCCGTGCCGATCGGGCCCTCGTGGCACGGTACGGCGGCGTTCGACGATCGCTCCGCGCGGACATCGACGCGGCGCTCGCGCCTCCTCCCGAACCGGCGCCGAGCGGTCGTCGACGCCTGGCGGTGGCCGCGGTCGTCGCGGGAGTGCTGGCGCTCGGCGTCGCATGGGCCGCCGTGCGGGAACACCCGGCCCTGGCGGCCGCGGTCCGCGCCGAGCGCGTCGGGGGCGTCGTCGTCGACATCCCCGGCGACTGGCGACGCAGCGAGCTCGACGACCGCCGCGTCGACGGATCCGGCACACGAGCGGTGTTCGCCGATCCCGACGACGGCAGTCGGATCGTCGTGGTCGTGACGCCGCTGCGGGCCGGGTCGAGCCGGGACTCCGTGGCAGTCAGTCTGCGCAATCGTCTCGCCCAACGCGGCGACGACGTGGTCCGCGAGTTCTCCGCCGACGCGTCGTACGCGGGTCGCAGCGTCATCGCCTACCGCGAGACGCCCGCCTCCGGCTCGTCGATCGCGTGGTACGTCCACGTCGCCGGGGATCGGCAGGTCAGCATCGGCTGCCAACGAGGCACCGGCGACGTTCCCATCGACGACGCCTGCGCAGGCGCGGTCCGCAGCCTCGATCCGGGACCAGAGCCGTCTAGTGGGGGTTGACAATGATGTCTAGTCTGGGATTGACGGACCTGTGACCACGAGGTATGAAGTGATCAGGAAGATCGCGCGTGCCGCGGCCCGCGAGGGACTCGACTGGCGTCTTGACCGAGAAGGCGGGAAGCATTCGATCTACAAACTCGATGGGCTGTCGATTCCGATCGGCCGACACAAGGGTGAGATCGGCGCTCGGTACGCCGAGATGATCTACCGAGAATGCGAAGTCAAGTTGGGGAAGGGGTGGTGGCGATGAAGATCACCGCGCGACTGAGCCTGGACGGCACGTTCTGGCTGGTCTACGTGCCCGAGGTCGGTCAGTACACACAGGGGCGAAGCGTCCCCGACGCCAAAGAGATGGCTCGTGACCTTGCCGCGACCGTGTGCGACATCCCAGTGGGTGAGGTCGACCTCGTGGCGACCGAGTTCGACTTGCCTCCCGAAGTCGTCGTCGACCTGGACCGGGCGGCGGAGTTGCGCGCGACTGCCGATCGTGCGAATTCGGAGTCGGCGATGACGATCCGACGCGCGGCTCGCCGACTCAAGGAGTCCGGATATCCGGTACGGGCCATCGGTGAAGCTCTCGGTATTTCGTTTCAGAGGGCCGGACAGCTCACGAAGACATGACCCGGTCGACGACCGGTCTCGTCGCTATCCTGGCGTCATGACGACTCTGCAATTCGGGCCCGACAACGGTGACCTGACGATCACCACCGGCGTGGCGGGCAAGGCGGCGCGCACGGGACATCGTCTGACGATCGGCTTCACCGAGTGGTCGGCGACCGTCGACGGCGAGCAGCCGACGCGAGTGCGGGTCGTCGTGAACGTGACGTCGCTGCAGGTCCGGTCCGCCGAGGGCGGCCTGACTCCGATGTCGGCTCCCGAGAAGCTCGTCGCCCGTGCGAACGCGCTGAAGTCGTTGAAGGCCGACAAGCATCCGGAGATCGTGTTCGACGGCTCCGATGTCACGGCGGACGGTGACGGCTACCGGATCGCGGGCACACTCACGATCCTCGGCTCGTCGACGCCGCACACGGTGACCGTCGCACCGTCGCAGGGTCGTGTCGTCGGGGAGACCACCGTCCGGCAGACCGATGTGGGCGTGAAGCCGTACTCGTTGATGATGGGCGCACTCAAAGTGGCCGACGACGTGACTGTCCGGCTCAGTCTCGGGCTGGGGGATTAGGGCATAGACCCTTCGACTCGCTCCGCTCGCTCGCGGAGCGGGCGGAGGTGACCCGTTCCCGGTCGTCGAGCCAGTCCTTCGGTCGTCGAGCCAGTCCTCCGGTCGTCGAGCCAGTCCTCCGGTCGTCGAGCGCAGTCGAGACGTTTTGACCTGCGGCTCGTCGCCCGCGTACCCTGGATCCTCGGTGCCTTGAGCATCGAGCACCCGGGTCCCCACTGGTCGCCGGGAGTCTGCTCGCAAGGCCCGCTGACCAGCATCGAAGCAACCCGAGTGAGGACTTACTGTGCCTACTTATAGCCCCAAGGCGGGTGACGTCACGCGCACGTGGCACGTCATCGACGCCACCGACGTGGTGCTCGGCCGTCTCGCCGTGCAGACCGCGAACCTGCTCCGCGGCAAGCACAAGCCGACCTACGCCCCCCACGTCGACGGTGGTGACTACGTCGTCATCATCAACGCAGACAAGGTCGCCGTCAGCGGCAACAAGCTGACCGACAAGAAGCTGTACCACCATTCGGGTCACCCCGGTGGTCTGAAGTCGCGCACCGTCGGCGAGGTCCTCGCGACCCGCCCGGATCGCCTGGTGGAGAAGGCCGTCAAGGGCATGCTCCCCAAGAACAAGCTCGGCGATCAGATCGCTTCCAAGCTGAAGGTCTACGCAGGCCCGAACCACCCGCACGTGGCGCAGAGCCCCGTCCCCTTCGAGATCAAGCAGGTGTCGCAGTGACGAACGAAATCGAGAACGTCGAGGTCGTCGAGGACGAGGTCGTCCTGGAAGACGGTCAGTACACCACTGAGTCGACCGAGGACGCCGCGGCTGAGGCCGCTCCGACCCGTGGCCCCGTGGTCCTGGATCGCCCGATCCAGACCGTCGGCCGCCGCAAGGAAGCCATCGTCCGCGTCCGCCTGGTCGCAGGCACCGGTGAGTTCACGCTCAACGGCCGCACCCTCGAGGACTACTTCCCGAACAAGGTTCACCAGCAGCTCATCAAGGCCCCGCTGGTGACCGTCGAGCGCACCGAGGCGTTCGACATCCACGCCAAGCTGGTCGGTGGCGGCCCGTCGGGCCAGGCTGGCGCTCTGCGTCTGGCCATCGCCCGCGGCCTCATCGAGGTCAGCCCCGAGGATCGCCCGGCCCTGAAGAAGGCAGGCTTCCTCACCCGCGACGCGCGTGCCGTCGAGCGTAAGAAGTACGGCCTCAAGAAGGCTCGTAAGGCTTCGCAGTACAGCAAGCGCTGATCGCTTCTGTGGCACGCCTTTTCGGCACCGACGGCGTCCGAGGCCGGGCCAACGACCAGCTCTCCCCAGAGTTGGCGTTGCGCCTGGCCTCGGCCGCCGTTTCCGTTCTCGGTGCAGATGCGAACTCCCGACGTGACGACGTGGCCCGTGTCCGGCCGCGCGTAGTGGTCGGTCGAGACCCCCGAGCATCCGGCGAGCTGCTGGAGGCCGCACTCTGTGCCGGTCTCGCCGCCGCCGGCGCGGACGCGATCCGGGTCGGCGTGGTGCCGACCCCGGCCGTCGCGTACCTGACTGCGGACTACTCCGCCGATTTCGGCGTCATGATCTCCGCGTCGCACAATCCCATGCCGGACAACGGCATCAAGTTCTTCGCGGCCGGTGGGCACAAGCTCGCCGACGACGTCGAGGACGCGATCGAAGCCGCGATGGATGCTCCCGCGCCGCGCCCGACCGGCGCGGGCGTCGGACGGCTCCACGACGCCCCCGACGCCGAGGAGCGCTACCTGCGCCACCTCGCAGCCTCGGCGACGGCACGACTCGACGGTCTGACGATCGTCGTCGACGGCGCGAACGGCGCGGCGTCGACCGTCGGTCCGCACGCATACGAGGCAGCGGGCGCGAACGTCATCGCGATCCACTCCGCACCCGACGGCCTCAACATCAACGACGGCTGCGGCTCCACACATCTCGACGTCCTGCAGGCCGCCGTCCTCGAGCACGGCGCGGACCTCGGTCTCGCCCACGACGGCGACGCCGACCGCTGCCTCGCGGTCGACTCGACCGGTGCGGTCGTCGACGGCGACATGATCATGGCGATCCTCGCGATCGACATGCACGAGCGCGGCGTCCTCACCGACGACGTCCTCGTCGCCACCGTCATGAGCAACCTCGGCCTGCACATCGCGATGCGCGAAGCCGGCATCGACGTGAAGGTGACCGGGGTCGGCGACCGTTACGTCCTCGAGGAACTGCGCAACGGCGGCTACGCCCTCGGCGGTGAACAGTCGGGCCACATCGTGATCCCGGCGTCCGGCACCACGGGCGACGGCGTCCTCACCGGTCTGCTGCTCGCGGGTCGAGTGGCCGCCACCGGCACGCGCCTCGCCGACCTCGCCGCGGTCGTCACCGTGCTCCCGCAAGAGTTGATCAACGTCCCGGTCAGTGACAAGCATGCCGTCGCCGTCGCCGACTCCGTGCTCTCCGCCGTGGCCGACGCCGAGCGGGAACTGGACGGCTCCGGCCGAATCCTGTTGCGGCCCTCCGGAACCGAACAGCTCGTTCGCGTGATGGTCGAAGCCGGGACCGCCGACGACGCGCGCGGCATCGCCGAACGCGTCGCCGCTGTGGTCGCCGCGGTCTAGGGCGTATTGCGAAACTCTCTGCGCCTGTCTCGACGGCCCGATGAACGCCTGGCCGCGTTGTCGTCGGTCGAGATACCTACCGGTATCCCTCCCTCCTCCGCCTTGCCAGTCGTCCATCGGATCCGCCGATCCGAGGCGGAAGAGTTTCGCAATACGCCCTAGGCGCGATAGCCCCGGATTCGGCGTGTCATGGAACCCGATGCGTGTTCCGTGCGTCTAACGGGTATGAGGGGAAATGATTCGGCAGGGGTGAGAGTCGACGTCGACGGTCTGCATCGGCGAGCGGTGAGGCAGGCCGCGTTGGCCGACGCCGCCGACGAGTGCGTCGCCGAACTGCGGGCTGGAGGTTTCGGCGAGTGGTGGCGGGACGGGCGGTCCACCGACCTGAACGCCACGGTCGCGGCGATCGCCGACCGGCTCGGAGGCGCGGCGTCCGACGTGGGGGAGTTCACCGACGGGCTCCGCAGACGTGTCGGCGAGATCGCCGATGCCGACAGCGTCGCTGAGAGGTTGGTCCGGCGATGATCGACGACTTCATCGCCGTCCTCGAAGCCGGTGCACGGCTCAACCTGATCTCCTTCGACGAAGCGACCGTGCGCGCTCCGCACCACGACGTCACCATGTTCGACGCGGACGCACTCGCGGCCGACGCCACGAGGCTGCGCGCGGTCGCCGCCCGGCTCGACGCGGGACCGGTGCGAGAGGCGGGTCGGACGTTCGGCGACGACTGGCACGGCGTCGGCGGCGACGCGGCACTGACGGTCGCTCGGAGCACCACGAGTCGCGTCGCGGACGCGATCACCGAGTTGAGCGCGTGCGCCGCCGAGCTGGATCGGACGGTGACGGCGGTCGACGACATCCTCGCCCGGTACCGCGGCGCGATGTCCACGGTGTGCGATCCGACGATCGTCGGGCAGGGGGTGTCGTCGGCGGATGACGTCCGAACCGAGCTGATCGCGCGGATGGAATACGCGGACGCGGCGGGGCGGACGGCGTCGGCGGCCCTCGTCGACGTCGCACGGGTGTCGGCGTCGTCGGGCGAACTCGTGCTGGCGGGCGACCGATGAACGACGACAGGATCGAGGCCGCCAGACGTCGAGCCGCCGACGAGTTCGACGCCGCCGAGCACCGATACCAGGAACGACGCCGATCCGCGGCGGCCAGGCGGCCACGGAGGAGAGTGGTCGTCGAACCCGACGCGCCGCTGAAGAGGCTTCGCGTACCCGCCGTCCGGCGGGACCACTAGTGTTGACCCCGTGGCCGGTAAGAAGAAGGCGGCGCCGCCGCCCGACAAGCTGATGACGGAACTCGCGCGACGCGGACCCCACAAGGTGGACCGCGGAGACCTCGGCATCGTGGGTATGAGCGGACAGATCTTCGTGCCCCGCACCGGTCGGAAACTCCCCGCCGTCGCATTCGCACACGACTGGCTCGCAGCGAGCGGTCGCTACCGCGACCTGGCGTTCCACCTCGCGTCGTGGGGCGTGGTCGTCGCCGTCCCCGACGGCCAGACCGGCGTCTTCGCGTCCGACGTCGAACTCGCCACGGACCTGCGCGCAGCGGTCACGGTCCTACAGAGCGTCCAGCTCGGTGACGGCAGCGTGAGCGTCGATCCCGATCGGATCGCCGTCGCCGGACACGGATTCGGTGCGGCGGCCGCGATCCGAGCGGCGTCCGACGCCACGCTCCTCGGCAGGCCGCCGATCCGGCTGCGCAGTCTCGTCACGGTGTTCCCGTCACCCACCACGTCCGACCTGCTGCCCGCCGCTCGGACGGTCACCGCGCCCGCGCTGGTCCTGGCTGCGGGTGGACACCTCGACTCGATGACCGGCAACGCGCTGGCCGTCGCCGAGAACCTCGGTGGAGATGTGGTGTTCCGCACCATCGCCGCCGCCGACAACCGAGGGCTCCTCGAACGACGCAGCCTGAAGTCGTTCATCGGCATCAACGGCGCGGACAAGGCCACGCACCGTCCGGTCCGTGCCCAACTGACGGGATACCTCCTGCACACGCTCGCCGGCGAGGACGCGTACGCGGCCTTCGCCGATCCCGAGACCACCATGGGCAGTGCGGCAGCGACCTCCGTCGACGACGCCGAACCGGCACAACTGGACCACCTCTCCCAACTCCTCGGTGCGAAGCCGCCACGTAAGTAGCCGGTACTCTTAGCGACTATGTGCGGAATCGTTGGATACGTGGGATCGCGTCCCGCCCTGGACATCGTCGTCGACGCCCTGAGGCGCATGGAGTACCGCGGATACGACTCCGCCGGTGTCGCCATCCTCGACGGTGACGGCGGCCTGACGGTCGAGAAGAAGGCCGGTCGCCTCGAGAACCTCGACAAGCAGATCGCCGAGGTCGGGCAGGCCTCGCTCGCCGGGTCGACGGGCATGGGCCACACGCGGTGGGCCACGCACGGACAGCCGACCGACCGGAACGCGCACCCGCACGTGAGCCTCGACGGCAAGCTGGCCGTCGTCCACAACGGCATCATCGAGAACTACGCGCCGCTGCGCGCCGAGCTCGAGAACGACGGTGTCGAGTTCTCCTCCGACACCGACACCGAGACCGCCGTCCACCTCCTCGAACGCGAATACGGCTCGGGTGAGAACAAGGGCGACTTCGTGGCGAGCGCCTACGCGATCCTGCGCCGCCTCGAAGGCGCGTTCACCCTGGTGTTCACGCATGCCGATCACCCCGACACGATCGTCGCCGCGCGTCGGTCGACGCCGCTCGTCGTCGGCGTCGGCGACGGTGAGATGTTCGTCGCGTCCGACGTCACCGCGTTCATCGAGCACACCCGTGAGGCCGTCGAACTCGGTCAGGACGAGGTCGTCGTGATCACCGCGAGCAGCTACGAGGTCACCGACTTCGACGCCAACCCGACCGGTGGCACCCCGTTCCACATCGACTGGGACCTCGCCGCCGCCGAGAAGGGCGGTTACGACTACTTCATGCTCAAGGAGATCGCCGAGCAGCCGTCGGCGATCTCGGACACCCTCCTCGGACACCTTCAGGACGGCCGGATCGTCTTGGACGAGCAGCGCCTCACCGACCAGGACCTGCGGGACGTCGACAAGGTGTTCGTCGTCGCCTGCGGCACCGCCTATCACGCCGGGCTGATCGCCAAGTACGCCATCGAACACTGGACCCGCCTGCCCGTCGAGGTGGAGTTGGCGAGCGAGTTCCGCTACCGCGACCCGGTCCTCGACCGATCGACGCTCGTCGTCGCGATCAGCCAGTCGGGCGAGACCGCCGACACGCTCGAAGCGGTGCGTCACGCCAAGGACCAGAAGGCCCGCGTCCTCGCCATCTGCAACACCAACGGGGCCCAGATCCCGCGCGAGTCCGACGCCGTGCTGTACACGCACGCCGGACCGGAGATCGGAGTCGCGTCGACGAAGTGCTTCCTCGCGCAGATCGCCGCCGCATACATGGTCGGTCTCGCGCTCGCGCAGGCCGTCGGCACCAAGTACCAGGACGAAGTGGTCCGGGAGTTCGAGGCCCTCGAACAGATCCCCGCGGCGGTCGAGACCGTCCTCGAGCAGATGGAACCGGTTCGCGATCTGGCGCGCGGCTTCGCGTCGAGCGACACCGTCCTGTTCCTCGGCCGCCACGTCGGCTACCCGGTGGCCCTCGAAGGCGCCCTCAAACTCAAGGAACTCGCGTACATCCACGCGGAGGGCTTCGCCGCGGGCGAGCTCAAGCACGGTCCGATCGCCCTCATCGAGGACGGTCTGCCGGTGATCATCGTGATGCCGTCGCCCACCGGGCGCGCGCTGCTGCACTCGAAGATGGTCAGCAACATCCGCGAGATCCAGGCGCGCGGTGCGACGACGATCGTCATCGCCGAACCCGACGACGAGGCCGCGGCCGCCGTCGCCGATCACCTGATCCCGATCCCGAAGACCCCGACGCTGCTGCAGCCGCTCGTGTCGACGGTTCCGTTGCAGGTGTTCGCGGCGACCGTCGCACAGGCCCGAGGCTACGACGTCGACAAGCCGCGCAACCTCGCCAAGTCGGTCACCGTCGAATAGGACAGTGTGATGCCCGCCTTCTACACCGCTGACGCGATCCGGGAGGCGGAGCACGCCACCGGTGAGTTGTTCACCGGCGGAACCCTCATGGCTCGCGCCGCGCACGCCGTCGCAGTGGAGGTCCTCGCCGAACTCGGGGACCGGTTCGGCGGCGTGTACGGTCGGACGGTCCTCCTGCTCGTCGGGGCCGGAGACAATGGCGGCGACGCGCTCTACGCGGCCCGCCACCTGCGACGACGCGGCGTACGCGTGGTTGCGATCCCGACCGCGACCAGGATTCACGAGGCCGCCCTCGCCGACTTCCTCGCGGCAGGCGGACGACGCCGCGACACGATCCCGGACGACGTCGACCTCGCCGTCGACGCGATCGTCGGGTTGGGCGGCCGCGGTCCGCTCCGGGAGCCCGCGGCTACGCTGATCGCGGAACTCGCGGCCCGGCGCACCCCGATCGTGGCCGTCGACCTGCCGTCCGGCGTCGACCCCGACACCGGAGTGGTCAACCGCCCGTCGGTCCGCGCCGACGTGTCCGTCACCTTCGGCCTCCGCCGACTCGCGCACCTGCTGGCGGCGCCGGTCTGCGGCCGGGTGGTCGTCGCCGACATCGGAATCCCGGCCCCACCTCGGGTCATCGAGCGCAGTCGAGATGCCGCACAGCGTACGGTTCACAGTCCCACCGATCGCGAGGTGGCCGACCTCTGGCCGGTCCCCGGCCCCTCGGACGACAAGTACACGCAGGGCGTCGTCGGGGTGATCGCCGGGTCGGCGCGGTACCCGGGCGCCGCGGTCCTGTGCACGACGGCGGCGATCGCGGCCACATCGGGTATGACGAGGTATGTGGGCCCCGCCGTGGCACAGGTGCTCGCCCACCGGCCGGAGATCGTCGCCGTGACCGATCTCGACGACGCGGGGCGCGTGCAGGCGTGGGTGATCGGGCCGGGTTTCGGAACCGACGCGAAGAGTACAGAACTGCTCGAACGTGTCCTGGATCACGAGGTCCCCGTGCTCGTGGACGCCGACGCGTTGACCGTCCTCGCCGCCAACGCAGGCCTGCGAACCGCGGTCCACGACCGGGCGGCTCCGACCCTGCTGACCCCGCACGCCGGGGAGTTCGCCCGTATCGCGAACGCCGCGGGCAGTGAGGCCGCGTCGCTCCTGTCGACCGACCGTCCGGAGGCGACACGCCGACTCGCCTCGGACCTGAACGCATCGGTGCTGCTCAAGGGGCATGTCACGCTGGTCGCCGATGCGGACGGCTCGGTCAGCGGGTCGCACGCGCGATCATCGTGGGCGGCGACCGCGGGTTCCGGCGACGTCCTCGCGGGCATCATCGGTGCGCTCCTCGCCGCCGGGCTCGACGCGCGGACCGCGGGAGTCGCCGGCGCGCGCCTGCACGCACGAGCGGCCGTGGTCGCCAGCGGAGGAGCGCCGATCGGGGCGTCCGACCTCGCGGCGGCGGTCCGGCCCGCGCTGATCGAACTCATGCGTTTGCGACAATGGAACGGATGACGACTGCCAACCTGATCGCGACCGTCGACCTCGACGCCGTCGCACACAACGTCGGAGTGCTCCGTGAGCGCTCCGGCGTCGGCGTGATCGCCGTGGTCAAGGCCGACGGCTACGGTCACGGCGCAGTGCCGGTCGCGAGCGCCGCGTTGGCCGCGGGCGCGTCGGCCATCGGCACCGCGGGCATCCGCGAAGCGCGCGACCTGCGCGCGGGCGGCATCGACGGCCATCTGATGGCGTGGCTGCATCGGCCCGACGCCGACTTCACCGGCGCAGTCGCCGACCGGATCGACATCGGCATCAGCTCGCCGCGCCAACTCGACTCGGTCGTCGCGGCGGCCCGAGACCTCGGGACGACCGCGACGGTGACCGTGAAGGTCGACACCGGGCTGGCCCGCAGCGGCGTCGCGTACGAGGAGTGGGACGCGGCGGCGTCCGCCGTCGCCCGTGCCGTCGCCGAAGGATCGATCGAACTGAGCGGCGTCATGTGCCATTTGGTGTTCGGCGACGACCCGGGCAACCCGTTCAACGACGTGCAGGCTGCACGATTGGACGCCGCCGTCGCCGACCTCACCGCGCGCGGCGCGGCGCCCCGGGTGGTCCACATGGCGAACTCGCCCGCCGCCCTGACCAGGCCGGATCTGGCACGCGACCTCGTCCGACCGGGCATCGCGCTGTACGGCTACTCGCCGATCCCGTCGATGGGCGACTTCGGCTTGATCCCCGCGATGACCCTGGAGACGCAGATCGCGCTGATCAAGCGGGTGCCGGCAGGTCAGGGCGTCTCGTACGGCCATACGTGGCACGCGCCGACCGACACGGTCCTCGGCGTGATCCCCGCCGGGTACGCCGACGGTGTGCCGCGCGGACTCTCGGGCGATTTGTCCGTGCACGTCAACGGCAGGCTGTTCCCGAACGTCGGACGGATCTGCATGGACCAGTTCGTCGTCGACCTCGGGTCCGACGGGGGCGGTGTGAGCGAAGGCGACCGTGCGGTCCTGTTCGGCCCGGCGTCGGCCGGATCGGGTGAGCGCGTGCCGACGGCGACCGACTGGGCCGACCGACTCGGCACCATCGACTACGAGATCGTCTCGCGGATCGGCTCGCGACCGGAACGCCGCTACGTCCGCGGGCGTGGACAGACTCAGGAGCACTGACATGGGCAAGCGTCGACTGTTCACACGTAAGCCCGAGGCGGTCAAGCGGACTCCGGCCTGGCGATCGGGTCTCACCCAGATCGGTTCGTTGAGCGCGGACGCCGCGGGCGGGGTGATGCGGCGCCGTCGGACCCGCAAGGAGACCGGTGGAGCCGACCCCAACGCCGGTCTCGACTTCAAGCGGATCTACCGCGACGAGGCGTCGACCGTGACCGCGGACGACGGTGTCGCACTGGCCGTGCGTTCCTTCGTCACGGGTCCCGCCGCCGACGACGCCCAATCGTGGGGCAGAGCCTCGACACCCGAGTTGACGGTGATCTTCGTCCACGGGTTCACCCTGCGGATGGCGTCGTGGCACTTCCAGCGGTACGACCTGGCACAGCGGTGGGCCGACCGCCGCATCAAGATGGTGTTCTACGACCAGCGCGGGCACGGCGCGAGCGACCTGTCGCCCGTCGAGACCTCGACGATGGCGCAGCTGGGCGACGACCTCGCCGCCGTCGTCCGGACGATGGCGACGACCGGACCCGTCGTGCTGGTGGGGCACTCGATGGGCGGCATGTCGATCATGTCGCTCGCGCGCAGGCACCCGAAGCTGTTCGGTCCCGGTGGCCGGATCGCGGGCGTCGGACTGGTGTCGACGGCCGCACGCGGGATCACCGAGGCCGGGCTCGGCGAAGGCCTCAACAATCCGATCGTCGACGCCCTCGGACTGTCGGTCCGGTACATACCGCGCGCCGTCCAGGCCGGACGCGGCATCACTCGACGAGTCGTCGAACCGGTGCTCGTGGCGGCCAGCTTCGGACCCGGCTACCACAGTCCCGCCGCGGCCCGCGCCGTCGAATCGATGATCCAGAACACCCATATCGCGACGATGGTCAACTTCCTCAAGGTCCTCGAGAGCCACGACGAGGCGACCGCGCTCCCGGTGATCGCGCAGGTCCCGACGGTCGTCATGTGCGGTGATCACGACCGCCTCACCCCGCTGCCGAACTCGGTCGGCATGTACTCCGAGCTGGGACATGACTCGCGGCTCATCGTCGCCGAAGGCTGCGGCCACATGCTGCAGATGGAGTACCCCGAACTCGTCACCGACGGCATCGAAGACCTCGTCGACAGGTCCCGTCTCGCGCTCGGCAGGCCCGTGATGCCGTGGCGGACGGCGCACCGCGACGAGATCAGGTCGCGCCGGTGAGCGCACGGACAGGCGGGCGACGGGACCTGCCCGACACCGCCGACACCGAGGCCCTCGGCCGCGAACTCGCCGCCGATCTGCAGGCAGGCGACCTGGTGATCCTCGACGGGCCGCTCGGCGCCGGGAAGACGGCCCTCACCCGCGGCATCGGCGCGGGTCTCGGCGTCAACGGACGCGTCACGTCACCGACCTTCATCATCGCCCGTCAGCATGCGCCCGGCGTCGACGGTCGCCCCGGCATGATCCACGTGGACGCGTACCGCCTCGCCGACGCAAACGGCACCGCGACCCTCGACGACCTCGACGCTCTCGACCTCGACACCGACCTCGCCGACAGTGTTGTCGTGGTCGAATGGGGTGAGGGCGTCGCCGAGCGACTGACCGACGAACATCTGCTGGTGCGACTGCGCCGCGACGACGAATCCGAGACACGGCACGCCGTGTGGGAGTGGGTGAGCACCTCATGAGCCTTGTCCTGGCGATCGACACCGCGACCGAGGCCGTCGTGACCGGAGTGGTGCGCGTCGACGACGGTCATGTCACGACCCTCGCCGAACGGTCGATCGACGACAACCGTCGCCACGCCGAGATCCTGACGACCCTCGTCCGCGAGGTCCTCGACGAGGCCGGCATCGTCGGATCGGACCTGAACCGCGTGGTGGTCGGCGTCGGACCGGGCCCGTTCACCGGCCTGCGTGTCGGCATGGCAACCGCGGCCGCCTACGGTGACGCGCTCGGCCTGCCCGTCCACGGTGTGTGCACGCTCGACGCGATCGCCATCGACGCCGATCTGGACGGGGAGTCGCTCGTCGTCACCGACGCCCGTCGCCGCGAGGTGTACTGGGCCCGCTATCGCGACGGTGAACGCGTCGACGGCCCCGGTGTCGTCGCCCCGGCGTCGTTGCAGGCGGGTGACGCCGTCGTCGTCTCGCCCGCGCGCTTCGCCGACGCCGTCGGCGGCTCCGCGCACCTCGAACGCACCGCCCCCACCGCGTCAGGTCTGGTCACAGCCTGGCTGAACGACCGAAAGGTTGCCGAGCCGCTCGAACCCCTCTACCTGCGTCGGCCGGACGCGGTGGAGCTCAAGGACCAGCGCCGGAAGTCGTTGCTGCCGGTGACGCCGGCGTGATCGTCGACGCGTTGACGCAGGCGGACCTCCCGCGGTGCGCCGAACTGGAGGCGGGGATCTTCGCGGGGGAGTCCCCGTGGCCGTTGAGCGGTTTCGTCGCCGAGCTCCGGGCCCCGCACAACCGGTACTTCGCGGTGCGGACCGCGGCGGGCGAGCCGGTCGCCGGTTACGCGGGGATCAGCGTGCTCGGGCCCGAGGGCGGTCGGGAGTGCGAGATCCACACGATCGCCGTCGACCCGGACTTCCTCGGTCGGCGCTTCGGGTGGGCCCTCCTGGAGGCCATGCTCGCCGTCGCCGACGCGGAACGGGCGCCGGTGTTCCTGGAGGTCCGAACCGACAACCGGCCCGCGATCGACCTGTACGAGCGCAGCGGATTCGTGGTCGTCGGCACGCGACGCAACTACTATCAGCCTTCCGGGGCGGACGCGTACACGATGATGCGTCCCGCCGGTGGCACGTCTGACCAGGAGGAACGCCCGTGATCGTGATGGGCATCGAGAGTTCGTGCGATGAGACGGGCGTCGGCGTCGTCTCCTGGGACGGTGAGAAGGCGACGCTGCTCGCCGATGAGGTCGCGTCGAGCGTCGACGAGCACGCCCGGTACGGCGGCGTGGTTCCGGAGGTGGCGTCGCGCGCACACCTGCAGGCGATGGTCCCGACGATGACCCGCGCCCGCGAGGCCGCGGGCATCGACCGGCCCGACGCGATCGCCGTCACCATCGGCCCGGGTTTGGCCGGTGCGCTGCTTGTCGGCGTCGCCGCGGCGAAGGCGTACGCGCTGGCGTGGGACGTCCCGCTGTTCGCCGTCAATCACCTCGGCGGGCACGTCGCCGTCGACACCCTCGAACACGGGCCGATGCCGGAGTCGGTGGCGCTGCTCGTCTCCGGTGGACACACTCACCTGCTCGGCATCGACTCGCTCGCGCGGCCGCTTCACGAGATGGGCACCACGGTCGACGACGCGGCGGGTGAGGCGTTCGACAAGGTCGCGCGCCTGTTGGACCTCGGCTATCCGGGCGGTCCCGCGCTCGACGCCGCCGCCCGCGACGGCGATCCGACCGCCATCAAGTTCCCGCGTGGACTCACCGGTCCCCGAGACGCCCCCTACGACTTCTCGTTCAGCGGACTCAAGACGGCCGTCGCCAGGTTCGTCGAGGGTGAGGTGCGGGCGGGTCGACCGGTGTCGATCCCCGACGTCGCGGCGTCGTTCCAGGAGGCCGTCGCCGACGTGCTGACGGCGAAGGCGATCCGCGCGTGTCGAGCCCGCGACGTGTCGACCCTCGTCCTCGGCGGCGGAGCCACCGCCAACTCTCGTATCCGGTCGCTCGCCGAGGAGCGGACGACCGCCACGGGCATCGACCTTCGTGTGCCTAAGCCGCGCCTGTGCACCGACAACGGTGTCATGGTCGCGACCCTCGGCGCCCACGTGATCGGCGGCGGCGCACAGCCGTCGCCGTTGACGGTGGCTACCGATCCGGGCATGAGCGTGCAGATCAGCAAGCTGTGACGATCGAGTAGTCCGCTACTCGACTCGCCTCCTTCCGGCGGTCGTAGGTTTCGGTGAGCGGCCGACCATCGACCGCGCACGTCGGAAGGACACCTCATGTCACGGTCATCGATGTCGCTGCGGCGGTTGTTCGTCGTCGCGGCCGCTCTCGTCCTCTCGGTCTGCGGGGTAGCCGCGACCGCACCGCCCGTCCAGGCAGCACCGCTGTTGCCGCGGATCAGCAACATCTGGGGTGCGTACAGATTCCGCATGCCGGTGAACCCGAAGCTCTTCGCGCCGTCGTACTGGTTCGAGGCGTGGATGCCGGGGTCGTGGGACCCGCAGGCCTACGAGTCTCACGGATACGGCGGCCGGGTCCGGGTCGGACTGCAGTTGATCAGCGAATACAGCCCCGACCCCTACTACGATGCGGGTGGTCAGGGCCCGACAGTCGACGTCGCCGGGCAGTCTCCGCTGCGGAAGTGGGTCCTCGCGCGGAACGACGCACGGAGTGTCGCGGTCAAGGTGTACGCCCAGCACGGCATCCGCTACCGGTACGGCGACGGGTGGTCCGACATCTGGTACCCGGGATGCACTCTCAAGGTCTGGGGCAAGCTGGTCGATCACCGAGATCCGTCCCCGGCGGCGTCGGCGAAACTCACCGACTACGCGTGGTGCTACGGCTACTTCTATTGAGCCGTGAGCGAAACTCCCGCCCGGCCTTGATGACTTAGCACTCGGGTGCGTAGAGTGCTAGGTGGCTCTGGTGCATCGTCCACGGCACCCGCGACGACGCGGACGTGTGCACCCTTACAAAGAGCCGCGAACGTTATTCGGTAACACGAACAGAAGGAATGACATCGTGGCGAGCGTGAACATCAAGCCGCTTGAGGACAAGATCCTCGTTCAGGCCGTAGAGGCCGAGACCACCACCGCATCCGGTCTGGTCATCCCGGACTCGGCCAAGGAGAAGCCCTCCGAGGGCAAGGTCATCGCAGTCGGACCGGGCCGCGTCACCGAGGCAGGCAACCGCGTGCCCGTCGACGTCGCCGAGGGCGACGTCGTCATCTACAGCAAGTACGGCGGCACCGAGGTCAAGTACGCCGGTCAGGACTACCTGATCCTCTCGGCGCGCGACATCCTCGCAGTGGTCGGCTGATACGGCCCCACAACGCACCGAACGCCCCGACCGTCACGGTCGGGGCGTTCGTCGTTTCGGTGGAGCCGACGTCGGCCCGCCAAGGCCGCGCGAAGCGACTAGGAGACACGCCCCAGGCGGCGCGGTGAGCGGCGGCGCATCAGATTGCGCTCCGACTCGGTCATCCCGCCCCAGATGCCGTACGGCTCGTCGACGTCGAGGGCGTGTGCGCGGCACTGCGCGAGGACGGGGCATTCGGCGCAGACCTGCTTGGCGCGGCGTTCACGTTGCGTGCGGGCTTGGCCGCGTTCACCCTCGGGGTGGAAGAAGACGGCCGAGTCGAGCCCGCGGCACGAACCCTTCATCTGCCAATCCCAGAAATCGGAATTCGGCCCGGGCAGTCGGTCGAGCGTGGTGATCAATCTTCTCTCCCTGGGGTGTTTTCCCTCGACGCTTTCTGCATCTGTCAGCAACGGTAGGACGTCTATGAAAAGTGAGTCAAACGCCGATTCGCACGGTTTTCGACGGGCCGACTCGCGCTTTCGGTGAACAGTCGGTGGATCACCCATGCCGAGCGCAACTTCGCGACGCGAGCGGCGCAGATCACAATTTGTGACAGCGAGAAGAGTTGTGACCTGCGGGTATGTGGGTCGGAGGTGGAAGGGGTGCCCGTGGTCGGTAGTCTCTGGCAAGCGCATGTGCGGGACCTTCGAGTGAGTGGAAGGTGAATTACACGCGAATACCGGGTTTCGAGAACGGGAATCTATCCATCGAGACGTCACCCGTTGTTACATGAAGTTAATTCTCACGCGGGGCGAATACATTCGCCGTGCGCACAACTCGTGAAGAAAGGCGGATCGATGCGGCAGACGGCACGCGAGTGGACGCTCGAGGCGTTCGGCGTCGACGATCTCGGCGACCAGGCTCCGCCGGGAGTCGACCGGTGGGTGCGGGCCGTGGCGCTCGGCGCTCGGGGACGCGCCGCGGCCGCGCGGACGGTGCTCGCCGACATCGACGGGCATTCGCCGATCCTGACGAGTCTCGCGTCGTGCGCTCGCGCGTCCCTGGTGCGGCAGTCGGGCAGGCATGCGCTCGCTCGCGCGGGGGACGGGCGCGCCTGCCTCGCGGTGTCGGGCGGACCGCGGGACGTGTGGGCGCGGGCCGCATGGCTCGACGCTCTGATCGGGCTCGCCGCCGACAATCTCGGCGTGGGCGCGTTCGCCGCGTCGAACGCGCTGTTGACGCGGGTCGGCGCCGAACTGGACGCGATCGGCCCCGACCGCGATGTGAGTTGGGTCACGATCCCGCGCGTCCGACTGCGACACGCGTGGGTTCGCACCGAACACGCCCTGTACTCGGGCGACACGCCCGCATCGATCGATTGGGGGACACGGGCGACACACCTCGCCGATGACGCCCCTTCGCCGCGTCACCGGATCAAGACCGACCTGATCACGGCTGCGTCCGACGCGGCGGGCGGCCGCGTCGACGCCGCGGTGCGGCGGGCGCACGACGTCGAAAACCGTTGTCGAGAAAGAGGATTGCTTCCGTTGCAGTGGGCGGCCGCGACCATGCTCGCCGGGATCGACGCGTCCGACGTCCGCGCGCAGGTCAGGGCCGACGAGGCGCTGGCGGCGATGTCGTCGCTCGGCATGTCGTTCGCGACGGGCGCATGAACGCCCCGCCCCGGTCGATACAGTGGACCGGTGAATCTCCGACGCAGCGGCGTTTTGTCGCACCCGACGCCTCGGAGGACCTTTCTTTGCCAACCCGTAACACTTCGAGACTCGACGGACGATGAAACTGACAGGTGATGCGTTGGGCCAAGCGGTCCAAGCGGCCGCTCAAGGCGACCGCGATGCGCTGAGCTCAGTCCTCGAGAGTGTGCGGGAACCAGTCCTGCGGTACTGCCGAGGGCGGATGGGTGCCGGCGAACGGCACCTGTTCTCCGCAGACGATGTGGCTCAGGAGGTGCTGATGGCCGTGATGACCGCGTTGCCCCGGTATCAAGACCAGGGCCGCCCGTTCATGGCGTTCGTCTACGGCATCGCCTCGCACAAGGTCGCCGATGCGATGCGTTCGGCGTCTCGCATCAAGGCCGACCCGGTCGACGAGCTCCCGGAGACCGTGGACTTCGCCAACGGTCCCGAACAGTCGGCTCTCGACGCCGATGCGGGCAGGCAGATGCGACTGCTCCTGGAACAACTGCCGGAGAAGCAGCGAGAGATCCTGGTCCTTCGCCTCGTCGTCGGACTGTCGGCCGAGGAGACAGCCGACATGGTCGACTCCAGCCCCGGCGCGGTCCGGGTGGCGCAGCATCGTGCGCTGTCGAAACTCAAGAAACTAGTGAATCAGGGAGGTGGGCGTCGATGAGCAGCTGGCGGGAACGTGACACCGACTCCGGCCCCATCGATGTGAGCGCGGTCAGCCACGACGACGGGTTCATCGACGACCTCGCGGCGGGACGCCCCACCGCGGTCGCCGACGAGACCGAGTACGACCTGGCTGTGATGATCACCGCGTGGCGGATGGACGCGTTGAACGATCCCATCCCCGCGGAGCCGACGCTCGAGCAGATCAACGACGCGATGAAGGTCCGCGAGGGCCGTGGCTCGCTGTCGCGTCGCCTGCGGATCGTGTCCGGTGCGGCCGCGATCCTCGCGGTGCTCGGCGCGGGCCTCATGGTCATGTCCGAAGGCGCCGAGCCGGGCGACCCGCTGTGGGCCGTCAAGCAGGTCGTGTTCTCCGAGCAGGCCGAACAGACGCAGGCGCGCGTCAACGTCGAAGACAGCCTGAGCGCCGCCGAGGACGCCTTCCGCGCGGGCGACGAGCAGAAGGCCCGCGACCTGATCAGCCGCGCCGAGTCCGAGCTCGGTCCGGTCGGCGACGCCGATATGATCGCCAAGCTCCGCCACCGGATCGACGACCTGCGCGTCGATGTGCCGGACCTGCCCGAGGTGACGCTGCCGACGGCGGTGCCGACCAAGCCGAAGCCCGTCGACCCGACCGGCACGGAAGACCCGACCACCGAGCCGTCCGACCCGACGAACCCGGACGACACCACGACGAGCACCCCGTCGAAGTCGCCGTCGAGCTCGTCGAAGTCGTCGTCGAAGGTGCCCTCGTCGCCCGCGGGCATGACGAGCTTCCCCTCGTACACGTTCACGATCCCCATCGGCTGACGCCGGAGGAGACGAGAGAGGCCACCGCAGTCGCGGTGGCCTCTCTCATCGTATGCGCGTCGCGTCAGATGCGCGGTTCGTTGTATCGGAACACGGCGTCGGCGTAACCGCGGCAGTAGTCCCAGGTCACGTAGTCCTCGGGGTGCGGGTCGACGGCCGGTTCGTGCGGCCGGATGGTCCCGTCGGCGAGCAGCTGCCGGAGGTTGGCGCGCAGCATGTCCCAGTCGTGGTAATGATCGTCGTTGCAGTCCTCGCACACGACGACCAGTCCCAGTACGCCGCGCGGCGCAAGCAGACGTTCGTACACGTCGAGATCGGCGAGGTCCTCTTCGACCGCGAGCCGTTCACCGTCGTCCAGCGGGATGCCCGGATCGAGTCCCTCGAGCGCCGCCGCGGGATCGCTCGGGTCGTCCGCGAAGGGGTCCGGCGGAAGTCCGGGAAATTGGTCATGCACACTCCCACCGTAGCCGATCACCGGGCGGAAACTCGTGCGCGTCGGATACTCGGTACGATGGCGTAATGACGCACGTTCTCACTGGTGGCGATGTTCCTGGCAAAGTCGCGATGCTCGGCCTGACTTTCGACGACGTTCTGCTGCTTCCGGCGGCGTCGGACGTGGTTCCGAACGCGGTGGACGTCTCGTCGCAGCTGACCCGCGAGATCTCCCTGCGAGTGCCGCTGGTGTCGTCGGCGATGGACACGGTCACCGAGTCGCGGATGGCGATCGCGATGGCCCGCGCGGGCGGCATGGGCGTGCTGCACCGCAACCTGTCGATCGACGATCAGGCCGCGTCGGTCGAGACGGTGAAGCGCTCCGAGGCCGGCATGGTCACCAACCCCGTGACCTGTCTGCCCACCGACACCCTCGCCGATGTCGACGCCAAGTGCGCCCGCTACCGGATCTCGGGACTGCCTGTCGTCAACGAGAACGGCGACCTCGTCGGCATCATCACGAACCGCGACATGCGATTCGAGGTGGATCAGCAGCGGCGCGTCGCCGACGTCATGACGAAGGCTCCGCTGATCACCGCGGAGGAGGGCGTGTCGGCCGAGGCCGCGCTCGGTCTCCTGCGTCGCCACAAGATCGAGAAGCTCCCGATCGTCGACGGGAACGGTCGTCTGACCGGGCTGATCACGGTGAAGGACTTCGTCAAGACCGAGAAGCACCCGAACGCGACCAAGGACGCCGACGGTCGCCTCCTCGTGGGCGCGGCGGTCGGTGCGGGCGACGAGGCGTGGGAGCGCGCGATGGCGCTCACCGACGCGGGAGTCGACGTCCTCGTCGTCGACTCCGCGCACGGCCACTCGGTCGGCGTCCTCGACATGATCGGCAAGCTCAAGGCGGAGATCGGCGACCGCGTCCAACTGATCGGCGGCAACGTCGCCACCCGTGGCGGAGCGCAGGCCCTCATCGACGCGGGCGCGGACGCCGTCAAGGTCGGTGTCGGCCCCGGCTCCATCTGCACGACCCGCGTCGTCGCGGGCGTCGGCGCACCCCAGATCACGGCGATCCTCGAGGCGACCGCCGCCGCGAAGGCCGCGGGCGTCCCCGTCATCGCCGACGGCGGCCTCCAGTACTCGGGCGACGTCGCCAAGGCTCTCGCCGCGGGCGCGTCCACCGCCATGCTCGGCTCGCTTCTCGCGGGCACCGCCGAGTCGCCGGGCGAACTGATCCTCGTCAACGGCAAGCAGTTCAAGAGCTACCGCGGCATGGGCTCGCTCGGTGCGATGCAGGGCCGAGGCCAGGGCAAGTCGTACTCGAAGGACCGCTACTTCCAGGACGACGTCCTCGCCGAAGACAAGCTCGTCCCCGAAGGCATCGAGGGCCGGGTCCCGTTCCGGGGCCCGCTGAACCAGGTGATCCACCAGCTCACCGGTGGTCTGCGCGCGGCGATGGGCTACACCGGTGCGCACACGATCGCCGAGCTGCAGGAGGCGCAGTTCGTCCAGATCACCGCGGCCGGACTCAAAGAGTCGCATCCGCACGACATCACCCTCACGGCCGAAGCGCCGAACTACTACACCCGCTGACCGCGGTTACCCCGAAGAAAGGGCGCAACGTTGCGTGACCTCGTCGAATTCGGCATGGGCCGGACAGCTCGTCGGACGTACGAACTGGAAGACATCTCGATCGTCCCGTCCCGGCGGACACGGTCGTCCAAGGACGTGTCGACGTCCTGGCAGATCGACGCCTACCGGTTCGGCGCGCCCATCCTGAACCACCCGACCGATGCGCTCGGCTCGCCCGAGGCGGCGATCGAGATGGGTCGTCTCGGTGCGCTCGGCGTCCTCGACGGCGAGGGCCTGTGGGCGCGTCACGAGAACGTCGAAGAGAAGATCGCCGAACTCGTCGACATCGCCGAGAACGACGCCGACCCGGCCGCAGCCGTCCGTCACCTGCAGAAGCTGCACGCGGCGCCGATCGATCTCGACCTGCTGTCGGCCGCGGTGCGCCGCGTCCGCGAGGCGGGCGTGACGACCGCGGTCCGCGTGAGCCCGCAGCATGCCGCCGAGCTCGCGTCCACCGTGATCGGGGCGGGCGCGGAGATCCTCGTCGTCCACGGCACGATCATCTCCGCGGAGCACGTCGTCATGGTGAACCGCGGGGACGAGGTGGTCGCCGAACCGCTCAACCTGAAGACGTTCATCTCCGACCTCGACATCCCGGTGATCGCGGGCGGCGTCCACGATCACCGCACCGCGCTGCACCTCATGCGGACAGGCGCCGCGGGCGTCATCGTCGGCTACGGCTCCACCGAGGGCGCGACGACGACGGGTGAGGTTCTCGGCATCGGCGTTCCGATGGCGACGGCCATCGCCGACGCCGCGGCCGCCCGACGCGACTACCTCGACGAGACCGGCGGACGGTACGTCCACGTGATCGCCGACGGCGACATCCACACCTCGGGCGATCTCGCCAAGGCCATCGCCTGCGGCGCGGACGCCGCCGTTCTCGGCACGCCGCTCGCCGCGGCCTCGTCGGCGCCCGGCAAGGGCTGGTACTGGCCGTCGGCCGCGGCTCACCCGGACACCCCGCGCGGCGCCCTGCTGCAGGTGGCCGAGGAGTCGGACCGCTCGTCGCTCGACGTCGTCCTCAACGGCCCGTCCGACGACCCGGACGGTCTCCTCAACTTCGTCGGCGGCCTCCGCCGTTCGATGGCGAAGGCCGGATACTCCGACCTCAAGGAGTTCCAGAAGGTGGGACTGTCTGTCCGAGGCTGATTCTCACGTTCTTCTGCTCGTTCTACCGTCCTGCTCGTTGAGCCGGATCCGGAGCGATAGCGGAGGAACCGTGTCGAAACGACTTTCGCCGACACCGATCAGTTTCGGCGCTGGGGTTGGTCTACACCTGTGAACGCACACCGACCCCAGGAGAAACCATCATGTCCTTCCAGGCGTACCTCGACGCAGTCGAGACCAAGACCGGACTCACCCCGCGGCAGCTGATCGAGAAGGCCGCGGAGCAGGGATTCGGCCCCGGGACCAAGGCTGGCCCGATCCTCGAATGGTTGAAGAACGACTACGAACTGGGTCGTGGGCACGGGATGGCGCTGGTCCACGTGATCACCAAGGGGCCGTCGATCAGCGCCAAGCATGTGGGGACCACCGGTTCGCACAGCGACGCGTCGGACATGCTGTGGCTCGACGGCGCCGCATCCAACCCGCTCGGGTAAGGCTGCACTTACTATCGGGAATGTCACAATGATCATTAGTATGTTCGCTTATGGAGCAGCAGACTGACTTCGACGTCCTCATCATCGGCTCGGGCTTCGGCGGAAGCGTCAGCGCATTGCGCCTTGTCGAGAAGGGGTACAAGGTCGGCGTCATCGAGGCCGGCCGCCGCTTCGAGGACGACCAGTTCGCGAAGACGAGTTGGCGTCTCAACAAGTTCGTATGGGCGCCGAAGTTCGGTCTGATGGGCATCCAGCGCGTCCACGTCCTCAAGGACGTCATGATCCTCGCCGGGGCCGGCGTCGGCGGCGGTTCGCTGAACTACGCGAACACGCTGTACAAGCCGCCGACGCCGTTCTTCACGGACCCCCAGTGGAACCACATCACCGATTGGGAGGCCGAGCTCACGCCGCACTACGAGCAGGCTCGTCGCATGCTCGGTGTGGTCACCAACCCGACGTTCACGAACTCCGACAAGGTGATGAAGGAGATCGCCGAGGAGATGGGTGCGGCGGACACGTTCACGTCCACTCCGGTCGGCGTGTTCTTCGGCGCGAAGACCGGCGGCGAAGGCGCACCCGGCGAGAAGGTCGCCGACCCGTACTTCGGCGGTGCGGGCCCGGAGCGGACGGCCTGCACCGAGTGCGGCGCGTGCATGACGGGCTGCCGCGTCGGAGCCAAGAACACTCTCCTCAAGAACTATCTCGGTCTCGCCGAGCGGAACGGGGCGACGATCGTCGACTGCACCACCGTCGACCGTCTCGAGCAGCAGTCGGACGGTTCGTGGATCGTGTCGACGCACGGCTCGTCGTCGTGGGGTCCGTTCGGCGCGCGGCGTCGTCAGTTCACGGCCGGTCAGGTGATCGTCGCCGCGGGCACGTTCAACACGCAGAAGATCATGCACAAGGCCAAGGGATCGACGCTGCCGAAGGTCTCGGATGCGATGGGTGTCCTGACGCGCACCAACTCGGAAGCCATCCTCGGTGCGCAGGCCAAGGTCGTCGACGAGGCCAACAACTATTCGGAGGGAGTGGCGATCACGTCGTCGTTCCACCCGACGTCGAACACGCACATCGAGCCCGTGCGTTACGGCAAGGGCAGCAATGCGATGGGTCTGCTGCAGACGGCGCTCACCGACGGCGGCAGCATCGCGAATCGGTTCGGGCAGTTGCTGAAGCAGATCGCGAAGAACCCGCTGCTGCTGGTCCGCCTGTTGATGGTCCGCAAGTGGAGTGAGCGCACCGTCATCGCGCTCGTCATGCAGAACAACAACAACTCGCTGACGACGTTCGTCCGCAAGCGCGGTCCGCTCAAGTACATCACCACCAAGCAGGGCATCGGCGAGCCGAACCCGACGTGGATCCCCGAGGGCAACGAGGCGACCCGCCGCATGGCCGACAAGATGTCCGGCGGCATCGCGGGCGGAACATGGGGCGACATCGCGAACATGCCGATGACCGCCCACTACCTCGGCGGATGTGTGATCTCCGACGATCCGGCGAAGGGCGTCATCGACCCGTACCACCGGGTGTGGAACTACCCGACGCTGCACATCACCGACGGCGCCGCGATCACCGCGAACCTCGGTGTGAATCCGTCGCTGTCGATCTCGGCTCAGGCCGAACGGGCGATCTCGCTGTGGCCCAACAAGGGCGACGCCGACACGCGTCCCGAGCAGGGTGCCGTGTACGAGCGTTTGTCGCCGGTCGCGCCGGTGAGCCCGGTTGTTCCGGCGAGCGCGCCCGGAGCGCTGCGCCTGTCGATCACCCCAGTCACGAAAGACTAGAGTCGGTCGCTATGAGCGACTGGCGGGAAGACCGCGTCCAGCACATCCGTGACCTGATCACCAAGGCCGAACCCGACGTCGTCGAAGAGGCCAAGTGGCGCAAGGCGTCGAACCCCGACGGCGTGCCCACGTTCTCCGCCGACGGACTGGTCTGCACCGTCGAGACCTACAAGGCGAAGGTGAAGGTGACGTTCGCCAAGGGCGCATCGCTGCCCGACCCGACCGGCGTGTTCAACGCCAGCATGGACGCGGGCACCCGCCGCGCCGTCGACTTCGAAGAGTCCGACGTGATCGACGACGACGCCTTCGTCGCGTTGATTCAGGCTGCGGTGTCGCTCAACCGGTCCTGACCCTGACGCGGCCGACCTCCTCGGTGATCGAGCCGACGCCGAGCCGCTAGGCGAGGAGTCGTGTCGAGATCCCACCAACTGCCAGGTCGAGCGCGCGCTGCGGAAGGATCGGGGCACGTCAACGGCCGACGATTCATCGGGAGACTAGTCCAGCCCGCGGGCGGCGAGGGTGTCGGCGAAGCCGTCGGCGGTGTTGAGGGTTGCGAGGATCGCGGGGGCGAAGAGGATCCGGGGGCCGGGGCGCAGGCCTCGGGCACGGCGGGCCTCGTCCACCTGGGTGAACACTTCGGCGATCAGCGGGATGCTGCGGATGGTCAAAGCGAAGGCCATCGCTATGAGGTCGGTGCGGACGCCGAATCGGGCGAGCGGCGACAACGCCCGGTTGAGGGCGGCGAGGATGTCGGCGGTCCGCGTCGTCAGGGTGACGACAGCGGCCAGGCAGACCGATGCGAGCAGGATCGAGCAGACGACGGCCGCGCGCTGCCAGTCACTGAGCATCCACTGGAGAGCGAACAGTAGGGCGACCATCCAGGTCGCGCCGCGGATCTGGGCCCACACCAGGCGGGGCGGCACCCACGCGAGCAGGAACGTGGCGACCGCCGACCCGACCGCCACGGCGGCCCCCACCGGAGTGCGGACCACAAGGGACATCGTGATGACCGCGGCCGCGAGCGCCACGAACTTGACGCCGGCGGGCAGCCGGTGGAGGAGCGACGAGCCGGGAACGTAGACGCCGATCACGACATCGACTTCCGGTAGTACGTGAGGGCCGAGGACGGCTCGTCGTCGGCGATCACTCGTCCGCCGTCGATGACGAGGATGCGGTCGTAGTCGGCGACGAAGTCGAGATCGTGCGAGAGGACCACGAGCTGCTCGTCGAGCCCGGCGAAGACATCACGCAGCATGAGTGAGTTGCGCAGGTCGAGCATGGTGGTCGGCTCGTCGGCCACCAGGATCGATGGGCCCAGTACCATCACCGACGCGAGCGCGAGCAGTTGCTTCTGGCCGCCAGACAACTGATGCGCAGGCTGGTCGGCGTGACCGTCCAGCCCGAAGCCGGAGAGCACCGACAGCGCTCTTGTGTGCCGTTCGGTTCTGTCCTTCACCGTCCGCGACAGGGACAGTTCGATGTCCTCGGCGACAGTCGGCATGATGATCTGCCGGTCCGGGTCGCTGAAGATGAACCCGACGTCGCGCCGCACCTTCCGCTTGTTCTTGCGGACGTCGAGCCCGTTCACGGTCACGGTCCCCGTGTCGGGCATGATCAGGCCGTTGATCATGCGGGCCAACGTCGACTTGCCCGAACCGTTCGCCCCGACGATCCCGATCCTGCGCTCGGTCAGGTCGAGGTCTATTCCGTCGAGGACGCGGCGGTCGCCGAACGAGTGTCCGACGCCGTCGAAGACGATAGTCGTGTCAGACATTCTTCGTGCGGCGCAGGGGAGCGACGAGCCCCGGCCGCCCGCGGTGCACGGGAGCGGCGATCAGCGCGGCGACCGTGGCCTTGATCGCGTCACCGATGAGGTACGGCGTGTTGAGCCCGATGAGATGTGCGAGGTCGAAGTCGGTCCGAAGCATCTGGTACGCGATACCGAAGATGTACACGACGATCGCGCCTGCGAGGAAGTTGGCGACGATTCCGATCACGATGTTGTAGCGCGGCATCATCCAGGCGGTGACCAGGCCGATCAGCAGGGCAGCGGGCAGGAATCCGATGAAGTAGCCGCCCGTCGGGGAATTCAGCGACACGAGGCCGGTGCGTCCGCCGGACAGGATGGGGAGTCCTGCGATGGCGAGGATCATGAATATCGCTACCGCGAGGGTGCCCTTCTTCGGTCCGAGGACGGCTCCTGCGAGCATGACGCCCATCGACTGCAGCGTGATCGGGACACCCGACGCGAGATTGATCTGGCCCGGCAGGCCGAGCACCGCGATGAGCGCGGCGAACACGGCCGCCTGGGCGAGGTCGGGCAGCGTCAGCGCCCACGGGCGGGAGGCGGGCGATGCGCTCTTGGAGAGGTTGGTCACGTGGTCATCGTATTCGGGAGCACAATCACGTTCGGCACCAGCCCTGTACGACGTACAGGAAGTGGCCTATGTCGTGGTCGCATCGGCGAGCGCGGAGTCGGCCGCTGCGCGTTCGGCGGCCGCGTCCGCCGTGGTCGCAGCGACGGCGGCGTCGATCTCGTCGGTCCGCTGCTGGAGCGCGACGAGTCTCGCGACGGCGGATTCGCGGACCCGCCCCTCGGAGCCTTCGTTGCGGAGGACGTCCAACTGTTTCGTGAGGCGATCCTGTTCGGCGATGTTGTGGTCGTATTCGCTCCGAAGGTCGTCGACGACGGCATCGAGTTCGGCTGCCTTGTCGTGATGCCGGAGGACGGCCTGCAGCGCGTCGAAAGTGGCGCGATCGAGGACGCTGCGGGCGAGCCAGTCGGCTAGTGCCTGATGGCGGATGTCCGTGTACGACGTCCACCGTTCGGCGACTCGGTATTCGCCCGCGGTCACGTCGGCACGAGAGTGAGCGGGCACGTCGATGCGGTACCTGCGGTACACGTCGGTCTCCTCGTAGGCCGATATGTACTCGTCAGCGGTCATCGCTGTCGTCTGATCGGTGATCGGGAGTTCGACGATCACCTCGCGGTCGGCGTCGCCCTTGTTGACGATCGCGATCGTGGTCGCCGTCTCGGACCGCACTTCTTGGAGGAGTGCGCCGTCGCCGATGCGGACGCGGGTGGTGACCGACGAGTGCCGGGGCATGCTGCGACAGGTGATCGCCGGGTCCTTCCCGAAGGCGAGTCGTACGCCTGCCCCTCGCGCGGTGAACGGCATCATCGCTTCGCCCGCGTAGCTGTTCTCGTCGTAGACGACGACGGGTCCGGCTTCGAGGACGGCGTCGGTACTGTTGTCGAACGCCGCAACGATGTCGGGTTCGGGGGACGACCCCGGGCGCCAGAAGCGTTCGCGACGCGCCCCGGTCAGACGCGCCGTGACGAGGGGAACCATCGACGCCATGCCTCGTTTCAGGCTGACCGCGCCGCGGACCCGGTACTCGAACTGTTCGCCGACCTCGGCCGCTTCCGCGGACCGGCCGTCGAACACCGCGCCGAGCGATCGGGTCTTCGGCGCCGCGCCGGTGGGAGCCGACATCGCGGCGGGTACGGCCTCGACACCGAACGACTGATAGATCGGTGGGGGACCGGTTTCGTAGTCGACGTCGTCGACCGTCGCGCGCGCGACGCGGCGGTCGCGGTACAGATCGATCTCGAACGACGACGGTCGCCCGGTGGTGAGGGTGAGGTCGATGCCGTCGAGGTCTTCGTCGATCGGGTTGTGGACGATGCCCACGGCGACGAGGTCGATGGCGTCGCCATCGCATATCAGGCGGTACGACACCCGCCACACCGGCGCCTGAACGATGTACGAGACGGCAACGTCGTGCGACGGGCCCGACAGCGCGACGGTGACGGTCCGGGTGTCGCCCGCGGTCGCCGCGCGTGACCGGTCGACGAGATAGGAGATGTCGTCACCGGTCTGGTCGTCGGCGAATCGGACTCCGGTGACCCCGGCGAGATCGACCAGCTCCACGCGACCGGACGTCCACAGCACCAGCTGACGGCGGTCGTTGTCCTCCTGCACTCCGATCACCTCGCCCGACGTGGAACCCGCTCCGGTGAACGCCTCGACCGTGCGACCCCGTGCGACGCGCAGCAGGCCGATCAGTGCGTCGCCCGTCGGCAGCGACAAGTTGCGGCGTTCCAGATCGTCGTCCGGGTCGGACGGAGCCGCGTAGTCGAGCGACTCGACAGTCACCGCACCATCGACGATACCCACCGCGAGCGACTTCAAGACGTCGTTCATCTCCGACGCGCGGAACGTCAGGTCGAACGATCCCTCCGTCGCGCCGCGCCGTTCCAGGTACGCGATGCCGTGCTTGAACAAGACCAGGCGGGTCACCTCGGGGCGAGTAGTCATAGTGCGCAGAGTATCGGCGACCTCCGACAATGTCGTCGAACCCGCCGCACGAAACCCCGGACCGCGAGGTGCGCGGTCCGGGGCTCGGCTGCCGGTCGACGTTCACTTCTGCAGGTAGAACCATCCGTCCAGGTCGAAGTCGGAGGCGACGCTGCCGTTGTCGACGAGGAACTTCTTCGTTCCGGTGATCAGCGCGACCGCGGCGGCCGGGAACGGTTCGGCCGCGAGCGTGTCGGGGTTCGCGGCCGCGCGGATCAGATCGGGCGACGCTTTCGAGTTGGCGATCTCGAAGTCGACGTACGCGTTCCAGTCGGCCTTCACCGCGGTCACAGACTCGCCGTACAGCTTCTGCCAGGCAGAGCCGAACGTCGCGAACTTGGACAGGAACGCGTCGGTCGACACGGTCACGCTCGTGCCGGCCAGGGTCGGATGATTCCGGTACGCAGAGTCGACGAGATGGAAGCCCTTCGCCTCGAACGCCTGCAACTGGACCGAGGGGAACACGCCGGGCAGTGCCGCACCCGCGATGGCTCCGGTCTGCAGTGGGCCCTCCTGATCGGCGGGGAGCAGGTGGACGATCTCCGCATCGATGTTCTCGGCTTTCAGCGCACCCCGAAGGTAACGGTCGATGTACGACCCCTTGGGCGCGCCGATCTTCTTGCCCGCCAAGTCTTTCAGCGTCTTGATCGACGGGTCCTTAGCGACGACGCCCGCGTCCATGTTGAACTCGGTGAAGTTGAGCAGACGTGTCGACAGTCCGCTGCCGCGAGCGACGAGCGCGGGAGTGTCGCCGTAGTTGGCGACGTCGAGGCGCCCGGCGATGAGCGCCTGATTCAGGTCGGGGCCGTTCGGGAACGCGGTGACCTCGATGTCGTCGACGCCGAGCGGCTTGAGCGCCTTGAGCAGGTCGCCGCGTTGATTCGCATAGCCGATGGGGCCGGTCAGTGTGTTCGACGAACCGATCACGCCGATCCGGAGGGTGCCGATCGAATCGCGCTCGGCGTCGGCGTTGCTGCTGCACGCCGCCGCGAGGAGGGTGAGGGACGCGGTGAGGAGGACTGCGACGAGTGCGGGGAGCCGTCGTCGACGGGGAATGGTGGTCATGACTGCTTTCGTGAGGGTGACGGGGACGGTCAGGTGTGGGTGCGGACGCGCTCGGGCGGCGCGCCGTGAGGGAGCTCGGGTCCGACGGCCAGGACGCTGCCGGGAGTGCGGCCCTTGCCCCAGCCGAGTTTCGCGCGGTAGCTGCCGACGAGGTCGTCGACGTCGCGCACCTCCGAATCCGGCAGCGGGCTCGACGACGGGCTGACGTAGAGGGCGTCGGTGGGGCAGTACGCTTCGCACATGAAGCACGTCTGGCAGTCGGACTGGCGGGCGATCACCGGCACGCCCGACTCGGTGGAGTCGAAGACGTTGGTGGGGCACGCGGCGACGCACTTGTCGCACCCGATGCAGGCGTCGGCGATGACGAGTTCGATCATGCGACCACCTGATCCGCGCCTGCCCACGGGTCGCGGGACGCGGTCGGCAGGACCGGCGCCGCGCGGACCGCGACGTCCGACAGTCCGCTCGACAGCAGGTGGGAGTGCTGGGCCGGGTCGATGGACGGGAAGTCGTCGCGTTTGCTCATGCCGCGCGACTCGGTCCGCGCCAACGCCGACGTGTAGATGAGCCTGCCGACGGCGGTGATCGCCGCGGCTTCGCGCGCCCGCAGGCGCCCGCCGACGTCGGACGCCCCGAAGTCGGATGCGGTGAGCTGCGACCACACGTCCTCCAGGCCGCTCAACGCCGCGGTCAGGCGGTCGCCGCTGCGCAGGAAGTTCTTCTCGAACGGCACCAGTTCGTCCTGCGCGGCGCGCACGACGTCGGCAGGCGTCAGCGCGTCGCTGTGGCCGAGGCCGACGCGGCCCGCCCCGGAGAGTCGGTCGGCGTCGGGACGGCCCGCGGAGAGGGCGTCGTCGGCGGCTCCGGTGCCGGCGAAGACGCCGGACGACATGGCCCACGCGGCGTTGTGGCTGCCGCCGCCGGTGAACCCGCCGCAGATGCGTTCGCGGGTGGCGGCGTCGCCCGCCGCGTACAGGCCGTCGACGCCGGTCCAGCAGCGGTCGTCCACCAGATTGATGCCGCCGGTCCCGCGGACGGTGCCCTCGGCGAGCAGGTCGATCTCGAAGCGCTGGGTGAACGGGTCGATGCCGCGGCGGTCGAACTGGAGGAAGAAGTTCGGCTGACCGCGTCGCATCTGCGCGGCGACGACGTCGTCGGCCCGGTCGAGCTGCGCGTACACCTTCTCGTGCAGGAGCGTCTGCGCGATCACCGACCGGCCCTTCGTCGAGCCCGCACCGTCGATCTCGCGTCCGTCCGCGTGGTAGAACGACGCGTACTGGTAGTAGGCGGTCTTGGTGATCGTCGCGCCCTTGGGGACGATGCCGTACGCGTTGCCGAACTCCATGCCCGAGAATTCGGCGCCCACTTCGGCGGCCATCAGCGCGCCGTCGCCGGTGTCGACGTTGGTGCCGAGCGCCCGCGACAGGAAGGCGCAGCCGCCGGTCGCGAGGACCGTCGTCGCAGCGGTGATCCGGTAGTCGCGCCCCTCCTGACGTTGGCGTCCGGCGGCACCGGACACGCGCCCGTCGGCGTCGACGAGCAGTTCCAGGGCCGGGGAGTGGTCGAGGATCGTGACGCCGCGCCGCTGGATCCAGGCGCGCATGCGGCGCATGTACTCGGGGCCCTGCACTCCGGTGCGGACCTCGCGGCCGGCGTCGTCGAGCGGGAACGGGTAGCGGCCCTCGGTGGAGAGCCGCGCCATGTTCGCGTAGGTCTGGTCGAGGACGCGGTCCATCCAGTCGTGGTCGGCGAGGTTGCCGCCGAGCTTCTCGCGGCTGGCCTTCGCGGCGGCGCGGGCTTCGGGGTCGGGCGAGACGTACCAGACGCCGGTGCCCGACGGGGCCGTCGCGCCGGACGTTCCGCAGTAGCCCTTGTCGATGAGGACGACGTCGGCGCCGCGATCGCGGGCCGCGATGGCCGCCCAGGTGGCGGCCGGTCCGCCGCCGACGACGAGGACGTCGGTGGACAGGTTGAGGGTGGTCATTCCGAGCCTTCCGATTCGGGAGTGGGGGAGGTGACGTCGACGCCGAGCGCGGCGAGGAGTCGACGTCGGATCGCGACGAAGTCGGGGGCGGTGACGTCGCGGGGTCGAGGGAGGTCGATGGTGATCTGTTCGGCGATGGAACCGTCGCGGATGACGAGCGCCCGGTCGGCGAGCAGGACGGCCTCTTCGACGTCGTGGGTGACGAGCAGGGTGGTCGGCCGGTGCCGCTGCCACAGGGTCTCGACGAGCTTCTGCGCGTTGATCCTCGTCAGCGCGTCGAGGGCGCCGAACGGTTCGTCGAGCAGGAGCAGGTCGGGTTCGCGGACGAGTGCCCTGGCGAGGGCGACCCGCTGCGACTCGCCACCGGAGAGAGTGCGCGGCCAGGCGTCGGCCTTGTCGGCCAGGCCCACCTCGGTCAATGCCCGCAGCGCGCGGTCCTTCGGGGCGTCGTCGCGGACACCTAGGGCGACGTTCCGCCAGACCGGCAGCCACGGGAGCACGCGGTGTTCCTGGAACGCGACGGCCAGCGACTCCGGTGCGGTGAGGTATCCGCTGTAGTCGTCGTCGAGGCCGCCGAGCGCACGCAGCAGGGTCGACTTCCCCGAGCCGCTGGCGCCGAGCAATGCGGTGAAACCGCCTGGCTCGATGTCGAACGTGACGCCGCGGAGGACTCGTCGCCCGTCGAACTCGCGACCGAAGTCGAGCACGTGGACACCGCGTCCTGCCAAGTCGGCGGGGTGATCGGTGACGGTCATCGGCCCTCGAATCCGTTGCGCCAGCGCAGGGACCGCTTCTCGGCGAGGCGGACGGCGGCATCGGTGATCAGGCCGAGGATCGCGTAGATGACCAGGACGAGGAAGATCTGGTCGACGCGCAGGTACTCCTTCGCGTCGTTCATCAGGAAGCCGAGTCCGACGGTGGTCGCCTGCATCTCGGCCACCACCAGCACCATCCAGCCGATGCCGAGCGCTTGGCGCAGTCCGACGAACGTCTGCGGCAGCGCGCCCGGGAACAGCACGAAGCGGATCGACTCCCAGCGGGTGAGTTTGAGGGTCTCCGCGGCTTCGACGAGTTTGCGGTCGACACTGCGGACGCCCGCGAACACGTTGATGTACATCGGGAAGATCGGTGCGACGGCGATCAGGATGATCTTGAACTCGTCGCCGATTCCGAACCAGATGATGAACACCGGAACCAGGGCCACCGTCGGCATCATGCGCAAGACCTGAACAGGGGCGTTGACCAGGTCTTCGCCGATCTGGAACAGACCGGCGAACAGGCCGAGGACGGCGCCTATGCCGATGCCGATCGCCAGTCCGATCGCCACGCGCTGCGTCGACGCCGCGAAGTGCTGCCAGATCTCGCCGGTCCGCACGAGCGCCCATCCGGCGTCGAGCACTTCGGTGGGCGACGGCGTCGTCGGGCCGAGCCACGACCGCGCGCCGAGCTGCCAGATCAGCAGGATCAGGATCAGGCCCGCGGACCGACGGAGGCGAGTGACCGCCTGCTTGGTCGCGGTGCTCCGAAGTCGGGTGCGAAGGGACTGTCGTGGGGGCGCCGTCGTGGTCTCGGCGAGCGGGGGAGGACCGCCCGACGCGACCTGCGTCCGATCGTGATCGAGTTGAATGACCATGTGCTGCTTCCAATTCCGGGGCTGTGTAGCGAGAGACGTTAAGTCCCTCGCGCCGGCGTCGGGAGCCTTGGAAGCAGCGTGAGTCGAAGTCGGGTAGATCGGTTCAGAAGACCCGAATTGCGTTCACCATGAGCGGATTGGGTGCTACTCGAGGTCGGTGAACTGCGCGAGGAACGCCGCTCGGCGCTTGTCGATCGACCGTTCGCGCAGACTGATCAGCAGGTTCACGGTCTGCAGTGCGATGCAGACACCGAGCAGGACCTTGAACGCGATCGACGCCTCCGTCAGGAATGCGCCGAGGAACAGCGCCAGATTGATGCCGAGGAGGACGCCGCTCGTCGTTGTTCGATTCATGTCAGGCAGCAGATCACGGCAGTACGACCTCTCCGCTCGGCGGAAACGGTTGTGTCGTCCGTTCGTAGTCATGCCGCTGGGCGGGTCGCGGTGTCGCGTGCGGCACTGGGAGACTCGACTGGTGGAGTTCACGGAGTTCGCCGGATACCGCGTCATTCGCCGGCTCGGCGCGGGTGGGATGGGCCAGGTGTTCCTGGTGGAGCATCCGCGGTTGCCGCGCCAGGACGCGCTGAAGCTGCTGGACGCCGGGGTGTCGCGGATTTCGCCGCCCGATTCCGGCGCGAGGCCGACCTGCTCGCGCAGTTGAGCCACCCGAACATCGTCACGCTGTTCGACCGCGGCGAGGTGGACGACCAGCTGTGGATCACGATGGAGTACGTCGACGGCACCGACGCTGGCGCGCTGGTGAGCGACGGTCCGCTCGAGTGCGACCTGGCTCTCGATCTCGTCGGCGGGGCGGGTGCCGCGCTCGACTACGCCTGGCGCAAGCAGGGGATCACCCACCGTGACGTGAAGCCGACGAACATCCTCGTCGGCGTTGACGAGGGTCGGGTCGAGTCGGTGAAGCTCGCCGACTTCGGCATCGCGAAGGCAGTCGGCGAGGCGACGTCGTTGACGTCCACCGGCATGACCGTCGGGACGATGCAGTACGTGTCACCGGAGGCCATCGAGGGGCGGGACCTCGACAATCGCGCCGACGTCTACTCGCTCGGGTGCACCGCGTTTCACCTGCTGACCGGGCGGCCGCCGTTCGACGGTGGTTCGCTCACCGCACTCCTGTCCGCGCACCTCACCCAGGCCCCGCCGTCGGTCGGATCCGTCGCCCCGCATCTGCCCGCCGGGTTGGACGCGGTCTTCGCGATGGCCCTCGCCAAAGACCCTGTGAACAGGTTCGGTTCGTGCGGCGAGTTCGTCAGTGCCCTGCGTGGTGTGGTGGCGGGGCCGCCGTTCGCCCACACGGTGGCCGCGGTGCCGGTTGTGGCAGAACCCAAGCGATTCACCCGCGTCCTGGCGATCACCGCTGCCGTGCTCGCAGTGCTGCTGGTCGCCGGGATAGGAGCCGGGGTGTACCTGCTCCGTGACGACGACAAGGCTGCGCCGGTGGCGGTGAGCACGTCGACGGCGACCGTGGTCCCGACGGTCACGATTACGTCGACCCCGACGGAGACGACCGTCACGCCCGTGGAGACGTACACGCCGGAGGAGACCGTCGATCTGACGACTGCCGCTCCCGAGCCGTATGAGGGGATGCCGTGCAACTACTCCGAGTTCGGGCAGGAGAACGCGTCCGGCACGCTGTACTGCAGTGCGATGGACGGCGCTTGGCGCGACAAGACTCACCAGAGCCGACCCGCGGTCGAACAAGGCTCCGCGTGCTCGGAGCCGGGTGCACGTGCGCGAGTCGCTGGCACTGACGGACTCGCGACGTGCAGCGCTGACTCGTCGGGCGGGTACTCCTGGCAGTTCTGACCTCGAGATTCGCCGCGGGTCAGCGCGTCGGCGCGGCCTCGAGGAACTCCGACCGCACATCGGCGAGTCGGCGCCCGTCGGCGACGGCCCAAAAGTACCAACCGTTGGTGGCGGTGTTCCGGAAGTGTCGACTCGCGCCCGACGGCGACGTGAAGAAATGGCCGTTGATCTCGAGGCCGCCGCGGGTCACGGTGGCCGTCGCGTCGGGGTGGTCGCGGTGCGTGGCGTGTAGGACGTCGCCTTCGGCGAGGAACGTCGCCTCGACCAGATGCTTGACCATCACCCAGTCTTGGGCCTTGGTCTGCGGGTCCGCGACCTCGCCGACGTGACCGTCGGGCACCGGCCAGACGCGGAGGATCGCCGAGATCATCTCGTCGGTGCGCTGGTCGATGAGGTCCTCATTCCACTCGGACTCCTGCGTGAGTTCGATGAGTCGGCCGGTGAGCTTGATCGTGTTGTGTCGCAGGAGGGCATCTCGTTTGGCCGCCCATGCGCCATTCGACACTTTGCTGTTCAGAGACGTCGTCAGCAGGGTGAGATTGCCGAGCCGGTGCACGTGCTCTTGGCGGTCCGCCTCGTCGGCCTCGGCGACCGGCCAGGTGTCGCGCCACTTCTGGGGAAGGATGTGTTCGATCGGGAGTTTGGTGCGTTCGACTTGCGGCTGGCGAGTCTCGGAGCGCAGGTCGTTCTCAATCGCTTCGAGGATCGCCCGCAGTCGGGCGCGCGAGTATCGGCGGTACGCGAGTTCGGTGGTCAGTGCGGCGCGGACTTCGGCGTCGCCGGGCCAGTAGGTACTCGTCACCTTCAGACGGGCGAGGTGGTTGGTGACTCGGTGAACCAATTCGTCCACGGGGGTCGTCTGATGGAGCCGGATGCTGTCGGCGACGACCCTGCCGAGGTCTGAGCTCGACAGGCGCAGCAGTTGTCGCCGCTGCACCCAGCTCTCGAAGGTACCGATCACGCCGTCGATGACGTCGCCCGGCAGCACGCGAATCGGGTCGTGCAGCCAGATCAGGACAGGTTTGAGGAGCTCGGAGGTGTTCGCGGCCATGCGGTACACAGCCATGCACGTCCGATCGAGCGAGCCCTCCACGTCGGCGGCCTTGGTGGTCCATGATTCGTACAGGTCGGCTTGCGTCTTGATGATCGGCAGGAGGTCGACGACGCGCATCGCCGGGTCGTGCTCGACGTATGCCTTGAACCGGGTGAACGTCGACTGCGGGCTCACGTCTTCCCCCAAGCGCGCCGACAGCCACTGGTTGAGGAACAGCGAACTGCGGCTCACCAAGTACCGGCCGACGCTGACTTCCTTCGCCCAGAACCTGGTCTCGAACGGCCAGACGTCGTCGTAGGTCCGCTTAGCGTCGCCGCCCTCGGCTTCGATCCGCTGGAACACGAAGTTCCGGACCAGGTCGGCCGCGGTGAGCGGAGTACCGCGCGCATTGAGCGTCTCGAAGATCTCCTGGGAGTTCTCGGCCGCCGTCAGTTCGATCGTGACCAACTGCAGTTGCGCCTGCAGCACGGTCGCGAGTGCTTCGGCTCGGTCGATGAACGCGTCGGTGTCGGCGTCACCGAGCCATTGCGTCACCTCTGTCGTGAAGTAGCGGTGCGCTTTGACGATCTGCGAGTCCGGATCGGTGGCAGCGGCGTAGTCGACGGGTGGTTCCGCGTCCATCACGTCGTCGAACGCAGTGCGATCGGTGTTCAAGTGGCGCAGCTTGAGCCGGCTCTCCCCGTCGGGGACATAGTCCGCAGAGTTGTGCGTCAGCGACTCGAGGCGCCGTGCGAATCGATCGGTGCCGGGTCGCATGATGACAGCGCCGACCGAGTCCATCATGATCTGCAGAGTCGTCAGGCGTTGCTGGCCGTCGATGACGTTCCACGTGGGCATGGTGTCGATGCGGGCCTCGCTGGCCTGCAGAACGACGGCACCGAGGAAGTGCTGGATCTCCCGCGACGGGTCAGTGATGCGGAGTTCGGCAACGCGTCGCACGTCTTTCCACAGCGGCTCCCACTGTTCGTCCTCCTTCCACACGTACGCGCGCTGGAACAGCGGAATCACGAAGTGCTGAGGCTGATTGAACAATTGCTGAGGCGTGCGCTTGTGGGTCTCCACGATGGACATGCTGCCACGAAGGTCGGACGGACGGTTGGTCCGAGCGCCCTCGCTATCGGGACTGCATCGACAATGGTGGTGGGAGTGGCAGGGATCGAACCTGCCATGCTTTCGCGCCGGATTTACAGTCCGGGTGACGCACCAGCGTCGTCACTCCCTAAACGAGTTGATTGCGGCGACGTTCCGCTCGCTCGGTCGGCCTAGTGGTTCACCTCCAGAACGGAAGTGTGAAGGCCGTCGTGGACTAGGTTAGGAGACCCGCATATTGGTCTCAATGGGTTTTACGGGTGAGTTCCGACCGCGACACCCCGACTGCGGCCTCGCTGGCGGCAGGTTTTCGCCCTGCGACGGCCGGTGCCGGACGACTAGTCCCAGGTAGAGGGGTCATCCCCGCTCGCGCGGGGAGCACACGGGCGCAAATGGCGAGGGTACGCCGGGTGTGGGACCATCCCCGCTCGCGCGGGGAGCACATGTCGATCCGGTCTCAGCTTCTTAGCCACCGGGGACCATCCCCGCTCGCGCGGGGAGCACTCGAAGTCGTCGGTGCAAGCCGTATAGCGGCTGGGGACCATCCCCGCTCGCGCGGGGAGCACGCAATCCCGATGAAGTACTGATGCTTCCCCGGCGGACCATCCCCGCTCGCGCGGGGAGCACCGGCCACCTCATTCGATGTCGATGCGGACGTGGGGACCATCCCCGCTCGCGCGGGGAGCACGTGGTGCTGGATGGCGGTTTGACCGGCCAGCACGGACCATCCCCGCTCGCGCGGGGAGCACCGCAGGCGACGGCAGTCGGACACGGCGCAAGTGGGACCATCCCCGCTCGCGCGGGGAGCACAGCTGATGGGCGGTTGTGAGCCGGTCCGGTTCGGGACCATCCCCGCTCGCGCGGGGAGCACAACGGATTCATCGATACGAGACGGCAAGCGTGGGGACCATCCCCGCTCGCGCGGGGAGCACGCCTTCCACGACGTCGCCGTCGGCGCGAGCTTGGGACCATCCCCGCTCGCGCGGGGAGCACGTAGACGCCGCTAAGGCAGCTCTTCAGCCCGAGGGACCATCCCCGCTCGCGCGGGGAGCACGGGCCGAGTCGGGTCACGAACTCGGCGGACTTGGGACCATCCCCGCTCGCGCGGGGAGCACACGTCGTCGTGCTCAATGAATCGGTCGTCCGCGGGACCATCCCCGCTCGCGCGGGGAGCACCATTCGTGACACGCGTCAAGCGGTCAGTGGATGGGACCATCCCCGCTCGCGCGGGGAGCACGACGTCCTCGAGACGCGGGCCGTGGTCCGCGAGGGACCATCCCCGCTCGCGCGGGGAGCACTACGTCACCGTGCAGACCGAATACGGCACGGAGGGACCATCCCCGCTCGCGCGGGGAGCACCTCCTCGGGACGGGCGGAACGACGCTCGCAGCGGGACCATCCCCGCTCGCGCGGGGAGCACCAGATCGTGGACCTGCAGGATTCGGCGCAGGAGGGACCATCCCCGCTCGCGCGGGGAGCACTCGCCGAGCCAGGCGTCGATCGCGGTGTCGTCGGGACCATCCCCGCTCGCGCGGGGAGCACGTCGTCGACCCGGTGGTGTATCCGCCGGGCCAGGGACCATCCCCGCTCGCGCGGGGAGCACGCCCCGTCCCAGATGTAGAGCAGCCCGTCGGCGGGACCATCCCCGCTCGCGCGGGGAGCACCCCGCCCACGCGGCGAGCGCGCCAGGGCTGTCGGGACCATCCCCGCTCGCGCGGGGAGCACGTCGGCCGTCGCGGACGATGCGCCAGTCGCCGGGGACCATCCCCGCTCGCGCGGGGAGCACTTCGCGTCGCGACCCGACCCGTGGAACCCTGCGGGACCATCCCCGCTCGCGCGGGGAGCACGCAGTGAGAACGGTCGGCGCGGTCGGATACGTGGGACCATCCCCGCTCGCGCGGGGAGCACATGAGGACGGTGTCGACGTCGTCGTGGGCGGTGGGACCATCCCCGCTCGCGCGGGGAGCACACTTCTTGACCTGGGACGTTACTCGGCAGTCTTCTGTTTCAGAATGACTTTGCACAAGCGCAGTAGGCAGGTCCGTCGAACTCGCCGTACTGATCATGCCTGAGCTGTGGCATCAGCTCGACCAACATGCGGAACGCACCGCAACGTCATTGGACCGCCACTACCTCCACCGACGCCAACTCCTCCGCTCGCAACACCGAGTCGATCGACGCGATCGCGCCGCTGGGCGAGAACGCGACGTCCATGACGAGGTAGAGCCGGGTGACAGGGTGCGGAACCACGACGCCGATACGGCCGTCGACGAGGACGGTGATCGCGGTCTTCGCGCGGAACATGAAGGCTTCGGCGATCGCGGGTGCGCCGCTGACGAGTTCGAGGGGCTTGTCGTCGGTGTAGGTGCGGAACACGGCGTCGGGGTCGAGGAGTTCGACGAGGGCGGTGAAGTCGCCGTCGCGCGACGCGGACAGGAATGCGGTGACGGCCTTGGCACGGCGAGAAGTGGCGGTCGGAGGCGGGCCGGAGACGCGTCTGCGGGCACGACTGGCGACCTGTCGGGTGGCCGCGGGCGACTTCCCGAGGATCGACGCGACGTCGTCGAACGGCACGCCGAACACATCGTGGAGGACGAAGGCGATGCGTTCGGCCGGATTGAGCGAGTCGACGACGGCCCCGAGGGCTGAGCCGACGGCGTCCGCGAGTTGCGCCTCGTCGCCGGGGCCGGCGTGGAGGTCGACTGGCTCAACCGCATCGATGGGCGCGGTGTCGCGTCGTGCCCTCAACATGTCGAGGCAGATGCGGGAGACGACGGTCGTGAGCCACGCCGTCGGATTGTCGATCTCGTCGTCCACGCCCGCGGTCCGAAGCCACGCCTCCTGCACGGCTTCCTCTGCGTCCGTTGGTGATCCGAGGATTCGAGTCGCCACTGAGAGCAATCGTGGGCGGGCGATTTCGAAGTCGTTGATCTGCATGTGTCACATCCTTGTCGGTTGATCCGTCATATGTGTGACGGAGCAAAAGCTTCGTGTGTGACACCTCGGCGACACCGTCGACCGCGATGCAAGGAGAACCACCATGAACGCTCGGATGACCAACCCCGTGATGCTGCTGCCCGGCCTGTTCAACGGGATGAACGAGATCGGGAAGGCGATCGCCGCGACCGGCTTGCCACAGGACCTGTGCGAGATGGTCAACATGCGAGCCAGCCAGATCAACGGCTGCTCGACGTGCATGGACGGGCACTGGCGGATCGCCCGCAAGCTCGGCGTCAGCGACGAGAAGCTGTTCGCAGTCGGTGCCTGGCATGACATGCCGTACTTCACCGACGCCGAGCGCATCGCTCTCGAACTGACCGACGAGCTGACCCGCCTCGCCGACAACCCGACGGCTGTCTCCGACGATCTGTGGGATCGTGCAGCCGACGAGTTCGACGAGGCTCAGCTCGCCGCGCTTGTCGTCGCGGTCGCGAACATCAACATGTACAACCGCATCAATCACGCGACCCGTCAGGTCGGGGGCTCCTGGAAGCCGTGAAGATGCTCCACCTCAGGCAGCAGGAGGGGGCGGTCGGTCAGTTCGCAGTGCGTCGTCGTCGGCGAGCGATGTAGACGAAGCGTGCAGTTCCGCTGACGATCTGCACACCGACGACACACGCCAGCAGCCACGTGATCCACGACGGCTGGCTGGTGAGAAGCGCGCCGACGAACAGTACCACGGTCACGGCGAGGTAGGCCAAGGTCTCTTTGAGATCGAACATGTCGGAATCAAATCACGGGACTCCGACAATTGTTGACCACGATTGGAGGCGTCGGGGTGTAGTGGAGGACGACGGGTTCGCGTTCCACGGCGGCACCGAGGAGATTCCCGGTGACCTGGTGCCGGCAGCCGTCGAGACCCCGGCCTCACGTCGCGATCGCGAACATCAAGATGTACAACCGCATCAATCACGCGACCCGTCAGGTCGGGGGTTCGTGGAAGCCGTGAACTTCTCCGGATGCTCCTCGGCGACGCGCATCGCTGTGTGGACCGCCTTCCGGAGCGCGATCGTCGCCTGCCGTTGACGCTCCCTGCCTGCGGTGATTGCTGCGCCGTGGGTCGGGCAGTGTTCTGTCTCGTTCCACTTCGCTTTGCACGCGATGTGCACGTCGAGCCACTCTCGTTCGTGGCGCTGGATATCGTCGAGTTCCTGATCAAAAACGAACATGTGCGGTCGGAGTCCTTGAGCTCGAACGAAGGCGAGGGCCTTGGCCGCCTTGGAGGCATCCTGCGACCATGCTCGGGCCTCGCCGAGATTCACCTCCGCAGTCTCGGGATCGGAACCGAGCTCGTCCAACGCGCTGGCGCTCCACGCTCGGTCCTGTTCCACGGCGAGGCCTGCCGCTCCGGCTAACGCCTCGGGGTCGTTTCCGAAGAGGAACGCTCGCTCGGCGACCGTCACCGGCTCGTCGAGGTTCTCCAGGTGAAGGACGCACAACTGGCCGATGCTGAGGTCTCCAACGAGACGCGTGTCCGATGATCCGCAGTCTCTCGGGGCGTTTCCCGACTGCGGGGAGTCCGAAGGAGTGTTCATGTCGGGGACAATATCGCTGGGATGCGACAAATAGCTGGTGGACGCAACGGTTCGGTCGTCCGCATTGCATCGGCGTCGAGTGGCATAGGGGACGACGGGACGCTCCTAGTCGGCATAGCGCTCGGCGTAAATGGAGTGCGCACGAATAGGCGACACGATAGTGTCCAGTCTGCCTGAATCGTGGGCCCTGAAGTAGGGCCGGTGCAGCGCAGGCTAGTCACACCCGTTACCCATTCAGAAAGGCGACCAGATGCCGTACAGCCCGTCGTCGCCAACCATCGAGTCTTTCCGCGGACGCCACTTCTTTCTGTCGAACTTCTACGACAGCGAGTTCACCGTCCCGACCCTTGGGCTCGTCGCGACATCCGAGCATGCGTTCAACGCGTTGAAGTCGACGGACGCGGATGAGCAGCAGTTCGTGCTCGCCGCTGCGACGCCGGGTGAGGCCAAACGACGTGGACGCACTGTCACGTTGCGCCCGGACTGGGACAGTGGCATGCGCGTCCGCGCGATGCAGGTGGTCTTGCAGTACAAGTTCGGCTCGCGCGACATGCGAGGTCTGCTGCTCTCGACCGGCAACTCACGCCTCGTGGAAGGCAACACATTTCACGACAATTTCTGGGGTGACTGCAGGTGCGGTGGTTCGCGCTGTTCTGCGGCAGGAGTCAACATGCTCGGCGAGCTGCTCATGGCCGAACGGGCGAAAGATGCGCGGCTCAGGTGACTGGAGGCGAGGTGGCTGCCTTGCGGTTACCCGATCGGGAAATGCCGCGCCGCGTCGTGGCTGTCGGCTGAGCATTTCGTCGCGTTGAGCCCGAGCAGGAATGTTGAGTGTACCGCCAGCTCTACGATCGTTGGCAAACCTGACAACGCGTGCGTGGTGTGCTGAACAATCCTTTCGTTCCCGGTTCTGACATTGTTCCACCGGTGGGTCGGGGGGACACGATGACGCAGGATGCCGTTACGGCGGATCGCCGAACTGTGCTGTGGCGAACCCTTGCTGTTTCAGGTCGCGGGCGAGCGTGCGTGGGAGGCCGGTACCGGTGACGTCATCACCCGTCGACGACGTTCGGGGCCCGGTGGGCAAGCGCGGTCGGCGAGGCGGAACTTCACGCCGACTGAACCCTGAACACGCTGCCGCTCCGTGAACTCGAGTTCGTCGAAGCGATGAGCGCTCTAGCTGTAGTGTGCTGCGGTCAACCACCTGCAGCGAGTGCGGTGCCGCTCGAGAGCCGCGAGTGAAGGCCGCTTCGCGTTGTTCGCTGGGAGGGAGATGGATGCTCCATGGAGGTCTGAATACATGGATCCGCGAAGCTCCTCCGACAGAATCACTCGGTAGTCATCGTCGATCGCCAGCTGATGCAGGTCGAACAGTGTGTGGATGTCAGCGCGGAGCAGCAGGCCGTTCTGGACATGGTCGGTCTCGTCTCCGTTGTAAGGGTCGATGTGGGCGCCTTCTAGTGCTCCTTCGGCATCGAAGTCAGGGATGGCACATCTCCCCTCGTATGCGGTGATCAGCGAGCGACGGAACTTCCTCCCACCGCGTCGTACGGTGATCGCACTCAAAGTCTGCTCGCGCGAGTCAACGCCGGGGGTATGCGTGTAGTCCGTGTGCGGATCCTGTGCGGTTTCGTCGTCGGACGTTGGATACTCAAAATCCCAACCTTTGAACGGCGCGTCGTCGTACATGCTTCGGAGCTTTTCGAGATCGTCTTCGTCGGTTATCCGGTGTCCCGTAGCGCGATCGAACAAGGCGGTCGCGAGCATTGCTTTCAATTCGCCAAACCTCGTCGGCGATGATGTAGGTTCCGGGGATAGTCCAGTGAATCGGAACCGGTGGGTGTATCCGCCCTCGTCTCGGTTGAGCCAATTCGCTTTGGCTCGTGATTCTGGAGTCAGTTCCTCAAGTGGCGTCGTGATGCGACCGTATCCCCGAAATCCGGTCTTGTCGTTCGACCCGTTCACCCAAAAGAAGACCTCGTCGCCGGGTTGAATCTCCTTGAAGACGCCGTAGTTTCGGATATCCCAGAGTTCGTCCTCGTAGGTCATGCCTGCGTGGACTTCGAGAGCGGGGTCGATCCGGACGATCCAGCCGGTCATTTGTGCACATGCCTGTTCCAGGTTCGCTCCGGGTGGAGGCATGTCCTGGCGGAAGCCTGTCGGGCCGTGCTCGTTGTTAAGTGGCTCTTCGGATTTCAGAGTGCGTTGATCCGTTCGGCGAGCTGACCTGAGTGCAGTAGGGACCGCAAGATGTAGTGGTCGAGGTTGCGGAAGCCTTGGGCAATTCCGCGCAGGTGTTCGAGGCGACCGTTGATCGCTTCGACGGGACCGTTGGAGACGCCGACGTCGAAGTAGGCGAGGATCTCCGCGCGTCGGTTCCAGAGTGTCCGCCCGAGTTGAGCGAGTTCTTCCAGCCCAGGCGGTAGGCCTTTCTGGATCCGTTTGAGGGCCTTCCACATCAGTTTCTTGCCCTCGCGGCGTTGCGGGTGCTCGTAGGCGGCGATGATCTGCAAGTAGATCTGGTGCGTGACCTCGACCGCGACGTGCTCATCTCGGCTGGTCAACGCCTCGAACAGCCGGACCTTCTGTTTGCCGGTCAGCAGTTCGGTCCGGGTGTGCAGGATCCGGCGCACCATGTAGAGCGGGTCACCGGCCCTGCCTCGGTGCCCGCACGTGTCCTGCTGGACTCGGGTGCGGCAGCGGTCGAGTTTCTCCCCGGCCAGACGTACAACGTGGAACGGGTCCATCACGATCCGCGCCGCCGGGAGTTCTTCGGCAGTGGCGGTCTTGTAGCCGGTGAACCCGTCCATCGCCACGACCTTCACCCGATCCCGAAACCGTTGGTCACGCCCGCCCATCCACGTCTTGAGGACCATCTTCGATCGGCCGGCGATCATATCGAGCAGACGCGCCGGCCCAGTCCCCTCAACGACGGGGGTCAGGTCGATCAGAACCGTCACCCACCCCGAATCGCCTTGCCCGCGAACGTGTTTCCACTTGTGCTCATCCACCCCGAGATGCCGTACACCGGCCAGGTGCCCGCCGTCGTAGACCAGAGCCCGAGCTGACTCGACCGCGACGGTGTTGACCGTGGCCCAGTCGATCCCGAGCTGTGCGGCGACCGCGGCGACGCTCATCTTGTCGATCGCGATGCGTTGCAGGATCCACCGCCCGGTGCGGCGGGTCATCACCGCTCGGGGCGCCGTGATCGTGGTGATGTCGGCACGAAACACCGACCTCGAACAGTCGACAGTGCTGCACACGAACCGCGGGACCGCCACATGCAGCAGCACCGGCCGCCCCGCGGCCGGGACATCAGTGAGGACCCGATCAACATGGTCACGCCGCTGACCAGCAACATCGCAGCCAGGACAGCGCGGATCAGGGTCGAGGATCTGGCAGAAGATGTGAGTCCGGTCGTCGATGTCGACGGCCGCTCCAATGATCGTGACGCCGAGTTCGACGGTTCGGCAGATCATGTCAGCAGCAGGGCACGTAGGCTCGTTCATGGGTCCTGTGGTCGTGAGGAAGATCGTTGAGGAACCTTCATTCTCACACCCAGGACCCGCCTACATGTTGTGGTCGTACGTGCTCGACCCGAACCTCATCTACGCACTCTTAGATCCGAAGAGCCTGTTAAGTGGTCTATTCAGTTGTCGCCGCGTGAGGTCAGCGAGTTCCGTCGATCAGGCGACGAAGTGCGTCGCGCGTTTCGGGATCCGTGGAATAGATGACCGTCCCGACCATTCCGCGAGTGAGGAGAACCTTGTACACGTGCCGAACGAGACGGTCGAAGCGGAGGTCGGAGACCTTCGACGTGTTCCGGAAGTCGGGATCGCGATTGGCGCCGCGGTCGGTGACGAATCGGCCGTCGCGCCACAGGATGTCGGGCCCGAGGATCACGCCGTTCCAGTCGTATTCGAAGCCTTGGGCGGTGTAGACACAGCCGACCTGGCCGAACCCGCCATCCTGAGTCGCCCACAGAGCAGACGGCGGAGCATCGCCGATTCTCCTGTCGCCCTTCACATTCCACGGCCGTGACCAGTCGTCGATCGTCACGTCGGGGATGAGTGCACCGTCCTTGGCGTCCGACCACGGCCAGCAGTAGCCCGCCGTGATGCGCGCCGAGTAGCCGTCGTCCATCTTCTCGACGAGACGCCGTTCGAGATCCCAGGGAGTATCGACGACTTCGACCGCGAACTCGGGCGCGGGTTTCCAGACGGTGGGTTCGCCGTCGGTGAGACCGAGGAGCCGCTGAACCCAGTTGAGGTATTCGGCGCTGCCGCCGCACCGGAATTGCGAGTCGAGTTCGATGTGGACGGTCTCTAGGCCAAGTGACTTCGCGTATGACGTGATCTGTTGCAAAGACCCCATCTCGCCGGGTCTCACGACTTGGTGTTCGTCGAGGAGGAACACTGGAACTCGTGCGGCTGAGATCAATTCGTCGATCTGGGGACGGTCGGTTCGCAGCGCAGCCCTCGTGTATCGGTCGACAGACGTCTCTCGGACGCGGTGTGCCTCATCCATGAGGAGGACGTCGAGATCGTTCGCGTCGGCGTCCATGAATTGGTTGAAGTACTTGAACATCTTCTGCACGCGCGGCGCACGATGGCCCGCCACTTTGCGCAGAGTTTGGGTGAATGATCGCGATCCCGTGGCGTGAAGGACGGTCCGACCCTGGCGCGCTAGTTCGCCGAGCAATTCGAGCGCGATCACACTCTTCCCGCTGCCGGGTCCGCCAGTGACGATGATGACGCGTTTCGAATTCGACTTCTTTGCGATGTCTACTTGGTGCATCACGATGTCGACGGCCAATTGCTGGTTTCCCAAAAGATGGAACTGCGACCTGTTCTTCACCTCATCTGCGGCGACCTTGAGCAATTGGCGCGATGGCGCGGCCGAGGAGTTGAGGAGCAGATCGGCGGATGCCTTTCCGCTCGTGTCCGACAGTCGTGACCGCAGGAAGTCGTGGAACTTTCCGCGGTCTGCGCCGGTGAAGAGACGGCCGGTCGTCGTCACCGGGACACCTTTCAGATCAGCGAGGAGACTGGGGTCGTTCGCGTTGTGCAGGTAGGCGGCACCCGCGAGCGCGTCGGGCTGGTCTTGCAGGACGTGAGCGAAGTCGTTGATGTAGTCGCAGTAACCACGAACCTGGAGGATCGGGTTGAGCTTCGGCCCGCCAGGCATACCAGGTACTTCGACGAGCTCTGCGCTCTCTTCGAACGAGTACGCGGCGGTCCACTGCTTCAATTCGATCACGACGTACGACGGCTGACCGGTCGTCGGATGGACGCCTGCGAGGACGACGTCGGCACGCTTCGACGTGAGTGGCATGTGGTATTCGATCAGCATCTCGACGTTGTCGAGCCCCGCCTCACGTAAGTCTGCGGCCAGCGCTGGAAGGCTCCGTCGCCACGAGTTCTGTTCGGCTTCGCCCGCGCGGTGGCCTGACGTGAACAGCATCTGGCTCAGCAACTGCTCCACCAACGAATCAGGGTCACTCAACTGCGGATCGGCGGCAGTCGTACGAAGCAGCGTCACTCAAAGTCCCCAAGGCAGCACGAAACGATTCGTGCGGGTGGGGACATGTCAGGGGACGCTGGGCGTCAGAAGTCCGTCGGGCCGCAGATGTCAGGTTAGCGGACGCGGTTCGGATGGGTGAGTGCTTGGCTGCGGCGGGTCGTGACTGAAGCATCTTCTTAGATTCGGAGGGTTGGACTCCTCCGAGTCAGGCATCTAAATTGACGAGATGCCCGATCCGAACTGTTGCGGCCTGATGTCGGATATGGGATGATGGCGAAGAGGGTGGGCGCGGGATGTTTCGCCCTGCGTGGCGTTGGTTCGATCTAGAACTACGGTGCCGTACCGGGCATTCGGGTGTGCGATTGCGGCTCCCGTAGGTCTAGCGATGAGCGCCTAACGGCATGAAAGAAGCTGGTTGCAAATTATCAGTAATGCGGCACTGTCGGAATCAAGCGGAAACGCTGGAAGGATCTAATGAGCATATCGTCGAGTTCGGTGAACAAGATGTCTGTCACCTCGAGGTCTATTGAGCGTGCCTATCGCGACTACCGAGAAGGGAAGTATGTTGTAAACCGGAGATATCAGAGGAAACTAGTTTGGACGGTGGACGAGAAGAGGGCGTTGATCGACTCAGTTATACGAAATTTCCCTCTGCCTCAGTTCTTGGTTGCGGAGTCGAGATTGGATTCGTACGAGATAATTGACGGAATGCAGAGACTGAACTCGATCTTTTCATTTCTGGAGAACGAGTTCTCTGTAGATGGCGGATACTTTGATCTGGAGTCGATCGCCTCAACTAAAGAGTTGTTGGACTCCGGAGAGCTTCAGCAAAAGATGCCGCTTCTACCTCGTACGGTGTGTGTTGCAATTGCGAGCTACGAACTCGCGCAGTCTGAGTATCTCACAGACGACTCGGCAAATATCGAAGACGTTTTTCGTCGAATTAACTCAAGCGGCAGAAAATTGTCGCGACATGATCTCCGTCAGGCTGGTACTGCTTCGCCAATCGCGGATACTGTGCGGAAGATATCGTCCGCTGTTCGGGGGATTCAACTTCGTCTGACCAGATCTCTCTTGAGAATATGAAGGCGATCTCCATCTCACTCTCAGATGAGGATAACAACGGCATTCCGGCCGAAAGTATGTTCTGGGTAAAACAAGGGGTGCTAAACCGTGCTGGCGTACGTTCTTCAGACGACGAACAATTGGTTCTAGACATCCTTGCCGATACCTTGGTTAAGCCATTGCCTAGTACTGGCACACCTACTCGTGATGGCCTGTACGAGTTTCGGGACCAGCGATCGCGGGTGGATAAGAATACGGAAGCTCTGATCCGTGGCGTCCTTGAGGATCCTCGTTGGGACTCCTCTGACTACTCTAAGCGGGTTGTGAAAGACTTCCTGGATGTCTTTTCTCGTATTCAGCGGATTGTAGATGCACTTCCTGAAGGGGTTCGATTCGTGCGACATATTGGGCTGTCGGGAAATAATCAGATACCGAGGTATTTTGAAGCATTGTTCATGGCAACGCACGCACTTGTTGTCGAAGAAGATCTGGAATTGACTGATGCACCTTTGGCTGCAGAGCAGCTTAAGGGGATAAACTTGGTTATAAAGATGCCAGGCGGAGGTGGCGAGTGGACGTCGAGGGAGAAGGTCGAAGTCATCAATGGCATACGGAGTCGAATCGAGCATGCATTCAAGGAGACTCGTTCGGATGGCGTAGGTGATTCTGTGCGGGTTCGGTATACGGACATCGAAATTCGAGGAATGTTGTCGAATCGGCTGGTTGAGGATGAATCGTATGACGTGAAACAGGGGCTAATTAGGCTCGATCCGGGTAGTTCTCCTAAAATATCCAAGGAGGCGATAAAGAGGTATGTCAAGACGGCGACTGCAATCTCAAATTCGAACCCTCGCTCCGGTGGATTCATAGTTCTTGGTGTTGCTGACTCCGATAAGGCGGCGAAGACCATATGGGAAACGGTAAATCCGGACTATATGCCGGTTAAGTATCAGACGTTGAACTTGACGGGTATTGATTGGGAGCTTGCGGAACTTAGCCTTGATATTGATGGGTACTGGGCGCAGGTTACCCGGACTATCAACGGCATGAGTGAGGTTTCGCAGGCGTATCGCAAGTCGTTGATCAAGGCTTCTTCTCCGGTTCGATTCGAGGGAGTTACGTTAGTCGTCATTGCTGCACCGCCGATAGCGGAAGCGGAGGCATACGGAGATGATTTTTACGAGCGGTCGGGGGAAACGACTGAAGCGGTGAAGGCTCCGCGTATGAAGTCTTTTCTTGCTGGATTCCCCGGGTAGTTTTCGGAGATTGATGCGGTCTGGTCGGTTTGTCCTTCCTGGTGGTGAGGTAGTCGTCGCTCTTTGTGGAGATGCTTGGGAGAGTGGTGGCGCGATAGGTGTTCTTCATGATCTAGCCAAGGCTTAGGCGGCCGTGCGGATCTGATGTCTTTCTCGGTCGTCAATTTCTCTGTTTACTGGAGGCTGATCAGTTGTTCTGTAGAGTAGATTTAGGCGTAGTTTTCTGCGCCTAGTGGGTAGCTTCGACTGTGATCGGTGTCTAGTAGTTCAGGGCACTGTGCCGGCGGCCGGTGTGGTGTCAGTGAATCCACTCAGCGGTCGCGACCTCGAGAGCGTTCGTGTTCGTCCACAGCCCTCTTGTAGATCAGCCACAGTCTCTCTTGCAGATCAGATCGTGCACAAAACGATTTCAATGCTTCGGCCATCGCGTTGTCGTACGAGTCCCAGCGTGATCTGACCGAGGCGATGGCATACTAGCTTTTTCGAGAGCTTTAGGCGTGGCGGATCGCCCGGTATTGCACACCGGGTCGTTGTGTGCGACTGGGTCAGTTACATTGTGGCTGGCGCGTCGGCCTGGATACAGATCCACGCCCACGCATCGATCGCGAGCCAACGACCCCGGCGCAGTGACTGGTTCTGGCGATTCCCGCAGCCCCCTGGATTCAGGGAGTGGCGGGGATCGTGGACTATGCAGAGTTGAAGGGGGATTCTTTCTGGCGTTTGACCGTAGAGATGGCAACGCGGCCGAAGCTGCTCGTGTGGTAGATCTCTGATCGAGTCGACCGCGAGAGTCCGTATCTCGGCACCGTGGCAGTGCGCGGATACGTCGGATGCCAGAGAACAACCGTGATGTTCGCGGAGGTCGATGACCACGCCTCGACGTCTTGACACCGGAACCGCTGGTGCTCAACGAACGTGGAGAGACTCGCTCCAACGCCCCACGTGGCGTTCATGAGTATCCTGGATCGGCCGGTACACTCCTACCCGTGACGAACTCTCCCGCGGACCATCCGCGTCCTGTCCTGGTCGTCGATTTCGGTGCTCAGTACGCGCAGCTGATCGCTCGGCGTGTGCGCGAGGCCCGGATCTACTCCGAGGTGATCGCGCACGACGCGACGCTCGAGGAGATCACCGCGAAGAATCCGGCGGCGTTGATCCTGTCGGGTGGTCCGGCGTCGGTGTACGCCGACGGCGCGCCGACGATCGACGAGAAGCTGTTCGACCTGGGCATTCCGGTGTTCGGCATCTGCTACGGCTTCCAGAAGATGACGACGGCGCTCGGCGGCGAGGTCGCCAACACAGGTGGGCGCGAGTTCGGACGCACGATGTTCACGCCTAACAGCGAGGGCTCGCTGCACCGCGGCCTTCCCGAGTCGCAACCGGTGTGGATGAGCCACAACGACGCCGTGCAGGTGGCGCCGGAGGGCTTCACCGTCACCGGTTCGACACCGGGTGCACCCGTCGCCGCCTTCGAGTGTGTCGAACGGCAGATGGCGGGCGTCCAGTACCACCCCGAGGTGCTGCACAGCCCGCACGGCCAGGAAGTGCTGACCCGCTTCCTCTACGAGATCGCCGGCCTCAAGCCCACGTGGACCGCGGCCAACATCGCGGAGGCGCTCATCGCCGACGTCAAGGCGCAGGTCGGCGACGACGGCCTCGCGATCTGCGGTTTGTCCGGCGGCGTCGACTCGGCCGTTGCGGCGGCACTCGTGCAGCGGGCGATCGGTGACCGCCTGACCTGTGTGTTCGTCGACCACGGCCTCCTCCGGGCGGGGGAGCGCGAACAGGTGCAGACCGACTTCGTCGCCGCGACCGGCGCACGCCTCGTCACGGTGGAGGCCGAGGAGACGTTCCTCGGTCACCTCGACGGCGTGTCCGACCCGGAGAGCAAGCGCAAGATCATCGGTCGCGAGTTCATCCGGTCGTTCGAAGGCGCCGTCTCCGAGGTCCTCGGCGATCAGGCCGCCGCGGGCAAGAAGGTCGACTTCCTCGTCCAAGGCACCCTGTACCCGGACGTCGTCGAGTCCGGCGGCGGCAGCGGCACCGCCAACATCAAGAGCCACCACAACGTCGGCGGCCTGCCCGAAGACCTCGAGTTCAAGCTCGTCGAACCGCTCCGACTGCTGTTCAAGGACGAGGTCCGCGCCGTCGGCCGCGAACTCGGACTCCCCGAGGAGATCGTCGCCCGACAGCCGTTCCCCGGCCCCGGCCTCGCGATCCGCATCGTCGGTTCGGTCAACAAGGAGCGCCTCGACCTCCTCCGCAAGGCGGACCTCATCGCCCGCGAAGAACTCACCGCCGCAGGCCTCGACGGCACCATCTGGCAGTGCCCGGTGGTGCTCCTCGCCGACGTCCGAAGCGTCGGCGTCCAGGGCGATGGCCGCACCTACGGCCACCCGATCGTCCTGCGCCCGGTCTCCAGTGAAGACGCCATGACCGCAGACTGGACCCGTGTGCCCTACGAGACGCTCGAGATCATCTCCACGCGTATCACCAACGAAGTGGAAGACGTCAACCGCGTCGTCCTCGACGTGACGAGCAAGCCGCCGGGGACCATCGAGTGGGAGTGACCTCCCACTGACGACGACGTCGGCCTCCGCTCACCGTGAGTGGAGGCCGACGTCGTCTCGGAACTCGTCTCAGGAGCCGAACATTCCTTGGGTTGAGTTGGCGAACTGGGTCCGCAGATCGTTCAACGGATTTCGTGGCCCGTAGATGCGGTAGGTCGGCGACTTCGTGCCGTCCGGGCATTCGATCCTGAAATACGACGACTTGGCACCAGTAATGATCTCGTGACCTGTGTCGGTGGGAATGGCTGCCGCGATGTCGCCTGAACCGATCTTGCCGATCAGGTTGCAGTTCACGTGTCCGTTGACGTTCCAGTCGGTCCGAATGTTGTCGGGCCCGTCGAAACTGATTCGGATTTCGGGGCTTCCGGCTGCGGATGCTACTCCGGCGGTCCCGACTGAGATCGCTGCGGCGACGATGCCGGTGATGGGGACGTTGTGGCGCATGACATCTCCTAGATTGCAGTGAAGTTGAGGGCGGTGCTACGAACCGAATACTCCCTCTGTCGAATTGGCGAACTGCGTTCGCAGATCGTTCAACGGGTTGCGCGGACCGTAGACGTATGCGGTTGGGCTCGATGTGCCGTCCGGGCACGCCACCCGGTACGACAGCACATTGTGACCTGGATCGGACCAGCCGCTGTCCAACGTCGGTGGGACGTCGGGATGGACCGCTGGTGTTCCGTCGATCGTGGCGTGCAGGGTGCAGCCTGTACGTCCGTGTGTGTCGACGGTGACCTTTGCCTGTCCGTTGTTGTTGAGCAGAACGTGGACTTCGGGTGCCGCGGCGGCTTCCGCGACACCGGCTGTCAAATACGTTCCGGCGATCACGGCGGCTGCCGCTGCAACGGTGGTGAGGGTGGTACGCATGATGGTGTTCTCCAGTTTCTGGCCGAACTCAGGAGCCGAATGCGCCCTGTGTCCGATCGTTGAACTGCGTCCGGAGGTCGTTGATCGGGTTCCGTGGACCGTAAACGGTGATCTTGGGACTGTGGCTGCCGTCGGGGCAGGTGATCTGAAAGCTCGTCGTCTGAACCAGGTACGTTGCCGGTCCGTCAATTTGGGTGGTCGTGCCCAACTGATCGCCGTTGTAGTGGCGGTCCGTCCACCCGTGCGCGACGCAGAATTCTCGGTCGTGCGTGTCGACGGTGAATTTGACCAGTGAGCTCCCGACAAACGCGTAGTGGACCTCGGGTGCGGCCTCGGCTGCGGCGCGCCCGGCGGTGGCCGACATTCCGGCGAGTGCTGCGACGGCGACCGCGCAGCCGACGGCGACTTTCCTGTTGTTCATGGTTCCTCCGATCGGTGGGCATTTCCGGGATGTGATGTCCAATCCAGCGACATACGCGGATTGGCTGACGAGGTTTGAATCTGTTGTGGATGACGTTGCCGTCACGATCCGTACGCGTCACCGGTGACGTCGTTGAACATGGTGCGGATGTCGTTGATCGGGTTCCGCGGTCCGTAGATGCGCGCGACTCGTGACGTCGTACCGTCCGGGCACGACACCCGGTATGTGCTCGGTCCCTTTGCGAATGTTCTGCCCGCCGGCTTCGGCAGGGGGTCGGTGAACGTCTTGCCGTTGATCACCAAGGTCGACGAGCAACCGCTCCGGCCGTGAGTGTCCCAGGACAAGCCGTAGTAGTCGACCCCCTGAATCCATGTGACGTGCAGTTCAGGCGGCGTTGCAGCGTTCGACGGTGCCGCGGCGACCACGCTGCCCGCGGCGGCGATGCCGCACACCGCGGTGATCAGGGCCGTTCTGCGGATTCTCATTGATCTCCCTCTCGTCGAATGATGTGAGGGATCGATCATCATCCCGTGCGCGACGGCCGGGTAGAGTAGCGGACTACTCGTTCCGAAGGCGAGTGCGATAGATGCTGTCGAGGTCGCGCTTGCCGGTGATCTTGACCAGCGGAATGTCGTCGATCTGCGTGAAGGCCAGTACCGCTTCCGGCCGGGACAGACGCTCGACGTCGTCCTTCGACGGCTCTGGGACCAGCGCCGCGGCATCGCAGAAATCCCACCCGTCGATCGAATCGTGAACCCACCGACGGTCGGACTCGTCGAGTTGATGGTCGTGGGACACGAACCAGTTCGCGATCAGCCGCCGCTGGGCCGGGAGAAGGGTCCAGACCTTCACTCGATCTATTCGGGCGTGCGCCGTCGGCCGGGTGACGCCGACCCATTCGAGTTCGCCGTCTGCGGTGAGGAACTGCCAGAACCGCCAAGTCTTCACATCGACCATGAGTTCATTGTGGCGAACGGGTACGACATTTAGCGTCGGCGGAATCCCGACGCCACGAGACCCAGGCCGACGATGACGCCGACGGCCAGGAGGGCCCAGGGGAGGGTGTGGGTCTGGTCGATGCTCGGCCCGTCTGCGAGGCCCCAGCCCGCGACGAGCAGGGCCAGGACGCCCATGACGGCGAGGCCGGGGCTGCGGCGGAGCGGTGTGTCGGTAGCGGACTGCTCGGTCATCGGATCATCTCCACACTGCCCAGATTCACGTGGGCGTCGACGGTCAGGGTCGGGGTCTTGGCCTCGGGGTTGATCAGGCCGTCCTTGCACGTCACATCGCCCACGGTGGTGTTGCATTCGGTCCGGACGCGGATGTCGGTCGGGAGGAACACGCGGATCTCGCCGATGCCCTGACGGATCGTGACGGTCCGATCCTTGTCGAGTTCGCGCAGGTCACGAAGGTCCAACGTCGACGAGCCGACCGTCAACGAGTAGTTGTCGTGCAGGTCGGACGACGTCGGCGGATTCCAATTCCGTTCGCCGACACCGCCGGTCGGGAAGCCGTCGTCCGTGCCCGACACGGCCGTCACGCCGATCACCACGGCGCACCCCAGCACCGTCAACGGGACCAGGCCCGACGGACTGTGCCCGGCCGGACGACGCTGCAGCGACCCGACGATCAACCCGGTCCCCAACACCGCCAGCACCAGCGACGCGATCCGACCCGGCGTGAACCAGTCGATCCCCGCGAGATTCGCGGCCGACGCCGCGGTGCCGGTCACCACCGCGAGTCCCAGGAAGACGGGAGTCACCGGTGACCGCGGAACCCGAGGCTTCTCGGGTTCAGAAGGTTCGGGCAGTTCCCACGCGAACTTCGCCGCACCCAACGGATCCCAGGTAGGGGGCTCGTCGCCCGCATCCTTTGTCAACAGGACGGTGTCGGTCGGATCGTTCGACTCGCTTCGTTCGCCTACGGCGTCTCGACTGCGCTCGACGGGCGGGGAGGTGCGCTCGACGACCGGGGACGATTGCTCGACGGTCGGGGCGGGCGAGGCGAGGTCGGCGGCGGACGTGCCCGCGGGTGCGACCGGAGTGCGCTCGTACAACAGGTACCAGCCGCCGAGCATCAGGACCGCGCCGAGGACGCCGCTGGTGCCCCACGTGTTCTGCGAGCCGATCACCGACATCACGATCACCGCGACGACGGCGATCGGAATCCACTTCCGGTGCCCGTGCCGTGCTCCCGGCCACCGGAACGAGCCGCTGCGGTACTGGTGCGGATCGTGCTCGTCCTCGGCGGGCAGTGCGATCGCGGCGGCGATGTACAGAAGGACGCCGCTGCCGCCGAAGAGGGTCGCGACGACGAAGGCCACCTTGATCAGTGTCGGGTCGACGCGGTACCGCTCGCCGACTCCGACGCACACACCGGCCACGGTGTTGCCGGAACGACGACGCACGGGCCGCGTGTTCCACATGTCCTGGACAGTCGAAGCGTTCATGTCATTCATCTTGTCGTCGATCGTGGCGCGGCCGAATCCGGCGAAACCCTGAGATGCTCCCTGATGTGCGAACCGTGCCCGACGTGCCACTATCGAATCAATGAGAAGCGAACTGCGCACTGTCACCACCGCGCCTCGACTGCACCGACGCAGCGGCGGCAAGGTGATCGCGGGCGTGTGCGGCGGCATCGCCGACCACCTCGGCGTCTCCGTGTTCCGGGTCCGCGTGATCTTCGTCGTGCTCGCGGCGCTCGCGGGTGCGGGCGTCGTCGCCTACGGTCTGCTCTGGTTCTTCTGCCCGGCAGGCGACGACACCGCCGCCGTCACACCCGCCGAGCGACGCCAGGCGTACGGACTGGCGGTGATCGGCGTGATCGCCCTGGCCGCCAACGGCATGGTCGCGACCAGCGCGCCCGCGCAGTCGATGCTCGCCATCCTGTTCGTCCTCGGCGGAGCCGCGATCGTCTGGCGGGAGGCCGACGTCACCGGCGTCTCCACCCATCAGTCGTCGCGGACAATCACGTGGATGCGCATGGCGACGGGCGCGGCGTTTGTCATCGGCGGACTCGTCGTCATGGTCACCGCCCCGGACACGGCGCTCGCCGGGATGCCGCCGATCGTCATCGCCGTCCTCGCGACCCTCGTCGGGGCGGTCCTGCTGACGGTGCCCGTGTGGATGCGGATGTTGCGGGCGCTCAACGAGGAACGATCGGCGCGGATTCGTAACGACGAACGCGAAGAGATCGCCTCTCACCTGCACGATTCCGTCCTTCAGACGTTGGCGTTGATCCAGAAGCAGGCCGCGCAACCGGAGACGGTCGCCCGGTTGGCGCGCAGTCAGGAACGTGAACTGCGGCAATGGCTCTTCGGCGACAGCGCGCGTCCCCGCGAGTCGCTCGCCGCCGCGATCAGCGCCGTCGCCGCCGAAGTCGAGGACGCGTACGGCGTCGAGATCGAGGCGATCACGGTCGGCGACGTGACGCCGGAGGAGATGCTCGACCCCGCCCGCACCCGTGCCTGGAGCGCACTCGTGTCCGCGGCCCGCGAAGCGATGGTCAACGCGTCCAAGCACTCCGGCGCCGACACCGTCGACGTGTACTGCGAAGTGGCCGACGACCAGGTGGACGTGTTCGTCCGCGACCGCGGCGCGGGCTTCGACGTCGATGCCGTGGACGCCGACAGGCAGGGAGTCAGCCGGTCGATCCGCGGGCGCATGGAACGCGCGGGCGGGACGGCCCGCGTCACGTCTACCGTTGGACGCGGCACCAACGTCGCGCTCACCCTGCCGCGCGCGGCGACCCCCGACCAGACCGATCAGGAGATCGCATGACCTACCGCCTGTTCCTCGTCGACGACCACGGTGTCTTCCGGTCCGGTGTCCGAGCCGAACTCGCAGGTGAAGACGGCATCGAGGTCGTCGGTGATGCGGGAACCGTGGTGCAGGCGATCAGCGAGATCGTCGCCACCAGGCCCGACGTGGTGCTGCTCGACGTCCACATGCCCGGCGGCGGCGGTGTCGCCGTGCTCCGCGGCGTGACCGACGCGATCGGGTCGGAGGCCCCGGTGTTCCTGGCGCTGTCGGTGTCGGACGCCGCGACCGACGTCATCGCGACCATCCGCGCGGGCGCCCGCGGCTACGTCACCAAGACGATCAGCGGAGCGGACCTGGCCGACGCGGTCCGACGGGTCGCCGAAGGGGACGCCGTGTTCAGTCCTCGACTCGCCGGGTTCGTGCTGGACTCGTTCACCGGCCGCTCGGCCGTCCCCGAACCGCACCTGGACCCCGAACTCGACTCGTTGACCAAGCGTGAACTCGAGGTGCTCCGACTCCTCGCCCGCGGGTACACCTACCGGGAGATCGCCGAGGAACTGTTCATCTCGGTGAAGACCGTCGAGACCCACGCGTCGAACGTCCTGCGGAAGACCCAGCAGTCCAACCGCAACGCGCTGACCCGGTGGGCCGTGAACCGGCAGCTCGGCTGATCAGAGCGCGAGGACGATGATGCCCGCGACGATGGCCGTGAGCAGCACGAATATCGCGAAGACTGCCGCCGCGAGCCCCACATTGCTCTCCTGGGGAGGAGGCTGCTGCGGATAGAACTGGTACTGCGGAATCGGTGCGGAATACGGCTGCTGCTGCAGCGACGGGTTCGACGGGTACTGCACGGCGGGGAGCGGCTCGGGCGTCATGCGCGGCGCGTAACGCCCGGGCGGGGGAGTCGGGGCGGCGATCCGTGTCTGGGCGTACGGCGCCTGTTTCTGCAGCGGGACCGGAGACGGATTCGACGACTGCGGGTTGGACGGCGATTGCGCGGCACCGGGGCGGAGTCGCGTATGACTCGGTTTGGTCGTGACGAGCCCGGTCAGCACCTTCTCCGACGTGCCGAGCGACGAGGCCGCGAACTGGACGAGCATGTCGCGGGCCTTCGCCATCGACGGCCGGTTGGCGGGCGACGGTTCGAGCAGCTTGAGCACGATCGGTTCGAGCGCGCCCGCGTGCGTCGGCGGATCGATCTTCGCCGCGGCGGCACGGTGCAGTGTCGCGATGTAGTTGTCGCCGCCGCCGAACGGCGGACGGCCCTCCACCATCGTGTACAGCGTCGCACCCAGGGAGAACACGTCGGACGCCTCGCCCGGCTCGTCGCCGCGGGCCACCTCCGGCGCGAAGTAGGCAGGCGTGCCGGTGACGATGCCGGTCTGCGTGATCGAGACGTCGTCCTTGGCGCGAGAGATGCCGAAGTCGGTGATCTTGACCAGACCGGACGACCGTCCGCTGTTGGCGATCAGGATGTTCGCCGGTTTGATGTCGCGGTGGATGATCCCCGACGCGTGGGCTTCGGCGATCGCGTCGGCGACCTGCGCGATGATCTGCGCCGCTTCGACCGGGGTGAGCCGCTCGTTGTCGCGCAGCACGTCGGCGACGCTGTGCGACGGCACGTACTCCATCACCAGCCAGGGGTCTTCGCCGTCGAGGGCGACGTCGTGCATGGCTACTGCGTTGCGATGCGACAGGCGTGCGGCGATCCGCCCCTCGCGCATGGCGCGCTGTCGGTTGGCCGCGGCCTCGTCGCTCGACATGTGCGCTGTCGACAAGACCTGCTTGACGGCGACGTCGCGGTCGAGCAGCTGGTCGCGCGCGAGCCACACGGCGCCCATGCCGCCCCGTCCGATGCGCTTGACCAGACGGTAGCGGCCGGCGACGAGGTACGAAGGTGCAGGCTCGGCCGATCCGGTCATGGGGTCATCCTAGCCGGGCACTGTGACAATCCCGTCCCGTGAGCCGTTCGGTCAGAGGACGCGGCTGCCCTCGAAATACGCGGCGCCCGCGAACACCGCGGTGTAGTATGTGCGGAGGTCGTAGTAGACGTCAGACTCGGGAGTGAGCCGATCGGGCAACTCCGGCTTCCAGGTCGATGCTGGGCCGAGTGACCATCGCCCGATGCGACGCGGCGATGTCGGCTTCGCGAGCGAAACGGGCGCGGAAGGCGGCGTCGGCGGCGAATTCCGAGGAAAGGAGCTTGAGCGCATCGGAGCGCGGAGGATCGCAGCGTCGGTCGATCGTCGGACCGAGGCGTGTGGCTGGTGTTAGCGTGTCGCCCGGGGTCTTCATGGCCGCCGTGCGCTAAGGGAAGGTGCCCGTTGTGGTGAGGCCATTGCAGCCGGGAGACATGTTCGTCGGATACCTCGTCGAGGACGTGCTTGCGATGGACGGGACGGGAGAGGTAGTCCTCGCCCGCCATCCGAGGTTCGCGCGCCGCGACGTGTTACGGGTCGTCTCCGATCCTGAGCTTCGTGATGCGGTACAGAGCGCTGCGGACACGATGGCCGGGCTCCGACGACCCGGAATCGTTCGCGTTCATGATCGTGGTGTCGACGGGGATCGCGTGTGGGTCGCCACCGAGTATGTGGAAGGCCCGACGCTCGGCGACGTGATCGGTCGTGGGCCGCTGCCCGCGGGCCAGGTGACTCAGGTGGCCGACGAGCTGGCTGCCGTACTCGACGAGCTCGCCGACAATGGCGTCGTGCACGGGCGACTGCGTCCCACTGGGGTCCGCGTCGACGCAGGCGGGCACGCGCGTCTCACCGGTATCGGCACCGTACTGTCCGGGACCGATGTCGGAGAGACGTTCGACGATGTCGGCTTCACCGCGCCGGAACTGCGTGCCGGGCGTCCGGTGGACGCCACGGCCGATCAATACTCGCTCGCGTGCATCGTGTTCGCGATGATCACCGGTTCGCAGCCGTTCAATGGCACGACGCCGGACATGATCGGGCAGGCTCATGTGCACGAGCCGCCGCCCGCTGTGAGCAGTCGTCTGCCCGGGGTGGGCCCGGCCGTCGACCAGGTGCTCTTCCGCGCGCTCGAGAAGAACCCGCGGGACCGGTTCCCGAGCAGTGCGGCCTTCGTCGCGGCTCTCCGACAAGCGGTCGGGGTGGGTGGTGCGCGGGTTGAGGCGGCGCACACCGTCGTCGGCGGTCCTGCGCTGCGACCGGTGCCGTCGCCCGTGCCGGCCGCGCTGCCCGCGGTCGTCGATCCTCCCGCGTTTGTTCCGTCGCGAGGGCTTATCGGCGCGTTGTGGGCGGCAGTGGCGCTGTCGGTGCTCAATCTCATCGGTGTCCTCATCGATGTGCACTTCGTCTTTCCGGCGGCAATCGTCGTCGCGGTGGTGTTCGCCGTGACAGCGGTGGCCGGTGTCGTCATGAAGCGTTCGCGGCCGATGGCGGTGACGGTCGGTGTCGTCTCGGTGATCGTCGGCCTGGTATGGGCGATTCCATCCGTCGGCTTCTACGCTCATCCCGGCTTCTCGTCCCTCTTGCATCGTCTCGGCCTTGGCATCGCCCCGTTTCAACTCATCGCCATGGTGGCAGGGCTCGTCACGTTCGCGGTCGGTGTGACGACGCTGGTGTGCGCTCGACATCGTCCCGCGGTCGGTCTCGGTTCCCCTGTCGTCTCGCCGCAGGTGTATCACGGGGCGCCGACACCGGGCGGTGGCTCCGGTTTCGTGTTGACGACCAAGTACTTCCCGCTGTCGTGGTTCTTTCTGTTCCTCACCCCGACCGTGGAGATCGACGGCACGCCGGTCCGCGCGAGGTGGGGCGACAATCGCTTCGATCTCGCACCAGGGCAGCACCGGGTCCGGATCTGGGTGCCGTACCTGGCGGGTTGGCGCGTCGGACCGGCCGAGACGGTCGTCTCCGTAGGGCCGCAGAGCGCTGTCGCGCTCGAATACCGGGCGCCGGTGTGGGCGTTCAGTGCGGGATCGTTGGGGCCGTCGCCGCAGACGTACAACGGGGCGGGCCTTGCGCTCGGCATGGTGCTGGTGCCGTTCGTCCTGTTCATCGTCGCGATCTTGTCGATGCCGTACATGCTTTGAATTCGAACACTTGACCTAGTTTCGCACATGTGTTCGTATTGATGGCATGAGTGGATTGCTCGGGTTGGTGGAGACCGACCTCGTGCGGACGCTCCGGTTGCCGGAGTATCCGCGCCTGGCGGTGCACGAGGTGGTGGCCCCGGCCATGCTGCGCTCGGTGACGGTGGATCGTGCCCATCCGTACGACTACTCGATCGAGACCATGACCGGCGACGACCGCGACATCCGGGTCAGGGTGAACGCGGCGGCCGTGCTGCGGCGGGAGCTCCGGCGGCGCTCGTGGCGTCGTTCGACGGTGGCGGTCGGCGTCACCGGGGCGGACCCGTACGGCGTGCTCGAGGAACGCTACCGGCTGATGCCCGGAGTGATCTCGGCGCTCGCCGAATCGAACACGCCGTTCGTGCTGTTCACCGGTTCGGATCTGGTGGTGCGCGACCTGTCGTTGCTGCGTGTGGTGCGGCATGCGGTGTCGACCACCGTCGTCATGACGGTGCCGTGCATCGACGACGACCTGAGCAGGCGTGCCGACCCCGACGGTTCGGCGCCGGCGGCACGCCTTGACGCCGTCCGACGTCTCGCCGACGCCGGGCTCGAACCGCATGTGCGGATCGCGCCGCTGCTGCCATGCCTCACCGACTCGTCGTCGCAGTTGGACGCGCTGCTGTCGGAGCTGGCAGAGGCCGGGGCCAGTCGTGTGTCGGTGTCGGTGCTGCAGCTCGACCCCGACGACGGGTACCTCGACTGGCTGGCGACCGAGCATCCGGCGCTGCTTCGCCGATACCGATCGCTGTACGGGCGTGGGTCGTTCGTGCCCGCAGACTACGCCGTCAGGCTCCGCGAACGCATGACACCGTTGGTGCGGGAGTACGGGCTGGCACGGCCGGACGATGCGGCTGCCGACGTGTCGCCGCCCGCGGTCATCGACGCGGTGGAGTCCGAGAGCCTGACCCTGTTCTAGTTTCCGTTCAACCGTCACCGCTGCAGGGAAGCGACCCGTCTCCTCTGGGGGTTGCCTCCCGGGAGCGGTGACGAGGAGACGAAAGTCGAGTCCGCCGGGTGCTTGGATGGTGAGGTGTCGGTACACGAAGGAGTTGCGACCCTCGCCGCAGTGATCACGCTGGCGGGCGTCACCGTGGGTGTGCTCCGGTGGTACGGCGTCCCGCAGCAGTGGGCGGCAGCCTCGGCGGTCGCGCGCGGGCTCGTCCAACTCGTGATCGTGAGTGTCGCGCTGACGGGACTGATCACGCATCCCGCGCTCGTGTTCGTCGCCGTCGCGATCATGTTCGCCATCGCGGTCGCAACCGCGGCGGGTCGCCTCGCATCACCGGGGACGTGGTGGCGCACAGCCGGATTCGTCGCGATCGCGGTGGCGTCCGGCGTGCTCGTCGCGTTGGGGACGGTGTTCGCGACGGGAGCGTTGGAGCCGACGTCGCGCTATCTGCTGGCCGTGTCGGCGATCGTCATCGGCAACACCATGAACATCACCACGCTCACGGGTCGGCGGCTCACCGAGGCGCTGATCGAGCGGTGGGACGAGGTGGAGGCGTGGCTGGCGCTCGGCGCCACGCCCAGGCAGGCGGCGACGCCGATGGCTCGGCAGGCCGTGCACAGCGCGCTGGTCCCGTCGATCGATCAGACCAAGACCACGGGTCTCGTCACGTTGCCGGGAGCGTTCGTCGGCGCGATCTTCGGCGGGCTCTCACCGGTGGAGGCCGGTCGATTCCAGGTGCTCGTGCTGGCGGCGTTGCTCGCGTCAGGGTCGATCGCCGCCGTGATCACCGCACGGGTCAGAGCGTCGTCGCCGACGCGGCCCGAGCCGCTGGATCGGGCCGCGCGGCCACGGCTGCGAATGCGCACACCACGCCGGTGATCAGTATCGCGATCGTCGTCGAGACGATGACCGGCGTGTTCAGCGGAACGAGGGGGATCTCCGACGTCGCGCCGATGGAGACGAAGAGATCGCCGTAGTACACGCTCGGCGAGATCAGTGTGATGATCGGCGCCAGCGCGGCCAGGGCGCACGAGACGGCTGCCGCGGCATTGGCGAGGGGTAGGAGCGGCCGGACCTTCGCCGACGGCATCAAACCGATGAGCGCGGCCAGAATCGCGACGACGGACGCCGCCACCACAACCCAGCCCACACCGACGACGCCGATGTCGTCCAGATACGAATCGGTCATGCCGAGGCCGTTCCACGAGATGGTGACGCCGAGCGGATCGAGCCTGATCCACGGGAGCGCGGTGAGTGCGATCGACGTCGCCGCGGCGATGATCGTCGCGAACGGGTAGAGGCGTGACGGCATGTACCGAATGTAGCCGCCCCGAGGGATCGACCGCCTGGGCCGTTGACGGTTGTCGGAGGGCGGACGTAAGATATCGAACAAGAGTTCGAACATGGGAAGGGGAGATGATGGCGCGATCAGAGGAGGTAGAAGCCCTGCGGAGGCGTCTTGCGGGCATGTCGGGCGACGTCTTCGCGGAGACCTCGGTGCTGCCCGTCCCCGAGGCCATGACCCCGCTGTTTCCGCGCGGTGGACTGTCCCGCGGCACGGTTGTCGCGTCCACCGGAGCGGTCACGGTGCCGATGGCGATCATCGCCGATGTCACCCGTGCCGGGTCGACGGTGGCGCTCGTCGGGCTCCCGCGGCTCAACCTCACGGCGGCCATGGACATGGGAGCCGACCTGAGTCGGGTCGCCGTCGTCACCGAGCCGGGCGTTGACCCGTTGGAGGTGGCGGGTGTGCTGCTCGACGGCATCGACCTGGTGGTCCTCGGGCCCGACCTCGGGCACGGTCGCACACGTGGGCCGGTCCCGCCGTCGCGGGCCCGCGTGTTGGCGGGGCGGGCGCGCAAGCAGTCGTCGACGCTGCTCGTCCTCGGCGATTGGCCGAACGCGTCGGTCCGCATCGACAGCGATGTGACCGAGTATCGGCACGTGCCGGCGCGTCGTAGCGGGTTCGGTCGGATCGGCGGATTCGGGGTGGACGTCCAGGTGACGGCGTCCGGCGCCCGACCGTCGTCGGGTCGCTTCGACCTCGTCGCACCCGACATGGGGGAGGAGTCGGTGCTTCGACTCGTCGCCGCACACGGCTCGGTGCAACGTCCGTCGCGTCCCGCGCTCGCCGTGGCGAACTGATGGAGCAGGAGAACGGCCGCCGGGTGATGGCGGTGTGGTGTCCCGACTGGCCCGCGGTCGCGGCGGCGTCGACGGCGGGAATCACCGTCGCCGAGCCGATCGCCGTCGTGTCCGCGGGGCGGGTGGAGGCGTGTTCGCGCGCGGCACGGACAGTCGGCGTCCGCCGCGGCATGCGTAAACGTCAGGCGCAGTCGTTGTGCCCAGATCTGGCGGTGTTCGACGCCGACGCCGGGCGGGACGGGCGATTGTTCGAGCCCGTCGTCGCCGCGGTGACCGACGTCGTCCCCCTCACGGAGGTGCTGCGGCCGGGGCTGCTGGTGGTGACGGCCGACCGCGCCGCCCGCTATTTCGGCGGGGAGAGCGGGCTCGCCGAGCGGATCGTCGACGCCGTCGGCGCCACCGGGGTGGTGGCGCGCGTCGGTGTGGCCGACGAACTGTTCACGGCCGTGTTGTCGGCGCGGTCGGGGCAGTCGGTGCCGCCGGGGACCGATGCCGCCTACCTGGCGACGCGGCCGATCTCCGACCTGACCGTGGAGACGTCGCTGTCGGATCCGAGCCGAGCCGACCTCGTCGACCTGTTGTGGCGGCTCGGCATGCGGACGCTCGGTGCATTCGCCGAACTGCCCGCGGCCGACGTCGCGTCGCGGTTCTCGGCCGACGCCGTCGTCGCGCACCGGCTGGCGAGCGCGTCGCCCGGCAGGCGACCGAGTCGTGCGCCGATCCCCGCGACGCTCGAGGTGGAGCACACGTGCGATCCTCCGGTCGAGCGGATCGACGCGGCGGCCTTCCTCGGTCGACGCCTCGCGGAGGAGCTGCACCGCCGTCTGTCGGCGGCATCACTCGCCTGCACCCGTCTCACTGTGCATGCGATAACCGAACGCGGACAACGGCATTCGCGCACCTGGTGGTGTGCGCAGCCGCTCGCCCCGGATGCGACAGCCGACCGTGTCCGTTGGCAGCTGGAGGGGTGGCTCACCGGAACCGCGGGCCGCGATGCGGGTGGGACGGGTGCGCCGGACTCGCCGATCGCACGACTGCACCTGGAGCCTGTCGAAGTGGTCGACGCGGGGTCGTTGCAGTACGCGTTCGTCGGGGCCGGACTGCCCGCCGCGGTCGGAGACGGACTCACCGACCGCGCCCGACGCGCGTTGGTCCGGGTCCAGGGACTGTTGGGCGGGGAGTCGGTGCGCGTCCCGATCCGCAGTGGTGGACGCGGGCCTGCCGAACAGGTCGCGTTGGTGGCGCTCGGCGACGAACACGTCGCCCCGCGCGACCCGGACGCGGCCTGGCCGGACCGGCTGGCTCGGCCCTCACCCGCACTGCTGTCGCACACCGACGCCGAGCTGCTCGACGCCGAAGGCGATCAGGTGAGCGTCACCTCGCGCGGCGGGTTCACCTCCGAACCCGCCGAGGTGTGGATCGGCCGTCGCCCCTACACGGTCTGCTGGTGGGCGGGCCCGTGGCCGTTCGGCTCCGGAACCGAACCGCCCGCCGTCTCGGCACGAGCCCAAGTGCTCCTCGAAGACTCCCGAGCGCTCCTCCTCTGCTACCGGGAACGGGCCTGGACGGTGGAGGGGGTGTACGAGTGACGTGCGTGCGGTCAGCTCTTGCCGAGGGCGGCGTCCGACTCGCCGACGAGGAGATACTCCTGATGCATGAGGCGGTTGGTGAGGCGGGGGACGGTGTTGTGACCGAGGTCGACGATGTCGCCGATCAGGGTGTTCACGCGTTTGGGCTTGTCGACGATCGCCCGAAGGACGCGGCTGGCGGCCTTGTCGACGCCCCAGACGCCGTGCTGCGACTGGTAAGCGTCGGTCGGGGCGATCATCTTGGTGCGGGTCAACGGGAGGCGGACTGTGCTGAACGTGACGTGGTCGGACAGCGTCTCCGCGGCCGTCGCATCGCTGAACGCCTCGAGCGCGGCCTTCGATGCACCGTAGGCGCCGAACCGGGGTCCGTGACTCTGCACCGCCACCGACGACACGTTCACGATGTGCCCGGACTGGCGTTCCACCATGTGGGGGAGCAGGGCCAACGTCAGGTAGACGGCGCCGAAGTAGTTCACGGCCATCGTGCGCTGGTAGTCGTGCGAACGGTCGACGGAGTTGAGCGTCGACCGGCGGATGGACCGTCCGGCGTTGTTCACCAACACGTCCACGTATCCGTGCTCGGCGATGATCGACTTCACGACCGTCTGGACGGACGGCTCGTCGGTGATGTCGGCGGGGTACGCGTAGGCGCGACCCGCGGGGAGGCCGTCCTTCGGGGTCTCGGCGTTGAGCTCGTCGACCACGTCGGCGAGGCCGTCGACGCTGCGTGCGACGAGGAAGACTGTGGCCCCACGCGTCACGCACATGCGGGCGGTCGCCTTGCCTATGCCCGACGACGCGCCCGTGATCAGCACGTTCTTGCCGACGAGCGGACCGAGCGGGTCGTCGCGACGGTGACGCGCCGGATCGAGATTGTCGTACCAGTACCGCCACAGGGCGGGCCCGTAGTCGTCGAGGTCGGGCAGGGTGACACCCAATTCGCGGAGTGTGTCGAGAGTTCGGTCGCTGCGGAAGTCGACGGGCAGGGAGACGAGGTCGAACATGAGCGGCGGCACGTCGAGCTGGGCGGCGATCGCGTCGCGTGCCGCGCGCAGCGGCCCCTTCGAGCCCGCGGCCAGCACGGGGCGCATCACCGCGTTGGGGAGCGCGTTGAAACCACGGGGCGCGTCGAACGCGGGGGCGAGGGCGTTGAACATCTCGGTGACGGTCCGACGCTTCGGATCGGACAGGTGGAACACCAGGCCGTTCTCGTCGGGCCGGTGATCGACGAGGGCGACGATCGCGTCGGCGACGAAGTCGACCGGCACCAGGTTGACCCAGCCGAAGTTCGGCATCGGCATCTTGAGGAACGACGGAAGCTGTCCGAGCAGGGACATCTGCCCGAAGAAGTAGTACGGTCCGTCGATCTTGTCCATCGTTCCGGTCGTCGAGTCGCCGACCACCGCGGACGGTCGGTACACGCGCCACCGCAGGTCGGGCGTCTCCCGGACGGCCTTCTCGGCCGCGAACTTGGTGCGGTGGTAGGGGGTGGGGAAGCTCTGTCCGAGGTCGAAGTCGCTCTCGGTGTACTCGCCGTCCCAATCGCCGGAGACGGCGATCGACGACACGTGATGCAGCATTGCGCCGAGCTCGGCGGCCAGGGCGGCCACCCGTGCGGTCCCGTCCCGATTGGCGGCGTCCTGCGACGCGGCGTCGGCGGTCATGTCGTAGATCGCGGCCAAGTGGATCACGTGGTCGGTGCCCTCGAGCAACGACCGGTCGTGGATGTCGAGGCCGTCGGCGGTGAGGTCGCCGAGGACGGTGATCACCCGTTCACCACCGTCGAGGCCCTCGATGACCTGGGCGAATCGAGGCAGGGAGCCGGGTCGGACGAGTGCGGTGACGCGGGCGTCCGCGTCCCGCGCGAGGAGTCGTTGCAGCACCCGGCGGCCGATGAAACCGCTTGCACCCGTCACGAAGTAGCTGGTCACTGACACAGGTTCTCATATGAATACCAAGTATTCCATAGTTCGAACATTTGTTCTATAGTTGGACGAATGGGTTGGAGCAACGGTCCACCGACCTGGTCGGAGATGGAGAAGGTGCTGTCGGGGCGATCCCCGGCGGCGGACGACCTGCGCAGTGAGACGCTTCCGCCCAACGTCGGAGACGGTGGGGACTCGCCGGCGTGGTCTCGCAAACGTGGCGAGTACGTGCCGTCCGACATCGCTTTCGGGGCGTCGGACGTGGCGTACGCGGAGCTTCACGCGCACAGCGCGTACAGCTTTCTCGACGGTGCGTCGATGCCGGAGGCGATGGTGGAGGAGGCACAGCGGCTCGGGCTGACCGCGTTGGCGTTGACCGATCACGACGGCTTCTACGGGGTGGTGCGCTTCGCGGAGGCGGCACGTGAGTTCGACATGCCGACGGTGTTCGGCGCCGAACTGTCACTTCACCACGACGCGCCGCGGGCCGGGGCCGTCGACCCGCCGGGCGATCATCTGCTGGTGCTGGCCCGTGGCGGAGAGGGATACCGCAGGCTGTCCCGGGTGATGGCGGACGCGCACATGACGGGAGGAGAGAAAGGGCTGCTGCGGTACGACGCCGATGCGATCACCGCGGCCGCGGCCGACGGGCATTGGCAGATCCTGACCGGCTGCCGGAAGGGCTCGGTCCGACGTGGTCTGGCCCGCGCGGGACTCGTCGGTGCGCGCGACGCGCTCGGCGACCTCGTCGAACGCTTCGGAGCCGACAACGTGGCAGTCGAACTGACCGCATCCGGCCGCTCGGACGACGACGAACGCAATGCGCTCCTCGCCGGACTGGCCGGTGAGTTCGCGTTGCCGACGGTGGCGACGACGGGCGCGCACTTCGCCGGACCGTCCAGCAGGCGTCTCGCGACGGCCGTCGCCGCGGTTCGTGCGCGAACGGACATGGCGACGATCGACGGCTGGCTGCCCGGAGTCGGCGGAGCCCACCTGCGCAGCGGCGACGAGATGATCCGGCTGATGCCCGCACACCGCGACGCGATCGACAACGCCGTCGGCATGGCGTCCGACTGCGCGTTCTCGCTCGAGCTGATCGCCCCGAATCTGCCGCCGTTCAAGGTCCCGGACGGGCACACCGAAGCCACGTGGCTGCGGCATCTCACCGAGGAAGGGGCGATGCGTCGCTACGGCACGCGCGCCGAGCGTCCCGACGCGTACCGGCAGATCGAGCACGAACTGGCGATCATCGAGGCGTTGACGTTCCCCGGCTACTTCCTCGTCGTCCACGACATCGTGTCGTTCTGCAAATACAGCGACATTCTCTGCCAGGGGCGGGGCAGCTCGGCGAACTCGGCGGTCTGTTACGCGCTCGGCATCACCAACGTCGACCCGGTCGGCAATTCGCTGCTGTTCGAGCGCTTCCTGTCGCCGGCGCGCGACGGCCCGCCCGACATCGACGTCGACATCGAGTCGGATCGCCGGGAGGAGGTGATCCAGTACGTGTATCGCAAGCACGGGCGGGCGAACAGCGCACAGGTCGCGAACGTCATCACCTATCGGGGACGGTCCGCGGTCCGTGACATGGCGCGCGCGCTCGGGTACGCGCCCGGTCAGCAGGACGCGTGGGCGAAGGTTCCCGACTCGGCGCCCGACGACGTCCGGGACCTGGCGTCGCAGATCTCGTCGATGCCGCGTCACCTGGGCATTCACTCGGGCGGCATGGTGATCTGCGACCGTCCGATCGCCGACGTGGTCCCCACCGAATGGGCTCGGATGGAGGGCCGGAGCGTCCTGCAATGGGACAAGGACGACTGCGCGGCCATCGGACTCGTCAAATTCGATCTCCTCGGCCTCGGGATGCTGTCGGCGCTGCGCTACGCGATCGACTTGGTCCGCGACCACAAGGGGATCGACGTCGACCTCGCGACGCTGGACCTCGGCGAGGAGGCCGTCTACGACATGCTGTGCCGGGCCGACTCGATCGGCGTGTTCCAGGTGGAGTCGCGCGCCCAGATGGCGACGCTCCCACGGTTGAAGCCGCGGAACTTCTACGACCTCGTCGTCGAGGTCGCGCTGATCCGGCCGGGGCCGATCCAGGGCGGGTCGGTGCACCCGTACATCCGACGCCGCGACGGCAAGGAGGAGGTGACGTTCGACCACGACTCGATGAAGGAGTCGCTCGGCCGGACCCTCGGCATTCCGCTGTTTCAGGAGCAGATGATGCAGGTGGCGGTCGACGTCGCCGGATTCGACGCGGGTGAGGCCGACCAGCTGCGGCGGGCGATGGGATCCAAACGGTCGCCCGAGAGGATGGAACGACTCAAGAGGCGGTTCTACGACGGGATGCGCGAGACGCACGGCATCGTCGGGGAGACGGCCGACCGCATCTACGAGAAGATGGCGGCGTTCGCCAACTTCGGCTTCCCTGAGAGCCATTCGCAGAGCTTCGCGTCGATCGTCTTCTACTCGTCGTGGTTCAAGCTGCATCACCCGGCGGCGTTCTGCGCGGCGCTGCTGCGGGCGCAGCCGATGGGCTTCTACTCGCCGCAGAGCCTCGTCGCCGACGCACGGCGGCATGGGGTCGACGTTCATCGACCGGATGTGAACCGGTCGCTGTCGCACGCGTCGCTGGAGAATCGGGGCCTCGATGTGCGGATCGGGTTGGCGGCGGTGAAAGGACTGTCGGACGTGCTCGCCCAGCGGATCGTCGACGTCAGGGAGCGGGGAGGGGAGTTCACGTCCGTCGCCGACCTGTCTCGCCGCACGGAGCCGACGCTCGCCCAGTTGGAAGCCCTCGCGACGGCGGGCGCGTTCGAGTGCTTCGGCCTGGACCGGCGCGGTGCGCTGTGGGAGGCCGGAGCCGCCGCCGGAATCCGCGACGATCAACTTCCCGTCGTCTCGCCCCGTGCCACGCCGACCCTGCCCGGCATGGGCGAGGTGGAGCTGACGGCTGTCGACGCCATCTCCACCGGCATCTCGCCGCGCGCCTACCCGACCCAGTACCTGCGGCCACGTCTGGACGCGATGGGCGTGGTCCCCGCGGACCGACTGCTGTCGGTGCCGGACGGGTCACGGGTGCTCGTCGGCGGCGCCGTCACTCACCGGCAACGCCCGGCGACCGCGTCGGGCGTCACCTTCGTGAACCTCGAAGACGAGACGGGCATGGTGAACGTGGTCTGCTCCGTCGGCCTGTGGGCGCGTTACCGGACCCTCGCCCAGACCGCATCCGCCCTGCTCATCCGCGGTCGAGTCCAGAATGCGGAAGGCGCAGTCACCGTCGTCGCCGACCGTCTCGGAAAACTCGACCTCAAAGTCGGCACCCGTTCGCGTGACTGGTGCTGACCGCCGTCGCTCGATCGGTCGAACGGGACCTCGCCGTGTCATGATTCGGTTGACGAACAAACGGACGTGTGAGGTGGCAGATGGTGCAGAGCGGCGCATGGATCATCGCGTCACGAGTGGACACCGCGGTATGGCAGGCCGGTATGGCATCAGATCTACTGCCCGGCGAGTCGGTAACCGCGTTCGCCCACATCTTCAGGTTCAAACCCGTGATGGAGGCGTTGGCGATCACCAATCGCCGCGTCATCGGATTCACGACGGTCCTGCAGCCGGGCAAGAAGGTCAGAATCGAAGTGCGCGGCGAAGACATTCGCAGTGTGGAGTTCGTTCGGAAGCGGGTGACGACGAAGTTGCACATCCACACCGACCGCGGGCCGGTCCTGTTCGGCGACGTCATGGACCAGGAGGAGGACTTCATTCGTGAACACATCGAGCAACTCCGCCGCGATATCGCTCAGCCGCGGCGCAGGCAGGCAGAACCCTTGCGAGTCTCGCTCGAGAAACCGCCCTCGGCGACTGCGCTACCTTCATCGCCGACTCCCCAGGACGGGAACTCGACCGTGCTCAGCGATGAGATCGCCCGTCTCGCTGACATGCATCAGAAGGGTTGGCTCGACGACGACGAGTTCCGGGCAGCGAAGAGAGCCGTGATCTCGCGGATGAGTTGAACCGGACCGCGAACGTCGGGCGCAGCACGTACCCTCGAGTCGAATCCACACACTAGGGAAGTGCAGGTAGCGCATGGAGGTCGTGATCGTCGATCGCCCGGAGTTGGTGATGGCAGACATCGTCGAGAACGCGGTTCGCGGTGGTGCGAAGACCATCGGTCTGGCGACCGGATCGTCACCGCTTGCGACGTACGACGAACTGATCCGGAGGCATCGCGACGAGGGGCTGTCGTTCGCGGGGGTCAACGCAGTCCTGCTCGACGAGTACGTGGGTCTGCCGACGACGCACCCGGAGTCGTACGCGCGGTTCATCCGGGACAAGTTCACCGACCACATCGACATCGGCGACGTCCACTTGCCCGACGGCATGGCCCCGGACAGTCGAGTGGCCGCCGACGCCTACGATGCGCTGATCGCTCGGGTCGGACCGGTGGACGTGCAGATCCTCGGCATCGGCAGCAACGGGCACATCGGTTTCAACGAGCCGTCGTCGTCGCTCGTGTCGCGTACCCGGATCAAGACGCTCACCGAGAAGACCTGCCAGGACAATGCGCGGTTCTTCGACTCGTTCGACGAGGTGCCGATGCACGTCATCACGCAGGGACTCGGGACCATCTGCGACGCGAAGCATCTGATCCTCGTCGCGACGGGTGCGGGCAAGTCGGCGGCGGTGGCCGCGGCCGTGGAGGGGCCGCTGTCGGCGGCATGCCCGGCGTCGGTGCTGCAATTGCACCGCCACGCGACGATGGTCGTCGACGAGGCGGCCGCGGCCGACCTGAAGGACGCCGACTACTACCGCTACGTCTGGGACAACAAGCCCTGACCGAGCGAATACTGCAAAGATCGCGCTTGTCATCGGTCTGCGAGGGCAATATGCCCTCGCAGACCGATGAGAAGAGCCTTTTCAGCGGGCTTTCACCGGCTCAGGTCCCACATACCGTGCGACGGGTCGGATGATCTTCCCTTCGGCGGCTTGCTCGAGGATATTGGCGGTCCAACCGACGACGCGGGCGGTGGCGAACGTCGGGGTGAACATCTCCGGCGGCAGGCCCACCTCGCTCATCAGGACGCCCGCGTAGAACTCGACGTTCGCATACAGACGGCGGCCGGGCTTCAATTCGTTGATCGCGGCCTCGATCTCGGCTTCGACCGTGGTGGCCTGGCGGACGAGCGGGGAGTCGTATCGTTGCACCACAACGCTTTTCAGTAGTTCCGCACGTGGGTCGTTGGTGCGGTAGACGGCGTGGCCGAAGCCCATGATCACCTCGCCCGACTCGATCCGCCGCCGCACCCACTCGCGTGTGTTCGCAGGGTCGCCGATGTCGTCGAGCGCGGCGAGGGCGCGGCCGGGCGCTCCGCCGTGCAACGGGCCGAGGAACGCGCCGAGTGCGCCGAGGACCGACGACGTCATGTCCGAACCGGTGGACGCGACGACACGACCCGCGAACGTCGACGCGTTGAATCCGTGGTCGATGGTCGTGATGAGGTAGGTCCGGAGCACGTCGGAGTCGCCGGCCGAGCCGGTCGCCATCCGCAGGTAGTCGGACACGTGATCGGCGGTCGGGTCGGCGTCGAGCACGTCGAGTCCGCGGGCGAGACGATGCGCCGCCGCGATGATCGTAGGAGTCGCGGCGGCCGCCCGCAGGGCCGCGTCCACCCGCTCGGACTCCGGTAGGTCGAACAGCGGACGGTCGGCGACGCCGAGCGCGGCGAGTGCCACGCGCAGGGCCGCGAGCGGTTCGGTCGACGGGGTGACGACGGACCGCAGCAGGTCGACGGTCCGTCCGTCGATCACGCGCAGCCCGCCGACGCGTCGGCGGAAGTCGTCGGGCGTCTGCGGGAAGTCGCCGAACACCATCAGGTGCCACACGTCCTCGAACGTGCGGGTGCGTGCGAGGTGCGTCGCGTCGTACTGGCGGTAGTGGTAGAAGCCCTCCTCGCCTCGGACGTCGCCTATCTCGGTGTCGGTGACGATGACGTTCTTCAGTCCCCTCGGGACGGTGATCGGTGCATTCATGTTCCGAGTCTCACGCTGTTGATCAATCTCTGCAATGTTGATTGAATCAATGCCGTGCAGGAGTGGATCACGACGTCGGAGGCCGCCGATCGCCTCGGTGTGAAGCGGGGAACCCTCTACTCGTATGTGAGTCGGGGAGTGCTGACGTCGAGGCGGATGCCGGGTCAGGCGGAGTCGTTGTTCGACCGCGCCGAGGTCGACTCGCTTGCCGCGGCGAAGCATGACGGTCGACGCGCGGGCGATCGGCTGCTGCGGTTCCGGGCGGTCTCCACCCGCGTGTCGACGATCAGCGATGACCGACTCCTGTTGCGCGGCAACGACATCGCGGACATCTGCGCGACGATGGACTTCGCGGCCGCGGCCCGATTCGTGCTCGACGTCGACCTGCCCGTCGGGTGTCCGGACGTTGATCTGTCGCCTCTCGCGGCGGTGCCGGTCGAACGCCGGATCCCGCTGGCAGTCGCGCTGATCGCGGCGCACGATCCGCTGCGCGCCGATCGGACCGATGCGGCCGCCCGGGTTCTCGGCGTCCTGCCGATCCTGGCGGCGACCGTACCCGAGATCGACCTGTCGCACCCGTGGACGGATCTGCTCGCCACCACACTCATCGACAACGGCCTGGCCGCGTCGACGACGGCCGCGCGCGTGGCGGCGTCGGCGCGCGCGGGTGTGTTCGACTCGCTGCTCGCCGGCTACGCGGCACTGTCCGGACCGCTGCACGGGGGCGCGCCGGCATCGGCGTATGCGCTGGTCGAGTCGGTGCGTGCGGGTGTCGACATGGATCGGGCGATGTCGGACGCGGTGGTCGACGGTCGGCTTCCGGGCTTCGGCCACGTCATCTACGGCGGCGACGACCCGCGCGCGATCGTCGTCCTCGACAAGATGCGGGACGACGCCCCGGACTCGGAGACGCTGGCCGCGGCCGACGCGATCATCAGCCGCGCGGGCAGGTCGGTGAACGTCGATCTGGCGAGCGCCGTCGTCTCGCTCGAACTCGGCCTCGGACCGAGGGCAGGCGAGGTGCTGTTCCAATACGGTCGGACGGTCGGCATGGCCGCGCACGTGATCGAGGAGTACGGCGAGGCTCCGCTGCGGTGGCGGGGAAGCAACACCGGGCAGGGACGACAGGCATGAGGGTCGTCGCGGTGACGGTGAAGCCGGGCAGTCGGAAGGGGCCGCTCGTCGAGGTGGCCGACGACGGGTCGGTGACGGTCTACGTGCGTGAACCGGCCGTCGAGGGGAGGGCGACACGAGCCGTCGGAGTGGTGCTGGCGAAGCACTTCGGGGTCGCGAAGTCGAGGGTCACGCTGGTCAGCGGCGCCACGTCGCGCGTGAAGCGGTTCCGGATCGAGGACTGAAAACCGCTGGACACGTGGGGCACGCTGGAAGCATGTTCACCTCCGAATCTCGAGTCGGCGGACTCGTCGAACGCGATTTTGTCCTCGGCGACGTACCCGGCATCCTGTGGACTCCGGAACGAGCCACCGGCCCGACGCCCCTGATCCTGCTCGGTCACCCGGGCGGTCTCGACCGGATGCGACCCCGACTGCGTGGGCGGGCGGCGACTGGTTTCGCGTGCGCGACCCTCGAACTCCCGGGCAGTGGCGCCCGGCCGCGCATGCCCGGTGTGGACGAGGCGCGTGCCGACGTCCGGGCGACGGTCGCCTTGGGCGGCGTCGTCGGGCGGGACATCATCGAACGGCTGGTCACTCCGCTGGTCGATGTGGCAGTCCCCGAGTGGCAGGCCGTCGTGGACGCCCTGCTCGACCTGCCCGAGATCGACGGTCCGGTCGGGTTCTCCGGCGGAGTGACGGCGATCGCCGTCCGCCTGGCGGCCATCGATCCGCGGATCGCGGCCGCGGCCCTCTTCGCCGGGAGCTTCCTGCCGACCACGACCTTCGACGATGCCCGTGATCTGCGCATTCCGATCCACGTGATGCTTCAGTGGGACGATGAGGGCAACGACAGGCAGGCCGCTCTCGACCTCTTCGAGGCGATCGCGTCACCGGAGAAGACACTGCACGCCAACATGGGCGGCCACACCGGAATCCCGGCATATGAGGGGGAAGCGGTAAAGAGGTTCTTCGAGCGACATCTGCACCGTCGTTGAGTGGCGCGCTGCGGTTCGTGGACTACACCTAGACGGCGCCGGAGAACCCGTTCTGTCGCCACGCCTCGTACAGTGCGACGCTCGTCGCGTTGGCGAGATTCATCGAGCGACGTCCCGCCAGCATCGGGATGCGGAGTTGTTCGGTGACGTGTGGATCGTTCAGCACCTCCTGCGGCAGGCCCGTCGGTTCGGGGCCGAAGAGGAGGACGTCGCCCGCGCGATAGTCGACGTCGGTGTGGAACTTGCTCGTGTGGGCGGTGAACGCGAACACCCGCTCGGGTTTCAGCACGTCCCACGCCGTCTGCAGATCGGGGTGGACCGTCACGTTCGCCATCTCGTGGTAGTCCAGGCCGGCTCGTTTGACCTGAGCGTCCGTCATCGTGAACCCGAGCGGCTCGATCAAGTGCAGTTCACACCCCGTGTTCGCCGCGATTCGGATCGCGTTGCCCGTATTCGGGGGGATGCAGGGCTGATAGTACATGATCTTCAGGGAGAAACGATTAGGAGCGTCGACCATGACACCAACGATACGGGTACTCGGCAGGGTCCGGCTGTCTCGGACTACGGAGGAATCTACCTCCGTCGAGCGACAGCGTGAGGTCGTCGAACAATGGGCGTCGATGCAAGACGCTCAGATCGTCGGATGGGCGATCGACGACGGTGTGTCGGGGTCGGTCGATCCGTTCCACACCCCGTCGCTCGGGCCGTGGCTAACCGATCCGGAGAAGATCGGGCAGTACGACGCTGTCGTTGCGTGGAAGTTGGATCGGCTAGGTAGATCCGCCGTCCTGTTGAACAAGCTGTTCGGATGGGCGAACGACAACGGGAAGACGCTCGTATCAGTCTCGGAGTCGATCGACCTGTCGACGTGGTCGGGTCGAATGCTGGCATCGGTCATAGCAGGTCTGGCAGAGGGCGAGCTAGAGGCGATCAGGGAACGTCAGGTCTCCTCTCGTGCCAAGCTCCGGGAACTCGGTAGATGGGCAGGCGGGACATTCCCGTACGGGTACGTGCCAGTACGGGTCGAGGATGGAGCGGGGTGGAGGCTCGAAGTCGACCCCGTTGGGCGCTCGGTCATTCAGTCGATTGTCGATGATGTGATCGCGGGTCGGGGAGTGCCGTACGCGATCAAGCGTCTGAACGACGCGGGGACGTTGATTCCGACGGAACACAAGAAGTCGCTTCGTGGAGGTACGCCTGACGCGTCGAAGCGCTGGTTTCAGCAGACCGTTCGACAACTCATCCGGAGTCAAGCTCTTCTCGGGTACTCGATGAAGGCGGGAGCCACCGTGCGGGATGACAACGGAGATCCGGTGATGATCGGGGAGCCGTTGATTTCGCTTGCTGAGTTCGAGCGGGTGCAGAAGATGACCGAGAAGAAGATGACGTACGACCGCCGGGAGGTCCCGTACGCGCTCACCGGGATCGTCGTCTGCCCAGGGTGTCGGCGTCCGTTGCGTCACTCGAAGACGCAGACGAAGAGGACGATGAAGTCAGGTGAACCGAAGGTCTACGAGTTCGTGTACCTCATCCACCCTGACGAATACAAGGACCGGTGTGAGTACGGGCGGTCTACTCCGATCCCGTTGGACTACGCGGAGTTGTTCGTCGAAGAGTTGTTTCTCGACGAGGTCGGAGACCTCTCGGTCGTCGAACGGGTCTGGATGCCCGGAGACTCGCGGGACGAGGAGATCAGAGCTGCTGTAGCTGCTCTCGACGAGCTACAGGCTCTTATCGGAACCATGGCCTCGGAGACAGCGAAACAGCGTCTCAGGTCTCAGATTCAAGCGAAGGACGCCGAGTTGTCGGCACTCGAAGCATCACCTCGGGTCGAAGCGCATTGGAAGTACGAGCCCGTCGGCGGGACGTACCGAGATCAGTGGGAGTCGTCGACCTCCGAAGGTCGACGTTCGCTGTTGCTCCGGTCCGGGATTACGTTCGCGCTCCGGGTCGATACCGGAGGTCAACGCCGGACGAAGTCCGCGCCGGGAGCGACCTACGGCGAGATTCTGGTTCCTGCCGACTTGCGGGAACGTCTCGGGATCTCGCAGCCATAAGTCCAGGCATCCGGCTTCGGTCGCCGGACCGAGTCGACGTGTCACAGATCCGACGTCGTCAACAAACATTGACAACGTCGAACGGTCGTGCGATACTGATCGAATCTGAAGGAATAGCGGAATCACAACCCGCGCCCGTCCTCGGGTCACCCCGAGTGAGAACGAAAGGTCTGCACCGTCCGGCGTGAAGTATCCGCCGTGGCTCGCTGCTGTCCTCGGGAGTTCGGATGCTCAATCAACACACCTAGCTGATTCCGTCGGCTACAGCTCGTCGCGATACGCGACGAGCGTCTGATCGATTCGCGCAAGGACTCCGACGGGGATCTCGACCTCCCCGTCGTGGCACGGACACCCGTCGTTCTCGCAGTCGCTCACGAACACAGACTTCGGGAGTCGTCGGAATACACGTAGTTCGGACGCTAGAAGGCACCGTAATGCCCTCTAGATTCAATGCTGACGGCCTCAATCATCAAAAGGCACCAAGGGTGTACCGCTATTCAATTCCAGCTTAGAAAGGAGGGTGAAACATGACCAACCTCGACCCCGATCAGATCGTGTGGTTACAGATCGATGACCAGATCGGCTATTGGATCACAGTTGAGCAATTTCACTCCGTCGCTCGCTCGCAGAGCGACTACGCGCTAGCCGGATAGTGGCAAGCATCGGGAAGTGACGACAACAACCAACCTCCGGCGCGTGGCACGGAGATAGAGAAACCAGGAGAAGTATTGACTACCACCACCGGAGCTGTTCGGTACAGCGAACAGACTGACCTCGGCTACAGCACCAACCCATTTGCGGACGACTTCGTACCCGTGGCGGAACGTCCGGGATACGTCAGCCCGGAACAGCAGGAACTCAAAGAACTAGAGGCGCAATTCGACGGGATGAGCATGGAGGAAGTTCTTTCCAAGTACCAAGACGGCTCGGATTGGATCGTCCCTGGTTTGATCTCGGCTACCACGACGTTGCTCTATGGAGAGGCGAAGCTCGGCAAGTCGTGGCTTGCCGCATCGCTTGTCGGATCTCTCTTGAACGGAACCGACTTCCTCGGAGTCGTGCCGGAGGAGCGTCCGTATTCGATCGGTGTATTCACCACCGATGATAGAGGGCAGAAGGAGTACGCCGACAGAATCAAGACAGTCTCTCCGGATACTGGCAATAGAGTCGGGTTCTATGCGCTCGGTGCTACGTCGCCGGGGACGTGGGACTCCGTCGAGAAGTTGTGTCGGGGTCGAGGGTTCAATGTCGTCATCATCGACAACATCACGCAGTCGCTCGAATCAGGCGGGTCGATCAACGACGATGCGACAGTGTCAGCGTTCTTTTCCGGGGTGAGGAAGCTGGTACGCGCAGGAATCGCGGTCGTCGTCATCGGCCACTCGTCGGATAAGAAAGGGCAGAACGGGTACAAGCCGACCACACCGCTCGGGAGTTCGGCGGTCTCCGCTGCGGTCCGCTGGAAGTTGTACATGTGGCGGACGCGCCGGTACAACCTCGGGTTGAAAGCAAGCGGCAATCTCGACTACGAGACCGAGTACTCGATACAATCGGAGTCCGGCGCTCGGTTCACTGTGCTTTCGGCCAAGACAGACGTGGAATCAAGAACTCCCGATCGAGCGCCGGAGACGCTGGACAAGAACGCCGACGTCGCCTCTTGGGTTGTGGCGAACTGCCAAGGGTTGAGCCGGAACAAGGCTGCCGAGAAAGTCGCAGAGCACTTCGACGGTACCGGCGGGAAGCCGATCGTATCGGAGTCATCGTTCAAGTCGCAGGTGTCCAAGAATCAGGCATACGGCGCTCTACTCATCCGAGGAGGTGGTGATTCCTGGGAAATCGTGTCACCACCTGCGGCGTAAAAGCGCTGGTCAGGAAACTATTGGGTGGTGATTTTGTCGTCACCACTTGGCACCACCTCGGAGTAAAACCGCAGGTCAGAGGGGGTGGTGAGTGGTGATGGTGACCCCCCATATAAGAGCACTCGTACCTCGCACTCTTACCCCCCACTCTGAAGAACTCTGAAGGTCGACCATCAAGGTCGACCGCATCGGAGTAGGAATTAGAAAAGGACAGGCTCTCGCTTGGTGCTTCGCCTGTCTGGTCATCAAGAGTGGTAACAGAGCTTGCCCTAGAGCAAGCGACGGAGAAGAGGCATCTGCGGAGACAGGCACTACAGCCTGTCGACGGAGACAGAGGAGAAGTAGACCAGCGAGACCACGACGGACTCCAAAGGGAGGCGTGGCCGATACTCCCTACTTAGGAGTGAACGAGGAAGATCCGGTGATCCCGGAAGGTCACCGGATTAGTAGTCCCTCTCCGAAGCCAGCGAGCATTGGCTTGCTCATCTTCCTACTCTCCGAAGAGAACTTCCAAGAGAAACCCTCGTCGCTTCGCTCCTCGGGCAAAGAGAAGGTTTCATCTCCGAGGCGGCTTCAGCCGATCGAGGGTCGTGTGTGGTGACGGTGTCGAGCTGTCATACGCTGTTAGAGGCTTCTTCTGCCACGGTCCAGAGGAATACGGTGACTACGAGTGCTGCGACGACTGCACCTACGGTCCCGAGGATCGACCATCCGGTCCGTTCGATCCAACTTGCGTCCGGGGAACTGTGGTACGACGCCCAACCCGCCCAGAAGATCGCGGCGATCCATCCGACGACGTACAGGACGAGGAGGCTCTTCCCGATGATGACGCGGTACTTGACGATCAGGATGATAAGTCCGATCGAGATCAAGATTCCGCTGATTGTCAGCCACGGAGTCATGGGTCGAGACACTAGACGTCCGGGTCTGTGCTGTGAACGGGAAGTGCGAACCTGGCACGCGATCGACCGGTTCGACGAAGTATTCAGTTGATCGAGGGACAGTCGAAGGATCACGACCTACCTCGACCTCCGCGTCGAGGTAGGTCGCTTCCCCACTGTCTAGGGCGGTTAGTGCTTCGTCGGGTCAGCAAGCCTATACAGCTGACCAGCGCCCGGCGTCGGCGGGAACGGTTCGCCCTGGGTCACGGTGCGCTCCTTCCCGGTGCCTCCGCCCCGGGGACCAACGATCTCGTACTGACCTGATCGGGGAGCGCGCTCACCCGGCTTGTACGTCATCAGCTGAACCTCACAGTCTTGGTGACGGTCTGAACCCTCACCGGGACCGAAGTCCGACGCGTGGTGTTGCCGGTCTTGATCTTGACCGGAACGCGGACGGTTCTTGTCGACCTACTGGTCGACGTCTTGCGAGAGGCCATGATATTTGGCTCCTTGGTAGCGTTCGCCACACGTGATGCACCGAATATCTGGGTGATTGCACCCTCTCGGCCCGAATGGAGTACCGTCGCAACTGCAACTCGCCGTAGGAAGTTTGTTGCAGACGAATCGGTTCCCACCCGGAGAGCACCGCTCCCGTTGGTGGGAGCCTTCGTCGTGTCTCGAACTACTCAAAACACTACACCTAGTGGGTGGCTTTTCAACTGACCACAAGAACTTGTGAATAACATTCATGAAAGTCCCAGGTCAGCCGTTCTTTATCCACAGGGGCCCCGGCGTGTCTGAGGCTGCTCGGCGTGTCGTTCCTGCCCCCTAGCGTCGCCGCATGCGCCCTAACGGCACCTCGCGAGGGTTCAAGAGGTACCCCTGCCGGTCGGGTTCGTCAGTGTGCAACTCAGGCCCGTCTACGTACCTTCTAGTACCTTCCAGTACCTTCCGGTACCTTCCAGTGGGTCTCAGGGGCCTCCCGGTACGCCGTCGTGATCACTCGTGTGCCCCCGCCGCGCACGGAGGGTGTTCTGGCGACCCCAATAGCTGACCTGGGTACAGGGAGTGTGTAGAGGGGGTGGGTATGTAGGGAGTGTGCAGGGGGTGTGGCGTACGGGGTGGGTGGGACCTGGGTGTGGGGAGCGTGTGGGGTGTGTGCCCTGGGTTGCGCAGGGGAGGGGGTGTAGAGGGGGGTGGGGTACCCCTACCTACCGGGTGGGTGTGCTGGGGAGTGCGCGGGTGTCCTGTGCCTCTCCTCCTCTGTATGGGTGTCCTCTCCGGGGTGGTGTACCCCCACGGGGGTTACCCCCTCACGGGGGCGCAGCACCCGGGGCGTAATGCGGATCTAAGGCTCTTCGGCGTTATCCCCGGTGATTTTCGAGACGTTCGACCTGGTCAGCACCGAGAAATTGGCTGCTCATATGAACGGACTACAAGTTTCGAACGACAGTTCGATACCGGGTAGGTCGACAGCTTCGCCCGCCCTGCGGACTAAGGGTCACTGCTACTCGGCAGCGCGTCAGCGTGCACGCTACGCCGCAGATTCTGGGACCAGGGGCGCGCACTTTATCATCCGACTTGACTCATGTCAACACGCCGTGTTACATTTAGTTCTGTAGGGGTCTGGCAGCAGAGCCGATCCACTGCAATTCCCTGCCAGCGATGCTGGCTCTCACGATCTCGATCATCATCCCCCGAAGGCCCGTTGAGCCGTCGGGGGATCAGTGCTGTCCACCTCCGGGCCGTGCTAACTACAACCAGGAGACCCCAACACGAATGACCACTACCACTACTGCGCTGGCTACGGCGCTTCCGACCGACGCAGAACTCGAACGTCTCACCTCGACCCCGAGGACAATCCTCGAAGATCCCACGGTCCGGCGCTCGATCAAACTCGCTGCTACCAAGGTCGTCCGCGAGTATCCGCAGACATCGAAGTCCAGGCACGGAGTCGATGCCGACGACGTCGTCTCCCACGTCTGGGAGAAGCTGTTCGCTATCGAACGACGAGGGCGGCTTTCGAAGGATCTCCGTCCGTACGGTTACCCGAAGTCCGGTGAGCCGCAGAATCTCGCAGGCATCGTTAGCAAAGCAACGCAGGCTTGGGGCCGTGGTCTCATCGCGAGCGAGACCGCGAAACTGTACGCCTCATTCGACTCCGACGCGGTGAACGAGATCAAACGAGCGATCGTCGACTTCGACCTCCTGGGTGAGGAGGAACCGGATTGGTCGCAGATCCCGGCGTACATCGCCGATATCGGTCGCCAACTCCCGTCGATCACCCTCGCGGAACTCGGTCACGTCGAACGCCTGGCACTCGGAGACACGAACCAGTCGTCGAATCAGAGTCGCGCCGTACGCGCCCTGATCACGAAGTACACCGAGGAAGAGCGTCGGAAAGACAAAGCGCTCGGAGCGCTGTCTGACGAGCCGGTTGAGGAGATCGCGGACGAGACCGACGACGAGGGAAATCCTGTCCAGCTGTACGGCCTGACTCTGGCCGACGAGAACTACGCCCGGATCTGGTAACCCGCTGTGCCCTGGTAATCAGGGATACATATTAGCGAGAGGGAACCGGGGACCGGCTTGAACTCCGGTCCTCCTACTTCGGACGTGCGACGCTCGGGTGTATTACCCGACTTCCTGGTCGTACTCCGTCGATCGCTCCGAGGACCTTATCTCGTTGAGCATCAGCCGCTCCCGTTTTCTCCACGGTCGAGCGGCCCGATCTTCCACAAACCCCCGGTCTATTCACCGGGATCAAGGTGACAATTGCTGTCTTGGAATCATGTCACCCGGAGGCGGTAGCTCCCTGGTCTACCGCTTGGAGTAGTCGCACCCTGGTCAGGTGCGACCCTCCCTCGGATTTTTCGCAGCAGAGTTGCGTCCCCAGTTTTCTACCCCGTCGTTCTTTAAGTGCGACGGGGATTTTCAGGTCCCGTATGGGACTCACACCCACTAGAGAGAGGTCAAGGTGAAATCAATTTGCACGAACGGGCACACCGAACGTTGGAAACCGCGTGCGGACGGTACAGGGAGGTACTGCGCTGAATGCTCGAAAACGAACACTCGGAGGTATCGAGAGAGGCTCGCTTACAACGATCGGGTTGTGAAAGCGATCGAGAAGCGGACTGATCTCGCGGACTTTCTCGAAGCGGTGAGCCTTGAAGTCGACCAGTGACCGTGAGTCACTTGAATCAGCCTCCGAAGCCGTCGTGAGATCAACGCTCAACGCGATCGACCAACTCGACGCTGACGAGTACCACCGATTGTTCAGGCTAGGCGATGACCATCGACCGATCGAGGATCGAGTCGAACCCCTCAGATACAGGTTCGGTGTGAACAAATGGCGCAAGGATGAGTGGACTGATCGCGTTCTCTCCGGTGAACGTCCAGAAGTCGTAGCACGAGATCTCTCTTCATGGGATCGGTTCCGACGCCCTAGTCGGTTCGAAGGATGACGCGAGAGCACTATCAGGGTGCACCCGTAAAGGCGGCTGAGAGCGATTCTAAGCGCCCTCATCACTACCCGAGGGGTTTGTATCAACTCGCGAAAATATGTGACGCACGCGCAGGTCAGTCAGGGTGAAATCCCGAGTTTCGACCGACTGCCGCAGCATCAAGTGTTCGCGGTGCGGCAAGAGCCGTTCGCCGACCGAGTTTTCCCCCAAGCAATCGAAATGCAAGCCGTGCAGAGCGGGCCAAGCGAAAAGGACCAGAAGTGAAGTGACACCGAGTAGCACCACCGACGTACCGCGAACGAAAGACGGGTACCGAACAGCTCCGGCACCGACAAACAGTTGGGCCGAGCGGATATACAGCCAGCACGAAAAGCACCTTGCTCACGCTCGGAAATGCAAGGACTCGGCGAAGCCGAGAGTGAACTACGACGCAAACACTCCGGAGTCGGCCCTACGAACTCATATCGACCAGCTTGCCCAGTTCGTTCAGCTAGCGAACGAGGCAGGACGGTACTCCGACAGACACGACATGGACCAGTTGGAGCGTCTCGGGTATCGAATCAAATGAACGAAGGAGAACAGATGAACGAGAATCTGATTCAGCGCATGGAGCGCGAGCGAACAGAACGACTCAGGAAGATCAAGAAACCAGTCGACCTCGAGGTTGCGAAGTGGGCCGACTTCATCAGAGCAAATACCCCCGCTGCTCCGGTCGAGACCTCCGTCTCTACTCAGAGTAATTCGGTTTACCAGTCCCCGGCGCAAGCACTCAGAGACGCTTTCATGGGACCAGATCCTAAGCAGTCGCCGAACGATCGACGGAACGCTCCGCTCAACGGAGATATGAAAAGTCTGATCGCCGGGTACATCGGCTCCCAACCATCGAACGCATCGCACGACCCCAGCGACAACCGCTGGCAGTAAAGGAAGAATTATGACCACTAACATCACCGCTCTCACCGCCCAGCTCGAACAGTTTGGCTACAAGCTCCCGAAGACTGTCAAGCCGTATCTCGACTCCGTCGAGGCTGTCCGCTACGCCTACGATGGTCTGCCGGTCGTACCGACCGAACCGGTCACCGAGGAGACGGCAGAGGCGGTAATGCACGCGTTCGCCGCAGAGACCGCGCTCGCGCTCGGGACCGATGGATTCACCCCGTTGGCTGTCGCTAAGCGTCGGATGGTCGAGTCGTACCAGGCGCTCGCTCTGAACGAGCTTCGCGCAGACTCGACAAAGATCTTCGAGACGCTGTCTACCGTCGTCGACTCAGCCGCTGAAAGGCTTGTCGCAGCAGTGGGCAACCTTCCCGAGACGCTGACTCCGGATGCCCTCGTGCAGGCTGGTCCGGTCGCTGTCGAAGCGCTCGCCACCGCTACGGAGGCTGGACAGGCCCTCGGAGCAATCGACCTCTTCGTGTTCCAGCACGGAAACACGCTCGGCTTCGGAGCGTCACCAGACAAGATTCTCCGACTGTTCACTCCTTCGGGAATCGGTGACTACCGGAAGCTCGAAATCGCTCAGAACACGAGCCACAACGAGACCGAGACCAGGATCGGGTACACGTTCGTCGTCGCTGCCCGAGAGGGCATTCCGATCAACCTCAACGACAGCACGACGTCCGCCGTGCTCGCTGACGAGATCGACGCAGACCGTTTGCGGGTGGCAAGCGCCAATCCGTTCAACGGTCGTGGCTGGAAGATCAATGGCTGAGTACGAGCCAGACGACCTCGGTGCGACAGGTCAACGAATCTGGGACGAGGCAACGGACGAGTTCGAACTGACCGAAGCGCAGAAGGTGATCCTCGAAGGAGCGTGTAGGCAAGCTGATCAGGCGGACATCCTGTACTCGAAGATCGCTGAACTCGGAGGAAGCTACCGAGTGAAGGGATCTATGGGGCAGTGGGTCGAAGCACCAGAACTCAAATCGGCACGAAGTGCTCAGGCTGAAATGCGCGCTGCTCTTGCATCGATCGGTCTGACGAAGCCCGACCAGGACGAGGATCAGTCGACCCCGGATCGATCCGGGGTCATTCGTCAGGTTCAGATCCGAGGCACGTAGATGCCTCCGAAGAAGTACACACCGAAGCGTCGAGACCGTCGCACCCCGACGACGGTCGAGGCGGTAGTCGAACGTCTACCAGAACGATTCATCAAACCGACGCTACTCCGGTCGGACGAGCGACCAGGCACCTACGACACCCCGAAGTCGCTCAGGTCGTTCGTCTGGGATCTCGATCAGTGGCTCGAACGAGAGAATATCAGCGGTATCGAGTCTGCCGATCTTCTCGGAGCACTTGGGATCCCCGTAGCGGACTGGTATCAGGCCGCGAACTCGTAAGCGACCTTCTACTTCGGTTCAGAGGACCATCGGAGCGTGCGGCATGACCGATATGCTCCGACCTCTTCTGGTCGGAGATTTGTCGTTGGTGGCACTAGTTGTCGCTGTCGTAGTCCGTTCCCGGAGTATCGTCGGCTCGACTCTCCTCGGGTGCCTTTTTGGGCTTGTATACTCGCCGAATCTCGGCGAAGAGGAGTACTGCAAGAATGATTTGAATTGCTGTAAGGCAGGTTCCAAATATCAGCAACTTTGTCGATGAGAGTCCGAACGGTGGTGAATCCAATGTGCGGCGAATGACGAGCGTTGTAGTTCCCAGTGCTCCGACGATGTACATTGCTGCTAGTATCCGGTTGAGGGTCCGTCGCTCTACGGCCGTAATTCCCTTATGGGCTATGATCTTTAGTCGTTCCGAGATTGAATAGTCGAGTAGGCTCTTCACCGGAGAATCTGACTTCAGTTCGTGTAGAAGTTGAATATCCTTCTCGATGTTTCGTCGAGCGAGTGGTGACCCCTCTCGGACGATCAGAACCGGAACTGATGCAACGACCGTTGCGCATGCGGCAATGATCGCTACCGTTACGCCGCTATCCATGCCGTTAGCCTATTTGTCGAACGCGGTCTCGTACTTCTTGGCCTGAGACGGTTTCAAGTCGCCGGAGACTCGGAGCAAGAACGGCCCCTCGACGTGGTTGTACTCCTGCCCGAGGATCGGCATCGATCGTTTGTACTCCTGGATCTGGTCGGATCGTCGCTGTGCTGACGCAGTGTCGGCCCACTCTTCGACCATCGCACCGCACGAGACGCCGATCTTCTGACCTTCGGAGCACTTGACCCGAGAGTCCTCGATCACGGTCGCAGCAACGTAGCCGTTCGGTCTCCCGACCAAATTGTTCGGGTCATTGTCCTCGGTGATTACGATGACCTTCGAGATCTGGGGTACTGCGGACCTCAGATCGGCTACCACGCTGTCGATCGTTGTCGACTCGGAGGTCGAGGTCGTTGTCTGGCTCGCTGCTGCGACGGTCGATGTTGGAGCGTCGGAGCTGTCATCGGACCCGCACCCGGCGAGTAGCGCCGCACAGACGACGATCGGAGCAAGTGCAACCTTGTTGTTCATGAGCCGACCATATGGTCAGACTCCGACAGAACCAGCCGTGGAGGTCCTGAAGCGGTCGAACGGATGACACAGTGAACAAACCGACCCCGGAGCATCACCGCTCCGGGGTCGATTCGGTTGGACCGAACGTCTACTCGTCGGTTCAGTCGTCTTCGATCCTGACTAGCGACGGGTGCAGGCCGGGGACGAGTGACCCGTCTTCGAGACGGAACAAGAGACCGTCGTCGACCATTTGCTCGATCAGATCCCCGGTTGAGACCCCGATGATCGAAGCCGCTACGTCGATCGGGACCGATTCGGAGTAGGGGAGAGAGTCGACCTACCGGTCGAAGGTCTCGATGATGATCCTTGCGCCGATCCAGCTTCCATCCGACGGCGCATCGACTTCGGTGGTCGATGCGAGCGTGCACCCTCGGGTGAACTGTTCGGTCCGGCGATACATATCGTGATGCCGCGCTACGAGCCATGAGCGAGCGACTGTGACCGTGGTGTCTGTCCCGGTGACCGAGATCCAACCCTGGTCGATGTACAGAAGAGCGGTCACCGAGCTTCCTTCCGTTCGACGCTGATTGTGTCCGTCGCCAAGCGGTCGACGATCATCCACGGAGTACCTTCCTCAGTCTCGCAAAGGATCTGACAGAACTCGTCGTCTTCGGGCAGGACGACGTCGAGTACGACCAACCCGCCGTAGACCACATCACCCGGTTCGAGGTCCCGTATCCGGAGGATCATCGGATGCTCCGAACGTCGACTGGGTGGAACGGCTCGATCCTCCCGCTGACCTGCTACTTGATTCGCTGTCTCGTACATCGCCTATATCTCCTAGATCGTGTTGTACGATTGGAAGTACACGATGCGGAACACCAGACAAGTCTATGTTCACGTCGATCAGATGATCCCGCGGATCCACTTGACAGCTCGATGGGACACGTGCGATAGTGATCTGTCCGCAGCAATGCGGCGTTGATCATCTCACGATCCGCCGCCACCGTCTGCGAATCTCCCGAGGACTCAGGGTCGAGAAGTTCGCGCATCGATAAAGGGTGCATGCGAGCCGACGAGTTCCTCTTCTCGACTGCGCTCGAAGGCCGGAAAGCGGCCGTCGGGGCTTCGGAGCCCGACCCACGGACATTCACGCAGTGTCCCCGCGCGGGACGCTGCGACCTACCCATGCCTAGGAGGCAACCATGCGTACGAACACCATCATCGACACCGGCACCGCCGACCTCGATCCGGCCCAGACCGTCTGGTTCCAGATCGACGACGCCACCGGCTTCTATGTGACGGTCGAGGAGTTCCTCGCCGTCGCACGGTCGCAGTTGGCAGCCGCCTGACCCGTGGAATCGCCGTCAGTGGAAGAATGGTCTTCCGTGACGGCGATTCGACTGGACGGCAAACTCACCCGAGACGAGATCTTCACCGATCTGAAGGCGCGCGTGGACACTCTCCGCGCCGCGGGCATCACCCCCGGACTGGGAACGGTGCTCGTCGGTGACGATCCCGGCTCGCAGTCGTATGTGAAGGGCAAGCACTCCGACTGCGCCAAGGTCGGCATCTCGTCGATCCGCAAGGACCTTCCGGCCGACATCACGCAGGAGCAGCTCAACGCTGCCATCGACGAGCTGAACGCCGACCCGGCGTGCACCGGCTACATCGTGCAGCTCCCGCTGCCCAAGCACCTCGACGAGAACGCGGCACTCGAGCGCATCGCGCCGGAGAAGGACGCCGACGGCCTGCACCCGATCAACCTCGGGCGGCTCGTCCTCGGCAAGGAGTCGACGCTCCCGTGCACCCCGCGCGGCGTCATTCATCTCCTGCGCCGCTACGACATCCCGCTCGACGGGGCGCACGTGACCGTCGTCGGACGCGGTGTCACCATCGGCCGCCCGATCGGCCTCCTCCTGACGCGTCGCAGCGAGAACGCGACCGTAACCCTGTGCCATACCGGCACCAAGGACCTGGCCGCCGAGACCCGCCGCGCCGACATCGTCGTCGCTGCGGCAGGCGTCGCGCACCTGATCACCGCCGACATGGTCAAGCCCGGCGCGGCCGTCGTCGACGTCGGCGTCAGCCGTACCGACGCCGGACTCCAGGGCGACGTCGCACCCGACGTCTGGGACGTCGCGGGCGCCGTGTCGCCGAACCCGGGGGGTGTCGGACCGTTGACCCGTGCGTTCCTGCTCGCCAACGTCGTCGAACGCGCCGAACAGCAGCTCGCCGCCCAGTCCTGATGACCGAGGAACGCGTCGACGCCATCCGTCGAGCCCGACGGATCCACACCGTGATCGCGAACATCCCGTTCTACGTGGTGCTCGCGATCGTGGTGGTCGCCGCCGTCCTCGTCCTCGTGGACAGGTGGCGGCGCGGCGCGTTCGTCTTCGGCTCGGCGATGCTCGTCGGCGCGACGTTCCGCGCCATCCTCCCCGCCATCCGAGTGGGCCTGCTACAAGTTCGCAGTCGCCCGTTCGACGTCGCGGTCATGACCGCGGTCGGCGTCGCCGTGCTCTGGCTCGCCACCTCCATCAGCTCGCTGGGCACCGCGTGAGAGTCGGATAGTCCCGAACAGGACGCCGCCGACCACCAGCAGCGCGCCCGCGATCTCCATCGGCCGCACCGATTGGCCGAGCACGACCCACGCCGTCGTCATCCCGACCACCGGCACCAGCATCGAGAACGGCGCGACGACACTCGCCGGATGAATCGACATCAGCCACGTCCACGCACCTGACCCGCCGATCGTCGCGACCACCGCGGTGAAGATCACGCCGACCACGGCGGGCAGCCCGTCCAGGGTGCCTGCCGCGCGCATCGACTCGCCGATCTCCGACGGTCCCTCGACGATCAGACTGACCACCAGCATCGGCAGCGGCGGGATCACCGTCATCCACATCATGAGACGGAAGGGCCTCTCGACTCCGCTCGAGGGCCGGGAGGGCGCGCTCGAGGATCGGGAGGGTCCGCTCGAGGCGCCGGGATCCTGAAGGGCTCTGCGGTTGGACACGTTGCCGATCGCCCACCCGAACGCGCCGGCGAGGGTGAGCAGGAAGGGAGCGACGGCGGCGTGCTCGGCGCGCTGCCAGCCGACAACCGCGAGGCCGGCGACGGCGATGAGGATGCCGGTCACCTGAACGCCGGTGAGGCGTTCGCGCAGGAGGATCGCACTCAGGACCACCGTGAACGGCGCCGACGCCTGCAGCACCAGCGATGCGAGCCCCGCGGGCATCCCGATCGCCATGCCCCAGTACACGAATGCGAACTGCAGCACGCCGAAGCCGACGCCGTAGCCGATGAGCCACCGCAGCGGCACGTCCGGGCGGGGGATGAACAGGACCGTCGGAATCGCGATCACCGCGAAGCGCAGGGCCACCAGGAACATCGGGGGGAACGTGTCGAGCGAGAAGTCGATGGCGACGAAGTTGACTCCCCAGGCCACTGCGACGAGCAGTGCGAGGGCGACGTGGCGAGTGGGCATGCGTCCATCGTCGACGGCCGGACGATGCAGGACAACTGAAAAGAATTGAACTGACACTGTAGGTTGGCTGCATGGATGTGCGTCATCTCGAGCTGCTTCGGGAACTGGCCGACCGGGGGAGTGTCACCGCCGTCGCGGCGGCCACACATCGAACGGTCTCGGCGGTGTCCCAGCAGCTGCGAACCGCGCAACGCGAGTTCGGGATGGCGCTCGTCGAACCGGACGGGCGCGGCGTCCGGCTCACCGACGCGGGTCGGCTCCTGGCCGACGGGGCGGTCTCCGTGCAGAGTGCTCTCGCCCAGGTCCAGGCCACGTGGGACGCCTACCGCGACAACCCGGGAGGCGAAGTGTCGATGCTCGCGTTCCCCAGCGCCGCGGCGCTCATCTTTCCGCCCGCACTCCGCGCGGCGGCCGACGCAGGCGTCCGGCTGCGCCTTCACGACCGGGACCCTGCCGAAGCCGACTTCGCCCGACTCTCCTCCGATGTCGACATCGTCATCGGGCACAGCCTCGACGGTCGCGGGCCGGTCGGAACCGACGGGCTGGACGTCGTGCATCTGACCGTCGAACCGCTCGACATCGCGATGCGCGCCGACCATCCGCTGACCGAGCCCGCGCAGCTGCGGGCGCGAGACGTCGCCGAGGCGGAGTGGATCGGCGTCCCAGACGGTTACCCGTTCGACGCCGTCCTGCGGGCCGTCGCGGCCGCGGCCGGACGCGAACTCAGTGTGCCGCAACGACTCCGCGACAACCGCGTGATGGAGGCGATGGTCCGGGCGAGCGACGCCGTGTGCGTGCTCCCACGGTTCACCACGGTCGCCGACGACGGGCTCGTTCTGCGGGAGATCGTCGACGTCCACGCCGAACGGACGCTGTCGGCGGTGATGCGGCCCGATCGCGCTCGACGCCGCGCCGTTCAGACGGTGCTCGACGCCGTCGTCGACGCGCTGGCCGAGTTCGAACGCTGAGGCGTCAGCGGCGCGCGCGGACGAGGGCGATGGTGTCGCGCAGCATCTCGGCGATCGGCTCCTTCTCGGTGAGGAATCCGTCGTGCCCGGCGTCGGAGCGGACCACTCGGAGGCCGCCGACGCAATTGCCGAGTTCGGCCGCGAGTTCTTCCTGCTGATACAGCGGGTACAGGCGATCGGAGTCGATGCCGCCGACGATCGTCGGCACGGTGCACGCGTTCAGTGCCGCCTTCACTCCGCCGCGGCCGCGCCCCACGTCGTGGTTGTTCAGCACCTCCGACAGCGCGACGTAGCTCCCCGGATCGAAGCGCGACTTCAGCTTCTCCGACTGGTACTCGAGGTAGCTGGCGATCGCATAGCGTCCGCCGGTGAGCGGATCCTCGTCGCCCTGCGGGAGATTCTCGAAGCGCTGGTCGAGCTCGCGGTCGCTGCGGTACGACAGGTGCGCGACGCGGCGGGCCACACCCATGCCCGTCATCGGCGCGCGTCCGGTGCCGTAGTAGTCGCCGTCCTGCCAGTCGGCGTCGCCCTTGATCGCGGCGATCTGCGTGGTCTGGGTGCCGATCTGGTCGGCAGATGCGCGGGCGCCGACCGCGAGGACGAGCGCTGCGTCGATCTTGTCGGGATGGGTGACGGCCCATTCGAGAGCGCGGGCACCGCCCATCGAGCCGCCCGCGACGGCGGCGAACCTGGTGATGCCCGACCGCGTGAACGCGGCGTACTCGGCGGCGACGAGGTCGCGCACCGTCAGGAGCGGAAAGCGTGAGCCCCACGCCCGCCCGTCGGGCGCCGTGGAACCGGGACCGGTGGAGCCGTAGCACCCGCCGATCGCATTGGGGGCGACGACGCACCACTCGTCGGTGTCGACGGCGCATCCCGGCCCGATGAGGCCGTCCCACCAGCCGGTCATCGAGAACCGCGCGTCGGCCGGGCCGGTGGCGTGCGAGTTGCCGGTCAGCGCATGGAGCGCCAGAACGATGTTGTCGCCCGCTTCGTTGGGGCGACCCCACTTCTGGAACGTGACCGTGACATCGGCGATCCGGGCCCCCGATTCGAGGTCCAGATCGCCGATGCGCACGGCGACATCCGACCCGTCCGGGCGGAGGGCCCAGTCCGGGTCGAATGCCGTGGCGGCCGGGTCGATGGTCACCGACACCGGGCGCCTCCTACGTTCTCAGAACTCACTTGGCGGCCTTGAAGCCTTCGGTCAGGTCGGCGAGGATGTCGTCGATGCCCTCGATGCCGACGGCCAGACGGACGAGACCGGGGGTGACGCCCGCGGCGAGCTGCTCCTCAGGGGTCAGCTGGCTGTGGGTGGTCGACGCCGGGTGGATCACCAGCGAGCGCACGTCGCCGATGTTGGCGACGTGGCTGTGCAGCGACAGCGCGTTCACGAACGCCTTGCCCGCGTCGACGCCGCCCTCGATCTCGAAGGCGACGATCGCGCCCTGGCCCTTGGGCAGGAGCTCCTGGCCGCGGTCGTAGTACGGCGACGACTTCAGGCCCGCGTACGAGACCGAGGTGACCTGGTCGTTGGCCTCGAGGAACTCGGCGACCTTCTGCGCGTTGGACACGTGGCGCTCCACGCGCAGGCTCAGGGTCTCGATGCCCTGGGCCAGCAGGAACGCGTTGAACGGTGCGATCGCCGAACCGGTGTCACGGAGCAGCTGGATGCGTGCCTTGAGGGCGTATGCGGGGGCCCCGAGGTCGGCGATGACGACGCCGCCGTAGCTGGGGTCCGGGGTGGTGAAGCCGGGGAACAGGTCCTCGCCGTCACGCTGGACACGCCAGTCGAAGTTGCCGCCGTCGATGATGACGCCGCCGATGGCGGTGCCGTGGCCGCCGATGTACTTGGTGGCCGAGTGGACGACGATGTTCGCGCCGTGCTCGATCGGGTTCAGCAGGTACGGCGTGGCGACGGTGTTGTCGACGACGAGCGGGAGGCCGTTGTCGTGAGCGACGCCCGCGACGCCCGCGATGTCGAGGATCTGGTTGTGCGGGTTGGAGATGGTCTCGGCGAACAGCGCGCGTGTGTTCGGGCGGATCGCGGCCTTCCACGACTCCAGGTCGTCGGGGTCGTCGACGAACGAGACCTCGATGCCGAACTTGGGCAGCGTGTAGTGGAAGAGGTTGTACGTGCCGCCGTAGATGCGGGGGCTCGACACGACGTGGCCGCCGGCCTCGACGATGTTCTGGATCGCGTAGGTCGTCGCGGCCTGGCCCGACGACACGAGCAGTGCCGCGACGCCGCCGCCGAGCGCGGCGAGGCGCTGTTCGACGGCGTCCTGCGTCGGATTCATGATGCGGGTGTAGATGTTGCCCGGCTCCGCCAGCGCGAACAGGTTCGCTGCGTGGTCGGTGTCGTCGAAGACGTACGACGTGGTCTGGTAGATCGGCAGAGCTCGTGCCTTGGTGGTGGAATCGACCACCTGACCGGCGTGAACCTGGTTGGTCTCGAAGCTCCAGTTGCTGGCGTCAGACATGGGACGTCATTCACTTTCTGTGGTCGGTCGGGCCGCGGCCCGGTATGTGGGTCCGACCGTCGGACCCGCGCTTGCATCACAGGGACGTGGCGTCCCCCCGTTGCCAGGTCATCACCCGGAGCACCCCACCGCGGAGGAGGGTTGCCGACCAGCGAGCCGGGGCTTGTCGCTGATGCTCATGACCTGCTGCACAGGATATATCACCGGTGCGCGGGGTCGGGTACGGCCGGAACGGCGGGGAGCAAAACTCTTCTCTTGTCGGACCCGGCTGTGTTAGGGCCGCGCGCTGCCGGGTCCGTGTCGTGCGGTCGGGCGGGGCGGTGGCCGCACAATCCGGGTATCGTCGTCCGAACGGACTAACGGAAGTAGGATAGGCGAACCTAACTCATAAGAAGAGGAAAACGTCAAGGAACGAAATCATTTCGAGTTGATGACTTACGGTTTCAACTGGGACAACTCTGTGCCATAAACCCGATCTGGCTGTGCGATCACCAGTCGGGTACCTGAGAATTTCCTGGTGATCAAGCGCTCCCTCCCCCACGTTCTCCTCTCGTTCTCGGCACTGGCCGCGATCCTCCCGCTCGCACCGGGCACGGCCAACGCCGACAGCTGCGGCAACGGCGCGGCTATCGTCGTCGCCGGGACCAACGCGCCGCGCAACGCCCACGGCATCCCCGTCGGCGGCGTCACCGGCGTCGGCTCCCGCTACAAGAGCGACGGCTACCAGGTGCAGTACGTCAACTACCCGACGTCGCTGTGGCCCCTCGGTCCCATCAGCTACGACGACGACGTCGCGCTCGGCAAGGCCGCGACCGAACACGCGATCAGCGCATACCAGCAGCGCTGCCCCGGAAAGCCGATCGTCGTGTCCGGCTACTCGCAGGGCGCCCGCGTGGCGGGCGACGTGCTGTCCGACGTCGCGAACGGCCGCCAGAAGGGCGCGCCCATCACCGCCAAGGGACTGTCCGGCGAGCTCTACTCCGATCCGCGCCGAGTCGGGCGCCCCGACAGCACCGGCGTCGAGAACGCCCTGATCGGCCTCATCCCCGGGCTGACGATGTCCGGGCCGCGCGACGGCGGCTTCGGGACCATCCCCGTCAAGCAGGTCTGCACCGAGGGCGACGGCATCTGCGACGTCCCGGACCCGCTGTACGACCCGATCGGCGCCGCCGACGCGTTCCTCGGCTACTTCCTCAAGCACGGGTACTACCCGGGTCGGATGAACCACGACCCGGCCGACAAGGCCAAGTGGGGCGACATGGACTGTGTCGACCAGGGCGACACCGCCGACTGCGTGACCCCGCTCCCGTCGTCCACGTCGATGCTCGCCCGCGCCGAGCAGGCGATCACCGGTCAGAACGTGATCTTCGGCGACGCGGCCGCGGTGGTGGACGACCGCACTCCGCTCGACCTCGCGCCGGGCGTGACCATCGCGTCGCTGCGGCCGTTCATCGGCGGCGGCCCCGACTCGTCGAGCGGCAACCTGTCGATCGGCGCCGAAGCGGTCATCGCGGGCGCGGTCGGCGTCCAGGTGGAGCGCAACTGGGGGCAGCACAACGACCTCACCGTCGGAGTGGACCTCGGGCTTGGCATGACCGACAACCCGGCGGTGCCGGACGCACTGATCCCCGACACGCGTCTGCTCCACGTCGAGGCGACGGTCCCGATGACCGACACGCGCAAGCAGCTGTACGCGGCCCTGATGGGCCAGGACGCGCCGACGAGCTCGGCCCTAGCCGCGCAGGCCCCGATCACGCCGCCGTCGCTCACCGTCCAGCTGGTGCCGAAGAAGGCCGCGGAGGACGTGCAGCCGGTCCCCGCGGACAAGCAGGTCTCCGAGGCTCGGTAGTCACATCACCCAGTCGCCGAGCAGATAGCCGAGAGCCAGGGCCGCCACTCCGATCGTCAGCGATCGGATGGCGGTCCTGAGCACGTTCGCGTACCCGCGGCGAGCGATGACGACCGATGTCGCCGCGAGAGACACGAGCGACACGGCGATCGTGGCCTCGCTGCGCCAGGGGAGAGGGACCGTCACCATCGCCACCACGGGCAACGCGGCGCCGAACAGGAACGCCAGACCCGCGGTGACCGCCTCGCGCCACGCGTCGCCGGGCGAGGTCAGCTCCCGGATGCCGTACTCGATCTCCAACTGCGCCGACAGCGCGTCGGCGTCCGACAGTTCCGTCGCCACCAGCATGGACGTCTCGGGGCTCACGCCCTTCGCTTCGAACCACGACGCGAGTTCGACGACCTCCTCGTCCGGGGTCAGCTCGAGGAGTCGCTGCTCGCGCTCGACCGTCGCCTGTTGGGCCTCGCGGTGCGACATCGCCTCGCCCAACTGGACGCCGAACACCGCGAACGCCCCCATCAGCGCCGAGATCACCAAGACGGCGAACGACGTCGGGCCGCTCATCTCGGCTCCGGCCAGACCCAGTCCGGTACCGGCCAACGCGATGATCCCGTCGTTGACGTCGGTGAGCCGATCGCGGAGATCGCCCGGATCGGCCTCCGCCCACCAGCGTGTGAGTGCATTGGGCATCAGAGCAGAATAGTCCGGTCGGACCGTCTTCCGTGACGGGATTCACCCCGCGGAACGGGAAGGCGACGGCGCCGCGCCGACGTTGTTCACCTCGTGCAGGAGACTCCGATCGACCTCGAGACCGCTGCCGTCGTCCCCAGGCAGGAGGACCGGCCTCGGCCGAATCTGCTGTGGATCGTGCTGGTCCTCGCGCTCGGCGGCTTCGGCATCGGCACCACCGAGTTCGTGGCGATGGGCCTGCTCCCGAACATCGCGGGTGATCTGGATGTCACGGAGTCGACGGCGAGCTACCTGATCTCCGCCTATGCGCTCGGTGTGGTCGTCGGAGCGCCGGTGATCGCGGTCCTCGCGGCGCGGATGTCCCGGCGGACACTGCTGATCACGCTCATGGTGGCCTTCACCGCGGGCAATGCGTTGAGTCTGGTCGCGCCGTCGTTCGGCACACTGATCGTCGCCCGCTTCGTCGCGGGTCTGCCGCACGGGGCCTACTTCGGCGTCGCCGCGCTGGTCGCGGCCCACGTCGCCGGTCCGGGGCGTCGAGCGCGAGCCGTCGGGCAGGTGATGCTCGGGCTGTCGGTCGCCAACGTCGTCGGCGTCCCGGTCGCGACCTGGCTCGGTCAGCATCTGGGCTGGCGTGCCGCGGTGGCCCTGGTCGTGGTGGTCGGCGCGGTCACCGTCGTCTCCCTGTGGCGAGTGCTGCCCGCACTCGACGACATGGTCACCACCGACCCGCGCACCGAACTCGCGGGCCTCGCCAGCCTCCAGATCTGGTTGACGCTGCTCGTCGGCATGATCGGCTTCGGCGGCTTCTTCGCCTTCTACACGTTCCTCAACTCGGCGTTGACCTCGCTCGGCGGGCTCGCCGAGTCGGCCGTGCCGATCGCGCTCATGCTGTTCGGGCTCGGGATGGTCGCGGGCAACATCGTCGGCGGACGGCTCGCCGACCGCTTCGGCGACATCGCGGTCGGCGTCGGGCTCGCGGGCGCCGCGATCACCTTGCTCGTGTTCGCCGCCGTCGTGACTAGCGGTTGGCCCGCCGTCGGCGTCGCGTTCGCGGTCGGCATGACCGGATCCAGCGCCATCCCCGGCCTCCAGACCCGACTCATGGACGTCTCGAACGACGCGCAGACCATCGCCGCCGCCCTGAATCATTCGGCGCTCAACGTCGCGAACGCGCTCGGCGCCTGGCTCGGCGGCGTCGTCGTCGCCGCCGGACTCGGCTACCGGGCGCCGTCACTGGTCGGAGCAGCGTTCGGCGTCGCGGGCGTGATCGTCCTCGTGGTCGCGGTCGTCACCGCCCGACGGACGATGTCGGACCCCGCCGATAGGCTTGCCGCGTGACTTCCGAATTCTCCATCACGACCGTCAACGTCAACGGCATCCGCGCCAGCGTCAAGCAGCGCAACGAGAACAACCCCGGCATGCTGCCGTGGCTCGCCGACCACGCCCCCGACGTGGTCCTGATGCAGGAGATCCGGGCTACCGAGGCGATCACCCGCAAGGCGCTCGGACCGGTGCTCGACGCGGGCTGGCACCTGACGATGACCGAGTCGAACGTGAAGGGCCGCGCGGGCGTGGGAGTCTTGACTCGCGTGGAGCCGTCGGCCGTCCGCATCGGATTCGGGAGCGACGAGTTCGACCCGTCCGGCCGGTACCTGGAGGCCGACGTCGACCTCGGCGGCTCGACGGTCACCGTCGCCAGCCTGTACCTGCCGTCCGGCGCGGCGCTCACGGACGACCCGAAGGACGTCGAGAAGTACGAGGAGAAGGTTCGCTTCCTCGACGAGTTCGGGCCGTACCTCGACAAGCTCGTCGGCGCCGACGACCAGGTGGTCGTCGCGGGCGACTGGAACATCGCGCACACTGAACGCGACATCAAGAACTGGAAGGGCAACCTGAAGAACTCGGGTTTCCTCCCGCACGAGCGAGCCTGGGTCGGATCACGCATCGACTCCGGCTGGGTCGACGTCGCGCGTGTCCACCACGGCGACGTCGACGGCCCGTACGCGTGGTGGTCGTGGCGCGGCAAGGCCTTCGACAACGACTCCGGGTGGCGCATCGACTATCACCTCGCGACCCCGGCGCTCGCCGCGCGGCTCACCGGCACGCACGTCCATCGTGCCGACGCGTACGACCGCCGCTGGTCCGACCACGCCCCCGTCACGGCCGAGTTCGCCTAGCTCCCGATTCCTCCGCCGATGCCGCCGAGGATGCCCTTGATGATGCTCGAGACCGTGTTCTCGATGATGCTCTCGGTGGATCCGCTGCTCGACAGGTCGGCTCCGACGCTGCCGATCGCCTCGCCGGGGGAGATGACGCGGGTCAGGAAGCACGCGGTGAGGCCGGGCAGCTTGTTGCCGACGCCGACGGTCCCCGTCACCTCGATCCCGCCGCTGGTGACGGTCTGACCGGGGATGCTGAACGTCGGCATCGGGTACGTGAACTTCACGGTCGCGGGGTTGCTGGCGTTGACGAACCAGCCCGTCGTCGACACCTGCCAGCCCGAACCGGCCGCGGTCACCGGGACCTCGACGGTCTTGCGTCCGCCGATGGCGAAATACACAGTGGCCTTCGCCGTCGGCTTGGCGAAGCCCGCGGGCGGGATGTCGGTGACCGACTGGACGTAGGGATTGCCGATGCCGGTGGTGCCGACGTCGATCGTGTAGGTGACGGTGGCGCCCGCGCCTGCGGTCTGTGTCACGGACTTCGCGTACGTGTGGGTCACGCCGAGCCCGGCGTCCTTCGTCGCGCGGCTCGACGCATCGCACGTCGCCGCGTCGGAGACACCGGCGGAATGAGCCGCGGCGCCGGTGAAACCGGCACCGACGAGTACAGCGGCCGACAGCAGTGCGGCGAGACGAGAAGCGGAAGGCGATCGGCGAGTCATGTCCGGAATCTAACGTCGATTTGTCTCATTCTGGCGGTCGACCAGGCGATCGGGCACAGATCGAGCGTCGCCTGTCACGCATCGGGAATCGGCTTGTACGCATCTGAAACAATCATGTGATGACCACCCCTGCACCCGCGCCGCGTCGCCGCGTCCTGTCCGGAATCCAGCCGACGAGCGATTCGTTCCACCTCGGCAACTACCTGGGCGCAGTGAAGCAGTGGGTTGACCTGCAGGACGAGTTCGACGCGTACTACTTCATCCCCGACATGCACGCGATCACCGCGCCGCACGATCCGAAGGAACTCCGCGCGCGGACGCGGCGCAGCGTCGCCCAGCTGCTCGCGGTCGGTGTGGATCCGGAGCGCGCGACGATCTACGTGCAGTCGCACGTGCCGGAGATCAGCCAGCTGTCGTGGGTCCTCACCTGCATCACGGGCTTCGGCGAGGCGAGCCGGATGACACAGTTCAAGGACAAGTCGGCGAAGGCCGGGCAGGACGCCGCCAGCGTCGGACTGTTCACCTACCCGATCCTGATGGCCGCCGACATCCTGGCGTTCCAGGTGGACGAGGTCCCCGTCGGCGAAGACCAGCGTCAGCACCTGGAGCTGACCCGCGACCTCGCACAGCGCTTCAACAAGCGGTTCGGGAAGGCGCTGACGGTGCCGAAGGCGCACATCGTCAAGGAGTTCGCGAAGATCTACGACCTGCAGAATCCGACGGCGAAGATGAGCAAGTCGGCCGAGTCGGATGCCGGACTGATCAACCTGCTCGACGATCCGAAGCGGTCGGCGAAGAAGATCCGATCGGCCGTCACCGACAACGACCGCGTGATCGCCTTCGACCGGGAGAACAAGCCCGGCGTCTCGAACCTCCTGACGATCCAGGCCGCATTGACCGGGCGCGCGATCGACGACATCGTCTCCTCGTACGACGGCAAGGGCTACGGTGACTTGAAGGTGGAGACTGCCGAGATCCTCTCCGACTTCGTCGCGCCGCTGCGTGGACGGGTCGACGAGATCCTGGCCGACCCGGCTCAGCTCGACGCGATCCTCGCTGACGGTTCGGCTCGCGCGCGTGAGATCGCCGCGGGCACCCTCGCCGACGTGTACGACAAGATCGGCTTCGTCCCCCGAGGCTGACCGACCCCGAGGAATGTGTGGACCGGATCAAAGCACTCGCCGCAGACCTTCCAGCCCGGCTGGAGCGACTCAAGGCGAGGTGGCCGTTCCTCGCTCACGTGATGGGCATGGTCGATCACTACACGGCTCGTCGCGGCAACACGTATGCCGCGGCCATCAGCTTCATCGGGATACTGTCGCTCGTACCGGTGCTGATGGTGTCGTTCGCCGTCGCCGCGTTCATCCTCGCCCGTCAGCCGGAGGTGATCGACCAGATAACCGATGCGGTCACGAAGAAGGCTCCCGGTCAGTTGGGCAGGCAGCTGAACGAGGTGATCGACTCGGCGATCGCGTCCCGCCGCACCGTCGGTGTCGTCGGCCTCGTCAGCGCGGCGTTCACCGGCCTCGGCTGGATGGCGCTCGTCCGCAACGCGCTCAGTGAGATGTGGGGCGGACGCCTCAAACGCAGCGCAGTCCTCGGCAAGGTGTACGACCTCGGGATGTTCGTCGGCATGGGCGTCATGTTCGTCGCGACGATCGGTCTGACGGTCGTCACGACCGGCCCGATCGGCACGACGGTCCTCGAGTTCATCGGCATCGACGACACCGCCTGGGGGCGACTCCTGCTGCGTGTGGTGTCGATCGCGGTGTCGCTGGCCGCGACATGGGTCCTGTTCATCGTCGTCCTGTCGCAGATGCCGCTCCAGTCGATTCCGGTCCGGGCGGTGGCGACGTCCGCGTTGGCGATCGCGGTCGCCTTCGAAGTGCTCAAGTCGCTCGGCGCCATCTACCTCACCGCGGTCCTCGGCAGTCCCGCGGGCGCCGCCTTCGGCCCGATCCTCGGTGTCATGGTGTTCGCGTACCTCGCGTCCCGCATCGTCCTGTACGGCGCGGCATGGGCGGCGTCCGACCCGAGGCACGCCGACCTGCTGACAGCCGACGAGATGGAGGGCGACGAAGACGTGGAGAAGGGTCCGGTGTATCTCGCGCCCGTCTACGAGGTGGCCCGCACGCCGTCCACTCGGCAACTCGTCACCGCTGCGGGGATCGGCGCGGCTGTCGCCGCCGCAGCGTCGCGGATTCGCCGGAAGTCGTAGCTTCCCCCAGTGCATGACGGTGTCCCCGTCTGACCTTGGTCAGGCGGGGTACGGCACCCCATCCGGGCCTTCCGGAACGCGGAACCGCCAACGACGAAGGCTCGCCCCGCGCACTGCGCGGGGCGAGCCTTCGTGTCGGTAGTCGGGGTGGCTACTTCTTGCCGTCGTCCTTCTTCTCGCCGCCGCCGAGGCCGCCGATCAGGCCGGGGATGATGTCGACGAGCGAACCGGTGCTCGAGAGCTGGCCTTCCTTGGAGCCGAGGCCCGCGGAGTCGAGGCTGCCGAGGACGGCCTCGCCTGCGTTGGGGGCCCGGACGGTGGTGCAGGCCGTGAGCTGGCCCATCTCGACGTAGCCGAGCGGGGGCGCCGGGGTGGCCTGGAAGGTCGCACCGCCGCTGGTGACCTGCTTGCCCGCGATGTAGCTGGCAGGCGGTGCGTAGCTGAACTCGGCGGTGAACGACTGTCCGGAGAACACGGCCCAACCGGTGTGGCTGATCTTCCAGCTGATGCCGTCCTTGAGGACCGAGTTCGGCGGGATCACGGTCTCGTTGATGAGCTTTCCGAAGGCTCCGCCGCCGCCGATGATGCCGCCGACCATGGTGAACGCCTTGACCTTGACGGTCGGCTTCACATCCCGAAGTTCCTTCGGCGGGATGTCCCAGACGCCCTGGACGTAGGGGTTGCCGATGCTGTTGGTCGTCAGTGAGAGCGAGTAGACGAGGGGCTGGCCCTGTCCGACCTCTTTCGGAATCGACTTCGTGAAGGCGTAGTCGACGATGAGCGTCTTCTTGACGGTGGTCTCGTTATTACAGGTCGCGGCGCCGGCGTCGCCGACGACTCCGGGAAGGGCCGGCACGGCGGTGAGGCCTGCGCCGACGACGGCGGCAGCGGCGGCGATCGTCGCCAGGCGGCGGCGCATGGGGGCATGGGTCATCGGGAGTGCTCCGTTTCGCGGATGACGTGGACTCTGGGAGGGAGTGGTGACGGCCGCACGGCCATGTCACGTGTGTGAAACATAGCACTCTGGATCGATTGATCGGTTTGCTGGCGCGTTCCTCGGCACGATTCGATCCATCATTTCCGACATATCGACGTCCGCCCAGCCCGCAGGGCACGGATTTGACGCGGTCAGTCGTGCGCGCGGCGGCGACGGAGTACAACCGCACCCGCGACACCGCAGATCACGAGCACGCAGGCTCCGCCGAGCAGCCACGGAGTCAGGTGCGACGACTCGTCCGCCGACGCCTGATGCGGGGCGTCGTGAGCCGTCGAACCGGCGTCGTCGTGTCGTTCCACGGTCGTGAGCGAACCGACAGTCGTACCGGCGGGTGCGGCGAAACCGTAGTCGAGCATGCGCCGAGCCTGATCGACGTACATGTTGCCCGCCACCGACAGGCCCGCCATCTGCACGATCAGGAGCCGACGGCCGTCTCGTTCGACGGCGCCCACGAACGTCTTGCACGCGTCGTCGGTGAAACCGGTCTTACCGCCGAGCATGCCGGGGTACCCGTCGCGCAGCAGCGAGTTCGACGTCGCCATCGTGTAACCGGGATGCGCTTTGTCGCCCGGGACGTCCTTGAGGGCCGGATATCCGGGGAAGTGCGCTTCCTTGAGCGAGATCATGTGCCGGAAGTCGGCGTTCTGCATGGCCTCGCGGAAGATGAGGGCGAGGTCGAACGGCGAGGTCGACATGCCGGGGGCGTCCAGCCCGGACGGGCTCGCGGCCCGGGTGTCGGTGGCCCCGATCGACGTCGCGACGGCGTTCATCTTCGTCAGCGCCTGCTCACGGCCGCCGAGCTGGCGGGCCAGCGCGTTGGCGCAGTCGTTCCCCGACACCATCAGCAGGCCGGTCAACAGTTCGCGGACCGTGTACGTGCCGTCGGGCCCGATCCCGCACGCGTCGCCCTCGATGCCGTAGTCGTCGGTGGTGCCGGTGACCACGGTGTCGAGATCGAGTTCCTTGAGAGAGGTGAGGGCCAGGAGCGTCTTGATGGTCGACGCGGGACGGTAGCGTCCGTGCGGGTCCTTCGCGGCGATCACGTCTCCGGTGTCGAGGTCGGCGATGAGCCACCCCGAACTCGTCAGATCCGTCGGCGTGGCCCCGGCCTTCGGGTCGGAGACGACGCCGCACGCCGCCAGTCTCGCCCCGCCGGCCGCCGGAGTCGGGACGGGTAGAGGAGTGGGCGTCGGGTGCCCGGGCTGCACCACTTCCGATTCGTCGATCGGCTTCGGCGTGTGTACCCGGAACGGGCAGGCGTCGGTGTCTGTGCCGTACCCGATGGCGGGCTCGGCGTGCGACGCGGCGACCGGTGAGATGAGGACGGTGGCCGCGGCGACGGCCAGGGCCGCGCCGACGCGAGAGATACGCGAGATCATGACCGCTTGAGCGTACGCGGCGTCACACCGAAACGCCTCGCCCGCGGTCGGGAAAGCGACGGTTCGGACGACACCTGTGGCCGCGGATACGAGAGAGCCCCGACCGGGACCGGTCGGGGCTCTCTCGCGGCTGCAGAGAAGGGTCTAACGGGAGAACATCAGGGCGCGCTTGACTTCCTGGATGGCCTGCGTCACCTGGATGCCGCGGGGGCATGCGTCGGTGCAGTTGAAGGTGGTGCGGCAGCGCCACACACCGTCGACGTCGTTCAGGATGTCCAGACGCTCGGCGGCGGCCTCGTCGCGGCTGTCGAAGATGAAGCGGTGAGCGTTCACGATCGCGGCCGGGCCGAAGTACGAGCCCTCGTTCCAGAACACCGGGCAGCTCGTGGTGCAGCACGCACACAGGATGCACTTGGTGGTGTCGTCGAAGCGGGCACGGTCGGCCTGGCTCTGCAGACGTTCCGCGGTCGGCTCGTTGCCGGAGGTGATCAGGAACGGCTTCACGGCGCGGTACGCGTCGAAGAACGGCTCCATGTTGACGACGAGGTCCTTCTCCACGGGAAGGCCCTTGATCGGCTCGATGGAGATGGTGATCTCCTTCGACGAGTCCTTGGGCAGCAGATCCTTCATGAGGAGCTTGCAGGCCAGACGGTTGACGCCGTTGATGCGCATCGCGTCGCTGCCGCACACGCCGTGCGCGCACGAGCGCCGGAACGTCAGCGAACCGTCCAGGTAGCCCTTCACGTAGAGGAGCAGGTTGAGCAGGCGGTCGGTCGGCAGGGCCGGGACGCGGAAGCTCTCGAAGCCCTGGGCGTCCGGGTCCTCCGGGTTGAACCGGTAGATCTTCAGCGTGACCATGGTCGCCTCGGCGGGGACCGGGGGCAGAGCGGGCTCGCTGGTCGCCGGATTCTCCAAAGTGGCAGTCATCAGTACTTACGCTCCATCGGCTCGTAGCGGGTCTGGACGACGGGCTTGTAGTCGAGCTCGATGTCGGCGAGCAGACCCTTGCCCTTCTTGTAGGCCATCGTGTGGACCAGGTAGTTCTCGTCGTCGCGCTTCGGGTAGTCCTCGCGGGCGTGTCCGCCGCGCGACTCCTTGCGGTTGAGTGCACCGGCGACGGTCACCTCGGCCATCTCGAGCAGGAACCCGAGCTCGACGGCCTCGAGGAGGTCGGTGTTGAAGCGACGTCCCTTGTCATGGACGCGGATGTGCTCGTACCGCTCCTTGAGCTCGCGGACGCCGTTCAGGGCGGTCGTCAGCGTCTCCTCGGTGCGGAACACCGATGCGTTGTTGTCCATGAGCTGCTGGAGCTCGGTGCGGATGTCGGCGACGCGCTCGTTGCCGTGCTCGGAGAGCAGGCCCTCGAGCCACTCGTCGACCATCTGGGTCGGGTTCTCCTCGAGTTCGGTGAACTCGGCGGAGTTGGCGTACTCGGCGGCCGCGATGCCCGCACGACGGCCGAAGACGTTGATGTCGAGCAGCGAGTTGGTGCCGAGACGGTTCGCGCCGTGGACCGAGACGCACGCGCACTCGCCCGCGGCGAAGAGGCCGTGGACGATCTGCTCGTTGTTGCTGAGCACCTGGCCGCGGACGTTGGTCGGGATGCCGCCCATGACGTAGTGGCACGTCGGGTACACGGGGACCAGCTCGGTGACCGGGTCGACACCGAGGTAGGTGCGCGAGAACTCGGTGATGTCCGGGAGCTTCTCGTTCAGAACGTCCTCGCCGAGGTGGCGGACGTCGATGTACACGTAGTCCTTGTTCGGACCTGCGCCGCGGCCTTCGAGCACCTCGAGAACCATCGAGCGGGCGACGATGTCGCGGGGTGCGAGGTCCTTGATGGTGGGGGCGTAGCGCTCCATGAAGCGCTCGCCGTCGGCGTTGCGGAGGATTCCGCCCTCGCCTCGGACGGCCTCCGAGATCAGGATGCCCAGGCCGGCGAGGCCTGTCGGATGGAACTGGTGGAACTCCATGTCCTCCAGCGGCAGGCCCTTGCGGAAGACGATGCCCATGCCGTCACCGGTGAGAGTGTGGGCGTTCGACGTCGTCTTGTACATGCGGCCCGAGCCGCCGGTGGCGAAGACGATCGACTTCGCGTGGAAGACGTGGATCTCGCCGGTCGACAGCTCGTAGGCGACGACGCCGTTGGCGATGGGCTCGCCGTTCTCGTCCGTCGTCATGTTGATGTCGAGCGCGTAGAACTCGTTGAAGAACTCCACGTCGTGCTTGACGCAGTTCTGGTACAGCGTCTGAAGGATCATGTGGCCGGTGCGGTCGGCTGCGTAGCAGGCGCGGCGGACCGGGGCCTTGCCGTGGTCACGGGTGTGACCGCCGAAGCGACGCTGGTCGATCTTGCCTTCGGGCGTGCGGTTGAACGGCAGGCCCATCTTCTCCAGGTCGAGCACGGCGTCGATGGCTTCCTTCGCCATGATCTCGGCCGCGTCCTGGTCGACGATGTAGTCGCCGCCCTTGACCGTGTCGAAGGTGTGCCACTCCCAGTTGTCCTCTTCGACGTTGGCGAGGGCGGCGCACATGCCGCCCTGCGCGGCGCCGGTGTGGCTGCGAGTCGGGTAGAGCTTCGTCAGCACCGCGGTGCGGGCGCGGGGCGCGGCTTCGATGGCCGCGCGCATGCCTGCGCCACCTGCACCGATGATGACGACGTCATAGCGATGTTCCTGCATGTGTAGTCAAATCTCCTTAGCCGGCGTTGCCGAAGGTGAGGATCGCGTAGGTGCCGAGCACCAGCACGAGGAGCATCGACAGGCCGAGCAGAGCGTTCAGCCAGAAGCGGGTGCTGTCCTTGCGCGAGTAGTCGGCGATGACGGTGCGGACTCCGTTCGCGCCGTGCAGCTGGGCCAGCCACAGCATCGACAGATCCCAGATCTGCCAGAAGGGCTCCTTCCAGCGGTCGGCGACGAAGCTCGCGTCGATGCGGTGCACGCCGCTGTCGACCATCAGCATGATGAACATGTGGCCGAACGTGAGGACGATGAGGGCCAGGCCCGAGAAGCGCATGAACATCCACGCGTACTTCTCGAAGTTGCCGCCCTTGCGGGCCCGCGGGCTGCGCGGGTTGTCGAGGCTGGCGGGCCGGTCGTAGTCGGTGCCGAGTGTCTTGACTTCGCTCATGGTGTCTTCTCCCCGGTCCTAGAGTGCGTGATCGATCAGGATCGCCAGCATGCGCGCGGCAGCGGCGATGAAGACGATCGCGAAGATGGTGAGGATGGCCCACAGCATCTGGCGCTGGTACTTCGGCCCCTTCGACCAGAAGTCGACGAGGATGATCCGGAGGCCGTTCAACGCGTGGTAGAGCACGCAGAACACGAGGCCGATCTCCATGAGGCCGATGATCGGAGTCTTGTACGTCTCGATGATCTCGGTGTACGCGTTGGCGTCGACGCGGATGACGGCGGTGTCCAGGACGTGGACGAACAGGAAGAAGAAGATGGACACGCCGGTGATGCGGTGCAACACCCACGACCACATTCCTGGGTCACCTCGGTAGAGAGATCGTTTGCGCACCGGTGCGGGTGCGACCTCGGTGGGGGTGCTCATCGCGGAATCTACGCCTCCAGAGTCGTCGATATTTTCTCAGGACCTTCCGGCGGCGCGGGACGTCGCGGCGGGACCCATCGCACCTGACTTTAAACCTAAGCTGAGTCCTATCGTGAATTGCCCGAACAATGTGATCAGCCTCCCGTAATAACATTAGGTATGCCTTACCTGTTATTACTCTGAGTTCAGGAAGTGACAATTGTGACTCGGATCGACTTCGACACTCTCCGAAGCGCCGCCGCGGCGGCGATGACCAGGGCATATGCACCCTACTCCGGGTTTCCGGTCGGCGCGGCCGCTATCACTGTCGACGGGCAGATCATCACCTCTGCCAATGTGGAGAATGTCTCATACGGGCTCGGAGTCTGCGCCGAAGTGGCATTGGTCTCAGTGGGCGTTTCCACGGGTGTTCTCGGTGCGGCCGGAACCGGGCTCGCCGCGGTCGCCGTCGTCGACGCGAACGGCTCGCCGTTGACCCCGTGCGGACGGTGCAGGCAGGTGCTCCTGGAGTTCGGCCCGTCCTCGATGCTGGTTGACTCCGAGGCGGGACCGCGCACGCTCGGCGACCTGTTGCCCGACGCGTTCGGGCCCTCGCACCTCGACGCGGTGCGGGACCGCTGATGGACCCGATCGCGGTGATCGCGACCAAACGCGACGGGGGAGAGCTCTCGACGACGCAGATCCGCGAGATCGTCGCCGCCTACACGGCGGGCGACGTCGCACCCGAACAGATGTCGTCGCTGCTGATGGCGATCGTGCTCAACGGGATGGGGCGGCGCGAGATCGCCGACTGGACCGCGGCGATGATCGACACCGGGGTCCGGTTGGATCTCGACGGTCTGACGACCGTCGACAAGCACTCCACCGGCGGCGTCGGCGACAAGATCACGCTGCCGCTCACCCCGCTCGTCGCGTCATACGGGCTCGCCGTTCCGCAACTGTCGGGTCGCGGACTGGGCCACACCGGTGGCACCCTCGACAAACTCGAGTCGATCCCCGGGTGGCGAGCCGATCTGACCATCGACGAGATGACGGCCCAGCTCCGCGACGTCGGCGCGGTGATCTGCGCGGCGACGTCCGACCTCGCCCCGGCCGACCGCAAGCTCTACGCGCTGCGCGACGTGACAGGCACCGTCCCCGCCGTCCCGCTGCTCGCCAGCAGCATCATGAGCAAGAAGATCGCCGAGGGCACGGCGGCGCTGGTGCTCGACGTCAAAGTGGGGTCGGGCGCCTTCCTGCCCGCCGTGGACGACGCCCGCGTCCTCGCCGCGACGATGGTCGAACTCGGCACGGACGCAGGCGTCGACACGCGCGCGCTGCTCACCGACATGTCGACGCCGCTCGGTCGCAGCGCGGGGAACGCGGTCGAGGTGGCCGAAGCCGTCGAGGTCCTCTCCGGCGGCGGGCCGTCGGACGTCGTCGAACTGACTCTCGCCTTGGCCCGCGAGATGCTCGACGCGGGCGGTCTCGGCGACGTGGACCCCGTCGAGAACGTGCGCAACGGCCGGGCGATGGACGTGTGGCGGACGATGATCGCGGCTCAGGGCGGTGACCCGGACGCCGCGCTCCCGACTCCGCGGCACGTCCATGAGGTGCGTGCGGAGAGAGACGGCGTGCTCGTATCGTTGGACGCGCTCGCCGTCGGTCACGCCGCGTGGCGCCTCGGTGCGGGTCGCTCACGTCCGGGGGAGTCGGTGTCGTCCGCCGCGGGTGTTCGGTGGCACGCGGGCCTCGGTGAGCGAGTACGGGCGGGACAGACGTTGTTCACGCTGCACGCCGACGACGCGTCCAGGTTCGACGCCGCACTCGACTCCCTCGCGGAGGCCGCGGTGATCGGGGACGTCGAGCCCACTCGCCGCCCGCTTGTCCTGGACCGCATCCTGGCTGCGGGGCTCTGACGCTAGGGGGCGAATCGGTGTCACGAGGCGACACCAATCCGCCCCTCAACCGCTGACTACGCTCCGGCGAGCGCCGACAGGGCAACGCGGATACGGTCGAGGCATGATCACCGAGGAACAGTGCCGCCGGGTCCCGAAAGTTCTCCTGCACGATCACCTCGACGGGGGACTCCGGCCCTCGACGGTGCTCGATCTGGCCCGAGAGACCGGCTACGACGCCCTGCCCGCCGACGACGCCGACACCCTCGCGACCTGGTTCGCGACGGCGGCGAACAGCGGATCGCTCGAGACGTACCTGGAGACGTTCGCGCACACCGTCGGCGTCATGCAGACGACGTCGGCGCTGCGTCGAGTGGCGCGCGAGTGCGTCGAAGACCTCGCGGCGGATGGCGTCGTGTACGCCGAGGTCCGGTTCGCCCCCGAACTGCACACCGAGCGCGGTCTGACCCTCGACGAGGTGATGGACGCCGTGCTCGCGGGCTTCGCGGAAGGCTCGCGAGACCGACCGATCGTCGTCCGCTGCCTCGTCACCGCGATGCGACACGCTGCCAGGTCACGGGAGATCGCCGACCTCGTCGTCACGTACCGGGACCGCGGCGTCGTCGGCTTCGACATCGCGGGCGCCGAAGCGGGCTTCCCGCCGAGCCGTCACCTCGCCGCGTTCGACTACCTGCGCGGTGAGTGCGCGCATTTCACCATTCACGCCGGCGAGGCGTTCGGACTGCCGTCGATCCATGAGGCGATCGCCTTCTGCGGGGCCGAAAGGCTCGGTCACGGGGTGCGAGTGATGGACGACGTGACGCTCACCGAGGCGGGAGCCGACCTCGGTCTCGTCGCGGCCTACGTCCGCGACAAGCGGATCCCGCTGGAACTGTGCCCGAGCAGCAACGTGCAGACCGGGGCCGTCTCGTCGCTCGCCGAGCATCCGTTCGACATCCTCGCCAGGCTCCGCTTCCGCGTGACCGTCAACACCGACAACCGGCTGATGAGCGACACCACGATGAGCCGCGAGTTCATGCTGCTGCACAGGCAGTTCGGGTACGGCTGGGCCGACTTCCAGCGCTTCACGGTCAACGCGATGAAGTCGGCGTTCCTGCCGTTCGACGAGCGCATCGCGCTCATCGACGACGTGATCAAGCCCGGCTACGCGGGCCTGATCTAGCCCCTCGACTGCGCTCGGGGAGCCGGGTCGGCCGCGGGAGCCCGGGTTTAGCCGCGCTTGGTGAGGCGGTCCTGGAAGTCGTTCACCAGGGCACGCCAGACCTCGGCCTCGTTGTCGAACGGGCCGGACGGCGCGAGACGCTTCGGGTCGGGGTTGATCGCGTAGTCGACGAACCAGCCGAGCGGCGTCGTCGACGCCAGTTCTTCGCCGACGGTGTCGATCCCCGCGTAGTCGGCGGCGTCGGTCAGCAGTTCGACGGCGAGGTCGAGCTGGCGCGAGTCGATCCGTCGCGGCCCGTCGAGGATGTCCTCGTCGATGCCCTCGAGGGAGTACACGTTCTCCGGCAGCACCTGGTATTCGATCTCCGCGGTCTCGGCGGCGCTGCGGACGTCGGCGAACGTCGACAGCTTCGCGAGGTCGTGATCTTTGTTGTCCGCGAGGAAACGCGTCAGTGCCCGCTCAGACCCGAAGCCGAAGATCTTGCCCTTCGCGCCGAGGAACAGCGGGTCGTCGCCGAGGTAGCAGCGCAGCGTCAGGTACTCACCGTCGTCGGTGAAGATCCGGATCGGATCGATGCCGACGTTGGCCCAGAAGTCGTCCTCGTCGACGAGGTCGTCCTCCTCATCGTCGTCTTCGTCGGCGTCGTCCTCGGCCGCCTCGTCGTCGATGGCGTCGTCGTCCTCGGGCTCGTCCTCGTCCTCGGCGGACGCGGCGGCAGCCAACTCCTCTTCGGCCTCCTCGACGGCGTCGGCGTCGACCTTCGGCCGCGACACGACGGCGTCCAGGGCGTCGATGACGTCGTCCCAACCCTTGGCGATGATGCGACCGATGCGAACCCACAGGTCGACGCCTTCGCGTCCGGCGAAGTTGTCGGTGCCGACGGTCACCGCGCCCAGGATGGGGTTGCCGGTGAAGAACTTCGTGATCGGCGACAGTTCACACACCTCGCCGATGATGCGGACGATCTCGAGCGCGTCCTCGAGTTCGGCGACGACCTCGGCGCGCGGATCCTCGGCGGCCAGCTCCGGCACGCCGATGAGGTCGTACGAGTGACGGTCGTCGGGGACCAGTTCGTCGGCCTGGAGCTGCTTGATCGTCTCCCAGGCGGGATGGTCCGCGAGGTCGTTGTCGTCGTCACCGCGCACGAAGGCGGCGAGCTCGGCGACGGTGTCGAGCGCGTAGAGGTCCTCGTCCAGACCGAGGAACGCCTCCCACTCGTCGTCGCCCTCGCGCCAGCGCGGGGCCCACAGGGTGAACAGGTTGCCTTCGGTGAGTCCGAGTTCGATGGGGACGATGTCTCCGGCCATGATCACAGAGCGTAGTCATGTTCTGTCGATCCCGCTGCACGCACCCTGGTCAGTGGCCCGAAACGGACTCTCCCACGGGTGACGACGACGTGGCCGATCAGTGGTCCATCGTCATGCCAGGCTCCATTGTGGGGCTTGTGACCTGCGGAGTCATCGCAGGTGCGGTCATCTCGGGCGACATCGTCGGAGCCGACGACATGGGCGGCGCCATCGTGGAGGACGACGGCGCCGTCATCGTGGACGACATCGGCGGTGCCATCTCGCTCGTCGGGTTCTCGTCGGACGAGGAGTCGTTCCCGCAGGCGGTGAGCAGGGCGAGGGCGACGGCTCCGGCGAGAACTGCTCCGGCGACGGTGCGGCGAGAGATCGAGCTGGTGGTCGACATGTCGGGCCTTTCGGTGTGTGGACGCGCCGATCGCGCCCCTCATCCACGGATTCGCCGCAGTCGCGGCGAAGGATTGGTTCCGATTCACGACCAATCCCCGGGCGGATCCGCGACGAATCGAGAGTGTGAGAACTGTGGAAGTTCAGGCCGATGAACTGCTCGAGGCGGTGGCGACAGGCGACCGCGACGCGTACGCGACCCTCTTCGACGCGCTCGCGCCGCGCAATCTCGCGTTGGCGCGGAGAGTGGTCGCCAGCGCGTCGTTGGCCGAAGAGGTGGTGCAGGACGCGTGGCTGCAGGTGTGGCGCGATGCGGCGTCGTTCGACAGAAGCCGCGGATCGGCGACAGCGTGGGTCACGACTCTCGTCCATCGGCGCGCCGTGGACACCGTGCGGCACGACGCTGCCGCGAACCGCAGAGACGTCGCGTACGAAGCCGCACGCCCGTCCGGACACGACACGGTCAGCGAGACCGCGGTCGACCGCGACGAGACGCGCCGCGTCCGTCGCTGTCTCGACGGACTCACCGGACGGCAGCGCGAAGCGATCGACCTCGCCTATTTCGGTGGTCGGACGTACGCCGAGGTCGCGACAGTCCTCGCCGTGAACCCGGCGACTGTCAAGACTCGTATCCGCGACGGCCTGCAACGACTCCGGACCTGCATGGGAGGCCTGTGATGACCACCGACGAACATCCGCTCGACGCGTTGAGCGCCCTGGCCGTCGACGCCGTCGACGACGTGGAACGCCGACGGCTGCTCCGTCACCTCGACGACTGCCGGAGCTGCCGCGCCGAGCTCGACGGACTGCGCGAAGCAGCGTCGATGCTGTCGACGGACGTCGAGCCGGTGCCCGAGCGCCTACGGGCGGCGGTGCTGGCCGCGACACACGCGTCGACGTCCACGCGGGATCGGCGCGCCGCACGGCTGATGGTCGCCGCGGCGGTCGGTCTCGTTGTCGTCGCAGGAGGAGTGGGGGCCGCGGTGTGGTCGTCGAATCGTGGCGCGGACTCGCCCGCGATCGTGCACGACGACACGATCGCCCAGGTCGTCGCGGCCCCCGACATGGAGAAGTCGACCGGGCAGGTCGGAGGCGGCACCGTCGCCGCGATGTACGCGCCGTCGATGCGCGCGACCGTCGTGACCGTCGCCGATCTGCCCGCGACCGAGCCCGCGATGGGCTATCAGGTGTGGATCACGGTGGGCGGCCGACGCAAGAGCGCGGGCGTCGTCCCCAGTGGCGCCGGAGACACGTCGGTGGTGATGGCCGACATGGACCGGCCCGGCGACATCGGGCTGTCGGTGGAACCGATGGCGGGATCTCGTCAGCCGTCGTCGCCGATGGTCGTGACGATCCCGATGCGATGACGACCGATCCCTGCGGGGCGCGGTGACGAATCACTGATGACGAGCGTCCGACTGCGGCGCGGTCAGTGAGGAGAGTGCCGTGTTGACGGTGATTCTGGTCGGGTTGGCGGGGGGACTGGTGACGGGAGTGTCGCCGTGTGTGCTGCCGATGCTGCCGATCGTATTCGTGACGGGCGGATCCGGGCCCACGATGTCAGACGATGCCGCCGAACCCCCGAATCGATGGCGGACGCCCGCGATCATCGCCGGGATCGTCACCAGTTTCAGCGTCATCTCGCTGCTCGGGACGCTGATCCTCAGCGCACTCGGGCTGCCGGATTCGGTGCTGCGGTGGACGGGCATCGTCCTGCTGCTCCTGATCGGCGTCGGGTTGATCGTGCCGCAGGTGTCGCACCTGTTGGAGCGGCCGTTCGCGCGGATGCCCGCGTTCACCTCGGCGGGCCGCGGTGGACGATTCGCGCCGTATCTGCTGGGCATCGGGCTCGGCACGCTGTACGTGCCGTGTGCCGGCCCCGTCCTGGCCGCGATCTCCGTGGCGGGCGCCACCGGTCAGATCGGCTGGCGCACAGTGGTGTTGACGGTGTCGTTCGCGATCGGCGCGGCGCTTCCGCTCGCGGTGTTCGCCGCTGCCGGGGCCTCGCTGTCGAGGAGGCTCGCGGCGTACCGCAGCCGTCAGCGGACATTCCGAATCGTCGGCGGAATGGTGCTCATCGGCTTGGCCGCGGCGCTGGTGGTGGACGCGCCCGCACGCCTGCAGGCGGCCCTCCCGAGTTACACGGCGGCGGCCGATCGCGCGCTCTCCGACTCCGATGCGGTGAACGATGCGCTCGGCCGCTCGAACTCCGGCGACGCGGCGTGCCGCGGGGAGGCCGACGGTCTCGCCGACTGCGGCGCGGCTCCCGGATTCGACGGCGGCGGACGATGGTTCAACACCGCGGACGGACGGCCGCTGTCCGCCGCAGACCTGCGCGGGAAGGTCGTTCTCGTCGATTTCTGGACCTACTCGTGCATCAACTGTCTGCGCGACGGCCCGCACGTCAGGCAGTGGTACGACGCGTATCGGAGCGCCGGATTGGTCGTGGTCGGCGTGCACACCCCGGAGTTCGCGTTCGAGAAGGACTCCGGCAATGTGGCGTCGGCCATCGAGTCCGAGCACATCGACTACCCGGTCGTCCAGGACAACGACTTCGCGATCTGGCAGGCCTACGGAAACCGCTACTGGCCGGCCAAGTACGTGATCGACGCGACGGGTCGGATCCGTGCCGCGAACTTCGGGGAGGGGCGCTACCGCGAGGTCGAGAACGGCATCAGGGACCTGCTGCGTGCGGCGTCGCCCGGGGTGGTGCTGCCCGCACCCGTCGACACGACCGACACCACCGGATCGAGCGGTGCGGTGTCGCCGGAGATGCACCTGTCGTCGACCCGCTCGAGCGGGGTCTATGCGGGATCGCCGGAGCTCATCGACGGGTCGCACGACTTCGTGTTCGCCGCGCGGCAGCCCGACGACACCTACGGACTGTCGGGTCGTTTCGACGTCTCGGACGAATCGGTCACGGCCCGGGCCGATGCCCGGATCCGGCTGGCCGCCACCGCGGACGATGTGAACGCAGTGCTCGGCGGTACCGGCCGGGTCGTGGTGCACCAGAGTGGGCGAGGAGATCGAGTGATCGACGTCGGCGGTGTCCCGCGCCTCTATCGCCTGACGGACGGCGGTCAGCGAAGCCGACTCCTCACCTTCGACGTCTCGCCAGGGGTCTCCTGGTTCACGTTCACATTCGGTTGACGCGACACGCCGCGCGCGGTGGAACCGGATTCCGGTTCCGTGCGTCTGACTGAGTATGAAGGCAGTCACAGTTGATCAGACATCAGTACGCACGGCGGCCGACGCGCAGGACCGTGCGGCCGACCGGGTCGGTGAGCAGGCGAGCGCCGAAGGCCTGGACACGAGCTCGCTCACGCCGGTGTTCGGGTTGATCGGCGCGGGATTCCTCGCCGCCCTCGCCGACGTCCGGCAGCAGCGTTCGACGACGCTCGCCGCGGCGGAGCAGGCACACCGGACGGCGTCGACGACGACGAAGGCGGCGTGCTGCGCGTACACGTGCTGCGATGCGACGTCGGCGGCGGGGATGACGGCATGAGCGCCGACGTCTTGATCGCCCCGCTCAAGGTGCTCATCGCAACCCTCGGCACCGGCGACCTGCCCGCGGGGGCCACCGCCGGACTCACCGGCGCGTCGACCAGGCTCGGCTCCGCGGCCGACGAATCGATGACGACGGTCGCCGCGTCCACGGCCGGATGGCGGGGGAAGGGCGGGGACGCCGCGGTCGCCGCGGCGACGTCGCTGGCCGACGCGGACACGGCGCTCGGGTCGTCGGGGACGGAGGTCGCGCAGGTCATCGCCACGGCGGCCTCGCACGTCAAGACGGCGAACACCGAGTTGAACAGGTTGGTGGAGTCGTTCGTGTCGGCGGTCGCCGCGGCCGGATCCGTCACGACGCCTGCCGGACTCGCCGTCCTGATCCCCGTCGCACTCGACCACATCGGTCGGGGAGTGGCAGTCGTGGCCCGGGCGCAGTCGGAGTTGGAGAGCGACACCGCCGCGCTCGAACGCCATCGGGCGTCGTCGGACACGACCGGCAGGACCACCACGACGGGCACGGCAGGCGGAACCGGAACGCAGGTGATCCTGCCCGACGGCACCGTGGTGCAGGCGCCGAACGAACGCGCGGCGACAGCGGTGCGTGCGGCGCTCAGCGTCCGCGGCACGCCGTACGTATGGGGCGGCACCACCACGGACGGCTTCGACTGCAGCGGATTCACCCAATGGGCGTACCGGCAGGCCGGCCTGGAACTGCCGCGGCTGGCACAGGATCAGGACCTCGCGGGCGATGCCGTCGCGCAGTCCGACCTCATGCCGGGCGATCTCGCGGTCTGGTCCGGCCACGTCGCGATGTACATCGGCAACGACCAGTTCGTCGAGACCGGCGGCGACCCGGTCGGCATCACACCGCTGCGGACGACCAACGCCGATCAGACGTTCGAAGGCTTCTACCGGCCGAGATGAGCGTCGACATGTCTTAAGATCTGCCCATGACTTCGGCCTCAGACGACGGCGTGCAGGTGCGCGTCGTCGACCATCCGCTGACCCGTGCGTGGCTGTCGATCCTCCGGGATCAGGCCACCGACAACACCGCGTTCCGCAGTGCACTCGCTCGCCTGTCGCAGATGCTCGTCTACGAGGCGTTCGCGGACGTTCCCGTCGACGACGTGGACGTGCAGACGCCGGTCGCGGTGGCCCCCGGCGTGAAGGTGACGACTCCGCCGCTGTTCGTCCCGGTGCTCCGCGCGGGGCTCGGCATGCTCGAGTCGGCGCTGTCCGTGCTGCCGGACTCCCGGATCGGGTTCGTCGGAGTGGGACGCGATGAGGAGACGGCGCGACCCGTCGAATACCTCGCATCGCTGCCCGCGGACCTGACGGGTCAGCCCGTGTACGTCCTCGATCCGATGCTCGCGACCGGCGGTTCGCTCATCCACACGCTCGACCTGCTCGCCGAACGCGGAGCGACCGACTTGACGGCCGTCTGCGTCGTCGGTGCGCCGGAAGGAGTGGCCGCCCTGCGCGCGTCGACACACCGACTGCGGCTCGTGATCGGCGCGGTCGACGAGCACCTGAATGAGGACGCGTTCATCGTGCCGGGCCTCGGCGACGCGGGCGACCGCCAGTTCGGGCCCCGCTGATCCGGTGCAGTCCGCCCGCCGCCGTGAGGTGGTTCTCGCGCTCGTGCTCGCCGCGGTGGCCGGCGCGCTCGACGCGGTCGGGTTCCTGCATTTGGGCGGGTACTTCATCTCGTTCATGAGCGGCAACACGACCCGAATGTCCGCCGAGGTGGTCGGCCTGCAATGGTCGGACGCCGGTCGGGCGTTCGGGCTCATCGGCCTGTTCTTCGCAGGCGCGGTCGTCGGTGCGGTCGTCTCGCGGATGGGTGACGGCCGCGTCACCGTCCTCGCGACGGCGACCGGCATCGTCGCGCTGTCGGCGACCGCGGCGCTGGTGGCGTCGGATGCGGCGGTCCCGCCGGTCCTGGGCGTCGCCGTGGCCATGGGCGTCATGAACGCGACGTTCCTGCGGGACGGTGAGGTGTCGATAGGTCTCACGTACATGACCGGGACGCTCGTGAAGGCCGCGCAGCAATTGGGCGCCGCCTTGCTCGGTGGCCCGAGATGGCAGTGGGTCCGATACCTCGGGATGTGGGCCGCACTGGCCGCGGGCTCGCTGCTCGGGGCGTGGGCGTACGTGGCCTGGTCGGTCGCCGCGCTGTGGCCCGTGTGCGCGGTGATGGCCGCCGCCACGGCGGCGGCATGGCGCGTCCGCCGGTCCGCGCAGCGTTGACTCCGCGGTCAGTCCACCCAGGCGCTGATCATCGACTCCTGCTGCGGTCCGCGGTCGGGAAGGTAGATCGTCAACTGCGACGGCGACACCACGTACTGGGTGCTGCCGTTGACCGCGGTGAACGTGTCGCCCGCGCGGCTCGGGTAGTCGATCGTGATGCCGCCCGCCCCGGACCAGCCCTTGTAGTACAGGCGCGACGTGTCGGACCCGACCTGGCACACCACGATGTGCGAGCGCGAGGTGTAGCCGACGAACACCGCGTCGTCGTCGGCGTTGCAGCGGGCCCCGGAGATGCCGATGAACCCCTGCCGGTCGGCGCCCGACACCGTCGGTGTGGATGCGGGCCGCGACGGCTGCGTGGAGGACGGGGACACCACCGACGTGACGGTGACCGGAGGCTGCGGGGTGCCGGAGTCGGGCGGCACCGGCTGTTGGATGGACGATTCGGGAGGCGTCGCCTGGTCCTTCGACGAATGGCCGCCCGCGAAGTAGAACGCGGCGATGACGCCGCCGATGAGCACCAGCAGGCCCGCGATGACGGCGAGCATCACCGCGGGCGACGTCCACTGCGAGCGCGGCGGACCCGGCGTGCCCGGCGGCATCGTCGGATAGCTGGGTTGGTTCGGGTACGTCATCGGTTCGGCTCCTCTGCCCGTGCCGCGTCGAGCACGTCGTCGATCGCCCGCTGCAGCTGGGTCTCCATGCGCGCCCGGACGCTTTCCACGGTATCGGGCCCCGCCGGGCGGGTCATCTGGCCGTAGAACTTCATCTTCGGCTCGGTTCCGCTCGGACGGGCGATCACCCGCAGCGTTCGGCCGTCCCCATCGGTTCCGGACAGTTCGATCGCATCGGTCCGGAGTCGGTCGCCGCGAGTCAGGTAGTCGTTCACCGTGATGGCGAAGCCCGCGATCGTCGTCGGCGGACGGTGTCGCAGGGCGCGGGTGAGGGCGTCGCCGTCGGCGGGACTGTCGAAGCGGACCGATCGCCCCGCCGTCATGTGAACGCCGTACCGGGCCATCAGCGCGTCGAGCGCGGCGCCGAGCCCGCCGCGTCCGCGCCACGACTGCGCGATCCGGGCGGCCGCGATCGCGGCGCTCACCCCGTCCTTGTCGCGGACCGCGGCCGGGTCGACGCAGTGCCCGAGCGCCTCCTCGTAGGCGTAGACGAGCGGTTCGCCCGCCCGGACCAGCCACTTGAACCCGGTGAGCGTGCGGCGGGCGTCGAACCCGCGGGCGCGGGCGATCGAGTCCATCAGCGTCCCCGACACGATGGAACTGGCGACCACGGCGTCGGGCGCGGCGGCGTCGAGGATCGCGTCGCCGAGCAGCGCACCGGTCTCGTCGCCGGTCAGCATGCGCCACGCGTCGCCGACCCGGACGCCGACGGCGCAGCGGTCGGCGTCGGGATCCAGGGCGATCGCCAGGTCGGCGTCGACGCGTCGCGCGTGGTCGAGCAGCAGGTCGGTGGCCCCGGGCTCCTCCGGGTTCGGGAACGCCACCGTCGGGAAGTCGGGGTCGGGTGCGAACTGCTCGGCGACGGGATGCACGTCCGGGAATCCGGCGCGCGCGAGCGCGTCGACGGCGAGCCGACCGCCGACGCCGTGCATCGCGGTGAGCGCGATCCGCACCGAGGGCGCCGCGACCGGCGGGAATCGATCGGCCAGACGTGCCAGGTAGTCCGCTCGGACGCCGCGTGCGCGTTCGTCGGGCGCACACGGCGTGCGGCGCACCGTCGACGGGTCGACCGCGGCGATGGCCGCCTCGATCTCCCGGTCGGCAGGCTCGACGAGCTGCGCGCCGCCGTCCAGATACACCTTGTAGCCGTTGTCGGCGGCCGGGTTGTGCGACGCGGTGATCATGACGCCCGCAGCGGCGTCGAGAGCGCGGCACGCGAACGCGACCAGGGGAGTCGGTCCCGGATCGGGCAGCGCGACGACGTCGAACCCGGCGGCGGCGAACACGTCACGGGTGGCGGCCGCGAAGCGGTCCGACCCGTGGCGGGCGTCTCGTCCGACGACGACGGTCCGTCCGGCGTGGCCGCGCGCGGTGAGCCAGGCGGCGAGGCCAGCCGTCGCGCGGGTGACGTTCTCGACGTTCATCCCGTCGGGCCCGTCCCGGACGGGCCCGCGGAGTCCGGCGGTGCCGAACGACAGCATCAGGCGATCTCGGAGATCACGTCGCGGAGCAGGCCGCCCATGCGGGTCGCCGACTCCCGGCCGACGGCCAGCACCTCGGCGTGGTCGAGGGCGTCACCGGTGATACCGGCCGCCAGATTCGTCACCAGCGACAGGCCGAGGACGTCGAGGCCTGCGGCCCTGGCGGCGATCGTCTCGTGAACGGTCGACATCCCGACCAGGTCGGCGCCCAAAGTCGCGAGCATCCGGATCTCGGCAGGCGTCTCGTACTGGGGGCCGGGGAGTCCCGCGTACACGCCGTCGGCGAGGTCGGGGTCCACGCGTCGCGCGGCGTCGCGCAATGACGGTCGGTACGCGTCGACCATGTTCACGAACTGCGCGCCACACAGCGGTGAGCGGCCGGTGAGGTTGATCTGGTCGGCGATGAGGACGGGCTGCCCGACGCGCAGACCGGGCGCGATGCCGCCCGCGGCGTTGGTGAGGACGACGGTGTGCGCTCCCGCCGCCGCGGCGGTCCGGATCGGGTGGACCACGTGGGCCAGGTCGTGACCCTCGTAGGCGTGGACGCGGCCGAGGAACACGAGGACTCGAGCGTCGCCGACCCGGACCGACCGCACGGTGCCCGCATGGCCCTGCGCCGACGGCGCCGCGAACCCGGGGAGCACGGTGGTCGCGACCTCGGCGGCGGCCGTCCCGATCGCGGCGGCGGCCGGAGCCCAACCCGAGCCGAGGACGACGGCCACATCGTGTCGGGGCGAGCCGGTCTCGGCTGCGATGGCGGCCGCCGCGGCGATCGCGGCGGCATCGGGGTCGAGGGTCGGATCCATGATCCAACCCTAAGATATGGTTTTCAGCTATGCCGTACTTGAACGTGACCGACGACGCAGCCGAGCTCTACCTGGGCGCCGAGGGCGTCGAACTGGACGAGGCGAACCCCGAGAATCGGTTCGGCGTCGACTGGATGTCCGCAGTGACCGCGCTCATCGACGAGGCGATCGCCGCGAGCAAGCCGCTGATCATCTCGGCTACCGGCAAGTTCTTCACGAACGGCCTCGACACCGACTACGTCTTCGCCAATGCGGGCGAGCTGCCCGCGTACCTGGACACCGTGCACGCGCTGTACGCGAAGGTGCTGACCGTGCCCGCGCCCGTGATCGTGGCGATCAACGGCCACGCGTTCGGTGCGGGCGCGATGCTCGCGCTGTGCGCCGATCACCGGATCATGCGCAACGACCGCGGCTTCTGGTCGCTGCCCGAGGCTGCGCTCAACATGCCGTTCACGCGTGGCATGGCGTCGCTGGTGCGCACTCGCGTTCCGGACGCCTCCGCGACCGAGGCGATGCTGACGAGCCGCCGATACGGCGGCGACGACGCGGTAGCCGCGGGCATCGTCGACGAGGCCGTCGCCGCCGACGCCCTGCTCGAACGCGCCCGCGAGGTCGCTCGCACCCGTTCGGCGCTGGTCGGCGACAACCAGGGCGTCATCAAGCGCGGCCTGCGTCTTCCGCTGCTCGAGGATCTCGCGACCCCGACCCCGGGGACTCTCCTGTAATGCTTCCCGTCATCGAGCAGTGGCTCGCCGCCAACGCCGATCGGGTGATCGCCTGGCGCCGCGAGATCCATGCGTCGCCGGAGTTGTCGATGGCCGAGACGAAGACGACCGCGACCGTGGTCCGCATCCTCTCGGACGCCGGACTGCACCCGACGGTGCTTCCCAAGGGCACGGGCGTGGTCTGTGATCTCGGGCCGTCCGACGCCCCGCGGATCGGGCTGCGCGCCGACCTGGACGGGCTGCCCGTCCCCGAGCAGACCGGGCTGCCGTTCGCGTCGCGCAACGAGGGCGTCTCCCATTCGTGCGGTCACGACGCGCACGCCGCGATCCTGCTCGGCGTCGGACTGCTGCTCGATGAGATCGACAAGGCGGGCGACCTGAAGGTCGGCGTGCGGCTGCTGTTCCAGGCGGCGGAGGAGGTGATGCCGGGCGGCGCGCTGGACGCGATCGACGCGGGTGTCACCGACGGCCTCAGCCGGATCTTCGCCCTGCACTGCGACCCGCACCTGCAGGTCGGAACCGTCGGCCTGCGGACCGGACCGCTCACGTCGGCGGCCGATCGCGTCGAGGTCCACCTGCACGGGCCGGGCGGTCACAGTTCCCGCCCGCACCTGACGAGCGACCTGGTCTACGCGATGGGCGCCATCATCACCGGTCTGCCCGGCATCCTGTCACGGCGCGTCGACCCGCGGTCGGGCACCGTCATGGCGTGGGGTTCGGTGCATTCGGGGAACGCGCCGAACGCGATCCCGCAGGAGGGCCGCATGCGCGGCACCGTCCGCACCGGCGATCACGAGACGTGGCAGTTGTTGGAGCCGCTGGTGCGGAGCGTGATCGGCGAGATCGCCGCGCCGCTCGGAGTGGCATGCGACATCACCTACTTCCGCGGGGTGCCGCCCGTCGTCAACGACGCGGACAGCGTGCAGATCCTGCGGCACGCGGTGGACGCCATCGGACCGGACGCCGACGTCGACACCCCGCAGTCGCCCGGCGGCGAGGACTTCGCGTGGTACCTGGAGAAGGTTCCCGGCGCGATGGCCCGCCTCGGCGTGTGGAGCGGCTCCGGACCGATGTGCGATCTGCATCAGCCGAACTTCGACATCGACGAGCGAGCCCTCTCCGTCGGTATCGCGACCCTCGCCGGAGCCGTCCTCGGGTCCTGAACGTCCGCCCGTCAGTCGTCGTCGAGCGGCGCCGCGGGGCCGGGACCCACGTTGCGGGCCTCGTGGAGGCGGAGCCGTTGGACGTAGTCGGCCGGCGCGCCCGCGACTTCGGCCGCGTCGGCCATCACCCCGAGGTAGCGGGCCGAGGGCAGACCGCCTTCGTATCCGTCGATGACGTACAACCAGGCCAGCACGGCGCCGTCCGCGGTGTCCACGCGTGCGCGGATCTTGCGGTGGACCCCGAGTTCGGTGCCCTCCCACTGGTCGAGGTTGCGTTCGTCCTCGTCGGGGACGTCGTAGAGGACGACGAAGACGCGGGCGTCGACGTCGTCGCGGTCCTCAGTGACGGTCGCCAGCGAGCCCTCCCAGCCGATGTCGTCGCCTGCGAATGTGAGCCGCCAACCGCACAGCCACCCGGTGGAGTGCATGGGGGAGTGCGGCGCGCGCTGCAACATCTGCGCAGGATCCATGTTCGAGGCGTACGCGGCGTAGATGGGCACGCGGTCAGCCTATTCGGTTCCGCGATGCGGCGGAACCGTGACCCGGCTAAGTTTGAGTGGTCAATCCGTCTCACATGTCCAGGAGTGTGCAACTGTGTCCAGAATCGTCATCATCGGATCGGGTCCGGCGGGGTACGAGGCGGCCCTCGCGGGCGCGGCGTACGGCGCCGACATCACGATGATCGATTCGGACGGCCCCGGCGGCGCGTGCGTCCTGTGGGACTGCGTCCCGTCGAAGACGTTCATCGCGTCCACCGGCATCCGCACGGACGTCCGACGCGCGCGCGACCTCGGCGTCCACGTGCAGGTCGACGCGTCCCAGATCGACCTTCCCCGCATTCACCAGCGTGTGAAGGACCTCGCGTTCGCCCAGTCCGCCGACATTCGCGCCCGCCTCACGAGCGAGGGCGTGAAGATCGTGTCCGGCCGGGCGCGGCTCGCCGCCACGCGGTCCGGCGTCGGAGCACACACCGTCGTCGCCACCCTGCCGGACGGTGCGGAGCAGGAGTTCGAGGCCGACGTCGTCCTGATCGCGACCGGAGCGTCGCCGCGTGTGCTCGCCTCCGCGGTCCCGGACGGGGTCCGGATCCTGAACTGGCGTCAGCTGTACGACCTCACCGAGCTGCCCGAGCATCTGATCATCGTCGGATCGGGCGTGACCGGCGCGGAGTTCGCCCACGCCTACACCGAACTCGGCGTCAAGGTGACGCTCGTGTCCAGCCGCGATCGTGTCCTGCCGCACGAGGACGAGGACGCGGCACTGGTGCTTGAAGACGCGTTCTCCGAGCGCGGCGTCACCCTCATCAAGCATGCGCGCGCCGACGAGGTGACCTCCGATGAGACGACGGCGACCGTCCACCTCGCCGACGGCACGAAGGTCGTCGGCTCGCACGTCCTGATGACGGTCGGATCGGTCCCCAACACCGAGGGCCTCGGCCTCGACGACGCGGGAGTGGCCGTCGACCGGGGTGGGTACATCACGGTGGACCGCGTGTCGCGGACCTCGGTCCCCGGCGTCTACGCCGCGGGCGACTGCACCGGCCTGCTTCCGCTCGCGTCCGTCGCGGCCATGCAGGGGCGAATCGCGATGTACCACTCGCTCGGCGAAGGCGTCAGCCCGCTGCGGCTGAAGACGGTGGCCTCGGCGATCTTCACCCGCCCCGAGATCGCCAACGTCGGCGTCTCGCAGAAGGCGATCGACGCGGGCGAGTACCCGGCGCGCACCGTGATGCTCCCGCTCAAGACCAACCCGCGCGCCAAGATGAGCGGCCTGCGCCGCGGTTTCATCAAGATCTTCTGCCGACCGGCGACCGGCGTCGTCATCGGCGGAGTCGTCGTCGCGCCGAACGCGTCGGAACTGATCCTGCCGATCGCGCTCGCCGTCGAGAACAAGCTGCAGGTGTCCGAGGTCGCGAACACGTTCTCCGTCTATCCGTCGCTGTCGGGATCGGTCGCCGAGGCCGCTCGTCAACTCGTCCGGCACGACGACCTGGACTGACGATGCGTGCCCGACGCTCCCGCCCTGCTCGTCGAGTGGAGTGTCGTTCTGTCCGAACCGAAGGGTTGAGACGCCGGACAGTACGACGGGCGGAGTGAGCGCACGACGGTGTCCCCGCCTGACCTTGTCAGGCGGGGTACCGCACCACGTCCGTCCCCGGCGGGACGGGCGGACCCGGTGGCGGGGCCGGAATCCGGCAGGACAGCCACTTTTCGACGGCCGATCCGGACTCGGTGACCCGATCGCCGTACGTGGGGAGGATCTTCTCCGGCTGCAACGCGTGGTTGACCTTCCACGGCTCGTTCGAGCCGGTGGGCCGCCATCCGACCCGGCCTGTGAAGGGCCCGGTCTGCAGGATGGTGGTCTCCCATCCACCGGGTGTGGTCGAGACCGACCTGTTGTGGCCGCCGCACGCCCCGCCGAGGTGGTCCACATCGGTCGGACCGCCGTCTTGCCAGTCCGGCATGTGATGGGCCTGGGTCCGCGACCACGGGACAGTGCATCCGGGCGCGGTGCAGCCGCGGTCACGACCGAACAGTGCGAGCCGTTGGGCCCTGGAGGCGAGGCGCTTGCCGCGGCCGAGATAGAGAATCTGTGCTGAGGCGTTGGCGAACACTTCCAACCACGGCGTCGCATCGCCGGCGATCTCGACGAGATCCTTGACCGGTAGACGCGTGCCGGTGGCGGTGGTCGCGACACCGGTACGAGCTTCGAGGTCGTCCAGCGATGCGGTCACCACGAGTTGTGACGACAGTGAGGTGCCTTCGCCGAGGCCGCCGTTGGCGATGAGGAACGTCCACATCGCCTCCAGCGCATCGTGATTGCGCTGCGACTGCGAACGAGTGTCCCGTTCGGCGGCCGCAGAGAGGGCGTCGGGGTCGACATTGGCCGATGATCCGGACGGGGACTGCTCGTCGTCGGGATTGTTCATCCCCGGTGCCGCCCACAATACGAGCAGTGCCTCAAGCTTGGCGCGGGCCGCCGGGGTCAGCTTCGCGCTGATCGCCGACATGAGTCGCCGATCCTGCGGGGCGAGGGTGACTCCGCGGGTGCGGGCTCGGTCGGTGTCGTCGGTCAACTCCCCGTCGGGATCGAGGTGAGCGAGAATCCGCTTGCCAGCGGTCCGGGTCTGTTCGGGAGTCAGCGTCCGCGCCACCCCGGCCAACTCTGCTTCGGCGCGGGCCTTCACCTCGGCGGGAACCGCCGCCGGGATCGCGTCCATAACGTCGACGATCTCCGCAACATGGTCGAGGGACAGGTCACCGTCGGAGACGGCGTCCGCGGTGGCCGGGAGTGTCGGGTCGAGTGGTTCGCCGGAGAAGGCGACCAGCGAGCTCAGGCTCAATGCGGCGTCGGTGCGCTGTTTGCGGGCCCGCGCCGACAGCCGGAGTTGACCTTCGAGGTACTTGCCGGGCATCTGTGACCCGGCAAGACGGTACGCACCGCGCTGGGAGATCTCGGCGAACAGCCGGGCATCCACACCGACACCGCGACGGTTGGACCGCTCATTGACGTCGGAGGCGGCGAGCAGTTCCCGGTCGGACAGCCCGGCCAGGGACGCCGCGGCGAGTTTCTGCGTGACCTGATCGCGCAGTTGAGCGAGTTCGAGAGGATTGTCGGGGAGCTCGATGTCCGACATGTTGTCCACCTCCTTCGCCGACTGTCTGGTTCTATCGTTGCTACCATTCTAGTTCACTATGTTTCATATCACAATGACCTAGACTATGTGTTCGATAATGTTGGGCTCCCGGTGGTCGCTCGCGTGCCTCGCCTGAAGAAGGCTGAGGCACGCCTCGGGTCTGATGTCCAGATGGTGATTCACGGTGACGACGTAGGTCCCTGCCGAATCCTCGGTCGCCCCGACCGGTACTTCGACGGCCGATTAGACCCCATCGACCTATTCCAATATTCTTTAGAATATGAGTTCTTGGGGTGAGCTGCTGGGCCGCGAGCATCGCGCATCGGTGATCGTGATGGCCGGCGGCGTGGCGCTGTACGCGACCAACGTCTATCTGACGACGAGTCTGCTGCCGAACGCGGTGTCGGACATCGGCGGCGAGGAGCTCTACTCGTGGACGATGACGGTGTTCCTCGTCGCATCGGTGATCTCGTCGATGCTCGTCAGTCGCTCGTTGGCGAGATTCGGGGCACGGGCGTCGTACTCGGCGGGATTCCTCGGATTCGCCGCGGGAACCGTCGTGGCCGCGGCGTCGCCCACGATGGTCGTGATGCTCGTGGGACGAGGACTGCAGGGCCTGGCGGCCGGACTGCTCGCCGGTCTCGGCTTCGCCGTGGTCAGAACGGTACTGCCCGCGCACCTGTGGCAGCGGGCGATCGCGCTGATGTCGGCGATGTGGGGTGTCGGCAACGTGATCGGTCCCGTCGTCGGCGGATTCTTCGCCCAGCTCGGCCTGTGGCGCGGCGCGTTCGTACTGTTGGCGGCCATCTCGCTCGCTCTCGTCGCGCTGACCTTTCGCGCATTGCCGTCGCGTGGCGGTGAGGACTCCGCCGCAGATCCGGTCCCGTGGATCTCGTTGGCGCTTCTGACGTCGACGGCCGCCGCGGTCAGCGTCGCGTCGATCGTCGACGGCGTCGCGATGGTCGTCCTGCTCGGCGTCGCCGCACTGACGGCCGCGGCGTTCATCGTCTACGAGCGGTCCGCTCCCGACAGCGTGCTGCCCGCGATGACGTACAGCGGGCGGTCGCCGCTGAGGTGGATCTACCTGTCGATCATCGTGCTGGCGGTGGTCTCGACGGTCGAGACGTTCATCCCGCTGTTCGGCCAGCGGATCGGCGGCCTGTCGCCGCTCGCCGCGGGCTTCCTCGGGGCCGCGATCTCCTGGGGATGGACCATCGCGTCGATCTGGTCGAGCGGTGTCGACACCGACAGGATGCGCCGCGTGGTGCGGGTCGCGGGGCCGATCGTCCTCGGCGGCGGCCTCGGCGTCTACGCCCTCCTGCAACTCGCCGACCCGTCCGGCCCGGTGATCGCGGGCTGGTACATCGCGCTCCTCGTCGCGGGTTGCGGCATCGGCATGGCGATGGCGCACTGGTTCACCGCGGGCATGCGCGTCAGCACCGACGACGCCGAGGCGACCCAGGCGTCGGCCGGACTCAACACGAGTCAGCTGATCGCCAACGCGTTCGGTTCGGCGCTCGCCGGGGTGCTCGTGTCCCTCGGCGGAGACGACATCGTGTCGTCGGCGCGCATCCTCGGATTCGGGTTCGCGGCGATCGCGCTGCTGGCGGTCGTCGTCGCCTTCCGCGAGTTCGCGGCCGCCCGCGCGTGGCGTTCGGAGAAGGTCGACGCATGACCGACGACGACGTCTATCGGCAGCTGGCCCGCATCGGGAAGGCGCTGTCGAACCCGCTCCGCCTCCGCCTGCTCGACCGGCTCGAACTGGGGGAGCACACGGTCGACGAACTCGCCGAGGCGACCGGGACACCGGTCAAGAACACGTCCGCGCAACTGCAGCAGCTTCGAGCGGCCCAGCTCGTGCACGCCCGCCGAGACGGGACACGTGTGCACTATCGCGTCGCCGGACCCGCGACGTCCCAGTTCCTCGGCGCTTTCGCCGACTACGCGAAGACGTCGCTGGCCGATCTGCGCGATCACCTCGCGTCGATGCACGAGCATCCTGCCGCACTCGAGCTCGTCGACGTCGACGAACTCGACGACCTGATGGAGTCCGGCGACATCGTGCTGATCGACGTCCGGTCCGCGGACGACTACGCGCGTGGGCACGTGCCGGGAGCCGTGTCGATCCCCGTCGCGGACCTCGATGAGCGCATCGGCGAGCTGCCGGCCGACGGTGACGTGATCGCCTACTGTTCGGGGCCGTACTGCGTGGCGTCGGCCGACGCCGTGACCGTCCTGATCGCGGCGGGCCGCACCGCGCGTCGAGTGGACGGGGGGATCACCTCGTGGGTGAGGTCCGGCCGCCCACTCGACACACCCTGAGTCAGGCCGCGAGGAATGCGTCGATCTGGTTGATCGACAGCGACGCGCCCTCGACGACGCCCATCTCCAGGACCTTGTCCAGGTCGGCCGCCGACGCGTAGGTCGACGTGTACACCGCGCGTGTGCCGGTGTCGATCGCCGTGAACTCGAACAGGTTCGTCGACACGGGCATGCCGTCGACGGGATTCAGATCGGCGTCGGCGAAGCCGTCGTCGAAGGCGAGCGACGACGTCGGGTCGATCGCGGTGAACTTCCACCAGCCGCCGAACTTCTCGCCCTCGGGGGACGTCATGAAGTAGCGGGCCTGGCCGCCGGGAGCGAACTCGAAGTCGACGAACGTCGCCGGGTAGGTCGGCGGGCCCCAGATCTGCTCGAGCTGACGCGGGTCGGCGTAGATCTGCCAGACGCGGTCGACCGGAGCTGCGAACTCGGCGGTGATCGTCAGCGTGAGGTTGTCGAGGTCGGGGGTGGCTGAGATGACGGGCATGATGGCTCCTCTGGAGAACGGGGTGGTCAGGGGTCGGTTGCGAGAAGATCGTCGATCCGGGAGATCCGGCCGCGCCAGATCTGTTCGATGTCGGCGAGCATGGACGCCACCGACCGCACAGCTTTCACATCGCCCGACGCCAATTGCTGGCGACCGTCGCGCCGCTTGGTCAGCAGCCCGGCCTTCTCGAGCACGGCGACGTGTTTCTGCACCGCGGCGAAGCTCATGTCGTACTTCTCCGCCAGGGCGCTGACCGAGTGCTCGCCGGCGAGGACTCGGCGGAGGATGTCCCGTCGTGTCCGGTCGGAGAGGGCGTGGAACAGTGCGTCGGCCCTGTCCTCGTCGTCCTCGGTCATGACTCAAATGTACAACCATTTGGTTGTATGTCAAGGCCCTCGACTCCGCTCGAGGGTCGGAAAGGACCGCTCGGGGGTGCCTTGAGAGGGGGTGCGAGGGTGAGGTCAGGCGAGGTCGAAGCTGTGTTCCACGGCCTTGTTCCAGCCCGCGTACAGGCGAGCGCGGTCATCGTCGGACATGGACGGCTCCCATCGGGCGCCCTCGGCCCAGTTCGCGCGGATGTCGTCGGTCGACTCCCAGTACCCGACCGCGAGACCCGCGGCGTAGGCGGCGCCGAGGGCGGTCGTCTCGTTGACGACGGGTCGGACCACGGGGACGGCGAGGATGTCGGACTGGAACTGCATCAGGAGTTCGTTCAGGACCATGCCGCCGTCGACCTTGAGGGTGTGCAGGTGGACGCCGGAGTCGGCCTCCATCGCCTCGATCACCTCGCGGGTCTGGAACGCGACGGCCTCCAGGACGGCTCGTGCGATGTGATCGCGGTTGGCGAACCGGGTGAGCCCGACGATGACACCGCGCGCATCGGCCCGCCACCGCGGTGCGAACAGTCCGGAGAACGCGGGGACGAAGTACACGCCGCCGTTGTCGTCGGCCCGGCGCGCGAGTTCCTCGACCTCGGCCGCGTTCGAGATGAGGCCGAGGTTGTCGCGGAGCCACTGGACCAGTGAGCCGGTGACGGCGATCGAGCCTTCGAGCGCGTAGCGGGCGGGTTCGCCGTCCAGGCGGTAGCAGACGGTCGTCAGCAGACCGTGGTCCGAGTAGACGGGTTCGGTACCGGTGTTGAGCAGCAGGAAGTTGCCGGTGCCGTAGGTGTTCTTCGCCTCGCCCGGTTCCAGGCAGGCCTGGCCGAACATGGCGGCCTGCTGATCGCCGAGGATGCCCGCGAGCGGAACACCGGGCAGCGCGCCCTCCTGCCGCAGGGGGGCGATCACCTCGGAGCTGCTTCGGATCTCCGGGAGCATCGACGTCGGGACGCCGATCTCCGCGCAGATCTCGTCGTCCCACTGCAGGGTGGAGAGGTTCATCAGGAGCGTTCGGGACGCGTTGGTGACGTCGGTGACGTGGAGTCCGCCGTTGGGGCCGCCGGTCATGTTCCAGGCCAGCCACGAGTCGATCGTGCCGAATGCGAGCTCACCCCGGTCCGCCCGGTCGCGGGCCCCGTCGACGTTGTCGAGGATCCACCGCACCTTCGGACCGGCGAAGTAGGCCGCCAACGGCAGCCCGGTGCGGCTCCGGTAGCGGTCGACGCCGCCGTCCTGCGCCAGCTCCTGGCAGATCGCATCGGTGCGCGTGTCCTGCCAGACGATGGCGTTGTAGACGGGCTCACCGGTCGCGCGGTCCCACACGACGGTCGTCTCCCGCTGGTTGGTGATGCCGCAGGCGACGATGTCGCCGGGCAGGAGCTCCACGGCCGCCAGCGTCGACGCCGCGACGCGCCTGGTGTTGCGCCAGATCTCCATCGGGTCGTGCTCCACCCAGCCCGCGCGCGGGAAGATCTGCTGGTGTTCGAGCTGCTCACTCGCCACGACATTGCCCGCGCGGTCGAAGACCATCGCGCGTGTGGAAGTGGTGCCCTGATCGATCGAGACGACGTACTGCCCGCGTGAACTCACGCCGTCAGTGTGCCATGTCACATACAGTTACTCTCCGGTAGGCTCTCGCTCATGGACAGCGAGTTCAACCCGGACCGGCCCGCCGATCTCAGCCCCGCGTATCGAGCCGAAGCCTGGCGACGACTCGGCGAGGAGCAGTTCGACATCGTCGTCATCGGCGGCGGAGTCGTCGGCGTCGGCGCGGCCCTCGACGCGGCCACCCGAGGGCTGCGCGTCGCACTCGTCGAAGCCCGCGACATCGCATCCGGCACGTCGAGCCGATCGTCGAAGATGTTCCACGGCGGCCTGCGATACCTGGAGCAGTTCGAGTTCGGGCTCGTCCGCGAAGCACTTCGCGAACGCGAGCTCTCGCTGCGTCTGCTCGCCCCGCACCTGGTGAAGCCGCTGCCGTTCCTCGCGCCGCTGACCAGGCGATTCTGGGAGCGTCCGTACATGGCGGCAGGGCTGTTCCTCTACGACCGGATGGGCGGAGCGAAGTCGGTCCCCGGTCAGCGTCACGTCTCACGCGCCGGTGCGCTGCGCGTGGCCCCCGGGCTCAAGCGCAGCGCCCTCATCGGCGGCATCCGCTACTACGACACCGTCGTCGACGACGCCCGGCACAGCCTGACCCTCGCCCGCACCGCGTCGAACTACGGCGCCGTGATCCGCACCTCGACCCAGGCGATCGGCTTCCTCACCGAGGCCGACCGGGTGATGGGCGTGAAGGTCCGCGACAGCGAGACCGGTGACACCACGGCGATCCGGGCACACTGCGTCATCAACGCGGCCGGAGTGTGGACCGACGAGGTGCAGGCCTTGTCCAAGCAGCGAGGACACTTCACGGTCCGCGCGTCGAAGGGCGTGCACATCGTCGTCCCGCGCGACCGCATCGTCAGTGAGACCGCGATCATCCTGCGCACGGCCAGCTCGGTGCTGTTCGTCATCCCGTGGGAGACGCACTGGATCATCGGCACCACCGACACCGACTGGAATCTCGACCTCGCGCACCCCGCGGCCACCCGCAAAGACATCGACTACATCCTCGACCGCGTCAACACCGAACTCGTCACCAAGCTGACCCACGACGACATCGAGGGCGTCTACGCCGGACTGCGCCCGCTGCTCGCGGGCGAGGACGAGGGCACGTCGACGCTGTCGCGCGAGCACGCTGTCGCCGTCGTCGCCCCCGGGCTGGTCTCCATCGCGGGCGGCAAGTACACCACCTACCGGGTGATGGGCGCCGACGCCGTCGACGCGTGCACCGACTACCTGCCGTCGCGCGTCGCGTCGTCGATCACCGAACGCGTCCCGCTGATGGGCGCCGACGGCTACTTCGCGCTGATCAACCAGTGCGAGTCGCTCGGTCAACGGTTCGAGCTGCATCCGTACCGCATCAGGCGACTGCTCAACCGGTACGGTTCGATGCTCGACGACGTCCTCCACGACGCCGACGTCGACCCGTCGCTGCTCCGGCCGCTGGAGGCCGCACCGCAGTACCTGCGGGCCGAGGTCGTCTACGCGGTGGCGGCCGAGGGCGCCCTGCATCTGGAGGACGTCCTCGCTCGTCGGACGCGGATCGCGATCGAGTACAGCCATCGAGGCGTCGACTGCGCCAGGGAGGTGGCCGACCTCATCGCCCCGATCCTCGGCTGGGACGAGGCGACCACCACCTGGGAGGTCGAGAACTACATCGCGCGCGTCGAGGCCGAGATCGCGTCGCAGCGCCAGCCCGACGATGCGTCCGCCGACGCCCTCCGGGCCGCCGCACCCGAGGCCCGGCGCGAGATCCTCGAGCCGGTCCCGGTCCCGGACTGACACGGCTCACAACGTTGGTGACGTTGTCCGGAGGAGGACCGGACAACGTCACCAACGTTCCGCGCTCAGGAGACGATTCGCTCGGGCTCGGGCCCGATGGCGAACCGTCGACCGCTGATCCGGTCGACAGTGATCTCGACGTACTGGGTTTTCAGGGTCGGGATCCACGGCTGCAGCGGCGCCTGATCGGCGCGCAGGATCTCGTCGGTTCCGACGAGCACACGGGCACGACCCTTGGCGATCACGCTCCAGCCGACACGGCTGGTGAACGCGTCGGTCTCGAACACCACGCGCTCGTTCACCGCGAGTGACGACAGCTTCGTGCCCTCCGCGGTCCGCAGGAGGATCGTGCGGGCCGAGGCGTCGACGTGCACGTTCACCGGGAAGATGTCGGGGTCGTCGTGCACCGACACCCCGAGACGACCGAACACGCAGCCGTCCAGGAGCCTCCATGCGTCGTCTGTCGTCATCACTGCCACGTCGTCGGTGCTCATGACTTCATTGTCGGACCGGACGGTCCGTCCGACGAGGGACCTTGGTCGCCTCCGCGCCGGGTCGATCGGCGGAGCGTCGTCGACTCGCGCATGAACCGAATACATGATTTCCGGCCGGAATCGGCGTGCGCGTGTGCGGGCCGTCCTACGGTCGAGCCCGTGAAGCCGATATCTGTCGCAGCCGTCCTCGTGGTGTGCCTGATGGTCGCCGGATGCTCGACGGGCACCCGGGACGGAACGGCGGTGAAGGCGGGCGAGACGTCGACAGCGGGACCGCGTCCGGTGCCGACGGTCGTCGTCCTCGACGCATCCGACTCGATGAACACCGCAGACGCACCCGGTCCACGGATCGACGCCGCCCGGAGTGCTGTGCAGACCCTCGCCGGGTCGCTGCCCTCGGGAACGCGATTCGGCGTCGTCGCCTTCGGGTCGCAGATGGATGCGAGGTCGACCAAGCGGGCCCGCGGATGCACCGATGTCACCACGCCCGTACCGCTGGCACCGTTGGACGGGGCCGCGCTGACCACGGCCCTGAACGGTCTGCACGCGCGGGGCTTCACGCCGATCGCGAACGCCCTGCGTTCGGCGGCCGATCAGATCCCGCGAGGCTCGGCGGCATCGATCGTCCTCGTGTCGGATGGACGGTCCACCTGTGCGCCCGACCCCTGCGACACCGCCCGCGACATCCACACCGACCGACCTGACCTGCTGATCAGCGCCGTCGGATTCCGCACGGACCATCCGTCGCTGCAGTGCATCGCCGACGCGGGCGGCGGGGCGTTCGTCACCGCGGACAACGCGGCACAGCTCAACGCACGACTGTCCGCGGTGCAGAATTCGCGCGACGCGGCGACCAGGCTGTCGACCACGTCGCGCGACGGCATCGAGATCGGTGCGACGCTGGCCGACGTCCGCAGCGGTCACGCCGACTTCCCGAGCCAAGGTCGTCGAGACGGCGACCGCACCGTGTACGTCTGGAAGGACTGCGAGTACGTCTTCGACGCCGCGGGAAAGCTCATCGAGATCGCTCCCGGCAGCCCGCCTGGCAGCGCGGGCGTCACCATCGACGGTGTCGCCGCGGGAACTCCGGGCTCGCGCGCGGTGGAACTGTACGGCGAACCCCGGTCCGACGAGGGCGGTGTGGCCGTGTTCGTCGCCGACGAGAAGGCCGGAACGGGCTACCGCATCGGCTACGGCGGCGGATCGGGAAAGGTGGCGGACGGGACCGTGACCACCGTCGTCCTGTGCGGATGCCTGCCGGGCGCCACCGCCGGAACCGACGAGTCGACCGGCGACACGGAAGTCGTGAAACTCATCGCGGTGAACAAGCGGGGAGAAGCGATCAACGGGTTCCGGCGTCACCCGTACCTCGTGGGTTCGTTCATCGGCAACGGCTGGTGCGAGGTCGGTGCAGGCGCGCTCACCAAAGGTGTGTACCGATGCGGGACCTCGAACGCAGACAGTTGGGCCGCATGTTGGGTTGCGGACAAGACGATAGTCCTCTGCTCCAAGGACCCGAACGATCCCGTGCTCAGCCCGTTTTCGGTCTCGCAGGACATGATCGCGACACCCGCACCCACTCAGAACCCGGGGCCGTGGAAGGTCACGCTCGCCAGCGGTGCCGAATGCACGGTGCGGAGCGGCGGATCCTGGCCGGTGCCGCCCGAGGGCTACAGCTGGACGCACTCCTGCACGAAGGGATCGGTGAACTCCTTCCTCGTCAGACGCGACGACGATGGTCTGATGTTCGACAAGTCGGGCGGCACCTGGAAGGCGTTGGAGACCGACGGGACGTCGATGCCGACGCTGACTCCGGTGAAGAAGGTCGTCTACACCGCCGCCGAGCAGTGAGTCGAGCCGGTCAGGGCTGACAGGTGGGGCAGGTGTACGTGGCGCGGCTGTCGAGATCGGATCGGACGATGGCGGTGCCGCACCGGCGGCAGGGGCGACGGTCGCGGCCGTACACCCACAGTTCCTTGCCCTTGACCATGACTCCGGTGGTGCACCGGACGGGGCGTGCGCGATTGGCCCACAGCAGAGTCCGGCACGTGTCGACCACGGCGGGGAGGTCGACGTCGCCGGTCCGCGTCGTCGGCGAGATCCGCCGGAGAAAGCACACCTCGCTCCGGTAGATGTTGCCGACGCCTGCCAACAGCCGCTGGTCCAGGAGTGCCACGCCGATCGGGACGTCCGGGTGCGCGGCGAGATTCGACACCGCCGCGGCGGGGTCCCAGTCGTCGCCGAGCAGATCCGGACCGAGGTGGGCGACGGCGGTCGACGGGTCGTCGAGCACTTCGAGTGTCCCGAGGTCGAAGCCGACGGCTTCGGTGTCGCCCGCGTGCAGCACCACCCGTGCCGCGTGTCCGGGACGTCGCCATGCGGTCCCCGTGCGATAGACGTCCCACGTCCCCTCCATCTTGAGATGGGAGTGGATCGACACGGGCGTCCCCGAAGGTCGTTCGACGTCGATGAACAGGTGTTTTCCGACCGATCGCACGGCCGTCACACGTCCGCCGGACAGGTCGGTGAGCGCCCATCGCGGTACCCGGAAATCGGTGCGGGTGAGTGTCGCACCAGTCAGCACCGTGCCGAGTCGGCGCGCTAGAGCGAAAACGGTGTCGCCTTCGGGCACTGTCATCCCATCCTTGGGTCGTAGTTCATCCGCAGTCCGCGCGGCGTCGACGCGAATCCCGCGTCGGCCAGTCCCACCCCGAAGGTCGTCGCCATGACGGGCTGCTGGTCCACCTGGTCGATGTGGATACGCGGCACCCGGCCCGCGCGGACCGCCTCCGCCACCGCGACGGCCGCCGAGTGCAACGCTTCGGCGTCGTCGGTGAACGTCAACACCGTCTTGCCGCCGCGTTCGACGAACGCCGTCAAGGCTCCGGACACGAGCACGACAACCGCGCCGGCCTTGCGGCCGGGCCGGTGGCCGTCGGGAGTCGACGGCCAGTCGAGCGCCGCGCCGTACGGGTTCGCCGGGTCGGTCGCGGCGAGCAGAACCGCCTCCGACTGCCGGTCACGAGGCACCCGGATCGCGTCGCGGAGACGGTCGACCGTCGAGCCCGCCGCGAACTGCGCCCCGCCGAGACCGTCGACGTAGTACCCGCGGCGTACCTGACCGCCGTCCTCGAACACGGTGAGAGCCTTGTAGACGCGCGAGAACCCGCCGTCGACGTCGCTGATCGTCACCGACCCCTTGGTGACGACGCCGTACCTGTCGAGCAGGATCTCGCAGGTGGCGGCGGCCTCGGCGGTCGGGTCGACGACGGGGCGTCGCAGGGCCGACCACCGCCCGCCGAGCAGTGGCGACGTGCGGGTTCCGGCGTCGACGCCGGCGAGGTACCGCGACGACAGCCGTGCCGACCGCAGACGCGGCACCCGCCCGCGCGTGCGATGGGCGGGGGCCGACGACGACCGGGACGGGCTCAGCGCGGCCCGGATCACGGTGAACGAGTCGTTGGTGACGCGTCCGGACCACACGAGTTCCCACAGCGCGGCGGTGACCGTCGGCTCGTCCGCGCCCGTCGCCTCCAGGAGCGCGGCGGCACGCAGGGCTCCGCCGTCGAGCGCGTCGAGGAGCGCGTCGTGGAGGGCCGTGGTCTCGAGATCGTCGGGCGCGCGCAGCGTGAGCGGCGCGGCGTCGGCGAGATGCAACGCCACCCATCCGTCGCTGCCGCCGATCGCTCCGTGCCCCGACCAGCAGACCTCACCCGACGAGAGGAGTTCGTCGAGCATCGCCGGCGTGTAGTCCGACACCCTGGCCGGGAGGACGAGCGTCTCCCATGCGGACGCCGGAATCGGGTGACCGGCGAGCTGTTCGATCACCTCGGCGACACCGGCCGTCCCGTGCAGCCGGGACGGCCCGGACAGATGCTGCCATTCCAGCAGGAAACGGGCGTAGACCTGCGGCGACACCGGTTCGACGTCGGCTCGGCCCGCGGCGAGTGAACCGCGCCGAAGCTGGCCGAGGACGTCGGCGTGACACCACTGCGACCGGTGCGGTCCGTCGGACTGGAGGAATTCGCCCTCGATGACGAGTCGGCGCGACGCCAGCGCCTCGAGGGCCGTGTCGACGACGGCGGGCGCCATGCCGAGCGCGTCGACGACGGCGTCCGCGGTGAACGGACCGTGGGTGCGCGCGAAGCGGTGGACCAGATCGCCGATCGGGTCGGGGACGCCCACGAGGTGATCGGCGGGCACGCCGAGCGGCAGCGGGACGCCGAGGCCGTCGCGTAGTCGGGCGGCGTCGTCGACGATCGCGACCAGATCGCGGCCGCGGTGCCGGATCTCGATGGCCCGACCCGAGTCGAGGAGCGACCGCACGGCCGACGCCGGGTCGACATCGTCCGTGCAGCGTCGGGCGATCTGGTCGGCGGTGAGCGGGCCGAGCCAACGGAGGAGGTCGCCGACGTCCTCGGTGTCCCGGGCTCGGCGCTCGGGGGCGGTTCGCTGCAGCCGTGCGACGACGTCGGCGATCACTCCGGGATCGAGCAGCTCTCGCAGGTCGACGCGGCCGAGCAGTTGGGCGAGCAGCGCCGTGTCCAGCGACAACGCGGTGGCCCGACGTTCGGCGAGCGGTGCGTCGTCGTCGTACATGAAGGCACCGACGTAGCCGAGAAGCATCGACGCCGCGAACGGCGACGGCGATGCGGTCTCGACTTCGGCCACCCTGACCTTGCGCGATGCGATGCGCGACAGCAGGTCGATCAGCGCGGGCAGGTCGTAGACGTCGGACAGGCATTCGCGGACGGTCTCGAGGATGATCGGGAAGTCGGGGAACTGCGATGCGACCGACAGCAGTTGCGCGCTGCGTTGCCGCTGCTGCCACAGGGGCGCCCGCCTGCCCGGATCGCGACGCGGCAGGAGCAGCGCCCTCGCCGCGCATTCGCGGAATCGGGACGCGAACATCGACGACTCCGCGAGAGCCCTCGTGACCAGGTCTTCGACGGCGTCCGGGTCGACGGTGAACACCTCGGCGCCGGGTGGGGCGTCGTCGGTGTCGGGGAGTCGGACGATGATCCCGTCGTCGGTCGCGGTGGTCGCGCCGTCGAGTCCGAGACGCGTGGACAGTTGGGATGCGATCGCCGACGCCCACGGGGCGTGGACCCGCAGACCGTACGGGGAGTGCAGGACGAGTCGCCAATCGCCGAGTTCGTCGCGGAACCGTTCGACGATCAGCGTCCGGTCGGTCGGGAGGGCTCCGGTCGCCTCGCGTTGCTCGGCGAGCAGCGCCGACAGATTGGCCCGGGCGCGTTCGGACAGCCCGAGGCGCTCGGCCTGCGCGGCGAGCCGTTCGTCGGACGCCTGGCCGACGAATCTGCCGATCGCCTCGCCGAGTTCGGCCGGCCTGCCCTGGGCGTCGCCGATCCAGAACGGGAGACGTCCGGGCTGTCCGAAGGCGGGGGAGACGAGCACGCGGTCGTGGGTGATCTCCTCGATCCGCCAACTCGACGCGCCGAGCGCGAAGACGTCGCCGACCCGCGACTCGTAGACCATCTCCTCGTCGAGTTCGCCGACTCGGCGGAGCTGTCCCCTCGACTGTGCCCCTCGACTGCGCTCGGGAACCGCTCGGGGATCAGAGGACGCGGCTCCGGGATCCGGGGATGACGAGCCGGCCAGGAACACCCCGAACAGACCGCGGTCGGGGATGGTCCCGCCCGACGTGACGGCCAGTCGGAGGGTGCCGCGCCGCGCGGTCAGGACGCCCGTCGAGCGGTCGTAGTCGACGCGCGGGCGCAGTTCGGCGAACTCGTCGGACGGGTAGCGGCCGGAGATCAGGTCGAGGACCGCGTCGTACACGTCGCGCGTGAGGCTCTTGTACGGCATCGCGCGGCGGACGGTGTCGAACCAGTCGTCGACGTCCACGTCGTGCGCGGCGGCCGCGGCGATCGTCTGTTGCGCCAGGATGTCGAGGGGATTGGCGGGCACCGACAGCGATTCGATCTTCCCCTGGACCATCCGGTCGACGGTGACGGTGCAGTGGATCAGGTCGGTCCGGTGCTTCGGGTAGAGCACGCCATTGCTGATCTCGCCGACCTGATGCCCGGCGCGGCCGATCCGCTGCAGCCCGGAGGCGACCGACGGCGGGGCCTCCACCTGGATCACCAGGTCGACCGCACCCATGTCGATGCCGAGTTCGAGTGAGCTCGTGGCGACCACGCACCGGAGTCGGCCCGATTTCAGGTCGTCCTCGATCGATGCGCGTTGGTCCTTGCTGACCGATCCGTGGTGCGCACGTGCCAGGACGTGCGCGGCGCCGCCCGCGGTCCCCGACGTCGACACCATCGACGGCATGCCGCCGGGGACCTGTGGGTTCATCATGTCGAGGTCGACCGCGTCGCCCGCGCGGGCGGCCGCGATCTCGTTGAGCCTGGCGGTCAGGCGTTCGGCCAACCGGCGGGAGTTGGCGAAGACGATCGTCGACCGGTTGGCCTCGATCTCGTCGACGATCGACTCCTCGATGAACGGCCACAGCGATCCGGCGGTCGGGGAGAAGGCGTCGTCGAGTCCGTCGAGGTCGGCCGACGGCGGAGCCGGGATGTTCGTCATGTCGTCGACGGGGACGTCCACGCGCAGGTCGAACGTCTTCGCCGCTCGGGGTTTGACGACCGTGCACGACGCCGAACCCGACAGGAACTCGGCGACCCGTTCCTCCGGCCGGACCGTGGCCGACAGGCCGATCCGCTGGGCCCGTTCGTCGAGGAGGTCGTCCAATCGTTCCAGCGACAGGGCGAGGTGGGTGCCGCGTTTGGTGGACGCGACGGCGTGCACCTCGTCGACGATCACCGTGTGGACCGAGGTCAGGGTCTCGCGGGCCGACGACGTCAACATCAGGTACAGCGACTCCGGTGTGGTGATCAGGATGTCCGGAGGCGTCTTCGCGAGCGCACGGCGATCGGCCGCGGACGTGTCGCCCGACCGCACGCCGACCGTCACGCGCGGCGGTTCGAGACCCATCCGAGCGGCGGTGTGCGCGATGCCGGTGAGCGGTGCGGCGAGGTTCCGCTCGACGTCGACGCCGAGCGCCTTCAACGGCGAGATGTAGAGGACGCTGACGCCCGTGCGGGTGCCCGTGTGCTGCGTCAGAGTGTCGATCGCCCACAGGAACGCGGCGAGGGTCTTACCCGATCCGGTGGGGGCGACGACCAGCGTGTCGTCGCCCTTCGAGATGGAGTCCCACGCGCCGAGCTGCACGGGGGTGGGCGCGGCGAAGGCTCCGGTGAACCATTCGCGGGTCGCCGGCTGCATGCGTCGAAGTACCGCTGCGGGTGTGGGCACGCCTCCATTGAATCCCATGCCCCCGACACATCCGTTCGTGACGGCGGGGTACGCTGCGCAGATCCCGGTGCGGGAATTCGGTGAGAGTCCGAAGCGGTCGCGCCACTGTGAGCCGATTCCCGACGGGAGCGGCGAGCCAGACATCGTCCCGGGTGTGCATATTCACTGACCGGACGCACGATCCGGAGACAGGACATGGACCCTCATGACCGCATCATCAGCAGCCGCGGCGCCGCGCGCACTCGCGCTGCCCGACGTCTCGGCGGCGTCGACCGCACTCTTCCTCACCGCCACGGTTCTCCTCGCGGCCCTCGCGTACTACTTCCTCGGCTACGACCAGGGCGCGGTGTCGCTCTTCGGGGACGACACGCACATCCACGAGTTCGTCCACGACGGGCGACACTTCCTCGGCTTCCCCTGCCACTGATCGCATCGAGCAGGGAGAACAAGAGAACATGGAACGCAAATTCGTCGGCGCAGGCCTGCTCAGCGGCCTGATCGCCGGAATCGTCAGCTTCGTCTTCGCGCGGGTCTTCATCGAACCGCTGGTGGCGAAGGCGATCGACTACGAGGACGTCCGGTCGGACGCGGAGGCCGAACTGGCAGGCTCCGGTCACGAGCACGGTGCCGAGATCTTCAGCCGCTCGATTCAAGAGAACGTGGGCGCCGGCGTCGGCGTCGTCGTGTTCGCATTGGCGATCGGTGCGCTGTTCGCCGTCGTCTTCACGGTGGCCTGGGCCTTCGTTGGGCGGCGGTGGCCCGAGTCGGACCCGAGAACCCTCGCCGCGACGCTCGCTGGAGTGTCCTTCGTCGCGGTCGTCGGTGTGCCTTTCTTCGTCTACCCGCCGAATCCGCCCGCCGTCGGCGAGGAGGACACGATCGGTGCACGGTCGGGGGCCTACCTCACGTTGACGCTGGTGTCGTTTGCGCTCGCGATCGGCGCCGTGATCCTGGCGTTCTGGTTGCGGCCGCGGATCGGTGGACTGTTCGGCGGCGTCGCCGCCGCCGTCGGCTATCTGGCGGCCGTGACTGTCACGGCCGCGCTGCTTCCGGAGTTCAAGGAGATCCCGGGGCCGGTGACGGACGGCGACAGGATCGTCGCACCCGGCTTCCCCGGCCAGGTGGTGGCCGATTTCCGCGTGTACGCGATCGCCAATCAGGTGCTGTTGTGGACGGTCTTCACCGTCGGGTTCGTCGCCCTCATCGGGGTGATGATGCGTCGTACCGCCACGGCGTCGCGACGGCTCGAGTCCGTCGGGGCCTGATGGTGCTGATCGTCGTCGCGGGCCGGACCGCTCCCAATCGAGCGGTCCGGTTCGGCGGCGAGGTCGCATGTCTCGACGAGCGGGGACGGCGCGATGTCGCGGCGCTCGTCGTACCCGACCACGGTTCGACACGGATGGGTCCGGCACGGATCGGCCCGGAGACGTCGGTGCGCGAGACCGCCGCACTCCTCGGGATCGAAGGACTCGTCGACCCGGCGCTGGAATCCCTCGACGTCGGGCGCTGGCGGGGCCTGACACCCGAGGAGGTGCCGCAGGCCGAACTCGCCGAGTGGTTCGCCGACCCCGCCTCGTGTCCGCATGGCGGGGAGTCGGTCGTGGAGTTCGTCGACCGGATCGTCGCCTCTGCACCGGAGGCCGACGGCGTCGTCGTCGTGGCGTCGCCCGTGGCGCAGGCGCTGATCGCGGGCACCGCGAGCGGGTTCTTCGCGGTGGACGTCGTTCCGGCGAGCGTGGTCACCACAGCGTCAGCGCGTCTTGGTGGGCCGATATGTCCAGGCGTCGCTGCCAGTCGCGATTGAGCCACAGTTCGACGATCTCGGCCCTGGTGCCCGCCTGTCCCGCCCAGCGGTGCAGGAGATTCGAGTAGCGCGCGTAGGTGCGAACCGAGAACTGTGACGCGCCCGCGCCCACCAGCCAGCCGTATCGCACGAGGCTGGCCGCGGAGAACGTGTCGAGCAGCTGCGGACGGTCGGGTGCGCTCCCGTGGACAGCCCACCCGTACAGCGACATCAGCGAGTGTCCGACGCCCGGCGCGTCCGGCCATCCGGACCAGTTCCGGAATGCCCCCGTGTCGACGAGGGTCGGCATGGCCTCACAGGCGTCGAGCGCCTTCGCGATCGCGTCGAACGGGTGCGCGGTGTCGTGCGGGTCGCGGACATCGGGGAATCTGCGGAGACCCCCACGCCCGGAGTGCGACCGCAGCCACGCCGCGCACAGATACAGCCGGTTGAGCCCGGGAGCGGGTCCGAGATCGAGGCGAGTGCTCGACGCCTCGAGATCGCCGCGTCGGATGTGGCCGATGCCCGACTCGATCTGCCGACCGTCCGCGTCGGTCGCGTAGACCCGTGCCGGGATGCGCCGCGCCGCGAGCCGATGATTCCATCGATCCAGATCGACTTCGGCGTAGTCGTCCAGGACCGTTTCCGCATACGGCTGGTGATGCGCCCACAGGACGCAGTCCTTCGGCACCACCAGCGCTTCGTCTCCCCGATTCATGAGCGCAGCATCGCACGTACGTACGACAATTCCGGGTTCTCGTGCGTTGTCGGGTGATTGAACGACATGTCAGAAACTGTCGGAGGCTCAAGATCTCCTTCGGGCCTGAGGCCCAGCGGGGAGGGGCGCCTGGTGAGCGCGCCCCTCAGTTCCCGAGGACGTTGGCTAGTTCGTCTTGACGACGGACAGGACGATAGTCGAGTCGGAGTCGATCGTTTCTCCGGCACCGGGTTCCACCGCGGTGACGCGCCAGTTGGTGAGCAGCACGGGCACGGACGCCGCGGGGTCAACCGATGAGGTTCGGACGTTGGTGAATCCGAGGTCGCTGAGCTTGTCGATGGCGATCTGCGCATTCTTGCCTTCGAGGTCGCCAGGGATCTGCAGCTTCTTCGTCGGCGCTGACGTCGGTGTCGACACCGTCGCGACTGTGGCTGATGTGGTGGCTGGCTCGGTCACTGTGGTCACCGACGGTGATGCAGCTGTGGTGGTGTCGTCTGTCTTCTTGTCGCCGCCTCCAGCGATTGCTGCAACGACGACGACGGCCGCGACGCCACCGCCGATGTACCACCATTTTTTGCTCTTCTTCGGCGGTTCGGGCTTGTACGGTTCGGGCTGGTGGGAGGGCGGGAGTGTCACGTGGTGTCCTTTGGGTAGTCGGGGTGTGCGGTTCTGAAGGTAACTGTCGGGTACGACGATTCTGACAAATCGGGGTGCCCATCACCTGTTTGAGGGACGTTCACCTAGATGGTTGATCCTGGCGACAACCTGGTTCTTGTCGTGTTTCCTCTGGTCAAGCGCTGGGCGGAGTGCTGTGAGACCGCCTTCGTGGTGGTCGCGCGGTTGCGGAGCCTGTGCCGAGCGGAGTCGAGGTGCGTTAGCGAAGCGGCCTCTGAAACCTCCGTCGCCTTTGTCGGAACCGATTGCGCACTCAACAGGTCGTCTTGTCGGACTACCTGCCCGGGTGACGGTGGTTTCGACAAGGACCTCCGCTAACGCTCCGGCCCAGCTCAACCGCCATGCTTAGCGTTTCCGGTCATTGAGTAGCAGCCCGGTGGATCATTGGCGGCGTCGTACTCGGATCACGGAGCGAACGACGCCGCGATCGTGTCGATGAGCGCGCGGTAGCGCCCGTCGGCGTCGCCGAGGGGTTTGCCGCTGCTGATGACGGCGACGGCGAGGTCGCGCGCGGGATCGGCCCACATGGCGATCTGGGTGAGCCCGGTGTGGCCGAACGCGTGCGGTGCACGACGGCCGAACGGCCCGAAGTAGTTGGATCCCAACATGAATCCGGTGCCCCAACGCAGTGGACTGCCGGAGGTGGCGACGTCGGGGCGCAGTACTCGGCGTTGGCGACGGGCACGGCGCAGCGTCTCGGGGCGGACGACGCCCTCGCCGCCCCGCAGCAGCATCTCGGCGAAGCGCGAGAGTTCGCGGGCCGTCGACACGCCGCTCGACGACGGGACGGCGCTCGTCAGGAACTCGGCGGTGTTGGACGCGGCGATCGTGTCGGCGAGGCTCCGACCCGTCGACAGCCCGAATGCGAGGTCGATCGGCGCCGCGACGGGCGGCCCGGTCACGTGGCTGTGCGCCACATCGATCAACTGGTCGGGGTTGACGCCGAAGTTGGTCCACGTGAGGCCGAGCGGCCCGGTGATCTCGTCGGCCACGTACTCGCGGATCGGCCGGCCGGACGCGGTCTCGACGATCTCGCGCACCAGCGGTCCCCAGGTGAGCGCGTGGTACACGTGCATCAGTCCCGGCGGGTGCACGGCCCACAGCCTGGACAGGGCGGCGCGGACGTGTTCGCGGTCGTCGGCGCGGGCCGGGTCGTCGAGCCCGGCGACGGCGAACGGCACACCGGCCCGGTGGGTCAGCACGTGATCGACCGTCGTCGACGACTTGCCTCGCGTGCCGTAGCCGGGGATGAGGTCGGCGATGCGGTCGTCGAGACGGAGCCTCCCGTGATCGATGAGCCGCCAGACGGCGACCGCTGCGATCACCTTGGACGCCGAGTACAGGCAGAACGGCGTGTCGCCGGTGACTCCGTCGACCGGCGTGCGCCCGTATCCGATCGCTCGGTCGACGACGATCCGTCCGCGATGCCGAGCACACACCTGCACGGCGGGCTGAGTGCCGCCCGAGTACCAGTGACGGGCCGCGTCCCAGACTCGTGTCGCCGCGGCCCGGTCGACGGGCTCCTCGTCGTCGCCGATCCACGTGCGGGCGGCGAGCGCGTCGGCGTCGAGTGAATCGGGCAGGTGAATCCGGCCGCGGGGTGTGGACGTCCGGCCCCGGGCGCTAGGGTCATTGTCGAAGTAGAACACGTTTCAATTCCTTGGAGGTTCCATGTTCGAGTGGTCTGACGAAGACCGGATGGTGCAGGACGCCGTCCGCGGGTTCATCGACAAAGAGGTTCGGCCTCACGTCGAGGAACTCGAGAGCGGGACGCTCCCGCCGTACGACATCATCCGCAAGCTCCTGTCGACTTTCGGCATGGATTCGATGAACGCCGAGAATCTGGAGAAAGAACTCGCGGCGCAGGAGGCGGGCGAGGTCGCCAAGGGCGGCGGAGGGTCCACGTCGCTCGCGAACTCGATGTTCCTCATCCTCAACATGGAGATGGCAGGCGTCTCGCTCGGCACCATCGCCTCGATGGGCGTCTCCCTCGGGCTCACGGTGTCGACCATCCGCAGCCGCGGCACGCTCGCGCAGAAGAAGCGCTGGCTGCCCGACCTGGTCACCATGAAGAAGGTCGGCGCGTGGGCGATCACCGAGCCCGACAGCGGCTCCGACGCCCTCGGCGGAATGAAGACCACCGTGCGGCGCGACGGCGACGACTACATCCTCAAGGGCAACAAGACCTTCATCACCAACGGTCCGTACGCCGACACGATCGTCGTCTTCGCCAAGCTGGACGAGGGCGACGGCACGCCGATGCGCGAACGCAAGGTCTTGACGTTCGTGCTCGACGCCGGAATGGAGGGTCTGACGCTCGGCAAGCCGTTCAAGAAGATGGGCATGATGAGTTCGCCGACGGGCGAGCTGTTCTTCGACGACGTGCGCGTCTCGCGCGACCGTTTGCTGGGAGAGACCGAGGACACCGGCGACCGCACCGGCGGGGCCAACGCCAAGGCCGGGTTCACCGCGGAGCGCATCGGCATCGCCGCGCTGTCGCTCGGCATCATCAACGAGGCGCAGCGGCTGTCCCTGGACTACGCGAAGACGCGCACCCTGTGGGGCCAGGAGATCTCCAAGTTCCAGCTGATCCAGTTGAAGCTCGCCGAGATGGAGATCGCACGGCTGAACGTTCAGAACATGCTCTTCGTGGCGATCGAGGCGGCGCAGGCGGGCAAGCCCCCGACGCTCGCTCAGGCGTCCGCGATGAAGCTGTACTCGTCGCGGGCGGCGACGGAAGTCGCCATGGAAGCCGTTCAGCTGTTCGGAGGAAACGGATACATGGCGGAGTACCGGGTCGAGCAGCTCGCCCGGGACGCGAAGTCCCTGATGATCTATGCCGGATCGAACGAGATCCAGGTGACGCACGTTGCGAAGGGTTTGCTGCAAGGTTGAGCGAGCGCGGGTAAATTCGTGCCAGTTTCGTTCTCGGAGGGACGGATTTCACGTTGGTGACCGTACGGTGATGTGAATCTCTCGTTCGATCGATCAACACAGGAGCAGGTGCACGTGAAGACGTCCCCGAACGCCCTCGTCCGCCGTGCGGCGACTGCGGTGGTCACCACCGCGGTCGCCGCATCGCTCGTCGGGGCGCCGCCCGCCGCTCATGCGGATGTCGTCGGCCCCGTGTCCGGACAGTCCGATGCCGCATCGTTCCAGCGGTCGGTCGACGGGCCGACCCTGGTGCGCGGCGAGGTCGAGCGAGGCGATGTCGTCACCATCACGAACAAGCTGACTCGATTCGGTGCGTGGCTCATCTACTGGGTCAAGGACACCCACCCGACCTGTCTGGAGGCGGTGCCGAACACCTCCACGTGGACGGTGAACGGCAAGACCTACACGAACAGGCTCGACGGTCCGGGCACCAAGGTTCCCGGTGAGTTCAGCTCCGGTCCGGGATGGGCGATGATCGATCCGCCCGCGGCGAATTCGTGGCAGGCCGACCCGCTCATCTGGACTCAGGACTACCTCGTGGGCAGCAGCTGCGAACTCGGACCGCTCAACTCGGGTGGCCTCGAATGGGACTCCACCTGGGTCGGCGAATCCGGCAGCACGCGGCCCTATGTCGGACCGATGCTGACCGTGATCGCGGGGCGGCCCTCGATCACGATCAACCCGACCGACGCGATGGCCGCCAACGACGTGCAGATCACGGTGAAGCACCCCGAGGGCCGACCCGGATCATCGGTCGACCTGACCATCGACGGGGCGATCGTGGACGGCTGCGCGAATCTCACTCTCGACGCGAACAGGCGAGTCACGTGCACGTGGGTGCCCAAGCGCAAGGGGGACTACACGGTCCGGGCGGTCGTCGGCGGCTCGAACCCGACGACGATCGTGCAGAAGGTGCACGTCAGCGAGAGCCCCGGCGGCAGCGTCAGCGGCCTGCCCGGTCTGGACACCGGAAGCGCGTACACGGGCAGCCTCGGCGGGCTGTCGGGAAGCTGACCTTCCACGATCTCCGTGCGGCGCCACGCGTGGCCGCCACAATCTGACGCCCGGGTCGGCGACGCCCGGTGCGCGCGGGACCGACGTGTCGCCGAACTCCCTCCCTCCCTCCCTCCCCGAAAGACGAAGAGCAACGAATCATGAACGTCCACGTAACCAGCACAGTCACCCGTAGGCTCGCCGCCGTCACCGCAACGGCCGGGATCCTGGCCGCTGCGGGCATTGCCGGAGCCGGTGCCGCGTCGGCCGAGGAGGTGGGGCCGGGCAAGGGGTCGACCAACGCGGCCACCATCAGCCGGACCGTGTCGGGCGACGACCTCGTCGGCGGCTCGATCCCGACGGGGTCGCGGATCACGATCACGAACACGGTGACCCGAACCCTCGGATGGCTCATCTACAGCGTTCGAGACAATCACCCGTCATGCCTCCAGCCCGTTGATCAGACATCGGTCTGGAAGGTGTCCGGCGGCACCTACACGAACAATCCCGACGGTGCGGGCACCAAGAAGCCGAGCGAGGTGACGACCGGGGACGGATGGGTGCAGATCAAGGCGTCGGGCGCGTCCTCGTGGCAGGCCACCCCGCTCGTGTGGAGCCAGGACTACATCGTCGCCTGTGACCCCGGTGACCTGAACACAGGTGGAGTCGAGACCACGTCGACCAATCTGATCGGCGGTACCAAGGCCAACGACATCGGCCCGGCGATCACCGTGACGAAGAAGTCCGGCGGAGGCATCGACCCCGGCGACATCGGCGACACCGGCAGCCTCAGCACCGGCAGCCTCGGCGGTCTGTTCGGTTCGTCCTGAAGCCGATCGACGACAAGCATTCTGGAGAACTCGAACATGACACACACGACAATTCACCGGTTCGGCGTCGCTGCGGGCGCCTGTGCGATCGCGGCGGCGGGCGCACTCGTCTCGGCGGGCGACGCATCCGCGGCCTCGCAGCTGACCTACTGGGAGCACGGCAACTCGAAGTTCGAGATGACCGTCAGCGACACCACCCCGCAGGTCGGCGACACCATCACCATCGGAATCAACTTCCAGCGCAAGGCGAGCGACGAGTACATCTACGAGATCAAGACCCTCGTGCCGAGCTGCCTGCGCTACATCGAGGGGAGTGCGGGATGGGGCGGTTCCCCCTCGCCCGCGGACAAGGTTGAGAATCAGACCCGGCAGCCCGTGGGGCAGCAGTCGTTCCTGAAGATCTACGCGCCGAGCAAGGTCGCCTGGGTCGTCCAGTGGAACTGGACGAGCGGATGGGGCTCCAAGAAGTCGGTGTCGTCGCAGTACTACGTCACACAGGACTGTGCGACGGGTGTGCCCGGCCAGACGTCCATGCACTACGGCGGCTCCCTCGGCGACGGCACGTACCAGGACAAGGGACCGACGATCACCGTCGCGAAGCCGCCGGTCGTCGATCCGACGACCACGCCGGGCGGCGGGAACCCCGGCGGCGGCAACCCCGACGACGGCGGAACAGGAAGCCTCGACACCGGAAGCCTCGGCGGCCTCTTCGGCTGACGAACGACCACAAGGAAGTCAGATGAACAGCACAGCACGAAAGATCATCGCCGTAGCCGGCGCCGGGGCCGGTCTCATCAGCGGACTGTCCGCGGTGCCCGGCAGTGCGTCCGCCGAGGTCGGCGCCGTCGACTGGTGGAGCGGTGACAGCTACTACTACCGCACGGTCAGCGACGCGAATCCGAAGATCGGCGACGTCATCACGGTCACGACGCAGTTCCAGCGGCGCTGGTCGTTCGAGGACATCTACAACTACAAGGACATCCAAGACGGCTGCCTGACCTACGTTCCGGGCAGCGCGAAGTGGCAGAACTCGACGAGTTCGCCCGCCAAGAACGTCACCGTCGACGACGCCGTTGCGGGATCCCTCGGCAGCGTCCGCTTCGACTCGTCCGGCACGACGGCGTGGCGGGTGCCGGGACTCGGTTCGGGGCTCGGCGAGAAGCGGACGATCTCCGTCGCCTACACCGTCGGAGCCGACTGCCCGACGGGCGTCAACCTCGCCACCGGGACCGTGCACTACGGAGGTTCGCTCGGCGACGGAATCTGGCAAGGCAAGGGCCCGGCGATCAAGGTCCAGACCCCGCCGCAGAAGGTTGCGACCACCACGTCGGTCTCCGTGACCCCCGCGCCGAAGGTGGGCGATCCGTCGACGGTGACAGCCAAGATCTCGAGTGATTCGACGGTCACCGACGGGACGGTGGAGTTCTTCAACCACAGCACGTCGATCGGTACCGCAGACGTGGTCAACGGCAAGGCATCGGTCTCGTGGACGCCTGCCAACGAAGGCGCGTACTCCCTGAAGGCCGTCTACTCGGGTACCGCGACGCTCGCGGGTTCGTCGTCGTCGATCGGTGGCACCGTGACGCCGAAGGATCCCGATCCGGAGCCCGGAGCCCCGATCATCACCCTGTCGAACGCGCCGAAGCTCGATCAGGCGACGACCATCACGATCGAGTCGGACGCAGCGGTCGGCTCGGCCGTCGCGCTGACCGCCAACGGCACGAACCTGTGCTCGAACCTCAAGCTCGGCTCCGACCACAAGGTGACCTGCTCGTGGACGCCGAACGCGTCGGGCGCTGTCGCGCTCAAGGCCGTGATCGGCAGCCAGTCGACGACGAAGAACGTCACGGTGGCACCGAAGGTCACGCCGACCGATCCGACCACGACCGATCCGACGACCACCGATCCGACGACGACCAACCCGGGAAGCGGCGGTAACGGAAGTCTCGACACGGGCAGCCTCGGCGGCCTCTTCAAGTAGCAGTACGCACCCCCACGTTTCAAGGATTGAGAAGTCATGAAGTTCACCCGATCGGCCCGGACGGCGCTCATCGCAGCGGCAGCGGCACTCGTCGCGACCACTGCTCCGGTGGCCGTCGTCTCGGCCGAGCCGGCGCCCACCGGTTCGTACATCGTCGACACCAACCCGCTGACGGACCATCGTGACGTGATCACGGTCCACTCGGCGGCGATGGACAAGGACATCCCGCTGGACGTCCTGCGGCCGACCGATCGTACGAAGCCGGCCCCCGTCCTGTACCTGCTCAACGGTGCGGGCGGCGGCGAGGACTCGGCGAGCTGGGCCAACCGCACCTACTACACGTCGTTCTTCGAGAACAAGCACGTGAACGTGGTGACGCCGCTCAAGGGTGCGTTCTCGTACTACACCGACTGGCAGAAGGCGGACCCGAAGCTCGGTGTCCAGAAGTGGCAGACGTTCCTCACCGAGGAACTCCCGCCGCTGCTCGACAAGGAGCTGAAGACCACCGGGAACAACGCCATCGCGGGCATCTCGATGGCGGGCACGTCGGTTCTCAATCTCGCGATCGCGAAGCCGGGGCTGTACAAGATGGCCGCGTCGTACAGCGGGTGCGCGCGGACCAGCGATCCGCTCGGCCAGCGCTACATCCGCATCGTCGTGGAGGACCGCGGCGGCGCCGACACCCGCAACATGTGGGGCCCGTACAACGGCCAGGGCTGGAAGGACAACGATCCGTTCCTGCAGGCCGCCAAGCTCCGCGGCACCAAGATCTACCTGTCGTCCAACTCGGGTCTGCCCGGTCAGGACGAATCGCTGGAGCCGGGCAGCAGCGCGGGCGACGGGGTGGTCCTCGCCGACCGCGTGGCGGTCGGCGGCGGCATCGAAGCCGTCACCAACGTGTGCACCCAGCAGATGGCACAGCGCCTCAAGGAGCTGAACATCCCGGCGACGGTCAAGATCCGTCCCGCGGGCACCCACTCGTGGGGCTACTGGGAGCGCGAACTGCACTACTCGTGGCCGCAGATCGCCGACGCGATCAAGTGAGCTGACACCGACAGAGGCGGTGCACCCGGATGGGGTGCACCGCCTCTGTCGTCGGCGTGGGAGGACGGTCAGACCACGGCGGTGGCGGGGGCCTTGCGGTAGTCGAGGAACTCGTCGACGATCTCACCGTTGCGGAGTTGCTTGACGTCCGACGCGACGGCCATCGTCATCGTCCACGGGCTGACCGTGCCCTGCTTGGGCAGGCGGTCGAGGGCGCGCTTGACGTATCCCGCACCGAAGTCGAGCAGCGGACGCTTCTCGAGGCCCTCCGGTTCGACGGCCCGGACCGAGGTGTAGCCGTTCGCGTCCTGGTACGACAGGACGCGGCAGAAGTACTCGCACAGCAGGCCGACCTTCAGGGTCCACGACGAGTTGGTGTAGCCGATCGCCATCGCGAAGTTCGGCAGTCCCGAGAGCATCATTCCGCGGTATGCCGTGGTGTCCGCGAAGTTCACGGGCTCACCGTCGACGGTGATCTCCATGCCGCCGAACAACTGCAGGTTGAGGCCGGTGGCGGTGACGATGATGTCGGCCGACAGCTCGCGCCCGTCCTCCAGCAGGATGCCGGTCTCGGTGAACGTGGCGATGCGGCCGGTCTCGATGGACGCGGATCCCTTCTTGATCGCCTTGAAGAGGTCTCCGTTGGGGACCACGCACAGACGCTGATCCCACGGGTTGTACGGCGGGTTGAAGTGGGTGTCGACGTCGAAGTCGCGGGGGAGGAACGCCTTGTTGATGCCGCGGATGATCGCGCGTGCCGGGCGGGGGTACTTCTGGCAGAAGTTGTAGAGCGCCTTCTGCTGCAGGATGTTCTTCTTCCGGCTGAGGGCGTAGCCGCGTCGTTCGCCGAGGACCTTCTTCATGGCGTCGGAGATCACGTCCTCGCGGGGCACGGGGATCACATACGTCGGGGTGCGCTGCAGCATCGTGACGTGGGCGGCGTCGTCCGCCATCGACGGGACCAGGGTGACGCCGGTGGCTCCGGAGCCGATCACCACGACCCTCTTGCCGCGGTAGTCGAGGTCCTCGGGCCAGTGCTGCGGGTGAACGATCCGCCCGGTGAACCGTTCGCGGCCCGGGAACTCGGGTGTGAAACCCTCGTCGTAGTTGTAGTAGCCGGTGCCCGCGAACACCCAGCGCGCCTGGACGGTGAAAGCGTCGTCGTCGCCGTCGGAGTCGGTCCGTCGGACGGTGACGTTCCACAGCTGATCGGGCTCGGACCAGTCCATGCCGACGGCGCGGCGGTTGTAGACGATCTTCTCGTCGAGGCGGTCCTCGCTAATCGCTTCGTGCAGGTAGTCGACGATGCGCGGGGCGTCGGCGATGGCCTGCGGGTCGAGCCACGGCTTGAACTCGTACCCGAAGGTGTTGAGGTCGGAGTCGGACCGGATGCCGGGGTACTTGAACAGGTCCCAGGTTCCGCCGGGCCGGGGTCGTGACTCGAGGATCGCGAAGCTCTTCGAAGGGTGTTCGGTGCGCAGGTAGTGACCCGCGCCGATACCGGAGATGCCTGCTCCGAGGATGAGGACGTCGAGCGGGGCGTCGGTCAGGATGGCGTCGCTGGGCATGTGCTGATCCGTTTCGGTTGAATCCAATGATCGTTGTTACCAATGATTGTTGTCAGAGTCGGATATTTCAAGTGTTGAAGTGATTCAGGATCTGCGACTTCGAGGTGCATAATCGACCACATGAGACCGTCGCCCGAGGTAGCGGACCTGATTCGAACCGGCGTTCAAATAGTCCTCGACGCGCCGGCCGAATGGCTGAAGCAGGTCGACTCCGCGGTCCTGGGCGGCGCGGGGATGGACGTGATCACCAGCGATCCGACGTTGCTCGAGGTCGCGCTGCGCATCAACGAGGGCAATCTCCGGCACTGGGCCACCGCGAACGCCGCCGACCCCGGCGCGCGAGTACCGGTCAACGTCGGAGCCGAGGCCGAGACCTACATCCGCGATCTGGCGCGGCGAGGGCTGGACGCCGGGTCGCTCGACTCCTTCCGCACCGCGCAGAACGTCGCGTGGCATCTGTGGATGGAGATCTGCTTCGCGCTCACCGACGACCCGGTGGTGCTGCGGGAACTGCTGCAGGTCACGTCGGCGTCGATCGCGACATTCGTCGACGACACCGTCAAACGCCTCGCCGAACTGATCGACGCCGCGCGGGCCGAACTCGCGGGCGACACGCACGCGCAACGCCGTGTCGCGGTCGCACTGGTGCTGGAGGGCGCGCCGATCAGTCGAGAGCGAGCGGAGAGTCAGCTGAGGTACCGGCTGGACGGTCCGCACACCGCCGTGATCCTCAGCGGCGACACCGGTATCGCCCATGACGAGCTGGAAGTGGCGTGTGAGGCCCTCATGGAGGCGAGCGAGGTCACCAGGCGCCTGACAGTCGTCGCCGGGGCCGCCGAACTGTGGGTGTGGCTGCCGACCGCAACGGTGGCGACCGACGCCGCGCTCGAGCGTCACCCGGGTATCCGGATGGCGGTCGGCTCGTCCGGCGTCGACCTCGACGGATTCCGCCGCAGCCACTTCGAGGCGCTGTCGGTGCGCGGCGTGATCGCCCGCGTGGGTTCGTCGAGGCGGATCGCGCACTTCGACGACCTGCGCCTGGTCACGCTGCTCGGCGAGGATCCGTCGGCCGCGGACGAGTTCGTCGAGACGACGCTCGGCGACCTGAGGAACGCAGACGACCACGTCCTGACATGTGTCAGGACGTGGTTCGCGTCTGGGTGCAATGCGGCGGAGACGGCGGTCAAGCTGTACACGCACCGCAACACGGTGGTCCGTCGGCTGGCTCGCGCGGACGCGCTCCTGCCGGTCCCGCTAAGCGTTAACGCCCTCCATGTCGCTGTCGCTCTGGACCTCCTGGAATGGCGTACGTGACTTGGCGAGGGCCTTCGCGGCGTCGAACTCGGCGTCGATCTGCGGATTCGGCTTGTAGGTCACGAGGCTGACGACGATCGCGGCGACGAAGCTGGCGGCCACGCCGGGGACGATCTCGTACATGTCGGCGCTGAGCCAGCTCTGTCCCCAGGCGTACGCGACCACCGCGCCCGTGACGATGCCCGCGAGCGCACCCCAGGTCGTGAGCTTGCGCCAGTACAGGGACAGGACGATGGCGGGGCCGAACGCCGAACCGAAGCCGGCCCAGGCGAAGGCGACGAGATCGAGGATGCTGTTCGACGGCGAGATCGCGAGCAGGGCGGCGATGACGGCGATGGCGAGGACTCCGAGGCGGCCGAGGCGGACGTAGGTGATGTCGCTGAGGTCCTTGCCGCGTCCGGTCTTCTCCGCGACCAGCTTGTACAGGTCCTCGATGAGTGCCGACGAGCAGACTACGAGCTGCGACGAGATGGTCGACATGATCGCGGCGAGCACCGCGGCCAGGACGAGCCCGGCGATGAACGGGTGGAACAGGATGCTCGACAACGACAGGAAGACGGTCTCAGAGTCCGCGGGGGCGTCGGCCTTGTGCTTGGCGAAGTAGGCGATGCCGACGAGGGCGGTGCCGACGGCGCCGAGTGCGCACGCGAACATCCACGCGATGCCGATGCGGCGTGCAGTGCCGGCTTCGCCCGGAGTGCGCAGTGCCATGAAGCGGACGATGATGTGCGGCTGCCCGAAGTAGCCGAGGCCCCATGCGGCGGCCGAGACGATGCCGACGAACGACGTGCCCGCGAAGAAGCTCAGATCGTCGGGGTTCACCGAGCGGACCCCGTCGATCGTCTCGCCGATGCCGCCGAGGTTGATGATGCCGATGATCGGAACGGCGAGGAGGGCGACGACGACGAGGATGCCCTGGGCGACGTCGGTCAGCGATGCGCCGAGGAACCCGCCGAACAGCGTGTACAGCATCGTCACGCAGGCGACGATCAGCATGCCGAGCTTGTAGTCGACGCCGAACGCGCTGTCGAAGAACTTGCCCGACGCGACCATGCCGCTCGACACGTAGAACGTGAAGAACACCAGGATGATCACGCCGCAGGTGATGCGGAGGACGCGGGTGTTGTCGCGCAGACGGGTCTCGAAGAAGCTCGGGATGGTGATCGAGTCGCCCGCGACCTCGGTGTACGCCCGCAGTCGTGGCGCGGTGAGACGCCAGTTGGCCCACGCGCCGATCAGCAGGCCGATCATGATCCACGACTGGGACAGGCCCGACACGTACATCGCGCCGGGAAGGCCCATGAGCAGCCAGCCGGACATGTCCGACGCGCCGGCGGACAGGGCCGCGATCCACGGCTTGAGGCCGCGGTCGGCGAGCATGTAGCCGTCGAGGTCGTTCTTCGTCTTCCGGTACGCGTAGTAGCCGATGCCGAGCATGGCCGCGAAGTACAGGATGATGGCGGCGTATTGGAACGTGGTTCCGCCGGTCTCCAGGGATGACGCTAGGGACATCGAGTCTGCCTCTCAGGGGTCGGTGCGAGCGTACGAGCCGGGTCACTCAACTGGAGCGTATGTGATCCACAGCATCTGCTCAGGAATTCTGCATGGTCGCCGAGGGGGAGCAAATGTGGAAATGCACGAACTGATGCTCCTCTCTTTGTTCATGCAGACGAAGCTAACGCACGACGCGGTCAGCGGGTCAGGTCGGCGGCGAGATCGTTGAAGGCTCGGTTCGGGTTGCCGAAACGGTGGAGCGTCATCGAGACGGCCTGTTCGACGAGCCAGTAGCGCAACTCGACGCGGCCGGATGCGGTGACGGCGTCGTCGAGCAGGGCGACGTCCGGGCGCTGGGCGATCGCGGCGCGGATGCGGTCGTCGACGGAGCCGACGGTGCGGACGCGGGGTTCGTCGATGCGGGCGACGGATACCGCGAACGCCTCGTCGTCCGCCTTGGTGACGGGGAACGCGGTGGCTGTGAGGGCCTCGACGACCGCGGGGGAGACGTCGGGCGAGACGCTGATCCGCACGCGGGCCGACACGCGATCGGCGGCTGCGACGACGCGGGCCACGTGGTGGGCGTCGGCGTCGGCTCCGATGCGGAGAACGCTCCGCGTCGGACGGTAGCGGAACACGTTCGCCTCGGCGGTCAGGCCCGTCTCGTCGCGACCGGTGGTGAACTCGGCGGCCGCGACGCGTGCGTCGTCGGCGATCGCCGCGTCGAGCCATTCCCGACCGGCGACGGCGGTCGTGTCGGACCACGTGCCGAGCAGCATCAGGTAGTTCGGTCCGCCGGCCTTGGACCCGAGGCCGACCGACGACCGCTTCCATCCGCCGAACGACTGTCGTCGGACGATGGCGCCGGTGATGCCGCGGTTGACGTACACGTTGCCCGCCTCGACGCGGTCGAGCCATGTCCGGACCTCGCGCGTCTCCAGCGAGTGGAGGCCCGCGGTGAGGCCGAAGTCGGTGGCGTTCTGCAGGGCGATCGCCTCATCGAGGTCCTCGGCCCGCATCAGCCCGAGGACCGGTCCGAAGCATTCGGTGAGGTGGAAGAACGAGCCGGGCTTCACGCCGTCCTTGATGCCGGGCGACCACAGCCTGCCGGTGTCGTCGAGCTGTCGTGGCTTCAGCAGCCACGTCTCGCCGGGCTCGAGAGTCGTGAGCGCGCGGAGCAGTTTGTCGCTGGGCTGTTCGGTGAGCGGACCGACGGTGGCCGACAGGTTGGTCGGCCAGTCGACGACCATCGACCGGGTGGCGTCGACGAGCTGCCTGCGGAACCGTTCCGAGGAGTAGACGCTGCCGACGAGGATGCCGAGCGAGGCTGCCGAGCACTTCTGTCCGGCGTGGCCGAACGCGCTGTGGGCGAGGTCGGCGATGGCGAGGTCGCGGTCGGCGGACGGCGTGACGATCAGGGCGTTCTTACCGGACGTCTCGGCGTTGATCTGCAGGTCGGGACGCCACGACTGGAAGAGCGCCGCGGTGTCGGACGCACCGGTCAGGATCACCCGGTCCACGTCGGGGTGGCTGATCAGCTTCTTGCCCGCGGGTCCCTCGTCGGGGAACACGCCGACGCACACGTCGCGCGGCACGCCGGCCTCCCACAGGGCTTCGAGGACGGCCATCGAGCACCGCGGTGTCGGGGCGGCGGGCTTGTGGATGACGGCGGCGCCGACGGCGAGTGCGGCGAACGTGCCGCCCGCCGGGATGGCGATCGGGAAGTTCCACGGCGGCGTCACGACCACCACGCGGTCGGGGGTGAACGCCGCGTTCGTGACCGAGTCGAGTTCGAGGGCCTGGTGGGCGTAGTACCGAGCGAAGTCGATGGCCTCGGAGATCTCCGGGTCCGACTGTGCGACCGACTTCCCGGCCTCGGCCGCCGCGATCGACACGAGGTGTCCGCGCTTGCGGGCGAGGATGTCGGCGGTCGCGTAGAGCAGCGCCGCGCGTTCGGCCGCGGGCCGGGCCGCCCATCGGGCGGCGGCGGCGCGCGCGGTGGCGACGAGTTCGTCGACGTCGGCCTCGGCGAGCGACGCGGGGACGGGCTGGGCGTCGAGCCAGCCGGGCTGCGCGCTTCGGTTGATCGCGTCGCGGGCCCAGGCCTGGTTCACCGGGAGCGACGGGTCGGTGTCGGGTTCGTTCGTGAACGGCGGCAGGGCGTCGTCGAACGTCCGGGGTTCGGCTGCGGCCTCGAGGGCGCGGTCCTGCCGGTGGTTGGGGAGCGGGGCGGTGTGTCCCTGCGCCTCGAGTCGGCGGGCGAGCGCGTCGACGGCGGTGGTGAAACGATCCGCTTCGCGACGGTAGATCGCGCTGCCGGGCGTCAAGTCGAAGATGCCGGACATGAAGTTCTCCGACGCGGCGTTCTCTTCGAGTCGGCGGACGAGGTACGAGATCGCGACGTCGAACTCGGCGGGCTTGACCGTCGGCACGTACAGCAGGAGTCGGCCCACGTCGGCGCTGACGACCTCGGCCTGCTCGGTCGCCATGCCTTGCAGCATCTCGAACTCGACGCGGTCGGCGACGCCGCGCGCGTCCGACAGCAGGTGGGCGAAGGCGATGTCGAAGAGATTGTGTCCGGCGACGCCGACGCGGAGCCCGCGCATGTTCTCGGGCGTCAGCAGCCAGTGCAGGACGAGCTTGTAGTTGGCATCGGTGGCGGCCTTCGACTCGCACGTCACCTGCGGCCAACCCGCGGTCTCGGCATGGACGGTCTCCATCGCCAGGTTCGCGCCCTTGACCAGGCGGACCTTGATGCCCGCACCGCCCGCGGCGACTCGTTCGGTGGCGAACGCCGCCAGTCGCTGCATCGCGCCGAGCGCGTCGGGCAGGTAGGCCTGCAGGACGATGCCGCCCTCGTAGTCCTTCAGCTCGGGCATGGACAGGAGCCGGGCGAACACCTCGATCGTCAGGTCGAGGTCGCGGTACTCCTCCATGTCGAGGTTGATGAACTTGGAGCCAGCCGGAGCCGCCGCGGCCTCCAGATACATCGGCGTCAGACGCTCCAGGATGTAGTCGACGGTCTCGTCGAACGCCCACATCGAGATCTGCGACGCGATCGACGACACCTTGATCGACACGTAGTCGACGTCGTCGCGACGCAACAGCGAACGCGCGTCCTCGAGATGATTGTCGGCCTCGGCGTCCCCGAGGACGGCCTCGCCGAGCGGGTTCACGTTGAGACGGTGTCCGGTGGCGCGCAACGTCTTCACGGCCTTCGCGAACGGCCTCTCGCGGGCGTCGACGACCATGTGTCCGACCATCGAGCGCATCCGCGCACGGGCCGCGGGGATCACGATGTTCGGGAAGGTTCGGGCGAGCGCGGCGCCCGAACGGATCTGCAGCTTGTCGAGCGCGCCGAGCGACGCCGGAGCGTTCTCGACGATCTCGGCCAGCGCCTCGCCTGCCGCACGGGTGTCCTCGGTGCCGATCACGCGGTCGACGAAGCCGACGGTGAAGTCGAGGCCCTTCGGGTCGGACAGGACGGCGGCCAGGCGCTGTGCGGAGGCGTGCGGCTTGGTCGCGGTGGCCTGGGCGGCGCGCAGCCAGGCGTCGACCTGATGACGTGACCGTTCGGCGAGATCGGACAGTTCAGCGGTCGCGGTGGCGGGCTTCGATTCGTGCGCTGTGGTCATGGAAGTATTACAGGCCTCCGACTGCGTGCGTTCCTCGTGCGAATTCACAAGACTGCCGACAAATTCTTGTCGGATCGTCCTATTCTTCAGGTATGGCTGGCGAACTGTCCGTGGGCGAACTGATCGACGCGTTGGACACCGCGGTCGCATGGTCGGCGATAGCCGATCGGTCGGCGACCGTCGAGAGCGTCGCCATCGTCGACAGCGACGATCTCGAGTCGGACGTTCGGGCCGACGCGGTGCTCCTGGTGGGCGTCGACGCGGCCGCGGCCCGTTCGTGGCTCTCGCGTTCGGCGGCCCTTCCCGTGGTGGTGCTGACCAAGGCGTTCGCCGCCGACGACGTCGACGGACTCGGCGTCAGCGTGGTCGGCGTGCACCGTCGAGCACGCTGGGACCGGGTGCTCGCCCTGGTCGACGGCGCCCTCGACCGCATCGGCGACGAACAGTCCGACATCGACCTCGCGGCCCTCGTCGCACTGGTGGCGCAGGGGACCGGCGGCCTCGTGTCGATCGAGGACGCGACGAGCGCGCAGGTGCTCGCGTACTCGTCGTCCAACGGGGAGGCCGACGACCTGCGCGTGCAGACGATCCTCGGGCGGGAGGGGCCACCGACGTACCTCGCCCTGCTGCGCAGGTGGGGAGTGTTCGACGCGATCCGCCGCGGCGGCGAGGTCGTCGACGTGCCCGCGCATCCGGAGGAGTCGATGCGCCGACGGCTCGTGATCGGTGTTCACGGCGGGGGCGGCCGTCATCTCGGGTCGATCTGGGTGCAGGAGGGCGCGCGAGAGCTCTCGGACGAATCGGCCGAGGTGCTGACGGGCGCGGCCGCCGTCGCGTCACGAATCCTGACGCGCGAACTCGAATCGCCGTCGGCCGAGGCCCAACTGTTGCAGCGACTGTTCGGCGAGCACGGGGGGATCGACGCGTCGTCGGCGGGCGCCTACCTGAGGTGGCCGGTCGACGAGCAGTCGGTCGTCGTGGGTCTCGGCGGCCTCGACGACGAGGGGACCGCCGCCCTCGCGGGACCGTTGCGCCTGCATGCGAGCGCGTTCGCCGCGTCGGCGCTGACCAGCGTGATCGGCGACCGAGCCTATATCCTGCTTCCCGCGTCGTCGGTCGAGCCGATCGCGCGGTGGGCCGGGACACTCGTCGGCCGGTTCGATGATCGGCTCCGGGCAGGCGTGGTGTTCCCGGTGGACGGCCTCGCCGCCGTCGCCTCGGCGCGCGTCGAGGTGGATCGGGTGGTCGCCGCGACGCTCGCGTCGCCCGACGGGGCCCGAGTGACGACGCTGGCGCAGGCCCGGACGGCGGTCCTGCTCGGCGAGATCTTGGACGTACTACGAGGCCGCGACAACCTGGTCGACCCGCGGATCGCCGACCTCGTCGCCTACGACGCCGACCACTCGTCCGCGCTGGTCGAGAGCGTCCGCGCGTTCCTCGACGCGCACGGCAACGTCCGCGACGCCGCGGCGGCTGTCGGTGTCCACGCGAACACTCTGCGCTATCGCATCGACCGTGCTCAGCAGGTGTCCGGCCTCCGTTTCGACCATCCCGCCGACCGTCTCCTGACGAGCATTCAACTGGCTTTGCTCTGAGTCCTCGACTCCGCTCGGGGATCCCGCGGGTCTCAGGGTGACGGGCGGTAGGGGACGGCGTCGGTAATCGTCTCGTCGACGGCGATGCCGTGCCCGAGCATCGGGAACGCGCGTTGCGGGCACGCCGGTCGATCGCACACCTTGCAGCCTGCGCCGATCGGCACGACAGTCCGCGCTTCGGCGAGATCGACTCCGGTGGCGTAGACGAGTTCGTCGGCGTGGGTGAGGTCGCAGCCGAGACCGACGGCGAAGTCGCCGCCGATGCTCAGATGTCCGTCGGGCGACGCGTCGGTGGTGCGCGCGAGCCAGAAGTACTTGCGCCCGTCCGGCATCTCCGAGACCTGCGTCAGGATCCGTCCGGGCGTGGTGAACGCGTCGTGGACCACCCACAGTGGGCAGCTGCCGCCGACGCGCGAGAAGTGGAACGCCGTCGCGGACTGCCGTTTGGAGATGTTTCCGGCCCGGTCGACGCGGACGAAGATGAACGGGACGCCGCGGTCGGTTGGACGCTGCAACGTCGACAGTCGGTGACAGACTGTCTCGAAGCCGACCTCGAAGCGCCGTGCGAGGAGGGCGACGTCGTAGCGGAACTCGCGGGCGGCCGCCGCGAACTCCGTGTACGGGAGGACCAGCGCGCCGGCGAAATAGTTCGCCAGGCCCACGCGCAGGACCGGTCGGGAGGCGTCCGCGAGGCCGGGGGCCTGCGCGACGAGCCTGTCGATGTCGGCCCGATGCGCCGTCAGCGCCAGCTGCGTCGCCAATTGAAACGCGCGTTGACCTGCGCTCAGGTGTCGGGCGATCGTCAGGGTCGCCGATTCGGGGTCGAACCGTCGTTTCGCCGTCGAGGCCGACGCGATCACGGTTCGGATGCCGAACCTGTCGTCGAGGAGTCGGGCCAGTTGCAGGTCGAGACCGCCGACGGTCAGTCCGGCGTCGGCGAACATCTGCTCGGCGGCGAGGTCGAGGTCGGCGACGTAGTTGCGGCGGTCGTAGAAGTAGTCGCGGACCTGCTCGAACGGCGTGACGGGCGACTCCGTGCTGATCGTCGTGTCGTGCGAATGATGGTTCTCCAACTCCGCGGTCACGGCCGACAGCCTGCGGTGCAGGCCGACGAGCGTCCGTCCGATCGACGGCATCCGGGAGACGAGTTCGGTGATCTCGGCTCGGTCGACCTCGTCCCCGTGCGACAGGAGCGCGTCGGTGAGATCCGCGGTCAGGCGTGCGTCGCCGGAATCGGCGAAGTAGTCGGCGGGCAGGTCGAACGTGGACGTCAACGACAGCAGGACGGCCACGGTGATCGGCCGGTGGTCGTTCTCGAGTTGATTGACGTACGTCGTCGACAGGTCGAGTCGACGAGCCAACGCCGCCTGGCTGATGCCCAGATCGGCGCGCAGCCGTCGGAGTCGAGCTCCCACGAAAGTCTTCGCCATGAGCTGAACACTACCGTGCCTACGCATCCGCAACATTCGCAGAACTGTCGGAAAATCTACGCACAAATACGCATTTGCCAGGCCTTTCGGAGTTCGATCGCGGATGCGTACGGTGCGAACCATGATTGATCACGAAGTCCGTACCCGCCGCAGCGCCGAAGAGTTCCCGATCGAGGAGCATCTCGCGTACAAGATCGCTCAGGTCGCCGCAGATCCCGTCGCGGTGCCCGCCGACACCGCCGAGATGATCGTCAACCGCATCATCGACAACGCCGCGGTGAGCGCCGCGTCGGTGGCTCGTCGTCCCGTCACCAGTGCCCGTCGCCAAGCGCTGACCCGTCCGCTCGACGGCGGCTCGACGGTGTTCGGCGTCGACGGCGCGTTCGCACCCGAATGGGCCGCCTGGGCCAATGGAGTCGCTGTCCGCGAACTCGACTTCCACGACACCTTCCTGGCCGCCGAGTACTCGCACCCCGGCGACAACATCCCGCCCCTGGTGGCCGTCGCACAGCGGACCGGGGCATCCGGAGCCGACCTGATCCGCGGTCTCGCCACCGCCTACGAGATCCAGATCGACCTGGTCCGCGGCATGTGCCTGCACGAGCACAAGATCGACCACGTCGCACACCTCGGACCGTCGGCGGCCGCAGGCATCGGCACCATGCTCGGACTCGACGTCGACACCATCTACCAGGCCGTGGGGCAGGCTCTGCACCTGACCACGGCGACCCGCCAGTCCCGCAAGGGCGCCATCTCCAGCTGGAAGGCGTACGCACCCGCCCATGCGGGCAAGATCGCCGTCGAGGCGGTCGACCGCGCGATGCGCGGCGAAGGCGCACCCGCCCCGATCTGGGAGGGCGAGGACGGCGTCATCGCGTGGCTGCTGGGCGGCCCGGACGCCTCGTACACGATCCCGCTGCCCGCCGCGGGCGAGGGCAAGCGCGCGATCCTGGACAGCTACACCAAGGAGCATTCGGCCGAGTACCAGAGTCAGGCGCCGATCGACCTGGCCCGACGGATGCGCGACCGCATCGGCGACCTGGACCAGATCGCGTCGATCGTCCTGCACACCAGCCATCACACGCACTACGTGATCGGCACGGGCTCGAACGATCCGCAGAAGTTCGATCCGACCGCCAGCCGCGAGACGCTCGACCACTCGGTGATGTACATCTTCGCCGTCGCACTGCAGGACGGCGAGTGGGATCACGAGCGCTCGTACGCTCCCGAGCGCGCTGCTCGCCCCGACACGGTGGAACTGTGGCACAAGATCTCGACGGTCGAGGACCCGGAGTGGACGCGTCGCTACCATTCGGCCGACCCGAACGAGAAGGCGTTCGGAGCGCGCGCCGTCGTGACCCTGAAGAGCGGCGAGGTGATCGAAGACGAACTGGCGGTCGCCGACGCGCACCCGCTCGGCGCACGTCCTTTCGCCCGCGAGCAGTACCTCGCGAAGTTCGCACGGATGGCAGACGGCGTCGTCGACCCGACCGAGCAGGCGCGATTCGTCGCAGCCGCGACCGGTCTGGAGACCGCACAGCCGGGGGACCTCGCGGGCCTCAACGTCCGCGTGCTCGACTCCGTGCTCGACTCGGCCGCCGCTACCGGCGAGGGCATCCTCTGATGAGCGACGCGACGGGCCTGTTCACGTCGAGGGCCACCGACGCCGAGAAGCGCGCGAGTCTTCGCGCGGGACTCGACTCGGGCGAACTGCAGCGATGGCCGGGTGCGTTCAGCCCGCTGGTAGCCAAGATCGTCGCCGACGCCGGTTTCGACGGGGTGTACGTCTCGGGCGCCGCGCTCTCCGCGGATCTCGGACTGCCCGACATCGGACTGACGACGCTCAGTGAGGTCGCGGCGCGGGGTGGCGCGATCGCGCGAGCCACCGAACTGCCGACCCTCATCGACGCGGACACCGGCTTCGGCGAGCCGATGAGCGCGGCGCGGACTGTCTCCGTGCTCGAAGACGCCGGCCTGGCCGGTTGTCACCTCGAAGACCAGGTGAATCCCAAGCGTTGTGGGCATCTCGACGGCAAGGACGTGGTCCCGGCCGAGGAGATGATCCGCAGGATCGCCGCGGCGGTCGGCGCCCGTCGCGATCGGAACTTCATCGTGTGCGCTCGGACAGACGCCCGCGGAGTGGAAGGGCTCGATGCCGCCGTCGAACGGGCGAAGGCGTACGTCGACGCCGGCGCGGACCTCATCTTCACCGAGGCGCTCGCCGATGCGGGCGAGTTCGCCCAGTTCCGGGCCGCCGTCGACGCGCCGCTGCTGGCGAACATGACCGAGTTCGGCAAGTCGCGACTGCTGACCACCGATCAACTGCGCAATCTCGGCTACAACGCGGTGATCTACCCGGTCACGACGCTCCGACTCGCGATGGGCGCCGTGGAGGCCGGGCTCGCCGCGATCGCCGAGGACGGCACCCAGGCCACGTTGCTCGACAAGATGCAGCACAGGTCCCGCCTCTACGAGCACCTCCGCTACGCGGACTACAACGCCTTCGACACGAACCTCTTCACCTACTCGACCGCAGGGGAGCGACCATGAGCACGACCGCCGGAGCCGAGAGCACAGCGACGATCTCCACAGGGACGATCTACAAGGGACTGGCGGGTGTCGTCGTCGACACCACGGCGGTGTCGAAGGTGGTGCCCGAGACCAACTCGCTGACCTACCGCGGCTACGCCGTGCAGGACTTGGCGGCGAACTGCTCGTTCGAGCAAGTCGCCTACCTGCTGTGGTACGGCGAGCTCCCCAACGATCTCCAGCTGGCGCAGTTCGTGCAGCGGGAGCGAGCGGCCCGACGTCTCGACCGGTCCGCCCAGGCGGTTCTCGCCCGCACGCCGGACACCTGCCATCCGATGGACGTCGTCCGGACGATGATCAGTTACCTCGGAACCGAGGACCCGGATGAGGACGCTACCGGTCCGGAGGCGCTGATGGCGAAGGCCCAGCGCATGTATGCGATCCTCCCGACGATCGTCGCCGCCGACATGCGACGTCGCCGCGGTCTGGATCCGATCGCACCCCACCATGGCCTCGGGTACGCCGAGAACTTCCTCACCATGTGCTTCGGCGAGGTCCCCGACCCGGTGATCGTGCGTGCATTCGAGAAGTCGATGGTGCTGTACGCCGAGCACAGCTTCAACGCGTCGACGTTCGCCGCTCGCGTCGTCATGTCGACAGGTTCGGACATGTACAGCGCCGTCACCGCCGCCATCGGCGCCCTCAAGGGGTCGCTGCACGGCGGCGCCAACGAGGCCGTCATGTACGACATGATCGACATCGACCGTCCCGAACGCGCCGCCGACTGGCTCAACGCCAAGCTCGATGCCAAGGAGAAGGTGATGGGCTTCGGGCACCGCGTGTACAAGAACGGCGACTCGCGCGTCCCGACGATGTACGACGCGCTGGTCGACGTCGCCGATCATCTCGACGATCACAAGTGGCTCGGCATCTACCGGGAACTCGAACAGGTGATGGTCGGGCGTACCGGCATCCGCCCGAACCTCGACTTCCCGACCGGCCCGGCCTACCACCTGATGGGCTTCGACATCGGTGCGTTCACGCCGATCTTCGTGATGAGTCGCATCACGGGGTGGACCGCTCACATCATGGAGCAGGCCGCGTCCAACGCCCTGATCAGGCCGCTGTCCGCCTACTCGGGACCGCAACAGCGCCCGCTTCCCGCCTGAGAGCGGCGTCCAGCCCACCTGCTCGAGAGAGGCAGCGAAGAGTTTCATGTTCGACAAGATCCTGGTGGCGAACCGCGGCGAGATCGCGGTCCGCGCCTTCCGAGCGGCGTACGAACTCGGTGCGAGCACCGTGGCCGTCTACCCCGCCGAGGACAGGCACTGCATCCACCGTGGCAAAGCCGACGAGGCGTATCAGATCGGCGAGCCCGGCCATCCGGTGCAGGCGTATCTGAACGTCGAGGAGATCGTGCGGGTGGCGCGCGAATGCGGTGCCGACGCGGTGTACCCCGGCTACGGGTTCATCTCCGAGAACCCGGACCTCGCGGCGGCATGTGCACGGGAGGGCATCACGTTCGTCGGTCCCAGCGCCGATGTCCTGCACCTCACCGGCGACAAGCAGCAGGCGGTGACCGCGGCCCGTGCGGCGGGACTGCCGGTCCTGGCCGGATCCGCACCGTCGTCGAATGTCGACGACCTGCTCGCCGCCGCCGTCGACATGACCTTCCCGGTGTTCGTGAAAGCCGTCGCCGGCGGCGGTGGCCGTGGCATGCGTCGAGTCGGCGAGATCGGGGAGTTGGCCGACGCCGTCGGCGCGGCGTCGCGTGAGGCCGCCGCCGCGTTCGGCAATCCGACGGTGTTCCTCGAACAGGCGGTGGTGAATCCCCGCCACATCGAGGTGCAGATCCTCGCCGACTCGTACGGCGACGTCGTCCACCTCTACGAACGCGACTGCAGCCTGCAGCGACGACACCAGAAGGTCGTCGAGATCGCGCCTGCGCCGAACCTCGACCCGGCGCTGCGGGAACGGATCTGCGCGGACGCCGTCGCGTTCGCGCGCCAGATCGGCTACTCGTGTGCGGGTACCGTCGAGTTCCTCGTCGACGAACGCGGACAGCACTTCTTCATCGAGATGAATCCGCGCATCCAAGTGGAGCACACGGTCACCGAGGAGATCACCGACGTCGACCTCGTCGCCGCGCAGTTGCGGGTGGCGGCGGGAGCGTCGCTCGCCGACCTCGGTCTGCGCCAGGACACGATCGCGATCCGCGGCGCCGCATTGCAGTGTCGCATCACCACCGAGGACCCGGCGGCGGGCTTCCGCCCGGCGACCGGGAAGGTCACCGCGTACCGTGCGCCGGGTGGCGCGGGCGTCCGGCTCGACGGCGCCGCGGCCCTCGGCAGCGAGGTGACCGGACACTTCGACTCGATGCTGGTGAAGCTGACCTGTCGCGGCGCCGACTTCGACACCGCTGTCCGACGAGAACGCCGTGCGCTCGCCGAGTTCCGGATCCGCGGCGTCACCACGAACATCAGCTTCCTGCAGGCGGTGCTCGACGACCCCGACTTCCGTGCGGGCCGGATCACGACGTCGTTCATCGAGGACCGGCCCGAACTGCTCACCGCGCGCATCGACGACGACAAGGGCACCAAGCTGCTGTCGTATCTGGCGGATGTGACAGTGCACAAGCCGTACGGCGAGTTGCCGACGCCGGTCCACCCGCACACCAAGCTGCCCGCGCTCGACCGGTCGGTCCTCGCGGCACCGCCCGCCGGTTCCAAACAGCGACTCGACGAGCTGGGCCCCGCCGGATTCGCACGCGCGCTCCGCGAGCAGAAGGCTCTGGCGGTCACCGACACCACGTTCCGCGACGCTCACCAGTCGCTGCTGGCGACACGCGTCCGGACCAGCGGACTGTCTGTCGCAGGCCCGTATGTCGCGGCGACGACACCGGAGCTGCTGTCGGTGGAGTGCTGGGGAGGCGCCACCTACGACGTGGCCCTGCGGTTCCTGAAGGAGGACCCGTGGGATCGGCTGGCGCGCCTGCGGGAGGCGATCCCGAACATCTGCCTGCAGATGCTGCTGCGCGGCAAGAACACCGTCGGCTACACCCCGTACCCCACGGATGTGACAACGGCGTTCGTGCGTGAGGCCGCCGACACCGGCATCGACGTCTTCCGCATCTTCGACGCCCTGAACAGCGTCGACGCGATGCGCCCGGCGATCGGCGCGGTCCTGGAGACCGGCACCACGGTGGCCGAGGTGGCGATGAGCTACACCGGCGACCTCGCGAACCCCGCGGAGGACGTCTACACGCTCGACTACTACCTGAGGTTGGCGGAGCAGATCGTCGACGCCGGCGCGCACGTGCTCGCGATCAAGGACATGGCAGGCCTGCTCCGTCCGGCCGCGGCTCGCACCCTGGTGTCGGCGCTGCGATCGAACTTCGATCTGCCGGTCCACCTGCACACCCACGACACGCCCGGCGGCCAGTTGGCGACGTATCTCGCGGCGTGGGAAGCCGGTGCGGATGCTGTCGACGGTGCGAGTGCCGCATTGGCGGGGACGACGAGTCAGCCGTCCCTGTCGGCGATCGTGGCGGCGGCCGCGCACACCGAGTACGACACCGGTCTCGACCTGAGCGCGGTGTGCTCGATGGAGCCGTATTGGGAGGCGGTCCGCCGCGAGTACGCGCCGTTCGAGTCGGGCATTCCCGCGCCGACCGGCAGGGTGTACACGCACGAGATCCCCGGCGGACAGCTGTCGAACCTGCGACAGCAGGCGACGTCCATCGGTGTCGGCAATCGCTTCGAGGCGGTCGAGAACGCATATGCTGCGGCCAACGAACTGCTGTTGCGTCCGGTGAAGGTGACACCGTCGTCGAAGGTGGTCGGCGACCTGGCCGTCGCATTCGTCGCGCAGGGCGTGACCGCCGAGCAGTTCGCGGCGAATCCGGCGGCGTACGACATCCCCGACTCGGTGATCGGCTTCCTCAACGGGGAACTGGGCGAGCCGGCCGCTGGTTGGCCCGAGCCGCTGCGATCACTCGTCCTCGCCGGGCGGGAACGCCGCAGTGTCGTGACCGAACTGACCGCGGACGATCTCGATGCGTTGACCACGGGCGGAACCGTCCGCAGGCAGGCGCTGAACCGCTTGCTGTTCCCCGGTCCGACGGCCGACTACCTCGACCATCTGGCGACGTTCGGCGACACGTCCAAGCTTCCGGCGCACCAGTTCTTCTTCGGACTGCAGCCCGGTCTGGAGCATCGGGTGAAGCTGCGTTCGGGCGTCGACCTGCTGATCTCACTGGAGGCGATCAGTGAGCCCGACGACACCGGCGTCCGTACCGTCCTGCTGACGGTCAACGGTCACCTGCGGTCGGTGTTCGTCCGGGACCGCGGTGTGGACGCTGTCGTCGCGGCCGCCGAGCAGGCGGACAAGAGCAACCCGAACCACATCGGAGCACCGTTCGCCGGTGTCGTGTCGGTGACGGTCAGCGTCGGTGACACCGTCGCCGCGGGCGCCGTCGTCGCGACGATCGAGGCGATGAAGATGGAGGCGTCGATCACGAGTCCGACGGCGGGAACGGTTCGGCGAGTCGTGTTCACCACCGCGACTGAGGTGTCGCCGGGCGACCTCCTGCTGGAACTCGGCTGAGCTCCGTCTGCCCGCGGTCCGGCTCACCAACGGACTGTCAAGACCCGAGTTTGTTGGAGACCGATCAGTTGTTCTGTGAGGTGAGTTCGCGGGCCCGATTCTGGGTCCAGTAGTCGGCTTCGGCCGCGGCGGGTGGTTGGTAGTCCAAGGCCGAGTGCAGGCGGGTGGTGTTGTACCAGTGGACCCATTCGGCGGTGGCGATCTCGACGGCGTTGGTGCTTGTCCACGGTCCTTTCTTGTAGATCAGCTCGTGCTTGTACAACGAGTTCAGGGCTTCGGCCATCGCGTTGTCGTAGGAGTCCCCGCGCGAGCCGACTGAGGCGATGGCGCCGGCTTCATCGAGGGCCTGGGTGTAGCGGATGGCTCGGTATTGCACCCCGCGGTCGGAGTGATGGATCAGCGCGGTTAGGTCTTGACCGGACCGCCGGCGCAGCCACAATCCCATCGCCAGGGCGTCGATCGCGAGGTCAGCGAACATGCGGGTCGAGGTCTGCCACCCGACGATCATCCGGGAGAACACGTCCAACACGAACGCTACGTACACCCATCCGACCTCGGTCCGCACGTACGTGATGTCGGCAACCCACAGCTGATTCGGCGCGTCAGCGTGAAATGTGCGGTCGACCAGATCGGCCGGACGCGCCGTTTCCGGTGCCGGGCGGGTGGTCCGTGGGAACTTGCCCCGCACGACGCCCCGGATCCCCAGGTCAGCGCATAGTCGTTCGATAGTGCACTTGGCTACGGTGATCCCCTCCATGCGCAGTGCGGCGCGGATCTTGCGTTGTCCGTAGATTCCGCCGGTGGCCTCATAGACCCGCATGATCTGGGTCTTGAGGTACTCGTCTCGCACTGCTCTGGCCGACGGTGGCCGGGTGCGGGCGGCGTAATAAGTCGATGGCGCGATCGCGCAGCCAGCCTCGGTCAGAGCGGTGCAGATCGCCTCGACGGGCCATCGATGTCGGTGCTGATCGATGAAGGCGACGATCAGCGGTGTGGCCGGTCGAGCTCGGCCGCGAAGAAAGCCGACGCCGTCTTCAAGATCTCGTTCGCCCGACGCAGCTCTCGAACTTCGTTCTCCAACAAGCGGATCCGCTCAATATCGGAAATCGTTTCAATCCCAGGCGATTCGGCTTGGCCGTCTTCGACGCGACGGACCCAGTTCCGCAGGGTTTCGGGGTTGATGTCGAGTTGCTTAGCGATCCGGGCCAGAGCTCCGGGCGCGGTCTCGGGATCCTTCCGAGCATCGATGGCCATGCGTGTGGCACGGTCCCGCAACTCGGGTGAGTACTTCGATGGGCGAGGCATGAAACAAGTGTCCCTTCCGGTCAAACCTGTCTCCATCAAACCCGGGACGATTCAGGTCGCGACGGAGAACTGCTTATGCGAGGCCATCTCACAGCCCTGATCCCACGTCAACGAACCGCGCAGGTGCTCCGGCAGGGTGCCGATCAGCGGGACGAGCACGTCACGGACCTCCTCGGCAGTGTGTCCGCCGGGCAGATACCCGAGCATCACATACCGGGTCGTGCGTTCCACGAGCGTGACGATCGCGGACTCGGACCGGGTCCCGACGATCAGATCGCCCTCCCAATGCCCGGGCACCGCCCGATCTTCGACCTCGGCTGGTCGGTCCGAGATCATGATCATGCCGTCCACGAACCGTGACGAGCGCTGATCCGGATGCGTGTGCGGTTTCCGTCGGGTGCGTCCGGTGCGCAGCGCGTCCGCGACCTCACGTCGCAGCCCGCCGCGTGCTTGGACGTAGATGGCCTGGTAGATCGTCTCCGTGCTCACCCGCATGCCCTCGTCATCGGGGAACTCCTTGATTAGAGAGTTGCGGATCTGTTCCGGCGACCACTGCAATTGCAGCTTCCCCGCAACATAGTCGCGCAGCCGCCCCCGCCGCGCGAGCTTCGACGACTTCGGGCGCGCCCGGCTGCCAGCCCACGCACGATGCGCCGCATGCGGCCGATAGACACCGTCCACGGAGCGTGCGTCGATCTCGCGTTTGATCGTCGAAGCCGGCCTGCCCAACTCCCGCCCGATGGCCCGCAACGACATCCCCTGCCTGCGCAGGTCAGCGATCGTCTCCCGCTCCACGATTGTCAGGAAACGCGGATGGAGCACCGCTTCAAGGATCGTCAGCGGCGATGACGATGCAGGAGCAACGAATGTGGTCACACCCGACTTGTAGTCGACCCGGCGCCCGTCTGGATAGGTTCGCGCGTCATGTGACTTGCGCACGCCACGATCCCAGTCCCGCGCGGTCCTCTCGTTCACGCACACCCGGCGGGCCGCTTCCCGTCGCGCAAGACCTTGCGACCTCAGCCGGTCATACTCAGCCCGCCCAGGATGAGACGGGCGACCAGCCGTGGGCCGACGTCCCGACTTCCGAACCCACCCCGCTGCCGTATGTCGGTTCACACCCACCATCCGTGCCGCGAGCGTCGTGCTGCCGACATCATCGAAAACCTCGAAGAACCTAGACTTCAACACCCCTGAAACCATGATCCCCGCAACTCCCTGAAACTCAGGGTGTTGCGGGGATCACTAGAACCCGCCAATCCTCGCGGGCCGCAGTCGTCGTGTGGGCGCCGGTCAGCGCACGGCCACCGCGGCCTGAACCATGTTGGTCAGTGCTTCGGTCACCTCGGCTGTCGTGCGGGTCTTGAGTCCGCAGTCCGGGTTCACCCACAGACGGTCGGCCGGGACCGCGTCCAATGCCTCCCTCAGGGACGCGGTGATCTCGTCGACGCCCGGCACGCGCGGTGAGTGGATGTCGTAGACGCCCGGTCCCACCTGCGTCGCGAAGCCGATCGCGTTGAGGTCGGCGAGCACCTCCATGTGCGAGCGGGCGGCCTCGATGGAGGTGACGTCGGCGTCCAACCCCCCGATCGCGCCGATGACCTCGCCGAACTCCGAGTAGCACAGGTGCGTGTGGATCTGCGTCGCGTCGGCCACGCCGGCCGTCGACAGTCGGAACGACGTGACGGCCCAGTCGAGGTACGCCTCCCGGTCCGCGGCGCGCAGCGGCAGCAGTTCACGGAGGGCCGGTTCGTCGACCTGGATGATCGCCGCACCCGAGCGTTCGAGGTCGACGGTCTCGTCGCGGATGGCGAGCGCCACCTGGTTCGCCGAATCGGCGAGCGGCTGATCGTCGCGGACGAACGACCACGCCAGAATCGTGACTGGGCCGGTCAGCATGCCCTTCACCGGCTTCGCGGTGAGCGACTGCGCGTACGAGATCCAGTCGACGGTCATCGCGGCGGGGCGCACCACGTCGCCGTACAGAATCGGCGGACGGACACAGCGTGAGCCGTACGACTGCACCCAGCCGTTCGCGGTGGCGAAGAAGCCGTCGAGCTGCTCGGCGAAGTACTGGACCATGTCGTTGCGCTCGGGCTCGCCGTGCACGAGCACATCGAGTCCGATCCGCTCCTGCAGTGCGATGACATCGGCGATCTCGGCGCGCATGCGCTCGACGTAGCCGGCCTCGTCGATCGCACCGGTACGCAACGCCTGACGCGCCTTGCGGATGTCGGTGGTCTGCGGATACGAGCCGATCGTGGTGGTCGCGAGAGTCGGCAGGCCGAGCGCGGCGTCCTGGATCACGCGGCGATCGGCGGCGGCCGTACGGGTCGAGTCGGCGGTCGTCAGAGCAGCGAGGCGGGCGCGGACGGAGTCGACGTGCAGACGCGGATCATCGGATCGGGATGCCAGCGCGGCACGTGCGGCGTCGAACTCGGCCGCCTGGTAGGCCCGGCCGTGCGCGTAGGCCCGACCCAATGCGGTGACCTCGCCGACCTTCTCCTCGGCGAACGCCAGCCAGCCGTGCAGCGCCGGGTCGAGACCGTCCTCGCCGCGCAGCGTGTAGGGGACGTGCAGCGTGGAACACGACGTGGACACCGCGAGCGTCCCGACGACTCCGCGGATCGACTCGAGGCGGCCCAGAGCCGCATCGAGGTCGGTACGCCACACATTGCGGCCGTCGACCACACCCGCGACGACGTGCTTGTCGCCGAGACCCGCGGCCAGCACGGTCTCGACCGACCCGCTCACCAGATCGACGCCGACACCTTCGACGTCGGTCCGCGCCAATGCGGCCAGGGCGTCGCCCGCATCGCCGAAGTACGTCTGCACGAGGATCGACGGCCGATCCGTCGCCGCGGCCAGTGCACCGTAGACGCGCTCGGCAAGCTCCGCGAGGCCCTCGTCGGCGTCCGTCACCAGGATCGGCTCGTCGATCTGCACCCACGACGCGCCCGCCGCGGCCAACCGCCCGAGCAGGTCGATGTACAGCGGGATCAGCTCGTCGACGCGCGACAGCGGGGCGTCGTCGTCCGCAGTAGCAGGCTTCGACAGCCCGAGGAACGTGATCGGGCCGATCACCGCCGGCCGGGCGGGGACACCCTGCGCCCGGGCTTCGGCGAGCTCGGACAGCACCTTGGTCGGATCGAGTGCGAACGTGATGTCCGCGCCTATCTCCGGCACCAGATAGTGGTAGTTCGTGTCGAACCACTTCGTCATCTCCAGCGGCGCCACGCCGTCTGCACCGCGCGCGGCCGCGAAGTACGCGTCGAGCGGGTCGTCGATCGATGCGACACGGGTCGGAAGCGCTCCGAGGAGTACCGCGGTGTCGAGGATCTGGTCGTAGTACGAGAACGTGTTGACCGGGATCGAGTCGAGTCCGGCGGTCAAGAGTTGGCGCCATCCGTCGCGGCGGAGGACGGCGGCGACCGATTCGAGGGCGGCACGGTCGGATCGACCGGCCCAGTAGGCTTCGACGGCTCGTTTGAGTTCACGGTTCGCGCCGATCCGGGCCGTGCCCGGCACGGTTGCGGTGAACGGTGACGTGGTCGGACGTGTCGTGTCGATGGACATGACTGGTTCTTCTCCTGCATGAGTGCGTACAGCTGTCGCCCTGCGGGAGATGCCACGAATCGACGAGTCCCGTCACGACATGACGGTTCCGCCGATAGGTGTCATCGCCCAGTCCACGAGGCGGACAACCATCGGGTGCGGCGCACCCGATACAACAGGCAGGTCTTCGGGCTCGTCGGCGGGCGCGTGAGCGCACCTACTGGCCGTCGCTTCCCAGACCCGGATGTACACGGGTCCAGTGCGTGTGACGGCGGTCGTTCCGACATACCGCTGCGGGACAGCTCCGGTTTCTCACCGGATTCCCTCTTCGCGCGGTCGTCGCCGACCGCGCGTCGACGTCGCACCGTCTGAGACGGAACGACGAACCGATTGCAGTTGAGAGCCTAGGCCGTCGTCGACAGCTCGCTCAACCGCAGCCGACACGTGCGCAAAACTATTGCCAAGACGACTCCGAGCCTGGTGACCGGTATGTGGTCACCAGGCTCGGAGCAAGTGTTGGAACTACTTCGTGATCGCGCCGATGAGCTTCGGGCGGAGGTCGGAGGCGGCGATCACCTCGTCGACCGATCCGACGCGGACGGCCCGGTGGATGTCGTGGACGGCGTCGAACTCGGCGGCCATCTCGGCGATCTTCTCCGCGCGGACCGACGTGCGGAGCTCGTCGAGCTCTGCGGCCAGCGTGGCACGGTCGGCTCCGATCGCCTCGGCGACCCGCTCGGCGAGCGCCTCGACGCGCGGATCCTTCGCGGTGCGGACCCCGACCTCGCCGGAGAAGACGACGGCCGCGGCGGGTGCGCCGCCGAGGACCGAGGCGAACGAGCCGTCGATCGCGAGGACCGTCATGTTCGGGTTCAGCGCCTTCGAGAAGACGACGAACGCGCCGCCGTGGTAGCGGGAGATGACACAGAACACGATCGGACCGTCGAAGTTGATGATGGCGCGGCCGATCTCGGCGCCGTACTCCAACTGAAGCTTCCGCAGCGACTCCGGCGAGCCGTCGAAGCCCGACAGGTTCGCCAGGACAACGACCGGGCGGTTCCCGCTCGCCGCGTTGATCGCGCGGGCCGCCTTCTTCGACGACTGCGGGAACAAGGTGCCCGCGCTGAACGTGTCGGGACCGTCCGTCGGCAGGAAGCCGCGGCGGCTGACCGGCGTCGACTCGATGCCGATCAGGGTCACCGCGTGGCCGCCGAGGTGCGTGTCCGCGGCGACGACGGTCTCCGCGTCGGCCATGCCTGCCCAGCGTTCGACGATGGGCGCGTCCTGGTCGGTGACGGCCCGCATCACCGAGCGGATGTCGAACGGCTTCTTGCGGTCCGGGTTCGCGGTGGCCGAGAAGATCTCGCCGACCGTCGTGAAGTCGCTGCCCTCCAAGACGTGCGGGAAGTCGGAGATGTCACGGTCGATCGGGTCGGACGTCGAGGCGCCGCGCGGCCCGTCCTCGCCGGGCGCCACATACGTGTGGTCGTAGTGGCTCATCATGGTGTCGACCGCGCCCTGCATGTCGGGGGCCCAGTACTGGGCCTCACCGTTCGGGCCCATGATGCGGTCGTAGCCGCCGAGCCCGAAGTTGTCCTCGGCCGACACGCCGCCCGAGAAGTCGAGCGCCTGCTTGCCCGTCAGCACCATCGACGAGTCGGGGGTCATCACCAGGATGCCCTTGGTGTGCATGAGCATCGTCGCCTCGGCGTTCCAGTACGCCTGGCCGCCGACGTTGATGCCGCTGACGACGATGTTGATCTCGCCGCCGTCCTGCGTGAACTCGACGATCCGCTTCAGCGCGGCCGCCACCCAGTCGAGGTTCTCCGTGCCGGAGTCCATCTGGACCGCCGCGCCGGACGAGATCGCGTACCACTCGACGGGCAGACGCTCGGCCTCGGCGAGGTCGAGGGCCGCGATGTACCGGCGGCACTCCGGCTCGGTGAGCGCGCCGAGAGCCTTCGTCGGGTCGCCGAGCATCACGACGCGGCGCACACCCTCCGGATGCTTGGCGGTCGGCGTGCTGACGGTGCCGACGACGACGGCCGCCGTGTTGCGTCCCTTCGCACGGTCGACGGGGGCGAGGGCGCCCGCGTCGTCGAGGTCGTACTCGGTGAAGTCGCCGAGCGTCTCGACGAGCTCGTACGGGTACGAGGTCCCGCGGCTCGACGCCTTCAAGACCTTCTGGCGGTAGGCGTCGATCGGCGTCACGGCCTCGTCGGTGGGGTCGTCGACCCTCACCTCGGGGACGCCCGCGGCGTCGAACGTGATGTGGATGGCGACCTTGGAGAGCTCGCGGGTGTCGCGGTCGCGCTGGCGGGCGATCAACATGATCTCCTCCAGCCCGGCGCCGTCGACGGACTGCGTGCGGACGGTGTGCGCGACGATCTTGCGCACCTGTTCGCGCGAGACGTCGAGCGTCGGCCAGATGTACATGACGATCCGGTTGGTGTTGAAGCGCTTGCCGCGGGGGCGCTGCGCCTGCGCGGACCGGATGGTGTCGACGCAGGTCGCGAACGTGGTCTCCGCGGTCGGCAGGGTCAACAGCCCGTCGTCGTCGGTGACCGCCGTCAGGTCGCGGATCTGGGCGAACGCGATCAGCCTGTCGTCTGCCGGGTTTGCCTTGGCGACACAGCGGAACAGGTACACCTCTTCGTCGTCGGACGACGAGAGCCGGGTCAGATCGAACTTGCGGAGACGCTCCATCTGCATGCGGCGCGCGATGTGCGGGTGCAGGCCGCGGATCAGGCGGTCCTCGGCGAGGCCGGTGGCCGCCGGGCGGAACGTGAAGTGATGGTGCATCGTGTCGTCACCGCGGCCGGCCACCGTCACGGTGATGCGTCGGACGCGGTCGGGCAGCACCTGGGCGCTGATCACCTCGTACAGGGCGGTCGCGAGGCCGTCGAAGTCGTCGGGCTGGTTCTCCCAGCGGACGTACACGTCGGCGTCGATCGCGGGCGTCTGGGCCGACAGATCGGCGAGGCCCGCGAGCGCGGTCGGCAGATTCTCGAAGCTCGTCGCGATCGACGCGAGCGACGTGCCGTTGCGTTCGGCGACGACGAACGTGCAGCCGCCGTCGCGGTGCGAACGGACGTCGGAGAGTCCCTTGTTGCCGTAGTAGCGGCGGGTGAGGACCTCGAGCATGACGGTGTCGTCGAGGTCGTCGTGCTCCAGGCGCTCGGACAGGATGCTGACCAGCGGGACCGTGCTGCGGACCATCTCGGACACGCGGTCGGCGCGGTCGGCCGCCGCCGGGTTCGCGTCGAGGTGAGCGAGGTCGGCGCGGACCTTCGTGTACACGCGTTCACGGTCGCCGAGCAGTCGCGGCTGGCCGTACCAGGTGAACAGCACACCGCGTGCGAGGTCGGCGACGGCGGGGAAACGCGTCTGGGCGGCGTCGACGAGCCGCTCGAGCGCGCGGCCCGCGGTCTCGACGTTGTCGTCACCCGCGGCGGGCGCCGGTTCGGCGAGCCAGCGACGCAGGACGGTGGTGATCACCGGGACGGTGTCGGTGCGACCCAGGGCGAGGAAGATGCGGAACACCGCCTCCTCCAGGTCGGGGGTGCGGTCGAGGTCGTCGACACCGTAGTGCGCGAGAGCCGACGACAGCTTGACCTGGAACCGCTCGGGGACGCCCGCGACGTCGACGTCGAGGCTCTGGAGGTAGGTGTGGAAGTTCTCGCGGGCACTGTGGACGCGGTCGTCGGTGTCGACGGCGTCCGACGGACGACGCTCGCTGAGTGCGGCGATGTCGGCGAACACGGTCAGCAACTCCGACTCGCCGTCCTGCGGCACGAAACCGGCGGCGACGGCGGCGTCGCGTGCGGTGAGGTAGTCGGACAGGACGCGGCTGTTGTCGTCGGGATCGACGTCGAAGCCGAGCAGGAGGCTGCGGAGGTCTTCGAGGCCGCGGCCGACGAGTTCGTCGGTGGACTCGATCGCCGGAGCCGCGGGGAGGTCGATGACGGCGACGTCGCCGGTGTCGGCGGCCTCGGCGTCGTCCTGCAGCGGTTCCAGCCGCAGCAGCGGCGCGCCCGTCTCCACCTGGGCGCCGACGCTGACCGCACATTCCTTGAGGCGGGCCTTGAACGGCGCGCGGAGGACGGTCTCCATCTTCATCGACTCGAGGACCAGGACGGGGTCGCCCGCCTCGACCTCGGCTCCGACCTCGAGCGGGGTCGCGATGACGAGCGCGGGTGCGGGGGAGCGGACGACGCCGCCCTCGTCGCGGCTCACGCGGTGCGTCACGCCGTCGACGTCGACGAGGTGGATCGGGCCGTGGGTGTCGGTCAGCAGGCGGTAGCGGACGCCGTCGATGGTGGCCTGACCGGCGTGCTCGTCGAATCGTTCGAGCGCGACGTCGGCGGTCCGGACCAGGTCGCCTGCCTCGACGACCACCCGGAACCGGTGCGCGCCGATGCGGGCCACCCGGACGCGGTACGCCGCGCCGCGCAGTTTGAAGTCGAGGGGACGACCGCTCTCGTGCAGCACCTGCGGGCGGCCGCCCGCCGCGGTGACGAGCAGGCGGGTCCGCTCGGCGGTCTCCTCCTCCTCGTACGCGTCGATGGCGGCGGCCGCGAGCGCGACCGTCGAGTCCTTGTGCGAGACGAGGCGTCCCTCCTCGCGGACACGATCGATCCAGCCGGTGTCGGCGGAGGCGTCGATCACCTCGGGCTGGATCAGCAGGTCGAGGACGAAGCTCTTGTTGGTGGCTCCGCCTTCGATGATGACGCCGGTGCGGCTCATCGCGCGCCGCAGGCGGCCGAGCGCCTCGTCGCGGTTGCGGCCGTACGCGATCACCTTGGCGATCATCGAGTCGAAGTCGGCCGGGATGGTGTCGCCTTCGCTGACGCCGGTGTCGACGCGGATGCCGGGGCCGGTCGGCAGGTCGAGGCGGGCGATGCGACCGGGGGCGGGCGCGAAGTCGCGGTCGGGGTCCTCGGCGTTGAGCCGGGCCTCGATGGCGTGGCCGCGTTCGACGGGCTTCTCGCCGTCGAGCGTGCCGCCGGAGGCGACGTGCAGCTGCGCGCGGACCAGGTCGAAGCTGTTGGTCAGCTCGGTGATCGGGTGCTCCACCTGCAGGCGGGTGTTCACCTCGAGGAACGCGAACAGCTTCTCGCCGGGGTGGTACAGGAACTCGACCGTCGCCGCGCCGCGGTAGCCGACGGCGTTCGCCAGTCGCTCGGCCGACGCCTTGACCTCGTCGGCCTGCTCGGTCGAGAGCACCGGCGACGACGACTCCTCGATGACCTTCTGGTTGCGGCGCTGCACCGAGCAGTCCCGCACGCCGAGGGCCCAGGCGGTGCCCTGACCGTCGGCGATCACCTGGACCTCCACGTGGCGGGCACCCGTCACCAGGCGTTCGAGGAAGACGACGCCGCTGCCGAAGGCGCGCTCGGCCTCCTCGCGGGTGCGCTGGTAGGCGTCTTCGAGTTCGGAGTCGTCGGACACCTTGCGGATGCCGCGGCCGCCGCCGCCCGCGGTCGCCTTCAGCATCAGCGGGTAGCCGATGTGCGCAGCCGCGGCCTTCGCATCCTCCAGATTGTCGACCGGGCCGTTGCTCCACGGCGCGACCGGGACGCCGACCTCCTCGGCGATGATCTTGGCGCCGATCTTGTCGCCGAGCTTGCGCATGGCGTCGGCCGACGGGCCGATGAATGTGATGCCGATGTCGTCGCACAGTTCCGCGAACGCCGGGTCTTCGGCGACGAAGCCCCAGCCGACCCATGCGGCGTCGACCTCGGTCTCGACGAGTGCACGACGCAGGACGGCGAGATCGATGTACGGGCGGTCCGCCGCGGCTCCGATCTCGTAGGCGATGTCGGCCTCGCGGACGTACGTCGCGGTCCGGTCGACGTCGGTGTGGAGTGCGACCACTTCGATGTTCTGGCCGGTCTCCGCGTTCAGGTCTCGTACGGCGTTGATGAGGCGCATGCCTGCCTCGCCTCGGTTCACGATCGCGATGCGGTTGAACACGCAGGGACTCCTTGAATGTGTGGGGGAAGGGGTGCGGGGATGACGCACAGTGTTGGCGTCCAGTATCTCGCGTCGCGTGTGGCGGCGACCACCGTTCGGGGTGTGACAAGAATCCCGTACTCGCTGGTAGGGTCGGTCTATTCGCCCAAAGGGGGCACCGATAGCCGGTCGCCGAAAGCTACTCGCGAGTCAGGGGACGGCGGTGGTGAGCGGCCCGACCGACTGGTCGAGCGCACCCGCCGCGAAGCGGGTGATGGGCCCCACCGCGGCGTCGAGGGCCTCGTCGAAACCGTCGCGACACACACCGGACAGCACGGTGCCCGCGACGCCGATCAATGCGATCGCCTCACCGGTGGTCGGCACGCAGATCGCCCACACGAAACGCGACTCGGAGGCCCAGTCGGCGTCCGATGCCGCGATGTAGTCGGCCGGCTCGTCCACGGACAGCAGGGACAGGGCCGGAACGTCAGAGAGCCGGTCGTCGTCCCGCAGGGCGCGCAGATACCACGCGCCCGCATTGACCTCGACCGGCTCCATGACTGGGTGTTGTTACTTGATCTCCAGCAGGACGGTGCCCTGCGTGACGGCCGCGCCCGCCTCGATGGCGAGGCCGGTGACGGTGCCGTCCTTGTGGGCGGTGACCGGGTTCTCCATCTTCATGGCCTCCAGGACCACGACGAGATCCCCTGTGGCGACGGTGTCGCCTTCGGCGACGGCCACCTTGACGACCGTGCCCTGCATCGGAGCCGCCACGGCGTCGCCCGATGCGGCCTTGGCTCCGCCCTTGGTGCGGGTACGGGCCTTCGGCTTACGACGCACGGCGCCGTTGGTCGAGCCGCCACCGCCGCCGAGGTTCAGGTCGCCCGGGAGCGACACCTCGACACGACGACCGCCGACCTCGACGACGACCTTCTGACGCGGAGCCGCGTCGTCCTCGTCGATCGGCTGGCCGCCGGTGTAGGGCTCGATGGTGTTGTCCCAGTCGGTCTCGATCCACTTGGTGTAGACGTCGAACGACTCGCCGTCACCGATGAACGCGGGGTTCGACACGATGTGGCGGTGGAACGGGATGACGGTGGCGAGGCCGTCGACCTCGAACTCGGCGAGCGCACGCCGCGAACGCTCGAGGGCCTGCTGGCGGTTCTCGCCGGTGACGATGAGCTTGGCGAGCATCGAGTCGAACTGCCCGCCGATGACGTCGCCCTCGCGGACGCCGGAGTCGACGCGGACGCCGGGGCCGGTGGGCTCGCGGTACACAGCCACGGGGCCGGGGGCGGGGAGGAAGCCGCGACCGGCGTCCTCGCCGTTGATACGGAACTCGAACGAGTGGCCGCGCGGAGTGGGATCCTCGGTGATCGTCAGTTCCTTGCCCTCGGCGATGCGGAACTGCTGACGGACGAGGTCGATGCCCGCGGTCTCCTCGGTGACCGGGTGCTCCACCTGCAGGCGCGTGTTGACCTCGAGGAACGAGACGGTGTCGCCCTGAACCAGGTACTCGACGGTGCCCGCGCCGTAGTAGCCGGCCTCGCGGCAGATGGCCTTGGCGGAGCTGTGGATGCGGCCGCGCTGGTCGTCGGTCAGGAACGGCGCGGGGGCCTCCTCGACGAGCTTCTGGAAGCGGCGCTGAAGCGAGCAGTCGCGGGTGCCCGCGACCACGACGTTGCCGTGCTGGTCGGCGATGACCTGGGCCTCCACGTGGCGGGCCTTGTCCAGGTACTGCTCGACGAAGCACTCGCCGCGACCGAACGCCGCGACGGCCTCACGGGTGGCCGACTCGAACAGCTCGGGGATCTCTTCGATGGTCTGGGCGACCTTCATGCCGCGACCACCGCCGCCGAATGCGGCCTTGATCGCGACCGGGACGCCGTACTGCTCGGCGAACGCGACCACCTCGGCCGCGTCGGCGACCGGATCCTTGGTGCCCGCGGCCATCGGGGCCTTGGCGCGCTCGGCGATGTGACGCGCGGTCACCTTGTCGCCGAGGTCGCGGATGGACTGCGGCGACGGGCCGATCCAGGTGAGGCCCGCGTCGAGGACGGCCTGCGCGAAGTCGGCGTTCTCGGAGAGGAAGCCGTAGCCGGGGTGGACGGCGTCCGCGCCCGACTGGGCGGCGGCGGCGAGGATCTTGTCGAACACCAGGTACGACTCCGCGGACGTCTGACCGCCGAGGGCGAAGGCCTCATCGGCGAGCTGCACGAACAGCGCGTTGGCGTCCGGCTCCGCGTACACCGCGACGCTGGCGATGCCCGCGTCCTTGGCCGCGCGGATCACGCGGACCGCGATCTCGCCGCGGTTGGCGATCAGAACCTTCTTGATGGTCGTCTGTGCGATTGACACTGGCTCTCCTGTGGCGGGCCCGCGTGGCGGGCCGTCGTCGTGGCTTGTGCGTCGCGCGGGATGGTGGTCCACGTGTGGCGCTGTGCAGGGTGTCCGTCGTGACGGACGCCATGATTTCCGGGAGTCAGCCTAACCCACCGAACAAACGCTCGGTGGACGGCCACCCCAAAAACTTAGGACTGGTTCTACCCGGCGTCCGCCGTACTCGCTAGTAGGTCGGCGAACTCGTCGAGAAACGGCAGGACACGCTCGGGTTGCTCGGCGGGGAAACGTGAATGCAGCCGCAGTCCCGACGGCGTCCGCGTGACCCACACGTAGACCTCGTCACCGGAGTACGAATGGCTGCGGACGACGTGCGAGCCACCCGCGTCGGCCTGCGCGGCGGTCGGCGTCCCCCGCGAATCCATGAAGGACACCACGAACTTCGGCGCGGGCGACTCGCCGAGCAGCTGAGCCACCCGCAGGAACGGGACGGTGGATCCGTGGCGCCCGGCCCGCAACGCGAGGGACGCGCGGTGGACGGCTTCGGCGGTGTCGGTCTCGTCGTCGACGCGGAAGGCGATCGGTGCGAGGCCGACGAACCAGCCGAGGGAATGCTGCCACTCGGGTGCGCTGCGCGTGTGCCTCGGCATCACACAGGAGAACTCGGCGTCCGGGGCCACCCGGTGGTAGGCGAGGGCGAGCTCGGCGAGGATCCCGGCCACCAGGTTGCCGCCCGCGGCCGCGCACGCCGACTCGAATCGACGGGCGGCGGCGTCGTCGATCAGGAGCGCCGTCCGGGACGCCTGCGCCGGGTGCTCGACGGTGAACGGGTCGGGGGAGTCGCCGACCGTCGGACGCAGCGGCGCGAAGTACGGCTCCGGATGGGTGTCGAGGAACGCCCGCCACGCGAGGACCGCGGGCGCCGACGCGTCGACGAGGTCGGCGGCGCGTCGCTCGGCGTCGCTGAAGTCGACGTAACTGCCCGTCGGCGGCAGTTCGACCGTGCGTCGGTCGCGCGCCGCCCGGTACAGCGCGGTCAGCTCGTACTGCGCGGTGACCAACGAGTACCCGTCGACGAGCGAGTGGTCCGCGGCGAACAGAAGGGTGAAGGAGTCGGCGCGCGCGACCGTCGCGAACCGGTAGGCGGGCCAGTGCAGGGGAGCCGTCGCGCGGTCGAACGATCCGGCCACCTGTTCCAGCAGCATCTCCGACTCGGCGTACCAGCCGATGCGGGTCATCTTGAGTCGGACGGTCTCCGGCGGCGTCGAATAGCGCTCGGTGCGGTCGCTCTTGAGCACGACGTGCGTCCGCAGCACCTCGTGCCGCGAGATCCACGCCATCAACGTGGCGCGGATCGCGGGCACCGACATCGGCTCCTCGAAGTCGATCGAGAGGCCGAGCCACGACTCGCGGCCGCCTTCGCGCTGGGTGCGCGCCCGGTGCTCGAACGCGTCCCGCAGGTGCTGTTCGTGATTGTGCGACGTCTCGCGCTCGTCGCGACGCCAATGGCCGAGGCCGCCCTCGACAGTGGGGATCCACTCGACGAGTCCGCCCGGGCGGACCGGTGCGTCGAGTATCTGCAGGAAGTCCATGCCGGCTAGCCGCCGGTCTGCTCGGCCACCTGCCGCTTGATGCGCGCCAGCATGCCGGCCATGCCCCGCAGTCGAAGCGGGCTGATCACCGACGCCAAGCCCAGATCGTGGAAGAAGTCGGACGGCACGTCCGCTATCGCCTGCGACGACGAACCGTCGAGCCCCTGATGGAGGATCGAGGCGAAACCCCTGGTCGTCGGCGCCTCCGGCGGAGCACTGAAATACAGCTTCACCGACGAGGCGTCCGACGCGTCGACCGACAGGAAGATCGGCGACTGGCACTCGGGCACCGGTTCCATCGCCTCGGTCTTCATCGACTCGGGCACATCGGGGAGCTCGGTCGCGAACTCAAGCAGGAGCGTCACCTTGTCGGGGTCGGCGAGCGCCCCGAAGTCGTCGACGATCTCGGCGAGGGCTGCGGGCAGTGTCATCGGGACGCCGGCGCGGCGCCGGGCTCCTCGCCCCGCGCGATCGGGACGCGGACGCGGTTGCCCCACTCGGTCCACGATCCGTCGTAGTTGCGGACGTCGTCGAAGCCGAGGAGGTGCGTCAGGACGAACCAGGTGTGGCTGGACCGCTCGCCGATGCGGCAGTAGGCGATGGTCGGCGTCGCCGCGTCGAAGCCGGCGTAGATCTCGTCGAGCTCGCGGCGCGTGCGGAAACGGCCGTCGGGTGCGGCGGCCTTGGCCCACGGGATCGACACCGCGGTCGGGATGTGGCCGCCGCGCAGCGCGCCCTCTTCCGGGTAGTCGGGCATGTGGGTGCGTTCGCCCGTGTACTCCTGCGGCGAGCGGACGTCGATCAGGGGCGACGTGCCGAGCGCGCCGAGGACGTCGTCGGCGAATGCGCGGATAGCCGTGTCGTCGCGTTCGACGACCGGGTAGTCGGTCGCCGGGTAGGAGGGGACGTCGAACGACGTCTCGCGCTGCTCGTCCATCCAGGCGTCACGGCCGCCGTCGAGGAGTCGGACGTCCTCGTGGCCGAAGAGTGTGAAGACCCAGAGGGCGTAGGCGGCCCACCAGTTGTTCTTGTCGCCGTAGATGACGACGGTGTCGTCGCGGCTGATGCCCTTGTCGCTCATCAGCTTCGCGAACGCTTCGCCGTCGATGTAGTCGCGCGTCACCGGGTCGTTGAGGTGCAGGTGCCAGTCGACCTTCTGCGCGGTCGGGATGTGGCCGATGTCGTAGAGGAGGACGTCTTCGTCGGATTCGACGATCTTCAGTCCGGGAGCCCCGAGGTGCGCCGACAGCCACTCGGTGCTGACGAGGCGTTCCGGGTGTGCGAACGAGGCGAAAGCCGGATTCGTTTCGAATTCCACAGGCATGCGAGGGTCTCCCGAGTTCTGGTGCGCAGCAGTCGGAGCCGACTGTCGTTTTCCAGCATACGGTCGCGCGAATGACGGTGTTGTCACGGTGCGCCGAGTGTCGGTGTTAGCGTCTGCGCATGCACGCTCATTCGAGGTCACGACGCCTGTCCGGTCGAGTCGTCGCTGCGGCCGCCGCGGTCGTGGCCGGGGCGCTCGTGCTCGCGGGCTGCGGCACGGGTGTGGACGGCACCCCGACCCGCGCCGCGGCCCAACCCCCGAAGCGGTGCACCGTGTCGGAGTGCCCCGAACTCCCGGTGTACTCGTCCAAGCGGATCCAGGCGAGCGGCGTGACCGTCGCCAACTCGGCCGAGACGGTGCCCGCGTACATGAAGGCCGTCCTCGACGACCTCGACACGACGTGGCAGGAGTGGTTCGCCGAGTTGAACATCGAGGGGATCACGCCCGGTCGTGAACTCATCGAGCCGGGGTCGTCGTTCGCCACCGCGTGCGCGGACGACGGTGAGGACCCGATCACCAGCGACTTCCCGAATGCGTTCTTCTGCACGTTGGACAAGCTGCCCGACGGGCAGGGCGCCGAGCGCGAGGGCTCGGTGATCCTGCCGGTGCAGACGTTCGCCGACATCTGGCAGGGCAAGCTGCTCGGGTCCAAGGGCGTGGTGCTCGGCGACTTCACCGCCGCGACGATCATCGCCCACGAGTACGGGCACAACGTGATGCACCGCCTGCAGGAGGCGTACGGAATGAGCGACGAACAGTTGCCGTCCGGCAACGATCCCGAACTGCTCGCCGACTGCTTCGCGGGCAACTGGGCGGGCACCGTCTTCGCCCGCAAGGACCTGTCGCTGAAAGAGATCGCGCAGGCCGCGGTGCTGGTGATCAGCGTCGGCGACCCGGCTCCGAATCAGGGTCACGGCACCTCGTTCGAACGGATCCAGGCCCTGACCCGCGGTTTCACCCAGAACTTCTCGAAACAGGGCCAGCCCGTCACCTGCCTCAAGGACTACTGGCCCGCCGCGCTTGGCGGCTGACGGTGAGTCGATTGAATCGTCGCGCTTTACAGCCGACGCACTCGTAAGGGCCGTTTCACATTGCCATCATGGTGGTTGAGCTGGGTCGGAGCGTTAGCGGAGGCCCTTGTCGAAACCACCGTCACCCGGGTTGTGAATCTGATGAAACATATTGGTGGGCAATGAGTTCCAGCCCGGGTGGCGGTGGTTTCGACTGGCTGCTCCGCTAACGCTCCGCAACCGCTCAACCAGCATGGCGGCGATGTCACTCTCAGGTCAGGCGCGCCAGAGGTCGGCGACGTCGACGTCGACGCGGCGCAGGAGTCGGCGGGTGAGCGGCAGGCTGATGCCGATGACGCTCGACGGGTCGCCGTCGATGCCGTCGAGAAGCCAGCCGCCGAGGCCGTCCAACGTGAACGCGCCCGCGACCTTCAGCGGTTCGCCGGTCGCGACGTACCGTTCGATCAGCTCATCGGAGACGTCGGAGAACCGGACCGCCGTCGACTGGTGATCGGCCGCGGCCGCGACGACGGCCCCGTCGCGCAGCCGCGTGACGCAATGACCGGTCATGAGATGTCCGACAGTGCCGCGCATGCGTCGCCACTGGGCGATCGCGACGTCCGGCGTGTGCGGCTTACCGGACAGTTCGCCGTCCAACAGCAGCATGGAATCGCACGTCAGGATCACGCAGTCGGCGCCGGCCGGGACGTCGTCCGACAGGATCGCCGCGACGACCGCGTCGGCCTTCGCCTGCGCGAGACGGGTGACGACGACGTGGGGCGCGGCGTCGCCGAGTTCGGCGATCAGCGCGTCCTCGTCGACGTCGGACACCAGGACCGACGGGTCGAGGCCGGCGTCGCGCAGCACGCGGAGGCGAGCGGGCGACGCCGACCCGAGAACGACCGAGGTCATCCCCGGTTGCTGAACGAGCTCGGCATGCCCCACGACTGCCGGTGCATGTCGCTGGGACGGCCCCAGTCGTCGCGGGTGACGGGCCCGGAATCGTCCGATCCGCCGCCCGCGGCCGACAGGACGCTCACCAGCACGGCGACGTCCTCGTCGGACGGGTTGCCCGACACGACCGTGAGGAACGGCTTCTCTGCGGGAGTCTGCTCGGCGGTCACAGCGGGATGTTCCCGTGCTTGCGCGGCGGCAGCTGGACGAGCTTGCGCTCGAGCAGGCGCAGTGCGTTCGCGATCTGGCCGCGGGTGTGGCTCGGCGGGATCACGGCGTCGACGTAACCGCGCTCGGCGGCGACGTACGGGTTGACGAGGGTGTCCTCGTACTCCTGCTGCAGTTCCAGGCGCAGTGCGTCGACGTCCTCGCCGTTCGCCTCCGCGTCCTTCAACTGGCCGCGGTACACGAAGCCCACCGCGCCCGATGCGCCCATGACCGCGATCTGCGCGGTCGGCCATGCCAGGTTGACGTCGGCGCCCATGTGCTTGGAGCCCATGACGTCGTACGCGCCGCCGTACGCCTTGCGGGTGATGACGGTGATCTTGCCGACCGTCGCCTCGCCGTACGCGTACAGCAGCTTGGCACCGCGGCGGATGATGCCGTTGTACTCCTGCTCGGTGCCGGGCAGGAAGCCGGGGACGTCGACGAGGGTGATGATCGGGACGTTGAACGCGTCGCAGGTGCGGACGAAGCGTGCGGCCTTCTCCGATGCGTCGATGTCGAGGCAGCCCGCGAACTGGGTCGGCTGGTTCGCGACGATGCCGACGCTGCGGCCGTCGACGCGACCGAAGCCGATGATCACGTTCATCGCGCGTTCGGCCTGCACCTCGAGGAACTCGTCGTCGTCGAGGATCCGGCGGATCACCTCGTGCATGTCGTAGGGCTGATTCGGGGAGTCCGGGATCAGCGTGTCGAGTTCGAGGTCTTCCTCGGTGAGGTTGTCCTCGATGCCGCCGGTGGTCGCCGGTGCGGGCAGGCGCGGGGCGTCGGCGCGGTTGTTGCTCGGGAGGTAGCCGAGGAGCTCCTTGACGTACTCGAGCGCGTCCTCTTCGTCCTGGGCGACGTAGTGCGCGACACCCGACTTCGCCATGTGGGTGTGGGCGCCGCCCAGATCCTCCATGGTCACGTCCTCGCCGGTGACGGTCTTGATGACGTCGGGGCCGGTCACGAACATCTGGCTCGTCTGGTCGACCATGACGACGAAGTCGGTGAGAGCGGGCGAGTACACGTGGCCGCCCGCGGCCGGGCCCATGATCAGCGAGATCTGCGGGATGACGCCGGATGCCTTCACATTGCGGTGGAAGATCTCGCCGTACAGGCCGAGCGAGACGACGCCCTCCTGGATGCGGGCGCCGGCGCCCTCGTTGATGCCGACGAGCGGACGGCCGGTCTTGAGCGCCAGGTCCATCACCTTGACGATCTTCTCGCCGTAGACCTCGCCGAGGCTGCCGCCGAAGACTGTCACGTCCTGGCTGAAGACGCAGATCTCACGGCCGTCGACGGTTCCGTATCCGACGACGACGCCGTCGCCGAGCGGACGCTTGTCGGCGAGGCCGAAGTTGGTGCTGCGGTGACGTGCCAGCGCGTCGAGTTCGACGAACGATCCCTCGTCGAGGAGGTGGGTGATGCGCTCGCGGGCGGTCAGCTTGCCCTTGGCGTGAATCTTCTCGGCGGCGGCTTCGCCGACCGGGTACTCGGCGTCGGCCAGCCGATTCCGCAGGTCGGCAAGCTTGCCTGCCGTGGTGTGGATGTCGGGAGCTGCGCTGTCGTCGCGCGAAGCAGTGGTCATGAACATCGACTTTAAACAGGGAGGTGTGAGCCGCGTCAACCGCCTCGAATGTGAGAAAATCCTCACATTCGACTTCGGCCGTCCCGATAGTCTTGGTGATCGTGACCGACCTGCCTGACGTGAACGCCCTCCGCGACCGCCTCTCCGACACCCGCTGGCGGCGGATCGACGTGGTCCCGGAGACCGGATCGACCAACGCCGACCTCATCTCGCGGGCCGACGCGGACGCCGACCTGGACGGTTCGGTGCGGATCTCGGGCTTCCAGTCGCAGGGACGCGGACGTCATGCGCGGGTGTGGAAGACGCCCCACGGACAATTGGCGATGTCGGCGGCCGTCGCCGTCACCGCGTCCGACACCGATCGCATCGGCTGGCTGTCGTTGTTGACCGGGCTCGCCGTCCGCGACGCGCTGCGCGAGGTCACGGGCGTCGATGTGGAACTGAAATGGCCCAACGACGTTCTCGCCCCGACCGTCGACGGTGAACCCGGAGGCAAGCTGTCGGGCATCCTGTGCGAGTTCCGCCCGAACAGTGACGGCGGTGGTGTCGCGGTGATCGGCACCGGTGTCAACCTCGACGTCGACCGGCGGGTGACGGACGGCGCCGACGCGGCGTCGGTCCGCGGCATCGGGGGAGCCGGGGCGTCGGCGACCGATGTGGCCGTCGCCTACCTCCGCGCCTTGTCCGCACGTCTCGCCGACTGGCCCGCGCACGTCGATCGGCTGGTCGGCGACTACCGCGCGGCCAGCGCGACCCTCGGCAGGCGGGTCCGCCTCATCCTGCCGGGCGACGTCGAGGTGATCGGGGAGGCCGTCGACATCGACGATCAGGGTCGCGTGATCGTCGACGGGCCGACCGGCCGCACCGTCGCGTCTGCGGGCGACGTCACGCACCTCCGCCCGATCTGAGGGTCTCAGCGCTGAGCTTTGCGGCGGGACGCCGTGCCCATCGTCGGGATGAGCAGGAGCACCGGAAGTCCGATGATCAGGTGCATCACCGCGGTGCCGATGCCGGTCGAGATCTCCGCGGACAGGGTGATCGGGATCACGACGCTGGCCGCGATGAGGAGCCCGACGATCCAGCGGTAGAACTGGTCGGGGGCAGGCGTCCCGACCTGCAGGAGGTACCAGAGGGCGCCGCCGAGGAGCGCGACGACGAATCCGACGAGGGCGAACCACAGTTCGTCCTGCGAGAGGGGATTCCAGACGCCGAACTGGCCGGAGTCGTTCACCTTCTGCGTGATCGAGCGGATGATCCAGCCGACGAGCCATGCGGCGAGACCGGTGACGACTCCGGTCATCAGGACGCCGCCGCAGAACATCAACGGATCGACGTCCGGTCCGCGGCGCTGCGACGGCCTGCGCCGCGGCTGCTCCGGTGCACGCGCGGCCGCGTACTGCGGTTCGGTGTAGTACGGCTCGGGGCTCTGCGGTTCGGCGTAGCGGCGGTCGGTGTACGACGACTGCGTGTACGGCTGCTGCTGGTTGTACGACTGCTGGGGGTAGTCGTCGAAGTCGTTCGCCTGGCTGTATGCGCGGGTCTGCGGATTCTGCTCGTTGCCGCGGTGCCGGGGATCGCGGGGGTCGTAGTTCGTCATGGTGAGAGGCCTTCGCGGTCGCGTACAGATCGGCTGGGTGAGTCCCAGTCGTTCAAGTGTACTGACGCACACTCGCGGTCCGGGTGCACCCAGTAGGCTCGGACAGCATGGGATATCCGCGCGAGAACCTCGCCCCCGGCGAACAGGTCGTCATCCACCGCCACCCGCATTGGAAATGTCTGATCGTCCCGGTGCTGATCTTCTGGATCGTCACCGCGGTCGCCGGTGTCGCGCTCGGCTTCATCCAGACCAGCGACTCGCTCTCGTCCGGACCGAGACTGTGGCTGACCGTGGCGGTCATCGTGGTGTGGGTCGCGGCCACCGGGTACTGGCTGGTCCGGCCGGTGATGTCCTGGCGGACGACGCACTTCATCGTCACCGACCGCAGGGTGATCTACCGCAACGGCATCATCACCCGGTCGGGCATCGACATCCCGATCCGCCGCATCAACACCGTCGAGTTCCGGCACGGACTGATCGACCGGATGCTCAGAACCGGCACCCTGGTGATCGAATCGGCGTCCGACGACCCGCTCTCGTTCGACGACATCCCCGACGTCGAAGCCGTCCACGCGCTTCTCTACCAGGAGCTCCTCGACGACGAGGACGACGAGGACGTCGTCGACGGCGGTCGGGGACGTCGCCGATGACGGGGGCCAGGAGCATCCTGCTCGCCGAGGACGATGCGGCGATCGCCGAGCCGTTGGCTCGCGCCCTCGCCCGTGAGGGACACGAGTGCGTCATCGCGTCGACCGGCACCGACGCGCTGGAGAAGGCGCTGTCGGACGAGTTCGCCCTCCTGATCCTCGACCTCGGACTGCCGGGCATCGACGGGCTGGAGGTGTGCCGCCGGGTGCGGGTGGAGCGTCCCGCGCTCGCGGTGCTGATGTTGACGGCGCGGACCGATGAGGTCGACTTCGTCGTCGGCCTGGACGCGGGCGCCGACGACTACGTCGGCAAACCGTTCCGACTCGCCGAACTCCTCGCCCGTGTCCGCGCGTTGATGCGCCGCAGCGGCGGCGAACCGGAAGACGTCGTGCTGGACTACGGCGACATCCAACTCGACTCCCGCGCCCGCCGAGTGGTCGTCGACGGGGCCGACCTGACCCTCGCCAACCGGGAGTTCGACCTGCTGCAGTTCTTGATGGCGCGGCCGGGACAGGCGTTGTCGCGCGACGAGATCATGACCGAGGTGTGGGGGTCGACGGACCTGCGGTCGTCGAAGACCCTCGACATGCACATCTCGTGGATCCGCCGGAAGATCGGCGACGATCAGACGGGCCGCCGCAAGCACATCGTGACCGTCCGCGGAGTCGGCTTCCGCTTCGACCCGTAGGTCCGCTGTGCGTCGTCGGATCCTCAAGATGATGATCGTCACCCTCGCGGCGATGGGACTGCTGCTCGGCTTGCCGATGACGGTCCTCACCTGGCAGTGGATGTCGCAGGAGGTGCGCGACAACCTGTCGCAGAGCCTCAAACGGATGTCCGAGCACGTCCTCGCCGAGGAGGCCGCGGGACGTGGTGTGCCGCCGGAGCAGCTCGACCTCGACCAGTTCCGCCTGCTGATCCCGGCCGGAGGACGACTCACCCTGCGGTCGTCGTACATCGACGCGCGCGGCGACACCCGGTACCGGAGCCGGGAGCTCGGTGATGCGCAGGAGGGCGGGTCGATCGCCGAATCGGTCAGCCTCGGCCCGCATTCGGAACTGACGCTGGAGATACCCGACGAGGCCGTCCGCCCGCAGCAGTTCGTGGCGATCGGCATCCTCCTCGTGGTGATCACCGGCGCGGTCAGCGGCGGCGCGATCGTCGCCGTCCTGACCGCGCGTCGACTGTCCGACCCGTTGACCGACGTCGCGGCGCGCGCGGCCGCGATGGCCCGCGGCGACTTCTCGTCCGACTGGCCGCGGTACGGCATCGACGAACTCGACAGGGTGGCCGAGGCGCTGTCGGACGCGAATCGCGAGATCGCGTTGCGCCTCGAGCGGGAGGGCGAGATCGTCGGCGACGTGTCTCATCAGCTGCGGAGTCGCCTGACCGCCGTCCACCTGCGGTTGGACGAACTGACGCTGCACGACGACGCCGCCGTGGTCGCCGAGGCGGAGGCGGGCCTGGAGCAGGTGGAACGTCTGTCCCGGGAGCTGGACGAGATGGTCGCGGCCTCCCGCGAGGACTCCGGGAGCAAGGGTGCCATCGACGCCGACGTCGTCGTGTCGACCCTGGTCGGTGACTTCGAGCCCGCGTTCCGGGCTCGCAGGAGGGAACTGGTGTCGGAGGTGGAGGGGCGGATCCCGCTGATCGCGGGCAAGCCGGGACGGCTGCGGGAAGCGCTGAGCGTTCTCATCGACAACTCGCTGCAGCACGGGGGAGGGACGACGACGGTTCGCGTGTCGAATCTGCCCGCCGCCGAGATGGTCCGCGTGACCGTGGCCGACGAGGGACCGGGCATCCCCGACGACATCGCGCTCGCCGTGTTCCGGCGGGGCTTCTCCGGCGGCAGTCGGAGCGGTGTCGGACTGTCGTTGTCGCGCGCGCTGGTGGAGGCGGACGGCGGCCGCCTCGATCTCGCGTCCAGGCGGCCCGCGGTCTTCTCGATCGTCGTCCCCACGCTGGCGAGGACGTCACCGGCGATTACGCGTGACCGAGTTCCTCATCGGTGAGCTCCTCTACGCTCGGATGGATGTCGGTGGAACCACCGTCACCGCCCTTGGGCTCGGCGTCCGGGAACGCGAATCGGCGCAGCGCCCAGAAGCGGAATCCCATGCCGAGGATGTTGCCGAGGATGAACGCGAGGAAGAAGTCGAGCACCACCAGTTCGAGGCCGTTGATGTTCGAGCGCATGTCGAAGACGTTGTTCGCCAGATACAGCGGGGCCGCGGTGATCAACACGGCGAGGCCGCTGATCCCGAAGAACAGCATCGCCTCATGATGCTTCTCGCGTCCGCCGCGGTTCTTGAACGCCCACTCGCGGTTGAGGACATAGCTGAGGATCGTCGCGACGACGCCGGAGATCACACGCGCGACGACCGGCTTCGGTTCGAGGATCGTGAAGATCAGCGCGTAGTAGACGACGGTGTCGACGACGAACGTGGTGCCGCCGACGATCGCGAACTTGATGAGCTCGTTGTGCTTCATCACCAGTCGATGCAGCGGGCCCGGCAGTTTCGAGACCACCTCGTCGATTGTCAGCACAACATTTGAGTGTACGTAATCGAGCGTTCGCAACCACATTCCCGCGGTCGATGCGGCGTTTCGAGGCAGACGTGACACCATTGACGCCGTGAGTTCCGCAGCGCGTCGAGGAGAGTCCGGAATGCCGACCGTCACCATGATCGGCGGTGGTCAGCTGGCCCGCATGACCCATCAGGCGGCGATCGCCCTCGGGCAGTGCCTGCGTGTCCTGGCCGCTTCGCCCGGCGATCCGGCCGCGCAGGTCAGCGCGGACGTCGTCCTCGGTTCGCATGACGAGCTCGACGATCTGCGCACGGCGGCCGCGGGCGCGGTCGCGTTGACGTTCGACCACGAGGGAGTGCCGCTCGAGCACCTCAGGGCGCTCGAAGCCGACGGCGTGGCGGTCCGTCCGCCGTCGAAGGCCCTGCGGTTCGCGCAGGACAAGCTCGACATGCGAAACCGGCTGTCGGACCTCGGTCTTCCCGTCCCCGAGTACGCCGACCTGTCGGGCGATGTGGCGTCGGCGCGCGAGAGGCTGATCGCGTTCGGCGAGGCCAACCGCTGGGACGTGGTCATCAAGGCCGTCCGCGGTGGATACGACGGCCGCGGTGTGTGGCTGGTCGGCGGCCGCGACGAGGCGCTCGACGTGTTCGACGCGCAGTCGGGCGGCGATACCGTCCTGATGGCCGAGCAGAAGGTGACGATGCGTCGCGAGCTGTCGGCGATGGTCGCTCGGTCTCCGTACGGTCAGGGGGCGGCGTGGCCCGTCGTCGAGACCGTTCAGCGGAACGGGCAGTGCGCGGTCGTGCTCGCACCCGCACCGGATCTCGACCCGGAGGTGGCCGAGCGCGCCCAGCAGATGGCGCTGCGCCTGGCCGACGAACTCGGCGTGGTCGGCGCGATGGCGATGGAACTGTTCGAGACCGCCGACGGGGAGCTCGTCGTCAACGAGCTCGCCATGCGGCCGCACAACAGCGGCCACTGGACGATGGACGGCGCGGTCACGTCGCAGTTCGAGCAGCACCTGCGCGCGGTGCTCGACTACCCGCTCGGCGACACGTCCGCGCGGGCGGAGGTCACCGTGATGGCGAACGTCCTCGGCGCCGAGCGGGCACCGGCGATGTCGGTCGACGAGCGGATGCACCACCTGTTCGCGCGGATGCCCGACGCGAAGGTCCACATGTACGGCAAGGGCGAACGCGCCGACCGCAAGGTGGGGCACGTGAACATCGTCGGCCGTCCGGGCGAGGACGTCGCCGTGGTCCGCGAGCGTGCTGAACGCGCCGCGCACTGGATGAGTCACGCCGTCTGGACCGACGGCTGGAACCCGCACGACTGACGCCGTTCGTACAACCGACCCGTCGTACGCGACACCCGAAGTGAACGGAGAATCGACATGACCGCACCCGCAGGACCCCGCGTCGGACTGATCATGGGCAGCGACTCGGACTGGCCGACGATGGAGGCCGCGGCGCAGGCGCTCGCCGAATTCGGCGTGCCGTTCGAGGTCGGCGTGGTGTCCGCCCACCGCACCCCGCAGCGCATGCTCGACTACGCGAAGAACGCGGCCGGGCGCGGCATCTCGGTGATCATCGCGGGCGCGGGCGGCGCCGCGCATCTGCCGGGCATGGTGGCGTCGGCGACGCCGCTTCCCGTCATCGGCGTCCCGGTCCCGCTCAAGTACCTCGACGGCATGGACTCGCTGCTGTCGATCGTCCAGATGCCCGCGGGCGTCCCGGTGGCGACGGTTTCGATCGGTGGAGCCCGCAACGCCGGACTGCTGGCTGTCCGTATCCTCGGTGCGAGCGATCCGGCGCTGCAGAAGTCGATGGAGTCGTTCCAGGCCGGCCTGGAGAGCATGGTCCTGGAGAAGGACGAGAACCTGCGCCGGACGCTACTCGACGGCTGATCGGCGACGTCGGACGAACAGCCAGCCGCCGACGGCGATCACGAGGAGACCGAGTGCGGTGGCCGCGCCGGTGACGACGCCGCGTCCGATGCGGTCTGCGTGGTCGTACACATAGGCGGGCTGGGCGTCGTCTGAGGTCAGCGAGTCGTCCGCCGACGACAGGTTGTTCGAGACAGTCGTCAGCGCGCCCTTGAGCTGACCGATGCCCGACGACAACGAGTCGGCGGCTTTGACGGTGTCGGCCTTCGCCGACGCGAGGGTGGTCAGCCCGTCCCGCAACTGGTTCGCCGCGGTCCGTGCCTGCGCGATGGCCCGGTCCACCTGCCTGGCCGCCGGGCCCGCGGCCGCGGTGGTCCGATCGAGTTCGGCACGCAGGGGACCGAGGTCGCCGAGCGTCGCCGCGATCTGCCTGCTCGCCGACTGGAGCGACTTGAGCTGTGCGATCGTCTTGTCGGCGCCAGGCACGTCGCTCCGCGAGAGGCCCGTGATGATCGGGGTGACGAGCTGGTCGACGTCCCGGGCCGACGACGCCAACGACTGCGCCTGTTCCAGACCTTTCGACACGCTCGTACCCAACCGCTGGATCTGCGCGGCGGCCGCCTGCAGGTCGGGTGCGGACGCGAGTCCGGCGGCCATCTGCTCGGCGGCGCCCGCCGCGGTGTCGATCGAGGCGAACGTCGGTTCGACGCTCGAGACCACTTTGTCGATGCCGGAGGTTCCGCTGTCGACGGCGGCCGACATCATGTCGATCATCATCTTCGCCGAGCCGACCGACTCCTGGGCCGATGCGACATCGTCCGGGCTGAGGTCCACCGCGGGCGGACGGATGGTGGGCGCGGTGGTCAGGAACACCGCGCCGCCTGCGACGAGTCCGGCGAAGACGACGGTCAGGAAGGCCACGGCCGGTACCACCAGCCGGGAGGCCGACGCCGGGCGAGGAGCGTCGTCGTGGCTCTCCGCAACATCGGGCTCGTCGTCGTGCAAGGCGTGACGAGGTGCGTCCATGAGCGTCATCGGGGTCTCCTGTTCGGTGTCGGTCCGTCGACGGGCAGACGTGGCCCGACCCTACGGACGCAAGCTGTCAGGACCCTGAGCGTGTGGCCGGACGCACACGCGACAAGACTTGAGGGGCGAATCGGTGTCACCACGCGACACCGATCCACTCCTCAACCGACCAGTCCGGCGATGACGTCGGCGGCCGTGGCGACACGCGCGGACCGAAAACCCGATCCGGCCCAGAGGTTGATGACGTCGGGGTCGGTGGACGCCGCCTTGCGGATGCCTCCGGTCAGCGTGTTGACCTGCGGGTACGCCGAGGGCGCGCGGCCGTCGTTGGCGCGGATGAACTCGTTCTCGAGGCCGCGGGCGAGGCGACCGGAGTAGGCGCGGGTCGTGACGGTCCGGGTGAAGCGCGGGTCGGCGAGAGCGTCCTTGTGCGCCTGCCGCGTTCCGGCTTCACGGGTGCGGAGGAGCAGCGTGCCGATCTGAGCGGCGACGGCTCCGGCGTCGAGGATGGCTCGGACGTCGTCCGCCGAGCCGACACCGCCCGCCCCGACCGTCGGCAGTCCGAGGTCGGCGACCGCAGCGACGAGGTCGAGGGTGTCGATCCGAGGATCGGCGTCGGCGATCGCGAACATCGCGCGGTGCCCGCCGGCCGAGAAGCCCTGTGCGCACAGCGAGTCGACGCCGGCCTCTACGGCCAGCCGCGCCTCGTCGACGCTCGTCACGGTCGACGACACGGCGATCCCGGCGTCGTGGAGACGATCGATGACGGCGCGGTCGGGGAGCCCGAAGGTGAACGAGACGACCGGGACCCGCTCGTCGACGAGGACGTCGATCTTGGCCGGGAACGCGTCGTCGGTGAACGCGACCTGCTCGGGGAGCTCCACTCCGACCCTGTCGGCGAGCGGCGTCAACCGTTCTCGGTAGGCGGCGAAGGCCGTGGCGTCGACGTCCACCCGCTCGGGGACGAAGAGGTTGACGCCGAACGGGCGGTCGGTGAGTGCCCGTGTCGCGCGGACGTCGTCGCGCAGCGTGTCGGGCGACACGTAGGCCCCGCCGTGGAAGCCGAAGCCGCCCGCCCGCGACACGGCCGCGGTCAGCGCCGGGGTGCTGGGGCCGCCTGCCATCGGCGCGCCGACGACGGGGACTGTCAGATCGGTGTCGAAACGGTACATGCTCACTCTCCGGTGACTCGTAGGACCTCCAGATCGACGCGGCTGCGCAGGACGAAGCCCATCGACTCGTACAGTGCGCGCGCCGGATTGTCGGCGGTGGTGTGCAGGAACGGTCGGGCGCCCTCGTCGTCTGTCACCGCGGCGACGGCGGCGACGAGCCGTCGAGCGAGCCCGCGTCCGCGCGCGTCGGGATGCGTGCAGACGGCGCTGATCTCGGTCCATCCCGGCAGTCGGAGGCGCTGCCCCGCCATCGCCATGAGTCGGCCGTCGGCGTCGCGCCAGCCGAGGTACGTGCCCATCTCGACGGTCCTCGGCAGGAACGGTCCGGGCCTGGTGAGCTCCACGAGCGCCGTCATCTCGGCCACGTCGGGCGGTCCGAGGACCACCAGCTCGGGATCGGCGACCCCGGCGACCGCCGAGCCCTCGTACTGGACGAGGTCGAATCGTTCGATGAACTCGAATCCCGTATCGGGCAGCGGGGTGCGACGATCGCGCAGCGACACCGTGTGTCCGACGCCGCCGAGCCGGGCGAGGTCCGCGTAGTCCTGTGCGGTCATCTCTCGCGGATGCCCGTAGAACACGGAGACGTCGCGTTCGAACGCCCTGATCCGGCCGGCGCTCCGTGCGAACCGACGTTGCGGCCCGGAGAGAGCCTGGGTGAACGGGTCGTCCAGGACGGCGCTCACGCGGCGAGTTTGCGCTGGAAGAACGCGATGATCGCGTCGAGCGTGTCGCGTGTCGGTTCGCCGGGCTCGTCGATGAGGTGCTCGGTGACCACCGAATGCGGCGGGATCAGAGCCGTCGGGTTGGCCGCGGAGTCGGGCAGTTCGACGCCGATGAAGTTGTCGCCCAACTGGTCGCGCAGGAAGGCGAAGCGGTCGCCGGGGACGAGCATGTCGCCGTCGAACCTGGCGCCGAACACCTCCAGCCCCTGCTTCGCGCAACGGTCCCGCACGCAGGCGAGGTCGGCGGGCGAGATGTCGATGTTCCTGCGACGTCCGGGAGTCACGCCGAGCGGCAGCGACGGCTGCGACAGGACCGGTGCGAGCATGACGTCGTCTACGGCCATGCCGAGCGCGAAACCGCCGCTCACGCACATGCCGATCGCTCCGACTCCGGGCCCGCGGCACTCGGCGTGCGCGTGGCGGGCCAACGCCCGCAGCCAGGTCACGACGCGGGAACTGCGGCCGGTCGCGAGGATCGTGAACTCGCGGCTCACGCAGACCTTGGTCAGGGTGCCGACCGATGTCGCGATCGACGCGCCGACGCCGCGGATCCCGTCGGGGCGGATGCCGACGCCGTCGATCCCGAACAGGGACGGCATGAAGACGGTGAATCCGGCGTCGACGACGCGCTCGGCGAACTCGATCACCTTCGGGGTGACGCCGGGGACCTCGGGGATCACGATCACCGCGGGTCCGGCGCCGCGTCGGTAGTAGTGGTGGGTGACGCCGCCGTCGGTGAAGTCGAGCCGATCGAACGCGTCGAGGCCCGCCATCAGGCGAGGCGTCCGTACAGGACCGACTCGGCGAGCATCGCGGGGATCCGCGCCGGCTTCACCACGTCGGGCGAGTCGGCGGGAAGCACGCGGGCACCCGCGACGTCGAGGCGTTCGCCGCCGCGGACGAGCGTGAAGCGTCCCGCGTGCAGGACGTTGCGGACCCAGTCGGAGTCGTCGCCGTACAGCAGGACGATGGACACGCGATCGTGGTCGACGAATGCGATGACCGGCGTCTCGTAGGTGGTGTTCGACTTGCGGCCGACGTGTTCGACGACGGCCCACGGTGCGATCCGCCCTGCCCACAGGCCCTGGATCGGGTTGGTGATGAACTTGTTCGCGTGCGCGACGGCGCGGGGGATCCTCACCCCACCAGCTTGCCTCATCGCCCGTCGGTTGGATACTTGGAGAGTGAGCACAGAGGCGGGTGTGTCTGATTCGGCCGATTTCCGCATGCAGGTGGTGGCCGAGTCGATCCGCCTGTTCGCCGAGCACGGCTACGAGGCGACGTCGGTCGACGTGGTCGCCGCGGCCGCGGGCGTGTCGCGTCGGACGCTGTTCCGTCAGTTCCGATCGAAGGAAGACCTGATCTTCGCCGATCACGAGGAGCTGCTGGCCGGGGTGGCCGAGCGTCTCCGGGAGCGCGACGACGACCCGTGGTGGGCGGTGTGCGCGGCGGCCGAGGGCGTCTTCGCGCATTTCGCCGATCATCGTGAGCTCGCGGTCGGTCGCTATCGCGTGGTGGCGCAGGTGCCTGCCCTGCGCGACCGAGAGCTCGTCACCACCTATCGCTATCAGCGGCTGTTCGAGGAGTCGTTGCGGCGCAGGCTCCCGGACGTCCCGCGCGTGCGGATCGTCGCCTATGCGGCCGCCGTCACGGGCGCCCACAATCTCCTGCTGCGGCAGATGGTCCGCGGCGACGAGACCGCGACCGCGCAGTTCCTGCACGACGAACTGCGTCGAATCCACGCGACCACTCAACGTCACGAGCGAGCAGGGGCCACTGCGGTCACGGTGGTCACTCATTCGGCCGATCTCACACCGGATGAGGTGGCCGACATTGTCCGGAACCGATTGACGCGGCACTGAGTGCCGTGATGAACTCATGAAGAACTAAATCGACGGCACTCAGTGACAGCGCGGGTGTCAGTAAGGAGTCACCACGATGGGCAAGTTCGGCAACCCCGATTTCGACCTCTTCCAGTTGCCGGAAGAGCACGAGGCTCTCCGCGAGGCGATCCGCGCACTGAGCGAGAAGGAGATCGCCCCCTACGCCAAGGAGGTCGACGAGAAGGCCCGCTTCCCCGAGGAGGCCCGCGCCGCACTCGTCGCCAACGGCTTCAACGCCGTCCACGTCCCCGAGCAGTTCGAGGGCCAGGGCGCCGACTCCCTCGCCGCCTGCATCGTCATCGAAGAGGTCGCGCGCGTCGACGTGTCGGCGTCGCTGATCCCCGCCGTCAACAAGCTCGGCACGATGGGCCTGATCCTGTCCGGCTCCGACGAGCTCAAGGCCAAGGTCCTCCCGTCGATCGCATCGGGCGAGGCCATGGCGTCGTATGCGCTGTCCGAGCGCGAGGCGGGGTCGGACGCCGCGTCGATGAAGACCCGCGCCCGCAAGGACGGCGACAGCTGGGTCCTCAACGGCTCCAAGTGCTGGATCACCAACGGCGGACAGTCCGCCTGGTACACCGTGATGGCCGTCACCGACCCGGAGAAGGGCGCCAACGGCATCTCGGCGTTCATGGTCCACAAGGACGACGAGGGTTTCACGGTCGGACCGCTCGAGCACAAGCTCGGCATCAAGGGCAGCCCCACCGCCGAGCTGTACTTCGAGAACTGCACCATTCCCGAGGATCGGATCATCGGCGACGAGGGCACCGGTTTCAAGACGGCCCTCGCGACCCTCGACCACACCCGCCCGACCATCGGCGCGCAGGCCGTCGGCGTCGCGCAGGGCGCCCTCGACGCCGCGATCGCGTACGTCAAGGAGCGCAAGCAGTTCGGCAAGACCATCAGCCAGTTCCAGGGCGTCGAGTTCATGATCGCCGACATGGCGATGAAGGTCGAAGCCGCTCGCCTCATGGTGTACTCGGCCGCATCGCGCGCCGAGCGCGGCCAGGGCCAGCTCGGTTTCATCTCGTCGGCGTCCAAGTGCCTGGCCTCCGACGTCGCGATGGAGGTCACCACCGACGCCGTGCAGCTGTTCGGCGGCGCGGGCTACACCACCGACTTCCCGGTGGAGCGCATGATGCGCGACGCCAAGATCACCCAGATCTACGAGGGCACCAACCAGGTCCAGCGCATGGTCATGGCCCGCGCACTCCTGCGCGGCTGACCGTCTGGCGCCGCCTCTCGACTGCGCTCGAGGATCGGACGCTGCGCTCGAGGAGCGCTCACCGATCCCCGAGCGCAGTCGTCCGGTTCCCCGAGCGCAGTCGAGGGGCTACACGAGCGGAGCCAGCGCGTCGCCGAGCATGCTCACGCGTCCCGGGATGTGACCGTTCGCCATCAGGTTCACCGAGAAGCCGTCGACGCCGGAGCCCTTCAGCGTCTCGAACGCGGCCGTGACCTCGTCGGGGTCGCCGGCGATGATGCTCCCGCGCCGCGCCGCTGCGGCGGGGACGCGTTCGATGTACGCATCCAGGTCGGCGACCGCCTCGTCGTGCGTCGGGGCGATGCACGCGTAGGTCTGCAGGCTGACGGTGATCTCCGAACGGTCGCGCCCGAGCCGCTCGCAGTGCTCGTCGAGGGCGGCCAGCTTGCGGCCGATGTCCTCGGGAGCGCAGATCAGGTTCGACTCGTCGGCGTACTGGGCCACCATGCGCAGCGTCTTGCGTTCGCCGCCGCCGCCGATCATCACCGGGATCCGGGACAGGGGAGCGGGCGAGTTGATCGCGTCGCGGACCGAGTACCACTTGCCGGCGAGCGTGGGGCGTTCGCCGCGGAGCATGCCGAGGACGATCTGGAGGGACTCCTCGAGCCGTTCGAACCGGTCGGTGAACGTGCCGAACGTGAAACCGAGGGAGTCGTGCTCCAACTCGAACCAACCCGCGCCGATGCCGAGTTGCGCGCGCCCGCCGGAGACGACGTCGAGCGCGGTCACGGTCTTGGCGAGCAACGCGGGCTCGCGGTACGTGTTGCCGGTGACCAGCGCGGACAGTCGCACCTTCGAGGTGTGCTGGGCCAGTGCCGAGAGCAGCGTGTAGCACTCGATCATCTCTTGATCGGGAGTCCCGATCATCGGGAGCTGATAGAAGTGGTCCATCACGAAGACGGTGTCGAAACCCGAGTTCTCGGCTTCGACCGCTTGCGCGACGATTGTCGGGAACAACTGGTCCGCGGGGACGTCGGGGTACGTGAAGTTGGGGATCTGATAGCCGAGCAGCGTCATGAGAACACGCTACTCACGCTTCACAGTCAGCGCAGGACGACGTCGACCTTCTCCGTCGCGGCGAGCGCGTCGATGCGGGCGTCGTCGGCGCCGCGGACCCAGACCAGAGATGCGCCCGCGAGCAGCGGAGCGGCGAAGTTGGCGACGAGGCCGTCGGCGCTCGCCCACTCCCGCGTCGAGAGCACCCGCTGACCGGCGGAGACGTCGGACGCGGCGGACGACACCGCCGAGGTGGGGAGATCGTTCACCGCCAGCGGGCCTGCGCCGCCCGGACGGTACTGATCGCCGTGGGTGCGGACGGCGTCGCCGAAGTCGCTGACGCCGAGCGGAAGGTCGCGCGATCCCATGGCGAAGGGATCCAAGGGCACGACGACCACCTCGTCGACGTCGTGCGCGTCGATTCCGTCGCGGGTCACGAACGCGACGAGCGGGTCCTGGCCCGCGTCGCCGACGAGCACCCGCGCACCCGCCCACCACGCACCGAGGACGACCGCAGCGGTCTGCCAGTGTTCGGGGAGGTCGACCCGCACGGCGTCGCCCGGAGCGACGCCGATCTCGTCGCGCAGGTAGTTCGCGATCTTCGCCGCCCAGTTGCCGAGCGTGGCGCCCGACAGTTCGGTGCGTTCGCCTGTGCCCTCGTCGTAGAAGGTGAACAGCGGCTGCGCGTAGTCGGTCAGGCGAGCCAGGACGAGTCCGGTGACGGTGTCGGTCATGCGTCCATCTTGGTGGACGGGCGTCAGTTGACGCAGACCGGGCCGTCCGAGTCGGCCTTGATGACCGAGGTCGACGACGACGTCGTTGGCGTCGAGGTCGGCGTCGTCTGCTGGTCCTGGCCCTGATCGCCGGTCTGCACGATCGAGCCGGTACCGGTGTACGTGTTCGTCAGGGCGACCCGCAGTCGGTCGTCCGGCAGCGACGAGTCCTCACGGATCTCGATGTTGCCGCCGAGGTCCTTGACGAGCTGCTTCGCCTTGTCGCTGTCTGTCGAATTCGCGAAGACGATCGAGTCGAACTCGTTCATCGGCTTGTTCGACGTGGTGCCCTTGGTGAAGCCGAGCCGGGTGAGCACGCCCATGACGTTCGCGGCGAGACCGTCGACGGTGGACGCGTTGACGACGTCGACCGTCACACCCGACCGCGGGTTGGACGGGGTCGACGGCGACGTCCGCCCGAGCAGTTTGGTGATGAACGTGTGGACCTGGTCGGGGTCCACGCCGAGCACGCTCTGTGTGCCGTCGTCGCTCCACGTGGGCTCGTCCGACACGGGAATCGTGGTGAACTTGATGTTTCCGCCGGTCAGGTCCTTGAGCTGTTCGGCGAAGCTGATGATGTTCCAGCCGTCGTCGATGACGACCGACCGCGACACGGCGTTCTCGAGTTCACTGAGCTTGCCCGGATCGGTGAGGGTCTGCGTCGAGAGGATCTTCTGTGCGAGTGAGGCCATGTACACCTGTTGGCGGGTGATGCGGTCGAGATCGCCGCGGGGCAGGTCGTGGCGTTGACGGACGAAACTCAACGCCTCGGGGCCGTCCAACGTCTGGCGTCCCTTGCGGAACCTCGCACCCGACAGCGGTTCGTTGACACTGTGCTTGAGGCACACGTCGACGCCGCCCACCGCGTCGGTGAGCAGTGCGAAACCGAGGAGTCCGACCTCGGCGTAGTGGTCGACGGTGACGCCGGTCAGATTGGCGACGGTGTCGATCAGGGCCTGACGGCCGGCTTTGGTGCCCGCGGCCTCGGCGGCCTCCTCGGACGCACCGGCCTCCACTTCGCGGATCCGGACCTCCTCGCGGGTGGCGCCGTACGCGGCGTTGATCTTGCTCTTGCCGATGCCGGGGATGTCGACGTAGGAGTCGCGGGGGATCGACACCGCGGTCGCCGCGGAACCGTCGTTCGGGATGCGGATCAGCAGGATCGTGTCGGTGCTGGTGGTGATGTCGCCCGCGACGCGGAGCCACTTGAGCTCCTCATCGGACATCGGGTTGCCTTTGGCGTCGGTCCGTGAGTCGGTGCCGACGAGCAGGATGTCGACGGCCCCGTCGTCACCGCCGCCGCCGAGCCCCAGGTCGTCGAGCTGGGTGACGGCCGAGTTCAACGAGTTGACGCGGCTCCATCCGAAGCCGGTGACGATCAGCACGGCGACGGTGAGCAGGGCGACGAACGACCGGCCGATGTACTTGGGCTTCACGCCGGCGACGGGACGCGTCGACCACGTGGTGACGGCGTCGCGGAACGATCCCGGAGGGGTCTTCTTCGGGGGCTTCCGCCTGGGTGCGCCCGCCCGGTCCGGTCGTCGCCGCCGGCTCGTGTGGATCTCCTCGGACGTCCGGCGGCGAGTCGCGCCGGTGTCGACCGGCGAGGGCCGACGCCGTCGGGGGCGCGCGTCGTCACGGGCGCGTTCGGCCCGAGCGTCTTCGCGGCGTTGATCCACGTGCGGAGGTGTCCCTTCGAGTCATGCGGGCCGCGGCGTCCCCGACGGCCGCTTAGTGCGTGTGTCCCTAGCAGAGGATACGTGCGCGCGGTGACCGCGCGGCGGAGGCGGTCCGGCGTGGGCGTCGCCGCACGGTTGTGGGATGCGGCACGATGGACCGCGTGAACTCTCCCGTCGTGTACGTCGTCGGCGCTGCCGGACAGTTGGGGTCCGCACTCCTCTCATCGCGGGCGACGCCCGACGATGTCGAGGTCAGGGCCCTGCGGTCGTCCGATGTGGACCTGACCTCGGACGAGTCGGTGCGGTCCGCGTTGAGTGGACTCCGGCGCGGCGATCGAGTGATCAACGCGGCGGCCTTCACCGACGTCGACGGCGCCGAGACGGAGCGCGAGGCCGCGTTCGCGGTGAACGCGGACGGCCCGCGCAGGCTCGCCGAGCAGACCGCTCGGGCGGGGGCGCGGCTGATCCAGGTGTCGACCGACTACGTGTTCGGCCCGGACGTACCGTATCGCCCGCTGCGCGCCGACGACCTCGGTGCGGCGCCGACGACGGTCTACGGCGCGTCCAAGCTCGCGGGGGAGCGCGCGGCGACCGCAGTCGATCCGTCGACGATCATTGTCCGCACCGCGTGGGTGTTCACCGGACGGCCGCCGGTCCGCGACTTCGTCACGACGATGATCGCGCTCGAGGCGCAACGCGACGAGCTGACCGTCGTCGACGACCAGACCGGGTCGCCGACGTACGCCCCGGACCTCGCCGGCGGACTGTGGGAGGTCGCGCGCCGCGCCGATTCGATCGCCGGGGACGTGCTGAATGCGACGAACTCCGGCGAGGGCACGTGGTGTGATCTCGCGCGCGCCGTGTTCTCCGAGATGGGAGCCGATCCGGAGCGCGTCCGCCCCTGCACGACGGACGAATTCCCACGTCCGGCACCGCGTCCGCCCTATTCGGTGCTGTCAGGTCGGGCGTGGGCGGATGCCGGTCTCCGTCCCCTCCGACCGTGGCGCGCCGCGCTCGCCGAGGCGCTCGGAGGCCGTCGGTCGGGTTAGTCTGACGCGGTGACTGCTCCTTTCGGAGTGGTGACCGTGACGTACTCGTCCGGTGACTACCTCCACAACTTCCTGCGCACCCTCGGCGACGCGTCGACTCACACGGCGCCCGTCGTCATCGCCGACAACGGCTCCGACGACGGCGCGCCCGAGAAGGCCGCCGCCGAGTACGACAACGTCACGCTGGTGCACAGCGGCGGCAACATCGGGTACGGCGCGGCGATGAACCGCGGCGTGGCCGAACTGGATCCGGACATCGAGTTCATCGTCATCGCCAACCCGGACGTCGAATGGGCTCCGGGATCGCTCGACGAACTGCTCGCGGCCGCGGCTCGCTGGCCGCGAGCCGGAAGCCTCGGACCGCTCGTCACCGAGGTCGACGGATCGGTGTATCCGTCGGCACGAGCGGTCCCCGACCTGGTCTCGGGCACCGGACACGCCCTGCTCGGCGCGGTCTGGAAGTCCAATCCGTGGACGAGGGCATACCGCGACGGCGGCGTCGAGCCCGGCGACGAGACCGAACGTCCCGTCGGCTGGCTGTCGGGGTCGTGCCTGCTGGTGCGACGCAGCGCCTTCGACAGTGTCGACGGCTTCGACTCGCGCTACTTCATGTTCATGGAGGACGTGGACCTCGGCGACCGGCTCGGGCGCGCCGGGTGGCTCAACGTCTACGTTCCATCGGCCCGCGTGCTGCACGCGAAGAGTCATTCGGTGAGCAGACATCCCGAGAAGATGATCCCCGCGCATCACGCGAGCGCGTACCGTTTCAACGCCGACCGGAACCCGGGCGCGCTGCGTGCTCCGCTGCGCGTCGTCCTGCGCGCGGGCCTCGCCGTCCGCTCCAAGATCGCCGTCTCCGCGGCCCTGCGTGAGCAGCGTCGCGCGGGTCTGCGCTGATCGTCGCACCAGATTCTCTGATGGAAGGAACACCAACTGTGACACCGTCTGTGCAGGCACTCGTTCTCGTCGGCGGCAAGGGCACCCGACTGCGGCCGCTCACCTTGTCGGCCCCCAAGCCGATGCTCCCGACCGCGGGCGCACCGTTCCTCACGCACCTGCTGTCCCGCATCCGGGACGCCGGGATCACCGACGTCGTGCTCGGCACGTCGTACCAGGCGCACGTCTTCGCCGACCACTACGGCGACGGTTCGTCGCTCGGCCTGAACCTGACGTACATCACCGAGGAGCAGCCGCTGGGCACCGGCGGCGGCATCCGCAACGTGTACGACGCGCTCACCGCCGACACCGTGCTGGTCTTCAACGGCGACGTGCTCGGCGGCACGGACATCCGCGACGTGGTCGCCACACACCGCGAGTCGGGCGCGGAGGTCACTCTGCACCTGGTGCGTGTGAAAGACCCGAGGGCGTTCGGCTGCGTGCCGACCGACGCGTCCGGTCGGGTGACCGCGTTCCTCGAGAAGACGCAGGACCCGCCGACGAACCAGATCAACGCGGGCACCTACGTGTTCAACCGCGACGTCATCGGGGAGATCCCGGCCGGACGTCCGGTGTCGGTGGAGCGCGAGGTGTTCCCGTCGCTCCTCGCACAGGGTCGTCACATCCACGCGCACGTCGACGACGCCTACTGGCGCGACATGGGCACGCCCGAAGACTTCGTCCGCGGTTCGGCCGACCTGGTGCGCGGGATCGCGCCGTCGCCCGCATTGCAGGACGCCTGCGGCGAGTCGCTGGTCCTGGACGGAACCAACGTCGGCGCGGGTGCGGTCCTCATCGGCGGCACGGTGGTGGGACGCGGTGCGACGGTCGGCGCGGGCGCCAGGCTCGACGGCGCCGTCATCTTCGACGGTGCGACCGTCGAGGCCGGAGCCGTCGTCGAACGGAGCATCGTCGGCTTCGGCGCCCGAATCGGCGAGGGTGCACTGGTCCGGGACACCGTCATCGGTGACCGCGCGTCCATCGGCGCCCGCTGCGAACTGCTCCGCGGTGCGCGGGTGTGGCCGGAGATCCAGATCCCCGACAACGGCATCCGCTTCTCCACCGACGTCTGACGTCGGCCGGGGCCGGCGGGCTCAGTGGGCCTTGGCCGCGGCCAGCAGGCCCGTCCCGACGGGGATGATCGCGGGCAGGAACCGGTCGTCGTCGGCGACGATGGTCGCCGCCTCGCGGGCGGCGAGGGTGCGCGGGTCCGTGGCCGTCGGGTCGTCGAGGGTGCCGCCCGCCGACGCGTTGTTCACCACGAGCAGCCCGCCGGGGCGCAGGATGCGCACGGCCTCGGTGACGAACGCCGGGTACGACAGCAGGTTGCCGTCGACGAAGACGAGGTCGTACGTGGTGTCGGCGAGCCTGGTCAGCACGTCGGACGGCGCGCCGTTGATCAGGCGAGTGCGCCCCGGCGCGATGTCCGCGTCGGTGAACGACTCCCGTGCCGCCCGGTGATGTTCGGGTTCGGGGTCGATGGTGGTGAGGACGCCCGTCGCGGGCATCCCCGCGAGCAGCCACAGCCCGCTGACACCGGTCCCGGTGCCGATCTCGACCACGTGCTGTGCGCCCGCGGTGCGGGCGAGCAGCGAGAGGAGCGCGCCCGTCGCCGGGCTGATCGCGGGTGCGCCGAGTTCTTCGCCGCGCAGGCGTGCGCCCACGAGGGCGTCGTCTTCGATGATGGCGGCCTCGGCGTAGGCGTGCAGGCGCGTGATGCGGTCCGGCGACGTCGTGTCAGTCATGTGAATGAGAGTGCCACACCGGCTTCGTGTCGTAGTCCCACCACGCCGGACCAGGGACTTTCGCAAACTCAGGAAACACTCAGCCAGCTCTGGGTCCGCCCACATTCCACTACGACAGGCTCATAGTCGATGGTCCGGAATATCGATCGCGACACCGACGTTGCAGCGTCATACAGCACGACGACTGCCGGTGCTTCCGTGAAGAAAGGAACTGGCACCTTCCCGATGAGCCTTCACCCGAGCACTCCCGCCGACTCCACGCGCGATTCATTCCGCGGGACGGCTGGATTCGATGCGACCGGCGATCAGAACATGATGCCGTCCTGGGACGAACTCGTCGCCGAGCACGCGGACCGCGTCTACCGCCTCGCCTACCGGTTGTCGGGCAATCAGCATGACGCGGAGGACCTGACGCAGGAGACGTTCATCCGCGTGTTCCGGTCGTTGACCAGCTACAAGCCCGGCACGTTCGAGGGCTGGCTGCACCGCATCACGACCAACCTGTTCCTGGACATGGTGCGTCGTCGCAGCAAGATCCGCATGGAGGCGCTGGAGTCGACGTACGACAAGATCCCGACCGACACCCCCGATCCGCAGCAGGCCTACGCCGACGCGAATCTCGGTCCCGATCTGCAGGCCGCTCTCGACTCGTTGGCGCCGGAGTTCCGTGCCGCGGTCGTCCTGTGCGACATCGAAGGCCTGTCGTACGAGGAGGTCGGCACGACGCTCGGCGTCAAGATGGGCACCGTCCGCAGCCGCATCCACCGCGGACGTCAGGGGATTCGCGAGTTCCTCGCGGCTCGCGGGCAGACCGACAGCCGGTCGGTCGCCGTCGCCAGTGAGGTCTGATCGCGTAGGCTGGGCCCGAGCAGATCATGTCGGGCCGCACGAGCAGCCCGTGTTGGGAAGGGCGGCACCCGTGGGCCTTGGTCACACACGACGTTCTTCTGGTGATCGCTGGGCGCCGATCGGCTCGTCGATCGCCCCGAATCCCAATCATCGACCGTCGCCCGACTTCGCGCCGACCGAACATCTCGCGGTCGAGGCCGTCGTCGCCTATGTCGACAACGAATTGTCGAAGACTGCGGCCGGACGCGCCGACGCCCATCTCGCGATGTGCCCGCGTTGTTCGGACGAGGTCGCCAATCAGGCTCGCGCGCGTTCGTTGTTGCGCGAGGGCAATGACCTCACCGCGCCCCAGTCGTTGCTGGGCCAGCTGTGCCAGATCCCGACTCAGGAGTTCGACATGCGTCGTGCAGGCCGTTTCAACCGTCGGGGCCGCTGAGAAGTGAGCGATCGTATTCCCACCTCGCACGACGAGGCTGTGTTCGGGCGTCCGACGGGCGTCTCCGGTTCGTTCGACAAGACGCCGGACGTCGATCGTCCGCAGCCGACGATCGCGCCGCCGGATCCGGTTCTCGGCGAGGCGTTCGGGCGTCCGGACGGGGAGTCCGAGACGCTGCAGCGTGATCCGAACGCCGGCGACGTCGTCGACGACACCCCGGACGAGCCCGCGGACCCGTGGCGCGATCCGATGTCGGGTGTGGCGATGGACTCGCCCGCCGTGGCGGTCGCCGACGCCGTCGCGCCGTCGACGCCGGGCCCGAAGCTCGGCATCCGCGACGTGCTCATGGGAGGTCGCGTCCACGGATGGGCGCTCGCCACGTTGGGCATGGTCGCCCTGTTGATCGGTCTCGCCGGTGGCCTCGTCGGGCGGTGGACGGCGGAGGTCGTGACGCCGTTGAACTCGGATTCGGTGACGTTGAACGTCGACGACTCGGGCAACGACGACAGCGACAGCGCGACGCGGGTGTCCCGCGTGGCGCGGGCCATGGCCAACGCGGTGGTGACGATCGAGGTCCGTACGGCGTCGAGCGGCGAGACCGGTTCGGGTTTCGTGCTCGACAAGTCCGGTTACATCGCCACCAACAATCACGTGGTGACGACGGCCGCCACGGACAAGAACGCGAAGCTCGAGGCCGTCTTCGCCGACCGCACGCGGGTGCCCGCCCGGCTGGTGGGGCGCGACCCGAAGACCGACTTGGCGGTCATCAAGGTCGACAATGTGAAGAACTTGACGGTGTCGACGCTCGGCGAGTCGTCGAAGGTGGAGATCGGCGAGGACGTCATCGCGTTCGGTGCTCCGCTCGGCCTCGACAAGACAGTCACGTCGGGCATCGTGAGCGCGGTCGACCGCCCGGTGCCGCTGCGGCCCGACGCCACGTCCGACACGGATGCGGTGATCAACGCGATTCAGACCGATGCGTCGATCAACCCGGGCAACTCGGGTGGCCCGCTCGTCGATTCGAAGGCCCGGGTGATCGGTGTGAACACGGCGGCGTTGACGCCGAGCGGCACATCGATCGGTCTGGGTTTCGCGATTCCGATCGACGAGGCGAAGCCGGTGATCGAGTCGCTGATCAAGACGGGCAAGATGGCGCATCCGACGATCGGCGTCTCCGCAGCCACGGTTCGCAACGACCGCGTGTTCGGTGCACAGGTGCGCGATGTCGCGCAGGGGAGTGCGGCGGCGCGTGCCGGGCTCCGCGAGGGTGATGTGATCACCAACTTCAACGGCCGGGCGATCGAGGGCGCGGACGAGTTGACCGTCGCCGTCCGGACGTCGAAGATCGACGGGGCGGTGAAATTCACCTACTGGCGTGAGGGTCGGACGTTCGAGGGTTCGATCACGCCGGTCAGCGACCAGTAGACGATCGGGCGTTAGCGATGTTCAGCAGTATCGGTTGGGGCGAGATCGTCGTCCTGTTGGCTGCGGGCCTCATCATTCTGGGACCGGAGCGCCTGCCCGGTGCCGTGTCGTGGACCATGCAGTCCATCCGGAAGGTCCGCGACTACGCGACAGGGGCGTCGGGCCAGCTTCGTGACGAGATGGGCACGGACTTCGATCAGTTCCGCGAGCCCATCAAGCAGATCAACGAGCTGCGCCAGATGACACCGAAGGGCATCGTCACGAAGCATCTGCTCGGCGGTGACTCGTCGTCTATCGATGATCTCGGCCGCTCCGTCCGCGAGACGTTGGACTTCGACGGCACTGCCGCGTCGACTCCCCGCGCGGTGGCCGAACCCGAAGGCCCGGACTTGTCGAAGCTCGGCTCCGCCGATGCCCCGGCCCCGCCGTCTAAAGTCAAGCGCACCCACGACTTCACCGACTGGGACGCCACCTGACGTCCCCTGGGACGTTGCTTCCTCGGTCGTTGAGCCAGGCCTGGAGCGTTGCTTTCCCACTCGTTGAGCAGGCGCCGGAGCGTTGCTTCCCGGTCGTTAAGCAGGCCCCGGAGCATTGCTTTCCCGGTCGTTGAGCCAGGCCCGGAGCGATAGCGGAGGGTCTGTGTCGAAACGCCGCAACAATCGCTGGGTCGGTCCTACTCGGGCATGCGGCCGATCGTCGCCTTAGTGAACGCGATTGCTCGTTCGCAGAGTTCTGGGACTGACGCGGTTGTCGCTCCGTTGTGGCTCACTGCCGTAATGACTATCGCTTTCCGCGACTCGACATACGCACTGCAGAATTCTCCACTTGAGTAGGTATGAAGCGCGACTCTGCGGTCGCCTATGGTTACTTTGTCCAGCCAAACGTCGTCGACGCCCGAACGTCTTCGTACTTCTTCCTGAATACCAGCAGAGTTGCTCACAGTCTGATTCCACAACCAGTGACCTTCAGTCGAGTTGTGGATGGATGTCCATCTGCACCCACGTGCTGTCTGTCCGTCAGTTCCGGCCGCGTCTCGGACCGATGTTCGATCGATTCCTAGAGTCGACAACTGACTTGCTGAGATTCCGTTGCACGGCTCATATGGTGTCCCGTCGTTGGCGCTGCTCCAACGGTGTTCGAACGATGTACTGAACGGCAGGCGCGCGCCGTTGTCGTCGAGCTGTCGGATGCCGCTTGACTTCTCAGGGTGTCCGGCCTCGGTGCAAGATGTTGTCGTCAGAATCCCGACGAGGGTGACGACGATCAGCGAGATTCTGTTCATCTATCGTGGGGCGGCTCTAGTTGAACTGCGCTGTTCCGATCGACTTCATACAATTGACTTCGAGCCATAGAAGCATTCGCTGCGAGCAGGTGCGCAGCTTCGGACAGGCTAGTCAACTCGGTACGTGCGCTCCGAAGTGAAGCCTGAAGCTTTGCGAAGAGGGCCGCTCCCTCCTCGCACCCGCGACCGAAGTAGTTCTGAGCGACTGTCGTCTCGAGCGACTGCCCAAGCTCGCCCAGCTCCACCCCAGCCTCCCGGGCGATCGTGGCTCGGTTGTGCCAGGCCGAGGATTCGTAGACGAACTCGCTCATGGGTGGCCTCCTCGGGTGGGTGAATTGTCCCTCTATTGGTTAGACGCACGGGATCCCTGTTCGGTTCCATCGACGCGCCGTGTCAGGTCGAGTTGATCGCCTGAATCGTCGAGATGGCGAACAGCCCGGCCAGCGTGCAGGGCAGGTCGTCGAAGGGGATGGTGCCCGGGCCGTGGTGCTGGGAGGTGGTCGCGACGGTCGATCCGTTGATGCGGAACTCATAGGTGCAGCGCTGGTGGCCGGTCGTCATCGACGTCATCTCAGGGACCCCGTTGGTGGATGCGATGTTGGTGGCACGTCGCGGGACGGGAGTCGGGTCGATCCAGTCGTCGGCCGGGGTGTCGGTCACGACTTGCGTGACGGTCCAGTCGGCGAGATAGCCGGTCGAGGCGTAGTCCCACGTGCAGCCCCGGCCGTTCGGGTAGCGCCGCTCGGCGGACGCATCGACGACGGTGCGCGGGTCGACGCGCATCTCGACCAGTTGGGTGTACGTGAACGCTGTGCACGGCTCGAACGACACTCCGTCGTTCTGAGCATTCCAGCGGTCGGGATTCGTGACGGTGAACGGCATCGTGCGGCCGACCGCGTCGACCTGCCTGATCGCGTGCGTCCCCGCGAGATGGTCGATACCCCACGCGGCTGCGCACACCACGACTGCTGCGGCCGCGATCGATGTCAGGATTCTCCTCATGCGTCTGACCCCCTTACAAGGTCAGACGCACGAAACCGGTGTCAGGTTCCATCCGAGGTGTTCAACGACAGACGAGGCACGCATGCATGCCTCGTCTGTCGTTGAAACCCTCGTTTGCGGGCTAGTGCCGCGTGGTGTCGATGCCCAGGCTCATGCCCGCGAGGCCGCGGCGTCGGACGGCGAGCTTGTCTGCGATCGCGCGCAGCGCCGATCCGGACGCCGATTCGGGCTTGGCGAGGACAACGGGGACGCCGGCGTCTCCGCCTTCGCGTAGGTCCTGTTCGAGCGGGACCTGGCCGAGGAGTTCGACGGGCGCGCCGACCGCGCGGGTCAGACGCTCGGACACCTGGGCTCCGCCACCCGAACCGAACGGCTCCATCCGGGACCCGTCGGGCAGCTCCATCCACGACATGTTCTCGACGACGCCGAGCACCTTCTGGCGGGTCTGCAGGGCGATGGCGCCCGCGCGTTCGGCGACCTCGGCGGCGGCTTGCTGCGGCGTGGTGACGACGAGGATCTCCGCGCCGGGGATCAGCTGCGCGATGGAGATCGCGACGTCGCCGGTGCCCGGCGGAAGGTCGAGGAGCAGGACATCGAGGTCGCCCCAGTAGACGTCGGCCAAGAACTGCTGCAGCGCGCGGTGAAGCATCGGGCCGCGCCAGGTGACCGGCGTGTTCCCGTCCGTGAACTGGCCGATCGAGATGAACTTCACGCCGTGGCTCTGCGGCGGCATGATCATCGACTCGACCTGGGTGGGCTTCGCGTCGCTGCCGAGCATGCGGGGCACGCTGTGACCGTAGATGTCGGCGTCGAGCACGCCGACGGACAGGCCGCGGTCGGCGAGCGCCGTCGCCAGATTCACGGTGACGCTCGACTTGCCGACGCCGCCCTTGCCCGACGCGATCGCGTACACGCGAGTGAGGTTGCCGGGTTTGGCGAACGGGATCTCCGGCTCGGCCTTGTCGCCTCGGAGCTTCTTGCGCAGTTCGGTGCGCTGCTCGTCGTCCATCACGTCGAGTTCCACGCGGACGGCTCCGACCCCGGGAACGTCGGCGACGGCGGTCGACACGCGGTCGGCGATCTCGGTGCGCATCGGACAACCGGAGGTGGTCAGGTACACGCCGATGTCGACGCTGCCGTCGTCCGCGATCGCGACGGATTTCACCATGCCGAGATCGGTGATCGGCTTGCCGATCTCGGGATCGGCGACCTTGCTCAACGCGGATCGGACCGCGGCTTCGGTAGGTGTGCTCACCAGGCCAGTCTAGGGCGTGCCCCGGTGGCCGCCCCACAGTGACGTGTCACGCCGACGCGAACTGCGTACGGTACAGCTCCGCGTACCTGCCGCCCGCGGCGAGAAGTGCCGCGTGATCGCCGCGCTCGACGATCCGTCCGTGCTCGACGACGGCGATCACGTCCGCCGCGCGGATCGTCGACAGGCGGTGAGCGATGACCAGGGACGTCCTGCCCGTCAGCGCTTCGCTGAGCGCCTCGCCGACGGCGGCCTCGGACGTCGAGTCGAGATGAGCGGTCGCCTCGTCGAGAATCACGACGGCGGGCCTCGCCAACAGCAGTCGGGCGATCGTCAGCCGTTGACGTTCACCGCCCGACAGGCGGTATCCGCGTTCGCCGACCACGGTGTCGAGGCCGTTCGGCAGCTCCCGGACCAGATCGTCGAGCCGCGCGCGGCGCAGGACGTCCCACAGGTCGTCGTCGGACGCATCGGGCCGCGCCAGTGCGAGGTTGGCGCGCACCGTGTCGTGGAACAGGTGGCCGTCCTGGGTGACGAGCCCGACCGTCCGATGCACCGACGCGGCCGACAGGTCTCGGACATCGACGCCGTTGAGCCGCACGGCGCCGGCGTCGACGTCGTAGAGGCGGGTCGCGAGCGACGCGATCGTCGACTTGCCCGCACCGGAACTGCCGACGAGCGCGACCATGGATCCCGCGGGGACGTCGAGATCGACGCCGTGCAGCACCTCGGAACCGTCGCGGGGATCGAGCTGGGCGACTTCCTCCAACGACGCGAGCGACACCTTGTCGGCGGCCGGATACGTGAACGACACCGCGTCGAATCGGACGGACACCCCCGAATCCACGTCGGGCACGGCCACGGCGTCGGGGCGGTCGGCGATCAGCGGCGTCAGGTCGAGGACCTCGAAGACGCGCTCGAAGCTGACGAGGGCGCTCATCACCTCGACTCGGGCATTGGCGAGCGCCGTGAGCGGTGCGTACATCCTGGTCAGCAGCAACGCCAGGGACACGACGGCTCCGGCTGACAACTGGTCGCGGACGGCGAGCCAGCCGCCGAGACCGTAGACGAGCGCCAGCGCGAGAGACGACACGAGCATCAGCGCGGTGAAGAAGTACGACTGCAGCATCGCCTGCCGGACGCCGATGTCGCGGACGGCGTCGGCCCGACTCGCGAACTCGGACGACTCCCGGTCCGGTCGCCCGAACAACTTCACCAAGGTCGCGCCCGGTGCGGAGAAACGTTCCGTCATCTGCGTCGACATGCGTGCGTTGTGGTCGGCGCTCTCGCGGGCCAGGCCTGCCATGCGCCTGCCCATCCGGCGTGCCGGGAGCACGAACACAGGTAGGAGCGCCAGGGCGAGCAACGTGATCTGCCAGCTGATCGCGACCATCACGCCCAGGGTCAACAGCAGGGTGACGAAGTTCGAGACCACACCGGACAGCGTGTCGCTGAACGCGCGCTGCGCACCGATCACGTCGTTGTTGAGGCGACTCACCAGTGCACCGGTCCGCGTGCGGGTGAAGAACGCGACGGGCATCTTCTGGACGTGGTCGAACACGGCTCGCCTCAGGTCGAAGATCAGCCCTTCGCCGATGGTGGACGACAGCCACCGGATCGCGATTCCGGTCGCGGCCTCGACCACGGCGATCACCGCGATGAGGACGGCCAGGCCGACGATGCCGCCCGCCTGCGACGAGTCGCCGTCGGTGATCAAATCGATGACCCGTCCCGCCAGCAGCGGCGTCGCGACCGTCAACGCCGCGGTCACCGTGGACAGCAGAAGAAAGACGACGATCCGACTGCGGTGCGGCCTCGCGAAGCCCGCGATCCGGCGCAGCGTGGCACGTCGATCCGCCTTGGACCGCGCGTCGGGGGTGTGCATGGACTTGTACATGACGTCCCACGCCACGGATTCCATGCTCATCGTGATGCCTGCATTCGTGTCATGCGAGTCAGTTCACAACATCAAGCGCACTTGATGTCAAACGGTGGAGTCAGCGCCCGGCGGTCGGCTTCGTGCTCGACGGCTTCGGCGCGGCCTTCTTGGGCGACGTTCGGGGCGCGGGCGCGGGCGGAAGACAGATGACGCCGAGGCACTGCTGGGTCTGCTTCGGCTTGGGTGCGCTCGACGGCGGTGCGGGCTTCGACGTGGACGGCGTCGACGACGGCTTGTCGTCCTTCTTGTCCTTCTTCTTCTTGGTGTCCTTCGGCGGGGTCACCATGTCGGGGATGGGAGTCGTCGGCATGACGCCCGCCGCGTACGCCGCGGCCCAGCCGAGGACGTTCTCGGCGTACGAGACGGAATGGTTGTACCGCATCACATTCGCGACCTTGTTGGGCGCGGCCATGAAGTCGGTGACACCCGCGCACAGGTAGCGGCCAGCACTGAGTGTCGCGTCGAAGATGTTGTCGGGGTCGGCCTTGCCGTCTCCGTTGGCGTCGGTGCCCCAGGCCTTCCACGTGCTGGGGATGAACTGCATCGGGCCCATCGCGCGGTCGTGGCCGCGGTCGCCGTCGAGTGATCCGCCGTCGGAGTCGGTGACAACCTCGTTGCCCGCGAGGGTCCCGTCGAGGACGGGGCCGCGGACCTTGCTGAGGGAGTCGCCGTAGATGTTGACGTTGCCGTTGCCCGCGTGACCGGATTCGATGCGGCCGATCCCCGCGAGCAGGAACCAGGGCAGCTTGCACTGCGGGGTCTCGGCGGCCACTCGGGTCGCGGCCAGCTTGTACGCCTTCAAGACGATGCCGGGGATGCCGAGCGGTCCGGACGGGAGGCCCGCGGCGATGCGGAACTGGGCGGCCGCGTCGTCTTCCTTGTCGGCCGGGTCGGCGGGCGGGGCGAACCCGATCAGGCCGCGGTCGGCCGCGGGCACTGCCTGGCCGGCGTCGTCCGCCGCGATCGCGGTGGTGTCCGACGACAGGATGGACGGGCCGATGTCGACGGGGCCGGACGCCGACACACCGCCGGGCGAACCGGCGCTGACGCCGCTCAGGAGTACCGCGCCTACGGCGACCGCGCCGACGCCGACGGACAGCCCGCGACGCGGAACGTGTGCGCCGTCAGGCTTGCTCCGAAGCAAACTCATCCCCAAGTCCCCACCGTCGAGTGTCGTTGCCGTCGAATCGACCGATCATGTGGCATGATCGTCGCCCACGACTGTGAGTCAGCATACAGGGATGTCAGTCGTGTGCGGCATCCGATGCGTGCAAACGGTCGGCATCCTTGGCGTCCCGCATCTTCACCGCGATCCGATCGGCGATCTCGTCGACGAGGTCGTCCAGTTCGCGCCGCAGGTAGTCGCGGGTGACGGTGTCGCCGACGGCCAGGCGCACCGCGGCCAGCTCGCGTGCCAGGAACTCGGTGTCGTCCTTGGTCTGCGCGGCTCGACGACGGTCCTCGTCGAGCGAGATCCGGTCCCGATTCTCCTGCCGGTTCTGAGCGAGCAGGATCAACGGCGCGGCGTAGGCGGCTTGGGTCGAGAACGCGAGATTGAGCAGGATGAAGGGATACGGGTCCCATTCGAAGGCGAAGACGCCGATGTTCAGGAGAATCCAGACGACCACGATCACCGTCTGAATCAGCAGGTAGCGACCGGTGCCGAGGAACCGTGCCACCCGCTCGGCGTAGACGCCGACGACGTCCGAGTCGAGGTTGAACCGGAAGGTCGTCCGCGTTTCGGCGGGAGTGTCGAGGTGGCGTGGGCTCATCGGACCTGCCCTTCGGGATCGTTCTCACGCCAGTCGGCGGGCAGCAGCGCGTCGAGGATGTCGTCGACGGCGACCGCGCCCAACAGGTGGGACGCGTCGTCGACGACGGGCGCGCACACCAGGTCGTACGACGCGAAGAACCGGGTCATGGTCTCCAGCGAGTCGTCCGGGTGCAGGCGGGGCATCTCGGTGTCGAGGATGCCGCCGACCAGGTTCGCCGGAGGTTCGCGTAGCAGGCGTTGTGTGTGGACACAGCCGAGGAACTTCCCGGTCGGCGTGTTGGTCGGCGGTCGGACGACGAACACCATGCTCGCCGCCGCCGAGTTGATGTCGGGGTCGCGCACGCGGGCCAACGCCTCCGAGACGGTCGCGTTCGCGGTCAGGATGAGCGGCTCCGGCGTCATCATGCCGCCCGCGGTGTCGGGGGAGTGCTGCAGCAGGCGGCGGACCGGCGCCGACTCCTCCGGGTCCATCTGCGAGAGCAGCGCCTCCGCTTCGGACGCGGGCAGATCGGCGACGAGGTCGGCGACGTCGTCGGGGTCCATCGCTTCGAGGACGTCGCCGGCGCGTTCGGGTTTGAGGCTGGCGAGCACCTCGCTCTGGTCTTCGGACGACATCTCCTGGAGGACGTCGGCGAGTCGTTCGTTGTCCAGTGCCGCCGCGATCTCGTTGCGTCGCTTGTCGGGCAGCTCGCGCAGGGCGTTGGCGACGTCGGCGGGCCTCATCTTCTCGAACTGGATGAGGGCACGCTCGACGCCCTGACCCGGGCGCGTCAACTCGAGCCGCGTCATGCCGACGATGTGCCGCCAGTCGATCACCGCGGTGTCGCCGCGTCTGCGGAAGCCCTTGCGCATCGACCGGACCGCGACCCGCGACACCATCCAGTCGCGGTTGCGGTTGCGTTCGATGCCGATGTCGATGACGGTCAGATCGACCCCGTGCAGGTCGGGGTGGTCGGGGTCGTCGGTGCGGACCCGGCTGTCGAGGACCTGGCCGATGGCGAGTGCCTCGTTGGGGCGCATGCTGAGCTTGCGGAGGTTGACGTGCCCGGTGGTCAGTGTCACCGCATCGGGTTCGATGCTGGTGACGCGGAGCATGGGCACGAAGATCCGTCTGCGTGTCGTGAGTTCCACCGCCAGGCCCAATGCGCGCGGCTGCTGGCCGGGCAGGTGCATCGAGATGACGACGTCGCGCACGCGGCCGATCGATTCACCGTCCGGACCGAGGACTGCGAGGCCGACTAGTCTGGCAACGAAGACCTTCTGGGGGTGCGTCATGCTCCTAAGCCTAGAAGGATCTGCGTACCCGCACATTCGAGGAGGACCCACATGAGCGGCCCGATGCGTCAGACGCCCGGATTGCCGACTCCCCCGAAGGGGTGGCCGGTCGGTTCGTACGACACCTACGAGCAGGCGCAGCGCGCCGTCGACTACCTCTCCGACAACGAGTTCCAGGTGGAGAACCTGACGATCGTCGGGGTGGACCTCATGCAGGTCGAACGCGTCCTCGGCCGCCTGACCTGGGGCAAGGTCGTCACCGGCGGACTCGTGTCCGGCGCCTGGCTCGGCTTGTTCTTCGGGGCGCTCGTCGGATTCTTCTCGCAGGGAGACGGCTGGACGCCGATCCTGTTCGGCGTGATCGCAGGCATGGTGTTCGGCCTGATCTCGGCGTCGATCCCGTACGCCGCGAGCCGTGGTCAACGCGATTTCACGTCGACCATGCAACTCGTCGCCGGACGATACGACGTCCTGTGCGACCCGAAGAAGGCCGAGCAGGCGCGCGACATGCTCGCCCGACTCGCCCTGTAGGACACATCGGGCAACGGCGCGCCGCCCGATGTGCGATGTGTCACTACCCCGTGCGATACCCTAAGGCGCACATCGGCTTTCAAAGCTGATTCTCAGGTGCGCGCACCTCGTGGTGTCACGAGGAGGTAGGAGGGTTTGCGGGACATGCGACCAGAGGAATCCTCCGGCGTCCGATTCGGTGGTTCGCCGCCGCGTCGTCGGCGTCGGATGCGAACCACGATGGGGGTCGCCGTCGTCGCGGCCGCCGCAGCGGTCATACCGCTGCTCGCCTCGTGCGGGTCGAGCTACGAGGCGGGTGTCATCAACATCTACGCGCCCAAGGACGGCTTCGACCAGATCACCACTGTCGCCGCGACGTGCACGGCGGCCTCGGGCGGCGAGTACCGCATCGCGACGCATCAGCTTCCGAAGGAAGCCGACATGCAGCGCCTGCAGCTCGCCCGGCGTCTCACCGGCAACGACGCGGCCCTCGACCTGATGGCGATGGACGTCGTGTGGACCGCGGAGTTCGCCGATGCGGGCTGGGCGGTCCCGGTGCCGGACTCCATGACGCAGGAGATCCGCGACCGCAACCTCGCGGGCCCGCTCGCCACCGCGGAGTGGAAGGGCAAGTCGGACAGTGCGAAGAGGCTGTACGCGCTTCCCATCTGGGCCAACACTCAGCTCCTCTGGTACCGGCCGGACGTCATGAAGGACACGTTCGGGGCCAAGCGCAAGCCGCCGACCACCTGGCAGGGCATGCTCGACGACGCCGCGAAGATCGGCGACGACGGCGGGCCGACGCAGATCGTCCTGCAGGCCAAGCAGTACGAAGGTCTGATGGTCTGGTTCAACTCGCTCGTCCAGTCGGCTGGCGGACAGATCCTCGACCCGAACGATCCGATGAAGGTCACTCTCACCGACACCCCCGAGCATCGGGCCGCGACGGTCAAGGCGCTGACCACGATGCGCGACGTCGCGACGGCCAAGGGACACGACCCGTCCATCTCGAACTCCGACGAGGGCTCGGCGCGCACCGCGATGGAGGCAGGCGACGCCGCGTTCGAGATCAACTGGCCGTTCGTCTTCGCGGGCATCCGCGAGAACGGCTCCAAGGGCGAGGCGAAGATCATGGGCGACACGCTCACCCAGTTCGCCGACGTCGTCGCCGGTGTTGCGGACAATCCGACCGATCCCGCGATCGCCGAGGTCAACGACGTGGTCCGCAAGCGCTTCGACTTCGCCGCGTTCCCCGGCATCGAGCGGGGCCTGCAGGCCAAGGCGACGCCGGGAGGCTTGAACATCGCCGTCGCGTCGACGTCCAAGCAGCAGGCGCTGGCGTTCAAGGCGGCCGACTGCCTCACCTCGCTGGACGCTCAGAAGGTCTATGCGATCCAGGGCGGCACGCCGCCGACGGTCTCCGCGCTGTACGACGATCCGGATTTCAAGATCGCCTACCCGATGGGCGACCTGATCCGCGAGCAGCTCGGCGACGGTGCGGCACCGCGCCCGGCCACCCCGCGGTATCAGGACATGTCGACGGCGATCACCACGACGCTGAGCCCGGTGGACGGCGGGTGGGATCCCGAGCGCAAGGCCGATGAGCTGGCCCAGGTCGCGCAGGCGGCCATCGATGGAAAGGGGATTGTCCCGTGACCGGCGACGACGATGCTCACGACCCGAACGCGGGCGGTTTGACGCCGCACGGTGACGGGCCGGACATGACCCCGGGTCGCCATGCGCGCCCCGCCGACCGTGCGCCCGAACGCGCCGTCGAGCAGACCGGACCCATCCCGACGATCCACTCCGATGCGTGGGTCGCTCCGGGGGAGCAGGCTCCCGAGACGGAGAGCACGCACACGGTGACACCGCCGCCGCGCGATCACGCCGCCGACGCCCGAGCCAGGGAGCTCCCGCCGCTCGAGGTCAGGGACTCCGGCGGCTCATACGGCTACACGACTCCGGTCGCCCGACAACCCGAGCCGGAGCCGGAGCCCGCAGTCCGGGCACCCGACGTCGTCGAGCCGCCTGTGGTCGACGACGCCGCGCAGAGCAGGCCGGTAGACGTGCAGAAGGGTGTGTGGGCTCCCGCGCCGGAGCGTCATCCCGCCCCGGCGGCCGCGGGATCGTCGATGTCGATGTCCGACATCCTCGACGAGAACCCCGCTCCCGCGGCGGCCGTCGCGACGGCCGCCCCCCAAGCGAAGCCGTCGAGGAAGTCGACCGCCCGTCGTTCGTCCGAACGTCGGCTCGCACTGCTGCTCGCCGGTCCCGCGGCCCTGGTGATGATCGCGGTCACCGGCTACCCGATCGTGTACTCGATGTGGCTGTCGTTGACGTCGTCCAACCTGCGCGAACCGGGCAACGACCGATTCGTCGGCCTGGACAACTATCGGACGGTCCTGAGCAGCGACTACTGGTGGACGTCCCTGTGGGTGACTCTGTACATCACTGTCGTCTCGGTGATCATCGAACTGGTCCTCGGCATGGCGATCGCTCTGGTGATGCACCGGGCGCTCTTCGGCCGCGGACTGGTCCGCACCGTCGTCCTGATCCCGTACGGCATCGTGACGGTGGCGGCCGCGATCTCGTGGAAGTACGCGTGGACGCCGCAGACCGGCTACCTGGTCGACCTGCTGCCGGACGGATCAACACCGCTCACGCAGCAGTGGTCGGCGCTGTCGGTGATCATCCTCGCCGAGGTGTGGAAGACGACGCCGTTCATGGCGCTGCTGCTCCTCGCGGGCCTCGCGCTCGTCCCCGACGATCTGCTCAAGGCCGCCCAGATGGACGGCGCGGGGGCGTGGACCAGGCTGCGGAAGATCATCCTGCCGATGATGAAGCCCGCGATCCTCGTCGCATTGCTGTTCCGCACGCTCGACGCGTTCCGCGTGTTCGACAACATCTACGTGCTGACCTCGGGCAATCACGACACCGGCTCGGTGTCGATGCTCGGCTACAACAATCTGTTCAAAGCGTTCAACCTCGGCATCGGGTCGGCGATCAGCGTGCTGATCTTCCTGTGTGTCGCGTTGATCGCCGTGGTGTTCATCAAGGGATTCGGCGCCGCCGCGCCGGGCTCCGACGACGAGGGGAGGTAGTGCGAGAATGAATGCTCTCAATCGTCGCCGCGCCGGATGGCTGATCGCCAACACGCTGGTGGTGCTGTACGCGGTGATTCCGCTGTGGTGGATCATCAGTCTGTCGTTCAAGAGCCCCGGCACCGTCACCGACGGCAAGTTCATCCCGAGCAGTTTCACGCTGGAGAACTACCGGAACCTGTTCGCCGACGGCGTCTTCACCGACATCCTGTGGGCGTCCGTCGGCATCGCGGTCCTCCTGGTCGTGATCGGGGTGTTCCGTTGGCTCGCCACACACGCCGAGAAGACGGCGAACCCCTCGCTCGCGCTGACCGCGCGGATCGCGACCATCGTCGTGACCGTCGTCATCGTGATCGTGCTCGTCGCCTTCATCCTCGTCCCGCTGGCGGACGGCGGTGAGTTCGGCAGACCGCTGCTCAACTCGATCGGCATCGGCCTCATCGCCACGCTGGTCGCCGTCGTCCTCGGCACGATGGCCGCCTACGCCATCGCCCGCCTCGAGTTCCCCGGCAAGAAACTGCTGGTGGGCGCGGCGCTGCTGATCGCGATGTTCCCGCAGATCTCGCTGGTCACACCGCTGTTCAACATCGAACGCAGCATCGGCCTGTTCGACACCTGGCTCGGCCTGATCCTGCCGTACGTGGCGTTCGCGCTGCCGTTGGCGATCTACATCCTGTCGGCGTTCTTCCGCGAGATCCCGTGGGAACTCGAGAAGGCGGCGCAGATGGACGGTGCGAGCCCGGGACAGGCGTTCCGACGGGTGATTCTGCCGCTCGCCAGCCCCGGCGTCGTCACCGCCGCGATCCTCGTGTTCGTCTTCGCATGGAACGACCTTCTCCTCGCACTGTCGTTGACGACCACCGACCGCGCGCAGACCGCGCCGGTCGCGATCGCCAACTTCACCGGCGTGAGCCAGTTCGAGGAGCCGACGGGCGCCATCTCGGCGGCCGCGGTCGTCATCACCATTCCGATCATCATCTTCGTGCTCTTCTTCCAACGTCGTATCGTGGCCGGTCTCACCTCCGGCGCCGTGAAGGGATAACCCATGGCCGACATCGTTCTCTCGAATGTTTCCAAGCAGTACCCGGACGGTTCGATGGCCGTGCACGGCATCGACCTGCAGATCGCCGACGGCGAGTTCATCATCCTGGTGGGCCCGTCCGGCTGTGGCAAGTCGACGACGCTCAACATGATCGCCGGACTCGAGGACATCACCGGCGGTGATCTCTTCATCGGCGGGCAGCGCGTCAACGAGACGGCGCCCAAGGACCGCGATATCGCGATGGTGTTCCAGAGCTACGCCCTGTACCCGCACATGACGGTGCGCCAGAACATCGCGTTCCCGCTCACCCTGTCGAAGGCACCGAAGGACGAGATCGAGGCGAAGGTCGCCGAGGCCGCCCGCATCCTCGATCTCACCGAGTACCTGGACCGCAAGCCGGCGAACCTCTCGGGCGGCCAACGGCAGCGTGTCGCGATGGGCCGTGCGATCGTCCGCTCGCCGAAGGCGTTCCTGATGGACGAGCCGCTGTCGAACCTCGACGCCAAGCTGCGCGTGCAGATGCGTACGGAGATCGCGGCGCTGCAGGCGCGTCTGGGCACGACGACCGTGTATGTGACGCACGATCAGACGGAGGCGATGACCCTCGGCGACCGCGTCGTGGTGATGAGCAACGGTCACGTCCAGCAGGTCGGAGCCCCGCAGGAGCTGTACGACCACCCGAGGAACCTGTTCGTCGCGGGTTTCATCGGGTCGCCCGCGATGAACTTCATCCCCGGTCGACTCAGCGGCACCGGTGCGGACACCGCGATCGGGCGGATCGAGCTTCCGGATCACGCCGAGGTCACCGCGCGCGCCCGCCAGGCGGGGAGCAACGGGGAAGTGCTGCTCGGCATCCGCCCGGAGCATCTCGTCGACGCGCAGCTCACGCATCCGGCGGAGCTGGCGAACTTCCTCCCGTTCGACATCACCGTCGACCTGGTGGAGTCGATGGGCTCGGACAAGTACGTGTACTTCAGCCTCAACTCGCCCGATTCGGCGAACGCAGTGCTGTCCCGTCTGGCCGAGGACCTGGGGTCGACGACGGCAGGCGGGCAGAAGGTCGCCCGTCTCGCGCCGTACACGCAGGCGGTCAGGGGAGGCCCGCTGCGCCTCGCCCTCAACATCGAGCGCGTGCACATCTTCGATACGGCCAGCGGCGTCGCCCTGCGCTGACCGGCCTCACCCCACCCGTGGAACACTGGTGGGGTGAGTTCGTCTTCGGGGTCGGTCGCCGACCGGGTGGTCGCGCATGTGTCGGACAGTGTCGGATCCGAGCCGCAGAAGGCGTCGGTGACGTTCCTCGGCGTGGAGCCGGTCGACGTGCTGAGGTTCGTCGTCGACGATGAGCTGGTGTTCGCGACGGTCGGGTGCTCGCGGCATCCGATGCACGATCCGAACGACTTCGCGCCCGACCCGGTCCGTGGTCCGCGTGCCGAGGTCACGGTCCGGATGAAGGCGGTGTCGGCGTTGCCTGGGCTGCACAAGTCGCTCGCGATGCTGGCGGCGGCCCCGGCCGTCGAAGGTCTGATCCTGGCAGAGGACTCCCTCGTCGACCTGCAGGAACCGTTGTGGGCCGGTGCGATCTGCTCGGCTTTCCTGCTGGCCGCCGACACCGACGTCGCCGACCTTCCGCTCGACGAGCCAGCCGAACCGGTCCGTTTCCTCCGCGCGGTGCCGATCACCGCGAACGAGGCCGCATGGGTCCGGCTGAAGGGCGCCGCCGCTCTCCGCGAGGCGTGGACCGAGGCGGGCGTCGACATCGCCGACCCCACCCGCTCCGCCGTCACTCCCTCCTGAACTCCCGACCCTGCTCATGGGGCCGCCCTCATGGTGATTGAGCCGGGCGTAGCGGAGCGGAGTCCGTGTCGAAATCCGGTGAGGTCCGCTGGGTCGGTGGACGTGCCTGTGGACAACGTGCTGGTCAGATCCGAGATGTCGGTGGATGCTGTCGGAATGGCCGGGTATCTGTACATGCTGGAATGCGCTGACGGATCGTTCTATGTCGGGAGCACTCGCAATATGTTTGAACGTCTCCGACAGCACCGCGCGGGCAAGGGGGCCGCGTACACGAGTCGACGTCTCCCCGTCCGCCTCGTGTACGTGGCGGAGTTCCCGACGGTCGACGAGGCGTTCGCGCGTGAGAAGCAGGTCCAGGGGTGGGGACGAGCGAAGCGAATCGCTCTCGCTCGCGGCGACTTCGACCTGCTGCACGCCCTGTCCACCCGCGGTCGTCGAGTGTCCGACGACGATCCCGACGACGCCACGTTTCCGTCGATCACACTGTTCGACGACTGAGCGCTGGTCGAGACCCGGCCCGGGTGCGGCTGATTTCGACTCGTCTCCTCGGCTGCGCCTCGTCGACGGCTCAATCACCATGAGGTCGGCTGCGCCTCGTCGGCCGCTCAATCACCATGTGGGGCGGCTTTATGGTGATTGAGCCGTTCCGGAGCGATAGCGGAGGGGCGTGTCGAAATCCGGTGAGATGCGCTGGGTCAGAGCCAGTGGTTCTTGCGGAGGACGCGCCAGAGGAGGATGCAGACGCTGATGATGAAGATGAGGACGATCGGGTACGAGTACTCGTAGTGCAGTTCGGGCATGAAGTCGAAGTTCATGCCGTAGATGCCGGCGACGGCGGTCGGCACGGCGGCGATGGCGGCCCACGACGAGATCTTGCGCATGTCGCTGTTCTGTTGGATGCCGACCTTCGTCGCGGCGGCGTTCAGCAGTGCGGTGAGACGTTCGTCGTACTCCGCGATGAGGTCGGTCGCCGTCGTGAGGTGGTCGGCGACGTCCCGGAAGTGGCGACGGATCTCCTTCTCGTTGGACGACAGGTTCGTGTCCTCGAAACGGATCGGCGACACGTCGAGCGTGTTCTTGTTCCCCGACAGCCGTGCCAGCGGCATGCCGAGCGGATAGACGGCGCGCCGCAGCTCGAGGATCTCCCGCTTGAACAGGTAGACGACATTGATGTCGAGGGCGTTCGACGACGAGAACACACCCTCCTCGATCTCGTCGACGTCCGACTCCATCTCCGACACCACGTCCAGGTAGCTGTCGACGACGCGGTCGGCGACGGCGTGCACGACGGCCGCGGGGCCCAGCGCGAGGTGGTCGGGGCGTTCCTGGAGGCGGTGTCGGACGCCGGTGAGGTGCGTGTGTTCGCCGTGTCGGACCGTGATGACGAAGTCGCGGCCCGCGAGCACCATGATCTCGCCGGACTCCACGATGTCGTTGGCGACGGCCACCGACTCGTGCTCCACATAGCTGATCGTCCGGAGCACGAGGAACACGGTGTCGTCGTACAGTTCCAGCTTGGGCCGCTGGTGCGCGTGGACGGCGTCCTCGACCATCAGCGGGTGGAGGCCGAACGCGTCGGCGACGTCGTTCATCTGCCGCTCGTCGGGTTCGTGGAGGCCGAGCCAGACGAAACCCTCCCCGGCGGACCGGACCTCGGCGAGGGCGCGCCGGAAGTCGAGGGGACAGTTCTGCCTGATCCCGTCGATGTACACTGCGCAGTCGACGACGGCCCGTGCTGCGGGCACGGGCGGGGTGGTGGGGGCGGTTCGTCCGGGTCCACGGCTTCCGGGCTGCAGCATGCGGGGCATCGACGGCACCGAGCCATGTTACCGCCGGTGAGAGCGCCGCGCGGTCTACACTCAGACAGTGTTCGATGTCGCTGTCTACACCACCACCGCGATCACTCTGATCGTCATCATGGACCCGCCCGGCCAGGTGCCGGTGTTCCTGTCTCTCGTGGGTCGCCGTTCGCCGGAGGTCCGTCGGCGCGCCGCCTGGCAGGCGCCCTTGGTCTCCCTGTTCGTCATCTCGCTGTTCGCGATCGGCGGCCGGGCCGTCCTGTCGTACCTGCACATCGGGATCCCCGCGCTGCAGGGCGCGGGCGGACTCCTGCTGCTGATGGTGGCGCTGCAGTTGCTGACCGGAACGGGGGAGCCGCCGACGGGCAAGGCCGCGGACGATGTGAACGTCGCGCTCGTGCCGCTGGGGACTCCGCTCCTCGCCGGTCCGGGGGCGATCGCGGCCGTCATCGTCGCGGTCAGCCAGGCAGACGGGGAAGCGGGAGCCTACCTCGCGATCGCCGCGGCCATCGTCACGGCGCACGCCGTCGTCTGCCTCGCGCTCCTGTACTCGACCACCCTGATCCGGATCCTCAAGGTCAGTGGCATCACGCTGCTGGCGAAGATCGCCGGTCTGCTGCTGGCCGCGATCGCCGTCCAGCTGATCGCCACATCGGTGATCGGATTCGCCGCCACGGCGTGAACGTCGGCTAACGTCGACACCGATGCGCACTCAACGACGACTCCTCGCCGCACTGCTCGCCGCCGCCCTGGCAGGTGTCCTGCTGACGGCCTGCTCAGACGACGCGTCGCCGCTGCTTGTCGGGCACGACGGGACACCGGAGATGCGGACGGCGGCCGCGATCTACGCGGGAGCCCTGTCGCGAACCGGCATCGACGTCGAGACGGCCGACGAACCGACCGCGAACCCGATCGACGCCGTCGCCTCCGGCGACCTCGGGCTGTTCCCGGCGTTCACCGGTGATCTCCTGCGTCGACTGACGCCGAATCCGACGGCGCTGACGTCCGACGACGTGCTCGCCGACGTGAACCGCTCACTTCCGCAACAGGTGTCGATCGGCGACCCGGCGGCGGTCAGCAACCGGTGGCAGGTGGTGGTTCGGGCCGAGGAGATCACCGACGGTGGGCCGGCCGACCTCGTGGACTGCGACAACAGACGTGCCGACCGGACGGACATCGTGTCGACAAGGCCGCTGACGAAGCAGGTCACGGACGCGTTCGCCCGCTGCGGAATAGTCGCGGCGACGGTGGTGCCACCGGCAGAGTTCATCGATCGGGTCCGGGCCGGGGCCCTGGGCCTGGCACCGGCGCTCGACACTGCGTCCGTCGTCGATCTCAACGGTGTCCGGACGGTCACGTCGGAGGGCGGTCCGATCGCCCAAGATCTGGTACCGGTGTTCGCGTCGGCTGCGCTCGGGAAGTCCCAGCTCAAGGCGCTCAGCCGGGTGGCGGGTGAACTGACGACAACGGACCTCGCGCAACTCGTGCGCGAGGTCCGTGGCGGTGCGTCACCGAGCGTCGTCGCCGGACAGTGGCTCTCGACGCACGGCGTTTAGGGCGTGTTGCCTTACGCTAGTGTCCCGAACCGCCAATCCGGTGCATAGGTATTCGGATCCCTTTGGTGGTTGAGCCGGGCCGGAGCGATAGCGGAGGGCCGTGTCGAAACCCGGCGACATTCGCTGGTAGTGCGGTCCAGCTACTCGGTCGTTACCACTAGACGTTCTTGACCAGCGATTTTCATCAAACACTGCCACCGACTTCCAGCCGACCTCACCAGGCTTCGACACGGCCCTCCGCTATCGCTCCGGCCCGGCTCAACCAGCATGCTGATGCAATCATTTATGCAACGGACTAGCGGTTCAGGATGCTAGATCCCGGCCTTCGCCATTCCCCAGCCGACGACGCGGGCGCCGATGGACTGGTACTTCGATGCGACGAGGCGGACGCTGAGATCGAGGACCTTGGCGTCGGCTCCGACGAGGACGCGAGCCTGATTCTTCTCGACGCCCTTGATGATCACACGCGCCGCCTTCTCCGAGGTCATGGTCGCCAGGTGTTTGTCGAAGAACTCGCCGACTGCCTTGGCGTCGTGATCACCGGAGGTGGTCGCGTTGCGTGCGATCGCCGTCTTGATGCCGCCCGGATGCACACACGTCACCTTGACGGGGTGCTTGGCGATGATCATCTCCTGGTTCAGGGCCTCGGTGAAGCCGCGGACCGCGAACTTCGCCGAGTTGTACGCGGCTTGACCGGGCTGCGACAGCAGGCCGAACAGCGACGACGTGTTGACGATGTGCCCGTCGCCCGACGCGATGATGTACGGCAGGAACGCCTTGGTTCCGTTGACGACGCCCCAGTAGTCGACGTCCATCACCCGCTCGATGTCTTTGAACTCGGTGTGCTCCACCTCGCCGTGGTGAGCGATGCCCGCGTTGTTGAAGATGACGTTGACGGTGCCGAAATGGCCTGCGACGGCGTCGGCGTATTCGAGCACGGCCTCGCGTTCGGCCACATTGAGCAACTGCGAGTGCACCTCGGCGCCGGCCTCCTTGACGAGGCGCTCGGTCTCGGCGAGACCGTTCGGGTCGACGTCGGAGATGGCGATCTTGGCGCCGCGGCGGGCGAGCTGGACGGCCAGGTCGCGGCCCATGCCGGATCCGGCTCCGGTGACGACGATGACCTTGTTGCGGAAGTCTTTCACTTGAATCTCGTTTCGAATCGGGGGGAGTGGAGGTCAGGCGCCCGCGGCCGCGGCGGCCGCGGTCTCGACGCGAGGCGCCGCGGTGACGTCGTAGGCCGCGATGTCGAACTCGCGTGTCCGGTTGCGGAAGGTGAACGTGAATCCCGGCCACAGCGACGTGACGTTCCCGTTGGCGTCCTTGTACCAGGAGGCGCAGCCGCCGTTGACCCAGACGCTCGTCTTCATCGTCTTCTGCAGGTCGGCGTTGTACCGGTCCTGAGCTTCCTTCTTGACGTCGGTGCGGATGATGCCCGCGGCCTTCGTCTTGCGGTAGTAGTCGACGAGGTAGTTGAGCTGGGACTCGATCATGTAGACCATCGACGTGTGACCGAGGCCGGTGGACGGTCCGACCAGCAGCATCAGGTTCGGGAAGCCGTGGACGAACGACCCCTTGTATCCCTGCATGCCCTCGGCGTCCCACACCTGGGTGAGGCTCTTGCCGCCGACGCCGCGGATCGTCTCGAATGCGGGGGAGTCGGTGACGTGGAACCCGGTGGCGACGACGATGACGTCGACATCGCGGACGGTGCCGTCCTTGGTGACGATGCCGGTCTTGGTGACCTTGTCGATGCCGTCGGTCACGAGGTCGACGTTCGGACGGTCGAGCGTCGGGTACCACTCGTTCGACTTCAGGATGCGCTTGCAGCCGACGGCGAAGCGGGGAGTGACGGCGTCGCGGAGCTTCGGGTCCCGGATGCCCTTGAAGATGTTGCCGCGGCACAGGAACTCGACGGGCTTGAGCGCCTTGGGCGCCCACGTCATGCCGGCGGCGACGCTCTCGTTCGCGGTGTAGATGGTGCCGCGGATGATGTTCTGCAGACCGGGGACGTTCTTGAACGCCCAGTTCTCGACGGGGAGGTAGGGACGCTCGTTCCGGGGGATGATCCACGGTGCGGTGCGCTGGTAGACGTCCATGTGGCCGACGACCTTGCCGAGCTGCGGGACCACCTGGATGGCCGACGCGCCGGTGCCGATGACGGCGACGCGCTTGCCGTCGAAGTCGTAGTCCTCGTCCCAGCGCGCGGTGTGAACGATCTTGCCGCCGAAGCTCTTGAGTCCGTCGATGTCGGGGAGGTTCGGCTCGCACAGCGGACCGATTCCGCCGACCAGGTTCCGGGCGCGGACGGTGAACTTCTTGCCGTTGCGCTTGCCCTGGATGACCCAGCGCGACTCGTCCTCGTTCCAGTCGGCTCCGGTCACGTCGCTGCCGAACCAGGTCTTGTCGGCGATGCCGTGCTGGTCGGCGACGTCGTTGATGTACCGGTGGATCTCCGGCTGGTGCGAGTACGACCGCGTCCAGCCCGGGTTCTGCGCGAACGAGTACGAGTACAGGTGCGACGGGACGTCGCACGCGGCGCCCGGGTACACGTTGTCGCGCCAGGTGCCGCCGAAGTCGTCGCCGCGGTCGAGGACCACGTAGTCGTCGGCGCCCGCCTGGGCGAGCTTGATGGCCGCGCCGAGGCCGGAGAAGCCCGCACCGACGATTGCGATCTCTACATCATGCGTTGTCATGGTCACCACCATAGGGTGGTGTTGAACGCGAGTCAATAGGCAATTGAATCTTGGTCAACAAGGGCCTAGGGTCGATGACATGACCGCATCGAGAACGCGCATGAGCCCGCAGGCCCGTCGTCGACAGTTCATCGATCTCGGCATCGACATGGCCCGCGAGCAACCGTTGGAGAGCGTGACGATCGAGGCCGTCGCCGAGGCCGCCGGTGTGTCGAAAGGCCTGCTCTTCCACTATTTCGAGTCGAAGGCCGACTTTCACCTCGCGGTCGTCCGCGAGCAGGCTGCCGAGATGCTCGACAAGACCGCCCCGCGCGACGACCTGACCGATCCGATCGAGATGCTGCAGGCGTCGGTGACCGCGTACGTCGACTACGTCGCAGGCATCGGGCAGGGATTCATCGGCGTGATCCGCGGCTCCGGCAACTCGATCGCGGGCATCCGGGAGGTCGCGGAGGACACCCGCGATCAGATGGCTGAACGCGTTCTCACCCACGCCCCGGCATTGGGAATCGAGCGCACACCGGCTATCGAACTCGCCGTCGCCGGATGGATCGCCTACGTCGAGGAGATGATCGTCCGCTGGCTCGCCGACCCCGTCGTCGACAGGGACACCCTCATCGCCATGTTCGTCACCGCACTCCCCGCGCTGGCCGGTCTGACCGTGGCCGTGGTCGCCGACTGATGTCCGGATCGGGCGGCGAGCCCGGTGAGTGCGCGGTCCTGGCCTGACCGGACGGCACAACGTTCATCGAGTGCCTCGTTGTGCGAATAGTGCCTGAACTTGACCAAGTCACCTGCGCTCAGGGAACTTGGTCAAGTTCAGGCACTATTCGTGAGTTGAGGTCACTCGGTCAAAGTCGAGGCAGGCAGGTGCCGCACGAAACAGTGAAACGAGGCACCCTGGGTCGTCCCCAGCATCTTTGACGCGAAGTCGGTCCGTCCGAGAGGTGCGTTGACCTGGGAAGACCTTTCGACTCGCTCCGCTCGCTCAAGGATCGGGGCGGGAGACATGCGCGCGAGGGTCGGAGCATGCGCTGCGCCCCTCGACTGCGCTCGGGGATCCGGGGGAGCGTCCGGGGAACGAGTAGAGCACCGGAGACGACAACGCCCGGACCGTCGTAGGACGGTCCGGGCATTCTCAGTGACGGCGACTAGGCGAAGGCGCCGTCGACGATCTCGGCCTGCTCCACGGCGTGGACCTTGCTCGAGCCCGAGGAGGGCGCGGACATGGGGCGACGCGAGATGCGGCGCAGGCCCGACAGGACCTCGGGGAGGAGTTCCGGCAGCCAGAGGCCGAGGAACGGCCACGGGCCCTGGTTGGCGGGCTCCTCCTGGACCCACACGAAGTCGTTCGCGTTCGGGTACTGCTCCAGCGTGCGTGCGAGGCGACGATGCGGGACCGGGTACAGCTGTTCCACGCGGACGATCGCGACATCGTCGCGGCCGTCCTTCTCGGCGCGGGCGGCGAGCTCGTAGTAGAGCTTGCCGCTGACCAGGAGCACGCGCTTCACCTTCGACCGGTCAGCGCTCTGCTTCGCGAAACGCGGGTCGTCGATCACCGACTGGAACTTGCCTTCGGTGAAGTCCTCGATCGGCGACACGGCGGCCTTGTTGCGCAGCATCGACTTCGGGGTGAAGACGACGAGCGGGCGGCTGATGCCGTCGTGCACGTGACGACGCAGCAGGTGGAAGTAGCTCGCGGGCGTCGACGGCAGGGCGACCGTCATCGAACCCTCGGCACACAGCTGGAGGAAGCGCTCGATACGGCCCGACGTGTGGTCGGGTCCCTGGCCCTCGTGGCCGTGCGGCAGCAGCAGGACGACGTCCGACCGCTGGCCCCACTTGGCCTCACCGGAGCTGATGAACTCGTCGATGATCGACTGGGCGCCGTTGACGAAGTCGCCGAACTGCGCTTCCCAGAGGACGAGCGCGTCCGGGTTGGCAACGGCGTAGCCGTACTCGAAGCCCAGGACCGCGTACTCCGACAGCGGGGAGTCGTACACCAGGAAACGGCCGGGACCGTCGACGCCGAGATGGTTCAGCGGAGTGTATTCCGAGCCGTTCTCCCGGTCGATGAGGACCGAGTGGCGCTGGGTGAACGTGCCGCGGCGCGAGTCCTGGCCCGACAGTCGGACGGTGGTGCCCTCCTGGACGAGCGTGCCGAACGCCATCAGCTCGGCGAACGACCAGTCGACGTCGCCCTGCGTGGTCATCTCGTGACGACGCTTGATGACCGGCTTCACGCGCTGGTGCGGGGTGAAGCCCTCGGGCAGGTTGACGAACGCGTCGCCGATGCGGGTGAGCATCTCCTGCGGGACGGCCGTGACCAGCTTCTCGGGGAGCTGCTGGTCGCCCTCGACGGACGGCGACGCCTCCGGGGTGAAGCGTTCGAGCTCCTTGACCTCGACGAAGACGCGCTCGAGCTGACCCTGGTAGTCGCGGAGAGCGTCCTCGGCTTCCTTGGTCGAGATGTCGCCGCGGCCGATGAGGGCTTCGGTGTAGCTCTTGCGGACGCCGCGGATGTTGTCGATCACGTCGTACATGGCAGGCTGCGTCATCGAGGGGTCGTCGCCCTCGTTGTGGCCGCGGCGGCGGTAGCAGACGAGGTCGATGACGACGTCGCGGTTGAACGCCTCGCGGTAGTCGACGGCGAGCTTGGCCGCCCACACGCAGGCTTCGGGATCGTCGCCGTTGACGTGGAAGACCGGCGCGCCGATCATCTTCGCGACGTCGGTGCAGTACTCGGTCGACCGCGAGTACTCGGGTGCGGTGGTGAACCCGACCTGGTTGTTGACGACGATGTGAATGGTTCCGCCGGTGCGGTAGCCGTTCAGCATCGACAGGTTCAGCGTCTCCGCGACGACGCCCTGACCTGCGAAGGCGGCGTCACCGTGCAGCATCAGCGGCAGGATGCCGAAGCGGTTGTCCTCTTCGAGGAGGTCCTGCTTGGCGCGGACGATGCCCTCGAGGACCGGGTCGACGGCTTCGAGATGGCTGGGGTTCGCGGTCAGCGAGACGTTGATCTCGTTGTCGCCGAACATCTGGTAGTACTTGCCCTCGGCTCCGAGGTGGTACTTCACGTCGCCCGAGCCGTGCGCCTGCGCCTCGCCGAGGTTGCCCTCGAACTCGGTGAAGATCTTCGAGTACGGCTTGCCGACGATGTTGGCGAGGACGTTGAGGCGGCCGCGGTGCGGCATGCCGATGACGACTTCTTCCAACCCGTGCTCGGCCGACTGGTCGATGACGGCGTCCATCATCGGGATGACGGTCTCGGCGCCCTCCAGCGAGAAGCGCTTCTGGCCGACGTACTTCGTCGCGAGGAACGTCTCGAAGGCCTCGGCGGCGTTCAGCTTGGACAGGATGTACTTCTGCTCGGCGACGGGCGGCTTGACGTGCTTGATCTCGACGCGATCCTGCAGCCAACGCTGCTGCTCCGGGTCGAGGATGTGGGTGTACTCGACGCCGACGTGGCGGCAGTAGGCGTCGCGCAGGATCGACAGGACGTCGCGGAGCTTCATCTTGTCTTTGCCGTGGAAGCCGCCGACGGTGAAGGTGCGGTCCAGATCCCACAACGTGAGGTTGTAGGTGAGGACGTCGAGGTCGGGGTGCGACGCACGGGCGTCGCTGTCCATGGCGAGCGGATCGGTGTCGGCCATCAGATGACCGCGGCTGCGGTAGGCGGCGATCATCTCGAGGACGCGGGTGTTCTTGTCGACGAGGCCCGCGGGCAGGTCACGACGCCACCGGATCGGCTCGTACGGGATGTGCAGCGAGGTGAAGATCTCGTCGTAGAACGCGTCGTCGATAAGCAGATTGTGGATGGTGCGCAGGAAGTCGCCCGACTCGGCGCCCTGGATGATCCGGTGATCGTAGGTCGACGTCAACGTCATCAGCTTGCCGACGCCCATGGTGGCGAGCTGCTCGTCGCTCGCGCCTTGGAACTCGGCGGGGTAGTCCATCGCGCCCGCGCCGATGATGGCGCCCTGACCGGGCATGAGGCGCGGAACCGAGTGGACGGTGCCGATGGTTCCGGGGTTGGTCAGCGAGATGGTGACACCGGAGAAGTCGGAGGCTCCGAGCTTGCCGTCGCGGGCGCGGCGGACGATGTCCTCGTACGCGGCGACGAAGCCCGCGAAGTCGAGCGTCTCGCACTCCTTGATCGCGGCGACGACGAGGGTGCGCTGGCCGTTCTTGCCCTTGAGGTCGATGGCGAGACCGAGGTTGGTGTGCGCGGGAGTGACGACGTTCGGCTTGCCGTCGATCTCCTTGAAGTGGTTGTTCATGTTCGGGAACGCCTTGATCGCCTGCACGATCGCGTAACCGAGGATGTGGGTGAAGCTGACCTTGCCGCCGCGGGTGCGGGCGAGGTGATTGTTGACGACGATCCGGTTGTCGATCATCGCCTTCGCCGGGACGGCGCGGACGCTCGTCGCGGTCGGGAGGGCCATCGACGCCGTCATGTTCTTGACGATCGCAGCGGCCGGGCCGCGCAGGATCTTCGCCTCGTCGCTGGCGTCGGTGCTCGCGGGCTTCGCCGCCGCCGCCGCACGGCTGGTGCCCGACGCGGCCTTGGTCGCCGCGGCCTCGCGGGCGGGCGCCGGGTTGCGCGGAGCCTGCGGCTCGCGGGTCGGCTCGGCGTCGAGCGTCAGCGGCTGCTTGGCCTGTGCGGCGGGCGCGGGTGCGGGCGGAGTCGGAGGCTTCGGCGGAGCGGCGGCCGCCGAGGCGCCGTTCGATCGGTAGTTCGTCAGCAACTCATGCCAACTGGCGTCCACCGATCCCGGATCTTTCTGGAATCGCTGGTACATCTCTTCGACCAGCCATTCGTTCTGCCCGAAGTCGGATTCAGAAATCGAACTGCTCACAGCGTTGTCTCGCCTCAATTCACCCAGATGCTTTGTAGTCTGACGCCGGACGGACGTCGCGGTCTTGTGAACCGTTTCCCGCCAGCCAATCAACCAGCGTACGCGGACTGCGACGTGCCCGTCCTCTTCATCGTGACGTTGGTGCCGTATACAACGAAGTTGTGGTGGAAATCATAGAATCCCCGGCATTCCAGAGGTTCCGGTAGCGGCCGTTCGCCCGCAGCAGCGTGTCGTGGTCGCCGTACTCGACGATCCGACCGTCCTCGACGACGGCGATCGCGTCGGCGCGCGCCGCGGTGGCGAGCCGATGCGCGACGATGACCGTCGTCCGTCGGTCGGCGAGCGCCGCGCCCGCGGCGAGCACCCGCGCCTCGGTCGCCTGATCGAGCGTCGCGGTCGCCTCGTCGAGCAGGATCACATCGGGTTCGACGAGTTCCGCACGGGCCAACGCGATCAACTGCCGTTGGCCCGACGACAGACTGCGGCCGCGTTCGGTGACGGCGAACTCCATGCCGCCCGGCAGTCCGGCGATCATCGACGCCGCCCCGACCCGCCGGGCGGCGTCGGCGATCTCGGCGCGCGTCGCGTCCGGGCGACCGTAGGCGACGTTCTCGGCGACGGTTCCGGCGAACAGGTGCGGCTCCTGCGGGACGACGCCCAGTCGCGAGCGGTACCTGCGCAGATTCAGCTCGCGCACGTCGGCGTCGTCGACCCGCACACTGCCCGACGTCGGGTCGTAGAAGCGGGCGAGCAGTTTCACCACCGTCGACTTGCCCGCTCCCGTCGCGCCGACGAGGGCGAGCGAGGCTCCGGCCGGGATGTGCAGGTTCACGTCGGTCAGCGCATTGCGCGTCGCGCCTCGGTAGGCGAAGTCCACCGCGTCGAAGCGGACGTCGCCGTTGAACTCGACAGGTCCGGTGTCGTCGACGTCGGAGATCGACGACGGCGTGGTCACGAGGTCCCGGATGCGGCGCAGTCCCACCGAGGCCTGCTGGTAGCCGTCGAACACCTGGGTGAGCTGCTGGACGGGGCCGAACAGCATCGCCAGGTACAGGACGAACGCGACGAGGGTTCCGGGATGCAGGGCCCCGGACGCGATCTGGTGCGCGCCGACGCCGACCGCGACGGCCGTGGCGATGTCCGCGCAGAAGGTGATGAACGGGAAGTACGACGCGACGGCGCGCTGGGACGTCATGCGCGCGGCGTACCAGGTGTCCGAGCGGGCCCCGAACCGGGCGACGGCCTCCTGCGTGCGTCGGTATCCGCGCGTGGTGGACAGTCCGGCGATGTTCTCCTGGAAGTCGGCGTTGACCGTGGAGATCAATTCCCGGGCCCGGGTGTACGACGCCGACGATATGCGCCGGAAGACGACCGTCGCGGCGATCAGCACCGGGAAGATCGGCAGCACCGCCACCCCGACGCGCCAGTCGGTGATCAGCAGGGCGGCGAGCACTCCGCCGAGCGTCATGACCGACACGATGGCCGACGACAGTCCGGTCTGCAGGAATCCGGACAGCGCGTCGACGTCCGTCGTCATGCGGGTCATGATCCGCCCGGACAACTCCCGCTCGTAGTAGTCGAGCCCGAGGCGTTGCAGGTGCGCGTAGCTGCGGACGCGCAGCGTGAACAGGACGCGTTCGCCCGCGCGGGCGGCCAGGATCGTGTTGACACGCGACGCCGCCCACGAGACGGCGACCAGCCCGAGGCCGATGAGGGTGACGGTGACGATCACGTCGGTCCCGTCCGCGGCCAGCACGCGTTTGGCGAGGGTCGGGAACACCAGCCCGACGAGAGTGTCGACGCTGATCGCGGCGATCACCACCGCGATCAGTGCGCGCACCGGCCGGACGATCTGCCGCAGACCGAAGCCGGGCGTCTCGGCGCGCGCACGCTCGACGTCGACGCGCGGCTCCTCCGTGGCGGGCGGCAACGCGGCGAGCGATTGAGCGAGTCGGTCGGACACGGCCATCGCTCCGAGCGCACTGCCGCGATCGGTCGTGTCGGTCCCGGGCCACAGGTCGTCGACCGTGGGTTCGGGTGCGGGGCCGTCGGCGTCGGCCGCGGCCATCAGCCTGGTGAACTCGGGACTGCGGGCGGTCAATTCGGCGACGGTCCCGACGTCGACGATCTGCCCCTCGGACAGCACCGCGACGCGGTCGGCGATCGCGAGCGTCGACGAGCGGTGCGCCAGGACGAGCATCGTCGACCGCTGACCACGGAGACGACGGAGGATGCGGGCCTCGGTCGCGGCGTCCACGGCGGACGTCGCGTCGTCGAGCACCAGTATCGGGGTGCCGGAATGCAGGGCCCTGGCGAGGGCCACACGCTGGCGCTGGCCGCCCGACAGGGTGAGTCCGCGTTCGCCGACGCGGGTGGCGTAACCGTCGTCGAAGGCTTCGGCGAAATCGGCCGCCGCGGCCCGCGCGGCCGCCGGGACGCCGTCGTGGTCGCCGTCGAGCGCGATGTTGGCGGCGATCGAGTCGGAGTAGAGGAACGGTTCGTCGTCGACGGTGGCGACGGCCGAGTGGAGCACGTCGGGTGCGAGGTCGGCGACGTCCACGGCCGATCCGGCCCCGACGAGCCGCACCGTCCCCGACTGCGGCCGGTACGTCCCGGTCAGCAGGTCGGCGAGCGTCGACTTCCCCGACCCCGGCCCGCCGACGACGGCGACGCATTCGCCCGGCGCGATCGTCAGGGACAGGCCGTCCAAGACGGTGCGGTGCTCGTGCGCGAACGTGACGTCGTCGAAGGCCACCGACAGGTCTCCGTCGGGCAGTGCCGCGCCCGCGCCGTACGCCGGGTCGCGCGGATGATCGATGACGTCGAAGACGCGCGTGGCCGACGACGCCGCGATCTGCGCGTTGACCACCAGATTCGTGAGGACGCGGGCCAAACCCGTCATGGTCGCGAGATAGGTGGAGAAGGCGAGGAACGTTCCGGGGGTGATGTCGCCGCGGGCGGTGAGCCATCCGCCGATGCCGATCACCAGGACCATCCCGATCTGGGGGATCGACGTCATCGTCGGTGTGAACCAGGCCGACAGGCGCGCGGCCCGCAGCTTCTCCCGATACAGGCGCGTGCAGAGTTCGGCGAGCCGGTCGGTGGTCCTGTCCTCCTGACCGAACCCCTTCACCACGCGGACCCCGGTCACGGTCTCCTCCACATGGGCCGCGACGTCGGCCGCGGCCTGTTGCGCAGACCAGGTGGCGGCGAACATCCGCTTGCGGCTGACGTAGACGAGCAGCACCAGCAGGGGGATGGTCCCGACGGCGACGACGGTCAGCAGCGGAGACAGGAACGCCATGACGCCGAAGGCGAGGACCACCTGGACCGCGCCGCCCAAGGCGAGCGGCGTCATCGCGAGCAGGCCCTGGACGACCTGGAGGTCGCTGATCGACCGGGACACGATCTGTCCGGTGCGGATGTCGTCGCGTGACCGGCCGTCCAGGTGGAGCAGGGTGTCGAGGATGCGTCGACGCAGACGGTCCTGCACACCGGCGGCGACGGCGCCTGCCGTCATGCGCCTGCCGAACTGGCACAGGTAGCGAACGAAGGCCGCGGCGACGAGCATCCCTACCACGGCCCCGAGGGTGATCCGCGGCGCGTCCGCGGCGTGTGTCGCGATGTCCATCGCCGCCTTGACGAGGAGCGGAGCCGTCAGGTCGACCGCGACCGCGCCGAGCGTGACGCCGATCGTCGCGGCGGCGAGGCCGCGCCGCCGGAGGCACTCGGCCGCCAGCGACGCGATCCAGCCTTTCAGTTCGCGCCTCCGGGGCGGGGCAGCGCGGGAGCGACGAGGCTGCCGTCGACGACGCCGCCGTCGTGCCAGCGGACCGGCGGCGGCCCGAATGCCGCGCGCGCGTTGCGCACGACCGCCGAACCGAGCGCGCGGTTGCCCAGCCCGCCGATCACGGCGCCGATGCCGCCGGGCAGCACCTTGCCGAACATCACCGGGGCCTTGCCGAGGGTGAACTTCTTGACGAAGCGGTTGGTGAGCGCCTTGTTGATGGTCGCGAGGTTCACCCCGGGGATGCCGGGGATGTTCAGACTCGTGATCGCGGTGGTGCCGCGGGCGCCGAGCGCCTTCCCGATCACCGCGGTGCCCTCTTCGCCGAGCGCCACGCCGAGGACGAGGATCCGCCTGCGGTCGGTGTCCGCGGGACTGATGCCGTAGACCTCCGCGATCGCCAACGCCAGGAGGGCGGACGCCTCGATGAAGAACACCGTCTCAGCCGACATCGCGCCGATGGCGGTGACGGTGCCGACGCCGGGTATGGCGGCGGTCGCGCCGACCGCGCCGCCCGACGCGGTGACGGTGGTGAGGTAGTGCTTCTCCAGGCGGGCGACGATCTGCGCCGGAGTCTCGTCGGGATGCCTGCGGCGGATGCTCGCCACGTACTTCGTGACGGCGGGCCGCTGGAGTCGCTGGGCCTTGTCGACGAGGGTGCTCAGGACCACGCCGGACGACTTGTGGGAGCCGTCGACGACGGCGGGGTCGGCAGCGGCGGGGAGCGCGGGCGGGGGAGTGGACTTCTTCTTACCGATCACGTCGTGTCTCCTTGACTCTGCGGCTCGGCTCTCATCGACGCCGAACTGTCGTTGCGCGGCGCGTGGCGCGCCGGCGGCTCGGTGGCAGAACCACCTTCGTTCAACCATGTCCATCCGCCATTATTCCCGGCCGATGAGTGTCGGTGAACGGTGATAACCTTCACTGCTGTTCAGCTCAACCGACGCGGGGAGTCAGCTATGTCAGTTCCGGGAGCATCGGGGTTCAAGCCGGTCACCGATCGGCCGTGGGCGGCGCTCATAGCGCTGTGCATCGGCTTCTTCATGATCCTCGTCGACATGTCGATCGTGGCCGTCGCGCAGCCCCAGATCAAGGAGGCGCTGGACGCCAGCGTCAGCGGAATCGTGTGGGTGACCAGCGCATACCTGCTGACCTATGCGGTCCCGCTGCTGATCGCGGGCCGTCTCGGCGACAAGATCGGGCCGAAGAAGGTGTACCAGGCGGGTCTGCTCGTCTTCACCCTCGCGAGCCTGTGGTGTGGCCTGTCCGGTTCGATCGGTGAACTGATCGTCGCGCGTGGCGTCCAGGGACTCGGCGCCGCGCTCATCACGCCGCAGACGATGGCGTTGATCACGCGGATCTTCCCGCCGGAGCGACGCGGTGCGGCGATGGGCGTCTGGGGCACGGTCGCCGGTGTCGCGACCCTCGTCGGCCCTTTGTTGGGCGGCGTGCTCACCGACTCGTTCGGCTGGGAGTGGATCTTCTTCGTCAACCTGCCGGTCGGCCTGATCGGCCTCGTCCTCGCGCAGATGCTCGTGCCCGACGTCGAGACGCACGACCACAAGTTCGACTGGATCGGAGTGGTCCTGTCGGCGATCGGTCTGACGGCCGTCGTGTTCGGCATCCAGGAGGGAGAGAGCTACGACTGGGACGCATGGATCTGGGGTCTCATCGGGGGCGGCGTCGTGTTCCTCGTCCTGTTCGTCGTGTGGCAGGCGAAGGCGCGCACCGAGCCGCTCGTCCCGCTGAGCCTCTTCCGGAACCGCAACTTCACGCTGTCGAACATCGGCATCATGTCGATGGGCTTCGCGGTGTCCGGGTCGATGATCCCGATCATGTTCTATCTGCAGCTCGTCGGCGGCATGTCGCCGACCAGGTCGGCGCTGGTCATGGTGCCGATGGCGGTCATGACGGGTGTCCTGGCCCCGATCGTCGGACGCATCCTCGACCGCGTCCACCCGAGCGTCGTCATCGCGACCGGACTGCTCGGCTACGCGGTCGCGACCGCGTGGGCCGGGTTCGTGTTCCATCCGGACACCCCCGTGTGGCTGCTGATCCTGCCGACGCTGCTCATGGGCGTGTCGAGCGCGGGCATCTGGGCTCCGCTCGCCGCCACCGCGACGCGCGACCTCCCGTGGCATCAGGCCGGAGCGGGAGCGGGCGTCTACAACACCACTCGCGTGGTCGGTTCGGTGATCGGTTCGTCGGCGATCGGTGCGCTGATGATCTCGCGACTGGCCGCCAAGTTCCCCGGCCAGGACGTCGACCATGCGGGTACGGGAGTCCTCCCCGAGATGGTCAAGCCGGGGTTCGCCGACGCGATGGGCGAGTCCATCTACCTGGCCGCGGGCATGCTGCTCATCGGCTTCGTGGCGACCCTGTTCCTCAAGCGGCCCGCCCATCAGGGTGCGCCCGCCGCGGCTCCGGCCGAGGACGCGCTGACTTAGCCTCGACCCCGGCTCACACGTACCTCGATGGCGTCGACGAGCAGACCGAACGCGACGTCGAACTGGTCCTGTCGGTCGACAGCGGGCAGATGTTCCGCCACGGACGCGAGGTGAGGGAAGCGGTCGGCGTCGACCGACTGGTACTCGTGCGTCCACGCGCGTCGGTCGCCTTCGGCGTCGGCCGCGGGCAGTGTCGACACCGACGCCTCGAGGGCCGCGTACGCCAGGGCCACGTCGACGAGCGCACGGTAGTAGGAGGCCGCCTCGGCGCCGTCGAGACCGGCCGCGAGGAGCGCCCCGATGACGATGTCGGCCCCCGCGAACTCGGCGTCGCTGCGCGCCGTCCGCCCCGCGACGACGGTCGCGACCCGCGGATGCCGCCGGAAGGTGTTCCGAACGCTGAAGCTCAACGCCCGCAGGGACATGCGCCAGTCGTCGGACGGTTCGACGGCGTCGACGGCCTGTTGAAGCAGGCGGTCGGCCAGCGCGAGGATCAGGTCGTCCTTGTTGCGGAAGTGGCGCAGGAACGCGGTGTGGTCGACGCCGAGCGCGCGGCCGAGGCTGCGGAAGGTGAGAGCGTCCGACCCGTCGGCGTCCATGATCTCGAGGGCGGCGTCGATGACGCGTTCGCGGGTCAGGCGCTGTCGCGGGGCGTCGGAGGTGGAGGGCACAAGCTGAAATCCTACGGTGTCGCCGATTCGCGGGCCCGATGTCACCAGTGTTGACAACGCTGGTGTCGCACTGGTCTGATCATCACTGATCCAGCCGGAACTCGTCTCAGGAGTCACTGTGAACACACGCTTGCGCCTCGCCGTCGGAGCGGTCGGCCTCGTCGCCGCATTGGGCCTCACCAGCGCGCCCGCGGGGGCGTCGCCGGAGCCGGAGTCGTTGCCCGTCCTGCCGCACGTGATCTTCTACAAGACCACCACGATGGCGCCGTCGGCGAACCCCGTCGAGCTGCCCCGCGTGCCGGGCAGGGTGTCGGCGTCGTACCGCTTCGCGGGCGAGCAGCGGAACTTCGACGACTACCTGCGTCGTGCGTCGGCCCGCGGTCTGGTCGTCCTGCACCACGGCAAGATCCTCGACGAGCGCTACTTCTCCGGCTACACGATGAACAGCCATTTCAACTCCTGGTCGGTCGGCAAGTCGATCACCTCCACCGCCGTCGGCATCGCCGTCGGACGAGGCCTCATCAGGTCGGTCGACGACCCGATCACCAGGTACCTGCCCGAGCTCAAGGGGTCCGGCTACAACGGCGTCCCGATCAAGCACATCCTGCAGATGTCGTCGGGCCAGCGGTACGACGAGTCGACGTACACCGATCCGACCCAGGGCGCCACCGGCACGACCATCCGGATGGTCCTCGGTCAGCCGCTCATCGATCAGGCTCGCGAATCGGTCCGCGTGAGGCCGTCGGGTGAGAAGTTCAACTACGCGTCCATCGACACTTTTGTGCTCGGTCGCCTGGTCAGCAAGGTGACCGGCCAGCAGCTCACCCGCTTCGTTCAGGACAACATCTGGAAGCCCGCGGGCATGAAGAACCCGACACCCGTCGGTGAGGACTACTACGGTTCGACGATCGCCTACGCCTCCTACCACGCGACCACGCGCGACTTCGCCCGGTTCGGGCAGTTGTTCATGAACGACGGCGTGGTGCGCGGCCGTCAGGTGGTGCCCTCGGCTTGGGTCCGCGAGGCGACGACCCCGCAGTCGTCGCAGGTCAGGCCCGGTGCGCTGTACCCGCATTCGGTGTACGGATACGGCTACCAGTGGTGGATCGGCGACGGCGACCGCGGCGACTTCATGGCTGTCGGCATCCTCGGCCAGTACGTCTACGTGTCCCCGCGCGACCACGTCGTGATCGCGCAGAACAGCGAGGACATGACCGACGACGCGCACCAGGAAGAGGCCCTGCACGCGTTCCGCGCCGTCACCGATCGGATCACCGGCCGCGCCTGACAGCGTGCCGGAATCCGGAATTGTCGTAGGCCGCTCGTAGTATCTCAGTCGAACCGTTTCGCCACGGGTGGTTCGCCGAGGTCATGAGAGGAGGTCGCGATGAGTCAGCCGATGTACGAGATGGAGCCGCTCTTCGAGCTCGATCTCCCCGAGCCGAAGCCGAAGCCCGTCCGCAAGCGTCGCGCCAAGGCCGCGACGCCCGCCCCGGCCGCCGATCGGGAGGTCACCTTCCTGCACACCGCCGACTGGCAGCTCGGGATGACCCGGCGCTTCCTCACCGGTGAGGCCCAGCACACCTACGCGGCTGCCCGCGACGCCGCGGTGGTCCGGATCGGCGAGATCGCGGCCGAGACCGGCGCGGAGTTCGTCGTCGTGTGCGGCGACGTGTTCGACGACCCGCGCGTGTCGACCCGCGTGATCCGCCGCACCCTCGACGCGCTCGGCGACTACCCGGTCCCCGTCTACCTGCTGCCGGGCAATCACGACCCGCTCGACGCGACCAGCGTGTACACGTCGGCGGAGTTCGTCGCGGCCAAACCGGACGATGTGCATGTCCTCGACAAGCCCGGAGTGCTGCGTGTGCGTGACGGCGTCAGCATCGTGGCGGCGCCGTGGCACACCAAGCATCCGTCGACCGACCTGGTCGGCGACCAGCTGGCCGCGCTCGGGCCGTCCGACGACATCCGGATCGTCGTGGGTCACGGCGGCATGGACTCGCTCAGCCCCAACCCCGACCCGTCGATCGTGGTGTCGGCCGGTGTCGACGCGGCGGTCGACGCGCTCGTCGACTATGTGGCCCTGGGCGACAGGCATTCGACGACGAGCGTCGGCGACACCGGGCGCGTCTGGTACTCCGGCGCCCCCGAGGTGACCGCGTTCGACAACGTCGAGACCGCACCGGGCAATGTCCTGCAGGTCTCCCTCCGGCGGGGCGGGCAGCGGTCGATCGACGTGCAGTCCCATCGCGTCGGACAGTGGGCGTTCCGCACCCTCACCCAGGACGTGAACTCGGCGGCCGACGTCGAACGGCTCCGGGCGACGCTGTCGGCGATCGTCGACAAACCCCACACCGTGGTGCAGCTGGCACTCGTCGGCACGCTGACGGTCGCCGAGAACGTCCTGCTCGAGGAACTCCTCGACGAGTTCGGCGACCGTCTCGCGGCCCTGACGCGGTGGGAGCGCGAACATGATCTGACGATCGTCTCGGGCGACATCGACCTCGCCGATCTCGACCTCCAGGGATACGCCGCGGACGCCGCGGCCGAGATCGTCGAACGGTCGGCGGACGATCCGGATGCGCGCGCCGCGCTGTCGTTGTTGCTGCGCCTGGCGGGGACAGTGTCGTGAGGATTCACCGGTTGAAGGTCGCCGACTTCCGCGGCATCGCCGAACGGGAAGTCGTCTTCGCCGATTCCGGAGTCACCGTCATCGAGGGCGACAACGAGGCGGGCAAGTCGTCGATGGTCGAAGCGCTCGATCTACTCCTGACCACCAGGGACAAGAGCGGCAAGGCCTCGGTGCGGGCCGTCCAGCCATCCGGGCGGGACGTCGGGAGCGAGGTGACCGCGGAGATCTCATGCGGCGTCTACCGGTTCGAATACTTCAAACGGTTCAACAAGTCGCCGGAGACGTCGCTGACGATCATCGAGCCGACGCCCGAACAGGTCACCGGGCGAGCCGCGCACGAGCGGGTGGAGCAGATACTCGACGAGTCGCTCGACCGGACGTTGTACCGGGCGCTGAGCCTGCTGCAGTCGGCCGACCCGGAACTCGGTGCGTTGACCGACAGCACCGCGCTCTCGCGCGCACTGGATCGGGCGGCGGGCGACGTCGACGACACCCGGGCGGGGGAGAGCGCGGCGACGCAAGACCTGCTCGCCGCCGTCACCGCCGAGTACCAGAGGTACTTCACCGCGGCGCAAGGCCGTCCGACGGGCGAGCTGCTGCAGGCTCGCACCGCGGCGGACGAGGCCGCGACGGCGGTCGCCGAACGCGAACGGATTCTCGCGTCCGTGAAGGAGGCCACCGACAGGCTGCCCGGTGTCGCGCAGGCGATCGCCGATGCCGCCGCCGTGGAGTCGGAGCAGCGCGTGGAGCTGGCGAGACTCACCGCGGAGGCCGCGCAGGCCGACGCGGTTCTCGAGAAGGTGGAGAAGGCGAAGGCCGTCGTCGCGCAGCGTCAGGCCGAGGTGAACGCCGCGGCCGCGGTGGTCAAGGCCCGCGCCGACCTCCGCAAGCGGGTCGGGCAGGCCGAGTCGGATGTCGCGTCGGGCCGGGTCGCGGCCGACGGCGCTCGTGCCGACGCCCACGCGGCGCGCGAGCGCGCCGCCGACCGGGACGTGGAACTCCACGAGGCCACCGCGAAGGTGACGTCGTTGCGCGAGCGGATCGTCGCCGCCGAAGCCGCGGCTGTGGTGGCGGCGGATCGGCGTCGACGAGCCGAGACGGCGCAGAAGCTCGCGGAGATCGAGCGGCTGACGGGGGAACTGCGTGCGGCGAACGACACCGTCGCCGGCCTGATCGCCACCGATGACGACGCCCGCGCGGCGTCCGACATCGACCGCGAGATGACTCGTGTGCAGGCGCGGCTCGACGCGGGCGTGGCGACGGTTGTCGTCACCCCCGTCGGAGGCGCGGTGACCGTCGACGGCGAGTCGCTGACGGCGCAGACGCGGCTGACCGCGGCGCATCCGCTGTCGATCGAGTCGGAGTCCCTGCGGGTCGAGGTGCTGCCTGGTGCGGACGCCACGGAGCTGGCGACAGCGCTCGCCGACCTGCACCGCCGCGAAGCCGACCTCGTCGAACGGTGCGGCGTCGAATCGTTGGCCGACATCGCGATCGCGGCGGCGCGTCGTGCGGAGGCGGTCGGTCGTGTCCGGGAGATGGACCGTGCGATCCGCCGTGAACTGGGTGAACGCACCGTCGACGAGCTGACAGCTGAGCGTGCCGCCCTCGATGCGCGCATCCCCGCAGGCGAACCCGAGCGTTTCGAGGACGTCGGTGCACTCAGGGTGCGCGAACGCGACGCCTCCGAGGCGGCCGCGCGATTCGAGCGCGTGCGCGACGTGGAGCGTGCCGCCGAACGTGAGCATGCGGCCAAGGCTCAGGTGTGGGAGGAGTCCGGCGCGAAGGCCGCGGTGTCGGCCGGGGCACTGCGCGAGGAGCTGATGCGTGCGATAGGCGAGGCGTCCGATGCGGACCTGGTGGCCGCGTCGTCCGCTGCGGTCCGTGAACTGGACTCGGCACAGACCGCGGCGGCGAAGATCACGGCAGAGGCGGTCAGGCTCGACGTCGACGGAGTACGTGGGCGCGCCGATGAGGCCGATGCGGCGCTCGAGCGAACGCGAGGCAAGATCGCCGACCTGCGCACGCTGCAGACAGAACTGGTCACCCGGCTCGAAGTGTGTCGTAGTGACGGCAGGTTCGACGAATTGTCGGACGCGGTCGCCGACAACGACGCCGCACAGGCCGCGCTCGAGCGGGTGACGGCCCGTGCGCGCGGTGCCCGCGTGTTGTACGAGACGTTGCAGCGCAAGCGGACCGAGACTCGTGCCAGGTATGTCGACCCGTTCACGGCACGTCTGGAGGAGTTAGCGGCACCGGTGTTCGGGGACGGCGTTCGATTCCACGTTGCGGACGACTTCCAGATCCAGACGCGGACAGTCGACGGCGTGACCGTCGACGTGCGTGCACTGTCGGGTGGCGCCCAGGAACAGTTGGGATTGCTCGCGCGGCTCGCGTGCGCGTCGCTCATCGACGACGCCGACGGCGTTCCGGTGATCCTCGACGACGCACTCGGCTACACCGACCCCACTCGACTCACCTCGATGGCACACGTCCTCAGCGACGCCGCGGGCGACGCCCAGATCATCGTCCTCACCTGTACACCGGACCGATACCGCGACGTCCGCGACGCCAAACTCATCGCGGTCTGAGCTGCGGTCCCCGGTCGTCGGCGTCGCTCACGCCACCCCGGTGTTGGGCGCGCGGACAGCGGTGCGCTACTGTTGCTTTCGCTTGACCGGCCCCCCTAGCTCAGGGGATAGAGCGTCTGCCTCCGGAGCAGAAGGTCGCAGGTTCGAATCCTGCGGGGGGCACCAGTGCAGCGAATGCCGTCGATCCAGACCGATTCGGTCTCGGGTCGGCGGCATTCGTCATTCCGATGCACTGCCCGACGGTCCAGGGTCGGCCGCTTCACCGATCAACGGATCGAATCGCGTCTGAATGACGTGGAATGTGTCTATACGGCGATTGCTGGCTATCGTGAGCCCGTGAAATCCAAAGCGGTGGTCGACAGGTTGCGGGATCCGGCGCTGCTGTCGTCCGCGGCGATCGGAGTCGGGGCCGGATTGCTCGCGGTGGCGGCGTGGCTTGCGGTGTCGGCCCTGGTGTGGGGGACCCCCAACGAGTCGCAGAACGCTTACGGGACCAGGGGCGAGACGCGGTTCAGCGACATCCGCGTCCCCGTCGCCGGAGGTGTGGCCGTCGTGGCGGCGTGCATCCTCGCGGTGATCGCTGTGTTGCTCGTCGTGCATCGCCGACCGGCGCGCCTCGGAACGCGGCGGGCGATCCTCATCCTGGCGTTCTGCGGCGTGGTGGTCGTGACGGTGGCCGCGAAGTTCGCTCGCCTCACCGGCGCCCGCACCGACGACTGGGGGACGCAGGGATCGGGCTTTCAGGCGACGGTCGACGCCTGGTGGATCTGCCTCGCCGGGCTGATTGTTGTGCTCGTCGGAACTGCGGCGACCTGGTTCTCTGCCGATCCAGGGCCACGACTCGTCACCGTCGGAGTCTGGCTCCTCACCGTCGTCGTCGGCGTCGGCGCCATCGGACTTCCGCCCGTCGAAGACGGCGAACTGACCGTGGTCCATGCGGAGATGCAGCCGAAGGCGAGCACGGTGCCCGCGGACGTGGCGGTGCCTGGGCGCGTCATCGCGGGGCTCCGGTCCGACTGGCCCGCCGTCGGACCCGGGTACGTGACCGGCATCGACACGGACACCGATAGCGGCGTCGTCACAGCCGACATCGTGATGCACAATGCGTCCGACTCGTCGGAACGGTGGCGGCTGCGGATTCCGGACGGCGTCTACACGTCCGCGGCGGTCCACACGATGGCCGGACGCCGCCAGCTCGTGGTGGCTGTCCATGAAGCCGACGGGGACCGGACCTGGTACGGCATCGATGTATACGACGGCGACATCCTCTGGAAGCGGGTGGCCGCACCACCGTATCTGTCGAACTCGAGTCGAAACGGGGCGCAGACCAGCTATCACCTGCTGACGCGGTCTCGCGGTGAGGCGACGGTCACCGCTGTCGATGTGGTCACCGGCCGCGACGCCTGGACATGGCGTGCACCGGCGACGTGCGGGATCTCCTCGCTGGCCGATCGTCCGATGGACGTGATGGTGCTGCTCCAGTGTCCCGACCGCACGCGAATCGTCAGGATCGACGCGGCCACGGGCCGTGGACACGACCGTGTGGCGGGCACTCCGGACGGCCTCCGGAACATTGTGGAGTTGGAACAGGCTCGCGGGCTCGACGGCAGGCGTTTCGGGGGATCTGTCGGTGGATACGGCCCGAGTGGGGAAGACTTGCCCGACCGCATCGTCGATCTGACGACCGGACGGAAGCTGGCTGCCACCGGAGAGTTCACCTGCGACGAGGCGACGAACTGTCTCATCGCGGACGGGAAGAAGAACGTCACGCTCCGCTCATTGACAGGTGAATATCCGGACGTCGCGTTCGCGAGTTCGGACGTTCCGAAGTCGGTCATGGTTCTCGAGGCGTCCGTGGTGTGGACGACGAGCACCCATGTCGTCGTCGCCGACCGGGCCACGGGCCGCATCCGCACGGTCGACGGTTCGTACACCGATCCGACAGTCGTCGGCGGCGGAGTCTTCCTGCAGTCGTACGTAGATCGCGACGACACCGAGAGTAGCGGGCTGTTCCTCCCAGGAGTTCACGCATGACCGACATCCCCGCCGCCGACCCGGCCCCGCGGACGCTGAGCGCGTACGCGATCGGCGCGTGCGTCGGGCTGGCGATTCTTGCACTGGCCGGAGGCGTCTTCGCATTGACCTCCGAGTCGCCGGTGCTCGACGCCGATTCGACCGTCGCTTCACTCAGCGCTGTCGCGATCGCCGCGGCGGCGTGCACGTTCCTCGCTGTCGCGGTCGTCGTGTGCCTGCGTGGACGGCATCGCGGCGAGATCGCGTGGTTCGTCGGGTGGCTCGCCGGCCCGTCGACCATCGCGACGATCGTGTTCGCGAGTCATCTCGGCAAGGATCCGGACCTCTACCGCTTCCTCGATTCGCGCGGCGCGGTCGTCGCGTCGTTGGCTGGCGCGGTGGCGGGCAGCGTGGCGCTGGTGGCGACTCTCGCCATTGCGGTGAGCGGCGGGCGTCGAGGCGTACTCGTCGCGATGCTCACGGCGATTGCCGTGGTCGCTGCGGGTGTCGGAGGCTCGGCACCGTTGATGCGTGCCTACGCGGACACGCCGTGGATGCCCGTGGTCGTCGAACCGGCCACACCCCTCGGCGGCATGCCCGACGCCGTCGGAGCGCCGGTGTACCGGATCGACATCGCCGAGCGGGGCGACGTCACCGTCCACGGCGGGATGGTCATGGTCGCGGAGGGCTCCAAGTTGACAGCGCGTGACGCGCGCACCGGTCGAACGGTCTGGAAGGTGCGCTTCGGGGACCTCAGCCCGGCAGGCCGGTCCGGGCCTGCGCTCCTTCAGCAAGAGGTCGTCCGTGGCGGTACCGCGATCCGTATCGGCCGTGAGGGCGGGGTCACCCTCGATGTCGACATCCGCACTGGTCGTGTCGTGTCGCGCGGACGACTCGTGAAAGAGGAGTCCGGGACGGGGAAGAACTCGACGAGCCTCCCGGACGGGAGGACCGTCACGATGTCGAGCAACGATCGCGCGACGGTCACCGATGCGGACGGCCGCGTCATCGACGAGTTCGTCGTTCCCGAGAACTTCAGCGTCGATCAGCTCGCCGACGGTCCGCGCGGCATGATCGTGCTGTCGTGGTCGTCCGATCCAGGCGACGGCACTCTCCGGATTCGCGACGTGGCGCGGCACCGTACCGTGACGGTGGACCTCGCCGGCCTGCACCTCACACCCGGCGAGACCCTCAGTATCCGCGAGGTCGCCGCTGTCGGTGACAATCTGCTCATCGCTTCGAATGACACGCTGGTCACCGTCGACGTCGATCGCAACAGGGTGGTGTCGCGAACTCCGTCGCCGTGCGGCTTGCAAGGGTGGATGTTCGCTGCCTGGTCCACCCCGGGCGCGACCATCGTCCGGTGCAGCAGCGCGGTGGGTGACAGCCGATTCTTGATAGGCATGGCCTGACTCTGTCGAGCCCGGTCTCAAGTGTTGCCAAACTCAGTACCGAGACGGGCACTCGCGGGCAGTATTCCCTCGAGTGCCGATCTCAGTACTGAATTTGGGAGGCTCGGATCAGATAGGCCTGTGCCCGACCCTGGGATTGTGATCGGCGGCATACCGTCGACGTGTCACAGGGAGGCGGCGGGCGGTGTCCCATGTATGTCCACCACCGACGCTAGAGGGAGTCACACCATGAAGATCGTGATCGCAGGGGCCGGATACGCGGGAACAGTCGCGGCGAACCTGTTGGCGCGCAAGGGCAGCGGATTGACGGTCACGGTCGTCAGTCCGCACGCGCAGTTCGTCGAGCGAGTCCGACTGCACCAGGAGATCGCTGGAACCGGACAGGCGACGCGGCCATTGTCAGAGATGCTCGACGGACGCGTCGCGCACCGGAAGGCCGCAGTCGAGAAGGTTGACGACGGAGTCGTCGAACTGTCCGACGGCACGTCGCTCGATTTCGACCGCATGATCTATGCGGTCGGAAGCTCGGCCGCCGCACCCGAGGGGACCCTGGCGGTCGGAGACGTCGACCAGGCTTGCGAAGCCGCCCGACGCCTGCGGGCCCTCGAAGAAGGGGCGGCGGTGACCGTCGTCGGGGCCGGACTGACCGGAATCGAAGCGGCGTCGGAGGTTGCCGAGCAGCGCCCCGACCTGGTGGTTCGGCTCGTCGGCGACGAGCTCGGCGCGTCGCTCGGAGATGGCGCGCGGCGCAGAGTCGCCGAGGTGCTGTCGACTCTCGGCGTCGAGGTCGTCCGCGGCACGTGGACGACTGCCGACAACTCGGACCTCACACTGTGGGCGGTGGCCGCGCAGGTCAGCGACCTGGCCGCGCTAAGCGGTCTCGACACCGATGAGACGGGCAGAGTGCGAGTCGATCCACAGCTCCGCAGCACCAGCCACCCCACCGTGTACGCGGTCGGCGACGCAGCCGCGGTGGCGGGAACACGCGCCAGCTGTCAGGCCGCACTCCCGCAGGGCGCCCATGCCGCGAAGAACATCATTCGGGAGACGGCGGGACGCCGGCCGACGCCGTTCTCGATGTCGTTCGTCGGGCAGAACGTGTCGCTGGGCAGGCACGACGCGGTGATCCAGCACGCACATCGCAATGACGACCCCAGTCGGATCTGGTTCGGCGGACGCGCCGGGGCGATGTTCAAGGAGCAGGTGTGCCGCTTCGCGGCTCGGTCCGCCAGAACGGGTTCCGCGGTGACGTTCCCGGGGCCGAGATGACGGCCGACGACTTCGTCGAGCATCGCCCGCTGCTGTTCTCCATCGCCTACGAGATCCTCGGCTCGGTCGCCGACGCCGAAGACGTGGTCTCCGACAGTTGGCTGCGGTGGCGCGACGTCGACCGAGCCGGTGTGGAGAATCCCCGCGCGTATCTGGCGCGGATCGTCACGCGACAAGCCCTCAACGCGGCACGCAGGGCGGGACGACGGCGGGAGGACTACGTCGGCCCGTGGTTGCCGGAACCGCTCGAGACGTCCACCGACGATGCGCTCGACCACATCCTGACCGGGGAGGCGGTGACCACCGCGATGCTGCTCGTCCTCGAGACGCTGAGCCCGCCGGAACGAGCGGTGTTCGTCCTGCGCGAGGTGTTCGCGTTCGAGTATTCGGAGATCGCCGCCGCCGTCGACAAGAGCGAGTCGGCGGTCAGGCAGATCGCGAGCCGCGCCCGAAACCACGTGCGGGCCAGACGCAATGCGGCCGTCGCCGAACCGTCACAGGCGCAGGCGGTAGCCGAACGCTTCCTCGCGAGCGCCGTCACCGGCGACGTCCAGGGCCTCATGGACACGTTGGCGCCCGGCGTCGTCTTCCTCGGCGACGGCGGGGGAGTCGTCTCGGCGGCCCGCAGGCCGGTCCACGGGGTCGATCACGTCGCGCGCCTGCTCGTCGGGCTGCTCGCCAAGGGGACGGACATGGGCGAGATGGGTTTCCGGATGACGGTCGTCAACGGCATGCCCGCGGTCATCACGTCCATCGACGGCGTGGTCGACAACGTGACGTGCGTCGAGGTGATCGACGGTCGGGTGACCGCCGTCTACGTCGTGCGGAACCCCGAGAAGCTGGGCCGCCTACGCTCGGTGTCATGACCACACCGCACGCGCGGGTCCTCGACCGCGACACCGTCCTCTGCGTCTCGCTCGCGGCGAGGCCGTCGAACATCGGCACCCGATTCCACAACCGGCTGTACAACGACCTCGGCCTGAACTACGTCTACAAGGCGTTCGCGCCGGCCGACATCGCGTCGGCGGTCGCCGGGATCCGGGGGCTGCCGATCCGTGGCGCCGCGGTCTCGATGCCGTACAAGGAGGCGGTGATCCCGCTGGTCGACGTGCTCGAGCCGTCGGCGGCCGCGATCGACTCGGTCAACACGATCGTCAACGACGACGGTGTGCTGCGGGGGTACAACACGGACTATCAGGCGGTCGCCGACCTGCTCGCGGCGTCGACCTTCGAGCGCGGTGCGCGTGTCGCGGTCGCCGGGAGCGGCGGAATGGCGAAAGCGGTCGTCGCGGCACTGAGGGACACCGGTTTCACCGATGTCACGGTGGTCTCGCGCAACCGGGAGACCGGGCGTGCGCTCGCCGAGAAGTACGGATTCACTCATGTCGTCGACCTGGCCGACGCCCACCCCGCGATCCTCGCCAACGCCACCCCGATCGGCATGGCGGGCGGACCGGGCGAACACGAGCTGCCGTTCTCCCGAGGCGCGGTCGACGCGGCGACCGGCGTGCTCGACGTGGTCGCGATGCCGCCGGACACCCCGCTCGTACGGGCCTCACGCGCCCGCGGTGTGGAGGTGATCAGCGGCGACGCCGTAATCGCGGGCCAGGCCGCGGCGCAGTTCGCCCTGTACACGGGCGTCACCCCGACGCCGGAGCAGATTCGGGCCGCCTCGGAGTACTCGCGGCAATAGCATGGTCACCATGCTCATCGCAGGCCTCGTGTTCGCCGCAGTCGCGGCGCTCATCCACGTGTTCATCTTCTACCTCGAGTCCGTCGCGTGGACCACGCCGCGCGCGCGGGCCGTCTTCGGCACGTCGCAGCAGGAGGCCGAGGCGACCAAGGCCCTCGCCCTCAACCAGGGGTTCTACAACCTGTTCCTCGCGGTGTCGATCGCGCTCGGGATCGTGCTCGTGGCCGCCGGTCAGAAGGCGGTCGGGTCGACTCTGGTGTTCGCGGGCGCAGGCAGCATGGTCGCCGCGGGGCTCGTGTTGATCGTGTCCGATCGCTCGAAGGCGTCCGCGGCGCTCAAACAACTGGTCCCGCCCGCGATCGGAGTCGTCCTCCTGGCGGTCGGCCTGCTCGGGTGACCGCAGGCCGTCATCCGACGTCGCGGCCGGAGAACCGGAGCAGCAGGTCGACGGCGGTGCCTTCGACGGTCTCTCCGTCACCGGCGGTGTAGTCGCAGTCGGTGGCGACCAGCCTCAGGCCCTCCGCCCGTTCCGCGCCGCCGCCCCAGCTGACGGCCGTCCGGAGCTGATAGTCGAGGGCGTCGAGGACTGCGGGAGTCGGATACGAGCCGGTGATGCCGAGCGGGCGACGGATGTCCTCGCCGTGCACGATCGCCTCCACCAGTCGTGTCGCGATCGGCGCCGGTGGCGTCCTGGTGAGGTCGGCCGCGGCGCGCAGGTCGGCGACGGTGTCGGCGGGACGGTCCCGCAGCCTACGCCGTACGCCCGACTCGTTCGCGCGGTCGAAGTCGAAGCGAGCGATCACCATGTCGCGGGCGAAGGAGAGGCGGCCCGTGCGGGCGGTGTCGACGATGTGCGCCAGCACGTCGTGGACGGTCCACCCCGGACACAGCGACGGAGTGCTCCAGTCGTCGTCGGTGAGGCCGTCGAGGTCGGCGGCGAGGGTGAGGCGATCGGTCCGGATCACGGTCCACACGTCGGCGCGGCTCAGGCGAGAGGATGTCTTCACCCGTCGATTGTCATACGAACACCCGACAGTTGTGGGTGATTGGCGGGGTCGGGTCCGCGTGTGACCCGACCGATTGTCCAGAACTGCGGCCAGGCCAATAGGATAGGGACCCGTGACTCCCACCGAACTCGCTGCTCTGCTTCGCGCTGCGACGCGCAAGGTGTTCGCGGCCCATGACCTGGACGTCGACCTCATTCCGGAGACCGTGGTGGTGGAGCGTCCGCGCAGCCCCGAGCACGGCGACTACGCGACCAACATCGCCCTTCAGCTCGGTAAGAAGGCCGGCGTCAATCCGCGCGAACTCGCCGCATGGCTCGCCGAGGCGTTCGCGGCGGAGGACGGCGTCGACTCCGCCGAGATCGCGGGTCCGGGCTTCGTGAACCTCCGCCTGGCGGCGGCCGCGCAGAACCAGACCGTCGCGACGGTCCTCACGGAGCGCGAGAAGTACGGCCGCGGCGACGAACTCGCCGCTCTCGACGTGAACCTGGAGTTCGTGTCGGCCAACCCGACCGGCCCCATCCACCTGGGCGGAACCCGCTGGGCGGCGGTGGGCGACGCCCTCGGCCGCGTCCTCGCGGCGCGCGGCGCGAAGGTCACCCGCGAGTACTACTTCAACGACCACGGCGAGCAGATCAACCGCTTCGCCCGGTCACTGCTCGCGGCGGCGCTCGGTCAGCCCGCCCCCGAGGACGGCTACGCGGGCGAGTACATCTCGGAGATCGCCGCGACAGTCGTCGATGGCAACCCCGGCGTCCTCGACCAGCCGGAGGAGGAGCGTCTGGAGACGTTCCGCGCGGTCGGCGTCGACCTGATGTTCGCGCACATCAAGCGCACCCTGCACGAGTTCGGCACCGACTTCGACGTCTACACGCACGAGAACTCGATGTTCGATCGCGGCCTCGTCGACGAGGCGATCGCCGAGCTGAAGGCCAACGGCAACCTGTACGAGGCGGACGGCGCGTGGTGGCTGCGGTCGACTAACTACGGTGACGACAAGGACCGCGTCGTCATCAAGAGCGACGGCAACCACGCCTACATCGCCGGCGACGTCGCCTACCTCAAGGACAAGCACGACCGCGGCGCCAATCACCTCATCTACATGCTCGGCGCCGATCACCACGGGTACGTCGTCCGCCTCAAGGCGGCGGCGGCCGCGCTCGGCTACGACCCGGAGACGGTCGAGGTGCTGATCGGCCAGATGGTGAACCTCGTCAAGGACGGCACCCCCGTCCGCATGAGCAAGCGCGCGGGCACCGTGATCACGCTCGACGACCTCGTCGAGGCGGTCGGCGTCGACGCCGCCCGCTACGCGCTGATCCGTTCGTCGATCGACGTCAACATCGACATCGACCTCGACCTGCTGCGCAAGCAGTCGTCCGACAACCCGGTGTACTACGTGCAGTACGCGCACGCCCGCCTGTCGGCCCTCTCGCGCACCGCGGCCGAGCTCGGCCTCGAACCGTCGACGGAGCACCTCGAACTCCTCGACGACGAGGCCGAAGGCGACCTGATCCGCACGATCGGCGATTTCTCCGAGGTTGTCGCGACGGCCGCGACGCTGCGCGAGCCGCACCGAGTGAGTCGGTATCTGGAGTCCCTGGCCGGCGCGTATCACCGCTTCTACGCGCGGTGCCGCGTTCTGCCGCAGGGCGACGAGGACGTGACCGACGTCCACCGCGCACGACTCGCGCTGGGCGAGGCGACCCGTCAGGTGCTCGCCAACGGACTCGACCTGGTCGGCGTGAGCGCACCGGAGCGGATGTGATGGCGCACCCCGCAGGTCCGCGTCACGCGGACATCCTCGCGGCTCCGCATTTCGCCGAGCGCCCCAACAGCCCGGCCGAACTGTCCGAGATCCCGGCCAACGTGTACCCGCGAGGCGCCGGGCGCGACGACGACGGAGTGGTCCGGATCGGCGGCGTCGCCGTCGACCGGCTCGCCGAGACGTTCGGCACCCCGCTGTTCGTGTACGACGAGGCAGACTTCCGGTCGCGCTGTGCCGACATGCAGGCCGCGTTCGGTCCGCACGGACGAGTCCACTACGCGTCGAAGGCGTTCCTGTCGTCCGAGGTGGCGCGCTGGGTCCAGTCGGAGGGCCTCTCGCTCGACGTCTGCACCGGAGGCGAGCTCGCGATCGCGTTGCGCGCGGGCTTCCCGGCCGAGCGGATCGCCATGCACGGCAACAACAAGAGCGAAGCCGAACTCGACTACGCCCTGGAGTCCGGCATCGGCCACGTCGTCCTCGACTCGATGTACGAGATCGAACGGCTCGACCGTATCGCCGGCGCACGAGGCGTCGTCGCCGACGTGCTGATCCGCGTGACGCCAGGCGTCGAGGCGCACACGCACGAGTTCATCTCGACGGCTCACGAGGATCAGAAGTTCGGCTTCGCGCTGGCCGGCGGCAAGGCGATGGACGCCATCCGAGCCGTGTTCGCGGCCGACAACCTGCGTCTGGTCGGCCTGCACAGTCACATCGGCTCGCAGATCTTCGAGATCGACGGTTTTGAGCTCGCCGCACACCGCGTCCTCGGCCTGCTGGCCGACGTCGTCGCCGAGTTCGGCGTGGAGAAGACGACACAGATCGAGGTCCTCGACCTCGGCGGAGGTCTCGGCATCTCGTACATCCCGTCGGAGAACCCGCCGCTCGTGGCAGATCTCGCGGCGTCGCTCGTCGACATCGTCCGCCGTGAGTCGGACCGGCTGGGACTGCCGATGCCGACTATCGCCGTCGAACCGGGGCGCGCCATCGCCGGACCGGCGGGCGTCACCGTCTACCGGGTGGGCACCATCAAGGATGTCGACCTCGACGGCGCCGCGACCAGGCGATACGTGTCGGTCGACGGCGGAATGAGCGACAACATCCGGACCGTCCTCTACGACGCCGAGTACGACGTCCGGCTCGCGAACCGGGTCTCGGACGTGCCCGCAGTGGTGTGCCGCGTGGTCGGCAAGCACTGCGAGAGCGGCGACATCGTGGTCCGCGACTGCTGGCTTCCGTCCGACCTGACGCCGGGCGACCTACTGGTGGTCGGGGCGACGGGCGCATACTGCTATTCGATGTCGAGCCGCTACAACATGGCGCCGCGCGCCGCGGTCACCGCCGTGCGCGACGGACAAGCACGACTCATCCTGCGGCGGGAGACCGTCGAAGACTTCTTGAGCCTGGAGGTGGATCCCACATGACCGCAGAGTCAACCCGTCCGATCGGCGTCGCCGTGCTCGGCATGGGCAATGTCGGCACCGAGGTCGTCCGGATTCTCACGGACAACGCGCACGATCTGCGTGCCAGAGTCGGCGCACCCGTCGAACTCCGCGGCGTGTCCGTGCGCGATCTCAGTCGTCCCAGGGGCGGCATCGCGTCGTCGCTGCTGACCGACGATCCGCTGTCGTTGGTCACCCGCGACGACGTCGATATCGTCGTGGAGCTGATCGGCGGCATCGAACCGCCGCGCACCCTGATCCGCACCGCGTTGCAGGCGGGCAAGTCGGTCGTCACCGCCAACAAGGCGCTGATGGCCGTGCATTCGGGTGAACTGTCCGAGGCGGCAGCGACGAGCAACGTCGACCTGTACTTCGAGGCCGCGGTCGCCGGCGCCATCCCGGTGATCCGGCCGCTGACACAATCGCTCGCGGGCGATCACGTGAACCGGGTGGCGGGCATCGTCAACGGCACCACCAACTTCATCCTGTCGGCGATGGACGAGACCGGGGCCGACTACGCGGACGCGCTCGCCGAAGCCGGACGTCTCGGGTACGCCGAGGCCGACCCGACGGCCGACGTCGAAGGGCACGACGCGGCAGCGAAGGCGGCGATCCTCGCGTCGATCGCGTTCCACTCGCGGGTCGTCGCGGGCGACGTGTACTGCGAAGGCATCACCAAGATCACCTCGGAGGACCTCGCCGCGGCGAAGAAGTTCGACTGCACCGTCAAGCTGCTCGCCATCTGCGAGCGCATCGACGCGGACGGCGTCGAGAAGGTGTCGGCGCGCGTGTACCCGGCGCTGGTGCCGCTCGACCATCCGCTCGCCACCGTCAACGGAGCGTTCAACGCGGTCGTCGTCGAGGCCGAGAACGCGGGACGTCTCATGTTCTACGGTCAGGGTGCGGGCGGCGACCCGACCGCGTCGGCGGTCCTCGGCGACCTCGTGATGGCCGCGCGCAACCGCGTGTACAGCGGACGCGGCCCGCTGGAGTCGACGTACGCGTCGCTGCCGATCGCCTCGATCGACGACGTGCAGACCCGCTACTACGTGTCGATGCAGGTCGCCGACCGGCCGGGGGTCCTCGAGCAGGTCGCCGCCGAGTTCGCCAAGCGCGATGTCAGCATCGCCGCCGTCCGTCAGGAGGGCGCGGGCGAGAGCGCCCGCCTGATCGTCGTCACTCACCGCGCCTCCGACCGCGACCAGTCGGAGACCGTCGCCGCAATCGAGAAGATGGACTCCGTCATCAAGGTGTCCAGCGTGCTCCGTCTGGAGGGAACCAATGACTAACGCCGACTACCAGCCCGTTCACCGGGGTTGGCCCGGACTGATCGAGGCGTACCGGGACCGCATGCCGGTGGGCGACGACTGGAAGATCGTGACCCTGCACGAGGGCGCGACCCCGCTGATCGCGGCTCCGGTCTTGTCGGAGATCACCGGCTGCGAGGTCTACCTGAAGGTGGAGGGCCTCAACCCGACCGGTTCGTTCAAGGACCGCGGCATGACGATGGCAGTCACCAACGCCGTCAACAACGGCAAGAAGGCCGTCCTGTGCGCGTCGACGGGCAACACGTCGGCCTCGGCCGCCGCCTACGCGACCCGTGCGGGCATGACCTGCGCCGTCCTCATCCCCGAGGGCAAGATCGCGATGGGCAAGCTCGCGCAGGCCGTCATGCACGGCGCGCAGGTGATCCAGGTGCAGGGCAACTTCGACGACTGTCTCGAACTGGCACGCAAGGTGACCGCCGAGTTCACCGAGATCGAGCTGGTCAACTCGGTGAACCCGGCCCGCATCGAGGGTCAGAAGACGGCCTCGTTCGAGATCGTCGACGTCCTCGGCAAGGCCCCCGACATCCACGCCCTGCCGGTCGGCAACGCGGGCAACATCACCGCGTACTGGAAGGGTTACCGCGAGTATCACGCCGACGGCATCATCGACACGTTGCCGCGCATGCTCGGCGTGCAGGCCGCGGGTGCGGCCCCGCTTGTCAACGGCGCGCCGGTCAGCGACCCGGAGACCATCGCGACCGCCATCCGCATCGGCTCGCCTGCCAGCTGGAATCAGGCCGTCGCGGCCAAGGACGAGTCGAACGGTCAGTTCCGCGCCGCCACCGACGAGAAGATCCTCGAGGCGTACCGCCTGGTCGCGGGCCGCGAAGGCGTCTTCGTCGAGCCCGCGTCGGCGGCCAGCGTCGCCGGACTGCTCGCCGCCCACGACGAGGGCTGGGTTGAGCCCGGCTCCACCGTCGTGTGCACCGTGACCGGCAACGGCCTGAAGGACCCGGACACCGCGCTGCTCGGCATGCCGGGGACGTCCGGGAGCGGAGCGAGCGGGTCCAATGGGCTGGTGGACGCCATCCCGGTCGATCCGGTGGCCGTTGCCCGCGCACTCGGCGTCAGCTGATCTAGATGGAGAACGCTGTGACAGCTGTGACGATCGGTGCCCCGGATGCCGACCTGGTGCTGACGCCCGGCGCCGCGGCCCGTGTGCGGGTGCCCGCGTCGAGCGCCAACCTCGGCCCCGGGTTCGACTGCCTCGGGCTGGCCCTCGGACTGTATGACGAGGTCAGCGTCACCGTCACCGAGGCGGGCTCGGGGGTGGTGGTGACCGCGGAGGGGGAGTCGGCCGACGACGTCCCCCTCGACGAGCGCCACCTGGTGGCGCGCGCGGTGATCCGCGGCCTCGACGCCGCGGGCGTCGCCGCGCCCGGCCTGCAGCTGCACTGCGTGAACCGCATCCCGCATTCACGCGGACTCGGATCGTCGGCCGCCGCCGTCGTCGGCGGACTGGCCGCGGCGTCGGGTCTGCTGGTCGCCGATTCGCGTCGTCCGGCGCTCACCCAGACGCAGCTCGTCCAGCTGTCCAGCGAGTTCGAGGGCCATCCCGACAATGCGGCCGCGTCGGTCCTCGGGTCGGCCGTGGTGACGTGGATGCACGACACCACCGAGTTCTTCGCGCGCAAGCTGCCGCTCCACCCGTCCATCAGGGCGACGTCGTTCATCCCGCAGACGCAGTCGTCGACGGCCGAGACTCGAGGTCTCCTGCCCGACGACGTGCCGCGCGCCGACGCGGTCTTCAACGTCAGCCGCGTGGCGCTCGGCGTGGTCGCCTTGACCGCGGATCCGACGTGCCTGATGGATGCGACGAGCGACCGCCTGCACCAGGCGTACCGTGCGTCGGCGATGCCCGCGACGAGCGGACTGATGACCGCGCTCCGGGAGCGCGGTCATGCCGCCACGGTGTCGGGCGCCGGCCCGTCGGTGCTGGTGTTGGGGACGTCGGACCTCGGTGATGACGAAGCCTCTCTCGCCGCGGAGTTCGGCTTCGAGATGATTCCGCTCCCGATCGCGGGAGGTGTCGAGATCCTGCCGTGACGGGCCGGGTTCCACACCGCTTGCCTTACCCAGTGGTACGCTGTAGTCGCTCAACCGTGACAGCCGATTTTCTGACGGCTTGCCCTTCTTCGGTTGAATGACATACTCCCGCTCGAGTCCGAGTGGACGCCCCGGCCTCTGGTGTCGGGGAACTGAAAGGATTTCCGTGACTGAAACGGACCTGCAGGCACCGAAGCGCGCCCGTACCGGGCTGTCCGCGATGCTGCTCCCCGAACTGAAGTCGCTGGCAGGCGAACTCGGCATCAAAGGCACCTCGGGCATGCGCAAGGGCGACCTGATCGACGTCATCCGCGCACATCAGCAGGGTGGACGCCCCGCGGCCGCGAAGAATGCGGCCCCCAAGGCCGACGCTCCGAAGGCAGAGAAGGCCAAGACCGACGCGCCCAAGGCGACCCGTACGGCCGAGGCGCCCAAGCAGGACGCGCCGAAGGCCGAGGCACCCAAGAACGAGGCGCCCAAGAACGAGTCGACCAAGAACGACGCTCCGGCGGCCCAGAAGCCCGCTGTTGAGAAGTCCGCAGGTGAGAAGCCTGCCGGTGAGAAGTCGGATGACCAGCCGTCGGGTGACAACACCGCGGCCGATCGTCCCGCACGCAATCGTGATCGCGACCGGAACCGGAATCGGAACCGCGATCGCAATCAGGGCGATCAAGCCCAGTCCGCCGAGAAGCCCGCGGGTGACAAGCAGTCCGGTGACAACACTCAGGGCGAGAAGTCGGAGAACCAGGGCGAGAAGAATCGCGGCGGCCAGAACCAGGGCAATCGCCAGAACAACAACAACGATGACGACGACGGTGACGGAAACGGGCGTCGTCGTGGGCGTCGTTTCCGCGAGCGTCGCCGTGGACGCGACCGCGGTGGCGACGGCAACAACGCCGAACCGCAGGTCAATGAGGGCGACACCGTCGTCCCGGTGGCCGGAATCCTCGACGTTCTCGACAACTACGCGTTCGTCCGCACGTCCGGTTACCTCGCGGGCTCGAACGACGTGTACGTGTCGATGAACCTGGTGCGCCGCAACGGACTGCGCCGCGGCGACGCGATCACCGGTGCGGTGAAGGTCGCCAAGGACGGCGAGGGCCAGCAGGGCGGCGGCAACAATCGCGCCAAGTTCAACCCGCTGGTCCGCCTGGACACGGTGAACGGCGCGCCCGTCGAGGCGGCGCGCAACCGTCCCGAGTTCTCCAAGCTCACGCCGCTGTACCCGAACCAACGTCTGCGCCTGGAGACCACGCCCGAGCGGTTGTCGACGCGCGTCATCGACCTGATCATGCCGATCGGCAAGGGGCAGCGCGCGCTGATCGTGTCGCCGCCGAAGGCGGGCAAGACGACGATCCTGCAGGACATCGCGAACGCGATCTCCATCAACAACCCGGAATGCCATCTGATGGTCGTGCTCGTCGACGAGCGTCCCGAAGAGGTCACCGACATGACCCGTTCGGTGAACGGCGAGGTCATCGCGTCGACGTTCGACCGTCCGCCGTCGGATCACACCAGCGTCGCCGAACTCGCGATCGAGCGGGCGAAGCGTCTCGTCGAAGGCGGCATGGACGTCGTCGTCCTGCTCGACTCGATCACCCGCCTCGGCCGCGCGTACAACAACGCCTCGCCTGCGTCGGGCCGCATCCTGTCCGGCGGTGTCGACTCGACGGCCCTGTACCCGCCGAAGCGCTTCCTCGGAGCGGCCCGCAACATCGAGAACGGCGGTTCGTTGACGATCATCGCGTCGGCGCTGGTCGAGACCGGTTCGACCGGTGACACGGTGATCTTCGAGGAGTTCAAGGGCACCGGCAACGCCGAGCTGAAGCTCGATCGCAAGATCTCCGAGCGTCGCGTCTTCCCGGCGGTCGACGTGAACCTGTCGAGCACCCGCAAGGACGAATTGCTGCTCTCGCCCGACGAGTTCGCGATCGTCCACAAGCTGCGTCGTCTCCTGTCCGGCCTCGACTCGCAGGCCGCGATCGATCTCCTCGTCAGCCAGCTGAAGAAGACTCGCAGCAACGTCGAGTTCCTCATGCAGGTCAGCAAGAACGCGCCCGTCGCCTCCGACGACTAGTCGCAAGCCGCAAAAGTCACGCCCTGTCCGCATTCATTCGCGGGCAGGGCGTGACTTTTTGGGCTTTCTGCAAGCCTGTGGAATCCGGAGTGAACCGAAGCGAGGTTCCGTGCGTCCAATGGGTATGAACCTCGAACAGTTTCCGGCGGACGATCACGGTCTCATTCTGCGTCGACGCGCACTCGCTCTGGGGTGTTCACCTGCGCAGTTGTCGCGGGCGGTGGACGCGGGCCTTCTGGAACGGATCGACCCCGGTGTCCTTGTCCCGGCGGCCGCACGTACTCCGCGTGAACTGCACGTCCTACGGGCGCGCGCGGTTGCAGGGAAGCATCCCGGTGTGGTGTTCGTGGACGAGACCGCTGCCGCGATCCACGGCCTGCCGCTGCTGAAAGCGGTGTGGGACAAAGTGCATGTCGCATTCGAGACTCGTCTCCGGGGAATCAACCTCGCTGCCCGCTGCGGGGGAGTGTCCGAGGAACACCTCACCGTCATCGGTGGTCTGCTCGTCACATCAATCGAGCAGACGGCTGTCGACACGGCGTGCTCGACGCTCCAGGGTTTCGCCGGAGCGCTCACCGTCTTCGACTCGGCGCTACGAGCGGGCGCGTCGAGGCGGCGAATGGAGGCACTGTTGTCTACGCCTCGGCCGGGAGTCGGTGTGGCGCGGGCGGCCTTGCCATTCGCCAGTTCCGCGTCGGCCAATCCGGGGGAGTCGTGGAGTCGCGCGCAGATGATCGAGGCGGGTCTTACGGCTCCGCGTCTGCAGCATCGCTTCTTCGACGATCAGGGCCGGATCATCGGGCGATCAGACTTCGATTGGGACGGGCGGCTGGCGGGAGAGTTCGACGGATACGGCAAGTACGTCGACTATCTCGACGGTGCGGATACAGCTTTGGACGCCGTACGACGAGAGAAGACGCGGCAGGCCAGGCTGGAGGACCTCGGTGTGAGCGTCGTTCGCTGGGACTGGTCCGACCTGGAAGCCAAACGCATGGTCGCGCGCGTAACCGCGCGCCTCCGTGCACTGGGCATCGTCTGACCTTGCGAGATGGAGGATTCGTCACATACGGGCAGCGGATGAACCAAGCCGTGGAGTGACGTTTGCGGCATGCAGTGACGTATCAGTAGACGTCGCGGAGGTAGCGGCCCTCGGAGCGGAGGCGTTCGAGTTCGGCGCGGGCGTCGGCGTCGTCCACCTCGCCGTGTTCGGCGATGATCGAGGCCAGGGCGTTCTCGACGTCGGCCGCCATGCGGTCGGCGTCGCCGCAGACGTAGAGCACGGCGCCGTCTCGAAGCCACGTGTAGATGTCCTCGCCGTGGCCGTCCATCAGGTGCTGGACGTACACCTTGTCCTCCTGTTCGCGGGAGAACGCGACGTCGAGCCGGTCGAGACTGCCGTCGTGGTGCATCTGGACGATCTCGTCGCGGTAGAGGAAGTCCTGGTCGCGGTCGCGGGCGCCGTGGAACAGCCAGTTGCGACCCGATCCGTCGTCGTTCGCGCGCTCGTGGACGAACGCTCGGAACGGGGCGATGCCAGTGCCCGGCCCGATCATGATGATGTCCGTGTCGGGTTCGGGGAGGCGGAACGACTTGTTGGGCGTCAGGTAGATGCCGACGGTGTCGCCGGGCTGTACGCGGTCGGCGAGGTACGTCGACGCCGCTCCGCCGCGGTCGCGGCCGTCGCCCCACTCGTCGGTGGCGAAGTGGCGGACCGTCGCGGGCGTCAGGTGGATGGCGCCCTCGTGCACCGTCGGCGACGACGAGATGGAGTAGGTCCGTGCGGTGAGCGGCTTCAGCTCGGCGAGCAGCGCCTCCGGGGTGGGGAACCACTCGGCGTCGAGATTCAGCAGGTCGAGGACGTCGCGTCCGCGGGCCCACGCGTCGAGCCGAGCCCGGTCGCCCGCGAGGAGCGCGGCCACTTCGGCGTGGCCGCGGGCGTTCGCGAGGTGATCGAGCAGGTACGGCGACACCGACGTGATCTCGAATCCGTGGGTCAACGCCTGTGCGAGCGTCCGATCGCCCTTCCGGTCGGTGATCACGGTGTCGGCGGGCACGCCGAGGCGTTCGACGATCGCCGCGACCAGCGCGGGTTCGTTGGCCGGCGTCACGTTGACGGCGTCGCCCGGCAGGTAGTCCAGACCGGATCCGGCGATGTCGAGCACCAGGTGCCGGACCTCCTTGGAGCTCTCCGGCGCCGTCAGCAGCGTGTTCTCGACGACCGTCGCGGGGAACGGATTCCGTCGTGACCAGCGGGGACGCTTCGCGGCTCGCGGAGTTGTGCCATCTGTCATGTCTCCAGATTAGGCCACCCAAACAGGTCGGCGGGCGATGGGATTCGTCGGGAGCGTGGACCCTGTGGAATAATCGTTCGGTCAGTCCGGTTCCGGTTCACACCGCGGCATCAGCCCGGTGACCCGGCGACCACCTTCGAAAGGGACGAAATGAAGCAGGGAATCCACCCCGGCTACGAGGTGACCACCGTCAACTGCGGTTGCGGTGCCGAGTTCACCACGCGCAGCACCGCCAAGGGCGGCCACATCACCGTGGAAGTCTGCTCGCAGTGCCACCCGTTCTACACGGGCAAGCAGAAGATCCTCGACACGGGCGGCCGCGTCGCACGCTTCGAGAAGCGTTACGGCAAGCGCGTCAAGTAGCACGCTCACGACGCCCGACTACGAGATCGACACGGTCTCGGAGTCGGGCGTCGTTGTCGTTTCCGATACACATTCGTTCGACGAGGGAGTGATCCACAGGTGAGCACGCAGGGACCGTCCGCTATCGACGACATCCTCGCCGAGCACGCTGGCCTCGAACAGCAGCTGTCCGATCCGGCGTTGCACGACGATCCGGCCAACGCGCGACGCGTCGGAAAGCGGTTCGCCGAACTCGCCCCCGTCATGGCGACCTACACGAAGCTGACATCGGTGCGCGACGACCTCGCCGCCGCCCGCGAGCTCGCCGAGATGGATGCGGCCTTCGCCGAGGAGATCCCGGCGCTCGAGGAGAGCGAGGCCGAACTCGACGCGCAGCTCACCGATCTGCTCGCCCCCCGCGACCCGCACGACGGTGACGACGTGGTCCTCGAAGTGAAGTCGGGCGCGGGCGGTGAGGAGTCGGCGCTGTTCGCGTCCGACCTGGTCCGCATGTACCTGAAGTACTGCGAGCGGCAGGGCTGGAAGGCACTGGTGCTCGGCGTCACCGAATCCGACCTCGGCGGTTACAAAGACGCGACGCTGTCGATCAAGGCCCGCGAGTCCGTGCGCGACGGCGTGTGGTCGAAGCTGAAGTTCGAGGGCGGCGTCCACCGGGTACAACGTGTGCCCGTCACCGAGTCGCAGGGCCGCATCCACACGTCCGCCGCGGGCGTGCTGATCTACCCGGAACCCGACGAGGTCGCGGAGGTCCAGATCGACGAGTCGGACCTGCGCGTGGACGTGTACCGCAGCTCGGGCAAGGGCGGTCAGGGCGTCAACACCACCGACTCGGCGGTCCGCCTGACACATCTGCCGACCGGTGTGGTCGTGACCTGCCAGAACGAGCGTTCGCAGCTGCAGAACAAGGCGCGCGCCATGCAGGTCCTCGCCGCCCGCCTGCAGGCGCTGGCCGAAGAGGAGGCCGCGGCGGAGGCGTCCGCCGGTCGTGCGGCGCAGATCCGCACCGTCGACCGCTCCGAGCGGATCCGGACCTACAACTGGCCGGAGAATCGGATCACCGATCACCGCATCGGATACAAGGCCAACAACCTCGACGCCGTGCTGAACGGTGAGATGGACGGGCTGATCGGGGCGCTCGTCGACGCCGACAAGCAGGCCCGACTGCAGCAGTGACCTCGGCAGACGCCCTCCGACGCGCGGGAGCGGCGGTACTCGCCGCGGCGGGCGTGGAGTCGGCCGCACACGACGCCGCGGAACTCCTCGCACACGTGCTCGACGTCGAGCCCGGACGGCTGCTGCTGGTCGACGACGTCGACGGAGCGGCCCGCGAGCGGTACGACGCCGCGCTGGACCGTCGTGCGGCGCGGGAACCGCTGCAGCACATCACCGGCCACGCCTACTTCGCCGGGCTCGACCTCGCGGTGGGCCCCGGGGTGTTCGTGCCGCGCCCGGAGACGGAGCTGATCGTCGCGTGGGCCGTGGGCGTCGCGGCCGGGCGTGCGGTCCGCGTGGCCGATCTCTGCTCGGGCAGCGGTGCACTCGCGCTCGGCGTGGCTCGCCATGCTCCGACGGCGCACGTCACCGCCGTCGAACGGTCGCCGGAGGCGTTCGAGTATCTGACGCGCAACATCGCCGCGACCGGGCGGGGAGTCCACGCCGTGCTCGCCGACGTCACCGACGCGGCCGCGATGGCCCGCGAACTCGGCGCGTGCGACGTGATCGTGTCCAATCCGCCCTACGTTCCCGCCGCATCGCCGGTGTCGCCCGAGGTCGCACACGACCCGTACGACGCCGTGTTCTCGGGCGAGGACGGCATGGACGTGATCGGCGCGATGATCCCGATCGTCGCCGACGCGCTCGTCGGCGGGGGAGCCTTCGCGGTGGAGCACGACGACGAGACGTCCGACGCCGTCGTGACCGCCTTGCGGGCCGACGGGCGATTCGATCGTGTCGAACCCCACACGGATCTCGCGGGCCGCCCCCGTTTCGTGACCGCCTTCCGCCGGGGCGAGCCCGGCGTCGTCGCCGACCGTGCAAGGATGGAACGGTGAGTGTCGTCTTCGATTGCAGTGACCCGTCCGAGCGTTCCGCAGGCCTGACGGCCGCGGTCGGGGCAGCGCGCGGCGGCCGCCTCGTGGTCCTGCCGACCGACACCCTGTACGGCATCGGCTGCGACGCGTTCGACAGCGAGGCCGTCTCGTCTCTGCTGGCGGCCAAGAACCGCGGACGCGACATGCCGGTCCCGGTCCTCGTCGGATCGTGGCAGACCGTCGACGGCCTGGTGCGTTCCGTCTCGCCGCAGGCGCGGGAACTCGTCCAGTCGTTCTGGCCCGGCGGCCTCAGCCTCGTCGTCGAACAGGCCCCATCACTCGCGTGGGACCTCGGCGACACCGATGCGACCGTCATGATCCGCATGCCGCTGCACCCGGTGGCGATCGAACTCCTCCGCGAGGTCGGCCCGATGGCCGTGTCGAGTGCGAACGTGTCGGGTCAACCGCCCGCGACGACCGTCGGAGCCGCGCAGGACATGCTCGGCGACCTCGTCTCGGTGTACCTCGACGGCGGCCCCGCGGAGAAGGCCGTGGCGTCGACGATCGTCGACCTGAGCGGTGTGGTCCCGCGGATCCTCCGCGAGGGCGCGATCTCGGCGGAGGAGATCGGCGAGGTGCTCGACATGGACGCGGACGAACTGCGGGCTCGTCCATGACCGGGCCGCTGGACGCCGTGGACCCGCAGATCAGGGACCTCATCGACCGCGAGGCCGCGCGCCGCGCCGGTTCGCTTCAGCTGTTGGCGGCCGAGACGATCGCGACGCCCGCGGTCCGCGCCGCGATGGGCTCGGTACTGGCGGACAAGTACGCGGAGGGCTACCCGGGGCACCGCTATCACGGCGGGTCGGAGGTGGTCGACGAGGTGGAGAACCTCGCCGTCGACCGCGCGCAGTCGTTGTTCGGCGCCGACTACGTCAACGTGCAGCCGTTGTCGTGGGCGCTCGCCAACTTCGCGGTGTACGCGGCGTTCGCGCAGCCCGGAGACCAGGTGATGTCGTTGAGCCTGCGCCACGGCGGTCACCAGTCGCACGGGTCGCGGGCCAACCTGTCCGGCCGCTGGTTCAGCGTCGTCAACTACGAGGTCCGCCAGGACACCGAGCAGGTCGACTACGACCGGATCCGCGACATGGCGTTGATCCACCGTCCCCGCATCCTCCTGGCCGGCGGTACCGCGTACTCGCGGACCTGGGACTACGCCGCTATGCGCATGATCGCCGACGAGGCGGGCTGCGTGCTGTGGGTGGACGGAGCCCACGTGATGGGGCTCGCGGTCGGCGGCGTCGTCGACTCGCCCGTGCCGTACGCGGACGTCGTGTCCGTCGCGACCAACAAGGTGATGCGCGGTCCGCGCGGCGGACTGCTGCTCGCCCGCGGCGAACACGCCGAGGCGCTGTCCCGCGCCGTGTACCCGTTCCTGCAGGGTGCGCCCGCGATGCACTCGATCGCCGCCAAGGCCGTCGCATTCGCCGAGTCGGGAACCGAGGCCTACCGTTCCTACGCCCGCGACGTCGCCGACCTGGCGTCCGACCTGGCGCGGAACTTCGCCGACCGCGGCCTGCCCGTGGTCAGCGGCGGCACGGACACTCACATCGGCATCGTCGACGTGACACCGCTCGGCGTCACCGGGCGGGAGGCCGCCCGCAGGCTGGCCGCGTCCGGGATCGTCGTCGACAAGGCGATCACCCCGTTCGACCGCGCCGCGGTCGCCGAGGGGTCGGCCATCCGGTACGGGACCGCGGCAGTCGTCGCCGGGGGAGTGGTTCCGGCCGACGCGGCCTCCATCGCCGACCTGATGATCACCGCGATGTCGAGCGACGACGCCGCGGTGCACGCGGGCGTCGCGTCCGCCGTCACCGGTCTCGGAGACCCCGAGTGAATCTGCTCGCACTCGAGTCGAGCACCGGGGGAGCGGGCGTCCCGCTCCGCGAGCTCGCTCTCGTCGGACTCACCGCGGCGGGTGTCACCTACCTGTTGACGTCGTTGGTTCGCGTGTTCGCGGTGAAGGCAGGCGCGGTCGCCGTGCCCCGTGAGCGCGACGTGCACGTGATCCCCACGCCGCGTCTCGGCGGCGTCGGCATGTACTTCGGCGTGGTCTGCGCCATCGGTCTCGCGGCCCAGCTACCCGCCTTGAACAGGGGTTTCGCCTACACGCACGACATGCTCGCGGTGATAACCGCCGGTCTGGTGATCGTGCTCGTCGGCGTCATCGACGACCGCTGGGGGCTCGACGCCCTCACCAAGTTCGTCGGCCAGCTCACCGCGGCGGGCGTCCTGGTGATCATGGGCGTCAGCTGGTATCTGCTGTACGTGCCGTTCGGCGACATCGGCACCGTGGTCCTCGATCCGCTGCAGGCCGGACTGCTGACGGTCGCGATCACGGTGACCACGATCAACGCGATGAACTTCATCGACGGGCTCGACGGTCTGGCCGCCGGGCTCGGCTTGATCGCCGCCGCCGCCATCTGCCTGTTCTCCCTCGGTCTGCTCCACGATCAGGGCGGCGACGTGAGCTACTACCCGCCCGCCCTCATCACGACGGCGTTGGCGGGCGCGTGCCTCGGCTTCCTGCCCCACAACTTCTCGCCCGCGCGCATCTTCATGGGCGACTCGGGCGCCATGCTCATCGGGCTCATGCTCGGCGCGGCGTCGACGAGCGCATCGGGTCGCGTGGCCCGCAGCGCTTACGGTCCGGCCGACATGTTCACGCTGCTGTCGCCGTTGATCCTGGTCGCGGCGGTGATGTTCATCCCTCTCCTGGACATGGTCATGGCCGTGATCCGACGCACCCGCTCGGGCGTCGGCTTCTACACGCCGGACAAGATGCACCTGCATCACCGTCTCCTCGAGATCGGCCACACGCAGCGTCGAGTCGCGCTGGTCATCTACCTGTGGGTCGGGCTGCTGGCGTTCGCCGTCGCGGCGTCGACGCTGGTCCCACCCGCAGTGGTGATGCCCGTCTTCGGCGTCGGCGTGCTCGTGGCGTTGATCGCCACGTTCGCCCCGCGTCTGCATCGCCGGTTCGCGAGATAAGCCCCGACCTCGCTAGCCTGGTCGGCGTGTCTGTGAATGATGAGAACCCGCCCGCCGACGAATCCCCCGCGGACGAGCCCGCCGTCAAGCATGAGTGGGACGATCCGGCCGCACCGCTGTGGAACGGGCTCAAGTACGGAGTCCGGGGACTCGGTGTCCTGCTGGTGGCGGGCCTCCTGATCTTCTGGCCCTGGAAGGGGACGCCGGGACTGTGGGGAGTCCTCATCGGAGCCGGAATCGGCGGAGCCTTCATCCTGATCACCGTGATCACGATCCTGTTGACCCGCACCGCGCCGCCGTCGGTCGTCATGGGCGCCCTGATGGGGTCGTACCTGGTCAAGGTCGTCGCCGCTATCGCCGTGACCGCGCTCATCAAAGACATGGACTTCTATCACAAGGGCGCCCTCGCCACGACCCTGATCGGCGCGATCATCGCGGTCCTCGGCGCCGAGCTGTACGGCGTGATGTCGACCCGGCAGACGTACACCGACGCGGACGGCACTACCGGCGGGTAGGGTGTGATCACCCTCACTGTGCCTACCCTGACCAGCTACTACAATCGATAGTAGGACGGTGAGCTGCCCCGCAGCTCGTCCAGGATTCGCCGCCGATGGTCAAGACTTGCTAATCTGCTGCACGCAGGCAGATTCAGGTGACGTGCGCCATTGAGTGATGTCCGAATCGCCACATGACAGTAGGACCCCCGCAGACCGTGAGGTCGGTGGGCCCGAGAACGGGAGAGAACGCTGAGCGCCATCCTCGCAGCTGGAGACGAATTCCACGCGCCGACACTGTGGGATTTCTATCCCGTGATGTTGTTCGGCGGGTCCCAGCCCAACCCCGAGTGGTGGGGCATGGACCGCCTCATGCTCATCCGCCTCATCGTGGCGTCCGTGGTCGCGATCGGTTTCCTGATCGCGATGCGCAGCCCCAAGCTGGTCCCGACCGGCGCACAGAACGTCGCCGAGAGCATGCTCGACTTCGTTCGCGTGCAGATCGCTGAGGAGATCCTCGGCAAGGAGCTCGGTCGCAAGTTCCTCGCGATCATCGCGTCGATCTTCTTCGCGACGATCTTCCTGAACCTGACGTCGATCGTCCCGTTCCTGAACATCTCCACGAACGCGCGCATCGGCATGCCGCTGGTGATGGCCCTGGTCGCCTACATCACGTACTGCTGGGTCGGCATCTCCAAGTACGGGTTCTTCGGCTTCATCAAGTCGTCGATCGTCCTTCCCGGCGTCCCGCTGCCGGTGCACTTCCTGCTCGTGCCGATCGAGTTCGTCTCGACGTTCATCCTCCGGCCGTTCACGCTCACCGTGCGACTCCTCGCCAACATGCTCGCAGGGCACATCATGTTGGTGCTGTTCTTCTCGGCAACGCAGTTCTTCGTCGTGACCAAGGGCGGACTGTGGAGCCTCGCGGGCGTCGGCGGAATCGTCGCGGGTATCGGCTTCACCTTCTTCGAGCTGCTGGTCATCGGCCTGCAGGCGTACATCTTCGCCCTGCTCACGGCCGTCTACATCGACCAGTCGTACCACGCCGACTCGCACTGACCCGCGAGCCGCACAGACCAACCGAAAGACCCGAGACCGGTCGACGTGACCGGCTCGCACGAACTGACTCACTCGCCCGCCCGGGCGAGGAGCCACCACGAAAGGGAACCGCAAGATGAGCATCATCGCCCAGACTCTCGCTGAGGACGGAACCATCACGGGCAAGGGCTTCGGCGCGATCGGCTACGGCCTCGCAGCCATCGGCCCCGGTATCGGTGTCGGCATCGTCGCTGGCAAGGCCATCGAGGGCATCGCCCGTCAGCCCGAGCTGGCCGGCCAGATCCGCACCACGATGTTCCTCGGTATCGCACTCTCTGAGGCACTGGCGCTGATCGGTATCGTCGCCGGCTTCATCTTCTGATCTAGGACGACACCACATGATCAACGAACTGATGATTCTGGCGGAAGCAACGCCAGAGGAGGGCGGCGAACATCAGCCGCCGAATCCGCTGCTGCCGCAGTGGTACGACATCACCTGGTCGCTGGTCGCCTTCGCCGTCGTTCTGTTCGTCTTCTGGAAGTTCGTGATCCCGAAGTACAAGCAGGTCCTCGAACAGCGCCGTGAGGCCATCGAAGGCGGCATCGAGCGCGCCGAAGCCGCACAGGCCGAAGCCGCCGCGTCGCTGAAGGCGTACCGCGAGCAGCTCGCAGGCGCTCGTGAAGAGGCAGCCGGAATCCGCGAGGAAGCCCGCAACCAGGGCACCCAGATCATCGCGGATCTGAAGGCTCAGGCGACCGCCGAAAGCGAGCGGATCATCGCCAACGGACACACCCAGCTCGACGCGCAGCGTCAGCAGGTCGTCTCCGAACTGCGCGGCGACCTCGGAAAGATGTCGGTCGACCTGGCCGAGAAGCTCGTCGGGGCTTCGTTGCAGGACGACGTCAAGCAGGCCGGAACCGTTGACCGGTTCCTCGCCGAGCTCGACGACGCGGCAAGCGCCAAGTAATCCAGGCAGCGACGGTGAGGAATGTGGGACGGCGAGCGGGCATCGACATGCCCCTCGCACCCACTGACTCCTCGCCCAGCGGAGAAGAAGGAATGCAGATAGATGTACGCAGCGTCTAGCCGTGAAGCCCTCGAAGGGGCTCGCGTCGAGCTGGAGACCGCATTGCGCGGTTCGTCCGCGCCGGGCACCGATGCGGTGACCGTCGGCGACGAACTGCTGTCGGTCGCCGAGACCGTCAATGACAATCGCTCGCTGCGCACCGCGCTGGCCGATTCGGCCACCGCTGCAGACGAGCGCGCGAAGATCGCCGACACCGTGCTGACCGGCAAGGTGTCCGACACCACGCGCGCAGTCGTCTCGTCGGCGGCGGCCCGAAACTGGTCGAGCGACGCCGACCTGCACCGCGCACTCCAGTCCCTCGGTATCGAGGCTCTGCTGTTCGCCGCCAAGGAGACCGGTCGCATCGACACCGTCGAGGAGGAGCTCTTCCGCCTCGCACGGATCGTCAAGGGCGACAACACCCTCGAACAGGCTCTGTCCGATCGCACTCGCAGCGCCGCCGATCGCTTCGGCCTGCTTCGCAAGCTGATCGACGGCAAGGTCGACACGGTCACCGAGAAGCTGGCGGGTTACGGCGTCGGCCGTACCGATGTCCAGCCGGGTGACGCGATCGACGAGCTCTCGCAGCTCGCCGCCGCGAGCAACGGCCGCAAGGTCGCCTACGTGACCAGTGCAGGGGAGCTCTCTGCAGATCAGCGCACCGCGCTGTCGGCGAAGCTCGCCGCCATCTACGACGCGCCGGTCACCCTGCACGTCGACATCGATCCGGAACTCCTCGGTGGGGTCGTCGTCCGCGTGGGCGACGAGCGCATCGACGGCAGCATCTCCGGCAAGATCGCAACGCTGCGCAGCGGCTTGCGGTAACCACACGATTCCCAGACCACTTTTAACAACAGCCAGGAGAAGCAGGAAAATGGCGGAGTTGACCATCTCCTCCGATGAAATTCGGAGCGCGATCGCAAGTTACACCCAGGAAGTGGGCGGCCAGGCCACTCGCGAAGAGGTGGGCACTGTCACCGACACCGGTGACGGCATCGCTCACGTCGCGGGCCTGCCCGGTGCCATGGCCAACGAGCTCCTCGAGTTCGAGGGCGGCATCCGCGGTGTGGCTCTGAACCTCGATCTCGACGAGGTCGGCGCCGTCATCCTCGGTGACTCGCAGAACATCGAAGAAGGCCAGGAAGTCAAGCGCACCGGCAACGTGCTCTCGGTCCCGGTCGGCGACAAGTTCCTCGGCCGTGTCATCGACCCGCTGGGCGCACCGATCGACGGCCTCGGCGCCATCGAGGCCGAGGGCGACCGCGTCCTCGAACTCCAGGCCGCCTCGGTCCTCGAGCGTCAGCCCGTCGAGGAGTCCCTCGCCACCGGCATCAAGGCCATCGACGCCATGACCGCCATCGGCCGCGGACAGCGTCAGCTGATCATCGGCGACCGCAAGACCGGCAAGACCGCCGTCTGCATCGACGCCATCCTGAACCAGAAGGACAACTGGGCGACCGGCGACCCGGAGAAGCAGGTCCGCTGCATCTACGTCGCGATCGGCCAGAAGGGTTCGACCATCGCGGGCGTCAAGGCCGCCCTCGAAGAGGCCGGCGCGATGGAGTACACCACCATCGTCGCGGCTCCCGCTTCCGACTCCGCAGGCTTCAAGTGGCTGGCGCCGTACACCGGTTCGGCACTCGGCCAGCACTGGATGTACCAGGGCAAGCACGTCCTCATCGTGTTCGACGATCTGTCGAAGCAGGCCGAGGCCTACCGCGCCATCTCGCTGCTGCTGCGTCGCCCGCCGGGCCGCGAGGCGTACCCGGGTGACGTCTTCTACCTGCACTCGCGTCTCCTGGAGCGCTCGGCCAAGCTGTCCGACGCACTCGGCGGCGGCTCGATGACCGCACTGCCGATCATCGAGACCAAGGCCAACGACGTCTCGGCGTTCATCCCGACCAACGTCATCTCGATCACCGACGGCCAGGTGTTCCTCGAGTCGGACCTCTTCAACAAGGGCGTCCGACCGGCCATCAACGTCGGCATCTCGGTGTCGCGTGTCGGTGGCGCCGCTCAGACCAAGGGCCTCAAGGACGTCTCGGGCTCGCTGCGTCTGGAACTGGCTCAGTTCCGTGAGCTGGAGGCCTTCTCGGCCTTCGCCTCGGACCTCGACGCCGCGTCGAAGGCTCAGCTCGAGCGCGGCGCCCGCTGGGTGGAGCTGCTCAAGCAGGACCAGTACAGCCCGGTCGCCGTCGAAGACCAGATCGTGTCGCTCTACCTCTGCGGCGAGGGCTTCATGGACTCGGTCCCGGTCGCCGACATCCGCCGCTTCGAGTCGGAGCTCCTGGCCGACCTGCACCACACCGCGTCGAGCGTCTACGCCAACATCGACGGCGGCAAGAAGCTGTCGGGTGACGACAAGGCCGCTCTCGCGACCGCGACGAACAACTTCAAGGCAGGCTTCATCGCCACCGACGGCTCGCGCGTCGTCGAGGCCGAGGCAGACGCTCTGGCCGCTGAGGACGTCGAGTCCGAGACGATCCGAGTGACGAAGAAGACGAAGTAGTCATGGCAACCATTCGGGAGCTGCGCTCGCGGATCAGGTCGATCCAGTCGACCAAGAAGATCACGAAGGCGCAGGAGCTGATCGCGACCTCGCGGATCACCAAGGCACAGGCTCGCGTGGCTGCCGCGCGTCCCTACTCCGAGGAGATCACCCGGGTCGTCACGACGCTGGCGAGCGCCAGCTCGTCGCTCGACAGCCCGCTGCTGACCGCTCGCGAGGAGGCCAAGCGGGCCGCCGTCCTGGTCGTGACCAGCGACAGCGGCCAGTGTGGCGGCTACAACTCGAACGTGCTCAAGGAGACCGAAGAACTGCTGTCGCTGCTCCGCAGCGAGGGCAAGACCCCGGTCGTGTACGTGATGGGCCGCAAGGGCATCGGGTACTACACCTTCCGCGATCGTCCGATCGCGTCGAGCTGGTCGGGCTTCTCGCAGCAGCCCGCTTTCGCCGACAGCGCGGACGCCGTCCACCACCTGGTGAACGCGTTCCTCGCGGGTTCGGACGAGACCGTTCCGCTGCCGCAGGGCGGCGAGATCGAGGGCTTCGACGAGCTGCACGTGGTCTACACGCGCTTCGTGTCGATGCTGACGCAGAAGCCGGTCGTCCGCCGCATGGCGCCGATCGACATCGAGTTCGAGACCGAGCAGTTGCAGATGGGCGACGACATCCTCGTCGACAACGGCAACGCTCACGTCTCGGCCGAGGTCGAGTTCGAGCCGGAGGCGAAGGACCTGCTGGACGCGCTGCTGCCCAAGTACGTCGCATCGCGCATCTTCGCGGCCCTCCTCGACGCCGCGGCGTCGGAGAACGCGGCACGTCGTACCGCCATGAAGGCGGCCACCGACAACGCGAACGAGCTCGAGAAGAGCCTGTCCCGTCAGGCCAACGCGGCTCGCCAGGCACAGATCACCCAGGAAATCAGCGAAATCGTCGGCGGCGTCGAGGCGCTGGCGAACTGATCGCGACAAGACAACCGAGGAAAGTGAAACAACAATGACTGCAGCAGTCACCGACTCGACCGCGGGCGCCGCTACGGCAACCGCGGGTCGCGTCGCCCGGGTGATCGGCCCCGTCGTCGACGTCGAGTTCCCGCGCGGCGCCATCCCCAACCTGTTCAACGCACTGCACGTGGAGGTCACCCTCCCGGCCGTCGCCAAGACGCTGACGCTCGAGGTCGCACAGCACCTCGGCGACAACGTCGTGCGCACCGTCTCGATGCAGCCCACCGACGGCCTGGTCCGCGGCGCGGCAGTCGTCGACACCGGCAAGCCGATCTCGGTTCCCGTCGGCGACGTCGTCAAGGGCCACGTCTTCAACGCTCTGGGCGACTGCCTGGACGCACCGGGCACCGGTCGCGACGGCGAGCAGTGGGGCATCCACCGCAAGCCCCCGGCCTTCGACCAGCTCGAGGGCAAGACGGAGATCCTCGAGACCGGCATCAAGGTCATCGACCTCCTGACCCCGTACGTCAAGGGCGGCAAGATCGGCCTGTTCGGCGGCGCAGGCGTCGGCAAGACGGTCCTCATCCAGGAGATGATCACCCGTATCGCTCGCGAGTTCTCCGGCACCTCGGTGTTCGCCGGCGTCGGTGAGCGTACCCGTGAGGGCACCGACCTCCACCTCGAGATGGAGGAGATGGGCGTTCTCCAGGACACGGCCCTCGTGTTCGGCCAGATGGACGAGCCGCCGGGGACGCGTATGCGCGTCGCCCTCTCGGCCCTCACGATGGCCGAGTACTTCCGCGACGTGCAGCAGCAGGACGTGCTGCTGTTCATCGACAACATCTTCCGCTTCACGCAGGCCGGTTCCGAGGTCTCGACCCTGCTGGGTCGTATGCCGTCGGCCGTGGGCTACCAGCCGACGCTGGCCGACGAGATGGGTGAGCTCCAGGAGCGCATCACGTCGACCAAGGGCCGCTCGATCACCTCGCTGCAGGCGATCTACGTCCCCGCCGACGACTACACCGACCCGGCGCCGGCGACCACGTTCGCTCACCTCGATGCGACCACCGAGCTCTCGCGTCCGATCTCGCAGCTGGGCATCTACCCGGCCGTCGATCCGCTGACGTCGACCTCGCGCATCCTGGAGGCCTCGATCGTCGGTGACGAGCACTTCCGCGTCGCCAACGAGGTCAAGCGCATCCTGCAGAAGTACAAGGAACTGCAGGACATCATCGCCATCCTCGGTATGGACGAGCTGTCGGAAGAGGACAAGGTCACCGTCGCCCGCGCGCGTCGTATCCAGAAGTTCCTCGGCCAGAACTTCCTCGTCGCCGAGAAGTTCACCGGCCAGGTCGGTTCCGTGGTCCCGCTCGCCGAGACCATCGACGCCTTCGACCGCCTGTGCAAGGGCGAGTTCGATCACCTGCCGGAGCAGGCGTTCAACAGCTGCGGCGGACTCGACGACGTCCTCGCCGCCGCTGAGAAGATCGCCGGAAAGTAGTCGGTCGCGATGTCTGACAAGACTTTCCGTCTCGACGTGGTCGCGCCGGACGCCGCTCTCTACTCCGGAGAGGCGACGTTCGTGTCGGCACAGACCACCGTCGGACAGATCGGCATCCTCGCCAACCACGAGCCGATGCTCGGCGAGCTGGCCGCAGGCGGCGCCGTGGTGCTGACCGAGGCGAGCGGCGCCCGCAAGGCGCTGGCCGTCCAGGGCGGATTCCTCTCGGTCTCGGCGACCACCGTCACGGTGCTCGCGGAGTCCGCGCAGTTCGCGGGTGACATCGACGTGGCCGCCGAGCGCGCCGTGCTCGAGTCGGCCGCCGAGGGCAGCGAGGAATACCTCACCGCGAAGTCGCGCGTCCGCGCGGTGGAAGCCGTGAGCTGATCGGTCCCGACCGATGATGTGATCAACGACGAAGAGCCGTCCTGCACCGCAGGGCGGCTCTTCGCGTATTTTCGATGGTGACGCGAGACGAGAAGGAGGCGCCGATGCCGGTGTGGTCGTGGATTCTGTGCCTGGTCGTGCTCGCGGGCGCCGCGGTGCTGGCGCTCGTCGCCTACCGGCTGCGTCTCGTCCGGGCCGCGGGCACACCGATGCTGCTGCGTCAGCTCCCCGCGGAAGCGGACGAGGGCTGGCGGCACGGCGCGGCGCACTACACCGACGACGCGCTCGTCTATTACCGACTGTCGTCGTTGCGCCCCGGACCGACGGTGAGCCTGTCCCGGCGGCGGATCGAGGTGACCGGACGCCGCGGGCCGTCCGGCACCGAGGTGGAGATCATGGACGACGACGTCGTGGTCGTGGAACTGACCGTCGGACGCCGCGGGCAGGGCGGGATGTACGAGATCGCGCTGACTCCTGATCTCGCCATGGCCTTCCAGTCGTGGATCGAGGCCCGCGCGCCGCGCCGCGCCCGCAGGCGCCCCGCGGCCTGAGACGTCAGCGCTCGCGGTCGCCGCCGGGCACCCACTTGACGTCGCCGACGCCTGCTCGGACGTTCGCGACTCGGCCCAGGATGAACAGCAGGTCGGACAGCCGGTTGAGGTACTTGGCCGGGAGCACCGACGTGTCGTCGGGATGTCCGTCGATGGCGGCCCACGCCGAGCGCTCGGCCCTGCGCACCGTGACCCGCGCCTGATGCAGGAACGCCGAGAGGGGCGTGCCGCCGGGCAGGATGAACGAGTCGAGGGGAGCGAGCTCCTCGCCGAACTCGTCGCACCACTTCTCCAGCGCGTCCACATACGACGCCTCGATGCGCAGCGGGGGATACGCGGGATCGTCGACGATCGGCGTCGACAGGTCGGCCCCGGCGTCGAAGAGATCGTTCTGCACGGTCCGCAGGACCGTCGCGATGTCGTCGGGCACGTCGCCCGCGACGGTGAGAGCGAGTCCGATGGCCGCGTTCGCCTCGTCGCAGTCGGCGTAGGCGACGACCCGCAGGTCGGTCTTGGCGACCCGAGAGAAGTCGGAGAGGCCCGTGGTCCCGTCGTCGCCGGTTCGGGTGTAGATGCGTGTGAGATGAACTGCCATGACAGGGAACATACGCCCCTGCCGATAGACTGTGCCGGTGAGCGATCGCTATCTCGTGACCGGTGGGGCACGTCTTGTGGGTGAAGTCGTCGTCGGAGGCGCGAAGAACAGTGTCCTGAAGCTGATGGCGGCGGCGTTGCTCGCCGAGGGCCGGACGGTGCTGACCAACGCCCCGGAGATCGCCGACGTCCCGTTGATGGCCGATGTGCTGCGCGGACTCGGCGCGACCGTAGAGATCGACGGCGACACCGTCGTCATCGATTCGCCCGCGGTGCCCGAGTATCACGCGGACTTCGACGCGGTGAAGCAGTTCCGTGCGTCCGTGTGCGTGCTCGGCCCGCTGATGGCGCGATGCAAGCGCGCCGTCGTCGCCCTGCCGGGAGGCGATGCGATCGGTTCGCGTCCGCTCGACATGCATCAGGCCGGACTCCGCGCGCTCGGCGCGCACAGCGCCATCGAGCACGGTTGTGTGGTCGCGGAAGCGGAGAGCCTGCACGGGGCTGAGGTGGCACTCGGCTTCCCCTCGGTGGGAGCCACCGAGAACATCCTGATGGCCGCGGTGCTCGCCGACGGTGTGACGACGATCGAGAACGCGGCCCGTGAGCCGGAGATCGTCGACCTCTGCGAGATGCTCGTGCAGATGGGGGCCGTCATCGACGGAGCCGGAACCCCGACGCTGACCGTCACCGGCGTCGACGAACTGCATCCCACCACCCACCACGTGGTGGGTGACCGGATCGTCGCGGGAACGTGGGGGACGGCGGCGGCCATGACGCGCGGCGACATCACCGTCCGCGGCGTCGATCCCGAACACCTCCGTCTCGTGCTCAAGAAGTTCGAGGACGCGGGCGCCCGTGTCGAGAAGTTCGACGACGGATTCCGCGTGGTGCAGGAGGAGCGCCCGGTCGCGGTCAACACGGCGACGCTCCCGTTCCCGGGATACCCGACCGATCTGCAGCCGATGGCGATCGGCCTCGCGACCGTGTCCGACGGGCTGTCGGTGGTCACCGAGAACGTCTTCGAGGCGAGGTTCCGGTTCGTCGAAGAACTCGTGCGACTCGGCGCCGACGCGCGGACCGACGGTCATCACGCGGTGATCCGGGGTGTCGACGCGCTGTCGAGCGCTCCGGTGTGGTCGTCCGACATCAGGGCGGGCGTCGGGCTCGTCCTCGCGGGCCTGGTCGCCGACGGCGTCACCGAGGTCCACGACATCGAGCACATCGACCGCGGATACCCCGACTTCGAGAATCAGCTGCGTGGACTCGGCGGCGTCATCGAACGGGTGAAGGGCTGAACGTCCCCGTCGCCTCCTGACCGTTCGGACAGGCCCGCACCTGACCGCGCGGATCGACTCCTCGCGCACCAGGTCAGGGACCCTTGTCGCGGTCGTGACCCGCGGCCCACGCTGTGAAGGAACCTGCTCGTCCACCTTCACAGGAGTTGATCGCACATGGCAATCGAGCTCAACCAGATCTGGGACTTCCCGATCAAGGAGTTCCACCCCTTCCCCAAGGCCAAGTTGGGAGTCGGCGCGCACGACATGATCGGCGTCGAGGCGAAGGAACTCGGCATGACGCGGGTCCTGCTGATGACGACGGGTCTCCGCGGCTCCGGCATCATCGAGGAGCTGACCGGCAAGATCGAGTACCAGGGCGTCGACGTGGTGCTCTTCGACGAGGTGCAGTCCAATCCCAAGGACACCAACGCGATGGACGCCGCCGCGCGCTATCAGTCGGAGAAGTGCGACGGGATCATCTCCGTCGGCGGCGGATCGAGTCACGATGCGGCGAAGGGCGCCCGCATGGTGATCGCCCACGACGGCCGCAACATCAACGAGTTCGAGGGCTTCGCGAAGGCCACGAACAAGGAGAATCCGAAGCACATCGCGGTCTCGACGACCGCAGGCACCGGTTCGGAGACGTCGTGGGCGTACGTCATCACCGACACGTCCGACATGGACAACCCGCACAAGTGGGTGGCCTTCGACGACACCTGCCTCGTCGACCTGGCGATGGACGATCCGCTGCTCTACTACTCGTGCCCGCAGGAGTTCACCGCGTACTGCGGATTCGACGTCTTGGCGCATGCGAGCGAGCCGTGGGTGTCCAGGCTCGACTTCGCGCCGTCGCTCGGCAACGCCAAGTACTCGATCGAACTGATCGCCAAGCATCTGCCGACGGCCGTCTACGATCCGCACAACCTCGAGGCGCGCACCGGCATGATGCACGCCCAGTACATCGCGGCCCAGGCGTTCAACTCCGGCGGTCTCGGCCAGATCCACTCCATGTCGCACGCCGTCAGCGCGTACTTCGACCTGCATCACGGGCTCAACAACGCGATCGCGCTTCCGCGCGTGTGGGAGTACAACCTGCCCGCGCGGTACGAGCGTTTCGCTGAGATGGCTCCGCTGCTCGGTGTCGACACCCGCAACATGACGACGGTGCAGGCGGCCGACTCGGCCGTCGATGCGGCGATCCGCCTGTCGAAGGACCTGGGCATCCCCGACAACTTCGGCGCCGTCCGGCCCGAGAGCTACCAGAAGAACCGCATGAACACCGGGCTGTACGAGGGACGCGGCGATCGTGTCGACACGTCGGAGGAGATGGTCCGGACGATCTCCGAGCACATGATGGGCGACTGGTGCACACCGGCCAATCCGCGCGAGTGCACGGTGGAATCGCAGTTGCCGATGATCCGGCACGCGATGACCGGAAGCTACTGAGCCGATGGAGGACGACGCCGCCCGCGGCTTCGACACCGTCGACGACCTGACCGACGCGCTCGCCGGTCAGGGCTACCTCGTCCAGCCCGATCTCGCCGTGGTGCTGCACTTGGCGACGCTGCTCGGCCGGCCCCTCCTGCTGGAGGGGCCCGCCGGGGTCGGCAAGACCGAACTCGCGAAGGCCCTCGCCGCGGCCTCCGGCCGGGACCTGATCCGACTCCAGTGCTACGAGGGGCTCGACGACTCGCGCGCACTGTACGAGTGGGACTACGCGCGCCAGTTGTTGCACGTCCAGATGCTCCGCGACCGGATTAGCGACGAACTGGCCTCGCACGAGACGCTGTCCGCGGCGTCGGCGGCGCTCGCGCGGACGGACGTCGGCGTCTACACCGAGGAGTTCCTGGTTCCTCGGCCGCTGCTGTCGGCCATCCTGTCGCCGTCGCCGACGGTTCTGCTGGTCGACGAGATCGATCGGACCGACGAGGCCATCGAGGCGATGATGCTCGAGGTGCTCGCCGAGCGGCAGGTGACGGTACCTGAGCTGGGCACCTTCACCGCGCGGTCGGAGCCGTGGGTGATCCTGACGTCCAACGACACCAGGGAGCTGTCGCCCGCCCTCAAACGACGCTGCCTGCACTTCCAGGTGGAGTACCCGAGCGCCGAGCGCGAACAGCAGATCGTCGCCGTGCGCGCCCCCGACGTGCCTGCCGATCTCGTCGCCGACGTCGTCGACCTCGCTCGACGGCTGCGGGAGTTGCCGCTGCGCAAGAGCCCGTCGATCGCCGAGGTGATCGACGCGGCACGGGCGTCGGCGCTGCTGCGGCCGTCCGGCGTGGACGTCGGAGCCGACGGCGCCCTGATGTCGCTGCTCGTGAAGTTCGGAACCGACCTCGACGTGGCTCGACGCGGTCTCGATCGGCAGGCGAGCACACCGGCCCGCGCAGACGGGTCGTCGACGGCGTCGGCGTTCGGCGCGGCGCGGTCGCGCGTGGGGGTCGGGGCCCGACGATGAGCACGGCGCTCCACGGGTTCGCGCTCGACGGGCTGGCGGTGGCCTTCGGACGCGCTCTGCGGCGATTCGGGATTCCCGCATCGCCCGCGGAGGTGATCGAGATCAGACAGGTGATGGCGCTGATCGGCGCGTCCGACCTCGATCGCCTCCGCTCCGCCCTGCGCGGTGCGAGCGTCAAGTACGCGCATGAACGGCCCCTCTTCGAGGAGGCGTTCGACGTGTACTTCGGTCTGCTGGAGGAGCCCGACCGCGGCCGGGGCCGGGCCGTGATGCGCAGCGTCGCGAACGACCTGCCCGACGACGTGGACTGGGACGACGATTTCGTCGGGGCGGGCCGGATGATCGGGGCCGACGAGCACACGTCGGAGATCGGCGAGCTGATGATCGACGATCCGGACGCCAGGGAGCGGACCGGCGAGAGCTCCCACCGGGAGGACGACGACTTCTCCGTCGCCTCCGGCGCGCAGGAACTGCAGGTCGCGACGGAGTCGTCGGCGGTGGGCAGCGGTGCGACGTACACGATCGACGTCGATCACGCGGCCGTCGCCGACGCGGGCGAACTCGTCGCGACCCGGGCGCGCGTGTCGAGCGGATCCCTGTCGGAGTACGACGCGGCCGGTCTGCTGCGGGCGCTCGGGGCGGGCGACGGCAGGAACGCGTACGACGCGGACGGTGTCGATGAGGCCGTACTCGATCAGCGGCAGCGGGACTCCCTTCGGGCCGCCCTGGAGCGGTTCGTCGAGGCGCTCGCCGATCGCCTGGAGTCGGCGCCCGAATCGGGATCGGCGGACGCCCGCGACCCGAGGACCGGGATCGACAGGGAGCAGGCCGACATCGATCGGGCCTGTCACCGCCTCGTGCAGCGGATGCGGGGCGCGCCGCGCCGCGTTCCGCGGCTCACCGACCGGGGGCGGCTCGACCTGCGGGCAACCATGAGGTCGGCAGTGGCGACCGACGGGGTGCCCGCGGAACTCTGGCGACGTCGGCCGGTGCCCGGACCGGTGCGGATGCTGGTGATGGTCGACGTGTCGCTGTCGGTGCGGCCCGTCGCGGGGTTCATCCTCCGGCTGGCGCAGACCCTTCACCGCCTCGGCGACCGATGCGAGGTGATCGCGTTCGTGGATCGCCCGGTGCTCGTGACGCCCGCACTCCGGTCGGCGTCGCCGGACGCCGCGCTCGCCGCGGTCCTGGCGACCGATGGACTCGACCTCGCCGCATCCAGCGACTACGGGGCCGTCTGGTCTCAGACGCTTGCGGCCTTCGGAGAGCTCGTCTCCGGCCGGACCGGCGTTCTCGTGGTCGGCGACGCGCGCAGCAACGCGTTCGACCCTCGCGTCGACCTGTTCGCCGAGATCGCCCGCCGCGCGCATCGCGTCGCATGGCTCACGCCGGAACCGTCGCGCTACTGGGGGCAGACGGGATGCGCGCTCGACGAGTACCGGCGCCACTGCGCGGGTGTCGTCAGCGCCCGCGACGGCGCGGAGATCGTGACGCGGTGCGACGAACTCGCCGACGCGCTCGGCCGGGGCCGGTAGCGTCGTGACCGGGCGAGCACAGGGAGGTGGACGGCCGGTGAGCGATGTCGGCGGAGCCGGGTGGCGGCGCCCCTCGGCGGTGGCGAAGTTCCACACGCCGGAGATCGTCCTCGGGCGTGGGGCCTTCGTGGAGGCCGCGGTGGCGGTCGCCGGGCTCGGGGTGCGCCGACCGCTCATCGTCTCCGACCGCACGATCGAGCGGACTCGCTGGTACGGCGATCTGGTCGCCGACCTGCGACGTCAGGGGCTGACGCCCGGCGCGCACCTCGACGTCTCGCCGAACCCGCGGGCGCAGGAGATCGCCGACGGCTTCGCCGCCTACCAGGCGCACGGTGCGGACGGGCTCGTCGCGCTCGGCGGTGGATCGGTGATCGATGCGGCGAAGGGCGTCGCGGTCCTGGCGTCCAACGGCGGGCTGATCCTCGAGTACGAGGGCATCGACAAGGCACGACGACCGTTGCCGCCGGTCGTCGTCGTGCCGACGACCGCGGGCAGCGGAGCCGACGTGTCGCAGTTCTGCATCGTCAACGACCCCGAACGCCGCACCAAGATCACGATCATCGGGCGGTCCCTGGTGCCGAATGTGACCGTGATCGACCCGACGATGCTGACGACGGCCCCGCCGGAGGTGACCGCGCAGGCGGGCATGGACACGCTGACCCACTGCATCGAGGCGTACGTGTCGCTCGCGCGCGGGCGACTCACCGATTCACTCGCCGTCGAGGCGTTGACCGGGGTCTGGACCAACATCGAGCGCCTCGTCGACGATCCGAGCGATCCGGACGCGGGCGAGGAGATGTCGCTCGCGTCGCTGCGGGCGGGCATGGCGTTCACCAACGCGATCCTCGGCGCCGCACACGCGATGAGCCATCCGGTAGGCGGTCACTGCGACGCCCCGCACGGAACGATCAACGCGGTCCTGCTCCCGCACGTCATCCGCTACAACGCGGTGGTCTGCGCGGACGACTTCGTCCGCCTCGCCGACGCCGTCGGGCTGTCGACCGGCGGCGACGCGCGGACCGTCGCCGATCGGCTGGCCGACGCCGTGGCGCGTCTTCGCACCCGCGTCGGGCTGCCCGACGGACTCGCCGGGCTCGGCGTGGCCGAAGGCGATCTGGACCTGCTCACCGCGAACGCCCTCGCCGACTCGTGCATGATCACGAACCCGCGCCGACCCGACGGCCACGACGTCGCCGACATGTACCGGCAGGCGTTGTGACGTCGCCCGTCGATCCCGACCTCGCATCTCTCGTCGGGCTGCGGACGGTGAAGGGCGGGCACTACGCCCAGTACCGGGGCAGCGAAGCGCGGCTGAGCCGAGTGATGCTCGCCCTCGAGGGGATCTCCAAGGCACTGGTGCAGACCGCCGCGGGCCCGGAGAACCTGGTCGTCGCCGTCGTCGAGACGGTGCGCACGCATCTCGACGCCGAGTGGGTGCTGTTCGCGCTGGCCGACGGGCAGTTGTCGGGGACCGGGCCGCGGCACCTCATCGCGGGCCCCCGGGGCGAGGTGTTCGCGTTCGAAGGCGTGACGATCGCCGAGCCTCCCACGGCCCTGCCCGATCCGGTGTTGAACAGGCTCAACGACGTGCTGCGTGGGGAGGTGACGGTCCTGCACGCGCCGGTCGTCGACGATCACCACGTCCACGTTCCGGTCGAGCTCGACGGGGCCGTCGTCGGCGGGCTGTCCGCGTGGACCCGCCCGGATCGGACGGTCGACCCCGCGGATGTGACCGTGCTGAAGATCTTGGCGGGACAGGCGACGGTGGCGTTGGTCAACTCCTCGCTGTTCCTGCAGGCTCAGCGACGTGCGGCCGAACTGGCCGAACGCAACGACGAGCTCGTGCAGACCCAACGCGAACTGTCGGCCGTTCAACGGTCGGCCCTGCTCAGCGGGGAACGGGCGCGCATCGCGCGGGAACTGCACGACTCCGTCGGCCAGACCGTCCTCTCGGCGGGCCTGCAGATGGAGTTGTGCCGCGGAGAGGTCACTCCCGCCGCGGCCGACCACCTCGAGAAGGCTGTCCGGCTCAGTCGCGACGCCATGGAACACCTGCGCGGAGCGATCTTCACACTCACCCAGTCGCCGGAGCCGTCGTCGAGCATCGCGGACACCCTCGCCGAGCTCTGCGCGCTGCACATGCCGCCGGACGTCGATGCGAAGGTCGCCGTGCGCGGCCGGGTCCGCGATCTGTCCGGCGACGCCCAGCACGCGCTCCTTCGGATCGCCGGTGAGTCGCTGTTCAACGCCGCCGTCCACGCCGAGCCCACGCGCGTGGCCGTGACCCTCGTGTACGACGACGATCGAGTGCGACTCACCGTCGACGACGACGGTTCCGGTGATCCGGCCGCGCTGCGGGCGGTGCTGACATCGGCCCGGCGCGGTGACATCGCGGCGGGCCGCAGTCGCGGCCTGCTCAACATGGCCTCGCGGGCTCGGGAATGCGGCGGGTCGTTCGCGATCAGACGATCGCGGCTGCACGGGATCCGCATCGCCGTCGTCCTGCCGGCACCGGTCGAGGAGCAGCCGTGACCACACCACATCCCATCCGGACGGTCCTCGTCGACGACCACGCGCTGCTGCGCGAGGGACTCCGCGCGCTGTTGGACAGATCGGACGACGTCACCGTGGTCGGGGAGGCCGGTTCGTTCGACGCGGCGATGGCCGAGGTGGCGCTCGTCGGGCCGGACGTGGTCGTCGTCGATCTGAAGCTGACCACCGGAGCCGACTACGACGGTCTCCGGCTGATCGGGGAATTGACCGCACGACATCCGGAGGTCGCCACCCTTGTCCTCACCACGTTCCTCGACGACGACCTCGTGGTTCGAGCCGTGCGGGCAGGCGCCCGTGGCTACGTGGTCAAGGACGTCGACACGACGGAGCTGGTGCGAGCCGTCCGAGCGGTCGCCACCGGCGGAAGTGCGTTCGACCCCCGCAGTGCGACCAGCGTGCTGCGGACCATGGCGGCGGGGCACGATCCGGCGTCCGAGCTCACCGACCGCGAGCGCGAGGTGCTCCGCCATCTGTCGCGCGGGGAGTCGAACAGTCAGATCGGCGCCGCGTTGTTCATCTCGGAGTCGACCGTGAAGTTCCACATCCGCAATGTGATCCGCAAACTCGGGGTGAGCCGTCGTACCGACGCCGTCTATGTGGCGAGCAAGCGCGGGCTGATCTGACAATCCGGCCCGTGAATGTGCGCCCTCCTCATCCGCCGACCCGGTCGAGGACCAGCCAGCCTCCGTGGTCGACGAACACGGACGCGCGCACGCCGCGACGAATCCACGGAAGGGCCCAGCCGATCAGGTCGTCCTCGGTGAGGGCCTGGACATGCCCGAAGTGCTCCGACGGGGCCTCCTCGAAGGGCACTGCGATCACCACGCGTCGTGCAGCCACCCGCACGGCCTCGTCGACGGCCGTCGCCGCGGCTGCGGGCTCGAGGTGTTCGAGCAGGTGGATCAGGGTCACGGTGTCCATCGAACCGTCGGGGTAGGGGAGAGCACAGGCGTCCGCCACTCGCGACGACACGGGCAGCGTGAGTCGACGGGCGGCCTCGTCGAGTCGTTCGACGGCGCCGGGACAGACATCGCACGCGTGCACGTCCAGACCGGTGCGCGCGCAGTGCAGTGCGAACAGGCCGAAGCAGGATCCGACCTCGAGCACGCGATGTCCGCGCAGCAGACTCAACGCACGACGATGGATGGGAGTGAACGGGGCGACGCCGGAGTCGAGCTCGGCGAGAGAGTTCACGTAGAACGCGTGCCACCCGTCGGCCGGTTCGTCGGCGCAGCCCTCGATGGCCCGGACCATGGCGTCCTCGAAGCCCGCGCGTCCATCGAGCTCGCCCGCGGTCACCATCGCGCTGAGTATCGGAACCAGCAGACCGTCGCTGACGGTCTCGGTCGTGAACTGGCGTGGGAGCGCTGCGGTCGTCATGCCTCGACGTTAGGAACGCCTCGGGCACCCGCGTAACTGTCTGAGTGGGCCGAACTTCCCGTCCGAACGGACAGGTTCACGCGGACATCACCTGTTCGTCACCTCTCTGACCAGCCGATTTGGCATTCGGTCTGGACCTGCGTAACTTATGTCGAGTCCGAAGCGGCCACGCCGCAGACGACGAACTTCCAACCGAAACCGCGATTTGCAGAGCAGATCGCAGTGGTGCTAGGCTGGAAGAGTTGGCCGCGAGCCGGTCGGCGTACAATACAAAGTTCACTGGAGTTCAGTCCCTGTTTGTGGGGATCGGTGCTGGTGGGTGTGTGTTCTTTGAGAACTCGATAGTGTGTAAAATAGATGTTCTTGTGCCACATATTTTTGGTTTGTGGCATGAAGGATTGATGGACAGATCATGGTTCCTTGGTGGACGATGATGTTTTTTGATTGAATTCTTGTCAGTTTTTTGGATTTGGTCAGGTTGTGCTTTCTGGCTTGTGCTGAAATTGCGGTCTTCGGGTCGTGTTTCTGTATTTTTTGTTGGAGAGTTTGATCCTGGCTCAGGACGAACGCTGGCGGCGTGCTTAACACATGCAAGTCGAACGGAAAGGCCCTTTCGGGGGTACTCGAGTGGCGAACGGGTGAGTAACACGTGGGTGATCTGCCCCAAACTCTGGGATAAGCCTGGGAAACTGGGTCTAATACTGGATATGACCTTCTACTTCATGGTGGATGGTGGAAAGCTTTTGCGGTTTGGGATGGGCCCGCGGCCTATCAGTTTGTTGGTGGGGTAATGGCCTACCAAGGCGACGACGGGTAGCCGACCTGAGAGGGTGATCGGCCACACTGGGACTGAGACACGGCCCAGACTCCTACGGGAGGCAGCAGTGGGGAATATTGCACAATGGGCGCAAGCCTGATGCAGCGACGCCGCGTGAGGGATGACGGCCTTCGGGTTGTAAACCTCTTTCGCCAGGGACGAAGCGCGAGTGACGGTACCTGGAGAAGAAGCACCGGCCAACTACGTGCCAGCAGCCGCGGTAATACGTAGGGTGCGAGCGTTGTCCGGAATTACTGGGCGTAAAGAGCTCGTAGGCGGTTTGTCGCGTCGTCTGTGAAATTCTGCAACTCAATTGCAGGCGTGCAGGCGATACGGGCAGACTTGAGTACTACAGGGGAGACTGGAATTCCTGGTGTAGCGGTGAAATGCGCAGATATCAGGAGGAACACCGGTGGCGAAGGCGGGTCTCTGGGTAGTAACTGACGCTGAGGAGCGAAAGCGTGGGGAGCGAACAGGATTAGATACCCTGGTAGTCCACGCCGTAAACGGTGGGTACTAGGTGTGGGGTCCATTTCACGGATTCCGTGCCGTAGCTAACGCATTAAGTACCCCGCCTGGGGAGTACGGCCGCAAGGCTAAAACTCAAAGGAATTGACGGGGGCCCGCACAAGCGGCGGAGCATGTGGATTAATTCGATGCAACGCGAAGAACCTTACCTGGGTTTGACATACACTAGAAAGCTATAGAGATATAGCCCCCCTTGTGGTTGGTGTACAGGTGGTGCATGGCTGTCGTCAGCTCGTGTCGTGAGATGTTGGGTTAAGTCCCGCAACGAGCGCAACCCTTGTCCTGTATTGCCAGCGGGTTATGCCGGGGACTTGCAGGAGACTGCCGGGGTCAACTCGGAGGAAGGTGGGGATGACGTCAAGTCATCATGCCCCTTATGTCCAGGGCTTCACACATGCTACAATGGCGCGTACAGAGGGCTGCGAGACCGTGAGGTGGAGCGAATCCCTTAAAGCGCGTCTCAGTTCGGATTGGGGTCTGCAACTCGACCCCATGAAGTCGGAGTCGCTAGTAATCGCAGATCAGCAACGCTGCGGTGAATACGTTCCCGGGCCTTGTACACACCGCCCGTCACGTCATGAAAGTCGGTAACACCCGAAGCCGGTGGCCTAACCCCTTGTGGGAGGGAGCCGTCGAAGGTGGGATCGGCGATTGGGACGAAGTCGTAACAAGGTAGCCGTACCGGAAGGTGCGGCTGGATCACCTCCTTTCTAAGGAGCAGACAACACCCAACGCCCACTCGAACGCAGCTGGGGTTGGTGTTTGTTCATAGGGTGAAACACAAGAACCCACCGTGATGGTTGGGCGCCGCGAGAGTCGGTGTTCTGCTGGTGGTTGCAGTCGGGTGACTGGCTGTTGTCTTTTTGCACACTATCGGGGTTCTGAGAGAACACGCGCTGTCCTGCCCTTGTGGGGGTGGGTGGTGGTTGTTGTCTCTGCTCGCTGACATTCCGCCACGTCGTGTGGTGTTGGGTGTGGGTGGGTGTGTGTTGTTTGAGAAGTGGATAGTGGATGCGAGCATCTTGAAATATAGGTGTCGTATTGCAATTTCAAAATGTATGTTGATTTTTGTGATGTCCACATTCGTGCCGCACGAAGCTGTGATGGCCTTTCGGGGTTGTTGTGGTGGGGTGGTGGTGTGTTTGTGGGTGTTGTTGTAAGTGTTTTAGGGCGTTCGGTGGATGCCTTGGTACCAGGAGCCGATGAAGGACGTGGTAGGCCGCGATAGTCCTCGGGGAGTTGTCAAACGAGCTGTGATCCGAGGGTGTCCGAATGGGGAAACCCAGCACGAGTTATGTCGTGTTACCCACCCTTGAATATATAGGGGGTGTGGAGGGAACGTGGGGAAGTGAAACATCTCAGTACCCACAGGAAGAGAAAACAATAGTGATTCCGTGAGTAGTGGCGAGCGAAAGCGGATGAGGCTAAACCATGCGTATGTGATACTCGGCAGGGGTTGTGCGTGTGGGGTTGTGGGAGCATTATTGGTGCGTCTGCCGGCGTGTCGGCCAGTAAGAAAATCGTGTGTTAGGTGAAGTGGCCTGGAATGGTCTGCCGTAGTGGGTGAGAGTCCCGTAACTGAAAACGCGCGGTCTGGTTGTAGTGTTTCCCAAGTAGCAGCGGGCTCGTGGAATCTGCTGTGAATCTGCCGGGACCACCCGGTAAGCCTAAATACTTTCTGGTGACCGATAGCGGACTAGTACCGTGAGGGAAAGGTGAAAAGTACCCCGGGAGGGGAGTGAAATAGTACCTGAAACCGGACGCTTACAATCCGTCAGAGCCTTCCATCTTTGGGTGGTGGGGTGATGGCGTGCCTTTTGAAGAATGAGCCTGCGAGTTAGTGCTCAGTGGCAAGGTTAACCCGTGTGGGGTAGCCGTAGCGAAAGCGAGTCTGAATAGGGCGCCCCAAGTCGCTGGGTCTAGACCCGAAGCGGAGTGATCTACCCATGGCCAGGGTGAAGCAGAGGTAAGACTTTGTGGAGGCCCGAACCCACTTCAGTTGAAAATGGAGGGGATGAGTTGTGGGTAGGGGTGAAAGGCCAATCAAACTCCGTGATAGCTGGTTCTCCCCGAAATGCATTTAGGTGCAGCGTTGCGTGTTTCTTACTGGAGGTAGAGCTACTGGATGGCCGATGGGCCCTACAAGGTTACTGACGTCAGCCAAACTCCGAATGCCGGTAAGTGAGAGCGTGGCAGTGAGACTGCGGGGGATAAGCTTCGTAGTCGAGAGGGAAACAGCCCAGATCGCCGGCTAAGGCCCCTAAGCGTGTACTAAGTGGAAAAGGATGTGGGGTCGCGAAGACAACCAGGAGGTTGGCTTAGAAGCAGCCACCCTTGAAAGAGTGCGTAATAGCTCACTGGTCAAGTGATCCTGCGCCGACAATGTAGCGGGGCTCAAGTACACCGCCGAAGCCGCGGCACTCACACATGTACATCGGCCACTTTTGTGGTCTAGTGGTGTGGGTGGGTAGGGGAGCGTCCTGCATCCGTGGAAGCGCCGGAGTGATCTAGGTGTGGAGGGTGTGGGAGTGAGAATGCAGGCATGAGTAGCGAAAGACAAGTGAGAAACTTGTCCGCCGAATGACCAAGGGTTCCTGGGCCAGGTTAATCCGCCCAGGGTGAGTCGGGACCTAAGGCGAGGCCGACAGGCGTAGTCGATGGACAACGGGTTGATATTCCCGTACCCGTGTATCCGCGTCCAGTGGCGAATCATCTGTACTAACCATCCAAAAGCTGTCTTTGCTTTCTTCGGATTGCTCTGGTGGTGGCTGCGTGGGACCTTGGGTGTAGTAGTCAAGTGATGGGGTGACGCAGGAAGGTAGCTGGGCCAGTCAGTGGTTGTACTGGTGTAAGCCTGTAGGGAGTGACATAGGCAAATCCGTGTCGCACATAATCCTGAGAGGTGATGCGTAGCCCGTTGGGGTGAATTCAGTGATCCTATGCTGCCGAGAAAAGCCTCTAGCGAGTTGGTACATGGCCCGTACCCCAAACCGACACAGGTGGTCAGGTAGAGAATACTAAGGCGATCGAGATAACTGTGGTTAAGGAACTCGGCAAATTGCCCCCGTAACTTCGGGAGAAGGGGGACCACGGCTGGTGAACGCCTTTGCGGTGGGAGCTGGTGGTGGTCGCAGAGACCAGAGAGAAGCGACTGTTTACTAAAAACACAGGTCCGTGCGAAGTCGTAAGACGATGTATACGGACTGACGCCTGCCCGGTGCTGGAAGGTTAAGAGGACCGGTTAGTCACTTTTGGGTGGCGAAGCTGAGAATTTAAGCCCCAGTAAACGGCGGTGGTAACTATAACCATCCTAAGGTAGCGAAATTCCTTGTCGGGTAAGTTCCGACCTGCACGAATGGCGTAACGACTTCTCTGCTGTCTCAACCACAGACTCGGCGAAATTGCAGTACGAGTAAAGATGCTCGTTTCGCGCGGCAGGACGAAAAGACCCCGGGACCTTCACTATAGCTTGGTATTGGTGTTCGGTACGGTTTGTGTAGGATAGGTGGGAGACTGTGAGGCTGGCACGCTAGTGTTGGTGGAGTCGTCGTTGAAATACCACTCTGATCGTATTGGGCTTCTAACCTCGGACCCTGATCGGGTTCAGGGACAGTGCCTGGTGGGTAGTTTAACTGGGGCGGTTGCCTCCTAAAGTGTAACGGAGGCGCCCAAAGGTTCCCTCAGCCTGGATGGCAATCAGGTGTTGAGTGTAAGTGCACAAGGGAGCTTGACTGTGAGACGTACATGTCGAGCAGGGACGAAAGTCGGGACTAGTGATCCGGCACCGGCAAGTGGAAGCGGTGTCGCTCAACGGATAAAAGGTACCCCGGGGATAACAGGCTGATCTTCCCCAAGAGTCCATATCGACGGGATGGTTTGGCACCTCGATGTCGGCTCGTCGCATCCTGGGGCTGGAGTAGGTCCCAAGGGTTGGGCTGTTCGCCCATTAAAGCGGCACGCGAGCTGGGTTTAGAACGTCGTGAGACAGTTCGGTCTCTATCCGCCGCGCGCGATTAGAAACTTGAGGAAACCTGTCCCTAGTACGAGAGGACCGGGACGGACGAACCTCTGGTGTGCCAGTTGTCCTACCAAGGGCACTGCTGGTTAGCTACGTTCGGAAGGGATAACCGCTGAAAGCATCTAAGCGGGAAGCCTGTTCCAAGATGAGGTTTCTCACCACCTTCGGGTGGGTAAGGCCCCCTACAGACTATGGGGTTGATAGGCCAGAACTGTAAGCATAGTAATGTGTTCAGGTGACTGGTACTAATAGGCCGAGGACTTACTAACAACACTCACACACTTTGTTTTTGAGTGTGTTCGCATCCACTATCTACTTCTGAAACAACACACGACCACTACCATGGTTGGTGGTGGTTGTTGATAGTTTCATATTGTTTCGGTGGCTATAGCGGAGGGGAAACGCCCGGCCCCATTCCGAACCCGGAAGCTAAGCCCTCCAGCGCCGATGGTACTGCACTTTAGTCAGTGTGGGAGAGTAGGACACCGCCGAACTCAACTTATTCGAGCCCCTCAACCCTTGTGGTTGAGGGGCTCGAATGCTTTCCGCATCTCCTCCCCGTATACCGGGACGCCGGAGTAGCATTCCGGTCCATGAGTGACGCCGATAGCGAGGGGCGTGGAGCGTCTACCCTCGAGTTGTTCTTCGACCTGGTCTTCGTCTTCACGATCACCCAGTTCACGCACGCGTTCGTGCACGACCCGAGCTGGACGTCGGTCGGGACGATCGCCCTCCTGTTCTCGATCGTGTGGTGGATGTACTCCGGTTACGTGTGGCTGACCAACGAGGTCGCACCCACCACGCCGGCGCGGAGGACGGTGCTGGTCGCGGGAATGTTCGGGTTCTTCACCCTGGCGATGGCGGCGCCCGACGCCGTGCACGGACACGGCACCGTGTTCGGCTGGGCGTTCCTCGGCGTCACCGTGATCCACGCCGTCCTGTTCCGGGTGAGCGGGGGAGAATCGGCGTCCGCGGCGATCGCGCGGGTCGCACCGACGAACATGGCGGCGGCAGTGTGCGTCGTCATCGGCGGCTACACCCACGGAACCTCGAGTTACCTGTGGTGGGGCGCGGGTCTGGTGATCATCGGTGTCTCACCGTTCCTGTCGACACCGCGGGGGTTCGTCCTACGGACCGGGCATTTCTGCGAGCGGCACGGACTCGTTCTCATCATCGCCATCGGCGAGTCGATCATCGGCGTCGGAACCGGTCTCGCCGAGGAGACGATGAACGCCCAGTTCTTCGCGCAGGTACTGCTCGGACTGACCGTCGTCTACGTGATGTGGTGGTCGTTCTTCGGGACGGACGCCGAGCACGGGGAACAGGCACTCGACGGGCTGCCGGTGGAGGACCGCCCGAGGCCCGCGCTGCTCGCGTACGGCTACTGCTTCGTCCCCATGCTCCTCGGCATCGTCTTCGCGGCCGCGGGCCTGGGCATGTCCATCGGGCACGGCGAACGCGAGGCCAGTTGGGCGTCGGCCGGGGCACTCGCAGGCGGTGTCGCACTGTACCTCGCCGGCCAGGCCGCGTTCCGGACGATCCTCGGACTTCCACGACCCTACATGCGCCTGCTGGCCGCGGCCCTCGCCGTCGGCACGATGGTCCTCGGCGTCCACGTCGCGGAATGGCTGCAGCTCGCGGCGATCGCCGTGGTCGTCTACGCGGCGATCATCGCCGACGACGTGATCGGCATGAAGCGAGGAGAGAAGAGCTCCTACCTTGCGCATTGACGAGGGCGCATCGACGAGGGCGACAGTACGACGACGCGGGCCCGCCGACACAGTGTGCCGGCGGGCCCGCGTCGCGCGCAGTGCCGCGAGTACTACCTCGCCGGCTGATTCTGCGTGATGCAGTGGATGCCGCCGCCGCGTTCGAAGATCGGACGGGCGTCGACGGTCAGCACCGTACGTCCCGGGTACACCGAGCCGAGGATCTCGGCGGCCTCGGCGTCGGCGGCGTCGTCGAAGGAGCAGGCGATCACGACGCCGTTGCCGACGTAGTGATTGATGTAGCTGTAGTCGACGAAGCCCTCGGCGTCGGTCAACGTAGCCGGTGCGGGCACGTCGACGACCCGCAACGTGTCGCCCGCCGAGTTCACGGCTGATGCGAGGACTTCCCGGATCTGCTTGGACACCTCGAAGTCGGGATGCTCCGGGTTGCGCTGGTCGTGGACGATCACCGTTCCGGGCGACGGCATGGCGGCGACGATGTCGACGTGGCCACGCGTGCCGTACAGCTCGGAGTCGCGGGTCAGCCCGCGAGGCAGCCAGATGACGGTGTCGACGCCGAGAGTGCGGGCGAGCTCGCGTTCGACGTCGGCCTTCGACATGCCTGGGTTGCGTCCGGGATCGAGCTGGACGGTCTCGGTCACCAGGACGGTCCCGATGCCGTCGACCTGGATGCCGCCGCCCTCGTTGACGAGGTCGGAGTCGATCCGCGTGACGCCGGCGTGTTCGATGACCGTGCGTCCGATGTTCTCGTCGCGGTCCCAGCGCGCCCAGTCCTGGGCGCCCCAGCCGTTGAACACCCAGTCCACGCCGCCGACGGTCCCATCGGGCGCGACGACGAACGTCGGCCCGATGTCGCGCATCCACGCGTCGTTGAGGGGAGCTTCGACGATGTCGACCGACGACGACAGGTACTTGCGTGCGTACTGCGTCTGGTCCGGGTCGACGACGACGCTCACCGGTTCATGATCGACGATCGCGTTCGCCACCGACGCCCATGCGGTCCGCGCCTCGTGGTGTTCGGTCTCGGTGTCGCCGAGCGAGTATCCCGCCGACGGGTACGCCATCCACGTCCGCTCGTGGGGCTCGTGCTCGGCGGGCATCCGCCATGCGGGGGCCGTCACGAGTGACCGATCGGGTTCGAACGGTCGACGGGGGCCGTCATGCGACCGTAGGTGTCGGGGCGGCGCGTCGACAGGAACGGGAACAGCGTGAGCCAGTCGCGGCGCTGGTCCAGATCGAGATCGGCAACGAGCACGGCCGACTCGTCGCGCGGAGCCTGAACGAGGACGCGGCCGTACGGGTCGGAGATGAACGACGATCCGTAGAACGTGATCTCGCCCTCGTCTCCGTGGCGGTTGGGGACCACCATGAAGGTGCCGTTGGCGATGCCGTTGCCGACGATCACCTGCTGCCACAGCGGCTGCGTGTCGAACTCGGGATGCCTGGGCTCGGAGCCGATGGCGGTCGGGTACACGATGATCTCCGCGCCGCCGAGCGAGTACATGCGCGCCACCTCGGGGAACCATTCGTCCCAGCAGGTCGGCATGCCGATCCGCGCGCCGTCCAGCGCCTCCGGAGTGTGGACGGTGTAGGCCCCGTTGGATGCGGGGCCGCCACGGAAGTACGTGTCCTCGTAGTAGCCCTCGGTGACGGGGATGTGCAGCTTGCGGGTGCGTGCGACGAGTCCGTTCGCGTCGACGAGGATCGCCGTGTTGAAGCCGAGACCGTCGGTGTACTCGCCGTCGCGCTCGCCGGACTGCTTCTCGTAGATCGACGCGTGCACCAGGATGCCGTGGCGGGCGGCCGCAGCCTGTGCGAAGGCGAGTGTCGGCCCGGTGAGCAGATCCTCGGCTCCGTCGACCGGAGTGTCGCCGCCGCGGACGAACGCCGGGTAGCGGCTCAGCGTCAACTCGGGCAGGAAGACCACGCGGGCGCCCTCGGCCGCGGCGAGATCGACGCCCTCGTTCAATTCGGCGAGAAGATCGTCGTGGGATTCGTGCCAGCGGTGCTGGACGACGCCCACGCGCAGCGGAGGCCGGGTCGGTTCGTCCACTCGTGCGTGTGAGACCGGCGCGCTGAGGGCGGTCACGATTTTCATGCTTCGATCTCCTTGCTGAGGGCGTCGGCTGCGGTGGGCAACGGCTCACCCGGGCGACTCCGTCGGATTGTCTCGCCCTTGAAGAACGCGGGATTCACCGCGCGCCAGACGAGCATGAGGACGACACCGAGCAGGAGCAGGCCGAAGCCGATGTAGAAGACCAGGCCGATGCCGAAGATCGACGCGCCGCTGCCGTTGTCGGGATTGAGGCTCTCGCGGACCGAGATCACGAACACCGTGATGAGGGAGATTCCGCCGAGGAGTGGGAAGAGGAACTTGTAGACGATGTTGTGCGCGTTGGCGAAGAGTTCGCCGCGGAAGTACCAGACGCAGGCGAATGCGGTGATGCCGTAGTACCAGCAGATCATGATGCCGAGCGCGGCGATCGTGTCGCCGAGTGTCTTCTCCGACAGGAGCGTGACGGCGGTGTAGAACACCGCGGTCACGGCGCCGGCGACGATCGACGCGAACGCAGGCGACAGGTAGCGCGGGCTGATCTCGGCGAACTTGGCGGGGAACGCCTTGTAGGCGCCCATGGCGAGCATGGTGCGTGCCACCGGCAGGAAGGTGGTCTGCAGGCTCGCGATGGCCGACGCGAGGATGGCGAGGAACAGGAACATGCCGCCCCACCGGCCCATCACCGGCTCGGCGAGCGCACCGAACACGTTGTCGCTGATCTCGGTGTTGCCGAGACCGTTGCCGGTCTCGCCGACACCGGCGTACATCATGGTGGCGAGGGCGACCATCAGGTACGTGCCGAGGATCGTCAGCACGCACAGCAGGCCTGCCCGTCCCGGGGTGCGCTTGGCGTCCTTCGACTCCTCGCCGAGAGTGAGGCAGGTGTCCCAGCCCCAGAAGGCGAAGATCGAACCGGTGAGGCCGAGCGCGAACGCGGCGATCGACAAGCTTCCGACCCCGCCGAACGGGTTGAACCACGACCAACTGAACTCGAGGTGCCCGATGCTGCTGCCGGACTTGACGAATGCGTAGACCGAGAAGATCACGAGCACGACCATCTGGAAGCCGACCAGCCAGTACTGGAGGCGCTCACTCGTCTCGATGCCGCGCATCGACACATAGGTGGCGGCCGCCAGGAGCACCAGCGTCGTCAAGATGTTGACGGGTTTGTTCGACGTCCCGAGTTCCTCCCACCCGGGATGGTTGAACAGTCTGGCGAGCAGCAGATAGAAGAACTGGACGCCGACGGCCGCCAGGTTCGACAGGACGATGATCGTCGCCAGGACCATGCCCCAGCCGCACATCCAGCCGACGTACGGGCCGAACGCCTTCGTCGACCAGGTGAACGAGGCTCCCGCGTCGGTGGTGTCGGAGTTCAGCTCGCGGTAGGCGTACGCGGTGAGGAACATCGGGATGAAGCCCGCGATGAAGATGGCGGGCATCTTGAGGCCGACCGCGGCCACGATGAGACCGATGCTCGCAGTCAGGGTGTAACCGGGGGCGACTGTGGAGACGCCGAGCACGGCGCCCGAGAAGACGCCGATCTTATTGGCGGCCAAGCCTTTGTTGGAGATCTCGGGCTGTACCGGCTCCGGGGTTCGTGTGGCCATGGGTGCTCCAGTGGATGGGAGGGGAGAAGGGCTTACAGAGCTGCTATCACGTCGGTTCAGGGGGTGAGTGCGATGTACTTGGTGTTGAGGTATTCCTCGATGCCCTCGCTGCCGCCCTCGCTGCCGAGACCGGACTGCTTGACACCGCCGAACGGCGCGGCCGGATCGGAGATGACGCCGCGATTGACGCCGACCATGCCCGACTCGAGCGCCGACGAGACGCGCAACGCGCGGTCGAGGCTGGTGGTGTAGAAATACGCGGCGAGACCGTACTCGGTGTCGTTGGCGCGTTCGATCGCCTCGTCCTCGGTGTCGAATCCGGTGATGACGGCGACGGGACCGAAGATCTCCTCGGTGAGGATCCGTGCGCCCGCGGGGACGTCGTCGATGACGGTCGGGGCGTAGAAGTAGCCAGGTCCGTCGACAGGGGCGCCTCCGGTGTGCACGCGTGCGCCCGCGTCGACGGCCTCGCCGACGAGCGATGCGACCGAGTCGCGCTGGCGCGCGTTGATCAGTGGTCCGAGCGTGGTGCCGTCGGCGTATCCGGGACCGACGACGCCCGCCGCGATCCGAGCCGACAGTGCGGCCGTGAACCGCTCGCGGACCGGGTTGTGGACGAGGATCCGGTTGGCCGCGGTGCACGCTTCGCCGCCGTTGCGCATCTTGGCGGCCATCGCGCCGTCGACCGCGGCGTCGATGTCGGCGTCGTCGAAGACGATGAACGGCGCATTGCCGCCGAGCTCCATCGACGTGCGCAGCACCTGGTCCGCGGACTGCTCGATGAGCTTCTTGCCGACGCCGGTGGAGCCGGTGAACGACACCTTGCGCAGGCGGGAGTCGGTCATCAGCGATGCGACGACAGTCGGCGCGGACATCGTCGGCAGCACCGACAGGACGCCTGCGGGCAGGCCCGCGTCGGCGAACACCTGCGCCAGCAGCAGCATGGTGAGCGGGGTGTCCTCGGCCGGTTTGACGATCATGGTGCAGCCCGCGGCGAGGGCTGGACCGATCTTGCGGGTGCCCATCGCGAGCGGGAAGTTCCACGGAGTGATCGCCAGGCACGGGCCGACGGGCTCCTTGGTGACCAGGATGCGGCCGTTGCCCGACGGCGCGGTCGCGGTACGACCGCCGATGCGCACGGCCTCCTCGGAGAACCAGCGCAGGAACTCGGCGCCGTAGGCGACCTCGCCACGACTCTCGGCGAGCGTCTTGCCCATCTCGATCGTCATGAGGAGGGCGAAGTCCTCGGTGCGTTCGACGACGAGCTCCCACGCGCGGCGCAGGATCAGCGAGCGTTCGCGCGGTGCGGTGGTCGCCCAGGCCTTGCCGACGGCGGATGCCGAGTCGAGGGCGGCCGTCGCGTCGGCGACGGTCGCGTCGGCGACGGTCGTGAGGACCTCGCCGGTCGCGGGGTCGCGGACGTCGAACTGTGCGCCCGCCTCGGACGGACGGGATGCGCCGTCGATCCAGAGTCCGGTCGGGACACCCGCGAGGAGCGCGGACACGCGGTCGGCGTGGACGGTGTCAGTCATCTCCGTGCCCTCAGTTCGCTGCCGCGGTGCGGATCGCGTTCTCGAGGACGGTCAGACCGTCGTCGAGGAGCTCGGCGGGCATGGTCAGCGGCGGCAGCAGGCGGAACACGTTGCCGTAGGTTCCGCAGGTCAGCGTCACGACGCCCTCGGCGAGCGCGGCCGCGGCGACAGCCTTCGTCAGCTCCGGATCGGGGGTGTCGGTGCCCTTCTTGACCAGTTCGACGGCGAGCATCGCGCCGCGTCCACGGACGTCGCCGATCACGCCGGTCTCCTCGGCGAGGGCCTCCAGGCGGGGGATCACGGTGTCGGCGATGGCCCGTGCCCGGCCCGCGAGGTCCTGGCGCTCCATGACGTCGATCGCGGCGAGCGCCGCGGCGCATGCGACGGGGTTGCCGCCGTACGTGCCGCCGAGGCCGCCGGGGTGGACCTTGTCGAGGAGATCGGCGCGACCGGTGACGGCCGACAGCGGCATGCCGCCCGCGATGCCCTTCGCCATCGTGATCATGTCGGGGACGACGCCCTCGTGGTCGCACGCGAACCAGGAACCGGTGCGCGCGAAACCGGTCTGGACCTCGTCGGCGATGAAGACGATGCCCTGCTCGCGGGCCCATGCGGCGAGCGTGGGCAGGAAGCCGGGAGCGGGGACGATGAAGCCGCCCTCACCCTGGATGGGTTCGATGATGATCGCGGCCACCGAGTCGCCGCCGATCTGCTTGTCGATCTGCGAGATCGCACGCTGTGCGGCCTGTTCGCCGGTGAAGCCCTGCGGGTCGCGGTACGGGTACGACATCGGCATGCGGTACACCTCGGGCGCGAACGGTCCGAAGTTCGTCTTGTACGGCATCGTCTTCGCGGTCAACGCCATCGTGAGGTTGGTGCGGCCGTGGTAGGCGTGGTCGAACGCGACGACGGCCTGGCGGCCGGTCGCCAGGCGGGCCGCTTTCACGGCGTTCTCGACGGCCTCGGCGCCCGAGTTGAACAGCACCGACTTCTTCTCGTGGTCGCCGGGAGTCAGCTCGGCGAGCTTCTCGGCGACGGCGACGTAGCCTTCGTAGGGCGTCACCATGAAGCAGGTGTGCGTGAAGTGCGCGGCCTGCTCGGCGACGGCCGCGGCGACCGAGGCGTCGGATGCGCCGACGCTGGTCACTGCGATGCCCGAACCGAAGTCGATGAGCGAGTTGCCGTCGACGTCGACGATCACGCCGCCGTCGGCGTCGGCCGCGTACACGGGGACGGACGAGCCGACGCCCGCCGCGACGGCGCGCAGACGACGCTCGGTGAGTTCGGCGGATCGGGGGCCGGGAAGGGCGGTGACCAGGTTACGGACCTGGGGGAGACGGTAGGACGGTGACGACATGTCGGGTGACTCCAAAGGGTAGAGCGATGAATGTGGGGCGAGCGGAGGGTCAGTCGTCCGACTTGGGGACGACGACCATGGGGACCTGCAGGACGCGGAGCATCTTGGCTGCGGTCGACCCGAGGAACAGGCGACGCGGGGCCGCCAGACGACTCGAACCGACCATGATGACGTCGCCGTCGTTCCATTCGAGCTTGTCGACGGCGTCCTCGACGGTCGGGCCGTCGACGACGTCCCAGGTCACGGTGACACCCTCCGGGAGGTGCGTGCGGGCCGCGTCGAGATGCGACCGCGCGTGGCCGGTGGCGGCGGCCAGCACTGCCTCCGGGGTGCCGCGCTGCGGTCCCACGCGGTCGAGCGCGACCAGCGACACGACCCGGAGCGGGATGTGCGCGCGCCTGCTCGCCTCGACCGCGGTGTCGAACAACGCGTCCGCGCCCGCGCGGGTGCCGAGCGCGCAGGTGATCTCGCGGACCGTCTTGACCTTCGACCGGCGCAGGCCTCGGGGAGCGAGGGCCACCGGCAGCGGGGCCGAGTGCACGAGCTCGGTGACGACCGAGCCGAGCGAGTGACCGCCGACGAGTCCGCCTCCGCTGCCGCCGACCATGATCGCCGCGGCCCCGACGCGCTGAGCCTCGGCGATGATGCCCTCGGCCGACGACTCGTGGAACGCGATGTGCGTCGCGACCTCGACGTCGTCGGGGACGAGTGCGGCCGCCGCCGACAGCCATTCGGTGGCCTGCGCGGTCAGCATGTCCTCGTAGTCGCCCGAGTGCAGGACGGCCGAGCGGTCCGGCGGGAGGACCATGCCGATGTCGAGCTGAGCCGACAGCGTGCGGGCCAGCCGCACGCCGAGGGCGACGGCGTCCGCGCCGCCGTCGGTGGCGAGATATGCGACGTACAGTCTCATGTCAGTTCCTCCGGTTCTCAGTGACCGCACTGGCAGTCGTCGCCGCAGCACGAGCCCTTGGCGGGCGACGGCTCGACGTCGAGCGAGGGGTTGCGGTCGAAGAAGCCGAACGGCTTGAGGAAGAAGCTCACGACGTCCGCGGGCATGATCGGCCAGTCCTCGGGACGGGTGATGTGGTGAATGCCGAACGTGTACCAGAGCACGACGTCGGTGTTCTCGATGTTGCGGTTGGCGGCCGTCCACTCGGGCAGGCCCTGACCGCCGCCGCCCTGGTTGACCCATTCGCCTGCGGGCCAGCGCTCGTCGGCCGCGTTCGGCGTCACCCACAGGGTGTGCTTGATGGCGGCGCAGCGATCGAGGATCGGGGAGTCGGCCGGGAACATCGCCGGGAACGCTCCGCTCGGCGACAGCTTGTACGCGGGCGACAGGCCGATGCCGGTCTTCTTGTTGTCGTTGGCGATCTTCCACGAGCGCTGGGTCGCGAAGTTCGGGTTCTGCTTGCCCTCGGACTCGGTGCGCAGCGGCGTGTTCACCTGGCGCAGCGACAGGCCGTACGGGTTGTTCGGGCCGACCGGCTCCATCTCGGTGTCGCTCGCGTAGACGGTGTTCTCGGTGCCGTCGATGTCAAGGTCCATGCGCGCGGTGAGGAAGTGCTGGTGGTACGGCGCGAACGTACGGTTGTCGACGATGGTGCCGTGATCGTTGGTCTGACCGGGCCCGAGATGACTGACGACCATGATGCCGGTGGCGCGGACCTCGCACTCGATGTTGCCGTCCTGGTAGAAGCGCCAGTACGTCAGGTACTCGTAGTTGGCGACGGTCACGTGGAACGACACGGTGAGACGACGCATGCGGCGTACCTGGGTGTCGCCGTTGTGGTCGGCGTGCTTCCACAGGACGGCGTTGTCCTCCTCGTGGATGCAGATCGCGTTCTTGATGTCGTACGGCTCGCCCTTGCTGTCGTGCAGGGTGGCGTCGAGGTAGCGGATCTCGCCGAGGCAGTCGCAGCCGAGTTCGAGCGAGGTGGTCATGAAGCCGAGGCCCCACTCGCCGATGTCGAACGCGGTGCGGCGGTAGTGGTCGTCGCTGTGGTCGCGGTAGGGGACCATCATCTCGGCGAACGACAGGCGGTGAGCGATCTTCCGCTCGGTGCCGTTGTCGTTGTACGAGATGGCGTGCAGGGTCATGCCCTCGCGGTAGTTGAAGCCCACGCGCAGCGACCAGTTCTGCCAGGTGAGCTTGTTGCCCTCGAGGGTGAACGAGGGGCCCTGCGCCTGCGTGATGTCGAGCGGCTTGAGCGGCTCGCGGGTGCTCTTCTCGCGGATGCGCTCGGGCACGTGCTTGGGCACGTACTCGCCCATGATCTCCGGACGCTCGACGCTGAAGGTGTCCTCGATGCGCAGCAGTTCCATCGAGTTGAGGTCGATGACGCAGTGGAAGCCGTTGACCGGGCCCGCGTAGGGGTTGGCGCCGTCGGTCGCGCGGACCCAGGTGTCGGACCAGCCGATGCGGCGGCCCTTGAACTCGTCGGGGATCAGGACGTCGCCGTAGGTCCACGTGTCCATGAACACCAGGTCGAGGTCGGTGATGCCGCGGGCGGCGAGGGCGGCGATCACATCCGGGTGCGCGCGGAGCGCCTCGTCGGCCTCCTCCCACTCGTCGACGGTCACGTTCGGCTGGACGCCGGGAACGTGCTCCCACTGCAGGACGGAGCCGTCGGTCAGCGACATGAGGGCGATGTACGTGCTGTTCGTCGCGCGCTCGAGGACGACGGCGCGGGCCACCCGATCGCAGGAGGTGCCGTCGGCGTCGAATGCCGCGAGGGCGGCCTTGGACGGCTCGATCATCTCGATCGAGGTGTATCGCCAGCCCTCGCCGACCGAGTGCTTCTCGGCGAGCAGCGCGGTGACCTGGCGGAATTCGTCGGCCGAGAGGGGATCGAGCGGGTGGAATCGGGGAGCGTTCTCGAGCTGGATGTCAGTCATGGGAGACGGTGGCCTTTCCGTAGCCGGAGCGGAGTCGAGGGGGAGGAGGGAGTCGAGATCAGTCGTGGGCGCTCATCACGTGCTTGACGCGCGTGTAGTCCTCGAGACCGTAGATCGACAGGTCCTTGCCATAGCCGGAATGCTTGAATCCGCCGTGCGGCATCTCGGCGACCAGCGGGATGTGGCAGTTGATCCACACGCAGCCCGCGTCGACCCGGCCCGACATGCGGGTCGCGGTGCCGTGGTCTGTGGTCCACACGCTTGCGGCTAGTCCGTAGTTCACGCCGTTGGCGAGGGCGATCGCCTCCTCCTCCGTGGCGAACGACTGGACGGTCAGGATGGGGCCGAAGGTCTCCTCCTGAACGATCGGGTCGTCCTGCGCCACGCCGGTGACGACGGTGGGCTCCACGTAGAAGCCGGTGTCGCCCAGGCGCTTTCCGCCCGTGGCGACGACGGCGTGCGAGGGGAGCGCCTCGAGCTTGGCGATCACGGAGTTGAAGTGGTTGACGTTGTTGAGGGCGCCGAAGAAGGCGTCCTCGTCGTCGGGGGCTCCGGGGCGGAGCTTGGCCGCCTGCTCGACGAGCGCCTCGACGACGGCGTCGTGGATCGACTCGTGGACGATGGCGCGGGTGGCCGCGGTGCAGTCCTGACCGCCGTTGAAGAACGCGGCCTGCGCGATGCCCTCGGCGGCCTTGGCGACGTCGGCGTCACCGAAGACGACTGCCGGAGCCTTGCCGCCGAGCTCCAGGTGCGCGCGACGGACGTCGGCCGCCGCGGCCTGAGCCACGGCGATGCCTGCGCGGACCGACCCGGTGATGGCGACGAGGCCGAGCGCGGGGTTCGAGACGAGGTTCGCGCCGGTGCCGCCGTTGCCGAGGACCACGTTGAACACGCCGTCGGGCAGGATGTCCTTGGTGAGACGAGCCAGGACGAGGGTGCTCTCGGGGGTGGTGTCGCTCGGCTTGAGGACGATGGTGTTGCCCGCGGCCAGCGCCGGGGCGATCTTCCAGATCGCCATCATGAACGGGTAGTTCCACGGGGTCACCTGACCGACGACGCCGATCGGCTCGCGGCGGATGTACGAGGTGAAGCCCTCCATGTACTCGCCGCCCGCACGGCCTTCGAGCAGTCGTGCCGCGCCCGCGAAGAAGCGGACCTGGTCGGCGCCGACCATGATCTCTTCGCTCTTGACCATCGCCGACAGCTGACCGGTGTTGCGGACCTGGGCCGCGACGAGCTCGTCGGCGTGCTCCTCGATGGCATCGGCCAGCTTGAGGAGCGCGGCCTGGCGGGCGCCGGGGGTGGTGCGGCCCCAGGTGATCGCGGCGCGTCCGGCCACGCGAACGGCCTCGGCGACCTCGTCTGGCGTCGAGACCGGCGACACGGCGACGATGCTCTCGTCTGCGGGGTTGACGACGTTCAGGGACTCGGTGGACGCCGAGTCGACGAAGACTCCGTCGATGTAGTTCTGCAACCTGCTAGTCATGTCGGCTCGTCTCTCTTCCGCGTGGCTGTGACGGTGGCTGGTATGCGCACCGTTTCGGTGGTCAGAATCACAGTGCTCCTTCCCGAGGCCCGCGCGCACCTGCCGAAACGGCTATCGTGGGTGCCTATGACTGGACGAACTGGAGTGTTGCCGGGATGGGGTGCGGCGTGCCGGTGACGGTCCGATGGCTGCTTCGTCACACCGACTTGAATCTCACGCAGGCCGCGGACACCGGTGACCCCGCGCGCGAGATCGACTTCGTCGTGACCACCGAGCTCTCGGATCCCACCCCGTGGCTCTCGGGCGGCGAACTGGTCCTGACGACCGGCATCGGACTGCTCGGCCGCACCGGAGTGATCGTCGATCGCGCGGGATGCGAGGCGTACGTCCGACGCCTCGTCGACAAGGGGATCTCGGCGCTGGGGTTCGGCGTCGGACTCACCGTCGACGACGTGCCCGCCGACCTGGCGACGGCTGCCGCGGCCGCCGGGCTGCCGCTCCTGCTGGTCCCGCGTCCCACCCCGTTCGTCGCCATCGCCAGGGCCGTCGCGGACCGCTCGGCCGAACTCCAGTACCGATCGCAGGAGTTGGCGGCGCGCGCGCAGCCCAGGATGACGCGTGCCGCGGTGTCCGGCGGGGCGGTCGCGTTGCTGAGGGAGCTCTCGGCAGCGTGCGACGGCGCCGCGATCCTGCTCGACGAGGACGGGCGGGTGACGCAGAGCGCCCCCGCCAGCGTGTCTCCCGCCATCATGCGCGCGGTCGGCGAGCAGGTCCGGGGGCATCCGACGGCGTCGTCGGTCGCGATCGAGCACGACACGGTGATCGTGTCGCAGCCGATCCGGGTCGCGGGGCGCACCCACGGGCACCTCGCCGTGGCGGCGGCGCACGACATGAAGCCGACCGACCATGTGCTCATCGGCCACGCGAACTCGCTCCTTGCACTCGACTTCGAGAAGCCGCATCGGCTCGACGCGGTGGAGAGCCGGGTCAACGTCGCGGTGTTCGCCCTGCTCCTCGGCGACGAACCGGACGGATCCCAGGTGCAGCAGTTGGCGGCGGAGGCCGCGGACGGGCACGGCCGGGTCCGGGTCCTCGTCGTGCGCGGGCTCGGCGCGCGCGCGGAGGACGCCGCGGAGGCGCTGACCGCGCGTCTGGTCGCCCGCCGTCGGCCGGCCTTCGTCTCCGTGCGGGACGGCGGCGAGGTCGCGGTGTTGTTGCGCGGCAACGACGACGACGCGGTGATCACCGACTTGATGGCGGCGCTGCCTCGGGCGGCCCGTCGTCGGTCGCGTGCCGGAGTCGGTGGCCCGGTCCCGGTCACCGCGGTGCGGGACGGGCATCGAGACGCGGTGACGATCGCGGCCGCGGCCGAACGCGGCGGAGCGGTCGCCGACCGTCGTGCGGTCGCCGGGATGTCGCTCGTCGCGTCGCCTTCCGGCCGCGCGTCGCTCGCGGACCTGTCGCGTCTGCTCATCGACCCGCTGGTCGAGTACGACGCCGCACACGGTTCCGCGTTGGTGCCGTCGCTGCGCGCCTACCTGGAGAATCACGGGCAATGGGAGACGGCGGCGTCCGACCTCGGCGTCCATCGCCACACCCTGCGCGCGCGGATCGCCAAGGTCGAGGACCGATTGGGCCTCGACCTCGACTCCGCCCGAGTCCGCGCCGAACTCCTGCTCGCGTTGCTCGTCAAGGACTGACGCCGCCCGCGTAGTCGGAGGTGTCGGTCGTCAGCCGTCCCTGCGGCGGAGCGCGGGTTTGTCGATCTTCCCGACGGGGTTCTTGGGCAGGTCGTCGAGCACGATCGTCTCCACCGGGATCTTGATCGAGGCGAGCCTGCCGCGCAAGTCCTCGACGAGCGATTCGACCGTGGTGGCGGCCCCCTCGCGCAGGGACAGATACAGCACGGGTACCTCGCCGAGGACGTCGTGGGGACGTCCGATCACGGCGGCTTCGAACACCCCCGGATCGTGGTACACCTGACTCTCGATCTCCTTGGGATAGATGTTCTCGCCGCCGCGGATGATCATGTCCTTCACGCGGTCCACGAGCTGCAGGTAGCCGTCGTCGTCGAACCGGCCGACGTCACCGGTGCGCAGCCAGCCGTCGACGATCGTCTCGGCCGTCGCCTCGGGCCTGCCGAGATAGCCGGCCATCACGACGTCGCCCGCGATCAGCACCTCGCCCGACGATCCCGGCGGCACATCGTTCAGGTCGGCGTCCACGATCCGGATGCGCTGTCCGGGGAGTGGACGGCCCACCGTGCCGGGCTTGCGGATCCCGTCGAGCGGGTTGATGGCCGACGCGGTGGTCGTCTCCGACAGCCCGTAGCCCTCGATGATCGGCACGCCGAACCGGTCCTCGAAGCGGCCGATCAGATCGGCGGGCATGGGCGCCGCGCCGCAGATCCCGAACCGCAACGACGACGTGTCGGGCCGGACGTCGTCGGGCAGCGCCGTGAGCATCGCGTAGATCGCAGGCACCGCGGAGAAGTAGGTCGGTCGGCTCCGTTCGACAGCGGGGAAGAAGTCGTCGGGCCGGAACCGGCCGACAACAGTGGCGCGTCCGCCCGCGCGCAGCGGCGTCAAGGTGCCGAGGATGACGCCGTTGGCGTGGAACAGCGGCAGGACGAGCAGGCTGTGGTCAGCCGAGGTGAACCGGAAGTGCTCGATGAACGAGGCCGTCATCGCATCGATGTTGCGGTGCGTGATCATCACGCCCTTGGGTCGGCCGGTCGTGCCCGCCGTGTAGATGAGCAGGGCGAGGTCGTCGCCTGCGACGTCGACGGGCTCAGGGGGCGGTTCGTCGCCTGCGATGAGTGTGTCGCAGGCGACGACGGTCACGGTGTCGGGGACGGCCACGCCAGGTTCGGCGACGAGCACCCCGACCCCGGCGTCTGCTGTCTGGAACTGGACTTCGGGTGCCGCGAGGGCAGGATTGACCGGGGTCACCGTTGCGCCGAGTCGCCACGCAGCGAACAGTGCCACCACCAGTTCCACGCGGTTGGGCAGGAGCAGTCCCACGACGTCGCCGCGTGCCACACCGGCTGTGGCGAGGGTCGCGGCGGCCCGTCCGACGGCGTCGGCGAAGGCGGCGTTTGTCAAGGCAAGGCTGCTGTCGGCGATCGCGGCTGCGTCGGGCTCGGACGCCGCCCGCGTCTGCGGAAGACGCGGGACGGCGAGCGGCGTCATTGATGCACCGTGACGATCGGCGGCGCGATGAACCCGAATGCGCGGAGGACGCCTTCGAGTTCGCGGTGGCCGAACGCCTGGCACCCGGACGCGAGGCCTACACGCCGCGGCGGCTGCTGCAGCAGGCTGTATGCGGCGTACGCCTGAAGGAGGCCGGTCTGCTGGTAATTGCTGTTGCCGTGGATCACGACATGCGCGCGGCCGAGTGGGCCGGAAGCGTGCACCGAGTCGAGCGACTTGTTCAGACGGGGGTTCTCACGGGGCGGCATCGAGTTCATCACCTGGGCGGCGACCGCGTCGAGCGCCGCGTCACGCTCGTCTGCCGTCATGTCCTTGGTGGCCTCGAGGGCGTCGGCCACGATCACCGGGACGCCGTGCATGAGCGCCGCGTTGAACACGCCGCCCTGCGCTTTGCACGTCGATACGCGTGGGTCGCGCTTGAACCACACCGGATGGGACGTGCCGCCCCAAGGCAGGGACTGCGCCAGCTCGTGCTGACCGGGGACCACCAGCGGAACGAGGCTCGGTACGGGATCGAACGGGACGTACTGGTTCTCCGCGAGGTGATACGCCGCGCCGCCCGCCGCGTTCACCAGGATCGTCCGCGTGGAGGCGATGGTCGGACTTCCGCCCCAGAACACCGCGATGTCGAGGGTGTCCAGGCCGGGGGTCTCGAGGGCGATCTGGGCGGCGATCTCGCCGGTCGTGTACATCTGTGCGATGCCAGGGGCCAGGAGTAGGCCCGCCTTCGCGTAGCGGTCGCCGAACTCCTCGTCGAGGTGGATGATCCAGTCCTGCTCGCCGGTGGTGTCCGAATAGTGCGCGCCGACGGCGAGGGCGGCTTCGACGACAGGATCGCCGAGTTTCATGAACGGCCCGACAGTGTTCAAGACCACGGAGCTGCCGCGGAACAGGTCGGTGAGAGCCTCGACGGTGTGCTCGACGGCGGTCACCTCGTAGTCGGCCGTCTCGATGCCGGGGACGTGCGCGGTCATCGACTCGGTGAGCGTGTCCGCGCTGCGGCCGGCTGCGGTGAAGGGGACGTTGTACTGGCGAAGGAACTCGCAGATGAGGCGTCCGGTGTATCCGGAGGCGCCGTAGACGACGACGGGCTTGTTTGACATGGCTGCTCCTGGTGGCTGGTGGTGGGTGGGTCGGGTCGTCACATGCCCATGCCGCCATCGACGGGCAGACCGATCCCGTTGACGAAGCGTGAGGCGTCGGAGGCGAGGAAGACCACGGCGTCGGCCATGTCGCGGACCTCGCCGAGTCTGCCGCTCGGGGTGAGGCTAACGACGGCCTCGACCGCTTCCTCGGCCGAGCCGAACAGGCCCAGACGGGCCATGTCGTCGGCCAGGCCCGCGCCCATCGCGGTCGGCACGAGACCTGGGTAGATGCAGTTCACCCGGACGCCGTAGCCGAGCTTGCCGGACTCCATCGCGGCCACGCGGGTCAGCCTGTCGATCGCCGATTTGGTCGCCGAGTAGATCGAGATGCCGGGAAAAGCGATGGTGGCGGCGACCGATGCGACGTTGATGATCGTGCCGCCGTTGCCCGCCGAACCGCCGGGGCGCATCGCGAGGAGTGCGTGTTTGACGCCGAGCGCAGTTCCGAGGACGTTCACGTCGAGCTGGCGACGGATCTCGTCCGCGGTCACCTCGGTGATCAGGTTGCTGATCTCGATGCCCGCGTTGTTCACGACGACGTCGAGTCCGCCGAGTGCCGACGTCGCTGCGTCGACCGCCGCGGACCAGCTCTCCTCGTCGGTCACGTCGAGGTGCACCGAGGTGTGGCCGACGCCGAGCGATGCCGCGACCGCCGCTGCGGCGTCGTCCTGCAGGTCGCCGACGACGACGGACGCGCCGGCGGCGGCCAGCGCCTGCGCCATTCCTTCGCCGAGACCCTGGGCTCCGCCGGTGACGAGGGCCCGGCGGCCGGTGAGATCGAATGCAGTCATTGCGTGCTCCTTCGGTGGGGATCGAGCCCAGTGAATCAACGTGGTGCGAGTCACACTATCGAAATCTGGACGATCGTCAAGTAAATTCTTTGACGAATGTCAAGTAGTCGTGTCGTCGCAGGTCGAACGGGATTGCCCGGCCGGGTACTCTGAGTGGACCCTGCAACAGGCGACAGTGGAGAGGAGGGGAGGCGATGACAACGGAGATGGCCGACCTGCTCGACGCCTCGGCTCCCGCCGAGCGTGGCGTTGCCCGCCGAACCAGCAAGGTCGCCGCCAAACGGGACGAACTCGCGCGAGCCGCGTTCAGGACGCTGTCCGAATTGGGATATGCGGGGACCAGTCTGCGGGAGATCGCGGCGAACTCCGAGTACAGCCACGGCGTCCTGCACTACTACTTCGCCGACAAGCTCGAACTGATCGCCCACTGCGTCGCCCTCTACAAGCGCGAATGCGTCGCGTCGTATGACGACATTCTCGACGGCGTGTCCGACGCGGACATGCTGCGGCGGCGCTTCGTCGATCGTCTCGTGGTCACCATGACCGACGACCTCCCGACTCACAAACTCTGGTATGACCTGCGAGTGCAGGCCATGTTCGAGCCGTCGCTGCGCGCGGGCGTGTATGAGATCGACTCGGAACTCGAAGCGATGATCTGGCGCGTGGTGTCGCGGTACGCGGAGCTCGCCGACTCGGAGCCGGTCCTCGACTCCGCCGGTGTCTACGCGGCCCTCGACGGTCCCTTCGAACGCGCGGTGCGTCGCTTCGCGGTAGGTGACGAGGCCGCGCCCGCGGACCTCTCCGCGCACCTGGACGCACTGCTCCGCGCGGCGGTTCCTCGACCGTCGTAGGGCGTCACTAGACTGGGCGACGTGCGCTTAGTGATTGCCGAATGCAAGGTCGAGTACGTCGGACGCCTCACCGCGTTTCTGCCGGTGGCGAAGCGGTTGCTGCTCTTCAAATCCGACGGTTCGGTGAGCATTCACGCCGATGACCGCGCCTACAAGCCGCTGAACTGGATGACTCCGCCGTGCTGGACCACGGAGGAGCCCGCGCCTGCGGACTCGGACGCGATCGCCGTCTGGGTGGTCACCAACAAGGCGGGGGAGCAGCTGCGGATCACCGTGCTGTCGATCGACCACGACTCGTCCCACGAACTCGGCCTGGATCCGGGTCTGGTGAAGGACGGCGTCGAAGCGCATCTGCAGGAACTCCTGGCCGAGCACGTCACCACACTCGGTCCCGGCTACACGCTGATCCGCCGCGAGTACATGACGCCCATCGGCCCGGTCGATCTCCTCTGTCGCGACGCCGACGGCCAGACGGTCGCCGTGGAGATCAAACGACGCGGCGAGATCGACGGCGTCGAACAGCTCACCCGATACCTGGAACTCCTCAACCGCGACACCACCATCGCTCCGGTCGCGGGGATCTTCGCCGCGCAGGTCATCAAACCGCAGGCGAAGACCCTCGCCACCGATCGTGGGATCCGCTGCGTCACCCTCGACTACGACCGCCTCCGCGGCACCGAGAGCACCGAGTTTCGACTCTTCTGATTCATATCGGCACCGATTGAGCGATATTGTGCCGATTGTGGGGAGTCGACGAGTTTGTCTGATCTTCTTCCGTGCGGATCGGTGCGCCGACCGCACTCTCGCCGGTTCATCGGCCGCAATACCGGCGCGCGACGGGCCGACGGGCGGCGGCGGCCCGTAGCGGGCCGATTCACCCGTTCGGACTACACATCGAACATACGTTTTTGTCATAGGTGATTCGTATCATGAACGTAGTTCCTCGGTAGCGCGAGGAGCGGCACGTTACTTGACAATTCGATAGCGCCCAGTCCGGGCGAACCGAACCACCGGACCCCACAGGGGGTACCAGGCAGGCGGTGGACTGCGGCGCAGCACCCGTTGTGACCGTACCTTTGCTCACCGACACCCGGACCGGTGCCGATGAACGCTGTCCACACCGCAGCTCATGGAGGGGGAGACCATGTTCGCACTCACTGTCCGCGACTTCGCCGACCACCTGGTCGACGAAGTCGCGGCAGCCACCACCGCCGAGGTCGAGTCCGGAGACTCACCTCGCCTGGCGTGCCTGCTCGACCGGGCCTCGCGCGTCGGATGCGACGACGCCGAGATCCTGTCGGCGATAGTCGAGGTCGCCCGGGCCCAGAACGTCCTCGCGGGGGCGCAGGCTCTACTTGTTCGAGTCGCCGACCGGGTAGGCATCCCGGTCCGCAAACGATTGTCGATGCCGTCGTTGTTGATGGAGATCGGCGTCGCACCAGCCGTCGCGCACCGTACGGTACGCAACGGCCGCCACGCCGAGAGGCTCGACTCGGTGGCCCGAGGGATGCGGGACGGCTACCTGTCGCCGGAGATGGCCGACGAGGTCGGGCGGGGTGTCGCCGCTGTCGACAAGCGTGCCCCGCTCGACAACCCGGAGAAGCAGACTCTGGCTCGCAAGCTGCTGCTCAACTCCACGCCGGGTGAGGTGAAGGCGGCCGCGAAGGCCGAGGGGATTCGTCTTGCGGCCGAGTCCGACGATCCGGAAGCGATTCCGGCGTCGGAGAACTCAGAGTTGAACGAGATGACCCTGACCTCGGACGACGAGGGCCGAACAGTCTCCTCGATCAGCCTCGATGCGCTGACCGGGGAAGAGCTGTCCGCGGCGCTCGACCCGTTGATGCGGCCGGTGCCGCAACCCGATGGGTCCAGGGATCCGCGGTCCACCGCCCAGCGGAGGGCCGATGCGCTAGGACAGATCGTCCGGACCTACCTGGCGGGATCGGAACGTCCGACGAGCGGCGGCGTCCTGCCGCACGTATCGCTCATAGTGCCCACCACCGGAACTCCAGGTGACGGGGTCGCCCGGCTCGGGTTCACCGGGCCTGTTGGGTCGGCGACGGTCGGGCTCGCGTTGTGCTCGTCAGCGGTCTCGGCGGTCGTGGTGGACGGTGAGGGTGTCCCGCTGGATGTGGGTCGGGAGCACCGGTTGATGACCCCGGGAATCCGGAAGGCGCTGGCTGCCAGGGACTGCGGGTGTGCCTTCCCGGGGTGTGGTCGGCCGGTGTCGTGGACCGACGCGCACCACATCGTGCCCTGGTCGGAGGGCGGTGACACGTCGGTCGGGAACGGAGTGCTGCTGTGCCGGATGCACCACACGCTTGTTCACAACAGCGAGTGGCAGGTGGTCCCCGGGGACGACGGACACCCGTGGTTCATCGAACCGGGAAGTTCGCAGCCGATCCGGTCGCACGCCCGGAGGACGTTGACGTCCCATACCGACGCGGCGGCCTGAGCTGTCACGGCTCGTCCTACATTCCGAGGGCTTCGAGGAACGCGACCAACTCTTCGAACGCCGGAAGCGGCTGCGCCCGACGAACCGGGCTGCGTCAGGCGGAGGCCGCGTCGGGTTTGGCGTCGTTCTTGCGGGCGGGGCCGTAGTGCTTGGCGCTGTACTCCTCGACGCGGTACTCGTCGTCGACGGCGTCGAGGACGTCGGTCGCCTCGGCGGCGCGGGTGTCGGTGCGCGACGGGTCGGCCGAGACGAAACGGTCGCGGCCGGACAGCGTGCGGTTGAGCAGATCGAGGTCGCTCGCGTTGTCGGCGTCGACGAGGTCCTGTTCGTCGCCGGACAGCGCGAGCGCGTTCGGCAGGTCGCCCAGGTGCTGGCGGAGTGCGTCGAGGTGATCGAGGATCTGGCGGTGCGCGTCGTGCGCGGCTCCCGCGATCTCACGGGAGCGTCCGAGGCGGTTCATCGCGATGTTGTGGGCCGCGCCCCGCAGGCGGGCCGCCTCGTCCTCGGCCTCGGCGATGATGGCGGCCGCGCGGTCCCTGGCGTCCGCCTCGGCCTGCTCGGCGGCGATGCGCACCTTCTCGGCCTCGGCGTCGACGGCCGCGGCGCGTTCCTCGGCATCGGTGATCAGCGTGTCGGCGTGCTCCTGCGCGAGTTCGCGGGTGTGCGCCGCATCGGTCGCGGCCTTGTCGCGCTCGGACTTGGCGTCCTGGCGGGCGACGCTGACGGTCTCGGCCGCTTCGTCGCGCGCGTTGGCGCGGAGTTCGGCGGCCTCGTCGGTCGCCAACTGCAGCATGCGCGACACTCGTTCGCTCATGCCCGCGACGGTCGTCGGCGGCACGGACAGGGCATCGACGTCACGCTGCAAGCTGTGCACCTGCGAGCGCGCCTGCTCGAGCCGGTCATGGAGCTGATCGGCGCTGGCGTGCGCCGAGTCGCGGTCGGCGGCCATCATCTGGAGCTCGGCGTCGAGCCGTCGGATGTGGTCGGTGACCTGATCGCGGTCGTAGCCGCGCATGACGATGGGGAACGGGCTTTGACGTTGGCCGGGTGCAGACATGGCACCCAGTCTAGGTGGGGCCGAGGACTATTCCCGGGACCCCACCCGACGTGTCGTCGACCGGGTCTGCTAGGAGTGCGCGGGCTCGACGAGCTCGAGAAGCACGCCACCCGCGTCCTTGGGGTGGACGAAGTTGATCCGTGAGTCGGCGGTGCCGCGCTTGGGCTGCGGGTACAGCAGGCGGACGCCCGCCGCGGTGAGACGCGCGGCGACGGCGTCGAGGTCGGTGACGCGGACCGCCATCTGTTGCAGCCCGGGGCCGTTGCGGTCGATGAACTTGGCGATCGTCGACTGCTCGTTCAGCGGAGCGAGGAGCTGGATGAGCGCGCCGGTGCCGCCGCGCGGGCCGACCATGGCCTCGCGGACGCCCTGCTCCTCGTTGATCTCCTCATGCAGGTTCTCGAAACCGAAGTTGTCGAGGTACCACTTCGCGGACGCGTCGAGATCGGCGACGGCGATGCCGACGTGATCGATGCCGACGACGAGGTCGGAGACGGACGCGAGTGCGCCCTGCGAGGTGGCGTTGTTCACAGAATCGGATGCGGAGTTGCTCATGTCCTAACGGTAGCGTGGAGTCCGACTACCGCTGCTGCGCGCGGTGCGTGAAGAGCGCCAGCGCAGCTTTCCCCACAAGGAGTTGGCTGAATGTCCGACAACACTACCGTCATCGTCTCCGGCGCCCGCACGGCGCTCGGTCGCCTGCAAGGTTCGCTCAAGGACTTCTCGGGCGTCGACCTGGGCGCAGCCGCCGTCAAGGGCGCGCTCGAGCGTGGCGCCGTCGACCCGGCCGTCGTCGACTACGTGATCATGGGACAGGTGCTGACGGCGGGCGCCGGACAGATGCCCGCCCGCCAGACCGCGATCAAGGCAGGCATCGGGTGGGATGTCCCCGCGCTGTCGATCAACAAGATGTGCCTGTCGGGCATCGACGCCATCGCGCTCGCCGACCAGCTGATCCGTGCGGGCGAGTTCGACGTCGTCGTCGCCGGCGGCCAGGAGTCGATGACCCAGGCACCCCACGTCCTCCCAGGCAGCCGCGGCGGCTTCAAGTACGGCAACACCGAACTCGTCGACCACATGGCGTTCGACGGCCTGCACGACGCCTTCACCGACCAGCCGATGGGTCTGCTCACCGAGCAGGGCAACGACACCGACGGCTTCACCCGCGAGGAGCAGGACGAGTTCGCCGCACGCAGTCACCGTCTGGCCGCCGCCGCGATCGAGAAGGGCGTCTTCGACGACGAGATCGTCCCCGTCGAGATCCCGCAGCGCAAGGGCGACCCGATCCTTTTCGCCACCGACGAGGGCGTCCGCGCCGAGACGACCGTCGAGTCGCTGGCGCGCCTGCGTCCCGCCTTCCGCAAGGACGGCACCATCACCGCCGGTTCGGCGTCGCAGATCTCCGACGGCGCGTGCGCAGTCGTCGTCATGAGCAAGGCGAAGGCACAGGAGCTCGGACTGTCGTGGCTCGCCGAGATCGGCGCGCACGGCGTGGTCGCAGGCCCCGACTCGTCGCTGCAGCTGCAGCCGGCGAACGCGATCAAGAAGGCGTGTGAGAAGGAGGGGATCACCCCGGCCGACCTCGACCTCGTCGAGATCAACGAGGCGTTCGCGGCCGTCGGGCTGGCGTCGACCAAGGACCTCGGCATCGACCCGGAGATCGTGAACGTCAACGGCGGCGCGATCGCCCTCGGACATCCGATCGGCACGTCCGGAGCCCGCATCACCCTGCACCTGGTGCTCGAGCTGATCCGTCGCGGCGGCGGCGTCGGCGCGGCGGCGCTGTGCGGTGCCGGCGGCCAGGGCGACGCCCTGATCGTGCGCGTCCCGAAGGCGTGAACGCGGCCATGAAAGACTTCTTCAGCCTCTCCACACCGGCCAAACGATTCCGCTTCGTCGCCGTCGTCGAGGCGATCACGTGGGCGGCGCTGATCGTCGCGATGATCGTCAAGCGGGTCGCCGACATGGACTCGGCCATCCGAATCCCGGGTATGACGCACGGCATCGTGTTCATGATCTACCTCGTCGTCGCCGTCCTCGCGGCGCGGTCGCTGAACTGGTGGACCGAGCGCGCCACCCTACGCCTCGGCGGCCGCGAAGTGAAGGTCCCGGTGATCGTGCTGGCGCTGATCGCGTCGATCCCGCCGTTCTTCACGGTGTGGTTCGAAGTGTGGGCGCGTCGCAACGGTCACCTCGGCGAGCTGTCGGCGGCCGAACCCGCGGGCGACGCCGACCTCGCGAAGGCTCCGGCGTGAGCGGCCCCGTTCGCCGCGGGATCGGCGGCGCCGTCGACCTGTCGGCGCTGGCCGCACCGGCGCCGCAGCCGACGGCCACGCCCGAGGGCCGACCGTCGATCCTCGAGGTCACCGAGCCGACGTTCGAAGCGGACGTCATCGTCCGGTCCGAACGAGAGCTCGTGCTCCTGCTCCTGTGGGCGCGCTGGAGCGAGCCGAGCGTCCGCCTCGGGCAGACGCTCGAACAGCTCGCCGTCGCCGCCGGCGGAGCGTGGACGCTGGCGCTCGCCGACGTCGACGCGGCGCCGCGGATCCCGCAGGCCTTCGGCGCGCAGAACGTCCCGATGGTCATCGCCATGTGGAACCAGCAGCCGGTGTCGGCGTTCGACGGGGCCAAGGAGCCCGCGGAGATCGCCGCCTGGATCGAGAATGTCGCGGCCCAGGTCGGCATCGCGCTCGGCGACGGTGCGGCGGTCGAACCCGAACAGCCCGAGGATCCCCGCATGCTCGCGGCCGAGGAACTCCTCAACGCGGGCGACGCCGCCGCGGCTCTCGCCGCGTACGAGGCGATCGCGACCGCGGACGGCCCGCAGTCGGAGGCCGCGTCCGCGGTACGGAACATCACGTTCATGCTGCGCGCGCAGGCCCACGAGCCGACCGTCCTCGAGACAGCGGCCGCCGACGATGTGGACGGTCAACTGGCCGCCGCCGACGTCCTGCTCCTCGGGCAGCGCCCCGAGCAGGCGTTCGACCGGATCATCGATCTGATCCGCATCACCGACGGCGACGAGCGCACCCGCGCCCGCACGCGTCTTCTGGAATTGTTCGACCTGTTCGACCCGGCCGAACCGTTCGTCGTGTCGGCCCGCCGCAAGCTCGCGACCGCGCTCTACTGAGACCGCGGGATCTCCGCCGCGGCAGGGCCCGCCCGCCCGGTGGTTGAGCCGACGCCGAGGCGCCAGCCGAGGTGTCGTGTCGAAACCGGTGTCACTCGGGCTGGGTCGTCGGTGGGTTGCTTTGGCGTGGATCAGGTTTCGGTCCGGGTGCTGGGGTTTCGACACGTGGCTTCGCTATCGCTCCGCCACGGCTCAACCACCGGGCGGAGGGCGTTACTGCGACGGGGCGAGCCAGATCGACGACCGCGCGGGGAGGGTGACGGTCGCGCTGACGGGCCGTCCGTGGGCTCCGCGGTCGACGGTGTCCACCGCGCCGAGGTTGCCGAGCCCGCGGCCCTGATAGTCGAGGGCCGCGGTGTTCAGCACCTCGCGCCACACGCCGCCCGTGGGCAGACCGATGCGGTAGTCGTGCAGGTCGGTGTCGGAGAGATTGAACAGGCAGGCGACGACGCCCGGCCCGGCGGGGTCGCGGCGGAGGAATCCGACGACGATGTTCTCGGTGTCGTTGGCGCTGAGGAGTTCGACGCCGCGGGCGTCGCAGTCTCCCGCATACAGGGCAGGTGTCGACGACATCAACCGTCCGAGGTCTCGGACGAGTGACACGACACCGCGGTGGGCGGGACCGTCGTCGCCGTGCAGGAGATCCCAGTCGAGGCCACGATGGTCCGACCATTCGTCGACCTGGCCGAACTCTTGCCCCATGAACAGCAGCTTCTTGCCCGGATGCGCCCACTGGTACGCCAGGAGCAGACGGACGCGATCGGCGCGTGAACGCAGATCGTCGCCCGGCATCCGGCCGATCAGCGTGCCCTTGCCGTGGACCATCTCGTCATGGCTGAGCGGCAGCACGTGCCGTTCGCGGCTCGCGTCGGTCAGCGACGCCGCCAACGCCGCGGGCGTGTGGCGCCCGGGGGCGGCGAAGTGGCCGAGCGTGGTGTGCATCCACCCGAGATCCCATTTGAAGTCGAAGCCGAGGCCGCCGTCTCGGGTGGGCGTGGTGACGCCGGGCCACGCGGTCGACTCCTCCGCGATCACCACGACGCCGGGATGGCGGTCGTGGACGAGGTCCGTGAGCTCGATGAGGAAGTCGACGGCGTCCTCATCGCGGTGCGTTCCGTCCGGCCCCGGCCGCCACTGGCCGGGCCCGCGCGAGTAGTCGCGGTAGAGCATCGCGGCGACGGCGTCCACTCGGAGCCCGTCGATGTGGAACTCGCGGCACCAGTAGTCGGCGCTCGCCAGCAGGAAGGCGCGCACTTCGTCGCGCCCGAGGTTGAAGGCGTACGTGCCCCAGTCGGGCTGGTCGCGGCGCAGGGGATCGGCATGCTCGTACAGCGGGGTGCCGTCGAACTCACCGAGCGCGAACGGGTCTTTCGGGAAGTGGGCAGGCACCCAGTCGAGGATCACCCCGATTCCCCGTGCGTGCAGGTGATCGACGAGGAACCGCAGGTCGTCGGGTTCGCCGAAGCGGGCGGTCGGTGCGAAGAACGAGCCGACCTGGTATCCCCACGACGGGCCGTACGGGTGCTCGGTGACGGGCAGCAACTGCACGTGGGTCATCGCGAGGTCGATGACGTGGTCGGCGAGCAGCCGCGCGGCGAGACGGTAGTCGAGGCCGGGTCGCCACGATCCGAGGTGCACTTCGTAGACGCTGAGCGGACGGTCGGCCGCGACACGTCGTCCGCCGAGCCACGCCCCGTCTGTCCACGCGAAGGTGCTCGCACCCGTGACGATCGACGCGGTCTCCGCCGGCCGCTGCGTCCGATGGGCGAGCGGGTCGGCCTTGTCGCGGGTGAGGCCGTCGGCTCCGACGACGCGGTACTTGTAGCGGTCGCCGATGCGGGCTTCGGGAACGCACACCTCCCAGACGCCGTCGCGCAGGACCATCGGGAAGCTCTCGGCGCCCCACGAGTCGAAGTCGCCGAACACCGTCACGCCGCGGGCGTTGGGCGCCCACACCGCGAAGTGCACGCCGTCGTCGGTGGGGAACGATCCCAGCAGATCGACGATCGCGTCGCTGCCGAGCCGGATGTCGCGGCGGTCGGCGTCGGTCAGTCGAGGCTCCACCCCGTACGGGTCGCGGACGTCGCGGACGTCACCGGCGTACCGGGCGCGGACCGTCGTTCCGGCGCCCGCGAACAACGGCCCGCGTACGCGAGGCATCGGGGCGCCGTCGATCCACGCCTCGTCCGCCCCGGGCAGCAGCATCGACAGCAGCCCGTCGTGCGTCCCGAGAACGGTGTCCGGGCGCGGGTGCACACCGGCGAGCAGTCGATCGATCGGGTCGCGCATCGTCAGCTCGACGCCAGTCGCCGCAGGGCCGCGACCACCGGCTTCGGGTCGCGCGTGCGCCAGAACGGGGGCAGTCCGGCCATCAGATAGCCGCCGTAGCGGGCCGTCGCCAGGCGTGAGTCGAGTACGGCGACGACGCCCTTGTCCGACGTCGCTCGCAGCAGTCGACCCGCGCCCTGAGCGAGCAGCAGCGCCGCATGGTTCGCCGAGACGGTGAGGAAGCCGTTGCCGCCGCGGGCGTCCACGTCGCGTTGACGGGCCGAGAGCAACGGGTCGTCCGGCCTCGGGAACGGGATGCGGTCGATCATCACCAGTCGCAACGACGACCCCGGCACGTCGACGCCCTGCCACAGCGACAGGGTCCCGAACAGGCAGGTCCGCTCGTCGTCGGCGAACTTCTTGATGAGCGTCGACGTCGCGTCGTCGCCCTGGCAGAGGATCGGATAGTCGACGCGGTCGCGGAGCTTCTCGGCGGCCTCCTTGGCCGCGCGCATCGACGAGAACAGTCCGAGAGTCCGCCCGCCCGCGGCCTCCATCAGTCCGACCATCTCGTCGAGAGTCTTCGGCGACAGCCCGTCGCGCCCGGGAGGCGGGAGATGACCTGCGACGTACAGGATCGCGGCCTTCGGGTAGTCGAACGGCGAACCCGCATCGAGCCCGCGCCACCCCGACGACTCGGTGGAGTCGCCGTGCGGGGGGAGCCCCCACGTCCGGGCGAGGGCGTCGAAGTTTCCACCGATCGTCAGTGTCGCCGAGGTGAGGATGACCGTCGAATCGGTGAACAGCGAGGTCCGCAGCAGACCGGCCACCGAGAGCGGTGCGATGCGCAGCACATGTTTGGTGTTGTTCCGGAAGTCGTCGACCGACTTCCACACCACGTCGTGTCGCTTGGTGATGTCGTTCTCGCCGAACATCGTCAGGACGCGGACCACGGCGTCGTGCATCGATTCGGCCGACGACATCGCCATCTGCCGCGCCGCGGCCGCCTCGGGGTCGACGGCTCCGGTCGATCCCTGGCGTGCCGGTCCGATGCTGCTCCGCGCGTTCCACAGACGGTCGCGCAGCGACGCGAGGATCTCACCCGCGCCGCCCGGCAGACGCACCCATTCGCCCTGCGGAGCGTCCTCGAGGAGGACGCCGAGCTGCTCGCCCGCGCCGACCAGCGCGTCGGCGGTCTCGTCGTCGATGAGCTTGCCGCAGCGACGCGCCACCTGCGACACCCCGGCCGCCGAGATCTCCTCGGTGGTGACCGACGTGATGCGATCGACGAGTTCGTGCGCCTCGTCGATCACGACGACCTTGTGTTCGGGGAGGATCGTGGCCGGGCTCATCGCATCGATCGCGAGCATGGCGTGATTGGTCACGATGACGTCGGACGCCCCGGCCTTGCGGCGCGCGATCTCGGCGAAGCAGTCCTCGCTGTACGGGCAGTTGTTCGCGCCGAGGCACTCCCGGGAGCTGACGCTCACCTGCCGCCACGACGTGTCGGACACGCCCTGGGGGAGGTCGTCGCGGTCGCCGGTCTCGGTGTCGGACACCCACTCGCGCAGGCGGGTCACCTCACGACCGGTCCGCGACAGTTCAAAAGCGTCGAACAGCTCGGTGTCCGGTTCCTCGGCGACGCCGGAGTGGATCTTGTTCAGACACAGGTAGTTGGCGCGGCCCTTGAGGATCGCGAACTGCGGCTCCCTGCCGAGCGGCTTCGTCAACGCCTTCGACACGCGCGGCAGATCGCGTTCGGTGAGCTGACGCTGCAGGGCGATCGTCGCCGTCGACACGACGACGGTCTCGTTGCTCTCGACGGCGTGCCGGATGGACGGGACGAGGTAGGCGAGCGACTTGCCGGTGCCCGTGCCCGCCTGGACGGCGAGGTGGACGTCGTCGTCGATGGCGGACGCCACGGCGGTCGCCATCGACACCTGTCCGTCTCGTCGGCTGCCGCCGAGGGCGGTGACCGCGTGGTCGAGCAGGTCGGTGACGTCGGGGATGTCGCTCACTGCGTGTCGGGGGTGGGGGCGGGAGTGCCGGTGTACAGCAGTTCGCCGGACAGGTCGACGCCCGCCTCGCGCATCTGCGTGAACGCCGCCGCAGTCGTCGACTCGGCGACAGCGGCGGTGAACGGCAGCAGCACCCGGGTGTGCAGACCGGCCTTGACCGCGTCGAGCGCCGTCGCGCGGACACAGTGATCGGTCGCGATGCCGACCACGTCGACCTTGGAGATGTCATGCGCGGCCAGCCATTCGGCGAGGGGAGTGCCGTCGGCGTCGGCGCCCTCGAAACCCGAGTACGCCGCGCTGTAGGCGCCCTTGTCGAAGACGGCGTCGAACGGCTCGATGTTCAACGTCGGGTGGAAACCGACGCCGTCGGTGTGCGCGCGGCAGTGCGGCGGCCAGGAGTCGACGAAGTCGGGTTCGTCGGAGAAGTGATCACCCGGATCGATGTGATAGTCGCGGGTGGCGACCACCACCGAGTAGTCGTCGACGATCGTGTTGACGGAGGCGGCGACGGCGGCGCCGCCGTGCACCGCGAGAGCGCCGCCTTCGCAGAAGTCGTTCTGCACGTCGACGACGATCAGGGCGCGGTGGTCGGTCATCAGTTCTCCGGTCGAGTCACGTAGCGGGTCGGGACGGCGGGATCGCCGTGGCTCAGGCCGAGGCCCTCCCACGGGAGCGACACCAGGCCGCGGGCGAGCAGGTCGCGAGCGTCGGCGAGCGTCGGCAGGTCGTCGACGACACGCCCGCCCCGCACCAACGGGATCTGCAGGTCCCGGACGTCAAGATTACCGACATCCACCAGATCGGCCACGTCGACGCCCGCGCCACCGGTCACGACGATCTCGTCGACGATGGTGCCGGTGTCGCGCGCGGCGCGGACGGCGCGCTTGGCTCCGCCGTGGCTCTCCTTGTGGCTGGCGCGCTTGGCGACGGGAACGCCGTCCACCTCGACCAGCTTGTAGACCATTCCGGCGGTGGGTGCCCCGCTCCCGGAGACCAGCGACGTACCGACGCCGTAGATGTCGACGGGTTCGGCGCGCAGCGAGGCGATCGCGTATTCGTCGAGGTCGCCGGAGACGACGATCTTCGTGTTCGGGGCCCCGAGGCCGTCCAACTGGGCGCGTACCTGTCGGGCGAGCATGCCGAGGTCGCCGGAGTCGATGCGGACCCCGCCGAGGTCGGGACCAGCCACCTCGATGGCGTTCGCGACACCCGCGGTGATGTCGTACGTGTCGACGAGCAGCGTGGTGCCGACGCCGAGCGCGTCGATCTGCGCCGCGAACGCGGCCTTCTCGTCGGTGCCCGCATGGGTCGAGAACAGCAGGGTGAAGGCGTGCGCAGCGGTGCCCGCGCTGGGCACCCCGTACGTCCGGGCGGCCTCGAGGTTCGACGTCGCCGTCACACCGGCGATGTACGCCGCGCGCGACGACGCGACCGCGGCCTGCTCGTGCGTCCGCCTGCCGCCCATCTCGATGATCGGCCTGCCCGCGGCCGCGCTGACCATGCGGGCCGCGGCCGACGCGATCGCGCTGTCGTGATTGAGAATCGACAGGATCACCGTTTCCAGAATCACGGCGTCGGCGAAGCCGCCGCGGACCGTGAGGATCGGGGAGCCGGGGAAGTACAGCTCGCCCTCGCGGTACCCGTCGATCTCGCCGGTGAAACGGTAGTCGGCGAGCCATCGCAGGGTCGGCTCGTCTACGATCCCGCGCAGCGCGGCGATCTCCTCGCCACCGAACCGGAAGTCGGCCAGCGCGTCGAGGACGCGGCCGGTGCCTGCGACGACACCGTACCGACGCCCGTCGGGCAGGCGTCGGGCGAAGACCTCGAACACGCAGGGACGGTCCGCGACCCCGGCCTTGAGGGCGGCCGAGATCATGGTCAGTTCGTACTGGTCGGTGAGAAGCGCTGTAGCGGTCACGTTCGCTACCCTATTACTCATGGTGCGCGATGACGTGACGCCGGGCACGAGCACCGGCACCGCGGTGGCCGAACCCGAGGTCGTCACCGACCGGCCGTGGGTGACGGTCGTCTGGGACGACCCCGTCAACCTCATGAACTATGTCGCGTACATCTTCCAGAAGCTGTTCGGGTACTCCGAGACCCGCGCCCGCGAACTGATGATGCAGGTGCACAACGAGGGGAAGGCGGTGGTCTCGTCGGGCGACCGGACCAAAGTCGAGACCGACGTGCGGAAACTGCAGGCCGCGGGCCTGTGGGCGACGATGCAGCACGATTCGTGAAGATGTGCGGCATGAGGACTGCGGTATGAGGACATGGCGACGTACCGGATCGGGCGCCGACGTCCGGATCTGCTCCAATCTGGAGAGCTACGAATGTCAGCTCTTGGCGTCGATGATCGAGTCGATCACCGAGATCCTCACCGAGCGCATCGACTCCGCACCGCGTGACGAACTGTCCGCGATGACGGGCATCGCCACCGGCCACACGACGGCGCCCGCCGACGTGACGCTCGGCAGACTCCTGCCCGACTTCCATCGACCCGATCAGGAACCCGAGCTGACCGCGGCATCCCTGTCGTCCGATCTCAACGGCGGGCTCCGGAGCGTCAACGAGCCCAAGATCATCGACGCGAAGCTCGAGGCCGCGGCCACCGTCCTGGACACCCTGCCGCCCGGCGGCGGCGACATCCGGCTCACCGAGGCGGAGGCCGACCGCTGGCTCGCGGCGTTGACCGACGTCCGACTCGCGCTCGGTGCGATGCTCGGGATCGACGACCAGCCGATGCGCCTGGCGCCCGACCATCCGCAGGCGGCGCACCGCGACGTCTACGACTGGCTGTCGGTGGTCCAGGGGTTGCTGGTGGAGGCGTTGATGGCCGACGAGTGGACACAGTCCGAGTGGGACTCGGTGGAATGACCGCGGCGCCGGGGGACCGGATCAGCGACGTCGCGGGCGTCGCCGTCGGGCATGCTCACCGACGCGACGACGACGTCGTCGTCGCCACCCTCACCGAACCGGGCTCCGGGTGGGCGACCGGCACCACGGTCGTCGTCGTGCCCGCCGGTTCGACGACGGCCGTCGACGTGCGCGGCGGGGGACCGGGGACCAGGGAGACGGATCTCCTCGAACCCGGCAACAGCGTGCGCGGTGCGAACGCGATCGTCCTCACCGGCGGCAGCGCCTACGGTCTCGCTGCGGCCGACGGAGTGATGCTCGGACTCGAGGCCGACGGCGTCGGCCTGCCGATGGATCTGCAGGGGCATGTGGTGCCGATCGTCTCCGGCGCGGTCATCTTCGACCTGCCCGTCGGACGCTGGGAGAACCGGCCCGACGCCGGCTTCGGCGCCCGCGCACTCGCGTCGGCCGATGCGGATTTCGCCGTCGGATCGGTCGGGGCGGGCACGGGCGCTCGCGCCGGCGCACTCAAGGGCGGTGTCGGGACGGCGTCGGTGACGCTGACCGACGGGCCCGCCCGCGGACTCACCGTCGGGGCTGTTGTCGTCGCCAACCCGGTGGGGCAGGTGATCGATCCGTCGACGGGACTGCCGTGGGGCGGTGACGACGCGGCCCACCACGGACTGACCGAGCCCGCCGCGTCGGAGGTCGCCTCGCTGGCCGAACTGTCGGCGAAGGGGACCGTCTTGAACACCACCATCGGCGTCGTCGCCACCGACGCCGCGCTGTCGGTGTCGGCGCTGCGGCGTCTCGCGATGTCGGGGCACGACGGTCTTGCCCGCGCGATCCGGCCGGCCCATTCGCCGCTCGACGGCGACACGCTCTTCGCCGTCGCGACCGGCGGCCGTGACGTCGACCCCGAGAACGCCGTCCCGATCCCGCCCGGCATGGAGCCGGAGACCGCCGTGGTCGCCGCCCTGTGCGAGGCGTCGGCGACCGCGGTCCAGCGCGCGATCGTGAACGCCGTGGTCAACGCGACCTCTGTCGCGTCGATCCCGGCGTACCGGGACGTCGTGCCCTCGGCGTTCCGCACAATGTCGAGCGGAAGTCCTTCCGGTTCGTCGAGCGGAGTCGAGACGTGACAGACCACACTCCGAAACCGGAGGCTCCCTGGGGACGGTGGGTGCAGGCGGCGATCGCCGTCGCGGTGATGGCCGCCGTGCTGATCGTCGTGGAACTGATCGACACCGTCATGAACGGCAGGTTGGACGCGCACGGCATCTCACCGCGCAGCTGGTCCGGCCTGGTGGGGATCCTGTGGGCTCCGTTCCTGCACGCCGACTTCGCGCACCTGATCGGCAATCTGCTGCCCGGTGTCGTGCTCGCGTACTTCGTGGTCCTGTCCGGTCACGCGATCGCCGTGACCGCGATCGTCTGGGTCACGTCTGGGCTCGGCGTGTGGTTGATAGCGCCGTCCGATTCGATCACTATCGGAGCGTCGGGAATCGTCTTCGGCTGGTTGGCGTTCTTGATCGTGCGTGGCGTGTTCAACCGCGACGTGTGGCAGGTTCTCGGCGGGATCGTCGTGCTCGTCGTCTACGGCGGCATCCTGTGGGGCGCACTGCCGGGAACGGCGGGCGTGTCGTGGCAGGGGCATCTGTTCGGTGCGATCGGCGGCGTGCTCGCCGCGTCGGTCACCGCACGCGACCGGCCGGGCGCACCGGCCATCGACCAGGGAGGGTTCCGCTGAATCACGGACCGATCGGCATCTTCGATTCCGGCGTCGGCGGTCTGACGGTCGCGCGTGCCGTCATCGACCTGCTGCCCGACGAGGACATCGTCTACATCGGCGACACGGCGAACGGGCCCTACGGTCCGTTGACGATCCCCCAGATCCGCGGCCATGCGCTCGCGATCGGCGACGAGTTGATGGGCCGCGGGGTCAAGGCGATCGTCATCGCGTGCAACACGGCGTCGGCCGCGATGCTGCGCGACGCGCGGGAGCGGTACGCGCCGATCCCGGTGATCGAGGTGATCCTGCCCGCCGTCCGGCGCGCGGTCGCGACCACCCGCAACGGCAAGATCGGCGTCCTCGGAACGGAGGCCACGATAGCCTCCCGCGCCTATCAGGACTCGTTCGCGGCGGCGCGCGACATGGAGATCACCGCCGTCGCGTGTCCGAGGTTCGTCGACTTCGTGGAGCGCGGCGTGACGAGCGGCAGGCAGATACTTCAGCTCGCACAGGGCTATCTCGAACCGCTGCAGGAGGCGGGGGTCGACACGGTCGTCTTGGGCTGCACGCACTACCCGCTGCTGTCCGGTGTCATTCAATTGGTGATGGGAGACGAGGTGACCCTCGTGTCGAGCGCCGAGGAGACCGCGAAGGACACCTTCCGCGTCCTCACCGAGACCGATCAACTGCACCCGCACGACGGTCGGGAGGCGCACCGATTGTTTTCTGCGACAGGCGATCCCGAGAGTTTCGCCAAGTTGTCCAAGCGTTTTCTCGGTCCTCAGATCGGACATGTCACCAGTGTGTGATGCCGAATCCGTGACATGCCGCATATGTGAACGGCCCAGAATTGGTCGATCACGCGGCGGCCGTTCGATGCTTGATTCGCTTTTGCACGTGGCAGAGTGGTCGGCATGCGATTGACGGTGCTCGGGTGTTCGGGGAGTGTGAACGGCCCCGGCGCTGCATGCTCGGGTTATCTCGTGCAGGCCGACGGACATCAGCCCGTCCTCATCGATTGCGGTCACGGTGTATTCGGCGAATTGTTGCAGCATGCCGACCCCAACAAGGTCGCCGTCCTGCTGAGTCATCTGCACGCCGACCACTGCATGGACCTGCCCGCGATGCTGGTCTGGCGCCGGTGGGCGCCCGAGTCCGCGACGGAGCGATCGCTCCTGTTCGGGCCGGTCGGCACGGCCGTGCGCATCGGGGCGGGCTCGTCGGAGTACCCGGGAGAGGTCGACGACATCTCCGACACCTACGACGTCCGCGAATGGCAGGACCGGGTGGCCGTCGACGTGCACGGACTGCACATCGAGCCGTTCAAGGTGAATCATCCGCCGAGCACGTTCGGCCTGCGCATCACCGGCCCCGACGGCGAAGTCCTCGCATACAGCGGCGACACCGGCGTGTGCGACGAGGTCGTCGAACTCTCGCGCGATGCCGATCTGTTCCTGTGCGAGGCGTCGTGGACGCACGAACCCGGCGTCCGCCCCGAGGGTCTGCACCTGTCCGGCGCCGAGGCCGGTCAGGTCGCCGCCGCGGCTGCGGTCCGCTCACTCGCGCTCACCCACGTCGTCCCGTGGACCGACTCCGACGCGATCTTGGACGAAGCGTCCCGCGAATACGCCGGCCCGCTCCAACTCGTCCACCAAGGCCAAGTGATCGAGGTCCGAAAGCCTCTCTGAGCCCCGGCCCGGCGATCCGTCCGGTCGTTGAGCCCGTCGAAACGTGCCGAACCCGGGCTGTCAGGCATGGGCCATCTCCGAGGGGAGCGCCGACCACCTCGTGAGTGGCCGCGACCCGCGCGAACACAACCTCACCGCGCAGGTTCGAGCTCTCGACGCAGCAAAGACCGGGGCAGGGCTCGGTCTTCCGATTCTTCTGGTCATGGCGTCGTCGATGCTTCAACGCTCGATCCGCGGTGGGCTGATCGCAATGGGCAACCTGTCGCTCAGCGGTGGGTCGAGACGGTTCTGAACGCCGCGGCGCTGGCCGAGCACGCTATGGAGAAGGGCGCTTCTGCGTTGTTGCTGCCGGTATCGGCGCGGGCGCCAGCTCTTGGACGGTCAGCGATGAGGTCGCAACGAAGGTGTCGTTCATCCTCTACGGCGACGCGCAGGACGCATTGGTGAAGGCCCTCGACGAATGAACGCGTCGCGGTGAAGGTGGTCAATGACTACGGCGACGAAGTCACGAAGGTGTTCGACGGGTGACACGTTTCGACTCGCGCTCTCGCCCTTGCGGGCTCGAACGCGGCTCAACGACCGGCGGCGGGCCGCGGCCTCGGCGTCGACCGCTGCGAGGAGGTCGTCGTCGACGATGTTCGCCGTCTCCAGCACCGCCCGGCCGAACGCGTGCGGCGACATCAGGCCGTCGCCGAGCAGCCGGCCGATCGCCGGGATCCTGTCGAAGCAGGCCAGCGTGTGGTCGAGGAAGCGTTCGGACGCGTTGCGTCCGACATTCGCCACCACGGCGTACGCCGCGGCGATCTGGGTGAAGACATCGCAGATGCGATGGAACTCGGACGCGTCGAGGTGCGCTCGGTCGGCGACCCTGTCGTGGTACTCGGCGTGGAGTTCGCGGAAGCTGTGCCACGTGGTGATCGCGGCGGCCGACGCGGCCTTGCCCGCGAACGCGACGCGGTCCGTACGCGCGGCGGGCAGGGGCATGGCGATGGTGAGGGCGTCGTCGAGGTCGTAGGCGCCTGCCGCGAATGAGGTACTAATCATGGCCTACATCACTAGTATTTCGTCTATGTGTTCTATTCTAGTGAGGGGGTCTGACAATTTCGGACTGTCGCGATGCGGTCGAAGTCGTGGTCGCTCGTCCGCTCGTTCAGCCCGTCGGCGTGTTGGCGCGTTGGCGGAGGCGGTGTCGAACGTGCTGAACGCTGGTTGACGTGCTACTCGTTTCGACGCGACGCCTCGCCTTTTCGGGCTCGGTGTCGGCTCAACGACCGGGCGGGACTGTCAGAGCGGGGGTCTCCCAGGCTCGGCGGGTGCTTCTCCGCTCGTTGAGCCCGTCGGAACGACAGTGAAAGTGTTCGGCGATCCCGTCGGCTGTCGGCACCGGACGATAGACTCGCCTTCGTGAGCACACGAGAAGACGGCAGGGCCGACAACGAGCTTCGACCCATCAAGTTCACCCGCGGATTCACCACGCACCCGGCGGGTTCGGTCTTGGTGGAGTTCGGCAACACGCGCGTGATGTGCACCGCGTCGGTCACCGAAGGCGTGCCGTCGTGGCGGCGCGGATCGGGCCTCGGTTGGCTCACGGCGGAGTACTCGATGCTCCCGGCGGCCACGCATGAGCGAAACAAGCGCGAGTCGGTCCGCGGCAAGATCGGCGGCCGCACGCACGAGATCAGCCGCCTCGTCGGCCGGTCGCTCCGGGCGTGCATCGACCTCGCCGCGCTCGGTGAGAACACGATCGCCATCGACTGCGACGTCCTGCAGGCCGACGGCGGCACCCGCACCGCCGCCATCACCGGCGCCTATGTCGCGCTGGCCGATGCTGTGACCTGGCTCGGCGCCGCAGGCAAGCTGAACGATCCGCAGCCGCTGTCGTGCATCATCGCCGCCATCAGCGTCGGCGTGGTCGACGGCCGCGTCCGCCTTGATCTTCCGTACGAGGAGGACTCGCGCGCCGAGGTCGACATGAACGTCGTCGCGACCGACGCGGGCACCCTCGTCGAGGTTCAGGGCACGGGTGAGGGCGCGACCTTCCCGCGCCGCACCCTCAACGCCATGCTCGACGTCGCCGAAGAGGGCATCGCACAGATCGTGGAGGCCCAGCGCGCGGTCCTCGCCGAGCCGTACCCGGGTGTCCTGCCCGCGGCGAAGTGACGGGCCGCGTCCTCCTCGCCTCCGGCAACGCGAAGAAGCTGAACGAGCTTCGACGCGTCGTCGAGGCGGCGGGGATCACGGGCCTCGAGGTACTCGGTCTCGGCGACGTCGAGAGCTATCCCGAACCCGTCGAGGACGGAGCGTCATTCGAGGAGAACGCCCTCATCAAGGCGCGAGAAGCGTTCGCGCGCACCGGACTTCCGTCGCTCGCCGACGACTCCGGGATCTGTGTGGACGCGCTCAACGGAATGCCGGGGATCCTCTCGGCGCGCTGGTCCGGCCGACTGATCTCCGGGATGTCCGTCGACGAGGCCAACAACGAGCTGCTGCTCGCGCAGTTGGGAGACGTACCCGCCGAACGCCGCGGCGCGGCGTTCGTGTCGGTGTGTGCCTTGGTGCATCCCGACGGGGCCGAGACGGTGGTCCGCGGCGAATGGCGCGGGCGCATCGTCATGCAACGACGCGGTGCCGAGGGCTTCGGCTACGACCCGCTGTTCGTGCCCGACGACGCCGAGGCGAACGGTCGGACGTCGGCCGAACTGAGCCCCGCGGAGAAGGACGCGCTGAGTCACCGCGGGAAGGCGCTCGCGCAGCTCGTGCCGATGCTGCGGGCGATCTGAGCGGCGGACTGCGCGTGCGGGTGGATTTCGACACGGGCCTTCCGCTATCGCTCCGGGTCCGGCTCTATCAGCGGGGACGTCGCTCAATCAGCGGCGATGTCGCCCAATCACCAGGGGCGTTCAGAGGTTGAACTCTTCCTTCACCTCGCGCGTGCGGATGTGCTCGAAGTAGAACGACAGGAACGGGATGGTGCCGGCGATCGCGGTGAGCGCCAGCTTCCCCAGCGGCCAGCGGGCCTTGATGCTGAGGTCGACCGTGAAGATCAGGTACGCGAAGTAGATCCAGCCGTGTGCGATGCCGACCCAGCCGAATCCGTCGACGCCGAAGCCGTACTTCGCGATCACCTCGGCGACCAGCGCGAGCAGCCAGATGCCGGTGATCCACGCGAGCGCGCGGTACCGGAGGAGGGCGCCGTGGACGCGCTTCTGGGTGGCGACGGCGTCGGGCGTGGCGGTGTCGGACTTCGACAGATCGGTCACAGGTGTTCCTTCGGTGGGATGTCGGTGCAGGTCAGCGCTTGTCGTCGCGCGAGTCGTTGAGCTCGGACAGGTACCGGTTGTAGTCGGCGAGTCCGTCGTCCGGCTCGTCGAACATCGCGACGTGCGGGTCGGCCGCCGTCGGCCGCTGCGGCAGCACGCCCTCGGGGATCTCGGTCGGCCCGCGTCGGGCGGCGGCCTGATGGACGGCGTCGGGGTCGGCCTCCATGACGACGAATCGTCGATACGCGTAGACGACGGCGATCGCGAACGCCGGCCACTGCAGGGCGTACCCGAGGTTCTGGAAGGTGCCCGAGTCCGATTCGAATCGGCCCCACTGCCACCACGCGAGGGCCAGGCAGGCTCCGGCCGCGACGATCACGAGTGCGATCAGCGCAGGTCGGTGTCGCTTGGCGGGAGGTGATGCAGTGTCGGCCACACCGTTCACGGTACCTGGCGACCCCGAGCGACCGGGGTCACAGCGAGCTCGCATCGGGCAGGAGGTCCGGGCAGTCGCCGCCGGGGACCAGCTCGTAGTGCCATAGTTCGTTCGCGAACACCTGGCACAGGTCGTATCGGGATCCGTTGCGCGACATCCAATCCGCGGCATCGGTCGGACCCACGTCGACGGCTTCGCCGGTCACGTGCTTCGAGACCCCCGGTGCGGCGACATACCGGGCGGCCTCCCGCTCCGAGCCGTATGTGCGCACGGCGTCGTCGAACAGGGTCTGCTGAAACGATCGCGACCGCCAGCCCGACGTGATGCGGATGTCGAGGTCGTCGGCGAGCGCGTCCACTGCCGCGGCGCGGACCGCCCGCAACAGTTCGGGGCGCAGGCGAGTGACGGCGGGCGACGTCGAGTCGACCGAGACACCGCCGTCGGGCAGTTCGCCGCTCTCGGACGCGTCGGAGAACGGCCGTGGGATCAGGCCGTCGGCCCGGCAGGCGACGCCGCCGATCAGGACCGCGGAGACGGCGAGGACGGAGGCGAATGAACGGAGCACATGGATTCTCATGCGGCTCACGGTCGTCGGTGAACGTCCCGATCAGATCCCGTCCACGACGCGGCCGCGCCCCGATCGTGTCGCGGGAGCGTCGAACTCGGCGACGAACACCGTCGTGTCGGCAGGGGTCCGCAGATAGCGGACGTCGCCGCCCATGAGCTGGGCGTTCTCGCGCGCGATCGCCAGGCCGAGGCCTGCGCCGCCCGTCCTGGTCCTGGCGTCGGACGCCTTGTAGAGACGTTCGAAGATCCGCGTCCGGTGCTCGGGCGGGACGCCGTCGCCGTGGTCGATCACGGCGATGGTGAGGACCGTCGCCCGGTGCCCGATCTCGACCGTCACCGGTGCGCGACCGTGCCGGACGGCGTTTCCGACGAGGTTGGTGACGACCGCGACGAGCCTGCGGGGATCGGTCGACACGGTCGGGGCCGACCCGATGATCGGGACGTCCGACCATCCGCGACGATCCAGTGCGTCCCGCAGCACCGGCCCGACGTCGACGGATTCGACCCGCACGTCGGCCAGTCCCGCATCGCGCCGCGTCATCTCGAGGAGGTCTTCGACGAGCGCGGCCATGCCGGTCACCTCGTGGGAGACCAGTCGAGCGGCGCGGCCCGCGAAACCGTCGTCGTCGGCGAGCTCCTCCTGCAGCACCTCGGCGGCGGGGATCATCGCAGCCAGCGGCGACCGCAGTTCGTGTGACACGTCGGCGACGAAACGCTGCGCGCGTTGCTCCTCCTCGCGGAGCACGGCGAGCGTCGCATCCTTCTCGTCGAGCATGTCGTTGAGCGAGCCGGTCACGTCCTGAAGCTCGCGGACATCGGTGGCCGGCATGCGGACGCCGTCGTCGCCTGCCGCGATGCGCTTGGCGGCGCCCTCGACCTCGCGCAGCGGGCGGACCACCGACCGCACGACGAACACCCCGAGGGCGGCACCGAGGACCACACTGCCGCCGACCGCGGCGGCGAGGATCGTCATCAGATGCCTCAGACGTGTGGACACGTCGATCAGCGGCCGGACCACGAAATAGCTGCGCGCCTCGGTGTCGCCGGTCGGCTGGTACCCGATGGCGATCCGTTCGCCGGAGAGCCGCTCGAAGCGGTACAGAGCAGGCGTGCGGTCGACTGTCGCTCGCAGATCGAGCGGGATGAGATCGGTCCGTCCGAGGGGATCGGACACCACCTCGCCGCCGACGGTCACGACGGCATCGGGCGGGACGATGTGCAGATCGTCCTGCATCGTCGTCATCTCGTCGGTGAAGGTCGAGAGGGCCGCGTCCTGCGCATCCTGATACGCCCACGACCGGGCCGCGAGCGCTGTCGCACCGCCCGCGCCGAGCGCCGTGACGAGCACGACGAGCACCGTGCCCAGCATCACGCGGGAGCGGAGGCTCGGCAGCAGGCGACCGATCACCGCGTCGTCGCCGTCACGGCGCGAACCTGTACCCGAAGCCGCGGACCGTCTCGACGCAGGCGTCGCCGACCTTGGAACGCAGACGCTGAATCGCGTTGTCGACGAGCCTGGAATCGCCGAGATACGACTGGTCCCACACCAGCGCGAGGAGCTGATCGCGACTCAGGACCTGGCCGGGATGGTCGGCGAAGGTCAGCATCAGCCGCGTCTCGATAGGGCTCAGCTGCAGGTCGACGCCGTCGCGTCGGACGGCCGCGGCCGCCCTGTCGACGACGAGTCCCGCGACTGGGCCGTCGGCGGCGGTGTCGGTGGTTGAGGGCGAGTCGTGCGTCGCGCGGCGCACGTTCGCTTTGATCCGCGCGTCGAGGACTCGAGGGCTCACCGGCTTCACGACGTAGTCGTCGGCTCCGGCCTCCAGACCCGCGACCATGTCGATGTCGTCCGACCGGGCCGTCAACATGATGATCGGAATGGTGCTGATCGCACGGATCGACCGGCAGACGCTGAACCCGTCGGCTCCGGGCAGGCCGATGTCGAGCAAGACCAGATCCGATTCGGCGAGCAGTGCGGCGAGCCCGTCGCCCGGATCGGCGGCGACGGCCACCACGGTGTGATCGAGGCGTTCGAGACTCATCTCGAGCGCCTCGACGATCTGTGGGTCGTCTTCGATCAGGAGCAGTCGCATCCCACTCAGCTTCGCACAGTGTGCAGTCGCGTCCCCGGGTTGTAGTCGACGCGTGCGCGGACCGGGACCAGGCATTCCGCGGCCGACGCGGCGGCGATCGCGATGAGCCATCCGCCGATCACGTCCGACGGCCGGTGCCACTGGAGGGCGACCACGGCGGCCGACACGACGATCGTCCCGACCGACGCGCCGATGCCGACCACTGTCCGGAGCCGTCGGGGGACCACGACGACCAGGGCGAGGCCCGCGGCGACGAACGCCGCGACGGTGTTGGACGGGAACGAGTTGTTGCCGGTCCCGACGCCGAACGCGGGACGGTGGAGTCCGTATTTGAGGAAGACGGCCGCCGCGACGGCGCTCAGGATCACGATCGCCGCATGGACCGCGAGCCGCGCCGACCGTCGCCACGCGCAGGCGGCCGCGATCACCGCGCCGATCGCGGCGAGCACCGTCAGCTGGTGCGTTCCCAGCCACCCGGCGGTGGGGACGTCGTTGCCCCACCTCGCCGCCCAGTCGGTCATCGCCGTGTTGTCGGCCACCTGGCCCGGGTAGGAGGCGACGAACATCGCATAGGTGACGGCTGCGAGCGCGAACGCGGCAGCGGCGGCGGCCAGGGCTCCGATTCGGTGAGTGACGGTGGTCTTCATGTGTTCCACCGTGCCGGGCCGATGTCTCGGACTCGCCGTGGTGTGACGCGACGACGTCCCAACTGTGTCGCAACTTCCCGCCGTGTGATTAAGATTAGCCAAACCTAATTAGCGAGGAGGGTGCATGGGTACCGGACTGCAGGGAGCAGTGCTGCGCGCGCTCGGTGCGAAGAATCATTCCGCGACGGTGACGGCCGTCGAGTGGATCACCGATCACGTCGTCCGCATCGACTTCTCGTGCGACGCCATCATGTATCCCGCGGGCGAGAAGCCTGCGGCGTGGATACGTGCGTGGTTCCCGGACCCGGACAGTCCGTCGAAGTTCCATCAGCGCGGCTACACCTTCTTCGACGCCGACCCCGCCGCGGGCACCTTCGCGATCTGCTTCCTCGTCCACGAACCGGCCGGACCCGCGTCCACCTGGGCCGGGTCGGCCGCCGTCGGCGACGAACTGCTGATGACAAGGCTCGGCGGCGACGGCTACGACATGTCCGACGAGCCGCTGGGATACCTGCTCCTCGGCGACGTCGCGTCCTGGCCCGCGTTCGTCTCGATCGTGCAGAACGTCCCCGCGGGCGTGCCGGTCCGAGCGGTCATCGAATACGGACACGACGACGACCGCGGACTGCCGTTGCCTGCACACGACGCCCTGACCGTCGACTGGGTGCCGATGCGCGACGACCGTCGAGCCCTCGTCGACGCGATCGGCGACGCCGACTATCGCGGATGGGCGGCATGGGTGACGGCCGAGACCACGGCGACCAGACTCGCCAAGGCCGCCCTCGTGCGCGACCACGGGCACAACAAGGCGACCATGCACGCGCAGGCGTACTGGGTCGCGGGCCGGGCGATGGGCAAACAGGCGGAGGTCGAACTCGAGACGTCGGCGCCCGAGGCCGCACCGGCGGCGTCGGTGCCCCCGCCCGACGAGAAGGTGCCGTCCGTCCTGCGGCCCGCGCTCCCGGCCATGATCATCGCCGGGCTGTTCGCACTGCTCCTCGCGGTGCTCGAGGTGGTGCCGCTGGTCCTGTTCGCCGAACTCGCGCGCCGCCTCGTCATCGGAGCGGAGCGCGCCGACCTCGTCGAACTCGGGTGGACGGCGCTGATCGTGCTCGTCGTGGGCGGTGCGGGCAGCGCAACGCTGATCGCGGTGATGCACTTCTACGACCAGCTCTACGCGGCGTCGCTGCGACGCAGGGTCCTCGACAAGCTCTCGCGACTGCCGCTCGGCTGGTTCGCGGGTCGACGCCACTCCGATGTCCGCAAGACAGTCCAGGACGACGTCTCCGCCCTGCACTACCTGATCACGCACGCCGTGCCCGACATCGTGGCGGCACTCGTCACGCCACTGGTGATCCTCGGCTACCTGTTCTCCGTCGAGTGGCGCATCGCGCTGATCCTGCTGGTCCCGGTGGTCGTCTACATCGTCTTCATGGGGCGCCTCGCCACGGCCGACAAACCCCGCCTCACCCGGCGCATGCAGTGGTACGCGACGCTGCCCGGCGACGCCGAGCGGTTCATCGGCGGCCAGCAGACCTCGCGGGTGTTCGGCGACGCCTCGACGGTCGATCTGCCGGGTGAACTCCGACGTCTCACCGACTTCATCAAGGACTGGCAGCACGCGACGATCGGCACCAAGGCGGTGATGCTCCAGCTGAATCGCCCGATGACGTCGATGGTGCTCATCGCGGTCGTCGGCACGGCGTTCGTCACCGCGGGATGGACGGAGGCCACCGCGCTGCTGCCGTTCCTGATCCTCGGAACGTCGTTCGGAGACCGCCTGCTCGGCGCCTCGTTCGCCGCGAACGGACTGCGCGAGGGCCTCGGGGCCAAATCGGGCCTCGACCTGCTGCTCACCACCTCGGAGCTGCCTCTCGCCGACGACGCCGTGGCGCTCGGTGACGGGCCCGCGGACGTCGAGCTCCGCGGTGTCGCATTCGGCTACACCTCGGGTCGGCCCGTCGTATCCGACTTCGACCTGCGGCTGCGTCCGGGGACCACGACGGCGCTGATCGGCCCCTCCGGATCGGGCAAGTCGACGGTGGCCGCGCTGGTCGCGCGACTGTGGGACCCGGATGCGGGGACCGTGCTGATCGACGGCGTCGACTACCGGGACGTCCCCGAGGTTCAGCTGCGCGGACGGGTGGCGACCGTGCTCCAGGACGTGCAACTCGTCCGCGGCACCGTCGCCGAGAACATCGCGCTCGGACTGCCCGACGTCGATCACGAGGCGATCGAAGACGCTGCACGAGCCGCGTTCGTCCACGACGTGATTGTCGCGCTGCCCGACGGATACGACACCGCCATCGACCGCGAGAGCCTGTCCGGAGGACAGCGTCAACGCATCGCCATCGCCCGCGCACTGCTCGGCGACCCAGCTCTCGTCGTTCTCGACGAGGCGACGGCAGCGGCCGATCCCGACTCGGAATGGGAAGTGCGACAAGGACTCTCGAGGCTCCTCGCGGGTCGTACAGTCCTGGTCGTCGCCCATCGGCTCCACACGGTCGCCGATGCCGACCACATCGTGGTGCTCGACGGCGGCGTGATCGTCGAGCAGGGGACGCCCGCCGAACTCCTCGACGCGGGCGGCCGGTACGCGGCCATGACAGCTCAGGCACAGGAGGCCCTCCGATGATCTTCGCCGACCTCGCCGCGGTGACCGGCGACGCGCACCGCGTCGACCGCACCGCGTTCTACGGCCTCACCGCGGCCTCGACCGTGCTGCAGGCCGCCGCGACCGTCATGCTCGTCCCGCTGTTCTCCGCACTCTTCGGCGACGCCCCGTCCGACGCCTGGCCGTGGGTCGGCGCGATGGTCGTGTGCCTCGTCGTCGCCTGGCTGGCCGACATGTCGGCGACCCGTGCCGGACTGCGCGTCGGATTCGGCGTCATCGACGCCGCCGAGCGTTCCGGCGTCGCCGCCATCCGGCGGCTGGACACCGCGGACCTGCACGGCGATCGCGCGTCCACCCTGCGCGATCTGGTGACGACCTCGGGGCCCGACGCGGTGTCGGCGGTGGTCCTGATGTTCTCGCCGCTCATTCACGCCGCGCTGCTCGTGCCCGTGCTGTCCATCGGGCTGCTCTTCGTGTCCTGGCAGTTGGCCGTCGCCGGATTCGTCGCGGGCGCGGCCTTGTTCGGGGCGTTCTTCGCCAGCCGTCGGGCCGTGTCCCTCGCGGAGGACGACTTCGCGGCCGCGGGGCGCGACCTGGACGACAGGATGCTCGAGTTCGCCTGGGCGCAGCCGACCCTGCGCGCATCGGGCGTGGGTCCCCGCCTGGTCGCCGATGTGGTGGCGCGTTCCCGCAGTCGCGGACTCCGCCTCCTCGCCTGGCAGATCCCCGGCGACATCCTGTTCAGCATCGTGGGTCAGCTGGTGCTCATCGCGCTCGGAGCCACCGCGGGCGCGTTGTATCTGTCCGGTGACCTCGAGGGTTCTGCGGCCGCGGCACTGATCGTCGTCGCGCTCCGCATGGTCGAGAGCACCGGGTCGTTGTCGCTGCTCGCGACGCCCTTCGCCGCCACCGAACGCACCCTGGCCGACCTGCGCGAGTTGGTCGCGGCGGACGACGGCGCCCGTCCCGCCCGCGGCCGCGAGCCCGGACCCGCGGCCGTGAGCCTGGCGTCCGTCGGCTACGTGTATCCCGACGGCACCCAGGCGCTTCGGGACGTCGATCTGGACATCGCGGCGGGCGAGATCACCGTCATCGTCGGACGGTCGGGGTCGGGCAAGTCGACCCTGCTCGACGTCGTGGCCGGGTTGCGCGAACCGTCGACCGGCGCGGTCGACGTCGCGGGCGAACCGACCGACGCGGCCGATCGACTGGCCGGATCGTCGGTGGTCTTTCAGACGACCCTGCTCCGACCGGGCAGCGTGCGCGACAACGTCGTCACCGACGGCCACGACGTCGACCTCGCCGACGTCGCCGACCTCGCTCGTCTCGACACCGTCCTCGCCGGGCTTCCCGACGGGTGGGAGTCGCGAATCGGCGAGGGCGGCAACGCGTTGTCGGGCGGCGAACGTCAGCGGGTCGGACTCGCACGGGCGTTGGCGAAGCCCGCGGGTGTGCTTCTCGTGGACGAGGCGACCTCGGCTCTCGACGTGATCACCGAACGAGCCGTCGTCGACTCGCTGCGGCGGATCCGCGGGTCGCGCACGATCGTCGTCGTCACGCATCGTCCGGCGTTGATAGCGATCGCCGATTCGGTCCTGGTCCTCGACGACGGGCGGGTCGCCGAGTCCGGCCCCGTCGACGACCTTCTGAATCGCGGGGGAGTGTTCGCCGATCTGTGGGAGCGGTGGCGGGCGTCCGAGGGGTGGCAGGTGTGACGGCGTCCCGGGACTTTGACATAACCGAAAAGTAAGTTAGCCTCACCTAAATCATTTGAGCGGGTATCCGCGCACTGAAGGAGTATCCGTGTCGATCGACGACCAGAACCACGAGTTGTACGACGGTGACGCGTACCCGGACTCGCCCGCGCCGGAGAAGACGAGTGGCGGGTCGCGCGTCAGCCTCCCGACCGTCATGGTGTCCGCGGGCATCGCGGCGGTCGTGTCCGCGCTCATCGTCACCATCGGCGTGGTCGGCCTCGCGACGTCCGACCGCTTCACCAACGCCGGGTCCGCGCCGCAGACCCCGACCGTGGTGAACCTCGGAGCCGCACAGACGCCGGGCGTCACCAACAACAACGGCTCCGCCGTCGTCGGAGCCCCGCAGACCACGCCCGGGGTCGTCGCGCCCGTCGGCGAGCAGGTCCCCGAGAGCAACGGCGGTGATACAAACGGCGGCGGTACGACGACGCTGACCACGCAGGCCCCGGGCCAGCAGCAACAGCAGCCGGGGCAGCCGCAGCCGCAGGTGCAGGCGACCGCGCTGACGCCGGGTCAGCTCACCACCAAGATCAAACTCATCATGAACACCCGTGCATCGCGCGCCGCGCGCGCCGACGAACTCGAGGGCGGTACCCAGGCGCTCGTCACCGTCGACCAGGTCGCGCAGCTGTTGAGTCTCAACAGTGCGGGCTTCAGCTACAAGATGATCGGGCCGGTCCAGGTGAATGGCTCCACAATGTCTGCGACACTGCAGATGTCGCTGGTCGGCAGCGGATCGCGCACCAAGACGCTGTCGTGGGTGTGGTCGGGCACCAAGTGGAAACTGACCAACGGCAGCGTGTGCGACATCGCCTCGTACGCTCAGCTCAAATGCTCGGTCGCATGATGCGCACGCGAGCCGCCCTCGTAGCCATACTCGCCGTTGTGGCCGCACTGGTCGTCGGGGCCTGCTCGGCACCGGACGAGTCGACATCGGCCCCCGTCCAGATCAACCTTCCCGACGGCAGGCAGGTGACCGTTCCCGGCACCCCCGAGCGGATCGTCACCCTCGGCGGTCAGTGGACCGACGTCGCGCTGTCGTTCGGGGTCACGCCCGTCGGCTACTTCGACTCCGCCGAGGTGCAGTCGGGCAGTCGGTCGCCGTGGTTCGGCGACAAGCTCGCCGACTCGACGCTGGTGAACCCGAGCGGAGACATCGTCGGTCAGGTCGCGAAGCTCAACCCGGATCTGATCCTCGCTCCCGGATTCGCGTCGATGGAGGACGGCTACGACAAGCTGACGAAGCTGGCGCCGACGATCGACAAGATCAGCGGCGCGGAGGTCGATCCGTGGAACGACATGGTCACCCTGATGGGCACCATCCTGCACCAGCCGGAGAAGGCGACGGAGATCATCGACGGGGTGAACTCGAAGATCAGCGCACTGGCTACCGAGTTCCCGAAGCTCAAGGGCAATGTCGAGATGCAGCGGAGATTAGCAGCGCTACCCCCGGAAGTCTGACAGAACATGCGTGCCTCGATGAGTCGTGTCAATTTTGATTCTCCATGTGGTCGGCCATCCAAGTCACTTTCGGCGAACATTTGGCGTAGATCGATCTCTTGCGGCGCCCATGCAGCGGCAACCCCTCTGCTCTGACGACCGAGCATCGCCTCACACAAGTCAGCATGTCGCACATATGCCAAGTACCATAACGCCAATCGGAGAAAGACTCATAGACAACTGCACAAGCCGGTGCTTTGTCCACGCTATCTTGCTCATCTCCACGAGCTGTTTCGACAGTACCGGAAGAAGAGTCGGGCCCTCGAGCCGATCCTGAACGGCTTCGGGCGTCAGGTGCCGCAGGTGTCCGAAATAGACAAAGTTGTCCGGCGCCTCAACCTCGAGGTTGGAGGCCCGTAGCCGGGGACGCACAACCCAGGCCGCACATAGGACGCTAGCTACTAAGAGGAGGATGCCAACGACGTACCAGACTACGGCCCAGCCCCCAAGGTCATGGAGCACCCGCCCCTCGCCCGACAGCGTGATAACTCCCACGAGGAGCGCGGTCTCAATTGTCAGTGCAAATGGCGCCTTCGTATCGGAGATATTGTCAAGACCTGTGGATGAGGTTGTTTCAGGCGGCCTCCTCTTGCGATGTTGATGGGGTGTCGGATTCGACGAGTTTGCCTTTCTCGAAGGTCTTGCCGGCTCGGACGAGGGCGACGACGTGGGGTGCGTTGAAGCGCCCTGGGTTCCGTTCCGAGTCTCAGCAAGGAGAATCGGAGTATGCCCAAGAAGTTCAGTCCAGAGCTGCGTGAGCGTGCCGTGCGCATGGTCTACGACCGCCAAGCCCGCGAGGGCGGCCCTCGCGCAGCATCGATCCGTGCCGTCGCGCCGCAGCTCGGTGTCGGCACAGAGACGCTGCGGATCTGGTGCAATCGCTACGGCGCCACCGAGCCGGTCGGACCGGGAGAGCCGCTCGAGGAGGAGAATCGCCGTCTCCGGCGGGAGCTCGCCGAGGCGCGACGTGCGAACGAGATCCTGAAGGCCGCCTCAGCGTTTTTCGCAGCGGAACTCGACCGCCCCACGACGAAATGATCGCGTTCGTCGACATGCATCGCGAGAAGTTCGGGGTCGAGGCCATCTGCCGCATCCTCAGTGCGACAGAATGTGGGTTCATCACCTCCCGCGGATACCGCGCTGCCAAGAACAGGCCGGCCTCCGCTCGCAGCGTTCGGGACGAGATGCTGGCGGAGGAGGTGCAGCGGATTCATCAGGCGAACTACAGCGTCTATGGGGTCCGGAAGATGTGGCACGCAATGCGCCACGCAGGATGGAACGTCGGTCGCGACCAGGTCGCGAGGCTGATGAAGATCGCCGGCCTGCAGGGCGTTCGCCGAGGTCGAAAGCCCGTCACCACCTGCTCCGCAGACGGAGATGACCAGCGCCCGGACCTCGTTGAACGGCGGTTCGTCGCGGATCGACCGCAGCAGCTTTGGGTCGCCGACATCACCTACGTCCGGATGCTCTCCGGGTTCTGCTACGTCGCATTCGTTACCGATGTCTTCAGTCGCAGAATTGTCGGCTGGGCGGTCGCGCCCACGCTCCACACGGAGTCTCTGCCATTGCTCGCACTGGAGCATGCACTGCAGTCCACCGGGGTGAGCAGGAACGAAAGCGGATTGATCCACCATTCCGACAGGGGTAGTCAATACGTTTCGCTCGCCTATTCGGACGCTCTGCTCGCCGCGGGAGTTACGGCTTCAGTAGGTACCGTCGGCGATAGCTACGATAACGCGCTGGCCGAGACAGTGAACGGCCTATACAAGGCGGAGTTGATCTACTCCAAGCGGATCTGGGAGTCAGTCAGCGAGGTTGAGCTCGCCACGATGGGCTGGGTCGACTGGTGGAACACCTCCCGGCTCCACGAAGCTCTCGGCTACCGCACCCCGGCGAACGTCGGAGCGACCTACACTCACACCACGACGACCGCGCCCGCGACCGTGTAACCACGGAACGAAACCCAGGGCGCTTCAGGTCGTGGTGGGGGTGGGCCGGGGTGTGCGTCCGGGGGCGAGGATGGCCAGCGCGAGTGCTCCGGCCGCGGTGATGGCCGCCAGCGCGAGCGCGGCCTGGGTGCTGCCGTGTACGAACGCGGTCTTGGCGAATTCGGCCAGTGGCTGGGCGGCGGGTCCGGCGCGGTCGGCGACCTGCAGGGCGGCGGCGAGGGAGTCGGCGACCGGGCCGCGAGCGGGTTCGGGCAGCTGGGGCAGGGCGGGTTGGATGTGGTGGGTGTATCCGGCGGCGAGCACGCTGCCGGATACGGCGATTCCGATGGCCGCGCCGATCTCGCGGGCGGCGTCGTTGACGGCGGCGGCGACACCGTGTTTGGCCACGGGGGTGTCGGCGACGATGGCGTAGGTGGCCGGGGCGGTGCACAATCCCAGCCCGGCGCTCAGGATCAGCAACGGCCACAACAGGTCTGGGTAGTCGGCGGCCAGGGTCAACCGGCTCACCAGGAAGAGTCCGGTCGCGATGGCGAGCAGCCCGGTGACGGTCATCGCCCGCAGCCCGACCCGGCTCGACAGCCACGGCGCGATCACCGAGATCGCCACCAGCGGCACCGCCATCGGCACCAGGCCCAGCGCCGAACCGAGCGGCCCGTACCCGAGGATCAATTGCAGGTATTGCACCAGCAGCAGGAACACCCCGAAGGTGACCAGGAACTGGATGGTCACCGACAGTGACCCGGCCCCGAACCCCCGCCGGGCGAACAACCGCACATCCAGCAGCGGCGCGGCGACCCGCAACTCCATGATCACGAACACCACCGCCGCGGCGACACCGAGCGCGAGGGTGGGGGTCACGAGCGGGTCGAGCCAGCCGCGCGCGGGGATCTCGACGCAGGCGAACACGATCGCCGCGATCGCGATCGCCACCGCCACCGCGCCCACCCAGTCCACCGGCGGGTGTTCCCGCTCGCGGGATTCGGCGATGGTGCACGCCAGCGCGGCCAGCACCACCCCGGCCACGGTCAGTCCCACGAACACCGATTCCCACGACCACCGCGCCAGCAGCAGTCCCGAGCCGAGGATCCCGAGCACCGCACCGGACCCGGCGACCCCAGCCCACACCCCGACCGCGCGCCCGCGATGCGCTTCGGGCAGCCCCGCGGTCAGGATCGACAGGGTCGAGGGCATCACCAGTGCCGCGCCCGCGCCCGCCGCCGCGCGGGCCGCGATCAGCCACACCGGCCCCGACATGAGCAGCGGCAGCGCCGAGGCCACGGAGAACACCGCCAGGCCCGCGATCAGCACGACGCGGCGCCCGTAGCGGTCACCCACCGCGCCGGCGGGCAGGACCAGGCACGCCAGGATCAGGGTGTAGCCGTCGACGATCCAGGTCAGCTGCGATTGGGTCGCCCCGGTCGCGACCGCGATCAGCGGCAACGCCGAATACAGTGCAGCCATCGCCGCGACGACCAGCGCCACCGCCAGGCACGACACCGTCAGCATCCACCATTCGGCCCGCGCCAGCACACTGTGACCGTCAGTCGTTTCCGGTGCGTTCACCGGCACCTCCCACCCGACGAAACCATCGGTATCGCTTCGCTACCATGAGTATCACAGGCGAGAGTGGTTGCGATAGAGTCGAAATCGGACACATTCACCGCCGCCCGTTTCCTTGGAGGTCTTCCCGACCATGACCACCCGCGACCAGGCCGACACCCGCACCGGACCCGCCGCGCCCCACTCCGCCACCGGCGAGCAGGACGCGGATCTCGATCAGGCCGATCCGCGGTTGGCGCGCTCGCGGGCACGGTTGCTCGACGCGGCCACCCATCTGCTGGCCACCGGCGGTATCGACGCGGTCACCATCGACGCGGTCACCCGCACCTCGAAAGTCGCGCGCACCACCCTCTACCGGCACTTCGGCAGCAGCACCCACCTGCTCGCGGCCACCTTCGAACGCCTACTCCCACGCGTGGACACCCCACCCGACGACGGGCCCGTGCGCGAGCAGTTGATCGCGTTGCTCACCGCCCAAGCCGACCTGATCGAGAACGCTCCCCTCCAGCTGACCACCCTGTCCTGGCTGGCCATGGGATCCATTACCCCCGACCCCGGCGCACCCCCTGACTCGGGCGCGGTCACCTCCCTGCGCGCCCAGGTCATCCGCCGCTACCGCGAACCGTTCGACCACATCCTCACCAGCCCTGAGGCCCGCGCCCACCTCGGCGACCTCGACACCACCTTCGTCATCATCCAGCTGCTGGGCCCGATCGTCTTCGCTCGCCTCACCGGGCTGCACAGCATCGACCACCACGACTGCGCACGCCTGGTCGACGATTTCCTCACCGCCCACCACAACCACAACACCCGCAAGTAAAACCGACAAAAGCCCGCACGTACGGAGGTCGGGTCAACGGCTCTGGCTCAATTCGGGTGTGAGGGATACCAGAGCCGTTGATCGAACACTCCTGGACGAGGCCGCTGCTGCGTCGTCGTGTCCCGTGTCAAGTAGTTGGCAGGTTTTCGGTCTCGGGGAAAGTTGGGGATCCGAGGGCCGACCAGGCCAGGGTGGATCTGGATCGGCCGGTTCCAAGCGATGGCTTCGTGCGGCCGGACGGTGTTGTGCTCGACCCGGTAGGCGTCAGCGTGCTTCACCACGGCCAAGACGTCATCGATCTCCTCGAGGAACAGTCGCTCGTACTTCAGCGACCCGAAACCGCGTTCGCGCGAGCCGTTCTGGCCCGGCGACCTGACTCGGGTACCGACGTGGCGCAGTTCGGGGTGTGCGGTGACGAACGCCTCGAAGCGGAACGACCGGAACGGGCCGCCGTTGTAGGTCACGATCGTCGCCGCGGGCTCGAGACCACGGCCGGGCTCGCGTGGGCACGTTTCGGCCAGCGGGTGGTCGTACGACTGCTCGTAGTCGGCCAAAGCGCGCTCGATCGCGGTGATCGCGTTCGTGCTGGTTCGCCGTCGGCGACACATGCCAGGGATGCTCGTATTTGCTCCAGTAGTCCCGGCAATCCGCGATACGCCACGTCCCGCCAGCGGTGGTCTCGAACTCACTGAAGTCCAAACGCTACACCTGATTCGGGCCGGTGGGCTCGGCGGCGAACGCAGCCTTGCGGCTGGCGGCAGCAGACCCTCGTCTCGCAGGCACCGCAGCACGGTCGCCTGCGACACCGGGTGCCCGTCGCAACGGCACATCGCCCACACCTTGCGATGGTCGAACCGGACCGCCGCCAGCACTGCAGGTGGGAATTTTCGCAGGTACCAGCAGGAAGTATCCAGGGCCGCCAAGTGGCCGCGATCGCGCGGCAGTCGAGGTTTGGCCTGCGAGGTTCTCGGCTGACTCAGCGTGGGGTATGTCGCACCACCCGGTCTGCGTTCGCGGCGTGACTGAAGAGAGGCGTGACCACTAAGGCCGGGCAAGGTACTCGAAGTCGGACTGTCCGCCGCGGATCCTAACCCCACGATGTGAGCAGGGACCCGTGCTCGATGATCTAGAGAGGATTCCTAGATTTCGACGACGGCAAGCTCTCCTTCGGCATGCAGGGAGCGCAGGCGCTTCTTGTCGAACTTGCCGACCGAGGTCTTGGGCACCTCGGAGACGAAGCACCAACGCTCGGGCAGCCACCATTTGGCGACCTTGCCAACGAGGAAGTCACGCAGATGGGCAGGTGTGGGCTCGCGCCCGTCACGTACGACGATCACCGCGAGGGGACGTTCCTGCCACTTCTCGTCCGGCACCCCGATCACAGATGCCTCGAGCACATCGGGGTGTCCGGCGAGCAGCAGTTCGAGCTCGACCGAGGAGATCCACTCCCCGCCAGACTTGATCACGTCCTTTGTGCGGTCGGTCAGCGTGACGAAACTGCGTTCATCGATCCGACCGACGTCGCCGGTGCGCAACCAACCGTCCTGAAACTTCTCCCCGTCATCCTCTTCGCCGATGTACGAGCCGGTGATCCAAGGTCCGCGCACCTGCAGCTCGCCGACGGCTTCGCCGTCGTGCGGGAGCTCATTGCCCGCGTCGCCGACGATCCTCAATTCCACACCTGGAACCGGACGGCCTTGAGTGGCTCGCAGGCGCCACCGCTCCTGCGTGTCGAGCGATGCCGGCGGACGCGCGACGGTGGCCAGCGGCGAGGTCTCGGTCATTCCCCACGCCTGGACAACCTGTACGCCGTACTTCTCCTCGAAGATCTCCATCAGGTGAACGGGCACGGCGGAGCCACCGCAGGCAACCAGGCCGAGAGAGGAGATGTCGTAGCTGGGGTTGGCCTCCACGAAGTTCAGCACGTCGTTCCAGATCGTCGGGACCGCGCCTGCGACGGTTGGCTTCTGGGCATCGATGAGCCGTACCAGCGGCTCGGCCTGCAGGAACCGGTCAGGCATGAGAAGGTCGGCACCTGCCATGAGGGCGGCATAGACCAGTCCCCAGGTGAATCGTCCCGGGTTTGATGGAGACAGGTTTGACCGGAAGGGACACTTGTTTCATGCCTCGCCCATCGAAGTACTCACCCGAGTTGCGGGACCGTGCCACACGCATGGCCATCGATGCTCGGAAGGATCCCGAGACCGCGCCCGGAGCTCTGGCCCGGATCGCTAAGCAACTCGACATCAACCCCGAAACCCTGCGGAACTGGGTCCGTCGCGTCGAAGACGGCCAAGCCGAATCGCCTGGGATTGAAACGATTTCCGATATTGAGCGGATCCGCTTGTTGGAGAACGAAGTTCGAGAGCTGCGTCGGGCGAACGAGATCTTGAAGACGGCGTCGGCTTTCTTCGCGGCCGAGCTCGACCGGCCACACCGCTGATCGTCGCCTTCATCGATCAGCACCGACATCGATGGCCCGTCGAGGCGATCTGCACCGCTCTGACCGAGGCTGGCTGCGCGATCGCGCCATCGACTTATTACGCCGCCCGCACCCGGCCACCGTCGGCCAGAGCAGTGCGAGACGAGTACCTCAAGACCCAGATCATGCGGGTCTATGAGGCCACCGGCGGAATCTACGGACAACGCAAGATCCGCGCCGCACTGCGCATGGAGGGGATCACCGTAGCCAAGTGCACTATCGAACGACTATGCGCTGACCTGGGGATCCGGGGCGTCGTGCGGGGCAAGTTCCCACGGACCACCCGCCCGGCACCGGAAACGGCGCGTCCGGCCGATCTGGTCGACCGCACATTTCACGCTGACGCGCCGAATCAGCTGTGGGTTGCCGACATCACGTACGTGCGGACCGAGGTCGGATGGGTGTACGTAGCGTTCGTGTTGGACGTGTTCTCCCGGATGATCGTCGGGTGGCAGACCTCGACCCGCATGTTCGCTGACCTCGCGATCGACGCCCTGGCGATGGGATTGTGGCTGCGCCGGCGGTCCGGTCAAGACCTAACCGCGCTGATCCATCACTCCGACCGCGGGGTGCAATACCGAGCCATCCGCTACACCCAGGCCCTCGATGAAGCCGGCGCCATCGCCTCAGTCGGCTCGCGCGGGGACTCCTACGACAACGCGATGGCCGAAGCCCTGAACTCGTTGTACAAGCACGAGCTGATCTACAAGAAAGGACCGTGGACAAGCACCAACGCCGTCGAGATCGCCACCGCCGAATGGGTCCACTGGTACAACACCACCCGCCTGCACTCGGCCTTGGACTACCAACCACCCGCCGCGGCCGAAGCCGACTACTGGACCCAGAATCGGGCCCGCGAACTCACCTCACAGAACAACTGATCGGTCTCCAACAAACTCGGGTCTTGACAAGGCGTTGGCATGGAACATCGGCACAATAGCGAGGATCCGGTCATCGCAGCCGACTCGCAGTCCGTCGGCGGCGCAGGCCGCCATCGAATGCAGGTAGGTCGACCGGTGGCTGTAGGCGACGCCTTTGGGGGTCCCGGTGGTACCGGAGGTGTAACACATGGCGGCTGCTGACTGCTCATCGAGGTCAGGCCAGTCGAACGTCTCGGGCTGAGCGGAGATGAACTCCTCGTAACCCACGACTGTGAGCCCGTCACGGTGCAGCGGGGTGAGGTCCACCCCCCCGGTCACGACGACGGTGTGCACACTGGTGATGTGCGGCAGCACGGGGGCCAGCAGCGGGACCAGGCTTCCGTCGAGAATCACGACCCGGTCCTCGGCGTGGTTGCCTATGTAGACGAGTTGATCTGAGGCGAGGCGTAGATTGAGAGTGTGCAGTACCGCGCCCATCGAGGGCACCGCACAGTAGGCTTCCACATGTTCCTGGTTGTTCCACATAAAGGTTGCGACGCGCTCATCGCCTGTGATCCCGCAACCGCGCAACGCGTTGGCCAACTGGGCGGACCGCCGTCCGATCTCGGCGAACGAGGCGACCTTCACGCTCCCGTCGGGCTGCAAGGTCCGCACGGTTGCCGAGCCATGCACACTCGAGCCGTGGCGCAGAATCGCCGCAGTTGTCAACGGGACGTTCATCATCGTGCTCTGCATAGCATTCCTTGTTGAGAGAGTTGCCTTCGAACACAGCGATCCGGAGACCGAGCGTCCGGGGAAAAGTGGGGCTGTCAGCGATCTGCAGCCATAAGCGAGCTTGAAGCAGACTCCAGGGACTCGACCAGGTCCAACTCCAGCTCTGGCAGCCGGCTAGCCGCCAAAGACATCCCGGCCGCGCGCGCTCGCACATCAACGTCGCGCCGGATACCGGCACGTGCAGTCTCGGTCCATGCCTGCGCACAACGGCTGGCGGAGACGGCGAGTTGAGCGGTGGCGAAGTCGCCGGTCAGGCGTGCGACATCCGCGCAGCCATCGGCGAGCAATCGGCGGAACAGCCCGCCGCCGGTACCTGCCTTCTCGATAAAAGCGCTCAGGCTGAACAGGAGGATCTCGAGGTCGTCTATCGGAAGATCGGCCCAGGTCCGAACGTCGGCCGCCAGCTGTACGACCGCAGCTAGGCCCTCGGCCCCGGCCGCCGCTGTCGTGAGATCGACGATCCCGGGCTGCGACGGGCGGCGCATACTGGCCGCGGACTGGCGAAATGCCTCTGCCGCTACTTCCGCCACGTCTGGCAGCGCGTCCGGCCAGATGATGCGGTAGGTGCAGTGGCGCGTCGGTTCCGGGAAAGACTTCGAGGACCGCGCCCGAGCCAGCGCATCGAGCGGGACCTCCTGCACCTCGGCGCGGTCATTGTCCACGACAAAAGCGATCCCCTCGGCCTCGTCGTGACCGATCACGACGATATCGTGGCGACTCATCCGCAACTGGACCCGCAGGTACGGCAACTCACCGATGTCGCCCCACACCAGACTGGGTCTGCCTGCTTCGATCTCGTCGAGAACCCATGACCATCCCTCGCGAGGATCGTCGGTCGTGAGAACGTGGACCTGTCCGCCGAGTCGGCGGGGTAGATCGACTTCGAAGTCGGCACCTCGTCCCACCAGGTACAGCGGTGGGACGAGGTCGCTCGACCGGAGGTAGGATAGCCCCACCGCGCCACCGAGCGCGAACACCAGACCTTCGTCGGGCGGTCCATCCCACCCCAGACCATGCCAGTGCAGAAGATCGCGCATCGCGCCAGAGCCGCAATGCCCCGCCATCCGATGCGGGTAGTCCTTGATCAGGGTTCTGCGGGGCATAGGAGTTCCTCTTCGGTGGATCGGCGCACGACGGGGTTCGAAGACTGGATCAGTTGCTCCGGATTCTGTCCAGGTAGGCCTGGCGTATCCTCATGTCGACGTCGTCGAGGAACACCGAGTCCGTGCCCAGGGCCGATCCGAGCCAGGTAGCCAACCGACCGGGGACGAACTTCATCGCGGCGACCATGCCGCCGGCGAGGCGGGTGACACGCACGAAAGAACGCGGATTCTCGATCAGATCGGCTGTCGCTCGAGCGATCTCCTCGGGCTCGGCGTTGCGCAGTCCCTTGGCCCCAGCCGTCCCAGCGACGAGCTCGGTGTTGGTGAACGTAGGCCGGACCGTGGACAGCTGGACCCCGGACTTGCGGTATTCCTGTCGTGCTGCCTCAGTGAACCCGATGACCGCGAACTTGGTGCCGCAATAGGTCGCCAGACCGGGTACGGCGAGCTCACCGGCCAGTGATGCGGTGTTGATGATGTGCCCGGCACGCCGCGGCAGCATCCGTTGGAGGGCGAGTTTGGTCCCGAAGATGACTCCCAGGACGTTGATCTCGACCTGCCGCCGGGTCACCGCGTCGGCTTCCTCGTGGGCGTGCCCGGTGGGCATGATGCCCGCGTTGTTGATCAGCACGTCGAGGGGGCCGAGGCCCCCCTCGACCAGGTCGAGAAATTCGCGGAACGAGTCGGGATCGGTGACATCGAGGCGGGTGACGACCTTCACCCCGAGCTCGACGGCGGCCTCTTTGGCACGTGCCTCGTCGACGTCGCCGATGGCGACGCGGTGGCCTCGTCGGATCAGCTCCTTCGCGGTCTGGTAGCCGATGCCGCGGGCTCCGCCGGTGATCGCCACAGTCTTGGCGGCAGTGTGGGGGATGTGCGTCGTCACTTGCTGTTCTCCTTGTTCAGGCCGAGGCGTTGCCACAGGCCGCGGCCGGCTGCCGCGCGCAATACTCTTTCGGCGATGGCCGCACGCCGGGAGGTGTACGGGTACCACGTGAGTTCTCGTGCCGGGACAGGAATCCGCGGCTCGGTCACCGCCTGGACCCGGCAGTACTTGTGCAGCCCGTAGGCACCGCCGAGCCGCGCACCGATACCCGATGCCTTCCATCCACTGTGCGGCAGTGTGGTGGCGAAGAGGTTGCTGAAGACGTCGTTGATGTTGACCGCACCCGCGTCCAGGCGTTTCGCAATGCGCTGTGCCCGAGCGTGGTCGCGGGTCCACACCGTCGCAGACAGGCCGTACGCCGAGTCGTTGGCCAGACGGATGGCCTCGTCTTCATCCGCGACCAGCATCACCGGGATCGTGGGGCCGAAGGTCTCCTCGGTCATGCAAGCCATCGTGTGGTCGACACCGACCAGGACGGTCGGAGCGTAGTAGTTCCCGACCGCACTCCGGGTTCCGCCGGCCAGGACCCGCGCACCCGCCGCCACCGCCTGGCTGACGTGGCGATCGGCGATCTCGACCTGCCTCGCAGTGACCATCGCACCCACGTCGTCACCTGTCGCCGCACCCTGGGCCAGGGAGCGCACCCTCTGCGTCAGCCGGGCCACGAACTCGTCGTAGATCTCAGCTACCACGTATACCCGCTCGACGGAGATGCAGACCTGCCCTGCGTTGAACAGACCGCCCCACGCGATCCCCTCCACCGCACGAGCAAGGTCGGCGTCCTCCAGCACTATCGCCGGATCCTTACCGCCCAGCTCCAGGCTCACCGGCTTCAGGTGCTCGGCGCAGCGGATCGCGACCGCACGCCCGGTGGCTGTCGAGCCGGTGAACTGCACGAAGTCAGCGGCGTCCACCACCGACGCACCCGCTTCGCCGGCACCCACAACATGGGCCAAGACCGGAGGGGCGCCGATCTCGTGCCAGCCCTCGACGACCCGCGCACACGTCAGTGGCGTCTCCTCCGAGGACTTCGCCAGGACCGCGCATCCGGCAGCCAACGCGGGCGCTGCATCCATGAGGAAGAGGGTGATCGGGAAGTTCCAGGGCGTGATGAGCCCGACAACCGGATATGGGTGGTAGGTCTTGGACAGCCGCTTCGGCAGACTCAACAGACTCGAGGACCTGACCTGCTCGCCAGCGAGAAACCTCTCGGCGTTGTCAGCGTAGTAGGTGATGAATTCGCACGACGCGGTCGTCTCCACGAGGGCATCTGGGCGCACCTTGCCCGTTTCGGCTTGCAGCAGATCGGTGAGCTCGTCGGTGTGAGCCAGGATCCAGTCCCGCCAGCGATGCAACCATCTGGCGCGTTGCCGCGGGCCAGCCTCGACCCACCCGACCTGGGCGCAGCGGAGGTCAGCCGCGACACCGTTCACGGTCTCGCGATCATCCACAGGGACGGTTGCGATCAGCCGGCCATCGGCTGGGTTGCACACGTCCAAGGCGTCCGCTGCGGTCGCCGTGCTCATCGGTCCTCCAGGGGTGAGTGGAACCCACCGGAGATCCCGTCGGGCTGGGTGCGGCTGGTGGGTGTGTCGGTGAAAGCGTCAGCGATCACGTCAGCGCGCTTGAACATCAACGGTCCATAGGTATGCCGAAGCTCGGTCAGGATCGCGTTCAAAGGCAGATCGTCGAAGATGCCGCGCTCGCGGACGTACTCCATATGCTGGGCTCCGTCGGCGGTGAAGGCGTGCAGGAGTGCGTCGCGATCACCGTCGAAATCCACCGGCGGCACACCGAAACGCGCACACAACTCGGTGTTGAACGCAGGCGTCGCCTTCAACCACCGGCCGTCGATGTAGAGACGGCTGTAGCCGTGATAGACGAACAGGTCTGTGCCGCCCATGAGCGCTCGCAGCGCTTCGGTCTGCAGGTGATTGCGGACGTCAGCGAAACCCAGCAGCGCCGGAATCCCTGCCGCTCGGCACACCGCGGTCAAGAGCACCGCCTTCGGGACGCAATAGGCGCGCCCGGACTCGAGGACGAAGCTGGCTCGATAGTGGGCGGGATTGTCCGACACCGTGTAGGGGTCGTACCAGATCTGGTCACGGACGGCGGTGAAGAGGCGATTGGCCTTGTCCCGGTCGGTGCTCGCATCCCCAACCGCGGCGGCGGTGAATGCCCGGACGGACTCGTGCTCGATGTCGAGGAAGTCGGTCGCCCCCAAGAACGCCACCGGTGCCGGATTCATCTGCGCTCCAGGGTGATCGGCAACCCGTCGACAGGAATGGGGAGCGAGGTGTTGTCCCATCTCACTTCATACTGGTCGGGGACCGACCAGGTGTAAGTGCGCAGCATGTGGTGCAGGATCGCCTTGACCTCGAGGGTGCCGAAGTGCAGACCAATGCACTTGTGCACTCCTCCGCCGAAGGGGATCCACCCGAAACGGTGATTCTGGTCCTCATGGCGCGGCTCGCTGAAACGGTCGGGGTCGAAGGTGTCGGGCTCGGTCCAGCACGACTCGTCGAAGTGGTTCACCGCAGGAGCCACGGCCACCAGGGTGTCCGCCGGGATGTGGCGTCCGGCAATCTCCACGTTCTCGATCGTCTTGCGCATCACGATCGGCACGGGCGCCACGAGGCGCAGCGTCTCCTTGATCACCAGGTCGAGAGTCGCCATCGAGTCCAGGTCGTCGATGTCGGGGCGGCGTTCACCGAGTCGGTCGGACTCGGCCCGAGCCCGTTCCTGCCAGGCTGGGTGCTTGGCGAGGAAGTAGGCGGCAGCGGTGGTGGTGATGGTCGAGGTATCGTGGGCCGCCATCATCAAGAAGATCATGTGGTTGACGACGTCCTCATCAGTGAACGCCTCACCGTCGGCCGTGCGCGCATGGCACAGCCCCGCAAAGAGGTCGTCTCCCTGGGCACTTCGAGCCGTCGGCAGATGCCGGGTGAAGTAGTCCTCCAGGAGCGTGCGCCCATGGACTCCGGCGCGCCACCGAGTCCCCGGCAGCGGGAAACGGATGATCGAGCTGGCTGCGCGCACGGTGGCCACGAAGGCGTCGTTGATGGCGTCAGTGTCCTCGCTCCCTCCCCGACCTGCCATGAAGACCTCCGTTGCGACGTCGAGAGTCAGGGCCTTCAACAGTGGGTAGATGCGCGTGGACCGGCCCGCTGTCCACCTGCGGATGCTGGTCTCCAGCGTCGGGCCGAGCTGGTCGACGTAGCCGGCGAGCCGGTCGCGGGTGAACGCCTCCTGCATGATCCGCCGATGCATCCTGTGCTCGTCGAAGCTCATCAGCATCAGGCCCCGGTGAAAGAAAGCATCGATGAGATAGGTCCACCCGTCCTGGGAGAACGACTTCGCCTTGGTCGTCAGCGCCTCCTGTGTGGCATCCGCGCCCGCCACCATCACGATTCTCGTGCCGAAGGCGCCCATCCACCAGACCGGTCCGAAGCGTTGGTACCTGGCCCGGGTGAAGTTGGAGCCGAACCTGATGTAGTCCAGGGTGTGACCGAGCAGAGGCATGCCCGCGGTCCCTCGGACGGGCTCGAGCCCCGACCCCGCCGGGGGCGGGGCGAGCTCACGAACAGGCCACTGGTCGCTGACCCCTAGCAGGGTCGCGTCGGCCCGACTCGGCAATGGTGCCAGGAATACCGACGAGAGCCGCTCACGACCCTTCGCCAGCGGGAGCTGGATGATGTTCGTCACTGACGTTCCTTTCCGAAATGTGGGCCCGTACTCGCTGTTGTCGTACCATCGCCGCCAAGGGACCGATCACCTCAGACAGAGCCTGCGAGCACCAGTTCGGTCCGGCCAATGGGGAGTCGCTGCGTGATGACCCGCTTGCTGAACATGAAGTGACGGGGCCGGTTGATGCAGTCGGCGGCGATGAGCTCGCCCGCACGCAGGTAGAAGCAGGTGAAGTCGCGGTCCCGGGTCGGGTCGCCGCTGAGGACGACTTCGTCGTACCCGGTGTTGAGACCGGCGATCTGGAGCTTGAGATCGTATTGATCCGACCAGAACCATGGAAGCGCCGCGATCATCTTGGACTTGCCGCAGACGGTCGCGGCCGCCACCTTGGCCTGCTCACCCGCACTCGGCACGGACTCCAGGCGTATGCGACGGCCGTAACGGGCCATGTCATGGCTGGCGCAGTCCCCAGCCGCCACGATGTCGGGGTCGCTGGTCCGGGTCTGGTCGTCGATCACGACGCCGTTGTCGACGACCAGACCCGCGGCGGCGGCGAGCTCGGTGTTCGGCTCAACGCCGATACCGACAATGACGAGGTCGGTGGGAATTGATTCGCCACTGGACAGGAACACCTCGCGGACCCTGCCGTCACCTGATAGAGCTTCGACCAGCGCGCCCGTCCGGATGTTCACGCCCTCCTCCCGGTGGATCCGGTCGAAGAACGCCGATACAGCGGGGGCGGTGACCCGTTCGAGGACGCGCTCGGTCGCCTCGAGTACAGTGACCTCCAGACCGAGCGCACGCAATGAGGCGGCCGTCTCCAGTCCGATGTAGCCGCCGCCGATGATCACAGCCCGACACCCGGGGCTGGTGGCCTCTCGGATCATCTCGACGTCCGCAGCGGTGCGTAGGTAGTAGACGCCGACCAGGTCGGCCCCCGGGATGGAAAGCCGTCGAGGGCGGGCCCCAGTGCACAGCGCGAGCTTGTCGTAGGGCAGCGCGTCGCCGGTGCTCAACACGAGATGACCAGCCGAGCGGTCGATCGCCTCCACCTTCGCATTCAGGAGTTGGATCCCCTGCTCGGTGTAGAATTTGGCGCTGCGGATCGCGAGTTCGTCGAGCGTGCTCTTCCCCGCCAGGTAACCCTTCGACAGCGGCGGGCGTTGATAGGGCAGCGCCGACTCCTCGCCGATGAGGACGATCTCACCGGTCCACCCTTCCTGGCGCAGACTGGCCGCGAGTTGGGCCCCGGCATGGCCGGCCCCGACGATGAGGGCCCGCTGCGAGGTCATGCGCTGGATTTCGGGGTGAGGCGGACCATCATCTTGCTGATGCCCCTCACGAAATTGGACTGCACGTACTCTGGCTCGCCGACGACCTCGATATTGTCGAAACGGGGAAGCAACTCCTCCCACAGGATCCGCAGCTGGAGCTCGGCCAGCCGGTTGCCCATACAACGATGGACGCCGAAGCCGAAGGAGATGTGGTTGCGGGCGTTGGCCCGGTCGATGATGAACTCATCGGGCCGTTCGAACACGCGCTCGTCGCGGTTGCCCGAGGCGTACCACATCACTACTTTGTCGCCCTTGCGGATGAACTGCCCGTTCAGAATGGTGTCGGCCTTGGCGACCCGGCGCATATAAGCCAGCGGGGTTTGCCACCGGATGATCTCCGAGCCCATGTTGGGGATCAGGTCGGGGTTTGCCTTCAGCTTCTCGAACTGATCGGGGAAGCGGTTCAGCGCAAGAACACCGCCGCTCATCGAGTTGCGGGTCGTGTCGTTGCCTCCGACGATCAGCAGCACGAGGTTGCCCAAGAATTCCATCGGGCGGTCGATCAGGTCCTTGGTGTTCTCGTTGCTCTGCAACATGGTGATCAGATCGAAGCCGGGTTCCTCCCCGGCAGCCATCCGCGCTGCCTTGTCGTGCCAGAGAGCGCTGAGACCTCGCGCCATGTCGCGCATGCCGGGGAACACCTCGTCGTTGTCCGAGGGCCCGCCGTTGGCTTGCTCCAGCGACGTCGCGAGATCTGACCAGTAGACGAGCTTGCGACGCTGCTCGTACGGGAAGTCCAGAAGGGTGGCAAGCATCCGAGCGGTCAACTCGATCGAGACGTTCTGCACCCAGTCGAACGGCTGATCCACGGGCAGGTCGTCCAGCACCTCCTGCACACGCGATCGAATCAGCCCCTCCATCTCACGCAGGTTCTTCGGCGCAACAACGCCTTGGACAGCGGCCCGCTGCGCGTCGTGGCGTGGCGGATCCATCGCGATGAACATCGCGATATCAAGGAAACGAGGCGGGGCCCCGATGACAATGAACGGCTCGGCGGAGAAGAGCTCGTGGTTCTTGTCCACGGCCACGATGTCGGCATGCCGCGTGACAGACCAGAACGGACCGAACGCACTGTTGGGCTGGTAGTGGACCGGCGCCTCGTTGCGCAAGCGCTCGAAGTAGGACTGCCAGCGCCCCTGGCGATAGAGAAAAGGGTTGCTGAGGTCGATGTCGGCGAGCTCGACGTCCTCGACCGGCGGGATAGGACTCTCGACGAAGAGCTTCTCTCCGTTCGTCCCGGTCACCCATCGCCGGGTCTTGTCATACAGATGCGCGCCCTGGATCTGCAGATCCATCGGGATGGTCGACTGAACCTTGGCGGTGATTGCTTCAGGAATCTTCATCAGGTCTTAACCGTTTCTCGCCGTCACATCTGGAATTCGGGTAGTTCGACGATCAAGCCGTCCCACGCCGCCGACGCCGCCATCTGGCAGGACAGCCGGGAGGTCGGCTGGCGCTCGGGGTTCATCGCGAGCATCTCCTCCTCCTCGGGACCCGAGAGGCCGACCTGCTCGGACCATTGCGGATCGACGATCACATGACAGGTACCGCACGCGGCTTCGCCTCCGCAGTCGCCGTCGATGCCGGGCACCGCGTTGTTGGTCGCGACCTGCATCAGCGACTGCCCTTCCTCGATGGGCGCCTCGTGCTTCTGGCCATCGTGGGAGACAAAGGTGACAACTGCCATAGCCAACTCCTGGATACGTCGTCTTCAATGTGAACTTGGTCAAAGTGTTGTCGAAGACGAGCGCGGCGGCTATGTTCGGCAGAGTCAGAAACTTGTGAATTCGGCTCAAAGGGGACCAGGGTGAACCTCAACGAGGAGGGTGTGCCTCCACTCATGTTCGCGCAATTGCTCGAGAGCCAAGCACTCGACTCAGACGCTGTCGCGCGGCTTCGCAACATCATGGCTCGCGAAGGAATCGACGAGACGACGTTGATCCAGCGGAACATCCAGGCCCCGATACGGTGGTTTCGCGAGGTGTACCCCGCACTCGATGTCGACCAGGCAACTACGCTCGGCTTCGCGTTCGCCGAGCAGGCTCAGTTGACGTCCTTTGGCCCGTTGAGCTTTCCTCTGGTCAGTGCAGGTTCGGTAGCCGAGATCGTCGAGCTGCTCACCTATCTGCCTTTGATCTCGACGGCCCTCAGCCCACAGTTCCACCCAAGAGACGAGGGGCTTACTGTGGGGCTCAGCGCACATACAGGCGATCCGGCCCTGAACTGCCTGGTCGTCGCGTACAGCGGGTCGGCGCTCCTGCGCCTGCTTGACATGCTCGCTGGCGATGTGCCGACCGTCACCCTCCATCTGAGCTGGTCGGCGCCGAACTTTCTGGCCAATCATGAGGACGCCCTAGCTGGGCGCCTGTACTTCGACGCTCCGACGTCATTCCTTCGTGTCCCCGCGGATACCCTCAACGAGGTATGTAGGTTCTCCGATCCCGTCGCCTATCGCCTCGCCATCGTTGATCTGCAGCAAACCCTCGAACAGCGAAGCAGAACCACGTCTTTCTCGGAGAAGGTGCGACGGCTCCTGGAGGAGGATCCCGGCAAACGAAGTAACGACTGGGTCGCACACGAGCTCTCGATATCCCGTAGCACACTCAAGCGGCGCCTGTCCGAGGAGGGGACCACCTTTCGCGAGTTGCGCGAATCATTCCTGCGTGATCGTGCGATGCTGCGGCTGCTCGACCGATCGATGTCGGTGAGTGAGATCGCTGCGGATCTCGGATACAGCGACCTCGCCAACTTCTCTCACGCCTTCAAGCGGTGGACTGGTCGCTCTCCACGCGAATTTCGGCACGAATAACCTACCCGTCCCGCCGCTGGTATAAAAAAGGCTGCGCGAAGTGGTGGACTTCGGATCAGCCTCGAACATGCACAGTGATCAGCGAGTCATATTGAGAATACTAGCTTGCCCGACCGCGGCGCCCAACTATCGGCTGTCCGCCAGATGTCGGCGCATGTTCGGCCCGTCCAGGGCGATGATCTCGGCGCCGGCGACGATCCGGTTGAGGATCGATTCGGCGATGACCGCGTCCTGGAGCGACTTGTACCAGTCCGGCGGATCGAACTGCGAGGTCACCAGAGTCGAACCTCGACCTTCACGAGCGGCCAGGATGTTGAGCAACTCGGCCGCGGTGTGCGCAGCCACCGGCGTCGTCAGGAAGTCATCCAGGACCAGCAGGTCACAGTTGTGCAGATCCGTCAGGAAATCCAACCGCCGCTGCGAGGTCGGTTCCAACACGGCGAGCCGGTTGGCCAGATCGTCGAGCCGGAAGAACCTCGCGCTGTAGTACTTTCGGCACGCGGCATTGAGCAGTGCCAGAGCCACATAGGTCTTGCCCACGCTGGACTGACCGAGCACGACAAGATTGCGGGTCGACTCGATCCATTGACAGCTGGAAAGCCGTGCGATTAGCTCCCGATTGAGGTTGCGGTCAGCCAGATAACGGATCTCTTCTACGCAGGCATCAGGGTTTGGCGTTCTGGAGGCCTTGAGTAGTTTCTGGGTCCGACGTTCCTGTCTGGCCGTGATCTCCTTATCCAGCGCGTGGAAGATCTTCTGGGAGAAGGTCCACTCGTCGCAGGCGGGATCGTTGGCCAGCTCGATGACGGTCTGCCCGAACGCGGTCATACGCAGCTGCGTGAACAACGGCATGTCCGCGTCGGTGAGGTGACGATCGATCACTTGGCCCCTCCCTCATCCGTCAAGTCGGCTCCGGTGGCTCCGGTCAAGGCAGAAAGGCTGAACTGCTCGGGCCCGGCCAGATGCGCCCCGGTGGTGTCGCGCTGTCCCGCCGGTGGCGCTACCGACGCAGCAGTCGCTGGTTCCGCCGCGGTGGTCGGTCGTGCGGCGGCCTGGGCCCGCAGCGCCGCCAGGCGTTGCTTGACCGCGGTGTAGGAGATCGCCCGTCGGGTCTGTTCGGAGACAAGTTGCCCGCAAGCCCGCTCGAGGAGTTGTTTGTCGCTCTTCCCCAGGGCGAGGATGTTCTGGCACGAGCGGTAGCCCTGGGCCTCTGTCAACGGCCAGTTTGATGTCCCCGCTGGTGGCCAGGTAAAAGTCCCCACCCTGTGCGGGATGTTCTAGGTGGGTGGTACCTCCGTTCGGTGTGTCATGCGGTAGGAATCGCCGTCGGTGATGACGATGGTGGCGTGGTGTAGGAGCCGGTCGAGGATGCTGGCGGCGGTGGTGTGTTCGGGCAGGAATCGTCCCCATTGTTCGAAGGGCCAGTGACTGGCGATCGCGAGGGAGCGGCGTTCGTAGGCGCCGGCGACGAGCCGGAACAGCAGTTGGGTGCCGGTGTCGTCGAGCGGGGCGAATCCGATCTCGTCGAGGATGAGCAGGTCTTGGCGTAGCAGGGTGTCGATGGTTTTGCCGACGGTGTTGTCAGCCAGTCCGCGATACAGGGTCTCCACGAGGTCGGCGGCGGTGAAGTACCGCACTTTGTGCCCGGTGTCAAGACCCGAGTTTGTTGGAGACCGATCAGTTGTTCTGTGAGGTGAGTTCGCGGGCCCGATTCTGGGTCCAGTAGTCGGCTTCGGCCGCGGCGGGTGGTTGGTAGTCCAAGGCCGAGTGCAGGCGGGTGGTGTTGTACCAGTGGACCCATTCGGCGGTGGCGATCTCGACGGCGTTGGTGCTTGTCCACGGTCCTTTCTTGTAGATCAGCTCGTGCTTGTACAACGAGTTCAGGGCTTCGGCCATCGCGTTGTCGTAGGAGTCCCCGCGCGAGCCGACTGAGGCGATGGCGCCGGCTTCATCGAGGGCCTGGGTGTAGCGGATGGCTCGGTATTGCACCCCGCGGTCGGAGTGATGGATCAGCGCGGTTAGGTCTTGACCGGACCGCCGGCGCAGCCACAATCCCATCGCCAGGGCGTCGATCGCGAGGTCAGCGAACATGCGGGTCGAGGTCTGCCACCCGACGATCATCCGGGAGAACACGTCCAACACGAACGCTACGTACACCCATCCGACCTCGGTCCGCACGTACGTGATGTCGGCAACCCACAGCTGATTCGGCGCGTCAGCGTGAAATGTGCGGTCGACCAGATCGGCCGGACGCGCCGTTTCCGGTGCCGGGCGGGTGGTCCGTGGGAACTTGCCCCGCACGACGCCCCGGATCCCCAGGTCAGCGCATAGTCGTTCGATAGTGCACTTGGCTACGGTGATCCCCTCCATGCGCAGTGCGGCGCGGATCTTGCGTTGTCCGTAGATTCCGCCGGTGGCCTCATAGACCCGCATGATCTGGGTCTTGAGGTACTCGTCTCGCACTGCTCTGGCCGACGGTGGCCGGGTGCGGGCGGCGTAATAAGTCGATGGCGCGATCGCGCAGCCAGCCTCGGTCAGAGCGGTGCAGATCGCCTCGACGGGCCATCGATGTCGGTGCTGATCGATGAAGGCGACGATCAGCGGTGTGGCCGGTCGAGCTCGGCCGCGAAGAAAGCCGACGCCGTCTTCAAGATCTCGTTCGCCCGACGCAGCTCTCGAACTTCGTTCTCCAACAAGCGGATCCGCTCAATATCGGAAATCGTTTCAATCCCAGGCGATTCGGCTTGGCCGTCTTCGACGCGACGGACCCAGTTCCGCAGGGTTTCGGGGTTGATGTCGAGTTGCTTAGCGATCCGGGCCAGAGCTCCGGGCGCGGTCTCGGGATCCTTCCGAGCATCGATGGCCATGCGTGTGGCACGGTCCCGCAACTCGGGTGAGTACTTCGATGGGCGAGGCATGAAACAAGTGTCCCTTCCGGTCAAACCTGTCTCCATCAAACCCGGGACGATTCACGTTGACGGCTCGCCATTTCACTTGTGCGGCTTCGATGAGCTTGTAGGCCATCGCCAGTCCCGCGGCTCGGGAGCCGGGTCCCTTGGTCACCTTGGTCCGTAACCGCACGGTGGCGAAGGTCAACTCGATCGGGTTGGTCGTGCGCAGGTGGGTCCAGTGCTCGGCCGGGTAGTGGTAGAACTCCAGCAGCACATCAGCGTCGTCGACGATCTTGGCGACCGCTTTGGGATACTTCGCCCCGTAGGTCTTCTCGAAGGCGGCGATGGCCTTACGGGCGTAGCCGATGTCCTCGGCGTTGTAGATCTCCTGCATCGCTTTGATCGCATTCGGATGGGCCGACTTGGGCAGTGCGGCAAGCACATTGCCCTGTTTATGAAACCAGCACCGCTGCTCTCGGGTGTCCGGGAACACCTCGCGCAGCGCAGCCCAGAACCCCAGCGCCCCGTCCCCGACGGCCAGGTTCGGGGCCGCCATGCCGCGGCGTCGGCACGACCGCAATAGATCGGCCCATGATTCGGTGGATTCGCGGTACCCATCGGCCAGGGCGACGAGCTCTTTACGGCCGTCGGCACGCACGCCGATCATCACCAGCAGACACAGCTTCTCCTGCTCGAGCCGGACTTTGAGGTGGATGCCGTCGACCCAGAGGTAGACATAATCGCTGGTGATGTCGCGGTCGTCGAAGGCGGCCGCTTCCTTCTGCCACTGGCTGGCCAGTCGAGTGATCGTGGCCGCCGATAACCCCGCACCCGAGCCAAGAAACTGCTCCAGCGCCGGCCCAAAATCTCCCGACGACAACCCGTGCAGGTACAGCAGCGGCAACACCGCGCTGACCTCGGGGCTTTTACGTGCCCAGGCCGGGATGATCCCCGACGAGAACCGTTGGCGTTCACCAGTTTCAGGGTCGACCCGTTTGTCGTTGACCCTTGGTGCCCGCACCGGAACCGCACCGGCGGCGGTCATCACCTCCCGCGGGTTGTGGTAGCCGTTACGCACCACCAGCCGGCGCCCATCCTCATCGTGAATCGCCCCGGCGTGTCCGGAGACTCTGTTCGTTGGGAAGGATGGAGTCATGTCAGGAAGTGGGACGAAGAGGTACCCGGCCGAGATGCGTGAGCGGGCGATCCGGATGGTCGCTGAGATTCGGGCTGAGGATGACTCGGAGTGGGCAGCGATGGGCAAGGTCGCTGAGCTACTCGGGATAGGTACGCCAGAAACGGTCCGCAAGTGGTGTCGTCGGGCCGAGGTCGATGCTGGCCAGCGGCCGGGAACAACGACTGAGGAATCGGCCGAACTCAAGCGACTCAGACGCGAGAACACTGAATTGAAGCGGGCTAACGGGACTGCTGCACGTATAGGTGACATCTGATCTGGCTTGCCCGAGGGTGGGCCTGGAAGGATGACTATCGTGCCTAAGCCTTATCCGCAGGAGTTCCGCGACGATGTGGTCCGGGTAGCCCGAGACCGTGAACCTGGCGTGACACTCGCGCAGGTCGCGAAAGACTTCGGGATCCATGAGATGACCCTGGCCAAGTGGATGCGCCGCGTCGCCATCGACGACGGACACAAGCCTGGAACAACGTCGACCGAATCTGCCGAACTGAGAGAGCTTCGGAAGCGGAATCGGTTGTTGGAGCAGGAGAACGAGGTCCTGCGACGGGCTGCGGCATATCTGTCGCAGGCGAACCTTCCGGGAAAAGGCTCTACCCGCTCGTGAAAGAGCTCGCCGCCGACGGAATCCCCGTCACGGTGACGTGCCGGGTACTCAAGCTCTCCAGACAGCCCTACTACCGGTGGCTCAGGGACGCGGTCACCGCGGCAGACTGGGTCGAAGCGGAGCGGGCGAACGCCCTGTTCGACGCGCATCGTGATGACCCGGAATTCGGGTACCGCTTCCTCGCCGATGAAGCCGAAGCTGCTGGTCAGCCGATGAGCGGGCGGACGGCATGGCGGATCTGCTCGGCCAACCAGTGGTGGTCGAGCTTCGGCAAGAAACGTGGGAAGAACGGTAAGAAGCCGGGCCCGCCTGTGCACGACGACCTGGTCGAACGCGACTTCACCGCCGACACACCGGACCAAGTGTGGCTCACTGATATCACCGAGCATTGGACCGACGAGGGCAAGCTCTACCTCTGCGCGATCAAAGACGCCTGCTCGGGGCGGATCGTCGGCTACAGCATCGACTCCAGGATGAAGTCCCGTCTCGCCGTGACCGCTCTGGACAACGCTGTTGCCCGCCGAGAGGACGATGTTTCGGGTTGTATTGTCCATTCGGACAGGGGCTCTCAATTCCGGTCGCGGAAGTTCGTGTCCGCGCTCAACCGACACGGCCTGGTTGGGTCCATGGGCAGAGTCGGTGCCGCCGGCGACAACGCAGCGATGGAATCGTTCTTCGCGCTCCTCCAGAAGGACGTCCTGGACCGGCACCGCTGGAGCACCCGCGAGCAGTTGCGGATCGCGATCGTCACCTGGATCGAACGGACCTACCACCGACGCCGTCGTCAGGCCCGCCTCGGCCGGTTGACCCCGATCGAATACGAGACGATCATCAACACAGCCGCCTCAGCGGCATGACACCGAAACTGTCACCTGGTCGTGCAGCAGTCCCCCGGCTTTATGTTTGCTTTGCGGGGTGGGGTCGGTGGCGGCGTTGGGTGGGAGGGGTCGTTGGCTTTTGGGGCCACCAGCTTGCGTTGCCGAGGAGTGTGGCGATGGCTGGTACCACGATGGTGCGGACGATGAAGGTGTCGATGAGAAGGCCTACGCCGATGATGAGTCCGACTTGGGTCATGATGCCGATGGAACCGGCGATGAGGCCGAACATGCTGGCGGCGAAGATGAGGCCTGCTGAGGTGATAACTGAGCCGGTGTTGGTGACGGTGCGGAGCACTCCGACTCGGACGTTGTGATGTGATTCTTCGCGCAATCGTGAGACCAGCAGCATGTTGTAGTCGGCGCCGACGGCTACCAGGACGATGAACGCTAATAGGGGCACAGGCCAAGCGATGTCGGTGTGGAGTATGTGCTGAAAGATCAGGACGCCTATGCCCAATGCTGCGGTGTAGTTGAGTACGACGGTGCCGAGTAGGTAGATGGGTGCGACCAGTGAGCGCAGCAGGATGATCAGGATGATGCCGACGATGGCCAGGGTGGCCAGGGCCAGGAGGCGGAAGTCGTTGGTGAGCAGTCGTTGCAGGTCGGCGTTGATAGCGGGGAAGCCGGCGACGGAGACGGTGGAGTCGGTCAGGGTGGTGTTGGGTTTTGCGTCGTTGGCGACGGTGGCGATGGTGCTGGCCAGGCGCATGGCGTCCGCGCTGTAGGGGTCGAAGCTTGTCTGGACGGCGTAGCGCACGGTGTGTCCGTCCGGGGAGATGAATTGGCGCGCAACGTCGGCGAATTGCTGGTCAGCGAAAGCATCTTTGGGTAAGTAGAAGCCGGTGGCCGAGTCCGAGCCGCGGGTTTCGCGCGCGGTGGTCTGTAGTTGGGCGGCGAGCGTGGCCATGCCGGCGAGTTGTTGAAGGTTGCTGTCGACGAGTGCAGATACGCCTTCGGCGAGTGTTCGCGAGCCGGCGGCGAGTTGGGAGACCCCGGTCTGCAGTTGGGCGAGTTTGGTTGGCAGGTCTTGGGCCCCGATGGTTCCCAGCGTGGTCTCGAGGGTGGCGACGGTGGCGTTGAGTTGGTTGGTGACCGCGGTGAGGGGGGTGTCCATCTGCGCGAGCTGGGTGGACAGTGTCGTGATCTGGGTGAAGAACCCGCTGTCGCGGAGTGCGGCGAGATCGCGGGCTTGTTGGCGCAGGGTGCTGCATTGGGGTAGTTGAGTGCACAGCGCTGAGTTATCCAGTAACGGGAGCACTGAGGTGATTGTGGCTATGGCGGCTGATGACTGTTCGGCCAGGGCTGCTAGCTGAGGGGCGTTCTGCGCGGCTTGGTCGAGTTGGGGTGCGGCGGCGGTCAGTGTTTGTAGAAGTGGTTGGTATTGACCTATTTCGGCCCCGATGGTGGTGACTTGGTTAAGAATGCCAGCCAGTGGGGTGAGATTGGTGCGGATCTGTATGTCGAGTTGTTCGAGGCCGTCGGCGAGTTGGTCTGCACCAGAACGCAATTGTTCGAGGTCACCTTTGCGGGCTTGGCCCTCACCCACTGAGCCGGCCACCCGATCGCCGATCTGCCCGTTCTGCCAGGAGAGTTGGGCTTGTTCGAGTTTGGCTCCGGTCGGGCGAGTGACACCGACCACACGGGTGACGCCGGGGATCTGCGCAATCCGAGCTGCCATCTGATCAAGGTCGGCAAGTCCGTTGGTTGTTCTCAGATCGGTGGGCGAATCCACGACGACAAATTCCGCGATGGTGATGTCTTGCGGGAAGTGCCGGTTGAGCAGTGCGTAACCTTCGTTGCTGTCGGTGGTTGTGGGTTGACCGTCTCGGTCGTCGTAGGTGATCTGAATGCCCAGCGCGGTGACGCTCAGGATCGTCAATCCGACGAGGCTGACGGCCAGCAACGGCGCCGGGCGGCGTACGACGAGGACCGCGATGCGGTTCCAGTAGCGCCGCGTGAGGTCTTTGCGCGGGGCACCCCACCCCCATCGCGCAGCCCACAGCAGCACTGGCGGCAACAACGTGACGGTGGCGAGGAATCCGATGAGGATCGCCACTGCGCAGGCGGGGCCGAGGGTGGCGAAGACGCTGAGCTGCCCGAAGACCATGGCTAAGAACGCGAGAGCAACAGTGCTTGCCGACGCAAGGATCACCCGTCCGATGGTGGCGGTGGCATCGATGAGAGCGTCGGACGCGGCGGCGCCTTGGCGCAGCCTTTCGTGGTATCTGCTGATCACAAAGACCGAATAGTCCACACCGGCGCCGAGCAAGATGACGGTCATGAACGCAACGGTGAATTGCGAGACTGGCATGCCCAGTTCGCCTAACGCAGACATGACTCCGCGGGCTACGGCGAGACTGATACCGATGACCAGAAGCGGTAGCAACGCAGTGAACACCGACCGATAGACGATCAGCAAGATTATGGCGATCAGCACGACGGTGGCGATGGTGATGACCACCAGATCCTTTTCAGCGGTGACGATTTGGTCGCTGAAGGTCGCTGTTGGTCCGGTCACGTGGACTGTCGTGCTGGTGCCGGTAAAGACCTCTGCTGCGGTCTCGCGGATCGATTCCACAGCGTGGGCCGCCGTCGGCCCGCCGAGGCTGCCGCTGACCCCGACGGGCAAGTACCAGGCTTTGCCGTCTTCGCTGAGCGCTTGTCGGGCAGTGATCGGGTCGGCGAGCAGGTCGCGTACGGCCTGCACATCATCGCGGTCGGCGCGGAGCCGGACCACGAGGTCGTCATAGCGTTGGCGGGCGGGCTCGGTGAGTCCGGCCGGATCTTCCATTGCCACGAACACCGTGGTCTTCGCGCCCTTTTCGTCGAACGCCTCGCCCATGCGATCGAGCGCCTGAAACGACGGCACGCCCTTAGGAATTGGGTCCACCGATTGCTGGCGCACAACTGTTTCCAACTGGGGAAACAGCACAGCCAACACCACGGCAACAGCCACCCAGACGCCCGCTACCAGCGCTTTGTGCGACAAGACGAAGCGTCCCACCTGCCCCAGCGACCGGCTGTACTCACCGCGACCGGTCGATCGCCGAAGCTTCACCACTGCTCACGCATCCATCGCTGCGTTGGCATCGCACACCCTTCGACAAATGAATCAATCGGTATCACTACGCTACAGCATGTAGCGAAAGGAATGGATTGTTCGGCGACGCGGGACTATCGGATCAGCGGCGGTGGGCGGCGAGAAAGTCGTCGACAAGCTGTTCGCAGTCCGCGCCACTCATCGAGCGAAGGCCGGACAGCCGCGCGAAGACCAGCGGGCCCACGAGCTGGGTGATGGCCACGCCGGGATCGAACTCGTCGAGTTCCTTCTGGGCGGCGGCGCTCTGCAACACCTGATCGAACGGTTCCCGGTACTGCGCGATGACACGAGCGCGCAGCGGCGCGAGGGTGTTCTGCTGCTCCCCGGGCTCCTCCGGCACCATCGCCAGCCACGCCAAGGCGGTCAATTGCAGTGGCGCCTGCTCGATCAACGCAGCCTGAGCACGGACCAACCGCACCAAACTGTCGCGGATTGGTCCGTGCGCGTCAGGGACGTCGGCGTGGGGCAACAATCGTTCGAACGCCGCAGCCAACAAATCGGTGGTGCCGTCGAAATGCCGGTAAAACGTCGTTCGAGCCACCCGCGACATCCGGGAGACCGCCCCGACCGTGACTGCATCAACCCCGCCGGTCTTCAACAGGGCAGATGCCGCATCAACCAACCGGTTGCGTGAACGAACCAAACGCGGGTCTTTGTCATCCATCACGTCCTTGGACCGAGGACCCGCGTCGCGCCTGGCCGCCATCACCGCACCCACACTCCCATCCCCGAGACTGCTCTCGGGCGCCTGGCGATCTTGGTTCGCACGAAGTGCTACTGATAATAGCGAAAGTCGAGGAGTGTCCGCCGGGCTAGTCGTGCAATTCACCTGTTCGACACCCCGACCCGGCAGGAAGGTCGGCGCCACGGTGCCCGCCTCCGGGGTACCTTCGGCGAAGGGTTGGTAGATCAATTCGGGGCTTGGCGGCAGGGCTGGGGTGGGTACTGCTGAAGGGTGAATCGCCCCGGGTCTGGTGGAGGCTCTGAATCCACGGGAGGATGAGGAGCATGGCAGCACCGAGGAAGTACCCCGACGAGCTTCGGGAGAGAGTCACGAGGATGGCTGTTCAGTCACGGCGCGATCCATCGACGAGGTCGGGCACGTTCCGCCGTGTGGGCGAGCAACTGGGGATCAATCCCGAGACTTTGAGGAACTGGGTTGTGCAGGCCGAGGTCGACGAGGGGCACCGTCCCGGGACCACGACCAGCGAGTCCCAGCGCCTGGTCGAGCTGGAGAAGGAAGTGCGTGAGCTGCGCAGGGCGAACTCGATCCTGAGGTCGGCCTCGGCTTTTTTCGCGGCGGAGCTCGACCGCCCACAGCGTTGATCGTGGAATACATCGACCAGTACAAGCATGAGTTCGGCGTCGAGCCGATCTGTCGGACGCTGACCGCAGCGGGCACGCAGATCGCGCCGAGCACGTACTACGCGTTCAAGACCCGACCACCCTCGAAGCGAGCACTGCGCGACGAGGAACTGCTGATCGAGATCCACCGCGTCCACTCGGCGAACTTTGGCGTCTACGGGGCGAAGAAGGTCCACGCCCAACTGCGTCGCGAGGGCGTCGTCGTCGCGCGCTGCACGGTCGAGCGGCTCATGCGCGTTGCGGGGTTACGAGGGATTAGCCGAGCCAAGGGCCCGCGCACCACGATCTCCGGTCGCGGCCCGGATAGTCGGCCTGACCTGGTCGATCGCGACTTCACTGCAACCGCTCCGAACCAGTTGTGGGTCGCGGACATCACCTACTGCCGCACCTTCGTCGGCTGGGTGTATGCCGCGTTCGTCATCGACGTGTTCTCTCGCCGCGTGGTCGGCTGGCAGCTCTCGAAGTCGCTACGGACCGACCTTGCGCTGGACGCGTTGGAGATGGGCATCTGGACCCGCGATCGCGCAGGCCAGTCGGTCACCGGGCTCACGCACCACAGCGACAAGGGCGTTCAATACGTCGCCATCCGCTACACCGAGCGTCTTGCCGAGGCTGGCGCGGCCGCCTCGGTCGGTTCCACCGGCGACTCATACGACAATGCCCTGGCCGAGGCCTTCAACTCGCTGTTCAAGGCCGAGCTGGTCCGCAACCGCGGGCCCTGGAAGAATATCGACGACCTCGAGATCGCGACCGCGGAATACATCGACTGGTTCAATCACCGGCGATTGCACGGCGAGATCGGCATGATCCCGCCCATCGAGCTCGAGGACACCTATCATCACAACCACCCCGCACCGGTACCCGCCGACGCGGCACTTGCGAGCCTCTGACAAACCCGGGGCGATTCAGTCTTGATCGACCCGCTTGGGTTCGACACCGGAATCCATCTCTGACTCCGCACACCGGAGCACAACGGCCAAGACCTCTGCGACAGCGGGGCCGCTCTGCGCGCTGGCGGGCGGCGAGACGCCCGCCGGGGCGAACGGCAACGTCATCATGCGAATGGCCTCAAGCGTTCCCAGAGGGTCGTAGCCAGCGAACCCCTCGACGAACTGCGTCGCCGCATCATCGATGCGCCGCTCAACCTCCGCTGCAGGGTCGGTCGCTTTCGAGACGTCTGAAAGCAACCCAGCAGTATCGAAGGCGCGCTCCAGCACTACCTGAACGTGTTGGTCGGCGTGCCCGGCTTTAGTAGCGTCCTGGCGGCGCTTCTTGTTCCGCCGTTTTCGGGAGGACTTGGATGCCATCAAAACGGCGCCTTCCCTTTTGCCCACTGCTTGGACCAATCGCCTCGGATGCCGGTGGCGTTGAAGTCACCGAGGTCGGTGGTGGCGAATGGGTTGTCGAGGTAGCGGACCTCGTCGTGCTGGGCGCCACGCGGGTCGACGCGGACGAGAGCGAGGCGGTAACGCGGGGCGGCGTTCTTACCAACCATCACCTCGTTGTGGGTGACGAAGAAGTCGGTCGCTCCTTCGATACGCGCTTTGACCTCGATGCGGTAGGTGTCGCCTTTGGCGTCTGTGGAGAGGATGTCGAAACCGGGATTGTTGAAGGCCTGCTCGACGGGCTTGCGTCCGAGTTCACGTTCACGGGCCATCACCAAGTCGACACCGCGGCGTTCGACCTCTTTGGTCTCCTTCGCGTGGATGGGCGCGGTCGCGGGTAGGTCGGTCTCCAGTATCCCGACGGGGAGCACCAGTGCTGCGGTGACGATGCGTGGTGGCTTGGTCGACATAAGCTGCTGGTGGTCAAGCAGTGCGAGCCTCTTGCGTAGACGGGCGTCGAGTTCGACGGCTTTACGATTCAGGCTCTCCGATGATTCTTTCGGTTTCTCACCGGCGCGTTCCTTTTCCGCCGCGACGGCGGCATCGAGGATGAGGCGGTCGCGTTCACCTTCGAGCCGCTTGATGACCAGGTCACGTGCCTTACTCAACTCCGCGAGGCGCCTCGGCTGAACGTCGTCGAGGTAGTCGGGGAGTTGGTTGGCGATAATCCAGCTCGTGGTTTTGTCTTCAGCACCTGCCAGCCACGGGAGGGTGCGGGCTGTATCGGTGACAGCGTTCTCGGGTGCCGCCACGCAGTCCAGGTAGGGCGCGGGGCCGGCAGGCGTCACGGTGCCGAAGCTGTCGACGTATGCGTAGCCGAAGCGGCGTGCGACGGACTCTCCGGTCGCGTCGGCGACCTCTTCGATCACGCCGACGAGCAGGTGTGTCTCCTCCAGCGTCGAGGAAACCAAGATCGTGCCTCGGTTGAGGGAACCACCGAACTGTCGCACGGACTCGTCCATGACCGCGTCGTGCAGCGGATGATCCGGGGCGAGAAGGTCGGCGCGGCTGAGTTCGTCGGCGTGGACCTTGCCAAGATCGAACGTGACTCGGTCGTACTTGGTTGCGATCGGCCCTGTGCCTGCGGCGCGTATTTGCTGGGGCACGTTCGCGATCTCGTAGCGACCCTGTTCGCGCCTCACGATGCGGCCGCCGAGGCGGGCGAAGGCGGCCTTGAATGCCATCTCGATGTAGTGCGGTTGAAGGCGGCGGGCGCGTGCTTCGTCCATTGCCGCGCGCAGTGCATGCAGGTCGGCCTCGGCCAGGTTCTCCGACGCCAATGCCCGTTCGTCGAGGAGATCCTTGAGTCCATCCCCGACCGACGCGTCGATGACCTCATGCATTTTAGCCTTGACGTCGGGGCGCTCGCCGTGCTGGATGGCATCGAGCAGGAGGTTGCGCAGCGGGGTCTCGGTGAACGCCTCGCCGAGGACGTCGAAGACTTTGCCACCGTATGTCTGACGCATCTGGTCGAGCTTCTCCAGCAGGCGGGTGAAGACTTCACCCTCGCGGGTGTTGGAGGCTACGAGGTTCCAGAGTCGGCAGACCTCTTCTTGGCCGATGCGGTGGATGCGGCCGAAGCGTTGCTCGATGCGGTTGGGGTTCCACGGCAGGTCGTAGTTGACCATCAGGTGCGCGGCCTGAAGGTTAAGCCCCTCTCCAGCGGCGTCGGTTGCGATGAGGATTTGGACGTCGCGGTTCTTGGTGAACTCCTCGGTGATCACGCGCCGCTCACCTCTGCGGACGCCACCGTGGATCGCCTTGACCGAGTCGGGCTTGCCGAGCAAAGAGCCGATCTTGGACTGGAGATAGTCAAGGGTGTCGCGGTGCTCGGTGAAGATGATGAACTTCCGTGGCCAACCGTTCGAATCGGTGACCAGCGCATTGTCCTGGAGGATCGTGGAGAGTTCGGTCCACTTGCGGTCGGTGCCAGCCTCGCGGACCTTCTTGGCGGTCGCAATCAGATCGGCGAGTTCGACAAGTTCTGCGTTGAGCTCCTCGACGGTCTGGGCGGCGGTGGCCGCGTCCATCACGTCTTCCTCAAGCTGCTCCAGTTCTTCGGCGTTGTATTCATCTTCGTCGAAGTCGCCCGAGCCGATGACGTCGTCGGGTTCCTTGTAGGTGCCGTTGAGGATCTCGGTCTTCTTGCGCTCCAGCCGTTCGGTGCGGCGGACGAGGCTCTTGTAGATCGCCTCAGGGCTGGAGGCGAGTCTGCGCTGAAGGACAGTCAGGGCGAATCCGACAGTGTTCTTACGCTTGCCGCCAAGCCTGTCGGCACGGTTCATGCCCTCGCGGACGTAGCGAGTGACGTCCTCGTAGAGGCCCTTCTCCCGCTCGGTCAACTCGTAGGGCACAGTTTCGGCGATGCGTTCAGGGAAGAGCTTCTTACCTTCGAACGTCAGCAGGTCTTCCTTGACCATGCGCCGCATGATTCCGGTGACGTCGACAGACTTCTTCTGCTTGCCCTCGAACCGATCGCGGTCGAGCAAAGTGAGGAAGAGCTGAAAGTCCTCTTCCTTGCCCGAGTGTGGAGTCGCGGTCATCAGCAGGAGGTGGCGGGTAATTTGGCCGAGCAGCTCCCCCAGCAGGAAGCGTTTGGTCTTCTCCAGCTTCCCGCCGAAGTAGTGCGCTCCCATTCTGTGTGCCTCGTCGACGATGATCAGATCCCACTCCGTCTCCTTCAGTTGGGCCTGGAGTGCCTCGTTGCGGGAGAGCTGATCCATGCGTGCGATCACGAGTGGGTTCGTTTCGAAGACGTTGAGGTTGATGTTGGCATCGATGAGCTGGTTGGTCAGCAGGTCGAACCGCAGCCCAAACTTGAAGAACAGTTCGTCCTGCCACTGCTCGACCAGTCCACCGGGAGCGATGATCAGGCACTGCTTGACGTCGTCGCGGAGCAGCAGCTCCTTGATGTAGAGGCCGGCCATGATCGTCTTGCCGGCACCGGGGTCGTCGGCGAGAAGGAACCGAAGCGGGGTCCGCGGTAGGAGTTCGCCGTACACCGCGCGAATCTGGTGCGGCAGCGGCTGCACGTCGCTCGTGGCGACGGCCAGCATTGGATCGAAAAGGCCGGCCAGCGAGATACGTTGGGCCTCGGCGACGAGCTTGAAGTCGCTGGCGGTGGCGTCAAACGCGCGGCTACCGCTGGTGGCGACGCTGAGGTTGTCCTGGTCCTTGCGGAACACAACCTGTTGGCCAAGTCCACCTGAGCCGTTCTGGTAAGTGAGTGCGAGTGCGTCCGTGCCATGCCATTGAGCAGCGATGACAGTGATCACCTCTGCGGGAATGAGACCCTCGACTCGCAGACCGGGCTTCAACTCTTCAAGCTGCACGCGTGGACCTCCTCATTGCCAGCCCTCGAACGCTACCCGCCGATACTGACAGGTTCGCCATCGCCAGGAATTCAACGAGACCAAGCCGAGTGGCATTGCCAGGCCTTCGAACGCTTGCTGAGAAGCTGTCGAAGACTTCGCTGAGGTGCCGCCCGACGCCCGTCACCTCGAGTTCCCATCGGCGAGTTCGCGCAATGCTCGCCCCAACTCCTCCGGAAGCGTGTCACGAAACACCCGATAAGCCGCCTTCGATTGTCGGGTCACCGGCGGCGGCCACGCCGGGCTGGTGTCCAACCCCCCCTGAGCAACCTCGCACCACATCCATGTCACCGCGTACGGGAGTGCGGCCGCGCGCCTCCTCGGACTCGCCGACCGCGCCCAATCGGTGAACCACGTGTCGGGCGTACTCGCGAGCTCGATGACTCGTCGCTCGAGCGCCCGAAAATCCCGTCGACGCGATAGTTCCCTCGCTGCCGCGCTGGCGGCTGCCGCGATCTCTGAAGGACTCGCGGCCAGTCGCGTGCTCGCCGCTCGCGATGTCCGTCTGCCAATGTCCGGGTCGAGTTCGATACTCGCTGCAGCAGTGGACCACGTCGACCCTGGCCGTTGTGCGCGCGCAATACACAGGGAGGCGTACAGCCGCCCCGTGCTTTCCTGCGTTGTCAGCATCCCAGCGAAATGACGACGGTAGGTGTGCTCATCGAGGAGTTGAGGGATCGCAGACAGCGGCAGATCGATCAACGCGTCGTGATGATCGATCTGCAGGCCGACATGGCGGCGGGCTGAAAGCACCTGGACCACCAGCCAGCTCAACACCGGACTCTTTGCCGCGCGATTGACGATCCATCCTCTCGGGCCGCCCGGGACGTCCGGGATCAGATCGAACCACTCGGCCAACCGTGCGACGGCGTCCGCACTCTCCGGACTGGACAGAATCCCATCCGCCTCCGCCAGTGCTTCACCGCGGGTGACTGCACTTGTCGGCGGCTGAATACCCCACCGAGGCCCTCGAAGCTCAGTTGTGCGACCAGCGGCTTCGGCTTGGAGATCTCCGGCCCATTCGACGAAACCCCTTGCGCGAGACCGGGATGCGAGGTGAAGTAGAAGAGTGGTTAAGTTTCGGACTTCTGCGAGGTACGCGGGGGGCGCGAGAGCGCCATCGAGAACGCTCGTTTCTTCGCCTTGGATAGCGGCCGTAACCCGTGTTGCGGTCCGAATTGCACCTTCGGATGCAGCCGTCGGTTTCTCTCTCAGGATGGAGTGTCGGCAGGGAGCCGAGAATCCGAGCGGATTCCCGCACGGCTGGTGTTCATCGAGCCGAGGACGCAGCGGACTGTGGTGTCGCGTTCGAAAGCGCCGGCTACATCTTGAACACTCAGCGACCAGGTAGACGCCGTGGTCGGGACACACTGTCGACACCGGTAGCTTCCACGACAGCTGCCAGATTCCGTCGTGCGATAGGCAGAGTGGGCATAGTTGCGTCCCATGCTGCGGGAACCACCCCTGGCAAACGATGGCGCGGTAGCTCGCCCGATCGAGCGGGTCGAAGCCGTCGAGGTTGAGTGGCGCGCCTCCGTCGTAACGCAACAAGGTCGAATTCTCGACGGCCGATGCCCCCAGCCCAGTGAGATCCACTATTCGGCCGACGAGCTCATCGCTAGGCCGGACCAGCATGAAAGCCGTCGAGACCGACGATCCGTCCCGGTTCTCCTTGAGCATGCGGACAAGACTCTTGGTCGTCAGATCGTTCACAAGTGCAATCCGCTCGAGGTACGAATCAAGCGACTCGCGTGGATCGATTGCAACTCGAGCGGGGAGCATTAGCTCAGAGGCTCCATCGCCGTCGCGGTTTGGTAGCGCCCGCAGTGGGCGAGCGACTGGAAGTCACGCGCCCACACGAGTCCGGTCCTCTTCTGAGACTCGGTCCGAATCCACCACACCGAAGTCTCCACTCCCAACCTGACGCACAAGATCTTCGTCGGCGACGCAGATCGCTTCGGCGGCACTGCGGAGGATGAGACGGCCTTCGGGGTTGAGCGCAGCGTCAAATGCTTTCAGGTGTTCGGCGTCTGGCCATGTACGCGGGCTATCACAGGTTGCATCGAACCACATCCAAGATGCGGCGAGCCGGGCGCAGCCATCGAAGTTCCGGGCGGCTGCGGGCAGGGTGCCGACCAGGTCCGGCGGGGCGGCTTCAATCCGTCTTAACGCGTCGCGGCGCTCACGGTAGTTGACGAGCTCGTCGAGGCATAGAGCTCGCGCCAGATTCATCGCATGGGCAATGTCGCTCTCGCGGTGGAAGATCGGAGTCCATTTCGGCCACGCCCCTATGCAAATCGAGTAGCTACCAGCTTTCGTCAGACGGTAGGTCGGCTCGTCGGCAAGGCTCCAATGATCGCGCAACCGAACACATTGACTGAGAAGTAGCGCGACTCTGGAACGCCACAACCACTGGGCGGGGTCGAGCACGAACGGTTCGCCTTCTTGCCGGTAGATCCCTGGGATGTGGTCAAGCGTCAATTGCGTATGGCCAAGCGCCAGCCGCATCAGATCTTCGCCGCGTGGATGGCGGACTGAGCTCTTCGGTAACCGCATGGTCTTGACAGTCTTCGCGCCTGTGCGGAGTACCCGTCGAGTGAAGACCTGCGAATCGGGTATTTCAGAATTCTCTGGTCGGACAGGAGTGGGACGTGGATGTGGAGATACTCGTGGTGTCAGCCACGTTCGCTGTTCTTCCCAGGCCATTGCGATGGCCAGTGCACGAACGGCAGGAGATCGCGGTAGCTCTTCCTCGGACTCGTGACTCGTCGCAAGATCTGCCGTCGCAGTGGTCACCAACTGAGCATCAGCTGGGATCCAGTGTGCAGATCCTCGACTGAGCCGACGAGCCACCGAGGGTAGTTCCGCACGGAGACACTCAAGTCGGTCGAGTGCATCGAAGTCAGTCGTAGATCTGTGTGCAGCGGACGAGACCTCCTTGCAGACCGACAGAATCCGATTGGGAACTCTGGTCAACTGCGCAGTGCCACTACCGGGCATCCCGATGAGGTGCCCGCAGTAGAAGCAGACCGGAGACAGAGCCAAAGCCCACTCTCGCCGTGCCACTCCGTTTGGGGCGCAACGGCAATGCTGACCCCACTCACTTGCCAGCCAGCCTTCCTTCGCGAGCACTCGACTATGGCAGTCATCAAGGGTCATCGCCGAAATGCGCGAGAATGGCTGGCGCGTCAGCGTGGCCAGGTGCCGCAGAATCGGCTCGTAGTCAGACGCTGATCGCGATAACTGACTTCGACCAAGGATCTTGGTGACGGTGGTGCAATTCGCCGTCGCCGCGCGCAATACGAAGGACTCCAGCGATTCATCGTCGGCTGGAATCGGTCGAGCAGGCAGATAGCCGATACGAGGCTCTCGCATGGATAGCCCCCTTCCGTTGTCTGCCGGTGACATCACACCCTGCTCTGCTTGCTGCGGCGCCGAAGATCGATTTCCGCCTCTGCTGCGTGCGCTCGTTTACTGAGGCGGACTTCCTTCAGGTGTTCTGGGTTGATCGTGTGCGTGCCGTCGGCGATCGCTGCAAGTGTCGCAATGCGGAGGAGGCGTGTCGCGTCACCGACGTAGCCCTGAGATCGCTTCCAGATGGGCCCCGCGAGCTGTGAAGTGAGAAGCCCTTCGCTTGCCCGAGGGAGATGCGGAAGGAGATAACCTTCCAGCCCGTAGAGCAGTTGCTGCCACGCGTGTTGCTCCTCCGAAGTCTCGATTCCGTAAGGACTGAAGCTCATTGGCTGGAGGCGGCCGATAAGCTGGGCATCGCTCATGGCTTCACTGGATTCGAGGTCTGTCCCAACCAGAATTAAGCTGGCGTTGAATTCGCCGAGCTCGGTGTTCATGTACTTCACGTGATCGAGGACCTCCCGGCCGCCCTTCCAGTTGGTACGCAGTAGATGGAAGTCGTCGATGAGAAGGGTGCGCACGCCGTGGCGTGCCAATGCCCTGACCGCGGCGGTTGACGTCTGGTGGGCGGCGCCGCTGGCGGATAAGCGGAAGAAGTCAAGGACTTGGGAGTTGAATCCTTTGACCATCGAGCCAGATTGCAGGTTGACCCAAACGACGGGGCATAGGTCTGCGTCGATCGTTGGCTGAGGGTTCCACGTGGGCAGTTCTGCAGGGCCTTTCGGTGCGCCTACGATCCATTCCACGTATTTCCTTGTGGCCCAGCGGCGGACCGCCGTGCTCTTCCCGAGCGTGCTTGCGCCTGTGACCGACGCTATTGCCTTCGCACCGGGGCCCGTTTCAGAATTCTCCTGCACGATCTCAGTGAGTCGGTCTGCGACTGCGCGGGTCTCGGCCGTTTCGACGTAGAGTCCATTCATCCATTGACGCAGCGCATCGACCGCCCGCGAGCGGTCCTCGGATGTCATCCTGTCCCAACCAGCCGACGTGTACAGAGGTGGTTCTGGCAACTCCGTTTTGGTGCAAGCCAAATGCCAAGCGAGAGAGTCCATCAGGAGTCGGCCCGCATCGTCGGCCACGGGACGTCGAGGATGTCCAAGGGAACGTCGTCCTGGGGTGAATCGGTATGGGGCGTCTTGGTGCGTGCTTCGTTGCCGCCCGACTGAGTGGCTTCGTCGCGGGTTGCACCTTGGGCTGCCTGAGCTTCTTCGTGGTCTTTGCGCGATTGTTCAACTCTGCGGTGCGCGGCTGACAGTTTGGCAGTCCAGTCAGTTGGAACGGGCCCAGAGGTGAGTTCCGTGAGCTCGTCGAGGATCTGCCGCTGCGCTGAGCCCCGACTCAGAATGTGGTTGCCGCCGCGTTCGCGGACGCGCCGCCTAACAGCCTGAACGATCGTATCGGTCATCGGCGCGTCAGTGAAGAAAGATCCTCGCCACGCAACGGGGCGTACACGGCCGGTCTCGGGGTGCGGGAACCAGATGCTCGACAAGTCGTGCGGGTCGACAAGAAAGGGAACCTTGTTGTCGTCGTCCCTGAACTGGCCCCGTGCGACATTCCGAAAATCATCGAGCAGCTTGCCGTCGTAGACCATCTCAGCAAACTCGACACCTGCGACTCCGACTGTGCCCCACTTGACCGGAAGCATCTGATAGATCATGTCTGCACGCTGCGGTACGTCGATACGGCCGGTGACGTCGAGCATGATGTCCCAGAGCTCCAAAGGACTGGTGCGAGCGGTGGGCTCACCACCGATAACCAAGCCTGTGTGCCACGACCGGTGGTAGTCCAAGGCGACGAATCGCCGAAGGTGTTCTTCCAGTTCGGCGGCCGTGACCAATGCCTCCTCGGCGACCAATCGACCGCGCTCCGAGGTATTGCGACCTTTGTAGCCGGGGAGCTGTTGAACGGCCCGTTGTAGCGTCTCGTGCCAGCGTTCAACGTGGGGGTTGTCCGTTGGCTTCTTCCCGCGACTGAGCAACAAGTCAATCCCGAAGTCGCGCAGAATCGCGCGGAAGTGATCGGACACGAAGATCGAACCGTGGTCGGCGCGGATCGCGTCCGGCATGACGCCAGGGATGTGGTGCTCTCCTTGAAGCGTAGTGAAATCGGGTGCAACACTTCTGCGCCCAACGTTGACCGCGACATCAGAAGCGTCGACGACTTGGGGCAAACCGGCCCAGCGCCAGTGACTGATGGTGGTGCCCTCCACCATCATCGAGAACGGGCGGCAGATGTCGTAGAGAAGTAGCCCGGCATCGATTCCATCGGCGCTCTTCGGCACCACGCGCAGTGCGAGGACCACTCTGGTGGCGACGTCGATTGCAGTGAGGATTTCGACGCTGAAGGGTCGCCCGAGAAGCGGGTCGTATACGAGGTTGTCCGCCCTCGTGGCGTCGATGGCGACTATTTGCCCAGGCCTGATTGCGGGGAAGTGCTCTTTGCCCGACACGCGCTGTAGCGACCGGCTTCTCTGGGTGCGGGTTGTTGCGCCCGCGCCCCGTTTGAGGTGCGCGAGATACTCTGCCGTCAGACGCTGCGGCGTGGAGACATCCACGTGCCCTGCACGCTTGAGCTCAACCTTGATCCGCCGATCAAGCTCGCTGATGTTGGCGTCCGCCCGATCTCCGTCCAGGGTGGCGAAGACCAACTCAGCAACAGTCCGATAGCGCTCATCGATTCGCTCCCACGTCTGTTCGCGACGCAGGGATCTGGCATCGAGGAGCCCGAGTAGTCCGTCGCGTTTCCATGCACGCACCCAGTTGCGGATGGTGCTGTCGACCGGAGCCGATCGCTTGATCTCACCGTTCGCGATGCGGCGTTGTAGGGCACGATCTCCCACAGCTTCTTGCTGCAACGCGACCGCCATCGCGCGACAGCGCGCCGCCTCGGAGACGCCGAAGCCTTCGCCGAAGGGTGGGCGCGGTTCGCCATCGCGCGCGAGTTCGGCGTGACCGTCCCGGTAGCCGGTCAGTATCTCATGCACGATTTCAAGTTTGTCGAGGGCGGCTCGGCGCGTTTCCTCAGACAGGCCATCCCAGTACGGGCGGAGCGCCGGTCTGATTGGCGCTACATCGCCATCGACCACGACTCGCACCTCTGCGAGTTCGGGCCAATCGACGTGCAAGGAATCGCCGACGCTGGTGCGGAGGTCTACGCCGGCCGCTGATACCGCTGTCACCAGACCGGTTCCCCACTCAGTCAGAAGTCGGCCACCGACCTCAACCACTGTGCGACTTGTGTCCACTACGCCACCAGTCCCGCGCGCACTGGCGTTTCCATCGTCAATCGCTTCGAGAGGTTGGTATCCAGCTCACCGGACCAGACCATGTGCCAGACCACGGCGATGGCCTCCCCGTTTCCGGTATCCAGACGAAATAGGGAGCCCAGAGTCGCGGCGTCGTTACTTGCTTCCTTCCCGATCTCGCCAGCCACCTGGTCATACCAGGAAGGCCTTCGGCGGTAGCCGTGCAGCCACAGAAGGTTTAGGCGTTCTACGCGGTCGAGTCCGTTGAATACCTCGTGACGCCATCCCACATTCGCGCAGGCGGCCTCGACCATTGCGACCTGAAGCTTGAATTTGTCGTCCATCTTGTGCGGCAGGCGTGCATTCCAGAGCGTTACCGCCCCGGTGTCGTCAAGGCTGAGTAAGTCGGGCGTGTTTTTCGCCGAGGACGATCCGCCCCGCTTCAGCTGACACGGTTGCGGTATCAGCGCGACGATATCGTTGAGCCGGTCCAGGCGTCGCAAGAGGTCATGCTCGAGGCCCGACTCGAGTTCTAGGTGGTCGCGCATGGTCAGTGAATACGCAGTGACAGGTATGTGCCGGTGACGTTCCGAGGATCGAGGCTTGCGAATCGGAACTACACGTGCGAGATCCGGCGGACCGTCGGACCGCCAGTTCAACACGCGGGACACCTTGTCGCCAGCGAATCGGAACCGCCACGTCACCGCCGCGCGGGAACTCTCGGTCAAGTGACACCTCCGCTTCCGCAGGAATTAGCACCAAATCTAGCAAGAAATCGAGGTCGAAGGGCTACTAAGGGAGCAAGTCGACAATCGGTCAGCGAGGCATTTCGGGTGATAGGCCGACGTCTCCTTCGCCCCATCAGCGGTCCGTGTCGGAAGGCTGCGATAGGTTGCTCCCATGGCCAAAGGCAATCAGGTCGCTCCGTCGACGAAGTTCGAGCAGACGCTGCAGGCATCGGCTCAGCTGCCGGGTGTGCAGATCAACCGGGAGGCCTTCCTCCGCAGAGAGCTGAAGCGATACTGCACCGACGAGCAGATCAAACTCGCTATCGCCACAACACCGGCCGAAGCAGGCGTAACACCTCAAGTGATCGACAAGATCGCCAACAGCGTGATCAAGTTCGAGACCGGCAAGGTGACGACACTTTCCACGGCAGCCGGCATCCCTGGAGGCCTCGCAGCGATCGGCACGGTCCCGGCTGATATCGCGCAGTACTATGGGCACCTTCTTCGCGTCGTCCAGAAGCTCGCCTACATCTACAGCTGGCCGGAGCTCTTCGACGACAGCGCCGACGGAATGGACTCCGCGACCGAAAGCATGCTCACGCTGTTCATCGGCGTGATGTTTGGCGTGAACGCGGCCCAGGCCGGCGTGGCGCAAGTCTCGAAGTTGATCGCAAGTGAAGTGGCCAGGAAGCTGCCGCAGAAGGCTCTCACCAAGGGTGCGATATATCCGGTGGTCAAGAAGGTTGCAGGGCTCCTGGGCATTCAGATGACCAAGCAGGTCTTCGCCAAGAGCGCAGCCAAGGTCGTGCCGCTGGTAGGCGCGGTTGTCTCGGGAAGCCTGACCTTCGTCACGTTCATGCCGATGTCGAAGCGGCTCCAGAAGCACCTCGCAACCCTTCCGCTGACCAAGCCCGGTCACGGAGTCACCGAGCAAGCGTCGAATCCGCCGAGCACATCCCCAAAACCAGCACCAACGTCATCTGCGAATTAGACGAGCTCATCCCACAAGCCAATCGCCGATAGCCTGCCGCCAGCCGCCGGTCACTTCAGCCCCTTCGTCGCCCGGTTTCACCCGCGCACTCGGCGATTTCCAGGAATAGATTCCCCGGCAAAATTAGCAGGAAATCATACCGAAACGCGGGCTACGGGCAACGCTCGCCTGACCATGTTTGCCCTAGTCAGGGCGATTCTTACGCCGTGATCAGGCTTGTTAAACAAGCGGGACCACCTTGCTAATCTTCGCTGCATCTCGACAGGCAAGACGTATGCGTTCGCCTACGTGTACGGCTCCGACCAGATCTCGGTGCTCGGGGATGAGAAGGACGGCGCGGCGAAGCTGTTCTCCGGGCTGGGCATGAAGATCGCGCCCGCTCTGATCCGCGAATCGGTGAAGTCCGGGCAGCCGCGAGTCCAACTCAGCACCGAGAACATCAACCTGCTCGACGCCGACGTCCTCGTGATCGCCAGCCAGACGCCGAAGCTGCAGGACCGGCTGGTCGCGCTGCCCGGCTACCGCAATCTGCGCGCGGTGAAGGACGACGCGGTCGCCATGATGTCGATCGTGCAGATCACCGGCCTCAACGAGCCGTCCCCGAGCTCGATTCCGTACGCGTTCGCTCAGATGCGACCGGCGTTGGCCGCCGCGGCCGACGAGTAGGTGGGCTCGGGCAACAGGACGAGCGTCCGGATCGTCGGTCTCCTCGCGTTCGCGGTGCTGCTGGCCGCGGCCGTTGTCGCGTCGATCGCGATCGGCGCGCGGGACCTTCCCCTCGGTGTCGTGTGGGAGGCCCTGCGCGAGCGCGGGGGGACCGATGAAGCGGCAGGCATCGTCCACGGTCTCCGAATCCCGCGCACCGTGCTCGGACTGATGGTCGGCGCGGCGATCGGAGCGGCGGGTGCGCTCAGCCAGGGCCACACCCGGAACCCGCTCGCCGATCCGGGAATCCTCGGCGTCTACCTGCTGAACATCACGAGCCCGATGCAGTACACGTGGTTCGGGCTGCTCGGGGCGGTCGTCGCGGCGGGTCTCGTGTTCTACTTCGCGTCGCTCGGGCGCGGGGCGAACCCGCTGACATTGATCCTGGCGGGCACGGGCCTCACCGCCGTGCTCGTGGCGATCACGTCCGCCATCGTGCTCATCGACACCGCGTCGCTCGACGCGTGGCGCTTCTGGCAGGTCGGCGCGGTGTCGGGTCGCGGCTGGGACGTCATCTACGCGGCCGCACCGTTCATCGCGGCGGGTGCGGTGCTCGCGATCGCGAGCGGGCGACACCTCAACGTGCTGGCGCTCGGCGACGACGTCGCGTCGGCCCTCGGCTCGCGCATCGGCGTCTCCCGGACCGTCGGCGTCGTGGCGATCACGCTGCTCGTCGGCGCCGCGACGGCGGCCTGCGGGCCGATCGTGTTCCTCGGTCTCATCGCCCCGCACATCGCCCGGTTCGTCACCGGGCCGGACTACCGGTGGATCGTCCCGTACTCGGCTCTCATCGGATCGGTGGTGCTGCTGTGGTGCGACGTGCTCGGCCGTGTCGTCGCTCGGCCCGGCGAACTGCAGGTCGGCATCGTGGTCGCAGCAGTGGGCTCACCGTTCTTCATCGTCCTGATCCGCGCACGGAACCCGGTGTCGGTGTGAGCACGACCTGCCGGGCCGTCGTCTCCGGGCTCACACTCGCCGGGCTCGCGGTGATCCTCTTCGCCGTGCGTCTGGGCGTCAGCGACTACCCGATGAGCCCGGTGGACGTCGCCCGCATCCTGCTCGGCGGAGGCACGCGGATCGAGAACGTCGTCGTCTTCGAGAACCAGCTTCCGATCGGCCTCGTCGGACTGATCGTCGGATTCGCCTTCGGCATGGCCGGATCGTTGACGCAGCTCGTCGCGCGCAACCCGCTCGCGACCCCCGACCTGCTCGGCATCACCTCCGGGGCCAGTGCGGCCGCCGTCGCATGGATCACCGTCGGGCCGGTGTGGGCCGCCGGGATCAGTCTGCCGGTAGCCGCAGTGCTCGGCGGCCTCGCCAGCGCCGTGGCGATGTACCTGCTGTCGTGGCGTGGCGGCATCGACCCGGTTCGCCTGGTCCTCGTCGGCGTGGCGCTGACCGCCGGAATGCAGGCGATCATCGCGTATCTCCTCACCCGCGCCGAGATCGGTCAGGCCCACCGGGCACAGTTGTGGATCGTCGGTTCGGTGTCGGGAGCGGACTGGCCTGCCGTGTGGGCTCCGCTCGCCGTCCTCGTCCCCGCGGCGGTCGTCGTGGCGGCGCAGTCCCGCAACCTCCGGGTGCTCGGATTCAGCGAGGACACGGCCCGCGGACTCGGGGTGAATGTGGCCCGGTCGACGGGATCGCTCCTGCTCGTGGCCGTCGTCGTCTCCGCCGTCGCCGTGTCGTCGGCCGGTCCGATCGCATTCGTGGCACTGTTGGCGCCGCTCGTCGCGACTCGGCTCGTCCGTGGGGGAGCACCCGCCCCGTTCGTCTCCGGGTTGACGGGGGCGTGTCTCGTGGTCGCGGCCGACATCGTCTGCAACACGGTGCTGCCGGCGGGAGTCCCGGTCGGTGTGGTGACCGCGGGCATCGGCGGTCCCGCACTGATCTACCTGATGGTTCGACTCAACCGCCGGGCCAGTGCCTGATCGGCGCCGGTCGTATACTGCCCAGATGACCGACGTCACCGCGATTCTCGCTGACCTCGACACGCTCCGAGACGAGCGGACGGCCGTCGTGAACGCTCGGCACGGCGACGACCACGCGGTGAAGCTGTCGGCACTCCGCGCGATGGCGAAGCGACTCAAGACCGACCATCGTCGTGCCGTCGACTTGTGGGACACCGGCGACACGGCGGCCAAGCTGCTCGCCCTGCTGACCTGTCGACCGAAAGAGTTCACCGCGGCCGACGTGGACGCGATGGTCCGCGACGCCCGAACCCCGAAAGTGCACGACTGGCTGATCGCGACCGTCGTCGTCAAGAGCCCCCACCGGGACGAACTGCGTCGTGCCTGGATATCCGACGCCGACCCGGACGTGGCCGGTGCGGGTTTGGGCACTCACCGCAGACCGAGTGGTGAAGGATCCGGACGGCCTCGACCTGTCGGGTCTTCTCGACGTGATCGAGCGAGAGATGGCCGCGGCGCCCGGTCGGCTCCAATGGCAGATGAACACCACGCTCGCGCACATCGGCATCGAGAACCCCGAACTCCGTGCGCGGGCGGTCGCGATCGGCGAACGTCTGCGGGTGCTCGAGGACTATCCGACGTCCCCCGGCTGCACGTCGCCCTACGCTCCCACCTGGATCGCGGAGATGGTCGCGCGCGCCGAGACGTGACCGCTCACGGCCCGGACTGCCACGCGCCGTTCGAGCACAGGATCGCCAACCCCGACGGGTCTTGCGCGACGCTGTCGACGGAGTCGTCACAGGAGTCGCCGACGTTGTGGACCGATCCGTCGTCGTCCGCGTGCTGCACCCATCGGGGCGGTGCGGCCGACCCCATCGATGCGCACACAAGGCTCCGGCCCGCACCGTCCGTCCCGAAGCTGCGGACCTCGGACGGGTAGCACTCACCGCCCTCGGTGACGAATGAGCCGGTCGGCGTCTCGATCACCGGCGTCTGGATCACTGGCGTCTCGATCGTCGGCACCTGGGCGGGCGCGGTCGACGTCACGGTGGTCGGGGTGTGCGTGACGACGGTCGTCGCCGTGGCGGGTGACGCGACCGGGGCGTCGTCGCGGTCGAGCACGACGACCGTGACCGCTACCGCGACGACGACGGCCAGGATCCCGGTCGCGGTGGCGAGTGCTGTGGTGAGTGATTTCGAGCGCACGCGATGAACGTACTCGTGACGAGCGTGTTTCGGCGACATGGCCGACATCTCGCGACGTCGCCCCAGGCCACTGTGCGTTCCTCGGCTCCCGCACGATGGTGCGACCGACGGCTGACGGAAGGTCACAGATGACGAGGAACGATCGAGAGATGACGCTGCGATTCATGGCCGCGCCCACGGATGTCGCCACGATCGGCGGTGGTGTCCGCGGGGGCCGGATCCTGGAGTGGGTGGACAAGGCGGCGTACGCCTGCGCGGCGGCGTGGTCGGGCGGCTACAGCGTGACCGCGTACGTCGGCAACATCAGCTTCGGCCGGGACATCGAGTCGGGCGATGTCGTCGAGGTCACCGCCACCCTCATCCACACCGGACGCACCAGCATGCACATCGAGTGCGTGGTGTCGTCGGCCGATCCGCGCATCGGCACGTTCACCGAGGCAAGCCGCTGTCTGCTGGTGTTCGTGGCGATGGACGACGACGGCGCGCCGACCCCGGTGCGTCAGTGGGTTCCGATGCGCGCCGAGGACGTCGCGCGGGCCGACTACGCATGCGCGCGGACGCAGGTCCGGTCCAAGATCACCGCCGCGATGGCCGACGCCGACTACACGGGCACGTCGGCGGCCTTGGAGGTGTCGACCCGGTTCCTGGCGGCGCCGACCGACGTCAACTGGGGCGGCAAGGCCCACGGCGGCCGAGTGATGGGATGGATCGACGACGCCGCGTACCTGTGCGCCGTGCGGTGGTGGTCGGGTGAGGCGGTGACGGTCTACATGGGCGGTGTGCGCTTCTACCGGCCGATCCACATCGGTCAGGTCGTCGAGGCCCAGGCCCGGTTGATCCACACCGGTCGACAGACGATGCACGTCGCCGTGCACGTGTACGCGCATTGGCCGCGGGAAGGCCGCGAGACCCGCCGTCTCGCCGCCCACAGCCTCACGGTGCTTGCGGCGTTGGACCGCGACGGCGACGCGACCGATGTCAAACCGTGGGCGCCCCAGCTGCCGAAGGACATCGCGCTCGACCTGCACGCCCGTGATCTGATCGCCATCCGAGGTCGCAGGCGCCCGGCCCGCGAGCACCGGATGGTCGAGATCTGACCTACTCGGTCGCGAGTCGCACACCGAACCCGATGAGCGCGACGCCCGCGACGCCGTCGATGCGGCGGCGGATCCGCGGAGTCTGCATCCAGTTCGCGATCCGGCCCGCGGCGAGGACCAACGCCGCGAAGTAGGCACAGGTCAGGGCGACGTACACCATGCCGAGGCCGAAAGTCGTCCAGGCGGCGGAGTACCCGTCCGGGACGAATCCGGGCAGCAGGGTGATGAACAGGATGCCGATCTTCGGGTTCAGGATGTCGGTCAGGAAACCGGCCACGAAGCCGCCAGGCCTACCGGTGGTCTCGATCGGAACGGTCGGCATCGCGCGCATCGAACGCAGCGTCTGAACGCCCATCCACACCAGGTAGACGCCGCCGACGATCTTGAGGACCTCGAAACCCACCTCGCTGGCCTGCAGAAGTGCCGAGAGCCCGAGGACGGCGGCGACCACCCACACCATCAGCCCGCAGACCACGCCGAGCGCGGTCCGGACACCACCGGCCCGGCCGCCCCTGGTCAGGCCTCGGATCACGACCAGCGAGTCGGGCCCGGGCAACAGGACGAGCAGGGTCGCCGCCAGAGTGAACGACGCGAGGGAGGCGAGCATGCCCTCATCGTAGGCAGTCGACGATGCGCGAGTCCCGCACCTGTCGAATACCCGGCGTCAGCGACGAAGAGCGGCATTGACCGCCGCGGCGTCGTCTCGCGCGACACTCAGTGCTTCGATGATCTGGTCGAGTACCGCGATCGGCACGCTGAACTCGCGTGGGTGTCGGCCGTCGGTGAGCGATATCGTCGCGTCCTGCGCGGTCACCTGCCCGTCACCGCCTTGCATCGTCTTGATGCGAGTCTCTATTCGCACTCCTCGATGAAATGTGACGCGATTGCGCCACCACGTCTCGCGACCTGCCCGATGGCGGTAGGAACGTTCGGGGTCCTCGGAGCGTCCTTGGTCCACGGAGGCGGTGCGCGACACCACGTCGGTCGACACATCCGAGAGTGTTCCTCGACGCTGAGCTTGCCGTATCGCCAACGTCCATCGGTCGGCACTCGCGTCGAACGCCACGTCCTCCGCGAGGAGGATCAGCAATGATCGCATGAGGGTGTGCGTCTCGATCTGCATCTCGACTCGGTAGGCGACCATGTCGCCGACGCCGGGGTGGCCGTCGCGTTCATGAAAGACGACGTTCCAGTCCTCTGCGTCACCGGTGCTCACACCGTGCAGAACGAAGCTGGGTATCACCGCGTGGCCGGGTCGGTTCTGGTGGTACTGCAGGGCGGTCGCGAAGGTTGGAAAGAGGTGACGGCCGATGCCGATCGCTGGAGCAGAACTCATAGGTCTAGCCGCCTTGCCCGAGGTACTCGCCTCGGCTGATCCGTCACGACGACAGCGGTCCGCTGCTTGTTGGTGACGACTACATCGTCCAGCCTACGCGCGTTCGGTGGACAATGTTCTCGTCGTGAGCAGCGTACGGTTGGGGGTAGGCCGCACGAACAGTTCGCGGGATTCCGCCGGCGTCGTCGCGACTGCGGAACCGGCTGCCTGTCGTGGCCGAGTTTGGTCGAACCGTGGACAATACCGACTTCCTCGAGATGGTCGAGGCGCGAGGCCGCCTGTATCCGGATGTGCGCGACTATCTGCGTGCTCGGCCGGGGCATGGTGGACGTCGCAGATCCGTGGTTGCGGGTATTCAGGAACAGGACTCAGTCGAGACGGCCGGTGACCTACTCGCTCAATGGGATGTCGTCTTCTACCCCAGCCTGATCGTGCACGGGCAGGGCGACGTCGTCGCTCATAGGGTCCTGCGCCGCTCACGGTATTCGCGCACAGCGATAGTGCAGCGAGACGAGCACCCCGTCATCATGGTCGCGCAAGACGTCACTCGTGCCGAGGCGGATGCGGCCTGGCGTTCGGTCACCGAAGGTGCACGCGCCGCGACTCTCGAATCGTTGCTCGCGGAGTATGGAGGACGGTGACTCGTCATGGCCCAGCGCAATGATCTGCCGCCGATCACTCGTCGACTCAATGCCGACCTGGACGCCGCATTCCGTTCCGAATCGATCGACTCGGAACTGAAGGCGGCGCTGACCGAACTTCGCCTCGGGATCGTCTCGGCCGTCGGAGCGCTCGAGGTGGATCTGATCACGAGCCGTCCCCATCAGGTCGTTCGCAGCTGAGGGCCCGTATCAGGGGCTGCGGGCGGTCCGTCGGCAACCGATCACCCGGCTGATCGTGAGTCTGGTGCGCAAGAAGGGACTTGAACCCTCACGTCCGAAGACACTGGAACCTAAATCCAGCGCGTCTGCCAATTCCGCCACTCGCGCGTGCCCTACAACTGTACCGGTACGCTCGGACGGTGACGGCATACCCACTCTCCGACCCCGATCTCGTCGATGCGCTCGGTGCGGCCCTGCGTGGAGCGGACTTCACATCGGAGGGAATCGACGCTCTGCTCGGCGAGCGGGCGAGTGCGGCGCTCGTCAACGGATCGTGGTGGCCGGCCTTGCGCGCGACCCGACGAGACGATGCCGACCCCGCACTTGCGACGCTGGTCAGGCTCTTCCTCCTCGGCTCGACAGAGCCCGCGGGCGACGTCGACGCAGCTCTCGGGTCGCTGACCGTCGACGATCTGGTCCGCGGTGGGGTGGTCGCGGCCGACGCCGACGGCGTCCGCGCTCTGCTCGACATCCGACCGCATGGGAGCGATTCGGCGGACTACCTCGTCGTCGCCGACCAAGACGCGTCCATGCGGCCGGGCGCGGTCGCGCACGATCACGTCCTCGGCATCGGCGGAGCGTCGATGTCGTTGGCGCAGACGGTGATTCGGACTCCGGTGCGGCGTGCGCTCGATCTCGGGACCGGGTGCGGTGTTCAAGCCCTGCACATGGACGGGCACTGCGACGAGATCGTCGCGACCGACACCAACCCGCGTGCGCTGGCGCTCGCGGCGGCGACGGCCCGCCTCAACGGGATGGACTGGGATCTTCGTGACGGCAGCCTGTACCAGCCGGTGACCGGCGAGACGTTCGATCTGATCGTGTCCAATCCACCGTTCGTGGTCGGCAGCGGCGCACAGGACTACATCTACCGTGACTCCGGCATCGTCGGCGACGGGGTGAGCCGTCAACTCATCGAACGGGCCGGAGATCATCTCAATCCCGGCGGTATCGCGCAGATGCTCGCGAACTGGATGGTCTACGACGTCGAGGACTGGGATTCGCGCATCCGTGCGTGGGTCGAGACCAGCGGCCTCGACGCCTGGGTGGTGCAGCGCGAACTCGCCGACCCGATCAGCTACGTCTCGCTGTGGGTGTCCGACGCGGGCGAGTCGACCGAGGACGCGGCCCGCCGCGGAGCCGAGTGGCTCGACTGGTTCGAGCGAGAGGGGATCGTGGGCATCGGCATGGGGTCGGTGACGCTGCGCAAGCCGGTCGACGACCGTCCCGCGGACGTGACGATCGAGGAGATCACCGCCGCGGGCCAAGAGGTGACAGGATTCGAGGCGCAGGCCTGGTGGCGACGCCGCGACTTCCTGCGCACCACGTCCGACGCCGAACTCCTCGCGGCCCGGCTGACCACGCCCCCGGTGTTCCTGGAGACGCAGTCGCTGCCGGGTGACGAAGGCTGGCAGCAGGTCGGTGCGTCGGTCACCCGTCCGGGCGGTCCGGGGGCGGTCCTCGGCGTCGACGAGGTGATGACCGCGCTGCTCGCCGGATGCCGAGGTCAGGTGCCGTTGGCCGCGCTGATCACCCTGCTCGCCGACTTCCACGGCGTTGACGCCGACGCGCTCGCCGAGGCCGCGCTGCCGTCCGTCCGCGAGGCGATCGGCCGGGGTGTCCTGCACGTCGCCGAGTGACGTCGGGTGCGCGTTTAACATTCTCCGATTCGGGCCAATCGGAGCTCCGGCAGGCGGCTTCGGCCGACTTCGGGGAACCTTACGCGGGAGGGTCGCCCGCACGCGATGTCCAACGCCGCGGCGAGATCGGCGCGGAGGTCGGAGACGTCCTCCAACCCGACGGAGAACCGCAGGTGGCCGCGCTCGCGGAAGCCGTCGGGGTAGGGCGGCGACCCGGGGGCCGGTGGTGCCGACGTGCACGATCAGCGACTCGTCGTGCCCCTGGAGACGCAGTCGCTGCCGGGTGACGAAGGCTGGCAGCAGGTCGGTGCGTCGGTCACCCGTCCGGGCGGTCCGGGCCCGGTCCTCGGCGTCGACGAGGTGATGACCGCGCTGCTCGCCGACTTCCACGGCGTGGACGCCGACCGGCCGCTCAGACGGCGGGGCAGCCCGCCTTTCCGTTCCATCCCTTGGGACCGAACGCGGGTCGGGAGACCGTCGACCCGTCGGACTCCCCGTCGGCGTTCTCGTAGACGAGGGCGGCGTCGCCGGTCGCGGGACTGACGCTGACGGCGGCGGGGTTCGGCCCGAAAGGACCGTGATATTCGACTGTCGATCCCGGAAACATGGTCCGGAGTTCGCCGATCGTGCTCGTCGCAGGGATCCCGGGACCGCCCGACGGCATCGAGATGATCGACAGCGTCTTCGCGCTCGCGCTGAAGCCATAGCTGACGCCGTCCGACCCGTTCGGCGTGTAGGTGATGCAGCCGTCGGCCTTCGACGCGGTGCCGAGCGATCCGACCGCGCTCTCTACTTCACTCTCGCTCATGCCGAGCGTGGCCCCGCCGACGGTCCCGAACGCGGGTGGGGCAGGGGTTGCCGACACCGACGTCGCCATCGCGGTCGTCGAGTCTGTGGTGGCGGCGGTGGTGGAGTCGTCGCTCGCGCACCCGGCGAGCGCGAGGACCACCGCAGCGCCGACGGCCGCTGCTGACATTCGTCTGGTGTTCACGGGTGCCATGGTGCGCTCATGTGGGCTGAGGGGTTCGCGGTGCGATGTCGATTCACCCGAACAGTTGAAGTCGACGGTTGGTCGCCGCATCACCTGTCTCCGCCACCGCGTCGGCGGACGTACTCGTCGACGTACTCAAGCCCGCCGAGATCGCGGATGATCGCCATCAGCGCATCGGTGCCCGCGCGCACATCGGCGGCGGGGCCGAGGAGATCGTCGGCCGCGACCGCCTCGCCGATGCGGACCGACACCTGTCCGCGGCCGACGCGCCGGGAGCCGGACGGATTGACCGCCGCGGTTCCGTCGACGACCACTGGAACGATCATCGTGCCGGGCACGCGAGCGGCGACGCGCAGCGCGCCCGTGTGCCCGCGGTGCAGCCTGCCGTCGGGTGACCGCGTGCCCTCCGGATAGATGGCCCACGCGCCGCCGCCGCGGAGCACCCGTTCGGCCGCGTCGAGCGCGGCGCCGTCGCCGCCCGAACGGTCGACGGGGATCTGGCCGGTGCCGGCGAAGAAGGCGCGCGCCGCGCGGCCACGGATCCCCGATCCGGTGAAGTACTCGGCCTTAGCCAAGAACGAGAGCCGCCTCCGGATCGCGAGCGGAACCACGAGTGAGTCGATCTCGGCGAGGTGGTTGGCGGCGACTATCAGCGGTCCGCGCGTGGGCACCAGATCGGTGCCGTCGACGGTGAGGGTGATCCTGCGGGTCAGCATCGGGCCGATCAAGACGTGTTTGCACAACGGGTACAGCAAGGACGGCACGATCGCCATGAGGCCCCCAAAGAGTCGAGTAGACGGTGTCTACTCGACATGGTGGCCGACCAGGTAGACACTGTCAACGTGGACACCACGAGGGATCGACTGGTCGCGGCGGGAGTCGACATCGTCGACGAGTCGGGACACCTCGAGGTCGGGATCCGTGCGGTCGCCGCGCGCGCGGGCGTCTCGCACGGCGCACCGCGGCGATACTTCCCGACGCTGGAGAGCCTTCTCGCGGCGATCGCGGCGACCGGTGTCGCCGATCTCGACGCGGTGCTGCGCCCGGCGACCCGGCGGGGGATCGGCGACGCAGCCGTCGAGTACTGGCGTTTCGCTCAACGTCGACCGGGCATGTTCGCGCTGATCTTCCGCCACGATCTGCTCGACGGTGCGGGCGCGGACCTGCGGGCCACCACTGGTCCGTGGTTCCACGCGATCACGGCCGCCGCCGGGGACGCCGACCGTGCGCTCACCTGTTGGGCCGCGGTGCACGGATTGTGTGTGCTCGCCGCGACACGAGTTCCGGACGCGGTCGGCGTGGTCGTCGACGAGGCTGCGGTTCGTCGTGTCGCCGAACGGCTCAGTCGCTGACCGCGTCCAGGGCCGCGGCGAGATCGGCGCGGAGGTCGGCGACGTCCTCCAACCCGACGGAGAACCGCAGGTGGCCGTACTCGCGGAAGCCGTCGGGGTAGGCGGCGACCCGGGGGCCGGTGGTGCCGACGTGCACGATCAGCGACTCGTCGTGCCCGACGGAGACTGCGGACGTGATGACCCGAAGGGCGGCGACGAATCGGTTCTGCAGGTCGGGGCCGCCCCTGAGCGCGAACGACATGATCCCGCCGAAGCCGGCGTCGACAGCGCCGGTCCCGCCGAACTGCCGGACTGCTGCGTCGTGCTGCGGATGAGACTCCAACCCCGGGTAGGCCACGTACGCGATCCGCTCGTCCGCCTCCAGGAAGCGGGCCAACTCCAGCGCCGACGCCTGATGCTGGCGCAGTCGCAGGGGAAGCGTCACCGATCCACGCATGATGAGCCACGCGTTGAACGGGGAGATGACCCCGCCGACGTCGACCATCGCCTCCGACCGGACCGGCTCGACGGCCGACGCGGTGCCGATCACGGCGCCGCCCATCGCGTCGCCGTGTCCGTTGATGTACTTCGTCAGCGAGTGGACGACGAGGTCGGCCCCGTGATCGAGCGGCCGGAACAGCGGCGGGGGTGTGAACGTCGAGTCGACCATCAGCAGCGCCCCGCCCGCGTGGGCGATGTCGGCGAGCGCCGCGATGTCGGCGACCTTGGTGGTCGGATTCGCGATCACCTCGGTGACGATCAGCTTCGTGGTGGGGCGGACGGCGGCGCGCACGGCGTCCAGGTCGGTGATGTCGACGAAGGTCGCCTCGATCCCGTACTTCCGCGGCAACAACGAGGTCCACAACTTGTACGTCGCCTCGTAGGTGGCGTCGGCGACGACGACGTGGTCGCCGACCCCGACATGGGAGAAGAACACCGCGTGCAATGCGGCGACACCGGTCGCCAGCACCACACAATCCTCGCCGTGTTCGAGCGCGGTCAGCTTGTCCTGCAACGCGATCTGATTGACACCGGTGTTGCGCGTGTACGTCAGATGCTCGGGATTGGACCAGTCCATCGTCGACGGATCGGCGGGCAGGTGGTAGGAGTTCGCCATCGTGATCGGTTCGCGGACGGCCGCGCCCTCACCGGCCGAACCCGCGTGATTCCCGCCGTGGACGCTCCACGTCTGCTCGCCGACCGATGCCGCGTCGCGTTTGTCCGGTCGTGTCGTCACTGATGGCGTCCCTTCGGTAGCACGGCCCGCACCAGTCGCCCGGGCTGGCGGTGGAGCTTGTCGATCCGGAACCGGGTGCGGGCCTCGGCCCACAGCCAGCACGTCGCGAACACCGCGACGGCCGCGACCATCGCGGTCGTCGGCGACCACGGCCGGGCGACGATCACCGCGGGGACGGCGAGCAGTGCCAGCGCCTGGATCACGTACGAGTCGAGACTGCGCGAACCGGTGGACACCAGCGGACGCAGGACGTCCCGACGAGTCCAGCGTAGGACGGCCCGGAACACGCCGTACAAGGTGGTCGCCACCAGGAAGGCGACGATCACCCGGACCACGCCGAGATCGACCTTGTCGATCAGCAGCGTCGACTGCTTGACGACCTTCGGCGACCGGATCACGTCGCGGACGGTGAACCCGACGGCGAGGGTGACGGCGACGAGCACGGGCAGGGCGGCGTCGACCCGCTCCGGCACGCGCAGGCGGTCCCAATGCCAACCGACGACGAGGGCCAGCATGAACAGCACCTGCCACGCCGCCCAGTTCTGGATCTCCACCCCGCCGGGAAAGGAGGTGATGACCATCCAGTCGGCCGTCCAGGCCTGACTCGCGACGTACAGCGCGACCGAACACCCGACGATCACCGGCCACCAGCCGCGCGCCATCACGGGGATCACGACCAGCGCCAGCGCCATGAGGATGAGGTACAGCAGCAAGATGTTGCCGCCGCTCGGCAGGTAGCGAAGGCCGAGCGCCCACCGGATCTTCTCACCGACGTCCGTCGGATAGGGGAGCAGCGCGACGGTCCGGAACTGACGGCGCGTGAAGGCGTGCGCCGCCCACACCGCGGCCAGCCCGATCATCGCCTGGCACAGGTACAGGACGACGACCCGACGGACCAGCCGGTCCATGCTGTACCGCAGTGAGAAGCGGGCCGTCCACCGCCGATGCACGATGCCGAGCACGAGCCCAGACAGGAGGACGAACGCGCTCATCCCGTCCATGTACGGGAACAGATGCGTCGGTTCGGCGGCCCACGTTCCCTCCGCGAAGTGCAGGCTGACCATGCTCCAGATGGACAGCCCGCGCAACGCGTCGATGGCGAGATCGCGGCCCCCCGGGCCCCGGCTCACGAGGGGAGCACGGGGAGGAACCCGTCGATCACGAGTACAGGTCGGCGATCGCCTGCTGGTACGTCTCGTGGATCACGTTGCGCTTCAGCTTCATCGTCGGAGTCAGTTCGCCCGTGTCGATCGTGAAGTCGGTGTCGAGCACCTCGTACTTCTTGATCGCCTCGGCGGCCGACACTTTCTTGTTGGCCTCGGCGACGGCCTCGTCGAGGTCGGCGCGGATCGCCGCGTTCGTCGTGAGCTCGGTCAGCGACGTGTCGGCGGGCAGGCCGTGACGCTCGAGCCAGCCGGGAACCGACTCCGGGTCGAGCGTGATCAGCGCCGCGATGAACGGCTTCTTGTCGCCGACCACGAGGCACTGGCTCACCAGCGGATGGGCACGGATCGAGTCTTCGAGCTGCGCGGGTGACACGTTCTTGCCGCCGGCGGTGACGATCAGTTCCTTCTTGCGGCCGGTGATGAACAGGAATCCGTCTTCCAGGCGACCGATGTCGCCCGTGTGGAACCAACCGTCGATGATCGAGTCGGCCGTCGCAGCCTCGTTCTGCCAGTAGCCGCCGAACACCATGCCGCCCTTGAGCAGGATCTCGCCGTCGTCGGCGATCTTCACGCTGACGCCGGGGACCGGTCGTCCGACCGAACCGATGCGGCTGTGCTGCTGGCTGTTCGCGGTGGCGGCGGCCGTCGTCTCCGACAGTCCGTAGCCCTCGTAGATCGGGACGCCCGCACCGCGGAAGAAGTGGCCGAGGCGTTCGCCGAGCGGTGCGCCACCGGAGATGGCGCCCTCGCAGTTGCCGCCGAGGGCCTCGCGGAGCTTGCCGTAGACGAGCTTGTCGAACACGAAGTGCTTGGCGGTCAACAGGATTCCCGCCCCGCCGCCCTCGACGGCGCGGCTGTACTCGATCGCGGTGTCGACGGCCTTGCCGAAGATCGCGCCCTTGCCGCCGTCGATCGCCTTCTGTTCGGCGGTGTTGTAGACCTTCTCGAACACACGCGGCACAGACAGCACGTAGTTCGGCTTGAAGACCGCCAGGTCGGCGATCAGGTTCGGGATGTCGGACGTGTGGCCCAGGACCACCCCGTTCTCGACGGCGGCGACGGCGACGACGCGAGCGAAGACGTGTGCCAGCGGAAGGAACAGCAGCGTCGACTTGCCCTCCTCCATGCCGGTGCCGACGGCCGCGGCGGTCGCAGCGGTCTCCTCGAGGAAGTTCTTGTGCGTCAGGACCACGCCCTTGGGACGACCCGTGGTGCCCGAGGTGTAGATCAGGGTGGCGGCGTCGGCACTGGTGGCGGCGGCCTCGCGTGCGTCGAGTTCGGAGTCGGGGACGTCCGCACCGCGCTTGCGCAGGGCGTTGACGGCGTCGTCGTCGATCACGAGCGTCTCGCGGAGGGCGGTGGCGCTCGAGATCACCTCCTGGTGCTTGCTGCGGTGCGCGGCGTTCTCCACGACGAGGAGCGAGGCGGCCGAATCGGTGAGGATCCAGTCCACCTGGTCGGGCGACGACGTCTCGTAGATCGCGACGGTCGTCGCGCCTGCACGCCAGATCGCGTAGTCGAACAGGCTCCACTCGAAGCGTGTCGCCGACAGCAGCGCGACGCGGTCGCCCGCGTTCACGCCCGCCGCGATGAGGCCCTTCGCGACGGCGTCCACCTCGTCGGCGAACTGAGCCGCCGTCACCGTCACCCACTGGCCGCTCGCGCCGCGACGCTTGAACAGCGGAAGCGTGGGCCGCTCCTTGCGGTACCGCTGAAGGGTGGTGATCGTCGTCGAACTCGGATCGATGATCAAACTGGACGGAGTGGTGTACTCCTGCATGGTCAAATCCCCTTAGGGTGGAAGCGCGCAAACCGGCCGGTCGGCCATTTGTTGCCACGCACAGTACCAGTAGCCCGGTGAGGCATGTCACATGGCCTTTTCGGGGTAGCATCTACAGACGATGAGTACTGATTCCGCCGACGATTCGGCACCGGTGTCCACCTTCGACGACTTCGACATCGACGATCGGGTGCGTGCCGCGATCGACGAAGTCGGGTACGAGACGCCGTCGCCGATTCAGGCGGCGACGATCCCCCCGCTCCTGCAGGGACGCGACGTCGTGGGCCTGGCGCAGACCGGTACCGGTAAGACCGCGGCGTTCGCGATCCCCGTCCTGTCGCGCATCGACACCTCGGCGCGCAAGCCGCAGGCGCTCGTCCTCGCGCCGACGCGCGAGCTGGCGCTGCAGGTGTCCGAGGCGTTCGGCCGGTACGCCAACAAGATGCCCGAGGTGAAGGTCCTGCCGATCTACGGCGGCCAGAGCTACGGCGTCCAGCTGTCGGGACTGCGCCGCGGCGCTCAGGTGATCGTCGGCACGCCGGGCCGCGTCATCGATCACCTCGACAAGGGCACGCTCGATCTCTCCGAGCTGGAGTTCCTCGTGCTCGACGAGGCCGACGAGATGCTGACCATGGGCTTCGCCGAAGACGTCGAGCGGATCCTCGCCGACACTCCGGACGAGAAGCAGGTCGCCCTGTTCTCGGCGACGATGCCCGCGTCGATCGGCCGGTTGGCCCGCAAGTACCTGAACAATCCGCAGGAAGTCACGGTCAAGGCCAAGACCGCGACCGCGTCGAACATCACGCAGAAGTACCTGCAGGTGTCGCATCAGCGGAAGCTCGACGCCCTGACCCGCGTCCTCGAGGTCGAGGCGTTCGACGGGATGATCATCTTCGTCCGCACCAAGTCGGCCACCGAGGAACTCGCTGAGAAGCTGCGGTCGCGTGGGCTGTCGGCGATGGCGATCAACGGCGACATGGTGCAGGCGCAGCGCGAACGCACCATCAACCAGCTCAAGGACGGCTCGCTCGACATCCTCGTCGCGACCGACGTCGCCGCGCGCGGACTGGACGTCGACCGCATCTCGCACGTCGTCAACTACGACATCCCGCACGACGTCGAGTCGTATGTCCACCGCATCGGCCGCACCGGCCGCGCCGGACGCTCGGGCACCGCGCTGCTGTTCGTCTCGCCGCGCGAACGTCACCTGCTCCGCTCGATCGAGCGGCACACCCGTCAGGAGATCGAGGAGATCGATCTGCCGAGCGTCGACGACGTCAACGCGCAGCGTGTCGCCAAGTTCGCCGATTCGATCACCTCGAACCTCGGTTCGAGCCACCTCGACATATTCCGCGGCCTCGTGGAGAACTACGCCCGCGAGAACGACGTCGCCATGGCGGACATCGCGGCCGCGCTCGCCCTCGAATCGCGTGACGGCGGATTCCTCATGGCCCCCGATCCGCCCGCGGGCCAGCGTCGCGAGCGTCCGGACCGCGACCGTGCGCCCCGAGGCGGAGGTCACTTCCAGACGTACCGCATCGCCGTCGGGCGCAAGCACAAGGTGTCGCCCGGGGCCATCGTCGGCGCCATCGCCAACGAGGGCGGCCTCACGCGCGGCGACTTCGGCAACATCAGCATCCGCGACGACTTCTCGCTCGTGGAGCTGCCCAACGACCTCGACTCCGAGACGTTGAACCTGCTCAAGCACACGCGCATCGGCAAGAACCCGATCGACCTGCGTCCGGACATGGGTGCACCGCGCGGCCGCGGCGGCTACAACAAGCGCGACGGGTACAACAAGCGCGGCGGCGACTGGGGCAACAAGCGCTCGCCGCGCGTCGCCGGTCGCGGTCGAGGCTAGCGACAGACCCTCGCCAGGTTTCGACTCGGCCCTCCGCTTTCGCTCCGGGTCGGCTCAACCACCGGGTAGGACACCCGACATGGTGGTTGAGCAGACTCCGAGGCGGTAGCCGAGGTGTCGTGTCGAAACCGCGTGAGGTTGGCTGGAACTGGGGAGACGCGACGGTGCTAGTCCGCGTCGACGATGAGTTGGAGGCGGGGGCCGTAGAGGGCGATCACCTCGTCGCGTGTCATGTCGGCGAAGGCCGGAGCCGCGACGAGGTAGCGGACCGTCGCCATGCCGAACAGGCTGCTGAGCAGGATCCGTGCGGTGTCGAGGCTCACCTCGGCCTGCTCGGACAGCAGCGGCACCATGCGATGTGTCGCGAAGTCGCCGAAGGCCGTCGATCGTTCGGGGTCGATGATGATCGACCGCATCAGTCCCGCCATCGCCGGGCCGGTCACCTCGCCCTCCCAGACCTGGGTGAACCCGGAGATCAGTCGGCTCCCCAACTCGGTTCGAGGCCCGTTCGCGGCCTTCCGCAGCTGTTCTGCCGGGTCGACGGGCACTTCGAGCGCCTCGACGAACAGTCCGTGCTTGCTCCCGAAGTAGTACGAGATCAGTGCTACGTCGACGCCCGCGGCAGTCGCCACCGCCCGCAGTGACGTCCCCTTGTAGCCCTTGTCGCCGAACAGGGTCCGCGCGGCGGTCAGGATGTCGTCTCGCGTGGTGACCTCGCCCGTCCGCCTACCGGCGCGGCCCGTCGATTCTGCGCTCATGGGTTGAGCCTAGCCGAAATTCAACAACTGTTGACACGACGATCGGTCGGTCGTACCGTGCGATCAACAGTTGTTGAATTATGTCCCGTGCTCTGGAGGTCGGTCGTGTCCACGACAATCCGCAAACTCGTCGCCGTCATCGTCGGCATGTCCGTCGTCATTCCGCTCGTGCTGTTGATGTTCATCGGGCCCGCGTCTCGCGGTGAACCTCACGACGTCCCGATCGGAGTGGCCGGACCGGCGGCCGCGGTCGAGCAGGTGAGCGCCGCACTCGACCAGCGTCAGCCCGGAGCCTTCGACGTCCGCGCGTTCGAGACCGCGGACGACCTGAAGGAGGCCGCCCGCGACCGCGACGTGTACGGCGGATTCGTCGTCGGTCCGCAGCCGCAGACGATCGTCGCGACCGGCGGCAGCCCGGCGGTCGCCAGTATGCTGACCCAGATCGGCACCGGACTCGCCGCGCAGTCGGGCGGCGCGGCCCTGCCGGTCGTCGACGTCGCACCGCCGGGCCGACGACGACCCGCGCGGCGCGGGCTTCGGATCGATGGTGATGCCGGTCTTCATGGCGGGCGTGGCGCTCGGAGCCTCCGCGGCGCTCGTCGGACGCCGCAGGCGCGTGATCGCGTGGGCGCTGCCCGTGGGCGCCGCCGCGGTCGCGGCCGCGTCCATCGGTGTGGCGATGGCGTTCGGCGTCCTCGGCGGCGGCTTCTGGCTCCAGTGGCTGGCGCTCGGCGCTGGCATCCTCGCGATCGCCGCGCCCGTCGCGGGTCTCGTCCGAGTGGTCGGCCCCGCGGGCATCGGTGTGGTCGCGCTCCTGTTCATGCTCGTCGGCATGCCGCTTGCGGGCATCTCGTCCCCGTCGGAGTATCTGCCGTCCATCTGGGGCGACGTCGGGCAACTCCTTCCGCTCGGCGCCACGGGCACCGCTCTGCGCAGTGCGGCGTTCTTCGACGGTGCGGGAGCCGCCGCGGCGTTCGCGGTGCTCGCGGGCTGGATCGTCGTCGGCTACGGGCTGCTCACGGTCCCCAAGAGATCACCGGAACCGGCCGAGGCCGCCGACGTCGTGCCCGTCGCCGCCTGATCAGACCAGGCGGGGGAGGACCTCGGCGGCCGTGCCCTCGAGGTGGACGGTGGCGAGGGGTGTGAGCGCGGACGGCTCCGGATTCACCTCGATGATCGGCGTGCCGTTCGAGCGGGCCCGCTCGGGAAGGCTCGCCGCCGGCTGAACGACGCCGCTCGTCCCGACGACGATCAGGAGGTCGCACTCCTCGACGAGTCGCGACGCCTCCGACCAGTCGTCGCGGGGCAGGAGCTCGCCGAACCAGACGACCCCCGGCCGCATCGACGCTCCGCAGAGCGGGCACGCCGGTCGCGGGTCCGCCACCGCGACGTCGGCGTGTTCGGGCCTGCGGCACGACTCGCAGCGCGGCGCGAACAGGCTGCCGTGTAGATGGCTCGCGACCGCGCTTCCCGCGCGTTCGTGCAGATCGTCGACGTTCTGCGTCACGACGCTCACGGCGCGGCCGTCGATGCGGGCCGCAACGGCGAGTCGCGCGAGGGCGAGGTGCCCGTCGTTCGGCTCCACGAGGCGGACCTGCCGTGCCCGGTCGGCATACCAGGACCACACCAGGTCGCGGTCGCTGCGCCAGCCCTCGGGCGAGGCCAGGGTCATCGGATCGTGCTCGGCCCACATGCCGGTCAGTGCGTCGCGGAAGGTCGGGATCCCGCTCTCGGCGGACATCCCGGCACCGGTGAACACGACGGTGCGGGACGCGTCGGAGACGAGGCGGGCGGCGTCGTCGATCGCGCTCACCGTGCCGCGCCGATCAGCTCGCGCAGGTCGGCCGCCACGGCCGACAGGTCGCCGGCCCGGCGGGTGAGGAGGCCCTTCGCGAACGTCAGCTTGTCGCCGCTGCGACGGGGGACGACGTGCATGTGCGTATGGAACACGGTCTGCATCGCCGCGCGCCCGTCGTTCACGGCGAGGTTGACGCCGTCCGCGCCGAATCCGGGCGTCTTCATGGCGTCGGCGATGCGCTGCGCCGCCGAGAACAGGGGCGTGCCGAGGCTCGGATCGAGGTCGGACAGTCCTGACGAGTGTCGTCGTGGGATCACCAGTGTGTGCCCGCGGGCGATCGGCGCGCGGTCGAGGAATGCGATGACGCGCTCGTCCGAGTAGACGATGTGGGCGGGACTGCGGTCGGCGGCGATCTCACAGAAGACGCAGGCGTCGATGCTCATGGGAACGACCCTATCGGCCGCTCACCTGCGTCTTGTGATGACCGTCACCAAACTTTCCGCAGGCGCTGGTCGTCGTCGTTACTCGCCGGTCTACCAGCGGGTATACCTCACGGTCACCCGCAAACGTGAGGGATTCCTCATGTTTGTGTGGCACGATGTCGACGTTCCCCCACACAGGCCGACAGGAGTATCCGTGACCCTCGACCAGTTCCGCACCGGTGATCGAGCAACCTCAACCGACGACGGTTCGACGAGTCTGATCGACCGTTTCGCGGCAGGCGAGAGCTACGCCATCAGCTTCGGCGGACAGGGCGGCCCGTGGCTGCCCACCCTCGCAGAACTGGTCGCCGACGCCGACCTGGGACGACGTGTCTCCGCGATCGTCGACTCGGCCGCCCGCACCCTCGAACCCGTCTCCGACCGGCTCGCGGCCGCGGGCGCCGACCGCTTCGCACCCGCGCAGTGGATCGCCGACATCGACGAGGACCGGTCGGTTCCGACCGACGCCGAACTGGCCGCTGCCGAACTGTCGGTGCCCGGCATCCTGCTCGCGCAGATCGCCGCGATCGCCAACCTCGCCAAGCAGGGACTCGACACCGGAGCCCTCCCGCCGAGCGCCGTCATCGGGCATTCGCAGGGCCTCCTCGCGGCCGAGGCGATCACCACCGCGGAGCACCAGCGCGACGCCGACGACGCGGAACTCCTCGCCATCGCGCAGCTGATGGGAGCCGCCGCCACCGTCACCGCGCGTCGACTCGGTCTGCGCGGATCCGCCGACCAGAGCACCGAGGGCACCTCGCCGATGGTCGCCGTCAACGGCGTCGCGCCGCGCGAGATCGATCAGCTCCTCGCCGAGTACCGTGCGAGCCTGCCCGCCGGAACCCCCGGCCTGCCGACCGTCGCGATCGTCAACAACCGCCGCTCCATCGTCCTGTCGGGGTCGCCGCGTCACCTCGTCCGCTTCCAGGAGCTGTGCGCGCGTCGCGCCACCGCCGAGGCGGCCGACCGCAAGGCCAAGCTGACCGGCGGCAAGCCGTTCGCGCCCACGTTCGAGGAGCTGGCCGTCACCGTGCCGTTCCATCACCCCGATCTGGCCCCAGCCGTCGAGCTCGTCGCCGAATGGGCGCGGCTCACCGGGCTGGACGTCGACTTCGCGCGCAGGCTCGCGGGCAGCATCCTCGTCGACGCCGTCGACTGGGTCGATCAGATCGGCGACGTCGTCGCCTCCGGTGCCTCGTGGATCATCGACTTCGGCCCCGCCGACCTCGGCGCCCGCCTGGCCGCACCGCTCGTCCGCGGACAGGGCGTCGGCGTGATCGCCGCGGCCACCCGACGCGGCCAGCGCAGCCTCTTCGTTCCGGGCAGCACCCCCACGGTTGCCCGGCCGTGGTCGGCCTTCGCACCGCGACTCGTGTCGCTGCCGACCGGCCGCACCGCCGTCGACACGGCGTTCACCCGCCTCACCGGCCGCTCGCCGATGCTCCTGGCAGGCATGACGCCCACCACCGTCGACCCGGCGATCGTGGCCGCGGCCGCCAATGCGGGTCACTGGGCCGAGCTGGCGGGCGGCGGACAGGTGACCGAGGAGATCTTCGCCGCCAACGTCGACAAGCTCACCGACCTGCTCGACGAGAACCGTCAGGTGCAGTTCAACTCGCTGTTCCTCGACCCGTACCTGTGGAAGCTGCAGCTCGGCAGCAAGCGCATCGTCCAGAAGGCGCGTTCGCAGGGTGCGCCGTTCGACGGCGTCATCATCACCGCGGGCATCCCCGAGCTGGAGGAGGCCGTCGACCTGGTCCACGAGTTCACCGAGGCCGGCCTGCACTACGTCGCGTTCAAGCCCGGAACCGTCGACCAGATCCGTGCCGTCATCCGCATCGCGATCGCGGTGCCGGAGTTCCCGGTCATCGTCCAGATCGAAGGCGGACGGGCCGGCGGGCACCACTCGTGGGAGGATCTCGACGACCTGCTGCTCGCCACCTACGGCGAACTGCGTGATCGGCCGAACGTGGTCGTCGCCGTCGGCGGCGGCATCGGCACCCCCGAACGCGCGTCGGAGTACCTGACCGGCGCGTGGTCGGCCCGCTACGACTACCCGTCGATGCCGCTCGACGGCGTCCTCATCGGCACGGCGGCGATGGCGACCCTCGAAGCGACGACCGCGCCGGAGGTGAAGCAGCTCCTCGTCGACACCGAAGGCTGCGACACCTGGATCGGTGCGGGTCACAGCGAAGCGGGCATGGCCTCCGGACGCAGCCAGCTCGGCGCCGACATCCACGAGATCGACAATTCGGCGTCGCGGTGCGGCCGTCTCCTCGACGAGGTCGCCGGTGACGCGGAGGCCGTCGCCGAGCGCCGCGACGAGATCGTGGCCGCGATGGCCCGCACCGCGAAGCCGTACTTCGGCGACGTCGCCGAGATGACCTACCTCGACTGGCTCACCCGCTACGCCGAGCTCGCTGTCGGGCCCGACAGCGAGTACCCGTGGGCCGACATCACGTGGGAGACGCGGTTCGCCGACATGCTGCGCCGTACCGAGGCCCGCATGCATCACCTCGACACGGGCGAGTTCGAATCGCTGTTCGGCGAGCGGATCGACGACGCGCACGCCGCGATCGCCCGCCTGGCCGAGACCTTCCCCGCCGTCGAGTCCGACATCCTGCACCCGGCAGACGTCGCCTTCTTCCTCGAACTGTGCCGCACCCCCGGCAAGCCGGTGAACTTCGTCCCCGTCATCGACAAGGACGTCCGCCGCTGGTGGCGCAGCGACTCGCTGTGGCAGGCGCACGACGCGCGCTACCGCGCCGACGAGGTCTGCGTCATCCCCGGCACGGTCGCCGTCGCGGGAATCACGCGCGTCGACGAGCCCGTCGGCGACCTGCTCAACCGATTCGAGGACCAGGTGGTCTCCGACCTCCGGACGTCCGGCGAACAGGCCCAGGTCGTGGCCGCGCGCCGTCGTCGCGGCATCGTCCCGGAGTCGGGCCCGTTGAGCATCCTCATCGAGGCGGACGACGTGCTGTGGGCGGGCCGCCAGGTCCGCAACCCGATCGCCCTCCTCGGCGACCGCGACGAGTGGAAGGTGTACGACGGCGAGTACGCCGAGCACCCCAGCGGCGCGATGATCGCGTACGTCCCCGACGCGGAGACCGCCGACGACGAGATCCGTCTCGACCTGGTGGTCCCGGTGTCCGGTTCGATCCTGCGGATCCCCTTCACCGGCGACCTCAAGGTGGTCGACGGCGGCAGTCCCCGCGTCACGACGGCCGGTGCGGCCGACGCCATGCGCGATCTGCTCGCCGTCGCCGCAGGCGGCGAACTGCTCACGATCACCGACGGGGCCACCACCGGCACCGTCGCCTGGCGCGCCGACTCGGTCGCCGACCACTCCGGCGCCACCGCGTCGGGCCTGCCGACCCGCTACAACGCCACCACGCCGTCGTCGCCGAACGGCTTCGCCGTGCCCGACGCGGTGGTCGTCGCCTGCTGGCCCACCGTGTTCAGCGTGATCGGCGCCGTCACCACCGACGACGGTCTGCCCGTCGTCGAAGGACTGCTCGACCTGGTCCACCTGGATCATGCGATCGCCCTGGCGGGCGCACTGCCGACCGCCGACACCGACCTGACCGTCTCCGCCCGCTGCATCGGCGTCAGCGACGCCTCCGTGGGCCGTGTCATCGAGGTCGAGGTGACCGTCACCGACGGCGACGCCCTCGTCGCCGAACTCGTCGAGCGCTTCGCGATCCGCGGCCGTCTCGGCGCGGCCGACCTCACCGATCCGGTGCGTGCGGGCGGGGCGATCGCCGACGAACGGACCGGGACCCGCAAGCATCTGCGCTCGGTGACGGTGAACGCGCCGTCGCGCATGCACGGCTTCGCCGTCGTGTCCGGCGACCGCAACCCGATCCACACCGATCCGCTCGCCGCGCGCCTGGCCGGCCTGGGCGACCCGATCGTCCACGGCATGTGGCTGTCGGCGCTCGCGCAGCAGGTCGTCACGGCGTCCGACTCCGCGCAGCCCACCCCGGCGCCCCGCGCGCTCGTCGGCTGGACCGCCCGCTACCTGGGCATGGTCCGCCTCGGCGACGCCGTCGACGTCCGCGTCGACCGGGTCGGCATCGACGCGGGTCGCGAGGTCATCGAGGTGACGGCCAAGGTCGACGGCGAACTCGTCATGGCAGCCACCGGTCTGCTCGCCGCGCCGCGCACCGTGTACGCGTTCCCGGGCCAGGGCATCCAGAGCAAGGGCATGGGCCTGGACGCCCGATCGCGCAGCGCCGCGGCCCGCGAGATCTGGGACCGCGCCGACAAACACACCCGCGAGACCCTCGGCTTCTCGATCCTGGCGGTGGTCCGCGACAACCCGACGGTTCTCGTCGCCAACGGGGAGCGCTACCACCACCCCGACGGCGTGTTGTTCCTGACGCAGTTCACTCAGGTCGCGATGGCGACGCTCGGCGTCGCGCAGATCGCCGAACTCCGTGAGGCCGGAGCATACGTCGAGGATTCGATCACCTGCGGCCACTCGGTCGGCGAGTACAACGCGCTCGCCGCCTGCGCGGGCGTCCTCCCGCTCGAGGCCGTCCTCGAGGTGGTGTTCCAGCGCGGCAGCGCCATGCATCACCTCGTCCCGCGCGATGAGAAGGGCCGCAGCGACTATCGTCTCGCCGCGATCCGCCCCAGCCAGTTCGGACTCGACGACGTCGACGTGGAGGCGTTCGTCGCGGGCATCGGCGACGAGGCGGGCGAGTTCCTGCAGGTCGTGAACCTGAACCTGCTCGGCTCGCAGTACGCGATCGCGGGCACCGTCCGCGGCCTCGAACTGCTGGAGGCGGAGATCGACCGTCGCCGCGCCGAGTTCGGCGGCAAGCGGGCGTTCATCCTGGTCCCGGGCATCGACGTGCCGTTCCACTCGACGGTCCTGCGTGCGGGCGTGCCCGAGTTCCGCGGCAAGCTCGACGAGCTGCTGCCCGCGGTGATCGACCCGGAGATCCTGGTCGGCAACTACATCCCGAACCTCGTCCCGCGCCTGTTCAATCTGGGCCGCGACTTCGTCCAGGAGATCGCCGACCTCGTCCCGTCGGAGCCGCTCGACGCAGTGCTCGCCGACTGGGACTCGTGGGCCGCTCGTCCGGCCGATCTGACCCGCGTGATCCTCATCGAGCTCCTGGCCTGGCAGTTCGCGAGCCCCGTTCGCTGGATTGAGACTCAGGACCTGCTCTTCTCGACCGTCGAACAGGGCGGGCTCGGCATGGACCGGTTCGTCGAGGTCGGCGTGAAGTCGGCCCCCACGCTCACCGGCCTGGCCCGCAACACCCTCAAACTGCCGCGCTACGGCGCAGCCGTGACCGAGGTCGTCAACGCCCAGACCGACGAGCAGCTCCTGCGTGCCGAGGACAGCGCCCCCGAACCCGTCGAGGACGAGGCGCCGGCCGCCGAGGCGACCGAAGCGCCCGTCGAAGCCGCACCCGTGGTCGCCGCCGCGCCCGTCGCCGCGGCCGCCGGTCCGCGTCCGGACGACATCTCGTTCGGTCCGGCCGACGCCGTCCGCGCCGTCATCGCCCTGTGGACCAAGATGACGCCGTCCCAGATCGGCGCCGCCGACACCATCGAGTCGCTGTGCGACGGCGTCTCGTCGCGCCGCAATCAGCTGCTGCTCGACATCGGCGGCGAGTTGGGCCTCGGAGCCATCGACGGCGCCGCGGAAGCCGAGATGCACGCCCTCGCGGGCACCGTCGAGACGCTCGCTCGCGGCTACAAGCCGCTCGGCGACGTCCTCACCGACGCCGTCGGCGACCAGATCCGCAAGGTCGCGGGCCCGGTCAACAAGCGTCAGAACTACATCGTCGACCGCGTCACCGACACGTGGCAGCTCGGCGGAGGCTGGGCGCAGCACACGCTGGTCGCTCTCGCTCTCGGCTCGCGGGACGGAGCCAGCGTCCGTGGCGGCGACCTCGGCGACCTGCTCGAGAGCGCCGTGACAACGGTAAACGACCTCGACAACCTCATCGACCGGGCCGTCCGCTCGGTCGGCGCTGCCCGCGGTGTGGCCGTCGAACTGCCCGCAACCGGCGGAGCGGGCGGGGGAGCCGTCGATTCGGCCGCCCTCGACGCCCTCGCCGAGCACATGGGCGGCAAGGACGGCGTCCTCGCGGCCACCGCGAACACCATCCTCGCCAAGCTGGGACTGACGTCCACGGCCACCGCCGACGAGGTGCTCGACGACCCGAACGCGGTCGCCGCACAGCGCATCAGCGACGAACTGGGCGCCGACTGGGTCCGCACCGTCACGCCGTCGTTCGACGAACAGCGCGCCGTCCTCCTGGACGACCGCTGGGCCAGCGCCCGTGAAGACCTGGCCCGCCTGTGGCTGCTCGACGAGGACACGGTCGACGCCGATCACGATCGCATCGTCGGCCGCCTGACCGGCGCGGGCGAGACCGTCGCCCAGCACGCGACCTGGTGGCAGGGCAAGGCACTGCATCGCGGGTACCGGGTGCACGCACGCCTGTTCGCGGCGATCGCCGAAGCGGCGCAGTCGACCGCGGTCGGCGCGTTCGCCGACGACGTCGCCGTCGTGACCGGCGCGTCGCCCGACTCGATCGCCGCATCCGTCGTCGGCGAACTCCTTCGCGGGGGAGCGACAGTCGTCGCGACCACCTCGCGGCTGAGCGGCGAGCGTCTCGGCTTCTACAAGGAGCTGTATCGCGAGCACGCGGCGCACGGCGCCGCCCTGTGGGTGGTCCCGGCCAATCTCGCGTCGTACGTCGACGTCGACGCGGTGGTCGAGTGGATCGGCACCGAGCAGACCGAGAACCTCGGAGCCACCACCGGTGTGATCAAGGAAGCCCTCACGCCGACGCTGCTGTTCCCGTTCGCGGCGCCGCGCGTCGCCGGTGACCTCACCGACGCGGGAGGCCGCGCCGAGATGGAGATGAAGGTCCTCCTCTGGTCGGTGGAACGGATGATCGCCGGACTCGGTGCCATCGGCGCCGATCACGACCTCGACTCGCGCCTGCATGTCGTGCTGCCGGGGTCGCCGAACCGAGGCATGTTCGGCGGCGACGGCGCGTACGGCGAGTCGAAGGCGGCACTCGACGCCCTCGTCACCCGCTGGGGCGCCGAGGAGTCGTGGGGCTCGCGCACCACGATCGCCCACGCCCTCATCGGCTGGGTCCGCGGGACCGGCCTGATGGGCGGCAACGACGGAATGGTCGCCGCCGTGGAGGCCGCGGGCGTCCGGACCTGGTCCACCGAGGAGATGGCCGCCGAACTCGTCGCCCTGTGCGCCGCGGGCAAGCGGGACGCCGCTCGGGTGGAGCCGATCATCGCCGACCTGACCGCGGGCCTCGACCCGAACATCGACTTGAAGGCGCTCGCCAAGGCCGCCGCGGCCGACGCCGCCGAGGAGCCGGCCGATGAGGCGGACGAGCCGGTGAACCCGCTGGTCGCCGCGCTGCCCGCCCCGGCGCGCGCCGACCTGCCGACCGCGCACGCGTGGTCGGACGTTACCGCGCGACCCGAGGACATGGTCGTCATCGTCGGCGCGGGCGAGGTCGGCCCGTACGGTTCGTCGCGCACCCGCTTCGAGATGGAGGTCGACGAGAAGCTGTCGGCCGCTGGCGTCCTCGAACTCGCGTGGAACACCGGCCTGGTGACCTGGGAGGAGACCCCGAAGCCGGGATGGTACGACGTCGAGTCGGGCGACCCGGTCGCCGAGTCGGAGATCGCCGACCGGTACCACGACGAGGTCGTCGCACGCTGCGGCATCCGCCGCTACGCCGACGAGGGCGCGATGGTGGAGAACACGTCGCCGCTGCTCGAATCGGTGTACCTCGACGACGATCTGACGTTCACCGTCCCGAACGAGGCCGCCGCACGCGCATTCGCCTCGGCCGACCCCGAGCGGACCCGCATCGTGGCGACCGAGTCGGGCGACTGGTCCGTCACCCGTCTCGCGGGCACCGAGATCCGCGTCCCGCGCCGCTTCGAACTGTCGCGCACCGTCGGCGGGCAGATCCCGACCGGTTTCGACCCGGTCCGCTGGGGCGTCTCGCCCGACATGGTCGAGTCCGTCGACCGCGTCGCACTGTGGAACCTCGTCGCGACCGTCGACGCGTTCATCACCGCGGGTCTGAGCCCGTCGGAGTTGATGCGTTGGGTGCACCCGGGTCTGGTCGCCAACACGCAGGGCACCGGCATGGGCGGCATGACGTCGATGCGCTCGCTGTACGTCGACACCCTGCTCGGCGAGTCGAAGGCGAACGACATCCTGCAGGAGGCGCTGCCGAACGTCGTCGCAGCACACGTCGTGCAGTCGTACATCGGCAGCTACGGCGCGATGATCCACCCGGTCGCCGCGTGCGCCACCGCCGCCGTCTCGGTGGAGGAGGGCGCCGACAAGATCCGGCTCGGCAAGGCGCTGTTCGCCGTCGCAGGCGGGTTCGACGACCTCGGCATCGAGGGCATCGTCGGCTTCGGCGACATGTCGGCCACCGCCGACTCGGCCGTCATGGCGGGCAAGGGCATCGACGACCGACGCTTCTCCCGCGCCAACGACCGTCGACGCGGCGGGTTCGTCGAGTCGGCGGGAGGCGGCACCGTCCTGCTGGCGCGCGGCGACATCGCAGCCCAGCTCGGACTGCCGGTGCTCGGTGTCGTGGCCTGGGCGCAGAGCTTCGGCGACGGCGTGCACACGTCGATCCCGGCGCCCGGTCTCGGCGCGCTCGGCGCGGCCCGCGGCGAGCAGGCGTCACCGCTCGCCACCTCGCTCGCCTCGCTCGGCGTGAGCCCCGACGACGTCGCGGTCGTGTCCAAGCACGACACGTCGACCCGTGCCAACGACCCGAACGAGTCGGAGCTGCACGAACGTCTCGCGGCGGCCATCGGTCGCGGCGACGGGGCCCCGCTGTTCGTCGTCTCGCAGAAGTCGCTGACCGGCCACGCCAAGGGCGGAGCTGCGGCCTTCCAGCTGATCGGCCTGTGCCAGGTGCTCCGCGACGGGGTGATCCCGCCGAACCGCAGCCTGGACTGCGTCGACGAGAAGATGACCGAGTACCCGCACCTGGTGTGGCCGCGCGAGACGCTGCGGATGGGTGAGCGGTTCCCGCTCAAGGCGGGCCTGCTGACCAGCCTCGGCTTCGGTCACGTGTCCGGCTTGATCGCCGTCGTCCACCCGGAGGCGTTCGTCTCCGCGCTCGACGAGTCGAGTCGCGCCGACTACCGGCGGGCGGCAGCGGCGCGACTGCGTGACGGACAGCAGCGTCTGCTGTCGGCGATGTGCGGTGGCGAACCCGCCTATGTGCGTCCCGCCGACCGTCGTCTCGGCGACGGCGACGAGCACACCGCGGAGGCAGCGCTCCTGCTGAACCCGGAGGTCCGTCTCGACTCCGACGGCGCGTACGTGTGATCGGCAGTCGAGCATGATCGTGGGCGTCGGCATCGACATGGTGTCGGTGTCGGAGTTCGGCGACCAGCTCCGGACGCCCGGTTCGACGTTCGCCGGCCGCTTCTCGGTCGGCGAACGTCGGGACGCCGCCGATCGGACCGGTGACGACGACCGTCACCTCGCGGCGCGCTGGGCGGCGCGTGAAGCCGTGATCAAGGCGTGGTCGTCGAGCCGGTTCGGTCTGGCGCCCGTCCTCCCGGAGACGGCGGTCAACGAGGTCGAGGTGCAGTCCGACCAGTTCGGTCGGCCTCGGGTCCGGCTGCACGGCGATCTCGCCGAGCAGATCGGGCATCTGCGGATCCACGTGTCGTTGACGCACGACGGCGACATGGCCGCCGCCGTCGCGATCCTGGAGGAGCCGGGCCCGGTCAGCGGCTGACGGCGTCCTCGAGGAGGAGATACCCGGCGAGCATCCGTTTGAGTTCACCGACGACCTTGTCGTGGTCGTGGGGTTCCTGGACGGAGAAGCTGAGGAGCGAATAGGCGGCGTGGACGAGGACCTCGGCCATCATCTGACGTCGTTCGCGTTCGGACGTCGGCGTGAGGGGCGCGAGAATGCGCGCGACCTGCTCGGCGAGCACCTTCTCGGTGATGGACGCGGTGGCGCGGGTGGCAGGCGTCGACTGCACGGAGAGCCACACGGCGCGTCGCGAGGGGTCGGTGCGCCACAGTTCGGCCAAGTGGTCGAGGAACTTCTCGAGCAGTTGCGGCCACTTGAGCGACGGGATCTCGGCGGCGAACGCCGAGAGCTCGTTGCTGACGGCCGTCGTGTCCTGCCGGTCCAACTCGCAGACCACGACGTACTTGTTGGCGAAGTACTGATAGATGGTGCCGATGGGCAGGTCGGCGCGCTGGGCGATCTGTTCGCATGTGAGCGATTCGAAGCCGACGTCGATGAGCACGTCGCGTGCGGCCGACAGGATGGCGTCGAACGTGCGCCGACTCCGCTCCTGTGTCGGCCGTTTGCGGGGGACGAGTTCCCCCGTCACGTGCTCCACTAAACGGAGAGGTCGCGGCGCAGTTTGGCGACGTGTCCGGTGGCGCGCACGTTGTACTGGGCGGCCTCGATGACGCCGTTCTCGTCGACGAGGAACGTCGAGCGGATGACGCCCTGGACGATCTTGCCGTACAGCTTCTTCTCCCCGAACGCGCCCCACGCGGTGAGGACCTCCTTCTCGGGGTCGCTCAGGAGCGGGAACGTCAGCTCGTCGCGTTCGACGAACTTGGCGAGCTTCGCGGGCTTGTCGGGGGAGATGCCGACGACGTCGATGCCCTGCCCGTTGAGTTCGGCGAGGCTGTCGCGGAAGTCGCACGCCTGCTTGGTGCATCCGGGTGTCATCGCGGCGGGGTAGAAGTACACGATCACCTTGCGACCCGCGTAGTCGGCGAGCGACACGGGCTTCTCGGTGGAGTCGAGCAGGGTGAAATCCGGGGCCTTGTCGCCGACGGCGAGGCGTGCGTTCTCCGACATACCGCCAGGCTATCCGATCGTGCTGCGCGCAACCCCTCATAGGCTGGTCGGCACAAGTAGGCTTGCCTGCACAGACACCCGAGAAGAAGTGGAGACGCCGTGGCCGGGGACACCGAACGGATCGAGAACGAAATCGCACAGGCACGTGAGGAGCTCGCCAAGACGCTCGACCAGTTGGCGGTGCGCGCCAACCCGGAACGTCTGGCCGACGATCTGAAGACGAAGGCTCTGGCCCTCCTCTCGACGCCCGCGGTCAAGTTCTCGTTGATCGGCGCCGGTGCGGCCACCGTCGCCGTCGTGATCATCAAGATCGTCCGCTGACGCGCCCCGAGAAGGGCGAAAACAGTCCCTGACCAGCCGATTTTTGTTCTGCAGGCATCTACTGTTAATGTTTCTTCTCGCAAGGCCAAGCGCCATTAGCTCAATTGGCAGAGCAGCTGACTCTTAATCAGCGGGTTCGGGGTTCGAGTCCCTGATGGCGCACAGTGAAAGCCCCTCACCAGCGGAAACGCGGTGAGGGGCTTTCTCGTTCGAGGGCGGATACTCCCGAATCTACTCTCCAATGGGTCTGGCGGGACGCTGCGGGACGCCGTTCGGGACTTCCCTCGCAGGGGCGGCCCATCGGCCGGCCACTCCTTCGTCGCGGCAGGCCGATGGATCTACTTCTTGCGGTTGCGCTTGTCGTAGGCGTCGATCGCCACTTGCACGCGGGGAGCGAGCCAGGACCACGAGTGATAGCACGCGATGACGATCCCAGCCGTCGCTGCGATCAATCCCACGAACGTCAGCCCGCGCGCCCATCCCTCAGCGTTCATCGCCCATCGCCACCCCCAGACGGCGAACGCGAGGGTCATCCAGAAACCTGCGAGGGTCACGCCCACGGTCGCCACAGCGGCCAGGCCGTGACCCAGGCCGACCCACATCGTGCGGTCGTCCAGTCGGGCGGCGGCGGCGAGCTGCTTGTCGATCCGGGCGGCCCGCGCGTCCTCAGCGGCCGAGGCGCGCTCGTCGGCGCGCTTCTCCGTGGCGGTGATCGCCTGGCTCAGCGCACGCTTACCGGCGGTGGCGACCTCGGCCGCGCCCGCCTTCGTCGCCTCGGCGGCCTCGGTGGCCTTCGCGGCGGCGTCGGTGGCGCGCTTAGCGGCTGTAGCCAAGGTCTTCTGTTCGCTGCGCAGGGCCTCGGTTGCCGTCTTCAGCGACGCGCCGTCCAAGGTCTCGGCCAGCACTTCGAGTGTCTTCTCGATCTCGTCGAGCCTTCTCTGCACGGGTTCGAACCCTGAGGTGGCGCTGGGCTGATGCTGCGGCGTCCGCTCCATCGTCATGAGTTGCTGACGTGTCAGCCCCTGTTGGTCGATCAACTTGTTCACCGCTGCCGTCAGCTCCGCGATCTGCGACTCGACCGCGCCCTGGCGTGAGGTCAACGACGCCAACGCGGCCGAGGTCTCGGCCACTCGATCCTGCTGCTGGTCCTGCTGCTTCATCTCGTCCAAGAGACTCACGATTGCTCTCCTTCGTCTGTGCCCGCTGGGCGTGGTAGTCGAACACCGCGTGGGCGTTCTCGGCGGTGAAGTCGGGGGCGAGCCCCGACGCCTTCTTGCGGCCGAGCTTGCCGTTATCAGCCCGGCGCATCTTGTAGCTCCAGCCGTCGCGACCGGTGATCGCGAGCTTCACATCGTGTTCGGCGAGCACGACCTCGAAGTGCTCACGGTCGACCGAGCGCGGGTCACGCAACGCAGCGGCCACCTTGTCGCCCAACGTCTGCTCGAAGCCGCCCGCCTTAAAGGTCTCCCGGCGCTGGCTCCACGTCTGCTTCGCCTCCATCGGAGAGGCCTGCACCCGACACCCTTCGCGCAACATCACGGCGTCGTTCGTCTGCCACACACCGTGACGCCACGAGGTGTTCCGCTGGAGCGAGCCGCCGGTCAGCAGGTCGTCGTTCACCACATAGATGTGGTTGTGAAGATGACCGCCTTTCGAGTCCGTATGGGTCACCACGAGATAGTCGGCCGAGTGCATGTCCTCGGCCAGCATCCGGCCCAACTCGTTGACTCTCTTGACGTGATCCGGGTTGTTCACGTCGAACTCGTCGGGGTGGAAGTTCTGGGTGTAGCTGTACGCCTGAATCTTCCGACCGTGCGCCTCGGCGCGAGCCACGAACTCGGCGGGGGAGCCGAGCGACGACGACATCGCCGCCGCTCGACTCGGTGCCCCTGCTTCGGCCTGCTCGGTACCGCCGTAGAGGGCGTAGTCGACGCTGCTCTGTGCACTCCGCGACGACCTGACGTTCACACCGCTCACAGTCGGGTCCGATCGCCGAACTCGGCGCGTACGCCGTTGAGCGCCGGGCGCACCGCCTCGACCGCGTCGAGCAAGTCCTCGACGTGGTCGGTCAGCTCGCCGTCAGCATTGATCGCCCGCACCAGCTGGTTGAGATTCACCCCGACCCGGCGCAGTTGCTCGACAGCCGTCGCCCGCTGCGGGTCCGGCCGCGTCGCGGCCGAACCGTGCAGCGCCGCCACCTCCGCCCTGCGGGCGTCGAGGGCGTCGCGCACCACCGCCCGCACCCACGCCCCCGGCTTCACGCCGAGGGCGCGGGCACGCGCCTCCACGGCGCTCGCCTCCGCCGCGCTGTAGCGCTGCGTCAGGCGAACGTCGCGGCGTCCGTCGAGGGCGTCGGGAGCGGTGTCTGTGGCGGACGTAGTTTCAAGGCCAGCAGGGTAATTGTCCGACAACGCTTCGCGTCGCCGTCCAATTACCGCCGGTCCCGTCCTCGCTGCGCTGCGGGCGGGAGTCGCGACCTGCGGTCGCTCAGTGGTCGTCATGACGGCCCCCGAACGGGTTCGAGGAGGTCGCCGTCGAGACCTCGGCGGCGTCCTTGGCGGCCTTGGCCTCGGCGCGCTTGGCGGCGGCCTTCGCACGTCGAGCCGTGGTCACATGGTGCTCAGCGTGGAAGTCAGCGGCGGCGTCCAGAAACGCGTCGAGCGGGCCGTCGAGATGGTCGATCAGTGCCAAGCCGACCGGCTTGGCCTTGCGCTCCCGCGCCTTCTCCTGCTTCGCCTTCAACGCGGCCACGCGAGCCTCGGCGTCGGCGATCAGTCGGTCGAGATTGGTGTTCGTCATGATGGTTCTCCTTCGTTGTTGATGTGTTGATGTGTTGATGAATCGGGGTTACGCGGGCATGGGAACGCGCCACGGATCGAACCCGGCGCGGGCCGGGTCCCACGTACACGCGTGGTCGCCGTGATCGAACGTGCACGCGCTCGCGGGGGCGGCCGGGTCGGCCTCGTGATAAGTCCGGTGCGCGGCGTGTCGAGCGGTGCGGGCGGCCTCGGCGGCGGCCCGCTGTCGCTCGTTCTCAGCGTCCTCGGCGGCGATGTCGTCGGCCGTCTGCACGACCGTCGTCGCCTCCAGCTCGGCGAGCGCGCCGTCGACCGTCAGAGCTTCGGGAGCAGACCTGAGTTCGAGGTGTGCCTGGACCATTCCGCCCAACATCTTCTGTCCGGCCGCTAGGCGAAATTGCTCCTTGGCTTCCTCGGTCGGCAGGGCGTCGAGGGCGTCGATGACACGCGCCATGTTCGCCTTGATCCGGGCGACCGGATCGAAATCCTGGTACGAGCCGGAGCGGCCAGCGAAGCCACGATTCAGGTAGAAACTGATCGTCTCCGGGGTCACTTCGCTGACGAACGGGAACCGGCCGTAGGCCTGATTCTTGTCCTCGACCTCGACCCGCGCGCCCGTCTTCTTGTCGGTGTACTCGCCCGCGAGGCCATCGAGAAATTCCCCGTACGACTGAATGCCGGTGATGATGTTGACCGCGTTCAACAATGTCACCGCACCGAACTTCTTGTTCACCTCGACCCGCTTCGGCGAGATGTCCAAGACCGGCCAAATGGAGTCGCGTTGACGCACGTCGCCGCCGACCGCCTCGATGATCGAGAGCGGCCGGTAGTCATCCCAAATGACGATCGGCTGACCGTCATACGACTGGAATGCCACGCCCGGACGCCCAACCATGTAGATCGCCTCATCCTCAGTGAGGTCCGGGTAGAGGGTCCGGGCGAGGGCGCGGGCGAACAACTGGGCCACCGTGGATTTGCCCGTCCGAGCCGCCCCACCGATGTAGTAATTCGTGCGGAACGGCGGCAGCGGCGCGTTCAACAAATAGTCGTCGCGGCACTTCTGAAGGTGCGCGATCGTGCCCTTGGCGAAGTAGATCGCGGGTTCGGCCTCCCGTACCTGCCGCAGGTTCATCGATCCGTTGCCGACCGCCTGGTACAACTTGCTCAACTGGGCCGCCGTGCCGCCGTCCGTAGCCGCGTTGTGGCGGGTCGCCATGTGCGTGTCGAGCGCGCGACCGAAGTGGAAATTGGCGACCACCCGGCCCCGGCCGTACTGGTACTTGCCCGGCTTCCCCGGCTGCGTCTTGTCCACCAGGTAGTGGCGGTCGAGCTGGTGGATACCGGGGATGGCGCCTGAACCTCGCGACTCGTGCGGCAGGTATTCGCAGAGGTCGAAGAACACTTTCTCAGCCGCGCCGCGACCCGCGCGCTTCTCGATCTCGTCGACCTCGTTGGGCACCCGCACTTTGGCCGAGGGGATTTCGAACGCGTCGGACACGGTGCGGATCGTCGGGCGCGCGCCGTCGCCGTCGGCGACCCACAGCACCAGGTGCGCGTGTAGGCCCTTGATCCCGCAACACACCGCGTCGCCCGTGCCCGCGTCTACCTCGACCAATCGGTCGCGGTCGTGCCAGATGTACGCCCACCGGAACAGCCGATCGGCGAGCGCGGCGAGACCGGCGTCCAACTGCTCCTGCGTGAACATCACCTCGCCCGTCGCCGGGTTCCGGTGATATTGCATCGCCGAAAAGACCCGCGAGACCTTGCGGGTGCGCTGCTTCTGCGCGGCCGACTCGTCGGCCTTGGCACGGGCGAAGAACGCGCGGGCCTCGGCCACCTGCTCGGGAGTGGAGACCACGACGACCGGCGACACGTCGTCGCTCGGGTCCGCGCCGGGTACATCCAAATCGGCGAAGTCGACTGCATCCGTTTCCAGCGGTGTCGCATTTGCCGTGGTTTCGAGCGCGGCTACCGTATCCGTTTCAGAAACGGATGCGCGCCAACCCAAGAAGTGGCGCGCACGCATAGGTGGGTGAAAGTGCAGGCCATCGATGGTTTCCGGGGAGACTTCGGAGTCGTCAAAAGTGACGCCTGCATCCGAATCAGTTTTGATTTCGAAATCGGTTGCGGTGATCGGGATGCGGACACAGGTCCAGTCGACGCCGATGGAAGCGGGGGTGTCGGTGGTCATGCGGCACCGCCGGTGGTGAGCGGGGCGGCCTTGATCGATCCGCTGCGTTTGACGGCGGCGATCCACTCGGCGACGTCGGCAGGGTCGTACCGAACGTCGTTCGGGGACAGGCGGACGAACGCGGGGCCGAGTCCCTGGGTACGCCAGTTGCGGACCGTCTTCGGGGCGACGCCGATGGATTCGGCCAGTTCGGCCGTGGTGAGCAAGAACTTCTTCGGGGTGGTCGTGGACACGACGGATCTCCTCAGTGAGGAGCGATCACGTCCCAGGGGACGTTCGTCGTGTCTACGCACCGGCCACGGGGCCGCCGCGTGCCCCGGGCCTAGTACACCGGTCGACCACCCTGTGGCCGCCCGATGTCGCCAGTTCATCGGTGCCGCATGAGCACCTTCACCGCGCCGGAGCGTGCGATCATGCAAAGCAGGATCACGCTCGTTGCAAGAGCCACCTTACAGCGCCTCTTAGCGACCCGCAACGACTCGAACCTCATTTGTCAGAGGTGAGATGTACTCTCTAATTCGTGGCGAACACAGCGAAGCACGCACCCGGGGATGACTCGATCGACGAGGTGACCCCGAAGCGACAGGCTGACGGGGTGTGGATGATCCGTTGGATGTGGTGGCCGTACGACGGCGGACCGCCCAGAAAGCAGCGACACCAGGGGAATACCGCTGGTGAGGCACGCGCCAAGGCTCGCGCCAAGCTCGCCGAGCTGAAGGCCGGAACCACCGGCGGCCGATGGACCAAGGCGTCGAAGCTCAGCGACTACATCGAACAGGTGGTGCGGCCCGCCGTCGCCGGATCGTCGAAGCTCAGCGACAGCAGTAAAGCCCTGTATGGCAGGTCGCTCAACCAGCTCGACGCCGAACTCGGCAAGCTCGCGATCGCCAAGGCTATCGAGTTCCGCGTCGCAGAGGGGGCGCTGCTGGCGATCGCCGAGCGGAGCGGGTCGTCGTCAGCGAAGACGGCGCGAAATGTGCTGAACCGCTGGGTGTTTGGGCAGATGAAGCGCGATCGGTTGATCGTGCAAAGTCCGCTTGCCGACATGGACATCGACCTCGGCACCAACAAGACGACGACGAAGACGGCGAACGATGTGGCCCTCGCCGAAGCCGACTACGACCGCCTGCTCGACCATCTGCTCGCGTTCGACGCCGACGCCGTCGAGCTACCGCCGCGCAGCAGGGCAGCCGCCCGCGAGAAGATCCGGGGTGCCGTGGACATCACGCTGCTGTTGATGACAACGGGGATGCGACTCGGATCGGCCCGCCAGATCGAGCCGCATGAGGTGATCGACAACGCCAGCGGGGGCGTGAACGTGGTCGTCCCCGCCGCCAAGTTGAAGGGGGAGCGGAAGCGGCCGATCACGTTCACCGTCCTCGACGATCGCGTCGCCGAACGGGTGAAGGCGCTGAGGAAGGACACCCCGGCCGGTTCCTACATACTCGGTGCGCCCGCTGACAAGGCAAAACTGTGGGACCGACGGAATTGCACCCGCGAGATCGAGCGGCTGTACGTGTCCCTGGCGGACGAGTTGGGGATCAAGGAGTTGCGAAGTGACATTCGTTCGCACGGATGGCGAACCACGCTCAACACGCTGTACTACCACCTACCCGCCCACGTGCGCGCCGAGTGGTTCGGTCACACCGAGGCGGTCAACGCTGCCCACTACGTCGCCGCCGAGGTCGACCTGTCGCCGATGGTCGCCGCCGCCAAGGAACGGCGGCTGCGCGTCGTCGGAGAGTAGCTACTCCCGTATCTACTCCCTAATGCCGGGACACTGCGGGAAACTACCAGGTCGCTGCGGGGCGCTAAAGAGCACACCCGGGACGCTATGAACAGGCACTACCCGTTCTTGACCAGGGGATTCGTCGCTAGTATTGGGCACACTCAGCGGGTTCGGGGTTCGAGTCCCTGATGGCGCACCACAACACCAGGTCAGGCCCCTGCCGGAGAAATCCGGCAGGGGCCTGACCTCTTTGGTTGACCCGCACGAGTCGAGAAGTCCATCGGTGTCGAGCGCGCTCTGTCGGGCCCGCAGGCTACCGTTGACGCTATGACTGCTGCGGCCGGCATCGGCACACTGTTCGACGCCGACGAGGTGATCGAACCTCCCAAGCGACGTTCGGCCGCTCTCCGGTACCCGGGCAGCAAGTGGTCGCTGGCCGGCGAGATCGTCAGCCACTTCGGCGAGCACTATCACTACATAGAGCCCTACTTCGGTTCCGGCGCAGTGTTCTTCACCAAGGGGCCGAGCGGGCACGAGTTGATCAACGACAGTCACAGTCTCGTCGTCAACTTCTTCCGAGTCTTGCGCGACCGGACCGACGAACTGCTGTTCGCACTGGAGACGACCCCGTGGAGCCGTGAGGAGTACGACCAGAGTCACCTGGTCACCGGCGACGAGTTGGAGGATGCCCGTCGCTTCGTGACGAGGATCTGGCAAGCCCACGCCTCGGACTTGGCGAAGAAGACCGGATGGAAGAACCGCGGTTCACGCCAGCGCGCCGGCGGCATGTCGCTGCGCTGGCAGAAGGTTCCGAAGGAGCTCTCCGAGCTGGCGATGCGCCTCAAGGACGCCGAGATCGAGAACCGGCCGGCAATCGAGGTCATCCGTCGATTCGCCACTGCCGACACCTTGATCTACGCTGATCCGCCCTATCTGATGGAGACTCGCACGCAGAAGATGTACGCCAGCGAGATGTCCGTCGAGGACCACGTGGAGATGCTCGACGCCCTGGTCGCCCATCCTGGGCCGGTCGTCATCTCCGGCTACGCCAACCGCCTCTACGACGAGAAGCTCGTCGGCTGGAAGAAGGTTCTGGTGAAGCCGCCCAAAGTGGAGAAGGCGGCCCAGCGCATGGAAGTGCTCTGGATCAACGAATAGCCCCCCGGTTCATTCGGGTCGGGCGCGATCGAGTTCGCCCCAGAGGTTCGGCCAGTACTCCTCGGCCTTGGCTTGCAGGTCGTGGACCGGGGCGACCTCCAGCTCGAACCGAACGCTGCTCCACTCCTCCCAGCCCTTCGGCGGGTAGAACTTCAGCTGTCCGCCCGACCGCGCGTACCACTGCCACAAGCGGAGCGGTCCGCTGTCGGTGTCGATGTACCCGGCGACCGACGAGGGGTCACCCTCCTCCGCGTTCTTGCCCTCCACACGCCAATCGATGGCAGCCGGGTCCACCGCGTGCACGATGTCCATGCCGAAGCTGATGATCTGGAACTCTCGCCACGCCTTGTCGTGGGTGAGCAGCAGGTACTTGCTGGCGTCGACGTCGAACTCGCGCCGGACTGCCTCGTGCCACGACTTGACGGTTCCGACCAGGATCGGGCCGGCCTTCTCCGGCGACGTCCGCCAGTCGACGCCCCGGTTCTCAATGGCAGCGGTCAAGTACTTGGCCGAGTTCGACAGCTCCATGAACCAGCAGTTGCTCTTGGCCGATGCCTCGGACGCCATCTTGCAGGACACGCCCCACGGCAGACGGTCGGGACCACCGGGCGCCACGACGTCGAAGATGTGCTTGCTCTCATTGGTCGTGCCGCCGAGCACGATCGCGGTGACGCGCTCGAAGCCGAGATAGTCGGGCATCGACCCGTCGACATTCTTGACTCGCTGACCGGATCCGTCGCGAAAGGTGCTGAGCAGAAGGCGCATCCGTTCGATCTCGGTCGGATTGAGTTCGCGGTCCCGGACCGCCCGCGTGTTGTTCACGCCTAGCAAGGTAGCCCTGATGTCCGGAAAGGGGTTCGCATTCTCGGGTCGTGCCTCGAATGGTTGTCGACCGATCGGGCGACCCCGGGGTGAGTGTGGTCGGCGCCACCGGGTATCAGTTACAGGCGTGAACGCGCCACAGCAGCCGACCGGTCCCCAGTACCCGCAGGCCCAGCATCCGCAAGCCCAGTACCCCCAGGCCCAGTACTCCCAGCCGCAGTATCCGCAGGGATACATCGACCTCACCATCCAGGGGAGCGTGATGACGTCGAACATGATCACGCCCGACGTGGTGATCAACGGGTACCGGATCCCGACGTCGTACGGATACCAGCAGGTGCCGATGCAGCCGGGGCCGGTGCACATCGAGGCGTACGCCCAGTGGATGCGGCGGTACGGTCAGGCGTCGATGGACTTCACCATCGCGCCGGGACAGCGGGTGCCGGTGTTCTACGCGGCGCCGATGCACCAGTTCACCACGGGTTCGATGGGGCACGAGAAGCAGAAGCGGAAGGGGCTCGCGGCCTTCCTCGGCATCATGGCGCTCATCATCGTGCCTGTCGTGCTGATGCTCGTCGTGGCCGTGTCCCTCTGACCCGACCGGTGGCTAGTGTGTAGAGGTGTCGGATCGTGTGAAGGACGAGGTGACCCGGACCGACGCGGTTCGGGCGACTGCGAGACTCGCGTTCGCGGCGGCCGTCGTCATCGCGGTGGCGGTCCAGGTGCCGGGCCTGGCCGGTGCGCAGTGGTCCTTGTTCGACACCCGGATCTACCTGGACGGCGGGCACGCTGTGCTCACCGATCCGTCGTCGTTGTACGTCACCCGCTGGCAGGGCGGTTTCTGGTTCACCTACCCGCCGTTCGCGGCCGTGGTCTTCGGCGTCCTCGACCTGCTGCCCGCGACGGTGGCGACCGGCCTGCTCACGTTCGGGACGGTCCTGGCGTCGGCGCGGACCGGACTGCTCGTGTCGCGCGGGCTCGTCGACCGGGTCGGCGCGCCGTGGGCGTCGGCCCATCGGGACGCGGTGGCGTTCGTCGCCGCGGCGGCCCTGCTGATGCTGTCGATCGTGTCCGAGCCGGTACGCGGCACGATCGGGTTCGGGCAGGTCAACGTGATCCTGGCGTGGCTCGTCGTCGAAGACTTCCTGGGTTGGGGCTCCAAGCGTCCGTGGCGGGCCGGCGTCCTCACGGGGGTGGCCGCGGGGATCAAGATCACGCCCGCGCTGCTGCTGATTCCCCGGCTGTTCGTGGGCGACTGGCGCGGCGCCCGCAACGGGGTGCTGGCCGGTGTCGCGACCGTCGTACTGAGCGCATCCGTCACGTGGACGCAGACGTGGGACTACTACACGCGCTGGCTGTGGGACACCACGCGGCCGGGCGACCCGTGGTACGCGTGGAACCAGTCGCTCGTCGGCACGGCCTATCGCGTGGCGGGAATGGACGGTGCGTCCGTCCTCCGGTGGTTGCTGGTCGGTGTCGCCGTCGTCGCGGGCATGTACGTCACGACGGCGGCCCTGCGCGGCGGCGACCGAGTGGGGGCCGTGGTGCTCGGCTCGTTGACGATCTATCTCGTCAGTCCGATCACCTGGTATCACCATCTCGTCCTGATCCCCGCGCTGCTCGCATGGTTGGTCGCGATCGACGCGACCTGGCCGCGGCCCTGGCGCATCCTGATCCGGATCCCGGCCGCGGTGCTCGTCGTCAGCGCGATCACGGGTCTGTGCAAGACGGTGCCGAGCGGCGGGGGAGCGGAGCTGTCGTACTCTCCCTGGGAGTTTGCACTCGTCGACGCGGTGCCCCTGGCCGGGTTGTGCCTGCTCGTGGTGATGGCCGGGGCCCGAATCTCAACCCGTGGTTGATACCGTTCCGTCGTTCGGATGAATGTTCCGTGTCGTGATTCTCGCCGGTGTCCGGGGTGCGGATCGGACGGCGCCGAGCCCCTCTCGAGGGCATTCATGCGCAAGAAACCATGAATGACCTGCGGCGACGTCAGGTGTCGTCCAAAGCGCGGTGCGGGGACCAGCCCGGAGTGCGGTGAGTCACGCGGCGTCGGATATGCGAAACGTGGTGAGCGTCTCGTACAATCTAGAAAACGGAATCACGGTCCGTTTACGGATTTACACAGTTTTGGGAGCAAGATGGGCATCACTCGGAGCGGCGTGCGCCGACCCGGCGTCAAAGCGGCCTCCGTCGTCGCGCTGATGGTCGCGGCGATCGCATTCCTGTCGGCATGCAGCAGCGTCACCGGATACAGCGGCGACGTGCGCGGCAACGGCGAGTTCGGCGACATGATCAAGCCGGCTATCTCGGTCACCGACGAGTCGGGCAAGCTGCTCTCCAGCTCGTCCACCGACAATCCCGACACCGACATGTCGAAGAGCAACGTCGGCGTCCAGCCGGGCCGACCCGTCGTGGTCAAGGCCAGCGAGGGAGCCATCTCCGACGTTCGCATCAAGAAGAACAGCGGTGGCTACATCAAGGGCAACCTGAGCGACGACGGGACCACCTGGACCAGCGCGGAGCCGTTCGGCTACGGCTCGACGTACACGGTGGAGGCCAAGGCCGTCGGTGTCGGCGGAACCACCACCAACACGACCAAGTTCACGACGCGCGCTCCCGAGAGCAAGACCGCCGCGTACATCAGCCCGCCGGACGGTGAGACCGTCGGCGTCGCGCAGACCGTCGGCGTCCGTTTCGACGAGTCGATCTCGGACCGCAAGGCCGCGCAGGACGCCATCAAGATCACCGCGAACCCGTCGGTGGAGGGCGCCTTCTACTGGATCAGCGACCAGGAAGTCCGCTGGCGTCCGGAGAACTACTGGAAGCCCGGCACCAAGGTCAGCGTGAAGGTCGACATCTTCGGCATCGATCTCGGCAAGGGCATGTTCGGCGAGTCGAACGAGTCGTCGAGCTTCAAGGTCGGCCGCGACCTGGAACTGTTCGCCGACGACAACACGAAGATGGTGACGGTCAAGAAGAACGGCAAGGTCATCCGCACCATGCCGACGTCGATGGGCAAGGACTCGACGCCCACCAACAACGGCATCTACATGATCGGCGACCGCCTCGACAACATCATCATGGACTCGTCCACGTACGGCGTCCCGTCGACCTCGGCCGAGGGCTACCGCACGCCGGTCGACTACGCCACGCAGATGTCCTACAGCGGCATCTACCTGCACTCGGCACCGTGGTCGGTGTGGGCGCAGGGCAACACGAACACGAGCCACGGCTGCCTCAACCTGAGTCCGGACGACGCGCTCTGGGTGGTGCGCAACACGCTCCGAGGCGACCCGGTCACGGTCAAGAACACGGTCGGCGACCCGCTGCCGGGCACGGACGGCCTCGGTGACTGGAACATTCCGTGGTCGACGTGGAAGAAGGGCAACGCCAACGACTAGCCCGTCGTTGTGACGAGTCTCCGAACTCCGATGAGGTCCGGTGGGGTATCCCCACCGGACCTTGTCATTGGTCGGTGTTACGATCGCGGCGATCAAAAAAATCACCGAAGATTGGTATGAACACCATGGCTCGTCCGTCCTGGGAAACCGAGGATCTGTCCGCCCTTCGCGAGATGGCGCGTGCGTTCTGCGAGAAGGAAGTGGCGCCCAACACCGAGCGCTACATCGAGCAGCACCACGTCGACCGCGACCTGTGGAACAAGGCCGGTGAACTCGGCCTCCTGTGCATGTCGATCCCCGAGGAGTACGGCGGTGGCGGCGGCACGTTCGCTCACGAGGCCGTCCTCATCGAAGAGCAGGCACGCGTCGTCGACTCCGCCTGGGGGCAGAGCCTGCACAACGGCATCGTCGCCCATTACATCCTCGCCTACGGATCCGAGGAGCAGAAGAAGACCTGGCTGCCCAAGATGGCGTCCGGCGAGGTCGTCGGCGCGATCGCGATGACCGAGCCCGGCACCGGCTCGGACCTGCAGAACATCAAGACCAAGGCGGTCAAGGACGGCGACGACTACGTCATCGACGGTTCGAAGACCTTCATCACCAACGGCGGCCAGGCCGACCTGGTGATCGTCGTCGTCAAGACCGACACCTCCGAGGGCGCCAAGGGCATCTCCCTGGTGCTTGTCGAGACCGAGCGTGACGGCTTCAGCCGCGGCCGCATCCTCGACAAGGTCGGCATGCGCGGCCAGGACACGGCCGAACTCAACTTCTCCGGCGTCCGGATCCCGCAGTCGAACCTGCTCGGCGACTCCGAGGGCCTCGGCTTCATCCAGCTGATGACGCAGCTCCCGCAGGAACGCCTCATCATCGCCGTCGCATCGGTGGCCGGCATGGAGGTCGCGCTCGAGAAGACCCTCGCCTACACCAAGGAGCGCACCGCGTTCGGCAAGCCCGTCTTCGCCTTCCAGAACACGAAGTTCAAGCTCGCCGAGGTCGCGACCGAAGCGCACGTGGCGCGCGTCTTCCTCGACGACTGCATGGAGAAGCACCTGCGCGGGCAGCTGGACATCCCCACCGTGGCGATGGCGAAGTGGTGGACCACCGAGCGCGCCATGCAGGTGGCCGACACCTGCCTGCAGTTGTTCGGCGGCTACGGCTACATGAACGAGTACCCGATCGCGCGCATGTGGGCCGACAACCGCGTCCAGATGATCTACGGCGGCACGAACGAGATCATGAAGGAGATCATCTCCCGCGCGCTGTGAGCTAAGGGTTGGTGAAGGCCGCGAGGAACTCGGTGAGCATCTTCGCGGTGACCGGCCTCGGCAAGAGGTCGATCGCCGCGATCACGGCGCTCAAGTCCAACGCGTCAGACGCGGCGGCGGGGTCGGTGTGCGGGTCGATGCCCGCGCCGACCAGGACTGCTTCGGTCGTCGCGGAGTCGAGGCCGAGCGCATCGTCCACGGTCACGGCTCCGGAGGCGAACGCTGAGCTCAGCTCGACGAGCGCCGCCGGAGCCGTCGCCCGTTCGCGGCCACGAGCGGTGGCTGCGGCGTCGGTGAGGGCGGCGGCGAGATCATCGACGATCCGCGCGGTCACCGGCGTGATCGTGAGATGCGTGCTCGGTGGCAGGACGGACCCGTCTGCCTGCGTGAATCCCGGCTGAGCCTGCAGTGTGAAGCCGCGGGCGGAGACCTCGTCGGCCCACCGGTGGGGATCGATCGGATCGGCCGCCTCGGTGTCGGCCGACACCGCGAACACCGGGCCGCTCGGCTCTCCGACGACGCGCAGCCCGTCGATCCGTCGGACGGTGTCGACGAGCACGCGAACCGCCGATGCGATGTCGGCGACCAAGTCGGCGAAGCCGTCCGACCCGAGATGTCGGGTGATCGCCCACGCCGACGCGAGTCCCGCCGCCGACCGGGAACCCAGCAGGGTCGCGTTGACGATCGGGTATCCGGGCCAGTCGGTGGTCGCGAAGTACGCGCTGCGATGCCGGTCGCGGTCGGCGTGCAGCAGGATCGACGCGCCCTTCGGCGCATACCCGTACTTGTGGAAATCGGCCGACAGGCTCGTCACCCCGGGAACGCGCAGGTCCCACGCCGGAAGCTCGTCCGGCCACCAGGCGAGCGCGAAACCACCGAGACAGGCGTCGACGTGCAGGGGGAGTCCGCGTTCGAGGGCCAGCGCGCCGATCGCCTCGATCGGGTCGAGGGCGCCCGTCGGATAGTTCGGAGCGGATGCCACGAGGAGGAACGTGTCGTCGGTGATCGCGCCGGCCATCGCGGCGGGGTCGACGCGGGTGGTGACCGGGTCGACGGGGACCCGGCGCGCGGTGACGCCGAGCAGTTTGGCGGCCTTGTCGAATGCGGCGTGCGCGGTCGACGGCATCACGATGCTGCCCGATCCGGCGCGGGTGCCGGAGTGCTCGCGGGCCGCGAGAACGGCGAGCACACAGCTCTCGGTTCCGCCGGAGGTGACCGATCCGACGGCGTCGGTCGAGCCGAACGCGGTGCGCGAGAACGCGATCAGATCGCGTTCGAACGACGCGACCGAGCCGAACACCGTCGGGTCGAGTCCGTTGACGGGCTGGACGAGCGCCGAGGCGTCGGCGGCGAGGCGATCGATCTCGGCGAGTCCGGAATCGTAGACGTACGACAGAATCCGGCCGCCGTGTGTCGGGGCGTCGCTCGCGCGGCGCGCACGCAGGTCGGCGAGGACGTCGTCGACGGCACGGGCGGGTGAGGTCACGGTGTCGCCTTTCGTTCGTAGCGAAGAAGGACTGCGATGCTGCCCGCCACGAGCAGCGCAGGCAGTACGGAGAATCCGAGCGCGATGCCCGTACGGGCGAGGTCGGACTGTTCCGCGGTCTCGTCTCCGCTGGACGAGACGAAGCCGGTGGCCGCCAACACGAGCAAGTAGACGCCCGGACCCAACGCGAGACCGAGCGTTTCGCCCGCCGTCCACAATCCGGAGAGCGCCCCGCCCTGGTCGCGTCCCCGATCCTGCGACACCTCGTCGATCACGTCGGGCAGCATGGCGAGCGGAAAGGTCTGCATGCCCGCGTAGCCGACACCGGCGACCGCGACGAGACCGAAGATCCACGGCCCCGGCGCGGCGGCGGCCCCGGACAGGCAGAGTGCTGCGACGCCGAACAAGATCGATGCGGCCAGCAACCCCGCCCGCTTGCCGTATCGGACGCCGACCCGCACCCACAGCGGCATCACGAGGAGGGCGGGCGCGACGAGTGCGACGAAGACGATCGTCAACGCACCCTTGTCCTCGAGCACGTACGTCGCCACATACTGAGCACCCGCGAGCATGACCGCGGATGCGAGGGCTTGCAGGACGTAGACGGTCAGGAGGATCCGGTAGTGGCTGTTGCCGGTGAACGCCGTGAACGCGTCCCGGTGATGCAGGTCGGCCGAACCGGCGCCGACCACCGGGCGGGCCCTGGTCGCGGCGAACGACGTCGCGATCGTCATACCCGCGGCGATCAGTGCGACCGCGGCCGCCGCCATCACCAGGTAGCCGACAGCGCCGCCGCCGAGCGCGTCCCGCACGGCCGGTGCACCGGCCCCGATGACAAGGATCGTCAACGCGAGAACGGCGATTCGAACCGAGATGAGCCGGGTCCGCTCGTCGTAGTCGGGTGTCAACTCGGTCGGCAGCGCCACATACGGAACCTGGAAACAGGCGTAGGCGACCGCGCTCAACGTGAAGAACAGCAGCACCCACGCGGCGGCGGCCGCGGGTCCGAATGACGGCGGCGTGCTGAAGGTGAGGATGAACGCGGGGACCTGTGCGAATGCGCCGAGCCGCATCAGCCGCGTACGACTGCCCGTCGTGGCGGCGGCTCGGTCGCTGACCGCGCCGATGACCGGGTTGATCACCACATCGATCGCCTTGGGGATCACCACGACGATCGACGCGATGAGGGCGGCCACCCCGAGAGTGTCGGTCAGGTAGTACGCGAGGACGAGGCCGGGCAGGACGCCGAAGCCTCCCGTGCCGACACTTCCGGCGGCGTACCCGCCGACGACTCTCCGGGGGAGGGTCGTCATGGTCGGTAGGCCTGGACGCGCTCCCAGAGGCGGGCGTACATCTCGGCGGCCCGGTACAGATCGCCGACCAGTGCGTCACCATCCCGTCCGGCACTCACGCGAAGGCTCTCGATCCAATCGGGCACGAGTCCATAGTGGGACGTCCCGTCCTTGTTCACATCGAAAACGCGGACACCGGTCTGCTGCCGGTACACCTTGCTTCCGTCCGGCATGGTGATCGGGTAGGTCACGGGCTTCTTGTCGGCGCCAGGTCGGGGCGCGGCCTGCTTGCCGAGTCCGTTCATGTCGGTGCCGAACGCGAGGCCGAAGTAGCGGTCGCGCGGGGCGACCGCTCGGACCGCGCGCCACTGATCGACGAACGACTCGCTGTGCTTGTCCTCGGGTGTCTGCTCCGCACCGCTCGCGTACAGGCCGACGGCACCGCCCGCGGCCAGGATTCGCCGGTAGTTCTTGGGGTCGGTCCAGGTGTGCGACGACACGACGCCGGGGTAGTGCGCGGCCTCGGTGATGTCCAGGACGCGAGCAGCCGCCTTCGCCGACAGATGATCGACGTCGATCACGATGCGTCGCTTCATGGCCGCACGGACCGCGTGCTCGCCGAGCGAGGTGAGACCTCGGACGTTGCACATGTTCTTCGGCTGCAGCGGAGCCTGGTTGTCGTTGCCCGCCTTGCCACAGGGTTCGGTCTGCCAGACGCCGCCTCCGAGGTATGCCTGCCCGATCTCGACACCGACGCCGGTGAGGTCGCCGTCCATGCGGGCGCCGCCGAGAGCGTTGTCGAACTTGTGCGTCAGGATCACCTGCCGGACGCCGATGTCCCACAGTTCGTCGAGCCCCCGGTCGATGTCGCCAGCCGAGCAGGAGGGCTTGCCGTTCACCTGGCCGCAGCCGAAGGGCTCGGAGATCTCGATGCCGAGGGTGACGGCGAGCTTTCCGGATGCGACGATACGGCGCAGTTCCTGCGAATTGGTCGCGATCTGGAAGAAGCCCTTACCCGGTCCGCCTGCCTGCGCGTCGATGTAGTCGCGCAGTGAGAGCAGGCGTCGATGCTGGATGCGGACCGATTCCATCTCATTGCACGGCTCGTCCTTGAGCGGGTAGATCTCGCACAGGGCGCGGTTCTGGACGTAGTAGTTGTTGAGGACGCGCTGGCCCGCCCGCCACGCGCGTTCGAGCCACCGGTAGTACGTCTGCTCGTGAGTGAGCGAGTACCACTGCGGGTAGCCCTTGAACGTCGGCCAGCCGCGGGTGTCGTGGGGGCCGGGCTGGCTCAGGACGTGCTCGGACACGGCGGGTATGCCGTCCGGTGAGTGGTCGGGGCAGTCCTTGAGCGCAACCGTGATGCCCAGCGGGCTGTAGGGCTTGCCGCAGTGAAGGGCGCCGCCGAGGAACTGCTCGGCCATGATGTGGACGTGGGAGTCGACGAACCCGCGAATCTCGCCGTTCGCGTCGGTTCCGGTGTGCGGTGCGCCGGTCACGTTGATCTGCGCCTCGGGGAAGGCCCGACATCCGGTGGCCGGGGTGAGGCGGACTGAACGGGTCAGGCCCGTGGACGACGTGAACCGGTAGGTGGAACCGGTCCGGTCGACCTTCCAGATCGCGTCGTTCGTCGGCGCCGCCTTCCGGATGGTCCGAGCACCGTCGGCGGTCAGCAGTGTGCCCGCGGTGTCGTAGAACAGGAACTTGCCGAGTGCGGCCGCTTTCGCCGTGGACGGGCCCGTGCTCGGCAGCGAGGCTCCGCCGATCGCCGACATCGTGAAGCAGCCGTTCGCGAGGTCGTACGCGGGTTCGGCAGGTGTCGCGGTGGCGGACGTCGGGGTCAGCAGCGGCACGACGGCGACGACGGGCGTCAACAATGCGACGGCGAAGCTCCGCCATTTCATCCGTGAGACGTACATGGTCGACAAACGTAGTCGATCGATCGATCAAATTGTGAGCTTTCGCTCATCGTGGGCATTACGGTGACCTGATGGACACCACTTCGGCACAGATCGCGACACTGACGGCGATCTCCGACATCACGGCGCTCAAGCACGACTACTGGCGAGCGTGCGACGAGAAGGACGTCGACGGCTTCCGCGACTCGTTCATCGCGTCCGGGGCCGTCATCGACTACGGGCCGCTCGGCAGCTTCGACGACGCCGCGCCGATGGTGGCGATCTTCGAGCGGGTGGCGCTCGCGAAGGTCGACGGCCGCTACGCCGTCCTCGACATGCACACCGGGGGACATCCGCACATCACGGTGACCGGCCCGGACACCGCGCGCGGACGCTGGTCGCTCCGCTTCCGGCAGATCGACACGGTCGGGCGCACCGAGACGGTCTCGACCGGCGTCTACGACGACGAATACCTGCGCGAGGACGGGGTGTGGCGGATGTCGGTGTGCCGGTTCACCCAGCACTGGTCCGTCCGACGCCCCCTCGGCGACGACGCGGTCGTCACCGAAGGGGCGTTCCCGGCCGCCGGATCGGACCGGTGACGGCGATTCGCGTCCCTGGACGACTCTGATCGGCGACAATCGACAGTCGGTCGAGAAGAAGGGTGGACACCTGTGGGTGAGATCGTGCTGGCCGACGTACGGACCGCGACGGAACACGACATAGTCGTCGAGTGGGCGGCGTCGGCGTACCCGGGAGTGGACGTCCGACGCCTCGCCGACGTCGACTTCGGCGCGCTCGATCAGCAGACGACGCTGATCCCCGCGAGGGTGGTGTGGCTGCCTCCGGTACGCAAGGGGGAACGCCGTGTCGCGCTCGCCGACGCGATCGTGCTGTCGAATCCGCGCAGACCCCCGGCCTTCCGGCAACAGGCGATCCGGAAACTGGGGCCCGATCGGATGCGGGTCGTCGAAGGCGCCCCGGCGACCGTCGCCGAACTCGGAGCCAGGCACGGGCTGAAGCAGGCCGAGGGGACGTCGTTCGCGTCGTTCGTCGGCATGCAGGCGTCGTTGGCCGCCGAGCGCGCCGAACTCGAGCTCGTCGGCACCAGGTACAAGGTGCCGAGGCTGGTGGCCGAACAGATCAGCTCGTCGGCGCGCTTCCAATCGGCCGCTTCCGTGCTCGCCGCGGACCTCGGCCGCAGTGCGGCGTCGGTGGCGCAAGAGGCCACCGAGAAGATGGGCACGTTCGTCGCGACGCAGAGCCGCCTGGTGCAGGACGTGTTCACGTCGACGTTCAGCGGCCTCTACGAACGCGCGTGGACGGTGTCGGCCGATCTGGACACCCTCGGCAGGCTGCGGATACTCAACAAGTCGAATTCGCTGGTGTTCCTTCCGTCGCACCGGTCGTACGTCGACACCCTGATCCTCGCCAGCGTCCTGCACGATCACGACTTCCCGCAGAACCTCGTGCTGGGCGGCGACAATCTGGCGTTCTGGCCGATGGGCGCCATCGCCCGTCGTGCGGGCACCATCTTCATCCGCCGCAAGTTCGGGTCCGACCCGGTCTACAAGTTCGCGATGCGGTCGTACCTGTCGTTCATCGTCGAGAAGCACTTCAACCTGGAGTGGTACATCGAGGGCGGACGGTCGCGGACCGGCAAGCTGCGGCCGCCGATGCTCGGACTGCTCGCCTACGTCGCCGACGCCGTCGAGGCGCTCGACGAGGCCGACGTGATGCTGGTGCCGACGTCGATCGTGTACGACCAGCTGCCCGAGATCGCCGCGATGGCGAGGGAGTCGGCGGGCGGGACCAAGACGCCCGAAGACCTGAAGTGGCTGTTCAAGTACGCACGAGCGCAGCGCGAGTACCGCGGTGAGGCCCGCGTGCGCTTCGGTGAACCGATCTCCCTGCGCGGAGCGCTCGACGAGGCTGGCTCCGGACGCGCGCGGCTGGAGAAGGTCGCGTTCCGGGTGATGGACGAGATCAACGCCGCCACTCCGATCTCGGCGACGTCGCTCGCCGGCTTCGCGTTGCTCGGCGCGGAGGACCGGGCGTACACCGCTCGCGAGATCGAGGACATCCTCGCGCCGCTGCTCACCTACATCGACGCGCGGAAGCTCCCGGGCCCCGACCCGTCGCTGTGTCGCGGACTCGGACTGTTGACCACCCTGAGCGAGTTGACCGACGCGGGCGTCCTCGACACGTTCGACGGTGGACCGGAACAGGTCTGGTCCATCGCACCGGACAATCACGCCGTCGCCGCGTACTACCGCAACGGCGCACTCCATCACTTCGTCGACCGCGCGATCGTCGAACTCGGCCTGCTCGCGATCTCCGACGGCACCGCGCCTCCCGCACCGGAAGGCCTGCTCGCCGCCGGGCAGGCGGAGGCGCTGCGCACCCGCGACCTGCTGAAGTTCGAGTTCTTCTTCCCGCCGAAGGAGGAGTTCCTGCACCGTCTCGGTCAGGAGATGGATTTGATCTCCGACGAATGGCGCACCAGATTCCCCACCGTGGAGTGGGTGTACGACACGCTGTTCGCCAACGCGGGCATGCTGCTCGCCCGTCGATCGTTGCAGACGTTCTTCGACGCGCAGTTCGTCGTCGCGAGTCATCTGAGCAAGCTCGGGACGGTCGACGTCGACAAGGAGTCGGTCCTGGCCGACTGTCTTGGACTCGGTCGTCAGCTGGCGATGCAGGGTGTCGTGCAGAAGGATTCGGTGTCGCGGGAACTGTACGACGGCGCCTACCGTCTCGCCGACAACCGGGGAGCGATCGCCGGGGAGTCGGACGACGCCGTCGCCGCGGCTCGACGGCAGTGGCTGGCCGAGATCGGCATCCTTCGATCCCGCCTGGTCCGGCTCGCCGCGATCGAGGCGGAACAGGCCGCACAGAAACGAGAGGACGACAGGTGAGCGCACTCGCCGACCGACTGCTGGAGATCAAGGCCGCACCGTCCGGCAAGCAGGTGTGCGCGTTCTTCGACTACGACGGAACCCTCCTCGACGGATTCTCGGCGGTCGCGATCCTGCGTGCGCGACTGCGGAGCCTGGAGTTCACCGGGGCCGAACTGCTCGACGGGCTGATGATCGGCCTGCGAGGATGCTCATCGGAGCAGGACTACGCCGAAGTCCTCGAGGCGACGAAGCCCGCCTTCGCGGGCAAGACGTACAGCGAGCTGTTGGCGATGGGCGAGAAGCTGTTCAAGGAGGACACCGCGTCCAAGCTGCGCCCGCAGATGTGGCAGGTGATCCGGGCGCACCGGGCGAAGGGGCATCGCATCGTCATCGCGTCGTCGGCGACCCGGTTCCAGATCGAGCCGATCGCCCGTCAGATCGACGCCGATCACGCCCTCGCCACCGACGTCGAAGTGGTCGACGGGATCGTCACCGGACGAATCCTGGGCCGACCGCTGTGGGGGCCGGGCAAAGCGGCAGCCGTCCGACGGCTGGCCGCCGAACACGACCTCGACCTCGCGTCGTCGTTCGCCTACAGCGACGGCAACGAGGACGTCCCGTACCTGGAGTCGGTCGGGCATCCGGCGGCCATCTCGCCGCAGAGCGGGTTGCGCGCGGTCGCCGAGGCGCGCGGCTGGCCGATCATCGAGCTGAAGAATCCGTCGCACAGCACGGTCGGGATGATCGCCCGGACGAGTGCGTTCTACGGCTCCTTCCTCAGCGGAGCCGCGGTCGGCTTCGCCAAGGGGCTCATGAGCGGCGAGGACAGCACCAAGGCGATGCAGGGGTCGATCGCCGCGGGCATCGACACCGGGTTCGCGCTCGCCGGGGTGAGCGTCGACGTCCTCGACGGTCGCGGCTACCTGACCACGGCGCGCCCGTGTGTGTTCGTCTTCAACCACCAGTCGAAGCTCGACCTTCCGGTGATGATCCACCTGGTCCGCGACCAGGCGACGGGCGTGGCGAAGAAGGAGATCAAGAGCGTCCCGCTGTTCGGGCAGATCCTGCAGGTCGGCGGCGTCGCCTTCATCGACCGGGCCGACGCGGGGAAGGCCATCGAGCAACTCGAGCCCGTCGTGCAGAAGATCAAGGACGAGGGGATGTCGCTCGTCGTGGCGCCCGAGGGCACGCGGTCGGCGACGCCGCGGATCGGTTCGTTCAAGAAGGGCCCGTTCCACATCGCGATGCAGGCCGGTGTCCCGATCGTGCCCGTCGTGATGCGGAACGCGGGCGAACTGATGTGGCGCGGTGCGCAGCTGATCAAGCCGGGAACCGTCGAAGTTCGGGTGCTGCCCCCGGTCGACACGTCGTCGTGGGTTCCGGAGAATGTCGGTGAGTACGCCGTGCAGGTGCGCGAGATGTTCCTCGACGCCCTCGCCGACTGGCCGGTGACCGCGTTCGACGACGGACGCATGACCAAGACCATGGGAGTCTTCGAGTGGAAGGAATCGACCGGTGAGTGACGACAAGCCCCTCGACTGGGGCAGCGACGCGGAGATGAGCGCCGTGGACGCCGTCATGTGGCGCGGGGACGCCGACCGCCGCCTCCGGTCGACGATCTCGGTGGTCGAGGTGTTCGACAGCGAACCCGACTGGGACCGTCTCGTCGCGGCTCACGACTGGGGGACCAGGATGGTTCCGCGATTCCGCCAGCGCGTGGTGGAGTCGCCGCTGCGGACGGGCACCCCGAGTTGGCAGGTGGACCCCGACTTCGACCTGCACTATCACCTGCGTCGGGTGCGGCTCGCGGGCGACGGCTCGATGCGTGAATTGTTCAGTCTGTGCGAGCAGATCGCCATGACGCCGCTCGACCCGGCCCGTCCCCCGTGGGAGGGCTACCTGATCGACGGGCTCGCGGACGGCAAGACCGCGTACTTCATGAAGGCGCACCACGCGCTGACCGACGGCATGGGCGCGATGCTCGTCATCGCACAACTGCATTCGACGACGCGTGAGCCGAAGCCGGGCAAGCCGCAGCCCCCCGCTCCGGCGGTCGAGGATCTGTCGGCGCTCGACGTCCTGTCCCGGCAGGTCGCGGAGGAGCTGAACCGTCTTCCGAAGCTCGCCGGGATGGCGTTCGACGGCGTCCGGTCGCTGGCCGACCCGAAGAAGGCGCTGAGCCGAGTGCTGCGCTACGGGCGTTCGGTGCCGCGGGTCGCGGGCATGATCAGCCCGGAGGGGTCTCCGCTGCTCGCGAACCGGAGCGTGGCGTGGCGGTTCCAGGCGTTCGAGATCGACTTCGCCCCGCTGAAGGCGGCGTCGACGGCGACCGGTGCATCGATCAACGACGTGTACCTCGCCGGACTGATCGGCGGCTTCCGGAAGTACCACGACGCGAACGCGGTGTCGGTGGAGTCGATCCCCGTCGCCATCCCGATCTCGGTCCGCACGGACGGCGACTCGGCCGGAGGCAACCGCATCGCGGTCGGACGTCTGGCGGGCCCGATCGGCATCGACGATCCGTTCGAACGGGTGCTGACCATCCGTGAACAGGTCCGCGCCGCCCGCGGCGAACCCGCGGTCGACATCTTCAACACCATCGGACCGGTGCTCGCGTGGCTGCCCGGCCAGGTGCTGACGCAGTTCAGCGGCGCGACGGCGATGAACGACCTCCAGGCGAGCAACGTCCCCGGCCTGCCGTGGGACACGTACTTCGCGGGCGCGAAGGTGGAGCGGATGTACCCGTTCGGCCCGCTTCCGGGCTGTGCGGTGATGGCGACGATGATCACCCACAACAGCATCGCATGCCTCGGCCTGAACATCGACGCCGCGGCCGTCACCGACCTCGACCTGTTCGCCGACTGCCTCGTCGAAGGCTTCGACGAGGTCTGTGCCCTCGCCGCGGAACCGCCGACCTCGCGCATGGTCCGCGTCGTCTGACACCGGCGCGACACTACGCTGTACGCATGGTTGATTTCTCGTATGTGATCGCAGGGTCCGAGGCCACCGGCGGCGCCGGGATCCAGACGGACCTGAAGACCTTCCAGGAGCTCGGCACGTTCGGTCTCGGGACCATCACGTGCATCGTGTCGTTCGACCCGAAGAACGACTGGGGCCACCGCTTCGTGCCTGTCGACCCGCAGGTCATCGCCGATCAGATCGAGGCCGCGACCAGCGCGTACGACCTCGACGTCGTGAAGATCGGCATGCTCGGCACCCCCGCGACCATCGACGTCGTCGCCGATGCGTTGGCCCGGCAGTCGTGGCGGCACGTCGTCCTCGATCCGGTCCTGATCTGCAAGGGGCAGGAGCCGGGGGCCGCCCTCGACACCGATCAGGCGCTCCGCGCGAAGGTCCTGCCGCGGGCGACCGTCGTGACGCCCAATCTGTTCGAGGCGCAGATCCTGTCGGGTCTGGACGCCATCGAATCGGTGGACGACCTCGCCGAGGCCGCGCGCCGGATCGGCGCGCAGGGCCCGCGCTACGTTCTCGCCAAGGGCGGAGTGGAACTGCCGGGCGACGATGCTGTCGACGTCCTCTTCGACGGCGACGAGATCACCGTCCTGCGGGCGCCGAAGATCGGCAGCGAACGCGTGTCCGGGGCGGGCTGCACTCTCGCCGCCGCGCTCACCGCCGAACTCGCGAAGGGCGCGAGCGTCGTCGACGCCGCCCGCCGCGCGAAGGAGTTCACCGGGGCCGCCATCGCCGCCCGCGTCAGCGGACATCTCCCGTTCGACGCCGTGCGCCAGGGCTGACCCACCGGACCTCGTTCACATGGTGGTCGAGCCGGACACGGAGCGTTGGCGGCGGGGCTCGACGCTAGTCGGGCCGATGGAATACATCCTGTGCGGTGAGCGCTGAACCCGACCGTGAAGAACATCGGATTCCTGTCGTTCGGACATTGGTCGGACGCGCCCGGGTCGCAGACGCAGTCGGCCGCCGACACGTTGATCCAGTCGATCGAGCTCGCCGAGGCGGCCGAAGAACTCGGCGCGGACGGCGCCTACTTCCGCGTCCACCACTTCGCCCGTCAACTCGGATCCCCGTTTCCTCTGCTCTCCGCCATCGGAGCGCGCACGAGCCGGATCGAGATCGGGACCGGCGTCATCGACATGCGTTAGCTTATATCGCGGTTGCAACACTCGTTCACGTAAGCTTGGTTGCATGGTTGAACTGGTATCGCTGAGGAAGACGAACGAGGTCGCCGCGTACGTCCGCGCCTCGATGGATCGCAAGGGCGACCGGTGGACGGTCGAGACCCAGTTGCGGAAGATCAGGGCTCTCGCCGAGGCCAAGGACTGGGAGGTCGTCGAGGTCTACGACGACAACGCTGTGTCGGCGACGAAGAAGCGCCGCGCTGGCACCCGGTGGGCCGAGATGCTGGACGACGCCCGCGCGGGCAGGTTCTCGATGGTCGTCGCCGTGGACATGGACCGCCTCCTGCGCAGCACGAAGGACCTGAACACGCTGATCGACCTCGGCCTGCGCGTCGTCACCGTGGACGGCGAGATCGACCTCTCGACGGCGGACGGCGAGTTCCGGGCGACGATGCTCGCCGCTCTCGCGCGGTTCGAGGCGCGCCGCAAGGCGGAGCGTCAGATCAGGTCGAACGAGCGCCGCCGCGCCGAGGGCATCCCGGCGTCCTCCTGGAAGGCGTTCGGCTGGACGAGGGAGGGTGAGCTGATCGAGGCGGAGGCCGACGCCGTACGGCGGGCCTTCGATGCGTTCCTCGGCGAGCCGTCGCTGTCGATCCGTCGCATCCGCGAGGACCTGAACAGCGCCGGTCATCTGACCGCGCGCGGGTCGGCGTTCTCCGTCGATGCCGTGCGGTACCTGCTGGCGAACCCGCTCTACGCTGGCTACATCAAGCACTACGCCTCGGGCGAGCTGTACCCGGTGCAGGGCGACGCGTTCCCGCCCATCGTTGGCGAGCAGACGTGGCGGGCCGCGGTGGCAAAGCTGGAGGACAACGTGCGGAGGTCGGCGAGGCAGGGCAACCAGCCGAAGTACCTCCTGTCCACGATTGGCCTGTGCGGGAAGTGCGGCGCGACGCTCGTCTCGGGGACCAACAGCCGCAAGCAGCCGACGTACCGCTGCGGCGAGCAGTTCCACCTCACCCGCCAGCGCGAGCCCGTCGATGCGATGGTCACCGAGGCGGTGCTCACCCGCCTGTCGTCGGTGGACGTGCACGACCTCGTGATGCCGCAGGAGGACGACGGGCCGGACCGCGAGGCGCTGCTGACCGAGCGGAACGCTCTGGTCGAGCGCGTCAAGGAGCTGAGCCCGCTGCTGCTGGACGTGCGCCAGCCCGTCCTGGAGATCACGGAGGCGATCAGGGGCGGAAAGGCCCGCATCGACCAGATCGACGCGGAGATACTCGACCGCTCGGTGTCGGTGGCGGCGAAGCTGCTGGGGGACGTGGACGAGTCGCTCGGCACCATGGAGCGCCGGGAGGTCGTCGAGTCGAAGTGGAAGGCCTTGGACATGGACCGCCGCCGGATGCTCGTGGACGAGCTGGTAACGGTGACCATCGAACCCATCGCGCCGGGTCACGTGAAGTTCGACCCCGACCTCATTCGAATAGAGCCGCGTCGCGACTGACACGCGAGTCGACTCGTCAGTGGACTGGTGAGTCGAGTCATGGGAGAATGGTTGCAGACAAGAAGATCCCACCGGGGCCGCGACTTAGAAGCGCGGGTTCTACTCCCGGATGAGTAGCCGGTCAAACAGCCCAACTACCGTGGCGGGGAACCGGAAGCACACTCATGTTTGAGGACTTCCGATGTCTGTCGTTATCGACGCTCCCCGCGCCTCCGCGCTGGACCGTCCTGGGCTCGACCAGGACCTGATCCCCGTTTCGCAAGCTGATGGGCTCGATCCCGTCATCGCCGTTGCCCTCGCCGCCGGTCGTCGTGCCGGTGAGCGCCTGACCAGCACGCCGCTGACCCCGCGCCAGCGCGCCGCCGTCGCCGCCGTGATGGGTGGTGGTCGCTGATGAGCGCCAACTCCGCTGCCTTCGACCACGTGAACGGCTTCCGCTGGCGTCTGGGCGATCCCACTCTCGCCGACGCGGAAGCGCATCTCTACGACCTCGGCGTGCTCCGCTCCGTGCTGGAAGAAGCCGTCGAGATCGCCGTCGCCGACGCCCGCGCCGATGGGGTGACCTGGGCGAGGATCGGCGATGCCCTCGGCGTCACGCATCAGGCCGTCATCAAGCGCTACCGCAAGGGCGGTGCCCGATGAGCACCACCGACTGCACCAGCGCCCTCGTGTCCGCCGACCTGACCCCGCCCGGAGGGCCTGCCCTGGCACCCGCCGGAGGCGGGCTGCCCGTCGTCGTGATGACCGCCGGAAGCCGTGTTCCGCACTCCAAGAGTTTCGGGAGCTTCATTCGTTCCTACGGGCGCGGCAAGGGCTTGTCGATTGCCGCGCCATGCACCAACATGCCTGGTCAGGAGCCGGTTCCGCCCTCGCACCGCCGCGTGACCTCGCGGGATCATTTGGGGTCTCATTTGGGGGTCAATAGGGGGTCATTTAAGGCGCCGCACGCTCCTTACGATGTCGCGGGCGGTGGTCGCCGTGGCTAAGCAGGAGAACAACCCCACGAGCATCGGACTCACGCAGTACCTCGATCCGTCGTACTGGACCTGGGCTGCCGAGGATGCGAACGGGGCCGCGCTGCTCCAGCAGGGGGCCGGGCCGATCCTCACCTACATCGTGCAGCGGCTCGAGGCGGTCGGCTGCGAAGTCGTCGAGGCCTACGGCATCGTGCACGACAAGGACGAGCGCGAGGTCTGGAGCGACACGGAGAAGGCACTCGTGGTCGAGCCGAAGCCGGATCACCTGCACGCGGTGATCAAGTTCGCCAGTCGTTCGAAGAGCGCGCCGCTGGATCGGCTCGCGTTCGGCATCGGCGTCGAGCCGCAGTACGTCGAGAAGCCCGGTCGCGGACGCTACGCCTTCGACAACATGCTGTCGTACCTGACGCACGTGAAGTACGCGGACAAGCACCAGTACGCCCCTTCGGAGGTCGCCACGGTGCGCGGGCCGGACTACCTCGGCATCGACGCCCTGCGCCGGGAGACGTGGCTCAAGGGCCGCGCCCACGTGAAGAAGAAGGTCGTCGCCGAGAACTTCGAGGACATGCGCGAGCGGGTGCTCCAGGGCGAGATCACGCGCGATCAGATCATGCTCACCGATGGCCTGTTCGACATCTACTCGCGGCATCAGCGGGAGATCGACGACGCACTGTCGGCCTATGGTCAGCGCCGCGCGTATCGGGCGGCAGCGAAGCTCCGCGCCGGTGATTTCTCAACGCATGTGGTGTTCGTCCACGGGGATGCCGGGATCGGCAAGACGCGGTTCGCAACGGACTTCATCATGGCGGCGATTGACGCGGCGAACGCGAACGGCGAGCGGTGGCAGGTCTACCGGGCCGCGACGGGCAACCCGCTCGATGACTGGCGCGGGGAGGAGGTTCTGCTGCTCGACGATCTGCGGGCTTCGGCGATGGATGCGAACGACTGGCTGTTGCTGCTCGATCCGTACAACGCCTCCCCGGCGAAGGCGCGTTACAAGAACAAGGGCGAGGTGGCTCCGCGACTGATCGTCATCACGGCCACCATCGAGCCGGTCGAGTTCTTCTTCTACGCCCGCCAGAAGGGCAACGTGGACGAGGCGCTGGACCAGTTCATCCGTCGCCTGGCATCGGTCGTGAAGGTGTTCCGCGCCGACGATATCAACCGCTACCTCGTGCAGCACATCTGGAAGATCGAGCCCTACGAGTGGCATCAGTGCAGCCTTCCGGCGGCCGCGCACACGCCGGGCGTCAACGGCAACTCGTACCACCAGCAGGTGGCTCCGTCGCGCGAGCTCACCTACGGTCCGGAGACCTCCGCGGAGCACGACGCCGAGAGCGCGGTTGTCGAACTGCTGAGCGGGCTCGCGGTGCGCAGCCCGGACGTGCCGCTGGCGCTGATCGGAGGTGCGGCATGAGCGCCGATCAGCACCCGCTCTTCCAGGGGATCGAAGGGGGCGGAGCCCCCTCGCAAGCAGGGCTGGAGGACACGAGCGTCAGCGATGTGTCCGACAGGCCTACTGCTTGCCACTCTGGCGTACAGGTGGAGCAGCAGGCCGACTCCCAGGTGAAAACCGGTCGGGCTGATGCGGAGGCTGTGCGCCAGAGTCACGGCGGCGCGAAGCGTCGTCGTGGGGGCGGCGGGCGGCTTGATACGCGCTTCGATGAGGCCACGCTCGGGGCGCTGCGCACTCGTGCGGAGCGGCTCGGGCTGGCTCCGAGCACCTGGGTGCGGAGCGTCGTGCGCGATGCTCTGCACGCCTCCCGGAGCGAGGAGCTGGACGCCGCCGTGGCCGCGCACCTGCTCGGCGTCGAGGCGCGCGTGCAGGCCTCGGCGGACGCCCGGGAGCTTGCCGCGCAGGTGCGCCCGCTGGCGATCAACGTCAACGACCTGGACCGCCGCGCGCGGGCCGGCGAGGCGGTCGCGCTGTCGGCGGAGGTGCCCGAGCTGATCGAGCTGCTGCGCGAGGTCCGGACCCTGCTCGGGGATCGGACGGCCTCATGAGCACCACGCACTACAGCCCGAGCACCAGCGCCGGAGACACGGAGCGCTACATCCGTGGCAAGGAGGACGAGCGCGGGGTCGCGATCACGTGCGACGTGCCGGGAGGCCCCGGCGCATTCTCGGCCCGCGCCCGCGCGCTCACGCAGAACACGAAGCGCGACGTCGAGGCACTGCACTACCGGCAGTCGTTCAGCGACGAGGAGTTCGACTCGAGCAGCCCGGAGGACGTGCAGCGGGTGAACGATCTGGGCTACCAGCTCGCGAAGAAGATGCACCCGGACTCGGACTGCCTCGTGGTCAGCCACGTGGATGGTCGGGGCAAGAAGCCGCACAACCACATCCTCGTGATCAATCACAGCAACCGGACCGGAAAGGCCCTCTCGGATTACCGCACGTTCCACGACCGCAAAGCCGGGAACCAGCGGGGCGTGCAGTCGGCGAACGACGAGTTGATGCGCGATCACGGCCTCTCGGTCGTGAAGCGGCTGGAGCACGCCCCGAAGGACTGGGAGCTGCGCCGCGAGGACTTCGCCGAGGGCGGTCTCGACCGCGAGATGGGCGACCGGATGAGCGCCGCCCTGGCCGATCCCCGGTCGGTGGACAAGGCCGGTCTTGAGGCGGTGATCGCGGAGCAGAACCAGCAGCTCGGCGGCGACGGGGAGCGGGTGCCGCGGATGCGCCTGCACAGCCCAGTCAGCAAGAAGGGCAAGCGCGCCGGTCAGGAGACCTGGACGCTCTACATCGAGGACCGCCGCGGCGAGTCCGGGCGCGCTGAGCGCCGCAAGCGCACGAGTGCGCTCTCGGCGGATTTCACACCGGAGGGCGCAGCCGCGTTCTTCGACTACCACCAGCAGCAGAAGGAGCAGGAACATGAGCGCAGCGCTCGACAGGCTGAAGCAGCAGAACGCGCACGAGCAGCCGCCGCAGCAGCTCGGCAGTCCGGCGACGATGGAGGTGTTGACCTCGATCCTCACCGCCGTCGAGGCGCAGAACGCGAGGCTCGACCGGCTGGCCGAGCAGCAGAAGAAGCTCGCGGGGTTCGTGAAGGTCATGGACGAGGAGACGACGAGGCGGCTGGAGAGGATCGCGGCCCCGGCGTCGACCTCCTCGCCCTCCAGCGACGTGTCCGCGAGGATCGCGAGTATCGAGAGCAGGCAGAACGAGATCGCGAGCACGCTCGGCGAGTTCGCGCGGAGTCTCAACGGCGAGAGCTTGAACGCCGCGTCGCGGAGCTTGGTCGCGGAGGCGCAGAAGAATCACGCGGCTACGGCCTCGGCGATTGAGGGGCTCAAGGCGCAGGCCGCAGCGAACCAGAAGCTCGTGAGCCAGGTCGGCGGAGCCGTGCAGCGGATCGAGAAGCGCACCGAGGAGCGGGTCGAGAAGGCCGTCGAGCAGGTCACCGGGGAGGCCTCGGCGACGATGACGGCAAACCTCGACGCGTCGAACGAGCGGGCCGAGCGGATCATCGCCGCCACGGCGAAGCTGGAGACCCGTCAGCTCTGGTCGGCTGCCGCCGCGATGTGCCTCGCACTCCTGCCGGTGGTCGTGGTCATCGCTGGGCTCTGGATGGGTATCGCCGGTCTCATCACGGGCGCTCAGTGGGCGCTGGAAGTGGACGGGAGCGTATGGCTCGGAATCGGGCGGTGGCTCGTGGTCGGTGTGGGCCTCGCCGGGGCCAGCTACGGGCTCTTCGCGTCCGTCCGCTGGGTCGCTGGCCTCGTGGAGACCTGGAAGGACCGCGGGCTGCCGAAGTGGCCGCGCTGGCGAAAGTAGGCGACCAGGGTTCCCGAGGGCAAGCGCGCGGAGCGCGTGCGGCAGCCCTGGCGAGTCGACAATAAGTCAGCCAACACTGTATAGTTCAGTGCATGCTGACTGTTGCTTCTCGTCTCGACGTCATGAACCGGCTCGGCCGGGCCATGGCGGACCCGACGCGCTCCCGGATTCTGATGACCCTGCTCGACGGCCCGAGCTACCCGGCCGTGCTCTCGCGCGAGCTGGAGCTGACTCGCTCGAACGTCTCCAACCACCTGACCTGTCTGCGCGACTGCGGCATCGTCGTCGCCGAGCCGGAGGGGCGGCAGACGCGCTACGAGATCGCCGACCCGCATCTGGCGGCGGCGCTCACCGCACTGGTGGACGTGACGCTCGCTGTCGACGAGCACGCGCCCTGCGTGGACTCTTCGTGCACAGTGCCGGGTTGCTGCGGGACGGGGGCGGGCGAGTGAGCGCGGCGTGCGGCTGCGAGCACGACGAGCCTGAGACCACTTCGGGAGAGGAAGCCGAGGAGGCGGCGCGTCCCTGGTGGCGGGACCGCGGGATCATGGTCCCGGTCTTCTCCGGCGTCGCGTTCCTGACCGGCCTGGTGCTGGAGTGGGCGGGGCTGGAGGTCCCGGCGCTGGTGCTGTTCTGGATCGGTCTGCTGTTGGGCGCGTCGACCTTCACCCCGGGCGCGATCCGGAAGCTGTTCAAGGGCAAGCTCGGCATCGGCCTGCTGATGACGATCAGCGCGGTCGGCGCGGTGATCCTCGGGTATGTCGAGGAGGCCGCCGCCCTGGCGTTCCTGTACTCGATCGCTGAGGCGCTGGAGGACAAGGCCATGGACCGTGCCCGCGGCGGGCTGCGGGCGCTGCTCAAGCTCGTCCCGGAGACCGCGACCATCCGCCGCGACGGAGCATCGGTCGAGGTCCCGGCGAAGGACCTGGCTGTCGGTCAGCTGATGCTGGTGCGGCCGGGTGAGCGGATCGCGACCGACGGCATCGTCCGCACGGGACGCTCCAGCCTGGATACGTCCGCGATCACTGGCGAGTCGATCCCGGTCGAAGTCGAACCCGGCGACACTGTCTCCGCGGGCGCGATCAACACCGCTGGGGCGCTCGAGGTCGAGACGACCGCGGCGGGCACCGACAACTCGCTGACCACGATCGTCGACCTGGTGGAGAAGGCGCAGGCAGAGAAGGGCGACCGCGCCCGCCTCGCCGACCGCATCGCCCGGCCCCTCGTCCCGGGCGTGCTGATCCTCGCCGCCCTCGTCGCGATCATCGGGTCGCTGCTCGGCGACCCGGAGCTGTGGATCACCCGCGCCCTCGTCGTGCTCGTGGCGGCATCTCCCTGCGCGCTGGCGATCTCGGTTCCGCTGACCGTGGTGGCCGCGATCGGGTCGGCGAGCAAGTTCGGCGTGATCATCAAGTCCGGGGCCGTGTTCGAACGGTTCGGCGTGATCCGCCACGTCGCCGTCGACAAGACCGGCACCCTGACCCGCAACGAGCCCGCCGTCACCGCCGTCCTCACCGCCGAGGGCGTGACCGAGAAGCAGGCGCTGGCCTGGGCCGCCGCGCTCGAGCAGCACAGCACCCACCCCCTTGCGGCCGCGATCACCGCCGCGGCCCCCGGGGCCCCCGCGGCTGACGGTGTGACCGAGCAGGCCGGGCACGGCATCGAGGGAACCCTCGACGGTGCGCGGATCACGGTCGGCAGCCCGCGCTGGCTCGACGCCGGGACGCTCGGCGAGCAGGTTGCTGGGCTGGAGGAGCAGGGCATGACGGTCGTGATCGTGCACCGCGACGGCACGCCGGTCGCCGCGATTGGCGTCCGCGACGAGCTGCGTCCCGAGGTCCCCGAGGTCGTCCGCACCCTCGCCGCACAGGGCATCGGGGTCACCATGCTCACCGGCGACAATGCTCGCACCGCCCGCGCCCTCGCCGCCCAAGCCGGGATCGGCGACGTGCGTGCCGAGCTGCGCCCGGAGGACAAGGCCGCCGCGATCGCAGAACTCGGCGAGAAGGGGGCTGTGGCGATGATCGGCGACGGCATCAACGACGCTCCCGCCCTCGCCGCTGCCGACATCGGCATCGCGATGGGCGCGACCGGCTCGGATGCCGCGATTGAGTCCGCCGACGTCGCGTTCACCGGCCACGACCTGCGCCTGCTGCCGCGTGCGTTCGACCACGCCCGCCGCGGACGGCACATCATCAACCAGAACATCATCCTTTCGCTGCTGATCATCACCGCCCTGCTCCCGCTCGCCCTCTTCGGCGTCCTGGGGCTCGCGGCCGTGGTGCTCGTGCACGAGATCGCCGAGGTCGTCGTGATCCTCAACGGCCTGCGGGCTGCCCGGACCCGGAAGAGCGCCGCGTGACTGCGCAGGACGCCGTTGTCGTCGAGTCGACGGGCGGGGCATCCACGAGGAGCAGGCAGGCGCTCGTCGTCGCCCTCGTCGTCGCGGCGCTCGCTCTGGCGATCGATCAAGGCTCGAAGGTCCTCGCCGCGGCGCAGCTGACCCAGGGCGAGCGGATCCCGCTGGTCGGCGACCTGTTCGGGCTGTCGCTGGTCTACAACCCCGGAGCCGCGTTCTCGATCGGTTCCGGGGCCACCTGGATCTTCACGATCAGCGGCCTCCTCGCCGCCGTGGCGGTGGTCGTGTTTGCCGCACGGATGCGCGGGGCGCGGTGGGGCGTCGCGCTGGGGCTGGTCCTCGGCGGCGCGGTCGGCAACCTCGTCGACCGGCTCGTGAACTCGCCCGCGTTCGGGCAGGGGCACGTCACGGACTTCCTCGCCTACGGCGACCTGTTCGTCGGGAACGTCGCCGACGTCTTCGTCGTCGCCGGTGTCGGCCTGGTATGTCTGAACCTCCTCACGCAGACCCCTCGCACGACAGCTGAGGGTGAACGAACGGAAGAAGCTTCATGAAGGTGGAACTGCTGCACATCGCCGACTGCCCGAACACGGGAATCGCCGAAGCCAACGCACGGGCAGCGCTGGACGCTCTCGGACTCGGGGCCGTGCCTGTCGAGCTGGTGACGATCGGGACCGAGGCCGAAGCGGCGAACACTGGGTTCGGAGGCTCGCCTACGATTCTCGTCGACGGCATCGACCTGTTCCCGACAACACTCGTTCACTCACTGGCGTGCCGTGTCTATGTGGCTGAGAACGGTTTCGCCGGCGCACCGGCGGCAACACAGATCGATGAGGCGTTGCGCGACCGCATGCAAGGCGGCGAGAGCGACCGATAAGGCGAGTGTTGCAACCGCGACATGCGCTACGAGAACCCCATGTACATGGCGGAGGACGCCGGGGCGGCCGACCTCATCGCGGGCGGCCGACTGCAGCTCGGCGTCTCGCGAGGTTCGCCGGAGCAGGTGATCGACGGCTACCGCTACTTCGGTTACCAGCCGGGGGAGGGTGAGACCGACGCCGACATGGCTCGCACGCACACGAGCGTGTTCCTGCAGGCCATCGACGGTGCCCGTTTCGCGCAGCCCAACCCGCGTCCGATGTTCCCGAACCCGCCGGGTCTGCTCGGCATCGAGCCGCAGTCGCCCGGGCTGCGCGAGCGCGTCTGGTGGGGTGCGGGCACGCGCGCGACTGCCGAATGGACGGCGCAGCAGGGACTCAACCTGATGAGCTCCACGCTCCTCACCGAGGACACCGGCGTCCCGTTCCACGAGTTGCAGGCCGAGCAGATCCGACGGTTCCGCGACGAGTGGAAGGTGCAGGGGCACGAGCGCGAGCCGCGGGTGTCTGTCAGCCGCAGCATCTTCGCGATCGTCGACGACCGCGACCGCGCGTACTTCGGCAGGCGTGACGACAACCAGGACCAGGTGGGCGTCATCGACGGCTCGACAGCCAGATTCGGTCGGTCGTACGCCGACGAACCGGACAAGCTGATCGAGCAGCTGCGGGAGGACGAGGCGATCGCCGCGGCCGACACTCTCCTGCTCACCGTCCCGAACCAGCTCGGCGTCGAGTACAACGCACACGTCATCTCCTCGATCCTCGAGCACGTCGCACCGGCTCTCGGCTGGCGCTGACACCGGATGGGCGGTTGCGGTCCTGACATCGGTCGAATCATTGACGTCCGGCGACACCATGCCGTCGGACGTCGATGAGGCGACCGATCTCTGGGAGCGCGTCGGAGCCGAGACGCGTGGGTAGGGTGGCAGGCATGGCCGTCACCCTGCGCGCACAAGAGGTCACCGACGTCGAGTTCCTGCATTCGCTGTTCAGCGACCCGGAGGTGGTCCGGTACTGGTTCGTCGAACCGTACGTGACCCGGACCGACTTCGAGACGAAGTTCGAGGCCAGGCGCGGGGACCGGACTGCGCGGCGGTTCATCATCGACGACGACGGGGAGGCAGTCGGCATCGTCGAACTCGTCGACATCCGCGAGACTCACCGCAACTGCGAGTTCCAGATCATCGTCGCGCCCGGGCGTCAGGGACACGGCTACGCGCAGACCGCGACGACGCTCATCCTCGACTACGCCTTCAAGACGTTGAACCTGCACAAGGTGTACCTGCAGGTGGACGACGAGAACGAGGGCGCGATCCACGTGTACCGCAAGTGCGGTTTCCAGGTGGAGGGACATCAGCGCGAGGAGTTCTGGGTCGACGGCGGCTACCACGACGCGACGCGGATGGTCGTCTTCGCGAGCGACCCGCGTCCCGAAGCCTGATCGGGATGGCCGACGTCAGGGTCGACCGCGACGGCGACGTCATGATCGTCGTCATGGACCGCGGCGACCGGCACAACGCCGTCGACGGCCCGATGGCCGCTGACCTCGTGGCCGCGTTCCGCGAGTTCGAGGAGTCGGACGCGAAAGTAGCCGTGCTCGCGGGCGAAGGGCCGTCGTTCTGCGCGGGAGCGGACCTCAAGGGGGTGGGGACCGAACGTTCGAACGTGCTCAGCCGCGACGGCGACGGCCCGATGGGGCCCACCCGCCTCGACCTCGACAAGCCGGTGATCGCCGCGATCCACGGCCACGCGGTCGCGGGTGGGCTGGAGTTGGCGATCTGGTGCGATCTGCGCGTCGCCGAGGAGAGTGCGACGCTGGGCGTGTTCTGTCGCAGGTGGGGAGTCCCGCTGATCGACGGTGGAACCGTTCGGCTGCCGCGGCTCATCGGCCACGGTCGGGCGATGGACCTGATCCTCACCGGACGTCCCGTCGACGCGGCGGAAGCCCTGTCGTTCGGGCTGGTCAACAGGGTGGTGCCGGACGGCGACGCCCGCGCAGTCGCGGTGGAACTCGCCCACGACATCGCGCGCATGCCGACCACCTGCATGCGCGGCGATCGACGCTCGGCGAGAGATCAGTGGAGTCTCGACGAACGGGCCGCGCTGGCCGCCGAGTTCGAGATCGGTCTCACCTCGCTCACCGCGGACGGCATCGGCGGAGCCGGACGCTTCGCCTCCGGCAAGGGTCGTGGCGGGTCGTTCGACGACATCTGAGTCTGGGCGTCACCCGCTCGGAACGACGTGAACGTTCGATCCGTGCACTTCGACGGCTTGATCGTCGTCGAGTGGGAGCAGCGGGTATCGATCGCCGAACGATCGCATTGTCTCGGCGATGAGCGACGGCGGATACGCGGGCAGCATGCCTCCGGCGTGGGGGACGATCACCTCGTCTATGAGGCCGAGGCCCGCGGTGTCGGGCAGGTCGGGCGCCTGCGTCGGGTCGTCCAGCACGCTCGCGGGCGAGATGTCGGGCCCGGCGATCACCGAACCGGCGCTCAACCCGATGTAGGGGAGTCCGGCGCGCACACGGTCGGCGAGCTCGATGTCGCGACCCGAGGCGCGCAGGTCGGCGAGGATCGCGAACGTGTTGCCCCCGCCGAGGTACACGGCGTCGACGTCGTCGAACTCGAAACGATCGACAGTCGCGAACCCACGATCTTCCAACAACTCCCGGCCGACGCCGCCGAGTAGACCGATGCGCACCTGCGAGGCGGGCCGCGGAACGCACTCGGCGACGAAGCGCGGGAGCGCTCCGTCGCCGAGTGACAGAAGGAGGAGATGCACCTACACGTCGCCGCGGCGCAGCATGCGGCCCTGTGCGGTCTGGAAGTCGATCTTGCGGCCGCGGAGCCACGTACTCGTGACGACGCCCGCCAGGGCGCGGCCGTCGTACGGGCTGATCGGATTCTTGTGGTGCAGCTTGTGCACGTCCACCACCTGAGCCGACTCCGGTTCGAAGATCGCGAAGTCGGCGTCGTAGCCGAGGGCGATCCGGCCCTTGTTGTTCAGCCCGGCGAGTGCGGCCGGTTTGGCGGACATCCACTCGAGGACCTGCGTCAGCGGGATGCCGCGCTTGCGGGCCTCGGTCCAGATCAGCGACAGGCCGAGCTGAAGCGAGGCGACGCCACCCCACGCGACGCCGAAGTCGCCGTTCACGACGTCCTTCAGGTCGACAGTCGACGGCGAGTGATCGGAGACGATGCAGTCGATCGTGCCGTCCATGAGACCCTGCCACAGGAGTTCGCGGTTCGACGCCTCGCGGATCGGCGGGCAGCACTTGAACGCGGTCGCCCCGTTCGGGACCTCCTCGGCGAGGAGCGTCAGGTAGTGCGGGCACGTCTCGACGGTGATCTTGACGCCGTCCCGACGGGCCGACGCGATCATCGGCAACGCGTCCGACGACGACAGGTGCAGCACGTGAGCGCGGGCGCCGGTCCAACGGGCGCGCTCGATGACCTCGGCGATGGCTACGTTCTCGGCGCCGCGCGGGCGTGACGCGAGGAACTGCGAGTACTGGTTGCCTTCGGCCGTCGGCGCGTGATCGATCGCGCGGGAGTCCTCCGCGTGGACGATCATCAGGGAGTCGAACCCGGCCAGCTCGGCCATGTCCTCCTCCATCTCGTCCGCGGTGAGGTGAGGGAACTCGTCGACGCCCGAGTGGAGCAGGAAGCACTTGAAGCCGAAGACGCCCTCGTCGTGCAGTGCGCGCAGGTCGCCCTTGTTGCCGGGCACCGCTCCGCCCCAGAACCCGACGTCGATGTGCGTCTTGCCCGCCGCGGCCGCCCGCTTGGCGTTGAGCGCGTCGACGTTGACTGTCGGCGGGATGGAGTTGAGGGGCATGTCGATGAGCGTCGTGACACCGCCGGCAGCGGCGGCGCGGGTCGCCGAGTCGAAGCCCTCCCATTCGGTGCGGCCCGGCTCGTTGACGTGCACGTGCGTGTCGACGAGGCCGGGGATCATCACTTGATCGGCGTTGAGTTCGACGACCTCGGCGCCGTCGAGGCCACTGCCGAGCGGTTCGATGGCTACGACGCGTCCGTCTTTGATGCCGATCTCTCGGGCGACGATGCCCGCGGTGGTGAGCGTCTGCTCGCCGCGGACGACAAGATCGAAGCGGGACGTGGTGTCGTCGGTCATGGGCGGCGTCTCCTTAACGAACTGAAGAAGTTCCTCATCGTGGAACTTCCAATCTACACAATGGAAAATGGTAGATGTGACGCCGAACACGGGTCAAGGTGCCCCGGGGCTTGACAGGGCACGCGTTCATACGCGTTACTTATCGAATCTGTGGAATACTAGTTCCGCAGAGTGGAATCAGGTGGACGTCGTGAGTACGCCCGCCCCGAACGTGAAAGTTCTTCCCATGAGCACAGAGATGACCGAGTCGGTGGCCGCGGTGTCGACCACCCAGGACTCCGGAATCGTCACCAGTCCGGAGCTGTACAACGCCGACCTGGCGCCCACGAAACGCGAAGGGCGACGCTGGAGCGCGTACAGCATCTTCACGCTGTGGGCCAACGACGTTCACAGCCTCGGCAACTACGGTTTCGCCCTCGGCCTGTTCGCCCTCGGACTGGGCGGCTGGCAGATCTTGCTGGCCCTCGGACTCGGCGGAGTCTTCCTGTTCCTGCTGCTCAACCTGTCGGGCTTCATGGGGGAGAAGACCGGCGTTCCGTTCCCCGTGATGAGCCGTATCTCGTTCGGCGTGCGCGGCGCACAGGTTCCGGCCTTGATCCGCGGTGTCGTCGCCATCGCCTGGTTCGGCATCCAGACCTACCTCGCGTCGGTCGTGCTGCGCGTCATGATCGTGGCACTGGCGCCGTCGGCGTCGACGCTCGACGCCAACGACGTCCTCGGCCTGTCGACGCTCGGCTGGATCTCGTTCGTCGGCCTCTGGATCGTCCAGGTGATCATCGTCAGCTACGGCATGGAGATGATCCGCAAGTACGAGGCGTTCGCCGGTCCGACGATCCTCATCACCATGGTCGCGCTGGCCGTCTGGATGCTCAGCAAGGCCGACTGGTCGATCGCGTGGACCACGCCCGACAGCCTGACCGGTGGCGCCATGTGGTCGAAGATCATCGGCGGCGCCAGCCTCTGGGTCGCCATTTACGGAACCTTCGTGCTCAACTTCTGCGACTTCACGCGCAACGCGAAGTCGAAGGGCTCGATCGTGCGCGGCAACTTCGTCGGCATCCCGCTCAACATGCTCCTCTTCGGCGGCATCGTCGTCGTCCTCGCGGGTGGACAGTTCAAGATCAACGGCAAGGTCATCGAGTCGGTCTCCGACATCGTCCAGACCGTCCCGAACACGTTCCTGCTGGTCATGGCGTGCCTGGCACTGCTCATCCTGACCGTCGCGGTGAACCTGATGGCGAACTTCGTCGCGCCGATCTACGCGCTGAGCAACCTGTTCCCCAAGGTCCTCAACTTCCGGCGCGCCGCACTCGTGTCGGCCGTCATCGGCCTGATCATCCTGCCGTGGAACCTGTACAACTCGCCCGACGTCATCAACTACTTCCTCGGAGGCCTCGGTGCGCTCCTCGGTCCGTTGTTCGGCATCGTGATGGCCGACTACTGGCTGGTGCGTCGCGGCAAGATCAATGTTCCCGACCTGTTCACGATGGACGAGAACGGCGACTACCACTACGCCAAAGGCGTGAACCCGCGCGCGGTCGCCGCTTTTGTCCTGACCGCCATCGTCGCCCTCCTGTTGGCGTTCGTCCCGGCCTTCGAATCGGTCTCCGAGTTCTCGTGGTTCATCGGCGCCGGTCTCGGCGCGCTCGTCTACCTGGCCGTGGCCGACCGCAAGGGCCCGTTCCGCGACGTCTCGGGCGAGCCGATCGCCATCGCCAGCACCCACTAGAAGCGGAAGGCAGTCATGAGAATCCTCGTCGCCAATGTCAACACGACTCAGTCGATGACCGATGCCATCGCCGAGTCCGCGCGCGCGGTCGCGTCGGAGGGCACCGAGATCGTCGGCATCACGCCGCGGTTCGGCGCCGACTCGTGCGAGGGCAACTTCGAGAGCTACCTCGCGGCCATCGCCGTGATGGATGCGATCACCTCGTACCCCGAGGCGTTCGACGCCGTCATCCAGGCCGGGTACGGCGAACACGGTCGAGAGGGCCTGCAGGAACTGCTGGACGTGCCCGTCGTCGACATCACCGAGGCCGCGGCGTCCACCGCCATGTACCTCGGGCACAAGTACTCGGTGGTGACCACGCTCGACCGCACCGTTCCGCTCATCGAGGACCGCCTCAAACTCGCCGGGCTCGACGCGCGCTGCGCATCGGTCCGCGCGTCCGGGCTCGGTGTCCTGGAACTCGAGTCCGATCCGGACCGGGCCGTCGAGGCGATCGTCGCGCAGTCTCGCGAGGCCGTCGAACGCGATCACGCCGAGGTGATCGTCCTCGGCTGCGGCGGCATGGCCGAGCTCGAGGAACGGGTCCGCGCGGCGACGGGTGTGCCGATCGTCGACGGTGTCCGCTCCGCGGTGACCGTGGCCGAAGGCCTCGTCCGCATGGGGCTGTCGACGTCCAAGGTGCGCACCTACGCCCAGCCGCGCGAGAAGAAGGTCATCGGTTGGCCGTTCCAGATCTGACCTGACGCACCCCCACACGGCGAAGCCGGGCATCACCTCCCAGGTGCCCGGCTTCGTCGCGTCTGGACCCGAAGAATCGAGAAATGGAAACCGCCCCGGCACGGATCGCGTGCCGGGGCGGGGTCGAGGTGCTCTGTTGCAGGTCAGAGCGTGATCTGGCGGTTGACGTCCTTGTACAGCAGGTAGCGGAAGTTCGACGGGCCGCCCGCGTAGCAGGCCTGCGGGCAGAAGGCGCGCAGGGACAGGAAGTCGCCCTCCTGAACCTCGACCCAGTCGCCGTTGAGGTGATAGACGGCCTTGCCTTCGAGCATGAGGAGGCCGTGCTCCATGACGTGGGTCTCGGCGAACGGGATCGACGCTCCCGGCTCGAACGTGACGATGTTGCAGTGCATGTCGTAGGCGAGGTCCTGCGGATCGAGCATGCGGGTGGTGCGCCACTTGCCGTCGGTGCCGGGCATCGCGGTGGGCTCGATGTCGCGCTCGTTGCCGAATGTGACCGACGGCGTGTGGCCTTCGGCCGGTTCGTAGCGCTTGCGGATCCACACGAACGTCGCCGGTGCGTCGCCGTCGTTGCGGGCCGACCACACGGTGCCCGCCGGCAGGTAGCCGAAGCCCCCCTCGGAGAGCGTCTCGGTGCGTCCTTCGGCTGCGACGGTGAGTGCGCCGGACGTGACGAACACGAAGCCCGCGACCTCGGCCTGCGGTTCGGGACGCTCGGCTCCGCCGCCGGGCGCGACCTCGACGATGGCCTGGAAGTAGGTGGTCGCGCCGCCAGCGACGGGACGGTTGATGATCCACGCGCGCGTGTCGGACCACTCCGGGAAGACGGAGGTGACGATGTCGGAGAGGACGCCGCGGGGGATCACCGTGTACGCCTCGGTGACGATGGCGCGATCGGTCAGCAGGTCGGTCTGCGGGGGCAGGCCGCCTCGGGGTGTGTAGTACGACGCTGTGGTCACTGTTCTCTCCTGGTGGGGGTTGCGGCCGTGCGGCCCAGGGCGGTGTCGCGGATGGTTGGCATCGGAAGATCGGTCGCGGTCTCGACCTCGTCGACCGTGACGGCGCCGCAGGTGACGCCGCGGTTGATCACGTTGGCGAGGGCGCGTGCGGTGGCGGGCTCGTCGAGGATCGTCGAGTCGACTCTGTGCATGTAGTTGCGCAGTCGAGCCGCGGCGGGGCCGAAGCCGTCGCGGTAGAAGGCGTACGTCGCGAGGAATCGTGTGACGAGCTGGGCCGGGTGCAGGTCCCAGCCCTGGTAGACGCCGCGTTCGAGGTGCCTGCGGACAAGTCGCGCATGCAGTCGCCAGGCGTCGGCGACGGTGTCCGCGTCGCCGATGGGGAGGATGTTCGTCGATCCGTCCGACATGTGGACGCCCGTTCCGGCGACGGCGAGCTGCATGACGTTCTTCGCGTGGTCGGCGACGGGATGCTCCATCGACTGGTAGGCCGCCGCGATCCCGAGGGACGCCGAGTAGTCGTAGGTGCCGTAGTGCAGGGAGGTGACGCGGCCGCGGCCGGCATGGATCATGCGGGCGACGGGCGCGACGCCGTCGGAGCCGAGGATGGCCTGCGGCGTCTCGACCTGCACTTCGAAGCCGATGCGATGGTCGGGCAGGTTGTGCTCGGATTCGAGGATCTCGGCGACGTAGACCATCGCCTCGACCTGGTCCACGGACGTCACCTTCGGCAGCGTCAGGACGAGGCCGTCGGGGAGTCCGCCGGATTCGACGAGTCCGCCGACGAACAGGTCGAGGGTGCGGAGGCCGCGTCGACGGGTCGGAGCTTCGAAGCATTTGAACCTGGTGCCGACGAACGGTGTGGACGTGCCCGCGTCCAGGGCGGCCCGCAGTCGGGCGACGGCCTCGATGACGTCGGCGTCCTCGGTCGCGTCTCCGCGGTCGCCGTAGCCGTCCTCGAAGTCGATGCGCAGGTCTTCGATCGGCTCGGTGGTCAGCTTGTGCTCGACGAGCTCGGCGAGACGGTCGGTGTCGGTGGCGCCGACGAGCGCGGCGACGGCGTCGAGGCCGCCCGCGGAGCGTGCCGCGTCGAGGGCCGCGGCGCCCCATTCCTGCGGCATCGTGGACGTGTAGCGATCGCCGGGGAGGTAGACGGTGTGGACGGGCTGGCGTCGACCGTCGTCGCCCGGGTAGCGGCGCTTCAGCGCGTCGTCGGCGTCGGCGAGACGACGGTCGACGTCGGCGAGCACTGCGTTGTCGAGCACCGCGCTGTCGAGCGCTGGGTCGTCGAGGTGTCGTGGCACGGGCGTCCTCTCGATCGGGTGTGGCCTTCGGAATCAAAATTCCACAATGTGGAGTTTATTGGAGGAGTGCGGAATGCACAACAAGTCGACCGACACTCGACGCATGACCGATTCCGTATTGCGGAAGATATTGTGGAGGTGTTGAATTGACCGTATGCCGGAGAACAAGTCGGGTGGCGTCCAGTCCGTCGAGCGCGCCTTCGAACTCATGGAACTGATCGGTCGTGCCGGGGGAGAGTGCTCGCTGACCGAGCTGTCGGCCGAGTCGCCGCTGCCTCCACCCACGATCCATCGCCTGCTGCGGACGCTCGTCGGCATCGGTTACGTGCGGCAACTGCCGAATCGCCGATACTCCCTCGGTCCGCGGCTCATCCGTCTCGGCGAGGTCGCCAACCGACAACTCGGCGCGGTCGCCGGTCCCGTCCTCCAATCGCTCGTCGACGAACTGTCCGAGACCGCGAGCCTCGCCGTCCTCGACGGCGACATGGTGATCTACACCGGTCAGGTCCCGTCGCTGCACAGCATGCGGACCAACAATGAGATCGGGCGCCGCGTCAACCTCCACAACTCGGGAGTAGGCAAGGCGGTCCTCTCCGTCCTCGACGACGCCCGCATCCTCAAACTCGTGACCCAAGCCGGCCTCCCGGCCGCCACGGAACACAGCGCGACGACCCTCTCCGCAGTCTTTGCGGGCGTCGAGAAGGTCCGGGCCGACGGCTACGCCGTCGACGAGCAGGAACAAGAACTCGGCGTCCGCTGCATCGCGATGGCGGTTCCCGGTGCGCCCACACCGATGGCGATCGGCATCTCCGGCCCCGCGTCCCGCATGGACGCGGATCTGCTGAAGCGTGCGGTTCCGGCACTCCGCCGCGCCACCGATGTGATCTCCGAAGCTCTCATCGGGGCTCGGGAGGAGTAGGTCAGGTCTCCTCTGCGCCTGGCGATATGGTTTGTACTCTGGGACATTCCGTGCCGACCGGGCGTTTCGGTTCAGGCGATCGTGAACGGCTGTCGTAGGGTTCGGCGAATAGATTCCGCCCGATTCGGAGGTGCCTCATGTCACGTCGTTCCGTTCTCAGTGTGATTGCGGCGGTAGCGATCACGTGCGGCGTCGTCCCCGGCGCGGCAGAGGCCGCTCCGCGGGCGACGAGGATCGCCACCGTCGTCTCGCACGACTGCACGAATCTCGGGGTGACGATCAGCCTGACGCCCGCTCAGGCGGCGCGTGCGCAGGCGGTGGTGCCGAAGGGCTTCCGGGTGTCCGCGAGTCCGACGTTGCTCGTCGAGACGTCGCAATGCGCGGGCGCCACCGTCGACGGCACGCGGATCGGAGCGTTCCGACTGTCGGAGGCCGCGGTATCGGTGACACCGCCGCGCAGGATCGAGTCCCGGCAGCTGCCGGATCTTGTCACCGAGAACATCGTGATGCTGTCCCAGCTCGACACGAACCGGCTCCTGTCGTCGGTGAAGGCCGATGCGGGCTATCCGACGGAACTGACGGAGATCTCTCTCGATCGCGGTTCGTCGGGGCCGGTGCCGCGGGTGATGACCGCGTCGGCCGGCGGTCGACTCGCCCCGACGAAAGCCCGCGCACAGGTCAGCCCGTACCTGTTGCCGGACGGGGTGACGGTGCCGAACCCCGGCGTCGTCTACCAGTTGTGGGCGAAGAATCGGGACGGGAGATTTGTCGTCACGACCAACTCGAACCTGCGGATCGGGACTCCAGCCGCGGGCGTCGGCTCGGTCACGGTGCCGACGGGCACGTTGCTGCATCGTCTGCTCGGACGGTCGACCGCATCGGGCGTGGCGTTCTCCGGCTCCGCGAGCGGCTTCGTCAACGACACCTACGTCTTCTCGCGCTGACGGTCTCGCCCGGCGTTGTCCGACCCCGGCGCTACAGTCGAGGCGAGACGAGGAAGTGGGCCATGCAGACAGAACTCAAGCATCAGAACGTCGTCGAACTGACCGCGGCGTTGCTCACCGCGATGCCCGCCTGCTCCGATGCGCTCCGACTCGCCGCCTACGCCCACGACGGCCAGCTGCGCACCACCATCCGCGCCCGCGCCGTGCACCAGGACCCGTACATCATCCACCCGATCCGGATCGCTCTCCGGCTCCTCCGGTGGGGCGTGTTCGCGTCCGACGACGCGGGTCAGCGAACCGTCGTCGAAGTGGCGCTCCTGCACGACGTCGCCGAAGACTCACCCGGGCGACTCGTCGACTGGCTCGAACTGCCCGCGTCGACGCGCCCGCACGACGCCATCGCCCTGCGTTTCGGTCCGCGAGTCGCCGACGCCGTACGACGTCTCACGAATCCGCCTGCCGATCCCGATGCGACCACGCGGGTCCGCCGCGCCCGATACCGTGCGCACCTGGCCGACGAGGTCGCCCCGGATCTGCTGTCGGCGGTGGTGAAGTCGTCCGACCTCGTCGACAACGCCGGGTCGTTGAAGCACCTGTCGGACGAGCGGAAGGCCGCGACGTACGCGGCCAAGTATGTCGACCCCGTCGGCGACATGGCCGACGCGTTGGCCCGGCACCTCGAGGACGCGGCGTCCGATCTCGACTACGCGACCGCCCGCGGGGTGCACCGCGCACGGGAACGACTTCTGGTGGTCCACGGCGAACTGCTCACGATGGTCGAGAAGGACTGATGGTGACGAGCGGCGAACCATCACCCCGACATCGACTGTCCGGTCGATCGGGCCGCGTCGAGTAGTCGACTACTCGACCGACTCCAGTCCGCGGATCGGACAATCGATGTTGACGCCTAGCCAGGAGGATTCCACTATGTCGCTCGCCCGCACCGCATTGGTCCGATCGATCGGGGCTGTCGCATGCGCTGCGGCCCTGCCGCTCACCGCCGCCTGTTCCGGTTCGACGGACTCCGCGACGTCCGCGTCGGGTGGCAGCACGTACTGCTCGGCCGTCAAAGACGCGAAGGCCGCCACCACGACCGCATTGGCGAACGTCGACGACAAGCAGACCGAACAAGCCATGTACGACGCGTGGGCGCATGTCGCCGATGTCGCACCGGCCGAGATCTCGTCGCAGATGCAGTGGTACAAGGACGCGATCAAGGATCCGTCGCAGGCCGTCGCGATGATCAAGGACCCGCGGCAGATCGCGATTCAGAAGTACTCCGCGACGCACTGCGACTTTTCGGAGTGAGTCACTCGCTGAGGTGGTCGGCCCGGCGCACAATGGAGCCATGGCGATGTTCGAGCATGTCTCCCTCTCCGAACTTCCCGCCGACCTGAGCTCCCGGCGCTTCTGGATGGCGAACGCCATCGGTGTGCAGGTGCTGCGGCATCTGCCCGACGCGGCCGCGTACCCCCTGTTCATGCTCGCTGACGGTGTCGTCGAACCGCTTGCCGGACATGGGTATTCGCTCGTGGTCGACGTGGTCGGACGGCTCGAACGCAGCACCGACGGTGAGATCGTCGCCGAGTCATCGCTCGGCGATAGCGATGGCGCGTGCATGGCGTTCCACGGGTGGGTGGTCGGCGATCTCGACAACGGGGACCGGTGCCCGATCGACGGGTGGACGACTCCCGACCTCGGTGAATCGCCCGGTGCTCCCTGGCGTGTCACCAGGGCGGGCCTGGTCGCGGAGTTCCGACCGGGGAGCATGGTGCGCGGCCTCGCCTTCGTCGAGCGAATCGTCGCCGCGGCGGAGGCCGCAAACCATCACCCCGATATCGACCTGCGGTACTCGACGGTCCGATTGACGCTGATTACCCACGACTCCGGGAACACCATCACCGATGCCGACCGCTCGCTCGCCGTCGACATCGCGGCGATCGCGGCGGAACTCGGCGTTTCCGCCGGGTGACAGGCGGGACGCCAATCCACGGATCGCTGCGACCCTTCCGACCGTCGGACGAACGGATGACCAGGACCGGGTGTTGATTACGCTGATCGACGAGATCGTCTGATGTATCCGATTCGAATGGGGAGGCCTCGATGGAGGACCGCACGTCGATCGGCGGGTTCGCGCTCCTCCTGGCGATCGTCGGCCTCGTGTTCGGAGCGATCCCCGGACACCTGATCGAGGTCCTCGGCTGGCTCTTCCTTCCGATCGCCCTCGTCCTCGGCATCGTCGGCATGTGCCGCAAGAGCGCGTCGAAGCGCGCATCGGTCGCGGCCGTCGTGGTGTCGGTCGTCGGGCTGATCGTCGCATCGGTGGTCCTGAACGGCGTCCTGCGCGACATCGAAGACGCCATGTTCGGCCATCATCCGCCCGAACCGACGGTGACCCAGGACGGCGTCGTCGTGGCCGGGGCGGGTACGAAGGACGATCCGGCCGCCATCGGTGCGACGATCTCGCTGCGAGGGTGGAACGTGGTGATCAACAGCTTCACACCGGTGGTCGCGGGCTCGATCAACTCGCTGCCTCGGGACACGGTGTGGTCGTCGGCGAATGTGACGATCACCAACACCTATCGCGACCCGAACCGACCGGACCTCATCGACATCGACTACATCGGCGGCGGTTCGGACGCGGTGCGTGCGGCCGGCGGCTACCTGAGCCGTGTGTTCGAGCCACGGCTCGACACGTCGCGGATGTTGGCGTACGGGGAATCGACAACGGGCAACGTCGCGTTCGATCGGCCGAGGGGACCGGGCGGCATGCTCCGTGTGGCGGTCTACGCGGGCGGGCCCGAGGCCTACGTGGCGATCGACTGACGCGACCGCCGGGTCTATCCCAGGAAGACGGCGACGTCGTGGGCGACCTCGAGGAGCCACCCGGGGACCACGCCGAGCGCCACCGTGAGTCCGACGCTGATCGCGATGGGGACCGTCGTCAGCAGACTCGGCTCGACGACGGCCGGGGTGTCCGCGGGCGGGTCGGCGAAGAACATCGCGACGATCACCCTGACGTAGAAGTACGCGGCGATCGCACTGCACACGACGCCGACGATCACGAGCGGCCACGCGCCCGCCTCGCCCGCGGCGGAGAAGACGGCGAACTTGCCGATGAAGCCGCCGGTCAGCGGGATGCCCGCGAACGACAGCAGCAGTACCGACATCATCGTGCCGACCAACGGGTGCTGCCGACCCAGTCCGGCCCAGGCACGCAGGTCGGTCTCCTCGCGGCCGGTGGCATCGCGCACCACGCTGAGCAGTGCGAACGCGCCGAACGCCGACACCGCGTACACGGCGATGTAGAAGAGCGTCCCGGACAGGGCGTCCCGCGACAGGGTGACGGCTCCGACGAGCGCGAAACCGACGTGACTGACCGATGAATACGCCAGCATGCGCTTGAGGTCGCCCTGGGTGACGGCCATGACAGTGGCGATCACCATCGTCGCGATCGCGATGGTCCACAACGCGGGACGGGCGGTGTCGGCGAGCTGCGGGAACCCGACGTGCAGCGCGCGGAGCAGCGCGCCGAATGCGGCGGCCTTCGTCGCCGACGCCATCAATGAGGTGACCGGGGTCGGGGCCCCCTGGTAGACGTCGGGCACCCACGACCCGAACGGGACCGCACCCACCTTGAACAGCAGTCCGACGGTGATGAGTGTCAGTGCGATCACCGCGAACGTGCGGTCGTCGGCCGTCTCGAGCGATTCCCCGAGGTCGCGCAACGACAGCGAGGCGCTCGCCCCGTACGCGAACGCCGTCCCGAACAGGAAGATGGCCGACGCGAAAGCGCCGAGCAGGAAGTACTTGAGCGAAGCCTCCTGCGACAGCAGGCGACGACGCCGCGCCAGTCCGCACAGCACGTACAGCGGCAGCGACAGCACCTCGAGTGCGATGAACATCGTCAGCAGGTCGCCGCACGAGCCGAACAGCATCATGCCGCCGACCGCGAACAGCGTCAACGGATACACCTCGGTGGTCAGGAAACCCGCGCGGCCCGCGGCGAGCTCGTCGGCGGTGCCGGGAACCGTCGCGCCCGACGGAGTGAACGCGTCGGCGACCAGGTCGTCGTCGGCCGTACCGGATTCGCCGGGGCCGCCGACCGCGACCGGCTTGCCCGCCGCGGTCCTGACCTCGGTCGACGCCCATACTCGATCGAGGCGTCGTTCGCCCATGAACGCCACCGCGCCCAACGAGACCACGAGCACCACGGCCTGCACGAACAGGCCGGGACCGTCGATCAGCACCGCGCCGGACATCAACGTCCTCGTCTCGGGGGAGTCGCCCGACGCCGCGTTCGCGACGAAGCCGAGCGCGACCATCGCGGCGACGATGCCGGCACACGAGAGCGACAGTTGCACGCGGTATCGCGCGCCGGGCCGGACGAACGCCTCGACGAGCACACTCACCACGGCGACGCCGAAGACGATGAGCATCGGTGACAGCCGGAAGTAGTCGATCGACGGGGTCGTCATCGGTCGCCTCCCTGGACGGCGGTGGTGGACGTGTCGGGTGCGGTCGCCGGGTCGACGAAGTCGAGGATGATCCGCGGGAAGAAGCCGAGGACGAACAGCGCGACGATCAGCGGTGCCAGCACGAGCTTCTCGCGGACCCCGAGGTCGGTGACGCGACCGTCCGGGTCGTCCGGTGGGGGGCCGCCCATCATCCGCTGGTACGTCCACAGGATGTACACGGCCGACAAGACCAGGGCGATCGACGCGACGACGGCCGCGGCGGGATACCGGACGAACGTTCCGATCAGCACCAGGAACTCACTGATGAACGGGCCGAGGCCGGGCAACGACAGGGTCGCGAGGCCCGCGATCAGAAATGTTCCGGCCAACACCGGCGCCAGGCGTTGGACGCCGCCGAAGTCGCTGATCAGTGAACTGCCGCGACGCGAGACCAGGAACCCGGCCACCAGGAACAGCGCGGCCGTCGAGACGCCGTGGTTCACCATGTACAGCGTGGATCCGGTCTGTCCCTGATCGGTGAGCGCGAAGACGCCGAGCACGATGAACCCGAAGTGCGAGATCGACGTGTACGCGATCAGCCGCATCACGTCGCGCTGGCCGATCGCCATCACCGCGCCGTACACGATGCTGATCACCGCGAACGTGCACAGGACCGGTGCGAACGTCTCCGACGCGTCGGGGAACAGACCGAGGCAGAACCGGAGCATCGCGAACGTGCCGACCTTGTCCATCACCGCCATCATCATCACCGCGGCGGCCGGCGTGGTGGAGACGGCGGCGTCGGGCAGCCACGTGTGCAGCGGCCAGACGGGAGCCTTGACGGCGAACGCGAACACGAAACCGCCGAACAGCAGATTCTGCGTGGTCGGGGACATGTCGAGCGTCCCGTCGGCCATCGACCGCGAGATCGACTCCAGACTGAACTGGCCCGCCACCGCGTACAACCCGATCACCGCGGCCAGCATGATCAGGCCGCCGAACAGGTTGTACAGCAGGAACCGCACGGCGGCGCGCGAACGTTCCGGCGCCGCCCCCGGCCCTTCCGGCCCGAAACCGCCGATCAGGAAGTACATCGGGATCAGCATCGCCTCGAAGAAGATGTAGAACAGCAGCACATCGGTCGCGACGAAGCTCATCAACACCATCGCCTCGACGGCCAACAGCAACGCGACGTAGATGTGGACACTCTTGCCGCGCCGATCGCCGCCGTCCGCGTCCCGCCACCCGGCGAGCAGGAGCAGGGGAGTGAGCACGGTGGTCAGGAGGATGAGGGCCAGGCCGACGCCGTCCAACCCGAGCGAGTAGCGGGCGCCGAACTGCGGGATCCAACTGAGGTCCTCGGTCATCTGGAAGCGTCCGCCGCCGGTGTCGAAGCGGACGGCGAGGACCACCGACCAGGCCAGGACCAGCAACGACGCGCCGATGCCGATCACCTTGGCGTTGTGCGCGCGTTCGGCGGGCAGGAACATGACCACGGCGGACGCGACCGCGGGGAGCAGCCAGAGCACGGTGAGCCACGGCATCGTCATAGGACGTTCACCACCATCGTCAGCGCGGCGATCACCACGGTTCCGGCCAGGATCGACAGGGCGTACGAACGGACGTAGCCGTTCTGGGCGCGTCGGGCCAGCGTCGACGTCCCGGTGACCGCGGCTCCGATGCGCGTCGGAACCGCTGCGAGCCCGTGGTCCTCGACGGCGACGAGCCCCGCCGTCGCCAGCGCCCCCGGTCCGGCGATCATCCGCTCGTTGAACGCGTCGCCGTACAGGTCCGCGCGGGCCGCGACGGTCAGCGCGGACACGTCGTCGGGCGCCGTCTCCGGCACCGACTGCCGTCCGTACTTCGCCCACGCCACCGCGACGCCCGCGGCGACGCACACCAGGACCACGGTGGTCACCGCCCATCCGGGCAGCGGGCCGTCGTGCTCGGGCGCCTCGCCGACGACGGGAGTCAGCCAGTCGGTCAACGTCCCGCCGATCGCGAGGAGGGCGCCCGCGCCGACCGATCCGATCGCGAGGACGATCATCGGAGCCGTCATCGACGTCGGGGCCTCGTGCGGGTGGGCGTCGTCCGCCCACCGTCGCGGCCCGAAGAACGTCATCACCATCACGCGCGTCATGTAGAACGCGGTGATCGCGGCGCCGAGCACCGCCGCCCCGCCGAGGAGCCAGCCGCGCACCCCGCCCTCGCCGAGGGCGGCCTCGATGATGCCGTCCTTGGAGAAGAAGCCGGAGAACGGCGGGACACCGATGATCGCCAGGTAGCCGAGTCCGAACGTCACGAACGTGATCGGCATCGCCGTGCGGAGTCCGCCGAAACGCCGCATGTCGGTCTCGTCGTTCATCGCGTGCATCACCGAACCGGCGCCGAGGAACAGTCCGGCCTTGAAGAAGCCGTGCGTGAGCAGATGGAGGATGGCTACCGCGTATCCGGCAGGCCCCAGGCCCACGGCGAGGATCATGTAGCCGATCTGGCTCATCGTCGACGCGGCGAGCGCCTTCTTGATGTCGTCCTTCGCGCAGCCGATGATCGCGCCGAACAGCAGCGTTACCGCGCCGACGACCGTGACCGCTGTCTGCGCGTTCGGCGCGAGGTCGAAGACCGGACCCGATCTCGTGATCAGGTAGACGCCCGCCGTGACCATCGTCGCCGCGTGGATGAGCGCCGACACCGGTGTCGGGCCCTCCATCGCATCGCCCAGCCACGCCTGCAGCGGGACCTGCGCCGATTTGCCGCATGCGGCGAGCAGCAGCATGAAGCCGATGCCCGTCACGGCTGCCTCGCTCGCGCCGGGCGCCCCCACGAAGACGGCGTCGAAGTCGACCGAGCCGAAGCCTGCGAACATGATCATCATCGCGATCGCCAGGCCCATGTCGCCGACCCGGTTCATCACGAACGCCTTCTTCGCGGCGGTCGCCGCCGACGGCTTGTGCTGCCAGAACCCGATCAGCAGGTACGATGCGACGCCCACGCCCTCCCAGCCCAGGTAGAGGCCCAGATAGTTGTTCGCCAGGACGAGCACGAGCATCGCCGCGACGAACAGGTTCAGGTAGGCGAAGAAGCGTCGACGGTTCGGATCGTGCGCCATGTAGCCGATCGAGTACACGTGGATCAGTGCGCCGACCACGGTGATCAACAGCACGAAGCACATCGACAGTTGATCGAGTCGGAGCCCGAAGTCGACGTGCAACTCACCGACGGGAACCCACGAGTACAACGCCTGCGTGATCGTCCGATCGCCGGTGTCGCGGCCGATCATCGAGATCCACGCGATCACCGCCACCAAGGCCGACGCCGCAGCCAGCGCGGTTGCGAGGAGATGTCCCCACGCGTCCGAGCGTCGACCGAGCAGCAGGAGGAGCGCGGCGCCGAACGCCGGGAGTGCGGGAATCAACCACAACTGCGTCACGCCCGTCACCTCCTCAACAGGTTCGCGTCGTCGACGTTCGCCGAACGCCGGGTACGGAAGATCGTCATGATGATCGCCAAACCGATCACCACTTCGGCAGCCGCGACGACCATCGTGAAGAACGCGATCACCTGGCCGTCGAGGCTGCCCTGCATGCGGGCGAACGTCACGAACGCCAGGTTGGCGGCGTTCAGCATCAACTCCACGCACATGAACACGACGATCGCGTTGCGCCGCAACAGCACTCCCGACGCGCCGATCGCGAAGAGGATCGCCGACAGATAGAGATAGTTCGCCGGGTTCACGGTGCGTCCACCCCTCGACCGCGCTCGGGGAGCCGAGAGGTCGGACTGCGCTCGGGGAGAGAGGCGGACGCGAGGCCGCTCTCTGGGAGTCGGGGAGTCAAGTTGCGGTTCACGGAGAGGAGAGCCGGGGAGCCGTCGGGTGTGCGGCCGGGCATGTCGACGGCGTTGTGGCGGGCGTAGACGCCCGGTGCGGGGAGCGGCGTCACGTGGCCGCCGTTCTTGAAGCGTTCGATCGACCGCTCGCGCTGCCCCTTGACGGGTTCCGTCGGACGACGATGCGCCAGCACCATCGCGCCGAGGGTCGCGGTGATGAGCAGGGCGCCCGTCAGTTCGAACGCCCACAGGTACCGCACGAAGATCAGTTCGGCGAGGGCGCGGACCGCGTCGTTGCCCGTTTCGTCGGGCGCGCCGACGAACGGTGAGATCGACGCCGTGCCGATCGCCGCGACGAGGAGAACGCCGAAGCCGGTCGCCAACCCGACCGCGATCACCCGCTGTCCCCGCACCGCCTCCACCAGGGAGTCGGCCGAATCGACGCCGATCAACATCAGTACGAAAAGGAACAGCATCATCACCGCGCCGGTGTACACCACGACCTGCACCACGCCGAGGAACAGCGCGCCCTGCATCACGTAGAAGACCGCGAGGATGATCATCGTCATCGCCAGGAACACCGCGGAGTAGACGGCCTTCGGCGACAGGACGACGCCGAGCGCGCCGATCACGACGATCACCGCGAGCACCCAGAACGTGACGGCTTCGGCGCCTGACGTCTCCAGAAGCGGCCCCGCGGCGGTCATCGCAGACCGTCCGGTCCGATGTCGCCGCGGTAGTAGTTCTCCGGCCGCGAGCCCTCGGCCATCGCGTGCGGCGGGGCGGTCATCTCCTCGTCCAGCGGCGCGAGCAGCTTGTCCTTCTCGTAGATCATCGATTCGCGGCTGGTCCCGACGATCTCGTAGTCGCCGGTCATCGTCAACGCGCGCGTCGGACAGGCCTCCACACATAGGCCGCAGCCGATGCAGCGCAGGTAGTTGATCTGGTAGACGCGGCCGTAGCGTTCGCCGGGTGAGAACCGCTCGTCGTCCGTGTTGTCGGCGCCCTCGACGAAAATCGCGTCCGCCGGACACGCCCACGCACACAGTTCGCAGCCGATGCACTTCTCCAGGCCGTCCTCGTACCGATTCAACTGGTGACGTCCGTGCGTCCGCGGCAACGACGGCCTGCGTTCCTCCGGATACTGTTCGGTGATCGGCGTGCGGAACATCGACGCGAATGTCCCGCCGAAACCGGCGATCGGCTTCAAGCTGTCAGGCATCGTCAGACCCCTTTCTTCTCGAGCGCTGGTGCACTGTCGGGCATCGTCTGCCCCGGAAGCGGCGGGACCGGGAAGCCGCCCGCCATCGGATCGAATACGGGCTTCTCGACTGAAGGCTTCTCGACTGCGCTCGAAGAACCGGAGGAGGTGCCGGCGAGGCGGGCGATCGCGTAGAGGAGGAGTGCGGTCACGGTGACGCCCGCGGCGGCAAGGACCACCGACGACGTCCGCTCCGACGCGTCGCGCGTGGCCTGCGTGATGACGCCGACCACCATCACCCAGGCGAGGGCGATCGGGATCAGCACCTTCCAGCCGAGATTCATGAACTGGTCGTAGCGCAGGCGCGGGAGCGCGGTCCGCAGCCAGATGAATCCGAACAGGAAGATCCACATCTTGATCGTGAACCACACCAGCGGCAGCCAACCCGAGTTGGCTCCGTCCCAGATCGAGATCGGCCACGGCGCCTGCCAGCCGCCGAGGAACAGCGTCGTCGCCAGCGCCGACACCGTCGCCATGTTGACGTACTCGGCGAGCATGAACATCGCGAACTTCAGTGAGCTGTACTCGGTGTGGAAGCCGCCGACGAGTTCGCCCTCGGCCTCGGGGAGGTCGAACGGCGCCCGGTTGGTCTCGCCGACCATCGAGATCAGGTAGATGACGAACGACGGCAACAGCAGCAGCACGTACCAGTGGTGCCGTTGCCCGCCGACGATCTCCGACGTCGACATCGTCGACGACAGCAGGAACACGGCGGCGAACGAGAGTCCCATCGCGATCTCGTACGAGATCACCTGGGCCGTCGACCGGAGGCCACCGAGCAGCGGATACGTCGATCCCGACGCCCATCCCGCGAGGATGATCCCGTACACGCCGATCGAGGTGACGGCCAGGACGAACAGGACACCGACCGGCAGATCGGTCAGCTGAAGCGGCGTGCTGTGTCCGAACACCGACACCTGCGGCCCCATCGGGATGACGGCGAACGCGGTGATCGCGGGAACCACCGAGATGATCGGGGCGAGCAGATAGATCACCTTGTCGACGCCCGCCGGGGTCAGACCCTCCTTGAGCGCGAGTTTCACACCGTCGGCCAGGCTCTGCAGCAGGCCGCCGGGGCCGACGCGGTTCGGGCCGAGGCGCGTCTGCATGCGGGCCATGATCTTGCGTTCGGCGAGGATCCCGACGAGCACCGTCAGAACGAGGAACACGAAGATGCCGAGCGACTTCGCGAGAATCAGCCACCAGACGTCGGTGCCGAAGTCGTCCAGCGTCGGAAAGGTCGTCATCGCCCGGCTCCGATCTCGACGACGTCGCCGGGCGCCGCGCCGAGCATCGGGTACAGGCGCGAGTCGGGCGAGTTCATCGGCAACCACACCACGTCGTCTGGCATGTCCGTGACGGTCAGGGGCAGGGTGACGGCTCCGCCACCGGCCGACACGGTCAGCGGTTCACCGTCGGCGACGCCAATGGACGCGGCGGCCGCGGCCGACACCCTCGCGACCGGAGTACGAGCGGTGCCGGCGAGGTGGGGTTCACCGTCTTGCATGCGTCCGAGGTCGAGCAGCATGCGCCACGATGCGAGGACGGCCCGGCCCGGACCGATCTCCGCTGGGGTGCTCGACGGCGTCGGGGCGAACGTGTGCCGCTCGCCGCGCCACGGGCCGATACGACCGAACTCGCGATGGATCTGCTCGGGGCTGTCGCATCGCAGGTCGACGCCGATCTGGGCCGCCAACGCGTGCAGCACCCGGTGATCCGACAGCGGGACGCTGCCGACACCGACCGGAAGCACCGTCGTGAACGGGCGCGGGCGCCCTTCCCAGTCGAGGAAGGTCCCGGACTTCTCCGGCGCCGCCGCGACCGGCAGGACGACGTCGGCGTGACGTGTCGCGTCGCTTGCGCGCTGTTCGAGACTGACCACGAATCGCGCGGCCCGCAGCGCGTCGACTGCCCGTGCGGGCTCCGGCAGATCGTCGAGTTCGACACCGCCGATCACCAGGCCGTCGAGATCGCCGGACGTCAGCGCATCGAGGATCTGGGAGGTGGACCGCCCGGTCTCGGCGGGCACCTCCACACCCCACACATCGGCGATCTCGGCGCGGGCGCGGTCCGAGTGGACGGGCCGACCGGCGGGCAGCAGCCCGGGTGCGGCTCCGACGTCGAGCGCGCCGCGTTCGCCCGCACGGCGGGGGATCCAGGCGAGCCGGGCGCCCGATGCAGCCGCGGCGCTGAGCGCACCCGGGCTGGCCGCGAGACGTTCCCCGACGATCACCACCGTGCCGGGCTCCGCCAGCAGGTCGCCGAGCCCGGAGAGGGCCTGCGCCTCCCGGCCCGGGACGCACGCGTGCAGCGTCGCCGACAGTTTGGCGGTGCCCGGGCTGAGCCACGACGACACCGTGTGGACGCGCAGCCCGGCGCGCACCGCCTTGCGGAGGCGGAGGAAGACGATAGGCGACTCCTCCTCCGGTTCGAACCCGACGAGGACGACCGCGGCGGCCGCTTCGAGGTCGTCGTAGGTGACGCCGATCCCGCTGCCCGCGACGTGGGCGGCGAGGAACTGCGCTTCCTCGGCGGAGTGCGCTCGGGCGCGGAAGTCGACGTCGGGGGTCCCCAACACCGCGCGGGCGAACTTGCCGTACGCGTAGGCGTCTTCGACGGTGCAACGTCCGCCGAGCAGCACGCCGGTACGCGGTCCGCACGCCGCGAGCCCTTCCGCGGCCGCGTACAGCGCATGCGTCCAGGACGCCGGGTGCAGGAGGCCGTCGTCGCCCCTGACCAGCGGGGACGTGATCCGGTCTGGTTGGCGGGCGTACGTGAACGCCCACCGACCCTTGTCGCAGTTCCATTCCTCGTTGACTTCGGGATCGTCGCCCGCGAGGCGCCGCAGCACCTTGCCGCGGCGATGATCGGTGCGTTGTTCGCATCCCGAGGCGCAGTGCTCGCAGACGCTCGGCGACGACGCCAGGTCGAACGGACGAGCCCGGAACCGGTAGGCCGCGCCGGTGAGCGCGCCGACCGGGCAGATCTGCACGGTGTTCCCGGAGAAGTACGAATCGAACGGGTCCTGGGAATAGGCGCTGACCTGTTGCAGCGCGCCCCGATCGGACAGCGCGATGAGCGGATCGCCCGCCACCTGATCGGCGAACCGCGTGCAGCGGGCGCAGAGGACGCAGCGTTCGCGGTCGAGCAGGACCTCCGACGACAGCGGCACCGGTTTGGTGTAGGTGCGCTTGACGCCCGCGAACCGCGACTCGGTGCGGCCGGCCGACATCGCCTGATTCTGCAGCGGGCACTCGCCGCCCTTGTCGCACGTCGGGCAGTCGAGCGGGTGATTGATGAGCAACAGCTCCATCACACCCGACTGCGCCGTCGCGGCGTCGTCCGACGAGTGCTGGGTGTGCACCACCATGCCGTCGCTGACCGTCGTGGTGCACGACGCCATCGGCTTGCGCATGCCCTCGATCTCGACGACGCACTGGCGGCACGCGCCGACCGGGTCGAGCAGCGGGTGATCGCAGAATCGGGGGATGTCGACGCCGATCGTCTCCGCGGCCCGGATCACGAGCGTGCCTGTGGGGACGGTCACCTCGACGTCGTCGATGGTGAGAGTGACCTGATCGTCCGACATCAGTGGGCCTCCTGTCCGAACACCGTTGAGCGGGCCGGGTCGAACGGGCATCCCCGGCCGTTCAGATGCGCGAGGTACTCGTCGCGGAAATGCTGCAACGACGACGCGATCGGACTGCCCGCGCCGTCGCCGAGCGCGCAGAAGCTCTTGCCGACGACCGTGTTCGTGGTGGACGTCAGCAGATCGAGGTCGGCCTCGGTGGCGTCGCCCTCCTCGATGCGTTGCAGGATCTGGACCAGCCAGTACGTTCCCTCACGGCACGGTGTGCACTTGCCGCACGACTCGTGCTTGTAGAACTCCGTCCACCGCAGCACGGCGCGGACCACGCACGTCGTCTCGTCGAAGAGCTGGACGGCCTTGGTGCCGAGCATCGACCCGGCCGCGCCGACACCCTCGTAGTCGAGGGGCACGTCGAGGTGTGCGGGCGTGAACATCGGCGTCGACGATCCGCCCGGTGTCCAGAACTTGAGTTCGTGACCGGCGCGGATGCCGCCCGCACGGTCGAGGAGTTCGCGCAGGGTGACGCCGAGCCCGGCTTCGTACTGGCCGGGGTTGGTGACGTGCCCGGACAGGGAGTATAGGGTGAAGCCCGGCGAGCGTTCGGTGCCCATCGACCGGAACCAGTCGACGCCGTTGCGCAGGATCGACGGCACGCTCGCTATCGACTCCACATTGTTGACCACGGTCGGACTCGCGTACAGACCCTCGGTCGCCGGGAACGGCGGCCGCAGCCGTGGCTGGCCGCGGCGCCCTTCGAGGGAGTCGAGCAGCGCGGTCTCCTCGCCGCAGATGTAGGCGCCCGCACCCGCGTGGACCACGAGGTCGACGCTCACGCCCGAGCCGAGGACGTCGGGCCCGAGCAGTCCGGCGTCGTACGCCTCGGCGACGGCTGCGCGCAGCCTGCGGATCACCGAGGCGACCTCGCCGCGGACATAGATGAACGCGGTGCCTGCGCGGATCGCGTACGCGGCGATGATGACGCCCTCGACGAGCATGTGCGGGGACGCCAGCATCAGCGGCATGTCCTTGCAGGTCCCGGGCTCGGACTCGTCGGCGTTGACCACCAGGTAGTGCGGCTTCGGCGTGTTCTGCGGGATGAAGGACCATTTGGTGCCGACCGGGAAGCCCGCGCCGCCGCGCCCACGCAGACCGGACGCCTTGACGAGGTCGATCACCTCGTCCGGCGTCATCGCGAGCGCCGCCTTCAGGCCTTGATAGCCGTTGCGAGCGAGGTAGTTCTCCAGCAGCCACGACTCGTCGTCGTCCCAATGGCGGGACAGGACCGGGGCCTGCGCGGGCTCGGACCCGGGAGTGGGCATGTCGACGACGATCACGGCCGGGCTCCGGGCTGCTCGGCGAGGCCGGCGAGGAGTCGGGCCGTCTGCCGGAACGTGCACAGCGACGGTGTCCCGCGACTCGGGGCGGGCGGCCGCCCGGACCGCAGGTCGGCGACGATTCGCGCCGCAGACTCCGGTGTCTGGGAGTCGAAGAACTCCCAATTGACCATCACGACGGGCGCGTGGTCGCAGGCGGCGTTGCACTCGACGTGTTCGAGCGTGATCGAGCCGTCGGGCGTCGTCTCGCCCGGTGCCACGCCGAGCAGCTCGGACAGGTCGGCGAGTATCCGGTCGCCGCCCATCACCGCGCACAGCGTGTTGGTGCAGACGCCGACGAGGTACTCGCCGGTCGGCTCGCGGCGGTACATCGAGTAGAACGTCGCCACCGCCGCGACCTGGGCCGTCGTCAGCCGGAGACGGTCCGCGCAGAAGCCGATGCCCGCGCGCGTGAGGTAGCCGTCCTCGCTCTGGACGAGGTGCAGGAGCGGCAGCAGTGCCGACCGCGACTCCGGGTAGCGGGCGACGATCTCGTCCGATTCGGCGGTCAACGACGCCAGGACCTCGGCCGGATACTCGGCCGGACCGTCGAATGCGATCGGCGGTGTCGGCTCGGTGGTGCTGAAGAACACGGGTTGGGCAGTCATCGGTCGACGCCTCCCATCACGGGGTCGATGCTGGCGACGGCGGTGATGACGTCGGCGATCAGGCCGCCTTCGCACATCGCGGCGACAGCCTGGAGGTTGGTGAACGACGGGTCGCGGAAGTGGACTCGGTAGGGGCGCGTCCCGCCGTCGGACACCACGTGGACGCCGAGTTCGCCGCGCGGCGACTCGATCGAGACATAGCACTGGCCCGCGGGCACGCGCATGCCTTCGGTGACGAGTTTGAAGTGGTGGATCAACGACTCCATCGACATGCCCATTATTTCGGCGATGTGCTCGGGGGAGTTGCCCAGGCCGTCCGGGCCGACGGCGAGGTCTGCGGGCCATGCGAGTTTGCGGTCGGTCACCATCACCGGCCCGGGTTCGAGCTTGTCCAGGGCCTGCCGCACGATCGAGATGGACTGCCGCATCTCCTCGATACGGATCAGGTAGCGGCCGTACGAGTCGCAGCCGTCGTCGGTCACGACGTCGAAGTCGTAGTCGTCGTAGCCGCAGTACGGGGCCGACTTCCGCAGGTCGTGGGGGAGCCCCGTCGACCGCAGGACCGGGCCGGTGATGCCGAGCGCCATGCACCCCGTCAGGTCGAGGTACCCGACTCCTTTCGTGCGGGCCTTCCAGATGTAGTTCTCGGTGAGGAGCGCCTCGACCTCGGCGATCTCGCCCGGCAGGGCGTCGAGCACCGCGGAGATCTTGTCGATCACGCCGTCCGGCAGATCGGCCGCGACGCCGCCCGGCCGGATGTACGCGTGATTCATGCGCAGCCCGGTGATCTCCTCGAACAGGTCGAGGATCTTCTCGCGCGAACCGAACCCGAGGAACATCGGCGTCACCGCTCCCAGCTCCATGCCGCCGGTCGCCAACGCCACCAGGTGCGATGTGATGCGGTTGAGTTCCATCAGCAGCACGCGGATCACGCTTGCCCGGGCCGGGATGTCGTCGGTGATCCCGAGCAGCTTCTCCACCGCGAGGCAGTACGCGGTCTCGTTGAAGAACGGTGACAGATAGTCCATGCGCGTCACGAACGCGACGCCCTGCGTCCATGTGCGGAACTCGAGATTCTTCTCGATGCCGGTGTGCAGGAAGCCGATCCCGCAGCGGGCCTCGGTGACGGTCTCGCCTTCGATCTCCAGGACCAGGCGCAGCACGCCGTGCGTCGATGGATGCTGCGGGCCCATGTTGACGACGATCCGTTCGTCGACGTTGGCGGCCGCCGCGCGTTCGGCGACGGCGTGCACGACGTCTTCCCAGTCGTTGCCGCCGACTGTGACCGTGCTTGTCTCGGGACGTGCTGTGTCGGTCATCAGTTGTACGACCTCCGCTGGTCGGGCGGCGCGACGGTGGCGCCCTTGTACTCGACGGGAATGCCGCCGAGCGGGTAGTCCTTGCGTTGGGGGTGGCCCTCCCAGTCGTCGGGCATCTCGATCCGCGTCAACGACGGGTGGCCCTCGAAGACCAGACCGAAGAAGTCGTACGTCTCGCGTTCGTGCCAGTCGGTGGTCGGGTAGATCCGGAACAGACTCGGCAGGCGTGGGTCGTCGTCGGGCGCGGTCGTCTCCAGGCGGACCTCGCGGTTGTGGGTGATCGAACGCAGCGGGTACACGGCGTGCAGTTCGCGGCCGGTCTCGTCGGGGTAGTGGACGCCGCTGACGCCGAGGCAGAGTTCGAAGCGGAGCGACGGCTCGTCGCGCAGCGTCGACGCGACCGCCCGCAGGTGCGTCCGCCGGACGTGGATCGTCATCTCGCCGCGGTAGATCACGACGTTCTCGACGGCGTCGTCGAATGCGACGCCGTGCGCGTTCAGTCCGGCGGCGAGCAGGTCGGCCACCTCGTCGAAGTAATCGCCGAACGGCCGTTGAGTGCTGCCGGGCAGGTTGATCTGCGCGATCATCCGCCCGTAGCCGGACGTGTCGCCGCTGCCGGTGGCGCCGAACAGTCCGTGTCGGGCGCCGATGGTCTCGCCGCTCACCGCAGCAGTCCCGTGAACTCGATCGTGGGCTTGGACGCGAGGGCGGCCTGCTCGGCGGCGCGTACGGCCTCGTCCCGGTGGACGCCGAGCGGCATCTGCGCGATCTGCTCGTGCAGGGCGAGGATCGCGTTCAGCAGCATTTCGGGCCGTGGCGGGCATCCCGGCAGATAGATGTCGACGGGCACGACGTGATCGACGCCCTGCACGATCGCGTAGTTGTTGAACATGCCGCCCGACGACGCGCACACGCCCATCGCGAGCACCCATTTCGGTTCGGCCATCTGGTCGTAGATCTGTCGCAGCACCGGGGCCATCTTCTGGCTGACGCGCCCGGCGACGATCATCAGGTCGGCTTGGCGGGGAGACGCGCGGAACGCCTCCATGCCGAACCTGGCGAGGTCGTAGCGGCCGGAGGTGGTCGCCATCATCTCGATCGCGCAGCACGCCAGCCCGAACGTCGCGGGCCACAGCGAGCCTTTTCGCATGTAGCCGGCCAGCTTCTCGACCGTTGTGAGCAGTACTCCGCCGGGGAGTTTCTCTTCGATTCCCACAGTTCTAGTCCCACCTGAGTCCGCCGCGACGCCACTCGTAGGCGTACGCGACCGACACGTTGACGATGAAGAGTGCGACGGCCAGCAGGCCGAACCAGCCGAGGGAGTCCGATGCGACGGCCCACGGGTAGAGGAAGACGATCTCGATGTCGAAGATGATGAAGAGCATCGCCGTCAGGTAGTACTTCACGGGGAAGCGTTGGACCATGTCGGCGGCGGGCGGAAGCGGCTCGATTCCGCACTCGTAGGCGGCGAGTTTCGCCGCGTTGCGACGCTTGGGGCCGACGATCGACGCGATCACGACGGACACGATCGCGAACGCGGCCGCGATCGCGGCCAGGACCAGGATCGGTGCGTAAGCGTTCATGTCCGGAAGCCTCCCACTGTGTGACTCAAGACACACACTACGCACGGAATGGTGTGTGCCGTGGGCTGTTTCGGCTTAAACCGAGGTGAACGGCGAGTTCGGTCAGGGCGTGCCGAGGACGGCTCAGACGGACGCGAAGAAGGCGTCGAGCGCGGTCGTCGGATCGACCGCGGTCGAGACGTTCGCCGCGAAGACGACGAGGGCGGCCAGCGTGGCGAGCGCCATCGCGGACAGGTACGCCCGGGACACGATCACCGCGCGCCGCGGCTCCCGTGGACGGCGTCGCCAGCCGATCGCGAGTGCCGTCGCGGTCACCGCGGCGGCCAGGCCTGCAACGATCGCCATCACGAGGTGATAGCGGCCGAAGTCGTCGACCATCGATGACGTGTCCGTCGGATGTGCGGCGCCGGGCGGGACCGCCGACAGCAGCGACGACCTCGGGACGAACGCTCCCTGGATGTTCGCCATCACGACGAGGGCGGCCAGTGCCGTGAGCGACGAGGACACGATCAGTCCCGTCCCGAGGGCGACGTCGGCTCCGGCGACCCTGCCGGTGCGCGCGCCGAGGCGCTGAGCCAGCGCCCTGGTCAGCACGATCGCGGCGATCAGCAGGATGGTGGCGAGGACTGCCTTGGCCGCGTGGAAACGAGTCCAGTACGACGCCAACTCGTCCAGCGCCGTCGTCGACCCCGACCAGAAGGCCGCGAACGCGTCGCCTGCCGCGCCGGGGAGATCGTCGCGTTGGGTCGACGTGGCGCCCGCGAGGTAGGCGGGTGCGGCGAATACGGCGACGGTGGCGACCGCGGCGACTGCCGCGAGTGCGTCGATCCGATCGCTGGGACGAGGTGCGGCGTGCGTCATCCGCCCATCATCGCAGCAGTTCGACGAGTGTGCGCGACAGTTCCATCGGGTCGACCGGGACGTGCGCGACGGCGTCCGCGCGGGACCAGTCGGCCAGCCAACGGTCGGCCTGACGAGCCACGAGCACCACCAGCGGGGGACAGGGGTCGTACTCGTCGCGGATCTGCTTCGCCATGCCCATGCCGCCGGCCGGGGACGCCTCGCCGTCGAGGATCGCCACGTCGACGGTGTTCCGGTCGAGGTGGTCGAGCAGGATCGGAGCGGTCGCGACCTCGACGTACTCGAGGTCGGGCAGTTCCGGGTGCAGGCGTTCCCCGAGCGCCTCGATCACCTGCCGTCTCGTACCCGAATCATCCGAGTACACCACCACTCTCAGCGTCACGCGTTCCGATTGCGGGCTCACGGTCCGACCCTAACCGCGCCCGAGGTTCCGCAGCTCCGGTTTGCCGATACCGGGTGTCAGGCCTCGTTCAGCACCTGAACGCCGGCGCGGGCCAGGCCCTTGTGGTCGTAGTACCAGTTGACGCCGAGGCCGAGGGCCACGCCGAAGGCGAGGCCGACGAAGGTCATCCACACGCCGTGCGTCAGACCCGCGGTGCCGCGGGCGTCGAAGTACAGGATGGCGCGGACCGACATGTACACCTGGTGCAGCGGCTCGAACGACGACAGCCACGCGAAGAAGCCGGGTACCGCCTCGATCGGCGTGGTCGCGCCGGCCGAGGGGAGGCCGAGGAAGATGAACACGAACATGTTGATCAGCAGGCCGATGGTGCCGAAGACGGACACGACGGCCAGCGCTGTGACGCCGACGGCGGTGGCCGCGAGCGAACTGTAGAGCCACAGCTGCCACCCGTGGTCGATAGGCATGTCCAGGGCCGTCGCGATGCCGATGTACAGGCCGGTGACGACGAAGCTGGTGACCACCATGATCGCCCACTTGATCAGGAGGACCGTCGTCCTGGTGAGGCCGATGGCCTTGCGGATCACGACGCGCGGACCGATCTCCGACGGCATGTAGCCGAGTGTCGAGTCGACGAGGGAGTTCACGAGCATGGCTCCGGTGAATCCCGCGAGCAGGACGAGGAGCGCGAAGTAGAACGCGGACAGTCCCATGCCGGTTCCGGTCGGCAGCGGATCGAACGGCGTGTTGACGACGTCGATCGGCGCCGCCAGCACGATCGACGCGGTGCCGGTGATCGTCATCGGAGGCACCGCCGTAGCGGCCTGCTTGGTCACGGTGTCGGTCAGCTGCTTGCCGAGCTGAGTGTTCATCTCGGTGAGTGCGCCCTTGCTGAGCGCCGTCACGAGCGAACTGCCGAGCGTGCCCGAACGGGGATTCGTGTAGACGATGATCTGCGGGCGCTCGACGGGATCGGTCGTCACGGATCCCTGGGCGAGGGCGATGGTCTTCGCGGTGAAGTCGGCAGGCACCCGGATGGCGCCGTAGACCTTGCCGTCGCGCAGCTTCGCCTCGGCGTCCGCCCAGCTGAGGTTCTCCAACGTCACCTTGGCCGGGTCCACCTCCTTCTCGACCGTCGCCTGCATCTGCGCGCCGAAGTTCTGGTGTGCACCCGTCGGGTCGGTTGCGCCCTGGTCGTCGTTGACGACCGCGATGGGGAACGAGGCGAGGCTGCCGACAGGATCGAGGATGCTGCCGAGGTAGAGGCCTGCCATCGCGCCCATCGCGATGACGACCGCGACCACCGGGGCCACCCACAACCGCCATGAGCGGAGGATGTCGTGGCGGTCGTCGCTCTCGATTCGGGTGTCGTCGGTCTCGGTCACGTCGGGTTCGGCATCGGTCACGCGTCCACAGTAGTGCGCCGCGGTCTACAGTTGGCGGGTGACCGAGACCGATTCCGGCAGGCCCGACGATCCGGCAGGCGCCGCGCCTCGCCGCATGGTCGACGCGATTCGATCGGTCGGCGTCGTCAGCTGGTCGATCGTCGGTGTGATCATCGTCGTGATCGTCGCCGCGCTGGCGGTGAGCGCCGTCAGCGGCATTCTGATCCCGCTCGTGATCGCGACGATCCTCGGCATCGTCCTGGAACCGGTGGCGGCTGCCCTCCGACGACGCCGAGTGCCGCCCGTGCTCGCGACGCTGATCGTCATGCTGGGGACCGTTGTTGCGGTCGGGGCGATGTCCGCGCTCGTGATCGTCGGAATCGTCGACCAGTGGTCGCAGATCTACGACCAACTGATGGTCGGATGGTCGGCGCTGCTGGAATGGCTCCGCGATCACGACCTGGACACACAACTCGCCGAACACGCGCGGACGGCGGTGACCGACTACGCACCGCAGCTCGGGCAGGGACTTCTCGGTGTGGTGACCAGCACGTTCTACGGTCTGCTGTCGTTGATCCTCGGGACGTTCTTCGCGCTGTTCTTCCTGTTCTTCGTCCTGCGTGACGGCTACCGGTTCCCCGCTTGGGTCGCCAAGGCCGGACTCGATCCGATCGAGGTGTCGACGGTCGCCGACCTGTCGCGGAAGTCGGTGCGCGGCTACTTCTCGGGGACGGCGAAGACCGCCGTCATCACGGCCCCGATCTTCATGATCCCGATGCTCATCCTGGGTGTTCCGCTGCCGATTCCGATCTTCATCCTGTACTTCTTCCTGTCCTTCCTGCCGTACATCGGTGCATGGGTGACGGGGGCGGTGGTTGTGCTGATCGCGTTCGGCTCGGGTGGGACGACGGCGGCGTTGATCATGGCCGTCACGTTCGTGGTGTCGAACGGGTCGATCCAGAGCGCGGTCAGTTCGTGGGCGCTCGGGTCGTCGTTGAAGATCCACCCGGTGCTCGTCCTGCTGTCGACGATCATCGGCGGCACCGTCGCCGGGATGATCGGAATGGTGTTGGGTCCTCCGGTCGTCGCCGCCGTCGTGAAGTCGGTCGCCGCGGTCCGTGACCTGCGAGGGGCGCCTCAGATGCAGTCGGGCTGAGGACGGTCCGGTGCGGTGGCGCGCTCACGCCGCCGCGTCGGCGTGAGACGTCAACGTCCTCCGGGCGTGCGACCGGATCGGTTGCGAGCTTCCCGGTTCGATGAACCACGGGTGTCCGTCGTCGCCGAGGACCACCTGCCACCCGCTGTTGTGAACAAGCGTGTGATGCATCCGGCACAACAGCACCCCATTCCTGACCGACGTGTCGCCGCCCTCCGACCAGGGGACGATGTGGTGCGCGTCGGTCCAGGAGACCGGCCGGCCGCACCCTGGGAACGCGCATCCGCAGTCTCTGGCTGCCAGCGCTTTCCGAATGCCGGGTGTCATCAGGCGATGTTCCCGTCCGACGTCCAGCGGGACACCTTCCCCGTCTACGACGACCGCAGAGATGGCCGATGAGCAGAGCGCCAAGCCGACGGTCGCTGAGCCGACCGGCCCGGTGAACCCGAGCCTGGCGACCCCGTCCCCTGGGGTTCCCGTGGTGGGCACTATGAGCGATACGTGCGGCAGGACGCCGCCGCTCGTGGGGCGTTCCGATCCCGCGAGGTACGTGCGGATGATCTGCCCGAGTGCATCGGCTCGCCGCTGGGCGGTGGACCGCGGGTCCCGTGACCCGTCGGGTTGCGGTACCGGCCGCATCAGCGGGTCGAGCGCCGCGGACAGTTCTTCCCCGGTCAGCGCATCGAGGCTGATCGAGGAGACTGTTCGGCCCTCGTCGTCGGAGGTCAGGGTCATCTCGTTCAACTCCGAGTTCTCTGACGCCGGGATTGCTGCCGGATCGTCGGACTCGGCTGCTCGACGGATTCCCTCGGCCGTGGCTGCTGCTTTCACCTCTCCCGGTGTGGAGTTGAGCAGCAGCTTGCGGGCAAGGACCTGCTTCTCCGGGTTGTCGAGTGGAACCCGTTTGTCGACAGTTGCGACACCCCGCCCGACCTCGTCGGCCATCTCCGGCGACAGGTAGCCGTCGCGCATCCCTCGGGCCACCGAGTCGAGCCTCTCGGCGTGGCGGCCGTTGCGAACCGTACGGTGCGCGACGGCTGGTGCGACGCCGATCTCCATCAACAACGACGGCATCGACAATCGTTTGCGGACCGGGATCCCGACCCGGTCGGCGGCCCTGACCAACAACGCTTGAGCGCCGGCCAGGATGTTCTGGGCTCGGGCGACCTCGACTATCGCCGATAGGATGTCGGCGTCGTCGAATCCGACGCGCGAGGCCCGGTCGAGCAGGCAGGCCAGGCGAGGTGAGTCTCCGGACTCGGCCTCGGCGGTGGTGGCTGGTGCGAGTTCGTCGACCACGTGGTCGGTGAACTCGCGGATAGTGGTCGCGAACATGGTTTCCCCCTCCATGAGCTGCAGTGTGGACAGCGTTCATCGGCACCGGTCCGGGTGTCGGTGAGCAAAGGTACGGTCACAACGGGTGCTGCGCTGCAGTCCACCGCCTGCCTGGTACCCCCTGCGGGGTCCGGTGGTTCGGTTCGCCCGGACTGGGCGCTATCGAGTTGTCAAGTAACGTGCTGCTCCTCGCGCTACCGAGGAACTACGTTCATGATATGGATCACTTCTGACAAACACGTATGTTCGACGTGTAGTCCGAACGGACGAATCTCGAATCGGTGCTGCGCGTCCGAACCCTTAGGTTCCGAGAAGTGCGCCGACCGCGATGGCCGTCGCCAACCCGGCGAGAAGGACGGGAATGCCGAAGCGCACGAAGTCCTTCGTGGAGTAGCCGATCGGCCCGAGCATCATCAGGTTCGTCTGATGGCTGTACGGGTTGAGGAAGGTGAACGAGATGCAGGTTCCGACGAGGGCGAGCAGGACTACCGGATTCATTCCGACGTCGGCGGCGATCGCGACCGCGACCGGAGTCAGGATCGAGGCGGCTGCCGCATTGGAGATGACGTTGGTGAGGATCGCGGTGACGACGGCGAAGACGACGACCACCAGCAGCGGACTGCCGTCGACCAGGTAGCGGATCCCGTCCGCGAGGGTGTCGGCGAGCCCGCTGGAGAGCACGATGGCGCCGAGACCGACCGAACCGGCGAGCGTGAACAGCACCGGCCAGTCCAGGGCACGCCCGGCGGATCGGGGAGTGAGGACTCCGGTCACCACCATCAGCAGTGCGCCCGCCACCGAGGTGTACTCGATGGGTGCGAGCCCGGCGGACGCGGTGCCGACGACGGCGGCCAGGATGAGCAGGGCTTTCCACGTGTTCCGTGGCTGCGGCGCGCGACTCGCGGCGGCCTGCCACACTGCCACGTAGTCGCTGTCGGCGACCGTGTCTGCGGTCGGCGCGGACAGATAGCAGGTCGCGCCGGGGACCAGCGGGGTGCGCCGCAGGGACACGTCCGAGCGGGCGGCGATCACGGTGATGTTCTCGTCGGACAGATCGTTGATGGTGCCGGTCTCGCCGGTCTTCACCGACACCGTGTACAGGCGCTCGGGCTGCAGGCCGAAGTGCGGGCTCGACCAGAGCGCCGGGATGCCCGCCTCGGTGGCCCGGTAGACGAGGGTGTCGGCGGAGTGCAGTTCGGTGTCGGCGGGCAGGTACTGGCCGTCGCGCAGGATCGAGTCGAGCTGGTAGTCGCGGGCGACGGCCATGCCGACAGCCTCGGCGGACCGCCCACGGGCGACGGCGGTCTCGCCGATGGGGATCTCGACGCGCCAGTCGAGCGACGTCGGTTCGGGTGCGCGTTTCCCGGCGAGCAGGCGGGGCGCGGCGACGGCGATGACGAGGACGCCGACGACGGCCACCGGCAGGGCGACGACGCCGAACGAGATCATGCCCATGTCGACGCCGGCGTCGCCCGCGATGCCGGCGATCAGCAGGTTCGAGCTGGTGCCGATCAGGGTGATCGACCCGGTGAGCGTTGTCAGGTGGGCGATCGGCAGCATGAGTTCGCGCGCCGGGACGTCGCGGGTCTGTTCGAGCTGGCGGCTCGCCGGTATGAGCATCGCGACGATCGGCGTCGTGTTCATCAGGCCGGACGCGACACCGACAGGGACTGCCAGGCGGGCGAAGGCCTGCCCCGCCGAGTCGACGGTGGACAACAGTTTGCCGGTCACGCGGGACACGATGCCGGTTTTGACGACGCCTTTGGCGATCACGAGCATCGCGCCGACGGTGATCACGCCGCCGTTGCTGAGGCCGGCGAACAGTTCGTCGCGGGTGGCGATGCCCGTCAATCCGGCGATGACGATGGCCCCGCCCAGGGCGATGACAGGTTTGACCCAGCCCGCCGTCATCACGACGAGGGTGGCGATCACCAGGACCGCGGCCGCCCATTGCATTGCACAAACATACGCCCGGACCGCGGTGCGCGCGGTCCGGGCGTACCGGGCACGAAGGTCGTCGATCAGATCAGCTTGTATACGGTCTGGCCGTCGATCGTCGACGCGGTGAAGTTCGCGGCCACCCACTCGGCGATCTCGGAGTTCCCGCCGCGGTCGCCGCCCTGGCCGCCGATGTAGTAACCGATCTTCCCCTCCTGCACGTACGTCTTGAACTGGTCGAGGGTGGGGGCGGGGTCACCGCTCCATCCGCCGATCGCCATGACTGCCTTGCCGGAGGCGATCTCGATGCCCGCCGCCGACTGCGAGCCGTTGGTGGCGGCCGCCCAGGTGGTTGTCGTCGAGCGCAGCAGCGCGGCGAGTTCGGAGTCGGCCGAGACGCTGCTGCCCGGACTGCCGGACCTGCTGCGGTCCTGGCCGTCGCCCTGGTCGGCCGGCGCGGTGGGACGACCGCGGCCCGGTGCTCCGTTCGGGCCGCCTCGCATGCCGCCGGGGCCACCCATGCCGCCGGTCTCCATGGAGGTCGAGACCGCGGTCGGGATGGAACCGCTGTGCGGTGTGGTGGCGGTGGCGATCGCGAACGACGCGGTGCCCGCGAAGCCTGCGATCGAGCCGGCGATGACGGCGGCTCCGGCCGCCTGGCGCCAGCCGAGCGCGCCGCCGACAAGCACCGTGAGGGCCGCGATCAGCGCGACCGCGCCGAGCGCCCAGCGGCACCACGTCGGCCCGAAGTCGTTGCGGTTCAACAGGACGATCGACCACGCCGCGGCGAGAGCGATCATCGCCGCGATGGTGAGGCGGCCGTCCCATCGGTCGCGGCGGCGCCACGCGACGATCGCAGCGATCGCGATGACCGCGCCGATCGCGGGTGCGAGGGCGACTGTGTAGTACGGGTGGATGGTGCCGCTCATGTAGCTGAAGACTGCCGCGGTGACGAGCAGCCAGCCGCCCCACGCAATCGCGGCGGCACCCTCCATCCGGGTCAAGCCCGGCCCGTCGAACCGGCTGCGCACAGCGACATACGCGAGGAAGACCAGCGCGAGAACGGCGACCGGCAGCAGCCAGGAGATCTCATTGCCCATCTCGGAGCCGAAGAGCCGGCTCAGGCCGGTCTCGCCGCCGAACGATCCACCGGCTGTGCCTGCTCCACCCGGTCCACCGCCGTTCCCGGCGTCGCCGCTGATGCGGCCGATGCCGTTGTAGCCGAGGACCAGGTCCATGAACGTGTTGTCGGTCGATCCGCCGATGTACGGCCGCGCCGATGCGGGGACGATCATCGTCACCACGACAAACCACCCGGCCGACACGATCAGCGCGAGGGTCGCGACGGCGAGCTGACCGATCCGCTTGCGCCAGGACGTGTTCGCCAGCAGCAGGTAGGCGAGCCCGAACGCGGGCAGGACGATCAGGCCCTGCAGCATCTTCGTCAGGAACGCGAAGCCGAGGGCGACGCCGACCCCGGGCGTCGTCGGCTTCTCGACATGCTTCACGAACGGTCGGGACTGACCCTCGGGGAGTTGTGCGACGGACTCGACATGCGACGGCAATCGGTGAGTCAGCACCTCGCGCTGCTCGACGACGCGGGTCTTGTCACGTCGATCCGCGACGGTCGCCGCAAGTTGCACTACCTCAACGCGGTGCCCATCCACGAGATCCAGCAGCGCTGGATCTGGAAGTTCGAAGAACCGACGCTGGCGGTACTCGCCTCCGTCAAACGACACGCAGAGGAGAGCTTCATGACCACGCAGCAGACGGGCGTCGTACCCGACTACGTGTACACGACGTACATCCGCGCGACGCCGGATCAGGTGTGGGAGGCCCTGACCGACCCGGAGATCACGGCTCGGTACTGGGGTCACGCGCAGACGTCGGACTGGCGGGTGGGGAGTCGCGTCGACCATGTCCGGACCGACGGGTCGGGCGTCGTCGATGTGTCCGGCCGGGTGATCGAGACCGATCGTCCCCGTCGGCTCGTCTTCGGTTTCGGTGATCCCATCGCCGCGGCGGATCCGGACGCCGAGATCAGCGTCGTCGCGTTCGACATCGAGCAGGGCAGCGACATCGTCAAACTGACGGTCACGCACACAAACCTGCAGAGCCCGGACGATCTACGGGACATCAGTCAGGGCTGGCCTGCCGTTCTCGCGAACCTCAAGACACTGCTCGAGACGGGTGACGTGTTGCCGCAGGAGCCCTGGACCCTCGGGTGACGACGTTCACGGAACGGTGACCGCCGCGATGAGCGGGAGTTCGGCTCGGGCAGGTTCGTACTCGCCGAGCAGACCGAACACCCAGGGGACCGTCGACACCGCGATGAGAAGGCCGCCGGTACGTCCGATTTCACCGGACCGCGGCCGGAAACGAAAGACGCCCGACCGGAATCCGGTCGGGCGTCTGTTCGGGGTGGCTGACGGGACTCGAACCCGCGACAGCCAGGATCACAACCTGGTGCTCTACCAACTGAACTACAGCCACCATCGGCACGGACTTCCAGTGTTCGCACACTGTTTCCCGAGCCAGGGTCATACTCTAGCGGGTTTTAGCCGATCTTCGCCAATCGGTTTCTGACCTGCGGGTTCAGGCGGGTCCGAGGTCGTCGACGATCTTGGCGAGTGCCTTGGCATCGGGGCCGGGCGCGGGGACGAAGGCCGCCGCGCGGTAGTACTTGAGCTCGAGGATCGACTCACGGATGTCGGCGAGGGCGCGGTGGGCGAGACCTTTCGGCGGCTGACCGAAGTAGATCGCCGGGAACCAGCGTCGGGTCAGTTCCTTGATGGAGCTGACGTCGACCATGCGGTAATGCAGGAATGCGTCCAGCGACGGCATGTCCCGCGTGATGAAGCCGCGGTCGGTGGCGATCGAGTTGCCCGCGAGCGGCACGGTGCCGGTGGCGCTGACATGCTGGCGCAGATAGGCCAGGACCATCTCCTCGGCCTCGGCGAGAGTCACCGTCGACGCCCGGACCTCGTCGGTCAGGCCCGACTTCGCGTGCATCTCGGTGACGACGTCCGGCATGTTGGCGAGTGCGTCGTCGTCGGCGTGGATCACCACGTCGACACCCTCGCCGAGGATGTTCAAGTCGCTGTCGGTGACCAGGGCCGCGATCTCGATCAGTTTGTCGGAGCCCAGGTCGAGGCCGGTCATCTCACAGTCGATCCATACGAGTTTGTCCTGCACGGAGTCGACTGTAGTCGTTTGACGCTACTCGCCCTCGCCGAGCTTGCCGTAGAACCCGCCGACGATAGGTGCGACGATCGCGCGCGGGGAGTAGCCGCCCGCGACCGACATCGCCTTCGACAGCGTGCCGGGAACCACGCGCATCTTGTTGCGCGCCAACGCGTCCAGGCTCATCTCGGCCACCTTCTCCGACGAGTGCCACAGGAAGTCGGGGACCATCTTGTCGACGATCGACTGATCCTCGGGGGCGGGGGTCTCGGTGCGGACCGGGCCGGGGGCCAGCAGTGTCACGTGGACGCCCGTGCCCTTCAACTCGCCGCGCAGCGACTCGCTGAACGTGTTGACGAACGCCTTCGTCGCCGCGTATGTCGCGTTGTTCGGGATCGGCATGTTGCCTGCCGCCGAGCCGACCATCAGGATGCCGCCCGAGTCGCGCGCGATCATCTGGGGGAGCACGGCCAACGTCAGATCGTGGACGGCGACCGCGTTCAAGCGGACCTGCGCGCGTTCGTATGCGGTGTCCAGCTCGGCGATCGGACCGAAGGTCGCGATGCCGGCGTTGTTGCACAGGACTGAGATCTCCCGGCCCGACAGTTCGTCGCACAGGGCCGCGACGGCGTCGAAGTCGGACAGGTCGACGGCCCTGACTTCGGCCTCCACGTCGAATCGGCTGCGGAGCTCGACGGCCAGCTCCTCCAGGATCTCGCCGCGTCGAGCCACGAGGATCAGCGAATGGCCGCGTTTTGCCAGCGCGCGCGCCAACTCCATCCCGATGCCGGACGACGCTCCGGTGACGACGGCGCGGGCTGCTGCTCTGGGCGGTACTGGCATGGAGCGATCCTATCCGTCGACCCGCGCCGCCACGTCGTCGCGCGCTCGCGCAGTGCGAGGTGTCACTCGATCGGCCGGAACCGGCGGAACACCCGCGTGCCACCGGCGTCATGGGCGGATGATTCGCATATGCAGGGCGAGCACGAGTTTCGTGCCGAACAGGCCGTACGTCGCGCAGGGTTCGATCGCGACGTGTCATCGGGCTGCGCGGTCACGGGTCCGCCCGGTTCGGGGACGACGACGGTCCTCACATCGCTGGCGGGCCGCGTGGAGGGCCCGACCGTGTGGGTGAGCGGAGTCCGTCGAAGCGCCGAACTCGTGTTCGCGCATCTGCCTGCAGTGCTCGCGGCGGGCGAGACGAGCCTCGCCGGAACGCGGTGGGCGGTGGCCCGGCAACTCAGCGAGGACCGCGCGGGGGCGCTGGTCGTCGACGACGCTCATCTCCTCGACGACGATGCGGGCGCGATCGTCCATTCCCTCGCCGTCCACGACGGCGTCCCGACATTCGTGGCGTGCAGCGTGGAGCCGGGCGCACGGGTGCCCGACGCGATCCGGGCGTTGTGGAAGGACGGCCACCTGCCGCGCTACGAACTGGCATTGCTCGGCGTGGACGAGGTCCGAGCGTATGTCGAGCACGTCGTCGGTGCGCCGGTCACGTCGCGAGACGTCGATTCGCTCATGCGCTGGTCGCAGGGACGCCCCAGCCTTCTCGTGGAGTTGGTCGCGTCGTCGGTGGCCGACGACCTGTGGGCGGTGATCAACGCGACCGCGGTACTCACGGCGCGACCGGCGCCTCCGACGACGCTCGTCGAAGAACTGAAGTCCACTGCGGACGTCTTGCCCGAGGACGTCTACGCGATCGTGGAGGTCTTCGCCGTCGCCGCTCCGGTCCTGGGTGGACGTCTCCTCGACTGGCTGCCGCTCGCACCGCTGATCGACGTCGCGGGCATGGACACGCTCGTCGAGGCGGAGCGGGCCGGGGTGATCGTCGTCGACGGCGCGCGTGTGCGCCTCGCGTCGCCCTTCCTCGCCGACGCCATAGCGGGCCACACCCCGACGCTGCGTCGGGCGGCGATAGCGAATCGGCTCAGCACCGCGGTCACGACGTCGGCGCTGCACGGCTCCGAGATCGGGTCGAACGATCTCGTCCAGACCATTGCGGGCCTGCTGACCACGGACGCGTCTCACGGTCGGACCCTGTCGCGGACGCAGACCACGGCGCGCAGTGCGCTCCGACTCGGTGATCCGACGATGGTCCGCTCGCTCATCAGCTCGTTCTACGGGTCGGACGCCACCGCCGACATCGTCGATCCCGAACTCGCGGTGCTGTACGGGTGGGCGTCCACCGACCTCAACGACACGTCGTCGATCCTGACGCTGTTGGCACGGTGGAACAACGATCAGTCGCCCCGTTGGCGGGGATTCATCGAGTTCTTCACCGCGTACTTCACTCGCCGGGAGACGGGCTCCGCGACGTTTCTCCGACAGCACGACCAACACCCGGACGGGCTCCGGGGAGCGGTCGCCGACTGGATCGACCGGGATCGGCTGAGCGGGGTCTGGTTCGGTTACCTCGTCGCCGAGACGGCGATTCTCGTCGGACGCTATTCCGATGCGCGCTCGATCCTCGACGCCGTGATGCCGCACAGCGGGGACAACGGGCTTCTCGTCTTCAGCCTGACGATGATCGAACTCCGTCTGGAGACGATGACCGCGGGAGCCGACGCGGCCGCAGCGAAGGCGGAGACCGCGCGGTCGGACAGCGCCTGGCGAAGTGACCACGTGTGGGCGGCCGCCGACTACACCTGCGCCGTCGCACACGTCTGCGCCGGACGGCTCGACGTCGCGCGGACGGAGATCCGCGACTGTGCGCCGTTCGTCGCGGGCCCTGCGCTCGACGGCGCTCCGACGAGGCTGATGGACAGGATCGACCGGATGACCGGAGTCGACGGTCCGGCGAGGAATGCAGGTGTGGCGCCCTCGGTGACCGCCGATCCGTATTCGGCCCAGCTCGGCGGCGACACCGTCGTCGATCAGGCGTGGGAGACGGCCGTCGGCGGACGTGCGACGGCCGCGGTCGACGCGCTCCTCGAATTCGGCGACCTGGCCGTCGATGCGGCGCCGACGGTCGTCGTCGATCTGATCGAACTCGCCGCCCGGTTCGTGTCGATCACCGATCGGCGTCGACTCGCGCTGCTGGTCGCGCTCGCTGAGCGAGTCGAGGGACGCGTCGAGACCGCGAGGCGCATGCGGGCCGTCGTGGACTACTGTCGGGCGCTTCTCGCGGGTGAGGGCGGCGGCGTAGAGGCCGCGGCGCAGACCTATCGACGACTCGGGTTGCGGCCGGTCGCGGCGGATGCGTTCGCGCAGGCCGCAGCCTTGTTCCGGGCCGACGGAGACTCACTCGCCGCGGCTGCGGCCACGACCGCGGCGCACAGGTTGACCCGCGACATGGGGGGTCTCGCCTCACCCGCCCAGACGTCGATCGCGCCGCCCGACCTGACCCGAAGGGAACGGGAGATCGTGCGGCTGGCCTCGCAGGCGCTGTCGAATCAGCAGATCGCCGACCGACTCCACTTGTCGGTGCGGACCGTCGAGGGCCACATTCTGCGGGCGTCGGCGAAGTTCGGCGTTCAGGACCGGCGTGCACTGGTGGCGGCCTGGGAGGAGAGCGACCGGTGAAGTGGCCGTATCAGCGGACATCCGACTTCGACGCCGTGGCACGCGGATGGGCGGAGGGACGACCGGTGCTGATCACCGGGCCGTCGGGCATCGGCAAGACACGACTGTCACGGGAGTTCGTGGACTCCGTCGGGCGGCGACCGTTCTGGATCATCGGATCGGCCGCCATGCGCGACACCCCGCTCGCGGCAGTCGCGGCAGCGGTGCCGGTCGACGCGTCCGGCGGCGTGGCGGCCACCGTGGACAGCCTCCGCGCGGCGCTGTCCGACGACGTGGTCGTCATCGTCGAAGCCGCGGAACACCTCGACAGCGCATCGTCGGCTGTGGTCGCGCGACTCGTCTCCTCGATCGCGAGGCCGGGCTTGATCACCGCGGCCGGTGCGGTCGATCCGGTTCTCGCTCGCGCGTTGCGGGATGCGAGCGCGGTGGAGGTCCGGGTGGCGGCGCTGGGACTGGAGGCGACGACGGACTTGATCGAATCCAGCCTCGACGGACGACTCGCCGTCGACGATGCGGTGCGCATTCACCGGCTCACCGGAGGAAACCCGCTGATGGTGACCGAAGCGTTCGACAGTGCGATCGCGTCGGGGGCCGTGGTGCGATGCGACGACGCGGTGTGGCGACTGGACGCCGATCCGGCCATCAGCGCGGGACTGCGGCAGGTGTGTGCCGACAGGCTCATGCGGGCGACGCCCGCGGAACGGCGGCTGGTCGACCTGCTCGCCCTGTGCCAGCCGCTCCCGTACGAGGTGGTCGACCGACTCGGGTTGGCCGGCGGCGTCGGTCGAGCGGAGGGCGGGCTCGCATTGCCGATGGGCGACGTGGTGGTGCCGGGCCATGCCGTCTATCCGGAGGTGCGGCGAGCCCAGATCGGGCAATTGGAGCGTCGGCAGCTCGCCGAGCAGTTGGTCGAGGCCCTCGACGCGATGGACGGCGGTTCGATCGTGCGACTGCACGCCGTCCGCCTGCGGCAGGAGTACGGTCTCGAGACCGATGTGGACGCGTTGACCGCGTGCTCGGCGACGGCGTTTCAGATGGGCGATCTGGTGTTGGCCGAGAGACTGTCGTCGGTCGCGGTGGAGTCCGGCGGAGGTCTCGGCGCGCGGCTCCAACTGTCGAGGGCCAGGTCGGCGAGCGGGCGGTCGTCGGAAGCGAGGGAGGTCCTGCGCGACGTCGACCAGGACTCGCTCGGCGAGGCGGATGTGGCGGGCTATGCGGTCACGGTCGCGATCAATCGCAGTGTGGGGGACGGAGATCATTCGGGAGCGATCGGCGTGCTCGACAAGTTCGAGCCGCGTATCGAGGCCGCGGCCTTCCGGGCGTCGTTCGCGGCGGTGCGTGCCCTGGTGCATGTGAATGCCGGCGACCAGTTCCGGGCATTGCGGTGCGCGCGCACCGCGCGAGGCATCCCGGAGGGTGCGCCGCTGTGGACCACGGTGGGGGCGTACGTCGAAGCCGAGGCGCTGCGACGATCCGGGGAGTCGCGTCGAGCGATCGTCATCGCCGACGCCGCGCTGTCCGAAGGCGGCGCCGCGGCGTCATTCGTCGTGAGCGGAGCACGTCGCACCCTCGTTCAGGCCTTGATCTGCGATGCCGACCTCCCCAGGGCGGTCCTGGTCGCCGATCGACTCCTCGATGAGACGCTCCTGCAGTCCACGCCGCGCGCTCTCGCGTGTGCGTCGGCGGCGATGGTCGACATGGCTCGGGGTCGGTTCGGTGCCGCGCGGCACCAGTGCCATGACGCGTTGCGCGTCTTGGGGACGGCCGACCGGACGGGCCTCGGACGCGGAACCGCGGCTCAACTCGCCGAGATCTGTGCCGTCACCGGCGATGCCGAGGGCGGGAGGCGAGCGGTGGCGCTCAGCGCGACAGCTACCGTCGAGCCGCACGGGTGGCCCGGGATCAATCCGCGGCTCGCCGCGGCGTTTGTACTCGTCGCGGAAGGCGAGGTTGCGCGTCCGGCGCGGATGTTCCGGGAGATCGCCGCGACCTGCCTGGCGGCCGACCAACGCGTGTCCGCGATCGCAGCGCTCTATTGGGGAGTCCGTCTGGGAGACGCCGAATCTGCGCATGCGCTGGTCGACGCGGCAGAACTGTGCGACGGCGCGCTGATCGGCATGCAGCGAGATCACGCGACCGCGACGATCGACCGCGCCCCCGACGACCTCGAACGCGTCGCCGAACGCTTCGGGGATGCGGGCTTTCTGCCGTTCGCTGTGGATGCGGTGAGCCAGGCGATCGTCGTGCACCGTGCGCGGGGAGAGGTTCGATCGGTTCGGCGGCTGGTCGACCGGCGAGAGACATGGCGTTCCGGCTGCGACCCGATGACGACTCCGGCAGTGCGCGACTCCCAGTCCGTCGCAGTCTTGACCCGCCGTGAGTTCGAGGCGCACGCGATGGCCTCGGTCGGCTTGACCGTCGCCGATATCGCAGTGCGACTCGGAGTCCGGGAACGGACAGTCCGTTCAGTCCTGCACACCGCGTACGAGAAGTCGGGCGTGCCCCGCAGCAGATGACCTGCCCGCGGGAATCGGAGTCGTCCCACTGAGTACCCGAGCGTGCGAAGTCGAGTAGCCGGTGACATCCCGCGTCGCGCCCGGCCGACGCAGCATGGGACAGGTACATCCGAACCGAAGCGGTCACGACGGCGGCGCGGTCAGAGGAAGGAGACGAAGATGAGGACGATCGGGGTCAAACGGCTGGCAGTGGTGGGAGTCGGAGTCGTCGCACTGGGCGCGGGATCGCTCGTCGGCACCGGTGACGCATCCGCCTGGGTGACGAGATCCGGGCACCCCGCGTCGGTGGAGACGTCGGGCGACCACCTCAAGGTCTCGGCGACCAACCCGTTCGAGGTGGAGATGCTGTGCGCGGTGTCGGCGTTCCCTCGAGCGGACAAGGACAAGCTGGACGAACTCGCCGGGCGGCTGCGTTCGGCCCTGGTGAACGCCCGCGCCCGCGATGTCGACGCCTACAACGCCGACAACCAGGCCATCGGTGAACTCAACGCATACCTCGGTGGTCGAGTGCTGGGCACCGGTGGTCTGAGGGTCCCCGCGTCCGGGTCGGAGAGCGCCGAGCTTCCGACGCTGACGAGTCCCGTCGACAAGTACTCGGTGCTGACCATCTGCAAAGTCGACCTGAACGGAGACGAGGACGACACGCCCGAGACGCTCGATCTCGACGCGCAGGTGTTCAATCCGTCCGCCGCGTCGTCGGGAGACACATGGGGAAGTCTCGGTGATCTCCTGCCCATCTGACCGCGTGGCGGTCCGCATCGGGCATGCCCGGGCGGCCTGGCTCGCGTTCGCGGTGATGGGGGGAATCGTCGCGTCGGCGGCAGGGTCGGCCGCGGCTGAGCCGAGTTCGGCGACGCCTCCCGCCGCGACGAACACGGTGTGCGAGACGGCCGACAGACTGATCGGAGCCGGCGACCCGGTGGGGGCCGGGCAACTCCTCGAGCGACCAGATCCGGGCGCTGCGGGCAAGACGTACGGCGACGCCTGCAGTACCCAGGCTGCCGCGGCACAGCAGGCGGTCGTCGCGGCCGACGGACTGATCGACCGCGCCGTGGTGCTGAGGAGGGGCACCCCGGACTCGGCCGTCAGGGAGGAGATCGGACGGCTGATCGTCGATGCTCGAAAACTGAACCGGCACGTCGACGTCAGGCCGGAGGTAGTCGAATTCGACGCACCGAAACAGGCCGGATCGGCACCCGTCGACGCGCGATCCCGGTGGTCGGCGTTCGAGACGGACGTCGTCGGACCGGCGTGGGATCTTCTCACGAAGGGACTGCTCGCCCTCCTTCTCGCAGTGGTCGCAGCCCGGCTCCTGGTTCCGGTTCCAGGCATCGACTGGCGACGGTCCGCTTCGAGTGCGAAGCGGTGGGGTGTTCTCGGCGTCATACTCGGGTGTGCGCTTGCGTTCGCTCCGATGATCGTGTCGTGGATCGGCGCTCCGACCGTCGCGCAGTTGGTCCTGATGGTGCTTCTCGGGGTGGCGGTCGCGGGGTCGCTCGGCCGGGCGGTCTCGACTCGTCAACGGATCACCATCGACCGCGGATCGTCCTCGACGTCGTCAGACGACGGGACGACTCCACTGCCGAGCGTCATCACCAGTCACCTCGAACAGCTGGGGTCTGGGCCGCACCGTGGCGTCGAACTGACCAAGGGCACGGACACCACTGTTCTCGACAAGTCGACGATCACCGCCTTGGTGAACGGCGGGGTCGTCGACTTGCTCAAGAACTCTGTCGTCGAACTGTTAGGGGTGAGCCCGTGGCGGATATCGGTCACGAGCAACAAAGCACAGACCGGCGACGGCGGGGAGTCTGGTGCGCCCGTGGTCCACACGATCACCGTCTCGCACAACCGTAGAACCCGGCACTCGTACACGGTGACGTCGGCGGACCTGACAGTCGGAAGCGAGACGATCCCGGTCGAGAAGATGGTCGCCGCGGCCGCGTTGACCAGCCTCGGTGAGTACTTCGTCCGCGACTTCTCCGCCGAAGCCGGGACTACGAAATGGCGAAGTCTCGGCTGGTCGTATGCGGCCCAGGACAAGGACCTTCCCGAGCCCGTCCGTCTGGAACTGTGCCAGCGTGCGGTCGCCGAAGACCCGTTCAACATGCAGGCCCAGCACGCATTGTGGCACCTGACATACCGCGACTCGAGAGATCCCACGACGCTGCTCGCCTATGCGGAGTGGCTGGACTGGGCGGAGAAGGTGGTGGTCAAGAGAGGCCACGACCCGCGATCGCCGTTGCGCTTGCGGATGATGTACACGGCCGCCGCGGTCACGCTGAACGCGCAGGTGTTGATGACACGATCGGCGGCACCGAGCGCTCCGTGGCCGGATACCTACTCGCCGCCCCCGCCGGTTTCGATCCCTTCAGCGGATGACGCAGCGAAGAGGGTCGAGAAGCTTGTTCGCGCCCTTCCAGGTCTGTACGCCGACCCTGCTGATCCTTTCGTTCGGCACATGTGGCTGCTCGCATTCGCGTTGATGCGGTGCTCCCATTCGCCGGACGTCGCACCGATTGGACCTGCGGCACGTCTGGCGTCCGAGGCGTTGAATTGGAGCAGCGTGGCTCGATACAACGAAGCGTGCAGGCTCGTGATGGCCGACGGCGATTCGAGTGACGAAGAGATCATGCGTCTGCTCGACTTCCGCCTCCTGCGCACGGAGTCCCCGATCGAGGCATTCGGACGTGACCCGTACTTGACGGAGTGGATGGACGACAGGCGTACAGCGGCCCTCGTCGAGAGGCGTACGGCAAGGGGACTGTCCGGCTGATCACGGCGGGACTCGGCGCCTGCGAGTCCCGCCGTGCCGCTACGTCACGGCATGCCCGCGGCGACCTCGGTGCCTTGGCGGATGGCGCGCTTGGCGTCGAGTTCGGAGGCGAGGTCGGCTCCGCCGATGACGTGGGTGATCACACCCGCCTCGGTGAGCGGGTCGACGAGGTCGCGGACCGATTCCTGACCCGCGCAGACGACGACGTTGTCCACCTCGAGCACGCGCTGGCCGGTCACGTTGCCCTCCTTGTCACGGATGGTGATGTGCAGGCCCGCGTCGTCGATCTTGTCGTAGCTCGCGCCCGAGATCTGCTCGACGCCTTTCATCTTGACGGTCGCGCGGTGCACCCAGCCGGACGTCTTGCCGAGCCCCTTGCCCTGGCCGCCCGGCTTGCGCTGCACCATGTACACCTGGCGCGTCGCGGGCAGTGGGCGTGGCTTGGTGACGAAGCCGGGGGTGTCGAGGTCTTCGGTGACACCCCACTCCTGCTCCCACTCCTTCAGGTTCAGCGTGGGTGACTCGTCGACGGTCAGGAATTCGGTGACGTCGAAGCCGATACCGCCCGCACCGATCACCGCGACGCGCTTGCCGATCTCCCGGTGCCCGAGGACGGCGTCGGCGTACGACACGACCATCGGGTGGTCGATGCCGTCGATGTCCGGCACGCGCGGCACCACACCGGTGGCGACGACGACCTGGTCGAAGCCGCCGTCGATGATCTCCTGCGCCGACACGCGGGTGCCGAGGTGGACGTTCACGTTGTTGATCTCGAGCTGGCGGGTGAAGTAACGGATCGTCTCGTTGAACTCCTCCTTGCCGGGGATGCGGGCGGCGATGGAGAACTGGCCGCCGATGCTGTCGCCGCCCTCGTAGAGGTCGACGCGGTGACCGCGCTGAGCGGCCGAGACCGCGGCCGACAGGCCGGCGGGTCCGGCGCCGACTACGGCGACGCGCTTGGCGGTGCGGGTGGCGCCGAGCGTGAGGACGGTCTCTCGACCCGCACGCGGATTCAGCAGACACGACACCTTCTGGCCCACGAACGCGTGGTCCAGACACGCCTGGTTGCAGCCGATGCAGGTGTTGATCTCGTCGGACCGGCCGTCTTCGGCCTTGTTCGCGAACTCGGGATCGGCGAGCAGCGGGCGCGCCATCGAGACGGCGTCCACCTTGCCGCCGGAGAGGATCTCCTCGGCGAACTCGGGTGTGTTGATGCGGTTGGACGCGATCAGCGGGATCGAGACGACGTCGCGCAGGCGCTCGGTGAACTTCACGAACGCGCCGCGCGGCACCGACGTGACGATGGTCGGGACCTGCGCCTCGTGCCAGCCGATGTCGGTGTTGATGGCGTCGACGCCCAGTTCCTCGGCCTTGCGGGCGAGCTGCGCGATCTCGTCGAACGTCTGACCGTTCTTCACGAAGTCGGCGACGCTCTGCCGCAGGATGACGGGGAAGTCACGCGGGGTCTGCTTGCGGATCTCTTTGATGATCTCCAGCAGGAAGCGCTGGCGGTTCTCCGTCGAACCGCCCCACTTGTCGGTGCGGTCGTTGGTGTGCGGGCACAGGAACTGGTTGATCAGGTAGCCCTCGCCGCCCATGATCTCGATGGCGTCGTAGCCCGCCCTGCGGGCCAGCTTCGCGGCCTGACCGAACGACCGGATCACGTGCCAGATGATCTGTTCGGTCATCTTGATGTGCTTGAACGGGTGGATCGGTGACGGTTCGCTGCCCGCGGCCACCTTGAACGGCGTGTAGCCGTAGCGCCCGGCGTGAATGATCTGCAGCGCGATCTTGCCGCCCTCGGCGTGTACGGCCTTGGTGAACTCGCGGTGCCGGATCACATCGGCCTGGTTCGTCATCTTGCCGGCGAACGGCAGCAGCAGGCCGGTGCGCGACGGCGCGAAACCGCCCGTGATGATCAGGCCGACGCCGCCGCGTGCGCGCTCGGCGTAGTAGGCGGCCAGCTTCGGGGTGTCCCAGACGCGGTCCTCGAGGCCGGTGTGCATCGATCCCATGACGATGCGATTGCGCAGCGTGGTGCCGCCGATCGTCAGGGGCTCGAAGAGGAGCGGGTAGTGGGCGTTGGGTTCGGCCGTGTGGGCTGACATGGCAGGACCTTTCTCTCGTGGCTGTGGTCGGTGAGGAAGTTCAGGAGTTCTGGAGTTCGCGGCGGAAACCGGTGAGGGCCTCGTCGCACCAATCGACGGTCGCCTCGGTGGCGCGGATGCCGCCGCGGAGGACGATGTACTGGTTGAGTCGACGCCCGCGCAGGGTGTCGGGGTCGGGATAGTAGTCGCGTTCGAAGCCGCGATAGACCTCGAGCATCGCCGCGGCCTCGTCGCGATGGCAGGCGAGCTGGTCGATCACCTCGGAGAGGTCGCCCATGTCGGCGGCCCGCAGCTTGACGCCGAGGTCGCTGCGCATCGGGGGGAACGGCGTCGGCGTGGCGACCCAGTCGGCGAGCATGTCCCGGCCCGCGTCGGAGATCGTGTAGACCTTCTTGTCCGGTCGGCCGTCCTGCGGGACGGCCTCGAAGCTCACCAGACCGTCGGCGTGCAGCTTCTTGAGCGTCCGATAGATCTGCTGGTGAGTGGCCGACCAGAAGTATCCGATGGACCGCACGAACTGCTGCCCGATCTCGTAGCCGGTCCCCGGGCGCTCGGTCAGCGAGACGAGGATGGCGTGCTCCAGTGCCATGCGACGACGCTAGCAGTGCACCAACGCACTATGCAACAGGGCGGTATGAAACAAGGTGCATATAGGTGGGCGCTGTGCTGCGAAGACTGATATGAAGGTGCCGTGACCACTCTGCGACGTATCGACCTTCCCGGATCCGCACCCGAAGACGTCGCCGTCCTGCCCGACGGCCGCATCGCGACGGGCCTGGCAGACGGACGTCTGCTCGCCGTCGACCCGACCACCGGAGCCGTCGAGGTCCTCGCCGACACCGCGGGGCACCTCCTCGGACTCGACGCCCGCGCCGACGGCTCGATCGTCATCTGCGACCACGACCGCGGGCTCCTGCTCCTCGAAGCGGGCAAGCAGCGTGCGGAGGTCCTCGCCGACACCGTCGACGGCAGACCGCTGCACTTCGCGAGCAACGCGGTCACCGCCTCCGACGGGACCGTGTACTTCACCTCGTCCAGCCAGCGCTTCACCATCGACCGGTGGCGCGCCGACCTCATCGAGCACTCCGGAACCGGGCGGCTCATGCGACGCACCGTCGACGGAAGCGTCGAGGTGTTGCGCGGGGGACTCCAGTTCGCGAACGGAGTCGTCCTGGCGCCGGACGAGTCGTACGTGCTGGTCGCCGAGACCGGAGCCGCCCGGATCTCACGGCTCCGGCTCACCGGCGACCGCGCGGGCGAATGGGACGTCTTCGCCGACGACTTGCCCGGCTATCCCGACAACATGTCGGTCGGCAGTGACGGCTTGGTGTGGGTGGCGCTCGCGTCACCCCGCAACAGCGTCCTGGAAGCCTTGTTCAAGCTGCCCCTGCGGGCCCGCAAGGTCCTCGCCCGAGCGCCCGAGCGCGTGGGGCCTGCGCCGGAAGAGATCGTGTGGGCCCTCGGCATCGCCTTCGACGGCACGGTGGCGCGGAACGTACGGCTCGACGACGTCGACTTCTCGTTCGCGACCGGAGTCGTCGAAGTGGACGGCACGTTGTACTTCGGGACGATCCACCACGACGCGATCGCCGTCGTCGTGCCCGACTGACTGCGTCACCCGCCCGTCGCGCAGTGTCGCGACGCGATCGGCGAGCGGAAGGATCCGCGAGTCGTGGGTGATCAGGAGGGTGGTCCGACCGTCGGTCAGCCTGCGCAGGGGACCGATCAGGTCGGCGACCGACGCGTCGTCCAACGCCGACGTCGGCTCGTCGAGGATCAGGATCGCGGTGTCGCGCAGCAGCGCGCGGGCGATGCAGAGCCGTTGCCGCTGGCCGCCGGACAGTTCCAGCCCGCCGTCGGCGAGGACGGTGTCGTAGCCGTCCGGGAGTCCGCGGACGAAGCCGTCGGCCCCGACCGCGCGCGCCGCGTCGATCACCGCGGCGCGTGACGCGGCGGGTCGACCGTAGGCGATGTTGTCGGCGACGGTGCCGGCCTTGATGATCGGAGCCTGCGGAAGCAGTGTCACCCGGTCGCGCACGGACGCGGCGGTCGCGCCCGCGATGTCGACGCCTCCGATGCGCACCGAACCCGAGGTCGGCGTCTCCAGCCTGCCGAGCATGGCCGCCAGCGTCGACTTGCCCGCACCGCTCGGTCCGACGAGCGCCGTCACCACGCCTTCGGGCAGTGACAGATCGGCGTCGCGCAGGATCACCCGGTCGCCGCGCGTCATCCCGATCCGATGGAAGTGGACCTCGCCGCCGCGATCGGCGAGCGGCCGCGCATCCGGGTGGTCGGGTGCGTGCGGTGATTCGTCGAGCAGTTCGGCGATGCGCGCGGCGCTGACCCCGGTCGAGGCGAGCGAGAGCCGGACCTCGGCCAGCTCTTGGAACTTGGGATAGAGCATGGACACGTAGCCGGTCAACGCCATCAACTGGCCGATCGACAGGGCGCCGTGACGAACCTGCCACACGCCGACGACGGCGACCGCCAGCGCCACCAGGACCTGCGCGAACCCGAGCACCGCACCGAAACCGGCCTCGATGCGGGTCAGCGCGATCCTGGCCGACATCCATTCGCGGCCGCGACGATGCAGTGCGGCCCGTTCGACGGTCTCCTGGTTGTACGCGACGGTCACCTCGTGGCCGGTGAACGTCGACTGCAGGACATCGGTGAGATCGCTGTCGGCGGATCGTTCGCGCCATGTCCGGTTCGTCTGGCAGCGGCCGTACCACGACGACAGGAGAGCGATCGGAGGCACCGAACACAGTGCGACGATCGTGACCACGGCGTTCATCCAGAACGCGGCGATCAGAAGGGCGAGCATGTTCACGGCGGCGACCACGCCGCCGAGCAGACCCGACGCGACGAGATGCTCCACGGCCTCCAGGTCGCTCGAGTGCCGGACCACCAGATCTCCGATCCCACGTCTGCGGTACGACGCCGGTGACAGGCGTTGGACGTGCGCGAACACGGTGTCACGCAGCGTGAGGACGATCTTCTCCGACTCCTTGACCGCGATCATCTGGCCGAGATAGTCGCCGAGCGACGACGTCGCGGTCACCGCGATCCACGCGAGCGCCAGCGGCATCAGGGCGGACACGTGCCGGACGTGGAGCGCACGATCGACGACGTCGGACAGCACGAACACGCCGATCGCATCGCATGCGGCGGCCACGATGAACAGGACCGCGGCGACGCCGAGCAGCCCTCGATGGCCGCGGAGGAGGGGAGCGAATCGGATCAGGGCACTTCGGGGAGTCACAGCTGGGCACTCTCATTTCGGTCGGGCTCGCCGAGCGTCGGGACGGATCGACCACAAGCGACCCGGTCGGTGCTCAACGCGCTGCGTGCGCCGGACCCGTGGGGGAGGTCCGGCGCACGCTGGCGAGTCGAGGCAGGGGCTGGTCAGCGCCAGACCCAGATCCACCGGTGACCGCGGCGGTCCCACTCGCGGACGCGGCGACGGCGGCGCGGCGGCTCGTGGTGCTGCTGACCGCGGTTGTTCGAGCGGGGTGCGTCGTGATTCGGCATGAGTTCTCCTTGGAATCGATGTGGTGTGGTGCTCTGGTGTGCGCCACGTGATTCAAGGTAGGAATCGTTCCTGGCAGGATTCGGGTGCGCGGCCTGCCAGTTTCCTGGCCGCGATCTCACACATGCGGCGTTCCTCCTGCGAGGTGTTCATTACGTACCGGTGATCGGCACCGCCGTCGAACGCAACATCGCGTCCCTAGTTTCGAAGTCGACAGTCGACGACCACACCGTCGACTCCGGCACGAGGAGGCACACGTGAGACGCAGTCACACGATCGAGAACTGGGACGCGGAGGACATCGTCGCGTGGGAGTCCGGCGGGAAGGAGATCGCGCGCCGCAACCTCGTCTGGTCGGTGGTCGCCGAACATGTCGGCTTCTCCGTGTGGTCGCTCTGGTCGGTGATGGTGCTGTTCATGCCCTCCGACGTCTACGGCATCTCGGCCGGTGACAAGTTCCTGATCGGAGCCGTCGCCACCCTGACCGGCGCGGTGCTGCGTTTCCCGTACACGATGGCGACCACCCGATTCGGCGGGCGCAACTGGACGGTCTTCTCCGCGGTGGTGCTGCTGGTGCCGGTCTCGGCGACGATCGTCCTGCTCGCCAATCCCGGCCAACCGCTCTGGATGTACCTGGTGTGCGCCGCGTCGACAGGCCTCGGCGGCGGCAACTTCGCGTCGTCGATGACCAACATCAACGCCTTCTATCCCCAGCGGCTCAAAGGCTGGGCGCTCGGTCTCAATGCGGGCGGCGGCAATCTGGGTGTGCCCGCCGTTCAGCTTCTCGGACTGCTCGTCCTGGCGCTCGTCGGCAATACCGAGCCCTACTGGGTGTGTGCGTTCTACCTGGTCGCGCTGGTGATCGCAGGCATCGGCGCCGCACTGTTCATGGACAACCTCGACGGCCCGGGAGTGGACATGACGGCGATGAGAGCCGCGGTCGCCAACAAGAACACCTGGGTGATCGCCCTGCTGTACATCGGGACGTTCGGCTCCTTCATCGGCTTCTCGTTCGCGTTCGCGCAGTTGCTGGTCATCAACTTCAAGGCCGACGGACAGTCCGCGGGCGACGCCGCGCTGCACGCCGCGTCGATCGCGTTCATCGGGCCGTTGCTCGGTTCGATCAGCCGCGTGTACGGCGGGAAGCTCGCCGATCGCATCGGTGGAAGCGTGGTCACCCTCGGGGTGTTCGTCGGCATGATCGGGGCCGCCGCACTGCTGATCGTCGGAAACGGCTCACTCACCGTCTCGGTGATCGCCTTCATCGCCCTGTTCGTGCTGTCGGGCATGGGCAACGGCTCGGTGTACAAGATCATCCCGTCGGTGTTCGACGCGGCATCACGGTCGCTGCCACTCGACGAGGCAGGGCGCTCGGACTACTCGCGGTCCATGTCGGGCGCGGTCATCGGAATCGCGGGCGCCGTCGGCGGCCTCGGAGGCGTCGGCATCAACCTGGTGCTTCGGCAGTCGTACCAGTCCGGCGACGCCGGATCCGGAGTGTGGGCGTTCACCGTCTTCGCGGTGTTCTACCTGATCGCCGCGCTGGTCACCTGGCGCGCCTATGTCGCCGCTCCGGCCGCGGCGGGAGGCGGCGAGCAGGCCGTCGCATCGGAACCGGCCACGTCTGGAACGATTGCTTCATGAGTCTCGGTACCGATCGGGGAACCCCGCCCACGCTGGCGGGGTTCTCCGTTGCCATCACTGCGGCTCGTCGCGCGGAGGAGTTCGAGGCCCTCCTGACCCGTCGCGGCGCCCGTGTCGTCTCCGCCGCAGCCATCTCGATGGTCCCGCTGGCCGACGACCGAGGTCTTTCGGAAGCGACCGCGAACCTCATCGCGAACCCGCCGGACGTCGTGATCGCGACCACCGGCATCGGTTTCCGCGGCTGGATCGAGGCCGCCGACGAGTGGGGTGTGGCCGACGACCTGCTCGCCGCGCTCGCCGGAGCCCGCGTGATCTCCCGCGGCCCGAAGGCCACCGGAGCACTGCGCGCAGCGGGGCTGCGGGAGGAGTGGTCACCGGAATCGGAGTCGTCGGCCGAGGTGCTCGCGCACCTGACCAGTGACGACCTCGGTGGAAAGCGAGTAGCGGTCCAACTCCACGGGGCGATCGACGCGTGGGATCCCAATCCCGGCTTCCTCTCCGGCCTCGTCGGGCGGGGTGCGAGCGTCGTCGGCGTGCCCGTCTACCGATGGGAGGGACCGAGCGACGTCGACGCGTTCGACGCCCTCGTCGACGACGTCGCCCGAGCACGCGTGGACGCGGTCGCCTTCACCTCGGCGCCCGCGGCGGCGTCGATGCTGCTGCGCGCGGACGAGCTCGGCGTCCGCGACACGCTGGTCGCGGCGCTGTCGGGTCCGGTCACCGCGTACAGCGTCGGACCGGTGACGTCGGCGCCCCTGGACGCGGCGGGCATACCGTCGGTGGCGCCCGACCGGATGCGGCTCGGCGCACTCGCTCGTCTGATCGCCGAGGACCTGCCCGCGGGCAGCCCAGATCTCGCTGTCGCCGGTCACCGTCTCGGCGTCCATGCGGCGGCGGCGGTGGTCGACGGAGAGGTCCGGGACATGTCGGCGAGCGGGCTCACCGTGCTCAAGGCCCTCGCCGAGCATCCAGGAGACGTCGTGTCCCGACACGACCTCCTGACCTTGCTTCCCGCGGCGGGCGACGACCTGCACGCCGTCGAGGTCGCCATCGGGCGGCTCCGGGACGCGCTCGGCGCCAGGGAGATCGTCGGGACCGTGGTCAAACGCGGCTACCGCCTCGCGGTGGACTGAGCGCAGACGAGACTGGTGACCAACGGCTGACGAACAGCCGTTGGTCACCAGTTCCGTGTGTGCCGACGTGATCAGACAGTGACGGGTCGCGCCGCGAGAGCGCACGCGCGGTCCACGATGAGGGGATGGAGCCCGAGTGGGCGCGCGACGACGTCGGCTCCCGACTCGACGAGCCTGCTCTGGAACAGTCCGGGAGCGAGCAGGTGAGATGCGACGGCGACGCGGCCCCGAGTCCTCGACACCGCCTCGGCGACGCTCGGGATGTGCGCGACGCGCGGCGACGGTGCGGCGAACGCGACGGTCACCGGAGCGTCGACCAGCGACGACAGGCGGTCGGCGACCTCCTCGACGTCGGCGACGGCCATCGGGTCCGACGATCCCGCGGCCGCGAGGACCACGGTGTCGCCGCGGCGACGGCCCGCCTCGTCGAGCCGGTCGACGAGAGCGGCGAGCACCTCGTCCGACGGTCCGAGGGAGTCGGTGACCGTCGTCGGCGGGAGACCGGGCCGTGACAGGTGATCGGGGATGTCGCGGCGCACGTGGTAGCCGCGGCCGAGGAACGCGGGAACCACAGTGACGCCCCTCGACTGCGCCCCTCGACCGCGCTCGGGAACCGCTCGGGGAGCCGAACGACGTGCGAGGGCCTCGCTCGGGCTGGGGCCGAGGACGTCGACGAACGCCACCGACACGTCGACGTCCAAGCGTTCGCGCATCGCGCGGGCGAGGTCGCCGATGAGGGCGACCCCGTGCGGGTTGCGGGTTCCGTGCGCCACCAGGAGGACTGTCATTTCACGGCCGGTTCGGGGCGCCGGCCGAACCGGACGTCGGGCGTGTTGGCGACGAACACCGTGCCGTCGATCCCGATGCGGGTGGCGAACACGGGAACCCGGATGCCGTCGACGTCCAGGCAGCGGCCGTCGATCAGACTGAACGCCTGCTTCTTCAACGGCGACGCGACGACCGGGAAACCGTTCCGATCACCGACGATGCCGCGGGAGAGCACCGCGGCCCGGCCGATGGGGTCGATGTTCCCGACCGCCCGCAGTGAATCGTCGGCCAGTCGGAACAACGCCACTTGCACCTGGTCGGGGAGCAGGACGGCGACACCGCGCAACGGCTGGAGCCGGTCGAATGCGCAGGCGGGAGTCCAGTCGCGGGTCCAGCGGTGCAGATCGAAGGCGAGGGTCATCGGGGACTCCTGACGGTCGGCTGTCCGAGGAGGACCGGGACCTTGCGGCCGTGGCTCTCGCCGAACGAGATGGTGGGGTCGGGAACGCCTGGGGCGTTGACGAACGACGTGAAGCGGGCGAGCTTGTCGGGGTCGTCGAGGACGCCCTTCCACTCGCACTGGTAGCCGGACACGTGGCGGGCCATGTCGGCCTCGAAGTCGGCCGCGAGGCCGAGACTGTCGTCGACGACGACGGCCTTGACGTGGTCGAGGCCGCCGTCGACGGACTCCATCCAGGCCGCGGTGCGCTGCAGTCGGTCCGCTGTTCGGATGTAGTACATGAGGTACCGGTCGATGTAGCGGACCAACGTCTCGGTGTCGAGGTCGCCCGCGAGGAGCTGCGCGTGGCGAGGTGTCATGCCGCCGTTGCCGCCGACGTACAGATTCCAGCCGCTCTCGGTGGCGATGACGCCGATGTCCTTGCCCCTGGCCTCCGCGCATTCGCGTGCACATCCGGAGACGCCCATCTTGATCTTGTGCGGCGACCGGAGTCCTCGGTATCGGAGTTCGAGGTCGATGGCGAGCTGCACCGAGTCCTGCTGTCCGTACCGGCACCAGTCCGATCCGGCGCAGCTCTTCACCGTGCGCAACGACTTTCCGTACGCCTGCCCCGACTCCATGCCGCCGTCGACGAGACGCTTCCAGATCTCGGGCAGCTGATCGACGGTGGCGCCGAACATGTCGATGCGCTGGCCTCCGGTGATCTTCGTGTACAGCCCGAAATCGCGTGCGATCTCGCCGATCAGGATGAGCTGTTCGGCGCTGATGTCGCCGCCGGGAACGCGGGGCACCACGGAGTACGTGCCGTTGCGTTGGATGTTGGCGAGGAAGTGGTCGTTCGAGTCCTGCAGGGACGCCTGCTCGCCGTCGAGGATGTGATCGCTGCTCGTGGATGCGAGGATCGACGCGACCGTCGGCTTGCAGATGTCGCAGCCGGTCCCGGTTCCGAAGCGTTCGACGAGCCCGGTGAACGTGCGGATCCCGCTCGCGCGGACGAGTTCGAAGAGCTCCGCGCGGGAGGCGCCGAAGTGCTCGCACAGCGCGGTCGACTGTTCGACGCCGGAGTCGGCCAGGATCTGCGACAGCAGCGGGACACACGAGCCGCACGACGTTCCCGCGCCCGTGCACTTCTTGAGTGCGGCGACGTCGCACGCGCCGTTCTCGATCGCCGCGCACAGGGTCCCCTTGGAGACGTCGTTGCAGGAGCAGATCTGGGCGTCGTCGCCGAGCGCGCCGACACCGAGTGCGGGAGCGTCGCCGGACGCCGGGCTGATGAGCGCCACCGGGTCGCCGGGCAGACTCGACCCGACGAGTGGGCGGAGCAGACCGTACGAGCCTGCGTCGCCGACCAGCACACCGCCGAGGAGAGTCGAGGCGTCGTCGGAGAGGACGAGCTTGGCGTATGTCCCGTTGATCGGGTCGCTCACCACGACGTTCAGCGCTCCCGGCGTCTCGCCGTGGGCGTCGCCGAAACTGGCGACGTCCACGCCGAGGAGCTTCAACTTCGTCGACGTGTCGGCGCCGGGGAACTCCGCGGTGCCGTCGAGGAGACGGTCGGCGACGACCTCGGCGGTCGCATAGCCGGGGCCGACGAGTCCGTAGCACCGTCCTTCGACGGCCGCGACCTCGCCGATCGCGTAGATCGCCGGATCACTCGTCACGCCGGACAGATCGGTGAGCACACCACCGCGTTCGGCCGTCGCCAGTCCGGCGGCTCGGCCGAGCTCGTCGCGCGGGCGGACACCGGCCGCGAAGACGAGCAGCGCCGCGTCGACGACGGTGTCGTCGGCCAGGGTCACCGCCACGCCCGAATCGCTGCGGGTGATCGTCTTCGTCCCGGACGACAGGGAGATGTCGATGCCGAGCTCGCCGATCATCCGCGCGAGGTGCTCGCCGCCCGCCGGGTCGATCTGCTGGGGCATCAGCCGCGGATTCACCTCGACCACGTGCGGTCGAAGGCCCATCTGGCGCAGTGCGTTCGCGGCCTCCAGGCCGAGCAGCCCGCCGCCGACCACGAGTCCTACCGGCGGCGTGCCGGGGTTCGCCGCGAGTGCGGCGTCCGCGTCGACGCGGATGGCGTCGAGATCGTCGAGCGTGCGGTAGACGTGGCAGCCCACGGTGTCGTGACCGGGCACCGGCGGCACGAACGCGTACGACCCGGTTGCGAGGACCAGGGCGTCGTACGAGACGGTGTGGCCGTCGTCGAGGCGGATGACGCGGGCCTCGCGGTCGATGCCGGTGACCTGCCGCCCGAGCACCACCCGAACGTTGTCGTCTCCGGCGTAGTCGTTGCCCGGCAACGCGAGTGCGCTCCGATCCCAGCCCCCGACATACGACGAGAGGCCGACCCGGTCGTAGGCGGCGTCCGCCTCCTCACCGATCACGACCACCCGCCACCGCGAGTCGATGTCGCGCGTGCGGAGTGCTTCGACGAAACGGTGACCGACCATTCCGTGCCCGATGACTGCGACTGTTCTGTTCATGCTCACGACGCTATGGATCGGGTGTTGCAGCTGATCGGGCCCGGCGTTGCCCGAGTGTCACCGCTTCCGCACAGTGTTACGAATCCGTGTGTGAGGGAGGGAAGCGATCAGTAGACGTCCCGGACGTAGCGGTTGTCGGCGGCGAGAGCGGTCACGTACTGGTCGGCGCTGTGCGGCGCGAGACGACCCTGTTGGGCGACGATCTCCCGCAGCGCATCGTCCACGTCGCGGGCCATGCGCGACGCGTCGCCGCACACGTACACGTGCGCGCCGCGGCGGATCCACGACCACAGTTCGGCGGCGTTGTCGCGCATGAGGTCTTGGACGTACACCTTCTCGGCCTGGTCGCGTGAGAAGGCGACGTCGAGTCGGTCGAGGACGCCCGCGTCGCTGAACTCGGCGAGTTCGTCGCGATACAGGTAGTCGGACGCGCGGTGCTGCTCACCGAAGAACAACCAGTTGTCACCCGAGGACCCCGATGCGGCCCGATCGTGGAGGAAGCCACGGAACGGCGCCACTCCGGTACCCGGACCGATCATGATCGCCGGAGCATCGGCGTCGGCAGGCGGACCGAACTTGGCGTTGGGCTGGACGAAGACCCGCACCGGGGTGTCGGTGTCGGAGTCGGCGAGGAACGTCGAGCACACCCCGCCACGCGCCGATCCGGAACCGGCTGCCGCGAACCTGACGGTCGACACGGTGATCTCCACTCGGTCGGCGCGACTCCGGGGACTCGATGAGATCGAGTACAGCCGGGGCTGGAGCGGTCGGAGCACAGCCAGCCACTCGGCGACGTCGGCGACCACCGGATACGACGTCAACAGGTCGACCGACTGCCGCCCCCACGACCAGTCGGTGAACGCCGCCCGGTCGTCCACGAGAGTCTTCACGAACGAGTCGCCGTTGCGTTCGGAGACGAACACCAGGAGGTCGCGGGTGAGCCGCGCGATCTCGAAGTGATCGGTCAGCGCCGTCCGCAGCGTCGTCTCGCCCGAGGCGACGTCGACGAGGAGGTCGCCGTCCAGTCCCGTCGCCGTCAGCCACTCGTCGACCAGGGACGGCGCGTTGGACGGCCACACGCCGAGAGCGTCGCCCGCCGTGTACGTGAGAGTGCCCGGAGGCAGGTCGAACGCCAGGCGACGCACCTCCTTCGCGGAACTCTCGCCGGTCAAGAGCTCGTTGGTCACCAGCGACGTCGCCAGCGGATTCTTGCGGGAGTACGTCTCGACTGCGCTCGACGAGCCGGGAAGGACTGCGCCCGATGTGCCGGGTGGCGTCTCGCCTGCGCTCGACGGGTCGGCCGGGCGGGGAGAGGCCAGGGTGGGAAGGAGCGCGGTGATCCAGGCGTCGGCGGTGGCGTCGTCACCGGGCTCGCAGGACACGCGCGCGGTGATGCGTGTCGCCCCGAGGTGAGCGAGCCGTCCGTCCAGTTTGCGGGCGAAACCGCAGAAGTCGGCGTACGACGAGTCGCCGAAGCCGAGGACGGCGTAGTCCAGGTCGGCGACGTCGGACTCGGTGGCCGCCGACAGTCGGGTCCACAGTGCCGCTCCGTTGTCCGGCGGGTCTCCGTCGCCGGTGGTCGACACGACGAACAGCGCCGTGCCGTGAAGTTCGTCGAGATCGACGGCGTCGGCACAGCGCACCCTGACGGCGATCCCGGCCGCGTCCAACGTCGGCCCGAGTCCGGTCGCGTACTCCTCCGCGGTCCCGGTCTGCGACGCCCAGACGACAGTCACCGACGGCCGCGTCGGAGCGCTGTGCGTGACGGCGGCGGGAGTGCGCGAGTAGAAGCCCGCGAGCACGCCGTCGGCCCACGCCCGGACCTCCTCGGACAGCGGCGACTGCGCGGGGATCGTCGGGATCTCCTCGACGGGCGGATTCGCGGTGAGGCCCTGCACGAGGCCGGACAGATACGCCTGCTCGGCGGGCAAGGCCGCCGGACGGTGTCCGACGGCGCCGAACACTCCGGCGAGAGGATGGTCGGCGAGCGGTTCAGCGGTCACAGGTGACGTCTCCAACGGTTGGTCGATGCGGGTCAACACGACGGCGCAGGCCTTGAACTCGGGCTGCAAGGAGTCCGGGTCGACGGCGTCGCTGGTCACGGCGTTGACGGCGAGATCGGGGCCGGCGGCGTCGTTGAAGTGCATCGGCACGAAGCAGCAGCCGGGGGAGATGTCGGCCGAGAGCTGTGCCGGGACGCGGACGGCACCGCGGCGAGAGCGGACCTCGACGAGGTCGCCGTCCGTGACGCCGAGGTCGGACGCGGTGTCCGGATGCAGCTGGACGAAGCTCGACGGATTCAGCCGGTTGAGTTTGGCGACCCTGCCGGTCTTGCTCATCGTGTGCCACTGGTGGGCGAGACGCCCGGTGGTCAGGAGCAGCGGGAAGTCGTCGTCGGGCAGTTCGGCGGGCGGCAGGTACGGCCGGGCGAGGAACTGTGCGCGCCCGTTGGCGGTCGCGAACCGAAGACCGTCGCCGTCGAGGTATCGGATCGGGTTTCGATCGGGCCCGCCCGGGGCGGCGGGCCACTGCACCGGGCCGCCGCGGAGCCGGGTGTAGTCGACGCCCCGGACGTCCCAACCGGTGCGGGGATTGTGGAAGGTCGTCAGCTCGTCGAACACGGCCGCCGCGTCGGGGAAGTCGAAATGGTCTCCGAACCCCATGGCGGTCGCGACGTCGCAGATCAGCCGCCAGTCGGGGCGCGCGTCGCCGGGCGGAGAGACGGCGGGGACACACAGCGTGAGGCTGCGCTCGGAGTTCACCATGACACCCTCCGCCTCGGTCCAGAGCGCGGCCGGGAGGATCACGTCGGCGTACTCGGCGGTCTCGGTGCCGGTGAAGACCTCTTGGACGATCACGAGATCCGCACGTTCCAGAGCGTCGATCACGGTCTGCCTGTTGGCGACCGACGCGACCGGATTGGTGCAGATGATCCACGCGGCGCGGATCTCGCCCGCGGCCATGCGTTCGAACATGTCGATGGTGCCGCCGCCCGGATCCGACCGCAGGGTTCCCGGATCGAGTCCCCAGACCGATTCGACTTCGGTGCGGTCACGCTCGAGCAAGGCGGTCCGCTGACCCGGGAGCCCCGGGCCCATGTAGCCCATCTCGCGGCCGCCCATCGCATTCGGCTGCCCGGTCAACGAGAACGGCCCCGATCCGGTGCGGCAGATCGCGCCGGTCGCCAGATGAAGGTTGCAGATCGCGTTCGTGTGCCAGGTGCCGTGCGTGGACTGGTTGAGTCCCATCGTCCACAGGCTCACCCACTCGTCGGCGTCGACGATCATCTGCGCGACCTCGCGGAGGTCGTCCACGGCCAGTCCGGTGACCTCGGCCACCCGTTCCGGCGGGTACTCCTCCAGCAGCGGACCCATCGTGTTCCAGCCGTCGGTGTTGGCGTCGATGAAGTCCTGATCCACGCCACCGGCGTCGACGACGAGCCGAAGCAGCCCGTTGAGCAGCGCGAGGTCGGTGCCCGGCCGCACCGGGAGGTACATGTCGGCCTTGGCCGCGGTCGCGGTGCGGCGCGGGTCGACGACGACAAGCTTCGCGCCCGCCTTCACCCGGTCCATCATGCGCAAGTAGAGGATCGGATGGCACTCGGCCATGTTCGCGCCGATCACGAAGAACAGGTCGGCGTGGTCGAGGTCGTCGTAGCTGCCCGGCGGCCCGTCGGCGCCGAGAGACTGCTTGTACCCGGTGCCCGCGGACGCCATGCACAGTCGTGAGTTCGACTCGATCTGGTTGGTCCCGAGGAAGCCTTTGGTCAGCTTGTTCGAGAGGTACTGGGCCTCCAGCGACATCTGGCCCGACACGTAGACGGCGATCGAGTCCGGACCGTGCTCGTCGCGGATCGCGGACAGCCTCCGCGCGGCCTCGGCGACGGCGGCGTCGGTGGAGACCTCGACTCGTTCGGACAGTCGATCCGGACGCACGGACGACGAGGTCAGGCGACCGGGAGCAGCGAGCATGTCGACGGTGGTCGAGCCCTTGGTGCAGAGCCGTCCCCGATTGGCCGGATGCCCCGGGGTGCCCTTCGACGCCGTCACCGCACCGTCGACCACGGTGAGCGTGAGACCGCAGCCGACGCCGCAGTAGCCGCACACGGTGTCGACGGTGCGAGTGGCATCGTTCATGGGTCGATCGTCGTCACCGCGTGTTTCCGGATGTGCCCCTTCGTGTTACGCCCCGATCAACCGTGAGTGATGATGGTCATATGCGCGATGCAGTGATCGTCGATGCGGTTCGCACCCCCATCGGCAAGCGAAACGGTTCCCTGTCCACGATCCACCCGGGCGACCTCACCGGGCACGTCCTCGGCGCGCTCGCCGACCGTGTGGCGTTCGACCCGGCCGACATCGACGACGTCGTCTGGGGTTGCGTCAGCCAGGTGGGCGACCAGGCGGGCAGCATCGGGCGGGTCGGCGTGCTCGCCGCGGGTTGGCCCGAGTCGGTGCCCGCGACCGTCGTCGATCGTCGATGCGGATCGGGTCAGCAGGCCGTGGTGTTCGCCGCCGCGGGCGTGATCGCCGGCCACTACGACATCGCGATCGCGGGCGGCGTCGAGTCGATGTCGCGGGTGCCGATGGGATCGGCGCGGGGTGACGGGCAGCCGTATCCGGCGTCGGTCCTCGACCGCTACGGCGTGGATGGGTTCAACCAGGGTCTGGGCGCGGAGATGATGGCGAAACGCTGGGACCTGTCCCGACAGGTGCTCGACGAGTACTCGGCCCGCTCGCACGAACGGACCGCTGCCGCCATCGACGCGGGAGCGTTCGACGCGCAGCTCGCGCCGATCGGCGGCCTCACCCAGGACGAGGGTCTGCGTCGCGGAACCACCGCGGACAAGCTCGGCGGCCTGAAGACACCGTTCGACCCGGACGGCGTGATCACCGCGGGCAATGCGTCCCAGATCTCCGACGGAGCCGGAGCCCTGCTCATCACCTCGTCGGAGACCGCGTCGCAGCGCGGGTGGACGCCGATCGCGCGGATTCACACCACAGTCCTTGCGGGCGACGATCCGGTGATCATGCTCAGCGCTCCGATCGCCGCAACCGCGAAAGCGTTGACGCGGTCGGGCCTGTCGATCGACGACATCGGAGCCTTCGAGGTGAACGAGGCGTTCGCCCCCGTCCCGCTCGCATGGCAGAAGGAGACGGGTGCGTCCGACGCCGTCCTCAACCCGCTCGGCGGCGCGATCTCGGTGGGCCACCCGTTAGGCGGCTCCGGCGCGATACTGATGACCCGGTTGGCGCATCACATGCGCGACAACGGGATTCGATACGGTCTGCAGACCATGTGCGAAGCCGGGGGCATGGCGAACGCGACGATTCTGGAGCTGCTGTGAGCGACGACCTGCTGATCGAACGGGACGGCGACGTCGTCACCTGGACCCTCAACCTGCCCGACCTGCGGAACGCGATCTCCGACGACGAGATCATCGACGCGATCGTCGACGCCGTCGCCGACACCAACCGCGACCAGTCGATCCGCGCCGTCATCCTGACCGGGGCGGGCTCGGCATTCTCGGCGGGCGGCAACGTGAAGGCGATGGCCGCCGGTGAGGGGCTCTTCGGCGGGGCCGGGCACACCCAGCGAATCGGCTACCGCGAAGGCATTCAGCGGATTCCGCGTGCCATGTACGCACTCGAAGTGCCGGTGATCGCCGCCGTGAACGGTCCCGCCGTGGGAGCGGGCTGCGATCTGGCGATGATGTGCGACCTCCGCATCGCATCGACGACCGCGTTCTTCGCCGAGAGTTTCGTGAAGCTCGGCATCATCCCCGGCGACGGCGGGGCGTGGTTCCTGCCCCGGGTGGTCGGCCCGGCTCGGGCCGCGGAGATGGCGTTGACCGGCGACCGCGTGGACGCGTTCACCGCCCTGGAGTGGGGAATGGTGTCGCAGGTCGTCGAACCGGATCAGTTGCTCGCTGCGGCGAACGCGCTCGCCGCCAGAGTCGCCGTCAATCCGCCGGTGGCGGTGCGGATGACGAAGAAGCTGCTGCGCGAATCGAGCATGCAGACGCTCGACCAGCTGCTCGAACTGTCGGCGGCGATGCAGGGCCTGGCCCACCAGACGGACGATCACCGCGAGGCCGTCGCGGCGATGATCGAGAAGCGTCCGGGCGTCTACACCGGGAGGTAGTCATGAAGGTCGTCGTGGTCGGCGCGGGCATCGCCGGGCTCACCGCAGCCGTCGCCATGCACCGCGACGGTCACGAGGTGCGAGTCCTCGAAGCCGACCGTCGCGGGTCGGGCGCCGGGATCTCGCTGTGGCCGAACGCCTTGGCCGCGCTCGACCGGATCGATGCGGGCGACGCCGTCCGCGCGGCGGGCGGATCGGTGCCTGCCGGGGCCGTCCGCTGGCGTGACGGCGGGTGGATCCGGAGGCCGGACACCGACCGGCTGGTCCGCGCGCTCGGCGAACCTCTTGTCGTCATCGAGCGCGGCGTCCTGAGCGACGTGCTCGCGGGTCTGCTGCCGGACGGGACGATCGAGTACGGCGCCACCGGGACCGGCGACGTCGACGCGGACCTCGTGGTCGGAGCCGACGGCATCGGATCGACCCTGGCGACCGGGCTGAACGGGCCGCTGCCCCGCACGTACTGCGGGTACACGGCGTGGCGCGGAGTGGCGGACGCGACGTTCGACCCGGTCCTGGCCGGCGAGGTGCTCGGCCCCGGCGGGCAGTTCGGGCTCGTCCCGCTAGGCGCCGACCGGACCTACTGGTTCGCCACCCAGAAGCTCCCCGAAGGCACGTTCTTCGACGACGAACTCGCTCACGTCCGACGGCTCGCCGACGGTTGGGCGTCACCGCTGCCCGAACTCGTGGCGTCGACCGACCCGGTGAACGTGCTGCGCAACGACCTGCACGACCGTGCGATCGCACCCCGCTGGACCGACGGACGCATCGTACTGATCGGCGACGCCGCCCATCCCATGCGACCGCACCTCGGACAGGGCGGTTGTCAGGCCATCGAGGACGCCGTCGTCCTCGCCGCGAGCGTCGCGGCCGAGCGCGACGTCGCATCGGCGTGCCGTACCTACGAGACCGTCCGACGCCCTCGGGCGGCGGGCGTCGTGCGGGAGTCGAAGCTGATCGGGCGGGTGATCAACGACTCCCCGGCGGCGGTGTGGGGGACCGCGCTCAGGGCGAGCGTGATCGGTCCGGACGTCCTCGTCCGGCGCCACCTCGCCCGGATCGCGGGCCGATCCGCCTTCGAACAGAACCTGGCCCGCGTCTAGGCCTATACGGTGGCGAGTATGACCTTCACCCTCACCGCCCGCGCGCTCCTGCTCGACATGGACGGGACGCTCGTCGACTCGACACCCGTCGTCAACCGGATCTGGGCCGACTGGGCTCGGGCGCACGGGCTGGACGTCGACGCGGTGCTCGACGCCGCGCACGGACGGCAGGGGCACAGCGTGATGGCCGAGTTCCTGCCCGACCGGCCGCGATCGGAGAACGTCAGGCAGGATGCCGAGATGCTCGCCCGCGAGGTCGCCGAGACCGACGGCATCGTCGAGATCCCCGGCGCGGCTGTCTTTCTCGCATCGCTCACGGATGTTCCGCACGCGCTCGTCACCTCGGCGAACGTGCCGTTGGCGTCGGGTCGGATGGCGGCGGCCGGACTGACGGTGCCCGCCGTCGCGGTGACCTCCGAGGACGTCACCGAGAGCAAGCCCGCACCGGAAGGCTTCCTCTCGGCCGCTTCGATCCTCGATGTCGACCCTGCCGACTGCATCGTCTTCGAAGACTCTCGGGCAGGCGTGACGGCGGCGCGGGCAGCGGGCATGCGCGTGATCGGGGTGGGCTCCGCGTCGTCGGCCTTCGGTCCGAACCACGTCGTGGCCGACCTCACCGGTGTCATCGTGACCCGCGACGACGACGGGACGGTCACGGTTCGGCTGTGAAGCGGTGCGTCTATCGGGTAACGAACCGCGAGCAGACGGTTCCACCCGCCGGTCCGTGCATAGTCTGAATAGACCACAACTCGCATCGGAGGTCAGCTCATGGACGTTGTCGCAGCTTCAGAGATTCTCGCCCGATCGACCACGCTCACCAGCGTCGGATGGATCGGCTACATCGTGATCGGAGCCATCGCGGGGTTCATCGGAGGCAAGATCGTGAACGGCGGCGGCTCGGGTCTGCTGGCGAACATCGTGATCGGCATCATCGGAGCCCTGGTCGGCGGATTCCTGCTGAGCTTCTGGTTCGACACCGAATCCGGCGGCTGGTGGTTCACCCTGTTCACGGCCGTGCTCGGCTCGGTGATCTTCCTGTGGGTGATGGGCAAGCTGCAGGGGCAACGCCGCTGACCGTCCCCCGCTGAGCGCCACTGAGGTCCGAGTCGACACCCGTGACCGCGCCACACCGAGCGATCAGTCCAGAGTCACACCGAGGTGCGCGGCGAACTGATTGACCAGGCCGACGGCTTGGTCTGTGTCCATCGTCGAACCGCGCAGGCCGTCGAGGTGATGCACGTTGCCGATGGTCAAACCGCGCAGGTCGACGTCGGACAGTTCAGCTCGATGTACGTCGAGTGTCTCGACGCGGCAGTCGGTGAACGACACACGAGTCGCTGTCGCACCGCCGAAGTCGAGTTCGCCGATGATGCAGCCGCGGAACTCGACGTCGCGTACGTCGCAGCCACGCAGGTTGACCAGTTCGATCTTGCAGTTCTCGACGACCATCGAGCGCACTTTGCCGTCGAAGAGGCCGAGCGCGCCGATCCGGCTGTCGACAAGGTGAACGTTGCGAAGAAACGCTCGGGCGAGGGTGAATCGGGGAGCGGTGATCCGAGTGAAGCGTGAGTCGGCGAACCGTGCTCCGGTGAAGTCGGTGTCGTCGAGGTTCGACGCCGCGATCTCGCATTCGACGAGGGCTATGCCCACGGCGGATTCGCCTGCGAGGTCGACGTTCTCGAACATCGCCAACTCGACGTCGGAGTGCGGCGCGATGTCGGTCGCGTCACCCGCCTCGAGTTCTGGGAGCACCAGACGTTCCAGACGAGGAGCACGCGGCACGTTCCGACCTTTCGTAGATTTCGTACTGGTGATCGATCCTACCGACGTCGGCGGGGTCCGATCGCGCTGAAGCCTGCCGGCAGAGTTGTCGCCGGACGCCTTGGGTCGTCGAGGATTGACCAATCCTGGAGGCGGTCGAGGGCTTGTCCCGCCAATAGGCAGTTGTGGGACTGCGCGTGCCGGGCCGTCTATGGCGGTTCGATGACCGTCAGTGGTACCGCTCGCGCGATACGACTGCATGGGTGCCCCCGGTAGGATTCGAACCTACGACCGGCGGATTAGAAGGCCGCTGCTCTATCCCCTGAGCTACGGAGGCGGTCACCGTCACACGAGGTGGCGGCCGAGGTCTGAGTATATCGGTCTTACGATGGACTCATGACAACGACGTCGCCTGCGAGCGGTACAGACAAGAGCGACGACCCCGCGATCGACCACGACCGGCTGAAAGATCCGTCCGGGCCCCGGCGGATTCTGATCGCGGTGATGATGGCGGTCGGCTCGGTCGCCGGTGTCCTCGTGACCGCGGCGTCGGCGGCCACGGCCCTCAAGCTGACCGGCCTGCCCGATGCGGGCGCACTGACGACGTACGGCATCCCCGTGGTGACGGTCGTCGGCCAGATCAGCGCGGCGATCGGATTCGGCTGTGCGATGTTCGCGGCGTTCTTCGTGCCTCCGCAGCCGTCGGGCACGCTCGACGCGGGCGGGTTCCGCGCCATTCGGTGGGCGTACGCGGCGATGCTGACGTGGGCGGTCTGCGGCCTGCTCCTGATCCCGCTGACCATCTCGAACCAGAGCGGCCACTCGCTCGGCGAGGTGTTGGAGCCGTCGAACCTGCTCAACGCGTACCCGCAGGTCGCCGAGGCCCGCTATTGGCTCTGGACCGCGATCTTCGCGATCGTCGCGGCGGTGGTCGCCCGCCTCGCCCTCGCGTGGGGATGGACGTTCGTCGTCCTGGTGCTGTCGTTCCTGTCGCTGATGCCGTCGGCGCTCGCCGGGCACTCGTCGTCGGGCGGATCGCACGACATCGCCACCAACAGCCTGATCCTGCACATCGTGGCGGCCGCAGCCTGGCTCGGCGGGCTGCTCGTGGTGCTCGCGTACGCGTTCGGCGACGGCCGATGGCGCACCCTGGCACTGCGACGCTATTCGCGGGTCGCGTTCTGGTGCCTCATCGTCGTCGGTGTCAGCGGCGTGGTCAACGCGCTGGTCCGCATGCCGATCGGCGACCTGTTCAGCACCACCTACGGGCTCATCGTGCTCGGCAAGCTCACGGCGTTCGGTCTCGCGGGCGCGATCGGCGGACTGCACCGTTCGGTGACCCTGCGCGAACTCGAAGAGACCGACGAGCCGAAGCGGTCGTTGTTCGTGCGGTTCGCGGCCGTCGAGACGATCGTGTTCGCCGTCGCCTTCGGGTTCGGGGCCGGACTGTCGCGGACGCCGCCGCCCGCGCTCGAATCGGCCGACGTGACGCCGATGGAGCTCAAGATCGGCTACAACCTCGACGGCGAACCGACGCTGGCCCGGCTCGCGTTCGACTGGCGCTTCGACCTGATCTTCGGCACCGCCGCCATCGTCGCGGCCGTCGTCTACCTGCGCGGCGTCCACCGTCTCCGCAAGCGCGGCGACGCCTGGCCGATCGGCCGGACCATCGCGTGGATCGCGGGCTGCGCCGGTCTGTTGATCGCGACGTCGTCGGGCATGGGCCGCTACTCGCCGGCCCTGTTCAGCAGTCACATGATGAGCCACATGATGATGTCGATGCTGGTGCCGGTGCTGCTGGTGCTCGGAGGTCCGGTGACACTGGCGCTGCGCGCGATCCCGCCCGCGGGACGGGGCAACCCCGACGGCCCGCGCGAGTGGATCCTCGCCGGACTGCACAGCAAGTACTCGCGGATCATCACTCATCCGGCGATCGCGGTCACGATCTTCGTCGGCAGTTTCTACGTCCTCTATCTGGGCGGACTGTTCGACGTGGTGGTCGAGCACCACTCGGCGCACCTGCTGATGAACCTGCACTTCCTCGTCAGCGGCTATCTGTTCTACTGGATCGTCATCGGCATCGACCCGGCGCCGCGCAAGCTCAGTCACGTGGGCAAGCTGGGCATCGTGCTCGGTGCACTGCCGTTCCACGCGTTCTTCGGCGTCGCGCTGATGATGACGTCCGGCGTGATCGCCGAGCAGTACTACAAGGGACTGCAGCACCCGTGGGCCCTCGATCTCGCGGCCGATCAGAAGGTCGGCGGCGGCATCGCGTGGGCGACCGGCGAGTTCCCGCTGGTGCTGGTGATGCTCGCGCTGCTCATCCAGTGGCGACGTCAGGACGACAAGCAGGCCCGCCGGTTCGACCGCAAAGAGGAGCGTGACTCCGACGCCGAACTCGAGGCGTACAACACGATGCTGCGCGAGATGAACTGACGCGCCGGGACGTCAGGCGAACGCGTACGAACCGTGCAGTTGGCGCTGGTGCTCGAGCCAGGTGTGGACCAGGCGAGCGCCGGTGAGACGTTCCACGCGGCGGTGGACGGCGGCGTCGACCGTGTGCCACGCCGTGCGGGCCACGGCACCGCAGCGTCGCAGGAACGCCACGATGAAGGATGTGACGCGGTGCGCCCAGGCGAACTCCGTCGAGAGGACGCCGAGCCCTAGGAAGAACGAACCCCATCCCGGGCCGGGGATGGGCAGCGGGATCATGACCAGTCCGGCGAGGATGAGGACGGTGCCGACGACGGCGACGCCGACGCGGTACATGCGATCGAGAACGGGATGGCGCCGGATCGCATAGCGCTGCTTCCGGTGCCAGATCTTGATCCGCAGACGCGTGCTCAAATCGTGTCGCCTCTCGTCGCCAGTCAGGTCGTTGTCGGTACCCGTGAGAAACGGTTCGCCGGTACCGGACGGTTCCCAGTGTGACACAGGTCATGGGAATAAACGGGGGATGGCACGCAGATGTCGTTCAGGGTGTCCCCGGATGCGCGCTCGAGTTGTAGCGGTGCAGGAGTTCGGCGAAGGCGGCGATGTCGGACGGCGGCCAGTCGTGCAGGAGTGCGCCGATGGCGGCCTCGCTCGCCGAGGCGATGTCGGCCAGCGTCGTCCGTGCGGCGTCGGTGAGTTCGAGTCGTCTGCCGCGTGCGGTGCGGCCGTCCGCGACGCGGTCGAGCAGGCCGCGGTCCCGCAGCGCGCCCAGCTGTCGACTCGCCGTCGACTTGTCGATCATGGCGGCCGTCGCGAGTTCGGCCGCATTCACGCCGGGGTTGTCGTCGACCATGCGGAGCAGCGAGTACTCGGTGAAGGTGAGGCCGTGCGCCTCGTAGATCCCGCGTGCGCCGTTGCGCAGGCGCCGCGACAGCGCGGTCAATTCGCGCTCGACTGTGACGAGGTCGTCGTGGTCCGCCGGAGTCATGAGTTGTATATTACAACTCATGGTGAGTTGCATAATGCAACTTCGAACGAAGGAAAGGTCGCGCATGTCCGCCAGCCCGACACCGGCACTGCCGCTCAAGACGATCGCCTCGCACGTCGTCGTCCCCGCCCTGATGGGCGTCGTGATGGCACTCTGTTACCTCGGCGGGTTCCACAAGCCCGACCCGCACGAGCTGCGGATCGACGTCGTCGGACCGCCCGCGGTGACGGCGCGGGTCAGCGACGCGCTGTCGACCGAACTCGGCGACAAGGTCGATCTCGGACAGGCGACCAGTGTCGACGACGCGCGCACCGCGATCGAGAACCGCGAGATCGTCGCAGCCTTCGTACCCGGAGCCGACGTCGACCGGCTACTCGTGTCGACAGCGGCGGGGGACCCCACCGCGATGGTCGCCGAGCGCATCTTCTCCTCGGTCAGCGAGCGCACCGAGACCCGCCTCGTCATCACCGACGTGGTCCCGGCCGACCCGGTGACCGACCCGTCGGGGCAGAGCCTGTTCTTCCTGCTCGTGGCCCTGACCGTCGGCTCGTACGGCACCGGCATCGCGATCGCCGTCGCCGCGGGCGGGCGCTCGATGGGCGTGCGGTTGGCGTTCGCCGCGGCAGCGGCGGTCCTCGTGCCCGCGGCCGTCGTCGCCGTCGCGGCCATGTTCGACGCCCTCCCCGGCGCTGGGTCTGCGGTGTTCGGTCTCGGCGTCCCGTACGCGCTCGCGACGATGCTCTTCGCGATCGGCCTGCACCCGCTGATCGGGCGGTTCACCACCATCGTGATGGTCACGATCTTCGTCGGCCTCAACTTCACCACCAGCGGCGGCGTGTTCGCACCCGCGCTGCAGCCCGCGTTCTTCGGCGCCCTGCACGACTTCTGGATCGGAGCCGGATTCAACGAGGCCGCACGAGACCTCGCGTACTTCCCGCACCTGAGCGTCACGGGCGAGCTGGGCAAGCTGGTCGGCTGGCTCGTCGCGGGCTGCGCGCTCGTCGCCGTCGCGGCCGTCGTTGAGCGTCGACGTCGCACGAAGACCGTTGCCGCGGTCGAACCGTCGTTCGCCCAACTCGAGGAACTCGAAGAAGAGGTCGTCGCCTGAGAGGCCTGTCGGTCGGCCCGATAGGATGGCTGGCGAACCATGCCGACCCGAGCGTCTCGTCGACGACGCGGGGGAGCGGGCATGTCCGCAACCGCAGTATCTGAGCAGGTAGGAGTCGAAACCGGTGGCCGGTGAATTCATTTACACGATGAAGCAGGTGCGCAAGGCGCACGGCGACAAGGTGATCCTCGACAACGTCACGATGAGCTTCTACCCCGGCGCCAAGATCGGCGTCGTGGGCCCCAACGGCGCGGGCAAGTCGTCGATCCTGAAGATCATGGCCGGGCTCGACCAGCCGTCCAACGGCGAGGCCTTCCTCGATCCGGAGGCGACCGTCGGCATCCTCATGCAGGAGCCCGCGCTCAACGAGGAGAAGACCGTCAAGGAGAACGTCGAGGAGGGCCTCGGCGAGATCAAGGTGAAGCTCGACCGCTTCAACGAGATCGCCGAACTGATGGCGACCGACTACTCCGACGAGCTCATGGACGAGATGGGCAAGCTGCAGGAGGACCTCGACCACGCGGATGCGTGGGACGTCGACTCGCAGCTCGAACAGGCGATGGACGCCCTGCGCTGCCCGCCCGGCGATCAGCCCGTCACGCACCTCTCCGGTGGCGAGCGACGCCGCGTCGCACTCTGCAAACTGCTGCTGAGCAAGCCCGACCTGCTGCTCCTCGACGAGCCGACCAACCACCTGGACGCCGAATCGGTCCTGTGGCTGGAGCAGTTCCTCGCGAGCTACCCCGGCGCCGTCCTGGCCGTCACCCACGACCGCTACTTCCTCGATCACGTCGCGCAGTGGATCTGTGAGGTCGACCGAGGCAAGCTGCATCCGTACGAGGGCAACTACTCGACGTACCTGGAGAAGAAGGCCGAGCGCCTCGAGGTCCAGGGCAAGAAGGACCAGAAGCTGCAGAAGCGCCTCAAGGAGGAGCTCGAGTGGGTCCGGTCGGGCGCCAAGGCCCGCCAGACCAAGAACAAGGCGCGTCTGGCCCGCTACGAGGAGATGGCTGCCGAGGCCGAGAAGCATCGCAAACTCGACTTCGAGGAGATCCAGATCCCGACGCCGCCGCGTCTGGGCAACGTGGTCGTCGAGGTCGGCAACCTCGACAAGGGCTTCGACGGTCGGGTCCTCATCAAGGACCTCTCGTTCACGCTGCCGCGCAACGGCATCGTCGGCGTCATCGGCCCCAACGGCGTCGGCAAGACGACGCTGTTCAAGACCATCGTCGGCCTCGAGGAGCCCGACTCGGGAACGGTGAAGGTCGGCGAGACGGTCAAGCTCAGCTACGTCGACCAGAACCGCGCCAACATCGACCCGAAGAAGTCGGTGTGGGAGGTCGTCTCCGACGGACTCGACTTCATCGAGGTCGGCCAGAACGAGATGCCGTCGCGCGCCTACGTCAGCGCGTTCGGCTTCAAGGGCCCGGATCAGCAGAAGCCGTCCGAGGTGCTCTCGGGCGGTGAGCGCAATCGCCTCAACCTCGCGCTCACGCTGAAAGAGGGCGGAAACCTGATTCTGCTCGACGAGCCGACCAACGACCTGGACGTCGAGACCCTCAGCTCGCTGGAGAACGCTCTCCAGCAGTTCCCCGGCTGCGCCGTCGTGATCTCGCACGACCGCTGGTTCCTCGACCGGACCTGTACCCACATCCTGGCGTGGGAGGGCAACGTCAACGAGGGCCAGTGGTTCTGGTTCGAGGGCAACTTCGAGGCATACGAGGCCAACAAGGTCGACCGCCTCGGCGCCGACGCGGCGCGCCCGCACCGTGTGACGCACCGCAAGCTCACGCGCGACTGACACCGCCGCCGAGGGCCGGTCCGGGACCCGGACCGGCCCTCGGCGTCTCCGCACACCCTGAACTGCGCCGATACCTGCGAGTAACCCTTCGCTGCCCGTAGGCTCGTCGGAGCACGATGAAAGGGTGTGGCAAGTGGCCGACTTGGCGGAGCGCTACGGCGCGGACGTCCATGACCTGACGAACGATCAGGTCGCCGATCGATTCGAACGACATCGGGCGGTGGGGGCGATCAGATCGCCCGGGGAGTTCCGCATCGACGCGAATCGCATCGACGGCGGAGCCATCGAGATCAACATCGTCGTCGACGATGTGCCGCTGCTCGTCGAATCGGTCCTGACGGTCGTCGGCGACGCCGGATACACCGTCGTCCGCACCGATCACCCGCAGTTCACCGTCGCGCGCGACGCGGGCGGACGCCTCACCGGACTCGCCATCGGCGGCGCGGGACTGCACGAGGCGTGGATCACCGTCACCGCGGCGGCGTCCCCGGACGCCGACTTCGACGCGCTCGTCGCCACCGTGCGCGGTGCGCTGCAGCGAGTCGTCTCGGTACGCGACGACACCGTCGCCATGCGTGAGCGGATGGCCGAAGTGATCGCCTCGCTCGCCGACGCGGGCGGCGACCTCGAAGACATCCGACTCCTCGAATGGCTCGCCGCACGCGCCAACTTCGTCGGCGTCGGCTATCGGGCGGCTACCGTCGACCCTGCGGCGGGGGACGCGCTCGGAGTGTGGCGCGACCCGGAGACGCCGCGACCCGCGCCCGCCGCGACGGGGGTCGCAGTCGATCGTGCGTGGCTCCCGACGGGCATGCTCCGCGGACGGTTCCCGATCCTGGTCCGCGCCGTCGTCGACGACGTGGAACACCAGTTCCTCGGCCTGATCACGTCGACGGGCCTGTACCAGTCGGTCCGCGACATCCCCGGGGTCCGGCACAAGGTGCGGCAGGTGCTCGACGGTCTCGGACTGGTCGACGACTCGTACAACGGCCTCGCCGCCGTCGAACTGCTGCAGACCTTCCCGCTCGTCGAGTTGATGGCGTCGGAGGCCGACGATCTGACCGGCCGCATCCGCGAACTGCTCGACTCGCAGGCCGGTCGCACGCCGCGGTTCCAGGTGCGTGTGGGACTCGACGGACAAACGGTGTCCGCGCTGGTCTTCATGCCCCGCGAGGCCTACTCGACGGCCGTCCGCACGCGGGTCATCGACATCATCAAACGGGCGCACGGCGGCGACGAGACCGATTTCACCACCCGCATCTCGAACTCGCCCCTCGCCCAGCTGCAGGTGCTCATGCACGTCGGCGAGGCCACCACGCTCGCCGACTCGGCGGGTGCATCGTGCCGTGCGCAGTTGGCCGACGCCGTCCGGACCTGGGACGACCACATCCGTGATCGGGTGTCCGACGACGCGTCGCTCCGACTCCTCGGCACCGTCGCCGAGCGGTATCGCGACGAACGCGACCCCGCCGACGCGGCCGCCGACCTGCCGATCGCGGCGGGCCTGCAGTCGGGTGACCTCCACGTCGCCGTCGACACCCCGGACTCGAGCGCCTGGACCTTCACGCTGTACCTCTGCGACCGCCAGGCGGCGCTCACCGATGTGCTGCCGATGCTGCAGAGCCTCGGACTCACCGTGGACGACGAGCATCCCCACGTCATCGACCGACCCGACGGATCCCGAGTGTGGATCTACGAGTTCACCGTCCAGCCCGCGCCCGGGGTCGATGTCGAGCACACCGACGACCTGCCCGACCGCGTCGCGGACGCCTTCCGTCGGATGTGGCGTGGCGAGGCCGACATCGACGGCCTCGGCGAGCTGGTCCTCCGAGCGGGTCTGTCCGCGCGTTGGGTCGAGATGCTCCGCACCTACGCCCGGTACCTCGGCCAATGCGGCTTCGGCTACAGCCTGTCGCACATCGCGTCGGTGCTCGGCGAGCAGCGGGGGGCGACGGCGGCTCTCGTCGACCTGTTCGCGGCCTCCTTCGACCCGGACTCCGCCGACGACGCCCGCCGGGACGAGGCGTCCGACCGTCTCGACGGTCACATCGCGGGCATCCTCAGCCTCGACGCCGACCGAGTCGTGTCTGCGTTGGCCGCCGTGGTCCGCGCGACGCTGCGCACCACCTTCTACATCGACGCCGACGGCTGGACCCGCCCGACGATCGCCGTGAAGCTCCGCACCGGCGACCTCGCGTTCGCGCCCGCGCCGCGCCCGAAATACGAGATCTTCGTCCACTCGCCGCTCGTCGAGGGCGTGCATCTCCGGTTCGGCGACGTCGCCCGCGGCGGTCTGCGCTGGTCGGACCGCCAGGAGGACTTCCGCACCGAGATCCTCGGGCTCGTCAAGGCGCAGGCGGTCAAGAACGCGGTGATCGTGCCCGTCGGCGCCAAGGGCGGCTTCGTCGTCCGTCGCGGACCGGCGACGCGCGAGGAGGGCGTCGAGTGCTACCGCGCGTTCATCGCGTCACTGCTGCAGTTGACCGACGACCTCGACACCGCGACCGGATCGGTGCTGCACCCGGCGCGCGTCGTCCGTCGTGACGGCGACGACCCGTATCTGGTCGTGGCCGCGGACAAGGGCACGGCGTCGTTCTCCGACATCGCCAACTCGGTCTCGAACCACTACGACTTCTGGCTCGGCGACGCCTTCGCGTCCGGCGGGTCGGTCGGCTACGACCACAAGGCGATGGGCATCACCGCCCGCGGCGCGTGGGAAGCGGTCAAGCGGCACTTCCGGGAGATGGGCGTCGACGTCCAGTCGGAGGACTTCACCGCGGTCGGCGTCGGCGACATGAGCGGAGACGTCTTCGGCAACGGGATGCTGCTGTCTCGCCACACGCGCCTGATCGCGGCCTTCGACCACCGGCACGTCTTCGTCGACCCGAACCCCGATGCGGCGACGTCGTACGTCGAACGCGAACGACTGTTCCGACTGCCGCGCTCGTCGTGGGCCGACTACGACACGTCCCTGATCTCCGAGGGCGGCGGCGTGTGGCCGCGCGACGTGAAGTCGATCCCGATCAGCGCGCAGATGTCGGCGGCGCTCGGTCTGGCCGACGACGTGACCGAGCTGTCGCCGCCCGAACTGCTCCGCGCGGTGCTGCTCGCACCGGCCGACCTGCTGTTCAACGGCGGCATCGGCACCTATGTCAAGGCGTCCGACGAAGCCGACGCCGATGTCGGCGACAAGGCCAACGACCCGATCCGCGTGACCGGCGCGCAGCTGCGCGTCAAGGTGGTCGGTGAGGGCGGCAACCTCGGTGTCACCGAGCACGGTCGCATCGAGGCCGACCTGTACGGCGTCCGGATCAACAGCGACGCGCTCGACAACTCGGCGGGCGTCGACTGCTCCGACCACGAGGTGAACATCAAGGTCCTGCTCGACTCGCAGATCGCGTCCGGTGCACTCGACGCGGCCGACCGTGAGAGCTTCCTCGAGTCGATGACCGACGACGTCGCCGACCTGGTGCTCGCCGACAACATCGCGCAGAACGCCGAGCTCGGCGTTGCTCGCGGAACCTCGCGCGACGATGTGGAACTGCATTCGCGCATCCTCGCCGAGCTGGCCGACTCCGGCGTCGACCTGGCATTGGAGGCGCTCCCGACGCCGGACGCCCTCGCCGCGCGGCGCGCGGGTGATCTCGGCAGGGGACTCACCAGTCCGGAACTCGCGACGGTGATGGCGCATGTCAAACTGCTGACCAAGTCGCGCCTGCTCGCGTCCAACCTGCCCGACAACGACCTGTTCGCCCCGATGGCGCAGGCGTACTTCCCCGCGGCGGTGCGGGAACGGTTCTCCGACGGCATCGCGGGTCACCGTCTGCGCCGCGAGATCGTCACGACCTGCCTGGTGAACCAGATCGTCGACGACGGCGGCATCGGCCATCTCCTCACGATCGGGGAGTCGACCGGGGCCGACACGGGTGAGGGCGCGCGCGGCTTCGTCGTCGCGAACGACGTGTTCGGCTTGAGCGCCCTCATCGGCGCGGTCCGCGCGGAGCGGATCCCGACCGCCGTGGGCGACGCCATGACCTCTCGCGTGCGGCAGCTGCTCGCGACGTCGTCGCGCTGGCTGCTGTCGCATCGACCGCAGCCTTTGGCGATCGCGGCCGAAGCCACCCGCTACGGCGACGTCTCGGTCCTCGCTCCGCGGCTGGGCGAGTGGCTGCGGCGCCCCGAGGCCGTCGACGCGATCGTCGCCGAGTACACCGAGGTCGGCGTCGACGCGGCGCTCGCCCGGACCGTCGCGGAGGCCCCGTACCGGGTGCACCTGCTCGACGTGCACGATCTCGCCGAGATCGAGGACCGGGACCCCGACGAGGTCGGCGACCTGCTGTTCGCGGTCCTCGATCATTTCCGGATCGACAGTCTCATCGCCGCCGTCGACACCCTGCCGCACGGCGACAGGTGGAACCTGCTCGCCCGCGTCGCGCTGCACGACGACCTGCTCGCCGTGCTGCGGGGACTCACCGGATCGATCCTGGCGCTCAGCGAGCCGGACGAGTCGCCCGAGCAGAAGATCGCCGAGTGGTCGTCGGCCCGGTCCGCCCTGCTGCAGCGTGCGGGCGCGACCCTCGACGAACTCGTCGCCGCCGACGAGTGGGACATCGCCACGCTGTCGGTCGCCGTTCGTGCGTTGCGTAGTGTGATCGGGTAGGAGTGGTCGCTCGGGCCGCCCGAGGTGGAGAGAGGCGGCCGGAGTGACCGACCAGACTGCAGGGACACCGGCCGACCGTAGGCTGTTCGACGACGGCGGCCACCGCACCGACGCCGGGTTCGTGGTGCGGGTCCCCGTCCGATGGTCCGACATGGACGTCTACCAGCACATCAACCATGCGCGAATGGTGACGCTGCTGGAGGAGGCGCGCATCCCGTGGCTCTTCTACGACGACAAGCCGACGGCGCCGCTGCGCAAGGGATGCCTCGTCGCCGATCTGCACGTCAAGTACCAGGGGCAGATCCGGCATGACGAGTCGCCCATCTCGGTGACGATGCACGTCGAGAAGCTCCGCGCGGTCGACTTCACCGTCGGCTACGAGGTGCGTCCCTTCGGTGCGCCCGCGGACTCGAAGCCCGCCGTCGTGGCGTCGACGCAGCTGGTGTCGTTCGACATCGACACGCAGCGCCCTCGGCGGATGACGCCGGAGGAGAAGGCGTACCTGACCTCCTTCATCCGGTCATGACCGGCCCACAGCGCGGCATCGCGCCACACCGGGAGTCCGACCGCGGCGATCTCGCGGCCTTCGTCGCGCGCGCGGGACGGGTCGACGAGTCGGGCGTCGTCCGGCTGCACCAGCGCCCCGACGACCGCGTCGGTCTGTGGGTGCGGACCGGATTCGACGTCCTCGCCACCCGGTCGATCTTCGGGACCGTCGAACCGTCCGACGTGATCGGCGACCTCACGGTCCTGGCGTCGTCCTTGGCCGCGGCCGATGCGATCGTGCAGGTGGGAAACCCGCCGACCATCGCATGGCAGGGTGCGCTGCCCGGCGCGAACGGCTACATCCACGTGGACGACGTCCCGGCCCGGGCCATCGTCGACCTGGCCCGACGAGGCCTCGGTGTGGCCCGCGACGAATCGGGCGCTCTCGGCCCCGCGTCGTCACTGCTCGACCAGAAGGTCCTGTCGGTGACCGGCGGCGACGACACGGTCGACGTCACCATGCGCGCCGTCTTCGCCCTGACGTCGATGGGATTCGTCCGCGACGCCGCGGGTCACGAGATCACCGCAGACTCGTCTCTCGACGCCATCGCCGCCGACGAACCGGTCCGCGTCCGTGCCTCGGCGGCCTGGGTCCGTCTCGACGCCCGCTTCGGCTCGGTCTACCAGCGCCGCACCGCACTGTCCCTCAACGTCGGAGCCCCCTGACTCGGCTCAGACGAGCCACGCCGCGGCGTCGGCAGGCAGCAGGCCGCCTTCGAGGGGCGTGCTGACCAGCAGGACCTGACCGGGCGGCAGGGGGACGGCCACGTCGGACGCGTTGAGGGCGCAGATCAGGCCGCCGGGCCTGCGGAACGCGATGCAGCCCGCGGGGGCGCCGTACCACTCGACGGTGTCGCCGGAGAACTCCGAACGGTTGTAGCGCAGGTCGACGGCCTGCCGGTACAACGACAGGGTCGAGAAGATGTCCTCCAACTGCGCCTCGACGGTCAGTGGTGCCCAGTCGGCCGGGATCGGCAGCCACGTGTCGGGATTCCGGCTGAACCCGAACGGCGGACGCGGACCCTCCCACGGGAGCGGGACGCGGCAGCCGTCACGGCCGCGATCGGTGTGCCCGGAGGCCTCCCACACCGGGTCGACGAGCGCCTCGTCGGGAAGGTCGGCGTCGGGCAGTCCGAGTTCGGCTCCGTTGTAGACGAACACAGTCCCCGGAAGCGCGAGTTCGACGAGCGCCATCGCGCGGGCGCGTCGGGTGCCGATCACGAGGTCGCCGTCGGGCGCGTAGCGCGTCACCTCGCGCGGCACATCGTGGTTCGACAGCGTCCACGTCGGGGTGGCCCCGACGAGGTCGGTCGCCGCCAGCGACGACACGATCGCGTCCCGGATCCGATCGGCGTCGAAGTCGACGGTCGCCAGCGCGAAGTTGAAACCGAGATGCAGTTCATCGGGCCGCACGTACTTGGCGAACGCCTCGTTCGAGGTCACCCACACCTCGCCGACGTTGAACGTGCCGGGGTACTCGTCCATCACGGCACGGATCTCGCGGTGGATGGCGTGGACGCCGTCGCGGTTGAACCGCGGGTCGTCGTCGGTGTGCTTGAGGATCTCCGAGGGATGCTCCATGTCGGGGAGTCCCGCCGGTTTGGACATGCCGTGCGACACGTCGATCCGGAAACCGTCGACGCCGCGGTCGAGCCAGAAGCGCATCGTCGTACGGAGATCGTCGAGGACCTCGGGGTTGTCCCAGTTCAGGTCGGGTTGCGCGGCCGCGAACAGGTGCAGATACCACTGGCCCGGGGTCCCGTCGGCTTCGACGACGCGTCGCCACGCGGGCCCGCCGAAGACGCTCGTCCAGTTGTTCGGCGGGAGCGAACCGTCGTCGCCGCGTCCGTCGCGGAAGATGTAGCGCGCCCGTTCGGCGCTGCCGGGTGCGGCGGCGAGCGCCTGTCGGAACCATTCGTGCTGGTCGCTCGTGTGGTTCGGGACGAGGTCCATCGTCACCCTGATGTCGCGGTCGTGCGCTTCGCGGACGAGGCGGTCGAAGACGGCGAGGTCGCCGAACAGGGGATCGACGTCGCGGGGATCGGAGACGTCGTAGCCGTGGTCGGCCATCGGGGAGCGCATGATGGGCGACAACCAGATCGCGTCGACCCCGAGCAGCTCCAGATAGCCGAGCTTGTCGATGACGCCCGCGAGGTCCCCGACGCCGTCGCCGTTCATGTCCGAGAACGAACGGGGATACACCTGATAGACGACGGCTGATCGCCACCAGTCACCGGCGGGTTCCGCATTGCTCACGTACTGTTCGCTCACGTACGCGATTGTTTCACAATCAGAACGGGCTGTTGATCAACGAATCGGCCGCCATCTCCATGTATTCGAGGATGCGGGCGCGGTGCTCCTCGTCGAGGACGTCCGATTCGATCGAACCGATGGCGATTCGCATGCAGCGCAGCCACGCGTCGCGTTCCATGGGGCCGATCTTGTACGGGACGTGTCGCATGCGGAGCCGCGGGTGGCCGCGTTCGTCGGAGTAGGTGTGCGGCCCGCCCCAGTACTGCTCGAGGAACATCCGCAGGCGTCGCTCCGCGGGGCCGAGATCCTCCTCCGGGTACATGGGCCGAAGGATCTCGTCGGAGGCGACCTCCGCGTAGAACGCCGCGGTTATCCGTTCGAACGTCGCGTGGCCGCCGACCTCGTCGTAAAAGGTGGTCATGACGCCCATTGTCCACGACGACGGTCGTCTACGACGTTCTGTAGGCCCTATCGGGACGGCCGTCGGGTCCGTGAGCTAAATTGGTTCACGATGACCTGCACCTGGCAGGTCGTGTGCGCTCAACTCCAGGCGCGAGTCGAAAGGGTGGGGTGTGGACCAGCTCATAGTTCCCGTCGGTGTGACTGTCACCGCGCTGTGCGTGCTCTCCGTGGTCATTTGTGTCGTGTCGATGGCGTTCTCGTGGGGCGTCAAGCGTCCGCAGGTCACCGAGTACACGCTCGACCAGCGGTGGGACCGCGGTCCGGCGCTGTTCACCGCGACCGACATCGATCCGATGACCCTCGCCCGGCATGCAGAGCCCGGCGACACCGAGGGAGGTTCCGCAAGTGGCAAGTGGTGACATCGCGCACGTCGATCCGGCGTCGCTCCCGATCGGTTCGGCCGTCACGTCCAGTGGCCGCGTCTCCGCGGCCCTGTACCCCGGGCAGGGCTTCGACACCCCGCCGCTGAGCCAGAACGACCTCATCCTCCTCGACGACACGCTCAAGGAGACCAGCGAGGTCGCCCGCGTGCGGTTCTCGGTCTTCATCGGCGATCTCGGCTCCGACGTGGTCGCCGGTGCGCGTGCCGCGCTCGCGAAGTCGCCCGAGCCGTACAACGGCGCGCTGATCGCCGTGTCGCCGAACTCGCGCGACGTCGTCGTCGTGTCCGGCGCGGACGTCGCGGGCCGCGTCAACGATCGTGTCGCCGAACTCGGTGTGGCCGCCGCGCTCTCGGCGTTCAAGCAGGGTGAACTCGTCGACGGCCTCGTCTCCGCGCTCCGCGTGATGGCGACCGCGGTCGCGCGTCCCTGACGTCTCTCGCGGCGAACGCCCTCGACCTTCCCGGTCGAGGGCGTTCGTCGTTCGTGGGGCCTGTCGAGCCGTCCCCGGCTCGTCGAGCGCAGTCGAGACGCTCCCGCGTCAGGAGTACGTCCGCGAGCGGGCCCCGCGCGTCCACAGGACGTCGTCGCCCACGTCGCGGCCGTCGGCGACGAGGGACCGTTTGAGGATCTTGTTGGTCGCGGTCGACGGCAGGTCGGACGCGACCCGGACGAATCGCGGCCAGGCCTTGGGCGACAGGTCGTCCTGCGCGGCGAGGAAGTCGCCGAACTCCTCCGGGGTGAGGGCGGCGTCGTCGCGCAGCACGAGCGCGGCCATCACCTCGTCGCCGACGCTCTCCGGGACGTGGGTGGCGTACACGGCGACGCGGCTCACCGCGTCCAACCGCATCAGGATCCGCTCGATCGGCGCCGCCGTCAGGTTCTCGCCGTCCACGCGCAGCCAGTCCGAGGTCCGACCCGCGAGGTACAGGTAGCCGTCGGTGTCGGCGTACGCGAGGTCGCCTGACCAGTACATGCCGCCGCGCATGCGTTCGGCGTTGGCATCCGGATTGTTGTAGTAGCCGGAGAAGAAGCCCGCGCCCGACGTGTTGACGAGTTCGCCGATCGCGTCGTCCGGGTTGACGAGAACACGATGCTCGTCGAACACCGCGGGCGCGCACGGCTGCGACGTGTCGGGGTGATACACCTCGACGCCGGGCAGACCACGGCCGATCGACCCCGGCGGGGTGGTCTCGTCGCGGGTGATGATGACGGCGTTCTCCGTCGACCCGAACGCGTCGGTCACATGCACGTCGAAGCGGCGGGCGAACTCGCCGATGTCGCGTTCGGACGCCTCGTTGCCGAACGCGATGCGCAGCGGATTGTCGGCGTCGTCCGGGCGCGGCGGCGTGGCGAGCACATAGGAGAGCGGCTTGCCGACGTAGTTCATGTAGGTCACCCCGAACCGGCGGAGATCGTCGACGAAGCGCGACGCCGAGAACCTGGTCGGCACCAGGGTGCCACCCGCGTTGACCGCGGGGGAGAAGCCGCCCGCGATGGCGTTCGAGTGGAACAGCGGCATGGACAGGTAGAACACGTCATCGGCGGTCAGCCCGAACCGTTCGACGAGGTTGGTGCCCGCGAACAGCACCATCAGGTGCGAGACGAGCACGGCTTTCGGGTCGCCGCTGGTGCCGGAGGTGAAGATCATCATGAACGGGTCGGTCATCTCGACCGTCCGCACCGGGGTGAGGTCGCCCGCGGCCTCCGCCTCCCGTGCCCACGATCGGGAGTCGACGTCGACCACCACGACGCCGGGCAGGTCGAGGCCGGTCAACAGATCGCGGTGCTCGGCGTCGACGAGCAGCAGCTGGGAGTCGGAGCGGGCGATGTCGCCCGCGAGCGCGCTGCCGCGCCGGGTGTCGTTCACCCCGCACAGCACGTATCCGCCCTCTGCCGCCCCCGCGAGGGCGACGAGCATGTCCGGCGTGTTGCCGAGCAGCGCCGCCACGTGCGGCGGGCGGGCGTCGTCGAGGCGGGCGATCACGGCGGCCGCGTGGCGACGCGCACGGCCGATGTACTCCGGCCAGGACCACTCGACGGTGTCCCCGGTGTCGCGGTGCGCGAAACGCACCGCGACACCGGGAGTCTCGGCCCGTTCAGCGATCAGTTCCTGCAGTGTCTGTGCCATAGGCGGATTCTGACACAGGTTTCAGTTCGCGGACTCCGCATCGAACTTTCGGGCGCGGATCGCCCGGGCCGCCGAGTCGCGGCCCTCCAGGATCAGCCGGTGCAGCGCCGCGGGGAGGTCCGTCGTGAGCAGTTCGTCGGCGGCCGCCAACGCCGCATCGCTGAGGTCCCAGCTCGGATACAGCCCGATGACGACCGTCTGCGCGACCTCGCTGGTCCGGCGGCCCCACAGCTGCACGACCTCGCCGAAGTAGCGGCCCGTGTAGGGCGCGAGGAGATCGGACCGGCCCGGTCGGGCGAGACCTTCGACGATCGATCGGACGGTCACGTTGGCGACGGAGTCGTCGTCGAACGCGGTGGTCCAGGCGGTTTCCTTGGCCTCGGGTGTCGGCAGGGCGGCACGCGCCGCGGCCGCGTGGCGCGCACCGGCGGCGGTGTTGTCGCGGGCGGCCTCGGCGGCGATCTCGGCCTCGCCGATCGAACCGTGAGAGGCGAGCGCCTTCACCAGGCGCCACCGGAGTTCGTCGTCGACGACGAGGCCCGTCAGGCCGTGCGACGTCGGGACGTCGCCCTTGAGCAGTCCGAGCAGCGTGGCCTGCTGGTCGTCCGTCGTGACGCCGCCGAGCAGGGTGTTCACGAACGCCAGCTGGTGGTCCGAGCCCGCCTCGGCCGCTCGTGCCAGCTCCAGCAGTCGTGCGGAGAACGTCGGCCACCCCGTCGACGCGGCCCAGCCCGGCTCGGCGTACGACTCGAGGGCCGTCGTCGCCTGCAGCAGGACCCGCTGCACCACGCCGACCTCCGACTCCGCCGAGATGCCGCGGCCGACGAGTTCGACGAAGTCGCGGGCCGACATCTCGGCCTGACGCGTCATCTCCCACGCCGCCGACCACACCAGGGTGCGGGGCATCGGGTCGTCGATGTCGCCGACGCGGGCCGTGGCCGTCGCCAACGACGTCGGATCGAGACGCACCGACGCGTAGGTGAGGTCGTCGTCGTTGAGCAGGATCAGGTCGCCGCGATGGCGGCCGATCAGATCGGGGACCTCCGTCCGCGGGCCCGCCACGTCGAGTTCGACGGACTCCGTGCGGACGAGCGCGCCCGTGTCCGCATCGGGTGTCGCGTAGACGCCGACCCGCATGCGGTGGACGCGCGTCTCGCCCGCGCCGGGCGCCGCGCCGTCCTGCAGCACCGCGAACGACGTGATGACGCCGGCGTCGTCGGTCTCGATGTCGGGTCGCATCACGTTGATGCCGGTGGTCTTGAGCCACTGGTCGCCCCAGTCCGACAGGTCGCGTCCCGACGCCTTCTCCAAGGCTCCGAGCAGGTCGGCGAAGGTCGCATTGGCGAAACGGTGCGCGGCGAAGTAGTCGCGCAGTCCGGCGAGGAACGGCTCGAGGCCGACGTAGGCGACCAGCTGCTTGAGGACCGACGCGCCCTTCGCATAGGTGATGCCGTCGAAGTTGACCTCGACGGCGGCGATGTCGGGGATGTCGGCGGCGATCGGGTGAGTCGACGGGAGCTGGTCCTGGCGGTACGCCCACGACTTCTCGACGTTCGCGAACGTGGTCCACGCATTCGTGTACTCGGTGGCCTCCACCTGCGACAACACCGATGCGAAGGTGGCGAACGACTCGTTGAGCCACAGGTCGTCCCACCACGTCATGGTGACGAGGTCGCCGAACCACATGTGCGCCATCTCGTGCAGGACAGTCTCGGCGCGACGTTCGTACAGGTACCGCGTCACGCGCGACCGGAAGACGTAGTCCTCCAGGAACGTGACGGCTCCCGCGTTCTCCATCGCGCCCGCATTGAACTCGGGGACGAACAGCTGGTCGTACTTGCCGAACGCGTACGGCACGCCGAACACGCGGTGGTAGAAGCCGAACCCCTGCTTGGTCTCGGCGAACAGCCGGTCGGCGTCCATGTGCTCGGCGAGCGACGCGCGGCAGTACAACCCGAGCGGGATGACGCCGTGCTCGTCGCTGTACTCGTCGGTCCACGCCGCGTACGGGCCCGCGATCAGCGCCACGAGATAGGTGCTCATCAGCTCGGTCGTCTCGAACTGATGGACGAGAGCGCCGGACTCCGCGGCCGTGGGCTCGCCCGCGGGCGCGCCGTTGGAGATCACCTTCCAGTCGGCCGGGGCGGTCACCGTCGTCGTGTAGCGCGCCTTGAGATCGGGCTGATCGAAACACGCGAACATGCGCTTGGCGTCGGCCGTCTCGAACTGCGAGTACAGGTAGACGGCGTCGTCGGCGGGGTCGACGAACCGGTGCAGGCCCTCGCCGGTGTTCGAGTACGCGCAGTCGGCGACCACCGTCAACGTGTTCACCGACGCCAACTCGGGCAGGGCCAGGCCGACGGACTCGTCGAAGTCGGAGACGTCGAGGTCGGCGCCGTTGAGGGTGGCCGACACCAGGCGCGGGGCCACCAGGTCGATGAACGTGGAAGCTCCGGACGTGGCCCGGAAGGTCACGGTGGTAGCCGACCGGAACGTCGTCTCGCCGGGCGCCCCGGAACCGTCGGTCAGGTCGAGGTCGACGACGTACTCGTCGACGTCGAGGAGGGCCGCGCGTTGCCGCGCCTGGTCACGTGTCAGATTCGGTGCGCTCACCCGGCCCATCGTACTGGCGGTCCGGCGCACGACCGGGGCAACGGTGGTTGAATGCATGGCATGGCTGACACCGATCGCGTTGACTTCTGGTTCGATCCCTTCTGCCCCTGGTGCTGGATCACCTCGCGGTGGATTCTCGAGGCGGCACAGGTGCGCAGCCTCGACGTGAACTTTCACATCATGAGCCTCGCCGTCCTCAATGAGGGGAAGGACATCCCCGACGGCTACCGCGAGATGCTCAAGGACGCGTGGCAGCCGGTGCGCGTGCTCGCCGCGGCCGCGGCGCGCCACGGCGACGACGTCCTGTCACCGCTGTACACGGCGATGGGCACTCAACTCCACAACAACGGGAACCGCGACATCCCGGCGATGATCGCGACCGCTCTCGCCGATGCGGGACTCGAGCCCGATCTGGCCGCGGCCGCGCACAGCGACGAGTTCGACGCCGTGATCCGCGCCAGCCACCACGAGGGCATGGACAAGGTCGGCGACGACGTCGGCACCCCGACGATCCACGTGAACGGAATCGCCTTCTTCGGCCCGGTGCTCTCACGCATTCCGCGCGGGGAGGACGCCGGTCGAGTGTGGGACGGCGTCGTCGCCCTCGCGTCGTACCCGCACTTCTTCGAACTCAAGCGGTCCCGCCACGAGGACCCGCAGTTCGACTGACCCCGTCGTCGCAGGTCCCGGCTCTGAGCAGGGACCTCCCACCGGTGGTTGAGCCGTGGCGGAGCGCCAGCGGAGCCGCGTGTCGAAGCCCCAGCACTCGAGCCCGGTCGAGTCAGTAGATCGAGGTCTCCGACAGCTTGTTGGGCAGGGAGCCCGGCGCGAGCCGGGACGGCGGCAGGGGAGCGGGGATGTGGACCACATTGCCGCTCCCCGTCCCGCGGACGAAGGTGCGCGGGCGGAGCAGGATCGACCCGCTGCGGGTGCGGTCACGCAGGGCCGCGGCCCGCCAGGTGAGGATCGGATGCGAGCTCAACGCGTTGGCGACGACGATGAAGAACCCGCGCTGGTGCACCGCACGGTCGGCGAACTGGTCGAAGTCGACGGCGCTGAGCATGTACTTGCCGGACGCGAGGAGCCCGATCGTCGACGCCGCGCCGTCCGGCCGGGTGTAGTAGCCGTAGTTGTCGGCCGTGTACTCCTGTGCGCGGGACAGCAGCGAGCCGAGGATCGGGATGTTCATGATGAACGAGCTGAACAGCTGCCGCCAGTAGGAGACGTGTCCCGCGGCGATGTGCCCGACCTCGTGGCCGATGACGAACTCGAGCGCTTCGGGGCTGCGGGCGCGTCCGCCGACCTCGAACAGGTCGGAGTAGACGACGACGAACCGCCGGAAGCCGTGACCGGACGCGAAGGCGTTGATCTGGCCGTTGCCCGCCATCACATAGGCGTCGGGGACGTACTCCATGCCGTACCGCGCGGCGGCCTCGACGACCATCGTGAACGCCTCGGGGAACTGGGTCGGCGTTATCTGGACGGCGTTCGCCTGGACGCTCGCGTACCCGATGCCGCGTCCGAGGAACACCATGAACGGGAGCAGCAGCGGGACCAGAAAGTACTCCGACAGGTATCCGAGCGCCACCAGCAGCAGGACCACCGCATACACGCCGATCGTCAGCAGCACCGCGATCACCAGGACCGGGATCTCCCAGGGATGACGCCGCGGGGTCCCGGCGTAGACCGCCGGATGCTGCCACACGCTCCCCGCACCCGGCGGGAGCGGCGGCGGCGTGACCGGGCGGGTGTCGTCCACGCCCGGCACCGAAGGGATCGGCGATTCGGCGAGGCGTGTGCGGGGGATGGTCGCGTCGGAGTCCACGCCCTCAAACTATAGTGTCGTCATGCGCATCTACCTCGGGGCAGACCATGCAGGATTCGAACTCAAGAACCAGATCTCCGATCATCTGAAAGCCGGCGGCCACGACGTCGTCGATTGCGGAGCCCACGAGTACGACGCCGTCGACGACTACCCGGCGTTCTGCATCGCGGCCGCCGAGCGCGTCGTCGCCGATCCGGGCAGCCTCGGCATCGTCCTCGGCGGCAGCGGCAACGGCGAGCAGATCGCGGCCAACAAGGTCAAGGGCGCCCGCTGTGCCCTCGCGTGGAGCGTGGAGACCGCCCAACTGGCACGCCAGCACAACAATGCGCAGCTCATCGGCATCGGCGGACGCATGCACAGCAAGGACGAGGCGCTCGCCATCGTCGACGCGTTCGTCGCCGAGGCCTGGTCGGACGAGGCGCGCCACCAGCGCCGCATCGACATCCTCGCCGAGTACGAGACCACCGGCGTCGCGCCGGAGCTCCCCGAACCGCCGCGCTGATCGGCGTCGGGCACCATGCCCGAAGGCCACGCTCTTCACCGGCTTGCTCGTCGACAGCAACGACATTTCGGCGGACAACGCGTCCGCGTCACCAGCCCGCAAGGCCGGTTCGCCCACGAGACGGCCCAGCTCGACGGGCTGGTGTTCCGTCGTGCCGAGGCATGGGGCAAACACCTGGTGCATCGGTACTCGGCCGACACCGGCGGACGGGTGGACGTCGGACCGATCGTGCACGTCCACCTCGGCATCTACGGGGCGTTCAGCGAAGAGCCGTCACCGATGGGAGCGCCGACCGGGCAGGTGCGGATGCGCATCGAAGGCGCCGACATCGGCACCGACCTGCGCGGACCGAACGCGTGTGAGTTGTACACGCCGGCCGACCTCGACGCTCTCGTGGCCCGGCTGGGGCCGGATCCGTTGCGTTCCGACGCCGATCCCGACAGGGCGTGGCGGGCGATCAGCAGGTCCCGGCGTGCGATCGGTTCGTTGCTGATGGACCAGAAGGTGATCGCGGGTGTCGGGAACATCTACCGCGCCGAGGTGCTCTTCCGGGTGGGCGTCGACCCGCACCGTCCCGGAACATCGATCAGCCGTGACGAGTTCGACGAGATGTGGGCCGACCTGCTGCACCTGATGCCGATCGGCGCCAGACACGGAACGATCCACGTCGTCCGACCGGCCGACGATCACGGAGCCCCCGCGTACGCCGTCGACCGGCCGCGGACCTACGTCTACCGCCGGACCGGCGAGGAGTGCCGACTCTGTCGAACTCCCATCGCCTGGCAGGACATGGAGGGCCGCAACCTCTTCTGGTGTCCGTCCTGTCAGTCATAGCTTCTCAGAGAGCCCACAGTGTCCGTGACCGTCGATTGTCAGAGTCGACGTGCAGAGTGGTGGTCATGAACAGAACCACCGAACCGATCACGGTCCTCGCCGTCGGCGGCACTGGTGAATCGTTCCCCGCGGACCCCCGTACGCACGTCTCCGGCATGCTCGCCGCGGTGACCGACCAGCTCGACTCCCGGTTCGTCAGTCGATGGGTGCCCTACCCCGCAAGTTACGGCCCGACGGCCGGACGCCACGGTATCGCCTATGTCGACAGCGTCGCGTGCGGTGTGGCCTCACTCGCCGCGTCGATCCGCGACACCGATGGGCCGATCATGTTGATCGGCTACTCGCAGGGCGCGGCCGTGATCCGCACGTTCCTCGCTCATCCCGCGTCGGCGAACCTCGTCGCGAAAGTCACCGCCGTCGGGTTCGTCGCCGATCCGCACCAGCCGCGGGGCGCCGTCGAGGGCTGCACTGGGTGGGGTGTCGCCGGTCCCGGAGCGCCGCTGCCGGGCGACGTGCCGGCGTGCTGGGTCGGCGTGGCCGACGACGTCATCTGCAATGCGACGGACGACTCGCTGATCCGCGACATCGCCGACCTCACGGACTCGTTGTCGATGCTGCATGTGCGCCGCTGGATGGCGGCGATGGGTTCCGCGGTGATCGGCAGGCGGATGCAGAACGCCGCACGCACGTCGGTGTCGCCGAGGCAGTGGAGACGCGATGTTCATCGCATCGCGTCGGCCGCCCGGGAAGTCAGGGGATACCTGCCGTCGGTGCTGCCGGTGGGACGGTGGTCGATCACGAACCGGTCCGGCGGTCGCCACGTGTCGTACGCGGCCGAACCGTACCGGCACGCGCCGCTCACCGATCCCGACGTGACGGGCTGTCAGACGCTCGCGAACTGGATGCAGGTGGAGGCCACGATGTCGTACCGGCACTGCTCGCCCCTCGAAACCGCTGTCGCATAGAACACGTCACCAACGAGACAGGGCCCCTACCGACTGCGAGTCGGAAGGGGCCCTGTCGACGTCTACGGGACTAGTCGCCCGTGTACTGTCCGCCGATTGTGCCGCGCACGACGATCGGAGTGCCGCGTCCGACGTTGTCGAACACCCACTTGCCGTTCTCGGTGCTCACGTTGATGCAGCCGTGGCTTGCGTTCGAGACGCCCTGCTGGGCGAGCGACCACGGTGCGGCGTGGATGAAGATGCCGTCCCACGACATGCGGGTCGCGTACTCGACGTACGTGCGGTAGCCCTCGGGCGAGTCGACCGGGACACCGTACGTGGACGAGTCCATGTACATGTCGCGGTACTTCTCCTTGGTGTGGTACACGCCGTTGGGGGTCGGATGCGCGTCGGATCCCATCGAGATCGGCATCTTCTTGATGAACTCGCCGTTCTTCCACCAGTAGATCTGGTGGTCGCCGTCGACCGCGAGGGCGACGTAGCCGGTCGGGGTCTTCACGTTCGGCATCGCGGGCACGCCCGGAGTGGTCGGCGTCGTGGTGCTCGGCTTCGGCTTCGACTTGGAGGTCGGGGGCAGGCCAGGGATGGTCGGAACCTTGGGGAGTTCCGGAACCTGGACCGGCGGGAGGCCGGGGATCACGGTGACCGGCGCCGCGTCGGCGACGGCGGGGAGGCCGGCGGTCAGAGCCGCCACGCTGACTGCGATGGCGGTCAGGCGAGCCGCGCGGCTCGCACTCTTCTTCTTGAACACGTCGTATCTACCTTCGTTTGTCGTCACAAAACGCCACCCCCGTGGACGCTCACGAGCCATCGTTACACAACTGTTGCAGCAGCGCCAAGCGAAAACGCGCGGACCGTCCGATGAAATGCCTGATTAGGGCCTAATTTCGTGGTGAAGCCTGTCACAGTAACATCACGGGCCGTCCGTGCGAAGCGCGGTGGGGCTGGTGATGACGACGACGGCCTCGGCCGGGCCGTCGACGGCCTCGTACACGTGGTCGCCATCGCTGGTCCAGGCGTGTGTCGAGCCCGCGCGGACGTCGAACGGCTCGTCGACGGCGCCCGCGCGGACAGTGCCTGCGACGACGCTCAGCTGCTCGCGCACACCGGGTCCGTGGGCGGGCGCCACGTGGTGGGCTCCTGCCGGGAACTCGAGGCGGAACACCTCGACGACCGCGCCGCGGGGATGGTCGGACGACGGTGGGAGTCGGCGCATCGACAGGAGGACGGTCAGCATGCCGCCCGCGGCGGCCCCGTGCGCGCCGGGGGATTCGCCGAGCAGCGCCGTCAGTGGGACGTCGAGCGGAGCGCAGAGCGCGTACAGCGTCTCGATCGTGGGGTTGCGGCGGCCGCCCTCGATCTCGGACAGGGTGCCTTTGCCGACGCCCGCGCGGCGCGCGAGTTCGGAGAGCGTGAGGGAGCGTGCGGCCCGGAGCTCGCGGAGTCGGCGTCCGACGTCGTCGTTCACGGTGTCGACTCTACCGCCTGTTCCGTTTACAGAACGTTCTGTCTATGGAACGATCGGTGACATGACCGCTCCCGAGCAACGCGTGTCCGTGGCAGTGCCGATCGGTGCGGGCATCGTGTGTGCGCTTGTCGGATTCACGTCGTCGTTCGCCGTCGTGCTCGCCGGACTGCGCGCTGTCGGCGCGGACGCGGGGCAGGCCGCGTCCGGGCTGCTCGCGGTGAGCGTCGCGATGGGCGCCGCGACCGTCGTGCTGTCGTGGCGCTTCCGGATACCGATCACATCGGCGTGGTCGACGCCCGGCGCCGCGCTCCTCGTCAGCACGGGCGCGGTCGGCGGGGGATGGCCCGCGGCGGTCGGCGCCTTCCTGGTGTGCGGCGTGCTGCTGGTCGTCACCGGACTGTGGCCGCGGCTCGCCGATCTTGTGACCCGCATACCGACGCCGATCGCGCAGGCCATGCTCGCCGGCGTCCTGCTGCCGCTGTGCATCGCGCCGCTGCACGGGGTGGTCGACGATCCGGCGGCCGTCGGACCGGTCCTTCTCGTGTGGCTGGTGGTCCTCTGGCTCCGGCCGCGCTGGGCGGTCCCCGCGGCGTTCGTCGCCGCCCTCGTCGTGATCGGCGTGGCGATCGGTCGCGACGGCACCGCGCCCGCCTTCGCCGATCTGCTGCCGACCCTGACGTTCACCACGCCGTCGTTCACGATCGGAGCGCTCACCGGCGTCGCCGTACCTCTGTATCTGGTGACGATGGCCGCGCAGAACATCCCGGGCGTCGCCGTGATGGCCGGGTACGACTACGACGTGCCGTGGCGGCCCGCGATGACCGTCACGGGAGTCGGATCGATCGTCGGCGCGGTCTTCGGCGGACACGCGGTGAACCTGGCCGCCATCAGCGCCGCGCTCGCGGCGGCTCCGGACGCCGATCCCGACCGCGAGCGGCGGTGGGTCGCCGGATTCACCACCGGGGTGTCGTACCTCGTCATGGGCCTCGGTTCGGCGGGTCTCGTCGCGGTGGTGCTCGCCGCACCCGACGGTGTGGTGCAGGCCGTCGCGGGCGTCGCCCTGCTTGGCGCGTTCGCCGGCGCGTGCTCGTCCGCGCTGGCCGACGCCGACTCCCGCCTGCCCGCGACCATCACGTTCGTCATCGCGGCGTCCGGAATCGGCATCGCGGGTGTGGGGTCCGCGTTCTGGGCGCTGGTCGTCGGCGTCGTCGTATGGTCGAGCGGAATCGGTCGAGCCGGGCCTTTCCGCCGTTTGTGACCGATATCCGGTCACAAACGGCGGAAAGGCCGCGGCTGATGGACTACTTCACTTCGAACATGTCCAGCAGGCTGTTCGCTGTCGTCTCCGCGGCAGCGGCCTTCGTGCTCGAATCGGTCTGCGACGTGAACGACGCCCCTGGATGACAAAGGTCCGACATCGGGTGTCGGCATCGGCCGGTGTCGGGTCGGCGTTCTGGGCGCTCGTTGTCGCCTGGTCGACTGGACTCGGTCGAGTTCGCACGTAACCGCACGCCGCGCCCGGAGGGGCGAGGATGCTTGTTCACACGAGTCTCACAGGAACTCCGGACTCACCCCACGGAAGGAAGACGCATGAAGCGCACACTCGGAGCAGTCTTGGCAGTCGTCGCCGCAGGCGCCGTGCTGGCGGGCTGCGGCAGCAGCGACTCGTCGAGCAACGACGGTGTCAGCACGGACGCCAAGGCGACGGTCAAGGTGGAGGGCAAGGACCTGTCCGGGCTCGACCTGTCGTCGGTCAACTGCGTCAAGGCAGGGGACAAGATCACCGTCGGCAGTGCCGCCATCGACGGCCAGCAGGGCATCGGCATCATCATGACCGACGGCAACCCGCCGAAGGTCGACTCCTCGGCGTGGTCGTCGACGGCTCGACACTCGCGGTCGCTCCCGGCGCCGGATCGGCCGAGGTGTCCGTCGACGGCGACACCTACACGATCAAGGGCACCGCCAAGGGTGCGGATCTGAAGAACATCACGGCGGGCATGATCTCGAAGGACTTCGAGGTCGTCGTCACCTGTAAGTGATCCTCTGCGACATGACGAGAGCCCCGGCACCATTGATGTGCCGGGGCTCTCGTTCCGAGCGGGTGACGGGAATCGAACCCGCGTAGCTAGTTTGGAAGACTAGGGCTCTACCATTGAGCTACACCCGCGTGCCGCAGTGCGACGGGCAAAACAGTACCCCAGTGCGTCCCCGATGAACAAAACCGGTCCCGGGTTCGCCAGCCGGACAGGGCGGGCCGTACTATGTGCGTTTGGCTGTGCCCTCGAGGTGCGGCCGCCGGGATGTGGCGCAGCTTGGTAGCGCATCCGCTTTGGGAGCGGAGGGTCGCAGGTTCAAATCCTGTCATCCCGACGAATCACGTGAGCAGAGAACAACAAGGAGCACTGAAAGCCGTGAAGAGCACCGTCGAGCAGCTGAGCCCGACCCGAGTCAAGCTGAATGTCGAGGTTCCGTTCGAGGAACTCTCCGGTGACTTCGACCGGGCATACAAGTCGCTCGCCCAGCAGATCCGCATCCCCGGCTTCCGCCCGGGCAAGGCTCCGGCCAAGTTGATCGAGGCGCGCGTCGGCCGCCAGTCGATCCTGGAGCAGGTCGTCAACGACGCGCTGCCCGCCAAGTACTCGCAGGCCATCGCCGAAGCGGACGTCAAGGCGATCAGCCAGCCCGAGATCGATGTCGCCGAGCTCGAAGACGGCCAGCCTGTGCGTTTCACCGCTGAGGTCGACATCCGTCCGGAGATCACCCTGCCCGACTACTCGACCATCGCGGTCCAGGTCGACGCCATCGAGGTGGCCGACGCCGACGTCGAGACCGAGGTCGACAACCTCCGTGCGCGCTTCGGCACGCTCGTCGGTGTCGAGCGCGGCGCGGCCGACGGCGACTTCGTGTCGATCGACCTGGTCGCGACGGTCGACGGCGAGACCGTCGACGAGGCGACCACCGAGGGGCTGTCCCACGAGGTCGGCGGCGGAGACCTGGTCGACGGACTCGACGAGGCGCTGCAGGGCCTGAAGGCGGGCGAGAACGCCACCTTCACCACGACTCTCGTCGCGGGCGAGCACGCGGGCCGCGAGGCCGACGTGACCGTCACGGTCAACTCGGTGAAGGAGCGCGAGCTCCCCGCCGTCGACGACGACTTCGCCCAGCTCGCCAGCGAGTTCGACACCGCCGACGAACTGCGCGAGAGCCTCCGCGAGCGTGCCGCCGAGAGCAAGAAGTACGAGCAGGCCGGAGCCATCCGCGACGCCGTCCTCGAGCAGCTCCTCGAGACCGTCGAGTTCCCGCTGCCGGAGAAGATCGTCGACGACGAGGTCGAGGGCGTCCAGCACCAGCTGGTCCACGCTCTGGGTCACGACGACGCTCAGGTGGACAAGTTCCTCGAGGCGCAGGGCAAGACCCGCGAGGAGTGGGACGCCGAGAGCCGCGCGGACGCCGAGAAGTCGGTCCGCACGCAGCTCCTGCTCGACTCGATCGCCGACGCCCTCGAGGTCGAGGTCGGCCAGGACGAGCTCACCCAGCAGATCATCATGCAGTCGCAGCGCTACGGCGTCGCACCGCAGGAGTTCATCCAGCAGCTGCAGAACGCGAACCAGATCGGCGCCCTGTACGCCGACGTGCGTCGCAACAAGGCTCTCGCCGAGGTCATCGGCGAGGCCGCGGTCACCGACAACAACGGTGAGGTCATCGACACCAAGGCGTTCTTCGGCGATGCCGACGACGACGCCGAGGGCGACGACGCCTGATTCCCCCGCCCCTGATCGGGGCGCATCCACGACAGCCGGGACGGACACTCGTCCCGGCTGTCGTGTTCTCCCAGAGATGAACCCGCAGGACGTCGCTCGGGGGTGTTCTGCTGTGAGCGAATACGGGGTGTCTGTGGAACAACGGGACCCCCTTCAGTGATTAATCTCGGTGACAACGCCGACACGGGCAGTATTTCGACAGATAGGTACAACCAGTGAGCACTCTCCACACGCCCTCGATGAGCTCGGGCGTCGCCGGCCTGAACCTGACTGATTCGGTCTTCGAACGCCTCCTTCGCGAGCGCATCATTTTCCTCGGCACCCAGGTGGACGACGACATCGCCAACCGCCTGTGCGCGCAGATCCTGCTGCTCGCCGCGGAAGACCCCGAGAAGGACATCAACCTGTACATCAACTCGCCCGGCGGCAGCGTCACGGCGGGTATGGCGATCTTCGACACGATGCAGCTCGCACCGTGCGACGTCGCGACCTACGCGATGGGCATGGCCGCGTCGATGGGCCAGTTCCTGCTCGCGGCGGGAGCCAAGGGCAAGCGTCACGCGCTGCCGCACGCCCGGATCATGATGCACCAGCCGTCGGCGGGCATCGGCGGCACCGCGGCCGACATCGCGATCCAGGCCGAGCAGTTCGCCGCCACCAAGCGTGAGATGAACCGTCTCAACGCCGAGTTCACCGGTCAGCCGCTCGAGAAGATCGAGGCCGACGCGGATCGCGACAACTGGTTCACCGCGACCGAGGCCAAGGAGTACGGCTTCGTCGATCACGTGGTCACGACCGTCATCCGCCCGGGCTCCTGAGCCTGTCCGACACACGTCACCTTCCCTTCACCGGCTACGGAGAAACCCATGTACAACCACCTTCCCGCCGACGTCCGCGCGGGCATCTCGGATTCGGCCATCGCCCTCAAGCAGATGCAGGCGCGGTACATCCTGCCGTCGTTCATCGAGAACACCCCGAACGGTCAGCGCCAGTACGACCCGTACGCGAAGCTCTTCGAGGAGCGCATCGTGTTCGTCGGCACGCCGATCGACCAGACCGTCGCCAACGACGTGATGGCGCAGCTGCTGGTCCTGGAGAGCCAGGATCCCGACCGTGACATCACCATGTACATCAATTCGCCCGGCGGCAGCGTCCCCGACATGCTCGCCATCTACGACACGATGCAGTACGTGCACTGCGACGTCGTCACCGTCTGCCTCGGCGAGGCGGCGTCCGCCGCGGCGATCCTGCTGGCGGGCGGAACCCCCGGCAAGCGCGCGGCGCTGCCGAACGCCACCGTCCTGATCCACCAGCCGCGCACCGGTGGCGCCTACCAGGGCCAGGTGTCCGACCTGGAGATCCAGGCGGCCGAGATCGAGCGCATCCGCAAGCGCCTCGACGAGATCCTCGCCTCGCACACCGGTCAGGACGCGGAGAAGATCCGCAAGGACACCGATCGGGACAACATTCTGACGGCCGACCAGGCCAAGGAGTACGGCATCATCGACGAGGTCTTCGACTACCGCAAGAAGTCGGCCCGCTAGCAATCTGTGTTTCGCAGGTCCGAACACAGGCAAGCGCGAGTACCGTTCACGGTGACGCGCGTCAGTAAGAAAGTAGGTGCGGCCACATGGCGCGAATGGGAGACGGCGGAGACCTGCTGAAGTGCTCGTTCTGCGGTAAGAGCCAGAAGCAGGTCAAGAAGTTGATCGCTGGTCCGGGTGTCTACATCTGCGACGAGTGCATCGACCTGTGCAACGAGATCATCGAGGAGGAGCTGGCCGAGACCAGCGACGTCAAGCTCGACGAGCTTCCGAAGCCCGCGGAGATCCGCGACTTCCTCGACAACTATGTGGTGGGTCAGGACACGGCCAAGCGCACGCTCGCCGTCGCCGTGTACAACCACTACAAGCGCATCCAGGCGGGGGAGAAGAAGTCGGACAAGCGCAGCTCGGTGGAGACCGTCGAGCTCGCGAAGTCGAACATCTTGATGCTCGGCCCGACGGGTTGCGGCAAGACCTATCTCGCGCAGACTCTCGCGAAGATGCTGAACGTCCCGTTCGCGATCGCCGACGCGACCGCGCTCACCGAGGCAGGTTATGTCGGAGAGGACGTCGAGAACATCCTCTTGAAGCTGATCCAGGCGGCCGACTACGACGTGAAGCGTGCCGAGACGGGCATCATCTACATCGACGAGGTCGACAAGATCGCCCGCAAGAGCGAGAACCCGTCGATCACGCGTGACGTGTCGGGTGAAGGCGTGCAGCAGGCGCTGCTGAAGATCCTCGAGGGCACGCAGGCGTCGGTCCCGCCGCAGGGCGGACGCAAGCACCCGCACCAGGAGTTCATCCAGCTGGACACGACGAACGTCCTGTTCATCGTGGCGGGAGCCTTCGCCGGCCTGGAGAAGGTCGTGGCCGAGCGCGTCGGCAAGCGCGGCATCGGTTTCGGCAACGAGGTGTCGAGCCGCAAGGACGTCGACACGACCGACCACTTCGCCGACGTCATGCCCGAGGATCTGATCAAGTTCGGTCTGATCCCCGAGTTCATCGGCCGTCTCCCGATGATCGCGTCGGTGCGTAACCTCGACAAGGAAGCGCTCGTCTCGATCCTCGCCGAACCGAAGAACGCACTGGTCAAGCAGTACGGTCGTCTCTTCGACATGGACAACGTGGAGCTAGAGTTCACGCAGGACGCCCTCGAGGCGATCGCCGACCAGGCGATCCACCGCGGCACCGGAGCCCGCGGTCTCCGCGCGATCATGGAGGAAGTCCTGCTTCCCGTCATGTACGACATCCCCAGCCGCGACGACGTCGCCAAGGTCGTCGTCACCGGTGAGACGGTCCGCGACAATGTCCTTCCCACCATCGTCCCGCGCAAGGACGACGGCCCGAAGGAGAAGTCGGCGTAGTCTGGCGGTCCTTGACCTTTACGCCCTGAGCGTTCTTTCCCGCTCACGAACTATTCGTGAGCGGGAAAGGACGCTCAGGGCGTAAGTCGTTCAGCGGCGTCGGCTATGCGATCGGGAGTGGTCGTATGTGCGGGTCACCGGGCTGCTGCCCACATTGAACTGCCCCGTGGATGATCATGCATGGACCGCTGATAGCGGATGCGCTCTCGCTGACGGCGACACGAGACGGCGTCGACGGGCCGTCGCCACCCCAGCAGAATGGGGTTCCGTCCGACAGTGCACACACGACTGTGTAGTGAGTGCTGAGCGCGGTGACGCCGGTCAAAGCCGTCACATCGGCGGCATATGTTCGGTCGGACAGGCTGCCGTCGCCGATGGATCCGCTCGAACCGTGGCCCCAACAGCGAACCCGTCCCGAAGCGATGGCACACGCGGTGTACCCGTTGGTCCGCACCAGTTCCGAGCCCTGAGTACCCGGGACTCGCTCGGCATTCTTGGAGCCGAAGGTCTGACCCCAGCAATACGCTTCGCCGCCGGCGACAGCACATCCCATGTGGGCATCGACCGACATGTCGGTGACGCCCGAAACACCCTCGATCAATACGGGATGGGTCTTGTCGGAAATACCCAGTGCATAGGCGCCGAGTCCACCCCAGCAGTAGACTGCTCCGTTCGACACGGCGCAGGTGGATGACGGACCTTCGTCGGTTCGGTCGACACCGGTTGCGATCGCGGTCACTCGAGTCAACCCGGGGATCTGTGTGGGTCGGTCACGTCGGATTGTCGTGCCGTCGGCCAGTTGGCCGTCCTTGTTGTTGCCCCAGCAGTACGCACTGCCATTGGCGACGGCGCATGCGGACTGGTAGTTGGATGACACTGCGGTGACGCCGCTCAGTTCCTCGACACGTTTCAGCGGACGAAAGTCGTCGTACTCTGTTGACGAAGGGAAGTCCTGACAGTACAGATCGGCGTCGGCTGTGATGGCACACGTGTTTCCTTGGGTTGGATTCAAGGAGACGAATTCGAGCGGGCCGTCATTGCCGGGGGTACCTCGAGTGAGGAGCGCAATGGATCCGAACACCAGCACGTTCGCTACGACCAGCACCGCCACCACAATGAACAGTGTGTGTCGCGATCGCCGAATCGACGTGCGTGATGTGTCGTTCACCCGCAAGAGTAGATCACGGGGTGACTCGAGCAATCGGCTCAGGTCGAGCTTTGAAATCGAACGAATGACAGTTCGCGATTGTGTCGTAGTCAGCGAACATTTCGTGCTCGGCTCGGCGATTCCCGCTCGGACTTCGTCTGTGAGCGAGAGACGAAACCGTGGGCGGGAAGTGGGCCTGTGGATAACGTGGTCGACGGATCGAGCTCGCCGGTGTTCACTCCTGGCATGTGGCCTCGAGATGAGTTCGGGATCGTCCGCCGATCTGCGGCGTTGGACGTCGGTCTCACCGACACCGACCTGAAGCGTGCGGTGCGGGACGGCGAACTGATCGTCCTCGATCGTGGCGCATTGCTCCCGACGTCTGCTCTTCCGCAATACGACGTCGACGATGCCGTCTACCGGTGGAAGGTGGTCGCGGCCGCCGCCGGCCAAACCTGCTCGCTGAGTCACGAGTCGGCCGCCGCGTTCCACGGACTGGAACTGTTGAAACCGGAACGAACCGTCGTCCACTTCGCGAAACGGCGCAATGGCGGTGGACGCCGCACCGCGACCCGACATTTCCACTCTGGACTACCCGACGATGCGGTCGTCCACGTGGACGGAATCGCGGTGTCGACGATGGCACGGACCGCGATCGACGTCGCGGCGACATCCAACTTTCCACGCGCACTCACGGTCATCGACAGTGCGCTGCGCCACGGGGCGACCATGGAGGAACTGCGAGCGGAGGCGGGCCGCCACCGAGTCCGAGGCGCGGGGATGGTCCGGTCGGCGCTCAAGTACGGCGACGGGCGGTCCGCGAATCCCGGCGAATCCTGGGGGCGAGCCCAGATGATCACGTCCAGGCTTCCACTGCCGGATCTTCAGGTCGAGTTCGTGCTCGAGGACGGTTCGATCGCGATCGTCGACTATTGCTGGGACGGGATCGTCGTCGGCGAGTTCGACGGCCTTCGCAAATTCTGCCGCGACCTGCGCCCGGGTGAGCGCGTCGAAGACGCCGTGGTGCGAGAGAAGATCCGAGAGGATCGGCTCCGCGATCTGGTCCGTCACGTCGGACGGTGGATCTGGCGCGACCTCGAGAATCGGACGATGGTCGACCGTATGCGCGCAAAGCTGGAAGACGCTGGCCTCGCCTGACTTGACGCCCTGAGCGTCGCTTCCCGCTCACGAACAATTCGTGAGCGGGACGGGGCGCTCGGGGCGTAAACGGCAAGCGGCGACGCGAGACACGGTCGCGCGGCTACGGTGGTCGGTATGAGCTACGACACAGTCGCCGGAATCGTTCTTGCAGGCGGGCGTTCGCGCCGGATGGGGCAGGACAAAGCAGCACTCGAGTTCGAGGGGGTGACGATGCTGACCCGAATCGCGGAGGCGATCGGAGAGCGGTGCACGCCGGTGCTGGTGGCGGCCCCGGAGTCGTCGCAGGCGTATCGGGAGTTGTCGAAGGAGTCGGACCTGCAGTGGGTCACCGACGAGCAGGACGGGTCGGGGCCGCTCGGCGGCTTGGTCGCCGGACTGCGGGCGGCAGCGGCGGCGGGCGCCGAGGTCGCGTTCGTCTGCGCGACGGACATGCCGCTCGTGCACGCCGACATCGTCGACGAGCTGCTGGCCGGACTCACCCCGTCGACGGACGCGGTGATCGCCCACGACTCCCAGCGCGACCATCCGATGGCGGGCGTCTATCGGACCGGCACCGCAGACGCTCTGCAAGCACTCGTGGACGCGGGCGAACTGCGGATGCTCGCCGCCGTCGACGCGATCAGCACGCGTCGTGTCGGCGTGAGCAACGCCGACTGGCTCACCAACGTCGACGCCCCCGAAGACCTGCACCGGATCCGCGTCGCGGGATGAGGTCACTCGAACGGGTGAATGATCGGCCGACCGTGTTGCGTCGCCGGGATGCGTGACGATCTACGAGGTAGCGGCGCTTTGCCGTCTCTGATCGAGAGGACAGTCATGACCAAGGCAACACGAGTGGGCGCGGTCGCGGGAGCAGTGGTGGCCCTGGCGGTCGGAGCGGGAGCCGTCGCGGGCCCCGCGCACGCGGCTCCGGTCGCGGTGCAGCAGTTCCCCGCGAACGGGATCATCTCGAACGGGATCACGGCGTTCGGGACGTACTCGGCGTCGATACGCATCGAAACCGCAGGTGCCGGAGCGGTGTGGCTGAGCGCTCCGGGCGGACGCCAGTGCGGGAACCCCGCCGTCGACGACTCGTTCGTGCGGTTCACCTACACCAACATCTCGAACGGTCGGAGCGGCGCGGGCACGGTCCGTCCGTGTCCCGGACCGTGGTCGGGATCGCAGAAGGTGAAGCTGACTCCTGGCGCCGGCACGGTCGTGGGAACCATCGCCATCGTCAGCAAGGGCGGTCCCTGGTCGATCCCCGGCGGCGCCACGTTCGGAGTCCGATAGGGGAGGTCACGCCGGTCACGAGGCCGTTACCTAGAATCGAAGGGTGACGAACTCCGATCAGAGCACCAGCCTTCCCAAGTCGTGGGACCCGTCCGAGCATGAAGCGGGCCTGTACGAGCGCTGGGTAGACGCCGGATACTTCGTAGCCGACGCGTCGAGCGACAAGCCTGGCTACTCGATCGTCCTCCCGCCGCCGAACGTGACCGGTTCCCTCCACATGGGTCACGCGCTCGACCACACCCTCATGGACACCCTCACGCGCCGCAAGCGCATGCAGGGCTACGAGGTCCTGTGGCTGCCCGGCATGGACCACGCGGGCATCGCCACGCAGACCATCGTCGAGAAGCAGCTCGCCGCCGAGGGACTCACCCGCCACGAGCTGGGGCGTGAGGCGTTCATCGAACGCGTCTGGAAGTGGAAGGCCGAGTCGGGTGGCCTGATCCAGGGTCAGATGCGCCGCCTCGGTGAAGGCGTCGACTGGAGTCGCGACCGCTTCACCATGGACGAGGGCCTCTCGCGCGCCGTCCAGACGATCTTCAAGAAGCTGTACGACGATGGTCTGATCTACCGCGCGGAGCGCCTGGTCAACTGGTCGCCCGCGCAGCAGACCGCCATCTCCGACATCGAGGTCAAGTACAAGGACGTCGACGGCGAGCTCGTCTCGTTCCGCTACGGATCGCTCGACGACACGCAGCCGCACATCGTCGTCGCGACCACCCGGATGGAGACGATGCTCGGCGACACCGCGATCGCCGTCCACCCCGACGACGAGCGGTACACCCACCTGCACGGCGTGCACCTCGCGCATCCGTTCCTCGACCGCACGGTTCCGGTGATCGTCGACGACTACGTCGATCCCGAATTCGGGTCCGGCGCAGTCAAGATCACGCCGGCACACGACCCGAACGACTTCGCGATCGGCCAGCGACACAACCTGCCGATGATCACGATCATGGACAAGACGGCCGTCATCGAGGGCACCGGCACGCAGTTCGACGGCCTCGACCGCTTCGCCGCGCGCGTCGCCGTGCGCGAAGCGCTGGCCGAGCAGGGCCGCATCGTCAAGGAGGTGCGCCCGTACCTGCACAGCGTCGGACATTCCGAGCGCGCGGGCGAACCCATCGAGCCGCGACTGTCGATGCAGTGGTGGGTCGATGTGTCGTCTCTCGCGAAGGCCGCGGGCGACGCCGTCCGCGACGGCGACACCGTCATCCACCCGAAGAGCCAGGAACCCCGTTGGTTCGACTGGGTCGACGACATGCACGACTGGACCATCTCGCGTCAGCTGTGGTGGGGCCACCGGATCCCGATCTGGTACGGCCCGAACGGCGAAGTGGAGTGCTTCGGCCCCGACGAGACCGCACCGGAGGGCTGGGAACAGGACCCGGACGTCCTCGACACCTGGTTCAGCTCCGGTCTGTGGCCGTTCTCGACGATGGGCTGGCCCGAGCACACCGCCGACGTCGCCAAGTTCTATCCGACGTCCGTGCTCGTCACGGGCTACGACATCCTGTTCTTCTGGGTCGCCCGCATGATGATGTTCGGCACTTACGTTGGCGCGAACGACGACGACTTCTCGGCCCGCGACGCCAAGGTCCCGTTCCGCGACGTCTTCCTGCACGGCCTCGTCCGCGACGAGCGCGGCCAGAAGATGAGCAAGTCGAAGGGCAACGGGATCGACCCGCTCGACTGGGTCGACCGCTTCGGCGCCGACGCCCTGCGCTTCACTCTCGCGCGCGGCGCCAACCCGGGCAGCGACATCTCGGTCGGCGAATCGCATGCGCAGAGCTCGCGCAACTTCGCGACCAAGCTGTTCAACGCCACCAAGTTCGCCATGATGAACGGCGCCAAGACGGGAGACCTGCCCGCAGCCGACGAGCTGACTGTCGCCGACCGCTGGATCCTCGGCCGACTCGACGAGGTCCTCTCCGACGTCGACGCGGGCTTCGAGACCTACGAGTTCTCCAAGGCGTGCGAGGCGCTGTACCACTTCGCGTGGGACGAGGTCTGCGACTGGTACCTCGAACTGTCCAAGGTCCAGGTCGCCGAGGGCGGCGATCGCGCCGACACGACGGCCCTGGTCCTGGGCACGATCCTCGACAAGCTCCTGCGCGCGCTGCACCCGGTGATGCCGTTCGTCACCGAAGTCCTGTGGACGGCGCTCACCGGGCGCGAGTCGGTCGTCGTCGCCGACTGGCCGACGGCCTCCGGCGACGCCGCCGACCGGGTCGCGGCACAGCAGATCGAGGACCTGCAGAAGCTCATCACCGAGGTGCGGCGTTTCCGCAGCGACCAAGGCCTCAAGCCCGGTCAGCGAGTCGCGGCCACCGTCGACGGTCTCGACGCGCTCGGCCTGGCCGACCTCCGCGGGCAGCTCGACTCCCTCGCCCGCCTGGAGGCTCCGGGCGACGACTTCACCGCGACCGCGACCGTCGAGGTCCGCCTGTCGTCGGGCACGGCGACCGTCGCGATCGACACGTCCGGCACCGTCGACGTCGAGGCCGAACGCAAGCGTGCGGCGAAGGATCTGGCCGCCGCCGAGAAGGAACTCGCCGGGACGACGGCGAAGCTCGGCAACGAGCAGTTCCTGTCGAAGGCGCCCGACGCGGTCGTCGACAAGATCAAGGCCCGCCAGGCGCTCGCCAAGGAAGACATCGCTCGACTCACGGCCAAGCTCGCGGAGCTGGGCGCCTGATGAGTCCCACGCCGGAGGACCTCGCCGAGCTCGCGGCCGTCGAGGCCGAACTCGACACCCGATGGCCGGAGACGAAGATCGAGCCGTCGCTCACCAGGATCAACCTGCTGCTCGAGCTGCTCGGCAATCCGCAGCACGCCTACCCGGCGATCCACATCGCCGGGACCAACGGCAAGACGTCGGTCACCCGCATGATCGACACGCTGCTCCAGGCGTTCCACCGCCGGACCGGGCGGATCACCAGCCCGCACCTGCAGCTGGTGACCGAGCGGATCGCCATCGACGGCGCACCGATCTCACCGCGCCTGTACGTCGACACGTACCGGGAGATCGAACCGTTCATCACGATGGTCGACGACTCGTCGACCGCGCAGGGCGGCCCGCGGATGAGCAAGTTCGAGGTGCTCACCGCGATCGCCTACGCGGCGTTCGCCGAGGCCCCGATCGAGGTGGCCGTCGTCGAGACCGGCATGGGCGGCCGCTGGGACGCCACCAACGTCATCGACTCGAAGGTCGCCGTCATCACGCCGATCGCGATGGACCACGCCGAATACCTCGGCGACACGTTGACGGCGATCGCGGGGGAGAAGGCTGGCATCATCAAGCCGGGACCCGCCGACGCGATCGTGCCGAACGATCCCGTCACCGTCATCGCGCCGCAAGAGCCCGAGGTCGCCGACGTGTTGCTGCGCGCGAGCGTCGACGCCGGCACCATCGTCGCCCGGCAGGACTCCGAGTTCACAGTCCTCGACTCGGTGACCGCGGTCGGCGGGCAGATGCTCAGCATCCGTGGGCTCGGCGGCGTGTACGACGAGATCTTCCTGCCGCTGCACGGCGCCCATCAGGCCCAGAACGCGGCACTGGCACTGGCGGCCGTCGAAGCGTTCTTCGGTGCGGGCGCCGAGCGGCAGCTCGACGTCGACACCGTTCGCGAGGCATTCGCCGAGGTCACCACACCGGGCAGGCTCGAACGTCTCCGCAACGCTCCGAGCGTGTTCGTCGATGCCGCCCACAACCCGCATGGGGCCCGAGCGCTCGCCCAGGCACTCGTCTCCGAGTTCGACTTCCGACGACTCGTCGGGGTGATCGGCGTCCTCGGCGACAAGGACGCGCGGGGTCTGCTCACCGAGCTCGAGCCAGTGCTCGACGCCGTGGTCCTGACCAACAACGGATCGCCGAGGGCCCTCGACACCGAGACCCTGGCCGACATCGCCGTGCCGATCTTCGGGGAGGAACGCGTCACCGCCGAACCCTTCCTGCCCGACGCCGTCGAGGCGGCCATCGCCCTCGCCGAGGACGGCGAGGCCGGAACCGTGTCCGGCGCGGGCGTCATCATCACCGGATCGGTCGTCACCGCAGGCGCCGGTCGCACCCTGTTCGCGAAGGACCCCTCATGACCGACGACGCCGCACCGGCCGTCAATCCGCCCGCGACCGATCCGTGGAAGGGCTTCCGCGGGGTGATGGCGGGAACGCTGATCCTCGAGGTGATCGTCGTCCTGCTCGCGTTCCCGATCATCGCGAAGATCGGTGGCGGGCTCACCTGGGGCTCGGGCCTGTACCTCGGCGTCATGACACTGGCGCACATCCTGCTGTCCGGCATGTGTGGACGGTCGTGGGCGCTGCCCGCGATCCTGACCGCACAGGTCTTGCTGCTGCTCGGCGGATTCTTCCACTGGTCGATCGCCGCGATCGGCGTGATCTTCCTGTGTGTGTGGCTGTACATCGCGTACATCCGGCGCGACGTCGCCAAACGCATCGAACGCGGAGAACTGCCCAGTCAGCGCCTGGCGTAGGGTCGACCGGCCGCGGACGGCATCCGAGGGTGTCGTCCGTTCGTATGAAACTGTCGGTTACACTAGTGGTCGAGTAACATAGATCACTCGCCAACCGTCTGGAAGGGCTGCATGCGCGCCTCTCACCTCCTGTCCGCCGCCATCGTCGCGGGGGCCGCCACACTCGTGGTCGCGCCGATCGCTCACGCGAACCCGTCGACGACACAGTCGACCTCGCCGTCGACCGCCCCGTCCGACGCCGACAAGGTGGAGCCGAGCATTCCGCTCCAGGTGCCCGAGGGCGCCTTCGGCTACATCGCGACCCGCGGTGCCACCAAGTGGCTCGCCGACCGCGATCTGCCGAGCCTCATCAAGAGCCTTCCGGTGCCGCCGTCGTTCCGCGAGTCGAACAACGGCATGGCGTCGATCATCAAAGCCGAGCTGACCGCGGCCGAGGAGACTCCCGGCGCATGCGTGCAGATCATCATCACGCCCGCGCCCAAGCAGGGCGGCCTGTTCACGTACGGTTTCTTCGCCGTCGAGAAGCAGTACTGCCCGAGCTGACGCGGCGGATCCACGGCCCGATCGTTACAGTGTCCACGTGACTGAACAGACTCTCGTCCTCATCAAGCCCGACGGTGTACAGCGCGGCGTCATCGGTGAAGTGATCTCCCGCATCGAGCGCAAGGGCCTGACCCTCGCCGCACTCGAACTGCGCACCGTTCCGACCGAGATCGCTGCCGAGCACTACGCCGAACACGCGGAACGCCCGTTCTTCGGTTCGCTGCTCGAATTCATCACCTCCGGCCCGGTCGTCGCGGCCGTCGTCGAGGGTCCCCGCGCCATCGCCGCATTCCGTCAGCTCGCGGGCGGAACCGACCCGGTCGAGAAGGCGACGCCTGGCACCATCCGCGGCGATTTCGGCCTCGAGACGCAGTTCAACCTGGTGCACGGCTCCGACTCGCCGGAGTCGGCCGCCCGCGAAATCGGCCTCTGGTTCCCGGCTCTGCGCTCCTGATTCGACGGCGCGCGCGAGGGAACTTTCCAGGGTGTGCGGGTTGATCGCTGTTCGTGTGGGATACTTGTTCTAGTTCACGGCGTCACACTTTGACTCCGGGACTCGGCGTACACAGTCGCCACAGCAAGGCGTCGAGAACGACGCGAAGACCACACAACACCCGGTCGCTTCGACCGGCACACATTGGGAAGGCCCTCGCGTGGCCGCGTCGTGACAGTCCTCGGACGCCCGACGCGCCCGGGGGTCTCAAGGAGACCACGTGACCGACAACGGGTCGCCGGTGAACGCCGACAAGGCGCAATTCACGGCGGAACATTTTCCCCTCCGACTCCGCGTGCACGCACTCGCGCGAATGCTGGAGTCCACCAGCAAGGATGTGCTCGCACATCTGGGTGAGATGGGCGTGACGGCGCGCACCGCGCAATCGTCCATCTCTCGCGACGACGCTTACGCCGTCGCGCAACGCCTCGGCGCCGCGGCGTCGAGCGAGCCCGCGGAACAGGCGCCCGCGACGGCGTCGCTGTTCTCGGCCGTCGAGGTGGTCGAACCTTCCGCCCCGGCCTCCGCGGGCGACGCGACCGCGCCGCTGTTCCTCGCCGCGGACGCCCCGGCCGACGAGAAGCCGGGCAAACCCGCGAAGAAGACCGCGCGCAAGGCCGCCGCGAAGAAGAGCAAGAAGGCCGACGAGGCCGCGGACAGCGCCGAGCCGACCGCCGAGGCCGTCGCCGAGCCCAAGGCCGCCGCGAAGAAGGCCAAGTCGACGAAGAAGGCATCGGTCAAGAAGGCCGAGCCGACCGAGGACGAGCAGGTTCAGGCTGAGCCGGCCCACACGCACGACGAGACCGCCGAAGCCGACGCGGCCCCGGTCAAGAAGAAGAGCGCGAAGAAGTCGAGCAAGAAGGCGAAGGCCGACGAGGCTCCCGCCGACGACGCCGTGGACGAACTGCCCGCCGTCGAAACGGTCGACGACGCGCAACCCGCCGCGGAGCCCGAAGAGGAGTCCGCCGACGCGGACGCCGACGGTGAGTCGCGCTCGCGCCGCCGTCGTCGCGGACGCCGTGGCCGCGGACGAGGACGCGGTGACCAGCCCGCCGACGAGCAGAACGAGTCGTCCGACGACGCCGAGGGCGCCGACGGCACGGCCGTCGTCGAGCACGCGTCCGACGCGGATCAGGCAGACGCCGACAAGGCCGACCCCGACAAGGCGGACGCGGACAAGGCCGGAGACGACGAGAGCGCAGACGAGCAGGCAGGCGACGACCAGGACGACGACGCGACGCCCACCAGCAAGCGTCGCCGTCGTCGCCGTCGTCGTCGCGGCACCGGAGAAGGCGACGAGGCCGCCTCGTCCGACGATCCGCCGAACACCGTCGTCCACGAGCGTGAGCCGCGCACCAAGCGGGTCCGCGACGAAGTGCAGGGCATCACCGGGTCGACGCGTTTGGAGGCCAAGCGTCAGCGTCGACGCGACGGACGCGATGCGGGCCGTCGTCGTCCGCCGATCCTGACCGAGTCGGAGTTCCTCGCGCGCCGCGAGGCGGTCGAGCGCGTCATGGTGATCCGGGAGCGCGGCGCCAACGCCACCACCGAGGACTACACCCAGGTCGCGGTCCTCGAAGACGGCGTCCTCGTCGAGCACTTCGTCACCACCGAGACGTCCCAGTCGATGGTCGGCAACATCTACCTCGGCCGTGTCCAGAACGTGCTTCCCGGCATGGAGGCGGCCTTCGTCGACATCGGCCGCGGTCGCAACGGCGTCCTCTACGCGGGCGAGGTGAACTGGGAGGCCGCGGGCCTCGACGGCCGCTCGCGCAAGATCGAACAGGCGCTCAAACCGGGCGACTACGTGCTCGTCCAGGTCAGCAAGGACCCGATCGGACACAAGGGCGCCCGCCTGACCACGCAGATCTCGCTCGCGGGCCGCTACCTCGTGTACGTGCCCGGCGGGACGTCCACCGGCATCAGCCGCAAGCTGCCCGACACCGAGCGCAAGCGTCTCAAGCAGATCCTGTCCAAGCTCGTTCCCGACGAGGCCGGCGTGATCATCCGCACCGCGTCCGAAGGCGTCAGCGCGGAGGAGCTCGCGGCCGACGTCGCGCGCCTGGAGTCGCAGTGGAAGGGCATCGAGGCCGCGGCCGCCGAGCACGCCGACAAGGCGAACGGCACACCCCGTGCGCTCTACGAGGAGCCCGACCTGCTGGTCCGCGTGGTCCGCGACCTCTTCAACGAGGACTTCTCCAAGCTCGTCGTCGAAGGCGACAAGGCATGGAACCTCGTGTCTACCTACGTCGACGACGTCGCCGCCGACCTGTCCGAGCGCGTCGAGCAGTTCACCAAGGCGCACGCCGACGCGCCGGACTCGTTCGCGGTGCACCGCATCGACGAGCAGCTCGCGAAGGCGCTCGACCGCAAGGTGTGGCTGCCGTCCGGCGGCACGCTGATCATCGAGCACACCGAGGCGATGACCGTCGTCGACGTCAACACCGGCAAGTTCACCGGTTCGGGCGGCAACCTCGAGGAGACGGTCACCAGGAACAACCTGGAGGCCGCGGAGGAGATCGTCCGCCAGATGCGCCTGCGCGACATCGGCGGAATGATCATCGTCGACTTCATCGACATGGTCCTCGAGTCGAACCGCGATCTCGTGCTGCGTCGCCTCACCGAGGCGCTGGCCCGTGACCGCACCCGCCACCAGGTGTCCGAGGTGACCTCGCTCGGCCTGGTGCAGATGACGCGCAAGCGTCTCGGAACCGGCCTGCTCGAAGCCTTCTCGACCACGTGCACGGCGTGCTCCGGTCGTGGGGTGATCGTCCACGCCAATCCCGTCGAGGTGCGCCCCGCGCAGTCCGACGACCCGGCGCGCGGCGATGCGGGCAGTCGGCGGTCGCGCCGCAAGAAGGGACGCGGCGACGCGCCCGCGGTCGAGGCCAAGCCCGCGGTCGAGCAGCCGAAGGCCCCGCACAAGCCCGCGGCCGAGCACCCGCTGTTCCGCACGATGGCACACCACGACGAGGATCACGTCCACGAGCACGACGGTAACGTCGTCGGACCGGTCGACGAGCCCGTCGCCGCAGCCGAGCCCGAGGCGCCCGTCGTCGTCGAACCGGCGGTCGTCGAGGCGGTGGTCGTCGAACCGGTCGAGCCGGTGGTCGCCGAGCCGGTGGCTGCCGAGCCGGAGGCGGGCGTCGTCCGACGTCGTCGACGCACGGTCCGCCGGGCGGCGGCGCCGACCGCGGTCGCTCCCGAGGCGATCGTCGTCAGCGATGAGCCGCCGGTCACGACCGTCGCGCCGCAGTCGGCCGAGCCCGTCGTGACGGTGACGCGGACGCCTCGTCGGCGCAGCGGCAGGCGTGCGGCCGGGTCGCCCCCGGCGCAGGGCTGACACGCGGCCTCGTGAGTTTGACCTGATGGGGAGCGCTACCGTAACCTTGACTGGTCGCATCCATCGACGTGCGCTGACGTGCGCGCTCGATAGGAAGAGTCTCCGGGGACGGATTCCCGGAGCATGCAGCACCACAGATTCGCTGGAGCGCAGGAATGGCCTGCGGCTTCGGCCCGAAGAGACAAGTTAGAGGACAGCGGGAATGGCTACGTACGCGATCGTCAAGACCGGCGGTAAGCAGTACAAGGTCGCCGAGGGCGACATTGTGAAGGTTGAGAAGATCGACGCAGCGGAAGGCGCGAGCGTCTCGCTGCCCGTCGCACTGCTCGTCGACGGCGCGAACCTCACCACCGATGCAGACAAGCTGGCCAAGGCTTCGGTCGACGCCGAGATCCTCGAGCACGTCAAGGGCCCGAAGATCCGCATCCACAAGTTCAAGAACAAGACCGGCTACCACAAGCGCCAGGGTCACCGTCAGAACCTGACGGTCCTCAAGGTCACCGGCATCAAGTAACCAACGCACTTTTCTTTCAGGAGGAATGAACCATGGCACATAAGAAGGGTGCATCCAGCTCGCGCAACGGTCGCGATTCGAATGCCCAGCGACTCGGCGTCAAGCGCTTCGGCGGCCAGCAGGTCCTCGCAGGCGAGATCCTGATCCGCCAGCGCGGCACCAAGTTCCACCCGGGCGTCAACGTCGGCCGCGGCGGCGACGACACCCTGTTCGCTCTCGAGGCCGGCGCCGTGCAGTTCGGCACCAAGCGCGGCCGCAAGACCGTGAACATCGTCCCGGAGTCGGCCTCGGTCTGACACCAGGGATCTGGTAACAAAGCTCTGCAGCAGGGCGGGTCGGGGTCTTCCAAGCCCCTGACCCGCCTTGTTTCATTCGGTGAGGAAGGAGACGGTCGTGTCGCGATTCGTCGACCGCGTCAAGATCGACGTGGTGGCAGGCAACGGTGGGCACGGATGCTCGTCGGTCCACCGTGAGAAGTTCAAGCCGCTCGGCGGTCCGGACGGCGGCAACGGAGGCAACGGCGGCGACGTCCGCCTCGTCGTCGACCCACAGGTGCACACGCTCCTCGACTTCCACTTCCGGCCGCACGCGCGTGGCACCAACGGCAGGCCGGGTCACGGCGACAACCGGAACGGCGCCAACGGCGACGAACTGGTCCTGCCCGTGCCCGACGGCACCGTCGTCCTCGACGACAAGGGGGCCATCCTGGCCGACATGGTCGGGGAGGGCACCGAGTTCATCGCGGCACAGGGCGGACGCGGCGGCCTCGGCAATGCGGCGCTCGCGTCCAAGGCCCGAAAGGCGCCCGGTTTCGCGCTGCTGGGCGAGCCGGGCGAGGAGCGCGAGCTCGTCCTCGAACTGAAGTCGGTCGCCGACGTCGGCCTCGTCGGTTTCCCGTCGGCGGGCAAGTCGTCGCTGGTCTCGGTGCTGTCGGCGGCCAAGCCGAAGATCGCCGACTATCCGTTCACCACCCTCACCCCGAACCTCGGCGTCGTGACGGCCGGCGCGGACGTGTTTACCGTCGCCGACGTGCCCGGCCTCATCCCCGGAGCCTCGGAAGGTCGTGGCCTCGGCCTGGAGTTTCTGCGACACCTGGAGCGGTGCGCGGTGCTCGCGCACGTCGTCGACTGCGCCACCCTCGATCCCGGACGGGATCCGCTGTCGGACATCGACGCCCTCGAGGCCGAACTGGCCGCGTACCGGCCCGCGCTCGACGCCGACCACTCGCTCGGCGACCTCGCGAGCCGTCCGCGCATCGTCGTCCTGAACAAGATCGACATCCCCGAAGCCGCCGAACTCGCCGATCTCGTCGAAGCGGACGTCGCCGAACGCGGCTGGCCGGTCTACCGGATCTCGGCCGTCGCGCATCAGGGGCTGCAGGAGTTGACGTACGCTCTGGCCGACATGGTGCGTGAGTACCGAGCCACGCAGGCCAAACCGGTCGCGCGCCGCACGATCATCCGGCCGAAGGCCGTCGATCAGGGCGAGTTCACCATCGAGGCCGACCCGTCGATCGACGGCGGCTTCATCGTCCGCGGCGAACGCCCCGAGCGGTGGATCCTGCAGACGCAGTTCGAGAACGACGAGGCCGTCGGGTACCTCGCCGACCGCCTGAACCGGCTCGGCGTCGAGGACGCGCTGGTCAAGCGCGGCGCCAAGCCCGGCGCCGCGGTGACGATCGCCGGTATGACGTTCGACTGGGAGCCGACGACGCCGACCGGCGACGCCGTGCCGATCACCGGGCGCGGCACCGACATCCGCCTCGAGCGAAACGACCGCGTCGGTGCGGCCGAACGCAAGATCGCGCGCAAGATGCGACGTGAGCACACCGACGTCGACAGCGAGCAGAGTCTCGGCTGGGACGACGATCTCGACGATGAGTGATGTCCGCGCCGCGATAGCGTCCGCCCGCAGCATCGTCGTCAAGATCGGATCGTCGGCGCTGACCGACCTGGAGAGCGGTCTCGACAGGTCTCGGTTGGACGCGCTCGTCGACGCGCTCGAAGCTCGCATGGCGGCCGGGTCGGACGTGATCGTCGTGTCCTCGGGAGCCATCGGAGCGGGTATCGCTCCGCTCGGACTACGAAAGCGGCCGACCGATCTCGCCACCAAGCAGGCGGCAGCCAGCGTCGGGCAGCTCGCGCTCGCCCACGCGTGGGGGACGTCGTTCGCGCGGTACCGCCGTGTGGTCGGGCAGGTGCTGTTGACCGCGGACGACATCTCCAATCGTGCTCATCACGCGAACGCGCAGCGGACGCTCGACCGTCTCCGGTCCCTGCACGCGGTGGCCGTGGTGAACGAGAACGACACGGTCGCCACCAATGAGATCCGGTTCGGCGACAACGACCGTCTCGCCGCGCTCGTCGCGCACCTGGTCAGCGCGGACGCGCTGGTGCTGCTGTCCGACGTGGACGGCCTGTACACCGGCGATCCGCGCAAACCCGGGCCGGACGGGCGGCCCGCTACGCTGATCGCCGAGGTGTCCGGGCCCGACGACCTCGACGGGGTGATCGCCGGATCCGGGGGAGCCCTCGGAACGGGCGGCATGGCGTCGAAGTTGGCCGCGGCACGGCTGGCGTCCGATTCGGGCGTTCCGGTGCTGCTGGCGTCGGCGGCCGACGCCGCCGGTGCGCTGCGCGACGCCTCCGTCGGAACTGTTTTCGCGGCCCGGCCCGAGCGACTGTCGGCCCGCAGGTTCTGGGTGCGTCACGCCGCCGAGTCCCTCGGCAGTCTGGTGCTCGACGACGGCGCCGTCCAGGCCGTCTGCCTGCGGCGACGTTCCCTCCTGGCGGCGGGCGTCACCGCGGTGCACGGCAATTTCTCCAGCGGCGACGTCGTCGACCTCGTCGACACCGCCGGAACCGTCCGCGGTCGGGGAGTCGTCGCGTACGACGCCGACGACGTGGCGCGCATGATCGGCCGGTCGACCGATGAGCTGCCGAGCGATCTGCGGCGTCCGATCATCCACGCGGACGACCTGGTTCCCGCCTGACCTCGAAGCGTCAGGCGCGGTGACGTCCCGCGCCGACCCTCTCGCCGGGGGCCGCGGGTGCGGGCGCCTCGATGAGCGGGTAGACGCCGTCCGCGTCGTGCACCTCGGTGCCGACCACCGGCGGGTTGAACACGCAGAGCATGCGCATCTGCTCGTCGACGGTCACCGTGTGACGCTCGTTTCCGTCGAGCAGGTACATGCTGCCCGGCCCCAGCGGGTAGGTGATCCCGGTCTCGCGATCGAGGAGAGTCCCCGAACCCTCGACGAGCCACACCGCCTCGACGTGGTTGGCGTAGTGGAACTCGTTGACCGAGCCCGCTCTGATGGTTGTCTCGTGGAACGAGAATCCGACGCCGTCGCCGCCGAGGACGATGCGTTTGGACACCCAGTCGCCCTTGGGGTCGGCGACGTCGCGGTCGGTTCCGGTGATCTCGTCGGTGGTGCGGACGATCATCCGAGGACCTCCTCTACCGCGGCGGAGAGGATCGACAGACCCTCGTTGAGTTCGACGTCGGTGATCGTCAACGCGGGGAGCAGCTTCACCACTTCGCCCGACGGTCCGGACGTCTCGGCGAGCAGCCCGCGTTCGAACGCCTTGGCGCAGACCTCGTTCGCCTTCGGCGCGTCGTCGAAGACGAGGCCCTGCACCATGCCGCGGCCGCGGTGGCTGATGCCGTCGAAGCGTTCGCACAGCTCGTCGAAATGCTCGCTGATCGCGATGCCCTTCGCCTTGGTGGCGACCGAGAACTTGTCATCCGACCAGTACAGGTCGATCGCGGCCTTCGCGGTCACGAACGCGGGGTTGTTGCCGCGGAACGTGCCGTTGTGCTCGCCCGGCTCCCAGACGTCGAGTTCGGGGCGGATCAGGGTGAGGGCCATCGGCATGCCGTAGCCGCCGATCGACTTCGACAGCGTCACGATGTCCGGCACGATGCCGGCCTCCTCGAAAGAGAAGAAGTCGCCGGTGCGTCCGCAGCCCATCTGGACGTCGTCGACGATGAGCAGCATGTCCTGGCGCTTGCACAGGTCTGCGAGGCCGCGCAGCCATTCGGCGCGTGCGACGTTGACGCCGCCCTCGCCCTGCACGGTCTCGACGATCACGGCCGCGGGCTTGTTGAGGCCGCTGCCCTCGTCGTTGAGCACGCGCTCGAACCACGCGAAGTCTTCGGTGGCTCCGCCCATGTAGTTGTCGAACGGCATCGGCGTCGAGTGGACGAGGGGGATCCCCGCGCCCGCACGCTTCATCGCGTTGCCGGTCACCGAGAGGGAGCCGAGCGTCATGCCGTGGAAGGCGTTGGTGAAGTTCACGATCGCTTCACGACCGGTCACCTTGCGCGCCAGCTTCAGCGCCGACTCGACGGCGTTGGTGCCGGTCGGGCCGGGGAACTGGACCACGTAGTCGAGGCCGCGGGGCTGCAGGATCTTCTCGGCGAACGTCGACAGGAAGGCGCCCTTGGCGCGCGTGTTCATGTCGAGGCCGTGCGTGATGCCGTCGCGCTCGATGTAGTCCAGCAGAGCGGACTTGAGGAACGGGTTGTTGTGGCCGTAGTTGAGTGCGCCCGCACCGGCGAAGAAGTCGAGGTATTCGCGGCCGTCGACGTCGGTGAGTCGACTTCCGACGGCGGTGTCGAAGAGGGCGGGCCAATCACGGCAGTAGGAGCGGACCTGAGATTCGTGCTTGGTGAAAGTGTCGTCGCCGCGTGTGTGCATCGTCGTCATTGTGTTGTGTTCCTTACGGAGTCGGCGTCATGCCGGAGTGAGCCGGTAGAGATCTTCCGGCTCGTGCGAGTCGCCGAAGAGGTCGGCATCGAGAAAGTGCTCGCGGGTCAGCTGCAGGCCGAGCGATCGGGCGACCCCGGCGAACAGACGCTGCGATGCGTCGTTGTCGGGGCTGATCGTCGTGTGGATCGCAGACGCGCCGGAGCGGGCGAACAGTTCGCGGAGCATGCTGCCCGCGATCTTCTTCCCGCGCTGGTCGGCGTCCACGGCCACCTGCCACACCATCAGGGCGTCTGGCGCCCCGGGCCTGCGGTATCCGGTCACGAAGCCGACGGGCCGTCCGTCGACTTCGGCGATGATCGAGGTGTCTGCGAAGTCGGTCGCCCACAGGACATAGGCGTAACTCGAATTCACGTCGAGGACCTGGGAATCGCGAGCGATCTCCCACATCCGCAGACCGTCGGTGGCCCGAGGCCGCCGGTAGGCGACGCCGTGCTCATCGTTCATCGTGACCGTGCTGTGTTCCGGGTTCATGACCTTTTCGACGCTAACGAGACCGTGCGGCGATGTCACCCGTTCGTCGGACGGACAGCGTGAATGTCCGTTGTCGCCACTGGTCAGCCGTGACGAGTGGGATAGATCACAGTAACGCCGGGGCGGCCGTCAACGACGGCAGGATCACCTCGCAGCGATGGTCGATCTTGAGCTTCGCGAAACGGTCACCGCGGGTGTCTCCCCGGTTGACGATGACGATCGGAATCCCGGCCGTCCAGGCGCGTCGGACGAACCGCAGTCCGGACATCACGGTGAGCGAGGAACCCGCCACGAGCATCGCCTCGGCGTCGTCGACCATGCCGAACGCGCGGTCGGTGACCTCGCGCGGCACAGTCTCCCCGAAGTAGACGATGTCGGGCTTCAGGATCCCTCCGCATTCGGCGCACGCGACCATGACGAAGTCGGCGGTGTCGTCGAGGACCGCGTCTGCATCGGGCGCGACCTCGATGGCTCCCCGGCTCGCGACCCGGTCCGCGAAGCCCGGGTTCGCGGCTTCGAGCCGCTCGGCGAGCGTGTACCGCGAGATCGCCGAGCGGCAGGTCAGGCAGATCACGCGCCCGTACGAGCCGTGAAGGTCCAGGACCGGCGTGGTGCCCGCCTTGAGATGCAGCATGTCGACGTTCTGTGTGATCACGCCGGACACGCGGCCCTCGCGCTGCATCGAGGTGATCGCGTGATGGGCGGCGGTGGGGAGTGCCGCGTCCATGTGCCGCCAGCCGAGATGGTTGCGGGCCCAGTAGTGCCTGCGGAAGTCGGGGGAGGAGAGGAACTGCTCGATAGTCATCGGGTTGCGCTGCGGCGAACCGGGACTCCGGTAGTCGGGGATGCCGGACGGCGTCGACACTCCGGCCCCGGTCAGGACGACGGTCCGTCGTCCCGCGAGGATCTCGGCCGCGCGGGCCGAGCTGTGTGCCGGGTCGGGATCGGCGACCGTCGGCGGGGCCGGAGTCCAGGCGTTGGAGCGCGTGCGCATGCCACGACGATACGATGGTTCACCGATATGACCAGGATCATCGCCGGAGAGTTCCGGGGCCGCCGACTCGGCGTGCCAGCCGACACCACCAGGCCCACGTCCGACAGGGTGCGCGAGGCCGTGTTCTCCATGCTCGGCGCACGTCTGGACCTCGACGGCCTGCGCGTCGCCGACCTGTACGCGGGCACCGGGGCGCTCGGGTTGGAGGCGGTGTCGCGTGGTGCGGCGTCCGCCGTGCTCGTCGAGGCCGATCGTCGCGCCGCCAAGGTGATCCGCGACAACATCGCAACGTGTCGCGCGGGCGGACGTGCGCGCGTCGTCGACCGCAGCGTCGAATCGTTCCTGTCCGCGTCGGCGGGTCCGTTCGACCTCGTGTTCATCGACCCGCCGTACGACCTCGCGACCGACGACGTCGACACGGTGCTCAGGCTTCTCGTGCCGTCCCTGTCGGACGACGCGTGGGTGCTGGTGGAACGCGGCGCGCGCAGCGTGCCGATCAGCTGGCCCGACGGCCTCGACGAGGTGTCGTCCAAGAAGTACGGCGACTCCGTCGTGTTCCTCGCCGCAACGTAGATCCACCGGCCCGGTAGATTCTGACGGTATGAGTGCTGCGGTCTGCCCCGGTTCGTACGATCCCTTCACGCTCGGTCACCGGTTCGTCGTCGAGCGGACGGCGGCCCGCTTCGACCGCGTCGTCGTCGCGGTGGTCGTGAACCCGAACAAGCAGGGCATGTTCTCGATCGACGAACGCATCGACCTCATCCGCGAGGACTGCTCGGACCTGCCCAACGTGGAGGTCCGCAGCTGGACGGGTCTGCTCGTCGACCTCGTCCGCGACGATCATCTCCCGACCATCGTCAAGGGTCTGCGGTCGGAGACCGACTTCGCCTACGAGACGCCGATGGCGCAGATGAACCGAGAACTAGCCGACGCCGAGACGCTGTTCATGTTGACCGACCCGCGTTTCGCCCACGTCTCGAGTTCACTCGTGAAAGAGGTCGCCAAGCTCGGAGGTGACGTGACCCCGTACCTCGCCCCGCACATCCATCGGGCGCTCGCCGACAAGATCGCGGGTGTCCGCGCGGTCTGATCACGCATATCACACGACACGCCGGGTCGACCTCCTGAGTCACAGTCGCACCATTCGGCACAATGGCCTCAAGAACATCGAGGCCTTGTGCCGGATCGGAGTAACCGTGTACCGCGTATTCGAAGCGCTGGACGAACTCGTCGCACTCGTCGAAGAGGCGCGCACCGTCCCGATGACCGCCGGCTGCCTCGTGCCCCGCGGCGACGTCCTGGAACTGCTCGACGACCTGCGCGACGCGCTCCCCGCTGAGCTCGACGACGCCCAGGACGTGCTCGACGAGCGCGACACCATCGTCGGGAACGCTCGCGACACGTCGGACAAGCTGATCACGAGCGCCGAGACCGACTCGGAGTCGATGCTCGCCCACGCGCGCGCCGAGGCCGAGCGGATCGTCGCCGAGGCGCAGGCTCGGGCCGATCGCATGGTGTCCGAGGCGGGCGTCCATGCTCAGCAGACCATCGACGCCGCGGACGACGAGGCGCAGCGCCTCGAGGCCAGCGCAAACCGCGAGTTCGAGGCCGTCACCGGACGGGCGCGCGCCGAGGCCGCCCGCGTCGTCGAGGCGGGCGATGCCAGCTACCACAAGTCGGTCGCGGACGGCATCGCCGAGCAGCAGCGTCTGGTCTCCGACTCGGAGGTCGTCGCGGCGGCGAAGAGCGAAGCCGAGCGCATCGTCGACGCCGCCCACGCCGAGTCCGACCGTCTGCGCGGCGACTGCGACATCTACGTCGACGACAAGCTCGCCGGGTTCGAGGACGTCCTCACCAACACCCTGCGTTCGGTGAATCGTGGACGTCAGCAGCTCCGCACCGGTGCCGGCATGCACGACTACGTCGAGTACCCGCACAGCGTCGACGAGGAGCGCGGGCCCGCGCAGATGGCGGGCTGACGGGATTGTCGCGGGGTCGCGCTACCATCGAATGGTGAGTGTGAACCCCTTTGTGATCGATGTTCGGAGCGTGCCCCGTCGTGCGGGGTCGATGGTCGAGGTCGACCGGACCGTCGTTACGCCCAACCGGATCGGTGCCGAGATGATCGGCATCCCCGCCGAGTCGGATGTACGCCTGGACCTGCGCCTGGAGTCGGTGACCGAGGGCGTCCTGGTGTCGGGAACCGTCGAGGGAACGCTCGACGGACAGTGCGGTCGGTGCCTCGATCCGATGAGCGACTCGGTGTCGGTGTACCTCACCGAGCTGTTCGCGTACCCGGACAGCGAGACCGACAAGACCTCCGACGAGGAGGAGATCGAGCGGATCGTCGACGAACAGATCGACTTGGAGCAGGTGATCATCGACGCGATCGGCACCGAGCTCCCGCTGACTCCGGTGTGCAGTCCCGACTGCCCCGGCCTGTGCCAGATCTGCGGCGTCAAGCTCGCCGACGCGGGCCCCGACCACGGACACGACGTCATCGACCCGCGGTGGGCCAAGCTCGCGGAGTTCAAGGAGTGAGCCGCAGCAAAGACCAGGCTCCGCTGCTGGCGGCGCTCGGCGTCACCATCAGAGACGATCTGCTCACCCTCGCGCTGACGCACCGCTCGTACGCGTACGAGAACGGCGGTCTCCCGACCAACGAGCGGCTGGAGTTCCTCGGCGACTCGGTGCTCGGCGTCGTCGTCACCGAACGGTTGTACGTCGGCTTCCCGGATCGTCCGGAGGGCGAGCTGGCGAAGATCCGCGCCAGTGTCGTGAACATGAACGCGCTCGCCGACATCGCCCGCGGGTTGGGCGAGGGCGGACTCGGCGCTCACATCCATCTGGGCCGGGGCGAAGAACTGACCGGTGGACGCGACAAGGCCAGCATCCTGGCCGACGGTCTGGAATCGTTGTTCGGCGCGATCTTCCTCGATCACGGCATCGAGGTCGCCAAGAGCGCCGTCCTCGGGCTCTTCGAGCCGATCATCGCGCGAGCGGGTGAACTCGGAGCCGGTCTGGATTGGAAGACGTCGCTGCAGGAGTTGTCGGCCGAGCGCGGCACCGGCCAGCCGCAGTACCAGATCACCTCGACCGGGCCCGATCACGACAAGGAGTTCACGGCGACCGCCGTCATCTCCGGCCGTGGGCTCGGCGAGGGCACGGGACGGACGAAGAAGGAAGCGGAGCAGAACGCCGCTGCCGTCGCGTGGCGGACGCTCGACGCCGATCCGACCGTCGGTCAGTCCTCGTCGCAGGACTGACGTGCCCGAACTCCCCGAGGTCGAGACCATTCGGTCGGGACTCGCGCCGTACCTGGCCGGGCGGACCGTCGAATCGGTCGAGGTGCTGCACCCACGTGCCGTGCGTCGACATGTCGGCGGCGGGTCGGACCTGGAGAACAGGTTGCGCGGCAAGCGCTTCGAGTCCGTCGACCGACGCGGCAAGTATCTGTGGCTCACCGGTGGCGATGCGACCGATGAGGTGGCGATCGTGGTCCACCTCGGTATGAGCGGTCAGCTCCTGATCAGCGATGACGATGCTCCCGATCCCGGTCATCTGCGTATCCGTGTGCGGCTCGACGACGGCAGACAGCTGCGGTTCGTCGATCAGCGAACGTTCGGCGGCTGGCACGTCGACGAACTGGTGACGGTCGGGGACCGGGCGCTGCCGGAATCGGTCGCGCACATCGCGCCAGACCCGTTCGAGGACGCCTACGACCCCGATCGGGTGGTCGCGGTGCTCCGGAAGAAGGACACCGAGATCAAGCGGGCGATCCTCGACCAGACGATCGTCTCCGGTGTCGGCAACATCTACGCCGACGAGTCCCTCTGGCGCGCACAGCTGCACGGGCGCCGCCGGACGCGCGGCATCACCAAGGCCGCGCTCGGCGACCTGCTCCGGTTCGCCTCCGACGTGATGGGCGAGGCGATCAAAGTCGGCGGCACGTCGTTCGACGATCTGTACGTGAACGTCAACGGGCAGTCGGGGTACTTCGATAGGAATCTACATTCATATGGCAGACATGGCCGACCATGTCCGAGGTGCGGAACGCTCATCGTGAGGGAGCAGTTCATGAATCGGGGCTCCCACTTCTGCCCGAAGTGTCAGCCACCGCCACGAAGTAGGCGCTGACCGGGGCCGGTGAACACCCCGGCCGGTTCATTACTTGCACATGCAAGTAAAACCGAGCCGTATATAAGAAGGGGGAACCTGTGACCATCACCTACGCCATTCCCGACACCCACGGTTGCGTCGACGAGCTGCGAGACGCCTTGACCAAGGTCGACATCTCCGACCCGACCACCAGCCTCGTCTTCCTCGGCGACTACGTCGACCGCGGTCCCGACAGTGCAGGCGTCCTCACTGCTGTGAAGGACCAGTGCGACGCACGCCCTGACCAGGTCATCGCGCTCGCTGGCAACCATGAGCGCTGGTTTCTCGCCTGGATCGACGCCGACGACAGCGACCCCACCTGGCTGCTCGCCGACACGGGCCTGACTACGACCCGCTCATTCCTGCCGACCGAGGTCGTCGAGCAGGCCGTATCCGCGCTGGCGGACGGGACTGTCGACACCGTCAACGGCGCCCTCAAGCGCGAAATCGTCTCCCGTCATGGCGATCTGATCGCCTGGATGCGCGAGCGGCCTCTGCATCACGAGACCGCTACGCACATCTACGTCCACGCTGGCGTCGACGAAGAAGCCGGACCGATGTGGGCGTCAATGACGACCGCCGAGACGTTCACCGAGAAGTACCCACCGTCGCTCGGCAAGCACGCCGTCGGCAAGGTCATCGTCGCCGGCCACACCGGCGTCGGTCCGCTGCACGCCCGCGAGGGCCGGATGCGCTGCTGGGAGCCGTATGTCGATGCTGGTCACGTGTACCTCGACGGGCGAGTCGAGACCACCGGCCAGCTCAACGTCATGCGCTACGACAGCGTGAGTCGGACGACGTCCTTCCTTTGACACGCGGCACAAACACCCGCCGGCCGGTGGCTGGCGGGTGCTTGTTCTCTCGATTCGCTGTGCGCCGCCATCTGCACGCGATCTACTGGTGGGCGTGGACGTATGCCCGAGCCAGTCCAATCCCACTCCATTCGAGCAACATACGTCACCACCCATTCGGCGCGTCTCACACGGGTACTCCCAGTGGAACAGTGCGCCAGCACCGCAAATTGCGTCTCAATAGGGTAGGGTAGCGGCATTTATGGACATCTGTCACATAATCCCTTAGACTTGTAGCGACAGATACGGAGTGCCGCGACGGACGCGGACGACGACAGGAGACACCCCATGCCGAACGCAACCACCGCATTCGATCGCGACATCGACGTCGTCCAGCATGTTCCCTCGGTCCCGCTGCACATCGTCGAGCACGACGGCCAACGCAGCAGGACGATCCGGCCCCGCGGCCCGCACCGCCATATCGTCGTCACCGAGATGAAGTGACCGGCCAGCGCGTCGGCTATGTCCGGGTGTCCACCGCCGATCAGAACGAGGTCCGCCAGCTCGACGGTGTCGAGTTGGACGAGGTCTTCGTCGACAAGGCCAGCGGCCGGACCCGCGACCGGCCGCAGCTCGACGCGCTGATCAAGTACGTCCGCAAGGGCGACACGGTGTTCGTCCACTCCCTCGACCGCCTGGCCCGCAACGTCACCGACCTACAAGGCATCATCGCCGACCTGAACGTCAAGGGCGTGCGCGTCGAGGTCACCACGCAAGGTCTGGTGTTCACCGGCGACGAGAACCCGATGACGAAAATGCTGCTGCAAATGCTCGGTGCCGTCGCGGAGTTCGAGCTGGCGACCATCCGGGAGCGCCAGGCCGAGGGCATCGCCAAGGCCAAAGCCGCGGGCAAGTACAAGGGCCGCAAGGCCGCGCTCACCCCGGAGCAGGCTCAGGAGATCGCTCGCCGCCACGCCGGCGGTGCGGGCGAGGGGATCACCGCGCTAGCCAAGGAGTTCGGCGTCTCTCGGCAGACTGTATACCGCTACCTGGCCGAGGTCCGGTAGCCGCGGCGGCGTAGCCGACGCCGAGAGCCTCCTCGACACCACACACGTCGAGGAGGCTCTCACATGTCCACACCCCACGCGTCCCCAGCAACAACCACCGCAACGCGCTCCGGTTCCCGCGTCGTCGTCACGCGCACCGACGACGTGATCGCCGGTGCCGAGCCGATCGTCAGCGTCATGGTCGATAGCGGCGACATCATGGCCTTCACCCCGACGACGGCGCTAGACCTTTCCGCGATGCTCGCCCGTGCTGCGACGGACACGATCGCCGTGCAGATCAAGGTCGCGAATTCCTATCCAGGCGAATCGTTCGAGCACGTCTACGACGTCACCGCTCCCGCGCCGCGGGATCACGAAGACGTCTACGACTGGATGTACGACCACCTCTGGGAGCACACCGGCGAGGGGCCAGAGTACGCCGCCGTTCCCGCTGCATACGAGGTCGAGATCCTCAGTGCGCCAATCGACTTCGCGCACCTCATCGGCCTGAAAGTCGACTCTTACGGGTAGCACGCCGGCGAAGCCGTCGACGGCCTCCACCTCGAACGATCACACCGAGGGAGGGGATCACCCATGACCACCGTTCTCTGCGACCCGTGGGTCGAGCAACACATCAGTGCAGGGCGCCTGTCACCAGGAGCCCGCGGGCTCACCCGCGAGGCCGCCGCCGAGCAGTACAACAGCGCAAACGGCCTTGTTTCGTCGGACGAGGACTACCTCTACACGCCTGGTCAAGCCGCTGACGTCGCCCGCGAGCTGCTCGCCGACATCGGCATCGAGATCGCCGAGGGCTCGCGCATCCTGCTCACCGACATGACCGGTGGGGCGAGGTGCTGGACCTTCCTCGTCGAGCCCTCGCAACTCGCCTTCGCCTGCGAGCAACACCGACTCGTCACCGGCGAATCGATCAACTCCGATGCACTCGAAAGGGCTCTCCCATGGGCATGACACCATCCGTCGCGATCACCGAGCCCGACCGCCCGCGTGTCTGGATCGGTTCCCTTGCCGCGTACCACGGCTCGCACGACGGCGTCCCGCGCCTCATCGGCGAGTGGTTCGACGCGACCGACGCGGGCGAGTTCACCGTCGCCGACCTGCACAGAGGCACCGGCGTGCCGTTCGACCCCGACGACGAGCTGTGGGTGATGGACCTCGACGGGGACTGGCCGGTGCGCCGCGAGATGGACCCGACCGAAGCTGCCCGCTGGGGCGAGATCCACGAGGAGGTTGGGCCTGAGCGCTGGCCGGCCCTGTGTGCGTGGGTGCGCAGCGGCAGCTACATCGCTGAGGGCGACAGCGACTTCCCGGTCCTGTCCGATTTCGAGGAGGCGTACTGCGGTTCTGGCTGGGATAGCTTCCAGGACTTCGCCGAGGACCTTGCCGAGGACATCGGCCTACTGTCCGATGTGCCCGAGAGCCTCCAGGCGTACTTCGACATGCGCGCCTGGGCCCGAGACCTCGCGTACGACTACATGACTGAGCGGGACGCCGACGGCAACCTGCACATCTTCAGGAGTCTCTGATGACCGAACCGACGCTCAGCGACGCGCTCGACCTGCTGCCCGAGGCCTGGCACGACGACGTCGCCGACGACGCGGCGGCCCAGGGCTGCGCAGTCGGCTACACCTCCGCGGCAGGCGGCCTGCGCACCAAGACGATCGAGCGGATGCAGCGACTCTTTACCGAGCGGGAGGCCGACGGGGACTGGCAGGCGATGAGTCCCGGTCACCGACTCGACGAGTGCTTTCCGAGCTACTGCGGCATCGGATCGTTCGAGCTGCTCGCCGAGCTGGGCGTGACGCCGGTCTACGTCCTGCCTGCCGACTGATTCCACGGGGGCTGGCCGCTGCGCGAGCCGGCCTCCGTGGTCATTCACCTATATGACACCCGACTTTGCAGGGGGATGTGAGCTGAGTCTCACTCTTGACACGATCTGCTACCCTTTTAAGACTTTTAGACAGGCCACCGCGGGAGCGGTCTGCCCAGCTCATCGCCTATTTTCTGTCACAAACCCCTGCTACCAATGAACGCGTCGCCCATCTGGGCGGCGCGTTTTCTTTTGCACTATGCGACGATGCCCATGGCGCAGTAGTGCAACATAAATCGGACGCTACTGATCGGCCGTGATCCGCACAGCAGGAAGGACGCTATGAACGTGACAAGATGGGCCCGTGCCCGCACCAGACGCCCATATCCCGCAGCGAGAGCTACTCGCGCGGCCCGTGCGTCGTGAGGCCGTGGGGCGAGCGCTGAAAGCGGCCCGAGTCGCCGCGGGTCTCAACAAGCAGCAGGCAGTCGAGCTGTCCGGCGTTTCCAGGCACTCGCTGATGCGCCTGGAAGCGGGTAGCGGCTCGATGAATCTGGACCGCCTGTGGTCTCTTGCTCGCGCGTACGGCACCACGCCCAGCGCGATTCTCGCTGCCGCCGAGGCTGACCCGGACGCGGCCGAGACACTGCGGCCCTAATCAGGCTCTCCGCACACACCTTCACCTCACGACGTCGACACACTCGACGTTCGCACCCGTGCGCGGGTGCCCACACGCCACCACCTGACACCGCCACCCTGGGAACCACCACCATGAAGAGCAAGATCATCACCGCCGTCATCGCACTATTCGTCGCCGTCGCCGCTCTGGCCGGCACCACCGCGACCGCTCCCGAGGCCTCTGCCCGGGTCGCCAGCGGCACCTACACGTACACGACCGTCAACTTCGGCGTTCCGTCGAAGAGCAAGGCCGTTATCCGCGGGAACGCGCTGACCGTCTACGCGCCGGCAGGTGTCCAGCGCTACCACCTTCATCAGACCAAGTCCGGGGGCTACTTCGATTTCGCCGGTCAGCGGTACGTCCTGAACAAGCGACCCGGCGGCAGATTCTCGGGAAAGACGTACTACGGCCCGTTCGTCATCGGCCACTCGACACTCGTTCCGCGCCGCTGACCACACCCGCTGATCTCGAAGGAGAGCCATGTCTGACCTCGACTTGTACGCGATTCACAACCTCGACCGGCGCGCACCGTCGCCCGATCTCGCCGCGCAGCTGACTGCCCAGCGCAACGGTGCCGCCGACCCGATCGCTCGCCAGCGGCTCGATGTTGCTCGTGCCATCCTCGGTGATCCGCAGCGTCGGCAAGCCTACGACGCGCAGCTCGCCGACCCGCAGGCACCGCCGATCACCGAGGCGGTCCTGGCCGGCTTGGCCGGTCGTCCCGCGCCTGCACCGGACAAGCCTGCGCCCTTCGCGCAGCCACGGGTGCTCGCGGCGGTCGCCGCCGCGCTCGGCGTCCTGCTGGTCATCGTGGTCTCGGCCGTGGCGTGCAGCGGGGGCGACGATGACGGCGACAGCAGTCGCGACGCCGCTACGCCCGGCACGACGTCCACCCTGACGACGGAGCAGACGAAGACGCCGACCGTCTACTCAGCCGAGTACCGCGTCGACGACGCCAGCTTCGTCCCGAGCGCTGCTATGCGGATCGACGCCACGCTCGATCTGGAGGCGACCGTTCGCAAGCTTGGGTACGACGGCACCGATTTCGGGTTGCGCGACAGCAGTCACATCAGCCTCAACCGCGTCACTGAGAGCGGCAACATCGAGCTGGCCTGGTGTGATCCGAGTTTCGCTGGCGCGAAGAACATACGATGCTTCGTCGTCACCATCACCCCGGAACTCAAGGTGCTGAACGACGTCTCGTTCCCCGAGGCCGAATTGGGCGCGCACAAGTCCAAGGGAGCGACTGTCAGCGATAAGTATGCGTACGTACGAGTTACCAGCGGAGACCGGCTGCCTACCAAGGCCATCACGGTCAAGGGCGGCTACACGAAGGCCGAAGCCCTGTCGCTCGTGGCCGGTGCGAGCGACGACGTCGCATACTTCGTAGTGCCAGGCGCATTGAAGGTGTACAAGGCGACAGTGGTCTGGGCCGACTGACCCGCCCCCACGCAGCACAGAACCCCCTCACCCGAGTCGGGTGAGGGGGTTCTGTGCTGCGTGGTCGGCTACTTCGACGAGCGCTTCCTCTCTAGGTCGTCGTCGACCTCGCGAGCGGGGTTGCCCTTGAACTTCGACCGACGCTCCCGGGCGGCCTCCGCGGCCTCGCCGCACGTCGTGGCCGGCACGCCCTTGGGGTGCTGGGCCTTGGCCTCAGCCAGGCCCCTCGACCTCAGCGTCGTGCCGTCGCGGAGCCGGGCATCCAACGTCGCCTTCATCGCCGCGGCCGAGTCCAGCGTCTTGTCGGCCTTCCAGCGCGCCTGCGCGCGCTCGTGGACCACGTCCCACCCTGTCATCGGACGGATCTTCCCGGACTTGGCGTCCTTGATCTCGCGGCCCGCGGGGAGGCGGCGCAAGCCCTCCATCACCGCCGCGTTCTCGTGCTCCAGCGCCCGTGGGACCGAGTACGAGTCGTCGCGCGTGCTCTCCGGCTCCGGCTCGGACTTCTCCGGTTCCTGGGCGGCCGCGGCCACGAGTCGGCGCACGGCCTCCTGCGCCCCCTCTCCACGCGCGTCGACGGTCACCGGCTCGATCACCGGCTCTTGCTCCGCCGTCACCTCTGCGGGGCGCTCAGAGGCCTTCTTCACCGCCTTGGCACGGGTGCGCGGCGGTGCGAACGCCGAGGCGGGGATCGCCTCCTCGGCCACCGCTTCGCGGGCCAGCTCGACCGCCTCGCGCTCGGCGAGTTCGACGCCGACCTGCTCGGCCCACCCCTTCGCCGTGAGGTCGTCGGAGAACGTCGAGGCCTTCCGGCGGCGCACGCGCGGCTTCACCGTCTCGTCGGTGTCGTCGAGAGCCTTGTAGGTCCACCCGACCGAGTCGTGGCCCTGCGGCTCGGGCTCGCCCGCCCTGCGCGCGCGCTCGACCTCGGCGGTCTTCGGCTTGATCCGCGAGACCTTGGCCTCCAGCGTGACGCCCTCGGTCTTGAGCGCCGCCGTGAGCTTCTCGGTGGCGTTCTCGCGGGTCAGCTCCGGATCGGCCAGCACCTCGCGCATGCACTCGTCCACGCGGTCGCCGAGCTGCTGGTCGAACGCGCCCTTGGTCGCGCGCTTGTCCTCCCAGTACGACGCTCGGGTGCGCTCGACCTCGACGGTCTCGCCGTCGAGCGCCTGCTGCTGGGTCTGCATCTTCCAGGTCGGCTCGACCACGCGGAGGTTCAAATCCCGCATCAGTTCGTCGTTGACTCGCTGCACCTGGTGGTGCAGGTGCCCGTGCCGCAGCGCCCGCCCGGTTCTCTCGTTGTGGTTGACGATCTTGATGTGGTTGTGCGGGTGCCCGCCGGCGCCGTCGACGTGCGTGATGACGAGGGCGAGCGAGTCCGGGTGCAGCTTCTTCGCCAACGCGTAACCGGCGTCATTGACCCGCTGGACCGCGTCGGGGTCGTTCGGGTCGAACTCGGTCTTCTCGAAGCTCTGGATCAGGCTGTGCGTCTCGCACTTGCGACCCTTCGTCTCGGCGATCCACTCCGCGTACGCCACGAGTTCCCACGGGTCACCGAGGTCGCATTTCATCGCCGCGACGCGGTCGGTGCAGGTCGCAAGATTCTCCTTGTGCCGCTTGCTCCACCGCGCGCCGTAGATCTCGTAGTAGACCGCGCCGTGGGTCTTTCCTTTCGACAGACGGCGCGTGTTCGTCGTGCTCATGCGCGCGCCCTCACCGTGCCGCCCAGGAGGCGCTCGGACACCGCGAGCGCCTCGTCGAGCCGGCGCAATTCGTCGTGCACCTCGTCGGGCGTCTCCAGGCCGGACCAGATGCACAGGCCCTTCTCACGGTTGCACGTTCTCGTCCAGGCGTTGAGCACCGCGCCGGCCGAATCCAGCGCCGCCACGGCCTCGTCGAGGCCCTTGCCGTCGGCCAGGGCCGCCGTCATCGCCTCCAGGGAATCGACCACGTCCTCGACGACTCCGGTGGCCGGGACGCGGCCTCCCTCGTCGTAGCGCCAGTCGTCGAAAGTCAGCAGCGCCTGCGACACCGTCCCTCGCTTCCCTGCCTGCTGCACCTGGCGCATGTTGACCCCGATCCGCGTCACCGCCACGCGAGCACGGGCCAGCGCTCGCGTCTGCTCCATCGTGCGACCGGACTGCTGCGCGATCTGCGTCGGCATGGACGCACGGTCGATCACATCCATGACCGCACCGCGCACCAGCTTCGTCGGATCGAGGTCGTGCTCGGCGGCGTAGGCCACCACGCGCAGCGCCTCGCTCTCGGTGAACCCGTCACCGAGATCCGAGCGCCTCGCCTCCCGTGCGGCGTCGAGCGCCGCACCGCGAACCAGCGCCGAGACCGAGAGGCCTTTGGCCTCTGCTCGCCGCTTCACGGCTGCAAATTCGCTAGGCGCGAATTTGCAGCCGACGAAGCGACTTCGCGACTCCGCCCTAGCCGTCTGCTTCGCAGCCGTCCCAGTCGTCGGCCGCGCCTCCTGCTTCGCAGTCGTCACGTCCTCCTCCTCCCACCATCGTCGAAACTTCGTTTCTCCATTCATCATAGCGCGCAGGTGGGGCAAGCAACACATCTGTTTAACGTCGGCTCCGCCGCCGTCAAACAGATGCACGCCGCCTTTGGCGGACGTCATGAGGTGGGCTGCGCCCCCCTCGCGCTGCGCGCTCACCCCTGCTCTCCCCAGAATCTCCGGACCTGGCGGTCCGGCCGCGCCCGGAAAACCGGGCGGTGGTGCCCGGGTCCGGGCACGAGAAAGCCCCCACCCGGAACGGGTGGGGGCTGTGCGGAATCTCGCCGCGGCTACTGCTCGCCGTAGACCTCGTCGCCGCAGGGGACCAGCCGGACGACCGGGCTCGGCCCGGCGACCCGGTAGCCGCCCTCGCCGTCGTCGGTGAGGGCGATCCGCTGCCCGAGCACCGACGCGGTGTAGCCGGTCGGGGTCTCGGTCAGCGTGTGCGAACCCAGGATCGAGATCCGATTCTCGTCGTCGTAGATCGTCGCCGGGAAGGCGACGTACCCGGTCACCGAATCGTGGTTCGCGATCGCGGTGTTGCCCCAGAAGCAGCGCGGCCCGCTGTCGGTGTCGGCGCTCGCGGTTCCGGCCCCCAGGCCGATCGCGGCGACGGCGATCGAGCCCATGACGGCGGCGGCTGCGGCGGTGCGGTTGATGTTCTTCATGGTGTGACTCCTCAGTCGATTTCGTGATGTGTGATGTACGTGGCTAGTGCTGGAACTGTCGACGCTCTGCTGGGACGCTGCCTTGCCAATCACCGCCCCTTCTCAGTCGTGGCTGCGGTGGTCTCGGTGGCCGTGGTCGTCTTGGTCGAGTCCTCGGACTCGTCGTCCTCCGGCGCGTATTCGAGAGTCGTCTTGGCGAGCGTGTCGCCCATGACGACCCACACGGTTTCGGCCTCGGCGCCGTCCGGCTTGGCCGCGGAAACCACGACCTGGCCCTCGCGCATGCCCTTGGCCTCTGTGGGCACGCCCTCGCCGACGACTGCGTAGATTCCGCCCTTGCCGCTCTTGCACGCGGTGGCCGCGTCGGCGTCCTCGCCGGTACCCTCGCCGTCCTCGATCACGCGGACGCCGTCGGCCGTGGCGACCCGGACTTTCCACCACGACGTCGTGGACTTGCCGCGCGCGTCCTTGGGCCCGGGAGCCGAGGCGTAGACGCCCAGATCGCGGTTGCTCTGCTGCAGCAGGACCACACGCTCGGCCGCGGCGTCGCCGAGGTCCTCGACGCGATCGGCGAAGCCCTTGGGCAGCGGCACGGTCTTGACGATGCGCAGCTGCGTCTTGGGCTTGTCGCCGCGGGAATCGCCCCACATCGCGTCCTTGAGCTGCTTGCCGTCGCACGCGTCGATCGGCGGGTGGGTCTTGTCCTCGACCTTGTCCTTGACGGCCTCGGTCTTCTCGGTCGCCTTCGCCTTGACGTCGGCGATCGAGTTCTCCTGGCCCAGCTTGTTCATGCCGAACGCCAGCCCGCCGAGGATCAGCGCCGCGACCACTGCGGCCACGAGGAGGAACTTCACGGGGATCCCGTGGTCGCCGTCGACGGCGACGGCGGTCGGAACCGGGGCCGGGGCCTCGGTCGCCGGAGCGGACGCCAGGGCCATCGTGACCGTCGGCACCGGTTCCGGTTCGGGCTCGTCCTCGGGTGCCTCGTCGAGCGCCCCCGAGGCCTCCGCGAACGGCTCGTCGACGATCTCGTAGTCATCGCCCAACTCCGACAGATCGATGGGGTTGCCGTCCTCGTCGACGAAGAACTCTTCGTGCGCGGCCATGTCAGGCCTCCTTCTTCTCGGTGGTGTTGTCGGCCTCGGTCCGGCGTACGACGCGACGGACGACCTTGGGTGCGGGCTGAGCCGCAGGCGCCGGAGCCTGGACCGGAGCCGGCTGCGGGGCCACTGGGGCCTGCTGCACTGCCTCCGCGGGCGCTGGCGTGGTCACCACGCCCTTGCGGCGCAGACCCGCGAGCATGGAGGGCACCAGGCTCGGGAAGACCACGACCGCTCCGACCATCGCGGCGCAACCGCCGGCCACGTAGACGTTCTGGAAAATTCCGAACGCCGCCGAGGTCGCCGCGCGCAGGACCAGGAAGGCGATCGCGTAGGCGATCGAGATGGCTGCGAGCGCCGGCATGCTCGTACCCGCGAGCCAGGTCCGGTACTCCGCGGCGATCTCGTTGAGCGTGCTCTTCGTGGTCGCGAAGCCCTCGCCGCCGCTCCCGGCTGGCAACGCGACCATCCCGCGGGCGTACATGAGCTTCACCATCATGACGATCATCAGCGTCATGAAAGTCGTCGCGACCTCCTTGTGCTGGCCCTGCGCGAACGCCCAGGCGGTCGCACCGGCGCCGCCGAACAGCAAGACGGTCGAGACGATGCGCAGGATCTCGCCTGCACTGGAATTGACGTTGACGTTGATCTGCTGTGCCTCGCTCATCGCGCTTCTCCTTCGTGGTGGTCGGCCGTCACGCGCTGCGCGGCCACGAGTTCGCGCTCGGCTGCGCGCTCGGTCTTGATCTCGTCCAGGGCCCGCGTGATCGGGCCCGCGTGCTTGTCCAGGGCCCGCACGCCGACCGTCAGGGCCAGCAATCCGGCCCCGGTGGCGACCACAAGCGCGGCCCACAGGATCGCCTCGCCGCGCCCGTCAGGGGTCCAGGCCAGGACGGCCAGAACCGCTGCCGTGCCGAGCGCCGCGGTGCCGGCGGTGCGGACCGCGCCGGCCAGGCGGGCGGCCCCCGTCACTGACCCCACCGCTGCGCGTCAGGGTCGGGCTCGACGGCCTCGACCGGCTGGGACTGCGGCTCCTCGGCCTGCTCGGCCGGTGCCGCCTTCTGCCCGGCCGCCGCCGCGGCCATCGCCTCGGCGAAGACCGCCTGGTGCGCGGTCTCGATGTACGACAACGCCTTCTCGCGCTGGGCCTTAGCCTCGCGCGCCGCCCGCTGGCGCAGGCCCTTCAGTTTCGCGTCCGCGTCCTCGCGGACGATCGCGATCTCGGCGTCCACCGCGGACAGACCCGCCGCCATGTGGGCCGCGATCCGCTCTGCCTTCGTCTGCTTCGCCATGTCAGTTCTCCTTCGTTTCCGTGTTCTTCACGCGCACCACGCGGATCACCCGCCTGGGCGCCTCCTTGGGCACCTGCACCACCGTCGGCGCCCGCCGGGTCCTGGTCTGCGTCCGCTTCCAGGCCGCCTCGGCCGCGGGCCACCCGTACGCCCGGGTCAGCCAGGCGAGGCGTGCCATCCCGCCGACGACGTTCGCCATCAGCCACCACCCGAGCAGGCCCGGGGAGGCGACCCAGCCGACGATCGCGGCCAGCACCGCGGCCACCGCAGCGGCGATCGCCGCCGGGAGGGGTCGCAGGGGCCCCCAGGACTCCCGCTGGCGGTACCAGAGGCCGTACAGGCCCCAGGACAAGGCGGTCGCCGGTCCGGCGACCGCCAGGACCGCCGCCTCGCGCAGGGCCGTCGTGAGGGTCCAGCCAAGGCGGTTCCCGGTGCCCTCCTCGCGGTAGATCCCGCGGTGCCACCGATTTGGTGTCACCACCTCTGCCCCTGGCGCGTCGCCAGCCCCCGCCTCGTCCCGGAAGTCCCGCCGGGCACGCGCCGCCAGGCGCTCCCCACGGCGGCGAGCCGCCGGGTTGCGCCCGGCCCGGGCCAGGACCCAGGCCGCGCGCTCCTTGGTGTAGGCGCTGTCAGCCACGGCCGACCGCCCATGCGGTCGCCAGGGCCTCGCAGGCCGGGTCCGGGGCCATGTTGTAGCCGAGGACGAAGACGAACAGCAGCAGAGCTGCGATGCCGATGAGGATTCCGATGCTCTTACCCATGGGGGTTCCACCTCCTGGTGTGGTTGACTGGTGTTGCGGTAACTGCGACACTACCATGGTACTATCGCAGTAGCAACAATACAATCTGACCAGGAGAGACGACATGGCACGCATCACGATCACCCTTCCCGACGACGTCGACGCGCAGCTGCGCCGCAGCGCCGCCGACCCCCGCATGCGCGGGGGGAGCGCCGGCCTGCTGGCCCGGGCGCTGATCGCCTACGGACTGGACCACATCGACGAACCCGCGGTACAAGAGGCGATCCTCGACGTCGTCGGCGACGACCGGGCCCGCCGCCAGCGCGTCGGCAAGACCGTCATGGAGGAGCGCTGGGCCGAGCACCGCGAGGGCGTCGAGGCCGCCAAGGCCAAGGACCAGGCCAAGCGAGCCCGTCGCCGCACCCCAAAAGACGGCGAATGAACGACGTATCCCCAGGTAGTATTGTAGTGCTGTAAGTACGGCAAAGTAACCGAGCCACATCACACGCACTGAGGAGCCCCCATGGCCTACGTCCCCCCGCCGACCCCGTTCGGCGGCTTCATCGACGCCGAGCCCGCGCAGACCGGGCCGCACCTGCTGGTCTCCGGTCCGTCCGGCGTCGGCAAGAGCCGCCGGGTCCTCGTCCCGGCGATCTTCCAGTGGCAGGGGCCCGCCGTGGCAGTCAGCTCGAAGCCGGATTTGATCGAGTTGGCCCTGGAGAACCGTCTGAACTGGGGCGGGAAGGGCCGGACGTACGTCCTGGACCTCTCCGGCCAGGTGCCGGACTCGATGCTCCCGGACGGCGCGGCTCGCGTGGTCATGGACCCCACGGTGCTGATCTCCGACGACGACGCCGCGATCGACCTGGCCGGGGCGATCATCAAGGCAGGCACCGCCGGCGCCGGGACCAGCAAGGGCGACCCGTTCTGGGAGACCCTCGCCACCGCGCCGTTGGCGGCGCTGCTGCGCGCCGCCGGCAGCGACGGCATCGCCTGGGCGCGCGACGCGGTCGGCAACACCGGAGCCGACGACGACGACACCGAGGACGACGAGTTCCTGGTCCCCACCTGGGCAAACGCGATCGCTCGGCTGACCACCATGGGCTCGGCCATGCTTGCCGCCGAGCTGGCCTCCGCAGGCGCGCTCGACGCGAAGATGAGGGACAGTGTCGTCATCACCATGAAGTCGGCGTTGGCCCCGTGGTGGCGGTCGACGGTCGTGGGAGGCGAGGGGGACCGCGCGTTCGTTCCTGCAATGTTGGAGCACCCGCGCAGCACGCTTTTCATCGTCGCCCCCGCCGACGGCGTGGCCGCCGGTGCCGCCGTGGGCTGCGTGGACGCGATCACCGAGCACTGGCGACGCGGGCAGACCCGCCCCGCGGGCAAGAGGTTGCCCCACCTGCTGCTCGCCGTCGACGAGCTGTGCAACACCATGCCCTGGCCCAAGCTCCCCGTCGTCGTCACTGAGGCGCGCGCCATGGGCATCGCCGTGCTGGCCGCGGTGCAGACCACCAAACAGTTCGCCCGTCGCTACGGCGGCCGCGAGGGCATGGAGGAGTTGCAGTCGGTCTTCCCGGCCATGCTGCTGCTGGTCGGCGCCGACGAGCGGGAGATGCTCGAACGCGCCGCCTGGGCGGCCGGGCGCACCGAGCGCCACAAAGTCAGCACCGACCACCTCGGGAAGGCCTCGCAGAGCAGCGAGATCAGCGACGTCCTGCACGGCGCCGACCTGCTGCCGAAGACCTGGGACCAGGGTCGATTGCTGCGCGGCACGCGCCCGGGGGAGAACCCAGGCCAGCGCACCGAGGCCGGCCTGCTCGTCGACCTCGTCGACGTCTCCGAGCTGCGCTACGAGGTCGCGTCCTGACCCGCCGCCTCGTAACGCAAAAGAACCCCGGCAACCAGATGGTTGCCGGGGTTCTTCCTTGTGCCGTCACCGTCCGCGGGAGACCGCCGAGGTGGCCCTCGCCTCTCGCTCCCGGGCGACGAACTTCTCCTTGGCCCGCTGCGCCTTCTGCGCCTGGTCAGCCCGCACCGGGCTGCCCTTGGCGCTGCCGGCCCGCTCGGCGCTGGCCTCGCGCAGGCGCGACTCGTGCTTGCGCACGTTCGACCGCTGAGCCTTGGCCTTCTGCGCCTCGGCCGAGCCGAGGGCGCCCTTCCCGTGGCGCCGCTCCACGGCCTTGTCGCCGCCGGCGGCGAGGTCGGCGCGGATCTCACGCACCTTGTTGGTGTCCAGCTGCTTGCCCTGGCCCGTCTGTCCGGCACGGGCGTCGTCGAGCTGGCTGCGTCGACGGCTCACGCCGTTGGCCGCCTCCAGCCGCTCGCGGCGCTCGCGCTGCTCCGGGCTCTCCTGCTCTGCCATGGCTCCTCCTATCTGTTGCGTGGCTCAGTCGAGCCACTTGACGTATTCGAGGCCCTGCACCTCGTCGATCAGCTCGTTGAAATGGTCGTTGCACGCGCTCGTCCGGCCCCACACGGGGAACCGGCTCGACGCGTCGCAGAACTCGAACGTCGCGATCGCGGGCTCGGTGCACGCCGCGCACACCGGGCGGTTCCGCGACGCGTCGAGCCGGTCAGACAACGACGGCGCCGCGCTCATCCCTGGGATCTCCACCTACCTCTCCTTCCTCCTCCGACGGCCCCGGGCGGGGCCCGGCGGGCGCTGTGCGCCCGCCCTACTGCGTCGCGAGGTCCGCGGCGCAGGAGACCCATCGACCGACCGTGTTGTGGCTGACGCCGACCTCAGCGCCGATCGCCCGCAAGCTAGCCCCGCCGGCCTTCAACTCCAACGCCCGGGCAATCTGCTCGACATCGACGGCGGTGCCCAGCTCCTCGCGGACCAGCTCGGCGAGCCGGTCCATGGACTGGTCCGTGGACCGGTCAGCGTGGTCCGCGGGGTGGTCCGTCTGGTCCGCGGGCCCCTCGTCGCTGTCACACGGCCGGTCGTCCAGCTCGGCGACGAGGTGCTCGAAGACCTCGTCGAGGTCCTCGGTCGACGGACCGTGGTCAACGGGCGTGACCTGCGCGTATGACACCGACGGACCAGGCTGGTCCGTGGTCAGTGACACCACTGGTCCGTGGTCAGCGGGGTGGTCCGCGGGGTGGTCCGTCTGGTCAGTGGGGTGGTCAACGTGGTCCGCGGGGTGGTCAGCCGAGACCGTCGACGCGGCGAGCGCGTCTGCCTTGATCGCGTGCATCGCCATCAGAACGCCGATGGTGGCGACCCCGGCGGGGACGTCCAGTAGCACCGGCAGGGTCCACGCGTACGTACCCCAACCCATCCGTGCGGCCAGGCCCTCCAGGCCGGTGAAGCTGACCACCAGCGCGATGCCGGCGACCACCGCGACGGAGAGCACCAGGACGCCGACGAGCGCCAGCGACGCCCGGTCGACGTGGCTACGCTCGCGCGGTGCCCGCGGCCCCGGCCGCCGGACCGACCCGGCGAAGGACGTCGAGAGGGTCAGGCCGAGGTGAACCATGAGAGCGAAGACGACCGGGGGAGCGCCGTGGCCCGCCGCCACGACGATCGGCGGGATCTTCTCGACCATGAAGAAGGCGACGTTGCCGGCCACCGAGAGCGCCACGAAGGCGACCAGGACGCCGAAGTAGTAGCGGTAGCCGTAGGCCTCGGTGCCCTCGTCGAGGTTGAACGGGTTGATGATCATCGGTTCGCCTCCTCGGCGGTGTCGGACAGGGAGCCCAGAATGAGGGCAATGGCGAACAGGTAGGCGACGACCCCGGCGGCCACAGTCACCGAGAGCCAACCTCGGTAGCCCGCCAGGGAAGCGCCGGAGACGAAGCCGGGAACCAGCGTCACCAGGCCCGCCGTCGCAGCGACGATGAACGCCCCGGCGATGCACCACGGCAACGGGCGACGCTCGTGGAGAGCCCGGTCGAGGGCGTGGACGGAGACGATCGCAGTCGCCAGGACCGCGGCCGACCAGAGGAGCCAGAAGCCCCAGAGGAACGACGCAGGGACCCTCGGCCCGCCGTCGGCGCCCAGCGCGGACAGGACGTTCAGCGCACCGGCCATGCCGACGCCGACGAGCACGGACGACGTCAGCACGAGCCGGTCGCGGAGAGTGAGTCGGCTCATCGGGTCACCTCCGGGAGGAAGCCAGCGGCCGCGCGGGCGGCGACGGATCCGGGTGCGGAGTTCACTCGCTCCAGACCGGCGTATCGCGTTTTGAACTGGCTCGCATCGAGAGTCGCCCGGGTGCTGATCGAGGCGTTCTTGGGCGCTTTGCAGTTGAGCCAGTTGGTCAGGTCGTACTCCACGATCAGCGGCTCGGGCAGGGACATGCACATACCCGGCTTCGGCCGCCGCTGCTTGCCGTCCGCACCCACGTCCGGGTAGGACCACAGACCGGGTTCCTCGTCCACGAGCGACAGCAGCTCCCGTTTGAAGTTGGTGACGCCCATCGGCTTGCTGGCGGAGTTGAACCGTTCCATCCAGGCCTTGAAGTGGTCGTAGAGGAAGTTGTAGGGCAGCAGGTCCCAGACGAACTCCTCGCGGAACTCCAGCCACCACTGGCGGACCGGGTCGTTGTTGACCTTGTATTCGTTCTGGTCAGCGACCATCGTTGCTGTCTGCTCGATGTCGTAGTACGTCGGGGTCAGTTCGGCGGTGAGCACGCGCTTGAGGACGTACTCCAGCACGTCGTCGCGCTTGAGGTACTCGTCCTTGATGTACTTGCGCTCCATGCCGGTGAAGGACTTGCGGAAGCGCATGAACAGCTGTCGCCGGTAGAACGAGCCCGACTTGTCCTTGGTCCTGGGCTCCTCGTTGACGCACTGGACCATGAACCCGAAGAACTGGAACTCGATCGGGTCGCGGTACTTGACATTGATCGAGAGGACATCGTTGGTGGCGATCGTCTTGAAGTTCGCCAACTTCTCGATGAACAAGCCCACGTCGTTCTCATCAACGAGGATCGCGCTGGCAGTCAGCAAGCTCGTCAGCATGAAGTCCCGACCGAGATCCGCCAGCGCGATCGACGCGTAGTTGCCCAAGCCAACGAGGTTGCGCATGAGCTCCAGGAGCGTGCCCTTGCCGTTGTTGCCCTTCTCCGAGACGAACCAGGCGCACTTGTTCCAGCTCACGTACGGCCGGACGACGGCGCCGATGACCTGCCAGAGGACCTCGGAGAAGCCGGGGTCGGTCTCGTCGTTGAGGTCGCGCATCCAGGACTCGATGTCCCAGGTCTGGGCCTCCAGGCACGTGTCGTCGCACTCGGGGACGTCGGGGCACTCGTCGTCGTGGTCGCGGGTGCACACGGCCTTGCTCGGGTGGTTGTGTCCGCATACCCAGAGCGGGTGGCCCTGGGTGCAGGCCTTGGGCATGGTGATGACCGGATTCTCGGCGGCTGGGTTCCACTTAATCGGGAGCTTCGACAGGAAGATGTAGTCGGGGCTGAACTCGATGCGCTTGGGATGCCCGCCGTTGTAGTCGACGATGCAGTCGTTCGCCGCGATCAGGTCCCTGTTCGTCGCCCTGAGCGCCGGCTGCGCGATCAGGCGCAGATGGGACATAACTTCCTCCTGCTCCTTTCGCAGCACGCCCTCCTGGTAGCGGTTGATCAACGCCGCCCACTCCACCGGCTCACTGCGGTACGTGCCGTACGTCTCAGACCGAGGATCGCTGTCGTAGAAGGCCAGGAGCGCCGTGGACAGGCTCCCGCCCGTCTTCGTCCTGACCAGCACCACTCGGTTCTGGGCGGCGACCAGCTTGGCGATCTGGACGAAGCCGAGGCGATCGAGGCCTCGATAGACACCGCGGTGCACCGTGCGCTTCTCGGTGATGTGGCCGTTCTCGGCGGTGATGGCCTCGTTGATGCGCCCCAGGAGGCTGTCGCGCAGGTCCTGCGGCGTCATATTGTCGATCATGGAGCGCCCGGCGTCGGTGGTCGGCTTCAGGAACCGCTTGGTCACGACATCGACGATCGTGTCGAACGACGCGGCGTACGGCTTGGACTTGCGGTTGTCCGGGTCCAGGCGGGAGCGGGGGATGCCGTCCTCGGCGAGCCGGTCGAGTTCGTCGGAGGTGAGCTCGCGACGGTTCTCGCGCTTGATCTGTGCAGGGGTCATCCGCGTCCGCCCGTTGTCACCCGAGTCGGCGGGTTCCTCTGTCGCTGGCTTCTCTGCCTTCGACGCGTTAGAGGAGTCAGCCTGTGACTGGGCCTGCTGTTCGGCCTGAATGGCTTCGAACGCGAGGTCGAGCGCGTCGAAGATGTCGGTGCTGGACGAGTCCGTATCGGCGCCGGTATCATCAGTACCAGATCCGGTACCCGCCAAGGCCTTGATCTCAGGAGCCCCGCCTTTTGCTGCGGGGCTTTCTGCTGTGGTCGTCATCCCTGTGCACCCCCGACCGGGCGTCGGCGCGCTGCGCGCCAGCGGACGTACGAGAACACCGGGATCGCGAAGCGCTGGCCGTCTCGGACCGCCTCCAGGCGACCCAAACGGACCTCACGCCGGATCGTCGCCATCGACAGACCGGCGAGATCCGCGACCTCGCGGGCCGTGAAGTCAGCACGACGATCCGGAGCCGGACGCTCAGCGGGAGGAATCGCCTGGAGCGCGCCACGCAGCTCAGCGATGAGGGATTCAGAGGGTTCGACCTGGGGGTTACCCAGAGTTGCCTTGGACATATCAATGCACACCAATCTGCGCCGCATCCGGGTTACCAAGCCGGAATAGGCGCTGTTGATGTGGGTCACCAGGCTGCCGCAATTATAACCCAACGCAAGAACTTCATGCAAACCGAGGCAACCCGCGTAACCAGTGCAACCCGCGCGTCAATCGGTGTGCAACCCTGTACAACCCGAGCGTCAATCGGTGTGCAACCCTGTACAACCCGAGCGTCAATCGGTGTGCAACCCTGTACAACCCGAGCGTCAATCGGTGTGCAACCCTGTACAACCCGAGCGTCAATCGGTGTGCAACCCTGTACAACCCGAGCGTCAATCGGTGTGCAACCCTGTACAACCCGAGCGTCAATCGGTGTGCAACCGGTGAACTCCGCACTGCCGAAACGCCGTCGGAAGGTGGCAGTTCGCAGAGGATTAACGCCTCGGGAACGCTCTACGGCCAAAAAGTGTTCCCGGTGTTCCCTTCTATGTTCCGCGCTTTGGGTGCGTTTCCGCAGGTCACGGCGTTAAGGAACACCGGGAACACCGGGAACACTTTTCCAGAAACCTTTGTATAGCTGCTTACAACGATCCGCACCGGCGCTCTCCTTCCCATCTCTTATTCTCTCGCGTATAGAACTTCTTCAAAATAGTGTTCCCGGTGTTCCCTACACAGATTTAGCGTTCCTGACCTGCAAAAATGAGGGAACACCGAAGGGAACACCAGGGGAACACCGGGAACACTTTCGATGCTCGCACCCAGGTGCCCCATCTCAACGGCGTCGACAGCTCTCGACTTGCTCCCACGGTCACGCTCCACCGTTCCGAGTACCTGGCTTTCGACAGTCGTGGAGCAGGGGTGGTGTAAACAGGCCGTTCTCAACGCCCACCCATGCCACCCGCCCCAACGGCGTCGACAGCACCACACTCGCTCCCACGGTCACGGAACAGCAGAACGCCCCACCGGATGCTCCGGTGGGGCGTTCTCGGCTTCGCAGTCGGGCACGCCTCACGTGCGCGTCGCGGCTTGTCGCTCCGCACCCCTCAGTGCCGCCTCGATGGCGGCCCGGCGAGCGGGGCTGAATGCCGGCGCGGCGGCCACGATCGCGGCGACCAGCTGTTCGTGCTCGGCTTCGGCATCGGCGATGCGAGGCCGGGTGAGCGCGTCGACGTCCGCAGGACGGAAACGCAGCGCGCCTTTGAGCTTGGCCGCCGGCAGCCGGCCGGCGTCCTTGAGTCGCCTCAGATGGCGCTCGTTGTAACCGCTACGGGTCGCCGCCTCGGCGAGCGACAGGGTGAACTGGGTGGGATCTGCAACGGCGAGCATCGGCCCGCCTCCTTTCGGAGGTCGAGCGCCCGCACCCTTCGCCGGGCCCCTGCCGGGGGAGTTCCCGCTGCTAGACCGAACCGCGTCGGTCGCGCTCCACCACTTCTTGCCGCTCGGTCATCGTGGCGGTGGTCCCACTACCGAGGCGGCCTGGCAACATCTCTACTGTTCGTGGGATGCCACCCCGTCGAACAGCGGCGCACCCGGCATCTGCCGGGATGGTCCGAGTGTAGCCGTTCGTAGCCGGATCTAGTCGGACCGAAACCGCACGTCGATGAGCTTCTTGTCGAATCCCTTCGCACCCCTCTTGCTGGGCAGGATCGTCACGGTCAGCACTTCGTTGAGGATGATCCGCTGTCGCGCCGTGTCCAGCGCATGCCATGCAGCCTCGACGTCGTCGGCCTGAACCACGGTCAGGCCGGGGTTCGTCGACCGTGGTGTCAGCAAGGCGTCGATCTCGTTGAGCCGACCGCGGAGCTTGACCGACTCGTGCTTGACGCCGTCGCCGTTCAACACGCCCTCGGCGTAGAGCGCAGCCAGCCCGTCGATCTTCTCGCTCACCACGGCACGCTCAATGCGCAGCTTCCCGACGTCGACGCCGGCCTCCTCCGGTGGAGCGAACAGGTCGCGGGCGTCGGCGCGGCTCAGCCGGGGGAGTAGCCACTCTCCGACGACGTAGTCTTCGACGTTCTGGGCATTGCGCGACAGGTGCTTGTGCGCGAGGCACGCGTACAGCCGCACCGGTTCGTACGTTCGCTCCTCGCCGGACTTCAACGTGCGGGGGCGCTGCTGGTAGTACGACGTGTAGACCTTCGTCTTGTCGTCGGCGCACTTCCCGCAGTAGGCCAGGCCCGACAGCAAATGCCGCGGCTCTGTGCCCCACGCCCGACGGCGCTCCGGCGCCCTCAGCTTGCTCTGTGCGGCGTCGAAGACGTCGACGCTCACAATCGCCTCGAAGGCACCGGCATAGGTCAAGTCCTGGACGGCCGATCCGGTGGCCTTGCGCTTGTCGGCATCGGGTTCCCACTTGGTCAGCACGCCCTTGTACCGCGCGTTCCCCAGCAGTGATCGGATGTTCGCATTCGACCACTCCCGTCCCTTCGAGCTGGTGTAGCCCAGCGCGTTCAGGTCACGGGCGATGTGCGTGATCTTCTTACCGGTGACGAAGTCCTCGAACGCCTTCTTGACCGCGGCGGCTTCGTCGGGAACCTGCGTCATGCCGTCGGCGGCGAACCCCAGAATCTTCGCCCGCAGCACCGGCTCGCCCTTGAGTCTTCTCGTCTCGTTCGCGTGGATGGCCCGCTCGGACTTGCGACGGATCTCGAACCTGGCCACCGCAGCGAGCATGGTCGCCCGGAACTCCCCGTCTGCTGTCGTGAGGTCGATCTCGCCGTCGACGGTGACGATGCGCGCCTTTCGCTCCATCAGTTTCACGAGGTCTTCCAATGTCCGGAGCAGGCGGTCGAGATCGCGCGCGATGATGACGTCGAACGCCCCGGAACCGACCTGGTCGAGCATGGTCGACCACGCGGTGTTGTCACCGCGAGCCTTCGTCGCCGAGACGCCGTCGTCGATGTACTCGGGGCCGTACTCCCACTCTCTGGCAGTGCAAAGCGCCTGGATACGGCGCCGCTGCGTCTCCAGGGACAGTGACTCGTCATCATCCTCATCGGATTTCGAGACGCGGAGGTATGCAGCGGCGACGGTCATAGTAGGACACTGTAGGCTATGAATGTCTAATACTGTTGAAGTCAGGGTATTTCGACAGATCGCTGAGTTCGTATGGCAGAACTGGCCTGCCTTGTCCGAGGTGCAGAACGCTCATCGTGCGTGAGCAGTTCATGAACCGGGGCTCTCACTTCTGCCCGAAGTGTCAGCCGCCGCCGCGGGGTAGGCGCTGATCATCTCGACGCGATCGCCGACGTCTTTCACGAGTCCAGGATGAGCGTTGCCAGCTCCTCCAAAGAGCGCGATCGTGCCCTCGGCGACCGACATCCGCTCGTCACGAGGTCGCTTCACGAGGACGTCTCCGTTCCCGCCAGCCTTGTCGGATGAGTGGGCACGAGATGTGACAGTGGACGATCTTTTCTCCTCGTAGTCCATCGGAACAGACGCCCGGTCACCTCGGGTGTCCGATGCGTGGAGCGATTGGTGCGCCGTGCCGACGGCGTCAGCGGGCGCTCGTCGCGTTGTCATCTGTTGTTCTGTGCTGTCAAGACAAAGCTGGTCGGATTTTGCTGGTTGATGACCCAGCTGCTCCAGCCTCAGTGCGGTTGAGCCGGAGGCCCCTAGGAGCATGTGATGCACAACACGCTGGGGCAAGTTTACAGCTAGTTGCTAACATCGTAGATGTCCTATTCTAGTAGGATACGAGATATATCAGCTGCGGAAATGTTGGCAGACAGGGGTCTTGTCCCTGCTTGTCTGATTTTCTTCAGCGGCGTATAGGCGTCGTGGAGGGGGAGTTCATGCGCGTATCGCGGCCGTCGTTCTCGCTAGTAGCGCTGTGATTGCCGATACTGGTGAAGTCGGGCCCGCCGCCGCGTCTACGTACAAGGACAAGACGATCACCCGAACATCCGACGGCGGGTGGAAGGTGTCGCTGACCAAGTCCAGCGAACAAATTCAGAGCGTTCCGGCGCTCAGCCGCGGCCTCGGTTCGTACGAGGCGTTCCTGGACCTGCGTGGGTCGGCGACGATCACCGACGCCGGGAGTGCGCCGGTGGATGCCGCGGTGTTGTCGACCGGGTTCCAGGTGTCGTGCCAGTGGCAGATGGACGGGGTGAATGTGGGTATCGCTGGCGGTCCGACGGCGCAGATGTCGATCAGCTATCCGCCGGCGATCGCTCCGGTTCCGGACTACTTCAACGAGCGAGCCGCCGAGTTTGTGTGGGGAGAGTTCCTAGGAAATGGTGTCACAGCTCTCGCGTACTAGTACGGCAGGCACCCTGCGCCGATGGTGGGCTGCGGTTCCGCCTGCATTGGTGGCAGGTCTCGCGTACTACACCAGCTACTCTGGGGCGGCAGTCACCGCAATGATCTTCCCTCTGATGCTGGCGTGGTGGCCGGGGCTGCCCGCCGTTGCATTCCTGGCCTTCTGGTCGGGAACGGAGCGTCTACTGCCGGCTAGCTGGATGTCTGCAACGCCGATCTTGCGGACAGTCCTTACGGGGTTGGTGGCGAGCGGACTCACGGTGCTTGTCGGCGGGCTGATTCTGGTGGCAGTGGACAATTCCTCGAGTGCAGCGATCCTGCGCCTACTTCCAGGCTGGTCTGCACCATTCATCATCGTCTCAGCTCTGTCATGCTGGCTGTGGGCCATCGTGTCTGAGCGGCGTCGAGTTCTTCGCGATGGAACGGGAGCTGAACTAGATGTACCCGGTCACTAGGTTGTTGCAGGCGGCTGATCGGTGGTGTGCAGGTCCTCGACCTCGGTCGGCGGCCGGGTGATGCGGGGGCCTGATGCTCGGCGAACACTTCATGAACCGGAGCTCGTTCTACTGTCCGTCGTGCCAGAAGGCCCCGCGGGTCCGCCGGTAGGCTCGGCGGTGGTCAACCGGTGGTCGATGGCTTCTTCGCAGGCAGCAAGAACGCGATACCGCACGCGGCGGCGACCAGGCCCGCGCTGACGAACAGGGCGGCGCGGTAGCCGGGCAGGACGTCGGCGCCGCTGTTCACGGCCGCGGATACGGTGACCAGGATCGCGAGGCCGAGGGCTCCGCCGACCTGACGGAACGTGTTGAGCAGGCCGGAGACCATGCCCGCGGCCGCAGGCGCAACCGCGGCGGTGGCGACGTTCGGCAACGGCAGGAACACCATCCCGATCCCGACCGAGGTGACGAGTGACGGGATCAGGATCGCGGTGAGGAAGCCGCCGTCCGTCGGCAGCGGTGCGAACAGCAGGAATCCGACCGTCGCTATCGCGGTTCCGGCGGCGACCACGCGTCGTGCACCGACCTTGGGCACGAGCCATGCTGCGAGCCGAACCGCGGCCACGGTGCCGAAGCAGAACGGCAGGAACACCACGCCCGTCTTGGTGGCGGAGTAGCCCAACCCCATCTGCAGGTAGAGCGAGACGAAGTAGAAGGCTCCGAACTGCCCCGCCACGACGACGGCCAGGACGAGACACGGAATCAGGACTTCTCGGCTGCCGAGTACGCGGAAGTCGACGAGCGGCACCGCGGTCCGCCGCTCGACCGCGACGAAGGCGATGAGAAGCGACGCCGCGACCGCGAACCACCCGATGGTGCGGGCGCTGCCCCACCCGTTGTCGGTGGCGGTGACGATCCCGTACGTGAGCACGGTCAGGCCGCCGGTGGCGAGCACGCCTCCCGCCCAGTCGGTGCGGCGGTCGGCCCCGTCGAGCGGGCCGGGCGCCGCGTACGAGATTGCGAGTCCGACCGCGGACACGACCGCCCCGCAGGCGATGACCGTGCGCCATCCGAGAGCATCGGTGATCACTCCGGACAGGACGACGCCCACGGCGCCGCCGACCGACGCTCCGATGGCGATGGCCGCGAATCCCCGTGCGCGCTGAGCGGGCTCGCGGAAGGTCAGGGCCACCGAGGTGATCGCAGCGGGCGCGACAGCGGCCGCGCCCACACCCTGCAGCACCCGGACGACGATCACCTGCCACGGCTCATGGCACAGGTATGCGGCCAGCGACGCGACCGTGAACAGCGCGAATCCGAACCTGAGCAAAGACCGCGGGCCGAACCGGTCGGACAGTCGCCCCGAGAGGAGGAGCAGTCCGCCGAAGGCGATCGCGTACGCGTTGACGACCCATGACAGGCCCTGAGGGCTGAAGTGCACGTCGTCTCGGATCGCGCGGAGCGCGACATTGGTGACCGACGCGTCGAAGGCGACGAGGAACTGGGAGAGTCCGGCGAGCAGCAGGGGAACCCGGGTCGACCTGTTTTGTGTAGCAAGTAACATAAATAATTAGGCTAGACTTAGTTAAGGATCGCCGCAAGGGTCGTCTGACAGAATGCGGGGATGCGTCAGAGCACGCCGCGCCGCGGTCGTCCGCCCAGCATCACCCGGGATCAGATCGTCGAGAGGGCTCTCGTCCGACTCGACGACGCGGGCGTGGACGGCCTCACGATGAAGGATCTCGCGAGCGACCTCGGGGTGACGACGATGTCGCTGTATCGCCACGTCGACGACAAGGAGACCCTGCTCGCACTCGCACTCGACGCGATCGCCGAACCCTTCGCGTCGATCGTGTTCCCCGAGGAGCCCCGCGCATGCATCCGACTGGCGATGACCACGCTCTACGTGACGCTGACCGCGCATCCGTGGGTTCCGGAGGCGCTGATCCGGCCGCAGCGGATCGGTCGCGGTGCGCTGCTGTTGACCGACGCGGTGATGGGCGCGACGTACCGTCTCACCGGGGACCGGGCGGCCGCGCTCACCGCCTACCGGGCGCTCTGGAGCCTCACGCTCGGCAGCGTGCTCTCCCACCTGCGGCAGCGGGCCGAAGGGACGCCGCTGTCGCACGGCCGGATGGACGATCTCCTTGGGGCGATGCCGCGCGACGCCCTGCCCGACCTTCGCGCGAGCGCGACGCTCGACGAACGGCCGTCCACCGAGGAGGACTTCGCCGCGAGCCTGTCGGCGCTGATGCACGGGCTGTTCGGCCCCGTAACCGAGAAGTGACCGGCCGCGACGCGAGAGCGGCTCACGCGCGGACGGCTGACGACGTCATTCCTCGGCGTAGTAGCCGAGGAACGCGAAATCGCCGTCGATCTGCGCACGCAGGTACGCCTCGAACGAGTCGGCGATGACGAGGTAACTGTCCGGGTCGTGCAGGTACCGCACGACTTGCCCGACCGTGCCGCCGGGCAGGGGATCGAAGTCGATGTACAGCTGGGACGTCCCGCCGTTGTTCATGCAGTCGGCGAAGTGCAGGCGGCGGCCCATCGGCAGGTCGGGGTCGATCCGGTCGTCGCGGTACCCGTGGCGCGGGTCGGCGCCGCGTCCTTCGGGGAGCCATTCGTCGAGCTGATCGCCGTACACATCGCGGATGCTGTACCCGTTGTCGGCGGCGTCGACGATCTGCGCCGTCGACTGCAGGTAGTAGGGGTAGTCGCCGACATCCGAGCCGAGGATGAGCACGGACACCTCGTGGTCGCCGTACCGTCGCCAATAGGTGCCGTCGATCCGGCTCAGCAACTCCACGAGGGCGTCGGGGCGCGCCGGGTACACAGCGCGCAGGCGCTCGAGGTCGGTGGCCGTCGCGCCGGTCGCGTGGCGGAGCGAGTCGCGCGCGTCGACGGCTTCGTCGAGGTCGATCTCGGCGAGACGGGCCGTCACGCCCGCGAGGTAGGCGTCGACCGTCATCGGGTCCCCGCCCGCAGCCGGTCATGGGCGGGCGCTCCGCAGAGCCGGGTCACGTCACACATGCGGCGAGTCTAAGCCCGATCACGCGAAACCCGCCGCGGCCCCGACGAATCAGGGAATCGACCGCCCGGCGGATGTGTTGGTCGGAGTCGATAGGCTGGACGATCGAACGCGACGACGAAGGAGCCGGAACCGCCATGACCGAATTGTGGGTGCAACGCACCGGAACCCGCCGCTACACGGGCCACAGCTCCCGCGGCGCCGAGGTGCTGATCGGGTCCGCCGACGTCGAGGGCGTGTTCACGCCGGGCGAACTGCTGAAGATCGCGCTTGCGGGCTGCACCGGCATGTCGTCCGACAAGCCGTTGTCGCGGCGCCTCGGCGACGACTACGACGCCACCGTCCGAGTCTCCGGCGACGCCGACCGGGAGAACGAGGTGTACCCGGTGCTGTCCGAGACTCTCGAGGTGGACCTGTCCGATCTCGACCCCGAGGCCGCACAACGACTGCTCGTGGTCGTCGAACGGGCCGTGGAGAAGGTGTGCACCGTCGGACGGACCATCAAGGCCGGCGCGCAGGTCGACCTGTCCATCGAGACCGACTGACCGTGCAGCGAATGTCCGCGTGGGTCCACGGAAACGTCCAAGGAGTGGGTTTCCGCTGGTGGACGAGGTCGAAGGCCCTCGAGTTGGGGCTCGTGGGCTACGCGTCCAACCACGTCGACGGCCGGGTCCACGTCGTCGCCGAAGGCCCCGCGCCGCAGTTGGAGTCGCTGCTGGCCGCGTTGCGGTCGGGACAGACGCCCGGGCGGGTGGACGTGGTCGTCGAGGATTTCGGCCCGGCGCGCGGAGACCACACGTCCTTCGTCGAACGCTGAGGTAGCCGCGGGTAAACTCAGGCGTCGTGCACCTGAAGAGCCTGACCCTCAAAGGGTTCAAATCGTTCGCGTCGTCGACGACGCTTCGATTCGAACCCGGCATCACCTGTGTGGTGGGGCCGAACGGGTCGGGCAAGTCGAATGTCGTCGACGCGCTCACGTGGGTGATGGGGGAGCAGGGCGCGAAAGCCCTGCGCGGCGGCAAGATGGCCGATGTCATCTTCGCCGGAACGTCCGGTCGTGCGCCGTTGGGTCGTGCCGAAGTGACTCTCACCATCGACAATTCCGACGGTGCGCTGCCTATCGACTACTCGGAGGTGTCGGTCACCCGCCGCATGTTCCGCGACGGTGCGGGTGAATACGAGATCAACGGCAACTCCTGCCGACTCATGGACGTGCAGGAACTCCTCTCCGACTCCGGCATCGGACGGGAGATGCACGTCATCGTCGGACAGGGCCGCCTCTCGGCGATCCTCGAGTCCAAGCCCGAAGACCGGCGGGCGTTCATCGAAGAGGCCGCGGGTGTCCTCAAACACCGCCGCCGCAAAGAGAAGGCCGTCCGTAAGCTCGACGCGATGGCCGCGAACCTCGCGCGACTGAACGACCTCACAGCGGAGCTGCGCCGCCAGCTCAAACCGCTCGGACGTCAGGCCGAAGTCGCCCGGCGGGCGGCCACGGTGCAGGCCGATCTGCGCGACGCGAGACTGCGTCTGGCTGCCGACGACCTGGTGATGCGTCGCGAGGAGATGGTCCAGCACAACACTCTCGAATCGGTGATCCGCGAACGGCAGGACGAGGTCGCGGCACAACTCGACGAGGCGACCGCCGCGCTCGCCGCGGCCCAGGAGCATCTGGCCCAGATCACGCCCGCCGCATCCGAGGCGGCCCGCGTCTACCACCAGCTGTCGACGTTGGCCGAGCGCGTCGACGGAACACGGCGGGTGGCGTCCGAACGCGCCGCGCATCTGTCGCAGCCGTCGGCGACGCCATCCGGCCCCGACCCGGAGACGCTCGAACTGCAGGCCGAAGAGGCGGCGATGACCGAGGCCGAGCACACGCTCGCCGTCGAAGAGGGCGCAGAACGTCTCGAATACGCGACCGCCGCGCTGCAGGCCGCGGAGCAGGCGGCGTCGGCCGCGGAGAAGGCGCACATGGCCGCGGTCCAAGCGGTCGCCGACCGCCGCGAAGGGCTCGCCCGGCTCGAGGGCCAGGCCGCCAACCTGCGCACCAAGGTCGAATCCGTCGACGCCGAGACGTCGCGTCTGACCGAGGGCATCGAAGCGGCGCACCAGCGCGCGGACGCCGCGCAGGCCCTCATCGACGAGCAGGCCGCGGCGACCGCCGAACTCGAATCGCGCGAGGCGAGCCTCGATGAACATCACGAACGCTGCGTGGCCGCACTCGAGTCGGCGACGGCGACCGTCGCCGAGCTCCGGGCGACCGAACGCGACGCCGAACACTCCATCGCCTCGCTCACCGCCCGCATCGACGCGCTCGCGGTCGGGCTCGACCGCGGCGACGGCGGGGCCTGGCTGCAGGAGCACGCGGCCGACGGACTCCTCGCCCCGTTGTCGGACCTGCTGGTCGTCGAGCCCGGCTACGAGACGGCGGTGTCGCTCGCCCTCGGCCCTGCCGCCGACGCCATCGCCACCGTCGACGGACTCACCGCGGTCCGCGCGCTCGACGCCCTGCGCGGCGGCGACGGCGGACGGGCGTCCCTCATCGTCGGAGGCCTCGCCGAGCGTGCCGGACGGTCGCGGCCCGCACTGCCCGACGGAGTCGTCTGGGCTCGGGACGTGGTGACCGCACCCGCGACCATCGCGGGGGCCGTCGACGTGCTGCTTGCCGACGTCGTCGTCGTCGAGGACGCGGCGTCGGGCCTGCGACTGGCCGCCGACCACGGGCTGGTCGCCGTCACCGCGCACGGAGACCGTGTGTCGTCGGCCTCGGTCGAAGGCGGGTCGTCCAAGCGGCCGTCGACCCTCGAGGTGCAGTCGGCCGTCGACACCGCGACCGACGACCTCGCGAAGGCCCGCGCCACCGTCGAGCGCGTCCTGGGGGAGCTGGCCGCGGCGCAGTCGGTCGAATCCGAGGCGCGCGACGCGGCGGAGGGCGCCCTCGCCGCGCTCAACGAGTCGGACGCGGCCGTCGGCGCGGCGTATGAGCAGCTCGGACGGCTCGGGTCGGACGTCCGCGCCGCCCGCGACGAGGCCGACCGGCTCACCAGGCAGCGGCGCTTCGTCGAAGAGGGACGGGCCGACAACCTCACCGCGCTCACCGAGGTCGAGGAGCGGCTCGCCCGAGCCCTCGACGAGCACGACGACCCGACGATCGGCGACCTCGACAGCGGCATGCGGGAGGCGGCCGCGGCGGAAGTCGCGTCGGCCAGGTCGATGGAGGTCGAGACGCGCCTGACACTCCGTACGGCGGAGGAGCGACTCGGATCGATCCGCGGCAAGGCCGACAGCCTGCGCCGCGCCGCCGTCAACGAACGGGCCAACCGCGAACGCCTCAAACAGCAGGACGCGAACCGGAGGTACGCGGCCGGTGTCGCGAGCGTCGTCGTCGAGGTGGGCCACGACCTCGCCGTCGCCGTCGCCTCGGCCGCGACGGACGCCGCACGCGGACGGGACGAGCTCGACGCGATCCGCACGGCGCGGACCGCCGAGACCGACGAACTCCGCCGCCTCGTCGACGAACTGACTGCGACGATGAACGAGCTGAAGGACGCCGTGCACCGCGACGAGGTGGCGCGCGCACAGGTGGAACTGCGCATCGAGCAGCTCGAAGAGCACGTCCTCGACCAGTTCGCCATGTCGCCGGACGATCTCATCGCCGAATACGGGCCCGATGTGCCGATGCCGCCGTCCGAGCTGGAGATGCGCGAATACGAGCAGGCGAAGGAACGCGGCGAGCAGGTCGTCGCGCCCGCGCCGATGCGGTACGACCGCAAGACGCAGGAGATCCGCGCCAAACGCGCGCAGAAGGACCTCACGACGCTCGGCAAGGTGAACCCGCTCGCGCTCGAGGAGTTCGCGGCGCTCGAAGAGCGGTACACGTTCCTGTCGACGCAGCTCGAAGACGTCAAGCAGGCGCGCGACGACCTCCTGGACGTCGTCGCCGACGTCGACGCCCGCATCCTGCAGGTGTTCACCGAGGCGTACGCCGACGTCGAGAAGGAATTCGTGCAGGTGTTCGCGACGCTGTTCCCGGGCGGCGAGGGGCGACTCGTCCTCACCGATCCGTCCGACATGCTGACCACCGGCGTCGAGGTGGAGGCTCGTCCGCCCGGCAAGAAGGTCAAACGTCTGTCGCTGCTGTCGGGCGGGGAGAAGTCGCTGACCGCGGTCGCCATGCTCGTCGCGATCTTCCGCGCGCGGCCGTCACCGTTCTATGTGATGGACGAGGTGGAAGCGGCCCTCGACGACGCCAACCTCCGCAGGCTCATCAGCCTGTTCGAACAACTCCGCGAGAAGTCGCAGCTCATCGTCATCACCCACCAGAAGCCGACGATGGAGATCGCCGACGCCCTCTACGGTGTGAGCATGCGCGGCGACGGAATCACGCAAGTCATCTCCCAACGCCTCCGCGGCGTCGATCTCCCCACGGCCAATGGAAAGGCACAGTCCTCGTGACAACTGAAGTCCTCATCGGAATCATCGTCGGAGTGATCGCGCTGGTCGCCCTGATCGGGCTCACCGGCTATGTGATCAGCCGCAGGCGACGGATCTCGATCACCGACAAGCCCGGCGACATGGCGCCGACCGACGGCGTCACGCGGCAGGTCGACAAGTCCGGCGACTACAAGGCGCAGTCGGGGTTCAATTTCAGCCAAGGCGGCACGGCCACCCTCGAGGCCCCGAAGCCCGAACCCACGCCCGAGGTGCCGAAACCCGAACCCTCCGCGTCCGAACCCGAGGCATCCGAACCCGAGATCGCCGAACCGGAGATCGCTGAACCGGAAGCGACCGAGCCCGAGGTCGTCGAGCCCGAACCGGAACCCGAGATCACGGCGACCGAGCCCGTCCTCGACGAGATCGAGCCGACGGCGGGACGCCTGTCGCGGCTGCGTGGACGGCTGTCCCGCTCGCAGGGCGCGATCGGCGCGAGCGTGCTCGGTCTGCTGGGTGCGGGCGACCTCGACGAGGACTCGTGGGAGGAGATCGAGGACACGCTCGTCATGTCCGACCTCGGGACCGGTGCGACGGCCACCGTTGTCGAGCGGCTGCGCGAGGAACTCGCCGCCGGCAAGGTCCGCACCGCGGACGACGCGCGTTCGGCCCTGCGCAAGATCCTCGTCGAGCAGCTGCATCCCGAACTCGACCGTTCGGTGAGGGCCCTGCCGCACGCCGACGGGCCCGCCGTCGTCCTCGTCGTCGGTGTGAACGGCGTCGGCAAGACGACGACGACGGGCAAACTCGCGCGCGTGCTCGTCGCCGACGGGCGGCGGGTCACCCTCGGTGCCGCGGACACCTTCCGCGCCGCGGCCGCCGACCAGCTGCAGACGTGGGGTGAACGCGTCGGCGCGGGCATCGTTCGGGGCAAGGAGGGGGCCGATCCGGCAGCGGTCGCCTTCGACGCGGTCAGCAGGGGCATCGCCGACGGCGTCGACGTGGTCCTCATCGACACCGCGGGCCGCCTGCACACCAAGACCGGCCTGATGGACGAGCTCGGCAAGGTCAAGCGCGTCGTCGAGAAGAAGGTGCCCGTCGACGAAGTGCTGCTGGTGCTCGATGCGACCGTCGGCCAGAACGGGTTGACCCAGGCGAAGGTGTTCGCCGAGGTCGTCTCCCTGACGGGTGTGGTGCTGACGAAGCTCGACGGCACGGCCAAGGGCGGCATCGTCTTCCGCATCCAGGACGAGCTCGGTGTCCCGGTGAAGCTCGTCGGCCTCGGTGAGGGCGCCGACGACCTCGCGCCGTTCGAGCCGGAAGCGTTCGTCGACGCCCTGCTCTGAGCCGAGTCTCCTCTTCGCGCGGCAGTTCCAGTCGACGCTCATCGTCCCGACGATGAGCGTCGACCAGAACTGCCGCGTTTCTCTTGTCCATTCAATTGAATCATAATTCAATTCTTCGTGTGGCCTACCGACGGACCGAATCGACGCGTCGAACCGCGCAGGCGAAGCGGGACGCGGTGCTGGGAGCCGCGCGTGCGCTCATCGCCGAGTCGGGCTTCGCCGCGGCGTCCGTCGCCGCGATAGCCGAAGATGCGCAGGTCAGCGTCGGGTCGGTCTACTCGTACTTCGACAATCGAGAAGCGCTGCTGGCGCAGGTGTTCCGGACGGCTGCTGAATACGAGTTCGCGCAGGTCGACGCCGCGGTCAGGGCCGCGGGACCCGATCCGCTGGCCCGACTCGACGCACTCATCGGCACGTTCGCCGATCGTGCGTTGCGCGGACGCCGGATGGCCTGGTCGCTGCTGTTCGAGCCGGTGATCCCCGCCGTCGACGCCGAACGCCTCCGACTCCGCCAGTGGTACCGCGAGATGGGGGAGTCGATCATCGCCGACGGCGTGGAGAGATCGGTGTTCGTCTCGACCGATGCCCCGGTCGCCGCATCGGCCGTCATGGGAGCGATCTCCGAAGCGCTGGTCGGCGCCCTCAATCCCGACACCGCGCCGCCGAGCGGGCCGCCCGTTGTCCTGCTCGACACGATCCGAGACTTCTGTCGCCGAGCGCTCGGCGCACCACCCGTCCCCTCAAAGGAGAACAGATGACCACGACCCACGACGTGTTCAATCAGGCGGCGCCGCGCGTCGACGTCAACGAGTACACGACGGACCTTCCGCTCGTCGAAGCCGTCGAGGCGTACGGCGCGTCGTGGGCGCACGACGACCTGACCGAGGCAGGCGCACTCGTCGGACGCGCCGACTTCCAGCGCGACGCCGAGCTGGCGAACACGATCACGCCGAAGCTGCACACCCACGATCGGTGGGGGCATCGCGTCGACGAGATCGAGTTCCATCCCGCCTATCACCGGATCATCGGCGACGCGATCGCCCACGGCTCGCACACGAGCTGCTGGGACGACCCCCGCGAGGGCGCGCATGTCGCACGCGCCGCGATGTTCATGCAGTTCGGGCAGATCGAGCCGGGGCACGCCTGCCCGGTCAGCATGACGCACGCCGTCGTCCCGTCGCTGCGTGTGGACCCGGCACTGGCGGACGTGTGGGTGCCCCGGACGCTGTCGCGCGACTACGACCCGTCGCTGTCCGACCCGGCCAAGGGCTCGGCGATCTTCGGTATGGCGATGACCGAGAAGCAGGGCGGTTCGGACATCCGCGCGAACACCACCCGCGCCGTCGACAACGGCGACGGCGACGGCACGTACCGCATCACCGGCCACAAATGGTTCTGCTCGGCCCCGCAGTCGGACGCGTTCCTCGTCCTCGCCAAGACCGATCCGGGCGTCACCTGTTTTGTCGTCCCCCGCACACTGCCGGACGGCACCCGTAACACGTTCGCCATCCAGCGGCTCAAGGACAAGCTCGGCAACAAGTCGAACGCGTCGAGCGAGATCGAGTTGTCCGACACCATCGGGTGGCGCCTGGGCGACGAGGGGGCAGGCGTCCGCACGATCATCGAAATGGTCAACCAGACTCGCCTGGACTGCGCGCTCGGCAGCGCGGCGGGAATGCGGCAGGCGGTCGCCGAGGCCGCCTGGCACGTCCGGCACCGGTCGGCGTTCGGTGCGAGGCTGATCGACCAGCCCGCGATGACCGCGGTGATCGCCGACCTGCAGGTGGAGGCCGAGGCGGCCATGTGGACGGCCATGCGGCTCGCGTCGGCATACGACGACGACTCCGAACAGTCGCAGGCGTTCCGACGCCTCGCGACCGCGGTGGGCAAGTACTGGGTCTGCAAACGCGGTCCGAACCACGCCTACGAGGCGCTCGAATGTCTCGGCGGCAACGGCTACACGGAGGCGTTTCCACTGTCCAGGCGGTTCCGCGAGCAGCCGGTGATGGCGGTGTGGGAGGGGTCGGGCAATGTGATCGCGCTCGACGTCCTGCGCGCGATGGTCCGTGATCCGCTGTCGGTGGAGGCTCTCGACGCCGAGTTCGACCTGGCGCTCGGACAGCACCACGCCTACGACCTGCATGTCGAGAAGACCCGCAAACTCGTCGCGCAGGCCGCGGCCGATCCGCTGAACGCACCCGCGATCGCGCGGCGGCTGACCGAATCGCTGGCGATCGCGCTGCAGGGGTCGATCCTGATCCGGCAGGCGCCGTCGTTCGTCGTCGACGCGTTCGTCTCCGGTCGCATCGCCGATCCCGGCCAGATGTACGGCACGCTCGACAACCGACTCGACCTCGCCGCCATCGCCGCGCGGGCCTGACCCGGCTCCGGCTCGTCGAGCGCGGTCGAGACGCGTAACCCGGACGAAACCTTCCCGCACTGCCCGTGACAGCGCCGAAACACGGGAGCACCGGCCCGGCAATCTGCGGGCGACACAGTGGTCTCACACGTCGACACACGACGAGTTAGGAGGCCTGCAACAGTGACTGTGGCATTGCCGGACACCGTGTTCGGTTCCATCGACAGCGGCAACACCGCCTGGGTGATCATGAGTGCGGCCCTCGTGCTCCTGATGACCCCCGCGCTCGCGTTCTTCTACGGAGGACTCACCCGCGCCAAATCAGTGCTCAACATGATGATGATGTCGTTCGGCGCACTCGGCGTCGTCACCATCGTCTACATCCTGTGGGGCTTCTCGATGTCCTTCGGGAACACCCTCACCGGGACGGGCGACATCGGCGGGATCTTCTCCAACCCGTTCGCGCTCTTCGGGTCGGACCAGTTGATGCAGACCAAGGAGGTCGGCGGCGTCACCCACGTGGTGGTGTGGGGCACGACCGGCATCCCGGCGATCGTCTTCCTCGCCTTCCAGCTGACGTTCGCGGTGATCACCGTCGCACTGATCAGCGGAGCGATCGCCGAACGCGTCAAGTTCTCCACCTGGCTCCTGTTCAGCGGACTCTTCGCGACGATCGTCTACTTCCCGCTGGCGCACATGGTGTGGGGCGGCGGCATCCTGTCCGGTTCGGAAGACGGCATCGCGGCCATGATGTTCGGCTCGACCGACGGGGCCGCGAACGTCGCGCCCATCGACTTCGCCGGCGGCACGGTGGTCCACATCAACGCGGGCATGGCGGGCCTCGTCCTCGCCCTGATCGTCGGCAAGCGCAAGGGATTCGGCAAGACGGCGTTCCGTCCGCACAACATCCCGTTCGTCATGCTCGGCGCCGCCCTGCTGTGGTTCGGCTGGTTCGGGTTCAACGCCGGTTCGGAGCTCGGCGCGGATGCGACCGCGGGCCTCGTGTGGGTCAACACCTCCGTCGCGACCGCCGCCGCGATGATCGGCTGGCTGGCCGTCGAATGGTTCCGGGACGGACGCCCGACAAGCGTCGGAGCCGCGTCCGGCGTCGTCGCCGGTCTGGTCGCGATCACCCCGGCGTGTGCGGCGCTCACGCCCATCGGATCGATCGCCCTCGGTCTCGTCGCGGGTGCGCTCGCCGCCGTCGCGATCAGCCTGAAGTACAAGTTCGGCTTCGACGACTCCCTCGACGTCGTCGGCGTCCACCTGGTCGCGGGCCTGTGGGGAACCGTCGGCATCGGCCTGCTCGCCAAGGATTCGGGCGTGCTCTACGGACACGACTTCCGGCAGTTGGCGGTCCAGACGGTCGTCGCGCTCACCGCTCTCGCGTTCACCGCGGTCCTCACCGCGATCATCGCGTTCGCCCTGAAGCCGCTCGGCTGGCGGGTGGACGACGAGGCCGAGTTCGTCGGGATCGACGCCTCCGAGCATGCGGAGAGCGCATATGAGACAGCGTAGTTCGGCCGAACGTGTTGCAGCGGACGGATTGTCGCGCCGTACGCTCGAACCCGAGGGAAATCGAAAGGTCATTTCATGAAGCTGGTCACCGCAATCGTCAAGCCGTTCACGTTGGAAGACGTCAAGGCAGCACTGGAACAGATCGGCATCGTCGGCATGACGGTCAGTGAAGTCCAGGGCTACGGCCGCCAGAAGGGACACACCGAGGTGTACCGGGGCGCCGAGTACGCCGTCGACTTCGTGCCCAAGGTCCGTGTCGAGGTCGTCGTCGACGACGACGTCCTCGATCAGGTCACCGAGACCATCGTCGAAGCGGCCCGCACGGGCAAGATCGGCGACGGAAAGGTGTGGGTGACGCCCGTCGACGCGGTTATCCGGGTGCGTACCGGTGAACGCGGACCAGACGCGATCTAGCGCGGAGGCGTTCGCGTCGGCACGACGAGTGCTGCTGCGCGCCGGAGATCTGCACGGCCAGGCGCTGCGAGACGCTCTCGCGGACCGGGCCGAGGAGTGGATCGTCGGACGTGCGGCAGAACTCGGCGTCGTCGACGGGAGCGGCTTCGCCGTGGTCGCGGTCGGCAGCCTGGGACGTCGGGAGATGGTCGGCTACTCCGACCTCGACCTGATCCTGGTGCACGACGACCGGCACCGCGACCGACTCGCCGAGGTGGCGGACGGACTCTGGTACCCGATCTGGGACGCGGGCGTGAAACTCGACCACAGCGTCCGCTCGGTGCCGGAGGCGATGAAGGTGGCGCGTGAGGACGTGACGGCGGCCCTGGGCCTGCTCGACGCGCGCTACATCGCGGGCGACGCGGATCTGGCGTCGTTGCTCATCTCGTCGGTGCGGAATCTGTGGCGCGCCGAGGCGCGGATGCGGCTCCCCGAGGTGATCGATGCCGCGAAGGCTCGCTGGGACCGCACCGGCGACATCGCGCACCGCGCCGAACCGGACCTGAAGAACGGTCGGGGAGGACTGCGCGACGTCCAACTCCTCGACGCGCTCGCCCTCGCCCATCTCACCGACGGTCTCGGCCGTCTCGATCCGTCGCGCGCGGAGTCGCCGCTGCGGACCGCGTACACCGATCTGCTCGCGGTCCGCACCGAGTTGCACCGGATCGCGGGGCGCGCCCGCGACCAGGTGCGCGCCCAGGACGCCGACGACATCGCCGCGGCGCTGCGGGTCGGGGACCGGTTCGACCTCGCCCGTCTGATCAGCGGCTCCGCGCGGACCACGTCGTACGCGGTGGACACCGGATTCCGCACCGCGCGCAACGCGGTGGGACGTCGGGGGCTGTCGCGGTTCCGCCGCAGCCCGATCCGCAGGCCGCTCGACGAGGGCGTCGTCGAACACGACGGCGAGGTCGTCCTCGCGAAGACTGCGATGCCCAGCTCCGATCCCGGCCTGGTGCTCAGGGTGGCGAGTGCGTCGGCCCGCAACCTGTTGCCGATCAACGGTTCGGTGCTCGATCGGCTGGCCGACTTCGCGCCGCCGATCCCGGCGCCGTGGTCGTCGGAGAACCTGTCCGACCTGCTGGTGCTGTTGGCGTCCGGGCACGACGTGATCGCGCCGGTCGAGGCGCTGGACGCGACCGGACTGTGGGAGCGGATGTTCCCCGAGTGGGCTGGCGTCCGCGACCTGCCGCCGCGCGACGCGATCCACACGTGGACCGTCGACCGCCACCTGTTGGAGACGGTCGCCTACGCCGGCGCGCTGACGACCAGCGTGCAGCGCCCCGATCTGTTGCTCCTCGGTGCGCTCGTCCACGACATTGGGAAGGGGCGAGGCGGCGACCACTCGCTGGTCGGAGCCGAGCTCGCCGGTCCGATCGCCGCCCGACTCGGGCTGTGGCCCGACGACCGTCGGCTGCTCGTCGAGATGGTCCGGCTGCACCTGCTGCTTCCGACAGTCGTCACCCGACGGGACGTGTCCGACCCGGCGACCGTCGCGTGGGTCGCCGAGCAGGTCGAGGGCGACCGGGTGCTCGTGGAACTGCTGGGGGCGCTCGCCGAGGCCGACTCGAAGGCCACCGGACCGGGAGTGTGGAACGAGTGGAAGGCGGCACTGATCGGCGGTCTTGTGGAACGAGTGGTCGATCACCTCGGCGGCCGCCCGATCGCGGTCCCCGAACCGCTCGACGACGAACTCCGCGACCTGGCGGAACAGGGCGGTGTGCGCGTGCACGCGGCTCCCGGCGACGGCCCCAACATGACGGTCGTGACGATGGTCGCTCCCGACCGCCACGGTCTGATGTCGACAATGGCGGGCGTGCTCGCGCTCGCCGGACTACAGGTCCACTCGGCGACGGTCCGCACCCACGCCGGATCCGCGGTCGACTCGTTCGTCGTCATGCCGACGTTCGGCGGCCCGCCCGACGCCCAGATCCTGCGTCAACGACTGGGCGCGGCGTTGTCGGGCACGGTCGACGTCCACGCCGAACTCGCCCGGCGGGCGGCGGCCGGAGGGCCCGTCCGGGTCGGTGAGCACGCGGTGCCCGCGTCGCGGGTGACTCCGCCGCCGCGCGTGTCCTGGTTGGCGGGCGCGGAGAAGGGACGCGACCTGCTCGAACTCCGCGCGCGCGACGACGAGGGGCTCCTCGCCCGGGTCGCCGCGGAACTCGACCGCTCGGGCGTCGACGTCGCGTGGGCGACCGTCGCCACCATGGGCGCGACCGCCGTCGACACCTTCGCCGTGGTCCTCCCCGACGATTCGGACGCCGCCCGCGGGCAGATCGCCGCCGCGGTCCTGTCGGTGTGCGGTCGATGACAATCGTTCGATCGAATTACATCCTTCCGTGCAGCCACACGGCTGCCGCCCTCATGAGATAGGTTGACGCCGTGACTGATCCGAATCCACAGAACTTCCCCGGCCAGCAGCCCCAGTGGAACGCGGGCGGGCAGCCGCCCGCGGCGCCTCCGCAGCACACCTACTTCGTGCGCCAGTACGACCAGGAGCAGGGACCGTACGACATCCAGACCCTGGGCCAGATGGCGACCAATCGTCAGCTGAAGGCCGAGGACGCCGTCCGGCCGTCCAACAGTCAGCAGTACCAGCCCGCATCGTCGTTGCCCGGCGTGTTCTCCGACAAGGAGTGGATGACCGCACTGCTGCTGTCGGTGTTCCTCGGGTCGCTCGGCATCGACCGCTTCTACCTCGGCTACACCGGCCTCGGCGTCGCGAAGCTGCTGACCTTCGGCGGCTGTGGCATCTGGGCGTTGATCGACCTCGTCCTGATCGCGATGCGCAACGTCCCCGACTCGGACGGACGCGCGCTGCGCTGATCTCACCGACAACGCCCCGGTCACGGAAGAGTCCGTAACCGGGGCGTCGTCGTCTCCAGACACTTCGGCATGGAAAGATGGAGGAATGTTCGAATCCCTCTCCGACCGGTTGACAGGCGCCCTCAAGGACCTGCGCGGCAAGGGTCGTCTCACCGACTCCGACATCGATGCGACCGCGCGCGAGATCCGGCTGGCGCTGCTCGACGCCGACGTGTCCCTGCCCGTGGTCCGGACGTTCATCGCGAACGTCAAGGAGCGCGCCAAGGGCTCCGAGGTGTCCGCGGCGCTCAACCCGGCGCAGCAGATCGTCAAGATCGTCAACGAGGAGCTCGTCGGCATCCTCGGCGGCGAGACGCGGCGCATCCAGCTCGCGAAGACGCCGCCGACCGTCATCATGCTTGCGGGCCTCCAGGGCGCCGGTAAGACGACGCTCGCGGGCAAGTTGTCCAAGTGGTTGGCGGGTCAGGGACACACCCCGATGCTCGTGGCCTGTGACTTGCAGCGACCCGGCGCGGTCCAGCAGCTGCAGATCGTCGGCGAACGAGCGGGAGTGCCGGTGTTCGCGCCGCACCCCGGCACCTCGGTCGGCGGCGAGGGCACGCTCGGCGTCAGCTCGGGTGATCCGGTCGCCGTCGCCCAGGCCGGTGTCGCCGAGGCGAAGACCCGTCAGCACGACGTCGTCATCATCGACACCGCGGGTCGTCTCGGCATCGATGCGGAGCTGATGCGTCAGGCCTCCGACATCCGCGACGCCACGAGCCCCGACGAGGTCCTGTTCGTCCTCGACGCGATGATCGGTCAGGACGCGGTCAGCACCGCCCAGGCTTTCGCCGAGGGCGTCGACTTCACCGGTGTGGTCCTCACCAAGCTCGACGGCGACGCCCGAGGCGGCGCGGCGCTGTCGGTCCGCGAGATCACCGGCCGCCCGATCATGTTCGCGTCGACCGGTGAGAAGCTCGAGGACTTCGACGTCTTCCACCCCGACCGCATGGCGAGTCGCATCCTCGGCATGGGCGACGTGCTGTCGCTCATCGAGCAGGCCGAGCAGCACTTCGACGCCGAAGAGGCCGAGCGCACCGCGGCCAAGATCAGCCAGGGTGAGCTGACCCTCGACGACTTCCTCCAGCAGATGCTGATGATCCGCAAGATGGGACCCATCGGCAATCTCCTCGGCATGCTGCCCGGCGCGGGCGACATGAAGGACGCCCTGTCGCAGGTCGATGACCGCCAGCTCGACAAGATCCAGGCGATCATCCGCGGCATGACGCCCGCCGAGCGTGACAACCCGAAGATCATCAACGCCTCGCGCCGCATCCGTATCGCCAAGGGCTCGGGCGTCACCGTCACCGATGTGAACCAGTTGGTCGACCGCTTCTTCGCGGCGCGCAAGATGATGTCGCAGATGTCCGGCCGCATGATGGGCATGGGCGGCGGCAACCGCAAGAACGCGCGCAAGGGCAAGAAGGGCGCGAAGGGGCGTAAGGGCAAGGGCCGCGGCCCCACCCCGCCCAAGGGGATGCGCGGCGGCTTCCCCGGCATGCCGGGCATGCCTCCCGGAATGGGACTGCCGCCGGGCATGGACCTGTCGAACATGCCGCCCGGTCTCGACCAGTTGCCGCCCGGCCTCGAAGGTCTCGACCTCAACAACCTGAAGTTCCCGAAGAAGTAGGGGAGTCGAGGGTGAGCGCACAGCGGTTCCGGGGCGTCGACCCGTTCACCGGCGACGCCCTCGAATTCTGGGTGTCGGACGGGACGATCACCTTCGAGCCGATCACCGACGCCGAGACAGCGGTCGACGGCGGATGGATCGTGCCGGGCCTCGTCGACGCGCACAATCACGTCGGAATCGCGCCGGGTCTCGGCGTCACCATCGACCAGGCGCGCGGGCTGGCCTACCAGGACGTGAAGGCCGGGACACTGCTGATCCGCGAGGTGGGGTCACCGGTCGACACCCACCCTCTCGACGACGATCCGCGCTGCCCGCAGTTCCTCCGGTCGGGCAAGCACATCGCCCGTCCCAAGCGGTACCTGCGCGACTACGGAGTGGAGCTCGACGACCCGGACTCGCTCGCCGCGGAGGTCGCGGTCCAGGCGAAGGCCGGTGACGGCTGGGTGAAGCTCGTCGGCGACTGGATCGACCGGTCGGTCGGCGACCTGCGCCCGCTGTGGACCCGTGACCAGTTGGCGGCGGCCGTCGTCGCCGCGCATGACAATGGGGCGCGCATCACCGCGCACGTCTTCGGCGCCGACGCGCTGCCCGACATCATCGGTGCCGGATTCGACTCCGTCGAGCACGGCACCGGGCTGTCCGACGACCTCATCGACGAGATGATCCGCCGCGACATCGCGCTGGTCCCGACGCTGATCCAGCTCGACACGTTCCCCGAGATCGCGGCGGGCGCCGACAAGTATCCGACCTATCAGGCCAACATGCGGGCACTGCACGCACGCGGTCGAGACACGATCGCCAAGGCCCGCGAGGCGGGCGTACGGATCTACGCGGGCACCGACGCGGGCGGAACCATCAGGCACGGGCGCATCGTCGACGAGATCGAATCGCTGACGGGTGTCGGCTTCTCCGCGGTCGACGCACTGGCGGCGTCGACGTCGGCACGCGACTGGCTTGGCGTCGCGGGTATCGCGGAAGGGGCTCGCGCCGACTTCCTCGTGCTCGACGCGGATCCCGCCGCCGACCTGTCGACCCTGCGTCGGCCCGTGCACATCGTGTGCTCGGGCGAGAAGGTCGTGTAGGACGACTGACGGGACGCTACGACACGATCTGCAGGACGCCGATCACGATGAGGAGCAGCGTGACCAGCCAGCCCGCCGATCTGGTGACCCTCGCCTGATTGCGGCGCGCGCGTGCGAAGAGGCGTCCGATCCACGAGTGGGGGCGGGCGCGGACACCGGCGAGAGCGAGTCCGGCGAGGAGCGGCAGACTCAACGCGACGGTCGCGTACAGGAACAGTCCCAGGTAGCGCTGGGTGGCGGCGACATCGCTCGCGGAGAGCACGGCGAGCCCGGCGTAGAAGGGGACCGACGTGGCCGACTGGACCACACCGAGGGCGAAACCGACGCCGACGGTCATCGGTGACGGGCTGCGCAGCGGCGCGAGGATTCGATCGACGAGGTCGGACGAGTCGCCTCCCCGCCAGGTCAGGAACGCGGTGAGCAGGCCCGTGAGAATCAGCAGAATGCCGAACAGCGGGGAGTCGAGAACGGTGTGGACCAGGGACTCCAGACCGTCGAACACCAGAAGCACCACGACGGACAGCACGAACACGCCGAGCCAGTCGCCGATCAACAACAGGGGGGCGATGCGCCGGTAGCGGCCGGGGCCGAGCATCAGCGCCAACGCCACGAGCACGCCGATGAGGAGCACGTTCACCGAGTCGACGAAGGCGAACGACAAGGCGTGAAGCATGCGGGCGCTCTCCGATCATCGGGACCCGCCCGGTCGGGCGGTCGGGCGGTCGGAGGCGAGTCTATCGGTCGTCGTCCAGAACGCCGGAATCCGCAGGCCGGGTCAGGTGATGGTCTGCACCCGGACGGTCGGATACCGGCCGGCGATCCTCTGGTCGAGGGTGGCGAGGTCAAAGTCGACGGCGAGCGCAAAGGCGGCGAGATAGTCGTCGGTCCATAGCTTGTGGCTCGAATCGCGTCCCTCCGAGAAGCCTCGGAACGCGGTGTCGAGGCCGACGGGTTCACGCGCCCAGACGATGCGGTCGTCCGCCAGGAGTTGGTCGACGACGTTCCACGCGGCCTCCCGGGTGATGACGTCGTCACGCATGACCGCGGGATTGGTCAGCAGGCGCAGCACGCCCATTTGGGTGACGCGACACATCGAGAGTCTGTCGGTATGAGCGTCGAACCATGACACGGCCGACCGGTGATCGGCGTGCCGTTCCCACACGAGGGCGAGCCACAGCCCGACGTCGACGAGAGTCGTCACTGCGCCGCGATGTCGGCGTCGGTGTCGGCGAGCGCCTGCTCGATGTCGTCGTTGGAGACGGCGATCAAGTCGTCGGGATGTCGAGTCGGCACGAGGGGCATACGGACGCGCTTTAACGAGATATCGGTGCGGCCCGTCTCCAGTTCGCGGTGCAACGCGCTGATGAACAGCGACTTGAGGCTGATGCCGCGTTCGGCTGCCGCGACCTTCACGGACGTGAGCAGGTCGTCGGGCAAGTCGACGGTGGTACGCATAAACACATATTAGCGTCGATACGTGAGACGGTCGAGTGTGGTGCCCACCCGTGATCGAGTCGCTGGGTTTGGGAGAGGGCTTCGGCGTCTGGCAGAATCAAACGCTGGTTCGTCGGAACCGGCTACGGCCGACCGGCGGTCACCCCAGAAGAGATCGCAAAACCGGGCCCACTGATCTGGTGGGTCGCTGAATTGCGCTGTGACGAAGGAGCCTTTCATGGCTGTCAAGATCAAGCTCACGCGGCTCGGCAAGATCCGCAACCCCCAGTACCGCATCGTCGTCGCCGACGCGCGCACCCGCCGCAACGGCCGCGTCATCGAGACCATCGGCAAGTACCACCCGAAGGAAGAGCCGTCGCTGATCGAGGTCGACTCGGAGCGCGCTCAGTACTGGCTCAGCGTCGGTGCACAGCCGACCGAGCCCGTCGCCGCCCTCCTCAAGGTGACCGGTGACTGGCAGAAGTACAAGGGCCTGCCGGGCGCCGAGGGCACCCTGAAGGTCGCCGAGCCGAAGCCGAGCAAGCAGGACCTGTTCAACGCCGCGCTCGCCGCCGCCGAGAACGAGCCCGTCGCCGCTGCGACCACCGCCAAGAAGAAGGCCAAGAAGGCCGAAGAAGAGGCCCCGGCCGCAGACGCCGGCGAGGCTGAGGCTCAGGCGTGAGCACTGTCGTCGCTGACGCAGTCGAGCACCTGGTACGCGGGATCGTCTCCAACCCGGACGACGTTCGCGTCGACCTGATCACCGGCCGTCGCGGCCGGATGGTCGAGGTTCACGTGAGCCCCGAAGACCTCGGCAAGGTGATCGGCCGCAACGGCCGCACCGCCACCGCTCTGCGCACCCTGGTCACCGGCATCGGTGGCCGCGGCATGCGTGTCGACATCGTCGACACCGACCGCTGACGAGTCCTGCATTCATGGATCTCGTGATCGGTCGCGTCGTCAAGACGCACGGTGTCCGCGGTGAAGTCGTCGTCGATGTCCGCACCGACGACCCGCAGACCCGCTTCGCCGTCGGCGCCCGCCTGACAGGGCGGGCGCCGAAGGGCGCTGGCGAAACCGAATACGACGTGACAGCCGCCCGGAACCATTCCGGGCGGTTGTTGCTGTCCCTGAAGGGCGTCACCGATCGGACCGCGGCCGATGCGCTGCGGGGCACGCTGTTCGTCATCGACGCCGCAGACGTCGATTCGGGAGACGACCCGGACGAGTTCTACGACCACGAGCTCGAAGGCGTCTCCGTGCGCACAGTCGCGGGTGAACCGGTCGGCACGTTGACGTCGATCCTGCATCTGCCGGGCGGCGACGTCCTGGCGATCGCCGGTCCGGACGGCCGCGAGGTGCTCGTGCCGTTCGTCCGTCAGATGGTTCCGACAGTCACTCGCGAGATCATCGAGATCGATCCGCCGGACGGCCTCGTCGACCTCGACGCCGCGGTCTCGGAACGGGACTGAGCGAGCTGTGCGGATCGACGTCGTCACGATCTTCCCCGAATACCTCGAGCCGCTGAAGGCCGCGCTGCTCGGCAAGGCCGTCGACGCGGGCCTCCTCGAGTTCGGCGTCCACGACCTGCGGCGATGGACGTACGACGTCCACCACGCCGTCGACGACGCGCCGTACGGCGGCGGTCCCGGCATGGTGATGAAGCCGCAGGTGTGGGGCGAGGCGCTCGACGCCGTCTGCCCCGACGACGCACTCCTCGTGGTCCCCACACCCGCCGGGGTCCCGTTCACTCAGGCGACGGCCCAGCGCTGGAGCACCGAGAGGCACCTCGTCTTCGCCTGCGGCCGCTATGAGGGCATCGACCAGCGGGTGTTCGACGACGCCGCGCGCCGCGTGCGCGTGGAAGAGGTGTCGCTGGGCGACTTCGTCCTCATCGGCGGGGAGGTCGCTGTCCTCGCGATGGTGGAGGCCACCACCCGGCTGATGCCCGGCGTGCTCGGCAACCCGAAATCGCATCAGGAGGACTCGTTCTCCGACGGGCTCCTCGAAGGCCCCAGCTACACGCGCCCGAAGGTCTGGCGCGACCTGGAGGTCCCGCCGGTCCTGCTGTCCGGCGACCACGGCAAGGTCGCGGCCTGGCGACACGAGCAGTCCCTCGACCGCACACGGCGTCGACGTCCGGACCTACTACCCCCGGAATAGGCGTGCCCGGGCGTGTCATGGAACCGTTTTCCGGCTCGCTGCGTCTGACCTTATGTGGGAACCGTGTGGACCGACATCATGGAGACGCTCGCCCGTATCGACTCGATGGATCCGGGTGCGGCGTCGGCCGACGCGGCAGAGATAGCGCGTATCGCCGCGCGTGCGCAGGCTGTCGCCGACCGACTGCGCACGGCGTTCGCGCCCGGCGGCCAACTCGCCGGGTGGGCAGCGGAGGGCTCCTCGGACGCGGGGCAGGCGTTGGCGAGTCGGATCGGGATAGCCGCCGGGGGACTCGCACCGGCCGCGGGTGCGCTCGGCAGAGCCGCCGCCGTCCTGACGGCCAGCCACGCCGTGCGACCGCGGATCGCGTCGCTCGCGCCGATGGCCCATACCGGCGATCCGGCGCTGGTCTCGACTCTCGTTGCGACGATCAACCTCGCGATGGTCGGCACCTACAACCATCCGATGGCGATCGACGTCCAGGCGTCGTCCGCGGGAGACGGGGGGACGAATGCCGGTGGGCCGGTCTCCGCGGCGACGGGAAGCAACGGTGCGGGCGACCTGACCAGGACGACGGCCGATCCGTCCACGGCGAACCGTGCCGGTGACACCCCGGTGGGGCTCGCACCGCAGAACACTCGCACACCGGAAACACCGAAGCCGTCCGCGACGACGACGCCGGCCGCGGCGTCGACCACGACACCCGCGGCCGTCGCGCGTACTCCGTCGACAGGCACGTCACCGACGGTCACCCCGGCCGGGAGGACCGGGTCGGGTCCGTCCGGCCCGGCGGCGCCCGCCTCGCGGGGCACCCCGTCGACGCTCCGGCCCGCGGGTATCGCTCCGGTCGGCACGTCCACCGGACGCGGGACGCTCGGCTCGACGACGGCGTCGACCCTCGGCTCGCCGCGGGCCGGATCGCCGAGCCCATCGACGGTCCGGCCGTTCACCACACCTCTCGGTGCGTCGCCGACGGTGGGGACGACGGCTTCCACCGCGCAGCGTGGGGCGACGGGCGGAACGCCGGTCGGCGCGGGTGCGACGAAGTCGAGGGATGAGAAGTCGCGTGGGCCGTCCCCGTACCTCCGATCCAGGTCCGAAGGCGAACTGCTCCTCGGCGAACAGCCCCTGGTCACGCCCGCGGTCCTCGCGCTCCCCGTCGACCCGATCGTCGACGACGACGCGGGTGAACCCGAGCGCGAGGAGTGACCGGCGTCGATTTCGCTGCGGGCCCGTCGTCTGGCAGAATGTTTCAGGTTGCCTGTCTCGGTCGGGGTTCCCGGCTGCGCAGCGCACGAAGACCAATGATTCGGGCACGAACCGGTCGAACCCTCCGCGGCAGCGCGGATCGGGCCGCCAGGTTCCTCTGTCCTGCCGAACGAACGGACTGACCATGAACACCCTCGACTTCCTCGACAAGCAGTCGCTGCGCGACGACATCCCCGAATTCGCTCCCGGCGACACCCTCGACGTTCACGTCAAGGTGATCGAGGGCTCGAAGGAGCGCATCCAGGTGTTCAAGGGCGCCGTGATCCGTCGCCAGGGCGGCGGCATCGGTGAGACCTTCACCGTCCGCAAGGTCTCGTTCGGCGTCGGTGTGGAGCGTACCTTCCCGGTCCACAGCCCGAACATCGCGAAGATCGACGTCCTCACCCGCGGTGACGTCCGTCGCGCCAAGCTGTACTACCTGCGCGACCTCCGCGGCAAGGCGGCCAAGATCAAGGAGAAGCGCTGAGGTAACGCCTCCGGGCGACCTTTCGCGTACCGGCCCCGGCCTGGTTCCCGCACATGCGGTGGATCGGACCGGGGCCGTTCTGCATTAGTCTGTCGGGGTGGACCACGACAAGACGACCGGTGACGAGAACACTCCCGCCTCCGGTGATGCAGCAGACGAGCCGACGTTCGTCATCAGGGACGAGAACGAGGACGGTGAGCCGAAGAAGAAGGGCCGTTTCCTGCGCGAGCTGGCGATCATCGTCATCATCGTGCTCGGCCTGATGTTCATCTTCGCCCAGTTCTTCTTCCGGCAGTACGTGGTGCCGTCGGAGTCGATGGAGCCGACGCTGACGGGTTGCACCGGCTGCAGCAACGACCGCATCGTCGTCGACAAGCTGGTCTACCGGTTCAGTGACCCCGAGCCGGGCGACGTGGTGGTGTTCAAGTCTCCGACGAGTTCGTGGGACGACAACTGGGTGTCGCCGCGGTCGTCCAATCCGGTGGTCCACAAGCTGCAGGACGTTCTGTCGTGGTTCGCGCTGTCGCCTCCCGACGAGAACAACCTCGTCAAGCGGGTGATCGCGACCGGCGGTCAGACGGTCGCGTGCCACAACGCCGACGGGAAGGGCGTCACGGTCGACGGGAAGGCCCTGAACGAGCCGTACATCGACAAGACCATGCAGGTGGACACGAACGCCGAGACGGGTGGCGCGCTCGGCGGAGGCAGCTGCTACGGCCCCGATTTCGGCCCGATCAAGGTCCCGGACGGCAACGTCTGGGTGATGGGCGACAACCGGTCCAACTCCGCGGACTCGCGCGCGCACATCGATGACGAACTCCACGGCACCGTCCCGATCTCCGACATCCGCGGCAAGGTCCGCTTCGTGATCTACCCGTTCTCGCGGATCGGCGGTGTCGGCGCGGTGAACCCGCAGGGCTGATGACACGAACCGATCGGTGGCCGCCTCGATCGCCGGTCCGCAAGGCGGCGTCGTTGCGGACCCTCGAGTTCACGTTGGCGCGGCACCGCCTGGGGCCGGTGGCGGGCGTCGACGAGGCCGGTCGCGGCGCGTGCGCCGGACCGCTGGTGGTGGCCGCGTGCGTTCTCGGGACGTCGCAGCTGAAGTCGCTCGCCGATCTGGACGACTCGAAACGGTTGAGCGAGTCGACGCGGGAGCGTCTCTTCGGCGCCGTGCAGCGGCATGCGGTCGCGAGCTGCGTGGTGGTGATCGACGCACCCGAGGTGGACAGGCTCGGCGTGCACGTCGCCAACATCGAGGGCATGCGCCGTGCCGTCGCCGGACTGTCGGTGGCCCCTGGCTACGTGCTGTCCGACGGGTTCCACGTGCCGGGGCTCGCCGCACCTTCGCTTCCGGTGATCGGCGGCGACGCCAACGCGGCGTGCATCGCGGCCGCGTCGATCCTTGCCAAGGTGACGCGCGACCGGATCATGGTCGGCCTCGACCAGACCGTCCCCGGCTATGACTTCGCAGTTCACAAGGGCTACAGCACCGCGCATCACATGTCGCGACTCGATGCGCTCGGCCCGTCGGAGGAGCACCGACTCTCGTACCGGAACGTCCGCGATAGGCTTGCATGATGAGCGCTGAGGATCTCGAGAAGTACGAAGCCGAGATGGAGCTGTCTCTGTACAAGGAGTACAAGGACATCGTCGGACAGTTCACCTACGTGGTGGAGACCGAGCGCCGTTTCTACCTCGCGAACGGCGTCGATCTCATCCCGCGGAGCAACGACGGCGAAGTGTACTTCGAGATCCACATGACCGACGCGTGGGTGTGGGACATGTACCGGCCCGCCCGTTTCGTCAAGCAGGTCCGCGTCGTCACGTTCAAGGACGTCAACATCGAAGAGCTCGAACGGTCCGAGCTGCGTCTGCCCGACGAGCCCTGATCGGCACCGGCGGCGCGCATTCGCCCAGGTGGATCTGTGGATGAATCGCCCGTCATCCACAGATCCGGCTCTCCGGGTGAATCGGTCTGGATTTCGTCGGCGGTGCGGAGCACGCTCGGCGCATGGGGGACAACGCAGGGCGCCGGGACCGGCGCGGACAAATAGGTCGACTCGGTGAGGACGTCGCCGCCGACTACGTCGGCCGACTCGGGTGGCGGATTCTCGCTCGCAACTGGCGGACGCGGTACGGCGAACTCGACCTGATCGCCGCGGACGGGACGACGCTGGTCGTCGTCGAAGTGAAGACGCGTGCCAGTCGCACATTCGCCGATCCGGCGGCGGCCGTCACTCCGCAGAAGTTGCGGACGATGCGTCTGGTCACCAGGCAGTGGCTCGCCGAGCAGGGCGAGTTCTGGCCGGTCATCCGGTTCGACATCGTCGCGATCCAACTCGACATCGCCGATCCAGAAGACCTGGAACGGGCGACGCTGTCGCATCACACGGGGATCGTCGAATGAGTGTCGTCACCGATCTGGGGCGAGTCCACTCGGTCGGGCTGAACGCGTTCGCCGCGGACGTCGTCGAGATCCAGGCCAACATCAGCAGCGGACTGCCTGGCTTCCGGATCAGCGGAAGCGCGGACACATCGCTGAAGGAGGCCAAAGAGCGGGTGCGCGCGGCCGTCAACAACAGCGGCTTGAAGTTCCCGGAGAAGCAGGTCACCGTCGCGTTGGCTCCGGCGAATCTCCCGAAGTCGGGAGCGGGGTTCGACCTCGCGATGGCCGTCGCGGTGCTCGTCGCGACCGGCCAGGCGCTCACCACGCTGCTGTCGGGCACCGTGATGATCGGTGAACTGGCGCTCGACGGCCGACTCCGGTCCACCCGAGGGGTGCTTCCTCTGCTCCTCGGCGCCCGGGACGCGGGTTTCACGCGGGCGGTGGTGCCGACCGAGAACGTCGCCGAAGCCGTTCTCGTCGACGGCATCGAGGTCGGCGGAGCGGACTCGCTGTCCGACGTCGTCGCCTGGCTCGCCGGGAACCTCGTCCTCGACACCGTGCACGACGGTGGACGCACTCCGGAGCCGTCGTCGGTTCCGGACATGACCGACGTCGTGGGTCAGCCCGCCGCACGGCACGCGCTCGAGGTCGCGGCGGCGGGCGCCCACCACATTCTGATGACCGGCCCGCCCGGGATCGGCAAGACGATGCTCGCGTGTCGACTGCCCGGGATACTGCCGCGGCTGTCGCACTCGGAGTCGCTCGAGGTGACCGCGATCCACTCGGTCGCCGGGATCCTGCCTGCCCATCGGCCGCTCGTCGTCACGCCGCCGTTCGTCGCACCGCATCACAGTGCGAGCATCACGGCGTTGCTCGGCGGAGGGACGGGGATGGCACGACCGGGCGCGGTGTCGCGGGCCCACCGCGGTGTGCTGTTCCTCGACGAGTGCGCGGAGATGGGTTCGAAGGTGCTCGACTCGCTACGTCAGCCGCTCGAGGACGGGACGGTACGCGTGGCGCGACGTGACGGGACCGCGGTGTACCCGGCTCGGTTCCAGTTGATCTTGTCCGCGAATCCGTGCCCCTGTGCGCCGGTCAACGACGTCGACTGCGTGTGCACGTCCATCGTCAGGCGTCGGTACCTCGGCAAGCTGTCGGGGCCGCTGATGGATCGCATCGACATCCGCGTGCAGATGGAGCCGCCCGGCGACACCGCGCTGATGACCGAGCAAGGGGAGTCGAGTGCGGTCGTCGGGGCCCGAGTGGCTCAGGCGCGCGAGGCGGCGCGCGACCGCTGGCGTGACCACGGATGGATGACCAACACCGAGGTTCCGGGCAGTGCCCTGCGGCGGCGGTTCCGGCTCGCGCCGGAGGCGATGAAACCGATCGAATCGTTCCTGCGCGAGGGACGGATCACCGCGCGCGGCGCCGACCGTGCATTGCGTCTGGCGTGGACGTTGACCGACCTGCGCGGCGGGACGTCGCCCGACGTGGACGACGTCGTGCAGGCGCTCATGTACCGAGATCGGGGGAGCGGCAGATGAGCGACGCGGACGAGCGCGAACGCCGGGCGTGGACGTACCTCGCGGGTGTCGCGGAACCGCCGTCGGCGGCCGTGATCGCTCTCGTCGACGCGATCGGCCCGGTCGACGCGGCGGATGCGATCGCGTCGCGGTCGGTCCCGCGGGGCCATTCGGCCGTACTCGGTGCCACCGAACCCCGGTATGCGACGGACACCGTCGACGCCGACCTGGCGACCTGCGATCGACTCGGCGTACGTCTGCTCACTCCGGCCGACGACGATTGGCCCGCGTGGCCGCTGTCGGCGTTGGACCGGGCGACCACGGCGGCGCGCGGCGGGAGACCGCTGGCCCTGTGGGTCCGCGGTCCGGCGCCTCTCGGGGCGCTCGGCGACGCGGCCGTCGCACTCGTCGGCTCGCGGGCGGCGACGTCGTACGGCGAGTACGTGGCCGGGCGGTTCGCCTCCGGTCTCGCGGCCCAGGGACGGGCCGTCGTGTCGGGCGGAGCCTACGGGATCGACGGCGCGGCCCACCGGGGTTCGTTGGCCGCGGGCGGACTCACCGTCGCGGTCCTCGCATGCGGCATCGACCGCGCCTACCCGAGCGGCCACGCCAGACTCCTGGAGGAGATCGGCGTGCGCGGGCTCGTGATCTCGGAGTACCCGCCCGGCACGACAGCGGCCAAGCATCGATTCCTCACCCGGAACAGGCTGGTGGCGGCCCTCTCGGGTGCGACGATCGTCGTGGAGGCGGGACGTCGCTCGGGTGCGACGAACACCGCGGCCTGGGCGACTCGACTCGGGCGTCCGCTCGGAGCGGTGCCCGGGTCGATCACGAGCGCGACGTCGGTCGGGACGCACGCGATGATCGCCGACGGGCAGGCGACGCTCGTCGCCGACGTCGACGCGGTGGCGTCCCTCGTCGCACCCGACGGCGAGGACCCCCGCGGGCCCGCTCCGATGCGGTCCACCGACGGCCTGCCGCGGGATCAGTTCCGGGTGATCGAGGCGATTCCGGCCCACGACGGCGTCTCGATCGACGAGATCGCCTTCAGCGCCGGGCTGCGGTCCGATGCGGTGCGACGTGCACTCGCCGGGCTGGACGTCGCGGGCCTGGTCGACGAGGACCGCGGCCTGTGGCGGCTGCGGAGGTGACCGCCCGCTCAGCTCGCGGTCGGCATCATCGCCACGTAGTCGACGTTGTCGAGTCGGATCCGCACCGCGAGGTCGCCTGACCACTCCACCGCGATGTCGTGGCGTTCGAGCACGGTACGTACCTCGGACATGAGGTCCCGCACGATCCGTTCGTACTGGGTGTCCTTCTCCGCGTCGGAGAACGCGACCCACTGCTCCTCGGTGAAGTAGGCGGGGAGGAACGCGCCGTAGCCGACGTACGTCTGCCTGTTGTCGAAGATGCCGTCGGTGTCCTGCGAGTGGTAAAAGACGTAGCCCCGCCACTCGCGGGAGTCGTCGCGTTCATCGAAGATCTCGGCACTGCCACAGGTCCCGCAGCACGTGAAGTCCTCACGAGCTACGACGCCGATGGTCGCGAGTTCGTCGAAGGCCTCGGTGAGGCGGGACTTCGGGGCGCCTCCCCACGACGCCTGCTGCTTGCGACGCTGGTCGATCACCGATTCGAAGAAGTCGGTCGCCGTCTCCTCCGAGACGCCCGCGGTGTCCAACTCCTCCTCGAAGAGTTCGAGGTACTCCTCGACGTCGTCGGTGGCGCGGAGGACGAGCTGCCACGTCTGATCGGTCAGGTACTCGCGGTCGTCGTCGGACAGCTTCCAGTCGGCTGGCACGGAGTACGTTGGCGGGGCACTGTAGAAGTCGACGCTCATAGTCCTCGTTGTACACCAGGCGGCCGACGATCGTCGGCCGGCCGTCAGATCTGTTTGTTAGGCTGTCCTAAATTAGTTCTCATTGATCTTTGGAGGTGCTTCATGGCGAAGCGACAGAACACGATGACGGTCCTGCGGTCGGAGGATCTGACCCCGCACATGCGGCGGGTGTGGCTCGGCGGCGACGGCTACGACGACTTCCTGGCGACCGGCGACACCGACATGTACGTCAAGATCATGTTCGCCGTCGACGGCCAGGACGATCCCGTGCTGCGCACGTACACCGTCCGTCACAACGACGAGCGGGCGCGAGAGATCGCCATCGACTTCGTGGTTCACGGAGACGAGGGCATCGCCGGTCCGTGGGCCGCATCCGTGCGGCCGGGGGAGACTGTCACCTTTCTCGGTCCCGGAAGCGGGTACGCGCCGGACGTCGATGCGCCGTGGCACCTGCTGGTGTCCGACGAGGCGGGCCTGCCTGCCCTCGCCGCGGCGCTCGAGGCACTCCCGGCAGACGCGGTCGCGAAGGTGTTCATCGAGGTGGCCGGGCCGGGAGACGAGATGGAACTCGCCGCGCCCGCGGGTGCCGACATCACCTGGGTGCACCGCGGCTCCGGATCGAACGAGGCTCCGGAGGAGCTCGCGGGCGACAACGCCCCCATCATCGCCGCGGTCAAGGCCGCCGAGTGGCTCGACGGCGAGCCGCAGGTGTTCATCCACGGCGAAGCGCAGGCCGTGATGAAGAACCTGCGCCCGTACGTCCGCAAGGAGCGGGGGGTCGGCGCGAAGCGGGCGGCGTCGATCTCCGGGTACTGGCGACGCGGGCGCACGGAGGAGGGCTTCCGTCAGTGGAAGGCCGAGCAGCGTCAGGCCGAAGCGTCGAGCTGATCACATTTCGGTACATGATGTCTTGAAATCGTGCTAGCCTCAATATCGAGTCACATTGTCTCGATATTGGAGTTGGCATGATTTCCTCGAATTCCCGCGGAGCCGTCGTCGCGACGGCGTCCGCACTGCTCGTCACGATGGCGGGCACCACCGTCCCCACCCCGCTCTACTCGATCTACGCCGGTCGACTGGGCTTCACCGGCCTCACGGTGACGCTCTTGTTCGCGGTCTACGCAATCGGCGTCGTCGCCGCACTCACCGCGTTCGGGAGGCTGTCCGACGAGATCGGTCGCAAACCTGTGCTGTTGGCCGCGCTCGCGTGCGCAGGCGCCAGCGCGGTCCTGTTTCTGCTCCCGCAGTCGTTGCCGATGCTGTTCGCGGCGCGCATCGTCTCCGGGCTCGGCGCCGGACTGATGAGCGGCGCCGCCACCGCGGCGATCGTCGACCTCTTCCCGGCGGAACGCCGAGCCGTCGGAGGCGCACTCGCCGTCGGCGTGAACACGGGAGGACTCGCGGCCGGCACCCTGTTCGCCGGGATCGTCGCCGACCTCTCGTCGGCGCCACTGGTCGTTCCGTTCGCCGTTCACCTCGGCGTCTGCGTCCTCGCGTTCTGCGCCGTCTGGCGGTTCGCGCCTGCACCCGCGGTCGCGGGCCCGCTGCGCATCCGGCCCCGAAAGCTGCGCGTCCCGTCATCGATCCGCGGCGCGTTCGTCCGCGCGGTGCTCGCGGGCGGATCGGCCTTCGCCGTCGCGGGCGTCCTGACCGCGGTCTCCGCGCTCTTCCTCGTCCAGCACATCGGCATGTCGAGCCATGCGCTCGCCGGGTTCGTCGTCTGCCTGGTCTTCGCCGGAATGGCCGTGGGGCAGATCGCCGCACGCCGCTTCGCCCCGCGACGTGCGATGGCCGTCGGATGCGGCGGCCTGGCCGTCGGTGCGGTGATCCTCGGTGTCGCTCTGGGCGCCGTCTCGCTCACCGCGTTGATCCTGGCTGCCGTCGTGTCCGGCGTGTCCGGAGGGCTCTGCGTCAACGCGGGACTCGCCACGACCGTCGAAGTGGTTGAACCCGCTCGCCGTGGGGAGGTCTCGTCCTCGTACTTCGCGGGCCTGTACCTGATGCTCGCCGTCCCCGCGATCGGTGTCGGTGCGCTGTCGACCGGCGTCGGCCTCCGGACGTCCGGGCTCGTCTTCGCCTGCGTGGTCGCACTGGTCTCCGCCGCGATCGGACTCGTCGAAGCGGTGGGCGTCAAGCGCTCGTCGTCGGTGTTCGAGGCGGTCGGCTGACCTGGCGGCTGCTGCTACGGTGGCGATCATGACCAGAACCGCCGGGCGCCCTCGAAGTGAAGAGGCGCGCCTGGCGGTTCTGCACGCGGCCGACGACCTCCTCGTCGAAGGCGGCTACGCGAAGATGACCATGAAGGGCATAGCGGAGCGTGCGGGCGTCGGCCGCCAGACCATCTACCGGTGGTGGCAGTCGAAGGCGGAGATCCTTCTCGAGGCGAGCCGCTCCGATGCCGAGAGCGAACTCCGGACCGAGCCGCAGGCGACGCCGCACGACGACGTGGTGACGTTCCTGACCGCGCTCGTCGCGTTTCTCACCACCTCGGACGCCGGTCTCGCGTATCGGGCCCTCTTGGGCGAGGCGCAGCACGACGGGGCGGTCGCCGAACTGCTCGGCTCCGTCGACGTCCTGGGCGACGCGGCGGCCGCGGTGCTGAACAGGCTGCGCGATCGGGGAGAGTTTCACCGGAAGGTCGACGACCAGGTGACCGCCGAACTCGTCGGCCCCGTGGTGTATCGAGTGCTCGCGCACGACTGGCGCGGCGATCCGGACACGATCGCCGCGTCCGCGTCGGCCTTCCTGCGATACTGAACTCATGTCCGACGTCCTCGAGAGGTTCGCAGAGCACCTGCGATACGAGATGGGTCGGAGCGAACACACGATCCGCGCCTATCTCGGCGACGTGCGGGGACTGATCTCCTTCGCCGGGGCCAGGGGCGTGGAGCTGACGGCGATCGACCTGCCGCTCCTGCGGGCCTGGCTCGCCGAGCAGACCAGGCGGGGAGCGGCCCGCACGAGCATCGCGCGGCAGGTGTCGTCGGTGAAGACGTTCAGCACGTGGGCGGTGCGTGAGGGGATCCTCGCGTCGAATCCGGCACAGCGCCTGCAGGCGCCGAAGTCGCATCGAACCCTTCCGCACGTCCTCGCCCCGGAGGAGGCGGCAGCCGCGATCGTCGAACCCGCCGACCCGACGGATCCCGTCGCCCTCCGCGACCGGCTGATCGTCGAACTGCTGTACTCGTGCGGCATCCGGGTCGGCGAACTGTGCGGGCTCGACCTCGGCGACGTCGAGCCCGGCCGCCGGGTGATCCGAGTGATCGGCAAGGGCGACAAACAGCGGACCGTCCCGTACGGAGTCCCCGCGGACAAGGCGCTGACCGACTGGTTGCGTCACGGCAGACCCGCGTTGGCGACCGCCGCGTCGAACGACGCGCTGCTCCTCGGCGTCAAGGGCGGGCGGCTCGATCAGCGGATGGCGCGGACCGTCGTGCATCGGGCCACCGACGACGGCGACGGCGGATCGATCGGACCGCACGGACTGCGGCACAGTGCGGCGACCCATCTCCTGGAAGGGGGAGCCGACCTCCGCGTGGTCCAGGAGCTTCTCGGACACTCGTCGCTCGCGACCACCCAGCTGTACACACACGTCAGCGTGGAGCGGCTGCGGGCGGTGCACGACCAGGCGCATCCGCGGGCGTGAGAGGTTTCAGCCGCACGCGCAGGACTCCCAGCAGCCCGAGGGGATTCAGGTAGTCCGCGTCATGGCCGCCACCGCGTCGAGCACCCCAGTGCAGGCACGTAGCGGTCGGGCAGCCGGGATGGCCCGCGACGAGGACGCCGATCACTTCGCCGCGGCCAACCGAATCGCCCCGGCGCACCCGCGGTGTGACGGGCTCGTAGGTTGTGGTGACTCCGTCGGCGTGCCGGATCGAGACCACCGGCCGACCCCCGACGGGGCCCGCGAACTGGACTGTTCCCGATCGGGCCGCCAGTACCGCCGCATCCGCGGGCGATGCCAGGTCGACGCCGCGATGGCCGGACTCCCAGTGGTGCTCGGGCGGATCGAACCCGCGGGCGACCGATGGGCGGGGCGCCAACGGCCAGTCGTACCGCGTCTGGCCGCGCGACGCGGCCTGCGGGGCGGCGGCCACGCCGAGCAGGGTGGCGGCGGCCACGCTGCCGACGATCCGACGTCCTCTCATACAAGGTCAGACGCACCGCGTCTGACGGCGGTTCCACGACCCGCCGTCGCGGGCGTCGGCAGGCCGGGATTTGCCTGGTCGAAAAGGATCGGAGTAGTCTGACCGACGCACTCGGGCATGTCCCGGGTGACTTCGCGCGCCCGCGTGGAGCCCCGCGAGGGGAGACGAAGTGCCGTAGAGCGCGGTCCCGGATCACAGAGCAGTCCGGGTGCTCTATCCAGGCGGCGGGCGCCAGGGTCGGTCCCCAAAGGCGGGGTCGACGTCGAACTGCGAGAGAGGACACATTCATGGCTGTCGTGACCATGAAGCAGCTGCTGGACAGCGGCGCACACTTCGGACACCAGACCCGTCGCTGGAACCCGAAGATGAAGCGATTCATCTTCACCGACCGCAACGGCATCTACATCATCGACCTGCAGCAGACGCTGTCGTTCATCGACCGCGCCTACGAGTTCGTCAAGGAGACCGTCGCCCACGGCGGCACCATCCTCTTCGTCGGCACCAAGAAGCAGGCGCAGGAGTCGATCGCCGCAGAGGCGACCCGCGTCGGCATGCCGTACGTGAACCAGCGCTGGCTCGGTGGCATGCTCACCAACTTCCAGACCGTCCACAAGCGCCTTCAGCGTATGAAGGAACTCGAGGCCATGGAGCAGACCGGTGGCTTCGAGGGTCGCACCAAGAAGGAAATCCTCATGCTCACGCGTGAGAAGAACAAGCTGGAGCGCACGCTCGGCGGCATCCGCGACATGGCGAAGGTCCCCTCGGCCGTGTGGGTCGTCGACACCAACAAGGAGCACATCGCCGTCGGTGAGGCTCGCAAGCTGAACATCCCGGTCATCGCGATCCTGGACACCAACTGCGATCCCGACGTCGTCGACTACCCGATCCCGGCCAACGACGACGCCATCCGCAGCGCCGCTCTGCTCACCCGCGTCATCGCCTCGGCGGTCGCCGAAGGCGTGCAGGCACGTGCGGGCCAGGGCTCGGCGGACGCCAAGCCCGAAGCAGGCGCCGAGCCGCTCGCCGAGTGGGAGCAGGATCTGCTCGCCGAGGCGACCGCGCCGGTCGAGGCCGCGCCCGCCGAGGCTTCGGCCGACGCTGCCGCAGCTCCTGCCGCAGAATAAGGCTGCGGCGGGGTGACCCCCCGCCGCACACCGACCGACGAAAATCCTACGAAGGAGGCTCGCCTCGATGGCGAACTACACCGCTGCGGACGTGAAGCGTCTGCGCGAACTGACCGGTTCGGGCATGCTCGCATGCAAGAACGCGCTGGCCAACAACGACGGTGACTTCGACAAGGCTGTCGAAGAGCTCCGTATCAAGGGCGCCAAGGACGTCGGCAAGCGCGCCGAGCGTTCCACCGCCGAGGGCCTGGTCGCCGCTCGTGACGGCGTCATGATCGAGATCAACAGCGAGACGGACTTCGTCGCCAAGAACGACGAGTTCCAGAAGCTCGCCGACGACGTGCTCGGTGCGGCCATCGCGCTGCGTTCGAACGACGTCGACGCGCTGCTCGCGGCACCGCTCGGCGACGGCACCGTCGCCGACGCCGTCGAGGGCCTGTCGGCCAAGATCGGCGAGAAGCTGGTCCTGCGTCGCGTCGCCGCATACGACGGCAACGTCGCCGTGTACCTGCACAAGCGTGCGTCGGACCTGCCGCCGAGTGTCGGCGTCCTCGTCCAGTTCACCGGTGACGGCGAGGCTGCCGCGGAGGCCGCTCGCGGCGCCGCGATGCAGGTCGCCGCGCTCAAGGCCAAGTACGCCAGCCGCGACGAGGTCCCCGCCGAGCTCGTCGAGTCGGAGCGCCACGTCGCCGAGGAGACCGCGAAGGCCGAAGGCAAGCCGGAGCAGGCTCTGCCGAAGATCGTCGAAGGCCGCGTCAACGGCTTCTACAAGGACGTCGTCCTCGTGGACCAGGCGTCGGTCACCGACTCCAAGAAGACCGTGAAGGCGATCCTCGACGAGGCGGGCGCCGCCGTCGTCGCGTTCTCGCGCTTCGAGGTCGGCCAGTCCTAGAGGACTGACCCCCACGACCTCCGGCCCCGGACTCCGCTGAATCTCAGCGGAGTCCGGGGCCGGATTCGTCGTGCCCTAAGATGGAGAAGATTGTGTCCACTCTTGTCAGCGAAGGAAAAGATGAGCGACGCCGGTGTGATCGAGAACGGACGCGAGGGCTTCGGCAGGGTGCTGCTCAAGCTGGGCGGTGAGATGTTCGGCGGCGGCGGAGTCGGCTTGGATCCCGACGTGGTGGCGATGGTCGCCGATCAGATCGCGGAGGTCGTCGAATCGGGCGTCCAGGTCGGCATCGTGATCGGCGGCGGCAACTTCTTCCGTGGAGCCGAACTGCAGCAGCGCGGACTCGACCGCTCACGCTCGGACTACATGGGCATGCTCGGGACCGTCATGAACTGCCTGGCCCTGCAGGACTTCCTGGAGAAGCGGGGCGTCACCACCCGCGTCCAGACGGCCATCACCATGGGACAGGTCGCCGAGCCGTACCTGCCGCTGCGCGCGGTCCGTCACCTGGAGAAGGGCCGCGTCGTCATCTTCGGCGCGGGCATGGGCATGCCGTACTTCTCGACCGACACCACGGCCGCGCAGCGGGCGCTGGAGATCAAGGCCGAGGCCGTGCTCATGGCGAAGGCCGTCGACGGCGTCTACTCGGACGACCCGAGGGTCAACCCGGACGCGACCATGTACGAGCACATCACGCACCGCGAGGCCATCGAGAAGGAGCTGAAGGTCGCCGACGCGACCGCGTTCAGCCTGTGCATGGACAACAACATGCCGATTCTCGTGTTCAACCTGCTCGAACGAGGCAATATCGCACGTGCGGTCGCGGGCGAGAAGATCGGCACCCTCGTCAGCAGCTAGCCGACGAGATCAGACCACACCCCAACTTTCGACGAAGGAACGATTCGACCATGATCGACGAAGCTCTGCTCGACGCCGAAGAGAAGATGGAGAAGGCCGTCGCTCACGTCCGCGACGACATGGCGTCCATCCGCACCGGTCGTGCCAACCCGGCGATGTTCAACAAGGTCGCCATCGAGTACTACGGCGCGCGGACCCCGATCACGCAGGTAGCGAGCATCAACACGCCCGAACCGCGTCTGGTCGTCATCAAGCCGTACGAGGCGTCGACGATGAACGAGATCGAGACGGCGATCCGCAACTCCGACCTCGGTGTCAACCCGACGAACGACGGCAACGTCATCCGTGTGGCGATCCCGCAGCTCACCGAGGAACGCCGCAAGGAACTCGTCAAGCAGGCCCGCAACAAGGGCGAGGACGCCAAGGTCGCGATCCGCAACGTGCGACGCAAGGCCGCCGACGAGCTCAAGCGCATCCAGAAGGACGGCGAGGCCGGTGAGGACGAGGTGGTCCGTGCCGAGAAGGAACTCGACAAGACGACGCACACCTACACCGACGCCGTCGACGTCGCGGTGAAGAACAAGGAAGCCGAGCTGCTCGAAGTATGACGACTCCGTCGACGTCCAAGGCCGGACGTAATCTGCCCGCCGCGATCGGAGTGGGCGTCGGGCTCGGCGCGATGCTCATCGCGGTGTTGGCACTGGTGCCGACGGCCTTCTACGGCGTCGTCGGCGTCGCACTCGCCATCGCCACCTGGGAGGTGTGCAAACGGCTCCGTGACGGCGGCTACGACGTGGCGACGGTCCCGCTGCTCGTCGGCGGGCAGGGCGTGATCTGGGCGTCGTGGCCGTGGGGCATCGCCGGATCGCTTGTCGCATTCGTGATCACCGTGCTGGTGATGATGGTGTGGAAGCTCTTCGCGCAGGGGCTCAAGGCCGCGCCGGAGAACTATCTGCGCGACCTGTCCCTGTCGGTGCTCGTCCTCGCGTGGCTGCCGACGTTGGCGATGTTCGCGACCGAGATGGTCCGTCACGACGACGGCCGCTACCGGGTGTTCACGCTGATCATCGTCGTCGTGTGCTCGGACGTCGGCGGCTACGCCGCGGGCGTGCTGTTCGGCAAGCATCCGATGGCTCCGGCGATCAGCCCGAAGAAGTCGTGGGAAGGCCTCGGCGGTTCGCTCGTGTTCGCGACCGCGGGCGCCGTGTGTTGCGCGATCTGGCTCCTGGACACCCACTGGTGGGTCGGCCTGGCCCTCGGGCCGCTCCTGGTCATCGTGGCGACCACGGGCGACCTGGTGGAGTCGCAGTTCAAGAGGGACCTCGGCATCAAGGACATGGGCACGCTCCTGCCCGGTCACGGCGGTATCATGGACCGCTTGGACTCGCTTCTGCCGTCTGCGTTCGTTACCTGGGCGGTGCTCACGCTGCTGATGTAGTAGCGTTGCGACGTCACATCGGACACACAGATCGGGGATCGGCAAGTGGCACAACATGAATCGGCCCCCGTCGCGGAGACCGGTGCGGCGAAGGTCAGCCTACCGACGCTGACCGCGATGGTCGTCGGATCGATGATCGGGTCGGGCGTCTTCCTGCTCCCGCGACGATTCGCCACCGAGACCGGTGTCCTCGGCGCGATCATCGCCTGGACGATCGCGGGCGGCGGCATGCTGATGCTCGCCCTCGTCTTCCAGCGGCTCGCAACCCGCAAACCGGAACTCGACGCAGGCGTGTACGCGTATGCGAAGGACGGATTCGGCGACTACGTCGGCTTCAACTCGGCGTTCGGATTCTGGGCGTCGGCGTGCGCGGGCAACACGTCGTACTGGGTTCTCATCATGGCGACCACGAGCGCACTGTTCCCCGAACTCGGCGACGGTGCCACGCTCCTGTCGGTCGGACTGTCGTCGATCGGCGTGTGGCTGTTCTTCCTCCTGATCAGCCGGGGCGTGCAGCAGGCCGCGATCATCAACCGCATCGCGACCATCGCGAAAGTGGTGCCGCTCGTCGTCTTCATCGTCCTCGCGATCGTCATGTTCGACACCGGGTACTTCGCCGACAACTTCGCGGGCGGCAACGGCATCGACGTCGGCAGCCTGTGGGATCAGATCACCGGCACGATGCTGATCACCGTGTTCGTGTTCATGGGCATCGAAGGTGCGAGCATGTACTCCCGGTACGCCCGCAAGCGCGAGGACGTCGGTCGCGCGACCGTCCTCGGATTCATCGGAGTCCTCGGTGTGTTCGCCCTGGTCACGCTGGTGTCGTACGGATCGATGACACAGGGCGACCTGGCCGCGGTCGACCAGCCGTCCGTCGCGTCGGTGCTGGCGCACCTCGTCGGCGACTGGGGATCGGTGTTCATCCGCATCGGTGTGATCGTCTCCGTCCTCGGCGCCTACCTCGCGTGGACGCTGATGGCGGCGGAGATCCTCTACATCCCCGCACAGGCCAGCGACATGCCCGCGTTCCTCAAGAAGACGAACGCGAAGGGCGCGCCCATCACGGCGCTCGTCATGGCCTCGGGTTTTGTGCAGCTGCTGCTGATCTGGCTGCTGTTCGTCGACGACGCGCTCGACTTCATGCTCGACCTGACCGCGGCCCTCGCGCTCGTCCCGTATCTCCTCGTCGCCGCCTACGGGCTGCGCCTGGTGATCACCCGCGACACGTACGAGGACGGGCGGGACCGCACCAAGGACATGATCATCGCCTCGCTCGCGGTCCTGTACACGGCGTTCCTCGTGGTCGCGGCGGGTCTGGACAAACTGCTGCTCGCGTGCAGCCTGTACGCGCTCGGAACCGTCCTGTTCGTCATCGCGCGGCGCGAGAAGGGACTCAAGGTGTTCCGCCCGTTCGAGGCCGTGCTGTTCGCGGTGATCGTCGCGGGCGGTGTCGCAGGAGTCGTGCTGCTCGCGACGGGCGTCGACGAGATCGATCATCATCCCGAACCCGACCGCTATTCGGTCGTCCACGAATCAGATTGAACGAGAGGCCTCCCGCATGACCGACAACCCGTCGACCGCCTACGGTGTGCACTCCGAAGTCGGCACACTCCGCAAGGTCCTCGTCTGCGCGCCGGGACTCGCACACGAGCGGCTCACCCCGACGAACTCCGACGACCTGCTGTTCGACGACGTCCTGTGGGTCCAGAACGCCAAACGCGACCACTTCGACTTCATGAACAAGATGCGCGACCGCGGCGTCGACGTCGTCGAACTGCACAACGTGCTCGCCGACACCGTCGCCGATCCGGCCGCCCGCTCGTGGCTGCTCGACCGCAAGATCGTGCCGAACGAGGTCGGCGTCGGCCTGGTCGCCGAGACGCGTTCGTACCTGGACGGGCTCGGCTCGCGCGAACTGGCCGACCTGCTGATCGGCGGCATGTCGACCCGCGACCTGCCCGCCGACCTGCGGCCCGGATACGTGTCGCTGGCACGGGAGTCGGCGGGCGTCAACGAATACCTGATGCCGCCGCTGCCGAACACGCTGTACACCCGGGACACCACGTGCTGGATCTACGGCGGCGTCACGTTGAACCCGCTGTACTGGCCCGCCCGCCACGACGAGACGCTGCTGATGAAGGCCGTCTACGAGTTCCACCCCGACTTCGTCGGCTCGCCGGTCCGCTGGGGTGATCCGGAGAAGCACTGGGGCGCGGCGACGATCGAGGGCGGCGACGTCCTGGTGCCCGGCGACGGCGTGGTGCTGATCGGGATGAGCGAGCGGACCTCGCGCCAGGCGATCACCCAGGTCGCACTGGAACTGTTCGCCGCGGGCGACGTGACGAAGGTGATCGTCGCGGGGATGCCGAAACTGCGGTCGGCGATGCACCTGGACACGGTGTTCACGTTCGCCGACCGCGACCTGGTCACCGTGTACCCGAAGATCGTCGACTCGATCGTGCCGTTCACGATCGTGCCGTCCGACAACGCCGTCGGTCTCGACGTGATCGAAGAGTCCGAGCACTTCGTCGAGGTGGTCCGCAAGGCGCTCGGTCTCGACGTGCTGCGCGTCGTCGAGGCAGGCGGCAGCGAGTACGCGTCCGAGCGGCAGCAGTGGGACAGCGGGAACAATCTGGTGGCCGTCGAACCGGGTGTCGTCTTCGCATACGACCGGAACACGTACACGAACGCGCTCCTGCGGAAGGAGGGCGTGGAGGTGATCACGATCGTCGGAGCCGAACTGGGCCGTGGCCGGGGCGGCGGACACTGCATGACGTGCCCGATCATCAGGGACCCGCTTCCCGCGTGATCCGGGCGCCCGGAACGACGTGAGAGAATGGACGGCATGACGTCTCTGCCTCTCGTTTTCGACGCGCCCAAACGCGGGCTTCCGCCCAGGCACTTCGCGGACCTCGACGAGGCCGGTCGGATCGAGGCCGTCACCGGTCTCGGACTCCCGAAGTTCCGTGCGAACCAGCTCGCGAAGCAGTACTACGGCCGCCTGACCGGCGACGTCACCGAGATGACCGACCTGCCCGCGGACAAGCGCGAGGCCGTCGGCGAGGCGTTGTTCCCGACGCTGATGACACCGGTCCGTCACGTGGCGTGCGACGACGACTCCACCCGCAAGACGCTGTGGCGACTGCACGACGGGACGCTGTTGGAGTCGGTCCTGATGCGGTACTCGGACCGGACCACGCTGTGCATCTCATCGCAGGCGGGCTGCGGCATGGCGTGCCCGTTCTGCGCCACCGGCCAGGGCGGCCTCGACCGCAACCTGTCGACGGCGGAGATCGTCGACCAGGTCAGGGCCGCCGCGCGCGCCACCCGCGACGGCGACCTCGGTGAACCCGGCCGACTGTCGAACATCGTCTTCATGGGGATGGGGGAGCCGCTCGCCAACTACAAGCGAGTCGTCGACGCCGTGCGCAAGATCACCTCGCCCGCCCCCGAGGGTTTCGGCATCTCACAGCGGCACGTCACGGTGTCGACGGTGGGTCTGGCGCCCGCGATCCGCAAGCTGGCGGACGAGGGCTTCTCGGTGACGCTCGCCGTCTCGCTGCACACGCCCGACGACGAGCTGCGCGACACCCTCGTCCCGGTGAACAACCGCTGGTCGGTGGCCGAGGTGCTGTCCGCGGCCCGCTACTACGCGGACAAGACGGGCCGCCGCGTGTCGATCGAGTACGCCCTCATCCGCGACGTGAACGACCAGCCGTGGCGCGCCGACATGCTGGGGGAGAAGCTGCGCCGCTCGCTCGGTTCGCTCGCCCACGTGAATCTCATCCCGCTGAATCCGACGCCGGGGTCGGAATGGGACGCGAGCCCCCGCGACGTACAGGACGAATTCGTCCGCCGGGTCCGCGAACAGGGCATCTCCTGCACGGTCCGCGACACCCGCGGCCAGGAGATCGCCGCCGCCTGCGGCCAGCTCGCAGCCGACGAACGCTGATCCACGAGAAACGGCCGCCCACCTGCGAGAGGTGGGCGGCCGTTCGTCGTTCAGGGGGCGTCTAGCGTCGCCACGCACCCTTCTTGGGGATCATCTTGTAGCCCGCGAAGCCGATCAGGCCGACCGCGATCACGATGAGGTAGATGTCCTCGACATGGCCGTGGTGATTGCCCTTCAGCATCGCGAGGCAGATCAGACCCGAGATGAATGCCGCGATCGCGTACGTGCGCGGTGCGGTGCCGTGCCAGCCGAAGCGGGCCGACGGTGCGTCGGCCGGTTCGCGGACCCAGCCGGTATCGATCGCCTGGACCTCAGTACTTGCCACGTCCACTCCTTATGACAGCCGGTAGTAGTTGGGCTACAGCATAACCCGAGCCGGTGACGCGGTCGGCACTCGGTGCGCGACAATGGCGGGGTGACCACACGTGTGCTGATCCTCGGTTCGACCGGATCCATCGGAACCCAGGCCCTGGAAGTGATCGCCGAGCATCCCGAGCGGTTCGAGGTCGTCGGCCTCGGCGCGGGTGGCGGCAACCTCGACCTGCTCGAACGGCAGGTCGCCGCGACCGGGCTCCCCGCGTCGCGGACCGCGGTGGCCGATGCCGCCGCCGCAGGGGCGCTCGCGGACCGGCTCGGCTCGGGTGTGCTGGCGGGCGACGACGCGATGGTCTGGCTCATCGAGACAGCCGAGGCCGACGTGGTGCTCAACGGCGTCGTCGGAGCCATCGGACTCCGCCCGAGCCTGGCCGCCCTCGAATCGGGGGCCCGTCTGGCCCTGGCGAACAAGGAGTCGCTGGTGGCCGGTGGGTCGTTGGTGCTGGACGCCGCCGCGCCGGGCCAGATCGTCCCCGTCGACTCCGAGCACTCGGCCATCGCGCAGTGCCTGCGCGGCGGATCGGCGAGCGAAGTGGACCGCCTGGTGCTGACCGCGTCGGGCGGACCGTTCCGCGGCTGGACCGCCGATCAGGTCGCGCACGTCACGCCGGAGCAGGCGGGCAAGCATCCCACCTGGTCGATGGGTCCGATGATCACGCTGAACTCGGCGACACTCGTGAACAAGGCGCTCGAAGTGATCGAGGCGCATCTGCTGTTCGACGTCCCGTACGACCGGATCGACGTGACCGTGCACCCGCAGTCGATCGTGCACTCGATGGTCACGTTCGTGGACGGGGCGACCATCGCGAAGGCGTCGCCGCCCAGCATGAAGCTCCCGATCGCGCTCGCGCTCGGCTGGCCGGACCGGGTTCCGGGGAGTTCCACGCCGCTGAGCTGGTCGGAGGCCGCCGCGTGGACGTTCGAACCCGTCGACGACGCCGTCTTCCCGGCGATCTCGCTCGCGCGGGAGGCGGGGACGCGGGGTGGAAGCCTGACCGCCGTGTACAACGCGGCCAACGAGGTCGCCGCCGACGGGTTCTTCGCCGGGCGCATCTCGTTCCCTCGGATCGTCGGTGTCATCGGAGACGTCCTCGCGGGCGCGGATCAGTGGTCGGCGCGGCCGGGTACCCTGGACGACGTCCTGGCGGCGGACCGGTGGGCACGCGAACGCGCTGCCGAACTGGTTGCTGCTGCCTCGTAGTCCTTCACACGACTGGAGTGGAACCGAGTGAGTTACGTGCTCGGCGTGGTGGCGTTCGCCCTCGCGCTGCTGATCTCCATCGCATGGCACGAGTTGGGCCATCATGTGGCCGCGAAGGCGACGGGCATGAAGGTCCGTCGCTTCTTCGTCGGCTTCGGCCCCACCGTGTGGTCCACCCGCGTCGGTGAGACCGAATACGGACTCAAGGCGATCCCGCTCGGCGGGTTCTGCGACATCGCGGGCATGACGCCGCACGACGAGATGTCGGTGATCGACCAGCCGCGCGCCATGTACAAGCAGGCCACATGGAAACGGCTCGTCGTCCTCATCGCCGGGCCTGTCCAGAACTTCATCCTCGGCTTCGTCCTGATCGTCATCCTCGCGCTCGGTTGGGGCCTGCCCGTCCTCGGTGACAAACCGGTCCACGCCGCGCAGATCTCGTGTGTCGCGCCGACGACCGACGCCGCGGGCAAACCGGTGCCGTGCACGGGCGCGGCGCCTGCCGCACAGGCCGGCCTTCGGGTCGGGGACCAGATCGTCGCCGTCGACGGTGCGTCGATCTCCGACTCGTCCGACATGATCGAGAAGGTCCGCGACGTGCAGGGTTCCACCGTCCTGACTGTCGAGCGCGACGGGGAGCGCACCGACGTGACGATCCCGGTGTCCCAAGTCCAGCGCATGGCGAAGAACACGGACGGCACGCTGACGCCCGTCACGGTCGGCGCGATCGGGGTGACACTAGACAACACGCTCGACAATCACTACGACATCGGGTCCGTCTGGGGAGGTGCGATCTCTTTCACCGGAGACATGATCGTAGAGACCGTGAAGTCGCTTGCCTCCCTACCGACAAAGATTGGGTCGCTGTGGACTGCGGTCACCGGTGGGGAGCGCGCCGTGGACAGTCCGATGAGCGTGGTCGGCGCGTCCCGCATCGGTGGTGAGGTTGTCGAGATGGGTCTGTGGAACGTCTTCTTCCTGCTGCTGCTGAGCATCAACTTCTTCCTCGGCGCGTTCAATCTGGTGCCGCTGCTTCCGCTCGACGGCGGGCACATGGCGATCGCGCTGTACGAGAAGGTCCGCAACCTGCTGCGTCGCGCAGTCGGCAAGCGCGACGCGCCGCCCGTCGACTATGTGAAGCTGCTCCCGCTGACCTATGCGGTCGTCGCCGTGATGGGCGCCTTCATGATCCTGACCGTGACGGCCGACATCATCAACCCGATCCGGCTCGGCTGACGACTGCATTTCACGGTGAGCCGAGTCGGTAGACTCGAGGCCATGACTGATGTGATCGGGCTGGGAATGCCTGCCGGACCTCCGCCTGTTCTCGCGCCGCGCCGCACGACCCGTCAGATCCAGGTCGGATCGGTCGGAGTGGGCAGCGACCATCCGATCTCGGTGCAGTCGATGTGCACCACCAAGACGCACGACGTGAACTCGACGCTGCAGCAGATCGCCGAGCTCACCGCGTCCGGCTGTGACATCGTCCGCGTGGCCTGCCCGCGCCAGGAGGACGCCGACGCGCTCGCCGTCATCGCGAAGAAGTCGAAGATCCCGGTCATCGCCGACATCCACTTTCAGCCCAAGTACATCTTCGCCGCCATCGACGCGGGCTGTGCCGCCGTCCGCGTCAACCCCGGCAACATCAAGGAGTTCGACGGCCGCGTCAAGGAGGTCGCGAAGGCCGCGGGCGACGCCGGGATCCCGATCCGCATCGGTGTCAACGCGGGCTCGCTCGATCCCCGTCTCCTCAAGAAGTACGGCAAGGCGACGCCGGAGGCTCTCGTCGAGTCGGCCCTCTGGGAGGCGAGCCTGTTCGAGGAGCACGGGTTCGGCGACATCAAGATCTCGGTGAAGCACAACGATCCGGTGATCATGGTCGAGGCGTACCGGCAGCTGGCCGCGCAGAGCGACTACCCGCTGCACCTCGGCGTCACCGAGGCCGGGCCGTCGTTCCAGGGCACGATCAAGTCGGCTGTGGCTTTCGGGTCGCTGCTGTCGGAGGGCATCGGCGACACCATCCGCGTGTCCCTGTCGGCGCCGCCCGCCGAGGAGATCAAGGTCGGCGACGCGATCCTGCAGTCGCTCAACCTGCGTCCCCGAAAGCTGGAGATCGTATCGTGCCCGTCGTGCGGCCGTGCGCAGGTGGACGTCTACAAGCTCGCCAACGAAGTGTCGGCGGGCCTGGAAGGACTCGAGGTCCCGCTGCGCGTGGCCGTCATGGGATGCGTCGTGAACGGTCCGGGTGAAGCGCGCGAAGCCGACCTCGGCGTCGCGTCCGGCAACGGCAAGGGGCAGATCTTCATCAAGGGCGAAGTCGTCAAGACCGTCCCCGAGGCGCAGATCGTCGAGACCTTGATCGCCGAAGCGCTGCGTATCGCCGAGGAGTCGGGGGACACTGGGACGGGATCACCCGTCGTCTCTGTCAGCTGAGGCGCGCGAGAAGACATTCGAAAGGGCCGGACGTGCTGCGACTGCTTGGCGGGCGCCCGTTGGGGGCGCGTGACACCGAAGCGGTCACGCGCGCGCTCGACCGCGATCCCGTCGCGTCGTGCATGGTCGCGGCCCGCGTCGAGGCGTACGGGATGTCGCCGAGGTTCCTCGGCGGCGAGATGTGGAGCGCGTCGACACCGGAGCAGTCCCTGTGCTTCTCCGGAGCCAACCTGATGCCGCTCGCGGGCGACGACGCCGACCTCGACGACTTCGCGGGCCGCGCGCTCGCCGCCCGACGCACGTGCACATCGGTGGTCGGTCACGTCGATCTGGCGCTCGGACTGTGGCAACGGCTCCAGCCGACCTGGGGCGAACCGCGCGAGATCCGTCCGGACCAGCCGCTCCTGGCGTTGAGCGGCATGCCCGCGATCGATCCCGACCCGTTGGTGCGGCTCGTCGTCCCCACCGACCTCGACAACTACTTCCCGGCCGCGGTGGAGATGTTCCGCGGGGAGGTCGGCGTCGACCCGTGCGAGGTGGACGGCGGGGCGTCGTACCGTCGCAGGCTGGCCGCGTTGATCTCCGCGCGCCGAGTGTTCGCGCGGTTCGACGGCGACCGGGTGGTCTACAAGGCCGAGATCGGGTCCATGTCGCGTCGGGTGGGCCAGATCCAGGGCGTGTGGGTCGATCCGGACTGGCGCGGTCGTGGGATCGGCTCGACGGGCACCGCGGCGGTCGCTGCGGCGATCGCTCGGCAGGGTCGCATAGCGAGCCTGTACGTCAACAGTTTCAACTCGTCCGCCAGGGCCACCTACCAGCGGGTCGGCTTCTCACAGGTCGGGACCTTCGCGACCGTGCTCGTGGACTGACTCGATAGTCTCGGAGTCGATGATTCTGCGACGGGTGATCGCGCTGTGCTGCGCGCTGGCGATGGTGGTCGGAGTCGTGTCGTGCTCGTCGGAAGCCGACGGTCCGCGCGACGCGGCGAACGTCTTCGTCGACGCGTTCGCCACCCGCGACTTCGCGGCCGCGTCGGACGCCACGACGAATCCGGACGCCGCGACTCGCGCGATGTCGCAGACGTGGGACGGTCTCGAGGCGCAGTCGTTGACGGCGCGGACGGGGCGCGTGCGCGTCGATCACGACGTCGCCGACGTCGACGTCACCTACACGTGGACGCTCTCGGGCGGCCGGACGTGGGAGTACCCGGCGACGCTGTCGATGGGTCGCAGCGACGACGGCTGGTCGGTCCGGTGGACGTCCACCGCGATCCACCCGAGACTCGGCGCCGACCAGCACCTCGCGGTCGGGGATCTGAGCCCGCCACGCGCGTCGGTCAACGAGTCGGACGGCACCGAGGTGATGGTGAACGGCACCGTCACGGCCGTCAGCTTCGACGGCCACGCGGCGGCGGCCGCGGGCGACGTGATCGGCCCGGCGACCCGGCTGGTCGAGGTGATGGGCCCGTTCGTTCCAGGATTGTCGGCTCAGCGGCTCGCCGAGCAGGGCACGGCGAGCGCGGACCCGATGCCGGTAGGCACGCTGTCCGCGGCGGACGCCTCCGCCCTGCGCGATCGGCTCGCGCTGCCCGGCATCGTGCTGCGCGACGAGTCGGTCCTGCTGCCCCGCGACCCGGGTTTCGCGTCGGCCGTCCTCGCTCGGGTCAAGAACGCCGTCGGCTCCGAGATCATCGGCACGGCGGGCTGGCGGGTGTCGGTAGTGAACGCGAACGGTCTGGTCGCCGACATCGTCTTCGACCATGCCAGCGTGCCCGCGCCCGCCGTGGCGTTGACGCTGTCGCGGACCGTGCAGGACGCCGCCCAGAACGCGGTGAACGCCGTCCAGGGCAAGCAGGCGATGACGGTCGCGATCAGCGCGTCCACCGGAAAGATCCTCGCGATCGCGCAGAACGGCGACGCCGATCGGGCCGGTTTCCCCGCGGCCGCGGGCCAGTTCCCGCCGGGCTCGACATTCAAGATGGTGACGTCCGCGGCCGCGATGAACGGCAGGTTGAGCGACCCCGAGGCCCAGGTGCAGTGCCCCGGCGAGATCACGATCGGGGAGCGCACGATCCCCAACTACGACGGTTTCTCGTTGGGCCAGGTGACGCTGCGGCAGGCGTTCGCGGCGTCGTGCAACACGACCTTCGCCGATCTCGCGAGCCGGATGGGGCCGTCCGACCTCGCACACGCGGCCACCGCGATGGGACTCGGCTCGCAGTACACGATCGCCGGCATCGACTCGAAGTCCGGGTCGGTCCCGATCGAGCCGGATCTCGTGCGTCGCAGCGAGGACGGCTTCGGGCAGGGCACGGTGCTCGCCAGTCCGCTCGGCATGGCGATCGTCGCGGGGACCGCGGCCACCGGGCACCGGCCGGTCCCGCAGCTGATCAACGACCGCGACACGACCGTCGTGGGGCCGTCCATCGACCTGGACGCGAGCGTCTACGCGCGATTGCGGACGATGATGCGTGCGGTCGTCACCTCGGGCACCGCATCCGCGATCGCCGATCAAGGCGAGGTGTACGGCAAGACCGGTGAGGCCGAGGTGAACGGCGGGTCGCACGCCTGGTTCGCCGGGTACCGCGGCGACATCGCGTTCGCCACCCTCATCGTCCTCGGCGGCGGATCGGAATCGGCCGTCGCTGTGACCCGCGACTTCCTGTCCCGCGTCCCCGCCGACTATCGGCCCTGACGGTCGGGGCCCGTCGCGATTCGAAGGTGATCGGGCGTAATCGTCGTCTGAACGGTTGCGCCGGAACTACGCTGTGGGAGTCTCATCCGAGACGCGACGACAGGGAACGAGGCGACGATGACCGGCCCGAATCCGGGGTATCCCGGGCAGAACCCCGACTACCGAGACAATCCTCAGCCGCCCCAGTACGGGGCGACCCAACAACCTCCGTACGGGCAACCCCAGTACGGCGCACCGCAGCAACCCCAATACGGACAACCCCGGCAACCCCACACCGGCCAGCCCCCGTACGGTCAGGCTCAGCCTCCGCAGTACGGCGTTCCGCAGAACCCGCCACAGTTCGGTCAGTAGAATCCTCCTTTCGGCGGGGCTGTGGGCGCGGCCGTGAACCCGAAGCTGGTCCCCATCCTCTGGGGAGTCGTCGGTGCGTCCGTCGTGTTGCTGATCGCGGCGTTCCTTCCGTGGGCGTCGGTCGAAGCGGGACCGTTCAGCCAGACGGTGAGCGGCACGACCGACGGTCGGGACGGCGTCTTCACACTGGTGCTCGCGCTCATCGCCGGCGGTATCGCCGGCTCGGCGGTGTTCCTGACGGCCAAGCAGCCGGCGCTGCCGTTGGCGGCCGGAATCGGTGCGGTGGTGGCCGGGGTGATCTCCGCGCTCATCGCGATCATCGACATCGTCGACATCCAGGGCAACGCACCGAGCGGTCTCGCCGACGTCAGTGTCAGCGTCGGGTTCGGTCTGTGGCTGACATTGCTGGCCGCTGTCGTGCTCGCGGCCGCGGGTGGTGCGCTCCTGGTCGTGCGTCGCCAGCACAGCTGACGCTGAGGCGTCAGCGGCGCGGGACGATGAGCAGTTCGCCCGTGTCGGGGTGATCGACGACGAGGACCGGATGGTCGTACGTCTCGGTGAGGAGTTCGGCCGTCATGACGTCGCGGACCCGGCCGCAGGCAAGGATCTCGCCGGCCTTCATGACGGCGACACGGTCGGCGTACGCCGCGGCCGACGACAGATCGTGGACCACGAGCAGAACGGCGACGCCCGCCGCTGCACGGTCGGCGAGGATCGTGAGAACGTGCTCGCTGTGGCCGATGTCGAGCGCGGCGGTCGGTTCGTCGAGCAGGAGGACCGGGGTGTCCTGGGCGAGGGCACGGGCCAGGCTGACGCGGGCCTGCTGTCCACCGGACAGCTGCGAGAACTGTCGGTCGAGGAGGTCGCCGAGTTCGCAGGCCTCGACGGCCTCGTCGATGACCTCGGCCGATCGTGCGGCGTCGGGCGTACGCGTCCACGGGTAGCGGCCCATCTCGACCACTTCGCGGACGGTGAACGGCGTGTCGACGCGATTGGTCTGCGTCACGAGCGCCCGCCTGCGGGCGAGGAGTCGGGGATCGAGATCGCGGACGTCGTCGCCGCCGATCATGACCTGCCCGGCCGCGGGCGCACGGACGCCCGAGACCACCGACAGCAGCGTCGACTTGCCGCAGCCGTTGGGGCCGACGAGCGCGACGATCTCGCCCGATGACACGTCGAGGTCGACGTCGGACACCACCCGCCTGCGGCCGAGCTCGACGCTGACGTCGCGCACCCGGATCCCGGTCACATCGCCACCCCCGAACTCTTGCGGCGCAGCAGGAGGAAGAACACCGGCCCACCGATGAGCGAGGTCAGCATGCCGAGCGGCAGTTCACCCGCGGTGAGGGTGCGCGCCGCCAGATCGGCGGCCGCGACGACGAACGCGCCGCCCAACGCGCTCGCGGGCAGGAGCACGGCGTGCCGCGGGCCGACGAGCAGTCGCATCACGTGGGGGACGATGAGGCCGACGAACATCAGAATGCCGGTGAACGCCACGGCGGCCGCGGTCAGGATCGCGACCAGCACGATCACCTGACGTCGGACGACCTCGACGTTCACGCCGAGCGAGGCGGCCTGCACTTCGCCGAGCGCGAGCAGATCGAGCTTGCGCACCAGCGCCATGCCGCCCGCCACACCGGCGATCACCAGGGGGGCGACGATCTTGATCTGGCTCCACGAGGCGTTGCCCGCGAGCGACCCCAACTGCCAGAACACGATCTGTTCGCGGGCGGCGGTGCTCGCGACGTACGTGAGGTAGGCGATGACGCCGAGAGCGAAGGCGTTCACCGCGATGCCCGTCAGCACCAGCATGATCGTCGATGACGCGCCGTCGCGCATCGACAACGTGTACACGGCGAACGTGGTGAGCAGGCCGAACACCGCAGCCGCCCCGGCGACCGCCCACCCGTTGGTTCCGGTCCCGCCGATGACGATCATCAGGCACGCCCCGATGGCCGCGCCGGACGAGATGCCGATGATGCCGGGTTCGGCGAGCGGATTCGCCAGCATGCCCTGCAGGAGGCAGCCCGCGGCTCCGAGCGCGACGCCGACGAACAGTCCGAGGACGATGCGCGGGAAGCGCGTCACCCAGAGCGCGGTTTCGCCGTTCGGGTGGCTCGGCAGCGGACCGATGTTCACATGCCAGTGGTGGGCCACCGAGCCGAGCACCTCGGCGGGGGAGACGTGCACGGCTCCCGTGCCCGCCGACACGACGACGATCACGATCAACGCGACGAGGAGACCGGCCAAGACCCACAGGGTCCGGCCGCGGACGAGTTCACGCATAGATCGCCTTCGCCAACGCGCCCATCACCAGACCGGTGTCGGGACCGAACATGAGGATCTGGGTCTCGTCCATCTCGACGATCCGCTTGGACCGTCCGGCGTTCGTCTGCGCGATCGCCGGGAGTGCGAGCACCTTGTCCATGCCGCCGACCGACTCCGCGCCCTGCGTCATCACCAGGATCACGTCCGGGTCGGCCGCCATCAGGTTCTCGGCGCTCACCGTCGTGAACGCCGCAGTCAGTCCCGACGCCGTCCCGGCGTCCACGCCGCCGAGATGATCGATGAGGTCGTCGGCTCCCGATCCGGGACCGGCCAGGAGCAGCAGGTATTCGCCCCGGATGTACAGGAACGCGATCTTCGGCTTGCTTGGAAGATCGGGGATCGTGCGTTGCGCCTCCGCGATCTGCGCCTGCGTCCGAGCGACGAGCCTCTCGCCCGCATCGGGCACGCCGAGGGCGGCGGCGACCGAACGGATCAGGCCAGGTGTGCTCGCGACCGACCGCTCCGACGAGAACTGCACCACGTCGAGTCCCGCCCGACGCAACGCGTCGACCGCGCCGGCCGGATTGCTGTCGGTGCCCGTCAACACGATCGTCGGCGCGGTGTCGAGAACCCGCTCGGTGTTGATCGCATGACCGGCGTCGGTGACCACCGGCACCGCGCGAGCGGCGGGGAACGTGGTCGACTTGTCGCGCCCGACCACATGTGAACCGAGCCCGAGCGAGAAGACGATCGCGCCGAGGGTCCCGTTGCGATCGATCGCGACGATCCGGTCGGCCTTGGCGGATGCGGCCGGATCGGTCACCACCGGGACGATGTCGTTGGTAGGGAGGGTCGCCGTCGACGGTCCGGTGCGCAGGGACGCCGTGAGCTTCGCGGCCTTGGCCGCGTCGGTCTCGATCGGGGCGGTACTGCATCCGGCCACGGCGACCAGTAGCGCGGCCATGAAGGCAGCGCCCACCCGCGAACGACCGATCACTGGAACCGCCTTGTCTGACATGGACGAATACGACTGTTAGGAATACCTTACCTCTCGTGTGTCGGGCGAATCCGGGGGGACTTCGGTCGGCATGGAACAATCGACGCCATGACTGTTCGTGCCCCTCTCGTCCCCGGCGTCGTCGCGCCCGTCCTGTCCGTGCCCGATGCGATCGAGCGGCCCGAGTACGTGTGGAAGGACACCGTTGCGGAGGGGAGCGAACCCTGGGTTCAGACGCCGGAGACCATCGAGAAGATGCGGGTGGCGTCGACGATCGCCGCCAACGCGCTCGCCGAGGCCGGGCGCGCGGTGGCTCCCGGCGTCACGACGGCCGAACTCGACCGGATCGCCCACGAGTACATGCTCGATCACGGCGCGTACCCGTCGACGCTCGGGTACAAGGGCTTCCCGAAGTCGTGCTGCACCTCGCTCAACGAGGTGATCTGCCACGGCATCCCGGACTCGACGGTCGTCCAGGACGGAGACATCGTCAACATCGACGTCACCGCGTTCAAGGACGGCGTGCACGGCGACACGAACGCCACCTTCCTCGCGGGCGACGTCTCCCAGGAGGTCCGCGATCTCGTCGACCGCACCCGCATCGCGACCGAACGAGCGATCAAGGCGGTCAAGCCCGGTCGTGCGCTCAACGTGGTCGGTCGTGTCATCGAGTCGTATGCCAGCCGCTTCGGGTACTCGGTGGTGCGCGACTTCACCGGTCACGGCATCGGCGAGACGTTCCACAACGGCCTCGTCGTCCTGCATTACGACGAGCCGAATGTCAGCACCGTCCTCGAGCCGGGCATGGTCTTCACCATCGAGCCGATGATCAACCTCGGCGGCCACGACTGGGAGATGTGGGACGACGATTGGACCGTTGTCACCGCCGACCGCAAGTGGACCGCGCAGTTCGAGCACACGCTGGTCGTCACCGAGACCGGCTCCGAGATCCTCACGCTGCCCGACGCCTGACCCCGCTCAACGTTGGTGACGTTTCCGTCGTACGGAGGGGAGAAACGTCACCAAAGTTGCGACACCGATCGGCACTCATGCCTGACCTCAATGGAGCCCTGCTGGTGGGCGGCACGTCCAGCGACGCGGGCAAGAGCCTGATCGTCGCCGGGCTGTGCCGTGCACTTGCCAGAGAGGGCGTGCGCGTCGCGCCGTTCAAGGCCCAGAACATGTCGAACAACTCCGCGGTCACGCTGGACGGCGGGGAGATCGGGCGGGCGCAGGCGCTGCAGGCCGCCGCGTGCGGCCTCGAGCCCGACACCCGGTTCAATCCGGTGCTCCTCAAACCGGGAAGCGACCGGCGATCGCATGTGATCGTGCGGGGCCGCCCGTACGGCGACGTCGGCGCCGCGGACTATCACGCGCGTCGAGCCGAGCTGGCGCACGTCGTCGCCGACGAACTCGCCTCGCTGCGGCGCGACGTCGACGTCGTGATCTGCGAAGGCGCCGGGTCGATCGCCGAAGTGAACCTGCGCGCCACCGACATCGCGAACATGGGACTGGCCCGCGCCGCCGACCTCCCGGTCCTGCTCGTCACCGACATCGACCGCGGTGGATCCCTCGCCCACCTGTTCGGCACCCTGGCCCTGCTCGAACCGGCCGACCAGGCGCTCGTCGCCGGATTCGTGATCAACAAGTTCCGCGGCGATCCCGGACTCCTCGCTCCCGGCCTGGACACCCTCCGCGCGCGCACCGGCCGTCCGACCCTGGGGGTGCTGCCGTTCGCCGACGACCTCTGGATCGACGCCGAGGACTCACTCGCCTCACCCGTGGGCCGACGGGTCGGCGGGCCCGTCGCGCACACCGGCCGGCCGCGACTGCGGGTAGCCGCGATCCGCCTGCCGCGCACGTCCAACACCACCGACGTCGAAGCCCTCGCCTGCGAACCCGACGTCGACGTGACCTGGGTGGACGACCCGTCCGCGGTCCGCGTCGCCGACCTCGTCGTCGTGCCCGGAACGCGTGCCACCGTCGCCGACCTCGGGTGGATGCGATCGCGGGGACTGGCCGACGCGGTCGTCGAACGCGCGCACCGAGGACTGCCGGTGCTCGGGATATGCGGCGGATTCCAGATGCTGTGCAGGCGGATCGTCGATCCTGTCGAATCGGGGCTCGGCGAGGTCGCGGGCCTCGGTCTGCTCGACGTCGACATCGAGTTCCGGCAGGCGAAGACGCTGCGCCGGTTCGGCGGGCACGACGGACGCGGGTCGAGGGTCACCGGCTACGAGATCCACCACGGCGTGGTCGTCCGCAGCACCGAGGACACGTGGCTCGTCGACGACGAGACCGGACCCGAAGGCGCTCGACGCGGCGCGGTCGTCGGGACCCACTGTCACGGTCTGCTCGACGGCGACGACGCGCGCCGGACGTTCCTGTCGCGCATCGCGGCCGAGGTGGGTCGCGCAGGTTTTGTGCCCGCGTCGGACGTGTCGGCTGCGCGGGTGCGGGAACGGCAACTCGACGCGATTGCCGACCTCGTCACAGAACACCTCGACATGAGAGCTGTGCACAGATTGCTCGAGGCGGGCACCGATCCGATGCCGTCCGTCCTATCCTGGCTGAGTGAACACCGAGCACCGACAAGTCGACCATGACGGCCTGACCTTCGATGTGAAGCTGAGCGGCCCCGCGCGCGGCCCGTGGGTCGTGCTGCTGCACGGCTTCCCCGTCGACTCGCGCTGCTGGGACGGGGTCGTCCCGCGCCTGCACGAGGCCGGACTGCGGACCGTCACCATCGACCAGCGCGGATACAGCCCGGGGGCGCGACCGCCGAACGTCGAGGACTACCGGCTCGAGAAGCTCGTCGGCGACGTGCTCGGTGTGCTCGGGCACCTCAACATCGCGTACTCGATGATCGTCGGCCACGACTGGGGCGGAATCGTCGCGTGGCACCTGGCGGCCAAGCATCCGGAACGGTTCACCGGGCTCGTCGCGGTCAGCACCGGTCACCCGTCCGCGATGCGGGAGGCCCTCGAAGCCGGGTCGGACCAGCGCGAACGGTCGTCGTACATCAAGACGTTCGTGACGTCGAAGGCCGAGGACCTCCTCACCGAGGACGCGGGCCGTCGTCTCCGTGAACACGGCGTCACGGCCGATGAGGTGGCGCCGTTGCTCGAGCCGGGCGCACTGACCGGGCCGCTTAACTGGTACCGCGCCAACTTCACCGGCGACGTCGCGGCGGCCTTGGCGTGTCCGCCCGTCGAGATCCCCACGACCATGGTGTGGAGCGACGGCGACACCGCCCTCGGACGCGAGCAGGCCGAGTTCAGCGGCCGTCACGTGTACGGCGACTACCGTTTCTCGCTGGTCTCCGGCGTCGACCATTGGGTACCGCAGAAGGCCGCACAGGCGGTCGCCAGCGAGATCTCGCTCCGCTCCGCGCTCTACTGAGCGCGGAGGCGGGCCACCAGTTCGTCGATCTGGGCCTTGCCGCGCTCGTCGACGGTCAGCGCCATGAACGACGACATCGCGAGCAGGACCTCGAACTCGCGCGGGCTCTTGGGCTTGCCGAAGAGCGAGGTCTTCTCCTTGACCGTCACGTCGCGGAAGGTGGAGATCGGGTTGCGCGCCGTCTCCTCCTTGCCGTGGTGCTTGAACTTCGCAACGGTCACACCGTCGAACACGATCGACTCGCCGTTCGCGCCGAGGACTTCCACACCTGCGGAGGGGTTGGTCATCGTCGCATTGTAGTCGTGGCCGCCGGTCAGCGCAGGCAGGTGAATCCGTCGGGGAGCGCGCCTCGGCCGAGGATCCCGCGCACGAGCGTGTACACGTCGTCGTCGCGGGTCAGCGACGCGGCGAAGGCCGCCGCTCGCCGGGCGCACCCCGGGAGAAGGGCCGGCGCCTCGAGCTCCGCGGCGTCGACGACGTCGAGGGTGTGGACGCTCAGCTCGAACGCGCGCGTCGCGAGGTAGTCCGGCGCGGCGATCGCGCCGACGGGCGTCAACAGGACGGCGTCGTCGGGCAGCGCGTCGACCAGCGCGACCCCGCGAGCGGCGAGATCGTGCGCGTGATCGAGCGGGTCGTCGCCGAGATCGATCCCGGCCCGCACACCGGCGGCGGTCACGGCAGCCGGATCGGTCACCGAGTCGAGCGCGGCGTGGAAGTACGACGCGGGACTCTCGTGCGTCACGCCGAGTTCCCCGCCGGAGTCGATGCGCGCACGCGCGGCCGCCGCGTACATCTCGATGGTCGTGAACGCCGACCGGCACGTGTGGCCGACCAGCGACCTCATGCTCCACTCGCCGAGGGCGGGGCGATCCAGCGTCGACGCGGGCACCCGGTCGACGGCGTCGACGAACGCGGCCGCGGCGTCGGCGTACCACTCCCGCACGGACGCCGGATCGTGCAGGCTCACAATTCGAGTCCGAGCAGGGCGTTCTCCAGGACCTCGGGGAGCGCGGGATGGATCCAATACTGTCCGCGGGCCATGTCGCGGGCCGACAGGCCGAAGCTCATCGCCTGGATCACCGGTTGGATGATCGACGACGCCTGCGCACCCATCAGATGGGCGCCGAGGAGGCGTCCGGTGCCACGTTCGGCGATCAGTTTGCAGAAGCCGACAGTGTCCTCCATCGCCCAGCCGTAGGCCACGTCGCCGTACGCCTGGACCTTGACCGTGATGTCCAGTCCGCGCTCGCGAGCGTGGGCTTCGGTGAGACCGACGCTCGCGATCTGGGGGTGCGTGAACACCGCGGCGGGGACGAAGCGGTGATCGAACGACTCCAGTTCGGTCGACTCCCACCCACGCAGGACGTTCCCCTGGACCACTCGCTGCTCGTGGTTCGCCACGTGCTTGAGCTGGTACGGCGAGCTGACGTCGCCGAGCGACCAGACGCCGCGCGCCGGGGTGCGGCCGTGCTCGTCGACGGGCACCCGACCGTCGTCGGTGAGGTCGACGCCGATCGACTCCAGCGACAGCAGGTCGCCGTTGGGGATGCGGCCGGTCGCCACCAGCAGGGCGTCGGCGTCGAGTGTCGTCCCGTCGCCGAAGGCGAGCCGGACGGTCCCGTCCTCGAGGGTCGCAGCGCCGGTCACCTGCGTGTTCAGTCGGACGTCCCACTGCTCGGACGCGACCTCGGTGAACCGCGAGCTGATGTCGTCGTCCATCGGGCGAAGCAGGCGCGGGCCGCGGGCGATCACCGACACCTCGACGCCGAGCGCGGAGAACACGTGCGCGAACTCGGACGCGATGTATCCGCTGCCGACGATCGCCATGCGCTTCGGCAAGGTGGGCAGCCGCATCACGTCGTTGTTCGTGTAGTACCGGACGCCGGACTCGGCGATCACATCGGGCACGGCCGAGCGCGCGCCCGCCGCGATGATCACCTGCGACGCCAGAACGACGTCGCCCGCATCGGTGACCAGGCGGTATCGCTCGTCGTCGACGCCGTCGAATCGCACGTGGCTCTCGTAGACCGTGATGGTGGGGCACCGGTCGACGCGGTACTCGCGGCCGCCCGTGGTGATCGGGTCGATACGGCCGAAGACGCGGGCGACGATCGCCTGCCAGTCGACGCCGTTCACGCTCGCGTCCACTCCGTATCGGCCCGCGGTGCGGGCGGCCTCGGCGACGTCGGCGGCGTAGACGAACATCTTCGTCGGTATGCAGCCGACGTTCAGGCAGGTGCCGCCGAACAGGTTCTCCTCGAAGATCGCGATCGACATGTCGTCGTACCGTTCGTCGGGGATCGAATTGCCGCTGCCGGTTCCGATGATCGCCAGGTCGACCTTCTGCGGTGTGCTCACTTCTCGAACTCGCTCTCCATCCAGGCGTCGACCTCGGCGTACGCGCGGGCGCGCGCCTCCGGGATCGACAAGAACACGTCATGTTTGGCGTCGGTCACCGCGACCGACAGGACCCTGCGCCCCAGACATCCGGCCCACTGTGCGATCTGTCGCACGTCGAGCACGCAGTCGGAGACGACGACCGACTCGTCGAATCGCCCGCGGAACGACGTCTTGTCCGACCGCAGCACCAGCGTCGGGACGCCGACGTCCAGGCCCGCGTGCACCTTGTACTGGCCGGCTCGGACGGCGGCCAGCCAACCGAAGGTCGTCGGGAAGCCGCCGAGCGGTTTGCGGACCAGGTCGTACGTCCACTCGCCGTGGACGTCGGAGTGCAGGCTGTCGCCGTACGACGACGACATAGTGCGCGGGAACGCGGCCATGCCGCGGAACGAGCCGATCGCCGAGACCAGCGCGTAGGTCGGCGTGGACCGCAGGATGGCCTCGCCCTGCAGGTCGAGCCACGGACTGTTGAGGGCCAGACCGATCACGTGTCCGTGACGTTCGGGGTCGGCGGTGCGCAGCCTGTCGAGCCACAGCGGTGCGATGAGTCCGCCGGTGGAGTGGGCGACGACGATCACCTGCGGTGTTCCGCCCGCCGCGCTGACCTCGTCGGTCGCGATGTCGAGCGCGAGGTTCAGCTCCTCGTCGTAGTGGGCGAGGTCGCTTGTGTAGTGCGGATGATGGTGTTCGTTCAGCGACCGTCCGCATTTGCGGAGGTCGAGGGCGTAGAACGCGTATCCGCGATCGTGGAAGAAGTCGGCGAGCTCGGTCTGGAAGAAGTAGTCGGTGAAGCCGTGGATGTAGAGGACCGCCCCGCGGGCCGCGTTCACCGCTCCGGGTTTGCGGACGAGGCTCGCGACGATCGGGTCCTCGCCGTCGGGATCGTTCGCGAGGGGCAGGGTTCGGACTTCGTAGCCCTCGAGGAAGTCGTCGGGGCGCCAGTCGGTGGTCACCCTGTCACTGTAGGGCCTGGTCGTCGAAGACGCCGTCGGGCCGTGTCGGACTCGACACACTTGGCAGCACCGGTGCCACGTGTCAACGATCGATGGTGAACAATGACTCTCATACGAGTCGGCGCCACCGGTGGGGTCGACGTGGAATCGACCCCGACGGCGGAGGAGAGCAGCAGCGTGGCGCAGAAGGTCATCAAGACGGACGTGGCGTTGATCGGCGCAGGCATCATGAGCGCGACGCTTGGCGCGCTCATCCGCCAGCTGGAACCCACCTGGTCGATCAGCCTGTTCGAGCGTCTCGACGCCGCCGCCGCCGAGAGCTCGGACCCGTGGAACAACGCGGGCACCGGCCACTCGGCGCTGTGCGAGCTCAACTACACCCCGGCGGGCGCCGACGGCGAGATCGACATCACCAAGGCGCTCACGATCAACGAGCAGTTCCAGATGTCGCGTCAGTTCTGGGCGCACGGAGTCGACAACGGCGTGCTCGGAGCGCCGGACGAGTTCATCAACCCGATCCCGCACGTGAGCTTCTGCCACGGAGCCGACGGCGTCGAGTTCCTCCGCAAGCGTCACGCGGCGCTGTCGAGCCAGACCCTCTTCGAGGGCATGGAGTTCATCGACGACGACGCGACGTTCGCCGAGCGCCTGCCGCTGATGGGCGCGGGACGCGACTACTCCGACCCGGTCGGCCTCAACTGGTTCACCGAGGGCACCGACGTCGACTTCGGCGCGCTGACGCAGCAGCTCCTGAACTACGTCGGCCGCGACGCCGACCTGTACTTCGGTCACGAGGTCCGCAACCTCTCCAAGCAGTCCGACGGCAGCTGGGTCATCAAGATCCGCAACACCCGCAGCGGCGAGAAGCTCCGCGTCGAGGCGCGTTTCGTCTTCGTCGGCGCGGGTGGCGGGGCCCTCGGCCTCCTGCAGAAGTCGGGTATCAAGGAGGCCAAGGGCTTCGGCGGCTTCCCGGTCAGCGGTGAGTTCTTCCGCTGCACCAACCCCGAGATCATCGCTCAGCATTCGGCGAAGGTGTACGGCCAGGCGGCCGTCGGAGCACCGCCGATGTCGGTTCCGCACCTGGACACCCGCGTCATCAATCACGAGAAGGGCCTGCTGTTCGGCCCGTACGCGGGTTGGTCGCCGAAGTTCCTGAAGACCGGCGGCGTCCTCGACCTCCCGAAGTCGGTGAAGCCGAGCAACCTGCTTCCGATGATGTCGATCGCACCGCAGGAGTTCGGTCTCCTGAAGTACCTGATCTCCGAGCTCGCCGCGAGCCGTGCGGACCGCGTCAACACCTTGGCCGACTTCGCGCCTCTCGCGGTCGGCGACGACTGGGAGCTGATCACCGCGGGCCAGCGCGTCCAGGTGATCCGCAAGACCGGCGTCGGCGGCAGCCTCGAGTTCGGCACCGCGGTCGTCACCTCGGCCGACGGCTCGATGGCCGGTCTGCTCGGCGCGTCGCCCGGCGCGTCGACGGCCGTCCCCGCGATGATCTCGGTGCTCGAGAAGTGCTTCACCGCGCACTTCGACGGCTGGAAGAGCAAGCTCACCGAGATGATCCCGTCGTACGGTCAGAAGCTGAACGACAACGCGGACCTCTACCACCAGGTGTGGGACTGGACCAACCGCAGCCTGCAGCTGACTGCCTCCGCCAACGACTGACCCGGGGCGTGTCCCAGTGACCGAATCCACGCGGTACCCGTTCAGCGCCGTCGTCGGACAGGATCGGCTCAAGCTCGCGCTGATCCTGTCCGCGGTCTCGCCGGGGATCGGCGGCGTGCTGATCCGCGGGGAGAAGGGCACCGCGAAGTCGACCATCGTCCGCGGCCTCGGACCGTTGATCGGGTCGACGTCGCGCGTCGTCGAACTGCCGATCGGCGCCACCGAGGACCGCGTCGTCGGCTCCCTCGATCTCACGCGGGTGCTCCGCGACGGGCAGGCGCACTTCACGCCGGGACTGCTCGCGCAGGCCGACGGCGGCGTGCTGTACATCGACGAGGTGAACCTGCTGTCCGATCATCTCGTCGACGTCCTGCTGGACGCGGCGGCGAGCGGCCGGGTGACCGTCGAACGGGACGGCGTGTCCCACACACAATCCGCCGCGTTCGTGCTCGTCGGAACGATGAATCCGGAGGAAGGGGAGTTGCGTCCGCAGCTCCTCGACCGGTTCGGGCTGGTCGTCGACGTCGCGGGGCCGCGCGATGTGGACGAGCGTGTCGCGATCGTCACCGCGCGGATGGCGTTCGACGCCGACCCCGCCGAATTCGCGGACTCGTTCGGCGCCGCGGAGGCGGACCTCGCGGCCCGGATCTCCGCGGCGCGCCGGACGTTGGCCGACGTCGACGTGCCGGTGACCGAACTGCGTCGCATCGCGGGCATCTGCGCGCATCTCGACGTCGACGGGCTCCGCGGGGACATCGTGATGGCCCGGACCGCGGCCGCCCACGCCGCGTGGCGCGGATCGTCGAGGGTCACCGAGGACGACGTCCGAGTCGCGGCCGAACTCGCCCTCCCACACCGCCGACGCCGCAACCCGTTCGACGAGTCGTCGATGACGCAGCAGCAGCTCGACGACGCCCTCGACGCGGGCGACGAAGCCGCAGGCTCGTCCAATGACCCGTCCGAACCGTCGAGCGATCCTTCCGAACCGTCGGGCGACCCTTCCGGACCGTCGGGCGACCCTTCCGGTTCGTCGAGCGCAGTCGAGACGTCGGAGACCCCCGACCCCGACGACGATCCGCCGCCGTCGGGCGGCGGATCGCGGGGACCGCAGTTCGGTGCGCGACCCCCGGGTGGTCAGTCCCGGGTGCAGACCTTCCGCGCCGAGGGGATCGGCGACGGCGACGCCGGGCGTCGGTCGCGCGCGCGTAGCTCCAGGGGAGCGACGGTCCGCGACGTGGAATTCGGCGACGGCGCCGGGGTGCATCTGTTCGCCACGGTCCTGTCCGCCGCGCGCCGCGCATCCGGGGCCGGAATGCCGACGCTGCTGCCCGCAGACCTGCGCGGATCGCAGCGGATCGGCACCGAGTCGAACCTCGTGGTCTTCCTCGTCGACCTGTCGGGCTCGATGACGGCGCGCGCCAGGCTGACCGCGGTCCGCGACGCGTGCGTCGAGATGCTTCGCGATTCGTACACCCGCCGCGACCGAGTGGCCGTCGTCGTCGCCGCGGGCACGGACGCGTACGTCGCGGTCCCGCCGACCAGGTCCGTCGATCTGGCGGTGACACGCCTCGCGCAGGTCCGCACCGGCGGTCGGACTCCGCTCGCCGAGGGGTTCGCCCGCAGCGTCGACGTGATCGACCGCTCGCGTCGCACGGACCCGCAGCGTCGACCCCTGCTGGTGGTCCTGACCGACGGTCGGGCGACCGGCGGGCGCGACGCCGCACATCGAGCCGACGCGGCCGCCGACGAGGTGGCGCGCAGGCGAGTGACCAGCGTGGTGATCGACTGCGAGCAGGGCTTCGTCCGGCTCGGCACGGCCGTCGCCCTCGCACAGAGACTGGGCGCCGAGCACGTCCGGCTCGACGAACTCACCGACACCGGGCTCGCCGCCCGAGTGCGCGGCGCGGCCTGACGGAGATCTCCGCCGATCGTTACCGGCATCTGGTCACTATCAGCGGAAGCCCCGCCGATAGCATGACCGCATGCCTCAGGGAGTCCCCGAATCCGTTCCGAACGACGGTCTGACGACGCGTCAACGCCGCAATCAACCGGTCCTCGCGGTCCACACCGGGCCGGGCAAAGGCAAGTCGACTGCGGCGTTCGGCATGGCGATGCGCGCGTGGAACGCCGGGCTCGACGTCGCGGTCTTCCAGTTCGTGAAGAGCGCCAAGTGGAAGGTCGGCGAGGAGACGACGATGACGGCGCTCGGCCGACTGCACGAGCAGACCGGCGAGGGCGGTCCCGTGCAGTGGCACAAGATGGGGCAGGGCTGGTCGTGGATCCGCCGCACCGACGACGCCGAGCAGGACCATGCGGCCGCCGCGCGCGCGGGATGGGCCGAGATCGCCCGCCGGATCGCCGCCCAGGAGCACGAGTTCTACGTCCTCGACGAGTTCACCTACCCGATGCACTGGGGTTGGATCGACGTCGACGAGGTCGTGACCGCGCTGCGTGAACGGCCGGGCCGCCAGCACGTCGTCATCACCGGCAGGTACGCGCCCGAGGCGCTGATCGACGCCGCGGACCTGGTCACCGAGATGACCAAGGTCAAGCATCCGATGGACGCGGGCCGCAAGGGGCAGAAGGGCATCGAGTGGTGACTCCGACCGTCGTCATCGCCGCGCCGTCGTCGGGCAGCGGCAAGACGACGATCACCACCGGGCTGATCGGGGCGCTCGTCGCCGCAGGGCGTCGGGTGGCGCCGTTCAAAGTGGGCCCGGACTACATCGACCCCGGCTATCACGCCGTCGCGGCCGGACGTGCGGGCCGGAATCTCGATCCCAACCTGGTGGGGGAGCACCGCGTCGGACCACTGTTCGCCGCGGGTTGCGCGGGCGCGGACATCGCCGTCGTCGAAGGCGTGATGGGGTTGTTCGACGGCCGGATCACCGACGGCGACGGCACCCTCGGTGTCGGTTCGACGGCGCACGTCGCGACGCTCATCGGCGCCCCGGTGATCCTCGTCGTCGACGCGGCCGGGCATTCGCAGTCGCTCGCCGCCCTGCTGCACGGGTTCGTGTCGTACGATCCGGGTGTTCACGTCGCCGGGGTGATCCTGAACCGTGTCGGGTCCGACCGCCACGAACACGTCCTGCGGCAGGCGGCGGACCGGGCCGGGCTTCCCGTGTTCGGAGTGGTCCGACGCGACGCGGCGCTCGCCGTCCCGTCCCGACACCTCGGGCTGGTGCCCGCGGCCGAACGCAGTGCCGAGGCGGTGTCGTCCGTCGACGCGATCACCTCGCTGGTCGGCGCGGGACTCGACGTGGCCGCGATCACCCGCCTGGCCGCGACCGCCGTCGGCACGGCCGCCGCACCGTGGTCGGCCGCCGACGAGGTCGGTGCGTACCGACGCCGATCCCGACCGGTGATCGCCGTGGCTCAGGGGGCGGCCTTCACGTTCGGCTATGCCGAACACCCCGAACTGCTGGCCGCAGCGGGCGCCGACGTCGTCCCCTTCGATCCCCTGCACGACCGACTTCCCGACGGGGCCGCGGGCGTCGTGATCGGCGGCGGATTCCCCGAGGAGCACGCCGTCGACCTCGCGGCCAACGTCGAGTTGCGCGCCGACCTGGCGGCGCACACCGCCGCCGGCGGACCGGTCCACGCCGAATGCGCGGGCCTGTTGTACCTGTCGGCGATGCTCGACGGGCATCCGATGGTCGGGGCGGTCGACGCCGACGGAGCGTTCGGGCCGCGCCTGACCCTCGGCTACCGGGACGCGGTGGCGGTCGCCGACAGCGTTCTCTACCGCGCGGGAGAACGGGTCACCGGACACGAGTTCCACCGCAGCACCGTCGCCTACCGGTCCGAGCGGACGCCGGCCTGGGCATGGCGTGGCGCGGACGGCAACGCGGTGGACGGCGTCGTCGACCGCGGTGTCCACGCCTCCTACCTGCACGTCCACCCGGCCGGGTCGCCGGACGCCGTGGGCCGCTTCGTGGCGGCAGCGGGAGACTTCCGATGAGTCTGCGCGAGGTGAAGGCCGCCGTCGACGCGCTCGCCGCCAAAGACGGCGACGATCCGACCGCCCTGCGCGACGTCCTCGAAGCCGTGCTGCTGGTCGGCCAGGGCCTCGAACTCGACCAGGCGTTGCAGCGGATCGTCGACGTGGCCGCGGGCGTCTTGGACGCCCGCTACTGTGCACTGGGCGTCCGCGGGCCCGAACTCAGTCTCCAGGCGTTCGTGTACACCGGCATCGGCCCCGAGGTCAGGGCGACGATGGGCCGACTCCCCGTCGGACGCGGAGTCCTCGGCGAACTGCTCCACCACCCCGAAGTGCTCCGCATCGAACGGCTGTCGGACCACCCGTCGTCGGTCGGCTTCCCGCCGAACCATCCGCCGATGGACACCTTCCTCGGGGCGCCGATCATCGTGCGCGGCGAACTGTTCGGCAGCATCTACCTCACCGAGAAGCAGGGCGCGCCGCAGTTCACCGAGCTGGACGAGAAGATCGTCGGGGTGCTGGCCGTGGCGGCGGGCATCGCCGTCGACAACGCGCGTTCGTTCGAGAGCGCGCAGACCCGGCTGCGTTGGATGCAGGCGGTCGCCGACCGCGGCAGCGAGTCGATGCGAGGCATCTCGCTCGCGGACACGCTCGCGGCCGTCTGCGACGACGTCGCATCCCTGACGCGGGCGTCCGACGTGTACGTCGTCACGGGCACCGAGTTGAACGCCCACACCGGGGATCGGGTGGACGTCGCCGATCTCGCCGAGACCCTCGGCTCACGCCACAACCAGTTGGCGGTGGCGCGCGTCGACGGCGAGCACGCGTGGCTGCGGAACGGCGCCCGGTGGGTGACGATCAGGCCCATCCAGGGCCCGCCGGGGCAGTTCCGGGCCATCGTCGTCACTCATCCGGACCGACGGCCGTGGACCGCGGAGGAGGAGGCGGGCCTTGCGGGCGTGGCGCGAGTCGCGTCGCTCTCGATCGCCTACGCCGATCAGCAGGAGTTGGCGCGCGACCTCGAAGTCCTCGAGGACCGTCACCGCATCGCCCGCGACCTGCACGATCTGGTGATCCAGCGGCTCTTCGCGATCGGCATGTCCATGCAGACCATGAAGGCGCGGCCGGACGAGGTCGACCGCCGGATGGAGCAGGCGATCACCGATCTCGACGCGACGATCGCGCAGATCCGGACGTCGATCTTCGACCTCCACAGTGTCCCGGGCCACGCGGGCGAGCGGACCCTGCGCCGCCGGGTTCTCGATGTCGTCGCCGAACTCGCGGCCCACGCGCCGGTCACGCCGAGCGTCGCCTTCTCCGGTCCCGTCGACACGATCGTCCCGGACCGCCTGTCGCCGCACATCGAAGCGGTCCTGCGCGAGGGGCTGTCGAACGCGTTGCGGCATGCGGACGCGGACCGCATCGGAGTGCGGATCGTGGCGTCCGATGACCTCCTCGTCGAGGTGTCCGACGACGGCGTCGGGATCCCCGCAGACATCAGGCGGTCGGGGCTGAGGAATCTGGCCCGTCGAGCGGCCGAATGCGGAGGGACGTTCACCGAACGGTCGGCCGAGGGCAGCGGCACCGTCCTGACCTGGTCAGTTCCGCTGGACGTGCCCTAGTCGACGAGTTCGCGGGAGTGCACGTCGGCGTCCGGGATGATGACGACCTCGCGATCGTGGGTCAGGACGTGCAGGAAGCCCGGCTGCGCGTCGAGGACGTATCCCTCGACGACACCGGTGTCGGTGTGGATGCGTTCCTCGCCCATCCACGGGACGTCGTTGACTGCTGCGAGGATGAGCAGGCCGGTGGCGGTGAGCACGCCGACACGTCGACTCAGCCGGAGCAGAGTGTCGTGTACCACGCCGGTCCGCCACCACAGGCGCATGCCGATCACGGCGGCTCCCACCGCGGCCGCTCCGACGACCGTCCACGGGTTGCCGAACGTCACGGTCATCGAGATCGCCATCGTGATGAGCGTCACCGATCCGAGCACGCTCGACACCGTGATGGTCCCGCGGTGCTTGTCCATCGGCCACAGGACGCGCATCAGGACGAGGGGGAGCAGCACCGCGATGAGGATCCCGGTCAGCAGCGGCTGACCGACCACGGTGCCGAAGGCGATGGGGAAGGCGTCGGAGAAGTCGAACGTGTCGGCGATCGCGGCCACCACGTGCCAGTCCCAGTGCGCGACGGCGAGCAGCCGGAGCACCAGGAACAGGACGACGACGGCCGCCGTCGTCCCGAGACGGACGCTGACGTCCGGCCTGTCCTGCGCGTCCCGCTCGTCCCGTGGAGTGTCGGCGTCAGCGTCCACGGCCGCGCAGCTCCGTCGCGAGGACCGCGACCTGCGTCCGCCGCTGCATGTCGAGTTTGGACAGGATCCGCGACACGTAGTTCTTGATCGTCTTCTCGGCGAGGAACATGCGGTCGGCGATCTGTCGGTTGGTCAGCCCCTCGCCGATGAGGGTGAAGACCTCTCGCTCCTGCGAGGTCAGCTCGGCGAGCGGGTCGGACGGACTGCCGTTGCGGAGCCGGGCGAGAAGTGCCCCGGTGCTCTTCGGGTCGAGCAGCGAGCCGCCGCGCCCGACAGTGCGGACCGCCTCGATGAGGTTGTGGCCCAGGATCTGTTTGAGGACAAAACCGGAGGCTCCGGCGAGGACCGCGGCCAGCAGGGCGTCGTCGTCGGCGTAGCTGGTGAGCATCAGGCACCGGACGGTCGGGTTCTCGGCGCGGACGTCGCGGCACAGTTCCACCCCGTTCCCGTCGGGCAGGCGGACGTCGAGGACCACCACGTCGGGTTCGGTGGACGCGATGCCCACTCGAGCCTCGCCGACGGTGGCGGCCTCGCCGATCACGTCGAGGTCGTCGGCGGTGCCGAGCAGGTCGCGCAGTCCTCGACGAACCAGTTCATGGTCGTCGACGAGGAACACTCGGACGTGACGGCGTGCGGGATCAGCGGTCATGAGATCACGTTACCGCAGGTGGGAAGTGGACTCGGGGCCCTGGGCAGACGGGACTTTCGACTCCGGACATCGTGGTGGCCGGTCGTCAGGGTTGATGGCATGACTGCACTGATCGGCTCGCCGATGACCGGTTCGGATCTGCTCCGCGAACTCCTGCCCGACTGCGAGCGGGAGGTGGAACGGCACATGAAGCTGACCCGCGACTGGCATCCGCACGACTACGTCCCGTGGGACGACGGACGGAACTTCGCGGCGCTCGGCGGTGTCGACTGGGACCCCGAGCAGTCGTCGTTGTCGGAGACGGCGAAGGCGGCGATGATCACCAATCTGCTCACCGAGGACAACCTGCCGTCGTATCACCGTGTGATCGCCGACAACTTCACCCTCGACGACGCGTGGGGCTTCTGGGTGGGTCGCTGGACGGCGGAGGAGGCGCGGCACTCGATCGTGATGCGCGACTACCTCGTCGTGACCCGCGGCGTCGACCCCGTGGAGCTCGAGACGCTGCGCATGGAGCACATGACCGGCGGCTACAACCCGCTGCCCGACGACGACGGTCAGCGCGACCACAGTTTCGACATGCTGTACGCGGTCGCCTACGTGTCGTTCCAGGAGCTCGCGACCCGGGTGAGCCACAAGAACACCGGCAAGGCGTGCGGCGATCCGATCGCGGACCGCATGCTCCAGCGAGTGGCCGCCGACGAGAACCTGCACATGATCTTCTACCGGAACATCGTGTCGGCGGCGCTCGACGTGGTGCCCGACGAGGCGATGGAGGCGATCTACACGATCGTGTCCAATTTCGCGATGCCCGGATCGACGATGCCGAACTTCCGCCGCAACGCCGTCCTCATCGCGAAGGGCGGAATCTACGACCTGCCCCAGCACATGAACGAGGTGGTGATGCCGGTGCTGCGCAAGTGGCGGATCTTCGACCGCGACGACTTCGGTCCCACGGGGCAGATGTACCGCGAGCGCCTCGCCGACTTCCTCGCCCAGATGGACGTGAAGGTGACGAAGTTCGAGGAGTCCCGCGCTCGCGCCCTCGCCCGAGCCGCACGCTGACCGTCGGCCCGTCGAGCCGGGTCCTTCCCGCCCGTCGAGCGCAGTCGTTCCCGCCCGTCGAGCGCAGTCGAGACGCGGATAGGATCGTCACCCATGGGGCACGCTCATTACCTTGCCGGACTGGACCTTCGAGGTCGGCGCGTCGTCGTCGTCGGAGGCGGAAGCGTAGCGCAGCGCCGGCTGCCGAATCTGCTGGCCGCGGGCGCGGACGTGCACGTGATCGCCGTCGACCCGAGGCCGACCGTCGAATCCGAACCGGCCGTCACGGTGCACCGTCGCGCGTACGCGCCCGGCGACCTCGATGGAGCCTGGTACGTGCTCGCATGCACCGACGACCCGGAGGTGAACGCCGCGATCGTGGAGGAGGCGAGCGCGTCGCGCGTGTTCTGCGTGCGGGCCGACGACGGCGCCGCGGGCACCGCGGTGACGCCCGCGTCGGGTCATCACCGAGATCTGCAGTTCGGAGTCCTCGCGGGCGGTGACCATCGTCGGTCGGCGGCCGCGCGTGCCGCGATCACGGCGGCGTTCGCCGACGGGACGTCGTTGACCGTGGACGATGGAGCCCGCCATGCACCGGGTGTCGCGCTCGTCGGCGGCGGGCCCGGAGCCGCGGACATGATCACCGTGCGTGGCCGCAGGCTCTTGGCGGAGGCCGACGTCGTGGTCGCCGATCGTCTCGCGCCGGTCGCGCTCCTGGACGAGTTGGGTCCGCAGGTCGAGATCGTCGACGCGGCGAAAGTCCCCTACGGACGGGCGATGCGGCAGGAGCAGATCAACGAGATACTCGTCGACCGGGCGAAGGCGGGCAAGTTCGTCGTACGCCTCAAGGGCGGCGACCCGTACGTGTACGGCCGCGGCTTCGAGGAACTGCAGGCCTGCGTCGAGGCCGGTGTCCCGGTCACGGTGGTGCCCGGCGTGGCGAGCCCGATCTCGGCACCGGGGCTGGCCGGGATCCCGGTGACCCATCGCGGGGTGACACACGAGTTCGTCGTCGTCTCCGGTCATGTCGCGCCCGACCATCCGGACTCGCTGACCAACTGGGAGGCGCTGGCGCAGCTGCGCGGGACGATCGTGCTGATGATGGCGGTCAAACGGATCGACGCCTTCGCCACGGCGCTGTTGAGCGGGGGACGGCCGTCCGACACTCCCGTGGCGTTCATCGAGAACGCCTCGCGCCCGGACCAACGGCTCATCCGCACCGATCTGGAGCATGCCGCCGAGGCCGCCCGCGACCATGAGCTGATCGCGCCCGCGATCGCGGTGATCGGGCCGGTGGCCGGCTTCACGGACGCCGACCGCGCGGTGACGCCGTGAACGCTCGCATCGCCGCCTGCGTGTCCGGGGCCCTCCTGCTGGTGGCGGCGATCGCGGCGTGGTTCGTGCACCCGGCGATCACCGCGGTGCTCGTCGGACTGGCGGTGATCGTGATGTCGCTGTGGCAGGCGTACCGGCGACGCGCAGGCATCGAACCGCTTCCGGAATCCGGTTTCACCACGATCGTCGTCCCGCTTGTGTTCGGTGCGCTCGCGGTCACGGCTCTCAACGGCTGGATCTACCGGATCTCCGCAGACGCGGGCTCCGGGTCCGGCGATCTGCGCATGCTGATCGGGCTGATCACGGGCGTCATCGGCATGGCCGCCGCCTACGGCTACGGGCGAATCCGGGCGCAGAAGGCGCAGCTTGCCGCCGTCGACGACGACTGACCACCCGTCGCTTAAGGTGCGGATCGGTGTCGTCGGGTGACATCGATTCGCCCCTGAACCGTGTCAGCCCTCGGTGACGACGGTGATCTCGACGGGCGAGGTCACCTCCACCCGTTGACCGGCGTCGGACAGCACGGCGGCCAGACCGTTGATGTCGCGGACGTTCCGGCGCGTGCGGACGAGTTCGTGTGCGACGAGGCCCTTGTAGTGCTTGTTGAAGTGGCTGACCACTTTGCGCGTGCCGTTCGGGTACTCGGTGACGACTGTGGCGGTGACCGCGCCCGCCACGGGCCCGAGCTTCTGATAGACGCCGGACCGGAGATCGACCACGAAGTCGTCGACCGCGTCGAGAGCGGGGGACAGGACCGGCTTCCAGAGGGAGCCGAGGGTCCCGAATCCGGGGAGCTTGGACCCGCCGGACAGCCGGTACGCGGGAATCATGTCCGCGGCCGACACCACACCGAACAGGGCCGAACCGATCATCAGCCGGTCCGCGGCCTTGGTCTTCGACGCTCGCGTCATGCCGCGATAGTCGAGTGCGTCGTACAGGACGCCGGTGTACCGGGTGATCGCGGTCCGCGTCGGCGATGTGAACAGCTCGGCGTTGCGCGACACTTCGGCGAGGGCGGCGTCGCTCGCGCCGAGACCGAGAGCGGCCCGCGAACCGTCCAGATCGGCCGACAGGTCGACGAGCGCGTCGGCGAGCACACGGCGGACGTCGGTGAGGGCGGGCAGCGACAGCGAGTCGAGGTCGAGTGGGGCCGCCGTCCCGCCGTCCGACTTGGTCTCCGAGGGAGGCAGGATCACGAGCACCCGACAACTCTACTGGCGTGCTTCCCGACTAGGCTGTTCACCGTGATCACGCGCATGTCGACCCTGTTCCTCCGCACCCTCCGCGACGACCCCGCCGACGCCGAGGTTCCGAGCCACAAGCTGCTCGTCCGCGCGGGCTACGTCCGCCGCACCGCGCCGGGCGTCTACTCGTGGTTGCCGCTCGGCCTGCGGGTGTTCCGGCACGTCGAGCAGATCGTCCGCGAGGAGATGGACGCCATGGGGGCACAGGAGATCCTGCTGCCCGCACTCCTGCCGCGCGATCCGTACGAGGCGACCAATCGGTGGACCGAGTACGGCCCCAATCTCTTCCGCCTCAAGGACCGCAAGGGCGCCGAGATGCTCCTCGGACCCACGCACGAGGAGATCTTCACCCAGCTGGTGAAGGGCGAGTACAGCTCGTACAAGGACCTCCCCGTGATCCTGTACCAGGTGCAGACCAAGTACCGCGACGAGGAGCGTCCCCGTGCGGGCATCCTCCGCGGGCGCGAGTTCGTGATGAAGGACTCGTACTCCTTCGACCTCGACGACGCGGGCCTGCAGGCGTCCTACGACAAGCATCGCGCCGCCTACCAGCGCATCTTCGATCGCCTCGGCGTCGACTACGTGATCGTCAAGGCCACGGCCGGGGCGATGGGCGGCAGCCGGTCCGAAGAGTTCCTCGCCGTCTGCGAGGTCGGCGAGGACACGTTCGTCCGCAGTACCGAGTCGGACTACGCCGCCAACGTCGAAGCCGTCACGACGACCGTCCCCGACGCGCTCCCGTTCGACGGGCTGCCCGCCGCCGTCGTCCACGAGACCGGTGACACCCCGACCATCGACACCCTCGTGGACTGGGCGAACGCCTCCCTTCCCCCTCGAGGTGGGAACACGGCGTACACCGCGGCCGACACCCTCAAGAACGTGATGGTGAAGATCCGCAAGCCCGGCGGCGACTGGGAGATCACCGCGGTCGGCGTCCCCGGTGACAGGGAAGTGGACTTCAAGCGTCTCGAGGCGTCCGTGGAGCCCGCCGAGGTGGAACTGCTCGACGACGCCGACTTCGCCGCGAACCCCGCCCTGGTCAAGGGCTACATCGGCCCGAAGGGCGTGCAGGGCGCCGAATTCACCTACCTCGTCGACCCGCGCGTCGTCGACGGCACGTCGTGGATCACCGGTGCAGACGTCAAGGGCAAGCACTACGTGGACCTCGTCGTCGGACGCGATTTCACCCCGGACGGCGTCATCGAGGCCGCATCGGTCCGCGACGGCGATCCGTCGCCCGACGGCAACGGCGTCTTGACCTCGGCCAAGGGCATCGAGATCGGTCACATCTTCCAGCTGGGCCGCAAGTACGCCGACGCCTTCGGTCTCGACGTGCTCGGCGAGAACGGCAAGCCGGTGCGCGTCACGATGGGCTCCTACGGCCTCGGCGTCTCGCGCATGGTCGCAGTGCTCGCCGAGCAGATGCACGACGACAAGGGCCTGCGCTGGCCGCGCGAGGTGGCGCCCTTCGACGTCCACCTCGTCATCGCGAACAAGGACGAGGCTGCGGTGGCCGGCGCGTCCGAACTCGCCGACGCGCTCGACGCGGCCGGACTGTCGGTGCTGCTCGACGACCGCAAGGCGTCGCCCGGAGTCAAGTTCAAGGACTCGGAGCTGCTCGGCATGCCGGTCGTGGTCGTCGTCGGCCGCGGTTGGGCCAACGGCACCGTCGAGATCCGCGACCGCTTCACCGGCGAATCCGTCGAAGCGCCGGTCGACGGCGCCACCGACGCGGTGATCGCCGCGGTGCGCGGCTAGTCCCGCCTAAGGTTCCCCGATTCCATCGATTTCCTCGGCGCGCAGCCGGCGATCGTGCGGATCGGGGAACGTTACGCGCCGGGGAAGGGGACCGTCGTCGGGGTGAGTCCCGTCGACGCCCGCCAGTGCGCGATGCGCAGCGCGCAGTCGGTGAGACCGTCCACGCCGAGCCGTCGGACCGTCGGGTCGTCGGCCTGCTCGACGAGGGCCCGGTACGCGGAGGCGCACGTGTTCTCCGCCAGCAGGAGCGCCTTGGCGGCCGACGGGCCGTCAGTGACGTCGGCGGGCAGCGTGTAGCCCGCGGCCGGGGTGCGTTCGGATCCGCCCGCGGCGACGATCGCGGCGTTGACCGCGTCGCGACGCACCCGGTGCGCCGCGATGTACTCGCCGATGGCGATGCGGTCGTCACCGCCGACGAAGGCGGTGGCGAGGCCGTAGACGAAGATCGCCGTGTTCTCGGTGTCGGCGGCGGTGGTCAGGGCGTCCATCTGGGTCATGCGAGCTGAACCTCCGTGAGAGTGCGGCACGAGGCGGACACGGACGCGAGCAGGCCCGCGCTGAATCCGCTGCCGTCGACGGCGTCCGTCGCGGCGGCCTTCGTCGATGTGGTGACCGCGGTCCGCAGCGCGTCGAGCGTCGTGATGGCCGGGCCCGGATCGTCGATCTGGGCGGCGGACGACGAGTGCAGTCTGTTCACTTCGTCACGCAGCGCCTGCGCATGCTTGCCGCGTTGTTCGGCGAGGACGCCGAGCGCCGCGGTGTATTCGGTGACGCGTGGGGCGAGGGACTGCGCGGCCTTCTGTTGCCGGACCGCGGCCTGCGCGTGCCGGACCAGCAGTTCGGCGAGGGTGCGCTGCTCGTCGACGGTCGGACCGCACGCGGTGACCGCGGCCCCGACGGCGATCACGACCGGTACCGCGGCTGCGCCGCGCAGCACGGCTCGGCGGGATGGAGCGGAAATCGGAGAGTGGGCAGTCACGTTCTCAAATTCTGCCAGTCGCGCGGATGGACTACACTCAGCAGGCCCGGTTTCGGCCCGGCGCCGCACGTACAGTGGGTGCCGACCGTGCCGAAAGGCCCAGGACACGCGAGGTGAGGACACGATGAGCGGCGACAAGACCGAGAAGATCGGAGCCGTCGTCGAACCGGTTCTCACCGCGGCCGGATACGACCTCGAAGAGGTCGCACTCCTCACGCCGCCCGGACGGCGCGACGTGCGGATCGTCGTCGATCGTGACGGCGGAGCAAGCCTCGACGCGCTCGCCGACCTCAGCCGGTCGCTCGACGAGGCGCTCGACGCGGCGAACGTCCTCGGGGAGCAGCCGTACGACCTCGAAGTCACGACTCCGGGCGTCGGGCGACCGCTGACTCTGGAAAGGCACTGGCGACGGTCCGCCGGCCGCAGCGTCAAGATCCAGTACACGGCGGACGGCTCCGATCACGACACCGTGGCCCGCATCGGGCGGATCGCCGACGGAGTGCTCACCCTGGTCAAGGCCGACAAGGGACGCCTGTCCACCGTTCAGGTGCCGCTCGACACGGTGACCCGAGCGGTGGTCGACGTCGACTTCCGGCGTCCAGGCGAGGCCGAGCTGCGCGCGTGCGGACTCGACGACGTGGAGATCGCCCGCCGCCGCGAGCGCGCCGACGACTGACCACGTACGACAACTGAACAGACAACTCAACCCGACAAGCGAATAGGAGTCGCCAATGCATATCGACATCAGTGCGCTGCGCCTGATCGAAGCAGACAAGGGCGTGTCGATCGACACCGTCATCACCGCCATCGAATCGGCGCTGTTGACCGCGTATCGGCACACCGACGGATTCGCGCCGCACGCGCGCATCGACGTCGACCGCAAGAGCGGAGCCGTCCGAGTGATGGCGCAGGAGGTCGACGAGACCGGAGCCGTCGTCCACGAGTGGGACGACACGCCCGAGGGCTTCGGGCGCATCGCCGCGACCACGGCCCGCCAGGTGATCCTGCAGCGTCTGCGCGACGCCGAGAACGAGAAGAACTACGGCGAGCTCGCCGCCCACGAAGGCGAGGTCGTCGGCGGTGTGGTCCAGGCCGACGCCCGCCTCAACGCCAAGGGCATCGTGGTGGTTCAGATCGGATCTGATGCGAACGCCACCGAGGGCATCATCCCGCCTGTCGAGCAGGTCCCGGGTGAGCAGTACAAGCACGGCGACCGGATCAAGTGCTACGTCGTCGGCGTCTCGCGCGGTATGCGCGGCCCGCAGATCACCCTGTCGCGCACCCACCCGAACCTCGTCCGGAAGCTGTTCTCCCTCGAGGTCCCCGAGATCGAGGACGGCTCGGTCGAGATCGTCGCCGTCGCCCGGGAGGCCGGACACCGGTCGAAGATCGCCGTCCACACCGGCGTCAACGGACTGAACGCCAAGGGCGCCTGCATCGGACCGATGGGTCAGCGCGTCCGCAACGTGATGAGCGAGCTGTCGGGTGAGAAGATCGACATCATCGACTTCGCGACCGATCCGGCCGTCTTCGTCGGCAACGCGCTGTCGCCCGCGAAGGTGCTGTCGGTGACCGTCGTCGACGCCGAGACGAACGCCGCGCGCGTGATCGTGCCCGACTACCAGCTGTCTCTCGCGATCGGCAAGGAAGGCCAGAACGCGCGTCTCGCCGCGCGTCTGACCGGCTGGCGCATCGACATCCGCTCCGACACCGGCGACGGCGGACCCCGCCAGACTGAGGGCGACGTCACACCCGGCGCGGCGGACGACAATGCGGTGACGCCGAACGCCTCCGATGAGCTAGACTGACCTGTGGCTCCTCGAACGTCGACCGTGCCGGTTCGGACGTGCATCGGATGCCGTCGTCGCGACAACGCTCCAGACCTGGTGCGGGTGGTCGCGCGGCGCGCGGACGATCAGCCGAGCAGCGTGGTGGTCGACACCGCGGGGAGCATGCCGGGACGTGGCGCCTGGCTGCATCGCGACCCCGACTGTGTGTCGGCCGCGCTGCGGCGACGCGCCTTCGGGCCGGCGCTACGGGACCGCGGTCTCACCGTGACCCAGCAGGACCTCGCCGATCTGATCGGCGAGATCACGCCAGAAGATCCCGCAGGGGATCAGGACAGGTAGCAGAGAACCATGAGCACACCGTGAAGTCTCCACGATGAGCACGTTGCACGATTAAACCGAGGTCGTAGCGGGAAGCCCGCTCGACCTCCAAGTGAGGAGAGCAGTGGCAGGCAAGGCCCGCGTTCACGAACTGGCCAAAGAGATCGGCGTCACCAGCAAGGCAGTGCTGGAGCGTCTGAAGGAGCAGGGCGAGTTCGTCAAGTCCGCGTCGTCGACCGTTGAGGCCCCCGTGGCCCGTCGACTCCGCGAATCATTCTCCGGCGGTTCCGCCGGAGGCGACGCCCCCAAGGCGTCCCCCAAGCCCTCGGCGGCCAAGCCGGGAGCAGCGAAGCCCGGCGCACCGAAGCCGGGCGTCCCCGGTCCGAAGCCCGGAGCACCCAAGCCGACCCCGGCAGCAGCGGCGACCCCCGCCCCCGCTCCGGCCCCGGCGGCTCCCGCGCCGCGTCCGGCAGCGCCCGGACCTCGTCCGGGCCCCGCCCCGACCCCCGCGCCCAAGCCCGCGACTCCGCAGGCCCCCGCGGCCGCGGCGCAGGCGCCCGCGGCTCCGGGACCGAAGCCCGCCGGACCCCGCCCGGGTCCCCGGCCCGGTCCGCGCGCCCCGCGCGTCGGCAACAATCCGTTCTCGTCGGCCCCGTCGCCCGCACCCCGTCCCCAGGGCGGACCCCGCCCGGGTCCGGGCCAGGCCGGACCTCGTCCGGGTGGCGGACGTCCCGGCGCCGCGGGTGGACGTCCTGCGGCAGGTCAGGGCGGTCCCCGTCCGCCGGCAGGCGCAGGCGGCCCTCGTCCCAACCCCGGCAACATGCCTCCTCGTCCGTCGCCCGGCGCAATGCCGCAGCGTGCGGCACGTCCTGACGCTCGGCCCGGCGGCCGTGGCGGTCCGGGCGGACGCGCGGGCGGCGGTGGCGGCGGCTACCGCGGCGGAGCAGGCGGCGGCGGAGGCGCTCCGGGCGCCGGTGGCGCACCCGCGGGCGGCTTCCGCGGTCGTCCCGGCGGCGGTGGCGGCGGCGGTCGTGGACGCGGCGGCGCAGCAGGCGCCTTCGGTCGTCCCGGCGGCGCACCTCGTCGTGGACGCAAGTCGAAGCGTCAGAAGCGGCAAGAGTACGACTCGATGCGCGCACCCGAGGTCGGCGGCGTCCGGTTGCCGCACGGCAACGGCGACGTCATCCGCCTCGCTCGCGGCGCGTCGCTGTCCGACTTCGCCGAGAAGATCAACGCCAATCCGGCGTCGCTGGTCCAGGCCCTGTTCAACCTCGGCGAGATGGTCACGGCCACCGAGTCGGTGAACGACGAGACGCTGGAGCTGCTCGGCGGCGAGATGAACTACGTCGTCCAGGTCGTCAGCCCGGAGGACGAGGACCGCGAACTCCTCGAGAAGTTCGACCTCACCTACGGCGAGGACGAAGGCGGCGAGGACGATCTGCAGCACCGTCCGCCGGTGGTCACCGTCATGGGTCACGTCGACCACGGCAAGACGCGACTGCTCGACTCGATCCGCAAGGCGAACGTCGGTGCGGCCGAGGCCGGCGGCATCACGCAGCACATCGGCGCGTACCAGGTGAACACTCACCTGAACGACGAGGATCGTCTGATCACGTTCATCGACACCCCCGGTCACGAGGCGTTCACCGCCATGCGTGCCCGTGGTGCGAAGGCCACCGACATCGCGATCCTCGTGGTCGCGGCCGACGACGGCGTCATGCCGCAGACGGTGGAGGCCGTGAACCACGCGCAGGCGGCCGACGTGCCGATCGTGGTCGCTGTCAACAAGATCGACAAGGAAGGCGCCGACCCGCAGAAGATCCGCGGTCAGCTCACCGAGTACGGCCTCGTGCCCGAGGAGTACGGCGGCGAGACCATGTTCGTCGACATCTCGGCCAAGCAGGGCGAGAACATCGACGCGCTGCTCGAAGCCGTCCTGCTGACGGCGGACGCCTCGCTCGATCTGCGTGCCAACCCGGACATGGACGCACAGGGTGTCGCCATCGAAGCGCACCTGGACCGCGGTCGCGGCCCGGTCGCCACGGTGCTCATCCAGCGCGGCACGCTCCGCGTCGGCGACTCGGTCGTCGCGGGCGACGCCTACGGACGTGTCCGTCGCATGGTCGACGAGCACGGCGACGACGTCGACGAGGCGTACCCGTCGCGTCCGGTCCAGGTCATCGGCTTCACGTCGGTGCCGGGAGCGGGCGACAACGTCCTCGTCGTCGAAGAGGACCGCATCGCACGCCAGATCGCCGACCGCCGTGCGGCCCGCAAGCGCAACGCGCTCGCGGCCCGCAGCCGCAAGCGCATCAGCCTGGAAGACCTGGACTCGGCTCTCAAGGAGACCAGCCAGCTCAACCTGATCCTGAAGGGCGACAACTCGGGTACCGTCGAGGCCCTCGAAGAGGCGCTCCTCGGCATCGAGATCGACGACGAGGTGTCGCTGCGCGTCATCGACCGCGGCGTCGGCGGTGTCACCGAGACCAACGTCAACCTGGCGGCGGCCTCGGACGCGATCATCATCGGCTTCAACGTCCGTGCCGAAGGCAAGGCGACGGAGCTGGCGAACCGCGAGGGCGTCGAGATCCGCTACTACTCGATCATCTACAAGGCGATCGACGAGATCGAAGCGGCGCTCAAGGGCATGCTCAAGCCGATCTACGAAGAGGTCGAACTCGGCCGCACCGAGATCCGCGCGATCTTCAAGTCGTCCAAGGTCGGCAACATCGCAGGCTGCATGGTTCAGTCGGGCATCGTCCGTCGCAACGCGAAGGCACGCCTTCTCCGCGACAACAATGTCGTGGCCGAGAACCTAACGGTGAGCTCGCTCAAGCGTGAGAAGGACGATGTGACCGAGGTCCGCGAAGGCTTCGAATGCGGTCTGACGCTGACCTACAGCGACATCAAGGTCGGCGACATCATCGAGACGTACGAGATGGTGGAGAAGGCGCGCGACTGATGGTCGATCATGCACGAGCCGCACGGCTCGCCAAGCGGATCACCACCATCGTGGCGTCCGCCATCGGCACGGAGATCAAGGATCCCCGGCTGGCACACGTGACGATCACGGACTGCCGGGTCACCGGCGATCTGCACGACGCCACGGTGTTCTACACGGTGATGGGAGCCGCGGTCGACGCCGAGCCCGACATCGCCGAGGCACAGGCCGGTCTGGCCGCGGCCACCGGCTCCCTGCGCTCCATGGTGGGCGCGGGGACCGGTGTCCGGTTCACGCCGACGCTGCGGTTCGAGCTCGACACGGTGCCGGACGCGACCCGGGCGATGGACGAACTGCTCGCCAGGGCCCGCGCCCAGGACGAGTCGGTCGCCCGTGTCGCGCGCGACGCGAGCCCGGCGGGTGACAGCGATCCGTACCGGCACGACGAAGACTCGTCGTCTGGGGAGTCGTGAACCGGGCGTCGCCCGGCGCGGTGGCGTCCGCACTGCGGGATGCGGAGTCGGTCGTGATCATCAGTCACGTCCGGCCCGATCCCGACACCATCGGCAGTGCTCTCGGCCTCGGTTTGGGACTCGCATCGCTCGGCATCGCCGTGCGCTGCGGGTTCTCCGGACCGGAGGACTTGCCGGGGACTCTTCGTGAGCTCCCTGGCGTCGGCCTGCTCGCACCGTTGACCGCGCCGCGCCCCGGCGAGGTCGCGGTCGCGGTCGACGCGGCGACGGCCAGTCGTCTCGGCGACTACGAGCAGGTCTTCACGGCGGCCGACACCACCGTGTGCATCGACCATCACGTGTCGAACCCCGGTTTCGGCGACCTCGACTTCATCGACGCCGAGTCGGACTGCACCGCGGTGCTGGTCCTGCAGGTCCTCGACGAACTGGGCGTCGAACTCACCGCCGACATCGCGACCTGCCTGTACGCGGGTCTGGTGACGGACACCGGCTCGTTCAAATGGGCCCGACCGGCGTCGTTCCAGGTCGCGGCCCGCTTGCTCGAGGCCGGCGTCGACGGCGGCAAGTGGAGTCGAGTGCTGCTCGACTCGCACCCGTACGCGTGGCTGCAGATGGTCTCGCAGGTGCTCGGATCGTCGGAGCTCGACGAGTCGGCCTGCGGAGGCCGCGGGTTGGTGTTCGCGTGCGTCGGTGCCGACCAGATGGCCGACATGAACTGGGACGAGTCGGAGAGCGTCATCGACATCGTGCGGACAGCGCGCGAGGCCGAGGTCGCCGCCGTGTTCAAGGAGGCGGCACCCGGTTCGTGGACGGTGTCCCTGCGCAGCAAGGGCGAGGTCGACCTGGTTCCGATCGCCCGCGCCCTCGGCGGCGGGGGTCACACCCGCGCGTCGGGCTACTCCGACACCGGTACGGCCGACGAGGTCGTCGCCCGGCTGCGCGCTCAGCTGTAGTCGCCGATGCTGCGTCTGGCCGCGTCGGCGCTCGTCGTGCTGGTGGCGCCGCCGCTCTACCTCATGCTCGACCTCGCCGTCGTCGGACGGCTCGGCGCCCATGAGCTGGCGGCGCTCGCCGTGGCGACGCTCGTCCTCGCGGTGGTCTCCACCCAGTTGACGTTCCTCTCGTACGGGACCACGGCCCGGTCGGCGCGCGCATTCGGTGCGGGCGATCGTGACCGTGCCGTCGACGAGGGGGTCCAGGCGACGTGGATAGCCCTCGGCGTCGGGGCGGTGATCGTCGCCGCGACGTGGTTCGCGGCGCCCTGGGTGACCGGTGCGCTTGTGCCCGATGACGTCGTCGCGGCGGATGCGGCCCGGTGGCTGCGGATCGCGGTGTTCGGCGTTCCGTTGATCCTCGTGTCGATGGCGGGCAACGGCTGGATGCGCGGTGTCCAGGAGACGCGCAGGCCGGTGATCTACGTCGTCGTAGGCCTGTCGGTCGGGGCCGTCCTGTGCGTCGGGCTCGTCCACGGCGTCGCGGGCATGCCGCGTCTCGGCCTGGAGGGCAGCGCGGTCGCGAACGTCGTCGGCGAGTCCATCACCGGCGCGCTGTTCGGTCTGCGGCTGGTCCGTGAGGCCGCGGGCAGACTCGCGCCCGTCGGTCCGGTGATCGGGGCCCAACTGCGGATGGGCCGGGACCTCATAGTCCGGAGCCTGTCGTTCCAGATCTGTTTCGTGTCCGCCGCCGCCGTCGCCGCCCGGTTCGGCGTCGCCCAGGTCGCCGCGCACCAGGTGGTGCTGCAGTTGTGGGAGTTCACATCGCTCCTGCTCGACTCGCTCGCCATCGCGGCCCAGCAGCTCGTCGGGGCCGCCCTCGGTGCGAAGCTGTTCGACGATGCGCGGCGTACGTCCGCCCACGTCACGAAGGTGTCGGCGGCCGTGTCCGTCGTCGTCGCGATCGTGCTGGCAGCCGGGGCAGGCGTGCTGCCGCGGATCTTCACCTCGGATCGGGGCGTGCTCGACGCGATCGTCGTCCCGTGGTGGTTCTTCGTCGTCATGCTGCCGATCGCCGGTGTCGTGTTCGCACTCGACGGCGTCCTTCTCGGCAGCGGTGACGCGGCCTTCCTCCGCACGGCGACGCTCGCGGGCGCGCTCGGCGCGTTCCTGCCGATGATCTGGCTGTCGTACGCCTTCGACTGGGGACTCGCGGGCATCTGGACGGGCCTGCTGCTGTTCATGGTCGCCCGGCTCGGCGCCGTCGTCTGGCGTGTCCGCTCGGGCGCCTGGTTGCGCTGATCCCGTGATACGGGGCCTCGGTTCTCGACGCGACGCGTTCAACCGTCACCGCTCAGAGCGAGCAGACAGTAGGTCGGTGAACGCGGTTATTGAACGAACGTATCGCTGGACCGGAGTCGCGGCGCGCGATACTCTCATGAACATGTTCAGTGAACGTGTTCATTCCACGAGGGCGGAGCGGAAGTCCGCGACTCGGGAAAGAGTCATCGCCTCGGCTCAGAGGCTGTTCGTCGAGCAGGGATTCGGTGTCACGACGATTCGCCAGATCGCGGCAGACGCGGGCGTCAGCGTCGGGACGGTGATGGGCGTGGGGGACAAGAACTCTCTGCTGCTCGCCGCATTCGACGGGTGGATCGGCGCCGTGCACCGGGGTCGGGGAGAAGTGTCGCCCGGTCGTGATCCGGTCACCCGGATCGGCGACGTCGTCCAACCGTTCCTCGACATCTTCGACGCCGATCTCGACCTGGCGCGCGAGTACGGTGCGGTCCTCGCACGGGGATCGGCGTCGACCGAGGTGTTCGGCGCCCTCGCCGCCGCGCTGCAGAACGACTTCGCGACGGTGTTCGCCGACGCAGGCCTCGGACCGGATGCCGAGCCTGCCGCGCGTGCGGTCTACCTGGCCTATCTCGGTCTGGTGATGACATCGGCGGTCGTCGAGAGCGACGCCGCAGCGATCCGCGCGGACCTCGAGGCAGTCGCCGCGGTGCTGCTCCGCTCGCCCGCCGTCCATTCCCTACCCGAGGAGTCCTGATGTTCTCGACACCCGATCCCGTCTGGCCGGTGCTCGTGCTCGCCGTCGTCGTCGGCGGCGACGCACTCATGTCGATCCGGCCGCCGCGGTTCGTCCGAGACTGCTATGCGGGCGTCGGCTTTCCGCTCGAATGGGGATGGGCGTTGGTCTACATCAAACTGCTCGCGACCGCGGGCCTGATCGTCGGCGTCTGGCACGACGGAGTCGGTGTCGCCGCGACCGCAGGCGTGGTCGCCTACTTCATCGCGGCCGCGATCGCCCACCTGCGCGCGGGGTTCGTCGGCGTGACGTTCTGGGTGAACTGCCTAGGCATGCTCGCCGCGTCCGTCGGTGTGCTCGGATGGTCGTTCCTCTGGTGACTCGATCGCAGTCGCGGAAGGCGAGGGCCGTCACGCCAGCCAGGTGATCCGAACGCTCACGTCGAGGTCGGACGCCGCCGTGCCGGTGTAGATGCCGTTGAACGGCGGTACGTCGGCGTAGTCGCGACCCACGCCGACGCTGATGTGGCGGTCGGTGATGAGGATGTCGTTGGTCGGGTCCACCCCCCACCAGCCGCCGGTCCAGACGTCGACCCAGGCGTGACTCTCGCCGTCGACGGCGTCGCCGATGCCCGCATCGGGCCGCGGATGCAGATAGCCGGACACGTAGCGCGCCGGGATCCCGAGACTGCGGACCATCGCGAGCGTGATGTGGGCGAAGTCCTGACACACGCCGCTGCGGCGGCGCCAGGCGTCCGGCGCCGCGGTGGTCACCTCGGTGGTGCCGGGTTCGTAGGTCATCTCCCGATGGACGCGGGAGGCGATGGCGGTCACGGCGTCCGCGGGGCGGAGATCGCCCGCGACATCGGCGGCGAACGCCGCCAGCGACCGCCGATGCGGCACGTAGGCGGTCGGCGTCAACATCTCGTCGAACTCGTCGAGGACGTCGTCGCCGGCGAGTCGCTCCCAGGTGGCCGACAGCGCCTCGTCCGACCGGTTCTCGGCGTCGGTCTCGACGACGGCGGAACTGACGACCTCCAGCCGGTCGTGCGGTGAGTGCAGGTCGAACGCCGACACCGTGGTGCCCCAGTAGTCGGTGTACCGGAACAGCCTGGCGGGCGGCGACACGTCGACGTGTTCGGCGACGACGTTCTGCCTGGCGTCGCTGTGCGGTGTCAGCCGGGCCTCGTTGAACGACGACGTCGCGGGGCCCGCATAGGTGTAGCCGGTGGTGTGGACCACGCGGAGTCGGCGCGCCATCACTGCTCCTCGGTGTCGGCGCCCGCAGGCGGCGTCGTGTCGGTCCACGTGACATACGGCGAGACGTGGAAGTGGCTCTCGGCGATGGCGTCGTTCACGGCGAGGCAAGTGGCCTGCACGTCGGCGAGGTGCTCGGCGAGGTTGTCGCCGAGGGTCTCCGGGTCGACGAACTCCAATGCGCTGCGCGTGCGGCCGAGCAGGGTCATCGCGTCCGAGCGTCCACCCGCGCGGTCGGGGCTGCGGTCCAGGGCCGCCAGGTGCTGCTCGGCGACGGTGAGCGAATGGAACACCGAACGAGGGAACAGCCTGTCGAGAAGCATGAACCGCACCACGTGCTCGGCGTCGACGGTCCCTCGGTTGGCTCGCACGTAGGTGTCCTGTGCGCCCGCGGAGATCAGCACGCTCATCCACGACGGGGAACTCGTCCTGTCTCCGGACCTGGAGTGGAGCATCCGGACGATCATGTCGATCCGTTCGAGGGATCGGCCGAGAAGCAGATAGTGGTATCCGGTGTCGTGACTGAGCGTGGAGTCGGTGAGGCCGGCGAACATCGCGGCCCTGGCCTTCACGTAGGAGAAGTAGTCGTGCGGGCCGAGGCGGCGGGCGCGACGTTCGGCGTTGGGCAGTTCGTTGTGGGTGGCGTTGAGGCATTCCCACATCTCGCTGGAGATCACCTCTCGCGCGCCGCGGGCGTTCTCGCGGGCCGACTCGATGAGGCCGACGATCGACGCCGTCGACGACGTGTCGTACGCCGCGGCGTCGGCCAGCGTCCACACGGTGTGGCTCACGTCGTCGGCGGTGGGGAAGCCGAGCACGCCGAGGACCTGTCTGGCGGTGCGGTCGGGATCGACGGTCGGGTCCTCGAGGAGTTGGTGGACGGCGACGTCGAGGATGCGGGCCATGTCGTCGGCGCGTTCGGTGTAGCGGCCGATCCAGTACAGCGAGTCGGCGTTGCGGGCGAGCATCGTCACGGCTCCTCTCCGCGGTCGGCAGCGGACTGTTGCTGCTGCTGTTGTTGCTGGTCGACGGGCTCTTTCCGGATCTCCTGCGCGGGTGACGCGAGGTCGGGGATGTCGGCGACGATCCGGTCGGGCGACAGCTCGCGCTCCTCGCTCGACGTCCGCGTCGCGAGCACCCATGTGTCCTTCGATCCGCCGCCCTGCGACGAGTTGACCACCAGGGAGCCCTCGGTCAGGGCCACGCGGGTGAGGCCGCCGGGGAGCACCCATACCTTCTCTCCGTCGTTGACGGCGAACGGTCGCAGGTCCACATGGCGGGGCCGCACCTCGTCGCCGATGAGCGTCGGATTCGTCGACAGGGCGATCACCGGCTGCGCGATCCACCCGCGCGGGTTGGCGCGGATCTTGGTGACGAGGGCGTCGAGTTCGGCGCGCGTCGATTCCGGCCCGAACACGATGCCGTATCCGCCGCTGCCCTCGACGGGTTTGACGACGAGCTCGTCGATCCGCGAGATCGCCTCCTCCCGCTCGTCGGGCAGCCAGCAGCGCAGCGTCTCCACATTCTCGATGCCCGGCTCCTCGCCGAGGTAGTAGCGGATGATCTCGGGGACGTACGTGTAGACGAGTTTGTCGTCGGCCACACCGTTGCCGATGGCGCTGGAGATCACCACGTTCCCGGCGCGCGCGGCGTTGACCAGTCCCGCGACCCCGAGCATGGAGTCGGGTCGGAACTGCATCGGATCGAGGTATTCGTCGTCGATGCGTCGGTACACGACGTCCACCCGCTGCTTGCCGTCGGTCGTCCGCATGTAGACGACGTTGTCCTGACAGAACAGGTCGCGGCCCTCGACGAGTTCCACACCCATCTGTCGGGCCAGGAGGGAGTGCTCGAAGTAGGCGGAGTTGGCGACGCCGGGGGTCAGGACGACCACCGTCGGGTCGCCGATGCCGCCCGCGACCGACGCCTGCAGCGCGGCGAGGAGGTGGCGAGGGTAGTCGCGCACCGCGCGCACCCGGTGGGCGAGGAACAGGTCGGGGAAGATGCGGGCCATCGTCCGGCGGTTCTCCATCACGTACGAGACGCCGGACGGGGAGCGCACGTTGTCTTCGAGGACGCGGAACTCGCCGTCGCCGTCGCGGATCAGATCGATGCCCGCGACGTGGATGCGGACCCCGTTGGGCGGCCGGATGCCCGCGGCCTGGCGGTGGAAGTGCTCGCACGAGTTGATCAGACGTCGCGGAATCACACCGTCGGCGAGGATCGCCTGTTCGCCGTACACGTCGTCGAGGAACATCTCGAGGGCCCGCACCCGCTGCGAGATGCCCGCTTCGAGCCTGGTCCACTCCGATGCGCCGATGACGCGCGGCACCGGGTCGAGCGGGAACGGCCGTTCCTTGCCGGAGAGGGAGAACGTGACGCCCTGGTCGATGAAGGCTCGTCCGAGGGCGTCGAGGCGGGCGTTCAGGTCGTCGGGGCTGATGAGGTCGATCGCCGCCGCGATGCCTCGATACGGCGGCCGGACCGTGCCGTCCGGCCGGAACATCTCGTCGACCGCCGACTGCTCGAACCCGGCGCTGTAGAAGTCGAAGGTCGGGGACGCCGCGCCCTGCTGGTCTCCGGAGGTCGGTGTGACGGGGCTCATAGTCCGATGGTGCACGTGCACCCGTGCGCCCGGCGGGGGAATCGAGGAATGCGCTCGCGATCGGCTCAGGCGGAGAGGACCATCCGCTCGTATTGTGGAAACCGCTCGATGAATTTCTGCAGGTAGGTGCACACCGGGACCACCTGGCGGCCCTCGGCGTCGAGCGCGTCGAGCAGGCGGACGGTGAGCAGACGTGCGAAGCCGGCCTTGCCGAACCGCTCGGTGACCACGGTGTGGAGCACCACGACGTCGCCGCCGGTGGTCCGCTCGTAGCCCGCGAGTCCGATCAACTCGTCGCCGGACCACAGCTCGTAGCGGTCGCGGTCCGGGTTGTGCCGCAGCTCGGGCTCCGGATCGAGGTCCATGGTCGGCGGCGGGACCGGTGTGTCGTGCGTCATGTCGTCCACGGTAGTCCGACGAGCGTGTCGCGAGCGGTCGGACGGCCTCGTGCGACGATGGGATTCATGGCGACACTCTGGGCGATCAGCGATCTGCACGTCTCGCATCGGGGGAACGAGCAGATCCTCGACCAGATCCGACCGAGCGATCCGGGGGACTGGTTGATCGTCGCGGGCGACGTGGCCGAGCGGACCGACGACATCGTCGACACGCTCCGCAGGCTCGCGGCCCGCTTCGCGACGGTGATCTGGGTGCCGGGCAATCACGAGCTGTACACGACGGCGAAAGATCCGCTGCAGATCTTCGGCGTCGCCCGCTACGACTACCTCGTCCAGGCGTGCCGGGACCTCGGCGTCGTCACGCCGGAGGACATCTACCCGCTGTTCGATGCGGGCGACGGCAGCGCGCCGGTCCGGGTGGTCCCGATGTTCCTGCTGTACGACTACACGTTCCGACCCGAGGGGACCACGACCACGCTGCAGGCGCTCGCGGTCGCCCGTGAGCGGAACGTGGTCGCCACCGACGAGTTCCTGCTCTCGCCCGAACCGTTCGGCACGCGAGACGCGTGGGGTCGCGCGCGCGTCGAGGCCACGCGGAAGCGGCTCGAGGCGATCGACCCCGCCGAGAAGACCGTCCTCATCAACCATTGGCCGTTGCGCCGCGAGCCGTGCGACGCGCTCATGTATCCGGAGTTCGCCCTCTGGTGCGGCAGCGAGTCGACCGCGGACTGGCACACCCGGTTCAACGCGGTGTGCAGCGTCTACGGTCACCTGCACATCCCGCGGACCACGTGGTACGACGGCGTCCGCTTCGAGGAGGTGTCCGTCGGTTACCCGCGCGAATGGAAACGGCGCGGGCTCCCGCACCCGCTGCTGCGTCCGATCGTCCCCGACGGCGGCATCACACCCGATGCGTTGCCCGAGCACGGAGCCCGTTTCGACCTGCCGCCCGACTACGAGGAAAAGGCTGCCGAGTTCCGCAGGCGCATCGAGCAGCGGCGCGCCGAGCGTGAGAAGTGAGCATGGCACCATTGGTCGCATGATCTCGCGACTCGTGCCGTCCGGCGTGGGCTCTGCCGAAACCTTCGGCGACCCGCCGGGACTGACTCCCATGCCAGCCGAAGAGAGCCTCATCTCACAGGCGGTGGAGAAGCGTCGTCGCGAGTTCACCACGGCTCGCCACTGCGCCCGCCAGGCCCTCGGCCAGCTCGGATTCGAACCCGTGCCGATCCTGCGCGGCGAGCGCGGAATGCCGCTGTGGCCCGCCCAGATCGTCGGCAGCATGACGCACTGCGACGGCTACCGTGCCGCCGTCGCCGCGTACACCATGCAGGTGCGTTCGCTCGGCATCGACGCCGAACCGCACCTCGCCCTGCCCGACGGCGTGCTGAGTCACACGTCGATCGAGGCCGAGCGCGAGGTCCTCGCCGACCGCGACGACGCCCTGCACTGGGATCGACTCCTGTTCTGCGCCAAGGAGGCCACCTACAAGGCGTGGTTCCCGATCACCCACCGCTGGCTCGGCTTCGAGGACGCACACATCACGTTCACCCGCGACGGCGACGCCTTGTCGGGGACCTTCACGTCGACGATCCTCATCGACGGGACCACGATCGACGGCGGAGCGCCGCTGCTCACCCTGCCCGGACGATGGGCCGTCGTCGACGGCCTCATCCTCACGACGATCGCGCTCACCTGATGGCAGACTCCAGCATCGACAACGCGGGTCTGCTCATCGTCGACAAAGCCGCAGGCATGACGAGCCACGACGTCGTCGCCAAGACGCGCAAAGCGTTCCAGACCCGCAAGGTGGGGCACGCCGGAACCCTCGACCCGATGGCGACCGGCGTCCTCGTCATCGGCGTCGAACGGGCGACGAAACTGCTCGGACTGCTGTCATTGACGACGAAGTCGTACTCGGCGACCATCCGCCTCGGACAGAGCACGACCACCGACGACGCCGAAGGCGAAGTACTCGAGACAGCAGACGCTAGCGGGGTCGCCGAGGAGCGGATCCTCTCGGGAGTGGCGGATCTGACCGGCGACATCCTGCAGGTCCCGGCCAAGGTGAGTGCCATCAAGGTCGACGGTCGTCGGGCCCACGTGCTGATGCGGACCGGCGAGGACTTCGAACTGGAGGCGCGGCCGGTCACGGTGTCGAGGTTCGACGTGCTGGAGATCAGGCGCGGCGGAGAGTTCATCGACGTCGACGTGGACGTCGACTGCTCGTCCGGCACCTACATCCGGTCGCTGGCCCGCGACCTCGGCGCCGCACTCGGGGTCGGCGGACATCTGACCGCTCTGCGGCGCACCGCGGTCGGACCGTTCACCCTCGATCACGCGCGCACGATGGACGCGGTGACCGCGGAACCCGGACTGAGTCTCGGCATCGACGACGCCGCCAAGCTCTGCTTCCCGCTGCGGGAGATCTCCGACGACGACGCCGAGTCGATCAGCCAGGGGCGATGGCTGGAGCCGGTCGGCATGACCGGCGTGTACACGGTGGTCGACCCGTCCGGTCAGGCGATCGCGCTGGTGCAGGAGAAGGGCCGCCGAGCGAGTTCGGTGATGGTGGTCCGCCCCGCGACCCTGCGCTGAGCCGTTCCCCGAGCGCAGTCGAGTTCGCAGCTCCCCGAGCGCAGTCGAGGGGTCAGGAGAACAGGTGGGGCTGTGCCCCCGGCGTGTGCGCTTCCCACCCCGGGTCGCCGGTCATGATGAACGACGTCCAGGCGGCGTGCATGCGGGTCGCGAGCGACTGGTCGGGGGAGTCGCCGACGATGCTGTGGGCATCGTCGAGATGGTCGAACACATATGCGATCTCGACGGCGTGACCCGCCCGGATGCCCGCGACGGGACTGTGGCGGCCGAACTCGTACAGGAATGTGGCGGTGCCGGGTCTGGCGTCGGCGATGGCGGTCGTCGGGTCGGAGAAGCCGTAGCGGGTCAGTTCGGCGCACAGTGCGTCGCCGGGGACGACGCCCTGTGCGATGAGGTCGTCGAAGTGCGACGTGTCGATGCCCGCGCGGGCGAGGACGCCCGCCGCGGTCGGCGCGTCGACGGCCGCGACGAGCCCGGTCGGAGCGAGGAAGAAGTGGAACTCGTCGGCGTTCCACCCCGCGAGCAGCGGCACCCCGGCGCCCGCGCCCGATGCGATCGAGTCGACCGGCAGGCCGGGCAGCACGTCGTCGTCGATCACCGGGAACACGCTCATCACGCCGAGACCCGCGCGGACGACGGACTCGCCCCAGATCGCGGAATCCGGGTTCATCGACAGTTCGAGCGCGGTCTGGGTCTGCGCCGCGAGCAGGCCGTCCGCGCTCACCTGCGACCACGCGTCGGCGGTCGCGTCGACGCCCAGGATCTCGCTGATGCGGGCGCTCACTCGGCGGGCGTCGTCGACGGTGCACGCCGCGACTCCGTTGCCGCTCTCCATGATCGCCCGATGGAACAGGCCGTCCGCGCGTGGTGACGCCAGGAGCGATGCCACGCTCATCGCGCCCGCGGACTCGCCCATGATCGTGACCTGCGACGGGTCGCCGCCGAACGCCGCGATGTTGTCCGCGACCCATTCGAGCGCGGCGATCTGGTCGAGCAGTCCACGGTTCTCGGGCGCGCCGTCCACCGATGCGAAGCCGGACGCGCCGAGGCGGTAGTTGACGCCGACGAACACGACGCCGTCGCGGGCGAAGGAGTCGCCGCGGTAGATGCTGATGCGGTTGGCGCCGCGCGTGAACGCGCCGCCGTGTATCCAGACCACGACCGGGAGGCCGGACGCGTCCACATCCGGTGTCCACACGTCCGCGTTCAGATACTCGGCGCCGGGTGCCGAGACGTTCTCCAGGATCGACCCGATCGGCTCGGGGTAGGCGACCTGTGGGGCCGCGGGGCCGTGGTCGCGGGCGTCGCGCGGCTCGGTCCACGCGGTCGGAGGTTGCGGCGCAGCGACCGCGAGGCCGCCGATAGGCGCTGCGGCGTAAGGGATCCCGAGGAAGGCGGCGACGGTCGAACCGTTGCTCGCGGGGGTGAATCGACCGCGGACGGGGCCGTACGCGGTCTCGACGACAGGATGCTCGATTGAGGCGGAGGTCACATCATGCACCCTATCCGCTTCGGGCTCGGTCAGGCGGCTTCGTCAAACTCAGTACTCAGAAGGCCGACCGAGGGCAATCTTCCCTCGGCGGTCGCTGTCGGTACTGAGTTTGCCGAATGCGTCAGACGCGATCGAGGAAGATCGCTCGGGCCGCGATGTCGCCCAGATGGATCGGCGCGCCGTCGTCGACGCAGACCGTCACGGTCCCCGCGAACGGCCGTTTCTCGGTCATCCGGACGCGGCAGTCGAGGGCGATGCCGATCTCCTCGAAGTATCGCAGCATCTCCGGGTCGGAGTCGGAGATGCGGGTGATCATCCCCAGGTCGTCGACATCCAGATCCGCCAGCTGCAGCGACGCCGACGATGGGACCGTTCCGTTCGCGTCCGGGATCGGATCGCCGTGCGGGTCGCGTTTGGGGTGCCCGAGTTTCGCGTCGATCCGCGAGAGGAGGAGTTCGGACACGGCGTGCTCGAGGACCTCGGCGTCGGTGTGCACCTCGTCCCAGCCGTAGCCGAGTTCCCGGACGAGGAACGTCTCGAGGAGTCGATGGCGTCGGACCATGCCGACCGCCGCCGTCCGGCCCGACTCGGTGAGGGTCACCGCACCGTACGGGGCGTGGTCGACCAACTCCTGATCGGCGAGCTTCCGGATGCCCTCGGACGCCGTCGACGGTGACACGCCCAGCTTCTCTGCCAGCAGTTTCGTGGTCACCTTCACATCCGACCACTCCTGGGTCGTCCAGATCACTTTCAGGTAGTCCTGCGTGACGGACGAGAGTTCGTCGACCGGTCGGGAGTCGGGCATGAGTAGAACCTTACCCACCGGCCACTGCCTGGTCCGCGTTCGAGTCGTACTGTAGAGCCGTGTTGCGTTGGCGAGGTTTGGACGAGGTCCCTGCCGGATGGGGTCGCTGTGTGGTGACCATCGGCGTATTCGACGGCATTCACCGGGGGCATGCCCAACTGGTGAACGCGGCGACCCGGGCGGCCGCTGAGCGCGGCGTTCCCGCGGTGCTGATGACGTTCGATCCCCACCCGTCCGAGGTGGTCAGGCCGGGCAGCCATCCACCCCAGCTGTCGACGCTGCGTCGGCGAGCCGACCTCGCCGAGGAGATGGGCGTCGACGTGTTCTGCGTCATCCCGTTCACGCCGACGGTGGCGGCGCAGTCTCCGGAGGAGTTCGTCCACGAGGTGCTCGTGGAGCAACTCCACGCCGCCGAGGTGATCGTCGGCGACAACTTCACGTTCGGTCACAAGGCGCTCGGCGACGTGCCGAAGCTCCGCGAGCTCGGACAGCGGTTCGGCTTCGAGGTGACGGCGATGTCGCTGTTCGGCGAGCACGCCGTCACGTACTCGTCCACGTACATCCGTTCGTGCGTCGCGTCCGGTGACGTCGAACTCGCCGCCGAGGCGCTCGGCCGCCCGCACCGCGTCGAGGGCGTCGTCGTCCACGGGGAGAAGCGTGGACGAGACCTCGGCTATCCGACGGCCAACGTCTCGCCGCCCGAACACGCCGCGATCCCCGCTGACGGCGTGTACGCCGCCTGGTTCACCGTCCTCGGCGACAAGGAGGCCGACGACATCCGGATCGGCGAACGGTACGCGGCGTCGGTGTCGGTCGGAACCAACCCGACCTTCTCCGGGCGCAATCGCACCATCGAGGCGTACGTCCTCGACGTCGATGCCGACCTCTACGGTCAGCACGTCGCGGTGGACTTCGTCAGTCGGCTGCGCGGGATGGAGTCGTACGACGGCGTCGACGCGTTGATCGCGGCGATCGCCGCCGACGTCGACAACACCCGGACCATCCTGTCGGGCGAGTGAGCGGACCTGCCGTCGACGGTTGAGGCGATTCCTCGGTTCGTCGGACGTCCTGGTAACATTCATCGCTGGTGTCGGCTGCGGTCCGTGGCGGCGCACCGTCCGCCCGGTGGCGGAACCTGGAACACGGAACTGGAACAAGGAGACCTCTCATGGCATTGACCGCCGCAGAGAAGAAGACCATCCTCGCCGAGTACGGCGTGCACGAGACCGACACCGGTTCGCCGGAGGCTCAGGTCGCACTGCTGACCAAGCGCATCAAGGACCTCACCGAGCACCTCAAGCAGCACAAGCACGATCACCACAGCCGTCGTGGTCTGCTCCTGCTCGTCGGTCGCCGTCGTCGTCTGCTGAAGTACTTGGCAAGCGTCGACATCGCGCGCTACCGCTCGCTGATCGAGCGTCTCGGTCTGCGTCGCTGACGCAGGACATTCCGGCTTCGAGGCCGCGACCCGCACGGGTCGCGGCCTCGAAGCGTTTTGTGCAGGGCGAATGCTAGAATGACCGTGCGATGAGGTGCCTGTACAACGGCATGCCGGTCGTGTCACGTCAGATCGGTCCTCGGTAGTGGCTGTCGGAGCTCGGATGTTCCGGCCGCTTCGATCGATGGCCGTCTACTCACAGCGCGAGTGCGCTGTCCGCGACCGTACGGCCGTTCCCAGTCTCTTCATCACGGTGGATCCGCCGCGGCACGATGCTGCGCCGGGTCCGCAACCGCATATCCGCCGCACGTGGATCGTGACGGCACAAACAAAGGGAAATCCACTTCATGACTGATGTCATCAACGACGACTTCGACGATTCGATCACCGAAGTCTCCGCCGTCATCGACAACGGCTCGTTCGGCACCCGGACCATCCGTTTCGAGACCGGCCGCCTCGCGCTGCAGGCCGCGGGCTCGGTCGTCGCGTACCTCGACGAGGGCACGATGATCCTCTCGACGACCACCGCCTCGAAGTCGCCGAAGGATCACTTCGACTTCTTCCCGCTGACCGTCGACGTCGAAGAGCGCATGTACGCCGCCGGCCGCATCCCCGGATCGTTCTTCCGCCGCGAGGGACGCCCGTCGACCGACGCCATCCTCACCTGCCGCCTGATCGACCGTCCGCTGCGTCCGTCGTTCGTCGACGGTCTCCGCAACGAGATCCAGGTGGTCGAGACCATCCTGTCGCTCGACCCCAACGACCTCTACGACGTCGTCGCGATCAACGCCGCGTCCGCGTCCACCCAGATCGCCGGACTCCCGTTCTCGGGCCCCGTCGGCGGTGTCCGCGTCGCCCTCATTCCGACCGATGAGAACAAGGCAGGCCAGTGGGTCGCGTTCCCGACCGTCGAGCAACTCGAGGGCGCCGTGTTCGACATGGTCGTCGCGGGCCGCATCGTCGGCGGCGAAGGTGCGAACGCCGACGTCGCGATCATGATGGTCGAGGCAGAGGCCACCGACAACGTCCTCGAGCTCATCGCCGGTGGCGCCCAGGCGCCGAACGAAGCCGTCGTCGCCGAGGGTCTCGAGGCCGCCAAGCCGTTCATCGCAGCCCTGTGCGAGGCGCAGAAGCAGCTCGCCGCGGCCGCCGCCAAGGAGACCCGCGACTTCCCGCTGTTCCCCGCATACCAGGACGACGTCTTCGACGCCGTCTCGGAGTTCGCCTCGGCCCGCCTCGGCGACGCCCTCGCGATCGCGGGCAAGCAGGAGCGCGACAACGCGACCGACGCCCTCAAGGCCGACGTCCTCGCCGAGCTCGGCGACCGCTTCGAGGGCCGCGAAGGCCAGATCGGCGCGGCGTACCGCTCGCTGACCAAGAAGCTCGTCCGTCAGCGCATCCTCACCGACCACTTCCGCATCGACGGCCGCGGCATCACCGACATCCGCGCACTCTCGGCGGAGATCGGCATCATCCCGCGTGCACACGGCAGCGCCCTGTTCGAGCGCGGCGAGACCCAGATCATGGGCGTCACCACCCTCGACATGGTCAAGATGGCTCAGCAGGTCGACTCGCTCGGCCCCGAGACCAGCAAGCGCTACATGCACCACTACAACTTCCCGCCGTACTCGACCGGTGAGACCGGCCGTGTCGGTTCGCCGAAGCGTCGCGAGATCGGTCACGGCGCACTCGCCGAGCGCGCGCTCGTGCCGGTGCTGCCGAGCGTCGAGGAGTTCCCGTACGCGATCCGCCAGGTGTCCGAGGCCCTCGGCTCCAACGGTTCGACGTCGATGGGCTCGGTCTGTGCGTCGACGATCTCGCTGCTCAACGCGGGCGTCCCGCTGAAGGCTCCGGTCGCGGGCATTGCGATGGGTCTCGTCTCCGACGAGGTCACCATCGACGGCAAGACCGAGACCCGCTACGTCGCCCTCACCGACATCCTCGGTGCGGAGGACGCGTTCGGCGACATGGACTTCAAGGTCGCAGGCACCAAGGACTTCGTGACCGCCCTGCAGCTCGACACCAAGCTCGACGGCATCCCCTCGAAGGTTCTCGCCGGTGCGCTGAGCCAGGCCAAGCAGGCGCGCCTCACCATCCTCGACGTCCTCGCCGAGGCCATCGACGAGCCCGACGAGATGAGCCCGTACGCGCCGCGGATCACCACGATCAAGATCCCGATGGACAAGATCGGCGAGCTGATCGGCCCCAAGGGCAAGACGATCAACGGCATCACGGAGGAGACCGGAGCCAACATCTCGATCGAGGACGACGGCACCGTGTTCATCGGCGCCGCCGACGGCCCGTCCGCTCAGGCCGCGATCGACAAGGTCAACGCCATCGCCAACCCGCAGCTGCCGAAGGTCGGCGAGCGCTTCCTGGGCACCGTCGTCAAGACGGCCGCGTTCGGCGCCTTCGTCTCGCTGCTCCCGGGCCGCGACGGCCTCGTCCACATCTCGAAGCTGGGCAACGGCAAGCGCATCGGCAAGGTGGAGGACGTGGTCAAGGTGGGCGACAAGCTCCAGGTCGAGATCGCCGACATCGACGAGCGCGGCAAGATCAGCCTCGTCCCCGTGCGTGACGACGCCGACAAGGCGGAGGAGAAGGCTGACGCCTGATCCCCACTGATCGACGAGAATCGGCCCCCGACACGTGAGTGTCGGGGGCCGATTCCGTCTCTTGGGCGGGGAGCGGTTCAGCCGACCTTGATGCGGCCGGTGGTGCCGGTGATCTCGCGCAGGGCGCCCGATCCGGACTTCACGTCGCCGTAGTAGCGGATACGGTAGTCGCCCGCGGGCGTATTGCGAGGGATGTGCCACGAGACCGTCACCTTGGACGCCGACGCACTGCCGCCGGGGCGGACCCACGTCAACTCGGTCGACTCGTGATCGTCGTTGTAGGCGACGGTCCAGCCGGTGCCGGTGAACTTCTCGACCGCGAAGTATCCCTTGGTGCCCTTGCCTCGACGGATCTTGTTGGTCGGGAAGGCTCCGCAGAAGCTGGCGGCGACGGTGGTGCCGACCTTGGCTGTCGACGGGACCTTCGAGACCACTTGACCGAACTTGTAGCCGGGCATCGGGGTGTCGGCGGGCTGGCCGCCGAGCAGGTCGGGCTGCAGATCGTCGCGGTTGGCGGGGCGGACGCCCGCGGGTTTACGCGACCCGGCGGCCATCGTGCGCGCCATCGAGTGGAACTCCTGCATGTAGGCGCACAGCGTCCAGCGTCCGAACAGGCTCTCGCCGCCCTCGTACTGCTGAGCCACGTACTCCTCGGGGGTGACCGTGTACTGGCTGTAGCCGTTGGAGTAGCCCTGCAGCAGGACGTTCTCCAACGGCATGTTCATGGCGTCGGCGACGAGCCTGCGGATGCGCAGACCCGCGATGATCGTCGTCTCCGACGGCATCGCGGCGAGCACGAGATCGCCGATGCGGATCATCTGGATCGGCAGCCGCTGTTCGATCCACGGGCGCGGCGGCAGCAGCCCGAGGGGGAACAGGTCGGCCTTGGGGGCCTGGACGTCGACCATCCACGGTTCCGGAGTGGGGACCTTGCCCGCGCCGAGCGCCATCGCGAACTCGTTGCGCATGCCCTCGTGCAGGATGGACAACTGGCTGCGGTTGTTGTCCTCCATGCTGGTGGCCGCGGCGGCCATGCCCATGATGGCGGGGGAGGTGCGGGTCGACTTCCCGTTGGGGGTGTAGTGCCCGGAGATGTGCATGTCGTGCAGATTCAGGTAGCGCGAGGCCGTGTAGACGCCGCCCTTGCTCATCGCGCGGGCACCGGCGAGGGCGCGCTGCCCCGCCTCGTCCTGGCGGCGTCCGATCAGGATCCGGTTGGTGCGGTGGTCCTCGGTCGGGCCGCCGGGATTCATCTTGCGCAGCCACAGGTTCGGCGTCATGTCGCCCGCATTGGTCTGGGCGTGGGCGGCGACGAGACCGTCGGTGCGCTGCTCGGCGAGGTACGCCGCGTAGCCCTTGTTGTCCGGCCCGATCTGGAAGTTGTTGTCGGTCAGGGACGTGCCGTGCGTGGCGAACCAGGTGATCTCGCCGATGGTGGTGCCGCCCTGGCGGAGCCGGATCGCGGTGACCTGCGGGTCGATGTGCTGTGGGAAGTGGCGGCGGTCGTCGGCCGGGTTGAGGCTGAACGCAGGCATCGACCGGTTGGCGCTGGCGTCGTGGAGTTCGTCGTGGCCGAGCTCCACGGTGCCGGGTGCGAGACTGCGGTGAGCCTCGTCGACGGCGTCGAGCAGGCCCGCGATCTCGGCCTGCAGCGAGTTGTGCCGATGGCCCATCGCGGCGAGGACGTACGCGTAGTCCCACGAGGTGCCGCCGCACGAATTGTGGTTGTGCGTGGCGTTGATGTTCACGTTGTGGACGTTGTACGTGTCGCCGTACTTCTTCGACAGCGCGGACAGCAGCAGGTTGTGGTGCGAGGTGAACACGCACGCGATGTCGGCGGTGATGAACAGGACACGCTGTCCGGAAACGGCGTCGGCGATGATGAACGCGCGCGCCCAGGTGCGCTGCAGCATCCCCTTGGCGACCTGTTCGGCGTCGGAGTAGCCCATCATGCCCTGACCCGCGATCGCGCCGGTCATGTCGCCCTTGCCCGCGCCGACCAGATAGCCGTTCGACGACGTCCCGTCCGCGCGTGCGGCGCCCGCCTGATCGAAGGAGGCTCCGCCGAGAGCGGCGGTCGCGGCCGTCGCGGTGGCGCCGATGGCGGCGGCCTGCAGGACGGAGCGGCGAGAGATGTCGGACATGAGTCTCCTCAAGGTGAAACGCGTTGTAGTCATGCGATTCTGTGACCCTAGCCTCATTCGATCAATCGATCAACAATCCTCGTCGAATGTCGTCGCGGGTCTGCTTCTAGACTGGAGCGGTAACCGCGACGAGGAGGGCTCCGCACATGGGCAACGGCATCCGCACGGGTGTGCTTGGTAGCAACGGCAAGGTCGGCAAGGCGATCATCGAGGGTGTCGAGGCGGCGTCGGACGCCGAATTCACCGTCGGTGTCGACAAGGGCGATTCGCTGCAGGACTTCGTCGACTCGCAGACGTCCGTCGTCGTCGACTTCACCCATCCGGACGCCGTGATGGACAATCTGAAGTTCCTCATCGACAACGGGATCCACGCGGTGGTCGGCACCACCGGCTTCACACAGGAACGTCTCGACACCGTCGTCGAATGGCTCGGCGACGACCCGCGCAGCGGCGTCCTGATCGCCCCCAACTTCGCCATCGGCGCCGTGCTGTCGATGCGTTTCGCCCAGCAGGCCGCGCGGTTCTTCGACTCAGTCGAGGTCGTCGAACTGCACCACCCGTTCAAGGCCGACGCGCCGTCGGGCACCGCGGGACGCACCGCACAGCTGATCGCCGCCGCCCGCGCGGAGGCGGGTCTCGGCGCGTCGCCGGACGCCACGTCGACCGGTCTGGAGGGTGCTCGGGGAGCCGACGTCGACGGTGTGCGCGTGCACTCGATCCGACTGGCCGGGCTCGTCGCCCATCAGGAGGTGCTGTTCGGAACGCAGGGCGAGACGCTGACGATCCGGCACGACTCGATCGACCGCAACTCGTTCGTCCCCGGTGTGCTGCTCGGCGTCCGCGAGATCGGTTCGCGGCCGGGCCTGACCGTGGGCCTCGAACATCTGATGGACCTGTAGGACGTGGCCGCCCGCAAGCCGGACCCCCGGCCGATCGTGCTGATGATCGGTTTCCTCGTGGTCGCCATGTGCGTCTACTTCGTGATCCTCGGACGCATGGCCGTGAACTTGATCGGCGAGGGGACCGCCGTCTCGATCGGTCTGGGCGTCGGCGTGTTCATCCTGCCGCTGTTGGGCGTGTGGATGATCGTGTCGACCCTGCGCTCGGGCATCGAGCATCAGCGCATGGCCGCCGCCGTCGGAGACCTCGGGCGAGAACTCGACGTCGACGATCTGCCGCGTCGTCCGTCTGGACGCATCGAACGCGACGCGGCCGACGAACTGTTCGCCTCGGTGAAGGACGAGTGGGAGGCTGACCCGTCCGACTGGGTGAGCACCTACCGCATCGCGCGAGCGTACGACTACGCGGGCGACCGCTCCCGCGCCCGCGAGATGATGAAGCGCGCATCGAGTCAGTATCGGGCGGCTCGATCCGCTCCTTGAGCGAGCTTGCGAGTCGAAAGGCCGTCCGGCATCCTGACCCGATGGCCCGTCTGCTGATCGTCCACCACACGCCGTCGCCGCACTGCCAGGCGATGTTCGAGTCGGTGATCGCCGGTGCGACCGACCCCGAGATCGACGGGGTCGACGTGGTTCGCCGTGCGGCGTTGTCGGTGTCGGCGAGCGACTTCCTCGACGCCGACGGGTACATCCTCGGGACTCCGGTGAACCTCGGCTACATCTCGGGCGCTCTCAAACACGCCTTCGATGTGGCGTACTACCAGATCCTCGACTCGACCCGAGGTCGGCCGTTCGGGTTGTACCTGCACGGCAACGAGGGCGCCGAGGGCGCGGTCACCGCGGTCGACCGGATCACCACGGGACTCGGCTGGGACAAGGCGCACGAGTACGTGATCGCGTCGAACAAGCCTGACAAGGTCGATCTGGACGCATGCTGGGAGCTGGGTGCGACCGTTGCGGCCCGCTTGATGGGCTAGGGGACCCTAGTTCTCTGAATCGCCTGCCCGGCGATGTCCGTTGGGCTACAGTCTCACCAAGCAAAATATTTAATGCAGACTATATGGAGGCTGACATGCTGACGTTCGACGGAAAAGTTGCGATCGTGACCGGTGCGGGGCGCGGACTGGGCGCCGCACACGCGGAGTTCCTCGCCGCTCGCGGCGCGAAGGTCGTCGTCAACGACCTCGGCGGTTCATCGCAGGGGACAGGCGCGAGCACGGCGCCCGCGGAGGAGGTCGTGGCCCGGATCGTCGCAGCGGGAGGGACCGCGGTCGCCGACTTCCATTCGGTCAGTGACGACCCCGAGGCCGTCGTCGCCACCGCGATCGAGGCGTTCGGCCGCCTCGACATCCTTGTCAACAACGCGGGCATCAATCAGGTCCACGCGTTCGACGACGCGCCGATGGACTCCATCCGCAAGCACATGGAGGTCCACTTCTTCGGGACCGCCGGAATGTGCGCGGCCGCGTGGCCGCACCTCGTGCGCAGCGGTGCCGGACGGATCGTGAACACGTCGTCCCCGACCCTGATCGGCTTCCCGAAGCAGACGCCGTACGTCGCAGCCAAGGGAGCGATCTTCGCGTTCACGCGGACGCTCGCGTTCGAGGCCGTCGACGTCGGGATCACGGTGAACGCGATCGCACCCACTGCGGCCACCCGCATGTCGGACGAGGCCGACCTGCCCGACGAGTTCAAGCAGTTCATGCGCGACAACCTGCCGACGTCGGCGATCAGCCCGGTCGTCGCCTACCTCGTCCACGAGTCGTGTGCGCTGAACGGCGAGGTCTTGCAGGCCCAAGGCGGAGAGGTGCAGCGACTCGTCCTCGGCTTCAACAAGGGGTTCGCGTCGGCCGACCTGACCCCCGAGGCGATCGCCGAGCACCTCGACGAGATCGTCGACCCCGCGACCCACGTGCCGTTCGCGCAGATTCACGAGCAGGATCTGAGCGCGGTGGGCAAGTAGACCGCTGCCGGGCGCTCGAGTCGAGATCTCCGGACTCGGGCGCCGCGGCAGTGGAGCGCGTCCGACATCAACCGCCCGGCGTGAACGTCACCGTGATGCTGCGCTGCCAGTTGCGCGAAGCGGGCTTCGTCGGGCCGAGGAACCGGTCGATGACCGGTGCGAAGACCTCGGAGCTCAACAGTGTGTCGATGTGACCGCCGTCGTGGACGTGGAGCGTCGCACGAGGCATGAGCGCGTTCATGATCCGGGCGTTGACCATCGGGATGATCGGGTCGTCCGTGCCCGCGATGATGAGTGTGCGCTGGCGGATCGTCGGCAGCGCGAACAACGACGTCCACACCGACCCGGCCATCAGCTGGTGGAGGTATCCCTTCTTCGATCCCGCATGGAGCTGGCGGATCAGGATCTGCGCGACGTCGTGACCGTCTGTGCGGACACGGCCGCCATACAGGTCGGCCGCGATCTCAGCACCGTATGAGGGGTCGCGAAACCGCTTGGGCGTCAGCATCTTCGACAACACTCGCGGACTGCCCGGCACCATGATCGCGCCGGTTCCGGTCGCGATGAGAATCAGCCTGCGGCACCGACGAGGGTTCTGGAACGCGAACTGCTGCGCCAAAGCGCCGCCCCAGCTGAGTCCGAGGATGTCGACCACGCCGATGTCGAGACGGTCGAGGACCCGCCCGAGAACCCAGGCGAGGTAGGGGAAGCCGTACGGCGCCGCGGACGCCGGGGACTCACCCGTCCCCGGGACGTCGAACCGGACGATCGGCCGGTCCGACTCGATGTGGTCGACGAGCGGGTCGAGGACTTCCAGGCTCGCCCCGATCCCGTTGCACATGACGAGCGGGATCCCGGTGCCGGGCCGGTATCGGACGCGGATGCGTTGTCCGCCCGCGGCGATGTACACATCGGCGACGGTGTCGTTCACATCGACGGTGTCGGTCATCGGTACAGCACCACGCATTCGGCGACGCATGCCGGCCGACTCCCACCGTCGAGTTCGACAGCGATCGTGTAGACGGCTTCGACGCCCGCACGCTTGGTCTCGGCGGAGGTCACGACCACAGTGCCGCGCAGACGTGACCCGACAGGCACGGGGGACGGGAACCGGACCTTGTTGAGTCCGTAGTTGAGCGCGGCCTCGACGTTCTGCACGTCGACGGCGCCCGCGATCATCTCGGGGAGCATCGACAACGTGAGGTAGCCGTGGGCGATCGTGCCGCCGAACGGGCCGTTCTTCGCACGCTCGACGTCGACATGGATCCACTGGTGATCGCCGGTCGCATCGGCGAACTGATTCACCCGATCCTGGTCGACGGTGATCCAGTCGGTGACGCCGAGCGTCTGGCCGACATGGTCTGCGATGGCGGCTGGGGATGAGATGACAGTGGGCATGATTCAGGACTCCAAGACGTAGGTGCCGGGTGCGGGGGCGAGCGGTTCGAAGCCTGCGGCTCCCAGCGCGCTCGGGGCGTTGACGCGGTCGCCGCTGCGTTCGGCGAGCCACTCGATGTGGTCGTTCCACCACGAGTCCGAGCGTTTCTCGGCGGTGGCGAGCCAGGTGTCGGGGTCGGCGTCGTGATCGACCTGTGCGATCCGGAACGACGCCTTCGGGTTGCCGGGCGGGTTGACGAGGGACGCGATGTGCCCGCTGCTGGAGAGGACAAAACGATTGTCCTTGCCGCCGAGGAGCGCGGCGCTGCGGTACGTCGCCTGCCACGGGCAGATGTGGTCGGCGATTCCACCGATGACGTACGAGTCGCATTCGACGGCGCCGAGGTCGACCGGGGTGCCGAGCATCGTCGCCTGACCGGCGGTCACCAGGTCGTTGCCGAGACCCATCATCACCATGTCCTTGTGCAGCGCGGCCGCCATCCGAGTGGTGTCGGCGTTCCAGAACAGGACGTCGAAGGCGGGCGGAGTCCGGCCCTGGATGTAGTTGTTCACCCAGTACCGCCAGACGAGGTCGGTGGGCCGCAGCCAGGCGAACATCTCGGCCATCGCGCGGCCGTCGAGGTAACCGACCCGTGACGACTGCGCGATGGCCGCCGCGGCCGCACGCTCGCTCGTCAACGACGCGGCGAAACCGGCCTGGCTCTGATCGAGGACGGTGACCCCGAGGGTGAGCGAACCGACCTTGTCGCCGTGTCCCGTCGCGGCGAGATGCGCCAGCACCATCGCGGCGAGGATTCCGCCGGAGCACGTGCCCGACAGGTTGGTCGTCTCGGCGCCGGTGATCACCTGCGTCGCGTCGATAGCGTCGATGATCGCCTGGCCGTACTCGTCGAAACCCCAGTCGCGGTGGCGGGCCTTCGGGTTGCGCCACGAGATCGCGAACACCTGCTGGCCGTTCGCGACGAAGTTCTCGATCATGCTGCGCTTGGGCGCGATGTCCATGATGTAGAACTTGTTGATCACCGGGGGGACCAGCAGCAGCGGCACCTCGTGCACGGTGGTGGTCGCGGGCGCGTAGTGGATGAGTTCGAACATCCGCGTGCGCAGGACCACGGAGCCCCTCGTCGTCGCGACTGTCTCGCCGACTGTGAACGCGTCGGAGTCGACCATCGACGGAACTCGGGGCTTCGACGCCATGTCGCGGACGAAGGCGTTGACGCCGCGATACGCCGACATTCCGCCGGTGTCGATCAGGGCCTTCCACCCCAGCGGGTTGATCAGGATGTTGTTGGTCGGGGCCAGCCCTTCGATCAGATTGTCGAGAGCGAACCTGACCTTCTCGGCGTCCTTCCAGTCGAGTTCGGCGGCGTCGTACAACTGCTCGGCGGTGTCCGACGCGGCGAGGTAGGCCTGCTCGATGCGGCGAAGCAGCGGATTCTGAGTCCAGGCCGGATCGCTGAAACGCTTGTCACCGCGGGCCGGTGCGCGGTTCGACCGGCCGAGCGCGATGTCGCCGAGTTCCTTGGCGAGGCCCGCACCCTTCTCCGCGACGACGACAGGCTGTTTGGCGAGCGATGCGCCGAATCGCGCGAGCGGACCACTCGGGGTCATCCGGCGGGCGAAGGACTTGGTCGAGTTGACGAGGAGCAGGTCGAGCGGTGCGGCGATCTCCCCCGCGGCAGCCTGGTTCTGAGCGATTGTCATGGCTCATGCCTCCTGGGTGGCGAGGGGCGCGACGATGTCGCGCTTCTGGATCTTGCCGGTCGCACCGGTGGGCAGGGCGTCGACGAACCACACGCGGCGGGGATACTTGTAGGCGGCGACTCGGTCTTTCACGAATGCCCGGACATCGTCTTCGGCGATCGTCGCACCGGGCTTGAGCTGGACCGCGGCGCCCACCTCTTCGCCGAGGGACGGGTGAGCGACGCCGATCACCGCAGCCGCGGCGACCGCGGGATGCTCGTACAGCACCTCTTCGATCTCGCGGGGGTAGATGTTGAGACCGCCGCGGATGATCATGTCCTTGGTGCGATCGACGATCCGGTAGTACCCGTCCGCGTCCTTGACGCCGACGTCGCCGGTCGAGAACCAGCCGTCGGCGTCGATCGCCTCGGCGGTCGCCTCGGGCAGATTCCAGTAGCCCTTCATCACGTTGTGGCCGCGGATCTGGATCTCGCCGGGGGTGTCGATGCCTGCGTCCGCGCCGTCTGCGTCGATCACCCGCATCTGGACGCCCTCGATCGGAGTGCCGATCGTGCCGGCCCGGCGCTCGCGGTCGGGATGGTTGAACGACGCTACGGGCGACGTCTCGGACAGGCCGTACCCCTCGAGGATCGCGGCGTCGAACGCGTTCTCGAAGTCGGTGATCACCTGACCGGGGAGGGCCGCTCCACCGGACACGCAGACGCGGAGCGAGTCCGTCGCGTCGTCGTCGGTGCGCGCGGCGACCAGTGCCGAGTACATCGTCGGGACGCCTTCGAAGACCGTCACTCGGTCGGTCGCGATGGTGTCGATCACCAGTCGAGGATCGAATCGAGGGACGAGTGTCAGTGTCGCGGCGGAGATGACCGACGCGTTGAGCCCGCAGGTCAGCCCGAAGACGTGGAACAGCGGCAGGCATCCCATGATGACGTCGTCGCTGGTCGCTCCGAGGAGCGTGCGAACAGTCACCTCGGCGTTCCGATGCAGGCCCGCATGGGTCAGCTCGGCGCCCTTGGGCTTCCCCGTCGTCCCCGACGTGTGGAGGATGACGGCGGTGTCGTCGCCCGTGCACTCGGCGGCCGTTGAACGGGGTTCGGCGGCGCCGATCGCGGCGCGCAGGTCGTCGTCGGCGACGATGCAGGAGGCGCCCGCGAGGTCGGCCCCGGTCCGGGCCTCGCCGCTGAAGGCAGGTGCGGTGAACAGCAGGCTCGCAGTGGTGTTCGACAGCAGATAGGCGATCTCGCGGGACTTGAGGAGCGGATTCATCGGCACGACGACAGCACCGGCGCGCAGGGCTCCGTAGAAGAGGATCGCGAACTCCGGCACGTTCGGGAGCATCAGGCCGACACGGTCGCCTGCCACCAGGCCGCGGTCGCCCAGGAGGGTCGCGACCCGAGCCGATGCGTCGTCGAACTCGGCGTAGGTGTACGTGACGTCACCGCACTTGAGGGCGATGCGTGACGGGTGCGCGGCGGCCGCGTCGAGGAGATTCTGGCTCAGGTTGACCATGTCGGAGTCGCTTTCGGGTCGGTCGTCTTCGGTCCCTCAAGCGTGGTCTGTCGCACCCTGTCTGGGCGATGGTGAGCAAGCCAACGTACCGATCCGTACGGTGTGCACACGCACAGTCAGGTGCGCTGTCGGTGCCGCACCGGAAGCCGTGCGTCGACCTCGAACGCCAGGCATAGTTCGGCGACCTCGCGCGGGGACGACGTCGACCGCCCGGTCAGTTCCTCGATCCGGCGCAGCCGATGTCGGACGGTGTTCCGGTGCACAAAGAGCGCTTCGGCCGTCGCGGTGACGTTCCCGTCGGCGCTCGCCCACGCACGGAACGTCTCGAAGAGTGGATCGCGGTCGTCGGGCGCCAGGTCGTAGAGCCGGCGCAGGACCTTCGCGGCGAGGTCTGCACTCACATCGGGCGTGCTCACGGCCGCGATGCCGAGGACGGACGCGTCGAAGACGGTGATGCCGGTGCCCGGACCGTCGACGGCCACCTGGGCGAAGCGAAGTGCGCGCGGCGTGTCGACAAGTTCGTCGTACGTCGAACTGACACCCACTCGTTCGTCGGTGTTGCGACCGATCACCTCCAGCAGGGTCTTCATCGAATCGCCGGTCGGAACGTGGATCACGCCGATCTGGCGTTCCGGTAGCAGCCGCCACGTCGAGTAGACCCCGCGTGCCCGGAGCTTGTTCTCGATGCCGGCGAGCGGATGTCGGCCGACCGTGGACGTCGCCGCGGCGGCGACGACGTAGGGGCCCCGGGCGGGTAGCCGGACCTGAGCGGCGACCTGCTGCAGCGTTGTTCCCGGGGTCGCACGCCCGTCGAGGAGCTGCTCGGTGAGCAGAGCGCGTTCGGCGGCGTCGTCGATGATCCGCTCGGTCGTCGCGTCGTGATGCGCTTCGCTCATGGCGGTGGTGAACCTGTCGTGTCCGGTCCAGATACGTTCGGTCGCTTCCAGGATGGCGCGGTGCGAGTAGTCGCCGCGGCTCTCGACGACTGTCCGGAACTCCCGCCACACCTGCTGGAATCCGATGCGGTAGGCGTGCATGAGCGGAACGAGTGGCACACCGAGTTCGGCTCGGCCGCGACCCGTCCGCCGTGCGGTCTCCGTGTCGAAATCGGAGCCGTCGGTGATCGCCGATACGACCTGCTCAAAGTTGGCATGGACGACGTCGCGCGTCCATTCCTTGGACACCACCGACGCGGTGTTGTAGTAGGGGATGTCGCGGTGGATCGCATCGGTGACCCGTTCGGTCAACGGGTCGAGTTGCTGTGCCAAGGCTTCGCCGATCCGGGTCAGTTCGGCGGCGAAACGGGCAGGGTCGGCTGGTGTCACGGTTCGAGTCTGTCGTGTTCGGAGCTCACCGTGGCCGATTTCGCCCCGAGCGATGACGGGCCGCCCGACATCGCCCGACCGACCCGTCGATCATCGACCTCGTCGACTCGCACACCGTTCGTTCGAGTAGGTGATCGCCGCCTGGGTACACTCGGCCGAGTGAGCACGCCGATCCCCACCCCGTACGAGGACCTGCTGAAACTGGTCCTGGAGACGGGGACGCCGAAGTCCGATCGCACCGGCACCGGGACGCGGAGTGTGTTCGGGCATCAGATGCGGTGGGACCTGTCGGAGGGCTTCCCCCTGATCACCACGAAGAAGGTCCACCTCAAGTCGATCGTTTACGAACTCCTGTGGTTCCTTCGCGGCGATTCGAACGTCACCTGGCTGCGGGACCGCGGCGTCACGATCTGGGACGAGTGGGCCGACGCGGACGGCGAACTCGGCCCGATCTACGGCGTCCAGTGGCGCAACTGGCCGACGCCGTCCGGCGAGCATGTCGATCAGATCCAGGTCGCACTCGACACGCTGGCGTCCAATCCCGACTCGCGACGCAACATCGTCTCGGCGTGGAACGTCGGGGAGATCCCGCAGATGGCGTTGCCGCCGTGCCACGCGTTCTTCCAGTTCTACGTCGCCGACGGTCGACTGTCGTGCCAGCTGTATCAGCGCAGTGCCGACCTGTTCCTCGGCGTCCCGTTCAACATCGCGTCGTACGCCCTGCTCACTCACATGATGGCGCAGCAGGCGGGCCTGGAGGTCGGCGACTTCGTGTGGACCGGCGGCGACTGCCACATCTACGACAATCACGTCGAGCAGGTGACCGAACAGCTCTCGCGGGAGCCGTTCGCGTATCCGACGCTCGACCTGCGCAAGGCGGCGTCGATCTTCGAGTACGAGTTCGACGACATCGCTATCGTCGACTACACGTCGCATCCGGCGATCAAGGCCCCGGTGGCAGTCTGACGTGGTCGGCATCCGCAAGCGGGAACGCCCCGCACCGAACTATCGCACCGGCCCGATCACCGGCGCGTTCCGCTGGGTCGGTCCGGGCGTCACGGCGATCGTGTCGATCGTCCTGCTGGTCACCTATCCGTCGTTGCCCGAACGGGTCCCGACACACTTCAGCGGCGCGATGAACGCCGACTCGTACGGCCCGCGCTGGTCGGTGCTCGTGTTCGTGGCGATCTTCTCGGTTCTCGGCGGGGCGCTCGCGTTGCTCGCGCGTAGGCCGCAACTGTTCAACTTCCCCGTCAGCGTGACCGAGGACAACGCGCAGACGCTGTATCGCGAGGGCGAGACGATGCTCGTCTTCGTCGGAGTCGGGGTGTCTCTGCTGTACGCGGGCATCGGTCTCGCCCAGCACGAGATCGGCGGTGGCGTCGTCCTCGCGTCGGGCTTCACGATCATGATGGGTGCGGTGCTCATCGGATTGATCCGCATGATCCGTGTGCCGTCGGGAAGGCCGTGATCTGAGATGGCGATCGCACTCGTCTGGGCGCAGGATCGCGTCGGAGCCATCGGCCGGGCGAACACCATTCCGTGGCGCGTGCCCGAGGACATGGCGCGCTTCAAGGAACTCACCGGCGACGGCGCCGTCGTCATGGGCCGCAAGACGTGGGAGTCGCTGCCGGAGAAGTTCCGCCCGCTGCCCGGCAGGCGGAATGTCGTGATCACGCGTAGCGCGTCGTACGACGCTCCGGGGGCCGAGGTGGTCGCCGGACTCGACGCCGCACTCGACCTCGTCGGCGGTGTCGCGACGGTGATGGGCGGCGGCGAGATCTACGCGGCCGCGATGACACATGCGACGGAACTGCGGATCACCGAGATCGACCTTCTCGTCGAGGGGGCCGACGCGTTCGCGCCGGAGATCGATCCGGCCGTGTGGGAGGCGTCGTCGACGGGCGACTGGCTGTACTCGCGCACCGGCACCCTGTACCGCTTCGTGGACTACCGGCGTCGATCCTTCCCGTGACGAGCCATTTCATCCTGGGCGCCGCACGGTCCGGAAAGAGCCGACACGCCGCCGAACTCGCTGCCGCGTCGGGCGCCGATGTCGTGGTGATCGCGACCGCCGTCGCGGGCGACGACGAGACGGCGGCGCGCATCGCACGGCACCGGGCCGATCGTCCCGCCCACTGGACGACGGTCGACGAACCGTATTCGGTGGCGGCAGCCGTCGCCGCCCATGCGGCGGACGGCACGACGGTGATCGTCGACTGTCTCACCATGTGGCTGGCGAACCTCCACTACGGCGCCGGTCGGCCGGAGCAGCCGCACTCGGCGATCGACGAACTGATCGCAGTCCTCGACGGCGTAGCGGGCCGGGTCCTGGTGATCTCGAACGAGATCGGTGCGGGCGTGGTGCCGGCCGACCCGGCGTCGCGCGCCTTCGTCGACGATCTGGGACGCCTCAATCAACGGGTCGCTGGCGTCTGCGACAAGGTCACCGTGGTCGCGGCTGGCCTGCCACTCGTGCTGAAGGACGTGCGGTGACCGCCGACCTGTCGGCGTCTCAGGCGAGGCGGATCGCTCTCGCCGCCCAGGGGTTCGCCGGTCCAATGCCGGCCGGAACGCCGACGAGGAGCCACCTCAAACGGGTCGTCGGACGCACCCGGTTCCTCCAGATGGATTCGGTGAACATCCTCGCGCGTGCCCACTACATGCCGATGTTCAGTCGAGTCGGGCCGTACGACGAGGGGCTCCTCGACAAGGCCGCATGGAGTGACACGTCGCGGGCGCCGCGCCTGTTCGCCGAGTACTGGGCGCACGAGGCGGCGCTGATCCCGCTCGACGACTGGCCGCTGATGCGATGGCGGATGGACGACTTCCGCGACGGGCGATACCGATACACGCGCGATGTGCTCGCCCGCAGCAGGGATCTCGTCGGGGATGTGCGGGACGTGATCGTCGGACGCGGCGCGTCGACGCCGCGGCAGATCGAGGACGCGCTCGGCATCGAACGCGCCACCGCCGGAGCGGGCAGCTGGTGGGACCGCGGCGATGTGAAGCACGTGTGCGAGGCGCTGTTCGCCTCGGGCGAGTTGTCGGCGACACGCAACGGGAACTTCGTCCGGCATTACGATCTCGCCGAACGGATCGTCGGAGCGGAGCGTCGCGACCGCGTGGTCGCGAGGCACGACGCGCACCGCGAACTGGTCGCGAACGCCGCGGCCGCGCACGGAGTCGCGACCGTCGCGGACCTCGCCGACTACTACCGCATGACGACGGCGCAGGTCAGGGCGGTTCTTCCCGACTTGATCGACGACGGCGTCGTCACATCGGTGACTGTCGACGGGTGGCGTGACGGAGCGTACCTGCATCGTGAGGCGAGAACGCCGAGGTCGATCCGACGCAGCACACTGCTGTCGCCGTTCGACCCCGTCATCTTCTTCCGCCCGCGGACCGAGCGGTTGTTCGACTTCCACTACCGCATCGAGATCTACGTCCCCGAACACAAGCGCGTCCACGGCTACTACGTGCTTCCGTACCTGGTAGGCGACCGCGTCGTCGGCCGCGTCGACCTGAAGGCGGACCGCTCCGCAGGCGTCCTGCAGGTGCTGTCGGCACATGTCGAACCGGGCGTCGACAAGGATGAGATCGCGCAGTCCCTCGCCGTCGACCTGCGGACGATGGCGTGCTGGCGCGGGCTCGACGACGTGAACGTCCACCCGCGCGGCGAGTTGGCACCCGCCCTAAGCTGTTCTCTATGAACACGTTCCAGCGCGTCGCCAAGGGCGTCAACACCGTCATGCGGCCACTGATGAAGGCCCCGGTCGTCGGCCCGATGCTCGGCAAGTCGATGACCACCGTCACCTACACGGGCCGTCGGAGCGGCCGGACGATCTCGCTGCCCGTCGCGTTCAAACGGCAGGGCGACGACACGGTGATCATCGGTGTCGCCGCACCGTCACAGAAGACGTGGTGGCGGAACTTCCAGCCCGGCCCCGAGCCGATCACCGTCGAACTCGACGGCGTCGCCCGCACCGGCGCCGGTGTCGCGAAGGTCGGCGAGAAGGGCACCGCCGTCATCGTCACGCTCGACGCGCCGTCATCCTGATGGCTCGCAGCCTGCCGCTCGACGGTGTCCGGGTCCTCGAACTCGGCAACTACATCGCCGCTCCCACCGCCGGACGGATGCTCGCCGACTTCGGAGCCGAAGTGATCAAGGTGGAGCGGGAGACCGGCGACGAACTCCGCAACTGGCGGCTGTACGACGGCGACACGTCGATGCTGTTCCGGACCATCAATCGGAACAAGAAGTCGATCGTCCTGGACTTGCGCACCGAGTCCGGACGCGACGACGTCCGGGCCCTCGCCGCACACTGCGATGTGGTGCTCGAGAACTTCCGGCCCGGGACCATCGAGAAGTGGGGCATCGGGCCCGAGGTGCTCAGTGCGGCGAATCCCGATCTGATCTTCGTGCGGATCTCCGCGTTCGGCCAGACCGGTCCGTACGCGGAGCGACCGGGTTTCGCGGCCGTCGCCGAGGCGTACGGCGGTTTCCGCGAACTCGTCGGCGACCCCGATCGCCCGCCGGTGCGAGTCGGTGTGTCGATCGGCGATTCGATCGCCGGTCTCTACGGCGCGTTCGGCGCGGTGATGGCGCTGTACGAGCGCCTGCGTCGCCGCGACGAGTCCGACGAGCCGCTGCCACTGGCGGAGCGGATCGTCGACGTCGCGCTCAACGAGGCGATCTTCTCGATGATGGAGTCGCTGGTCCCCGATCTCGGTGCGTACGGCGTCACCCGGGAGCGGACCGGTGGTCGGATGGAGGGCATCGCGCCGTCGAACGGCTACACCTGCGGCGACGGACTGTCGGTAGTGATCTCCGGCAACGCCGACGCGATCTTCGGCCGCTACATGCGGGCGATCGGCAGACCCGACCTCGCCGACGATCCCGACCTGTCGACCAACGACGGTCGGTGGCGTCGACGCGACGAGGTCGACGACGCGATCGGTGCCTGGACTGCGACCCTGGCCCGTGCCGAGGTGCTGGCCGTGCTCGACGAGGCCGGTGTGCCGGCGGGCCCGATCTACACCGCGGCCGACATCGTCGCCGATGAGCAGTACCGTGCCCGAAACATGGTGCAGCACTTCGACGTCGACGCCGGTGGCGACTCTCCGCGGTCGGTCGGCTTCCCCGGCATCGTGCCGGTCCTCGGCGAGAAGTCGTTGCCGATCCGCAGCGTCGGACCGGACCTCGGAGAGCACACCGAGGAGATCCGGCGACGGTTCCTCCGATGATCGGTCGATCCACGGCCCTCCGCCGACGCATTGCCGTCGGAGGTGGATGAGTAGCCCGATCTTCGGGTCAGTCGGCCGGTTGAATGGGTGACCGCGGGGAATCCGGCCGTCCGGCGGTAAGGTTCGCCACATGCCCATCACTCCCGTTCCGGACAGTCGTGTCCGGTGAGTGACGCCGACAGTCCCGAGATCGCGTCCAACGGCGACCGAACGCGCGACGGCCTGAAGTCGCTCGTGCCGTTCGCGGCGATCGTCGGTCTGCTCGCCGCGTCCGCAGTGTTCGCGGCCTACAGTCTGATGTCGGCGGACACCGGAGCCGACTCGTCCTTCGCACCGCTCCGGATTCCGCTCGCCGTCGCCGTGATGACGGCCGCATCGGTCGGCTGCTTCGGGGCATGGGTCGCCTGGCGGGGTGCGACCCCGGAGTCTGGACGATTCGTGCGGACGGCCGCGCTCTCGGCGTTGGCGGCGTTGGTCCTGGGCGCAGCGTCGTATGGGATGTTCGCCACCGACACGTTCACCGGGTTCAGTCACACGCGTGCCGTGAATGCCGTCGCCGCGGCGATCATCGCCCTCGGTGCGCTCGCAATGGCAGGCGAACAGCTCACGGATCGTCCGACGCGCGCACCGACGTGGGTGACGGCCGTCGCCGGACTTGTTGTCCTCGCCGTCGTCGGAGCAGCAGTCGCGGTCGGGCGGCCACCGGCGTCACCGGACGGACAGACGGAGATCAGCGTCGACATCGGCGACCTCACGCCCTGGCCGAGCGTCGACCCGCCGAAGCGGATCTCGACGTCGTACACACGGGTCGCGACCTCGGAGAAGCACCGTCGGGGAGACGACGACTACGTCACTCGCTACCAACTCGGACACGGGTATCTCACCGATCGATTCGAGATGGTCAACGCCGCGACCGGCACGGTTCGGTGGCGGATCGACACGCCCACCGACCGACCGGTGCGGGTGGTCGTCGTCGACGGTGCCGGGCTGGCCGTCGTCATCGACGCCGATCGCCCAGGAGGCCGACGAGCCACCGCGATCGACGCCGAGACGGGTGCCGTCCGATGGACGTCGGACCAGCAACTGACGACTTGGCAGACGGGAGGCGTCGCGGAGGTGCGACTCCTCGACGAGGGAGTGCTCACCGGCGTCAGCGACGACGCACATACCCTCACCGCGTTCTCACCGAAGAACGGGCAGCCGACATGGTCGCACCGAGTCGAAGGCGACTGCGTGATCAGACATGTCGACACCCGTCCGCGACTGGCAGCAGTGGTCTCATGCCCTGGATTGCCGAACCGCATGCGTTTCCTCGACGCCGACGCCGGTCGGATGACGTCGCAACGAGACTACGACCGCGGCGACTTCTCGTCGATGAGACTGCTGGAGATCGCCGATCGATTCGACCGCACCGAACCGTCGGCGCGGACGGCCGGGGTGACCGACCTGGCGTCCGGCAGACGCACGCTCACATTCGCCCCCGACGAGAGACTCGATTCCTGCACCGCAGCGGCCGACTGCCTGATGGTGGCGCGCCGGTACCCCGACGTCGACCGTGCGTCGCGCATCGTGTCCCTGACGGGTGCGCGACCCGATGTGCGCGTCGCACAGGAGGCTCCGACGGGTCTGCCGATGTGGCTGGACGACCAGGTGGTGTGGGTCATCGAACCGGAGCAGTCGACCGCGCATCGGTGCGGCCTGACGATCGTCGACCGCCGGACGGGTCACGGGTCGTGGGTTCCCGACGTGTGCGGTGACCTGTTTGTCGTCGACGGTGCGGTGATCGTCGCCACGGACGCGGAGCTGTACCGATTCGAAGGAGCAGACCGATGATGCGGGGCAGTCGACGGCTGGCCGATGCGGCACCCGGAGTGTGGGCCGCGGGCTGCGCGGCAGCAGTGTGCGGGGTGATCCTCGCACTCGCGGCGATCATCGGCGCCGGACCGACATCCGCCGTCGACGGCACGGACACCACATTGCGCGTCGTGGCGATCGTGTCGCTGGCGGTGATCGCCGTATGCACGGGAGTCACCTGGTGGATCGACCACGGTGCGCGCGGCGGGCATGACAATGATCGGATCGCCCTGCGACGATGCGACACCGTCGCCGTGGCTGCGCTGGCCGCAGCATGGCTCGGTGCGGGTGTGCTGACGATAGTGGCCTTCCGGATCGGTTCGCGGCGAGATCTGCTCGTCCTCGTGGACGAGAATGCGGCGACCGTGTGCGCCCTCGCCGGTGCCGGATGCGCGCTCGCGCTGCTCGGGTGCCTGAGCCGCGCGGCTCGGCGGGCGGGCGACGGCGATTCGTGTGTCGACACCCGACGACGTCGACGGGCATTGGCGATGGGGGTGGCGGGAACGACAGCTGCGATCGTCGTGTTCGTGATGATCCCCGCGCTGTCCGACGCGTCGCGTGTCGTCCGAGGGCCGGACACCGTCGACGCCGTCGATGTGCCCGCGATGCCTACGAGCATGGGTGCCGCCGTATTCCGGTCGTCGTTGACCAGCCGTCTCGACAGCGCGGTTCTGCCTGCGGGGGCGGGCTACGTGGTCCGCGACGGACATACCCTCACCGCGTTCGACGGCCGTGACGGCTCGGTCCGGTGGCGGTTCGACGCATCGGCATTGGGAGAGGACGTCGGAGTGCGTACTGTCGACGGCCCCGACGGGGAGGTCCTCGTGGTCGCGGGCGACCGGTTACTGGTCGGCCTCGACGCGATGACCGGGCGGCTGCTGTGGAGGTCATCGGACACGACCAAGACCACGACCGACGAGTCGACCACGTTCCGAGACCTCCGCACCGGACGCGTCGAACGGACCGTCGAGCACCAATCGTGCCTGTCGCGCGACTGGAGCGTGAGATTCATCGTGTGGACGTCGTGTGATGTGGGCACCACGGTGACCGTCGCCGACTGGGCGACCGGATCGGAACGGCGGGTCGACCTGCCCGCGATCGGCGCCGATGAACAGAGCGGCAGCGTTATTTTGATCGGCCACGACATGTTCGCGATCCCGTTCGCGCGGATGTCGGACGACGAGCATCGACCGACGGGGCAGCGCCGGTACGTCCTCGTCGACGCGGTCCGCGCCGTGGTTGTCGACGACTTCACGACGTCGTCCGATCCAACGGAGATCAATGCGGCCGGCGTGCTGGTCATGCACGGATCCGACGACACGGTGGAGTTCCGCGACACGCTGTCCAAGCGCACCATCCGTGTGGCCGACGTGCCCGGCGGTGACCGTTGGGCGGGGACCTGGATCGGAACGACGTATGCGGTCGGCTCGAGCGACGGTGAGATCCGGATCATCGACCCGGCGACTCGAACCGTCACAGCGCGGAACGACGTCTGCACCCCCGGACAATTTCGCACGGGTGCCGTCACCGCCATCACCGTGGCGCCGGGTGCGGTCGTCGTCGAGTGCAAGGTGGAGTACATGCCGTTCGACATCGAGTTGGTCGGTCTGACCACGGAGGTGGCCTGAGATGTCGACCGCGGAACTCGAGCGGGTGGCCGTCGACGAACCGGAGTCTTTCGACCTCTGGTCGATGCCGTTCCTCGGCATCGGAGCGATCGTCGGGTCGATCTACCTCGCGGCCAGGTCGCTGACGGTGTCGCCGATCACTCGCGACGGCGGATTCTCCGCGGTGCAGGGCCAGGTGGCCTGGACGATCATCGTGGCGGGGGTGATCGCGGTCGCCGCCACGGGGTCGGTCGTGGTGAGACGCGACGTCCGGGGCGTGACGCTGGCAGTGCGTGCGATGGTCGGAGTCTGCTGGATCGCGGTCTTCGCGGTCGCATGCGGGTCCGGGATGTTCCTCGGCGACCGCTACCACGGACCGAACCATTCGGCTGCGATGAGTGCGACCTGGTTCTCGCTGGTGGGCATGCTGGTCGCCATGATGCTCCGGCGTGCGCCGAGGGATCGTTCGCGTCTCGCACCGGTGCGTGAGTCGGCGAAGTCCGCGGTTGTCGCGGTGCTGATTCCGCTGATCGTCGCCGTCGCGATCACCCAACCCTGGAAATCCGATCCGATCGACGACGCCGACACCCGTGGTGATCTTGTCGTCGAACTCGCCGATACGCATCCGTGGACGGACAGCCCGCCGCCGCGCAGGGTGACGCTCGCTCCGACGCGGATCACGAGCGACGTCAAGCCGTCGAGCTGGTCCCGACACGACGAGCCGGTCGGCGGTGGGTTCGTCACCTCGAACCTCGAAATGGTCAACGCCGACACCGGAACCGTGCGGTGGCGGATCGACGGAGACTCGCTCGACTACCGCTCGTCGACGTTCGTCGACAGCGTCCATTCGCTGGTCGTCATCAGCCAGCCGCATCGAACCGGCGGACCGACGACAACGGCGATCGACGCGGAGACCGGCACCGTCCGGTGGACGCAGCCAGTCGCGCTCACCACCTGGGAACACGGCTACCAACAGGGGAAGACACTGATCGGGACGGGCGTTCTCGCGACGATCACTCCGGACGCCCGAATCATGCGGGCGTTGTCTCCCACGGACGGCACCCCGACGTGGGACTACCGGGTCGGCTCGGAGTGCGCGATCGTGCACGTCGAGTCCAGACCCATGCTGTCGGTCATGGTCGGCTGTGCCGGGCGGGGCGTCGTCGAGCACATCCTCGACCCGGACACCGGACGACTCGTCGCCGGTCCGCTGAGCGTCGACACGCAGGATTCGGCGTCACGCGCCCTCGCGCCGGTCGGCGACAGGTTCCGTGCGACCGCCGCCACGACCGGCCGAGCCTTCAACTATGCAAGCGGCGTGATCGACACCCGGACGGGTCGGACGGTGGCCCGCCGGTCGGGGGCGGACGGTTCGGGCATGCCACTGACCTGTGATGCGACCGCCGACTGCCTCATGCGGACGACAGGGGGCCGCGGCGAACTCGTCTCACTGACCGGTGCACACCCGCCGATCGCGGTGAATGCGTCGACGGTGAACGCCGAGCGCGCGATCTGGCTCGCCGATCAGATCCTATGGGTCGACGACGTCAAGACGGGCCGGCTTGTTGTCGTCGACCGGACGTCGGGAGCGGTGACGACGACGCCGGTGCCCGCCGGCTCACTGGCGGTCGTGCCGGGAGCTGTCCTCCTCCGGGAAGGGACGACGCTGCTTCGATTCGAGGGGAAGGCATGATCGACGATGTGTCGGCGGCGAGCGCCGCGCGGGGAGTAGGTGTCGTCACCGGTGTCGCGACCATAGTCACCGGTGTGTGGGCGATCGTCGGGAGAGCGGCCGTCGAGACCGCGTCGGGCGCCGACGTCCTGGTCCTCACGATATCGGTCGCATCGATCATCGTCGCGGGTGTCGCCGCGACCGTGCTCTTGGTTCCGGGCCGCGCGGTGCGCGACTGGATGCGCGCAGGGCTCGGCGCGCTGCTCGTCGTCGGCGTGCTCGCCTACGGGTTCGCGACGACCTCGCTGGTCGCGCGCCGACCGGGATCGACATATGTCGACGAGACGTCGTCGACGGTGTTCGCCGCCGCGACGGGTGCGTGCGCGCTCGTGACCGTGGGAGCGGCGTACGTCGCGCTCGGCAGGGACTCCCGCGGTCGCCGTGCCACACTCCGGTGGGCGATCCCCGCAGCGCTCCTTACCGCGATCATCGTGACGACGTCGCTGACGATGGCGGTCGGGGCGTCGCGCGACCGGATCATCGACGGTCCGGTCGTCGGCGACAGCGTTGCGAGCCCGGACGACCCGACATCGATCGACCGAGTCGCCTTCCGGATCCGCTCGGTCAAACCGCAGGTCTGGTGGTCGACGGCGGGGCTCGTGCTCGTCGACGCCGATGTCGTAACCGCCTACCACGGGGCCACCGGACGAGTCCTCTGGACGTACGAGAAGCCGGATGTCCTCGACGGCGAGGTCCGGGTGATCAACGACAGCGCCACGTCGACGGTGGTCCTCGCGGGCAGCGTGGTGTCGATGGGCTTGGACGCCGTGACCGGGCGAGTCCTGTGGCGGTCGGCACGCTCGCTGTTCGGAGGATCGGACTGGGACTCCGGAAAGCGGGTGGTCGTCGACGACGAACCGGGTGGCGCGGCGCGCGTGCGATTCGGCGATCCGCGGACCGGTCGAACGGCCTTCGATGAGACGATGTCGTGCATGCCCGCGTACGCATCGCAGGCGCACGACCTCGTCCTGTCGTCGTGTGACGATCGTCGGGCTGTTCGTGTCATCGACATGGAGACGGGACGGCAACGGGACGTCCGACTGAGCGGGACGCTCGACGACTCGTCGTGGGCGAGCGCGCTCGGCAACGGGTTCGTCGCGGTCGGGACGGGCAGGGACGCGCCCTACTCGGTGTCCGTCGTCGACACTCGGACGGCGACCGAGGTCGACCACTTCACCTCTGACCTCGTGCCGATCTCGGCGTCACCTTCGGGCATCCTGGTCATGGACCAGCCGCAGGAACGCATGCGCGGCGACGGCCGGGACGTGAGGATCAGGGATGTCCGCGCTCACCGCTCCTCGCTGATCGGACTCGGCTCACTGAGGGCACGCAGCCACGAGTGGTTCGGCGACACGCTCCTCGTGGCGAGCGGCTCCGACGGGTTCGCGGTCGTCGATCCTCACACCCGTGCCGTCACCCGGCACGCCGATGTCTGCACCCCCGACCAGTACTCGAGCGCTCGGACGTCGGACCTCTACGCGGTTCCGGGGGCGATGCTGGTGTTCTGCTCGAACGAGGGCTACCTCCCATACACGATGGAGATCGTCGGCCTGAACTGATCGGTGGTCGGTCGGTTGGATGAGCGCAATGCGGGATGTGCGCGGTTCGTCGATATCGTCGTCCACTATGCACGTCACCTCCGAATCGGATGAGCGGACGCGAAACCCGCTGATGAATGCCGCGCCGAAGACGTATGCGGCCGGACTCGCTGCTGCGGTCGCGGGGACCGCGCTGAGTATCGCCGCGATCGTCGGACGCGGCCCGACGTCTGCCATATCCGGTGTCGATCACACCCTCCTGGTGATCGCGGCCGTGTCGCTCGTCGCGATGGCGGGATCCGCCGCCGGTGTGTGGTGGACGGTGCGCGGCACCGCGGTCGACGGCGGCCGGGCCGCCGATCGACGGGCCGACACCGTCGGTGTCGCGGCGCAGTTCGCGGCATGGCTCGGAGTCGCCGCGCTCGGAATCGTCGCCGTTCAGATCGGATCGAAACGCGATGTGATCGTCCTCGTCGACGAGAACGCCGCGACCGTGTGCACCTTCCTGGGGGCCGCCTGTGCACTGACGGTGCTCGCCTGCCTCAGTGCTGCCTCTCGGCGAACCAGGCGCGGGCGCGTGGAGACGACGGTCGGCCGAGGGCGGGTCGTCGGGACCGTCATCGCGGCGACCACGGTGATCGCGACAGCCGCAGCGACCCTCGTGGCGTCCGAGCTGTCGCACGTGGTTCACGGTCCCGACCGGATCGAGGCCGTCGACGTCCCGCCGGTGCCGTCCGACCTGGGCGTCCCCGGTGAGCGATCACTGATCATCGAAGAGGGTCGGACGACACCGACCTCGGTCGGGCCCGGATTCATGATGGCGACCGATCGGACGGTCACCGCCTACGACGGTCTCACCGGGCGTATCAGGTGGTTCTTCGACGGCTCTGCGATCTCGACCGGTGACATTTCGACGTCTGTCCTCGCCGAGGCGGACGGCGATGTTGTCGTCGTGTCGGGCGATCTCCTGACTGTCGGACTCGACGGGAACACCGGGCGGTTGCTGTGGCGGTCGGCCGACACCGGAGGCAGCGGTTGGTCCCCGATGGTGGAAGTGCGGAATCCGCGCACCCGTCAGCTCACCGCGACCGTTGATCTCTCGTGTTCGCCCCCGAACTCCGTGACCGTGTCGTATGTCGTGTGGATGTCGTGCCTTCGCGCGGGCGACCTCATGCTCGTCGAACGGTCGTCGGGTGTCGAACGGTCGGTGAGTCTCCCCGACGCGTCACACGCGCGTGTGGCCGAGATCGAGGTGGTCGGCCGCGACGTACTCGCTGTCGAGTACTGGAGCGAGCCCGATCCGAACCTGTCGTCGCCGCCGCGGCGCTTTGTCATCGTCGACGCGGTGCGAGGAGAGGTGATCGACGACTTCGAGACCACGGCCACGATCGCGTCGATCAGTGAGCACGGCGTCATGGTCCTCCACGACGCCGATCTACGGGGACTCAGCTTCCGGGACACCGCGACGAAGCGGACCGTGGTTCCGACGCAGGCCGGACTCGCTCTCGGAACCGCAGGCGCGTGGGTGGGGGAGCGCTACGCGGTCGGCGGGTCGGACGGCGAGATCCGACTTGTCGATCCTTCGACGGGGACAGTCGGGGTGCGCCATGACATCTGCTCGCGATCGGGCTACGGCGAGGGCTACGTCTCGGGCATCACCCCTGTACCGGGGGCCGTACTCGTTCAATGCCGTGTCACGAGTCCGCAGTCCGCGACGGAGACGGTGGCCGTGCGATGACCGCTCCGGCGCAGGTTCGCCAGTTGGGTCCGCGGGCGATCGCGGCGTCGTCGGCCGCGGGGATCGGAGTCGCGTGCTCGGTGTCCGCGGCGGCCGCGTCGATCGCGGCGATTCGGGGCAGCGACCCGGTCGCGTCGGCCGATGCCGCGGACGTGCTCCTCGTGGGCATCTGCGTGGTCGTGCTCTGTTGTGTGGCGGTGGCCGCGGCGACGGGCGGGTGGATCAGTTGGTCGACGGTTCGTGCCCGACGCATCGATCGAGCCATGTTGGGTGCGACGTTCGGCTTCCTGTACTTCTTCGCGGCAGCGGCGGCCGTCGCCGCGCTCGCCGAGGTGTCCTCACGCCAGCCGACGCTCGGTGCGCTCGATGTGCACGCATCGGCGGGATTGACGACGATCGCGGTCGTGAGCGCCATGGTCGCTCTGACATGCCTCATGGTGGTCGTCTGCACCGTCGACCACCATGTGACCCGGGCAGGTCGACGCCGCATGTCGGCGATGACGTCGGGTGCGGCGTTGGTCACGACCGTCTGTGCGGCGGTGGCGGCGATCGCGGTGGGCGGTTCCGACGGGCGGGTGGCGGCGGGCCCGGTAGAAGCGGCGGCCGTCGCAGTCCCACCCGATCCCGTGGCGATCGACACCGTCGCCTTCCGATTCGAGACCGCCGACGATAGCGCGCAGGTGGCGGCGTCGGGTGCGGGATTTGTGGTCCTCGGTGATGAGATCACCAGCTATGACGGCATCACCGGCAGACCGAGGTGGACGTTCGACCCGCAGTTCCGCGTGCACGACGTGATCCCCGCGGGGTCCGGCGACACCTCGACGGTGGTCATCGTCGGCTCGCCCGTGTCGATGGGGCTCGACGGGATCACCGGGCGCGTGCTCTGGCGGTCGGCATCGATCCCGTACGGGGGTATGGGCTACGGGGCCAGCACCCTGGTCGGGGTCGATTACTTCGATCCGCGCATCAGAGTTCTCGATCACCGCACCGGCGGCACCGCGATCGATGCGAACCTCACGTGCCCGGTGGTCCTCGGTTCGGACGCGACACACCTGGTCCGCGCCGCCTGCGACGACCCGTCGCGCCTCGTCATCGCACCGCTCGACGGTGGCGATGCCCGGACCCTTCGCCTCACCGCCCGGCCACATGGCGACGTCGGAACGATTCGGGCGCTCGGCAACAGCCTGTTCGCGGTCGTCGCGTCGGGCGAGGCGCGGACGTCCGAGATCGTGATCATCGACGCGGACGCCGGGGTCGAGATCGACAGGTTCACATCGCGGCTGCTCCCGACTGCGGCGTCGGCGTCGGGACTGATCGCCCTGGATGAAAGCGCGCTGGGGATCGTGTCGTTCCGTGACACGCGATCTCGTCGAACCATCGGCGTGCGGGCCGACGAGGACACGCAGGTCTCTGTGCAGAAGGGTGCGTGGGTGGGGGATCGGTTCGCGGTGGGTATGCGCGGGGCGATGCGGGTGATAGACCCGAGGCGTCGGACCGTGTCGCCGCCGCGACCCGTGTGCACTCGGACTCCGGACGACGAACCGACCCTGCGCATCAGACGCGGGACCGGCTCGTTCCTCGTGGAGTGCTTCACAGATGGCGACGGATACGGAGACCGAGAGCTCGTCGGCCTCCGCTGACCGGCGCCGAGTGCACGGGCGAGCCGGGTTCGTCGGGCGTCGATAGACTCGCGACATGACAGCCCTCCACGATGCGATCCTGCGCGATGTGACCCTGCGTGACGGCCTGCAGTTGACGGGCAAGGCCCTCGACGTGGGTACGCGCGTCGAGCTGGCTCGCACCCTGCTCGCCGCGGGTGTGCCCGAGATCGAGATCGGGTCGATGGCGCGGCCCGATCTGGTGCCGCCGATGGCGGGATCGTTGGACGTCGTCGCCGCGCTCACCCCGGAGGAACTCGACCGCTGCTGGATCTGGGTGGCGACGCCACGACACGTCGAGAAGGCGATCGCCGCGGGAGCGCGGAACGTGCAGTACTGCTTCTCGGCGTCGGACGCCCACAACAAGGCGAACATCGGCCGCGTCACCGAGGACAGCGTTGCCGCGATGCCCGCGGCGGTCGACATGGTCCGCGAGGCGGGCGGACGGATCCAGCTGTGCATCGCGACCGCGTTCACGTGCCCGTTCGACGGCCGGGTCGACCCCGACCGGGTCCGCGGGATCGTCGCCGATGCACGGACCTGCGACGCCGATGACGTCGTCCTCGCGGACACCCTCGGGCAGGCGCATCCGGCCCAGGTGTCGGACTTGTTCGCGACTGTCGACGCGGGCGATCGTCGCCTCGTGTTCCACGGGCACAACACCTGGGGGATGGGCGTGGCGAACTCGCTGGCCGCGATCAGCGCGGGCGCGACGATGGTCGACGGGGCGCTCGGCGGCCTCGGCGGGTGTCCGTTCGCGCCCGGTGCCAGCGGCAACACCGCATCCGAGGATCTCCTGTTCGCCACCCGCCCCGACTATCTGACTCCGGATGTGCTGGCCGACCTCGTCCGTGCGGGGGAGCGGCTGCTCAGCGAACTCGGCGAGACCTCGCGCTCCAAGACCGCGCAGGGGGCGCGATCAAAAGCATTGTCGTTCGAGTGGGTGATCGACCGTACCGGCCAGTAAACTCCCAGCCATGGTCAATGGAGTCACGCGCGACGGTAAGACGTACAAGCTCGTCATGTTCGATCTCGACGACACGCTCGCCCCGTCGAAGACGGCGATGAGCGACGAGATGGTCGCACTGTTCCGCGAACTGCTCTCGACGAGCCTGGGTTGCATCATCTCGGGCGGCCAGTACGGCCAGTTCCAGTCGCAGGTCCTCGACCGGCTCGGCGACTTCCCGGACAGGGCGAACCTGCACCTCATGCCGACCAACGGAACGCGCTACATCCGCTGGTCGGGCGACGAGTGGGACACCGTCTACGCCGAGGACCTGTCCAGCGAACAGAAGTCGCTCGCCATGAAGGTCGTCGAACAGGGCGCCCGCGACCTCGGCCTCTGGGAGGAGAAGACGTGGGGCCCGATCCTCGAGGACCGGGGCAGTCAGGTCACGTTCTCGGCCCTCGGCCAATCGGCGCCCGTCGACGCGAAGGCCGCGTGGGACCCGGACGGCCGCAAGAAGGAGTCCCTGCGCGCGTACGCCGCCGAACGTCTCCCCGAACTCGAGGTCCGAAGCGGGGGGTCGACCTCCGTCGACATCACCGCCAAGGGCATCGACAAGGCGTTCGGCGCCCGCCGTCTCATGGAGATCCTCGGCCTCACTGTCGACGACATCCTGTTCTTCGGGGACCGCCTCGACGACGGCGGCAACGACCGACCCGTCGCGGACCTCGGGATCGACTCGGTCCACGTCCACGGCTGGGAAGACACGTACACCAAGCTCGGCGCGGTCGTCCGCGGCTGAGTTCGGGGAACCGCCGCGCCCGGTCAGCGCAGCAGGCTCGCGCGGAGCGAGTTGATGTCCGCGGTCGTGAGACGGAGGCCCTTGCGGATGTATCCGTCCATCGAGCCGTACCGACGCTTCGCGGCGGCGAACGACGTGTTCAGCAGGCCGAGATTGACACCGTTCAGGAAGTCGTTCGGCGACGCGTGACGGAACCGGTTCGACGCCAGGTAGTCGGCGTTGATGGTCGCGCGGTCCACGCCGAGGATCGTCAGCAGGGTCGCGGTGACCCAGCCGGTGCGGTCCTTGCCGGCCGAGCAGTGGTAGAGGGTCGTCTCACCGCGGGCCGCGGTCGACTTGATCGCGAGCAGGGTACGACGGACCTCGGTGCGGGCCTGCTCGTTGGTGACGAACTGCGCGTAGGCCTGGTTCAGGTCGACGAGCGAGACGGGCGAGACGCCGCCGAGCACGTCGGCGTTCACGGTGCGCGCACCGGGGACGGGGCGGTTGGGCTGGAACCGCTTCTCCAGGTCGGTCCGCAGATCGACGACCGTCGTCACTCGGCGCTTGACGAGCTTGCGGGTGTCGGCCGGGGTGATCTTCGACAGATTGTCGCTGCGCAGCACGAGGTCGTCGACGTGTTTGCCGCCGAGACCGCGGTAGCCGTCGAGTGTACGGGTGTTCTGCGTGCCCGCGAGGCCGATCTCGCGGCCTGGTGTGAGCACCGTCGACGACAGTGCGGGGCTGGCTCCGGGTGCCGCCGACGCGGACGGGGCGAGCATCGTCCCGGCGACGGGCGCGGCCAGTATCGAGGTGGACAGGGCGATCGTCACGGTGCGGCGACGGAGAGCGGAAGTGTTCACGTCGATCATGATGCACCCGTTCGGGCCCGATCGCACGACATCGACGGCCGCTGACAATTCAAGTGAACACATGTACACTCGAATTTCATGACCGCAGTTCATGCCGTGCACGACGATGCGAGGACCCGTGAGGTCCGTGCGCTCACCGACCTCGCCCTGACGGAGGTCGGCGTCGCTGTCGGCGGCGTGCACAGCACGCACCGCAGCATCTCCGACCGCGTCTTCCGAGGTGTCCGGGCGGTCACCGGTCGCGCGGTCGAGCCGATCAAGACCGTCCACGACGCGATCACCGACGGTGTGTACACGGTCATCCGGACCGGAGCCGACACCGCCGCCGCCGTCGGCGGCTCCGTCGCCGACCTGCCCCTCGCATCGCCGCCGTCGCACACCAAGGCCGGGGCGACGGTCATCGCCGCGGTCACCGGACTCATCGGCGACGATCTCGCCGAACGTCGGTCGGTGCTCGCCGAGGGCGGTGTGACCTTCCGGGTCGACGGCGCGCCCGTCGCCTTCGGTCGCGACGAGGTGGCCGCCGCGTATCCGGAGGCCACCGGCAAGCTCATCGTCTTCGTGCACGGACTGATGGAGACCGAGCACGCGTTCGCGCTCGGGGAGGGACCGCACTACGGTCCGCTGTTCGCCGAACTCGGCCACACGCCCGTGTACGTCCGCTACAACTCGGGGCGGCACATCTCCGTCAACGGCCGCGCCCTCGACCTCGCCCTCGACCGGCTGGTCCGCGACTGGCCGGTGCCGGTCGACCAGGTGGTCCTCGTCGGGCACTCGATGGGCGGCCTCGTCGCGCGCAGCGCCGTCCACCACGCCGACCTGGCGGGCCGGTCGTGGGTCCGCGCGGTCACCGCGACCGCGAGCCTCGGCACGCCGCACCTCGGCGCCCCGCTCGAATCGCTCGCGCACTACGCGAGCGCGGCCCTGGCGACCTTCCGTGAGACGTCCGCGTTCGGGACGTTGCTCCGCAGGCGCAGCGCGGGCATCCGCGACCTCCGCGGCGGGAGCATCGTCGACGCCGACTGGGAGGGTCGTGATCGCGACGAACTCGGCGCGGCCATCGCCGAGGAGGTCCCGCTCCTCCCGGGAGCCGACCACTACTTCGTGTCGGCGTGCGTCGCGCGCTCGGGCCGCAATCCGATCGGTTGGATCGTCGGCGACGGGCTGGTGCTCAGGCCGAGCGCGAGCGGTGTCAATCGTGCGCGCCGCATCGGGTTCGACCGCGCCAACGGCGTTCACCTGCCCCGCGCACACCATTTCAGCCTGCTCGCCCACGAAGACGTCGCGATCGCGCTCATCGACTGGGTCGGCTGACTCGGCCCGGCACGACTGCGAGACAATGGCCCGACGGGGCCGGTGCAGGCCCGACGATCCACGTGAGGAGTGACGGGTGTCCGAACTCGTGCCGCTGAAGGTGCAACTGGTGGCCGCGACGCAGTTCACCCCGCCCGTCGACATCGACTGGGACACCGACACCGACGGCGGGGAGGCGCTCATCGAGTTCGCGGGCCGCGCCTGCTACGAGAGCTGGGACAAGCCGAACCCGCGGACCGCGACAAACGCCGGATACCTGCGGCACGTCCTCGAGGTGGGTCACACGTCGCTGTTCGAGCACTCGGTCGTCACCTTCTACATCACCGGCATCTCTCGTTCGTGCACGCATGAGCTGATCCGCCACCGGCATTTCTCGTACTCGCAGCTCTCGCAGCGTTTTGTCCCCGAACACGACTCGAACGTCGTCGCGCCGCCCGCGATCCGCGGTGACGAACGCCTCGAGGAGTTGTTCGTCAAGGCGACCGACGCGTCCCGCGCCGCGTACACGGAACTGCTGAGCGAGCTGGAGTCGAAGTTCGACGACGTGCCCAACGCGATCCTGCGCCGCAAGCAGGCTCGTCAGGCCGCGCGCGCGGTGCTGCCCAACGCGACGGAGACGCGCATCGTCGTCACCGGCAACTACCGGGCGTGGCGGCACTTCATCGGGATGCGCGCCACCGAGCACGCCGACGTCGAGATCCGGCAGCTCGCGGTCGAATGTCTGCGACAGCTCGCGAGTGTCGCGCCGACCGCGTTCGGGGACTTCGAAATAGGCGAACTCGCGGACGGAACCCACGTTGCGACATCGCCATTCGTTTTCGAGGGCTGACGCAGATCACACCGGCCCAGGCGGTAGCCTGAGCGGCATGGAAACCGAAGACGCTGGGCGCGCACAACACCCGTTCGGAACCGTCTCGGTGGCGATGGTGACTCCCTTCACCCGGTCGGGTGACGTCGACTACGACAAGGCCGCAGAACTCGCCGATCAGCTCGTGTCCCGTGGATGCGACGGCCTCGTCGTCTCCGGGACCACGGGGGAGTCGCCGACCACCACCGTCACCGAGAAGACCGAACTCCTGAAGGTGGTCCTCGACACCGTCGGCGACCGCGCACGCGTAGTCCAGGGCGCGGGGAGCTACGACACCGCGGAGACGATCCGCCGCTGCCGCGACGCCGCCGAGATCGGCGCGCACGGACTGCTCATCGTGACCCCCTACTACAGCAAGCCGCCGCAGGCCGGTCTGTATGCGCACTTCACCGCGGTCGCGGATGCGACGGACCTGCCGGTCCTGCTCTACGACATCCCGCCGCGTTCGGTGGTGCCGATCGAGACCGAGACCATCCTGCGGCTGGCCGAGCACCCCAACATCAAGGGTGTGAAGGACGCGAAGGGCGACCTGCACGCGGGCGCGACGATCCTGGCGCAGACCGACCTGGAGTACCTGTCCGGTGACGACGGCATCAACCTGCCGTGGCTGTCGGTCGGCGCGTCCGGTTTCGTCAGCGTCATCGGCCACCTCGTCCCGGACCGCCTGCGCGACCTGCGCGACGCGGCCGCGGCGGGCGACCTCGCCCGTGCCCGTGCCCTGACCCGCTCGATGGCGCCGCTCGTCGACGCGATGGGCCGACTCGGAGGAGTGACCATGACCAAGGCCGCACTGCGCATCACCGGACTCGATGTCGGCGATCCCCGCCTTCCGCAGGTCCCCGCGGACGGTCCGCAGATCGAGGCGCTCATCGCCGATCTGCGTGCAGCGGAGGTGATCTGACATGTCGGGTTCGCAGCGTCGTCGTCGTGCGGGTCGTCCGGCGGGTCCGCCGAGCGAGAACACCCAGGCCAAGCCCAAGAAGAACACCCCGGCCGTACCCGAGGCCACCGGCATCGGCGTGACGGGCGACATCATCGACAGGTTGACCGCCCCGAAGCCGCTCGCACGGGGCGGCCTGCGCGTGGTCGCACTCGGCGGCATCGGTGAGATCGGCCGCAACATGACCGTCTTCGAGTACGACGGCAAGCTCCTCATCGTCGACTGCGGCGTCCTCTTCCCGGAAGACCAGCAGCCCGGCGTCGACCTGATCCTCCCCGACTTCAGCTACCTGGAGGGACGCACCGACGACATCGAGGCCGTCGTGCTCACCCACGGCCACGAAGACCACATCGGCGCCGTCCCGTTCCTGCTGAAGCTGCGCGGCGACATCCCCGTCGTCGGTTCGCGCTTCACACTCGCGCTGGTCGCCGCCAAATGCCGCGAGCATCGCCTGCGGCCGACGCTCGTCCAGGTGGCCGAGGGCGACCGCCAGGACTTCGGCGCGTTCGACTGCGAGTTCTTCGCCGTCAACCACTCCATCCCGGACGCGGTGGCGGTCGCGATCCGGACGCCCGCGGGCCTGGTCCTGCACACCGGCGACATCAAGCTCGATCAGCTTCCCCTCGACGGCAGACTCACCGACCTCGCGGGCTTCTCGCGGCTCGGCGACGAGGGCGTGGACCTGTTCCTCGTCGACTCGACGAACGCCGAGGTCCCGGGTTTCGTGACTCCCGAACGCGACATCGGCGGCGTGCTCGACAACGTGATCGGCAAGGCGAAGCAACGGGTGATCGTCGCGTCGTTCGCCAGCCACGTGCACCGCATCCAGCAGATCGTCGACGTCGCGCACAAGCACGGCCGTCGCGTGACGTTCGTCGGACGGTCGATGGTCCGCAACATGCAGATCGCGCAGGACCTCGGCTACCTGTCGGTGCCCGAAGGCGTCGTCGTGGACATGGACACGGCCGCGACCCTGCCCGATCACCGCCTGGTGCTCATCTCGACAGGCTCGCAGGGCGAGCCGCTGTCGGCGCTGTCGCGAATGGCGCGCGGCGAGCACCGCCAGATCAACATCCGTGCCGACGATCTCGTGGTCCTCGCGTCGTCGCTGATCCCCGGCAATGAGAATTCGGTGTTCGCCGTGGTCAACGGGCTCGCCAAGCGCGGTGCGACGGTCATCACGCAGGCGAGCGCCAAGGTCCACGTGTCGGGCCACGCGTCGGCGGGCGAACTGCTGTACCTGTACAACGCGGTGCGTCCGTCCAATGCGATGCCGGTCCACGGCGAGTGGCGTCACCTGCGTGCGAACGCCGCGCTCGCCGAGGCGACCGGTGTGCCGTCCGATCGCATCGTGCTCGCCGAGGACGGCGTGATCGTCGACCTGGTCGACGGTCGCGCGCAGATCACCGGACGCGTGCCGGTCGGTCACGTGTACGTCGACGGCCTGTCGGTCGGCGACGTCGGCGACTCGACGCTCTCGGACCGTCTGGTCCTCGGCGAGGGCGGATTCATCTCGATCACGGTGGCCGTCGACGCGGGCACCGGTGTCGCGGTCAGCGCGCCCAAGGTGGACGGCCGCGGCTTCTCCGACGATCCGACGGCGCTGTCCGACGCGGTGGTCCTCGTGGAGAAGATGCTCACCGAACTCGCCAACGAGGGCGTCACCGACACGCATCGGATCGCGCAGGGCGTCCGTCGGGCCGTCGGACGGTGGGTCGCGAGCAAGTACCGCCGTCGCCCGATGATCGTGCCGACCGTCATCGCGGTCGGGGACGACTAGACATGTCGCTCGCCAGGGACGAACGCGCGGCTCTCGTCGCGACGCTGCGCAGCGTCGGACCGGACGCGCCGACGATGTGCGAGGGCTGGACCGCCCGTGATCTGGCGGTCCACCTCGCGATTCGGGAACGACGACTCGACGCGGCGGCCGCGATGGTGCTTCCGCCGCTCGCCGGTCACGCCCGATCGGTCGAGGCGTCGTATGCGGCGAAACCGTGGCCGGTGCTGATGCGGACGGTGCTCGACGGTCCGCCCTGGTATTCGCCGTTCCGCCCCCTCGACGCGGTGGTGAACCTGGCGGAGATGTTCGTTCATCACGAGGATCTGTTGCGCGGGGGAGCGGACCGCAACGGTCCGTTCCTGCCGCGGAAGCTGTCGCCCGAGATGAATCGGGCACTCGAGACGCCGCTGTCGGTCATGGGTCGACTCACGCTCGCGAAGTCGCCGGCCCGGGTGACTCTCGGCTCCCCGGACGGACGAGAGCTTCTCACCGTCGGACGCGGGGAGGCCGTCACGGTCACCGGGACCGTCGGCGAACTGCTGCTGTTCGCGTTCGGACGGGCGCCCGTCGATGTGACGGTGACCGGCTCGGACTCCGCGGTCGGCGCACTGCTGAAGTCCGAGCGCTCCATCTGAGGCGCCGAACGTCACGAATAGAACACGACAAGCACCGTCTCGGTGTTGCGGGTGTGACTGTTGTGATTGTTGGGTACTAGGCTGATCGTATGGCTTCTCAAGCAACCACGCGTGGACGTGCGGCTGCCGGTTCCTCCGCGTCCAAGTCGGGAGCGAACCGGAAGCCGGCAGGCGCGCGGCAGGCCCCGAAGGGGCGCGGCGGATCGCAGCCCGCGGCCCGCCGCAAGGCTCCCGCCGGTCGAGCCGCGCCTCGGGCCGCGTCGAAATCGGAGGATCTGCACCGCCCGTCCGTGATGACGACGGTCGGTCACGGAGCCGCGTCCGCGTGGACGATGCTCGCCAAGGGCATAGGCAATCTCGCACGCGTCGGCACGCACCGCGACGACCAGCCGTCGCCTCGACGCGACGGCGTCGCACTCGCCATCGCGCTGCTCGGCGGCGTCGCCGCGCTCGGCGTGTGGTTCCACGCGTTCGGTCCGGTCGGAGCGTTCATCGACACGCTGATCCGTGCGTGTGTCGGGTCGATCGCCTACTTGGTCCCGGTCCTGCACCTCGCCGCCGCGGTGATGCTGATGCGCTTCGCGCCCAATCCGGACAGGCGGATCCGCACGGTGGGCGGCACCCTGTTGCTGGCCGTCGCGGTCCTCGGGATGACCCATCTCGTCCAGGGCGCGCCCCGCGAGTACGACGGACGCGGCGACGCCGCCGGCTTCCTCGGCTACACCGTCGGAGGTCCGCTCACCGACGCCGTCACCGTGTGGCTGTCGGTGCCCGTCTTCCTCCTGCTCGCGGCGTTCGGCGTGCTCGCGCTCAGCGGGTACACGGTGCGCGAGGTCGTCAGTGGAGCGTCGGCGTACCTGGGCCTCGGTCGTGACTACAGCTACGACGACTACGACGACTATGACGAGTACGCAGACGACGACTACGACTACGACGACGGGGACGAGGACTACGCGGACGATCCCGCGCCGCCGCGCACTCACAACGAACCGGATGCGACCGACGACGGCTACGGCGATCCGTACGACAACTACCCGCCCGACGAGCGCAGGCGTCCCCAGGAGCGTCGTGCGCGTGGCGATCGGCCGACGCGCGAGCGCCCTGCCCGGTCGAGTCTGCGGTCCGACCACGACCGCGCCACCCGCACCTCGCCGTCCGTCTCCTCGCGCCGCACCGCGGGCGAGGACCGCGACGACCACATGCCCGACCTGATCACCGAGCCGATCCTGCCGGACACCCATGTCACCGAGCCGATCGGTCCGATCGCCGACCTCGACCCCGAGCCCGTTCGCGAACCGGAGCGCAGGCGTCGACCCGTGCGTCGTGAACCCGCGCCGACGCCGCCTCCCGTGCCGCGGGCGCCCGCCGCTGCGCGGACCACCGACAGCGGCTACGAGCTGCCGCCCGCCGATCTGCTCATCGCGGGCGACCCGCCGAAGTCGGGGAGCTCGGCCAACGAGGACATGATCGATCGGATCAACTCGGTGCTCGAACAGTTCAAGGTCGACGCCGCCGTGACCGGGTACACCCGCGGTCCGACGGTGACCCGCTACGAGGTCGAACTCGGGCCGGCCGTCAAGGTCGAGAAGATCACCCAGTTGCAGCGGAACATCGCCTACGCCGTCGCCACCGACAATGTGCGCCTGCTCGCGCCGATCCCGGGGAAGTCGGCGGTCGGCATCGAGGTGCCCAACTCCGACCGCGAGATGGTCCGACTGGCGGACGTCCTCGACGCACCGAGCACCCGGCGCGACGACCACCCGCTGATCATCGGTCTGGGCAAGGACATCGAAGGCGACTTCGTCAGCGCGAACCTCGCGAAGATGCCGCACCTGCTGGTCGCGGGTTCCACCGGATCGGGCAAGTCGAGCTTCGTGAACTCGATGCTGGTGTCGTTGCTGACCAGGGCGACCCCCGACGAGGTGCGGATGATCCTCATCGACCCCAAGATGGTCGAGCTCACCCCGTACGAGGGGGTCCCGCACCTGATCACCCCGATCATCACCGAACCGAAGAAGGCCGCGGCGGCGCTCGCCTGGCTCGTGGAGGAGATGGAGCAGCGGTACATGGACATGAAGATGTCCCGCGTGCGGCACATCAACGACTTCAACGACAAGGTCCGCTCGGGCGAGATCAGCACGCCACTCGGGTCCGAACGCGTCTACAAGCCGTATCCGTACATCGTGGCGATCGTCGACGAGCTCGCCGACCTCATGATGACCGCGCCGCGGGACGTCGAGGACGCGATCGTGCGCATCACGCAGAAGGCCCGCGCCGCGGGCATCCACCTGGTGCTCGCGACGCAGCGTCCCTCGGTGGACGTCGTCACCGGTCTCATCAAGACCAACGTGCCGTCGCGTCTCGCCTTCGCGACGAGCTCGCTGACCGACTCCCGAGTCATCCTCGATCAGCCGGGCGCGGAGAAGCTGATCGGCATGGGCGACGGGCTGTTCCTGCCGATGGGCGCCAACAAGCCGGTCCGCATGCAGGGCGCGTTCATCACCGACGAGGAGATCACGGCGGTCGTCGAGTTCACCAAGGAGCAGTCGGAGCCGGTCTACACCGAGGGCGTGACCTCGGCGAAGGCGTCGGACAAGAAGGACATCGACTCCGACATCGGCAACGATCTCGACGATCTCCTGCAGGCCATCGAGCTCGTCGTGTCCAGCCAGTTCGGGTCGACGTCGATGCTTCAGCGCAAGCTGCGCGTCGGCTTCGCGAAGGCCGGTCGTCTGATGGATCTGATGGAGACGCGTGGCGTCGTCGGTCCCAGCGAGGGATCGAAGGCGCGCGACGTCCTGGTCAAGCCGGAGGACCTCGCGGGCGTCATCGCGTCCATCACGGGTGGCGGCGCGGACGACGGTTCGTTAGACTGACGTCAGATCAGGAGGGGAGTATCCCCTTACCTATGGCGTCTCCGTCAATACGGACGTGCCGCGGGCATCCGCCGATCGGATGCCGGGCCCGCTCCCGGAGCGCCGCCGTCGCCCGCGCGACGGTGGGAGAGACCTCCAGCATCGCTCAATCGAGCTGAACGCTGGAGGTTTTTTTCATGCACGTTTCTCTGACCGCCTGGATCGTCACCGGGCTGGTGATCCTCGGTTTGTTCGTCTTCGACTTCTTCGCCCACGTCCGCACCCCGCACGAGCCGACGCTGCGCGAGTCGGGCTTCTGGTCGGCCGTCTACATCGGCATAGCGATCCTCTTCGGCGGCTTCGTCTGGTGGCAGTGGGGAGGCGTGTACGGCGGCGAGTACTTCGCGGGCTACGTCACCGAGAAGGCGCTGTCGGTCGACAACCTCTTCGTGTTCGTCGTCATCATGGCGAAGTTCGCGGTGCCGAAGATCTATCAGCAGAAGGTGCTGCTGCTCGGCATCGTGATGGCGCTCGTGATGCGCGGCGCCTTCATCGCCGTCGGAGCCGCCGCGATCGACGCGTACAGCTGGGTGTTCTACCTGTTCGGCCTGTTCCTGATGCTCACCGCGGTCAAGCTGCTCACCGAGAGCGACGAGCCCGTCGAACACGAGAAGGAGCGTGAAGGTCGTCTCGAACGGATCGTGAAGAAGTTCTTCCGCACCGCCGACGAGTACGACGGCGACAAGTTGATCACCCGCGTCGACGGGAAGCGGATGATCACGCCGCTGCTGCTCGTGCTCGTGGTCATCGGGTTCACCGACGTGCTGTTCGCCCTCGACTCGATCCCGGCGATCTACGGCCTCACGCAGGAGCCGTACCTGGTGTTCACCGCCAACGCCTTCGCGTTGATGGGTCTGCGCCAGCTGTACTTCCTGCTCGGCGGCCTGCTCGACAAGCTGATCTATCTGTCGTACGGACTGTCGTTCATCCTCGGCTTCATCGGCGTCAAGCTGGTGCTGCACGCCCTGCACGAGAACACGCTGAGCTTCATCAACGGCGGACAGTCGGTCCATGTGCCGGAGATCTCGACGCCCCTGTCGCTCGCGGTCATCGGCGGCACTCTCGTGCTGACCACCGTCGCCAGCCTCGTGGTGTCGAAGAGCCGCGCGAGGTGACGGCGCCTACGTGTCGCCGAACGGTCCGAGGACCTGCCGCCACTCGGTGACGCGGATCGCCGACACCGCGTCCCGCTCGACGAAGGGATCGTTCGCGAGAAGCTCGCGGACGGCCTCTTCGTCGGCGGCGACCAGCATCAACGCGGCGCCGCTCCCGTCGACGAACGGGCCGATGAACAGCAGTCGGCCGTCGTCGAAGAGCGTCCGGAAGTAGGCGCGGTGAGCGGGACGGTGTTCGTCGCGGACCGAGGCCGAGTCGGGGTCGTAGGTGTAGTCGACGTGAAAGACGGGCATTGTTGCCTCTCTAGAGGTGCGCGAGCATCCGGGTGTTGCCGAGGGTGTTCGGCTTCACGTAGCTGAGGTCGAGGAACTCGGCGACGCCCGTGTCGTAGGAGCGGGTCATCTCGTCGTACACCTCCTTGGTGACGGGAGTGCCGTCGATCTCGACGAACCCGTGGCGGGAGAAGAACGTCGTCTCGAAGGTCAGCACGAAGACGCGTTCGAGTTCGAGTTTGCGGGCCTCGTCCATGAGCCGGGCCACCACGCGATGACCGACGCCGCGCCCGGCGCTCTCCTTGGCGACGGCGACGGTGCGGACCTCGCCGAGATCGGACCACAGCACGTGGAGCGCCCCGCACCCGACGACCGCGCCGTCGACCTCGGCGACCCAGAACTCCTGGACAGCCTCGTACAGGGTCACCAGATTCTTCTCCAGAAGGATCTTCCCCGCGTACACGTCGATGAGTTCTTTGATCCGCGGCACGTCGGAGGTCCTGGCTCGTCGCACGAAGACCTCCGACGACCCGGCGGGACGCGGCGGTGACTCGTGATTCGACATGGGACACAAGAATAGTCGCTGTCATCGCAACGCCCGACAGCAGTGGCCGGACGCCGTGCCGATAGGCTTACGTCCGTGACTGAACCAGTGCGCCGTGTCGACGGTGATCATGCGTCGGCGGTGCCGCCGGTGATCAACGTCGCGAATGCGTTGACGATGTTCCGCATCGTCCTGGTTCCGGTGTTCGTGGTGGCGTTGTTCGTCGACTCCGGGGAGTCGACGACGTGGCGGATCGCCGCCTTCGTGGTGTTCGCGGTCGCCGCCATCACCGATCAGGTGGACGGGCGGATCGCTCGCGGCTGGAATCTCGTCACCGACTTCGGGAAGATGGCCGACCCGATCGCCGACAAGGCGTTGATCGGCGCGGCACTGCTGGGACTGTCGATCCTCGACGTTCTGCCGTGGTGGGTGACGATCGTGATCCTCGCCAGGGAGATCGGTGTGACGCTGCTGCGGTTCTGGGTGATCCGCCACGGAGTCATCGCGGCCAGCAGGGGCGGCAAGCTCAAGACGTTGTTGCAGGCCGTCGCGATCGGGCTGTTCATCCTGCCCGACGTGTCGGTGCTGCACACGGTGGCGTGGGTGGTGATGATCGCCGCGGTGATCGCGACCGTCGTCACCGGTCTGGACTACGTGTGGCAGGCGATCCGCCTGCGGTCGAGCGGCTCGTCGGTCGAGTAGCCGGTAGGAACATCGCGACGGCGACGATCGTTAGTAAATTCGGATAGGGTCGTCGTCACGGGATCGTGATGGATTCGCGACCTGGAGAAGTGCGGGAGGAGAACACGTGACTGTGCTGCTGCGTGAGGCGATCGGCGACCAGCTGCGTCGTGTGCGGACCGGCCAGGGCCGGACGCTGCGCGAGGTGTCCACCGGGGCACGCGTCAGTCTCGGCTACCTGTCCGAGGTCGAGCGCGGGCAGAAGGAGGCGTCGAGCGAACTGCTCGCCTCGATCTGCGATGCGCTCGAGGTCGAGATCAGCGACGTCCTGCGTGATGTCGCGGGCGCGATGGCTCCCGACTCCACCGATGCGGTCGTCGAGGTCATCGCGCCGCAGGCCGACTCCGCCGCGGCACTGGCCGCGGCCTGAGCCGTACTCTCCAAGCAACTGTTGGCATCGACACTTCAGAGGAATTAGGCAATGGCAAACCCCTTCGTCAAGGCATGGCGTTACCTGATGGCGCTCGGCAACTCCAAGATCGACGAGCACGCCGACCCGAAAGTCCAGATTCAGCAGGCCATCGAAGACGCGCAGCGTCAGCACCAGGCGCTCTCGCAGCAGGCCGCGGCCGTCATCGGCAACCAGCGCCAGCTGGAGATGCGACTGAACCGCCAGCTCGAGGAGATCGAGAAGCTCCAGGGCAACGCCCGCCAGGCGTTGACGCTCGCCGATCAGGCGGCCACCGCCGGGGATGCGGCCAAGGCCGCCGAGTACACGAACGCCGCTGAGGCCTTCGCCGCTCAACTGGTGACCGCGGAACAGAACGTGGAAGACCTCAAGGTGCTCCACGACCAGTCGCTGACCGCCGCCGCCCAGGCCAAGCAGGCCGTGGAACGCAATGCGATGGCGCTGCAGCAGAAGCTCGCCGAGCGGTCGAAGCTCCTCAGCCAGCTCGAGCAGGCGAAGATGCAGGAGCAGGTCAGCGCGTCGCTGAACAGCATGAGCGAGCTCGCGGCTCCCGGGAACACGCCCAGCCTGGATCAGGTCCGCGACAAGATCGAACGTCGCTACGCGAATGCGCTCGGGTCGGCCGAACTCGCCAAGGGCTCGGTCGCCGGTCGCATGGCCGAGGTGGAGGCCGCAGGCGTCCAGCTGGCCGGTCACGCGCGCCTCGAACAGATCCGCGCGAGCATGAACGGCGGGTCGCTGACCGCCGGGACCCAGGCCGCGGCGCCGCAGGTCGCTCCGGGACAGGCCGCTCCCGCCGTCGACACGGAGAAGCACTGACGCGGATCGCCGTGGTGGCGGGCTCGGACGCGGGCCACGCCTTTCCGGCGCTCGGCCTCGCCACGCGGTTCGTCGACGCAGGCGACGACGTGATCGTCTACACCGGCGAGCGCTGGGTGTCGGAGGAGGCACGGACCGGCGCGACGGTGCGGGAACTGCCCGGACTGGCCGCCCTGCCGGGGGAGGACGACGAGGACGCGGGAGCCAAGCTGAGCACTCGCGCGGCGCGAATGGCTCTGGCACTGGCCCCGGAACTGGCGGCCGCGGGTGTTGAACTCGTCGTCAGCGACGTGATCACTCGTGCGGGGGGATGGGCGGCCGAGTTGATCGGCGTGCCGTGGATCGAGCTGTCCCCGCATCCGCTGTACGAGCAGTCGCGCGGTCTTCCGCCGATCGGTGCGGGCATGGCGGCGGGCGTCACCTGGCAGACGCGTCTGCGCGACCGCGTCCTGCGCGGTATGAGCGCCCGCGCGGTGGCCTCCGGCGCGCGCGCCACGGCCGTCGCCAGGCGGTCGATCATGCTGTCGCCGGAGCCGCGTCCCGCGGCGCGGTTCGTCGCGACGCTCCCCGGGCTCGAGGTGCATCGGCCGGACTGGCCCGAACGGACCCATCTGATCGGCCCGTTGCTGCACGAGCCGACCGTCGACGTCTTCGAACGGCCCGCTGGCGACGGACCGCTCGTCGTCGTGGCGCCGTCGACGGCGAAATCCGGCGAGGCCGACCTCGGTGCGGCGGCGTTGCACGGGCTCGCCGATCTGGCCGCCGATCGACCGCTTCGCGTCGTCTACTCGGCGCTGACCGCGCCGCCCGCCGCCTGCCGCGTGCCGACCGGTCTCGTCGCCGGAACCGCCCGGCAGGACGAGGTGCTCGCCGACGCCGCCGTCGCCGTGTGCGGCGCCGGACACGGCATGCTCGCGAAGTCGTTGCTCGCGGGCGTGCCGGTCGTGACGGTGCCGGGAGGAGGAGACCAGTGGGAGCTCGCCAACCGCGTGTCGCGCGCCGGCTCCGGTGTGATCGTCCGCCCCGCGACACCGTCGGCCATCGCCGACGCGGTGGCCCGAGTCCTCGACGACCCGACGTACGCCCGGAGCGCGCGAACCGTGGCCCGCGGTGTCACCGGGGTAGTCGATCCGGTGGTCGTCGCGCATCGTGTGCTGTCCGAGAAAGGTGCCCTGACATGCGCTTGACAGAGTTCACCGAGCTCGTCGGCATCGAGTTCGGGCGGCTGCGCGCCGACGCGATGCTCGTCGACCACGTGCTCCTGGAACTGGGCGGTCGAACCGGCGCGCAGGCCATCGCCGACGGCGTGGATCCCCGTGACGTGTGGCGCGCGCTGTGCCGCGATTTCGAGGTCCCGGCCAACCGCTGGTGAGGTTCCATCACACGATGTTCGGGCGTGTCGCTTGCCCTCGAACATCTGTTCGCTAGACTGGAGTGGAACCGAATCGCCGGTCCGTGCGTCCGACCTTATATGAAGAGCAACAGCATCGAGGCCCAGGACAGCACCAGCACGACGTCGACTCGGAACGGCACGACGAAATTGTCGGAGGTCGGCTCTACGGTGGTCATCGAACCGCCGGATGAGCCGGAGAATGACCAGAACGAGGAGACCACCATGGCACCCGTCACCGATCGACAGAAGGCGCTCGACCTCGCGCTCGCGCAGATCGACAAGAACTTCGGCAAGGGCTCGGTCATGCGACTGGGCGAAGACACCCGTCCGCCGATGGAGGTGATCCCGACCGGTTCGGTCGCGCTCGACATCGCGCTCGGCATCGGCGGACTGCCCCGCGGCCGCATCGTCGAGGTGTACGGCCCGGAGTCGTCGGGTAAGACGACCGTCGCGCTCCACGCGGTCGCCAACGCTCAGGCGGCGGGCGGCATCGCCGCTTTCATCGACGCCGAGCACGCGCTCGACCCGGAGTATGCGGCGAAGCTGGGCGTCGACATCGACGCGCTCCTCGTCTCGCAGCCCGACACCGGTGAACAGGCGCTCGAGATCGCCGACATGCTGATCCGCTCCGGAGCCCTCGACATCCTCGTCATCGACTCCGTCGCGGCGCTCGTGCCGAAGGCCGAGATCGAGGGCGAGATGGGCGACAGCCACGTCGGCCTGCAGGCTCGTCTCATGAGCCAGGCGCTGCGCAAGATGACCTCGGGCCTCAACAACTCGAACACCACGGCCATCTTCATCAACCAGCTGCGCGAGAAGATCGGCGTCATGTTCGGCTCGCCGGAGACCACGACCGGCGGCAAGGCCCTCAAGTTCTACGCGTCGGTCCGCCTGGACGTCCGTCGCATCGAGACGCTGAAGGACGGCACCGACGCGGTCGGCAACCGCACCCGCGTCAAGGTCGTGAAGAACAAGGTCGCGCCGCCGTTCAAGCAGGCCGAGTTCGACATCCTGTACGGCCACGGCATCAGCCGCGAGGGCTCGCTGATCGACCTGGGCGTGGCGGAGGGCTTCATCCGCAAGTCGGGCTCGTGGTTCACCTACGAGGGCGATCAGCTCGGACAGGGCAAGGAGAAGGCGCGCAACTTCTTGATCGAGAACCCGGACATCGCCAACGAGATCGAGACCAAGATCAAGACGAAGCTCGGCATCGGCGTCCGCACCGACGACGACGCCGACGCGGTGGCGCCCGAACCCGTCGACTTCTGATCGAACCGATGGTGGAACGCGAATCCACTCGCTCGGGCCCGTCCGCCTGGGACGCCGCACTGCGGCTCCTCGGCGCACGGGCCCGCAGTCGTCAGGAGATGCACGACCGGCTCGTCGCACGAGAGTTCCCGGCCGACGAGATCGAACGGACGATGGCCCGGCTCGACGAGTGGAAGCTGCTCGACGACACCGACTTCGCCCACGAGTGGGTGCGGTCGCGCAGCACGACGTCGCAGCGGGGGAGGCTCGCGCTCAAACGCGAACTGCGGACGAAGGGCATCGCCGACGATGTCGCCGCCCAGGCGCTCGACACGATCGACCCCGACGCCGAGCGGGACACGGCTCACGCGCTCGCCGAGAAGAAACTGACCTTCGACGCGCAGGAACTCGCCGATCCGGCGATCAGGGCGAAGGCGTACCGGCGTCTGACCGGTGCGCTCGGGCGCCGCGGCTACCCGCCGGACGTGATCACCTCCGTGGTGAAGGACGTGATCGCCGCCCGGCGGGACGGGGTCGACTGAGACCCAGTCGACTACGGCTCAGTCGAGTGCCGCCGCCGGCACCTCGGCGGTCGTCTTGCCCGACGATCGCTTGCCCTCGCGGAGTCGACGCTCCAACCTGCGGGCGAGGGCGGTGAGGGCGAAGTTCAACGCGATCATGATGAGCGCGACCACGATCAGTGACGGCAGGTAGTTGCCGAAGTACGACGCCGCCTTCTGCCCCGACTTCACCACCTCGATGTAGCCGATGGCGTAGCCGAGCGCGCTGTCCTTGAGCGCGATGACCATCTGCGACACGAGTGCGGGCAGCATCGCCGTGACAGCCTGGGGCAGGAGGATCATCCGCATCATCTGGGACTTGCGCATGCCGATCGACTTGGCTGCCTCGCTCTGTCCGTTCGGCAGTGACGCGATGCCCGCCCGCAGGATCTCGGCGATCACCGATCCGTTGTAGAACGTCAGACCGAACACGACGGCGGCGAACGCCAACTGGGACGACGGGACCACCGCGTACGCGGCGAAGAAGTAGTACGCGAAGTAGATCAGGATCAGGACGGGGATCGCGCGGAACACCTCCACCAGCACGCCGGAGAGCTTGCGCACCCACGCGTGATCGGACAGTCGTCCCACGCCGAGGACGGCTCCGAGGATCAGGGCGAACACGATGGACAGCACCGCGGCCTTCAGCGTCCCGAGCACACCGGGCAGGATCCAGGTGGTCCAGGTGCCCGCTTGGGTGAACGGCTCCCACTTCTCGGCGGTGAGCTGTCCGTTGTCGTTGAGCGCGATCACCACGTACGCGATCACGGCGACGACGATCGCCAAGAAGATCACGGTGGTGATCATGTTCCGCGTCCGGGCGCGGGGTCCCGGAGCGTCGTAGAGGACTGTCGCCTGCTGCGTCATCGCTTGACCGCCCATCGTTTCGCGGCCCATCCGAAGACGGCGCCCTCCGTGAGGGTGATGATCATGAAGCCGACGGCGATGATCGCGAAGATGGCCATGATCTGGTCTCCGTGGGATTCGAGTTCGGTCTTCATGAGCAGCGACGCCTCGGCGACTCCGATCACCGACGCGATGGTCGTGTTCTTGGTGAGTGCGATGAGCACCGAGCCCATCGGGCCGATCACCGTCCGCATCGCCTGCGGAAGGACGACGAGGCCGAGCACCTGCGGGAACGACATCCCGAGCGATCGCGCGGCCTCGGCCTGCCCGAGCGGGACCGTGTTGATTCCGGACCGGAGCGTCTCGCACACGAAGGTCGCCGTGTACAGGATGAACGCGAGGATCGCGAGACGGAAGTTGTTGTTGACGATGAAGTCGCCGTCCTCCCGCGCCAGTGCCAGACCGAGATTCTGGTAGAGGCCGACCGAGCAGAACAGAACGATGAGGGTGAGCGGGGTGTTGCGGACGATGTTGACGTACGTGGTGGCGAATCCGCGCATCACCGGGACCGGTGACACGGCCATCGCGGCGAGCAGGGTTCCCCAGATGAGGGCTCCGACGGCCGACAGCACCGTCAGTTTGATCGTCACCCAGAATGCGGGCCACAGTTCGGGGCCCATGCTGTCCCAGAGCGCAGACATCAGGCGGCTCCTTCACAAGGTGTGGATGTGCTGTTCAGGAAGTCGAGGTCACCGACGGACGGCAGGAGGTCGTAGTCGACCGACGGGTCGTTCGCTCGCTGGGTGAACGCGTCGACGTCCTTGTCGCCGAGGTACTCGCGCAGCGCGGCCTCCCACGGCGACTTCCCGCCGGGCGGTGCGACGAGCATCGCCCGGAGCGCGTCGTTGACGGCGTCGACGGCGTCCGGGTACTCCTTCGGCATGCCGATGCCGTAGCGCTCCTTGGAGAACGGCGCACCGGCCTTCTTCAGGGCGTCCTTGACGCAGGCGTCTTTCGGGTACGTCATCGAGACGAGTTTGAACTCGCCCGGATACCGATTGGAGTAGCCCGCGAGGATCGTCTCGTCGGTGGTGAGCGCGTCGACCTTGCCGCGCCGCAGCGCCTCGACGCACGACGAGTAGGTGTCGTACTCCTGCAGCTGGACACCTGTCAGCTGGGCCTTCACGTTCTGCGCGGGCGTCGAACCGGACACCGAGCAGAGCTTCTTGCCGTTGTTCAGGTCGGTGAGGGAGTTGAGGGAGTCGTCGTCCTTGCGGACCAGCAGGCCCTGGTAGGTGACGAGGTAGGGACCTGCGAACGCGACCTTGCTCGCGCGGGCCGTGTTGATCGAATAGGTCGCCGCGATCATGTCGACCTCACCGTTGTTGATGAGCGTCTCGCGCTGCGCAGACGGCGTCTCTCGCCAGCTGATCTTCGGATGGGCGACGCCGAGCTGATCGGCGATGTGGTCGACGACGAACTCCGACACCGTCGGGTCGAACCCGACGACGGAACCGTCCGGCTTCTGCAGGCCCATGCCGGGTTGATCGAACTTGGTGCCGAGGATCACCTTGCCGTTGCGGATCGATTCGAGCAGGTTGCGAGGCTGCGAACTGCCGCACGCGGTCAGGAACGTGGCGACGACGGCGAGCACCGCCGCGAGTGCGGCGAGCCGTCGCAGGGGAGATGGTCTGATCATGTCAGTGCCCCAGGATCTTCGACAGGAAGTCGCGGGCGCGGTCCGACTTCGGCGCCGTGAAGAAGCTCTCCGGGTCGGTGTCCTCGACGATGGCGCCGTCGGCCATGAAGATGATGCGGTCGGCGGCCTTGCGCGCGAAGCCCATCTCGTGGGTGACGACGACCATCGTCATGCCCTCGCGGGCCAATGAGACCATCACGTCGAGCACCTCGGACACCATCTCGGGGTCGAGCGCGGACGTCGGCTCGTCGAAGAGGAGCACCTTCGGGCCCATGGCGAGCGATCGGGCGATCGCCACGCGCTGCTGTTGGCCGCCGGACAGCTGTGCCGGGTACTTGTCCTTCTGTGTGGTGACGCCGACGCGCTCGAGGAGTTCGAGGGCGCGTCTCTCGGCGTCGGCGGGTTTGGCCTTGCGCACCTTGATCGGCCCGATCGTGACGTTCTGCAGGATCGTCTTGTGGGCGAACAGGTTGAACGACTGGAACACCATGCCGACGTCCGATCGCAGGCGGGCGAGGTCGCGGCCCTCGGCGGGCAGCAGTTCGCCTTCGATGCGGATCTCGCCGCTGTCTATGGGTTCGAGTCGGTTGATGGTGCGGCAGAGGGTCGACTTGCCGGAGCCCGACGGCCCCAGCACGACGACGACTTGGCCTCGTGGGATCTGCAAGTCGATGTCTTTGAGCACGTGGAGGTCCCCGTAGTGCTTCTGAACATTCGTCATCGAGATCATCGGTGTGACGTTCGTGTCGGTCATACGTATCAACGTAGTTGTGGGTGCGGACACATTTGGGCGGGACGCGCGAAGAAGTGTGTATCCAGTCGGTGACGATCGTGTGCCGAGTCGATTTGCCCCTCCGCGTAACCTGGGAGGAGTGAGTGGTGCAGTGACGAGGTCGTATTCGGTACGGACCTACGGGTGTCAGATGAACGTCCACGACTCCGAGCGCATCGCCGGACTGTTGGAGGACGCGGGGTACGTCGCGGCGACCGACGACGATGCGGCCGACCTGGTCGTGTTCAACACGTGTGCGATCCGCGAGAACGCCGACAACAAGCTGTACGGGAACCTGTCGCACCTGGCGCCGGTGAAGTCCGGGCGGCCCGGAATGCAGATCGCGGTCGGCGGATGCCTGGCCCAGAAGGACAAGGACGTCGTCCTGACGAAGGCTCCGTGGGTGGACGTCGTCTTCGGCACGCACAACATCGGGTCGTTGCCCGCCCTTCTCGACCGGGCCCGTCACAACGAGCGGGCGCAGGTGGAGATCCTCGACTCGTTGGAGACCTTCCCGTCGACGCTGCCCGCACGCCGTGACTCCGCGTACTCGGGCTGGGTGTCGGTGTCGGTCGGCTGCAACAACACGTGCACCTTCTGCATCGTCCCGTCGCTGCGCGGCAAGGAGGTCGACCGGCGTCCGGGCGACGTGCTCGCCGAGGTGCAGGCGCTGGTCGACCAGGGCGTCCTCGAAGTGACTCTCCTCGGCCAGAACGTCAACGCGTACGGCATGTCGTTCGCCGATCCGGACACCCCGCGCAATCGAGGCGCGTTCGCCGAACTGCTCCGCGCGTGCGGCGCCATCGAAGGACTCGAACGTGTGCGGTTCACGTCGCCGCACCCGGCGGAGTTCACCGACGACGTCATTGAGGCGATGGCGCAGACCCCCAACGTGTGTCCCCAACTGCACATGCCGCTGCAGTCCGGATCGGACCGCGTCCTCAAGGCGATGCGGCGCAGCTACCGCAAGTCGAAGTTCCTCGGCATCCTGGAGCGCGTCCGCGAGGCGATGCCGCACGCGGCGATCACCACGGACATCATCGTCGGATTCCCCGGCGAGACCGAGGAGGACTTCGCGGAGACCCTCGACGTCGTCGAGAAGGCCAGGTTCACCAGCGCTTTCACCTTTCAGTACTCGGCGCGCCCGGGCACACCTGCCGCGACGATGCCCGATCAGGTCCCGCCGGAGGTGGTCTCCGAGCGCTACCAGCGGCTCATCAAGCTGCAGGAACGGATCTGCCTGGAAGCCAACCAGGAGCTCGTCGGCACCGAGGTGGAACTCCTCGTCGTCGCCGACGAGGGCCGTAAGAGCGCCGCGACCGGCCGCATGACCGGCCGCGCACGTGACGGCAGGCTCGTGCACTTCGCCGTCGACCCCGCGGCGGGGATCCGCCCCGGCGACATCGTGACGAGCACTGTCACCGAGGCCGCGCCGCACCACCTGATCGCCGACGCCGGTGTCGCGTCGATCCGCCGGACCAAGGCGGGCGACGCACATCAGGCCGGGACGACCCCGACGACGTCGCCGGTCGGATCGAATGTCGGGCTCGGCATGCCGACGATCGGTGCGTCGCCCATCGTGGAAACGGCTTCGGCCTGTGGAACTGGAGGATGCGCATGAGCGCGAACAACTCGGACGGCCCCGACGACAAGGCCACGTTCGGCGAGTACGAGGACGATCTCCGCAAGGCGGAGCAGAAGGTCGCGGGCGAGATCGACCCCGGCGCACGGGCCGTCGTCGTCGCGGTATGCGTGCTCGTCGCTCTGCTGTCGGTGATCCTGCCGCACGCGGGCGAGGCGAACGGACTCGACGTGCTCACCATGTCGGCGACGGCGCACGCCGAGTCGATCGCGCTGCCGTCGAGGGTCTTCGTCTACCTGCTGGTGATCTTCGGCATCGGCTTCTCGGTGATCGCGCTGCTCACCCGGCGGTGGGTGATCGCGTGGATCGCCCTGTGCGGTTGCGCGGTCGCGTCGGTCGCCGGGATGCTGGCGATCTGGACGCGCAACACGGTCGGCGTCGCGTCGTGGTCGGAGCCGTCCGGCGCGAGCATCGGTCTGATCCTCGGCTGGTTCGCGGCCATCGTCCTGACCTTCCACTGGTCGAGGACGGTGTGGGCGCGCAGCAACTATCACCTCGCGCTCGAAGCCGAACGCCGCGCCAAGGCCGCCGAAGCCGAGGCCGCGGGCCTCGCACTGCAGCGCAAGTCGGGCACCGCGCCGCTCGACGACTGAGAGTCAGCGGTCGGACAGCGCCGACTGCGCGGTGCCGGCCCAGTCCCGCCACTGGGCGGCCTGCTCACGGAGCTTGGCGGCCTCGCGGTCCTTGCCGGCCTCGGCGGCCTTCGCGGCCTGTTCGTCGAGCTTGTCGGCGCGTTCGACGAACTGCGCCGCGCGGGCCTGCGCCTCGGGGTCGGTGCGCGTCCAATCGGCGTCTTCCGCGTCGCGTACGGCCTTCTCGAGTGCACGCACCCGGTTCTCCAGCGCGTGCATCTGTTCGCGCGGAACCTTGCCGATCTCCTCCCAGCGGTCGCGGAAGGTGCGGAACGCGGTGCGGGCGCCGTCGAGGTCCTTCGCCGGATCGATGGTCGCCTCGGCCTCGGCGAGCAGTTCGAGCTTCGCCTTGGCGTTGTCGGCGAACTCGGCGTCCCGCTCGGAGTTGACGGCGTTCCGGGCGGCGAAGAACACGTCCTGTGCCGCCTTGAATCGCGTCCACAGCGCCTCGTCGGCGTCGCGCGGCGCCCGGCCCGCGGCCTTCCACTCCTGCAGCAGGTCACGGAAACGGCCCGCGGTCGGGCCCCAGTCGGTCGACGCCGACAGGGCCTCGGCCTGCGCGATCAGCTCCTCCTTGCGGGCCTTGGCTCCGGCGCGTTCGCGGTCGAGTTCGGCGAAGTAGGCGCCGCGACGGCGGTTGAACGCGTCGCGGGCCTTGGAGAAGCGTTTCCACAGGGCGTCGTCGGTCTTGCGGTCGACGCCCTTGATGGTCTTCCACTCGTCGAGGATCGCGCGGAGACGGTCGCCTCCGGTCTTCCACGACGTGCCCTCGGCGCCGATCTGCTCGGCCTCCGCCGCCAGTTCCTCCTTGCGGGTGATGGCCGCGGCGCGCTGCTCGCCTCGCTCGGCCTTGACCTCCTCGGCGACGCCGTCGGCGCTGGCGACGATCCGGTCGAGTCGGGCGGTCAGTTCGTCGACGTCGCCGATCACCTGGGCGGTCGGCAGCGTCTCCAGCAGGTGCGCCGCGGCGGTCTGCGTCTTGCGCGGATCACCCGAGCGGGCGGCGAGACGCTCCTCGAGGATCTCGACCTCGGTGGCGAGGTCGGCGAACTTGCGGGCGAAATGCGCGAGGCCCTCGTCGACGGTGCCCGCCTGCCATGACCCGATGCCGCGTTCACCGGACGCGGTGATGAGCCAGACCGTGCCGTCGGGGTCGATCCGACCGTGCTTGGACGGATCGGAGACGTCGACGTGGTGCACCGGGACCGCCGGGGTCGGCGCGCCCTGCGGCCGTGGGCCCGGCTTGGGGCCCGCGGTCGAGGGGCCGGGCTTGGGTCCTGGGGTCGGGTTGGTCATTTCGGATGTCCCTACTGTCCTATCGCCGCGCGTCACGGCTGCCGTTCACTACAGACTTCATTCAAGCAGGTCAGGAGTGGGCGCGGGGCGGCCCGGCAGACATTTGGCAAAACGGGCGGTGCTGCCGGTACGGTCGATCGCGTGCTTGCCGAGGTAGCGATCGTCCCCAGTGCACCCCTGTTGGTGCCGGAATTGGCTGGTCCCGACGCCGTCGAGACGGACGTCGTGCGTGCGGCGGTCGATGCTGCGGGTCGTTCGCTCGGCGCATCGGCCGACAGGTGGATCGCGATCGGCGCCGACGGTCGTGCACGACGGTTCGCCGCATACGGCGTCGACGTCCCCGTGTCGGTGAGCCGGACCGGTGACGACGTGCCGCTGCCGCTGTCGATGCTGATCGCCGCCTGGCTGCGCGGCCGCACGGCGCCGGACGCGACCGTCGACGCTCACCTTGTCGCCGACGACGCCTCGCCCGCGGAGGCCGCCGAGCGGGGACGCCGCCTGGCCGAGATCATCGACGCGGATCCCGAACCGGTCGGACTGCTCGTCGTCGGCGACGGCGCTACCGCGCTGTCGGCATCGGCGCCCGGCGGCGGCGACCGTCCGTCGGCACACGAGGTGCAGGCCGTGATCGACACCGCATTCGCCGCAGCCGACGCGGAAGCGCTGAACGCGCTCGACCCGCGGGTGTGCGATGCGGAGGGCGTCGGCGGTCGAGCCCCGTGGCAGGTCCTCGCGGGCCTCGCGGCGGGCCGGACCTTCACACCGACCGTGCGTTTCGTCGGAGCCCCGTTCGGCGTCGGCTACACGGTCGCGACCTGGACTCCCCGGTGACCGCTCCGATCGCCGTCGTCGGCCCGACCGCCAGCGGCAAGTCGGCGCTCGCCCTCGACCTCGCCGAACGTCTCGGCGGGCAGATCGTCAACGTCGACGCGATGGCCCAGTACCGCGGCATGGACATCGGCACGGCGAAGCCGCCGGTGCACGAGCGGCGCGGCATCGTCCATCACCTCATCGACGTGCTCGACGTGACGGAGACCGCGACCGTCGCCGGCTACAAGGCCGCCGCCACCCGAGTGATCGAGGATCTCGTGGCCGACGGCGTCGTCCCGATCATCGTCGGCGGCTCGATGATGTACGTCCAGGGTCTGCTCGACGACTGGGAGTTCCCGGCGACCGACCCGACGGTGCGCGCGCGGTACGAGGCCGAACTCGAGACGATCGGCTCGCTGGCGTTGCACGCGCGGCTTGCCGTCGTCGATCCGGTCGCGGCGTCGACGATCCTCGACACGGACGGCAGGAGGATCGTCCGGGCGCTCGAGGTCGTCGAGATCACCGGGGAGCCGTTCGCGGCCTCGGCCCCGGTCATCGGCGAGCCCCGGTGGGGGACACGGATCCTCGCGATCGACCGTGATCGGGACCTGCTCGACGAGCGCATCGAGGCACGGACGGCTCAGATGTTCGCCTCCGGTTTCCGCGACGAGGTGCTCGCCCTGTGCGAGGTCGGTCTGCGCGAGGGCAAGACGGCGTCGCAGGCGATCGGGTACGCGCAGCTCCTCGCCCACCTGGACGGGGAGTACGACCTCGCGACCGCGCAGGAGCTGACGTTCATCGGCACCCGTCGATACGTCCGCAGGCAGCGGTCGTGGTTCCGTCGCGATCACCGGGCGGTGTGGCTCGACGCGGCGTCGCCGACCCTGCTCGACGACGCGTTGCGCGTGGTCGACCGGTGACGCCGGGCGATGCGTAAAATCACCGACATGACTGCCGCGACCGCACTCTCGTTCGTCAAGGGCCACGGGACCGAGAACGACTTCGTCGTCATTCCCGACCCGAACGTGCAGGTGGACCTGACCGTCGACCTGGTCAGAGCCCTCTGCGATCGGCAGCGAGGAATCGGAGCCGACGGCGTGCTCCGCGTGGCGACGGCAGGCGCACTCGTCGACGCCGGCGTGCTCGACGCTCTGCCCGAGGGAGTGGCGCCGACCGACTGGTTCATGGACTACCGCAACGGCGACGGTTCGATCGCCGAGATGTGCGGCAACGGCGTGCGCGTGTTCGCGCACTACTGCCGCGCCGCGGGTCTGGTCGACACGGACACCTTCTCGGTCGGTTCGCGGGCCGGTTCGCGGTCCGTCGCGATCCACTCCTTCGACCAGGTGACCGCGGACGTCAGTGTCGCGATGGGCCGGGTCCGCCTCGACGGTCCGAGCGCGGTCGGCATCGCGCGCGGCCGCTACATCGGTGAGCGCGTCGACGTCGGGAACCCCCACCTCGCGTGCGTGGTCGACGGTCTGACCCCGGAAGCGCTGGCCGCACTCGACCTGACGACGGGCGCGCATCTCGACGCCGACGTCTTCCCGAACGGGGCCAACGTCGAGATCCTGACACCGCTCCGACCCGCCGATTCGGACGTCGACTTCACCGCTCACATGCGTGTCTTCGAGCGGGGTGTGGGGGAGACCCGGTCGTGCGGCACCGGACTGGTGGCCGCGGCGAGTGCGGCGCTCCACGGCATCGGTCGAGACAACGGCGTGGTCGGCATCACGATCCCCGGCGGCTCCGTCGTGGTGACCGTCGGCGACGACGCCGCGGTGCTGCGCGGACCGTCGCGTCTGGTGGCTCACGGCGCCCTCAACGCGGGCTGGGACCTGCGCTGACGGCGGGCGGTGCGGACGCCGCGGCACAAAACTGGGATGCGTCGGCCCGGCCCGACCGTGCACAATGGTCGACGGAATGACTGAAACGCACATCGACACCCCCGAACATCCCACGACCGGCGAGCTCGCGCTCGACGACCGCGCATCCCTGCAGCGAGTCGCCGGACTGTCCACCGAGCTCGACGACGTCACCGAGGTCGAATACCGCCAGCTCCGACTCGAGCGGGTCGTACTCGTCGGTGTCTGGACGTCGGGAACGCTCGCCCAGGCCGAGGCCAGTCTCGCCGAACTCGCGGCTCTCGCCGAGACGGCGGGCTCGGAAGTCCTCGAAGCCCTCCACCAGCGGAGGTCCAAACCGGATCCCGCGACCTACCTCGGCTCCGGCAAGGCACAGGAGCTGCGGGAGGTGGTCCTCGCGACCGGAGCGGACACCGTGGTCTGCGACGGCGAACTGACCCCCGCCCAGCTGACCGCCCTGGAGAAGGTCGTCAAGGTCAAGGTGATCGACCGGACCGCCTTGATCCTGGACATCTTCGCGCAGCACGCCACGTCCCGCGAAGGCAAGGCTCAAGTGTCGCTCGCTCAGATGGAGTACATGTTGCCGCGCCTGCGCGGCTGGGGCGAGTCGATGTCCAGGCAGGCCGGCGGCCGGGCGGGAAGCAACGGCGGCGTCGGCCTCCGCGGCCCGGGCGAGACGAAGATCGAGACCGACCGCCGTCGCATCCGCGAACGGATGGCGAAGCTCCGCAAGGAGATCCGCGGCATGAAGACGGCGCGGACGGTGAAGCGCGCCGCGCGTCGCAAGGGGACGGTCCCGGCGCTCACCGTGGTCGGCTACACGAACGCGGGCAAGTCGAGCCTCGTCAACGCGATGACCGGGGCCGGAGTCCTGGTGCAGGACGCCCTGTTCGCGACCCTCGATCCGACGACCCGGCGCGCCGAACTCGCCGACGGCCACGAAGTGGTCTTCACCGACACCGTCGGTTTCGTCCGGCATCTGCCGACGCAACTGGTCGAGGCGTTCCGGTCCACGCTGGAAGAGGCGGTCGACGCCGACCTCCTGATCCACGTCGTCGACGGAGCCGACCCGTTCCCGGACCAGCAGATCTCGACCGTCCGCCAGGTGCTGCGCGACGTGCTCGACGAGGAGAAGCTCCCGTCGCCGCCGGAACTGCTCGTCATCAACAAGATCGACGCGATCGACGACCTGCGGATGACGACGCTGCGCGCGGAGTTCCCCGACGCCGTGTTCGTGTCGGCGAGGACCGGCGAGGGACTCCCGACGCTGTTCGAGCGGATCACCGCATTCGTGCAGCGCGACGACGTCGAAGCCGATCTGCAGGTGCCGTTCGCACGCGGTGAGGTGATCTCGCGCCTGCACCAGTACGCACACGTCCTGTCGACCGAGCACAACGACGAAGGCACCCGCCTGCACGTGCGGATGCCTTCGTCGTTGGCCGGCGAGTTCGCCGACCTCATCGTCTGAACTCGACTAGTCGGCGTCGAGGTCCTTCGCGACGAGGGCCGCGATCGCGTCGACGGCGGCCTGATCGTCGCTCTCGACGGTGATCGACGCGCCCTTCTCGGCGCCGAGGGTCATGATCATCAGTGCGCTGCCAGCGTCGACCGGCGCGCCGCCGTCGGCTGCGAGGGTGACCGACGAGCCGAGGGCCGCGGCGGCTTCGGCGATCAGGGTCGCCGGGCGGGCGTGGAGACCGACTGCGGAGCCGACGGTCACGGTGGTGCTGGGCATTGTTGCGCCTTTCGAGTTGGATCTGATGGGGTTCAAGCCGATTCGAGCGTCAGGCCGCGACGGCCTTCGGCGAGAACTGCTTGGCGGCGATCACCGCGAAAGCGGAGACGACCATGCCAACGAGGATAGCGATCAGGAACTTCCACCACGTTCCGTTCATCGCGAACAGCACGAAGACGCCGCCGTGTGGGGCCCGGAGCTGCGCGCCGAGTGCCATCGACAGGCCGCCGGTGACCGCGCCGCCGAGCATCATCGACGGGATCACCCGCAGCGGGTCGGCAGCGGCGAACGGGATCGCGCCCTCGGAGATGAACGACGCTCCGAGCAGCCACGCCGCCTTCCCGTTCTCGCGTTCGGGTTCGGTGAACAGCGCCGGACGCAGCGTGGTCGCGAGGGCGAGGGCCAGCGGCGGAACCATTCCCGCGGCCATGACGGCAGCCATGAACTCCCACTGGCCCGCCCCCGCGTCGACGGCTCCGATTCCGGCGACGCCGACCGCGTACGCGGCCTTGTTGACCGGTCCGCCGAGATCGAAGCACATCATCAGGCCGATGACGATGCCGAGGACGATCTTCGAGCTGCCGGACATCGAGTTGAGCGCGTCCTCGAGGGAGCGGTTCACCCACGACAGCGGACCCGCGAGCAGCATGTACATCACGGCGCCCGTGATGAGCGTGCCGAGCAGCGGGATGATGACGACGGGCTGCAGGCCACGCGCCCACTGCGGAAGAGGCAGCTTCGACAGCCACAGTGCGACGACGCCCGCGATGAGACCGCCGACCACGCCGCCGATGAAGCCCGATCCGACGGTGACGGCGATGACGCCCGCGGTGAAACCGGGAGCCAGGCCGGGCCGGTCGGCGATGGCGTACGAGATGTAGCCGGCCAGTACGGCCACCATCAGGCCCATCGCGGCTCCGCCGACGGCGAAGCTGACACCGCCGATGTATTCGGCCAGGCCGCCGGGCGGGAGATTCCACAGGCTGTTGTTCAGGGCGACGTACGCGCCGTTCGACAGGCCGGAGTCGCCGTGGGAGTTGCCGATCTCGTAGCCCGCGATCAGGAAGCCGAGGGCGATGAGCAGACCGCCCGCGGCGACGAACGGGATCATGTAGCTGACGCCGGTGAGCAGTGCCTGCTTGAGGCGACCGCCGATGCCCATGCCGCCCGCTGCGGTCTGATCGGTCGGCGCGGGGCCGTCACCGGCGGCGACACGTCGTGCGTGCGGATCGGTCGCCGCCGCGACGGCTTCGCCGATCATGGCGTCGGGCTCGTTGATCGCTCGTTTGACGCCGGATTCGACGACCGGCTTCCCCGCGAACCGCTCACGGCCCTTGACTCCGACGTCGGTCGCGAAGATCACCGCGTCCGCGGCATCGAGCTGGGCCGCGGTGAACGGAGTCGTGCCGGACGAGCCCTGGGTCTCGACCGCGAACTCGACGTCCGCCCGTTCGGCGGCGAGCTTGAGCGCGTCGGCGGCCATGTACGTGTGCGCGATGCCCGTCGGGCAGGCGGTGATCGCGAGGATCAGGCTCTTGTCGGTCGGAGCGGGCTCCGCCGGGGCGGCCTCCGCTGGCTTCGGCGAGACCGCCTCCGTGACGAGGTCGACGATCGCGGCGTCGTCGGCCGCGTCACGCAGACTTGTGACGAACTCCGGTCGGACGAGCGCGCGAGCGAGCGCGCTGAGGACCTTCATGTGCTCACTGCCCGCGCCGGCCGGCGCGGCGATCAGGAACACGATGTCGGCGGGGCCGTCCTTCGCGCCGAAGTCGACGGCCGTGGAGAGCCGCGCCATGGCGAGAGTCGCCGACGTCACCGACTCCGCACGCGCATGGGGGATGGCGATGCCGCCGGGCAGGCCGGTCGGTGAACTCGCCTCGCGTGCCAGGGCTCCGGCGATGAGGTCCTCGGGGTCGGCGGACCGTCCGGCGTCGCCGACGAGGCCGGCGAGCGTGCGTATCACCGCCTCGGCATCGGCGCCCGCATCGGCGTCGAGCAGCACCAGTGACGGTGTGATGATGGAGTCGGACATGGCGTTCTACCTTGCTGTGGAGGGGTGGGACTACTCGGGAGGAACTGCGTGGGAGGAACTGCGGGACGGACTACAACGGGGTGACGCTGACGGAGTCGTCGAGCATGTCGGGCGTCGGCGGTGTGGTGCCGGGCAGGGCGGCGGCGGCGGAACCGTAGGCGACCGCGTTGGCGAGCCGGCGGGCCGGATCGTCCCCCCTCACTTCGGCGATCAGATATCCGGCGAGCGAGGAGTCCCCGGCTCCGACCGTGCTGCGGACCCGTATTCGGGGTGCGGTGGCGAACCACGCCTTCCCGTCGACGGCCAACACCGCCCCGGAGCCGCCGAGCGTGGTGAGAACCGCTCCGCCCGTCGACGCGGCGAGTTCGAGGGACGCGGCCGCGGCGGCGGACGGGTCGCCCGCTCCGGCGGCGGCCTCCAACGCCGAGGGATCCGCGCCCGTCAGTTCGGCGAGCTCCTCGGAGTTGGGCTTCATGAGGTGCGGCCCGGCGGAGGTGACGTGCGTCAGCGGGGCTCCGGAGGTGTCGACCGCCACGCGGACGCCCGCCTGCCGGACGCGTGCCACGAGGTCGGCGTACCAGGTGTCGGGCAGACCGGGCGGGAGGGACCCGCAGAGCGCGAGCCAGGTAGCGGCCCCCGCGCGCTCGACGACGGCGGCTGTCAGCGTCTCCGCGTCGACATCGGCGCCGGGCGTGTTGATCTTCGTCGTCACTCCGTCAGGGTCGACGATCGTCAGATTCGTCCGGACGGTCCCGGCGGTCGCGACCGCGACGTGCGGCAGGTGTGCGTGGTCGAGGTGGGCCAGGAAGGTGTCGCCTGCCGCGGCCGGAACGAGCGCCAACGTGTCGAATCCGGCCGCCTGGACCACGCGTGCGACGTTGACGCCCTTCCCGCCCGGCTGATCGAGCACGCCGGTCGGCCGATGCACGGCGCCGGCGACCAGCGGTCCGTCCAGCGTGATCGTCCGGTCGATGCTCGGATTGGCGGTGACTGTGAGAATCATGCGATGACCACCTCGATGTCGTGAGCGGTGAGGGCTGAGGCGAATGCGGGGTCTATGCCCGTGTCGGTGATGAGGACGTCGACGTCCTCGACCGCGGCGAACCCGACGAGCTCCTGGCGGTTCATCTTCGACGAGTCGGCGAGGACCACCACTTGGTCGCACGCCGCGATCATCGCTCGTTTGGTGGCCGCCTCGTCCGAATCGGGGGTCGAGAGTCCGTAGTCGGAGGTGAGTCCGTTGGTGCCGATGAACCCGACGCTGACGTGCAGGCGACCGAGCGCCTGCACCGCGTCGGCCCCGACGACGGCCTGGGTCTTCGGCCGAAGGCGACCGCCGACGAGCAGGACCGTCGATCGAGACAGGCCGGTCAGCGACGATGCGATCGGCACGCTGTTGGTCACCAACTGCAGGCGAGCGTCGCCGCTGACGGCGATGGCCGCCTGAAATGTGGTGCTCCCCGCGTCGAACAGGACGGATCCACCGGTCGGCGGCAGGAACCGTTGCGCGGCCGCACCGATGGCCGCCTTCTCGGCCTGCCGCGCCGCCTCGCGGGCGGGCAGGTCGGGCTCGTCGACGACGGCGGCGACGTCGAGGCGGACGGCTCCGCCGTGCACCCGCATGAGGCTGCCCGCGCGCTGGAGGATCGCGAGATCGCGCCGGACGGTCTCGCCGGTCACGTCGAACCTGTCCGCGAGGTCGGCGACCGACACGCGGCCGCGTTGACGGACCTCGTTCGCGATCGCTTGTTGACGTTCCTCGGCGTACATGTGAGTTCCTTCTGCAGGATCTGTAGATCTGTATGGATATGCGTGTACTTAATTGGATTTCATCTGTGTTTACCCCCGCAGTGTGATCGGAGTCAAGCGATTCTTGTAATCTGACTCACATGACGAACGTCGACTCCGCGCCCACGCAGTCCGCAGACAATCCTTTCGCCGCATCCGCGATCGTCACCGGAACACCGGTGGTCGGCGGCCTCGCCTACGGTCCGATTATCCGCATCGGCGAACGTCCGGCATTCGACGCGACGGCCGCCGTGGTCGTGCCCGAGTCCGACCGCGACTCCCAGGTGCAGCGCTTCGTCGCCGCGGCGGGCGCCGTCGCCGACCGACTGGCCGAACGGGCCTCACACAGCACCGGGGTGTCCGCCGAAGTCCTCACCGCCACAGCGGGACTCGCGCGTGACCGCGGCTGGATCGGTGCGGCGTCCACCCTGATCGCGGCCGGTGCGCCCGCGGCGGCGGCCGCGGCGGCCGCGACCGAGCAGTTCGTCGAGTTGTTCACCAAGCTCGGGGGATTGATGGCCGAACGTGTCACCGACCTCCGTGACGTCCGCGACCGGGTCATCGCCGAACTGCTCGGCCTGCCCGAACCGGGGATCCCGACGCCCGACGTCCCGTCGATCCTGTGCGCGGACGACCTCGCTCCCGCCGACACCGCGGGCCTCGATCCGGCGCTCGTCGTCGGACTGGCGATGCGGCTCGGTGGACCGAGTAGTCACACCGCGATCATCGCGCGCCAGCTCGGCATCCCGTGCATCGTCGCGGCGGCCGGACTCGATGAGATCCCGACGGGCGCGCTCGGATACGTCGACGGCGGTGCGGGAACGATCGGCGTGAACCCCGACGAGACGCTCATCTCGTCGGCGATCGAAACCTCGCGCGCGGAGGCCGAGAAGATCGCCGCCTGGCGCGGTCCGGGCGCGACCGCGGACGGTGAGCCGGTGCTGATCCTCGCCAACGTGGCCGACGGAGTCTCCGCGCGCGCGGCCGCCGACGCGCCGGTGCAGGGCGTCGGCCTGTTCCGGACCGAGTTGGCGTTCCTCGACCGCGCGACCGAGCCGACGCTGGAGGAGCAGACGGCGCTGTACCGCGAGGTGATCGACGCGTTCGACGGTCAGAAGGTGGTGATCCGGACGCTCGACGCGGGCTCGGACAAGCCGCTCAAGTTCGTCGCCAACGCCGAGGAGCCGAATCCGGCGATGGGTGTCCGCGGCAACCGCATCGTCGCGACGTACCCCGGCATCCGCAACGGTCAGCTCGACGCGATCGCGGCCGCGGCGCAGGGGGCGTCCCAGGTCCCGTGGGTGATGGCGCCGATGATCGCGACCGTGGAGGAGGCTCGGGAGTTCGCGGGTCAGGTGCGTGACCGGGGTCTGGTCCCCGGAGTGATGATCGAGGTGCCGTCCGCGGCCATCCTGGCCGACAAGATCCTCGCCGAAGTCGACTTCGTCTCGGTCGGCACCAACGATCTGACGCAGTACACGATGGCCGCGGACCGCATGTCGCCGGAACTGGCGTCGTTGACCGACCCGTGGCAGCCGGCCGTCCTGGCGCTGATCGACGTGATCGGGAAGGCGGGCGAGAAGCACGGCAAATCGGTGGGTGTCTGCGGTGAGGCCGCGGCGGATCCGCTCCTGGCATGCGTCTTGGTGGGCCTCGGTGTGCGATCGTTGTCGTCCGCGCCCGCGGCATCGTCGGCGGTCGGAGCCAGGCTCGGAGGTGCGTCGCTGCAGCGCTGCCGTGAGGCTGCGGCCGCGGCCCTCGATGCGACCAGCGCTTCCGCCGCGCGCGACGCCGCACGTGCGGTGATCGACGCCTGACGGGCGTCGATCACCGTCGACGGTGCGTCAGATGCGACGCATCACGGTGACGACCTTGCCGAGCACGGCGGCGTCGTCACCCGGGATGGGCTCGAAGTGTTCGTTGTGGGGGAGCAGCCACACGTGGCCGTCCTTGCGCTTGAACGTCTTCACGGTGGCCTCGCCGTCGATCATCGCGGCGACGATGTCACCGTTCTCGGCGACGTTCTGCTGACGGACGACGACCCAGTCGCCGTCGCAGATCGCGGCGTCGATCATCGATTCGCCGACGACGCGGAGCATGAACAAGGAGCCGTCTCCGACGAGTTCGCGCGGCATCGGGAAGACCTCTTCGACGGCCTGCTCGGCGAGGATCGGTCCGCCCGCGGCGATCCGGCCGAGCACCGGGACGAACGTGGGGGTCGGCAGCGACTCGGATGCCGATCCGGCCGGGGGAGTCCGGCTGTCGTCGCGGACGTTGACCGCGCGCGGGCGATGCGGATCACGCTTGAGGAGCCCGCGCCGTTCGAGCGTGCGCAGCTGGTGGGCCACCGACGACGTCGACGTGAGGCCGACGGCTTCGCCGATCTCGCGAATGCTCGGCGGATACCCGCGCTCGCGCACCGACTTCCGGATCACCTCGAGCACCTCGCGCTGGCGCTCGGTGAGAGACGCCTCCAGCGTGGAGGTGGAGAGCAGGGGGTCGGGATTGTCCGCCATCGTGGGTCCTTTCCATTCGAACATCGCCATCGTGAACTGATTCCAGGCTAGTCGACCAGATCACAGATTTCAAACAATTGTTCGACGCGTTGCTGACATTGTCGGACCCATGGTGTTAACTGTCGAACAAAGGTTCTTCGAACATTCGATCGAACAGGAGGCTCCGATGAGTCAGGCACTGATCAACCGGCCCGTCATCCGGACCACCCGTGATGCGGAGCGCGTCCGAAACATGGCGATGACCTGCGATATCTCGGTCATCGATGAGTCCGTCCGCACGGACGTGACGCGCGAGGCGGACACCGAGCTGTGCCGCCCCACGGGCCGCGACCGGCGCCGGACGGCACTGATGGAGGCCGCGTCGCGGCGGCCGGAGCCGCACTGGGAGGTGCGCGAACGCCGCCTCGTCGGCGCCGCCGGACCGCTCGGATCGAACGCGTCCTCCGCGGTGTCGCGGCGTTCGAACACCGCTGCCGTCATCCGCAGGCGGCGGATCGCGGGTGCGGTGCTCGTCGGCGCCGTCATGGCCGGCACGGTGTGGATCCTCTCGATCATCGCGGGCTCGTACGGGGACGCGGTGACGCCCGACGTCCCCGCCGCCACACAGGTGATCCACGTCCGCTCGGGCGAATCGCTGACCGACATCGCGCGGCGGATCGCACCCGACCTGCCGACCGAAGGCGTCGTGGCGCAGATCCGTGCCATGAACGGACTCGATGTGTCGGGCCTGCGCGTGAGTCAGTCGTTGGTCGCTCCCGCGTACCGATAGCCCTGTGGCGCACGGGTATTGTCGTGGCATGCGCTGCCCGTTCTGCAAGAACGACGACACCCGAGTCGTCGACTCCCGAGTCGCCGACGACGGCCTGGCGATCCGTCGCCGCAGATCCTGCGCGGAGTGCGGTCGACGGTTCAGCACCGTGGAGGCCGCGGTGCTGTCCGTGGTGAAACGCAACGGCGTCACCGAGCCGTTCAGTCGCGAGAAGGTGATGAAGGGCGTCCGTCGCGCGTGCCAGGGCCGCAGCGTCACCGAAGACGCACTCGCCAAACTCGCGTCGCAAGTGGAGGACACGGTCCGCGGCGGTGGATCGGCCGAGATCGCGAGCAACGAGGTCGGCCTCGCGATCCTGCGGCCGCTCCGCGACCTGGACGAGGTCGCCTACCTGCGATTCGCGTCCGTCTACAAGTCGTTCGAATCGGCCGACGACTTCCAGAAGGAGATCGACCAGCTTCGCGAGCGGGTCTGACCTCTCAGAAGTCGGCGATCGCCTTCAGCACGCGCTTCTCCGACACCGGTCCCTGCGTCCCGAGCTGTTGGGCGAACAGGCTGATGCGGAGTTCCTCGAGCTGCCACTGGACCAGGTCGTTGAGCGCGTCCTGCCGGGCCTCGGGCACCTGGGCCAGCCGCTGATTCCACGCGGCGACGATCCGATCGACGACGCTCATCCCCTGATTGTCGCGAGCCGCAGATCCGGGCAACGCCTCGAGGCGGTTGCGTGCACCGGTCAGATACCGGGGGAGCGACCGGAGTCGTGCGCCGGGCGTCAGGGCGATGAAGCCGTCGAACACCAGATTCGCGGTCTGGTCCGCCACGTCGTCCGCCGCGAGGGTACCCACACGGGTGTCGATGGCCCGTCGGACCTCCGAGTATTCGGCGAGCGCGGCGACGGCGGCGTCGAACAGCTCGGGTGCGAGCGAGCGCACGACCGGGGAGACGCGGGCCGACAGTGCGGCGTAGTCGGCCGCCGATCGCAGATCGCCGAGTCCCTTCTCGCCGGCGAGGACGTCGGCGACCGCGCGACGAGTGCAGTCGGCGAGCATCGCGTCGACGTGCTTGTACGGGTTCTGGCTCAGCGCCAGGCGGCGGGCGGGCGGGAGCGACGACGCGAGACGCCGGCTCGGCGGGGCGATCGTCCGGGTGAGCAGTTCGCGCACACCGGCGGCGATGCCCGCGTCGCGGGCGCCTGCACCGGCGACGGTGGTCACGCGGACCCCTCGACCGGGCACGACGATGAGCGTCGGATATCGGGTGACGACCTGTCCTGCGAGCGTCTGGACCTCTTCGTCGTCGAGCGTGCCGATGCCGTCGGCCGTCCACGATTCGTGGACGGTCGCGTTCTCGGCGCGCGTCGCCGTCGCGCCGCCGAACTGGGCGCGCAAGTCTGCCAGCCTGTCCCCGCGGGCGATGACAGCACCGTTCTCGTCGACGACGGCGAAGTGCATGCGCAGGTGGGCGGGCATCGTCTCCGGTCTGAAGTCGCGGACGCCGAGAGAGACGCGGGTGATCGCGGACAGTTCGCGTGCGAGGGCGGGGATCAGCGACTCGGAGCGCGGCGCGAGCTGCTCCAACGCGAGATCGGCGTACCGCTGGGCGGGCGACATCGACTTGCGCAGTCCCTTCGGGAGCGACTTGATGAGTGCGGTCGCGAGTTCGGTCCGCATCCCGGGCACCAGCCAGTCGAAGCCGCCGTCGTGCACATGCGACAGGAGCGCCTTCGGGATCACCGCGGTGACGCCGTCGTCCGGCGCGCCCGGCGAGAAGTTGTAGCGAAGTTCGAGCGTCGTCTCGCCCTGCTGCCACGCGCCGGGGAAGTCGGCGGCCTGGGGGCCGTCGTCGACGCCGAGCAAGTCGACCGAGAGGTTCAGCAGTGTCGGATCGGTCTTGCCCGCCTTCTTCCACCAGGAGTCGAAGTGGCGCGCAGACACGACGTTCGCCGGGACGCGCGCGTCGTAGAAGTCGAACAGCTCGGTGTCCGAGACGCCGAGGTCCCGGCGGCGAGCACGGTGTTCGAGGTCCTCGGCACTCGACACGACATCGGCGTTGTGCCGGACGAACGCATGGCGGCTTCGCCACCGCCCGCCGACCAGCGCCTCCATGATGAAGATCTCGCGGGACGTCTTGGGGTCGATCGGGCCGTAGTGCACTCGGCGGGCGGCGACGAGCGGCACTCCGTAGAGGCTGACGCGTTCGTACGCCATGACCGCCGCACGGCGCGTCGACCAGTGAGGCTCGCTGTACGTCCTCGTGACGAGGTCGCCCGCGGCGGCTTCGACCCACTCGGGATCGACGGCCGCGACGGTGTGCGCGAACAGTCGTGAGGTCTCCATGAGTTCGGCGGCCATGACGAAAGCGGGCGGTTTCGAGGACAGGAAGGAGCCTGGGAAGATCGAGAACTTGGTGCCGCGCGTGCCGAGGAACTCGCGGGTGTCGCCCTGACGGGCGCCGATGTTGGTGAGCAGCCCGGTGAGAACCGACTTGCCGATCGCGGCGGCGTCGACCTCGGTGGTCGGCGTCTGCCAGCCGATGTCGCGGACGGTCCTGGTGAGCTGGCGGTGCAGATCGATCCATTCGCGCACGCGCAGATAGTGGATGAATTCGCGCTCGCACTGGCGGCGGAACTGGTTCCCCGACAGCTCGGAGCGCTGTTCCCGCAGGTACGACCACAGCTGCACCTGGCCGAGGAACTCGGATCCGGCCACGGCGTGCCGTTTGTGCGCGGTCGTCGCGGCCTCGCGCTTGTCGGAGGGGAACTCACGAACGTCCGGCAACGCGAGCGCGGCGGCGATGACGAGGATGTGGTCGAGGCAACCGTTGTCGTGACCGGCGATCAGCATGCGGCCGAGGCGGGGATCCACCGGCAGCCTGGACAGGGTGCGCCCGACCGTGGTCAGGCGGGCGGACGCGGAGTCAGTGTCGGTGACCGCCCCGAGCTCGGACAACAGCTGCATGCCGTCGCGGACGGCTCTGGACTCCGGGGGCTGGACGAAGGGGAAGTCGGCGATGTCGCCGAGCTTCAGCGACAGCATCGACAGGATGACGGCCGCGAGATTGCTTCGGAGGATCTCCGGGTCGGTGTACTCCGATCTGCCGTCGAAGTCGTCTTCCGAGTACAGCCGGATGCACACGCCCGGAGCCACTCGTCCGCACCGGCCGGCGCGCTGGCGGGCGCTCGCCTGGGACACCTTCTCCACGGGTAGGCGGGTGACCTTGGTGCGGGTCGAGTACCGCGAGATCCGCGCGGTTCCCGCGTCGATCACATAGCGGATGCCTGGCACGGTCAGGGAGGTCTCGGCGACGTTGGTCGCCAGCACGATCCGTCGGCCGTCGGACGGCGCGAACACCTTGTGCTGTTCGGCGACGGACAGTCGTGCGTACAGCGGGACCACCTCGACGTCCGAGTGCTTGTTCAGCGAGTCGGCGGTGTCGCGGATGTCCCGTTCGGTGGGGAGGAAGACGAGGATGTCGCCGTGCCCGCCCGACCACAGTTCGCGCACCGCGGCGTCGATCGCCGCGATCTGATCCAGGTCGGCGTGGTCCTCGTCGTCCGATGTGAGAGGTCGGTACCGGATCTCGACCGGGTACGTCCGGCCGGACACCTCGATGATCGGGACGACGTCGTCCGGCCCGGCGAAGTGCTTGGCGAACCGGTCCGGCTCGATGGTCGCCGACGTGATGACGATCTTGAGGTCGGGCCGACGGGGGAGGAGCTGCTTGAGGTAGCCGAGCAGGAAGTCGATGTTCAGGCTGCGCTCGTGCGCCTCGTCGATGATCAGGGTGTCGTATCGGCGGAGCAGCGGATCGGTGGTGATCTCGCGCAGCAGGATGCCGTCGGTCATCACTTTGATCTGGGTGTTCGCCGAACTCTTGTCGGAGAACCTGACTTGATAGCCGACGGCGTCGCCGATCTCGGTCTGCAGTTCGTCGGCGATGCGGCGGGCTACCGAGGTGGCCGCGATGCGGCGGGGCTGCGTGTGCCCGATGGACGTGCGGCCCATCTCGAGGCAGATCTTGGGCAGCTGCGTGGTCTTGCCCGATCCGGTCTCGCCCGCGATCACGACGACCTGATGGTCGCGGACGGCTTCGGCGATCTCGTCGCGGCAGGCGCTGACGGGCAGTTCGGGCGGGTACGTGATGGTCAGCGTGGACGACGACATGATCCGTCAATTCTACGTGCGCGGTGAACACAACGGTTGTCGTGTCCGCCGCACGGTGATGAGGTGGAGGTATGACGACAACTGATGCCCGCCGCGTGGTGTTCGCCCGACGTCCCGTCGCCGCGCCGCCCGAGGTGATCTTCGACCTGATCGCCGATCCCGCTCGGCAGCCGGAGTGGGACGGCAACGACAACCTGAGCAGCTCGGCCGCGGGCCAGCGAGTCCACGCGGTGGGCGACGCGTTCGACACCGTGCTGACCAACGGCCAAGTCAGACGCAATCACGTGGTGGAGTTCGAGGAGGGGCGCCTCATCGCGTGGCAGCCGTCACCGGTCGACGAGCCGCGCCCCGGCCACCTGTGGCGCTGGGAGGTGACCCCGACGCGTGACGGTTCGACCGTCACTCACACGTACGACTGGACCGACCTGCACGACGAGGCGCGCCAGGTCCGAGCCAGGGCGACGACCGTCGACAAACTCGCCGCCTCCCTCGACCGTCTCGCCGAGCTCGCCGAAAGGTCGTCCTGACCGGCTAGGGCTCCTACAGCCGGATATGGCGGACGGCGACCTCCACGCGGCGTAGGGCCGCAGCGGGCCTCGAGAGTCGACCCTTGGGCAGGTCGAGGTGCAGGTGCGCCGCGATGGTCTCGACGACATCGTCGAGCGTGCGGTCGTCGGTGTCGATGTGCAGCCCGAACGCCTCAGCGGCGAGCGCTGAGCGGCACCTGTCGATCTGTGCGTGCGCCCAGGTCTCGTCACGCCGCAACAGCCGGGCGCCCATCGACGACACGCGGGACGACAGCCGATGCTCGAGCGTCCTCCGGCTCGCGGCGAGCGTGAAGTGACGCACATCTGTTCCGCGCCGCCGGAGTTCGCCGACAGTCTCGTCGAAGTACTGCGCCCGGACAACGGTCATCGGCACGAACACCGGGCCGTCGTTCGCTGCGGCCGCCTGCTCGAGAGTGTCGGCGACGCCCGAGCGCCACTGCGGCAGGTCCTGGAAGTCCCCGCGTGCGGACCGCGGCAGCATCTTGTGCATCGCGTATCCGAGGATCTCGGGATCGGCGACCCGCCCGCGGCCGTGCCTGCGGTGAAGTTCGTGTGCGGTGTGCGTCTTCCCCGAGCCGAAGGCCCCGTTGATCCAGACCAGCATGGAGTTCACGGTACCGGCGAGTACAACGGTGCCCGGACATGGGATATTGGATGGCATGGGTTCTCTTTGGCACGGTTTTGCAGACATGGGCGCGGTCACGGCGAGCGGGCCGTTCGTCGTCACCCGAGGTGACGGCACGCGCATCTACGACGACAAGGGCAACGAGTACATCGATGCGACGGCGGGCCTCTGGTTCACCAACATCGGTCACGGCCGCACCGAGGTGGCCGAGGCCGTCGCGAAGCAGCTGTCGACCATCGCGCACTACTCGAACTTCGGCGACCTCGCGTCGGACGTCACGATCGAGCTCGCCGAGCGCGTGGCGGCGATCGCTCCCGTCGCGGGCTCGAAGGTCCTGTTCACCCTCGGCGGTTCCGACTCGGTCGACAGCGCGTTCAAGCTCGCCCGTCGCTACTGGGTGGAGCAGGGCAAGCCGGAGAAGAAGATCGCCGTCGGCCGCACGAAGGCGTACCACGGCATGCACGCCGCGGGCACGTCGCTCGCGGGCATCCCGGCCAACGCCGAGGGCTACGGCGAACTGCTTCCGGACACCGAGACCGTCGATTGGGACGACGCGAAGAGCCTTCTCGGACTGATCGAGCGCGTCGGAGCAGACAAGATCGCGGCGTTCTTCGCCGAGCCGATCATCGGCGCGGGCGGCGTCTACCTCCCGCCGGAGGGCTACCTCTCCGAGGTCCGCGACATCTGCCGTGAGCACGACATCCTGTTCATCGCGGACGAGGTCGTGACCGGCTTCGGCCGCATCGGCGCGGGCGAGTGGTTCGCGTCGGCCCGCTTCGATCTGCAGCCCGACATGATCACCACCGCCAAGGGTCTCACCAGCGGTTACGTCCCGATGGGCGCGGTCATCGCGGCGCCTCGCGTCGCTGAGCCGTTCTTCGCCGGCGGCACGTGGTTCCGCCACGGCTACACCTACGGCGGACACAACGCGTCGGCCGCCGCGGCGCTGGCGAACCTCGACATCATCGAGCGCGAGAACCTCCTCGACGACGCGAACCGGCTCGAGGGCGATCTCGCGGCGGCCTTCTCACCGCTCGCCGAGCTCGACGCGGTCTCCGAGGTCCGCACCGGACTCGGCGCCGTGACCGCCGTTCAGCTGGCCGACCCGGCGAAGGCGATGCCCGCTATCGCCAAGCTCCGGGAGCACGGCGTCAGCTCGCGTGCCGCGGGCCAGGGCGCGCTGCAGATCTCGCCCGCGTTCATCATGACGACCGACGAGGTCGGCGAGCTCGCGGACCGCTTCGCCGCGGCGTTGAAGGAGCTGTAGAAAATCCGTTGCGACCCCTCCGATCCCGGGCGTAGCGTCGACTGCGTCAAGGGAAAGGAGGTGGTCCACGAAATGATTTCATTCAGGACCGAGGAGGTGGCCGCCGCCTGACGGCGGTCGCCCACCTGAAAGACGACGAACCCCCTTCACTCGCGACGTCCGCGAGGGAAGGGGGTTCGTTGCGTTCTTCGCCGAGACGGCCCCGAGACGCACGAGTGCCCCGCCGGAGGACCGGCAGGGCACAGGTGGGGCTGCAGAGAGAGGATCAGGCGAGGGTCTCGGCGATGCCGATGGCCTGGCCGACGCCTGCGACGATCGAGGCGACCTTGAGGGCCTCGAGGACGGCCTCGCGATCGACGCCCGCTTCGCGGACGATGTTCTCGTGAGCGCCGACGCAGTGCTCACAGCCGTTGATCGCCGACACTGCGAGCGACCACAGCTCGAAGGTCGACTTGTCGACGCCGGGATTGCCGATGATGTTCATCCGCAGTCCGGGGCGCAGGTCGTCGTACTTGCCGCCGAGGAAGCCGCGACCGCGGTAGAACACGTTGTTCATCCCCATGATCGACGCGGCGCCGAGAGCGGCGTTGTACGCCTCGGCCGACAGGTTGTCGGCCGCCTCGTCGGAGATCTCCCGCAGGACGGTCGCGTTGCGGGTGGCTGCGGCGGTGGCCAGCAGGGTTCCCCACAGCTGCTCTTCGGTCAGCACGGTGGTGCGGCTGATCGAACCGAGGTTGAGCTTCAGGTCTTTGGCGAACTCGGGGAGTGCGCTCTTCAGATTGTCGATGCTCATATCAGGCGGACATCAGTTCGCCGGCGTTGATGGTGGGATCACCCTTCTTCCAGTTGCACGCGCAGAGCTCGTCCGACTGGAGGGCGTCGAGGACACGCAGGACCTCGTCGACGTTGCGGCCGACCGAACCGGCGGTCACCGACACGAACTGGACCTCGTTGTTCGGGTCGACGATGAAGGTCGCACGATCGGCGACACCGTCGGCGTTCAGGACGCCCGCGGCCTCGGCCAGCTCACGCTTGAGGTCCGACAGCATCGGGAAGGGGAGGGTCTTGAGGTCCTCGTGCTGTGCGCGCCACTGGAAGTGGACGAACTCGTTGTCGACCGATGCGCCAAGCACCTGGGTGTCGCGGTCGGCGAACTCGTCGTTCAGCTTGCCGAAGGCGGCGATCTCGGTGGGGCAGACGAAGGTGAAGTCCTTCGGCCAGAAGAACACGACGCGCCACTTGCCCGCGTAGTCGTCCGAGGTGACGGTGGTGAAGTAGTCGTCGGGCTGCTGGGCGTCGACCTTGGAGAGGTCGCCGCCGATGACTGCGGTGAGGTTGTAGGCCGGGAACTGGTCGCCGATGGTCAGCAATGCCATGACACGTACTCCTGAATTCGTTGAAAGGGGTGCGATGAGAATCGAGCTAGCGGCGTGCGCGGGGATTGCCCGTTCGCCGTCGAGATCCAGTCTGCCGCACCGTGGTTAGAAAGTAAACGTGATCGCACGCACTATACTGATAGGCATGGGCAATCAAAGCTATCAACCGTCGATCGGCGGTCTGCGGGCCTTCGTCGCCGTCGCCAAGAAACTCCACTTCGGAACGGCCGCAACGGATCTCGGTGTGAGCCAGCCCTCACTGTCGCAGGCTCTCGCCGCTCTGGAAGCCGGTCTCGGACTTCAGCTGGTGGAGCGGACAACGCGCAAAGTGATGTTGACCCCGGAGGGTGCCAGACTGCTCCCCTCGGCCATCGCGGCGTGCGACGCGGTCGACGACTTCCTGCTCGACGCCGCGGGCGATCTCGACCCGCTCGTGGGTCGTCTCCGACTGGGATTCATCCCTACGATCGCTCCCTACATCCTCCCGAGAGTGCTCCGCGGACTGGCCGTCCGGCGTCCGCAGCTCGAATTGATGGTGATCGAGGATCAGACCGATAGGCTCCTCGGACAACTGCGCGACGGAACGCTCGACGCCGCCGTCCTGGCGTTGCCGTCCGGGGTGCCGAGCCTCGGCGAGGTCGCCATGTACGACGAGGACTTCCTCCTCGCCCTCCCCGCCGATCATCCGCTCGCCGGACGCAGACGGCTGTCACCCGCGCTGCTCGCCGATCTGCCGCTCCTGCTGCTCGACGAGGGCCACTGCATGCGCGATCAGGCGCTCGACGTCTGCCAGAAGGCCGGCGTGGACCCGGACCTGCAGCAGACGCGAGCGGCCTCGCTCAAGACCGCCGTGCAGTGCGTCGAGGGCGGGCTCGGCGTCACCCTGATCCCGAAGACGTCGGTGTCGGTGGAGACGGCTACCGGTGGACTGGCCGTCGCCGAGTTCGCTCGGCCGCGTCCGGGCAGGCGGATCGGGCTCGTGTACCGTCCCTCCTCCGGTCGGGCCGAGGCCTATCGGGCGTTGGCGGCCGACATCACCGAACTGGTCGCCGAGAGCGGGGACGTGACCGTGCCGATCACGCCTGCGAACCGGTGAGTTCGGCCCATTCGTCGATCAGGCTGGAATCGACGCCGCGGATGAGCTCGCCGAGCTCGTCGGTGAGGTCTTCGATCTCGTCGGTCACCGCGGACATCGGCAGCCCGTTCGACAACGCGCGGTAGCAGTCGGTCAGGTAGCGGAGGACGACGCCTTCGCTGCGGGCGAGTCCGAACTGCGAGATCAACTCGGCGAACGTCATCGACCGCTCCCGCATGTGCCGCAGCACGGACTTGGGCGACGGCGTCGAACCGGCCAGCCACGGATGTCCGCGGCGGTACACCTCGTAGGCGAAGCCGATCTCCTCGGCGAGCGGCTGCGGCCACGTGACCTCCTCCAGCCGCGCCATCCGCTCCTCGTACTCGATCCCGTCGGCCTTCATCTCGGCGACGGCCTCGTCGCGGGCGGCCTTGCGCTGCGCGACGAGCACCGGACGGGGATCGTCCAGGATGCTCTCGACCACCGAGACCACGTCCAGGGTGTAGGTCGACGACTCCTTGTCGAGCAGTTCGAACGCGGCGACGGCGAACGCCGAGAGCGGATTGGTCAGTGCGAAGTTCTCGGGCAGGTCGACCGACAGCTCCACCTTCTTGCCGTCGGCCGCCGGGGTGTCCAGCCGGGTGACGATGCCGGTCTCGCACAGGTCGCGGTACAGGGCGATGGTGTGCTTGATGTGGCGAAGCTGCCTGACGCGCGGCTCGTGGTTCTCCTCCAACAGGTGACGCAGGGCGGCGAAGCAGTCGCCGGGCCGCTCCATCACCTCCATGAGCATCGCCGTGGTCATCCGGAAATGCGAGCGCATCTCCTCGTCCGGCGCGTCGATCAGCGTCGTGAACGTCTGCTCGCCCCAGCTGACGAACCCCTCGGGCGCTTTGCGTCGGACCAGCTTCTTGAGCTTCTTGGGATCGTCTCCCGCTTTGGCGATCGCCTTCGCGTTCTCGACATCGTGCTCGGGCGCCTGGGCGACGACGTATCCGACGGTGTCGTAGCCCGCGCGTCCCGCCCGGCCCGCGATCTGGTGGAACTCGCGTGCGCGCAGCCTGCGGACCCGATTGCCGTCGTACTTGGTGAGGCCCGCGAACAGGACCGTTCGAATCGGCACGTTGATCCCCACACCGAGGGTGTCGGTGCCCGCGACGACCTTGAGCAGCCCGGCCTGAGCCAGGCGCTCGACGAGCCTGCGGTAGCGGGGGAGCATGCCCGCGTGATGGACGCCGATGCCGGACCGCAGGAGTTTGCTCAGCGTCCCGCCGAAGCCGGTGCTGAAACCGAAGTCGCCGATCGCCTCGACGATCGCCGCCTTCTCCTCCTTGGTGCAGAGTTTCGCCGACAGCAGGGCCTGTCCGCGTTCGACGGCCGCCTGCTGAGTGAAGTGCACGACGTACACCGGGGAGCGGCCGGTCGAGACGAGTTCTTCGATCGTCTCGTGGATCGGGGTCATCGCATACCGATGCTCGAGCGGAACCGGGCGTTGGACGCCGGTCACCGGCACGGTCGGGCGGCCGGTGCGCCTGGTGAGGTCGTCGACGAAGAACGACGTGTCGCCCAGTGTCGCCGACATCAGCAGGAACTGCGTGTTCGGGAGTTCGATCAGCGGGACCTGCCAGGCCCATCCGCGATCGGATTCGCCGTAGTAGTGGAACTCGTCGGCGACGAGGACTCCGATGTCGCTGTCGGGTCCTTCGCGCAGCGCGATGTTCGCGACGATCTCGGCGGTCGCGCACACGATCGGCGCGTCGGCGTTGACGGACGCGTCGCCGGTCAGCAGGCCGACGTTCTCGGCCCCGAACTGGGTGCACAGGTCGAAGAACTTCTCGCTGACCAGTGCCTTGATCGGCGCGGTGTAGTACGCGCGCCGCCCGCGGCACTGGGCGAAGTAGATCGCGCCGGACGCCACGAGCGACTTGCCCGAGCCTGTCGGGGTGGCGAGGATGACGTTGCTGCCCGACACCAGCTCCAGGAGCGAGTCCTCCTGGTGCGGGTACATGTCGATGCCGCGAGCAGCCCACCAGTCGGTGAACCTCTCGAATGCGAGGTCGTCGTCTCCGGTGGGCTGCAGCGGTTCGATTGTGGCGGGGGCCGGGTCGGTCAGACCTGATCACGTCCTTCGTCGGTGTCGCCGAACTCGGCGGCGTGTTCGGCGAGGAACTTCTCGAACTCCGCGCCGAGTTCGTCGCCGGTCGGCATCGACTCGTCGGGAGCGAGCAGGGACGCCTGCTCCTGCTTGGCGCGCATGTACGCGTCGTACTGGTTCTCCAGCGCGGTGACGACGGACGAGATCTCCTCGTTGCCCTCGACCTCGTTGTCGATCTGCTTGCGGACGTCGGCCGCCGCGTTCTCGAGCGCCGTCGTCGGCAGGTCGAGGCCGGTCACCATGCCGATCGTCTTGACGATCTCCGCGGCCGCGGCCGGGTAGTCGGTCTGAGACAGGTAGTGCGGCACGTGCGCCGACAGTCCCGCCGTGCGGTAGCCGGCTTCGCCGAGTCGGAGTTCGAGCAACATCGACGCGCTGGCGGGCAGCTTGAGCGGATTGCCCCACCGGTTGAGGTCGGCGATGGCCTCCTTGTCGGTGCCGTGGGCCGTGATCGACGCCGGACGAGTGTGGGGGACGGCCATCGGGATGGAGTTGAGCCCGACCACCTGGGACACGCCGAAGTGGTCGGCGAGCGCGGTGAGCGCCTCGGTGAACCGCTCCCACCGAAGGTCGGGTTCGGGGCCTTCGAGCAGCAGGAACGGCACCCCGCCGTTGTCCTTCACCGCGTGCAGCGCGAGTCGCGGCATGGTGATGCCGTCGAACTCGACGCCGGAGAACGAGATCATCGGGCGTCGGGACCGGTAGTCGATCAGCTCGTCGGTGTTGAACGTGGCGACGAGTTCGGTGTCGAGGGCGTCCCGCAGATGAGATGCGGCGAGCGCGACCGCGTGGCCCGCGTCCGCGTAGCCTTCGAGCGCGTGGATCAGGACCGGTCCGTCGCCCTCGGCTCCGGTGACTGCGGGAGCGGGGAATTCGAGCTCGTACAGCGAACGCGGCTCCATCGAGTTGTCGTCCACGTGTGCCCCTTTCTGACGTCTGCCGCGGCGGTCGTGCGCCGCGCGAGTTTCCATTGTCCCGTACGGGACTCATGGGCTTCAACACGGTTTGCCGTGCCGTCATTCCCCGCCCCCGGGCGACGTGGCACAGTGTGGGTGTGCGTGTTGTGGCTGGAGTGAAATGTGTGGCTGTCGCGGTCGCGGTGCTGTCCGTGGTGACCGCGTGCTCCGTCGACGGCGACGCCGTCCGCGAACCGGACCTGTCGGGCCGACTGATCGCCGGTTCGTCGTTCCCGTACGGTCCGGGGACCGCGGTGCCCGCGGTCGCCCTGCCCGGCGCGATCTCCGACGTCACATTCCGGCCCCTGCGCTCGGCGAACACCCCGAGCGACTGCACTCCCGCGGCGATCGACACCGACGGAGCCGAGGCGATCGTCGGGCCGGGCGGACCGGCGGGCGGCACCCTCACGGTGCTCCTGGCGCGCACGACGGACAGCTTCGACGACTTCCGCGCGCGCCAATGCGCGTCGTTCGTCGTCGGCGGTACCGTCGGCACGACGATCACGACCAGGACCACGGACGACGACGGGCGGATCGTCAACGAACGCGACCTCTCGGCGAACGGCACGACCTACGCGCACGTGTACGAACTTGTCCGTCAGGAGGGCTCGGTCCGGTTGTACGTGCAGAACCGGTACGGTGCGGCGACGCTGTCCGACGCGGAGCGGGCGGCCACGAGGACCCTGTTCGCCGACGCGGCGGCGCGCGCTTTCGGCGGCTGACCGCCCGGGGCGGCGTGCATCGTCGCAGGTGAATCTGTGGACAACCGATGTCGGCGTCCACAGATCGGGGTCGAACCCGTTCTCCGGGCTTTCTCGGCGCACAGTGTGCGCCATGAAGATCACCATCACCTCCCGCATCGAGGGATCGCGCACCGTAGCCGACCCCGACCCGCTCCTCGCCGCGATACCGGCCGTCCTGGGCTTCGTCCCGGAGCGGTCGATCATCCTGATGTGCTTCGACGCCCGGTCGCACGTGACCGCGACGATGCGGCACGACCTGATGTGGACCCGGGCCGACCGGCCGCCCGCCGAGCTCAAGAAGCTCTTCGGCAGGCTCGGCGGACTCGGCACGTCGTACGGTGCGACGCATGTCGTCGCGGTGGCCGTCGACGACAGGTACCGGCCGGACGATGCGGCCTTCGATCACCTGTTCCGGGACCTGAACCGAGGGCTGCGTCCCGCGGGCGGACTGACGGCGGGATTCGCCGTCAGCGACATGTCGGTCGGTGCCGTGTGGCGGACCGTGTGGCGGTCGTCGTCACCGTTCGCGATGTTCCCGATCGCGCTGGCGCGCTCGGGCGTGCTCAGCGATCCGCACTGCTCCCCGGTGGCCCTGGAGAAGGCGGTCGAACACGGCCGAGGCATTCTGCGGCGCCGGGACGAGATGCGCGAGCTCCTCGCGCCCGCGGCCCACTGCGACGGGGCCGACGAGTGCGTCCCGGTCGTCCCGGACGCCGCCCACGGCGCGCCGTCGAAGGACGATCCGGCGCGGCTCGCGGCGGTGTACGAGGCCGTGCTCGCCAGGACCCGCGGCGAGCGGACGCTGTCGTGTGCGACGGTGAACGCGCTCGCCGACGCCCTGACCTCGGTGCACGTGCGGGACGCGCTGCTCGGGCTGTGCCTGACAGTGCACCGGGAGGCGGCGGAGGAACTGTGGCTCGACCTCACCCGGCGGTTGACCGGGACCGCGCGGGCGGCCGCGGCCACCCTCCTCGGATATCTCCACTACATGGAGGGATCGGGCGCGATGGCGTCGGTGGCGTTCGAGGCCGCCCACGTCGCGGACGAGTCGTACGGTCTGGCGAATCTCCTCGACACGGCGCTGCTCAACGGCATGCGCCCGCGCGATCTCGACGGTCTGGCCGAGTTGTCGTTCGACCTCGCGCGCAGGCTCGGCGTGACCATCCCACCCGCGACGTACAGCGCCGCCGGATGACGGCAGGTCGCCGGTGCTTCGCTCAGGCCGGGACGACGAAGATCGCGTGCGCCATCTCCGACGACAGCGTGAGGCCGTCGTGTCCGGGCGTGCTGATGATGACGGCCCGCGGTCCGACGTTGACCGTGACGCGGGCGTTGGGGACCACACCGGCCTCGCGCAGGTCGGTGATCAGTTCGGCGTCGGCCTGCGCGTGCTCGGACATTCGACGGACGATCACCGCGGCCTCGCCGTCGGGCAGGTCGACCAGCCGGACGACCTTGTCGTCGGACGGTGCGGACGGCGCGACGCCGAGCTCTTCGAGGCCGGGGATCGGGTTGCCGTACGGCGACGTCGTCGGGTTGTCGAGCACGGTCAGGAGGCGGCGCTCGACGTTCTCGCTCATCACGTGCTCCCAGCGGCAGGCCTCGTCGTGGACCTCCTCCCACGGCATGCCGATCACGTCGACGAGCAGGCGTTCGGCCAGTCGATGCTTGCGCATCACCGACACGGCGAGCGCCCTGCCGGACGGAGTCAATTCGAGGTGACGGTCGCCCGCGACGCGCACGAGTCCGTCGCGTTCCATGCGGGCCACGGTCTGCGACACCGTGGGGCCACTCTGCTCCAGGCGTTCGGCGATGCGAGCGCGGAGAGGGACAATTCCCTCCTCTTCGAGGTCGTAGATCGTCCGCAGGTACATCTCAGTGGTGTCGACAAGATCGTTCACGGCAGCCATGGTCCTTTCGCTGGACTCACAGATTACCGAAAGTCCTTGGGCGACGCTGAATCCTGCGTGGCACGTGTTGCGCCCGCGGCGAATCGGTCGAACCTATAGCGTGGACAGGGTGACTGCGGCGATCATCTGGAGCGACCACTTCCTGGACTACAAGTGGGCGTTCACCCATCCGATGAGTCCGGTCCGACTCGCGCTGACGATGTCGCTGTCGCGGAGTCTCGGCGTCCTGGACGACGTGGAGCCGCTTGCGCCGCTTCCGGTGGACGACGGCGTCCTGACGACCGTCCACACGCAGTCGTACATCGATGCCGTGCGGGCCGTCGGATCGGGCGGCAGCGCGTCGAACAACGCTCTCGTGCAGCGGTTGTTCGGGCTGGGCAGCGACGACAACCCGATCTTCGACTCCATGCACGAGGCGGGCCAGATGCTCGTCGGCGGGACGTTGGCCGCGGCGCAGGCGATCACCTCGGGGGCCGTCACCCGCGCGGTCAACATCGGCGGCGGGATGCACCACGCGATGCCGGGACACGCCGCGGGATTCTGCATCTACAACGACTGCTCGATCGCGATCGAATGGCTGCTGGAGCAGGGGTATGACCGAATCGCGTACGTCGACATCGACGCCCATCACGGCGACGGCGTGCAGCACCAGTTCTACGGCGACCCGAGGGTGTTGACCGTCTCGGTCCATCAACATCCGGCCACCCTGTGGCCGGGCACCGGGTGGCACACCGAGATCGGCGACGGGCACGCCGAGGGCACCGCGGTGAACCTCGGTCTCATGCCGGGCGTGTCGGACCGGTTGTGGCTGCGGGCCTTCCATGCCGTGGTGCCGTCGATGATCGCCGCGTACAAGCCGCAGATCATCGTCACCCAGGCCGGAGTCGACTCGCACGCCGCCGACCCGCTGACCGATCTCGCGTTGACCGTCGACGGCCAGTCCACGGCCATGCGCGTGCTGCGCGATCTCGCCGACCGATACTGCGACGGCCGCTGGCTCGCGGTCGGCGGCGGCGGATACGGCGTGATCAACGTCGTCCCGAGGGCGTGGACGCACTTGATCGGCATGGCGCTCGACCGCGACGTCGACCCGACGACGCCGATCGGCTCGGACTGGTTGGCCGAGGCCGCGGCGGCACAGGAGAACGTCCACCCGGACTACGCCCGCCCGCCGGAGACGACGATGGGCGACGGCGGCGACGTCGACTACGTGCCGTGGGACGGCGACACCGGCGCGCCCCCGCCGGACGGAGTCTCCGAGAACGTTCAGCGGCAGACCGACAAGGCGATTCTCGCCACGCGCCGCGCCGTGTTCCCGCTGCACGGCCTCGATCCGGAGGATCCCCGTGACTGACACCGAATACCCCCGACACTGGGTGGCCGACGTCCTCGCGTCCGACGGCGGCGTCGTCCACCTGCGGCCGATCGTCCCCGCGGACGCCGACGCACTGGTCGCATTCCACAACGGACTCAGCGAACGGACCCGCTACCTGCGCTACTTCGGTCCGACGCCGACGCTGCCGCCGCGCGAGGTCGTCCGCATGACCACCGTCGACTACCGCACCAGGGCGGCGTTCCTCGCCCTCCTCGGCGACGAGATCATCGCGATGGGCGTCTACGAGGGACTCGCGGCCGACGGGAAGCCGGAGTCGGCCGAGGTCGCGTTCGTCGTCGCCGACCACCATCAGGGGCGCGGACTCGGTCCGATCCTGCTCGAGCACCTGGCGGGTGCGGCCGCCGAGCACGGCTTCACCCGCTTCGAAGCCGAGGTGCTGTCGGAGAACCCGAACATGGTCGCCGTGTTCCGCGACGCCGGCTACCAGGTGAGCCGAGCGTTCGACGGCAGCACCGTCCACGTGGAGTTCCTGATCGACGCGACGGAGGCGTTGACGTCGGTCCGCAACGCCCGTGAACGGGCCTCCGAGGCGCGCAGCATCGCGAATCTGCTGCATCCGCAGTCGATCGCCGTGATCGGTGCGTCGACCGACGCCAAGAAGGTCGGCAATGTGCTGCTGGCGAACATAGTCGCCGCCGGGTTCACCGGGCCGGTGTTCCCCGTCAACGGTCCGGGGGCGACCGTCGAGGACGTGGAGCCGGACGAGCATGTGTCGAAGTTCGAACCCGCCGCCCGCAGGCCGGTCCGGGAGCGCAGGCCCGCGCCGCCGTCGGTGCGCGGCATCCGCGCCTATCCGAGCGTCCGGGCGATTCCCGATCCGGTCGACCTCGCCGTCGTCGCGGTCCCGGCATCGGGGATGGACGACGTTCTGAGCGATTGTCTGGCGAAGGGCGTCCGAACGCTGGTGGTCGTGTCCGCGGGCTTCGGCGAGAGCGGTGAGGCCGGGTGGGAGAGCGAACGCAGGCTCGCCGAGCGGGTCCGCGCGCACGGCATGCGCCTGGTCGGCCCGAACGCTCTCGGAGTCGTGAACACCAGCCTGGACATCGCGCTGAACGCGACGCTCGCGCCGCGCGTGCCCGGCCCCGGTCGGGTCGGGTTCTTCTGCCAGTCGGGTGCGCTCGGCATCGCGATCCTGGACACCGCGGCGCACCGGCAGCTCGGCCTGTCCACGTTCGTATCGGCAGGCAACCGCGCCGACGTGTCGGGCAACGACGTCCTGCAGTACTGGGACACCGATGAGAGCACCGACGTCGTCCTGCTCTATCTGGAGAGCTTCGGCAACCCGCGCAAGTTCAGCCGGATCGCGCGTCGCGTCGCCGAGTCGAAGCCGATCGTCGCCATCAAATCGGGGCGGGGGGCGATGACGCAGGCCAGGGCGGCCCGCACTCGAGAGGCCGGGCGCGACGACGCGATCGCCCACATGGTGCTCGGGCAGGCGGGCGTGATCCAGGTCGAGTCGATCGCCGAACTCTTCGACTGCGGCACGGTCCTCGCGTACCAGCCGCTGCCTGCGGGCCCGCGGACCGCCATCATCGGCAACTCGTCGGTCATCGCGTCGCTGGCGGCCAACACGGCGCGCGCGTCGGGTCTGGACGTGGTCGCGATGGTCGATCTCGGGCCCGCCGTGTCGCAGCCGGACCTGTCGGAGGCGGTCGCGGCGGCGATGACCGACGACGCCGTCGACGCCGTGATCGTGGTGTTCGTGCCGCCGGTCGCCGTGGACGCCGCGGACTACGCGCACGGTCTGATGGAGGCGGTCCGGCCCGCCGACGGGGGAGACGTGCCCTGCAAGCCGGTCGTCACGACGTTCCTCGCCGTCGAGGGCGTTCCGCCGGGACTGCAGCGGTCGGGGCCGGACGGCATGCCCGTCCGGGGATCGATCCCGTCGTACGCGTCGCCCGAACGGGCCGCGAACGCATTGGCGCAGGCGTGGAAGTACGCGGCGTGGCGCGGTCGCCCGCCGTCGGACGTGCGGACGTTCGAAGGCGCCGCGGCCGAGGACGCCCGATCGTTCGTCCGCGAGGCGATGGCCGACGGCCCGCGCGAGCTGACACGCGTCGAATCGGCGAAGGTGCTCGGTTACTTCGGGATAGACGTGGTGCCGTTCCGCGAGGTCAGGACCATGCAGGAGGCCTCGGCCGCGGCCCGCGACTTCGGGTTCCCGGTCGCGGTCAAGGCCACGTCGGCGGCCTGGGTCGGGCGCGTCGACCGGGAGGGCGCGCGACTGGATCTGCCCGACGCGACGAGTGTCCTGACCGCGTTCACCGAACTGCAGGCGCTCACCGGTGACGACGTGCTGCACGTGCAGAAGATGGCGCCGAAGGGCCTCGGAACGGCGATCTCGGTGACCGACAACGCGTCGTTCGGGCCGCTCCTGAGCTTCGGACTGTCCGGTCGGCTCTTCGAGATCCTCGGCGATCAGGGGTACCGGGCGGTGCCGCTGACCGAGGCCGACGCCAGGGAGCTGATCGTCGAACCGCAGGCCGCGATGCTCCTCGACGGGGGACCGGTGGACGACGCGGTCGACACGGAGCATCTCGTCGATCTCGTGCTGCGGGTGTCCGCGCTGGTCGACGCGGTCCCGGAGATCCGCAGCGTCCGGTGCGACCCGATCCTCGCGTCGTCCGACGGCGTGTCGGTGCTCGGGGCCTGGATACGCGTCGGCCCGGTGCCCACGCTCGCGGACACCGGGCCGAGACGTCTCAGCTGAGGCTGGATTCAGCTGGCGTAGGCGCGCAGCTTCTCCGCACGGTCGCCCTGGCGGAGCTTGCCCATGACGTCGCGCTCGATCTGGCGGACCCGTTCACGTGACAGGCCGAAGGCGCGACCGATCTGGTCGAGGGTGCGCGGCTGGCCGTCGTCGAGGCCGAAGCGCATGGTGATCACGGCCTGCTCGCGCTCGTCGAGGGTGCCGAGCACCGACCGGATGTCCGAGTGCAGCAGGTTGGCGATGACGACGGTCTCGGCCGACGTCGCCTCGGAGTCTTCGATGAAGTCGCCGAGGGGAGCCTCCTCGTCGGTGCCGACCGGCATGTCCAGGCTCACCGGATCCCGGCTGTGGTCCATCAGGTCGGCGATCTTCTCGGCGGGAATGCCCGACTCGGCGGCCAGCTCGTCGTCGGTGGCCTCGCGTCCGAGCTGCTGATGCAGTTCACGCCGGATGCGGGCCAGCTTGTTGACCTGTTCCACGAGGTGGACGGGGAGTCGGATGGTGCGGCTCTGATCGGCCATGCCGCGGCTGATCGCCTGACGGATCCACCAGGTGGCGTAGGTCGAGAACTTGAAGCCCTTGGCGTAGTCGAACTTCTCGGCGGCCCGGATCAGACCGAGATTGCCCTCCTGAATGAGGTCGAGGAGCGGCATGCCGCGGCCGGTGTAGCGCTTGGCGAGCGACACGACGAGGCGCAGGTTCGCCTCGAGGAGGTGTGCACGCGCGGCTTCGCCCTCGCGAGCGATGATCGACAGGTCGCGCTTCTTCGCCGCGGTGAGCCGCTTCTTGGTGGCGAGCAGGTGCTTGGCGTAGAGGCCTGCCTCGATCGCCTTGGCGAGCTCGACTTCCTGTTCGGCGTTGAGCAGTGCGGTGCGTCCGATGCCGTTGAGATAGACGCGGACCAGGTCGGCGGACGGCGACTGCGCGTCGAGGTCCTGTTCGGTCAGAGCCGGACGAGTCCGGGCGGCGGGAACTGCGGTCGGGCGTGCAATCGTCGTGCGAGACATACGACCTCCAAATGTGCGCTGTTCGTGTGCGTTCATCGAGTTCAACGCCCCGCGTTCCGGAAAGGTTCCCCGCCTCCCTGAGAAGTCTCTGAGACCTGGATCGTCGGCTCACAGGCCGAATCGGCGGCGGACGGAGTCGATCAGATCGTCGTGCTCGGGCGCCGCGCCGAAGAGGTGGGCCGCCGCCACGCCTTCGCAGAAGACGAGGAGGTCGGCGGCGTCGTCGTGCGGCGACGACGAGCCGAGGCCCGCGAAGAGCGCCGCGGCGCCGTCGGCCGAGAACAGGCACCGGGAGAGAGCGGCGGCGAGTTCGGGGTCGTGCGCGGCGTCGGACGCGAGGGCGAACCTGGCGCGGACATCCGTGCTCCGGTCGGTGACGAGGTGATGCAGGTATCGCCCGATCGCATCGGCGGGATCGGAGCCCGCGACGTCGTCGAACGCGAGACGGGACTGCTCGGTGAGTCGGCGGACGGCGGCGTCGAGCAGCGCCCGGCGGGTGCGGAAGTAGTACGACGTGGAGCCCGAGGGCAGGTCGAGAGCCCGGTCGATTCCGCCGTGGGTCACCGCGCGGAGGCGACCACGGCGGGTATGCATCTGACTGTGGACCAGGAAGCGGCGGCCCTGGCACTCGCAGGCGAGGCGAACCTGTACCTGTGCGGTCCGCCTGGTCGAGGGAAGACGCAGGTCGTTGACTGGTTCGTGGCGGTCGTGGAACGGGCGGGGCCGATCGTGCTCCGTCGTCACCTGCATGTGTTCTTCGCCGATCTGCACGCCGCGATCGACCGCCGCGCGGGCTGGTCGGGTGGCGTCGACGAGGTGCTTGGCGGCGTTGACGTGCTGTGCCTGGACGAGTTCGCTGTCCACGACCCTGCCGACGGCGTGTTCCTGGACCGAGTGCTGCGCGCGGTCGCCGACGCGGGTGTCCGCGTGGTGGTGACGTCCAACAGGACACCGTCGGAGCAGATGCCGAACCCGCTGTTCCACACGAGTTTCACGCCGACGATCGGGCTGATCCAGGAGATGTTCACCGTGCTCTACCTCGGTGTCGGCCGGGACCTGCGGGCCGACGGTGGCACGTCCGGTTTCCGGGCGGGCAGCTGGACGGTCGGCGACGAGACGGTTCCCGGTGTCGGCCTGGTCCAGTCGCCGGGCGGGCGTCCAATCCGGTTGGCCGCGGACGGCCCGTCGATGCGGATCCGGTTCGCCGACTTGTGCGACGTCCCGGCCAACGCCGCCGACTACCGGTGGCTCGCGAACCGATTCGATCACTGGGTGATCGTGGGCGTCGAAGCGACCGATCGTGTCGATCCGCTCGCGCGATGGGCCATCGTCCTCGACATCGCGCACGACGCCGACATCCGTATCGACGTGTGGGCGGGATGCGTGCGGAAAGTGATGGCCGATGCGTTGACGGCAGTCCTGCCCGACGCCGATCGGGCCGTCAGTCGGATGGGGGCGTGGACGGTCAGTCCACCGTCGTCAGGATCCGCGGTCCGTCGTCCGTGACCGCGACGGTGTGTTCGGAGTGGGCGGTCATCGAGCCGTCGGCTGACCGCAGTGTCCAGCCGTCCGGGTCGCTCACGAGGCGTTCGGTGCCGGTCGCCCACCACGGTTCCAATGCGAGTGTGGTGCCGGGCTTCAGACGCATGCCTTTGCCGCGTCGTCCCAGGTTGGGGACGTGTGGGTCCTCGTGCATGGTCCGACCCAGTCCGTGCCCGCCGAATTGAGTGTTGACCCGGTAGCCGTCGGCGACGGCTACCTCTCCGATAGCCGCCGACACATCGCCGAGCCGATTGTCCGGGAGCATCGCGGCGACGGCAGCCGCGAGTGCCCGTTCGGTCGACGCGATGAGGCGGGTATCGGGGTGGGCGGGATCGTCGTCGACGCCCACTCGCACGGTCCGCGCGGCGTCGGCCACCCAGCCGTCGATCGAGACCGCGAAGTCGAGGGTCAGGACGTCGCCGGGTGCCAGCACGTGGTCGCGGGGGAGCCCATGCAGCACGGCGTCGTTGACGGACAGGCAGATGACATTGCGGAACGGGCCGCTGCCGAACGACGGTGCGTAGTCCCAGTAGCAACTGACCGCGCCACGGTCGCGGACCATCGTCCGGGCGCGCTGCTCCAGGTCCAGCAGGTTGACGCCGGGTTCGGCGCGGGTGGCGAGGTCGTGCAGGACCTGCGCGACGAAGCGGCCAGTGACCGCCATCTTCTCGATCTCGGCGTGGGTCTTGAGTTCCATCATCGGCTCTCCGTCGGTCGTCGGTATTCAAATACCAGGTATAACAATACCAAGTCGCGGGCTAGAATGACCGGCATGGTCCGCATCCCGTTGAGTCCCGCACAGATCCGTTCCGGGCGGCGCCTTGGCGCCCTCCTCCGCAGAGCGCGCGGGGATCAGGACTCCGCCGATGTGGCGGCACGGGCGGGCATCTCCCCGGAGACCCTCCGCAAGATTGAGGCTGGCCGCATTCCGAGCCCAGGCTTCGGCACCGTCGTCGGCCTGTGCGACGCCCTCGGCGTCCCGATCGGCGCCGCCGTCGACGCGTGGCGTGGCACTGTCGACGACGCCCGCATCGCCTAAGCTCCCCGCCTCGCCCGCCGCCAGGCTAGCGCGGGCGGCTACTTGTCCGCTTCCGGTCCCTCGATCTCGGCGTCGATCACCGGATGGTCGGCGTCGTCGAAACGGTCGCGCGCGGGCTCGGCGGACAGCTCGGCCTGTCCGATCGTGTGGCCGCCGCCGTAGTGATACGTCGGAACCTCGCCGCGCTTGCGCGGTTCGCGGTCGTTGGCGCGGAGCACCGCGATCCACGGCAGCGGGATCGAGGCGACGATCACGGCGAGCGCCAGCCAGCCGTTCTGCGTCGTCGAGTACACGATCGCGGCGATGATCAGCGCGGGCACCCGGATGCACATCATGATCAGATAGCGTCGTTTGCGGGCCCGGTACACGGCGTCGAGGTCGTCGTCGGCGCGAGTGATCAGGAAGGTCTCGGGGTCGGAATCGTCGTGCGCCATGCCCCGATCCTTCCACAGTGCGTCACAATGGCTGTATGGCAACGCAGACGATCGAACGGCCCGACATCGATGAGCGGACCGAACAGGACGACGACACTCCGAAGGTCTTCCACTACGTCAAGAAGGACAAGATCGCCGAGAGCGCGGTCATGGGCAACCATGTCGTGGCGCTGTGCGGCGAGGTGTTCCCGGTGACGAAGTCGGCCAAGCCCGGCTCGCCGGTGTGCGAGAAGTGCAAGAAGGTCTACGAGAAGATGAAGAAGTAGCGCACCCTGGGTGTGCCCTACCGATCGGCGGAATCGCGTCGCCCCACGGCGCGATTCCGCAGCGTGTCCGTGAGTTCTGTCGTCTGGGTCGTCACCCAGTGCCGGACGACGGCTCCGCTCTCGCGGGCAGGCCAGAATTCCTGGATCGCCGCGTTGAACTCGGCGCCCGCCACGATCGCGAAGCCCAAGAAGTACGTGAAGAGCAGGAAAGCGATCGGCGTGGCGAGGGCACCGTAGCTGTAGCCGGTCTCGGTGACGGCCGTGAGATAGGCCCGCAGGACGTACGTCGTCAACCAGAATCCGACCCCCGCGAGCACCGCTCCCGGCACCAGCCGCAGTCGGGGGAGCGGGTTGGGCAGGGCGAACCGGTACAGCGCCGACAGGGCGCCGATCAGCAGGATCCCGACGAACGGGAAGTACAGCCAGTCGATCAGGTCGCTGACCGCGTGTCCCCACGAGTCGGGCACCACGTTCCGCAGATACGTCGGGCCGAGCGCCACCAAAGGCAACACCACGATCGCCATCACCAGGAAGAACAGATAGATGATCAGCGCGAAGATGCGCTGCCAGACGGGATTGCGGACGTCGTGCTGACCGTGCGCGTGGACGATCGACGAGACGAAGCACGACATCGCCGACGAACCCGCCCACAGTGACAGCAGGAAGCCGACCGACATGATCGTCACCCGGCCACGGCTGAGGACGTTCTCGACGGTCGGCTGGATCAGATCGTTGACGACCTGCGGGGTGAACGTGCGGTCGGCGAACGACAGGATGCGTTCGGTGACGATCTGCACGGTGTCGGGCCCGAACCAGCCCGCGATGTAGCCGATACTCCCGAGGACTCCCAGCAACAGCGGAGGCAATGACAGGGCCTGCCAGAACGCCGCCTGCGCGGCCCATCCGATGATCGAGTCGTCCCACGACTTCACGATCGTCCGCCACAGGAGCTTGGGGATGTTCCGGAACACCGGCAGCCGCGCCTGCTCGGGCCCGGTCGGTACGAGCTCGGCGGCGTCGTCGCTGGGGTGCGGGCCGTGTGTGTCGATGCGTCTAGCATGGCCGATGCCCGTCGACGGGTCGATCACCGGCCCGTCCGTGGCGTGGCGTGGCGGCGCCGCGAGAGTGGGTAGAATCCTCTGGGGCGGCTGCGGGGGAGTACTGCACGTCGGGCCACACCTCGAGTGACAGGAGCACGGTGACCAGCACGGATGTCGACACTGACCGCAGGATCGTCTCGGGGGCGCCGCTTCGCGCATGGCAGCGGCGGGCGCTGACCCGCTACCTGACGTCCAACCCGACGGACTATCTCGCGGTCGCGACGCCCGGCGCAGGCAAGACGACCTTCGGTCTGCGTGTCGCAGCAGAATTGCTGGCCGACCGCACGGTGGAGCGGATCACCGTCGTCGCCCCCACCGAGCACCTCAAGCATCAGTGGGCCGCGTCCGCCGCCCGCAACGGCATCGCGCTCGACTCCAACTTCTCCAACTCGACGGGCTCGACGAGCGCCGACTTCGACGGCGTCGTCCTCACCTACGCACAGGTCGCGGCCCATCCGTACCGGCATCGCGTCCGCACCGAGCAGTACCGCACGCTGGTGATCCTCGACGAGATCCATCACGGCGGTGACGCGAAGTCGTGGGGCGACGGCATCCGCGAGGCGTTCGGCGACGCGACGCGACGCCTCGCGCTCACCGGTACGCCCTTCCGATCCGACGACTCGCCGATCCCGTTCGTCACGTACGAGCCCGAGCCGGGCGGCGGCCAGCGGTCCAAGGCCGACAGCACCTACGGCTACTCGGAGGCGCTCCGCGACGGAGTCGTCCGACCCGTCGTGTTCCTAGCCTACTCGGGTGAGGCGAGCTGGCGGACCAGTGCGGGCGAGGAGTTCACCGCCCGCCTCGGCGAACCGTTGTCGCAGGAGCAGACGGCGCGCGCGTGGCGAACGGCGCTCGACCCGCACGGCGACTGGATCTTCGCGGTCTTCACGGCGGCGCATCGGCGCCTGATGCGGTTGCGCGAGTCGGGCGTGCCCGATGCGGGCGGCCTCGTGATCGCGACCGATCAGCAGAACGCCCGCGACTACGCCGATCTGCTGCTGTCCATCACCGGCAAGAAGCCGACCGTCGTGTTGTCCGACGACCCGAAGTCGTCGTCGCGGATCGAGGAGTTCTCACAGTCGACCGACGAGTGGATGGTCGCCGTTCGCATGGTGTCCGAGGGCGTGGACGTTCCGCGCCTGTCGGTCGGCGTGTACGCGACCAACGCGTCGACCCCGCTGTACTTCGCGCAGGCCATCGGGCGATTCGTGCGTTCGCGTCGACCCGGCGAGACGGCGAGCGTCTTCCTGCCGTCGGTTCCGGTGCTCCTGCAGCTCGCCAGCGAGTTGGAGGCCGAGCGCGACCACGTCCTCGGCAAGCCGCACCGCGAGTCGGACGGGCTCGAGGACGCGATGCTGACCGATGCGAACAAGCGCAAGGACGAGCCCGGTGAGGAGGAGAAGGCGTTCCAGTCGCTGCACGCCGACGCCGAACTCGACCAGGTGATCTATGACGGCTCGTCGTTCGGCACGTCGACCTTCGTCGGATCCGAGGAGGAGTCGGACTATCTCGGGCTGCCCGGACTGCTCGATGCCGAGCAGGTCCGCACACTGTTGCAGCAGCGGCAGGCGCAGCAGGTGACCAATCGGTCGCGTCCGCGCGACGACGAGGCGGCCAAGGCCGCGCCGAACGCGTCCGAGCGGACCGGCGAGAATCTGATGGCGTTGCGCAAGGAGCTGAACACGCTGGTCGCCCTGCACAATCAGCGGACCGGGAAGCCGCACGGCCAGATCCACAACGAATTGCGTGAACGTGTCGGCGGCCCGCCGACCGCGATGGCGACGGGTGACCAGCTCCGCGAGCGCATCGCGGCCCTGCGCACCTGGAAGTGACCCGACAAAAGAAGGGAGGCGAGCCGATGATCGGCTCGCCTCCCTTGTCGTAGGAGTCTGTCTCAGTTCTCGACGACCACCACGGCGCCGAGCTCGACGAGGCGAGCCTCGTGGTCGTTGTAGTGGTGGCGGCAGAACAGGAGCTCTCCCCCGGAGGGGAGCTCGGCGCGCACCCGGGCGGCTGCGCTGCAGCGATCGCAGCGGTCGGCCGCGGTGAGCGGCGCGGAGACGACAGTGTCGGGCGTTGCGATGTCTGGCATGGCTTCCTCCGTCTCATCAAGTGACGTAGCGGGATGTCGCGTCACAGGTCTGTGCAATACAGGTACACCTTGTCAGACGATCGGGGCCATCCATTTGTTCCCGAGGATCTCGGGTGTGTCGCAGATCATTTGCCCGCCGGTGTCGCGCCGACCACGCGGAGCGCGGTCGAGGCGTAGAAGTCGCCGAGCGCTTCGGGCGTCAGATGACCGTCGTCGCGGTACCAGCGGGCGATGTCGATTCCCATCGACAGCAGGGTGTTCGTGGTGGTGTGCGGGTCGTCGACGTCGAACTCGCCCGAGGCGATTCCGGCGTCGACGATCGCGCGCACGCGGCGGGTGATCTCGCGGCGCAGGGCCCGTATCTCGTCGAGGTGGTCGGGTTCGAGCGCGGACAACTCGTAGTTCACGATGCGTGCGCTGGTGTGGCCTCGGGCGTGCCAGACGGCGAAGTCGCGCATCACCCGGGTCAGCCGGGCGCTCGGGGTCGCGGTCGGATCGTCGGCGGAGTCGATGGACTCGATGGTCGCGAGGTGGCCGCTGCGTGAGAGCTCGAACAGCAGCTCCTGCTTGGAGCGGTAGTGGACGTAGACCGCGGCCGAGCTCATCCCTGCGGCCGACGCGATGTCGCGCGTGGTGGTCGCGTGGAATCCCCGTTCGGCGAAGGCGGCGAGCGCGGCCGCGAGGAGCTTCGCACGCGTCTGCTCGGCGCGGGTCGTCGACGACTCGTCGGTCATGGGCGGCCTCCCTGGCGTCGCGGGCTGCGATTCGGTGGTTGACGTACGGCCCGCAGTCGGGCACTGTGAATCCTAACACTAAGCAAGCGCTTAGTTATTCCGTTCATTTCAGGAGGAGCAGACCCGTGGCGCAGATCGACCCGAAGCGATTCGCCGGACAGACCGCGATCATCACCGGAGCGAGTCGAGGCATCGGCTTCGCCATCGCTGAACGACTCGTCGCCGAGGGCGCGCGGGTGGCGATCACGGCCCGCAAGAAGGAGGCGCTCGACGAGGCCGTCGCCGCGCTCGGGGGACCGGACGTCGCGATCGCCGTCGCCGGACGAGCCGACGACCCCGAGCACCAGGCGGACACGGTCGCCAGGACGATCGACGCCTTCGGCAGCGCGGACCTGCTCGTCAACAACACCGGCATCAACCCGGTGTACGGGCCGCTGATGCAGATGGACCCCGAAGCGGCCCGCAAGATCATGGACGTCAACGTCGTATCGGCGCTGCGGTGGGCGCAGGCGGTCAACACCGCGTGGCAGGGCGAGCACGGCGGCGCGATCGTCAACGTCGCGTCCATCGCCGGGCTGCGGCCCGCGCCGGGGATCGCGTTCTACGGCGTCTCGAAGGCCGCGGTGATCCACCTGACCGAAGAACTCGCGTGGGAGCTCGGCCCGAACATCCGCGTCAACGCCGTCGCGCCCGCCGTCGTCAAGACACGGTTCGCGACCGCCCTGTACGAGGGCCGGGAGGAGCAGGTGTCGCAGGCGTACCCGCTCAAGCGGCTCGGCGAGCCAGACGACATCGGTTCGGTCGTCGCGTTCCTGCTGTCCGCGGACGCGGGCTGGATGACGGGGCAGACGCTCGTCGTCGACGGCGGGGTGCTGCTCGGCGGCGGCGCGTAGCCGCCTCTCCGGCCGCGGAACGAGAAGCGCCCCGAAACTCCTCAGGAGTTTCGGGGCGCTTTCCGACGTGGGGTCAGTCGAGGTAGTCGCGCAGCACCTGCGAGCGGCTCGGGTGGCGCAGCTTGCTCATCGTCTTCGACTCGATCTGGCGGATGCGCTCACGCGTCACTCCGTAGACCTGACCGATCTCGTCGAGCGTGCGCGGCTGTCCGTCGGTGAGGCCGAAGCGCAGGCGCACGACGCCTGCCTCGCGCTCGGACAGCGTGTCCAGGACGTCCTGGAGCTGATCCTGAAGCAGCGTGAAGCTGACGGCGTCGACGGCGACGACGGCTTCGGAGTCCTCGATGAAGTCGCCGAGCTGGCTGTCGCCCTCGTCGCCGATCGTCTGGTCGAGCGAAATCGGTTCACGCGCGTACTGCTGGATCTCCAGCACCTTCTCCGGCGTGATGTCCATCTCCTTGGCGAGTTCCTCCGGAGTGGGCTCGCGGCCCAGATCCTGAAGCAGTTCGCGCTGGATGCGGCCAAGCTTGTTGATGACCTCCACCATGTGGACCGGGATGCGGATGGTGCGGGCCTGGTCGGCCATGGCGCGGGTGATGGCCTGACGGATCCACCAGGTGGCGTACGTCGAGAACTTGTAGCCCTTGGTGTAGTCGAACTTCTCGACCGCGCGGATCAGGCCGAGGTTGCCTTCCTGAATGAGGTCGAGGAACGCCATGCCTCGGCCCGTGTAGCGCTTGGCAAGCGAGACGACGAGTCGGAGGTTGGCCTCCAACAGGTGATTCTTCGCGCGGTTGCCGTCACGGGAGATCCATGACAGGTCGCGGCGCTGCGCCACGGTCAACTTCTCGCCAGACTCCATGATCCGGCGCATCCGCTCGGTGGAGTAGAGACCCGCTTCGATGCGCTTGGCGAGTTCCACCTCCTCCTCGGCGTTCAGCAGGGCGACCTTGCCGATCTGCTTGAGGTAGGCGCGGACGGAGTCGGCGGACGCGGTGAGCTCGGCGTCCTTGCGTGCCTGGCGGAGCGCCTCGGACTCCTCTTCGTCCCAGACGAAGTCGCCCGACTTGGCCTCGGTCTCCTCCTTGGCCTTGGCGCCCTTGCGGCCCTTGGCCGCGGGCTTGTCGCCCGCGTCGGAGTCGTCCTCGACCACCAGCTCCTCGTCGGCGAGGTCGATGTCGGTGTCGTCGATGTCCTCGAGGTTCTCGGGACCGTCGACATTCGCCTCGTCGACCGGAGCGGCGGCCTTCTTGGCCGCCGTCTTCTTGGCGGCGGTCTTCTTCGCGGTGGTCTTCTTCGCCGCAGTCGTCGTCTTCGCCGCGGTCTTCTTGGCGGCGGCCTTCTTGGCGGGGGCCTTCTTCGCGGCCGCCTTCTTGGCGGGGGCCTTTTTCGCCGGAGCCTTCTTGGCCGGGGCCTTCTTGGCGGCGGGGGCCGACTCTGCTGCGGTCTCGACTGCGTCGTCGTTGGAACCTGTGGTTGCCACGTACAACCTTTCGACTGAACTCACGGCACGGCGGGCCTGCGTCTCGATGAGGCGAGACGTGACGCCGTGGGAAGGGGCTAGAGGGCTCGGTGCGGGACCGACGTGTTCCATTGTAACGCGCTGGCCGCGAAGCTCACATGCGCAGACCCTCGTCAACGGTCATCGCTGCGCCTACTATGCCCGCGCTGTTGCGCAGTTCGGCGGGCACGACGGGCGTCTCGACGGACAACATCGGAATCCAGGTGTCGGCCTTCCGGCTGATCCCGCCGCCGACGACGAACAGGTCCGGAGAGAACACGAACTCGTAGTGCCTGAGCACGCGGGAGAGCTTCCGCGACCACTTCTGCAGTGACCATCCGTGGTCGTCGCGAGCCTTCGCCGAGGCGCGGTGCTCGGCCTCCCGTCCGCCGATCTCCAGGTGCCCCAGCTCGGTGTTCGGGACGAGGACTCCGTCGCGGAACAGGGCCGAACCGATTCCGGTACCGATCGTCAGCAGGATCACCGTTCCCGACTCCGCCGCCCGAGTGCGCGACGCGTGCCCGACCCCGTAGCGCAGTTCGGCCAGCCCCGCGGCGTCGGCGTCGTTCAGGCCGACGACGGTCCGCCCGTGCAGGTGCGCGCCGAAGAGCTCCTGCAGGTCCACGCCGATCCACGACTCGTCGATGTTCGCGGCCGACGCGACGACGCCGTCGCGCACGACGGCCGGGACCGTCACCCCGACGGGGCCGGTCCAACCGAAGTGGTCGGTGATCTGTGCGCACGTGCGGGCGACCGCGTCCGGGGTGGCGGGCGACGGCGTCGGGATCCGGTGCCGGTCGCCGACGAACTCGCCGGTGTGCAGGTCGACGATGGCGCCCTTGACGCCGGACCCGCCGATGTCGATGCCGAAGGCCAGATGTGGAGACGGAGAATGGCTGCCGTCCGCGCCGAGGTAGGTGACGCTTGCTGCGGTGGACGAGGTGTCGGTCATCGACGTCGGACTCGCTTCCTGCCCGGTGCATCGGGCACTGCTTCTGCTGAGCGTTGGCGTGCACCGCCCACAGTAGACTCGTCCCCGTGACCAGGACTCCACGTTGGACGCCCGGCGAGGCCGCCGAGCTCGCAGTCGTCGCCCGCAGTGTCGCCGAGACCGCCGCAGCCCAGGTGCGCACGAGACGGGCGGAACTGTTCGCGATCACCGGGACGACGCGCGACGACGACGCGGTGGCCGCCAAGTCGACCCCGACCGACCCGGTCACCGTCGCCGACACCGAGACCGAGGCGCTCATCCGTGCGCTGCTGCGCGACCTGCGTCCCGACGACTCGATCCTCGGTGAGGAGGCGGGCGGCAGCGTCGACGTGCCCGACGGCGTGCGCTGGGTGGTCGACCCCATAGACGGGACCGTCAACTTCCTCTACGGCATACCGGCCTATGCGGTGTCGGTGGCGGCGCAGGTCGGCGGGGTGTCGATCGCCGGGGCCGTGGTCGACGTCGCGCGCGGCGTCACCTACTGGGCGTGGGCGGGCGGCGGCGCGTACTCGTGCCCCGGCACCGCGGAGGACCCGCGGGGCGAGCCGGTCCGTCTGCGCGCCAACCCGATCGACGATCCGGGCTTCGCTCTCGTCGCGACGGGCTTCGCGTACGCGGCGAGCCGTCGCGAGCAGCAGGGCGCGATCGTCGCCCGGCTGCTGCCTGCCGTCCGCGACCTCCGGCGGATGGGGGCCGCGGCCCTCGACCTGTGCATGGTGGCCTCCGGAGCCGTCGACGCCCACTTCGAGCACGGCCTGAGTCCCTGGGACTGGGCGGCGGGCGGGCTGATCGCCGCGGAGGCGGGCGCTCGTGTGGTCCTCCCGCCGGCCGACTCGCGGTCGAGCGACGGCGACGTCACGATCGCCGTGGCTCCGGGCGTAGCAGACCGGTTCCTGGCCCTGCTCGACGACGCGGGGGCGCTGCGGGCCCTGCCCGTCGGTCAGCAGGACTGATCGTGCACGGCGTCGAGCAACGACTGGTCGACCGGGGACTGCTTCGGGTTCGGTGACGAGACGCGCAGTGCGTCGATCGCCGACTGCGCGTCCTGGCTCGGCATCGTCGACGTGTAGAACTCGCCGAGCGCGAGGTCGACGTCGGTGCCCGCCCTTCCGTCGTTGACGAGCTGGGCGCACGGCGCGACGAGCCACACGGCGGCGGCCGCGGCCTGACCGTTGGATCCGAACCGGATCTGGGCCACGCAGTTCAGGTCCCGATTCGGGTAGACGGTGTCGTCCGCGTACGCCGGATCGGCGGCTCGGTAGCCCAGCGAGGTCAGATCGTCGCTCACCGATCGGGCCGACCCGCGGGCCGCGGCCGAATTGAGCACGCGGACTCCGAACGTGGACAACGCGGCGGGTGCGACGGACGCCATCTCGGACCGGTCGACGACTGTCAGTGTGGCGCCCGCGGCCATCGAGCAGTCGGTCTTCACGGTGTCGTCGCCTCGACCGGAGAATGCGAACGCCCAGGCCCCGGCGGCCGCGACCGCGAGCACTGCCAGGACGACGATGCCCGGCGTCATGTTCCGGCGCAGGAACGGCTTGCCCTTGGAGTCGGTCGTGTAACCGGTGGCGATTTTCGAGACCACGTCGCTTCGCACCTTCTTCAGGGGTCGGTCGAGATCGGTTCAGTCGGGATCACTCTAGTGGTCCCGCGGACCGGGGAGCGCGGCGGCACGCCGGAGCCGCGCCGCCGAGGAATTTGTCGTCCGAATGGGTGAATAGTGTGGCGCTGTTGACAGGCCTTGAAGTCTCACCTAGAGTACGGGCGCCCAAGGTCATACACGGCCGATCGGGGCGCGAGGTCGAACCACGAGTTCGGCGCCCGCACAGGGATTCGCCCGCGCCGGGAATAATCCCGACGGACCGAGCGATGAATGACCGGACACGACAAATACTCCAGACAATCCAGGCAGGCAGGCAATGGCAACTGACTACGACGCGCCCCGGCGGACCAACGACGACGATCTCGCCGAGGACTCGCTCGAGGAACTGAAGGCGCGCCGAAACGAAGCGCAGTCCGGCGACGTCGACGTCGACGAGGGTGACACCGCGGAGTCGTTCGAACTGCCTGGCGCCGACCTCTCCGGCGAGGAGCTGTCGGTTCGTGTGGTCCCGAAGCAGGACGACGAGTTCACGTGCACGAGCTGCTTCCTCGTCTACCACCGCAATCGGCTGGCCGAGCAGAACGGCTCCGAGCTGATCTGCGTCGACTGCGCCTGAGTCATCGTTCGAACGCCAGTCGTCGATCGAACTCCGACAGACGCCGTACGGGAACTACTCCCGTGCGGCGTCTGTCATGTCGAGGGCCTCGAGGACCTTCTCGGGGTGACGAGTGGACACCAGCCAGTACGGGGTGGGGTCGTCGGGGTCGTCGAGGACGAGCAGCACCATCGACTTGATCCACGACCGGTGCATGAGGAACGCTGCGGGGTCGAGCTGACGGCCGAGCGCGGCGCTGCGCTGGGACGGTCCGATCGTCGCGCCGCGGGCGATGACCTCGGACGGAAGCACCGCTTTGTGGGCGTGGACGGCGCCGTCGGCGTCCACGCGGATCAGGGTGCGGCCCATGGACCAGATGCCCCACGCGATGAGGACCCCGAGCAGCGGGTAGGCGATCACGCTCCACGACTGGCGGTACGCGGCCAACTGGATCTCGTAGCCGAGAACGGCGGTCAGCACCGCGCCGGCGATCCACCACCACCAGGGCGCCGTGAGTCGTTCGGTGTACCGATCGGCGCGTTCGGTCGCCGTCTGGGGAGATTCCGTCACGCCGTCCAGATTAGTCGGGGCGCCGACTAGTAGTCTGCGGGGGTGACCACGCAGAGTCGTACGCAGACGTACCCGCCGTTGCGCATCCGCCGCCTGGACGCCGGACTCCCGCTGCCGGTGAGAGCCCATCCCGACGACGCGGGAGTCGATCTGTTCGCGGCGACCGACCTGGAACTCGAACCCGGTCACCGGCGACTCGTCGGCACCGGTGTCGCCATCGCCCTGCCGGTCGGGACGGTCGGGCTCATCCATCCGCGTTCGGGTCTCGCCGCCCGAGCGGGCCTGTCGATCGTGAACACACCGGGCACCATCGACGCGGGCTACCGCGGCGAGATCAAGGTGTGCCTGATCAATCACGACCCGGAGACGACGATCTCGATCGCCCGGGGCGATCGGATCGCGCAATTGGTCGTCCAGAAGGTGGAGCTCCCGGACGTCGTCGAGGTCGACGAACTCGACGATACGGCGCGCGGCGACGGCGGTCACGGATCCAGCGGCGGGCACGCCATCCTCACAGACGACATCTCCAGCGACGAGAAGGCACAGGCATGAGCGGCACCAAGACGATCGGCGAAGCGGGCGGACCGTACGACATCGACGACCTCGCGGGCTCGCCCGACGACCTGACCAACTCGCATCTCGACCTCGGCTCGGTGCTGATGCCGGTCGTCGAGGGCGGCCAGGTGACCGTCGAGATGTCGGCGGAGAATCAGCCGGAGGCCGTGTACCTGGTGACCCCGGTCGGCCGCATCGGCATCCACGCGTTCGCGGCGCCCCGGAGCGGCGGCCTGTGGCGCGAGGTGGTCAGGGAGCTGGCCGAGTCGCTGCGCGCCGAGGGCGCCCAGACGTCGATCGAGGACGGGCACTGGGGTCGCGAGGTGCTGGCGCGGGTCGAGGGCGGACATCACCGCTTCATCGGCGTCGACGGGTCCCGCTGGATGGTCCGCCTCGTCGCGAGCGGTCCGGACGAGGCGGGGGAGCAGCTCGCGCAATTGGCCCGCGCGGTGCTCGCGGAGACCGTCGTCCGGCGCGGTACCCAGCCGTACCCGCCCCGTGAGGTGCTTCCGCTCGTCCTGCCGCCGGTGCTGGCGGAGCAGGTGGCGGCGGCCCAGCAGCAGATGGCGCAGGAGCAGGGGCTCGGGCCGACGTCCGAGCCGATCTCCGGCGCCCCGGCTCCGGAGGCGTCGGCCGATGCCGGCGCCGACGAGGTGCTCCCCGGCGGGGCCGTCGCGCAGAGCGCCGCGGCGACCGTGTTCACCGAGGCGCAGCCGTCCGGATCGTCGGTCGACGAGGAGTCCGACGACGCGCAGGCGGTCGAGCCGTCCCCGGATGCCCTGTCGTCAGACGCCCCGTCCCCGTCTCGGGGCTCGGCGTTGTCCCGGCTCCGTGGGCGACGTCGGCGCTGACGACTCAGGTGCGGGCTGCTCCGGAGGCTGCGTCCGCGAGCGCGGCGAAGCAGGCGTCACCGAGGAGGCGCTCGTCCGGACCGAATTCGGTGAGCGGCGTCTCGACGACGGCTCCGCGGGGCGCGGCCGCCGCCCAGGCGCGTCCGACGTCGGCGGGATGCAGCGGATCGTCCGGCGCGACCGCGACACCGAGCGGGACCGTCAACGATGCGATGTCGGTGAGCGACGGCCCGACGAACGTCGACGCCGCACGCAGTTGAGCGACCAGGCCTCGCGGGTGGAGTGAGCGCCACGATCGGGCCAGTTCGGCGCCGAGCCAGTCGGGGCTGCCCGCCACCATCGCGGAGACTGTCGGTTCGAGACCGTCGTTCTCGATGCTCTCGGCGGTGAGCCGAGCGGAGACGGACGCGACGGAGTCGCCGGGGGCCCCCGACCACGCGGGGAGTGCGGCGAGGACGCCGTCGCATCGTGCCGCGCGTCCCGGATCGAGCGCCCACGAGACGGCGATCGCGGCGCCGATGGACACGCCGCCGACGATCACCGACTCCGACCGCTCGGCGATCGCATCGATCCTGGTCAGATAGCTCGCGACCAGGTCCGCGTCGGGTTCGAGGCAGTGCAGTTCGGCACCGGTGACCGCGGCCCGACGATGGAAGACGCGGCGGACGAAGTCGGCGTCCGACCCTGTGCCCGGCATCACGATGACTGTGCGCATACAACGATCTTGCACGGGGAGTATGGTGAGGCTGCAAGCGACTTCGACGGGACGTGCCCGGAGGGTGGGGATGACGAACACCGGTCTGCTCAAGCGGCTGAGCAAGATGCTCACCGAAGACCTCGAGGACATCGAGGAAGAGCGAGTACAACGCGAGTGTCGGGAGGCCAGTGCACAGCACGCCACCGACGCTCAGCCCGCCCGCGAGTGCACTCGCGGAAAGCAGGCCGTGATGGTCGGCGAACTCCGCTCGGTGGAGACCTGCTCCCGCAACACCCATTCCGGTGTGCGGGCGGAGTTCTTCGACGGCACCGACACGGTGATCCTCAAGTGGATGGGCCGCAATCGGATCCCGGGCATCGAGCCCGGCCGCCGTCTGACAGTCCGCGGCCGCGTCGCCAACGCCGACGGAATGAAGGTCGTCTACAACCCCGAGTACGAACTCCACTCCGCCGACGACTGACACGTCCTGGCGGTGTCAGGCGGTCAGGAGCACCGCGCCGAGGGTGACGAGGGCCGCCGTCTTCACGAGCTCGAGACCGACGTACCAGAGGTGCGCGTGGCTGCGCTCGGCCGGAATGTCGTCGGGCGATGCGAGCACCGCGTCGGAGCGACGTGCGAGCGCCGGGCGAACCGCGATCACCTGGACGGCGAGCGCCGCGACGGCCGCGCCGAGGGCCGGGCCCGCGAGACGCGGCCAGCCGTCCCCGGCGACCATCGCCACGATCAGGGCGAGTGCCCACACCGCTTCGACGCTGTTCAGCGCGCGGAACACGAGCCTGCCGATGCCGAGGCCGAGCGGAATCGTGATCCCCGGAGCGCGGAACTTCAGCGGCGCCTCGATGAACGAGATGGCGGCCACCATTCCCAGCCACAGGAACGTGGCCGCGACCGCAGTGGCGTGTGCGGCGTTCATCGCCGGACGCCGCCGAACGTCTCGAACCGGATCCGCTCGGCGGGCAGGTCGCGGTCGGCGAGCGCGTCGCGCACCGAGTCCATGAATCCGGCCGGGCCGCAGACGAGGGCGGTGGTCGCGGGGTCGACGGGGACGTCGGACAGGTCGATCAGACCGATGCGCGTGGTCGGGCCGGCGCTGACTCCGTGCTCGTACCACTGGTAGAGGCTGCCGCCGGGCAACTGTGCGACGAGTTCGCCGATCTCGCCGCGATGGGGCTGGCGGGCCCGGGAACGGTCGGCGTGCAGCACCTGGACCTTGCGGGTGTCGCCGGTGCGGACGAGGTGATGCAGGATGCCGATCATCGGCGTGCAGCCGATGCCCGCGGAGGCGAGCAGCAGCGGACCGTCGTCGTCGGGCAGCGTCAGATCACCGAACGGCGTGCTCACGGTCAGCTCGTCGCCGCCGAACGCGTTCTCGTGCAGCCAGGACGACACCTCGCCGTCGAGCTTCACACTGAATCGCCACGTCGGATCGTCCACGGCTCCGGTGAGGCTGTACTGCCGGATCTGGCGCGCGCCGTCGGCGAGCGGAACCTGCACCGAGATGTACTGACCCGGCGTGAAGTCCGGGAGCCGAGAGCCGTCGGTCGACGCCACGGTGAACGACACGGCGTCGGGTGACACCTGGTCGCGGTCGGCGACGCGCACGGTCCGCCACACCTGGCCCGGTGCGACGCCCGCTGAGGCGTACAACTCGTTCTCGCGCCCGATCAGGACGTGCGCCATCTCCCAGTACAGTTCGTCCCACGCCGCCGCGACCTCCGGGGTGACGGCCTCGCCGAGGACCTCCACGATCGCGGCGAACAGGTGCTCGTGCACGATCGGATACTGGTCTGCGACCACGCCGAGCGACGCGTGCTTGTGGGCGATGCGTTCGGTGATCGACCGCTGCAGGTCGAGGTCGGGCATCAGTTGCAGCCGGGCGAAGGCGGCGATGGATCCGGCGAGGACGACGGGCTGCGACCCGTTCTGCTGGTTGGTCCGGTTGAACAGGTCCGACAGCAGGCCGGGGTGCGCCGCGAAGAGCCGTCCGTAGAAGTTCTCGGTGATGGCGTCGAGGGCGCCCTCGACGGCGGGCAGGGTCGCCTCGATCATGGTGCGGCTGTCGTGAGAGATCATGTCGTCGTACTCCTCGCGTGGTGATCCGGGCGTCGCGGGCAGCGTGCCCGAATCGATCTGACCACGGGGGTCGCTAGGGGAGGACGAATCGTGTCGCAGGTCTCGTGACCTGCGACGATGTAGGGACAATGGCTCCTACGTCCGATGGGCACAAAGTACCTACTACGTCACGTCGTAGGTACTTTCATGGCGTGGTGGAGGTCGGCTTCGGCCTCCTCCGGCGCCACGAAGACGAGCTCGTCGCCGCCTTCGAGGGAATCGTCTGACTGCGGCACGATCACGCGCTTGCCCCGGATGATCGCCACCAATGCCACGTCGCGGGGCAGCTGCAGGCGGCGGACCGCCTTGCCTGCCAGGGGAGTGTCGTCGGGCAGCGTCAACTCCACCAGATTGGCCTGACCCTGACGGAACGTCATCAGGCGGACGAGGTCGCCGACCGAGACGGCCTCCTCCACGAGCGATGCGAGCATGCGGGGCGTGGAGACCGCCACGTCGACGCCCCAGTCGTCGTTGAAGAGCCACTCGTTGCGCGGATCGTTCACGCGCGCGACGACGCGGTTGACGGCGAACTCGGTGGTCGCGAGGAGGCTGACCACGAGATTGGCCTTGTCGTCGCCGGTGGCCGCGACCATCACGTCGAACGTCTGCAGTTCGGTGCGTTCGAGATCGTCGAGCTCGCACGCGTCGGCGTGCACCCACACGGCGCCCGACACGGACTCGCGGTCGATGTGCGACGGGTCCTTCTCGAACAACGTCACGTCGTGCTCGTTGAGCAGCAGTTCGCGGGCGATGGCACGTCCGACGGCTCCGGCTCCGGCGATGGCGACCTTCACAGTTTCCTACTCCCCGAATTCGGCGGCCGCGACGGCGCGCGCATTGTCGACGTTCGCGGCGAGGGCGGCCACGTACAGTTCGTCGTCCTGCTGAATGACGGTCCGCGGCTCCGGCAGGATCGGCCGCCCGAGCCGGTGCAGGAACGCGATGCGGGCGCCGGTCTCCTCCTGGAACCGCTGGCAGTCGACGCCGACCCACGATTCGTGGAACGCGACCACCGCCATCACCAGGGAGCCGGACGGATCGTGCCAGACCGGGGTGCTCGACGTGTCGCCGAGCGCGGAGACGAACCGTTCGGTGGTCCACGGGACGGTTGCGACGGTCGGGATGCCGAGACGCTCGAACACCGCGGCGCGCTTCGCGTCGTAGATGCGGGCGACGACCCGGTTGACGCCGAACGTCTCCCGCGCGACACGCGCCGAGATGATGTTGGAGTTGTCGCCGGACGAGACCGCGGCGAACGCGTCTGCGCTCTCGATTCCGGCCTCGGCGAGGACATCGCGGTCGAAACCGACGCCCTGCACCGTCCGACCGGTGAAGTCGTCGCCGAGTCGGCGGAACGCCGACGGATTCCGGTCGATGACGACCACTTCGTGTCCACGTCCGGACATGGCGACTGCCAGGGCCGATCCGACTCGGCCGCAGCCCATGATGATCACACGCACGGTGGGAGACGTTACTTCTCTCGCCGCGAAATCGCACCCCGGTGGTACGCGCCGATGTGACGGCCTAATGTTGCTGCGTGTCCACGATGTCGAAGGTCTCGGTCGGCGCCAAGCGCCTGCTCCTCGGTCGCCCGTTCCGGAGCGACCGCCTGGGCCACACGCTTCTGCCCAAGAGGATCGCCCTGCCGGTGTTCGCATCGGACGCGATGTCGTCCGTGGCGTACGCGCCCCAGGAGATCTTCCTCGTGCTGTCGGTCGCGGGCATCAGCGCCATCTCGTTCGCGCCGTGGGTGGCGGTCGCGGTGGCGTTGGTCATGGTCGTCGTGGTCGCCAGCTATCGGCAGAACGTGCACGCCTACCCGTCGGGCGGCGGCGACTACGAGGTCGCGACCGTCAATCTCGGCGCCAACGCCGGGCTGACGGTCGCCGCGGCGCTGCTCGTCGACTACGTCCTCACCGTCGCGGTGTCGATCACGTCCGCGGCGGAGAACATCGGCTCGGCGATCCCGTTCGTCCACGAGCACAAGGTGCTGTTCTGCGTCGCGGCGATCGCGCTGATCGCCGCGGTCAATCTGCGCGGCATCAAGGAGTCTGGCTCGGTGCTCGCGATCCCGACGTATGCCTTCATCGTCGGCGTCGCCGCCATGCTGATCTGGGGTTTCGTCAAGATCTTCGTCTTCGGCGACAACGTCCAAGCGGAGACGAGCGGCTACGACATCCGGCCCGAGAACGACCATCTGATGGGCATCGCGATGGTCTTCCTCGTCGCGCGCGCCTTCTCGTCTGGCTGTGCCGCGCTGACCGGAGTCGAGGCGATCAGCAACGGTGTGCCCGCCTTCAAGAAGCCGAAGTCGCGCAATGCGGCGACGACGCTGCTCATGCTCGGCGGGTTCTCGATCGCCCTGCTCCTCGGCATCGTCATGCTCGCGCAGGAGATCGGAGCCAAGTATGTGCTCGACCCGGCGAAGGACCTGATCGGCGTGCCGAACGGCTACCAGCAGAAGTCGATCATCGCGCAGATCGCGGAGGCCGTGTTCGCCGGTTTCCCGGTCGGTCTCTACGCGATCGCCATCGTCACGGCGCTGATCCTGATGCTGGCCGCGAACACCGCCTTCAACGGTTTCCCCGTTCTCGGATCGGTGCTGGCCCAGGACCGCTTCCTGCCGCGGCAGTTGCACACCCGTGGCGATCGTCTCGCGTTCTCCAACGGCATCGTCTTCCTCGCCATCGCCGCTGTCGGGTTCGTCGTCGCATTCGGCGCCGAGGTGACCTCGCTGATCCAGCTCTACATCGTCGGCGTGTTCGTCTCGTTCACCCTGAGCCAGACCGGCATGGTCCGGCACTGGACGCGTCACCTCAAGCTGGAGACCGACCCGGAAGCACGCCGACGCATGATCCGGTCGCGGATCATCAACGCGATCGGCATGCTGATGACGGGCACCGTCCTCGTGGTGGTGTTGATCACCAAGTTCACCGCGGGCGCGTGGATGGCGATCCTGGCGATGGTCCTGCTGTTCGTCCTGATGAAGCTGATCCACCGTCACTACTCGTCGGTGCAGCGGGAACTCGACGAGGCCGTCGAGGGGGAGGACGAGGTGCTGCCGAGCCGCACGCACTCGATCGTCCTCGTGTCGACGCTGCACCTGCCGACGCGGCGGGCCCTGCGGTACGCGCGCGCCACCCGTCCCGACGTCCTGGAGGCGCTGACGGTCAACGTCGACGACCGCGACACGCGCAAGCTGGTGTCCGAATGGGAGGACAGCGACCTGTCGGTCCCGTTGAAGGTGGTCGCATCGCCGTACCGGGAGGTCACGCGGCCGATCATCAGCTACGTGCGACGGATCCGTCGGGAGTCGCCGCGCGATGTGATCACCGTGTTCATCCCCGAATACGTCGTCGGTCACTGGTGGGAGCAGATCCTGCACAACCAGTCGGCGCTGCGGATCAAGACGCGACTGCTGTTCGAGCCGGGCGTCATGGTGACGTCGGTGCCGTGGCAGCTCTCGTCGTCGGAGGAACGCGGCAAGCGACTGCAGCACCAGTACATCGCGCCGGGCGACATCCGCCGCGGCTTCACCTCCGAGGAGAAGAGCCGGTGACCGAGCTCGAACTGGAGGTCACCGGCTACGCGAACGGCGGGTCGGGCATCGCGCGCAGCAACGGCCGGGTCGTGTTCGTCGAGGGCGGTCTGCCCGGTGAACGGGTCCGAGCCGCGGTGACCGACGATTCCCGGGCGTCCTACGCGAAGGCGACCGTCGTCGACGTCCTGGACGCGAGCCCCCATCGGATCGACCCGCTGTGCCCGGCCGCGGCGGCCGGAGCGGGCTGCTGCGACCTGTCGTTCGTCGACCCGGCCCACGCCAGGGAGCTGGGGGCCGAGGCCCTCGCCGACGTCCTGCGTCGCATCGGCGGCTTCGGGGCCGACGCGCCGACCCCGCCCGTCGTCGACCCGCTCGGCGACGAACCGTCGGGGTGGCGTGTCCGCACCCGCCTGGCCGTCGGACCCGGCGGCGTCGTCGGCCTGCGCGGACGTCGTTCGTCCGACCTGGTGACGGTGCCGTGCGCCGGTCCCGTCGCCGGACTGCTCGACGGCCTCGACGGGATCGGCGGTGCGCCCGGAACCGAACTGGTCCTCGCCGCCGACAGCGAGGGGACACGGCACATCGCCGAACTATCCGCACCGGCCGATCGTCGCGGTCGTCGCGGCAAGGACCGCCGCGGTCGGGCGCAGAGCAGCAGGTCGGCGCACACCGCCCCACGGTCGGTGCGCACCGTCCAGGGGCACACGCACGCCGTGCAGACCATCGGGCCGCGCACCTGGACGGTGCCGGTCACCGGGTTCTGGCAGGCGCACCGTCAGGCTCCGGCCGCATACACGTCGACGGTCGTCGACCTCGTGGCTGGAGTCGGACTGACGGGCGACGTCCACATGTGGGACCTCTACGGCGGCGTCGGCGTGTTCAGCGCCTGCATGCTCGATGCGACCGACGGTCCGACCGTCACCGGTGTCGACCTCGTCGACACCGACCCGGGGGCGCTCGCCGCGGCCGAACGCACGCTCGCCGACGACCAGGTGGAGATCCACCGAGGCGCTGTCGCCGACATCGTCTCGTCGCTGCGGGCGCCCGACCTGGTGATCTCCGACCCGCCGAGGTCCGGAGCGGGGGCGGCTGTCGTCGACGCGATCGTCGCCGCGCGTCCGGCCGTCGTCGTGCACGTCGGATGTGATGCCGCGGCCTTCGCCCGGGACCTCGGACGGTTCGCCGCCCAGGGGTACACGGTGCGTGATTGGCGCGGATTCGACGCATTCCCCATGACAAATCACGTCGAGGGCATCGCGGTCCTCACGCGCTGAGACGGTTACGTAGACTGGTCCGCACGTGCCGAACGCACCGGCGTTCGGACGGGTTGACGTGAGGAGACGCTCGATGGGTGTGCTGGATCGAGTCGATTCGCCTGCGGACGTTCGGGCTCTCGCGCCCGCCGACCTCGACGGGCTGGCGGCGGAGATCCGGGAGTTCCTCATCGAGAAGGTCGCCGCCACGGGCGGCCACCTCGGGCCGAACCTCGGCGTCGTCGAGCTGACCTTGGCGATCCACCGGGTGTTCGAGTCCCCGACCGATCCGATCCTGTTCGACACCGGCCACCAGTGCTACGTCCACAAGATCGTCACCGGGCGCAAGAACCGATTCGACACGCTCCGTCAGCGCGACGGCCTCACCGGCTATCAGGACCGCGCCGAGAGTCCCCACGACTGGATCGAGTCGTCCCACGCGTCGGCCGCGCTGTCGAACGCGGACGGGCTGTCGAAGGCGTTCGAGCTCACCGATCAGGACCGGACGGTCGTCGCGGTGGTCGGCGACGGCGCGCTCACCGGCGGCATGTGTTGGGAGGCGCTCAACAACATCGCCGACGGGCGTCGGCAGGTGGTGATCGTCGTCAACGACAACGGGCGGTCGTACGCCCCGACCATCGGCGGCCTCGCCAAGAACCTCTCGGCGCTGCGGCTGCAGCCCGGGTACGAGCGTTTCCTCGTCGGCGGGCGGCAGGCGCTGCGCAGCATCCCGGTCGTCGGCGACGCCACCTACGCCGTGCTGCACGGCATGAAGAGCGGTGTGAAAGACCTCGTGTCGCCGCAGGCCATGTTCGCCGACCTCGGACTCAAGTACGTCGGCCCGGTCGACGGGCACGACGTCCACGCGATGGAGGACGCGCTTCGCCGCGCGAAGGCGTTCGGCGGACCGGTCATCGTCCACGCCGTCACCCGTAAGGGCAACGGCTACGCGCCCGCGGAGAACGACGAGGCGGAGCAGATGCACGCCACCGGCAAGATGGACCCGGCCACCGGCAAGGCGACGTCCGCGCCGACCCAGGACTGGACGTCGGTGTTCTCGTCGGCGCTCGTCGCCGAGGGCGCCGCGCGTCCCGAGGTCGTCGCGATCACCGCGGCGATGCCCGGTCCGACAGGCCTCGCCGCGTTCGGCGAGCAGTATCCGGACCGCATGTTCGACGTCGGCATCGCCGAGCAGCACGGGATGACGTCGGCGGCCGGTCTGGCGCTCGGCGGCCTGCACCCGGTGCTCGCCATCTACGCGACCTTCCTCAACCGCGCCTTCGATCAGCTCTTGATGGACGTCGCGCTCCTGAAGCTTCCGATGACCCTCGTCCTCGACCGTGCAGGCATCACGGGTCCGGACGGCCCGAGCCATCACGGCATGTGGGACCTGTCGCTGATGTCGCTGGTCCCCGGGCTGAAGGTGGCCGCGCCCCGTGACGTGATCCGCGTGCGGGAGGAACTGTCCGAGGCGCTCGACACCGCGGACGGTCCGACCGCGGTCCGCTATTCGAAGGGCGCGGTGCCCGCCGACATCCCGGCGCTCGCGCGGCTGGACGACGGCGTCGACGTCCTCGCGGGCGATCGCGACGGGGGAGCCGACGTGCTGATCGTCGGAGTCGGATCGTTCGCCCAGCTGGCGCTCGACACCGCGGCCGGACTGTCCGGCCACGCGGTCAGCGCGACCGTCGTCGACCCTCGGTGGGTACTGCCGGTCGCCGACTCGATCGTCGAGCTCGCCCGGAGTCACCGCCTCGTCGTGACGTTGGAGGACGGTGGAGTGCAGGGCGGTGTCGGAGCGGCCGTGAGCCGGGCGCTGTCGGACGCCGGAGTCCTCGTCCCGGTCCTGCAGCGGGGCGTCCCGCAGCAGTTCGTGACGCACTCGACGCGGGAGGAGCTCCTCGCCGACTTCGGTCTCGTCGCCGACGACCTCGCCGAGTCGATCGCGAAGTCGTTCGCGGGCCTGGCCTGATCGACGTCCGCTACGCGAGAGCGTCGGTGATGGTCTGTGCGGTGAGCTCGATCTGCCAGGGGCGCGCGCCGAGTTCGGCGAGGCGGTCGGCGACCGTGGAGCCGCGGCGGACTCCGTCCCAGCACAGGTCGCGGACAACGTTCGGGGACATCAGGTTCTCGGTGGGGATCCCGATCGTCTCGGACAGTTCCTTCAACGCCGGTCGGACTGCTTTCGCGCGAGCCGCGGGCACCGGATGTTTGGGTTCCCAGCGGTTGATCGGCGGAATCCCGACCTGCGGCGCGCGCTTGGCGGGCAGGTCGGCGTCCGGCAGCGACTGGGCACGGCGGATGGCGCGCATCCACGTGTCGGCCTGACGCCGCTGACGGGGGCCGGAGAACGTCGGGAGCTTCGTCAGGTCGGCGGTGGTGCGCGGGGCCGCTGCGGCCGCCGTCACGATCGCCGAATCGGGGAGCACGCGGCCCGGTGCGATGTCGCGGCGTCGCGCGACCTCTTCCCGTTCGTTCCACAGCTCGCGGACCACGGCGAACTGACGGACCGTCTTCAGGCTCTGCATGTTCGACGTCCGACGCCACCGTTCGGGTTTCGGTTCGGGCGCCGGGCGCGCCAGGACAGCCGTGAACTCCTGTGCCGCCCACGTGTCGCGGCCCGCTTCGCGCAGGGCGGCGGAGACGGCGTCGCGCAGTTCGACGAGGACCTCGACGTCGAGCGCCGCATAGTTGAGCCAGTCGTCCGGCAGCGGGCGGCGCGACCAGTCGGCCGCCCCGTGCCCTTTCGCGAGCCCGAGATGCAGGAACTCGGCGACCATCGCCGCGAGGTTCACCTTGGGGACGTTGAGGAGTCGGCCTGCGAGTTCGGTGTCGAACACGTTGTCGCAGACGAACCCGAGTTCACGCAGGCACGGCAGGTCCTGGTCGGCGGCGTGGAGGATCCACTGCGGGCCGGTGAGGACGTCGACGACCGGTCCGAGCGCCTCCGGATGCTCGATCGGGTCGAGCAGGAAGCTGCCCGACCCGGTGCGGCGCAACTGGATGAGATAGGCGCGCTGCGAGTAGCGGAATCCGCTGGCGCGCTCGGTGTCGACGGCGATCGGCCCCGTGCCCGCGGCGAGCCGCGCGGCGACGGCCGCGAACTCGTCCGGCGTCGTCATCACGTCGGGAACACCGTCGCGGGGACAGGGGAGCGGGGTGACCGACTCGTTCGGCTCGACGCTCACGCCTCAGACCGAGCCGAGTGCGGACACGCCCGACGGCGGCAGACCCGCCACGTACGCGAGGACCTCGCAGAACGCTTCGAGGTGGACGGCGAGGTCGCCGCTGGTGGCGGTCCAGGACGCGCGGAGTTCCAGCTGATGCGACTCCGGGGGGCCGGCGATGTCGCCGTAGCGGACGGACGTCGTCGCGGTGACGGTCCCGCCGAGGGCGCGGACGGCCGGGACGTCGCTGCCGAACGGCGGTGTCGACTCGGTCGCGCCGTCGTCGATGCCGAGCGACTCCGACAGCCAGCTCCACGCGACGTGCGGAAGCATGGGGTCGGCGGCCAACGCCTCCTCGACCTCGGCCTGGATGAAGGCGACGAGTCGGAACGTCCCGTTCCACGCCTCCTGGCCCTCCGGGTCGTAGAGGAGGACGAGGCGTCCGAACGAACTGCCTGCCGAATCGGTCGGGACGAGCGCCGCGTCGATGTCGTCGGGCTGGCGGACTTCGACGCCGAGGGCGTAGCTGTACGGTGCGAGACGCTGCGGCGGTCGGATGGCGCCGACCTCGATCTCCGAGCGGACGGTCGCCGCATGCAACGACTGCACGGCGTCGCGGAACTCGGCAGGCTCCGTCGGGGCTCCAGAAGTGGTCACGGCCGCCACAGTAGGCCGCGACACGCCGCAGATCACGGAGGCGCGCCGAGTGGTGAAGGCTGAGACGCGCCCCATCTATGGCGGGGTGTGACCCGGTCGAATGGGCCGGTGATGGCACAGTGAAGGCATGACTATCGTGCGCGCCCGCAGATCCGCATCCGACATGCCGTTGATCGCGGCGGCGACCGGACGGGTGCCCGCACGTCGTCCCGTGTGGTTCATGCGGCAGGCGGGCCGGTCGTTGCCCGAGTACCGAGCCATCCGCGCGGACCGCGGAATGCTCGAATCGTGCTTCGACCCCGAACTGGTCTGCGAGATCACGATGCAGCCGGTGCGTCGCCACGACACCGATGCCGCGATCCTGTTCTCCGACATCGTCGTGCCGCTCAAAGCCGCGGGCGTCGACCTGGACATCGTGCCCGGCACCGGTCCGGTGATCGCGTCGCCGATCCGTACCGCGGCCGACGTCGCCGCGTTGCCCCGGCTGGAGCCGGAGGCCGTCGGCGCCGTCACCGCGGCCATCGGACTGCTTCTCGAGGAACTGCCTCCGACGGTGTCGCTGATCGGTTTCGCGGGCGCACCGTTCACGCTGGCGTCGTACCTCATCGAGGGCGGGCCGAGCCGCACCTATGAGCACACCAAGGCGATGATGCTCGCCGAACCCGACCTGTGGCACGCGTTGATGGGACGGCTCGCCGATCTGACGATCGCGTTCCTGCGCGCCCAGATCGCCGCGGGCGTCGACGCCGTCCAACTGTTCGACTCGTGGGCCGGCACCCTCTCCGAGAGCGCGTACGAGGCGTTCGTCGCGCCGCATTCGACGCGGGTGATGGCCGAGATCGAGCAGTTCGGCGTCCCGCGCATCCACTTCGGCGTCGGCACAGGTGAACTCCTCGGCGCCATGACGCGTGTCGGCACCGACGTCATCGGCGTCGACTGGCGGACCCCGCTGGACGTGGCCGCGGAACGTGTCGGACGCTCGGTCGCGATCCAGGGCAACCTCGATCCGACGGTGCTGCTCGCCGGACCGGAAGCGGTGCGTCGCGAACTGACCCGCATCATCGCCGAAGGTGACCGCGCCGTCGCCGCGGGCACCCCCGGTCACATCGTCAACCTCGGTCACGGCGTGCTGCCGAACACCGACGCCGATGCGATCACGCACGCCGTCGAACTGATCCACACCCTCTGATCCGATGGGCGGGGACGTGCGCGTAGCGGTCGTCGGGGCGGGCGTCTCGGGGCTCACCGCGGCCTACGAGTTGCGGCGGATCCTCGGCGGCGACGCCCGGATCGACGTGCTCGCCGACGACGTCGAACCGGGCGGGCTCCTGGCGACTCGTGCCGTCGGTCCGACGACGCTCGACGTCGGCGCGGAGGCGTTCATCGTCCGCCGCCCGGAGGCATTGGCGCTGGTCACGGAACTGGGGCTCGCCGATCAGGTCGTGTCGCCGGGGCCGTCGCGTCCCGCGATCTGGTCGGCGGGACGTCTCACCGACCTGCCGAGCCCAGCGCTGATGGGGATCCCCTCGACCCCCGAGGCGGTACGCGACCTGCTCGACGCCGACGAGCGAAGGTTCGTCGAGTCCGAACCGGACCGCCCGATGGCCTGGACTCCCGGCTCGGACGTGAGTGTCGGCGACCTGGTCGGGGACAGGTTCGGTCCCGCCGTCGTCGCCCGCAGCCTGGACCCGATGCTGGGCGGGGTGTACTCGGCACGCGCGCGCGATCTCGGGCTCCGCGAGACCATTCCGGCACTCGCCGCGGCACTCGACGCCGGAGCGTCGTCGTTGACCGAAGCGGTGCGCCGCGTCGGGGCGCGCGCGACCGGTTCGGGCCCCGTGTTCGGGGCCCTCCGCGGCGGCTACCGGACCCTCGTCGACGCCCTCGTCGCGGCCGCTCGCGCGGACATCCGCGCGCCGGTCGCGGTCCGATCGGTGACAAGGGCCGGAGACGGGTTCGGGCTCGACGGCATCGGCGACTACGACGCCGTCGTGATCGCCACCCCCGTCTGGACCGCGGGTCGGCTGCTCGCCGACGTCGCTCCGGAATCGGCCGCGGTCTTCGCGGGAGTGCGGGCGGCGGGGTCGGCGGTCGTGGCGTTCGCCGTCGACGGACGTTCGCCCCTGCCGCCGCATTCGGGCGTGCTCGTGGCATCGGACGCCGACCTGTCGATCAAGGCGATCACTCTCAGCAGCCGCAAATGGCCACACCTGCGACCCGAACCGGGCGGGGTGTCGCTCCTGCGGACGTCGTTCGGCCGTCTCGGCGAACCCGTCGTGGGCGCCGACGCCGACCTCATCGCCCGTGCGCGGGCCGACCTCGACACCGTCTTCGCGGCGGTCGGACTGCCTGCCCCGGAGATCGTCGACGCGCTCGTCCAGCGGTGGCCGACCGGGCTGCCGCACTACGCGCCCGGTCATCTCGCGGCGATGGCGGACGCCGTCTCACGCCTGCCCACGGGCGTCGCAGTCGCGGGCTCCGGATACCGCGGAGTGGGTGTGCCCGCCTGCATCGGCACCGCCCGCGACGCGGCCGCCGGGGTGGCCCGCGACCTGCGCGCCGCCGGCTGACCGCGCGGTGGCACGATGGACGCATGAGCCGCTTGGATTACGCAGAGATCAACTCCACCATCCGCTATCTGATGTTCTCGGTGTTCACCGTCCGAGCCGGGGAACTCCCCACCGATCGCACCGAAGCGGCCGCTGACTTCGAACGGTTCCTCTCCGAGGTCGCCGAGACCGGAGTGGTCGTGCGCGGCGTCTACGACGTCGCGGGCATGCGCGGCGACTCCGATTTCATGTTCTGGTGGCACGCCGAGACCATCGAACAGCTGCAGGCCGCGTACTCGACCTTCCGTCGCACGACGATCCTCGGCCGCGCGAGCGACCCGTTCTGGAGTGGAGCCGCGCTGCACCGGCCCGCGGAGTTCAACAAGAGCCACATCCCCGCGTTCATGGCGGGCGAGGACGCCGGAAACTACGTGTGCGTGTACCCGTTCGTCCGCTCGTTCGAGTGGTATCTGCTCCCTGACCAGGAGCGACGGACGATGCTCGCCGACCACGGCAAGGCCGCCCGCGACTACAAGGACGTCCGAGCCAACACCGTGCCCGCCTTCGCTCTCGGCGACTACGAGTGGATTCTCGCATTCGAGGCGCCCGAACTCGACCGCATCGTCGACCTCATGCGCGATCTGCGTGCCACCGAAGCCCGCATGCACGTCCGCGTCGAGATCCCGTTCTTCACCGGCCCCCGCGTGGAGCCCGCGAAGCTCGTCAACGCCCTGCCGTGACACTCGCCCGACTCACAACAGAACTGTTGTGAGTCGAGTGCCATAATTGTGTTTCACAACACATGTGCCCAGGTACGAGACTTGTCTCATGTGGAGCAACTGGACAGGCGACGAATCCTGTAACCCTTCGACATTCTCACGACCGACATCCGTTGACGAGGTGTCGCGGCTCGTCACCGATGCGGCGAGTCGCGGCGAAGGGGTGCGGGTCGTCGGGGCCGGGCATTCCTTCGGCGACAACGTTCTGACCGACGGCACGCTCCTGTCGCTCGACAATCTCTCCGGACTTCACCATGTGGATCCCACGACGGGGCTGGTTCGGATCGGCGCGGGTACCCGGCTTCACGAGCTCAGCCGCCTGCTCGACGAGCACGGCCTGGCGATGCCCAACCTCGGCGACATCAACGTCCAGAGCGCCGCGGGCGCGATCTCGACGGCGACGCACGGTACCGGCCGCAACCTCGGCAACCTGGCGACGACGGTCGAGTCGATCGAACTCGTGAAAGCCGACGGCTCGATCGTCGAACTGGACTCCGGCGACGACCTGCGAGCGGCCCGCGTCAGTGTCGGCGCGCTCGGTGTCATCACCGCCTACACGCTGCGGACCGTGCCGTCGTTCCGGTTGCATCTGCAGCGCGAGAAGATCCCCCTCACCCAAGTGCTCGCCGAGCTCGATGAGCGTGTGGACAGCAACGATCACTTCGAGTTCTTCGCCTTCCCGCACGCACGCGACGCGTTGACGAAGACGACGAACCGAACGGAGGAGCCCGCGAACCCGTCGGGTCGCATCGTGGAGTACTTCAATGAAGTCATCGTCGAGAATCACGTCCTGGGCGCACTGAGCACTATGGGTCGGCGATGGCCGTCGCAGATTCCGCGCTTGAATCGCGCGGTCACCGCTCTCGCGTCATCGGGCAGCCTCATCGACGCGAGCCATCGGGTGTTCTCCAGCCCGCGGTTGGTCCGGATCACCGAGACCGAATGGGCCGTGCCCCGAGAGGCGTGTGCCGATCTCGTCCGCGAGATCCAGGCCGAGACGGACAGGCAGGGATTCGCTGTCAACATTCCCTTCGAAGTCCGGTTCGTGGCCGCCGACGACGCATCGCTGTTGAGTCCGTCCTTCGGACGGGAGACGGCGTACGTCGCGGTGCACATGTACGAAGGCATGCCGTGGAAGCCGTATTTCGAGACCGTTCAGCGCATCGCGGGTGAGTACGGCGGCCGTCCGCACTGGGGCAAACGGCATTCACTGAGCGCCGCGGACTTGGCCGGTCGCTACCCGGAGTGGGACACGTTCCAGGAGGTCAGGCGCGCCTACGACCCGGACGGCGTGTTCGCCAACGATCACATCCGTCGAATCTTCGGTGCCTGATGAGGAGCCGATGGGGAGCGGTCGCCGCGTATGCGCTCGTCGCCGCGTCGACCCAATTGCTGTGGCTGACCTTCGCGCCCATCACCACCGACGCCGCCGATCACTACGGTGTCTCGACGGGTGCGATCGGATGGCTGGCGAACGTGTTTCCGCTGCTCTACGTCGTGTTGGCGATCCCGGCGGGCATGGCACTCGACAGGTCGTTCCGGGCGGCACTGATCGTCGGCGCGGTGCTGACGGCCGCCGGTGGACTCGTTCGTCTCATCGGTGACCAGTACACGACCGTCCTTGTCGGACAGCTGCTGATCGCCGTTGCGCAGCCGTTCGTCCTCAACGCGATCACCAGGGTCGCAGGCGGCTACCTCGCCGAGGAGGACAGGCCCAAGGGCATCGCACTCGGCTCGGCGGGCACGTTCGCCGGCATGCTCGCCGCATTCGTGACGGGCAGCATGATGGACCTCCACACATTGCTGGTTGTTCAAGCCGTCGTCGCGGTCGTGTCGGCCGCGGCCCTCGCCGTCACGTTGCGGAAGCCGGGCCCGTTCGCTCATGCGTCCGAGACCTCCGGACTCACCGCGTTCCGCTCCACCTGGCGCGACCCCTTCGTCCGCCGCCTGTGCGCACTCGTCTTCGTCCCGTTCGGCGCCTTCATCTCCCTTACGACCTGGACCGAGGCGCTGCTCGACCCCGCCGGTGTGTCGGCGGACCAGGCAGGCCTCATCTTGACGGCCAACGTCCTCGCGGGCGTCGTCGGTTCGGTGGTGATTCCCGTGTGGGCGACGAAGCGCCGCCGTGAACTCTGGGCGATTCTCGTGGCAGTGGCCGTCACCGCGGCCTCGTGCCTCGCACTGGCGGTCGCTCCCGGATTCGCTCTCGCAGTCCTGGTGTTCACCGTCTTCGGCTTCCTGCTTCTGCCCGCACTGCCTATCGTTCTCGAACTGTCCGAACGCCGAGTCGGCGCCAGCGAGGGCGCGGCCGCGAGCCTCATCTGGCTCGCGGGCAACCTCGGCGGACTCGTCGTCTCGGGCGTCGTCGGCGCCCTCGTCGACCACCCGGCGCCCGCATTCGTGCTGATGGCCGTCGTCGTGCTCGCCGCGATTCCGATGCTGCGCATGCTGCGGTCGGACGTCGACGCACTCCCGGCCGTGACCTCAGGAGGAGAACATGTCTGAGCTCGATCTGGAGACCGTCACCGCGTCGTCGGGAGTCGGGTACAGCCGATTGGCCCGCGCCACCGCCGACCTGGAACCGCCGTTCGCAGTCGTCGACCTCGGCGCGTTGAAGGCCAATGCGGATTCGCTGGTCGCCCGCGCGGGCGGCAAGCCGGTCCGGTTGGCGTCCAAGTCGGTGCGGTGCCGCGCGATCTCGAGTGCGGTGCTGGCCCGCCCCGGATTCCGCGGCGTCCTCGCCCTCACCCTCGCCGAGGCGCTGTGGTTGGCGTCCGAGGTCGAGGACGTGGTCGTCGGTTATCCGACGGCCGATCTCGCGTCGCTGCGCACGCTCGCCGCGGACCCGGACCTGCTCGCGAGGGTGACCCTCATGGTCGACGACGTCGCCCAACTCGACCTGATCGAGCACGCGACCGGAGACGGACCGCCGATCAGGGTCTGCATCGACCTCGACGCGTCGTTGCGCCTGCTGGAGGGGCGTGTGCACCTCGGAGTGCGTCGATCGCCCGTGCACTCGGCCGACGACGCTGCCGCGCTGGCCCGCCGGATCGTCGCGCGGCCCCGATTCGCACTCGTCGGACTGATGGCGTACGAGGGACAGATCGCCGGGGTCGGCGACAACGCCGGGTCGATGGTGAACCGACTCCAGATCCGCGGCATGCAGATGGCGTCGGCGATGGAACTGCGTAGGCGTCGCGCGGCAGTGGTGGCCGCGGTCCGCGAGATCGCCGACCTCGAGTTCGTCAACGGCGGGGGAACGGGGAGCATCGAACGCACGGTCTCCGAACCCGCAGTCACCGAGGTGGCGGCGGGATCGGGTCTCTACTGTCCGACGTTGTTCGACAAGTACCGCGGGTTCCGCCCGCAGCCGGCCGCGTTCTACGTGCAGTCGGTGGTCCGCACACCGAGCCCCGAGTACGTCACCGTCCTCGGCGGCGGCTGGGTCGCCAGCGGCGCGGTCGGAGCCGAGAAGCTGCCGACGCCGTCGTGGCCGATAGATGTGTCGCTGATCTCGATCGAGGGGGCGGGTGAAGCGCAGACGCCCCTGCACGGGCCCGGGGTCGCCGCGCTCGATGTCGGCGACCGGGTGTGGTTCCGCCACGCCAAGGCGGGCGAACTGTGCGAGCGCGTCAACGAACTGCACCTGGTCGACGGTGATCGGGTGATCGCCACCGTGCCGACGTACCGGGGCGAAGGCCGGGCGTTCCTGTGAGCGGCGCGGAGCTTGCCTTACGATCCATCCATCATGGATCTGCACACCCGCAAGCTTCGCGCGTTCGTCGTCCTCGCCGAGGAACTGAACTTCAGCAGGGCCGCGGGCAGGCTGTTCCTCGCCCAACAGGCCCTGTCCCGGGTGATTCGGGAGATCGAGGACGAGGTCGGCGCGACTCTGTTCACCCGAACGACGCGCAAGGTGGAACTGACTCCGGCGGGGGAGGTGTTTCGAGACGGTGCACTCGCCGCCCTCGCGGCGCTCGACCGCGCGTCGGCGGAGGCTCGTCGCCGGGAACACACGGTCTCGGGCGTCCTGCATCTCGGCCACACCGTTGGTGCCGCTCTCGAACTCACCGCACCGATACTGAGTGAGTTCGCGTCCCGGTATCCCGACGTCGAGGTGCGCTCGCACGAGTATCCCCTCGACGAGCCCGACTCCGGACTGATCAGCGGAGCCGCCGACGTCTCGATCATCCGCCTGCCCGATTCGACGCCAGACGTGGACACGGTGCCGCTGTTCACCGAGCCGCTCGTCGCTCTCGTCGCGACGAGCCACCGGCTCTCCGGCCGCGTGTCGGTCCGGGCCGCCGAACTCCTCGACGATCCCGTCACGCTGAGCGAACTCGAAGATCCGGCCCGCCGCGACTTCTGGTCCCTGGGCGGCTTCCGCGGACCCGAGTCACCGGCGACCGTCGTGACTGTCGGATCGGTGACCGAGGAGTTGCAGATCGTCGCGTCGGGCCGGGCGATCTCGATCACGGCCGCCGCGGCCACGCGGTTCATGCCGTTTCCCGGGGTCGAGTACCTGCCGATCACCGACGCACCGCGGTCCGTCGTCGCGCTGGCCTGGGTCGGCGGTGCGACGCCGCTCGTCGCCCACTTCGTCGAGACGGCACTGGCCGTCCGCGATCGGGAGACCGACCTCGTCAGCGCGATCGAACACCCGCACGTGCGGTCGTGAGTCGGTCGATCAGTCGGTGGACAGTGTCAGACTGATCGAGTTGATGCAGTAGCGGAGATCGGTGGGAGTGTCGTAGCCCTCACCGGCGAAGACGTGGCCCAGGTGGCTGTGGCAGTTGGCGCACAAGACCTCGGTACGACGCATGCCGAGCGAGTCGTCGTGGCGTTCGATGATCGCCTCGCCCGCGAGCGGGGAGAAGAACGACGGCCAGCCGCAGTGCGAGTCGAACTTGGTCTCGCTGCGGAACAGTTCGGCCCCGCACGCCCGGCACGAGTAGACGCCGACGTCCTTGGTGTCGGTGTACTCGCCGACGAACGGCGCCTCGGTCCCCGCTTGGCGGAGCACGCGGAACTCCGCGGGGTTGAGGCGTTCGCGCCAGTCGGCGTCGGTGAGCTTGCTGAAGTCGGTCATGGACCCCAGGGTAGCCGTCAGGCCGTGACCGGGGGCGCCGCCTGAGCGACGTTGTCGAGGCTGTCGACGTCGGCTCGCCGCATGTCGAGGTACCGGAACAGCAGCGAGCAGAACACGGCGATCATCAGCAGCGACCATCCCCAGGTCACCTTGCCGTATTCGAGGTAGCGACCGAACGGCTCCCACTCCTTGGACACCCAGACGTCGAATGTCATGCAGCCGTACACGCCGAGCCACGCAGGCCAGTTCCGCACGGCCGAGCCGGGCCGGAAGACCGTCATGAGAAGCGGGAACAGGAGCATCGAGTAGTAGCCCTGGCCGAGCGACCCGACGAGGAAGAACGTGCCGAGCAGGATGCCCGACGACGTCGCGAGCCACAGCAGTTCGTCGCTGCGCCGGTAATAGCGGTACAGGAACCACAGTCCGAAGATCGCCATCGCGACGAACGCGATGCGCAGCAGCAGGATCAACCAGCTGCCGATGCCCAGGTACTCGCCCATGCCGGTGATGGAACTGTTGTAGTAGTCACGCGATTCGCCCAGGTAGGGGACGGTCCGCTTGACGAAGTCCATCGGGTCGTTCGACAGCGGCCATGCGGCGATGTTCAGCAGCAGCGGGATGCCGACGGCGGTGATCAGGATCTTCCACTGGCGGTTCATGAGCACCAGAAGCAGGAGGACGCCGAGGATCGGCTTCACCGACAGCGTCAGACCGATGAACACACCCGCCCACAGGTCGTGACGTTTGAGCATCAGCATCATGAACGCGACCATGCCGAGCAGCACGAACCCGTTGAAGTTGGTGAAGATCAGGGTGTGGGCGACGGTCTCGGTGCTGTAGAAGAAGAACACGAGAGCCGGGAACACCCACGAGCGGTGGTCGAAGCCGAACAGCCGCACCAGCAGATACGCGCACACGATGAGGACGACGGCGCTGATCCCGATGAACCACCAGCGGGCCGTCTGCGGATCGAGGATCGCCAGCGGCGACATCAGCAGGGTGCCCGACGGCGGGTACAGGTAGTGCGGGTCGACCGTCGCGTAGTTCTCGTTGTAGACCGGTCGCTGGTTCAGGAACGACAGCGCCGCGTTGTAGACCGGCGTGAAGTCGTCGGTCCGGTGCCCGTTGACGCCGAGGATCAGCGAACGGTGAATCACCATCAGCACGCTGATCGGCCACAGGATCAGATTCCCGATGCGCGACGGATCGACGCGCAGGTACAGGTAACGGTCTACAACAGTCACCCGCGAAGCGTACTAGATGGCCTGCGTCACGCCGGGCAGGAGCGTTGCGTCGGCGCTGCGAGCGGGGCGTCGCCCATGTAGTCGCGCACGATGTCGGCGGCGCAACCGCTGTGCGCGAGGACCGAGAAGCCGAGTCCGTCCCAGGTGACGGACGTCGGGTTGGTCTTGGTGCCCGCGAGGGTGGCGGTGAGGGTGTCGACGATGTCGGCGCCGTTGAACGGGTCGTTGTCGCCGACGAGGACCAGAGGATCGACGGGCAGTCCGTCCGGTGCTCCGGGAGCGTCCGTTCCGCCCCACCCGTCGCAGGCGGCGATCTGCAGGACCGCGGTGGTCGCCGTCGCCCGGGCGTCGTCCGACCAGTCCTCGGCGAGACCGGACAACTCCTGCAGGCCGGGACGCCCGCGGAGATCGTTGCAGCGTCCGACGAGACGGCCGTCGGAGCCGCGCACTGCCGCGGCGGCGGTGACATATGTCTTGAGGGCCGAGGTGTCGCCGTGGTCGGCGTTCGCGATCGCGGTGCCGAGCTTGCGCATGCCGTCGGGCGACATGTCGCCGACGGCGATGGCGGTCGTGACCGCGTCGAGCACCTCGACGTCGGAGATTCCGCCGAGGTCGCCGGACGCTCCGGCTCCGATGACGCGCGTGAGCATCGCCGCCCCGTCGGAGCCGAGCGCGCATCCGGCGCCCGCGCACCGCTGCGCGAAGGTTGTGAGGGTCTTCTGGACGCCGCGTGCGCGGGCGGCGGTCTGCTCGCGGGCCGCGACGTTGTAGCCGGTCGGGGAGTCGAGGATGAGGCGTCCGACGTGATCGTCGTGGGCCGCGGCGTACCGCAGTGCCACCGACGATCCGTCGCCGATTCCCAGCAGTGCGATCCGGTCGACGTTCCAGCGACTCCGCAGGCCCTCGATGTCCGCGGCCGCGGCGTCGATGGAGTAGTTCAGTTGATTGGGGCTCAACGCGTCCGAACAGAGGTCGGCGCCCGCTCGGGCGGCGGTGCCGACCGCGGTGATGCGGGCGTCCAGGTCCCGACCGTCGCCCGCTGCCCCCGATCCGATCACTGTGCGTTGCGCCGAGGACAGGCAGTCGACGGTCGCGCCCAGGCCTGTCCCGCGGAAATCGACGGCGACGACGGGCTGGCGGTCGAGGAGCACCTTGCCGTCTCCGCTCGCGAGGGCGAGGAGGGTGCGTGAACTGGGCAGATCCGTGCCGCTGGTCAGGACGAGCGGAGGTGCGTCGGCCGGGGTGGTCTTCGTCGTGGCCTTCATGACGCCGATGGAGATGGAGTCGTCGGACGACCCGCCGGGGTCGGCCGGGACGTCGTACCGCGCGCAGACGACCGTCACCCCGGACGGGGCCGCCATGTCGTACGCCTTGCTGATCGCGGAGTCGCACGAACGCCAGTTGAGGTCGCCCGTCGGGACGGACAGCTCGGGTTGGCGCGGAGCCGTGTCCTGGTCGCCGCCGGGATTGTCGCCGCGGACGATGTTCGGTCCGGTGTCCGGGCCGACCGAGCAGCCCGCCGTCAGCGCACCGACCGTCGTGAGCGCGGTGACCGTCAGAACGGAGGCGGCGAGTCGGGCGCGGAGGGTCGACGGCATAGTCGCGAGCCTAGTCGGCTCGTTGGATGCGCGACCACAAGGAGTAGAGGTAGCCGTCGTCGTCGCCGAGCTGACGCAGCAGTCGCATCGGATACGGCAGGCGGTGGGGCAGCGGCAGGTCCTGATCGGGGAGCGGGATCGACGAACCATGCGCGATGCGGGGGGCGTCGCCGAGACCGAGGGTGGGGCTGGTGGTCACGATCATCTCGTCGAGGGCGCCCGCGGCCGCGAACGACGCGTGCAGGCGCGGGCCGCCCTCGAGGTCGATGCGTCGCACGCCGCGGGCGGCGAGCGCGTCTACGAGCGCACGCGGATCGAGGTCGGTGTCGCCGCAGTCGAACAGGGTGGCGCCCGCGCCTTCGAGGCGTCGCCGAGCGGCCGCAGGCGCCGACGCGCAGGTCGCGATCAGGACGCGGGGATGCGTGGCGGGCAGGTAGTCGACAGAGATGTCGAGGGACCGTGACGCGAGGATGAGGATCGGACCGTCGTCGTCGGCGGGAGCCTTGTAGTCCTCGGTGATCGCGGTCCGCGCACCGACGACGACGGCGTCCGACAGCGTCCGCATCAGCAGGAACACGCGGCGGTCGCCGTCCCCGCCGAGGAGTCCGGACTTCCCGTCGACGGTCGCGGCGCCGTCGATCGTGGAGATGAAGGTCGATCGGACGACAGGCGACGGCGATTCGGGGTAGGCGAGCAGCTCCGGCAGATCGGAAGCTGTGACATCAGTCGCTTTCTGCATGAGGAACATGAGTCCATCATGTACCCCCTGGATACCCTTATCGGATGTTGGCACGACTGAGCGACCGGAATCCCGTCCTGGCGCCCGACCAGTTGATCGGTGAGATGGTTCCGCCGAGGATGTTCGACGACGTCAGTTTCGACTCGTACATCCCCGATCCGAACGAACCCAGTCAGGCGGCCGCGGTCGCCGCGGCCCGCGACTTCGTGGCGCGCGCCTCGAAGGTCCGCGCGGGGGCCAAGAAGAAGGGGCTGTTCCGCAAGGCGTCGACGCCCGCGGGCATCGGTCTGTACCTGGACGGCGGCTTCGGCGTCGGCAAGACACACCTCCTCGCGTCGGTCTACCACTCGATGCCCGGCCCCAAGGCGTTCGCGACGTTCGGCGAGGTCACCAACGTGGTCGGCGCCCTCGGCTACATCGACGCGCTCGACCGCCTGGCCGATCACAGCGTCCTGTGCATCGACGAGTTCGAGCTCGACGATCCGGGCGACACGATGGTCGTCTCCCGGCTGCTCACCGAACTCGTCGCGCGCGGCGTGTCGATCGTCGCCACGTCGAACACTCTCCCCGGCCAGCTCGGTGAGGGTCGCTTCGCCGCGCAGGACTTCCTCCGCGAGATCCAGAAGCTGTCGTCGATCTTCGAGACCATCCGCGTCGACGGCCCCGACTACCGCCACCGCGATCTGCCGCCCGCCCCCGAACCCGCGACCGACGAGCAGCTCGTCGCGCACGCCGAGTCCGTCGACGGGGCCACGCTCGACTCGTTCGACGATCTGGTCGCACATCTCGCGAAGCTGCATCCGTCGAAGTACAAGTCGCTCGTCGACGGTGTGACGTTGGTCTGCATCGAGGGCGTCCGTCCGGCGTCCGACCAGGCGGTCGCCCTGCGGCTCGTCGCGTTCGCGGACCGCCTGTACGACGCCGAGATCCCGGTGAGCGTGTCGGGTGTGAAGCTCGACGAGATCTTCACCCCCGAGATGGTCGCTGGCGGCTACCGCAAGAAGTACCTGCGTGCCACGTCGCGTCTCCTCGCACTGTCGCGTTTCGCCGAGGCCGACGCCTGAGTCAGACCGTCCGTCCCATGACGTGGTCGTGTTCGACGACCCCGTTCATGTCGAAGGTCTTGGTCCCGATCTGGGCGAAGCCCATCTTGCGGTAGTACTTCTGGGCGCGTCGGTTCTCGTCGTTGACGCCGAGCCACGCGTAGGCGGCGCCGCGCGCGTTCGCCGCCTCGATTGCGGCGTCCATCAGTGCGTGTGCTGGTTTGGCCTCGCCGCGTGATGCGTGGTGGTCGGGCAGGACGTACATCTTGGACACCTCGGCCGCCGTCTCCGGGTCGACGCCCGCCGATGTCAGAGCGCCGTTCACGTCCTGGTCGGTCGGCGCACGGTGAACGAGCAGCGCGTAGCCGATCACGGTGCCCGCGTCGTCGCGCGCCACGATCACGTCACGATCGTCGTCGTCGATGTACTCGACGAAACGCTGCGTCGACAGATTCGCGGCGATGTGTGCCGCGATGTTCTCGGGCGTCGAGTGCGACGGGCAGGCGAGAGGGAACGTTTCCGCGGCGACGGCCGCCACCGCGGCCGCTTCCTCAGGGTCGACGACGGTCTCGATGATCACCGTGCCCATTCTGCCAGTCGTGCATGACCTCAGTCCGTCTCGAACTCGGCGGGCGCGAAGCCGAGGGTGTTGGCGTTCTCGGAGACTGTGCGACGCGTGAAGTCGCTGAACCCGTCCGCGCTGGTGGCGCTGACGTCGAGGCGGATCTCCAGTCGGCTGTCCTTCTGCAGGTGAGTGAGGACTTCGGCGAGGATCTCGTTGAAGTGCTTCGCGGGGAAGGTCGGGTCGAGTTCGATCGAACCGTAGAAGCGGCGCTTGACGTCTGTCGGCACGGCGACGACGCCGCGGTCGGCCCCGTCCCTACCTCCCGTGCTCGTGTTCGTGGTCCCGGTATCGCTGCGCTCTGCGCCGCCGCCGTTCTCCTCGATCTCTCGCGTCCGCTGATCGGCCGCGAGGTGGGGCTTGACGACCAGCGTGCTGTCGGAGATGTGGAGGGTCGCCTCGTCGGTCGGGAGATGGAGTCCGACGTACTGGCCGGTCGTGACGTCGTAGCCGTCGGCGAAGGCGAATCCGTACTGCTGCCAGGTGATGGTGTCGGCGGTGACCGAGTACAGCCCGTTGATCAGAACGTCTCGGTTCTTCAGTCGTGGCAGGTACGGGTACGTGCCGTACAGGCGGAGGAGCTGATCCACGCTGATGTGACCCGACTCCCACGCGGCGGCGAGTTTGTCGGTGAGGTCCATCGCGATGGGCCCGGATGCACGTGTGAGGGTGACGATGTCGGTGCCGAGCTTGTCGCCGGTGCGGCCGTAGAGGTCGAGCGAACTCCCCGTCACGGACGTGGTCTCCATGCGGAACGTCGACTCCACGCCGTACGACTGCTCGGGGTACAGCGCCCAGACGAAGGTCTCCAGGATGCGGGCGTCGACGATCTCGTCGGACGTTCCTCGGCGTTCGACCGCCTGTCTGGTCTGTTGACCTCCGAGGCCGAGGTCGTCCGCGCTGTCGGCGACGTGCTTCCAGGCGAGGTAGTTGCGGGCGGCGTCGTCGAGCTCGCGGGCACGCTTCTCGTCGGCGGCCAGGAAGACGATCGAGTTCTTGAAGGTGCGGATGGCGTTGCCCCGCGACCCGATGAGATTCTGGGCCCACGGAACGGCGGTCTTCTCACCGCTGCGGGCGGTGTGCGTGTAGGCGAGCGGGACGACGACCAGACGCGCGTCGGTCTCGTCGGGGACGTCGGCGCTGTCCGGGAACACATGAATGCCTGCGAACACCTTGTCGGCGGTCGTGCGTCGTTTCGCGGTCAGTCGGCGTTCCACCTCGGCCCACACGTCGGCGTCGTTCAGGCCGGCGGCGTAGTCGCGCGCGGCGCGAGTGATGTTGGCCTGGGTGTCGTACCAGTAGCGGTTCGACTCCGTGTACAGGTAGGTCGACGCCCCGGTGAGCGCATCGAGGGACGAGTGGAAGTTGCCGGGAACGTCGCCGGGCAATGCCGTTCCGAGGAAGATGCGAGCCTTCTCCGCACCCTTGTGCGCGGAGTGGAGTCCGGGCGTCGCGTCCATGAAGACCGCTCGCGCGAGGCGCTGAGAGACGCCGCGTTTGCCGAACAGTTCGTTGTCCTTGTCAACGCGGTAGGGAACCGATTCGGTGCCCGCGACGTCGGTTGTGACGATCGCCTTGAACTCGTCGCCGAGGTACTTGGTGATCTCGGAGACCACGTCGGCCTCGCCGAGCGGGACCGTGCCCGGAAGGATCAACGCATTCGGATCCTGTGTGCGCCACAGTGTTCCGACCACCCGGTTCATCAGTTGGAGGACGCCGCGGGTGCGCTGGAAGCGTTCGAGCGTCGACCAGTCCTGATACAGACGGTCGAAGAGTTCGGGGTGGATAGGGTAGCACTGTTTGATGCGGTCGATGTATGCGCTGTCGCGGACCTCGGCCGGGAAGTCGTTGTGATAGGTGCGGTAGAACTCGACCGTCGTCTTCGCGATGTTGTTGATCTGCGCGGTGGCCGCGGCGTCGGGTGCGCTGAAGATCCGGCGGCGGACGATCTCGAAGCTCTCGTGCGCGTTCGCCGGCTGCCACTGGTCGGCGGTGCGTGCGACGACGTGCTTCAGTCGGCCGAGGGCCTCTCGGCCGTACTCGCCGCCGACTTCCTCGTCGTTCACGTCGTCGGCGTCGCCGGACTGACCGGCCGACGCCGGGATCGAGATGACCACCTGGATGCCGGGTGTCGCGCGCGCCGCTTCGGTGAGGGTCTGCGCGAAAGTGAACTGGGTGTCGAAGTCGCCTGCGGGCAGGTCCGTCGCGTTGACGAGCTGGCGTGCGTAGGCGACCCATTCGTCGATGAGGATCACCGCGGGGGAATAGGCCTCGAACAGCTCGCGCAGTGACGATCCGGGATTGGTCGACGACCGGTCGGCGGCCTCGACGATCTCGTAGGCATCCCGTCCGCCGAGCTGCCAGGCGAGTTCGCCCCACATGGTGCGGATGTTCGGGCGGCCGTCCTCGTCGTTCTCGCGGCCGGGGACCATCTGGTTGCCGACGAGCGCGACGCGTCGGACACCGTGGGGAAGCTCGTCGAGGGGCTTGGCGAGTGCCGCGACGTCGTCGCCGAAGGTCGAGCTCTTCTCGCCCGACGCCAGATGCCACAGGGCGAGCATCGAGTGGGTCTTGCCTCCGCCGAAGTTGGTCTGGAGATTCACCACCGGCGACGCGTTCTGGTCGCCGGTGAGTCGTGCGACGTTGCGGCCGATCAGGTCGCGCAGTCCTTCGGTGAGGTAAGTGCGGCCGAAGAACTCGGCGGGGTCGGTGTACTCGGTCTTGTGGGTGCCGCTCTTGTTGGCGACCGTGTAGAGGTCGGCGGCGAACTCGGCGGCGTTGAACTGGTCGCTCTGGATGTCCTTGTGAGGTGAGATCACCTCTCGCCACGACGGGAGGTTGTCCGAGCCTGCCTGCAGGCTCGGCTGTTTGCGCGCGGCCCGATCATCGGCCTGACGTGCGCCGAGGGCTCGAACGTCGTCGCGGAGTTTGGCGACGGTGTTGGCCTCGTCCGTCGCATCGATGGCGCGCAGGAAGCGGTGGATGGTGTCGAGGTCGTAGGTGGCGTCGTCGTTGTTGAACGGCTCGTGGTGATAGAGCTTGTTGCGGACTTCGAGAAGCTGGGTAGCTCGGCCGACGTCGGTGCGGGACAGTCGTTTGCTGATAGGGTCCCAGCCCCGCTTGAACTTGTAGGGGATGCCGTCGGTGACCATGCGCAGGCTGTCGTACGGGTCGTGTGCGCTGTACGTCTTCGCGGCGTGTCCGTTCTGCGACTTCACCGCGCGCAGGATCTCGATCCACCCGCCGTCGAAACCGGTGGCCGCGAGCTCGACGCCGACGGTCGCGTCGAGGAACCGATTCATCGCGGGGCCGAGCAGCTCGAACGCTGAGTTGATCCGGTCACGATTGCTGGTACCCACAGGCTCTCCTCACATATTGCACAACACGTTGTGCGAGCTATGTGAACACTAGCCTCCCCCTCTGACACGTCGCACTGACCCCGGCTCGTCGAGCGCAGTCGAGACGCCCGACGGCGCGACGTGACCTCAGAGCCGCAGACGCTTCAGTCCAGGCTCGCCATGAGCGTTCCAAGACGACGGACGAGTTCGTCGTCAGAAACCGTCATGCGGAGGATTTCTCTACAGTGTCGTCGATAGTCGCTGTTGCCTGTCAGGAGGTCAACGGCGGAGTGCAGCGCGCGGCGGATTGTTGATCCATACGCAACTTCGGCCTTTGCGATACCTCGGGCCAACATCGTTCCGTCAGGTGAGATCATCGCGAGGTCGATCACATCGCGACTGGCGACCGATCGATCGGCCCATCGATCGTCGTTGGCGAGAACTTTGGTGGCGACGGCGTCGAGCGGCGTCAAAGTCGCTGTGTCGATCACCGAGTCGTTCGGACCGGGTTCGTCGAGAGCGATTCGTCCTTCGTGGATGATTTCGAACTTGACCGGGGTGCCGTCGACTGCCACGGCGCCGCGAATGCCGTAGCGGTCGGTCCTGGCCGTGCGCACGATTCTCACTTGCCTGTCGAACAAAGTGGAGAGTCCGTCGGTCGCGACTAGAGCACGGATGGTCCTATAGTCATTCAGCGATGACACGAGGAAGTCGATGTCGTTCGACTCCCGGTATTCGCCGTTAGCCTCGATCTTTCATCCGGTGCCTATCCCTGCCTGAGCGGTTCGGATTGATTGCGGCAGGGCTGATTTTGCGGTTCGGGTACGACAGGCTGGCCGGTTGCCGCCGGATCACGGCCGGGTTTCACGGGCCCGGAGGGTGTCTTTCAGGTCGTTCGGATACGTCAGGACACGCTGGTCACGTGCTGTTCGGGTAGCCGTCGAGACGATCGAGCCCGGCGATCAGCAGACCGGTGTACTTGGCACGGGCATCGAACCGCAGCCGTCGCTGACGGGCGTGCCGAGCGATCCGAGCCGCGATCGCGAACAACCGAAGACGCAATGTCTTCAACTCCCACGTGCGGGCATCAGTGCTGGTCAACGCCAGCATCTGCATCCACGCGTTCAGATCGATCGCCAACGCTACGATCGAGGTCCACACCTGGTTCTGCGCGAACGAGAACAACGGAAGGTTCAACAGCCCGCAGTCTTTGCCCTGCCGGATCCGATCCTCGCACCGGGCGCGTCGGCGGTGCCGTAGTTCCAGATCAGCCAGCTGCCCGCGCGTGGTATTCGTGGCGAACGCGGTCAATCGCCACCCGTTGCGGTCAGTGATCCGCAGCTGTGCACCGGGATGGGGTTTCTCCCGCCGCACGATCACCCGCATCCCCGGCGGCCACCCCGACAGGTCGATCACTCCGGTCAACTCGGCGACGTCGGCGCCGTCTCGCTGCTCGCGGTCGCTGTTGTAGGCCGGAGTCCATGCCTTCTTCGGGAGTCGGTCGATGATCTCACCCAACCGGGCATCGAGACCGAATCCGACCGAGTACGAGACTCGCTGTTTGTGCAGGTAGTCGAGGAAGTCGTGAGTGGCGCCGGCCGAGTCGGTACGGATCAGGATCTTGCGGCCGGGACGCGGTGGTAGGTCGGGGATCTGCGCCAACGACTGCTGGGTGGTGGTGATGTGGTCGGTGGCGGTGTTCGATCCGGCATTGCCTGGTCGTAGCAGGATCGTTCCGGCTTCTCCGGTCGCGCCGGGCCCGTGGTCGATGAACGCGGTCATCGGATGAAAACCGTAGCCGCCCTTGTAGTTTCCCGCCGCTGACTGCTTGTCCGAGTGTGCGGTGACCAGGGTTGCGTCGAGGTCGATGACCAGTGGGTTCTTCGCCGAAATCCCGTGGTTCGGAGCAGCAGGACCGGCCAACGCCCACACCCGTGCCCGGGTCGCTGCTCGAGCCGCAGCGATCGCCGACAACGCCTGGACCGGCGAGGCGGCCAGCGTTGAGATCAGGCGGGAGACGGTCGGGTCGGAGGCGACGTGGCCGAACGTGTCGGGTTGTTCGCGGATGGTGGCGATGTCGGCGAGGCAGTCGCCGCCGGCGACCAGTGCGACGGCGAGGTCGGCGATGATCTTGCCCGGATCATGGACTGCGGAGGGCGTGCGCCACGGCGCGAGTGCGGTCGACAACTCGGCCGCGAGGCCGCTGACCTCGACTGTTCGGGTCAACAGGATGGTTCCGGCGTGGGACACGAGGTTCTCGCCGTCGCCGGTGGCGCGGATGTGTGGGTAGAACACGGTAGAGTTACTCACCAGAAAGGTGCTCCCTCGCTCTGACGTAATCGGACTGTCGCAAGAACGATTATCGCAGGTGAGAGCACCTTTCTTCATGCATCAGGGTCGGCGAGTCGAATTCACCGATGAAAGAACCAGGTTAGCGAGAACCAGTGCGGTGCCGCCACCGAAGTAGCAGTGATGTGCGCGCGGTAGTCGCTGTCGAGGGCGGCGAGGATGTCCGCGATCCGGCGATGGTGCTCGCGCTCAAACAAGGAACACGCCATTCCCGCAGGTGTCGACGAGTTCTTGAATGAACGCTGCCTCGTCGGCGGTCAGTTTCTCCTGCTCGACGTACCGCCAATTGCGTTCGTAGACGGAGAGTGCCTCGTCCCACGTGAGGCGAGCATCCGGGGCGAATTGCCAACACAGTGTCGTGAGCTGGGGGAACTCGCTCACGAGCACAGTGTTCATCGTCTTCGCCTTCATCGACTCAGTTGAGCTGGGATCCCTTCGAGTCTACGACGTGACGGCCAACGGGGTCAGAAGTCAAGTTCCGCCTGTTGCCCGCCGACGGTCCGCGCTTGGCGCGCGATCTCGTGCCATGCGGCGCCGAGGCCGTTGAAGCTGTTGGCGAGCGACGTCGACTTGCGGTCCTCGGCGAGCTTGAACAGCAGCGACGCGAGTTCACGGCAGAGGTCGGTGTCGATGGACGACGGCACGCGCGCCAGGAGTTGTGCGGCACTCGGGATTCCCTCGCTGTCGAGGACGCGGACGAGGTGCATCACCACCTCCCATTCGCTGATTGAGGTGTCGGTGGACGGGTCGTAGTCGGCCGGCATCGCGGTCGGCGCGATGAGTGTGAGCTTGCCGCCGCCCTTCGTGAGAATCCCCGAGCGTTCGAGGGCGTCGAGTGAGATGCCGCGCGCATTGGCGATGTTCTCCGCATCGCCGAACACTCCGGTCTCGAAGCCGTTCTGGCGGAACCAGGTGAGCGCAAAACGGGTGGGGCCATCGAAGTCGTTTTCGAGCTCCCCGAGCACCTCGTCGAGAATCACGTTGATCCGTTCGAGCGCGGTGCGGACTGTCATCTTGGAGCCGGAGTCTTCGAGCACGGCGCTGTACTCGGAGAAGATCGCCATACCCGGACCGATAGCCGCCTGAGGGAGATCGACCGGCGCGATCGAACCCTGCTGCAGCTCGCGGAGTTTGTTCGGCAGTTCGCTTCGAAGGCGAGCCAGGAACCCTCGTCGGTCGATGCGGGGTGCGGTGTCGGGGCGCGGTCGGAGGGCCAGGACGATCGATGATGCGAGGGCGTTTGTGCCTTGGCTGAGCATGCGATTGCCGAGCTCAGATCGCATCGGCCAGGTCGCGGTGATCTGCCAGCCTGATCTGATCATGCCTTCGAGCAGCGTTTCCCAGCCGGTTGACGCCTGGCCGGACTTCTCGGCGTCCTGTTGTTTGAACGCGTAGTAGACGGTGATCGGGAAGTTGTCATAGGCGTTCTCTCTGGCCCTCCTGAACACCTCGCGGAAGCCGTCCTCGAAGAACTCGTGCGCACCGTCCTTTCCGCCGTGGCGGTACGGGTTCGCGACGAGTTCTTCCTCCTTGGGGACCAGCATCGTCGACAGAATCGACGGATGGACGTCCTTCAATGAACGCCGAAGCCAGACGTAGAAGAAGTCCGACAGGTCGGAGTAGCCGATGTTGTCGTAGTAGGGAGGGTCGGTAGAGATCAATGCTGAGCCCGCGATGGTGTGTTCGGCATTTCCTTGCCTCACCACGCCGCGGCCTTCGGCCGGGGTTCGGAGTAGAGAGTCGGAAACCCACTTCACATCGGCCACGAAGTCTCCGCCCGAACCTCCCCAAGGGTTAGATTCGGCATAGTCCCACGACATGGGCAGTGCTTGTCGTGCGAAGACGCTTCGGACCGCTTCCATCTTCGGAGACGAGTCCCAGGAGCAGATTGTTGAGGCCTTGTTGGTGACTCGACTGATCGCCATGCCGAGGAAGGTGGCGACAGCATCGGCGTAGGCCTCGGCACCGAGGCCGCCGTCGTCGAGGCGGGTGGTGTCGCTCGGGAGTCCGGCCGCGAGGGCGTCGCGTGCGATGATTTCGCGTGCTTCGCCGACGAGGTCGCTGAACGTCGTCAGTGCCGTGAGCTGGCGTGCAGTGAAGAGGTCGGAGTACTCGAGCATTCCGTAGGCTTGAACGCGGAAGCCTAGAGCCTGGTCCGGCAGTGTGCCCCGAGGTGCCGGGGGTCTTGGGCAGGCTGCTGCCGATGAGTGTTCGCTAGTCGGCGCAAGGTACGTACGACTCCGATGTCCTTCTGCCGCAGTCGCGATCAGTGTGGAATCCATTCGCCCTGCTTTCGCCTCGGCTCGGATGTACTTGAGCTCCACTGCGGTTCCGCATCGAATGCACGTGGCTCCATTCCGATCGACTGTGCCGTCAGACTCCTTGGTCGGTGCCGATGCCAGGTCGTGCCCGATTTCGTAGCGAACCGTCTTGCCTTCCACGACGGGAACGACGTACGCCTCCTTGCCCTGCTTCTTCCCAAGCCACCACGAGCGGACAAGAGGCATGGTGATCTGGCATTCGGGGTTCGGGCACGTCACGGTACGGGCCCAGATCCACGCGATGACCGTTGCCTCGGAACCGTCGGGCAGCGTTGCCTTGGGATAGAGGTGGCCGATTCGCTTCTCGGCTTCGTCACGCATCCACTGGCCGTAGCGGCGGACGTCCTCCGCGAGACCGGTGGCGCGAGGCCAATCCTGGATGGTCTCCTCGGCGGCACCGGGAAACACCGGCTTCTGGCCGGCGAACTTCGGCGGGATCTCGATGAGCGCCTTGTTGATGAGGACCGCGACCGGGTTGAGATCGGATGCGTGGGCCTCAAGACCGAGTCGTTGAGCTTCGAGGGGAATCGTGCCGCCGCCGGCGAACGGGTCGAGGATCGGGGGTGGGTTGCCGTCGGTCGATTCAAGGATCTTCTGATGGGCCTTAGCAAGTAGTCTCTCGTCGTTGGAGTTCTCCCACACCACGAGCTGTTCCATCAAATCGAACAGACTCTTGCGCTCGGCGTTCTGTTCGGCCTCGGTTGGGTAGAGGTCAGGCCGCGACTCCGGATCATCGACCAGCTGGGCGAACAGGACCGCTCGAGCGGCAGCGAGCGGGCGGCGTGCCCACCAGAGGTGCAGCGTCGACGGGTGTCCGTGGCGGATCGACTTCTCGCGTGCCGATTCCTCATTGATCTTCTGCAGCGGGATGCTGACCTCGATCAACTTTCGACGAACAACTTGTTGTGCAGTCATGGACGCGCGTACCCCTTGGGTCTGATTGCGGAGAGGTGAACACATCAGCGTCGCACATCGTGGTGTGCAAAGTGCGCGAGGGGTGATTCTGTGCGAAATTCGGGTATTGACCAACTCGGTGGGTGGGCGTAGTATCGAACATAAGTTCGACATTGGGGGATGAAATGAACACCATGCTTGAGGCTCAGTCCGGCGCGGCCGTCACCGTCGAGGACGGCATGCTCCACATTCGCCTCGCTCTGCCCGATTGCGGCGACTCGTCCACCGACGATGCGGCGCTGCTGGTGTTCGCAGCCGTGGGCGACAAGCTCAACGGTCCGCTGATGTGGCATCGCTACCAGGCCGCGTACACGCTGTGGCAGCGGAAGGTCGATGCCGCCTCGACTGCGCTCGACGGGCGGGAAGTGGTCGGCCCCGGACGGTTCGACTGCTTCACTCGGGTCTACGACCCGATGTGCCAGACGGCGGCGTCGTTCGCCGCGGTTGCAGGCGTTCGTCAGACGACCGCCGAGAACTTCGTCGACCGTGCCATCTCGTGCATGGAACGCATCCCGGCCATCGGGCGTCTCATGCGCGACGGCGTCCTCATCCCGCTGTGGTTCCACGCTGCGCTGGCCCAGACCGAGGGAGTGGTCGACGACGACGTGCTCGCCGCGATCGATGTCGAAGCCGCCGACCGGCTCCGCTCGGCCGGTGCGCTCAGCAAGGCCCGCGTGATCGAGATCGTCGCCGCGGTCGTGGCCGAACACGACTCCGAGGCCGCACGCGTTGCGCGTGAGGCCGCTAAGCCGCGCAAGCGAGTCGCAGTCGAGCCCGTCAACCCGGAGCTGTCCGACCTCAAGATCACCGCGTCTGTCGAAGACGTGACTCTCGCCCGTAAGTCGGTCGACGCCGTCGCCAACGGTGTATGCGGCAAAGACCCGCGTACCAAGCAGGAACGTCGCTCCGACGCGGCCATCGCACTGCTCACCGGCGCGCTCTTCGCCTGCGAGTGCGACGATCCGGAATGCTCGGCACGCGAAGGCGTCGACACCGCGGCGCAGTGCGCCACGGTGGTCCTCCACGCCATTGCTCGGCGCGAAACTCTCACCGGCGAGTCCGACCTTCCCGCCTACCTCGACGGGTACGGTCCCATCTCCGCAGACCACGTCCGCGACATCGCGGCCCGCAGCGACACCGTCGTGCGCGACCTCGACCTCGGCGAACTACTCGACCACACGTCCCAACCGTCCGACGGCTACCGGCCCACCGCCACCTGTGCGACGGCTGTCCGCGCCGTCCACGGCCGGTGCACGCACCCGGGGTGCGACATGCCCGCGTGGAACTGCGACCTCGATCATGTCGTCGAATACGACCACGACAATCCTGCGGCGGGCGGGGCCACGTGCCCGTGCAATCTGAACCCCAAATGCCGGTTCCATCACGGTTTGAAGACCTTCGTCAACGGATGGGTAGACGACCAGATCGTCGACGCCAACGGCGTGATCTGGACCGAGGTCACCACCCCCGAAGGGGTCACCGTCCGGTCCCGCGCTCTCAACGGCTGGTTGCTGCCCGAACTCGGGCTCATCCCGTGTCGGCACGACGACGCCCCGTCGACGTCGCGGCCGGTCGAGGAAGCGGCACCGCGTCGTGGAATGACCCGCACCTCGGCCAAACACCGTTACCGCATGAGCATTCGGGCATACAACCGCCGACGCGGTGTCGGCGACACCGTCGTCGGCCGTCAATGGGGTGAGCCGCCGTTCTGAGCGGTAGGCCGTGCGGCGTCTCGACTGCGCTCGACGAACCGGGTCGGGCTCGACGAACCGGGTAGGGCTCGGGCGGAGAGTCAGTGGGGAGGGGTGGCTTTACGCCAGGCCTTGGACCAGTTCAGTTCCACCCCGGACACGTCAGCATCGCCGAGAGTGACGCCGACGAAGTAGTTCGACAGGTAGCGGACCTCGTCGAATGCCGGACCGTCCGGACTCACCGACACCAACGCGAGACGATGTTCGGCTCCGGTGTTCAGTGCGTGCATCACCTGGTTGTACGAGACGTGGCAGGTCTCGGCACCCGCGATTCGCCCCTTCACCTCGATGAACACCGACTTCGGACGCGAACCGTCCGCACCGACTGGTGGGACCGACAGGATGTCGAATCCGGGATTGTTGTGCGCCATCTCCGTCGGTGCCCGACCCAGGCCGTGCTCGGCCGCCAACACCGCGGTCACCGCCCGCTCATCGGTCGCCGTCGAATCGGCCGCATGCCGTCCGACGGCACCGCCGACCATGCCTGCCGGAATCACCACGAACGCGGACTCGATCCGAGGCGGGCGGGCCGACAGCGCGCGGTCGTCCGCCAACTCCGCCAGTCGATACGACAAACGGGCTTCCAGATCGTGGGCCTGACGCTCCAAACGGTCGGGACTGACCCGGTTGCGTCGCGTCCGCACACCCGACGCCGCCTCCTCGCGGCGCCGCGCGGCCTCCGCGTGCAGAAAGTTCACCTGGTCGATCAGCCTCGTCCGGACCGCGGTCTCCACCCTGTCGACCTCGGGAACGATCCGATCACGCACCCGCGCCAGATGCTCCGGAACGGACGTCGTCGTCAACCATGCCGACGCCGCCTCCACCAGCCGCGCCGAATCCAACCCGAGAGCCCCGACGTCCACGCCATCGGGGAGAGGAACCAGGTCCAACTGGGGCGCGGGGCCGGCGTCGGATGCGTTGCCGTCCACGTCGACCGACACGAACGAGAACCGCCTACTCACCACGGAGCCCGAACCGTCGACCACCTCAGACGTGGCGGCGACAATCACCCGAGCTGTCGTCTCCGGGTTCGTCGGGTCGAAGAGCATAGATCCCGAACGCAGCACGGCACCGTCGCGCTCCAGCAGGGAGTCGAGAACCGAGTCGACCAGCGGATGTCCGGGTGCCAGAAGGTCCGCGCGCAGCACAGACGAGGCGCCAGAAGCGGGAGAGACCGCGGTCGGCTCGAACGTGACCCGCTCGTACGCACGCGTCACCGGTCGCCATCCGTGTTCCCGTCGGGCCACGCGATTGCGAAGCGACACCGGGACGTTCGGGATCTGGAAGCGCGAGCGCTCCCGCTTGGACAATCGCCCGCCGAACGTGGCGAACGCGTGGGTGAAGAACTGCTCGACGTAGTGCGGCTGCAGACGTCGGGCCGTCGCCTCGTCCATCTCGCGGCGCAGTCGATCGAGTTCGATCGGGTCGAGTGTTTCCCGCGCCAACGCGCGCTCGGACACCAGTGCCTCGCAACCCGACGCGACCTCGGCGTCGACGACGCGCTCGATCTCTTCGATGCGCGCAGGGTCGTCGCCGTACAGAATCGCGTCCCACAGCAGATCCCGCAGCGGTCGACCGGAGAACGCCTCGTCGCCGAGGACGTCGAAGAGCTTGCCGCCGTACGCCGCGCGCTGCTGTTCCATCTTGGCGAGCAGACGCGTGTACACCTGGCCCTCACGCGTGTCGGCGGCGACGATGTTCCACAGGCGGCACACGTTCCGCTGTCCGATCCGGTGGATGCGTCCGAAGCGCTGCTCCAGCCGATTCGGGTTCCACGGCAGGTCGTAGTTCACCATCAGATGCGCCGCCTGCAGGTTGAGTCCCTCGCCCGCGGCGTCGGTGGCGACGAGGACGAGTCGGTCCGGCTCGTTCGTGAACTGTTCGCGGACGGCGACGCGGTCGGTGCGTCGGGTGCCGCCGTGGATCGTCACCACCGCGTCGTCGGAGCCGAGCACGTTGCGGATCTGGCCGACGAGGTACTCCAGCGTGTCCTTGTGCTCGGTGAACACGATCAGTTTCCGCGGCGCACCCGCTGCGTCGCGCAGCAGGTCCCGGTCGGTCAGCAGGCTGCGCAGTTCCGCCCACTTCCGGTCGTCACCACGATCGCGGACACGCGTCGCCAGCCGCACGAGATCCTCCAGTATGACGATCTCCGCATCGAGTTCGGCGACGGTGCGAGCGGCGGTCGCGGCGTCGACCACCTGTTCCTCCAGCTGCTCGAACTCCTCGGCGCTGAACTCGTCGGGATCGTCGAACGCGTCCGCGGGCGGCAGAGTCACCTGGTCGTCGGCGGGTACGCGGCCTGCGATCAGGTCGGCGCGACGGGCGACCAGTCGATCGCGACGCCGCTGCAGGCTGCGGAGGACGGCGTGCGTGCTCGACGCCAAGCGCCGCTGCAGGACGGTGAGCGCGAAACCGACTGTCCGTCGCTTCGGGGAGTCGGGCGACCTCTCGGCCCGATTCATCTCGGTGCGAACGTAGCCGGTGACCGCCTCGTACAGTTCGGCTTCGGCGTCGGACAGTTCGTAGGGCACGGTCTCGGCGATGCGTTCGGGGAACAGCGGCCGACCCTCGAACGTCAGCAGCTCCTCTTTGATCATCCGGCGCATCACGCCACTCGTGTCCACGGGCCCGCCGCGGCCGCGTCCGGCGAAGCGGTCCTCGTCGATCAGTGACATGAACAGTTCGAAGTTGTCGTCGTTGCCCGAGTGAGGCGTCGCCGACATCAGCAGGAAGTTGCGTGTGACGCCGCCGAGCACCCGTCCGAGTTTGAAGCGTTCGGTCTCTCGGATCTCGATGTCCGAGCCCTGCCATGACGCCGACATGCGATGGGCCTCGTCGACGACGATGAGATCCCACTCGCTCTGCTCGAGGTGTGCGACGAGTTCGGCGTCGCGCGCCAATTGGTCCATCCGCGCGATCATCAGGGGATGCTCGTCGGTGAACGGATCTCCGCCCGGGCTCACGTTGATGAGTTCCCTGGTCAGCAGGGTGGCGACGATGCCGAACTTGGTGAGCAGCTCGTCTTTCCACTGCTCGACGAGGCCTCCGGGCGCGACGATCAGCATCCGTTTGAGGTCGCCGCGCAATTGCAGTTCTTTCGCGTACAGCCCCGCCATCACCGTTTTGCCCGCACCGGGATCGTCGGCCAGGAGGAACCGCAGCGGCGTGCGCGGCAGCAGCTCGCCGTAGACGGCCCTGATCTGGTGCGGCAGGGGAGAGATGTCGCTGGTTCCCACTGCCGCCATCGGGTCGTGAGTGGCGGTCATCCGGATGCGCAATGCTTCGACCGCCAGCCGAAATGCGGCGGGATCGGCGTCGAACGTCCACGGCGCCCTCGACGACTGCTCGACGACTATCGACGGCAGATCGGCGGCGAAGACCATCTCCTCACGGACGCCGAGACGTTCGTCGCGGACGACGAGGGTCGCCGCGGAATCGCCTGCCAGGGTGACCGCGATCAGCTCGACCGGCTGCCGCCATCGACCCGAGAGGCGCTGGCCCGCACGGAGATCTGAGAAGCGTTCGACTGCCATGCTGCACACCATAGTGTGCGGGTACGACGGATCGGACGGACCCTACTTCCGCCGGAACCAGCCGCGTTTCTTGGCCGGCTCCGGTTCGGCGAGGACCGGAGAGGTCGGGGCGTCGTCGCCGAAGGTCAGTTGGATGACGTCCTTCCCCTCGATCACGACGGACGGGACGTGGTGGGCGATCACCTCGGCGTGCTCGGTGGCGCCGAGGCTGTCGCCGTCGTCGATCACCGGGCCGTTCTGCAGGAGATAGATCGAGATGTTCGCCAGGCGTGCGAACGTCTCCTCCGCGGTCTCGGGCGACTGCGGGATCTCGATGTCCTTCAGCGCCAGCATGTCCAGGCCCATCGTGTGGCCGGTCATCACGCCGTCGGTGCGTGGTGCGACGTTGAGCGCCACCCAGGCGGGCAGGATGGGTTCGGGAAGGGTTTCGAGAGCCAGGTCGCGGAACAAGGCGGGCAGGATGACGTGGTCGGCGCTGCCGAAGTACACGGCGACGACGGTGTCGGTCAGCGCGATCCACGACGCGATTACCTTCGACAGCAGGACGGCGTCCGCGATCGCGTGACGGTAGTCGGTGTTCTCGCCGGGTCGGAGGACGCTGACGATCGTGTGGGCGTCGTATGTTCCCGGCACCGGGGCCGTGTCGGGCCACAGGCGGCTGTACCGGGCCATCTCGGCCAGATTCTCGGCCGCGCGCGCCGGAATGCCCATGACGGCGATCATGGTGTCGCCGTACGACAGCGTGATCGGCGCGTCGTCGCCCTCGGGCGGATCGGCGACGAGGCGGGCCGGGTCCATGTCGGGGAAGTCGGCGAGCAACTGCGTGCGCAGGCGTGCGCCGTCGACGGTCGGGTCGAGTCGGTCCTGGAACAACATGGCGAGGCTGACCACGGCTTCGGGCGTCCTATCGTCTGACGAACGGGGGAGTGGCACCACGCTACCCGGCGAGGGGCGAACACGACGAAGGCCCGTCGTGTTCGACGGGCCTTCGTGGCTGGTGCGCGATACAAGGATTGAACTTGTGACCTCTTCCGTGTCAGGGAAGCGCTCTCCCACTGAGCTAATCGCGCGGGATTGTGAAGTTTTCGGTGGTGCAGTGGAGGTGGCGACGGGAATCGAACCCGTGTGCACGGCTTTGCAGGCCGTTGCCTCACCACTCGGCCACGCCACCACTGACGCGAGAAATAGTGATACTCGCTCCGAGCGGATGACGAGATTCGAACTCGCGACCCTCACCTTGGCAAGGTGATGCGCTACCAGCTGCGCCACATCCGCAATCACTGCCGGACGTCGTCCACCAGCGAGATGAAACTCTATAGGGTAGTCCCGTCGGATTCCAAACCGAGGTCGAGAAAGGGCCGTGACCAGCCGGTTCTCCGACGCGGGCCGGGGGAGGTGGGTCGGCTGGGCTCGTCGGACGGCTGATGAATGCACGAAACCCCGGCCTGGAGAGGCCGGGGTTTCGATGGAGCGGATGACGAGATTCGAACTCGCGACCCTCACCTTGGCAAGGTGATGCGCTACCAGCTGCGCCACATCCGCGTGGTGCGCGATACAAGGATTGAACTTGTGACCTCTTCCGTGTCAGGGAAGCGCTCTCCCACTGAGCTAATCGCGCGGGATCTGTGTGAAATTGTAGGGGTTGTGGAGGTGGCGACGGGAATCGAACCCGTGTGCACGGCTTTGCAGGCCGTTGCCTCACCACTCGGCCACGCCACCAACGCGAGAAAGCTGACTCGCTTTGAGCGGATGACGAGATTCGAACTCGCGACCCTCACCTTGGCAAGGTGATGCGCTACCAGCTGCGCCACATCCGCACACCGGTAAGCCGCCTTGTGGGCGCTGCTCACCAGCGATATGAACACTATAGGTCGGGTGCAGTGATGACAAATCGGCAGGTCAACGAGTTACATTGATGTGTTTTCGCAGGTCAGTGCAGGTCGTCGTCGATATCTGGGGTGAACGGTCGGTGTCCGCCACGTCGACGGCGGCCCGATCGGAGGTGATTTGGCGCGACCGCGGGTGAGTGTGTAACCTCATTCCTCGTGCGAAGCGCTACAGCGCGCAACGCACCACAACCGCATATCTGGTCCCGTGGCTCAGTGGAAGAGCGTCCCGTTCACACCGGGAAGGTCGCTGGTTCGATCCCAGCCGGGACCACAACGAAAACCCCCTGGTAACAGGGGGTTTCTTGCTATCTTCGGGGTGGGTACCCAGCGCGAATGGGTACATGGTGGGTACGCGTACCCAACCGGCGGCGGTGGGCACCCCGATGGTTGACGGCCCCTGTCGGTTTCCGTACCGTTGGCGTCACGTGACGACCACCCCGAGGTCGCGGGGAACATGGGGGCTACGGCCCCCGTGGTGCCACATCGGTCATATGCCGGGCACTCACCACCACTAGTCGAGGTCACACCCTTTGAAAGGGGTGGCTTCCTGTGGCTACCGCATCATCGCCCGCCGTCGACGACGACCTCCGGGCGTACTCCAAGCGAGAAATCCAAGAACGCCTCGGCGTTTCCGAACGCACGGTCGACCGGCTGATCGATCGGGGCGAACTCAAGACGGTCTTCCCCCGGCGCTCCGGCGTCCCGACCCGTGTCACCGCGCGCTCGCTCCGCGAGCTGATGTACGGCGGTGCGCAGGGATGACGACAACAGAAAGCCCCGCCGGTGTGACCGACGGGGCAAGTGTGGATGGGGCGTCCACCAGCAACGATATCACCGCCGAGGCCGCTTTGGCAGCACTCATCGGGGCGCTCCGGGACGCTGGGGAGATCGACGCGGGGGGCAACCCGTTGTCGGTCACCGACGACAGTCGGCTCGGCCCCCGGCTGCTCGCCCTCGGCCCCGATGTGATCGGTCGTTTCACCGATGCGGTGCGGCGGCGCGACCTCGGGTTCGACGGGCTTCGCACCCTCGTGGCCGATCACGCACGCCGCCAGGCTGCCGGGCTGCTGGCCGGTACCGAGGCCGTCGTGGAGCCGATCGATATCGGCGTCGACGCCCTCGGGGAGGTCGATCTGACGACGCTGACTGTGAGCACCGAACCGGCACGCGGCCCCTATCTCGATGGCCTGTTCCCGATGACTGGTCTGACGTTGCTCGCCGGACGCGGGGGTGTGGGCAAGACGTGGGTGTGCCTGGCTGCGTGCCGGGACGCCACCTCGGCGGTGTACCTCGACCTCGACGGGAACGGCGTCAGCGCCCTCTACGGTCGCCTTCAGTTGCTCGGTGCGAGCGACACAGCGATCCGCACCCGTGCGGTCAACATCGTCAGTCCGGTTGACCTCGCGGCGGCGCACCGGATGAGTACCTACGACGCCCTCGCGGGCATCCTCCGGGGTCTCGAAGCGGCCCCGCCGAAGCTGATCGTCATCGACTCGTTCGCTAAGGCCCTCGGTGCGATGGGGGGCGAAGAGAACTCGGCGACCGATGTGAACCGTCTGTTCGCTCTCGTGGAGCGGCTGAGGACCATCACGTCGGTCATCATCATCGATCACGTCGGGCACGAAGCGGCGACCCGCCCGCGTGGTGCGTCGGCGAAGATCGACACCCCCGATGCGGTCGTGCTCCTGACCAAGCCGACGACGCAGCCGGGAAAGGACGGCGAGGCCGCACCGTCTGCCGTCCCCGGACGGGTCGCCTGGGGCGACGTGATGGCCGTCAAAGACCGGACGGGTGCCCTCACCCACCACCTCGGCGGGGGTGCCGTGGAAGGCCACCTCGGCCGTCTGACGGTGACCGAGGGCAACCCGTGGTCGGTGTCCCTGGCGACGGCCAAGAAGGCGAAGGCGGACGCCGACAGCGCCGCCGCCGTGGCGCGCATGTCCGGGACCGATGCCGAGTCCCAGCGCCGTCGGCTGATCGCCGCTGTGATCGCCGAATCCGACCCGGACGGGGTTTCCCCGACGGCGCTCGCCGAGGCGGTCACCGACGCCGACGACGAAGACCTCCGTATGCCGCGTGCGAAGGCGCGGGCGTGGGTGAACGACGTGATCGCCGAATGGACGGCCGCCGGTCGCGTCACCGAGCGCAGGGAACGCGGCGGAACACGGGTCGTCGGGATCGATCCCGACGACAGCAACGACAACAACGAGGAGAACTGAAATGGCATCGCTGGCACAGGAAATCGAGAAGGCTGAAGCCGCCGAGAAGGCGGCCAAGGAGAGGCTGCGGAAGGCGAAGGCCGCGCAGCGGGAGGCGGCGAAGAAGCGGGCCGACCGCGATGCAGTGAAGTTCGGTCGGGCGCTCCTGGCCGCCGTCGGCGGCGACACCGAGGCCGCTCGGAAAGTGATCGCCGACGCCGCCGAGTTGCGCGAGTTGATCGCCGAAGCGGAGGGGGCCGAGGAACCGGACCCAGCCGGTGAAGCTGAGGCCGATTCGTTGATCGATCTCGGCGACGGTCGGAACGTTCCGGCGTGGTCGCCGGATGACCCGCGTACCGCCCCCGGCGGTGCGTTGTGAATCCCGACGGAGGCGAGCGGAGCGAGACCGGAGTCGGGGCGCCGCATTTGGACGGGAAGGGCGAAGCCCTGTACGTACAAATGCTTTGGTGCCCTTGCAACCACCCACTGTTTCGACACCGCGTAGCGGGGTGGTTGCAGTGAGCACGAAAGCGCGGCGTTTCGAGCTCAGGCTCGGGGACGCCGAGGCCGACCAGCTCGCCGCCCTCGGGCGGCGGCTGGGTCTCGGCCGGTCAGCGACCGTCCGGGCGTCGATAGACGCCCTGGACGCGGTTACCGACGGCCGTCGGCCGTCGGTGCCGCTGCCGCCGTCGGCGGCCGAGCAGGCGGCCCTGGCCGAGCGGGTGGCGTTGCGTAAGGAACTGAACCAGCTCCGGGGCATCGTGAACCCGATTGCGCGTCGGATTCACTCGGGCGATCCCGACGCTGCCGCGCTCGTTGACGAGTTCATGGAGCAGATCGCCGGGGTGGTCGATCGGGTGAGCGAGGGGGCGAGGGCCGATGAGTGAGTCGAGCATCGACGGCGCGGTCGTCGTCACGCAGAAGATCGAGCCGGGTCGGATGGTTCCGTACGTGCGGTACATGGTCACGCCGAAGGGCGGCGACGGTACCGCTCGCGTGCTGTCGATCATCAACGACATGGGACCGGAAACGCCGGATGGATTGATCGCTGCCGCCGTGGAGATGGACGCGATCATGCGCCAGACAACGCGCAAGAACCACGGCGATGACGTAGTGATCTCGTTCAGCCCGAAGCGGTTCAATCCGAGCAACCCGGCGCACGTGGCCGAGGCCCGCGAGATCGTCGCCGAGACGTTGCGCCGGGTGGTGCCCGACACGCCCCACTTGGCCGTGCTCCAGGGCGACAACGGGGTGTTGCACGCTCACCTCGCGGTACCGAATCACATCGTCCAAACCGGCAAGGCTCGTCGTACCGGTTGGCACCACCAGGAATGGCGCGATGTGAACGACCAAGTGCTCCGTGAACACGGCATCGAACCGATTGTGCCGGGTCGATCCGCTCGGTCGGAAGTCGAGCGGGTCGCGGCAGCGCGAGGCCTGCTCGTACCGGATCACGACGCGTTGATCGCGATGGAGCCGAGCACGATTACGCCGAGGGAACTCGACTCGTTCCTCGCCGCACACATCGGCGAGGCGATCATCGACGGCCGCCTGTCGGCGGTGCCGGGACCCGGTGAGGCGGTCTCGGTGCCGATCAACGACGACACCGCGTTGTCGGTGCGGTGCGGCACCCGAGGCGGTCTGTCGTACGCCGTCACCGACAGCGACGGCGTACCGGTGCGGACCGCACCAGGTAAGCGCGGCGGCAAGCCGACGCCTATCGCGCGCAGCGCCGGGAAGCTCGACCGGGCGCACCACACCGAGGCCGACGGCCGCGACGCGCTGTACGGCTCGCTGTGGCTGGCCGATCAGATCGCCGCGATGTCGGCAGAACAGGAACAGGAGAAGGAAGATGACCGAGAAGCCGTTGAGCGCCGCCGAGAAGCTGAGGCGCTTGAAGCAGCAGCGCGCGCAGAAGCCGACCGAGCAGCAGCCGCCGCCGAGCGTGACGGCGTGCCCCTCGGCGACGACGCCGAGCGAATCGGCGAGCGAACCAGCGGCCGAAGTGGACTCGGAGTGGATCATCGACCTGTTGGGGCCTCGGCCGAACAAGGTGACCGATCCCAGCCGCTGGAGGTCGTGGGGGAATCTGCGGGAACAGCGGTTCTGGGATCAGGAGGAGCCGACGGAGACGGACCGGGCGGTGGTCGAGAAGCTGGGTCCGTGTCCTGGCATCGAGGCGGACCCGGCGGCGTGGAGCCGGTGGCAGTCCGCCGAGTGGCGAATGCGAAAAGAGCTGTCGCGCTGATGCACGCGGCAGCGATCGAAGGTGCCGCCGACGGGGCGGAACCGACGACCAACGTCGTCGCGGCCACGGGGCCGACGGTGGTGGGCAACCACGGGCGCACCCGTGAGGAACGGCAACACGGCGACAAGTAGTTGAATCCATCGGCCTGCCGCTTGCGGCCGGCCGATGGGCCGCCCCGCGAGGGCAACAGACAGAACACCCCTGGAACCATCGCTGGTTCCAGGGGTGTTCGCCGTTCGATGGGTCCGTAGGGGCACCCCGTTGACCTGCGGTTTCTATTCGACCGTAAGGGTGCCCTAAAAAACGCTCTGACCTGCGGTTTCTATTGCGCCGTTGTATCGCGCCGCGGACCAAAAACGGCGCGATTGAAAACTGGCTCTGACCTGCGCATACGATGTTGCGCGGAGGTATTGGACCATCGCGCCAGGGTGTGTACGAAGTACCACCCTGGCGGGAGGTCCAACACCGGAGCGCCACCAAGCCCGCGACGGCGGAAGAATGGAAGAGAAGTACTCAACGGGATCAGGGTAGATGAAGTGGGCTGCTGGGCGCTATCGCGCCGCGCTCCCGGGCCTTCGGCCCTCCCGCGCTTCGCGATGCGCCACGCGGGTGCAGAGGTTGGGGCTTTCGACGTGCTGGGATGGGTGGCTATGGTGCCCGCTGTCAACGGACCATCCCAACCCATCGTCTCCACGACGTCGACAGCTGCACACTCGCAACCGTGGTCACCCTCCCGACCTCCCTGGGCGCTGGTGAAGCGCGGGAGGGCCGAAGGCCCGGGAGCGCGGCACCACCGCCCAGGGAGCGCAACCAGCATCGTCTACGGACGCGCAGCGCGACGCGCAAGCTCGTCGTCGCGGGAGCCGCTGTGCTGATACCTCATAGCGGCCTTCGCCGAGCTGTGACCGAGGCGCGCCATCGTCTCGGCCACGGTCGCGCCCGACTGTGCGTACCGGGTGCCCGCATAGTGGCGTAGCGAGTGGAACGTGACATCGGGGCATCCGGCGGCCTTCCTGGCCTTCCGCCACGCGTTGTTCACCGACGATTGCGACACGTAGTTGCCCTGCGTATCGGTCCACAACAACGCCCCTGGCTTCATCCCCTCGACATGCGCGGCGACGATCGCCGCATCGCCGCCGAATATCGCGATCACACGTTGACCAGCGGCGGTTTTCGTGGGTCCGGCCACGCGGGCGAGCCCGGAACCCTCCACGACGGACCTCTCGACGACGACGCGGACGGCATCGACGTCGCCGTCGTCGTCGCGTTCCACGGCTACGTCATCGCTGGTCAAGCCGAGGGCTTCGCCGTACCGAAGGCCGCCCGCAGCGGCGATGACTACCAGGGCTTTGTAGCGGTCCTCGATGTGCGTGATGAGGGAATCGAGTTCGGCGTCGGTGGGCGGACGCACCTTCCGGCCGGTGGAAGTAATCGATCCGCCTTTCACGCGGCAGGGGTTTGCGCTCAGTAGCTCGTCCTCGACGGCCGTCTTCATGATCGATTTCATGAGGTCGTAGGCGCGTGCAGTTTGGGTCAGCTTCCCGCCGTTCAGCAGGTCAGAGCGCCAATCGCGCACCATCTCGGGCGTAATCGCGTTCAACGGGTGTTCGGACCAGAAGGCAAGGGGACCGGTATCGAGCATTCGTTCGTACTCTTTGCGTGTCCGGGGTCGCAGCGGCTCACCTCGGCTGTTCGTCCGCGTCTCGATCCAGCGGGCGGCATAGGTGCCGAACGGCGTGGCCTGGGCTGCGGCAGCGGCGGCGTCCTCGGCGGCCTGCCGCGCTGCGACATCGGGGTGTACCCACGTTCCGGCCGCCAAAGCGGCTTGCTGGGTGGCGAGCCAGGTTCGAGCTTCACTCTTCGTCGCGAACGTCGCCGGTGCGGTGATCCGTCTTTCCGCCGCCGTCTTCCCGCTGGTGCCGTGCGGATCGGGCTCGGTGAAACGGGCGCGGTAGCGGCCATTCGGGCGGCGGTCGATCATTCCGAAGCTCTCGGCCATAGTTGGTCCCCTCTAGTTTGGGTACGTGGTGGGTACCCAGGATGGCAGATTATGACGATTCGTGACGAGTCCAGACGACTCTACAAGGTTATTACCTGCGTAAATGTGATTCTACCTCGGTAGTGGTCGCTGGTTCGATCCCAGCCGGGACCACAACTGAGAACCCCCTGGTAGCAGGGGGTTCTCTGCTATCTGTGGCCGTGTCAAGGATGCGGTACGCGGTCTGGCGGTCGTTGTCCGGCCCCAGGGGGACGCCACCGCAGGGGTTGATGGATGCCGGGGCCATACGTTCGACCGACAGCGTCGGGCCGCAGCGTCAATGGATATATTCGCCTAAACGAGACATAGGGGAATGAGATCATGAGTCGACGCGAGCGCAAGGCGCTGAAGAACCTGCAGGCGCAGCAGGCCGCGCAGGCGAAGTTCGATGCCGAGCAGGCCAAGAAGGCCGAGAAGCAGGCGAAACAACAAGCCGCTCAGGCTGCTTGGGAGGCTAAGAGCCCGGAGGAGAAGAAGCAGACATACAAGGTCATGGCCGCTGTTGCCGTGGTCGTGGTTGTCCTGTTCGGGATCATGGCCGCGTGCAACAGTGGTGACGACGACAAGGCGGCACCTGCTACGGACACAACTGCGGAGCTAGGCGAACCGCCGGTGGAGACCAGCGCGTCAGATCTCGGAGCCGAGGTCGAGGCCGCGCTGCTGAACGCCAACGGCGTCACCTCGTTCACTGAATTGCGTCCGACGAGCCCCGGATGGGGAATCACCTCTATCGACACGATGGGCGACGACACGGTTCGCGTGCATGTTCAGGAGTTGATGAGCGAATCCGCGAAGAAGAAGACGGGGTCGTGGACCATGAAGATGACGTGTTCGGAGGTTCCAGCGCTCGACACGGTGGTCGTTCGCGATATATCCGGCATCGATACCAACGTGTTCAAGTTCAACATCGGTCCAATGCCCAACGGCTGCTGACGCTCGCTCCGACGCTTGCTTGCTTTGGTCGGCCGATGGAGCTGCCGGAACGTCCCATCTGCTGGTACCCCGCAGACTCGAACGCCGGACCCCGCGAGGGATCCGGCGTTCGGGTGTCACAGGCGGCTCAGGCGCCGATCTTGCGAGCCATCTGGGGCCACGACTTGTGGAGCTGGTCCTGCCAGTAGCGCCACGAGTGGGTGCCGGTGGCCGGACGGTCGACGGTCGCCGGGATGCGCAGCGAGGCGAGCTTGTTCGCGAGGTCCTCGGTGCAGATGCGGGTGGCCGCCTCGATGCCGCCGCCGAGGATGATCTGATCGGCGAGGACCGCGGGCTTGGGGACGTACCGGGTGCTGTCGTACTGGCCGGGCAGACCGGTCGCCGCGCTCAAGTACACCGCCAGCCCGCGGAGGCCCGCGGCGTGCGCGACGGGATCGTTCTTGATCCAGCCCGGTCCGTTCGTCGGACCCCACATGTTCGAGACCTTGGCGCCTCCGCGGGTCTCGACGACGAGCTTGATGTACGCCTTGCCCATCTCCGACGACGTGCTCGCGCAGCCGCTGTACGCGGACACCGCCTTATAGAGGCCCTTGTGCTGGATCGCCAGGTTCAGCACGGACGTCGCCGACGACGAGATGCCCGCGATCGCGTTCTTGCCGTTGGTCTTGTACGCCTTGTTGATGACGCCCGGCAGTTCCTTGCCGAGGAATGTCGACCACTTGTTGACGCCGAGCACCGGATCGCGGCGCACCCAGTCCGTGTAGTACGAGAACGCGCCCTTCATCGGGATGACGACGTAGACGTTCTTCTTCGCGAAGAACTTCACGACGTCCGACTTGTTCAGCCAGTTGGCCGCGTCCTCACCGCCGCCCGCCCCGTTGAGGAGGTAGAGGACGCCCGCGGGCTTCGTCTTGTTCTTCGGCGAGAGGACGGTCACCGGGATGTCGCGGTTCATCGACGGTGAGTGGACGACGACGTCGGACACCTGGGCGGTGTAGTCGTACTTCGCCACGATGGCCGCTTTCGGGGCCGCCGTGGCGGGGGAGGGAGTCGACAGTCCGGCCGCGACCAGAGCGGTCGTGACGGCAGCCGTGACGGCTGTGCGGAGGGAGGGCTTCACGGGGCGGCTTCCTAATACTGAGTCGCCGGCCGAGTTCGGGGTCGACGGGCGTCTGTCGGTGGTCGGTGTTGCAGGAAGCGTAGCGCCGGAGAGGTGCAGGTCACTAATGAATCCTCGGCAAATCGATCATTCGGGTGCTGGACGCGGACACGGACGCGTCGTACATGGGCGGTCGACGGCGACGGACGTACTATTTCGGAGTGAACAGACCTGTGCCGACACGGTCGGTGACTACCTCCATGCTTGTGATCGCCGGAGTTGGCGCGATTCTGGTCGTGTGTTGGCACATTTGGGTGGTTCCGATCACGGATCCCGTCTACGGGCTCTTCAACATGGGCATCGACACACACGTCTACCGGGGCGGGGCGGTGGCGGTCTGGGACGACCTCCCGCTCTACGACAAGCCGGTCTTCAAGGTGTGGCAGTTCACCTACACGCCGTTCGCCGCGCTCGTCATGGTTCCGCTCGCATGGATCAGTCCGTCTCACGCACTGCTGATGTGGAACGTGGTCAGCGTCGTTAGTCTCCTGCTGCTGGTCGCGATGTCGTTGCGTGTCCTCCGCTTCCGCTTCGACCGCCGGTTCGTCGCGATGACGCTGTTGGTAGCAGTCTTCGCCACCTGCCTCGAACCGGTGCACACCACGCTGTGGAACGGCCAGATCAATCTGGTGCTCGCGGTGCTGGTGGTGGCGGACATCGCGCTGCGCAATCATCGGTTCCAGGGCGTCGGCGTCGGACTCGCCGCAGGCATCAAACTGACGCCGATCTTCTTCGTCGCCCATCTGATCACGCTGAAGAAGTACCGCGCCGCGGCGGTCGCCGTCGGCACGTTCGTGGCGACCATCGTGATCGGCATCGCGGTCCTCGGCCGCGAGGCCGTGAACTTCTGGACCCACACCATGCGCGACACCTCGCGCATCGGGGCGCTCGACGCCGTCGCCAACCAGTCGTTCAACGGCTTCTTCGTCCGACTCGGGACCATGCAGCTCGTGCACCCGCCGTCCTGGCTGTGGCTGCCGGTCGGCGCCGTCGTCGGACTCCTCGGACTGTGGGCCGCCTACCGCGCGTACCGCCGGGGTGCGGTCCTGCTCGCCGTGTCGATCACCGGCATGACGTCGTGCGGCGTCTCGCCGTTCTCGTGGGGCCACCACTGGGTGTGGGTGCTGCCGCTGCTGATCACCGCACTGGTGCACGCGACCATGGCGACGCGGCGCGACGACTGGCGGACGTGGCTCTGGTGGCTCGCGCCCGCGGCGATCGTCACGCTGACCTTCACGTACTGGCAGGCGATGGACCTCCCCGTGCTCGGTCACCCCACCGAGCGGTTCCGCGGCATGGCGTTCGGAGCCTTCCGCGGATTCGGCTCGGTCCACGGCCCCGCATGGCAGGTGCCGTTCCAACTGATCGGAAGCGGCGCCTACCTGATCGTGTTGTTGGGCACCATCGCGGTCACGCTGTGGTGGACGCGCCGCGGCGAACCGATACGATCAGCGCAGCGCCTCGTCGGGTCCGACGAGGCCTGACACTGCTGAGAATCGAGGAGTCACCCCGTGTCCGACAACGTCGCGTCCGCTGAACGAGTTCGTCTGCCCGAGATCGTGCGGGTTCCGGCGGGCACTACCGCGGGCGCAGCGATGCGAGACGCGGACCTCCCCGACGGCGTCGAACTGCCCAACAAGGGCCCGCAGGCGGTCGTCGTCGTCCGCGAGGCCGACGGAACGCTCCGCGACCTGTCGTGGGCGCCGTCCGCCGACACGCTCGTCGAGCCGGTCACCGCCGATTCGGAGGACGGACGCGCCGTCATCCGCCACTCGTGCGCGCACGTCCTCGCGCAGGCGGTGCAGGACCTGAACCCGAAGGCCAACCTCGGGATCGGCCCGCCCGTCACCGACGGCTTCTACTACGACTTCCAGGTGGACGACCCGTTCACCCCCGAGGACCTCAAGGCCCTCGAGAAGCAGATGAAGAAGATCATCAAGTCGGGTCAGAGGTTCTCGCGTCGCGTCTACGAGTCGAAGGATCAGGCGCGCGCCGAGCTCGCCGACGAGCCGTTCAAGCTGGAGCTGATCGACGACAAGGGCGCGGCCGACGACGCCGAGGTGATGGAGGTCGGCGGCGGCGAACTGACCGCCTACGACAACCTGAACCCGCGTACCGGTGAGAAGGTGTGGGGCGACCTGTGCCGCGGCCCGCACGTGCCGACCACCAAGTACATCGCCGCGTTCACGCTCACCCGCAGCTCCGCGGCCTACTGGCGCGGCGATCAGAGCCTGGCCGACCTGCAGCGCGTGTACGGCACGGCGTGGGAGTCGACCGAGGCGATGGACGCCTATCTCGACCGGCTCGCCGAGGCCGAGAAGCGCGACCACCGCCGGCTCGGCAGCGAACTGGACCTGTTCAGCTTCCCCGACGAGCTCGGCTCGGGCCTGCCCGTCTTCCACCCGAAGGGCGGCATCATCCGCCGCGAGATGGAGGACTACTCGCGCGAGCAGCACGCCGCCGCGGGCTACGAGTTCGTCAACACGCCGCACGTCACCAAGAGCAACCTGTTCGAGGTGTCCGGTCACCTCGACTGGTACGCAGACGGCATGTTCCCCCCGATGCAGCTCGACGCCGAGCACAACGAGGACGGGACCGTCCGCAAGCCGGGCCAGGACTACTACGTCAAGCCGATGAACTGCCCGATGCACAACCTGATCTACCGCTCGCGCGGACGCAGCTACCGGGAACTCCCTCTGCGCCTGTTCGAGTTCGGATCGGTGTACCGCTACGAGAAGTCCGGCGTCATCCACGGCCTGACGCGCGCCCGCGGCTTCACGCAGGACGACGCCCACATCTTCTGCACGCAGGAGCAGATCGTCGAGGAACTGACCACGACGCTCAACTTCGTGCTGCAGCTGCTCAAGGACTACGGTCTCGACGACTTCTACCTCGAGCTGTCGACGAAGGACCCGAAGAAGTTCGTCGGAACCGACGAGGTGTGGGACGAGGCCACCGAGACGCTGCGCCAGGTCGGCGAGGCGTCCGGGCTCGAACTCGTCCCCGATCCGGAGGGTGCGGCGTTCTACGGTCCGAAGATCTCCGTGCAGGCGCGCGACGCGCTCGGTCGCACCTGGCAGATGTCGACGATCCAGCTCGACTTCAACCTGCCGGAGCGTTTTGAGCTGGAGTACACCGCCAACGACGGAACGAAGAAGCGGCCGGTCATGATCCACCGGGCGCTGTTCGGCTCCATCGAACGGTTCTTCGGCGTCCTCACCGAGCACTACGCGGGCGCGTTCCCGGTCTGGCTGTCGCCCGTCCAGGTGATGGGCATCCCGGTCGCCGAGGCGTTCGCTCCGCACCTGCAGGGCGTCGTCAAGCGACTGAAGGCCCGCCGCGTGCGCGCCGAGGTCGACCTGTCCGACGACCGCATGCAGAAGAAGATCCGCAACCACACCACCGCCAAGGTCCCGTTCATGCTGCTCGCAGGCGAACGCGATGTCGAAGCGGGAGCGATCAGCTTCCGCTTCCGCGACGGCACCCAGGTGAACGGTGTGCCGGTCGACGACGCGGTCGTCGCCATCGACGAGTGGGAGGAGTCGCGCCGCAACGACTCGCCGACCGCCGAGACGATGACCGAACTCCTCGAGTTCGTCCGGAAGCGTCGATGACCTCGCCGGACAGCGCGATGGGCGGCGGGCTGGAACGGTTGTGGACGCCGCACCGGATGAGCTACATCACCGCCGAGGCGCCCAAGCGCGCCTCGGACGGCGGTGAACTGACCGGTCACCCGTTCCTCGACATCCCGCGGATGACCGACGAGGACGGCCTGATCGTCGCTCGCGGCGAGACCGTGTACGCGGTGCTCAACCTGTACCCGTACAACCCCGGACACTCGATGGTCGTGCCGTACCGGCAGGTCGCGGCGCTCGAAGACCTCACGGTCGACGAGTCGCGCGAGCTGATGGCGTTCACGCAGCACATGATCGTGACGATCAAGTCGGTGTCGAACCCGGACGCGTTCAACGTCGGTCTCAACCTGGGGTCGGCGGCAGGCGGGTCGCTCTCGGAGCATCTGCACCAGCACGTCGTCCCGCGCTGGGCGGGCGACGCCAACTTCATCACCGTCGTCGGCGACACCAAGGTGATGCCGCAACTGCTCGCGGACACGCGCGACCTGCTCGCGGCGAAATGGACCGAACTCGGGGGACCGGCCAGTGCTTAGCATCCTGGGTCGAGCGTCGGTGTCGAAGGTGACGCTGCCGATCGGCCGCGCGCTCATCAAGACCGGTCTCACGCCGGACATCATGACGATCGCAGGCACCGTCGTCACCGTCGGAGCCTCGATCGCCCTGTTCTCGCAGGGCCACCTCTTCGCGGGCGCCCTCGTGACGTGGGCGTTCGTCATGTTCGACATGCTCGACGGCGCGATGGCCCGCGCGCGTGGGGGAGGGACCCGGTTCGGGTCGGTCCTCGACGCGACATGCGACCGCATCGCCGACGGCGCGATCTTCAGCGGCCTCGCCTGGTGGGCGGCCGTCCATCAGCCGCACCGCCTGCTGCTGATCGCGACGCTGATCTGCCTGGTGACCTCGCAGGTCATCTCGTACGCGAAGGCGCGCGCCGAGGCCGCCGGGCTCAACGGCGACGGCGGCCTCATCGAGCGTCCGGACCGCCTGATCATAGTGCTCGTCGGCGCCGGATTCACCGACATGCCGGGTCTGCACTGGACGTGGGCGATTCACGTCGCGATGTGGGTTCTCGCGGTCGCCAGCGTCATCACCGTCGGCCAGCGCATGTGGTCGATCTACTGCTCGCCCGGCGCGCGGGACCTGATCCCGTCGGCCCCGGTGTCGGACGAAGCCGCGTCCGACGAACCCGCAGACGAGGGGTGAGTCGATGCTGAACTCGTTGAGCGCGATGGCAGCCGACCTCGGCTACCGAGCGGGGTGGGCCGCGGTGAAGTACGCGCCGGAGTCGGTGGCCCGCACGCTGTTCGACGCGGGCGGCACCCTCGCGGGTCGCCGGAACGGTGGACCGGAGCAACTCCGCAAGAACCTCGCCCGCGTCATCGGCACCACGCCCGCCGAGGTGCCCGATTCGCTGATCGAGGAGTCGATGCGTTCGTACGCGCGGTACTGGCGGGAGGCGTTCCGGCTGCCCACCACGGACCCGGCCGACATCGTCGCGAGCGTCGAGATGTCCGATCATGACCGCGAGGTGCTCGACGAAGTGCTGGGCACCGGCCGGGGCGTCGTCATGGCCCTGCCGCATTCGGGGAACTGGGACGTCTGCGGTGTGTGGCTCGTCGACCACTACGGCCAGTTCTCGACTGTCGCCGAGCGCCTGGAGCCGGAGTCGTTGTTCGATCAGTTCGTCGCGTACCGGGAGACGCTCGGCTTCGAGGTGTTCCCGTTGACCGGCGGGCAGCAGCCGCCGTTCCCGATCCTCGCCGACCGTCTCCGCGCGGGTGGCGTGGTGTGCCTGATGGCCGACCGCGACCTCACCGCGCACGGAGTCCCGGTGACCCTGTTCGGTGAGCGCACCCGCATCCCCGCAGGCTCGGCGAAGCTCGCCATCGAGACCGGGGCCACCCTGCTGGCCGTGCACCACAGCTACACGGGGCCGACCACGTCGCGCATCCGCTGCGGCACCGTCATCGACACCGAGGGCGGCGTGCAGGCGACGGCGCAGCGCCTGGCCGACGCGTTCACGCGCGACATCGCGACCGCACCGGCCGACTGGCACATGCTGCAGCCGCTGTGGGAGGCCGACTGGTCGCGGGCACGGCGCGAACGGCTCGGTCTGGACCCGCAGCCGTGAAGATCGGCATGATCTGCCCGTACTCGTTCGACGTCCCGGGCGGCGTGCAGGCGCACGTCGTCGAACTGGCCGAGGTGTTCATCGGTCGCGGTCACGACGTGCGGGTGCTCGCGCCCGCGGGCCCCGACGTCGAACTGCCGTCGTACGTCGACTCGGCCGGACCGGCCCTCGGCATCCCCTACAACGGCTCCGTGTCGCGGGTGTCGTTCTCGCCCAAGGCGATGCAGATCCTCCGACGCTGGATCGCGGTGAACGAGTTCGACGTCCTGCACGTCCACGAGCCGAACGCGCCGAGCCTGTCGATGCTGTCGCTGATGGTCGCGACCGGGCCGATCGTCACGACCTTCCACACCGCGACGACGAAGTCGGTGTGGCTGACGGTCTTCGACTCCATGCTCCGTCAGTTCCGGGAGCGGATCCGCGGCAAGATCGCCGTCTCCGAGCTGGCTCGCCGATGGCAGATGGAGTCGCTCGGCAACGACGCGATCGAGATCCCCAACGGGGTCGACGTCGCGTCGTTCGCTCGGGTCGAGCCGCTCGACGGGTATCCCCGTGCGGGCAGGACCGTGATGTTCCTCGGCCGCTACGACGAGCCGCGCAAGGGCATCGACATCCTGATGCGCGCGCTGCCGACGATCGTCGCGGAGTTCCCCGACGTCACCGTCCTCGTCGTCGGAGGAGGCAACGAGAAGGCGCTGGTGAAACGGGCGGGGGAACTCGCGAAGCACCTCACGTTCCTCGGCATGGTCGACGACGAGACCAAGGCGAGGGCTCTGCGCAGCGCCGACGTGTATGTGGCGCCGAACCTGGGCGGCGAGAGCTTCGGCATCGTCCTCGTCGAGGCGATGGCGGCGGGCGCGGCCGTCGTCGCCAGTGATCTCGTCGCCTTCTATCGCGTTCTCGACGGAGGCTCGGCCGGCTGCCTGGTGTCGACGGGGTCGCCGACGGCGCTCGCCGACCAGGTGAACGCGCTCCTGCGCGACGACGAGTTGCGCGCGGGCTACGTCGACCGGGCCAGAGCACGCGCCGACATGTACGACTGGTCGCGCGTCGCCGATCAGATCCAACGCGTGTACGACACGGTGACCCACGGTGCGGGCCCCGTCGTCGTGTCGGATTGAGGAGATGATGGATCACACCACCGTCGTCGGCGACCTCACGGTCGCGACGCTGCTGACCGGCGTCGGTGTCGCGGCCGGAGTTCTGCTCATCGTGGGTCTTATCTGGTTCGCGATCCTGTCGTCGACGCGCGCGTCCCGTCTCCGGCGTCTCGACGTCCGGGTGGAGCTGGCCCGCGGAGCCCTCGTCCACGCGCTCGACCGGCGGGCCGCGATCGCCTCCGATCTCGCCGACATCGTCGCCGACGAGCAGCGTGCGCACGCCGTTCGGATCACCGCGACCGTCGTCCGGTCCGCGGGACTCGCGGACCGAGAACGCGACGAGAACGTGCTGTCCGCGGCGATCGCGCAGGTCGACGCCGGTCCGTGCCGTGACGACCTCGTCGACGCGCAGACCAGGGTGACGATCGCTCGCCGCTTCTACAACGACGCGGTCCGCGACGCCAGGGCGTTGCGCGGCAGGCGCATGGTCCGCTGGCTGCGGCTCGGCCCGTCGACGCCGCGTCCGGACTACTTCGAGATCGCCGAACGCGTCACACCTGCCTGACCCGCCGTTGGGCGAGGCCGGGGGCATCGGGTTTACTTGTGGGGTCTTTTGCACCCCACACTTCAGGAGCACCGCACGTGACCACCGATCCTCAGAACGCCACGGCAACCGGTACGGCTCGCGTCAAGCGCGGCATGGCGGAGATGCTGAAGGGCGGCGTGATCATGGACGTGGTCACGCCCGAGCAGGCGAAGATCGCCGAGGACGCGGGCGCCGTCGCCGTCATGGCGCTCGAACGCGTTCCCGCCGACATCCGCGCCCAGGGCGGCGTGTCGCGGATGAGCGACCCCGACATGATCGACGGCATCATCGAGGCCGTCTCCATCCCCGTCATGGCGAAGGCCCGCATCGGCCACTTCGTCGAGGCGCAGATCCTGCAGAGCCTCGGCGTCGACTACATCGACGAGTCAGAGGTCCTGACTCCCGCCGACTACGACAACCACATCGACAAGTTCGCGTTCACCGTGCCCTTCGTCTGCGGCGCGACCAACCTCGGCGAGGCGCTGCGTCGCATCAACGAGGGCGCGGCGATGATCCGGTCGAAGGGTGAGGCTGGCACCGGCGACGTCTCGAACGCCACCACGCACATGCGCAAGATCCGCCAGGAGATCCGCCGCCTCACCTCGCTGCCCGAGGACGAGCTGTACGTGGCGGCCAAGGAGCTGCAGGCGCCGTACGACCTGGTCGTCGAGGTCGCCAAGGCGGGCAAGCTGCCCGTCACCCTGTTCACCGCGGGCGGCATCGCGACCCCGGCCGACGCGGCGATGATGATGCAGCTCGGCGCCGAGGGCGTGTTCGTCGGCTCCGGCATCTTCAAGTCGGGCAACCCCGCCGAGCGCGCGGCGGCCATCGTGAAGGCCACCACCTTCCACGACGACCCCGACGTCCTCGCCAACGTCTCGCGCGGTCTCGGCGAGGCGATGGTCGGCATCAACGTCGACGACATCCCGCAGCCTCACCGACTCGCCGAGCGCGGTTGGTGATCGCAGGCGTCCACACCGTGCCGAGCGGCCCCGCGTGATGCGGGGCCGCTCGTCTCGTTTCGGGGCGCGGCCCGGCGCAACACGTACAACCACTGACCGACGTCGCGCGGCACTCCTCGACTAGTCTCTTAAGGGTGCGCACAGGTTCGCCGGTGTGCATCGCACACGTCCCGTGACATCGGGGCCCGGAGAGAGGTGAGCATGGACGACTCCGTCATCCTGCGTGACGAGGCGCAGACCGGTCGGGACACGGTCGGCGACCTGACGATCGACTGGTCGGTGGTGTGCCACGTCGGCCGTGTCCGCGAGGCCAATGAGGACGCCGCGCTCGCCCAGCCCGGCCGCTATCTGGTGGCGGACGGCATGGGCGGTCACGACAGCGGCGAGCTCGCCAGTGAGGCCGCCCTCGTCACCCTCAACGAGGCGCCCGTCGGCGAACCGTTCGACGAGACCCGCAAGGCGATCGCGTCACTGCTCGCCGACGCGCAGGAGAAGATCGGGGAGTTCGGCTCCGACACCGGACGTCGAGCGGGAACGACGACGACCGGCGTCATCCTCGCCGAGGGCGACGACGGCCCGGCGTGGGTCGCGTTCAACATCGGCGACTCCCGCACCTACCTGTACTCGCAGTCGGAGCTGACGCAGGTCAGCGTCGACCATTCGCAGGTCCAGGAGCTCGTCACCGCCGGTTACCTGACCCCCGAGCAGGCTCGGGTCGACTCGCGGCGCAATGTGATCACGCGCGCGCTCGGCGCTGGCATGACCGAACCCCTCGCCGACTACTTCGCGTTCGCGGCCGTGCCGGGCGACATCGTGCTGATGTGCTCGGACGGCCTGGACGGCGAGTTGGAGGACGCCGAGATCGCGTCGATCGTGACCGGGGCCGACGGCGACGTCGAGCTCGCGGCCGCTGCCCTGGTCGAAGCCGCCCTGGAGAAGGGCGCGCACGACAACGTCACCGTGGTCGCGGTGACCGTGTCCCGGTGACCTTCGCCGGACCGACGAACGCAGGCCACGGGGGCAACAACGCGACGTTCGTCGAATTCTGCGGTGAACGGTTCCCGGTGGTGCCCGGACAGCCGTTCTACATCGGACGCGAAGCGACGCTGACCGTCGACGACAACCCGTACCTGCACCGGCGCTTCCTGCTGCTGCACGACGAGAACGGCATGTGGTGGCTCACCAATCTGGGCACCCACCTGACGGCGACGGTCACCGCGGCCGACCTCGGTTTCACCGCCATGCTCGGCCCCGGTGCACGCATGCCGCTCGTCTTCGGCCGCACCAGTGTGGTGTTCAGCGCCGGACCCACCACCTATGAGGTGCAGGTCCAGGCCGGCACACCCGCGCCGTCCCTGCCGCCGACCACGTCGCCGGGCAACGGCGACACCACGCGCGGGGTCCCCAACTTCACCGAGAGCCAGAAACTGGCCGTCCTGGTCCTCGCGGAGGCGATCCTGCGCCGTGACGGCACCGGCGTCAGCGCGTTGCCCAGTTCCGCGCAGGCGGCCGCACGCCTGGGCTGGTCGCTGACCAAGTTCAACCGGAAGCTCGACAACGTCTGCGACAAGCTCGACCTGATCGGCGTCGCCGGGATGCGTGCGGGCGGCGGCAAGCTAGCGTCCAACCGCAGGCTCAAGCTCGTCGAGTTCGCGCTGTCGACGGGACTGGTGTCCCGCGACGATCTGCCGATGCTCGACGCCGAGCACGCCCGCAACGTCGCAGGCGGTTAGCCTTCCCGCGACCGCGCCCGGTGTCGACACGGCCCTGCGCTATCGCTCCTGGTCGGCTCAACCACCGGGGCAAGGAAGTGGTCGCGCACGCTCGGGGGTCGGGAGGGGACGCGAATGCCGTGGGTGGTGGGTAGTCGATGGGGGAGTCGGCGAAAAACATCATCTGACCTGCTGTGATGGCATGGGTAGTTCTCCCCATCGCGTTCTGTGGATCACACCCATAACGTTCTTCTCAACAGCCCGGGCGAACTCCTCGCCGCCGGCGCCGAGGAAGGGACAACACCATGACCGTCACCACGATCCGCACCGCGAACACCTTCGCATCCGTCTCGGCGCCCGCCCGCTCGGCGACGGCGGAGCAGCGTCGCCGGGACGCCCTCGCCCGACTCTCGGCCCGCGTGATGCCGCTTCCCGGCCGCCCGGTCTACGTTGAAGGCTCGGCCGCACGCCGGGGATACGTCGAGGCCGCGGCCGCTCGTCGCATGCCGACGCTCGCGCCCGTCGAGCCGGTCGCACCCGAACTGCCCCGCCCGGCGCTGACCGACCGTGAGGTCGAGGTCCTGCGCACCTGGTTGATGGTCGACTCCAAGCCCGCCTGCGGCCAGGAGCTCCACATCTCGCTCGGCACCGTCAACACGCACCTCACCCGCATCCGCGCCAAGTACGCCGAGATCGGCCGCCCCGCGTCCACCAAGGCAGCCCTCGTCGCCCGCGCGATCCAGGACGACATCATCGACATCGAAGAGCTCTGACCCTCTCGACTGCGCTCGAGGATCCGGAACGGCTCGAGGATCCGGGAACGGCTCGAGGAGCCGGGTCAGGCGTGCCGGATCATCGGGACGCCGAGGGCGACGGCTGGGACACCGAACGCGTCGACGAGTTCGGCGGCGTGGGGCCGGAGAGTCCCGCAGAGTTCGTTCACGCCGCGCCGGATGGCCTTGGCGCGTTCCACGCTCACGTGCCGGTGCATCAGGAACCAGCCGAGATCGTCCTCCAGAAGTGAATAGACGAAGAGATCGCGGACCCGCTTCAGCAGGGTCCGCGTCTTCGTATCCGAGACCTTGCCGATGACGTCGACCATGATCTCCAGCACGATCCGCTCGATGTGCGCGTCGCCGACCTTGATCAGGTGATCCTGTGTGGCGGTGAAGACCTCCTTGGCGTCCTCGTCCGGGTCCTGCGCGCGGCGCATCCTGTTGGCGGCCGTCCGCAGCAGGTGATCCTCCCGGTTCCTGACCAGGCGCAACTGGGTCCCGGGGTGCGTCAGGTCGCTGTTCTCGGGGTCCTCGTCCGAGTCGTCGAGCAGCGTCTGGACCACCTGGCGCGCGGCGGTCTTCTCCAAGGCCACGTCGCGGACCGTCGACGCGACGAAACGGATCCAGCCGACGGCGTCGAGGTCGCTCACATCGTCGGCGTACGCGGTGAGCAGCTGCTTCGCGACGAGCTGGCGGAGGATCAGGTTGTCGCCCTCGAAGGTGGTGAACACGTCGATGTCGCCGCGCAGGCGTGACAGCCGGTTCTCGTCGAGGTAACCCGCGCCGCCGCACGCCTCGCGAGCCTCGCTGATCGCGCGCGACGCGAGCGCGGTGTGACCGGCCTTGATCGCGGCGGCCTTCACCTCCAGCTTGCGGATCGCGTCCGGGTCGACGTCCGCCGGATCGGCGGTCTGCAGTTCGTGCAGTTCGGCGATCACCTCGTTCTGGGCGAGGGCGAACGCGTAGGCCCGCGCGACCAGCGGGAGCAGACGACGCTGGTGGGTCCGGTAGTCGAGGAGGACCAGCTCGTCGTCCGCGCCCGGGGCGGAGAACTGGCGTCGGACGAGCGCGTACTTCACGGCGAGCGCAAGGCCGAGGCGGCCCGTCGCGCCCGCCGCCGCGCCGACCGTCACGCGACCGCGGATCAACGTTCCGAGCATCGTGAAGAACCGACGGTTGTCGGACTCGATGGGACTCGAGTAGGTGCCGTCGGCGGCGACGTCCGCGTACCTGTTCAACAGGTCCCCGCGCGGGATGCGGACCTCGTCGAACACGATCCGGCCGTTGTCGACGCCCGGAAGCCCGCCCTTGTATCCGCAGTCGGACGTGGTCACACCGGGCAGATCGGCGCCGTCGGCGTCGCGGATCGGCACCACGAAGCAGTGCACGCCGCGGCTCGTCGGCTCCTCGCCCGGGCCAGCGGTGACGAGCTGGGCGAACACCGCGGCATAGTGCGCATGCGCCGCGGCTCCGCCGATGTAGTCCTTGCGGGCGCCCGGCGTGGGGGAGTCGATGACGAACTCGCCGGTCGCCGCGTCGTAGGTCGCGGTGGTCTCCAACGCCTGCACATTGGAGCCGTGTCCGGTCTCGGTCATCGCGAAGCAGCCGACGACGTCGAGGTCGATGAGCCCCCGCACGTACTTGTCGTGATGACGCTCGGTGCCGAGGTTCTCCACCGCCCCGCCGAACAGTCCCCACTGGACGCCGGCCTTGACCATCAACGACAGGTCGCCGTATCCGAGCGTCTCGATCGCGGTGACCGCGGCGCCGACGTCGCCGGTTCCGCCGTGCTCGGGTCGGAAACCGTCCGCGGGGAACCCGAGCGGCACCATCGCCCGCATCTGCTCCAGCATGTCGGCGCGGTAGTCGTCCAGGGCGACACCCGATCGGGGGACCAGCGACTCGTCCTCGATGTGGCCGCGGACGACGTCGCGGGTGGCCGACCAGCGACCGTCGAGAACCTCCTTCAGCGCCGTCGTCAGATCGTCGGTGGAGACGGGGGCGGCGTCGGTGTTGGTCATGCGCCCGACCCTACCGACCCTCGGATGGTTCCGCCGCCGCGTCGTGAGGGATAATTCTCCCTGTGCCTGACATCGAGGAGATCCTGTCCGTAGAACGGATCGACGACGACATCTACCGCGGCGGCGCGTTCGCCAGCGCCCTGCGCCGCACGTTCGGCGGCCAGGTCGCGGGCCAGGCGCTCGTCGCCGCGACGAGGACGGTGTCGTCCGAGTTCGCGGTGCACTCGCTGCACGGCTACTTCCTCCGGCCGGGCAAGCCCGATCAGCCCGCGGTCTTCCTCGTCGAACGCATCCGAGACGGGCGGTCGTTCGTCACCCGCCGCGTGACCGGCGTGCAGAACGGCGAGACGATCTTCTCCATGTCGGCGTCGTTCCACATCGTCGACGATCACGGCATCGAGCACCAGGACTCGATGCCGCCCGCGCCCGATCCGGAGACTCTGGCCGATCAGCAGGACAAGCGGGACCAGTTGCGCGGCAACGCGAAGGTGTTCTTCTCCGAGTGGGAGAACTTCGACATCCGCATCGTGCCCCGGGACCGGCTCGTCACCAACGACGCCTTCGCGGCGCAGCAACGGGTGTGGTTCCGCTACCGCAAGCCGCTGCCCGACGACCAGCTGCTCCACGTGTGCACGCTCGCGTACATGAGCGACATGACGCTGCTCGGCTCGTCCGCGACCGCCCACCGCGGCGTCGAGACCCAGAACGCGTCCTTGGACCACGCCATGTGGTTCCTGCGTCCGTTCCGGGCGGACGACTGGCTGCTCTACGACCAGACGTCGCCGTCGGCGGGCGGTGCGCGGGCGCTTACCCAGGGTCGGATCTTCGACCGCGCGGGCCGGATGGTCGCCGCGGTCACCCAGGAGGGGCTGACGCGCACCGGTGTACCGCATTCGATCGCGAGCGTGACCAGGCCCGCCACGTGAGCCCGACGATCGGCGTTCTCGCCCTGCAGGGGGACGTGCGCGAACACACCGCGGCCCTCGTCGAGGCGGGGGCGCACGCACTGCCGGTCCGGCGGGTGTCCGAACTCGACCGCGTGGACGGCATCGTCATCCCCGGCGGGGAGTCGACGACGATGAGCAAACTGCTCGGCGTGTTCGACCTCTACGATCCGCTCGTGGACCGCCTGCGCGACGGACTGCCCGCCTACGGGTCGTGCGCGGGCATGATCATGTTGGCGTCCACGATCCTGGACACCCGAGCCGACGCGCGCCACCTCGACGCGCTCGACGTCACGGTCCGACGCAACGCGTTCGGTCGGCAGGTCGAGTCGTTCGAGACCGACCTGCAGTTCGCAGGCATCACCGACCTGCCGGGGGCCGATCCGATGCGGGCTGTGTTCATCCGCGCGCCGTGGGTCGAATCGGTCGGCGCCGGAGTCGACGTGCTCGCGACGGTCCCCGACGGCCCGGCGGCCGGGCGTGTCGTCGCCGTACGGCAGCGGAACGTGCTGGCGACGTCGTTCCACCCCGAGGTCACCGGGGACCACCGAGTGCACCGCTTCTTCGTCGACATGGTCGCGGGAGCGTAGGATTTCACAGTCGTAAACGGAAGGAAGCACCACTATGAGCGGCCACTCCAAATGGGCCACCACCAAGCACAAGAAGGCGGTCATCGACGCCAAGCGCGGCAAGATGTTCGCCAAGCTGATCAAGAACATCGAGGTGGCGGCTCGTACCGGTGGCGGTGACCCGGCGGGCAACCCGACGCTCTTCGACGCGATCCAGAAGGCCAAGAAGTCGTCGGTCCCCAACGACAACATCGAACGCGCGCGCAAGCGCGGCGGCGGTGAAGAGGGCGGCGGAGCCGACTGGCAGACCATCATGTACGAGGGCTACGGCCCCAACGGTGTCGCGATCCTCATCGAGTGCCTCACCGACAACCGCAACCGTGCGGCGGGCGAGGTCCGCACCGCGATGACCCGCAACGGCGGCAACATGGCCGATCCGGGTTCGGTGTCGTACCTGTTCGCGCGCAAGGGCGTCGTCACCCTGGACAAGGGCGACCAGACCGAGGACGACGTGCTCATGGCGGTGCTCGACGCGGGCGCCGAAGAAGTCACCGACCTCGGCGAGCAGTTCGAGATCGTCAGCGAGCCGACCGACCTCATCGCCGTGCGCACCGCACTGCAGGAGGCGGGCATCGACTACGAGTCGGCCGAGCCCGACTTCCGTGCGTCGGTCGAGGTCGCCGTCGACGCCGACGGCGCACGCAAGATGTTCAAGCTCATCGACGCGCTCGAAGACTCCGACGATGTGCAGAACGTCTACAGCAATGTCGACATCAGCGACGAGGTCCTCGCAGAGCTCGACAACGACTGATAGTCTCGAACAAACGTTCGTTGCGATCGGCGCGGCGCGGTTGTTCGGAGAGTGGGTCGTCTCATGCGGGTGATGGGCGTCGATCCGGGTCTCACCCGATGTGGTGTGGCGCTGGTCGAGTCGACGGGCGGACGCGGCGTCACGGCGCTCGACGTCGACGTGGTCCGCACCCCGGCCGACATGGAGTTGGCCGAGCGGCTGCTCGCCGTGCACCGCGGCGTCGAGCACTGGCTCGACACGCATGAGCCGGACGTCGTCGCGGTCGAGCGGGTCTTCGCGCAGCGGCAGGTCAGCACGGCGATGGGCACGGCGCAGGCCGCGGGCGTCGTCGCGCTGGCCGCGGCGCAGCGCGGGATCCCGGTGCGGTTCCACACGCCGTCCGAGGTGAAGGCGGCCGTGACCGGCTCCGGCCGCGCCGACAAGGCGCAGGTCACGGCCATGATCACCCGGATCCTCGGGCTGCAGACGCCGCCGAAGCCCGCCGACGCGGCGGACGCGCTTGCGCTCGCGGTGTGCCACTGCTGGCGAGGGCCGGTCAACGAACGGATGGAGGCGGCCGCGCGCGCGGCGAAGGCCGCACAGGAACGTCATCGTGCCCGCCTGCGGGCGGCACGGGAGGAGGCAGCCCGATGATCGCGTCCGTGTCCGGTGAAGTCATCGACATCGCCCTCGATCACGCCGTCGTCGAATGCGGGGGAGTCGGCTACCGCGTGCTCGCGACGCCGCCGACGCTCGGTCGTCTCACCCGCGGCGAACACGCGAGGCTCTTGACGTCGATGATCGTCCGTGAGGACTCGATGACGCTGTACGGCTTCACCGACCCGGAGGCGCGCGACCTGTTCGGGCTGCTGCAGACCGTCACCGGGGTGGGACCGCGGTTGGCGATGGCGACCCTCGCCGTCCTCGAACCCGACAGCCTGCGCCGGGCACTCGCCGAGTCGGACGCCAAGGCGCTCACCGCGGTCCCCGGCATCGGCAAGCGCGTCGCCGAGCGCCTCGTCGTCGAACTTCGCGACAAGGTCGACGCGGGTTCGGCGGCCGCCGGAATCCCCGGGGCCGCGCCCGCGGGGGTCGGCGGACAGGTGACCGAGGCGCTCGTCGGGCTCGGGTTCACCGAGAACGCCGCGCAACAGGCCGTCGCCGCGGTGCTGGCCGCCCAGCCGGACGCCGACTCGTCGACGCTGCTGCGCACGGCGCTCGCAGGCCTCGGTCCGCGTCGATGACCGACGACTTCGACGACGATCGTCTCACCGGGGCGGAGGCGGTCCCCGCCGACCGCGACCTCGACGCGAGCCTGCGGCCGTCGAGCCTGCACGACTTCATCGGCCAGCCGAAGGTCCGTGAGCAGCTCGAACTCGTGCTCCATGCGGCGCGTGCGCGCGGACGCACCCCCGACCACATCCTGCTGTCCGGTCCTCCCGGGCTCGGCAAGACGTCGCTCGCCATGATCATCGCAGGCGAGATGGGCGCCGCCATCCGGATCACCTCGGGGCCGGCGCTCGAACGGGCGGGCGACCTCGCCGCGATGCTGTCGAATCTCGTCGAAGGCGACGTGCTGTTCATCGACGAGATCCACCGCATCGCACGTCCGGCCGAAGAGATGCTGTACCTGGCGATGGAGGACTTCCGGGTCGACGTCGTCGTCGGCAAGGGGCCCGGCGCCACCTCGATTCCCCTCGACATCGCGCCGTTCACGCTGGTGGGGGCGACGACCCGGTCCGGTGCGCTCACCGGCCCGTTGCGCGACCGGTTCGGGTTCACCGCTCACATGGAGTTCTACGAGCCCGCCGAACTGGTCCGCGTGCTCACTCGCTCCGCGCACATCCTCGGCATCGACATCGACGACGAGGCCGCCGTGGAGGTGGCGGGCCGCTCCCGCGGCACGCCACGCATCGCGAACCGCCTGCTGCGCCGTGTCCGCGACTACGCGGAGGTCCGCGGCGACGGCCGCGTGGACCTCGTCGCGGCCCGTGCGGCGCTCGCCGTCTACGACGTGGACGAACTAGGACTCGACCGACTCGACCGGGCGGTCCTCGGCGCGCTCGTCCGCGGGTTCGGCGGCGGACCCGTCGGCGTGTCGACGCTCGCCGTCGCCGTCGGGGAGGAGTCGGCCACCGTCGAAGAGGTCTGCGAACCGTTCCTCGTCCGGGCTGGCATGATCGCCCGCACCCCGCGCGGCCGCGTCGCCACCGCGGCCGCCTGGCATCACCTGAACCTGACTCCGCCGCCCGACGCCATCGATCGCGTCCACGGCGTCCGCGCCCGCGAAGAGACCCTCTTCGACTGATCCTGGGCCCGGCGGCCTACGGACACGGCGGCGAGTAGGGGAGACCGGGCACATACGTGTCCCACTCGGTCTCGGTGATCTCGTCGCCGAGGCGGGCGCACTCGGCGTCGATCAGCGCGTCGGGGTCGAGCGTCCACGACTCGACGCGACCACCGGCGCCGGACGCCAGGAAGGCCCCGTCGCCGATGAACCGGACGTCGTAGACGTTGCCGGGGAACGAGTGGATCACCATGGCCTCGCTCGGAGTGTCGCCGTCGAGGCTCCACACCCAGATCTCCGAGTTGCTGCCGCCCGCGATCAGGTGCCGACCGTCGGGGGAGAACGCGGCCGAGTACGGCTGTCCCGCCGGCCCGGTCAGGCGAGCCGTCTCGCGCGGCGACGTCGGGTCGCCGATGTCGGCGACGGCCACCACTCGATCCTCCGACGTGGCGACGAGCCTGCGCCCGGTGCTGTCGAATCGAGTGGACAGCACGGCCGCCTTGAACGTCAGCGGATCGGGGTGCGCGAGTGGTCGGTCGGGTCGACTGACGTCGACGAGCCGCACCTGGCCGGTCGTCGTCGCGACCGCCATCGACGTCCCGTCGGGGCTGAGCGAGGTCCACCAGACGCCGCCGCCCGCGTCGAACGTCCCGACGGTCCGCGGTCGTGTCGGATCGTGGGCGTCGATGATCGTCACGATCCGCGACTCGACGCCGCCGGTCACCGCGAGGTGCGACACCGGGCTGTAGTCGACGGTCTCGTTGAGACCCGTCTCGGCCCTGGTGGAGCCGACGACGTGCGGCCTCGCCGGATCGGACACATCGGCGAATGCGACGGTGCCGTCCGCTGAGCCGATCGCGAGCCAGCGCCCGTCGGGCGTCGTGACGACGGCGCCCGAGTACACCGTGCCGTCCGGGGGGACGAGGTCGGGTCCGGCGCTGACGTAGGCGCCGTCGACGAGCCGCCACTGCGTGATCTTCCCTCGGTCGGACGGGTCGGCGGCGAACATCCTGCTGCCCGAGGGCGTCGCCGGGACCTGGAAGACGTTCTTGGTGCCGACCTGCAGCACGTTGCGGGCCGGCGGCCAGTCCATGACGCGGCCGTCGTCGCTGGCGACGATCACGTGATCACCGACGAACAGCGCGGCGGACGAGTTGGCCGCGGTCGGCAGACGACGCGGCGGGTCCGCGGGCGCAGCCACGTCGTAGACGCTCACCGAGTTGTCCGACCCGGTCGTCAGCAGGTGCGATCCGGTGGCGTCCGAGCGCACCGATCGTGCCCAACTCGTGAAGCCGGTGAACTGGGTGGTGAGTTTCGGCGCCGCCGGATCGGACACGTCGTAGACGTCCACCGTCCTGCTCCGCAGCGCCGCGGCCAGTCGCCCGTCGGGCAGGTAGCTGAGTCCTTGGGCGAGCTGATTGGGGGTGCCGCTGAGCGCGATCTGCCCGGCGTCGGTGATCCGCCCGCCGTCGACGCGCCAGAGGTCGATCCGGTGGGTGGCCGTCGATGACGCCATCGACCGCGAGTCGGCGGAGAACGTGACCGCCCCGTCGACGCCCATCACCTTGTCGGGCAGGGCGACGCGCGTCCAACCGCCCGCCGCATCCGCCGTCCACACGTGCAGACCCGTTCCGGTGACGGTGGCCGCGAGTGTCCGGCCGTCGGGGCTGAGAGCGAGCGCGTTCGCGTCGCCTGTCACGTCGGTCAACGAGTACTTCTTGACCGGACGCTTCGCGTCGGTGATGTCCCAGACGTTCACCGCGCCGCGCCCGCCGAGATAGACGGTTGCACCGTCCGACGACAGGGCGATGCCGCCGATCAGCTTGTCCGCGGTGGTGTCGCCCGCACGGAAATCGCCGATCTGAGCGGTGATCCCGTGCTCGTCGGCGGTGAACACGCGGACCTGCCCGCTGCCGCCCGCGGCGACGATCCGTCCCGGAGCCTGCGCGAGCAGCGTGGAGCCGCCGTCGCCCGCGAACCGGATCGGGACCGAACCGGACAGGGTGTCGCTGAGGGTCGACCTGGCTTCGACGGTCGGCGACTGCCGGTACGCGACCATCGCGAGTTGCGCGGCGAGCAGCGGGTCGCGGTCCCGCAGTTGATCGGCCTGGACCGCGATCTGTCGGCTCGCGGTCTCCATCCGCGCGCGGTCCGCACGCTCGGTCTGGTCGTTGGCCTTGATGACGAACACGACGGCGGTCACCGCGGCGATCAACGCGACGACGCCGAAGACGGTCGCGAACAGCGCGGCCCGCCGGAGCTGCGCGGTCCGGCGGCGTTCGATGTCGACCTTGGCGGCGTCCGCGGCGCGCGCCGACGCCAGGAACTCGCGGTTGGCCTGCGACAACTCGCTGTCGGGGAGAGTCTCGAACACTTCGAGCCTGCCCCGCTCGGGCAGGAGGCCGTCGGGCCGACCGTTGCTCTCCCACGTCTCCTGCAGTGTGCGCAGGCGACGGTGGAGCAGCAGCCGTTCGCGGTCGCCGTCGAGCCATTCACCGAGCCTCGGCCACGCGGTGAGGAGCGCCTCGTGAGCGAACTGGGCGTGCGTCGCGGTGACCGTGATGAGTCGTGCGTCGGCGAACGCGTCGAGCACCCGGGCCACCGGGTCGGACGTGTCGGCCGCGTCGAGGTCGGCCAGGCGCACGGGTCGACGAGAGACGGTGTCCTCGTCGACGTTCACCATCGACAGGAGGGTGCGCCGGGCGACGACCCGGTCGGCGGGGGCGAAGTCGGCGTACACGCGTTCGGCGGCTAGCTCGACGGCGCCCGAGATGCGCCCGGTGGCGACGTAGTCGGCCAACGTCAGGTGGCGTCCGTCGGAACGCTCCCACACCGCGCGCAGCGCGTACGACAGCAACGGCAGGACGCCGGCGCCCGCCTGGCGGGACCCGTCGGTGGGAGCGACGTCGTCGAGCAGCAGCTCGACGAGCTCGTCGTCGACCACGAGGTCGGCGACGGCCGCGGGTCCGGTGATGATGCGCCGCATCTGCTCGCGGTCCATCGGCGGCACCACCAGCTGCGCGTCGGCGAGCACACCGGCCAGTCCGGGCATCTCCGCCGCACGTCCGTAGAAGTCGGCGCGCAGCACGCCGACGGGGATCACGACCCGCCCGTCGATCACCTCCGCGAACGCCGCGTCGTACGCGACGAGCGCGTCCGCGCCGGCCTGGGTCCACAGCTCTTCCATCTGGTCGACGATCACGATCAGTGGGGACGCGGCGTCGGACGGGACGGCGGCGACGGCGGTCCGCAGTGCCGCCGCCGGATCGTCTCCCGGAGTGAAGACGACCGCGTGCCAGCCGTCGAGGGCCCGGCCCTCGGCGGTCTCGGCCATCAGACCGGCGCGGACGAGAGACGACTTGCCGACGCCCGACGATCCGACGACGAGCGCCGCGCGGAAGGCCGCGGCGTCGCCGGAGCCCGCGAGGTCGTCGCGACGGGCGCGCGCCTGGGCCGTGACGATCTCGACGAGTCGCGCCACCTGATCGTCGCGCCCGAAGAAGAGTCTGCCGTCGTCGGGCCCGAGCGGGTCGAGTCCGGGATAGGGCGACGCGGTCCGGGCCTTCCGCCGCCCGCCGCGCCTGCCGGTCCGCTGCACCGCGGCCCACCACATGTCGTGGCCCGCGGCGTCGGGCACACCGCACACGGACAGCACCCTCTCGAACATGTCGCGACTCGCGCGGGTGGGCGCGTGCTGGCCCGCGAACCAGCCGGCGACCGTGCCTTGCAGCGCGTCGGCCGCAGACGCGACGTCGCGGACGCTCAGGTCTGCGGCGACGCGCAGGTCAGTGAGTGCGCGACCGAGTTCTTCGCGGGAGGAGACGGCCTCCGGATGCATCGAGCTGGCCTTCCGTCAGGTCCATACGCCCAGGTCGGCGTATCGGAATGTGTATCGACTTGTGGTCAGACGATAGTTCCACGCGATCGCGGCCCTGGCCGCGCGCCACGATGAGATTCATTCGAAACATCGATCATGTCCGCATAGTCGAGGAGGCACATCGTGTTCGACGGAACTCACCACGAGCCGGTCCGCAGGGCGCAGCGACCGACGCTGTCGGCACGCGAGGTCGAGGTGTTGACCACCTGGCTGCGCCTCGGCTCGAAGGAGGCCGCCGCGGAGAAGCTGTTCATCAGCCCCGCGACGGTCAGCACGCACATCGTCCGGATCCGGGCGAAGTACGCCGCCGCGGGGCGCGAGGCGACCACCAAGTCGGCGTTGTTCGCGCGCGCCGTCCAGGACGGGTACACCACGCTCGAGGAATGGTGACGACGTCGCGTTCGTGACGTCCGTGCCACCTGTGCACCGGCCGCGGCCACCGGGCCTGGCACACTGGAGGCCATGACCAACTCCCTGATCATCCCGCTGATGCTGGCGGCGATGGCCGTGTTCATGTTCATGAGCATCCGGAACCAGAAGAAGCGTGCCGCCGCCGCGGCCGACATGCAGGCCTCGCTCTCCGTCGGCACGCGCGTCCAACTGCACTCCGGCATGTTCGGCACTCTCGTCGACACCAGCGACGACGACACCGTGCTCATCGAGATCGCACCCGGCGTCGTCACCGAATGGAATCGTCTCGCCATCCGCGAGGCGGTCAGCCCCGACACCGACGACACGAACGACGACGCGTCGGACATCGACGACATCGAGGTGCCCGACAGCCCGGCCGCACTCGACGATGTGACGAAGAAGACCGATCTGAACAAGAACGCCGACGACGAGTCCGGCGACAAGCCCGAAGAGAAGTAGACTCCTCCGACGTGACCAGCAACAATCCACTCACTGCGCGGCGCTCCGCGCAGCGGGAGACGCCCCCGTGGGTGCCTCTCCTCGCGTTTCTCGCCGTGCTCGGCGCGGTTTACGCGCTGATCTTCGCGACCGGTGACCACAAGGCCGAGCCCAAACTGGGCATCGACCTGCAGGGCGGCACGCGCGTGGTGCTCAGCGCGCGTACCGAGGACGGCAAGCCGCCGACCCGCGCGCAGCTCGACGACGCGCGCCAGATCATCGAGCAGCGTGTCAACGGTCTCGGCGTCGGCGGATCCGAAGTCGTCGTCAACGGCGACACCCTCGTGATCACGGTGCCGGGTGACGACGGCAAACAGGCGCGCAGCCTCGGTCAGACGGCACAGCTGTTCATCCGCCCGGTCGTCACCTCGCAGGCCGCGGTGCCGCAGAAGGCCGACCCGAACGCGAAGAAGCCTGCCGAGATGACGGCCGAACAGCAGAAACAGGCCGTCGCCGACGCGCGCGCCGCACGGCAGGCCCCGGCGAACGCCGACCAGAAGGCCCTCGCCCGTCTCCAGGCGGAGATGAGCAAGGTCAACTGCGCAGCCGACGCCAACGATCCGCTCGTCGGTTACGACAAGCCCGACCAGTACCTCGTCGCCTGCGGCCAGAACGACGGCCAGGTGTACCTGCTGGCTCCGATGATCATCCGCGGCACCGACGTCGCCAGCGCGAAGTCGCAGCAGAACCAGGCGGGCCAGTGGGTCGTCGCCGTCGACTACCGCGGTGAGGGCAAGCAGACCTGGATCGACTACACGGCCAAGAACGTCGGCAAGACCACCGCTACCGTGCTCGACACGCGTGTGGTGTCCGCGGCGACGATCAACAGCGCCATCATCGGCACCACGGAGATCAGCGGCAAGTTCACCCAGTCGGAGACCGTCGACCTCGCCAACGCCCTCAAGTACGGCTCGCTGCCGCTGTCGTTCTCGCAGTCGGACGCGCAGACCGTGTCGGCCACTCTCGGCCTCACCTCGCTGCGCGCGGGCCTCATCGCGGGTGCGATCGGTCTGATCGCGGTGCTGATCTACGCGCTCGCCTACTACCGGATGCTCGGCTTCCTCACCTTCCTGTCGCTGGTGCTGGCCGCGGCCATCGTCTACGGCCTGATCGTGCTGCTCGGACGCTGGATCGGATTCACCCTCGACCTGTCGGGCATCGCCGGTCTGATCATCGGCATCGGCATGACCGCCGACTCGTTCGTCGTCTACTTCGAACGAATAAAGGACGAGATGAGAGAGGGCAGATCGTTCCGGTCGGCCGTCACCCGAGGCTGGCAGAGTGCGCGGCGCACCGTCTGGACGGGCAACGCCGTCAGCTTCCTCGCCGCCGTGATCATCTACGTGCTCGCGGTCGGCCAAGTCAAGGGCTTCGCATTCACGCTCGGCCTCACCACCGTCATCGACGTCGTCATCGTCTTCCTCGTCACGCATCCGCTCGTCGTGATGGCGAGCCGCACGGAGTTCCTGTCGCGGCCCGGCATCAACGGCCTCGGTGCGGTCTCCGACGTTGCGCGTAAGCGTCGCGCGGCCGCCGCACGTGCAACGAACGACGCTACGACCGTTGTGAAGGGGTCGAAATGAGTGACGAGAAGGCAACAACAACCTGGTCCGACGAGGACTACGTCGCGGCCGAGAACACGTCGTTCTTCTCGCGTCTGTACTCGGGTACCGGCGCGTTCGACGTCGTCGGACCCCGATCGCGGAAGCGGCTGTACATCATCTCCGGCGTGATCATGCTGGTCTGTGTCCTGTCGATGATCTTCCGCGGATTCACCCCCGGCATCGACTTCGAGGGAGGCACGCAGGTGTCGATCCCGGCCTCGGACACGGTCACCACGTCGTCGGTCACCGACGCGTTCGACAAGATCCTCGGCCACTCGCCGGAGTCGGTCCAGAAGGCAGGCGCAGGCGCGGCCGCGACCATCCAGGTCCGGACGGAGACGCTGTCGCACGAGGACGCAGCCAAGCTGTCCGAGGGACTGGCGTCGACCTTCACGATCGACCAGGCCGACGTCAGCAGCTCCGACGTCAGTTCGACGTGGGGCGCGGAGATCACCCGCAAGATGGTGATCGCGCTGATCGTGTTCCTGGTGGTCGTCTTCGTGTACATCGCGATCCGCTTCGACCGCGAGATGTCGGCCGCCGCCCTCGTCTCGCTGCTGTTCGACATCGTGGCGACGGCGGGCGTCTACTCGCTCGTCGGCTGGGAAGTGACCCCGGCGACCGTCATCGGCCTGTTGACGATCCTCGGCTTCTCCGTCTACGACACGGTCGTCGTGTTCGACAAGGTCGAGGAGAACACCCGCTCGGTGTTCGCGTCGTCGCGACGGACGTACGCCGAGCAGACGAACCTCGCCGTCAACCAGACGTTCATGCGCTCGATCAACACCACCGTGATCTCGGTGCTGCCGATCATCGCGCTGATCGTCGTCGCCGTGTGGATGCTCGGCGTCGGCACGCTGAAGGACCTGGCGCTGATCCAGCTCGTCGGCGTCGTCGTCGGCACGTACTCGTCGATCTTCCTCGCCTCGCCGCTGCTGGTGACGCTGAAGGAGATGCGCACGGACGTGAAGAGGCACACCGCGAAGGTCGTCGCTCGACGGGAACGGGCAGCGGCGTGATCGGCCCGCGGCTGCGCAGGGTCGCAGCATTGACTGCGGCGCTCGCGGCCGCGGGAACACTCCTCGTCGCATGCGGCGACGACGAGAAGTCGAGCGTCGACTACCTCGTCGACGCGCGCGTGCGGAGCCTGAACGTGAACACACGCGACGGATACGCCGACGGCGCGCTGATGGCGTTGACCAGGGTGCTGCCCGGCTTCTCCTACATCGGCCCGCAGGGACAGACCGTCGCCGACCGTGACATCGGCACGGCGACGCTGCAGGAGTCGTCGCCGATGACCGTTCGGTACGAGTTCTCGGCCGACGCCGTCTACTCCGACGGGCACGCGATGACCTGCGACGACCTGCTCCTCGCCGCCACCGCCATGGGCGGCAGGGTCGCCGGGTTCGACGCCGCGACCCACGCCGGCTACCAGGACATCGACAAGGTCGACTGCGCGCCCGGCGCGCGGTCGGCGACAGTCACATTCCGACAGGGTGCGTCGTACGGCGACTGGGCCGGACTGTTCGGCGCGGGCACGCTGCTGCCCGCACACGTCGTCGGTCGCATCGCCGGGGTCGCCGACGTGCACGGCGCGATCACCGGCAAGGACGCGAAGGCGCTCGGCAAGATCGCCGACGCCTGGAACACCGGCTTCGCTCTGGCTCCCGGACGGGAGGTGGACAAGGACACGATCCTGTCGTCCGGCCCGTACCGCGTGGAGTCGTACTCCACCGATGAAGGGCTGCGGCTCGTCGCCAACGACAAATGGTGGGGCGGGCGGCCCGCGCTGGGCGACGTGACCGTCTGGACCGCGGGCACGAACGGCGCCGGGGCGCTCGCCGACGGACGCGTCGACGTCGTCGACTCCGCAGACCTCTCGGCCGCGGACACGCTGGCCGGACGCGCCGCCGTCACCGACCGCGGCTCCGCACGCGACGCGGCTCCGCTGTCGGTGACGAGCCTCGTCTTCGCCGGGAGGGGAGTCGTGGCCGACGCCCTCGTCCGTCGCGCACTGGCGTCGTGCATGCCGCGCAATCAGCTCGCGCGAGCGCACGGAGCCAACGGCATCGTCTGGAATCTGCGCAGCGCGGCGCCCGCCGACACGCTCGGGCCGTCGCTGAACGTCCAGTTCGGCAGGCGGTACCCGCGGTCGGATGCGGCTCGCGCTCGCGCGCTCCTCGACCAGCGGCCGATCGACACGAACGGTCGTCGACCCAAACCGGTGATCCGGATCGGCTACCCGGCGGGCTCGACGGTCGACAAGGCGGTCGTGGACGCCGTCGCCGCATCGTGCGTCGGCGCGGGGATCACCGTCCGCGATGTGTCGTCTCCCGACTTCTCCGTCGCCGCGCTCGGCAAGGACGCCGATGCGGTCCTGATGTCCGGCGACACGTTCGCGGCGTCGGGATCGGCCAGCGGCGTTCCCGCCCTCTACGCGCTCTACCCGGGCGACCCGCTGAACCTGTCCGGCTTCCGCGATGTGACCGTGCGCAACGCCGTCAACGACATCGTCGCCACGACCAGCGACAGCGCCCGGCTGCCGCTGCTGCGCACCATCGACACCCAGGCGTGGGACCAACTGCCGTCGATCCCGCTGTTCGGGACGGTCCGCGGGCGGGAGTACACCGGTGTCAGCCGCGTGGTGCCTGGCCTGGGCCGGTCGGGCACCGGCTGGAACATGGACCGGTGGGGAGCCGCCTCGTGACGACCGCACTGCACCTGGACCGCGCCCGACAGGCCATCGAGACGCATGCGCGTCTCGTGCCCGACTTCCCCGAGCCGGGGGTGGCGTTCAAGGATCTGACGCCCGTCCTCGCGGCGGCGGACGGTCTCGAGGCCATCACCGCGGCGCTCGCCGACGCCTGCGCGGGCGCCGACCTGATCGCGGGCATCGACGCGCGCGGCTTCCTCCTCGGCGGTGCGATCGCGCATCGCCTGGGGATCGGCGTCGTCGCCGTGCGCAAGGGCGGCAAACTGCCGCCGCCGGTGATCGGCGTCGACTACGCCCTCGAATACGGGTCGGCGCGCCTGGAGATACCGGCGTCCGGGATCGACTTCCACGGGCGACGCGTCGCCGTGGTCGACGACGTCCTCGCCACCGGCGGAACTCTGGCCGCGACCCTCGACCTGCTCGAACAGGTCGGGGCCGAGGTGACCGACGTCGCCGTCGTCATGGAACTCGAGGGCTTCCCCGGACGCGAGGTGGTCGGCGCCGCCGGTCGCGGTCGGGTCCGGGTGCACAACCTCTGCACGGGCTGACCCGGCCGGGCACGCGATGCCATAAACTCGCACCATGAGCGAACCGGATGCCGCGCGACGCAGCGATGAGGCCGCTGCACCGTTGAGTTCCCGACGAGTGCGGGCCCGTCTCGCACGTCGGATGACGGCCCCTCCGCGGGGCGGAGTGGCAGCCGTCCTCGAACCGCTCGTCGCTCTTCACCGGGACGTCTATCCGAAAGCCGACGTCAACGTGCTGCAGCAGGCGTACGACGTCGCCGAGCAGCGGCACACCGGCCAGTTCCGGAAGTCGGGCGATCCGTACATCACGCATCCGCTCGCCGTCGCGACGATCCTCGCCGACCTCGGGATGGACACGACGACGCTGGTAGCTGCGCTGTTGCACGACACCGTCGAGGACACCGGCTACTCCCTGGAGGAGTTGGAGAAGGACTTCGGTTCGGAGGTCGCCCACCTCGTCGACGGCGTGACCAAGCTCGACAAGGTGGCCCTGGGCAGTGCCGCCGAAGGCGAGACCATCCGCAAGATGATCATCGCGATGGCCCGCGACCCGCGCGTGCTCGTCATCAAGGTGGCCGACCGCCTGCACAACATGCGGACCATGCGGTTCCTGCCGCCGGAGAAGCAGGCGCGCAAGGCCCGCGAGACCCTGGAGGTGATCGCGCCGCTCGCGCACCGGCTCGGCATGGCGACCGTCAAATGGGAGCTCGAAGACCTGTCGTTCGCGATCCTGCACCCCAAGAAGTACGAGGAGATCGTGCGTCTGGTCGCCGACCGCGCGCCCAGCCGCGACACGTACCTCGCGCGGGTGCGCAGCGACCTGAACAACGCGCTCGGCGGCGCGCACATCCAGGCGAGCGTCGAAGGCCGCCCCAAGCACTACTGGTCGATCTATCAGAAGATGATCGTCCGAGGGAAGGACTTCGACGACATCCACGACCTCGTCGGCATGCGCGTCCTCTGTGACGAGGTGCGCGACTGCTATGCGGCGATCGGCGTCGTCCACTCGCTGTGGCAGCCGATGGCCGGACGCTTCAAGGACTACATCGCGCAGCCCAGTTTCGGCGTCTACCAATCGCTGCACACCACGGTGATCGGGCCAGAGGGCAAGCCGCTGGAGATCCAGATCCGGACCTTCGAGATGCACCGGACCGCGGAGTTCGGCATCGCCGCCCACTGGCGGTACAAGGAGGGCCGGAAAGGCAAGGGCCGCAAGGCCACCGACGTCGCCGAAGTGGACGACATGGCGTGGATGCGGCAGCTGCTCGACTGGCAGCGGGAAGCGGCCGACCCGGGGGAGTTCCTGGAGTCGTTGCGGTACGACCTCGCGGTCAAGGAGATCTTCGTCTTCACGCCGAAGGGAGACGTCATCACGCTGCCCGCCGGGTCGACGCCGGTCGACTTCGCGTACGCCGTGCACACCGAGGTGGGGCACCGCTGCATCGGGGCACGGGTCAACGGCCGCCTCGTCGCTCTGGAACGTCCCCTCGAGAACGGCGAGGTGATCGAGGTCTTCACGTCGAAGGCCGAGAACGCGGGCCCGAGCAAGGACTGGCAGAACTTCGTCGTCTCGCCTCGGGCGAAGGCGAAGATCCGGCAGTGGTTCGCGAAGGAGCGTCGCGAGGAGGCGCTCGAGGCGGGCAAGGAGGCCATCGTCAAGGAGGTGCGGCGCGGGGGACTGCCGCTGCACCGTCTCCTGTCAGCCGAGTCGGTCACCGCGGTCGCGAAGGAGTTCGGTTTCGCCGACGTCGACGCCCTCTACTCGGCGGTCGGCGAAGGGCACGTGCCGGCCGGGCGGATGGTCCACCGCCTGGTCGCGCTGCTCGGCGGCGTCGAAGCCGCCGAGGAGGAGATCGCGAACCGCGCGACGCCGTCCACGCAAAGCGGACGGTCGAGGCAGGGAGGCGACAGCGGCGTCGTCGTCGAAGGAATCGACAACGTGCTGGTCAAGCTGGCGAAATGCTGCACTCCGGTGCCGGGCGACGAGATCATCGGCTTCATCACGCGCGGCGGCGGCGTCAGCGTGCACCGGACGGACTGCACGAACGCCGACGAACTGCGCTCCCAGCCCGAACGCCTCCACGCGGTCGCGTGGGCCGCGAACAGCACGGCGGTGTTCCTCGTGGCGATCCAGGTGGAGGCGCTCGATCGTCACCGACTGCTGTCGGATGTGACCAGGGTGCTGGCCGACGAACGAGTGAACCTGCTGTCCGCGTCGCTCACGACAAGCAGGGACCGGGTGGCGATCAGCCGGTTCACCTTCGAGATGGGCGACCCGAAACACCTGGGTCACGTCCTGAACGTGGTGCGCAACGTGGAGGGCGTCTACGACGTGTACCGCGTCACGTCCGCGGCCTGAGCGCGACGACGAGAACGGCCCGGCCCCGATCGATTCGGGTGCCGGGCCGTCGTCGGTCCGGGTCAGGCCACGGATGCGTTCTTGATCTCCAGCGGCGTCTTCGGCATGCCGTCGGTCGGGGTGTCGGTGGGCGACGTCGCGATGCCGGCCTTCACGGACTTGTCGATGACCTTCATGCCCTCCTCGTCGACGTGGCCGACGATCGCCAGGGTCGGGGTGAGCTGAGAGTCCTTGGTGACGATGAAGAACTGGGCGCTGCCGGTGTTCTCACGCTGCTGTTCGGCGTTGTTGCTGTTGGCTATCGCCACGGTTCCCCTGGGATAGATCACGGTGCCGCCCTGGGCGAGGCCGAGCGCGGCCATCTGCGGGTCGACGGGCACCTCTTTGAGGCCCTGCGGGTTCTCATCGGGGCTGTGCCAGCCGGGACCCGTCATGCCGGTGAGGGTCGGGTCGCCGCACTGGAGGACCGACAGGGTGTCCGACGTCGTCATGCGATGGCACTTGGTGCCGTCGTAGTAGCCGTTGGAGGCCAGCGAGACGACCGCGTTGACGTTGCAGGCGGCAAGCGAGCGGTCGAGAGTGATCGGCACGGCCCCGAAGTTGGTCGTCAAGGTCAGGTCGACGGTGCCCGAGTTGAGGGTGCGGCCGTCCGGCATCGGTGACGTGCGGGCGAGCTTCTCGCCGTCCTTCATCTGCTGGATGTAGGCCTGGACCTGTGCTTTCTTGTCGGCCGGGACCTGGCTCAGCTGACCCTCGTACGCCTTGATGGCGTCGGCGAGGTTCGACGGCGCGGCCGTGTAGTCACAGGTGGTGTGACGGTCGTTGTCCCACTTCTTGTACCAGAGGAACCCTCCGACGGCCGCGATGGCGACGACGACGACTCCGGCGGTTGCCAGCAGTGCGAGCCTCCGCTTCTGGGCGGCCTGCTGCTCGCGCTGGAGTCGTTCCTCCAGTTTGCGGCGGGCGGCTTCGCGACGCTCCTCGTTGGTCGACACGCTCGTGGAACCTCCTGTGGGCGGATGGCTGCGCGGGTCGGTCCGGGCAGCGGGCCCCATGCTATCGCAGTGCCCTGACGGGTCGATGAGACAATGGGTGTTCGACACGCGGGACGAAGTCACACATCGAGGGAGAGGTCTGCCAGTGCTGATCGCCGGATTCGCAGCCGGAATGTTCCAGACGAACTGTTATCTGGTCGCCGAGGGACCCGGATCGGACGCGGTCGTCATCGATCCGGGACAGGACGCGGCGCCGATCGTTCGCGACGCGCTCGCCGAACACTCGCTGAACCCGGTCGCGATCTTCCTGACCCACGGTCACCTCGACCACACGTGGAACGCGCAGGAACTCGCCGACGAGTACTCGATTCCCGTGTACATCCACGCCGCCGACCGTCCGATGCTCGCCGACCCGGGTGTCGGCGTCGGCCGCGCGATGGCGCAGATGCTCGGCGACACCGTGTTCCGCGAGCCGGAGAAGGTGATCGAGTTCGTCGACGGCGAGGACGTCGAGATCGCCGGGTTGAGGTGGGACGTCGCGCATGCGCCCGGACATTCGCCCGGCAGCGTCCTGCTGACCCCCGATCTGCCCGCGGACCCGGAGACCGGAGATCGAGTCTCGGTCTGCTTCTCCGGCGACGTACTGTTCAACGGGTCGATCGGACGCACCGACCTGCCGGGCGGCAGCCACCAGCAGTTGCTCGACTCGATCGCCGACAAGCTGATGGGCCGCGACGACGATCAGGTCGTCCTGCCCGGTCACGGACCTCAGACCACCATCGGTGCGGAGCGCGTGGGCAACCCGTTCCTCGTCGACCTCCCCGATGCACCCACGAAAGGACGCCACGGACTGTGAGCGAATTCTCCGCGCCGAAAGGCATTCCGGACTACTTCCCGCCCGCGTCTGCGGACTTCCTCGCCGTCCGCACCGCGCTGACCGACGCCGCGTACCGGGCGGGCTACGGGCACATCGAACTCCCGGTCTTCGAGGACACCGCGCTGTTCGCGCGCGGCGTCGGCGAGTCGACGGACGTCGTCTCGAAGGAGATGTACACGTTCGCCGATCGCGGGGGCCGCACGGTCACGCTGCGTCCGGAGGGCACCGCGGGCGTGATGCGCGCGGTGATCCAGCACGGTCTGGACCGCGGTCAGCTGCCCGTCAAGCTCTGCTACTCGGGCCCGTTCTTCCGCTACGAGCGCCCGCAGGCCGGCCGCTACCGCCAGTTGCAGCAGGTGGGCGTCGAGGCGATCGGCGTCGACGATCCGGCGTTGGACGCCGAGGTCATCGCGATCGCCGACGAGGGCTACAAGCGTCTCGGGCTCACCGGCTACCGCCTCGATCTGACGTCGTTGGGCGACGACACGTGCCGCCCGCAGTACCGCGAACTGCTGCAGCAGTTCCTGCTCGGTCTCGACCTCGACGAGACGACGCGCGAGCGCGCGCTGATCAACCCGCTGCGCGTGCTCGACGACAAGCGCCCCGAGGTCCGCGAGATGACGGCCGACGCGCCGCTCATGCTCGATCACCTCAGCGACTCGGCGCGCGACCACTTCGAGCAGGTCAAGGGACATCTGGACCGTCTCGGGGTGGAGTACGTGGTCAACCCGCGCCTGGTCCGCGGCCTCGACTACTACACGAAGACGACGTTCGAGTTCGTCCACGACGGCCTCGGCGCGCAGTCGGGGATCGGTGGCGGCGGTCGCTACGACGGTCTGATGAAGCAGATCGGCGGCAAGCAGGAGCTGTCCGGCATCGGCTTCGGCATCGGTGTCGACCGCACGGTCCTCGCCCTGGAGGCTGAGGGCGTCTCCGTCGCTGGTGTCGGTCGGGTCGACGTGTTCGGCGTCCCGATGGGCTCCGCGGCCAAGGCAGAGCTCGTCGCCCTCGCGGGTCGCCTGCGCGACGCGGGCGTGAAGGTCGATCTCGCCTACGGCGACCGCGCCCTCAAGGGCGCCATGAAGGCCGCCGACCGCTCCGGCGCCCGCCTCGCCCTCGTCCTCGGCGACCGTGAACTCGACGACCGCACCATCGAACTCAAAGACCTCACCACCGGCGACCAACGCAAGGTCGCCCTCGACGACGCCCTCGCCGAAGTCCTCTCGGTGCTCGACATCTGAGTTCGCTCATCTCGTCGACGTTCGCTCACCTCCCGAGGGGAGCGAACGTCGACGAAATGAGCGTTCTTCAGCCTGTGGACAACGCAGGTGACGAATCAGGCGAAACGCGCTTGACTCAGCCCATGTGGCCGACAGACAAGTACGGAATCGTCAACAGAGACGCTGCGCTCGCTCACGGCTTCTCTGAGCGTCAGATCGCTGCCGCTGTGCATGCGGGAGTCTTGGTGATCGTCGGCCGAGGACGGTACGTCCCGCAATCGACGATCGATCTCGCGGACGATGAGCGGGACGAACTGTATAGATTTGTCTGCGTTGCGGCCGCGACGGCTCCGGGTTCGCCTGTGCTGAGTCATGAGTCGGCTGCCGCGGTCCACGGGCTGCGGCTCCTCTATCCGGATCATCGACACGTTCATGTGACGACGGGCCGCGAATCCGGCGGATCACGCCGGCCCACGCGAGTGATTCATGGCAGTGCGTTCGGTCCGGGCGACGTCGTCGAGGTGGACGGACTCCTCGTGACCAGCCTGGCCCGGACGGCCGCCGACATCGCGCTCGCCGGGAGGTTCCCGCAGGCACTCACCGTATTCGACGCGGCGCTTCGGGCCGCGTGCGAACTCGACGCACTGAGCGCACTGCTGGTCAAGAACCGAAAGGGCGTCGGGGTGGCCCGTCGTGCGTTGGGTTTCGCCGACGGACGCGCGGAATCGCCGGGGGAGTCGTGGAGTAGAGCGCAGATGATCGACGCCGACCTGCCGATTCCCGATCTGCAGGTCGAATACACGCTGCGCGACGGTTCGCTCGCCCGGTGCGACTTTGGCATCGACGGACGGTTCGTCGGGGAGTTCGACGGTCTCGTCAAGTATCGCCGCGGAATGCGGCGCGGCGAGGAGCCGGAGAACGTCGTCATCCGGGAGAAGATCCGCGAGGATCGCCTGCGTGACCTGGGTCTGGACGTCCGACGTTGGGTGTGGGCCGACTTGCGTGGCAATCACATGGTGCCGATGCTGCGAGAGCGCTACGAGGTGCTGGGTATCCGCGTCTGACGACAAACGCTCACGTCAACGACGTTCGCTCCCCTCCCGAGGTGAGCGGATGTCGATGACGTGAGCGTTTGTTGACGAAGTGAGCGTCTACAGGTCGTTGGTGGCGAAGGTGTCGCAGCGGGAGGGTTTGCCGCCGTCGTAGCCGATCTTGAACCAGCGCTGACGCTGGGCGGCGGAGCCGTGAGTCCAGCCCTCGGGGTTGCTGCGCGAGCCCTGGATGGTGTCGTCGCCGATGGCTTTCGCCGATTGGATGACCGTCGCGATCTGCTCGTCCGTCAGCGGCTTCAACATGGCGTCCGGACCCTTGTCGGCGTGGTAGGCCCAGACGCCCGCGAGGCAGTCGGCCTGCAGTTCGATGCGGCGCGATCCGTCGTTGCCCATCCGCTGGCCCTTGGCGAGGACACCTGTCAGGTTCTCGACGTGATGCCCGTACTCGTGGGCGACGACGTACTCCTGAGCGAGGGGACCGTCCGACCCGCCCATGCGCTTGAGATCGGCGAAGAACGACGGATCGAAGTACGCGGTCCGGTCGGCGGGGCAGTAGAACGGACCCATCGCCGACGACGCGGCCCCGCAACCCGTCGTGATGTCGCCGCTGAAGATCTTCGTCTTCGGCTTCGTGTAGCCCTGCATCTGCGACGCCCACACCTTGTTGAGGCTGACGGTGGTCGCGACGATCCGGCAGGTGTCGTCGGTGTTGGCCTTCTCGACGGTGCACGAACGGATGTGGGCGTCCAGCTCCGCGGTGTCGCCTCCGACCGAGCCGTTCTGCCCGGGAGCGGCCTGCTGGTTCTGGTTCTGATCCGAGCCGCCGCCCATGATGTCGCCCGGGTTGATTCCGAAGAGCAGGGCGAGGATCGCGACGATCACACCGGCTCCGCCGCCCAGCGCCAACTTGCCGCCGCCGAAACCGCCGCCCCCGCCGGACCCGCCTGCCGACACGTCACTGGTGTCGAGCGGTCCGCTGCCCTGAAAAGTCATGCGACAACAGTAGCCGCGCCCGCATGCCGGGTGTCGCCATGTCGATGGCGAAACGTAGAATTGGCCGAACAGTAGTCAATCCTGGCAGCACGTGGTGCTGCGCATATGGAAGGAACCCAGTGCTCCGCACGCATTTCGCCGGATCGTTGCGCCGCGAGGACGCCTCGCAGACCGTCACCGTCACCGGTTGGGTCGCGCGTCGTCGCGATCACGGCGGCGTCGTCTTCATCGACCTCCGCGACTCGTCCGGCCTCGTGCAGGTCGTGTTCCGCGACGACGAGGTCGCCGAAGCCGCGCACCGACTCCGCGCCGAATACTGCGTCAAGGTCACCGGCATCGTCGAAGAGCGTCCCGAGGGCAGTGAGAACCCGGCCCTGCAGTCCGGAGCGATCGAACTTAACGCGACCGAACTCGTCGTCCTCAACGAGTCGGCCCCGCTGCCGTTCCAGCTCGACGAGCAGCCGGGAGAAGAAGCACGCCTGCGCCACCGCTATCTCGACCTGCGCCGCGAAGGCCCCGCGAAGGCGATCCGCCTGCGCTCCAAGGTCAGCGCCGCGGCCCGCGAGGTCCTCGGCTCGCACGACTTCGTCGAGATCGAGACCCCGACCCTCACCCGGTCGACGCCCGAAGGCGCCCGCGACTTCCTGGTCCCCGCACGCCTGCAGCCGGGCACGTTCTACGCCCTCCCGCAGAGCCCCCAGCTGTTCAAGCAGCTCCTGATGGTCGCGGGCATGGAGCGCTACTACCAGATCGCGCGCTGCTACCGCGACGAAGACTTCCGCGCCGACCGTCAGCCGGAGTTCACCCAGCTCGACATCGAGATGAGCTTCGTCGACGAAGACGACGTGATCGCGCTCGCCGAGGAGATCCTGACCTCGCTGTGGAAGCTGATCGGCTACGAGATCACCGCCCCGATCCCGCGCATCACCTACGCCGACGCCATGCGGCGCTACGGCAGCGACAAGCCCGACCTGCGGTTCGACATCGAACTCGTCGAATGCACCGAGTTCTTCGCCCAGTCGCCGTTCCGCGTGTTCCAGGCCCCGTACGTCGGCGCGGTCGTCATGGCGGGCGGGGCGTCGCAGCCGCGCCGCCAGCTCGACGCCTGGCAGGAATGGGCCAAGCAGCGCGGAGCCAAGGGCCTCGCCTACGTCCTCGTCCAGGAGGACGGCACCCTGACCGGCCCGGTCGCCAAGAACATCTCCGACGCCGAGCGCGAGGGCATCGCCGCCCACGTCGGCGCGAAGCCCGGCGACTGCATCTTCTTCGCGGCCGGCCCGACCAAGCAGATGCGTGCACTCCTCGGAGCGGCGCGCGGCGAGATCGCCCGCAAGCTCGACCTCATCAAGGACGGCGACTGGGCCTTCACCTGGGTCGTCGACGCCCCGATGTTCGAGCCGACCGGCGACGCCGTCGAGGCGGGCGACGTCGCGGTCGGCTCCGGAGCCTGGACCGCCGTGCACCACGCGTTCACCTCGCCCAAGCCGGAATGCCTCGACAACCTCGAGGCCGACCCCGGCGCGGCCGTCGCCTACGCGTACGACATCGTCTGCAACGGCAACGAGATCGGCGGCGGCTCGATCCGCATCCATCGCCGCGACGTGCAGGAACGCGTCTTCAAGATCATGGGCATCGGCGAAGAGGAGGCGCAGGAGAAGTTCGGCTTCCTGCTCGACGCCTTCGCCTACGGCGCACCGCCGCACGGCGGCATCGCGTTCGGCTGGGACCGCATCACCTCGCTGCTCGCGGGTGAGTCGTCCATCCGCGAGGTCATCGCGTTCCCGAAGTCGGGCGGCGGCATCGACCCGCTCACCGATGCGCCCGCCGCCATCACGCCGGAGCAGCGCAAGGAGTCGGGCATCGACGCCAAACCCGCAGCCAAGGCCGCCGATGCGGCCGGAGAGGGACAGGCGTCCGCCTGAGTGTCCATGACCGTAGTGGCACATGACCGAATCGATTCGGTGCTCGACACCGCTCAGGACGTCCTGACGCGGCGGGCAGGCAGCCGAGTCCGCGTCGACGACCCCGAGGACCTCGGCGGCTCGGGCCGCAGCACCGTGCTGCGCGTCCGGGTCGCCGACAACCCGCTGTCGATCGACCGCACCGTCGTCGTCAAGGCGTTCGACGACCATTCGTCGGCCGACCAGGTGCTCCGCGAGATCGCGTCGTACCGGTACGCGACAGCGCTGCCGTCGTCGTCCCGGCCCGGACCGCAACTCCTCGCGTCCGACTTGGACAGTCGGATCCTCGTCCTCACCGACCTCGGCGACGGACGGCGGATGCCCGACCTGCTGGCCTCGACCGACGTCGACGAGGTCCGCCGCGGCGTGAGCGCCTGGGGGCAGGCGCTCGGTCGGATGCACGCGGCCACCTTCGGCGGCGAAGACGACTTCGACACCCTGCTCCGAGTCAGCGGACGCCGCGGCGACCGCAAGCGGACGGCCCCGATCTGCTCGTCCGGCATCGACGCGCAGGCGGGCGAAGCCGTCCGGCGCACCGACGACGTCGCCGACGAGATCGGGGTCACGGTCCCCGACGAGTTCCGCGCCGTCCTCGACGCTGGACTGGCACTGTTCGACGACGGCCGGTTCCGGGCGTTCAGCACGTCGGACGTCGGACCCGAGAACATCCTCATCAACTACGACGGAGTCCAGTTCATGGACTACGAGTGGGGCGCGTTCCGGGACGCGACGCTCGACGTCGCGTACGCGTTGACGACGTTCCCGTCAGCGTTGTCCGGTCCGGCGTCGGACCGAGTCGCCGAACTGGAGACCGCACTCGCCGACGCGTGGCGATCGGAGGTCGCCGCGCTGTGGCCCGCGCTCGCCGACGACCGGACGCTCCGTTCGCTGCTGTCGACGGCGCGCACCCTGTGGGTGTGGCTCGGCACGTACTGGATCCTCGAATCGGACACGTCCGGTCACGACTGGGCGCTGCACACCGCCGATCCGCGCGTGGTGACCGCCCGATGGGCCGATCTCGCGCGCATGTCGCACGACGCCGTCGTGCGCGACGTGGCGGGCGACGTCGGACGGGCGCTGCAGCGACTCTGGTTCGAGTGACCCCGCCCATGTCGGATTCGGGAGATCTCTTCGACGACATCGGGACGGCTCAGCGGTCGAGCCCGGTGATGCCGTCCCCGTCGGCCCCGCTCGCCGTCCGCATGCGGCCCGCATCGCTCGACGAGGTCGTCGGGCAGGACCACCTGCTCGGTGAACGGTCGCCGCTGCGGAGACTGATCGCGGGTTCCGGCGGATCGTCGGTGCTGCTGTACGGGCCGCCAGGCACGGGCAAGACGACGATGGCGTCGCTGATCAGTCAGGCGACCGGCGGGAGTTTCGAGGCGTTGTCGGCGCTGTCCGCAGGCGTCAAAGAGGTCCGCGCGGTGATCGACGTCGCACGTCGACGCCTCATCCAGGGACAGCAGACCGTCCTGTTCATCGACGAGGTCCATCGATTCTCCAAGACCCAGCAGGACGCGTTGCTCGACGCCGTCGAGAACCGGATCGTCCTGCTGGTGGCGGCGACGACGGAGAACCCGTCGTTCTCGGTGGTGGCGCCGCTGCTGTCGCGGTCGCTGGTGCTGCAGTTGCGCTCACTGACCGACGACGACGTCAAGACGGTCCTGACCAGGGCCGTCGCCGATCCTCGTGGGCTCGACGGGGCGGTCGAACTGTCCGACGAGGCCCTCGACCACCTCGTCGCCGTCGCCGGAGGGGACGCCCGTCGCGCGCTGACCGCGCTGGAGGCGAGCGCCGACGGCTCGGACGGTGCGACGATCGCGGTCGCCGACGTCGAGGCGGCCATCGACCGGGCCGCGGTCCGCTACGACCGCGCGGGCGACCAGCACTACGACGTGACCAGCGCGTTCATCAAGTCGATGCGCGGCTCGGACGTCGACGCCGCACTGCACTACCTCGCCCGGATGATCAGCGCGGGGGAGGACCCGCGGTTCATCGCCCGCAGGCTGATGATCCACGCAAGTGAAGACGTCGGCATGGCCGACCCGACGGCGCTGGCGACCGCGGTCGCGGCGGCGCAGGTGGTGCAGCTCGTCGGGATGCCCGAAGCCAAGCTCGCGCTGGCGCAGGCGACGATCCACATCGCGACCGCCCCGAAGTCGGGATCGGTGACGTCCGCGCTCGGCGCGGCGATGAGCGACATCTCAGCGGGCCGCGCCGGGGCGGTTCCGTCACACCTGCGCGACGGCCACTACGCGGGAGCGAAGAAGCTCGGCAACGCGGTCGGCTACAAGTTCCCACACGAGCACCCCGACGGCGTCCTCGCGCAGCAGTACGCCCCGGACACGCTGGTAGGCGTCGACTACTACGTTCCGACGGACCACGGTTTCGAGCGTGAACTCGGCCCGCGTGTCGGCAGGCTCCGCTCGATCGTGCGCGGACTCGCCGGGCGTTCGCGTCGTCGATGACGTGTGCGGTGGTCGGCCCGCTTGTCACAGACCGGTAAACTCTCCACCGGATCACCAGACTTCAACGAAGGACATCACCGCAGTGCAGACGCATGACATCCGGAAGCGTTTCCTGGATCACTTCATCCGGGCCGGACACACCGAGGTTCCCAGCGCCTCGCTGATCCTCGACGATCCGAATCTGCTGTTCGTGAACGCGGGAATGGTGCCGTTCAAGCCGTACTTCCTCGGTGATCAGACCCCGCCCTACGATCGGGCGACGAGCGTGCAGAAGTGCGTCCGCACCCTGGACATCGAAGAGGTCGGCATCACGACCCGCCACAACACGTTCTTCCAGATGGCGGGCAACTTCTCGTTCGGCGACTACTTCAAGCGCGAGGCCATCCAGTTCGCGTGGACGCTGCTGACCGACCCCGTCGACGACGGCGGCTACGGCATCGACCCGACGCGCCTGTGGCCCACCGTCTACCTCGACGACGACGAGGCCGAGGCCATCTGGCGCGACGAGATCGGCGTGCCTGCCGAGCGCATTCAGCGGCGCGGCCTCAAGGACAACTACTGGTCGATGGGCGTCCCGGGCCCGTGCGGGCCGTGCTCGGAGATCTTCTACGACCGCGGTCCGGCCTACGGCGTCGAGGGCGGCCCGGAGGCCGACGAGGACCGGTACATCGAGATCTGGAATCTCGTCTTCATGCAGAACGTCCGCGGCGAGGGCGGCGGCAAGGACGGCTACGAGATCCTCGGGCCGCTGCCGAAGAAGAACATCGACACCGGCATGGGCGTCGAGCGTGTCGCATGCATTCTGCAGGGCGTCGACAACGTCTACGAGACCGACCTGTGCCGTCCGATCATCGACCTCGCCGCGCAGCTCACCGGCCGGGGCTACGGCGCGGGTGATCACGACGACGACGTCCGCTTCCGCGTGATCGCCGACCACGCCCGCACCGCGGTCATGCTGATCGGCGACGGCGTCGTCCCGTCCAACGACGGCCGCGGCTACGTGCTGCGCCGCCTGCTGCGTCGGGTGGTGCGGTCCGTTCGTCTGCTGGGCGCATCGGATCCGACGATGGGGCGCATCGTGGAGGCCGTCGTCGATCTGATGAGCCCCTCGTACCCCGAGCTCGCCGAGAAGCGCGCCCACATCGTGACGGTGGCCGTCGCCGAGGAGACCGCGTTCGCGAAGACGCTGTCCGCGGGCTCCAAGCTGTTCTCGGAGGCCGCCGACGCCACCAAGGCGTCCGGCAAGTCGCGGATCAGCGGCGACGACGCGTTCGCGCTGCACGACACCTACGGCTTCCCGATCGACCTCACCCTGGAGATGGCCGCCGAGGCCGGCCTCGAGGTGGACCGCGACGGGTTCACCGAACTGATGGCCGAGCAGCGTCGCCGCGCGAAGGCGGACGCCACCTCGCGCAAGTCGTCGCACGCGGACCAGACCGTGTACCGCGAGTTCCTCGACCGCGGCCCGACGGTGTTCACCGGTTTCGACGAGCTCGTCTCGGAGGCGCGCGTGCTCGGGTTGGTGTCCGGCGGCGAACGGGTCCGGTCCGCGACGCCAGGCACCGAGCTCGAAGTGATCCTCGACCGCAGCCCGCTGTACGCCGAATCCGGCGGCCAGATGGCCGATCAGGGCGTGATCACCACCTCCGACGGCGTCCGACTGTCCGTGAAGGACGTGCAGAAGGTCGGCAAGCAGGTGTGGCTGCACCGCGTCGTCGTCGACGAGGGCGAGATCGTCGAGGGCTCCGACGTCCTCGCGAGCGTTGACGCCGCATGGCGACACGGAGCCACCCAGGGGCACTCCGGCACCCACATGGTCGGCGCGGCGCTCCGCCAGGTGCTCGGCCCGACGGCGACCCAGGCCGGGTCGCTGAACCGCCCGGGATACCTGCGCTTCGACTTCCATTCGGCGAGCGGACTCACCGACTCCCAGCGCGCCGAGATCGAACAGATAAGCAACGAGGCCGTCGAGGCCAACTTCGGAGTCAACACGTTCGAGACGGACCTCGACAAGGCCAAGGCGATGGGCGCGATGGCGCTCTTCGGCGAGAACTACGGCGACCGCGTGCGCGTGGTCGAGATCGGCGGACCCTTCTCGATGGAACTGTGCGGCGGAACGCATGTCGGCAGCTCGGCGCAGATCGGCCCGATCACGGTGATCGGCGAGTCGTCGGTCGGCTCGGGCGTCCGACGCGTCGAGGCCTACGTCGGGATGGACTCGTTCCGGTACCTGTCGCGGGAGCGGGCGCTGATGGCCGGGCTCGCCTCGACGCTCAAGGTGCCGTCCGAGCAGGTTCCGGGACGCGTCGATCAGCTCGTCAGCAAGCTGCGTGACGCGGAGAAGGCGCTCGAGGCGCTCAAGGCAGAGCAGGCGCGGGCCGCCGTGTCCGGCCTGATCGACACGGCGCAGACCGTCGGCGACACCCTCGTCGTGGCCGGACGCGTCGCCGACGGCGTGGACGCCAACGGGCTCCGCACGCTGGTCACCGACCTGCGCGGGCGCGTCGCCGACCGCAACGCCGTCGTCGCGCTGTTCTCCGCCGACGGCGACAAGGTGCCGTTCGCCGTCGGGACCACCGACTCCGCACGCGCCGCGGGCATCAAGGCAGGCGACGTGGTCAAGGAGATCGCACCGCTCGTCGCCGGTCGCGGGGGCGGCAAGCCCGACCTCGCGCAGGGGTCGGGCACCGACGCGGCGGGAGTCGACGCCGCCCTGACGCGACTGCGCGACGTCGTCGGGGGCCGATGATCACGCCGCGAGGGCGGCGAGTGGCGATCGACGTGGGAAGCGTCCGCGTCGGGGTCGCCGTGTGCGATCCCGACGGGATCCTCGCCACCCCGGTCGAGACGGTGCAGCGCACGAAGCACGACGGGGACGTCGAACGTGTGGTCGCGATCATCGACGAGTACGAGGCGATCGGGGTGATCGTCGGGCTGCCGCGGACGTTGCGGAACACCGACGGTCCGGCCGTCGACGCCGCGCGGGCGTTCGGGGACCGGCTCGCCGCGGCCCTGACCGGCCGTTCCGGAATGCCCGACGTTCCGATCGAGTACCACGACGAACGATTGACGACCGTCACCGCGACGACCGCGCTGCGCGCCAGTGGAGTGAAGGCGAAGAATGCGCGCGCCGTCGTCGACCAAGCCGCCGCGGTGGCTATTCTGCAGGGATGGCTGGACGCGCGTCGCTGACGCGTGCCGCCGATGAGGAGGATCGACCGACGTGACTGACCAGGACCGTACGCCCCGCGAGGGGGACGACGCACGGCCCCGCCACTCGAGCGCGGCGCCACCGGGCGACGCCGATCCGCGTCGTTTCTTCCCCGACTCGTCCGGCGTTCAAGAGGGCAACCGGCGTCGTCGTCGGCGCGGTCCGGGCGATCCGACGACCACCGGCAACATCCCGATCATCCGAGTGCAGAGCGAACTGCCCGATCCCACGATCGAGTACCGGACGCCGGAACCGCAGCACGGCGCGCCGCCCTCGTACTTCGAGGTCCGCTACCGCGATGAGCCCGCATCGGCCGAGCCGATGATGCGGTTCACGGAACCGGTGACGAGGCACGTCGAAACGCCCGGCAGGCACGCCGAGCCCGCCAGGGTTGACGACGCGTTGTACTCGTCGCCCGCCGGAGCTGACACCGAGCCGTTCTACCGCGACGAGCCCGCCCGGCAGGCGGTCCCGCAGCCTCCGGTACCGCAGGCCCCGGTTCCGCAGCCCGAGCCGCAGGCCCCCGTCGCCGAGCCCGCCGCGCCCCAGCACCAGTCCACAGCGCCGGTGTACCCGCGGCAGCCGCAAGCCGAGCCCGTCGTCGACGAGACGACTGTCGCCGCGGCCCCGGTCGAGCCGTTCACCGAACCGACGGTCCAGGCCACGCCCGTCTCCGCTCCCGACATCCTCGACGCCGTCGACGATGACGACTCCGACACCGGCGAGATCCCGGTGCACGGCGGGGCGATGCCCGCGCGGAAGAAGAGCCGCAGACTGCTCTTCGCCATCGCGGGCGTGATCCTGGTCGCCGTGCTGGTGCTCGGCGGACTCGGACTCAAGTGGTTGGGCGTGTTCGAATCGCAGACCGACTACAGCAGTACGACCGGCTCCGGTTCGGTGCTGGTCGAGGTGCCGGCCGACGCGGCGATCCGCGACGTCGGCCAGACGCTGACCGACGCGGGCGTGGTCGGGAGCCAGCGGGCCTTCGTCGACGCAGCCGAGGGCGGAGCCGGAGTGTCTGCGGGCTTCTACGAACTGCCGAAGGGCATCTCCGCCAAGGCCGCGCTGGAGATGATGTCCGGCGACGACCGCCGCGTCGGACGGTTCGTCGTCCCCGAGGGCCTCACACTCGACTCGAAGAAGAGCTCCGACGGGACCACCCGCCCCGGCATCTTCCAGATGATCTCGAAGGCCACCACGTTCAGCACCGACGACAAGCAGTACGGCGTGACCGTCGACCAGCTCAAGGATGCCGCCGCGAACTCGACGCCCGAACAGTTGGGCGTGCCCGACTGGGCGACGGCCAAGGTCAAAGAGCTGACCGGCGATCATCGGCGCATCGAGGGGCTCATCGCCTCCGGAGCGTGGGAGGACATCGACCCGAGACTCGACGCGCGCGCCATCCTCAAAGACCTGATCACCCGCAGCGTCAGCCGATTCACCGCGTGGGGACTGCTCAGCGGCAACGATGCGGGTAAGTCGCCGTACGACGAGTTGACCATCGCGTCGATCGTCGAGGCCGAAGCACAGCACGAGGACGACTTCCCGAAGGTCGCCCGCGTGATCGTCAACCGGCTGGCCCAGAACATCCGCCTGCAGATGGATTCGACAGTCAACTACACCGCGGACGTCGCCGACATCGATGTGCACGGCGAGTCGTACCTCGCCGACAACAAGTGGAACACCTATCAGCACGACGGCCTGCCGCTCACGCCGATCGGCGCCGTCGGCGAGCGTGCGCTCGCCGCCACCGAGAATCCCACTCCCGGCGACTGGGTGTACTTCGTGACCGTCGACAAGGAGGGCACGACGCTGTTCGCCAAGACGTTCGCGCAGCACAAGAAGAACCGTCAGGTGGCGTGCCGCAACAAGTTCCTCACGGTCGGTTGTGAGTAGGGCCGCGGTCCTCGGTTCGCCGGTCGGGCACTCCCGCTCACCCGACCTGCACCGGGCGGCCTACGCCGCCCTCGGGCTCGACGGATGGACGTACGAGGCCGTCGAGACGACGGCCGACCAGCTCCCGGCTCGGGTGGGGGACGCCGGACCCGACTGGATCGGCTTCTCGGTGACGATGCCGTGCAAGTTGGCCGCGCTCGCCTTCGCGGACGTCCGGACGACGCGCGCCGACCTGATCGGCTCGGCGAACACACTGGTCCGGACCGCGGACGGGTGGCGGGCAGACTGCACCGACGTCGACGGCGTCGCCGGAGCCTTGACCGAGGTCGGCCTGCCGGACTCGGCGACGCGTGCGGTGATCGTCGGCGCGGGCGGGACGGCGCTGCCCGCCCTCGCGGCACTCGCCGACGCGGGCGTCACCGACGTCGCCGTCGTCGCCCGTGACGCGGGCCGTGCGGAGGGCGTCCTCGACCTCGCCGACCGACTCTCGGTGAGCGCGCGGGTCGTCGACTTCGGCTCCGTCGCCGCGGTTCGCACCGTGTGCGGTGAGGCCGATGTGACGATCTCGACCGTCCCGGCGGCGGGTGCCGCCGGGATCGCCGACGCCGTCGCCGTGTCCCGTCGTGTCGTCGACGTCATCTACGACCCGTGGCCGACGCCGCTCGCCGCCGCAGTCGACGCCGCGGGTGGTGTCGTCGTCGGCGGCATCGTGATGCTCCTGAACCAGGCGTACAGCCAGGTGGAGCAGTTCACCGGGCTCCCGGCGCCGAAGGCGGCGATGGCGGCGGCGGTCGGCGTCACCCTCTGACTCGCCGCGCTCGTCGCGCGGTTTCGACTCGACTCCTCGGCCGGCGCCTCGGTGTCGGCTCAACCACCGTGGGAGCGGTCCCTCGCATCGATGGTTGAGCCCTTCGACAAGCTCAGGAACCACCGGGCCGAGTCGAAATGGAACCTGCCTGTGGAATTCGTGCTGGTCGGATTCGACGTTTCGGGCGATGCTTGGGCGCATGGTCGTCGGGGGATTGATCGTGGTGCTCGTGTGGTGCGCGGTCAGCGACGCCCGGACCGGGCGGATCCCGAACACTGTGACGCTCCCCGCGATCGGCGTCGTCGCGGTGCTCGCGACGCTGGAGCCCGCGGTGGCGTGGGGCGCGGCGGTGTGCGCCGCACCGTATCTGATCGCGTTCGCTCGACGCCTGTGCGGCGGCGCGGACGTGAAGCTGGCCGTCGTGTGCGGGGGAGTGCTGGCCGATCCGGCGTCGGCCGCGGCCGTCGTCGTCGGCTCCGCGGTCATCACCGGATGCGTGCTGGCGGTCCGTCGGAGGACGGTGGTCGTGCACGGTCCGGCGCTCGTGTCGACGACGTTGGCATGGCTGGTCATCGACTCCGTGGCGGCTTCTGGAACAATTGACGCGTGTTGCGTTGGATAACTGCCGGAGAATCGCACGGACCTGCCCTGGTGGCAATGGTCGAAGGCATGGTGGCGGGGGTGGAGATCACCACCGCCGACATCGCCGAACAACTCGCTCGTCGTCGCCTCGGCTACGGCCGCGGCGCGCGTATGAAGTTCGAGGCCGACGAGGTCACCGTGATCGGCGGCGTCCGTCACGGCAAGACGCTCGGCGGCCCGATCGCCGTCGAGATCGGCAACACCGAGTGGCCCAAGTGGGAGAAGGTCATGTCGGCCGACCCCGTCGATGAGGACGAGTTGGCGGGAAGCGCGCGCAATGCGGCACTGACGCGTCCCCGCCCCGGTCACGCCGACTACTCGGGCATGCTCAAGTACGGCTTCGACGACGCGCGTCCGATCCTCGAGCGCGCGAGTGCCCGCGAGACAGCGGCGCGCGTGACCGCGGGCACCGTCGCCCGTAACTTCCTCAAGCAGGTCCTCGGCGTCGAGATCGTGTCGCACATCGTCTCGATCGGCGACAGCGAGCCCTACTCGGGCCCGTCGCCTGCACCGTCCGATCTCGAAGCGATCGACGCCAGTCCCGTCCGCGCGTTCGGCAAGGACGCGGAGGAGTCGATGATCGCCGAGATCGAAGCGGCCAAGCGAGACGGCGACACGCTCGGCGGCGTCGTCGAGGTGATCGCGACCGGTGTGCCCGTCGGGCTCGGCTCGCATGTGAGCGGTGAGGTGCGCCTCGACTCGCGTCTCGCGGCCGCCCTGATGGGCATTCAGGCGATCAAGGGCGTCGAGGTCGGCGACGGCTTCGAGACCGCTCGTCGTCGCGGCAGCCAGGCGCACGACGAGATGGTGCCGGGAGCCGACGGCGTGCTCCGGTCGACCAACCGCGCCGGCGGACTCGAAGGCGGCATGACCAACGGCGAGGACGTCCGCGTCCGCATCGCGATGAAGCCGATCTCGACCGTGCCCCGCGCACTCGCCACGATCGACATGTCGACGGGCGAGCCCGCGAGCGCCATCCATCAGCGCAGCGACGTGTGCGCCGTTCCGGCCGCGGGTGTCGTCGCCGAGGCGATGGTCGCGCTCGTCCTCGCACAGGTCGCCCTCGAGAAGTTCGGCGGCGACTCGGTGGCGGAGACCGGAGCCAACCTGCGCGGGTACCTGGACGTGATCGACGCGCGTCCGCCGCGCCCGTGACCGTTCGACCCGCCGTCGTGCTCGCCGGATTCATGGGATCTGGCAAGTCGACGGTCGGTCGCGCGCTCGCCGCGCGACTCGGCGTCGAGTTCGTCGACACCGACGCCGAGATCGAACGCCGCAGCGGCCGTACGATCCCGGAGATCTTCGCCGCCGACGGCGAGGTCGGCTTCCGCGCGATCGAGGCCGACGTGGTGCGGGACGTGCTCGACGAGTCGACGGGCGTCGTCGCCCTGGGCGGAGGCTCCCCGACGGTGCCGGCCATACGTGACGCCCTCGCCGCACACCATGTGATCTATCTGGAGATCGACGCGGCCGCGGGTTTCGCCCGAGTCGCGCACTCCGACCGTCCGCTGCTCGCCGACCCGGACCCGGCCGGACGGTATGGCGAGATCCTCGCATCGCGCGTGGACCATTACCGGTCCGTCGCCGTCGCCTCGGTCGACGCGACCCGCCCCGTCGACACGGTCGTCGCGACGATCGTCGACACCTTGACCCCACTGAAGGAGATCCCCGATGACTGAGCCGGTGAAGGTCGCCGTCCGCGCCGCCGACCCGTACGACGTGACGATCGGCCGTGGGCTGCTCACCGACCTCGCGGCGGCGGCGGAGGGCGCCGACCGCGTGACGATCATCTACCAGCCGACGCTGCAGCAGACCGCCGAGCAGATCCGTGAGTTCCTCGCCGAGCGCGGCTTCGATGCGCACCGCTTGGAGATCCCGGACGCCGAACAGGGCAAAGACCTGCAGGTCGCCGCGTACTGCTGGGAGGTGTTCGGTCGCATCGGCATGATGCGCAACGACAAGGTGATCAGCCTCGGCGGCGGAGCGGCGACCGACCTCGCGGGCTTCGCCGCCGCCACGTGGATGCGCGGGATCGGCGTCATCCACGTTCCGACGACGCTCCTCGCGATGGTCGACGCCGCGGTGGGCGGAAAGACGGGCATCAACACCGATGCGGGCAAGAATCTCGTCGGGTCGTTCCATGAGCCGGACGCCGTGCTGATCGACCTCGGGACGCTCGAGACCGTCCCGCACAACGAGGTCGTCGCGGGTCTCGCCGAGGTCATCAAGACGGGTTTCATCGCCGACCCGGTGATCCTCGACCTCATCGAGGCGGACCCGACGGCCGCCCTCGACCCCGCGGGCGACGTCCTGCCCGAGCTCATCCGCCGCTCGGTGCAGGTCAAGGCCGACGTGGTGTCGGCCGATCTGAAGGAGTCCTCGCTCCGCGAGATCCTCAACTACGGTCACACCCTCGGGCACGCGATCGAACGCCGTGAGCAGTACAAGTGGCGACACGGCGCCGCGATCTCCGTCGGCATGGTGTTCGCCGCCGAACTCGCTCGCCTGGCGGGCCGCCTCGACGACGAGACCGCGGATCGTCACCGCGGAATCCTCGAACTCGTCGGACTGCCGACCGCGTACGACGAGGACGCCCTCGGCGACCTGCTGAAGACGATGGCGGGGGACAAGAAGAACCGGTCGGGAATGATCCGCTTCGTGGTGCTCGACGGCCTCGCGAAGCCCGGCCGCCTCGAAGCCCCCGACCCGTCGCTCATCGCCGCCGCGTACTCCGCCGTTGCCAAGGGCAAGCCCGCGGGCGGTCCGATCCTGCTGTGACGCCAGCCGCATACGAAGAACGGCGCCCGACCGGGAGGTCGGGCGCCGTTCGGCGTTCGTGGAAGGGGATCAGGCGACGGGGACCGCGGGCTGAGTCTGAGCTTCGGCCGCGGCTTCCGCGGCGAGCTCGGCCTTGCGCTGTTCGCGACGGATCAGGAAACGGCCGACGGACGCTCCGAAGAACGCGGGGACGAACACCAGCAGTGCGATGAACGACGTGCCCGCGATCAGCTCGATCGGCAGGCTGGCCTGACCGATGCCGTTGAGCCACACGGTGCCGAGGATCCAACTGACCAGGCACGACAGGAAGCCGGCCATCAGGCCCGCCTTCAGCCAGCGGACGGTGAGGTCCTCATAGTCGTCGGGATCGGCGTGCGCGCGCGCGTCCTTGAGGCCGTCGACACCGCCCCAGATGATGGCGATGACGATGCACGCGGCGATCGTCAGCCACCGGGCGAGCGGGGACGACAGCGGATGCGAGATGACGAAGGCGCCGAGGATGACGCGGGCGGCGATGTGCACGATGGTCATCACGACGCCACGAAGTAGCCACGAACTCATGGGAACACAGTAGCGGGGTGGAACATGTTCAACAATGTAGACATGCATTCTTCGGCAATTCATGACACGCGACGAGCGAGCTTGGCACGGCGCATCGGCGATGCGGGACTGGACGCGATCATCGTCAGCGACCTGGTGAACGTCCGCTATCTGACGGGTTTCACCGGAAGCAACGGTGCGGTCCTCGTCCACGCCGGACCCGATCGTGACGGCGACCGCATCGCGACGGACGGCCGCTACACGACACAGGTGGCCGAGCAGGCTCCAGGGCTGACGGCGCTCATCGAACGTGACTGTCCGCCCGCGTTGATCCGGGCGACGGGCTCCGGAACGGTGGCGGTCGAGGGCCACGTCATCACCGTCGACGCCTATCGGCGGCTCGCCGACCTCGCGGAGACGACGGGTGTCACGCTGACGACCGCGACCGACGAGGTGGAGGCGCTGCGCATCGCCAAGGACGACGGGGAAGTGGAGTTCATCACGTCCGCGTGCCGCATCGGCGACGCGGCGCTCGCCGCGCTGGTGGGCCGAGGGGCCATCGCTGCGGGCCGCACCGAACGTCAGGTGGCACGCGATCTGGAATGGGAGATGTTCGCCCTCGGGGCCGAATCGATCGCGTTCGAGACGATCGTGGCCGCGGGCGCCAGCTCGGCCGTACCGCACCACCGTCCGACGGACGCCGTCCTCGCCGTCGGAGACCTGGTCAAGATCGATTTCGGCGCCGTGTCAGGCGGGTATCACTCGGACATGACGCGAACCTTCGTGCTGGGGGAACCGGCGGCCTGGCAGAGCGAGATCCATGCGATCGTCCTGACCGCCCAGCGAGCCGGTCGTGAGGCGCTCGAGGTCGGAGCCGACCTCGCCGGAATCGACTCCGCGGCCCGCGATGTGATCGCCGAGGCGGGGTACGGTGACTACTACGTCCACGGTCTCGGGCACGGCGTGGGCCTGCGGATACACGAAGCGCCGGGAATCGGGGCCGCCGCGAGCGGTACACTGCCTGACGGCGCAACGGTCACCGTGGAACCTGGGATCTACCTCCCCGGACGCGGCGGCGTGCGGATCGAGGACACCCTGGTCGTCACCGACGCCGGACCGACGTCACTGACGACCACATCACGGGCGCTCCGCGTCCTGTAGAGAACACCCGCGAGGAGAACATTCATGGCGACGACCGCCGATTTCAAGAACGGACTCGTCCTCAAGATGGACGACCAGCTCTGGCAGATCCTGGAGTTCCAGCACGTGAAGCCCGGTAAGGGACCGGCCTTCGTCCGCACCAAGATCAAGAACATCCTGTCGGGCAAGAACGTCGACAAGACGTTCAACGCGGGCGTCAAGGTCGAGACCGCGACCGTCGACCGTCGCGACATGACCTTCCTGTACAACGACGGCGCCGACTTCGTCTTCATGGACGGCGAGACGTTCGAGCAGATCAACATCACCCCGGAGACCGTCGGCGACGGCGCGCGCTTCCTGCTCGAGAACATGACCGTTCAGGTCGCCACCCACGAGGGCGAGCCGCTGTACGTCGAACTCCCGGTCACCGTGGAGCTCGTCGTCGCACAGACCGATCCGGGCCTGCAGGGTGACCGTTCGACCGGTGGAACCAAGCCCGCGACCCTCGAGACCGGCGCCGAGATCGCCGTCCCGCTGTTCATCAACACCGGCGACAAGCTGAAGATCGATTCGCGCGACGGCAACTACCTCGGCCGCGTCAACAGCTGAACGATCGAGTACTGATCCGTGAGTGAGATGAAAGGTCGCCATCGCATGCGCGCGCGTGCGGTGGACATCCTCTTCGAGGCCGAGGCCAAGGAGATCCCGGCGACCCAGATCGTGTCCGAGCGACGCGAATGGTTCGCCGAGCACGACGCCGTCGGCGAGATGAGCGGGTACACCGTGACTCTCGTCGAGGGAGTCGCGTCCGACGCAGCCCAGATCGATGCGGTGATCTCGTCGCATCTGGAGAACTGGAAGCTGCACCGGCTCCCGGCCGTCGACCGCGCGATCCTGCGCCTGGCCGTGTGGGAGCTGCTGTACTCGAACGACGTCGACATCCACGTGGTGCTCGACGAGGCGGTGAAGCTCGCCAAAGAACTGTCGACCGACGAGTCGCCGTCGTTCGTCAACGGAGTGCTCGGCCGTGTCGCCGAGCTCGCCCCTCAGGTCCGCGCCGCCGCCTCGGCGGAGTAGACTGCCCACGCAAGCGAAATTCCTTTAACGATCCGTCCAGTGAGGCGGAGAAGGAGGTCGGCTTGGATTCGCCGGTCGATGATGCCCACAGCCCGGAATCAGGGCCCGCGCGCGTGCTGCTCGACGCTTCAGACGTCGGTCGCACCGTGGCGCGGATGGCTCATCAAGTCATCGAGAAGACCGCTCTCGACGCACCAGGTTCGCGCCGGGTGCTCCTGATCGGCATCCCCACCAGAGGCACCAGTCTGGCGCAGCGACTCGCGGCGAAGATCGTCGAGTTCTCCGGCGTCACCGTCGAGACCGGTTACCTGGACATCACCCTGTATCGGGACGATCTCCGCGACAAGCCTCATCGTCCGCTCGAACGGACCCTCGTGCCCGAGGGCGGCGTGGACGGCGCGCTCGTGATCCTCGTGGACGACGTCCTGTTCTCCGGCCGCACAGTGCGGGCGGCCCTCGACGCGCTGCGCGACCTCGGTCGCCCGGCGGCAGTTCAACTCGCCGTGCTCGTCGACCGAGGGCATCGTGAACTCCCGTTGCGTGCGGACTACGTCGGGAAGAACATCCCGACCGCCCGCGACGAGGACGTCCAGGTGCATCTCGCCGAACACGACGGGCTCGACGAGGTGGTGCTTCGATGAAGCACCTGCTGTCCACGGCGGACCTGACCCGCGACGAGGCGATCGACATCCTCGACGAGGCCCAGCGCTTCGAGCAGGCGCTCGCCGGACGCGAAGTCCGCAAGCTCCCCACCCTGCGCGGCCGCACCGTGATGACGGTGTTCTACGAGAACTCCACCCGCACCCGCGTGTCCTTCGAGGTCGCGGGCAAGTGGATGAGCGCCGACGTCATCAACGTGAGCGCATCGAGTTCGTCGGTCAACAAGGGGGAGTCGCTCCGCGACACGGCGAAGACGCTGCGCGCGCTCGGCGCCGACGCGCTCATCGTCCGACATCCGGCATCGGGTTCGGCAGCGCAGATCGCCCGCTGGACCAACGACGGCAGCGACATCCTCGGCGTGCCCAGCACGGGACCGAGCGTGATCAACGCTGGCGACGGCATGCACGAGCATCCGACGCAGGCGTTGCTCGACGCCTACACGATCCGTCAGCGGCTCGGCGGACTCGACGGGCGACGCGTCCTGATCGTCGGGGACATCCTGCACTCCCGGGTGGCCCGGTCCAACGCGCTGCTGCTCTCGACCCTGGGCGCGGAAGTGGTCCTCGTCGCCCCGCCGACACTGCTGCCGACCGGTGTGAACACATGGCCGGTACGCGTCGCAACCGACCTCGACGCCGAACTGCCCGCCGCCGACGCGGTGATGATGCTGCGCGTCCAGGCCGAGCGCATGAACGGCGGCTTCTTCCCGAGCTCCCGCGAATACTCGGTCCGCTACGGACTGTCGGACGCCCGCCGCTCCATGCTCCGCGACGACGCGGTGCTGTTGCACCCGGGCCCGATGCTGCGCGGCATGGAGATCGGCTTCGACGTCGCCGACACCCCGCAGGCCACCGTCCTCGAACAGGTCCGCAACGGTGTGCACGTGCGCATGGCCGTCCTGTTCCGCCTGCTCGCGGGCGCGGACGAACAGGCGTCGCACCACACTTCGATCACCACGTCAGGAGAGCAGTCGTGACCGCGAACGGTTCGGTCTTGATCACCAACGTCCGGCCCTACGGTGACGGTGACCCCGTCGACGTCGCGGTCACCGACGGCGAGATCACCGAGATCGGGGCGGGACTGACCGCTCCCGACGGTGCGGATACGGTCGACGGCCGCGGAGGCGTCCTGCTGCCCGGTTTCGTCGATCTGCACACGCATCTGCGCGAGCCCGGCCGGGAAGACACCGAGACGGTCGAGTCGGGTTCGCGGGCCGCGGCTCGCGGCGGCTACACCGCCGTGTTCGCGATGGCGAACACGGCCCCGGTCGCCGACAACGCCGCCATCACCGATCTGGTGTGGCGACTCGGTCAGGACGTCGGTCTCGTCGACGTCCATCCCGTCGGAGCCGTCACCGTCGGCCTGGAAGGCCGTCAGCTCGCCGAGATGGGCATGATGGCGGCGGGCGCGGCGAAGGTCCGCCTGTTCAGCGACGACGGCAAATGCGTCCACGACCCCGTGATCATGAAGCGCGCACTCGAATACTCGACGGGTCTGGGAGTGCTCATCTCGCAGCATTCGGAGGACCCGCGCCTCACCGAGGGAGCCGTCGCGCACGACGGCCCGACGGCGGCACGACTCGGCCTCGCCGGGTGGCCGCGGGCCGCCGAGGAGTCGATCGTCGTCCGCGACGCCCTCCTGGCGCGCGACGCGGGAGCCCGCGTGCACATCGCGCACGCGTCCACCGAGGGCACCGTCGAACTGCTCCGCTGGGCCCGAGGCCAGGGCATCGACATCACCGCCGAGGTGACGCCGCATCACCTGCTGCTCGACGATTCCCGGCTGGAGACGTACGACGGCGTCAACCGGGTGAACCCGCCGTTGCGCGAGGAGCGCGACAAGCTGGCGTTGCGCCGGGCGCTCGCCGACGGCGTCGTCGACTGCGTCGCCACCGACCACGCGCCGCACGCCTCGCAGGAGAAGTGCTGCGAGTTCTCGCAGGCCCGCCCGGGCATGCTCGGACTGGAGACCGCGCTGTCGGTGATCGTCGAGACGATGGTCGACACCGGGCTCCTCGACTGGCGCGGCGTCGCCAGGGTGATGAGCGAACGTCCCGCACAGATCGTCGGCCTCGACGATCAGGGCCGTCCGATCGCGGTCGGCGAACCCGCCAACCTGACGATCGTCGACCCAGACACGCGGTGGACCGTCGCGGGCGAGGGCCTCGCCAGCAAGTCGCGGAACACACCGTACGAGGAGATGACCCTGCCCGGCGTGGTCCGGGCGACATTCCTCCGCGGTCGGGTCACCGCCCGGCGCGCAACGAGCGATGCCGCCGGTTCCCCGAGCGCAGTCACCGCCGGTTCCCCGAGCGGAGTCGAGGGGGCGTGGCTGTGAGCAACTGGCTGTACTACCTGCTGATCGCGGTCGGAGCCCTCGCGGTCTGGCTGACGATGGTGACCCTCGCCCTGCGAGGATGGCGTAAGCGCGGGGACCGGCAGGCCGATGAACTCGGAGCCTTCCCGGAGACGCCGGACGAGTTGGGCGAACCGGTCCGCGGACCGCACACCGGCCTGTACGTCGGCAGCACCGTCGCCCCCAGCTGGCAGAACCGGATCGCCGTCGGCGACAAGGGCGACCGCGCGTCGGCCGAACTCACCGAATACGACGCGGGTCTGCTCCTGACCCGACAGGGCGCATCGGAGATCTGGATCCCGCGCGAGAGCCTCGTCGCCGTCCGCACCGAGAACGGGCTCGCCGGAAAGGTCATGAGCCGCGACGGCGTGCTCGTCGTCCGGTGGACACTGCCCTCGGGGATCGAGATCGACTCCGGTCTGCGCGGCGACGACAAGACCGTCTACCCGGACTGGACGGCGGCCTACACAGAACTCAACGAGAAGGCGTTCGCCGCCTTCGACGCCTCGGCACCCGAGAAGAAGGAATCGTAGAAGAGATGAGCAAAGCAGTACTGGTGCTGGAGAACGGCCAGGTCTTCGCCGGCCTGTCGTACGGAGCGGTCGGCTCCACCCTCGGCGAGGCGGTGTTCTGCACCGCGATGACCGGGTACCAGGAGACCCTGACCGACCCGAGCTACCACCGTCAGATCGTGGTGGCGACGGCCCCGCAGATCGGCAACACCGGGTGGAACACCGCCGACAACGAGAGCGGCCGGATCTGGGTGGCGGGCTACGCGGTGCGCAACCCGACGCGACGAGTCTCCAACTGGCGGTCGGAGACGACGCTCGACAGCGAACTCGCCGAGCAGGGCGTCGTCGGAATCGCCGGAATCGACACCCGTGCCCTGGTCCGCGTCCTGCGGGAGGTCGGTTCGATGCGCGCGGGCGTCTTCTCGGGCGACGCTCTCAGCTCCACCGACGAGATGCTCGACCTGGTGCGGGCGCAGCCGTCGATGGCGGGCGCCGACCTCGCAGGAGAGGTCAGCACCACCGAGTCGTACGTCGTGCCCGCTGTCGGGGGAGAGGCCAAGCTCCGGGTCGCGGCACTGGACATGGGCATCAAGGCCAACACCCCGCGGATGCTCGCCTCGCGGGGCGTCGAGGTGCACGTCCTGCCGTCGTCCGCGACGCTCGACGACATCCGCGCGGTGAACGCCGACGGATTCTTCCTCTCCAACGGACCCGGCGACCCGGCGACCGCCGACGCCGCCGTCGCGCTGACCAGCGAGGTCATCGACGCCGGACTCCCGACGTTCGGCATCTGCTTCGGCAACCAGATCATCGGCCGCGCCTTCGGCCGCGGCACCTACAAGCTCAAGTTCGGTCACCGCGGAATCAACATCCCGGTCCTGGACACCGCTTCCGGGCGCATCGCGATCACCTCGCAGAACCACGGGTTCGCCATTGAAGGCGAAGCGGGCGAAGAGTTCGACACCGACTTCGGTCGGGCGCGCGTGTCGCACGTGTGCGCCAACGACGGCGTCGTCGAAGGCGTCTCGCTGCTGTCCGGCCAGGTGTTCTCCGTCCAGTACCACCCCGAGGCCGCGGCCGGTCCCCACGACGCCGCCAACCTCTTCGACCAGTTCGTCCAGACCATGGAAGGGAGGTAGCGATGACATCTCCGACGAGCATTGTCGAGTCCTTACACGTCAAGAACTACCGACTTCTTCGTGATGTCCGTTTTACTAAACTGAGCCCTTTCACGGTGTTGCTCGGAGCGAATGGTAGTGGCAAGTCCACTGTATTCGATGTATTCGCTTTCCTACATGAAGCGTTTACTGACGGCATTGGTCCCGCGTGGGATCGGCGAAATAGAATGGCCGGGATTCGTTCGGTCGATTCAGATGGACCCGTGTCGATTGAGCTGAAGTACCGAGCTGAGCTTGACGGGAAAAGTAGGCTCGCGACATATCTTCTGGTGGTAGGCGAAGATGAGGTCGGTGCGCCAGTTATTGAACAGGAGAAACTGAGCTGGACTGTTGCGCCGGGTTCGGGCCGACCTAAGGAGATATTGTCTTTCAGTCGGGGGATTGGCAGGACCTGGGATGAGGCGACCCAGCGGGAGGATCACGAGGAGCTAGCGTCGCCTACGCTCTTGGCGGTAACAGCTCTCGGGCAATTTAGAAGCCATCCCAGAATTCAGTATCTTCGCGAATTTATCTCGGGTTGGTATCTCTCATACGTGTCGGCCGATAGTACACGAACTACGCCAGTCTCGGGCCCCCAGCGTCGACTGAGTAGGAACGGTGACAATCTGCCGAATGTAATCCAGTATCTTCAAGAGAGGCATCCGCAACGTCTCGATGAGATTTTTGAGGTACTGAGTAAGCAGGTTCCCCAACTAGAGAAGGTCACTTCCACTGTTCTCGCAGACGGGCGGTTGCTTCTTCAGTTGAAGGACCGTGCATTCGCGAGTTCTGTGATTTCGAGGTTTGTCAGCGACGGAACGCTGAAACTGTTGGCATACCTGACTGTTTTGTATGATCCAGAGCCGCCTCGGGTCATCGGGATCGAAGAGCCTGAGAATCAACTTCATCCTGCGTTGCTAAGACCGTTGGCTGAATCGATGCGTGCGGTCACCGTCAACTCCCAAGTCATGGTGACGACTCACTCGCGCGATTTCGTTGATGCGCTCCACCCCGAGGAGCTGTGGATAGTCAGTCGTGGTGAAGACGGATTTACTAGGGTTGAACGTGCAAAGGATGATCCTAGAGTTACGGCCATGGTTGACTCGGGCGGACTTTTAGGTGACCTATGGTCTGAGCGTTTCTTGCAGCGCGCCGACCCTCGAGGCTTGATCGAACGATGACCGTGATTACCCACGTGGAGTTCTTGGTTGAAGAATATTCGATGGAGTTGACCCTGCAAAAGATCGCTCCTGGTTTGATTGGTGACCGAACTTTCGGTATCCATCCGTTCGGTGGAAAGCCTGATCTACTTAGGAAGCTCCCCGCCCGACTCAAAGGGTATTCGTCTTTCGCGGTGCAACAAGGTTATGGAGTTGTGATCCTGGTTGACGAAGATAGGGAGGATTGTTGCGAGCTAAAGGATCGGATCGAATCGATTGTCAAGAATTCTGGCCTGGCGTCCGTGTCTAGTGGTGCGTCGAATCCGGTTGTGTTGAGCCGTATCGTGGTCGAAGAGCTCGAGGCGTGGTTGTTGGGCGATCCCCAGGCTGTGGTTGCCGCGTATCCCAAGATCCCGGTGTCTTATATTAAGACGAAGAAATACCGTGACCCTGATGCTATCCGTGGTGGCACCGCAGAGGCTTTGGAGCCTCTTCTGAAGCGCTACGGATACATCGCGGACTCGATGCGAAAGACGGACGTTGCGGTTTCAATCGCAACCCATATGGATGTTTCGTCCAATATCTCCCGTAGTTTCAATACGTTCAAGGCCGGATTGGCCGTTCTTCTTTCAGATGATCTAGAACCATTGAGGAGTTCCTGATGCCCCGTCGTACCGACATCTCCCACGTCCTGGTGATCGGCTCCGGCCCGATCGTCATCGGCCAGGCATGCGAGTTCGACTACTCGGGCACTCAGGCGTGCCGCGTGCTCAAGGCCGAGGGCCTGCGCGTGTCCCTCGTGAACTCGAACCCGGCCACGATCATGACCGACCCCGAGTTCGCCGACGCGACCTACGTCGAGCCGATCAGCCCCGAGTACATCGAGAAGGTCATCCAGACCGAGGCGGCGGCGGGGCACCCGATCGACGCGGTGCTGGCGACCCTCGGCGGCCAGACGGCCCTCAACGCGGCGGTCGGGCTCCACGAACACGGCATCCTCAGCAAGTACGACATCGAACTGATCGGCGCCGACTTCGACGCCATCCAGCGCGGCGAGGACCGTCAGATGTTCAAGGACATCGTCACCAAGGTCGGCGGCGAGAGCGCTCGCTCGGCCGTCTGCTTCACGATGGACGAGGTCCGCGCGACCGTCGACGACCTCGGGTTCCCCGTCGTCGTGCGTCCGTCGTTCACGATGGGCGGCCTCGGCTCGGGCATGGCCTACAACGACGCCGACCTCGAACGCATCGCGGGTGGCGGCCTCGCGGCCTCGCCGACCGCGAACGTGCTCATCGAGGAGTCGATCCTCGGGTGGAAGGAGTACGAGTTGGAGTTGATGCGCGACAACAAGGACAACGTCGTCGTCATCTGCTCCATCGAGAACGTCGATCCGGTCGGCGTGCACACCGGCGACTCGGTGACCGTGGCTCCGGCCATGACGCTCACCGACGTCGAGTACCAGATCATGCGCGACCTCTCGATCGCCATCCTCCGCGAAGTCGGTGTCGACACCGGCGGCTGCAATATCCAGTTCGCGCAGAACCCGGTGGACGGCCGCCTCGTGGTCATCGAGATGAACCCGCGCGTGTCGCGGTCGTCCGCGCTCGCGTCGAAGGCCACCGGCTACCCGATCGCGAAGATGGCGGCCAAGCTGGCGATCGGCTACTCGCTCGACGAGATCACCAACGACATCACCAAGGTGACGCCCGCCGCGTTCGAGCCCAGCCTCGACTACGTGGTCGTCAAGGCTCCCCGCTTCGCGTTCGAGAAGTTCCCCGGGGCCGACGACACCCTCACCACCACTATGAAGTCGGTCGGCGAGGCGATGAGCCTCGGCCGTAGCTTCGCCGAGGCGTTCGGCAAGGTGATGCGGTCGTTGGAGACGAAGGCCGCGGGCTTCTGGACCGAGGCCGACCGTCCCGATCCGGCGACGCTCGACGTGGACGCGCTGCTCGCGGACATCGCCGTCGCCCGGGACGGCCGCATGTACAAGCTGATGCTGGCACTCGAGGCCGGCGTCAGCGTCGACAGACTGTACGAGGTCACCGCCATCGACCCGTGGTTCCTCGCCGAGATCGACGGCGTCCGCGCCATCGGCCACGAGGTCCGCGACGCCGCCGAGCTCGACGAGCACCTGCTTCGGGTGGCGAAGTCGAACGGCATCTCCGACCGTCAGATCGCCGCGCTGCGCGTCGCGGGCGGCGACACCGCGCTCGTCGACGAGGACGCGGTGCGCGCGCACCGCGTCGGCCTCGGCGTCCGCCCCGTGTACAAGACCGTCGACACCTGCGCAGCCGAGTTCGAGGCGAAGACGCCGTACCACTACAGCTCGTACGAGCTCGATCCGGCCGCCACCAGCGAGGTGGCTCCGCAGACCGAGCGTCCGAAGGTCCTGATCCTCGGATCGGGCCCCAACCGCATCGGTCAGGGCATCGAGTTCGACTACTCGTGCGTGCACGCGGCGCTCACACTGAGTGAGGCCGGCTACGAGACGGTCATGGTCAACTGCAACCCGGAGACGGTCTCCACCGACTACGACACCGCCGACCGTCTCTACTTCGAGCCGCTGACCTTCGAAGACGTTCTCGAGGTGTTCCACGCGGAGTCGGAGTCGGGCACCGTCGCGGGAGTCATCGTCCAGCTCGGCGGGCAGACGCCACTCGGTCTCGCCGCACGACTGCAGGCCGCTGGGGTCCCGATCGTCGGCACGAGCCCCGAAGCAATCGACCTCGCCGAAGATCGAGGAGAGTTCGGCCGAGTCCTCGTCGAGGCCGGCCTGCCCGCGCCCAAGTTCGGCACGGCCACCACGTTCGACGGCGCCCGCGACATCGCGGCGGGCATCGGCTACCCGGTCCTGGTCCGTCCCTCGTACGTGCTGGGCGGTCGCGGGATGGAGATCGTCTACGACGAGCAGGCGCTCGCGGACTACATCTCGCGCGCCACCGAGATCTCCGACGACCGTCCGGTCCTCGTCGACCGCTTCCTCGAGGGCGCCGTCGAGATCGACGTCGACGCGCTGTTCGACGGAACCGAGATGTACATCGGCGGCATCATGGAGCACATCGAGGAGGCAGGCATCCACTCCGGTGACTCGGCGTGCGCCCTGCCGCCGATCACGCTCGGCGCCGCACAGATCGAGGACGTCCGACGTTCGACGCTCGCGTTGGCGAAGGGCATCGGCGTCCGCGGCCTCCTGAACGTGCAGTACGCGCTGGCCGACGGCACGCTGTACGTGCTCGAGGCCAACCCGCGCGCCAGCCGGACGGTGCCGTTCGTGTCGAAGGCGACCGCGGTGCCGCTCGCCAAGGCCTGCGCCCGCGTGATGCTCGGTCGCTCGATCGCCGAGCTGCGCGCCGAAGGGATCCTGCCTGCGGAGGGCGACGGTTCGACGCTTCCGTCGAACGCACCGGTGGCCGTCAAGGAGGCCGTGCTGCCGTTCAACCGGTTCCGCCGTGCCGACGGCACGGGCGTCGACTCGCTGCTCAGCCCGGAGATGAAGTCGACGGGCGAGGTGATGGGCTTCGACAGCGACTTCGGTCGGGCGTTCGCGAAGTCACAGGAGGCCGCGGGCGGCGCGCTGCCGACGTCCGGCACCGTGTTCGTGTCCGTCGCCGACCGGGACAAGGCGTCGATCCTGTTCCCGATCAAGCGCCTCGCCGATCTCGGGTTCACGATCATGGCGACGAGCGGCACCGCAGACGTCTTGAGTCGCAACGGCATCCAGGTCGTCACCGTCGCCAAGGGCGCGGAGGCCGCCGAGGGCAAGCGCACCGTGATCGACGAGATCAAGGATCACAACGTCGCGATGATCATCAACACCCCGTACGGCACGTCGGGTCCCCGGGTGGACGGCTACGAGATCCGCGCGGCGGCCATCGGCGCGACGGTCCCGTGCATCACGACCGTGTCGGGTGCGAGCGCCGCGGTGCAGGGCATCGAGGCCGCGCTCGGTGAGACGATGGGCGTGCAGTCGCTGCAGCGGCGTCACGCGGAGATGCGGGCGGGCGCGTGACCTTCGGCGCCAGATACTCCGCCGCGGTCGCCGATCGCGGCAGGCTCTGCGTCGGCATCGACCCGCACGCGGAACTCCTCGAACAGTGGGGTCTGCCGGTGACGGTCGACGGGTTGAGGACGTTCGCGCAGACCTGCGTCGACGCCCTCGGTCCGGTCGCCGCGGTGATCAAGCCCCAGGTGGCGTTCTTCGAGGTGTTCGGGTCGGCGGGCTTCGCGGTCCTCGAGGAGACGATCGCGGGCTGCCGCGAGGCCGGCGCACTGGTGCTCGCCGACGCCAAGCGGGGCGACATCGGGTCCACGATGGCGGCGTACTCGTCGGCGTGGCTCGACGACGCGTCGCCGCTGTGCAGTGACGCCGTCACCGCGTCGCCGTATCTCGGCGTCGGAGCGCTCGACCCGACGATCCGTCTCGCCGCGGCGACGGGCCGGGGCGTGTTCGTACTCGCCCGCACATCGAACCCCGACGGGCAGGGAGTGCAGACGGCGGTGACCTCCTTCGGCACGAGTGTCGCGCAGTCGGTCGTCGACGCGGCGGCCGCGGTGAACGCGGACGGATCGGGGACGGTCGGACTCGTCGTCGGAGCGACCCGCGAGCACGGTTTGGACCTGTCCCGACTCGCGGGCCCGATCCTGGCGCCGGGCGTCGGTGCACAGGGCGCCACCCCTGCCGACCTGCCGGGGATCTTCGGCGACAGTGCCGACCCGGCATGGGTGCTGCCCGCCGCGTCGCGGAGCATCCTGCGGGCCGGTCCGGACGGGTCGGCGTTGGCCGTCGCGGCCCGCTCCACTCGTGACGAGGTGGAGTCGGCTCTGACCGTCTGACGTCGTCCCCACACACGCGCCGAGCCCGGCGTCCGCGGTCGCGGGCGCCGGGCTCTGGCGTGGTCTGAGGCGGCGGTCACCACAGGTCGAATCCGGCGTTGACGGTGGGATATCCGGTGTCGACGGTGGAGGTGATCCGGTACTGGTCTCCGGTGGTTCCGGTGGCGTTGGTGTTCGCTCCGGACGGGGCGTCGACGATCTGGTAGACGGCCTTGGGTCCGGTCGCTCCGATCCGGTAGTTCACGGTGACGGTCTCGGCGTGGCCGGTGGGAGCGGCTGCGGTGACGGTCTCGGTGGCGTACGGGGCCAGGGTGTGCCGGGGTGCGTTGATCCACTGGCCGCCGCCTGCCGAGGAGCCGAGGAGGTGTTCGGTCTTGTCGGTGTGGTTGGTGATCGTCATGGCGACGGTCGGTTCGCCGGGGTGGGTGATGGGCATGGTGCCGGCGTGGGCCGCGCCGGCTCCGACGGCCGCGGCTGCGGTGATGCCCGCGGCGATGGCGACGGCTGCGCCCGCGGCGGCGAGGCGGTTGCGGGAGAGGCGGCGCCCGGTGGTTGCGGTGGTGGTGTTCATGGTGGTTCCTCGTCTCTGGCGTGTGGCCGGTGGTGTGTCGTTGTCTGACACCCATGACTCTGCCCGCCGGAGAGGCCGGTGAACGTCCCCGCGACGGGGGATGCACCGGTGGAAACGCGTATCCACCGATCGGGGGAGGACCGCGGCGAATATCATCGCGAGATGACTGAGCAGGTGACGGTCGTCGTGGTCGACGATCACCCTTTCTTCCGCGACGGCGTACGCCGCGCGCTCCAGGACAGCGGCCGGATCCGCGTCGTCGGCGAGGCCGCAGACGGCCGCGCGGGCCTCGACATGATCCGTCAGATGCGGCCCGACGTGGCCGTCGTCGACCACCAGATGCCCGAGCTGACCGGGACGGACCTCGCGCACGCGCTGGCCCGCGACGGCGGCGAGACGAGGGTGCTCATGCTCTCCGCGGTCGTCGACGCACCCGTCGTCTATCGGGCCCTGCAGGAGGGCGCCCGAGGCTACCTGTCGAAGGAGAGCGGACGCGACGACATCGTCGCCGCAGTCCTCGCCGTCGCGAAGGGATCGACTGTGATGCCGCCGGACCTCGCGGCCGCGCTGGTGGGAGAGATCCACGCCAACGCCGCCAAGGACTCGATCACGCTGAGCGAACGCGAGTCGCAAGTCCTGCACGGCTTCGCTCGCGGACAGTCGATTCCGCAGATCGCCGCCGAGCACTTCATCGCCGCGTCCACCGTCAAGACGCATACGCAGCGCCTCTACGAGAAGCTGGGCGTCTCCGACCGGGCCGCGGCGGTCGCCGAGGGGATGCGGCGAAAGCTCATCGACTGATGACGGCGCAGACCGAGCCCGCGATCGACGAGATCGCCGTCGATCACATCCGGAAGGGCACCCGGATCCGGACGGTGCTCCGGGGCCTGTTCGTGGTGTTCCTGATCCTGACGGTGCTGTTCGCCCCGCCCGACGCCGATCTGACGGCCACCGTCGCGATCGTCGCCTGCTACACGGTGTGGGCGGCCGTGACCGGTCGACTCGGGTGGATCGACCGCACGGCCCGAGCTGTTCGATGGATCTGGCCGACGCTGCTCGTCGACGCCGCCGTGCTGACCGCGCTGACGGTGATCGCGGGCCGGTCCGACGCGACGGCGTGGACCACGTTCATCCTGCTCAACGGTTTCGCACTGCTTCCGTTGATGGCGGCGACCCAACTCGATCCGACGGTCTGCGCACGGGTCGGTGTCGTGTCCGTCGTCGTGTACTTCGCGGCCGCGATGGTCGCGCAGAGCACGTCGACCGAGCCGACGTCCACGATCGCGCTGCACACCTTCGTCATCGCCGTATTGGCGCTGGGCAGCGTGCTGCTGTCGGCCGTGCAGCGGTCGCGGGTGGAGACCATCGAGGAACTCGCCCGCGACCGTGCGCGTCTGCTCGACGAACTGGTCGGCGTCGAGGACCGGGAACGGGCACAGCTGGCCGAAGCGCTGCACGACGGGGCCCTCCAGTACGTGCTGGCCGCACGTCAGGAGCTCGACTCCATCGAGTGCCGTCGCGATGAGGAGTCCCTGGCGCGAGTGCACACCGCGCTGAGCGAGGCGACCGGCCTGCTCCGGACGACCCTGGCGTCCCTGCACCCCGCCGTGCTCGACGAGCACGGGCTGGGCCCGGCATTGTCGGATCTGGGGACGGCCGCGCGGTCGGCCGCGGGCGGGACGGGACCGTCGATAGTCGTCGACGTGGTCGCATGGCCCGACGGGGTGACACCGGTCGACCGAGTCCTGTATGCGGCGGCCCGCGAACTGCTGTCGAACGCCCTCCGTCACAGTAGCGCCACGACGATCGAGGTGACGGCCGAGGCGACGGACGGCGAGGCCCGCGTCGTGGTCGTCGACGACGGTGTCGGCATCGGCGACGCGGCGAGCGGCGCGGCCCGGTCCGCACGGTTGGCGCAGGGGCACCTCGGTCTCGCGTCCCGGGCGATCCGCCTCGAAGTGGCGGGCGGGTCGTTGCGTCTGCGGTCGCGTCCGGGCGGGGGGACGGCGGCGATCGCGTCCGTCCCGCTCGGGGCGACGGAGGTCAGTGGGAGTTGAGGCCGTCGCGGAACGCCGCGATGGCGGGCCACGTGTGCGCGGCCGCGTCGGGACCCGTGAGGAGACCGAGATGGCTTGACTCGACCGTGTGGAACTCCACATGTGTCGACGACGCCAGGAGCTCGCGGCCGTGGGCCGCCGCTGCGTGGCTGACGATCGCGTCCCGATGGGAACCGACGGTGAACACCGGAGCCGTCAGCGTCCGCACGTCCACCGTGTGATCGCCCAGGTGCAGCACGCCCTCAGCGATCTCGTTGCCGATCACCAGGTTCACCAGCATCTGCTCGGTGACCCGGCCGGGGTATCCCGGCATGGCGTCCTGGAAACGGTCGATGACCTGCATCCGGATCAGTGCGTCGTGGTCGTCGATGTTGTCGAGGATGTACTTCGGCTTGCGCAGTTCGCGCTGCCAACTCGTCGCCCGGTACGAGAGCTGCACGAGCGCCGCGGGCACGCCGACCGACCGTGCGATGGCGCGGAGCGGGCGACCGCCGGTGGGCTTCAACACCTTCCGCGCCGCCGCGTACATCGGCATCGCCGCGTAGTCCAGGGGAGTCCCGACGGTGATGACCGACCGGATCGGCAGGTCCCTGCGGTGGGCGGCGGTGAGGATGCTGATGGTTCCGCCCAGGCTCCAGCCCATCAGGTCGACGGCGTCGGCGCCCGCACGGAAGTCGTCGACGGCGTCGGCGACGGCGCGGGGCACGAAAGTGTCGAAGTAGTCCTCGAACCCGAGACGGCGATCTGCGTAACCGACGTCGCCGAAGTCGACGACATACGGGATGGTCCCGGTCGACAGCAGGAATTCGACCACGGAGTTGGCTGGGGCGGCCCCGGGCGCCAGGTCGTAGCAGCTCGCGGGCACCGCGAGCGGCGGCACGAGCAGCACCGGAACGGCCCCGGCCTCACGGGCCGCGTCGAGCTGCCGCGGTGTGCCGTACCTGCGAAGACGCCCGTGCGCACGGTCGGCGACGACGACCGACTCGGACTCGGTGTGCGGCGCGAGATCGTTGCGGAGGACGCGGGCGATGGTGCGAAGGTCGCTGAACATGGCAGGCACGGTACTGACCCGCCGTTTCCGCGGCGCGCCCGGGGTGGTTGATGGCATGTCCGGGGCCGCCGGGGTACCGTTTGGGCTGGTCTCAGCGACGAGCGTTACGATCGTCGTGATCGCCGGGGGTCGGCACAGGCCCTGCGACGAACCATCACGAGACGCTGATAGCGTCTCGTGGACAATCCGAACTGTCGAAAACGAAAGACGGAGGAACCGTGGCTCTTCCCCAGTTGACTGATGAGCAGCGCGCAGCCGCGCTTGAGAAGGCGGCCCAGGCCCGCCGTGTGCGTGCCGAGCTCAAGGAGCGCCTGAAGCGCGGCGGCACCGACCTCAAGCAGGTCCTCGCCGATGCCGAGAACGACGAGATCCTGGGCAAGATGAAGGTGTCCGCTCTCCTCGAGGCTCTGCCGAAGGTCGGCAAGGTCAAGGCACAGGAGATCATGACCGAGCTGGAGATCGCTCCGACGCGTCGTCTGCGCGGCCTGGGCGACCGTCAGCGCAAGGCTCTGCTCGAGAAGTTCAGCTCCTGAGCGTGCCCGAATCTAGAACCCGACCGAGGGGCCGACTGGTTGTACTGGTCGGCCCCTCGGCCGTTGGCAAGTCGACCGTCGTCCGACGGCTCCGCGAGCTGCTGCCCGAGCTGTACTTCAGCGTGTCGGCGACGACGCGCGAGCCCCGCCCCGGCGAGGAACACGGTCGCGACTACTACTTCGTGAGCCGAGAGGCCTTCGACGCGATGATCGAGGCCGACGAGATGCTCGAGTGGGCCGACATCCACGGAGGCATCCAGCGGTCGGGCACGCCCGCTGGTCCTGTCGAGGAGGCGCTCGACGCCGGACGACCGGTCCTCGTCGAGGTGGATCTCGTCGGAGCCCGCAACGTCGTCGAGCATCTTCCCGACGCGATCACCGTGTTCCTGTCGCCGCCGAGTTGGGACGAGCTGGTGGCTCGTCTGACCGGGCGGGGAACCGAGACCGACAAGGTCATCGCCCGCCGATTGGCGACGGCGCGTGTCGAGATGGACGCACGCGACGAGTTCCGACACGTCGTCGTGAACGACGATGTCGACGAATCGGCAGAACAATTGCTAAACTTGCTGGTCGGGCCGCACACGGAATCGCGGTCGGCCGAACATACTGCGCAGGAGAAGTTTTGAGCACTCAGACAGATCTCGATCCGACCATCGTCGACGAGCCCGTGTACGACACGCCGCTTGGCATCACGAACCCGCCGATCGACGAACTGCTCGAGCGCACCTCGTCGAAGTACGCCCTGGTCATCTACGCGGCCAAGCGCGCACGTCAGATCAACGACTACTACAACCAGCTCGCCGAGGGCATCCTCGAATACGTCGGCCCGCTGGTGGAGCCGGGCGTCCAGGAGAAGCCGCTCTCGATCGCGATGCGTGAGATCCACTCCGACCTCCTCGAGCACACCGAAGGCGAATAGGCCGCACACGTGTCGCACATCCTGATCGGGGTGGGCGGGGGGATCGCCGCCTACAAGGTGTGTTCGGTCATCCGGCACTTCACCGAGGCCGGCCACGACGTGCGGGTGATCCCGACGCGCGCGGCGCTCAACTTCGTCGGCAAGGCCACCTTCGAGGCGCTGTCCGGCAACCCGGTGAGCACCGAGGTGTTCGACGATGTCGACGAGGTGGCGCATGTCGCGCTCGGCAGGCGCGCCGATCTCGTGATCGTCGCCCCGGCGACCGCCGATCTGATGTCGCGGGCCGTCGCCGGTCGCGCGGACGATCTGCTGACCGCCTCGCTGCTGACCGCCACCTGCCCGGTGATGTTCGTCCCGGCGATGCACACCGAGATGTGGGAGCATCCGGCGACCGTCGCCAACGTGACCACGCTGCGCGAGCGCGGCGTCACCGTCATGACTCCGGCGAGCGGACGTCTCACCGGAGCCGACACTGGAGCCGGTCGTCTGCCGGAACCCGCGGAGATCGGTCTGCTCGGCGACTTGCTGCTGGCGCGGCCGGACGCGTTGCCGTACGACCTCGCCGGGCTCCGTGTCCTGGTGAGCGCGGGCGGCACCCGTGAACCGCTCGACCCGGTCCGCTACCTGGGCAATCACAGCTCGGGAAAGCAGGGATACGCCCTGGCCCGGGCGGCCGCACAGCGAGGTGCGCGGGTGACGCTCGTGGCCGGTGCGACGACCGACCCGGGCGATCCGGCCGCGGTGGACGTCGTGCACATCGACTCCGCCGTCGAACTCGAACGCGAGATGCAGGCTCGCGCCGTCGCCGCCGACGTCGTCATCATGGCGGCCGCCGTCGCCGATTTCCGCCCGATCAGCGTCGCCGGGTCGAAGATCAAGAAGGGCGCGGACGGTCCGGAGCCGATCGCGCTCGACACCAACCCCGACATCCTCGCCGGACTCGTCCGGTCGCGGAACGACGGTGTGATCCGTGCCGACACGGTGATCGTCGGATTCGCGGCCGAGACCGGCGACGAGAACGGCGGTGTGCTCGATCACGGCCGAGCCAAGCTCCGCCGAAAAGGCTGTGACCTGCTCATCGTCAACGCGGTCGGCGACGGCAAGGCGTTCGGCACCGAAGACAACACCGGCTGGGTGCTGACCGCGGACGGCCGTGAGACCGCCCTGCCGTTCGGGTCGAAGACATTGATGGCGAGCAGAATCCTTGACGAAGTGGCCGCCGTCGTGCCGAATGGTGGGCGAACGGCCGAATCAGACCTCTGACCGAGCGTCTGGCACAGTCGATGAAGAGTGCGGGGCACAGCCCTGCGAAACCGCATCCCGAGAGGAACCGATGACCGCCTCAGCGTCCCGCCTGTTCACCAGCGAGTCCGTGACGGAAGGGCACCCCGACAAGATCTGTGACGCGATCAGCGACTCGATCCTGGACGCGCTGCTCGCCGTGGACCCGAAGGCCAAGGTGGCGGTCGAGACGCTCGTCACGACCGGCCAGGTCCACGTCGCGGGCGAGGTCAACACGGTCGGCTACGTCGACATCCCGACGATCGTCCGCGAGAAGATCATCGAGATCGGCTACGACTCGTCGACGAAGGGCTTCGACGGAGCATCGTGCGGCGTCAACGTCGCGATCGGCGCCCAGTCGCCCGAGATCGCTCAGGGCCTGACCGATTCGCACGAGGCGCGCACCGGTGCCAGCGCCGACGAGATCGATCTGCAGGGCGCGGGCGACCAGGGTCTGATGTTCGGGTACGCCACCGACGAGACCCCGGAACTGATGCCGCTGCCGATCGCGCTGGCCCACCGCCTGTCGCGCCGTCTCACCGAGGTGCGCAAGAACGGCACGCTGCCGTACCTGCGTCCCGACGGCAAGACCCAGGTCACCATCGAGTACGCGGGCGACGTCCCGGTCCGCCTGGACACCGTCGTCGTGTCGACGCAGCACGCCGCGGACATCGACATCGACGGCATGCTGGCGCCCGACATCCGTGCCAACGTCCTGCAGCCGGTGTTCGACGAGCTCGACCTCCCCGTCGCATTGGACACGAGCAACCCGCGCCTGCTGGTGAACCCGACGGGCAGCTTCGTCCTCGGCGGACCGATGGGTGACGCGGGCCTGACCGGCCGCAAGATCATCGTCGACACCTACGGCGGCATGGCCCGCCACGGTGGCGGTGCGTTCTCGGGCAAGGACCCGTCGAAGGTCGACCGCAGCGCCGCGTACGCGATGCGGTGGGTCGCCAAGAACGCCGTCGCGGCCGGACTGGCGAAGCGCATCGAGGTCCAGGTCGCGTACGCGATCGGCAAGGCCGCACCCGTCGGTCTGTTCGTCGAGACGTTCGGCACCGAGAAGGTCGACCCCGGCACCATCCAGAAGGCGATCGCCGAGGTCTTCGACCTGCGTCCGGGCGCGATCGTCCGCGACTTGGAGCTGCTGCAGCCGATCTACGGCCCGACCGCCGCGTACGGCCACTTCGGCCGCACGGACATCGACCTGCCGTGGGAGCGCACGGACCGCGTCGACGAACTCCGCAAGGCCGCCGGCCTGTAGGTGTCCTCACCGACTGACACTCGCAATCAACGGGTCGCTGCATCGCAGCGGCCCGTTGCTCGCGTTCTGCCGATGCTGTCGCTCGCGCATCTGGACCGGCCGTTCGACTATCTGGTCGACGAGAAGTCCGACGCCACGGCCCAGCCGGGCGTCCGGGTGCGCGTGCGATTCGCGGGGCGACTCGTCGACGGGTACCTGCTCGAGCGGCTCGACCGCAGCGAGCACACCGGGAAGCTCGCATGGCTCGAGCGGGTGGTCTCGCCCGAACGGGTGCTGACCGACGAACTCGCGCACCTCTGCCGGGCCGTCGCCGACCGGTACGCCGGGACGATGCCGGACGTCGTGCGGCTCGCGGTGCCGCCGCGGCACGCCAGGGTGGAGAAGGATGCGCCCGTGCAGGGCTGCGCCGCGCCGGTCGCGGCGCCGGACATGAGCGGCTGGGACGTGTACCCGACCGCGGGGTCGTTCGTGCGGGCCGCCGTCGACGGCAGACATCCGCGCGCGGTGTGGCAGGTGCTCCCCGGCGACGACTGGGCGACGCGTCTGGCCGAACTCGTCGCGTCCGTCGCCGCCGCCGGACGGGGAGCGATCGTCGTCGTCCCCGATCAACGCGACCTCGACCGTCTCGAGGCCGCGTGCGCGCCGCTGTTGGGGGGCGGATGCGTGACGCTCGCGGCCGGGCTCGGCCCCTCGGCACGGTACCGCCGGTGGCTCGCCGTGCTGCGCGGGCAGGCGTCGGTGGTGATCGGCACCCGGAGCGCGGTGTTCGCGCCGGTCGTCGACCTGGCGCTGACGATCGTCTTCGACGACGGCGACTCCAGTTTCGACGAGCCACGAGCGCCGTACCCGCATCCGCGCGAGGTCGCCGTCATGCGATCACACGCCACGAACACCGCCCTGCTCATCGGCGGTCACTCGCGGACCACCGAGGCGCAGGCCCTCGTGTCGTCGGGCTGGGCGCACGACCTGACCGCCTCGCGCGCCGACATCAGGGCGGCCGCCCCGTTGATCGAGGGTGTCGCCGAGGACGACCGCAGGCTCGGCGGCGATCCGCTCGCCCGGTCCGCACGCATCCCGGCGACCGCGTTCATCGCGGCCCGTAAGGCGCTGCAGGCCGGACTGCCGGTGCTCTTCAGCGTCCCGCGCCGCGGCTACCTGCCGTCGGTCGCCTGCGCGAAATGCCGAGAACACGCACGGTGCCGCACCTGCAACGGTCCGGTGTCGATGAACGAGCGCGGCGACCTCACGTGCCGATGGTGCGGTCGCCCCGAACTGCGGTTCGTCTGCCCGTCGTGCGGCGGCAAGGCGGTCCGCGCCCTCATGGTCGGCGACAAGCGGACCGCGGAGGAGCTCGGCAAGGCGTTCCCGGGAGTACCGATCGTGACCTCCGGCGGCACGAAGATCATCGACGAGATCGACGACGGTCCGCGCGTGGTGGTGGCGACGCCCGGAGCCCAGCCGCGAGCGCGCGGCGGGTACGGCGCGGCCGTCATCCTCGACACGTGGGCGCAGCTCGATCGAGAGGATCTGCGTGCGGGTGAAGAGGCCGTCCGCCTGTGGATGGCGATCGCGACGCTCGTCAGGTCCCGGGACGACGGCGGCCGCGTGGTGATCGTCGCCGACTCCGCCGGAGCCCAGGTGCAGGCGCTGATCTCGTGGAACCCGATCGGCTACGCGGCGGTCGAGCTCGACCAGCGGGCCGATCTCAAGTTCCCGCCCGCGGTCACGATGGCGTCGGTCGACGGTCCCGCCGCCGCGGTGAACGCATTCTGCGATCTGATCGAACTGCCGCCGGGCGCCGAGAAGCTGGGGCCCGTGCCGTTGCCCGCCGGTGTGCGTCGCCCGGCCGGGCTCGACGGCGACGACGACGTGGAACGGATGCTCCTGCGGACGCCGCGAGCCGTCGGCCGGACCCTGGCGCAGGCTCTCCGCACCGCGCAGGTGGTCCGGAACGCTCGACACGACGACACTGCGGGCATTCGTGTGCAGATCGACCCGCCTACGATTGGATGATCATGAGACTCGTCTTCGCAGGCACGCCAGACGTCGCCGTTCCCACCCTGAACGACCTGATCGCATCCGACGACCACGAGGTGGTCGGGGTGATCACCCGACCGGACGCCACCGCGGGACGCGGACGCAAGGTGGTGCGCTCGGATGTCGGGGCCGTGGCCGACGCCCACGGCATCGAGGTGATCACACCGCGTCGGATGTCCGACCCCGACGTCGCCGAGACCCTGCGGCGGTGGGCGCCCGACCTCGGCGTCGTCGTCGCCTACGGCGGCCTGATCCCGCAGGACGTCCTCGACATGCCCGTCCACGGGTGGGTGAACCTGCACTTCTCGCTGCTTCCGGCATGGCGTGGAGCCGCACCCGTGCAGGCGTCGATCGCCGCGGGCGACGAGATCACCGGAGCCAGCGTCTTCCAGTTGGAGGCAGGTCTGGACACCGGACCGGTGTTCGGGACCCTCACCGAACGCATCCGCACCACCGACACATCGGGCGACCTGCTGACGCGACTGGCCGCCGCGGGCTCGGGGCTGACGAAGGCCGTCGTCGACGGCATCGCCGCGGGCGAGCTGTCGCCGGTCGTGCAAGACCCCGAGGGCGTCTCCCACGCCGCGAAGATCACCGTCGACGACGCTCGGGTGCGATGGGACCTGCCGTCGCACGTCGTTGACCGCACGATCCGGGCGCACACGCCCGCACCCGGCGCGTGGACCGCGCTCGGCGACACACGGCTCAAACTGGGGCCCGTCACGCAGGCCGACGACGATCCGGCCGTCCCCGGTCCGCTCGACTCCGGGCAGCTCGGAGTGACGAAGAAGGCAGTCTACGTCGGCACCGCATCGGGCGCGGTGAAGCTCGGCACCGTGCAGGCTCCCGGCAAGAAGGCGATGAACGCAGCAGACTGGGCGCGTGGCACGCGCCCCGACGAGAACGGACGACTGGCATGACCCGTGGTGGACGGGGTTCGGCGCCCAGGCGTGGCGACCATGACCGAAACGACAGGAACCGCGATGAACGGCCGCGCGACAAGAAGTTGCGCGACAAGCCGGTCGACGGCGCACGCGGCCTGGCACTGCGGGTGCTGCGGTCGGTGCGGAAGGACGACGCGTACGCCAACCTCCTTCTGCCCAGGCTGCTGCGCGAGAGTCGTCTCGACGAGCGCGACCGCGGGCTCGCCACCGAACTGACGTACGGCACGTGTCGCAGCCTCGGCGTGCTCGACGCGGTGATCGCGTCGGCCGCGGGACGGCCCGTCGCCGAGATCGATGGCGACCTGCTCGACGTGCTCCGTCTGGGCACGTATCAACTGCTGCGGACTCGCATCGGTTCCCATGCGGCGGTGTCGACGTCGGTCGACCTCGTCCGCGCCGAGCACGGCATGGGGCAGGCCGGGTTCGTCAACGCGGTGCTGCGCAAGGTGAGCCAGCGCGACGAGCAACTGTGGATCGACGAGTTGGCTCCGTCGATGGCCGACGACATGGTCGGTCACCTCGCGTTCTCGTACGCGCACCCGAAGTGGATCGCGCAGGTGTTCGTCGACGCCCTCGGATCGGTAGGCGAACTCCAGGCCGCGCTCGCCGCCGACGACGAACGTCCGATCGTGCACCTCGTCGCACGCCCAGGTCAGATCACCGGCGAAGAACTCGCGCTCATCAGCGGGGGAGACGAGGGCCGATACTCCCCGTACTGCGTCTACCTGCCCGAAGGCGACCCCGGCAAGCTCGACGCCGTCCGCGACGGGTTCGCGGGCGTGCAGGACGAGGGCAGCCAGTTGGTGGCCCTCGCCCTCGGGCGCGCCGACGTCGGCCAGGACGCGGGCCGCTGGCTCGACCTGTGCGCGGGCCCCGGCGGCAAGGCCGCTCTGCTCGGTTCGCTCGCCGACCTCGACGGGGCACGCGTGGACGCCGTGGAAGTGTCCGAGCATCGTGCGAAGCTCATCGAGAAGGTCGTCGACGGGCTGCCCGTCACCGTCCACGTCGCCGACGGCCGGTCGTCGGGCCTTGAGCCCGGATACGACCGCGTGCTCGTCGACGCGCCGTGTTCGGGCCTCGGCTCACTGCGTCGCCGTCCGGAGGCCCGCTGGCGTCGGACGCCGGGCGAGGTCCCGGCGCTGGTCGCGCTGCAGACCGAACTGCTCACCGAGGCGCTGCGACTGGTCCGTCCCGGCGGCGTGGTCGTGTACTCGACGTGCTCGCCGCATCCGGCGGAGACGACCGGTGTCGTGGACGCAGTGCTCGCCGCGGACTCGTCGATCGAGCAGGTCGACGCCCGACCGCTCGTCGCCGGCGACCTCAACGAGCCGTCGGCCTTCGGCGGGGGTCCCCACGTCCAACTCTGGCCCCACCGCCACGACACCGACGCCATGTTCCTGGCCGTCCTACGCCGCTCCTGACCCGTCGCCCGTCGAGCGGAGTCGAGGCGTCGCACGGCGTCATGAGGGGTCTCGTAGGATTGTCGCCATGTGCAATCCTGGCCGTCCGGCACCGATGATCGCCCCGTCCATCCTGTCCGCCGACTTCGCGAACCTGCAGTCGGAGATCGCGGCCGTCGGGCCGTCCGACATCGATCCCGGTGTCGACTGGGTGCACGTCGACGTGATGGACAACCACTTCGTCCCCAACCTGACGCTGGGAATGCCGGTGGTGGAGAGCCTGCTCAAGGCGACCGACATCCCCCTCGACTGCCACCTGATGATCGCCGACCCCGGCCGTTGGGCTCCGCCGTACGCGGAGGCGGGTGCGTACAACGTCACGTTCCACGCCGAAGCGACCGACGACCCGACCTCGGTGGCCCGCGACATCCGTGCGGCGGGCGGCAAGGCCGGTCTCGCGCTCAAGCCGGGCACCGCGCTCGAGCCGTACGTGGAGATCCTCCGCGACTTCGACACCCTGCTGATCATGAGCGTCGAACCGGGCTTCGGCGGCCAGAAGTTCATGCCGGAAGTCCTCGACAAGGTGCGGGCGATCCGGAAGATCATCGACCGCGGCGATCTGCGACTGCTCGTCGAGATCGACGGCGGCATCGCCGACTCCACGATCGAGCAGGCCGCCGAGGCGGGCGTCGACTGCTTCGTCGCCGGGTCGGCCGTCTACGGCGGCGACGACCCCGCCGCGCGGGTCGCCGAACTGCGACGCAAGGCCACCGCGGTCCGCGAGAACGCCTGACGGCCATGATCGACGCGGCGACGATTGAGAGCGGCATGCGTCGAGCGATCGTCGAGTCGCAGTCCGCGGTCGGCACGAGTTCGCCGAACCCGCCGGTCGGCGCGGTGATCCTCGACGGCGACGGCCTGGTCGTCGGCGTCGGTCACACACAGCCGCCGGGCGGGCCGCACGCCGAGGTAGGCGCGCTGCGCGCGGCGGGCGAGGCCGCCATCGGCGGAATCGCGGTCGTCACGCTCGAACCGTGCAACCACACGGGCCGCACCGGGCCGTGCGCGCAGGCACTCATCGACGCCGGGATCTCGCAGGTTCACTACGCGGTCTCCGACCCCAATCCGACGGCGGCGGGCGGAGCGGCGACCCTGCGCGCGGCAGGCGTCGACGTGACCGGCGGGGTACTCGCCGAGACGGCCGCGCGGGGGCCGCTCCGGCAGTGGCTGCATCGTCAGCGCACCGGCAGGCCGCTCGTGACGCTGAAACTGGCGTCCACGCTGGACGGCCGGATCGCCGCGCCCGACGGCACGAGTCAGTGGATCACCGGGGCACAGGCCCGCGAGCACGCGCATCGACAGCGGTCGGTCGCCGACGCGATCGTCGTCGGGACGGGGACCGCCCTCACCGACGACCCGTCGCTCACCGCGCGCCGCACCGACGGAAGCCTGTATCCGCATCAACCGACACGCGTGGTCATGGGATCGCGGGAGGTCCCCGACTCCGCGAAGCTGCGCGACGGGACCTCTCCGTTCGTCCAGGTGCGATCGCACGATCCGCGCGACGTGCTCGACGCCCTGCCCGACGCGCTGGGCGTCATCGTCGAAGGCGGGCCCGCGATCGCCGGCGCGTTCCTCGCCGCGGGCCTCGTCGACGAGGTCCACCTCTACCTGGCGCCGACGATCCTCGGGGCCGGAGCGTCGTCGGTGGACGATGCGACCGTCGGCAGCCTGACCGACGCACACCGCTTCACTAGAGCAGCCGTGGAAACCGTCGGCGACGACCTGCTCGTCGTGCTGACGCGGGAGTCCGACTCACGCTGATTTCAAGTCAGCGACCGCCGCGGCGGCCGACGAACCATCCACCGACGAATCCGACGAGGGTCACCACCGTCAGCAACAGCCAGAGCGGGCCGTCGATGTTCCACCAGAACACCGTGAACTGCGCGTTCTCGGTGTTGCGGGCGATGAACACGACGGCGACAACGCCGATCAGGATCGGCAGCCAGTACTGCTTCAGAAACGTCGACGCGTCGTGATTGGTGTTCGTGGACATGCCGTTGACCTCTCGCTCGGGGGACGGCTGACGCCGGTGAACCTACGTGTATCACGGCACCGTCGTGACGCGTGCTACCTTCGGAAGGTAGTTCTCGGGGCGGGGTGAAAGTCCCCACCGGCGGTAGTGCCCTCCAGCAGGGACGAGCCCGCGAGCGCCCGCATCGGCGACGATGCGGGGTCAGCAGATTCTGGTGCGATTCCAGAGCCGACGGTCATAGTCCGGATACGAGAGAACGACAGTGCGGCACGGTGCCGTCACTGTCTGTCCCGAGCGCACCTGTGCAAAGGAGAGACGGTGTTCACCGGAATCGTTGAGGAGCGGGGCGAGATCGTCGCCCGCGACGACCTCGCAGAAGCCGCTCGTTTCCGCATTCGCGGCCCCCTCGTGACAAGCGACGCGTCGTTCGGCGACTCGATCGCCGTAAACGGCGTATGCCTCACGGTCGTCGAGTTGGAGGACGGCGCGTTCACCGTCGACGTCATGGCCGAGACGCTGCGCCGCAGCTCGCTCGACAAGCTCAGGCCGGGCGCGAACGTCAACCTGGAACGCGCGATGGCCGCAGGTGGACGCTTCGGCGGCCACATCGTGCAGGGCCACGTCGACGGCGTCGGGACGGTCGTCTCGATCTCGCCGTCCGAGAACTGGACCGTCGTCCGTGTGGCCGTGCCCGCAGACCTCGCCAAGTACGTCGTCGAGAAGGGGTCGATCACGATCGACGGGATCTCGTTGACGGTGTCCGCCATCGGACACGATCGGGAATACGGCGACTGGCTCGAAGTGTCTCTCATTCCGACGACTCTGTCGGAGACCACGTTGGGCGTCACCGCGACCGGTGCCCGCGTGAATCTTGAAGTCGATGTGATCGCGAAGTACGTCGAGCGTCTCACCGGCGCCGACCGGGCAGAAGGGCAGCAGTGATGAGCGAGCAGACCACCGAAGTGGTGCTGGACCCCATCGAACGGGCGATCGCCGACATCGCGGCGGGCAAAGCCGTCGTCGTGGTCGACGACGAGGACCGCGAGAACGAGGGCGACCTGATCTTCGCCGCGGAGAAGGCGACCCCGGAACTCGTCGCGTTCATGGTCCGCTACACGTCGGGTTACCTGTGCGTGCCGCTCGAAGGGGCCGACTGCGACCGCCTCGGCCTGCCGCCGATGATCGCGCAGAACCAGGACCGTCACGGCACCGCGTACACGGTCACCGTCGACGCACGTGAGGGAGTCGGCACCGGCATCAGTGCCGCCGACCGCGCTACCACGATGGTCAAGCTCGCCGATCAGACTGCGCAGCCGCACGACTTCACGCGTCCCGGCCACGTGGTGCCGCTCCGCGCCCGGGAGGGTGGTGTGCTGCGTCGCCCCGGCCACACCGAGGCCGCCGTCGACCTGGCGAAGCTCGCCGGTCTGTCGCCCGCGGGCGCGATCTGCGAGATTGTCAGCCAGAAGGACGAAGGCCACATGGCCCACGCCGAGGAACTGCGCGTGTTCGCCGACGAGCACGACCTCGCGATGATCTCCATCGCCGACCTGATCGCGTGGCGTCGCCGCAACGAGAAGCACGTCGAACGGGTCGCCGACGCACGGATCCCCACCGTCCACGGCGTGTTCCGCGCGGTCGGCTACTCGAGCCCGTACGACGACGCCGAGCATGTGGCACTGGTCATGGGCGACGTCTCGGGTGAGGACGGCAAGGGCGAGGACGTCCTGGTCCGCGTGCACTCCGAATGCCTCACGGGCGACGTCTTCGGTTCGCTGCGCTGCGACTGCGGTCCGCAGCTCGAGGCCGCGATGGCGATGGTCGCCGCCGAGGGCCGCGGCGTGGTCCTGTACATGCGCGGCCACGAGGGCCGCGGCATCGGCCTGATGCACAAACTGCAGGCGTACCAGCTGCAGGACGCGGGCCACGACACCGTCGACGCGAACCTCGAACTCGGTCTGCCTGCCGACGCCCGCGACTACGGCCTCGGCGCGCAGATCCTCGTCGACCTCGGCGTCCGGTCGATGCGCCTGTTGACGAACAATCCGGCCAAGCGCGTCGGACTCGACGGCTACGGGCTCCAGATCGTCGATCGTGTGCCGATGCCGTTGCGCGCCAACGCGGAGAACCTCCACTACCTGAAGACCAAGCGGGACCGGATGGGCCATATGCTCGACGGACTGGACGACTTCGACGGAGAGGGCACGCAGGCATGAGCGGCCACGGAGAACCCACACTCGACCTCGAGGACGCGAGCGGTCTGAAGGTCGCCATCGCCGCGTCGCAGTGGCACGAGACGATCTGCACCGCACTGCTCGACGGCGCCGAGCGCGCCGCGAGCGCGGCCGGTGTCGAGGATGTGACAGTGGTCCGCGTCGCGGGCGCCATCGAACTGCCGGTGATCGCGCAGGCACTGGCCCGCTCACACGACGTGGTCGTGGCTCTGGGTGTCGTCATCAAGGGTGAGACGCCGCATTTCGAGTACGTCTGCGACGCCGTCACCGCCGGACTCACCCGGGTGTCGCTCGACGAGTCGACGCCCGTCGGCAACGGCGTGCTGACGACGCTCAACGAGAAGCAGGCGCTCGACAGGTCCGGGCTTCCCGGTTCGTCGGAGGACAAGGGCGCTCAGGCGATGACCGCCGCGATCGCGTCGGCGTTGATCTTGGCGAAACTGGCGTGAGCTCGATAGGCGAGCAGGCCACCGGCACGGAGACCTGGGAGTACACGTACGAGCCGCGGTGGCTGCGGCGGGCCGGACTGTGGGCGGCCGGCGTGGTGATCGCGATCCATCTGGTGTTCGGTCTGCTGCTCAACATCTCGTACACGGGCGTCGGTGTCGGCTGGTCGGACAAGCTCGGTCTCATCGCTGTCGGGTTCGTGATCGCGGCCGCCGTCCTGCTCGTCTTCCGAACCCGCCTGCGCGTCGGGCCCGACGGTGTGGGCGTCCGCAATCTCGTCGGTGAACGCGTGTTCACGTGGGATGTGGTCCGCGGTCTCGAGTACCCCGACAAGGGCTTCTCCGCACGCCTGCTCCTCCCGTCCGACGAGCACGTCCCCGTCCTCGCCGTCGGTTCCCGCGACGGCGACCGCGCCGTCGACGCCATGGAGACCTTCCGCGAGCTGTACACGAAGTACGCGACGCAGGCGTGAGCACGACGTGTTTAAGGTTCCCCGATTTCCGTAGTACTGGCGCGTAGGTCCAGCTTTCGTCGCGATTCGGGGAACCTCAGCCATCGACCCGGCGGCGAACGAGTTGTCGGAGACGCCGACTAGCCTGGATGACGTGGCAGACCCGTCGACCTACCGTCCGGCTCCGGGGGCGATCCCCACGGACCCCGGCGTCTACAAGTTCCGTGACACGCACCAGCGGGTGATCTACGTCGGCAAGGCGAAGAACCTGCGGTCGCGGTTGACGTCGTACTTCGCCGACATCACCGGACTCCATCCGCGCACACGGCAGATGGTGACGACGGCGGCGTCGGTGGAGTGGACCGTCGTCGGCACCGAGGTCGAGGCGCTGCAGCTCGAGTACAACTGGATCAAGGAGTTCGATCCGCGGTTCAACGTCCGGTACCGGGACGACAAGACGTACCCGATGCTCGCCGTCACGTTGAACGAGAAGTACCCGCGGGTCTTCGTGTACCGCGGCGCTCGCAAGCCCGGCGTCCGCTACTTCGGCCCCTACTCGCACGCATGGGCGATCCGCGAGACCGTCGACCTGCTGACCAGAGTGTTTCCGATCCGGACATGCTCGACGGGCGTCTTCCGCCGCAATGAGCAGATGGGCAGACCGTGCCTGCTCGGCTACATCGACAAGTGCTCGGCGCCGTGCGTCGGACGCGTCGACGCCGACGAGCACCGCGCCATCGTCGACGACTTCTGCGACTTCCTCGCGGGCAAGACGGACGTTCTCATCAAACGGCTCGAACGCGAGATGACCGCGGCCGCGGACGACCTCGACTTCGAACGGGCCGCACGTCTGCGCGACGACACGTCGGCGCTGCGGCGGGCGATGGAGAAGCAGGCAGTCGTCCTCGGCAGCGGAACCGACGCCGATGTGATCGCGATGGTCGGCGACGAACTCGAATCGTCGGTGACGATCTTCCACGTCCGCGACGGGCGCGTGCGAGGCGAACGCGGCTGGGTGGTCGAGGTGCAGGAGAACGCGACGCCGGGGGAGCAGGTCGAGTCGTTCCTCACCCAGTTCTACGGCGCCGAGTCGGACATGAGCTCGGGTATTCCAAGGGAAGTGCTGGTCCCGGCCCTGCCCGACGACGTCGATCAGATGCAGGACTGGCTCACGCAGCGGCGCGGCGCCCGGGTCGACGTCCGCGTGCCCCAGCGCGGCGACAAGCGGAACCTGATGACGACCGTCGAACGCAACGCGTCCGACGCCCTGGCCCGTCACAAACTGCAGCGCGCGGGCGACCTGACAACGCGTTCGGCCGCTCTGACCGAACTGCAGGAGCACCTGGGACTCGATGTCGCCCCGCTGCGCATCGAGTGCATCGACATCTCCCACGTGCAGGGCACCGACGTGGTCGCGTCACTCGTCGTCTTCGAGGACGGCCTGCCCCGCAAATCCGACTACCGCCACTACGGCATCAAGGAGGCCGCGGGCGACGGGCGGTCCGACGACGTCGCCTCCATCGCGGAGGTGACCCGCAGACGCTTCCTGCGCCACCGCGGCGGCGAGGCGACCCCGCCGCCGGAGGATCTGCCCGCGACGCAGGCGCCGGCCGACGAGACCAAGAAACGGAAGTTCGCGTATCCGCCGAACCTGTTCGTCGTCGACGGCGGCGCACCGCAGGTGCACGCGGCCGCTACGGTCCTCGAAGAACTGGGTGTCACGGACGTCGCGATCATCGGACTCGCGAAACGCCTCGAAGAAGTGTGGATTCCGGGTGATGATGAGCCGGTGATCCTGCCGCGCAACAGCGAAGCGCTCTTCCTGCTGCAACGTGTGCGCGACGAGGCGCACCGGTTCGCGATCACGTTCCACCGCAGCAAACGCAGCAAACGCATGACGGCGTCCGCGCTGGACGGAATCCCCGGGCTGGGGGCCACGAGGAGGACCGCACTGGTGACGCACTTCGGGTCCGTAGCAAACTTGAAGAACGCGACGGTCGATGAGATCGCGCAAGTGCCGGGCATCGGGATCACGACGGCGCAGTCGGTGCGCGACGCGCTCACCGCGGACGATTCGACGAAGGAGGATGTGCCCAGTGGCTGACAGTCCAGGATCCACGTACGAGGGGCCGACGACGGTGCTGTTCGTGACCGGCATGTCCGGCGCCGGACGGACGTCGGTGGCGAACGTCCTCGAGGACGACGGCTGGTACGTCTCCGACAACGTTCCGGTGTCGTTGATCTCGCAGCTCATCGACATGGTCCGGTCCGACGAGGACGGCCCGAACAAGATCGCACTCGTCGTGCGTGCTGGCGAGGCCGGGTTCGCCGACGAGATCGCCCGGCTGCGCGATCAGCTCGAAGCGGGTGGGGCACGCACGTCCATCGTCTTCGTCGACGCGTCCGACGACGTCCTCGTCCGACGTTTCGAACAGGTCAGGCGCCGACACCCGCTGCAGGGCAACGGCACCCTGAGTGAGGGCATAGCCGCCGAACGCCTCCGCCTTGCGGGTGTTCAGGCGGGCGCGGGCACGGTCATCGACACGTCCAACCTCAGTGCCACCCGGCTGCGGTCGATCGTCGCGAGCACGTTCGGCAGCGTCGGCAGCACCGCGCTGTCGGTGGCAGTGCAGTCGTTCGGGTTCAAATACGGTCTCCCCATCGACTGCAATCTCGTCGCCGACGTCCGATTCCTCCCGAACCCGTACTGGATTCCCGAACTCCGCGAGCACAACGGTCGGGACCCCGAAGTGCGCGACTACGTGCTCGGCCAGACCGACGCGCCGGAGTTCCTCGACCGGTACACCGATCTCGTCGGGATCGTCGCCCGCGGGTACAAGCGGGAAGGCAAGGGCTACATGACGATCGGCGTCGGCTGCACCGGCGGCAAGCACCGCAGCGTCGCGATGTCGACCGAGCTCGCCCGCAGGCTCAGCGAGATCGTCGACGAGGACGGCTCGCCGCTGTACAGCGTGCAGGTGACACACCGCGACCTGGGACGCGAATGACGGCCGACGACCAGCGGCCGATCAAGGCCGCGGCCCTCGGCGGCGGCCACGGACTGTTCAACACGATCACGGCCCTGCGGTACCTGACACCCGATGTGACGGCCATCGTCACGGTCGGCGACGACGGCGGATCGTCGGGGCGTCTCCGCAACGAGCTCGGCGGCATCCCGCCGGGCGATCTGCGGATGGCGTTGGCCGCCCTCATGGGTGCGCCCGCGGCGATCGAGCACTGGTCCGCCGCCGATCCGGCCAAGGCCCGTCGGCACAAGCGGTGGGCGCGCATCCTGCAGCACCGACTCGGCGGCTACGGGGCCCTCGCGGGCCACCCGGTCGGCAACCTGATGCTGGCGGGGGTCGAGGAGTTGACGGGCGACCCGGTGGAGGCGCTCGACGCGATGGTCGACCTGTTCGACATCGACGGACGCGTCCTCCCGATGTCGACGACGCCGCTGATCATCGAAGCCGATGTGACCGGACTGGAGTCCGATCCGAGGGTCAGTCGGGTGATTCGCGGGCAGGTGGCCGTCGCGACGACTCCCGGCACCGTACGGAGGGTCCGCGTGATCCCGAACGAGCCAGACGGCTGCGACGAGGCGACGGACGCCATCGCGGCCGCCGACGTCGTCACGCTCGGGCCCGGGTCGTGGTTCTCCAGCGTGATACCGCATGTGCTCGTCCCGTCACAGGTGGAGGCCCTGCGCACGACGACGGCGCGCAAGGTGCTGTTCGTGAACCTGGCGAACGAGCCGGGGGAGACCACGGGCTTCTCCGTCGAGAGACACCTGCACGTACTGCACGCCCACGCCGACACGGTCGGGGTGGACGACGTGATCGTCGACGCCGCGTCGGTGCCCGCGGGCGCCGAACGCGACCATCTCGAGCGTGCCGCCGCGTCGTTCGGCGCCCGACTGGTGGTGGCCGACCTGGCGGTCCCCGGAACACACGAACACGATCCGCGCAAAGCGGCGAACACTCTCGGTCGGCTGCTGAGCGGGGAACCGGGCCGGTAAGGTGAACCTTGATCAGGCCGCCCACCCCGTGTTCATCCGGGGGATTCGAGGGAGGCCGGCGGGGAAGATCACGTCAGCTAGAGGAGGCTACGACAAGTGGCGATGACCGGTGCGGTCAAAGACGAACTGAGCAGGCTGGCGGTCACGCAGATCAGCTGCCGGAAGGCCGAGGTGTCGGCGCTTCTGCGGTTCGCGGGGGGACTCCACATCCAGCAGGGGCGCGTCGTCGTCGAGGCCGAGGTCGACCTCGGCAACGTGGCGCGTCGACTCCGTCAGGAGATCCACGATCTGTTCGGGTACGCGTCCGACGTGCACGTCCTGCGATCCGGCGGGGCACGCAAGAGTGCGCGGTACATCGTCCGCGTCACGAAGGACGGGGAGGGACTGGCGCGGCAGACGGGTCTCCTCGACCTGCGTGGACGGCCGGTCCGCGGGTTGCCCGCTCAGGTCGTCGGCGGCAGCGTCGGCGACGCCGAGGCCGCGTGGCGCGGGGCCTTCCTCGCACACGGTTCGCTCACGGAGCCGGGTCGGTCGTCGGCGCTGGAGGTGAGTTGCCCCGGCCCGGAGGCCGCTCTCGCCCTCGTCGGTGCGGCACGACGCCTCGGGGTGACCGCCAAGGCGCGCGAGGTGCGCGGCGCCGACCGCGTCGTCATCCGCGACGGTGAGGCCATCGGCGCACTCCTGACCCGCATGGGCGCCCACGACACCCGGCTGGTCTGGGAGGAACGTCGCATGCGCCGCGAGGTTCGGGCCACCGCGAACCGGCTCGCCAACTTCGACGACGCCAACCTCCGTCGCTCGGCACGTGCGGCGGTCGCCGCCGCGGCCCGCGTGGAGCGGGCGCTCGAGATCCTCGGCGACGACATCCCCGATCATCTGCTCGCCGCGGGGACACTCCGCGTCCAGCACCGTCAAGCGTCGCTCGAAGAACTCGGTCAGCTCGCCGACCCGCAGATGACGAAGGACGCCGTCGCGGGCCGCATCCGCCGTCTGCTGTCGATGGCCGACAAGAAGGCGCGCACCGAGGGGCTTCCCGACACCGAGTCGGCGGTCACCGCCGAATTGATGGACGACGCGTAGTCGGCTGCGCCGTCTCGACTCCGCTCGACGGGCGGGAAGGATCGCTCGACGGGCGGCGAGGATCTTGAGACCTTCCGGTGATCGTCGGGGACCAGACCATTAGGCTAGTAACCAGCGGGTCGCGACAATACTCTCGGCCCTTCACTCACCGCTAAGGAGCACACCAGTGACTGTTCGCGTAGGCGTCAACGGCTTCGGCCGCATCGGCCGCAACTTCTTCCGCGCGGTGGACGCGCAGAAGGCGCTCGGCACCACCGACATCGAGATCGTCGCCGTCAACGACCTGACCGACAACGCGACTCTCGCGCACCTGCTCAAGTACGACTCGATCCTGGGCCGTCTGCCGCACGACGTCTCGCTCGAGGGCGACGACACCATCGTCGTCGGCGACCAGAAGATCAAGGCGCTGTCGCACCGCGGCCCGCTGGCCGAGCTGCCCTGGGGCGAGCTGGGCGTCGACGTCGTCGTCGAGTCGACCGGCATCTTCACCGACGCCGAGAAGGCCAAGGGACACCTCGAGGCCGGCGCGAAGAAGGTCATCATCTCGGCTCCGGCCAAGGGCGAGGACATCACCATCGTGATGGGCGTCAACGACGACCAGTACGACGGCAGCCAGACCATCATCTCGAACGCGTCGTGCACGACCAACTGCCTCGGCCCGATCGCCAAGGTCCTCGACGACGAGTTCGGCATCGTCAAGGGTCTGATGACCACGGTCCACGCCTACACCCAGGACCAGAACCTGCAGGACGGCCCGCACAGCGATCTGCGTCGCGCCCGCGCCGCGGCCACCAACGTGGTCCCCACCGGCACCGGAGCCGCGAAGGCCATCGGTCTGGTGCTCCCGCAGCTGCTCGGCAAGCTCGACGGCTACGCACTGCGCGTCCCGATCCCCACCGGCTCGGTCACCGACCTCACCGCCAACCTGGCGAAGCCCGCCACCGCGGCCGAGATCAACGCCGCCATGAAGAAGGCGGCCGAGGGTCCGCTCAAGGGCATCCTGAAGTACACCGAGGACCCGATCGTGTCGTCGGACATCGTCACCGACCCGCACTCGTCGATCTTCGACGCGGGCCTGACCAAGGTGATCGACGACCAGGTCAAGATCGTCTCCTGGTACGACAACGAGTGGGGCTACTCGAACCGCCTCGCCGACCTCATCGGCCTCGTCGCGAAGTCGCTCTGAGTCCATGGCAGTCCGTACCCTGAAGGACCTCCTCGCCGACGGCGTCGAGGGTCGCGGCGTACTCGTCCGCTCGGATCTGAACGTGCCGCTCGACGGCGGTCAGATCACCGACGCCGGTCGTATCATCGCGTCGGCGCCGACCATCCGCCAGCTGGTGGAGGCCGGAGCCAAGGTCATCGTGACCGCGCATCTCGGACGCCCGAAGGGCGAACCGGACGCCGCGCTGTCGCTGGCTCCCGTCGCCGCACGACTCGCCGAGGAGCTGGGCCGCAACGTCCAGCTCGCCGGTGACGTCGTCGGCAGCGACGCGCTCGCCCGCGCCGAGGGACTCACCGACGGTGACGTCCTGCTGCTGGAGAACATCCGCTTCGATCCTCGCGAGACGAGCAAGGACGACGCCGAGCGGGCTCAGCTCGCCGCGGCGCTCGTCGAACTCGTCGGCGACGACGGCGCGTTCGTCTCCGACGGTTTCGGCGTCGTCCACCGCAAGCAGGCGTCGGTCTACGACGTGGCGAAGGTGCTCCCCGCATATGCGGGCGATCTCGTCGCCACCGAGGTCGACGTCCTCGCCAAGATCACCGGCGACGTGGAGCATCCCTACGCGGTGGTCCTCGGCGGCTCGAAGGTGTCCGACAAGCTGGCCGTCATCGAAGCACTGGCGCCCAAGGTCGACACCCTCGTCATCGGCGGCGGCATGGCATTCACGTTCATCAAGGCACAGGGCAGCCCGGTGGGCGACTCGCTCCTGCAGGCCGACATGATCGACACCTGCAAGGGGCTGCTCGAACGCTTCGGCGACGTGATCCACCTGCCGCACGACATCGTCGTCGCGGACAAGTTCGCGCCGGACGCGTCGACGTCCATCGCGTCGACGGCCGACGGCTTCGACGAGGGCATGGGTCTGGACATCGGTCCGGGCACGGTCGAGCGTTTCGCCGCGGTCCTCACCGGCGCGAAGACGATCTTCTGGAACGGCCCGTCGGGCGTGTTCGAGTTCGAGAAGTTCGCCGCGGGCACCCGTGGTGTGGCCGAGGCCATCGCCCAGGCGACGGCGAACGGCGCGTTCAGCGTCGTCGGCGGCGGCGACTCGGCGGCGGCCGTGCGCGCACTCGGTCTCCCGGACGAGGCGTTCTCGCACATCTCGACCGGCGGCGGCGCGTCGCTGGAGTACCTGGAGGGCAAGGAACTTCCCGGCCTCTCCGTTCTGGAGGTCTGAGTCATGGCTCGCAAACCCCTGATCGCAGGCAACTGGAAGTGCAATCTGAACCACCTCGAGGGCATCGCCCTGGTGCAGAAGATCGCCTTCGCCCTGCCGGAGAAGTACTTCGAGAAGGTCGACGTGACGGTGATCCCGCCGTTCACCGACATCCGCAGCGTCCAGACCGTGGTCGACGGCGACAAGCTCCTGCTCACCTACGGCGCGCAGGACGTCTCCGAGCACGATTCGGGCGCGTACACCGGTGAGATCAGCGGAGCCTTCCTGGCGAAGCTGGGCTGCACCTACGCGGTCGTCGGGCATTCCGAGCGTCGGACGCTGCACGGCGAGTCGAACGAGACGGTGCTGGCGAAGACCAAGGCGGCTCTCCGTCACGGTCTGACCCCGATCGTCTGCATCGGCGAAGGTCTGGACGTCCGTGAGGCGGGCGACCACGTCGCGTACAACGTCGAGCAGATCAAGGCGTCGCTGGCCGGACTGTCGGCCGCGGACATCGCCAAGGTCGTCGTCGCGTACGAGCCCGTGTGGGCCATCGGGACCGGCAAGGTCGCCAGCGCCGACGACGCTCAGGAGGTGTGCGCCGCAGTCCGCGGTGCGCTCGTCGAGCTCGCCGACAAGGCCACCGCGGACGGTGTCCGCGTCCTGTACGGCGGCAGCGTCAACGCCAAGAACGTCGGCGAGATCGTCGGCAAGCCCGACGTCGACGGTGCTCTCGTCGGCGGAGCCTCGCTCAAGGCCGACGAGTTCGCTCAGCTGTCGGCGATCGCCGCCGGTGGGCCGCTTCTCTGATCGCAGTACCCATCACGTAGACTGTGGCAGGTCGTCCCCGCGCAGGCGGGGATGGTCTGCCACACTACTTTTTCCTCCACTGACAGGACAGACGACTCGTGACTCTCGCGCTCAACATCGGCCTGGTCATCACCAGCCTCCTGCTGATCGTGCTCGTTCTCCTGCACCGCGCCAAGGGCGGCGGCCTCTCGTCGCTGTTCGGCGGCGGAGTGCAGTCGAGCCTGTCGGGTTCGTCGGTCGTCGAGAAGAACCTCGACCGCCTGACCGTGTTCATCGGCCTCGTGTGGGTGATCATGATCGTCGGCGTCGGTCTGAACATCAAGTTCGGCGGCTGACCGCCTCAGCAACGCACAGAGCCCGGCACATCCGATCGGATGTGCCGGGCTCTGTCGTATCCGTCAGGGGGCGACGAGGGCGGTGAAACGCACGCGGGAGCGGACGGTGAAGCCGAGATGCTCGTACAGTGCGATCGCGCCCACATTGTCCGCGGCGGCGTGCAGGAACGGGACGGAGCCGGCGTCGACGATGTTCGCCGCCACATGCCGCACGAGGGCCGACGCCAAGCCCTGACCGCGCACCGACGGGTCGGTGCAGACCGCGCTGATCTCCGTCCATCCGGGCAGACGCAGGCGTTCGCCCGCCACCGCGACGAGCTCTCCGTGGCGCCGCACGCCCAGATATGTGCCGAGTTCGATAGTCCTCGGAAGGAACGGTCCGGGCTCGGTGCGCGCCACCAGATCGAGGATCTCGGGGACGTCATCGGGGCCTAGTCGGACCGCCCGATCGTCGCGCGCCGGGACGACGCCGTCGCCGACCATCTGGACGCCCGCACCCTCGAACGCGACAGACCAGCCGTCGGGCACGTCGATGCCGTCGGGCGACCCGAACGCCACCAGCCCGCCGGAGCCGACGAGGGCCGCCAGATCGGCCCAGTCCGAGGCCGTCGGATCCGACGGGATCGCCGTGAACGGAGACACGTCCGACGGGTAGCGCAGCGCCCGACCGACCCGCTCCGCGAAACCCGCGTGCGGTCCGGTGAGCGCGGCGTAGGCGGGATTGTCGAGGACCGCCGTCACCGCCGAGCCCATTCCCGCGCCAGGAGCTCGTACGACCGGACCCGCTCCGCGTGACCGTGTGTGATGGTCGTGACGACGAGTTCGTCTGCTCCGGTCGCATCGCGCAACCGCTCCAGGTGATCGGCGACCTCGGACGGCGTGCCGACGAACCGCGTGTCGACTCGATCCGCGACCAGGGCGGCGTCGTCGGCCGTCCACGGAAGGTCGCGCGCCTGGGCCGGGGTGGGATACTCGATCGCTCCCTGAAGGGTGCGGATGCTCCGGACCCACGGGCCGTAGCCCTCGGCCAACTCGACGGCCTCGTCGTGCGTCGGCGCGACGACGACGTCGGCCGACACGCTCACGTACGGTGCGTCCAGTTCGGCCGACGCGGTGAACGCCGTGCGATACGCGTCGACGGCCTCCAGAACGGTGCCGGGGCTCACGTGATAGTTCGCGCCGAACCGCAGTCCGTTCTCGCCGGCGACGACGGCGCTCTCGCCCGCACTCGACCCGAGGATCCAGATCTGCAGGTCGGCGCCCTCCCCGGGAACGACGTGGGCCTCCTGCCCGAGCTCGTCCCGGTACGTCCCGGCGATCAATGCCAGGATGTCGCCGACCTGCTCGGTGTAGTCCTGTGCGGAGGCGCCCGGCAGCTGGAGAAGGCGCTGAATGAGGCCTATCCGCGGGCTGCCGAGAAGACTCGCGAACGAGAACGGCTCGGGGACGCGCAGGCCGTTCTCGGTGTGCCCGTCGACGACGGTTCGGGTGGTGGGCGCCGTCGACGCCAACACCTTCGGCGGCTTGCCGCCGGACCGCCCGAGCCCGAGGTCGATGCGCCCGGGGTGCAGTGCGTCGAGCAGACCGAACTCCTCCACGGTCGACAGCGCGGTCCGGTGACCGAGCTGGACGGCGGCGGTCCCGATCCGGATCGTCGACGTCGCGGCCGCCGTCAACGCCAGCACGACGGCGGGTGACGTGCCCGCGACACCCGGGTTGAGGTGATGCTCGGCGAACCAGTAACGCCGGTATCCGGCCTGCTCGGCGCGCTGCGCGAGGTCGACGGAGTTGCGCAGGGCCTGCGCTGCCGTCGAGCCGGTGGAGATCGGGACGAGGTCGAGCACGGAGAGATTCGTGGTGGTCATGATGCGGCCTCCTGCGTCGCGACGCGGTCGGGGTGAGCGAGACCGAGGTGCTCGCGGAGCGTGGAGCCCTCGTAGTCGGTGCGGTAGACGCCGCGCTCCTGGAGGATCGGGACGACGCGATCGACGAACGGAGTGAGACCTCCCGGCGTGATGTGCGGAGCCAGGATCACGCCGTCGGCCGCATCGTTCTGGACGAGTTCGTCGAGCTGGTCGGCGACGGTCTCGGGCGATCCGACGAGGCCGCCACGCGCGATCGCGGTGGCGACGGTCTCGCGTGCGGACAGTCCCTGCGCCGCGGCGATGCCACGCCACTGGTCGGCGATGCCCTTCGCGTCACGACCGAGCATCCGGACGCTCGCGCGGCCCTTGGAGACCGTCGACTCGCCCTCGACCGGATCGAACGTCGGGAACGGTCCGTCGGCGTCGAAGTCGGGGAGCGGCACGTTCCACAACTGTTCGATGAGCCTGGTCGCCGTCGCGGCGGAGAACTGTGCGAGTCGGACCTCGTGCGCGACGTCGGCGGCCTCCGCGTCGGTGTCGCCGATGATGAAGGTGACCGCGGGAAGGATCAGCAGTTCGTCGTGGCGTCGACCGTATTTGGCGAGACGACGTTTGACGTCGGCGTAGAACTTCGTGCCGTTCTCGAGGTCGCCGTGCCTGGAGAAGATGGCGTCGGCCTCGGCGGCCGCGAACTCGCGCCCCGCGTCGGAGTCGCCCGCCTGGAAGATCACCGGACGGCCCTGCGGAGACCGGGGGACGTTGAAGCGGCCCTCGATGTCGAAGAAGCGGTCCCGGTACGAGTACGCTCCGGCGTCGCCCCTGGTGAGGAACTCGTCGGACGCGTCGTCGGTCAGGTCGTCGTCGTTCCACGAGTCCCACAGGGTGGTGGCGGCGGAGAGGAACGATTCGGCACGCGCGTACCTGTCCGATTCGGCGAGGAACCCGCCGCGGCGGAAGTTCTCGCCGGTGAACTCGTCCCAGCTGGTGACGACGTTCCAGGCGGCTCGTCCCGCCGACAGATGGTCGAGGGATGCGAACTGACGGGCGACCTCGTACGGTTCGTTGAACGTCGAGTTGATGGTGCCGGCCAGTCCGAGACGGTCGGTGACCGCGGCGAGGGCGGCGAGGATGGTGAAGGTGTCGGGCCGTCCGACCACGTCGAGGTCGTAGATCTCGCCGTTCTGCTCGCGCAGTCGTAGGCCTTCGGCGAGGAACAGGAAGTCGAACTTGCCCCGCTCGGCCTCCTGCGCGAAGGTTCGGAAGCTGTCGAACTCGATGTGGCTGCCCGCCGCCGGATCGCTCCAGACGGTGGTGTTGTTGACGCCGGGGAAATGGGCGGCGATGTGGATCTGTTTGCGTGACATGGGGATTCCTCCTGTCAGGATGATGCGAGCGCGTAGCGGTTCGCCGGCCGGGCCAGGCCGAGCAGTGCGCGCAGCGTTGTGCGTTCGGGGTACTCGGTGCGGAACACGCCGCGACGCTGGAGTTCGGGGACGAGGTCGTTGGCGATGCGCTCGAGGTCGACGGGTGCGACCGCGGGTCGGAGCCGGAACCCGGTGAGCCCGGCCTCGCGTCGCTCGACGAGGAGATCCGCGAGCCCCGCCGCGGTGCCGACGTAGATCTGTGCGTCGCTGCGCAGCGGACTCCCGGCCAGTTCGTCGAGTCGCGCGAGACGATCACGGGCGTCCTGGTCGGTGTCGCCGAGGACGATGACGAGATCGGCGAACACGTGGACCGTCTCGCCGGATCGACCGGCGGCGGACGCCGCGTCGACGATCGCTGTGACGATGCGGGCGGCCTCCTCCGTCGAGTGCGGCGTCACGAGGCCGACGTCGGCGGACGTCCCGATCAGCTCGTAGCCGCGCCGTCGGTGGGCGAGTGCGAGCACCGGCGGCTGGCCCTGCGGGGGACGCGGCGTGATCGACGGGCCCTTCACCGAGAACCGGGAGCCCTCGAAGTCGACGTAGTGCACCTTGTGCCGGTCGATGAATCGCCCGGTCGGGACGTCGCGGATCTCGGCGTCGTCCTCCCAGCTGTCCCACAGGCGACGGACCGCCTCGACGTAGTCGGCCGCCTCGTCGAACAGGTCGGCCTCCAGCGGCGACGTCTCGTCGGAGTCGACCGCGTTGGGGTCGATCCCCAGGGGAGCGAGTTCGCGGCGTCCCACGTTGGTGTTGACGTGCGGCTGCGCCGCGACCTGCACCCGCAGACCCGCCCGGCCCGTGCTCACGTAGTCGACGGTGGCGACGGCCTTCGACAGGTGGAACGGTTCGGTATGCGTGGTGACGGCGGTCGGGATGACGCCCAGACCCACGGTGGCCGGGGCGACACGTGCGGCGATCTCGACGGCGTCGAGTCGTCCGCGCACCCGGTCGGTCCGCGAGTCAGGGACGAACGGATCGTCCGACTGGACGGTCAACGAGTCCTCGATGGTGACGAAGTCGAGAAGTCCGCGTTCGGCCGTGCGGACCAGGTCGAGCCAGTAGTCGGCGCCGAACAGGTCGGCTGGTCGGAGGTTCGCCGCACGCCACGCGGCCGGGTGCCAGCCGGCTCCGTCGAGGGCGACCGCGAGGTGAAGTGTCGATGACATGGTGTCGTCTCCTGTCAGAAGGTGCTGGCCGGGTTGAGCTCGGACTTCGCCACGGCGTTGCCGGGGACGTTCCACTTGGCGAAGATCTTGGCGTAGTCGCCGGTGGAGATGAGCTTGTTGACGGCGTCGACGAGCGCGGGAGCTATCGGCGATCCCTTCGCGGTGACGAATCCGACGGGCGACTTGTAGATCTCGCCCAGGTAGCGGGTGCCGGGGATCCGCGACTCCGCGTACTGCAGCGAGAGCGACGGGCCGAAGTACAGGTCGAGCTTGCCGTTCTGCAGGCCGAGCGTGATGGGTCCCGAATCGGTGAAGTACTGGACTTGCCAGTCGGGCTTGCCGAGCGCGGCGCACACGCCCGCGTTCTGCTCGAGCAGGGTCTGGAACGACGAGCCGGGCGCGGTGCCGATCCGGTAGCCGCACGCGTCGCCGATCTGCGTGAACTTGTCCTGCGTGACCTTCTTCGTGCCGAGGAAGCCCTGTCCGTCCGTGACGAAGGTGGCGAAGTCGACGACCTTCTCGCGGTCGCGCGTCACGCTGAAGTTGGCCTGTCCCACCTGGTAGCGGCCGTTCTGCACGCCGGGGAGGATGCTCGGGAAGGTGCCGTACTGGTAGTCGGCCTTCACGCCGAGGACGCGGGCGACGGCGTCGGTCAGGTCGCGGTGCAGGCCGACCGGTTCACCGTCGACCTCACCACCGAGCGGCAGATTCGCGAGGCCGGGGGTCTTGATGGTGCCGATAGTGAGCGTGCCGGACGAGGTCACGTCCGCGGGGAGCTTGGCTGCGATCGCATCGTCCTTCGCGATGTGCGAGACGACGTCCTGCGTCGGCACGGCGGGCGCGGTGCCGCCGTTGTCGGTGCTCGGGTCGGCCGATGATCCGCAGGCTGTGAGGGTGAGCGCGGCGGCGGTGAGCAGTGCCGCTGTGACGGCAGTGAAACGGACCGTGCGACCGCGAGTACGCGATGTGGGCATGGTGGAGCCTTTCGGGAGAGTCGAGACGGGGAGTGGATCTACAGGACGGCGGACACGAACGATCGCGTCCGCTCGTTGGCGGGGGAGTCCAAGACCTGGTCGGGCGGCCCGGATTCGACGACTCGACCGTCTTCGAGGAAGACGACGGTGTCGGCGACCTCACGGGCGAATCCGAGCTCGTGGGTGACGATCAGCATCGTCATGCCGTCGGCCGCGAGGTCGCGGATGACGGCCAGCACATCGCCGACGAGTTCGGGGTCGAGTGCGCTCGTCGGTTCGTCGAAGAGGATCAGGGTCGGGCGTTGGGCCAGCGCCCTGGCGATCGCGACCCGCTGCTGCTGGCCGCCGGACAACTGGCGGGGATACGAGTTCTCACGCCTGGCGAGGCCGACGCGTTCGAGGAGTTCGGACGCGTGTCGCAGCGCTTGCTTGCGGGGCACGCCCGCCGCGACCGGGCCCTCGATGATGTTCTGTGCGACGGTGCGGTGACCGAACAGGTTGAACTGCTGGAACACCATGCCGATGTGCTCGCGCTGGGCGGCGATCTCGCGGGACGACCGTTCGCGGAGTCGGCCGCCGACGAGGCGGTAGCCGATGATCTCGCCGTTCACCTCGACGAACCCGGCGTCGGGCTTCTCGATGTGGTTGACGGTCCGCAGCAGTGTCGACTTGCCTGATCCGGACGGACCGAGGAGGACGGTGACCTCGCCCTCGTTCACGTCGAGGTCGACCCCGCGGAGCGCCGGATGGGCGCCGAAGCTCTTGGTGAGTCCACGGACTCGGACCAGCGGGGCGCTCATGCCCGACTCGAATCGGCGTGACGGCCGATGCGGCCGAACAGCGGGAGATTGTCGCGGAAGACCTGTGCGAACGACGACGGTGGTCGCCTGCGGCGGCCCTTCGTGTAGTGCCGTTCGACGAAGTACTGGCCGATCGACAGGATCGTGGTCAGGATGATGTACCAGACCGTCGCGACGAGCAGAAGCGGGATCACGAGGTAGTTCTGCTGGTAGATGAGCTGCGTCGAGTAGAGGAGGTCCTCGACGGCGATCACGCTGACGATCGACGTCGCCTTCAGCAGTCCGATCAGCAGGTTGCCCGTCGACGGGATGATCGCGGGCATCGCCTGCGGCAGCACGATGCGCCAGAAGATCCGCGCCCGGGTCAGGCCCACCGACGCCGCGGCCTCGGTCTGCCCCTCGTCGACGGACAGGAGTCCGCCGCGGACGATCTCCGCGGAGAATGCGGCGACGTCCAAGGTGAGTGCGATGAACGCCGCGACCACACCGGTGATCAGAGTCGCGGTGTCGAACGTGACGAAGCTCGGACCGAACGGGACGCCGAGCGACAGCTGCGGGAACAACGACGCGAGCTGGAACCAGAACAACAGCTGCACCAGCGGCGGAACGGAACGGATGAGCCACACGTAGCCGAAGCTGATCGATGACAGGATCGGACTCGACGAGAGCCGCATCGCGGCGAGCACAACGCCGAAGGCGAATCCGACGACCATCGTCGCACCGGTGAGCCACAGCGTGAGCCAGAGGCCCCGGAGCACCGACGAACTGGTGAAGTAGTCGCCGACGACGTCCCATTGGAATCGTTCGTTGGTGACGAGCGTGTGGACGAGCATCGCCGTGAGCACGAGGACGACGCCGGTGCCGACCCATTGCCACGGGTGGCGCGCCGGGAGGACCTTCGCGGCGAGGAGTTCGTCGTCGCCGGGCCGGTGCACGGTCCCGGCGGGGACGGGTGGAGACGGGGATAAGACAGCAGTCACTGCAGGAGTCCTTCATCAGAGTTCGCGCTTACCGTGGCGCGGGAGACGCACGGTCGGGTTCTCACCTGGAGCACCCCGCCGACGAGTGGAGGGTTGCCGGCCAGCAAGCCAGGGCTTGTCGCTGACGCTCGTAACCGGCACTGACGTTATTCGTCGACGGGTGCGATCGCCGAGAGTCTGGCTCACGCTGAGCCGAAAGCGCCTGAGCGGTCTAGTGATTCGACGGCCTGTGCGGATGGCACGACGCGCGTAGCGTGGGGACATGACGCCCAGCCGAACCCCGGAGTCCGACACCGTCAGGCGAGCGATCGCCACGCCGATGGTCGAGCGGATAACGCTCGACGACACCGGCCGGGCGGCCACCGAACCGTTGCGCGACGACATCCGGTTCCTCGGCGGTCTGCTCGGCGACGTCATTTCGGCTCAAGCGGGCGACGAGGTGTTCGAGCTGGTCGAGGGCTCACGGACGGACGCATTCGGCATCCGCTATCGAGATGTGACCCGCGACGATCTGGCGGCGCGCTACACCGGGCGCGACGTCGCGCAGTTGATGCCGGTGATCCGCGCGTTCACCAATTTCGCGCTGCTCGCCAACCTCGCGGAGGACCTCCACCGCGAGCGGCGCCGCCGGGTGCACATGCTCGCGGGCGACGAGCCGCAGGCGTCGTCGTTCGCGGCGACCGTGGCGCGTCTCGTCGCCGCGGGTCTCGACGACTCGCAGGTCCACGACGCGCTCGCGGACGCCTCGGTGATCCCGGTCATCACCGCGCATCCGACGGAGACGCGTCGCCGGAGCGTCTTCGACGCGCAGAACCGGATCAACGAACTGATGCGGGTCAGGGGCCGTACGGAACTGACCGCGACCGAGGACGCGGCGATCACGCGGGAGATCGCCAGGCACGTGCTCATGCTGTGGCAGACGGCGTTGATCCGGATGAGGAAGCTGACCATCAGCGACGAGATCACGACCGGACTCCGGTACTACGGTGCGTCCTTCTTCGATGTGATCCCTTCGCTGAACAACGATGTGCGGACCGCGTTGCGGGACGCGTTCCCCGGCGCCGATCTCGACCCGTCGATCATCACGATGGGGTCATGGATCGGCGGCGACCGCGACGGCAACCCGTTCGTGACCGGCGACGTCGTCACCGAGGCCACGTCGGCGGCCGCGGCCACGGTGATGCGGCGGTACCTCGACGAGCTGACCGCCCTGCATCAGGAGTTGAGCATGTCGGTGCGCCTGATCAGCGGCGTGACCGACGAGCTGGCGGCTCTCGGGACCGGATTCGCCCCGGAGACTCCGGACGAGGTGGACGACGAGCCGTTCCGGTCGGCGGTCGGCGCGGTCCGCGCGAGGGTCGTGGCTCGCGCGACGGTCACCCTGGGCGATGACGCGATCGCCCCTGCGGATCGGGAGGTCGCCGCCGCGGTGGAACCGTATGCGGACGCCGACGAGTTCCTCGCGGACCTCGACGTGATCGACGCCGCGCTGCGCGGAGTGTCGGACGCCGCTGTCGCCGACGACCGGCTGGCCGCGTTGCGGGAGTCGGTCCGTGCGTTCGGGTTCCACCTGTCCGGACTGGACATGCGTCAGAACTCCGACACCCACGAGGAGGTCGTCGGCGAACTCTTGCGGTGGGCGGGCGTCTGCGACGACTACTCGGCTCTCGACGAGGCCGGGCGCGTGGAGGTGCTGTCCGCCGAGCTGACCTCGAGGCGACCGCTGACCAGCCCCGACGCGCAGTTGAGCGAGTTGGCGTCGAAGGAGCTCGGGGTGGTGCACGCCGCGGCGGCCGCCGTGGAGCGCTTCGGTCCCAAGGCGGTGCCCGTCTACATCATCAGCATGTGTCAGTCGGTGTCGGACATGTTCGAGGCGCTGATCCTCTTGAAGGAGGCCGGACTCTACGATGCCGGCGACGCCGCGCCGTCGTGCAGCGTGCGGGTGGTTCCGCTCTTCGAGACCATCGAGGACCTGCAGGCGGGCGCGGGGATCCTGACCGAGGCCCTCGGTGTCCGGTTCTATCGGGACCTCGTCACCGCCCAGGGCGGCCTGCACGAGGTGATGCTCGGATACTCGGACTCCAACAAGGACGGCGGATACTTCGCCGCCAACTGGGCGCTCTACCGCGGCGAACTCGATCTGGTCGACGCGGCCCGGGCGGCCGGTGTCCGACTGCGCCTGTTCCACGGTCGTGGCGGCACCGTCGGTCGAGGCGGCGGCCCGAGCTACGACGCGATCCTGGCTCAGCCGCCCGGCGCCGTCCAGGGATCCCTGCGACTGACCGAGCAGGGCGAGATCATCGCCGCAAAGTACGCCGAGCCGGTGCGTGCCCGCCGCAACCTGGAGTCGCTGGTCGCGGCGACGGTCGAGTCGTCGCTGCTGGACGTCGAAGGACTCGGAGCGGACTCCGCCGCCGCATACGAGGTGTTCGACGAGATCGCGGCGTCGGCGCGGTCCGCCTACTCCCGCCTCGTCCACGACACCCCGGGGTTCGTCGAGTACTTCACCGCGTCGACGCCCCTGTCGGAGATCGGGGCGTTGAACATCGGCAGTCGTCCCACGTCGCGGAAGCAGACGACCGCGATCTCCGACCTGCGCGCCATCCCGTGGGTGCTGTCATGGACGCAGTGCCGTGTGATGCTGCCGGGCTGGTACGGGACCGGCACCGCGTTCGCCGAATGGATCGGCGACCGTCCCGAGCGTCTGGCGCTGCTGAACGACTACTACCGGCGGTGGCCGTTCTTCCGGTCCGTCATGTCGAACATGGCACAGGTCCTCGCCAAGAGCGACATGGGCCTCGCGCACCGATACGCCCAGCTCGTGCCCGATGTCGAACTCCGCGACCGCGTGTTCGCGATGATCGTCGACGAGCATGAACGAACGATCGCGATGTGCACGGCCATCACCGGCACCGACGATCTCCTGGCCGACAACGACGCCCTCAAACGGTCCGTCGTCAACCGGTTCCCGTACCTCGAACCGCTGAATCTCCTACAGATCGAACTGCTCGCCCGTTTCCGGGCCGGCGACGATTCCCCGCAGATCCGCCGCGCCATCCAACTCACCATGAACGGTCTCGCCACCGCTCTCCGCAACAGCGGCTAGGTGCGGGGTTTCGGCTCGACGCCTCGGCTAGTGTCGGCTCGACCATCGTGGGTCGAGTCAGAGGGCGGAGGCCGCCGCCCGGTCGAGGAACCAGACGGTCGCGGTCGTGCCGCGGGCGCCCGCGCACGGCCAGTCGGCACGGTCGGCCCCGTTGTGGGCCGCGGCGACGGCCTCGGCCTTCTCTTCGCCGGACACCAGGAACCACACCTCGCGTGAGGCGTTGATCACCGGGAACGTCAGTGTGATGCGGGCGGGCGGCGGTTTGGGGGAGTCGGTCACCGCAACCACGGGTGCGGTGGACTCCGCCGTCGCCGCGGTGTGCGGGAACAACGAGTTGACGTGTCCCTCGCCGCCCATGCCGAGCAGGTGAACGTCGAACACGGTGTCGGAGCCGATCAGCCTGCCGTACGCGGCGGCCGCGGCGTCGATGTCGTGGCCGAACTCTCCGTCGGACGGCGCCATCACGTGAATTCGCGCCGGATCGACGGGGACGTGATTCAGCAGCGCGTCGAACGCCTGACCCGAGTTCCGTTCGGGGTGAGCCGACGGGACGAATCGATCGTCGCCCCAATAGATCTCGACGTTCGACCAGTCGACGTCCCCGGAGTCCTCGGCGAGCGCCCTCAGCAGGGCGATGCCGTTGCTGCCTCCGGTCAGGGCCACCGATGCGACCCCGCGGGCGGCCTGGGCTGCGGTGACGACGTCGACGAACCGGGCGCGCGCGGTCGCGACCAGCTCGGCGGATGAGTCGAACACCAGGGTCTCGGGGGTCACAGCGTCTCCTCTTCGTCTACTGCGGGCAGCCCGTGCAGGGCCGCTTCGTACACTTCGTCGGCGTCGAGGCTGCGGAGCTCCTCGGCGAGGCATTCGGCCGTGGTGCGCCGGGAGAACGCGGCGCGCCCGTCAGGATGGCCGGTGCTGCGGAGCACGCCTCCACCGTCCTCGTCGACCGACACTTCGAGCGCGCCGTCCTCCCGGACGAGGCGCACGCCGAGACGGCCCGGCCTCCGGGTGACCCGCGTCTTGAGCGCGTGCGCCAGCCACCCCGCGAAGATGTCGAGGCCCGGCATGTCCTGCGGGCCGTACACCTCGGCCGAGACGACTGCCGTGTGCGGCGGACGGTCGAGCGCGGACACGAGCATCGCACGCCACGGGGTGATCGCCGACCACGACAGATCGGTGTCGCCCGGGTGATACCCGGCCCTGCGCTTGGCGAGGAACGCCCGCGGGTCCGGAGACTGCCTGGCGTCGGTGATGCGCCTCGACGCGAGTCTTCCCAGCCGGTCCTTCGACGGCTGGTCGGGCGCACGGCCCGGCCACCACGTGACGACCGGGGTGTCCGGCAGCAGGAAGGGCATGACGACGGCGTGCGGGTGCTCGGCGAGCGGCCCGGACAGCGTCAGGAGCACGACCTCGGACGCGCCGGCATCGCCGCCGACGCGGATCTGCGCGTCCAGCCTGGCGTCGGCGTCGCGATCGCCCCGGCACACGACGATCACTCGGCACGGGTGCTCGCGGCTGGCGGCGTTCGACGCGGAGACCGCCTCCTCGGTGCCCGCGCTCGCATCGACGTCGATGATCAACGTCAGGACTCGCCCGAGCGTGACGGCTCCGCCGCTGCTGCGCATGCGGACCAGCTTCTTGCTGATCTCGGTGGTGTCGGTGTCCGGCAGGTCGACGATCATCGGTCACCCCTCGTCTGCTCGGCGGTCATGGTCGCCGCCACGCCCGGCCGGTGCGGCTCATCATCTCGTCGGCGGCGACGGGTCCCCACGTACCGGACTCGTACTCGTCCGGCGAGCCGGATTCGGCCCACTCGGAGAGCACCGGGTCGAGGATCTCCCAACTCAGCTCCACCTCTTCGTTCACCGGGAACAGGGACGGTTCGCCGAGCAGCACGTCGAGCAGGAGACGTTCGTACGCTTCGGGCGACGAGACGGTGAACGCCCCGCCGTAGCTGAAGTCCATGTTGACGTCGCGGACCTCCATGCTGCTGCCCGGCACCTTGGAGCCGAACCGGAGGGTGACGCCCTCATCGGGCTGCACGCGGATGACCAGGGCGTTCTGGCCGAGCTCGGCGGTCATCGTGTCGTCGAACGGCAGGTGGGGCGCCCGCTTGAAGACGAGGGCGATCTCGGTGACGCGGCGGCCGAGCCGCTTGCCGGTGCGCAGGTAGAAGGGGACGCCCGCCCACCGTCGGGTGTCGACCTCGACGGCGATCGCCGCGAACGTCTCGGTGGTGGAGTCGGCGGCGAAACCGTCCTCATCCTTGAGTCCGACGACGGGTTCGGACCCCTGCCATCCCGCGCCGTACTGGCCGCGCGCCGAGTTCTCGGAGATCGGCATGATGTTGCGGGTCGACTGCAGTACCTTGATCTTCTCGGTCTGCAGGTGGCGGGGCGAGAACGAGACCGGCTCCTCCATCGCGACCAGCGCGAGCAACTGGAGGAGGTGATTCTGAATCACGTCGCGCGCCGCACCGATGCCGTCGTAGTAGCCGGCCCGACCGCCGAGGCCGATGTCCTCGGCCATCGTGATCTGGACGTGGTCGACGTAGTGCGAGCTCCACAGCGGATCGAACAGTTGATTCGCGAAGCGCAGGGCCAGGATGTTCTGGACCGTCTCCTTGCCCAGGTAGTGGTCGATGCGGAACACCGACTCCTCGGGGAACACGCTGTTGACGAGTTCGTTCAGCTCCACCGCGGAGTCGTGATCGTGCCCGAACGGCTTCTCGATGACCACGCGGCGCCAACTGTCCCCGGACGCCTGCGCCATGCCCGTACGGCGGAGCTGACTCAGGACGACGGGGAACGCCTTCGGCGGGATCGACAGGTAGTAGGCGTGGTTCCCGTCGGTGCCGCGGGTCTCGTCGAGTTCGGCGAGAGTCCGCTGCAGTTCGGCGAACGCGTCGTCGTCCTCGAACGACCCGGCGACGAACCGGATGCCCTCGGCCAGGCGATCCCACACCTCGTCACGGAAGCCGGTGCGGCAATTGGCCTGCACCGCGTCCTTCACCAAGGTCGTGAAGTCGGTGTCGGCCCAGTCACGGCGCGCGAAACCGACGAGCGCGAAGCTCGGCGGGAGCAGTCCGCGGTTCGCGAGGTCGTAGATCGCGGGCATCAGCTTGCGGCGGGCGAGGTCGCCCGTCACTCCGAAGATGACCAGCGCCGACGGCCCCGCGATCCGCGGCAGGCGACGGTCGTGCGGATCCCTCAGGGGATTTGTCCACTCGGGTTCGGCCGCACGCGCCATACTCGCCCTTTCGCCTGCCGTTGTCGCTCTGCTAGCGGGCCGCGGCGAGCTGCGCCGCGGTGGCGGTCAGCAGTTCGTCCCAGGCCTGCTCGAACTTCTCGACGCCCTCGGTCTCCAGGACGTCGAACACGTCGTCGAGGTCGACGCCCGCGGCGCGCAGCGCGTCGAACACCGCGCGTGAGGCGCCCTCCTGCCCGACGATCGACTCGGTGTTCACCCAGCCGTGATCGGCGTACGCGTCGAGCGTCTTGCCGGGCACCGTGTTGACAGTGTTCGGAGCGACGAGTTCGCTCACGTACAGGGTGTCGGGGTAGTCGGCGTTCTTGGTGCCGGTCGACGCCCACAGCGCGCGCTGGGGGAGAGCCCCGTGCGCCTGGAGGTCGGGGAACCGGGTCTCCTTCTCGAAGACCTCCTGGTAGGCGGCGTACGCCAGCCGCGCGTTGGCGAGTCCGGCCTTGCCCCGCAGGTCGAGTGCTTCCGGGGTGCCGATAGCGTTCAGGCGGTTGTCGATCTCCGAATCGACACGCGAGACGAAGAACGACGCGACCGACGCGATCTTCGCCGCGTCGTGACCGCCTCGCAGCGCGCGGTCCAGGCCGTCGAGGTAGGCGTCCATCACCTCGCGGTAACGCTCGACGGAGAAGATGAGCGTCACGTTCACGCTGATGCCCTGGGCGATCACGTCGGCGATCGCCGGAACGCCCGCCTTGGTGGCGGGGATCTTGATCAACAGGTTGGGTCGGTCGACGAGATTCCACAGTTCGACGGCCTGCTCGACGGTCTCGGCGGTCTTGTGCGCGAGGCGCGGATCGACCTCGATGGACACGCGGCCGTCGAGACCGTCGGTCGCTTCGAAGACGGGCGCGAACACGTCGCACGCGTTGCGGACGTCGTCGGTGGTGATCGCGGTGATCGTCGCGTCGACGTCCGAGCCGGCCTTGGCGAGTTCGGCGATCTGGTCGGCGTACGCGCCGCCGCCCGACGAGATGGCGTTCTGGAAGATAGCCGGGTTGGTCGTCACACCGACGATCGAGCGGGTGTCGATCTGCTCCTGCAGTCCGCCCGATGCGATGAGTGTGCGCGACAGGTCGTCCAGCCACACCGAGACACCTGCCTCGGAGAGCGCGGCGAGGTTGGGGTTCTGCGTCATCGGATCGGTCCTCACTTTCCCAGCAGGCCGCGAGCGGCGTCGGCGACGGCGTCGGCGGTGACGCCGAACTCTTCGTACAGCTTCTGGTACGGCGCCGATGCGCCGTAGTGCTCGATCGACACGATCGCGCCGCCCGCGACGACCGCGTGCCACGGCATCGCGATGCCGGCCTCGACGGCGACGCGCGGGACGCCGGTCGGCAGTACCGACTCGCGGTAGTCGGCGTCCTGCTCGTCGAACCACTCGATCGACGGCATCGACACGACGCGGGCCTTGACGCCGTCGGCGGCGAGGGCCTGCGCGGCCTGGACCGCGAGGGTCACCTCGGAGCCGGTGCCGATGAGCACGACGTCGGGCGCGCCGTCGGTGTCGACGGGGACGTAGCCGCCCTTGGCGACACCCTCGTACGACGTGCCGGCCAGAACGGGGACGTTCTGGCGGGTCAGCGCCAGACCGACCGGACGGTTCCGACGGGTCAACAGGTGACGCCACGCGTGGGCGGTCTCGTTGGCGTCGGCGGGGCGGACGACGTCGAGGTTCGGGATCGCGCGCAGCGCGGCGAGGTGTTCGATCGGCTGATGCGTCGGACCGTCCTCGCCGAGGCCGATCGAGTCGTGCGTCCACACGTAGATCGGGTCGATCTCCATGAGCGCCGCGAGACGGACCGCGGGCCGCATGTAGTCGGCGAACTGCAGGAACGTTCCGCCGTAGGCGCGGGTCGGGCCGTGCAGGACGATGCCGGACAGGATCGAGCCCATCGCGTGCTCGCGGATGCCGAAGTGCAGGGTGCGGCCGTACGGCTGCGCCGACCAGGTCGACGTCGAGATCGACTCGGGGCCGAACGACGGCTCACCCGGCATGGTGGTGTTGTTCGAGCCCGCGAGGTCGGCCGAGCCGCCCCACAGTTCCGGCAGGACCGGTGCCAGCGCGGCGAGCACCTTGCCCGACGCCGATCGGGTCGCGACGTCCTTGTCGCCCGCCTCCCAGGTGGGAAGGACGTCGGTCCAGCCCTCGGGGAGTTCGTGGGCGTACAGGCGGTCGAACAGAGCCTTGCGCTCCGGGTTGGCCGCGGCCCAGGCGTCGAAGCCCTTCTGCCACTGTGCGCGGGAGGCCGCGGCGCGTCCGACGAGACCGCGCGTGTGCTTGATGACGTCGTCAGCCACGTCGAAGCTCTTCGACGGGTCGAAGCCGACGGCCTCCTTGGTCGCGGCGACCTCGTCGGCGCCGAGAGCGCTGCCGTGCGACGCACCGGTGTTCATCTTGGTCGGCGCCGGGAACGCGATGATGGTCCGGACGCGGATGATCGACGGCTTGTCGGTCACGGCCTTCGCGGCCTCGACCGCCGCTTCGAGAGCCGCGACGTCCTCGCCGCCCTCGACGGTCTGCACATGCCAGCCGTACGCCTCGTACCGCATGGCGACGTCTTCGGTGAGGGCGATCTGCGTGTCGTCCTCGATGGAGATGCGGTTGTCGTCGTAGAAGACGATCAGGTTGCCGAGCTGCTGGGTGCCCGCGAGGGACGACGCCTCCGAGGTGACGCCCTCTTCGATGTCGCCGTCGGAGGCGATGACGTAGACGTAGTGGTCGAACGGGCTCTCGCCCGCGGGGGTCTCGGGATCGAACAGCCCGCGCTCGCGGCGGGCGGCCATCGCCATGCCGACCGACGATGCGAGGCCCTGGCCGAGCGGGCCGGTGGTGATCTCGACGCCCGCGGTGTGGCGGAACTCGGGGTGACCCGGCGTCAGCGAACCCCACGTGCGGAGTGCGATCAGGTCGTCGAGTTCGAGGCCGAAGCCGCCGAGGTACAGCTGGATGTACTGGGTGAGGCTCGAATGACCGCACGACAGGACGAAACGGTCACGGCCGACCCACGCCGGGTCGGCCGGGTCGTGACGCATGACCCGCTGGTACAGGGTGTAGGCGAGGGGCGCGAGGCTCATCGCGGTGCCGGGGTGGCCGCTGCCGCAGTTCTGCACGGCGTCGGCCGCGAGGATGCGAGCCGTGTCGACGGCCTTGGTGTCCACGTCGGTCCAGTCGGCGGGGTGAACCGGTCGGGTCAGTGCGCGAATCTCGTCGGTGATGGCCACGATCGTGGAGTCTCCTGTGCGTCGATGCTTCACGTCCCAGCGGGACGATTCTCGTCGTCCAGCCTAGCGGGGAGCCGGACGTGTGCGCGCAACACCACTGCTGACGGACATGTGGCGATGATCGCACCCCCGCGCGCCCGATTCTGTCCGTGATGATCGTCCGGTCTACCATCGCTTGTAGTAGAGGTCGGCGGCAGACGCGACCGGTGTGGTCGCGACGTGAGGAGCAATTGGTGAGGACGCGGGAGAAGTCCGGTGTCGACGTGACTCCGACCACGGGGCCCGGACGCATCAGAGCGACGATCCTCGCGTACATCGCGTTGACCAAGCCGCGAGTGATCGAGTTGCTCCTGGTCTCGACGATCCCGGTGATGCTGCAGGCGCAGCGCGGACACGTCGACATCCGGCTGATCCTCGTGACGGTCGTCGGCGGGTGGCTCGGCGCGGCCAGCGCCAACAGCCTGAACATGGTGGTCGACGCCGACATCGACCAGAAGATGAAGCGGACGCAGAAGCGGCCCCTCGCCCGGAAGGCCGTCCCGATCCGGAACGTGCTGATCTTCGGCATCGTCCTGGCGCTCGCATCGTTCGCGGTGCTGTACTTCGGCACGGCGGACTCCGACGGGAACCGGTCGTTCCTGCCGTCGATCCTGGTCTGGATCACGATCGCGTTCTACGTGTTCGTCTACACCATGATCCTCAAGCGTCGGACCTGGCAGAACGTGATCTGGGGCGGGGCCGCGGGCTGCATGCCCGCGCTCGTCGGCTGGGCCGCGGTGACCCACTCGCTGAGCTGGCAGCCGTTCGTGCTGTTCCTGGTGGTGTTCTTCTGGACGCCGCCGCACACGTGGGCGCTCGCCATGCGGTATCGCGAGGACTACCGCGCCGCGGGAGTCCCGATGCTCCCGGTGATCGCCTCCGACGAGAAGGTCACCTTCCAGATGCTGGTGTACACGGTCCTGACCGTGATCACATCGCTGTTCCTCATCCCGCCGTCGAGTTGGATCTATCTCGCCGTCGCCGTCGCATCCGGAGCCTGGTTCACCTGGTGGGTGGCGAAGCTGTACGTCCAGACGCGCGCGGGCGTCGAGCTGAAGCCGTTGAAGATCTTCCTCGTCTCCAACGAGTACCTCGCGCTGCTCTTCTGCGGCCTGGCGGTCGACGCGGTGATCGACCTGCCGACCATCTCCAGCTACGTCTCGTAGGCCCGGCCACTACACTTGGTTGGTGAGCATGCCCACCCCGAAGCCACCGGTCGCGATCGGTGCGGCCGCGGTCGTGTCCCTGGTGGCGTTCTCGGTCGCCGCGTTGGCCGACAGCGTCCTGATCAGCACGCTCGCCGTGGTCGTCGGCGCAGGTCTGGTGGTGTGGCTCGTGCGGTCCGCGAGCGCGCAGTCGGCCGGAGCCGGATCGCTCGCGGTCTTCGGAGTCCCCGTCCTGATGCTCGGCATCGGGACGACCGTCGTCGCCGCGGTGAGCGACGGCGTGGACACGACGACGTCGTGGAACGCGGGCTCCGACGAGACGACAGCGGCAGTGCAGGTGATCGACGACCCGGACGGACTGCTGGCGAAGGTGCTCGACCGTGCGGACACGATCGCGCCCCACGGCTCTGAGTCGATACTGTCGATCACCTTCCGCGACCAGTACACCGACCTCGACGTCCTCGATCAGCGCAGCGGCATGAGCGTCGGATCGTCGTACCGGGACGGCGAGTGGGATGACCGGCAGCCCCAGGCCGAGCACACCCCGGTCACCTTCAGTCGTGCCGAGCTCACCGGATTCGACCTGGCCGCGGTGCAGACGAAGGCGGAGGCCGCCGTCCACACGCTGGGACTGGACGCGATGGACAGCCACCCCGCGGACGGCCTGCGGATCTCCCGCCAGTTCCGGCAGGACCGGATGCTCGTCGCCGATTTCACGGTCGCCATGTCGAATCACGTCGAGGTCGACATGAGCGGACGAGTCGCCGACACTCTCGACGCGGGATCGTTCGACACGATGCTCGCGTCGGCGAAGCGCGCGATGGCCGCGAACGGGATCGACCCGGCCCGACGCAATGTCGGAGAACTGCAGTTCAAGTCGCTCGACGAGACGTCGAGCAGCATCAGTGCGACGACGGTGCAGAGCAGCGGCGGAGTCGCGATCGACTTCGACGCCGGACCCAAGCGGTCCGTGGTGTTGGTGCCCGGGCAGTTCGCCGAAGTGGAGGCGGCGAAGACGTGGATGGCCGTCGATGAGGACACGTTCGCACTCCAGTCCGTGACGCAGAGTGTGCTCGACGGGATTCGTGTCGATGCGATGAGGCGGTTCAACGTCGCGGCCTACAACAAGCCGAGGGTCGGTGTGCGGATCGGGCACGCGCCCGGCGCCGACGACGGTGAAGGCGCGACGATCACGATCCGGATCGGACCGTCGTCGCTCGACGCCGCGGCCGTCTACTCGATGACGGGCGAGTACTTGCGCGACGGGACGTGGTGACGCTCAGGCCTCGATGGCGAGCTGGACTCGGGTCGCGAGTTCTTCGCTGATCTTCGGCGCAGGCGCCACGACGCCGCGGTCGGTGAGGCGGTCGACCGTCGTGATGACCTGGCCGAGATAGGACGCGCGTTCGCGCCCGGCGGTGCCGTCGGCGTGACGCAGCAGTTTCAGGGCACGGCGGCAGTCGCGGGCGTCGTCGGCTCCGAGCTGGTCGGTGCCGGTGCTACGGGCGAACCTGTCGGCTTTGGTCCAGGCGCTGCGCAGGATGTCTATCGAGTCGATGTAGTCCGTGGCGTCCGACTCGTCGGCGGGGAACTCGTCGGTCCGGAGGCCGCCCGCCATGTCGAGGGCGTCGTGGAAGTCCATCACGGGCTGCGCGCTCAGATCCCACAGCGCCGGGTACTGCAGCAGCATGGCCGGGTCGAGTTCGTACGCGCCGTAGGCGCTCAGCACGTTGTCGTGATGCTTGCACGCCGTCTGCCAGCGATTGCGCAGCGAAGCCTCGGGTCGTGGCGTGGGCGCGGGGCGAGGCGCGGTGAACGTGTCGCGCCGTCGTTCGTGGTCGTTCTTCATCTGCGCCGCGGCGACCGCCGAGTCGTCGAGTCTCGGCAGCGCCACCGCGATCAGCAGCAGTCCGAGCAGCAGCGCGTAACAGACGATCTGGCCCGCGGGTGGAAACGGTCGGACGAACGTGACCAGGGCAAGTCCGGCGACGGCCGCGACGGCCAGGGCGGCCTTCTTCGGGGGGATGCCGCTCACGGGATCAGGGCCGTCGCGCCGGTCGTCGTGCGGGACTCGAGGGCGCGGTGGGCTGCGGCGGCGTCGGCCAGCGCGAACCGCTGACCGACGTCGACGTGGAGCGTCCCGTCGGCGATCGCGGCGAAGAACTCACCCGCACGCCACGCGAACTCGGTCGGGTCGGAGATGAAGTGCTGGAGCGACGGCCGGGTCACCGACAGGGAGCCGCCCCGGTTGAGACGCTGGAGGTCGAAGGCTGGTACGGGACCGCTTGCCGCACCGAAGAGCACGACGGTTCCGCGGACGGCCGTCGCATCGAGCGATGCGTCGAATGTGGATGCGCCCACGCCGTCGTACACCACGGACGCGCCACGACCGTCGGTAAGTTCCCGCACGCGGTCGGCGATCGGATCGTCGTACCGCAGGACGTGGGCCGCACCGGCGTTGCGGGACAGTTTGGCCTTCTCGTCGGACGAGACGGTGGTGATCACGGTGATTCCGCGGGCCGCCGCCCATTCGGTGAGGATCAGGCCCACACCACCAGCACCCGCGTGAACGAGGACGGTGTCGCTGGGGGTCGGATCGGCGCTGCCGTCGAGAAGGTAGTGCGCGGTGAGACCGCGCAGGAGCGCGGATCCCGCGACGTCGAACGGCACCGCGTCCAGGACGTGCAGAGCGTCGGCGGCGGGCACGGCCACCTGCTCCGCGTACGACGACACGACGTCACACCAGGCGACACGGTCGCCGACCGTGAATCCGCTGACGTTCGATCCGACGGCGCAGACGACCCCGGACCCCTCGAAACCCGGGATGTACGGCGGTTCGGAGGGATACAGACCCTCTCTCAGATACGTGTCGATGAAGTTGACGCCGACCGCCGCGACGTCGACGAGGAGATCGTCGGGTCCGGCAGACGGGGAAGGGACGTCGACACTCGTCAGGACGTCGGGACCGCCGTGACGGGTCACACGGATCGCGCGCATGGATCCATTTTGGCACGCCGGTACAATCTCTCGTATGAGTGATGATTCCGCAGTGGCGACGACCGTGACCGCACCGGCCGACGTGGTCGGTTCCATCCGAAAGTTCGTCGCCGCCGAGGGCGGCTCGGCCAAGGCTGTCCTTCAAGCCGCGGGCGACGCGGGCGTTCGGATCACGCTGGTCGGCGGTTCGAACGGCGTGCTCGGCGACCGCGTGGTGGCCGATATGGCGACCGCCGAAGCCGTGCTCGACGCCGTCGACGGCCTGGAGAAGGCTGAGTGGGATCGCGAGCTCACGTCGACCGCCGCGGTCCGCCCCGCGCACTGGCGCAAGATGGCAGGCTGGGTTGCCGGCCAGAAGCGCTTCCCGAAGCCGCGCAACCGCAAGATCCTCGACTGACGCCGCAGCCGTAGACAAACGCTCCGTTCAACGACAGACGCTCCCCTCGCGAGGGGAGCGTCTGTCGTTGAACGGAGCGAATGACGTTGGTGTCAGAACGTCTTCGCCGTCGGCTCCGTGGTGCGGGTCGCGGACACCAGCAGGTACGTCGCGCCGACCATGAGGAGGGCGCTGCCGAACATGTGCAGCACGACCATCCACTCGGGCAGCCCCGCGGCGTACTGGATGTAGCCGATAAGCCCCTGCAGGACGATGACGCCGCCGAAGGTGATCGCGGCGCGCCGCGACGGGAGCCGCGCGATGACGGTCAGCAGGATCAGTCCGATCGAGATGCCGACGAGTGTCCACACCGCGTCGACGTGCAACTGCGTGGACTGCGTGGGCTCGAGACCGTTGCGATGCGAGTTCTCGTCACCGGAATGGGGGCCCGAACCGGTCACGACCGTCCCCAGGTAGACGGTCACCCAGGTCAGCGCGTACACGACCCAGGACGCCGCGACCGCGAGCCGCGTGACGACCGGAGGAGCATCCGACGCCGTGTCGTGTTCGCGGGCCGGGTTCGTGTGGAACACGAGCCAGGTGGCGAGCGAGATGATCAGCATCGTCGCCAGGAAGTGGAACGACACGACCCACGGATTGAGGTCGGTGAGCACGGTGACGCCGCCGACCACCGCTTGAAGCGGGACGCCCAACGCCACGCCCGTCGCCAATCGGCGGGCGAGCCGATCCATCGGCCGGTAGCGCATCGCGGCGACCCACGCGCCCACCGCCACCACGACCAGCACCCACGTGAGCATCCGGTTGCCGAACTCGATGACGCCGTGGATGCCCATCGCGGCGTGCGGGGTGATGGAGCCGGCTGTGCACTGCGGCCACGTCGGACATCCGAGGCCCGAGTCGGTGACGCGGACCGCGCCGCCGGTCACCACGAGCAGGATGTTGGCGGCCAGGTTGGCGAGCGCCCATCGGTACAGGAACCGCCGGGAGGGGGCGCGGAATCCCGCCCACGAATCCGTGATCGACTGCATGCTCATTGGAACCGGAACCACCTCACCGCGAGGGCGCCGCCGACGACGGACCACGCCGCCAGCACGCCGATGCCGAACAGATCGACCGATGACCCGAGGGCCTGTGTCAGCGCGTCGGTCAGCGCGCCGGACGGGGTGCAGCGCGCGGCCCAGCGGACGGCCGACGGCACATGTTCGTCGAAGACCACCAGGCTCGACACACCGAGCAGGACGAACCAGATCAGATTGCCGAGGGCGAGCACGATCTCGGCCTTCAACGTTCCGCCGAGGAGCAGCCCGAGGACTGCGAACGCCACCGTGCCGAGCGCGATGACGACGGCGCCGAGGGCCAGACCCGCGACGCTCGGGCGCCACCCGAACGCCATGCCGATGCCGCCGATGATCACCGACTGCAGGATCACGACGATCGCCACGGCCGCGGACTTGCCCGCGATGATCCCCCATCTCGGGATGGGTGTGGCACCGAGGCGTTTCAGCGCGCCGTACCGACGGTCGAAGCCGACGGCGATGGCCTGTCCGGTGAACGCTGTCGACATGATCGCGACGGCGAGGATCGCGGGGACGAAGGTCGTCGCTCGGGCCGCGGGAGTGCCGCCCGAGCCGGTGTCGATCGGCAGGATCGACAGGCCGATCAGCATCGTGATCGGGATGAACATCGTCAGCAGGAGTTGTTCGCCGTTGCGCAGCAGAAGAGTCAGCTCCATGCGCGTCTGGGCCGCGAGCATGCGTACCAGGGGAGCGGGCTTGGGCGCCGGGGCGAACGTGCCCTCGGGGAACCGGTTGGGCACGGCTGTCGATTCGGTCATGCGCGCACCTCGCGGCCGGTCAGTTCCAGGAACACGTCCTGCAGGGAGTTGGTGTCGACGGCCAACCCGGTGATCAGCACATCGTGGACCGCACACCACGCGGCGACAGCCGCGACCGTCTGCGGGGTGATGTCACCGGACACCAGCGTCTCGCCCGTGGGTGTCCGACTGCAGGTGTACCCGTCGGGGAGCCCGGCTTCGAGGGCCTCCGGGTCGACGTCGTCGGCGGTGAGCCGGAGCTGTCCTTCGGCGTCGCGTCGGACGAGGTCGGCCGGTGTTCCGGATGCGACGACGCGACCCCGGTCGACGATGACGATGTGATCGGCGAGTTCTTCGGCCTCGTCGAGGTGATGTGTGGTCAACAGCACCGACACGCCGTCGGACTTCAGCCGAGAGATCAACTCCCACACCATGATCCGTGCGTGTGCGTCCATTCCCGCCGTCGGCTCGTCCAGGAAGACCAGTTCGGGTCGTCCGACGAGCGCACACGCGAGGGATAACCGTTGCTGTTGGCCTCCGGACAGTCGACGGAACGGGGTGGACGCCACATCCGTGATGCCGAGCACGTCCATCAACCAGGTCGGATCGAGGGGATCGGAGCTGTACGACGCGCACAGTCGCAGCATCTCGCCTGCCTTGGCTCCGGGGTACGCGCCGCCACCCTGCAGCATGACGCCGATCCGGGCTCGCAGGGCGTCGTTGTCGATCACCGGATCGAGCCCGAGAACGCGGACGCTGCCGGCGTCGGGTGATGTGAAGCCCTCGCAGATCTCGACGGTCGTCGTCTTGCCCGCGCCGTTGGGCCCGAGGAGTGCGAGCACTTCACCGGTCCGCAGTTCGAGGTCCAAGCCGTCGACGGCGACCAGGTCGTCGAAGCGCTTCACCAGTCCGCTGATGCTCAATGCGATGGGGGCGACTGACGATTCGGGCACGCATTCACCCTAGGCGAGTACCGGTCGGAACCGGGTGTCGGGTGCGGCCGACGCGGCGTGTGTCACATCCGCGTCTGCCCCGGGATCTCAGGACGCCCGCGCGCGTCTGCGGCGGGTGATCCACACCCGGATCGGACTGTCGATGAAGAACGCGGTGGCGGTGACCGCCATCATCAGGATGCCCGTCCCCAAGCCCTGGGCGACGGTCAACGGCGGAGTGTCCGAACTCGTCGGCATCACGACGACCGACATGATCGCCGAGATCACCACGGTGCCGACGCGGAACCAGCGGGTGGTGGCCCACGCGGCGAGCGGGATGATCGCCCACAGCAGGTACCAGGCCTGCACGAACGGGAAGAACACCACGAACGTCGCCATGGCGATGCCGAGACCGCCGAGGGCGTGGACCCGTCCCGCGAGGCAGGCCAGGAGCCAGCGGACGACGAACGCTCCCGCGATCACCTGGCCGACGGGGCGTGCGATGTCGAGCATCGCCTGCGTCTGCTCGCCGAGGCCGAGCCACAGTCCGATGCGGCCGGACACCACGCCGAGGAGCGTCGGCATCGACATCCACGACCGGACGATGCCGCCGGTCGACAGGGTCCCCGTCCACCCGAATCCGAGACCCGTCGCGGTGCCGATCCCGCCGATGACGACCGCCGACACCGCCAACAGCAGGGCCGCGGACTTGGTGAGGGCGACGAGCGACGTCTTCGATCTCGACCACCACCGCGACATCGGCGCGTGCCGCAACGCGGGGAGGGTCGCGCCCCACCGTCTGGCGAGCGCGATGCCGATGAATCCGAGTGCCAGCATGGACGCGACCTTGATCATCGCCGAGGCAGCGATCAGCGCGGCCCCGGCGATCAGGATCCAACCGGCGCGCGAGGGCAGGGGCCCGCCGTCGCGCCTGAGGGCGGCCGATCCCTCGATGGCACGGAAGCACCACTCCATGCCGACGAGCATCATGCCGAGCATCAGGGACTCGTTGTGAATGCCTCCGACCAGGTGCAGCACGAGGAGCGGGTTCAGGGCGCCGATCCACAGTGCGGCCACCGTCGAGACCCCGCAGCGTCGCGCCAGGCGGGGCAGGGCCCACACGATCATGGCGACGCCGCCGAGCGCGATCAGGCGGTGCAGCAGGACGGCGGCCATGATGTTGTCGCCGGTCAGCGCGGTGACGTGTTCGCCGATCCACAGGAACAGCGGACCGTACGGTGCGGGGGTGTCCTTCCACAGGTTCGGCACCGACAGCGTGAGCGGATGGTCGACGCCGAGCCCGCGCATGGGGCTGTACGTGTACGGGTCCATGCCCTTGTAGGCGATCGCGCTCTGAGCCAGGTACGAGTACACGTCCTTGCTGAGCAGGGGAGGCGCGACGAGAAGTGGCGTGATCCACATCAGGAGCGTCGTGTCGGCCTGCCGTCGCGACATCCGGCGGGCCGGGCTCCGGCCCTCGGTGACCTCGACGGAGAACCGTCCTATCGCGTAGCGGCCGAGCAGCAGCCAGGCGACCACGAGGATCATCATGCCGCCGATCGACATGGTGAGCGCCGTCGAGTACATGCGTGAGGGCAGCGACAGGATGCGGGTTCCGACGATCGGATTCTGCAGCACCGGCAGCATTCCGGTCCCGAGTGATCCGATGAGGATCAGCACGGCTCCCGTGGTCCCGAACAGTTGGATGCGGCGCAGTCGGCGATTCTCGAAGGCGTTGAGCGGGCCGACCTCGGTCTCGTCGTCGTGCATGCGCGCGACCCGGGAGCCGTAGTCGCCGGTGTCGTCGACGGACCGCTCGACGGGCGGCTTCGCGAGGCCGACGTAGTCCAGGCCGCGGCGCAACAGGGAGACTTCCGGCACAGAACGACTCTAGATGATCCTCTCCCGATGACGGTCGACGCCGGTGAGCGTCCGGGGTCCGTCTAGGGAATTAGGTCACCCTTGCTGGTACCGGGGAATCAATTACGACACACTTGTGTTGTGAAAAGCATGACCGACTCGAAGCGGCTGCACGCGCAGCAGCATGCGGAGGGGACTGGCGCCGACGGCCAGACCCGTGCCGCGGTCGTGTCGTTGCTGGTCGACGAGGGACCGATGACGGCGAGCGACATCGCCGACAGGTTGGGCATCAGCCCGGCGGGCGTTCGACGCCACCTCGACAACCTCACCGAATCGGGCGACGTCGATCTCGCGCCCGCCGGATTCAACAAGGGCGGCCGCGGCCGCCCGGCCAAGTGGTTCCAGATCACGCCGACCGGTCGAGGAAAGCTGCGCCACGCGTACGACGACCTCGCGGGCGCGGCCATCCGCTCGCTCCGCGACATCGCCGGACAGGAGGCCGTCGACGCCTTCGCCCGCGAACGCGTCACGGGCATCGTGGCCGACGTCGCACCGGTCACCGAGACGGGTTCGGTGATCGCCACGGTCGAGCAGATCGCCGACGCGCTCACCGGGGCGGGCTACTCCGCCGACATCCGGCAGGTCGGCAACGGTGTCCAGATGTGCCAGCACCACTGCCCGGTCGCGCACGTCGCGGCCGAGTTCCCCGAACTGTGCGAAGCCGAGACGGCGGTGTTCACCGAGTTGCTCGGCACACACGTCCAACGTCTGGCGACGATCGCCAACGGCGACTGCGTGTGCAGCACACACGTGCCGGTCTCCGGCCTCACCGACATGCACGACAAGAAGGCGGAGCCGCAGCCCGGCGTCGCCGACAACCCCCATGGAAAGGTCCCCCGATGACGGTCACCGATCCCGCCGCCCCGCAGCAGTTGACGCAGGAAGAGACGATCGCTTCCTTCGACCGCTACGGGTACGGCTGGTCCGACAGCGACGACGCAGGCGCCGCCGCTCAGCGCGGTCTGTCCGAGGCTGTCGTCCGCGACATCTCCTCGAAGAAGAACGAGCCCGAATGGATGCTCGAACAGCGTCTCAAGGCGCTGCGCATCTTCGACAGGAAGCCGATGCCCAGCTGGGGCGGCGACCTGTCGGGAATCGACTTCGACAACATCAAGTACTTCGTGCGGTCGACGGAGAAGCAGGCCGAGAGCTGGGAAGACCTCCCCGAGGACATCAAGAACACGTACGACAAGCTCGGCATCCCCGAGGCGGAGAAGCAGCGCCTCGTGGCCGGCGTCGCCGCACAGTACGAGTCGGAGGTCGTCTACCACCAGATCCGCGAGGACCTGGAGGAGAAGGGCGTCATCTTCCTCGACACCGACAGCGGCCTGCGCGAGCACCCGGAGATCTTCCAGGAGTACTTCGGCAGCGTCATCCCCGCAGGCGACAACAAGTTCTCCGCGCTGAACACCTCCGTCTGGTCGGGCGGATCGTTCATCTACGTGCCGCCGGGCGTGCACGTGGACATCCCGTTGCAGGCGTACTTCCGCATCAATACCGAGAACATGGGCCAGTTCGAGCGGACGCTGATCATCGTCGACGAGGAGGCCTACGTCCACTACGTCGAGGGCTGCACCGCGCCGATCTACAAGTCCGACTCCCTGCATTCGGCGGTCGTCGAGATCGTCGTCAAGAAGGGCGGTCGTTGCCGCTACACGACCATCCAGAACTGGTCGAACAACGTCTACAACCTGGTCACCAAGCGTGCCAAGGCCGAGGCGGGCGCGACGATGGAATGGGTTGACGGCAACATCGGCTCCAAGGTCACGATGAAGTACCCGGCCGTCTGGCTGACCGGCGAGCACGCCAAGGGCGAGGTGCTCTCGGTCGCGTTCGCGGGTGAGGGCCAGCACCAGGACACCGGCTCCAAGATGGTGCACCTCGCGCCGTACACCTCGAGCAACATCGTCTCGAAGTCGGTGGCGCGCGGGGGCGGCCGCTCGTCGTACCGCGGTCTGATCAAGGTCAACCCCGGAGCGCACGGCAGCCGGTCGACGGTCCAGTGCGACGCGCTGCTCGTCGATCAGATCAGCCGCAGCGACACGTACCCCTACGTCGACATCCGCGAGGACGACGTCACGATGGGACACGAGGCGACGGTCTCCAAGGTCAGCGACGATCAGCTCTTCTACCTGATGAGTCGTGGACTCACCGAGGAGGAGGCGATGGCGATGGTCGTGCGCGGCTTCGTGGAGCCGATCGCCAAGGAACTGCCGATGGAATACGCACTCGAGCTCAACCGGCTCATCGAACTGCAGATGGAAGGATCGGTCGGCTGATGGCAGACCTCGAGACCACAGCCCCCGGAGCGGGCGCCGGAAGCGTCGTCGTCAACAAGGGCGAGATGTTCTCGTCGTTCGACGTCGACGCGTTCGAGGTGCCCGCGCAGCGCGAAGAGGCCTGGCGGTTCACGCCGTTCCGTCGCCTGCGCGGACTGCACGACGGCAGCGCCCCGGCCACGGCGACGGTCGACTACGCGGTGACCGAACTGTTCGACGGTGTGACCGTCGAGACCGTCGGCCGCGACGACGCCCGCCTGGGGACGGGCGGCACGCCGTTCGACCGCATCGCGGCCCAGGCCTACTCCTCCTTCACCTCGGCCACCGTGCTGACCGTGAAGAAGGAAGCCCAGGTCGCCGAGCCCGTCTTCGTCACCCTCGACGGACCGGGTGAGGGTCAGGTCGCGTACACGCACCTCCAGATCCACGCCGAGTCGTTCTCGAAGGCGGTCATCGTCCTCGACCAGCGGGGCAGCGGCACCATCGGCGAGAACGTCGAGTTCGTCGTCGACGACAGCGCACACCTGACGGTCGTCAACGTGCACGACTGGGCGGACGACGCCGTCCACGTGAGCGCACACCATATCTCGGTGGGACGCGACGCCGCGATCCGCCACTTCGCGGTCAGTCTCGGCGGCGACCTCGTCCGGCTGTCGCCGCACGTCCAGTACCGCGCGCCCGGCGGCGACGCCGAACTGTGGGGCCTGTACTTCGCCGACGCGGGACAGCACCTCGAGCAGCGTCTCCTCGTCGACCACTCGGCGCCGAACTGCCGCTCGCACGTCACCTACAAGGGCGCCCTCCAGGGCGACACCTCCGGCGACAAGCGCGGCGAGGCGCACACGGTCTGGATCGGCGATGTGCTGATCCGCCCGACGGCGGAGGGCACCGACACCTACGAGCTGAACCGCAACCTCGTCCTCACCGACAACGCGCGCGCCGACTCGGTCCCGAACCTGGAGATCGAGACCGGCGAGATCGTGGGCGCCGGCCATGCGAGCGCCACCGGCCGGTTCGACGACGAACAGCTCTTCTACCTGCAGGCACGCGGCATTCCGGAGGACCAGGCCCGTCGCCTGGTGATCCGCGGCTTCTTCGGCGAGGTGCTCGCCAAGATCGCGGTCCCCGACCTCCGTGAGCGACTCGAGGCGGCCATCGAGGCCGAACTCGAGACCGCAGGCGCCTGACATTCACACTTCACACACGAAGGAACTCCACTTCACATGACGACTCTCGAGATCCGCGACCTGCACGTCGACGTGACGCCCACCGACCCCGACGCCGAGCCGATCCACATCCTCAAGGGTGTCGACCTGACCGTCCGTTCCGGTGAGACACACGCGATCATGGGCCCGAACGGCTCCGGCAAGTCGACGCTGTCGTACGCGATCGCAGGCCACCCCAAGTACACCGTCACCTCGGGCACCATCACGCTCGACGGGGAGGACGTGCTGGAGATGAGCGTCGACGAGCGCGCCCGCGCGGGCCTGTTCCTGGCGATGCAGTACCCGGTCGAGGTGCCCGGCGTCTCGATGTCGAACTTCCTCCGCTCGGCGGCGACCGCGGTCCGCGGCGAGGCTCCGAAGCTGCGTCACTGGGTCAAGGAGGCCCGCGAGGCGATGACCGAGCTCGACATCGACCCGTCGTTCGGTGAACGCAGTGTCAACGAGGGATTCTCGGGCGGCGAGAAGAAGCGCCACGAGGTGCTGCAGCTGAGCCTGCTGAAGCCGAAGATCGCGATCCTCGACGAGACTGACTCCGGTCTGGACGTCGACGCGCTCCGCATCGTCAGCGAGGGCGTCAACAAGTACTCCGAGCGCGAGAACGGCGGAATCCTGCTGATCACGCACTACACGCGCATCCTCCGCTACATCAAGCCCGACTTCGTCCACGTGTTCGTCAACGGCCGCGTCGTCGAGTCGGCGGGTCCGGAACTCGCCGACGAGCTGGAGGAGAACGGCTACGAGCGGTTCACCTCCGCGGTCGCCAAGTGATCCGATGACGATCGCAACGGGTTTCGACGTCGCGGCCGTCCGGGCCGACTTCCCGATCCTCGGGCGGACTGTCCGCGACGACAAGCCGCTCGTCTATCTCGACTCCGGTGCGACGTCGCAACGTCCGCTGCAGGTGCTCGACGCCGAGCGGGATTTCCTGATCAACCGCAACGCGGCCGTCCACCGCGGGGCCCACCAGCTCGCGGAGGAGGCGACCGACGCGTACGAGTACGCGCGGGGCGCGATCGCCGGGTTCGTCGGCGCGGCAGTCGACGAGATCGTGTTCACCAAGAACGCGACCGAGTCGATCAACCTCGTCGCGTACACGCTCGGCGACGAACGCGCGGCGAGCGTGCTCGGCGGCCGGGCGCTCGGCGCGGGCGACACGATCGTCGTGACCGAGCTGGAGCATCACGCGAATCTCGTTCCCTGGCAGGAACTGGCCCGCCGGACGGGCGCGACGCTGCGCTGGTACGGCGTCACCGACGACGGCCAGATCGATCTGGACTCGCTCGACCTGGACGAGACAGTGAAGATCGTCGCGTTCACTCACCAGTCGAACGTGACCGGAGCCGTCGCCGACGTCGACGAAGTCGTCCGCCGCGCGCGCGCCGTCGACGCACTCGTCGTGTTGGACGCGTGCCAGTCGGTTCCGCACATGGCCGTCGACTTCGCCGCCCTCGGCGTCGACTTCGCGGCGTTCTCCGGGCACAAGATGCTCGGCCCGTCGGGTGTCGGCGTCCTGTACGGTCGTGCGTCCCTGCTGGCGCAGCTGCCGCCGTTCATCACCGGCGGATCGATGATCGAGACCGTCACGATGGAGGGCTCGACGTACGCGTTGCCGCCGCAGCGGTTCGAGGCGGGCGTTCCGATGACCTCTCAGGTCGTCGGGCTCGGCGCGGCCGTCGACTATCTCGAGAAGATCGGGATGGACGCGGTAGCCGCGCACGAACACGAGCTGACCGTCCGTGCGCTCGAACGTCTCACGGCGATCGAGGGACTGCGGATAGTCGGTCCGACGGAGGCGGATCGTCGAGGGGGAGCGGTGTCGTTCGTCGTCGACGGAATCCACGCGCACGACCTCGGGCAGGTGCTCGACGACGAGGGTGTCGCGATCCGCGTCGGCCACCACTGCGCGTGGCCGCTGCATCGGAAGTTCGGCGTGGCCGCCAGTGCACGAGCATCGTTCGCGCTGTACAACACAGTCGACGAGGTCGACAAGCTCGCCGACGCCATCGGTGTGGCTCAGGGCTTCTTCGGGGGCCGATAGCCGTGCGGATGGAGCAGATGTACCAGGACGTGATCCTGGACCACTACAAGCACCCGCACGGTCGCGGCCTGCGGGACCCGTTCGACGCCGAAGTCCATCACGTCAACCCGACCTGCGGTGACGAGATCACGCTGCGCGTGTCCGTCGTCGACGGCGAGATCGCCGACGTCTCCTACGACGGGCAGGGCTGCTCGATCTCGCAGGCGTCGACGTCGGTGCTGTTCGACCAGATCGTGGGACTGCGCGTCGCCGACGCGATGACGGCGCTCGACTCGTTCAACGCGATGATGGCCTCGCGCGGACAGGACGACGGCGACGAAGACCTGATCGGCGACGGCATCGCCTTCGCCGGCGTGAGCAAGTACCCGGCGCGCGTCAAATGCGCGCTGCTCGGGTGGATGGCATTCAAGGACGCGGTCGCACAGACCGTGGACGCACAGACTGGAGGGTGACCATGACCGATACCGTGGCGACCTCGCTGCCGAGCGAGGACGACGTCGAAGAGGCGATGCGCGACGTCGTCGACCCCGAACTGGGCATCAACGTCGTCGATCTGGGGCTGGTCTACGGCTTCGAGATCAACGACGACGCCGCAGTGAAGCTCGACATGACGCTCACGTCGCCCGCCTGCCCGTTGACCGACGTCATCGAGGACCAGACGCGCAACGCGCTCGTGACGAGCGGTCTGTGCACCGATGTCGAGATCAACTGGGTCTGGATCCCCGCGTGGGGCCCGGACAAGATCACCGACGACGGACGCGAACAGCTCCGCGCATTGGGCTTCACCGTCTAGTCTTCGACACGCGAACCCGGCGCATCACGACGCACCCGAGGCGGGCCTGTAACCAGCGGTTACGGGCCCGCCTCCGGTCGTCTGTGGCATGGATCATACGCACGACGCGTCAAATCTGTGCCGCATGAACGAGTTTCACCGGGCATGAACTTTCGCTCGGCGGATCCGGTGTCAGCATGTGACGAGCGCCATAACGGGCGCCGAACACTGGAGGAAATTCAGATGCACCACGTTCACACTCTCCGTACCCGATTGGCCGCGGCGGTCCTCGTCGCGGCGGCGTCGTTCGGGTTCGCGGCACCCGTCCACGCCGAACCCGCGGCGCCTGCCGAGATCACTCTGACGTTGGTCCGCCACGCCGAGTCCGCGGGCAACGCGTCCGGCCTCGTCGACACGAAGACGCCGGGTCCGGACCTGACCGAACTCGGCCGAACCCAGGCGCGACAGGTCGCGGCACTGCTCGCCGACCGCGGATTCGACGGCGTGTACGCGTCGCGGATGGTGCGCACCCAGCAGACGGCCACGCCGCTCGCCCGGACGCTGCACAAGCGGATCGTCGTCCTGCCCGGCGTCCACGAGATCCTGGCAGGCGACTACGAGGGCTCCAAGGAGGCCGACGCGCAGACCGGGTACATGGTGGCTCCGATGAAGTGGCTGCGCGGCGACCTGACCGCGCGCATCCCCGGCGCGGAGAGCGGCACCGAGTTCAAGCAGCGCGTCGACTCGTCGATCGACACCGTCGTCAAGCAGGGCAAGAAGAATCCGGTGATCTTCTCGCACGGCGGCACGATCATGATCTGGGCGATGCTGACCGCGACCAACGGTCGTGACTACGCGGCGAAGATCCAGACCGACTACCTGCGCAACGTCGGACGAGTCGTGCTCAAGGGCAACCCGACGACCGGCTGGAAGATCGTCGAATGGGACGGCAAGCCGACACTGCCGACGGTGCCCGACTGCGTCTCGACGGGCTCGGGAACCTTCGACCCCACGACGTTCGCACCCTGCTGACGCCTCCGGCGACGCGCGCACCCGACTGCCGGGATCCGGCGAGGTGCGCGCGTCGTTCGCGTCGCGGGCGGAATAGTCGGCGGCGATCTGAGGTTAGATACCCGTATGGCAACAATTGATCTGACCGGCTCCGACTTCGAGCAGACCATCATCGACAACAAGATCGTCCTCGTCGACTTCTGGGCCGAATGGTGCGGTCCGTGCAAGCAGTTCGCTCCGACGTTCGCGGCCGCGTCGGAGAAGTTCGACGACGTCGTCTTCGCCAAGGTCGACACCGAGGCGCAGCAGCAGCTCGCGGCCGCCGCGAGCATTCGTTCGATCCCGACGATCATGGCTTTCAAGGACGGTCATCTCGTGTTCAACGAGGCCGGAGCCCTTCCGCCGCAGGCGTTGGAGTCGCTGATCGATCAGCTCAAGGAACTCGACGTCGAGAAGGCGCTGCGCGAGAGCGGGCAGGCGCAGTAAGAGGTCGCAGTTCTGGTCGTCGGACACCCCTCGTGCAACGTCCGACGACCATCTGCGAACGTAGGTTATCGGAAATCCGGAGCGCCTGTACAACCCGGTAATTCGTTCGGATGAGCGATGCGGCCTACCATCGTCGTCATGCGGAAGCCTACTCGCGTCGCCACGGCGGCGGTCGTACTCGTCTCGGCGGTCAGTGTGCTCGTCGGTTGCACGGTGGACGGGAAGCCGACTCGCGGCCCGGTCGACCTCGATCTCGGAAAGTACGGTTCGATGCAGGGGCAGACCCTGCCGGACGCGACGACCGAGTCGGCGTGGGCCAAGCTCCGCGCGGTCCGACTGGCGGATCACATGGTGTTCCCCGTCGACGTCGACCCTGGGCTCGTGTCGCTGAAGATGCCGACGATGCCGATGCCGGTTCCGAAGAACCTGACGCTGTCCATGCCGGACGCCGACACGTTGCCGTCGATGAAGGACTACCAGTACGGGTTCTCGGTGTCGGCAGGCGACAAACCGAACGACTTCGGCATCAATCACATGGTGATGAGATTCACCGATGATCGGGCCGCGGGCGCAGCGCTCACCGAGTGGGGCGGCCTGACGTCGAAGCCCAAAGACTGGTACAAGCCCGGCGGTGGAAAGGTGTCCGTCGACGGGATGCCCGCCGACGCGATCGTCGTCCACCGCGTCGGCTCGACGGACGGCAGCCACAAGTACATGGCGGTCGCCCGAAGCGGTTCGTACCTCATCTACACCTGGGCCGACTCGAAGGACGAGTCGTGGGCGAAGCGCGCGGTCGTGACGGCATACCAGAAGCAGAAGGCGCTGCTGGACGCGATCGGCCCCGACGACCCGAGCCGCAACCCCGATCCGACGGGCCTGATCCGAGGCACGGTGAAGGTGGGGGCGGACGATCGGGATCCGACATCGGAGACGGTGTGGGGCCAGCGCGGCGCGGCCCTGCTGTACTCGAACGGCCCCGAAGCGTTCGGCGAGCTGCAGAAGGCGGGGATCACCGTCGCCGCGATCAACCAGACCCAGGCGTACCGGGCGGGCAGCGCCGCGCAGGCCGAGGGCTGGCGCAAGTACCTGATCAAGGACTTCGGCGACGACACGTCACGCAATGCGGCGAGCCCGCGAGACCTGTCGACGGCCACGTGCGTCCAGAAGGACGACAGAGCCGGGTGCTTCGTCGTCGTCGGTTCGTACGTCGGCGAGGCCTACAGCACCACTCTGGTCGACGCCCAGCAGCAGATCTCCGCCGCCTACACGTTCCTCAAGACGCTCTGACCTCACGACCTCCCGACGATCGAGCCGACCGACCGCGCGGCGACCGCAAGCTTGCACCGCGGGGGGAGTCGGACGAACACCGACCACATCGCCGCGGCCACACCGACGGCGTCGTCTCGGGTCGACAGGTATCGACGCGCGGTCGCGACGTCGAGGCCGAAGAACGCGTCGAAGAAGGTCGGCAGGTGGTCGCCGGTGAGACCGAGCAGTGCGTCGAGTCCGATCAACCGCAGTCGGTACGCGACCTTCGCCCGCCGCGTCCACAATGCGGTGGTCGGGTCCAGGCCCGAGGCGATCGCGTCGACGACCACGTCGACGGCGTTCAACGACTGCGCGACGCTGTAGCCTGTCGCCGGGTTCATCAGGCCGCCGGCGGCGCCGAACCGGAGCGGCTCGTCGCCGCGCCGCCGCCACGGCCGTGATCCGGTGCGCAACGGGAAGTCGACGCGTTCGTCGACGCGATCCGGTGCGCCACGCGACACGTTGCGGGCGGCGAGTTCGTCGACCGGAATCGGAGGACGCCCCGCCAGGCACGTCTCCTCGATCAGTCGCCGACCCCCGCCGAGCGGGATCCGGTAGCCGAACGACGGCTCTCCATCGCCGACCCGCCGCCAGTCCATCAGCACCACCGACGTGTCGGCCGAGTCGACGACGGCGCCCGCGGCGGTCTGTCGAGGTCGGTCGGCGTGGTCGCCGGTGACCGCTCCGCGAGCGTCGACGACGTGCCGCGCGCGGATGACCGTTCCGTCGGCGCAGGTCACGAGGTCGGTGGTGACGGAGGTCGCCCGAGCCGCGACGATCGTCGACGCGGTCAGCGTCAACGCGGCCTGCAGCCGGGTCGTGTCCAGGACGGCGTATCCGCGTTCGACGACGTGTTCGTCCGGAGTGAAGACCGTGATCGTCGACGACGTCGACGCGGCGACGCCGGGATCGAGCCATTCGGGGAAGTCGTCGGCATACATCCCGTACGTCGCGGTCCACCGACGATCCGGGGCGGGATCGATCACGGCGACACGGAGGCCTGCCGCGCAGGCGCGGTGGGCCAGCGCTCGGCCCGCCGGACCTGCTCCGACCACCGCGAGGTCGAAACCGTCGGCGGTCACATGCCGCCGGTGGCGAGCAGTCCGCCGTCGACGCGGAGGGTCTCGCCGGTGATCCACGCCGCGCCGTCGCCGACCAGGAAGGCGACTGCCTGCGCGATGTCCTCGGGAGTGCCGAGTCGTTTCATGGGGTAGGGCGCGGCCGCCGCATCCTCGCCGCCCGCGACGAGGGCGGCCGCGAACCTCGTCTTCACGATGCCGGGCGCGATCGCATTGACGCGGATCGACGGTCCGAGCTGCCACGCGAGTTCTTCGGTGAGGCGGATCAACGCGGCCTTCGACGCGCCGTACGCGGCGATCACGCCCGTCGACCGGAGGCCGGCCACCGACGCGATGTTGACGACGGCTCCGCCGCTCGCCGCCATCCCCGCCTTGTGCGCCTCCTGGATGTAGCCGAGGGCCGCGACGACGTTGGTGTCCAGGAGCTTGCGGAACCCGTCCAGATCGGCCTGCATGAGATCGCCGAAGACGGGATTGATGCCCGTGTTGTTGACGAGGATGTCGATTCCGCCGTGTGCGACGGCCGCGGCGACGGCGTCGGCCCGATGCGCGGGATCGCCGGTGTTGCCCGCGACCACCGCGACGGCTGCTCCGGGGACGGCCGCGCGGATCGCGTCGGCGGATTCGGCGAGAGCGTCGGCCTTGCGTCCGGTGATGACGACGGCCGAACCTCGGGCGGCGAGTTCGGTTGCGACGGCCAGGCCGATGCCGCGGCTGCCGCCCGTGACGAGTGCACTGCGTCCGGTGAGGTCGGTGGAGGAGGTCACGCTCGAAGAAGTCATGACGTCACGCTATGTCACCGAGCCGGTCGTCCGTTCGAATGGCTGAGCGCGAGTCGGGGGTGGGCGACGTTTAGGATCGGGCGCATGCGACATTCACGCCGCCGCTCCGCCGCATTCGTCCTCTGTGCCGTTGCGCTCGTCGCCGGCTGCTCCGTCGACGGATCTCCGGTTCGCGGCCCCGTCGACCTGGACACCGGCCCGTACCTGTCTCGACAGTCCTCCGCACTGACGCAGGCGACGACCGAGGTCGACTGGGCGCAGGTGCGTGGTGTGCGCCTCGCCGATCACCTGGTGTTCGCGCGCGACATCGATCCGGTGCTCGCCGAACTGAAACTCCCGACCCAGCCGCTCGCGCGGGCGGAGAACCTGGCGACGGTCGCCGTCGGTGCGGCCGACACGCCGGCCGCGAAGTCGTTCGAGTACGGCTTCACGGTCTCGGCGGGCACGGAGGACGGCGACACCTCGGTGAACTACTCGCTCGTGAAGTTCACCGACGACGCCGCGGCCCGCGACGCCGTCACCCAGTTCGTCGTGCCGCTGTTGCGCAAGGACGAATACACACGGGTGGCCGAACTCACGCGCATCGCCGGGCTTCCCGCGGACAGCCGCGCGGTGCACCAGACGAGCACGTACGGAGCGGAGACCACCATCGGGCTCAGCGCGGTCGGGCCGTACCTGATCCACACCTGGGCCCAGTCCGACAAGGCGAAGGACCGCGCATGGACCGAGCGGGCCGTGCTGGCCGGGTACGAGAAGCAGAAGCCGCTCGTCGACGCGATACCGCCGGAGAGCACCGATCGGAACCCGGACCCCACGGGGCTCATGCGCGGCAACGTCGCACCGGAGGAGGACGGTGACCCGCTCCAACACAGCGTCCTCGGGCAGCGGGGCGCCGCGGTGCTCTTCGACGACGGGCCGGGAGCGTTCGCCATGCTGCGGAAGGCGGGCGTGACGGCGGTCGCGATCGGCGACACGTGGGCGTACCTCACGGCCGGAGAATCGCAGGCGCGCGGCCTGCGGGACTCGCTGATCGCCGAGTTCACCAGCGGGATCGGCCGAAAGGAGCCGAGTCCTCGAGATCTGCCGTCCGCGGCCTGCGCCGAGAACTCGGACAGGTTCTCGTGCTCCGTGGCGGTCGGCAAGCACGTAGGGACGGCGATGGGCGCCACGCTTGTCGAGGCGCAGCAGAAAGTGTCGGCTCAGTACACCTTCCTCTCGAAGATGTGAGCGACCCGACCGCCGCGGATTGGCTCTCCGGCGACCGCGATCCGTACGATGGATCCTCGTGATCACCGCGACTGACCTGGAAGTTCGAGCGGGCGCGAGGACCCTCCTGTCGGCGCCCGGAGACCACCTGCGCATTCAGCCGGGTGACCGCATCGGACTCGTCGGCCGCAACGGCGCCGGAAAGACCACGTCCCTGCGCATCCTCGCGGGCGAGACCCAGCCGTACGCCGGATCCATCCGAACGTCCGGCCCCATCGGTTACCTTCCACAGGACCCCAAGGAGGGCGACCTCGACGTCCTCGCGAAGGATCGTGTCCTGTCCGCTCGCGGACTCGACGAGATCCTCGCGTCCATGTCCAAGCAGCAGACCCTCATGGAGGAGGCCGCGGACGACAAGATCCGCGACCGGGCCATCGACAAGTACGCGCGGCTTGAGGAGCGGTTCTCCGCGCTCGGCGGCTACGAGGCCGAGAGCGACGCCGCGCGGATCTGCAGCAGTCTCGGTCTGCCCGACCGGGTGCTCGCCCAGCCCCTGCGCACCCTGTCCGGCGGTCAACGCCGACGCATCGAACTGGCCCGCATCCTGTTCGCCGCGTCCGACGGCTCGGGCAAGTCGGATACGACGCTGCTGCTCGACGAGCCGACCAACCACCTCGACGCCGACTCCATCGCCTGGCTGCGGACGTTCCTGCAGAACCACGAGGGCGGTCTCGTCGTGATCAGCCACGACGTCGACCTACTCGCCGACGTCGTGAACCGCGTGTGGTTCCTCGACGCCGTCCGCGGTGAGGCCGACGTGTACAACATGGGCTGGAAGCGGTATCTCGACGCCCGCGCCACCGATGAGCAGCGGCGCAAGCGCGAACGCGCCAACGCCGAGAAGAAGGCGTCGACCCTGCGCGTGCAGGCGGCCAAGCTCGGAGCCAAGGCCACCAAGGCCACCGCCGCGCAGCAGATGCTCAAGCGCGCCGAACGCATGATGGACGAACTCGACGAGGTGCGTGTCGCCGACAAGACCGCGCACATCCGGTTCCCCGAACCGGCGCCGTGCGGCAAGACTCCGCTCATGGCGTCGAGCCTCACCAAGATGTACGGCTCGCTCGAGATCTTCACCGGCGTCGACCTCGCGATCGACAAGGGCAGCCGCGTCGTGATCCTCGGCCTCAACGGCGCCGGAAAGACGACGCTGCTCAAACTCCTCGCGGGGGTCGAGAAGCCCGACCTCGGACAACTCGAACCCGGACGCGGACTCAAGATCGGCTACTTCGCCCAGGAGCACGACACCCTCGACGACGCCGCGACCGTTTGGGAGAACATCCGACACGCCGCACCCGACGCGGGGGAGCAGGACCTCCGCGGGCTGCTCGGCGCGTTCATGTTCACCGGTCCGCAGCTGGAACAGCCCGCGGGCACCCTGTCCGGCGGCGAGAAGACCCGTCTCGCGTTGGCCGGGCTGGTGTCGTCGGCCGCCAATGTGCTGCTGCTCGACGAGCCGACCAACAACCTGGACCCGATCTCGCGCGAACAGGTGCTCGAAGCGCTCCGCAGTTACACCGGGGCCGTCGTCCTGGTGACGCACGACCCCGGTGCGGCCGAAGCCCTCGAGCCGCAGCGCGTGATCCTGCTGCCCGACGGAACCGAGGACCACTGGTCCGACGAGTATCAGGAACTCATCGAGCTGGCCTGATCACGCCGTCCGGCCGGTCGGGATCGACCGGATCGGAATGCGCCCCTGCGGGTCGCGGTGCTTGGTGTAATGAATCGGGTCGTTGTAGATGGTGACGACGACGGTGTCTCCCGGAGTCAGATCGACCTGGTAGACGGTGCCGGTGAGCTCATAGCCCGCGGGTGGTCCCACCTCCATCACGCAGAACGTCGTCGGTGCGTCGAACAGTCGCGTGAACGATCCGTCGGGACCCGTGATCTGGGCTTCGATCGGGACCCGTCCGTCGCAGCGGATGATCTGGACGGTCGTGCCCGGCAGCGGCGCCCCGGTCGCTCGGTCACGGACGACGACCTTCACCGCGCCCTGGGCGGCCGGCGGCGTGAGATCCTTCGCGACGGCGAAAGCGAACGCGGTCACCGAGCCTGCGTTGACGACGCCGGTGGCGTACGTGTGACCCACGAAATGGTAGCCGCGGGGCGCGGCGACCGCGGTGACCGAGACCTGTCCGGCGGGCAGCTCGGTGGTGAGGGGTGTCGTGAACTCGTGCTGGCCGCCCTTCGCGTCCATCACCGACACGCCCGCGCCGGGGACCTCGTCGGTCGTACCGGTGAGGCGGGTTGTGACCTCGATCGTTCCGGTCGTGCTGAGGGGCGGCGACTCGGACGTCGATTCAGTCGAGGTGATGGTCGTCGTCTTGGCGGGCGGGGCCTCGATCGTCGACGATGCGGGTGCGGTCGATGTGGATGCCGGGTCGCTCGCCGGGGGCGAGGAGGTGTCGGCGGTGGACGGCCCGACGGCGACCGCCGCCGCGAGGACGACACAGCCCAACAGGGCTCCGATCGCCGCGAGTATCCGGCCGAAGATTCTGGTCATGGTGCGCTCCTATCGTCATCCCCGACGTCTCAGATCGGCGTTGCGAACACGATGATGTTGTCGCGGTAGCCGAGAGGTGGGCCGATGAAGGGACCACCACAGGTGACCAGGGCCAACGTCTCCGGCCCGGTCTGTCGGTTCAGTTCGTCGAACGGGACTGCGTCGGCGCCCGTTCCGTCCTTCTGCGCGTCGACGACGCGCGTGACGCGGTACTCCACCCGCCGACCGTTCGCCGTCCGCACGTCGACGGTGTCGCCGGCTGGGAGGTGAGCGAACCTCGCGGCGTACCCGACGCCCTGGTCGGCGTCGTCGACGTGCCCGACCACGACGACAGTCCCGGCCCCGGAACCAGGCAGTGACGAGTCGACCCACCAGCCGAGTCGCGAGACGTCGGTGGGCGGGAGGAGGGTGCCCTCGGCGTCGGTGGCGACGGCGTCGGTCGGCGCGCTCTGACCGTCGATCATGACGGCGACCGGTGCCGAGGGTTCGTTCGACGCGGCGCGGATCGGCGCGTGCAGGCTCTGCTGCGCCTGGGTCGGCTCGGTCGTCGCGGATTGTTCGGCGCAGCCCGCCACCAGCAGCGACGCCGCGGCGACGGCGGCCAGTGCGGCGGTTCGGAACGCGATCATCGCCCCTCCTCTGTCACGGGGTATGTCGCGCTCGGGAGACGGCTGGTTACGGTCCCGTGGACCGCCGGTCATTCATCCGAATGATGGACCCTCAGTGGAGGGTGGCGGCGAGGAAGTCGAGTTGGTGGGTCACCGCCGGTTCGAACCAGTCGCGCCCGGCGAAGACGTCGAAGTGATCGCACGGATAGTGACGGACCTGCGCGCGCCCGGCGAACGCGGCCTTCGCGGCGGCGTGCGGGGGAGCGGCCTGGTCGAAGTCGGCGATCTGCACCAACAACGGGGCCGTGACCTCGCGCGCAGCCTTGTGCGCCCGGTATCGACCGAGCTCCGACCCGATCGACGCGTCGACCTCGTTCCGCCAGCTCGGCCCCGCGATCTGCTCGTACGCGCCCTGGTACCCGTCGACGGTGAGGGTGGCGAGGGAGCCGGGAGGCCCGACCAGCGGGATCGTCGCCGGTCGACCGCCGAACCGCTGTCGGACGCTGCTGACCACACCGGTCGCCGTCGAACGCGCCAGCGTGGACGCCGAGTGCGCGGGCAGGGCGTGTCTGGCCGCGGCCATGCCGCTGACCATCGGGACGAGCGAGACGACCGCGGCGATGTCGTCCCGTCCGACGGCGGCCTGCAGCACGTGTCCGCCCGCGAGCGAGACACCCCACAACACGATGCGGGACGCGTCCACGCCGGGCAACTCGGCCACCGCCCGGCAGGCGGCGCGGTAGTCGTCGACCTGACCGGTCAGCGACACCTTCTGTCGCGGCCTTCCCTCCGACTCGCCGAACCCCCGGTAGTCGAATGCGAACACGGGATAGCCGTTCTCGGCGAACCGCGTTGCGAAGGGCTCAAGACCCGAGTCGACGGTGCCGCCGAGCCCGTGAGCCATCACGATCACCGGTTCGGCGGTGTCGCCGTCGACGGGGAAGAACCGGCCCGAGCACCGGGTCCCGGACGAGTCGAACCAGACCTGCACGGGCTCGCTCACGACGCGACTCCTTCCGAGACGCCCGCCCAGGTGACGGGACCCTCGGCCGCGACGCGCCGGGCGCCCGCGGGCAACTCCTTGACGCGCATGTCGTGCTCGTACAGGAAGTAGTCCAGTTGTTGGGTGTGGCGCGGCCGGTCGAGCATGTGGCCGGTGTACTTGCGGGTGTCCTCCTCGATGACGCGCCGCATCTCGCCGGGCGACGGCGGGCGATACCGTCCGACGGCGTACGCCCCGACGAGCCGCGCCTGTGCCTCGACGAACGGGAACAGCGTCGGCGTCGCCTGCGCGAATCCGGCGAACAGGAGATCGTCGATGCCGGGGTGCAGCATCCGCTTGTACAGGTCGATCCGGTTGTCCGGCGCGCTGATGAAGTCGGGGTCGAAGAACGGGAAGGTGATGTTGTAGCCGGTCGCGTAGACGAGGACGTCGACGTCGTCGACGCTGGTCCCGTCGGTGAAGCGCACCGTGCGGCCGTCGAGGCTGTCGATGTTCGGTTTCGGGATCACGTCACCGGACCCGAGGCGCAGCGGCAGCTCGACGGACTGTGTGGGATGCGCCTCGAAGAACTTGTGGTTCGGCGTGGGCAGGCCGAGGTTCTCCGGTCGGCCCGACATCAACGGTTGGCCCATCTGGGCGATCTTCCGCTGCCAGGACGTGGGGATGTACGGGTTGGTCTTGTAGAACTTGTCGGCGGGCTGCCCGGCCACGTACTTCGGCACGATCCACGCGCCCGACCTCGTCGACAGGTACAGCTCGGTGTCGAGGGCCTTCGACGAGAGCTCGACGGCGATGTCTGCCGCGCTGTTGCCGAGACCGACGACGACGATCCGCTTTCCGGCGAAGTCGTGCGGGGTCTGCGGATCGATGTAGTGGTGCGCATGCATCTCGATGCCGTCGAACGTCCCGGGGAAGTCGGGCCAGCGGGGATCCCAATGATGTCCGTTGGCGACGACGAGCAGATCGTATCGCCGCCGCTCACCGCGTTGGGTGGTCAGCTCCCATCCGCCGCCGGGGAGGCGTCTCGCGTGTTCGACTCCGTTCTCGAACTCGATGCCGTCGAGCAGGCCGAACGCCGTCGCGTAGTCGTCGAGGTACTTCTTGATCTGCGTGTGGTGCGGGAAGTCGGGGTACGAGTCGGGCATCGGGAAGTCCCGGAACGACAGCTGGTGCTTGGACGTGTCGATGTGCAGCGAGCGGTATGCGCTGGAGTGCCCGTTCGGGTTCCCGAAGGCCCAGTTGCCGCCGATGCGGTCGGACGTCTCGAACACGGTGTGCGGCACGCCGTAGTCGGTCAGCATCTTGGACGACGTCAGTCCGCTGATTCCGGCGCCGATCACCGCCGTCGTGGGGTTCGTCATAGTCGACGACGGTACACACAATTCCAAAAGTGTCTACTGATTCCGGGTAATGTGACCCCGCATGGTCATCGAGACGACACCCGACGACGACTCCGGCACGGCGGCCAGGATCCTGGACGCCGCGACCGCGCTCGTCACCGAATCGGGTATCCGCGCCACGACGATGCGGGCGGTCGCCGACCGGGCAGGAGTGTCCCGCGCCTGGCTGTACCGACATCACCCGGACAAGTCTGCGCTGGTCGGAGCCGTGATCATGAGGTTGATCGAGTCGTCGTGGGCTCTCGCGCACGCGGAGATCTCGCAGGTCCGGGGACTCACCCGTCGACTCGCCCTCGGCGTCCAGATCGGCAGGCGCGCGTACGACGACCCCGGCACCATCCTGATGCGTCTGCGCACCACGGAGGCCGCCGACTTCGCGGCCTGCGTCGGCGTCGGAGTGCAGGGTATCGTCCCCGATCTGGCCGCGTTCTGGCGCGGCTACCTCGACGAGGCCGCGGCGACCGGAGAGATCTCCGCCGACGTCGACCTCGACGAGGCGAGCGAGTGGGTCGCCCGCGTCCTGATCAGCCTCGGCATGTACCCCGGCCGCGTCGTCGACCCCGACGACCGGGCCGCGGTGGAGGCCCACTTCGAACGATTCCTGATGCCGGGTCTTCAGACCGGTGTGGCGAAGACGACGACGTTGTCGCGGTAGCCGAGCGGCGGGCCGACGAACGGGCCGCCGCACGTGACGAGTGCGAGGGTCTCCGGACCGTCCTGCCTGTTCAGTTCGGACGTAGGAAGACCGGAGCTGCCGGAACCCTCCTTGTTCTTGTGGTCGGTCGACGTGACCCGGTAGGTGTGCTTGCCGCCGTCGGTCGTCGTCACCTCGACGGTGTCGCCGACCTTCAAGTCGGCGAACTTGGCCGCGAAGCCCGCTCCCTGGTTCACGTCGTCGACGTGACCGGTCACGACGACGGTGCCCGCACCCGAGCCGGGCAGCGACGAGTCGACCCACCATCCGAGCTTGCTGACGTCCTGCGGCGGCAGCAGGGCGCCGGACACGTCGGTCGCGACGGATGTCGTCGGAGCCGTTGCTCCAGCAAGCGTCAGCGACACTGGAGTCGAGGGTTCCGACGAGTGCGCGGACAAGGGCGGCTTCAGATTCTGCTGGGCGTCGGACGACCCGCTGTCGGACGATCCGCACGCCGTCGTCACGATCAGGGCGGCCGCGGTCACGGTGGCGGCGACAGCGCGCCGCACGATCGGCGTCATCAGAAGATCCTTCCGGACGGAATGGACCTGATCGGGATCCGGTTGCCCGGGTCGCGTTCGATGACGATGACGTGGATCGGAGTGTCGTACATGGCGAGGGTCGCGACTCCGTCCTTGACGACGGAGGCCTGGCCGATCGTCGCATCGGTGAAGTAGCCGGCAGGCGCCGCCGTCTCGAACACTCGGTAGCAGCCGACGGGCACCGTCAGCGACGCGGTGCCACCGGCACCCGTAGTGACGGAGGAGATCGGCTTGTCGGAGCAGTCGGTGACGCCGAACGTCGCGCCCGCGAGGACCGCGCCGCTCACACGGTCCTGCTTCACGATCGTCAACGTGCCCGTGTCCGTCGGTCCGGGTGCCGGTGACGAGGACGACGACGAGGAGGCCGCCGTCGACGCCAGCTGGAAGGCTACCGAGGCGGTCTGATCGGCGACGATGGTCGCGGTCTGGCTGGCACTGCCGACGACGCTCATTCCGGTCGGAGCGGTGATCGTCACCGTCACCGAGCCCGCCGCGAGACCCGACACGGTGCCCGGGGTGACCCCCGACTCGCCGGTGGACAGGGAGAACGACGCCCCGGTGACCGGAGATCCGGTCGTCGAGTCGGTTGCGCTGACCGATAGGGAGCCGGTGGTGGACTGCGGGCCGGGCTCCTCGGGCGACGCGGGATCTCCCGGCCCGGGGACCACAGGAGATACGACGTTCGGCTCGACGTTCGGCAGCTCGACGCCGGGCGGCACCGATTGCTCGAGATCGGGTACGGCGAGCGCGGGCGATGAGACGAGCGCGAACGCCGTCGCCGTCACAGCGACGACGGCGAGCAGTGCGCGAATGAAGCGGATCATGACGGCTCCCGGGACGAGGATGGACGGTTCCTCGCCATCGTCGCCCCGGGAGCCGCGACCGGGTCGAGTAGTCGACTACTCGACTTCCTCGATCAGAGGCCGAGCACCTGCTTGCGAAGGTCACCCTTGACGAGCTTGCCGGTGGGGGTGCGGGGGAGCTCGTCGATGAACGAGATGCTCCGCGGCGCCTTGAACGCGGCGAGTTCGGCGCGCGTGAAGGCCGCGAGCTCCTCGGCGAGGGCATCGGACGGTTCGACGCCGTCCACGAGCTGGACGAACCCGGCGGCGACCTCGCCGAGGTCGTCGTCCGGCAGCCCGATCACCGCGACGTCGTACACCGCGGGATGGTTGATCAGGACGTTCTCGGCCTCCTGCGGATATATGTTCACTCCGCCGGAGATGATCATGAATGCCTTGCGGTCGGTGAGATACAGATATCCGTCGTCGTCGAGGTAGCCGAGGTCGCCGGTGGTGGCCCAATTGTCGTGGTGCGGATGCTGTGCGGCGGCGGTCTTCGCGGGGTCGTTGTGGTACTGGAACGGCATCGCTTCACGTTCGAAGTAGACGGTTCCGACCTCACCCGCCGGCAGGTCGAGCCCGTCGTCCCCGCATACGTGGATCACGCCGAGCGCGCCGCGTCCCACCGATCCGGGCCGTTCGAGGGCCTCGGCGGCGCTGATCAGGGTGACGCCGGCGGCCTCGGTCGCGGCGTAGTACTCGTTGACGATCGGGCCCCACCACTCGATCATCGCCTTCTTGACCTCGGCAGGGCACGGTGCGGCCGCGTGGATCGCGACCCGAAGGCTCGACACGTCGTAGGACGCACGGACCTCGGCGGGCAGCTTCAACATGCGCACGAACATCGTCGGCACCCACTGGCTGTGGGTGACGCGATAGCGCTGAATCAGGTCGAGGGCGGCCTCGGGTTCGAATCGGTCCATCAGGACCACCGTGCCGCCGAGGGTGTTGACCATCGCGCAGTAGCGGAGCGGCGCGGCGTGATAGACGGGCGCGGGCGACAGGTACACGGTGTCGGCGCCGAAGCCGTACACGGGGCCGAAGACCTGCGATATCAGGTCGAGCGACTCGGTGATCTCGGTGCCGGGCAGCGTCGGTTTGATGCCCTTCGGCCGTCCGGTGGTGCCCGACGAGTAGAGCATGTCGGTGCCTCGCGGCTGGTCGGCCAACGGGGCGTCGGACGCCTGTGCCAGCACGTCGGCGTAGTCGAGGAAGCCGTCGATCGGTCCGCCCCACGCGATGCGCCGGTCGGGTGACGACAACGCGTCGATCTCGTGGGACAGCGCGACGGCAGGCGCCACGTTCGCGGCCGCGAACAGGACCTTCGCGTCGCAGTCGTCGAGGATGTAGTTCACCTCGGGCGCCGTCAGGTGGTTGTTCACGACGGTCACGTACATACCGCTGCGGATGGCGGCCCAGTACACGTCGAAGACGCGGAGATCGTTGTCGGTGACGATCGCGACCGTGTCGCCGACCGCGAGGCCGAGCCCGCGCAGATGATTCGCCATCCGCGTCGAATTGTCGGTCAACTGCCGGTAGGTGACGATCTCGCCCGTCGTCGGCCGGATGACGGCGGGCTTGTCGGGGGACGTCTCGGCGTGGGTGCCTGGATACACGTGTCGCTCCTCACAGTCGTGGTCACTCCGACGGTAACCGAGCGCTCGTTCGCTCGCCGTGGGTTCGGGCCTCAGGACTCATCGGCCCGTCGGTCGGTCGATCGGGTGAACGTCGATGGGGCGATCTGGGCCGAACTATTCTGGAGCGCATGCGAATCGACGTCGACGTGCTCGGCCCGCTACAGGTCAGGGTCGACGGCGTCGAGACCTCCATCGGCGGCCCGCTGCCGCGGGCGCTGTTCGCCCGGTTGATCGACGCGGCGGGCGAGACCGTGCCCGAGGCTGTCCTGATCGACGAATTGTGGCGCGGCTCCCCGCCGAAGTCGGCGGTGTCGACCCTGCACGGCTATGTGTCGACGCTGCGGCGCGTCCTCGAACCCGCGCACGCGAAGGCGCAGCCCACCGTCCTCGTACGGAACGCCGTCGGCTACGCGACGCCGTCACGGTGGACGCGGCGACCTTCGACGACCTGGTCACCGCGGGTCGTGCGGCCGCCGAGAGGCACGAGCCCGAGCGGGCCGTCCGATTCTTCGACGACGCGCTCGCCCTGTGGCGGGGTCCCGCGTTCGCCGATGTCGTCGAATGGGATTTCGCGGCGCTCGCCGCCGCCGGTCTGCACGGACGACGCGACGCGGTGATCCTCGACAGGCTGGGGACCGTCTCGGACCTCGGGGACCACGACGCGGCCGCGGCGCAGCTGCGGTCGATCGTCGAGCGTGAACCGCTGCTCGAACGTGCGTGGGAGCTGTTGGCTCTCGCCGAGTACCGGGCGGGCAGGCAGGCTGCGGCGATGGCGACGTTTCGCCGTGCTCGTGCTGTGCTGGCCGACGAGCTCGGGGCCGAGCCGGGCCCGGGCCTCACGGCGTTGTACGAGAAGATGCTCCGCCACGACCCGGTGCTCATCCCGCGGCGCACCCCGGAGAAGCCGACCCGCAGGACGCGATACGTCCCCGCGGAGCTGACCACGCTCATCGGACGGGACGCCGCTGTGGCCGCCGTCGCGCGTCAGGTCGACGAGCATCGCCTCGTCGCGCTCACCGGTCCCGGAGGCGTCGGAAAGACCAGGGTCGCGCAGCGTGTCGCGAACGACTCGGACGACGCCGACGGACCGTGGTTCGTCGAACTGGCGGGCGTGCACGACACCCCCGGAATCTCCGATGCGCTGGTCAACGTGCTCGGGCTGACCGCACAGGGCGGCGTCGACATGGTCGGCGCGATGCTGCGCGACCGCCGATGCCTTGTGGTCCTCGACAACTGCGAACACCTCGTCGAATCCGTGGCCGTGGTCGCCGAGAAGCTGCTGCGCGAGTGCCCCGGGCTCCGGATCCTCGCGACGAGCCGCGTGGCACTCGGAGCGGAGGGGGAGCGGGTGCACCCGTTGAGCCCGCTCGTCGACGGAACGGACCTGTTCTACGAGCGCAGCGCCGAACCCGTCGGGGAATCCGAACGCGAGAACGTCCGACGACTGTGTGAGGCCCTCGACAACCTGCCGCTCGCGTTGGAACTCGCGGCGGCGCACACCAGTGTCCTGTCCGTCACGCAACTCCTCGACCGTCTCGACGACAGATTCGCCCTGCTCAAGGCTCGATCGTCGCGCACCCGGGGGCGGCACCTGAGCATGCGGATGGTCATCGACGCGTCGTACACCGCCCTCGCACCGTCGCAGCAGACGCTGATGCAGCAGCTGGCGATCTTCGAGGGCGGCTTCGACTTCGACGCCGCGGCCGCCGTCTCGGGGCGCGGCCTCGATGTCCTCGTCGACCTCGCCGCGCTCGTCGATGCATCGCTGGTGACCGTGGTCGGTGGCGACCCGCGTCGCTATCAGATGCTCGAGGTGCTCCGCGAGTACGCGGCGGGCGAGATCCCCGGCGACGTGCGCTCGGCCGCCGTCAGCGCGCACGTCGAGTGGATCCGGGCGCTGGCGGGCGACGCCTATCCCGGCCTCCGCGGACCGGACTGCATCACGTGGATGCGGCGGATCGAGGCGGAACTGCCCAACGTCCGGGCCGCGCTGGCCCACTGCCGCGACGCCGACATCGACGTCTACCTCAGGATCGTCGGAGACCTGCACTGGTTCTGGTTCCGCCGCGGTCTCATCGACGAGGGCGTCCGTCTCCTCGCGCCCGTGGTGTCGGACGCCGCGGACTCGTCGTCGGCGGCGCTCCGGATCCGCGTGCTCTCGGGCCGCAACCTCATCGCCTATCTGGCGGGCGACGGCCCGACGATCTTCGACTCGCTGCAGCGACTGCAGTCCGCGCTCGACGAGCTCGGTCCGGATCCGGACGACGCCGTCGACCGCGGCGCGGTCGCCGAAGCCGCGACGATGCTGGCGTTCTTCTACGCCGGGGCAGGCGCCGTCGACATCGCCGCCACGTTCGCGACCGTCTCGCGGGGCGTCGTCGACACGGGCCGCGACAGCGACGCCCTCGGCGAGCTGGAGCTCGCCGTCGGGACCGCGGGCCTGCGGTCGGGCGACGCGGCGGCGGCCGAGCTGCACCTGTCGGAGGCGATCCGTATCGCGAGCGACTCGGGCTACGACTGGCTCCTCGCGTCCGGGTGCTGGATTCTCGCGAAGAGTCGGATATCGGTCGGCGATCTCGCGGGCGCCAGGCCGCTGCTCGGTCGGATGATCGAGGCGTGTGAGCGGTCGTACGACCTCACGTCGTGGATGGTCGGCGTCTCGACGATCGCCTATGTGGCGTTCGCATCGGGGGAGGCGACGGGTGCGGGCCTGCTCACCGGCGTCGTCCGACACCGGACCGAACTCACCGGGTACGACCCGGAGAACATGGATCCGATCGACATGGCACGGTACGGCGCCGAGATCCGCGCCGGGATCGACGCCGACCGACTCGAGCGCGACGCGGCCGCCGGAGCCGTCCTGTCGAGGGGAGACGTGTCGACGCTCGTCGCGCGGTTCGTCACCGGTTGAGGCTCGGCTTCAAGCCGATTTCAACCGAGTCGTCGCATCCTGTCGTCACTCGATCACCGGCGTCGTCCGACGTCCGACAGGAAGGCCCTCCGATGACTGTTCTCGACACCGCACACCACGACTCCGACGCTCCGACGGGCGCCCGGTCGGCCCCTGTCGACGCCGCTCGGGTCCGTGCCCTCGGCATCACGCTCGCCGTCGCCTCCCCACTCTGGGCCGCGGCCACCGCGGTGTTCGGCGAGGTCGTCGACTTCGGCTGGAAGACGGTTCTCGCCGGCGTCGCAGCTCTCGTGTTCCAGGGGGCCCTGATGATGCTCCTGCGAGTCCAGGAGCGTGCCGGTGCCATGTCGAAGCCGGGATCGGCGCGTCGGCTCGCGACCATCGGGTACCGCGTCGAGTACGCGCTGCTGGCGGGAGCCGTCGTCTCGACGGTGCTCGACACGTTCGTCCTCCTCCACGGGTCGGTGATCTGGGCGGTCTTCGACGCGTGCTGGCCGCTGTCGATGCTCGGCATGATGATCATCGGCGTCCGCGTCGCCATCGCCGGACGGTGGCAGGGTGCGCTGCGGTGGCAGACGCTGTTCGCACAGAGCTGGCTGATCTGGGGGATCCCGCTGATGGGACTCGGCACGGTCGGTGAGATCGGCATGGTCGCTCAGGTGGTGCTGGGTTACGCCGCCCTCGGCGTCATGCTGGCACTGCATCCCGAGCGCACCCGATAGACCAGACGTACCGACGCACTGTGCCGTCGATCGTGACCACATACTGGTCACGATCGACGGCACAGTCGTTCGTGCTTCTACTGCGCGGGCTTGCGCACCGACGCCTCCACGAGATCGAGGACGGCGTGCAGATCGTCCGTCGACTGCCCGGAGGCGAGTCGGGTGACGATGCCGTCGAGGATCACGTCGAGGTAGGTGACCAAGACCTCGGGCTCCACGTCGTTGCGCAGGCTGCCCGCCTCGCGCTTGCGTTCCAGACGGGCGAGGGTGGCCGCCTCCCGATCGGCGGCTTGCGACTCCCACGCCTTGCGGAACCCTGGATCGCTGCGCACCTTGCGGACTATCTCCAGACGGGTGCTCAACCAGTCGAAGTCCTTGGGGCGCGCGAGGATGTCGCGCATCACTTGGACCAGGCCCTGTCGTGCCGCGACGTCGGCCATCCGGTCGGCGTCCTCCCTCGCGAGCGCGAGGAACAACGCCTCCTTGTCCTTGAAGTGGTGGAAGATCGCACCCCGGGACAACCCGGTGGTCTCCTCCATCCGCTTCACGGTGGCGCCTTCGTAGCCGTACTGCGCGAAACAGTGCCGCGCGCCGTCGAGAATCTCCCGACGACGCGCGGCGAGCCGGTCATCGCTGACCCGTGGCATTGATCAGCTCTTGATCATGTTCCGCAGGACGTACTGCAGGATGCCACCGTTGCGGTAGTAGTCGGCCTCACCGGGCGTGTCGATGCGGACGACCGCGTCGAACTCGACCTTCTCGCCGTTCTCCTTGGTCGCGGTGACCTGAACGGTCTTCGGCGTGACGCCCTCGTTCAGCTTCTCGATGCCGACGAAGTCGAACGTCTCCGTGCCGTCGAGGCCGAGGGTCTTGGCCGACTCGCCCGCCGGGAACTGCAGCGGGACGACGCCCATGCCGATGAGGTTCGAGCGGTGGATGCGCTCGAACGACTCGGTGATGACGACCTTCACACCCAGCAGGACGGTGCCCTTGGCTGCCCAGTCGCGCGAGCTGCCCGAGCCGTACTCCTTGCCGCCGAGGACGACCAGCGGGATGCCGGCTTCCTTGTAGTTGACCGACGCGTCGTAGATGAACGACTGCGGGCCGCCCTCCTGCGTGAAGTCGCGGGTGTAGCCGCCCGAGACGCCGTCGAGCAGCTGGTTCTGCAGGCGGATGTTCGCGAACGTTCCGCGGATCATGACCTCGTGGTTGCCGCGACGGCTGCCGAGCGAGTTGTAGTCCTTGCGGGCCACACCGTTGGCGTCGAGGTACTGCGCGGCGGGGGTGCCGGGCTTGATCGGGCCGGCCGGGCTGATGTGGTCGGTGGTGACCGAGTCGCCGAGCAGGGCGAGGACGCGTGCGCCCTTGATGTCGCTGACCGGGGTGGTCTCGAGCGTCATGCCGTCGAAGTACGGAGCCTTGCGGACGTAGGTCGACTTCTCGTCCCATGCGAAGGTGTCGCCCTCGGGGGTGCTCAGACCTTGCCAACGCTCGTCACCGGCGAACACGTCCTGGTACGACTTGCGGAACATGTCCTGGTTGATCGCCGACTTGATGGTGTCGTCGATCTCCTGGGCGGACGGCCAGATGTCCTTCAGGAAGACGTCGTTGCCGTCGGTGTCCTGGCCGAGGGCCTGCGACTCGAAGTCGAAGTCCATGGTGCCGGCGAGGGCGTAGGCGATGACCAGCGGCGGCGAGGCCAGGTAGTTCATCTTGACGTCGGGGGAGATGCGACCCTCGAAGTTGCGGTTGCCCGAGAGCACGGCGGTGACGGTCAGGTCGTTGTCGTTGACAGCGGCGCTGATCTCCTCCGGCAGCGGGCCGGTGTTGCCGATGCACGTGGTGCAGCCGTAACCACCGAGGTGGAAGCCGAGCTTCTCCAGGTACGGCCAGAGGCCGGCCTTCTCGTAGTAGTCGGTGACGACCTGCGAGCCGGGAGCCATGTTGGTCTTGACCCACGGCTTGGACACGAGGCCCTTCTCGACAGCGTTGCGGGCCAGGAGGCCTGCGCCGATCATGACCGACGGGTTCGAGGTGTTGGTGCACGAGGTGATGCCGGCGACCGCGACGGCGCCGTGGTCGAGCACGAACTCGCCGCGGTCGGCGGTGGTGACCTTGATCGGCTTGCTCGGACGGCCCTCAGCGCCGTTGGCGGCGGACTGGACGTTCACCGCGCCGTCGTCGGCGAAGGAGAGCGCGGCCGGGTCGGACGCCGGGAACGACTCTTCGACGGCCTCGTCGAGCTGCGTGTGGGCGGGGGTGTTGCCCTCTTCCACGTAGTTGTGGATGTCCTTGCGGAACGCGACCTTCGACTCCGACAGGAGGATGCGGTCCTGCGGGCGCTTCGGGCCCGCGATCGACGGGACGACGGTGCCGAGGTCCAGTTCGAGGTACTCGGAGTACTGAGCCTCGTTGTCGACGTCGTGCCACATGCCCTGTTCCTTGGCGTAGGCCTCGACGAGAGCGAGCTGCTCGTCGTCGCGACCGGTGAGGCGCAGGTAGTTGATGGTCTCGCCGTCGATCGGGAAGATCGCACAGGTCGAACCGAACTCGGGGCTCATGTTGCCCAGGGTGGCGCGGTTGGCGAGCGGCACCTCGGCGACGCCCTTGCCGTAGAACTCGACGAACTTGCCGACCACACCGTGCTGACGGAGCATGTCCGTCACGGTGAGGACGACGTCGGTCGCGGTCACGCCCGGCTTGATCTCGCCGGTCAGCTTGAAGCCGACGACGCGCGGGATGAGCATGGAGACCGGCTGGCCGAGCATCGCTGCCTCGGCCTCGATGCCGCCGACGCCCCAGCCGAGGACGCCGAGACCGTTCTCCATGGTGGTGTGCGAGTCGGTGCCGACGCAGGTGTCGGGGTAGGCCTGGCCGTTGCGGACCATGATCGAGCGCGCGAGGTACTCGATGTTGACCTGGTGGACGATGCCGGTGCCCGGGGGGACGACCTTGAAGTCGTCGAACGCGCCCTGGCCCCAGCGGAGGAACTGGTAGCGCTCGCCGTTGCGCTGGTATTCGAGCTCCACGTTGCGCTCGAAGGCGTCCGCGGTGCCGAACACGTCGAGGATCACCGAGTGGTCGATGACCATTTCGGCGGGCGACAGCGGGTTCACCTTGTTCGGGTCGCCACCGAGGGCGGCGACGGCCTCACGCATGGTGGCGAGGTCGACCACACAGGGCACACCGGTGAAGTCCTGCATGAGGACACGCGCGGGGGTGAACTGGATCTCGATGCTCGGGTCGGCCGACGGGTCCCAGTTCGCGAGGGCGTTCACGTGCTCGCTGGTGATGTTGGCGCCGTCTTCGGTGCGCAGGAGGTTCTCGGCGAGGACCTTCAGTGCATAGGGCAGCTTCTCGGTGCCGGGCACGGCGTTGAGGCGGAAGATCTCGTACGAGTTCTCACCGACCTCGAGGGTGCCGCGGGCGCCGAACGAATTGATACTCACGTGTGCTCCACTCTGATCTCTGCTGGCCGCCGACGGGCTGCGTCGACGGAAGTTTGTGAAGTGTCGCGACCTGCGGACGGGCCGGCCCGCGTCGCCACGTCTCCATGTTAGCAGTACGTGCGTACTGGTTCGTGCGTTCCCCGCTATCTCGACGCGCCGAATTCACCTGAGCGCGGTCGGGGAGGACATCTGCCGTATCCTTCGACCCGACAGTGCTCTCCTGCCGACGAGGGCCCGCTTTGACGACGAGGACGAAGAAGAGACCATGAGCCCGGACCCGGTCGTGTTCACCGTAGCCTCCCCCGATCCGGTCGGCGGTCGTCCCGCCGACAAGTGGGCGAGCCTCGACATGCCGGCGATCGTCAAGCAGTTGAAGGCCACGGGCGTGTACGCACCCGAGGATCAGGCCCCCGAGCTCAAGAAGCTCGTCGCCCAGGCGAAGGCCGACGGTCACGATCTGTTCGTGGTCGTCACCGATCAGCAGTTCGCCCCGTTCACCGTGTACCGCGACGTTGCTCACGTGTTGCAGGAGTCGACGGGCGGAACCGTCCTCGTCTTCGGTCCCGGCGGCAATCTCGGCACATCGTCCACCGACTTCTCCCGCGTGCAGCTCGAAGACGCGACGTCGGAGGCCCATTCGGGCGCGGCGCCTGCGCAGCAGGCGCGCGAGATCTACGAGAAGGCGATCGATCCGAACGTCGACTGGACGCTCGCCACGATCGCGCTGATCGTCGTGGTCGTCATCGGCGCGGTGATCGCCCGCGTCCGAGGTCTGCGCAAGTCGGACGTCGACGAGGCCGAGTCTAACGCTGTGCAGGCCGTCGACGACGAGGCCGCGACCAAGGCCTGACTTCCCCTCCCTCGACGCATCCGTTCGGCTGACACCCGTCGTAGGGGTTCGTTATCCAACTGTGACGACACCGACTGTCGTCCCTTTAGTGCTGCTCACTCGGTGTTTCCGCAGGTAATCACGCCTTTGTAATTCTGTGACCACAGTTTCCCGAGCGTCTGCTGTGACGTACGGTGCAGGGGACACTTATGGTGTGCGGGGGACGGATGTTGAGGGAGATCACAGTACATGCGAGCTGATACGAGCACGCGATGGACGACACGCGGATTCACTGCGAGCGCTTTCATGCTCGCCGGACTGATGGTGGCGGGACCAGCGCTCGCCGAACCGAACCAGTCCAATCCGATCGCGGCATTGATCAACAACATCGCCGACGTCGACCAGACGTTGTCGGACCTGTCGAGCGCGGTCGCCGTGAAACAGGAGAACGTCAACCGGTCGCTCGTCGACTTCCAGAACGCCGTGGCCGCGCAGCAGGTCGCGGTGTCGGCCAACCGCGGGGCGAAGGCGTCGCTCGATCGGGTGGGAGCACTCGTCGAAGAAGCCCAGCGCGAATTCGACAAGTTCATCCGCTCCGTGTACCGGCAGGGCGACAACCAAGGCGCCATGACGCGTTACGTGGCGTCGGACGACCCGCAGAAGGTCCTGGACCAGATGACGGCTGTCGATCAGGTGACCCGCCAGCAGCAGGGCGTCATCCGTCGACTCCAGGTGGCACGCAATCAGCAGGCGAACCGTGTCGCGGCGACGGAGGCGACCAAGCTGCAGGCCAAGGCCGCGGCGGAGGACGCCTCCGAACGTCGAGACAGCGCCGTCAGCGCGTACAAGCAGGCGCAGAACGCGGTCCGCGACCAGCAGGCCAAGCGTGCCGACCTACTCCGCCAGCGGGATGTCCTCGCGACGCGGCTCGCCAAGCTCAAAGGCGTGCCGAAGAGTCAGGTGGACGCACCGTCGTCGAAGGGCTCCACACTGCCCGGTGTGATCGCCGACGGCGTCGACAAGGCCGTGAAGTCGATCCCCGGAAGGCCCGTCGCGGGCGACGACGCGCTGGCCCAGGCGGCGCAGGCCGCCGCCCAGCTCGCATCCGACACCGGCCAGGCATTGCTGGCGAGCCTGATCGGTCAGCAGCAGATCCCGCACTCCAAACTGCTCGACGAACTCGGCATCGGTGGAACCAACCCGTTCTCGCAGGGTGAGGACAACACGTTCAGCCGCCTGGGAACGGGATCGCTGGGCAGCCTGTTCAGCGGCAACAACGGGGTGCCCGGCACGCAGGGCATCACCAATCCGGGGCTGCGCGGACCGCAGGCGATCGAACTCGTCATCAACCGCATGAAGTCGCAGTTGGGCGTGACGTACGCGTGGGGCGGCGGCGACGCCAACGGCCCGACGCTCGGCATCCGCGACGGCGGTGTGGCCGACAGCTACGGCGACTACCAGAAGGTCGGCTTCGACTGCTCGGGTCTGATGATCTACGGCTTCGCGGGCGTCGGCATCGACCTGCCGCACTACACCGGGTACCAGTACACCTCCGGGCCCCAGGTGCCGCTCTCTCAGATGCGCCGCGGCGACATGATCTTCTTCGGTCCCAATGCGAGCGAACACGTCGCGCTGATCCTCGGCGACGGGACGATGATCGAGGCGCCGCAGTCGGGCGACGTCGTGAAGATCTCCCCGGTCCGCACCGACGGTGCGATGCCGATGGTCGTGCGCCTGCTCTGACCCCGTGGTCGCTCATCGAGCCCCCTTGGTCGCTCATCGAGCGCAGTCGAGAGGCTACTGTGGTGAGCGACGAGAACGCGACGATCTTCAGGAGTAAAGGCTTGACTTCAACGGACAGTCCGGATCTGGCTCTCACGGCGGAGGACACCAAGCTCCTCGAACGTGCGATGTACGAGGTCAAGCGGGTGATCGTCGGCCAGGACAAACTCGTGGAACGCATCCTCGTCGGACTCCTCGCCAAGGGACACATTCTGCTCGAGGGCGTGCCGGGCGTCGCCAAGACGCTGGCGGTCGAGACGTTCGCCACGGTGATCGGCGGCAGCTTCTCGCGCGTCCAGTTCACGCCCGACCTGGTGCCGACCGACCTCATCGGCACGCGCATCTACCGTCAGGGCCGTGAAGAGTTCGACACCGAACTCGGCCCGGTGGTGGCGAACTTCCTGCTCGCCGACGAGATCAACCGCGCACCCGCGAAGGTGCAGTCGGCGCTCCTCGAGGTGATGGCCGAGCGGCACGTGTCGATCGGCGGAACCACGTACCCGATGCCGGAGCCCTTCCTGGTGATGGCGACGCAGAACCCCATCGAGAACGAGGGCGTCTACCCGCTGCCCGAGGCGCAGCGCGACCGCTTCCTGTTCAAGGTGATCGTCGACTACCCGTCGGTCGAGGAGGAGCGCGAGATCGTCTACCGGATGGGCAACACGCCGCCGTCGGCGACTCCGGTGCTCAACCCGGAGACCACCCTGCTGCTGCAGCGCAAGGCCGCGAACGTGTTCGTGCATCATGCGCTCGTCGACTACGTGGTCCGCGTGATCAACGCGACCCGTCGTCCCGCCGAGGTCGGCCTGAGCGACGTGGAGCAGTGGCTGGCCTACGGAGCGTCGCCGCGCGCCACCCTCGGCATCGTCGCCGCGGCCCGCGCACTCGCCCTGATCAACGGCCGCGACTACGTGATCCCGCAGGACGTCGTCGAGGTGATCCCGGACGTGCTCCGGCACCGTCTCGTGTTGAGCTACGACGCTCTCGCCGACGAGGTGACCGCCGAGCAGATCATCACGCGCATCCTTCAGACCGTCGGTCTCCCACAGGTCAGCGCCGCCCCGGTGCCGCAACCGGGCCAGCCCGCTCCCGTGCAGCCCGCACCGGTGCAGCAGCCTGCTCCGGTGTCGATGACGCAGGCCACGCAGCAGGTCCAGATGCCGCAGCCGCAGGCGCCGGAACAGCAGGGTCATGTCGGCCGATAGCGGCCTCCCGTCGTTCCACGACGGCACCCTCAACGATCCACAGCTCACGGCGGCGCTGAAGTCGCTCGAACTGACCGTCCGACGCAAGCTGGACGGCGTCCTCCAGGGCGAACACCTCGGCCTCATCCCCGGCCCGGGATCGGAGCCGGGGGAGGCCCGTCCCTATCAGCCGGGCGACGACATCCGTCGGATGGAGTGGTCGGTGACGGCTCGCACGTCGACGCCGCACGTTCGGCAGATGATCGCCGACCGCGAACTGGAGACGTGGTTCGTCGTCGACGCGTCGGCGAGTCTCGACTTCGGGTCGGGGTCGCGGACCAAACGCGACCTCGCAGTCGCCGCGTGTGCGGCCGTCGTCCACCTGACGGCGGGCGGCGGCAACCGCCACGGTGCGATCATCGTGACGGGCGACGACATCGTCCGGCTGCCCGCCCGGTCGGGTCGAGCACACGATCGCGCACTCCTCAAGGCCGTCGCGACCACCACGCGCAGCAGTCCGGGTGTCCGGGGCGACCTCGACGCCGGGCTGGAGGCGTTGCGCAGGCCCATGCGCCGCCGTGGGCTCGCCGTCGTCGTCAGCGACTTCCTCGGCCCCATCGACTGGTCGCGCTCGCTCCGGGCGATAGGCGCCCATCACGAACTCCTCGGCATCGAGGTCCTCGACCCCCGCGACGTCGAACTGCCGGACGTCGGGCAACTCACGTTGCGGGACGCCGAGTCGGGGGAACTGCTCGACGTCGACGCGACGCCTCGCCTGCGCGCCGACTACGCGGCCGCGGCCGAGGCGCACCGGATGCAGGTGCAGAAGGCGTTCAGAAGCAGCGGTGGACCGGTCCTGTCGTTGCGGACCGACCGCGACTGGCTCGTGGACACCGTCCGTTTCGTCGGCGAGCGCCGCCGCGGCATGGCGGCGGGGGTGGCTCGATGAGCGACTGGTTCGCCCATCCGTGGTGGCTCGCGTCGATCCTGCTGGTCCTGGCGCTCGTCGCGGCGTACGTGTTCGTGCTGCGGCGTCGTACCGCGCGGTCGTTGAGGTTCGCGAACCTCGACGTCCTCAAGTCGGTGTCGACCGGGCAGCGGGACCGTTTCCGTCACGTGCCGTTCGCGATCCTGGCCGTCGGTCTGCTGCTGTTGACGATCGCGATGTCCGGCCCGATCGCCGAACGCGACGTGGCCCGCAACCGGGCGACGGTGGTGCTCGTCGTCGACGTGTCGCAGTCCATGAAGTCGACCGACGTCGCGCCCACTCGACTGCAGGCGGCCCAGGCCGCGGGCAAGAGGTTCGCCGACGATCTGACCGACGGCATCAACCTCGGTCTCGTGTCGTTCGCCGGCACCGCGTCCACGCTGGTGTCGCCGACGCCCGACCACGACGCGACGAAGAAGGCGCTCGACAATCTGAAGCTGGCGGAGAAGACGGCTACGGGCGAGGGCATCTTCGCGGCGTTGCAACTGATCCAGACGTTGAACGCCGCCCTCGGCGGTGACAACGCCGCCCCGCCGGCCCGGATCGTGCTGCTGTCCGACGGCAAACAGACCGTCCCGTCCGACCCGGACGATCCGCGCGGCGGGTTCACGGCCGCGCGCAAGGCGAAGGAGAAGGGGATCCCGATCTCCACCATCTCGTTCGGCACCATGACGGGCACGGTCGACATCGAGGGCCCCAACGGCAACACCGAGACCGTCGACGTCCCCGTCGACGACAAGTCGTTGCACACCATCGCGAACCTGTCGGGCGGCGACTTCTTCACCGCGTCCAGTCTCGACGAGCTGAACAAGGTGTACGCGACCCTGCAGAAGCAGATCGGATACGAGCGGCAGCGCGGGGACAACTCGCGGCCGTGGCTCATCGCGGGGACGCTGCTCGCGATCATCGGTTCCGTCGCGGCGCTGTTCCTGAATCGTCGACTTCCCTGACCCCCGACCGCCCGACGTCGGCCGTCTTTGGCGGTCGGACACTTCGCTGAGATAGGTTGATCAACCATGGCAGAGCAGAACACTCCCGAGCAGACTTCGCGTTCGGTCCTCGTGACCGGTGGAAACCGCGGCATCGGACTGGCGGTCGCCCAGCGGCTGGCGGCCGACGGGCACAAGGTGGCCGTCACCCACCGCGGTTCGGGAGCCCCCGAGGGCCTGTTCGGCGTCCAGTGCGACGTCACCGACAGTGCTTCGGTCGAGCGTGCGTTCGCCGAGGTCGCCGAGCATCAGGGACCCGTCGAGGTGCTCGTCGCGAACGCGGGCATCACCGACAACATGCTGCTGATGCGTCTCTCGGAGGAGAGCTTCTCCAATGTCATCGACGCCAACCTCACCGGCGCGTACCGCTGTGCGAAGGTCGCGACCAAGGGCATGCAGCGCGCCAAGTTCGGCCGCATGATCTTCCTCGGCTCGGTCGTCGCGATGTCGGGCATCCCCGGCCAGGCGAACTACGCCGCGTCGAAGGCGGGCCTGATCGGCCTGGCCCGCTCGATCGCCCGTGAGCTGGGCTCGCGCAACATCACCGCGAACGTCGTCGCGCCCGGCTTCATCGAGACCGACATGACCGCCGCGATGGAGGACCGCTACATCGACATGGCGAAGCAGGCGATTCCGCTCGGCCGGACAGGCAAGCCGGAGGACGTCGCCGCCGCGATCAGCTTCCTCGCCTCCGATCAGGGCGGATACATCACCGGTGCGGTGCTGCCCGTCGACGGCGGCATGGGCATGGGCCACTGAGCTCCTCGCGTCACCGACCATCCACATTCTCGTTTAGGAGCATCTGAAGTGACCGGCATCCTCGCAGGCAAGACGGTTCTCGTCACCGGCATCATCACCGACGCGTCGATCGCGTTCCACACCGCCAAGGTGGCGCAGGAACAGGGTGCGACGGTGATCATCACCGGCATCCCGGAGCGTCTGCGCCTCATCGACCGTATCGCCAAGCGTCTCCCGCAGGAGGTCCCGCCGGCGATCCCGCTCGACGTCACCGATGAGGAGAGCCTCGGCGCCCTCGCGGACAAGGTCCGGGAACTCGCACCGCAGGGCATCGACGGCCTCGTCCACTCGATCGCGTTCGCGCCGAAGACCCTGATGGGTCCCGACGCGGTGCCGTTCCTCGAGGGTCCGGGCCCGGACGTCTCGCGCGCGTTCGAGATCTCGGCGTGGAGCTACGCGTCGCTCGCGCGCGCGGCACTGCCCGCCATGAACGAGGGCGGCTCGATCGTCGGCATGGATTTCGACCCGCGCACGGCGATGCCGGACTACAACTGGATGGGCGTCGCCAAGGCCGCCCTCGAGTCGGTCAACCGTTACGTCGCACGTGAGGTCGGCGAGGCCAAGCGCATCCGCTCGAACCTCGTGGCGGCGGGCCCGATCAAGACGCTCGCCGCGAAGGCGATCTCGGGAACCGCGACCGACGACGCCAAGAAGCTGAACATGCTCAACGAGTACTGGGACGGCGCGTCGCCGATCGGCTGGAACGTCGACGACCCGGGTGTCGTCGGCACCAGCGTGTGCGCCCTGCTCTCGGATTTCCTTCCCGCGACCACCGGGTCGATCGTGTACGTCGACGGCGGCGCCAGCCACAACACCTGGTTCCCGGACAGCTTCCTCGGCTGACGTGGCGCCCGAACTCGCGGACAGCACCTCGTCGGACTCGTTCGACGCGGTGCTGTTCCTCTCTTTCGGCGGCCCGGACAAGCCGGACGACGTCCGTCCCTTCCTGGAGAACGTGACCCGCGGTCGCGGCGTGCCCGCGGAACGGTTGGACGAGGTGGTCCAGCACTACCTGCATTTCGGCGGCGTGTCACCGATCAACCGACTCAACCTCGACATGATCGACGCGCTCCGCGCCGAGCTCGATCGACGCGGTCGGACCGGGTTGCCGATCTATTTCGGGAACCGCAACTGGCATCCGCTCGCCGCCGACACGGTGTCGGCGATGGTCGACGACGGCCACCGCCGCATCCTCGTCTTCCCGACGTCGGCGTGGGGCGGCTACTCCGGCTGTCGTCAGTACCACGAAGACATTCAGATGGCCCTCGCCCCGGAGCGTGATCGAGGGGTGCTCCTCCGCAAGCTCCCGCAGTTCGCCGAGGAGCCCGCGTTCCGCGACGCCGTCGCCGACGCGGTGAGCGAGGCGCTCGACGGGTTCGGTGACGGTCCCGCGCCGCGTCTGGTGTTCACCGCTCATTCGATCCCCGAGTCGGCCGACCGTGCCGCGGGCCCCGCGTCCGACGGAGGACGCCTGTACTCGCGTCAGGTCGCCGACGCGTCCGCCGCCGTCGCCGCACTGTGCGGCGTCGATGAGTTCGACGTCGTCTGGCAGTCACGGTCGGGTCCTCCGCAGGTGCCGTGGCTCGAGCCCGATGTCTGCGATCATCTGCGGGCCTTGTCCGCCGACGGCGTGGACCGGGTGGTCGTGTGCCCGATCGGCTTCATCTCCGACCATCTCGAAGTGGTGTGGGACCTCGACTCCGAAGCCGCGGACCTCGCCGCCGAACTCGGCATGGAGTACGTGCGAGTCGCGACCGCGGGAACGTCGCGGCGATTCATCGCGATGGTCGCCGACCTCGTCGAGCGGTACGTCGACGGCGGGGGAGACCTCACCGCCCTCGGCTGCGGCGACAACGGCACGGTCTGCCGTCCCGACTGCTGCGTGCCGGTCCGTCGTCCCGCCGCCGCCCGCTGAGTTCAGCCGGTCCATCCCCAATGCCTGCGGTGGGCGTCGACCGACCACGCGTTCACCGCGTCGAGGTCGACGCGCGCGGGCAGCGGGGACCGCTCGGTGTCGAGGAGGTCCCGGACTTCTCGTTCCAGCCTTCCGACCTCGGCCGACACCTCTTCGCGCGGTATCTCGCCGCGTTTGACGGCGAGCACCCGTGCCCGCTGTTCGTCCGGCATCGGCAGGCTGAGGTGACCGGTCGCGGTCATCTCGTGGCCCTGATAGGCCAGCCTGAGTGCATGACTGCCGTACTTGACGTCCCAGCCGTGTTTCGCAACGAGCTCGGGGCGGTTCGGAGCCTTCCGGTTCGACGTGCCCAGCATCCGCTCGTGCTGCGCGTGCATATACCCGAGGAAGCGCTCGACAGCTGCGAGTGAGAGGAACTGCGAGCGCATAGACCGCAGTTCGTCGCCGAGGGTCGTCCGCACGACGACCGCGGTGTCGGGCGCGAACAACGGCAGCATGACCGTCGGGTTGCCCTTGATAGCCAGCGCGAGGTACTTGCGCAGGGAATAGACCACGAGGTCGGTGTCGCCGGGCCCGCTTCGGGCGCCCTCCGGCTGGGTACGCCAGATGTAGTCGTCGCGGTGGTTGCCGAGTCCGAGGACATGGGCGGGCGGTTCCACGTACACGCCCATCTCGTCGTGATCGTCGGTGCCTGCGACAGCGATTCCGTGCACACCGCTTCCGACCACGGTGCGCAGTACCTCGTTCGGCAGGACGACGGCGGGGTCGCCGTACTCGACATTCGACATGGGCCTTCCTCTTCTCGATTCGTGATGGAATCGACGAGGCTACGGATCTTGTCGTCTCGTGACGAGCGAATTATCGGCGGTAGTCGGTGATGAGGGTGTTGATCGCGGCCGTCCGCGCCGTGCGCGTCAGGGCGGTCAGCCTGCGGAGACGATGATCGGCGACGTCGGTCTGGGCGCCGCTGACGCCGAGCGCGCCGACGCCTGCGAGATCGATGATCGCGTCGATCTGGGCGGCGCTGGTGATAACCCTGTCCACACGCGGGTGCTCGTGCGGCGGCAGGTCGATCCGTCGCGCTTCCGTCAGTGCCGCGAGCGCATCGCGTAGGTCGGCCGGGGAGGACGCTCGTGCACCGGACAGGCCCGCGATGAGTTGTGCGGCTTCGCCGACGGCCTCGCGCAGCTCGTATTCGAGCTCGCCGAGCGGAAGGTCGGACGAGAGGCGGTCCACCGCCAGCGGTGTGGGCACTCGGGAGAGCTCCCACCGGCAGCGTTCGGCGGTGCCGCGAGCGGTCAGCGCGAGGGCGGCCGTCGGGCCTTCCGAGCCGAGCGGGCGGTCGTCGATGAGCAGGACTTCCGCGCCGTCGGGGGTGCCCGGCGGCAGGCCCTGAGCGTCGCCCGGCGACGGCATGCGCACCGCGAGGTGTGCGTTGCCGGAGACGACGTCGAGAAGATCGAGGACGTCTCCGGACATGAGACCGTCCAGTTCGTGCGCCTGTGAATAGTCGTGCAGGGTGTGCAGGACGTCGTCGGGCGCGCATCGCCCGGCGGCGCGGGCCGCGGCCCACACCGCGAGGGCCGACACGGGCCACGCACGCAGGGTGGACACAGGTGAAGAAGTCATGACCAGCCCACGGTACGCGCACATCGGCTCCCGCGGCATTTCTGGTTGAGGCTCATCGACGCGCCGATGAGCGTCGACGAGAGGTGCCGCGGGAGCACACGACTAGGCTGGACGACCGTGATGGACGATCGATACGGCCGCGACGTGCTGGCGTCGCCGCGCAGAGCGAAGCCGAAGGCTCCCGAAGTGGCGGCCGAACGGGATCTTGTCGTCGAAGACGCGGGGACCGGCTTCTGCGGTGCCGTCGTGGGCATGGAGAAGAGCTATGCGGGCGACATGGTGCGGCTGGAGGACCGGCACGGCAGGACGCGTGTGTTCCACATGTATCCGGCGGCGTTCCTCATCGACGGCAAGCCGGTCACGTTGGTCCGGCCGAAGGGACGCGGCCCGAATGAACCGTCGACTATTCGGACCGCATCGGGTTCTCGCGCACTGCCCAAGCAGCGCGCTCGCACCGCGCGCGCGAGCCGGATCTTCGTCGAAGGCGTGCACGATGCGACACTGCTCGAACGGGTCTGGGGCGACGACCTGCGCGCCGAGGGCGTGGTGGTGGTGAGTCTGGACGGCCTCGACAACCTCGACGACGCTCTCGCCGAGTTCCAGCCCGCACCGCATCGTCGTGCCGGTGTGCTCGTCGATCATCTCGTCGCGGGTTCGAAGGAGGCGCGGCTGACCGAAGAGGTCGGTGCGAACGTGCTGGTCTGCGGTCACCCGTACATCGACGTGTGGGAAGCGGTGAAGCCCGCGTCGGTCGGCATCCGGTCGTGGCCGACGATTCCGCGCGGCACCGACTGGAAGACCGGCATCTGCCGTGAACTCGGCTGGGGCCACCCGCGCGACGGCTGGCGGCGGGTGTTGGCCGGAGTCGAGAGTTACCGCGACATCGAGGTGCCGCTGCTGCGCAGCGTCGAGGAGTTGATCGACTTCGTGACCGTCGGACCCGACGTCACGAGCTAGTCGGGTGATTCCCGCAGACCTCGGGTGTTGAAAAGCATGGCGCGGCTGAGGTTCCCCGATTCCGGCGGCTCGTCGACGTTTTGGCCTCGATCGGCTGAAATCGGGGAACGTTGAGAGGCGCGGCTACTTCTCGCCGTAGGCCCGGTCGCCGAGCATCGCGTCGAGGAAGGCGATGAACGCGTCGGCCGCGCTCGTCGACACGAACTCGGCGATGTCGCGCGGCTCCTCGTCCGGATTGAGCAGGCCTAGGACCTCGCCGTCGGTGCTCGGCAACGCCCACAGGCGCCGGGTGCCGGGTCCGGTCAGGCGGACGGCCGGGTCGGGGTCGTCGACGACCTCGGTCGGAGCGATCCACTCGACGCCAGGGTGGTCGGTGTCGGCGCCTGCGAGGATGGAGTCGCCGCCGATTCGCAGATGCTCGGGCATGGCCGCGAGATGCGCGATCAGCGTGGCGGCGCGAAGAGCAGACTTCTCGTCGTAGGCGAATGCGAGTGCGTCCCAGGTGTCTGAATCGGAGTACAGGACGGCGTACTCGCCACCCTGCGCTGCTACCGCCAGCCGTGCGGCGACGTCGCCGGGGAGAGTCGTGGTCCAACGTCCGAGGATCTCGATCTGGGTGCTCACCACACCACCCTAAACGCCGAGCAGATACCCGATCCCGGCGACGGCGCACGACCACAGGACGGAGGCGAACGTTCCGAGGATGAACTGTTCGCTGGCGTGCGGTGCGCGCAGTTCGGAGAAGCGGGCGAGGCTCTTGACGGCGAGGATCACCGGGATGCCCGCCGGCCAGCCGATGAGCAGACAGGCCGCGACGCCCGTCCGCTCCAGGACGCCGATGATGCGACCGCCTCGTAGCGGCGGGACTCCGGTGGTCGAGGCGTCGTCGTCACGATTGTCGGCGCGGGTGGGGATGCCTCCGGCCGCCAGCACGAGGCGGACCACGCTGCTGCCGGTGATCGCCGCCGCAAGGACCGTCGCCACGTAGCCGACGACGAGCCCCGGACCGTCCATCGGCCCGGCGACGGCGGCTTCGATCGCACCCGCGATCAGCATGACGACGACGGCCGCGGACGTTGCGAAGTCGATGACAAGGACCGACGTGTCGGACACGGTCGGATCGGCGGCGCGACGGGCACGGTACGCCGATCCGACGCTCGCCACGACGGCTGAGACGGCCAGCAGGACGACGGTGATCACCGGTCGGCCATGCCCGTGTCGAGCGTCGCCGCGTCGAGAGCCGCGGCGACGAGTGCCTCGCCCGGCAGTTGGACGTCCCAGCCCGCGGCCTGCAGTCGCGCGGACATGGCCTGCGGCGTGATCGAGAGCGACGACGCCGCGACGGTCTGCGGTACACCCGTCCGCATGAGCGCCACCGCCTCTCGGCCTGCGTCCGACCGGGACGACATGGTGTCGAGGAGCAGCGCCGCCGCGGTCTGAGCGTGAGCGGTCCACGGCGACGCGCCGACGACGCGGAATCGTCGTCGGTCGCGTTTGGCCGCCTCGACGGCCTCCCTGGCGTTCTCGAAAGCCTGCCCGCGGCCCGCGCGCGTCGTCTCCGGCAGCGGGAGGTCGACGCCGCCGACGCCTATTCCGACCGACCAGTGGCCGGACGACGCGAGATCGAGGGCGACGGGAACGACTGCGGCTGCGTCGTCGAAGACGGCCTGGAGCTCGTCGCCCGCCGTGCGATCGAACGGCCGGACGGTCGGGACGTCGGCGTACGCCGCGAGCACATCGGGGACTCGGTCGCGGTCGGTGCGGCTGCTGCGTTGATCGACGGTGACGACGAACATGAAATCAAGGGTAGGGGCTTGATCGGTATCAAATCAAGTCATATGGCTTGATTTGATCCTAATCAAGCTGTGAGGCTTGATTGTGGTGGTCTGTCACGGGAATGCGTGCGTCGACGATCAGGCCGATCACGCCGATCGTGAACAGGCAGCCCGACATGGCGATCATCACCGGATTCGCCTTGCCGGTGAGTGCGTCGCCGAGGAACACGACCGCCGCGGTGCCCGGCGCGGACCCGAGGACGGTCGCGATCAGGTACGGGACGACGCGGATCGAGGAGAGTCCCGACAGGTAGTTCACGAGGGAGAACGGCACCGCGGGAATCAGGCGCAGCGACCCGACGGCGAGCCATCCGCGCCGTTCTAGGCGCGCCTCGACGGTCGCGACGACCGGTTTGGACAGCCACGGCTGGACGCGATCGCGACCCAGTCGACGCGCGAGCCAGAATGCGACGACCGCCGAGACCGTGGCCGCGGCCAATGATCCCGTGAAGCCGATCACCGGGCCGAACAGGACGCCGGACATGACGGTGAACGTCGATCGTGGGATCGGCCCGATCGTCACGACCGTGTACACGACGAAGAAGAGCCACGGGAACCACGGCCCGAGCGACTCGGACCAGTCCCTGGCCTGGCCGATCGACGGCAAGGGCACGAAGTAGGCTCCGGCGAGCACGGCTATCACGGCGACGAGCCCGAGGACGGCACGCCCGGTCACGCGTCGTCGTTGCGTGCGAACGCCCGACGCCGGTCCGTTCTGAGCATGAGGCGAAGCCTGTGCATCGGGGCGCATCGAGTGTCATTCTACGTCGTGGATCACAGGCCGATTGACCGCCCGAGCGATCGATCGGTTACGGTGCTCTGTGACACGTTCCCATTCCCGTCGAACGGAAGGCCCTGACCATGACGGCAGGTGAGAACCCGGTGGCACCGGACCTCGACGATCAGTTGAGCCAGGCGTACGACCGCTGGACCGCTGCGGCGGCCGGCGTGCTCGCCAAGTCGGCCCGCGTGAGCGCCGACGAGTTGCCCGACACGCCGGAGGCGATGCTCTCGACCGCGACGCGTGACGGCGTCGCCGTGCGGCCGCTGTACACGCGCCGAGACGAGGCCGACGAGGTCGGCGCGCCCGGCACGTTCCCGTTCGTTCGCGGAGCCGATCCGGCCCGCGACGTCACGCAGGGATGGCGCGTCACCGAGCGCTTCGGCGACGACGGGGCGGACGCCGCCACCGTCAACGAGTCGATCCTCGACGCTGCGGCCAACGGGACGAGCGGCCTCTGGCTGTCGGTTCCGGCCGCCGACATCGCTGCGGCCGTGCAGGGCGTCTACCTCGACCTGATGCCGGTGACGCTCGACGCGGGCGCCGACGGCATCGACGCGGCCCGCGCGTTCCTGGCCGCGCTCGAGCAGGCTCCGGCCGCGCCCGAACAGGCCCCCGTCACCGCCGCGACCACACACAGCCTCGGCCTGTCGCCGTACACCGCCGCGTACTCGGGACGACCGACGGTGTCGGCCGCCGACGCCGCGGCACTGGCCGCCGAAGCTCCCGAGGGCGTGCGCACGTTCCGCGTCGACGGGTCCGACTTCGCGCAGGCCGGTGCGTCCAACGTGCAGGAACTCGGGCTGATCGTCGCCGCCGCCGTCGCGCACGTCCGTGACGCCGTCGCCGCCGGGTGCTCGCCCGCGGCCGCCCTCGAACAGGTGACGTTCGCCGTGTCCGTCGACGACGACCAGTTCGCGGGCATCGCCAAGCTCCGGGCGCTGCGGACGCTCTGGGCACGCGTCGCCGACGTCCTCGGCGCCGGAGAGTCGGGCGCCGCGATCACCCACGCCGTCACCGACCTGTCGATGTTCACCCAGCGCGACCCGTGGGTGAACATGCTGCGCAGCACCATCGCCGCGTTCGGCGCCGGTGTCGGCGGAGCCGATCAGGTGACGGTCCACACCTTCGACGCCGCGATCCCCGTCGACGCCCGCACGTCGCGGTCGTCGTTCACCCGTCGCATCGCACGGAACACCCAGCTGCTGCTGCTCGAGGAGTCGAACCTCGGTCGAGTCCTCGACCCGGCGGGCGGTTCCTGGTACGTCGAGTCGCTGACGTCCGACCTCGCGGCCGCCGCATGGGGCGTCTTCACCGACGTCGAGAAGCAGGGCGGCTATCTCGCCGCCCTCGAATCGGGCTCGATCGCCGAGCAGATCGACGCGTCCCTCGCGGCACGCGAAACGGCCGTCGCACGACGCAAGGCCCCGATCACCGGTGTCAGCGAGTTCCCGAACCTCGGCGAGCCGACACTGGCCGCGGGTTCGGCGGACGCGGGCGACGTCCCGACGGCGTCGCCGCGACTGGCTCGAGTGGCGCGCAGCTTCGAAGCGCTGCGTGACCGCGCCGACGCGCAGGCCGCCCGTCCGCGAATCCTCCTGCTGCCGCTCGGCCCGGTCGCCGAGCACAACGGCCGGACCACCTTCATCGCCAATCTGCTCGCTGCGGGAGGCATCGACGCCGTGAATCCGGGTCCGCTGAGCCCCGACACCGTCGCCGACGCGGTGGCCGCGAACCCGGCGTCGATCGCCGTGCTCTGCGGCACCAAAGCGCGGTACGCCGAGGAGGGCCCGGCCGCGGCCGACGCGGCCCGAGCCGCGGGCGTGGGACGCGTCTTGCTCGCCGGTCCGGAGAAGGAATGGCCCGCCTCGGACGGGGTCGACGGATCGCTGCGCGTCGGGATCGACGCCGTCGCGGTTCTCACCGAACTGCTCGACTCCCTTACGACAGGAGCGTGAATCCATGAGCGACAACATGATTCCCAGTTTCGCCGACGTCGAACTGACTACGGCGGCAGCCGAGGTCGGCTCGGGTGAGACGCTCACCGAGCCGCTGGCGTCCGCGCACGGCTACACCGCCGATCAGGTCACCTGGAGCACCCCGGAGCAGATCGACGTCCAGCCGGTCTACACCCGCGCCGACCGTGACGCGGTCGCGGGCGACGGCGGCTACCCGCTCGACTCGATCCCCGGTGAGGCCCCGTTCATCCGCGGGCCGTACCCGACGATGTACGTCAACCAGCCGTGGACCGTCCGCCAGTACGCGGGCTTCTCGACGGCGGCCGAGTCGAACGCCTTCTACCGCCGCAACCTCGCGGCGGGTCAGAAGGGCCTGTCCGTCGCGTTCGACCTCGCGACCCACCGCGGCTACGACTCCGATCACCCGCGCGTCGCGGGCGACGTCGGCATGGCGGGCGTCGCGATCGACTCGATCCTCGACATGCGTCAGCTGTTCGACGGCATCGACCTGGGCAACGTCTCCGTGTCGATGACGATGAACGGCGCCGTGCTGCCGATCCTCGCGCTGTACGTCGTCGCCGCCGAAGAGCAGGGCGTCCCGCCGGAGAAGCTGGCCGGAACCATTCAGAACGACATTCTGAAAGAGTTCATGGTCCGCAACACCTACATCTATCCGCCCGAGCCGTCGATGCGGATCATCTCCGACATCTTCGCGTTCACCAGCGCGAAGATGCCGAAGTTCAACTCGATCTCGATCTCCGGCTATCACATCCAGGAGGCCGGAGCGACGGCCGACCTGGAGTTGGCGTACACGCTGGCCGACGGCGTCGACTACATCCGCGCCGGTCTGGCCGCGGGTCTGGACATCGACAAGTTCGCTCCGCGACTGTCGTTCTTTTGGGGCATCGGCATGAACTTCTTCATGGAGGTCGCCAAGCTCCGCGCCGCGCGTCTGCTGTGGAGCGAGCTCGTCGCACAGTTTGATCCGAAGAGCGCGAAGTCGTTGTCGCTGCGCACCCATTCGCAGACGTCGGGTTGGTCGTTGACCGCGCAGGACGTCTACAACAACGTCGCGCGCACCTGCGTCGAGGCTATGGCCGCCACGCAGGGGCACACGCAGTCGCTGCACACCAACGCGCTCGACGAGGCCATCGCCCTGCCGACCGACTTCTCCGCCCGTATCGCCCGCAACACCCAGCTGCTGCTGCAGCAGGAGTCGGGCACCACGCGCCCCATCGACCCGTGGGCGGGCTCGAACTACGTCGAATGGCTCACCCACCAGCTCGCCGAGAAGGCACGCGCGCACATCGCCGAGGTCGAGGCCGCGGGCGGCATGACCAAGGCGATCGAAGAAGGACTGCCGAAGCTCCGCATCGAAGAGGCCGCGGCGCGTACGCAGGCCCGCATCGACTCGGGCCGCCAGCCGCTCATCGGCGTCAACAAGTACCGGGTGGCCGACGACGAGCCGATCGAGGTCCTCAAGGTCGAGAACTCGAAGGTCCGTGCCGAACAGCTCGCGAAGCTCGAGAAGCTGCGGGCCGACCGTGATCAGTCTGCGGTCGACGCGGCGCTCGCCGAGCTGACTCGGGCGGCGGGCGAGTCGGGCGGCGGCATGGAGAACAACCTGATGGCGCTCGCGATCGACGCGGCCCGCCACGGCGCGACCGGCGGCGAGATCTCCGACGCGATGGAGAAGGTCTACGGTCGTCATCAGGCCGAGATCAAGACGATCAGCGGCGTCTACAAGAACGAGGCGGGTGACGCTGTGACCAACATCGACGACGCGCTGGCCGTGGTCGACGAGTTCGCCGAGGCCGAGGGGCGTCGTCCCCGCGTCCTGGTCGCCAAGATGGGACAGGACGGCCACGACCGAGGCCAGAAGGTGATCGCCACCGCGTTCGCCGACCTCGGATTCGACGTCGATGTGGGCCCGCTGTTCGCGACGCCCGAAGAGGTGGCGGCACAGGCTGCGGACAACGACGTCCACGTGGTGGGCGTCTCGTCTCTCGCAGCGGGCCACCTCACGCTGGTGCCCGCGCTCCGCGAGGCACTGGCCGCCGTCGGTCGCGACGACATCATGATCGTCGTCGGCGGCGTGATCCCGCCCGGCGACTTCGACGAACTGTACGAGGCGGGTGCCGCGGCGATCTTCCCGCCCGGCACGGTGATCGCCGACTCCGCGGTCGACCTCATCGGCAAGCTGGCCGACAAGCTGGGCCTGGAACTGGCATCCAGGTCCGCATGACGGGCCACCGCCCGGTCGACGTCGACGCGCTCGCCGAGGGCGTCCTCGCCGGTCGTCGCGCCGACCTCGCGCGAGCGATCACGCTCGTGGAGTCGACGCGCGACGACCACCGCGAGGCGGCTCAACGACTGCTGTTGCAGTTGACGCCGCACGCGGGGCGGTCGTTCCGCGTCGGCATCACCGGTGTCCCCGGCGTCGGGAAGTCGACCACGATCGAAGCGCTCGGCATGCACCTGATCTCGCTGGGGCATCGGGTGGCGGTGCTCGCCGTCGACCCGTCGTCGACCCGGACCCGCGGCTCGATCCTCGGCGACAAGACGCGCATGGGTCAGTTGTCGGCGGCGCCCGAGGCGTACGTCAGGCCGTCGCCGACGTCCGGCACGCTCGGCGGTGTCACCAAGGCCACGCGCGAGACGATCGTGCTGGTCGAGGCCGCGGGCTACGACGTGGTGCTCGTCGAGACGGTCGGCGTCGGGCAGTCGGAGGTGAGCGTCGCGAACATGGTCGACACGTTCTCGTTCCTGACTCTCGCCCGAACCGGCGACTCGCTCCAAGGAATCAAGAAGGGCGTCCTGGAACTCGCGGAGATCGTCGTCGTCAACAAGGCAGACGGCAAACACGTGAACGAGGCGCGCGCCGCGGCCCGCGAACTGCGGAACGCGCTCGGGTTCATCTACCCGCACGACGCGCTGTGGACACCTCCGGTGCTGACCATGAGCGCGGCGGAGAAGACCGGCGTCGACGAGTACTGGAACGCCATCCTCAAGCACCGCGACGTGCTGACGCAGGCCGGCGAGTTCGCGCGTCGCCGCGCGCAGCAGCAGGTGGACTGGATGTGGACGATGGTGCGGGAGACCGTCCTGCACCGCATCGAATCCGCTCCCGACGTCCGGGCCGCCCGCGCCGAGGTCGAGGCGGGCGTCCTCGACGGTTCGCTCACTCCGACCCTGGCCGCGGAACAGATCGTCCGGACCGCGGGGTTCTGACGAATCCCCCGCTCAAGGAGCGGGACGGATCAGCGGAGCTGGGCGCGGGAGCGGACCCGGCCGAGGATCCCCAAGATGACGACGGTCACCAGGACCAGCAGCAGGGTGTTGGCGGCGGCCGTGAACAGCTCGCCGCGGTCGGACTGGGTGAAGATCGTGACCGGCAGGGTCCGCCACGACCCCGGGTACACCATGATCGTCGCGCCGAGTTCGCCCATGCAGAGCGCCAGAGACAGGCCTGCGGCCGCGGCGATCGCCGGGGCGAGCAGCGGAAGCGTGACCTTCGCCAGGATGCGGGCGCCCGACGCTCCGAGCGAGCCCGCGACCTGGTCGAGTGCCGGGTCGAGCGACTTCGCGGCCGCCGACACCATCGAGAACGCGAACGACAGCACGAGCAACGACTGCACGACGATCACGATCGACGGTGTCCCGTTCAGAAGGACCGGTGGACGGGAGAACGCGATCAGCACAGCGAGACCGACGACCACGGACGGCACCGCCACGGGCACGTGGTAGGCGGCGTCGAGCAGGCCGCGCAGTCGTGGCGGAGCCTTGCGGACGGCGAGGGCCGCCCACGTGCCGACCGCGACGGCGATCGCCGACGCGATGATCGCCGTCTGGACCGACACGGTCACGCTCTCCAGGTTGTCGGCGGCGAGAACCTCCGACACGTGGTCGGTGGTCAGCGCGGACGGGAGCACCGACGTCCACGAGTCGGCGAACGCGGTGATCGCCGTGACGAGGATCGGTGCCACGATCAGCACCCCGACGACGAGGGCGAACACCAGCCAGATCAGGGCGCGCGATGCGCGACTTCGGACGAGCATGATCAGGCTCCCGTCGTGTCGAACCGGCGCACGACGGCCCGGTACAGCAGGTAGGCGCTCAGCGACAGCATGAGCTGGATGGTCGCGAGGACGGCGGCCGTCGCGAAGTCGGAACTGATGATCGACGTCGTGTAGATCAGCATCGGCAGCGTCACCACGTCCTTCGCGCCGGTGAAGAGCACGATGCCGAACTCGTTGAGCGTCAGCAGGAACGTCAGCGACGCCGCGGCGGCGAGGGCGGGCCACACGGCGGGCAGGATCACGCGGGACGCGATCCGCAGCGGCCGCGCGCCCAACGACGACGCGACGTCGATCTGCGCCGTCGGGAACTGGCTGAACGCGGCGAGCAGCGGTCGGACCACGAACGGTGTGTAGAAGGCGACGGTCGCCAGGACGACGCCGAACACCGAACTCATGAACGTGAACCGGTGGCCGGTGCTCGACGAGACCACTCCGACGGGCCCGAAGAGCACGCCGAGCGCCAGCGGGATGAGGAACGACGGCAGCGAGACGACGGCTTCGATGATGCGGACGACGACCGACGATCCGGAGAACGGGATGAACGCGAGCACGAACGCGACGAAGGTGCCGACGACCACGCATCCGACGGTGGAGAGCGCCGACACCTCGAGGGTCCTGACGAACGCCTTCTGGACGGAGGCCTCGGAGACGGCGTTCGCCCAGGTCCGGGTGCCGACGTAGTTGTCGTCGCGGTCAGTGAACGACCTCGACACGGCGAGCGCGAGCGGATAGCCGAGGCTCAGCGCGAGGACCACGAGCGGTCCGATGAGGAGGGCTCCGTCGCGCAGGCGCGACAGGGTCGGGCGCGCGACCGACGTCGTGGTGGCTGCGGGCGTCGCCGATGCGACTGCGGTGCTCATCATGCGCTCTTGTCCGCGGGGACCATGTGGACGTCGTGCGGTGCGACGTCCACGTACAGGCGATCGCCCGGAGCCGGCGCGTGCTCGAGGACGGGGACGTCGACGCCGAGTCGCTGGTCGGTCGCGATGATCCTGACCCGGACGTGCCGGGTGGACCCGCGCCACTGGACGTCGTCGACCTCCACTTCGAAACCGTTGGACGGCGAGGTCCGAGTGAACCGCCACGCCCACGGGCGGATCGCCAGGGCCACGTGACGGTCGGCGGCGACACCGTCGACGCTGCGCGCCCGGACGGGGAGTCCACCGTGGTCCAGGACGCCGATCTCACCCGCCGCGATGTCGGCGACGGCGCGGACCGGGAGGATGTCCGCCCCGCCGAGGAAGGTGGCCGCGAACTCGGTCGGCGGCGTGTGGAACAGTTTCTCGGACGTGTCGATCGACTCGAGGCGGGCGTTGCGCATGAGCGCGATCCGGTCGGCGAGCGCGAGCGCCTCGGCCTGGTCGTGTGTCACATGGACGATCGCGACGTCGGGGAGGTCGCGCCGGAGCTGCTGCAGCTCGACGAGCATGTCTTGACGCAGCCGCGTGTCGAGCGCCGACAGCGGCTCGTCGAGCAGCAGGAGGTCGGGTCGACCCGCGAGTGCACGGGCGATCGCCACGCGCTGCTGCTGGCCGCCGGACAGTTCCCGCGGGAGACGGTCGGCGTAGGAGAACATGCCGACCATGCGGAGGACCTCGTCCACCCGCGGCTTGATCTCGGCGCGAGGAGTGCGCCGAGCCTGGAGACCGAACGCGACGTTCTTCCGGACCGTCATGTGCGGGAAGAGCGCGTACTGCTGGACCACGAAACCGACGCCGCGGGCCGACGGCGGCAGCGCAGTCACGTCCCGACCGTCGATCTCGACGCGGCCCGCGACGACGTTCTCGAAACCCGCGATGGCCTTGAGCGCCGTCGACTTGCCCGAGCCCGACGGGCCGAGCAGGGCGAGCGTCTCGCCGCGCGCCACCTCGAACGAGCAGTCCTGCAGTGCGACGGTTCCGCCGTAGGCCACCGACACCGAGCTCAGACGGACGGCGGGCACGGCTCCCGTCGACGTCGTGGCTCCGGTGACCTCGACGGTCCGGCGTGCGCGTCCGGTCTCCGTGCTCACTGGCCGGTCGCCTTGTTGTACGCGGCGACGATCTCGTCGAAGCGGTTGTTGACGTCGGTCCAGTCGGGCTGCCAGATGTCGACGCCGGCCAGCGCCTTGGTGAAGGCGTCGGCGTTCGGACCGGTCGCGGTGATGTCGGTGCGGGCCGAGACGCCGAACGCTGCGCCTGCGAGTTCCTTCTGAGCGTCTGCCGACATGAGGAAGTCGATCAGTTTCTGTGCGTTGTCCGCATGCGGGGCGTTGGCGGCCTTGCCCATGAAGTAGGGGAGTGCGAGCGTGGTGCGCTTGCCGTCGGGACCGGCCGGAGCGAAGGTCTCGTACGCCATCTTGTCGTTGGCGATCGCGGCGAGCGCCATCTGGACGTCGCTGTTGGCGACCGAGAGCTCGCCGGTGCTCACCTTGGGGCCGAGCTTGCCGGTGGACGCCGACGGGCCGACGTTGTTGGTCTGGAGCTTGGACAGGTAGTCCAGGCCCGCGTGCTCACCGAACACATGCTGGACTAGCAGGAGCAGGGCGGTTCCGTCTCCGGCCTGGCCGGGCGTCGAGTACTGGATACGCTGCTTGAAACGAGGGTCGAGGAGGTCGTTCCACGACTGCGGCTTCGGGTTCACCGACGTGCCGCGGATCATCGTGAAGTAGTTGTTCGCGAGAGAGACGTAGTGCGGGGCCTTCGCGGTGTCGGGCAGCTTGTCGGCGTCGGCGGGCACGGTGTCGCCGAGGATGCCCTTCTTGTCCGCCTGCTGAATGAACGGCGGCAGCGTGACGATGACGTCCATCTGCGGGTTCGACTTCTCCTTGTCGGCGCGCGAGACGACTTCGCCCGAGCCGCCCTCGACGTAGTTCACCTTGACGCCGGTCTTGGCTTCGAAGGCCTTGAACTGCGGGGTGTACCAGTCGGCGAGGCCGTCGGCGCTGTACAGGGTGACGGTGTTCGGGTCGTCCGAGCTGCCGCCGGTGCCGCCGCACGCGGCGACCGAGGCGAGGGAGACGGCGGCGACGGCGATGGTCGCCGCCTTCACGAAACGCTTCATGGGAGTCCTTCTGGTGGGGTTGTCAGGGGATACGGGGCTTATCGGGGATGGGTCATGCGAGGTCGCCGGCGACGTGCCGGGCGGCCAGTTCGAGTCCGACAGTCATGCCGACGCCGGTGGTCACCGAGCAGGCCCGGACGCCGGGTGCGAGCTCGGCGGTCAGATAGGGGCCGCCCGGGCGGGACGCGTACACGCCCTGCCAGCGGCCGATCACGGTGAGCGGACGACCCAGGATCGTCTCGATCTCCCGTCGGATCAGGTCGGCGACCGACTGGTCGAGGAACGGGTCGAGGGTGCGGTCGAGGTGATGCGAGTCGCCGATCAGCAGGGTGCCGTCGGGTCGCTGGGTGAACATGATGTTCGTGTCGGCGGCCCGCAGGTCGGGGCGCTGCTCGTCGATCCGGGCGGCGAGGGCGGCGACGGCCGTCGTGTCGGCGAACGCTCCGTACCGAAGGAACGACGTCGCAGTCAGGACGGCCGGGTCGATGCGGACGCCGGGATCGGCGGTCTGCATCATCGACAGGCCGCAGCGGTGTACGTCGTTGTCGTCGGCGAGGTCGGGCGCGGTGTAGTCCAGGTCGTGTCCGACGCACACGAAGACGCGGCCCGCGCGGATCGTCCCGCGCGACGTGCGGACTCGGACGTCGCCGCCCGACGCGTCGTTGACGCCCTGGTATGCGGTGGCCCACCGGAACGACACACCGTCGCGCTCGGCGAGCCACGCGGCGATCGTCGGCGCGGTGACGCGCGGATCCACGCGCAGGTCGTCGAGCAGTCGTGCACCGCCGACGATGTCGCTCGCGCCAGCACCGCCCAGCGCGGCGCGGGTCTGTGCGGCGTCGATCCGGACCACGGATTCGCGGGTCGAGGCGAGCTCGTCGATCACGGCGATTTCGTCCGCGGCGCGGGCCACAGCGAGTCCGGCTCCGGTCCGAACCGACAGCCCGGTGCGGGACGCGACGTCGAGCCAGCGCTCGCGACTGCCCACGGCCAGATCGCGGAGGACGCCCGACTGCCCGGTGGCGCACACGTGCCCGAAGTTGCGGATCGATGCGCCGACGGGCCGACGGTCGCGGTCGATGACGATGACCTGCTGGCCGGCGTCGGCCGCGGCGAGCGCATGGCCGAGGCCGACGATGCCCGCGCCCACGACGAGGACGTCACATTCGGTGTTCACACCGGAGAGTCCACCGCTCGACAGCGGCGGCCGCAACTCGTAGAAGACGTTGTATGTACAAGTTGTCGTCGAGTTCACCTACTGTTTCCGGTAGTTCGGACCGTTCACCGCACGTTCATTCCGCGTCCTCGGCGAAGTCGAGTCAACTTGTATACTCAACGACATGTCGGCACCGATTCATCAACGTCTCGCTGACGAGTTCCGCTCGCGCATCTCCACCGGTCGATGGCCGGAAGGGGTGCGGGCGCCGAGCGAATCCGTCCTCTGCGACGAGTTCGGCGTGTCCCGAGGTCCGGTGCGTCAGGCGCTCGCCACGCTGCGAGCCGAAGGGCTGCTCGTCGGCGGCCAGGGCCGCCCGCCGCTGGTCCGCACGAGCGTCCCTCTCCACTCGGCCACCGCGCTCGGCTCGCTCACCGCATGGGCGCTCGATGTGGGACGAACCCCCGGCCAGCGCACCATCCTGCAGTCGCGGCACGGCGCGGACGCCGACCTCGCGCGACGTCTCGAGGTGTCCGAAGGCGATCCCGTCCTGACGATCGTGCGCGCACGATTCCTGGACGACGAGCCTGCCGTCCTCGAACGGATGTCGTTCGTGTGGGACGTGGGACGCCTGCTCATGGAATTCGACCCCGACTCCGGTTCGATCAACGGATTCATGCTCGACCGCGGGATCGACCTGTACAGCTCCCGCCACGAGGTCGACGCGGTCGCCGCGGGCGACGACGACGCCGAACATCTCGACATGACGGTGGGCACGCCGATGCTCCGCGTCCGTCGAACCACCGAGGACTCCACCGGACGCGTCATCGAGTTCGCGGAGGACCGCTATGTGCCCGGCCAATGCGCCATCAGCATCACCAATCGCCTGACCGCCGCCGGCGGCAGGAGCCACATCCGCCTGGCGTGACGCCGGGTCGCCTCCCGAGGAGAGCACCTTTCATGATCAAGCTCGCTGCATTCGACATCGCAGGGACAACCGTCGACGACGGCGGAGCCGTGTACGAGGCTCTCCGGGGCTGTGTGGAGGAACTCGGCGCGACCGTCGCCGACGCCGACCTGTCGCACTGGATGGGCACCGACAAGGTCGCCGCGATCGAGAACCTGGCCCGCTTGGGTGGAGTCACACTCGGCCGCGACGAGGTCCTCGGCGCGTTCGCGCGATTCCAGGAGATCCTCGCCGAGCGGTACCGGATCGACCCGCCGCGCGCCATCCCCGGCGTCGAGGAACTCATCGCCCGCCTGCGCACCGCTGGCGTCAAGGTCGCGCTGACCACGGGCTTCGATCGTGCCGTCGCCGTGCCGCTGCTCGCCTCGCTCGGCTGGTCGACGGGGGGAGGCGACGGGGTGGTGCTCGACGCCGTCATCACCACCGACGACGTGCCCGCGGGCCGTCCTGCGCCGTACATGATCTTCCGCGCGATGGAGGCGACCGGAGTCGTCGATACCGCCGCGGTCCTCGCCGCGGGCGACACCGCCGTCGACGTCCAGGCCGCCGACAACGCCGGCGCGATCTCCGTCGGCGTCCTCACCGGTCAGACCCCGGCGGAGACCCTCGAAGCCGTCGGGGCCGATCACGTCCTCGACAGCGTCGTCGACATCGTGAAACTCCCCGGCATCCTCTGACCGCGCACTTCACGACGGAGTGTTGACACTGCTCACATGGGGCTCTACGCTCTCGTGTGAGCAGTGTAAACATCTATCGTCTCGCGAGGAGCGAAGCATGCCGTCAGCATCCAGGACCACCGTCGACGTCCAACTCGGGGAGCGGACGATCGCCGTCCCGGCGGGCGGTCTGTTCGACCGCTTCCGCATGCAGACCGATCTCGACGAGGTGGCCCGCGACCCGCGCGTCGCGTCCGTCGACTTCTTCCGCAACCTCCGCAAGACGCGCGTCGACTCGCCGATCGGCCCGACACACACGCCGAACTTCTACTACGCGATGTCGTCGGCGCGCTTGACGATGCTCGCGCCGACATCGGCCATCCGGAGTCGTATACCGGGCGAGCTCGACCCCGTCGAAGTGGTTCCCGGCGTCGGTATCGCATCGGTGATGTTCTTCAGGTACGACGTCTGCGACATCGACTTCTACACCGAGGCCGCGGTTGGCGTCGCGGTGCGGCCCGCTCGCCACGGTGGTCCGGGACTTCTCGACCTGACGACCGCCCTCCTCGACGATCATCTGCACTCGTACGTCCTGTCGCTGCCCGTCAACACCGACATCGCTCAGGTCCGCGGCCATGACGGCTACGGATTCCCCAAGTGGGTCACCGATCTCGACGTCGACATCGACGACACCGCGGCATCTGCGCGGGTCGCCGCAGACGACGGGCGAGTCGACGTGGCATTCCGTGCACGCACGCCGCGCCAGAGGTCGGCCGCGACGGGCACGCGCGTGGGGAGCCTGACCTCGTACACCCGCCTCGACGGCGTCTGGCAGTCGACGCTCAACCAGACCAATGTCCTCGCGACCGGGTCGTCGATCTTCCCGCGCGGCGTCGAACTCACTCTCGGCGAGGGCCGCATGGCCGACGACATCCGCTCGTTGAAGCCGATCCGCACCATTCGGCTCGACGTGACCACGCGCGCCCAGGCCGCGCTGCACATGCCCGTCCCGATCTCCGTCGCCACGGCGGGAGACGCCCGATGAGGTCCTCGCGGATCGTCGTCCTCGGCGCCACCGGCTACTCCGGCGGCCTCGTCGTCGACGCCCTCGTCCGGCGAGGGGCTCGTCCCGTGCTCGCCGGACGGTCCGCGGACAAGCTGCAGGCTCTCGCCGACCGCCACGGTGGACTCGACATCGCCGTGGCCGACGTGACCGATCCCGCGAGCGTCCACGCCCTCGTGTCGGCCGGTGACGTCCTGGTGACCGGTGTGGGGCCTTTCGAGCGCGTCGGCTGGGTGGCCGCCGAGGCTGCGGTCGCCGCGGGCGCTCACTACATCGACTCGACGGGCGAGATCGGCTTCGTCCGCGAACTCGTCCGCAGGCACGATGCGACCACTCGGGAGAAGGGCGCCGTGATGCTCTCGGCATTCGGCTACGACTTCGTCCCCGGCATGCTCGCAGGCCATCTCGCAGCCGTTGAGGCGGGGGAGACGGCGACGTCGATCGACGTCGGCTACTTCGCCACCGGATCGCTTCGCAAGGGGCTCAGCCAGGGCACCCGAACCACCGTCACCGACGGCCTCACGCTGCCGATGACGGTCCTGGACGACGGTGTGCTCGCCGACCGCCGGATGGCGCAGGACATCGTGTCGTTCCCCGTCCGCGGCAGGGCGACGAACGCGGTGCTGGCGTCGGGCACCGAGATTCTCCAGCTGCCCGCGACTCATCCGCACCTGCGCAACGTCCGCGTGTTCAACGGCTGGTTCCCGTCGCTGGCGCGGCTGACGCAGTTCGGTGCGCTCGCGGCCACGACGATCGCCCGGTCGTCGGCGGGCAAGCGGGCCTTGGACGCGGTGCTGTCCACGGCTGTCGGCCCGGCAGGCGGCCCCGACGCGGCCGAACGTGCACGCACTCGCAGCGTCGCCGTCGCCGTCGCGCGCTCGGCGTCGGGTGCGGTGCTCGCCGAGGTTGAGGTCGAGGGTCCGTCGCCGTACTCGGTGACGGCGGAGCTGATGGCTGTCGCCGCCCAGCGGTTGGCGAGGGGCGAAGGCGCACGGCCCGGCGTCGTCGGGCCGATCGACGGGCTCGGACCGGACGGATTCGAATCACTCTGCGTCGAAACCGGCCTCCGCCGAACCCGCTGAACACAGCAATGAACCCCACCATCGAAGGATGGTGGGGTTCATTGCTGTGAAGAGTGTCCGAGGGGGGACTTGAACCCCCACGTCCGTTAATAGGACACTAGCACCTCAAGCTAGCGCGTCTGCCATTCCGCCACTCGGACTCGTTCAAATATTCAGTTTGTCGCGCTCGCTCTCGCTTGCGCCGCATAACCATAACCAAGGTTGCCGCGAGAACCCAAATCGCCTAGTAATGGGTGGTGTGACGACCCCTCAAGCAACCGAAGAAGTAGTCGATCTCGTCAGCCGCCTCATCCAGTTCGACACGTCGAACACGGGAGTGTCCGAGACCACCGTCGGCGAGGCCGACTGCGCCCGCTGGGTGGCCGACCGACTGCAGGAGGTCGGGTACGCCACCGAGTACGTCGAGTCGGGGATGCCGGGCCGCGGCAACGTGTTCGCCCGCCTCGCCGGATCCGATCCGACTCGCGGCGCGCTGTTGGTGCACGTCCACCTCGACGTGGTGCCCGCGCAGGCGGAGGACTGGAGCGTCCATCCGTTCTCCGGTGCGGTCCGCGACGGATTCGTGTGGGGTCGCGGCGCCGTCGACATGAAGGACATGGCCGGGATGGTGCTGGCGCTCGCCCGGCAGTTCAAACGTGACGGGACCGTCCCCCCGCGCGACATCGTGTTCGCGTTCCTCGCCGACGAAGAGGCCGGCGGCACGTGGGGCTCGCATTGGCTCGTCGAGCATCGCCCGGACCTGTTCGAGGGCGTCACCGAGGCCGTCGGCGAGGTCGGCGGCTTCTCGTTGACGGTCGACCGGCCCGACGGCACGGTCCGCCGTCTGTACCTCGTCGAGACGGCCGAGAAGGGCCTGTCGTGGATGCGCCTGACATGCGACGCCACCGCGGGCCACGGGTCGTTCCTGCACACCGACAACGCCGTCACCGAGATCGCGGCGGCCGTCGCGCGCATCGGCGCCCACAAGTTCCCGCTCGTCATGACCGAGTCGGTGGCGCAGTTCCTCACCGCCCTGTCGGAGGAGACGGGACTCGACTTCAGTCCGGAGACGCCCGACCTGGAGACGGCGCTGTTCAAGATCGGCAACCTCGCCCGGATCATCGGGGCCACGCTCCGGGACACGGCCAACCCGACCATGCTGTCCGCGGGCTACAAGGCCAACGTGATCCCGCAGCAGGCGGAGGCCGTCATCGACTGCCGCGTCCTGCCCGGCAGGCAGAAGGAGTTCGAGGCCACGATCGACGAACTGATCGGCCCGAACGTCACACGCGAGTGGATCACGCATCTCGACGCGTACGAGACCACGTTCGACGGGGACCTCGTCGATGCGATGAACGACGCCGTCGTGGCCCACGACGCCGACGGTCGCACCGTCCCGTACATGCTGTCCGGCGGAACCGACGCGAAAGCGTTCGCCAAGCTCGGCATCCGCTGCTTCGGCTTCGCGCCGCTGCAATTGCCGCCCGACCTCGACTTCGCGGCCCTGTTCCACGGAGTCGACGAACGGGTCCCAGTAGAGTCGATCGTGTTCGGCACCAGAGTTCTTGACCACTTCCTGCGACACTGCTGACGCAGGGGAGAAGGAGACGCACGTGACCGCTTTCGACCCGTACTCGGTACTCCCGGCGCTGCCCGAGATCACCCTGACGTCCACCGACTTCGCCGACGGCGACACCCTGCCGACACCGCAGGTGTCGGCGATCTTCGGTGCGGGCGGCGACGACGTCTCACCTCAGTTGAGCTGGTCGGGATTCCCCGCGGAGACGAAGAGCTTCGTCGTCACGTGTTATGACCCGGATGCGCCGACCGGGTCCGGATTCTGGCACTGGGCCGTCGCCGACATCCCCGCGTCGATCACCTCGCTCTCGACGGGTGCAGGTGCGCCCGACTCGAACGCGCTGCCGAGTCAGGCGGTGACCCTGCGCAACGACGCCGGGCTGGCCCAGTTCGTCGGTGCCGGTCCGCCGCCCGGCCACGGTCCGCACCGCTACTTCTTCGTCGTCCACGCGGTCGACGTGGCGAGCCTCGACCTACCGGACGGTGCGTCGCCCGCGTTCCTCGGATTCAATCTGTTCTCGCACGCGATCGCCCGCGGCACGCTGACCGCGGTGTTCGAACTCCCCGGCGAGCAGTAGGTCTCAGCGGTTCTCGGAACCGACCGCGTCGGAGAGCGATGCGAACCCGCCCGCGTGGAGGCGCTGCGCGATGCCGTCGTGCAGTTCCTTCAGGCGGACGGGTCCGCCGTAGATGAACCCGGTGTACATCTGCAGAAGGTCGGCGCCCGCGACGATCCGCTCCCATGCCTGGTCGACGGTCTCGATGCCGCCGACGCTGATCAGGGCGGTCCGACCACCCACGCGGGCGTACAGGCGACGCAGCACCTCGAGTGAACGGTCGGCGACGGGCGGACCCGACAGGCCGCCCGCACCGATCGCCTCGACGTCCGCGGCGGGCGTGGTGAGGCCGCCGCGGCCGATGGTCGTGTTGGTGGCGACGATGCCCGCGAGGCCGAGTTCGAGCGCGAGGTCGGCCACCGCGTCGACGTCGTCGTCGGACAGGTCGGGCGCGATCTTCACGAGCACCGGAACCGTCGCGACCTCGAGCACGGCGGCGAGGACGGGCCGCAGCGACTCGACGGCCTGCAGGTCGCGCAGACCGGGGGTGTTCGGCGAGCTGACGTTGACGACCACGAAGTCGGCGAGCGGGCCAAGCAGACTCGCCGACAGCCGGTAGTCGTCGACGGCGCCGTCGAGCGGCACCACCTTCGTCTTGCCGATGTTGGCCCCGATCGGTGCGCGCACCGGGCCGGGTCGAGGCTCGCGCAGCTTGGCGGCGGCGGCCTCAGCGCCCGGATTGTTGAAGCCCATCCGGTTGATCAGTGCACGGTCGGCGGGCAGGCGGAACAGTCGCGGCGTCAGGTTGCCGGGCTGCGCCCGACCGGTGATCGTGCCGACCTCGGCGTACCCGAATCCGAGCTGACCCCACGCGTTGACGCACGACGCGGTCTTGTCGAAACCCGCCGCGAGACCGATCGGGGCGGGAAAGTCGACGTCGAACACCCGGCTGCGCAGCACCGGATCGGTCGGCGCGAACATCGTCGCGAGGACCGAGCGGATGACCGGCGTCCGGCCCGCGACGCCGATCGCGGAGTGGATCAGGGTGTGGATCCGTTCCGGCGACACCAGGAACATGATCTTGAGGACGAGCGGGTACACGAGTCGATTGACGGTGCTCAGCATGATGCGGTTCTCCTGGCGGGTCTACGGGGTGAGTTCGGCGGGGACGGACTGCAGACCGTCGCCTCGCGCGGAGACCAGCAGCAGCCTGCCGGTCACGGGGTCGACCGCCATCGCCGACACCTGTCCGACCGTCGCGATGCGGGCGCGTTCCTTCGCGTCGCCGCGGGACAGGTCGTAGGCGACCGCCTCATTGGAACTCGTCGACGACACCCACAGCAGGTCGCGTCTGTCGTCGTAGGCGAGCGCGTACGGGCTGGCGGCGACCGGTCGGCGCAGTCGCTGCACGATCGGCGCACCGTAGTACGCGTAGATCTCGTTGTCGCGGGTGCCGGTGACGAGGATGCGACCGAAGTGATCGACGACACCGTTGGTGCCGCCGTTCCCGGCGCGCAGCGCCGCCTTGTGCTCGCCGGAGTCGATGTCGACGGGCAGGATCGCCGATTGCGCGCGGTCCAGGACCGACACCTGACCGGCCACATCCGGTGACGTGTCCGGTGCCACCAGGATCTGATCGACCCGGACGAACCCGCCGATGGTCTTCGACGGCGCCTTCCGGTCGGCTGGGAACACGAGGATCTTGCCGGTCGAGGTGCCGACGAGCGTCTTGTCGCCGGTCACCGCGAGCGACAGCGGCGAATCGATCAACTGGCGCCACTGGGTGACCGCGCCGTCCGCGGCGATGGCGATGAGTCCGTCCGGGCCGACGCCGAGGAATCCGTCGCCGTCGGCGATCAACGCCACCACGTCGGACATCGGGAGTTGGACGACCTTCGGCCCGGGAGCGTCGGCGGCGCCGACACCGCTGTGGAGGGTCACCGAATGCCCGTCGACGCCGAGCACCGCAGTCGTCGCTCCCGAGACGGCGAGTGCGGAAGCGGGGCCCTGCGGCTCGACTGCCCCGACGGGCTGCGCCGTGCCGCGCGGCGACACCGCGGCCGTCGCCGGGGGCACCGTCTGCGCGTTGGACGCGTTCTCCTCGCTGTTGTCGCCACATGCGGCGAGCGTGACGGTCATCGTCGTCGCCAGCAGGGCAGCCATCACTCTTGTTCGCACACGCATGTCCTCCATTTTGCGCGACCGGCACCGGGAGCGGGTTCATGGGTAGCATCAACGCCCGTGACCGAAACGATGAGCTGGCTTCAGGCAGTGGTCCTTGGCGCGCTGCAGGGTTTGACCGAATTCCTTCCGATCTCGTCCTCCGGGCACCTGCGCATCGTGTCGCAGATCTGGTTCGGCCAGGACGCCGGAGCCGCATTCACCGCGGTCACCCAGCTGGGAACCGAGCTCGCGGTGCTGATCTTCTTCGCCAAGGACATCTGGCGGATCGTCCTCGCGTGGTTCGGCGGCCTCCGGGACCCGGCACGCCGCGGCGTCGACTACCGCATCGGCTGGTACGTGATCCTCGCCACCATTCCGATCGGCGTCCTCGGATTCGTCTTCCGCCACCAGATCAGCACGGCCGCCCGCAACCTGTGGCTAGTCGCCATCATGCTCATCCTCTTCTCCTTCGTGTTCATCGCGGCCGAACGTGTCGGCAGCCGGTCCAAGTCGCTGGAGACGATGACCCGCCGCGACGCGATCGCGATGGGTCTGGCGCAGTGCCTCGCGCTCATCCCCGGCGTGTCCCGGTCGGGATCCACCGCGTCGGCCGGACTGTTCGTCGGCATGGAACGCGCCGCGGCGTTCCGCTTCTCGTTCCTCATCGCCATACCCGCGGTCCTCGCGTCCGGGCTGTTCAGCCTCAAGGACGCGTTCGAACCGAGCGACGGCGTCACTGCGTCCGGCGCCCAGATCTTCGTGGCGACCGCGATCGCGTTCGTCCTCGGTTACGTGTCGATCGCGTGGCTGCTCAAGTTCGTGTCCCACCACTCGCTCGCCTGGTTCGCCGGCTACCGGATCGCGTTGGGCCTGTTCGTCATCGCGCTGCTCGCCACCAACACCATCTCGGCGACCTGAGAAGATGACAGTCATCCTGGTCCGGCACGGACGATCGACCGCGAACACGTCCGGCGTGCTCGCCGGCAGAACTCCGGGCGTCGCCCTCGACGACGTCGGGCGCGCTCAGGCGCAGTCGCTCGTCGATCGCCTCGGCGAGACGGCGGGGCGGCTCACCGCGGTCGTCCGTTCGCCGCTGCAGCGGTGCGGGGAGACCGTGGCACCGCTCCTGGAACGCCTCGACGGCATGGATGCGAGCACCGACGACAGGCTCGCCGAGGTCGACTACGGCGACTGGTCGGGTCGTGCGCTGTCCGAACTGGTCTCCGAGCCGTTGTGGACGACGGTCCAACGGCAACCGTCGGCGGCGGTCTTCCCCGGCGGGGAAGGCCTGGCGGACGTGTCGCGGCGAGCGTCGTCGGCCGTCCGTGAACTCGACCGCGTCCATTCCGGCGACGACGGGAACGGCGTGTGGCTCGCGTGCTCGCACGGCGATGTGATCAAGAGCATCGTCGCCGACGCGTACGGGATGCACCTGGACGCGTTTCAGCGGATCGTCGTCGATCCGGCCTCGATCACGGTGATCAGATACACCCGCGACCGGCCGTACGTGCTCACCGTCAACAATCCGGGCGACCTCGTGCTGCCCGCGCCGCGCAGGCGCACCGACGCGGACGTCGGCGGCGGTTCGGGCGCGTAGCGTGGAACACATCGACAGGAAGGCGGACGGCAGTGTCGCGCAGCATCCATGAATTCCGCACCCCGGGGCGGTTCGTCACGGGGACCGTCGGCGTGCCCGGCGACCGGACGTTCTTCCTCCAGGTGTCGCAGGACCAGCGCCTGATGACCGTGGAACTGGAGAAGCAGCAGGTCTTGATCCTGGCGGACCGCCTCGGTTACCTGCTCGACGAGGTCGCCCGCCGATTCGGGACGCCGGTGCCGCCCGAGAGCGACCGGGTGGTCGACTCCGACCCGTTGCAGACGCCGATCGACGCCGAGTTCCGGGTGGGATCGATGGGTCTCGGCTGGGACGCCGACGCGTCGTCCGTCGTGGTCGAACTCCTCGCGATCACCGAACAGCCGCTCGACGAGAGCGTCATCCTCGACGACACCGAGGAGGGGCCGGACACCATCAGGGTCTTCCTCACCCCGGACGCCGCGCGGCAGTTCAGCGCGCGATCGATGCGGGTCGTCGCGGCGGGCCGTCCGTCGTGCCCGCTGTGCGGGATGCCGCTCGACGCGAGCGGCCACATCTGTGCGCGCAGCAACGGGTACAAGCGCGACGTCGCGTTCTCCACGTCCACCGAGTTCGTCGACCCGGACGTCCTCGCCGCCCTCGGCCGGGTGTCGCCCGCGTTCGACGCGTCGTTCCAGGTGGACGATCCTGACGACGAGGACGATCGCGACGAGTGACCTTCTCACATGATCGAACTCCTCACCTCGGGTGAGCTGACCCTGCTGGGACGCGTCCCCACCGCGAGCAATCTGACCCTCGCCTGTGCGCTCGACGGCGACACGATGTGCGTGTACAAACCGGTCCGCGGCGAGGCTCCGCTGTGGGACTTCCCGGACGGGACGCTCGCGGGCCGCGAGGTCGCGTGCTTCCTGATCAGCGAAGCGTTGGGGTGGGGGATCGTCCCCGAGACCGTGCTGCGCGACGACGGGCCGCCCGAGGCCGACCTCGGGCCGGGGATGCTGCAGCGCTGGATCCACTCGCCCGACGAGCCGGCCGGACCGGACCCCGTCGACCTGGTGCCGGTCGACGCCGTCACCGACGACGTGTTCGCGATCCTCCGCGCCTACGACGAGGACGGGTCCGTCGTCGCGCTGGTGCATTCCGACACGGCCGAACTGCGTCGACTGGCGGTGTTCGACGTCGTCGTGAACAACGCCGACCGCAAGGGCGGCCACATCCTGGTCGACGACGACGGGCGGCTGTACGGCATCGATCACGGCGTGTGCCTGCACGCCGACGACAAGTTGCGCACCGTCCTGTGGGGCTGGTCGGGGACCGACGTGCCCGACGATCTCGTCCCCGATCTGGCCCGACTCGCCGAGCGGCTCGCCGACGTGGACGATCCGCTGACGGCCGGACTGCGGACGTTGATCACCGACGCCGAGGTCGCCGCGCTCGCGGCGCGGACGCGACGGCTCGCCGACGGCGGTCCGATGCCGTCCCCGCCCGGCGAGCGCGCCATCCCGTGGCCGCCGTTCTAAGGCCCTCCGACGACCGTTCCGGTGGGGGACATAGAGTTGTGGGCATGCAGTCGTGGCCGTCGCCCCAGATCCCGCGCGTACCAGGCGCCTCACCGGCTCTCCGCCTCTTCGACACCTCGTCGAAGCAGGTGACGCCGCTCGCACCGGGGCCGGTCGCGACGATGTACGTGTGCGGCATCACCCCGTACGACGCGACGCATCTCGGCCACGCCGCGACCTACGTGACGTTCGACCTGATCAACCGGGTCCTGCGCGATCAGGGCCACGACGTGCACTACGTCCAGAACATCACCGACGTCGACGATCCGCTGTTCGAACGCGCCGAACGGGACGGCGTCGACTGGCGCGACCTCGGCTCCCGCGAGATCGACCTGTTCCGCGACGACATGACCGCGCTGCGCGTGATCCCCCCGCGCGACTACATCGGCGCGATGGAGTCGGTCGACGAGGTGATCGCCGCCGTCGGACGACTCCTCGACAACGGGTCGGCCTATGTGGTCGACGATCCGGAGTTCCCCGACGTGTACTTCAGCGTGGACGCGACCACGCAGTTCGGTTACGAGTCCGGGTACGACGCCGACACGATGGCCCGCTTCTTCGCCGAGCGCGGCGGCGACCCGGACAGGGTCGGCAAGCGGAATCCGCTCGACGCGCTGCTGTGGCGCATCCAGCGGCCCGGCGAGCCGTCATGGGAGTCGCCGTTCGGTTCCGGTCGCCCCGGCTGGCACATCGAGTGCTCGGCGATCGCCCTCAACCGACTCGGCATGGCGTTCGACGTTCAGGGCGGCGGAAGCGACTTGATCTTCCCGCACCACGAGTTCTCCGCCGCGCACGCCGAGGCCGAGACGGGGGAGCGCCGTTTCGCGCGGCACTACGTGCACACCGGAATGATCGGGCTCGACGGCGAGAAGATGTCGAAGAGCCTCGGCAACCTCGTCAAGGTGTCCGTGCTCCGCCGGGAGGGCGTCGACGTCGGAGCGGTGCGCCTCGGCCTGATCAGCGGCCACTACCGCGCGGACCGGATGTGGACCGACGCGGTGCTGGCCGACGGGGAACGTCGTCTGGCGACGTGGCGTCGTGCGGCCGCGCTGTCGACCGGCCCCTCCGCCGACGACACCGTCGCTCGTCTGCGACAGCATCTCGCGGACGACCTTGACACTCCCAAGGCGCTCGCGGCCGTCGACGCGTGGGCCGCAGACGCTATCGTCGGGATCGGATCGTCCACCGAGGCGCCCGGACTGATCGCCGCCGCCGTCGACGCCCTGTTGGGCGTCGACATCGCACCGACCACGTAGGACAGCCGATGACCCGCGTCACCCATATCCCACCCGCGACGTCCGACGGTGTGTGGACCGTCGTCACGCACACGTCCACGTACGTCCTCGACTTCGAGGAGATGACCCTCCTGCGGGCGCCCGGCGTCGGCCGCAACGACGATCAGCGTTGGGAGGTCAGCGAACTGCGACGCGACTCCCAGGACATCCCCCTCCTCGGCGTCAAACAGTGCACGATCGGCGAGCCGGCCCAATTCTGGGTGTCCGCCGCCGACGATCCCGACGTCCGCACGTGGCGCATCACCACCCCGGTCGTCGAGATCGAACGCATCGGCTGAGCGTCAGTCGGAGTCCTCCGAGCGCCTGCGAAGGTACTTCTCGAACTCGGCGGCGAGTGCGTCCCCGTCCACTTCGACCATCTTGTCGCCGGTCGCGTCGTCCGAGTCCACGCGTTCCTCGAGGTCGCGAACGTACGCGGACATGTCGTCGTCGTCGGACATCATCTCGTCGACGTCCTCCTGCCAGTCGGCGGCCTGCTGCTCGAGCCTGCCGTAGTCGACCGGCAGCCCGACGATCGGTTCGAGTCGGCGCAGCAACGCCAGCGTCGCCTTGGGGTTCGGCGGGTGCGCGATGTAGTGCGGCACGGCGGCCCACAACGAGATGGACGGCACGCCGTGGCGGACGAACGCGTCCTGCAAGACCCCGGTGATGCCCGTCGGCCCGTCGTACGTGCTCGGCGACAGCCCGAAACGCGCGGCGGCCTCGCTGGTCTCCGCCGACGCCGACACCGGGACCGGCCGGGTGTGGGGCGAGTCGTCGAGGAGCGCGCCGAGCGTCACGACCAACTCCACGCCGAGCGCGTCGGCGAGGTCGACGATCGTCGAACAGAACGTCCGCCACCGCAGATTCGGCTCGGGACCGAGGACGAACACCACGTCGCGGTCAGAATCGGACAGTTTTGCGTACGAGACAGATGTCACAGGCCACGATATGCGGCGCGTCACACCGGAGACGTGAGCGATCGTCGGACGGTTCGACTGGTAGTCGTAGAAGTCGTCGGCGTCGATCTCGCGCAGATCGGTCGCGTCCCAGGTCAAAGCGAGATGTTCGACGGCTGACGTGGCCGCGTCGCCCGCGTCGTTCCAGCCGCCGAACGCGGCGATCAGGACGGGACGACGCAGCGCGGGCAGTCCGGACGGGCGTGGCGAGTTCATCGAGAAGAGCCTACGGCGGACGGCGTTCGACGGCGAACTACGCTGGACACATGCCTTTCTCCCGCACACGCCAGAATTCGTACGACTCGACGCTGCTTCAGGCGATGTCGCGTCGTGTTCTGATCGGTGACGGAGCGATGGGCACGATGCTTCAGGCGGCCGACCTCACGGTCGACGGCGACTTCCTCGGCCTCGAAGGCTGCAACGAGATCCTCAACGACACCCGACCGGACGTCCTCGCCGACATCCACCGCGCCTACTTCGAGGCGGGCGCGGACGCGGTCGAGACCAACACCTTCGGCTGCAACCTGTCGAACCTCGGCGACTACGACATCGCCGACCGCATCCGCGAACTCGCCTACAAGGGCACGTCGATCGCCCGCGGCGTCGCCGACGAGATGGGGCCGTCCGACGACGGCACACAGCGCTACGTCCTCGGGTCGATCGGTCCCGGCACCAAACTGCCGAGCCTGGGTCACACGACGTTCGCAGTCATCCGCGACGCCTACCAGGAGTGTGTCCTCGGCATGCTCGACGGCGGAGCCGACGGCATTCTCATCGAGACCTGCCAGGACCTGCTTCAGCTCAAGGCGGCCGTGATCGGCGCCCGTCGAGCGATGGACGAGTTCGGTCGTCATCTGCCGATCATCGCCCACATCACCGTCGAGACGACCGGAACCATGCTCGTCGGCTCGGAGATCGGCGCCGCGCTCGCCGCGATCGAACCGCTCGGCGTCGACGTCGTCGGACTGAACTGCGCGACCGGCCCGGCAGAGATGAGCGAGCACCTCCGATACCTGTCGAAGCACTCCCGCCTGCCCGTCTCGGTGATGCCGAACGCCGGACTGCCGGTCCTCGGTCCCAACGGGGCCGAGTACCCGCTGACCGCGCCGGAGATGGCGGATGCGCTGGCCGGCTTCGTCCGTGACTACGGACTGCAGTTCGTCGGCGGCTGCTGCGGCAGCACCCCCGAGCACATCCGTCAGGTCGCCGAGGCAGTCAAGCAGGTCACGCCGGCCACCCGCACTCCCGATCACGTGTCGGAGACGTCGTCGCTGTACACGGCGGTCCCGTTCGATCAGGACGCCAGCTTCCTGGTGATCGCCGAACGCACCAACTCGAACGGCTCCAAGGCGTTCCGCGAGGCGATGCTGGCGGGCGACTACCAGAAGTGTCTCGACATCGCGAAGGAGCAGACGCGCGACGGCGCGCACATGCTCGACCTGAACATCGACTACGTGGGGCGGGACGGCGCCGACGACATGACGGAGGTGGCGTCGCGGTTCGCGACCGCGTCGACGCTCCCGATCATGATCGACTCCACCGAGCCGGACGTCATCCGGGCGGGTCTCGAACACCTCGGCGGACGCAGCGCCGTGAACTCGGTGAACTACGAGGACGGCGACGGGCCCGACTCCCGCTTCGCGCGGATCATGCGGCACGCTGTCGAACACGGTGCGGCCGTCGTCGCGTTGACGATCGACGAGGAGGGGCAGGCGCGGACCGCCGACCACAAGGTCGCGATCGCCGAACGCCTCATCGCCGACATCACCCAGAACTGGGGCCTCGCCGAAGAGGACATCATCATCGACGCCCTCACGTTCCCGATCTCGACCGGGCAGGAGGAGGTGCGCCGCGACGGCATCGAGACGATCGAGGCCATCCGCCGCCTGCACGAGGCGCATCCGGACATCCATTTCACGCTCGGCATATCGAACATCTCGTTCGGCCTCAACCCGGCCGCGCGCCAGGTGTTGAACTCGGTGTTCCTGCACGAATGCGTCCAGGTCGGCCTGGACACGGCGATCGTCCACGCCTCGAAGATCCTGCCGATGGCCCGCATCCCCGACGAGCACCGCGAGACCGCACTCGACCTCGTCTACAACCGTCGCCGCGAGCCGGGCACGGACGGTCCCGACGACAAGGGCTACGACCCGCTCCAGAAGCTCATGGAGCTGTTCGAGGGAGTATCCGCGGCGTCCGCCCGCGAATCGCGTGCGGCCGAACTGGCGAAGATGCCCTTGTTCGAGCGGCTGGAACGACGCATCGTCGACGGCGAGCGCAACGGCCTGATCGACGACCTCGACGCCGCACGCGAGACGGTCCCGCCGCTCGCGATCATCAACGACACCCTGCTCGCGGGCATGAAGACAGTCGGCGAGCTCTTCGGATCGGGCCAGATGCAGCTGCCGTTCGTGCTGCAGTCGGCCGAGGTGATGAAGGCGGCCGTCGCCCATCTCGAGCAGTTCATGGAGGCGACCGACGAGGACGGCAAGGGCCGCATCGTCCTCGCCACCGTGAAGGGAGACGTCCACGACATCGGCAAGAACCTCGTCGACATCATCCTGTCGAACAACGGCTACGACGTCGTCAACATCGGCATCAAGCAGCCGATCGCGACGATCCTGTCGGTCGCCGAGGAGCACAAGGCCGACGTGATCGGCATGTCGGGGCTGCTCGTGAAGTCGACTGTGGTGATGAAGGAGAACCTCGAGGAGATGAACTCGCGAGGCAAGAGCGAGTACCCAGTCCTCCTCGGCGGCGCCGCCCTGACCCGCACGTACGTCGAGGGCGACCTCGCCGACGTCTACGACGGCGATGTCCGCTACGCGCGCGACGCGTTCGAAGGCCTGACCCTGATGGACGAGATCATGGCGATCAAACGCGGTGAGGGGCCGGATCCGGACAGCCCCGAGGCCAAGGCCGCCGCCGCGAAGGTCGCCGAACGCCGCGAGCGTCGCGAACGGTCCAAGCGGATCGCCGCCAAGCGCAAGGCCGCCGAGGCTCCCGTCGAGGTGCCTGCGCGGTCGGACGTCGCGACCGACAACGAGATCCCGACCCCGCCGTTCTGGGGGACCCGCATCGTCAAGGGCATCGCAGTGTCCGAGTACTCGACGATGCTCGACGAGCGTGCGCTGTTCCTCGGGCAGTGGGGCCTGCGCGGCACCCGCGGCGACTCCGGACCGGACTACGACGAACTCGTCGAGACCGAGGGAAGGCCGCGTCTGCGCGAGTGGATCGACAGGCTCTCCACCGAGGGCATCCTCGCGCACGCCGCCGTCGTCTACGGCTACTTCCCGGCCGTCAGTGAGGGCGACGTCGTCCACGTCCTCGAATCGACCGATCCGACGTCGGCGGTGCGACACAGCTTCGAGTTCCCGCGTCAGCAGCGGACGCGCTTCTTGTGCATCGCCGACTTCATCGCGTCCCGCGAGCAGGCGATCGCGGCGGGCAAGGTCGACGTGCTGCCGTTCCAGCTGGTCACGATGGGACAGCCGATCGCCGACTTCGCGAACACACTGTTCGCGGCCGACGAGTACCGCGACTACCTCGAGGTGCACGGCATCGGCGTGCAGCTGACCGAGGCGCTCGCCGAATACTGGCATCAGCGCGTCCGCAGCGAGCTGACATTCGCGGGCGGGTCGATGGCCGACGACGACCCCGACCTGCCGCAGGGCTTCTTCGACCTCGAGTACCGTGGCGCCCGCTATTCGTTCGGGTACGGGGCGTGCCCGAATCTGGACGATCGGGCGAAGATGATCGATCTGCTCGAGCCCGGCCGCATCGGCGTCGAACTGTCCGAGGAACTGCAGCTGCATCCGGAGCAGTCGACGGACGCGTTCGTTCTGCACCATCCGGAGGCCAAGTACTTCAACACGTAGCACTAAAAACGCTTTGACCTGCTGATATGTCCACGAAGACTAGCCAAATTGGAGGCTAAGCGGGTCGGCAATGGCTAAAGATTGGCTAGTCCTCGGCCACCTTGCGAGCACGAAACAGCCCCCGGCTGTGAACCGGGGGCTGTTTCGCTGTCTGTGCAGGTCAGGGGCTACTTGTCTGCGGGAATCTTGTTCTCCGTCACATAGTCCCGGACCTTCTTCGCGGTGTCGTTCTTGAGGCGGGGCGTCGTAGCGATCTTGGCGACCTCCACCGACGTGATGCCTGCGCTCCTTGCAGCCTCTTGCAGTGTCTCACGCTTGTAGCGATTCAGTAGCCAACTCGAATCGTTCTCACTCGGGGTGGCCTCGGCGGGAAGAACGGCATTGAGCAGTGCTTTCACGGTATCGACGGGGGTACCTTCGGTCGGACTGAACTTCCCCTCTTCCAGGGCCTTCTTGGCGGCGTCCTTGTCAGCGAAGAAAAAGACATACTCCTTGCCGAACAGAGTGAAGACCTCTACAGAGGCTTCTACGTCTTCAAGCGGAATAGCCTTCTTGGTCAGGTCGTCGGTGATACTGATAGCCACTGGTTCCTCCTGTGGTTGGTTCGATTGCCTGTAGGTGCTGCCTACCATAGGTCATACGCCTTTAGGCTGCACGTCCCCGGCCCTGCTGTCGTCGCTGACGCTGCTCCTGACGCTGCTTCGCCGCCTCCCGAAGCGCCTCCTGAGCCTCGTCGGTAGACCGTAGCGCCTCGGCTCGGCTAGCCGCATGGCCCTGGGCCACCGACTGCTTTCGAGCCATCGCAGCGGCTCTAACCTCCTCATCGGAACTACCGAACGGCATCGTTCTACGCTCCTTCGCCACGTCGCCGGGGCTGACTCGCAACAGGGCCTTGTCGAGCGCTGGCGCGTCCTTGCCAGACTTCAAAGCCTGCTCCCGTAGGGCCTCCTTGGCCTCGCTACGGCTCAGACCAACATCGGGGATATAGGCAAGGTTGTTCTCTGCCTTGCCTCGTGTGAGGCCGGGATAGAGTGCCTCACGCTCCATCCGACTATCGGCTAGCAACCAGGCTTTCTCGACCGTTCGGCCCTGTGCTGCATGGGCAGTGGACGCTCCGTAGGTGAGCACTCCGTCATCGATTGCGGCCTTCGGAACAGTCGTCTCCTTCATGCTTCCGCCAGGTCCAGAGGGGAGGAGAACCACAGCATCTCCGTCCGCGGTGAACGATTGAATTTGACCGATCCAGCCATTCTGAAACCTGTCAGTTTCGCCCTTGCCGGGCTGAGAGTTGCGCGTAATCCGAATTTGCTCGCCGGTGTGGAGAACACCCATCGTCTTCGTCGGCTTGTCGATGACGACCTCCGTTGCGGTCTCCGCGTCCAGGTGACCACTGTCCACTAGACGTTGCTGAATCGCTTCACCGAGACGCCGTGAATCGGCCCTCGTTGCAGCCATCGCGAGCAAGTCCTTCGGGTCATCTCCGGCCTCTACGGCTGCCACATAAGCGTCGGCAATGCCGTCGATAGCGAGGCTCTTCGCCAAGTCCTTCGGCATAGATGCGTCAGGATTCTCTTCGATCCACCGCTCCATCTGAGCGTCGTCAATGATGTTCAGTCGCCCGTTGGAGTCCTGAAGGTCGAGGTACTTGTCTACCGTCTCTCGACCTTCAGGAGTAGCGGTAGATGACCACCAACCCTCTTGCAATCGACGCTCTTCCTCGTCGCGCGCCCTGTAGGTAGTCGTGAGTTCGACAGCGCCAGACTGCCTGCTGACAACCTCAAAGCCGGTTGACTTTCCAATGCCCTGCAACTGGCGCTCATCACCCACCAAAATGACCTTCCAGCCGCGCCCGGCCGCCGTGCTCAATACGTTCTCCAAGTCGTCGTTGTTCGTCATGGCTGCCTCATCCACCACCAGAACCACCTTCTCCGTGTCGGGCACACTGCGAGCCCCTAGGCGCGCCTCTAGCGCCTCGCTGGCCTCGACGGCCTCCTGCATGGCCTGCTGCCGTTCTGGTCCCTGGGGGAGCCGTTTGGCCGTGTTCCATTGCCGCTCTACACGTCGAAAGTCGGCCTCCAGCGGAGGATGCGCCGCTTCGATTTCTTCCAAGATGTGCTGCATAGATTCATCGGCTCCCGGCGTCTTCGCGGCTATTGCTTGCTGTGCAGCGCGGATGCGGTCGACCTCCTCGTTCGATAGGCCTTCCTCCCATTTTCCGCCCTCCATAGCCATGCCGAAACGCGTCAGGCTCATCGTTCTGTTGACGTGGGCCTCGCGCAGACTATCGGCTGTTCGTGCTGCTGTAGCGAGTCCCACGACCTCATATCCAGCGTCCTGATGCACCGCCACAACGGGAGCAAGGCTGTACGTCTTGCCGGAACCGGCAGGCGCTCTCACGACAGTGAGAGAGGATCGAGTCAGCGTTGCAGCGGCCAGCATCTCCTCCTGCTCTGGCGTCAGATTGGCACTCTCCGAAGCGGTCAGCACCTCCTCGATGTTCATGGGCTGATGCGCCTTGCCCGTAGCCAGGTCCTCGGCCAATTGCCTCAGGTTCTCCTCCTGGGCGAGAACATCAGTCGTAGTCAGAGTCTGGCTCTTCGCAGCCAGCACCCAATCGCCGATTTGCTGATCTGGGGCGTCGGTGAGCGCGAGAACTCGTTCATCCTGCAACGCCGCGTAGAAGGCCTCATCGATCTCTGCTGCCGTCATATCGGCGTGAGCAGCGGCGGTGGTGGCCTTCCGCAAATCCTTGGCCGTGAACGACGATTGGTTGGCCGTAACGTTCGTCAGCGCCGTGTCCACGATGGTTGACCGGACCTCGGCAACGTCCACTGAACGGCTATCGTGTGCGGCCTGCGCGCGTACCTCATCGAGGATCGCGGGCCCGTTTGCAGGCCGTTCCTGCGCCCATCGTTCGAACAATTCGGCCTCCGATTCTTCTTTGCCTACACGCGAGGCGAGGTTGGCGGCTTGCCGTGCAGTGCGCAAACCACTGGGGCTCTGTCCGTGGATCATTGCCGCGTATTTGCGATAGTCAGCCACCTTCGCTTGCTCGGCCTTCGTCAGAGTTTGACCGCTCGAATCTAGAGCGAAAAGCCTCTCGTACTCGTGGGGATCGCCCTCGATCTTGCGGCGCAAGATGTTGTCCGCCGCTTTCATTTCTCCAAGAGTTTCCGCGATCTGCTGGGACCGTTGGGAGTACCGTTCTAGAACCTCGTCAGAGAAGCCCGCGACCTCCCGCAAACGGTTGTCCTTCGTGTAGAAGGCCAGCCCGAATCGTTCGCTCAACTTGTGCGCGAGACGTTGCTCATAGACCGTTCCAATGGTCGCTGCCCCATGAAACAGATGGCCGCCCGAGAGCGTAGAAGAGCGCCCATCGGACCCCATCGCAGCCGCCGAGATGAGAGTGTGAGAGTGAAGGTGAGGGTCACCGGCTCGGCTAGAAAACTCCGTCTTTGCGGCGATCTGCTGGGGTGTGGCGACGATAGATTCAGCGCCATCCCGGCCTCTTCGGGCAACCATAATGCCCTTCTCTTCGGCCCAATCAAGAGCCTCCTTGATCGCCTCATTGTGGGCCTTCACGAGAGCCTCGCGAGTGTCAGAGTCCGAGTAAGCAGCGATGACCGATACCCCTTTAGGTGCCGAAAAAGTCAAGTCGTAGGAGGTCACTTCGGCAGTCGTTGCAGCCTTTGCGGCCCACTCTTGATTGAACGACTCACTGAGCAAACTGCCATCGTTCGGATGTAGTCCAGAGCGCAGAAAGCCTAGCGCCTGCTCGTCTAGCGGACCGTTGTAATCGATCGAACGGGCCAATTTCTCGATCGATTGGAGACCAGGATCGAGCAGTGTCCGACCGTCGAACTGTCGCCCCGCGAGGTGATTTTCAAGGTCGCTTTGATCGAGGCTGTCGCCGGTTCGGATATCGACTAGCCGGTCTGGTGCCTCCTCCGATGAGTAATAGGCCTGAGCACCCATAGAGGTATCGAGGTCCAAGCCCTGCGCTTCGAACCCCGCTTCCGAGAGTTCCAGGGCCTCCTCACGGCTGATTTTGCCCTCGCTAAGTTGCTTGGCGTAGTACTCGGACAAGGCGCTGGCTTGGCTGGCTTTGATTGGTGAGATTGAAAGCATCGTGGCTACCTCCGATGGTCGGTGTGCAGGGCTGGTCCCTTGCATCCCTAGCGACCGTGGGCGCGCTGGGTCGATCCGCATTGCATTAGGTGCGCAGCAACCTAATGCAATTGCGTGTGTTTATTTATGTGAGTTGTTGAGGTGTGTTGTAGTGAGGTGATGTAGGTGAGGTAGGTAGAGGTAGATGGAGGTATGAAGAGGTAGGTAGAAGGAGTTGAGAGAGGTGATTGAGGTGATTGAGGTGAGGTATGAAGAGTAGGGGATAAGTAGTTACTGATATCGAGGTGCGGACGTATACGGTCCGCATAGAACTATGTGAGGCAACTCACACGCCATATATTTGGTTCGCCATATATGGCGCCGATGGTTGTAAGTAGAGCAGGTGGAGGGTCCACCAACGCTCGGGAGGTATACATCATGGCTTACGAAACAACCATCAGCCTGCGTCTAACCCCGGCGCTAGCCGATGAGGTACGACGCATTGCGAAACGACGCAACGAATCCGCCGCGTCCGTCTATCGCACAGTGATCGACCGGCTGCCGCTGGGGGGCCTATGTGAAGACGGAGAGCCACTGAGCACGTCGGCCAATCCAGGCCGAGTGGTCGTGCCGATCTTCGCGACACAGGAACAGTACCGCCGTCTGCGCGTAGCCAAGGCAATGTCGATGGCAACGACGCTACAACTGTTTGAGTCGATCGACATTGAGAGTCTGCTAAACGACGGAGGAGGTGAGTTCAATGACTGACCTAATCGTCCAAGTCGTGAACACCATCGCGTGGCTGCTAATCGGTGCCTACGTCATTGCGTGTGCGGTTGGCGCATGGAAGACGCGCCATCAGTTTGCTCGGGCAGTCGGAGCGGTGACCATCGCAATCAGTAAGACTCTCAGCCTTCTGCTGCTGTCGTTGATCGGACGACGCGGTGGAGCAACGCGGCGGGCCCTATCGCGGTCGTGGTCACAACTCGGGGCTGCAATCGGGCAGATGCTCAAGTGGATGTTCCAGACCGTCACCGGAGGCATGGCGGTATCGATCCGTGGCGTGCTGTGGGTGTATCGAAAGGCGCGACCGGCTGCCGTCATCAAGTAACAACAATCAAGGAACGGAGGAGAAGAACATGAAAACAATCATCATCCTGCTAATCGTGCTGGCGGTCATCGCCGTAGCAGCGTGGAAACTGTGGAAGTCGATCCATCGCCGACCGTCCACCGTATCGGCCACCACGTCAATGGCGGGCAAGAAGGACTTGGCGACTGTCAAGAGGGGCGACCGGCACACCGCCGAAGCAGACTTCGTGCTAGGTCGTCTCGTGGACGATGGGAAAGTCACCCGTGACTTCGTGACGGCGGACGGTACCGGCGGCATCGTCGTCGGACCCACCGGCTCGGGAAAGACTCAGGGGATTGTCATCCCGACGATCGTGCGGCACAAGGGGCCGTTGCTCGCCACGTCAACCAAGTCGGAATTGGCCGACCTCACTATGTCGGCCCGCAGTCGGATCGGCTCGGTGGCTGTGATCGACCCGGCAGGCGTTGTAGATGGTCCTGCGGCGGCCTACGTGCGCCTGTGGACCCCTCTGCAAGCATGCAAGACGTTTAACGAGGCTGCCTTGACCACAGCCCTGCTAGTCGAGGCAGGCGGTAGTGACAGCGGCAGGACTGGCTCGTCGGTCTGGACCACCGCAGCAAAATCGCTTCTGACAACAGTTCTTTGGATGATGCGGCAGTACGACGGAACGGCCCTGTCGGATGTGCAGGTGATGCTGACGGCGCTCATGTCAGAGGGAAGCGAAGAACTCGATGCTGAGGTACCGCCTGTGCCTACCGATTTCGGCCACCTGGTCACCTGGATTGCCACTCATCCGCTAGGCGGCTGGGATGCTGGCATCGCCGTATGCGAGGCGCTGGCTGAGAACGGCAAGGCGGCGATCCTCGACGCGCAGCGAGCGGCTGGCGGCCTGCGGGCAGTGCAGCAGATCAGTGGGGCATCCGAGACGGTTGCGGGTGTGGTTTTCGGTGTCCAGGGGGCGCTGCTCTCTCTGGTCGGCTCTGAAATCGTGTGGTACGCCCGATGGGACGATCCGGGGTTGATCGATCTAGCGGCGTGGGCGTCCGAACCTGCGGGCACAATCTACGTTGTCGCGCCCGACCAAAGCGATCCGTTCCGTGGACTCTTCTGTGCATTCGTGACTGCGGCGATGAGTGCGCTCGACCAGGAGGCATGGAGCCATCAGGACAAGCGTCTGCCGAATCCTGCACTGTTCATGCTCGACGAACTGGCGAACGTCTGCCCGCTGCCACAACTTCCGCGCTGGCTTGCCACCAAGCGCTCGCAAGGCGTGAAGTTTGTGTTGGGCCTTCAAGGCCTCGGGCAACTTTGGGGACTCTGGTCGGACTCCGATGCGGAGGCCATCATCAACAACGCGGATGCTTTTATCGTCGTACTATCTGGTACGCAGGACGATAAGACAACTGACCGCGTAGAGAAGTATTCCGGGGAGTACTTGGATCGCATTGAAACCGTCTCTCGGTCGAAGTCCAGGGGGACCTCGCGGTCAATGGGCATGAGCAAGGGCGACTCCCGGAGCGAGACCGATAGCACGAACTGGAACACAAGCGCTTCGTACCGGTCCTTGGTCAAACCGGCTGGGCTCTTCCAGATGGCCTACGGTCGCGCAGCGGTGCTAATGCCACGCAAGAAGTTTGCCCTCGTGGAGATGGTCCCTGCACATGCAGACAAGGAGTTGCAAGTGCTGATGCTCCCGGCTCCGCCGCCGCCTGCACCGCCGGTCTATCGGCCAACTGCACCACGGTCACGCAAACTCGGAGAGGACGCGACGGCTGATTTCTTTACCGCCTCCTAGCGGATGAGGGCCCCATCGATTGAGGTGGGGCCCTTGTCGTAGCGCCGAGGTACGTATGGGTATAGGTGGCGATCGACACACTTGTGTTCTACATATGCGCCCCAACAGTAAGTAGCAAGACATTCAGCACGATAGACACAAGGAGGTATTGGCATGAACCGCACAGCGATGGTCGACAGGATCATCAAGAATCTTGATAGGGGTGGTCGTCCACTGACGACTGCACAACTCGCTACAAGAGAAGCCGCCAAAGCGGCCGCCCAGCGAGCAGACGAGAAGGAGGCGCGACAGATCGCGGCGGACAAGGAGCATTTCGACCGCCAGGATCGCAGGAGAGCCGAGCGCAAGGCACAGAGAAGCAGCGGGAGGGGGTTCTGATGTTGACAATCGGAGGCAATAACCACATCAACTTGGTAGGACTATTCATGCTCCTGCTGCTCCTGGCGTTGGCTGGATTTGTGATCTGCGCGCTACTGGGGAGCGTGCTCGGGATGTTCCGCGCGATCCCACGGCGGCTGATCGAACGTGAGAAGCGCCGTCAACGGCTCGAACGGCTCCTAGAAGAGCCCACAGAGGCTCCTACGCCTACAAACGACCCTGGACTACCGGAAACAGCCACAGAGCGCTCAGAGAGCCAGTCAGAGGCCAATACGGCGGTGCAAGAGGTCGTTGAGGAGCCGGAAGACATCTTCGAGCGGCTGACTCGGGGGATGTCTGCGACGGCCAAGACTGACGCTCAGATTTTCGACACGCTGGCTCGCACCGGCGGTCTGACCGGGGACGGATTCGAGAAGCGGCCAGAGACGCGGCGGCGGGCTCAGGAGACCATTCAGGAGATTCAACGACTAGCAGAGGAGGGGGCGAGGAAGCATGGCTACAACGGGTGACGGGTTTGTAATTCTGTCAGAGGCTGAGCAGCAACGGCGGGCCCGGTGGGCTGCGGCAAAGGCCCATCGAGAGGCCAAGGTCGCGCTCCAAGATGCGAGAGAAGGTTTCCCAGAGGAACTGAGCAAGCAGTTGAGCGGCATTGCTGACTTGTTGGGAGGCGATTTTGAGGACTTGGCAGCAAGCCTTGCTGCATTCGATTAGCCAACCAAGACCAAGCCCCTACCTCGTAACGTGAGGTAGGGGCTTGGTCATTGTTACAGAACCGTTATCAAATCACTTGCGTTCGTCATATGTGCGCCCACAGTAGTAGGTAAGACAACCGGCACTATAGAGAGGAGGTGAGGCCAAGGACAACCAGTAACAGAAGCAACCGACTGCGGGGATCGCACTCGGGCAACGAGGGCTGCCCAAAAACAGATAGTCAATCTACCGACTAGAATGTGGCGTAACTCACATGGAGTATATGTTGTTTGTCATATAGCGCGCCCAAGGTATCTAGTACAAGGCCAATACAAGAGGTTGAGGCCACCTTAGTTGGAGGATGGGTTAAATGAGTACAAACTTTGAAGAGATCTGCATGAGCACAAAGTTGGAAGAGTTTCAGAAGCACTGGCAGATGGCTATCGAGCAGGTAGGAGACGAATACTTCGGAACTGAGCAGCCGGGCTACGTTCTCCCCCGGCCAAATTTCCAGATGTTGGAACAGCGTGCCTGGTCGTCTTACCCGTCTGAGCAGAACGCGCTGTTGCGCCTAATGATCGGCCTCGTGACATCCGGCGCGCACCCTCAGTCGGGGACGATTGCTGACTACGCCGATTTGGTTTACACAGATTTTGAGCCGATCGTACGCGTACTGATGGCCTACTACTGTCCTCACTTTTTTTACCGGGAACGGTAAGCAACCAAGCCAGAGCCCCCTACCGCACGCTATGAGGTAGGGGGCTTTGTCATTGTTACAGAACCGTTATCAAATCACTTGCGTTCGTCATATGTGCGCCCACAGTAGTAAGTAAGAGACAGGCACTATAGAGAGGAGGTGAGGCCATAGACAGAGACCACAGACATGAACCGACTGCGGGGATCGCACTCGGGCAACGAGGGCTGCCCAAAAGCAGGCAGGCTGTTTTCATAGTTGCACTACTAATACGCTATGGTTATCAATAGCAGACCCCCCGTAAGCGCAGTGTTTACGGGGGGTCTGCTATCTGAGCCGGAGGAGGCTAGGGCTCATCTGCCCTGCTTTTTACCGTCGGCGCGCCAAATTTTTCTGGCTCATCTATGGCTATATGGCGGTCTACATATGGTGGTCTACATATGTAGGGGTATGTCGGTATATCTGTCCATACTAGGTTATCTATTGATTGGTAACACTTATCGGTTACCTGTACGTTACGTCGTTCTTACGTTCTTTGGTCGCTACGCTCCTAGAGCCCTCATTCTTCGGTCTCTTTATCTGCTTACTATTGTAAGCATCTATTCTTACGTTTCGTACGATTGAATTGGTTAATGTTATCTAAACAACTGATTCATCTAACTACTGATGATAGGTAGAAGTACTGAAGTACTTATCATCTGAGCGCTTCGCGCACTGTGTTTACTATCTGACCGTCACCTCACCGACTCAAAAGAATCATTGAAACTCGATTGAGGGGCTGCATCTTCACCGCAGGGCCACACGCCGTTGTGTGGTTGCCGAATGTTTAACTTCGTAGGCACGACTTTCTGCCACCCTCTGACGGCGGTAGTTCCCATTGCGTAGATCTTGGGGCCCGGAAAATTGAAGGCTTTCCAGTGACCTGTTGTTCACAGTGTCGGCCCACAGCAACTCGACAAGCGGGAGAGCGCCCCTGGCGGCAGATTGGGCCCTGTGGCGCCCCTCGCGTCCGTCCTGCGTAGTTGTGTCGGAAATGGGAGAAAGTCGCTCAGCGTTCGATTTAGAGGCCTTTACGGGCGTCCTGGGGGCCCCGGCGCGGCGTCGATCCGGCCAATTGGTCCTGAATTAGCCTCGAATGTGAGTTGTGTCACACACCTGGTGTTCGCCGTATATGCGCCCACGGTATCGAGTACGGCGCGGGAAAGGCCCATGCCAACTAGTTGGAGGAGATTTACATGAACGAGAAGACCAAGAAGCGGCTGCGACTAGCAGCGAACGTTGTCGTTATCCCAACGGTGTTCGCTGGCATCATCGCAGGTCCGTGGGCCGTCGCCCATGCCGACGCTGCCGAACTCACCCGCAACAAGCGCACCGGCCTACCGGAGACGAGCAAGGTCGTCCTGGCCGAGGTCACCCCTGGTGTGAAAACGGCAGGCCCCTACATGCCGTCTGTCAATGCTCCTGCGCCCCTTGCGATTTCGGAGACACAGATCAAGGAGAAGATCGTCGAGACGATCCGCTACCGCGAGAATCACCACGACACCGTGTCCATCTCCGCCGACTGCTCAGGCCAGTGGGGGCAGACCGTCACCGTCGAGCAGGTGGAGGACGGCGAGACCATCCAGGTGGACAAGTGGAAGGTCGAGGGCCGAGGCGGCGATATCGGTCTGCACTATCAGCCGCTCGCTGACAAGATCGCCGGTGTCCTCGGTGCTGCCGTCCGGAAGGATGGAGGATTCGGCTACCCCGAACTCACGGTCTCTCTGCCGATCGAGGCCGTGGCTGCGAAGGCAGACGCCCTGCACGCTGTGCTGCCGAAATGTGGGCCAGACGGTGAGGCACGCTGGAAGGACGACCTGGACGATTACGTCCACCCAGAGACGGGTAAGGCGTACCGCGACATGACTGATGCTGAGAAGGCTGACCTGCCCATTTGGGGCCCTGGCCTGCACTGATAGTCAGTCTCCTAGCGAACGATCCCCCTGTATCGCATCAGATACAAGGGGATCGTTCTTTGTCCGGCAGGGGCGTCCACATGGCAAGGAAGGATGAGCGGAGCGATTCCTTTCGCGGCAGCCGTCAGAGCATGATCGGCGTTGCAGAGCCTGGTCGCATAACCTTCGTGTAGCGCTGCAATGTCGTTGCGGAGTTGGAGTGCCCCAACTGTGCGCTGATGATGCTGACCGGTGTACCGGTGCGGAGAGCCTGCGTTGCGAACGTATGGCGGAGGTTCCGCATGGTTCGCGCTTGTCCGTTGAGACCCTTCGGGTTTGAGATACCGCTTTGGTCAACAATCTGCTGCCAGAGGCTCCGGCTGGCGGAGTAGGCGATGTGGCATCCGTTTGGGTTGAGGTACGGCAGGCTGATCGGTAGTCGTGTGTTCGAGCGAGGAGGCCGTACAGATGCCCACATGAGGGCTGTCTCTGCTGGGCCCACTTGGTGGTTGTCGGTGTGCGGGGGCTTCCAGAACTCGGGTGTGGAGGCTAGCAGCGCCTTGATGTGAGTGTCGATCATCTCTCTCACTGGTTGAATCGCGCCGTCGTCCCACAGGTCGATGAACTCCTTGGTGTGGAGGCGACGCGGCAAAGTGCGGACCCGTTGTAGAGGCTCGCCGCCAATCACTGCGAGATTGCCATCATCATCGACTCGCATGAGACGCCTGCTGACGTCCCGTAGCGCCTCGTATGGGTCGCTCATGTCGGCTGGTAGGAGATTGTCAGGCACCTTCCAGAAGTAGGTCGAGGGGCCGGGTGTTCGGTGCCTGATCGTTCTGAGGTCGGCCAGGAAGCCGCGCCGTATCGCGAGCAGATTGACGGCACGGGCCTTCGCGTGCCGTAGACCGTCCTCGGTCGCCAAATCGCTTGGTGCGCCATACTTTTCGAGGATGTCCCGTGAACTGCGTGGCCTGTGATCGGGGCCGTCGATTGGGGCTGTCCACGTCGGGACATAGATTGTTCGGGACTTCCCACCTTTCGGACGGCGAATCTCTTTGAAGCCACCGGCGTGCTCCCTGTAGGAGCGCGATATGTGTGCGTTGGCGAGTTCGCGGTATGGCTCTCCGTGGCCCGTCGTTGAGGTGTTATCCGCTCGGAAGTCGCCTACCTCTAGCGCCCGCATCTCTCCCTGTCGCAGGCCAGTGGAGGCGGTGAGGAGGATGGCTAGATGGGTGGAGCGGCCAAACGTCGCGTAGTCCCAGTTCCTGGCGTTGCCGCCCTCTCGCCGTCGCCGCTCGCATACCGTGAGGGCAGCCTCAGAGATTCTGTAAACCTCTTCCATCGTGAACACATGGTCGGGCTGAACGGTGCTCCCGCGTGTGTCGTCCTGCCGCGCATACTGTTGTGTGACAGAGAACGTCAGTCGCTCCGTGTACTCGATGGGCGCGCGTGGCAGAAGTTTCTCCACATAAGACCATTTCAGGAACGGATTCAGTTGGGAGACAACGCGTTTCTGTGTCTTCGCGGTCCCACCGGCAGCGGTTATATCGTCCAAGACTCTCTGGATGTGCTGGTACCGAAGTTCTCTGAGTTGTGTGGAGCGCAGAGGAGCGAGTTTGGTCTTCATTGCCCGCTCCAACTGGGCTGTGTACTCCAAGGAGATGTTGGGGGCCTTGGCCTGCACATACTGCGCCCAAGCGGTGCCGAAGGTGACGGTCGAGGAGCGCACGGCTGTTCCTGCCGTGAGCGCTGCATCGATGGCATGAGCCCTATCGAGCGCCTTCCCGTAGTCCTTGGTGGCGCTACTGCGCTTCACGGCTCCGTACTCGTCGGTGTAGGTGATCCGGTAGTACAGGTAGTTCTCGGTGGGTGCCGTGAGCCACACCTGGCCGATCTGCCTGCCCTCGCCGGGGGCCATTTGGGACACTCGTTTCGCTGCCATGCGACCGACTGTAGGCTAAAATGGTGGCTAAATCGAGTGTGGAGACTAGCCAGAACTGCCGTGACCTGGGAAAAGATGGGGTCGGGTGCCGAGGCGAAGTACTTCAACACGTAGCCTGGACGATATGACGACGCAGAGCGACAGGCTGCCCGGAGCGGTCTTCTGGGACATGGACGGAACGCTGCTCGACACGGAGCCGCTCTGGGAGCGGGTGCTCGTGGAGTTCGCGCGGGGGCTCGGCATCGAGATGTCGGAGTCGTTGCGTCACGCGACGATGGGGAACAGTTCCGTCGACGCGATGACCAAGGTGTACGACGCCGCGCTCGTCCCGGAGTCGGGCCGCGACTTCGACGCGGACGAGGCGTGGATGGTCCAGCGGGTGATCGATCTGTTCTCCGAGGGCACCCCGTGGCGCCCCGGCGCGCTCGACGCGCTCGGGTTGATCGCGGCAGCCGACATCCCGATGGTGCTGGTCACCAACACGATGCGCGAGGTGACCGACGTCCTGCTGGAGACGATCGGCCGCGACCGTTTCGTCGCGACGGTGTGCGGTGACGAGGTCGCGGCGGGAAAGCCCGAACCGCACATCTATCGGCGGGCAGCCGAACTCGTCGGACTTCCCGTGAGTCGATGTCTGGCGGTCGAGGATTCGCCGACCGGAGCGGCGGCGACCTTCGCTGCGGGGGTCAAGTCGATCGTCGTCCCGTCCGCGATCGACGTCCCGCCGCGTCCCACGTACACGTACCGGGACTCCCTGGTCGGGCTCACGCTCGACGACCTCGCCGCAGCTCTGGCCTGACATGCGTCCCGCGGTGCGCGACGCGAAGGGCTCGACGCGGTACCTGACAGGTCTCGGCGTCGGCCTGCTGATCGGCGCGGCGATCGGTTTCGCGACGCAGCGGTGGGCGCTCGCCGCCCTGTCCGTGATGGTGACGGCCGCCGTCGTGTACCTGGTGTGGTCCATCGGGCTGCGGTGGCCCGCGGATGCGGAGGAGACCAGAGCCCATGCGACCGCGGTGTCGGAGGACGACGAGATCGGCGATCTCGCCGTTCTCGCCATGCTCGGGGCGACACTCGCGACGATCATCGTCCTGCTGCTCGCCGCGGACGGAGCCGACGCGAACGTGTACGCGGGCGTCGCCGTCGTCGCTGTGGTGTCGGCGTGGGCGATGCTCCACACGTTGTACGCGGAGAAGTACGCCCGGATGTACTACCAGGGCGGGGTCGGCGGAATCGACTTCAACTGCGACGCGCCGCCGCGCTACGTCGACTTCTTCTACTTCTCGTTCAATCTCGGCATGACCTACCAGGTGTCCGACACTTCGGTCACCGACACCGCCTTCCGCGCCGTGACGCTCAAGCACTGCCTGGCGAGCTACGCGTACGGCACCGTCATCATCGCCTGCACCATCAACCTGGTCATGAACCTGTTGAGTTGAGAAATGCGATTGTCACCGGGGCACGATGTCTCAGCGTTGCTTGGCGACCTTCACCGCACCGACCGCCAATCCGAGGAACCGCTGATAGCTCGGTTCCGCCTCCCTCCACAGCATGTCCGCATTGGTGATCGCCTGACGTGCATCATCCACATAGGCGAGAGCCGACGCCCTGTCGATCACGTAGTCGTCGTCGTAGTCTGCGCCGTGCCGTTGATCCTGCAGGCCCACGAATGCGTCCCCGATGGCGGCAAGTTTGGGGTCGACAGTGCCGAGTGCGACCTTCAGCGCTTGTTTGCCGCCGTTGCCCCCGCTCGCGGCCTTCGACAGTTCGGCCAGATCCGTATGGGTCATCTCGACCAGGCCCACTCCGTCGTCCAGCCAATTGATCGGCGAGTTCGAGCAGTTCGTAACTCTGTATGGGGCGGCTCGCCACTACGAGCCCTCGCCGGGTGCCGTCTGGTCTTGATACGGCGCGAGGACGACACGCACGGTTTCGTCCGAACCGAACACGTCGGTGGCAATGTTTCGGGAGCGGAACCGAATCTCCCGAAACTCATCTGCGTCCCATACCTCTGTGTCAGCGAGCGACTCGACGATGACCGAGACCATGACGGCGTCGCCACGAGGGTCGGAGTCGTAAGTCCGTCTGACGTGGGAACAACCCGACCGGGCCGCGGTCGGGCAGGCGTGGAACAATACGTCCCGTGAAGACCTTCGACGAACTGTTCGCTGAGCTGGCCGAGAAGGCGCAGACGCGCCCCGAGGGGAGCGGCACCGTCGTCGCACTCGACTCCGGCATCCATACGCTCGGCAAGAAGATCATCGAGGAAGCAGGCGAAGTGTGGCTGGCCGCCGAGCACGAGTCCGACGACTCCCTCTCCGAGGAGATCTCGCAGCTCGTCTACTGGCTCCAGGTGATGATGATCAAGCGCGGTCTCACGCCTGCCGACGTCTACAAGTACCTCTGAGCCGACCCAAGTACCTCTGAGCCGACCCAAGTACCTCTGAGCCGACCCAAGTACCGCTGAGTCGACCCCGCTACCTCTAGGAATTCCCCACATGTTGCGTGTCGCAGTCCCCAACAAGGGCGCGCTGTCCGAAGCCGCCGCCGCCATCCTCTCCGAGGCCGGCTACCGCAAGCGGTCGGACCCGAAGGACCTCTCCGTCATCGACGTCAACAACGACGTCGAGTTCTATTTCCTGCGCCCGAAGGACGTCGCGATCTATGTCGGCGCGGGCACCCTCGACCTGGGCATCACCGGTCGCGACCTGGCGGCCGACTCGGGCGCCGAGGTGATCGAGGAGGTCGCGCTCGGCTTCGGATCGTCGACGTTCCGCTACGCGGCCCCCAACGACCAGACGTGGACCGTCGACGATCTCGCGGGCAAGCGGATCGCGACGTCGTACCCGAACCTGGTCCGTCGTGACCTCGCGTCCCGCGGCATCGACGCGGAGATCATCCGCCTCGACGGCGCCGTCGAGATCTCCATCCAGCTCGGTGTGGCCGACGCGATCGCCGATGTGGTCGGCTCCGGACGCACCCTCCGCCTGCACGATCTGGCTGCGTTCGGCGAGTCGCTGTGCGACTCCGAGGCCGTGCTGATCCGGAATCCGGAATCGGTGGAGGCGTCGAAGGCGGCCAAGCAGTTCATCGCCCGTGTCCAGGGCGTCGTATTCGGTCAGCAGTACGTGATGATCGACTACGACTGCCCGAAGCCGCTGCTGGAGCAGGCCGTCGCGATGACCCCGGGCCTCGAATCGCCGACAGTGTCGCCGATGCTCGACCCGGAGTGGCTCGCGGTTCGGGCGATGGTCCCGCGCAAGTCGCACCAGTCGCTCATGGACGACCTGTCCGAGCTCGGCGCCCGCGCGATCCTCGCGTCGGACATCCGTTCCTGCCGGTTCTAGTCGGTCGGGCCGGACCCTTCGAGTCGAAAGGCGAGGCCTGCTCAGCGGGCGTCGACGATCATGTCGGTCTGCGCGGACCGGCCGAGGAAGCCGGACACGTCGTAGAGGTCGGCGAAGCTGGCACCGTAGCCCGTCCGCCCGACGGCGAGGTCCGAGTCGATGCCGAGCCACGGGCTCGTCGGCTGGCCCACCAGATGGACGGTGGTGTCCATGTTCATCCACGACCAGCGGGTCGGGTCGAGGCGGGTGCCGACGCCGTTCGCGACGTCGAGCACCGTGAAGATCGACACCAGATCCGACGACACCTCGCCCTCGACGAGGGGGAGGGCCGCCTTGATCCAGACGGCCGGAGTGGAGCCGGTGCGTCCGTCCTGCCTGGCGATCACCGCGGTGCCGATGAAGCCGATGCGGCCCCATGCGACGCCCTCGTCGCCGTCCTCGGGGAACCCGACGATCTGGGGGAGCTCATCGGGCGTCGACGGGAGCCGATCGCGGGGGCTGCTCTGGGCGTCCGCGGTGTCGGAGGCCAGGATCCGCCAGGCGACGGTGCGTCCGGCGACGCGGAACTCCCCGTCGGGCATCTGACATTCGAGTTCGGCCGTCACCTGTGAGATCCGTCGTCCGGGGCGGGACACCCACGCGCGGACGCGGTTCACGCCCAATCCCATCGCGCCGAGGATCTCCGTCGTGACGCGGGTGATGTGCTGGCCGTCGTCGGCGACCACTCGAGTCATCGCGCGCATCATCAGACCCGCCGGCGGGCCGCCGTGCTGCAGGTCGGACGACCACACGCTGATCGTCGCCTCGGTCGGCTGGAAGTAGTCGAAATCGGGGTCGGCGCCGTCGGGCGTCTCGAGCGGGACGTAGTAGCTGGTCGCTGCCGATTCGATGTCTGCCATGAGCGTCACTCTATGCTTGAAGGCGTTCGTGCCCCGCTCTCGACCCGTTAGGAACCAGTCACCGATGCCGACAACCGGCCCGTTCGCCGAGGGCGACCGCGTACAGCTCACCGACTCCAAGGGACGCAAGTTCACGGTCGTGCTGGAACCGGACAAGCAGTTCCACACTCATCGCGGTGGAATCGAGCACAACGACCTGATCGGCGCCGACGAGGGATCGATGGTGAAGTCGGCGAACGGCACCGAATACCTCGCTCTCCGCCCGCTGCTCACCGATTACATCCTGTCGATGCCGCGCGGCGCCCAGGTGATCTATCCGAAGGACACCGCGCAGATCGTCGCCGAGGGCGACATCTTCCCCGGAGCCAAGGTCCTCGAGGCCGGCGCGGGGTCGGGCTCGCTCACCCTGTCGCTGCTGCGGGCGGTCGGCGTCAACGGTTCAGTCCGGTCGTACGAGGTGCGCGAGGACCACGCCGAGCACGCGGTCCGCAATGTCGAGACGTTCTGGGGTGGGGCCCCCGACAATTGGAGCCTCGTCGTCGACGATCTCGCGAATCACGATCCGGCCGACCAGTACGACCGCATCATCCTCGACATGCTCGCGCCGTGGGAACACCTCGAGCTCGTGTCGAAGACCCTCAAGCCCGGTGGCGTCCTCACGGTCTACGTCGCGACGGTCACGCAGTTGTCGAAGGTCATGGAAGGCCTGCGCGACCTGCAGTGCTGGACGGAACCGCGCGCATGGGAGTCGCTGGTCCGCGAATGGAGCGCCGTCGGCCTCGCCGTGCGGCCCGAACACCGCATGCAGGGACACACCGCATTCCTGATCACCGCCCGACGACTCGCCGACGGCACCGAAACCCTACGCGTGCAGCGTCGTCCGACACGCGGGTAGCGTAGGAACACGGAGCGAAGAAGCACGTAGCGACGAAGGAGGCCCCGATGACCCCGCCAGTGCAGTCCGGTGCGAATGGGGAGTCCGGTGCGAGCGGCGACTCTCCGCAGGAGCGGATCGACAAGCTCACCACCCGGAACACCAAGCTGACCGAACTCCTCAAGGAGGCGCGGCAGCAGCTCATCGCACTGCGCGAAGAGGTGGAGAACCTCGGTCAGCCGCCGAGCGGGTACGGCGTGCTCCTCGGAGTCACCGACGGCGACACCGTCGACGTGTTCACGTCGGGCCGCAAGATGCGACTGACGGTCTCGCCGAACATCGACACCGAGACGCTCCGGCGCGGGCAGTCGTTGCGGTTGAACGAGGCGCTGACCGTCGTCGAAGCCCTCGGGTACGACGAAGTCGGCGAGATCTCGACGCTCCGCGAGGTGCTCGCCGGCGGACGTCGAGCGCTCGTCGTCGGGCACACCGACGAGGAGCGGGTCGTCCACCTGGCCGACGCCCTCGTCCACACCGAGGACGGCGGCGACCGCGACCGCAAACTCCGCCCCGGCGACTCGCTGCTCGTCGACGGCAAGGCCGGCTATGCACTCGAGCGGATCCCGAAGGCCGAGGTGGAGGATCTGGTCCTCGAAGAGGTCCCGGACGTCGACTACGAGGACATCGGCGGTCTGCGCCGTCAGATCGAACAGATCCGAGACGCCGTCGAGCTGCCGTTCCTGCACAACGACCTGTTCGCGGAGTACTCGTTGCGCCCGCCGAAGGGCGTCCTCTTGTACGGGCCGCCCGGCAACGGCAAGACGTTGATCGCGAAGGCTGTCGCCAACTCGTTGGCCCGTCAGATCGCCCAGGTCCGCGGTGACGACTCGAGTGAGGCGAAGAGCTACTTCCTGAACATCAAGGGTCCGGAACTGCTCAACAAGTTCGTCGGTGAGACCGAACGGCACATCCGCCTGATCTTCCAGCGGGCGCGCGAGAAGGCGTCCGAGGGCACGCCGGTGATCGTCTTCTTCGACGAGATGGACTCGATCTTCCGGACCCGTGGCTCGGGTGTCTCGTCGGACGTCGAGACGACGGTCGTCCCGCAGTTGCTCAGCGAGATCGACGGTGTCGAGGGCCTCGAGAACGTCATCGTGATCGGTGCGTCGAACCGCGAGGACATGATCGACCCGGCCATCCTGCGGCCGGGGCGTCTCGACGTGAAGATCAAGATCGAACGGCCAGACGCGGAGTCGGCCGTCGACATCTTCACCAAGTACTTGACGACGGATGTGCCGCTGCACGCCGACGAGGTCGCCGAGTTCGGCGGCGACCCGCAGGCGTGTGTCGACGCGATGATCCAGCGCGTCGTGGAGCGGATGTACGCCGAGACCGACGACAACCGGTTCCTCGAGGTCACCTACGCCAACGGCGACAAGGAGATCATGTACTTCAAGGACTTCAACTCGGGCGCGATGATTCAGAACATCGTCGACCGTGCCAAGAAGTACGCGATCAAGGCACATCTGGAGAGCGGTCAGCGCGGCCTGCGGATCGGGCATCTGCTCGATTCGATCCTCGACGAGTTCGCCGAGAACGAGGACCTGCCCAACACCACCAACCCGGACGACTGGGCCAGGATCTCCGGCAAGAAGGGCGAGCGGATCGTGTACATCCGCACACTCGTCACCGGCAAGGGCAGCGGGGCCAGCCGCGCGATCGACACCGAGTCGAACACGGGTCAGTATCTCTAGGAGCGAGTCGTTCCAGCGACCGAATGAGGCGGGTCTGACCGGCTAGTGTGATTCCCGATGAGTACTCCAGGAATCACCCCGCCGCTCAAGGTCCGTGTCGGCCAGGGCACGACACAGATCGTGCGGGTGTCGCCCGCGTCCGTCGGGCGGACGCCGGACAACGAGATAGTGGTGAACCATCCGCTCGTGTCGCGGCGGCACCTCTCCGTCGAATGGTCGCCGGGCGCGGGATGGCAGGTGATCGACGCGGGCAGCACAAACGGGATGTACGTGGACGGGGTCAGGCAGAACGTCGTCACCGTCGGCGCCGGGGCGCGGGTGCTGCTGGGCGACGGTCAGACCGGCCCCGCACTGGAACTGACGCCCCAGGCTCCCGCGGCGGCGACGTTGATTCCGCCGCCGTCGGACGGTGTCGCCCGGGCCCGGTCGGTCACCCCGCCGCCGCACCCGCCGAGCGGCCCGATGCCGGAGCAGCCGCGGCCCACGATCCGCACGCCCATCGCGCAGCAGCCGCAGTCCCAACCGTTCCCGTCCGCGCCGATGCCCTCGCAGCCGATGCCGCCGCAACCGATGCGACAGCAGGCTCCCCGGTTCGGCGAGCTGCAGGACGCTCCGCATCTGGCGGCGTTGCATCAGAACGCCTCGGCGATCTTCCAGGTGCCCGGCGAACTCCGTGACGGCGGCCGCGAGACCATCTCGCTGTCGGGTGTGCAGACGATCGGCCGTACGCCGGACAACGACATCGTCGTCAACGACGTGCTGGCGTCCCGCCACCATGCGCGGATGTCGTCGTCGCCCCAAGGGCTCCTCCTCGAAGACCTCGGCAGCGTCAACGGGACGTTCGTCAACGGTCAGCGGGTGTCGGCGCATCGGCTGAGCGAGAACGACGTCGTCACGATCGGCAACTCCGACTTCGTGATGTCGGGCGGAGCCCTCGTCCGTGGACGACCGCAGGTCGACGTGGCAGGCGGTGTCCAGGTCGATGGCGTGAGCCTCACGATCGACGGGAAGACGCTCCTCAACGACATCTCGTTTGCCGCGGCGCCCGGTTCGTTGACGGCGATCATCGGCCCGTCGGGTGCCGGCAAGTCGACGGTGTCGAAGATCGTCGCGGGTTTGAACAGCCCGACTGTCGGTGTGGTGACGTTCGAGGGCCGGGGTGTGCACACCGAGTACGAGGCGTTGCGCACCCGTATCGGGATGGTCCCGCAGGACGACGTCCTCCACCGCAGGCTGACCTTGCGTCAGGCGTTGCGGTATGCGGCGGAGCTTCGGCTTCCGTCGGATCTGAGCACTGCCGACCGCGATCAGGTGATCGACGGTGTGCTGTCGGAGTTGCAGTTGACCGAGCACGTCGACACGCGGGTGGACAAGCTGTCGGGTGGTCAGCGTAAACGCGCATCGGTGGCGATGGAGTTGTTGACCGGTCCGTCGCTGCTGATCTTGGACGAACCGACCTCGGGCCTCGACCCGGCACTCGACCGCCAGGTGATGCAGACACTGCGGCGGTTGGCCGACGCGGGCCGTGTGGTCCTCGTGGTCACGCACTCGCTGACCTACCTCAACCTGTGCGATCAGGTGCTGCTCCTCGCACCCGGAGGCAAGACCGCATACTGCGGCGCCCCGAGGGACGTCGGAGCCGAACTCGGGACCACCGACTGGGCCGAGATCTTCGCGTTCACCGCCGACCGGCCGGACGAAGCGTGGGCGCGCTATCGGCAACGTCATCCGCACACGTCGAAACCGCAGGCGGCGCCACCGTCCGGACCGCCGATCACCGTGCCGAAGGCATCGGGTGGACGTCAGGCGAGCACCGTCTTCCGGCGTCAACTCAGGCTCATCCTCGCCGATCGCGGCTATCTCGTCTTCTTGTGCGTGCTTCCCGTCGTCCTCGGACTCCTCACCCTCGTGATTCCCGGTGAGCTGGGATTCGGCATCGCCGAACAGGGGGTCGGCGCGTCGCCGGGCAGCGCCAAGGTACATGTCGAAGCAGTCCAGCTCCTCGTCGTCCTGGTGATCGGCGCGGCGTTCATGGGCGCCGCGTTGACGGTCCGCGACCTCGTCGGCGAACGCGCGATCTTCGAACGCGAACGTGCTGTTGGCCTGCGACCGGGCGCCTATCTGTTCGCGAAGGTCGTCGTGTACTTCCTGCTCACGGCGGTGCAGTGCGCAATCATGCTCGGCCTCACGTACGGCTTGCGGGACGTCCCCGAGGAGGGCGGCGTCTTCCTGCCTCCGGCGATAGCCCTCTATCTGGCGATCACCGCCCTCGCGTGTGTCAGCACACTCGTCGGCCTGGCGATCTCGTCGATGGTCAAGTCGAACGAGCAGACGATGCCGCCGCTCGTGATCGCGATCATGGTGCAGCTCGTCTTCTGCGGCGGCTTGTTCCCGATCACCTCGGCCGGGGCGGCCCAACTCGGCTGGCTGTTCCCGGCGTATTGGGGATACACGGCCGCAGCCCAGGCCGTCGACGTCCCCACGATCAACCCCGACGCGGCCCAGGTGAAACTGAACGACGCGGGGGAGATGAAGTACCCGCTGTGGGAGCCGACGGCGTCGCACATGCTGCTCGCCTACGGTGTCCTCGCACTCATGGCCGTACTCCTCGCGGCTCTCGTGTTCTCTCGCCTGCGCCTGCGCCGCCGGTAGGGCCGCGGGCGGGGCGCATATGTTCACATCTGTAGACCCGATTCCGATTCGGCCACGGCGCATACTTGTTGCGGGAGTGTCCGGAGTCGGAAAGACCACGCTCGGGCGACGCATCGCTCAGGTCGTGGACGCGCCGCACACTGAGATCGACGGGCTCTTTCACGGGCCGAACTGGACGCCGCGGACGACGTTCCTTGAGGATGTGGCAGACCTTGCGTCCACAGAGGCGTGGGTCACCGAGTGGCAATACGCGGGTGCGCGCCCGGTACTGGCGGCTCGCGCGGATCTTCTGGTCTGGCTAGATCTGCCGTTCTGGACGACGACTTTCCCGAGGGTGGTGCGTCGTACTGTGCTGCGGCGTGTTCGACGCGAGGCGCTTTGGAATGGCAATGTAGAACCGCCGTTCCACCAAATTCTGACCGACCCCGACTACATCGTCCGATGGGCGGTGTCGACGCGGCACAAGTATCGCGATCAGATTCCACAGCTGGACCATGATTCGTTCGGTCTCTCGGTGGTGCGCTTGACATCGACCCGTGAGGTCGATCGATGGCTGAAGGGACCGCTCGCTCGCGCGGTCTCGTGAGCCCGGCGGGATTCCACAACGTCGCCGACCTTCCGCAGGGCCCGGATCTGCCCAGGAGCACACGAACACGAAGGCCCGCCGCAGGAGGGGCGGGCCTTCGCGTCAGAGCGGTGGGGTCACGGCTTCGTGATCGTCACCGGCTCCTCCCACTTGGACGTGGTGAGCGTGATGTCGCCGTCCTTGGTGTTCAGGCTGATCTCGACGAGGTTGTTCGGCGAGTCGTAGGCGATCCACGCGGTAGCCGGATGCTCGCCCTTCAGAGCGCCGGGGCCCTGGGTCGGGAAGATCGAGTCGAAGTCGGCGGAATCGAGGGTTCCGGTCACCTTGACGGCCTTCACACCGTTGTGCGTGGCGGTCTCGCCGACCTTCGGGTTGTGGAACTTCGTCAGGAGGTTCGCCAGACCCTTGTCCTCGGAGAGGACGACCGACGGGTCGTAGGTCCGCTGACCCGACGGAGCCTCGGTGAACGACGCGGCGCCCTTCTCCTTCGTGTACAGGCGGCCGCCGATGATCACGAACTCGTACTCCTTGAACGAGTCCGTCAGGCGGAACTCGCCGGTGCCCTTCGCGGCGGGGGCGGGCTTGGTCACGACGTCGCCGTCGAGGCTGTTGACCGGAAGGCCCTTGAAGTTCTTGTCGACGGTCATGTTCAGGTGGACCGCGGTGGTGAGGCGAGTGGTCTTCGCAGCCTGCTCGAGCAGGGCGTTGGCATCGGTCACATCCACGGACGGCGCGGTGCCCGACCGGGGCGAATCGCTCATCGGGGGAGCGGACTGCGCGGCCGTCGTGTCGTCGCTCTTCTTCTCCGTGGAGCAACCGGTCAGCACCACAGCGCCTACGGTCAAGAGAGCGACTGCGGGCGCGGCCCACTTCCTGGTGACGGATGAGCCCGCCTGCTTGGGTGTCTTCATAAAAGGAGACCGTAGCGTAAAACCTGCGGCGGATGGTCTCGGCGAACCGGTTCTCTATCAACTGAATGATCGGGTGACACGGGCGTAGGAGAGCGGTGGTTAAGATCCATTGGAATCTCATCCACGTTCTTTTTCACGGAGGCCGACAATGTCAGCGGACAACGCAGCCACGACAGGGGTCGACGGCGAGTCCGACATCGGGCCGGACCTCGGCAGGAGGGCGGCGCCGGACGGCGGGCCACAGTTGTCGAACGTGTGGGTCTACAACGGTCGCGCGTACGATCTCACCGACTGGATCTCGAAGCATCCCGGCGGCGAGTTCTTCATCGGTCGCACCAAGAACCGCGACATCACGTCGATCATCGGCGCTTACCATCGCGATCCCGAGCGCATCGGGCGGATGATCGAGCGATTCGCGCTCGATCGAGACGCCGTCATCGAAGACGTCCACCCGAAGGCGAACGCCCCGGCGTTCCTGTTCGACAAGGACTTCGACAGCTGGCGCGACACCCCGCACTACGACTTCTCGCAGTCGACGGATCTGCTGCACGCGGTGAAGGGACGACTGTCCGAACCGACGATGGCCGCGAAGATCAAGCGGATGGACCGGATCTTCGACGCCGTCGCGATCACCTTGTTCATCGCGTACTTCGCGGTGATGGGTCTGCGCCTGTACGACACGTCATGGATGCCGCTGCCCGCGTTCGTGCTCGCCATGGTGCTCCTGCGCAGTTCGCTCGCGGGCGTCGGGCACTACGCGATCCATCGTGCGCAGAAGGGGTTCACCAAGATCGCGGTCAACGCGTTCGACATGAATTACGTCGCGTTGTCGTTCGTCACCGCCGACGGTCATGCGCTGCTGCACCATCCGCACACGCAGAGCGACGTCGACATCAAGAAGAACGTGTTCACGTTCATGATGGATCTTCCGCGTCTGTATCGGGTGCCGATCCACACGCTCCACAAATTCGGTCACACGGTGACCGGGATGACGATTCGTCTCCTCGAGATCTGCAAATTGACTCGACAGGTCGGCATCGCCGACATGTACGGATCGTGGAAGGGCGGACTGCCGCACTTCATCGGTTCGTTCGGCATGCGTTTCCTGCTGCTCGGCGAGATGATCGTGTTCATCGTCGCGGGCGACTTCTGGGCGTGGCTGCTGCAGTTCGTCGTCACGATGTGGGTGTCGACGTTCCTCGTCGTCGCCAGTCACGACTTCGAGATCGACACCGATGAGATCGAGGCGAACACCGACGACTGGGCCGTCAACCAGGTGGAACAGGCCTACGACCTGAAGGTCGTCGGCAACCGGTACGTCGACTGCTTCCTCTCGGCCGGCCTCAGCTCGCATCGCGTGCATCACGTGCTGCCGTTCCAGCGGAGCGGATTCTCGAACATCGCGACCGAAGACCTCCTCCGTGAGGAGGCCGCGAAGTTCGGTGTCGAATGGGAGAAGTCCAAGTGGTTCCTCACCGACCGGTTCCCGAAGCAGCTGTCGACGTATCTGGGCGCGAAATCGCGTACCGCGGTCGAGAACGACTGGGGATTCTTCCGTGAGCATTTCTCGCCGACTGCATTGAAGACGTGCGGTGAGTACACGGTCAAGGGATTCACCGGCATAGGCACCGTCTGACCATTCCGCGAACGTCTTCATTCGATCGACAGACGACGTATTCCCATTCGGAGCCGCAACCGTAGATCATCGATTGTGAGCACACCGACTCCCGGCACAGAAAGGGGCGACGACATGTCGCACACCACCGGAGCACACTCCACCAACCCCTTGGCGCGCGTAGCGGTCGCCGCACCGGGGTTCGGGGCCGATGCCCTGCCGTCGCCGCCCACCACCGTCGCCGTGATCGAATCGCTCGCGACCGGTGCACCGGCGAGGATCGTCGACCAGACGACCGCAGCGGGTCAGGTCGCCGCCCTGTTCGACGATCCGGCGGTCGCCGAGCGCATCGTCCGGGTGTACGACAAGACCCGGATCGCGACTCGACACTTGGCGATCGACCCGATGGCTCCGGAGTTCCTGGAGTACAGTCGCCGTCCCGGCACCGTCCGTGAGCGGATGAACATGTACTTCGAGCACGCCACACCGCTGGCGGTGGACGTGGCGGGCCGCGCGATCGCAGGCATCGCCGATCCCGCCGCCGAGATCGGAATGCTGATCTTCGTCACCAGCACGGGATTCATCGCACCCGGCGTCGACGTCGCCGTCATCAAGCAGCTGGGCCTGTCGCAGACGATCAGTCGTGTCGTCGTCAACTTCATGGGATGCGCCGCCGCCGTCAACGGCCTGCGGACCGCCACCGACTACGTCCGAGCGCACCCGGACAGCAAGGCCCTGGTGGTCTGCCTGGAACTGAGCTCGGTGAACGCGGTGTTCGGTGAGGATCCCGTCGAGGTCGTCACCCACAGCCTCTTCGGCGACGGGTGCGGCGCGATGGTGGTCGGAGCCAGCGAGGTCGGTCGCCAACTGCCCGCAGGCCGGATCGTCGTCCGCGACACGTTCAGCCACCTCTTCGACGACGCCGAGGACGGCATCGTGCTCGGCGTGAACGACGACGGCATCACCTGCGATCTGTCACAGCAGCTGCCCGACTACATCTACCGCGGTGTCGGGCCCGCGCTCGACGCCGCGATCGCCCGGTCGGGCCTGGGGCGCGACGACATCGACCTGTGGGCCATCCATCCGGGCGGGCCCGCGATCCTGCACCAGTCGGCTCGCTCGCTCGGCCTGTCCGAGGAGCGGTCCCAGCCGAGCTGGGACGTCCTGCGCGACTACGGGAACATGCTCAGCGTCTCGCTGGTGTTCGTGCTCGAGCGCATGCTGGCCGACGAGGCCGCACGCGACCACGCCGAGCCGGTGCCGCCGTCGACCGGTGTCGCGTTCTCCTTCGCACCCGGTGTGACCCTCGAAGGCATCCTGTTCGACGTGGTCCGCGGATAGGGGACCCGCCATGAAGCTGATCCGATTCCTGTTCTCGGTGTCGTGGCGGGGGATCGCCGCGGCCGTACTGATGGGTCTGATCGGTGGTGCGGCCAACGCCTTCCTCGTCACCCAGATCAACGCGGCCGTCGCCCCGCCGGACGCCGGACGCCACGCCTCGTGGCAGATGTTCGCGCTCACCGTCGCGGTCGTGATCGTCAGCGGTCTCGCGTCGCAGCTGCTGCTGATCCGGCTCGCGCAGCACGCGATCTACCGACTCCGCGCGCGCCTGAGCGCCGGCGTGGTCTCGGCGCCGTTGGAGCATCTGGAGAGGCTGGGCTCGCATCGGCTGCTGGCCACGCTCACCGAGGACGTCCGCTCGTTGTCGATGGCGGTGTCGGCGATCCCGTCGATGTGCGTCGACATCGCGACCATCGTCGGGACGCTGACGTTCCTCTTCGTCCTGTCTGGACCGCTGTTCGCGATCCAGGTCGCGGCGACGCTCGCCGCCATCGGAATCGTCGAATCGTTCCTCAAGCACGTCCGCGGCATCTTCCGGGCCGCGCGTGAACGCGAGGACGACCTGCTGAACTCCTTCACCGCGGTCAGCGTCGGCATCAAGGAACTCAAGGGGCACCGCGGCCGCCGCCGCCAGTTCATGGACGAGAAGCTGCTCGGAACCGCCGCCGACCTGCGGGACATGAACGTCTCCGCGGGCTCGAAGTTCGCGATCGGCCAGAACCTCGGCCAGATTCTGCAGCTGTCGACGATGGCCGTGATCCTCTTCGGTGTCGCGGCGTGGATGACGATGCCGCAGGAGACGATGGTCGGCTACGTCATCATCACGACGTTCCTCGCGATGCCGATGCAGAACTTCATGAGCCGGATCCCCGACCTCGTGCGCGGTGGCGTGGCACTCGACAAGATCAAGGCCATCCAGCTGTCGATGGAGGCCCTGCACGACGAAGAGCTGCTGCCGTACGAGGAGCGTCCGGTCACGGCGGACCCGCGACTGGTCCTGGCCGGCATCGAATACACCTACCTCGGCGAGCCCGCCCCGGCCGGGCCGCCGCCGCACGGCGAACGTCCCGAAGCCGGGCCGCCGCATCGTCCGCCGCCGCCCACCACGCGCCCCGACGTCGACTGGTCCGATCGCGGACGCGACGAGGACGTTCCCGACGGCAGGCTCCCGCAGCGTCCCGGCGACGTCGGAGCCCGCGGCCATCGCGGACCGCCGCCCGGCGGCCCCCCGCCCGGACCACGGGGCCCCCGACCCGGTCGCCCCGGCGATCAGGCTCCGCCCCCGCCGCCGTCCGGTTTCCACCTCGGACCGATCGACGCGACGTTCGCGCCCGGCACCGTGTCGTTCATCGTCGGCGGCAACGGCAGCGGCAAGTCGACCCTGGCGAAGCTGCTCACCGGCCTCTACGTGCCGCAGCGCGGCACGATCTCTCTCGGCGGTGAGCGGATCGACCACGACAACATCGAATGGTTCCGGCAGAACACGGCCGCGGTCTTCACCGACTTCCACCTGTTCGAGGAGTACCTCGGATTCGACCGGCCCGACCTTGACGACGAGGTCCGCAGGTATCTGCGCATGCTCCGCATCGACGACAAGGTGTCGGTGTCGGGCGGACGCCTCTCGACCGTCGCCCTCTCACAGGGGCAGCGCAAACGCCTCACGCTCGTCACCGCGCTCCTGGACGACCGGCCCATCTACTTGTTCGACGAGTGGGCGGCCGATCAGGAACCGCAGTTCCGTGACACGTTCTATCGTGAGATCCTGGCCGACCTCGCCGCACGCGGCAAGACGGTCATCGTCATCACACACGACGACCGCTACTTCGACATCGCCGACCAGCTGATCAAACTCGACTTCGGCCGGATGGACGTCGAGCAGAGCCGCACGCTCGTCGCCGACCCGCAGGCCCGACGTCTCGAAGGAGAACCGACCAGGTGACCGTTCCGCCCCGCTCCGGTGTCCCCCCGCTGCAGGTCCGAGTGGCGCAGGGGCGGCCGCAGATCGTCACGGCGACGCCCGCGACACTCGGCCGCACGCCAGACAACGCGATCGTCGTCAACCATCCGCTCGTATCGCGGCGCCACCTGTCGATCGAGTGGACGCCGCAGACGGGCTGGCAGGTGATCGACGCGGGCAGCACCAACGGGATGTACGTGAACGGGGTGCGGCAGAACGTCGTGTCCGCCGCGGGCCCGATCGCGGTCATGATCGGCGACGGCCAGACCGGTCCGCTGCTGGAACTGGCGCCCGCGGTCGCCGCACCACCCGCGTCCGCGCCGTTCCCGGGTCGACCGGGGCCGCCGCCGTCGGCGCCGTTCCAGGCACAGGCTCCCCGATTCGGCGAACTGCCCGATGCTCCGCATCTGGCGGCGTTGCATCAGAACGCCTCGGCGATCTTCCAGGTGCCCGGTGAACTGCGGAACAGCGGTCGCGAGCAGATCGTCCTGTCGGGTGTGCAGACGATCGGCCGTACGCCGGACAACGACATCGTCGTCAGCGACGTGTTGGCGTCCCGTCATCATGCGCGGTTGTCGTCGTCTCCGCAGGGTCTGCTGCTGGAGGACCTCGGCAGTGTGAACGGGACGTTCGTCAACGGTCAGCGGGTGTCGGCGCATCGGCTGAGCGAGAACGACGTCGTCACGATCGGCAACTCCGACTTCGTGATGTCGGGCGGAGCCCTCGTCCGCGGACGCCCCCGCGCGCAGGCCGCCGGGGGACTCGAAGTGTCCGGCGTCGGTCTGACGATCGACCGGAAGGAACTGCTGACCCAGGTCTCGTTCCGCGCGGCGCCCGGTTCGTTGACGGCGATCATCGGCCCGTCGGGTGCGGGCAAGTCGACGGTGTCGAAGATCGTCGCGGGCCTGAGCAGCCCGACGGTCGGACTCGTCACCTTCGAGGGTCGCGGCGTGCACACCGAGTACGAGGCGTTGCGCACTCGTATCGGCATGGTCCCGCAGGACGACGTCCTGCATCAGCGGCTCACCCTGCGTCAAGCACTTCGTTACGCGGCCGAGCTGCGTCTGCCGTCCGATCTGAGCACTGCCGACCGCGACCAGGTGATCGACGGTGTGCTGTCCGAGCTCCAGCTGACCGAGCACGTCGACACCCGCGTGGACAAGTTGTCGGGCGGCCAGCGCAAACGCGCATCGGTGGCGATGGAGTTGTTGACCGGTCCGTCGCTGCTGATCTTGGACGAACCGACCTCCGGACTCGACCCGGCACTCGATCAGCAGGTGATGCGCACCCTGCGCAGGCTCGCCGACGCGGGCCGCGTGGTCATCGTCGTCACCCATTCGCTCACACACCTGACCCTCTGCGATCAGGTGCTGCTGCTCGCGCCGGGCGGCAAGACCGCGTTCTGCGGGTCGCCGCACAAGGTGTCCGACGAACTCGGCACAACCGACTGGGCCGACATCTTCGCGTTCGTGGCCGACCGGCCGGACGAGGCCTGGAACCGGTACCGGCATCGCCACCCCGACTCGGGGGCCCCGCCTGCGGCCCCGGCTCTCGGTCCGATCCCGGCCATCCCGCGCAAGAGCATGGTCCGGCAGATGAGCACCGTCGCCAGGCGGCAGTTCCGCCTGATCCTCGCCGATCGCGGGTACCTCGTCGTGCTGTTGGCGATGCCCGTCATCCTCGGCGTCCTGACGATGGTCCTGCCCGGCGAGAAGGGTTTCGCCGTCAGCACCGACCCGCCGGGGGCGCAGCCGAGCGATCCGAGCGAAGCTCTCCAGATCTTGACCGTCCTGGTGATCGGCGCCGCGTTCATGGGTGTCGCGCTCACCGTCCGCGATCTCGTCGGCGAACGCGCGATCTTCGAACGCGAACGGGCCGTCGGACTGCGTCCCGGTGCGTACCTGTGGGCGAAGGTCGTCGTGTTCTGCCTGGTGGCGACCGTGCAGGTGGCGGTGATGCTCGGATTGGCGTTCGCGCTGCGCGCATTCCCGACCCCGGACGGCGTCACCGAGCCGGGCACCGACTATCCGCTAGTGCCGCCCGCGGTGTCGTTGTTCCTCGCGGTCGCCGCGACCGCGTGGGTCAGCGTCTTCGTCGGGTTGACGATCTCGGCGTTGGTCCGTTCGAGCGAGCAGACGATGCCGCCGCTGGTGATCGTCATCATGGTGCAGCTCGTGCTCTCCGGCGGACTCATCGCGATCGGCTCGGCATTCGTCAAACCGATCACGTGGCTGCTGCCGACCTACTGGGGATACGCGAGCGCCGCGCAGGCGGTGAATCTGCCGTACGTCGCCCCGCAGGCGTACGTCGAGCAGGTCAGGCCGATCGACTCCAATGACCCGTCGAGCCCGATCATGTACACGTTCTGGGATCCCACACCCGCCCACACCGCCATGACGTACGGAGCACTCGCCGTACTCGCGTCGATCCTGGCGGCCGTCGTCTACTCGCGCCTGCGCCTGCCCAAACGGTGAGCCCGCACCGCGTCTCCTAAGCTGAGGACATGGAGCGCATCATCGGAACGGAAGTCGAGTACGGCATCTCGGCTCCCGGAGACCCCTCGGCGAACCCGATCATGACCTCGACCCAGGCGGTGCTCGCCTACGCCGCGGCTGCGTCGGTCCCGCGGCGCGACCGTCGCACGCGGTGGGACTACGAGGAGGAGTCGCCGATGCGCGACGCCCGCGGGTTCGACCTCGGACGCCATTCGGGTCCGGCGCCGATCATCGACGCCGACGAGATCGGCGCCGCCAACATGATCCTGACCAACGGCGCTCGCCTGTACGTCGATCACGCCCACCCCGAATACTCGGCGCCCGAGGTCACCGACCCGCTGGACGCCGTCATCTGGGACAAGGCGGGGGAGCGGGTGATGGAGGAGGCCGCGCGCTACGTGGCGAGCGTCCCCGGAGCTCCGCGCTTGCAGTTGTACAAGAACAACATCGACGGCAAGGGCGCGTCGTACGGCACGCACGAGAACTATCTGATGCGGCGTGACACGCCGTTCGACGCCGTCATCACCGGACTGATCCCGTTCTTCGCGTCCCGTCAGGTGATCACCGGATCGGGGCGTGTCGGCATCGGGCCGCGCGGCGAGGAGCCGGGCTACCAGCTGTCGCAGCGCGCCGACTACATCGAGGTCGAGGTCGGTCTGGAGACCACCCTCAAGCGCGGGATCATCAACACGCGCGACGAGCCGCACGCCGACCCCGACAAGTACCGTCGCCTCCACGTGATCATCGGCGACGCGAACCTCGCCGAGACGGCCACCTACCTGAAGGTCGGCACCACATCCCTGGTCCTCGATCTGATCGAGGCCGGCGTCGATCTGTCCGACCTGGCACTCGCCTGGCCGGTCGACGCGGTCCACGCGATCAGCCACGATCCGACCCTGCGAGCCACCGTCGCGCTCACCGACGGCCGCGAACTGACCGGGCTGGCCCTGCAACGGGAGTACCTCGCCCGCGTGTCGGCCTTCCACGAGGCGAATCACGCCGACGACGAGCGCGCGGCGCACGTGATCGCCACGTGGGCCGACGTGCTGGACAAGCTCGAGCGCGATCCGATGGAGTGCGCGGACATCCTCGACTGGCCCGCCAAACTCCGCCTCCTGGAGGGCTTCCGGCAACGCGAGGGGCTCGGATGGGCCGCGTCGCGTCTGCAGCTCATCGACCTGCAGTACTCGGACGTCCGCCTGGACAAGGGCCTGTACAACAGGCTCGTCGCCCGCGGGTCGATGAAGCGTCTGGTCACCGAGGAACAGGTGCGTGCGGCGGTGTCGACGCCGCCGGAGTCCACGCGCGCGTACTTCCGAGGCGAGTCGGTCCGCCGGTTCGGCGGGGAGATCACCGCGGCCAGCTGGGATTCGGTGATCTTCGACGTCGGCTCGGACAACCTGGTCCGCATCCCGATGCCGGAACCGTTGCGCGGCACCAGAAGCCATGTCGGCGACCTGCTCGATTCGGCGAGTTCCGCCGAAGACCTCGTCGAACGTCTCACGGCGCGGTGAACCGGCGATTCGCGTCCGCGCCTCACCTGCCGCCCCGGTAGGGTTGATCGCACAACGATCCTTCAAGGAGGCGATGATGGCGCAGGAGCAGGCACACCGCGGTGGCGGCGCAGGCGACGACGATGCGATCGGTGGCGGAGCCGCCGGTCAGGAGCGTCGCGAGAAGCTGACCGAGGAGACCGACGATCTGCTCGACGAGATCGACGACGTGCTGGAAGAGAACGCCGAAGACTTCGTCCGCGCCTACGTTCAGAAGGGCGGGCAGTGATCGCCGGTCGCGGCGGTCTCCCCGAGCACGACATCTCGTCGTTCACCGAATTCCTGCGTGTCGCGGCACCCGACCGGTTGCCCGGCGCGACGGTTCCCACGGCGACCGCGTTCGACGCCGAGCAGATCCCGCACGGCACGACAATCGTCGCGATCGCGTACCGGGGCGGTGTGATCCTCGCGGGCGACCGTCGCGCGACGATGGGCAACCTGATCGCCAACCGGGACGTCGAGAAGGTGTATCAGACCGACGACTATTCGGCGGCCGGCATCGCCGGGACCGCGGGCATCGCGATCGAGATGGTGCGGTTGTTCGCCGTCGAACTCGAACACTACGAGAAGATCGAGGGGATCCCGCTCACCCTCGACGGCAAGGCCTCGCGCCTGGCGTCGATGGTGCGCGGCAACCTCGGAGCCGCCATGCAGGGTCTGGCCGCCATCCCGCTGCTCGTCGGATACGAACCCGCTCCCGGCGGCGACCGGCCGCGCGGACGGATCTTCTCGTTCGACGTCGCGGGCTCGCGCCATGAGGAACGCGGTGGATACGAGGCGATCGGTTCCGGTTCGGTGTTCGCCAGGTCGTCGTTGAAGAAGCTGTACACCGCCGAACTCACGGCGGACGAGGCGCTGTCGGCGGCCGTCGAGGCCCTGTACGACGCCGCCGACGACGACACCGCGACCGGCGGGCCCGACCTGGTGCGGCGGATCTTCCCGACCGCGGTGCGGATCGGCGACGACGGGGCGTCCCATGTGCCCGACGACGAGATCGCGGCGGCCGCGCAGGCGGTCGTCGACCGAAGGAGCGCGACCCGATGACGTTCCCGTACTACGCGAGCGCAGAGCAGATCATGCGCGACCGGTCGGAGCTCGCGCGCAAGGGCATCGCCCGTGGACGCAGCGTGGTCGCGATGACCTACGCCGACGGCGTCCTGTTCGTGGCGCACAACCCGTCGAACACGCTGCGCAAGATCAGCGAGATCTACGATCGCATCGGATTCGCGGCGGTCGGCAAGTACAACGAGTTCGAGGGGCTCCGGAAGGCGGGCATCCAGCTCGCCGACCTGCGCGGCTTCTCGTACGATCGCGCGGACGTGACGGGTCTGTCGCTGGCGAGCGCCTATGCGAACACTCTCGGCACCGTGTTCACCGAGCAGGCCAAGCCGTTCGAGGTCGAGTTGTGCGTGGCCGAGGTCGGCGCGCCGGGCGCCGCGACGCCGTCGCAGCTGTACCGCATCGGCTACGACGGGTCGATCGTCGACGAACGGTCGTTCCTCGTGATGGGCGGGTCCACCGAGCCCGTCGTCGCCTCGATGAAGGACGCCTACCGCCCGGACATGACGCTCGCGCAGGCGCTGCAGGCCGCCGCACGCGCCTTGGCGTCGCCCGCCGACACGAAGGACGGCGACGCGGCGGTCGCCGCCGCGCTCACCGCAGACGACATCGAGGCGGCCGTCCTCGATCGCACGCGGCCGAGGCGGGCGTTCAAACGCCTCGCCGTCGACCGGGTCACCGCACTCCTGGGAGAGGACTGACGTGGAACGCCGCATCATGGGCATCGAGACCGAGTTCGGTGTCACGTGCACCTTCAAGGGGCAGCGCCGCCTGAGCCCGGACGAGGTGGCTCGCTACCTGTTCCGCCGCGTGGTCGCGTGGGGGCGCTCGTCGAACGTCTTTCTCGAGAACGGTGCGCGCCTGTACCTCGACGTCGGCTCGCACCCCGAGTACGCGACGGCCGAATGCGACTCGGTCGCCCAACTCGTCGCCCACGACCGTTCGGGTGAACGCATCCTCGAGGAGCTCATCGTCGACGCGGAGCAGCGCCTCGCGGACGAGGGCATCGGCGGTGACATCTACCTGTTCAAGAACAACACCGACTCGGCGGGCAACTCCTACGGGTGCCACGAGAACTATCTGGTCAGCCGCATGGGCGAGTTCGGCAGGGTCTCCGATGTGCTGCTGCCGTTCCTGGTCACCCGCCAGTTGATCTGCGGCGCAGGCAAGGTGATGCCTGTCGGTCAGGAGACCAGGCTCTGCCTGTCGCAGCGCGCCGACCACATCTGGGAGGGCGTGTCGTCGGCGACGACCCGTTCACGACCGATCATCAACACGCGCGACGAGCCGCACGCCGACGCCGAGAAGTACCGACGCATGCACGTCATCGTCGGCGACTCCAACATGTCCGAGACGACGACCATGCTCAAGGTCGGGTCGGCGCTGCTCGTCCTGGAGATGATCGAGTCGGGCATCTCGTTCCACGACTTCGCCCTGGACAACCCGATCAGGGCGATCCGCGACATCAGCCACGACATCACCGGCCGACGTGAGGTCCGTCTGGCGGGCGGCAAGACGGCGACCGCGCTGTCGATCCAGCGGGAGTACCACGCCCGCGCCGTGACCCACCTCGCCGGTCGTGCGCCGGACCCGACGATGGACCGCGTCGTCGACCTGTGGGGACGGACGCTGGACGCCGTCGAATCGGGCGATTTCAGCGGTGTCGACACCGAGATCGACTGGGTGATCAAGCAGAAGTTGTTCCGGCGCTATCAGGACCGTTACTCGATGGATCTCGGCGACCCGAAGATCGCCCAGCTCGATCTCGCCTACCACGACATCCGTCGGGGACGCGGCGTCTTCGACCTGCTGCAGCGCAAGGGGCTCGCGGCGCGCGTCGTGACCGACGAGGAGATCGACGCGGCCGTCACGACTCCGCCGCAGACGACACGCGCGAAACTGCGCGGCGACTTCATCGCGGCCGCGACCAAGGCGCAACGCGACTTCACCGTCGACTGGGTCCATTTGAAGGTCAACGACCAGGCGCAGCGGACAGTCCTGTGCAAGGATCCGTTCCGAAATGTGGACGAGCGCGTCGATCGGCTCATCTCGTCGCTGTAGCCTCTACGATGGCGGCGTGACAACCGGAAAGAACGAGCGGCTGCTCAATCTCGTCATCTGCTTGATGTCGGCGCGTCAGTACGTGACGGCCGACTACCTGCGCAAGCACGTGATCGGGTACATGGACCTGGCGGGGCAGAGCGACGACACGTTCAAGCGCATGCTCGAACGCGACAAGAACGAGCTGCGCGAGATGGGCATCCCCGTCGAGACCGGCCGCAATCGGCTGTCCGCCGATGAGGGCTACCGGATCAAGCCCGCCGACTACGCACTGCCCGCGATCGCGCTCGAGGCCGACGAGGCCGCGGCCGTCGCCGCCGCCGCGGCGGTGTGGCGCGATCCCGACGTCAGCGTCGTCTCGCAGACCGCGGTGTTGAAGCTCCGGGCCGCGGGTGTCGAGGTGGCGTCGTCGGACGAGCTCGCCGTCATGTCGGGCGGCGCGACCCGGTCGATGGGATCGGAGTCGACGATCCGCGGCCTGCTCGGCGCGATCGAGGCGCGGCAGTCGGTCACGTTCACGCACCGGACTCCCACCGGTCGGAACGCGCGCAGGCTTGAACCGTGGGGCGTGATCGGCAACCGCGGACGCTGGTACGTGATCGGTCACGATCTGGACCGGGACGCGACGCGCACGTTCCGCCTGTCCCGGGTGGACGATGTGGCCGTGGCCTCCGACCGCGGTCAGGTGCACGTCCCGACGGACGTCGATCTGAACGCTCTGGTGGACGCCGCCGTGTCGGGCGCGAACGGCGGGTCGGGTGCGGTGGCGACGGTGTGGCTGGCCGCCGACCGCGGACACCTCCTGCGGCGGATGGCGACCCGGACGGTCGCGAGCGACCTCGACGGCGATCGGGGCGATGTCGTCGACATCGAGATCCGCTCCCGGTCGGCGCTGGTCCGAGCGGTGCTGGAGGCCGGAGCCGACGCCGTCGTGCTGACCCCGGACGATCTGCGCGCCGAGGTGATCGCCGAGCTCGACCGGCTGATCGACGCGGAGGCGGTCCGATGAGCACAGCGGCGCCGACTCGACTCTCGCGACTGCTCGCGATGGTCCCGTACTTCCTCGCCAGGCCCGGTATCAGACTGTCCGTCGCGGCGGCCGACCTCGGCGTCAACGAGCGGCAGCTCACCAAGGACCTCGAGCAGCTGTTCGTCTGCGGTCTGCCCGGCTACATGCCCGACGACCTGATCGACATCGAGTTCTCGAGCGGTTGTGTCCACGTCGGCTTCACCGCGGGCATGGACCGCCCGCTGCGGTTGACCGGCGCGGAGGCGAACGTGCTGATCATCGCCCTGCGGATGCTGCTCGACGCCGGCGCGGTCGACTCCGACGCGGTCCGTCGCGCGATGGCGAAGATCGAGGCCGCCGTCGGGCTGACGCTGACACCGGTCGCCGCGACCACTCCGGCGTCGGACGATCCGGTGCGCAAGTCGATCCGCGACGCCGTCGCGGCGGGCCGAGCACTCGCGATCCGCTACTACACGCCGAGCCGTGACGAGGTGACCGACCGCGTCGTCGATCCGATCCGGATCCAGGCGATCGACTCGCAGAGCTATCTCGAAGCGTGGTGTCGTACGTCCGGCGGAGTGCGGCTGTTCCGCTTCGACCGCGTCTACTCGGCGAATGCCCTCGACGAGCCGTCGAGCCCGCCGCCGGAGGCAGCGGCGGCGTCGGAGCCGCTCGCGGGCTCGTCGACGCTGACCGGTGATCTGCCGACCGTGCGGGTGGAGATCGATCCGGATTCGCTGTGGCTGCTGGAGTACTACGCCGCAGAGGCCGAGGTGGAACTCGACGGCGAGCCGGACGGGCCGATCGTCGCGGTGCTCCGGTACGGGTCGTCGCAGTGGCTGGAACGGTTCCTGCGCAGCTTCGGCGGCAGCGTCCGCCTCGTTCCGGGGGAGGCGGACGACGTGGCGTCGGCCGTCGCTTCGACCGCGGCGGCCGCCCGCGCCCGATACCGCTGACCGCGACGCGTCGGGCTCGATCGGACGAAAGCGGCCGCGGCGAGTAGAGTCGTGGTCGACATCTGTTACACGTGTGGAGGTTCTGTCATGGGCGCCCTTTCCTGGTGGCACTGGGCAATCGTTCTGGTGGTCGTCGTGGTCCTGTTCGGTTCGAAGAAGCTGCCGGAGGCCGCGCGCGGACTCGGCCGCTCGATGCGCATCTTCAAATCGGAGATGGCCGAGATGGCGAACGACGGCAACGACAAGAAGCCGGCGGACGGCCCGAAGGAGCTCCCGGCCGTGGAGCCGACGGTTCAGGTGGACGTGACGTCCGACGAGAAGAAGTCGGCGTAGCCGCCCTCCTGACAGACGCGTGGGAATCAACTTCCGTCGACTCGATCCGCGCAGGCGGCGCAGTAAGACCAACCCGAACGGCTCGATGCCGCTGGCCGAGCACCTGTACGAGCTCCGATACCGACTGCTGTTGTCGCTCGGCGCCATCGTCGTGACGACGATCGTCGGCTTCGTCTGGTACACGCACGGGCCGGGCCCGATCGAGTCCCTCGGCGAACTGCTGCGTCGCCCGTACTGCGAGCTCGATCCGTCGACTCGGGCGACCCTCACCCCGGACGGCGCCTGCCGACTGCTCGCGACCGGTCCGTTCGACCAGTTCATGCTCCGCCTGCAGGTGGCGCTCACCGCGGGCATCGTCCTCGCCTGCCCGGTGTGGTTCTACCAACTGTGGCGATTCATCACACCCGGTCTGCACGACAACGAGCGCAAGTACGCGGTCAGTTTCGTCTCCGCCGCCGCGGTCCTCTTCGTCACCGGCGCCGTGCTCGCGTACGTCGTGGTCACGAAGGCCTTCGAATTCCTGCTGACCGTCGGCAATGACGTCCAGGTGACCGCGTTGTCGGGCGATCAGTACTTCAGTTTCATGCTGCACCTGCTGATCATCTTCGGCATCAGCTTCGAACTGCCTCTGCTGATCGTGGCGCTCAACATGACCGGCATCGTCAGCTACCGGCGGCTCAAGGCCTGGCGGCGCGGCCTGATCTTCACGATGTTCGTGTTCGCGGCCATCGTCACTCCCGGTCAGGACCCGTTCACGATGCTCGCGCTGTCGGGAGCGTTGACAGTCCTGCTCGAACTCGCAATCCAGGTGGCGCGCGTCCACGACAAGCGCAAGGCCAAGCGGGCCCCGGAGTGGGCGAATCTCTCCGACGACGAGGCATCGCCGCTCGACCTCCCGACCGAACGGTCGCGCGCGTCGGCGGTGCCCGCGCCGACTGCCGTCGCGTCGTCCGGTCCGCTCGGCGCCTCGCGCGACCGGAATTCGGTTCGCGACGGGTCGGCTTTCGATGAGATCCTGTAGGGGATGAGCACAGATTCACCGCACTCCGACCCGCAACTGACGGCTTTCACCTCCCGGCTCTCGTTCGGGATCGACGATTTCCAGCGGCGCGCATGCGAGGCCCTCGAAGACGGTCGCGGCGTGCTGGTCTGCGCGCCGACCGGCGCAGGCAAGACGATCGTCGGCGAGTTCGCCGTGCACCTGGCACTCGCGGAGGGCGGGAAGTGCTTCTACACGACACCCATCAAGGCGCTGAGCAATCAGAAGTACCACGACCTGCTGCAGGTCCACGGCCAGGAGAACGTCGGCCTGCTGACCGGTGACAACTCGATCAACTCGTCCGCACCCGTGGTCGTCATGACCACCGAGGTGCTGCGGAACATGATCTACGCCGATTCCGCGGCGCTCGACGGTCTGTCGCACGTCGTGATGGACGAGGTCCACTTCCTCGCGGACCGCTTCCGCGGCGCCGTTTGGGAGGAGGTGATCCTCGGGCTCGATCCGAGCGTCCGGGTCGCGAGCCTGTCCGCGACGGTCAGCAACGCCGAGGAGTTCGGCGACTGGATCACGACGGTTCGCGGCGACACCGCGGTCATCGTCGACGAGCACCGCCCGGTGCCCTTGCATCAGCACATGCTGGTCGGCAACCGGATGTTCGAGTTGTTCGAACGTCCGCGGCGCGGCGGCGACGCGAAGGCGAAGCGTCAGGTGAACGCCGACCTGTCGCGGTACATCAAACACCGCATGCTCGGAGCCGACGCGGTCGGCGGCTACGAGGACCGCCTGTCCCGCGAACGTCGACGGCGAGGCAACCGGTCGGGAGGCGTCAATCGTCCGCGTATGATCGCGAACCTCGAAGCCGAGGGCCTGTTGCCCGCGATCGACTTCATCTTCTCCCGGGCGGGCTGCGAGGCCGCGCTGAACCAGTGCCTGCGTTCGGATCTGCACCTCCTCGAACCGGATGAGGTGGCGCGGGTCGACGCGGTCGTCGACGCACACCTGTCCGAACTGGCGCCCGGCGACGCCGACGTGCTCGGCGTGGACGACTGGCGGTGGGCCCTGCGACGAGGATTCGCCGCGCATCACGCGGGCATGCTCCCGACCTTCCGTCAAGCCGTGGAGGAACTGTTCTCCCGGGGCCTGGTGAAGGTCGTCTTCGCGACCGAGACCCTCGCGCTCGGCATCAACATGCCCGCTCGCAGCGTCGTCCTGGAGCGACTCGTGAAGTACAACGGCGAATCGCACGTCGATCTGACACCGGGGGAGTACACGCAGCTCACCGGCCGCGCCGGACGCCGGGGCATCGACGTCGAAGGACACGCGGTGGTGATCTGGACACCCGAGGTGGTGCCGGATCGCGTCGCGGGCCTCGCGGGTGCGCGGACGTTCCCGCTGCGCAGTTCGTTCGCCCCCGAGTACAACATGGCGATGAATCTGATCGACCGGCTCGGCGTCGACGGGTCCCGCGCGCTGCTGCGTCGTTCGTTCGCCCAGTTCCAGACCGACCGATCGATCGTCGGGCAGGCCCGGCGGCTGGACGACGCGACCCGTACGCTGCGCAAACTCGACGCGGAACTCGATGCGGCGGCGGCGCGGCGCGGCGTCGACGTCGAACGGTTCACCGAGTACGTCGGGCTCCGCGAGGAGATCCGACGCTCCGAGCGCGCGCAGAGGTTCGTCCGCCGCGTCGACGGTGAACACGCCGTCACCGAGGAGCTGAGCGCCCTGTCCCGCGGCCAGGTGATCTCGGTCGAGGCAGGCAGGCACCGGGGCCTGGCCGTGGTGCTCGAGGCCGCGTGGAAGGGCGCCGACCCCAAACCGCTCGTCCTGCTCGACGACGGGTGGGTCGGGAGGATCGGCGTGTCGGACTTCGTGAATCCGCCCGCGGTGCTCGGCGAGATCCGCATCCCGAAGAAGGCCGACACGCGCTCGCGGCACGCACGCCGCGAGATCGCGTCCGCCCTGGCGAAGTCGGGCATCGAACGCCCCCGGGGACGGGTCAAGAAGCGGGCCGCCGAGCCGAACGTCGAACTGGACGGTCTGCGTCGCCGTCTCCGCACGCACCCGATGCACAAGGCGTCGGGCCTCGATGAGCTGTATCGGATGTCCGAGCGGCGCGCGCGGGTGGAACGGGACGTGGTGTCGTTGGAGAAGGCCGTCCGCGAGCGCACATCGCAGCTGGAGACCGATTTCGACGCCGTCGTGGCGGTCCTCGTCGAACTGAACTATCTCGAGGCCGACGGAGAGGGCTCGCTTCGGGTGACCCCGACCGGGACGGTGCTGCGCCGGATCTACAGCGAGAGCGATCTCCTGGTCGCCGAGTGCATCCGAGCCGGCGTGTGGAACGGGTTGTCGCCGTCCGACCTGGCCGCGGTGGTCTCATCGGTGCTGTTCGTGTCGCGACGCGAGTCGTACGGGGCCGGTGTCGATTCGATGCCTGGGAACCCCGCGATGCGGGACGCGCTGACCGGAACCCTGCGGGTCTGGGAGGCGACCAATCGTGTTCAGGAACGTCACGGCGTCGTTCAAACGCGTGAACCGGACACCGGGTTCTGTGCCGCGGTGTCGGCGTGGGCGTCCGGGCGGACGCTGCGCGAGGCGCTCGGTGCGGCGACCGCTCAGGGCAATCAACTCTCGCCCGGCGACTTCGTGCGCTGGAACCGTCAGGTCATCGACCTGCTCGAACAGATCCGTCTCGGCGTCGATCCGGCCGACCCGCTGGCGGGGGCGGCCAAACGGGCGGTCTCCGGGGTGCGGCGCGGAGTGGTGGCGTCCGAACTCGGCTGAGGAGTCCGACACCGGCCGTCGTCCCCAGACACGGCGGTCCGCTGCGGTAGCCTGGCATCCGACGTTGAAACGGGCAATCCCCATCGATGAGGAGAGGTCTGCGATGACCACTGGTAACGAGCCGACCGACACGGGCGCATCCGCGTCCCAGCCGGATGCGGGCGGCGACGAGACATCGATCGTGCAGCGCCCGGACATCCCGTCGTCGTCCGACGACACGTCGGACGCGACGACGATCTCGCAGCTTCCGGTGACCCCCGCACCGCCGCAGGCCACCGAGATCATCGCCAAGCCCGAACAGCCGATCGCGCCCGCCGCCCCCGGGTACGGACAGCCGCAGCCCCCTCAGCCGCAGCCCCAGCAGCCGGGGTACGCGCCGACGCAGTTCGCGCAGCCCCCGCAGGCGGCCCAGTTCGGTCAGCCGCAGGCTCCGCAGTACGGGGCGCCCCAGCCGCAGGCGCCCCAACCCCAGCAGCCCGCACCCCAGTTCGGTGCTCCGGGTCAAGCCCCGGTTCCGCCGCAGCCCGGCCAGCCGTTCGGTCAGCCGCAGGGCGCCGCGCCCCAGTACGGAGCCCAGTCGTTCGGCACGGCGCCGATGACCGCGCCCGAGCCGCAGGGCGCCGCCCCGCAGTACGGCGCACCGGCCTACGGTCCCGCGGGCCAGCCCCAGTACGGTGCGCCCGCCTACCAGGCGCCCGGCGGCGACTCGACGTTGCACCCGAGCACGCCCAACCCGTACGCGCCGAACCCGGCCGCGGCCGGACCCGACGCGTCCGGCAAGCGGGGGAAGGGTCTGCTCATCGGGATCATCGCGGGTGTGGTCGTGTTGATCGCGGCGATCGCCCTCGTGACGGCCTTCATCTGGCCGAAGTGGACCGAGAAGTCGTTGTCGCAGTCGGCCGTCGAGTCGGGCGTGCAGAAGATCCTGACGCAGGCGCAGCCGGACGGCTACGGGATCACCGACGTCAAGGACGTCAGCTGCCCGGACGGCCAGAAGGTCGACGCGGGTGTCACGTTCACGTGCTCGGTGAAGGTGAACGGCGAGAACAAGCACGTCACCGTCACCGTCAAGGACAGCGACGGCACATACGAGGTCTCCCGACCGGTCAACTGACTCCGGTTCACCCGACCGGCAGTCGCACGAGCGAGTGCGGTCGGGTGTTCACCGGTTCGCAGCCGTCGGCCGTGACGATGACGATGTCCTCGATGCGGGCGCCCCAGTCGCCGTCGAAGTAGACGCCGGGCTCCACGCTGAACGCCATGCCCTCGCGGAGGACGTCGTCGTTGCCGTCGACGATGTACGGCTCCTCGTGGACCGACAGGCCGATGCCGTGCCCGGTGCGGTGAATGAACCGGTCGCCGTATCCGGCCGCGGTCAGGATGTCCCGGGCGACGGCGTCGATCTGCGCCGCGCGCACGCCGGGCCGGACGGCGGCGACCGCTGCGGCCTGCGCTTCCTCGAGAGCGGCGTATGCGGCCGCGACATCCGGCCGCGGTGACGCGAAGCAGTAGGTGCGGGTGGAGTCCGAATTGTATCCGGGCGCGACCGGTCCGCCGATGTCGATGACGACGACGTCGTCCACCGAGATCACGCGATCGGAGTGTTCGTGGTGCGGGTCGGCCCCGTTCGGGCCCGAGCCGACGATGATGAACTCGGCCACCGTGTGTCCCTCGGCGAGCATCGCGGCATCGATGTCGGCCGCGACCTGCGCCTCCGTCCGACCAGGACGAAGGAACTCGGCCATCCGTGCGTGCACCCGATCGATCGCCGCGCCCGCTCGGCGCAGTGCGTCGAGCTCGGCGTCGTCCTTGATCATGCGCAGCTCGCGGAGCACGGCGGTCGCCAGCACGGGCGCCGTGCCGGTACGGGCCGCGAGCGGGATCAAGTGCAGAGCCGGCAGGGAGTCGGAGACGGCGATCCGGGCGTCGCGCGGGAGGCCGTCGGTGGCGCGCGCGTACGGATCCTCGCCGTCGACCCAGTCGGTCACGTCGAGCCCGAGATCGGGTACGGCGGATTCACGGAGCGCGGCGAGTTCGATCCGTGCGGTGATCACTTTCGCAGGCCCCCGTGCGGGGACGACGAGCGCGGTGAGCCGTTCGAACGTGTCCGCCCGCGACCCGGTGAGGTACCGGAAGTCGGGTCCGGTGCCCACGATCAGAGCGTCCAGGCCCGCGTCGCGGGTCAGCTCGGCGGCGCGCCGCAGACGTCGTTCGTACACGTCGGACGGGAATCGATCTGCCATGTCGGCAACGTTACGCGGACACCTCGTGCCGCGAGATGTCGGAGGGATGTGGAACAGTGGGCACCATGACCGGATCGGTGATGCTGCTCGATGGTGCGAGCCTGTGGTTTCGTTCGTTCTATGCCCTGCCCGAGAAGATGACCTCACCCGACGGGCGCCCGGTCAACGCTGTCCGCGGATTCGTCGACACGATCGCCGCGCTGGTGACCGACCATCGGCCGACTCGGCTCGTGGTGTGCCTCGACCTCGACTGGCGTCCGTCGTTCCGGACCGATCTGATCCCGTCGTACAAGGAGCACCGTGTGGCGGTGACCGGCTCCGGCGACGCACCCGATGTGGAAGAGGTGCCCGACACCTTGACCCCGCAGGTCGACATGATCATGGACGTCCTGCGGTGCGCGGGCATCACGACGTCCGGAGCCGCGGGCTGTGAGGCCGACGACGTCATCGGCACGCTCGCCTTCGCCGAGGCCGACGACTCGGTCCTCGTCGTCAGCGGTGATCGTGATCTCCTGCAGGTGGTCGCCGACGATCCGGTTCGCGTCCGCGTGCTGTACGTGGGACGCGGCCTCCGCAACGCCGAGTTGATGGGCCCGATCGAAGTGGCGGCCAAATACTCGGTCCCCGTCGAGAGGGCGGGCACCGCGTACGCCGAGATGTCGATCCTTCGCGGCGACCCGTCCGACGGACTGCCCGGAGTGCCCGGCATCGGCGAGAAGACCGCGGCCAAACTGATCACCGCCTACGGCGACCTTGACACTCTCGAGGCTGCCGCCTACCAGCCGGATTCGACGATGGCCGCGCGCGCTCGGAACTCGATCCAGGCGTCGAAGGACTATCTCGCCGCCGCCCGCACCGTGGTGGCCGTCCGCACGGACGCCGACACCGTCCCGAGTCGTTCCGACGATCGGCTGCCGTCGGAACCGGACGACGCCGACGGCCTGCGCGCGCTCGTCGCCGAACTCGGGATCGACGCCAGCGTCGGCCGTCTCTCCACGGCGTTGGAATGGAATCTGACGCTGTAGCGTCCCCTCGTCACACGAACATCGACGCCGAGCCCATCGCCCGGGTCACCGTCACCTCGATGACGACGCGTGCGGGGTTGGCGCGGGGCTTCCGGTACCGCGCTTCATACCGGTCCTCCGCGTCGCGGACCGATGCCGCATCGCGCAACACGCGCGCGGTGCCCTCCAAGGTCAGCCACCGCGCCCCGTCGACGTGGGTGAGCGCCGCGCGGCCTCCGCGTTCGGCGTTGCGCGCCTTCTGATTTCCGCCCGATGTGATGACCCGGGCGACGCCGGCCTCCCGGTCGATCGTGAATCCGACCGGGCAGACGTGCGGGGTGCCGTCGGCCCGGAGGGTGGCGAGTGTGGCGAGCTGATATTCGGCGAGGAAGTCGTCGGCCGCCTGGCTGAGGTCGGCGAGGGTTCGGGTCATGCGTCGACAGTAGTCCGACACACCGGAGCCGAGTCGCGGCTGGAATACTGGGGGACGTGGGAACCATCGTGCTCTTCGGCGGACGCAGTGAGATCGGCGTCGCCACCGCTGCCCGACTCGTCTCCGGCAACCGCGTCGTCCTGGCAGCGCGCAGGCCCGACGACCTGACCGTCGAGAGTCGCGTCCTGCTGGCAGCCGGAGCGACCGCCGTCCACACGGTCGCCTTCGACGCCGACGACACCGCGTCGCATCCGGCCGTCGTCGACCAGATCTTCGCCGATCACGGCACGGTCGAAGCGGTGATCGTGGCGTTCGGCATCCTCGGCGACGCCGAACGCGCGGCGACCGACGTCGAGCACGCCCTCCAGATCGCGCACACCGACTACTACGCGCAGATCAGTGTCATCACCCTCGTGGCGAACGCGCTGCGCGAGCAGAAGTCCGGAACGATCGTCGTCTACTCGTCGATCGCGGGCGTGCGGGTGCGCAAGGCGAACTACGTGTACGGCTCGACGAAGGCCGGCCTCGACGGCTTCGCGAGCGGTCTCTCGGATTCGCTGCACGGCACCGGAGTCCGGATTCTGCTCGCGCGACCCGGCTTCGTGATCGGCGCGATGACCAAGGACCTGATGGAATCGGGTGTTTCGCCCGCGCCGATGTCGTTGACACCGGATCAGGTGGCAGACGCCGTTGCGGCCGCCTACCGCCGAGGCCGACGCGAGGTGTGGATCCCCGGCAGACTGCGCGCGGTCGCGTTCGCGAGCAGGTTCGTGCCGAGAGCGATCTGGCGGCGGATGCCGCGGTGACCGGCCGATTCGTCGTCGTCGGCGTCGGAGCAGACGGGTGGGCGTCGCTGTCGCGCAGCGCTCGAGACGAGCTCGCGCGGGCCCGGGTGATCTACGGTTCCGCCCGACAACTCGATCTGGTGCCGTCCGATGTCGCAGCCGACCGTCGAGCGTGGCGCAGCCCGATGTCCGAGCATCTCGCCGACCTCGTCGCGACCTCGGTCGACGACGTCCATGTCCTCGCCAGCGGTGACCCGATGTTCCACGGCATCGGGTCGAGTCTGGTGCGCATGGCCGGCTCCGAGCGCGTCACGGTGTTCCCGTCGCCGTCGAGCGTGTCGCTCGCGGCGGCACGCCTGCGCTGGGACCTCGCGGCATCGACCGTCGTCAGTCTGGTGACCGCGCCCGTCGAGACGGTACGACTCCACCTCGCCGATGGGGCCCGGCTGCTGATCCTGTCGAAGGATGGGACCACCCCTGCACTGGTCGCAGACCTGCTGTGCGGCCTCGGCTTCGGCGCGTCGACGATCACCGTCCTCGCGAACCTCGGCGCGCACGACGAACGGCGCGTCACCGGTCGCGCCGACGAATGGAACGACGGTTCGCCCGCGCTGAACGTGATCGCCCTCGAGTGTGTCGGTCCCGCCGTGCCGCGCGCCCCCGGACTGCCCGACGCCGAGTTCGCCAACGACGGCCAGATCACCAAGCAGCCGATCCGCGCCCTGACCGTGAGCGCCCTTGCACCCGCCGAGGGACGTCTCCTGTGGGATGTCGGTGCGGGCTCGGGCAGCATCGGGATCGAATGGCTCCGGCAGCTGCGGACCGGGCGGGTGATCGCCTTCGAGTCGGATCCCGGCCGGGCCGCGACCGTCGCCCGGAACGCCCGTCGTCACGGCGTCGGCGACCGCCTGGAAGTCCGTTCGGGGGCACCCGACGCCTTCGCCTGCGCGCCGACACCAGACACCGTGTTCATCGGTGGAGGCATGACCGCCGAGGTGCTCGCCGCCGTGTGGAGCGCCCTCGCCGACGGTGGACGACTCGTCGCGAACGCCGTCACGCTCGAGACCGAACGACTCCTCGTCGACGCCGCGGCCGCACACGGCGGCGACCTCATCCGGGTGAGCATCGACCGGGCCGCACCACTCGGGAGGTCGACGGCATGGCGGCCCGCCCTGCCGATCGTCCAGTGGAACGTCGTCAAGGGAGAGGCCACCGCATGACCGTCTACTTCATCGGTGCGGGTCCGGGCGACGCCGATCTGATCACCGTGCGCGGAGCCGACCTGTTGGGGAAGTGCCGTACCTGCCTGTACGCCGGGTCGTTGGTGCCCGCCGGACTGCTGGAACGACTCCCGGACGACGCCGTCGCCATCGACACGGCGCGCATGCCGTTGACGCAGATCGTCGCCGAGATCGCCAAGGCCCACGCCGCGGGCCACGACGTCGCCAGGCTGGCGTCGGGCGACCTCTCGCTGTATTCGGCGCTCACCGAACAACTCGCGCGCCTGCGGTCCCTCGACATACCGTACGAGCTCGTGCCAGGGGTCCCCGCGTTCGCGGCCGCGGCGGCGGCGCTGGACTCCGAACTGACTGTCCCCGGCGTCGGCCAGAGCCTTCTCATCACGCGGGTGTCGACGCTGTCGACCGACATGCCGCCGGGGGAGGACCTCGCCTCGCTCGCCAGCACGGGTGTCACACTCGCACTGCACCTCGCGGCGCACCGGACCGAGCAGATCGTCGCCGACCTCGTCGACCACTACGGCTGGGACTGTCCCACGGCGACGGTCGCCTTCGCCTCGCGCGCGGACCAGCGGATAGTGCGCGCGCGGCTCGCCGATCTCCCCGCAGCGCTCGCGGGAGCGGGGATCACGAAGACCGCGGTGATCTTCATCGGTCGGGCCCTCGACGGTGCCGCGCACCCGGATCTGGTCGACAGCTACCTGTATTCGCAGGCCCGCATGACCAAGCTGCGCACCGATGGCTGACGTCTTGATCCTCGGCGGGACGGGGGAGGCGCGGGCTCTCGCGAAGGCCCTCGTCGACGACGGCGTCGACGTCCTGAGTTCGCTCGCAGGCCGCGTCGCGTCGCCGCGCCTACCCGTCGGGGACGTGCGCATCGGCGGCTTCGGCGGCCGGAACGGACTGGCGGAGTTCATGCGGGACAACGACGTTCGCGCCGTGGTCGATGCGACGCACCCGTTCGCCGCGCGGATCACCCCGAACGCGTACACCGCCGCGGCCGACGCCGGCGTACCTCATCTGCGGCTCACCCGACCCGAATGGATCGAGCAGCCCGGCGACGCCTGGACGCGGGTTCCGACCATCGAGGCGGCCGCAGGCGTCGTGGGCGGGCGGCGCGTCTTCCTCACCACCGGTCGTCAGGACGTGTCGGCGTTCGCCGACGTCGCGGACTCGTGGTTCCTGATCCGGGTGGTCGATCCGCCCGAGCGGGTCCTGCCGCCACACCACGAGGTGCTGCGCTCACGCGGCCCGTACACGCTCGACGGCGAACTCGACCTGATGCGGCGGCACCGGATCGACGTCGTGGTCACGAAGAACAGCGGCGGGTCGTTGACATCGGCGAAGCTGGCCGCCGCCCGCGAACTCGGGCTGCCGGTGATCGTCGTCGATCGCCCGGGAGAGTCCGACGGAATCCGGCGCGTCTCCACCGTCGACGAGGCCGTGTCATGGCTGCGGAGTCGACGCGACTCGCGCGCGGTATTGAATCAGCCGTAGTGCCTCGGTGTGAACACGAGGTCGCCGCCCGTGCGCGACACAGCGGTCGTCGTCGACGATCCGATGACGAGGAGCGTGCGCATGTCGACGGTCGACGGATCGAAGTCCGCGGCGGTCGTGACCGTGATCCGTTCGCCGGGGCCGCCGACGTCGCGGCCCGCGATCACGACACGATCCGCAGGCACGAGTTCGGTGAGCAGTTCCTTGAGCCGCAGCACCTGTTCGGTCCGCTTGGACGACGCCGGGTTGTAGATCGCGATGGCGAGGTCCGCCGCGATCGCGTGTCGTAGGCGGCCCTCGATCACCGCACCGGGTTTGAGGATGTTCGACAGCGAGATGACCGCGAAGTCGTGGCCCAGCGGTGCGCCCGCGGCGGCCGCGACCGCGTGTGCAGCGCTCACTCCCGGCGTCACCCGAACCGGCACGCCGTGCCAGCGGGGTTCGGCGGCGACCTCGATGACCGCGGACGCCATCGCGAACACGCCGGGATCGCCCGACGACACGACGACGACACGTGCGCCCCGGGACGCGAGGTCGAGGGCGAACTCCGCCCGCTGCGCCTCGACGCGGTTGTCGCTGGCGTGGACCCGTTGCCCGGGCCGAGGAGTCACCCGACGCAGGTAGGTCGTGTACCCGACCAGGTCGGTCGCGGCCGCGATCTCCGCCGCGACCTGCGGTGTCGTCTGGTCGACGGGACCCGGTCCGAGGCCGACGACGACGACCTCGCCGACCGGGGCGTCCTGTCGTCCCGCATACGGATTGTTGCGCCTGCCCGGGACCACGATGAGGGAGAAGTACGGCACCGTCTCCGGGTCGACGTCCACGACGCGTTCGACCCTCTGACGATCGGTCGACGCGCGTTCGACGTACCACGCCTCGTCCAGCCTGCCCGAGGCGGCCAGGGCGTCGCGGACCTTGGTGAACGTGCGACCGAGCTTCATCACGGCGAGCGCCTCACCCGACCGCATGTGCGCGACGAGCTCACCCGGCTCCGCGGTGCCGGGCAACACGGTCAGGGTCTCTTCACCTTCGACGAGAGGGATGCCGACAGCGGCCGACGCGGCGCTGACCGAGGTGACACCGGGGACGATCTCCGCGTCGAACCGGTCGACGAGCCGCTTGTGCATGTGCATGTACGAGCTGAAGAACAGCGGGTCGCCCTCGGCGAGCACGACGACGGTCCGCCCCGCATCGAGATGCTCGGCCAGCCGCGCGGCGCTCTCGGTGTAGAAGTCGGCCATCGCGCCCGCGTAGCCGCCGGGATGATCGGTGGTCTCCACGGTCAGCGGATACATGAGACGCTCGTGGATCTGGCCTTCGCGGAGATACGGCTGCGCCACCGACAAGGCGATCGAGTTGCCGTGCCGCGCGCAGTGGAAGGCGATGACATCGGCGTCGCCGATCACGCGCGCCGCCTTGACGGTCACCAGTTCGGAGTCGCCGGGTCCCAGCCCGACACCCCACAGTTTGCCGCTCATTCGACCGTCTCTCATTCGACTGGGCTCGCGAGTGCGTTGATCGCCGCCGCCGTGATCGCCGACCCTCCGCGGCGGCCGGTGACGGTGATGAACTCGATGTCCGTGCGGGCGGCGAGCGCCGCGCACGACTCCGCCGCACCGATGAATCCGACGGGTGCGCCGATGATCGCCGCGGGCCGCGGCCATCCGTCGTCGATCAGGTCGAGCAGGGCGAACAGCGCGGTGGGCGCGTTGCCGATCGCCACGACCGACCGTGCGAGATCGTCGCGCCAGAATTCGAGGGCCGCCGCCGTGCGGGTGTTGCCGATCCGCTCGGCGATCTCGGAGATCCCGGGTTCACGCAGGTGACAGCGCACATCGTTGTCGGCTGGCAGTCGTAGACGGGTGACGCCCGACGCGACCATGTTGGTGTCGCACAGGATCGGTCCACCCGCCCGGAGTGCGTCGCGGGCGGCGGCGGCGACACCGGGGGAGAAGGCCACGTCGTCCACCAGGTCCGTCTGCCCGGATGCGTGGATCATGCGCACGACCACCGGTTCGACGTCGGCGGGGAAGCGGGCCAGATCCGACTCCGCGCGGATCGTTGCGAATGACTGGCGATAGATCTCCGCGCCGTCTCGGATGTAGTCGGTCATAGTGCGTTCGACACTACTGAGTGGCCGCGCCGGGGCGCCCTCGTGGGTGCGCCGTCCGATCCCGCCGGATCACGACGGGCCCGGGGCCGACGGTCGGGGCGCCGTGTCGCGGGCGTCGACGGCGACGCCGACCTCGTCGATCGCCCGCCGAATCATCGTCCCGTATCCGTCCGATCCGAGTTCGGGAGACGCGGCGCGGGCCGCAGACAGATGTTCGCGGGCCGCGTCGAACGACGCCAGGCGCCGTAGGTCGTCGGCGAGATTGAGGTGGAGCGAGGGGTAGAAGCCGGCGACCGTGACGCCGGTGGTGTGTTCGGCCACCCGCTGGTCGGTCAGCGCGTCCGCCGCGTCGAGCGCGCGGACGTTCCATACGAGCGACAGCGCGGGATCGGGGTACAGGTCGGCGAGGTAGTGGGCCAGGGTGCATCGATGGAACGCGTCGCCGGTGGGACCGATGCCAGCCCATATGGACAGAAGGTCGGCGCGTGCACCGTCGACGTCGCCGGTCCGTCCCCGCATCACCGCGTCGGTCATCGCGGTCATCGTGCGGTCTGTCTCTGGAGTGGTCATCGGATGTCCTGTCGGAGGGGGTGGATCGAGTCGTCGGCCGGTGGTCGCGTCGGCATGACGAGGGTGGTCAGGTCGCCGCCGTCCGCTGAACGGATCGTGGCGGGCATGTCCGGACCGCGGAGGTCGATCAGCAGGTCGGCTCCGATCGCGGAGCTCACGGCCGGGTACAGCGTTCTCAGTTCGAACCAGACGTCGGCCGGTTCGCCGTCGACGGTCGCATCGATCGTCTCGGTGTACTCAGGTGCCCACCCGCAGAACTCGACGTGGGCCCGGCCGACGCGCAAGCCGACGAGGTCCGCCGTCGTCGCTTCCAGCGATCGCCGGATCGCCGACACGGCGACGGCCACTCGGGTCGTCACCGCGGGGAGCGCGTCCACCATGCCGCGATGGTCCGGAAACGGTTCGTCGATCAGGCGGCATCGGCTGTGGCCGCGGGTGTCCGAGCCGATCCGCATGTCGTGCGACGTCACCTCGATGTGCGCCCGAGGCGACCGCCGCAGGTCGTTGAGACAGAGTCGGAGGTCGTCGCCGTCGACGGTGACGGACCATCCGGCGTTCGTCGGCTCCAGTGTGGGCAGCGTTCTGGTGGCGAGTCGATATCGATCGGTCGCGGTGATCGTGACTCCGGTCGACTCGGCGTCGAATCGCACGCCGCCGAGGACCGGCACAAGGCCGTCGCTCGCGGTGGCCGTCAGCACCTGATCGATCGCCGCTGCGGTCACCGGCCCGTTGACGGTCAACGAATTCGGTGAGGTCGTCGGCATCGGGTGTCCGAGATCGGCCGTGATCTCCCTGCCGCGGTCGGCCGCCGCGCGTGCCGCGGCCACGACGCGACCGATGTGGTCGTCGACGAGTCGGGCCGCGTCCTCCGGCCCGGCGTCGAGCACCTCGGCGACGGCAGGCAGTGGCATGTCGACGTCCCGCAGGCGGCGGACCAACTGCGCGCGACCGACTTGCTCGATCGCATAGAAGCGGTACCCGGACGAGGGATCCGTCCACGCCGGCACGAGCAGACCTGCGTCGGCGTAGAAGCGCAGTGCGCTCGCGGTCAAGCCGGTCCGTCGAGCGAAAGCGCCGATCGCCATGAGTTCGGAATCGTCCACGCGCCCATCATCAAGCCTCGACCCACGTGAAGGTCAATAGCGATGCTGTCCGAACCGCGATCTCCTGCCGAGGACCCCGGGATCAAGGCCGTCGTTCCCACCCCCCGTCGAGTGCAGTCGAGACGCTTCCCTCGGTTCGTCGAGCGCAGTCGAGACGTTGGGCAAAAGCCCTATTGACCCCACCGGAATGCCGGACTAGAATCGAAAGTACGTTCGATCAAGGGGGTTGATATGAACACCACGCTCGCCGATCAGTCCGGGGCCACGCTCACCGTCGAAGATGGCATGCTGCACATCCGGATGGTCATTCCCGATCTCGCCGAAGGCTCGGATGCCGCCGATGCGGCGTTGATGATGTTCGCCGCCCGCGGGGACCTGTTTCAGGGCATGGTCTTGTGGGATCAGTACGAGGCGATCTACCGCGTGTACCAACGCCGTCTCGACCAGGTCTGCGGCAACGGCGCGTTCACGAACCTGTACGACCCGCTGTGCCAGGTCGCCGCGTCGTATGCGACCGTCCGCGGTGTCCGTCAGTACACGGGTGAGAAGTTCGTCGACGAGGCCGTCTCCTGCATGGAACGTGTGCCGGCGATCGGACTGCTGCTGCGTGGGGGTCTGCTCACGCCCACGCAGTTTCGTCTGGCGCTCGATCAGGTCGCCGCGGTCATCGACGCCGATGTCCTCGCGGTGATCGACGTCGATGACCGCCGACCGACTCCGCACCGCAGGCAATCTGACCGGGCCGCGGGTGACCGAGATCGTCGCTGCTGTTGTCGCTGAACATGATGTCGATGCTGCGCAGGCGGCGCGGGAGGCCGCCGCCAAGCCGCGCAAGAAGGTCGTGGTGGAGCCCGCCGACGGGACTCTGGCCGACCTGCGGGTGACCGCCACGGTCGAGGACGTGCGGTTGGCGAAGGACTCCATCGACGCCGTGATCGCCGGTGTGTGCGCGGACGATCCGCGCGGTAAGGCCGTCCGCCGGTCGGATGCGGTGATCGCACTGCTGACCGGGAAGGTCTTCGCGTGCGAGTGCGAGAACGACGACTGCCCGTCGCGTGAAGGGGTTGAGGTCGCTGCTCGTCTGGCGACTGTGGTGCTGCATGTGGTGGCTCGGCGTGAGTCGCTGACCGGGGAGTCTGATGTCCCGGCCTATCTGGACGGGTTCGGTCCGATCACCGCTGACCACGTCCGGGACATCGCTGCCGACGCCGACACGGTGATCCGGGACCTCGACGTCACCGATCTGCTCGGCGGGGCGTCGCAGCCGAGCAACGGGTACCGGCCGACCGCGGCGTGCGACACCCTCGTGCGCGCCGTGCACGGCAGGTGCACCCACCCCGGCTGTGACATGCCGGCCTACCGCTGCGACCTCGACCACGTGACCGAGTACAACCACGGTGATCCGTCCGCGGGTGGTCCGACGTGTCCGTGCAATCTCAATCCGAAGTGTCGGTTCCATCATGGGTTGAAGACCTTCGTCGACGGCTGGCTCGACGATCAGATCGTGGATGCGAACGGGGTGATCTGGACCGAGGTCACGACTCCTGAAGGGATCACCGTCCGGTCGCGGGCGCTGAATCACTGGCTGCTGCCCGAACTCGGTCTGGTGCCCTGTGCGCACGACGACGCGCCGACCGCGTCGCGACCGCGAGTCGAATCGGACCCGGGGCGTCCGCGGTCCCGGACCGAGGCGAAGCACCGGTACCGGATGCGGATGCGGGCCTACAACCGCCGCAAGCGGGAAGGAGCACCCCGCACTCCGGGCTGCCCGTCGGCAGACGAGATGCCCCCGTTCTGACCAGGTGTTGCGCCTTCCGCCGGACTGCCGGTCACTGACGGCGCTCGGAGCGCGACGCGAGCGGACGGAGGGCTTCTCGCCCAAGGAGCGGAAGGGAGGCCTGCGTCGCCACGTTCACGGGCGAGGCCGTTCGACGTTTCGACGGGTGCCGTCGGCGGACGCCAGGACGCGGACATGGGTCCGGGACGGTGATCCACAGCCTCGTTCGCATCCGACCCAATGCTCGTGCGGCGGCGCGTCCGCATCCGGGTCGAGGCTTGTGACGTGTTCGCGCAAGGCGGTCCGGACGTCGGCGGCCGACTTCGCGCAGCCGGGTGATCCGGTGCATGCGGTGAGCGTGGTCCACGGCGAGCGCGAGTCGAACACGAAGCCGAGCGGAGCGAGCACTCGAACGACGGTCTCGGCCACCGCCTCATCGAGGTCGCTGATCAGGATCTCTCGTTCGGTCGTGACCGACACCGGAACTCCGATCGCCGCCGCGTACCTGGCCTGCTCGGCGGTGAGATTGCCGAACGGCACGACCGCGCCGAGCATCACGCGCCCATCGGTCTGGTCGAACCATCCGACGCGGGGCTCGGGATGGCGGGACGCCGGGAGGTGATGGTGGGCCTTCGTCTCGAGGGTGGAGAGGAACGCCGTGCGGCGGTCCTCGTCGAGGTCGGCGACTCTCCATGCGCCGTCGGCGACCCGGAGGAACGCCCGGGCCACGGCGACCATCCGATCGGGCAGGTCGTGCAGCGGCACGACGCCCACGACGTGGGAGCCGCCGACCACGACGACGGCGTGATCCGCACTCACCGCGACCCCCGCGACGTCCGTCGTCCTGGCGAGGACGTCGCCGCGGCCGTCGTCGAATCCGAACCAGAACCGTCCCGACAACGACGACGACCAGTCGGCGGCGACCAAGGCGTCGACGAGCGCATCCGCGAGTGGCCGCAGATCAGCGAGCCCACCGACCCGGCCGCTGAACGGCGAGACGATCACGTTGCGCACGCGGTCGTGGTCGGAATCCGACGCGAGGCCCGCCGCGATCATGGCCTCGGCGAACGCCGCGACGTCGTTCTCGGCGATACCCCTGACCTGCAGATTGCCCCGGACCGTCAGTTCGATCGTGCCGTCGCCGAACTCGGCGGCCGCCAGTGCGAGCGCATCGAGGGCATCGGGCTCGATCACTCCACCGGGCACCCGTATGCGGGCCAGCGCACCGTCCGCGGCCTGATGGGTCCGGAAGACGCCGGGGCAGCGGTCTGCGGGAATGCTCACCCGTTCAGCCTAGTGGTCTGCCGGGGTGGCTACGATTGGCGGCGAACTCGATGTGGAAGCCGGTGTGAATCCGGCGCGGTCGCGCCACTGTGAGGAATCGGTGTCCATGACGCCGGTCCGAGCCAGACCCACGTCGTCAGGCCGAGAAGCCTCGGCCGTCCCCACGATGCCGGGCGCGTATTCCCGGCGAGGAGTACGCCGTGATCACGCTGCTGTCCACGTCCGACACCGACCTGCGCACCGCAGCCACCTGCGGCGCCGACTATCGGGTGGCGAACCCGAGCCGCATCCTGCTCGACGAGATCCCCGGGCTCCTCGACGGCGCCGACCTCGTCGTCGTCCGAATCCTCGGCGGTCGCCGCGCGTGGGAGGACGGTCTCGACGCCGTTCTCGCCCACCGCATTCCGGTGGTGGTGCTGTCCGGCGAGCTCAACCCCGACCCGGACCTGATGGCGCTGTCGACGGTGCCGACCGGTGTCGCCGCCCAGGCGCACAGCTACTTCGTCGCGGGCGGACACGCCAACCTCGCGGCCGTCCACGACTTCCTGTCGGACACCGTGTTGCTCACCGGCCTCGGCTTCGCGGCACCGGTCGAGACCCCTTCTTGGGGAGTCCTGGAACGCACCCCGTCCTGCCCCTCGAGCGGAGTCGAGATGCGCATCGGGGTCCTCTTTTACCGGGCCCAGCATCTCGCCGGAAACACCGAGTACGTCGATGCGCTCTGCACCGCGATCGAAGGACACGGCGCACGGGCCGAGGCCGTGTTCTGCGCGTCGTTGCGCGCCGCGGACGACGACCTCATCGCGCACCTCGGCACGTTCGACGCGCTGATCGTGACCGTGCTCGCGGCGGGCGGCACCACTCCCGCGACCGCGGCTGCGGGCGGCGACGACGAGGCCTGGAACGTCGAGCGGCTAGCGGCGCTCGACATCCCGATCCTGCAGGGCCTGTGCCTGACGTCGTCGCGGGACGACTGGGCGTCGACCGATGACGGCGTGTCCCCGCTCGACGTGGCGAGTCAGGTCGCCGTGCCCGAGTTCGACGGGCGGATCATCACGGTGCCGTTCTCGTTCAAGGAGTTCGACGACAACGGACTGCCGCACTACGCGCCGGACGTCGAACGCTGCGCACGTGTCGCAGGCATCGCGGTCCGGCACGCCCGTCTGCGTCATCTGCCGCCCGCGGACCGCCGGATCGCGCTGCTGCTGTCGGCGTATCCGACCAAGCACGCACGGATCGGCAACGCCGTCGGCCTGGACACGCCGCGCAGCCTCGTCCACCTGTTGCGCGCTTTGGGCGAGGCAGGCTACGAGGTGGCCGACGACGTGCCGGGCCTCGGCGCCACGCCCGCCGACGACGATCCCGACGCGCTGATGCACGCGCTCATCGACGCGGGAGGCCAGGACGCCGACTGGCTGACGGAGGACGCGTTGGCGGCGAATCCGATCCGGGTCAGCGCGGCCGACTACACGCGCTGGTTCCACACCCTGCCCACCGGTCTGCGCGAGTCGGTCACCGAGCACTGGGGGCCGCCGCCCGGCGAACTGTTCGTCGACAGGTCGACGAATCCGGACGGTGACATCGTGATCGCCGCGATGACCTTCGGCAATGTCGTCCTGCTCGTCCAGCCGCCGCGGGGTTTCGGCGAGAACCCGGTGGCGATCTACCACGATCCCGATCTGCCGCCCAGTCACCACTATCTGGCGAGCTACCGCTGGCTCGCATCGCGGGCCGACACCGACGGGTGGGGTTTCGGCGCCGACGCCGTCGTCCACGTCGGCAAGCACGGCAACCTCGAATGGCTGCCGGGCAAGACGCTCGGCATGTCGGCCGACTGCGGCACCGACGCGGCCCTCGGCGACCTCCCGTTGATCTACCCGTTCCTCGTCAACGATCCGGGTGAGGGCACACAGGCCAAGCGACGTGCCCACGCGGTACTCGTCGATCACCTGATCCCGCCGATGGCGCGTGCCGAGTCGTACGGCGACATCTCGCGCCTGGAACAGCTGTTGGACGAGCACGCGAACATCTCCGCACTCGACCCGGGCAAACTCCCGGCCATCCGGCAACAGATCTGGACGCTGCTGACCGCCGCGAAGATGGACGCCGACCTCGGACTGGCTCAGCGTCCCGACGAGGACGTGTTCGACGACATGCTGCTGCACGTCGACGGTTGGCTGTGCGAGATCAAGGACGCCGCGATCCGCGACGGCCTCCACGTGCTCGGGCAGGCTCCGGACGCGGCCACCGAGGTCGACCTGGTGCTCGCGATGCTTCGCGCCCGTCAACTGTGGGGCGGCGCGCAGTCGTCGCCTGGTCTCCGGGAAGCGCTCGGCCTCGTGGAGAACGACTCGACGCGCGGTGAGGTCGACCGTGTCGAGCGGATCGCCCGCGACCTGGTGTCCGCCTGCGCCGCCGACGACTGGTCCGACGCCGCCGTCGCCGCTGCCGCCACCGGACATCCGCAGCAGGTCGGTGAGATCCTGTCGTTCGCCGCCCGCGAAGTGGTGCCGCGACTGCGCCAGACGAGCCGGGAGATCGATCAGGTGCTTCACGCGCTCGACGGCGGCTTCATCGAGTCGGGGCCGAGCGGCTCGCCGCTGCGCGGCCTGATCAACGTGCTGCCGACCGGCCGGAACTTCTACTCCGTCGACCCGAAGGCCGTCCCGTCCCAGCTCGCGTTCGAGACGGGACGGGCGATGGCCGACTCGCTGGTGGACCGCTACGTCGCCGATCACGGCGAGTACCCCGCGTCCGTCGGGCTCTCGGTGTGGGGGACCAGCGCGATGCGCACGTCCGGTGACGACGTCGGCGAGATCCTCGCATTGCTCGGTGTCGCACCCGTGTGGGACGAGATGTCCCGGCGCATCACCGGCCTCGAACTCGTCCCGCTCGAGGAGCTCGGACGTCCGCGCATCGACGTGACGATCCGCATCTCGGGATTCTTCCGGGACGCGTTCGCGCACGTCGTGACGATGCTCGACGACGCGGTGCGCCTGGCGGCCGGCGCCGACGAGCCTGCCGACCGCAACTTCGTCGCCGCGCACGCCCGTGCGGCGGTCGCCGAGCACGGCGACGCCCGGCGCGCGACGACACGCGTGTTCGGCTCGCGGCCCGGCACGTACGGAGCCGGACTGCTGCAGCTCATCGACTCCAAGCAGTGGCGGACCGACGAGGACCTCGCGGCCGTCTACACCGAGTGGGGAGGTTACGCGTACGGGCGCGACCTCGACGGCGTCGCCGCCGTCGAGGACATGCGTTCGGCCTACAAGCGCATCGCCGTCGCCGCGAAGAACACCGACACGCGAGAGCACGACATCGCCGACTCGGACGACTACTTCCAGTTCCACGGCGGCATGGTCGCGACCGTCCGAGCGCTGACCGGGGAGAACCCGGAGGCCTACATCGGCGACTCGACGCGTCCGGACGCGGTTCGTACGCGGACACTGCACGAGGAGACCTCACGCGTGTTCCGCGCCCGTGTGGTCAACCCGAGATGGCTGTCGGCGATGCGCCGTCACGGATACAAGGGTGCGTTCGAGATGGCGGCGACCGTCGACTACCTGTTCGGCTACGACGCCACGACCGACGTCGTCGCCGACTGGATGTACGAGCAGCTCACGGAGCAGTACGTGCTCGACGAGACGAACCGCGATTTCCTGCAGCAGTCCAACCCGTGGGCTCTGCACGCGATCTCCGAACGTCTGCTGGAGGCCGTCGAACGCGATATGTGGCATGAACCGCCCGCGGAACTCCTCGATGAACTGCGCCGCGTGTACCTCGACGCCGAGGGCGACATCGAGGAGCGGTCCGACTCGAACGGGTGAGAAGGAACTTTGTCGGGGGAGTAGACGTTGAACATGACGAACACGTCAACCTCCGACGGAGAGAGAACACGGACATGATCAGGCTTCTACTTGCGGGCTACCTCGTCGTGGAGATCGCGGCGTTCGCCGCCCTGACGTACTTCCTCGGCTTCGGGTGGGCGTTGTTGATCACATTGGGCGCCGCGGCGATCGGATTCGCAGTCCTCGGGCGGCGTGCGCGGGGCCTCGTCTCCGACCTCCGACGCGCCTCGCGCCGTGAACCGACCGACGGTGAACCCGCGTCCGACACCGCATTGTTCGCGGGCGCCGCCGTGTTCACCATCCTGCCCGGCGTCGTGTCGACGATCGTCGGCCTCGCGCTCATGACCCGGCCGGTGCGCAGCGCCCTGCATCCGGTGATCGACCGCGGCATCGCGCGACGCACATCGCTCATCATGGCCGGAGTGCCCGGCGGAGTCGGCGGCCGGTACGTCGACGGGACCGTCGAAGGCGATGTGATCGATCAGACGTCCGACGTGGTCGACCTGACACCGCGTCGTCCCGACGGCACCGTCTACGTCGATCTGCCGAGCCTGCCGCAGCCGCCGCTCACCCGGCCGTGACGGCGCACACCGACGACCCTTTGACACAATCGACGGTGTGACCACACAGCTTCTGGTCGGAGGAGTCGTCTACTCCTCACCGGCCGTCCCCGATGCCACCGCATTCGCCGTCACGGACGGCACCGTCGTCTGGGTCGGCACCGACGACGTGGGGCGGGCGTTGCATCCCGACGCCGAGATCGTCGACCTCGACGGTCACTTCGTGGCGCCCGCGTTCGTCGATTCGCACGTCCACCTCACGGACATGGGCCTGCGCCTTGTCGGCCTCGATCTGACGACCGCCACCAGCCGAACCGACTGCCTTGACCGACTCGCCGAGTACGCGGCGTCGTCGGACGACGACGTCATCTGGGGACTCGGGTGGGATGCGTCGTCGTGGTCCGGCGACCGGCTCGACGACGACATGCCGCCGACGACGGCCGACCTCGACCGGGTCGCGGCGGGCAAACCCGTCTATCTGGCTCGCATCGACGAGCACTCGGCCGCGGCGTCGAGCGCGTTGCGTGAACTGGTCCACGGGATCGAGGCCGTGACCGGATACGACGCGCAGGCGCCGCTCGTCGCCGACGCCCACCATCGGGTGCGGGCCGCGGCGCGAGCCCTCATCACGCCCGAGGCACGGCACCGTGCCCAGATCCGGGCCCTCGACCACGCGGCGTCGCGCGGCGTGGTCGTCGTCCACGAGAACGGCGGACCCGACATCAGCGGGGTCGACGACTTCCGGTCGCTCGCCGAACTCGATCACGGGGTGAGCGTCCGACGCTATTGGGGCCAGCCCGTTAGCACCCTGGAGGAGGCTCGGGCGGTCGTGTCGGCGATGGGCGCCGACGCCATCGGCGGCGACCTGTTCGTCGACGGGGCACTGGGATCGCGCACGGCGTGGCTCCGCGAGGAGTACAGCGACGCGCCGGGCGAGTTCGGAGTCAGCTACCTCGACGAGGACACCATCGCCAATCACCTGCGCGCGACGACCCTCGCCGGCGTCCAGGCCGGGTTCCACGTCATCGGCGACGGTGCCACCGCGGCCGTGGCCGCGGCGCTGACCCTGGTCGCCGACGAACTCGGCACACCCGCCATCGCGCGCTGCGCGCATCGTCTGGAGCACGCCGAGATGGTGACTCCCGAACAGGCCGAGGTGTTCGCCCGATGCGGGGTGATCGCGAGCATGCAACCGCTGTTCGACGACGAGTGGGGCGGTGACGACGCACTGTACGAGAAGCGGCTCGGCGATCGCGCTCGCTCCCTGAACGACTTCGCGGGGCTGGCGAAAGCCGGTGTCGCACTGGCATTCTCGAGCGACGCTCCGGTCTGCGACATCGATCCGTGGGCGACGATCCGCGCCGCGGCCCACCACCACACCCCGACCAACGCGATCTCACCGCGCGCGGCCTTCGCCGCCTGCACGAGGGGCGGATGGCGGGCCGGGGGAGTCAACGACGGTCTCACCGGGACGCTCGTCCCCGGAGCCCCCGCGCACTACGCGGTCTGGGACGTCGACGATCTTGTGGTCGCGGCGTCGCACGCGGGTGTTCAGCGGTGGTCGACCGATCCGCGTTCGCGCGTGCCCGCGCTGCCCGACGTCGCGCCGGGCGCACGGCTGCCCGAATGTGTGCGAACCGTCGCGGGCGGGGTCACGATCTACGAGCGGCCCACCGCGTGACGCTGCCCGCGTGGGCGTGGCGACCGCTCGCATCGGCCGCCTCCGGCGGGGTGATGTACGCGGCGTTCCCCCCGCGTGACCTGTGGTTCCTCGCTCCACTGTCCCTCGGCCTCCTGTACACGGCGCTGCGCTTGGGACGTCCGCGGGTCCGCGTCGGCGCACTGTGCGGATTCGTGTTCGGTCTCGCCTTCTTCGTGCCGCTGCTCCCGTGGATCGGCGAGTACGTCGGACCGTTGCCGTGGCTGGCGTTGGCCGTCGTGATGGCGCTCTACCTGGCGCTGTTCGGCGCGATCGCGACCGTCACGATGCGCCTGCGCGCGGCTCCGCTCTGGTTCGCGATCGCCTGGGTCGGCGTCGAGACGATCCGATCGTCGTTCCCGTTCGGCGGCTTCCCGTGGGGGCGGGCCGCATTCAGCCAGACGTCCGGACTGCTGCTGCCGTCGGCCTCGCTCGTCGGAGTGCCGGGATTGTCGTTCGTCGTCGCCGCCGTGGGTGCGGGGCTGGCGTCGGGAGTCCTCGCGGCCGTCGACCTGCGCCGCGGCGACGGTGGGCGGTGGCGGCCCGCCGTCGGACCGGGCGTCGCCCTGATCCTGCTCGTCGTCGGCGCGATCGTCGCGGCGATCGGAGCCCCAGGCACCCATGCGACGTCGTCGGTGACGGTCGCGGCCGTCCAGGGGAACGTCCCGCGCCTCGGCCTCGACTTCAACGAGCAGCGACGAGCCGTGCTGGACAACCACGTCAACGAGACCGAGCGGCTGGCGCAGCAGGTTCGCGACGGCGAACGCTCGCAGCCCGACATCGTGCTGTGGCCGGAGAACGCCTCCGACATCCCGCCGTCGCTCAACCCGGACGCCGCCGCACTCATCCGGGAGGCCGTCACGTCCGTGGACGCGCCGATCGTCCTCGGCACGCTCGTCCCCAACGACGACGGCCGGCCCACCAACTCGGTCCTCGTCTGGGGACGCCGCGACGGCCGGGCCGACGACGAACCGTCAGCCCGCTACGACAAGCACATCATCCAACCGTTCGGCGAGTACCTCCCGTGGCGCGGCTTCTTCCGGCACTTCTCGTCGTACGCCGACCGCGCAGGCGACTTCAAGCCAGGTTCCGGACCGGCGATCGTCACGGTGCGAACGGCGAAGGGCACGGTGCGTCTGGGTGTGTCGACGTGCTGGGAGGTCGCCTTCGACAGGTCGCCGCGACAGGCGGTGGACGACGGAGCCCAGCTCCTGTACGTGCCGACCAACAATGCGACGTTCGGACTCACCGACATGAGCAGCCAGCAACTGGCGATGTCGCGGATCCGCGCCGTCGAGACCGGGCGCAGTGTGGCGGTGGTCTCCACCAGCGGACTGAGCGCACTGATCCGGCCGGACGGATCGGTCATCGCCGAGAGCGGCCTCTTCGAAGCGGCGGTGCTGCAGAGCGCCCTCGAATTGCGCGACGGCAGGACCCTGGCCGTTAGTCTCGGCCCGTGGCCCGAGCGGGTCGTGCTCCTCGTCATGGCGCTCGGGTTTTTGTACGCGCTGACGCGAGCGACTAACCTCGACATGTTCGCCGGTCGACGCCGACCGGCCGGAGGGATCGAGAAGGAGCACGATGAGCGGTAGCGATCAGAAGGTGATCGGACAGCGGGGCGCGGGGGCCCTCGTCGTCATTCCCACGTTCAACGAACGCGAGAACCTGCCCCTGATCGTCGGTCGTCTGCTCGATGCGATGCCCGACGTGCACGTGCTGGTGGTCGACGACTCGAGCCCGGACGGCACGGGAGACGTCGCCGACCAGATCGCGGCCGACGACGCCGCGGGGCGCGTGCACGTACTGCACCGCACCGCCAAGGACGGGCTCGGCAAGGCCTACCTCGCGGGCTTCGCGTGGGGCCTGAGCCGCGACTACTCGGTCATCGTCGAGATGGACGCCGACGGCAGTCACGCCCCCGAACAGCTACATCGGCTGTTCGACGCGGTCGACGACGGAGCCGATCTCGTCATCGGATCGCGGTACGTGCCCGGCGGAGCCCTCGTCAACTGGCCGAAGCGCCGCGAACTGCTGTCCAAGGGCGCCAACACGTACGCCCGGTTGGCGCTCGGCTCGAAGATCAAGGACATCACCGCAGGCTACCGAGCGTTCCGTCGCGAGGTGCTCGAGAAGATCGGCCTCGACCAGGTCGACTCCGCGGGCTACTGCTTCCAGATCGATCTGGCGTGGCGGTCGATCCAGGCCGGCTTCGACATCCGCGAGGTGCCGATCACATTCACCGAACGCGCCATCGGCGAGTCGAAGATGGACGGCGGCGTCATCGCCGAATCGTTCCTGAAGGTGGCCCGCTGGGGCATCGAGGGCCGCAAGGCGAAGTTCAAGCGCTGACGCCCGTTTCCCCAGATCACGAACAGGGCCCCGTTCCTCTCATCGAGAGAGGGACGGGGCCCTGAGTCGTCGCGGTCGGTGTTCTACGCGGTGCCGCCGCGACGGCGCTGCTTGAGCAGGTCGAGGCGTTCGGCGAGAAGCACTTCGAGCTCCTCTTCGGAGCGGCGTTCCAGCAGCATGTCCCAGTGGGTGCGCGGCGGCTTGCCCTTCTTCTCCTCGGGCTCGGCGCCCTCGAGGATCGTGCCTTCCATTCCGTTCTTGCACGGCCACTTGGACGGGATCTCGGCGTCGTCCGCGAACGGGATGTCGAAGATCTCACCATTGTCGGTGCGGTACTGGACGATCCGCCGCGGCGCGAGGTCGTGGTCGCGGTCGGTCTCGTAGCTCACCGCTCCGAGTCGGCTACCGCGCAGTACTCGATCAGCCATTCATGGTTCCTCTCAACAGACAGTGGTTCGACTATTCTACGCGTCCCCCGCGAGTGGTGCGCGGGACGCCTCTCACGAGGGGCGTAACGTGGGTAGGCATGTCGGAGACGTCGCCACGCAAGCGGCCGTACGCATGCGCGTGGTGCGGCCGGGAGATGGTCGACTCCGACACCGGCCGTCGGCGAAAGTACTGCAAACGGTCGTGCAGGCAACGGGCCTACGAACAGAGAACGCTCCTGGAGGGCACGGCTATTCCCGGCGACGCGCTCATCCTCAACGCCGCGGAGGCCGAAGCGCTCGGCGACCGGCTCTTCGAGCTGCGCTGCGCCGCGGAGGACATCCGAACCGCGCTCGACGAGGGCACCGATGTGCCCTCGCTGCGAGCCATGGCCGCGGACCTGGTGCGCCTGGCAGACCGGGCGGAGCGTCTGCGCTGACGCAGTACACTCGTCCACTGTGACACCACCTCGCGCTGAGCCGCCGCAGGACGACGCCGAGTCGTCGCCCCTGTCCAGGGCGAACAGCTTCCTCTCGCGAACCGACTCGAGTGAGGCCGCCCTCAAGGCAGCGAAGTTCGCGCGGAGCCTGGCTCCCGGCGAGACGATCTCGCCCAAGACGGACAGGACGTCGGACCGGCTCGCCCGCATGATCGGCGACAGCAGTCCCGACCGGCCGAGCGCCGTCCGGGAGCTGGGCCTCGCGACTGTCGCCGTGTGGCAGAACGTCATCGAACGCCGTCGACCGGCTCCGGACAGCGCGCCGGTGCCCGCGACGATCCTGTTCACCGACCTCGTCAGCTTCTCCACCTGGGCGCTGCGGGCCGGTGACGATCTTGTCCTCGATCTGATCAAACAGGTGAACGACGCGTGCGCCAGGGTGATCCGGCGTCGCGGCGGTCAGGTGGTCAAGACGCTCGGCGACGGGACGATGGCAGTCTTCGTCGACGCCGCGCAGGCGATCGAGGCCGCCTACGAATGCGGTGAGGCGGTCTCCGCGATCACGGTGGAGGGACACCGACCCTCCCTGCGGGCCGGACTCCACACCGGCGAGCCGCGCGCGGTCGGGGACGACTTCCTCGGCGTCGACGTCAACATCGCCGCCCGCGTCTGCGATGCCGCGGGTGCGGGCGAGGTGTACGTGAGCGATGCCACCCTCGCCGCCGTCGACGCCGAGCGGTACGTGGTCAAGCGTCGCCGGTTCCGCGCGAAGGGCGTGCCGAAGGACATGAGCGTGTACCGGGTGCTTCCTCGGTACGACCGAGGATGACCCGTCCGTGCCGCTCTTCGACGACGACGAACTCCAGGCGTACTACCGCCGGATAGAAGACCGCACCGAGGCCGCGCACGCGCGTCCCCGGCGTCGTCGTCGCGACGTCCCGGCGGTCGTGTTCACCTGTCCGACCCCGGAGAAGATCGCCTACGACGACTACCCGGCGGTGATGGGCGCGATCCTCGCGATCAGTCGCGCGTCACGCGCACGTCCGTCGTTGCGCTGTTACGAGTGCCGATGCGGCTACTGGCACCTGACGAGCGGCGTTCCCCGCCCGGAATGACACGACGAACGACGATGACACGACGAACGACGAAGGGCTCCGACCTCGGGTGAGGTCGGAGCCCTTCGTCAGTGGCGGGGCGCGTCAGCGGCGGCGCTGCTGGGGGCCGAGTACCGATACCGGCGAATTCGACAGCTGCAGCTGGGTGCGGTCGGCGTGGCTCATGTTCATGGCCTTGTTGATGCGTCGGCCGTAGCCGCGGATCGTCGAACCGATGGTGGGACTGGTGCGGTTGTTTCGCATGGTGGAGTCCTCCTCCGTTGTCTTCAGTCCACACCAACGTAACCAACCAGAAAGTCCCCGTCAACTTTCATTCCCGGCGTGTTAACTTTTCGTTCATCTTGTGTGCGAGCCGGGTCACTCGGTGACGAGTCGCGACAACCGCTCGACCTCCGCGGCCGAACCGGGGGAGACGAGCATGGTCGTGACCCCGGCGGCCTCCCACCGCGCGATCTGTTCGCGGACGTGCGCCTCGTCGCCGATGATCGCCGAATCGTCGACCGCCTCGTTCGGGATGATCGCGGCGGCCTCCGCCTTGCGGCCGGACCGGAACAGGGCCGTGACCTCGTCGACGACGTCGCCGTATCCCATCCGCCGATACACCTCGGCGTGGAAGTTGGTGTCCTCGCTGCCCATGCCGCCCATGTACAAGGCGAGGAACGGCTTGATGCCCTCGTAGGCGGCCGGGGCGTCGTCGGTGATGACGATCTGCGCCGTCGCGCAGATCTCGAACGTCTCCCGGGTCGTGCGGGCCCCTGGGCGGTTGAAACCCTCGTCGAGCCACTCGTTGTACTGGTCGGCCAGGCGGGGTGTGTAGAACAGCGGAAGCCACCCGTCCGCGATCTCCGCGGCCAACGCGATGTTCTTCGGTCCCTCCGCTCCGAGGTACACCGGGATGTCCCGGCGCAGCGGGTGGACGATCGACTTGAGCGGCTTGCCGAGCCCGGTGACCCCGTCACCCGACAACGGCAGTGGATAGTGCGGCCCCGCGCTCGTCACCGGCGCCTCACGGGCCCACACCTGCCGCATGATGTCGATGTACTCGCGGGTGCGCGCGAGCGGCTTGGGGAACTTCTGTCCGTACCAGCCCTCGACCACCTGTGGTCCCGAGACGCCGAGGCCGACGATGTGCCTGCCGCCCGACAGGTGATCGAGCGTCATGGCGGCCATCGCACACGCGGTCGGGGTGCGGGCCGACAACTGGATGACCGACGTCCCGAGCCGGACCCGTTCGGTCGTCGAACCCCACCACGACAACGGGGTGTACGCGTCCGAACCCCAGGCCTCGGCGGTGAAGACCGCGTCGAACCCGTGCCGTTCGGCGGCCGCGACGAGTTCGGCGTGATTGTGCGGGGGCTGCGCGCCCCAGTATCCGAGCTGAAGTCCGAGTTTCATTCCGTCAATGTAGCGCGCGACACATCGCGCGACGACGAGGGCCGGACCCTCGGATGAGGATCCGGCCCGTGTCGATGCGGATGTCAGACGTCGAAGCGGTCCGCGTTCACCACGTGGTTCCACGCGGCGACGAAGTCGTCGACGAACTTGCGGCCGGCGTCGTCGGCTCCGTACACCTCGGCGATGCCGCGGAGCTGCGAGTTGGCGCCGAACACCAGGTCGGCACGGGTGCCGGTCCACTTCTGCGCGCCCGACGCGTCGGCGCCCGCGAAGGTGCCGTCGCCCTGGTCCGTCCACGTGACGTCCATGTCGAGGAGATTGACGAAGAAGTCGTTCGACAGGACGCCGGGACGCTCGGTGAGAACGCCGTGCGACGAGTCGCCGTGGTTGGCCCCGAGCACGCGGAGACCGCCGACGAGCACGGCCATCTGCGGCGGCGTGAGCTGCAGCAGGTAGGCGCGGTCGACGAGGAGGAACTCGGCGGGCACGTCGACGTCGTCGCCGACGTAGTTGCGGAAGCCGTCCCAGCGGGGCTCCATCTCGGTGAACGAACCGACGTCGGTCTGATCCTGGGTGGCGTCACCGCGGCCCGGAGTGAACGGAACCGTCACCTCGTGACCGGCGTCGGCCGCGGCCTTCTCGATCGCGGCGGCTCCGGCGAGGACGATGACGTCGGCGACCGATGCGCCGGTCTCCTCGGCGATGGCCTCCAGCGTCGGGAGCACCTCGGCGAGAGCCTGCGGGTCGTTGACCGACCAGCTGCGCTGCGGTTCGAGGCGGACACGGGCGCCGTTGGCTCCGCCGCGGTAGTCGCTGCCGCGGAACGACGCCGCGGCGGCCCAGGCGGTGGACACGAGCTGCGAGACCGACAGGCCCGACGCGAGGACGCGCTTCTTGATGTCGGCGATCTCGGCGTCGCCGATCACGGTGGCCGGGGCGTCGACGACGTCCTGCCAGATCAGCTTCTCGGCGGGCACCTCGCTGCCGCGGTAACGGGCCAGCGGACCCATGTCGCGGTGCGTGAGCTTGTACCAGGCGCGGGCGAACGCGTCGGCGAACTCACGCGGGTTGTCCAGGAACCGCTGCGAGATCTTGCCGTAGATCGGATCGAACCGCAGCGCGAGGTCGGTCGTCAGCATGACCGGTGCGTGACGCTTCTCCGGGTCGTGTGCATCCGGCACGCTGCTGGAGCTCGCGCCACCGGCCGGGACCCACTGCTGTGCGCCCGCGGGGCTCTTGGTGAGCTCCCAGTCGTACGCGAACAGGGTCCAGAAGAAGTTGTTGTCCCATGTGGTGGGCGTGCTGTTCCACGCGCCTTCCAGGCCCGACGTGATGGCGTCGCCGCCGACACCGGAGCCGTACGTGCTCTTCCAACCCAGACCCATCTGCTCGAGGGGAGCGGCTTCGGGCTCGGCTCCGACGTTGTCGGCAGGTCCGGCGCCGTGCGTCTTGCCGAAGGTGTGGCCGCCGGCGATGAGGGCGACGGTCTCTTCGTCGTTCATCGCCATGCGAGCGAAGGTCTCGCGGATGTCCTTGGCGGCGAGAAGCGGATCCGGGTTCCCGTTCGGGCCTTCGGGGTTCACGTAGATCAGGCCCATCTGGACCGCCGCGAGCGGGTTCTCCAGATCGCGCTCACCGGTGTAGCGCTCATCGTCGAGCCAGCCGCGCTCGGGACCCCAGTAGACCTCCTCGGGCTCCCACTTGTCGGGGCGTCCGCCGCCGAAGCCGAAGGTGTGAAAGCCCATGTCCTCGAGGGCGACGTTGCCGGCGAGCACGATGAGGTCGGCCCACGACAGGGCGGCGCCGTGCTTCTTCTTGACCGGCCACAGCAGACGGCGGGCCTTGTCCAGGCTCGTGTTGTCGGGCCAGCTGTTCAGCGGTGCGAAGCGCTGCATGCCGTGGCCCGCGCCGCCGCGGCCGTCCGAGACGCGGTAGGTGCCCGCGGCGTGCCACGCCATGCGGATGTAGAACGGGCCGTAGTGGCCGTAGTCCGCGGGCCACCACGACTTCGAGTCGCGCAGGGTCGCCGCGATGTCGGCCTTCACCTCGGCGAGGTCGAGGGTGTCGAAGGCGGCCGCGTAGTCGAAGCCCGCGCCGTTCGGATCGCCCTCGGGGGAGTTCTCGGCGAGCACCTTGAGGTTGAGCCGGTTGGGCCACCAGTCGCGGTTGCCGCCGCCTGCGGTCGGCGGCTGCATCTTGCCTTCATGCATCGGGCAACCCGTGACGACGGGGACTTCCTGCTCGGGCGCTGCTTGATCGGACACTGCGATTCCTTTCGAAAAGAAACGGGGCTGTTTCGTGTGATTTCAGGGGGCTAGGCGTGTGGAGCGGGATCCGCCTTCGCGGGCGGATCGGAGGCGTCCGCGCACGCTGCGCAGACGCCCCAGTAGATGACCTCGGCTTCGTCGATGTGGAAGCCGTGTTCGTCCGACGCGGCGAGGCACGGAGCCTCCCCGACTGCGCAGTCGACGTCGTGCACGCTGCCGCAGACGCGGCAGACGAGGTGATGGTGATTGTCGGCGATCCGGGTCTCATACAGGGACACGTGACCGGACGGTTGGATGCGGCGGAGGAGACCCGCGTCGGTGAGCGCACGCAGGACGTCGTAGACGGCTTGGCGCGAGACCCCGTCGAGCGTTCGACGGACGCCGGACAGGATGCCTTCGGTGTCCGAGTGGGGATGCGCGTCGACGACCGACATGACGGCCAGCCGCGGTTTGGTCACACGGAGACCGGCAGCCCGGATGGCTGCTGCGTGCTCGTCTGTGACCATGATCTCATCATGCCCCAGTTTTTGGACTGAGTCCAGTCTTATCTGGATGAAGATCGACCAGATCCGCGTGAACACCCGGTGACAAGAGCCTCGCCGGAACGCTGACCAGCATCGACTCGATCGCCGACTCCGCGACGCCGTTCGCTCGGAGATCGGGCACCACCCGGCCGGTCACCTGGAAGTAGTCCCAGTCGCCGAGGTGCGGGTCCGCGGTGCGGTCGAACCAGTCGCTGAAGCAGAACGCGTCCTGGGACAGCACCATCCGATCCGCGTAGCCGTGCTCGATCATCGTCAGCAGCGTCGTCAGGCGGTCGGCGTAGGGGAGGAGCAGGTCGAGGCCGAACCGGTCCATGCCGATGATCGAGCCCGCATCGGCTATGCGCATCAGGTAGTCGACGTCGGTCGAGTCGCCGCTGTGGGCCAGCATCACCCTGGTCAGGTCGACGCCCTCCTCGGCGAGCACCCGCTGCGCGACGAGGCCCGACTGCGTGTGGGGATTGGTGTGGACCACCACTCCGATCCCGGTCGCGGCGGCGACGCGCCCGACCGAGCGCATGACGCGCTCGACGCCGTCGGTCAGTCCCTCCGACTCGAGCACGCACACGAGGAAACCGGCCTTGACGTCCGTCGAGCCGATGCCGACGGTGATGTCGCGCAGAAACATCTCGTCCAACGGGTCGTCGACGTCGAAGCCGAGGCCCGGACCCGTGTAGTGGAACTGGAAGGGCAGGTCGTTGTAGGTGAACAGGCCGGTGGCCGCGACGATGTTGAGATCGACCTGGGCGGCGACCTTCGCGACCCGCTCGATGTTCCGACCGATGCCGAGCACCGACACGTCCATGATCGTGTCGATGCCCGACGCCTTCACCTTCGTCAACGTCTGCACCGCACGGTCGATCTCGGCGTCCTCGTCCCACTCGCGCAGATAGTTCAGCCGGAAATCCTCCTGTACGACGAAGACGTGCTCATGGGCGAGCACCCTCCCCAGCTGATCGACGCCGACCGAGCCGGCGACGGTGTTGATGCGGTCCATGTGACCTCTCGTCGGGCGGACCCCGACGGCCCGTAGTAGTACCGACCACGCTAACGGCTGAGGTGATCGCGTGAGGGCGGTTCGCACCGACCGGCGACGGACCACAGGAGTCTCTAAGGCTCGATGGTGAAAGGTGGTCTCATGCGTTCGACTGACACAGCCGGTACCCCGTCCCTGACCCGGTGGGCCGTCGCCGCCGTCGCGGCGCTCGCGGTGCTGTTGGCCGCGGTCGCGACGATCGGCGGACCCCTGCACAACGACCGCCTCGTCACCCGGGCAGTCGTCGGTCATCGATCGGAGTGGATGACCTCGTTCGCCAAGGCGTACTCGACGGTGTTCAGCCCGGCGACGACGGTCGTCCTCGCCGCGCTCGTCGCCGGACTCTTCGTGTTCCGCGATCGTTCGGTCCGTCGCGGCGCGGCTCTCATCATCGGCGTCGGAGGCGCGGCGGCCGCGGCCGAAGTCCTGAAACTGCTGGTGGACAGGCGTCGTCCGCCGTTCGCGGTCCAACTCGAGGCGCACGAGGCAGCGCACTCGTTCCCCTCCGGACACGTCACCGGAACCACCGCGCTCGTCGCCGGGATCGCGCTGCTCGCCGTGCCCGCGGCGTCCCGGGCCGAACGCGCCGTGTTCGGTGTCGTGGCGTCCCTTCTCGTGCTCGTGTCGGCCGGCTCGCGCGTGTATCTGGGCATGCACTGGACGTCCGACACTGTCGCGGGCATGCTCGTCGGGGCCGTCGGCGCCTGGGCGGGCGTGCTCGTCGTCGCCCGTTTCGCCGATGTCGTGGACGGCCTCGACGGCAGGCTGTTCGGTCGACGCGCGGCCGTGCACTGAGAGATTCCGGACGCGGCGCACTACGCTTGACCGCATGTTGAGTCCTGGTCAGCTGTTCGCCGGATACCGCGTGGTCCGCGCGCTCGGAGCCGGAGGCATGGGCGAGGTGTACCTCGTCCAGCATCCGCGCCTACCGAGGCAGGACGCCCTCAAGCTCCTGCCGAGCGAGTTGACGTCAGACGGCACGTATCGGGCGCGGTTCATCCGAGAGGCCGATCTCGCATCCGGACTCGACCATCCCAGCATCGTCAGCGTGTACGACCGCGGGGAGGACCGCGGCCAGCTGTGGATCACCATGAAGTACGTCCCCGGCGCGGACGCGAACGAGATCCTCAAGGAGTCCGGGCCGTTCAGTCCAGCCGACACCGTCGACGTCGTGACGGCGGTCGCCGATGCGCTCGACTACGCGCACGGCAAGGGCCTCCTGCATCGGGACGTCAAACCGGCCAACATCCTGATCGACCCGACCACGGCGACGCGGCGGAAGGTGTACCTGACCGACTTCGGCATCGCGCGCACCGTCGGCAACGACACCGCGTTGACCGCCGCGAACCTGACCGTAGGGTCGATTCAGTACACGTCGCCGGAACAGCTCCGCGGCGCCGACCTCAACGGCCGGTCGGACCAGTACTCGCTGGCGTGCACCGCCTTCCGCCTGCTCACCGGGCGCGCGCCGTATCCAGAACGGCTGCCGGCCGAGATCATCAACGCTCACCTGAACAACCCGATCCCGCACACGCGATCGCTTCGTCCGGAACTTCCCGCGACGGTCGACGCGGTCCTCGCTCGGGCGATGGACAAGCAGGCCGTCAACAGGTACCCGACGTGCATGGACTTCGCGCGAGACCTGAAGGCCGCCCTCAATTCGGCCGGGCCGTCCGCCGCGAGCGGCTACCAGCCGACCATGATCAACCCGGGGTCGGTCGGCGTCCCCGCCCAGCCGCCCGCCGCCCCGATCCCGATGGCGAAGCAGCCCGATCCGGCCCCGTACACGAAGCCGTACACCCAGCACGGCGCCCCGGCCGCGCCCGGATACCCGCAGCCGACCCCGCAGGCGTACGGGCAGCAGCAGCCCTACGGTCAGGCGCAGTATCCGCAGCAGTTCGGTCAGCCGCCGCAGTACCCCGGCGGGCGCCCCGGCCAGACGTCGGGCGGAGGCGGCAAGCCGACGGCGGTGATCGTCGGCGCCATCGTGGTGGTCGTCGCACTCGTCGCGGGCCTCGTCATCTGGCTCGTGACGCGCGGGGGAGACGATTCGTCGACCACTGCGGCGTCGTCGTCGGCGAGCAGTTCGACGACCAGCAGCACGACTTCCAGCACGGCGGTCGACCCGGCCGTCGTCGCGGGCGTGCCGACGCAGTGCTCGACGGGTCAGACGACCCACAACACCGTCACGACTCGCCTGACGTCCGGCAAGATCGAGATCCCGACCACCGCCATGCCGTCCGGATGGTCGAGCGACCGCGGATCGCAGTTCCCGTTCGTCACCGATGCCGACGGCGTCTACAAGTCGGTGGACGCCAATTGGGTCGCGCAGATCGCGGTCGGCACCCTCCCGAGCGCGTTCGCCACCGACACCGAGGCCATCGCGCGCAAGTTCCTCGAATGCCTCACCGTCAGCTCCGGATATCGCTCGGTCACCGTCTCGACCCCGACCGGCACCGTCGTCGAGCCCCATGAGCTGGAGAAGAGCAACACCAAGGTCAGCCTGCTGACCAGCGACATCCCGGTCACGGGCGCACCGGCCGGGATCCGCGGCGACTCCATAATCCTCGCCGTCGTCAACAGCTCGCCGATGACGATCGCCATCGGCATCAGCCCGATCGGGGACACCGCGACCCAGACCACCGTCCGCGACGCCGTGCAGGGACTGCTCGCCAGCCGATAGGAGACACGCCCCGGGGACGGCAACCGACCCGCGGCGGCGCGGCGTCGGTCACAATGGTCGGCATGGCTGACACCTCCCATCCCGCAGACTCGCACGACCGGATCCGGGTACGCGGTTCCCGCGTCAACAACCTCAAAGACGTGTCGGTGGACCTGCCGAAGCGTCGCCTCACGGTGTTCACCGGCGTGTCCGGTTCCGGGAAGAGCTCGCTGGTGTTCGGCACCGTAGCCGCGGAGTCGCAACGGCTGATCAACGAGACGTACAGCGCGTTCGTCCAGGGCTTCATGCCGAGCCTCGCGCGGCCCGACGTCGACCTGCTCGACGGCATCACCACGGCGATCATCGTCGACCAGGAGCGGATCGGCGGCAACCCCCGCTCCACCGTGGGCACCATCACCGACGCGAACGCCATGCTCCGGATCCTGTTCAGCAGGCTGGGGGAGCCGCGCGTCGGCTCGGCGAACGCGTTCTCGTTCAACACGCCGACGGTCAGCGGCAGCGGTGCGATCAAGGTCGGTGACAAGAAGGCGTCGAAGGCGACGTTCGAGCGCCTCGGCGGCATGTGCCCGCGGTGCGAGGGCATGGGCACGGTGTCCGACATCGATCTGACACAGATCTACGACGCCGAGCGGTCGCTCAACGAGGGCGCGATCACGATTCCGGGCTTCAGCGCGGACGGCTGGTACGGCCGCGTGTACGGCGGGTCGGGATTCTTCGACGCCGACAAGCCGATCAAGGACTTCAGCACACGCGAGCTCGACGACCTCCTGTACAAGGAGGCGGTCAAGATCAAGGTCGACGGCATCAACATCACCTACGAGGGACTGATCCCGCGCATCACCAAGTCGATGCTGTCGAAGGACATCGACTCGGTGCAGCCGCACGTCAGGGCCTTCATCGAGCGTGCGGTGACGGCCGACACCTGTCCCGACTGCGACGGCACGCGGCTGGCCGAGCACGCCCGGAACTCGCGGATCGACGGTGTGAGCATCGCCGATGCGTGCCGCATGCAGATCTCCGATCTCGCCGCATGGGTCGGAGCCCTCGACGAACCGTCCGTCGCGCCCCTGCTCGAGAAACTGCGTGGGACGCTCGACTCGTTCGTGGAGATCGGGCTCGGGTACCTGGCGCTGGAACGCCCGACGGGCACGTTGTCCGGCGGCGAGGCGCAGCGCACCAAGATGATCCGACACCTCGGATCGGCGCTCACCGACGTCACCTACGTGTTCGACGAGCCGACGATCGGGCTGCACCCGCACGACATCGCGCGGATGAACGACCTGTTGGTGCGACTGCGGGACAAGGGGAACACCGTCCTCGTCGTCGAGCACAAGCCGGAGACCATCGCGATCGCCGACCATGTCGTCGACATCGGCCCTCGCGCCGGATCGCACGGCGGCGAGATCTGCTTCGAGGGGACCGTGGAGGCTCTCACCGCCAGCGACACGCTCACCGGCAGGCACCTCGGGTACCGCAGCTCGCTGAAGTCGGAGTTCCGACGACCGACCGGGCGGATCGAGATCCGGGGAGCGTCGACGAACAACCTCAGGGACGTCGACGTCGATGTCCCACTCGGCGTGCTGGTGGTGGTGACCGGTGTCGCAGGCTCGGGCAAGAGCTCCCTGATCCACGGGTCGATGCCGTCGGACGCCGGTGTCGTCACCATCGATCAGACCGCGATCAAGGGGTCGCGCCGCAGCAATCCCGCCACCTACACCGGGCTGCTCGAGCCGGTGCGCAAGGCGTTCGCGAAGGCGAACGGAGTGAAGCCGGCCCTTTTCAGCGCCAATTCCGAGGGTGCGTGTCCGGCGTGCAAGGGCGCGGGCGTCATCTACACCGATCTCGCGACGATGGCTGGTGTCGCGACCCCGTGCGACGAGTGCGAGGGCCGCCGATTCAGCTCCGACGTCCTCGAGTACCGTCTCGGCGGTCGCGACATCAGCGAGGTCCTCGCGATGTCCGTGGACGAGGCGCTCGACTACTTCGCCGACGGCGAGGCCCGGACTCCGGCGGCGCACAAGATCCTGCTGCGCCTGGCGGACGTCGGCCTCGGGTATCTCACGCTCGGACAGCCGTTGACGACCCTCTCCGGAGGAGAGCGTCAGCGGATCAAGCTCGCGACCGCGATAGCCGAGAAGGCCACCACGTACGTGCTCGACGAGCCGACGACGGGCCTGCACCTCGCCGACGTCGACCAGTTGCTCGGACTCCTCGACCGGCTGGTGGACGCGGGCAAGTCGGTGGTGGTGATCGAGCATCACCAGGCCGTCATGGCGCACGCCGACTGGATCATCGACATCGGGCCGGGAGCCGGACAGGACGGCGGCTCCGTCGTCTTCGAGGGGACGCCTGCCGATCTCGTCGCCGGTGCATCGACCCTGACAGGCGAACACCTCGCCGCCTACGTCTCCCAGGGCGCCTGACCCGACTCAACCCTGCGCAACCACCATCATGGTTGCGCAGGGTAAGTCGGGTGGTCAGTCGACGAGTTCGGACGGAGCCTCACCGGAGGCCGCCGCGGCGGTCGCGGCGAGCTCGTCGCCGACGGATTCGCGGTGCGGTTCGGAGTCGACGGCGTTCTCCGTCAGAGCCGCGGGCTTCGAGTCCGTGAACAGGGAGAACACCGCGCCGAGGACGCAGCACACCAGCGCGAACGTGAACGCGGCGCTCAGACCGTCGGCGAACGGGTCGGAGATCAGATGCGGGAAGAAGTCCAGGCCGGTCAGGTGATTCACGTCGACGCCCGGCCCGCCGCCGGTGCCCGCGAGCAGTTCCTTGATCGGGTTGTAGCCGAGGAAGGCAGCGAAGAGCACGCCGACCGTCGGCAGGTTCGAGATGTGCGACGCCTGGTCCGCGGGCAGACCGTTCGCGGTGAGTCCGGAGTACATCGCGTCGGGAAGATGCTCGCTCAGACCCGCGATCATCAGCGAGAAGAACACGCCGATCGACAGGACCATCGCCGCGTTCTGGAAGGTCGTCATCATGCCTGCACCGGACCCGCGGGCGTGGGCGGGGAGCGAGTTCATCACCTCGGCGCGGTTGGGCGATGCGAACAGTCCCATGCCGACACCGTTGATCAGGAGGATGACCGCGAACCACGGGTAGGAGAAGTCGACGGGCAGTGCGATGAGCGCGACGAAGGTGCCCGCGGTGATCAGCATGCCGAGCGTGGTGAACCACTTGGTGCCGAGGCGATCGGACAGGGCGCCGGAGACGGGGGCCGTGAGGAGGAACCCGACGGTCATCGGGACCATGTAGATGCCCGCCCAGAGAGGAGTCTGCGAGTAGTCGTAGCCGTGTTGCGGCAACCAGATGCCCTGCAGCCAGATGATCAGGATGAACTGGAGGCCGCCGCGTCCGATGGACGCCATCAGGTTGGCGGCGTTGCCCGCGCTGAACGAGCGGCTCTTGAACAGGCTCAGGTCGAAGAGCGGGCTGTCGATGCGGGTCTCGATGACCATGAAGACAGCGAGGACGGCGACGCCGCCGATCAGGCCCGCGAGGACCCACGGGTTGGCCCAGCCCATGTCGGAGTCGCCGTACGGCTGGATTCCGTAGGTGAGCGCGATGAGGATCGCGATGAGGCCGACGGCGAACGTCAGATTGCCCCACCAGTCCATCTTCGCCTTCGTGCGGACGCCGGTGTCACGCAGCTTGAGGTACGCCCACACCGTCCCGATGACGCCGAACGGCACGGAGACGAGGAAGATGAAGTGCCACTGGATCGGTGCGAGGACGCCGCCGATGAGCAGGCCGAGGAACGAGCCCGCGATAGCCGCCACGCCGTTGATGCCCATGGCGAGGCCGCGCTGGCGGGCCGGGAAGGCGTCGGTGAGGATCGCCGACGAGTTCGCCATCAGGAAGGCTCCGCCGACGCCCTGGATGACGCGCCACACGATGAGCCAGATGGCGGCCGCGGGGCCGTCGAACCAGGTGATCGCCAGGAAGATCGATGACACGGTGAACACGGCGAAGCCCATGTTGTACATCCGGGCGCGGCCGTACATGTCCCCGAGTCGACCGAAGCTCACGACGAGGACCGCGGTGACGACAAGGAAGCCCATCATCATCCACAGCAGGTAGCTGGTGTTGGACGGGGTGAGCGGGTTCAGGTTGATGCCCTTGAAGATGTCGGGCAGCGCGATCAGCACGATCGAGCTGTTGATCGTGGCGATCAACATGCCGAGCGTGGTGTTGGAGAGCGCGATCCACTTGTAGTGCGGATCGTCCTCGACGGCGGCAGCGGTCATTCGCTCACGTCCTTCGATTCGGGATGGGTGGTGATCGCATCGGAGAGCAGGCGCAGGCCCGACTCGACGGTGGCTCGGTCGTCGTCCGACAAGAGGGCGAGCGCATCGGCGAGCGCCCGGGTGCGGACGAAGCGCATCCCGGTGATCACCTCACGTCCGGTGTCGGTCGGTTCCAGCAGGATGACGCGGGCGTCGTCGGGGTCGCGCACCTTGGCGACGTATCCGCGGTCGACGAGCGACGCGACGATCTTCGACATCGTCGGGACCGCGACGGATTCGTGGTCGGCGAGGTCGGTGACGCGGATCGGCGCGTTGCTGTAGACGGTCCACAGACTGCTCGCGGTGCCCGCGGACAGTCCCGCACTGGCTCCGTGCGCGCGGAGCGCCCGGCTGATGCGCACGAAGTGCTGGTACATCGCCGCGACGTCGTGACTGGTGAGGTCGGCCAACTGCGAGTCTCCTGACGTGATCGGAACACGTCGACTCTATTAGTTTCCAACAGCTAACTAAAATACAGGCGGTGTGATCTGGCCCGCAGTGCCGTGTGACCAGCGGAGTCAGGCTGTGTGCGACGCCAAGTGCGTGGTGTCGCCGATCGTGACAGGCCGCGATTCCATCACGCGCATGATGCGCAGCTGCGATCGACGACCCCGTGTCGATGCTCTGGCGCGGCCGCCGGGCAGCAGCGCGAGTGCCGATCGAGCCGCGTTGATCGGAAAGCGCAGTGGCGGATACCAGGGGAGCGTGTCGGTCGGCAGGCCGAGTCGGGACATGGCGCTCCGGCCGAGGAAGTACGTGCTGATCGACAGGTGCTGCGATCGGGCGATGCGCCTGCGGATCGCGGGAAGCCGCGAATAGCTCCAGGTCAGCGGATCGTTGATCATCGGCCGCGCAAGGATCGGCGAGGTCTCGTCCGGGGTCGACAGGGCCGCGGACGTGTGGTGGAGGAGTCGCACGGCGTCGACGAAACCGGTCGGCAGGAACTCGTCGTCCACGCCCATCAGCCAGCCGACGTACCGCGTCAGCTGCCCGATCGCGCCGTATTCGGCGGGCGTGTGGACGATCCCGATCCCGATTCCGCCCAGCGACGGTGCGACGAGAGAGCCGACGAGGGTCGCGGCCATGTCGGTCTGGTTGATCGGCAGGCCCAGTTCGGCCACGTCCCAGTCGTCGGCGGCGAGCAGGTGCCTGCGGACCAGGGAGTGGATGAACCGCACGCGCAGGGTGGATCGATAGCCGACGCCGAACAGTTCCAGCCCGCCGTCGCTGATGACGTCGAGCGCCCATTGCGACGTCTCCGCGAAGCGGGTGTTCGACCCCTTTTCGAGCGCGCCGGTCCGCAGGAGGGTCTGATTGAACCCGCTGAACGCGTAGCCGCCGATCAGCGAGACGTCTCGCGCGACGAAGAGGCCGTCCGCGCCGCTGGCGTTCATCGCCTGCGCCGCGTGCGCGATCCGTGCGTGATCGACCCACTCCGGCGTGGCCTCGACGACCTCGAAGAACGAGACGAGGTAGTCCGGTGCGTCCGGTGTGTTCGCGATCCCGTGAGCGAGCGCGTGCTCGAACACCGGCCTCATCGTCGCGATCCCGTCCGCCGACATCGCCTCGACGACCTCGTCCATCGGCGGATCGCCCTCGCACAGCGCCTCGCCGAGACGGTCGAACTCGGCCGAGGTCGGCGGCTCGATCCGGAGCAGGCGCGCGAAGGTCGCGACGCCGGCGGGCACTCGCCTGGGCGTGTCGGGATGCCTGCGGGGGATGAGGGCAGTCGTCGTCATGTGTCGGCACGCCTTCCGTCGTCTCGGACCGGACCCGATCGATCCATAACTGCGAACGGGTGTGTGCCAAATCTAAGACGGTTAGACTGCGGAGTCAATGACCAGGCAGGCTGCGGTACGCGACTACGGCGGCGTCAGCGCCGAAGAGAGGCGCGGCGACCGTCGACGTCGGCTGCTCGCAGCGGGCAGGCACACATGGGGATCGTCCGGCGTCGCGGACATCGGCGTGCGCGGCGTCTGCCGCGACGCGGAACTAGCACACCGGTACTTCTACGAGAGCTTCGACAACCGCGATGCGTTCATCGTCGCCATCGCCGATCAGGTGCGATCCGAGCTGATGACGACGCTTGTCGACGCCAGCACCGCGGACGGCGGCACGATCGAGGAACGACTCCGCGCCGCGCTGACAGCGTTCCTCCTCGCGGTCTCCGACGACCCGTCCATGTTGTCGATTATGACCGCCGACGTGTCGAGCGTCGCCGGACTCGAGAACCGGCGACGGGAGACGCTGGACCTCGTCGCCGAGGTCGTCCTGGCCCACCTAGCGGCATTGCCGGGGTCGACGATCACCGGCGACGCGGTGCCCGAGCTGCACAAGGCCGCGCAGTTCGTCGTCGGCGGCGTCAACCGGCTCGTCGAGAACTGGCTGATCGACCGCGACGTCACCGTCGAGCGCCTCGCGGACACCTGCACCCGCCTGTGCATGGCCGCCGCGGCCGGTGTCTGAGGTCGTCAGCGACGGACGACCATCGGGGTGCCGGTCACCGGATCGTCGATCACCACCGAGTCGAGGCCGAACACCTGGCGGACGCGCTCCGCGGTGATCATCTCCGCGGGGGTCCCCGTGCCGACCACCTCGCCGTCCTTCATCAGGATCAGGTTGTCGGCGTACCTCGCGGCCTGGTTGAGATCGTGCAGCACCGCGACGACGGTCTTGCCTCCGGCGTTGAGCTCGCCGAGCAGGTCGAGGACGTCGTACTGGAACGCGATGTCCAAGAACGTCGTCGGCTCGTCGAGCAGCATCACGTCGGTCTGCTGTGCCAGCAGCAGCGCCACCCAGACGCGTTGGCGCTGGCCGCCGGAGAGTTGATCGACGAACCGCTGCGCGAGGTCGAGGGTGCCCGTCGCCTCCATCGCGGCGCGGGTCGCGTCGTCGTCCGCGGTGGTCCACCGCGCGAACGCGGAATGGTACGGATGCCTGCCACGGGAGACGAGATCGGCCACCCGCATGCCCTCCGGAGCCACCGCGTCCTGGGGGAGCAGACCGAGTCGTCGGGCGAGTTCCTTCGATCCGTAGTCGGCCAGGTCGCGACCGTCGAAGACGATCCGGCCCGATTCGCGAGGAAGGACGCGCGCCATGCCCTTGAGGACCGTCGACTTGCCGGACGCGTTCGGCCCGAGGATCACGGTGAACGCTCCCTCGGGGATGTCGACGTCGACGCCGTGCACGACGCGCCGCCCGTCGTAGGAGATGGACAGGTCGGTCGCGGCGAGCACGGCGTCGGGGTTGGTCATCTCGCGGTTCAGGCGAGCAGCTTCTCGGTCTGGTCGATCACCAGTCCGGCGCCGATGACGCCGATCCCCACCATCCAGGTGTCGTCGTCGACGCTGAACGCCTTGTTCGCCTTGACCGCGGGCAGCTGCGTCCACAGCTTGGTGATCTGGTTCTGGGTTGTCGCGCTGGGGTCGCCGCCGGGACTCGTGTAGAAGACGACGTCACCGTTGATCTGCTCGTACAGCTCGGGGCTCAGCTCGTCCATCGAGTACTCGTTCCACGTGCGGTCGCCGAAGCCGAATCCCATCGCCGAGAGCAGCGAGCCGGAGAACGTCCCCGGCCCGTAGAGGCGGAAGTTGTCCGTGCGGAAGCGCACGATCGAGACCGTCTTGCCGTGCGCTCCGACCTTGGTCCCGACCTCGGCGGCGCGTGCGTCGACGCCTGCGAGGAGTTCCTTCATCTTCGCGGACTGGTTCACCGCCGCCGCGGTCAGCTCCGCCTGCTCGTGCCAGTTGGTGCCGGTGTCGGCCGAGAACACGGTGGGGGCGATCGCCGAGAGCTCCTTGTACAGGGCCTCGTGACGCACCTTCGAGCCGATGATCAGGTCGGGGGCGAGATTGGCGATCGCGTCGACGTTCGGCTCGGCGATGTAGCCGACGGGTGCGACGTCGTGCATCTTGTCCGCCAGGTACGACGGGAATCCGCGGCCCTTGCCGATCTCGGGAGCTCCGACCGGGGTGATGCCGAGCGCGATGAGCGCATCGAGATGCGGGGAGTCGAGGACGACGATCCGCTTCGGCACGCCCGAGAGCTCCGTCGTGCCCATCGCGTGCGTGACCGTGTACGGGTCGTCGCCGCCCGCTTCGTCCGAATCGGACGCGCCGCAGGCCGTGGCCGCGAACGCGAAGACCATGACGAGGAATGCGACGAGGGGACCGCGCAGTGCGCGACGCGAATGTGGTTGCATGAACAAGTACCGTAGTTGGAAAGGTAAGACTAACCAAACATGCTGGAACCCGTGACGACCGAGAACGCCCCCGCGAAGGTCCGCGCGCGACGGTGGATCGCCGTGCCCGTGTGCCTGGCGATCCTCGCTGCGGCCGTCGTGCTCAGTCTCGCGATCGGCGCACGGTTCACGCCGATCGGCGACGTGATCGCCGCGCTCATCGGATCGGGGGATCAGGACGTCATCAACATCGTCGGCACCCTGCGGGTCGACCGGACGATCAACGCGCTGATCTGCGGTGTCGCACTCGGCCTTTCGGGGGTGCTCATGCAGGCGGTCACCCGGAACCCGCTCGCCGACCCCGGCGTTCTCGGAGTCAACGCGGGTGCCGCGTTCGGCGTCGTCGCGGGTATGAGCGTGTTCGGCGTCGTCGGTTCCGTCGGGACGGTGTGGCTCGCGTTGGCGGGCGCCGCGGCCGCGTCGGCGGTGATCCTCGCGTTCTCCTCCAGCCGGGTCGTCGCTGGCTCGCCGGTCCGATTCACCCTCGCGGGAGTGGCGTTCGCGGCGATCCTCAGCGGCGTCACCCAGACGCTCGTGATCACCGACGAGTCGGTTCTCGACACGTACCGGTTCTGGCGTGTCGGGTCGCTCACCGCGCGTCCGGTGGCCGACGTGGCGCCCGTCGTCGCGATCGTGGCGGTCGGTGCGGTGCTGGCCTTGTCCCTCTCGTCGTCGCTGAACGCACTCGCCCTCGGGGACGACAGCGCCCGGTCGCTCGGCGCCCGGCCCGTCCGGGTCAGGGTCCTGTCGCTTGTCGCCGTGGCCCTCCTGGCCGGGTCGGCGACAGCGCTCGCCGGGCCGATCGCGTTCGTCGGCCTGGTCGTTCCGCATCTGCTGCGTCCCGTCGTCGGCCCGGACCATCGACTCCTGCTGCCGTTGTCGCTGATCTGTTCGCCCGCACTGCTCTTGGTCGCCGACATCATCGGACGCGTCATCGGCCGAGGCGGCGAGGTGCAGGCGGGCGTCGTGACCGCCTTGATCGGCGGGCCACTGCTGATCTTCTTCGTCAACGGCCGTCAGACGGTCGGGCTGTCATGACCGACAGGCGTGTCTCGTTCGCCGACCACGTCCTCACCGACGACGATCGGGTGCTCCGGTCCCGAACGGGTCGGTTGTCGGTCCGATTCAGCAAGCGGGCGGCGCTCACGGCCGTAGCCCTGACCGTTCTGGTGATCGCACTGCTCGTCGCATCCTTGTTGATGGGGGAGTATCGGGTGTCGCCCGGCGCCCTCGTCCACACTCTGCTCGGGGATCCACCGAACCGGCTGACGGACTTCTTCGTGATGACCCGACGGCTTCCCCGCGCGCTCGTCGCCGTCTCCGTCGGCGCCGCGCTGGCGGTGGCGGGCGGCGTCTTCCAGTCGTCGACCCGCAATCCGCTCGCCAGTCCCGACATGCTCGGCATCAGCCACGGCGCGTCGGTCGGGGCGGTCGTCGTGATCCTTCTGCTCGACGGATCGCTGGGGCAGGCTGCGATCGGAGCGGTCGTCGGCTCCATCGTCGCCGCGGCCGTGATCCTGCTGATCAGCGCGCGGTCCGGGCTGCAGGGCGTGCAATTGGTCCTCTCCGGCGTGGCGCTCGCGGCGATAGCGTCGGCCATCGTCGACTACCTGCTCACGCAGGTGTTCGTGGCGAGTGCCACGACGGCGCAGACCTGGCTGATCGGATCCCTGCAGGGGCGCAGCTGGGAGCACCTGTGGCCGATGCTCATCGCCCTCGTCGCGGCCGGGGCGGTGCTCACCGCAACCGCCCCCGCGGCCCGCCTGTCCGCCCTCGGGGACAGTCTGCCCGTGACGCTCGGCGTCCGCGCCGTCCGCCTGCGATGGATCCAGATCACCGTCGCGACGCTTCTGGTGGCGATCGCCGTCGCGACGGCAGGCCCGATCGCGTTCATCGCGCTCGTCGCGCCGCACATCGCGTTCTCGCTCGCCGGATCGCGATCGCTGATCGTCACGGCGTTGACCGGCGCGTTCCTCCTCGGAGCGTCCGATCTGATCGCCCAGTACGCGCTGTCGGGTCCGATCCCGGTCGGCGCGGTCACCGTCGTCCTCGGCGGTGTGTTCTTCCTGTGGCTCGTCTTCCGACAGGGGCGTCGCCGTGCCTGAGCATCGCGTGTTCCCCGCGGTCGTGACATCGGTCGCCGACCTCGGCGCATCGCTGCGGCGGATCACGGTGGCCGCGCCCGAACTCGCATCGCATCGGCCCATCGGACCGGACGAGTACATCGGCCTGCTGATGCCGCGTGACGGGCGGCCGCTCGTCGTCCCGCCTCCCGGCGAGCCGAACATCCGGGCCGCGATCTCGACGATGTCCGACGATGATCGACCGGACCTGCGGTGGTACACGATCCGCCGCGCCCGTCCCGAGGCGTGCGAGATCGACATCGACATCGTCGTCCACGGGGACCACGGGCCCGGTACACGTTTCGCGAGACGCGCCCGGATCGGGTCGACCGTCGGCGTGCGGGAGAGCTCGGCGCTCTACACCTACGACTCATGCGTCTCGTCGCGCCTGCTCGTCGGTGACGAGACGGCGATCCCGGCGATCGCCCGGATTCTCGAGAGCACCACCTGCTCCGGACCGACGACGGCGATCATCGAGACCGCCGACCCGGCGGACCGACTCGTCGACGGCGTCCAGTGGGTCGACCGCACCGACGTGCCCGGTGAGGGCCTCGAACGCGCCGTCCGGGCGACGCCTCTGGGACCGGCGCTCGACCTGGCCTGGGTGTGCGGCGAGCGCGACGCGGTCAAGCGGATTCGCCGTCATCTGGTCGACGAACGCTCCGTGGACCGCACGGCCGTCACGTTCTCCGGATACTGGCGGCTCGGGCAGGCGCGCGGCTGAATCGGGCCGGCGATCCCCGCCCGAGACACGGGCGTCCGATCGGTCGTCGCATCGGCGGTGACACCCGCCGACCCGCTCGACACGCCACGAATCTCCGAATCGGTGTCACTGCAGGCCAGCCCGTGAAAATGCGGCCTATACGCGTCTCCTGTGCGTTCAAACCCGCGATTGTCCCGAATTTTTCCGCTACCGTCGATGACGATTAGAGGAGAAATCCACTGAACGATATCTGGAGTTTCATAAGTCATCGCCGGTCGCAGTTGCTGGTCGATTCCTACTTGCACGTCAGCGCCGTCATCCAATGCCTTCTGCTGGCGACGGTCATCGGCGTTCTCGTGGGCATCGCGGTCTACCGGAGTCCCGCGGGATCGGCCATTGCCACCGCATTGTCCAGCACCATTCTCACCATTCCGTCCTTCGCACTGCTCGGTCTGCTGATACCCGTCCTCGGGCTCGGCGTTCCGCCGACGGTCATCGCTCTGACGATGTATTCGCTGCTCCCGATCGTGCGGAACACGATCGTCGGACTCGGAGCCGTCGACCCCGCCGTCACCGACGCGGCGCGCGGCATCGGCATGAGCCGACTGCGCGTCCTCACTCGCGTGGAGCTGGTCCTCGCCTGGCCGTCGATCCTCACCGGGATGCGGGTCAGCACGCAGATGGCGATGGGCATCCTGGCGATCGCCGCGTACGCGAAAGGCCCGGGCCTGGGCAATCTCATCTTCTCCGGCCTGTCGCGAGTCGGAAGTCCGACGGCGATCCCACAAGCACTCACCGGCACGGTTCTGATCGTCATCCTCGCGTTGATCCTCGACGGGATCTACGTGCTGATCGGCCGGTACACCACGTCGAAGGGAATCCGATGACCGAGAATGCACAATCGAGCGCGGGAGCGGTCTCCGGTGTGGAAATCGTTCTCGACCACGTGTCCAAGACATATCCGGGTCAGAAGACGCCCGCGGTCGCAGACGTATCGATGACAATTCCGGCGGGCGAGATCGTGGTGTTCGTCGGCCCGTCCGGCAGCGGTAAGACGACGACCATGCGCATGATCAACCGTCTCATCGAACCGACGACGGGAAAGATCACCATCGGCGGCAAGGACGCGTTGTCACTCGACGCCAACAAGCTGCGCCAGAGCATCGGCTACGCGATCCAGCAGGGCGGCCTGTTCCCGCACATGACCGTCGCGCAGAACATCGCCGTGGTGCCGAAACTGCTGAAATGGGATAGGTCGAGGATCACCGCCCGAGTGACCGAACTGCTCGATCTCGTCGGCCTCGACCCCGACCAGTTCGCCGACCGCTATCCGCGTCAACTCTCGGGTGGACAGCAGCAGCGCGTCGGCGTGGCGCGCGCTCTCGCCGCCGATCCGCCGGTCCTGCTGATGGACGAGCCGTTCGGCGCCGTCGACCCGATCACTCGAGGCCTGCTGCAGGACGAGCTGATGCAGTTGCAGGCCGAGATGCGCAAGACGATCGTGTTCGTGACCCACGATTTCGGCGAAGCGGTCAAGCTCGGCGACCGCATCGCCGTGCTCGGCGAGCAGTCCCGGATCCTCCAGTACGACACCCCGGAGGCGATTCTCGCGAACCCCGCGAACGACACGGTCGCAGGGTTCGTCGGGCAGGGCGCGTCGCTCCAGCAGCTCAACCTGATGCGGGTGCGCGACGTCGACATCGAAGATCGTCCCACCGCGCACGAGGGCGACTCGCCCGCCGAGTTCGCGGCACGCATCGACGACTGGGGCGTGATCCTCGACGCGCGCGACCGACCGATCCGCTGGACCGACCGCGCACACCTCGACGGCGCCGCGTCGTTGAAGAACGTTGGCCTTCCACTCGGCGAACTGGTGACCACCGCGTCGACGCTGCAGGACGCGCTCGAGGCCATCCTGGCCGAACGGAACGCATCGACCGTCGTGACCGGACCCCGCGGCCGCTACGCGGGCGTGGTGACGATCGAGACGCTGATCGACGCCATCCGGGCCATGCGCGACCAGCATCGAGGTGATCCGCCGATCGCCGAAGCCGGCCTCGTCGTGAACTCCACCGTCGAACCGGTCGCCGACGTCGACAGCCCGAGCCGATGAGTTCGACCGACGCCGCCGCCGCGAAGGCCACACGGTCGACGTCCATCCAGCTGTGGACGCAGCCAATCGTCGTGCTCATCGTCGCCGCGGGCGTGTTGACGTGGGCGTTGAACCGCGACCTGACCGACACGCAGAAGGCGACCGTCAACACCGAGTACATCGCCCAGCTCATCGGCGAACATCTGTGGCTGACCGTCGCGATCACGTCGATCGTCCTGCTCGTCTCGGTTCCGCTCGCGGTGCTCGTGACGAGACCCCGATTCCGCTGGCTCGCCCCCGTCTTCATCGGCATCGCGAACATCGGGCAGGCCGCGCCCGCGATCGGTCTGCTGGTCCTGTTCTTCCTCTGGACCGCGACCACCGGCTTCTGGATCGGGGTGCTGCCCGTCGCGTTCTACTCGCTGCTGCCGGTCCTGCGGAACAGCATCCTCGGACTCAACGAGGTCGACCGTGCGCTGATCGACGCGGCCCGCGGGCAGGGCATGTCCGAGATCCGCATCCTCCTGCAGGTCGAACTGCCGCTCGCCGTGCCGTTCATCCTCGCCGGACTCCGCACATCGCTCGTGCTCGCCGTCGGCACCGCGACGCTGTGCTTCCTCGTGGACGCGGGCGGACTCGGCATCCTCATCGACACCGGCTACAAGCTGCGGGACAACGTGACACTGGTCCTCGGCGCGGTCCTCGCCGTGTGCCTGGCACTGCTCGTCGACTGGTGCGGCGCGCTCGCCGAGCGCTACCTCGGACCGAAGGGACTCCGATGAGAAAGCACATTCTGCGCGCCGCGATCACCGCGGTCGTCGCCTCCGTCGTCGTCGCCGCGAGTGGAGCCTGCGGGCTCGAATCCGGCGGGGCCCTGCCGCTGCCCGTCAAACCGGGGTCGATCACCGAGCAGGCCGACCTCAAGGGCGCCAAGATCACCGTCGGCTCGAAGGACTTCACCGAACAGGTGACCCTCGGCTACATCCTCGAGTTCGCGCTCGCCGCTGCCGGAGCCGATGTGCGCGACCTGACCAACATCCAGGGGTCGAACTCGGCGCGCGACGCGCTGCTCGGCGGACAGATCGACGTGACGATCGAATACACCGGCACCGGCTGGATCAACTACCTGGGCAACGAGAAGCCGATCCCCGACCCGGCCGAGCAGTTCGCCGCGGTCCGCGACGAGGACCTCGAACGCAACGATGTGGTGTGGGTGAACCCGGCGCCGTTGAACAACACCTACGCGCTCGTCGTCAATCGGCCGAACCAGGCGAAGCTTGGCGTCCACAACCTGTCGCAGTACGCCGAGCTGGTGAAACGCGACCCCGGTGCGGCGACCACGTGCATGGAGACAGAGTTCCGGAGCCGTCAGGACGGCTTTCCCGGCATGGCGAAGGCGTACGGCTTCTCGCCGGGCGCGGCCAAGACCCAGATCCTGCAGACGGGGATCATCTATCAGGCGACGGCCAACGGGAACTGCGCGTTCGGTGAGGCGTTCACCACCGACGGTCGTATCAAGGCCCTCGACCTCGCGGTCCTCGACGACGACCGGCGTTTCTTCCCGAACTACAACGCCGCCGTCACGATGCTCAGTTCCACGGCCAAGGACCATCCGTCGATCGCGAAGGTCACCAAACCCGTCATGGACGTACTGACGTCGGAGGAGATGACCGAGCTCAACCGTCAGGTCGACGTCGACGGACGCGAGCCCGCCGACGTCGCCCGCGACTGGATGGTCAAGAAGGGGTTCGTCACCGTCTGAGGTCGATGATCTCCGACGCCGCGCGTCGGCCCGCGCAGATCGCGCCCTCGAGATAGCCGGGGTGATCGTCGGACGTCTCGGTGCCCGCCCAGTGCACGCGACCGCACGGCGTGCTGTCCGCGGGGAGAGCGGCACCCGCCGCGCCGGGCAGGGGGAGTGCGAGGTAGCCGCCGCCGACGTGCTCGTCGTTCTGCCACACCTTGTCGTGGAAGTCGGCGGGTGCGCGGGCCTCGTCGCCGAACAGGCCGCCGAGTGCGTCGAGCACCCGTGCACGCCGCTGATCGACGGTCAGATCGTCGAACACGCGGGCGTCGGTTCCGCCGACGAGGACGGTCAGATGGCCGGGTCCGGCGGGCGATGTCGAGTCGAACACGCCGATGCCCGTCTCGCCGAGGACCACGGTCTCGGCCGGGCCGCCGGAACGCCAGAACGGCGTCGGGTACACCACGACGGCCTTGTACACCGACCCCATACGCATGCCGTCCTGGCAGTCGACGCGGGCGTGCGGCAATCCCGGCTGATGTTCGATCCGGGCCGCGACGGGAGGCGGCACGGCGATCACCGCGTGGCCTGCCCGGACCACCGCTCCGGAGCGCGTGCGTACGGTGACGCCGTCGTCGTCGCGCGACACGTGTACCGCCGGGTCGCCGAGGCGCACACCGTCGCCGAGGTCCGCGGCGATGAGCTCCGCGAGCCGTCCAGCACCCTCGACGATCAGCGACTCCTGTGCTCCGCCTTTCGACGACAGCATGCCGGCCGCGCCGCCCATCCGGCGGACCGTCGACGCCATCGCGCCGACCGTGAACTTGTCGAGCTCGGCCGTCGACGACACGCCCGCGAGCGTCGTGAGGAGCCGTCGCGTCCTGGCGCCCGGGATCCCGGCGATCGCCTCGCCGAGCGTGCGATCACGCCACCGCGCGGGCACCCCGGTCCTGGACATGACCTCCACGGCCGCCACCGCGGCGAGTGCGCCCAGTACGCTCACCGACCACGGTCGGACGCGGACTGTCCGGTCGACGATCGCCGGCATCGACGGCGACTCCATCGGGTACACGGTGCAGCCGAGTTCGGCCGCGAGGGCCAGCAGGCGGTCGTGTCCCGCGCCCACCCACTGTCCACCGAGGTCGAGCCGCGAGCCGAGGTTCGAGGTGACCGCGTACGCCCGTCCGCCGACGCGATCCGCGGCCTCGATCACGTGGACGTCGAGTCCGGCCCTGTGCAGGTCGCGGGCGGCGACGAGACCGGACAGACCCGCGCCGATCACGACGACGTCGGCGCGGTCGGGGAGTCCGGTCACGCGTCGCCGCCGAGGATCTCGGCCGCCGCCCGCCTGCCCGAGCGGATCGCGCCGTCCATGTAGCCGTTCCACACGTCCGACGTCTCCGCTCCGGCCCAGTGGATCCGGCCGACCGGCGCGGCGAGCGCCCGGCCGTACTGCGTCCAGACGCCCGCGCCGAGGCGACCGCCGTAGCAGCCTCGGGTGAACTCCTCGGCCATCCAGTCCTGTTCGACGACGTCGAACGGTTCGGCGGCCTTCGGCCCGAAGTACTCGACGAGCTGTGCGATCACGAGCGCCCGGCGTTCCGCCGCGGTCTGCTCGGCCGCGGTACGCGCATGAGCGCCCTCGATGAACCCGACGAGCACGCCGCACGACGCGTCGGCGGGCGAGTTGTCCAGGACGACGCCGAACGCGCTGTCGAGACCGAGGACGAAGCCGTTGAGCCCGTCCTCGCGCCAGAACGGCGTGTCGTAGGCGACGTGGTACTTGATCACCGAGCCCGCGGGCATCTGCTGGGTGAGGGCGTCGCGGGCCGACGGCAGCGGCGGCGAGTACCGCAAGCGCACGGCCAGCGTCGTCGGAACCGCGACGACGACGTGCGACGCCGAGATCTGTCCGCCTTCGAAGGTGACCACTGCACCGTCGTCGTTCTGGGCGATGTCGCGGACCACGGTGTTCAACCGTACGCGGTCGCCGAGAGCGTCGGCCATCCGCTCGGAGATCAGATGCGTCCCGCCGACGACGCGACGCTCCTGCGCGCCGCCGGTCGTCGCCGCGAGGACTTCCAGACTCGTCCCCGACTTCACATAGAAGAGGAAGTGGAGCAGCGAGAGTTCCGGAGTCTCGGCGGAGAAGATCGCGGGCACGAGCGTGCGGAACATCCGGATGGCGACGGTGTCGTCCGACACGCCGACGAGCCACTGTTCGAGTGTCTGGCGGTCCAGGTCGGCAGCGTCGTCGGTGGCCCACGGCGCGGCCAGGTCGACGGAGGACGCGAGGATCTCGATCTGCTCCCAGATGCGTCCGACCTCGGCGGCGACCTCGTCCGGAAGTCCGAAGGTCTCGTCGCTGTACCGGAGACGTTCGCCGTCCACGAAGGTGATCGCCTCGCCGTCGTCGTACGTCGGGTAGGTCTCGAGTCCGAGTTCGTCGATGAGTTCTCCGATCGCGTCTTGGGTCGCGCCGATCCACTGACCACCGAGTTCCACCGGGACGCCGTTGGACAGATGTCCGCCGTGGTTGCGGCCCGCGACGCGATCGCGCGCCTCCAGCACCGCGACGGTCTTGCCCTCGGCGACGAGCGAGCGCGCCGCGCTCAATCCCGCCAGACCCGCTCCGACCACGATCACATCGACGTTCTCCATGTCGCTCTCCTCAGCGTTCGATCCAGACTCAGTCAGTCGTATGACTGTCGATAGAGTAAGCCGGATCACACCGAAGATCAAGAGCGTCCCCGAGTCAGGTCAGGAGGAGATGCCTGCGACGGCCACGACCATGTCGATGACGCGTTCGAGGTCGGCGGCGGAACGATCGGCGTCGGGCGCGACGACGCTCTGCAGGAGCAGTCCGTCGATCCCGCCGACCAGCAGTCGCGCGAGCTGGTCGTACTCGACGGCGGCGGTCTCGCCGGAGCGCTCCGCGGCAGCGGTGAACCAGCGCGTCACGGTGTCGACGTACAAGTCGTACTGTCGACGCGGAAGATCCTGCAGCCCAGGCGTTCTCAGTGCGTGCGTCACCAGTTCGTACTGCAGCAGCTGCAGATCGGAGTGGTCGACGACGAGCCTCGACCAGAAGGTCCGCACGCCGTCCCTGATCGACGTCTCGAGTCCGCCGTCGACGGTGGCAGACGCACTCAGGACCCGACCGATCTCCGCGACGAGGTCGTCGATGACGGCCTCGAGGAGGCCGAGCTTGGTCGGGAACACGTACTGCAACGTGCCGAGCGGGATGCCGGCCTCCGCGGCGACGACGCGCATCGACACGCGGCCGACGCCCTCACGCATGAGGGCCGTACGGGCGGCGTCGATCGCCTGGCGGCGACGCTCGGCCGATTCGATGTAGACCACGTGGCTCCTCTCGCGTCGGAACGGCTCGAGACGAGTATGTCAGTCAGCGTCCCGCGGACCGCCATTCCCGCGGCGTGCAGTCGAACCGCCCCCGGAACCAGCGAGAGAAGTTCGACGGGCTGGAGAATCCGAGGATCACGGCGATCTCGGTCATCGAGTAGCGGCGCCCCGCCACGAGATGGCGAGCGAGGCCCGCCCTGGTGTCGTCGACGACCCGAGTGAACGTCGTGCCCTCCGCTTCGAGGCGGCGATGCACCGTCCGACGGTCGACGCCGAGACTGCGCGCGACCTGGTCGACCGAGCACCGCCCGGTGGGGAGCAGCATCTCGACGAGTTGACGGGTCCGACGCGCGACGCTCGCCTCGTTCCCCGCGGCGTCGGCCAACATTCGCTGTGTGTAGGCCAGCATCTGCGGGTCGCCCGCGCTCAGCGGAGTATCGAGATCGGTCTCGGCGAACGTGACGCCGTCGAAGTCCCTGTCGTACCGGACGAGCCCGCCGAACATGCGACCCGAGAGTGTCGCGTCCACGTGCGGCGCGTGCGAGAACGACACCGACAGCGGACGCCAGGTCGGGGGAGCGAGTTCGCGCATGAGCGAATGCAGCACGCCGACGCCCAGGTCGACCGCCTGCCTGTCGGGTGCCGCGACGCCGAGATCGATCTCGATGCGGACCGTCGCGACACCGTCGGCCACCTGCAGGCTGGTGTGGAGCGCCTCGTTGTACATGCGCTCGTGCCGGATCAGCTGCGCGAGGGCATTGCGCATGCTCGACTCCTCCCGCAGGACGAGGCTCAGCGGCCCCAGGTGCGAGAGCCTGCGAAGTTCCGCGAGACGGAGCCCGATGTCGTCTCGACCCGACCGCGCGGCCGTCTCCTCCAACAGAGAGACGACCGCCTCGGCGGGAATCCACCTGTCCTGCAACCGAATCCCCCCGGGATCGAGCCCCGCGGATCGCAGCATCCCGATCGGGTCGAGACCGAGTGAACGGGCGAGTTCGACGTAGTTCGCGAGCGACGCGTAGCGCGCGAGTGGCTTCACCGGAACCACCTCCATTCGTGATCGGAATCACTGAGATGTCCCGATATGAACACCAATCCGTCCCGTGAGGAGCAGTTTCGCCGAATCGGCCCTCATAGTGTCGTTCACATCACAACGGACGAGGGCCGCACAGCCCACGAGAGGACGACGATTCACATGGCACAGGCGATCCGCTTCCACAAGGTCGGCGGCCCCGACGTACTGCGGCTCGAGGACGTCGTGGTGCGCGAGCCCGCGGCGGGGGAAGTGCGCGTGCGCCACCACGCGATCGGGCTCAACTTCGCCGACACCTACTACCGCACCGGTCTCTACCCAGTCCCGTTGCCCAACGGCATGGGCGTCGAAGCGTCCGGCGTGATCGAAGCCGTCGGCGAAGGCGTCGCCGACTTCCGCGTCGGCGACCGGGTCACCTACACCTACACCGGCAGCCCACTCGGCGCGTACAGCACCCACTTCGTGCTCCCGGCGCGCCACCTGATCGCCCTGCCCGACGAGATCTCCTTCCAGACGGCGGCAGCCTGCACGATGCGCGGACTCACCGCCGCCTACCTGATGCGCCGCATCACCACCTACCGCGACGGCGACACGATCCTCCTCCACGCGGCCGCGGGCGGCGTCGGATCGATCGTCGCCCAGTGGGCGAAACTCCTCGGACTCACGGTCATCGGCACCGTGTCGACCCCGGAGAAGGCGGCCGTCGCCGTCGGGGCCGGTGTCGACCACATCGTCTACTACCGCGACGAGGACACCGCCGCGCGAGTCCGGGAGATCACCGGCGGCGAGGGCGTCCCGGTGGTCCTCGACAGCATCGGCAAGGCCACCTACGAGACCTCGCTCGACTGCCTGGCCCGACGTGGGCTGCTCGTCTGCTTCGGCACCTCGTCGGGCCCGATCCCGCCGATCGACCCGATGCAGCTCGCGATCAAAGGGTCCCTGTTCGTCACGCGGCCCGGCCTCGCCGACTACATCGCGGACCCTGCCGAACGCGCCGAACTCGCCGGTGAGCTGTTCGGCCACATCGCGGCGGGACGTATCAACGTACAGGTCAACCAGACCTACCCGCTCGCCGAGGCCGCGCGGGCTCACACCCAACTCGAGTCCGGCGCCCTGACCGGCTCGTCCATCCTCACCGTCTGACCGACACCGACCGCAAGGAGGAGACACCGCCATGACACTCATGCACGACGCAGCGCGTACCGCGATCCGGGCCGAGCGGCTCACCGCTCATCTCGGCGCCGAACTCTTCGACGTCGACCTGGCCGCCGTCGCGCACGACGACGAACTGTTCGCTCAACTGGGCAGCCTGCTCATCGAGCACAAGGTGCTCTTCGTTCGCGACCAGCCGATCAGCCGCGCCGACCACGTCGCACTCGCCCGCCGGTTCGGCGAGCTCGAAGACCATCCCGTCGCCTCGTCCGATCCCGAACATCCCGGCCTCGTCCGGATCTACAAGGATCTCGACAGCCCCGCCGAGCACTACGAGAACGCCTTCCACTGCGACGCCACCTGGCGCGAGTGCCCGCCGTTCGGTTCAGTCCTGCGCTGCGTGGAGGGTCCCTCCGTCGGCGGCGACACCATCTGGGTCGACATGGTCGCCGCGTACAACGCTCTGCCCGGGGACGTGAAGCGCCGTATCGACGGACTCACCGCCAGACACTCGATCGAGGCGAGCTTCGGCGCCGCGATGCCCGCGGACAAACGAGCGAATCTGCACGCGATGTACCCCGACGCCGAGCACCCGGTCGTCCGGACCCATCCGGACACCGGCGAGAAGATCCTGTTCGTGAACGCGTTCGCCACCCACCTGACGAATTTCCACACCCCAGAGAACGTCCGCTTCGGCTACGACTACGCGCCCGGCGCGTCCGAACTGCTGCACTACCTGATCCGGCAGGCGTCCGTCCCCGAGTTCCAGGTCCGGTGGCGCTGGACTCCCGACAGCTTCGCCATCTGGGACAACCGCTGCACGCAGCACTACGCCGTTCAGGACTACTGGCCCGCCGTCCGCCGCATGGAACGCGCGGGCATCATCGGCGACCGCCCCTTCTGACCACCCCTCGACTCCGCTCGGGGATCCATCAATCACACAAGGAGATCACCATGCACTTCCACGACGACTCGTTCTTCCCGGAGACCCAAGAGAAGCAGGTCATCACGGTCGCACCGTACGGCCCGGAGTGGGAAGTCGACGACTTCCCGGAGGACCTGCCGCTGAGCATCGAGCAGCATGTCCAACAGGCCGTCGACTGCTACGAGGCGGGGGCGACCGTCCTGCACATCCACGTCCGCGAGCTCGACGGCAAGGGCAGCAAGCGGCTCTCCAAGTTCAACGAGCTCCTTGTCGGCCTGCGCGAGGCCGTGCCGGACATGATCCTGCAGGTCGGCGGTTCGATCTCCTTCGCTCCCGAAGGCGAGGGCGCCGACGCCAAGTGGCTGTCCGACGATACCCGCCACATGCTGGCCGAGCTCGCCCCGAAGCCCGACCAGGTCACCATCGCCATCAACACCAGCCAGATGAACATCATGGAGCTGATGACCGACGACGACATCGCGGGCACCTCGATGCGGCGTCCCGAGCTGTACGACACGTACCGCGAGATGACCGTCCCGGCCGGCCCCGCGTGGGTCGAGGAGCACCTGCGTCGGCTCACCGTCAACGGCATCCAGCCGCACTTCCAGCTCTCGAGCATCCCGCAGCTGGAGACCGTCGAGCGCCTGATCCGGCGCGGCAAGTACATGGGCCCGCTCAATGTCACCTGGGTCGGAATCGGCGGCGGCTTCGACGGCCCGAACCCGTACAACATCGCCAACTTCATGCAGCGCGTCCCGGACGGCGCGATCCTCACCCTGGAGACGCTGATGCGTTCGGTGCTCCCGGTCAACACCCTCGCGATCGCGATGGGTCTGCACACCCGCTGCGGCAACGAGGACACCATCTGGCGCCGCAAGGGCGAGAAGATCAGCTCGGTGGAGCAGGTCCGCCAGCTGGTCCGCATCAGCAACGAGCTGGGCCGCGAGGTCGCCACCGGCAAGGAGGCCCGCGACATCTACCGGATCGGTGAGCAGTACACGTCGGTCGACGAGACGCTCGCCAAGCTCGGCTACGCGCCGAACCGTCAGCCCGGCCAACTCGGTTTCACCCAGCACGCGTGAAGGATCGACCGACAATGGCCCTCATGACGCCCCGCACGGGCACGGAAGCAGCGGCCGCGGTCGCACCGATCACGGTGGATCTGCCGGTGGGACGAGTCTCGTCCCGCCGGCGGTTCTATCCGTGGGTGGTGTTCGGGCTCGCTTTTGCACTGCTCCTGTCGGACTACATGTCCCGCCAGGTGCTCGCCGCGGTCTTCGTGCCGCTCGGCCAGGAACTCGACCTGGACAAGGGACAGCTCGGTTCGCTGATCTCGGTCGTCGCCCTGATGGTCGGACTGCTCACCCTGCCGATCTCCATCCTCGCCGACCGGTGGGGACGTGTCCGCAGCCTTGTCGTGATGGCGATCCTGTGGTCGCTCGCAACGCTCGCCTGCGCGTTCGCGCAGAGCTACGAGCAGTTGCTCATCGCCCGATTCTTCGTCGGCGTCGGTGAAGCAGCCTACGGCAGCGTAGGCATCGCCCTGGTCCTGAGCCTGTTCGCCCCGCGAGTGCACGCCGCGCTGTCGGCGTCGTTCATGGCGGGCGGCTCGTTCGGCACCATGATCGGGACCGCACTCGGCGGCGTCGTCGCCGTCCACTTCGGGTGGCGCTGGTCGATCGGTGCGATGGCGGTCCTCGGACTGCTGCTCGTCGCCGCGTTCAAGATCATCGTCACCGAAGGCCGGGTACGCAGGCATCAGGCCCTGGTCGACACCCCCGACGAGAAGCAGGCGGCGCCCGCGACCGGGTCGGCCCGGGCGCCGCTGTCGAGCCTGTTCACCAATCCGGCCGTGCTCTGCGCTTACATCGGCAGCGGCCTGCAGATGTTCATGGCCGCGGTGATGCTCACCTGGCTGCCGACGTTCTTCAAAGAGGAATACTCGATGACCGTCGACACGGCCGGCGGAGCGGCGGCGTTCTTCGTCCTTCTGGTCGGCAGCGGGATGATCGTGTGCGGCGTCATCGCCGACCGTGTCAGCCGTCGGGACGCGACCCGCAAATGGACGGTCGGCATCGGATTCTGCTCGATCGCATTCGTCTCCCTGATGATCGCGTTCGCGCTTCCGACGGGCGGACTCCAGCTCGCCTTGATGGCCGTCGGCGCGTTCTTCTCCGCGGGCTGCTCGGGGACCACGGCCGCGATGGTCGCCTCGCTGACCCACAAGTCGGTGCAGGCCTCCGCGATGGGCACGTTGACCCTGGCGAACAATCTCCTCGGTCTCGCGGCGGCGCCGTTCATCATCGGCATCCTCGCCGACCACATGTCGCTCGCCGACGCCCTGAAGGTCGCGCCGCTGGTCTACATCCCGGCCGCGCTCGCCATGGTCGTCGGACGTCGGATGCATCCGCGTGGCGTCGCCGCGCTGGCCGCCCTGTCGACAGCCGTCGAGAAATGACCGCGCCGACAGTGGTGGTCGTCCCCGGGCTCCGGGGCGACGCGCCGACCCACTGGCAAGAGGTGTACGCCGCCCGCACGCCCGGGACGGTCACCGTGCCGTTCCCCGCCGTCGACCACTGGCACGACCTGCCTGCACGCACGGACCTGATCGAAGGGACCGTCGCCGCGGTCGACGGTCCGGTGATCCTGCTCGCGCACAGTGCAGGCGTCCTTGCGGCCGTCCACTGGGCGCGGAGCCCGCGATCGTCGGTCGGAGCCGTCGTCGGCGCTGTGTTCGCGACCCCGCCCGATTTCGACGTGGACTGGCCCGAGCCGCATCCGCGGCCCGCCGAATTGGCGGCACAGGGCTGGTCGCCGATCCCGCGGGCCCGGCTGCCGTTCCCGTCGGTCCTGGCCGCGAGCCGCAACGATCCGCTCGCCCGGTACCGCACCACCGCGGGCCTTGCCGAAGTGTGGGGGAGCAGGCTGGTCGACCTCGGCGAGGTCGGTCACCTGAACCCGGCATCGGGTTTCGGCGAGTGGCCGCTCGCCGCCGAGCTAATCGCCGAGATGACCCTTCAGCGCACCTCGTAACGGACGCCCGGAGGCGTGCGGGCCTGCCAGCCGAGCCGTTCCAGCTCGGGTGTGGAGTCCACCGCCTCCGGGTATCCGACGCACAGGTATCCGACGAGGACCCAGTCGCCCGGGACGTCCAACGCCCGGGCGACGTCGTGTGGGTCCACGATCGACACCCACCCGACCCCGACGCCGCGGGCCCGCGCTGCGAGCCACAACGTCGAGATCGCGGTGACGACCGAGTATTCGAGGGTCTGCGGCATCGTCCGTCTGCCGAGTCCCGAACCCTGATCCGGGTCGGGCACGCAGAACACGGCGAGGTGGACGGGCGCATCGTCCAGACCTGCGAGTTTCATCCCGGCGTACGACTTCGCCCGCTCGCCCCGATAACCGCGCAGGGCGTCGTCGTTGCACCTGGTGAACGTGTCGGCCACCGCTCGCCTGCGTTCGGGGGAGACGACGTTCACCCACCGCCACGGCTGACTGTTGCCGACCGACGGAGCGAGTTCGGCCGACGCCAGGATCTCGTCGAGAAGGCCGTCGGCGAGCGGTTCCGTGCGGAATCGGCGCACATCGCGTCGCCACCGCAGCAAGTCGTCGAACTCCTCGACGAAAGCCTCGCTGAACACGCCGTCGCTGCTGGTTCCCATCGGCCGACCGTACCCCGCCGGAACCGTCAGTTGACGGCGGGACCGGGGGTGATGTGCCAGCCTCCCGCAGAGAGCACCCCGACCGCCTCGAAGGTGCGGTCATAGCCGGTGGCGGAGATCTTCCAGCCGTCGTCGGTGAGCCGGTACTCGTCGCGGTAGAACGCGGCGCCGATGATCATCCGGTCGTAGTCGGGGACGATCACCCGGTCCTGCAGGTACCAGCTGCCGGTGGCGGTGTCACCGTCGACGCGGATGATCGGGTGATCGACGCGGTGCTCGGTGAGCATGGTGCCCGTCATCGCGCCGCGGAAGTACTCGATCACCTCGGCTCGGCTGGCGAACGCGAGCTTCTTGCCGCCCATCTGTGTGCCGTAGTCGGTGACGACGTCCTCGGTGAGCGTTGCGGCGAGGCCGTCCCAGTCCCGGGTGTCGACCGCGCGCAGGTAGCGGTACTTGAGTTCTTCGATGTCGCGGATCGTGTCGGCGGTGCTCATGTCAGGCGCCTTTCGGTGGTGGTGGGGTGGCGGATCGGCTTGTCACAGGTCGGGGATGGGAAGCGCGAAGTTCGGTGCGCCGATGCCGCCGTCGACTTCGAGGATCTTGCCGGTCATGTAGCCGCCGGCGGCGCTCGCGAGGTAGACGGCCGTCGCGGCGATCTCCTCGGGTTCGCCGATCCGGCGCATCGGCGTCTTCGCCTCGATCGCGGTCCGCATGTCGTCGTTCTGCGCGACGTAGTCGAGGGCGGGCGTCAGGATCGAACCGGGCGCGATCGCGTTCACGCGGATCCGTGGTGCGAGGTCTTCCGCGGCGAGCCGGGTGTAGTGGGCGACTGCGGCCTTCGCGGTGCCGTAGGCGGCGTACCCGCGGCCGGCGAACCGGCCGATCGACGATGACACGTTGATGACCGAACCGCCGTCGTCGTTCTTCAGCATCTCCGGGACCGCGGCCAGGGTGAGGGCGTGTGTGGTGCCGACGTTGAAGGAGAAGGCGCCGACGAGTTCTTTGACCGACGTCTGCAGGAACGGCTTCGGCATCGCGCCGCCGACGTTGTTGACGACAACGTCGAGCCTGCCGAAGTTCTCGACGGCGGCGGTCACCAGTGCCGCGGGATCGTCGGAGGCGAGATCGAGCGGCACCGCCACGGCACGCCGTCCGAGCGCTGCGACCTTCGCGGCCACCTCGTCGAGGTCGGACGCGGTCCGCGCCGAGATCACCACGTCCGCGCCGGCCTCGGCGAAGCCGACGGCGATCGCCGCGCCGATCCCACGTCCGGCACCGGTCACGATCGCGACGCGATCGGTCAGTTGAAACTTCTCGAGCATCCTGCTCAACCCCTTGCTAATCGAATATTCGATCAATACGGTGTGAATATCCGGCACACCGTAGTCCTCCCGGGACCGTGACACAAGAGGGATTCCCACCGCATGGCAGGTTCGCCTCCCACTCGTCGAGTGATCGACACTCTGGAACTGCTCAGCGACGCGACCGAACCGCGCACAATCGCCCAGATCGCGGACGCTCTCGGCATCTCTCGGCCGACGATGTCGGCGATCCTGGCCGAACTCGACGACGCGGGCTGGATCGTCCGTGACGCCTCCCGCGGATACCGCCTCGGCGCGGCCGCCGCCGGGCTGTCCCGCGGCGGCCCGGCCGATCTGTCGGCCGTCACGTCCGACGTCCTCGCGGTGATCGAAGAGCTCGCCGACGCCACCGGATGCGGGGCCACCCTGAGTCGGTTCAGCACCGGCCGGATGACTGTCGTGGCCAAGGTGCACTCGCGGTCGCGGCCGGTGCCCGGCCTCGGGCTCGGGCAGTCGTTGGCGACCGGGTACCCGGCAGGCGCCGCCGTGATGGCCGGCCGCGACCTCGCCGAGCAGACAGCGTGGACCCAAGCCACCGGGGTCGCGGCCGCCAAGCGACGTCGTGTGCTCGACGTCGTCCACGAGCTCGGGTACGCGGCGTACCGGCCGGCGTCGACGGACGCGTCGCTCATCGAGTCTCTCGCCGACCTGCTCGGCGCCGTCGGGCCGATGCTCATCGACCCCGGCGTGCGCCGGTCGGCGACCCGGCAGCTTGCCGAACTGAGTTCGCGGGCTTACCGACTCGACGACCTGGACACCGACGAGCCGCTCCCGCTCAGCTACCTGGCGGCCCCGGTCGCTCGGAGCGGCGTGGTGGACGTGGAACTGCAGCTGGGGGTGCTGCGGTCGGCGGTCACCGCCGACGATCGGCGCGACCTCGGCATCGCGTTGGTCGAAGCGGCCGCGCGGGTCGGCGCCCTCTGGGGACCGTGACAGGGGCTGCCGCCACGCTCGAGGCGCTGGAGGTGCTGCTCGAACTCGCCGTGTCGCCGGTGTACTTCCGGTCGATGTTCACCGACACCCCGGTGACCGGGGAGTACATCGACGACGTCGCGGGCCGCACCGTCCGGGTCTTCCACCCGCTACGCTGACCGTACAGCGGTAGAACCGGTTGCAGAACCGGGCGGGAAGAGGTGACGCATGGCAGGCGACAGGGTGTTCGTCATCGGTGTCGGGATGACCAAGTTCGAGAAGCCGGGACGACGACGCGACGACGACGGCGTGGCCTGGGACTACCCCGACATGGCGCGGGAAGCGGGAACCAACGCGCTGGCCGATGCGGGTGTGGACTACACCGATATCGAGCAGGCGTACGTCGGCTACGTGTTCGGGGAGTCGACGGCGGGCCAGCGCGCGGCGTACGAGCTCGGCCTGACCGGCATCCCGATCGTCAACGTGAACAACAACTGCTCGACCGGGTCGACCGCGCTGTTCATGGCGGCCCAGATGATCCGCGGCGGGCTCGCCGACTGCACGCTCGCGTTGGGTTTCGAGAAGATGCAGCCGGGATCGTTGGGCGCGATGTACGACGACCGCGAGAACCCGTTGATGCGGCACATGGCCGAACTCGGGAAGATCGCCGACTTCTCGATGCCCGCGGCGCCCTGGATGTTCGGCGTCGCCGGCCGCGAGCACATGAAGCAGTACGGCAGCACACCCGAGCACTTCGCGAAGATCGGGTTCAAGAACCACAAGCATTCGGTGAACAACCCGTACTCGCAGTTCCAAGACGAGTACACCCTCGACGAGATCCTCGAGTCGAAGCCGATCTACCACCCGCTGACAAAGCTGCAGTGCTCGCCGACGTCGGACGGCTCCGCCGCCGCGGTGCTCGCGTCGGAGGCGTTCGTCGACCGGCACGGCCTGGCGTCGCGTGCCGTCGAGATCGTCGGACAGGCGATGACCACCGACTTCGCGAGCACCTTCGACGGTTCGGCGAAGAACCTCATCGGCTACGACATGAACGTGCAGGCCGCGCGCCGGGTGTACGACCAGTCGGGTCTCGGACCCGACGACTTCCAGGTGATCGAACTGCACGACTGCTTCTCGGCCAACGAACTGCTGCTCTACGAGGCACTCGGCCTGTGCGCCGAAGGCGACGCGCCGCGTCTGATCGACGATGCCGCGACAACCTACGGCGGGCGCTGGGTGGTGAACCCGTCCGGCGGGCTCATCTCCAAGGGCCACCCCCTCGGCGCGACGGGGATCGCCCAGTGCTCCGAACTCACGTGGCAGTTGCGCGGTGATGCCGACAAGCGGCAGGTGGACGGCGTGACCGCGGCACTCCAGCACAACATCGGACTGGGCGGGGCCGCCGTGGTCACGGCGTATCAGCGCGCGGATCGATGACGATTCAGGAACTCGAACCGTCTGTTGACGACGGTCTGAGCTGACCGCGCATGGCGTTCTTCACCGTCCGGGACGACATGTCCTTGCACGCCGAGCCCCTTGCGATCAGTCCGTGGTCGGCCACCCAGGTCGGCGGCTACGCGGTCTGCGGCGCCCTCGCTCGGGCTGTCGAGGCCGACATGGCCGACTCCGGACTGTCACCCCTGCGGTTCACCGTCGACCTGGCCAAACCGGTCCGGTCCGGAGGCTTCACGACGCGAACCACGGTTGTCAGACGCGGCCCTCGGATATCGATCGTCGACGCCGCAGTCGTGCAAGACGGAGAGGTGCGAGCCCGCGCCACCTCGGTGTTCGTCGTGCCGAGCGACGAGCCGCCGGGGGAACTGTGGCAGTCCGCCGAGCCTCTCCCGACACCGCCGCGAGAGGCCGACGTCGCCGGACCGCCGCTGATCAGCAGCGGCCACAACGACTGGTCGCGCGACTACCGAACGCACCAGAACGCCGGACGAAAGTCGGCGTGGCAGACGTTTCCGCCGCTTGTCGCCGGAGAGGTCATGACGCCGTTCCAACGGGCGGTGACGATGTCCGAGACGACCAGCCTGGTGTGCCACTGGGGTACCGAGGGCGCCGGGTTCATCAACACCGACGCCACGTTGGCGCTTGTCAGACTTCCGATCGGGGACAGTGTGGGCCTCCGCGCCGATAGTCAGATCAGCGAAGCCGGGCTGTCGGTGGGCACGGCGACGATGTTCGACAGATTCGGCGTCGTCGGACACTGCACGGTCACGGCGATCGCCAATGCACGCCGCCAAGTGGACCTCGGCGAGGTCATCTAGGATCGCCGGCGGCAGACCGTCGCTCTGCTAGGTGATGGTGGCGTCGACCATCGCGGTGCACGCGGCCGGATCCGAGACGTCGGTCTGCAGGGGACGGACGTCAGAACCACGCCGGATTCATGTCGAGAGTCGTCGTGTCCCGCGAAGCCAGCAGGTCGATCCACGGACCGATCTGCGGGAGTTCGTGCGTGAAGAAGTAGCGCGTCGCCATTCGCTTGCCGTCGTAGAAGTCGCCGACCCGACCGTCCGCCGCGAGGTACTGCTCGAGCCAGAGCCATGCGACGACGCCGTGCCCGAACGCCTCGAGGTAGGCGGTGGCGTTCGACAGGGCCGCGACCGGATCGGCGTCGGCCCACAGGGTTCCGGTGACGCCGACCACGCGGGTCCACGCGGCGTCCAACTGGTCGGCGTACGCGGCGGCGTCGCCGCCCGTCGTGCGGGCCGCGGCGACGGTCGCCGCGATGCGGGCGGTGAGCAGCGCCAGACCCTTGCCGCCCTTCATGATCACCTTGCGGCCGAGCAGGTCGAGCGCCTGGACGCCGTGGGTGCCCTCGTGGATCGGGTTCAGGCGGTTGTCGCGGTAGTGCTGTTCGACGTCGTAGTCGCGGGTGTACCCGTAGCCGCCGTGCACCTGGATGGCGAGGTCGTTGGCCTTGAGGCACCACTGCGACGGCCAGCTCTTGGCGATCGGCGTGAGCACGTCGAGGAGCAGGCCGAGATCGGCGGCCTCTGCGGTGTCGTCGGCGACGGCCTGGTCGTCGACGAGCTTGGAGCAGTACAGGCCGAGTGCGAGACCGCCTTCGACGTACGCCTTCTGCGCCAAGAGCATTCGACGCACGTCCGGGTGCTCGATGATGGCGACCGGCGGAGCCGACGGATCCTTCGCGCCGAGCGGCCGCCCCTGAGTGCGGTCGGCCGCGTACTCGACGGCCTTCAGGTAACCGACGTAGCCGAGGGCGGTGGCGAGGAACCCGACGCCGATTCGTGCCTCGTTCATCATGTGGAACATGTACGAGAGTCCCTTGTGCTCCTCGCCGACGAGGTAGCCGACGGCGCCCGCGCGCCCACCCGGAGTGTGCGTGCCGTCGCCGATGGCGAGCGCAGCGTTGGTGGTGCCGCGGTTGCCCATCTTGTGATTGAGGCCGGTGAGGGTGATGTCGTTGCGTTCCCCGTTCGGCAGGAACTTCGGGACGATCATGAGGGAGATGCTCTTGACACCGGGTTCGCCGCCCGGCGTCTTCGCGAGCACGAGGTGGACGATGTTCTCCGAGATGTCCTGGTCTCCACCGGAGATCCACATCTTCGAACCGACCACGCGGTAGGTCCCGTCGTCCTGCTTCTCGGCGCGGGTGGTCACGTCGGCGAGCGACGATCCGGCTTGCGGCTCGGACAGGCACATGGTGCCGAACCAGCGGCCCTCGAGCATCGGCTTCACGAAGGTCTCGATCTGCTCCGGCGTGCCGTACTCGGCGAGAAGGGCGGCGTTCGCACTCGTCAGCAGCGCGTACGACGACGTCCCCGCGTTCGACGCCTGCAGCCACGCCATCGACGCCCGCGCGACGACGGTCGGCAGCTGCATGCCGCCGACCTCCTCGTCGAACGTGCCGGTGATCAGTCCCGACTCGCCGTACGCCGCGAGGGCGGTCTTGACCTCGGGGATCGTCTGCACCGCACCGTCGGGCAGCATGTGCGGTTCTTCCGCGTCGCCCTTCCGGTTGTGCGGGGTGAAGTGCTTGTCGGCGAGATCGGCCGTCAGATCGAGAACCGCGTCGAACGTCTCTCGCGAGTGTTCGGCGAATCGCTCCCGGGAGGTCAACGACTCGACGTCGAGCCATTCGTAGAGGAGGAAGTCCAGGTCGCGTCGAGACAGTGCGTGTGCCATGAGCGGGCTCCGATCGAAAGTATCGCCTACAAAACTATGCGTTGGTATAGTTTCTATACGTACGCATAGTCGCGCACGTTTGCCTGAGTGTCAAGGACCAGGGAAGGATATCCACGTGGCGCACTTGACGGCGGCCGAACTGGCCGAGCACCTCGGAACCTCGAAGGCCGCGGCCCGCATCCGCGCGGCAGCCTGCGAGGTGTTCGCGGCACGCGGATACGGTGTGGCGACCACTCGGGAGATCGCCGCGAGTCTGGATCTGAGCCCCGGCGCCGTCTATCCGCACTACAAGACCAAGGAGTCGCTGCTCTTCGCGATCGCCCTGGAAGGCCATTGGGGAGTTCTCACCGCGGTCACGTCCGCGGACGATCCGGAGCTGCCGCCCGCCGATCGACTGTCGGCGGTGATGGGCGCGTTCGTCCTGTGGCATGCCGAGCGCACCGCGATCTCCAGCGTCATCCAGCATGAACTCCGATCGCTCGAACCCGAGCACCTCGCGATGATCGTCGACATCCGGCGGTCGACGACGGCCGCCTTCGACGCCGTCCTCCGGGCCGGTGTCGACGACGGCACGTTCGGAATCGACGACGTCCCGACGGCGACACTCGCACTCACCTCGCTCGGCATCGACGTGAGCCGCTGGTTTCCGTCGCGCCGGATCTCCGACCCGCACGAACTGTCCCGGCGATACAGCGACATCGCCCTGCGCATCGCCGGGGCGTCGCGGCCCTAACGGCCCCCTCGGGGCGGTTGAGCCGCCCTCACGACCCCGGGGGGTCGTGAGGGGCACTACAGCGTCGCGACGACGAGCTTGGCTGTGGCTTTGGCCGATCCGGGGTTCTGGCCGGTGACGAGGCGACCGTCGGCGATGGCGTACGACTTGAACGGGATCATCCCCTTCTCGTACCGGGCGCCGCGCGCCTTCATCTCGGCTTCGGCGTTGTAGGGAACCAGCTTGTCGACCCGGGCGAGGACTTCTTCCTGCCAGGCGAAACCGGTCACGCGCTTCCCGTCGACGAGGAGGGATCCGTCCGAGAGCCTGATGTTGAGCAATCCGCAGTAGCCGTGGCACACGGACGACACGATGCCGCCGTTCTCGTAGATCTCGCGGCTGATCCGCTGGAGACCTTCACTGTCGGGGAAGTCGTACATGACGGCGTGACCGCCGGTGAAGTAGATGGCGTCGTAGTCGGAGGCGTCGATCTGGTCCGGGCCGGCCGTGTTCTCCAGCAGCGCCGTCTTGGCCGGGTCGGCACGCCAGGCCTTGGCCGTCTTGTCGTAGTTCGGGAACTTCAGCGATCGCGGCTCGAGAGGGGACAGGCCGCCCGCGGGACTGACGATGGTCTGCTCGAAGCCCGCCTCGTCGAACACGTCCCAGGCGTGTGCCAGTTCGGACAGCCACAGTCCGGTCTCGTGGCCGGGGTCGTCGTAGTGGGCGACGTTGGTGACGACGTTGAGGATGCGCTTGGTCATGATGATCCTGCCTTCGGGGTCAGTGGATGGACAGCACCGCGGAGAACGCCGTTCGAACCCGGTCGGCGATCTCCTCGTCGGACTCCGCGGGGAGTTTCCCGTCGAGGAAGAGATAGGCGAGACCGTGGGCGAGTGCCCAGCCGCCGGTCGCGAGGTCGTCGGCGTCGCCGTCCGGATAGACGGTCCCCATGCCGATGCGCAGCAGTTCCCGGATCTCCTCGGCGGCTTGCACGCGGTCGGCGTTGCCCTCGTCGCACGCGTTGTTGAACATGAGTCGGAACAGTTCGGGCCGACGCAGGCCGAACTCGACGTAGGCGACCGCGAAGTCGGCGAGGTCGGAGGGCTGCGTCGGCATCTCGCGACCGGCCAGGAGATCGTCCTTCAGGTCCCGGAGGCCCTGCGCGGCGAGTGCCGACTCGAGCGCGTCGCGGTCGGTGAAATGGCGATAGGGCGCCGTCGCCGAGACGCCAGCCTCTCGTGCGATCGCCCGCAGCGAGAACGGTTCGCCCGCTTCGAGCAGCCCCATGGCGGCCTTCAGAAGTGACGACCGCAGGTCGCCGTGGTGATACGAGGCCTTCGCCGATGTTGACACCGCTAACTTTCCTCTCTAGCGTGATGTGTACACCGTCAACATACAGCAGAAGGGCCGTCCATGCCAGCGCTCACCGATTCTCCCGTCTTCACCTCGTTCACCCTTCCCAACGGCGTCCCACTGCCGAACCGGCTGGCGAAGGCCGCGATGGAGGAGAACATGGCCGTGTACGGGCAGCTGCCCGACGATGCGCTGTTCACCCTGTACCGACGCTGGAGCGCCGGCGGCGCCGGACTGCTGATCACCGGAAACGTGATGGTTCACGCACAGGCGCTGACCGGTCCCGCAGGTGTGGTGCTCGACGCCGACACACCCCTTGAACCCTTCCGCGCGTGGGCGACGGCGGCGAAGTCGGGCGGTTCGCACGTCTGGATGCAGATCAACCATCCGGGCCGCCAAGTGCAGGCGAACATGCCCGGCGTCGCGTGGGCGCCGTCGGCCGTACGCGTCGACATCGGCGCGATGAGCAAGAGGTTCGCCGAGCCCGTCGAGATGACGGCCGAGCAGATCGCCGAGACCGTCGAACGGTTCGCGGTGACCGCCGCACGTGCGGAGGAGGCCGGGTTCGACGGCGTCGAGGTGCACGCCGCGCACGGGTACCTGCTGTCGCAGTTCTTGTCGCCGCTCTCGAACCGACGCTCCGACCAGTGGGGCGGCACCCTCGAAAACCGGGCGCGGCTGCTGCTCGACATCGTTCGCGCCGTCCGCGAGCGGGTCGCCCCGACATTCGCCGTCGCCGTCAAGCTGAACTCGGCCGACTTTCAGCGGGGCGGGTTCGACGCCGACGACGCCGCGGCCGTCATCGCGATGCTCGCGCCGCTCGGCGTCGACGTCGTCGAGTTGTCCGGCGGCAGCTACGAGGCGCCCGCGATGACCGGGCAGGCGGGGGACGAGCGCAGTCGCGCGCGGGAGGCCTACTTTCTGACGCTCGCCGAAGAACTCGCCGCGACGAGCCCGCTCCCGCTCATGCTGACCGGCGGCATCGTTCGGCGGCCGGTCGCCGAAGAGGTGCTCGCCAGTGGCGTCGACCTCGTCGGCATGGGCAGCGCGCTGGCATTCGATCCGGAGCTGCCCAACCGGTGGCGGCACAGCGCCCAGGCCGCTGTCGAGATCGCGCCCGTCGTCATGAAAGACAAGGCGGTGGCGTCCGCCGCGAGCATGGCGCGCGTCCGACGTCAGTTGCGCAGGCTCGGATCGGGCCGTGGACCGCGGCTCGGCACCAACCCGAAGGTCGCGCTCGTCCAGGAGACCGTCGCGCAGACCTTCGCGCTCCGCCGCTACCGGAAGTGGCTCACCACGTAGGCTTCCCCCATGCGCAAGGCGACCATCCCCGAAGGAACCGAACCGCACCAGGTGGTCGGATACTTGAAGGAGAGGGTCTACGTCGCCTTCACGGGACTGGCGATCGTTCTCGCGATGTCGTTCGGCGAGTCGGATCACCGATCCTCGCAGTACGCGTTCACCGCATTGTTGTTGGGCGTCGTCGGTGTCACGTCGGCGGCGTCCGCGTCGGACGTCATCGCTCACCTGGCGGTCCACAAGGAGTTCCCCGATCGTCACGAACTCTTCGTGATCACGAAGACCACTCTCGGAGCCCTCTCATCGGCCGTGGTGCCTGCCGCACTGATCGGCCTCTCGTGGCTCGGCGTGTTCTCGATCGACACCGCGCTGTTGCTCGCGGGCCTCACGTTCGTCGTCGCCCTCGGGGTAGTCGTGTGGCTCGCGGTTCGAAACGCCGACATCACAGGCGAGCAGCAGTTGGCCGCGCTGGCGATCATCCTCGGAATCGGCCTGCTCGTCCTCGCCGCCCAGGTGCTCGCCAAAGCGGGCTGACCGGCGACGATCAGCGACGCGCCCGCTCCGACAGTCACGTCGCCGTATGCTGCCTGACGATGCTCACCAGGCCGTCGAGTATCGGACGGTGGCCGAGGCGATCCCGGACCCGGCCGGCGTCACAGCCGGGCGGACTCGTCGAGGTCGGGGTGGAACGCCCGCTGCAATGCGCGGGCCTGGCTGCGCCAGAACTCGCGCGTGACCGGCCTGGTGCGGAAGAAGATGTCGAATCCGTGGAACGCTCCGGGTACGACGACCGTCTCACACGGCACACCGGCGTCGGTCAGCCTGCGTGCGTAGTCGAGGTCTTCGTCGTGGAAGAGGTCGAGGTCGCCGACGCCGATCCACGCGGGAGGCAGTCCGGTGAGGTCGGCGCGTCGAGCGGGCGCCGCGTATGACGAGACTGCGTCGGTACCGAAAGCCGAGCCGAGGTACGACCGCCACGCGTACTCGTTGCTCGCGGGCATCCAGACGCGCATCCCGCGCGTCTCGACGGCCGACCGGAGGGCGGTCCGGTCGTCGAGCATCGGATACACGAGCAGCTGGAACACCGTGGTGAACTCACCGCGGTCGTGGACCATCAGGGTGACGCCCGCGGCGAGTCCTCCACCCGCGCTCGCGCCGCCGACAGCCACCCGCGACGTGTCGAAGCCCCTCGCGGTCGCTTCGCGGAAGACCCAGGCCAGGCCCGCGTAACAGTCGTCGAGCGAACTCGGCGCCGGGTTCTCCGGGGACAGGCGGTAGTCGACCGAGACCACGGCGACGCCGAGCGTCCGCGCGAAGTCTATGCAGATGTCAGCGGGCTCGTCCTGTTCGAGTCGCCGCTGACCCTCACGACGCTCGGCGATGCCGGACCGCGCGGCGTCGCGCCTCTCGAAGGCCTGCTGTGGTGGCCTGCCGCGTTCACCGGGGACGAACTCGAAGTCGAACGCCACCACGCCGATCTGATCGTCGTCCACGGACTGTCGTCGTACGTCACGAAACAAGCTCCATGGCCCGCGTCCATATGGGACGCGTCGACGTTGACAGACCTCGGGATGTTCCCGCTCCCGCTCGCCGGCGACATCGTGGCACCCGACCCGGCGCACGACGACCTCGCACCGGCGATCGAGACGCTCCTCGGACTCGGCGCCGCGGTCCGGCGACGACGCGCGGCATTCGCGGTCATCGACGATTCCCAACCGCGACGAACCTCGCCGCGGATCGTCGACGTGCGCTGAGCGTGTGAATCCGCCTGCTTCATTGCGAGTCGGCAATCAATGCGAGTGTTCGACGCCGCACTTTGCACCACGTCACGCACAGATCCAGAGAGCGACGTCGTAGCCACCGAATCCGTGGCGAGGCGACGATTGCTGCACGTCCGGAAATGATCAACGATGAAATTCTTCTGGCCGCCTCGTGCTCCGGGCTACGTCCGGGGCGCGCGAGCATCACGGACCGACTGTGCAAAGTGCTGAAAAAAGCGCATCCGGCCAATTCGTCACTGTGGTGACGTACTGACTGACGATTCTCTCGCACCTTCCTAACTGGTAACGAGACGTGTTGAAGTGGGACGAGTAGCTGGCCCCGTCCAGACCGCGGCCGAGGGAGCCCTGCCGACCCTGGACTCTGGACGTACGTCGCCCGTGATTGTCGGCACCGTTCGCTAGATTTGGATGTGGTCCCGCACCGTGCAGGACCACATCCCAGGGAGGTGTCGATGGAACCCGTAACCCTGATTGTCGCGGCGATCGCGCTCGGCGCGACGGACGGTGCGCGTGAGACCACGAAACTGGCAATCGGCGACGCCTACGCGGCCGTGAAGGGCTGGATCACGAACCGGTACAGCTCCGTGACCGCGGAGGTCGAGGGGCTAGAGCAGGAGCCAGAGGAAGAGCTCCGCCGCGCACTTCTCGCGAAGAAGCTCGAACAGGCGGGTGCTGGCGACGACGTCGAGCTGCTGGGGCTTGCTCAGTCGGTGTTGACAGCCGTTGAGGAGCAGGCTCCCGAGTTGCCGGCCACCGTCGGCGTGGTGATCCGCCGCGCGTCGGTTGGGGGTGATATCGAGGTCGTAGATGTGGCTGTCGACGGCGGGAGTGGAGTTGTCGCCGAGGACGTGGCGGCTGGTGGCGATCTGCGGATCGGCAAAGTCGCAGCGGGGCGTGTCAGATGGTCTGTGTAAGCGGTGAGGTTCAACCCTGAAGGGAACCGCTGTAGTGACTATCAATGATGATGTGAGCGTGGATGATTCGCGTGCAGATCGACGACAGAAGCAGACCGAGATGGCCAGTGAGTTGGTGGCATCGGGTGCGTTGGATGAGGTGTTCGCTCGTATCGATGCCGGCGAGCCGGTCGGCGGGCAGGACGGACTACTGAGCTCGCTCCTCAAAGCCACCCTCGAACGCGGCATGAACGCGGAGCTGACCGAGCATCTCGGGTACGAGGCCGGAGACCCCGAAGCAGCATCGTTTCCGAACTCGCGCAACGGATTCAGCGCGAAGACGGTCGCTTCCGAGGTCGGCGATGTGGATCTGGCCATCCCGCGCGATCGGGACGGGACGTTCACCCCGATGCTCGTGCGCAAGGGCCAACGCCGCCTCGATGGTCTGGACGCGATGATCGTCTCGCTATACGCGGGCGGGATGACGGTCCGCGATATCGCCCACCACCTTGCGTCGACGATCGGCACCGAACTCTCGCACGAGACGATCTCGAAGGTGACCGAGGAAGTCGCCGACGAGGTCGCGACCTGGCAACACCGTGATCTCGACGCTCTGTATCCGGTGATGTACCTCGACGCGATCGTGGTCAAGATCCGCGATGGCGCACACGTGCGGAACAAGGCCGCCCACCTCGCCGTCGGCGTGGACATGGACGGGGTCAAACACGTTCTCGGGATTTGGATCCAACAGAGCGAAGGCGCGAAGTTCTGGGCGTCGGTGTGCGCGGAACTGCGTAACCGCGGCGTACAGGACGTGTTGATCGTGTGCTGCGACGGGCTGACCGGGTTCGCTGAAGCCGTCGAGGCCACGTGGCCGCACGCAACAGTCCAAACGTGCGTGGTGCATCTGATCCGGGCCTCGATGCGGTTCGTCTCCTACAGCGACCGTAAAGCCGTGGTGCGCTTGCTCAAGCCGATTTATCAAGCGCCGACCGAGCACGCTGCCGCGGACGCGTTAGACGCGTTCGCGGACTCGGATATGGGCCGAAAGTACGTGTCGGCGGTTAAAACGTTCCGCGATGCGTGGGAACGGTTCATTCCGTTTCTGGCGTTTCCACCGGAGTTGCGGCGGGTCATCTACACCACGAACAGTATTGAGTCACTGAACTATCAACTGCGCAAGGTCACGAAGAACCGGGGGCATTTCCCGAACGACGCGGCCGCGATGAAGCTGTTATGGCTGGCCATCGGCAACATCGAGGACAAACGAGCTCGCGAGCGCATCAAGGAACAAGGACTTCCCTCGCACAAACGCAAAGCCGCGGGGCGGCTCGTGGAAGGCGCGGTCACCACGAACTGGAAACGAGCGCTCGAGCAACTCTCACTGACCTACCCCGAACGTATCGACCATCACCTCTAAACCGAACACCTGACCGACTTACACAGAAATCTTGACAGGCTCTCGCAGCGCGTGCCCCGCAGGAGCCGCCCCACCCTACCCAGGCGCGGGAGCAGTAGACAGTCCGTCTGCTTCCGCGCACAACTTCACCTCGAACCAGCGCAACGTTATCGCTGGGCGGGATAACAACACGTACTATTCGGTCGGCGCGACGGAGACGGGCAACAGTGGTGGCCGCATCCGGGCAGTAACGGCGTCGGCCAAGCCGGTGCCTATCGGTCGAGGTTTGTGGACCGTCACTGTGAACAACGCGAGTTCGGGTCCGATCACGGACCTCGCAGTCGATGTGTACGCCGTTGATGGGGACGGCAACCGGCTGGAGGGTGTATGTCATCCGGCGAAGGGCAAGATCTCGCTACAGGAACTCTTCCGTGAGGGTTTGGCGGGTGGGATGAGCGGAACGCTTGATGCCATCGGCTCCCGCGCCAACTCGATATACCCGCCGGGGATGTTCGGTGTTCCGGCGAACCTCGGTTCCTACGGGGGGATGTTCTCGGATCACCTCATGGGTGCGCCTGGCCTCTCCTCGCTTCTTCAGAACGCGCAGAAGCAGATGGTCGACAAATACCCTGACGTGATCGCGCGTGATCAGTCAGCTGAGGTGATGTACAGCGCCCCCGGAGCAGCCGACGTACGGGTCGATCTCCAGTTCGCCGACGACATGGGCGACTTGTGGCGTCGACGGCACGGTAAGCAACCTGAACCGGTTATGGAGAACGAGTAGGCCAAGTCTCCGAGTCCGACCCACGCCCGAAATGATAAGAACGCCATAACACCTAATCGCAAGGCGCCAGACCTCGGTCAGTCGCCTCTGAGAACAGAGCCACTCGATGTCGACGACTATGCCCACACAGACGCCCCCGAAGATTGCGCCCTTCACCCCGGATTTCGTCAAGGGCGTGTGCGACGTGCTTGCGCAGACAGACCATCCGGGACTGACCGGTTCCGAGATCGACTCCCTGCTCCAGATGGTGGGAGTCAGGCAGCGTGAACCGGGCGGCAACAAGCGCGACAGCCTGTACGTCACTCTCTACAACGTCCAGGTTCGACAGCAAGCCGGCAACGTCGTTGGCGGATTTATCGCAAAGGCGATGAGTCCTGGCCGGTATGCCGCTCAGCCAGCTCGTTTCGACGAGCTGCGCGACCAGCTCAACGAGTTCCTCGTGTACTACAGCTACGCAGTTAACGAAGCGGGCAAGCTCGCATCCGGAGCGAGGGCATCCACAATCTCCGAGGGTGCCGCCCTGTTGGGCGAAGTGCTCGATCGACACGGCGATGAACACCGCGTGGGCGGTGAACAAGGCGGTGCCGTCATCGGCGGTGGCGGTCGCCTTAAGGTGCAGTTTGCGGCCGTCAATCTCCCGGACGTGGGCGCTGATGCGCAGGGGCCGGTGCAGCGGGACGGGGGCGAGGTAGTCGACGGTGAGGCTCCGGGTCACTGCCGGGGTGCGGGCGATCCAGAGGCCGAAGCCGAACAGGTCGTCGCAGGCGGCGGCCACTGCTCCGCCGTGCGCGAGGCCGGGCGCACCGATGTGGCGTTCGCCGAACGTCACATCGGTGTAGACCTCGTCGCCGGAGCGGAACACCACCAGTTGCAGGCCGGCGGGATTGTCTGGCCCGCACCCCATGCAGGTCGGCGAGTGCGGCGGCAGCGGTAGCTGGGTCACGGGCGTTCCTTCTCGACGGTGCTGGCTAGCGGCGGGCGCGGGATCGACCTGCGCTGGGCCGGTTCAGCCGGGCTCCTCGATGCGCCTGCGTCCGGGGAAGCGCGGCCGGGCGCCCAGACCAGCAGGATCGCGGCACCCGCCGCCGCGATGAGTGCGAGGACGATCGCGGACTGCTCGACGCCGTGCAGGAACGCGGACTTGGCGAAGTCGGCGAGTTGCTGGCCGGCCGGTCCCGCCCGGTCGGCGACCTCGAGGGCACCGGCGAGTGAGTCGGCGACCGGGCCCCGCGCCTCCGGTGGGAGCCGCGTGACCGCGGGGGCGATGTTGTGGCTGTACCCGGCGGCCAGGACACTGCCGGCGACCGCGATGCCGATCGCCGCGCCGACCTCGCGGGTGGCGTCGTTGACCGCCGCAGCGACCCCGTGCTTTTCGACCGCGGTGTCCGCGACGATAGCCGCCGTCGCCGGCGCCGCGGTCAGGCCCAGACCCGAGCTCATGATCAGCGTCGGCCACATCACGTCGAGGTAGGTGGAGTCCAAATCCAGCCGGCTGATGAAGTAGAACCCCGCGGCGATGGCGAGCAGACCGGTCACCGTCATCAACCGCAACCCCAGCCGGGTCGTCATCCACGGTGCGACCGCCGACAAGAGCACCAATGGCACCATCATCGGCGCCAAGGCCAGCGCTGAACCCAACGGGCTGTATCCAAAGATCAACTGCAGGTATTGGACGAGGACCAGGAAGACACCGAACGTCACCAGGAACTGGATGGTGATGGAGAACGATCCGCTCCCGAAGCCACGACGGGCGAAGAACCGCACATCGAGCAGTGGATGATCCGCCCGCAACTCCCACACCACGAACACCCCTGTGGCCACCACCCCCAGCCCGAACCCGGTGACCACCACGGGATCCGACCAGCCGCGTACTGGGGCTTCGATGATGGCGAGCACCACTAGTCCGACCGCGAACACCACCGCGACCGATCCGATCACATCCATCAGTGGCGGATTTTCCTGGCGGGATTCGGGAATGGTGAAGGCACACAACAGCAGAAACACCCCCACCGCGGTCAGGCCGACGAAGATTGACTGCCACGACCAGTAGTTGAGCAGCAGCCCCGACCCGAGAATCCCCAGCAGACCCCCGGACCCGGCGACCCCCGCCCAGATCCCGACCGCACGCCCCCGCTGCTGCTCGGGGAATCCCGCAGTCAGGATCGACAGCGTGGACGGCATCATGAACGCCGCACCCACCCCGGCCGCTGCCCGCGCCGCGATCAACCACCACGGTGTCGATACCAACAGTGGCACCGCCGAGGCCAGCGAAAACAGCGCCAACCCCACGATCAGCACCGCCCGTCGGCCGTAGCGGTCACCCAGGGCCCCGGCGGGCAACACCAGACACGCCAGCACCAGCGTGTACCCGTCGACCACCCAGGTGAGCTGGGTTTGCGTCGCCCCGGTGGCCACCGCAATGTTCGGAAGCGCGGTGTACAGGGCCGCCATTGAGGCGACCACCAGGGCCACCGACAGGCACGAGACCACCAACGTCCACTTCTGCGCCCGCGACAGCAGCACTCGATCATCGGCGGTCATGCAGCCACCTCCACTTAACGCTACAGTTGGTAGCGTTCCACTACTATGAGTACCACAATGCGGGGTGCGGGGATAGTGCCTGCGACTGATCCGAGGGCACAATTACGAGGTGGGCGAAGAGATGATCAACCAGAACTCCGACGACGACGAGGACCGGCTCGTGGATCCCCGGAAGGCACGCTCACGCGCACGACTGCTCGACGCGGCGACGTCCCTGCTCTCGACCGGCGGTATCGAGGCCGTCACGATCGACGCGGTCACCAAGGCGTCCAAGGTCGCGCGGACTACCCTCTACCGGCACTTCACCGACAGCACCCAGCTCCTGGCCGCGGCGTTCGAGCGTCTGCTTCCCCCGGTCACCGCGCCGCCGGCGTCCGGAACGATCCGTGAACAGTTGATCAAACTGCTGGACCGTCAGGCCAAGCTCATCGAGGAAGCCCCCGCCCAATTGACGATGCTCGGGTGGCTCGCCCTCGGGTCCGCCCAATCCGGCACGGCCGAGGCGACATCGCATCCCGAAGAAGACCGCAACCCGGTCAGTTCCCTTCGCGCACGGGTGGTCAACCAATACCGCGAACCGTTCGACCGGATCCTGGGCAGCCCCGAAGCCCAGCAAGAGCTCGGTCGCTTCGACACCAATCTCGCCCTGACCCAACTCGTCGGACCCATCGTCTTCACCCGACTCACTGCACTCCCGCCGATCGGCCCGGCTGAACGACAGCAACTCGTCGACGACTTTCTCGCTGCACGCTCCGCGCAACGCGCGCTGACAGTGACCCGCACTGTGGGTTTCCCCTCGTACCATAGAGACATCGCCTTTGAGGAGATGAGTGGCGATGAGCACGACGAGGAAGTATCGAAAGTTCGACGAGGATTTCAAGCAGGGTGCGGTCCAGTTGGTGACCGAGACCGGTAAGTCGATCGCTGAGGTCGCCCGGGATCTGGGTGTCAACGAGGGCACGCTGGGCAACTGGTGCGCCAAGGCCCGTGCCGAACGAGACGGCGGCAACACCGGCTTGAGCGAGGACGAACGGGCCGAGCTGACCCGTTTGCGCCGGGAGAATGTGGAGCTGCGGATGCAGCGTGATGTCCTCAAGCGCTCCACGGCCCTTTGGGTGGAAGAGGCGATGGGCCGGTAGCTGTGGCTACCTTCATCGCTGCTCAGAGGGCAGAGCAGCGCATCCCGCACGCCGCCTCGTGTCGGGCGCTGGGGGTGTCCCAGCCGTGGTTCTACAAGTGGCGCCACGGCGACCCCTCGGTCCGCCATGCCCGCCGCGAGAAGCTGGCCGTGGACATCAAACGGCTGTTCGCGCAGCATAACGGCACCTACGGGTCGCCGCGGATCACCGCTGACCTGCGCGATGAGGGCTGGAAGGTCAGCGTGAACACCGTGGCGGCGATCATGGGCGAGCTCGACCTGGGCGCCCGGCGCCGCAAACGCCGCAAGTCCACCACCCGGCAAGGGCGGGGCCGGTGGCGGGCACCGGACCGAATCGACCGGGACTTCGCCACCGACCGGATCAATCACAAGTGGTACGGCGACGGCACCGAAGTGCCCACTGACGAGGGCAAACTCTATCTCGACAGTGTGCTGGATATGGGCTCTCGCCGCATCGTCGGGTTCGCCATCGGGGAGCACCACGACGCCCCACTGGCCCGCGCAGCATTGCAGATGGCGATCGCCGTGCGGGGCGGCAAAGACGCCGTCAGATCGGTCATTATGCATACCGATCAAGGAAGCGAATACACCGCCGACCTCTTCCGCCAAGCGTGCGGCCGGATGGGCGTGCACCAGTCGATGGGCCGGGTCGGCTCGGCCCTGGACAACGCGGTCATCGAGAGCTGGCACTCCACCCTGGAGTTCGAGCTGCGCGAGCTCGAGCACTTCGCCACCAAAGTCCAGGCTCGTCGCGCAATCGCCGCCTGGATCGAGCAGTACAACCACGAGCGGCGCCATTCATCGATCGGAATGATCAGCCCCATCGACTACGAGCAGGCGCTGGCCACCGAGCAGAAGGAGGCGGCGTAGATGTCCGCCCCGACAGCCCCTCGACCAGCCCAGTCGCCGGCGCCAAGTTCATCAGGAAGGAGATTCTCCGCGGTCCCTCTCGGTCCCCAATCACCGACAAAGCAGGGGCCTGTCAGACAAAATCTCGTCTCTACGGTTCCAGGGGATTGACACTGATCTCTGATTCAGCACCCGCCCGAGGCGGCGGGTCGTCAAGGACCCCAATCTCTTGCCCGGCTCCAGAGCGGTGTCCTCGGCGGCTTTTCTCAGACGCTCGCTCAAAATCGTTGCACCAAAGCTCAGCTCCAGCGAATAATTCATGTACCGAATGTCGGTGGCACGGAACAACGCGGCCTTCCCGTTCGTGTACAGGTCGTTGTTGTTCTGATATCGAAAACGTTTGTCCTGATTAGGGAAATCAATCTTGATCGGGCCATCACCGGGCCCAAGGATGCCTTGCAAACCGGCCCATCGAAGCCCACATGGTTCGAGGGAGCGCCGACTGGAGCATCACATTTGTTTCTCGGTCGAGGCGCTTGGTAACCGCGAGCACAGCGACCATTTCTCCATGCCCAAACTCGATCCTGTCGCCAACAGATAGCGTCGTCGGGTCTCGATGAGCGAGGGCGATCCAGCCATCTGTTAGCGGCCGAGTCCAACCTCGCACTGCATCAATCAACTGTTGACGCACGATTCCACCATTATGGATCACATCATTGCGCATCCAACGCAACGCGTCGATGTAGGCGATCATATCGGTTGTGTACTCACCACCGGAGGCATCCGCAATATTCTGATGCAGCTCATTAAGATTGGCCTTCGCCTTTGCGGCGGAACAGCACCCGGCGTTGTGTAGCATCTTGGCGCAGGTTCGCAGGTAGTCCTCGTGAAGTGACAATACGTAGGGAACCGACATCATCCCCAGATGGGAATCTGCCGCAGATAGGATCTCAGCAGCACTTTCAGACCGTAAATTAAATCGCTTGATATGTTCGACGTTCGGAAAGATCTCAGGCAACATGCGCTCTGATCCGAGAGTGAGCTGTAAGAAGTGGGCGGATAATTGAGCACCGGCAAGCAGCCCCATCACAGCATTGTTTGCTGCATCTTTTCGGGCTTCATACTGCCGGTGAATCTTGAAGCGTGCAACAGCACTCTTAGGTGGACCTGATCTAGACATGGTTACACCCCGACTGCGCCGATACATTTGCTGAATGCGTGGCGGCCCATCCTTCCTTAGACATTGATATCTCCATCGATCGCTGATATGTACTGGGCATATGTCGCTGCTGACGCCACAGCGTGTCGCTCGATGGTGGCAGGGGAGTAGCCGAGTGTGTCGGCAAGGATCGCGGCGGGCGCGAGTTTGGTGAGTTCGTGCAGGGTGCCGAGCCGGGCGGCGCGCGTGCCGAACGTCGACTTCAGCCGGTTCCGTAGGTGGCCTGGGTTGATGTGTTGGCCGGGGACGTAGCCGCGGAATACCCAGTTTGTGGCCGGGTGGGCGGCGGTGTTCGCCCGTTCCCCGGCGAGGTAACGGAACGGTTCGTCGAGCGGTGCGGGTAGAGCGACGGCGATGTCGCCAAGAGTGACGGTCACGAGTTCATCGGAAACGATGACGCAGTCCCAGGTGAGTTTGACGACCCGGTCGATCTGCTGGCCGAAGACGAGCACCAAGATCGCTGCAGCTCGGTCCCGTGGATTCAGTGCCGGTTGGTTTGACGTAATGCTGTCGACGGCGTCTTGCTGGGCCTCGGCACTCATCTTCGGGCTGGTTCCGCGACGATGAGGTGTCATCGTTAGGTCTACGGCGACCAGCTTGGTCGTGATCGCCCACGCAAGGAACCGGATGGCGAACTCTCGTGTGCTCGGGCCTTCGGATTGCCATGCGTCCAGATCGGGTTGGGATAGGTCGCCGATCAAGACGTCCCGGTCGGTGAGCCAATTGAGGAATTCGATTGTGACGGTGACAGTTTGCTTAGATCGTAGGAACGTGCCGTGCGACACCGACTTCATCGAGTGCATCTGCCGCAGGTGGTGCCAACGAATGTAGCGGTTAGCGATGTCGCGATGTTCCGCCGATTTCAGGCGGTCGAGGGCGTCGTTGGACCAGTCGATGTAACGGTGGAGCAATCCATCCCTGGGCGGCAGGATCTGGTGTGTGACAAGGAGTTCTCGGACGTATTCTCGGGTGCGCGATCGGGGGAGTCCGTCGACCGCATCGTGGGTAACGAGCGGGGTGCGGGCCAGCTCGGCTAGGAACGCCGTGACATGTTCTTGGTTGATCCAGGTCAGGCCGCTGTTGGCTCGTTTCATCGACTTCAGGGCAGTTGCAAAGGGGTTCAGCTCCTCGTTGATGACACCGGTCTCTGGATTTGTCAGCAATCGGTCGACGGTCGACCCCAGGACGCATCGCCAGCAGCGTCCCTGTGCGTAGAGTTCATCCTCGGCGCCGCACACAACGCAGTCGACGTTGAGTTTGATCCCCGCGCATTTGCGGCACGCCGGTTGGCCATTGATAATTCCTGGTAGTACTCCATCGTGACCGCACGGGCACACACCCCGGGTACGTTTGGCTGCTTGGTAGCAGTAGCCGCACACCCCGAGACCCTGCCAAGTGACGACACATTCTCGGTGCTCACCGCATCGGTCGCACGGGACCTCCCATCGCTGTGAGTCTTGGGGTTTACGTGGTCTTGCCATCGCCATCATCGCTACGGACGACGCGGATTCGGCGGGCAACGGAGCGCTTCTCACCAATGCCGAGATCCGCTGGGCTGGCTGGTGCGTCCGCCGTAGCTGCAGCACGCATCTCCACGTACGGCTCGAACAGATCGTTAGGCGTGCATTCAAGGATGTCGCATAACGCGGCGAACGTGCGGGCAGGGATCCGCTCGGGTGTGCCGGTCACCAGTCGGTGGACCTGAGCATTCGACAGGTTGATACCGCGAGACTTCAGCAACGGGATGAGTTCCGTTGTCTTCCAGAGGTTGTGATCAGCCATCCGCTGGCGCAGATTCCAGTGATAGCCAACCCGACGTTGCTCGCTCACATGCCCTTCCCTGCATCTTTTTCGTCACGTGTGACGATTCGTTGCTGGATCATCCGTTGGATGGTCTTCTGTTTAAAGTCTGCCGAGACCGAGGTGTAGAGCGCAGTGGTCGATGAGTAGGCGTGGCCAACCTGTTGCTGGACAAACATCGGGTCGTACCCGGCCTCGAGGAGATGAGTGACATAGGAGTGACGCAGACAGTGCATCTTCAACTCTGTCGGCAGCCCAGCCAGTTCGCGGACCGTAGTGAAAGTGCGATTGAAGTTGCGGATGCCCGTGGCGCCGGCGCGTTCCGACGGCCACAGCGAAGCCGAGCGGTCCGCTGTGGCGAACTGTTCGCGCCCCTGCGGCGAGAGCCAATGACCAAGAAGATCGACCACCCAGTCAAACTCAGGCACCGTGAGAACAGTGCGACGGCGCGGTCCCGACCCCGACATACCTTTGGCGTAGCGAACCTGAACAGCGCCATAGCGGCCGTACTTGCCTACGTGCGGATTTGGGCCGAAGTCGTGGTAGTCGAGCATGGAAAGTTCCCGACGGCGCAAACCGTAGGCGTAGCACACCTTGAACGCAGTGGAGTCTCGCATCAGTGGGAGCCAGCGCTTCGAGCCTTTGGCGAACTCTCGATCGACGAGATCATCGCAGGCATCGAAGAATGTCTGCAACTCAGTCTGAGTGAAGCTGCGCCGGTCCGCCGGAATGGCGTCATCGGTCTTGTGACGCGGCGTGTTCCACTCGAACACGACTTGGGCGGGAACGTCGTCAAATGCTTTGCTGCAGAACGCAGCCCAACCATACCTTTCGTCAGTGACGTAATAGCAGAAGGCCCTGATCGTGCCGGCGTTCGCGCGCAGCGTCGACACCGAAACCGCCTTGGGGCCGGTGCGTCGATCTGCCAGAAACTCATCGACATGGATAGGCTGCCACGCCCACGGGTACTCGTTCGAGTGCTCCTGAAAACGAGACACCAGGCTGCACGATGACTGGATGAACGGCACGCCGAGTCCACGGGCCAGCATTTGCGCTCGCCAGCCATCCAGCATCGCCTCGAAGACGCGGTCCTCGGGCCGCAGTAGACCGACGACACCGTTCGACAGAAACTCTGGTAGTCGACCCGGAACACTCTGCATGAACACAAGTGTAGCGCGAGAATCTCTCATCTGTTTGCATAAACAGATGCTGATCTGCGCACTCGATCAACACGGCAGCCCTCGATGCGATGCCGCCATGCCATGCGGCCTGCGATTTCATTCAAGATCCGGTGGGACGGGTCTTCTCATCTGTTTGAACTCGTCTCCTTTAAGCGCCGATAACATACATTATGTCAACTAGAACCCTGCGTATTGCATCAGATGAATCACCCCGAATCCCCCACGCCGGGTGGATCGTGTTTCATCTTATCGCGTCGTGACCTGCGTATACATGCCCGTTCAGCCATGCCGGGTGTCGACAGTCGGACGAGCTGCAGTCACGCCTGCCGCCGGCTTGCTTGATTGCGGCGCTCGATTGACCTGCGGGTATTGACCTACCGTCTCATTGGATGCATCATTGAATCATCAGATGAATCCGATTCTGGTGGAGGTTCCGATGCAGATCGATGAGGTCGGCCGAGTGCATCTGGTCGAATCTGTGCCGCTTCTGCGGCCCGAGGAACGTGTCGTCGAGTTGATGCTCGACGGATGGCGGAACCAGCAGTTGTCCAGGAATCTGCAGTTCTCCACGATCGATCGGCGTGTGCGCTGTGTGCAGAGGTTCATTGAGCACTCGAATGAGGAGCCGTGGAACTGGTCGCCGGTGATGGTTGAGGAGTTCTCTGCGGACCTTCGGTCGGTTCGTCACGTGACGCACGCGACGTTGCGTGGCTACCACAGTTCACTGCGGGCATTCTGTTCGTACATCTGCAACCCCGACTACGGGTGGGACCGCGTCTGCGAGCAACTGTTCGACGCGTACCCGGCGCAGGTCTTTTCTGCTTGGAACACAGCGAGCCATGTCCAGGAGTACGACGGCCGGGCGAGCAAGCGCCCGTACACCAAGGACGAGCTTCAGGCCTTGTTCGAGTACGCGGACGACGAGGTCGCTCGGATCGGCGCGACTAGCAAGAAGGGCTGGCAGGCGGCCTACCGGGACGCCACGATGATGAAGGTCGCGTATGCCTACGGTTTGCGGTTCAACGAGCTTACTCACCTACAACTGGTGGACTTCGCCCGCAATCCCCACGCTCGCGAGTTCGGGAAGTTCGGCGTGTGCAAGGTCCGGTACGGGAAGGCGTTCCGCGGGTCACCTCCGAAACCCCGTTCGGTGTTGACGGTGTGGCGGTGGACGCCTCCGATCATCGAGGACTGGATCGCCAACGGCCGAGGTGATCCCGACAGTCTTGATCTGTTCTCCAGCGAACGAGGTGGGCTGGTGGTGGGGTCGACTCTTCTTCGTCGTGTACGCCGCTACTGTGTTGATCTGGGTATCCCCGACGGCGTCGATCTGCATTCGTTTCGGCGGTCGTACGCCACACATCTACTCGAGGATGGATGGGATCCCAGGTTCGTGCAGGACCAGATGGGGCACGAACACGCCTCGACGACGGGAATCTATCAGTTCACATCTGACGAATTTCGTCGGTCGACATTGAGATCGGTGTTGGACCGGACCGTGAGAGAAGCGTTGGACAGCACGACGAAGGGAACTGCCGAATGAAACGCAAGGTCGATTACACGTGGCGGCTGGCGGAGTTGATGGCTGCGCGCGGAATGAACACGACCACGGACTTGATCCCCTTGCTCGCAGAACGGGACATCTCGTTGTCCCGTCCCCAGGTGTATCGGCTGGTCAACCAGCGACCTGAGCGGGTGTCGCTGCAGTTGATGTCGGCGTTGTGTGACATCTTCGGGTGCGGCCCCGACGCGCTTCTCACAGTCACCGCCGTCAATGCTCGCGAGCACCACCGAGCAGCCAATGCCGGCCCGAACGTCATGCGGCTGGACCGCGCTGTGCGTCCGCGGCGCGCGAACATCCTCGACGAGTAGCACCACGCAATGAGGTGAAGACAGGATGGAACCTGACGGCCTAGTCCCCTATCGGCCAGTACGCGGCCGACCGCGACAGGCGAGTGGAGCGTGGGTCTGCGACCGGTGCGGCAGATCGACCACCCGGACGCAGGCACACTGGCCCGAAGGCCGAATCTGCTTCACCTGCTGGTTCACCGCGATCCACACTCACGGAACATGCCCGGTATGCGGCGTCGAACGACTTCTACCTGGACCACCCCTGCCCGACGGCACCCCGGTGTGCGGGCCGTGCGCAGGTATCGTCGACGACTTTCGATGCAGCCGCTGCGGCGAGGAGTCCGGTCACCACCGCGGGACGATATGCGCTCGCTGCGCCGTCCGGGACGACCTACACGAGATCATGGGCGGGCCGCCGTCCGACCCAATCCTCAGCGGCCTCGTCGACGCGCTATGCGTCGCTAAGCGACCCGAGTCGACGATGATCTGGAAGCGGTCACCGAAAGTCCAGGAACTGCTCAAGGGGCTAGGAACCGGCGCCATCGCCGCCACGCACGAAGGCTTAGACACCCTACCCAGTCGGGCAGCAGAACATCTGCGGACATTGATGGAATACCACGGCCTACTGCCTCCCCGAGACCGGTGGCTGCCACGCTTCGAACAATGGATCGATGACAAGCTGATCGACCTGCCGACCGAGGTCGCCCGGCCCGCTCGCCACTTCGCGACGTGGCACCATCTGCGGCGGATTCGCGCAATCGCCGATGCCGGCGGCGATACCCAGCCATCGGTGCGATCGGCCAAACAAGAGATCACCGAGACCGTCAAGTTCCTGAGCTGGCTGAGGTCCACCTACGGACGCACGATCGAGACCTGCACGCAACACGACGTCGACCAGTGGATCGCAACAGGTCCGACAACGCGATACACGATCCGAACGTTCCTGGTCATCTGCAAACAAGACAGACTCAATACCGCCGTGCAGCTCGGCCACCGGGCTCCGAAGACGACACCATCCTTGACTCAAGCCCAGCGGATCGCCTGGATCAGCGAACTGCTCACTGGTGACAGTGAGACTCTCCCTTACAGAGTCGCTGGGGTCCTGATTCTGCTGTATGCGCAGCCGCTGAAAAGCATTGTCCGACTGCAGACATCATCGATCATCGACGGCAATCCGATGGCGATCACTTTCGGCAAGCACCCCGTCGACGTGCCCAAACCGTTCGCTCAACTCGTCCGCGACGTGCTCGCCCATCGCACGAATCTACGCACCAGTGGACACGGCAATCCCTGGTTGTTTCCCGGCACGCATGCCGGAGATCATCTCCATCCCGACACGATCATGCATCGCCTGCGCCTGATCGGCATGAGCAACCTCGGTGCCCGCAACAGCGCACTCGACGACCTCGTGCTCGAGTGCCCTCCGTCCGTCGTCGCCGACGCATTGGGCTACAGCCATCAGGTTGCGTTCCTTCACGCTGAACGCTCCGGCGAAACGTGGGCTCGGTATGCCGGTCGACGACTGCGGTGACGTCGGCCGGACCATCACGGTCCGGAGACAGCACAACATCGCACCAGCTCACTGGTCCTCAGCCGGTACCTGCCCCTCGTTCTGCGATGGTGATTCGTGTGGGTCGACAATGATGCACACGACGAGGGTGAGGGCGCCTAGGACGATGAACGTGTCGGCGAGATTGAACGTGGGCCACCAGCCGGTGTGTAGGTAGTCTGTGACTTTTCCGTCCGGTATGCGGTCGATGATGTTAGCGATCGCTCCGCCCAGGACGGCGGCAATCGCGACGCGCCAGAGCAGTCCGTGGGAGTCTGCGGTACGCCAACCGAGGACCGCGACTCCACACGTGACCGCGGCGGGAATGACCAGCAGTACCCACCCCGGAGCGGTGGCGGCAAAGGAGAAGGCCGCGCCCGAATTGAACGCTAACTGCAGGTCCACCGGCCCGGCCTCTATTCGGGTGCCGTCAAGTGCATCGACTGCCCATGCCTTGACGGCCACGTCAACGATGACGAAGGTCAGGGCCAGCAGCAGCATCCCCAGGCGGCGGGCATATCCCGACCTACCGCCTGACACCGCCGGACCAGACGGGGTCATCGGTTCGCCCCGACTGCTACCGATGCTCCAGCGGTATCGGCCATCGTCAGGCGGTTCTTGACCCGCCCAGCACGGACGCCGTTGGCGATGACGACGATCTCACCGAGTTCGTGGACAGCGACCACCGCGGCCAACCCGAGCAACCCGAACAGTGCGAGCGGGATGAGAACGGCGATCAGACCAAGGGACAGCCCCACATTTTGCAGCATGATGGTCCGCGCCCGACGAGCATGATCGAGCGCTTGAGGCAGCACCCGCAGGTCCTCGCCCATCAGTGCCACGTCCGCGGTTTCAATCGCGACATCAGAACCCATCGCGCCCATGGCGATTCCCAAGTCAGCTGTGGCCAGTGCGGGAGCATCGTTGACCCCGTCACCGACCATTGCGATGAATCCGTCGCCGCGCAGCGTGGACACGATTCGTGCCTTGTCTTCTGGACGCAGATCCGCATGGACATCGTCGATCCCGGCGATCTGTGCAAGAGCAGTCGCCGTCGCGGCATTGTCACCGGTGAGCATCACCACGGCATTTCCAGAATCGTGCATGTGCGTGATGACCTCCCGTGCTTCGGGGCGAAGCTCATCACGTACCGCGACGACTCCGAGGAGACGTTGGTCTTCCTCGACGAGAACCGCGGTTGCACCATCAGCTTGAAAGGCCGCGACCCGGTCGGCCAGAGCACCCGCATCGATCCAACCCGGCCGCCCAAGCCGAGCGGGGCGACCCTCGACCAGACCGGTCAGACCCGCTCCTGGCACCGCCTGTACATCAGTCGCAGCCCTACTCACCCCACCGTCAGCTGCAAGGATCGCACGAGCCAGAGGATGTTCACTGTGAGCTTCCAGCGCCGCGGCAACCGCGAGCACTCGCGCCTGCTCAATCGAATGCCCAACGTCGCCGGTCACACCGGGTTCTCCCGCGACCTCGTTCGCCTGACCGCCAACAGCAACACCGACAACAACCGGCTTGTTCGCGGTGAGCGTTCCCGTCTTGTCAACAGCCACGATCCGGACCCGGCCGAGAGACTCCAACGCCGCACCACCTTTGACCAGCACACCAATCTTGCTGGCGGCGCCGATAGCAGCAACCACTGTCACCGGAACCGAGATTGCCAGCGCACAGGGTGAGGCTGCCACCAGCACCACAAGAGCTCGTTCCACCCACGTCGCCGGGTCGCCAAACACTGCGCCGATACCCGCGATCACAGCGGCCATGAGCATGATTGCCGGAACCAGCGGCTTAGCAATCCGGTCAGCTAACCGCTGCGCATCGCCTTTTCGAGACTGCTCCGCCTCGACAATCTGCACAATCTTCGCCAGCGAATTGTTCTCCGCAGTAGCGCTGACATCAACGGCCAACACACCAGTGCCGTTGATCGATCCCGCGAACACGACGTCCCCAGGATTCGCTTCAATCGGCACCGATTCGCCAGTAATCGCCGATACATCCAGCGACGATCGCCCCTCGCTTATGCGCCCATCAGTGGCGATACGCTCACCCGGCTTGATCAGGATCTGATCCCCGACACGAAGAACTGACGGCGACACCGCTGTCGGGACGCCCGCCCTCAACACCATCGCCGAATCTGGGACCAGATCCAACAACGCCCGCAGGCCCCGACGAGTACGACCAACGGCGTACTCCTCAAGGCCCTCGCTAATCGAGAACAACACCGCGAGCATCGCCGCTTCCCCGACCTCACCGAGAATCACCGCACCCACCGCAGCGATCGTCATCAGCGTTCCAACGCCGATCTTCCCCGATGCCAGCCGCCGCAGTGTCGACGGGACAAACGTCGCCGCGCCTACTAGCAGAGCACCCCACTCCAGGGTCATACTGATCGTCCTCGGACCATCTGCCCAGCCAGTGAGATAGGCGGCCACCAACAACAATCCGGCAACCGCAGCTGCCTGAAGTTCTCGGACGTTCCACCAATGTCCAGGCGCCTGCTCATCCTCCCCGATCTCGTCGTGCCCACATCCACATGCATCACTCATCGTCGATCACCCCCCACACCGCGGATCTCCTCAACGACCGCGCCGGCAGTGGCCTCACCATCGCAGGCACTGTCCAACCCATAGTTGGGACACAGCACTACGGCACTGCCCGTCGCAGCAAGCACCGTCTCAGCCGCCGCCAGCAGGTCGAGAAGCTCCGGCCGCGCCAGACGGTAGAACACCTGCCTGCCCTCTGGCCGACCCACCACCAATCCGCAGTCCCGCAGGCACGCAACATGCGCGGACACTGTCGACTGAGCAAGACCCAACTCAGCCATCAGATCAGCCACTCGAGCCTCACCACTGCGGGCCAATCGAGCCGCGATCGCTAGCCGGGTCCCGTCAGACAAACTCCGAAACAACGCGACCGCAGGATCGAGCTCCGTCCCCACCATCACCGAACATCTATTCATCGTCATACGACGATGATAGCGTCCAGGCACGGTGGAATCGAAGCTCCCACCTCACCCGCACCCCGAAGGAGCAATCCGCGATGCCGTCGATGTCACAAGTCGAAGCACTGTTCTGCCGAAGCGCACCATGGGAGACCGCGACCAGTCGGTGGGTGCTCCCTTGGGCTCTACAAGGAGTCCAGCCCAACGGCGCCCTCCTCGAGATTGGCGGCGGCGGTGGCGCTATGGCGGCCCACATTCTGGCGGCAAGCCCAGAACCGCAGACGACAACCATTACCGTCACCGACTTCGACCCCCGAATGGTCACAGCCGCTCAAGACCGCCTCCGCGCCTTCGGTGACCGCGCGCACACCCGGGTTGCATACGCAACTGCTTTACCATTCGCCGACGGCCAGTTCGACATGGTCGTCTCGTTCATCATGCTCCACCACGTCGTCGACTGGGAGCAAGCACTAGCCGAAGCAGTCCGAGTGCTTTATCTGTAACTTGGCCACAGCGTATCCGACTGTGAATCACATAACGGTTTAGATCGTGGGTGACACCCCTCCAGTCGGGTGTACCCGTCGATAGGGCTTACGGGGCGTCGAGGACTGGCGTGGAGTCGTTTGAGATTGGCAGTCGGGGCCGGCGGAGGATAGGTACCGTGATTCATCCGGTGAGTCGCTTCCGATGTCACACCCGGGCGAACTCTCCGGGAGTCCCCTGATGCGGTTGCCGGGTCTAGGATGCTGCAATCGAGGTATGGATGTCGGCGAGCAGGTCGTGGCGAGTATTTCTCGGCAACTTGGGCGACCTGCCGGGATTCGCGGTCGAATCGTCGGCCGGGTACTGAATCGACGCAATCGTGAACCTATTGCTGCCGCGGTGGAGGCTGCCGGAATCCGGACGGGTCGAGTAGTCGCCGATGTCGGGTTCGACGGTGGTGTCTGTCGGATTAGGGTTGTTGCTTGATCGTGTAGGGCAATCGGGCATGGTGCACGGATTCGAGATCTCCACAACGATGATCGACGGCGCACAGAGACGCTTTCGTCGCGAGATCCAAACGCGGAGACTGTCACTGACTGCCGCGCCGATGGAGTCCCTACCTGTTCCGGACGCTTCGATTGACGCGTTGATCAGCACGAATACGATTTACTTCATCGATTCGCCGCATTCAGTGAGCTCCATCGGATTCTCGCCGGCAACGGCTGCGCCGTTCTCGGCATCGCAGATCCGGATGCTTTGTGAGCGATGCCGTTCACCCAGTACGGGTTTCAGGTCCGGGAATTCGATGCGATTGTCGACGAACTCCAGCGAGCCGGCCTGCATGTCGAGGAACGGATCCGCGCCGGCGGTGTCGACTTTCCCTATTGGTTGCTCGTCGCACGCAAGTCCGGTGTCCGGTAGCGGCTTTTCGATGGCGCCGTTGCCTGAGTGCGCCTGACCGCGTCTCTGTGCGGTCCGGCTCGCCCGCAGCTTCAGGTAGGCGACGTCGCTGAAGGAAACTCGTCGCGGACAACAGCATCAATGCTGGGGTGAGTCCCCTGGAGTGGTGGGGTTTGGTGGCTCGGTGACGGTGGTGGACACGCCGCACGGGGTCGGTGTCGCCGGTTGGGCGGGCCATCGCGTGATGATCAGTGAGTTACCGGCAAGTGACTCAACTGAAAGGCATTCACGCGATGACCCACGACCATTCTGCCCTGCTCGACCAACTGACCGAAATCGCCTCACTGCGCTCTGATGAACTCGCCCTGGTCGGGGTGCTCCCGGAGATCCTGCGGGCCGGCCTGCAGGCCCTGATCGAGGCCGAGGCGACCACCAAGATCGGCGCCGGCCGCTACGAGCGCTCCGCAGACCGCACCACCGTCCGCAACGGCCACCGACCCAAGACGATCTCGACCCCCGCCGGTGATGTGCAGGTGAAGATCCCCAAACTGCGCGCCGGGTCGTTCTTCCCGGTCCTGTTGGAGCGACGACGCCGGATCGACAAAGCCTTGTACGCGGTGATCATGGAGGCCTACGTTCAGGGCATCTCCACCCGCAGCGTCGACGATCTGGTGCGCGCCATGGGCGTGGACTCCGGCGTCTGGAAAAGCGAGGTGTCCGGCGATCTGTGCAGGTCTAGACGCCGAGATCGCCGAATTCCGCGGCCGTTCGCTGACTCATGCCGAGTTTCCGTATGTGTTCTGTGATGCCACGTTCTGCAAGGTCCGCGTCGGCGCCCACGTGGTCTCCCAAGCGTTGGTGGTGGCGACCGGGGTGTCGGCGACCGGGACTCGCGAGGTGCTCGGTACCGCGGTCGGCGAGAGTGAGTCCTTCGAGTTCTGGAAGGACTTCCTCACGAGTCTGAAAGCCCGTGGTCTGCACGGGGTGCACCTGGTGATCTCTGACGCCCATTCAGGTTTGAAAGCTGCTGTGGCACAACAGTTCGTGGGCGCGGCGTGGCAGCGGTGCCGGGTGCATTTCATGCGGAATCTGCATGGGGTGGTGCCGGCCAAGCAGCAGCCGGTCGTGACTGCCGGGGTGCGGACGATCTTCGCGCACACTGACCGCGAAGACGTTGCGGCGCAATGGGATCAGGTCGCGGACAGTTTCCAGGCACCGATGCCGAAGGTGGCGGCGATGATGCGAGAAGCCAAACCGACGTGCTCGCGTTCTTGCCGTTCCCGAAATCCCATTGGCAGAAGATTTGGTCGAACAATCCGATCGAGCGGCTGAACAAGGAGATCAAACGCCGCGCCGACGTCGTGGAGATCTTTCCTAACCCGGACGCGTTCCTCCGGCTGGCGACAGCGGTGGTGATCGACGCCCACGACGAATGGCAAGTCACCCGCCGCTACATGTCCGAGGTGTCCATGGACGAGCTCCGCGCGGTCCTCGCCGAGAAGGCGAAAGCCGCCGCACTACTGGACGAGCAAGCCCAGCTCGCATAGCGTTCACAACGACTCGTTGATCAGAACGCGTGGGCCCCACGCCCGATCCGAAGTCCACCACCCCACGGGGCTCTATCCAATGCTGTTCAGTCCAGGGCGGTGTGACATGGGGAAGGCATCGTTGGGCCGTGATGGCCGAATGCCTGAAGTTGTCGGCCTGTGCCCCGGTCGGTGCAGGCGAGACTCGGTCTGCCACGGTCGGCGGCGTACTGTTGGATCGACGGTGAGTGAGGTGTAGCGATGATGTTCTCTAACGGCGGCCACATGGGCAGTTTCGGACACGGTTGGATGCTGCTCGTACTGATCGCAGTCTGGGCGTTGATCGCCGTCGGAATCACTCTGGCGATCCGTTCGTCGATACGTGCCTCTTCGGTGCTGGACCCCGAGTCTGTCCTCGGCCAGCGTTTGGCGTGCGGGGAGATCTCTGACGTGGACTACACGCGGATGGTTCGGCTGATTCGCGACGACCCCCAGGGGCCTCCAAACTGGTGAGAGCCGACGAGTCGGCGCAGTGGTCAGGCCTGTGGGGTTGGTGATACTTCTCGTTGAACGGTGAGCCAGGACATGCCGTTGTGCGTGCTCCAATGTCGGTGACGGTGATCGGCCACATTCGTATCGTCAGCATCGATTCAAGGTTTCCTCAAGATCGTCCGCGAGAGTCGCTACCCGGCGCGTCGGAGACGACTATGGGAGTGGACGTCCGCGATACATGCTCGCGGATTCAGCGCGGACCAGAAAGGCTGATCAGGATGGTTGAGGTTTCGAGGCGATCGGTGCTCATCGGAGGGTTGGCGGCGCTGGGGGTCGGCGTACTCGGCGCGTGCAGCCCGGACCGCCCTCAACGCCCTGAGTCGTCGCCGTTGCCGGGACCGCCGTTGCAGGCGTCGCCGAAGCCGGGGCAGAAGGTGGTGGAGGCGTCTTTGACGGCCCGACCGGTGGCTGTCGATCTCGGTGCGGGCATTATCGCGAACACCTGGGCCTACGGCGACGAGGTTCCCGGGCGAGTGGTTCGCGCCACGGCGGGCGACTTCCTGCGAGTCAACGTCGACAATCAACTTCCTGCGCCGACGACCGTTCACTGGCACGGCATCCGACTTCGCAACGAAGCCGACGGAGTCCCAGACGTCACGCAGCAGGCGATCGCACCCGGAAACCGGTTCGTGTACGCCTTCACGGCCCCCGATGCTGGGACGCACTTCTTCCACCCCCACGTCGGGGCACAGCTCGATCGGGGTCTGTACGCGCCGATCATCATCGATGATCCGGCCGATGCGGGCGACTACGACGCGGAATGGATCGTCGTCCTCGACGACTGGACGGACGGGGTCGGGAAGAGCCCCGATCAGATTCTGGCCGACTTTCAGGCCGAGTCCGGACCGTTGAAGTCGGGCATGGGCGGGATGGATCACTCGTCGATGCCGGGAATGAACCACGGCAACTCGTCGCTGGGTGACGCCGGAGACGTCGCCTACCCGCACTATCTCATCAACGGCAGGGTTCCGGAGGCGCCGACCGAGTTCCGCTGCCGACCGGGTCAACGAGTCCGGGTGCGACTGATCAACGCGGCATCGGACACGGTCTTCAAGGTCGCACTCGCCGACCACACGATGACGGTGACGCACAGTGACGGCCATCGGGTCAACGACAAGCAGACCGGAGCCCTGTACGTCGCGATGGGCGAGCGCTACGACGTGACCATCACCGCCGGAGATGGTGTGTTCCCGCTTGTCGCGGCAGCCGAAGGCAAGAGTGGCCAAGCCTTGGCGTTCCTGCGGACAGCTTCGGGACAGGCCCCGCCGAGCACCATCCGCCCGCGCGAACTCGAGGGCCCAGTACTTCTTGGCGCCGATGACCTGGCCGCGGCGGAATCGGCACGATTGCCCGACCGCGATCCCGACACCACACTCAAAGTCACTTTGAACGGGCAGATGTCGCCGTATGCCTGGGGGATCAACGGCAAGAAGTACGGCGAGGACACACCGCTGACTGTCCGGCCCGGCCAGCGGCTGCGAATGCAGATCACGAACTCGACGATGATGGTCCATCCGATGCACATCCACGGCCACACCTGGTCGCTGCCCGACCGCTCGGGTTTGCGCAAGGATACGGTGCTGATCCGTCCGATGGGCCGCGTCAACGTCGACCTCGACGCCGACAACCCCGGCGCCTGGGCTCTGCACTGCCACAACATCTATCACATGGAGACCGGCATGATGACCACGCTCCGATACGCGTAGACCCACCAGCCCTGCGGCGCCTAGACCGGTACACCGCGGGCCGACTGCGACACCTCGACCACCCCATCTACTAAGCTGCTTAGTAGATGGGGTGGTTTCGCCCCTCGCGGTCGCGTTCTGTGCACACGAGAGGTCGTATCTCATGGTCAAAATCCCTAGAGGCGGTCCCGTCGCCCTCCTTCTTGCTGCCGTCCTGATCATCGCAGGGTGTTCGCAGCCATCCCAGGATCCGGTGGCCGATCCATCGATTGCGTCGGCCGCGCCGTCGATCGAGCTCACCCCCGACGACGGCGCGAGCGGAGTCGATCCCCTCGCCCCGGTCACGGCCACCGTTCGGGGCGGCACCCTCGAGGAGGTGACGCTCGTCAACGAGGAGGGGCGGCCCGTAGTCGGCATTATGACACCGGACCGCACCTCCTGGAAGGTCGGTGAACCGCTCGGCTACGGCCGGAACTACACCGTGACCGCCACGGCTCGCGGCGGCGGACAGGGCGCCTCGCGCACCGGGTCGTTCACCACGCTCACCCCCGACAATCAGGCCGGCGTCACCCTGCAGACGACCGGCGGCACGCCGCTGTCGACCGGAGGGACCTACGGCGTCGGAATTGTCATCGTTGCTCACTTCGACGAGCCGATCGGCGACCGCGCCGCAGCCGAGCGGCGACTGTCGGTCCGCACCACGCCCGGAGTCGAGGGCTCCTGGTACTGGCTCGACGACCAGAACGCCCACTGGCGGCCGCGCGAGTACTACCGTCCTGGCACCGAGGTCACCGTCGAGGCGCGGATCTACGGCGTCGACCTCGGCGGCGGCCTCTACGGTCAAGAAGATGTCGAGGCGACTTTCACGATCGGTGACTCGCACGTAGCGATCGCCGACGATCGCACCAAGCAGGTCAAGGTGTACGAGAACGGCAACCTCGTCCGCACGATGCCGACCTCGATGGGGATGGGTGGCACTGAGGTCGTCGGGGGCACCGAGATCAGCTTCTGGACTCAGCGTGGCATCTATACGGTGCTGGATAAGGCGAATCCGGTCGTCATGGACTCGTCGACCTACGGTCTGCCGATCAACTCCAGGCTTGGCTACAAGCAAACCATCGCCTACGCCACGAGGATCAGCACCGACGGTGTCTACCTGCATCAACTGGACGAGACCGTCTGGGCGCAGGGAAACACGAATCTCTCGCACGGCTGCCTCAACCTCAATGGCGCCAACGCCCGCTGGTTCTACCATTTCTCGATCCCGGGCGACGTCGTCGAGGTCCGCAACACCGGCGGGGCGCCGCTGGAGGTTTGGCAGAACGGCGACTGGGGCGTGCCCTGGGAACAATGGCGAGCAGGCAGTGCGCTGGCCTGATCAGAACTCCTGCGAGACGATCACGAATAGATCTCACTCCGGCAACGATCTACTAAGGCGATTAGTAGATCGTTGCGGTGACATTGACGGCGTTGCGGCCCGCGCTGACGTCGGCCCGTCGACCGCGCTGACCTTCATGTTCTGTGATTGAAGGCGGGTCACACATGCATTCTCCGTCTGGTCGAATGTCCAGTTTGTTACTGGTGGTGCCAGTGGTGTGCAAGTGTCATAGTGACGTCCATGACTAGAGATCCCCTCGTCGGACTCACCTCCTCGCGATCATCGGCAACGCTCACGCCTCGGGTGCGGCACTGGGTGGGCACGGCCCCTGTCGCTCTTGGCCTGGCCGCGGCTGTTGCGGCGGGGACGCTGAGTCCAGCGCCCGCCGTGGCTGAGACCGCCAACGGTGTTGACGGTCACGTTGTGGTCGAGCTGGCGGCCATCGTCAAAGACAGCGTGCGGGCCGTGGCCGGACCTGACGGACTGGTGAAGCTGCTGGCCCCGATGGCCACCGTGACTTCATGTCTGACCGTCTCTGCCGAGACCGACCCCGCCGCAGGCGATCGGGTCGGAGCTCTGGGGTGCTTCGCGGCCGCCGGGACTGCCTTCGGTGGGCAGGCGCCATTGATCCTCGACGCGGTCCCTGTCAGGCGCCTACTGGCGACACTCGCTGCCGCCGTCGCGCCGCACGACCCGTCGATTTCGCACGGGGGATCCTCCGATCGGCCGGCCCCGGACGACGCCCGCCCCGCTCCCGGGCAGACTGCGGCCACCCCCACCCCCGGCGGGGTCTTGACCTCCACGTTCGGTGACGGTCGCGGTCATCAGGGCATCGACATCGGCAACCGCCTGGGAGCGCCCATCCTGGCGGTCGAGGACGGCGAGGTCATCAACTCAGGGCCCGCGGAGGGGTTCGGCCTGTGGATCCGCATCCGCCACGCGGACGGTACTGTCACGACCTATGGTCACAACGATCAGAACTCGGTCAACGTCGGCGACCGTGTGCGAATGAGTCAGCAGGTCGGCACTGTCGGCAGCCGCGGGGTCTCAAGCGGGCCGCACGTGCACTTCGAGGTCGCCGACCCCGCCGGGACGGCGATCGATCCGCTGCCGTGGCTGCAGGCCCGCGGCGTCACCATCGCCACCGAGGCATCGCCGCCGCCGACTGTGACGCCTCCGGACGTGTCGGTGCTGGCTCGGGGGCAGGTGCGCGACCGCCGACCCTGACCTACTATGTCTCTTAGTAGATGGAGAGGGGTTGGCAGTGACGCGAACAAGGGTCAGTCATCAACTCGCCGTGGCGGTCGGCGTTCTCGCAGCAGTCCTCAGCGGTGCAATGATCATGGTTTATGCCGAGACCGTTGACGTGCGAGGGCGCCCACATGCGCACCGCCTCGACTGGCCGCCGACCTGGCATTGGGTGTGGGCGGCAATAGGAGCGGCGATCGTGGCGCTCGTCGCGCGAGCGCTGCTGCGGCGACTGGTATTCACCGCGCACTTTCGCCGTGCTTCGACGACTGCCGACCCGGCGGACGGGACCGACTCGGCGGGCTGAGACACAGATGCTGACCAAGACAAGAAGGAGTGGCCATGCTGCGTGAGTGGTCCCTGGTGCGCTGGGTGGTGGCAGCAGTCACCGCCACCGCGATCGGATTGGCCGTCGGTATTCCGTCCGGGCTGATTGACACGCCGTGGTATTCACGCATGACGCCGACCCTGTGGTGGAACTACCCGATCTGGCTGGCGACCGCAGTGTTGGGCGGCCTGATCGCGGCCACCTACATTCAAGCCCGGACGGCGCCGCGGATGGAGAAGAAGCTCTGGGCGACGGTCGGTTCGGCGTTGGCTGTCGGATGCCCAGTGTGCAACAAGGTGGTGGTCGCGGTCGTCGGTGTCAGTGGAGCCTTGACTGTCTGGGCGCCGTTGCAGCCGATCCTGGCTGTGGTGTCCGTGGCATTGTTGGGTTGGGCCCTTCAGCGACGGCTGCAGGGCGAACGGCGATGCGCGGTCGCGGGCTGACCGCGCCGTTTGCCGCAGTCAGTGCGGTGGGGTGAGGGAAAGGTGTGCGATGCACGGTCTGGGCGAGCTGGAGGCGCGCATCATGGAGGTCTTCTGGCGCGATGACGCGGACAAGCGCGTCCGCGATGTGCTCGAAGGGCTGGACGCGGAGCGCGAACCTGCGTACACGACGGTGATGACGGTGATGGACAACCTGTATCAGAAGGGCTGGCTGGGACGCGACCGGCGAGGCCGGGCGTATTGGTATCACTCGCTCAAGTCGCGTGAGCAGACCGTCAGCGATGCCTTGCGTGCGGTGCTGGCCGACGCCGGCGACCCGTCTGGGGCGCTGCTGCATTTCGTGCGGCACGCCTCCGACGAGGAAAGTGCAGCAATCGCTCAGGGCCTGCGGGAAAGGGACTGACACGGTGGTCACGGCAGCATTGTTGGGCGTGAGTGCGCTGGCTGCGACTCTGGTCGGTGACCGGGTCCTCGACGTCCTGATCGCGCGTGATCGACTCACGGCCAGGACCCTGCTGCGGGTGTGGGCCGCGCTGACCGCTGGCGTGTTCGTCGCCGCTGCGAGCTCGGTGGCCATCGTCGCCGTTCCCGGCCATGCGAGCGTCGTGGGTGGGGCGCTGCAGACCTGCCTGAACGGTCTCGACAGTGCGGTCAGCCGCACCATCGAGTTGGTCGCCGGGCCAGGCGTGTTCGCACTCGTCCTGGCCGTGTCCGGGTGGCGGGCTGCGGCGTTCTGGCAGACCGCCCGTCGCCGTGACCTCGAGATCGGGGCGCACCACGCACTGTTGGCGCGATTGCTGAACCCGACGGGCGCCCGGTCCCCGCTGTGGCTGCCGACGAGCACACCCATGGCGTACAGCACGCCCGGACGGACCCGGGGCCTGATCGTGGCCAGCGAAGGGCTGAGGCAGCGACTGGACCCGGAGGCGTTGTCGGCGGTGATGGCTCACGAACAGGCGCACGTCCATGGTCACCATCATCTGTTCGTCCGCGTCGCCGACTGTCTCTCCCACGCGGTGCCCTGGCTACCACTGACTCGGCAGGCGAGTCCCATCGTGCGCGCCCTGGTCGAGTTCGACGCCGACGCACACGCCGCGCATGAGCACGGCGATGATGCCGTCGTCCGCGCGATCACGCACGTTCACCCGACCGCGCCGGCGGGCGCTCTAGGGATCGCTCGTGACTGCGTCGAACTGCGGTTGCATCGACTAGGCCGTTCCGCGGGCGTGTCAGATGGTCTGTGTAAGCGGTGAGGTTCAACCCTGAAGGGAACCGCTGTAGTGACTATCAATGATGATGTGAGCGTGGATGATTCGCGTGCAGATCGACGACAGAAGCAGACCGAGATGGCCAGTGAGTTGGTGGCATCGGGTGCGTTGGATGAGGTGTTCGCTCGTATCGATGCCGGCGAGCCGGTCGGCGGGCAGGACGGACTACTGAGCTCGCTCCTCAAAGCCACCCTCGAACGCGGCATGAACGCGGAGCTGACCGAGCATCTCGGGTACGAGGCCGGAGACCCCGAAGCAGCATCGTTTCCGAACTCGCGCAACGGATTCAGCGCGAAGACGGTCGCTTCCGAGGTCGGCGATGTGGATCTGGCCATCCCGCGCGATCGGGACGGGACGTTCACCCCGATGCTCGTGCGCAAGGGCCAACGCCGCCTCGATGGTCTGGACGCGATGATCGTCTCGCTATACGCGGGCGGGATGACGGTCCGCGATATCGCCCACCACCTTGCGTCGACGATCGGCACCGAACTCTCGCACGAGACGATCTCGAAGGTGACCGAGGAAGTCGCCGACGAGGTCGCGACCTGGCAACACCGTGATCTCGACGCTCTGTATCCGGTGATGTACCTCGACGCGATCGTGGTCAAGATCCGCGATGGCGCACACGTGCGGAACAAGGCCGCCCACCTCGCCGTCGGCGTGGACATGGACGGGGTCAAACACGTTCTCGGGATTTGGATCCAACAGAGCGAAGGCGCGAAGTTCTGGGCGTCGGTGTGCGCGGAACTGCGTAACCGCGGCGTACAGGACGTGTTGATCGTGTGCTGCGACGGGCTGACCGGGTTCGCTGAAGCCGTCGAGGCCACGTGGCCGCACGCAACAGTCCAAACGTGCGTGGTGCATCTGATCCGGGCCTCGATGCGGTTCGTCTCCTACAGCGACCGTAAAGCCGTGGTGCGCTTGCTCAAGCCGATTTATCAAGCGCCGACCGAGCACGCTGCCGCGGACGCGTTAGACGCGTTCGCGGACTCGGATATGGGCCGAAAGTACGTGTCGGCGGTTAAAACGTTCCGCGATGCGTGGGAACGGTTCATTCCGTTTCTGGCGTTTCCACCGGAGTTGCGGCGGGTCATCTACACCACGAACAGTATTGAGTCACTGAACTATCAACTGCGCAAGGTCACGAAGAACCGGGGGCATTTCCCGAACGACGCGGCCGCGATGAAGCTGTTATGGCTGGCCATCGGCAACATCGAGGACAAACGAGCTCGCGAGCGCATCAAGGAACAAGGACTTCCCTCGCACAAACGCAAAGCCGCGGGGCGGCTCGTGGAAGGCGCGGTCACCACGAACTGGAAACGAGCGCTCGAGCAACTCTCACTGACCTACCCCGAACGTATCGACCATCACCTCTAAACCGAACACCTGACCGACTTACACAGAAATCTTGACAGGCTCCGTTCCGCCGCTCCCGGCACGCGACCGTCGCGTAGTTCGTCTTACGCTGCCCCGACAGCCGCCGCGATGTTCCCAGTTCTGCTATTCCTCGCCGGTCTGGCCACCGTGGTCCTGGCCGCCTGCCCTGCCTGACCCTCCCAGGAACCGACCGGTGCTCGCCGGCCCGTGGCATCGATCGCGATCGAGAGTCCGCACGCCGACGCGCACCGTCAGCCCGGGGCCAGGCTTGTTGGTCGCCCGGTCACACGGGCAGGACGACGTCGTTGACCAGCGCCATTCGAACCCAGTCCACGAATACATTCCACAAGCCCGTCACCAACATCACGCCGACACCGACCAACAGGACGCCCCCGACGATCTGAATGGTGCGGGCGTGGCGGCGGAGGAAGCCAAGGCTGCGGACAGCCCATGCCGATGAGAACGCCAGGACCACGAACGGGACGCCGAGGCCGAAGCAGTACGCGACGACCATCAGCGCGCCGCGGAACGGCGCGTCGCCGTTCGTGCTGATCGCTAGCCCGATGACGGCACCGAGGGTGGCACTGCTGCACGGTATCCACCCGATGGCGAATACGGCCCCCAGCAGTGGCGCGCCGACCATACCCGTGCGGCGGTGAGGCGTCATGCGACGTTCGCGCCGGAAGAACGGAACCACGCCGACGAACACCAAGCCCATCACGATGGTCACGACCCCGCCGATGCGTTGCATCACTGCCAGGCGGGCCTGATCGAGGAAGATCGAGGTCATACCGAACAGCGCCACCGTGGCCAGGACGTAGACGAGCGTGAAGCCGAGGACGAACAGCCCTGCCGCGGCAACCACCCGCCACCGGCCGGACTTGGGGCCCTCACCGACATGGACGGCGGGAGCTTCGGCGCCGACCAGCCCCGCCAGATACGACAGGTAGCCCGGTACCAGGGGCACCACGCACGGCGAGGCGAACGAAATGATCCCGACCAGCGCCGCGACACCCAGGCCCAGCAGCAGCGGACCACTGGTGACCGTGGCCGCGAACGTCGTTCCCAGATCCGCCAAATACAACTGACTCACTTCGGTGCCGCCTTCTCCTCGGCCACCGTCAAAACGGCGGCACGCAATTCGGCCTCGGTGATCGCTCGCAGGAACAGCTTCGCCGGGCGGTGCTGTCGGTCGAGGATCAGAGTGGTCGGGACAACGCCCACGGGGACTCCGAGTGCGGCGAGGGTGGCGCCGCCGTAGTCGAAGATCGACCGATAGGGCACCTTGCGGTCGGTGGTGAAATCCTGCGCGGTCGAGCGCGAATCACGAAAGTTGATCCCCACGAACTGCACCCCACGGGCGCGGGTGTCGCGGTAGACGTTCTCCAGTGCCTGAAACTCGGTACGGCACGGTGGGCACCACGAAGCCCACACGTTCACCACAACAACGTCACCGCGGTAATCGGCGAGCCGGACAGTTCCCCGGTCGAACAAGTCCTCACCCTCGACCGCGCCGATCGCGCGCCGCTTGGCTGGCGCGTAATCGATGACCGTCTTGCCGTCAGGGGAGACGAACTGATTGGCGCGCACCGCAGACACGGCATCAGTGCCTGTACCGCACGCGGTCAGCACCGTGGCACCGATGAGCATCGCGCCGACGAGCGCCTGCACGCGTCGCCGACGGCCACGCGCGCAGTCCGGCATCCTCTCTGCGATCCGGTACCGGTCCTCGGGAATTTGTCTGGGTTCCACAACCACCTCCATCTACTAAGAAGCGTAGTACTAACCGGCTTAGTAAATGGTGAGAGTGATCGATGCTCCGGCGCTGACGGCGGCCTGGCTGCGGATTAACCCGGCCAGCGGTCCAAGACTGCGCGCGTCGTTGATCCTGGATGCAGGTCGAGTCTGCGCAGCAGTTGTGCGTTCAGGGCCACGACGATGGTCGACACCGACATGAGGATCGCACCCACCGACATCGGCATGACAAATCCGATGGGTGCGAGCACTCCGGCCGCAAGCGGGACGGAGATCAGGTTATAACCGGCCGCCCACCACAGGTTCTGTTTCATCTTGCGGTACGCCGCTCGCGACAGTTCGATAACCGAGAGCACGGAGCGAGGATCGTCGCTGGCCAGGATGACACCGGCCGAGGCGATAGCGACATCAGTGCCTGCGCCGATCGCCAGGCCGATATCGGCCTGGGCGAGCGCGGGAGCATCGTTCACCCCGTCTCCGACCATCGCCACCCTGCGACCTTCGTCCTGCAGTTGAGCTACCTTGGCGGCCTTGTCTTCGGGACGGACACCGGCGAAGACACGGTCGATGCCGAGTTCATGAGCAACGGCATTCGCGACAGCTTCAGCGTCACCGGTGATCATCACGACCTCGACACCCTGCGCATGAAGCGCATCGACAGCCTCGCGTGACTCGCTGCGGATCTCGTCGGCGAGTTTCAACGCTCCGATCAGTCGCCGGTCTTGAATGACATGCAAGATGATCGCCCCGTCCGCACGCCAGCGATCAGCAACCGGCAGTTCGTCGAGGTGTTCTTCGGCGAGCAGGTGCGGGCCCCCGACCCGCACTGTCGTTCCCTCGATCGTCGCGGTGACCCCTACTGCGGGCGATGAGGAGAAATCGCTGCTGGTCGGGACTCTGAGGCGGTGGCGATCGGCGGCACCGACGATCGCGCGTGCGAGGGGATGCTCGCTGTCGGACTCGGCGGCCGCCGCCAACGCCAGCAACTGATCCTGGTCGACGTCGTCGACGGCAAAGACGTCCGTGACAGTGGGTTCGCCCCGGGTGAGCGTGCCGGTCTTGTCGAACAGGACGCTGTCGACCGTCCGCATGCTCTCCAACGCAAGTCGGTCTTTGACGAGTACGCCGCCCCGAGCCGCACGCTCGGTCGCGATCGAGACGACGAGCGGAATCGCCAGGCCCAGAGCGTGCGGGCACGCGATCACCAAGACGGTGATCGTGCGAACCACCGCTTCATCGGGCAAGCCGATCGCCGTCCACACAATCGCGGTGATCGCCGCGGCTCCGAGCGCAAACCAGAACAGCCATCCGGCCGCGGTGTCGGCGAGTCGTTGAGCACGAGACGACGAGTTCTGAGCATCGGCGACAAGCCGTTGGATCCCGGCGAGAGTCGTCTCGTCGCCGGTGGCGGTGATCACGATTCGTAGTCCTGAATCGGAAGCGACGGTCCCCGCGGTCACGCTGTCGCCATCACTACGGGTGACCGTCTGGGACTCACCGGTGACCATCGATTCGTCCATCGCCGCACGCCCCTCGACGATCCGACCGTCGGCCGGGATGCTCCCGCCGGGGCGAATGACGACGATGTCGCCGACCTCCAGATCAGCGGGGGCCACGGCCATGATTTGCCCGTCTCGGACACGTTCTGCTTGATCGGGCAGAAGCGCGGCCAGGGAGTCCAGAGCCGAGGTGGTCTGAGCCAGCGACCGCATCTCGATCCAGTGGCCCAGCAGCATGATGACGATCAGCAGCGCCAATTCCCACCAGAACTCCAGTTGATGACTGACAAGTCCCAGCGTCGCCGCCCAGGACGCAAAGAACGCCACCGTGATCGCTAGCCTCGATCTTTCATCCGGTGCCTATCCCTGCCTGAGCGGTTCGGATTGATTGCGGCAGGGCTGATTTTGCGGTTCGGGTACGACAGGCTGGCCGGTTGCCGCCGGATCACGGCCGGGTTTCACGGGCCCGGAGGGTGTCTTTCAGGTCGTTCGGATACGTCAGGACACGCTGGTCACGTGCTGTTCGGGTAGCCGTCGAGACGATCGAGCCCGGCGATCAGCAGACCGGTGTACTTGGCACGGGCATCGAACCGCAGCCGTCGCTGACGGGCGTGCCGAGCGATCCGAGCCGCGATCGCGAACAACCGAAGACGCAATGTCTTCAACTCCCACGTGCGGGCATCAGTGCTGGTCAACGCCAGCATCTGCATCCACGCGTTCAGATCGATCGCCAACGCTACGATCGAGGTCCACACCTGGTTCTGCGCGAACGAGAACAACGGAAGGTTCAACAGCCCGCAGTCTTTGCCCTGCCGGATCCGATCCTCGCACCGGGCGCGTCGGCGGTGCCGTAGTTCCAGATCAGCCAGCTGCCCGCGCGTGGTATTCGTGGCGAACGCGGTCAATCGCCACCCGTTGCGGTCAGTGATCCGCAGCTGTGCACCGGGATGGGGTTTCTCCCGCCGCACGATCACCCGCATCCCCGGCGGCCACCCCGACAGGTCGATCACTCCGGTCAACTCGGCGACGTCGGCGCCGTCTCGCTGCTCGCGGTCGCTGTTGTAGGCCGGAGTCCATGCCTTCTTCGGGAGTCGGTCGATGATCTCACCCAACCGGGCATCGAGACCGAATCCGACCGAGTACGAGACTCGCTGTTTGTGCAGGTAGTCGAGGAAGTCGTGAGTGGCGCCGGCCGAGTCGGTACGGATCAGGATCTTGCGGCCGGGACGCGGTGGTAGGTCGGGGATCTGCGCCAACGACTGCTGGGTGGTGGTGATGTGGTCGGTGGCGGTGTTCGATCCGGCATTGCCTGGTCGTAGCAGGATCGTTCCGGCTTCTCCGGTCGCGCCGGGCCCGTGGTCGATGAACGCGGTCATCGGATGAAAACCGTAGCCGCCCTTGTAGTTTCCCGCCGCTGACTGCTTGTCCGAGTGTGCGGTGACCAGGGTTGCGTCGAGGTCGATGACCAGTGGGTTCTTCGCCGAAATCCCGTGGTTCGGAGCAGCAGGACCGGCCAACGCCCACACCCGTGCCCGGGTCGCTGCTCGAGCCGCAGCGATCGCCGACAACGCCTGGACCGGCGAGGCGGCCAGCGTTGAGATCAGGCGGGAGACGGTCGGGTCGGAGGCGACGTGGCCGAACGTGTCGGGTTGTTCGCGGATGGTGGCGATGTCGGCGAGGCAGTCGCCGCCGGCGACCAGTGCGACGGCGAGGTCGGCGATGATCTTGCCCGGATCATGGACTGCGGAGGGCGTGCGCCACGGCGCGAGTGCGGTCGACAACTCGGCCGCGAGGCCGCTGACCTCGACTGTTCGGGTCAACAGGATGGTTCCGGCGTGGGACACGAGGTTCTCGCCGTCGCCGGTGGCGCGGATGTGTGGGTAGAACACGGTAGAGTTACTCACCAGAAAGGTGCTCCCTCGCTCTGACGTAATCGGACTGTCGCAAGAACGATTATCGCAGGTGAGAGCACCTTTCTTCATGCATCAGGGTCGGCGAGTCGAATTCACCGATGAAAGAACCAGGCTAGTGACAAATACACCATGGACGCATCCCGCCGGCACACTCGACGGGGTCGCTGCGCGACCAGCTCATCGAACTGATGTGAGTAGTTCGACCAGGACAACGACGCCGAGCAACGAACCGACACCGACGCCATGATCAGGACCATCACCAGGTTCGCTCCGATCAGTGAACTCGAGTGGGCCGGCAGGCTGCCTGAACATATGGGCGGTGGAGAACAGCAAAGGCCTCTGCCATCCTGTAGCTGTGGCTGCTCGAGCAGGGGAATCAGTTGTCGATGTCCCTCCACCGAGACCGCCCGAGTGCGCCAGCTCTCCCGCGGCGGCCGCCGCAAGAACGACCACATCCACGCCGCCGCCGACGCGTGCGTTGCGGCGCTGCAAGGCGAAGGCCGGCCGATCTACACCGAGGACTACACCAGCGTATTGCGGGTCCTCGATGAACGCCGCCGCAACCTCTTGCACACCAAAGGCCGGCTGATCAACCAACTCCACGCGATCCTGCGCCCGGTGCTTACCCGGCGGTGCCCCAACGGATCTCGACTCTGAGAAAGCTGCGATGGGGGTTTTGATTCGGGGCTGATCAAACTGGCTCTTGAACGCGGCTTCAAAGCCGAGCCGACCGACCACCTAGGCTATGAGAAGGGCGACCCCGCCGGGCGACCGAGAAAGCTACTTGACCCTGGCTCCAATCGGCGCCGGCGGCAGCCAACTCGGCAGCATTAAACCTTCGAACTGCGGGCCGTCGATGACGTGCACATCTGCCTGGAACTCATCGCCTCCTTGTCATTCGAGAAGTTCCATCCGCACCAGAAACGAGCAGGCCCCATGACAACCAACGTCACCGGGCCTGCGCCTCACAGTTCTCCGACTTCTTCCCGGCGTTCGTTGCTCGGGACTACCGCTCCGAACGGTGAGTCACAGCGCATGCAGGGTTGGCGTCATCGGCGGATTCGGTTGCCGTGTCGGTGATGACGGCGGTCACCCGGTAGGTCCGGCGTCGCGGGAAAGCCGGTTGAGCAGGCCCGCCGCAATCGCCGAGATCGATCTCCGTGCGCGGCGAAATGGTCGGTGTCGACAGCGACGAAGACGGCGGTTGCGGTGAACCGGGTGACACTGTCGTCTCCGGTGCCGTAGCAGTGACGTGCAGAGCGCGGCCCCTCCTTCCGGTGAGGCGGCCGCTGATGCGGTGCGGGCGGCGCAGCGGGACCGGCAACAGGTACTCGACTGTGAGGCGGCGGGTGACCGCCGGGGTTGCAGCAACCACAAGGTGAGCCCGGCAGGTCATCACACGCGGCGGCGATCGCGCCGCCGTGCGCCAACCCCGGCGCGCCTAGATGCCGTTCGTCGAACGCGATATCGGTGAACACCTCATCGCCGCAGCGGTGCACGGCCATCTCAATGCCGTGCAGGTTGTCGGGGCCGAAGCCCATGCACCTCGCAGTGTGCGGGGGTAGCAATACTGGTGACTCGTCCGGCGGTTCCTCACGATGATCCGCCATCCGATCGGGTATGGCCGCCCACCGGCAACCGCGCGTTGGCGTCATCGTTGCGGCTGTCTCGTCACAGTTCCTCGCAACTGCTGGCCGCCACCTTCGAGCGACTGCTGCCCCACGTAATCCCACCGGCACCCTCGACGGGTCCGCTACGCAGCCAGCTCATCGAGCTACTCAGCCGACAAGCTTCCCTCTTTGCCGCGGCGCCCCTGCATGTCACGACTCTGGCCTGCCTTACCCTCGGGTCGCAAGTAGTGACCCAGGGAAAGCGTAGACGCGCAGACCCCAACCGGAACGCTGCGCATCCGGGTAATCGACCAGTACCGCCAACCGTTCGACGCCATTCTCAAAGCTCTCATGCCCGCGAGGAACTAGACGACTTCGACATCGAACTCGCAATGTGCAACTCATCGGACCGTTGGTTTTCGCACGAAGAACCGGGCTACGAAACATCGACCGGCACGACTGCGCGCACATCGTTGACGACTTTCTCGCCGCCCACCAACGCACACACACCCCTCCACCGGAACGCACGATCAACCCGACCGCAACGCAAAGAATTGGTCGAATCGCGCCGCCACTGGCAAAACAAGTTCGGCGAATGGCTCGCTGCCAAACATGGGTCAGTCCACTTCGAGGCGGGACGCGAAACCGGGATGGCTGAATGGCAGACCACGTGAGAAGGCAACGCCTACGGTTGCGGCCGCGCCGTCGATGATTCCCCACGTCGTCTCCAATAGGTGTGCGGCGAAGAACTTGTCGTCCACCCCTTGCTCACGACCGCCGTCGGTCCACCACTGCGTCGCAGATAGACCAGAACCCAGAATGGACGCCACTGCCATGGGAACAATCGAGGTATCTGCATGAATACGCTGCAGACATTCAGTAAACCGACCGGCGATGACCTCCATCACCGACCTCAATTGCTCCGCAACTCCGCCACTTCCCGATCCGGAGTACTCAAACAAATGATTCGCCATAAGAAATCTGACGACCACGGGATGTTGCCCGACGAGCGCGACGTACGACTGGATAGACGAGCGAACCATGTCGTCGACCGAAGCATGATCTTGCTCGGCAAAAATTGTGACTTGCGCCGACTCCCACATCAACGCCCCGAGCTTCGCCGCCACCGCCCCGTTCAAGCCCGCTTTGTCGCCGAAATAGCGGTACAGCTTCGGTTTAGATACCTCGGCCTCCGCAGCGATGTCGTCCATGCTGACGCCTACGCCACAGCGTTCGATGGCCCGTATGGCCGCCTCGACCAGCTGCGCGCGTACCGCGACCCGATGCTCATCCCACCGCGTGCTACGGGCATCACGCACCCGACGCTGTACCTGAGATGGTGCGGAGGAAACGCGGCGGACGACTGACATTGTGGAAGAAATGATACCGGAAGGGCCCTCCCCCCGCGATCATCAGCTATGTGCGTCCGGTCATAGGCATCAAGAGTTAGCCTTTCTCCGTGGCTGCGTCCAATCGCGCCACCGCTTCGTTGAAATCGTTCGGTGCCTCCATGTTGATCATGTGACCGATCTGCGGCAACACCGCGAAATCGTGCAACTGCCCGCGCTGCTGCAGCCGTTCGGCGAGATCGGTGGAATGAACCTCGGGTGTCAACCGGTCGGCAGAGCCCACGATCACTGTCGTCGGAACCGCCAGTGAGTCGACTCCTTTGCTGACATCGATAGTGGCCAGGACCCTGCCCCACATTCCCCGCACCGCAGGAGGGCAACGCAGTACTATCTCAGAACACTCAGCCACAACGTCGGCCGACGCGTGCGGACCCATCGTCCCGTATTTCACCAACCGCCGGTTGAAGCGAGTGTCAAGCATCTCCGGCCCCGCCATGGCGAGCCCGGCCGCGAAGGCCCGCTCCAATGAGGCGCGGAATCGACGCGGCGACCCAATCAGCGTCGATCTACTTACCAACTGGGAGGGGCCAGTGCTCGCCAAGACGGCACCGCGGGACAGGAGGGGCACCGACTCCGGGTGCTCGGCAGCCCAACCCATGACCGACATCCCGCCCATACTGTGACCGGTCACCAATGCCTTACGACTCGACGTGACGACAGCCCGCAGGACAGCCTCGAGATCGTCGCCGAGGACCGACGCAGAGAAAGGGGTATGACCCCGGTCACTCCAGCCATGCCCTCGTTGGTCATACACCACCACACGGTGTGTGCTGGCGAAGTGTTCGATCTGAGGTCTCCAGAATCGGCCCTGGCACGCCCACCCGTGACTGAACACCACCAGCGGCGCATCATCACCCAGCCCGTACTCCTCGACGAACAGCCTCGTGCCGTCACTGGAGAGAACCTCACGCGAGCGCCGCGACAGTAGGCCGGCTCCCGAAGACTCAGAGGTCATCGAAACTCACCGTCACAGCGTCGGTGAGCGGAAGTGCCTGGCACGCGAGTCGCTCACCGTCCTCGATGTCGTCGTCGACGAGGATGTTGTTTTGCACCATGTCGACATCGCCTTCGATGAGTTTGCAGACACACGCGCTGCATGCGCCCTCTCGACACGAGTATGGGGCGTTGTGTCCTTGCGAGAGAAGCACGTCGAGCAGCGGCGTGTTACGTGGCCATGCCGTGGTGATGCACTCTCCGTTGAGATAAACCGTGGCCGTCGCCACACCCTCGTCGTCACTGAGTCGACGCAGTGTGGCGGTGTCGAACGGGTCACCCGCCAGAGACTGGAACACCTCGCGATGCACACTCGAATGGTCCACTCCACACGCGGCGGCGGACCTTTCCACCAGGTCCATGAAGGGGGCAGGGCCGCAGGTGAAGATCTCCGCCCCTTTGTGGTCACGGATAATTTTCTCGACAGCCTCGGATGTGGGGATCCCGTTCTCGGACTCAAGCCAGCCGACCAAAGTGAACCGCTCGGCGAACTCAGAGCTGATCTGCTGAAGCTGGCGCTCGTACATGATCGAGTCGGCGTCACGGTTCGCGTAGAACAGGACGACGTTCCCACCGCCTGACACCAGTGCCGACTTCACCAGCGACAGGACCGGCGTGATGCCGCTTCCGCCAGCGAAGAAAAGCATGTCGACGTCGAGGCTCTTCGCGGTAAACTTCCCTGACGGCGTGAGGACGGTCAGCTCCATGCCGACGGAGACGTTGTCGCACAACCAGTTCGACGCATATCCCCCATCGGTGCGCTTGACCCCGATCTCGAGGCGGAAGTCATCGACATGAGGCGAACTGCTCAGCGAATAGCATCGTGCGACGTGGCCCGTCTGGTCGGACGGGATCTTCAGCGTGATGAACTGCCCGGGAAGGTGTTTGAAATCGTCGACGATCTCGTCAGGCACCTCGAAGGCGATGCTCACAGAGTCCTTGGTCTCTTGCACGACCTCCGACACGGTCAGCGTCCGCGACCGGGCGGTGGTGCCCGGCCGAGTCTCCTGCTCGACGGTCATTTGATGATCCCCCGCTTGCGAGCCAAGGCGTAGCCCGCGCGTGTCATCGGCGCAGCCATGTCCTGGTAGCGCGGACCCACCACGCGTGCGACAAAGTCAAAGCCCCGTGCGTCTGCGCCGATCAACACGCGGGGCTTCTTCTTGTCCATTCCTTTGAGGATGGTGGCCGCCGCTTTTTCCGGGGTGGTCCTGGCGATGTTGTTGAACATCGAGGCAATGGTCGCGGTATCTGCCCCCATATCGGATACACCGCGAGCGTTGTTGACGATATTTGTCTTGACGCCACCGGGGTGAACGCATGTCACCGTGACCGGATACCGGCTGATTTTCATCTCTTGGCGAAGTGCTTCGGTGAAGCCACGCACACCGAACTTCGCGGCGTTGTAGGCACTCTGACTGGGGATTCCGACCAGACCGAAGACACTGGAGGTGTTCACCAGATGACCATCACCCGAGGCGATCAGATAAGGCAGGAACGCCTTCGTCCCGTTGACAACACCACCGAAGTTGATACCCATCAGCCAGTCGAAGTCCTCCCAGGACATGTCGACGACGTCGGCGCCGAGGGCGACGCCGGCATTGTTGAACACCATATTGACGCGCCCGAATGTCGACTGGACGCCATCGGCGTAATCCTGGAACGCCGCCCGATCTGCCACGTCCAACACGGCGGTCTCGACCGTCGCCCGATGCGCGGTACGGCACATGTCCGCCGTCTCTTTGAGATGCATCTCGTCGACGTCGGACAAGGCAAGGCTGGCCCCGCGTCCGGCCAATTGGAGGGCAAGGGACCGGCCGATCCCCGAGGCGGCTCCCGTGACGACCGCGACCGGGGTCGCGTTATGGCCTGCTGTCGAACTACTCACTGTTGTGTACTCACTTCTCCGATGACCTACGGCTGGACTGTCAGGCGATCTCGTACTCGGCGGGCTCGAAGTCTTTCGTCGCTCGCCAGTACTGCCAGGTGAACCCCGGCCACACCGTACGGTTGACACCCTGCGAGTCCAGATACCAGCTCGTACATCCGCCGTTGGTCCACACGCCCTTGGCGAGCTTGCGCTGGATGTGCTTGTTGAAGTGTTCTTGCACCTCGGGCCGTACATCAACGCGCTGCGCACCGCGACTGTCGACGGCGTCGATGGCCTTCAAGATGTACTTGATCTGCTGCTCGATCATGAACACGACAGAGTTGTGCCCAAGACCTGTGTTGGGTCCGAGCAGGAAGAACAGGTTCGGGAAGCCCTCGGTGGTGATGCCGAGGTGGGTGTTGATGCCCGTCTGGTGCCAGTGCGACGGCAGGTCCTCGCCCCGCGCGCCTTTGAGGGCGAGTTGATCGAACCCGTCCGTGACATGGAACCCTGTGGCGTAGATGATCACATCTACCGGATGCGACACGCCGTCAGCGGTGACGATCGAATCCGCGGTCACCTTCTCGATCCGATCGCTGATCACTGTCGTGTTGGGCGCGGCGAGCGCAGGGTAATAGTCGTTCGATCCCAGGATGCGCTTACATCCGATGCGGTACGACGGCATCAGCTTCTGGCGTAGCTCGGGGTCGGTGATGGAACGTTCGATGTTCCACTTGGCCACCTTTTCGATTGGCCGCATAAGGTTGGAGTGGCCGTTGAGCCCGAAGGCCAGGCTCTCTGCGCCCCAGTAGACCGACCACCGAGCGAGGCGGCGAGTAATCGGGATCTTGCTGAGCAGGGTACGAAGTGGTCCCGGCACCGTGAAGTTCTTGCGCGGAAGTACCCAAGCCGGGGTGCGCTGGAACACCGTGAGTGTGCCGGCCTCCTTCTGCACGAACGGCACGAACTGAATCGCGCTGGCACCGGTGCCAATGACGGCCACCCGCTTGCCTTGGAGGTCCACCGTGTGGTCCCACTTTGCCGAATGGAACGCCTGGCCGGCGAATTCGTCGATTCCGGGGATGTTCGGGAAGTTCGGGATGTGCAGAGCGCCGACACCGGACACGACGTACTGCGTGACGTACTCCCGGCCCGACTCGGTACGCAGGTGCCACCGGGATTCGGACTCGCTCCAGTATCCGGAGACCAGTTTCTGTCCGAAGTGGATCTTCTGGGTGATCCCACGCTTGTTGGAGATCTCCTTCAAGTACTGCTCGATCTCAGGCTGTGAGGACCACACCTTCGACCAGCTACCGCGGCTCTCGAACGAGTAGGAGTACATCAGGGACGGTACGTCGCACGCACATCCCGGATAGGTGTTGTCGCGCCACGTCCCACCGACGGAGTCGGCCTTTTCCAGCATGATGAAATCGTTATTCCCGCGTCGGCGGAGCTGCACGGCCATACCGAGGCCGGAGAAGCCGCTGCCGATGATGAGCACCTTGGTAGTGATGGGTTCGGTCGTTCCCGGGTCTGTCGCCGTGGCGGCGCGCGGCGCGCGCTTGGTGTTGGAAGACGGCATTGAGTGAAGGTCTCCTGATCAAAGAGTAGAGCGAACGGACCTGCTCGGCGCGGGACGCGTGGCAGGCAGATGCGAGGCATCCGTCTGAGCCCAGAGAGATCCGGGCGTAGGGTCGAGAGACGGATTAGCGGCCGCGTGGACTCGGCCGGGACGGGTCAGCGCAGGTCGTCGGGGAGGCTGCGCGTTGCGCGCCACATCGCCATTGTGAACTTCCCCTCCATCATCCCGGCCTCGTGGAAGAACCGGATCATCGGCTCGGACATGAACTGCAAGTTGACGCGATAGTTGGGGCTCGTCTGCTGCGCCCACAGGCCACGCAGCCGGTTGATTCCGTTAGCCGGGTATACCTTCGGATTGATGAGCAACGGGTACGCAAAGTTCGCAATGACCGCCAACGTGCCTCGATGCCAAGCGCGGGAGATTCGCCCGCGGCGTTGCATGCCCTCCACCATTTCCAGCCGCGCGAACGTAATGTGGCGGGCCTCTTCGAGAACGTGGATCTTCATGAGCTGGCGCAGGTGCGGCTGCATCTTCGGGTCATTCATCGCCTCACGCTGAGCGCGGTCGAGGATCTCCTCGATGAGCAGTGTCGCACCGGACACGGACGGGCCGAGGGGCACGACGTGCAAGATCTTCGCGAAGCTCAAGAACCCCTTCGGTAACCTGTACGGTGCCACCCCCGTCTTGTTGATCAGCCGGGCGAACATCGTCGAATGGCGTGCCTCGTCGCCGATCTCGTTGAGGGCGTAGAGGGACCTTTGATCTGTCAGGGCGCCTTTGGCAGACATTCGGAGCAGCGCCGAACTGAGCAGATTCTCTGCGTATATACCGAAGCTGAGAATGCTGACGATCTCGTGGCGCCCGAGTTCCACCTTCTGCTCGTCGCTCATCTTCTCCCACAGCTTGGTGCCGTAGAGCGAGACCCGATGCTCTGGCAGGAAGTACTTTCCTTCCTCCCAAGGCGAGTCCCAATCGATGTCGATCTCCGCGTCATAAAATTTCTCGGCCGCCGCACGCAGCAGTCGACCGGCAGACCTCTGCATGTCGACGGGCTTGCGGGCGCTGACGCGCGCAACGCCTTCCGTCGAGACGTCGGGCTGGATCTCCACATTTTGAACGGTCATGTGACACCTCCGTTGTGTTCCGGGTCGAGCTGAGTCTCGACTTCATACCCGATACTATGGGTACCCGATACTGCTAGTGTCTCCGCTAGCTGGTTCTTTTGTCAACGTTCGATGTGAAGAAAGTGGGCCTTGCGTGTCTGACAACCACGATCTCGACTACTCCGGCGAGGGCACCCTGGTGTGCCGTGGCAAGGAGATTGCTGTCGAGGTGGAGATCAAGGGCTATTTTCAGCCCCTGAACGGCTTTTACACCTGGTACGGCAGGATCGACAAGAACGATGCGCTCGACGCCCTCCTCGGGGGCAGGCGCACGGTTGCTGTCTTTGTGACACCACAGGGACGCGCCGAGTGCGTCGTGGGCGATCCTGATTTCTGGGATCGCTATCGCATCTCGGGCACGAGCAGGCCGCCGTACCACATCCCCACCACCCTGGAGGAAGTGGAGGCGATAGCAGAGAGCGAACATCACAGCTGACCGATCTGCGCAGCCGCCCTGGGGGCGTCCCCCAACAATCCAGTCTGAGAGGAAATTTGTACGTGGCCAGGCCGTCGATCATCCGGAACCGTCCATCGAGGCGTTCTGCCAGAACCGGTGAATACAGCGCTGTACTGGAAAAGGTCGCCTGGTTCACGCTGCGGCGCAAGGGGGTCGTGGCGTTGGTCTGGGTCGTGGTCGCGGTCGGCCTCGCAGTGCTGTTCCCGCAGCTGGAGTCGGTGATCCGACAGCAGTCGGTGGACCCGATACCCGCGAGCGTACCGTCATTCCAGACGCTCGACCGGATGGGTGAGGCGTTCAATGAGAAGGGGGCCAAGACCACCGTCTTCGTCGCCATGGAGAACGACGAGGGCTTTTCGGACACCACCCGCGCCCTATATGACGAATTGGTGACCACACTACGTGCGGACACAGAACACGTCATCGCGGTCCGCGACCTGCTCGGTGACCCGCTCACGGAGAGTCAGGCGTTGAGCAAGGACAAGAAGGCGTGGTATCTGCCTATCGGTGTCACCGGGACGTTGGGCGGGCCGGACGCTGCCGACGCGGTGGAAGCGGTCCGTGACACCACGGACGAGATCTTCGGTGGTACCGGCACAACTGTCCGGGTGACCGGTCCACCTGCCACGTTCACCGACCAGCTCGCGGTGGGTGAGACCGATCTGGTCGTGATCACGCTCGCCACGGTGCTGTTGATCGCCGGGATCCTACTGATCGTTTACCGATCGATCTTCACCGCTCTCATGCCGCTGCTGGTGGTCGGCATGAGCCTGGCAGTGGGCCGCGGGGTGCTCTCGGGTCTGGGCGAATTGGGCATGCCCGTGTCTCAATTCACCTCGATGTTCATGACAGTAATCATCTTCGGCGCCGGAGTCGACTACTCCGTATTCCTCATAAGCCGGTATCACGAGGGCATCCGGGCGGGTGACACCCCGGACGTGGCCATTGCGAACGCCACCGCAACGATCGGTCGCGTGGTGCTCGCGTCCGCAGCGACAGTTGCCCTTGCCTTCTTGGCGATGGCGTTCGCCAAGCTCAGCGTGTTCAACACGCTCGGCCCGGCGTGCGCGATCTCCATCGCCTTCGGCTTCCTGGCAACCGTCACTCTGCTGCCCCCCGTGCTGTCGTTCGCGGCAAAGCGTGGCGCGGGGCTACCTCGTCGTGACCTCACCAGACGGTACTGGCATCGGGTGGGAACGGGGGTGATCCGGCGTCCGGTCCCGCTGCTCGCGGTGAGCCTGGTGGCACTGATCGCTCTCGGCCTCATCGCGACCACCATGACAATCACCTACGACGATCGGGAAGGTCAGCCGCCGGACACCGGAAGCAACGAGGGATACGCGCTGCTGAACCGGCACTTTCCCAAAGACACCATCATCTCCGAATTCCTTCTGGTGGAGTCGAACAAAGACATGCGCACCGGCCAGGGACTGGCCGATCTTGAACAGATGGCGTCGCGCGTCGCGCAGACTCCCGGTGTCACCCGCGTTATCGGGGTGACTCGCCCGACGGGTGAGAAGCTTGAGCAGGCTGAGTTGTCATGGCAGAACGACCAGATCGGTAGTGGTATCACCGAACAGACCGGTGACGCACAGTCGCGGAAGGGCGAACTGGAGCTACTGAGGACCGGGTCCTCACAACTCGCCGACGGTCTTGCTTTGCTGAACGAGCAAATCACCACCGACCTCGCGCCGCTGTCGGGGTTGCTCGAGCAGGCCTCGTCGGCCGGCGAGCAGCTCAGCCAGTATCGTCCGCTCGTCGATCAGCTGGCTGCTGCGGCGCCCGCACTCGATGAGTTTTCCCAACAAGCTCCCGAGCTGTCTCGAGTGGCACGACAAGCACAGTCGGCTGCCGACGCCGTCGCACCAGTGTTGAGTGCACTCGATGCTCCCTGGTGCGTCCAGATCCCGCAGTGTTCGGCCTTGCAGACACAGACCTCGGACATCCGCGCACTGGCCGACAACCAGTCCCTCGGTCGCTTCGCGGACTTCGCTACCCAGCTCGGTGGAGTCAACGGCCCGGGAACGGCGGACATCGCGCAGTTGCAGAGCTCATTGAACGTCCTCGACTCCGCTCTGCAGACGATCAACGGCCAGGACCTCGGCAGTCGGTTGTCACAGCTCCAGACGGGCGTCCGAGCGCTCGCCGACGGGGCCCGCCAGCTGTCCGGCGGTGTGAGCGCATTGGTGGACAGCAACCTACAGCTGCTGGCGGGCCTGTCTCAAGTGGCCGCCCAGCTACGCGCGCCCGCCCGGGACATCGGCAACACCGACTCGGCAACGGGATTCTACCTACCCGCCGACGCGTTCAAGGATCAACAGTTCAGCCAAGTGGCGCGCCAGTTCATCTCGCCGGATGGCAAGACTGCTCGCTATGTAGTGCAGACCGCCTACGATCCGTATACCGCGGATGCCATGACGTTGGCTAACAGCCTGTCAAAGGTGGCCGAGGACGCCATGCCGAACACCACGCTGCAGGGTGCGCGCGCATCTGTCGCCGGGTTCCCGGCGATCAACGCCGACATCCAACGACTTCTGGCGTACGACTTCAAGTTACTCGGATTCGGGACGCTCCTGATAGTCGGCCTGATCCTAATGCTCTTACTCAGGGCGATCGTCGCACCGATCTATCTACTGGCCACTGTCATTCTCAACTACGCAGCCGCTCTGGGCATCGGTGTCCTAGTCCTGCAACACATTGTCGGCAACGAAATAGCGTGGCCGGTCCCACTGGTGTCCTTCATCGTTCTAGTGGCAGTGGGGGCCGACTACAACATGCTGTTGGTTTCCCGGCTCAGAGAGGAATCGACGGCCAATATCCGGCTCGGAGTTCTGCGCACGGTCGCGTACACCGGCTCGGTCATCACCTCAGCCGGTTTGATCTTCGCGGCGAGCATGTTCGGACTCATGCTGGGATCGATCGACGTGATGGTGCAGATCGGCTTCATCATCGGTATCGGGTTACTCTTGGACACCTTTCTCGTCCGCACGATTGTCGTCCCGGCGTTAGCAGCATTGCTCGGTGAGGCGAGCTGGTGGCCAGGGAGGGTGCACCGTGCGGACGGTGAGCCGGATTCCACCGAGCCGGGTGGTCCCCTGCCCGAGGACGATCTGACGGTGTCTAATCGCTGACGGCGGATTCAATCCGGCGTCAGCGTGGCAAGGGCGGACAGGCATTCTCGGTTCTCGCTGGGGAAGCGATACCACGACCGGTGTCGATTGCGCATTCGCGCGACGGTTCCGCCCGTGCCGTGGCTGCTCAGGCGCAAAGTTAGGCATCGCTGCCGACGGCGGCCTGGGATGCTTCTAGGTGCACCGGCCAACCGGCCAGGTGAGGTGAACACCAGACGGCGGCGGTCCATTGCACCGCCGCCGTCTGCAAGAGATGTGTTCAGTTTGGCACGACGACGAAATTCCCGTCGGCATGTTGGGCACGCAAGACCTTCTTGTCGAACTTGCCCACGCTGGTGCGTGGCACCTGGTCCACGAACGCCCAGTGCTGGGGGATCCACCAACGAGGGATCTCGTCGGGGCAATTGGCGAGGAACCATTCTCTGAGCTGATCGGCGGTTACGTCACTGTCGTGCGCCCGGACGACCACGGCTAGGGCGGTCTCCTGCCATCGATCGTGGGGGATGGCGATCACTGCGGCCTCGGCCACCTGCGGATGGCCCATGATGGTGTTCTCAAGCTCCACCGATGAGATCCACTCGCCGCCGGACTTGATGACGTCTTTCGATCGATCGGTGAGCGTGAGGTAACCGTCCGGGCTGATGTGGCCCACATCGCCGGTGCGCAGCCAGCCGTCACGGAATTTGTCGCTGTCCTCGTCGAGACGGTAATAGGCACCGGTGATCCACGGTCCCTTGACTTCCAGTTCCCCCACGGACTTGTCATCACGCGGAACCGGCATCCCGGCCTCGTCGGTGAGACGCATCTCGACGCCACAGATGGCACGGCCCTGACGCTTGCGATACGACATGGCCGATTCCGGTGCGACACCGGCCGGTGGTCGACTGACCGCGGCCAGCGGCGAGGTTTCCGTCATCCCCCACGCCTGGATGATCTGCACGCCGAACCTGTCGGCGAATCCCTCGATCAACGACTGCGGCACCGGCGCACCACCGCAGGCGACCAGACTGATCGACGACAGATCCACCTCGGGGTGCGATACCCCATACTGCAATAAATCGCTCCAGATGGTCGGGACGGCACCAGCTTTCGTGGGTCGATGTGTCTGGATCATGTGCGCCAGCGGAGCAGCTTGCAGGTAACGGTCCGGCATGAGTAAGTCGGCACCCGCCATGAGGGACGCGTAGGGAAGACCCCAGGCACTGGCGTGGAACATCGGCACCACGGGCAGGACTCGGTCCCCTTCCTCCACGGCGAGCGCATTACCGGTGCAGGCTGCCATCGAGTGCAGGAACACCGACCGGTGGCTGTAGACGACCCCCTTGGGGTCTCCCGTGGTTCCGCTGGTGTAGCACATACCCGCCGCCGATCTCTCATCGGGATCTGTCCACGGGAACACCGGCGACTCCGCGGCGAGTGCGTCCTCATACCGGATGATGTCGACGCCGTTGCCCTCCAGCGCCGACACCTCTCCATCGCCGGCGACGAAAACGACGCGTACGGTCGACAGGCCCGGCAGGACCGGTGCCAACAACGGCACCAGGGAACTATCAGTGATGATGACCCGGTCCTCGGCGTGGTTCGCGATGAACTGCAGTTGGGACGCAGACAACCGCAGATTCAGGGTGTGCAAGACGGCACCCATGGCGGGAACCGCTGCGTACGCCTCCAGATGTTCCTGGTTGTTCCACAGCAAAGTAGCGACACGGTCATCGTCGCCAACACCGGCACGACGCAGAGCATTGGCCAGCTGACCGCATCGTTCCTCAAGGGACCCGTAGGTCGTGGTCCGAGCCGGTTCGTTTCCGCCGTAGGTGATGACCTGCCTTGCGGCGTGATTCGTCGCGACGTGGCGGAGGATCGACGCCACCGTCAAGGGCACATCCTGCATCGTGCTCTTCATGGGAACTCCTTCTGCGGCGCAGCCGCCTTATTCAGCTGGGCCATAGTCCTGGATCTGCCAGCCCTGGGCCGTTTTCGACACGACCACCTTCAACAACGTCGGCAGTTCACTCGGTTGTGGGTTCTGCACGTTCTGGGTCTTCTGGCTCGCGAAGACCATCACCGTGTATTCCCCGTCGGTGTCACCGGTGACGCTGGTGGCCAGAACGCGTCCCGACGCCTGCACCTGGGCCTGCTGCATGATCTGGGTCAGCGTCGGCCGGACCTCGTCGTAACGCTTGATGAGCGCCTCACCCGCGTTCTCTTTGACCGCCGCGAAAAAGGCGTCTGTGTTCTGGTAGTTGTAGGTCAGGGACTGGGTCGTGTAATCCGAGGCGGCCTTTGCCGCCGCGGCCCGTTGCGCGGCGTCGTTTTCCAATACCGACTTCGCGTCGTCGGCCTCGACGTAGAGGTAGGCAAACACGCCGGCCAGCACAGCGAGCACCACGATCACGGCCGAAACGACCAAGGCACGCAACCGCGGCGCTGCTGACCAGCGACGCCCACCTGGCGAGGGGGGATCAACGTCGCCGTCTCCCGGCTCCGCCGTGGCTACGGAAGCGGTTTTGGCGTTGTCGTCCACCAGCAGATCGCTATCCGTCGCCGCTGCTGCCGCGGCGTCCTCGACCTCAGTGGGCTCGGTGTGCGGCTCGGTCTCGTCATTTGTCATCTGGGGCCTTCTGTGTACTTGTGGTGACAGTCCGCGTGGGACATGGTCGTCACCGTGGTGACGGCGACACGGTGATGGGGACCTCCGCGCGACCTGGTCCCGACGCCGGGAAGGTTCGGGCGAGGAGGTCGCCGATCGACCCGAAGTCGACGTAGGTGTCCGCGACCTTCGCGGTCGCCGGTTTCACCGCCCGGGTGATCGTCAGCAGATCCGGCTGCAGGATCTGGATATAGCCGTCGAGCTTTTCCACAAGCTTCAACACGGGAGGCCACTTGTCGTACGAAGTAGTTGTGAACTCGATGAACGCCCGTTGAATGCGCGCCAGTCCGTTTACGGCGTCAGGGGTGCGCACAGCTGCCGTACTGAGGACGTCCCCGACATTGGACATGAGGCCGAGCAGGAACTCGGCGTTGTCCGCGGTCACCCGGACGGACCCATCTTTGCCGACGAAATCGACTAGACGGTGCATCATGTCGCCGATCGTGTCGAGGTCTTCCTGCCGTCCTGCGACGGCCTCGGCGACGGTCTTGTTGATGGACTCGATCGATGCCGGGTCGAGTCCATCTGCCACTGCAGCCATCTTCGGCAACACCTGGGGCACCGATTGCGACACGTGCACCGCGTCCGCGGGCACCACATCTCCGTTGTGGAAGTACCCGCCGGTGGCCGTGCCCGTGGGCACGAAGTTGATGTACTGTTCCCCCGCGATCGACAGATTCTGGATCGACATCACGCTGTCCTGGGGGATCTTGTGATCGGAATCGATCGCCATCTCGACCTTAAGTGCCGAATCCACGACGTTGATGGAGGCCACTTTTCCGACGGGTATCCCCCGCACCATCACCGGCGACGTGTCCAGTAGACCGCCTGAGCTGTCGATGAAGGCGGTTAACGAGTACTCGGAGCGGGTGGGGTTGACGCGTGCCACGCCGACGACGAGGTAGCCGAGCCCTACGACGAACACGACGGCCAAAGCCACCATCGATATGAGCGTGCTGCTGCTGCGGTTCACGGCATCATTCCGATCGATTTCAACACGGTAATGAACGATTCGGCGTCACGCCGCGCCAGGTCCCGACCATCGATGGAGATGTCCGAGAGGTTGATGTCCGGCGACCCCACGAATGGAATGAGTTTGTCGCGGATGACGCGCGTTGCCTGCTCCGTGACGGACTTCGAGTAAATGTCGGAGTTGGCGATCGCCGCGATCACCGGGGCGATCGCGGCCACCGACTCCTTGATGCGTGAGTACTCCGGATCCACGATCCTGCCCGCGGCCGTAGCAAATGTACGCAAGTTGGCGATGAGTAACGCGACGTCGATCAGGGAGTAGCCGAGGCCATAGAAGTTGGTTCCGCCCTTAGTCAGCATCCGGTCGATTCCCGACGGATCAGCCAAAATCACCTTCAGAGTCCGATCAGCCGACCTCAACACCACGTCGAGCTTGTCAGTGTTCGAGGAGACCTCCGAAACGGTCTCCAGCGTTGTCCGATACAGGGCGTCGAATTCCTGCGGATCCTTGGGGAACGAGGTGTTCAATGTCGAGATCGCGGTGTGGATCTTGTCGAGTTCACCGCCGCCGAGGACATTCGCCATCCCACGCATGACGTCCTCGACATTTGCTGCCGGCTCGGTCCGTGCCAGCGGGATCACCGAACCCGACCGCAGCAAGGCACCCGTCGACGGCTCGGCTGGGGGAAGGATGGAAACGTAGATTTCACCAAGGAGAGTGTCTTGACGCAGCTCGGCTCGCGATTCGGCCGGCAGCTGAGTCTTGTTATCGATGCGAGCTTTGACGACTGCATGCCCGTTCTCGTACGTGACATTCTCGACGGTTCCGACGCTGAGCCCCTCTGAGAGGACTTTTGCGAGGGCCGGCAGGTTGAGTGCGCTGGTGAACTCCATCTGGATGTCGTAGCCGTTGCCGTCGGAGGTTCCTATGGTCGGCGGATTGTCGGCGTTGATCCCACACGATGTCACGAACACCATCGCTGCCATCAGTACGACCATCATGGGTCCGAGGCGTGCGCGGTTGACTGAGATCATCAGGCCCCTCCCCCCATCATCCCGGCGATCGTCCTTGATGCATCGCCGGGCCCGCAGACGCCGTTTGCCGCCGGCGCGGCGCAGCCACTGACGAGGCTTCGCAAAGGCAGCGACACTGCGAATGCCCGCACGATCGACTTGGCATCGGGGTGTTTCATGATGAGGTCTGCCGTGCGGGCTGCGACCGCTGCCACCATGTCCGGCTGCTCTCCCATGCCGGCGATGAGCGGAACGGCAGCATCACCGATCGCGAATATTGGGGGCCCGAAATCCGTTGCGAGCCGCGAGAGGATCGGTACGAACGTCCCCGCGTACTCGACTGCCGCGCCGAACGTCTGGCCGAACGCGATGATGACATTGATGGCGCCCACGAAGTTGTCGAAGAGGGCGGTCACCTCTTTGTCGTTCTCGGTTGCCACCCCCGTCAGTGTTGCGAGGTTCCCGACGATCCTGCGAATCTGTCCATCCCGCTTGGCCGGGTCGTTGATGAGCGTGGCAGAGTCCTTGATGATCCCGGCCACGTCACCCTGGGTCCCTTCCAGATTGCGGGCGACGAGCTTGAGGGACTGCAGGATGGCGTCGGTGTTTCTGCCGTTGTCCTTGACCAGGTCCTCGGACAAGTTGCTGATCGAGTCGAGCGTCTGACTGATTCCCAGCGGGGTTCTCGTCTTACTCAACGGAATGCACTGATTCGTCTCGTATCGGGCTCCACCGGAGTACGGCTTGGTGAACTCGATCTGACGTTCGGTCACGATGGATGTCGACACCAGAGTCGCGCCGACGTCGGCAGACAGCGGCACGCTCTTGTCGACCCGCATGTCGATCCTCACACCGGACTGACCTTTATTCTGGTGCACCCCGACGACGCTGCCCACCTTCTTGCCGAGCATGGCGACTGCGTTGCCTTCGAAGAGGCCCGATGCATCGGTGAACTCTGCGCACAGGGCGCGCGTGTCGTCGGACGCTGTCCGGCCTATCCCGATACCAGCGATGACCACCACCACCACGGCGATCAGGAGCAGCAGTCTTCGGACCCAGGTGGTCAGCATTTGTCGTCACCACTCGGAATGCACACACGAACCTCTGGTTCTGTGGTGGCCGGCGCACCGACCGGCGCCTGGAGGAGGACGCCGAGGCGCTGAGTGATCTGATCGATCTGTGTCAGGGCATTGGAGTAGCCCGGCATCTCTGTCGACACCTTGTCCAGGAGCGTCTTGAACTGTTGCACGGACGGTTCGATGCCATCGCGGTACGCCACGAGCGGCCTCGTCAGGAGTTTGAACAGACGCCTGAGATAGTCGAACCCGCCGCGGACGTTCTGGATATCAGGTCCCAGCGTCCTGGCCAGGAAGCTGAGTTGACGGAGAAAGTCGACTAGCACCTGTTTTTGGTCGGCGAAAGCTTTGACGTATTCATCCGATAGAGCGACCGTTTTGTCGAGCTGACCGTACTGTCGCTCTAGGAGGTCCATCAGACTGCTGGTGTTCCTCAGTGCGTCGGGAATGTTTGTGTTGCCGTCGGAGAACGCATTCTGCAGCAGCGCCGCAGTTTGACGGAGATCGACGCCGTTCACATCACGGAACACCGGCGTCGTCGTCTCGAGCGTGTTGGAGATGTCGTAGGTACTCGATGTCTGAACAAGGGGGATGGCCCCCGACAGCGCGGTCGGTCCTGACCCTGGGTCCAGATCGAGAACTCGCCCGCCGATCGGCGTGATCAGGCGAACCGCTGCGGTAGCATCCGAACGGACTGACACCGAGTCGTCGAGTCGAAATTTGACTGTGATAACCGTTCCCGTGAGGTCCACCGACGACACCCTCCCTTGTCTTATCCCCGCTATACGCACCTGATCACCCGACTCCAGCCCGCCGGTGTTGACCAGATGGGCCGAGTACACCTTTTGACCGGGCGGTGCGATATACACGGCCCCGGCGATGACCAGACCGACCACCACGGTCACCACCACCACACCGGCGACGATGAGGTCGCGTCTGCGTTCGGGCTGGTGATGCGATCGATTTCGATTGAACAACCTCACTTACACACCACCAATCGTTGCCCCATAAGCGCAATCTGCGCTGTATCCGGCAGGGGCAGGAGACCTTTCGAACATTGCGCCTCGCTCGGCGTGGAGTTCGTCGCAGCGGTGAGCGAGTCCATAAGGGGCTTGAGCAGTACCGCACCGTTGAGTAGACCCTCTAACTCCCCGGGTTCTCGCGCCAGACGCTGATAGATCGTCGCGAAACTCTGGTCGTACGTTGACTCGAGTTGCTCGCCGGTGAGGACCGTCTTCGACATGGACCGGTTGACCTCGCGTAGCGACTCTCGCAGCCGGTCACTCACGCGGCTGAAGGCGTCGACGATCGATCCCAGCTTGTCGACGAGTTCGACCATCTCCGCCGAGCGGCCTTCGAGCTGGTCGGAGACCTGGCCGAGACTCGTCACAATATTCGTGATGATCTCAGACCGCTGGTTCCCGTAGGCGGTGATGTTGGCGATCTGCTTCAGAACAGGCGATATGCCCCTTCCATCACCTTGAGCAACGCGCAACAAGTTGGACTGCAGTTCATTGATCTCGTCGGCATTAAGCGTGTCGAACACCGGCTTGAATCCGTTGAACAAGGTGGACACATCAAATGAGGGAATGGTCTTGTCGAGCGCCACCTGTGTGAGTGCCCCCTGTGTTTTTCCCTGTTCCGCACCGATCAATTCGACATATCGCTGTCCGAGAAGATTCTGATAACGCACGGCGGCGGTGGTTTTCGATGTGATCGTGATGTCGTCGTTCAGTTGGAAATGAACGACCGCCGTGGCCCCTTTCAGGTCGATCGCCGTCACATAACCGACCTTGACCCCTGCCGACCGCACACCGTCGCGAGGTTTGAGCCCGGAGGCATCGGAGAAGACCGCTGATCGTTCAGAACTCGCTCCGTCCGAGCTGGGTTGGAGGATGGCGATGATCACGTAGGTGAGAACGCCGATGACTGCGGTGAACGCGACGATCTTGATGATGGTGGGAGTTAACGACTTGAGCTTCATCTACCTCGGTCCTCCTGCTGCAAGCGCGCTCTGCAGCGCAGGTGAGGTCTGCACTATCAGGGCGACCTGAAGTTGCACTCGCTCCCCGACCTGTGGCGTGGCCTTGTCGATGCTGTCCAGGATCTGCGGGATGGTGTAAACGGTCCGCGCGAGCCCCGAGGCCGATCTGGCGACTGGCCTCGCCAGATCGAGGCCGACGTCCAGTAGTGAACTCAACGCCGGGTAGTTTTTGTTCAACAGTCCTCCGAGTGCGCCGAACAGGACCTCGCCGGTGTCGTTGAGGTTGCCTTTGGTCTGTTTGATGGCCTCGTCGGTGGCGAAGAAGTCAGCGATGTCGACGTTTATGAGGATGCCCGGAATGAACGGCTTCATGAAGTCGGCAACACCCTCGGACAGGTCTGCCGCGATCGCCAAATCCTGGCCCACTGGCCGCTGTTGAACGTCCCGAGTGAGCTGTGCGATCTGGAACATGAGTTTGCCGGTGTCGGCAAACGTTTGGGAATCGTCGACGACAAACTTCACCACAGAATTGAACGCCGGCTGATCGAGAGCATTGACCAGCTTGGAAAGTTTTCGAATCAGGGTCGATACCGACGTTTGTTCGGACTGCTGCTTGCTCACATAGACACTGCCACCATCACGGATGAGCGCTCCCCGCCCAGGGTCGACAACCTCGAGTGCCGTCGGCCCCAGCGCGCTGGCGGACGTGTAATTCACCGCCATGCCCTGACTCAACCGGATGTCGTCGTTCGCTCCGGTGAGCTCGATTTTCACATTTGTGCTTTGGTCGCGCACCGACACCGAGGACACCTTGCCCACCGTGAAGCCCCGATACTTCACCTCCGATCCGCTCTTCAATCCGTCACCAATCGCGTCGGTGGTAATCGTCACTGTCTTGTTGTCGTCATATTTTCCGTTCGCGTTGCCCACCAGAAGATAGGCGGCAACCACCACGACGACGAGAACCCCGATCCCACGCAGGGTCAAGTTCGTTCGTGACGGCGCGCGCCCTGACAGATCTTGAAATACAGCCACTTAAACTCCTAGCCCGAAATCCTGACGCCCGAATCGAAGCCCCACATCAGCAGGGTCAAGATCATGTCCTCCACGACGATGATGATGAGACTGCTGCGGATCGCTCGACCAGACGCGCGGCCGACGCCTTCTGCTCCACCGGTGGCGTAGTAGCCCTGGTAGCTGTGGACGATGACGACCGATACCACGAAAATTAGGACCTTGATGACTGAGAACACCAGATCCTGCGGTTTGAGGAACGCATTGAAATAGAAGTCGTAGGTGCCACCGGACTGACCGTGCATAAGGATGACGACCAGTTTGGCCGCGACGAAACTGAGTATCAGCGTCACGATGTAGAGGGGAATGATAGTGGTGATCGCTGCGACCACGCGCGTGCTGACGACGTACGGAATCGGCCGCACCGCCATCGACTCGAGTGCGTCGATCTCTTCGGCGATGCGCATAGAACCGATCTCCGCAGTGAGGCGACAGCCGGCCTGGGCTGCGAAGCCGATCGCGGCGATAATAGGTGCCAACTCCCGAGTGTTGGCGTATGACGAGATGAACCCGGTAAGAGACCCCATCCCCACCAGGTCCAGCGAGGCGTAACCCTGAATGCCGATAGATGCCCCCACAGCCATTCCGAGAATGACAAGCACGACCGCGGTACCCCCGCCGACCAGAACAGCGCCTCGTCCCCAAGCAAACTCATGTATGTACAAAAGCGTCTGTCGTCGATAGGTGGTCGCGACGTGACGAATTCCTGCGACGGTGTCGATGATGAACGTGGTGATGTGCCCGAGTTGTGCAGGGACTTCGGCGAGGGGCGTCACAGCACGCACGATCGGACGAGTGACAGAAGTGAACCGGGTGGATGGTATGGCGGTCACGTGTTCTCCGTCATCCGATGGTCTGCGGGACGAACATAATTGTCAGCTGGGTGATGACCACGTTGATGACGAAGCACGCCACCACCCCCAGGACCACGGTGGCGTTGACAGATTCGGCCACACCCTTCGGGCCGCCTTTCGTGGACAGACCCCGGTGACATGCGATCGCCACGACCACGAGACCGAACACCACTGACTTGATCAGTGCCACCACGATGTCCGCCGACGAGGCAAAGGATGCAAACGAGGAGACGTAACTTCCCGGCGTGATGCCCTGGACGTTGACGCTCAGGATGTAGCCGGCCACGAGACCGGTAAACACGATGAGCATGCACAACAGCGGAGCGACGATGAGAACCGCGACGAACCGCGGGGCGACGACTCGACGGGCCGGATTGAGTCCTAGCGTCTCCATGGCATCGATCTCTTCACGGACGGTGCGTGCGCCAAGGTCAGAGGCGATGGCCGACCCTGCCGCACCACCGAGCAGCAGCGCTGTCACGATCGGGGCCCCCTGCTGGATGATCCCGAGTCCACCAGCGGCGCCGGCGATGGACGTGGCCCCGACCTGCTGGGTCAGGCTTCCCACTTGCACCGAGACGATGACGCCGAACGGGATCGCCACCAGGATCGCCGGCAACGTCGTTACGGTGATGACGAACCAGGTCTGGGTGACAGCCTCCCGAAACGGAAATCGTCCGGTGACAATGTCATACACGGTCCACCGCAGTGCCTGACCGGCGAGCATGGTCGTGTTTCCGAAGGTCGCAAGACTATCCGTCGCACGACCAGTGACTCCCGTAGCGATACTGCTCTCCTTCATATGGCTGCACAGCCCTTCAATGATGTGCATCACAGTATCAGGTACTTCAAGTACTTCAATACATGATTCGGAGATTCCTGCCGGAGTTAGCCGCACTGGCGAGGCGACACCCGTCGTCGCACCACGATGGTCCTCGATGTCATCGAGATGGCGCGGTGGGCACTCACCCTGATCATTCCTATAACGAGCAGCACGCGGCGCCGACCACCTCTACACCCTCAACTGCGAAGAGCCAAAAACGTTCGGTTCCATCCGCTGCTGGTATTGGACCGCCCCGAGATCCGGCGGGGAAGCCCTGGCCGGGCCGCTCGATGCCTCCGAGAGCTTCGGCAAATGCGGCGACGGACGACTTCACCGATTCGCTGTCCGACGTTGACCCGACTTGTGAAAGACCGTTCCGGACTCGGACAACTCGGCGGCGACCTAACAAGACGTTCTGGCCCCGAGCACAGGTACCCACCGACGGCCCTCGTTCAGCAGCGGTCCGAGCGGCGCTGACGTCCACCCACGAGGTTGTCCGTCAAAATACCTTGGTCGCCGAACAACTCCGAGCGCCAGGTCTTGAGCAGATAATCTGTGGGGTTGTCGCTGGGATGGAACCCGCGACGCGTGTAGGTTCCCAACTCGCGCAATACATCTCGGTTGATCCACGGGTTGGTGCGCATAGCCGCCACGCTTCGCAGAAGACGAGCCGGGTTGTACGTGGCGCGATCGGTGAGCATCGACGCCAGCGTGGACACGGTGACAAGCCCCAGGAACGTGATGTGGATCCCGCGCATCGTGCCGATACGCAGAGCTTCGCTGCCACCGATGGTCCGGTAGACGTCGAACGCCACCGCTTTGTGTTCGACCTCCTCGTAGGCGTGCCACAGCAGGAGTCCCCGCACCTCGTCGGAGGTGAGTAGCGCGCGTGCCTCGGTATTCGTGAGGAGCAGAGAGGCCAGGGTCGCCGTGTAGTGCTCGAGGCCGGCGGTCATGGCCAACGAGAATTTGTGCGGCGCGTGGCGGTAGATCATCGCCAGCGCTCGCTTGGTGAGGCGGTCATTGATCCGAGTGGGGTAACCCATTTCCTGGAGATGCTCGTTGATCTCGCGGTGCTCGCGTCCGTGTGTAGCCTCTTGGCCGATGAACCCGTCGACCTGCGCCCTCAATGTCGCGTTGGCGATCTCATCCTTGTAGTACTTCACCGACCGGATGAAGAAGTCCTCGCCCTCCGGGAAAACCGATGACAGCATGGACACGACGTGACTCATGATCAGGTCGTCGGAGACATAGTGCCGGTTCATGGAGCCCTGCGGATAGGAGAACTTGATCCGCCTTGCACGGATGGGCGCTGCCTTGAAGTCGACCACACCGGCGTCGTCGGTAGAGCTGATGTCGGGTTGCTCCGCGTCCATGCTGTCCTCCGGTCCCGTGCCGCCACACCAGAATATGTGTGTCAGCATCCACAGCTCGGTTCCCAATTATCAGTCCGCAGAGACAGTGCTGTCAATGATCGATAAGGCCCCGATGGGGGTACCGCGGTCGGCGAACGCACACGTGATGGCACCTGCCCCAGGCCGAAGTAGACGCCCTGTGGGGCCGCGCCGAAGGACCCCAGCCAGGCATATGCTGACCCCGCCAAATTGCGCTACGTACAATGCTCGGCTGACCAGCTGCGGCCGCGCGCAGCTGGTGCGCCTGGCCATCAAGCAGTTTGTCCGGATCGGGAACTGGACCTGGGTGCTTCAGGATACTTGAGAACTAACCCGTGAACCGCGATCATTTCGCCCGCCCCACCGCCGGCATGTGGTCTTGTCTCTCGACCGCCGGTGCGCTTGGCTCTGATGAGCTATCGAATCCACCTCACAGAAGGACACCCAATGCCCAACCAGACCACGTCCGTTCCTCGCGCTGCCGGAGTCGTCGTCGCCGCGACCGGCTTAGCACACTTGGTGGTGCCGCGGGCGTTTCATGCCATCACCGCGCCGGCGTTCCCGAAGGACACCACCACGTGGACCAAGCGGAACGGGGTCACCGAGGCCGTCGTGGGCACCGCGATCGCGATTCCGGCGACGCAGAAGGCGGGGCTGATCGCACTGGGCGCCTACGTTGCGTTCCTCGGTTCGCGGATAGTTCTCGCGAGACGGTGACACTCACCCGGTGCTGGACTGATTTCGGTCACCGGGAGTTCTGACGACCACCTACGAGGTGAAGCCTGGGATCGGGTACTGCCCGTTGAGGGGTGCTTGCCGACGTCGGCGATCTTGTATGCCACCGGGTCGTGCCGGGTGTGGGTACGCACGTTGCGCAGAAACGGTCGAAGCCGTACTTGGGATTGGTCCCGCGCCGCACCGATCACCTCGAAGATCCCGCTGTTGACGTTGAGCGCGGCAGTGGTCGCCAACGCCTTGACCCCGGACACCTTCACCATCAGTTCGCCGCGGTCCTCCGGGTGAGCGCATCACCGCTTGTCCCAGACCCGTTCTGCAGCAGACGCGCCGCTTCGCGGGCGGCGGCGTCATCGCCCTGCAATGCGCTTAGGAATACGCCGTAGGAGCGAAGCGTGTAGGGATCGTGAAGGCGCACCCCTCGCGAAGATCGATCCGCCGGCGATCGCCGAGACCAGCACGAACGGTAAGCAACATCGGCCCCCATCCGGGTAACCATCCGCCACCTCGTGTCTCAGCATGACAGCGGGCTCGTCGTCAGTGACAGAAACCGGCCAGCACCCGCTGCGCGAACGACGGAGTAGGTGCGGCGGCCGCAACTGCCAACATGTCGGCGACCGAGGTGAACTTGTCGCGCGGGCGGCGCCCTCCGCCACGCTTGATTTCGGCTTCGTCGATGGCCCTCCATCCAGCCGCGTTCACCACATCTGGTCTGCGGCTGCGCACCAGTTTCGCCAACGCGTGGGGCCTTGTGCGCGGCCCGGTCAACAGACCGGCGTTGTAGTCATCGACGACGCTTTGTACCGTCTCCGCCGCGCACGACTTGTTGGTGCCGATGAAACCGTTGGGGCCGCGCTTGATCCAGCCCGCCACGTAGCTGCCTGGCACCGGCTGTGCCGTTTGCGGATCGATGACCCGGCCCCCGTCGTTAGGTATCACGGCGGCGACGTCATCGAACGGTAGATCGCGAATGGCCTTCCCGCGGTATCCGATCGATGTCAGCACCAGGCCGGCGTCGAGATGACAGATTCGATCCGAACCCGTCACTGTGAACTCGATGCCGCTCACGAGGTCAGTGCCGAGGATGCGCGCGGGCGTCAGCCGGTACGCCAGCCGGATCTGCGGGCGCGTCGCGGGCACCGACGCGTCTCCGAGCTTGCTCAGTACCTCCAGTTTGTTTCGGATCAGCGGATCCTCCGCCGTGGCGAGGTCGGCCTGCACGAGAGCTTGGTCGGCCGCATCGAGAACCACGTCGCACGTCGACGTCAGCCCGATCAACTCGGGCAGGGTGAAAGCGGACTGCGCCGGCCCGCGGCGGGCTGCGATCACCACTTCGGTGACCTTCGACTGCCGCAGTGCGGCCAGCGCGTGATCGGCGATGTCCGTGCGCGCCAATGCGTCCGGATCGGTCGTCAAAATGCGGGCCACGTCGAGCGCGACGTTGCCGTTGCCGACCAGCACCACTCGTTCATGTTCCAGCGCGACAGGGAGATCTGTGTATTCGGGATGTCCGTTGATCCACGCGACCATTTCGGTGGCCGTGCCGGTGCCGGACAGTCCCATGCCGTCGACGTCGAGTCTGCGATCGTTCGGCGCTCCGACGGCATACACCACCGCATGATGGTGGGCCAACAGTTCGGAGTGGGACACATCCGATCCCACCTCGACGTTGAGGTAGAAGGTGAATCCAGACGATCGGCTCACTTCGTCGAAAAGCCGTGTGACCCGCTTGGTGTTCTGATGGTCGGGTGCGACGCCGGCCCGCACCAGCCCATAGGGCGTCGGGAGCCGTTCGAAGACATTGACCCGCACCCCCGACTGGGTCAGCAGTTCGTCGGCGGCATACATCGCCGCCGGGCCAGAGCCAACAATCGCCACCGTCAATGGATCCGACTCGCGTGCATCGACTTTCGGCGCGTCGATGACCGTCGCCAGCTTAGACGTCGGCGGGACCCTCTCGCCTGCGGGCCGATCCGGGTAGAACGCCGCGTTGAGGGAGACAAACGGCAACTGTTCAGGCCGCAGCTTTACCTCCGGCGCTATCGCCCCGACCGGGCAGGCAGAGACACATGCGCCGCAGTCGACACACGAGACCGGATCGATGTACAACATCTCAGCGGTGGCGAAACCGGGTTCGTCCGGCGACGGATGAATACAGTTGACCGGGCAGGCGTACACACAGGAGGCGTCGCTACAGCACGACTGGGTGATCACATGGGGCATGACGCCGCTCCTACGCTACGGCGGACACGTGCTGGCGCTGCGGCTCGCTACGGTAGCGACTCGGCTTGCCATCGATCTTGCAGATCCGCCAAACGATCTTGGCGAGCGGATTGATCAGTCCCGTGTCGTGGCACAGCATCCGGACGTCACCGAACATGTCACGTAGCATTTGCCGCGACTCCGGCGAATTGAAGAAGACCTCCTTGCGCACCGAGCGCGGAATATCGAATTCCTTCCAGAACTCCCGCGGCGGAACCATGATCGCCGAACACAGCACGCGCATCATCACCGGCACAAACATCGACAACAAGAACCGCTTCCCCCGCGACAAATGCGGCACCCGCTTACGCAGGTACTCATGCGCGAACGAGATGTGCCGCGCCTCTTCAGCCACATGGATCGCCATCACCCGCTCCATGATCGGGTGCAGCTGTTTACCCTCACGCAGAACATTCTTCTGCGTATGATCGATGGGCTCTTCACCGGCGAGAATGCCGAACCAGAACGGTATCGGCAACGGACCCGCCATCAACGGGACCACCGGTTGGGACCACCTCAGCAACCGAGGCATCCCGGGCACGTCGACCCCGATGCGGTTCACCATCTCCTGGAACATCATGGTGTGGTTACACTCTTCGGCGGCCTCATGCAGGCAGTAGCGGTACTCGGGCGACCCGTTGGGCGTCCAGAACGCGTAGTCCATCAGGCCGCGGATCAGGACCAACTCGAAGTGCAGGCCGACCTTGGCAACGTTGGCCTGACGCCACATACCGATCTCGATCTGGCGCTCGACCGATTGCGCTTGATACCACGGGTGACGTCCGAGCGGATCGGTCCCCGGAAGGATCCAGCGCTCGTCATTGGGTGTCACCGCGAACTCGGGTGCATCCCAATCGATATCGATATAGGGGTTAAAATGCCGTCGCACTGACCCCTCAGACAGTGTGTTGAGCATGTCGGTGTACACGGTGTCGTCGAGCACATCCATATTGCTACGCCAACGATTGATGATGCCGGTTCTAGCCATAAGAAGCCTCCTCTGAGGTTGATATTTTCTACGGCTTTTATACGTACACGGTACCGCAGGTATCGGATATCGGAAATGCCCCGGTCGTGCGATGACCGAAACCGCCCCGACCAGGGCCGCGCGATAGGGAGCGGTTGCTGGCAAGACGGCTAACCAGCAAGACGCAAAGACGGCATGACGGCCTGGGCACGCGGAGCGTCGGACGGTGATGAAATCATCGAATTGTGCACATGTCAGAACAGACCGGGCGGGCGGGCGGTGTCGTCGTGCGCCGGTTGCCCCCGTGTCGCTTCGGCGGGCTCATTTTCCACCGGAACCGACACCTCCCTCAGGACAGTTCTTACCGCTGACAGCTGATCTTGACGGCTGATGGTGACCAGGTGATCGTAGGGGCCGCTCAACCGGCTACGACGCCGTCCTGGCCGAGCTAGATCGCCAAATCGGCCAACCACCGGCCGTCAAGCACCAAGTCCGGCTTTTGTTGGTGCACGAAGGCGGCAGCGAGGGGCTCTCGCTCTGGCACGGCGGCCCACACATTTCGTGTTCTCCGGCCCACTGGGACGACGGGCAAGACGACCCTCGGCCGCATCCTCGCAGCGGATGGGGGTCAATAGTGCTGCGCCTCGTGATCTACGGTCTATGCATGGTGGCAGCAGCTGTGAGATACGTGCCAGCCCGAGTCGCGCATACTGCTTTACAACGACCACGTACGCCGGGCGAGCTCGTCAATACACTTCGCACCGGGTCGCCGGCCAGGCGGCTACGGTATTCAACCGTCCTCGTCACTGGCTCTTCGTCGGGCATCGGCGCTGCGGCAGCTGAAGAGTTCGCCCGTCGTGGAGCCCACGTCTTGATGGTGGCGCGGCGTGCGCACAGCCTAGACGAGCTCGTCACGCGTATCCGGGCCGAGGGCGGCTATGCCGACGCCTGTCCGGCGGATCTCTCCGACACCGACGACACGGCTCGCCTGATCCAGCACGTGCTCGCCGAGTACGGCTGCCCAGACATCGTCGTGAACAACGCCGGGCGGTCGATTCGCCGCGAGGTCCTCGACTCGACGGATCGGCTGCACGACTATCAGCGCACCATGGCGGTCAACTACTTCGGTCCCGTGCAGCTGACGTTAGCCTCGATCTTTCATCCGGTGCCTATCCCTGCCTGAGCGGTTCGGATTGATTGCGGCAGGGCTGATTTTGCGGTTCGGGTACGACAGGCTGGCCGGTTGCCGCCGGATCACGGCCGGGTTTCACGGGCCCGGAGGGTGTCTTTCAGGTCGTTCGGATACGTCAGGACACGCTGGTCACGTGCTGTTCGGGTAGCCGTCGAGACGATCGAGCCCGGCGATCAGCAGACCGGTGTACTTGGCACGGGCATCGAACCGCAGCCGTCGCTGACGGGCGTGCCGAGCGATCCGAGCCGCGATCGCGAACAACCGAAGACGCAATGTCTTCAACTCCCACGTGCGGGCATCAGTGCTGGTCAACGCCAGCATCTGCATCCACGCGTTCAGATCGATCGCCAACGCTACGATCGAGGTCCACACCTGGTTCTGCGCGAACGAGAACAACGGAAGGTTCAACAGCCCGCAGTCTTTGCCCTGCCGGATCCGATCCTCGCACCGGGCGCGTCGGCGGTGCCGTAGTTCCAGATCAGCCAGCTGCCCGCGCGTGGTATTCGTGGCGAACGCGGTCAATCGCCACCCGTTGCGGTCAGTGATCCGCAGCTGTGCACCGGGATGGGGTTTCTCCCGCCGCACGATCACCCGCATCCCCGGCGGCCACCCCGACAGGTCGATCACTCCGGTCAACTCGGCGACGTCGGCGCCGTCTCGCTGCTCGCGGTCGCTGTTGTAGGCCGGAGTCCATGCCTTCTTCGGGAGTCGGTCGATGATCTCACCCAACCGGGCATCGAGACCGAATCCGACCGAGTACGAGACTCGCTGTTTGTGCAGGTAGTCGAGGAAGTCGTGAGTGGCGCCGGCCGAGTCGGTACGGATCAGGATCTTGCGGCCGGGACGCGGTGGTAGGTCGGGGATCTGCGCCAACGACTGCTGGGTGGTGGTGATGTGGTCGGTGGCGGTGTTCGATCCGGCATTGCCTGGTCGTAGCAGGATCGTTCCGGCTTCTCCGGTCGCGCCGGGCCCGTGGTCGATGAACGCGGTCATCGGATGAAAACCGTAGCCGCCCTTGTAGTTTCCCGCCGCTGACTGCTTGTCCGAGTGTGCGGTGACCAGGGTTGCGTCGAGGTCGATGACCAGTGGGTTCTTCGCCGAAATCCCGTGGTTCGGAGCAGCAGGACCGGCCAACGCCCACACCCGTGCCCGGGTCGCTGCTCGAGCCGCAGCGATCGCCGACAACGCCTGGACCGGCGAGGCGGCCAGCGTTGAGATCAGGCGGGAGACGGTCGGGTCGGAGGCGACGTGGCCGAACGTGTCGGGTTGTTCGCGGATGGTGGCGATGTCGGCGAGGCAGTCGCCGCCGGCGACCAGTGCGACGGCGAGGTCGGCGATGATCTTGCCCGGATCATGGACTGCGGAGGGCGTGCGCCACGGCGCGAGTGCGGTCGACAACTCGGCCGCGAGGCCGCTGACCTCGACTGTTCGGGTCAACAGGATGGTTCCGGCGTGGGACACGAGGTTCTCGCCGTCGCCGGTGGCGCGGATGTGTGGGTAGAACACGGTAGAGTTACTCACCAGAAAGGTGCTCCCTCGCTCTGACGTAATCGGACTGTCGCAAGAACGATTATCGCAGGTGAGAGCACCTTTCTTCATGCATCAGGGTCGGCGAGTCGAATTCACCGATGAAAGAACCAGGCTAGTGCGATCAGAAGCATCATCCCGGGTTTCCGCGTCCGCAGCTCGCTCAGGGCACCGGCCAGGAACGGCCAGCCGCCCCAGAGGTACATCACGGTGCCGAGCGCGGGCGCGATCCATTCGGCCCACCCAGGGACCGAGTAGCCGACCAACATCGCGAACATCGGTGAGAAGGCGACCACCGGAACCGCGATGATGAGGTTGATCCAGAACAGTCGGCGAAACTCCCCGACGTGGTCACCGTGACCGCTGTGGTTCCCATGCTGCCCGCCGGGGTGCCCGTGCCCACTGTGGTCCCCGTGCTCACCGTCGTGGTCCAGGTGCCCGCTATGCCCGCCGGGGGCGCCATGCTCACCATGATGGTCGGCGTGGTCGTTGTGACCTCGGCCGTGCTCGCTGTGCCCGCCGTGCGTGGGGTCAGCGACAGCATTGTGGCTCTCAGGCACTGCCGCGTCATGGCGGTCGATGCCGTGTATGGGGGCGCCGCCGACATCTCGGTGGTGGTGGTGCGCGTGGGGGTTAGTCATCCTGCTGCCTTCCTCATCGTCATTCCCCAGCTGGGTTGGTGACTGCTGAAGTCGTCACCAACACCCCGCTCAGGGCATCGGTTGAATTTCGCTCTCGACGACCCACTTATGGTTGGTCATCGTCATGCCGTCCGCCTCGTAATCGACCATGTAGACGGTCTGGTCGGTGGAGCTGGCGATTGTTGCCTTCGCCCCCTTCATGCCCGTCATGTGATCGGCCTCGAGGGTGACTTCGGTGCCATCGGCCAGACGTCGATCTCCTGCGTTCTTGATCTCCTGTTGGACTACCCACTTGTGATCCTTGACCGGCTGGCCGCCGGTGGTCGGGGTGAAGTTCACCGAGTAGGCGCACGTGTCGAAGGCGCCGACGATTGTGGCCCGCGCACCGTACATGCCTGCCATGTGGTCTGCGGTCAGCATGACCTGGCTGCCGACCGGAAACTTGGGTGCCGAGGCCGCCTTGATGCCGGCAGGTGCCGGCCCGCCGTCCATCGGGTGGTCCATCGGCGAATCGCTCATTGCGCCGACACTGCTGGCCGTGCTGCCACCGTCATAGCCTTGGTGGTCCTGGCTTTCGCCGGCACTGCAACCGGCCAGAACCAGTACTCCGACGAGTATTCCCGCCGAGACGGCCGTCATGAGAGGCTTGCGCATGTGGTCTCCTATCCACTCTGATCTCACCGAACGCGACGCACCGGTGTGGTGCATCGCCGTTCTCTCCGTTGTCGGCCGATAGCGATTTGCTCGGCGGCCGCACAGAGCTGAAGGTGTAAAAGTTCGCTAAACCGCGAACGTCACGCCGACAGCAGGAAGCGAGCTGGCGTCCATCAAATCCGCACTGCCGAATAGCCGGCCGCTGTGACTGCGTCGACCACCGCGGCCTCGTCGACGAGGCCGACGGAGGTGACCACGAGCCTGCCGGTCTGCGCGCTCACCTGAGCGTCCTGAACACCCTCTACGGCTGCGACTTCCTTGCGCACCGAGGCCTCGCAATGCCCGCACGTCATGCCTGCTACCTGATACTCGCTCGACGACATGTCTTTCCACCTCTCCAGTTGATACCCCATGGGGGTATGATGTTCTGATGAACATATACCTGCCATCGGCTGTGATGCAAGGGGTGCCGCCACGCATCGCAGTCTGGGGGTCTGGTGGGAGCTGCCAGGTGGGCGGCTTGGTCAGTTTGCGTTTGACTAGATCGGGCACTGACCAGCGGAGCCTCCGAAAACGGCGGCGAATCAGGCGGCTTGTGTGTGGCGACGATGGCATCCATGGAATCGGTCCGACTCTCGGTTGCCGCCGTCCACGATCGTGTGACAGCGCATCTGGACGCCTTCGACGACGCGACACTGGTCGACCAACTGCGCACGCTGCTCGGTGCGCGTTTGGTTGCGTATCTGGCCGGCGCCCAGCACCGCTGCGGTCAGCGACTACATCACACGCGCGGCCGCAGTCCCGGACCACGTCCGAGCCCGTTTGAAGGTGGCCTACACGGTGGCGGCCCTGCAACACCAGCTCGGCGCTACCCCATCGTTGATCCAAGCCTGGTTTCAGGGACGCAATCCGCGCCTGGATGATCGAGCACCGGCGCAGGTCATCGCCGACGATCCCTGCCGCTTCCGAGGCACGCTCATCGCGGCCGCCGTTACTCTGGTGGGTGGCTAGGTGGACACTGACGCCGCGTTTGCGGCCACCTGGCGGATCGGCAGTCGAATCTATGCCGTTGCTCAAGCCGAGATCCTCGTCGACTCCGTGGTGGGACCGCCCCAGCACATTCGGCGACGACTGGATGCCGTCATCGACGACCTCCTCGATCCTGCTGACTAGGCTGGCGAACAGACGGATCAGCCGATGGCCCTACGGTTGGGCGCGATGTGCGCAATGACGTTCTCGAACCGTGGGACGGGACGTGCGCCGGTTACCCGAGAATCGTCGGCGGTCTGTCGTCACTCGTCCGCCGTGTCTAGCCGGCCGTAGAGTGTGGCGATCAGCACATCCTTGGCGCGAAGTTCTGCGCGGAGACGATGGAGTTCGGCATCGTTGGCCGTCAACTGAGCCCGAAGCGCCGACACGATGGAGCTGTCGGTGGCTGCAGCCTCGGGTGGCGGGGCGATGGTGGTGTGGGCGCGGATCTTCTCCCATAGGTCCGGATGGTTGTAAATCGTCTTGCGGGTGACGCCGGCACGTACAGCGACGGCGTTGATGTTGATTGTGGCCCCCGATCTCCGCATCGCGGTGAGGGCCTTCTCAATCCGAGTCCGGACGTCGGCGGAGCGCTGCCGTGCGTGGGCGTTGAGCGCGGCGATCGCCTGATCAGTCGGTGGCGTCATGCCCCATCACCTGGGTTCTCGGCTTTCCCGAGTGCGATCTCGTGCAGCCCTCGAGTCTGGATCTGCAGCAGCGGTCGCCGATCAGAGGTGCCGGCCCCGGCCACCGCCGACTCGCGATCGGCCGATGCCTGGTCACCTTCGGCAGCGAGTCGGGCGATGATGGCATCGAGCGAGGCGATCTCGCGGAGTCGTTCGTGGACCCAGACGTTCTCGTCGGAGAGTTCACGTCCGGTGCGCTCGTAGTACTGACGGCGACGGACTTGCATCCATCGACATACAGGACCTCAACTTGCATAGCTCGAGTTTCCCCGACTCGCCCAGAAAAGAGAGATCCGAACTGCTGACACCCGCGAACTTCGGGTTTCCCGACTCCGTCGTCGTCCGGCTGCGTACGTGGCTCGACGCGTGGACGGCGAACTTCGCCGACGCACCGAGCGACGACCAGCACACGTGGCGTCGCGGATTCGACGTCGCCGGCTGGCTTCACGAAGGCGATACACTGGCCGACCTCATCGCCGAGTCGCTCCCCGACTACACCGTCGAACGCCAGTATCGGACTTACGCAGCTAACGCCGTGCGGCGCGATGCCGATCACCCCGGCTAACAGCAGGTGTCGAGCACTCCTCTCAGTGCTTCCAGCGAGTCCGGTTCGGCGCGATGCAGGACGTTCACGCCTCGACGCTCGGAGCTGACTAGGCCCGCCTTTTTGAGTTGACCGAGGTGGTGGCTCACCGTACCCGCCGAGAGTGCGAGCGCCTCGGCGAGATCACTGGTGCTGATCGCACCTGGTCGGGCGCCCATGAGGATGGAGACCAGCTGAATTCGCGCCGGATCGGCCAGCGCCTTGAGCCGGAGAGCCAGCTCTAGGGCCGCATCCGCTTCCATTGGACCTGCGGAGATCGGTGCACAGCAGATCGGAGCACTGATGTCGACCACAGGGAGCGTCTTGGGCATGACCCCAACCTACCCATCCGTTGACATATGTCAAACCCTGGTCTAGAACTTGAGTCGCAACACTTTTGATGTATGTCGAATCCTTGGAGGATCTCATGTCACGCGTGCAACTCGCCCTCAACGTCGACGATCTCGACCAGTCGATCGCCTTCTACACCAAGCTGTTCGGCGTCGGCCCGGCGAAGGTCAAGCCGGGCTACGCCAACTTCGCCGTCACTGAGCCCGCACTGAAGTTGGTGCTGCTGGAGAATCCCGGCCAGGGCGGCAGCATCAATCACCTCGGCGTTGAGGTCGATTCCAGTGAGAAGGTGCACGCCGAGATCGCCCGATTCACCGAAGAGAAGCTGTTCACCGAAGAGGAGATCGGAGCAACCTGCTGCTTTGCCACTCAGGACAAGGTGTGGGTCACCGCTCCCGACGCCGAGCGGTGGGAGGTCTACACCGTGTTGGCCGACGCTGAGACCTTCAACGGCGAACCGGTCGCCGCCGCGGCCCCCGCCGGCGAATCTACGCCCGCGGCATGCTGCACTCCCGCGGCGAACTGCTGCTGAACGCGACCTTCTCTTAGGGCTGCCAGGCTGGTCGCCACCCGATGCCGGGGTGGCGACCAGTCCCGTTTCGAACGTGGACTGCATGCACCCTTGCAACCAGTATCGATATCTGTCAATATCGATGCATGTCGAACTCGATTCCGTTGACCGATGTCACTGTGCGGTGCTCACCGTTGGTGCGTGAGCCCCTCTCGGAGCGGCAGTCGGTTGATCTTGCTGTGGTGTTCAAAGCACTCGCCGACCCGATCCGGTTGCGACTGTTCAGCTTGATCGCCAGCCACGAGGGCGGTGAGGCGTGCGTGTGTGACATCTCCCCGGCCGTCGACGTTTCGCAACCGACGATCTCCCATCACCTGAAGGTCCTCAAGAACGCCGGTTTGCTCGAGTCTGAGCGCCGCGCGTCGTGGGTGTACTACCGCGTTATCCCCGATGTTCTGTCCTCGCTCGCCGGGATCCTGCAGTCCGGCGAGCTCGCCAGCTCGATGGAGGTTCACTCGTGACCAGCCCCACCCCGACGGCCGGGCATCAGCCGGTCGTCGGCAAGCTCTCGACTCTGGACCGGTTCCTGCCGGTGTGGATCGGCGTCGCCATGGTCGCCGGTCTGCTGCTGGGCCGGATGATCCCCGGACTGAACACCGCGTTGGAGAAGATCCAGGTCGACGGCGTTTCACTGCCTATCGCCTTGGGCCTGTTGATAATGATGTACCCGGTCCTGGCCAAGGTGCGCTACGACCGCCTCGACACCGTCACCGGCGATCGCAAACTACTGCTGGGATCGCTGCTACTGAACTGGGTGCTCGGCCCAGCGCTCATGTTCGCCCTCGCCTGGATCTTCCTGCCCGACCTACCCGAGTACCGGACCGGCCTGATCATCGTCGGCCTCGCACGGTGCATCGCCATGGTCATCATCTGGAACGACCTCGCCTGCGGCGATCGTGAGGCAGCAGCCGTCCTCGTGGCGCTCAACTCGGTGTTCCAGGTGGTGATGTTCGCCGTCCTGGGCTGGTTCTACCTCTCAATCCTGCCGGGCTGGCTGGGCCTGGAACAGACGACCATCAGCACCTCTCCGTGGCAGATCGCCAAGTCGGTGCTGATCTTCCTCGGCATCCCGCTGCTCGCCGGATACCTGTCACGCCGGATCGGCGAGAAGACCAAGGGCCGCGACTGGTACGAAGGGAAGTTCCTGCCCAAGGTCGTGCCGTGGGCACTCTACGGACTGCTGTTCACGATCGTCATCCTCTTCGCCCTGCAGGGCGAACAGATCACCTCCCGTCCCTGGGACGTCGTCCGCATCGCCGTGCCACTGTTGGTCTACTTCGCAGTGATGTGGGGCGGCGGCTACCTCCTGGGTGCGGTTATGGGCCTGGGCTACGAACGCACCACCACGCTTGCGTTCACCGCGGCAGGCAACAACTTCGAACTCGCCATCGCCGTCGCGATCGCCACCTACGGCGCGAGCTCCGGCCAAGCACTTGCCGGCGTCGTCGGCCCACTGATCGAGGTCCCGGTCCTCGTCGGCCTCGTGTACGTCTCCCTCGCACTCCGCAACCGCTTCCCCACCGCTACGACCTCGTCCTCCAGGAGCGTGCACTGATGTCCCGTGTTCCCAGCGTGCTGTTCGTGTGTGTCAAGAACGGCGGAAAGTCGCAGATGGCGGCAGGCCTCATGCGCGCGGCCGTCGGCGATGCCGTCATCGTGCACTCGGCAGGCACTCGACCCGGTTCCGTCGTCAACCCTCTGTCGGCCCAGTCCCTGACGGAGGTCGGCGTCGATATCAGTCAGGAGACCCCGAAGGCGATCGACCCCGATGTCCTCGCCGACGTCGATCTCGTGGTGATCCTCGGCCGCGAAGCCGTCGTCGACGCACCGGCAGGGGTCACCGTGATCAATTGGGACACCGACGAACCCTCCGAACGCGGCATCGACGGGATCGACCGCATGCGCCTGGTGCGCGACGACGTCGCGGCACGGGTCACCGAGCTGGCAGCAGCCTTGCGCGACTCGACGCCGCCGTCACGAGGGAAATGACAGCCCGCCGATCGTGATGTCGACGACCGCGTCGAGCATCCGATCGTCGACGACCTCCCGGGTCAGCAGGCGCCGGAAGTGGATCGGCGCGATCACCATCTCCAACACGATGCGCGGGTCCACATCCGCGGCGATGTCACCGCGCGCCGCTGCACGCTCGATCATCACTCCGGCAGCCTTCGATCGCGCGAGCCAGAAGCTGCGCCGCGCATCCGACGTGGCGGAGTCGTCCTCGACCGTGGACATCGATCTGACCAGCGCCGTCCCGAGTGGTGATATCAGATAGTCCGCAAGCAACCGTGCAAACGCACGCAGGTCGCCGCGGAGCGATCCGGTGTCCGGGACCGTCAGAGTGTCGCCGCTGACGTCGAGAAGCGCGTCGAGGACGAGGTCTTCGACGCTTCCCCACCGCCTGTCCAACGACGTCGCGTGCACCCCCGATCGGCGCGCGACCTCGGTCATCGTCACCCCGCGCACGCCGTTCTCGACGCCATCACCGATGGCCGCGTGCCGCTCCTTCGCCGACACCCGCTGGACGCGACACCGGGACACGATCGCCGACGACGCTCTCCGGAGATCATGATGTGGACGCTTCAGAAGACCTTCGGCGTGTCCGATCCGCTGTCACTGATGAAGCGGATGCGGTCCCTGTCCCTGCGATCGGCCTACCGCGACGTGACGATTCCCATCCTGGCCGTCAACGGCGACTCCGACACACTCGTCTCCACCCAGGACACTGTCGACCTCGCGCACCACGCACCGCTCGGCGATCTAATCCTGTACCCGGACGACGACCATTGCGCCATGGGTCACTACGACGAGGTCGCCGCCGACTCCACAGGTTTCCTCGCCCACCACCTCGGGTGCGACTGACCGCCGGGTCGAACACTGCTCCTCGCCTGATCGACGAGTTGGAGACGAGGTCAGCGCAGGGGCGTCAGTGTGAAGGTTCCGACGCGGGCACCGCCGAGATACGCCGGCCCCTTGTAACCGCCGTGTCCGTCGGGATACATGAACACGCGGTGGCCGGGGAAGAAGTCGACGTAGCCGCCGTTGCCGACGTTGTGAATCGGGTAGTGGCCGATCAGGACCAGTTGGCCGTGCTCGACGTGTCCGACACGCTTGAGCAGGACGGTGTTCCCGGCCCATGTGGTGGAAGTGTATGCGCCGGACTTGACGTCGGCCGCGGCCTGTCCCGGAACGGCGACGAGCGCTGCCGCGCTCACCGCTGCGGCGACCGCGACGGTCCGGACGACGGCTGGGCGGAAAGATGTGGTCATCGTCGTTCCTATCTGCTCGGGGTTCTCACGCTACGCCCGATCCGGCCCCCGAGCGCGGCAGTCGTGAGGCGATTTCCCCGTCGAACGACCGACACGCGGAACTCGCGTAAATTGCGTTGACGCGGAACGCCGACCACCATCGACGACATGTCGAGAAGGCCTGATTCCGGAAGCACGTGGTCGACATGATCATCGTCTACGCGGTCGTTGCGTTCGTCGTCATCGCCGCCGCGGTGGGCCCGTTGCTCGTCGTCGGAGCCCTACGCGGAACGCCGGGACGTGTCAGGCGGCGCATGGCCGCCGGCCTGATCGCGACGACTGTCGTCGCGGGGTGCGCGGCTGCGGCTGGCGGAGTCGACGTCCTCGAGTTCTGCGTGTACGTGATCGAGGGCGCCGTTCTCGCGTGCTTCGCCTTCACGCCCGGCGTCCTCGTCTCGGGCATCGGCGCGCTGTTCACCAAACGGGCGCTCGGTTCGACACCGCTCGTCGTCTCGGCGTGTGTGCTCATCGTGGCGGGCCTGGCGATCGACGTTCCCCGACCGGTGCCGTGGGACGAACTCGCCATGGTCTTGCTCGGCGTCGCGCTGGTCCTCGTTCCGGTTTTCGTCACGCCCGCAGGGCGCCGTCGGGACACGCCTGGCACACTTGTCGAAACGCCCGCAGAGGAGAGAAGTTCATGACCGGACCCGCCGACCGCGACTTCACCGACGAGGTCACGATCAACGCCGACCGCGCGCACGTATGGGACATCCTCAGCGACCCGGCGACCATGCCGAAGGCCAGCCCGGAACTCTTCGCCATGACCCGACGAAAGGGGCCGTTCCGCGCTGGTGAACGGTTCGTCGGATGGAACCGCCGCAAGGCCGTCGTGTGGCCGACGGTCAGCAGGGTGGTGACGGTCGACGAAGGCCGCGAACTCACCTGGCACACCTCGACGAGCGGCGCCACCTGGTCCTACACGATTGCCGGCGACGGCGACGCCACCGTGCTGCGCGAGGCCCGGACGATCACCGACGGCGTCCCCGGATTCGCCACGCTGTTCGGCAACGTGCTGCTCGGCGGCATGGGCAATCACGCCGACGAACTCGAATCCCACGTCTCCGCCACCCTCGCCTGGATCAAAGCCGAAGCCGAGCGCTGACGTCCTCACCCGTTCGTTGACCGAACGCTGACTCCCTAACGCCGGCATCCGCACGTAACATTCCCCGATTTCCGAGCGCGGCCGAGGAATCACCCCGAGATCGTTCGATTCGGGGAATGTTAGACGCTTCGACTTGCTGCACTCGCTCAACGAGCGGCGGCAGCAGGGCGGTCGGGCGGCGGATCAGATCCAGCCGCGGCGCTTGAACGCGAAGTGCAGGACGACGCTCACCATCACCATCAGGAAGAGGCCGAACGGATAGCCGTACTGCCAATGCAGTTCCGGCATGGTGTCGAAGTTCATGCCGTACACGGTTCCGACTAGGGTCGGCGCGAAGAGGATCGCCGCCCACGCCGAGATCTTCTTGACGTCCTCACCCTGGGCGATACTGGCTTCGCTGAGAGTCTTCATCTCCTCGTTCTGCCGCTGCGCGACCAGCGTCGCGTTCACGGTCAGGATGTCGCGCAAGGCGCTGCGGAAACCGTCGATGCGCTCATTGATCCCCACGACATGATCGGCGACGTCACGCAGGTGGCGGCGCAGTTCCTCGTCGACCCCGTACTTGTCCGACCCGGCGTCGAGAGCCGCGAGGACTCCCGTCAGCGGCCTGGTCGCGCGCTGGAACTCGACGACTTCGCGGGACAGTTCATACGTCCGGCGCGATGCCGCGGGATCGCCGCCGAACACCTCGGTCTCGATCTCGTCGATGTCGTTCTCCAAGCCGCGGACGACGGGTGCGTAGCCGTCGACGACGGAGTCGAGGATCGCGTACAACACCGCATCGGTGCCGCGTGCGAGGAGGCGGGGATCGTCCTCGAGCCGCCTTCGGACACCCGCCAGGTCGGGCGACTCGCTGTGCCGGATGGTGATGACGAAGTCGGGCCCGATGAACAGGTGGAGCTCGCCGAACTCGACGATCTCGGCGGCGTCGACGTAACGGGCGGCGCGCAGCACCGCGAACAGTGTGTGCCCGTAGCGCTCGACTTTCGGACGCTGATGAGCGTGAACCGCGTCTTCGACGGCGAGTTCATGAAGGCCGAATTCATCCGCGAGCGCGGACAATTCGTCGATGCTCGGACGGTAGAGGCCGATCCACGCCATTCCGTCGGGCGTCGATCGAAGACTCCGGAACGTCTCGCCGAGGGATGGGGGAGACGCGACACGGCGGCCGTGGCTGTAGATGGCGCTGTCGACGATGCTCGATGCGCAGTCGACGGTGGACGAGTAGCAGCGTTCTTTGGACATGACGAGACCATTCACACGAGAAGGGGACTCCGGAAGCGGAGTCGAGGATCACGAATGAGGTCGCACACGCGACACGCCGACGTCAGCGCAGGACGAGAGTGCGACCGTTCGGACTGGGAGGTTCACCGGCGGACATGGCGGCTCCTTCCCCACTCGGCGTCAACACGTCGGCGACCATACCATCGGTCGACATCCCTCTCAGTTTTGTAAGGTCTTCTAATTTTAGAATTGAATCTATATTGTGATCATCACCGAACCCCACCACACCAACGTGAGGAGCCTCCAGATGGAGCGCATCGACGTCACATTCCCATCCGGCGACGCGGCTTGTGCGGCGTGGCTGTACCTGCCCGACGCCGACAGCACCGATCGACCCGGACCGGTCGTGGTCATGGCCCACGGTCTCGGCGGCGTGCGCGAAGAACGACTGGACGCCTTCGCCGAGCGATTCTCCGCCGCGGGTTATGCGTGTCTCGTCTTCGACTATCGATACTTCGGAGCGAGCGGCGGCGAGCCCCGCCAGCTGCTCGACGTCCCGAGCCAGCGTGCGGACTGGCGTGCCGCGGTCCGGTATGCGCGATCCCTGCCGCAGATCGACGCCGACCGAGTCGTGGTGTGGGGAACGTCGTTCAGCGGTGGTCACGTCATCGTGACCGCCGCGGAGGACCGCCGGATCGCCGCCGCCACGGCGCAATGCCCGTTCACCGACGGACTCGCCTCCGGGACCGCCATGTCTCCCCTGGTCAGCATGAAGATCGCGGCCCTGGCCGTGCGCGACGTGGTGGGTTCGAGACTCGGTCGCCCGCCGGTGATGGTCCCCACGACAGGCGAACCCGGCACTGTCGCCCTGATGACCTCCCCCGACTCCGTGGCCGGCGTGCAGGCGCTCATCCCCGAGGGCGCGCACATCGAGAAGGACGTCGCGGCGCGCGTCGCACTTCAGATTCCGCTGCAGTTCCCCGGCCGTCAGGCGGCGAACGTGGCATGTCCCCTGCGGGTCGTCATCTGTGAGCAGGACGCCGTCGCTCCGGCCGCCGCGACCCGGAAGCACGTGTCGAAGGCGCCCGACGTCGAGATCGTCTCGTACGACACCGGGCATTTCGACATCTACGTCGGCGATTGGTTCGAGAAGAACGTCACCGAACAGATCGACTGGCTTCGCCGGACCGTCGCGCTCCCCTGACCCGGAAGATCACCATGAAACGCTACGACCTGTCCGGACGCACAGTCGTCATCACCGGCTCGACGGGCGGCCTCGGGTCGGCCCTGGCCGCTGAACTCCGCGCCCGCGGAGCCCGCCTCGCATTGCTCGACCTCCACGCCGACGCGGTACGCATCCAGGCCGAGACGCTCGGTCCGTCGTCCGTCGCTCGGGCGTGGTCGGTGGACGTCCGCGACCTCGTGAGCATCCAGACCGCCGTCGACGAGGCGGCCGTGCACTTCGGCGGCATCGACGTCGTGATCGCCAATGCCGGAGTCGGTTCGATGGCGTCCATCGAGACGCTCGACCCCGACGCGTTCGCCAGGATCATCGACATCAACCTCAACGGCGTGTGGCGGACATTCCGCGCCGCCGTTCCGCACGTGATCCGGCGGCGCGGATATCTGCTGGCGATCTCGTCGATGGCGGCGTTCGTCCACTCCCCGCTCAACGGGCCGTATGTCGCGAACAAAGCAGGTGTGTGGGCGCTCGCGGACGCGACCAGGCTCGAACTGCGTCACCACGGCGTCGCGGTCGGCAGCGCTCATCCGACGTTCTTCGCCACCCCGATGATGGACGACGTCCACTCCGATCCCGCGGGCCGCGCGTTGTGGGGTGGAAACACGTCGGGACTGTGGAAGATGGTCCCGCTCGACGAGGTCGTGGAGATCGTCGTCGACGGCATCGAGCGCCGCAAGCCGCTGATCGTCGCACCGAAGAGGAACGCCCTCGCCGCCCGGATCCCCGGGCTGATCCGCCCGATCGTCGAACGAATCGGCTTCCGTGGCACCACGATTCCCGACGCTGCCGCACTCGCGAGCGCCACCGGGTGGATCAGTGCGCGGCACGAGAACCCCGAGGAGACAGATCCCGGCCACATGAGATGATGCGGACACGGAGAGGAGCCCCGGTGGCAGACGACAAGGCACCGTCGCGACAGTCGCGCAAGCGGATCGCGACGCGTGAGGCGATCATCGACGCCGCCGAGGAACTTCTCGACCGGGGCGGACTCGACGCGGTCACGTTGCCCGCGGTCTCGGAGAAGGCCGATGTCGCGTTGCAGACGATCTACAACCGTGTCGGCACGCGGGACGCGGTCCTGCTCGCGGTCGCCGAACGAGCTCTCGCCGCCAATCGCGAGTACATGGACGCGGCGTACGCATTGCCCGGGTCGGCCGAGGATCGGGTGACGGCGGCGGCCGCCGCCTACGCCCGGTTCGCGTTCGAACGCCCTCACCAGTTCCGCCTGTTGGCGTCGCCGCCCGACGTCCCCGAGGCGCTCGAGCGGATAGCCGAGCTGACCGCCGAACAGAACGGGAAGCTCGCCGACGCGATCCGCGACGGTGTCGCCGACGGAAGCGCGCGCGCCGACCTCGATCCCGATCTCACCGCGACCCTGATGTGGGCAGCGTTCAACGGCGTCCTCAGCCTCACATGGCGGGCGGGCCCCCGCGTCGACGACATCGGCCGCCTGCTGAGCCTGCTCGCGTCGATCGTCGCCGACGGTGTCCGTCCGCGCCCCTGACCGGCGTCAGGCGGCCCTGCTCTCGCGGACGTCGCCGGTCGTGTGGAAGCCGTGGTCCCACCGCAGCAGCGGCGTGCCGTCGCGGCTGCTCCCCCGGACGACGTCGCCGACGATGAGCACCTGGTCGTTGACCGGCATCGTCGACGACGTGGTGCACCACACCGAGGCGAGCGAGTCGGGCACCCACAGGACGCCCTCGGGTGATCGATGCGCGCCGGCCGCCGCGAGCGCCTCGCTGCGTTCAGCGGGTGACGTCGGACCGGTGAGGGTCTCCACGAGGGGCAGATGGTCGACCGACAGCACCGACAACGCCCACGGTCGTCCCGCCATGATCGCCGACAGACCCGGTCGCCGACCGCCCACGGACACGGCGATCGCGAACGGATCAACGGACGCGGTGAGCACCGACGCCGCGACGAAGCCGACGTCGCGGCCGTCGTCGTTCACCGTCACCAGGCACACGCCGCTGCCGAGTTTGGCGAAGGCGTCGTACAACGAGGCGTCTGCGCTCATCGGACCGTCGCGACGGCGGCCTCGAACCGCGCCTGGGCGTCGGCCCAGTTCGCGATGTTCCAGAACGCCGCGGCATAGTCGGCCTTGACATTGCGGTAATCCAGGTAGAACGCGTGCTCCCACATGTCGAGTTGCAGGATCGGGACCAGGGTCGCGGGGATGTTCGACTGCTGGTCGTACATCTGCACGACGTGCAGCCGGGCGCCGAGGGCATCCCACGCCAGGATCGCCCATCCCGAGCCCTGAATCGTCAGTGCGGTCTGCTCGAAGTGGGCACGGAACCCATCGAACGACCCGAACTGGTCGTCGATCGCGGCAGCCAGTTCGCCGGTGGGCTTGTCGCCGCCGTCGGGTGACAGATTGGTCCAGAAGATCGAGTGATTGATGTGACCGCCGAGGTTGAACGCGAGCGTCTTCTCCAGGCCGACGATCGAACCGAAGTCACCCGTCTCGCGGGCGTGCGCGAGCTTGTCGAGGGTGGTGTTGAGGCCCGCGACGTAGTTCGCGTGGTGTTTCGAGTGGTGAAGCTCCATGATCTCCGGGGAGATGTGCGGAGCGAGGGCACTGTAGTCGTACGGAAGGTCGGGCAGCGTGTAGGCGGTCATGGCGGTGTTCCTTTCATCGAGGTGCAGTCGCCACGCTAAGACCTCAAGTTCACTTGAGGTCAATTCGCTACGATGGAGACATGGACCACACCGCGATGCATCATGAGCCCGACGAGTTGCTCACGGTCGGCGAGATGAGCCGCCGTACCGGCGTCGCGGCGTCCGCCCTGCACTACTACGAGACGCTCGGGCTCATCGCGTCCACGCGCACGTCGGGCAACCAGCGCCGCTACCCGCGCCACATGCTTCGCCGCGTCGCGCTGGTGTCGGTCGCAAAACGGCTCGGGATTCCCCTCGCCGACGTTCAGGACGCGTTCGCCGACGTGCCGCTCGATCGTCGACCGAGCCATGACGACTGGCAGCGCGCGTCACGCCGATGGAAGTCGACGCTCGAGCAACGTCGGCTCGGCATCGAGAAGCTCGAGAAGGAACTGACGGGCTGCATCGGCTGCGGATGCCTGTCGATGAAGGCGTGCGGACTGCTCAACCCCGACGACGAACTCGCCCAGACCGGATCGGGCGCGCGACGCGTCGATCTGTGATCTCAGCGCGACCGGAACGAGTGCGCGGCGCGCGGACCACCCGTTCCGGTCGTGGTCAGCGGTTCTCGCAGATCACGACGGGGACGTCGCGCTCGGTTCGCTTCTGGTAGTCCGCGTATCCGCGGTACGACGCGACGATCCGCGGCCACAATTCGGCCTTCTCCGCGGGAGTCGCGGTGCGCGCCGTGACGCGGCGGGTGACGCCCTCGATGACGATCTCCGCGTCCGGCGTCGCCTGCAGGTTCCGGTACCAGTCCGGGTGCCGGTCGTCGCCGCCCTTCGACGCGACGAGCACGATGCGCTCGCCGTCGTGGACGGGACTCGTCAGATAGCACGACCTCGGCAGTCCGGACTTGCGGCCCACGGTGTGGAGTTCCACGGTCGGCATGCCGAACGGGGCCGACAGCAGACGTCCGCCGCTGATCGCGAGGATCGCGCGGTGGCCGCGGTTCATCAGCTTGGCGCCGACGTCTTTGATCAGGTGGGACTTCATCTTTCGGCTCCTTCACGGGTCCACCAGTCGACGATTCGATCGACGACGGCGTCGGGTGTGCGCACCCAGGCGATGTGGTCGTTGGACGCCCCGTCGGGAACGTCGCGGTCGAGGTAGTGCCAGCGGGTGACGGACCGAGCGGCGAAGAAGCGCTCGGCGAGATCGTCCACCGCCGCGGACGGCGACAGATCGTCGCCGTCGAGGCTGATCATCAGTGCGGGTGTGTCGACGGGGCCGGCCACCGGAAACGGGGGCCTGCCGCTGCGCACCATGCGCGACCATTCCCGCATGAGCGTGCGAGCGCCGGGCGCGCCGAACGCGGGCTTCGGCAGGTAGCCGAACACCGCGGTCGTCGCCGGCACGACGACGCCCGCGAGAAGGGCGAGCGGCAGTCCGCCGTACCGGAAGTGGCGGAAGTACGGGAACGACGCACCCACGGTGACGACGCCGTCAGCCGGCGTCCTCGTCAGTTCGTGACCGGCGACCAGCTGCCCGCCGAGGCTGTGACCGAGGAGGACGACGGGCCGTCGCGGATTCTCGCCGCGGACGCGCGTCACCGCTGTCTCGATGTCGCCGATCTCGTCGTCGTAGCCCCAGTCCGACGCGCGGGACGCCCGCGGTTCGCCTCGCTCGAAACCCCGTCGCGGCAATGCGACCGCATCCCAGCCCCGCCGCTCGAAGGCCTCGACGAGCGGACGGTAGTACCCCGAGCCGATCGCCATCGCGGGTGCGATCAGCACGATCGGCTCCGTCATGCCTGCACGTCGATCGCGACGCCCGTCAACTCCTCGGACACGGCCCACAGCCTGCGGATCGCTTCGTCGGCGCCGGGCCGCACCAGCGGGCGGACCACAGGCGATCCGAAACTGGCGAACAGCGGGCCGTACAGCGTGCCGCCGGTCGCCGACGGATCGGTCGCGGCCCGCAACTGGCTCAGCGCGCCGCGCGGCACCGACATCCCGAAGAAGCGTGTCGTCACGCCACCGAGTGTGCCGAGGACGCCGCCGCCACCGGCCTCGGCAGTGGTGGTCTGCAGGTCCGAAGCGGTCCAGCCGGGATGACCCGACAGCGCCGTGGCCCGCGCGCCCGCGTCGGTGAAGAGACGGTCGAGCCCGATCGCGAAGTGCAGATTCGCGAGCTTGGAGTTCCCGTACGCGCGCCACGCGTCGTAGCGGCCCTCGAGGAACGGATTGGCCGGGTCGATGCTGCGGCCCTGATGGCGGGCCACGCTCGTCACCGTCACGACGCGACCGGCGTCGGCGGCGAGGACCGCGGGCAGCAATGCCGCGGTCCACGTCCAGTGACCGAGATGATTGGTGCCCAACTGGACCTCGTAGCCGTCGGCCGTACGCCCCTCGGGCATCGCCATGACTCCCGCGTTGTTGATCAGCATGTCGATCCGGTCGTGTCGGGCGAGGACCTCGGACGCGGCACTCTTGACCGACTCCTGCGACGACAGGTCGAGCGGGACCACATCGATGGCCGCGCCGGGCGCCTCGCGGAGGATCTGCGTCTTGGCCGCCTCGGCCTTGTCGAGATTGCGGGCCGCGATCACGATCTCGGCGCGCTTGCGCGCGAGCGCCGTCGCGGTTGCCAGGCCGAGTCCGCCGTTGGCGCCGGTGATGACGGCGACGCGGCCGTCCTGTGCGGGGATGTTGCTCTCTGACCAGCTCATGGTGCCTTCGCCTTCCGCGATGTTTACATTGCTCACGACACTAGGAAGGCGCGTGAGCAGTGTCAACATTGGTGTGACGCAGGTAACGTCGACACCGTGATCACCGCAGACGACGTCCGCATCGCACAACACCGGATCGCCGACCGCGTCCGGCGTACCCCGATGATCCAGGCGGACCGGGGTCCGTCCGGCGGCGACGTCTGGTTCAAGGCGGAGTTCCTCCAGCGCTGCGGCGTGTTCAAGACCCGCGGCGCGTTCAACCGCCAGTTGCACGCCCGCGAGCTCGGCCTGCTCGATCCGACCGTCGGCGTCGTCGCCGCGTCCGGCGGAAACGCCGGGCTGGCGAACGCCTACGCGGCCTCGGTGCTCGGTGTGCCCGCGACAGTGTTCGTCCCCGAGACCGCACCCCGGGTGAAGGTGGATCGTCTGAGCGCCTTCGGAGCGACCGTCCGCCAGGTGGGACGCGAATACGCCGAGGCGTACGACGCCGCGCAGGCGCACGTCGCGTCGACCGGCGCGCTGTTCTGCCACGCCTACGACCAGCCGGAGATCGCGGCCGGGGCGGGAACGCTCGCCCTCGAGATCATCGACGACCTCGCGGGCGTCGACACCATCGTCGTGGCGGTGGGCGGCGGCGGGCTGTTCGCCGGTGTCGCGGCGCTCGCGCACGAACACGGGGTGCGGGTGGTGGCAGTCGAGCCCGAACGCATCCCGACGCTGCGGTCGGCGCTGGACGCCGGGGCGCCCGTCGACGTCGATGTGTCGGGCGTCGCGGCCGACTCGCTCGGCGCGCGCCGCATCGGCGACATCGCCCTCGCGGTCGCGGCTGTGACCGACCCGATCAGCGTCCTCGTATCGGACGACGACATCGTGCGATCTCGGTCGTCGCTGTGGGCCGACTACCGGATCCCGGCCGAACACGGCGCCGCGGCAGCCGTCGCCGCGCTCGACGGCGGAGCCTACCGTCCGGCGTCGGGCGAGCGGATCGCCGTCGTCGTCTGCGGCGCGAACACGGATGTCTCGACCTTGTAGGTTCGTCGCGGTCGCCACTCGTCGAGGACTGCGGAATCGACGCCCGGGCATCGGTGCTCCGAATAGCCTGGACGGGATGGACACCAACCACGACGTCGACCTCCACGATCTCGCATCGAAGGTGGAGACCTTCCTGCTCGGCGGCGAGCGGACGTTCAGCGCGCGCGACCTCGCCGAGCACGTGGGGATCGACCTCGAATACGGCCGCGCGATGTGGCGGGCGATGGGCTTCCCGATCGAGGACGACGACGCGATCGTCCTCACCCGTCGCGACGCCACCGCGACCAAGGGCGCGATGCACGCGGTCGACCTCGGCATGGTGACGGCGGACGAGGTGCTCTCGTTCACGCGCCTGACCGGGCAGGTGTTCGCGCAGCTCGCCGAGTCCGAGGGCGAAGCGCTGATGCGGATCGTCTTGGACGGAGTCGCCAGGGTCGGATCGGACGAGACGCTCGAGCGTCTCATGGGCGACGCCCTCCCGCTGATCGAGGCCCTCCACGTCTACGTGTGGCGGCGGCAATTGGCGGCGTTCATCACCCGGACCGTCGCGCAGTACGACAGGACGGGCACGACGAGCGCCGACGTGACCGTCGGATTCGCCGACATCTCGGGGTTCACCGCGCACTCGCGGACGGTCTCCCCCGCCGACCTCGCAGACCTGCTCGAACTCTTCGAGTCGATCGCCACCGACGCCGTCGGCGCGCACGACGGTCGCGTCGTCAAACTGATCGGCGACGCGGTGCTGTTCACCGCGCCGACCGCTGCATCGGGCGTGTCCATCGCCCGCGACCTGCTCGACGCCTGGCCCGTCGACCGTCCGCCGGTCCGGGCCGGGATCGCCTCCGGCCCGGTTCTGCGGCGCCTCGGGGACGTCTTCGGACTCACGGTGAACATCGCGAGCAGACTCACGTCACTGGGCGGACCCGGCCAGATACGCATCGACGAGGCCACTCGTGCGGGGTTGCCGCCGGACGCGTCGTACCGCGTCGTCGAACAGAGTCCGCAGAACGTGCGGGGCTATGACAGCCTCCATTCGTGGACCGTCGAGGAGGACGTCTCATGACCGAACAGAGCCCGGCGAGCGGTCTCACCGAGGTGATCGCCAGACGGCACCTGACCACCGACGACGCCCGCCCGGAGAAGGTCGCGAAACGCCACGCCGCCGGTCGCCGCACCGCACGGGAGAACATCGCGGACCTCGTCGATCGCGGCTCGCTCGTCGAGTACGGACAGTTCGCCACCGCCGCGCAGGAGCGCAGGCGTGACCTCGCCGACCTCGTCGTCGACACCCCGGCGGACGGATTGATCGGCGGCACCGCGACCGTCGACGGCACACCGTGCGTGGTGATGTCGTACGACGCGATGGTGCAGGCCGGCACGCAAGGTCTGCGCGGACATCACAAGACCGACAGGCTGATCGACGTGGCGATCCGCCGTCGCCTGCCTGCTGTCTTCTTCACCGAGGGCGGAGGCGGCCGTCCCGGCGACACCGACTTCCCCATCGTGTCCGCGCTCGACGTCGGATCGTTCGCGCGATGGGGAGCCCTCGGCGAGGTCGCCCCGCGCATCGCGCTGGTCTCGGGGCGGTGCTTCGCAGGCAACGCGGTCCTCGCGGGCTCCGCGGACGTGCGTATCGCGACAGCCGACGCCAACCTCGGCATGGCCGGACCCGCGATGATCGTCGGCGGTGGGCTCGGACACGTATCCGCCGACGACATCGGCCCGGCGGACGAACAGTTCGCGAACGGAGTGCTCGACGTCCTCGTCGACGACGAGGAGGACGCGGTGCTCGTCGCCCGCGAACTGCTGGGTCTGTTGACGGGCCGTCGGACGGCGTCCGACCAGGCCGACCAGGCCGTGCTGCGCGACGCCCTGCCCGCGGGCGAACGGGAGGCGTTCGACGTCCGGCCGATCGTCGAGACGATCCTCGACACCGACTCCACGATCTGGCTGCGGTCGGGCTGGGCCCCGGAACTCGTCACCGCCCTCGGCCGCCTGGACGGGCGTCCGGTCGGCGTCATCGCGAACCAGTCGACGCACGACGCCGGCACACTCGCCGCCGACTCGTCGACCAAGGCAGCCGACTTTCTGGAGCTGTGCGAGCGCTGGTCGCTGCCGGTGATCAGCCTCGTCGACACGCCCGGCTTCATGGTGGGCCCGGACGCCGAACGGACCGGGCTCGTGCGGGCGGCCTCGCGCCTCGTCAACGTCGGGTCGCGACTGAGCGTCCCGCTCGTCGGGGTGGTCCTGCGCCGCGGCTACGGTCTCGGTGCACAGGCCATGCTCGGCGGCGACACGCGTCGGCCACTGCTGACCGTCGCCTGGCCCGAGGCCCACCTCGGACCGATGCGCCTCGAAGGCGCCGTCCGGCTCGGCATGGCGAAAGAGATCGCGGCACTGCCCGAGGCCGAACGGGAGCCCGCCGTCCGCGACCTCACCGCCGCGATGGAACGCAACGCGCGTGCGCTCAACGCCGCACGCGTCCTCGAGATCGACGACGTCATCGACCCGGCCGACACTCGCCGGGTGATCGCCGCGACGCTCTGGTCGTCTGTCGATTGAGCGCAGACGTCCCCGTACGCTCGCCGGAGTGCGAGCACACGGGGACGTCGTCGGTCGACGAAGCCGCCTACTTGGCGGCGACCTCCTTGCCCATGACCGTCACCTTGATCTTGTCGGTCTTGGTGTCGAAGGTGATCTCGCCGTGCTCGAAGGTCGACTTCTTGAGAGTTCCCTCGTCGGTCTCGTCGCTGGTCGCCGCGCCGAGCGGACCGTTCGAGCCGGACTTGCCGTGCGCCGACGGTTTGCCGTGCTCGTCACGTTTGACGTTCCACGCGTCGCGGATCTTGCCCCAGGTGATGAAGGCGGGAGTGCCCGCCTCGGCGTTCTTCGCGGTGATCACGCCACCGACGAACTGTTGGAAGACGACGCCGCTCTCGCTGGTTCCCGCCTCGCCCTTGCCCGCCTTCGGCTTGCCGAGGTCCTTGCGCTGTTTGTCGGTCGCGGCCGAGTACTTCGCCGCGATCGGGCCCGTGAGCGTGACCTCCTTGCCATCGGTGCTCGTCAGTTCGACGGGCTTCGCGGCCGCGGCCGACGAGGTCGTCGTCGCCGCGCTCGTCGCCGTCGTCGACGCTGACGCATCGTCCGACTTGTCGTCGCTACAACCGGCCAGCACCGCAGCGGTCACCGCCAATGCCGCGGCGACCCCCGCCGTCCGTCGCATGTTCTGTCGCATGTTGATCCCTCCCAGGCTTCAAGGACATCTCTTTCGGTCGCGTGGAACACGACCCGCCTCGGACACTAGGGCACAGCGCAGTCACGAGAACAGCCCTCGCGCACAATGATTCGAAATTCTTATCGGCCAATCGGACTACACGGCCATAAGCGCCCGGTTGCCGCACGACCACCCTCGTCCGATACGTTTGTACAGGGCAGTCAGGAGGATCACGTGAACGCCATCAACATCGAGACAGTCACCGTCGAGAGCAACGGCATGCGTCTGGTCGGCGATCGGCGTCGCACCGATTCGACGACCGGCGAACCGATCGTCCTGTTGCACGGAGGCGGCCAGACCCGCCACTCCTGGGACCGCAGCGCCCATGCCCTCGCGGCCCGTGGACGTGACGTGTACACCTTCGATCTCCGCGGTCACGGGGACAGTTCGTGGGCGGACGACTACGGCATCGGCGGGTTCGTCGACGACCTGCGATCGGTGATCCGGGCCATCGACGCCGCTCCCGTCCTGATCGGCGCATCGCTCGGCGGCATCACCAGTCTGTGCGTCGCGGGCGAGTTCCCCGGCGCGGCGTCCGCGCTGGTGATGGTCGACGTGGTGGTCGACGTCGAACCCGCGGGCATCGACCGCATCAAAGCGTTCATGAGCGACCACATCGACGGCTTCGACACTCTCGAGGACGTCGCCGACGCCGTCGCCGCATACACGCCGGGGCGCGCGAGGACGCGCAATCTCGACAGTCTCCGCAAGAACGTCCGGCTTCGGGACGACGGGCGCTGGTACTGGCATTGGGACCCGGCGTTCATCATCGGCCCCGCCGACGAGACGCGGACGGTGACCGACCCCACCAGGTTGCGAGCCGCAGCCAGACGGGTGGACGTTCCGACACTCATCGTCCGCGGCGGCAAGTCCGATGTGGTGAGCGATGCGGGCATCGCGTCCATGAAGGCGTTGGTCCCGCACGCGGACGTCGCCGATGTGGCCGCCGCGGGACACATGGTGGCCGGTGACGACAATCAGGTGTTCGAGGCGTCCATCGACGAATTCCTCGGCCGCCACGGCCTGTAGATGCGCTTCGATCTCGCCCGGTTCACCGCGCCGGGATCAGCCGAACACGCCGCCGAGTGCAGGACTCACCACTCCCGGACTGCGGCCGTCCGGGGACCCGCCGACCACGACGAACTGCTCCGCGTCCGTGCGGCCATCGCGACGCGTCCGTCGGTCGCGGACCCCGATGCCCGGACGCGCACGATCGACGGGGTCCCGGTCCGCGTGATCAGCCCGACCCGACCCGCACGCGGCGTGTACCTCGCGCTGCACGGCGGCGGCTTCTACCTGGGCTCGGCCGTGCGCAGCGACCCGCGGCACCGTGACCTCGCCGACGCCCTCGACGTCGTCGTCGTGGCGCCCGACTACCGACTGGCGCCCGAACACCCGTGGCCCGCGGCCGGTGACGACTGCGAACGCGTCGCGGACTGGCTCATCGACCACTCCGTCGACGAGTTCGGAAAGTCGACGCTCCTCATCGGCGGAGCCTCCGCCGGAGCGACCCTCGCCCTCACCACTCTCCTGAGACTGCGCGACCGCGGGCGCTCGGACGCGTTCGCCGGAGCCGTCCTCACCTTCGGCACGTACGACATCAGCGGACGCACCCCCATGGGTCGGGCGATCGACGACGAGTACTTCATCGACGCGTATGTCGGCCACGTCGACGATCGGTCGGTCCCCGACATCTCGCCGATCTTCGCCGACCTGCGGTCCCTGCCGCCGTCACTGCTCACCGTCGGGACGGCCGACGTCCTTCTGGAGCACAGCGTCGTCCTGGCCTCGCGGTTGGCGCTGGCCGACTGCGACGTCGAGCTCAACGTGTATCCGGACGCCCCGCACGCGTTCACCGGCGCTCCGACCGCGATGGCCGCGTCGGCCTGGGCCGACATCTACCGCTGGATGTCGGCACGCCTCTGACGCGTTCTCGTCGGACGACGACCCCGAAGCACGAAAGCGGGTCCACCCGGATGGGTGGACCCGCTTTCGTGCGTGAGAGGTCGAGTGTCAGCCCTGAGCCGCGGCGAGCGCCGCGTTCAGCGTGGCGCTCGGGCGCATGGCCGCGTCGAGCTTGTCGAGATCGGCCTGGTAGTAGCCGCCGAGCTCCACGGGATCGCCCTGCACGGAACCGAGCTCGGCGACGATCGTCTCCTCCTGGGCCGCGAGGCTGTCGGCGAGCGGCGCGAAGTGGGCGGCGAGTTCCGCGTCGTCGGACTGCTCCGCCAGCGCCTGCGCCCAGTACAGGGCGAGGTAGAACTGGCTGCCACGGTTGTCGAGCTCACCGGTGGTGCGCGACGGCGACTTGCGGTTGTCGAGCAGCTTGCTCGTCGCGGCGTCGAGCGTCACACCGAGGATCGCGGCCTTCGGATTGTCGTTCTTGCGGCCGAGGTCGTCGAGGCTCGCGGCCAGTGCGAGGAACTCACCGAGCGAGTCCCACCGGAGGTGATTCTCTTCGACGAGCTGCTTCACGTGCTTCGGCGCCGAACCGCCCGCACCGGTCTCGTAGAGGCCGCCGCCCGCCATCAGCGGGACGATGGACAGCATCTTGGCGCTGGTGCCCAGCTCCAGGATCGGGAACAGGTCGGTCAGGTAGTCGCGGAGGATGTTGCCGGTCACCGAGATGGTGTCGAGGCCGCGCATCGCGCGCTCGAGCGTGTACCGCATGGCACGGACCTGCGACATGATCTGGATGTCGAGACCCTCGGTGTCGTGATCGGCCAGGTACTTCTTGACCAGAGTGATCAGGTTGTTCTCGTGCGGGCGGTACGGGTCCAGCCAGAACACCGCGGGCATTCCCGATGCGCGCGACCGGTCGACGGCCAGCTTCACCCAATCCTGGATCGGGGCGTCCTTGACGATGCACATGCGCCAGATGTCGCCCTGCTCGACGTTCTGCGACAGCAGCACCTCGCCGGTCGACGCGTCGACGATGTTGGCGACACCGCCTTCGGGGATCTCGAAGGTCTTGTCGTGCGAGCCGTACTCCTCGGCCTTCTGCGCCATCAGGCCGACGTTCGGCACGGTGCCCATCGTGGTGGGGTCGAATGCGCCGTTGGTCTTGCAGAAGTTGATGATCTCCTGGTAGATGCGGGCGAACGTCGACTCCGGCATCACCGCCTTGGTGTCCTTCTTGCGGCCGTCCGCGCCGTACATCTTGCCGCCGATGCGGATCATGGCCGGCATCGACGCATCGACGATGACGTCGCTCGGCGAGTGGAAGTTCGAGATGCCGCGGGCCGAGTCGACCATCGCCAGCTCAGGGCGGTGCTCGTGGCAGCGGTGGAGGTCTTCGACGATCTCCTCGCGCTTCGACGCGGGCAGGGTCTCGATCTTGTCGTACAGGTCGACCATGCCGTTGTTGACGTTGACGCCGAGTTCGTCGAACAGGTCGCCGTGCTTGGCGAACGCGTCCTTGTAGAACACCTTCACGCAGTGACCGAAGACGATCGGGTGCGAGACCTTCATCATCGTCGCCTTGACGTGCAGCGAGAACATGACGCCGGTCTCCTTGGCGTCGTTGAGCTGCTCTTCGTAGAACTCCAGCAGCGCCTTCTTGCTCATGAACATGCTGTCGATCACGTCGCCCTTGTCGAGCGGGACCGTCTTCATCAGGTGCGTCTCGCCGTCGGGGGTCACGACCTCCATGCGCGCCTCACACGCGTGGTCCATGATCATCGACTTCTCGCCCGCGTAGAAGTCGCCGTGGTGCATGTGCGCGACGTGCGACTGCGAGGCCATCGACCACTTGCCCATGCTGTGCGGGTTCTTGCGCGCGTACTCCTTGACGGCCTTCGGTGCGCGGCGGTCCGAGTTGCCTTCGCGCAGAACCGGGTTCACGGCGCTGCCGAGGCAGGCGGAGTAGCGGTCGCGGATCTCGACCTCGTCGGGCGTCTTGGGATCGTGCGGGTAGTCCGGCAGGTCGTAGCCGTGCTCGCGCAGTTCGGCGATCGCCGCGTTCAGCTGCGGGACGGACGCGCTGATGTTGGGGAGCTTGATGATGTTGGTGTCGGCGAACTGCGTGAGACGTCCGAGCTCGGCGAGGTTGTCCGGGACACGCTGGTCCTCGGTCAGTCGTTCGGGGAATGCCGCGAGAATGCGGGCGGCCACCGAGATGTCGCTGGTCTGGACGTCGATCCCGGCGGGTTCGGCGAACGTGCGGATGATCGGCAGGAACGCTGCGGTGGCGAGGCGAGGGGCCTCGTCGGTGAGCGTGTAGATGATCGTCTGCTTCTGGGAGGTCATAGGTCGCAGCCTCTTCTGATCGTCATCGTTCTTGTGGAACTTGTTGCTATCGCTGACATTGTCCCGCCGAACGTGACCCGGTGCGGGCTGTCCCCGGAATTGCGAGGCAGCCCACACGTCGATCGGCCACTGACCTGCCCTGCTTGCTGTATGCAGCAGGGCCTGCCGTCTGGTGGGACGTATTTCCTGCGAATCGACCGGCGTCAACCGGCGATCCGCCGCGCTCGGCGGAGTGGTTTTCCGTCTCCCGCTTCACTATTCATCCTACCTATGGGCGGCGGCGCACTCCGCGCGTGTCCCGGTGTGGCGCAGCCGATACTGTCGGGCGTAGATCAGCAGAGTCGAGGAGTCCCATGCCAACGCCGTCCCAATCGCTCACCCTCCGCCGCGGCCCGAGGTGGCGCAATCGTGTCGCATTGGCCCCGCTGACCAATCTGCAGAGCAATGCCGACGGCACGCTGACCGACGACGAACACGACTGGCTCGCGCGACGCGCAGACGGCGGCTTCGGCATGGTCATGACGTGTGCGGCATTCGTCGACGACGCGGGACACTCGTTCACCGGGCAGCTCGGGGCGTCCGACGACGCCCACCTCCCCGGACTCACTCGGCTCGCCGACAGCCTGCGCGCCGCGGGCGCGGCGTCGTCGGTGCAACTTCAGCACGGTGGACGCCGCGGCGACCGGGCGCTGACCTCGACACTCGTCGCCCCGTGGGACGACCCGAAGTACGGCGCACAGGCGTTGACCACCGACGGCGTCCAACAGGTGATCGCCGATTTCGCGGCGGCCGCGCGCCGGGTGGAACGTGCGGGCTTCGACGGCGTCGAGATCCACGGAGCCCACGGCTATCTCCTCGCGCAGTTCCTCGACGGCCGCAACAACGTGCGGACCGACAGGTACGGAGGCAGCGCGGACAACAGGTTCGCGATCATCCACGAGACGATCGCGGCCGTCCGGGCCGCGACCGGGGCCGACTTCCAGGTCGGCCTGAGACTGTCTCCCGAGAGGTACGGGATCGTGCTCGACGAGGCCCGCGAACTCGCCCGACAGGTGCTCGCCGACGGCGCCGTCGACTACCTGGACATGTCCATGTGGGACACGTTCAAGCATCCTCACGATCGCGAGTCCCACGACCGACCGCTGCTCGACTACTTCACCGAGATCCCCCGCGGCGACGTCCGCCTCGGGGTCGCGGGCAAGATCCTCAGTTCCGCTCAGGTGCACGAGTGCCTCGACCGCGGCGTCGACTTCGTCCTCGCCGGGACCGCAGGCATCCTGCACCACGACTTCCCGCGGCTCGTCGTCGACGACCTCGACTTCACGGCGACGCACCCGCAGCCCGCATCGCACTTCATCGCCGAATCCGTCGGACCCGCGTTCCTCGACTACCTCGCGACCAACTGGGACGACTTCGTGACCGCCGGCGACGCGACATGATGGTTCGAGCACGCGCCTCGGTCACGGCCGCCGTCGTCGCCGACCTGTCGATGGTCGGCCTGTCCGTCTACGCGCTCGCGTCGCGCGAGTTCGCCGCGCTCATCGCGTGGGAGGTCGGCGCGCTCGTCTACCTGCTCGGGACCGGCGTCGTCTTCCGTCACCGTGCGCGGCGCGGCACACGCGATCCGCGCACCGGTTTCCTGAACACCCTGTCGTGGGTGATGCCGATCGCGGCCAGCCTCGTCGGCGTGAACTCGGCGGTCATCGCGTTGCTCGGGCAGTCGTTCGCCGAACAGGCCAACGGCACCGCCACCGCCGCCGCGTTCGGGGTGGCGGGCATCGTCATGTCGTGGCTGCTGCTCCACATCGCGTTCGTCAACGTGTACATGACCCGGTACAGCGAGTCGACGGTCCGCTCGCTGACCTTCCCCGAACATCGCGACCCGGAATCCGGCAGGCCGCCACGCGAACCCGGGTACGCCGAATTCGTGTACTTCGCGTTCACCATCGGCACGACCTTCGCGACGTCGGACGTCGAGGTCCGCACCCGCCGGATGCGCTCGGCGGTGGTGACCCACAGCGTCTGGAGCTTCTTCTACAACGCGCTCGTCGTCGCCGTGGCGTTCCAGGTCCTGCAGCGCTTCGCGACTCTGTGAGCTGGTCGCTGTGGTGGGCGCTTCTCGGCGCGTGCCTGCTCATCAGCTTCACTCCGGGCGCGGGCGCCGTCAACACGATGACCAATGCGCTGAACGTCGGGTTCCGCCGATCGATCTGGGGGATCCTCGGCCAGCAGGCCGCATTGCTCATCCAACTGTTGATCGTCGCGGCGGGGTTGGGACTGGTCATCGCCCGGTCGCCGACGGCGTTCGACGTGATCCGCTACTGCGGCGCCGCGTATCTCGGCTACCTTGGCGTTCGGTTGATCCTCTCGCCTGGGCAGGACGGCGACCTCGACGTGACCGACCGGTCGGACGAGAGCGGCGTGTCGATGTTCGTCCGCGGCCTCTGGGTGAACCTGCTGAACCCGAAGGCGATCGTCTTCCTGCTCGCGTTCATCCCGGGTTTTGTCGCCGCCGACCGTGATCTGCCCACACAGTACGGCGTCATCGGCCTGACGATCGTCGCCGTCGACGTGACGGTCATGTGGCTGTTCTTCGCACTGCTCGGCCGCATGTTCGCGCGTGTCACCTCGTCGCCGCGATCCCGCCGCCGCCTCGACGTCCTCTTCGGCCTGCTCTTCATCGGCGTCGGCGTCATGCTCGCGCTCATGTGACGCTGCACGGCCGCACGCTTCGACACGCCACCTCGGCTACGGCATCTCGACAGTCGCCAGATAGTCCTTGACTTCGGCGTCACGCGCATCGTCGAGAGCCCGATCGAGGGCGGCGTAGGCGTTCGCCGTCGCCGACGACCTCATCGTCGCGAGGAGATCGGTCACCCACTCGACCTCATCGGGCGTCGACGGTATCCACCCCGGCCCCTCACGTCGGACGATCTCGTCCCGTGCCCCCGACATCAGCACGCGCACGGCGTCGGCGAGTCGGTCGGTGAACTCGTGGTGCACCACGATCAGCGTGCGCAACTCCATGCCGCGCGCAACGAGTCGCCCGAGGTTCCTCAGGATGTTGTCGTCGACGGCACGCACCCGCGACGACCCGTCGACGCGCGTGAGGATTCGCGCGTCGACGAGTGCGTCGAGGGTCTCGGCGTCGACCGGGCCGAGTGCACGCTCCAACTCGTCGTGCGTGATCTCGTCGGGCCGCCGCTGCGCCCACCGGAGGTCGAGCAGATCCGGAAGATCGAGCGCCTCCGCGACCATTGCACGGGGATTGGTGAGGAACGTCCCGATGTGCTTGAGCGTGAAGCCATTGCTCAACAGCCGGTTGATCGCCCGCAGATTCGCCAGGTGACGCTCGGTATAGATCGCAACGCGCCCGCGGCGCAGGGGCGCGGGCAGAAGCCCGCGCTCCTGGTAACCGCGGATGTTGCGCGTAGTGGTGCCGGATGCTCGCGCGAGGTCGTCGATCCGGTACTCGGTCATCGCACGAACCTACCCGGACATCACCGGAGTCGCGACGGCCGCCGCGTCGCTGTGCACCAGAATCCGGTAGTCCTGCAGGTCCACCTCACGGAGCTGATTCGCGTATTGAGTCGCGAAGCCGGGGAACATGGTCGCGTTGAAGCCGTCGTCGGTGAGATACCAGCTCTGGCACCCGGAGTTCCACGTCGTCGACTGGAGCCGACGTTGGATGTCCTCGTTGTACTCCGCCTGCACGTCGGCGCGGACGTCGAGTGCCTTCCACCCGTTCGCCTCGACCAGGCCGATCGACTCGGTCAGGTAGTCGATCTGCGCCTCCATGTAGACGAGCGCGGAGTTGTGTCCGGGACCCGAGTTCGGTCCGAACGTCACGTACAGGTTGGGGTAGCCCGACACGGCGACACTGCGGTACGCGTACGCGCCGCCGGACCACTCGTCGGCGAGGACTCGTCCGCCGATGCCGGTGATGGGGAACGGCGTGCCCTGCTTGCCGACCTCGAACCCTGTCGCGAAGACGATGCAATCGAATCGATGCTCGATGCCTTCGACGGTGCGGATGCCCTTCGGAGCGATCCGCGCGATCGGCCAGGTCACAAGCTTGCAGTTGTCTTGCTGGAGCGCCGGGTAGTAATCGCTTGTCATCAGCAGTCGCTTGCACCCCGCCGAGAAGTCCGGCGTCAGTTGACGACGCAACCACGGATCCTTGACGGTCAGCCGCAGGTTGAGCCGGCTGATCGCTTCGACGACGCGCGTGATCGGGCTGTCCCAGACCAGGCCGAGAGCCATCGACTCGTGTCCCCAGTACCAGGCCGACCGCGCGAGGCTCTGAGCACCGGGAACGTGACGGTAGATCGACTTCGCGAATTCACCCGTCTCGACGTCGATGCGCGGAAGCACCCAGCCCGCGGTGCGTTGGAACACCTTGACCGACCCGGCCTGTTTCACGAGGTGAGGAACGATCTGGACGGCGCTGGCACCGGTCCCGACGACGGCGACCTTCTTGCCCGCGAAGTCGTAGTCGTGGTCCCACCGCGCACTGTGTACGACGTGCCCTTCGTAGTCCTCCAGCCCCTTGATGTCGGGCAGTGACGGGTTCGCGAGCGGACCCGCGGCCATGATCACCGATCGTGCACGGACGGCGCGGCGGCGTCCGGCGAACCGGATCGTCCACTCGCCTGCCTTCTCGTCGTATTCGAGACCGGTGACCTCGTGACCGAACTTGATGTGCCGGGCGACATCGAAGTCGGCGACCATCGAGTCGATGTAGTCGAGGATCTCCGCGCTGCCCGAATAGGTGTGCGACCAGTCGGGGTTCTGCGCGAAACTGTACGAGTACAGGCGCGACGGGATGTCACATGCGGCACCAGGGTACGTGTTGTCTCGCCAGGTGCCGCCGACGCGTTCGCCTCGTTCGAAGACGACGACGTCGTCGATGCCCTTCTGTTTCAGGCGGATAGTGGCGCCGATGCCCGCGAACCCCGCGCCGATGACTGCAACTGCGATGCTCATGTCTCTGTCGTCCTCAGGCGGCCGGCTCGTAGGTGAGTTCCTGCGACCACGACGGTGTGCGGTGCACGAGGTCGAACGGGATGTACGACGTCACCTTGACAAGCGAATCGGCGACGAGGTGATAGGGAACGTTCTTCCGGTCGATCACCCAGCTGCCGTGCATCGCGACCACCTGGAACATAGGGAGCCGGCGCACGTACTCGGACCGCTCGCCGACCGCACGGTACTTCCGCATCGCACCGTAGAGCTTCTCCTCGTCGACGCCCATCGCCACGATGTTGTCGCGCATCTTGTTGAGCAGCGGCATGTAGCTGAGGAAGCCGACCATGAGCGACGGCTTCACCCAGCCGCCGACGAAGTCGGCTGTGCGCTTGCGGAGATCGGCATGGCCGAGGATCTCCATGACTTCGTAGTCGACGGCGAGGTGACGTGACTCGTCCGAGTTGATGTGACGGAACACCTCCTGGGCCACCGGGTCCTTGACCTCATCGGTGATGAACTTGATGAGCGCACCGTCGAGAGCCACCTCCAGCATCGGAATCACGGTGCCGAGGAACGACAGCGACATTCCGTCCGAGTACTTGTCCAGCCAGTTGATGATGAGCTGCACATTGACGTTCGGTGACGGGATCTCGTCGTTCTCGAGCATTCCCCACCGACGCATCAGGGCGAGCTCCGCGTTCGCGTGCTTCTGCTCCTCGGCGTGGAAGTGCTCGTAGATCGACTTCAAAGTCGGGGTCGGGGCCTTCTTCGCCATCGCGGCGAAACCGCGGGCGCCGACGTTCTCGATCCACATGAGGTCCGAGAGAAACGGCTTGAGCTTGGCGTGGAGCTCCGGCTCGATGAGTTCCGCGCCCGGCGCGTCCCAGTCGATGTCGGCGAGCGCCCACTGACGGTTCTTGATCATCGCAAGCATGCGATCGAGGTCCATTGCCATGATTCGTGTCCTTTGAAGTAGTGGTGACCGAGTGTCAGCGGTGATCGACGGGTTCGGATGCGTCGGTCTCGAGCGGCGCGATCCGGCCGAGGAGACCCGCGCCCCAGGTGTAGACGCCGGGGAGATGACGTTTCAGATGCCAGATGACGGTGGCATCCAACTGCGGAACCACGTAGAGACGGCCGAGATCGTTGGCGTCGAGGGTGGCGGACGCGACGCTCTCGGGTGAGACGCCGGTGAGTTCCATGAGCCGACCCGCGAGGCCCTGGCCGGCATCGGTGATCCGGCCGTCACGTGCGACATTGGTCTTGACGAACGTCGGGCACAGGACGGTGACGTTCACCCCGCTGCCGCTCATCTCGGCTGCGAGGGTCTCCGACAGCGACATGACGCCGGCCTTGCCGACGTTGTACGGCCCCATCGCGGGGGCCGCGGCGAATCCCGCCGCCGACGCGACGTTGATGATGCCGCCGTGTCCGGTGCCGCGCAGCATCGGAGCGAACGTCTCGCACCCGTGGATCACGCCCCACAGGTTGATCCCGAGTGCCCAATTCCAGTCGTCCATGCCGACCGCGCCGACGGCTTTGCCGCCGATCCCGACGCCCGCATTGTTGACGACGAGGGTGGGCGGCCCGTCGAACTCCCTGACGGCGAGGTCGGCGAGCTTCGCCACGTCATCGCGAATCGACACGTCGCAGACCGCGGCGACGGCCCGGCCACCGCTGCCGGTGATCGCCCGGACGGTGTCGTCCGCGCGCGATCCGTCGATGTCGGCGCACACCACGTGCCCACCCCGACGCGCGAGTTCGAGCGCGAACGCGCGCCCGATCCCACTGCCCGCGCCGGTGACGACCGCCTTCGCGTCGTGGCTGCGCCGGTTGCGCACCAGGGTGGACAGGACCGAGTCGATGCCGAACATCAGGCGACTCCTTCGTTCTCATTGGGGATGGCTGTGCTGGTGGCAAGCGCGTCGGCGACGAAGTCGCGAATCCGCAGGAGGGCGGCGTCGGCGTCGGGGGTCAGTCGGGGCAGCGCCTGGAATACGTGCATCTGGCCCGGCCACACTTCGAGGTCGGCGCGGCCGCCGTACGCGCTCACCTGACTGGCGAAATGCCGCGAGTCGGCCGACAGCATCTCCGCTCCGCCGGCCTGGATCAGCATCGGCGGGGCGTCGGCCGCGGCGTGGTAGTCGAGGGCGAGCCTGCGGTCGGACAGGTCGGCGTCGCGTGTGTAGAGATCGACCAGGCGTCGTGCGGCGGCGGCGGTGATCATCGGGTCGCGCCGACGGCGTTCCTGCTGTGCGGACAATCCGAATGTCAGGTCGACGACCGGCGACAGCAGGACCGCGGCGGCAGGCCCCGGCTCACCGTCGGCGGCCCTGTTGAGCACAAACGCTCCGGTCAAATGCCCACCCGCGGAATCGCCCGCGACGATCAGGTTCTCCGGTTCGTATCCGCGGTCGAGCATCCACTGCCAGGCGGCGTCGACATCGTCGGCGGCTGCCGGGAATCGATGCTCGGGCGCGAGGCGGTAGTCGGGCACGAAACACGGCAGGCCGAGCACGGCCGAGAGTCGGGCGACGAAGCTGCGGTGCGTGCCCGGCGAGCACATCATGTAGGCGCTGCCGTGGAGGTAGAGGACCGCGGTTTCGCTGCGGCGGTCGACGCCGGCCCCGTACACCCATTCGCCCACCACGCCGCCGTCCCGAACCTGGACCACGGAGGCTCCCCTGGGCATCCGACCGGCGGCACCCATGAGCGCGGCGATCAGGCCGCGCGACACGGCGACACCCGCCGTGCTGGTTCCGATGAATCCGGTCACGGAGCCGACGCCGACTCGAGTGATCAGTGCGTTCAGTCGGGTACGTGCCGCCGCTCTAGCGGGCACCCGTGGCGCGGGCGCGGTGAGTTCAACCATTTTTCGATGACACCACCAACAGTGCCATTTGTCAATGGCACTATTAGCGATGTCAACGGTGTCGTTCGTGCGGACGGCTCCGAACGTCCGATGTGCGAGAATGAGGTCACGCGAAACACCTAGCGGATTGGGGTGCCGTGCTCGGAATCGTCTTACTCGCAATAGGTCTCGTCGGCTTAGTGCTCACATTGCTCTCGCTCATCGGATTCGAGTTCGCGCAGGTCGACGTTCACGTGGGCGATTCCGGCGCGGGACTGCTGTCCGTCGTGACACCGTTCCTCACCGGCTTCGGACTCCTCGCGGGCGGCCTGCTCACTTTCGGTCACACATCGACGCTGATCGCGCTCGCCGCGGGAATCGCCACCGGCGTCGTCCTGTCGGGCGTCGCACTGCTCATCCTCGGTTACCTCGTCGACTCGGAGGAAGAGCTGCCCTCGTTCGACCTGATCGGCTCCACCGTCCGGATCGTCGAACCGGTGTCCGACGGCCGACTCGGCACCGCCGAGGTGTCGACGCCACTCGGCACCAGGCAGATCACCGTGCGGTCGACCGAACAGCTGCCCCACAACGCACGCGCCGTCGTCCTGGAGAAGGCGGACGGCCGCGAGGTCTTCATCGTCTCGCCGATAACGTTCGGCGACCATCCGGAAGGGAATTGATACACCCATGACCACCGTCATCTGGGCTGTCGCAGCCGTCGTGGTGTTGCTCGTCCTCGTCGTCCTACTGCTCCTGTCCCGCTACCGGGTGCCGGGGGCCGAAGAGGCGTTCATCGTCACCGGCACCGGCAAGGGCCATCAAGGCAAGGTGTACCGGGGCACCGGAACGTTCGTGCTGCCGGTCGTGCAGCGTGCGACGCGGGTGCAGCTCTCGTCGATCAAGGCCGACCTCGACACGTCGACCCCCGCCAACGACGGCATCGAACTCAAGGTCCGCGGCGTCGCCGTCGTCAAGGTCGGCGACACGCCCGAGGACATCCTGAAGGCCGGTCCCCGCTTCGGCGACGACCTCGAACGCGTCAAGGCGCTGGTGACCGAGCAGCTGTCCGGCGAACTCCGGTCGATCGTCGGCACCATGACCGCGAAGAGCATTCTCGTCGACCGCCAGCAGCTCGTCGACCAGGTCGCTCAGTCGATCAAGGAGATCCTCGGCAACCAGGGTCTGCTGCTCGACAGCTTCTCCATCAACGACGTCCAGGACTCCGACGGCCAGTACTTCAGCGACCTCGCGGCCAAGGAGCGTTCGGATCAGGCTGCGATCGCCGCACAGTCGCGCGCCGAGGCGCACCGCGTCGCCGAGCAGAGCCGGATCAAGAACGAGCAGGCGATCATCGAGCAGCAGCGCGAGCTCGACATCCAGCGCGAAGCCGCACGTCAAGCCACCGACCGCGCCGCGGCCGAGGCCGACTCTGTGCGTCCGCTCGTCGAGGCCGAACGCCGCCGGATCCAGGTGGAGAAGGACAACGAGGTGGCCGAGCAGTCGGCTCGCCTGCGCGACACTCAGCTCGACGCCGAGGTGCGTCGTCCCGCCGAGGCCGAGCTGTATGCGGCCCAGCAGCGCGCGGAGGCACGCAAAGCGGAGATCACCGCGGAGGCCGAGGCCAAGGCGGCGGGCATCCGCATCACCGGCGAGGCCGAAGCCGAGGCTCTCGAGAAGCGCGCCGACGCCCTCGGCAAGCTCGACAAGGTCGGCCAGCTCGAACTCGTCCTGTCCAAGTTGCCCGACATCGTCCGCGCGGCGTCGGAGCCGTTGGCCGACTCGAACATCACGCTCGTCGGCGATTCGGTGAGCCCACTGACGCGCAGCGCGGGCGCCGGTGTGGCGAGCACGCTCGAGGTGATCCGTTCCACCACCGGTATCGACGTGGCCGGAATGCTCGCCGACCTCGGCGCATCCGGGACGTCCGCCGCCGACACGGCCGCGCACGACACCATCACCGGCTAACGTCACGATGTGACCAGACACCGCCGCACACGCAGACTCTCCATCGCACTCGTCATAGGAGGCCTCGCTGCGGCGGTGTTCTCACCTCCCGCACACGCGGACTGGTCCCGGCCGTCGGTGTCGGACCACTTCACCCCGATCTACAACGAGGGTCTCGCGACCGACAGACACGGCTTCCTCCATCCGCGCGGATGGCTGTCGATCCGACCGGAGCTGGCCGCGCAAGGCTGGACGCACATCGGCGACCAGGACATCCACGGCGGATACACCTACGACGTGTACGAGGACCTCGACGCCGGACGCAAACTGTTCACGATCACGTCGCCGACCGGACGTTTCACCCGCTACGACCATGTGCTCGAACCGGGCGAACGGGCGAACAACTCGTTCGTCACCGTCGACCCGACGGGCGAGCACCTCGTCAACGGCGAGTGGTTCGTGATGAAACGCCTGCTCGTCTTCGACAACCCGAAGGGCGAGCCGTCGGGCTCGACCATCCCGATCGCGGGTGAGATCCGCCTCGACAAGCCGCTGGAGAACGTCCAGAGCTGCGACTTCGTCACCGCCGAGCGGCTCGCCTGCGCCGTCGACGAACCGGTGAACCGCGTGGTGTCGGTGACGCTGTCGGCTCCGGTCGGATCGGCGAAGGTCGTCGACGCCACGGTCACTCCCGAGTTCGACCTCCCCAAGCGCAGCGTGTGCACGGGAACCTACGAGTCCGAGGGCATCGACTACGACACTCGTCGACGAGTGCTGAGCGTCGCGATGATCAACCCGAGCCCGTGCTTCGTCGGGACGAAGGTGTTCCGCTACCGCGCCAAGTGACGCACCGACTCCGGGATCACGGTCCCGGTGTCGGTGATCGGCTCGTCGTACACGGTCCGCATCGGGACCACACCCGTCCACCCGTCCGTCTCGACGCCCGCGCCGCCGCTTCTCGACTTCGCGATCCACTTGCCGTCGACGATCGGGAGGCGGAGCGCGATCGTCGCGGCGACCTCCTTCTTCGTGATCGGCGCCGTCTCCGCCGACCGCCCGGGGATGATCCTGTCGGTCAACGCGGTGAGCGCGGCCGTCGGATCGTCGACGGTCTCGAGCACACCCCGGACGACGACGGCGCGATAGTTCACCGAGTGGTCGAACAACGTGTCGGAGACGACGAGCCCGTCGACGGTGAACGCCGTCAGCGTGACCGCGGCCCCGGCCGCGACGTGCCGGAGCATCCCGGCGCCCGTCGACCCGTGGACGATGACGTCGTCACCGACCCGCGCGAACACCAGCGGCACCGACCACGGCCACCCGTCGACGACCGTCGACAGGGTCGCGACCAACGCCTCGTCGAGGACTTCGTCGAGCAGGGCCCGGTCGCCGCCGCGGCCGGGGTATCGCGTCAGACTGTGCAGCGCAGAGGGTTCGGCGTTCATGTGTACGTTTGTGCCATGCCGACTCCCCGCGTGTCCATCGATAAACAGTCTCCGGCCGTCTACAAGCAACTCGTCGCCGTCTCGGCCGCCGCGAAGCAGGCCGCGGAGGACGCTGGACTCGACCGTCGGCTGGTGGAGTTGGTCAACGTGCGTTGCTCGCAGATCAACGGCTGCGCATTCTGCCTGAGCCTGCACCACGAGGCGGCCGTCGTCGCGGGCGTCACCGAGCAGCAGATCGCCGTCCTGCCTGCGTGGCGCGAGGCTCCCCTGCTCTTCGACGATCAGCAGCGCGCCGCTCTCGACCTCGCCGAATCGGCCACCGAACTCCCGTCCACCGAGGACGCCGACTGCGCCTACGAACGCGCGGCCGACATCCTCGACGCGGCGCAGATCTCGGCGGTCACGTGGGTGGCCGTGGCGATCAACGCATTCAATCGCGTCTCCATCATGAGTCGCTTCAACGTCCACCCGCGAGAGTGAGAGACACTCCCGCGACGGCTCAGCGCGACGTGAGGAAGTCGAGCACGTCCGGGGTCACGGGATCGACGATGTCGGCGACCTCGTCGTGCTTGGAGACGTAGTGGGCGACGAGCGGACACACCGGGACCACGCGGAGCCCCGCCGTGCGGGTGTCTGCCAGCGCGTCACGGACGAGGATCGAGCTGAGGCCGCGGCCGGCGAACCTGTCGTCGAGTTCGGTGTGGGAGAAGATCCGCTGCGGTCCACGATCGACGAACAGCGTGAACCCGGCGAGTTCGCCGTCGACGGTGATCTCGTAGCGACCCGCCTCGTCGTTGCGGGCGACGGCGATCTGTCCGGTGGTCTCACTCATGTCCTGGCCTCTTTCTCGGCTTGAGCCTGCTTGTCGGCAGCGGCGGCGCGGGGATCCGATCCGCGGGGTCCCAGCCCTCCACCCGTCCGAAACGCTCGGCGGCGCTCTCCCATTCCATCCGGTACTCGACGATCTCGTCGTGTGTGCGGCCGACGAAGTTCCACCACATGATCACGTCCTCGTCGAACGGCCGGCCGCCGAGCAGGATCACGCGCGCCTGAGAGTCGGTCGGGTTGGTCAACCGGATGGCCGTGGCGCCCGGACCGACATACGCGAGACTGCCGCGACCGATCTCGACGCCGTCGACGAGGAGCCGGTCGGTGTCCAGGAGCACTCCGTGCTCGAACGCCTCGTCCACGGCCGGCGCGATCTCCGAGCGGGGATCGAGGACGATCTCCGCGCCGAGCAGAGGGGTGGCCGTCACGATCGGCGACGACGAGCCGGCGATCTCGCCGATGAACACGCGGACGGTGCCCGCGCCGCCGAGCTGCACCTGTTCCGGGACATGATGCTGGAAGCCGTGCGGGTCGTCGCGGACGGCGTCGGGCAGGGCCACCCACAGTTGCACACCGTGGAGGACGTCCGTCGCATCGGTCGACATCTCGGAGTGGCTGATCCCGTGGCCCGCCGACATCAGGTTGATCTCGCCGGGCAGGACCATCGCCTGCACGCCCGCGCTGTCACGGTGCTCGATCTCGCCGTCGAACAGCCAGCTGACCGTCTGCAGTCCGGTGTGGGGATGCGGGTGAACCCGCATGCCGCCGCTGCTCGACACCGGTTCCGGGCCGTAGTGGTCGGCGAAGCACCACGCGCCGACCATGGACCGGTCGCGAGTCGGGAGCGTGCGGTTGACGGTCATCGCCCGCAGGCCGCCGAGCGGGACCTCGCGGGGTGTCACCACCTCCACGCCCTCGGACGGGGTGCCGGAACAGTCGATCGCGTGCGGGTCGTCCTCGAGATTGCTCACGGGTTCGACTGTAGGCGCGCCGGAGCGTTCACGCCTGAAGACGGAATCTCAGCGCCGCGATCAGATCGTCGACGGCCGACACGAGGACGTCGACGCGCGCGGCCGGGTCAGGCGCCGCGAGCGCCTTGCGCCGGTCGGCCGCGCCGAGCGGCAAGTCGGACGCCGCGCGCCACGACGCCTCTTCGCGGTCGGGTCCGGCGTAGTCGACGGGTTCGGCGAGTTGCGAAGCGATCCACCGCAGCTGCTGGTCTCGCCGTCCGCCCTGACCGCAGAGCAGTTGGAGTTGGGCGCGTTTGCCGAGGAGCGACGGCCAGTCGGGGTCGCCCCCGGGCTCGTCGGGCAGTTCCCGGGTCACCGCACGTGGGTACGGGTCGTCGGTGAGCCAGTGGTCGACGACGATCCGCCTGGTGCCCATGCAGTTCACCGAGTACCGACCGTGGCCGGTCTCTGCCCACGCCTGAACGTGTGCGAGGGTCCCGACCGAGTCGCGGTCGTCCCCGCCGCCGACCTCCGATCCTCGTTCGATCAGCACGACCCCGAAGGTGCGGTCACCCGCGAGCAGCTCGTCGAACATGGCGGCGTAGCGCGGTTCGAAGATCCGGAGCGGCAGCGTCTCCCCGGGCAGGAGCACCGAGCCCAGCGGGAACATCGGCGTCACGATCGCGGTGTCTGTTCGATCAGCAGGGTCGGGGTTCCGAGCGCGCGATCGCGGACGGTGCAGACCCTCGTCCCGGGTTTGCGACCGACGCGGACCTCGCTCACGTCGAGGCCCGCATCCGCGAGTCGCGCGCGCTCGTCGTCGATGTCGTCGATCAGCCAGGCGAGCCCGCCGAACCGGTCCCGGTCGGCCATGCTCGGGCCGGCCACGACTTCGACGATCACGGTCGACGTGCGGAAGAACAGTTGCGCGACGCCCTCCGCGATGGTCCGGTCGAGCCGGAAGTCGAGCCCGAGACGTCCCGCGTACAGCGCGACTGCCGCGTCCACGTCGTGGTGATACATGACGACATGGTCGATCCGCGGTCCGTGGCCGCTCCCGCCGCGGGACGCCACGCCGATGGGCGCGACGTGTTCGAACGCATACGACGAGTCGTCGCGGTACACGGACGTCAGTCCGCGTCGGCCCAGCAGTCGGATGCTCTCGGACAGATCCGCGACGGTGAAGTCGACGGCCTGGTCGGCGTCCCCGGGCAGCAACTCCACCCGCCCGTTCCCGACCAGCCACACCCCCGTCTCGACCGGTTCGCCGAGCAGGACGCGGTAGGCGTCGGACGATGCGGACAGGTCGACGACCGGCACTCCGAGGACGATGTCGGACGCGGCGATCGGATCAGACGAAATGCTCACGGCGACAATCGTTGCACAACAGCGCCAACGTCGAGGTGCAGTGTGCGCCGACGTCGTACCCTGCGTGTATCTTGTGATCCTCACAATCGAGTACGAGGAGGCGACGTGGACACCGACGACGCAACGGAACCGACCACCGACACGCCTCGCGGCGGGCGTCTCCTCGCGGCGGCGCGGGGGTACGGGCGGCGCCTGTCGTTCACGGGCGCGGTGATCGCGACGTTGTTCCTGTGGTTGTCGGCGACGCCGTCCCTGCTCCCCCGCGGTCCCCTGTTCCAGGGCGCCGTAAGCGCGGGAGCAGCGGGTATCGGATACATGCTCGGCGCGTTCGTCGCGTGGCTGGCCCGCTACATGCTCTCGCGGGACGAGGCGTGGCGCCGCCCCGGCCGCACCTGGTGGATCGGCCTCGGCGTCGTCTTCGTGATCGGCACCGTCACGATGATGTTCTGGTTCCACCGCTGGCAGGACGAGATCCGCGACCTGATGGGCGTCGAACGTCTGACGTGGACGGCGTACCCGACCGTGGTGATCGTCGCGGTGATCGTGTTCGCGATCCTGGTCGGCATCGGCCAGGCCGTCGGCTGGGGTACCCGCACCCTGTTCCGCATGCTGAACCGCAAGGTCCCGCCGCGCATCTCCGCGGTGGCGACAGGGCTCGTCGTCGTCGTGTTGGCGGTGCTCGTGTTCAACGGCGTCGTCGCTAACTACGGCATGAGCGCGTTGAACTCGACGTTCGCCGCGGTCAACGACGAGACGAACCCCGACACCGAGCCGCCGACCTCCACGCTGCGTTCCGGCGGCCCGCAGTCGCTGGTCAGCTGGGACAGCCTGGGCCGGATGGGGCGGACGTTCGTGTCGAGCGGGCCAACCGTGGAGCAGCTGACCGAGTTCAACAAGCGGCCCGCGACGGAGCCGATCCGCGTGTACGCCGGATTGAAGTCGGCGGACTCCATCGAGGCCAGCGCCGAACTCGCCGCGCGCGAATTGGAGCGGACCGGCGGATTCAAGCGCAAGCTGATCGCCGTGGCGTCGACCACCGGCACCGGCTGGATCAACCAGGCGAACACCGACTCGCTCGAGTACATGTACAACGGCGACACCGCCGTCGTGTCCATGCAGTATTCGACGCTGCCGAGCTGGCTGTCGTTCCTCGTCGACCAGGAACGCGCCCGACAGGCCGGTCGGGCGCTGTTCGAAGCCGTCGACCGGCGGCTCCGGCGCATCCCGGAGGCTCAGCGCCCGAAGATCGTCGTGTACGGCGAGAGCCTCGGCTCGTTCGCCGCCGAGGCCCCGTTCGGTTCCATCCCGACCCTCGCGGCCCGCACCGACGGCGCGCTGTTCACCGGTCCCACGTTCAGCAACGACCTGTGGCGCGAGACGACCGATCATCGCGACTCCGGCTCGCCGGAGTGGCTGCCGATCTACGAGGACGGCGACCAGGTCCGATTCATCGCCGACGCCGACGACATGTCGCGCCCGGTCGGCAAGGTGTGGGACACCGGACGCATCGTCTACCTGCAGCATCCGTCCGACCCGATCACCTGGTTCTCCCCCGACCTGATCCTGAACAAGCCGGACTGGCTGGAGGAGAAGCGGGGCCGCGACGTGCTGAGTTCGACGGTGTGGATCCCGTTCGTCACGTTCCTCCAGGTGTCGGCCGACATGGCCGTGTCGGTGAACGTCCCCGACGGCCACGGTCACACCTTCCTCGCCGCGATCCCGAAGGCATGGGCGAAGATCCTCGAACCGCCGGGCTGGACGCCCGAGGACACCCAACGCCTACTCCCCCTCCTCACCCGCGGCTAACCCCGGCCCGTCGAGCGCAGTCGAGACGGCGGTAGCCTTCCACCCATGAGCGAGAACACGACTCCGGAATACCGCGACAGCGACAAGTACGAGGCGTTCGACGTGACCGTCGCCGATCACGTCGCCGAGGTGACGTTGATCGGCCCCGGCAAGGGCAACGCGATGGGCCCGGCGTTCTGGGCGGAGCTGGTTCCGTTGTTCACCGGCTTCGACGCCGATCCCGATGTGCGGGCGGTCGTGCTCACCGGTTCGGGTAAGAACTTCTCGTTCGGTCTCGACCTTCCGGCGATGGCGGGCGACTTCGGTCCCGTCCTCGGCGGCGACGGCAAGGCGGCGAAGGCCCGCACCGATTTCCACAACATGATCGGCCGCATGCAGGCGGGCATCAACGCCGTCGCCGACTGCCGCAAGCCGGTGATCGCAGCGGTTCAGGGCTGGTGCATCGGCGGCGGCGTCGATCTGATCACCGCCGCGGACATCCGGATCGCGAGCGCGGACGCCAAGTTCAGCGTTCGTGAGGTCCGGGTCGCGATCGTCGCCGACATGGGTTCGCTCGCCCGTCTCCCACTGATCGTCGGCGACGGCCACACCCGCGATCTCGCTCTCACGGGCAAGGACATCGACGCCGCGCGTGCCGAGAAGATCGGCCTCGTGACCGACGTCTTCGACACGCAGGAGGCACTGCTCGACGCGGCGCGCGCCAAGGCCGCCGAGATCGCCGAACTCCCGCCGCTCGTCGTCCAGGGCACGATGAACGTCCTGGACCACTCGCGCCGCGCCCGCGTCGACGAGTCGCTGCGCTACGTCGCGACGTGGAACGCGGCCTTCCTTCCCAGCAACGACCTCGGCGAAGCCATCGCCTCCGTGTTCGAGAAGCGTCCCCCGCAGTTCAAGGGCGAATAGGCCCTTCGCGCATACGCCTCGATTCCCGCTCACGGACTGTTCGTGGGCGGGAATCAACGCTCAGGGCGGGAATCGCCCGATCAGGCAGGCGTCAGCCGGAACACCGGGATGACGCGGTCGGTGCGCTGTTCGTAGAGAGTGAAGTTGGGCCACACGCTCAACAGGCACTGCCAGGCTTCGTCGCGGGCGTCGCCGGACAGTTCCTGTGCGTCCATACGACGCCCTCCGACGGTGGCCTCGCCGGCCGCACGCAGGTTGAACACCCACGCCGGACTCTTCGGGCCGCCGAAGTACGAGCCCGCGACGATCCAGTCGTCGCCGTCGGGCGCGGCGAGCACCGTCGTCGTCCGCGGCTCGCCGCTCTTGCGGCCGACGACGGTGAACGTGACGCTCGGCAGGCTCGCGATCCACAGCAGATCGATCCGGCCCCGACTGAGCCGCTGGATCAGGCCGTCGATCTTGACGATCTTCGGCAGATACGGCGGAAGCCACGACCACGATCCGATCCAGATCGCGGCCCGCGTGATGAGCGTCATCAGGCGAGCGAGTCCGCGACCTGCTGCGCGATCAACTTCGCTACCGCTGCGGGGTCCGCGAGCTCGCCGCCCTCGGCGAGGACGGCCGCCGCGAACACCAGCGACGCCGCCGGAGCGAGCGCGGCGTGGTCGTCCGACGCCGTGAACCGCTCGTTCAAACGCTCGACGAGTGCGTGAGTCGGGTTCAGCTCCAGGATCCGCTTGCTGCGCGGAACCTCCTGGCCCGACGCCCGGTACAGCTTCTCCAACTGCGGAGTCATCGAGAACTCGTCACCGACGAGGCAGGCGGCCGAATCGGTGAGACGCGACGTGAGACGCACCTGCGTGACGTCGTCGGCGAGCGCCTCGCCCATCCAGGCCAACAGCGGGGCGAACGCCTCGTCGCGTTCGCTGTCGGCCTCGTCGTCCGAGCCGTCCAGATCGACGACGCCCTTGGCGATCGACACGAACTTCTTGCCGTCGAACTCCGGCACCGTGCCGACCCACACCTCGTCGACCGGGTCGGACAGAACGAGCACCTCGATGCCCTTGGCGGCGAACGCCTCCAGGTGCGGGCTGCCGACGATCTGCGCACGCGACTCGCCGGTCATGTAGTAGATGACGTCCTGGTCGTCGGCCATGCGCGTCAGGTAGTCGGCCAGACGCGTCGGCTCGGTCTCGCTGTGGGTCGACGCGAACATCGACGCCTTCAGGATGGCCTGAGCGTTGTCGGCGTCGTTGACGAGGCCTTCCTTGAAGACGCGGCCGAAGTTCTCCCAGAACGTGCGGTAGTCGTCGGGACGCTTGTCGGCGATCTCCTGGACCGTCGAGATCACCTTCTTGACAAGACGGCGGCGGATCGCGCGGATCTGCCGGTCCTGTTGCAGGATCTCCCGCGACACGTTGAGTGAGAGATCGGCGGCGTCGACGACGCCCTGCACCCAGCGCAGGTACTCGGGCATCAACTCGGTCGCGTCGTCCATGATGAAGACGCGCTTCACGTACAGGTGGATTCCGCTCGCGCGTTCGCGCATGAACAGGTCGAACGGCGCCTGGGTCGGGATGAACAGCAGCGCCTGGTACTCGAACGTGCCCTCGGCGTGGAGCGAGATGGTCTCCAGCGGCTCGTCCCAGGCGTGCGAGACGTGACGGTAGAAGTCCGCGTACTCCTCGGGCGTCACCTCGTCCTTCGACTTGGACCACAGCGCCTTCTGCGAGTTCAGCGTCTCGTCGACCGGCCCGACGGGCTCGACGGCTTCTTCGCCCTCGGCGGGTTCCACCGGTTCGGGCGCCTCGCCGAGCATCCGGATCGGCCACGCGATGAAGTCGGAGTACTTCTTCACCAGACCGCGCAGGACGAACCGGTCCGCGTAGTCGTGGACGGCGTCGTCCTCGTCGACCGCGGTCAACGCGAGGGTGATCGAGGTTCCCTGAGGCGCGTCCGCGACGTCGTCGATCGTGTACGTGCCGTCGCCGGTGGACGTCCACCGCGTGCCCACCGACTCGCCCGCCTTACGGGTGACGAGCGTCACCTCGGAGGCGACCATGAACGTCGAGTAGAAGCCGACGCCGAACTGTCCGATGAGTTCCTCGGACACAGCCGTGTCGGCCCCGTCCGCACGCGACTCGGCCAGCTTGCGGCGCAGCTCCGCGGTGCCCGACTTCGCGATGGTGCCGATCAGGCCGATCACCTCGTCGCGCGACATTCCGATGCCGTTGTCGACGACGGTCAGCGTCCGCGCGCCGGCGTCGGGAATCAAGCGAATATGCAGGTCGGAGATGTCCGCGTCGAGGTCCTTGTCGGTCAGGCCCGCGAGTCGCAACTTGTCGAGCGCATCCGACGCGTTCGACACCAACTCCCGCAGAAAGCTGTCCTTGTTGGAATAGATCGAATGGACCATCAGGTCGAGCAGTTGGCGAGCCTCCGCCTGGAACTCGTGCACCTGTGACGTCAACGGAATACTCCTCTCTCGCCCCACCGCGGGGCTGAAACGGCCGATCGGCACAGAACAGCTTACTGACTCCTCGACGCGTACTGTGGACCACGTGTCCGGCATACCGAGCGCCCTGTTCGTCCACGCCCACCCCGACGACGAATCGTTGTGGACCGGCGGCACCATCGCAGCCCATATCGCCCGGGGCGGCGACGCCGACCTCATCACGTGCACCTGGGCGCCCGGCACCGTCCGGAACGTGGAGCTGGGGGACGCCGCCCGCGAACTCGGATTGAGCAGGCCGCCCATCGCCCTCGGCTACGCCGACAGTTTCGTTCCCGAGTCGGCGCCCGACGCGCCGTCGTTCATCGACGTGCAGTTCGACGACGAGGTCGCCGCGCTCGTCGGTCACATCCGGCGGATCAGGCCCGACATCATCGTCACCTATGACGCGTTCGGGATTTACGGGCACCGCGATCACATCCACACCAACAGGCTCGTGTGCGCCGCGGCCGACGCCGCGCCGCTCCTGCACTACGCACCGGGCTCCGGCGACCCGTGGCAGGTGAAATCGCTGTACTTCGCGACGATCCCGGTCAGCGTCGTCGACGAACTCCGCCCGTTCCTGCCCGAGGCGTCCCACCTGCCGCTCGTCGGCACGCCCGACGACCAGGTCGACCTCACGCTCGACCTCCACGAACAGCTCGGCGCGAAGATCCGCGCGATCACCTCGCACCGCACCGAGATGGCGCGCTCGGCTTCCATGAAGGGCTTCGGCTCCCTCCCGCGCGACCAACAGCGACTGTTCCTCGCGCGGGAGTCGTATCAGCGACGCGATCTCGTCCCAGGCGGAGCCGACCTCGGGTAGAGACCCGGCCCGGGTGCAGCGGTCAGTGTTCGGCTGTGCGGGACCGGAGGCCGGACGCCCGAGCGACGCGGCGCCCGACCGCCGCCCGCAGGGCGTCCGCGGTCCCGACGATCCGTACACGACGCTCGGCTCGGGTGATGGCCGTGTACAGCAGTTCACGGGTGAGCAGTTCGGCGTCCGCGGGCGGCAACACCACCGTGACCTCGGCGAACTGGCTGCCTTGGCTGCGGTGGATCGTCATCGCGTACACCGGAACCACATGGGCCAACTGGCTGGGGTGGAGCCGTTTGACGCTGTCGCCGCGCTCGAAGACGGCGACCAGCGCGTCACCGTCGGCGACGACGACTCCCGAATCGCCGTTGTAGACGTCCTGCGCGCGGTCGTTGGCCGTCACCAACAGCGGTTCGCCCGCGTACCACGATCCGCCGTGGGTGACGCCGCCGAGATCCTCCGCGGTCCACCCGGTGATCCGCCGAGACCAGCCGCCGACGCCGAAACGCCCGTCGCGATGCGCGCACAGGACCCGGTGCCCGCGGAGCGCCCGCACCGCGGACCGTTCGTCGCCCGACTCCGCGGCGACGCGGAGCTCGCGCGCCCACCCGACGACGGACGCGCGCACCTCGTCCAGCTCGTCCGGATCGACGAGGGTCACCGCGGAGTCGTCCGACGTCCCGATCAGATCGAGCACCCGGTCCGCGTCGCCCGCGTTGACCGCCTCGGCGACGTCGCCGATCCGGTCGCCGTACCGGTGTCCACGGCGCAGGGTGATGACGCCGCCGCCGAGCGCCGACAGTTCGGTGTCGGTGAAGTCGGACTCGTCGATCCGCGCGGCCGCGGTGAACGCCGAGGCGAGCTCCGGAGTACTCGTCTGCGCGGGCTCGCGCTCCACCAGGTCGGCGAGCACAGCTCCGGCTTCGACGGACACCAGCTGATGCGGGTCGCCCACCAGGATCAGCCTGGTGTCGCTGCGCAGCGACTCGAGGAGCCTGCACATCATCGTGACCGGCAGCATGGACGTCTCGTCCACCACGACGACGTCGAACGGCAGCCGATTGCCCGATCCGCGCACGAACGTGCCGTCCGGCCGCGATCCCAACAGGCGGTGCACCGTGACGGCGGCCGGGTCGCTGACGAGGCGCCTACGGGTGCGGCTGTACTCGCCGATCGCCGTCTGCAACTGGGCCGCCGCGCGACCGGTCGGCGCGCACAGGCCGATGCGGACGTCGTCGCCGAGGAGCGTCTCCATGACGGCGAGGATGCGGGCCACGGTGTACGTCTTGCCGGTGCCGGGGCCGCCCGCGAGGACCGTCGTCCAGCCGGTCGCGGCGAGGGCGGCGGCCGCGCGCTGACGGTCGTACCCGTCGGCCGGGGAGAACGCCGCGTCGAGGGCGCCGATCAACGCCGTCGGGTCGACGTCCGGCCGCGATGCCGCACGACCGTCGAGGATCGCCCGGATGCTCTGCTCCTGACGGAAGTACTTCCGCAGGTACAGCAGCGGTCCGTCGGCCGAGTCGGCCAGCGCCAACGGCGTCAGCGGACCGGACGCGGGACCGGTCACCAGCGGCGAACGCGCCAGCGCCGCGACGACCCGGTCGACCGGCGGCCACGTCAGTTCGACGGCGTCGCCGTCGGCCGTCCGCTCGGCGGGCGTGTCGGCAATGAGGTCGAGTCGCACACAGGTGGAGCCGGTCCGGACGGCGCGGACCGCGAGCGCCGTCGCGAGCAGCACGTCGTCGTCGGTCGGGCCGCCCGCCAGGGCGGTGAGCCGGCGCGCGACGTGCACGTCGGAGGCGTGGAGGACGCCCGCCTCGTTGAACGGCGCGAGGACACCCGTTTCGGACGCGACGATCATGACCCGATCCCTTCACCGGCCAGCAGCGCGCTCATCGATTCGACGAGGGCGGTCGGCATCGGCCATTCGAAGACACCGCATCCCGCAGGCGTGGACGGCCCGGCCATGCCGCGGACGAAGTGGTACTGCACAGGTCCGAGGTGACGGGCCGGGTCGTAGCCGCGCAACCGCCACGACAGGTACCTGTGCAGCGCGACCGAGTACAGCAGCGCCTGGAGCGGATAGTGCGCCGACATCATCTCGGCGGCCATCGCGTCGCGGTCGAAGTCCTCGACGGACAGTTCACCGGGACGCAGTCGGTTCGTCTTGTAGTCGACGACGACGAAACGGCCGTCGGACGTGCGGAGCACCGAGTCGATGCTGCCGGTGAGGAACCCGCGGAACCTGTCGTCGGACACTCCCCTCACCAGTTCGGCGTACGGCGCGAGTGGGTCGTCGGCCGGCAGATGCTCGGCGAGGAGGTCACCGACGGAGTCGAGGCCGAAGCCGCCGCCGACCGACGACAGCGGAAGCTCGAAGTCGAGTTCGGCGAGGCGGTCGCGCGGCGGGACGCCCCACAGGTCGCCGAATCCGAGCGGCGTCGTGAGCACTCCGATCAACGCCGTCGCCAGCACGTCGACGTCGATGTCGACGCCGCGCCGCGCGGCGCCGTCCGCGGTCAGTCGTCGCACATGCGCGTCGATGTCGTCGGCCGACGTGTCGACGTGTTCGAGGACCTCGTGGACGAGCGTTCCGAAACCCGCGCCGAACGGCAGCCCGTTCATCGGCGACGGCAGGCCCGACGACGGCTCGCCGCGGCCGACCGTCGGATCCGCCTGCTCGGACGGCTCGTCGCGTCGGTCGACGTCGTCGGGTTCGCTCCCCGTGCCGATCACCGTCACCGCCGCGTGCTCCGCGTGCGCAGCGGCGTGCGCGGCCGCCACGATCGCCGAGTACGACGTCCGACGCCACGCGTCGTCCACTCCGCGGCCGAACCGCGACACCGTCAGGGCGGGTTCGTCCCCGTCGCCGGTTGCGTCTCGCATGACCCGGACGCCGTCCCGTCCGCCGGCGCGTTCGACGCTGATGCACGGGCTCTTCGCCGCCGTCTGGCGGATGATCGCGGCCGCGTCGATGTCGTCGGCCGGGATCGGCACCGTGTCGGCGATCTGGGCGATGCCGCCCGCGGCGACGGCCGCGTCCCGCTGATGCGCGCTGAACAGCAGACGGTGCAGCGCGCCGCGGGCCGTCGTCGTGCTCGGGGCCCACCACAGCACCACCATCGATCGTGCCCTCGTCGCGGCGACGTACATCAGACGCAGGTCCTCCCCCGCGGCCTCGGCGCGCGCGAGCCCGTCGCGACGGTGGTATCCGGGCGCCGACGTGCCCGCGACGTCGAGGCACCGGGTGTCGCCATCGTCGTGGAAGACGAAGGTCGCAGGGTTCGGTCGGGACGCGCCGTCCCATCCGAACGGCACGTAGACGATCGGGAACTCGAGTCCCTTGCTGGCGTGGACTGTCATGATCTGCACGGCGGCCGTGTCGCGGTCCAGCCGCCTCGTCGCATCGCCGCGCCCGCTCCACTGCGCGCCCTCGGCGATCTGTTCGCCGAGCCAGTCGACGAGTGAGGCGAGGCCCCCTCCGGCGTCGGCCGCGTGAGCGTTGCACACGTCGGCCATCTGTCGGACATCGGTGAACAGGCGTTCCCCGCGCGCCGATCCGAGGAGCCTGGCCGCCGTGTCGAACTCGTCGAACAGTCGTGCCGCCATCGCCGCGAAACCACCGCCGGCGAAGACCCTGCCGAGTTCGGCGAACTGGGCGGCGAGCGTGCCGACTCCGGCGTCGCCCTGCGACTCCAGGCTCTGCGCCGTGTGACCGACGAGCGGCGTGAGGGCCGCCAACCGCACCCACGGCTGGCGGGACGGCTGGTCGACGGCCGTCAGAACATGCCACCAGTGTCGCGCCGCGTCGGTGGTGAAGATCGACGTCCCCGACGTCACCACCGACGCCACTCCGCGGTCGGCGAGTGCCCGCTGCAGCGGCTCGATCGTCCGGTTCGCGCGGAGCAGGACCGCGATGTCGCCGGACTGGACGCCACGGGTCACACCGTCGACCTCGATGGTGACCGTCGACGACAGCAGTGCGGCGATGTCGCCCGCGACGTCGTCGATCACCTTCTCGCGGACCTGCGCGACCTTCGGGGTGGTGCCGTCCTGCGTGTGGACGGTGAACTGGCTCTTGTCGAACCGCCGGATCCGGACCGCGGGTGCGCCGTGGATGCGCGAACCGGGATGATGTGCGGTGACCGGCCGGTACACGATGTCGGGGTGCCCGAACGCCGCACCGCCGAACACCGCGCTCAGGCCCTCGACGACGTTCTGATCGGACCTGCGGTTGACGTCGAGTATCCGGCGGTCGCCGGACGACTGGACGGCGTGCAGGTAGCTGAGCACCTCGGCTCCGCGGAACGCGTAGATCGACTGTTTGGGGTCGCCGACGAGGATCAGCGGCGCCTTGGTGTGGAAGCAGCGTCGGACGATCTCCCACTGCTGCGGATCCGTGTCCTGGAACTCGTCGATCAGCACGACCGAGAACTGGTCGCGGATGCGTTCGCACGCCTGATCGCCGACGTGGGGGTCGGTGACGATGTGGTGCAGCGTGTTCTGGAGGTCGTCGTAGGTCCGCAGCCGGGCGAGCCGCTTCCGGAGCTCCGTCTGCGTCCGGACATGACCGGCCATCCGCACGCGCAGCTCCGTGTCGTCGTCGGTCTCGCCGGGTTTGAACGGGGCAAGCGTCGCGTTCGGGTTTCGGACCGCGGCCTTCGCGATCTCCATCGACTCGTCGAACGGCGGGGCCGCGGACGGGTCGCCCGCGAAACGCGCGATGTACGCGTCCCTCGCCACCTCGCCGACGATGTCGTCCACGTCCTCGACGATCGGATACTGCTGTTCCCGCTCGCCGAGGAAGCCGAGCGCGGCGAGCATCCGGTTGCAGAACGTGTGCGTGGTCGCCATCGTCGCGGCGTCGAAGTCCGACAGCGCCGAGACGAGTCGTCGACGTCGCAGGTCGACGACTTCGGCCGGCCCGTCGAGCAGCCAGTCGGCGAGGACGTCGTCCGGCGCCCGATCGCCGTCGAAGGCCCGGAGACACTCCCGCAGCCGCATGCGCGTGCGGTCGCGGAGCTCCGCGGACGCGGCGTTCGAGAAGGTCGCCATCAACAGCCGCGACACCGGGACGCCCTCGGCGACGTAGCGGACGGCGAGAGACACGATCGCGTACGTCTTACCGGTGCCCGCGCTCGCCTCGAGCACGACGGTGCCCGTCGGCAGCGGGTCCCGCAGGCTGAAGCCCCGCGACTCGATGGTGTTCACCGGTCCTCCTCGGTGCGCAGCAGCGGCGTGAACAGGGCGCCCGCCAGGCGCAGGTACGTCGGCGTCGACGAGTCGCCCGGGATCAGGTGCTCCACGTCCGCCAGCGCGTCGAGGTCGGGCACGGCGACGCACAACTCGTCGAAGGCGACCGGCGCGTCCGGGTCGCCGTGGAAGACCAGACCCGCGTAGCGGCTCTTGTCGCCGAACGAGTTTCCGTAGGCCCACGCGGCCCGCCTCATCGCCTGCGGGGCCTGACCGCGCCGGTCGAATTCGGCGGCCGCGGCCGCCGCGGCGTCGAGCGTCAACCCGACCGGCGCGCGCAGACCGGCGTCACGGATGGCGACGAGGACGGTCAAGATGGCCGCGGCGTCATCGGGAGCTGTGAGCCTGCTGACCTTGGCCGACGGCGTGCGCCCGCCCGCCCCGCCGACGACCACGGCCTGTGGGACCCGTCGTGTCGACCCGGCAGCGATCGCCAGCAGTCTGATCCACGCCCCGAGCCGCTGCTTCGCCCCCAGCCGCGAATAGGAGACCGGGACCAGACGCTCGCCGAACACGTCGCCGACGGTGCCGTACAGACGGCGTCCGCCCGGCAGGTCGACGCGGACGTCGACGGCGTCCGCGGAGTCGGACCGGTGTCCCGACGCGGCCGTCGCCACCGCCTGCGCCTTGTCTCGGACGGGACCGAACGCCTGCGAGCCGAACACGAACGGCGGCAGCGATCCGCGACGCAGTTCCGCGCCTTGGGCCGCGGCCGGGTCACGCCCGTCGAGGAGTGCCTGCAGGTACCGGTTGCCGACACCCCACTGTTCGAGTCCGTCGAGTGCGACGGCCAGCTGGTCGGGATGCTCCTCGGCGCTCTCGGGCAGTCCCACGCCGAGGCGTTGACGGGCGAACCCGTCGACCGGCGCGCACAGGAAGGCGATGAGATCGTCGAGGTCGACGTCGCCGGGTTCTGGGTCGTCGAGCCGGGCGTCGGCGAGCCGCGGCAGTGCGGGGGCCGCGGCCCCCGACCGATTCACAGCGCTCAGCGCGCGGGCCCCGTCGAGGAGCGACGCGTCGTAGCTGAACGCCCGGCCGCCGTCGGCCGTGAAGTTCGCGGCGTCGAACGCGTGGAGAGTGTGCCGGTGGACGAGAGGCGACGGCCCGTCGTCGTGGCCGATCACCGCGTTCGCGGCGTCGACCAGTTCGCTGACGACGACCGCTGGCGGAAGGACGGCCCCGCTGCGCGGATCGGCTCCCGTGTAGAAGACCAGCAGGTGACCGGTGGCCGCGGTGACCGCGTCGAGGAACGTCTGCCTGTCCTCGTCGCGACGATCGCGTTCGCCGACGAGGGGCGCGACGGCGAGGACGTCGTCGCCGTCGATGGAGGCCGGTCGCGGGTAGGCCCCCGAGTCGAGTCCGAGGACGACGATCGCGCGGTGCGGGACCGACCGCATGGGGACCATCGTGCACACGGTCAGCTCCCCGGTGCAGAAGTTCGACCGGGTGGGGCGGGCCGCGAGCAGCCCGGCCGTCATATCGCGGACGTCGGCGAGACCGAGCCCGATGCCGTCGGCGTTCGACAGGGCGTCGCCGAGCATGCCGACCGCCTGCGCGCGCTGCCACTCGTCGTCGTCGCCGACGTCGGTGAGGCCTTCGACGACCCCGATCAGCAGGTCGGCCCATTCGTCGGCCGGGTGCGGCGTCGCCGATCGCGTGATGAACGCGCCGACGCGGTCGGCGAACTCGGCGAACCTGCCCGCGAGGTCGGTGTCGGTCGAGTCGACTCCCGCGAGCGGCAGCGCGGTGCCGAGCCACTGCATCTCCGACTCCTCGGCCACCACGCCGAGGAGGATGCGGTCCACCCCTCCGACGACGGTGCCCTGGGGGAACCCGCCGAGCCCGAAGCGATCGCGTTGCGCGGTGTCGACTCCCCACCGGATGCCCGAGCGCCGGATCCAGCCGCCGAGGGTGTCGATCTCGTCGTCGGTGAACCGGAAGCGGGCGCGGACGGGGGCCGCGGCCGCGAGGTCGAGGAGTTCGCCTGCGCGCAACCGTCCCGCCGCGACGTCGAGGAGTCGGGCGACGACGTCGAGCACCGCGTTCGACTCGCGCAGGCCGCGGTCGGCGAGGCGCACCCTGAGCGCGTACGCGGGATGATGCATTCCGGTCTGGCCGAAAGCGCCGCGGATCAGCGGCGCGAACGTCTCGACGTCGGGGCACATGATCAGGACGTCACGCGGTTCGAGGGTCGGGTCGTCGTCGAACAGTCTAAGCAGGCGATCGCGCAGCACCTCGACCTGCCGTTCCGGTCCGTGGCAGGCGTGCACCTCGAGCGAGGCGTCCGCCCGCAGCCCGGCGACGGTGTCGAGGCTGTCGCGGCGCAGCCCGTCCTGCAGGGCGCTCAGCACCGTCGCCGGACCGGAGGCCTCGGTCGGGTGGTGGACGTCGGAGCCGATCGACGGCGTCAGCACCTCCTGCATCTCCTGGACGTCCCTAGACAGGGTCGCGAGCAGCGGGTGCTCGGGCGGGGCGACGTCGCGGTCCGCGCGTCGGCGACGCGGGCGAGCGGGCTCGCGCGCGATCCGCCGCCACAGGGCGTCCGACGAGTGCGGGAGGTACAGCGTGACCTCGCGGTGGACGCTCAGCCCGTCGAGCACGGTGTGCAGGGTCTGCGGCACGCGCGTGGGGCCGAACAGCGCGAGCCGTTCGGGCAGGTCGACCAGGTCCGGCTCGTCGCGCAGCCGGACGGCGAGTCCGTCGAGGTCTTCGGCCGGATGCGGGTGATCCACCTCGTCGCGGACGAGTCGCCAGAACCACGGCTGCCACGCGAGGTGAGCCGCGAGCGGGTTCCCGACGCCGTCCGTGTCGCGGCCCGCTGCCCAGTCGGCGATCATCGTCGGACGCTGCCAGCCGTAGGCTCCGAACATGCCTGCGATGCTCGCCGCGGTCGAGAACCTGCGCCCGGATCGCAGCGCGCGTTTCGCGTCGTCGCCGGCCAGTCCGAGATGAGTGGCGATCACTTCGAGCCGCGGATCGTCGATGTGCGCGTCGAGGACGCGGAGCACCGGCCAGCGCAACCGCTCGGCGTACCACGACTCGGCGGCGTCGGGATCCGACGACGCTGCCGACGTCACCGTTCGGAGGAGTGACGCCGTGGAGTCGAAGTCGATGTTCGCGGCGATGCCCAGACGCAACGACAGCTGCTGGCGCAGCCACCGTTCCACGCCCCGTTCGGGCACGGCGACCACTTCGGCGCGCATGGGATCGTCGGGAGGGGTCGCCAGGGCGTCGGCGAGCACCCCGACGAGGGTGTCGGCGCGCTCGGCTCGGTGAACGGTCAGCACGGCGTCAGCGACGACGGCGAAACGGCACGGGATCGCCGCTGCGGGCCTCGAGGACCGCGCGGACGGAGTCGGGGATCGCGGGTTTGGCCCCGGTGGTCAGGTCGAGTCCGGCGAGCGTCGTCTCGCACAACGCGGCCACCGTGCCGTCCGGCGTGTACAGGGTGCATCCGAAGTCGAACGACGACGTGCCGATCCGGGTGACGGCGATCCGCACCCGGACGGGCTCGGTCGAGTAGTGCAGGATCGAGGCGAACTCGATCTCCTGGCGGGCGATGACGCCGACGAAACCGCTGCGGGCGGGACCGAACCAGCTCGACATGGTGCGCACACGCGCCTCCTCGAAGACGCGCGCCACCTGGACGTTGTTGATGTGACCGAGCGAATCCTGATCGCCCCACCGCAACGCGACCTCGACGACGTACGGTTCGGCGGCTCCGCTCGAGTTCTCTGTCTCCGACACGCGTCGACCATATCGCTCACCTCTGACATCGATTCGGTCCCCGTCGATAGACTGCGAGACGTGCCCATCGACTCGGAGCGTCTTCGTTTGCGACCCGTGTCGCCCGACGACGTCGACCGGCTGCTCGAGCTCGATTCCGATCCGGCGGTGATGCGGTTCGTCAGCGGCGGCGAGCCGACCGGTCGGTCGACCGTCCGGGACTGGGTGATCCCTCGATCGCAGGCCCAGTTCTCGGCGTGCGGCACCGGCCTGTGGACGATGACCGCCCGCCGCGGCGGCGAGTTCGTCGGCTGGGTGCATCTGCGCGTGCCTCGCCACAGTTCCGCGCGCGAGCTCGAACTGAGCTACCGGCTGCACCGTCGATTCTGGGGTGGCGGTCTCGCGGCGGAGGCGTCGGCCGCGCTGATCGCGGTCACCTTCCTGACCTCCGACACCGAACGCGTGTTCGCGAGCACCCACACCGACCACACCGCATCGCAGCGGGTGATGACCAAGCTCGGCATGCGACTGTCGGCGGGATCGTTGACACACGAACGGCTCTCGCCCGATGTCGTCGACGGCGACGTCGAGTACGAGATACTGCGCGATCACTGGCTCCGGACGCGCGGCAGGCACAGCGCGCGGCCGGCGACGGCGATCCGACGGGCCTGACACGCACTGCCTGAGATGCCCCGACGATCGCCAGCGACTACCGTTGGACGCGATCAGCGCACCGAACACATCGACAACTTGGGAGAAGACACCGATGAGCAACACCATTGCCACCGATCCGATGCGCCGCCGACGGGTCGTCATCATCGGATCGGGGTTCGGCGGTCTGTTCGCGGCGCAGCGCCTCAAGAAGGCCGACGTCGACGTCACCCTCATCGCGAAGACGACGCATCACCTGTTCCAGCCGATGCTGTACCAGGTGGCGACGGGCATCATCGCCGAAGGCGAGATCGCGCCGGCCACGCGCGTGATCCTCCGCAACCAGCGCAACGCGAGCGTGATCCTCGGCGAGGTCTTCGACATCGATCTCGACAAGCAGGTCGTGCGTTCCCAGCTGCTCGAGCGGACCACCGAGACGCCGTACGACGACTTGATCATCGCCGCGGGCGCCGACCAGTCGTACTTCGGCAACGATCACTTCGCCGAGTACGCGCCCGGTATGAAGACCATCGACAACGCTCTGGAGCTCCGCGGCCGCATCCTGGGCGCGTTCGAACAGGCCGAGCTGTCCGACGACCCCGCCGAGCAGGAGATGCTGATGACGTTCGTCGTCGTCGGCGCGGGCCCGACCGGTGTGGAGATGGCGGGCCAGATCGCCGAGATGAGCGACAAGACGCTCAAGGGCGCGTTCCGCAACATCGATCCCACCAAGGCGAAGGTGATCCTGCTCGACGCGGCGCCCGCCGTCCTCCCCCCGTTCGGCGAGAAGCTCGGGCAGAAGGCCAAGGCCCGACTGGAGAAGCTCGGCGTCGACGTCCGCCTCGGCGCGATGGTCACCGACATCGACGAGGACAGCCTCACCGTCAAGTACCCGGACGGCCAGATCGCGAAGATCCACAGTCAGTGCAAGGTGTGGTCCGCGGGTGTCCAGGCCAGCTCGCTCGGCAAGATCCTCGCCGACCAGTCCGACACCGAACTCGACCGCGCGGGCCGCGTGAAGGTGCAGGCCGACCTGACGATCCCCGGCCACTCGAACGTGTTCGTGGTCGGCGACATGATGGCCGTCGACGGTGTCCCCGGCGTGGCGCAGGGCGCGATCCAGGGCGGCCGCTACGCCGCCGACGCGATCCGCGCCTCGCTCAAGGGCCACACCCCGGACCAGCGCAAGCCGTTCAGCTACTTCGACAAGGGTTCGATGGCGACGATCTCCCGCTACAGCGCCGTCATGCAGGTGCCCATCCCCGGCACCAAGAAGAAGTTCGAAACCGAGGGCTACTTCGCGTGGCTCGGCTGGCTGATGCTGCACCTGGTGTACATCGTCGGATTCCGCAACCGCCTGAACACCTTCGTGAACTGGTTCTTCGCGTTCAGCACCCGCGGCCGCACGCAGTTGGCCGTGACCGAGCAGCAGGTGTACGCCCGCCACGCGCTCACCGAACTGTCGTACCTCGAACGACTGCGCCTGGCCGACGAGGACCGCGCCAAGGCCAAGAAGGACCTCGAGGAGCGCAACAGCTCCGCGAGCTGACGGGCTGCGAACTCCGTGCCAGGCGATCTGTGCGTCGGTCGCCCAATCAGCGGTCTTGACCGTGCAAAGACAGGTGGTTGAGCCCTTCGACAAGCTCAGGAACCACCGCGGCGTAGCGCTGGCGAAGCCGCGAGTCGAAACCGCCGGACGCAGACTGGATCTGCCTGCACGGCAACGTATCTCGTCCAAGTTCCAGCCCCGGTGACGGCGGTTTCGACAGTCCGCTTCGCTAGCAGGTAAGGGGTGAATCGGTGTCACGTGGTGACACCGATTCACCCCTTAAGCCTCGCGCATGTCGAGGCGTGCTCCTCGACGTCTCGGCTGCGCTCGACGAGCAGTGGGAGCGATGGTCTTGATCGTGTGGTGACATTCAGTCCTGAAGCTCGATGTTCTGCATGCGGACTTTCGACTGGGCGAGGGGGCGGCCGTCGGCGTCGGACATGTCGATCAGCCACAACTGCTGCCTGCGGCCACGGTGGACGGGCGTGGCGACGACGGTGATGTCGCCCTCGGACGCCGAGCGCAGGAAGTCCGTCGAGTTGTTGACGCCCACGGCGGTGCCGCCGATCCCGCTTTCCTGCAGCCAGCAGAAGGCGCTCACGCTCGCCGCGGTCTCGGCGAGGGCGCAGTAGACGCCGCCGTGCACGATGCCGAACGGCTGGTGATGGTCGCCGCGGATCGTCAACGTGCCGCGGAGGCCGTCGCCGGACACCTCGTCGATGGCGAATCCGAGGAGCGCGTCGAGCCCGGTGGCGTTCTTCACGAGTGCGTCGTAGTTCTCAGTCATGCAGCCAGCGTGCCACCGGCGCCCGCCGAGAGTTCGACGACCCCCGCGCTCCTCATCGGGAGCCCGGGGGCCGTCGTCGCAAATCGGGGGTCTCTGCAGCCCTCAGGACACTCACGCGATCGCTAGAAATGAATGTAGGCTAGCCTTACTTTCATGTCAAGCCGACCCTCCCCGGAGGGTTCCGGGAACCATTCCGGCCCGGCGAGCGTTAGCACAATCGACCGGGCGGCAAGCGAACAACGAGAGGAGCCGACGTAAGATGAAGAAGATGAATGGCTTGGGAGAGTTGGAACGTGCCGTGATGGACCGTCTGTGGGCGTCGCCTACCCCACAGACGGTCCGTCAGGTCCACGCCGAGCTCTCGAACGCACGATCCCTCGCCTACACGACAGTCATGACCGTGCTGCAGCGACTGACGAAGAAGGACCTGGTCACCCAGATCCGCGACGACCGCGCACACCGCTACGCGGCGACCCGTCCCCGCGAGGACCTCGTCGCCAGCCTGATGGTCGACGCGCTCAAGGGCGCACAGGCTCCCGGGTCCCGACACGCCGCACTCGTCTCATTCGTCGGCCAGGTCGACGCCGACGAGGTCGCCGCTCTCCGAGAGGCGCTCGACGAACTCGAGTCCTCGCGCGGGCTGAAACACTAGAATCGACACCGGGCCGGCGCCGCTGGCCCTGTCGACACCCACCCGTCGGGCCTGCACGCCCGACCGCACGACCAGAGGAAGGCCGATGACCGCGCTGCTGTTCGGCATCCTCACGCTCGCGTTGGTCGGCCCGATCCCGCAGGCGCTCTCCCGTGCGACGTGGCCTCTCTACGCGCCACGGGCCGCCATGACGCTGTGGCAGTCGATCGCCCTCGCCGCCGTGCTGTCGGCGTTCAGCACGGGCCTCGCGATCGCCGCCAATCTCCTCGCGCCCGGCCCGAACGGCACCCCGACGACAAACCCGCTCGACGAGATCACCCGACTCGGGTGGTTCCTCTGGAGCGCCTATGTCGTCATCTTCGCGCTCACGCTCCTCGTCGGCGCCCGCTTGATGTACACGGCCGTCCGGGTCGGCATCCGCACGCGCGCCCGCCGCACCGTGCATCGCAACCTCGTCGATCTCGTCGACTGCGCCGACAAACGGCGCGGAGCCGGACGCGACGTCCGAGTGCTCGACGTGCCGACGCCGCTCGCCTACTGCCTGCCCGGACTCCGCAGTCGCATCGTCGTCAGCGAAGGCGTCCTGGACCGGCTCTCCGACGACGAACTGTCCGCTGTCATCGAACACGAGCGCGCCCACTTGCGCGCACGCCACGACCTCGTCCTCGAGGCGTTCATCGCCCTCCACGAGGCGTTCCCGCGGTTCGTCCGCTCCCGCTCGGCGCTCGGCGCCGTCGAACTCCTCGCCGAGGCCCTCGCCGACGATCAGGCCGCGCGAGCCACCGCCCCGACCACCGTCGGGCGGGCGCTCGTCGCCTGCGCCGATGCGACCGCACCACGCGGTGCGATGGCCGTCGGCGGCCCGACCACGCTCACCCGGGTCCGGCGGCTCGCCTACATCCGGCCGGTGCCGCTCGTCTCGGCGACCGCCTACACGATGGCCGCCGCGATCCTCATCGTTCCGACGCTGGCCGTCGCGATCCCGTGGCTCACCGAGCTGAACCGACTCGTCACCCACTTCTGACCGGAACAACCGACAAGAGAGGCACCCCGCGTGCGCTTCCTGGACGGGCACGAACCCGACCACGACCTGACCTACGACGATCTGTTCATCGTCCCGAACCGGTCGGCCGCCACCTCGCGGTTCGACGTCGACCTCGCTTCGAGCGACGGAACCGGGACCACCATTCCGCTCGTCGTGGCGAACATGACGGCGATCGCGGGCAAGCGGATGGCCGAGACCGTCGCACGACGGGGCGGCATCGTCGTCCTCCCGCAGGACGTTCCGCTCGACGCCGCCGCGCGGACCATCGGCTTCGTGAAGGGCCGTGACCTCGTCGCCGACACGCCGGTCGTGATGAGCCCCGACGATCTGATGGCTCAGGCCCAGGCCCTGATCCCCAAGCGCGCGCACGGCGCAGCCGTGGTCGTCGACGACGGCAGACCCGTCGGGTTGATCGCGCGCAGCGTCTCCGGCAACGACATCGACATGTTCACCGACCTGCGGTCCGCCATGACGCCGATCCCCGTCACGCTGCCCGCGGGCACCGATCCGCGGACGGTGTTCGACACGCTCACCGACGCCAACGCCGACCTCGCCGTACTGGTGGACGGCGACGGAGCACTCGTCGGCGTCCTCACCCGGACCGCGGCCCTGCGCGCCGGGATCTACACCCCCAATGTCGACGCCCGAGGCCGTCTGCGGGTGGCCGCCGCCGTCGGCATCAACGGCGATGTCGTCGGCAAGGCCCGCGGCCTCGTGGAAGCGGGAGCCGACGTTCTCGTCGTCGACACGGCGCACGGCCACCAGGAGAAGATGATCAGCGCCTTGTCGGCCGTCGCGGACGCCGACCTGGGCGTCCCGATCGCCGCGGGCAACGTGGTCTCCCAGCGCGGAACACTCGACCTCATCGACGCGGGAGCGACGATCGTCAAGGTGGGCGTCGGCCCGGGCGCCATGTGCACCACTCGCATGATGACCGGCGTGGGACGTCCCCAGTTCTCCGCGGTCGCCGAATGCGCGGCCGCCGCCCGCGAGCGGGGCGCGCACGTGTGGGCCGACGGCGGCATCCGGCACCCGCGCGACGTCGCCCTCGCGATCGCGGCAGGCGCGTCCAACGCGATGGTCGGCTCGTGGTTCGCCGGAACCTACGAGTCGCCCGGCGACCTGCACACCGACGCGGGCGGCGAGTACAAGGTGAGCTTCGGCATGGCGTCCAAGCGCGCGGTCGCCGCCCGCTCGGCGACCGACAACGCATACGACCGCGCACGCAAGGGACTGTTCGAAGAGGGCATCTCGTCGTCGCGGATCCGGATCGATCCCGAGCATCCGAGCGTCGAAGACCTCATCGATCACATCACCGCGGGCGTCCGATCGACGGCGACCTACACCGGTGCGACGACGCTGCAGGAACTCCACGAGAAAGTGGTCCTCGGGGTCCAGTCGGCCGCAGGCTTCGCCGAGGGCCGCCCGCTGCCCGGAGGCTGGTGACCTACGGCGGTGGACATCCTCGTCATCGCCCTCAGCCTCATCGGCTTCGTGGCGCTCACGTTGGGGACCGCGCTGTTCGTCGCGGGCGAGTTCTCCCTGACCGCGCTCGAACGCTCGACGATCGCCGACGACCTCGCTCGTCGCGGAGACCGCAGGGCCCGGTCGGTCGACCGGGCGCACCGGGAGCTCTCGTTCCAGCTGTCCGCCGCGCAGCTGGGCATCACGATCACCACACTGATCACCGGCTACATCGCCGAGCCGGTGATGGCGAAGATCCTCACACCCGTCTTGGACGCCGCTCGGGTGCCCGAGTCGTGGCAGTCCGGCGTGTCGCTCGCCCTGGCGCTGCTCATCGCGACGTCGCTGTCGATGGTGCTCGGCGAGCTCGTGCCGAAGAATCTCGCCATCGCGAAACCGCTCGCCGTCGCACGGGCCACCGCCGGACCGATGAGCGTGTTCGCGCGCGTCTTCTCCCGCGCCATCAACGGGTTGAACGGCACCGCGAACGCACTGGTCCGACGGCTCGGCGTGGAGCCGACCGAAGAACTGCAGTCGGCGCGCTCGGCCGCCGAACTGTCGGTCCTCGTCCGGAACTCAGCGCTGCACGGCGAGATCGACGAGGACACCGCCGCACTCGTCGACCGCTCTCTGCGCTTCGGCGACCTGTCGGCCGAAGACCTGATGACCCCGCGCGTGCGCGTGGCGAGCCTCGAACCGGGCGACACCGTCCGCGACCTCATCGAGGCGTCGTCGAGCACCGGTCACTCCCGATTCCTGGTCGCCGCCGACGGCGACCTCGACAACCTCATCGGCGTGGTGCACATCAAACAGGCGTTCACCGTTCCGACCCGCGAACACCCGACCACTCCCCTGCGCTCGATCGCGCGCCCGGTGACCCGTGTCCCGGACAGTCTGGACGGCGACGCCCTCCGCGACCGGATCTCGGCCGACGGCCTCGAAGTGTGCGTGGTGGTCGACGAGTACGGCGGCACCGCGGGCATCGTCACCTCCGAAGACATCATCGAGGAGATCCTCGGCAACGTCACCGACGAGCACGACGACGAGGAGTCGGAGGTCGCCCGCGTCGGGAACGGATTCCGGTGCTCCGGTCTGCTGCGCCTCGACGAGGTGCAGCACGCCGTCGGATACCGCGCTCCCGACGGCGCGTACGAGACGCTCGGCGGACTCGTCATGTTCGTCCTGCGGCGGATCCCCGAAGTCGGCGACGTCGTCGACCTGCCGGTGCGGGAGACGGCGTCCGACGGCGAGCCGGGCGACGCCCCGGAGCGGTGGCGGGCCACCGTCGTCCGCATGGACGCACGTCGCGTCGACCAGGTGTGGCTGACGACCGTCGAGTCCGAACCGACGGGGGACGCACATGAGTGACATCGGCGGAATCCTGCTCGCGGTGCTCCTCCTGGCCGCCAACGCCTTCTTCGTCGGCACCGAGTTCTCGCTGATCGCGGCCCGCCGCGACCGGCTCGTCGCCCTCGAGGAGGCAGGCAAGAAGCGCGCCAGGACGGTCATCACCGCATCGGAGAACCTGTCGCTGATGCTCGCGGGCTGCCAGCTCGGCATCACGATCTGCTCCATCCTGCTCGGCCGGATCGCCGAACCGGCGATCGCGCACCTCATCGAACGTCCCCTCGAACTCATGCACGTCCCGGCGGGGCTGCTGCACCCGATCGCGTTCGCCGTCGCCTTGGCGATCGTGGTGGTCTTGCACATCCTGCTCGGCGAGATGGTCCCGAAGAACATCACGCTCGCCGGGCCCGAGAGCGCCGCGATGCTCCTCGTCCCGGTCCACCTGTGGTTCCTGCGCCTGGCGAAACCGTTCATCTGGGTATTCAACGCGCTCGCCAACGGCGTCCTGCGTCTGTTGCGCGTGGAGCCGAAGGACGAGCTGGCGGCCACTGTCACCGAGACCGAACTGGCGCAGATGATCGGCGAGTCGCGGGACTTCGGTCTGCTCGACGCGGGGGAACACGATCGCCTCACCCGCGCGCTCGACACCGTCCAACGGACCGTGCGGGAGGTGATGATCCCGCTCGGAGCCGTCCGCAGCGTCCAGGTGCTCCCCGACCCGGCGACCGGTGGTCTCGGACCGCGACTGGGGGCCCTCGAGGACGCTGTCCGCGAGACCGGGTACTCACGGTTCCCGGTCCGCGGTCTGGACGGGAGCTACATCGGCTATCTGCACCTCAAGGACGTGTTGGACGACGTCTTCGACGACGACGTCGACTCCGACTCCCTCGTGGCCGTCGACAAGATCCGTCCGCTTCCCCGGGTGTCCGCGACGACGCCGCTCGACGAGGCCGCCACCCAACTGCAGCGAGCGAGCGCGCACCTCGCCTCGGTCGTCGACGCGTCGGGCGCGATCGTCGGCATGGTGGCCCTGGCCGATCTCGCGGAGGCCTTCGTCGGAGCCGTCCGCGACTCGACGCACCGGATCTGATGGAGTCGTCCCTCACACGGGCGGAGTGGACGGCGCTCGCCGCCGCCCACCGCGAGCGGATCGACCGACTGATCGGCCCGTACCTCGCCGACCGACGACGCGGGGCGTCGCATCCGGTCGTCGACTTCCTGTTCACCTACTACGCGGCACGTCCGGCCCAGGTCACGCGGTGGCATCCGGGCTTCGGCGTGACCCTGGCCGACGCGCGGCGACACTACGCCGGGCTTCGCGGATACACGGTCGACGACGCGGGCTCGGCGACCGTGTCCGCAGCACACCTGGCCGCCAAGGTCGACCTCCTCGACGCGACGCTGGCGATCACCGAGGCGACCGCCGCACGCTCGCCTCGACTCGGCTGCTTCGGGCTGCACGAGTGGGCGATGGTGTATCGGACCGACGACAAGCGCCATCCCCACCCGCTGCGGCTCGGCTCGGCGGGCACCGACGCCGTCGTCGAACGGAGTTCGCTGCGCTGCACTCACTTCGATGCTTTCCGCTTCTTCACCGAGCCTGCGCGCCCACGCAACGTCACCGCCCTGACCAGGTCGGACGCCGTCGCGAACGAACAGCCCGGATGCCTGCACGCCACCATGGACCTGTACCGGTACTGCCTGCGGCTGTCCCCGTTGATCGGATCGGATCTCCTCGCCGACTGCTTCGAGCTCGCACTGACCGCGCGCGAACTCGACATGCGGGCCAGCCCCTACGATCTGACCGGTGTCGTCGACATGGCGGGTCGGCCGTACGAGCCCGTGCCGATCGAGACGCCGGAGGGTCGCGCACGGTACGTCGCGGAACAGTCGTCGATCGCCGAACGCGGCGCGATCCTGCGCGAACGCGTCGTCGCCGATTGCCGTCACCTGCGGAGTCGAGTCACGGGTCCGGAGTCCGCCGCGCGCCGTGGGCCGGTAGAATAGCCGACGCCGGATGCCTCAGTGTCCGGAATTCGCGAACGCCCACTAGAAAGGTCGTCATGTCTGATCGTGTCACCGTCAACGGCTTGCAGGTCGCTGAGGTCCTCTACGACTTCGTCAACAACAAGGCTCTGCCCGGCACCGGTGTAGACGCCGACGCCTTCTGGACCGGAGCCGCCGCGGTGATCAACGACCTCGCACCGCGCAACCGCGAACTCCTCGCCGTCCGCGACGAACTCCAGACCAAGATCGACGCCTGGCACCGCGACCACGACACCATCGACTTCGACGAGTACAAGGCCTTCCTCACCGAGATCGGCTACCTCGTCCCCGTCCCCGACGACTTCGAGATCACGACGGCAGGCGTCGACGAGGAGATCACCTCGGTCCCCGGCCCGCAGCTCGTGGTCCCGATCCTCAACGCCCGCTTCGCGCTCAACGCGTCGAACGCGCGGTGGGGCTCGCTGTACGACGCCCTGTACGGCACCGACGCCATCTCCGAGGCCGAAGGCGCGGAGAAGGGCTCGTCGTACAACAAGGTCCGCGGCGACAAGGTGATCGCCTTCGCGAAGGCCTTCCTCGACACTGCCGTTCCGCTGGAGCAGGGCAGCCACGCCGACGTCACCTCGTACGTCGTCGACGGCGACAAGGTCGTCGCGACGCTCGGCGACGCCACCACCACGTTCGCCGATCCGACCGCGTTCGTCGGCTACACCGGTGAGCCGTCGGCCCCGACCGGCGTTCTGCTGCGTCACAACGGCCTGCACCTGGAGATCCAGATCGACGCCTCGTCGCCGATCGGTTCCACCGACAAGGCCGGCGTCAAGGACGTCGCCGTCGAGTCGGCTGTCACCACCATCATGGACTTCGAGGACTCGGTCGCCGCGGTCGACGCCGACGACAAGGTGCTCGGCTACACCAACTGGCTCGGCCTCAACAAGGGCGATCTCGCCGAAGAGGTCAGCAAGGGCGGCAAGACGTTCACCCGCACGCTGAACCCCAACCGGACCTACACGGCGCCGGACGGCTCGACGCTGGAACTCCACGGCCGCAGCCTGCTGTTCGTCCGCAACGTCGGCCACCTGATGACCAACCCGGCGATCCTCGACGCCGACGGCAACGAGGTCCCCGAGGGCATCATCGACGCCCTCGTCACCTCCGCGATCGGCATCCACGGCATGAGCCCGGAGGGCCTGCAGAACTCGCGGACCGGCTCGATCTACATCGTGAAGCCGAAGATGCACGGCCCCGACGAGGTCGCGTTCACCGCCGAACTGTTCGGGCGTGTCGAGGACGTCCTCGGCCTCGACCGCAACACCCTCAAGGTCGGCATCATGGACGAGGAGCGTCGCACCTCGGTGAATCTGAAGGCCGCCATCAAGGCCGCCTCCGAGCGCGTCGTGTTCATCAACACCGGCTTCCTGGACCGCACCGGCGACGAGATCCACACCTCGATGGAGGCGGGTCCGTTCGTCCGCAAGGCCGAGATCAAGGGCCAGACCTGGTTCAACGCCTACGAGGACTCGAACGTCGACACCGGCCTCGCCGCGGGTCTCGAGCACAAGGCGCAGATCGGCAAGGGCATGTGGGCCATGCCCGATCTGATGGCCGACATGCTCGAACAGAAGATCGGCCACCCGAAGGCGGGCGCGAACACCGCATGGGTTCCGTCGCCCACCGCGGCGACGCTGCACGCGCTCCACTACCACGAGGTCGACGTCTTCGAACGTCAGGACGAGATCGCCAAGCGCGATCCGGCGTCGGTCGACGACATCCTCACGATCCCGCTCTCGGCGAACCCGAACTGGACCGACGAGGAGAAGCGTGAGGAGCTCGACAACAACGCGCAGTCGATCCTCGGCTACGTCGTGCGGTGGATCGATCACGGCGTCGGCTGCTCGAAGGTGCCCGACATCCACGACGTCGCGCTCATGGAGGACCGCGCCACGCTGCGCATCTCGAGCCAGCTGCTCGCCAACTGGCTGCGTCACGGCATCGTGACCGAGGACGACGTCGTCGCCGCTCTCAAGCGGATGGCTCCGGTCGTCGACCGCCAGAACGCCGGCGACCCGGAGTACCGTCCGCTCGCGGCCGACTTCGACTCGAACATCGCGTTCAACGCCGCCAAGGAACTGATCCTCGAGGGCGCCTCGCAGCCGAGCGGCTACACCGAGCCGATCCTGCACCGCGCGCGCCGCGAGTACAAGGCAGCAAACGCCTGACACACCTGACGGCATAGGGCGCCGGGCCGGAGGCGGTGACGTCTTCCGGCCCGGCCTCGTCAGTTCGACGACACCCGGGGTGGGCCGGGGAAGCACAGGAGGGAACGCGGTGTCGAAGCATTCGACAGGCGAGCAGAACCGGCATTTCATCGCACGACCACTCGTCGCGGGGGCACTGGTGGTGATCCTCGTGGTCGCCGTGATCGCGGCGTGGACGCACCTCGGAGACGACATCGACTCATCGGCGACGTCGGACGCCGCCGCGTGTGTCGACGGGCCCGCGAAGGTGGCCGTCGTCGCCGATCCCGCGATCGCACCCGCCCTCCAGCGGATCGCCCAGAACTACAACGACACCCAACCGGTGGTGCGCGACAAGTGCGTCACCGTCCAGGTCCGGCCCGCCGACGCGCGTGCGACTCTCGAAGGCTTGACCGCGAAGAAGTGGGACACCGAGTCGTTCGGCCCGTACCCCGGCGCGTGGGTGCCGGAGTCGTCGGTGTGGTCGGCGAAGCTTCAGACGTCCAAGGCTGCGATCCTGCAGGGACCGCCGGCGTCGCTCGTCACCTCCCCGGTACGCCTGGTGCTGCAGCGGCGTCTCGCCGAGTCGATCAACGGACGCATCGACTGGAAGGATCTGCCCGGCCTGACCGAGGCGAACTCCCTGTCGGTGTACGGTCACCGCGAGTGGGGATCCTTGCGGATCGCCATGCCGAACGGCCCGCAGTCGGACGCGTCCGCGCTCGCCGCGCAGGGCGTGGCCGCGGCGGTCGCCGACACGAAAGGCTCACTGACCGCGGCCCAGGCGTCGTCTCCGCAGGTCAAGCGCGCCGTCGAGCAGTTGATCTCCGCCCAGTTGAAGGTCGGCGACGGTTCCACGGCGTCCGTCGTGTCGTTCATCGGCGAACAGGCCGATCCGGCGACCGCCAAGGTCCGCGCGGTCCCCGCGACAGAGCAGAGCGTGTACGCGTCGACGGTCGACGACAAGACCGCGAAGGTCGCGGTGGTCTCCCCGTCCGGGGCGACGCCGGTCGCCGACTACCCGGTGATCAAACTGGCCGGCGACCTGGTCCCCGCATACGTCGGCGACGCGATCGCCGAGTTCTTCACCTTCGCCCGCAAGCCCCCGCAGATGGCGCTCATCACCGCCTCCGGCTTCCGCGGAGCGGGGCCGCTGCCCGCGCCGACCGCGACCGTTCCGTTCGGGGACGTCGTCGACCCGCTGCCGGCGGCCGAACCCGCGGCGATGCTCGCGATCAATCGGATCGTCCTGCCGGCCGCCGCCGGGTAGCCTCAGGCCTCATGTCATTCGGATTCAGAGTCGGCGTTCCCGGCATGAGGGTCCGCGTGTCCACGCGTGGAGTCCGGACCTCGATCGGCCCGCGCGCCGCACGCGTCCACGTCGGTTCGGGACGAACCGGATTCTCGACCGGATTCGGACCGTTCTACGCCTACCAGTCTGTGGGCCGCGGCCGCCCCCGATCACGCAGCAGGTCGTCCCGTCCGACGGCCGCACAGATCCAACGGTCGATCCGCGCCGCCGAACGCGAGCAGCAGATCGCGCAGCGCAACGCCGAGATCGCACGCCTCCTTCAGTACCGGACCGCGTCGGTGTCGGCGCACCTGGAACGGTTCCCACCCGCTGAGTGCCCGGTGGTGCAACCGCCCCCACCGGTGGCCGTCGACGCTGTCCGAGACGAGGCCCGGCGTCTGCGCCTCGCGTCGATTCCGATACTCGACCGATCCGCCCGCACCGATGCGAAGCGGCAGGCCGACATCGACGCCGCAGACTACTGTGCGGACGAATCGGCGCGCCTGGACCAGGTGTTCCATCGTCTCGTCGACGGCGCGGGCGACTGGTGGGCGGCGCTGACGGCCAATGACGAGGCGACAGTCTGCGAGGCTGTCAACGCAGCGTTCGCCGACAACGCCGCCGCAGGTTGCATCGTCGGCGTCGACGGCGCCGACGGATCGATCATCATGCGACAACCCGACCTCGACAGCCTCCCGGACCGAATGCCGGGCACCACCGCAGTCGGCAATCCGACGCTGCGGGCGCTCACGAAACGTGACAGGCTTGCCTGGTGGTACGACATCCTCCTGTCGAACGTCGCCGCGACGCTTCTCGAGGGATTCGCCACCGCTCCGGCGCTCGCACGCCTGCACCTAGCGGTGATAACCCGCCTACCCGGCGACCGGACACTAGGTGTGGTCATGTTCGGCACCTGGACGCGGCCCGACGTTGAACGGGTGTCGTGGACGACGACAGCCGACGCCGTCCGCGTCCTCGACATCGCTTCCGACCTCTCGTCGGCGATCAGAACCACACCGTCGGGCAACCTGTCGGCGTCTTTCAAGAAGCTGTCGTCGACGGCAGTCCCCGGACTCGACGATCTTCTGCGCACCGCCGATGTAGAGGACGACGACGATGTCGTGGGGCTCGATGAGGCCGCGCACGGTGCGGCAGGCGTCCAGGCCGGATCGAGCGACGGCGACCCGTTCGCGCTCCGCCCGTTCGCCGAGTGGGCCGCCCAATCGTCGTCGACCGGCAAGACGCGAGAGCAGGTGTACGCAGAGGAACTCGTGGTCCCCGAGGCCGCAGCGGGGACGGTGCGCAGGCTCGACGACGCCGACGCCTCCCACCTCTACGTGTCGATCGCCGGAGCACCCGACGTCGATGTGGACGTCATCGTCGGCGAAGGCGCACCCTACGCCGGGGTCGGCGTCGGTCGGCTCGCCGGTTCGGCTCCGAGCGCAGAGTTTCGTCTGCATGACCTCCCGCCGACGGTCGACCGCATTCGGGTCGTCCTTTGCGGCGTGCACCTCCGGGGCGAGACCATCGGATACGTCGCGGCACCCAACGGTCACCTGCAGGCCTGGCGTCTGCCGACGACGCTCGACGGCGACATCGTCATCGCCGAGTTCCGTCGACAGGTCTCCACCTGGTGGGCGAAGACGGACGCCACTGCTCTAGACGCTTGATCCCCGATACCGGTGGCCCCTCACGGACGCCGGTTCCAGAATTGATGCGTCACGCCGCTCCCCGTCGTCACCGACTCGATGTCGAAACGTTCGTGGACGTCGCGCCCGCCGTCGAAGATCGAGACGCCCGAGCCGAGCACGATCGGGACCGTGACCAGGTGCATGAAGTCGACGAGGTCGGCGTCCAGGAACTGGCGTACCGACGACGGACCGCCGCCGAGGCGGATGTCGCCGCCGTCGGCGAGTTCGCGCGCGAGAGCGAGTGCGTCGGCCGGTGAGGCGTCGACGAAGTGGAAGCTCGTCCCGTTCTCGAACGTCAACGTCTCGCGCGCATGGTGGGTCAGCACGACGACCGGCGTCGTGAAGGGTGGTTCGGTCCCCCACCAGCCGATCCACTCGTCGTCGGTCCACGGCCCGGTCTGCGGGCCGAACTTCTTGCGCCCCATGATCTCCGCGCCTATCCCCTGGCCCCACATGCTGTAGAACGCGCGGTCGGCGGTGATCGGCTCGTCGACGGCGTGCACGCCGTCGATCACGCGACCGTCGAATCGACTGAACAGTGCGCGCGCATGCCCGATCGGTTCGTCCAGGGTCACCGTCCCTCCGGCGCTGAAGCCGTCGAGGGAGATGTTCAGGTTGTGTACGCGCACTTTCGACATGCGGCAACGGTAACCGACGTTGGGCGCGTCGTGAGTCCAATCCGGGTGCCTCACACCAGATCCCGACAGTTGGATTCACGACGATCCCATCGGTCGACGCACCGCGCCGCGCCGCGCACCATCTTGTGTCATGACCGCTGTAGAGCTCTCCAGGAACCGATGTCGCTGACGGACCCGTCCTCTCATCCGTCGATCCCCACAGGAGCATCACCTCAGCCATGACAGACATCAGTTCCGAGCGGCTCGAAGCCGCATCAGCTCCACTCCAGTTCGCGTACTGGGTGCCGAACGTCAGCGGCGGCCTCGTCGTCTCGACGATCGAGCAGCGCACCGACTGGAGCTACGACTACAACCGCAAGCTCGCCGTCCTCGCCGAGAACAACGGCTTCGACTACGCGTTGTCGCAGGTCCGGTACATCGCTTCGTACGGAGCCGCCTACCAGCACGAGTCGACGAGCTTCTCGCTCGCCCTGCTCCTCGCCACCGAGCGCCTTAAGGTGATCGCCGCCGTCCATCCCGGGCTGTGGCAACCGGGTGTGCTCGCCAAGTTCCTGACCACCGCCGATCACCTCTCGGGCGGACGCGCCGCCGTGAACGTGGTGTCCGGATGGTTCAAGGACGAGTTCACCAAGCTCGGCGAGCCGTGGCTCGAACACGACGAGCGGTATCGCCGCACCGAGGAGTTCATCACCTATCTGCGTCGCATCTGGACCGACGACCACGCCGAGCTGAAGGGCGACTTCTACCGACTGCACGACTTCGACCTCAAACCCAAGCCCGTCGACCTGCCGGGCCGGCCGCATCCGGAGATCTTCCAGGGCGGCAACTCGACGGCCGCCAGGGCCCTGGCCGGACGCGTGTCCGACTGGTACTTCAGCAACGGCAAAGACTTCGACGGACTCACCGAGCAGGTCGTCGACGTCAACACCGAGGCCGCCCTGCACGGCCGGACCGTCAAGTTCGGCCTCAACGGGTTCCTCATCGGGCGCGACAGCGAGTCGGAGGCCCGCGACGTGCTGCGGGAGATCGTCGACAAGGCCGACCGACAGGCGGTCGAGGGCTTCGGGTCGGCCGTCAGGCAGGCCGGACCGGCCACATCGGACGGCAAGGGCATGTGGCAGGACTCGGAGTTCGCCGACCTCGTCCAGTACAACGACGGATTCCGAACCGGCTTGATCGGCACGCCCGAACAGATCGCGGAACGGATCGTCGCCTACAAGACGCGCGGCGTGAACCTGTTCCTGCTCGGCTTCCTGCACTACCTGGAGGACGTCGAGTACTTCGGCTCGACAATCCTCCCCCTGGTCCGCGAACTCGAAGCGGATCTGACCACCAGCGGCAGGCTCGAATCCGAGCTCGCACGCAACGGCGTCCTGAGCGCCTGACCCCCACCTCACAGACAGGACTCTTCATCATGACAATCACCGAATCCGCGACCGCGGCGGTCGACGCCGTCGACGGCCAGTTCGAGGCCGCGCTCCGACGGGCCGACCTCGTCGCCGCCGAGCTCCGCGCCACCGCGGCCGAACGCGACCGCGCCAACGGCGCACCGACCGCCGAGATCGAACTCCTCCGCAGCAATGACCTCCTGCAGGTCGGCGAGCCCGTCGAGTTCGGCGGGTCGGGACTGAACTACGCCCAGACGCAGCAGATCACCCGGCGCATCGCCCGCGGCGACACGTCGATCGCGCACCTGCTCGGCTACCACTACGCCCAGCAGCGCATCGCCCACCTGTTCGGGACACCGGAACAGGCGGAGGCGCTCTCGAAGCGCAACGCGTCCGAGCGCCTGTTCTGGGGCGGTGTGCAGAATCCGCGTGGCGGAAGCGGTCTGGAACTGACCCGTGACGGGGACGGATTCCGCCTCAACGGTCGACGCACCTTCGCGTCCGGCGCGAGCGTCGGCGATCAGCTGTCGGTGACCGCGACGTTCGGCGACGCCCTCGTCTTCCTGTCCCTGCCCGCGGGCAAGGAAGGCTTCACCGCGCTCGGCGACTGGGACAACATCGGCCAGCGGCTCACCGACTCGGGCGGTGTCGAGTTCGTGAACACCCCGATCTCCCGCGAGGAGATCCTCGGCGACCCCGACTCGCCGCCGACGTTCACCGCGTTCCAGCAGCTCGTGACGCCGCACTGGCAGTTGGCGTTCGTCAACTTCTACATCGGAACGGCCGAAGGCGCGTTCGACGAAGCGCTCGACTGGACGCGGTTGAACGCCAGCGCGTGGGAGACGTCGGGCCTCGACGCGGCGACGGACGACCCGTACATCCTCGAACTCGTCGGCGAGGTCCGCTCGGAGATCAGTGCGGCCGTCCTCCTCGCCGACCGTGCAGGCGACGCCCTGCAGCACGCCCTCGACATCGGCGAGTCGCTGACCGACGAGCAGCGAGCGGAAGCCGCGGTCGCGATCGCCGAGGCCAAGTACGTGACGACAAAAGTCTCGTTGGACGCGGCGTCGCGCCTGTTCGAGATCCAGGGCGCCCGCGCGACCACCACCGCCTACGGGTTCGACAGGCACTGGCGCAACCTGCGTACGCACACGGTCCACGACCCGGTGGCGTACAAGGCGCGCGAGGTCGGCGACTGGACGCTGAACCGTCGAGCACCGGCATTCTCGCTGTACAGCTGACGTGACGACACAGCTGACCGCGTCGATCACCGACCACGACGCCGCAGTCGCCGCGGTCACCGCGCTCGCACCCGCCGTCGCGGCGGGTGCGAGCGTCCGCGACCTCGCCCGCGACCTGCCGTTCGACGAGGTCACGGCCCTGTCCGCCTCCGGCCTGCTCGGCATCACCGTGCCGCGCGAGTACGGCGGGGCCGGGCTCGGCGCGGTCAGTCTGGCCGTCGTCACCGCGACTCTCGCGGCGGCGGACGCAAGCCTCGCACAGATCCCGCAGAGTCATTTCGTGTTCGTCGACGCCGCACGTCGGGTCGGCACGGACATGCTCAAGCGGCGACTGTTCGGTCGAGTCCTGGCCGGGGCGCGCATCGCCAACGCGCAGACCGAACGCGGCGGTCGAACGGTCCTCGACGACGCCACCGCCCTGCGTCGCACCGCGCGAGGCCTGCGCCTGACCGGAACCAAGTACTACTGCACCGGCGCGGCGTTCGCCGACCTGCTCGCCGTCCGGGCCGTCGGCCCCGACGGCGGATCCGTCGTCGCGTACGTCCCCGCCGACGCCGAGGGGGTGACGATCGCCGACGACTGGGACGGTGTGGGACAGCGCACCACCAGCAGCGGCACCGTCGCCTTCGACGACGTCGTGGTCGACGACGACCTCGTCCTCGACTTCGCACTCCTGCGGTCGACGCCCGGCACCTACGGCACCACCGCCCAACTGCTGCACGCAGCCGTCGACGTCGGGATCGCGCGCGGGGCCCTCGACGCACTCCCCGATCTCGTCGGCCGCGCCCGGCCGTGGTTCGAAGCCGACGTCGAGCGGGCCGCGGACGATCCGCTCCTGATCGCGCAGGCGGGGGAACTCGAGATCGACGTGCGCGCCGCGGAGGCGTTGCTCGAACACGCGGCCCGCACGGTCGACGCCGCCGACGACTCCCGCCGGTCGATCGCCGACGCGGCGCTCGCGACGGCGGCGGCGAAGGTCGCCGCCGGTCGGGCCGCTCGGCGGGTCGGATCGGAGTTGTTCGACATCGGCGGCACCCGTGCGGCTTCCTCGGCTGCCAACCTGTCGAGGCACTGGCGCGACGCGCGCACCCACACTCTGCACGACCCCGAACGCTGGAAGGTCCAGCATCTGGGCAGGTGGGCGCTCGATCGCCGCACGCCGCCCAGTCATGGAACGCTCTAGAAGGAAGTCATGTCTCTCAAGCTCCACTGGTTTCTGCCGACGTACGGCGACTCCCGATTCATCGTCGGCGGCGGCCACGGTCTGCCCGCCGGGATCGCGCGCGGCGACCGCGACGCGTCGATCGGATACCTGTCGTCGATCGCGAGGACGGCCGACGACTTCGGCTTCACCGCGGCGCTCACCCCGGCGGGCGCGTGGTGCGAGGACGCCTGGCTGACGACGGCGATGGTCGCCCGCGAGACCGAGCGTCTCGGCTTCCTCGTCGCGTTCCGCCCCGGGCTGGTGAGCCCGACGCTCGCCGCGCAGATGGCCGCGACCTTCGACAAGCACGCGCCCGGACGGCTGCTGCTGAACGTCGTCACCGGCGGCGAGTCGGCCGAACAACGCGCATACGGCGATCATCTGGACAAGGCCGCCCGCTACGCTCGGACCGACGAGTTCCTGAGCGTCGTCCGACGCCTCTGGGCGGGCGAGACCGTCACTCATCACGGTGAGCACATCACCGTCGACGACGCCACCCTCGCCACGCTCCCCGACCCGGTGCCGCCCATCTACTTCGGCGGATCGTCGCCGGAGGCCGGCGTGGTGGCCGCGCGTCACACCGACGTGTACCTGACGTGGGGCGAGCCGCCCGCCGCCGTCGCGAAGAAGGTGGAGTGGATACGGGGACTCGCCGCCGCGCAAGGACGGACCGTCCGATTCGGCGTCCGGCTGCACGTGATCACCCGCGACACCGCGGAGCAGGCGTGGGCGGAGGCCGGACGTCTCCTGTCGGCCCTCGACGACGACACCGTCGGCCACGTGCAGGACGGCCTGGGACGCAGCGAGTCGGTCGGTCAGGCCGCGATGCGAGACCTGCACGCGACGCACCGGGCCGACGGCTCGTGGCGCGACCCCCGGGCCCTGGAGATCGTCCCGAACCTGTGGTCGGGCGTCGGCCTCGTCCGTGGCGGCGCGGGTACGGCGCTCGTCGGATCACACGGCGAGGTCGCCGACCTCATCGCCGAGTACACGGCGGCCGGAATCGACGAGTTCGTGCTCTCCGGATACCCCCACCTGGAGGAGCTGTACTGGTTCGGCGAAGGCGTGATCCCCGAACTGACCCGGCGTGGGCTCTTCGACGACGGGCGGCCGCGCACCCGGGCCTCCGCAGGCAATCCATTCGTCCCCGCAGGCCGCTGATCCGGCCGAGATGACAGGAAGTCAGGACTGATATGACCGCCATCCTCGCTCGCCAGGCCCCCAGCGACCACGCCGCCCTGCGACGTGTGTTCGGACAGTACCCGTCCGGCCTCGTCGTGGTCGCGGCGCTCGGGCCGGACGGCCCGGCAGGCATCGTCGCGTCGTCGTTCACCTCCGTCTCCCTCGATCCGCCGCTCGTGTCGGTCAACATCGCCCGCACGTCGACGACACTGCCGGTCCTGCGCGGTGTCGAGGACTGGGGAGTCAGCGTGCTGGCCGACGACCAGTCGGCGGTCGCCGACCTGCTGCGACGTCCGGCGACCGAACGATTCGACGGCATCGACTGGACGTCGACCGACGCCGGGGCCGTCCACATCGACGGCGTCGCCGCGGGCTTCCACACCCGGGTGCACCGCATAGTGCCCGCGGGCGATCACGTGATCGCGCTGCTCGCCGTCACCAACCACTTCACGAGCCCCGAGTCGGGCCCGCTCGTCTTCCACCGCAGCCGTTTCCACCGCCTAGAACAGGAGAACCCTTCATGACGACGACCCCAGCGCTCCGCATCGCCGTCCAATCCGACTCGTCCGACTGGGTGGAGATCACCTCATCCGACGACGCCCCGGTGAAACGCGTGCGCACCGGCAGCCTCGGCCAGGCCGCCCAGGCGACGTCGCGGTCGTCACGTCCGGTGTTCGTCGACCTCGACGTGCACGTGTCCGACACCGTCGCCAACGCATACGCCGAATACGCCGCCGACCATCCGGGATGGTCCGCAGGCACACGCACCGGCGTCATCGTCCACCCGGGAACGGTCGCGACACTCGCGTCGCTCCTCGGCGACGTGTCGGCGGCACACGTCGCCGACGGCGTGACCCTCCGCGGCCCGGACGCCGCGGCTCTGGCCCGCATCGTCGACGACGTGACGCCGTTGCTCGCGGCCCGCGGCGTCGCGGTGCGCACCTCGGCGGCCTGACGCGGCCCTTACTCGGCGAACGCGTCGAGCGGCGGGCAGCTGCACACGAGGTTGCGGTCGCCGAACGCGCCGTCGATGCGGCGGACCGACGGCCACACCTTCGGGCGTGCGCCCGATGACGGGAGTCCGTTCGGGTACACGGCGGTCATCCGGTCGTAGCCGTGGTTCCACTCGCCGACCAGGCTCTCGGCGGTGTGCGGCGCGCCCGCGAGCGGATTGTCGTCGACGGCCCACGTGCCGTCGGCGACCTTCTCGATCTCGCCGCGGATCTTGATCATCGCGTCGATGAACGCGTCGATCTCGGCGAGGTTCTCGCTCTCGGTCGGCTCGACCATCAGGGTGCCGGCCACCGGGAAGCTCATGGTCGGCGCGTGGAAGCCGTAGTCGGCGAGACGCTTGGCGACGTCGTCGACGCTCACACCGCTCTCCTTCGACAGCTCGCGCAGGTCGAGGATGCACTCGTGGGCGACCCAGCCGTTCTCGCCCGTGTACAGGATCGGGTAGTACTCACTCAGACGTCGAGCGATGTAGTTGGCCGAAGCGATGGCCGTCAGCGATGCCGCACGCAGACCCTCCGCGCCCATCATGGCGATGTACGCGTACGTGATCGGCAGGATCGACGCGGAACCGTACGGTGCGGCCGAGATCGTCACGCCGGTCTGGTCGAGTTCGGATGCGAGCGGGTGGCTCGGCAGGAACGGTGCGAGGTGCTCACGCACCGCGACCGGTCCGACGCCGGGGCCGCCGCCGCCGTGCGGGATGCAGAACGTCTTGTGCAGGTTCAAGTGCGAGACGTCGCCGCCGAACTGGCCCGGACGCGCGAGACCGACCATGGCGTTCAGGTTGGCTCCGTCGACGTACACCTGGCCGCCGGCCTCGTGGACGGCATTGCAGATGTCGGTCACCTCGTCCTCGAACACGCCGTGCGTGGACGGGTACGTGATCATGATCGCGGCGAGCTGATCGCGATGCTTGTCGATCTTGGCGCGCAGGTCGTCGATGTCGACGTCGCCGGTGTCGCGGCTGGCGACGACCACCACGCGCATGCCGGCCATGACGGCCGACGCGGCGTTGGTTCCGTGTGCGCTCGACGGGATCAGGCACACGTCGCGTGCCTCGTCGCCACGCGAGCGGTGGTAGTTGCGGATCGCGAGCAGACCCGCGTACTCGCCCTGCGAGCCGGCGTTGGGCTGCAGGCTCACGCGGTCGTAGCCGGTGACGGCCACGAGCCAGCTCTCGAGGGTGGTGATGAGCTCACGCATGCCCTCGGTGTCGCCGAGCGGCGCGAACGGGTGGAGGCCGCCGATCTCGGGCCAGGTGATGGGCTCCATCTCGGTGGCCGCGTTGAGCTTCATGGTGCACGAGCCGAGCGGGATCATGCTGCGGTCGAGGGCGATGTCCTTATCGGACAGTTCGCGCAGGTAACGCAGCATCGCGGTCTCGGTGCGGTAGGCGTGGAACGCCTCGTGCTCGAGGTACGCGCTGGTGCGGTTCTCGATCGGCGTCGAGAACGTCGTCGGCTGAGCGGCGCCGGCGCCGAAGGCGTCGAGGACGGCCGCGATGTCGGCGTCGGTGGTGGTCTCGTCGCAGGCGATGCTCACCCGGTCCGCGTCCACCTGGCGCAGGTTGACGCCGTGGGCCTTGGCCGCGGCGACGATGCCGGCGGCGCGGCCCTGCGCGAACACCTGGACGGTGTCGAAGAACGACGCGTGCTCCACCGTCAGTCCGGCGGCGGTCAGGCGGTCGGCGATGTCCGCGGCGTGGCCGTGGACGCGCTGTGCGATCGCCTTGAGGCCGTCTGGCCCGTGGTACGACGCGTACATCGCGGCGATGATCGCCAGCAGCACCTGGGCGGTGCAGATGTTCGACGTCGCCTTCTCGCGGCGGATGTGCTGCTCGCGGGTCTGCAGCGCGAGGCGGTAGGCGAGGTTGCCGTCCGCGTCCTTCGACACGCCGACGAGCCGACCGGGCAGCTGACGCGTCACCTTGGTGGGGACGGCGAGGTAGCCCGCATGCGGTCCGCCGAAGCCCATCGGGACGCCGAACCGCTGCGTGGTGCCGAAGCAGGCGTCCGCACCGAGTTCGCCCGGCGCGGTCACCAGGGTCGCGGCGAGCAGGTCGACGCCTGCGGCGACGAGAGCGCCCCGTTCGTGGGCCGCGGCGATAATCGGTGCGGAGTCGACGATCACGCCGGACGCGCCCGGCGTCTGGAAGATGACGCCGAAGAAGTCGCCCTCCGGGAGGCCGGCGTCGTCGGCGGTCGGATCGAGCCGCGCCTCGACGACCTCGATGCCGAGCGGTTCCGCGCGCGTCTCGATCACGGCGCGCGTCTGCGGGAACAGATCGGCGTCGACGACGACGCGCGGCGACTTCGACTTGCCCGCACGGCGCAGCAGTGTCATCGCCTCGGCCGCGGCGGTGCCCTCGTCGAGCATCGAGGCGTTCGCGACCTCCATTCCGGTGAGGTCGGCGACCATCGTCTGGAAGTTGAGGAGCGCCTCGAGGCGGCCCTGGCTGATCTCCGGCTGGTACGGCGTGTAGGCCGTGTACCAGGCGGGATTCTCGAGGATGCTGCGCTTGATGACCGCGGGCGTGTGCGTGTCGTAGTAGCCGAGGCCGATCATCGACCGGGCGACGACGTTGCGGTTCGCGAGTTCGCGCATCGCCGCCGTCGCGGCCGCCTCGCTGAGCGGCGCGGGCAGCGCGTCGAGACCGGTCGGGATGCCGTCGGCGTCGACGCCGTCGGCGATCGTCGCGGGCACGACGTCGGCAGCGAGTTCGTTCAGCGAGGACACGCCGAGGACGTCGAGGATCTTCGCGAGTTCGGCGCCGTCCGGGCCGAGGTGACGCTGGGAGAACGGTGAAGACGGAGCGGAATTCGGCAGGGACGTGTCCGACACGAAGGGACCTATCTATGTCGGTCCGAGCACCGCGCCCGGACACCGGTCCTCCCCCTCTGTCGTGTCGCGAGCGACGCCTGAGAGATTCGGCTGCGGGTGACCGCGGCCTTTCACCGTGGGCGGACGGGTCGACCCGTCACTTTCCAGAGACGCCGGCAGTTGCCACGGTCCCGGGTGCCTGAGAGTTTGACGGAGAGGTGTTGCTCCTTCGGCGGCCGTCCGAGATGATCGGACGACGCTCTCCCGCGGCGTAGCGGCGCACGGACAGGATACCAAGGTGCGCGGATAGATCCGCGATCGACGAACGCCTGTCCCGTCGTACTCACACGTTCCACTGTTCGGCCTCTAGTCGCGCGCCTGCACTACCTCTACCGTTCCCCAAATGTCGTCTTCTCCGCCGCCCCGCGGGCAGATTCCGTTCGGCCCCGCCCCGTACGCGCCGAGTGGGCCCCCTGCACCGGTCGGCCCACCGGGTGGCGGTAGACGTCGCAGAAGCAGATTCAGGTCGTTCGCCGTCGCCATCGTGGCGGGAGCACTCGCTATTCTGACCGTCGTCGGCATCGTGTTCTCGGATCCGATCTCCGCGAAGATCGACGAATGGCGTTTCGGCAAGCCCGGCGAGGGCAAGGAAGCGGTTCACGTGTACTCAAACGATGCCCGTCGTCTGGTGAAGCGGTACCGCGACGTGGTCAGCCTCGACACATGCGAAGAGAAGCCCGGTGGGTCGCAGCTCTTGTTCGTTGTGAGATGCGAGCCCGCCGAGGCCAGCCCGCTGCGGGAACCCGGCTGTGCCGACTCGCGATCCGCCAACGGCGACGACGCACGCGTCGTCCAGCAGATAGCGATCACGGGGATTCCGCACGACCTCGCCGTGGGCATCCAGACAGGCGAATCGAATTACGAGTTCACCGGCGTGCCACGCAAGGGTGTTCTTCCCTCCGGCGAAACCGCATGGCTCCTGTCCGACTACGCACGCAACACGTATGGAACCAGCACGGAGTACTCCATACTCAGGAACGGCAGAACGTCGCACATACTCGCATTTCCCGCCTACACCTGCGACGAAGCGAACCTGCGGGAGTACATCTCCGCCTCGGAGTTCATCGTCCGCTGAGATCGAACGGCACCGCCGCCCCGCGATAGCAGAAAGCCACAAAAGTCACGCGGCGTCCTGGTTCAACCAAGACCGCCGCGCGACTTTTGTGGCATCGCGCTGCTAACCGGTCTTCTGGGAGCGGTTCTTGCGGCGGGCGGCGAGTTCGTCTTCCGGCGACTCCTCGCTGAAGCCGCCGTCGGCGCGTTCGGCCGGGAAGTCGGAGATGGTGCCGGTGAGTTCGCGCATGGCACCGGAGACCGCGATGCCGAAGACACCCTGTCCGCCCTGGAGGAGGTCGACGACCTCCTCGGCGGACGTGCACTCGTAGACGGTGGTCCCGTCGGAGAAGAGGGTGATGCGCGCGAGGTCTTCCACGCCGCGCTTGCGGAGGTGATCAACGGCGACGCGGATGTTCTGCAGCGAGATGCCGGTGTCGAGGAGTCGCTTGACGATCTTGAGGACCAGGATGTCCTTGAACGAGTACAGGCGTTGCGTCCCCGATCCGCCCGCACCGCGGATCGATGGAACGACGAGCTGCGTGCGCGCCCAGTAGTCGAGCTGACGGTAGGTGATGCCGGCGATCTGGCAGGCGGTCGGCACGCGGTAGCCGACTAGTTCGTCGGGAATCGTGTCGTTCGGGAACAGGCCCGGAGCAATGTCGTCGAGACCGCCCTGCACGGGCTCGGTGACGGCATCTGACCGACGATCGGACGGCATATCGCCCACGGTGACACTCCCTCGTGAACAGGACCGCTTCGCGCGCCCCCTCTGACAAGGGTACGCCCGCACGCGGTCTGCGTGAATCCCGAAGCGAACTGCTTCGGTGCTGGGAATGAAATTAGGGCCCCCGGAAGCCTCGATCAACGCAACACACCGTAAACCTCAACTTTAGGTTCAGATGTGACTATTCCGTTACCAATGAGGCTGGTGTTACTCGTGTGACTCGAGTGGCGACTATTGGGGAGACTCGGGGCCGAGGAAGTCTTCGGGAGACACCTGATCGAGGAACTCACGGAACGCTTCGACCGCATCGTCACTCGACGCGTCGTCCTCGTCCGCGGCCGCCGAATCGTCCTCCTCGGGGATCAGCAGGCCCGCGTCGTCGAGCACCTCGTCCGACGCCACGATCGGAGCCTTGGCACGCATCGCGACGGCGATCGCGTCGGAGGGACGCGCCTGGACCACGACGTCGCCGTCGAACACCATCTCGGCGTAGAACGTGCCCTCCTGCATGTCGACGATCCGCACCTCGACGAGGGTACGGCCGAACGACGTCACCAGTTCGACGATCAAGTCGTGTGTGAGCGGACGCGGAGGCTCGACACCGCGCTGTTCCAGCGCGATGGAGGCCGCCTCGCTCTGACCGATCCAGATCGGCAGGTACCGGGACCCGGCGACCTCGCGCAGCAGCAGTACCGGCTGGTTCTGTGGGGGCTCCACTCGAATGCCCACGATTCGCATCTCGCCCATCTCGGGGCCTCCTCACGGCCGCCTGTCGCGGCCAGTCGACTGCGGACCCTAATCGAGCGCGGTGCGGACCGCGGCCTTGACGAGCTGGGTGTGCAGGGTGACCGACAGCGCGGCCATCTCGCGCACCAACTCCTCGGCGCGGTCACGAGCACCGGTGCCCTTGCCCTTGGCGATGGGGCCCGCGATCTGTGCGACGAGTCCGGCCTCACGGTCGGCACTCACCTTGAATGCGCGAAGGTGGCGTGTCTCCACGCCGAAGTTCGCCAGTGCGGCGGCGGCCTCGACGAGACGAACCGCGTCCTCGTCGAAGAATCCGCCCGGCCCCGACGACAGCAGACCGTTGCGCATCAGCTCGGCGATGAATGCCGAGTCGACGCCGGTCCGCTCGATGAGCGACTCGCGGTCGACCCGGCCGCCACGCGACGCGAAGTCCGTCGCAGGCGCGACCGCGGTCCGCGCCGAGGACAGCAGACGCGCGCCGCCCGCGGCGTCGGACGTCTTGCTGTCGATCGCGTCGAGCTGCTCGCGAATCACCTTCAGCGGCAGATACCGATCCCGCTGCGCCGTCAGGACGAAACGCAGGCGCTCACAGTCCGAATTGCTGAAACGCCGGTAACCCGACGGAGCGCGCTCCGGGGTCACCAGACCCTCCGCCTCCAAGAAGCGGATCTTCGAGATCGTGACGTCCGGGAAGTCCTCGCTGAGGACCGCCAGGACCGCCCCGATGGACATCGCCGGATCGCCTGCGGCGTCCGAGCGTGCGGGCGAAGCGCTCACGCTTCCCCTGCGCGGGGTCCCGCGAGGAAGACCAGACGGAACTTGCCGATCTGGACCTCGTCGCCGTTCGCCAGGGTCGCGGTGTCGACCGGCTCACGGTTGACGTAGGTGCCGTTCAGGCTGCCGACGTCGACGACCTGGAAGTCGTCGCCGTCGCGGCGGAACTCCGCGTGACGGCGGCTGACGGTCACATCGTCCAAGAAGATGTCGCTGTCGGGATGACGACCCGACGACGTCGCGGCCTGGTCGAGCAGGAATCGCGATCCCGCATTGGGGCCACGCTTGACCACCAGCAGCGCAGTTCCGGGCGAGAGTCGTTCCACACCGGTGTCTGCGGGCTCGGCCGTCGTCGCCGGAGCGTCGATCTCCTTGATGTACTCCTCGCGGAAGACCGAAGTCGTCTCCACGGGCGCCTCAAAACCGTTGTCGTTACCGGTCACCACATCTCCTTAACCACCGTGTCCGTCGTTCCCGAGATCCCCGGGACCGGAGCGGACACTTCGCCTATTCGTGTTCAACAGATCGCGTTTCGACGCTGAAACGACTACTTGCTGGCAGGTCCGACAGTCATGTCTGAACCTACCGGTTTGTGTTCATTCACATCCCTGGTCGGGTGTGAATGAACGAACACTGGTCATCATATCCGTCTCCACCGACAAGGTGAGGGTTCGTCAACGCTGACGTGACGGATCGTTAGCCAATCGTTCAGTTTTGTCCGGCCGTCAGCCCGCGATCGCCGCGGCGTAGCCCGCGGCGTCGAGCAGATCGTCGAGGACCGCGTCCAAGTCGACGTCGTCGGCGACGGTGATCTCCACCAACCAGCCGTCCTCGTACGGCGACGAGTTGACGAGTTCGGGCGCACCGTCGAGTTCGTCGTTGGCCGCCGAGACGGTTCCCTCGAGGGGACCGAAGATGTCGGACACGCTCTTGGTCGACTCGACCTCGGCGAACGACTCGCCGACCTCGACGTCGGAGTCGACGTCGGGCAGCTGGACGAAGACGACGTCGCCGAGTGCGTCCTGTGCGAAGTCGGTGATGCCGACGCGGACGGTCTTGTCGCCGACCTTCGAGATCCACTCGTGCTCGGCGGTGTACTTCAAGTTCTCCGGGATCTTCGTGTCGCTCACGCGGACACCCCTCTCTGCTTCACAGGGACAACGGACGCCGCGAGATGCTCCCCCGACGTGACGTCAGAACTCTATCGTCCGCACGGCGTCGCGGGCGCGGCAGGGACGAAACTCATGCACGAACCGGGGGCATCGTCCGCACGACCGACACCGTCTGGATCCAGTACAGGACCAGCGACCACACGTACAGTGCGACCCCCCAGATCAGGAAGGCCCAGCCGATCGGGTAGGTGATGGTCCCGACGAGCCCGTCGATCTGGCCCGCGAGGAGCCACGGGAACGAGCTCATCAGGGCGAAGGTCGCAGCCTTGCCGATGTACAGGGTCGGCAGCGCGGTGACGCCGCGGGACTTCAACAGCGGGGCCGTCGCGAACAACAGCACGTCGCGCCCGACGATCAGCCCGATCAACCACCACGGCACGAATTCCCGCAGGCCGAAGCAGATCGGGATGACGATCACGTACAGACGGTCGGCCGCCGGGTCGAGCAACGCGCCCAGCTTGGACGACTGGCCGAGCCAGCGCGCGAGCTTGCCGTCGAGCCAGTCCGTGACACCGGAGACGAAGAGCACGACGAACGCCCAGCCGGCCGACTCCTCGACCATGAGGAGCCAGATGAAGACCGGGATCAACGCCAAACGCAGAACGCTGAGCGCGTTCGGGACGGTCCAGACCGCGTCGCTCTTCTCCGGCGGCCCGGCGGCCGTCGACGGCTCGTCGGTCACCGGAAGATGCCCACGATCCCCTGCACCGCCTGCGCGCCCGCGGACGCGAAGTGGTTCTCGTGCACGAGATAGGTCCACGTCATCGTCGAGCGGTGCATGTCGGCGTCGTCGAGGTCGAGGCCGTCCGCGGTGATCGCGGCGGTCGTGAAGGTCTCGCGCGCACCGGCCATCGCCTCGTCGACGAGCTTCGTGAACTCGGCGAAGATCAGCTTGTGGAACTCCTCCAGCGGGCTCTGCTGGCCGAGTGCGCGCAGGTGGATGCTGGCCTGCACGTCGGCGACGTACGCCAGATGGTCGGCCCACGCGCGGTCGAGGTGGAACAGCACGATCTGGCGCGCGACGTCGCCGAGGACCTCGTCGCTCACCGTCTCCGACAGTTCCTCGTACCGCTCGGCCTCGAGCTCCTTGAGATCAGTGAACGCCTTGTCGGTCTTCAGGATCGCCATGCGGCGTCGGACGATCGAGTTGCGCTGCTCGTTGACCTGGGCGTTGAAGTTCCAGGTGTTGGCGTGCAGCTGCAGCATCGCGCCCTCGGCGATCCGCTGGGCCTGCTGCACGATCTCGACGCCGCGCGGACCCATGAGACCGTCGCTGTCGTCGGGATGAAGTTCGCGCAGGTGCGTCTGATTCTTGGTGACGAGCGGATCCTCGAGGCTGGAGAAGAACACCGAGCGACCCGGATCGCCCTGACGTCCGGCGCGGCCGCGAAGCTGATTGTCGAGGCGTTCGGTGTCGTACCGGCCGGTGCCGACCACGCACAGTCCACCGAGCTCGACGACCTCGTCGCGCGCCTCGTCGTCGCCGTCCGAACCGCCGAGGCGGATGTCGGTGCCGCGACCGGCCATCTGTGTCGAGACGGTGACCGCGTCCTTGCGACCGGCCTCGGCGATGATCGCCGCCTCCTCCCGGTCGTTCTTCGCGTTGAGGACGACGGAGGCGATGCCCGCGCGCTCGAGGAAGTAGGCGAGCTCCTCGGACTGCGCGACGTCGTGGGTGCCGATGAGGACCGGCTGACCGGTCTCGTGGACCTCCTTCACGTAGTCGACGACGGCCTCCATCTTGTTGGCCTTGTTGTCGTAGACGCGGTCGGGCTCGTCCTCGCGGACATTCGGCATGTTGGACGGGATCTGCGAGACCCCGAGACCGTAGAACTGGCGGAACTGCTCGCCCGCCGCGATCGCGGTGCCGGTCATGCCGGCGACCGTCGGGTAGCGACCCATGAGCGCCTGCACGGTGATGGTGTCGATCACCTCGCCCGACGCGGTCGGCTTGAGGCCCTCTTTGTACTCGACCGCGGCCTGAACGCCGTCGGGCCAGCGCTGCAGTCGCGCCACACGCCCGCGCGACGCGTTGATCAGGTGGACTCCCCCGTCGCGCACGATGTAGTGGACGTCGCGTTCGAGCAGGTAGTACGCGTACAGCGCGACATTGACGTGCACGAGCGTGGTGCCGACGTGCTCGTCGCCGTAGATGTCGATTCCGCCGAGGGTGTCTTCGACGAAGCGCGCGCCCTCTTCGGTGAGCGACACGTTGCGCCCGTCGGTGTCGACCTCGTAGTGCTTGGACTTCAGGTGCGACACCACTTCGTGGATCGCGGTGTTGGGCGTGTCGGCCTCGGTCGATCCCGCCAGGATCAACGGCACGAGCGCCTCGTCGACGAGCACCGAGTCGGCCTCGTCGACGAGCACCACCTCGGGCTCCGGGGCCACGAGCTCGTCCTCGTGCAGCGCGAGCTGATCGCGGAGCACGTCGAACCCGATCTCGTTGACCGACGCGTACGTGACGTCGCAGGCGTACGCCTCGCGGCGCTCGTCGCGCGTGGAGTGCTCCGAGATCGCACCGACAGTGACACCGAAGACGTCATAGAGCGGACGCATCCACTCGGCGTCACGACCTGCGAGGTAGTCGTTCACCGAGACCACGTGGACGTGCTTGCCGCCGAGCGCGTATCCGATGGCGGCGATCGCACCCGCAAGCGTCTTGCCCTCACCGGTCGCCATCTCGACGACGTCACCGTCGAGCATGCGGAGCGCGCCCTGCAGCTGGACGTCGAACGGCGTCATCGAGACCGCGCGCTCACCCGCCTCACGGATCAACGCGAGGAACTTGGCGCGACCGTCGACGGTGTCGATCTCGAGGTCGGCCGCGGCGTCGGCGAACTCGTCGTCCTTGAGTTCCTTCGCCCACGACTGTTCGTCGTGCGACTTCTCGATCAACGAGATGGACTGCGACTGGTTGCGCGACGCCTGAGCGCCGAGCAGGCGCCACATGGCGTTCGAGAACTTACCCACTAGCTACCTGTTCCTCACGTGGTTCTGGTGTCCGATCGTGATCTACCGTACGCGGCGCGTCCACCGCGGGGCCGGTCCGGCTGAACTACCGTGGCCTCATGGAACACCCACGCGATCGCCGCCATGCCGTTCGAGTCCGACTGCTGCCCGTGCTCGCCCTCGTGGCGGCGGCGTCATTGGCGCTCGCCGCGTGCGGATCGGACTCGTCGGGTTCGACCTCCGACCCGGCCGCCCTCGTCGGCAAGACCTACGTGTCGGACGAGGCGACCGATCGGGTGGTGCCCGGCGGCGGACCGCTCACCGTCGCGTTCGGCGAGAACGGCCAGATCAGCGTGAACGGCGGCTGCAACGGGCAGGGCGGCACCGCCACCTTCGACGGAGACACGATGACCGTCGGGCCGATGGTCGGGACGATGATGGCGTGCCCACCGCCGCACGACACCGTCGACGCGTGGATCACGAAACTGTTCGGCGAACCGCTGACCTGGTCACTCGACAGCCGCACCCTGACGCTCACCCGCGGCGACCAGCGGATCTCCCTCAACGAACGGGTGACCCGCGCGATCGCGGGCACCACGTGGACCGTCACGGCACTGGTCCGCAACGAGGCCGTCGAGAGTTCGGCGGTCCTCGACCGCGTCAAGCCGACCCTCCGTATCGGCGGCGACGGCGTCTTCACCGGCTTCACCGGATGCAATCAGATGCGCTCCGACGCGACGGTGACCGGGTCGGGCAGCGACCAGACCATCAGATTCGGCGCCATCGCGACCACCCGCAAGATGTGCGCACCCGAGGTCACGGACGTCGAACGAGCCGTCCTCGCCGTGCTCGACGGCGACGTCACCGCCGAGGTCGACGGCGACAGTCTGCGCCTGACCAACGTCAAGGATTCGACGATCGGGCTGCGACTCACCGCCACTCCAGCGACCGAAGGCAAGTGAGCACCGCGAGACACACCCTAAGATCGTCGGCATGGCGAAGAATCCGGCACCCGTCCCGGCGAACAAGTTGACGAAGGGCATCTACGAGGCGGAGATGTTCCGCCTACAGACCGAACTGGTCGCCCTGCAGGAGTGGGTCAAAGAGACCGGCGCCCGCGTCGTGGTGATCTTCGAGGGACGTGACGCCGCGGGCAAGGGCGGAGCCATCAAACGCATCACCGAGTACCTGAGCCCGCGCATATGTCGCGTCGAGGCGCTGCCCGCGCCGACCGACAGAGAACGCGGCCAGTGGTACTACCAGCGGTACGTCGAGAAGCTGCCGACGACCGGCGAGATCGTCCTCTTCGATCGCTCCTGGTACAACCGGGCGGGCGTCGAGAAGGTGATGGGATTCTGCACCCCCGAGGAGCACACCCGCTTCCTGAGGCAGACGCCGATCTTCGAGCAGATGCTCATCGACGACGGGATCCTCCTGCGCAAGTACTGGTTCTCGGTGTCCGACGACGAACAGCTCCGCCGTTTCCGCGCGCGCCGCGACGATCCGGTCCGACAGTGGAAGCTGTCGCCGATGGACCTGGAGTCGGTGTACCGCTGGGAGGACTACTCGCGGGCCAAGGACGAGATGATGGTCCATACCGACACGTCGTCGAGCCCGTGGTACGTCGTCGAATCGGATCGGAAGAAGAACGCCAGGCTCAACATGATCTCGCACATGCTGTCGACGATCCCGTACACGCACGTCGAACGGCCTCGGGTGAAGCTGCCGAAGAAGCCGATCGCGACCGGCAGCTATCACCGGCCGCCGCGATCGCTGTCGAAGTTCGTGCCCGACCACGTCGCGACTCTCCTCGGCGACACCGACAACTGACGACATGGCACCCGATCTCTCCGACCTGCGACGGCGCACCCGGTCGGTGCGCGCCAGAGTGCGCTCACGCATCGACTCGGCCGATCTGATCTATCTCGTCACGACCGCGGGATTCCCCAATTACGGCGACGAGCTGATCACCGAGGCGTGGCTCCGGCACATTGCGCGGCGCCGTCCGACGGCCCGCGTCGTCGTCGACTCCCCGCGTCCGGGCCAGGCGTCGCTTCTCCTCGGGCACGCGAACCGGCGAGCCGTCTTCGTCGACACCCTGTGGGAACTCGTCCGCCACGCGAACTCGCCCGACGCGGTCGAGGTGGATCCCGGCGCCCCCTGGGCGTGGGTGTCCGACACGGCGAGCAGGCTCGGAGCATCGCCCCGCAACGACGCCGGGATCGAACTGCTCCTGCGGGCCGGGACGATCCACCTCGTCGGCGGCGGCTACGTCAACGCGGTCTGGCCCCACCACGTGGCGCTGGTGACGGCGATGTCGGCCGTCGCGGCGCAGACCGGCGCACGCACGGTGGCGACGGGCGCGGGCCTCACCCCGGCGGCCCCCGGGGCCGCGGGCGAGGCGCTGCTCGACGCCGCCGCTCGATTCGACGTCCTCGACGTCCGCGACGAACCGTCGTTCGATCTGCTCGCCGGGGCCCCCGGGCTGTCGCGGACCGGCGACGACGCGTGGCTCTCGCCCGCCGTCGCCCGAACACAGCGTCCGCCGTCCGGGTCGGGAGTGGTCTTGTGCGCGCAGAGCGACCTGACCGACGCGTTCGCCTGGGGCGGACTCGCCGGGACCGAGGCGCTCGTGTCGTTCGTCCGCGACACCCTCGACGCATGGGATGTCCCCGGCCGGGACGTGACGGTCGTCGAATGCATCCCGGGACACGACTACACGATCCCGACGATGCTCGGTGACCGCATCGACGGCGCAGCGGTGATCCCGTTCCGGAACCTGTGGCGCGACGGTCTGCCGGTGAACCGAGGGACGTGGCTGTCGACGCGCTATCACCCGCACATGCTGGCCGCCGCCGCGGGCGACTCCGGCGTCGCGATCGCCGCCAGCCCGGACTACTACGCGACCAAACACCAGGCCCTCGTCGACGTCGGATCGCGGTGGACCGTGGTGTCCGGCGGCGCGACCGAACCACCGCCGCGCCCGACCGCCGGCGGATTCGGCGTCGACGCCGTCCGCGCGAACGTGGCGGCGAAGAAGTCCCTCGCGAACAGTCTCTATCCGATCGGGGCACGCGTCAGGTAGAGTCGGCGATCCCATGTGGATCGGTACTCTTGAATTCGACTTCCTTCTCGGCGACGTCCACTCCCTCAAGGAGAAGCGTTCGGTCATCCGCCCGATCGTCGCCGAGATCCGCCGCAAGTACTCCGTCTCCGTCGCGGAGACGGATCATCTCGACCTCCATCGGCGCTCGGGCGTCGGCGTCGCCGTGGTCAGCGCCGACGCCGCGCACGTCACCGAGATGCTCGACACCCTCGAACGGCACGCCGCCTCCCGACCCGAGGTCACGCTCCTGTCGGCTCGACGACGTCTGGTGTCGTCGGACGAGTTGTGACGGAGTCGATCGCATCCGACACCGACTCGGCGTCGGCGCCCGCCCGGTATTCGGCCGACACCGTCCGGTAGACGGGCGTCCGGAACGCGACCGCGGCGGCGAGAACTGTCAGGACGCCCGCGACGAGGAAGATCAGTGCGATCCCGCGCGCCGGACCGGTGCCGAACACTGGCGCGAGCACCCGCGCTCCGTCGCCGTCCGCCCACGGGATGACGATGTTCTCGGCGATCGGGGCCACGATGAACGCCGTCACCGGGGCGGCCGCGGCTTCGAAAGCCCCGGCGAAGCCGAACACACGACCTTGTCGCGGCAGCGGGACGACGCGCTGAATCACGGTCTGCTCGGCCGCTTCGACGGCCGGGAACATCGCCATGAAGAACCAGGCGAGGACGATGCACAGCATGGGAGACGCCCGAAGCGTGATGGCGCCGCCGATCACGCCGGTCACCATCACGGCGATCAGCATCGTCCGCATCGGGTTCGTGCCGAGCCCGAACTTGGCGACCAGGGCGCCGCCGACCATGAAACCGGTCGCGCTGATCGCAAACACGACACCCCACATCTGCACGGAGAACAGTTCGAGCCCGTATGGGTCGAACAGCGCCATGTGGACGCCTCCGACGAAATTGTTGAACGTGGAGAACAGGATCAGCGCGAACAGTCCGGGGACGGCCCGGACCGCGCGGAACGACCCGCGCAGGTCGAAGGCGCCCTCGGCGTCGGACGCGGCCGGTTCGACTTCCTCCGGCAGCGACACGACCATCAGGTGGGCCAGCCCGACCGCCACGAACACGACCGACAACACCACCGTCCACCCCATGCCGAGGAATCCGACGGCGAGGCCGGAGAACACGCTGGTCACCATGAACGCCAGACCCTGCACAGTGCCGACCCACCCGTTGGCGCGGTCCCTGCGGTCGGCGTCGATCAGGATGGTGACCGTGGTCGAGAGCGCCACCGAGCGCATGTTCTCGATCACGGCGCCGACCAACACAAAGATCGCGAACAGCCACAGCCACGGGGAGGTCATGCTCGCCGCGGCGTCGGCGGGCATGCTCGCGAACACGACGCCCGCGAGGACGAACATGACGAGGGTGAACACCGCCGACACTCGCATCACGGTGAGCTTGCGGAACCTGTCGACGACCGTCCCGAATCCGATGCTCGCCATCGCGATGATGAGCATGTAGCCGCCGCCGATCACACCCGTGGCGATCACGTTGCGCGTCTCCAGGTAGATCCAGAAGGTCAACGCGAACCACAAGAAGCTGGTGGTGACGTTGGCGACGGCGGTGTTCAGCAGGATGTGTGCGAAAGTCCGATCACGTTCGCGGCTCGGGCGACGGAGTCCGGTGGTCATAGCAGCGTCAACAGTAGTGTCGTCGGATTCCACCCCTCAACCGAATTTCGGCGCGTCAGTGGTGCGTCGCGACGCAGAACTCGTTGCCCTCCGGATCGGCGAGGACGGTCCAGCTGAACTCGGGCATCGACCGTTCGGCGACGAGGACGGCCCCCGCGTCGACCAGCCTCGTCACCGCTTCCGCTCGATCGGCCACGCCGAAGTCGAAGTGGATCCGATTGCCCTGAGCCGGGTCGTCGACCCTCTGAAAGGCCAGCCCGGTCCGACCCTCACCGAGTGAGACGATGACGAACCAGCCGTCGTTCTCGGCGACGATCTCGCCGTCGAACGCCGCGGCCCACCAACGGGCGAGGCCGAGCGCGTCTGTCGTGTTGATCGTGACGTTGAGCAGGGTGTTCTTCATGGTGTCCACCCTACCCGGACAATCGCACTGATGTTCTACGAATACCGGGGCGATGCGTCAGGGGCGAGCGCTGAAGCCGGTGAACAGAGTCTTCTTCGCCGCCTGATACTCGGTGTTCGACGGATCGGAGGTCTGCATCGTGACCGACGCCGTGGTCCCGCCACCCGACTCGTTCGGCACCGACACGACCAGGACGCTGGCGTCGAGGTCGACGCCGTTCTGCGAGGTCATCGTGTAGTCGAAGACCTGACTGTCGAATCCGCAGGTCGACGACACCGGCTCACGCGTGATCGTGTCGGTCTTCACGACTCGCCGGAGCCCGGCGGCCTGGCGGTCGAACTCCGACTGACCGGTGGTCGGAGACTTCTCGACCGTGATCGTGAAGTTCGGGGCGAACTCGTCCGCGATGAGCGACCTGTTGACCATGATGAGCCGGACGATGTCCGAATCCATCTGACTGAAGCGCTCCCAGCCGTCGATCTTCGGTACCGCGAACCGGGCCTCACCCGGCTTGTGGGTCACCTCGATCGCGTCGGACACGTCCGCACACGGGTGCGCGTCGGCCCCCGATCGTGTCGGTGCGGCCGCGGATGTCGACTGTTCCGACGTCGTGCTCGTCGGCGCCGCGGTCGACGAGTCGTCCGATCCGCACGCCACGAGCACCAGCGGCGCCGCCGCGATGACCAGCCATGCTCCCCGTGTGCGTCGTGTCATGTTCTCTCCCCCTGCGTTCGGCTTACCCGGCGAACTATGCCAGATCCGACTCAACGACCGAAACCGGCGTCCCGGAGCGCTTGCGCCATCGAACCGCTCGCGCTGCCGCCGTCACGGTCGCTCCGGCTCTGACCGCGGTTCTGGCCGCCTGCCCGGTTCTGGCCGCCGCCTCGGTTCTGTCCCCCACGCGGTCTGCCCGACCGAGGCCCGCGACCCTCCGACTTCACGCCCTTGTCACCCGGTTCGTCGTCGAGCCGCAGCGACAGGCCGATGCGCTGGCGGTCGACGTCGACCTCCATCACCTTCACGCGGACCACCTGGCCCGACCGGACGACGTCGTGCGGGTCGGAGACGTATTTGTCCGACATCGCCGACACGTGCACGAGGCCGTCCTGATGGACGCCGATGTCGATGAACGCACCGAATGCGGCGACATTGGTCACGACGCCCTCGAGGACCATGCCGGGCTTGAGGTCGGACACCTTCTCGACGCCGCTCGCGAAGGTCGCGGTCTCGAATGCGGGTCGCGGATCGCGTCCGGGCTTCTCCAACTCGGCGATGATGTCGGTGACGGTCGGGACGCCGAAACGCTCGTCGGCGAACGCCTCCGGCTTGAGCGCGCGCAGCGTGCGCGTGTCGCCGATGATCTCGCCGAGCGGCCGGGCCGCCCCGTCGAGGATCTTGCGGACCACCGGGTACGACTCCGGGTGCACGCCGGACGCGTCGAGCGGGTCGACACCGCCTCGGATGCGGAGGAAGCCCGCGCACTGTTCGAACGCCTTCGGACCCAGCCGCGGGACGTCCAGGAGCGCCTTGCGACTGGCGAACGCGCCCACCTCGTCGCGGTGCGCGACGATCGCGTTCGCCAGCCCCGGAGTCACGCCCGACACCCGGGCGAGAAGCGGGGCCGACGCGGTGTTCAGGTCGACGCCGACCGCGTTCACCGCGTCCTCGACGACGGCGTCGAGGCTGCGGGCCAGGGTCGCCGGGGCGACGTCGTGCTGGTACTGGCCGACGCCGATCGACTTCGGGTCGATCTTGACGAGTTCGGCGAGCGGATCCTGCAGCCTGCGTGCGATCGAGACGGCTCCACGCAGCGACACGTCGAGCTGCGGCAGTTCCTGCGAGGCGTACTCCGACGCCGAGTACACCGATGCTCCCGCCTCGCTGACCACGGCCTTCGCCGGGGCCCGTCCGCCGCTCTTCGCGATCTCGGCGACGAGTTCGGCGGCCAGCGCGTCGGTCTCGCGGGACGCGGTTCCGTTTCCGATCGCGATCAGCTCGACGTCGTGACGCAGGACGAGCGCGGCGAGTTCGGCCTTCGCACGGTCCCACTGCTTCTGCGGCTGGTGCGGGAACACCGCGGTCGTGTCGACGACTTTGCCGGTCGCGTCGACGACGGCCACCTTCACACCGGTCCGGAAGCCGGGGTCGAGGCCGAGGGTCGCGCGCGTGCCTGCGGGCGCGGCGAGCAGCAGGTCCTTCAAGTTGGTCGCGAACACCGCGACCGCCTGCTCCTCCGCGCGCTGGCGGAGCCGCATGCGCGCCTCGATCGTCGCGGTGATCATCAGCTTGGTGCGCCACGCCCACCGGACGGTGCCCGCCAGCCAGGTGGACGCGCCGCCCGGGGTCGACGTGTCGACGCCGAGGGTCTGCGCGACGAGCGCCTGGTACGGCTCGTCCTCGCCGCCGTCGAAGGTCAGCGACAACGCTTCCTCCTTCTCGCCGCGCAGGACGGCGAGGACACGGTGGGACGGCATCGCGTCGAGGGACTCGGCGAAGTCGAAGTAGTCGCGGAACTTCTGGGCGGCCGCGGCGGCCTCGGCCCCCGTGCGCACCTCGGTCCGCAGACGGCCCTCCGCCCAGAAGCGGGTCCGGACCGCGCCGACGAGTTCGGCGTCCTCGGAAGCCCGCTCGATCAGGATGTGACGCGCGCCGTCAAGAGCCGCCGCGGCGTCGGCGACGTCTCCGGTCACGTACTCGGCCGCCGCTTCGTCGGGGATCAGCGTCGGGTCGGCGAGCAGCGCGTCGGCCAGCGGTTCGAGACCTGCTTCGCGGGCGATCTGCGCCTTGGTGCGACGCTTGGGCTTGTACGGCAGGTAGATGTCCTCGACGCGCGCCTTGGTGTCGGCGCTCAGCAGGGCGGCACGGAGCTCGTCGGTCAGCTTGCCCTGCTCCTCGATGGACGCGATGACCGCCGCCCGACGCTCGTCGAGTTCACGCAGGTAGCGGAGGCGTTCGTCGAGCAGTCGGAGCTGGGCGTCGTCGAGGCTGCCGGTCGCCTCCTTGCGGTAGCGGGCGATGAACGGGACCGTCGACCCGCCGTCGAGCAGGGCGACGGCCGCGGCCACCCGGCCCTCGGCGACCCCGAGCTCTCGGGCGATTCGGGTGTTCACGGACTCGACGCGCACAGTGTTGCTCACTCGGAGCAGGCTACCGAAACGCCTCGCCCCGACGTCGACGGGATGCTCGAGCGGGAATGACCGGCACTCCCGGCACGTCGTCTAGCCTGTGCTTCATGTCGGAACTCCCCCTCGATGGCGTGACGGTGGTGTCGTTGGAGCAGGCCGTCGCCGCTCCCCTCGCGACCCGCCACCTCGCCGATCTCGGAGCCAGGGTCATCAAACTCGAGCGCATCGGCGAAGGCGACTTCGCCCGCAACTACGACACCGCCGTCGACGGCATGGCGAGTCATTTCGTCTGGCTCAATCGCGGCAAGGAGTCGATCGCCCTCGACCTCAAGTCCGTCGACGGCGTCGCGATCGCGCGTGAGCTGATCGCCCGCGCCGACGTCTTCGTGCAGAACTCGGCTCCGGGGGCGGCGGCACGGCTCGGGCTCGACCCGGCTCGGCTGGCGCAGGACCACCCCGCGCTCGTCGCCGCGAGCATCACCGGTTACGGCGACGCAGGCCCGCTCCGCGACCGCAAGGCCTACGACCTCCTGATTCAGGCGGAGACCGGCCTGGTGTCGTTGACCGGGAGTCCGGACGAGCCGGCCAAGACCGGGGTCCCGGTGTCGGACATCGCCGCGGGCATGTACCTCGCGCAGTCGATCCTGGCGGCGTTGCTGCGGCGCGGAAGAACCGGTCGCGGCGGGATCGTGGACGTGTCGATGTTCGACGCGACGGCCGAATGGATCGGGCACCCGATGTACGTCCAGATGCACACCGGTCGGCAGACTCCGCGCCACGGACTCGGCCACGCCGCGATCGTCCCGTACGACTCGTTCCCAACCGTCGACGGCAGGCTCCTGATCGGCGTCCAGAACGACCGCGGCTGGCGCACCCTGATGGCCGACGTCTTCGGTCGACCCGACGTCGCCGACGACCCCCGGTTCGTCACCAACACCGACCGCGTCGCGCATCGACCGGAATGCGACGCCGCGGTGGCCGCGGAGACGGCCCGGTTCAGCGCCGCCGAGCTCGCATCCCGGCTCGACGCCGCCGGGGTGCCGTCGGCCGTCCTCAACGATGTGGCCGGTCTCGTCGACCATCCTCAACTGGCCGAGCGCGACCGCTGGCGTACCGTCGGGACGCCGGTCGGGCCGGTGCGGGCCCTGCTGCCGCCGATGGGTCTGCGCGGCGTCGAACTGGCAATGGGCGACGTGCCCGCCCTCGGCGAGCACAGTAGGGCCCTGCTGACCGAGCTCGGCTACCCGGCGACGACGTCCGAGGAGTTGATCGCCGCCGGCGTCGTCGGCTGATCGAGAGCGGGCCTGACGACTCGTGTCACCACCACGACCACCAGGACGATCAGCAGCGCCTGAATCACCGCGCCGCCGACGAGCGGCGCTCGCGGGCCGAGCCACTCGGCGAGCAGGCCGAGCAGCGGGGACCCGATCGGGGTGCCGCCCATCAGGACGGTCATGTAGAGCGCCATCACGCGACCGCGGACCTGCGGGTCGACGCTGGTCTGCACGTACATGTTCGTCGAGGTCAAGGTGACCAGCGCCGACAGCCCGACGAACGGAAGCGCCACCGCGTAGAGGTGATACGTCGGGGCCAGGCCGGACACGCCGATGAGCAGCGCGAAGACCAGGGACGAGCAGACGACGAACCGCAGGCTCGGCGCCGCCTTGCGGCGCGCGGCCAGGAGCGCGCCGAACAGCGAGCCGATCCCCATCACCGAGCCCAGCACGCCGTAGGTCTGGGCGCCGAGTCCGAATTCGTTGCGAGCCATCAGCGCATTCGTCATCTGGAAGTTCATGCCGAACGTGCCGACCGCGAACCCGACGCCCAATGCGATCAGCAGGTCGGCCCGGCGTGCGACGTACCGGAAACCCTCGCGAACCTGTCCCTTCGCGCGGGGAAGCGGCTCACTGCGGACGAGCTTGCTCTCGTCGAGCATCGCCAACGCCACCAGGAACGCCAGGTAGCTGACACCGTTGGTGAGGATCGCCCATCCGCTGCCGAAGGCCGCGATGATCAGGCCCGCGACACCGGGGCCGATGAGGCGGGCGGCGTTGAACGCCGAACTGTTCAGTCCGATCGCGTTGGTCAGACGGTCCGCCCCGACCATCTCTGACACGAACGCCTGTCGGGCGGGCACGTCGAGCGCCGATCCGATGCCGAACACGAACGCCAACGCGTAGACGTGGAGCGTGGTCGCGTCACCGACGACGGCGAGGACGCCGAGGATCAGCGCCGACACGGCCATCCACGACTGCGTCGCCATCAGGAGGCGACGCTTGTCGAAGCGGTCGGCCAACAGCCCGCCGACGGGTGAGAGCAGGAGCGCGGGCAGGAACTGCAGGGCGGTCGTGATGCCTACGGCGACGGCCGATCCACCGGACAGCTGCAGGACCAGCCAGTCCTGGGCGACGCGCTGCACCCAGGTGCCGATGTTCGACACGAAGGCCCCGGTCACGTATGTCCGGAAGTTGGGTACGGCGAGGGAGGCGAACGTCGTCGATCTCCCGCGTCTCACTCGCTGCACACTCCTTGTCGTCTGATCAGCGGAACACAGCCAGCCATCGGAGTATTCCCGGACGGTGCCCCCTCTCACGCCGCCGCGTCGGCGTGAGAGGTCAACGTCCTACGGGCGTGCGACCGGATCGGCTGCGAACTTCCCGGTTCGATGAACCACGGGTGACCGTCGTCCCCGAGGACCACCTGCCACCCGCTGTTGTGCAGCAACGTGTGATGCATCCGGCACAACAGCACCCCGTTCCTGACCGACGTGTCGCCGCCCTCTGCCCAGGGGACGATGTGGTGCGCGTCGGTCCACGAGACCGGCCGGCCGCACCCCGGGAAGGCACACCCGCAGTCCCTGGCAGCCAGGGCCTTCCGTATCCCCGGAGTCATCAACCTGTGCTCCCGACCCACATCCAGCGGGACACCCTCACCGTCCACCACGACCGCAGAGACCGCTGACGAGCACAACGCGAGCCCGACCGTCGCCGACCCAACAGGACCGGTGAACCCGAGCCGAGCGACCCCGTCACCTGGAGTTCCGGTGGTGGGCACTATGAGCGATACGTGCGGCAGGATGCCGCCGCTCGTCGGGCGTTCCGATCCCGCGAGGTAGGTCCGGACGATCTGTCCGAGCGCGTCGGCTCGCCGCTGGGCGGTGGACCGCGGGTCCCGTGACCCGTCGGGTTGCGGCACCGGCCGCATCAGCGGGTCGAGCGCCGCGGAGAGTTCTTCCCCGGTCAGCGCATCGAGGCTGATCGAGGAGACTGTGCGGCCCTCGTCGTCGGAGGTCAGGGTCATCTCGTTCAACTCCGAGTTCTCCGACGCCGCAATAGCATCCGGATCGTCCGATTGAGCCGCAAGACGAATCCCCTCGGCCTTCGCGGCCGCCTTCACCTCACCCGGCGTGGAGTTGAGCAGCAGCTTGCGCGCCAGAGTCTGCTTCTCCGCGTTGTCGAGCGGGACACGCTTGTCGACAGCTGCGACACCCCGCCCGACCTCGTCGGCCATCTCCGGCGACAGGTAGCCGTCCCGCATCCCTCGGGCCACCGAGTCGAGCCTCTCGGCGTGGCGGCCATTGCGAACAGTACGGTGCGCGACGGCCGGGGCGACGCCGATCTCCACCAACAACGACGGCATCGACAATCGTTTGCGGACCGGGATCCCGACCCGATCGGCGGCCCTGACCAACAACGCCTGAGCGCCGGCCAGGACGTTCTGGGCCCGAGCGACCTCGACTATCGCCGACAGGATCTCGGCGTCGTCGACCCCTACCCGTGAGGCCCGATCGAGAAGGCACGCCAGGCGAGGTGAGTCTCCGGACTCGGCCTCGGCGGCGGTGGCTGGTGCGAGTTCATCGACCACGTGGTCAGTGAACTCGCGGACAGTGGTTGCAAACATGGTTTCCCCCTCCATGAGCTGCGGATAGAGCAGTAGAGCACGACCCATCGACCCGCGGCTCCGCGGTGTCGGTGGGCGACGGTACGGTCACACCAAGTGCCGGAATTGCCTGGTGCCGGGTGCCGCCCCGGCTGCGCTGCAGTCCACCGCCTGCCTGGTACCCCCTGTGGGGTCCGGTGGTTCGGTTCGCCCAGACTGGGCGCTATCGAATTGTCAAAGGACGTGCAGCTCCTCGCGCTACCGAGGAACTACGTTCATGATATGGATCACCTCTGACAAAAACGTATGTTCGATGTGTAGTCCGAACGGATGAATCGTTCCGGGGGGTAAGTCTCTGCAGGCACGCTGCGCGCGCCTGCCTCTCGACTGCACCCGGGAAGCCGGGGAGACCCGTGCGGAACTGTCACCAGCCGCTTTGGGTAGTCGCCACCTGTCTGTTCGTCGCGCGCAGTCGAGACGCGGACGTGTCCGACCCGCCGGATAGTGTCTGTCTGGTGATCACGGGTGAGTTGAAGTCGAAGATCGACGGGTAAGTCCCAGGGAGTGGCGGGGTTCGGGACGCCCGATCGACGAGGTGACCGATCGCTTCGTTCACCCGAAGCCGACTGAGTAGGAGAGGCGTCGGCGGGTGAGGAAGTCGACGAAGGCGTGGATGCCGCCGGCGGAGTCGGTGCGGATCAAGATCGACTTGCCCGGCCGTGACCCGATGTCGGGGATCTGGTCGAGGATCAGCGTGGTGAGGGTGATGCGGTCGGCGGCGGTGTTGGCGCCGGCGTTGCCGGGCCGCAGGATCGCCGCGAAGGCCTCCCCGGTGCCGTCTGTGCTGACTGTGAGGATGGATCTACCACCACAACGAAATGCCTGCAGGATCGGTGTCGCGGTGGTGGGCTGTAGCTGACGATCCTCGGATGTGACCCTTGCTCTGACTGGCTCCGTGCCTTCGACGGGACTTGTCCATTCGGGGATTGTCGGCACCGGCCCGGTCGGAGCGACTGGCCTGATCAGGAGCTTGACCGACCGCCGTGTAGCAGCACCGCGATCGTGTCCCATCACAGTCCCGCCGTGACTCCTCCCGGACCGGAACCACCTGTTGGTCCCACCGGATATGGAGGAACGCAATGACCAGTCTGACGGAAATCGTGGACGTCGTCATCGGAGTCGACACACACGTCGACACCCACACCGCCGCCGCGGTGCACGCACGCACCGGAGCGGTGCTCGATCAGCTCACCGTCGCCACCACCGTCGACGGCTACCAACAACTGCTCGACTTCGCCGACGGGCGCTGGCAGCTGCGGGCCTGGGCGATCGAAGGCACCGGCGGCCACGGCGCCGGACTAACCCGGACGCTGGTCGCTCGTGAGGAACTGGTGATCGAACTCGACCGCCCCGAACGAGCGCACCGACGGCACGGGGCGAAGTCCGACCCGTTGGACGCGATCCGCGCCGCCCGCGAGGCCCTGTCCCGACCCGAGTTGGGAACCCCTCGTGCGGCCGGTGACCGGCAGGCGTTGTCGGTGCTGCTCGCGGCCCGCCGCTCGGCAGTCGACGGCTACACCGTGGCAATGCGGCAACTGTTCAGCCTGGTCATCGCCGCCCCCGAACCACTCCGCGACGCCCTGCGCGGACACCCACTACCGGAGATGGTGACGATCGCCGCCAAGCTCCGCACCCGATCCAGCTGGGACACCGAAACCACCACCACCGCAACAGTGCTCAAGACATTGGCTCGTCGAGTGCAGGGTCTGCGGAAGGAAGCCGACGAGCACGAAAAGCAGATCCTGAGCATCGTCAAATCCTGGCGGCCGGATCTCCTCACGCAACTCGGCGTCGGTCCGATCGTCGCCGCCACCGTGCTCTGCGCGTGGTCGCACCCCGGCCGAGTCCGATCCGAAGCCGCGTTCGCGATGCTCGCCGGCGTCGCGCCGATCCCCGCCAACAGTGGGCAGGTCACCACCCGCTACCGGCTCAACAGGCACGGCGACAGACAGCTCAACCGCGCCCTGCACACCGTCGTCCTGTCCCGACAACGCTACGACCAGAGCACCCGCGACTACACCGCCCGCCGCACCGCCCAAGGAAAGACACCACGCGAGATCAAACGCTGCCTCAAGCGCTACATCGCCCGCGACCTCTACCGCCTACTCGAGCACCCCACGATTGCTTGACATCCATAGGAGCGTCCGATCATGTCCGGCGGCACCGTCTGCGGCCAGGAATCTGCGGATAGAACACGATAGAGTTCTTCACCAGAAGGTGCTCCTCCCCCCTGCTCGCGATTATCGTTCGCAATAACAATCATTGCAGGTCAGAGCATATTTATTCATGAAATCAGCACGTCAGACGCATTCAGCGATGAAAGCCCGAGGCTAGGGTGGAGTGATGCGCGCAGTGATCATGAATGCCCCCGGCCAGGTGTCCGTCGTCGATCGACCCGATCCACGGATCGAAGAGCCGACCGACGCGATCATCCGCCTGGCCGCGACGTGCGTCTGCGGGTCGGACCTGTGGCCGTACCGCGGAGCCAACGACGTGCACGACGCACCGATGGGACACGAGTACGTCGGCTACGTCGAAGAGGTCGGGTCCGCGGTGACGACGGTGAAGCCGGGCGACTTCGTCGTCGGTTCGTTCATGGCGTCGGACAACACGTGCGAGATCTGTCGGGCCGGCTACCAGTCGCGATGCGTCCAGGTCCACGGTATGGGCGGCATCGGCACACAGGCCGAGTACGCGCGCATCCCGCTCGCCGACGGCACGCTCGTCGCCACGCCGGACCGCCCGGACGCCGACCTCGTCCCGTCGTACCTCGCGGCGTCGGACGTGCTCGGCACCGGGTGGTTCGCGGCGGTCGCGGCCGACGTGAAGCCGGGGTCGACGGTCGCGGTGGTGGGCGACGGCGCGGTCGGACTCCTCGGCGTGCTCGCCGCCAAGGAGTTGGGCGCCGAGCGGATCATCGCGATGAGCCGCCACGCCGACCGGCAGTCGCTGGCGCGCGAGTTCGGAGCCACCGACATCGTCGCCGAACGCGGCAAGGAGGGCGTCGCCGCGATCAAGGAGATGACCGGCGGGCTCGGCGCCCACTCGGTGATCGAGGCCGTCGGCACACAGGAGTCGATGATGCAGGCAGTCCGGTCGACGCGGCCGGGCGGCCACGTCGGGTTCGTCGGCGTGTCGCACGGTGTCGAACTGCCCGGCGACAAGCTGTTCTACTCGACGATCCACCTGCACGGCGGTCCGGCTCCGGTCCGCCGCTTCCTCCCCGACCTGATGGACCGCATCGCTCGCCGCACCATCGACCCAGGCAAGGTGTTCGACCTGACGCTCCCCCTCGAGCAGGCGGCCGACGCGTACCGGGCGATGGACGAGCGGACCGCGATCAAGGTGCTTCTGCAGCCCTGACCGCACGCGCCGACCATCGGCCGCCGTCGTGTCCGACGGCGATCGGGTGCTCGAATGCGCGCGTGATGATCTCGCTGGTGACCACGTCTCCGACCGGTCCGGAAGCGACCTCCGATCCGTGCGCGATGACGAGGGCGTGACTTGTCGTCTCGGGCAGCTCCTCCAGATGGTGCGTGACGAGGATCGACGCCACCTCGGGCGACGTGTGCGCCAGCGAGTCGATGGTCTCCAGGAGTTGTTCGCGGGCGGCGACGTCGAGTCCGGTCGTCGGCTCGTCGAGCAGCAGCAGTTCGGGGGAGCCCGCGAGTGCGCGGGCGACGAGCGCCCTGCCTCGTTCGCCCTGCGACATGGTCGGCCAGACGCTCTCGGCGCGGTCGTGCAAGCCGACCTCGTCGATCAGGGCGTGCGCGCGAGCGATCTCGTCGGCGGTCGGCGTCCAGCGCATCGGCATGTCGATGGTGCCGGTGACGCCGGTGAGCACGACCTCGACCACGCTCAGCGGCGACCGCAGCGGATGCCGGGGATTCACGTGCCCGATGTGCCGCCGCAACTCCTGCATGTCGACTCGGCCGAGGCGTTTGCCGAGGACGTCGACGGTGCCGGTGGTCGGATGCGTCTGCGCCGCGCAGAAGCCGACGATCGTCGTCTTGCCCGCACCGTTGGGGCCGAGGAGCGCCCAGTGCTCGCCCGTGCGGACGGTGAGGTCGATGCCGTGCAGGATCTCGCGACCGTCGCGTCGGAACGTGACGGCGGAGAGGTTGAGGACGTCGGTCATGACAGTGTCTCCTTCAAAGCTGTGAGGTGATTCCGGCTGACCGTCGCCGCGTCGGTCGATCGACGATGCGCGATCGCCTCGACCAGTTCGGCGTGCGCGTCGTGGTCGGCGGCCGACCCGAACGTTCCGTGCAGGCGCAGGAGGTCGGTCATCGACTCCCGCATGCGCGGCGTCGAGAGGTCGTAGAGCTCGGTCAAGATCGGGTTGGCCGCGGCGACGACGACCGCCCGGTGGAACGCCAGGTCGGCGTCGACGTGCCCGTCGACGTCGCCGACGGCGTCGGCGCGGGCCGCGAGGGCCCGGCGAATCGCACGCAGGTCCGCCGGGGTCCGCCGCTGCGCCGCCAGCGCCGCGGCCTCGGTCTCGATCGCGATGCGCGCCTCGATGACCGAGACGATCGACGCCCGCCGCATCGTCTCGCCGTGGTCCGCGGGCACGTCGAGAGCCTGGACGAACACCCCCGATCCCTGCCGGGTGGAGAGCACTCCCCGACCAGCCAGTTGCCGAATCGCCTCGCGGACGGTCGACCTGCCGACACCCAGTTGGGCGGCGAGGGTCGTCTCGCCGGGGAGACGCGCCCCGAGCGTCCACTCCCCGTCGCGGATCCGCGTGAGCAGGACCTGCGCCGCCTGGTCGGCGAGCGGCGTCCTCGTGACCTTCTGCACCGCATCACTCCTCTGCTTGTCTGACAACTTTGTGTTAGATTCTACCCATGCGCTTCGAACTCCTCCTTCTCCGCCACGGCGAGTCCTGATCCACCAGACCGGCGACTCTCCGTGGGATGCGGCACGCCGGTCTGAGTTGGAGTCACCCAGGAAGAGCTCATCATGAATCGTCAACAACCCTCCGGCATGCCGTCGCACCGCTACCGAGACGTGTTCTCGCGCGTCGACGTCCCGCTCACCGACCGCAGCTGGCCGTCCAACCGCATCACCGAGGCTCCCCTGTGGGTGCCGGTGGACCTCCGGGACGGCAACCAGGCGCTGCCCGAACCGATGAACCCCGCACGCAAGCTGGCGTTCTTCGAGTTGATGGTCGAGATCGGGTACAAGGAGATCGAAGTCGGGTACCCGTCGGCGTCCGCTGCCGACTTCGACTTCGTCCGACTGCTCGCCGAACAGCGGCTGATCCCCGACGACGTCACGATCGTCGTGTTCACTCCGGCACGACGCGACCTCATCGAACGCACCGTCGCGTCCGTCGCAGAGATCGCCACCGACGTGGTGATCCACATGTACACGGCGACCGCTCCGACCTGGCGCGACGTCGTGCTGCGCCGCGACGTCGCCGATCTGAGCGACCTCATCGCCCGCGGCGGCCGCGACGTCCTCGAACTCTGCGGCGGCGCGGACAATGTCCGCTTCGAGTTCTCACCCGAGGTGTTCAACCTGACCGAACCCGACGTGGTGCTCGACATCTGCGACGCGATGACCACGCTGTGGGACGCCACACCCGACCGGCCTGTCATCCTCAACCTGCCGGCGACCGTCGAGGTCGCCACGCCGAACGTGTACGCCGATCAGATCGAGTACATGCACCGGAACCTCGCGCGGCGCGAGTCGGTGATCCTGTCCGTCCACCCGCACAACGACCGCGGAACCGGTGTCGCGTGCGCGGAACTCGCCGTCCTGGCCGGCGCGCAGCGGGTCGAGGGCTGCGTGTTCGGCAACGGCGAACGGACCGGCAACGTCGACATCGCGACGCTCGCCCTGAATCTGCACGCACAGGGCGTCGACCCGATGATCGACTTCTCCGACATCGACCGGATTCGGCGGGTCGTCGAACACGCGACCGGCATCGAGATCCATCCGCGACACCCGTACGTCGGAGACCTCGTGCACACGGCGTTCAGCGGAACGCACCAGGACGCGATCCGGAAGGGCTTCGCGGCGCGGCGCGAACAGGCCGACGACGACGCGCCGTGGACGGTCCCCTACCTGCCGATCGACCCGGCCGACATCGGACGCTCGTACGACGCGGTGATCCGAGTGAACTCGCAGTCCGGCAAGGGCGGCATCGCCCACCTGCTCGAATCGGAGTTCGGCGTGCGGCTGCCGCGCCGACTCGAGATCGCCTTCGCGTCGGTGGTCCAGGAGCGCACGGATCACGCGGGCGGAGAGGTCGGCGCATCGGACCTGTGGACGATGTTCGTCGACGCGTTCGTCCGCGACGTGGACGACGCACAGGTCGTCGAGGTCGACGTGATCGGCAGCCATACGACCACGGTGACCGTCGACGGCGTCGCACGGAGTGTCGGCCTGATCGAGTGGTCGACGGGCGGTCGGACCCGGTGGGCCGCCGGGATCGGTGACACCGAACCGCGTGCCGAGGCGGCTGCCGCGCGGTCGGCCGCCGCGATCGCGCGCGAGTGTCAGCGTTCGGAGTCGAGCACCCTGTCGTACGCGTCGTTGAACGCCTTGAGCTGAGCGAGGAGGCCGTCGGGAGTGCCCGGCGCGAGGTCCGAGAACACCCGGTCCAGGCGCGTGACCCGAAGGAGGCCGTCGTGCTCGAAGGCGCGGCGGCCTTCGTCGGTCGGGCGGTGCAGACGGCTCACTCGGCCGGGGACCTCGTACCGCTCCACATAGCCGCGCTTGATCGCGGCGTTCACCTGGCGGTTGACCGTCGACTGCTCGAGGTCGAGCGCATCGGTCAGCTCGCGGAGGGTGCGATCCCGCCCGTCGGACAGCTGCCAGAGGATCGCGAACGCTGACGAGTCGAGCACCGCCCCCTCGTACTCGTCGCTCCGCCTCTTCCGCATGCGCAGGAACTCCTCGACGAGCCCGCGATACACCGGCGACGACCAGATCGAGTCGTCATCGTCCGACAGCACGTGCGGGCCCCTTCCTGAGTTCGCGCCCGTGGCGGCACGGGTGACGCAGCCGAGTATGTCACATGTCCGATTTTGAATGTCCCCGACGGATATGTACCGTGCATAATCTGTCCAGACGACCAGTCGACATCATTCAGAAGGACGCACATGTCACTCGACTCCAAACCCGACGAGACGACCGGGAACGATCGTTCGGCGATCTTCGTCGTCGCGGTGCTCTGCTTCGGCGGCCTCGTGGCATCGCTCATGCAGACGCTCATCATCCCGATCCAGCCGGAACTGCCGACGCTGCTGCACACCACGATCGGCAACGCGTCGTGGATCATCACCGCCACCCTGCTCGCGGCCGCGGTCGCCATGCCGATCGCGGGACGACTCGGCGACATGTTCGGCAAGCAGCGGGTACTGCTCGTCAGCGCGTGCCTGCTCGTGGTCGGTTCGGTGATCTGTGCGCTGTCGTCGTCGCTCGTCCCGATGATCGTCGGACGCGCCGTCCAGGGCCTGGCGATGGGCTTCATCCCGGTCGGCATCAGCCTCATGCGTGAGGTCACCCCTCCCCGCCTGACCGCGGTGTCCGTCTCCGCGATGAGCGCGACCCTCGGCGTCGGCGGAGCCATCGGCCTGCCGCTGTCGGCGTGGATAGCCCAAGACCTCGACTGGCACGCCCTGTTCTGGGTCGCCGCGGGTCTGGCCGCCGTCGTCGCCCTCCTCGTCCAGGTCGTGGTCCCTCACATCGACGACGCAGCGGGCGGACGCTTCGACGGCATCGGAGCCGTCGGCCTCGCGATCGGCCTGTCGAGCGTGCTCGTCGCGATCTCGAAGGGCAACGACTGGGGCTGGACCGACGCGCGGACGCTCGGCTTCGCGATCGGCGGCGTCGTCGTGCTCCTGGTCTGGGGCGCGTTCGAGCTCCGCCAGTCCGAACCGCTCGTCGACCTGCGCACCACCGCCACGCCTGCCGTCCTCCTCACCAACCTCGCCGCCATCGCGATCGGATTCGGCATGATGGCGCAGGCCATCGTCATGCCGATGCTCATGGAGCTCCCCGAAGCTGCGGGCGGCATGGGACAGTCGCTGCTGCACGCGGGCCTCTGGATGGCGCCCGGCGGCCTGATGATGCTGGTGTTCGCGCCGGTCTCGGCACGCATGATGAACACGTTCGGCCCGAAGATCACCCTCGCCGTCGGAGCCTCCGTCCTCGGTGTCGGCTACCTGTGCGCCTACTTCCTGATGAACGCTCCGTGGCAGATGGCGATCGCGTCGGTCATCGGCTCCGCAGGCGTCGGCATCGGCTACGCCGCCATGCCGACACTGATCATGGGCGCGGTCCCGATGACCGAGATCGGCGCGGCCGTCGGCCTCAACGGCCTCATGCGCTCGGTCGGCACCACCCTGTCGTCGGCGATCATGGCCGTCATCCTGACCAGTTCGACGTTCGCGCTGGGCGGCAAGGAGATCCCCACCCACGACGCGTTCAAGTGGTGCTTCCTCATCGGAGCGGTCGCGGCCTTCGTCGGCGTCGCGATCACCCTCGCGATCCCGACAGTCAAGCGGCTCCAGCAGCAGGGCGTCGAGGTCCGCGAGACCGCCAAGGTCTAGCGCGGGCTAGAGCGGCGCGGGGGCGGTGCCGCTGCCGAAGGGCGAGCCGCCGAGCCGCTCGCGGCCGTGCGGCGCCGCCCAGTTCGCGAGATCGGGGCCCTTCGGGACGATGCCCGACGGATTGATGTCCCGGTGGACCTCGTAGTAATGCGACTTGATGTGATCGAAGTTCGTCGAGTCGCCGAAACCCGGCGTCTGGAACAGGTCGCGAGCATACGCCCAGAGGACCGGCATCTCGGACAGCTTCTCGCGGTTGCACTTGAAATGCCCGTGGTAGACGGGGTCGAACCGGGCGAGCGTGGTGAACAGCCGAACGTCGGCTTCGGTGATCGTGTCCCCGACCAGGTACCGCTGGTTCTTCAGCCGCTCCGACAACCAGTCGAGGCGACCGAACAGCTGGTCGTAGGCCGCATCGTACGACTCCTGCGAACCGGCGAAACCACACCGGTACACGCCGTTGTTGACATCCCGGTAGACCAGCGCATTCACCTCGTCGATCTCGGCGCGCAGGTCCTCCGGGTACAGCTGCGGCGCACCGTCGCGGTGGAACTCGGTCCACTCGAGCGAGAAATCGACGGTGATCTGCCGGAAGTCGTTCGTGACGACGGCGCCCGTCGGCACGTCGACGATCGCGGGGACGGTGATCCCCTTCTCGTAGCCCGGGACGCGCGCGAAGTACGCGTCCTGCAGGCGCGGGATCCGCAGCACCGGGTCGAGGTGATCCGGGTCGAGGTCGAACGTCCACGACCGCTTGTCGTGCGTGGGGCCGCACACGCCCATGCTGATGGCGTCCTCCAGCCCGAGGAGTCGTCTGACGATGATCGTCCGAGTGGCCCACGGACACGCGTACGACACCACGAGCCGGTACCGGCCCGCCTCGACCGGGTATCCGTCCGCTCCGTCACGGGTGATGCGCGTCTCGATGTACCTGGTGTCACGCTCGTACGGCTGATTCGCCTCGACGTACGTCCCCTGCTCGGCCATGTGTCTACATCCCTTCGAACGCGCGGCCCAGTTCGACGTCGACGTCGATGAGTCGGGCCTTCTTCACTTCCGGCTTGTCCACCTCGTCGGCGACGAAGCGGGCGATCACGCGTCGGATCTCATCGTCCACCTGAGCGAGGTAGCGGATGATCGACCCGCGGATGTTGTGCGACGCGACGTCGACGAACACATCCCTCGGACGCGGCGTCTCCACCTCGATGCGCAGCTGGAGGGGTTCGGCGCAGCGCACCGACAGCGGCAGCGTGACGAGTCCGTCGACGTCGTACCTGATCCGGTCGACCTTGAGGTCGACGACAAGGCCGATGAACAGCGGCAGTTTGACCGTGAAAGTGATGGTGTCGGCCACCTGGCGAGTGATCTCCGGTTCGGCGATCTTGACGTTCGCCTGGACCTTGACGACTCCACCGGGGCCCGCCGCGATCGGCCCGACCTGGAACTCCTCGCCTGCGATCGCGGTGAATGCGGCTCCGATCCGGTCCTCGGTCACGGCGACCTCGAAGAACCTCCGACCGAACTGCTCGTACGTCAAGTAGGCCCGGCCGTCGCCGGTGACCTCGGACGATGCCGCCACGTCGTCGACCTCACTGCCTTCCGCCTCGATCTCGACACCGACCTCCACGGGGTCGTGCTGATCGTCGAGGGCCTGATCCTGCGTCACTTCTTCGGAAACCACATTCTCGGACACCGTTACATCGTGCCGCATCCCCGGCCCGATCGCCTACCTCGCACCGATCGCGGCTATCGACGGCTCGCATCGGGCAGTCGCGGCCCGCACGGGACGCCCGGCAGCGTCGTCGCCTCGAAGTGCCACCACTCGTTGTCGTACGTGCGACACAACCCGAACCGGTAGCCGTTGCGTTCGAGCCAGGCCGCCCCGGCGCGCGGACCGACGTCGATCGCGTCCCCCGCGACGTGGGTGGACCGAGACGGCGGAAGCACCCACCTGCTCGCCGCACCCGGGCTTCCGTACTGGCGGACGCCGTCGCGCCACATCCGGTCCTGCTCCGCCCATGACCGCTTGCCCGAGGTGATGCTCAGCGGCACGCCCGACCGGCCGGCCGCATCGCGGGCCAGCGTGTACTCGACCGCCAGCTGCGGCGACAGGCCCGCCGTCCCCGGTGCGAGACGTACGCCGAGCACGGTCGCGGCCGGGGCCGCCGTCGCCGGGGCGGCCGCCGACGCCGCCAGACACAACGTGGTGACGACGGTGAGGATCGAGAGTCGGGTCATGGCGTCGACGCTACCGAGGTCCGCGGATTTTCGCGCGCGCTGACTTCAAATGCCGCCCGGCCCGCAGCGGTGGCGGAATCACCGTGATCCGATCTCCTCCGCGCAGGTCAGGGCGCATCGGCCAGGGTCTCGCGGTGGCGCGTTTCCGGCCGGGTCGGCGAGGGTCGACGACGCCGCGCGGAACAGCCGTCGAGCAGCCATAGGCTGCCTCCCATGCCGAATCAGACCGATCCCCTCGACGCTCGCCGTCCGCCGACCGCGACGCGTCGCCGTCGCGCCGACGACGCCCGTGTGGTGGCCGACGTGCTACGCCGGGGAATCGACAGGGGCGACCGGATCGGAGCCATCGACGAGTCGGCCCTGACGACCGAGTTCGACGTCTCACGCAACACCGTCCGGGACGCGTTGGCGATCTTGTCGGCCGAAGGCCAGATCGACAGGTCTCCGCGCGTCGGCACCCACGTCGTCCGCCGCAAGGCCGAACACGGCATCGACGCCCTGCGCGGCCTCCAAGAGACCCTGCGCGGTCTCGGTGAGGTCCACAACGAGGTCCGAGTCGCGACGGTGCTCCGCGCGCCGGCCGCAGTCGCCCGACGCCTGGAGATGTCGCCCGGCGACGACGTCGTCTACATCGAACGGATCCGCAGGCTCGACGACGAGCCGATCAGCCTCGATCTCACCTACCTCACCCCCGACGTCGGAATCCCCCTGTTGGAGCACGACATCGAGAACACCGACGTGTTCACCCTCCTCGAACGGGTGTCCGGGACACGTCTGCACTCGGCCGAGCAGAGCGTCGAAGCCGCCTGCGCCGACCCGCACTCGGCGGCCAATCTCGACGTTCCGTCAGGCACCGCGCTGCTGCTCATCGAACGTCTCACCCGCCTCGGACCGACGGCCCGCCCCGTCGACCTCGAGTACCTGCGCCTGCGCAGCGACCGCATCAGCCTGCACGCGACCGCATTCCGCGATCCCCAACCGATCGGAGAACCCCGATGAGCCTCGTCAACAACCGCGCCGACGTCCCCGTCACGATCGACGAATCCCTGTGCATCGACGGTTGCACGCTGTGCGTCGAGGTGTGCCCGCTCGACTCGCTCGCGATCAACCCGGAGTCGGGCAAGGCCTTCATGCACGTCGACGAGTGCTGGTACTGCGGGCCGTGCGCCATCCGTTGCCCCACCGGCGCCGTCACGGTGAACATGCCGTACCTGCTGCGCTGACCGCATCTCCCCCGACCCGTCCCCTCACAGCCCGAGGTTCCCGCCATGCCCCGTTTCCGCCATGCCCTGATCCCCGTCCTGACCGCCGCCGTCGCGCTCGCCACCACCGCCTGCTCGCTCTCCCCCGACGATGACGACTCGACCGTCATCGTCGTCGGCTATCAGTCGAAGACGATCAACACCGTCACCGCGGGAACGCTCCTGCGGGCGCGCGGCGACTTCGAGCATCGGCTCGACGAGGTCACGAAGCGGACCGGCGCGAAGTACTCGGTCCGCTGGGAGGACTACGACACCGGCGCCCCGATCACCACCGGGATGATCGCGGGCAAGATCGACATCGGATCGATGGGCGACTACCCGATGCTCATCAACGGGTCCCGCGCCAATGCGACCCCCGCGACGGCCACCTCGATCCTCTCGGTCACCGGATCGTCGCCCAAGGGCTCGCTGAACATGGTGGTGACGAAGCCCGACTCGACGATCGCGTCGATCCGGGACCTCGCGGACAAGCGGGTCTCTGCCAGTGTCGGATCGGCGGGCCACGGCACCCTGCTCGCGGGGCTCGCCGGGGCGGGCATCGCCGCCGACCGGGTCGACGTGACCAATCAGCAGCCGCAGCTCGGCGCGTCGTCGCTCGAGAGCGGAAAGGTCGACGCGCTCGCCCAGTTCGTCGCGTGGCCCGGCCTGCTGGTGTTCCAGAACAAGGCGAAGCTGATCTACGACGGCGCGCAGCTGGGTCGGCCGACCCTGCACGGCACGATCGCCCGCAACGCCTTCGTCGCGGCCCACCCCGATGTCGTCCAGGCCTTTCTGGAAGCTCAACTCGACTCGACGAAGGCGCTGGCCGACAACCCGCTGGCGGCCGCGAAGCAGGTCGCCGATGCGAGCGGACTCCCGCCCGAGGTGGTGTACCTGTACAACGGTCCGGGCGGAACGGACTTCAATCCGGCGCTCAAGCCGTCCCTCGTCGACGCTCTCGCCGCGGACAAGCCGTACCTGCGGTCGATCGGCGACTTCCCGAACCCCGTCGACCTCTCGACGTTCGTGAACGACGAGCCGCTGCGTGCGGCGGTCGCCGCGACCGGCGGCGACTACCGGGCGCTCCTGCACCGGACGGGCAACGCCTCCACCGCGGTCGGCGAGGTCTGGTACTCGGGAACGACCACCACCAAGGTCGGCGATGCGACCGCGGTCTTGAAGCTGGTGCGTGCCGCGCGGGACGCGAACCGTCCGGTGACCGCCGCGTACATCACCGACCCGGCGCTCGGGACCCGCTGGTTCGCCGATCACGCCGTGTGGCTGCGGGACGGTTCGACGTTTCAGGCCTTCACCACGACGGACGGCGCAGCCGCGTGGCGGGCGACGCACCCGACTGCGGTCCCGGTCAGCTACGCCGACGCCCTGAAGCAGGTGCAGCCGTGACCGAGGCCTCGATCGACATCGCACGTGTGCAGCCCGTCGCTCGACTCGGCGGACTACGCCGCCCGGCCCTGCGCCTCGCGACCGTCCTCGTGACGCTCGGGCTGTGGCAGTTCCTGGCGGCGAACGACGTGGTCCTCTGGCTGCACTTCGACACCGTCCCGTCGCCGACGGAGGTGCTCGACGCGTGGATCGACCGCCTCGGGACCAGCGGCTACTACCTCGACATCGGGCAGTCCCTGATCCGGATCGGCACCGGCTTCGTCCTCGCCACCGCGATCGGAGTCCCCCTCGGCATCGCGCTCGGCAGGTCGAGCCTCGCGGGCGACACCCTCGGAACCCTTACCGAGCTCGCCCGTCCGATACCGGCGATCGCGTTGGTCCCCATCGCGATCCTGGTGTTCCCGAGCGACGAGGCCGGCATGGTGTTCATCACCTGCGTGGCCGCCCTGTTCCCGATCGTCGTGTCGACCAGGCACGCCGTCCGCGCGCTCCCGACCATCTGGGAGGAGTCGGTCCTGACCATGGGCGGCACCCGGCGCGACGTGGTGCTGCGGGTGGTCCTGCCCGGCATCATGCCCGGCGTGTTCGGCGGCCTGTCCGTCGGCATCGGCGTCGCCTGGATCTGCCTGATCTCCGCGGAGATGATCTCGGGCAGGCTCGGCATCGGCTACCAGACGTGGCAGAGCTACACCGTCGTCGACTATCCCGGCGTGTTCGTCGGGATGTTCACCATCGCCGCCCTCGGCGCCCTCACCTCGGGCGCCATCGAGTTCATCGGCCGCCGGGTGACCGGCTGGCTGCCACGAGGAGAGAAGCAGTCATGAGCACCGACATCGACATCGTCGACGCGACCCTGCGCCACGGCGACCGAACCGTCGTCGACCGCCTGTCCCTGTCGATCCCGGCGGGCCAGATCCTGGTGGTCACCGGACCGTCCGGCTGCGGGAAGTCGACGCTTCTGCGCGCGATCGCAGGGCTGCGACCGATCGACGAGGGCACGATCAGCGTGGGCGGACATCGGGTGACCGGCACGTCCGGAGACCGTGCGATGGTGTTCCAGGACGACGCCCTCCATCCGTGGCGCACCGTCCGACGCAACATCGCCCTCGCGCTCGGACTGCGCGGCGTCCCGCGCGGTGAGCGTCGCGCCGAGACCGACCGCTGGATCTCCGAGATCGGCCTCGACGAGTTCGCCGACCATCTGCCCCGCGAACTGTCTGGCGGCATGCGTCAGCGAGTACAACTCGCCCGCGGGTTGGCGGGCGCGCCGCGGGCCGTGCTGATGGACGAGCCGTTCGGCGCACTCGACGCCCAGACCAGGACGTCGATGCAGCAGTTGTTGATCCGCACGCTGCACGCTCACCCGGCGACGGTCGTCTTCGTGACGCACGACGTCGACGAGGCCGTGCTGCTCGGCGACCGGATCGTCGTCCTCGATCACGCGGGCGCCGGGGTCCGCCGCATCGTGGACGTTCCGCGTCCTCGTGTCGACAGCGTCGAGAACCGTGCCGCCCGAGACGAGGCGGCCGCCGCCCTCGTCGGCGGCGACCAGATCCGAGAGAAGGTCCCCGCATGACCGCCCCCACATCCGACACCCCGCTGCGCGCACCCGATCTCGCCGATGCGAAGCGCCTCGACTGCGACGTCCTGGTGATCGGCGGCGGCACCGCCGGCTCGATGGCCGCACTGACCGCCGCCGAGAACGGCGCGAACGTCCTGTTGTTGGAGAAGGCGCACGTCCGTCACTCCGGGGCGCTCGCCATGGGGATGGACGGCGTCAACAACGCAGTCATCCCAGGCAAGGCGACACCCGAGGACTACGTCGCCGAGATCACTCGAGCCAACGACGGCATCGTCGACCAGAAGACCGTGTATCAGACCGCGACGCGCGGTTTCGGCATGATCTCGCGCCTCGAACGGTACGGCGTGAAGTTCGAGAAGGACGAGTACGGCGAGTACGCGGTCCGCCGCGTCCACCGTTCCGGCTCGTACGTGCTGCCGATGCCCGAGGGCCGCGATGTGAAGAAGGTGCTCTACCGGGTGCTCCGACGCCGCGACATGCGGGAGAAGATCACCATCGAGAACCGACTCATGCCCGTTCGGGTGCTCACCGAGAACGGTCGGGCCGTGGGCGCGGCCGCCCTGCACACGCGGACCGGCGAGTTCTATGTGATCGGCGCGAAGTCGGTGATCCTGGCGACCGGCCCCTGCGGTCGTCTCGGGTTGCCCGCGTCCGGCTACCTGTACGGGACGTACGAGAATCCGACCAACGCGGGCGACGGCTACTCGATGGCGTACCACGCCGGAGCCGAACTGTCGGGCATCGAGTGCTTCCAGATCAATCCGCTGATCAAGGACTACAACGGCCCCGCGTGCGCCTACGTCGCGAACCCGTTCGGCGGCTACCAGGTGAACGCCGACGGCGACCGCTTCGTCGACTCCGACTACTGGTCGGGCGACATGATGACCGAGGTGGTGCGCGAGATCGACTCCGCGCGCGGACCGATCTACCTCAAGGTCTCCCACCTGCCGACCGAGACGATCGACACGCTCGAGTCGATCCTGCACACCACCGAACGTCCGACTCGCGGTACCTTCCACGCGAACCGGGGCCACAGCTATCACACGCACGACATCGAGATGCACGTCTCCGAGATCGGCCTGTGCAGTGGGCACTCGGCGTCGGGCGTGTGGGTCGACGAGAACGGAGCCACATCGGTCGACGGCCTGTACGCGGCGGGCGACCTCGCGTGCGTCCCGCACAACTACATGATCGGAGCCTTCGTGTACGGCGAGCTGACGGGTGGCCATGCGAGCGACCGCGCGAAGGGCGTCGACGCCCCCGGAGAACTTCCCGCCGACCAGGTCGCCGCGGCGCACGAATTGATCTACCGTCCGCTTCGCAATCCGGACGGGCCCCCGCAGCCGCAGGTGGAGTACAAGCTGCGCCGCTTCGTGAACGACTACGTCGCTCCCCCGAAGACGTCGAACAAACTCGGCATCGCGATCGAGACGTTCGAGCGGATGAAGGGCGAGATCGCCGAGATGGGCGCTCGGACGCCCCACGAGTTGATGCGGTGCGCCGAGGTCACCTTCATCCGCGACTGCGCCGAGCTCGCCGCACGCAGCTCGCTGACCAGGACCGAGAGCCGGTGGGGCCTGTACCACCAGCGTGACGACATCACCGAACGCGACGACGCAGCCTGGGGCTATCACCTCAACGTGCGCAAGTCCGAGACGGGCGAGATGGAGTTCCTCGGCCGCCCTGTCGCACCGTATCTGGTGCCCGTCGACGGGCTCGATCACCTTCCGCCCACGGATCGTTCGGTGATCTCCATCGAACAGCCCGCCGTGTCGGTCGGGCCGGGCGACGGGCTGTCGACCGGTGGAGCGGCCCGGCCGGTGGCGAGTCCGGGCGCTCCCGTCGAGAAGCGGGAGCCCCTGTCGCCGCGCATCGCCGAGTTGGTCCGCATGGAGTCGCCGACCGTCGACGATCTGGCGGCATACCTGACCGATCCGGGCGCCCCGGTTCGTCGGACCGCGGTCGCCACGTTGACCGAACACACACCGGCGGGATTCGACCTGGCGCTCGCGGAGGCGTTGGGCGACGTCGACGGGGGCGTCCGCCAGGCCGCCGTCGAAGCGCTCCGCGAGCTCGTCGAGGTGCTGTCGGGCAAACCCGACTTCGTGGGCGCGCTCCGGTCGTCCGCGGCCTCGGACGATCACCTCGTGCGGGCCGGGGTCCTCGACGTGCTCCGGGCGTTGAAGGAGGCCGACGTCGACTTCTTCGCCGGCTTCGTCGACGACCGTCACCATCGGGTGCGGATCGAGTCGATCCGCGGACTGGTCTCGTTGGACGCGGCGTCGCAGATCGCGGTCGCGGCCGCCGACTCCGACCGCGAGGTCCGGGTGGTCGCCGCACAGGGACTGGCGACGGTCGGGGCCGGCGCGCGGACGCTGCGCACCCTGGCGATGGACGTCGACCCGCTCGTCCGCGCGACCGCGCTGGCCGCCCTGTCGACGCTCGGCGACGGCGAGGTCGACGGGAAGTTGCTGCGGAAAGCGTTGCGCGACAGCGCATGGCAGGTCCGGAAGGGCGCGGCGACCGGCCTGGCCGTCGCTCCGGGGCCGGAGTCGGTGACCGCGTTGGCTCCGCTGGTGTCCGATCCGCACGGCGACGTCCGCAAGGCTGCCGTGCAGACTCTGCGTCCGTGGTCGGACGATCCGGTCGTCGCCGAACTGATCGACCTGGCGCGCTCAGACGAGGACGCCGACGTCCGGGCCGCGGCCCGCTGACCCCCTCTTATCGGAGCACCACCAGTTCTCTCGTCGACCTGGTCATCGAGACGTACCGGTCCACGGCTCCGGCCACGCCGCCGCCGAACTGGTCGGGGTCCACGAGCACGACGAGGTCGAACTCGAGCCCTTTCGCGGTTCCGGGTGTCAGGACCGCGACCCGCGCGCGGGGACCGAACCCGTGCGCACCGATCACGCACACAGTGCCGTCGTTCACCGCGAGCCAGTCGTCGACGACGGCGCCGAGATCGGCGACGGCGCCCTCGCGCACGGGGACGCCGGCCGACCGCACCGCCGACGGGACCTCGGCGTCGGGCACCGCGCCGCGGATCTGTGCCGCGGCGACCGTCATGACTTCCTCCGGGGTCCGGTAGTTGACGGTCAGGGTCCGGGTGGTGACCTCGTGCAGGCCGACGCGTGCCAGTCGCTCCGCCCACGATTCGGCGAATCCGTCGCGGGCCTGTGCTCGGTCGCCGACGATCGTCATGCTCCCGGACGGACACCGGTCGACCAGCATCCGCCACTGCGCGTCGGTCAGTTCTTGCGCTTCGTCGACGACGATGTGCGCGAACGGTCCGGCCAGCGCGTCGGGCTCGACCCGGACCAGGTCGGCGTCGTCGACGATGACGCCCTGGATGTCTTCGGCGCGCAGCATGGTGGCGAGTGCGCCCATGTCGTCGGCCCCGGCGATCAGGTCGTCGACGACGGCGTCCATCACGCGCCTGCGCTCGGCGGTTTCGACGCGGGCCCTGGCCGCCCGCCGGGCCGCGCCTGGATCGCCGAGTCGCCTGCGGGCGGCGTCGAGCAGGGGGACGTCGTCGGCCGTCCACGCGGTCGGGTCGGCCCGTTGCAGCATCGCCACCTCGCCGTCGCTCAGGTGCGGGGCGCATCGCCGCAGATAGGCGGGCACCGTCCAGAGGTCGCCGACGAGATCGGCAGCCTCGATCAGCGGCCACACCCGGCCGACCGCTCGATGCAGGTCGGCGTTCGCATACAGCTCGGCTCGCAGGGTCTGCGGATCGACGTCGACGTCCGCGCCGTCGACGAGGATGTCGAGCAGCACGGCCCACAGGTCGTCACGCGCCTCGTTGTGCGGGACTCCCCGCGGCACCGCTCGGAGCGCTTCGGTCCAGTCGGCCGGATCCACGGTGAACGTCCCGTAGTCGGTGTCGACGTCGACGCCCTCTCGCGGCGGCTCCTCGTAGAAGCCGACCGCCGGTTCGATCGCGTCGACCATCGCCGTCGTCGCCTTGAGCGCCGTGACCCGCGCATCGGACTCGGGCGGGTAGCCGTCGCCGCCGGGCACCGTCTCGGCGAGAGTGCAGGCCGTGACGCCCTCTTCGCCGAGGCCGGGCAGGACATCGGCGATGTACGCGAGGTACGGACGGTGCGGTCCGACGATCAGGATCCGGCCGCGGCCGGCCTGCAGCCGAGGGTCCGCGTAGAGGAGATACGCGGCCCGATGGAGGGCGACGACGGTCTTGCCTGTCCCCGGCCCGCCGTCCACCAGGAGCACTCCCTTCGACGACGCGCGGATCGCGGCGTCCTGATCGGCCGCGATGGTGCCGAGCACCGACTGCATGGTCGCCGATCGGCTCGCGCCGAGGCTCGCGATGAACGACGACTGCGCGTCGAGTGCGGCGCTCGACGACTCGTCGTCGGTGAACCGTTCGTCCCAGTAGTCGACGATCGCTCCCCGCGCCCACCGGTAGTGCCTGCGGCCCGCGAGCCCGCGCGGGTCGGCGAGGGTCGCCGCGAAGAACGGGGCGGCGTCGGGGGTGCGCCAGTCGATCACCAGGGTGTGGCCGTCCGCGTCGCTCAGGCCGATGCGTCCGATGTAGACCGGGTCGCCGTCCACCGGGTCGATCCGCCCGAGGACCAGGTCGGAGCCCAACCTCGACAGGGTCCGCAGTCGGGACTCCAACCGTCGGATCTCCAGGTCGCGTTCGACGCCCGCCCCGCCGCGCAGGTCGGTCGCCAGCCTCGCCGCGCTCAACTCCGCCGTCGCCTGCTCGGTCTGCTCGACGACGCGCTCGGCGATCGCGGTCATGCGGGCGGTGTCGGCGGCGATCAGACTCGGGTCTGCTTTGCCGGTCGCGGTGTCGGGCAGTCGGAAAACGGTGCTGGTCACGGGTCCCCTCTCGTCGTGAGTGGACCATTCTGCACCGCCCCGGCGGCCTTGCCGCAAGCCCCGGTCCACGCGCTATGGTGAAAGGGGAGAGACCGGCGCCCCGATCACGATGCGGTGATGCGCACTTTCACATTCTTCATCAGCGGCTGGTCGCTCTGAACGCTGTAGTCGGCGGCACCGATCAGCGCGTTCATCTCCGGCATGTAACCCGCGGCCGCGCCCCGTGGCAGGTCGTACGCGATCGCCCGGTACCGGCACAGCGACCGCTGCGAACCGTCCTTCGAGGTGGACACGATGTCGACGAACTGGCCCTCGGTCAGTCCCCGATCGGCCATGTCGTCGGCGTTCATGAACACGAGTTCACGAAGGTTCTTGACGCCCCGGTAGCGATCGTCGCTGGAGTAGATCGTCGTGTTCCACTGGTCGTGCGATCGCATCGTCTGCAACACCAGGACGTCCGGATCGGACGGAACGACGTCAGGTGTCGGCGCGTGGCTGAACTCCGCGAGCCTGCTCGGGGTGTGGAAGATCCGTTCCCGAGCGGCCTGGGGGATGCGGAATCCGAGGGGTCGACGGACGAGTTCGTTGAACCCCTCGAATCCGGGCAGCACCCGTGCCATCGCGTCACGGATCCTGTCGTAGTCGGCGACCATCTCCTCCCACGGCGTGGTGCTCGCGGGCAGCGTCGCCCGGGCCATGCCGCCGAGGATCGCCAACTCCGATCGCAGGTGCGGCGACGCGGGCCTGCGTTTGCCCGCGGACAGTTGGACGTTGCTCATCGCGTCCTCGCACGACACGCCCTGCGGGCCGCCCGCCTGCACGTCCTTCTCGGTGCGACCGAGGCACGGCAGGATCAGCGCCTTGCGCCCGTGGACGAGATGGCTGCGATTGAGTTTGGTGCTGACCTGCACGGTCAGTTCGCACCGGGTGAGTCCCTGCGCGGTGAACGTGGTGTCGGGCGCGGCGAGCACGAAGTTGCCTCCGAGGGCGACGAACACCTTCACCGTGCCGTCGTTCATGCCCGCGACGGTCTGCACAGTGTCCAGCCCGTGGGCGCGCGGCGACGAGATGCCGAACTCGGCGTCGAGTGCGGCGAGGAACGGCTCCTTCGGCCGGTGGTCGATGCCGCACGTCCGGTTGCCCTGGACATTGCTGTGCCCGCGGACCGGCGACGGCCCGGAGCCCTCGCGGCCGATGTTGCCGCGCAGGAGCAGCACGTTCATGAACTCGCGGACGGTGTCGACCCCGTGTTCGTGCTGGGTGACGCCGAGGCACCACGAGACGATCGACCGGGGCGAGTCGAGATAGATCTGGGCGAGCGCACGCACGGTCTCCTCGTCGACGCCCGCCTGGCGGGTCAGTTCGTCCCACGAGGCGGCGTCGACGAGCGCCCGGTACTCCTCGAATCCGGAGGTGAAGCGCTCCAGGAAAGCGTGGTCGAGGGCGCCGCCGCCGGGATCGCGGTCCTCGGCTTCGAAGACCGCCTTGGCGACACCGCGCATCAGGGCGAGGTCGCCGCCGGGCCGCACCTGGACGTCCATCGTCCCGGTGTCGGTGGAATGGAACCGCGCCATCTCCAGCACCTCGTGCGGGACGATCGTGCGGGTGGACGCGACCTCTTTCATCGGGTTGATGTGGACCACTTGCGCGCCGCGCTTGACCGCGTGTGCCAGTGACGTGAGCATCCGCGGCGCGTTCGACGCGGCGTTCACACCGAACACGAACAGTGCGTCGCACGCGTCCCAGTCGTCGAGGGAGACCGTGCCCTTGCCGGTCGCGATCGACGCGGTCAACGCTCGACCCGACGCCTCGTGACACATGTTGGAGCAGTCCGGGAGATTGTTGGTCCCGAACTCGCGCACCCACAGTTGGTACAGGAACGTCGCTTCGTTGCTGAGGCGACCGGAGGTGTAGAAGGCGGCCTCGTCGGGGCTGCCGAGGGCGCGGAGCTCGTCGCCGACGAGGGCGAACGCGTCGTCCCAGCTGATCGGCACGTACCGATCGCTCGACGCGTCGTACACGAGCGGCTCGGTGAGTCGGCCCGCGTCCTCCAGGTCGAAGTCCGTCCATCGGGACAGCTCGCTCACGGTGTGTCGCGCGAAGAAGTCGGCGTCGGCTCGTTTGTGCGTCATCTCCCAGGTGACGTGCTTGATCCCGTTCTCGCAGATGTCGAGCTTCACGCCGTGGTTGGAGTCGGGCCACGCGCATCCGGGACAGTCGAATCCGCGGACCGGGTGGTTCATCTCCAGCATGGCCTTGGTGCCGGCGAACAGCTCCCGTTCGGAGATGAGCACCTTGGACACCGATCGCGCCGCGCCCCACGCCGCGGCCGGGTGGTGATACGGCGAGCTCGACCAGGGTTCCGACGTCGCGGGCCCGAACCCGCCCTGACGCGGTTCGGCCGGGAGCAGGCCGGGCACGTGGAGGTCGCGGTGGATCGAATCTGTCATGACGCTGCTCCTGGGGTGACGGCGACGGGGTTCGCGACGCGATGCGGGTGGGTGTACACGTTCATGGTGGTGCCGCGGAGGAATCCGACGAGGCTCAGACCCGAGTCTTTCGCGAGTTCCACCGCGAGGGACGACGGCGCCGACACCGCGGCGAGGATCGGGATCCCGGCCATGACCGCCTTCTGGACGAGTTCGAAGCTGGCCCGGCCGGACACCGCGAGCACGGTCCGTCGCAGCGGGAGGCGGTCGTCGCGGAACGCCCACCCGATCACCTTGTCGACGGCGTTGTGTCGGCCGACGTCCTCTCGGAGGACGAGCAGGTCGCCGCTGTCGGCGTCGAACAGGGCCGCGGCGTGCAGGCCGCCGGTCTTGGCGAACACGGTCTGCCCGGCACGGAGTGCGTCGGGCAGAGCGGCCAACGTCTCGGCCGTCACCGTGACGGAATCGGCGACCGGGCCGAACGGCGCGACGGTGGACACGGCGTCGATGCTCGCTTTGCCGCACACCCCGCACGCACTCGTCATGGTGAACGCGCGGGCCCGGTCGCGAGCGGGCAGGACGGCGTCGGGTGCGAGGACCACGTCGAGCACGTTGTAGGTGTTCTCGGAGCCTCCGGTCCCGGGTCCTCCGCAGGCGATCGCGGACACCACTTGCTCGCGGCGGGACACGATGCCCTCCGAGACGAAGAACCCCGCGGCCAGATCGACGTCGTTCCCCGGAGTCCGCATGGTCACGACCAGCGGGGAACCGCCGACCCTGATCTCGAGCGGTTCCTCGACCGCGAGCACGTCGACTCTGTCAGTGCTGCCCTGCGCCACCGCCATCTTGGTGATCGGCCACCGAGCGGTAATCCGTCCCACGACTCCACTGTAGAGACGAAGGCGCTCGTCCGTGGGCCGGAACGACACGCACGGTACGGCCGTCGTGCTGGTCGTCCCTCCGGTGTTCTCCGCGCCGCGTGCGCACAAACGATGCCGTCCCGCCGTGGACCGCGTTTACTTATGTCCCATGACTTCCCGATTGCGGGCGTTGGCTCCGCTCCTCGTGGTGCTCCTCACGGCGCTGGGACTGCTGACGGCGTGTTCGTCGTCGCCCGACTCGGGTCCGGCGGACTCCGGCGTGATCCGATTCGGCACCGAGGGCACGTATCCGCCGTTCAGCTTCCACGATCCGGCGACGAACCGACTCACCGGCTACGACGTCGAGGTCGCCGAGGCGGTCGCCGCGAAGCTCGGCAAGCGCGCCGAGTTCGTCGAGGCTCCGTGGGACTCCCTGTTCGCCGCGCTCGGAGCGGACCGCTTCGACGTCGTGGCCAACCAGGTGACGATCACCCCCGAACGCCAGGGCAAGTACGCGATGTCGATCCCGTATGCGATCGGCGAGGGAGTGATCGTCACCCGAGCTGACGACACGTCGATCACCTCACTCGCCGATCTCGCGGGTCGTACCGCGGCGCAGACGGCGACCGCCAACTGGACCGACATCGCCCGGAAGGCCGGGGCGAAGGTCGAGACGGTCGAGGGATCGACGCAGGCGCTCACCCTGCTCAAGCAGGGCCGCGTCGACGCGACCGTCAACGACAGCCTGACCGTGAACGCGTACTTCGCCACCACCGGCGACACGTCGCTGAAGATCGCGGCGACCCTCGACGAGCGCAGCGAATCGGGGTTCGCCGCCCGCCGCGGCAGTCCGCTCATCAACGACATCAACCGCGCCATCGAGGCTCTGCGCGCCGACGGGACGCTGACCGAGATCTCCACGCGCTATCTCAATGCGGACGCCAGCGGGTCGACGCCGCGGTCGGCCGAACCGACGTCCACCTGGGAACTCGTCCGGGCCAACCTGTGGCCGATGGCGAAGGCGACGATCACCACGACGATTCCGCTTGCGGCCATCAGTTTCGTGATCGGCCTGGTCATCGCACTGGCCGTGGCGTTGGCTCGGATGGCGGACAATCGGTTCGCGGCGTGGCTGGCGCGCGCCTACATCTCGATCATCCGTGGCACCCCGCTGCTCCTGCAGTTGTTCATCATCTTCTACGCGCTGCCCGAAATGGGGATCAAGGTCGACCCGTTCCCCGCGGCCGTCGTCGCGTTCTCACTCAACGTTGGCGGGTACGCGGCCGAGATCATCCGCAGCGCGATCATGTCGGTCCCGAAGGGGCAGACCGAGGCCGCCGCCACCATCGGCATGAACTACGCGACGACCATGCGGCGGATCATCTTGCCGCAGGCCGCCCGAATAGCCGTGCCCGGGCTGTCGAACACGCTGATTTCGCTCGTCAAAGACACGTCGCTGGCATCGGCGATCCTCGTCACCGAACTGCTGCGTGTCGCCCAGATCGCGGCGGCCCCGACGTTCGAGTTCTTCGCCCTGTACGCCACCGCCGCCGTCTACTACTGGGTGGTGTGCCTGGTCCTGTCCGTGCTGCAGGGACGTCTGGAACTCCGCTTGGGAAGGTTCATCGCATCATGACCGAATTGATCTCCGTCACCGGCCTGCGCAAATCGTTCGGCGACCTCGCCGTTCTCCGCGGCATCGACTTCACCGTCGACGAGGGCACCGTCACCGCGGTCATCGGACCGTCCGGGTCGGGCAAGACGACGCTGCTGCGGTCGTTGAACGCCCTCGACGTGCCCGATGCGGGCGTGATCCGCGTAGCGGACGTCACCGTCGACTTCTCCGGCCCGGTGAGCGGGGCCGACACCGCCGCGTACCGCAGCCAGTCGGGTTTCGTGTTCCAGAACCACAATCTCTTCCCGCACAAGACGGTGCTGCAGAACGTCATCGAGGGCCCCGTCGTCGTTCAGCGACGGCCCGCCGCCGAGGCGACCGCCGACGCCCGCGACCTGCTCGCCAGCGTCGGACTCGCCGACAGACTCGACGCCTACCCGAGCCAGCTGTCGGGCGGTCAACAGCAGCGAGTCGGCATCGTGCGTGCGCTGGCCCTGCGCCCCAAGGTCCTGTTGCTGGACGAACCGACGTCCGCGCTCGACCCGGAGCTGGTCGGCGGAGTCCTCGCCGTCATCAAGGACCTCGCGGCGCAGGGCTGGACGATGGTCGTCGTCACGCACGAGATCATGTTCGCCCGCAAGGTCGCCGACCAGATCCTCTTCGTCGACGACGGTCTGATCGCCGAACGGGGCACGCCCGCGGAGGTGATCGACGCCCCGTCGAACGACCGCACCGCCCAGTTCCTGCGCCGCCTGTCCGACGTCTGAGACGTCGCCTAGCGCGAACCTGCGCGCAGATCGGCGGCTCCGATCGCCGCGGCGAGCAGTGCCACCACTCCGGCGAACACCAGACCGGCCTCACGGAGCCCGAGCGGAATCGCGAGGAGACCGACGCCGACAGCCGGGAATGCGAGCATCACGTAGATGACGGCGAAGAACGCCGACGACACTCCGCCGCGCAGCGATGACGGGACGCGTTCGACGGTCGTCGCGAGGCCGACGTTCATGCAGACACCGCACCCGAGACCGACCGCGACGGCGGACGCGATGAGCGGCAGCAGAAGTTCCTCGGACAGCGCCAGCGCGAGGAGGCCCGCCGATACGACGAGGACACCGCACGCCCCCGGCATCGCCCACCGCGCGGGCAACAGTCGGGTGATCAACTGACCCGCGGCCACGCAGGTGAACACGACGAAGACGATCGCCCCGGTCACCGTGTGGCTGGTGATGTCGAGGTTGCGGACGAGGAACAAACCGGTGATGGACGTCAGGACACCGCTGGACGCGAAGCCGGTGCCCGCCGCGAGCGTTCCACGGACGAACGCCCCACGGATCTCCCCCGGCACCCTGAGTCGCTCGACTCGGACGGCCAGTCGCCCGCGACGACGGTCGTCGACGCCGAACAGGTGCAGGCCGACGATCGCCAGCACCGCGACCACCAGGTGTATCGCGAACGGCACGACCAGCGGATGAGAGCTCAGGTCGGCGACCACTCCGCCGAACAGGTTTCCGATGCCGAGTCCGCCCGAGTTGACGGCGATGGCGAGCACACCGGCGGCGGCCCGCTTCGCGACCGGGAACAGGTCGATGATCGCGGCGGTCCCCGCACCGGTCATCAGACCGGCGCTGACGCCCGACAGGAGTCGCCCGGCGATCAGTGTCGCGAGGTTCGGCGGTATCAGGAAGACCACCGCGCTGATCACCGCGAAGAGAAGAGCGGCGACAAGGACCGGGCGGCGGCCGATCTGGTCGGACACCCGTCCGAACAGCAGGAGCGCGACGAACACACCGACCGCGTACACGGCGAACAGGACGGTGACCGTCAACGACGAGAACCCGAGGCGATCCGAGTAGATCGGGTACAGCGCCGTCGGGATGGTCGTGCCGATCATCGCGACGGCGAACCCGAACGCCGTCACAGCCACCGCGCGACTGTCGATCATCGGTTGGTCACCAGCGGGACGAGCTGTTCGTCGGACGTCCAGGCGCCGTGATGCCCGGCCATCGTCGACTCGAGCGGTTCGGTCTCCGGCCGGACGAGGACCGCGTCGCCCTGCGCCACCGCGATCAGGTCCCCGATCCGGTCCACGATCTCGGGCGCCGGGACAACCGGCCCGAACCAGCGTTCGTCGAGCGCCTGCTCGCGGGTGACGACGAGCGCATGTCTGCCTAGGACGTCCGCCCACGCGGCGGCCACGTCGCCGCGGGCCGCGGGTGTGCGGGCGTGCACATGACGGACCCTGGCCTCACCTGCGATGAGTCGCACCCCGTCGCGCAGTGCCGGTTCCGCGTCGATGTCGATGCTCACGCCCGCGCGGATCATCCCGTGATCACCGGTGACGACGAGTGTGCAGGTGTCGGGGAGATCGGTGAACAGGTCGGCGACCGCCCGGTCGACCGCAGCGAGTTCGGCGACCCATTCCGGTGACTCCGGCCCGTGCAGGTGGCCGATCATGTCCAGGTTCGGGTAGTACGCGTAGGCGAACCGACTGCGCGCGCCGCCGTCCGCGGCGACCGCAAGGATCCCCTCGCGCACGTCGGCGAGGGTCGTCGCCGGGTGCACCGTGCCGGTCGCCCGGAACGCCGCCCGCGTGAGGCCGGACGTCGCCTGGTAGCCCGGCACCACGTAGTGGACGTCGATTCCGTGCGCGGCGAGATCCTGCAGTCGGCTGTCTGCCGGCTGCGTCGACTCCGGACGGACGGCGTCGCGGGCGTCGGGGCCGTGCGCGGAATCCAGCGTCCACCGCAACGCGTTCAAGACGCGTGAACCGTCGCCGGTCTGGACGGCGAAGCTGTACCCGATCAACCCGTGCACCGCGCACGGCGCACCGACCGCGAGACTCGTGAGGCTCGTCGCGGTCGTCGCCGGGAATCCCGCCCGCAGGACGTGCCTCACATGCCCGGTCAACGTCGGCGCGATGTCGGCGTGCCGAGCGATCAACTCGGACCCGAGCCCGTCGATCAGCAAGACCACGACGTCACGATTCGGCTCCACCCCGAGCGGATTCGGACCCGCGATCCCGAACGACGACACGACAGACGGCATCACATCGGCGAGCGAATTCCCCATGACTCCTACAGTCGCACAAGCGAAACCCGCGCGCGACGATCATCCGCACGTGGGTTCCCGCAGTGACCACTCACCGACAACGGGTTCCCACTCCACCCACTCTATGGTTCATCCGTTTGGACTACATGTCGAACATACGTTTTTGTCAGAGGTGATCCATATCATGAACGTAGTTCCTCGGTAGCGCGAGGAGCTGCACGTTCTTTGACAACTTGATAGCGCCCAGTCCGGGCGAACCGAACCATCGGTCCCCACAGGGGAACCGAGCAGGCGGTGGACTGCGGCGCAACCGACATTCGGTGACGGATGCTGATGGCCTCTGCTCACACCGTTGTATCCGCAGCTCATGGAGGGGGAAACCATGTTTGCAACCACTATCCGCGACTTCACCGACCACCTGGTCGACGAACTCGCACCAGCCACCACCGCCGAGGCCGAGTCCGACGACTCACCTCGCCTGGCGTGCCTTCTCGATCGGGCCTCGCGCGTCGGATTCGACGACGCCGACATCCTGTCGGCGATAGTCGAGGTCGCCCGAGCCCAGAACATCCTGGCCGGCGCTCAAGCGTTGTTGGTCAGGGCCGCCGACCGGGTCGGGATCCCGGTCCGCAAACGATTGTCGATGCCGTCGTTGTTGATGGAGATCGGCGTCGCACCAGCCGTCGCACACCGTACTGTTCGCAACGGCCGCCACGCCGAGAGGCTCGACTCGGTGGCCCGAGGGATGAGGGGCGGCTACCTGTCGCCGGAGATGGCCGACGAGGTCGGACGAGGTGTCGCAGCTGTCGACAAACGGGTCCCACTCGACAACCCGGAGAGGCAGGTCCTTGCCCGCAAACTCCTGCTCAACTCCACACCGGGTGAGGTGAAGGCGGCCGCGAAGGCCGAGGGGATTCGTCTGGCGGCCGAGTCCGACGATCCGGAAGCGATCCCGGCGTCAGAGAACTCGGAGTTGAACGAGATGACATTGACCTCCGACGACGAGGGCCGCACAGTCTCCTCAATCTCGCTGGACGCACTGACCGGGGAAGAACTGTCCGCGGCGCTCGACCCGCTGATGCGGCCGGTACCGCAAACCGACGGGTCACGGGACCCGCGGTCCACCGCCCAGCGGCGAGCGGATGCGCTCGGACAGATCATCCGGACGTACCTCGCGGGGGCCGAACGTCCGACGAGTGGCGGTGTGTTGCCGCATGTGTCGCTGGTCGTCCCGACCGTCGGCACCGGTGGTGACGGGGTCGCTCGGCTCGGGTTCACCGGGCCCGTCGGGTCGGCGACGGTCGGGCTCGCGTTGTGCTCGTCGGCGGTGACCGCGGTGGTCGTCGACGGGGAGGGTGTCCCGCTGGATGTGGGCCGGGAGCACAGGTTGATGACTCCGGGGATTCGGAAGGCTCTCGCAGTGCGGGACTGCGGGTGTGCGTTCCCGGGGTGCGGGCGGCCGGTCTCGTAGACCGACGCACACCACATCATCCCCTGGTCGGAGGGCGGCGACACCTCGGTCAGGAACGGGGTGCTGTTGTGCCGAATGCACCACACGCTGATCCACAACGGCGGATGGCAAGTGGTCCTCGGCGACGACGGGCACCCGTGGTTCATCGAACCGGGCAGCACCGGGCCGATCCGGTCACACGCCCGGAGGACGCTGACCGGTCACGCCGACGCAGCGGCATGACCGGTCAGCCATCACCGGCTCCACAATGCCGCGACGGGTCCGATCCAGGAGCCGACATGAGACGGCGTGACCAGTTCGTCGTGAGCGGCGCTCACCCCGACCACCTCGACCGATCCGTCCAGATGCCCGGACCACGTCGACTCGACCGGCACGGCGGCGTCGGCTTCGATCGTCGAGTAGACGAGCACCGTCGGCACGCGCACGGCGCCCGTCGTCGCCTGCGCGAGCATCCGCTCGCAGCGGGCATGCGATTCGAACGACGCGGCGAGCTCGTCATCGGTCACACCGTCGAGGGGCGACCCGGCCAATGCCGACCGGACCACCTCGACCGCCGATACGTCGGCCGACGCGCCGACGATCGCCCGCACCCGGCGCCGCGACTCGGCGGCGTCGATCGTCTCCGCCTCGGCGACGTCGACCGCGTACGAGTCGACGACCGCGAGCGACGCGACGGCCTGTCCCCTGCCCGTCAGCTCGCGGGCGACCGCGAACGCGAGATGGCCGCCGTACGACCAGCCGAGCAGGTCGTACGGTCCGAACGGCTGAATCTCCTGCACCACATCGGCGTACATCGAGACCAGCGCGTCGAACGTCGGCGGCTCGATCGCACCGGGCACCGCGCACACGTCTGCTACGCCGACGAGCCCCACACCCGCGGGGACATAGTCGGCGAGCGACGCGTACGCCGCCACGAACCCGAATGCCTCGTGGAAACAGAACACCCGTCGTCCGGTCGTCGACGCGACGAACTCCGTCACCGCCGGATGTGTGGGCGCATCGCCGCCACGACCAGACGCCGACGCCGCCAACTCCCTCGGCGTCCGCGCCGTGAACACGTCACGGACCCGGATGCCGAAGCCGTCGACTCCGCGTATCGGATCACCCTCGTTCAGTCGTGCCGCGATCTTCATGGCGATCAGCGAGTTGGCGCCCGAGTCGAAGACGTCGGCGGTCACCGACACCTCCGGGACCCCGATCAGGTCGGCGACGACACCGCAGACGAACTCCTCGACCGGACCGACCGGCGCGACGATGTCGTCGGCCGCGAGCGGCACGTCCGGCAGCGCACCGACGTCGAGCTTGCCGTTCACCGTCAACGGCAGGTCGTCGACGAGGCCGATCACCGCCGGGATCATGTACTCCGGCAGCGTCCCGCGGAGCAGTTCGCGCACGCCACCCGGATCGACGCCCTCCCGGTCGGGCACCGCGTACCCGACCAGCGCGGGCACACCCGACGCGGACGTGACCACTCGTACCGCGGCCCGCGCCACACCGTCGACCGCGGCGATCGCGTCGGCGACCTCGGCGGGCTCGATCCGGAAACCGCGGATCTTGACCTGCGCATCCGATCGGCCCAGGTAGTCGAGCGATCCGTCGTCGCGCCACCGCGCGACGTCGCCGGTGCGATACATCCGTCCGCCGTCGCCCCACGGGCAGGCGACGAACCGCTCGGCCGACATGCCCGGCTGTCCGAGGTAGCCACGCGCCGTCCCGGCGCCCGCCAGGTACAACTCGCCCGGTGTGTTCGGCGGCACCGGAGACAGCCCGGCGTCCAGAACGTACGCCCGCGTGTTGAGGATCGGCTCGCCGACCGACGACGTCGCGCTGTCGGCGAGGTCGGCCCCGAGCGCGTTGATCGTGTACTCGGTCGGCCCGTACAGGTTGTATCCGGACACCCCAGGGGCGTCTCGGAGTGCCGACCACACGGCGTCGGGGACAGCCTCGCCGCCGAGCGACACGAACGACACCCCGGTGTCGAGGAGGCCCGCGTCGAGCAGCACCTGACCGTACGACGGCGTGACGTCGAAGCCGTCGACGCCCGCCTTCTCGTAGTAGGCCAGGAGTGCGGGCGGATCCTTGCGCAAGTCCTCGTCGATCACGTCGACACTGTGTCCGTCGAGCAGCCAGAACAGCTGCTCCCACGACGCGTCGAACGAGAACGACGTGGTGTGTGCGATCCGCATCCGCCGACCGCCCTGCGCCGCGACCACCCTGTCGAAGATCTTCGCCCGGTGATTGACGAGCATGTTGGTGAGCCCTCGATAGCCGACCGCGACGCCCTTCGGCCTGCCCGTCGATCCGGACGTGTAGATGACGTAGGCGAGGTTGTCGCCGTGTGGTGTCGACGACTCGCCGTCGGTGAGGTCATCCGCCGAGCGCGCGGCGATCTCGGCGCGGATCGCCGGGTCGTCGAGGTCGACGACCCGCGCCGACCCGCCGTGCACGACTCCCGACAGCAGCGACGTCGTTCCGACGATCACCTGCGGATCGGCGGTGTCGATCATGTACCCGATCCGATCCGCCGGATAGTCGGCGTCGACCGGAACGTACGCGGCGCCTGCCGCGAAGCACGCGAACATCGCCAACACCATCCGCTCGTCACGCGGCAACAACAGCACCACCCGCTGCTCGGGACCGGCCCCGCGCGCGATCAGCAGTCGAGCGAGCCTGTTGACCTCCGCCGACATCTGCGCGAACGTCAGCTCCGTCTCCCCCGCTACGAGTGCCAGAGCCTCCGGGGTACGCCGGGCCTGAGCGGTGAACAGATCGGCGATCGTGACGTCTGGGACGTCGCCGTCGGTGCGGTTCCACGTTCGCAGCACGGCCTCGCGCTCGTCGTCGGTGGTCACACAGATGCGCGGCACCGGGGAACCCAGGTCGGCCGCCATCGCCGTCAGCACGCCGACGTACCGGTCCGTGAGGGTCGTCGCCTCATCGGCGTCGAGGACGTCCGACCGGTAGGCGCACCGGAGCACGATGCGCTCGGCGGGGTCGGCCGCGAACGACACCGGATAGTGCGTGGCGTCGTTGACGGCCCGCGAGGTCACCTCGAGCCCGCCGAAGGTGCGGCCCTCCACACTCGCCGGGATGTTCTGAATGATGAACAGCGTGTCGAAGAGGCCGGGGATCCCGATGTCGTCACAGATGTCGGTGAGACCGACGTGACCCGCGTCGAGCACGTCGACCCATGCGTCTTGCTGCGCGACCACCTGCTGGGTGACGGTCCTCGGGCGCGACAAGTCGACCCGCACCGGCACCGTGTTGAACAGCAGTCCGACGATCCGGTCGGCGCCGTCGACGTCGGCGGGGCGACCGGCGACGGTCGTGCCGAAGACGACGTCGGTGCGCCCGGTGAGTCGGCCGAGCGTGATCCCCCACGCCGCCTGCAGGAACGTTCCGACCGTCACTCCCGCCGACGCGGCGGCCGCGCGGATCCGGTCGGAGGACTTCCTGTCGAGGGTCCGGTGATGGTCCGACGCGAGGCGCGCATCCGGTCGAGTCGCCGTCGCCGACGGGTACAGGACCGTCGGCTCGTCGACGCCGGACAGGTAGCGACGCCAGGCGGCGATCGCCGCGTCGGCGTCGCGCGCCCCGACCCACTCGAGGTAGCCGCGCATCGACGCGGGCTCCGGAACCGCGTCGCCCGCGTAGAGGGCGAACAGGTCGTCGAGCAGTCTGCCGATCGACCAACCGTCCATCAGCACGTGCTCGAAGGAGAACACGACGAGCCACTCGTCGTCGCCCGTCGGGACTGTCGCGAACCTGATCAGCGGCGGCCGCTCGGCGCGGAACGGCGCGAACCTCTCCGCGTCGAGGATCGCCTGGACCCCGTCCCGGTCGACGTCGTCGCGCGAATACACGCGGATCGGCACGTCGACGGCGTCGACGATCGCCGCCACCGACCGACCGCCTGCCGTGGCGAAGGCCGCCCGCAGGGCCGGATGCCGGTGCATGACCTCGCCGATCGCCGACCGCATGCGCGGAATGTCGAGCGCGCCGCGGAGCGTCGCGACCGACTGCGACGCGTACAGGTCCACGTCGCCCGCGTCGGCCGCCATCCGCAGGTGGAACAGGAGTCCCTCCTGCAGCGCGGTGACCGGCCACACGTCCGTCAGCGATCCGTGCTCACCGGCCAGCCGAGCGTGGTCGGTCGGCGTCAACCGCACCAGGTCGGCGGACCTCGATTCGATCAGCTCCCGCGCGCCCGCCGTGAGGTCGGCGACGGGTTCGTCGTCGCCCGCGGGACCATCGACCAGCGCCGATGCGATCACCGACGCGTCGACGGTCGCATCGAAGTCGTGGACGACGTCGACGCGGACCGCGTCGCGCGAGTCGATCGTGACGGTCACGACGGCGCGGTAGTCGCCGAGCGCGGCGTCCGGGCGCACGGAGACGATCGCGTCCGTGCGATACACGCGCACGAGCACCGCCGGATCGGGCAGGTCGGCGAACACTCCCTGCGCATGCACCGAGTGGTAGCGCAGCAGCGTGAAGTCGCCCGCCTCGTCGACCGGCGGCGCCTCGACGACGTCCCCGTCGACGATCACCGGATACCGCCAGCTCAGGACGCCGGGTGTGAACGCGTCGCCGTCGGTGCGACGAGCGGTCTCCTCGACGTCGACGACGGCGGTCTCACCGAGGTCGACACCCGACCCGCGCAATCCGGCGACGACGGCCGCGACGGCCGCGGCGACCGCTCGGCCGCGCGGCGCACCCGAGCGTTCCGACTGCCCGACGCTGACGTCGGAGCGCGGTGAATCCGGCGCGTCGTCGACGTCGAGCGCCGCTTCGGCGACCTCGATCCAGTACCCGTCGAGCAGGTCGTCGGACGCCGCGCGCGTCAACTGCCGATCCCACCAGTCGGCGCTCGACGGCAGGCGCACGGTCGCGCCTGGCTCCCCCAGCAGCGCTTCGACCAGCGCGGACGTGGCGTCGAGACGGACCGGATCGGTCCCGTCGTCGATCAGCTCGGCCCGCTCGACGAGGCCTTCCCTCGCGAGCACGCGCGCCCGCTCACCGTGTCGCCTGTCGGCGTCGAACGACTCCGGGTCGTCGTGCACGACGATGCTCGCCAGCCGCGCCTGCGCGGACACGACACGCGACTCGTCCGACCCGCGCGCCTGCAGCCGCAGCGCCTCTGCGGTCGCGGCGATCACCGCGGCCACCGGGTGCCCGGTCGCGGCGTCGACCGAGCGGACCGCGGTCCACATGGCGGTCGGGTCGATCCGACGCTCGACGTCGGCGTCGGCCTGCGGATCGACGACGTCGACGGCCGCCGATTCGACGGCGGCGCGGGCGATCGCCTGCAGATCGTCGAGTCCCGTGGACGGGTCCGCGCCGATCACCGTGATCATCGATGCGGCCAGACCCACGAGCAGATCGACGGTGTCCGCGTCGAACAGCCCGTCGGGGACGTCGACGCCGATGTCCCATCCACCGTCCGGTTGCTCGGCCAGTGAGGCGACGATGTCGGTGACGGCCGCGCGGGCGACGCCGCCGCCGAACGGCGTGAGCACCGTGCCGCCGAGGGCGACGGCGAGGTCCTCGGTATCGTCGAGGTGCGCGATCATCACCTGGAACAGCGGCGACACGCCGTCGGGACGCGCGGGCGACAGTCGGTCGACGACGTCGCCGAACGGCACGTGTCTGCGTTCGAACGCGCCGAGGGTCTCCGAGCGCAGCGACTGCGCCGCGTCGACGAACGACGGCCTGCCGGTCAGGTCGCTCCGTAGGACGACGGTGTTCACGAAGTATCCGACGGTGTCGGCGAACGCCACGTCGTCGCGCAGGGTCACCGGCGTCCCGACTGCGATCCGCTCACCCGCCCCGAGCACGTCGAGGGCGGCGCCGATCGCGTACTGCAGGACCATCAGCGGCGTGGTGCGCACGGTCGCGGCGACCGCCCGCACCGCGTCGACGGCGTCCTTGTGCACACGGACGCTCCGGTAGACGACGTCGCCGTCGCGTCTGCTCGACGCGTACGGAAGATCGGCGACCGACGGGAAGCCGGTCAGCGCGTCGACGGCGTCGTCCAGGAGCGACGCGTCGACCGACGACCGCTGCCAGAGGCTGTACTCGGCGTACTGGGCGGGTCGGTCCCATGCGGGGGCCGCGCCAGCCTCCCGCGCCGCGTACGCGGCGCCGAGGTCCCGGTAGATCAACGGCGTCGACGTCTCGTCGGTGACGACGTGATGCAGCGACACCGCGAGCACGTCCACGGTCGGGGTGCGCAGCAGGCGCACCCGGATCGGCGCATCGGACGCCAGATCGGTCCGCTCGGACCGCAGCCGGGCGATGCTCGACGCGAGTTCGGCGTCGGAGCACTCGACGACGACCGCCTCGGGTGCACGATCGAGCGGGATCAGCGTCTGCCACAGGGTCTCGCCGTCCCACTCGAACACGGTCCGCAGGACGTCGTGCCGCGCGACGAGGTCGTCGACGGCTCCGCGGAGCGCGGCGTCGTCGAGTCGCCCGTCCACCTGCCAGACGCCGTGGTTCTCGTATGCGGCGCCCGCGTCCATCTGCGTCATCAGCCAGAGGGCGCGTTGTCCCGCGGTGGCGGGTGCGCGGTCGATGCGGGCCCCGGTCGCGATGGGCTCCGCATGCTCGGCCGGGTCGACGTCCGCCAGCGCCGCGGCCAGTCCTGCGACCGTCGGATTGTCGAAGACGTCGCGCACGGTCAGTCGGCGTCCGGTGGCGGCCGCCAGCGTCGACACGAGACGAGTCGCGACCAGCGAATGCCCGCCGAGCGTGAAGAAGTCGTCGTCTCGCGAGGTGACCGCGACACCGACGACGGCGGCCATCGCGTCGGCGACGGCCGCCTCGGCGTCGCCGATCGGCGCGGGACCGTCATGCAGGGTTTCGACGGCGGTCTGCAGCGGCGGCAGCGCCTTCCTGTCGATCTTGCCGCCCGCCGTGTACGGGAACTCACCGATCACCTGGACCGCGGCCGGGATCAGATGCGCCGGAGCGGTCGTCGAGCGGAGTGCGGTGAGCACGGTCTGCGCGTCGACTCCGTCGGTCGTCGCGTACGCGACGAGCCGCGTCGACGGCCCGGAGCCGACGACGGTCGCGACGGCGGCGCGGACGCCGTCCACGCCGACGAGGAGGGCCTCGACTTCGCCGGGCTCCACGCGCATGCCGCGGAGTTTCAGCTGGAAGTCGGAGCGGCCGACGAACTCGAGCAGCCCGTCCCGGTTCCATCGGACCAGGTCGCCGGTGCGGTACACGCGGTCACCGGAGCCGTACGGGTCGGCGACGAACCGTCCCGCGGTCACCGCGGCGGCGCCGAGGTAGCCGCGGGCGAGCGGTCGCCCGCCGATGTACAGTTCGCCGATCACGCCGGGCGCGACCGCGCGCAGGGAGTCGTCGAGCACGTACATGCGCGTCTGGTCGATGGGCGCACCGATCGGGATCGGCCCGGCGACGTGGCCGCGCAGGTCGAGCGCCGCCGTCTCCACCGTCGTCTCGGCCGGACCGTAGGTGTTCCACAGATCCACTTCCCAGTCGCTGCGGACGCGCGCGTAGACGTCCGGCCGGAGCGCTTCGCCGCCCGCACAGACCGTCACGTCGTGCAGGACGACCCCGGCGTCGAGCATCGCGGCGATCATCGACGGCACGAGTTCGACGAACGAGATCCGCTCGTCGCCGATCACCCGGCCGAGCTCGACCGGGTCTCGTTCCGATCCGGATGGGGCGAGGACCACGGTCGCGCCCACGCTCAGCGGCCACAGGATCTCGGTGATGAACGGGTCGAACGCGGGCGAGGTCTTCTGGATCACGCGGTCGCCCGGGGCGACGGGGAACGTCCGGCCGCGCCACGAGACGTTGTTCGCGATCGCGCGGTGCGACACGGCGACGCCCTTCGGGGTCCCCGTGGAGCCGGACGTGAACGTCACGTAGCAGGTGTGGTCTCCGTGGACCCGGCCACGCCGTTCGGTGTCGGCGACGGGCGCACCCGACAATCCGTCGAGCGACAGGTCGCCGAGGCCGTCGAGGACGGCGACCGGTCGGGCGACGTCGATGATCGCGGCTCTCCGGTCGGGCCCCTGCCCGGGGTCGACGGGGACGAATCCCGCGCCCGCGGCGAGCACGCCCATGATCCGGGCGACGGTGTCGACGGTGCGGTCGGCGATCACGACGACAAGATCGTCGGGTCCGACACCGTCGGCGATCAGGCGCCGCGCCACCGCGTTCGCGCGCGACGCGAGTTCGGCGAAACTCACCCGTCGCCCCGACTCGACGTCGACGACGGCGGTCGCGTCGGGATCCGCGGCCGCCGACCGGTCGAGGGCTCCGACGAGACCGTCCGGGCCCGCCTGCGCCCCGCCGTGCGCCCAGGTCCTGGTCACGAGCGTCCGGTCGGCTCCGGTCACGACGTCCACGTCGCGGACCGGGAGCGTCGGGTCGGTGGCGAGCGCCCGCGCGGTGACCCGCCACGCGGCGGCGATCCGTTCGACGGTGTCGACGTCGAAGAGGTCGACCGCGTAGTCGATCCGCACGTCGAGTCGCGCACCGTCGTCGAGGACCGTCGTCGAGAGGTCGAACTGCACGAGGTCGGCCGGATGGGCGACGGCAGTGGTCGGGTGACCGGCGAAACGTGGGGTGTCGCCGGGGGCCCGATAGGCGACCATGCTCTGGAACAGCGGATGCCGGGCGAGGGAACGGGTGGGCGCGAGCTCGTCGACGAGCCGCTCGAACGGCGTCTCCTGGTCGGCGAGGGCGTCGAGGTCGATGTCGCGGACGGTCGCCACCAGGTCGCCGAGCGTCGACGACGGCGCGACCGGGGTCCGCAGGACGAGCGTGTTGACGAACAGGCCGACGAGATCGGCGACGGACTGGTCGGTACGTCCCGCGACCGGGGTGCCGAGAACGATGTCCTGACCCGCGCCGAGCCGCGCGAGCGCCACGGCCGTCGCCACGTGACTGATCACGAACATCGACGCCCCCGTGCGTCGGGCGAGTCCCCGCAGCCCCGCGGTCTGGGCGGCGTCGACGGTGAACGAGACGGTCGCGCCGCGCTGCGACGGCGTCCGGGGCCGCGGGCGGTCCTTCGGCGTCGGGATCTCGTCGGGAAGTCCGGCGAGACGGTCGACCCAGCGGTCGAGCGCGTCGTCCGACGGCGGGACCGCCGCATAGTCGACGTACTGAACGGGCAGCACGCGCTGCCGCGGCGCACGACCCGCCAGTCGCGCCTCGTACGCGCTCGACAGGTCGCCGAAGAGGATCGGCGCGGACCATTCGTCCGCGGCGATGTGGTGGACGGCCGCGACGATCACGCTGTGTCCGTCCCCACCGCGGACGAGGGTGAGGCGGATGGGCCGTTCGGCCGCGATGTCGAAGGCGTACGCGCCCGCCTCCGCGACGGCCGCGCCCGCCGGGTCGTCCGCGGATGCGAGGTCGGCGACATCCGGGTCGGCGACGTCGACGTCGACGACGTCGATCCGAGGGTCCACGCGGTCGGTGCTCAGGACGTCCTGCCACGGGCCGGCATCGCCCGCGGCGTAGACGGTGCGCAGCACCTCGTGGCGCTCGAGGACGTCCGTGAACGCCGTGGTCAGCGTCGTGGGGTCGATCCGCGTCGGCACCGTCACCGCGAACCTGATGGTGTACACGGGATTCGGGCCGTCGAGTTCGTGGAGGAACCACATCCGCTCCTGCGCCGCGGACAGCACCGGTCTGGCGGGACGCTCCGCGAGCGCGGTGATCGACGAACCTCGTGCGCCGTCGGCGCGCAGAGCATCGATCCGGTCGGCGAGATCGCCGAGGACCGGGTGGTCGAACACGTCGCGAATGGTGACGGGCACGTCGAGTTCGCCGGTCAAGCGGGCGCTCAGGCGTGCCGCCGTCAGCGAGTGACCGCCGAGGGACAGCAGGTCCTCACCCATGTGCGGCGGCTCGACGTCGAGGATGTCGGCGACGGCCGCGGCCACGGCGAGCTCGACGTCGGTCGATGCGGGACGACCCGCCTCGACGACGGGAACCGCGGATGCGGCGAGCGCCCGGCGGTCGACCTTGCCGTTCGGCGACAGCGGGATCTCGTCGACGACGGCGAGCACCGTCGGCACGAGATGAGCGGGCAGCAGGGCGCCGATGCGGCGTCGCACGTCCGGCACGTCGACGTCGCCGACGACGAATCCGGCGAGCGCGCCGTGGACGAGGGTCACCGCGGCGGCCCCGACGCCCGGAGTCGACAGCAGTGCGGCCTCCACCTCGCCCGGTTCCACCCGGTATCCGCGGACGGACAGCTGGTCGTCGGCGCGGCCGTCGAAGACGAGGTCGCCGGACGCGTCCCGATGAACGAGGTCGCCGGTGCGGTAGAGCCGGGAACCGCCGCCCGCGGGGTCGGCGACGAAGCGGGTCGCGGTCGCTCCTGCGGCGCCGGGGTATCCGCGGGCGAGCTGGGGTCCGGCGACGTACAGTTCGCCGGTCACCCCGTCGACGACGGGCCGCAGCCATCGGTCGAGGATCGCCGCCTCGGTCCCGTCCACGGGGCGTCCGATGGGCACGCCGGCCCCGGAGCCGAGGGTGTCCACGTCCACCGTGCACACGGTCACATCGCCGACGACCTCGGACGAACCGTACGAGTTGACGATGCGGGCGGCCGGATCGACGGCCAGGAGTCGTGCGGCGACGTCGGTGCGCAGGGCTTCGCCGCTGGCGACCCACAGGGCCGGTCGTGCGGTGTCGGGGAGGTCGTCGACGAGCACGTCCAGGAGCGCGGGCACCGCGCCGAACCGGTCGACCGGATGCGTCGACAGCAGGTCGGCGAGCGCGGCCGGATCGCGTCGGGCGGAGTCGTCGACGACGACGAGCGGCGTCGACGTCGCGACGGCCAGGAGGATCTCGGTGAGGCCGTCGACGAAGCTCGGTGAGCTCTTCGCCAGGCGCACGCGCTCGGCCGACCCGACCTGGAGATCCCAGGCCAGGCGGGCGGCGAGCCCGCGCTGGGTGGCGAGGACGGGTTTCGGCCGTCCGGTGGAGCCGGACGTGAACAGCAGGTAGGCGCCGTGGTCCGGACGGGGTCGCGGAAGGTCGACGGCGACGCTCGACGCGGGTTCGTCGACGTCAACAACCGGCGTGTCCCGGATCAGGCCGACGGTGGACGCGCACGCGACGGCGACCGCCGGACGGCCGTCGGCGAGCATCATCGCGATGCGGTCGGACGGGTAGTCGGGGTCGACGGGCATCGGGACGGCTCCGGCGCGGAGCACGGCCACGAGCGCGGTGACGAGTGCGGTGCGCCGGTCGAGGACCACCGCGACCGGGACGTCGGGTCCGGCGCCCGCGGCGACGAGCCGCGCGGCGAGGGCGTCGACCGATTTCCAGAACTGGACGCGGCCGACGACGCCGTCGGGCCCGCTGACGGCGACTGCGTCCGGTGCGGCGAGGGCCGCGGACCTGGCCCGCTCGAACACGTCGTCCACCACCTCGGGCGCGGGCGCGTCGGGCGCCGTTCCGTCGAGACGATCGGCTGGCACAGCGATCGACCCGAGGGTCCGGTCGTGGCCGGAGACGAAAGCGTCGAGCACCGCAGACAGGACTGCGGGCGCGTGCGCGACGACGGGTCCAGCCGTGCGGTCGAGTTCGACGGCGACGTCGAGTTCGCCCGTCGGTTCGGGGGTGACGGTGAGCACCGCCGGATAGTCGGTCTCGTTGCGGCCGGGGGTGATCGACAACCGAAGTCCGGACGCCGCACCGAGCGCGGTGAGCGCCGACTCGTCGAGCGGGTAGTTCTCGAAGACGACCAGACTGTCGAACAGGGTCCCGACGCCGGCCCTGGCCTGCACGTCGTGCAGTGCGATGTGGTGGGACTCCAGGAGGGCCGCCTGCTCGGTCGACACGGCCCGCAGGAGTCCGGCGACCGTGTCGGCCGGATCGAGGCGGACGCGGACGGGGATCGTGTTGATGAACATGCCGACCGTCGACTCGACGTCGTGCAAATCGGCGGGTCGGCCGGAGACGACCGACCCGAACACCACGTCGTCCGCCCCGGTCAGCGCGGCGACGACAAGCGCCCACGCCGACTGGACCACGGTGTTGACGGTGACGCCCGACTCGCGTGCGAGGGCGGCGAGCCGACCGTGCGCGGTCACGTCCAGCGTGGTCCGCACGGTGACCGGTTCGCGCACGACCCCGCCGGCCGCGGCGATCCGGGTCGGCGAGGCCAGACCGTCCAGATACTCGGCCCACCGATCGGCGGCGGAGTCGTCGGCCGATGCGAGCCACCCGAGGTAGGCGCGGAAGCTCGGCGCCTGCGGGAGGTCCTCGCCCGCGTAGAGGCGGAACAGGTCGCCGACGACGATCGGCGTCGACCATCCGTCCCAGACGAGGTGATGGTTGGTCAGGAGCAGCCGGTGGCGGTCCCCGCCGAGGCGTGCCACGGTGAAACGGACGAGCGGCGGGCGTCCGACGGTGAATCCGCGCCGATGGTCGGCGTCGACGATCGCCGTCCACGACGCCTCCGGGTCGTCGGCGCCCGCCAGGTCGACGACGTCGACGTCGGGTGCGACGTGATCGACGATCATCACGACCGGCTCCCCCGACGCTCGCCTGCGGAACGCCCCGCGCAGCGCGGCGTGTCGGTCGACGAGGGCCACGGTCGCCGCCCGGAAGCGGTCGACGTCGAACGGCCCCTCGATGTCGACGGTCAGCTGGACGACGTAGGGGTCGATCGCACCGTCGGCGGCCGAGGCCGCATGGAACAGGCCCTGCTGCAGCGGGGACATCGGCCACAGGTCGACGATCTTTGTCACAGGTCCTCCAGATCGAAGTCGGCGAGGTCGTCGAGTTCGGCTTGTGAGATGGATATGAGGGTGTCCGACGGGGTGAGGCCACCGGAGTCGTCGGACGACAGGTGCGCGACGAGGTCGTCGACGGCGTCGGTCCACGCCGCGATCAGGCCGTCCGCGTCGGCGATGACCGGACTCACCCGCCAGGTCGCGATCAGGATGCGGCCCGCGTCCGAGTCGACGAGTTCCACGTCGAGATGGACGCCGTGGCTCAGGGCCAGCTCACCCGCCATCGCCTCCGCCGACTCGACGGTCCGCCTCGACTGGTCCGCGACCCGCCAGGCGTCAGAATCGGCCGCCTGCGGCGCATCGGCCCCGAGGTAGTTCACCAGCATCGACGCGGGGGGCGTCGCGGGGAGTCCCGCCCCGTTGTGCGGTACCGCGAGCCTGGTCTCCTTGACGGCGGACAGGAGCGCCGCGGGAGTCGTCGCATCGTGTCCGACGTCGATCGGCACGACCGTCGTGAACCATCCGACCGCCCGCGTGAGGTCCCAGTCTCCGTGTGCGCGTCCATGGTCTTCGACGTCGACGGTCGGGGCGAGGCCGCGCGTGCGCAGGGCGGTGATCGCGGTCGCGACGAGCGCGTCCTGCGTGGTCGCGCGGTACGTCTGCACCGGGCGGTCGAGCAGGACCGCGGTGGCGGAGGCGTCGACGGTCACGATGCGGGTGTGCGCGGCGCCGACGGCGCCGAATGCGGGCGCGACCACGTCACTCGAGTCTGGTCCCGAGGCCAGCGACGGCCGATGGACCGTCATCCACTCGCGGTACGACGTGATGGCGGCCTCGGGCGTGCCGCCGGCCCACAGGGTCTGCAGATCGTCGATCAGGACTCGCCACGAGTAGCCGTCGATCACCAGGTGATGCGCGACGAGCAGCAGGTGTCCGCCCGCGTCGGACGGCCACCAGTGCGCGGCGACCATGACGCCAGCCGCCGGATCGAGGGTCTCGAAGACGGCGGTCAGGGCGGCGTCGATCTGGGCGCCGGTCGGTGCGGCCGTCGCGTCGTGGATCTCGATCGGCACCGGGCCGGGCCGCTCCGGGATCTCGAGCCCGCCGTCGGCGACGAGTCGCGCTCCGAGGACTCGGTGCACCGCGAGCAGACCGGCGATCGCGTCGCGGACCCGACCCTCGGTGCACCCACGTGGCGCCCGCAGCATCCGCAGCTGCACAAAACGTCGCATGCCGGGGCGGGCAGAGGCCGCCTCGGCGATGGGCGAGGCGGGCACCGGGCCGTGCTGGTCGATGGTCGCGGCCGCGGTCGCGGCACCGCCGACCCGCACCCGGCCCGCCAGATCGGCGACGGTCCTGGCCTCGAAGACGTCGCGCGGATCGAACTCGAGACCGGCCCGGCGGGCCCTCGCCACGAGTTGGATGGACACGATGCTGTCGCCGCCGAGCGCGAAGAAGTCGTCGTCGACCGACACCGGCCCCTCGATCCGGAGGACGTCGGCCATCACTTCGACGAGGAGCTGCTCCACCGGAGTGCGCGCGCCGCGCCCGTCCGCGGTCGCGGTGATCGTCGGGTCGGGCAGCGCACGCCGGTCGATCTTGCCGTTCGCGGTCACCGGCAGCGCGTCGAGCATCAGGATGTGCGCCGGTACCAGGTGCGCGGGCATGCGGCCGACGGCCTGTTCGCGGACCCGGTCGACGGTCGTCGTCCCGGTCACGTAGCCGATCAGCTGCAGTCCGTGGCCGAGGTCGCGGGCGACGACGACGCACGCGCTGACGCCGTCGAGCGCGGACAGCGCGGTCTCGACCTCGCCGGGTTCGATCCGCTGGCCGCGGATCTTGACCTGGAAGTCGCTGCGTCCGACGTACAGCAGCTGTCCGTCGGCGTCGCGGTGGACGAGGTCGCCGGTGCGATAGAGCCGCCCGCCGCCCGGGTCGGTCGGGTCGGCGACGAATCGGCTCGCCGTGAGTCCGGAGCGGCCGACGTATCCGCGGGCCACCTGGACTCCGCCGAGGTACAGCTCGCCGACGACTCCGCGCGGCACCGGCCGCAGCCACTGATCGAGGACGTGCAGGGCAGTTCCCGCGACGGGATCGCCGATCGGGACGGCCCCCTCGCCTGCGGACACCGGACACGCGGTCACGTCGACCGCGGCCTCGGTGGGACCGTACAGATTGTGGACCCGCGCGCCGAGTGCGAGCGCACCGTCTGCGGTCGGCCGACCGAGCGCCTCGCCGGAACAGAGGATGCGCATCCCGTCGAGCACGTCCGCGGCCGGGTCGAGCAGGAAGGCGGCCAACATCGTCGGGACGAAGTGGGCGGTGGTCACCCGGTGCCTGGCGAACGCCGACGCGAGATAGCCGGTGTCCTTGTGCCGGTCCGGGCCGATGACGAGGGTCGCGGCTCCAACCGACGCGGGCCAGAAGAGTTCCCAGACCGAGACGTCGAACGTCGACGGCGTCTTCTGGACCACCACGTCGTCGGTCGTGAGGCCGTAGGCGTCCTGCGCCCACTGCAGCCGGTTCGCGGCCGCCGCGTGCGAGATCACGACGCCCTTGGGCCTGCCTGTCGAACCCGAGGTGAACAAGACGTACATCGGATGCTGGGGCCGGAGCGGCGAAGTCCGGTCGGCGTCGCTGAGCGGCCCGTCGGGTCGGGACAGGATCGACCCGGCGGTGCCCGGGTCGTCCACGACCAGGATCGGGCACGCCCGTCCGGCGACCGAGTCCGCGGCGTCTACCGATGTGACGATCAGTGCGGCATCGGCATCGTCGAGCATCGCGTCGATCCGTTCCCGCGGGAAGTCGGGGTCGATCGGCAGGTACGCACCGCCCGCGACGACGACGGCCCACACCGACACGAGCAGGTCCGCGCCTCGCGGCATGACCACCGCGACGACCGATTCGGGGCCGACGCCCGCATCGACGAGCTCGCGGGCGAGTCTGCGGATCGCGGACGCGTGCTCGGCGAACGTCGTGGTCGCGCCGCCGTCGACGATCAGCGCGGGTTCGTTCCGGTGACGGTCGGCGGACGCGTCGAACAGGTCGACGATCGAGCCCGCGGCGATCGGCTCCCCGACCCGCGGGGCGTCGCCGACGGCGACCGGTACGGCCGCGACCGGGGCGTCGGGCGCGTCGGCGATCTTCAGGACCGCGGACACCAGTCCGTCCAGAAGCTCGCGGGCGGTGGACGACGGCACGCTGTCGTGATGCTTGAGCACGATTCTGACCGTCGGACCGGGGATCACGATCACGGTCACCGGATAGCCGGTGGAGTCCCGGACACCGGTGACGCCGACGCCGCCCGGCAGTTCGTCGTCCTGGTAGTTCTCGAACACGAGCAGTGTGTCGAACAGGTCGTCCCCGCCGGTGGCGCGAGCGATGGCGGGCAGCGGCACGTGATGGACGTCGGCGAGGCCCGCCTGCTCGCGCTGCACTCGCGCGCAGGCCTGCCCGACCGTCTCCCGCGGATCGAGGGTGATCCGGACGGGCACGGTGTTGATCAACAGTCCGATGATCGACTCGATCCCCGGAACGTCCACGTCGCGTCCGGACACGGATGTGCCGAAGACGATGTCGCCGTGTCCGACGCGGCCGGCGAGCACCGCGGCCCACGCGGTCTGGAAGAGCGTGTTGACCGTCAGTCCCGCGGTCCGCGCTGCGCGGGCGATCCGCGTCGACGCGTCGGCCGCGATCGACGTCTCCACGTCGCGGCATCCCGCGCCCGGCCCGGTCGCGATCAATGTCGGGGCGTCGATCCCCGCGAGGGCCGCGGACCATCTCCGGACGGCGGCGTCGTCGGCCGCCCGGTCCCTCATGTGCCGCAGGTAGGCGACCATGTCGCTGCCCGTCTGCACCGACGATCCGAGGTAGTCGTCGAGGAGTTCGCGCAGCAGCAGCGGCGACGACCACCCGTCGAGGATCACATGATGATGGGTGAGGACGATCCGGGATCCCGCGCCGAGCCCGTCGACGACGGTCAGCCGGAGGAGGGGGTCGGTCGCGTCGTCGCCGAGGACGTCCCACTCCCGCGCGGCGTCCTCGGCGAGGAACGCCTCCCATTCGTCGTCGCCCGAGACGGTGATCCGACCCACCGGAACGTCGACTGCGGCCGGGACCACGGCGACGGGCACGCCCGCGCGTGTGGTCCGCATGACGGCTCCGAGGTGTCGGTGCCGGGCGACGAGTCGCTGCGCGGCGCGTGCCAGCCGTTCCGGGTCGATCGGCTGCGGCGACTCGAGAAGCATCTGCACCACGTACCGGTCGGCGTCGGCGGACGAGAACGTCGCCTCGAAGAGCAGCCCCTGCTGCAGCGGCGTCACCGGGAGGATGTCGGCGACGTCGATCCGCCGCTCGACGTCGGCGATGTCGTCGAGGGTGACGTCGGCGATCGTGTCGGACGGAGTGAGTCCGCCGATCCGGCCCGCCCGATGCTCGGCCGCGATGGCGTCGAGTGCGTTGCGCCACGCCTCGACCAACCGGCGGACGGCCGTCTCGTCGACGGCGTCCGGCGCGTACCGCCACTGGGCGTGGAGGGCTCCGTCGGGGGTGGACGCGACGTTGATCTGCACGTGATGGGTCAGCGGGGTGTCCGGGTCGGAGCTGACACCGAGCGTCCCCACCCCGTCACGGCCGGGTGCGGGCAGCGCCGCCCACGGGCCGGTCGCCGCCGCGTCGCCGAAGCGTCCGAGGTAGTTGAGGAGGAACTGTCGCGCGGGCGCGTCGGGTGCGACGACGTCCGGCCGGTGCTGAAGGAGCGCGCCGAATCCGACACCGCGGTAGGGCACGGCGCGGATCTGCTCCTTGACGCCCCGAAGCACCCGGTCGAGGGTGTGGCTGTTGTCAACGCTGCTCTTCTCAACACAGAGGCGGACGGGCGCGATCGAGGTGAACCAGCCGACCGTGCGCGACAGGTCGAGCCCGGCATCGATCGGATCGGGTTCGCGTCCATGACCCTCGAGGTCGAGGACGAGATCGGTGCCGTCGATCGCGGTCAGCAATGCGGCGGCGAGGACGTCGGCGACCGTCCCGGACACGGCGGTCGCCGCGCCGGCGAGGTCGGCGGCGACCTCTGCGGGGACGCCGACAGAGAGGTCGGTCGCGGCGCCGATCGTGTCACGGAGCGGATCGAGCGGTGTGGCGGGCAGCACGGCGTCCCAGGGCCGCAGTGTGTCACGCCAGAAGGGCTCCTGGTCGACGAGCGCCCCGGTCGCGGCGGTGCGCAGGGCCGCGCCCCACGCCCGCAGCGGCGTCGGCTCCGGGTCGATGACCGAGCCCTCGCACGCGGTCCGCAGGTCGTCGAGGATCACCGACCACGACACGGCGTCGACGGCGAGGTGATGCACGGCGATCACCGCACGCGGACCGTCGGGTCCGTCGACGTGAACGAATCGCGCGAGGACGCCCGCGGCCGGGTCGAGCGCGAGGTAGGCCCGCTCCCCGATCGCCTCGGCCGTTCCCGCGTCCGTTCCGCGCCATCGGTGCAGCGCGGCGCCGTCGACCTTGTCGATCCGCAGACCGTCGGCGACTCGCATGCGCAGAGCGCCGTGGGCCCGGACGACGGCGTCCGCCGCCGCCGCGAACATCGGGGCGTCGACGTGCGGTGGGAGCGTGATCATCATCGACTGGCCGTATCCCCTGGTCCACGGGCCGTCGTGGTCGAGGACCTCCGACATGACGGGAGTCGGGACCACGTCGCCGACCGCGTCGAGGACCGGTCCGGCCGGTGCGTCGTCGGCGGGCCTGGCACGGTCGGCGATCCTGCGGACGGTGCCGGCCGCGAAGACGTCGCCGGTGGTGACGACGAGTCCGTCGCGTCGGCAGCGGGACACCAGTCGGAGCGCGGAGATGCTGTCGCCGCCGAGCCCGAAGAAGTCGTCGGAGAGGTCGGTGACGGGCGTGCCGAGCAATTCGGCGATCCGGCCCGCGACGATCCGCTCGACCGGCGTCCAGCCGGAGTCGTCGACGACCGCGGTCGCGGTCGGTTCGACGGCCGCCAGCGCGCGCCGGTCGAGTTTTCCGCTCGTCGTGCGGGGCAGCGCGTCGAGGACGTCGACGGTGGCAGGCACCAGGTGGGACGGCAGCAGGTCGGCGACGGCCGCGCGGACCGCGGCCGGGTCGAGCCGGACACCGCGTCGGGGTGCGACGTAGGCGGCGAGCACGGTGTCGTCGCCGCGGCGACGAGCGATCACGGCCGCCGCGGCGACGCCGTCGAGCCCCGCGATGACGGTCTCGACCTCGCCCGGCTCGACGCGGTGACCGCGGATCTTGACCTGGGCGTCGTTGCGCGAGACGAAGGTCAGGCCGTCGTCTGGTCCGCGGCGGACCAGGTCGCCGGTCCGGTAGAGCCGCTCGCCCGCGGGGTGAGCGATGAATCGGGTCGCCGTCACGTCCGGGCGGCCGGTGTAGCCGCGCGCCACCTGCACGCCGCCGATGTACAGCTCGCCGACATCGCCGCGCGCGACCGGGCGGAGCCACGCGTCGAGGACGTGGGCGGTGGTGCCGCCGATCGGATGGCCGATCGGCACGGCGGCGCCGACGAGGTCGTCGTCCACGCGCTGCGCGGTCACCTCGACGGCGGCCTCGGCGGGTCCGTAGGTGTTGACGACGTCGCAACCCCACGTGGCGCGGAGTCGCTGCGCGAGGGCGGTGTCGAGCGCTTCGCCGCCCGCGGAGACCGTGCGGATCACACCTGAGTCGGGGCCGCGTCCGGTCTCCAGAAGGGCGGCGATCACCGACGGGACGAGTTCCACGAATTCGACGGGTGTCGTGGCGAGGACGTCGGCGAACGCGTCGAGGTCTCGGTCCGCGCCGGGCGGGGCCATCACGACGGTGCCGCCCACCACGAGGGGCCAGAGGATCTCGGGAACGAACGGGTCGAATCCGGGGGACGTCTTCTGCAGCAGGCGTTCGCCTCGGGCGAGCCCGAACTCGGACTGCCGCCACCAGATGAGGTTGGCGATCGCACGGTGCGAGACGACGACGCCCTTCGGCCTGCCGGTCGACCCCGAGGTGAACACCAGGTAGGCGGCGTTGTCGGGGCGGACGGTCGGCTGCCGTCGGCGCGGAGCCCGCGTCGACAGGTCGGCGAGGTCGACGGCGAGCGGTCCCGCGGCTTCTCGGACGGCGTCGGGTGTCGTGTGGTCGACGAGGACCGCGACCGGCGCCGCGTCGTCGACGATCATCGCGATCCGGTCGGCTGGATAGTCGGGGTCGATCGGGGCCACGACACCGCCCGCGAGGAGCACACCGACGATCGCGTCGACCAGCGCTCGGCCGCGCGGTATCGCGACGCCGACGACCGTCTCCGGACCGACACCGCGCTCGGCCAGTGCGGCGGCCACTGCATCGGCCGACGCCGCGACCTGCGCGAACGTCGACGACCGACCGTCGGCCACGACGGCGACGGCGTCGGGTGCGCGGCGCACGGCGTCGACGATCTGCGTGCCGATGTCCGCGCAGGGGGCCATCGGCAGATCGGCCGGCGCGGGCAGTGGCGAGTGCTCGACTCCGCGGTGCCGCGCGGCGGCGGTGTCGGGCGCGTCGACGAAGTCCGCGATCGCGTGGACGAGGTGGTCGGCGATCGCGTCGAGCCGATCCGCGTCGTAGCGGTCGGCATCGGCGTCGAGCAGGAGCACCAGTCGATCCCCGGATCGTTCGACGGTCACCGACAGGTCGTCGACCGGGCCGCGCGCGAACGACACGACATGGCCGTCGACACCGCCGAGGCGGTAGTCGTTCGGCGAGGGTTTGACGTTGACCCACAGACCCGACGGCATCGACTCGCCCCTGGCCCGCAGGTGCGGGCGGACCAGCGCGATCGTGTCGGCGACCGCACGGGTCGCCTCGATCGGCGTCGTCCACGGACCGAGGCGAAGGGGCAACGGGACCACGTTGACCGTTGTCGTCGGCACCGTCAGCGACACGCTGCCGACGCGTCCGGCGACGGGCAGCCCGATCGTCACATCGGTGCGCGCCATCACCGCGCCCGCATGGGTGGCGACCGCGGCGATCGCGGCTTCCACCCACGTCGCTCCGGCCCGCGCGCCGAGGTCGGCGATCCGCCCCGCGGTGACCGTGCGACGCGCGGACCGGACGGTCGACGCCGCGGACGAGGCTCGCAGGCGACCGCTGATCGTGGCGGCGGCCTCGGCGTCGACGCCGGTGAGGAGGTCGCGCCAGAAGTCGGCGTCGGCGGTCGCGGCGGATGAGGCCAGGTAGGCGCGCTCCTCGTCGACGACCGCGCCGATCGAGCCGTACCGGCCGCGGGGGGTGTCCGGCCCGTGTGCGATGAGTTGGGCGGCGCGGCGTCCGATGAGGCCGAAGGCGTGCGCGTCGACGACGATGTGGTGGGCCCGGGCGGCGACCATCACGCCGTCGTCGCCGAGGTCGAGGATCATCGCCTCGAAGCACGGGTCGACGGACGGATCGATCGGGCGGGGCCACCACCGGTCGACGACGGCGGTCGCGTCCGCGGCCGCGCAGGGCCGCACGGCGATCGCGGACACGTCGTGGGCGCCCAAGTGCACCACGACGTCGTCACCGACCACCGCGAATCGCGCCGACAGTATCTCGGCCTCGGCGACCGCCCGGGAGAAGGCCTCGGCGATCGCGTCGACCCCGCAGTCGGGCACGGCGGGCAGCACCCAGGCGTCGGCGACCACGTGACTCGTCGACGCCCGATCGACGAGTGTCGAGCTGAACCAGATTCCGCGCTGTGCGCCCGTGGACGCCAGAGTCTCGGTCATGCGAGCGTGTACACGGTCTCGCCGCAGTAGATGTGCTGGGCCGAGGCGACGCGCAGTCCCGCGGCGGTGAAGAGCGCGCGGTGCTCGGCGTCGGTGCGGAAGCCGGAGCCGTAGACGGCGAGGTTCGTCAGATCAGCCATCGTGTCGTGGTCGCTGATCGTGCTCTCCTGCAGCGGCTCCTCGACGACGATGAGCTTGGCGCCGGTCGCCGCGAGCCTGCGGAGCAGGTGGACGGCGTCGGCGTCCGGGTTCTTGTCGAGCATCGACACGAGCAGCACGCCGTCCGCCGCGGGCAGCTCCTCGAACACCGACTGCGCGCGCAGATCGATCCGCGCGAACAGCGGGTCGGTGTCGAGGGTGTCGCCGAGGTCGGCGCGGATGTGGTCGATCTGGGCAGGCATCCCGACGATGGTGACCCGCATGTCCGGGTTGGCCTCCACGAGTTTGGTCGCGTAGGTGGCGCCGCCGTCGGCGTGGACGACGACGTGGTCGAGACCGTCGAAGACGTCGGTGGTGACGAGGGTCGGCGCGATGTAGTTCGCGAAGTCGTCCGCGTCGCCGAAGTATCGACCGCCGGACGGGTGCGTGCCCATCAGGTCCCGGTAGCCGACACCGAACCTGTCGGCGTACACCGAGCGGCCGGTGCGGACGGCGTCGGCGAGCCCGAACAGGGCCCGCTCGGCGAGCGCCTCGGGGCTCTCCAGATGGAGGTCCTTGGCGTAGTAGTCGTCGGTGAGCTGCTCGCCGAGGTTCGTCAAACGGTATCGGTCGCCGTCCTGTTCGACGAGATCGGCGGTGATCAGGTACCGCAGGAACTTGGCGAGGGCCGCGCGATCGCAGCCGGTGGCGGCCGCGAGGTCGTCGAGTCGGCCGACCCCGCGCGAGAGCTGCTCGGGGACGTCGAGGGTCACCGCCACACGCAGCGCGATGGGCGGCAGCAGTTCGCACATCTCGTGGAACTTGTCCTCGGCCCAGTCCTCCGACGCGTCGGGGAGAGCCGGGTCGTCGGCGAGGGTCGCGACCGTCTCGCGTCGCCAGTACCCGGCGACCTCGAGGTGACTCTTGGGCAGCTGCCGATCCTCCACGAGATGACGGCGGATCGCCTTCAGGCTCAGCGTCTCCCCCGCCACCCAGGCGTACACCGCGCCGTCCGGCCAGTCGAGTCCGGCGACGGCGTCGAACATGAGGCTCGTGGTGCCGCCGGGTGCGTCGCCGCGCACCAGCCAGCGCACATCGACCTCCGGGCCCGCGGGGATCTCCTGTTTGTCGGCGTCGGCGGCCACTTCGATGATCACCGTCGCGGCCTGCCCCCGCGGGTGGTCCTCGATCCACCGACCGATGGCCGGCAGCGCGGTCTCGTCTCCGACGATCAGCATGTGGTCGATGTTCTCGGGGTGCGCGTCGGTGACATGCGGTCCGACGACGTGCGCGCGGTCGCCCGCGCCGCAGCGGGCCGACCAGGTGGACGCGACGCCGGTGCCGTGGCGGACGAAGTCGACGACGAGCCGGTTCTCCGCCGGGTCCCAGTAGCGCACGGTGTAGGCGCGGACCATCGGCCGTCCGTCGGACGGGTGGATCAGTTCACCGTCGCCCTGCCGGGGCAGGATCGCCTCGGCCTCGCCCGGAGTGGGGAACAGGAAGCGGACCGCGTCGTCGAACTCGTCGCTGCGGAACGCGGGCACTTCGATGCCGTCCTCCGTGGTGTAGCCGCGCAGCTGGTCGCCGCCGAAGACGATGCGTCTCATGCCGGGCGTGACGTCGTAGGCGTCGATCACCTCGACCTCACGGATGGCGGGGCTGTAGAACGTCTTCTGACGCACGGTGCGGGGCATGGAAGCGGTACTCCTGGGGCTGGTGGTTGGCTGACGTGTCAGGCGGTGCGCGAGAGGGAGCGCCCCGCCACAACGGATTCGAGGATCTCGCCCGAGCGGATCGCGATGTTCGACAGCAGCGACGACGTGAGGCCGTGCGTGTGCTCGGTTCCGCCCTGCGTGTAGACGGCTCCGGCGACGGGTCGCGTGGTCACGACCCGGTAGTCGCGGTCGACGTCACCCGCCGTGACACCGGGTTCCACCAGGTCGCCGAGCAGTTCGCTCAGGTCGGTCGGGACGAAGCCGGTGGCGTAGACGACGGCGTCGACCGTCATCGAGTCGATCTCGCCGTTCAAGAGGTTCTCCACCCGCACCCGCACCGCGTCGTCTGTCTCGACGACGTCGGCGACCCTGGACGCGCCGCGCATGAACAGTCGGCGGTCGCCCGCGACGTGCTCGGCGTACTCGCGCCGGTACAGCTCGCGGATCAGGTCGAGGTCGACGCACGAGTAGTTGGTGGATCGGTGGTACTGCAGCAGCGAGTCACGCTGGGTGCGATCCGCCTCGTAGAACTCGTCGACGGCGGTCGCGTCGAAGATCCGGTTCGCGTACGGGCTGTCGTCCGCCGGCACATAGCCGTACTTGGCGAACACGTTGTGGATCTGGGCGGACGGGTAGTTGTCGTGCAGGTATTCGACGACCTCCGCGGCGCTCTGTCCCGCACCGACGACGACAAAACGGTTGTTGTCGGTCGCGGGGAGCGCGGCGAGGTGATCGAGGAGGCGGTGATTGTGGAACTGTCGCGGCGAGGCCGTCACCCCGGTGGGCAGGGATTCGCGGAGCCCGCCCGCGACGACGACGTTGCGCGTGTTCACCGTCACCGGTCCGGCCGGCCCGGTCGCATGGACGATGAGATGTCCGTCTGCCTCGGTGATCGAGGAGGCGCGGGTGCCGTAGTGGACGTCCGCGCCCACCTTCCGCTCGGCCCAGGCCAGGTAGTCGTGGAACTCGTGACGGGTGGGGAAGAACGTCTGATGGTTGATGAAGTGCGCCATCCGCCCCCGCTCGGCGAGGTAGCTGAGGAACGAGTACTCGCTGGTGGTGTTCCGCTGGGTGACGAGGTCTTTGAGGAACGAGATCTGCATGGTGGTGCCGGGCAGCAGCATCCCGGGATGCCAGGCGAATTCGGGCTTCGCCTCGACGAACACGGCGGAGATCTGCTCGGCCGGTCCGACCGATCGATTGTGTTCGTCGACCGCGATCGCCAGGCCCAGATTCGAGGGTCCGAATCCGATGCCCACGATGTCCATCACGCTTGTCGAGTCGGTCCGCATGAGCACGTGTGCCTCAATCTGTCGAGTGTCGTTCCTTCAGGACGCCAAACGCCGTGCGGCGTTTGATATTTGGTTAGCCTAACCTATCAAGCGGATGCGGTCGACCGCGCCCCTCACCTGGCGGCGATGGACTCCTCGCTCAGCGGAATGACGATGGGAGTGCCGGTTTCGGGGTCGTCGATGATGCGGCACGGCAGGCCGAAGACGTGTTCGACGAGCTCGGCCGTCACGATGTCCGACGGGCGCCCCTCGGCGACGATCGCGCCCTCCTTCATCACGATGATGTGATCGGCGAACCGGCACGCGTGATGGAGGTCGTGCAAGACCGCCACGATCGTGTGACCGTCCTCCCGCATCAGCCGTCGACACATCGTCAGCAGATCGATCTGGTAGGCGACGTCCAGATACGTCGTCGGCTCGTCGAGCAGGATCAGCGGCGTCTCCTGCGCGAGCACCATCGCGAACCACACGCGTTGACGTTGACCGCCGGACAGCTCGTCGACCACCCGGCCCGCCAGATCGGTCACCCCGGTCGACGCCATCGCCGTGACGACGGCCGACTCGTCCCGGTCGGTCCACTGCCGGATCAGGTTCTGGTGCGGGTACCTGCCACGCGACACCAGATCGACCACCCGGATGCCGTCCGGAGCGGTCGAGTGCTGCGGCAGGAGGCCGAGCCGTCGCGCGACCTCCTTCGACGGATAGGACGAGATCGTCTCACCGTCGAGGATCACCCGGCCGGACTTCGGCGGCAGCAGCCGCGACAACGACCGCAGGAGCGTCGACTTGCCGCACGCGTTCGGCCCGACGATCGCGGTGACCGCCCCGTCCGGGATCTCCACGGTGAGATCGGCGCTGATGACCCGCTTGTCGTAGCCGGTCGACAGCTTCTCGGTCCGCAGTCGCGGTGTCGTGATGTCGGTCATCCTCGTCTCGTCCCCTCTCGGAACAGAAGCCACATGAAGTACAAGCCGCCGACGGACACCGTGACGACTCCGACGGGCACGGGCTGCGGCAACAGTTGGGTCACGATGTCGCAGACGCTGACCAGCAGCGCGCCGACCGCGGCCGACGACACCATCCCCACGGTGCCCGTACGGGTGAGACGCCGCGCGATCTGCGGGGCGGCCAAAGCGATGAACGCGACGGGCCCGGTGACTGCCACGCCGAACGCGCTGAGCGCCGTGCCGGTCGCCAGCATCCCGAGGCGGGTGCGTTCCACGTTCACGCCGAGCGCGTTCGCGGTGTCGTCGCCCATCTCGAGGATCGGCATCCGCCAGGCCACCCAGCCGACGGCGATCACCGCGAACGGCAGGAACACCAGCGAGGCGTTCACCGCGTCCCAATCGGATCCGTCGAGGGTGCCCATCCCCCACCGCTGCAGCGCCATCGCGACCTCGGCACGCCGATAGAGCAACAGCCAGGCGGTGACCGACGACAGCATGAAACTCACGCCGATGCCGACGATGATCAGTCGGAAGCCCTGGACGCCGTCGCGGAAGGCGAGCACGTACACCACGGCGGCCGTGGCGAATCCGCCGATGAGGGCCCCGACCATCTTCACGTCGTAGGTTCCGCCGACGTACAGGGTCGCGACCACGACGCCCAGATACGCGCCCGAGTCGAATCCGATCACGTCCGGGCTGCCGAGCGAGTTGCGCGTCAAGGACTGGAAGATCGCGCCGCTGACGCCGAGCACCGCGCCGATGATCAGCGCCATCACGATGCGCGGGGCACGGATCTCGTCGACGACGAGCACGTCGTACGAGTCGCCGCGCCCGGAGAACACCTCGAACACGGTGCGCAGCGGCACCGCGATCGGCCCGACGGTGAACGCGGCGCAGGCCGCGGCGAGCGCCGCGACGATCAGGACGGTGACGGTCACGACGACTCGGACGTCCACGCGCATGGACAGGCCGCGCGGTCCGCGGAGCGCGACGACGCGTCGACCGTAGTCGATCCGTTGCTGTGTCACAGTTCGCTCGCAGTCCGTCGTCGGGCCAGCATGATGAGCACGGGAGCTCCGATGAACGCGGTGATGATGCCCGCCGGGATCTCCTCGTCGTTGAGGGTGACGCGGCCGAGCATGTCGGCGCACACGAGCAGGATCGCGCCGCCGACCATGCTGAACGGCAGGATCCATCGCTGATCGGGCCCGACGATCCAGCGCACGACGTGCGGGATCATCAGTCCGACGAAGCCGATGGGACCGGCGGCCGCCGTGGCCGCGCCGCACATCAGCGTCACCGCGGCCACGCCGAGCACCCGGACCCGGGTGAGCGGCACGCCGAGGGCGACCGCCATGTCGTCGCCGAGCGCGACGGCGTTGAGCGCGCGGGAGACCGCGATCGCGATGACCGCCCCGATGACGACGAACGCCGCCACCGCGGCGACGACGCCGTACCCCCGGTTGGTGATCGACCCGGCCTGCCAGAAGCGCATCGTGGTGAACGCGGCCGAGTCGATGAGCACCATGCCCTGCGTGACACCGCCGAGGAACGCCGCGAGCGCGACGCCCGCCAACGCGAGTCGCACCGGTGTCGCCCCGGCGCGCCCGGTGTTGGCGAGCGCGTACACGACGACGGCGGCCACCGCGGCTCCGACCAGTGCGAACCAGACGTATCCCCAGTAGCTGCCGATGCCGAAGACCGAGATCGCCACCACGATCGCGAACGCCGATCCCGCGTTGACACCGAGGATGCCGGGGTCGGCGAGCGGGTTGCGGGTCATCGCCTGGATGATCGCGCCGGACATCGCGAGGGCCGCGCCGACGAAGAGCGCGAGCAGACCGCGCGGAATCCGCTGGTCCCACAGCACGTTGACCTCGTCGAGGCGCGGATTGCCCGGTGACCGATCCGCGTGGATCAACGCGTCTACGACGTGCGACACCGGGATGTCACGCACACCGACCCCCAGGCTGACCACGAACAGCACGACGACTGCGGCGACCGCGACTCCCATCGCGATCGACCGCAGCCGATTGGATCGCATCAGGCCCTGCGGCACGTCGCGATCCGGTGTCGCCGACGACGGCGACTCGTGGTGCAGAGCGGTCAGCTCTTGACCTTTCCGGCGGCCGCGGTCAGTGCGTCACGGACACCGGCGTTGTCGAGCACGTAGTTCATGTTCAGGTACGTCGGCGTGCCCGCGGCCTCCGACAGCGCCTTGTTCTCGATCGTCCGACCGTCGCGGACCACCGCGAGGTTCTTGAAGACCGAGTTCTCGGTGATCTCCTTGCGGTCGGCGTAGAAGTTGAGGATCAGGATGTCGCGGTCGAGCGACGACAGGTCTTCCATCGACGGCTTGGCCGGATCGGTGGACGGCGGCGGGACCAGGCCGAACATCTTCAGGTAGTTCGCGACGTACGGTTCGACCGAGTCGTTCGACAGGCCGCCGCCGATGTACTGGACGGCCAGCGCGGCGGTCTTGCCGACGACGCTCGGGTTGTCCTTACGCCACTGTGCGGCCTTCGCGTCGGTGTCGGCGATGACCGTCTCCGCTTCCTTCTCCTTGCCGAGCGCCTTGGCGACGGTGCGCAGGAAGGTCGGCGCGTCCACGTCGGACGGCGAGGTGAACGGCTTCGGGAAGGTCACGACGGGCGCGATCTTGCTGAGCTGCTTGTACGTGTCGTCCATGTACCAGCTGCCGACGGCGAGGATCAGATCGGGACGGGCCTTGACGACGTCCTCGGTGCGGATCTCGTACGACGTGCCCGTCCAGATGCGCTCCGGGTCGGCTCCGCCCTTCGTCAGGGCGTCCGTCGTCCAGGTGTTGAACGGGAACTCCTTGTACTCGGCGACGATGCTCGGCGTGACGCCGAGTGCCTGCGCCGCGTTGAGGTCGGCTTCGGAGACAGCCAGGATCCGCTTGGGCGACGCCGGGATCTTGCTCGTGCCGAACGCGTTCTCGAGGGTGATCTCGCCCGCGGAGTCGGAGTCGGAGTCATTCGATCCGCAGGCGCCGAGGAGCGCGGCGAGCAGCGCGATGACGGCGACCATGGCACCGAGAACCAGGCGGGAACGCCTGCGTCCGGACCGGCTCGGGGTGGTCTGATTCATGGGATTCGATCCTCCGATGTGTGAGTGGGCGCTCAATCCTGACACCCGACTGTTGGTAAGCGTAGCGTAGCCTAAGTTCATTACCGATTCTTTGCCCAGGCCGCCCAGATCTCGCTGTAGCGGCCTCCCACGGCGACGAGCTCGGCGTGCGAGCCCTCCTCGACGACTCGCCCCCGGCCGAGGTGGACTATCCGGTCGGCCGACGCCGCCTGACTCAGGCGATGGGCGATGATCAGCGCCGACCGACCCGCAAGGACCGCCGCGGCCGACTCCTCGAGCACGCCCGCGCCCGCGCTGCCCGCGTCCGCGGTCGCCTCGTCGACGATCACCACATCCGGATCGAGCAGATCGATCCGCGCCAGGGCCAGCTGCTGCGCGACCATCGCGTCGACCTGATGCCCGTGCTCCCCGACCACCGTCTCGAGTCCGTCGTCGAGGCCGCGCGCCCACTGCGCCGCGCCGACCTTCTCCAACGCCTGCCACACGCGGTCGTCGTCCGCCTCGGGTCGCGCCATCGCCAGATCGTCGCGCAGCGTTCCGGAGAACACGTGCACCTCCTGAGTGAGCAGCGCGACGCGACGCGCCCGCACCGACTCCCCGATGTCGAGGACGGACGTCCCGCCGAGCGTCACCGCACCCTCGTCGGCCCGGTGGACGCCGGCCAGGATCGTCGCGAGCGTGCTCTTGCCCGCACCCGACATGCCGACGAGTGCGACGTGTTCGCCCGCCCCGACGGTCACCGACACGTCATGCAGGATCGGATGCTCGGGGGTGTACCCGAAACAGATGTTCCGGGCGACCAGTCCCGACCCGTCGTCGCCGGTCGTCTCCGGCTGATCGTCGGCGCGGCCGTCGGGCATGTCGATGACGCCCACGATGCGTCCGAGCGCCGCGGCGCCCGACTGCAGATCGTCCAGGACGTACATCAACTGGCCGATCGGATCGAACAGGGCGAGGAAGAACAGCATGGCGGCCGTCGTCGCACCGACGGTGACGACGCCGTCGCCGACGAGCATGAAGCCGACGAGCAGGATGACCGTCATGCCGATGAACTCGCCGAGATTCAGTCGTCCCGCGAGCTTGTTCTGCAGGACCGTCGCCTGCATCGACCGGCGGACGACGGCCCACGAGTGCCTGTCGATCCTGCGGCTCAACGGTCCGCCGAGGTCGAAGGCGCGCACCGTCGGCAGACCCTGCACCGGCCCGAGCACATGGTGTGCGCGATCGGCGGCCGCGGTGCGCTCGGCCGCGTAGACGGCGGGTGCACGACGGATGTACATGCGTGCGGTCACGATGTACAGGGGCGCGGTCACCACCGCGACGAGCAGGAACCGCCAATCGATGGCGGCCAGTCCGATGACCGTGACGACGACGCCTGCCTGCGCCATGAGCATCGACGGCAGCGCCGTGCCGATCGCCTCGCCGACCTTGTCGACGTCGTCCGTCGCGCGGGAGAGGACGTCGCCGCTGCCCGCCGCCTCGACCCTGGCGACCGGGAGCCGCAGGACGGTCGCCAGCATCTCCTCGCGCAGATCGGCGAGCACGGCCTCGAAGACCGACGCCGCCACGGCGATGCCGGCGCCGGCGCACACGGCGCAGGCGACGGCGGCCAGGGCCATCAGCCCGGCCCGTGTCAGCACGTCGGCCGCGTCGCCGTCGTGCGCGACGACGTCGACTATCGATCCGAGCAGTCGCGGCGTCACGAGCCCGAACGCGCCGGAGGCCGTCATCGCGACGACGACCACCGCCAACCGGGCCCGGTGCCGCCGCAGGTGTGCCACGAGATGCGCCACCGTGCGCCGCCAGTCGGCGACGGGCAGTCTGTCGTGGATGGGGCGGATGGTCATCGGATGGCCTCGCAGACTGTCGGATCGAGTCGGACGACGGTGTCGGCCGCGGCCGTCCACGCCGGGGCCGCGGTGAAGACGACGGTGGCCGCGTCGGCCCGGGCCGCGCGGACCCGGTCGACGACGGTCGCCTCGGTCACCGAGTCGACCGCGGTCGTCGGATCGGTGAGGACGAGGAAAGCGGAGTCGGCGGCGAGCGCCCGCGCGAGGGCGACGCGTTGCCGCTGTCCGCCGGACAACATGTGTCCGGCCTCCCCGACCGGCGTGTCCAGCCCGTCCGGCAGGACCGCCGCCACGTCGTCGCACGCCGCCGCGAACACGGCCCGCGTCACGCGCTCGTCGCGCCGGTCGTCGTCGCCGACCACGGCCGCGATGTTCTCCACCACCGTGCCCTCGAACAGGTGCGGGGTGTGCGGCACCACGCGGACCGACGATCGGCCCGCATCGTGGTCGAGTCGATCCAGCTCGACACCGCCGACGCGCACCGAGACGCCCGCGTCCGAGTCCTCGCGGGCCAGCGCCGACGCCAACACGCGAGTCGTCGTCTGGTCGGTCGTGATCACCGTCAGCCCGCGCTCGGGGACGTGCACGTCGGGCAGGTCGGGCAGACCCGTGACGGCGAGCGGTCCGCTCGGGGCGTCGAGGTCGCCCGCCCGGACGCCCGGTCCCGCCTGCAGCACCGAGAGCACGCGGGCCGCGCTGGGCACGGCGCCGTTCCACACGGCGCCGAAGTTCGTTCCGATCGCGTTGAGCGGTCCCATGATGAACTGCGTGAGACCGACGACGGTGATCAACTGTCCCAACCCCAGCCTGCCGTCGACTGCCATGACGCCCGCGGCGAGGCCGACGGCGATCACGAAGATCGACGACACGGTCTGCAGCAGCGCGACATAGGCGCCCTCGGTGCGCATGGCGGCGATCGCGTGATCGCGGGCCCGGCCACTGGCCTCGCGGTAGCGGCGCGCCGCTTCGGCGTCCGCTCCGATGCCCTTGAGCACGCGGAATCCGGCCACGAGGTCGCCCGCGGTGCCCGCGGCCAGGCCGACGGACTCCTGCTGTTGCTCGGTCCGACGTCGCAGCGGGGCTCCCGCCCGATCCAGGATCCAGAACATCTCCGGGGCTCCGAGGAGGACTGCGACGCCGAGCGGCCACGAGATCCACAGCAGGATGACGCCCGCGACGACGACCGAGGCGGCTTCACCGACCGGGAACACCGCGAGCAGGACCGCACGGGACAGTCGGGCGACATCGGACGTCGCGATGCTGAGCGCGGTTCCAGGCAGGCGGGCCGGCCCGTCGGTTCCCGCCGGGTCGAGCATCCGGTCGGTGACCCGCATTCGGAACTGGTGCTCGATCACGTTGAGCGCGTACACCGCCATGCGGTCGCCGAACCGCCAGGTGAACGACAGCATGACGAAGTCGACGGCCAGCACGCCGAGCCACAGCCACAGCGCCGACCAGTCTTGTGCGAGCACCGCACGGTCGATCGCCAGGCCCATGATCACGGGGACGAGCGCCTCGCCGACGAAGTGCGCGACCACCAGGATCATCGCCGGGATCGTGTAGCGGTTGGCCCCCCACATGGTCCGCAGGACCAGGGCGCGAGGCGTGGTGTCGGAGTTCACCGGCACCGTGGCGCCGCGTTCCGCGGGTCGGTCGCCCGCGAGAAAACCGTTGAGGGTCATTGTCGGTCTTTCGTGTCGGTCGTCGTGGCGTCGAGGACCCGTCGCCACGCTCGGGCCAGTTCGCGGGTGACACCGCGGTCGTCTCCGACGACCGCGACGTCGTGCGTCCCGTCGTCGTTCAGCCGATAGCGCGCGGCGATCGAGTATCGACGTTCGGCGCCCTCGAGCCGGTCCGGCTCGCCGGGCGGCCCGTATACGCGGGTCAGCAGCAGTCCGGCCGCAGGCCTGCGACGCATCGCCTTGCGCACGGTCGGGTCGTGCACCTGCGCGACGGGATGCCAGTGCCGCGTGTCCGCCGGACCGGCGTGCTCGAACGGGACAGTCGGCGTGAACGGGCCCGCCGCGTCGTCGGCGACGCCGGGCAGCGCCCGCAGATCGGTTTCGACGTCGATCAGCAAGGCCGCGCCGAGCACCGCGTCCGCGGCGTCCGCGAGCGCCTGTTCGAGCCTCGTCGGTTCGGCGCGACCGCCGGCCGCGGCGAACCGTCCGAAGTCGTGGTGCCTCGACGCGTCGTCGACGGCGTCGGCGACCGCGCCGACCGAGGCCGACTCCAGTGACGTCGACGTGATCACCGCGGTGATCGCCGCATGCAGCGAGGCCCGGTCCATCGCGAGCGCGTGTGCGGCCAGCAGCAGGTCTGATCGACCGCCCGACGTCACGACGACGGCCGCCACGGCGCGCCCGGCCGCGATGTCGACGTGCTCGCGGGCGAGCGCCGCCGCACCCTCCGGCCGGTCGACGACCACCAGCGGGATCGGCGCGACGTCGCCGCCCGTCTCCGCCGTCCAGATCAGTCGGTTCCGGGGCGTCACCCGCATGGACGCCGCGTCGACGGTCGCAGCCAGACGGACCAGACCCGCGCGGACGTCGTCGACCGTCATGGTCCCGAGCGACGCGACCTCGGTGTACACCAGGTCGGCCGGGTCGATTCCCGACGTGCGGATCTGGTGCAGGACGGGTGTCGGCGCGACCGGCGTCGGCGTCGCGGCGGGCAGGCCGTTCGCGGCGAGAGCCGCCGCCGTGCGGAGCCGGAACACGTCCTGCGTCGACACGGCCAGACCTGCGCGCTGTGCTCGTGCGGCGACCGCGACCGAGCTGATGCTGTCGCCGCCGAGGGCGAAGAAGTCGTCGTCCGGGCCGACGTCCGGACGGCCGAGGACGTCGCGGACGATGCCGACGAGGGCCCGTTCGGCCGCGGTCTCCGGGGCTCGCGACGGCGCCGACGCCGCCGCCGGATCCGGCAGCGCCGCCCTGTCGACCTTGCCGCTCGGGGTGGTCGGCAGCGCGTCGAGGACGACGATCTGGTCGGGGACCGCGTGGCGGGGCAGTCGCCCGCCGAGCCGCGCGACGACCTCGCGCGGGTCGACGTCCGCTCCGGGCGCGGCGACGACGTAGCCGATGAGCCGCGCCGGACTCCCCACGGCGTGGACCACGGCCGCCGCGACATCGGACCGGTCGAGCAGTGCGGCCTCCACCTCGCCCGCCTCGACCCGCATCCCGCGCACGGAGAACTGCACGTCGACCCGGCCGTGCAGGACGATCTCCCCGCCGACGCGGGCCGCGAGATCGCCGGTCCGGTACAGGCGGGAGCCGGGCTCGCCGAATGGATCGGCGACGAATCGCGACGCCGTGACCGCATGCGCACCGTGGTAGCCGCGGGCGAGTTGCGGCCCCGCGGCGTACAGCTCGCCGATGACGCCGTCCTCGACCGGGCGCAGCCACCGATCCAGGACGCGCACCGCGGACCCCGGCACCGGGCGGCCGACGGTCACCGGTGCGCCAGGAGTGGCCCTTCCCGCGGTGACATCGCCGGTGACCTCGGACGATCCGTAGAAGTTGTCGACCACCGTGTCGGCGTCGGCCAGCAGGTCGACCGCGTCCGCGGTGAGCGGCTCGGCGCTGAGGGTCCAGCGGCGGACCGCGCTCACCTGCTCCGCGCAGGAGCGTCGCAGCGCGGTGGCCGCGCTCGGGATGGTGGTGACCTCGTCGACGTCCCACCGCGCGATCAGTGCGGCCAGCGCGGTGAGGTCGCGCATCTGCGTCTCGTCGGCGATCACGATCCGTTCCGCGGTGAGCGCCGCCGCGAGCAACTCGGTGAGCCCGTCGACGAAGCTGAGCGAGCTCTTCATCAGCCGGGCCCCGCGCCGCGCGGTCCCGACCGGGTGCTGCCACGCCAGGCGGGCGGCCACGGCTCGCTGCGTCCCGAGGACGGCCTTCGGCACACCCGTCGAGCCCGAGGTGAACAGCAGGTACGCGCCGTTCTCCGGACGGGCGTTCCCCGTCGCGGCGGCGGCCGGCCGGTCCGGCACGACACCCGAGTCGAGCACCATGACCGGCTCGGACGCGTCGAGCATGTGCGCGATGCGGTCGGCCGGATAGGCGGGGTCGACGGGGACGAGTGTCGCTCCGACGGCGATCACCGCGAGGCTCGTGCAGAGGAGGTCGACGCCTCGATCGCAGCGGACCGCCACCCGAGCCTCGGGGCCGACCCCCACGGCCCGCAGTTCGTCGCGCAGTCGTACCGCGTGGGCGGCGACGTCGACGCCAGGCGTGACCGTGTCCGCGAACACCACCTCGGGCAGGGTCGGCAGGGCGGCGTCGACCCGCGCCGCGATCGTCGACGGGTGGTCCGCGGTCGATCCGCCCGTGTCGGGGGCCGCTCCGACTCCCAGCAGAGCGGCGCCGAGGTCACCGTCGTCGGCCGACACGATCGTCGAGAGCAGGTCGACGAACAACGCGGCCGCACGGTCGGCCGGGCCGTCGCCGAGATCGGCGCGACGATTGGTGACGGTCACGACTATCTCGTCGTGCAGCGCGACCATCACGGTGAGCGGATAGTGCGGAGCCTCGATCACCTCGATCGCGCCGAAGCGGAACGGCGCGTCGACGTCGTCGTCGGCCTGGGTCGGCAGGTTCTCGATCACGACGAGGGTGTCGAAGAGGGTGCGCACACCCGCCGAGCGGTGGACGTCGGCCAGCGGCATGTGCGGGTGATCGACGACGGTCAGCGCGTCCGCGGCGTGGTCGATCACGGCGTCGACGACCCGCCGGTCGGGCGCGAAGTGGAATCGGACGGGCACCGTGTTGACGAGGAGTCCGACGCAGGCGTCCAGGCCCGGCCCTCGACCGGACACCACCGATCCGAATGTGACGTCGGTGCGACCGGTCAGCAGGGCGAGGGTCGAGCCCCACGCCGCGTGGACGACGGATCCGACCGTCACCCCGTGGCGGCGGGCGTAGTCGGCGACCGCGGCCGAGTCGATCCGGTGCGTCCGGACACCGACTCCGGGCATGCCCGAATCGCGGGCCGCGTCGTCGACGAGGGTCGCCGCGTCGAACATCGCGGCGAGCGACGTCGCCTCGTCGACGCCGTCGAGGTAGCGGCCCCACGCGGCACGTTCGTCTGCCCGGTCGCGGGCGTGCAGGGCGGCGATCGCGGCGCGGTGCCGGTCGCCGCCTGTCCTGCGCTCGCCGATGTACGCGCGGCGGAGCGTGCCGAGCACCAACGGCACCGACCATCCGTCGGCGATGGCGTGATGGACGGTCTGGATCAGCCGGGACCGGGAGGCGTCGGCGCGGACGATCGTGTAGCGGGTCAGCGGGGCGCGAGCCAGGTCGAAGCCGCGGGCCCGGTCGTCCGCCGCGGCCCGCCGGACCGCGGCGTCGACGTCGGAGCCGTCGGCGACGTCGACGGCGCGGACGTCGGGCGCGGGCGCGTCGCCGGTGACGACGACTGTCGATCCGTCGGACACCTGCACGAATCGCGCCGACAGCGCGGCGTGCCGTCGGACCGTCTCGTGCGCGGCCTCGGCGAACGCGTCGACGTCGACGGGCCCGTCCAGCTCGATGATCTGTTGCACCAGGTACGGGTCATGGGCGGAGTCCGCCGCGTGGAACAGGATGCCCAGTTGCGCCGGTGTCGGGGCGCTCACGTCGAGCAGGCCGGGGTGTCCGGCCTCGAGAGCGGCGACGTCGGCGTCGGACAGCCGCACCGTCGGGAAGTCGGACGCGGTGTGCCCGCGGACCTCGGCGCCGACGATGCGCCGCAGCACGTCGACCCAGCGGTCGGCGATCGATCGGACGTCGGCGTCGGTCAGCACGCGCGAGGCCCGGCTGAAGGTCACCGACATGCGCGGCCCGTCCACGCCGTCGGCGACGACGGCGTTCACCTCCAGCGGTCGCGGCAGCGGCATCCGCGGATCGCGGCCCTCGTAGGGAATGGTTCCCGGGGCCATCGCCCAGTTCCCGTCGGTCCTGGCGAACCGACCGAGGTAGTTGAACAGGACCGGCGCGCGGTGTGCCGGGACGGGGTCGTCGGAGAGGTGCCGCAGGGCCCCGTACCCGATGCCGTTCCGCGGGATCCGACGCAGTTGCTCCTTCACTCCCTTGACGAGGGACGACGGATCGTCGCGTTCCATGCCGGAGAGGTCGATGCGGACCGGGTACAACGTGGTGAACCAGCCGACGGTCCGCGACAGGTCGACGTCGCCGACCGCCTGCGACTCGCGTCCGTGGCCCTCCATCTCCACGGTCACCGCCGCGGACCCGAGGTGTTCGGTCACCGCTACGGCGAGGGCCGCGACGAGCGCGTCGTTGGGCGATCCGTGGATGGCCGCGGGCAGCACGTCGACCAGCCCGCGGGTCAGGTCTACGTCAAGATCGACGGTGTGGTGCGCCTCGGTCGCCACGGTGTCGCGGGCGTCGAGCGGTTCGACGCCGAGGACGCCGGGCGCCGCGGCGCACGCCTCGCGCCAGAAGTCTCGTTCGTCGTCGAACGCTCCCGAGCGCGCCGCGTCGGCGAGGCTCTGCGCCCACGCACGCCAGGAGACGGGCTCGGCGGTGAGCGCGGCCGGGTCGACGACCGCCGAGGCCAGGTCGTCGGCGATCACGCGCAGCGAGATGCCGTCGACGACCGCGTGGTGGGCGATCACCACGAGACGTCCGGTGTCGCCCGGCCGGTCGATCCAGGTGACGGCGAGCACGACGCCGGAACGGTGATCGAGGCGGGCCGCGGCGTCGCGCGCCAGGTCGGCTGGCTCATCCGTCGGTTCCGCGATCGCGACGTCGACACGCCGCCCGGCCGGGGGCACGGTCAGCTCGACGGCCGATGCGAGCGCCGCGGACAGTATCGGATGGCGGTCGACGACGGCGTCGACCGCCGACTGCAGGGTCGCGCGGTCGAGCCCGACCGGAGTGGTGAGGCAGATGCCCTGGTGGAAGGCGTCGAGGCCCGAGGGAGCCGCGACGTCGTGCATCCACTGCAGGATCGGCGTGGCCGGGGTCGGACCCCAGGCGGGCACGTCGGCGACCGCCGAGTCCTCCGCCCGCGTGAGCCGCGGCGCCAGGTCGATCGGCGTGCGCGCCGCCAACAGGTCGCGCACCCGGACTGTCCATCCCTCCCCGCGGAGGGCGCTGATCACGCGGATGGCGACGATGCTGTCCCCGCCGAGCGCGAAGAAGTCGTCGTCGGCCGCGACGGAGTCGACACCGAGGACGTCGGCGAACACGCGGCACAGGAGCGTCTCCCCCGGCGTCGACGGGACTGCGTCGCCGCCGTGCGACACCGGGGCCGGGACGGGCAGGGCCCTGCGGTCGACCTTGCCATTGGCGGTGGTCGGCATGGTCTCGAGCGTGACGACGATCTCCGGGATCATGTAGTCGGGCAGAGTCAGCGCGCACGATCGTCGGACCGCGTCGTCGGCCGACCAGCCCGCGGGAACGTCGGACGCCGCCGTCACATACGCGACGAGACGCTGCGTGGCGCCGATCTCGGCGACGGTGACGGCACAGTGCCGCACTCCGTCGGCGGACGCCACGGCGGCCTCGATCTCTTCGAGTTCGATGCGCCTGCCGCGCAGCTTCACCTGATTGTCGACACGACCGAGGAACTCCAGGCTCCCGTCGGCCGTCCACCTCGCCCGGTCCCCGGTCCGGTACATGCGCGCGCCGTCACCGTCGAACGGGTCGGCGACGAACCGGGACGCGGTGAGCCCCGGTGCGTTGACGTAGCCGCGGCCGAGAAGGAACCCCGATGCGTACAGTTCGCCGGCCTCCCCGACGCCGAGCGGAGTCAACCGCTCGTCGAGCACGTACAGGCTGGTTCGCGGGTTGGGCCTGCCGATCGAGGTGGCGATCCGTTCGGCGCTCTCCCGATAGATCACGTGCGAGACGCCGATCGTGGCCTCGGCGGGCCCGTACCCGTGGTACAGCGTGGTGTCGGTCTGGGCGCGGAATCGCGCGAACAGTCCAGGCGTGAGGACCTCGCCACCGCACCACACGTGCCGCAGGGAGCCGAGCGCGCTCGGGCCGGTCCGGGCGCGGACGCGGTCCATCTCCAGGAGCACGTCGAGCATCGACGACACGAGATAGACGAACGTGACGCGTTCGGTCTCGATGATCTCCAGGAGCCGATCGGGGTCGCGTTCGTCACCGGCCGCGGCGACCACCACCCGGCCGCCGGACACGAGAGGCAGCAGTATCTCGTTCACGGAGATGTCGAACGACAACGGGGCCTTGAAGAGGGTGGCGTCGCCGGAACCGAAGTGCAGGATCTCGTCGCGCTGCCAGACCAGCCGCTCGCAGATCGCCTCGTGACGGATCATCGCGCCCTTCGGCGCGCCGGTCGAACCCGAGGTGAAGATCACATACGCCAGCCGCAGTCCGTCGCCCGGTCGCGGGTCCGAAAGGGACAGCGCGGCGAGACGGTCGATCGGATCGCCGAGGTCGCGCGGCTCGTCGAGGATGTCCAGGTGCAGCACGGGGACGGGCCACTCGACGGTGTCCGCGTCGGCGACGACGGCGACCGCGCCGGAGTCGGCGAGAACGCGTTCGCGGCGGGCGACCGGCCAGGTGGGGTCGACGGGGACGAACGCCCCGCCCGCCGCGGTGATCGCGAGGACGCTGACGACCATTTCGGCCGAGCGCGGCATGCCGACGCCGACGACGCTCTCGGGGCCGACCCCGGCCGCCGACAGCCGATCGGCGAGGTCGGCGACCCGCTGCGCGAGATCGCGATAGGTGAGCCGCACGCGGGCGTCGACGACGGCCACGTGGTCGGGGGTACGACGGGCCTGTCGGACGACGAGCGACGGGATCGTCGACTCTGCCAAGGCTTTGTTCATAAGGTTAGGGTAACCTACGCTAGAATTCGAGTTCAGTTCCACCCCCGCCGCACCGATGAGGAGTTCTGTTGTCCACCAACCCATTCGACGACGAGTCCGGCACCTTCTACGTCCTGGTCAACGATGAGGAGCAGCATTCGCTCTGGCCGTCGTTCGCCGATGTTCCCGCAGGTTGGCGCATCGTGCACGGTGCGCCGACCGGGACCGACCGCGCGTCGTGTCTCGAATACGTCGAGCAGAACTGGACCGACCTGCGCCCCCGCAGCCTGCGGGAGGCCATGGCCGCCGACGCCGCCAACTGACACCGCTGTCCCCACCACACATCCGAGAGGCTTCACCATGCACCGCACGCTCGTCAACGGCAAGATCCACCGCGCAACCGTCACCCAGGCCGATCTCCACTACGTGGGATCGATCACGATCGACGCCGACCTCATGTCGGCGGCCGACCTCGTCGAGGGCGAGCAGGTGAGCGTCGTCGACATCACCAACGGCGCCCGACTGGAGACGTACGCCATCACCGGAGAGGCCGGATCCGGCCGCATCTGCATCAACGGAGCCGCCGCTCACCTGGTGAACCCGGGCGACTTGGTGATCATCATGTCGTACGGCCAGTTCAGCGAGGCCGAAGTGGTCCTGCACGAGCCGAAGGTCGTCCACGTGGACGCCGACAACCGGATCGTCGCACTCGGCAACGATCCCGCCGAGCCCGTGCCCGGCGCGATCGACCAGTTCGCCTCCCGCTGAGGCGCCCCCGGGCTGGGTCGACGACCCAGCCCGGTGCGCCTCAGACGAGGTCGATGTACCCGCCGCGCGTTCCGAAGAAGTCGGCCGCCGACACCGTCGCACCGTCGGCGAGCCGCAGCGTGTCGAAGACGATCGCCGGCTCCGGCGTCGTGCGCGACCGCCCGCAGACCACTGCGACACCGCCCTCGTACGGCACCGTCACCCGACCCGGAGTGCCGCCGAACCGACCTGTCGAGACGTGCGCCGACAGCACCCGAACGCGCTGGCCCCGGAAGGTGAAGTGCGCGTTCGGATAGGGATCGGACTGCGCACGAACGAGCAGTTCGATGTCGGCCGCGCTCGACGTGAAGTCGATCCGCGATTCGAGATCCGAGCGCTTGTGGAAGTACGTCATCGACTCCGGCGACTGGACCCGCTCGACGATGGTGCCCGCGGCCAGGTCGGCCAGCGATGCCGCGACCAGCGGCTCGATCAGATCCATCGTCGCCAGGACGAGGTCGGTCGTGGTGCTCGTCGGGCCGACCGGCACCGCCTGCTGCGCGACGATCGGGCCGGTGTCGAGGCCCTCGTCCATCCGGTGGACGGTGACGCCGACGTGCGACTCGCGGTTGAGCAGCGCCCAGAGGATCGGCGAGAAGCCCGCGTAGCGCGGCAGCAGTGAGTCGTGGATGTTGAGGGTGCCGTGGGTCGGCGCCGCGTAGATCTCCTTCGGCAGCCAGGTCCGCCAGTTGTTGGCGACGATCACGTCGGGCTCAGCCGCCCGCACCGCGTCGATGAGATCCTGGTCGGCGCGGGTCGCGACGTGGACGGGCACACCGTTGTCCCGCGCGAGGTCCTCGACCGAGTCGGCCCACATCTGCTCGTACGGATGGTCGCTGACCGGATGGGTGACCGCCAGGACCACCTCGTGCTCGGTCCCGAGCACCGCGGACAGCGTGCGGTGGCCCCACGTCTGGTAGCCGAGCGTTACGACCCTCATATCAGTCCCGTCCCGTCAGCTCGCGCACCCAGGCGCCCACTTCCGGGACTTCGGCCAACGTGACGAGGTCGACGTCGGCCGACCCCGCGGCCCGCCAGCGCTCCACGAGCGTCATCAGGCGAACCGAGTCCAGGCCCATGTCGAGGATGTTCGTGGAGTCGTCCAACTCGCCGCTCGGCACGCCGAGCATGTCGGCGAGGTCGTCGACGATCTGGTCGCGAGTGAGGACGGTCCGTCCTGTTGTCATCTGTCGTTTCACCTTTTCTCCGCCGCGGCGGTCTGTGCTGTGAGGAGCTCACGCAGCCGCTTTCGGCTCACCTTGCCCACTCCGGTCTCCGGGAACGCGTCGACGACCGACACGATGTCGGGGAGCTTCCATTCGGCCAGCCCCCGCGACCGCGCGAACGCGCGCAGTTCCGGCAGTTTCGGCGGGGCGTCGGGAGCGGCGGCGATCACGTACGCACACGTCCGCTCCCCGAGGTAGGCGTCGTCGACGGCCACGACGATCACGTCGCGCACACCGTCGTGGCCCAACAGATGCTCTTCGAGCTGTTCGGCCGACACCTTCTCCCCGCCCCTGTTGATGCGGTCGCCACCGCGTCCGCGGACGATCAGGTCCCCACGATCGGTGATCTCGACCACGTCGCCGGTGCGGTACCAACCGTCGTCGGCGAAGGAGTCGGGCGACGCGCCACCCCAGTAGCCGCGAATCGTGTAGGGCCCCTGGACCTCGAGGAACCCTCGGCCGACCGACACGGGTTCACCGTCCTCGTCGACCAGGCGGAGCTGATCGAGCGGCGACATCGGCCTGCCCTGGGTACTGGTGACGACGTCGATCGGATCGTCGAGCCGGGTGTAGCAGACGAGCCCTTCGGCCATGCCGAAGACCTGCTGGAGCGTCACGCCCAGGGCCGGTCCGATGCGCCGGGCCAACTCGTCGGGACAGCGCGCCCCGCCGACCTGGATCGTCTGGAGGCTGGAGACGTCGGCGGCGGATCCTCGTTCGGCGGTCTCGGTCCACAGCCGCGCGATGGGCGGAACCATGCCGACCATCGTCGCGCGATGGCGCTCGACCAGCGGCCAGGCGACCGACGGTGCGGGCGAAGGCGACAGGACGACGGTTCCCCCGGCGTAGATCGCGCCGAGGATCCCCGGCGACGACATCGGGAAGTTGTGCGCGACCGGAAGGACGACGAGGTACACGGTGTCGGCGTCGACGCCGCAGACCTCGTTGCTCCGCCAGACGCTGTACAGGTAGTCGTCGTGCGTCCGCGGGATCAGCTTGGGGATGCCGGTGCTGCCGCCGGACAGCTGGAGGAAGGCGACGTCGGACGGATTCGACGGCGCGTGTGTCCGCGGTTCGGCCGCGATCTCGTCGAGTCGATCGATCGGGATGAGGTGTGCGATCGTGTCGACCCGATCGGCGACGGACTGCGCCAGCGCGGCGTGGTCGAAGCCCTGATGAACGCCGGGATGGACGATCGCCACGGCGTCGGCGGCGCGGGCGATGCCGACGAGTTCGGCCTCGCGGTGCGCCGGGAGCCCGAAGACCGGCAGCGCGCCGAGCCGGAAGAGCGCGAACACCGTCTCCACGAATGCGACGGTGTTCGGCATCTGGAGCACTACGCGCGCACCCGGCTCGATGCCGAGGTCGGCGAAGCCCGCGGCCAGACGTCCGACGCGATCGGCGAGTCGGCGGTAGGTCACGGTGCGGTCGGGATCGGCGACGGCGATGCGGTCGGCGAGGTCCGTGTCGTGCGCGCGGGCCACGAGGACGTCGTCGAAGGTCTCTCCACGCCAGCAGCCGTGTGAGCGATATCGTTCAGCGAGTTCGGAGGGCCATCTGGTGAAGGTCACAAGGTAAGGCTAGCCTAATGGCATGGCGATTCCATCGATCCCCCCGTACCGAATCCCCGTCGGCCCCTTCCCCGCCCGCGTCGACTGGGACCTCAACGCCGATCGCACGGCACTCCTGATCCACGATATGCAGCAGTACTTCATCGACGCGTACCAGCGTGACCAGGAGCCCATGTCGACGGCACTGTCCAACATGGTGCGCATCCGCGAGGCCGCCGAGGCCGCCGATGTGCCGGTGATCTACACCGCCCAGCCCGGAGATCAGCACCCGGCCCGTCGCGGGATCCTCCGCGACTTCTGGGGTGCGGGCCTGGTGTCCGGGCGCGACGAGGAGATCGTGCCCGAACTCACACCGCGCGACGGCGACATCCAGGTGACCAAATGGCGTTACTCCGGCTTCGCGCGCACCGACCTGCGTCAACTGCTGGCGCACCACGGGCGCGACCAGCTGATCGTCGTCGGCGTCTACGCCCACATGGGTTGCATGATCAGCGCCACCGACGCGTTCATGAGCGACGTCGCGCCCTTCTTCGCCGTCGACGCGATGGCCGACTTCAGTCGCGACGAGCACGAGATGGCCGCGACGTACATCGCCAAGCGGGCTGGGCTGGTCCTGACCACCGACGTCATCGTCGACGCCCTCCAGTCCACCCGGTCGCGCTCAATCTCGGCGTAGGGCGCGGAGGTCGGCGATCGTGTCGGCCTCCGTCGGCGGCTTCTCGTCGGCTCCGATCCGGTATCGCTTGACGCGCGCGAACCGCAACGCGATGCCTCCGGGGTATCGGCTCGACCGTTGAACACCGTCGACGGCGACCTCGACGACGACCTCCGGACGCAGGTGGAGGACGTGGCCGTCACGCCGGGTGGCGATCGTCGGGAAGTGGTCGGTCTGCCACGCGAGGATCCGGTCCGTGAGGCCCTTGAAGGTCTTGCCGACCATGACGAAGCCGCCGGGCTCGCCGACGTCCCCGTCGGGGTCGCGCGCGCCGAGATGGATGTTCGACAGCATGCCGGATCGTCGACCGGATCCCTCTTCGACGGCGAGGACCACGAGATCGTAGGTGTACACCGGCTTCACCTTGACCCACGCCGCTCCCCTGCGGCCCGCGGCGTACGTCGAGTCGAGCGACTTCACCACGACTCCCTCGTGCCCCGCGGCGAGCGCATCGTCGAGCACCCGCTGCGCGCCGTCGGCGTCGCCGTCCGACAGTTCGGATCCGCCGATCACGTGCTCGCCGACGGTCGCCGCGAGCACCGTCCGGCGGACGCGGAGCGGCTCGTCGATCAACGACCGTCCCTCGCCGTACAGGATGTCGAAGAACCACACGTGCAGCGGCGACGCTCCGTCGCGGCCGAGACTGCTCATGGTGTCCTGGAACGGTCGGGCGGCGCCCGATTCGTCGAGCGCGAGCGTCTCGCCGTCGAGGACGAGGTCGCCGCCGGGGAACGACTCGACGACGGCCACCACGTCCGGCACCCGGGCGGTGATGTCGGCGAGGCTCCGGGTGTAGGCGGTGACCGTCCCGCCCACCCGGTGGACCTGCAGTCGTGCGCCGTCGAGCTTGTACTCGACGGACGCCGCCCCGGATGTCGCCATCGCCTCGGCCGCAGTCGGCGCGGCGCCCGCGAGCATCGGCGCAGCCGGTACGCCCGGTGTGAGGTCGACGGCGGTCAAGTCGTCGCCACGCAGGGCGGATCCGATCGTCGCGCCGATGTCGCCGGTCAGCATCGCCGCACGCCGCACGAGCGACGTCGGCAGGCGCAGGGCGAGGGCCGCGGCGTCGACGAGCACGCCCTCGAGCGCCCCGGTCCGCATCTCACCGGTCATGACCCTGATCAGGTGATCCTGTTCGGCGGCATCCGCCCTGCTCAGAAGCCCGTCGAGGATGGCGACTCGCACCGCGGCCGATCCCGTTCCGCTCGCCGACGCGAGCGCGGTGAAGGCCTCGTCGACGTCCCGCACGGTCAGCCGCGCCGCGGACGCCGCCTCCGGTCTGCGCTCGATCAACGTGCGCCAGCCGACGCCGAGCCTGCCTTGGCGCGGTCTGCCGAGAATCAGGCCGGTCACCGCGGGAGCGTCATCGGGCTCCACGCGTGCGATGAGGTCGGCGAGCGCCCGCGCCTTCGCCGTGCGCGAACGCGTCGCGGCGACGTCGGCGGCCGCGGCGACGACCTCCTGCAGCATCATCCCTTGGTGAAGGCGATGGTCCCGCCGCCGCTCGGCGGCTTCTGGGCGGTGCCCCTCCCGAGGAAGTCGCGACCGATCCACACGGTCGGCGTCAGGCGGCGGTATTCGTGCGTGCTCACCATCAGACCGCCGTAGTCGCGGGTGAAGTCGGCCGTCCACACGGGTTTGCGGTCGTCGAACGACCGCGGTGCGTAGACGACGGGACCGCCCGCGTCCGGTCCGGTGATGTAGTTCTTGTACACCCACGGCTGACCCTGCGGCCCCGTGGCGAAGGTGAGTCCGTCGCCGAGCTTGGACTGCAGGGTGGTGAACGTCTTCGAGTACTGGTAGTCGTCGACGCCGTCATCGCCGGTCTGTGCGGGCAGCAGGTAGAGGCGGTACCGGCCGACCGGCGGCAGTTCGCCGAGCGGCGCGGCGCGGAACCGGTCGAGGATCTGTTGACTCGTGCAGTGGTTCATCAGGCTGTCGATCGTCGTCGCGGCGCTGCGGTCGTCGATGACGCACCGTCCGTCGGGAGCGCCGGGCGCGGCGGATGCGACGGCCGTCGGCGCGAGAGCGACGCCGATCGCTGCGGCCAACGCGAGAATCGTCTTCGTGGTCATTTCACTGTCACCTTGGTCTGGTCGAGGATGCTCGTCGCGAGCGGTCCGAGGTTGAAGAGGACTCGGTGCTCTTGCAGCTGACGACTGTACGGGGTGCGCATGTACGCGGCGAGTGCGTCCCAGTTGTGATCGACCTGCCACGCGTACTTCGGCAGCAGTTCGGCGTTGATGTACTCCCAGCGCGCGTCGAACACCGACCAGTTCCACGACGGAAGAGGCGTCGTGAGGCGGACGGTCCGCCCGCCGACGACGGCGGTCGCCTCGATCGGCCGGTAGGCGCGCATCGGGCGCACGCCCGCCACCGACGGCGAACCGACGATTGTCGAGGCGTAGGTGAGGGCCTCGCCGACGGGCGCGCGGTACGCCCGCGTCTGGTCCCACTGACGGGCGATGACAGTCTCCTGTTCGCGCCGCAGGAGCCGTCCGTTGCCCGCGGACACCCGGTCCGAGTCGCCCGATGCGATGTCGACGAACGCGTCCAGCACGTCGGCCGGGTACAGACCGGTCGCGACGAGCTCGCGGACCGCATCGAGCCCGCCTACGACGTACGCGGTGTGGAGCGGCATGAGGTCGCCGAAGATGTTCTTCTGCATCACCAGGATCTGACCGATCACCGCGTCGATGTCGGCCGGTGTGATGGTCTTGCCGACCTCGGCGAGCGCACGCACCCCGTCGGGCAGTTCGGCGACGAGCCGGTCGCCGCCCGCGTCCGACGCACGCCGGACGATCTCGGCCATCACGGGCTGGAGTCGACTGATCTCGAAGATCTGCCCGCCGAGTTCGAGGTCGAGCAGTCCGCCGCCGAAGTCGGCTCCGACCTGACCAGCCATGCCTGCCCACCGGAGCTCACGGTGAGCGAGCTGCAGGTCTTCGTAGTAGCGGTATGAGCGTTCCAGGTTCGTGAGGTTCGCGGTCGCGCCCGCTCGCGGATTCCACCGCTGCAGGTCGATGCCGGCCTTCTCGGTGGTCCGTTCCAGCCAGTAGGTGTACAGCAACGCGCCGTAGCGAGAAGGGTCCAGCTTTTCCGACCGCGCCTGCGCGAGCAGCGGCGCGATATCTGAACTCCGTTGCGGCAGGTCCGGATTCGGCGCACCCGGCCCGCGGGACGCATCTCGGTTCGGCAGCCCGGCGTCGAGATGGGACGCGAGCCCGTTCGCCGCGGGAGCCGCGTCGACCTGAGCCGCGGGCGCTGCCGCCACCGACAGGACCGCCGCCACCATCACCGCTGTGATCGTCCGTTTCACTTCATCCTCGATCGTGTCGTCGTCAGGCGCCGCGAGGGCCCTCGTGCGGCGGTAAGCGTACGTCAGTCGGCGGCGCGCGACCCCACCCGTGCACGGATCGTGCGCCCGATCGGCGATGATGGAGGGATGACGACACGGACGGGCACGGCCACCGGCGGCGACGTCGATCTCTTCTACGACGAGTGCGGCGACCCCGACGACCCGACGGTGCTGCTGATCATGGGTCTCGGCGCGCAGATGGTGTTCTGGCGCACCGAGTTCTGCGAGAAGATCGCGGCGCGGGGCTATCGCGTGGTCCGCTTCGACAATCGGGACGCGGGATTGTCCGGGAAGCTCGACGGGACCCGGGTGGGCGGACCGCCGTTGCCGGTCAAGCTCCTGCAGTTCTTCGTCGGACGGCCCAGCTCCGGTTCGCCGTACCTCTTGACCGACATGGCGGACGACGCCGCACGAGTGCTCGATCATCTCGGCGTCGACCGTGCGCACATCGTCGGCGCGTCACTCGGCGGGATGGTCGCGCAGGTGCTCGCGGCCGAACACGCCGACCGCACACTGTCGGCGACGGTCGTCATGTCGAGCAACAACCGCCCGTTCCTGCCGCCGCCGGGGGTCCGTCAGATCGCGGCCCTGTTGTCCAAGCCGACGGGCACCGACCGCGAGGACATCATCGCGTCCACCGCAACCCGCGCGGGCGTCATCGGCAGCCCGGTGTTCCCGAAGCCGTTGGAGGAGGCCGTCGCCCATGCGACCGAGTACTTCGACCGCTGCTACTACCCCGCCGGTTTCGTTCGTCAGTTCGCGGCGATCCTCGGGACCGGCCGACTCGACGGCTACGACCGCCGGATCACCGCGCGGACGTTGGTGCTGCACGGCACACACGACAAGTTGATGCGCCCCTCCGGTGGCCGCGCCGTCGCCGCAGCCGTCCCGGGCGCCCGCCTGCAGATGGTCGACGGCATGGCGCACGACCTCCCGGTGCCGTTGTGGGACGAGATCGTCGCCGCCCTCGTCGACCATTTCGCGGCCTGACCCAACCCACTCATCAAACATTAGGCTAGGCTCACCTATGTGAGCAGAAACGTCGTCGTCACCGGAGCCACAGGAGGAATCGGGGCCGCGTGCGTCGATGTCCTCTCCGATCGAGGATGGACGGTGATCGGACTCGACGTCGCCGAGACCGAGTCGTCGTGGGCATGCGATGTGACATCCCTCATGGAGGTGCGCCGAGCCGCCGAGCGCGTGGCGGGCCTCGGCGGATGTTCGGCGCTCGTCAACGTCGCGGGCGTGCTGCGGCCCGCACCGATCGCCGACGTGTCACCCGACGACATGCGAGCGATGATCGACGTGAACCTGCTCGGCGTCCTGCACTCGATGCAGGCGTTCGCGGGGCAACTCGTCGCGAGCTCGGGATCGGTCGTCACGGTCGCCTCCAATGCGGCGGGAACGCCGCGCACCGCGCTCGGCGCATACGGCGCGACGAAGGCCGCGGCCACCATGCTGACGAAGTCGTTCGCACTGGAGAACGCGGCGGCGGGCGTGCGCGGAAACATCGTCCAACCCGGGTCGACCCGCACCCCGATGCTCGAGGGACTGTGGTCGTCCCCGGACGACGAGCGGGCCACCCTGGTCGGCGATCTCGCCGCCCACCGCCTCGGCATCCCACTCGGCCGGGTCGCGGAGCCCGCGGACGTCGCCGCCACCGTCGCCTTCCTGCTCAGCGACGACGCCCGCCACATCACCCTTCAAGAGATTCACGTCGACGGAGGTGCGACGCTGTGACCGTCTCCATGTCGTGGCGCTCGCCACGAGCAGCCCTGGCCGCCGACGCACTGTTCGGCGAGGGCCCGGCCGCCGCCGATCACACACGGCTGTCGACGGCGTTGCGCGCCGCCGCCGACAACGCCCACGGGGGCAGGGCGTTCGCAGCCCTGCCGTTCGATCGCGAGCAGACGTCGACGATCGTCACCCCGGTCGGGCCGCCGTCACCCCGCGCGGAGGCCGTCGTCGCCAGACTCCTCGACGGCGGCCAGTCCTCGCCCGACGACTACCGCGACGGCGTCCGGATGCTGCTCGACGCGGTCGCCGACGGCGACGTCGCCAAGGCGGTCCTCGCCCGCTACCGCGACCTCGCGTCACCGCAGCCGTGCGATCCCCTCGCCATCGCCGACCGGCTGGGTCGGACGCACCCGTCGGCGCACGTGTTCGCCCTGCCGGTCGCAGCCGACCGCCATCTCGTCGGCGCCAGTCCCGAGCTGTTGGTCGCCAAGTCGGGACGGGCGGTGCGGTCGCACCCGCTCGCCGGATCCGCGCGTCGGTCCGCCGAGCCTGCCGTCGACCGGGCGAATGCGGCCGCGCTCCGCGAGTCGGAGAAGGATCGCCGCGAACACGCGTACGTCGTGGACGCCATCTGCGACGTCCTCGCCCCGTACTGCGTGCGGCTCGACGCGCCCGAACCCGGATTGCTCGGCACGGACAGCATGTGGCATCTCGGCACCGAGATCACCGCGGAACTGCGCGACCCCGACGTCCCGGTGAGCGAACTCGTGGCCCATCTGCATCCGACTCCCGCCGTGTGCGGGACTCCGCGGCTGGCGGCATACGACCTGATCAGCGAGGCGGAACCGTTCGACCGCGGATTCTTCGCCGGCGCCGTGGGCTGGACCGACGCCGCCGGCGACGGCGAGTGGGCCGTCAGCATCCGGTGCGGTGAGGTCGCCCCGCACCGGATCCGCGCGTACGCCGGAGCAGGCATCGTCGCGGGCTCCGATCCAGACGCCGAACTCGCCGAGACGTCCGGAAAGCTGTCGACCTTCCTGGCCGCAGTCACCGCGTGACTTAGGTTAGACAATACTATTAAGATGAATATATTCACTTAAATACACGAATTCCTCTCCCTGGAGCCCGCGATGAGCCACAGCACCCAGCCCGACGCCACCGACCTGCCCCTCGCCGATCGCAGAATCGAGGACGTACCGGGCCACTGGCTGCTCGCACGTCTGGGCAAGCGAGTGCTGCGCCCCGGCGGCGCCGCGATGACCGAGAACATGCTCGACGACGCCGACCTCGCCGACGCCGACGTCCTGGAGATCGCACCGGGCCTGGGAAAGACCGCCACGTCGATCCTGGACCGGTCCCCGCGCAGCTACACCGGGATCGAATCGGACCCCGCGGCAGCCGAACTGACGACGACGGCGATCGACTGCAACGGACGCGTCCTGGAGGGCGACGCAGCGTCGACCGGGCTGGACGCCGAGAGCGTCGACGCCGTCGTCGGCGAGGCCATGCTCACCATGCAGACCGACAAGCACAAGGCCGAGATCATCGCCGAGGCGTTCCGCGTGATGCGCCCCGGCGGACGGTACGCGATCCACGAGTTGGCGCTCGAACCCGACACCCTCGACGAGGCGACGACCACCGAGATCCGCCGAGCACTCGCCCGGTCGATCAAGGTGAACGCCCGTCCGCTGACCGAGGCCGAATGGCGCGCCCTGCTCACCGACGCCGGGTTCGTCGTCGACCGTGTCCGCTTCGCACCGATGGCGCTGCTCGAAGCGCGCCGCATGATCGCCGACGAAGGCGTCCTTCAGACCCTCCGGATCGCGCGGAACATCATTACCAGCCCGCCGGCACGCCGACGGGTACTCGCCATGCGATCGGTGTTCGTCGAGCACAAGAGCCACATGGCCGCGATCTCGATCATCGCCGTCAAACCCGATGGTCGGGCGGCCTGATCAACGGAGCTGGACCGCCCGCAGCGCGACGTAGAGTTCGGCCGACTGGACCGGATCGGTCGTGTCGCGTCCGGTGAGATCGCCGATCTTGCGCAGCCGGTAGCGCACGGTGTTGCGGTGGCAGTACAGGAGTTCGGCGACGGCCGTCGCCGACCCCGCACACCGATACCAGGCATCGAGCACGGCCAGCATGTCAGCCCGTTCCGCGGGCGGCAGCCGCAGGACCGGCCCGAGTATCTGTTCGGCGGCCACACCGCTCGCGGCACGGTCGGCGGCGAGCAGATGCGCCACCGGGTCGTCTCCGAACCGGGTCACCCCGACACCCCCGCACCCCACCGCGCTCTGCGCTTCGGCGAGCGCCGCCACGATCGACATCGGCGACGAGAACACCGCGCTCACTCCGACTCTCCCCCGGGTGAGCCGGGCGAGCCACGTCGCGGTCGCATCGACGTCGCGCGCGGCCTGCGCGACGACAAGTCCGATCGCCGAGTCGACCTGCATGTCCCACACCGACTCGACTCCGACCGCCGCGGCGTCCCGGCGGAGGCCGCCGGGTGTGAGGACGCCGGCGTCGCAGTCGGCGACGATGACCGCGAAGACGCCGGTTTCGGGGAGTCGAAGGCCGCGCATCGCGTCGAGCAGCCGCGACGGATGAGCCGAGTGGTCGTCGAACACCGACCTGACCAGCCGCGCGGCCCGCATCTCGTCGGCCCTGGTCAGATCGACTTCAGTGTCGTGATACGCCTGGACCGCGGCGTCGGAGTACGTGTCGACGATCTCCCACAGATCGGCGGCGATCGACCCGAGCTCCACGTCTCCCGGGCCGTCCGCCATCTCGGCGATGCGGTCCCACAAGGCCCTGCCACCGAGCCGGAACGCGCGGAGCAGCGACGAGATCGGGATCCCCAGCCGTGCCTTCAGCCGACCGGCCTCATGCGCGGGCGTCAGGTCGAGACGGGACTTGACGGCGAGCGTCTCGACCATGGCGTGCAGATTCGCCACGCAGGAGTCGCGGAGCTGCTCCGCCGTCAGCATCGTCGCTTCGGCATAGAACGTGTCGGATGCGACTATCGCCGCGATCACCGCGTCGACGACCGAGTCGTCGCCGGATCTGATCTCGGCGGCCACGCGCTCCGCGAGCGTCGGAGTCGCCTCGACGAGGGAAGTCATCGGTCGACCGTAGCAGGAGTTCAGTGACACGCACCACCATCGTTTTGTGCCGAAGCACAAAACGATGGTGCGAGTCGGCGACACTTGCACATATCCACGGTGCCCCCGCACATGGTCGAATGGGTGACAACGCCGCTGCAGCAGACGACCGCGGCGACCTCTCACGAGACGGAGCTTCCCGTGGCATCCACCACTGACCAGTCCATCGCCGCCGTCGACCAGGCGATCGCCGACCTCACCGCGGGCGAGAGCCGGTGGGGCGCGCTGTCGCTCACCGAACGCGCCGACCTCTTCGAGCAGGTCCGGGACCTCGTCGTCGCACACGGCGCCGAATGGGTGGACGCCGCGATCTCCATCAAGCGGCTCGATCCGGGCTCGCCGCTCGTCGGCGAGGAGTGGATGTCGGGCCCGTACGCGTTCGCCGGCGGACTCGGCGTGGTGGCGCAGTCGTTGCGGGCGCTCGCCGCGGGCGACAGCCCGCTGAAGGGCGCGACGTTCGGCGAGTCGTCGGGCCACACGACGGTGCAGGCCCTGCCCGCGGGCCTCAACGACATGCTGCTGCTGAGCGGATTCTCCGCACAGGTCTGGCTGCAGAAGGGCATCAGCCGCGACGACGCGATCGCCGCCGCGGGTCTGGCACAGCTCGATCCGACCGTCACCGGAGGCGTCGGAGCCGTGCTCGGCGCGGGCAACATCATGTCGATCGCCCCGCTCGACACGCTGTACGAGCTCGCCGCCTTCAACCGCGTGGTCGCGTTGAAGCTCAATCCCGTCACCGACGCCCTGCTGCCGACGTTCCGCACGGTGTTCGCACCGCTCATCGAGATCGGCGCGGTGCGCATCCTGACCGGCGGGGCGGATGTCGGCAAGCAACTCGTCGAGCATCCCGGCGTCGCACATGTGCACATGACCGGCAGCGCGGTGACGCACGACGCGATCGTGTGGGGCACCGGCCCCGAGGCCGCCGACCGCAAGAAGGCCGGCACTCCCCTCCTGTCCGTTCCGGTCACGAGCGAGCTCGGCGGCGTCTCGCCGACGATCGTGCTGCCGGGCAAGTGGTCGAAGGCCGACATCGCCTTCCAGGCGGCCCACGTCGCCACGCAGCGTCTGCACAACGGCGGATACAACTGCGTTGCGGCGCAATCGGTGATCGTGTCGTCCGACTGGGCGCAGCGCGAGGAGTTCCTGGCGGCCCTGCGATCGGCGTTCGACACGGCGCCCGCACGTCCGGCCTACTACCCGGGAAGCGACTCCCGGGTCGACGGCGCCGTGCGGACCTACCCCGACGCCGAACGGCTCGGCCCGAACGGCGGCCGCGTCCTCGTCGACGGCCTGACCGCGTCGTCCGACGAACCGCTTCTGACCACCGAGTACTTCGCGCCGGTGCTCGGTGTCGTCGAACTCCCCGGAACCGGAGCCGATTTCGCGCGCGCCGCCGTCGACGCCGCGAACGACGAGTTCGCGGGCACCCTCGGCATCAACCTCATCGCTCATCCCACGACGATCGCCGAGCTCGGTTCGACGTTCGACGAGCTGATCGCCGATCTCCGCTACGGCACGATCGCCGTCAACGCGTGGACCGGTCTCGGATTCCTGACCCCGACCGCGACCTGGGGCGCGTTCCCCGGGCACACGATCGACGACGTGCAGAGCGGCATCGGCGTCGTTCACAACGCGTGGCTGATCGACCGGCCCGAACGCACCGTGATCCGCGGACCCTTCCGCCCCGCGCCCCGCTCGGTCCTCCACGCCGAATGGGCCCTGTCTCCGAAGCCGCCGTGGTTCGTGAACAACAAGTCCGCAGCCACGACAGGCCGGCTTCTGGCCCGATTCGCCGGGGCCCCCAGCCTGGCGAAGCTGCCCGCGATCGTCGCCTCGGCGCTGCGGGGCTGACCCGATGACGATCCCCACTCAGGCCGAGTACATCGTGGTAGGCGCGGGCTCCTCGGGCGCCGTGGTCGCGGCTCGGCTCGCCGAGAAGGGCCGATCGGTGGTCCTGCTCGAAGCCGGGCCGGAGAAGAAGGACAAGTTCGCGGCGATCCCGGCGGCGTTCTCGAAGCTGTTCAAGACGGAGATGGACTGGAACTACCAGACCGCGGACCAACCCGGCCTGGGCGGACGCAGCATCTACTTTCCACGCGGCAAGCTCGTCGGCGGGTCGTCGTCGATGAACGCGATGATGTGGGTGCGGGGTTTCCGCGCCGACTACGACGCGTGGGCACGAGCCGCGGGCGACGGTTGGGGCTACGACAGCGTCCTGGAGTACTTCAAGCGGATCGAGGACGTCGAGGGCTCGTCGCATCCCGATCACGGTCGCGGCGGCCCGCTGCACGTGTCGCGTCAGCGGAGCCCCCGAGACGCGACCGCACAGTTCCTCGCCGCCGTCGAGAAGGCCGGGTACCGACGTGAGCAGGCGAACACCGCGTCGCCCGACGGCTTCACCGAGACGATGGTCAACCAGCATCGCGGCGCCCGATGGAGCACATCGGAGGCCTACCTCGATTCGGCCCGGAAGCTGCCGAACCTCACCGTCGTCACCGGAGCCCTCGCCCGCAAGGTGGTGCTCGACGGCGCTCGGGCCGTCGGCGTCGAAGTCGACCACGGCGGCCGCGTGCAGACGGTCCGCGCGTCGCGCGAAGTGATCCTGTCCGGCGGTGCGATCAACACCCCGCAGCTGCTGATGCTGTCGGGCGTCGGCGCCGCCGAACACCTGCGCGCGCACGGAGTGGACGTGGTCGTCGACTCCCCCGAAGTGGGGGCGAACCTCTCCGACCATCTCGTCTGCCCTGTCGGGTACCGGGTGGCCTCGGGCAGCCTGTTCGACGCCGAGAAGCCTCTGCAACTGATCGACTACCTCGTCCGGCGGCGCGGCATGCTGACGTCGAACGTCGCGGAGGCCTATGGCTTCATCCGGTCCCGTGCGGAGCTCGAGTCGCCCGATCTCGAACTGATCTTCGCGCCTGCCCCGTTCTACGACGAGGGCATCGGCGAACCCGACGGACACGGAGTGGTCGCCGGTCCGATCCTCGTCGCACCGCGCAGTCGCGGCACCGTCACACTGACATCGGGCGATCCGACGGCCAGGGTGCTCGTCGACCCGAAGTACCTCTCGGACCCCGACGGGGTCGACCGGGCCGCGATGCTCGCCGGGCTGCGAGCGACGCACACCATCCTGCACACCGATCCGATGCGCGGCGTGATCGGCGATCTCGCTCGCCCCCGCCGCGCGGCGTCGACCGTCGACGAGACCCTGGCGATCGCGTTGGAGCAGAACTCGCACACCCTCTATCACCCGACGGGGACGTGCCGGATGGGTTCGGACTCGGGCAGCGTCGTCGACCCTGAGCTGCGGGTGCGCGGAGTCGACGGCCTGCGCGTCGCGGACGCGTCGGTGATGCCGACGATCATCCGCGGCCACACTCACGCGCCGTCGATGGTGATCGGTGAGCGGGCCGCGGACCTGATCAGCGCTTGAGGCCGTGCTTGCGGGCGATCACCGAGGACACGATCCCCGCGGGCATGAGTCGCTTGAGCAGGAAGACGATCGGCGCATTCGATCCGACCGCGTAGAACTCGCGCGGCGGATCGGCCTCGATCGCCTTCACGATCACCTCGGCGACCTTCGCGGGCGGGATGCCGCCGCGCTCGTTCGCGTCGAGGTGCGTGATCATCATGTCGACGTCCGCCTTGTACGGCGAGTCGTCCGCCGTGTACTTGGTGCGACGTTCACCGATGCCGGTCGCGATCGACCCCGGCTCGACGTGAGCCACCCACACGCCGAACGGCGACAGCTCTTGACGCGCCGATGCCGCGAAGCCCTTCAGCGCCGCCTTCGCCGCGACATACGATCCGCGGAAGGCCAGCGGGAAGCTCGCGAGCATCGATCCGACGGTGATCACACGGCCGTAGCCCCGGGCCCGCATGCCGGGCAGCAGCTTCTGCGTCAGCTGGACCGCGCCGAACACATTGGTCTGGAACAGTCGGTCGACGGCGTCGGCGGGCAGTTCCTCCAGAGCGCCCGACTGGCTCTCCCCCGCATTGTGGACGACGATGTCGATGTCACCGACCTCGGCCGCGCACGCCGCGATCGAGTCCCGGTCGGCGAGGTCGAGGGCGACGTACTCGACGCCCGTCAGCCTCTTGTCGGCCGGGATCGACGCCGGATCGCGCGATGTGCCGAGGACCCGGTAGCCGCGGGCGGCCAGCAGCCGCGCGACCTCGAGCCCGATGCCCGACGACGCCCCCGTGACCAGCGCCGTGCGCGTCATGCGGTGACCCCCGTCGCGCGCGCCGCGGCCCGACCCGCGGATCGACCGGAGAAGATGCAGCCGCCGAGGAACGTGCCTTCCAGCGCGTTGTACCCGTGGACGCCGCCGCCGCCGAAGCCCGCGACCTCGCCCGCCGCGTACAGCCCGGGGATCGGCGCCCCGTCGTCGCCGAGCACCCGCGACTGGAGGTCGGTGTTGAGTCCGCCGAGCGTCTTGCGGGACAAGATGTTCAGGCGGACCGCGATCAGCGGCCCGTGGTCGGGGTCGAGCAGTCGGTGCGGCGGCGCCACGCGGACCAGCTTGTCCCCCAGGTAGTTCCGCGCACCGCGGATCAGGTGCATCTGGGCGTCCTTGCCGTACTTGTTCGCCACCTCGCGGTCGCGCGCCACGATCTGCTCGCGGAGCCGGTCGGCGTCCACGGTCCCGCCGCGCGACAGCTTGTTCATCCCCGTCACCAGTTCGTCCAGGGTGTCGGCGACGACGAAGTCGACGCCCTTCTGTTTGAACGCCTCCACCGGACCCGGCGCGCCCTTGCTCTTGATGCGCCCGAGCGTCAGCTTGAGGTCCTTCTCGGTGATGTCCGGGTTCTGCTCGGAACCCGACAGCGCGAACTCCTTCTCGATGATGCTCTCGGTCAGCACGAACCACGAATAGTCGTGCCCGCCCTTGAGGATCGCGGCCATCGTCGCGTTCGTGTCGCAGCCGGGGAAGTTCGGTGCGGGCAGCCGTTCACCGTTCGCGTCGAACCACATCGACGACGGTCCCGGGATGATCCGGATGGCGTGATCGGGCCAGATCGGGTCCCAGTTGTGGATGCCCTCGGTGTACGCCCAGACGCGGTCACGGTTGACGACGCGGCCGCCCGCCTTCTCGGTGATGGCGAGCATCCGCCCGTCCACGTGCGCGGGGACGCCCGCGATGATGTGCTCGGGGAACGGGCCGAGACGCTCGGTGGGCCAGTACTGCTTCATGAGGTCGAAGTTGTGGCCGATGCCGCCCGACGTCACCAGCGTCGCTGCCGCCCGGAACTCGAACTCGCCGACCACGTCGCGGCCGGTCGCGACGCCGCGCTCGGCGTCGGTGTCCTCCAGCACGCCGCCGCGGACTCCGACGACAGCCCCGTCCTCCACGATCAGATCGTCCACGCGGTGGCGGAACGCGAAGCGGACGAGACCGCGCGACTCGGCCTTCTCGACGGGCTCACGGAACACTCGGACGACCTCGGGTCCGGTGCCCCACGTGAGGTGGAAGCGCGGCACCGAGTTCCCGTGACCGTCTGCGACGGTTCCGCCGCGTTCGGCCCACCCGACGACGGGTGTGAAGCCCAGACCGAGGTTCTTCAGATAGGCGCGCTTCTCGTGTTCGGCGAAGTCGAGGTAGGCGCGCGCCCACCGCTCCGGCCATTCGTCCTCGCCGCCGGGGCCGAGTCGATCGAATCCCGCCGATCCCTTCCAGTCCTGCCAGGCCAGTTCGGCCGAGTCCTTGATGCCGAGGCGTCGTTGCTCGGGCGAGTTGATCAGGAACAGTCCGCCGAGGCTCCAGAACGCCTGTCCACCGAGATTGTTGCGGTTCTCCTGGTCGAGGACGAGGACCTTGCGGCCGGCGAGCGCGAGCTCGTGCGCCGCGACGAGGCCGGCGAGACCCGCTCCGACGATGATCGCATCGGGGGTGAATCCCGCGATGTCCGTGCTGTTCCGACTCAACGTCTGCCTCTTTCCTCGAGTGACCGTTCCGGCCATAACTAGAACATCGGTTCTTGTTATGAGTATCGTGACATGCGACACGTCACACGTCAATGAATCGGGGAGTCGGCATGGCGAAAGGTGAGCAGACACGGGCGCGGACTGTCGCGCGGTTTCTCGAAGCCGGTGCGGACGTGTTCGCGGACAGAGGTTTCCACGCTGCGACGATGGCCCAGATCTGTGAGCGGGCCGGGCTGTCACGCGGGGCGTTCTACTCCAACTTCGACAGCAAGGAGTCACTGTTCCTCGCCCTGTTCGAACAGCACGCAGCGACCCAGCTCGACGCGGTGGCCTCGGCGTTCGAGAACGCACCCGACTTCGACACCGCCGTCTCGACCGCGGTCGGGGCGGCCGTCGCCGACCCCGACGCCGAACACCGCTGGTTTCTCATCTCCACGGAGTTCACGATCTACGCCGCCCGGAACGCCGACGCCGCCAGACTGCTCGTCGAGCACGACACCCGGGTCCGGAGTCGACTGGCGACCACCATCGCGCGTTTCGCGACCGGCGACGCCGCCGCGCAGCCGTCCGAGGACGACCTGGAGGCCGCGCGATTCGCGATCGCGCTGTACGAGGGCGTCCAACTCGGCGCGCTCGTCGAACGCGACGCCTACCAGGCCCGCCGCACCATGCTGCGCTTCCTGCCGCTCGGCGTGAAGAATTCATGATCGACGTGTCGATTCCGGGCCGACGCTCGCGGAATCCCTGATCCTTGTCGCAAAATAAAAATGAGAATTGATCGCAAATTTTTTGAATCTGTTCTCCACTCGAACAAGGAGTTAACCTCCGAATCTTGCGCGACATCTTCTTGAAACATCGGGCGCGTCCGACATGTTTTGAGAATTGTTGCGCTACGCTCATCGACATGAATCTCATTCCCGCACGTGGCGGGATGCTGCTCGGCTATGCGCGCACCAGCACGGGCGGCGCTTCCCTCGAGTCGCAGATCGACGCGCTCACCGGAGCGGGCGTCGACCCCGCACGGATCTACACCGACGGGGCCGGTGCGCACGGCAGGCCCGGGTGGTTCGCCCTGCTCGACTACGCTCGCGCAGGCGACACGGCGGTCGTCGTCGGGATCGACAGACTCGGCCGGACCGTGACCGAGGTGCTCACCGGGGCCCGCGCCTTGACCGACCGCTCGATCGGGCTCCGGTCTCTCCGGGAGGGTGTCGACACGTCCGATCCGGCCGGATCGATGGTCGTCGGAGTGCTGGCCTCGCTGTCGGTGTTGGACGAACAGTCGCCGGCTCGACGGCATGCGGCGACCGCGAGCGTGGGCAGGCCGCGTGCCCTCGACGACCGGCAGATCGCCTCCGCGCAGCGAATGCGTGCCAACGGGCAGTCTGTGCAGGCCATCGCCGAGAGCCTCGGCGTATCGCGTGCCACCCTGTACCGGACACTCGCCGAACGGAGGTCTGTGCGGTGATCGACTCCACACCCGGCGTCCCGGGCGGCGACATCACGACCGAGTTCGGCGTCGTCCGCCGACTGCCCACGACGTCACGAATCGACGCGGACGTCGACGACGATTTCGACCTCGACCTGTTCCAGGCGGGTTTCGGCGACGCCAACGTGCGCTTGCGGACGTTCCCGCCATCATGGGCCCGTCATCACGCGACGACGGTGATGCAGTCCGAGCCGCTCGTCGACGACGACGCCCCCAGCTACACTCGCGGCTACCGCGCCGCGGCGTACGGTTACCTCCGCCACTGCCTCGACTGATCTCCGCCCGTCAGATCCGCCACCGCCGCGACCAACCGGCCCGGGTGTTCGGCGATGCGGTTGAGGACGTACAACCACCACTCACGACCGAACACGACGTACTCGCGGGTGACGCGGCCGTCGGCGCGCAAGGTGTCGAGGAGATCGCCGCCGAGCCCCTGGAGCATCTCGAACTCCGCACCCTCACCGACTCTGGGCAGGAGCCGCTCGACGAGCGATGCGTCGTGGGTTGCGAGGTTCACCCGCCGTCCCTCGGCGACCAGCGCGTCGACCGCGTTCAGGTACGCGTCGTACATCGGTTCGCTGTCGCGCGGGTACGCGATCTCCTTCGGCTCTCCGAACGCTCCCTTGACGATTCGGACGGGTCCCGGCCGCTCCATGACGCGCCGAAGGTCGGCGGGCGTGCGATGCAGACGCGCTTGGAGCGTGACGCCGGTGTCCGGGAAGTCGTCGTTCAGCCGCTCCCAGAGGTCGAGCACGAGGTCGGTTCGATCGGAGCCCTCCGCCGAGATCATGAGACTGGAGCCGGACTCACGTGCGGCCACCGCGATGCGCCGCGCGTTCTCGAGCGCGAGTGTCGGTGAGAGCAGCGAACCGACGTGCGAGAGGTCGAAGGAGATCGTCGGCGGCACGGGCCGCGACAGACGCGCGGCCAGTTCGACGAAGATCTGCGTCTGCGCCGATGCGGTCGCCTCGTCCCGGACCGACTCACCGACGCACTCGACACTGCCGAGGTGGCCGCGGTCGGCGTTCGCGGCGACGACGGCGAGCGCGTCGTCGATCGTCTCGCCCGCGATGTACCGGCGTGCGACGCGGTGCGCGAGGCCGGCGAGGACTGGATCGGCCATCGTCCGTGCTTTGAGTTGTTCGTCGACCGCCCAGGCCCGGAGATTGTCGGCGGCCCTGGTGAGGTCTGGCGCAGATGTCGTCATGCCTCCAGTCTCGGACGTCGACGCCGCGACGGTCTTGAACGAAATCGCACGCGGTCAGCGACGGTAGCCGCCGGGCGTCGCAGCGACGTGGGCCCGGAACACCCGATGAAAATGGCTCTGGTCGGCGTAGCCGAGAGCATGCGCGGTGTCGATCACCGAATGTCCGCCGCGGAGCATCTCGCGGGCGGTGATCACGCGTCGATTGTGCCGCCACGCGATCGGCGTCATTCCAGTCGCCCGTTTCACCGCTCGGATCAGCTGGTCGCGGTCCATGCCGACGAGCGCGGCGACATCCTCGAGGCGCGGGTTGCTCGGATCGTCGCGCAGCCTGTCGAGGACCGGCTCGAGACGGACGAGGAGTTCGGGATCGGGTTGTGCCGCTTCGGAGTACCACGGCTCAAGGCCCGCACAGATCGTGAGGGCGCGGCGCATCGCGTCGTCCACCGGGGCCGACCCGAAGAGTCGATCGATGACGTCGTCGAATGCCCGGTACAGACCGTCGTCGCGGAACACCCGCACCCCGTGTTCGATCGAGTCGTCACGCCCGGTGAGCGATTCGATCCAGGCGCCCTCGGCGTGGAGCATCTGATACGTCCACGACGCGTCGACCTGATTGCACGTGTGCACCTGGTCTGCGGGGATGACGATGACGTCTCCCGGTTCGAGGACCACCGTCCGCCCGGCCGCGCCACGGAACGTCGACGTGCCGTCGTCGATGAGACCGACCGAGAAGCGGTCGTGTGTGTGCGGCCGATAGCAGGCGTTGTCCTGGCACGATCGCCGGGCCTCCATGCTGTCGTTGCGCGCGAACTCCCTCACCATGACGAGCTTAGATATGCTCGCGCGGTGACACACCTCCTGTTCTCGTATGGGACCCTCCGACAGCCCGACGTCCAGGCGACGCTGTTCGGTGGTCCGGTCCCGACCGACGACGACTCGCTGGTCGGCTTCCGGCTCGACTGGGTGCGGATAGCGGATCCGGCGGTGATCGCCGCGAGCGGTTCGGACAGGCATCCGATCCTGCGGCGGGGCGAGCCGTCCGATGTGATCGCGGGTTCGCGCCTGTCGCTGACCGACGATCAGCTGGCCGCGGCCGACGACTACGAGGTCGACGACTATCGCCGCGTCGAGGCTGCCCTCGCGTCGGGTCGTCGGGCGTGGGTCTACGTGTCGTCCGACACCGCGGACTGATTCGCCGTGCCGTCGGCGGGCGTCCACCGTCGCAAGAGCGGTGCGACGCCCCACTGTACGGCGCCGCTCAAGAACATGACGAACAGCGAGTAGTAGCCGACGCTCGGGACGAGTGCGGTGAGGACTCCCGCGGCCGCGAACAGGATCACCGACGCGAGCCCGTCGCCGACTCCGCCGCGCACCTGCGCTCCGGTGAGGTCATGGAGTCGCGGCGCGTTCCCCAAGTAGATGCGGATCAGCAACCACATCGCGCCCGCCGCGAGCATGCTGCCGATGTAGATCAGGACGACGCCCGACGAACCGTCCGCCGCTCGACCGGTCAACGCCGTCGGCACGGGCAGCCACACGATGGTGAGCAGCCAACCGAGGCTCAACCACAACAGGGTCTGCGACATCCGTTCGACGTGCGCGAACACACGGTGGTGTCCGAACCAGAACGACCCGATGATCACGAAGCTGATCACGAAGGTGATGATCTGGCTCTGGTGTTTCGAGAACCACTCCCCTGCACCGTCGTTGTCGTCGAGTTCGGCGGCCGACTCCATCAGCGGCAGGATCAGCAGCGTCATCGCGATGGCGATGACCGCGTCGATGAACGCCTTCGCCCGTTCGGCTGGCAGCAGTTGGACGATCGTGGACTCGTCGGCGTCACGCATCAGCGCCGCCGCGCGGGCTTCGGCGTGCGCTCGAGGAGCGCCTGCTTCTTGGTCGACGCCCACGAGCAGATCGGGCACTGCGCGAAGTCGTGACGCAACGCCGGGCAGTACTCGCGGCCGAAGAAGATGATCTGCAGGTGCCGCCGATTCCACTCGTCGCGGGGGAAGACCTTCTTGAGGTCGCGCTCGGTCTTCTCGACCGACGTCCCGTCCGACAGGCCCCACCGTCGGGCGAGGCGGTGGATGTGCGTGTCGACCGCGAACGCCGGAATGCCGAAGCCCTGCGACATGACGACACTCGCCGTCTTGTGGCCGACGCCCGCAAGCGATTCGAGGAACGCGTAGTCCGGGACGATCTCCCCGCCTGCGGCGATGATCTGCCCCGCAGCCGTCCACAGGTTCTGCGCCTTCGTCGGAGCCAAGCCGATCTGCCGGATGAGTTCGAGGATGCGCTCGGGTCCGAGCGCCGCCATCTTCTCCGGTGTGTCGGCCACCGCGAACAGCGCCGGGGTCACCTCGTTGACCTTCTTGTCGGTGGTCTGCGCCGACAAGGCCACCGCCACCAACAACGTGTAGGGATCGGTGTGATCGAGCGGGATCGGTTGCGTCGGGTACAGCTCGTCGAGCATCACACCGATCCGGTCAGCTTTGTCCTGGCGCCGCACTTCGATCACGGTACCCGCGTCCGACATCCGGATGACACCGCCCTGCCGATGTCTGCCGTCACGACTACTTCCACATCGGCACCGGTGCCGACATCATGACCGACACGCGCACGGGGACACGGGTCCACCCGTACCGGGTGAGTGTGGAGATCAGCTCACCCGGCGGCCAGACGTATGTCTCGGTGCGCGGGCCGGTGTCCAGACGTGACGGGACCCGGGGCACGATGTCTGTCGCTGCGCATCCCCAACCGCACGAGTATCCCGACTGGCTTCAGGACCTCGTTGCCCGGCGACTGTCAGCCGTCGTGCTGGACTGATCGACCGGCGAATGCGACAGCACCATTCCGGAACTCCCGGAAGGGTGCTGTCGTCTGCTATCTCTGTCGGGCTGACAGGACTTGAACCTGCGACCCCCTGACCCCCAGTCAGGTGCGCTACCAAGCTGCGCCACAGCCCGTTACTGCACTTCCCTCGGGAAGCGAGATTTACCTTAGCCCACCATCTACCTGGACGACGAATCGCCTGGTCGGAGGGCCTCAAGCACACCCAGGACGATGAGCCCCTGACCGATCGTGTACGTCGCCATGACGAGCGGATCGAACCAGCCGGGCGCCGCATCGGGCAGGAACAACATGAATGCGAGCAGCGAATCGCTGGTCAGGAAGAAGGCCGCGCCGAACGCGATGATGTCATTGCACCGGGACGCAGTCACGGCGGTGCCCGCGAGGACGATCCCGTAGACGGCCACACCGATGAACATGGCTCCGGCGTGCGGACCGATCACGGCGACCATCGCGGCCCACCACACGACGTACACGAGCGCCCACGTCGGGAGTCGCCGCTCGGTCGGCCCACGCGTGAACTGGACGATGTAGACGATGTGCGCCGCGCCGAAGAACCCCAGCATCAGCGGGAGGACGGGCCCGTCGGGCACGACGACGCCTGCGGCGTCGCCGAACCACGACAGGACCACTGCCGACACGAGGACCACGGCCGAGCGCAGCGGGATCTCCCGCCACGCCCCGACCACCGGCACCGCGAGGAGCGGCATCAACAGAATCTTCGTCGGACCTGTGACCGGACTCTGCACGATCAGCGCGCCGACGTGTACCAGCGAGATGACGATGTAAGGCCCCCACAGCGCGATGTCGCGCACCTTCACGATCATCCGACAATGCTAGGTCCACACCTACCGAACGCCGAACCGAAGCCCCGATCTCGGACGCGTGCGCTACTTCTTCCGCTGCTCACGCTTGTCGCGCACGCGGACGTTCACCCGAACGGGCGAACCGTCGAAGCCGAACTCCTCGCGGAGACGGCGCTCGATGAACCGCCGGTAGCCCGCCTCGAGGAAGCCCGTCGTGAACAACACGAACGTCGGCGGCCGCGTCGCGGCCTGCGTCGCGAACATCACGCGCGGCTGACGCCCTCCACGCACCGGGGGCGGCGTCGCGGCGATGACGTCCTTGAGCCACGTGTTCAGGCGACCCGTCGAGACGCGCCGATCCCATGACTCCAGCGCGCCTTCGAGAGCGGGCACGAGCTTCTGAATGCTGCGGCCGGTCTGCGCGGAGATGTTCACGCGCCGCGCCCACGGCACGCGGGCGAGTTCACGGTCGATCTCCTTGTCGAGTTCATAGCGCCGGTCCTCGTCGACGAGGTCCCACTTGTTGAAGACGACGACGAGCGCGCGGCCGGTCTCGACGATCAACGACAGGATGCGGAGATCCTGTTCGGTGATCGGCTGACCCGCGTCGATCAGCAGCAGTGCGACCTCCGCCGACTCCAAGGCGGCGCGCGTGCGCAGCGACGCGTAGTACTCGTGTCCCTTCGCGGTGTGCACCTTGCGGCGCAGACCGGCGGTGTCCACGAAGTGCCATGGCTTGCCGTCCAGCTCGATCATCTCGTCGACCGGATCGACGGTGGTGCCCGCGACGTTGTCGACGACGGACCGTTCCTCGCCCGCGAGGCGGTTGAGCAGCGAACTCTTGCCGACATTCGGCTTGCCGACCAGCGCCACGCGACGCGGACCGCCGGGAGCGAACCGTTCGCGCGGCTTCTCCGGCAACTTCGTCAGGATCAGATCGAGCAGTTCCGCCGTTCCACGTCCGTGAGCCGCCGAGATGGTCTGTGGCTCCCCCAAACCGAGCGACCAGAGGACCGCCGCATCGGCTTCGGCACGTTCGCTGTCGACCTTGTTGGCGGCGAGGATCACCGGAGCCTTCGACCGGCGCAGCACGCGCGCGACGGCCTCGTCCGTCGACGTGGCCCCGACGGTGGCGTCGACGACGACCACGATCACATCGGCCGTGCGCATCGCCAGTTCGGCCTGAGCGGCGATCGACTGACCCATGCCCTTCGCGTCGGGCTCCCACCCGCCGGTGTCGGTGACCATGAACGGGTGGCCCGTCCACTCGGCGCGGTACGAGACTCGGTCCCTGGTCACGCCGGGAACGTCCTCGACGACCGCTTCACGCCGACCGAGGATGCGGTTCACCAGAGTCGACTTGCCGACGTTCGGGCGTCCGACGACGGCGACGACGGGCAGTGCGGGCGCCTCGTTGAAGACGTTCTCGCTAAGGAAGTCACCCAGCTCCCAATCGGATTCGCTGGTCCAGGTGCCGTCGCCCGCCGTGTCCGCGGCGTCGAAGGCGTCCGTGTAGTCGTCAGTCATCGAAGTTCTCCGATCCGCTCGGATACGAGCTCGGTGAGCCGGTCGAGGACCTGCTCCAACGTCATGTCGCTGGTGTCGACGAGGACCGCGTCGTCCGCCGCACGCAGCGGCGACGCCTCCCGCGTCGAGTCCAGATGGTCGCGTCGGTTGACGCTCGCCAGCACCTCGTCGAGGACGCTCTCGCGTCCGGCCGAGATGTTCTGCCGGTGCCTGCGCTCGGCGCGGGCCTCGGGCGTCGCCGTGAGATACACCTTGAGGGCGGCCGTCGGGAAGACGACGGTGCCGATGTCGCGTCCCTCCACCACGAGCAGCGCCGAATCGGCATGTGCGCGTTGCAGTTCGACGAGAAGTTCACGGACCCGCGCGTTCGCCGACACGGCCGACACGTCGCCGGTCACGGCGTCGGTGCGGATGTCGGCGGAGACGTCGTCGCCGTTCAATGTGACGACGGTGGCGCCGTCCGGACCGGGAGCGAGCCGGATCTCGGCGGCCGCAACGACCGGCGCGACGTCGTCGGAATCGGGTGCGACTCCGGCGCGCTGGACCGCGAGCGTCGCCGCCCGGTACATGGCCCCGGTGTCGAGGTAGTGCGCGCCGACCCGGTCCGCGAGACGACGGGCGACCGTCGACTTCCCGGTTCCTGCGGGCCCGTCGATCGCGACGACCGGCATCACAGGCCGACCGCCTTGTAGAGTGCCCCGATCTCCTTGCTGTCGAGCACGCGGAGGCTGCCCGGACGCTGAGTTCCGAGGTGGACGGCGCCGATGTCGGTGCGGACCAGGCGGATCACCGGGTGACCGACTGCCTCCATCATGCGGCGCACGACATGCTTGCGACCCTCGTGCAGCGTCAGGCGGACGAGCGATTCGCCCTGGTAGAGCTCCATCTGAGTGTAGGAGTCGACCGTGACGGGACCGTCCTCGAGTTCGACGCCCTCGCGGAGACGACGGCCGAGACCGCGACCGACCTCGCCGCGGACGGTCGCCAGGTACGTCTTCGGGACCTCGAACGACGGGTGCATCAGGCGGTGCGCGAGTTCGCCGTCGTTGGTGAGGAGGATCAGGCCCTCGGTGTCGGCGTCGAGGCGTCCGACATGGAACAGCCGCTGTCCGGACATGACTCGCTCGGAGACGATGTCGCCGATGCAGGGGCGGCCGTGATCGTCGCTCATCGTCGACTGCCAGCCCTTCGGCTTGTTGAGCGCGAGGTACTGCTTCGACTCGTCGATGACGACACGCGCGCCGTCGACCTTGATGATCGCGGTGTTCGGGTCGATGCGGAGCCCCTGCTCCAGCACGATCTCGCCGTCCACCTCGACACGACCCGCGGCGATCATCTCCTCGGCTCCACGACGCGAGGCGACACCGGCCGCCGCGAGCACCTTCTGCAAGCGCATGCCGTCGGCGACGTACGTGGCTCCGTCGCCGTCGACGACGGGCTTCTGCGTACGTGCGGGACGCGAATTGTTGTACCGGATCTTGCCGGTCTCCGCGTTGGGCCGTGAGCCCTTGCGGTGAACCTTGCGGGTGCCCTGGCCGCCTCGGCCCTGGGCCGCGCCGCCCTTGCTCTGACCCGACGCGGACTTGCCGCCGGTCTTCTTACCCGTCGGCTTCTGGCCGCGCGAGTCGCCGCCACGGGAACGTCCCGTGCCTTCGCCTCGTCCCGGTCTGCCGTCTCGGCTAGCGGATGCCATGAGTGAATCCTTCGATTGCTGGTGTGCAGTTGTGTATGACGCGGCGCGGGCTCGAGCTATTCCTCGTCCGCCTGTTTCAAGGCCTCCGCCGACGCGTCGACCTCAGATTGTGCCGCGCGAGCACCCAGTTTGGCGAATCGCGGATCCTCCAGAAGCTCCTCACCGAGATCCTCGATGACGTCGACGTCGGGAAGCAGCGGCGCGAGGTCGGGCAGCTCGGTGAGCGAGGCCAGACCGAGCCGCTCCAGGAACAGTTCGCTGGTCGCGTACAGGGTTCCGGTGGTCTGCGGATCGTTGCCGACCTCGTTGACGAGGCCCCGGGCAACCAGGGTCCGCATCACGCCGTCGACGTTGACTCCGCGGATCGCGCTGACGCGGGCCCTCGTGACGGGCTGCCGGTAGGCCACGACGGCGAGCGTCTCCAGCGCCGCACGCGTGAGCTTGCTCCGAGTTCCGTCCAGGAGGAGACGTTCGACATACGGCGCGTACTCGGTCCGCGTGTAGAACCGCCAGCCGTCGCCCGCGTACCGCAGGTCGATGCCGCTCCGGGCCGCCGTCAACTCCTGACTCATTCTCGAGAGCATCCCGCGGACGCGGTGCGGCAGTGTCTGGACGGCGTTGGCGAGGTCGTCGACGGTCGCCGGCGAGTCGACGACGAGCAGCACCGCCTCGAGGGCGGCGCGGAGTTCGTCGTCGTCGAGGGTCTCGCCGTCGTCGACCTCCAGGGGGACGGTGTTCTCGGTCATCCGTAGTCCTCCGTTGTGTCGATGTCGATGTCGTCCGTGTCTCGGTCGCCGGTCCAGCTGACGCGCAGCTCGCCCAACGCCTCGGGCTGTTCGAACAGGACCGCCCGTTCCCGGTAGAGCTCGAGAAGCCCGAGGAATCGGGCGACGACCTCGAGCCCGTTGACGCACTCGGCGACGAGGTCGCCGAAGGTGAGCCACTCGCCGTCCGCCGCCACCAGCAGCTCCGACAGGCGCTTGGCCTGTTCGGGCACGGACACCGGCGAACCGTGGAGATGATCGAGGCCGACGCGCGGAATGGGCTTGGGCGCGATCGCCGCCGCGGCGATCTGCGCGAACTGCGCCGCGTCGACGCCGAGCTTCACCTCGGGAAGCAGGTCGACGTATCGTTCCTCCAACGACACCGCACGCGGATACCGTTGCAACGCAGCCGCTTCCAGCTCCGCGAAGAGCGCGGCGACCTGTTTGAACGCCCGATACTGCAGCAGACGGGCGAACAGCAGATCGCGGGCCTCGAGAAGAGCGAGGTCCTCGGGATCGTCCACCTCGCCGGACGGCAGCAGCCTCGCAGCCTTCAGATCGAGGAGCGTCGCCGCGATCACCAGGAACTCCGTCGTCTGCTCCAGATCGGAGTCCGGTCCGAGCGCCTTCGTATAGGCGATGAAATCGTCGGTCACGACGTGCAACGCGACCTCGGTGACGTCCAGCCTGTGCTGGCTGATGAGGTTGAGCAGCAGGTCGAACGGCCCCGTGAAGTTGGTCAGCTTGACGGTGAACTTGCCGTCGTCGGCAGGCTCGTCGGACTGCGCCTCGACGACCCCGGCCTGGGTCACGCGCGGGTTTCGTTGTGCGCGATCACCTCTCGCGCAAGACTGCGGTACGCCGCCGCCCCTGTGGACTTCGGAGCCCACGAGGTGATCGGTTCACCCGCCACCGAGGTCTCCGGGAATCGGACCGTGCGGGCGATCACCGTGTCGAACACCGCGTCGCCGAACACCTCGACCACACGGTGCATCACATCGCGCGAGTGAAGAGTGCGCTGGTCGTACATGGTCACGACGATGCCGCCGAGCTCCAGGCGCGGATTCAGGCGGTCGTGCACCTTGTCGATCGTGTCCGTGAGCAGCGCGAGTCCCCGGAGGCTGAAGAACTCGCACTCCATCGGGATCAGGACGTTGTCGGCGCAGGCCAACGCATTGACCGTCAGCAGACCGAGCGACGGCTGGCAGTCGATCAAGATGTAGTCGTAGCGGTCGGCCACCGGGTGCAGGGCGCGCGCGAGCGCCTGTTCGCGACCGACCTCGCTGACGAGTTGGATCTCGGCCGCCGACAGGTCGATGTTGGACGGGAGGAGGTCCAGGCCGTCCACCCTGGTCCGCATGAGCACCTCGTCGGTCGACGAGTACGGCGGGACGAGCAGATTGTGAACGGTCTTCTCGAGTTCGTGATGCGGAACTCCGAGACCTGCCGACAGTGCACCCTGCGGATCGAGGTCGACCAGCAGGACTCGGCGCCCGGCCTCGGCAAGCGCCGCACCGAGGTTGATGGTCGACGTGGTCTTGCCGACGCCGCCCTTCTGGTTGCACATCGCGATGATGACCGCCGGACCATGCTTGTCCAGAGGCTGTGGGTCGGGGATGTCGCGGTAGGGCCGACCTGTCGGCCCGAGCTTGTCGGCGGGAACGTCGAGCTGGCCCTGCGTCGCCTTGGCGCCGGCTTTCTGATCCACCTGTCCGATGCTCCTTCGCGTGTCGACTGGTACCCGCCGCAATCCTAGTGCGTCCGGGGCCGCCGAGTCGTGAGGCCGTCGGCGAGCCACTGTCCGACGCCTACGTATCGGACTGATGTTCTAGGTACCTATTGCCTAGTTCATTCCGTTGAGATAGGATTAGAACATTAGTTCGATCGATGTTCGACCGGGGAGGGCCATCATGACGAACACCGTTGCCAGTTCCACAGCGTCGGACGCCGACTTCGACGACATGGCGGAGATCCGCAGGCTCTGGGCCGAGGAGGCCTCCCTCGCGGGCCGTCGCCTCGCACTCGTCGGCGCGATCGCGGCCCGGCGCGACGCCACGGCCGCCGACGACGACACCGCGCTGCTCAACTGCACCACCGTCCTCGGAGCCGAGATCGCCGCACTCGTAGCCGTCGGCAAAGAGGCAGGCGCACACATGGTCGACCTCGCCGCAGATGCGCGCGATCGCATTCCGGCCGTCGCCGCAGCCTTGCGCGACGGCGTCATCTCCCTATCCACCTTCCGCGCGATCGCCCTCGAATGCGCCGCGATCACCGACGCCGAGATCATGGCGGCCGTCGATGCCGAGATCGCCACCGACCTGCGCGCCGGTGGAGCCGTCTCCACCGGCAGCGGTCGCGACACCGCCCGCCGCTTCGTCGCCGAGTACGACGCCGACGCGGTCCGCGAACGCCGCGCCGTCCGGGGCAAGGGCGTGAATGTCACCCAGGACGGGGACGGCGTAGCGTTGACGGTCTCCGCTCACCCCGAGCAGGTTCTGGCCGCGGCCCAGGCCATCCGCGCCGACGCCGCCGCGCAGACCTGCGCAGACGACTCGCGGTCGGTCGGCGCACGTCGTGCCGATCTCGCGATCGCGCGCCTGACCGGCGGCGCATTCGCGTGCGACTGCGGGAATCCCGAATGCCCCGCCTCTACGTCTGCCGACGAGATCGGCGACCGCTTCTCGCGGATCGTCGTTCATGTCGTGGCCGATGCATCGACGCTCGACGGCGAGTCGAACAAGGCCGCGTGGGTCGACGGATACGGCGTCATCGACGCCCACCACGCCCGCGACATCGCGGCCCGACCCGGCACGCTCATCCGGCCGCTCGACATGAGCGCGGCCACCGCACGGCCCTCCGACTACCGGCCGAACGCCGCGGCCGACACCGCAGCCCGGGCCGTGCACGGCACCTGCACGGTCCCCGGCTGCGACCGGGCGGCATGGTCGTCCGACCTCGACCACGTCACCGAGTTCAACCACCACCGACCCGAGGCCGGCGGCGCCACCTGTCCATGCAATCTCGGGCCGAAGTGCCGCCTCCACCACCTGATCAAGACGTTCGTCGACGGATGGCTCGACATGCAGGTGACGGACGCGAACGGCGTCATCTGGACCGAGACGATCACCCCGTCCGGACACTCCGTGCGTGCCCGCGCGCGGAACCACTGGCTGCTGCCCGGACTAGGACTGCTCCCCTGCCGACACGGCGCGCCGGTCGAGCCGGGCGTCGTCGACCCCGCGGACGCCCCCGTGCGCGGCCAGTCTCGTACCGCTGCGAAGCACGCCTACCGCATGCGACTGCGGTCCCGTCGCCGATACGCGGTCGCCTGCGTCCAGGCCGCCGAAGCAGTGAGGAAGGCCGAACTCGAGTGCTACGGCACCGAACCGCCGTTCTGACGGAACGGGATCGACCCGTTCAGTTTGTCTTCTTGTTCGGCATGTACTTGTGCGGACCGAAGAACCCGACGTGCACAGTCGTGTCTTCGCCAGTCCCCGCAATATGGAAGTAGATCCGAGGAGCCATCGGGCCTCCGCCTTCCGCGATTTTCAGGTGCGCCATCATGTGAATCTTTCCGGTCGAGGAAACTGATCGGCCTACGGGCAGGAGGCGGGACGCCCACAGTTTGTCCGAGGTCTGCACATGCGATGACTCCACCATCGCGAGCTTTTTCGATGTTGCAGGCCATGCGCGCAGGTTCCCCGAATTTGCGCACCATTCCCAGAACCCTCCCCCGGACCAGCCTCGACGAATGTCTCGGACAAACGCGTCGAGGGCCCGAAACGCCCGCCACGATGTACCCGCCCACGCAACACCGTTTGTCGTCGCATCGATTTGGTCGAGATCGCGGCACACACCGTCCGGTAGGACGACCGTGTCTTCGAAATAGAGCCGGACCATGTCGACCAGATCGAGCACGCTGCTGACACTCGGTGGCGGTGCATCCTCAGTCGCCTCGATGTAGGTATCTGCGGCCTTCAGCTGCGCCCGTAGTGAACTGAGATGCCCTCGCGCTCGTTCGAGACTGTCGATATGCTGCGCATTGCTCTCCATCACTTCGGCCAGTTCTAACGCACTGTCCTCGGCGTATTCGCGTTCGCGCTGCAGTTCGTCCTTCAAAGCGGACACTTCAGCCGTCAACCGATCGATCTCATCGTCGATCAACTCATCGAGCGCCGAGCCATCATGACTGCGAAGCCTCTCGCGGACAAAGGTGTAGCTCGTGGGAGCACGTCGGACCGTCGACAACGGTCCGAGCCTGTTGCCGATCAATTGGTCCACCCGCCCCGAAGCGAACCGATCTGCGGTGAAGTACCGATGCCGATACGAATCCCCCGGTTCGTCGAGGTCGACTACCGCACCGTAGATGCGCATCGCTCCGCCCCACAATCCGAGTGGGCGTCCAAGGCGATCCGTGAGTTCGCGCGCGGCCGCGTCGTCTACGACGACGACATTTGCCAAACCCATCGATGCACCAGCCGCCTTGTGGACCACTGCGTCAAATCCGCCGGACCGACGCATCGCTGCACGGCGAGACTCCTCAGTGTCGTGAATGACCACAAACGGAACGGTGCGTTCCGGATCGGTCAGGTAGTCCGCTAGACCACGCCCGACTTCAGTCCCGGCGAAAGACTCGGCAGTCGACCACAGACGTATCGACCCGACTTTGGGTTCAGCACCACCACTCAGCAAGTCGCCGACAATACGCGGGGGCATCACCGGAATCCTCGTCACATCAAGTCCGTCGCCAACCACCTCATTGTCGACCCACAGGATCGAGGTGAAGTGACCGTCCTCGATCGCCTCCCACACCCGAACCGTCACATGCCATCGAACTCCGCTCACGCGGCTCGTCTCTATGAGATCGCCTCGCCAGATATTGCCGACGCCATCGACCATCGAAGGATCCGCGATTCGCCTGACTTCGATGTCGAAGTACTCATCCCCGCGTCGGCGGGTCTCTGTGATCGATTTCGAGTCGGAGCCTGCGGCACCGAGACTCCATTTCGAGTCGACCCAATTGTCGAATGCGCCACGAGCGAAACGTGCGACATCGGTGCAGTTGTCCGACCAGATCGCCCGATATAGGAGAGTCACATCATCACCATGCCACGTCGAGGATCACACGTGGAGGGTTTTACCGTGCCCGCGGATGAGCGGTCGCGTACACCTCGCGCATGGTGGTCACGGTGACCAGGGTGTAGACCTGGGTCGTCGTCACCGATGAGTGGCCGAGGAGTTCCTGGACCACACGGACATCGGCGCCGCCGTCGAGGAGATGCGTCGCGAAACTGTGCCGGAGCGTGTGCGGCGAGACGTCCTTGTCGATGCCCGCACGATCGGCGGCGTCGACGAGCACCTGCCAAGCACTCTGGCGCGACAGCCGCCCGCCTCGGATGTTGAGGAACAGCGCGGGCGTCCCCTTCTTGATGAGCGCCGGTCGGCCCCGCACCAGGTAGTCGTCGACGGCGGCGAGCGCGGGCCGTCCCACCGGGACGATCCGCTCCTTGCCGCCCTTGCCACGCAGGACGACCGCCCGGTGTTCGACGTCGATGTCGTCGACGTCGAGCGCCGTGACCTCCGAGATCCGCGCGCCGCAGCTGTACAGCAGTTCGAGGAGCGCCCGATCACGCAGCGAACGAGGGCCGTCCGACGGGCCTGCCGCGTCGAGGATGGCGAGGACATCGTCCACCGGTAACGACTTCGGGAGGCGGCGGGGAGCCTTCGGTGGGCTCACCGCGTGTGCGACGTCGTCATCGACGAGCCCCTCCGCCGCGGCGAACTTGTGGAACCCGCGGGCCGCGATGAGGGTCCGCGCCACCGAGCTGTCGGCGAGCGGAGCCACCTCGGCGGTCGGGTCGCCTCGCCTCAGCACGACGAGGAAGTCGCGCACCGTGTCCTCGCGGACGCCCCGGAGGTCCGTGATTCCCCGACCGTTCAGGAACTGTTGGTATCGACGCAGGTCACGGCGGTACGACGCGATGGTGTTCGCCGCCGCTCCCCGCTCCACGGTGAGGTGGTCGAGGTAGACCGTCACCGCGTCGTCGATTGCCGACCGGCCCGTCATCACGAACTCCGGCGCGTCTCGAATGCTCGGGGACGATCACGCCACGGCGCGTCGACGTCTCGGAGTTCCACCCCGGACGCGTCGGCCGCAGCCAATGCGAGGAGCCCCGCGACCGCGGTCGCGTTGACGATCTCCCCCGACAACGCCATCCCCACCGCGGCGGCCAGCGAATGCCATTCCAGGCTGAGGTCGGCCTCCTCGTGTTCGCGCTCGGCCACCGGCAGAGTCGTCAGGCCCTCCGCCAGGTAGACGCGCAGTGCCTCGTCGGTGAAACCCGGCGACACGTCGAGGTCGACGAGCACCCGCCACCGGGCAGCCGCGAGATCAGCCTCCTCGGCGAGTTCCCGCTTGGCCGCGTCGAGCGGAGCCTCGGCCGGGCCGCCGTCCAGCAGACCGGCCGGGATCTCCAGCAACCGACGTCCAACCGGATGACGGTACTGCCTGATCAGCGCGACGCGACCCCGATCATCGCGGGCGACGACCGCCACCGCGCCGTGATGCTCCACCACTTCGCGCTGCGCGGTGCGGCCACCCGGCATGTCGACGTCGTCGAGCCGAAGCGCCAGGATCGCACCCGAATAGACGGTCTCCGACGCTGAGATCGTGAACTCGTGCGACCCCGGAGTGCTCACTCGGCGGCCTGCTCCGAGTCGTCCTCGCGGTCCGGCGCGTCATAGCCGTCGAGTTCGACGGGGATCCGGGTGGCCTGCTTGTAGCGCAGCGCCGCGTCGATCAGCGACTTGAACAGCGGGTGCGGACGGGTCGGACGGCTCTTGAGCTCAGGGTGCGCCTGCGTCGCGACAAGGAACGGGTGGACGTCCTTCGGATACTCGACGAACTCGACGAGACGACCGTCCGGAGACGTGCCGGAGAACACCAGACCCGATTCGGCGACCTTGTCGCGGTAGTCGTTGTTGACCTCGAAGCGGTGACGGTGACGCTCGCTCACCTCGGTGGAGCCGTACGACTTCGCGACCTGCGATCCGGGGATCAACGTGGCCGGGTACGCGCCCAGGCGCATGGTTCCGCCGAGATCGGCGTCGCCCGCGACAGCCGCCTCCTGGTCCGCCATCGTCGCGATCACCGGAGACGGGGTCTCCGGGTCGAACTCGGTTGAGCTGGCGTCCGCGAGCCCGGCCGAGCGTGCCGCCTCGATGACGACACACTGCAGTCCGAGGCACAGGCCGAGCAGCGGGATCTTGTTCTCGCGGGCATAGCTGATGGCGCCGAGCTTGCCTTCGATGCCGCGGATGCCGAACCCACCGGGGACCAGGATCGCGTCGACGTCGCGCAGCGCGGTGTTGGCGCCGTCGGGCGTCTCGCAGTCGTCGGACGGCACCCACTTGATCTCGGTCCGCGCACGGTGAGCGAAACCGCCCGCGCGGATCGCCTCGGTCACCGACAGGTAGGCGTCGGGCAGATCGATGTACTTGCCGACGAGCGCAACGGTGACGGTCTCGCGCGGATTGTGGACTCGTTCGAGCAGGTCGCCCCACACGGTCCAGTCGACGTCGCGGAACGGCAGTCCGAGTTGGCGGACGACGTACGCATCGAGCTGCTCGGAGTGCAGCACCTTCGGGATGTCGTAGATCGACGGAGCGTCGGGCGTCGAGATGCAGCCGTCAATGTCGACGTCGCACATCAGGGCGATCTTCTTCTTGAGCCCGTCGGGCACCGGCCGATCGCAACGCAGGATCAGTGCGTCGGGCTGGATGCCGATGCTGCGGAGCGCGGCGACGGAGTGCTGCGTCGGCTTCGTCTTCAATTCACCCGACGGCGCGAGATACGGCACCAGCGACACGTGGAGGAAGAACACGTTGTTGCGGCCGAGGTCGTGGCGGATCTGACGGGCGGCCTCGATGAACGGCAGCGACTCGATGTCGCCCACCGTGCCGCCGATCTCGGTGATCACCACATCGGGAGCTTCCCCCGACGAATCCGGCTCGTGCATGGCGAGCATGCGCGCCTTGAGTTCGTCGGTGATGTGCGGGATCACCTGCACCGTGTCGCCGAGGTACTCGCCGCGACGCTCCTTCGCGATGACCGTCGAGTACACCTGGCCAGTCGTCACGTTGGCGGTTCCCGACAGGTTGCGGTCGAGGAAGCGTTCGTAGTGGCCGATGTCGAGGTCGGTCTCGCCGCCGTCCTCGGTGACGAACACCTCACCGTGCTGGAACGGGTTCATGGTGCCCGGGTCGACGTTCAGGTACGGGTCGACCTTCTGCATGGTGACGCGCATGCCGCGTGCGGTGAGAAGCTGCCCGAGGCTCGAAGCGGTGAGTCCCTTGCCCAACGAGGATGCGACACCGCCCGTCACGAAGATGTGCTTGGGGCTTACGCGCTCGGAACGCAGTGATCGCAAAGAATTCTCCCGTCGGGGTGTATCAGGACTGCCGAATACCTGATGACCTACGGGACTTCAGCCTAACAGCATTTCCGGCGGAACAACGCGACACGCCGCGCCTACTTGGCGGGTTCGGCTCCGACCGTGATGGCCGTCGCACCCGGGCCGGTTCCGAACGCCCCGGACCGCCCCGACAGTTCCTCGCCGAGCGCGAGGATCGTCGTCAGTCGGCCCGTCTCCCGGTCGACGTTGTCGACGGTCGAGATCGCATTGCCGAGCGCCGGATCGGACCTGATGACACCGATCGGCGAACCGCCTTCGGCCGATCCCGTCCGACCGACGAGCGCTCCGCCTTGTCCGCGCATCGCCATCGTGGCCGCGAGTCGTCCCACCAGCTGCCCCTGCGCACCGGAGTCGCGCCCCATCTCGCCGCCGGTGACGACGAGGACGAGGTCCGCCGGTTTCACGGTGCCCTCGGCGTACTCGATGAACCCTCCGCCGCGCAGCGTGTCGAGGACCGTCCGGCGATCGGCGTCGGACGCCGGACGCTGACCCGCTCGATGCAGCAGGGAGACCCCCAGCAGGTCGCCGGTGCGCGAACCCGAGTCGGTGAACTCGACACGCAACTGCGCACCCGTCGGAATCGACTGGTCGACGATGGTCCGCAGTTTGGACGCGTTCTCGTCGCGGATGAACGACGTGGTCAACGCGATCTGACCGGCGAACGCGGCGCCCGCGTCGTTGAGCATGCCCTTCAGTGCGGTCACATCGCCGTCCGCGGCGTCCGGCGACGTGACGACCAGGACCGACTGCCCCTTCAGGACATCCTTCGTCAGACGGCCCGCGATCGCCGACGTGAAGCTGTCGGACGCGTTCACCTGAGCGGAGAGGTCGTCGCGCTCGTCCTGCAGCTTGCCGATCTTGTCGCGGTCGGTGCCGGTCAGCGCGTTCACCCGGTCCCCGATGAAGCCGGAGCCGAGGAACAGTCCGAGCGCGAGCGCGAGGAACACCGCGATCAACGAGATCGCGTGTTGACGCATGGTGATCACTGGTTCCAGACTCCCGAGATCCAGTCGACGAACGCGTTCCAGCGGTCGGCGATCCAGCCGCTGACATCAGCGCCGCCCTGTGTGATGACGACGGTCGCGATGATCGCGATGAGTGCGGCGAGGACGAGCATCGCGATCGCCGCACCGCTCACCCGACTGCGGTACAGGGTCGCGACCGCCTTGGCGTCGACGAGTTTCGGCCCCACCTTGAGGCGGGTCAGGAACGTGGACGGGATCTGATCGCGGAGTTCGCGGTCGAAGAAGTCGTTCAGCGAGCCGCCGAGACCGGCGGTGACGATGAGGTCGGCGCCGTGGAAGTCGACGAGGAGCAGCGCGAGGTCTGCGGCCGAACCGGCCGCGGGGAACGTCGTCGCGCCGACCCCGAGGTCCTGGATCCGTTCGAGACCGGGAGCATGGCCGTCCGGATCTGCGGGCAGGACGAGTTCGGCCCCCGATTTGAGGGTGTCGGTGTCGATCTCGTCGGGGTCGCCGACGACGATGGCCGGACGGTATCCGGCCTTCATCAGCGTGTCCGCGCCGGTGCCGACGCCGACCATGATCGGCTGATACTCCTTGATGAACGGCTTGAGCGCTTTGAGGTCGGCCGCGCGGCCCGCACCCTCGGCGACCACCACGACGTGACGTCCCTCCAGCTTGCACCGCACCTCGGGGATGCCGACCCCGTCGATCAGGAGCGGCGACTCGCTTCGGATGAACTCGATCGTGTTGCCCGAGAAGGCCTCGAGATGGTCGACGAGTCCGGTCTTCGCGTCGAGCATGCGGTCGGCGACGATCCGTTCGTCGAGTTCTTCACCGCGGGCGACGACCCGGTCGCCGACGTACACGCGACCGTCGTTGAGACGCACCTTCTGGCCGTCCTTGATCCGCGAGAAGATGTCGTCGCCCACGTTGTCCAGCAGCGGGACGCCCGACGCGGCGAGCACCTCTGGACCGAGATTCGGGTAGCGGCCGGTGATCGACTCGCCGACGTTGACGACGGCCGCGACCTTCGCGTCGATGAGCGCGTCCGCCGTCACCCGATCGAGGTCGACCTCGTCGAGGACCGCGATCTCATCCTCCCCGACGCGCTGCAGGAGACGTTTGGTGTTCTTGTCGATTCGCGCGATGCCGACCAGACCGGGCAGCTCTTCGGTGTTCCGTGACAGCAGGGCAGGCATCCTCATGACTGCCATCGTGGGCCGATCGACCGCCGATCACACGGAGGCGCGCCGTAACTCAGGAAACTTTAATCACTCGAGTCACATGCGACTCACGTTTCGGAGCGGGCCGACTCCGCGGTCTGGAGCAGTTCCTCGGCGTGTGCTCGCCCGGTCTCGGAGTCGCCGAGTCCAGCGAGCATCCGCGCCAGCTCCGACACTCGGGCGTCCCGGTCGAGAGCGGTGAGCGTCGAACGCTGACGTCCGGCCGATCCACCGCCCTGCTTACCGATCAGCAGATGGTTGTCGGCGAATGCGGCCACCTGCGGCAGGTGAGTCACCACGATCACCTGGTGTCGTCGCGCGAGCCTTGCCAGGCGGGCGCCGATCTGCACCGCGGCCGCGCCTCCGACGCCGGCGTCGACCTCGTCGAACACCATGACCGAACCCGAATCCGGTTCAGCGAGAACCACTTCGAGAGCAAGCATCACGCGAGACAGTTCGCCGCCGGACGCCGACTTCGCGATCGGCAGCGGCTGGGCGCCCTTGTGGGCTACGAGGCCGAACTCGACGACGTCGGCGCCGTGACCGCCCGCGTGCGCCCGCGCGCCGTCGATGTCCACCATGAGACGCGGGTCGTCCGCGGCTCGCAGCGACACCGTCACGGCCAGCTCGCTTCCGCCCATCGCGAGACCGGTGAGCTCGACCGAGACCTTCGACGCCAACGATTTCGCGGCCTTGCTCCGTTGTGCGTGGAGGGTCGCGGCGAGCGTCCCGACCTCGGCCCGGATCGCCGTCGACTCGGCTTCGAGTTCGTCGATCCTGGCCTGCGGGTCGGCGATCTCGGCGAGACGACGCTCGGCGTCGGCCTGCCACTCGAGGACGCCGTCGACGTCGGCCGCGTACTTGCGGGTCAACGACTTCAGTTCGGCCTGACGATTCAACAACGCGTCGAGGTCTGCGGCGTCGTCGGGCAGGCCCGCGAGATAGCCGGTCAGTTCGTCCCCGATGTCGCCGACGACCACGAGGGCCTCTTCGATGCGGGGACGCAGATCTCGGAGCGACTGGTCGGCCGCGGACTCGAGAAGGGACCGGACCGTGCCGAGCGCGTCGAGCACCGACGTCCCGTCGCCGGCGACGATCCCGTGCGCCTGGGTCGCGGCCGACCGGATGTCCTCGAGGTCGGTGAGCCTGCGGACGATCTCGACGATTTCGACGTCTTCCCCGGGCAACGGCTTGGCCGCCTCGATCTCCTCGAGCGCGAACCGGAGTCGGTCGGCCTCCTGCGCCAACTCGCGTGAGTCGGCGCGCAGTGCGTCGAGTTCGTCGAGCACCGCGATCCATCGATCCCGGGCCTTCCGATACTTGGCGAGGGTCTTGGCCGCGGCCGCGCCCGCGTACCGGTCGAGCGCCGCGCGCTGCTGATCGCCCCGGATCAGTCGCAACTGGTCGTTCTGTCCGTGGATGGCGAGCAGTTCGCCGGTGAGGGCTCCGAGCGTGCCGACCGGGACGCTCCGTCCGCCCAACCTGGCGCGGGACCTGCCGTCGGCGTTCACCGTCCGCGACGCGATCACCGTGTTGTCGTCGTCGACGTCCGCCCCGGTGTCTTCCAGCAGGTCGGTGATGGTCGCGTTCGCTTCGGCCGGAAGTCGGAACCGTCCTTCGACGATCGCGCGGTCGTCGCCGGTGCGTACTCGACCGGCGTCGGCGCGTCCGCCGGACAGCAGCCGCAGGCTCGTCACGATCATGGTCTTGCCCGCTCCGGTCTCACCGGTGAGAGCGGTGAAGCCTGGATGGAACTCAGCGGACGCCGCCTCGACGACACCGAGGCCGGTGATGGACAGTTCTTCGAGCACAGTCGATCAGCTCCTCCCCCGCCAACCGGTGACCGGCAGCGAGAACTTGGTGACGAGACGGTCCGCGAATGGCTCCGAACCGATCCGCACCCAGCGGAGGGACCGCTGCGCGCGGAACACCTCGATGCGGGAACCGGCAGGCATGTCGATCACGCGGCGGCCGTCGCACAGCGCCACTCCGTCGCGGCCGCCCCGGTGGATCTCCACCGCGACGCGCGACCGAGGCGACGTGACCATGGGACGGGCGAACAGCGCGTGGGCGTTGCTCGGGACGACGAGGATCGCCTCCAGGTCGGGCCACATCACCGGGCCGCCCGCCGAGAAGGCATATGCCGTCGACCCGGTCGGGGTGGCTACGAGCAGTCCGTCGGCGCCGAACGCCGACACCGGCCTGCCGTCGACCTCGGTCACGAGTTCGAGGACGCCGCTCTTCGACTTGTTCTGGATGACGACTTCGTTCAGCGCCCACGTGCGGACGCGTGGCGATTCGGCGCCCGGGTCCCTGACCTCAACGTCGAGGACCATCCGGTCCTCGACCCGGTATCTGCCCGAGATGAGCAGGTCGAGCACGTCGTCGAGTCGATGCGACTCGGCCTCGGCGAGGAAGCCGATGTGACCGAGGTTGATCCCCATGAGCGGCACCGACGACGGATACGCCAGTTCCGCGGCGCGCAGGAACGTCCCGTCACCGCCGAGGACGATCACGAGTTCGCATCCGGCCGCGGACACCGTCCGGGGGTCGGTCACCTCGACGTCCGCCCCCGTCCGACGCAGGACGTCCGGGTCGATGGACTCGACGTCCGGCGTCTGATCGGGATGGCCCGAGTCGTACAGGTCGTGGTCCACGAGACGAAGCGCCACGCCCGCCGCCGCACAGCGTTCGGCGATGGCGGTCAGCGTCGTCGTCACCGAATCCCGGCCCGTGTGGGCGACCACCATGAAGGTGCGGTCGGACATCCTCAGTTCGCCTTCCAGCCTCAAGCAGGGCCGTCGGCGACGGCCTTCGCGATCATGCGCCGCACGTCGTCGTCGATCTGCGGCGTCTCAACGGTATCTCCGGGCTCCGACATCGTCTTGCGCAGCCACAGGAAGTACTCGACGTTGCCGGACGGACCGGGCAATGGGCTCGCCACCGCACCGAGCGTCCGCAGGCCGAGCGCCTGTGCCGCCGCGGCCACGTCTTCGACCACTTCCGTCCGCAGGGCCGGGTCGCGGACCACACCACCGGTGCCGACTCGTTCCTTACCGACCTCGAACTGCGGCTTGACCATGGGCAGCGCATCGCCGCCGGCGGTGAGACACGCCGCGAGCGCGGGGAGCACGAGCTTCAACGAGATGAACGACAGGTCGCCGACGATCAGATCCACTTCGCCCGAGATCGTCTCGGGCGTCAAGTGACGCACATTGGTGCGATCGTGGACGTGGACGCGGTCGTCGGTCTGCAGCTTCCACACGAGCTGTCCGTAGCCGACGTCGACCGCTTCCACCTCGCGGGCGCCCCGGCAGAGCAGTACGTCGGTGAAGCCACCGGTGGAGGCCCCCGCGTCGAGACAGCGCTTGCCAGCGACGGTGACGCCCTGCGGTTCGAACGCGTCGAGGGCTCCGAGCAGTTTGTGCGCCCCGCGTGAGGCCCAATCGTCGGTGTCGACCTCGGTGACCAGCACCGGTGTGTCCTTCGCGACATTGGTGGCGGGTTTGGACGCCACCGTCCCGTTCACCTTCACTTTGCCCGCGTCGATCAGCTCGCGCGCCTGTTCCCTGGACCGAGCTAGTCCGCGGCGGACGAGTTCGGCGTCGAGCCGTGCCCGAGCCGCCATCAGCGGGCGTCCTCGAGCGCGTTCGCGAGGGCGTCGTGCGCCTTCGACAGCAGCTGCGTCTGTCGGGACACCGCGCCGAGGTCGAACTCTTCACCGACGACGGAGCCGATCATCGCGGCCTCCTCGAGGAGGTCACGCACCTCGGCCGCCACCGGATGGTCGGCCGGGTCGCCCGCGGGTGCGTTCTGCTGTGCCGATCGGGCTGCCAGGGATGCCGGTGTGGGGCCGCTCGGAGTGCTCATAACACCTCAAGGCTAACGCAGGACGTCCAGACCCACCGATTCGAGTGCCCGCGCCGCCGCGTCGTCTTCGGCGGCGATCCGCAGGTCACGACCGCCGACGTCCGCCGTCCAGACGGCGTGCGCGAGAGTGGGCAGAAGCGTCGACGGGTCGGCGTCACCACGAGCGGCGACGGTCACGTGCTCATCGATCACCTGGACTCGCCAGTCGTCGTGCGAGCCGATGCGAAGGGACGACGCATTCGCGGCCAGACCCGCCAGCCCGTCGATCGCCACGTACGTCGGGCGGCTGTCCGGGGCCGCGGCGAGGAGATCCGCGGCGGTCGACACGCCGGTGAGGACCAACAGGCTGTCGAGTCCGACGGCGTGGGCTCCGGCGATGTCGGTGTCGAGGCGGTCTCCGATGACAAGAGGCCGACGACCTTCACTGCGGGACAGCGCATCCCGCATGATCGGCGCGGCGGGCTTGCCCGCGACGAGAGGCTGCGCTCCGGTCGCGGACTTCACGGCGGCGACCATCGAACCGTTGCCGACAAGCAGTCCGCGCTCGTTGGGCAGGGTGGTGTCGACGTTGCACGCCACCCAAGTCGCACCGCCGCGCACCGCGAGCGCCGCTTCGGAGAGCTCGGCCCATCCGGTGTCGGGTGAATGTCCCTGGACGACGGCGGCCGGCTCGTCGTCCGCCGAATCGACGACGACGAGCCCGCGTGCGGCGATCTCGTCCCGCAACGACCGAGCCCCTACGACGAGAACTCTGCTGCCCGCGGGCACACGCTCGGCGACGAGCGTGGCGCCCGCCTGAGCACTGGTGACGACCTGGTCCGCTGTTGCGCTGAACCCGAGGGAATCCAGATGCGACGCGACGTCCTCGGGCGAACGGCTCGCATTGTTCGTCACGAAGAGGACCGAGCCGGATGCTGCGTTCACCGCGTCGACCGCATGAGGCAGGGCGGACGCCCCCGCGAACAGCGTCCCGTCGAGATCGACGAGCAGCGTGTCGTATTGGGCGCCGAGCACCGCCGCATCGTCGGAGTCCCCCAGGTCTGTCGGGCGCGGCTCGTCTCCGCCGAGTTCCATGAGACGGAACTCCGCGTCGGTCAGATCGTCGACGTCGGCGGCCGCCGCGTTCTGGAACCATGTCAGGGCGTCTGTGCGTCGTCCAGCGGCGTCGAGGCACGAGGCGTACGCGTAGAACAGTCGGGCGGCATCGCTGCCGATTCGACCGGGCCGCAAGTCTCCGGACTCGAGAAGTGTGACCGCCTTCTCCGGCTGTCCAAGGTCGAGGTGTGCTCCCGATGCCACGATCAGCATTTCGAGGGCTTCGTCACCGGACAGTCGCCGCGCGTCGGCGCTCTCCGCGATCTCGACGGCGCGTTCGGGGCGTCCCAGGCCACGTTCACTGTCCGCGATCAGCGGCAAGAGGTCCGCCGACCCGGTCATGCGTCGCGCGGCCCGTAGTTCGGTAATCGCCTCCTGCCACTCGCCCGCGTTGTAGGCGGCGATGCCCGCCGTCTCTCGGACGACACCGACCCGTGCGCCCCTGGCGCGGGCCGCACGTGCATGCGCGAGTGCTGCTTCGGGGTCGACGCCGAGAAGGTCGGATGCCATCACAAGGTGTCGTGCGACGCGATCCGCGGTCGTCCTGTCGAGGGCCTGCAGGTCGCGACGGATCTCCGGGTCCAAATCGGATGCGGACACATCGTCGGGCAGGACGGGCTCATCACCCGATGGCTTGCTCATAACGTCCAATCTATCGCGCGTTATACGCAGAATGCAGTGAAGCCCCCAACCACAAGGGTTGGGGGCTTCACTAATGTTGAGTTCGGCGGTGTCCTACTCTCCCACACTGACTAAAGTGCAGTACCATCGGCGCTGGAGGGCTTAGCTTCCGGGTTCGGAATGGGGCCGGGCGTTTCCCCTCCGCTATAGCCACCGAAACAATATGAAACTATCAACAACCACCACCAACCCAGGTGACGGTCGTGTGTTGTTTCAGAAGTAGATAGTGGATGCGAACACACTCAAAAACAAAGTGCGTGAGTGTTGTTAGTAAGTCCTCGGCCTATTAGTACCAGTCACCTGAACACATTACTATGCTTACAGTTCTGGCCTATCAACCCCATAGTCTGTAGGGGGCCTTACCCACCCGAAGGTGGTGAGAAACCTCATCTTGGAACAGGCTTCCCGCTTAGATGCTTTCAGCGGTTATCCCTTCCGAACGTAGCTAACCAGCAGTGCCCTTGGTAGGACAACTGGCACACCAGAGGTTCGTCCGTCCCGGTCCTCTCGTACTAGGGACAGGTTTCCTCAAGTTTCTAATCGCGCGCGGCGGATAGAGACCGAACTGTCTCACGACGTTCTAAACCCAGCTCGCGTGCCGCTTTAATGGGCGAACAGCCCAACCCTTGGGACCTACTCCAGCCCCAGGATGCGACGAGCCGACATCGAGGTGCCAAACCATCCCGTCGATATGGACTCTTGGGGAAGATCAGCCTGTTATCCCCGGGGTACCTTTTATCCGTTGAGCGACACCGCTTCCACTTGCCGGTGCCGGATCACTAGTCCCGACTTTCGTCCCTGCTCGACATGTACGTCTCACAGTCAAGCTCCCTTGTGCACTTACACTCAACACCTGATTGCCATCCAGGCTGAGGGAACCTTTGGGCGCCTCCGTTACACTTTAGGAGGCAACCGCCCCAGTTAAACTACCCACCAGGCACTGTCCCTGAACCCGATCAGGGTCCGAGGTTAGAAGCCCAATACGATCAGAGTGGTATTTCAACAACGACTCCACCAACACTAGCGTGCCAGCCTCACAGTCTCCCACCTATCCTACACAAACCGTACCGAACACCAATACCAAGCTATAGTGAAGGTCCCGGGGTCTTTTCGTCCTGCCGCGCGAAACGAGCATCTTTACTCGTACTGCAATTTCGCCGAGCCTGTGGTTGAGACAGCAGAGAAGTCGTTACGCCATTCGTGCAGGTCGGAACTTACCCGACAAGGAATTTCGCTACCTTAGGATGGTTATAGTTACCACCGCCGTTTACTGGGGCTTAAATTCTCAGCTTCGCCACCCAAAAGTGACTAACCGGTCCTCTTAACCTTCCAGCACCGGGCAGGCGTCAGTCCGTATACATCGTCTTACGACTTCGCACGGACCTGTGTTTTTAGTAAACAGTCGCTTCTCTCTGGTCTCTGCGACCACCACCAGCTCCCACCGCAAAGGCGTTCACCAGCCGTGGTCCCCCTTCTCCCGAAGTTACGGGGGCAATTTGCCGAGTTCCTTAACCACAGTTATCTCGATCGCCTTAGTATTCTCTACCTGACCACCTGTGTCGGTTTGGGGTACGGGCCATGTACCAACTCGCTAGAGGCTTTTCTCGGCAGCATAGGATCACTGAATTCACCCCAACGGGCTACGCATCACCTCTCAGGATTATGTGCGACACGGATTTGCCTATGTCACTCCCTACAGGCTTACACCAGTACAACCACTGACTGGCCCAGCTACCTTCCTGCGTCACCCCATCACTTGACTACTACACCCAAGGTCCCACGCAGCCACCACCAGAGCAATCCGAAGAAAGCAAAGACAGCTTTTGGATGGTTAGTACAGATGATTCGCCACTGGACGCGGATACACGGGTACGGGAATATCAACCCGTTGTCCATCGACTACGCCTGTCGGCCTCGCCTTAGGTCCCGACTCACCCTGGGCGGATTAACCTGGCCCAGGAACCCTTGGTCATTCGGCGGACAAGTTTCTCACTTGTCTTTCGCTACTCATGCCTGCATTCTCACTCCCACACCCTCCACACCTAGATCACTCCGGCGCTTCCACGGATGCAGGACGCTCCCCTACCCACCCACACCACTAGACCACAAAAGTGGCCGATGTACATGTGTGAGTGCCGCGGCTTCGGCGGTGTACTTGAGCCCCGCTACATTGTCGGCGCAGGATCACTTGACCAGTGAGCTATTACGCACTCTTTCAAGGGTGGCTGCTTCTAAGCCAACCTCCTGGTTGTCTTCGCGACCCCACATCCTTTTCCACTTAGTACACGCTTAGGGGCCTTAGCCGGCGATCTGGGCTGTTTCCCTCTCGACTACGAAGCTTATCCCCCGCAGTCTCACTGCCACGCTCTCACTTACCGGCATTCGGAGTTTGGCTGACGTCAGTAACCTTGTAGGGCCCATCGGCCATCCAGTAGCTCTACCTCCAGTAAGAAACACGCAACGCTGCACCTAAATGCATTTCGGGGAGAACCAGCTATCACGGAGTTTGATTGGCCTTTCACCCCTACCCACAACTCATCCCCTCCATTTTCAACTGAAGTGGGTTCGGGCCTCCACAAAGTCTTACCTCTGCTTCACCCTGGCCATGGGTAGATCACTCCGCTTCGGGTCTAGACCCAGCGACTTGGGGCGCCCTATTCAGACTCGCTTTCGCTACGGCTACCCCACACGGGTTAACCTTGCCACTGAGCACTAACTCGCAGGCTCATTCTTCAAAAGGCACGCCATCACCCCACCACCCAAAGATGGAAGGCTCTGACGGATTGTAAGCGTCCGGTTTCAGGTACTATTTCACTCCCCTCCCGGGGTACTTTTCACCTTTCCCTCACGGTACTAGTCCGCTATCGGTCACCAGAAAGTATTTAGGCTTACCGGGTGGTCCCGGCAGATTCACAGCAGATTCCACGAGCCCGCTGCTACTTGGGAAACACTACAACCAGACCGCGCGTTTTCAGTTACGGGACTCTCACCCACTACGGCAGACCATTCCAGGCCACTTCACCTAACACACGATTTTCTTACTGGCCGACACGCCGGCAGACGCACCAATAATGCTCCCACAACCCCACACGCACAACCCCTGCCGAGTATCACATACGCATGGTTTAGCCTCATCCGCTTTCGCTCGCCACTACTCACGGAATCACTATTGTTTTCTCTTCCTGTGGGTACTGAGATGTTTCACTTCCCCACGTTCCCTCCACACCCCCTATATATTCAAGGGTGGGTAACACGACATAACTCGTGCTGGGTTTCCCCATTCGGACACCCTCGGATCACAGCTCGTTTGACAACTCCCCGAGGACTATCGCGGCCTACCACGTCCTTCATCGGCTCCTGGTACCAAGGCATCCACCGAACGCCCTAAAACACTTACAACAACACCCACAAACACACCACCACCCCACCACAACAACCCCGAAAGGCCATCACAGCTTCGTGCGGCACGAATGTGGACATCACAAAAATCAACATACATTTTGAAATTGCAATACGACACCTATATTTCAAGATGCTCGCATCCACTATCCACTTCTCAAACAACACACACCCACCCACACCCAACACCACACGACGTGGCGGAATGTCAGCGAGCAGAGACAACAACCACCACCCACCCCCACAAGGGCAGGACAGCGCGTGTTCTCTCAGAACCCCGATAGTGTGCAAAAAGACAACAGCCAGTCACCCGACTGCAACCACCAGCAGAACACCGACTCTCGCGGCGCCCAACCATCACGGTGGGTTCTTGTGTTTCACCCTATGAACAAACACCAACCCCAGCTGCGTTCGAGTGGGCGTTGGGTGTTGTCTGCTCCTTAGAAAGGAGGTGATCCAGCCGCACCTTCCGGTACGGCTACCTTGTTACGACTTCGTCCCAATCGCCGATCCCACCTTCGACGGCTCCCTCCCACAAGGGGTTAGGCCACCGGCTTCGGGTGTTACCGACTTTCATGACGTGACGGGCGGTGTGTACAAGGCCCGGGAACGTATTCACCGCAGCGTTGCTGATCTGCGATTACTAGCGACTCCGACTTCATGGGGTCGAGTTGCAGACCCCAATCCGAACTGAGACGCGCTTTAAGGGATTCGCTCCACCTCACGGTCTCGCAGCCCTCTGTACGCGCCATTGTAGCATGTGTGAAGCCCTGGACATAAGGGGCATGATGACTTGACGTCATCCCCACCTTCCTCCGAGTTGACCCCGGCAGTCTCCTGCAAGTCCCCGGCATAACCCGCTGGCAATACAGGACAAGGGTTGCGCTCGTTGCGGGACTTAACCCAACATCTCACGACACGAGCTGACGACAGCCATGCACCACCTGTACACCAACCACAAGGGGGGCTATATCTCTATAGCTTTCTAGTGTATGTCAAACCCAGGTAAGGTTCTTCGCGTTGCATCGAATTAATCCACATGCTCCGCCGCTTGTGCGGGCCCCCGTCAATTCCTTTGAGTTTTAGCCTTGCGGCCGTACTCCCCAGGCGGGGTACTTAATGCGTTAGCTACGGCACGGAATCCGTGAAATGGACCCCACACCTAGTACCCACCGTTTACGGCGTGGACTACCAGGGTATCTAATCCTGTTCGCTCCCCACGCTTTCGCTCCTCAGCGTCAGTTACTACCCAGAGACCCGCCTTCGCCACCGGTGTTCCTCCTGATATCTGCGCATTTCACCGCTACACCAGGAATTCCAGTCTCCCCTGTAGTACTCAAGTCTGCCCGTATCGCCTGCACGCCTGCAATTGAGTTGCAGAATTTCACAGACGACGCGACAAACCGCCTACGAGCTCTTTACGCCCAGTAATTCCGGACAACGCTCGCACCCTACGTATTACCGCGGCTGCTGGCACGTAGTTGGCCGGTGCTTCTTCTCCAGGTACCGTCACTCGCGCTTCGTCCCTGGCGAAAGAGGTTTACAACCCGAAGGCCGTCATCCCTCACGCGGCGTCGCTGCATCAGGCTTGCGCCCATTGTGCAATATTCCCCACTGCTGCCTCCCGTAGGAGTCTGGGCCGTGTCTCAGTCCCAGTGTGGCCGATCACCCTCTCAGGTCGGCTACCCGTCGTCGCCTTGGTAGGCCATTACCCCACCAACAAGCTGATAGGCCGCGGGCCCATCCCAAACCGCAAAAGCTTTCCACCATCCACCATGAAGCAGAAGGTCATATCCAGTATTAGACCCAGTTTCCCAGGCTTATCCCAGAGTTTGGGGCAGATCACCCACGTGTTACTCACCCGTTCGCCACTCGAGTACCCCCGAAAGGGCCTTTCCGTTCGACTTGCATGTGTTAAGCACGCCGCCAGCGTTCGTCCTGAGCCAGGATCAAACTCTCCAACAAAAAATACAGAAACACGACCCGAAGACCGCAATTTCAGCACAAGCCAGAAAGCACAACCTGACCAAATCCAAAAAACTGACAAGAATTCAATCAAAAACATCATCGTCCACCAAGGAACCATGATCTGTCCATCAATCCTTCATGCCACAAACCAAAAAAATATGTGGCACAAGAACATCTATTTTACACACTATCGAGTTCTCAAAGAACACACACCCACCAGCACCGATCCCCACAAACAGGGACTGAACTCCAGTGAACTTGCATTGTACGCCGACCGGCTCGCGGCCAACTCTTCCAGCCTACCAGGCTGGTTCCTGCTCCGCAACCTCGGTTCGTTCTCCGTTTCCGGAGTCAGAAGAAGTGGTTGGTGGAGCGGGTTTCAACTGTACCCGCCCGGCGAGCGATTGTGCAACCGCTCCGGGTGGAGTTGATGTCTGCGCGGTGTCGCGCTGACTTCGAATAAGTTACACACACCCGCCGGGAAGGACAAACCTGCTGGTAGTCAGCCGATCCTCGCTCCGGCGAAGGTCTTCTTCCCCCGTCGGAGCACCAGCCACCTGCCGTGAAGGAGTTCCGCCTGCGACGGCGTCCAGTCCGCGTCGGTGATCTTCACGTTGTTCACGTAGGCTCCGCCTTCGTCGATCGCGCGACGGGCGGCCTTGTTTCCGTCGGCGAGACCGGCCGTGACGAGGAGTTCCACCATGGTGGGTGTCGCGCCGGCCTCGAACTCGGCCACACCCGTTTCGGTGAGCGCCGCGGACAGCGTTCCCTCGTCGAGGCCGTCGAGCTCTCCCCTGCCGAACAACGCCTGGCTGGCGAGTTCCGCGGCCGCCGTCATGTCGGCGCCGTGGATGAGCGTGGTCAGTTCTGCGGCGAGCCGCTTCTGCGCGGTGCGGAGGAACGGCTTCTCCGCGGTGAGCTGCTCGAGCTCGGCGATCTCCTCCTGTGACAGGAAGGTGAACCACTTGAGGTAACCGATCACGTCAGCGTCGGCCGTGTTCACGAAGTACTGGTACCAGGCGTACGGACTGGTCAGCTCCGGGTCGAGCCACACGCTTCCGCCGCCTGTCGACTTGCCGAACTTCTTACCGTCGGCGGACGTCACGAGCGGAACCGTGAGTGCGTGGGCGCTCCCGCCTTCGACCTTGCGGATCAGGTCCACGCCACCGACGATGTTGCCCCACTGATCCGAGCCGCCGATCTGAAGAGTGGCTCCGTACCGGCGGTGGAGTTCGAGGTAGTCGTTCGACTGCAGAAGCAGGTAGCTGAACTCGGTGTAGCTGATCCCGTCCGACTCGAGACGACGCTTGACCGTCTCCCGCGCAAGCATCACGTTCACCGAGAAGTGCTTGCCGATGTCGCGCAGGAAGTCGATCGCGCTGAGCGATCCGGTCCAGTCCATGTTGTTGACCAGGACGGCTCCGGTCTCCGAATCGTCGATGTCGACGAAGCGTCGGAGCTGGCCGACGATTCGGTCGGCCCAGCCCGCGACGGTGTCGGTGGTGTTCATCGCGCGCTCGCCGACGTCCCGCGGATCACCGATCAGTCCGGTCGCACCTCCCGACAGCACGATCGGCCGATGACCGGCGAGCTGAAAGCGGCGCAGTGTCAACAGCGGGACGAGGTGACCCGCGTGCAGGCTCGACGCGGTCGGATCGAAACCCGCGTACAGCGAGATCGAACCCGCGTCGAGGGCTTCGCGGAGCGCTTCGCGATCCGTGGTCTGACCGATCAGCCCACGCCAGGCGAGTTCGTCGAGGATGTTCTCGCTCACCCCGGTCACTCTCCGTCCCCGCCGGTGATGGCGAGGTGCTCGTCGTCGGACACGGCCCGCGCATCGTCGATCAGCATGTTGGGGATGCCGAGTTCGTCGATGCCGTACGCCACCCGCAGGCGCGGGTTGTACAGCTCGTCCCCGGCGTCGATCAGTACACCGAGGTCCTGCGGGCAGACGAGCCGGTCGCGGACAACCGGGTCGAGGCGTTCAGCGCGTGTGCTCATGGGTCCTCAGGTTACTCGGAGGCTTCGACGAGCTCGTCGACCGTCTCGATCCGTGCCTGCGGCCACGACCAGTCGATGGTCTTCGCGGCGCTCGCGGTGTAGCGACGGTAGCGGCCGTCGGCGTCGCGGTACCAGACCTTGGGTCCGGGCTTCGGGACACCGCGTGCGACGAAGTCCTTGGTGAGCGGACGGAACGACTCGGACACCGGGATCGTGTCGGCGACCCAGATGATGTCCGGTCGCTCGGCGGACTCCAGCTCGCCGAGCCCGACGCGGAGCATGGTCGGTGTGCTCGACGGAGCGTCCGGGCGGAGGCTGATCGCGGCGATCGCCAACTGCGAGCCGGCCTTGCCGACACCGTAGACGACGGCCTGGTCGACGACGGGCATCGACGACAGTGCGTTCTGGATCGGCGTCGGGTACACGACGCCGCGGTACGTGCGGATCGCGCCCTGTGCCGACCCCATGAACCACAGGTCGCCGTCGGCGTCGGCCCGGAACAGGCTGCCCGACACCTCCCACCGGTCGTGTGAGCGGAACACGTCGCGCAGGACGAGGCCGGACGCGTCGAACTTCTGCGCCGCATGCGAGACGAGCATCCCGACTTCGCCCGCCCCCGCTTCCCGGATGAAGCCGGTCTCACGGTCGACGACGAGCTGTTCCGTCGCGGTGTCGTAGGCGGCGATCCGGACGTTGTTCGTCTCCGGCAGGGAGCGACCCATCGCGCCGATCTTGTTGCCGTCGACGTTGGCGAGGATCGCCGAGCCGTCCGCCGTCGCGAAGAACTCGAGGACCTGGGCCTTCGGCAGCGCTTCGCGGATGTCGGACCACAGCCCGGTCGTCAGGCCCGATCCCATGAACAGGCGGACCGTCGCGAGCTGCGCGGCGTCGAAGTCGTCTCGCCGGATCATCTCCGAGAGCATGGACCACGTGTAGGAGACGACGGTGACTCCGTAGTGCCGGACCTCGAAGGCGAATCGAGCGGGATCGACGCTGTTCGAGAGTGCGATGCGCGACCGACCCGCGACGGTCGCGCCGAGCGTGGTCAGCAGACCGGACGCGTGGTGCAGCGGCGGAAGACAGTAGACGGTGTCGCGGTTCGACAGACCGGCTGCGGCCGCGGCGCCGAACGCCGACATCGCGAATCGGTGGTTGGTGATGGACCACCGCGAGATCCGGCCGTTCGACTTGGTGAACAGGATGAACGCGAGGTCGCCCGCCAGACCGGGGTCGCGGCGGTACCAGACGGGAATCCGCACCCGGTCGGGGTCGATCCGCTCCATGTCGACCACGCGAACGCCGTCCGCCCGATCGATGACGCGCTCATCGCCGCCGCCGAGGACGAGGACGCGGTCGCTGACCCGCGTCGCCACGTCCAGGTGGTTCGGGTCGGTGAGGATCACGTTGCTCTCGGCGAGCGTCAGCATCTCGGGGAGATCGTCCCCGGACGACAGGATCACGGCGACCGCGCCGAGTCGGGACAACGCGGCGACGACGACCAGCGCGGACGGACGCGTGTCCATCAACACGCCGACGTGCTCGCCGGGTCGGACACCGCATTCGATGAGGCCCGCGACGACGTTGTCGATGCGCGTGTTGACCTGGTCGTGCGTGAGGACTCGGTTCTCGAACAGGAAGAGCTCGTCGTTCGGCGTGCGACGTTCGTTCTCGCTCATCAGTTTGGCGAGCGAGATCCGGGTGGACGGCTGGATCTGACCGAGTCGGAACAGTCGCGGAACCGTCCGCACCGACTCGGACGCGACGGCTACGGTGGTCCGCTGGATCGTCGAGACGGCGTCGATCAGTTCCTTCGACACCGCTGTCCCCGCGCCCGCGACCTGGCCGACGCCGTAGGTGAGCCGGTTGGCCCAGCTGATTCCGGTGCCCGTGGTGACCGACGAGTCCATCGGATGCGCGGCCTCGGGACGCGGACCGCGGCCGTCGCGCCACAGGATCCATTCGGCGGTGGTAGGCCACGACAGCCTGCCCGCGGTCGAACCGACGACGAGGCCGAAGTGGCCCGCGGGCACGGCGGTCTCGTAGACGTCGGCGTCCGGCGCCGCACGTTGGATGCCTCGGACGGCTACCGGCTGTCCGATGTCGTCGGTCTCGCCGACGAACGCCAGGACCGGGCACGTGATGTCCGACATCGACGCGACGTCGCCGTCGATGACGAAGCCGCCGGACATCATCCGGTTGTGCACCACGAACTGGCGCATCAACTCGGCGACGGCCGGGCCGGACCAGGCGACCCAGCCCTCCTGCTCGATGAAACGCCGCTGGTCCTCGCGCGGCAGCAGCGCGTCGCGGTCGTGGAGCTTGCGGAGGAAGTCGATGCGGCTCTTGGCCGTCTTCACCGGGTCGGCGAGCTGGAATCCGGTACGCGCCAGCCAGCTGGGGATCCAGATGTTCGAGAAGACGCGGTCGCCGAGGAACTCGACGCCGGGGACCACGAGGTTCGCGGGCAGGCCGAGGGGCATGGCCGCGGTGATGTCGACGGGGCTGCCGTACGTGACGATGCTCGCGAGTCCTTCGGCGCGGCGATACGCGGCCGTCTGGTACGCGAACATGCCGCCCTGCGAGTAGCCGCCCAGGTGGACGTCGCGCCCGACGATTCCGCGGACCAGGTCGATGACACGGCTGATCGCGACGACGTGATCGGTGAGGGTGCGTTCCATGCCGCCCTCTTCGTGGTCGGGCGAACCGAAGTCGACCACCCACGGGATGATCCCGTACCGGTGCAGCACGGAGACCGCGCCATTGTGCTCGGTGACGTCGTAGACGTTGGCCGAGACCATCATCGGCGGGATCAGGATGACGTGCGACGCGCCGTCGCCCGGGTCGTCCGGGAAGTACCGCCGCAGGCGGAACATCTTCTCCGTCTCGACCACCTTGTACGGCGCCGGTTCGGTCCCCGTCTCGAGCCCACCGAGTCGGAGGACCTCGAGGCCGTTCTGTGCAGTCGCGACGATACGGCCGACGGCGGCCCCTACCCTGGGCAGTCCCACAGCTGTCCCTCTCCGCCGCGGCATCGTTCGTCACCGCCGGTGCGGGTCCGCGACGCGGATCACCTTACCCGTTCCGAGAGGTTGCAGACACGCCCGGCCGACGCGGTGGGCAAAAGTCCCGCCGCCCCGCCTACGACAGGGAGCCGCGGAGTTCGTCGATCGTCGCCCACGCGACCACGATCTGGCGTTCCACCTGCGACGATGCGGTGCCGCCGAGCGCGTTGCGCGACTCGATGGAACCGGTGACGGTGAGCACCTCGCGGACCTGCGGGGTGAGTTCCGGGTTGATCGACGCCAGGGTCTCGTCGTCGAGATCGGCGAGACCAACCCCGCGCTGCTCGGCGACACGGACGCTCTCGCCCGCGACCTCGTGTGCAACACGGAACGGAACACCCTGGCGCACAAGCCATTCGGCGATGTCGGTGGCGAGGGTGAAGCCCGCGGGCGCGAGTTCGGCCATCCGGCCCGGGTGGAAGGTCAGCGTCGCGACGAGACCGGTGATCGCGGGCAGCAGCAGTTCGAGCTGTGCGACGGAGTCGAAGACCGGCTCCTTGTCCTCCTGCAGATCGCGGTTGTACGCGAGCGGCTGCGCCTTCAAGGTCGCCAAGAGCCCCGTCAGGTTGCCGATCAGCCTGCCCGCCTTGCCACGGGCGAGTTCGGCGACGTCGGGGTTCTTCTTCTGCGGCATGATCGAGCTGCCCGTCGACCAGGCGTCGGCCAGCGTGACGTAGCCGAACTCGGGCGTGCTCCACAGGATGACGTCCTCGCCGAGCCGCGACAGGTCGACCGCCGCCATCGCGAACACGAACGCGGCTTCGGCGGCGAAGTCGCGGGAGCTGGTCGCGTCGATCGAATTGTCGGCCGCACTGTCGAAACCCAGATCGGCGGCGATCGCCGCCGGGTCGAGACCGAGCGACGATCCGGCGAGCGCGCCGGATCCGTAGGGCGACACCGCGACACGGCGGTCGGCGTCGATGATCCGGGCGACGTCGCGCAGCAGCGGCTGCGCGTGAGCCAGCAGGGTGTGGCCCAGCAGCACCGGCTGTGCGGCCTGCAGGTGCGTCTTGCCGGGCATGACCACGCCGGGGTTCGCCTCGGCCTGGGCGACGAGGGCCTCCGCGACGTCGAGGAGGCCGAGGCCGACGCGGCGCATGCCGTCCCTCAGCCACATCCGGAACAGGGTCGCCACCTGGTCGTTACGCGATCGACCCGCGCGAAGCCTGCCGCCCAGCTCCGTGCCGACCCGTTCGATGAGGCCCCGCTCGAGCGCGCCGTGCACGTCCTCGTCCGACGGTGCCGGACCGAAGGTTCCGTCGGCGACGTCGGACGCCAGCCGGTCGAGGCCCGCCTGCATGGCGACGAGGTCGTCGTCGGTCAGGAGGCCCGCCCGGTTGAGGACACGGGCGTGCGCCTTCGACGCGGCGACGTCGTACGGTGCGAGCGCCCAGTCGAAGTGCGTGGACTTGCTGAGCGCGGCCATCGCTGCGGCCGGGCCGTCGGCGAAGCGACCGCCCCACAAGGCGCCCTCGTTGGTGCCTTCCGCGCGCGGAGTGGATGCGTCGATGCTGTCGGCCATGAGTGTCTCGGGCTCCTTGGATGAGAGTGCGGTTCTGGTCAATTGTGCATGTGCGCGCCGGTCGCCGGGGCGCGCGACCGGCGGGCTCACACCAGCGATTCGATCTGCTGGGCGAGGTCGGCCCCGGTGAGGGGACGACGGGCGAGGACGAAGACGGTGTCGTCGCCCGCGATGGTCCCCACCACGCCCGCCAGGCGAGATCTGTCCAACGCGCTGGCGAGATAGCCCGCCGCGCCCGGAGGCGTCCGCAGGACCGCCATGTCGCCGGACGAGTCCGTCGACACCAGCAGTTCGGCGAGGAGCCGCGACAGCCGGTCGGTGCCCCCGGAGACGCCGCGAACGGGAGTGCCGTCCTCGGGCACCACGTACACGCCCGCCCCGCCGTCGGCGGCCCGCAGCTTGACCGCACCGAGTTCGTCGAGATCGCGCGACAGCGTCGCCTGCGTCGCGTCGATGCCCACGGCCGCGAGTCGGTTCTGCAGCTCCACCTGGCTTCGAACCGATTCGGCCGCGAGGATCTCGACGATCCGCGCGTGCCGTCCGGCGCGCGTCGCGGCCAGCCGCCCAGACTCCACGCCGTCGGTCACTGGTTCTCCAGCAGCCACGTGAGCAGCGCCTTCTGCGCATGCAGTCGGTTCTCGGCCTCGTCGAACACGACGCTCGCCGGTCCGTCGATCACCGAATCGGTGATCTCCTCGCCGCGGTGGGCGGGAAGACAGTGCAGGACGATCGCATCGTCCGCCGCCAAGGCGAGCAGGTCGTCGTTGATCTGGTACGGCCGGAACGGTCCGACCCGATCGAGTCCGTCGCTCTCCTGCCCCATCGACACCCACGTGTCGGTGACGAGGACGTCCGCGCCCGCCGCCGCGACCCGAGGGTCGTCGACGACGGTGACGCTGCCACCGGTCCGCTCGGCCTGCCGCTGCGCCGCCGCGATCATCTCCGGATCGGGACGGAAACCGTCCGGACCGCTCACCCGGACGTGCATGCCCGCCATCGCACAGCCGATCATCAGCGAGTTGGACATGTTGTTGGCGGCGTCGCCGAGGTAGGTCAGGGTGAGCCCCGCGGTGCGTCCCTTGTGCTCGGCGATCGTCTGCAGATCGGCGAGCACCTGACAGGGGTGGAACGAGTCGCTCAACGCGTTGACGACCGGCACCGAGGAGTACTCGGCGAGGCCGTCGAGCCGGTCCTGACCGAAGGTGCGCCACACGATGGCGTCGACGAACCTCGACAGCACGCGCCCGGTGTCGGCGAGCGACTCGTCGCGGCCCATCTGCGTCGTCGCGCCGTCGACGACCACGGCGTGCCCGCCGAGCTGCGCGATGCCGACCTCGAACGAGAAGCGGGTGCGCGTCGAGTTCTTGTCGAAGACCACGCCGACGCCCTTCGGGCCCGCGAGCGGGCGACGCGCGAACGGATCGGCCTTCATCTCGGCGGCGAGGGCGAGGACCTGTGCCTGTTCGGCCGGTGTGAGGTCGTCGTCTCGGAGGAAGTGCCGTGTCATCGCGTTCCTGCTTTCTGCGCGGCGTCGAGGATTCCGGGGAGGTCGGCGACGAACGCGTCCGCCTGCTCGTCGGAGAGGATCAGCGGCGGCGCCAGACGCAGCACGTTCGGCGCGGGTGCGTTGAGCAGGTAGCCCGCCCGCTTCGCCGCGGCGTCGACCTGCGCCGACAGCGGCTCGGTGAGGACGATGCCGAGCAGCAGTCCGTCGCCCCTGACATGGGCGACGAGCGGATGCCCCAACGCCTCGACATCCGCCGCGAGCGACTTGCCGAGCGAGTCGACCCGCTCGCACAGGCCGTTGGCGTCGATGTGTTTGAGGACGGCGACGGCCGCCGCCGCGCAGGCCGGGTTGCCGCCGAACGTGGTTCCGTGCTGTCCGGGCTCGAAGAGATCGGCCGCCGGGCCGGTCGCGATGACGGCTCCGATCGGCATGCCGCCGCCGAGTCCCTTCGCGAGGGTCATCACATCGGGGACGATCCCGACGCGCTGATGTGCGAAGTACGCACCGGTCCGGGCGATTCCGGTCTGCACCTCGTCGAGGATCAGCAGCGCGCCGTGCCTCGAAGTGATCTCGCGGGCCGCCGCCAGGTAGCCCTCCGGCGGGACGACGACACCGTTCTCACCCTGGATCGGTTCGAGGATCACCGCGGCGGTCCGCTCCGAGACCAGCGCCTCGAGCGCGGCGACGTCGCCGTACGGCACGAAGTCGACGCCCGCGGGCATAGGTTCGAACGGGGCCCGTTTGGCCGGCTGGCCGGTCATCGCGAGGGCGCCCATCGTCCGACCGTGGAACCCGCCCTCGGCCGCGATGATCTGCGGGCGGCCCGTGCGGCGGGCCAACTTGAACGCGGCCTCGTTGGCCTCGGTGCCCGAGTTGCAGACGAACACTCGGCCCTCGTGGCCGAATGCGGCGAGCAGCCGTTCGGCCAGTTCGACGACGGGCGGCGCGATGTACAGGTTCGAGACGTGACCGAGCGTCGACAACTGCGCGGTGACGGCCTCGATGATCTCCGGATGCGCGTGGCCGAGCGCGTTGACGGCGATGCCCCCGAGCAGGTCGAGGTACTCCTTGCCGTCGGCGTCGTACACGAGCGCGCCCTCACCGCGCACCAGCGCGATCGGCGGCGTCCCGTAGTTGTTCATCAGCGACGAATGCCACCGCTCCTGCAACGGTGCGGTCATGGCCGCTCCCCTTTCGTGACGTCTGTGATGTCGCCGTCGGCGACGACTGCCGTGCCCGCGGTCGACGCGGTGAGCAGCGCCGCGAGCACGGCGTGCGGTTCCCGACCGTCGATGACGTGGGCGGCGCCGATACCCGCCTCCACGGCGCGCAGGCAGGCCTCCATCTTCGGGACCATGCCGGCGTCCAGGCTCGGCAGCAACGCGGCGACCTCGCTCGCGGTGATCGTCGACACGAGCGACGAGCGGTCCGGCCAGTCGGTGTACAGGCCTTCGACGTCGGTCAGCATCACCAGATGCTCGGCCCGCAGTGCCGCGGCGATCGCGCCGGCCGCGGTGTCGGCGTTGATGTTGTGCACCACGCCGTCGGCGTCGGGGGCGATCGTCGAGATCACCGGGATGCGGCCCGCGACGATGAGGTCGTCCACCGCCGACGTGTCGACGGCCGTGATGTCGCCGACGAGACCGATGTCGGTGGCCTCCCCGTCGACCATCACGCTGCGCCGCGACGCCGTGAAGAGGTGAGCATCCTCGCCGGTGATGCCGACCGCGTACGGACCGTGCCGATTGATCAGGCCGACGAGTTCGCGTCCGACCTGGCCGAACAGGACCATGCGCGCCACGTCCATGACCTCGGGGGTGGTGACGCGGAAGCCGCCTCGGAACTCGCCTTCCAGACCGAGGCGTTTGAGCATCGCCGAGATCTGCGGGCCGCCGCCGTGGACGACGATCGGGTGGATCCCGCACGCCCGCAGCAGCACCATGTCGGCGGCGAACGCGGCCTTGAGCTGGTCGTCGACCATCGCGTTGCCGCCGTACTTCACGACCACGCGCTTGCCGTGCAACGCCTGCAGCGCGGGCAGCGACTCGGCGATGATCCCGGCCTTCTGGAGAGGTGTCTGGTCGGTCATGACGAGTACGCCGAGTTCTCTTCGACGTACGCGTGCGACAGGTCCGTGGTCCGGATCGTCGCCTCGGCGTCGCCGAGGTTGAGGTTCGCGACCACATGGATGCGGTCACCGGACAGATCCACCTCGCGGGCGCCGGGCACACCCGTGCCGTTCTCGCACACCATCGCACCGTTGAACGAGACGGCGATCGCGTCGGGATCGATGATCACCGGGGTGACGCCGATCGCCGCAATCACGCGACCCCAGTTCGGGTCCGAACCGAAGAGCGCGGTCTTGACGAGGGAGTCCCGTGCGAGCGACCGGGCGACGACGACCGCGTCGGCCTCCGTGCGTGCACCGGTGACGGTGATGTCGACGCGCTTGGTGACTCCTTCGGCGTCGTTCTGCAGCTGGGCGGCGAGGTCGTCGCAGACCGCGAACACCGCATCGTCGAGTTCGTCCTGCGACACCTCGATCGCGCTGGCGCCGGACGACAGGAGCAGCACGGTGTCGTTCGTCGACATGGCGCCGTCGACGTCGAGCCTGTCGAACGTGCGGGCCGTGGCCCGGCGCAGCGCCGTGTCGAGTTGTCCCGCGGTGACCTTCGCGTCGGTCGTGACGACGATCAGCATGGTGGCGAGCGACGGTGCGAGCATGCCCGCGCCCTTCGCCATGCCGCCGACGTTCCAGCCGCCGGGATGGTGGAGGGCCACCTGCTTCGGGATCGTGTCGGTCGTCATGATCGCGTACGCCGCATCGGTGCCGCCCTCGATGCCGCCGCCCATCTCGTGGACGATCTCGGTGACACCGGACAGCACCGTGTCCATCGGCAGCCGATCGCCGATCAGCCCCGTCGAACAGACCGCGATCTCGCCCGCACCGGTCTCCGTGCCCCAGTTCGACAGCGCTGCGGCCACGGCCTCCGCGGTCGCGTGCGTGTCCTGGAATCCGCCGGGACCGGTGCACGCGTTGGCTCCGCCCGAGTTGAGGATCACCGCGCGCAGCCGACGACCGGTGAGGACCTGCTGCGACCAGAGGACCGGAGCGGCCTTGACCTGATTGGCCGTGAACACGCCCGCGGCGTCGTACTCCGGACCCTCGTTGAAGACCAACGCGAGATCGGGCCTCCCGCTCGCCTTGATGCCGGCCGCGATACCTGCCGCGCGGAAACCCAGCGGCGCGGTGACGCCTTGACGGCGGACCATCTTTCCACCGGAACGCTCGTCGACGAACTCCACCGGCGACATCGGCTGATTGGGCTCGGGTGCGGTCATGGTGCTACTCCTACGGTGGTCAGGCCCTCGGTCTCACCGAATCCGACGGCCAGGTTCATCGACTGGACGGCGGCGCCACCCGTCCCCTTGGTCAAGTTGTCCACCACGCCGATCGCGGTGAAGGTGCCGGTGCGCTCGTCCACGGCGATGCCGATCTGGATCGCGTTCGATCCGATCACCGAACCGGTCTCGGGGAACTCGCCCTTCGGCAGCACGTACACGAACGGCTCGTCGGCGTACGCGGCCTCGTAGACGGCACGCAGTTCGTCGTCGGTGGCGGCGGTGCGGGCGGTGCATGTCGCCAGGATCCCCCGGCTGGTCGGCACCAGCACTGGCGTGAACGACACGTCGACCGGAGCGTCGGCCGCGGCCGACAACGCCTGAGTGATCTCCGGCGTGTGCCGATGCGCACCGCCGACCCCATAGGCGCGGACGGAGCCGATCACCTCCGACGCCAGCAGGTTCGTCTTCGGCGCCCGCCCCGCACCCGACGTCCCCGACATCGCGACGACGGTCACCCGCGTGTCGATCAGACCCGAGGAGATCGCCGGACGCAGCGACAGGATGGACACCGTCGGATAGCAGCCGGGGACCGCGATCTTCGTCGCACCCGACAGGACCTCCCGGTTGCCCGGCAGCTCCGGCATGCCGTACGGCCAGGTCCCCGCGTGGTCGCCGCCGTAGTAGTGGGTCCACTCCTGCGCGTCCGTGAGCCGGAAGTCCGCTCCGCAGTCGATGATCACCGTCGACGGCGGGAGGACGTCGGCGATCACCGCCGACTGTCCGTGCGGCAGTCCGAGGAACACCACGTCGTGGCCCGCCAGGACCTCCGGTGTCGTCTCCGCGAGCACCCTGTCGGCCAGCGGAAGCAGATGCTTGTGGTGCTCCCCGAGTCGCGTTCCGGCGTTGCCGCCCGCGGTCAGCGCGCCGATCTCCACCTCACCCGTCGCCACTCGCGGATGTCCGCACAGCAGTCGAAGGATCTCGCCGCCCGCGTATCCGCTCGCTCCGGCGACGGCAACCTTGATAGTCATTTCATCATTATGCACCATGACGCAAATCAATTCACCACGTCTCGACTTCGCTCGACGGTCGGGAGTGGGCTTCGCTCGACGATCAGGGCCGCAGCGTCAGAATGGTGATCTCCGGCGGAGCCAGGACACGGACGGGCGGTCCCCACGCACCGGTGCCGCGAGTCACGTAGACCGGCACGCCGTCGACGGTCCCCCAACCCGCGCGCACCGGTTGCTGCAGTGCGACCAGGTACGTGTTCGGCCACAGCTGGCCGTCGTGCGTGTGCCCCGAGAGCTGGAGGTCCGCGCCGTACGGTGCGGCGTCGAACGCCTGCTTCGGCTGATGGGCAAGCAGAATCACCGGCCGAGACCGGTCTCGGCCGCCGAGCGCGGCGCGATAGTCCGGCTCGTACGGGTCGGGTGCGGTCGCGTCGTAGACGCCTGCGAGGTCGACGACGCCGTCGCCGCGCCGCAACTCGACCCGTTGATTGCGCAGCACGTGGACGCCGAGCGTCTCCCAGAAGTCGAGCCAGGCTCCGCCGTCGTCGACGTAGTACTCGTGGTTGCCGCTGATGCCGAACACGCCGAGCGGCGCGCGCAGGTCGCGCAGCGGTTCGAGGTCGGGTCCGACCTTCGCGACCGTGCCGTCGGTGAGGTCGCCGCCGAGGATGATCAGGTCCGGCTTCTGCTCATTGACCTGGTCGACCACTCTTCGGGTGAAACCTGCGCCGCGGGCCGGGCCGACGTGGACGTCGGTCACGAGCGCGACACGCACGCCGTCGAACGAGGCGGGCAGCTTCGCGACGTGGGCGTCGACGTTCACGACCCGCGGTGTCGCCGCCTCCGTGAGTCCGTAGCCGGTCAACGCGATCGAGGCGACGACGACGATCGCGGTCGCGACCGCGACGACGCGTCGACTCAGACCTCCCGATCCGCCGCGCACCCTGCGCACGGCGCGGACGGCCAACGACGCCGCCCCGATCGCCACGATGCCGAGTGCCAGGTAGTAGACGGTCGCCGCCCAGGTGAACCCGATGAACCCGATCGGCCGCGCCCACGAGGGATCGAGCGTGTCGCCGACCTGGAATGCGGCGGGGAGCGCCGCACCGAGCACCACGAGCACGGTCGTGGCGACGGCGGCGGGCCACCCGGTGAGCCCGGGCGCCCGCACCAGTCGCCGGTACAGCCAGAACGTGACGAGTGCCGCGACGACGACCTCGACGATCGAACGGATCACCGCAGGCGGGCTCCGACCGCGGTCGCCGCGTTCTCGACGGCGGCGAGCTTGGCGGCCGTCGCATCGTCCTCGGTGAGCGTGCGGTCGCCCGCGCGGAAGGTGAGCGCGAACGTCAGGGACTTGTTGCCCTCGCCCACCTGCTCGCCGGTGAAGACGTCGAACAGGGCGATCGCCTCGAGCAGCTCGCCCGCGCCGTCACGCAGGGCGTCGAGCACCTGCTGCGCCGGGACGTCGGACGCGACGACCACGTTCACGTCCTGCAGGACGGCGGGGAACGGGGAGACGGTCGGCGACGGCAGGACCTGCGTCAACGGCAACGCGTCCACGTCGATCTCCACCGCGCACAGCCGCGGCGGCAGTCCGGCCCGTTCGAGGACGGCCGGATGCAGCTCGCCGGCGTGGCCGACGACGACGCCGTCGACTTCGAGGCGGGCACAGCGTCCCGGATGCCACGGCAAGGTGTCGTCGGCGACGAGGGTCAGCTCCACCCCGGCGGCCGACGCGATCGAACGGGCCGCGGCGAACGCGTCGTAGGCGTCGGCGGCGCGACCCTTGCCCCACGGCCCCGCCGGATCGCGGAGGCCGGTCAGCACGGCGGCCGCATGCAGCGGCTGACGCGGCAGCGATGCGTCGAGCGCCGCGAGGTCGTCGTCCGACGGACGGCCGGACACGTCGAGTGCGCCGACGGTCGGTCCCTGCCCTCCGCCGAGCACCACCTGTCCGATCGCGTACAGCGCGAGGTCGCGGCGTCCACGAGCGATGTTGCGAGCGGTCATCTCCAGCAGTCCCGGCAGCAGCGTGGTGTTGAGCTGCGGGCGGTCCGACTCCAGCGGGTTGAGCACCGACACGGTCGCACGCCGCGGATCGTCGTCGGCGAGGCCCCAGGTGTCGAAGACGCCCGCCGGCATGAACGGGTACGGCAGCACCTCGATGAATCCGTCCGCCGCCAGCGCCACGCCGATCGCGCGGCGGCGTCGCTGGGCCCGAGTCAGCCCGGTGCCGCCCGGCGCGCGGGGCACCACCGCCGGAATGTCTTCGAGCCCCTCCAGACGCAGCACCTCCTCGACGAGGTCGGCGCGCTGACGCAGGTCGGGACGCCACGACGGCGGAGTCACCTGCAGCAGGTCGCCGGAGTCGTCGACGCCGCAGCCGACCTCACGCAGCCGCGCCACCGTGGTCCCCGCCGGGTAGCTCACGCCCGCGGTGACGTCGGGCTGGTCGGCCGCGATGGCGATCGCCGCGATCGGCGCGGTCTCGACACGCACGTCGGCGAGCGCACCCGCCACCTGACCGCCGGCCAGCTCGACGATCAGCGATGCGCCGCGGTCGGACGCCACCGCCGTCAGTTCGGGGTCGACCAGGCGCTCGAACCGCTTCTGCGCCTCCGAGCTCAACTTGTGGCGCTTTCCGGTGCGGAACACGCGGACCTGGTCGAAGTTGGCGGCTTCGAGCAGCACGTTCGTCGTCGCGTCGGTGACCTCGGTCGACGCGCCGCCCATGACACCGGCGAGCGCGATCGGACCGGAGTCGTCCGCGATGACGACGTCTTCGGGATCGAGGGTGCGCTGGACTCCGTCGAGCGTCTCGAGCGTCTCCCCCGGACGAGCCGACCGCACGGTCACCGTGCCCGTGACCTTGTCGGCGTCGAACGCGTGCAACGGCTGGCCGAGTTCGATCATCACGTAGTTGGTGACGTCGACGATCGCCGAGATCGGGCGAATCCCCGCGACCATGAGGCGCTTGGCGATCCACCACGGAGACGACGCGGTCGCGTCGACCCCGGTGATCACACGACCGGTGTAGCGGGTGGCCTCGCTGTCGGCGTCGATCGCGACCGGCCACGGCTCACGGTCCAGGGTTGCGGCGAGTGGCTCGCCCGGCAGTCCGGCATCCACGAACGGGACCGAGAAGGCGCTGGACAGCTCGCGGCCGAGTCCGCGCATCGAGAACGCGTAGCCGCGGTCGGGCGTCACGTTGACGTCGATGGCGACATCGCTCAGGCCGAGCACCTCGCGGGCGTCGGCTCCCGGTTCTGCGGTCCCCGGCGTCAACACGAGGATGCCCGAGTGGTCGTTGCCGACGCCGAGTTCGGTGACCGAGCAGATCATGCCGTCGGACGTCTTGCCGTACGTCTTGCGGGTCGCGATGGCGAACGGCCCCGGCAGCACCACGCCGGGCAGCGCGACGACGACGAGGTCGCCCACCGCGAAATTGCGTGCGCCGCAGACGATGTCGCGCGGCCCGTCCTCACCGACGTCCACCTGGCAGAAGCGGATCGGCTTCTTGAACTCGGTGAGCTCCTCGATGGCGGCGACGCGGCCGATCACCAGCGGGCCGGTGATCTCCGGGAACGGCTCGACGTCCTCGATCTCGAATCCGACGCGGACGAAGCCCGCGTCGATCTCGTCGATCGGGGCCGTCCACCCGGGGGCGCCGTTCTGCAGGACTTCGGTCAGCCAGGACTGTGGGAGTCGCACGGGGTAACCAATCTTCTTTCGTGTCGAGCGGGTCTTAGAAGGCGGGGCCGAACGGCGCGGTGAAACGCACGTCGCCCTCGACCATGTCGCGCATGTCGGGGAGGTCGTTGCGGAACTGCAACGTCCGCTCCAGGCCCATGCCGAAGGCGAAGCCCGAGTAGACGTCCGGGTCGATGCCGTTGGCGCGCAGTACATTCGGGTTCACCATGCCGCAACCGCCCCATTCGACCCAGCCGGGTCCGCCCTTCTTGGCGGGGAACCAGACGTCCACCTCCGCGGACGGCTCGGTGAACGGGAAGTAGCTGGCGCGCATGCGCGTCGTCGTCTCCGGGCCGAACAGCGCCTTCGCGAACACCTCGAGGGTGCCGCGCAGGTTCGCCAGCGTCAGCCCCTTGTCGACGGCCAGGCCCTCGATCTGATGGAACACCGGGGTGTGCGTGGCGTCGAGTTCGTCGGTGCGGAAGGTGCGGCCGGGACAGGCGACGTAGATCGGCACCTCGCGGCTGAGCATCGAACGCACCTGGACCGGGGACGTGTGCGTCCGCAGGACCTGACGCGATCCCGAGGGCGCGATGTAGAAGGTGTCCTGCATCGAACGCGCCGGATGGTCCGGGAGGAAGTTCAGCGCATCGAAATTGTGATGCTCGGTCTCGACTTCGGGGCCCTCGGCTATCTCCCAGCCCATGCCGACGAACACGTCGGCCACCTGCTCGGCGATCACCGTGATCGGGTGCCGGGCGCCGGTCCGACGACGGTCGGCCGGCAGCGTGACGTCTATCGACTCGGCCACGAGGACCGCGGCGTCGCGTTCGGCGGTGAGGACCGCCGTGCGCTCGTCGAGTGCGGACGCGACCTGACCTCGATAGACGTTGACGAGCTTGCCCGCCTCGGCGCGCTGATCCTTGGGGATGCCGCCGAGGGCGCGGCGAGCGAGGGCGATCGGCGACTTGTCGCCGACGTGCGCGATCTTCGCGGCGGCGAGCTGGTCGAGGTCCGCGGCGGCGGCGAACGCCGAGCGCGCCTCGTCGACGACCGCCGCCAACTGCTGCTCCGTCGGGAAATCGTTCTGGTTCTGATCGCTGGGGGTCTGGGCGTGCGCCACCTGGCTCGCATCTCCTACACCTGGGCCGAAAGGACCCTCTCAGGGTAGTCGACCGCCCGACGCGCCCACGGACGTGGTCGTTCGCGGCGACACGTCGGACGTTCGATCGACAGGTGCCAAACCGGCACATCACCCGCGATAGGGTCGTTTCGATCATCGCCGAACGAGGGGAGCATTGGCGTGCCAGCACAACCCGGAAGTCTCATCGCCGGATACCGAGTCGTGTCGTTGTTGGGCTCGGGCGGGATGGGCGACGTGTACGTCGTCGAGAATCCCCAGCTGCAGCGTCGGGAGGCGATGAAGGTGATCTCCGTCGCCGGCGCGTCGAATCCTGACTTCCAGGAGCGTTTCGCGAATGAGGCGCGCACCGCGGCGTCGCTCGACCATCCGAGCATCATCACCGTCCACAGCTACGGTGTCAGCGAACCCGATGCGACCGCTACCAGCGGACTCCCCTGGTTCACGATGTCGTATCTCGACGGCCCTGACCTGGCGTCGACCCGACTGACGCCGACCGAGACGATCGACGCGATCGCCCAGGTCGCGTCGGCCCTCGACTACGCGCACGGCAGGTCGGTGATCCACCGCGATGTGAAGCCCGCCAACATCGTCATCACCCGCGACGGGCAGGGCAGGCTCGCGCGGGCCGTCATGCTCGACTTCGGCATCGCCAAACTCGCCGACTCCCCACAGCTCACGGCCATGAACTCGGTCGTCGGAACGATGGCGTACACGGCGCCCGAGATCATCTCCGGCCACCCGGCGTCCCCGCGGTCGGACCAGTACTCGCTCGCCTGCAGCGTGTACGACGTCCTGGTCGGCCACGCACCGTTCCGCGCCGACACCGCGACCGCCCTGATGATGGCGCACGTCCAGCAGCCACCGCCGCCCCTCGGCCAGGAGCGGCCCGACCTCGCCGCGCTCGGACCGGTCATCGCGAGGGCTATGGCGAAGGACCCCGCCGCGCGGTTCCCGACCTGCGAGGCGTTCGCCGTCGAACTGCGGCGGGCACTCACCCAGACCGCGGCCGGGACCGCGACGTCGATCGCGCACACTCCGTTCCCGACGCCCGTGCCCTCGCCAGTCCAGCCCGGACCGTCGTCGGCCCCACTCCATCCGGCCCCGCTCCATCCGGCGCCGCCGTTCTCGCAGCCCGGCTTCGTGGCCGCCCCGAAGAAGAACCGACGCGGACTGTGGATCGGACTCGCCGCGGCGGTCGTCGTCCTGCTGGCCGTCGCGGGCGGCACTTGGGCACTGTTGGCGGGTTCGGACGATCCCGGTCCCGACGCTCCCGTCGGGCCGCAGCTGGCGACCGCGTTCGGGACCACGTGCGCCGTCACGGACGGACAGGTCGCGTGCTGGGGCCGGAACGACACCGGACAGTTGGGCGACGGGACCACGTCGCCGCGATCGGTCCCCCGGACCATCGACAGTTTGAAGAACGTCCGATCGATCGCGCTGGGCGGCTTCACGTCCAAGGACTCGGGCACCCCGGTCACGGCCTGTGCCGCCGCCGACGGAAAGGCGTACTGCTGGGGCTACGACGGATCTGCCGAAGTCGGCGACGGCGCCAAGACGGTCACCCCGCGCACCTCGCCGTTCCAGGTCCCGGGGTTGGACAACGTCACCCAGGTGACGACGAACTACGGCTCGACCTGCGCCATCGCCGACGGCTCTCTCTACTGCTGGGGCTTCGCGAAGTGGGGCCAGCTTGGGATCGGGACGCCGACCGCCGACTCCGTCGCGACGCCGACCAAGGTCGCGCTCGACGGTGTGACCTCGGTCAAGACCAGCGCCGGATCGACGTGCGCGATCGCGAACGGCGACCTGTACTGCTGGGGAAGCAACACGTCCGGCCAGCTCGGCAACGGCAGCGACACCCAGGTGAACACTCCCGCCAAGGTGCCGGGACTGTCCGACGTGACCGCGGTCGACATCGGTCAGAGCAGCTACATCGCGTCGGACAAGTCGATCGCATACAACCGCAACACGTGCGCCGCCGCGAGCGGCAAGCTCTACTGCTGGGGTCAGAAGGTCGGCGGCGTCGCCGCGAGCAAGACTCCGGTCCAGGTCAACGGAGTCCCCGACCCGGCGATCATCGCCAGCAACGCGAGCACCACGTGCGTGGCGACGACCGACGGCGACCTGTACTGCTGGGGTTACAACAAGTACGGACAGGCGGGCACCGGGAACACCGAGGACGTGTCGCTGCCCGTCAAGGTGACCGCGGTGTCCGACGTCGACCAGCTGACGACGAGTTGGAGTTCGACGTGCGTGCGCGCGAAGTCGACAGTCCAATGTTGGGGCTACGCGGCGAAGGGGCAGCTGGGACCGGCCGCCACGGGCGAGAGTTCCGTCACTCCGGTGACAGTCCCGTTGTGACGAGTCGTCCACGGCTCACCGCTTAGGCCAGTCGAACGACTCCAGTCGGACCAACGGTCTACTCTGAACGAATTCACGCCCGCCCTTCGAAAGGACCTCGACGTGCCTGTGCAGCCGGGAAACACCATCGCCGGATACCGAGTGGTCTCACTGCTCGGTTCGGGCGGAATGGGTGAGGTGTACCTCGTCGAGAACGAGCAGTTGCAGCGCCGCGAGGCGATGAAGGTCATCTCGGTCGCCGGGGCGTCCAACCCCGACTTCCAGCAGCGCTTCACCAATGAGGCGCGCACCGCGGCGTCGCTCGACCACCCGAGCATCATCACGATCCACAACCACGGCATCACCGACGAGTCGCCGTGGTACACGATGTCGTACCTGGAGGGACCCGACCTCGCGTCGACCCGTCTCACGCCCGCCGAACTGGGCACGGTCCTCACCCAGGTCGGCGACGCCCTCGACTACGCGCACGAGCATCACGTCGTCCACCGAGACATCAAGCCCGCGAACATCGTCGTCACCCGCGGTGCCGACGGCGGGATCCGACGCGCGGTGGTCCTCGACTTCGGCATCGCCAAACTCGCCAACTCGCCCCAGCTGACGGCGATGAACTCGATCGTCGGGACGATGACGTACACGGCCCCGGAGATCATCAGCGGCGAGCAGGCCGGTCCGGCCGCCGACCAGTACTCACTGGCCTGCGCGGCCTACCAGATCCTCGCGGGCGAGGCTCCGTTCGTAGCCGAGACCGCGACCGCACTCATGATGGCGCACGTGCAGAAGCCCGCACCGCAGCTCGCCGCGCTGCGACCCGACCTCGGCGCGGTCGGCGCCGTCCTCCAGCGCGGAATGGCGAAGAACCCTCGTGAGCGCTTCCCCGACTGTCGGGCGTTCGCCGCGGAGTTCAACCGCGCGCTCGCCACCACGGGTGCGGGGACGCAGACCACCGTGGCTCCCGTCCCGGCCGCGGGCTTCGGCAATCCCTCCGGGTCCAACTCGTTCAGCCCGATCCCGCAGCAGCAGTCCGGGTTCGGACAGCAGGCGTACGGATCGGGGCCGCAGCACCCGTCCCCCGGTCAGTTCCAGTCGGGCCCCCAGTTCCAATCCGGTCCGCAGTTCCAGTCCGGTCCGCAGTTCCCGCCACCGAACCAGTACGGGCAGCAGCAGCCGTACGGCGCGTTCGGTCCCGGCGGACCGGTCCAGCGAAAGAGCCGGAAGCCGCTGTACATCGGGCTGGCAGTCGCGGCAGTGCTCGCGGTCCTCATCCCGGTCGGCGTCTTCGTGATCCCCGGCCTGCTCGGCTCGTCGTCCGACTCGCCGAGCGTCACGTACACCGGCCCGATCGCCGCGAGTGCCGCGGGGACCACGTGCATGACGGACTCGAAGAAGGATCTCTACTGCTGGGGCGCCAACGACCACGGTCAGGTCGGCACCGGCGGACAGTCCGACGTCGGCGCCCCGACCAAGATCGACGGCCTCAGCGATGTGACCGCGGTGGCCGTCGGCGGATACCAGTCGACCGAGTACACGCGCATCACGACGTGCGTCGCGGCGTCCGGCGACGCCTACTGCTGGGGAGCCAACCTGTTCGGACAGATCGGCGACGGCACCGACGACGACCAGTCGCGTCCCACGAAGGTCCCCGGCCTCGGCAAGGTGACCGCCGTCGCGACGTCGTGGGACTCGACATGCGCGATCTCCGACGGCGATGTCTTCTGCTGGGGAGACAACGGCCTGGGCCAGCTCGGCAACGGCACGACATCGGCGAACAAGACGCCGACGAAGGTCGCGGGCGTCAGCAACGCGACGTCGATCGCGGCGAGCGAGGGCAGCGTGTGCGCCGTCGCCGACAAGTCGCTGTACTGCTGGGGCATCAACCGCGACGGCCAGTTCGGAACCGGAGGCTCGGACAGCACCGAGTCGCCCGAGAAGGTCACCACGCTCAGCGACGTGTCGTATGTGTCGATGGGTGCGGGCCGGTCCGGCGGAAGCGACACGTCGGACGGCACCGCGTTCGCGAACACCTGCGTCATCGCGAGCGGCGACGTCTACTGCATGGGAGCCAACGGCAGCGGGCAGCTCGGTGACGGTTCGACGTCGCCCAGCTCGTCACCGCGCAAGATCGACGGCATCTCGGATGCGACGACCGTGGCCGTCGACATCGGCAGCGTGTGCGCGACCGCGGACGGCGAGGTGAAGTGCTGGGGCAACAACAAGTTCGGCCAGCTCGGCAACGGCACCACGTCGAACGTCGAGAAGCCGAACGTCGTCACCGGCGTGAGCGGCGTCCAGCAGATCACCACCGGGTGGAGCGTGACGTGCGCGATCGCCGGCGACAGCCGCTACTGCTGGGGAGCCAACTCCAGCAGTCGCCTCGGCCGTCCCGACGTGACCACTGACGAGCAGACGACCCCGCTGGAGATCAAGCTCGGGTAGCGACCTAGTGTCCTAAACTGGAATCTCACCGGTGGTTGAGCCGGGCCGGAGCGATAGCGGAGGCCCGTGTCGAAACCTGGTGAGGTCGGCTGAAACTCAGTGACAGCGTCAAACGAAATTACTGGTCACACCTGTTTCGTGGTAACGATTCAACAGTAGCTGGACCGCAGTTCCAGCGAATGTCGCCGGGTTTCGACGCGGCCCTCCGCTATCGCTCCGGCCCGGCTCAACCACCATTGGGGCGCGAATACTTATTCAACGGATTAACGATTCGGGACACTAACGGCCGTTCGACTCCGGGACGGATGCGCAGAAAACCCCACCGACGACACGACCCGCGACGAACGTTCTCTGAACGTTCGTCGCGGGTCGTGTCGTTCGCGGGTGCTACTTGACCGCGGCGATCGCCGGGGTCAGCTTGTCGAGCAGGGCCGGCACCGACAACGCCGACGGCGTGTTGAGGCCGAAGATGTCGACATACGACATCCAGGCGACGGCGCCGTTGCGGACCGAGGTCAGCGACTTGTACGACGGCAGGTTCTGCAGCGTGTTCTTCAGTTCGTCCGAGACCGCGGCGATGACCAGCAGGTCCGAGTCGAGGATCTGGACGTTCTCGGGGCTCACCTGGAAACGCGACGCGCCCTCGGCCTTGGCCCTGTCGACCTGCGCCTGCGGGAAGCGCAGTCCGAGTTCACCGAACAGCGCGGCGGCGCCGTCGTTGTCGTCGGCGAGCAGGGTGATCATGGTCGGCGTCTGGAACGCTGCGAACGAGTACGTCTTGCCCGCCAAACCGGGGTTGTCGGCCTTGATCGCGGCGATCTTCTCGTCGATCGAGGTCTTCACCGCGGCGGCCTCGTCCTCCTTGCGGAGGGCGGTCCCGGCCGCGGTGAGCAGGTCCTGCCACGAGTCGACCTGGCCCTTGCCGACCGCGGCGATCACCGGGATGCCCGTGTCCTGCAGCTTCTTGAGGGTCGCGGCGTCGGTGGTGCTGCCCTGGGTGAAGATCACGTCCGGGTCGAGATCCGCGATCTGGGTGACGATGTCCTTCTTGACGTCGATCTCCCGGCCGTCGCCGACCTTGCCCTCGAGCCACGGCGCCCGCGCCTGCGTCGTCGCCTTGACGGCGTCGTAGTAGGCGACCGGCTGTTCGCCGAGCGCGATCACCGTCTCGGTCCACTGCGAGCCGATGGTGACGATCTTGTGCGGGGTTCCGTCGATGGTGACGGGGCCGTTGGCGGTCTGGACCTGGACCGAGCCGGATGCGTCGTCGGACGACCCGTCGTCGGTGGATCCGCAGGCGCCGACGGCGGCGACCGCCGTCACGGCGGCCAGTGCGACGACGGCGCGCCGCGTGATGATGCTGACCTTCATGTGGGTGGTGACTCCTTGTGCTCCACACTCCACAGATTTGTGAAGTAAGTGAGCCTAACCTTATATCAGACTTAGAGTTCCTTGAGAAGGCTAGCCTTAGTTCGGTGGGGTGAGGTCACGGTCGGCACCACGAGCGGTCCGCCGGTCTCCGGATCGGTCACCACCTGCGCGGACAGTCCGAACGCGTCCCACAGGACGTCCGGCGTCAACACCGCCGACGGCGTCCCCCGAGTCAGCACCGCCCCGTCCTTCATCACGATCAGGTGATCGCTGGTCCGCGCCGCGAGGTTGAGATCGTGCAGGACCATCACCACGGTCTTCCCGTGCTCGAAGCGGAGCTCGTCGACCAAGTCCAGGACGTCGACGGCGTGGGCGAGGTCCAGGAACGTCGTCGGCTCGTCGAGGAGCACCAGTTCAGTGTCCTGAGCGAGCGTCATCGCGATCCACGCGCGCTGCCGCTGGCCGCCCGACAGCGCCTCCACCGGCCGATCTGCCAACTCCAGCGTCGACGTGAGCGCCATCGCTCGGGCCACCGCCTCCTCGTCGGCCCCGCTCCACTGCCGGTACCAGGATTGATGGGGCGACCGGCCGCGGGACACCAGGTCGAGCACCGACAGCCCGGACGGCGCGACGGGATTCTGCGGCAGCATCGCGAGTCGCCGCGCCACGTCGCGCGGGCGCATCGCGGCGATCTCGTCACCGTCGAGGAGCACCCGACCCGCCGACGGCGCGAGCAGTCGCGCGAGTGTCCGCAGCAGAGTCGACTTTCCACAACCGTTCGGCCCGATGATGGTGGTGACCTCACCCGCCGCGATGTCGACGTCGAGGTCGGTGATGATCGACGCTCCTCCGTAGCCGACGGTCAGACCGTGCGCGGAGAGGATCGGATTCGAGGTGCTCACAGGCGGCCCTTCGTCTTGGCGTGCAGGAGTGCGGCGATGAGGACGGGCCCGCCGACGCCCGCGGTGACGACCCCGACCGGGATGCTGGACGGCAGCAGAGTCCGACAGGCGAGTTCGGCGACGAGGACGAGCAGCGCCCCGCACAGTCCGCTGGTCAGTGGTCCGGGGACGGTCGCCCCGGTCAGGCGGACGGCGATCTGCGGCGCCAGCAGCGCGACGAAGGCGATCGGCCCGACACCCGACACGCACACGGCGGCGACGATCACCCCGATGGTCATCGCCGCGATCAGCGTGCCGCCCGGACGGGCGCCGAAGGAGCGGGCCAGGTCCTCGCCCATGCTGATCGCGGCCAGGCGCGAACGCAGGGCGAGCGAGGCCGCGATGCCGAGCGGGACGACGATCAGCACCGGCGTCAGGGTGTCCCACGACGCGCCGGTCACCGAACCCACGAGCCACCGTTGCGCCGTCTCCACCTGCCAGATCTGCCCGCGCGTCAGCAGGTACGCGGTGAGCGAGGTCAGAAACCACGTCAGGGCGACGCCGACCAGCACCAGCCGCGTGGTCTCCAGACCGCCTTTCCAGGCGAGCAGGTACATGATCACCGCGGTGGCCCCCGCTCCGAGCGCCGCGGCGGCGGGAACCCCGATGTCGGCGAGCCACGCTCCCCACGAATCGGCGAAGGCGATGGCGAGCACTGCCGCGGTGGACGCCCCGGCGGTGATGCCGAGCATGTCGGGCGTCGCGAGCGGATTGCGAGCTACCGTCTGCATATTGGCTCCGGCGACGGCGAGGCCGCCCCCGGCGAACGCGGCCATCAGAACGATCGGCAGCTGTCCGTCCACGATGGCCTTGCGCGGGAGTCGCCCACCGCCGCCGAACAGCGCCTTGGTGACGACGTCGGCCGGGAGCGTCCCGATGTAGAGCAGCGCGAATCCGATGGCGACCACGGCGACCGCCAGCGCCGATCCCACGATGAGCGCGCGCGGACGGGCGATCACGCTGATCGGGCCCGCCCGCAGGACGTGCCGCCGCAATGGTGCTCCGGACGAAGCGACCGTGACCGTCACAGTGCCACCAACTTCCGTCGACGGATGATCATGATGAACACCGGAGCCCCGACCGCCGCGAGCACAACCGACGCGGGCATCTCCCCCGGGCTGCCGAGTACTCGTCCGATCACGTCGCAGTACAGCAGCAGGCAGGCGCCGAGGAGCGCCGACAACGGCACCGAGAGTCGATAGTCGGGGCCGGTGACGAACCGAGCGAGGTGCGGAACCACCAGCCCGAGGAACGCGATGGGCCCGCACGCGGCCGTCGCTGCGCCTGCGAGGATCGCGACGGCGGCGACGCCGGAGAAGCGGATCCAGCCGACCCTCGAACCGAGGGACCGGGCAACCGAATCACCCAACGCGAGGATGTTCAGGAAATAGCCGCCGGCGAATGCGACGATGAGGCCCACCACGACGAACGGCGTGGCCGCACCGACGACGTCCCAGCCTCGTCCGCCGGTCGCGCCGACATTCCAGTACGTCCACTGGTCGAGGGACCGGACGTCGCTGAGCACGATCGCCGACGTCGCCGCCGTGAGGAAGGCCGACAGTCCGATGCCGGACAGAAGCAGGGTGAGGGGTGACGCACCCGCGCCGCCGATCGCGAACGCGAACACCACGGCCGCGGCGATCAACGCGCCGGCCAGGCCGAACCACATGTACGCCCACGGCGACGCCGCACCGAACGCGAAGACGCCGAGCACCACGCCGAGACTCGCGCCGCCGTTGACGCCGAGCATGCCCGGGTCGGCCAACGGGTTGCGGGTGTGGCCCTGCACGAGGGCCCCGGCGGCGCCCAGCGCGAGTCCGGCGAGGAGGCCGAGCACGGTCCGCGGGATGCGCTGCGAGAAGACGATGTCGTTCGCTCGGGCGACCGCGGACGACGCCGCGAGGTCGTCGCTCGACGCCCACAACGAGTTCCACGCGTCGACGGCTGAGAGATGCTCGCCGGAACCGAGTAGGACGGACGCCGCGAGCCCGCCCAGCAGCAAGAGCAGGCCGATGACGAACCCGGCGGAGCGGCGGCCCACGCCACGCCGGAGCTGCGGCGGAGCGCCGACCTCGGAGACGATCATCGCATTAGGTTAGCCGAACCTTAGTGCGAAGTGTGTTCAGCCCTGGTGTCTGGCGCTGGCGTACAGGCAGATCGCGCTCGCGGCAGCGAGATTGAGACTCTCGGCTCGACCCCGGATCGGGATGGACACCCGACGGTCGGCGGCGACGGCGACGTCGTCGGGCAGCCCGTGAGCCTCGTTCCCGAACAACCAGGCGTGCCGCCCGGCCAGGACGGATCCCGCGTCGTCGAGGGACAGTTCGCCATCCATCGTCGTCGCGAGAGTGACGATCCCCCGCTGCCGGATCACCGCCAGCGCGCGGTGGACGTCGACGTCGCGGACGATCGGGATGTGGAAGACGCTGCCGGCCGAAGCGCGCACGCATTTCGCGTTGTGTGGGTCCACCGAGTCGCCGAGGAGGATCACGGCGTCGGCGCCCATCGCGTCGGCGCACCGCGTGAGTGTTCCGACGTTGCCCGGCTCACGCGGTTCGACGGCGACGACGAGCAGCGTCGGATCGGCGGCGAGCACCTCGTCCAACGACGTCGTGACCAGTGAGCACTCGGCGAAGACGCCGGGCGCGGTCGTCGTCTCCGACAGCCGGTCGGCAGCCTTGTCCGACAACCAGTGCAGCGGAAGTCCGGCCTCCAGCACCCGGTCGACGATGCCGACGTGCTTGTGGGAGTCGGAGTCGCGCACCAGGACCGACACGGCGCGGCCGGTGGTCAGAGCGGCGTCGACGGAGTTGAAACCCTCGACGAGGAAGCGGCCCTCCGCCTTGCGGACGGGCGCCCGCCGCAGCTTCACCAATGAGACGACCCGCGACGAACGTTCGGAGAGAACGTCCATCGCGGGTCGGTACGAGCTCAAATCTCGCGTCCGCTCAGCTGATCAGGCAGCCGGAGCGTTGACGTCGGCCGGCAGCGCGGCACGAGCGACCTCGACGAGGCCGGTGAAGGCCGCCGGGTCGGTGACGGCGATGTCGGCGAGCACCTTGCGGTCCACCTCGACACCCGCGAGCTTGAGGCCCTGGATGAAGCGGTTGTAGGTGATGTCGTTGGCGCGGGCAGCCGCGTTGATGCGGGTGATCCACAGCTTGCGGAAGTCGCCCTTGCGAGCCTTGCGGTCGCGGTACGCGTAGGTCAGCGAGTGGAGCTGCTGCTCCTTGGCCTTGCGGTACAGACGCGAACGCTGTCCGCGGTAGCCCTTCGATGCCTCCAGAACGGAGCGGCGCTTCTTCTGGGCGTTGACGGCCCTTTTCACACGTGCCATTAGTCAGTAATCCTTTTACGTCTTGTCGTCAGGGGAAGATCAGCGGTTGAGCAGGCGCTTGATGCGGGGAGCGTCGTTCTCACTGACGACCTCGGTGCCACTCATGCGGCGCGTGACACGCGACGACTTGTGCTCGAGGAGGTGGCGCTTGCCCGCCTTCTCGCGGACGATCTTGCCGCTGCCGGTCACCTTGAAACGCTTCGCGGTGCCCTTGTGGGTCTTTGCCTTCGGCATTGGTTTTCCTTCATTCGGGCGGACTCCATCGGCACCGGTGTCCCGGTGCGGCGCGGAATCCGCTGTGCTGTGGCCTTATTCGGCGGTCTGCTGGGCCTTCGCCCGGGTCTTCGCGCCCTTGTGCGGGGCGAGGACCATGGTCATGTTGCGTCCGTCCTGCTTCGCGGAGGTCTCGACGAAGCCGTATTCGGCGACGTCGTTGCCAAGGCGCTGCAGCAGTCGGAAGCCCAACTCGGGACGGGACTGCTCGCGGCCGCGGAACATGATGGTGACCTTCACCTTGGAACCCGCTTCGAGGAACCGGACGACGTGACCCTTCTTGGTCTCGTAGTCGTGGTCGTCGATCTTCGGGCGGAGCTTCTGCTCCTTGATGACGGTCATCTGCTGGTTACGGCGGGACTCGCGCTTCTTCTGCGCCGCCTCGTACTTGAACTTGCCGTAGTCCATGATCTTGCACACGGGCGGGCGCGCGTCGGGCGCGACCTCGACCAGGTCCAGATCATTTTCGTAAGCCAGGCGGAGCGCATCTTCAACACGCACGATGCCCACCTGCTCTCCCCCGGGACCGACGAGACGGACCTCGGGAACGCGGATGCGCTCGTTGATGCGGGTTTCAGTGCTGATGTGGCCTCCTCGATAAATGTGTACTCACGTGGCCGGCCAGAAGTCTGGCAGCTAGAGACGGATCGAGGCCCAAGAAACATCGCCGCGCGCGGGAGCCGATACCGGACGATGCTGACGTCGTCCTGCTCCCGTCGTCTCGCGACGGTGTGACCTGAACCGGACAACTGTTCGGCCGTGAAGGCCTGCGTCGTACGGTGGGACTCGAACATCCTCTTGCTACCCCGGGGTGAGCCGGAGCGGTCATGCTGTGAAAGTCTAACAGGCGTGAGCGCTAACTCCTATTCGACCGGCCAGCCCTCCTCGGACGACGCGCATGCGCACGTCGCACCAGGTGGGGCCGAAGACGTCAACGTCCGCGAGCTCGCGACAATTCCCGCGGTGGAGGTCACCACGCGCGCGGCGATCATGCTGATGAGCGCGGCGGCCGAGAAGATCGGCCCCGACGCGGGCGGCGAGGAGGAGCACAAGGACCTCCCCGAGGCGCGCGCCCTCATCACCGCGCTCGCCGGTCTCGTGACGGCCGCGTCCGCCGATCTCGGCCTGCACCGCAAGCCGATCCAGGACGGGCTCAAGGCCCTCCAGTTGGCCTTCCGCGAAGCGTCGGCGTACCCCGATGCACCGGGCGAGGGCCCGGGAGAGAAGTACACGGGCCCGGTCAAGGGCTGACACTTCGATGACCCCGGCCGACCGCAGCGGGACCGTGCTCGGCGACTACCGCGTCGACGAACTCCTCGGGCGCGGCGGGATGGGCGAGGTCTATCGCGCCTTCGACCTGCGACGACGCCGTGTCGTCGCGCTGAAGGTACTGCCGCCCGAGCTGGCCTCGGACGCCGCGTTCCGCGACCGGTTCGTCCGCGAATCACGGATCGTCGCGTCGCTCGGGGACCCGCACATCGTTCCGATCCACGATTGGGGCGAGACCGACGGCACGCTGTTCATCGACATGCGGCTCGTCGACGGCGAGTCTCTGGGCGACCGTCTCCGTCGCGGGGTCGTGGCGCCCGCAGACGCGATCGACGTCGTGAGCCAGGTCGCAGGCGCCCTCGATCACGCACACGAGGCCGGGCTCGTCCACCGAGACGTGAAGCCCGACAACATCCTGCTCGACCGAAATGGCTTCGCGTATCTCGTCGATTTCGGAATCGCGCGGTCGGACTCCGACACGCGGCTGACGCAGACGGGCGCGATGATCGGTTCGATCGCCTACATGGCGCCGGAACGATTCGACCGCGGCGCGACGGGACCGTCGGTCGATCAGTACTCGCTGGCGTGCGTGCTCGTCGAATGCCTCACGGGTCGGCCGCCGTACGGATCGGGCGAGATCGCCGTGACCATGCGCGGCCATCTCTTCGACGCGCCGCCGATGACCGGGACCGGCGTCGATCCGGCCGTCGCCCGCGGGCTCGCAAAAGAGCCCGGCCATCGTTTCCCGACGTGCCGCGCGTTCGCCGCCGCCGCGCGAACCGGACTCGGACGTCCCGCCGTCTCGTCTCCCGGTCCGGTGCCCGTCACCGCTCCCATCGCGTCGCCGCCCCGCGTATCGCCTCCCCCTCGGCGCGGCCGGACGGGAGTCGTCGCGTTGTGTGTCGCGGGAGCGGTCCTAGCCGCATCGATCGGCGTCGGCGGGTACCTCCTCTCGCGCGGTTCCGACGGTTCGCGCGGATCCACGACAGCTCAGTCCGGGACGTCCGAGATCGACGGTCCGACCACCGCCTGCACGTATCCGGCCGCCTCGACCAGGGCGATCCACACGGTCCCGACTCCCGATGCCCGGCAACCGACCAGCGGCACACCCACCCTTCACCTGACGACGTCGGAGGGCGACATCGACGTCCGACTCGACCGGTCGAGCGCTCCCTGCAACGTCGCGGCAGTCATCGCGGTGTCCCGTGCGGGCGGGGTGTACGACATGCAGGGCTGCGGACGGTCGAGTGACTACATCCTCGTCTGTGCGGCAGGCGGAGCGGGGCCGACCACGCCGGACATCCAGGCCGACGTCGAGGGCCCGGGGTGGACGAGCCCGAACGAACTCCCGACCGATCTCCCGGTCGCTGCGGGCAAGGTCGACGGCCTCGGTCGACAACAGGTCACATATCCGCGCGGAGCGGTGCTGATCACCAACCCGGGTGCACAGGCCGCGCGCGACGTCGCCGCCGGATCGTCGTCGTTCTTCTTCGTGATCAAACCCATCATCACGGCACCGCTGTACTCGATGATCGGTGAGGTGGTCTCCGGGATGTCGGTCGTCGACGACGCCGTCCGCAGCGGATTCCAGCCCGCGTTCCCCGGCGCGTACTTCGGCATGCCGAACACCATGCCGAACCTGCTGGGCTCTTCGGTGTCGTAGACGCACACGGGCCCGGGTCGAGGGCCGACGACGTACAGTCGGTGTCCATGGGCCTCTTGACCTTCAGCATCAACGTGACCCTCGACGGCTGCGTCGACCATCGGGAGGGCATCGCCGACGACGAGACGCACGCCTACTTCACCGATCTGATGAACGGGTGCGGCGCGATGCTCTGGGGTCGCGTCACCTACGAGATGATGGAGAGCCACTGGCCTGCCGTCGCCCGAGGCGACGTCGACGCACCCGCCTCGATGCGCGACTGGGCCGTGGCCCTCGAGGCCAAGGCCAAGTACGTGGCGTCGACGACGCGGACCGACTATCCGTGGACCGGATCTCACCACCTGGCCGGCGACCTCGCGACCGCGGTCCGCGAGCTCAAGGACCGGACCGCCGACGGCGTGCTCGTGGGCAGCGGGAGGCTCGCGAGCGAACTCGACCGTCTCGACCTGATCGACGAGTACCGATTCCTCGTCCATCCGATGATCGTCGGGCACGGCCCCACTCTGTACGAACGGGGTCTCCCCTCCACCCGCCGCCTCGACCTCGTCTCGTCGGCACCGCTGTCGAACGGTGCGATCGCCGTCCACTACCGCAGGCGGGCATGACCTACCCTGGAGCGATGACCACGGGCAACGACGACCTGGAACCGATCGACGCCGAGATCGTTCCGTCTCCCGACTTCACTCCGACGGTGAATGCGCCGTCGTTCGAGGAGGTCACCGGCTACACCGAGGCGGGCGTTCCGACGTTCGACCACGTCCGCGACAAGATCGAGAAGCGCACGACGACGGCGATCGGCGGCCAGGAACTGTCCGAGGCCGGCGCCGAGGCCGCGGCCCTCGACGAGGCGATGGCCGCACGCGACGAGGCGGCCAAGCGCAAGCTCGACGAGCTCCGGAAGTCGATGGGCCTGTAAGTCAGCCGCCGGTGAACGGCGCCACCGGCACGCACGGCACCGGCCGCGGGTGAGCGGGGTCGAGTGCGTTGAGGACGATGGCCGCACTGCGCCGGTTCGACGTGATCGACATGTGGTCGGAGCGGTCCTTCGCGCACCCGTCCTGGACGATCACGTTCACGACATGGGTTCCCGGTGGGCCGTCGAGGATTCCGGCCGTGTACGGCGTCACGATCTCGTCGTCGCGGGTCACGATGTTCGTGTACCGGACCCCCGGCAGGTACGGCGTCGGCAGCCGGACGGCCCGATTGAAGTTCAGATCGGCGGGTGGCGTCGTGCATTCAGGACACGTCGGCCGCGTGGGTTCGGCGATGCCGAGCATCGCGCGGAACGCCGAGATCGACTCGCCGCGGGCATCGTCGTCGTCCGGCCCCTGCCGCCAGTACGGCGCGAGCGAGACGTAGTGCGCCACTTTCCCGCGTCCGCCGAGGTACTTCATCCAGTACGTGGGTATCTCCGTCCCGAGCGAGTGCCCGACGACGTCGAGCTGCGGAGATCCCGTCGCGGCGAGCACCTTGTCGGCGAACAGTTTGACGTCCCACGCGCTGTCGATCTTCGGCCCGAGTCCACCGAGCGCCGACGCGGGCCACACCGTCGACAAGGCTCCGTACGTCGGCGCGAACACGCAGTACCCGTCACGGACGAGGACCGCGGCGAGGGTCGCCCAGTTCGTCTGCCGTCCGCCCCCACTGCCGTGCAGGAGCATCACCGGTCGTGGGTGCCGCGCACTCGGTCGGCAGGAGAAGTCGTTCGTACCGGGCAGGGATCCGCCCGGATTCTGCAGTTCGGCGCGGATCCCGTCCGCGAAGCTGTACGTGATCGGCGACGCCGCCGCCGGTGCGACACCGCACAGCGCGACGACCACCGCGATCACGCAGCTCCACCGCCATCGGCTCGTCATGAACGTCATCGTAGGCCTGGAACCTCACACGCGGGTATCGGTCGTTCGCCGCCGGACCGTGACTCTCTCCGGCTTCGTGCCGATGAGTACCGCGGTCTGGCGGTCCTCGGCGTGCACCGTCCGCGTGTGCAGGCCGTGGCGGGCCGCGTGGGCCGCGGCGGAGGTCGTCTGGTCGCGGTGCATCTCCACCGCGATCGCGCCGCCGTCCACCAGCCGTGACGCGGCGCCGCCGAGCAGTGCACGGACCGCGTCGAGGCCGTCCGAACCGCCGAACAGCGCCCGCGCGGCCTCGTGACCGGCCTCCCCTGGAAGCAGGCGCGCCTGCCCGTCGGGCACATACGGAGGCACCGCGGCGATCACCGACGCCGGGGCCGTCACCGCGTCGAGGAATCGACCTCGGACCGCGGTCGCGCCCGGCACGTTCAGCGTCGCGAAGTCGAGTGCGGTGACGTCGATGTCGGATACGACGATCGACGTCGCCGGGTGTCGATGCGCGACCGTCGCGGCGATCGGCGCGACCCCGCAGCACACCTCGACGAACACACCCGGTCGTTCCGCGACGAGGTCGACGGCGGCGGCGGCCAGCAGCAGCGAACGTTGACGCGGAACGAACACGCCCGGCCCGACACGCAGGTCGAGTCCACCGAACTCGACGCGTCCGACGATGTGCTCCAACGGCTCGCCGGCCACCCTGCGGGCCGTCCAGTCGTCGAGTTCGTCCGCGCCCGATGCCCAGCGCCGCAGGACGCGCGCCTCATCGTCCGCGAACACACAGCCCGCGGATCTCAGCACGACGACGAGCGGGTCTGTCAGCCGACTGCCTCCACGGTCGGCAGCAGCTCGGCGATGAAGCCGCCCGTGTGCGACGCCTCGACCGCGGCGACAGTCTCCGGCGTGCCCTGGGCGACGACGGTGCCGCCGCCGCTGCCGCCTTCCGGACCCATGTCGACGATCCAGTCGGCGGTCTTGATGACGTCGAGGTTGTGTTCGATGACGATCACCGTGTTGCCCTTGTCGACGAGCCCGTTGATCACCAGCAGCAGCTTGCGGATGTCCTCGAAATGCAGGCCGGTGGTCGGTTCGTCGAGAATGTAGATCGTGCGGCCGGTGGACCGTTTCTGCAGTTCAGCGGCCAACTTCACGCGCTGCGCTTCGCCGCCGGACAGGGTGGGCGCGGGCTGACCGAGACGCACGTACCCGAGTCCGACATCCACCAGGGTCTTGAGGTAGCGGTGGATCGAGGTGACCGGCTCGAAGAAGTCGGCGGCCTCGTCGATCGGCATGTCGAGTACTTCGGCGATCGTCTTGCCCTTGTAGTGGACTTCGAGCGTCTCCCGGTTGTACCTGTCGCCGTGGCACACCTCGCACGGCACGTACACGTCGGGGAGGAAGTTCATCTCGATCTTGATAGTGCCCTCGCCCATGCACGCCTCGCAGCGTCCGCCCTTGACGTTGAACGAGAACCGGCCCGGCTGGTAGCCGCGGACCTTCGCCTCGGTCGTGGCGGCGAACAGGGTGCGGACCTTGTCGAACACACCGGTGTAGGTGGCGGGGTTCGACCGCGGGGTACGGCCGATCGGCGACTGGTCCACCTGGACGAGCTTGTCGAGGAGTTCGACGCCCTTGATGCGGGTGTGATGGCCGGGCACCTGGCGTGCGCCGTTGAGCTTGTTCGCCAGTACCGTCGCGAGGATGTCGTTCACCAGCGTCGACTTGCCGGACCCCGACACGCCGGTCACTGCGGTCAGGACGCCGAGCGGGAACGACACGTCGATCCCGTCGAGATTGTTCTCGCGGGCCCCGACGACGGTGAGCTGACGTTTCTTGTCGACCGGCCGACGGATCGCCGGGACCTCGAGGGCTTCGCGACCCGACAGGTACGCGCCCGTCAACGACTCCGTGTTGGCGAGGAGCCCCGCGTAGTCGCCGCTGTGGACGACCCGTCCGCCGTGCTCGCCCGCCCGCGGCCCGATGTCGACGATCCAGTCCGCGGCCCGGATGGTGTCTTCGTCGTGCTCGACGACGATGAGCGTGTTGCCGAGGTCCCGGAGCCGGACGAGGGTGTCGATGAGCCTCCGGTTGTCGCGTTGATGCAGGCCGATCGACGGCTCGTCGAGCACGTAGAGCACGCCCGCCAGGCCCGCGCCGATCTGCGTCGCCAGACGGATGCGCTGGGCCTCGCCGCCCGACAGCGAACCCGCCGCGCGCGAGAGCGACAGGTACTCCAGGCCCACGTCCAACAGGAATCGGATGCGTGCCTGGACCTCCTTGAGAACGCGCCCGGCGATGGCCGCCTCACGTTCGCCGAGGATCAGTCCGTCCAGGTACTCTGCGCATTCGGCGACCGACAGCGCCGTCACGTCGGCGATCGACTTCGGCCCGTGGTCGGGGTGATCGAGCGTGACGGCGAGGATCTCCGGGCGCAGGCGTGTGCCCGCGCACGAACCGCACGGGACGTCGCGCATGTAGCCCTCGTAGCGGTCCTTCATCTGCTCCGACTCGGTGGCGTCGGCGCGGCGCGACAGGAAGGCCATCACGCCCTCGAACTCGGTGTAGTACGAGCGTGTGCGGCCGTACCGGTTGCGGAACTTGACGTGCACCTGATGATCGGAGCCGGTGAGCAGCGCCTTGCGCGCGTTGCGCGGCAGCTTGTTCCACGGAGTGTCGACGTCGAAGCCCATCTGGTCGCCGAGCCCCTCGATGAGCCGCAGGAAGTACTCCGCGTTGTGGCCGCTCGACCACGGGGCGATCGCCCCGTCGCGCAGGGTCGTCTCGGGATCGGGGACCACGAGGCTCTCGTCGACCTCCTTCTGCACGCCGAGTCCGTCGCACACCGGGCAGGCGCCGAACGGCGAGTTGAACGAGAACGACCGCGGTTCGAGGTCGTCGATCGCGATCGGGTGGGAGTTGGGGCACGCCATCTTCTCCGAGAAGCGACGTTCCCGGTCGGCGTCGTTCTCGTCGAGGTCGACGAAGTCGAGCACGACGATTCCGTCGGCCACCCGCAACGCCGTCTCGATGGAATCGGTGAGACGCTGTTTGGCCGACGGCTTCACGACGAGTCGGTCGACCACGACGTCGACGTCGTGCTTCTCCTGCTTCTTGAGCTTCGGCGGATCGGCGAGCGGATGGACCACTCCGTCGATCCGCGCACGCGCGAAGCCCTGTGTCTGCAGATCGGCGAAGAGGTCGACGAACTCGCCCTTCCGGGTGCGGACGACCGGAGCCAACACCTGGAAGCGAGTGCCCTCGTCCATCGCGAGGATCTGGTCGACGATCTGCTGCGGCGTCTGACGCGCGATCTTCTCCCCGCACACCGGGCAGTGAGCGGTGCCCGCTCGCGCGTAGAGGAGTCGGAGGTAGTCGTACACCTCGGTGATGGTGCCGACCGTCGACCGCGGATTGCGGTTGGTCGACTTCTGATCGATCGACACCGCGGGCGACAGCCCCTCGATGAAGTCGACGTCCGGCTTGTCCATCTGCCCCAGGAACTGTCGCGCGTACGCCGACAGCGACTCGACGTACCGACGCTGGCCCTCGGCGAAGATGGTGTCGAACGCCAACGACGACTTTCCCGAACCCGAGAGTCCGGTGAAGACGATCAGCGAGTCGCGCGGGAGATCGACGTCGATCCCCCGCAGATTGTGCTCGCGTGCGCCACGAACGATGAGCCGATCAACCACTACATTTCCTCACATTGCACGACTAGCTTCCCCGGTCGACAACAGTACGCGGACCCTCCGACAATTCCGGTCCGACAGTGTCGGGGGCGACAGCTACGGTGGTCGTATGACCCAGCAGATCACCGTCTCCGACGACTACACCGGAACCGTCTCGCCCGACGGCGAACAGCAGAACTCCGCCCAACGCAGGACGCTCGACAACGCGACGATCGTGAAGATCTCGGTCGGCCCGATGGACAACAACGCGTACCTGATCACCGACGCCGCGACCGGAGAGGCCCTCCTCGTCGACGCCGCGAACGACGCGGGCGTGCTGCTCGCGCTCGTCGACCAGGAGCCCGGCGTGGTCCGCCAGATCGTCACCACCCACGGCCACTTCGATCATTGGCAGGCGCTCGTGGAGGTCCGCGACGGTCTGGACGTCCCGCACGCGGTCGGCGCCGACGACGCCCCCGACCTCCCCATCACCGCGGACCGGCTGCTCTCCGACGGCGACACGATCGCCGTGGGCGACCTCACCCTCGACGTGATCGGCATCCGCGGGCACACCAAGGGCTCGGTCGCCCTGGTCCTGACCGAGAAGTCCGGACGGGTCCACCTGTTCACCGGCGACTCGCTGTTCCCGGGCGGCGTCGGCAAGACGTGGCAGGACGGCGACTTCGAGATCCTGCTCGGCGACGTCGAGACGAGACTGTTCGGCCGGTTCGACGACGCCGTCGTCTACCCGGGCCACGGCAAGGACACCACGCTCGCGACCGAACGCCCCCATCTTTCGGACTGGCGCGAACGCGGGTGGTGATTCGACCGCCGACCGATCAGACCGGAAGCTCGATCGTCGGGAGGGGCAGGGTCACGATGCGGTCGGCGTCGGCCCTCTCCACTCCGAGCATGAGCAGTACATGGCGGGCGTAGTCGTCGGAGACGCTCGCATCGTCGAGATCCGGGTTGGCGTCGAGGAACTGCACGAGGCCGAGGAGCACTCCGCCCGACATCATCATCGCCATCTCCTCATCGGGCACCGTGAATCGCCCGACGTCGATGCCGCGGCCGAGATCCGCGAGCGCGCGAGGCCGCAGACCTCGGTCGGTGAGCAGCACCGATACGCCCTGATGCAGGACCACCCGGACGAGTTCGGGCAGGCGGCGCTGCATTCGTCCGATCATCCGGAAGGTGACAGCGAAGACCTCCGCCGGATCGTCGACGTCGCCGACGACCGCGTCGCGCAGGTTCCCCCAATCGTCGAGGACACTGGCTACGGCCTCGGCGAAAAGGTCGTCTTTCGTCTCGAAATGGTTGTAGAAGCTGCCGAAGCCGACACCGGCCTCGTCCGTGATCTCCTGCACGCTCGCCGAGACCCGCCCTTGAGCCAGCAGCCGCCGCGCGGCGCCGATCAACGCCCCGCGCGTTCGCGCCCTGCGGGGATCGGGCCGCCTCGCGGGCGCTTCCGCCGCATCGGCGTTCATGCGGATCCCTCTCCTCGAAATATCTTGGATGAAGGTATCAGAAACCGTGGTGGTCGAGACGCCGCTCACTCGCCCGCGTAGCTGCTGAACGTCCACACGTGTCCCTCGGGATCGGCGCACGTGTACTCACGGACGCCTGCGAGGGACTGGTGGATCGGATTGAGGATGCGCGCCGACGCCGCCTCGGCGCGGGCTTGGTGATCATCGAGTCGGTCGTCGGCGACCCGGACGCACAACGCCGCGGTCGTGCCCCCGAGCGCCCCCGGAGCGCGCATGCCGTACCGGTCACCGTCACGGTCTCGGCTGAGGAAGACCAGGTTCGAACCGATCCGCACCTGCGCGTGCTCCACGCCGCCGTCGTCGCCCTCCACCGCGAAGTGCGGGTCGAAACCGAAGGCCGACGACAAGAAGTCGACGGCCGCTCTCGGGTCTGCGTACTTCAGATTGGGAAACACCTGCTGAACGTGCACGGAGTCGGCCATGAGCGTCATCGTAGTCCGTTCGATCCACAGCGAACGGCGATCGATCGGTACTGTCGATACGGACGGCGCGTTCGATCGAGGCCGCTCCAGTTCGTCCGACGTCGATGCCGCATCGTGCCGTTCCGCACCGCTCGACGAGACGAAAGGCCATGTCATGATCATTCGACGAATCGCACGCCCCCTGCTCGGAACCGCGTTCATAGCGTCCGGAGTCGACGCCGTCATCGCGCCGTCCGGACCCGCGCGCACCGCGGAACCCCTCCTCGACGGAGTGTCCGCCGACGCCGAGACCGTCATCCGGGTCGCCGGAGCAGTGCAGGTCGGCGCGGGTCTCGCGCTCGCCTTCGGCAAGGCGCCACGGATCTCGTCGACCGTGCTCGTCGGGACACTCGTGCCGACGACGGTCTTCGCCAGCGACTTCTGGAACGAGAACGATCCGGCCGTACGCAGCGCGAAACAGTCGGCGTTCGTGAAGAACCTCGGCCTCCTCGGCGGCGCGTTGATCACCGCGGCCGACACCGAAGGCCGCCCCTCGCTGGGATGGCGCGGACGCAAGCGCCTCGCCGAGGCCCGCGAGAGCATCGCCGACGCGCTGCCGGGCGATTCGGGCCCGGATCGGCTCACCGCCGCCGTCGACAAGGCGGAGGGATGGGCGCACCGCGCCGCCGACCGTGTGCCGACCGACGCCATCGCGGCCAACGTCTCATCGTTCGCCGAATCGGCGAGATCGCATGCCGAGGACATCGCCCACACCGTCGCCGACCGTGCCCCGGACGTCGTCGACGCGACCCGAGACTTCGCCGCACAGGCCGGGGACACCGTCACGAACACCACGCGCCGATGGCGCCGGACGATCGCGAGCTGATCCTCCCGGCCGGCATGCCGCGGTGAGACGGGCGCCACGTCTGCGCCCGTCCACCGGCCGCGGTCCGCCGGTAACATGGAACGACTGTGACAGCCGAAACCCCCGATCCCCGCCTCCCCGACGAGCAGACGCACCTCGACGCGGTCTACGCACGCCTCGACCGAATGCGCGCCACCACGCGCCGCCGCCTCGCCGAGACCCTGCGAGAGTCGGCGGGCACCCCGCAGGCGTTGTCCGAGCGGGAGTCGTACGAGCGGATGTACTCCGACGAACTCACGAAGATCGACGCGGCCGAGCACAACCTGTACTTCGGCCGACTCGACATGGTCGATCGCACCGACGAGGTCCGTCGCATCGGACGGATCGGCATCCTCGACGACGACGAACGCGACACGACGCTCCTCCTCGACTGGCGGGCTCCCCTGTCCCGCCCCTTTTATCTCGCGACCCCGGCGACCCCGGAGGACGTCGATCGACGCCGTCACATCCGGACCCGCTCCCGCAGCGTCAGGAGTGTCTCGGACGAGTACCTGCAGTCCGGCGAGATCGTCGACGAGGAAGCCGGGGCGAACGTCGTCAACGAATCGGCACTGGTCAACGCTTTGAATGCGGCGCGAACCGGCGAGATGACCGACATCGTCGAGACCATCCAACGCGAGCAGGACGAGATCATCCGGTCCACCCACCGCGGCGTGATCGTCGTGCAGGGAGGACCGGGAACCGGCAAGACCGCCGTCGCTCTCCACCGCGCGGCATACCTGCTGTACACGCACCGCGATCTGCTGTCGCGCAGCGGTGTCCTCATCCTCGGGCCCAACGACGACTTCCTGCGCTACATCGGGCAAGTGCTGCCCTCGCTCGGCGAGACCGGCGTCTTGCTGTCGACGGTCGCCGACCTGTTCCCCGATGTGAAGGCGCGCGGGCACGACACGCGAGACGCCGTCGCGGTCAAGGGCGACGAACGGATGCTCAACGTGCTCCGCGCGGCGGTCCGCGGGCGCGAGTCACTCCCCGGAGCGGGCCTCACCGTCCGGTTCGACGGATACGACCTGCCGATCGACGCCGAGGTGATCAAGACCGCACGCGCGGCCGCCCGGTCGACCCGAAGGGCCCACAATCTCGCGCAGCGGACGTTCCTGCGGTCCGCACTCGACGAACTCGCCGCCGTCCACGCCAAACGGATCGGCTCGAGCGAACTCGACGGCTCCCAACTGCTCACCGCCGCCGACCTGGAGGACATCCGGACCGAACTCGAAGCCGATCCGGGCGTCACCGCCGCGGTCCTCGAGTTCTGGCCGACGCTGACGCCGCAGGCCGTCCTTCGGGATCTGTACGACGATCCGTCGTTCCTGCGGAAGGCGACGCGCGGCTGGACCGACGCCGACCGTGCGGCGCTGTTCCGTCCGGCCCAGCCGCAGCGCGACGACGCCGATCTATCCCCCGCCGATGTCCCCCTGCTCGACGAACTCGCCGAACTCGTCGGGTACCGCACCGACGAGGCCGACCGCATCACCAAGGCCAGGTGGCGTCAACAGCTCGCCGAAGCGCAGGACGCCCTCGACATCCTGACCGGTTCGGCCCCCCAGGACCTCGAAGACGAGCTCGACCCCGAGATCCTGATGGCGTACGACCTCATCGACGCCGAGCAGCTGGCCGAACGGCAGGTGCACACCGAACGCCGGACCACGGCCGAACGCGCCTACGAGGACCGGACCTGGACGTTCGGTCACGTGATCGTCGATGAGGCGCAGGAACTGTCGCCGATGGCGTGGCGCATGGTGATGCGACGGATTCCGAACCGTTGGATGACGGTCATCGGCGACACCGCCCAGACGAGCGACGCCGCAGGCGCCACGTCCTGGTCGGACGTCTTCACTCAGTACGTGGCCGACCGCTGGCGCCTCCATGAGCTGACCGTCAACTATCGGACACCGTCGGAGATCACGCGCTACGCGAACCGGGTCCTGGACTGGATCAATCCCGACCAGTCTCCGCCGACGTCCCTGCGGTCGAACGGTGTGGAACCGGTCGCCATCGCGACCGACGACCCGGCGGCGTCGATCGCGGCCCTCGTGGCCGCGTCCGACTGGACGGGACTGACGACGGTCATCGCGTCCGACGGGACGGCCGACGCCCTCCGCGCAGCGCTCGCCGACGCGGGCTCCGACGTGTCGGTGCATCCGATCACCGCGGCGAAGGGACTCGAATTCGACACCGTGATCCTCGCCGATCCCGCCGATCTGGTCAGCGAGTCGCCGCGCGGCTACAACGACCTGTACGTCGCGCTGACCCGAGCGACGCAGAGGCTGATCGTCGTCCACTCCCGCCCGCTTCCACCGGACCTCGCCGACCTCCCCGCGCCTGAGCGCTGAGCCCGTCACCCGGTGGTTGAGCCGACTCCGAGGCGCCAGCCGAGGCGTCGAGTCGAAACCCCACCGACTCCCAGCCAACCCCACCAGATTTCGACACGGACCCTCCGCTATCGCTCCGGTCCGGCTCAATCACCGGGCGAAGACTTCCCCGCACACACGACGACCCCCGGGTTCGGAGATCCCGAGCCCGGAGGTCGTCGCAGTCTGGACAGACTACGTCGTGTGGACGATCAGCACGTCGCAGGCGGCCTTGCGTGCGACGTCGGCCGGAACCGAACCGAGCAGACGACCCGCGATCGAGTTGAGGCCCTTGTTGCCGACGACGAGAAGGTCGGCCTGCACGTCGACGACGAGTTGCAGCAGCGCGTCGACCGGTGCGCCCTGGACGGCACGCTGTACGACGGTGGTCGCACCCGCCGACTGTGCGCGTTCCTTGGCCGTGCGCAGGATCTCCTCGGTCGGCGAACTGCCCATGACCTGGTAAGCCTCGTCGCGAAGCGTGTCGGACGCGGCGTTCGCGGCCTTGCCGTCGTTCGGGAAGTAGGCGCATGCGATGACGACGGTGGCGTCACCGGCAATGGCGCCCGCACGCTCGACGGCCTTCAGCGAAGATTCCGATCCGTCGGTGCCGACGACGATCGTCGAGTATCCGCTCATGTGTGAGATTCCCTCCAGGTGGATTCTTTTGTCGCTCACGAACATACCCTGCCGTTCCCGCTCTGCCAGGGACTTGTCGTGCATAGTCCACAGACGGGTGCGATGCAATGTCCGTCACTTGATTCCGGCGGCGTCCATTCCTCGGAGTTCCTTCTTCAGGTCGGCGATCTCGTCGCGGAGACGACCGGCCAACTCGAACTGCAAGTCGCGGGCGGCATTCATCATCTGGTCGGTCAGTTCGTGAACGAGGTCGGCGAGTTCGGCGCGCGGCATCGACGCGGTGTCGCGCTTCTCGTACACGCCTGCACTGATCGACTTCGACACCTCGCCCTGCGCCCGACGTCCTCGGCTCGCGTTCCGTCCCGATCCGCCGACGTCGACGGTGTCGTCCGCCTCCGCGTACACCTGGTCGAGAATGTCGGCGATCTTCTTTCGCAGCGGCTGCGGGTCGACGCCCTTCTCCTTGTTGTAGGCGATCTGTTTGGCCCGACGACGATCGGTCTCGTCGATCGCGTTCTGCATCGAATCGGTGATCTTGTCGGCGTACATGTGAACTTGACCGGACACGTTTCGGGCGGCACGGCCGATCGTCTGAATAAGCGACGTCGTCGAGCGCAGGAAGCCTTCCTTGTCGGCGTCGAGAATGGCGACGAGTGACACCTCGGGCAGGTCCAATCCCTCGCGCAGCAGGTTGATGCCGACGAGTACGTCGTATTCGCCGCTGCGGAGCTGGCGGAGCAGTTCGACCCGTCGCAGCGTGTCGACTTCCGAATGGAGGTATCGCACGCGGACGCCGAGTTCGAGGAGATAGTCGGTGAGGTCCTCCGACATCTTCTTGGTGAGCGTGGTGACGAGGACGCGTTCGTCTCGCGCCGTGCGTTCCCGGATCTCGTGGACCAGGTCGTCGATTTGCCCCTTCGTCGGCTTGACGACGATCTCCGGGTCGAGCAGGCCCGTCGGACGGATGACCTGTTCGACGAACTGACCGCCGGACTGGCCCAACTCGTATGCACCCGGAGTGGCGGACAGGTACACGGTCTGGCCGATCCGGTCGACGAACTCATCCCAGGTCAGGGGCCTGTTGTCGACGGCGGACGGCAGACGGAAGCCGAACTCGACGAGGTTCCGCTTCCGCGACATGTCGCCTTCGTACATGGCGCCGATCTGCGGGACGGTCACGTGCGACTCGTCGATGACGAGGAGGAAGTCGTCCGGGAAGTAGTCGATCAGGGTCGCGGGCGCACTGCCCGGCCCGCGGCCGTCGATGTGCCGTGAATAGTTCTCGATACCCGAGCAGAAGCCGACCTGACGCATCATCTCGAGGTCGTACGTCGTGCGCATGCGCAGTCGCTGGGCCTCGAGCAGCTTTCCCTTCGCCTCGAGATCGGCGAGTCGTTCCTCGAGCTCCTTCTCGATGCTCGCCATGGCCCGCTCCATGCGTTCCGGGCCCGCGACGTAGTGGGTGGCCGGGAAGATCCGCAGGGAGTCGACCTGGCGGACGACGTCGCCGGTCAGCGGGTGCAGGTAGTACAGCGCCTCCACCTCGTCGCCGAAGAACTCGATGCGGACGGCGAGTTCCTCGTACGACGGGATGATCTCGACGGTGTCGCCGCGGACCCGGAAGCCGCCGCGGGTGAACGACATGTCGTTGCGCGTGTACTGCACGTCGACGAGCAGCCGGAGCAGCGCGTCTCGGTCGATCGTCTGGCCGACCTCCAGTTCCACGGAACGGTCGAGGTACGACTGCGGGGTGCCGAGGCCATAGATGCACGACACCGAGGCGACCACGACGACGTCCCGGCGCGACAGCAGGCTCGACGTCGCCGAATGCCGGAGGCGCTCGACGTCGTCGTTGATCGAACTGTCCTTCTCGATGTAGGTGTCGGTCTGCGCGATGTAGGCCTCTGGTTGGTAGTAGTCGTAGTAGGAGACGAAGTACTCGACGGCGTTGTTGGGCAGCATGTCGCGAAGCTCGTTGGCGAGCTGCGCGGCGAGCGTCTTGTTCGGAGCCATCACCAGGGTGGGACGCTGCACGCGCTCGATGAGCCATGCGGTGGTCGCCGACTTGCCGGTGCCCGTGGCTCCGAGGAGGACGATGTCCTTCTCCCCCGTTCTCAGGCGCTGTTCGAGGTCGTCGATGGCTGCCGGCTGGTCGCCCGCGGGCTCGTATTCGCTGACGACGACGAAGTCGGCGCCGGACCGTTCGATGTCGCCTACCGGCCGGAACTCCGAGTGCGCGATGATCGGCTGCTCTGCTGCGAATGCCATGCGTCCAGGGTAGACACAGCCTCCGACAACTTCGTTCCACAGACGATCGCCAGGCAAAGCTGCTGCAATGGGTGGCGCATCACTTTCATCTCCGACCAGCCCCGGGAGTACCGATGACAGACCTCGATCAGCCCACCGCAGAAGCAGCCGGAATCGGCAGACGCGCGATTCTCGTCGCCGCTCCGATCGCCGCCGTGGCCGTCGGTGTGGGTGTCTCCGCCTGCGGCAGCGACGACTCGTCGTCCGCGGACTCGACCGCCCCGGCCACCGGGACCACCGATTCGATAGGCGGTCAGGTCCTCGCGAAGACCGCGGACGTCCCCGTCGGCGGCGCGAAGGTGGTGGGCGACGTCGTCGTCACTCAGACGTCGGCAGGCGAGTTCGCGGCGTTCTCGACGCGGTGCCCGCACATGGGCTGTTCGGTGGCTCCGCAGGGGTCCGCGCTCGACTGCCCGTGCCACGGAAGCGAGTTCGCACTCGACGGCTCCCTGGTCAAGGGGCCCGCGACGACCGGCCTGACGAAGGTCCCGGTGACCGTGAAGGGCTCCGACATCGTCTCGGGGTGACCTCAGACTCCGCCGATGGTTCCGTCTGCGGCCATGACGAACCCCGGGTTGTGGACGAAGTCCCACCGGAAGCCGTCGGGGTCGGCGACGCAGGCGCTCACCCCGCCCCCACGACCGCTCGGTCGGCTCCGCGATCGAGGTGGCCCCGGCGTCGACCGCCCGCCGGTACAGGGCGGTCACGTCGGCGGCCGCCTCGACGTTGTGTCCGAGGGACATCGGCGGAGCCAGCGGCCCGTGCCCGACGTCCCCGTACTCCGTCGGCATCTCATCGACGTCCCACAGCGCCAGCATCAGCGCCGGGCCCGCCTGGACGAATGCGATGTCGTCACCGATCCGGTTGATCAGCCGGAAGCCGAGACCGTCGGTGTAGAAGGCCGCGGAGGCCCCGACGTCGCGGACGCCGAGCGTGATCGCGGTGATCGACGGGCCGGGCTGATCGAGGGTCATCTCTCGAACGTAGTCGCTATCGTCGGATGATGACCGGCGATGCCATGCACCCGCCCAAGCGTGAGGTGTTCGATGTCCGCGCCATGACGAACACCGACAACAAGGGATTCGTCCGACCGGTGGAGCAGTACCGCGAGACCTCGTACGGCCTGTACATGTCGCGTACGGCCGACCATCCCCGGTTCGATCATCTCGAAGTGTGGCTCCTCCCGACGCTCGGGTTGCGCGCCAACATCTTCCACTTCGTCGACGGTCATCGGACGGGTCAGCGGCTCTACCTCGACATCGGCGAGTTCGACGGACCGGACGCCGACGGGCGATGGCATTCGACGGACTGGTATCTCGATCTCATCGACGTCCCCGGGCGTCGGCTCGAGTTGGTGGACGTCGACGAGTTGTTCGCGGCCCACGCGGCCGGATTGCTCACCACGTCGCAGTGCGAGAGCGCGGTCATGATCGCCATGCGCGCGCTCACCGGTGCGGCCGCCGTCGGCGACGTCCAGGCGTGGCTCGACGCGCAGGTCGGCGAACCCCTCACCTGGCTCGATCGAGACCAGTCGGTCATGCCAGACTGTGACGAATGACGACGCCGCCCGGTCGACCGTTTCCGCAACAGCCCGGAGACCACGACCAGACCCAGGTCGGCCGACCGCAGCCGAGCGCCCAGGCCTACAGTCAGTGGCCCGAGGGCCAGTCCGCGTACGGGCAGACGCCGTACAGCCACAATCCGTACGGTCAGGCGCTCTACGGTGGGCCCCAGCACGGTCAACCGGCCTATCCGACGCCCGGCGTTCCCACTCCCGGGGACAACCGCTCGATGAAGGTCGTCATCGTGATCGTCTCGGTGCTGACTGTCGCGGCGATCGCCGGGCTCATCGCGTTGTTCGCGTTCAGCGGTGACGGCGCGGAGACCACGACGACATCGGCCTCGGTGTCCGCGACCACTTCTGCCGGCAGGGCCGCCACCGGAGCGTCCCCGGCCGTCGGGACCTGCCTGTCGGTCCGCGGATCGACGTCGGTCACGACGGTCTCCGCCGACTGCGATTCGACGGGTCGGCTGACGTACATCATCGGAGCGACGGTCGCCTCGAGTGACGCCTGCGACGACGCGCACTACCAGTTCTCGGTGATCGAGAGCGATGACGGCGGACGCACGTTGTGCCTCATCCCGAACTACCAGGTGGGACGATGCTATTCGCTGCCGCATTCGGTGGTGGGCATCGACTTGACCACATCCTCGTGCAGCCGGGGATCGACCGACAGCGTGGCGATCTTCCGGGTCACCGAGCGGACCTCGTCGGGATCGGTTCCGAACTGCTCGGGTTCGGACAGACTCCGTGCCTCTACCTACGAGATCCGGACTTCTCCGATGCAACAGGTGAGCGTCTGCCAGGAGATTCTGGGCGACTACGTCTGGCGATGACCGGTTCATCCGAACGTATGTCACACTTCTGGATGAATCTCTCATCTGACACACAGGAAAGTTCATCGATATGACGACGCCCCCGCCCGGCCAGCCGGGACAGCCGAGCGCACCCGGCAATCCGTTCGGCGCCCAAGGCCAGCCGCTCCCCGAGCAGCCGGGCCAGCCGGTGTACGGACAGCCGACCCCCGCCCCGACCGGCGCGTACGGTGCCGGACCCGGCCAGCCGTTCGCCGGTCAGCCCCAGCCCGGTCAGCCCCAGCCCGGCGGGTTCCCGCCGGTCCCGCAGCCGCCTCGCCAGAGCCAGCTCAAGCGCATCCTCATCCCGATCGGCGTCCTCGCGGCCGTCATCGTGGTCGGGATCGTCGCGACGCAGGTCTTCAAGGACAAGGACAGCGGCACCAGCGTCGATTCGAGCCCGGTCGGGTCGTGCATCACGGTGTCGAGCACCGACAGCTCGATGAATGTCGAGACGAAGAAGGCGGACTGCGACGACACTTCGACGTTCACCTACATCGTCGGAGCCACGCTCGGATCGAGCGACGAGTGCAAGAACGCCGGCTACGACTCGTACGTCTACGAGTACGGCTCCGGTGCGAGCGACAACGTCTCGTGCCTGATCCCGAACTATCAGCGCAACAGTTGCTACAAGGAGAACTCGATCTCGATGGGGATGAACCTCGAGACCGTGTCCTGCTCGGAGACGTCGTCGATGATGACCGCGATCTACGAGATCACCGAACGGGCGGACTCCTCGACGGCGCCGAACTGCACCGACTCTGCCAAGCAGAAGCAGCTCAACTACCAGATCCGCACCGACCCGGCCAAGAGCATCTCGTTCTGCGCCGAGATCAAGGGTGACTACACCTGGCAGTGATCCCACCGCCCGTTCGTCGCACGGTCCCGGCGCCATCGCGCCGGGACCGTGCGCTTTTCTATCACATATACAGTAGAATGCGCGTTCCGCCCGCCACACGTCGATCTGGAGGAAGCATCCTGCCCGCTCCGACCCCCTCCGTGAACGCCACCTATCTGACTGACCGTCATGCCTTCGCGATATGGACAGGTGAGGAGCCCGCACCGGACACCCCTGCCCTCCGGATACCTCTGCCCGTCGGTTTCGGTCGAGACCGGACGCTGGTGGCGTCCGCCGTCGCGCATCGGATCGTGGACGTCGCGGATCTCCCCGACGGCCGCTCCGCGTCCTTGACCGCGTGGCGCACGATCCGGGACGATCCGGCGTCCGACGAACGACTGCCTGCGTCGGCGCACGCCGTCCTCAACGCTGTCGGCGACGCCGTCACCTCGGAAGCCTATGCGCGCCAGACGTTCTCGGCGACCGTCGCCGCGCGGGCCGATCTCGCCGCGCGTCTCACCGCCGACCTGCGCCCATACCAGCTGCGGGGGATCTCGTGGCTCGACGAGGTCTGTTCGGACGGCGGCGGCGTACTCGCCGATGAGATGGGCCTCGGCAAGACACTGCAGGCGATCGGACATCTCGCGCTGCGGTCATCGGGTCCCAGCCTGGTGGTCGGGCCGACCGGTCTCGTCACGAACTGGCTCCGCGAGATCCGCCGATGGGCACCCGATTCGCTGCGGGCCGCCGACTATCGCGGGGGTCCGCTCCCCGACCTCGACGCCGATGTGCCGACTATCGTCGTAACGGGTTACCCCATGCTGCGCCGTCACACCGAGGCGCTGGCGTCGGTCCCGTGGTCGCGCGTCGTGTTCGACGAGGCTCAGGCGTTGAAGAACTCGCGGACGCAGGTGTCGAAGGCTGCCCGTCGCCTCCGCGCGGACGCGACGATCGCGCTGACCGGCACGCCGGTCGAGAACTCGCTGGACGAGCTGTGGTCGCTGCTGAATCTCGTCGCTCCCGTCGAGTTCGGCAACCGGGCCCTGTTCCGCAGGCGGTACGCGTCGCCGATCCTCGCCGGGTCGTCGGACGCGAAACTCCGGTTGCACGACGCGATCTCGGGTCGAGTCCTGAGGCGGACCAAGGCCGACGTGGCGGCGAACCTGGGTCCGAAGATCCACTCCGACGTGGAGTGCGACCTGTCGGACGAGCAGGGCCGACTCTACGATGCGATCCTCGACCGGGCGGAGGACGACGGGTTCGGTGACGGCATCGGCAGGCGCGGCGCGATCCTCGCGGCCCTGACCAGGTTGAAGCAGGTGTGCAATCATCCGACGCTGGTCGGAGCCGGACGTCCGGACGATCTCGAGGGACGTTCGGGCAAACTCGACGTCGCGACCGACATCGTCGTCACGAATCTTGAGAACGACTGCCCGACAGTCGTGTTCACGCAGTACCGCGAGACGGGCGATCTGTTGGCCGCGCACTTGGGCTCCGTGCTCGACGCTCCGGTCCCGTTCCTCCACGGCGGGCTGTCTCGCGCCGACCGTGACCGGATCGTCGACGACTACCAGGCGGGCCACGGCTGCGGCGTCCTCGTCGCGAGTCTGAAGGCGGCAGGCACCGGTCTGACGTTGACCCGTGCCGCCGACGTCGTCCACTTCGACCGCTGGTGGAATCCCGCCGTCGAAGCGCAGGCCACCGACCGTGTGCACCGGATCGGTCAGGACCGGGTCGTCACCGTCACCACTCTCACGAGCGCGGGCACCGTCGAAGAGCACATCGCGGCGATGCACGACCGCAAGTCGGCGCTCGACCTCGACGCGGACGCCGGAGCCCTGTCCCTCCTGACGGACCTGTCCGACGACCGGCTGATCGAAGTGCTGCGCCGCAATCGTCAGGAGACCGCATGACCAACCCGAACGCCGAGTACGGCTACACCCGATGGGGCCGAGACTTCTTGCGGCTCGTCGAACCGACGTCGATCACCAGACCCGAACCGATGCTCCCCCGAGCCCGCAGCCTGGCGCGCACCGCCGTGTCGGCCGTCGTCGTCGAGGGCCGGTTGATCCGTGGGACCGTCGCGCGCGGCGGGTCGGCGTCTGTCGCCTACCTCGAGTTCGCGCCGATGGAACGGGCGGTCGCAGACCGTCTCACGTCCATCGTCGGACCGTCGCCGACGGCAGCCGCGCTGACCGACGATGCGCACCGAGCACTGGCCTGCACACCCGAGCTGACTGTCGTCGACTGCTCGTGTTCGGCCCGAACTGCGCGCTGCATCCACGTCCTGACGCTCCTGTACGAGACCGTTCGCAGGGTTGACGAGAACCCCGTCGTCGCCCTCCAGCTGACCGGGTTCCACGACGCGTCCGACGCCCCCGTCGAATCATCGGCGATCCCGCGCTGGACCCCGCTCTCCGCCCTCGACCCGCAGCGGTTCTACGACGCGTAGCGCGCGATGGAGGGCGTACCAGTCTGCTCCATGAGGAACAGGAATGGCCCGGCCGTCGTCCATGTCGACTCGTGATCGGCGGGTCTCAGGGTCCATTCCTGTCTGGCGGTTCGTACGTCGATCGCGGTCAGCCACGGAACGTTCGGCACCTGGTCGATTCTCGGGTCTCCGGTGAACAGGATCCGGTCACCGTCGAACGCGACAGCGTGGCGGCCGAACCCGATCGTGGTGATCTCCTTCCCGACGCCAGTTCCGGAATCGACGATCCCCCACGATCGCTTGTACCCGTCGGCCGAGTACGCGTCGTCGGTGTTCGTCATCAAGAACCTGTCCCCGACGGGACGGACCGAGTCGAAGCGACCGTCGACGATCCACCGCACATCGGAGGTGTCGGCCGACGCGACCCCGAGGGCGGGGTTCCCGACGCGGAGCACTGGAAGCTGGTCCCTACGGGACACCGCGCTGCCGTCCCACGCGCTGTACGTCGCCAACTGCCAACCGTCCAAGACTCCCGTTCGCCGACCTCGGGCGTCGAAGAACTCGACGCGGGAATCGATCGTGAAACGTCCGGTTCCGATCGCGAATCCGCCGTCGTACAGGAGGAACAGATCGCGACCGCTTCGACTGGTGTGGATCTGCTCGCCGGATTCCGCGTTGTAGATCGAGAAACCGTGGCCTTTGACGTCCTGGACTGCGACCGTGTCGGCACCGATCGCAGCCTGCATCTCGATGTGGTTGACCGGAAGGTCCAGCGACCATCGCTCATCGCCGTCCGCGGTGAAACCGACAATCCTGCCTCGCTGGTCTGGCAGATCTACCGACGACATGATCGTTGTGACCACACCGGCTCCGGGACGCATCTCGGACGGTATGCCGATACGGGCAGTGCCGACCACCACAACGACAAAACCGTCGCCTGCCGCAGCGATCGTCGAGTAACCAGGCAGGCGAATCACCCGCGATGCGATCTCGTCGCCTGTGCGCACGTCGAGGACGTCCACTTTCGTCGCGACAGCGCCGTCGATCCGGACGTTGCTCGCACACGCCAATCGTCCGCGGGCACCGATGGCGCACCGCTGACCGTCGGACAGCCTCGGATGCTTCCAGAGAGTCCGGCCGGTCCTCGCATCGACACCCAACGGTTGCCGCCTTGTGCCCCAATTCTTGCGGAACTCCGTGTACGACTACGACTCCGCGGCCGTACGCCTCGACATTGAGCCTCCAGATGGCGACGTCGTCACCGAACAGGTCCGCCGCAGTCTGCCGCCACTGTTCGGTCGGAGCGTCGGGCATCGACTCGACGAGGCTGTTTCCCGACCTAGTCGGCTCCTCGGCACACCCCCGCGGCCACACGACGACTGCCGCCACCATGATCAGGACGACCATGAGCACCACGACGACTGCGGGCAAACGCGGTTTCACCGACATGTCCCCCATCCAATCATCCGAACGGGCCACTCGCCGGACGATCAGGGTGTCGCATGCTTGCTGAGGTGCCACTCGCGCGAGCATCGATCTCTGACACACTGGCAGGCGTGATCAGAGTGGGACTCACCGGCGGAATCGGCGCGGGCAAATCGACTGTGGCGAAGACATTCATCGAGCGCGGGGCGTATCACGTCGACGCCGACAAGATCGCGCGTGAAGTGGTCGCCCCCGGAACTCCCGGTTTGGCTCAGCTCGTCGAGGCGTTCGGCCAGGGGATCCTCGATGCGGACGGTGCGCTCGATCGTCCCGCGCTCGCCGCGAAAGCCTTCGTCGACGACGAGTCCAGGCAGAAGCTGAACGGCATCACCCACCCGCTGATCGGTGCGCGCACTCAAGAACTGACCGACGCGGCGCCCGCCGACGCGATCATCCTGCACGACGTCCCGCTTCTCGTCGAGGGCCACATGGCGCCGTTCTATCACCTCGTCGCCGTCGTCCACGCGGATGCCGACGTGCGTTTCGATCGGCTGACGACGCTCCGCGGCATGGACGCCGACGACGCTCGCGCCCGTATCGCGGCGCAGGCGACAGACGAGCAGCGCCGTGCCGTCGCCGACGTCTGGCTCGACAACACCGGCACCCAGGAAGCTCTCGCCGCCCAGGCCCTGGCCGTGTGGAACGACCGCTTGATCCCCCTGCGCGACAACGTGGCCGCCGGAGTCGCCGCCGCACTCCCGACCGAGGTCGTCGACTACGACCCCACGTGGGCCGCCCTCGGCGCACGCGTAGTGAACCGCGTGTGGGCCCTCGTCGGCGGAAACGCCGGCAGCGTGACCCACGTCGGGCCGACGGCCACCGAAGGAACGTCCGCGGTCCCCGTGATCGACATCGCCGTCACCTCGACGGCCGACGTATCCGACGCCCTCGCGGCCGGCGGCTTTCCGTCCGTCGAACCCGGCGTCCACGTGAGCGCCGACCCCGGTCGTGCCGTGCGTATCGCAGTCACGCCGACGGACTGACCACCTCCCGGAGCGCACCCAACCCGCTCTACCGAGCGACCCCACCTGCTCCTTTGAGCAGGTGGGGTCGCGAATGGCGAAGCGCTACGAGGCGGCGGCCTCGGCGTTGTCGCGTTCCTCGACGAGGGTGAGGGCGATGTCGACGATCATGTCCTCCTGGCCGCCGACGAGTCGACGCTCGCCGCAGACCGTGAGGATGTCGCGGACGTCGAGCTCGTAGCGGCGCGCGGCCGCCTCGGCGTGCCGCAGGAACGACGAGTAGACGCCCGCGTAGCCCAGGGTCAGCGTCTCGCGGTCCACGCGCACCGGGCGGTCCTGCAGCGGGCGGACGATGTCGTCGGCCGCGTCCTCGAGCTTGTTGAGGTCGCAGCCGTGCTCGAAGCCCGACAGGTTCGCGACGGCGACGAACGGCTCGATCGGGCAGTTGCCCGCACCGGCGCCATGACCGGCGAGCGACGCGTCGACGCGGTACACGCCGTTCTCGACGGCGACGACGGAGTTCGCGACCGACATCGACAGGTTCTCGTGCGCGTGGATGCCGATCTGTGTCTCCGGGTCCAGCACGTCGCGGTACGCCTTCACGCGGGCGACCACGTCGTTCATGGTGAGACGACCGCCGGAATCGGTGATGTACACGCAGTGCGCGCCGTACGACTCCATCAGCTTGGCCTGCTGCGCGAGCTTCTCCGGCTCCGACATGTGCGAGAGCATCAGGAAGCCCGACACGTCCATGCCGATCTCGCGCGCGGCCGCGATGTGCTGAGCGGAGACGTCGGCCTCGGTGCAGTGCGTGGCGACGCGGACCGAGCGGACCCCGAGGTCCCAGGCGCGCTGGAGGTGTTCGACGGTGCCGACGCCCGGGAGCAGCAGCGTGGTCAGACGGGCGTTCTTGAGAACGCTCGCGGCCGCCTCGATCCACTCCCAGTCGGTGTTCGAACCGGGGCCGTAGTTCACCGAACCGCCCGCGAGACCGTCGCCGTGCGCCACCTCGATGGCGTCGACGCCCGCATCGTCGAGGGCGCTGACGATGCGCTTGACGTCGTCGGTGCTGATCTGGTGGCGGATGGCGTGCATGCCGTCACGCAGGGTGACGTCCTGGACGAAGATCTTGGTCATGCGCCTGCTCCTTCAGAGTCTGCAGTCTCCTGTGCCGCGACTGCGGCGATCCGCTCGGCGTACTGCAGGCCCGCGGAGGTCATGATGTCGAGATTGCCCGCGTAGGCGGGGAGGTAGTGGGCGGCGCCCTCCACTTCGAGGAACACCGACACCTGGTGAGTCGGGGCGGCTTCGGGCTCCTCCGCCATCAGGGTCTGGACCGGCGACGACTCGTCGATCGGGTTGATCTGGACTTTCTGCTTGAGCCGGTAGCCGGGGACGTACGCCGACACGTCGGCGACCATCTTCTCCACCGAGTTCCGGATCTGGTCCTGCGTGTCGAGGTCGGGCGCGTCGACCAGGGCGTAGACGGTGTCGCGCATGATGAGCGGCGGTTCGGCCGGGTTCATGATGATGATCGCCTTGCCGTTGGCCGCGCCGCCGACCGACTTGATGGCGTTCGACGTGGTCTCGGTGAACTCGTCGATGTTGGCGCGAGTGCCGGGGCCTGCCGACTTCGACGCGATGGATGCGACGATCTCCGCGTACGCGACCGGCGCGACGCGCGACACCGCCGCGACGATCGGGATCGTCGCCTGACCGCCGCACGTCACCATGTTGACGTTCTGCGCGTCGAGATGCGCGTCGATGTTCACCGCGGGCACCACGTACGGGCCGATCGCGGCGGGCGTCAGGTCGACGAGCCGCTTGCCCAGCGGCTGCAGGATCGACGCGTTGTACTCGTGGGCCTTGGCCGACGTCGCGTCGAAGATGATCTCGATCTCGTCGAAGTTCGGCATCTTGACCAGGCCCTCGACCCCCTCGTGGGTCGTCGGGACACCCATGCGGGCGGCGCGCGCGAGGCCGTCCGAATCGGGGTCGATGCCGACCATCGCACCCATCTCGAGATGCTTGGCGGTGCGGATCACCTTGATCATCAGGTCGGTGCCGATGTTGCCCGAGCCGATGATGGCGACCTTCGTCTTCTTGCTCATTCTTCAGTCTCCTTCAGTGAATGTCGCGGTGACCGTGCCGAGTCCGGTGATCTCCACGGTCACCTCGTCACCCGATTCGATCGGTCGCATGGGACCGAGTGCGCCGGACAGGATCACCTGACCCGCGCGAAGCGGTTCGCCGAAATCGCGGGCCGCCTTGGCGAGCCACGCGACGGCGTTGAGGGGATCGCCGAGACATGCCGCACCGTTGCCGGTCGACACCTCCTCCCCGTTGATCAGCATCCGCATGCCGACGTCGACCGGCGAGAAGTCGTCGAGCGTCTTCGTCGACTCGTCGAGGACGTACACACCCGAGGACGCGTTGTCGGCGACGGTGTCGGCGAACTTGATGTCCCAGCCGTCGATCCGGCTGTCGCACACCTCGATGGCTGCCATCCCGTAGTCGATGGCGTCACGGATCTGGTCGATGTCGAGCGGGCCGTCGGCCAAGTCCTTCTTGAGCACGAACGCGACCTCGGCCTCCGCCTTGGGCTGCAGCAGGCGATTCATCGGCACGTCGTCGCCGCCGACGTACGCCATGTCGTCGAACAGGACGCCGAAGTCGGGCTGGTCGACTCCCATCTGGTCCTGCACGGCCTTCGACGTGAGGCCGATCTTGCGTCCGACGATGCGGGCGCCGCCCGCGACGCGGCCCGCGGTGAGCTTCTCCTGGACGCGGTAGGCGGCGGGCAGGTCGACGGGGCCGATGAGGTCGCGGACGGGAGTGCATGCCGTTCTGGTCTGCAAGGCCGTCAGCAGACGTTCGGCAGCCTGCTCCTCGGCCTCGACTGCTGGGGTGGGATATGTCATGAGACGATCGTCACCCCACGACGGTTGGGTGCCAAGACTTTCGTCTCGCTCAGCGATACGGTCGGATAGAATCGGCACGTGAGCAGCGCAGACGCGACCCCGACGGTCATCGGGAAGGTGATGCTGATCCTGCGGGCGTTCACCGTCGACGACCACGACCTCCCGCTCGCCGAGATCGTCCGGCGGACGGGTCTGCACAAGGCGACGACGCACCGGCTCGCGGGCGAACTCGTCGAGGCCCGCATGCTCGACCGCACGGACAACGGATACCGGCTTTCGGGCGGACTGTTCGAACTCGGCATGCGGGCGTCGGTCGAACGCAGTCTGCTGGAGATCGCCATGCCGTTCCTGCAAGACCTGTACCAGCGGACCCGCGAGACCGTTCACCTTGGCGTCCTCGACGGTCGCGAGGTGATGTACGTGGCGAAGATCGGCGGGCACCGGCAAGCCAGCGCACCGTCCCGCACCGGAGGCCGCATGCCCCTGCACTGCACCGGCATCGGCAAAGCCCTCCTCGCCCATGCCGACTCGTCGTTGCGTCGGGAGGTGCTCGGCGGCCCGCTGATCCGGCTGTCGCAGCGGACGATCGTCGCACCCGGAATCCTGGCCGCTCAACTCGACACGGCTCGTGAGACCGGCGTCGCCTACGAGTACGAGGAGTCGACCCGTGGCATCGCGTGCGTGGCCGCTCCGATCCTCGACGTCGGGACCAACGACGTCGTCGCCGCCGTCAGCGTGACCGGGCCGCTCTCCCGCTACCGCCCCGAACCGCACGCCGGCTCCGTCCGCGCCGCGGCCGGCGGGATCGCGGCCACCCTGCACAGGCGGCAGACCCTGCACTCGTGACGAATGCCTGACCCGCGGGTCGTTGTCCTCCGGGCACAAACATGCCCGAAAAGTCTGGCCCCACAGGCCGTATCAGGTCACATCACACATCCATAGTGTCAGTGGTCACAGCATCTGAAAGGACGTGCTCAGTGACCACCACCGGATACTTCGCCTGGCAGCTCGCCGACCGCGGCGACCGCCCGTGCGTCCGCGACGACCGCACCGAGCTCACCTACCGAGAGTTCGCCGACCGGGTCGACGCCGCGGCACAGCACCTGCAGTCCCTCGGCGTGAAGCGGGGCGACGTCGTCGCCACATTTCTGCCGAACCGCGTGGAACTCCTGGTGACGATCATGGCCGCGTGGCGGCTCGGGGCGGCCGCGACTCCCGTCAATCCGGGATTCACTGCGACCGAGGCCGACTACCAACTCGACGACGCGAACGTCCGCGTCGTGGTCGGCCGCACGCCGGGACGCTCGACGACGCGGGTCGACGTCGATCCCGACGATCTGCCGACCACACCCGACCCCGCGTGGATCGTCCCCGAGGAACCCGCGGGCGAGGACGTCGCGCTGATCATCTACACCTCCGGCTCGACCGGCTCGCCGAAGGGCGTCGAGCAGACCCACGCGAACGCCGCGTACATGGCGGCGGCCGTCGCACGTCATGTCGAGGTCGACGCCGACGACCACGCCCTCCTGATCCTGCCGTTGTTCCACTCGAACGCACTGTATGCGAGCTTCCTGCCGATGATGCTCGTCGGCGGACAGTTGAGCATCACCGGCGCGTTCTCGGTCAGCCGGTTCTTCGCGGACGTCGCCACCCTCCGGCCAACGTACTTCTCCGCGGTCCCGACGATCTACGCGCTGCTGACAGCGTCGCCCGACATCGCGACCGCCGACGTGAGCAGCCTCGACTTCGCGATCTGCGGCGCCGCCCCGATATCGAAGGAACTGCTCGACGCGGCCGAGTCGAGTCTCGGCGTCACGATCGTCGAAGGGTACGGACTGACCGAGGGGACATGCGTGTCCGCGTGCAATCCACGCAACGGCGTGCGCAAACTCGGCACCGTCGGCGTCGCCCTCGACGGCCAGCGCATCGCCGTCGTCGACGCCGACGGCCGCCCCGTCCCGACCGGCGAACGCGGCGAGGTCGTGATCTCCGGCCCCAACGTGATGCGCGGCTACCTCCACCGGCCCGACGCCACCGCGTCGACGATCATCGACGGGCGCCTCCACACCGGCGACATCGGAATCCTCGACACCGACGGCTACCTGTCGATCGTCGACCGCATCAAGGACATGATCATCCGCGGCGGCGAGAACGTCTACCCGAAAGAGATCGAGGCGGCGATCGCCACCCACCCCGCCGTCCTCGAATGCGCAGTCGTCGGCGGCCCCCACACGATCCTCGGCGAAGTGCCGATCGCGTTCGTCGTCGCCTACCCCGACACGGCCCTCGACTCCGCGGACCTCGCCGACCACCTGCACGCGATCCTCACAAAGGCCAAGCGCCCCACCGAGATCCACCTCGTCGACACGCTCCCCCGCAACCCGGTGGGGAAGATCGACAAGCCGTCGCTCCGGCAGCGCACCCGCAGCGCCGTCGACGCCTGACACACCGCCATCCACCCCGCACAGATCGGAGCACGTCATGGGACTCCTCAAACCCAACTTCCCACCCGTCGACCCGGAGACATTCCTCGACAGGCCGTTCATGGACCGGCTGCGCGTCCTCGGAGCCCACTGGGCCGAGTACGGCTTCGGCACACCGAAGATCCTCAACATCATCTACCTGGTCAAGGTGGCCGTGCTGCACATCGCGGCGGGCGTCGCCATCGCCACCATGACGTCGGGCCTCGGGGTGTTCGACGTCGGCAGCTGGTGGGACCAGCCGATCGTCTACCAGAAGCTCGTCCTGTGGACGATGCTCCTGGAGATCCTCGGGCTCGGCGGCTCGTGGGGACCGCTCGCGGGCCACTTCAAGCCGATGACCGGCGGCTTCCACTTCTGGCTCAGGCCGAACACCCTTCGGATGGCCCCGTGGCCGGGCAAGGTCCCGTTCACCGCGGGCGACCGCCGCACCCTGTTCGACGTCGCCCTCTATGCGGCGATACTGGTCAACATCGTCGTCGCACTGGTGCTCCCGTCCGTCGACAATCGGACCCTGACCGCGTGGATGCCCGACGCCGCGGGCCTGGTGAACCCCGCAGCGTTGTACCCGCTGATCGTGATGGTCATCGCCATGGGACTGCGCGACAAGGTCGTGTTCCTCGGCGGACGTTCCGAGCAGTATCTGCCCGCCGTCGTGTTCTTCGCCGTCATGCCGTTCGTCGACATGATCGTCTCGCTCAAACTCCTCATCGTGATCGTGTGGGTGGGCGCGGGCGTCTCCAAGATGGGCCACCATTTCTCGATGGTGATCCCGCCGATGCTGTCGAACACGCCGTGGCTGCCGTTCAAGGGAGTCAAACGCGCCCACTACCGACGCTTCCCCGACGACATGCGCCCGTCCGTCCTGGCCGGCGGCGTGGGCCACATCCTCGGCACCGTCGTCGAGGTGTTCACCCCGCTGGTCCTGTTGTTCTCGACGAACAAGACGCTCACGCTCTGCGCTGTGGTGCTGATGGTCGCCTTCCACCTGTTCATCTTCTCGACGTTCCCGCTGGCCGTCCCGCTCGAGTGGAACATCCTGTTCGCGTACGCCGCGGTCTTCCTGTTCTGGGGATTCCCCGCGTGGGACGGGTTCGCCGTCACCGACGCCACGACGCAGTGGGCCGTGGTCATCGCCGCGGCCGTGATGCTGTTCTTCCCGATCCTCGGCAATCTCCGTCCCGACCTGGTCTCGTTCCTCCCGTCGATGCGGCAATATGCAGGTAACTGGGCGTCCGCGACGTGGGCGTTCGCACCCGGCGCCGAGGAGAAGTTGGAGGAGTTCGTTGTCCGTGGAGCACAGAACACGCGCACGCAGTTGCTCGGCAGCTACCCGCCCGACGTGGCCGACGTCGTGATGCACCAGCTCATGGGCTGGCGTTCGCTGCACAGCCAGGGACGCGCACTCTTCTCCCTGATGCAGCGCGAACTCGGCGACGACATCAACACCTACACGCTGCGCGAGGCCGAGTTCTCGTGCAACTCGATCCTCGGCTTCAACTTCGGCGACGGTCACTTCCACAACAAGCACCTCATCGATGCGCTGCAGCGGCGCTGCGACTTCGCACCGGGAGAGTTCATCGTCGCGTGGATCGAGTCGCAGCCCATCCACAAGGGCACCCAGGAGTACCAGATCATCGACGCCGCGCTCGGTGTGGTCGAACGCGGCACCTACAAGGTCACCGACGCGATCAACGAACAGCCGTGGCTGCCGAACGGACCGATACCGTTCGACGTGCACTCGCGCGCCGATGTCGCCCCGCTCGCCGGGTCGAGGTTCGCTCAGGCCACCGCGGCTCGTGAGACGGCTGCCCGATGACCGAGGCGGTCATCGTCGGCGGCGGGCCCAACGGGCTCGCCGCCGGTCTCCACCTCGCCCGCAACGGCGTCGACGTCCAGGTCCTCGAAGCCAACGACGACATCGGCGGCGGAGCCCGATCGGCCGAGTACACGCTCCCCGGCGTCATCCACGACGTGTGTTCGGCGTTCCACCCGATGGGCGTCGGTTCACCGTTCTGGAAGGAGGTCGACCTCGAGTCGTACGGCCTGCGCTGGCTGTGGCCCGAGATCGACTGCGCTCACCCGCTCGACGACGCCTCGACCGCGCTTCTGCACCGGTCCATCGATGAGACGGCCGCGGGCCTCGGCGCGGACGGCGGGCGGTGGAAGGCGGTGTTCGGCGACGTTGCCCGCAACTTCGACGACCTCGCCCACGACCTGCTCCGGCCGATCGCGAACGTGCCGTCGCATCCGGTCAAACTCGGATTGTTCGGCCCGCGCGCGCTGCTTCCCGCCAGCGTTCTGGCGCGGGTGTTCCGCACCGCGCAGGGCCGCGCGCTGTTCGGCGGGATCGCCGCGCACATCTACACCCGCCTCGACCGTCCGATGACCGCATCCCTCGGCCTGATGATCGGTGCGAGCGGTCACCGCTACGGTTGGCCGGTCGCCGAGGGCGGATCCGGAGCCATCACGAAGGCCGTGGCGGCGGCGCTCGTCGAGGCGGGCGGGTCGATCACCACCGGAACCCCGGTCCTGCGACGCCGCGACATCCCCGACGCCGACATCGTGATGCTCGACCTCTCCCCCGCGCAGGTGCTGTCCCTGTACGGCGACGAGATGCCCGGCCGGATCCGTCGAAGCTACGAGAGGTACCGCATGGGGTCGTCGGCGTTCAAAGTCGACTTCGCGGTGCGCGGCGGCATCCCGTGGACCGATCCGGCATGCGGGCGGGCGGGCACCGTCCACCTCGGCGGCGACTTCGCCGAGATCCGGGAGTCCGAACGCCTGCGCGCCACCGGCTCGATGCCCGACCGGCCGTTCGTCCTCGTCGGCCAGCAGTACCTGGCCGATCCGACCCGCAGCGCGGGCGACATCCATCCGATCTGGGCCTATGCTCACGTCCCGTTCGGCTACACGGGCGACGCGACGGACGCGATCATCGCGCAGATCGAGCGGTTCGCCCCCGGCTTCCGCGATGTCGTCGTCGCGACGCATGTCACGTCGGTGGCCGGAATGACCGACAAGAACCGGAACTATGTCGGGGGAGACATCCTCGGCGGATCGAATGCGGGCCTGCAGACCCTGCTGCGACCGCGGGCCGCCCTCGACCCGTACCGGACGGGCGTGCCCGGCGTGTACCTCTGCTCGCAGTCCACGCCGCCTGGCGCGGGCATCCACGGGCTGTGCGGGTACAACGCCGCGCAGTCGGCACTCCGCGGACTCGGTGAGCTCCCGTGATCGACGACGCCGAGGTCACGGCGCGCACCCACGTGATCGCCCGCCGACTCCGAGAGGACGAAGGAGCCGCGACCGCTGCGGTCACCGACGAGATCCTCGCCCGGATCCGGGGCTTGGACGAGGATCCCGTGCTCGTCGACATGCTCGACGCGAGCGTCCACGGCAACGTCACGACGATCATCCACATGCTCGCCAACGACATCGCGATCGACAGGCTTCAGCCGACGACCGCCGCCGTCGAGTACGCCAGGCGCCTCGCCCAGCGCGACGTCCCCGCGAACTCCCTTGTCCGCGCGTATCACGTAGGCCAGAGCGTGCTGCTCCGCGACGTGTACGCGAAAGTCGACGAGCTCGCACTCTCGACGACGGACTCGATGCAGGTGGTCCGGCACGTCACCGACATCGTCTACGAGTACATCGACTGGATAACAAAATACGTGTTCGAGGCGTACGAGGATGAGCGTCGCCGCTGGATGGGCGTGGAGAGCAACGTCCTGACCTCCACGATCCACGCGCTGCTCGCGTCGAGCACACCCGACCCGACACATCTCGAACGTGAGAGCCGGTACCGCCTGGACCAGCGTCATTGCGCGCTGATCCTGTGGTCGTCCGACGAGGACGAGGTGACCGTGCGCGAACTCGACCGCACGGCGCGGGCACTCGCCGTCCGACTCCGCTCGGACGGGGAGCCGCTCGTCACTGCGATCGACAGGCAGACCGTGTGGGCGTGGCTGCCGTTGGGCAGACGCGGTCGACAGCTCGACGGCCCCGACCTCGAATCCGCACTCGACCCCGCGGGTCACGTCCGGGTGGCTCACGGAACGCCCGCCGACGGCGTAGACGGATTCCGGCGCAGCCACCAGCAGGCCCAGGCGGCGTTCACCGTCGCGACGGTGTCGCCCGACCGACGGGCCCGCCACGTCGTCGGATACCGCGACCGGGGAGTCGGACTCGTCGCGCTGTTGGCGCGCGACGTCGACTCGACCCGCGCATGGGTCCGGGACGTCCTCGGCTCGCTGGCCGCCGACGGCGATGCCGCGGCGATACTCCGCGACACGCTCGGCGCCTACTTCGCCACCGGCGACAGTCACCTGCGCGCGGCACAGCGCCTCAACGTCCACCGCAATACAGTCAAGTACCGAGTCACCAAGGCGCTCGCCGACGCTCCCGCGTCCGATCGACTCGACATCGCGACGGCCCTGGCCGTCTGCGACCTCCTCGGGCCCGCCGTCATCGGCGACACCGCCCCCTGACCACCGTCACCCGCCTGGGGTGCGCGAAAGGATCGTCCATGTCCTCCTCACTCATCACCGAGCCCGGACCCGCCGCATTCGACGGCCTCACCGTCGTGATGTCCGGCGGCAGCCGCGGGATCGGACTGTCGATCGCGACCGAACTCGGCCGCCGCGGGGCGAACATCGTGATGCTCGCCAAGACCGACGTCCCCGATCCGAGATTGGAGGGGACCATCCACACCGCGGTGGCCCACGTCCAGGCCACCGGAGCGCGGGCGGTCGGCGTGATCGGCGACCTCCGCGACGACGACGACATCGCCCGCCTCGTCGCGACCGCCGTGGACGAGTTCGGCGGCATCGACGTCTGCGTCAACAATGCGAGCGCGCTGGCGCCGACCTCGACCGACGACCTGACGATGAAGAAGTACGACCTCGTCCAGCAGGTGAACGCCCGCGGCACGTTCGCGCTGACGAAGGCGTGCCTTCCGCATCTGCGCCGGTCCGACCACGCCCGCGTCGTCACGCTGTCGCCGCCGATCAACCTCGACCCGGCGTGGCTCGGACGATTCCCCGGATACATGGTGTCCAAGTACGGGATGTCGTTGGCGACGATGGGATTCGCGGCCGAATGGCGCGACGACGGCATCGCCTGCAATTGCCTGTGGCCGGAGACGACGATCGCCACCGCCGCCGTGGCGAACCTGCTCGGCGGGGACGAGACCGTGGCGCACTCGCGCAGCCCACAGATCATGGGCGACGCCGCGGCGGTCCTCGTCGCCCGACCTGCCGACGTCACCGGACAGTGCTTCATCGACGCCGACCTCGTCCGCGACGCCGGGGTCGCCGATCTCGCCCCCTACGGCGGTGTCGAACCGTTGGAGTACGACTTCTTCCTGTAGCCGGTCCGCCCTCCGCGTCGTAGACCACCGGCTACAACTGGTTGACGTTGATCTCGTCGGATCCGGGCGCACTTCGGCGACGCCGACCTCGACCGCAAGCTCTGCTGATCAGTGATGGAACGGCGCGTTGCCGCCCGCTCGCGGGATCGGGCCGTCGAGGCTGTCGAGATAGGCCACTTCGGTGCGGAGATCGTCCAGCAACGCCGACGCCAGATCCCGGCTGAATCCGTTACGGACGACGATCCGCTGCACCGTGACGTCGGCCAGGTCGTCGGGCAGCGGATACGCCGGCACGAGCCACCCCTTCATCCGTAGCCGATCGGACAGGTCGTACAGCGTCCAGTTCGCGGTGTGTCCGTCGCGCAGTCGCCAGGCGAAGACCGGGATGTCCTTGCCGTCGCTCCACAGGTCGAACGCCTCCATCTCGCCGATCCCCTCGGACAGGTAGGCGGCCACGTCGAGCGAGCACTGCTGCACCTCCCGATAGCCGTCGAAGCCGAGACGCAGGAACAGGTAGTACTGCAGGAGCACCTGCGCGCCGGGCCGCGAGAAGTTCAACGCGAACGTCGGCATGTCGCCGCCGAGGTAACTGACGCGGAAGACGAGATCCTCCGGGAGCGCCTGAACGTCCCGCCACACGATCCACCCGACACCGGGGTACACGAGCCCGTACTTGTGGCCGGATGTGTTGATCGACGCCACCCGTTCGATGCCGAAGTCCCAGGTCAGGTCGGGCCGACAGAACGGAGCCACCATGGCGCCCGACGCGCCGTCGACGTGGATCGGGACATCGTGCCCGCGCTCGTCTGCGATCCGATCGAGCGCCGCCGCGATCTGCTCGACCGGCTCGTACGATCCCGTGTACGTGACGCCCATGATGGCGACGACGCCGATCGTGTTCTCGTCCACGTACTTCTCCAGGTCGTGGCCGTCCAGCAGTCGGTGCTCGTCGGACACCGGGACGTATCGCGGCTCCACCTCGAAGTAGTTGCAGAACTTCTCCCAGCACACCTGGACCGCGCTCGACATGATCAGATTCGGCCGCTCGGTCGAGAGCCCGGCCGCCCGGCGCGCCGTCTGCCAGCGACGCTTCAGGGCCAGCCCGCCGAGCATGCAGGCCTCCGACGAACCGATCGTCGACGTGCCGATCGCCCGCGCCGGGTCGGGCGCGTGCCACAGATCCGCGAGCATGGTCACGCACCGGTTCTCGATCTCGGCGGTCTGTGGGTACTCGTCCTTGTCGATCATGTTCTTGTCGGCCGACTCGATGTACAGCCGATTCGCGTGATCGTCCATCCAGGTTCCGACGAACGTCGCCAGGTTCAGTCGCGCGTTGCCGTCCAACATGGCCTCGTCGTGGACCAGCCGGTACGCGGTCTCCGGCGCCATCTGCTCGTCGGGCATCCGATACTTCGGGACCTCGACGTTCTCGCCCGGCGCGACCGTCGCCGGGTTCGGGCGGACGGTGTCGCCCGAGCCGACGGCTCGCCCTCGAAATCCACGTGCACTGTCAACATCGCTCACCGATCCACCTCGCTGCTCGTCGGACGCCAGTCGAGAACCATTGTCACCCCGCCGTCGAGGGTTCGCCATCGCGTTCGGCCGCATCCGTCGCCGCGGGCCGCGAATCGACGAGCGACGCCCCCGACAGCAGTGCGGGCAAGCCTCGACCGGACTCCGTGACCAGCGTGAGGCCCGCGGCGACGACGATGAACACGAGGGATGCGGTGTCGTAGGGGTCCGGCAGCATCGCGAGGACGAAGTACATGCCGACACCGCCGACAAAACGCATCAGCCTGACCGCGGCCGTCGGCAACGGTCCCCCGCGGTACTCGAGTTCGACGCAGGCGTCGCCGACCGATCTACCGGTCGTCGCGATCACGACCAACCACACGGCCGCCGGGACCGCCGTGCCCACGGTCGCCGCGAGGGTCCCGGAGAGGACCGCGGCTCGATCGTCGGCGACGTACTGCAGCCAGAGCTGGACCGATGTCGATGACACCGCCGACAGCACACCCGCCGCGAACACGTCGCACCAGACACCGAGCAGCCTGCGCCCCTTGGTGACCGGCGTCGCGTACTCGCTGCCCGCACGTCGCTTCATGCCCCGCATCCGCCGCGGCACCGTCAATGCCGCGATCGAACCGAGGGCCGCGCCCAGCGTGTTGGTCACCAGGTCGTCCACGTCGAACAGTCGGTACGCGCAGTCGTAGATCCACCACATCCCGGTGATCTGCGTGCTCTCGATGAAGAGGGAGACGCCCGCCCCGACCGCGACCGCAGTCGGCAGTCCACGGCCGCCGAGGATCCGGACGAGCGCACCCAGTGGAATGAAGAGCAGGACGTTCAAGACGAGTTGCAACGTCGCGGGGTCGGTGAACGGATGTCCCCGATCGCGCGCACCCTGCACGTCGCGAACCGCCTGCCACACGTCGAGATTGGAGCCGACGCACACCAACCGGTCCGGGTCGGGAAGCGGGAACAACGTGTACGTCCAGATGGCGCAGAAGTAGATCAGCGCCGCCGCCCACAGCAGCGACCGCCCGACCGTGAGGCCGCCACGTCGCCGATAGCTGACGGCCACGAACGGCACGAACAACACGAACCCGACGACGATTCCCGCACCGATCGCCAGCCCGCCCGAAAAGACTTCGTTTCCCACCCGCACAAGGGTATTCACAGCACTGAACCCCGGGACACGAGGTCCCGGGGTTCAGTGGTGCAGAGCTACGCGGTCAGGCGATCAGGCGTTGCCCGACAGCTTCTCGCGGAGAGCGGCGAGCTGCTCGTCGCTCGCAAGCGAACCGCCGGTCGACGCGGCACCGGTCGACGAAGCCGACTCGGTCGTGGTCGACGACGACGAGTAGTCGGTCGGAGCGTTCTCGGCCTCAGCGGCTGCTGCGGCGAACTTCTCCATCTGCGTGGTGTGCATCTTGTGGCGACGCTCGGCCTCGGCGTACCGGGCCTCCCATGCCTCACGCTGCGAGTCGAAGCCTTCGAGCCATTCGTTGGTCTCGGCGTCGAAGCCCTCGGGGAAGATGTAGTTGCCCTGGTCGTCGTAGCTGTCGGCCATGCCGTACTTCGACGGGTCGAACTCCTCCGAGTAGTCCTCGTTGGCCTGCTTCAGTGACAGCGAGATGCGACGACGATCGAGATCGATGTCGATGACCTTGACCATCGCGTCGTCGCCGACGGAGACGACCTGGTCCGGGACCTCGACGTGGCGCTCGGCCAGCTCCGAGATGTGGACGAGGCCTTCGATGCCCTCTTCGACGCGGACGAAGGCGCCGAACGGCACCAGCTTGGTGACCTTGCCCGGGACGATCTGACCGATCGCGTGGGTACGGGCGAACTGACGCCACGGGTCTTCCTGCGTCGCCTTGAGCGACAGCGAGACGCGCTCGCGGTCCATGTCGACGTCCAGGACCTCGACGGTGACCTCGTCGCCCACGGTGACGACCTCGGACGGGTGGTCGATGTGCTTCCACGACAGCTCGGAGACGTGCACCAGGCCGTCGACGCCGCCGAGATCGACGAATGCGCCGAAGTTGACGATCGAGGACACGACGCCCTTGCGGACCTGGCCCTTCTGCAGCTGGTTGAGGAACTCGCTGCGGACCTCGGACTGGGTCTGCTCGAGCCATGCACGACGCGACAGGACCACGTTGTTGCGGTTCTTGTCGAGCTCGATGATCTTGGCCTCGACCTCCTTGCCGATGTACGGCTGGAGGTCGCGGACGCGACGCATCTCGACGAGCGATGCGGGCAGGAAGCCGCGCAGGCCGATGTCCAGGATCAGGCCGCCCTTGACGACCTCGATGACGGTGCCCTTGACGGCCTCGTCCTTCTCCTTGAGCTCCTCGATCGTGCCCCAGGCGCGCTCGTACTGTGCGCGCTTCTTCGACAGGATGAGGCGGCCTTCCTTGTCCTCCTTGGTGAGGACAAGCGCTTCGACCTCGTCACCGACGGTGACGACTTCGCTCGGGTCGACGTCGTGCTTGATCGACAGCTCGCGCGACGGGATGACACCCTCGGTCTTGTAGCCGATGTCAAGCAGGACCTCGTCGCGGTCGACCTTGACGATGGTGCCCTCGACGATGTCGCCATCGTTGAAGTACTTGATCGTGGAGTCGATGGCGGCGAGGAAGTCCTCGGCGGTGCCGATATCGTTGACGGCGACCTGCGGCGAGGTGATGGTGGGGGACGACATGTGGTGAGTTGCTCCGGACAGGTAAGTAGTAGGTACGGATTCCGATAAGATCTGTGCGGAACGATCTGCGCAGGCCACAGCGGATTTCCGATGTTGGTTGCGCACGTGTTGGACACGCGCGTATACCAGGTTACTACCAGCCGCTGGCCTGCACAAATGGAATCGGTCGCGGGTCGAATGACAGGATCGTCGGTGTGGCCCACTCCATAGAACTGCTGCTCGACGACGCCGCCGACGAACTGATCCGACAACGGTGGCGATCGCTCACCGCGCTCGGCTCGAAGTCGGCCGTCGGACGCCCGCATTGCACGCTCGTCGCAGGGGATCGGATCTCCGGAGTCGACGCCCATCTCGCGACCGTCGCCCAGCGGCTGCCGATCCCCCTGCTCATCGGCCCTCCGGTCGCCCTGCCCGCCGACGGCGTCTTCACGCTGGCGGCGTCGGTGGTCCCGTCGACCGAGTTGCTGTCGATCCACGCGACGGTTCACCGCTTGTGCGCCGACGGGGTGGACGGCCTCGCCGACCACACTCGGCCGGGGATGTGGACGCCGCATGTGACCCTCGCTCGCCGACTCACCGCGTCGGAGGTCGGCACCGCACTCGCCCTGGACTGCGGTCCGATCCGGGCTCGCGCCACCGCGATTCGCCGGTGGGACGGAGACACGACGTCGGAGACGGTGGTGGCCGGCCGTGCCTGCTGACACTCCCCGACCGCCGCGAATCCTCGGCGAGGTCGACACCCCCACGAGCGAACGCGCCAACCGCAGCTGGTGGGACGACGAGGCCGACGAGTATCACGCCGAGCACGGCCGCTTCATCGGAAACCAGACGCCTGGCGGCGAGTTCGTCTGGGGCCCCGAACGTCTCAGGGAGTCCGACGTACGACTCCTCGGCGACGTCGACGGCAAGGACGTCCTGGAAGTCGGATGCGGCTCGGCCCCGTGCGCACGATGGCTGGCGGCCCGCGGCGCTCACGTGGTCGGCCTCGATGTCTCGGCGGGGATGCTCGCGCACGCCGTCGACGCGATGAAGCTCGACGACCGGCGGGTCCCCCTCGTGCAGGCGGGCGCCGAGCGACTGCCGTTCGCCGACGCGTCGTTCGACCTGGCGTGCTCGTCGTTCGGCGCGATCCCGTTCGTGGCCGACTCGGCACGCGCGATGCGCGAGGTGGCACGGGTGCTTCGCCCCGGCGGCCGCTGGGTGTTCGCCACCAATCACCCGATGCGGTGGATGTTCCTCGACGACCCCGGGCCCGAAGGGCTCGTGGTGCGGATGTCGTACTTCGACCGCACCCCGTACTCCGAGGCCGACGACTCCGGTCTCGTCACCTATGTCGAGCATCACCGCACGATGGGCGACCGCATCCGCGAGATCGTCGCGGCGGGCCTGATCCTCGACGACGTCGTCGAACCCGAGTGGCCCGACGACCTCGACGAGGAATGGGGCCAGTGGTCGCCCCTGCGCGGCTCGTACTTCCCCGGCACCGCGATCTTCGTGACGCGCAAACCCCTCGGCTGACCCGTCAGAGCAGCTTCGACAGGAACGACTGCGTGCGCTCGTGCTGCGGGTTCGAGAGGATCTCGCGCGGGTCGCCCTTCTCGACGACGACGCCGCCGTCCATGAAGACCAGTTGGTCGGCCACTTCGCGGGCGAAACCCATCTCGTGGGTGACGACGAGCATCGTCATGCCGTCCTTGGCGAGCGAGCGCATCACTTCCAGGACGTCGCCGACGAGTTCGGGGTCGAGAGCGGAGGTCGGCTCGTCGAACAGCATCAGCTTCGGGTCCATGGCGAGCGCCCGGGCGATCGCGACACGCTGCTGCTGGCCGCCCGACAGTTGTGCCGGGTAGGCGTCGGCCTTGGCGCGCAGGCCAACCTGGGTGAGCAGGTCGAGCGCTCGTTCGGAGGCCTGTGCCTTCGACTGCCCCTTCACCAGGACGGGCGCCTCGATGATGTTCTCGAGGACGGTGCGGTGCGGGAACAGGTTGAAGTGCTGGAACACCATGCCGATGTCGCGGCGCTGGCGGCCAGCCTCCTTCGGGCTCAGTTCGTACAGCTTGCCTCCGCGTTCGCGGTAGCCGATCAACTCACCGTCGACGGTCAGACGTCCGGCGTTGACCTTCTCCAGATGATTGACGCAGCGCAGGAACGTCGACTTCCCCGATCCGGACGGGCCGATGAGACACGCGACCTCGCCGCGCTGGACTTCCAGCGTGACGCCGGTCAAGACGTTGAGAGCGCCGAAGTTCTTGCACACCTGGTCGGCGACGACCATCGGCACTGTCGTGTCAGCGGTGGTCACAGACTCACCCTCCAATCATGTTCGAGTGAGGCGCAGCGGCCGCCAGCATCTTGAGCTGGCCGTCGGACAATGTCCGTGACGCGCCGCGCGAGTAACGCTTCTCCAAGAAGTGCTGGCCGACCATCAGAATGCTCGTGACGGCGAGATACCAGGTCGAGGCGACCAACAGCATCGGGATCGGCTCGAAGTTGATACCGGAGATGTCGCGTTGCACGCCGTAGAGCTCGCCGGTGAACGGCACGGCCGCCACGAGGCTGGTGGTTTTGAGCATGCTGATGAACTCGTTGCCGGTCGGCGGGATGATCACGCGCATCGCCTGAGGGAGGACGGTGCGGCGCATCGTCTGCCACCAGGTCATGCCCAGCGCGGTGGACGCCTCCATCTGCCCCTCGCCGACAGACGAGATGCCCGCGCGGACGATCTCCGCCATGTAGGCGGCCTCGTTGAGCGCCAGACCGATGCCCGCGAGGACGAACACGTACTCGAGGCTCCACTGCTGGATGTCGAACGAGACGAACGTCGGCCCGAACGGGACTCCGAAGTCGACGGTCTTGTAGATCGAGCCGATCAGGCCCCACAGGACCAACTGCACGTAGACCGGCGTCCCGCGGAAGATCCACAGGTACAGCCACGCCGTCCAGGCGAAGACCTTGTTCGGCGACATCCGCATCACGGCGAGCAGCACGCCGAGGACGACGCCGCCCACCATCGCGATCACGGTCAGCGCGAGCGTGTAGCCGACGCCTTCGAGGATGCGCTGCTCGAACAGGTACTTGCCGTACGTGCCCCAGCCGTACGCCTTGTTCGTCGCCGCGCCGTAGATGAACAGTCCGGCGAGGACGACGAGCACCACGCCCGCGATCACCTGGCCGGGATGCTTCACCGGCACCGCCTGGATCGGCGCGGGTCGTCCCCCGTCGACTGCGACGGGTTTGTCGTCGGTGTCCATCGTTACTCCTTCGCCCCGTTGATCTCTGAGTGGTCGATCATCCCGGCCTGCACGCCCCAGTGCTCGGTGATCTTCCGGTAGTAGCCGTTGTCGATGAGGTACTGCACGGCCTTCTGCAGTGCCAGCGCCAGCGTCGACCCCTTGCGAACGGGCATGCCGTACGGCGCGGCGTCGTAGGTAGGTCCGACGAGCTTGAGCTGACCCTCGGTCTTCTTGACCGCGTACGCGGTGACCGGCGAGTCGGCGGAGAACGCGTCGACCTGGCCGAGGAGGGCCGCGTTCACGGCCTGGTCCTGAGTGTCGAACTTGACCTTGACGATCGGGTCCTCGCCGCGCTGTTCGCATTCGAGGCTCTTCGCGGGAACCTCGTCGGTGTCCTCCACCGTCGTCGCCTGGACGCCGACGCGGAGACCGCATGCGGCGTCGGGGTCGATGTCGCGGCCCGCCTTCGTCGCCCACTGGACGCCCGCGCTGAAGTAGGTGACGAAGTCGACCTGCTTCTCCCGCTCCTTCGAGTCGGTGAACGACGACAGACCCACGTGATAGGTCCCCGCCTGCAGGGCAGGGATGATCTTGTCGAAGTCGGACTCGTGGTACTTCGGCGTCACACCGAGCACCTGCCCGATCGCGTTCATCAGGTCGATGTCGAAACCGATGATCTCGCCGTCGCGGTTCTTGAACTCGTTCGGCTGATACGGCGTGTTGGTGCCGACGTTGAGGACGCCGCCGTCACGGATGTCGGCGGGCAGCACCGCGGCGATGTCGGGTTGAGCCGCGATGGTCAGGGAGATCGGCTTGGTGTCCTTCGCCGACTCGTCGACGACGCAGCCGGACATCAGCACGGCCGCGCAGGCCAGCACCGCCGCAAGGCGAACGCGCATGAGTACCTTCTTGTTCTGTCGCATCGGATGATGAACCTACTCGAATCAGCCTGACGAGTATCGCCGATTCACATACTGGGCCACCGTGTCGGGTCGTCGATGGAACCGGATCGGGCGTCGGTGCGTCTAACCCTATGTGGGGGACAACGGCGCGATCGCAAGGTTTCTGGCTGACCACGACGGCGTCGTGACGATCGATCAGGCACTCTCCTGCGGGCTCAGTCGCGGCGAGATCAAGGGACGCGTCGCTCGCGGCGACTGGCTGGCGATGGCCCGCGGCCTCTATCGCTCCGCGACTCATCCGGTCACCGAGTCGTCCATGATTCGGGCCGCGGTACTCGCGTATCGAGGCGTCGCCGATCGGACGACCGCCGCTTGGTGGCACGGGCTGCTCGACGTCGTGCCGGAGGGCATCACCTTGTCGTGCGCGCAGGCTCGCGCACCCCTCGACTGGCCGGTGTCCATCCGTTCCGTCCGACGCCGATACGGCCCGTCTGCGCTGACGACTGTGCGCGACCTGCCCATCGCCCGGAAGCCGCTCACCGCTCTCATGACGTCCGTCGAGTTGGACGAGGGTTCGCAGTTCCTCGATCGAGCGCTGCAGACCAAGGCCGTCACCCTCGTCGAATTGCAGCGCGCTATCGACGACAACGCGGGTATCTGCGGAATGGCGCGGGCCAGACGGCTCGTCGCCGTCGCCGCCTCCGACAGCGAATCGGCGGCCGAACGGCTCTTCGTGACTCTCCTCAAGGACCGCGGACTGACCGGATGGGTCCAGCAACTCTGGCTCGGTCCATGGCGCATGGACTTCGCGTGGCCGGACCTGCAGATAGCCGTCGAGATCTCCGGATGGTCCTATCACCGCGACGTGCGCCGCCACGGAAACGACCTTGCAAAGGCCAACTACCTCGAGAGCATCGGCTGGCGGGAACTCCAATTCGACTGGCACATGATCAACGACTCGGGCGAGGACTGCATTCAGCAGGTGATCAACCTCATCGACGCCCGATCGACTGTCGACTCGTGGTGACCGCCCTCGATCTTGTTGACTTACGGCTCCCCACGAGCCCTAAGTCAACAAGATTCACATCGCAGCGAGCACCGCGGCGGTGAAAGCGGACGTCGACGCGCTACCGCCGAGGTCTGCGGTGGCGACACCGTCGGCGAGCACGTGCGCGACGGCGCCGTCGATGGAGTCGGCGGCCGCCGTCAGCGATTCGGAGCCCGATCGCTCGCCCTCCCAGCGCAGCAGCATAGACACCGATCCGATCGTCGCCACCGGATTCGCGACATCGCGGCCGGCGATGTCGGGTGCGGCGCCGTGGACGGCCTGTGCCATCGCACGGTCGGCCGACGAGTTCAACGATGCCGCGAGGCCGAGCGACCCCGACAGTTCGGCAGCGAGGTCGGACAGGATGTCGCCGAACAGGTTCTCGGTGACGACCACGTCGAAGTCGGCGGGACGTCGCACCAGCAGGGCGGCCATCGCGTCGACGTGTTCGGTGTCGACCGTGACGTCGGGATACCGCGTCGCGACCTGCAGGCAGACGTCACGGAACAGGCCCGTCGTCAGCCGCAGCACATTGGCCTTGTGCACCACGGTGACATGACCGCGACGGCGACGCGCCGCTTCGAATGCTTCGACGGCGATCCGTTCCGTCGCCGCCCTGGTGATCAGGCCGACCGACAGAGCGACGTCGGGTGTCGGCATGAACTCGCCCGATCCGACGGCCATGTTGCGGTCCGCGTAGAGGCCCTCGCTGTTCTCGCGGACGATGAGCAGATCGATGTCGGCCGCGGTGGCGTGGACGCCCGGGATCGCCCGTGCCGGACGGAGATTGGCGAACAGATCGAACTGTTTGCGCATCACCGCTCCGGGTGCGGGGTGACGGAAGGCCGGTGGGTACGACGCGCTGTCGTGCGGTCCGACCAACCACAGATCGATGTCGGCGAGCGCGTCCAATGTCGACTCCGGCACCGGAGCGCCGTGCGATTCGATCGCGGACGCGCCGAACGGAACGTCGACGGTCTCGAGCGTCACCCCGTGCGAGTCGAGCGCGCGGCGTGCGACCTCGACGGCCGCGGGCACCACTTCGGGCCCGATCCCGTCACCGGGCAGGACTGCGAGTCGTACGGATGTCATCGGTCGATTCTCCTAGTCTTGCAACACCGTTGTCAGCCGACACGACGTTGGACGTAGCAGGCGTCGGCGGCGAAGTTCGAGCACACCCGCTGCGCCTCTGCGAGCGAATTCGTCGGACGGACCACGGCGTAGTTCGAGTCGAGCCCGACGAGGGAACCGTCGACGATCACGGACCCGTAGTGCTGCCCCGCCCGCTCCTGCGCATTGCCGAGCTGATTGAACGCACCGAACTGCGCGAAGTACTGGGCGTCGTTCACCGACGGCGGCGGAGGCACGTAGCCCGGCGCCGACGGGTCGCCGCTCACCTCGATGTCCGGGGTCGGCGCCGGATACGTACGGACCGTGCTCGACGCCGTGTACGTCGTCGTCTCCGACGACAGTTCCGGCTCGGCGGTCACCTCGGTCGTGGTCGACACGTCGTCGACCGGAGTCTGAGCGACCGTCGTGGGACTGTTCCCTCGGTCGTCACTGAACAGCTTCGTCCCGACCACGGCAGCGCCCACGAGCAGAACCACAGTCAGCAACCCGAGCGCGATCGGCAACGCGCGCGACGGGCGCCCCGGCCGCGTGTAGTGGGGCTGCATCGGCGGATAGGTCGGCGACGGATGTCCGACGACGGTCGGCGGCATCTCGACGGTGCGAACGCTGCGTTGTTCGAGGACACGTCGCGCGTCGGCGACCATCTCCCCCGCCGTCTCGTACCGGTGACGCGGATCGGCGGCGAGTCCGCGCGCGACGACGGCGTCGATCGCGACCGGCAGTCCCGGAGTCGACAGGCTCGGCCGGGGTGGAGGCGACGTCAGCATCGCCTTGATCGCCGCACTGATCGACGGCGCCGGATAGGGCACGGCGCCCGTCAAGCACTCGACGAGAACGCAGGCCAACGCGTAGACGTCACTCGCAGGGGTGGCGGGCTGACCGTCGAACAATTCGGGAGCCATGTAGGCGATCGACCCGATCGCGCCACCGGTCTGAGTGAGGCGCGTGTCTCCCGCCGCGTTCGCGATGCCGAAATCGACGAGGTAGGCGAAGTCCTTCGAACCGACGAGGACGTTCTCCGGCTTCACGTCACGGTGGATCAACCGGTCGCGGTGCGCCGCGTCGAGCGCGGACGCGACCTGCTCCACGAGAGTCACCGCACGAGTCGGGGCCAGGCGACGCTCACGGGTCAACAGCGCCCGCAGGTCCTCGCCCTCGACGAGCCGCATGTCGATGAACAGCACGCCGTCGATCTCGCCCCAGTCGTGGATGGGCACCACGTGCGGTTCGCCCAGCCGAGCCGCCGTGCGGGATTCCCGGCGGAACCGCTCGCGATACACCGGATCGTCGGCATACATCGTGTGCAGCAGCTTCAGCGCGACGACACGCTCCTTGACCGTGTCGTACGCGCGATACACCTCGCCCATGCCACCCCGGCCGAGCAGCGCATCGACACGGTACCGGCCGAACTGCGAATTGACCCTGCTCACGGACATGTCTGCGACCAGGTCATTCGGCGTTCTTCACGACGCATGAACCGTCCGAAAACTGTGCGCAGACACTCGCGGCCTCACTGTAGGACGACGCGGGCCGGACCACGACCCATCTCGAGGACGATCCGACCGACGATCCGGACGTGATCACCGAGTTGTAGTGCTGGTCGCGCATGGCGACCGCATTCTCGTAGCTGTCGAACGCACCGAACTGCGCGTAGTAGGGCGCAGAGCCGCTGTCAGGCGCGGCAATCGTGGTGCGCGGAGTCTGCGTGACGGTCACCGGAGGTTGCACAGTCTGAGTGACGGTCTGCGGCGGAGTGACGGTGACCGTGCTCGTCCGTTGCGGCGCTTGTCGCAGGGTTGTCGTCGGGACAGACGAGGCTTCGTCGGCCGCGGAGGTGCTCGGCTTATCAGTCATCACCAGCCATGCGACGATGCCAAGCACGCCGACGAGCACAACGATCACGCCGACGATCGCGGGGAGCACCCAATCTCGACGTGTGTTCATCAGTGCGCGGCCTGATCCCAGGTTCGACCGAAGCCGACCGACACCTCGAGCGGGACGGACAGCTCGATGGCGCCGCCCATCTCCTCGCGGACCAGCGCCTCGACGGCGTCTCGCTCGTCGGCGGCGACGTCGAGCACCAGTTCGTCGTGCACTTGAAGGAGCATGCGCGAGCGGTGGCCCTCGGCGGTCAGGCGACGCTGGACGTTGATCATCGCGACCTTGATGATGTCGGCGGCGGTGCCCTGGATCGGCGCGTTCAACGCCATGCGCTCGGCGGACTGCCTGCGCTGGAAGTTGTCTGAGTTCAAGTCGGGAAGGTACCGGCGGCGGCCGAACAGGGTGGCCGTGTACTCGTTCCGACGTGCCTCGACGACCACGTTGTGCAGATAGTCGCGCACTCCACCGAACCGGTCGAAGTACTGCTCCATCTGCTGTTTGGCCTCTTCTCGACCGATCCCGAGCTGGGCGGCGAGACCGAACGCGCTCAACCCGTAGGCCAGACCGTACGACATCGCCTTCACCCGCGAGCGCATCTGGGCGTCCACCTGATCGACGGGTACCCCGAACGCGCGCGACCCGACGAAGTTGTGCAGGTCCTCCCCCGAGCGGAAGGCCTCGATGAGCCCTTCGTCCTCGGACAGGTGCGCCATGATGCGCATCTCGATCTGCGAGTAGTCGGCCGTCATCAACGAATCGAACTCGGGAGCCACGACAAAACCGCCGCGGATCTGCCTGCCGGCGTCGGTCCGGACCGGGATGTTCTGCAGGTTCGGATCGGTCGACGAGAGACGCCCGGTGGCCGCGACGGTCTGGTTGAACGTCGTGTGGATACGGCCGTCGTCGGCGACGGATTTCAGCAGACCGTCCACGGTCACCTTGAGGCGTGTCGCGTCGCGGTGCTCGAGCAGGAACTTCAGGAACGGGTGCTCGGTCTTCTCGTACAGTGACGCGAGCGCGTCGGCGTCGGTCGTGTAGCCGGTCTTCGTCTTCTTCGTCTTCGGCATGTCGAGCTTGTCGAAGAGGATCGCCTGCAGCTGCTTCGGCGAGCCGAGATTCACCTGTTCGCCGATCACCTCGTACGCCGACTCCGCGGCGTCGCGGACGCGCTGGGCGAACTCGGACTGCAGGTCGGTGAAGTGGTCGGTGTCGACCCCGATGCCGACCGCCTCCAGTTCCGCGAGGACGAACGCGAGCGGCAGCTCCATCTCGGTGAGGAGCGCCGTCGAGTCGATGCGTTCGAGTTCGGTGTCGAGGGCGTCGGCCAGTTCGGCGACGGCGCGGGCCGAGAGCATCAGGTTCTCGGCCGCGCGGGCCGCGTCCGCGTCGTCGTCGAGCAGCGACAGCTGTCCACCGTCGTCGACGGCGTCGTCGGCACGCAGCTCGCGGCGCAGGTAGCGGAGGGCGAGATCGTCGAGGTTGAAGGTCCGCTGGCCCGGGCGGACCAGATACGCCGCGAGCGACGTGTCGGACGTGACACCGGCGATCGTCCATCCCCGACCGCGGAAGGCGTGGACGGCCCACTTCGCCTCGTGGACGGCCTTGGCGATCGATTCGTCGGCCAACCAGTCGCCGAGAGCGGCCTCGTCGTCGACCGACAACGTCACCGGGTCGATGTACGCGGCCTCGCCGTCGGCCGCCGCGATCGCCAGACCGTCGACGTCGGCCCCGACGACCACCTGCTTGCCCGCCACCGAGATGCCGGATCGGCCGGTCCGCGCGTGCGCGTCGAGCCACGCCGAGACCTCGTCGGCTCCCAGGCGACTTCCGTTCACTTCGAAGCCCTCGTCGGCTTCGGGCTCGCTGGACGTCAGGGTCGAGAACAGACGATCGCGGAGGACCTTGAACTCGAGATCGTCGAACAAGCGGTGGATGCGGTCACGGTCCCACCCGTGCAGAACGAGGTCGGACGGCCCGACCGGCAGGTCCATCTCGCGTTTGAGCTCGGTGAGGTTCCGGTTCATGATGACGCCCGCGAGGTTCGCGCGCAGCGAGTCGCCGACCTTGCCGCGCACCTCGTCGGCGCGTTCGACGAGCTGCGCGAACGAGCCGTATTCACGGATCCACTTGGCCGCCGTCTTCTCGCCGACGCCGGGGATGCCTGGCAGGTTGTCGCTCGGATCGCCGCGAAGTGCCGCGAAGTCGGGGTACTGGGCGGGCGTGAGACCGTATTTGGCCTCCACCTCCTCCGGTGTGAACCGCGTCAGTTCGGACACGCCGCGCTTCGGGTAGAGGACGGTGATGTTGTCGTTGACGAGCTGCAGCGAGTCGCGGTCGCCGGTGACGACGAGGACCTTGAAGCCTTCGGCGTCGGCCCGTGTCGCGAGGGTGGCGATGATGTCGTCGGCCTCGAAACCGTCGACGGCGAACGCCTGGATGCCCATCGCCTCGAGCACGTCCTTCGTCAGATCGACCTGACCGCGGAACTCGTCGGGCGACTTGCTGCGCTGCGCCTTGTACTCCGGGAACATCTCCGAACGGAACGTCTTCCGGGAGACGTCGAACGCCGCGGCGATATGTGTCGGCTCCTCATCGCGCAGCAGGTTGATCAGCATCGACGTGAATCCGTAGACCGCGTTCGTGCTCTGGCCGGTGTTGGTCTTGAAGTTCTCCGGCGGCAGCGCGAAGAACGCTCGGTACGCGAGCGAATGCCCGTCGAGCAGCATGAGGGTCGGGCGGCCCCCCTTTGTTCGAGCGGACGATGGGCTGACAGACGACTGCGCGGGACTCACGGGACCAGCATAGTGATGCCGTCCGACAAATCCCGCGCGGTCGGCCGTCGCCCCCGCGGTGTCAGCTCACGGCGGCTGCGCCGACGGACCCCGCCACCCGAGAACCCTGCGGGCGTCCGTCGGCCGTCGTCCGCGAACGCATCACCACGACCAGCGCGACCGCGCACATCAGACTGATGATCAGTCCGATGTTGGTGATGTTGTACAGCGTCTGCGCGTCCGTCCGCGCGACCGCCCATGCGGTGATCAACGGTGCCGCGATGGCGCCCGCCCGCCCGAAGCCGAGCATCGCACCGTAGCCCTTCGCGCGCGCCTCGAGCGGGTACGCGGCGGGCACCAGCGCGCTGAACGAGGAGATGCCGACGCCGAGAACGAACGCGAGGATGTAGATGTCCGCGCCGGGAACCCGCCTGCGTCAGCCGCCATGCTGCGCCTGTGCGACGAACCTTCCTGACACCCCCACCCGAGAATATATTATTCCGGAGGGTCTACGCGACGCCCAGATACGCCTCCCGCACCTTCGGGTCGACGAGGAGTTCTCGGCCGGGGCCCTCGAGGGTGATGGAGCCTGTCTCGAGGATGTACCCGCGGTCCGACCGGGTGAGGGCTTGCTGCGCGTTCTGTTCGACGAGCAGGATCGTCGTGCCCGCCGCGTTGATGTCGGCGATGATCGAGAAGATCTGCCGGATCACCATCGGAGCCAGACCCATCGACGGCTCGTCGAGCAGCAGCAGTCGAGGACGGGCCATGAGCGCACGCCCGATCGCGAGCATCTGCTGCTCGCCGCCCGACATGGTGCCGCCGTACTGCTTGACCCGCTCCTTGAGCCGCGGGAACAGCTCGAAGACGTGATCGAGGACCTCGGCTCGCTCTGCCTTCGACGAGAACTTCCGTCCGTAGCAGCCCATGTCGAGGTTCTCGAGCACGGTCATGCCGGGGAAGATGTGCCTGCCCTCGGGAACCTGGATGATGCCGCGGTGCACGCGTTGGTGCGTCGACAGCCCGTCGATGCGCTCCCCGTCGAACCGGATCTGACCGCTGGTGAGCTTCGCCAGACCCGAGATGCCGCGCATCGTGGTCGACTTGCCCGCACCGTTCGCGCCGAGCAGTGTGACGAGTTCACCCTCGGCGACCTGCAGCGATATCCCGTGCAACGCCCGGATGCGCCCGTAGCCGATGACGACGTCCTCCAGTTCGAGGACCGGTCGGTCAAGCGATTTCGTCATCGGGCACTCCAAGGTAGGCGGCGATCACTGCCGGATTCTCGCGGACGTCCTTCGGCTTGCCGTCGGCGATCTTCCGACCGAATTCGAGGACGACGATCCGATCGGTCACGCCCATCACGAGTCGCATGTCGTGCTCGATCAGCAGAACGGTGTACCCGTCGTCGCGGATCTTCTTGATCAGGCTCATCAGAGCGGTCTTCTCGCTCGGGTTGAAGCCTGCGGCGGGCTCGTCCAGGCACAGCAGTTTCGGCTCCGTCGCCAGCGCCCGCGCGATCTCGAGCCTGCGCTGATCGCCGTACGGGAGATTCGACGCCTTCTCCCCCGCCCGGTGCGCGATGCCGACGAACTCCAGCAGCGCCATCCCGCGGTCGACGGCGTCGCGCTCCTCCCGATAGAAGCGCCGGGACCGGAACACCGCTCCCCACACCGACGACTTGTGGCGGGCGTCGGTGCCGACGCACACGTTCTCCAGCGCCGTCATCTCGCCCCAGAGTCGGACGTTCTGAAACGTCCTGGCGATGCCGCGCCGGGTGATCTGGTGTCGTTTGACCTTCCCGAGCGGCGCGCCGTCGAACACGACGGATCCGCGGCTCGGCGTGTAGACACCGGTGATGGCGTTGAAGCACGTCGTCTTGCCCGCCCCGTTCGGCCCGATGAGCCCGAGGATCTCACCGCGGCGGATGCCGAACGACACTCCGTCGAGCGCCGCGAGACCGCCGAACTCCACGGTCAGGTCCGACACGTCGAGCAGGATGTCGCCCTCGTCGGTCGCGATGTCCCGCTGCGGCGCGACGGCGTCGGCGATCTCGTCACCGTGGTTGATGCTCATGCCTTCGACTCCTCGACCACGGGCTGCCTGTCGGCAGACGAATAGACCTTGCGCCCGAATGCGATCAGCCGCGCGCGGGCGGGCATCAGGCCCTGCGGCCGGAAGATCATCAGCGTGACCAGCGCCAGGCCGAAGAACAGGTACTTGTAGTCGCCGAGCGACTGGTCTCCGACCTGGACGCCCTGCACTCGGGCGGGCAGGTACACGATGATGAACGCACCGACGATGACGCCGAGTTTGTTGCCCTGACCGCCGAGTACGACGGCGCACAGGAAGAGCATCGAGTTGATGACGGTGAACGCCTTCGGGTCGACGTACTGCACCTGCCCCGCGTATACGGCTCCGGACAGTCCGCCGATGCCCGCACCGATCACGAACGCCCACAGCTTGTACTTGAACGTCGGGACGCCCATGATCTCGGCGGCGTCCTCGTCCTCGCGGATCGCCACCCACGACCGTCCCACCCGGCTGCGTTCCAGGTTGCCGATGACGAGCAGGACGATGACGACGAGCACCAGCCCGAGCCAGTACCACCACACGCCGTAACTGAGGACCCCGGAGTTGTTGGACTGCCCGAACACGCCGTCGGGCTGCGAATCGCTGCGCCACACATCGGGGAACAGGACGCCCTGCAGACCCGCGGGCCCGTTGGTGACGTCGGACAGGTTGTCGGCGAGGAGCCGGACGATCTCGCCGAAACCGAGCGTCACGATCGCGAGATAGTCGCCGCGGACGCGCAGCGTCGGCGTGCCGAGCAGGAGGCCCGTCAGCCCGGTGATGACGATCGCGAGCGGCACGCACGCGAACCACGCCCACGGACCGGAGAACACGCCGTGGTCCGCGCTGTTCCAGACGGGGCTGGCCGGGCTGGTGAGCAGCGCGACGACGTACGCGCCGACCGCGTAGAAGCCGACGTAACCGAGATCGAGCATGCCGGCCTGGCCGACCACGACGTTCAGTCCGATGGCGATCAGCGCCACCATCGCGAACTGGGCGAGCGTCGCACCGAAGTCGGTCGCGGTGGTCGTGATGATCGGGGGTTTGATCACCGGCAGCAGCGCCAGCAGGACGAATCCCACCAGGCCGACGCCCCACTGGGCGGGTCGGGACTGGGCATCCCACCACGTGCGGATGCGGTCGCCGATGGTGGCGAAGAAGCCTCCGACCACCGCGAAGGGCCGCCAGATCAGCGCGATGAACCGCGCTATCGAGGAGAGCGGGCCGGTGAGCCACGGTGCTCGGGCCTCGAGGGCTCGCCACCGGCGACCGGCGTCGTTGTCGTCGTGGTCGTTCGTCATACCCTCGCCTTTCCGAGCTTCTCGCCGAGGATGCCCGTCGGCCGGAACATCAGGACCAGGATCAGCAGCGCGAACGCCACGACGTCCTTCCACTCGTTGCCGAACAGGACCGAGCCGTAGTTCTCCATGACGCCGAGGAGCAGACCTCCGAGGAGGGCTCCGCGGACGTTGCCGATGCCGCCGAGCACCGCGGCGCAGAACGCCTTGATGCCGAGGATGAAGCCGCCGGAGTAGATGACGGTGTTCGGGTAGCGCATCGCGTAGAGCAACGCGGCCGCGCCCGCCAGGAGACCGCCGATGAGGAACGTCGCCATGATGATCCGTTCCCGCGACACGCCCATCAGAAGTGCGGCGTCCGGGTCTTGAGCGACGGAGCGGATTCCGCGCCCGAGCCGCGTCCGGTTGACAAGCAGATCGGTGCCGCCCGCGAGCACGAGGGCCGAGATCACGACGATCAGCGTCACGTTGGTCACCGAGGCCCCGAACAGCTTGAACTGCTCCACCTGCTCCACGAGGCGGATCGTGGGCTGGGCCGTCGAACCGCCGAGCGGCGGATCGGACGGGACCTTGGGAAGCACGTAGTGCACGAGTTCCTGCAGGACGAACGACATGCCGATCGCCGTGATCAGGAACGCGAGCGGTTTCGCGTTGCGTTTTCGGAGGGGCCGGTAGGCGATGAACTCGACGCCGACGGCCGCGGTGCCCGACACCGCCATGCCGATCAGTCCGGCGAGCACGAGGAACATCGTCGTCTGCATGACGCCGAAGTCGTACGCGTTGGCTCGTGGGGTGAATCCGAGGATCAGGAGTCCTATGTACTGCCCGAACAAGCCGAGCATGAAGACTTCGGAGTGCGCGAAGTTGATGAGACGGAGGACGCCGTACACCAGGGTGTATCCCACCGCGACCAGCGCGTAGACGGCGCCGTAGGTGAGGCCTTCGACGGTGAGGGTCCAGAATCCGTCCCGGAGTCCCCCGAGGTCGAAGCCGATGGTTGCGGCCAGGACCGAATGGGACGACTCGGCGAGCGAGTACGCGATCATACGTGCCTTTCAGGCAGGCGGATCGACGGTGCGGACGGGTGACCGCCCGCACCGTCGACTGCGCGGTGAGACTACTTGACCTCGTACATCCAGATCAGGGACGTCGTGAGCTCGCCGTTCGGCTTCCACTCGTAGTGGCGTGCCAGACCGTCGCCCTTGTATCCGCGGACGAACTCCAGAAGATCCGCACGCGTCGTCTTGCCCTGCTCGATGCCCTTCATCAGGATCGTCGCGAGGTCGTACGCCTCCACCGAGTAGACGCCGGGCGCCTGGTTGAAGGCGGCCTTGTAGTCGGTGGTGAACTTGCTCGGAGCCGGGCCGCACGGGCACGACAGGTACGCGCCCTTGGCCGCGTCGCCCGCCTGCTGGAGGAACTGCGGATCGTTCACACCGTCACCGGAGACGAACGTGACGTCCGGCGCAGCGGCCTTCAGCTGCTGGGCGAACGGAGCACCCTCGGCGTAGTAGCCCGCGAAGAACACCGCGTCGGGGCTCGCGCCGGTGATCGTCGAGATGACGGCGGCGAAGTCGCGCTCACCGGTCTTCACCTCGCCCTGGCACGCGCTCACGTTGGCCGCGCCGAGGCCTTCGACGATGGCCTTCGACAGTCCCGCGCCGTACTCGGTGTCGTCCTTGATGACGCAGACCTTCTTCTTGCCGAGCGTTCCGGTCAGGTACTTGGCGACCGCGGGGCCCTGGACGTCGTCGTTCGCGAGGCCGCGGAAGAACGTCTTCCAGCCGTTGCCGGTGAGCGCGGGGTTCGTCGCCGACGCCGTCACCGACACGAGTCCGGCCTGGCTGAAGACGCCGCCGGTGGCCTTGGTCTCGCCGGAGAAGCCGGGGCCGATCAGCCCGATGATCGACTTGTCGTTGACGATCTGCGGCGCGACCTGCGTCGCCTTCTGCGGGTCGCCCTCGGAGTCGAACGGCTTCAGCGTGATCTGGCAGTCGGGATTGGCCTTGTTGTGCTGGTCGACCGCGAGCTGTGCTCCGTCGCGCATGTTGATGCCGAGGGCCGCGTTCGCACCGGTGAGGGCGCCCATCTGCGCGATGGTCGTCGGCGCGCACTTGGCCTTGCCGTCGCCCGCCGGATCGAGGGCTCCCGCCTCCGAACTCGACTTCACTTCCTTGCCGCTGGTGTCGATCTGCGCCAGCGGCGAGATCGTCAGGTCCGAGCCGCCGCCACTGCTCGAGTCGTCCGATTTGTTTCCACAGGCCGACAGCACCAGCACGCTGGCTAGCGCCGCGACGACCGCGCCCTTCGCAATTCCACGATGCATCCGAAAGAACCTCTCGTCTTCGAGGCCCGGCGTGACCGCCGAGAGGTCTGCTACGGCAAGACCTGCGCAGAATCTAGTCCGATTCTCAGCTCATGGGACCCGGTTGACGAAAGGAGTTACATCCGGCCACCTAAATGTAACGAGACGGAGTACGTCAGGCGTCGCCGAGCGTCTCGACGACGATCTGCGCGACCTGCTTCATCGTGACGCGGCGGTCCATCGCATTGCGCTGGATCCAGCGGAAGGCCTCCGGCTCGGAGATGCCCTGCTTGTCCATCAGCAGGCCCTTCGCCTGTTCGATGAGCTTGCGGGTCTCGAAGCGCTCGGACATGTCGGCGATCTCGGATTCGAGCGCCTTGAGCTCGCGGAACCGGCTGAGCGCCACCTCGATGGCGGGCACCAGGTCGGCCTGATTGAACGGCTTCACCAGGTAGGCCATCGCGCCCGCGTCGCGCGCCTTCTCGACGAACTCCCGCTGACTGAACGCCGTGAGCATGACCACGGCGGCGAGCCGCCTGCTGGCGATCTCACTCGCCGCGTCGATGCCGTCCCGGACCGGCATCTTGACGTCCATGATCACCAGGTCGGGTGCGAGTTCCACCGTGAGGTCGACGGCTACCTGGCCGTTCCCGGCCTCGCCGACGACGTCGTAGCCGTCTTCGCGGAGCATCTCGACGAGGTCGATGCGGATGAGCGAATCGTCCTCGGCGACGACGACGCGGACCTTCACGTCATCGGACATGGCGCGTACTCCCGTCCATCGTCGTCGATCGAAAAATGTGTGCCCCGGGCCGGACTCGAACCGGCACCCCGTGAGAGACCGCATTTTGAGTGCGGCGCGTCTGCCAATTTCGCCACCGGGGCAGGTGTAACTGTGCGAGGCACAAGCATACGGACCCACCGCGGTCGATTTCCAGTCGGGTCGGTCGTGCACTGCGCCAAGACAATCGGGCCACGACAATCGAGTCTCGACTATGACGGTCGCTACCCTTATTGTTACCTGAGAGTCAGATCACGGACCGGTCGCGAAACCGTCACGACCGCGGGCTGGTCGACCGTAGTTCGGGGAGGAAGTCGCATGCGCGCATCACGCCGTGTCGTTCGGCAGTTGTTGGTTCTCATGGTCACCGCGATCACCGTCGTCGCCGGTGTCGGGCTGTCGGCCGCGGCGTCGGGTGACGCGAACGCCGAACTGTCCGGGGCGCTCGGCGCCAAGTGGACGCGTACACAGGACGGCCCGCAGAAGTACGCCGGGTACACGGTGAAGCCCGACGTCCCGATCCGGATGAGCGACGGAACGATCCTGCGCGGCAATCTGATCCGGCCCACCGGACGCGACGGGCGCCCGGTGAGCGAGAAGCTGCCGACGATCGTGAACATGACGCCGTACACGAAGATGGTGTCGGCGCTCGCGACCGAGGTCATGAACTACCCGGCACTGGTGCCGCAGCTGATCGAGCTCCTCAACGCGATCAATCTCCAAGGCACGTTCCTGTCCGGCTACAACGAACTCGTCGGCGCACTGCGCGGCGGTCTGATCAACACGTTCGCCTACGACCCGAAGCTCATCAAGAGCGGCTACAACATGCTCGTCGTCGACGTCCGCGGCACCGGCTTCTCCCAGGGCGACTGGCAGGTGTTCGGAAGCCGCGAACGCAAGGACACCGTCGAGGTCATCGACTGGGTGAAGAAGCAGTCGTGGGACAACGGCAAGGTCGGCATGGCCGGCGTGTCCTATTCCGCGATCAACCAGCTGCAGGCAGCGTCGGACGCCCCGGGCCAGCTCGGCGCGATCTTCCCGATCGTCCCCGGCGCGGACCTCACACAGGACGTCATCGCCCCCGGCGGCGGCGTCGGCATGGGCTTCCTCGCCCCCTGGCTCGGCCTGGTGAACGGCACCAAGCTCATCCCGAACGTCGCATCGATGCTCAACGGCACGTTCGACTGGAAGTGGCTGGGCGACCGCGTCAAAGACCCGCTCACCTACTTCGACGTCATGATCGAGGCCCTCACCACCCGCACTCCGAAGGGTCTTCACGGCACGACGAAGGCCCTCGTCACCGCGGGCTCGGAACGACGCAAGTCGCTGTACACCGATCTGTCGAAGGTGCAGACTCCGACGTTCGCGATCGGCGGCTGGAACGACCTGTTCACCTTCAGTGAATCGCGCCTGCTCACGAACCTGACGTCGTTGAACGACGGGCAGCGCAAGCTGATCATGGACGACGGCTACCACATCACGTCGGGCTCGAACTTCGGACAGCCCGGCTACCCGCCCCGTCTGGATGTGCTCGCCCGCGCCTGGTACGACAAGTGGCTCAAGGGCATCGACAACGGCATCGACCGCTACTCCCCCGCGACTCTGTCTCAGGAACCGAGCGGCACGTTCGTCCAGGGGCCGACGTTCCCGCTCCCCGGGCATCAGCGCCAGCGGCAGTACCTGTCGGGACGCCCGTCGCACACCACGTCCACGCCCGTCGCGGGCGACGGATCCCTGTCGGCCGACGCTCCCTCGGCACGCGCGACGCGTCAGGTGAAGCCCGGGCTGTCGACCGTCTGCAGCCGAGACGGCGCCCAGTCCGCCGCGGGCATCACAGCCCTGTTCGACTTCTGTGCACGCGACTCCCGCGTCTCCGAGATCGCCGCGCAGACGTTCACGTCGGCCCCAGCGAGAGTCGCGACCACCATCAGCGGGACGCCCGTCGTCCACCTGCGTCAACGCCTCAGCGCGACGGACGGATACTGGCACGCGACGGTCAACGTCGTCTCGCCCGACGGACGGTCGACGACGGTCTCGATGGGTCAGCTGATGGTGTCGTTGCGCGCACTGGACCGCCAGCGCACGACGTTCGCGCCGAACGGCGACGTCATCGACGCGATCCCGCTGCTGTCGATCGACGACTACCGGCCGGTCCGTCCCGGGCAGGTCCTCACCATCGACATCCCGATGACGGCGACCCAGGCCAAACTGCGGCCGGGCGACCGTCTGCGCGTTGACCTCTACGCCTTCAACTTCCCCAAGGGCGTGCCGCTCGGTCCGGAACTGTGGTCGTCGCAGCTGCGCCCGCAGTACATCGAGATCGATCCGGCCGCGCCGAGCTGGGTGAACGTCCCCGTCTCACGGCCGTTGCCGTGACCGCGCTGGAGATCGCGGTGCAGGACGCCGCGGGCGCGGCGATCGCGCTGGCGGGCGGAGCCGACCGGGTGGAGCTGTGCGCCGCACTCGGCGTCACGGGCGGGCTCACGCCCTCGCCGGGGACGATCGCGGCGGCCGTCGCGACCGGCATCGATGTACACGCGCTGATCCGCAATCGGCCCGGCGGATTCGTGTACTCGCCCGATGAGGTCGCGGTGCTCGCCGACGACGTGCGGCGGGCCGTCGACCTGGGTGCGACCGGGGTCGTGATCGGTGCGCTGCGTCCCGACGGCGCCCTCGACGCGACGGCCACGGCAGCGCTTCTCGACGCGGCGGGCGACGCCGACGTGACGTTCCATCGGGCGTTCGACACGGTCGCCGATCCCGTCGGGACACTGGAACGGCTCGCCGACATCGGCGTCCTCCGGGTGCTCACGTCGGGCGGTGCGGCACGGGCCGGTGACGGCATCGACGCGCTCGCCGCACTCGTGGCCGCCGACACGGGGGTCGAGATCATGGCGGGCGGAGGCGTCACTCCCGATGCGATCGGGGCGTTGATCGCGATCGGCGTCGACGCCGTCCACCTGTCGGCCAAGACCGTCGTCGCCGACCCGGGCGTCACCGGTCCGGGCGGCGGGTCCGGCGGCGGCCTCGAGGTGACCGATCCGGCGATCGTCGCCGCCGCGCGGTCCTACGCGAAGAGGTAGCCCGCCTCGAGCGCGCCGGACGAGACCAGCGCGCGGAAGTCGTCGCCGATCGTCACCGTGTAGAGCGGGACCGAGTCGAGGTCCTTGACCTCGAAGTCGGCGAGGCACACGTCGCCGCCGAGGCGGCGCAGCCCGTCGAGGTACGTGGTGGCGAGGGGCGATCCGTCGGTGTCGTCGGCGTCGTACAGTGCGACGGGCGCGCCGAATCGGATCTGCGACGATCCTCCCGCGGTGCGCGTGACACAGTCGACCGTGACCGCTCCGCTCGCGGTGATCGTCGACCGTGCCGCGAACCCGTAGACGATCGCGACGGTGCTTGCGGCGACGAAGACGAGCACCGCGACGACGCTGCCGACGCGGATCGGCCATCGGTAGCGTCGCTGCCACGACTTCGGCGGGAGCTGTGGGCCCTGCGGCAGGTGGAACCGGACGTCGACCGGCATGTTCGGCGCCGTCATGACCGCGAGGGGAAGTGCTTGATGAGGGCCTCCTGGACGACCGACGCGGCGAGCGTCCCGTCACGCATGAAGTAACGTCCCGAGCCGATGCCGCGCGACCCGGCGGCGACCGGCGATTCGGTGGCGTACAGCAGCCAGTCGTCGAACCGGAACTCGCGGTGGAACCAGATCGAATGGTTGACGGTAGCCGCGAACAGCCGGTCGATTCCCCACGACAGGCCGTGCGTGGTGATGATCGAGTCGAGGACCGTAGTGTCGGACGAGTACGCGAGTGCGCCCATGTGCAGGAGCGGGTCGTCGGGCATCGGACCGTCGGTCTTCATCCACGCCCGATTGTGGTTGAGCTGTTCGCCGGTGCCCTTCATCTTCCACGTCGGCGCGTTCGCGAACCGGACGTCGATCGGGTGGAGCGCGTTGACGAACGCCGCGACGGTGTCCTCGTACCCTTCGAAGTGCTCGCTGATCGGCGGCAGATCCTCGGGGTACGGGACCGACGGGATGTCGACGGCGTGCTCGAGGCCGGCCTTGTTGTCCTGGAAGGCGACGAGCATGGTGAAGATCACCTCGTCGTCCTGCATGGCGGTGACCTGCCGGTTGGCGAACGCCTTGCTCTCGCGGAACCTGTCGACGTGGTATTCGATCGGCTTGCTGACGTCGCCGCCGCGGATGAAGTGCGCGTGCAGCGCGTGCACGGGCGGCGTGCCCTTGGTGAGGGATCGGCCCGCCGCGACGAGCCCTTGGCCGAGCAGTTGGCCGCCGAAGGTGCGGGCCATGACCTGGTCCGGATGCCTGCCGAGGTAGATGTCGTCGTCGACGCGCTCCACGTCGAGCAGTTCGAGGAGGGTGCGCAGGTCGTCGGACTGTTCGGTCACCGGGACGTCGATCATGCCCCAACCATAAACGACGCGCACCGTCCCTGGTCGGGACGGTGCGCGTCGGTCGTGCCGGTGGTCAGTGGTCCTGTTCGCCGATCCGGTGGACGTGGACGAAGTTGGTCGACCCGACGACGGCCGCGGGCGCGCCCGCGACGATCACGACCACGTCGCCGTTCTTGAAGTTCCCGCTCTTGACGAGCATCTCGTCGACGAGGTTGATCATCTCGTCGGTGTGCTGCAGTCGGACGACGAGCTGCGGCTGCACACCCCAGCTGACGGAGAGATAGTTGCTCGTCGACTCGGTGGTCGTGAACGCGAACAGCGGGACGCGCGAGTGCAGGCGAGCCACGCGCCGGGCGGTGTCGCCTGATTCAGTGAACGCGATGATGGCGTCGACGTTGAGGCGCTCGGCGATGTCGCGTGCCGCGTAGGTGACGACGCCGCGGCGCGTGCGCGGGACGTGCTTGAGCGGCGGGACGTCCCGGCTGCCGCCTTCGGCGACTTCGACGATCCGGGCCATCGTGCGGACGGTCTCGTGCGGGTACTTGCCGACCGAGGTCTCGCCGGACAGCATGACTGCGTCGGCACCGTCGAGGACCGCGTTGGCGACGTCGGACGCCTCGGCACGCGTGGGGCGGGAGTTCTCGATCATCGAGTCGAGCATCTGCGTCGCGACGATGACCGGCTTGGCGTTCTCGCGGGCCATCTGGATGGCACGCTTCTGAACGAGCGGGACCTGTTCGAGGGGCATCTCGACGCCGAGGTCGCCGCGGGCGACCATGATCGCGTCGAATGCGAGGACGACGGCTTCGAGGTTGTCGATGGCCTCGGGCTTCTCGAGTTTGGCGATGACGGGCACGCGGCGTCCGACACGGTCCATCACCTCGTGGACGAGTTCGATGTCGGCGGGGCTGCGGACGAACGACAGTGCGACCATGTCGACGCCGAGTTCGAGGGCGAACTCGAGGTCGGCGATGTCCTTCTCGGACAGCGCGGGCACCGAGATGTTCATGCCGGGCATCGACAGGCCCTTGTTGTTGCTGACCGTACCGCCTTCGGTGACGGTGCAGACGACGTCGTTGCCGTCGACGCTGTCGACGGTGAGTCCGACCTTGCCGTCGTCGACGAGGAGTCGGTCGCCCGGCCGCGCGTCGACGGCCAGGTTCTTGTAGGTGGTCGACACGCGATCGTGGTCGCCGATGACGTCGTCGACGGTGATGCGGACCTGCTCACCGTCGTTCCAGTCGACGGCGCCGTTGGGCCGACCGTTGTCCTCGAACTTGCCGAGGCGGATCTTCGGGCCCTGCAGGTCGGCGAGGATGCCCACCGTCTTGCCGACCTTCGCGCTCGCCGCGCGCACCGTGTCGTAGACGCTCCGGTGGTCGCTGTGGGCTCCGTGGCTGAAGTTCAGTCGCGCGACGTTCATTCCGCATTCGACGAGTGCGGTGACACTCTCTTCAGTATTGGTAGCAGGGCCCAGGGTACAAACGATCTTGGTTCGACGAGTCACCGTTCAAGGCTATCGGTCCGGCGCTGACATTCCGAACCTACTGGCGAGTATGTGGAGACGTTCACCGCAAGTTCGCCGCGGGATGGTCTCAGGCGTCGTCCTCGGGAGCCGCTGGACGGATCTCGATGGCTCCCGCCGACCATCCCGGGTTCTCTTCGACGACGGTGATCGCGTCCAGGTCGGAGCTCGACGACACCGTGTACGACTCGGTCCCCTCGTGCGCGACGATCAGCGGCTGCGCTCCCGCCCGCACCTCCTCCACCGTCGGCACCTCGGGCCCCGCGATCTCATCGTCGTCCCCGACGACGACCGCACTCACATCCCCTGTGCCGTCGTTTGTGACCACTATGTGGTCACGATCTACGGCAGAAGCGTCAGCATCATCAGACTCGACAACGGCCTCAGCCTCGACAACAGCAGCGTCACCCTCAGCTCCGCCAGTTGTGTCACTATGCACGCCCAAACTGGCGGACGAAACCTCAACCTCGCCCACCGACTCCTCAGCAGCCTCATCGACCACAAGGTCACCGGACTCGACAGCATCAGTCGCAACATCCTCTATGCCGTCGTTTGCGACCACTATGTGGTCACGATCTACGGCGCTGACGTCAGCGTCGTCAGACGAGACCTCAGCAGCCTCGTCCACCACAGCGGCACCGGACTCAACGACAGGGGTCTCGACAGTGTCATCCACAGCAGGCTCCGCAACAACAGCGTCACTGGGCTCGACGACGGAAGTCTCGACGGCGTCGCTCTCAACTGGATCCTCGACGACAGCATCACTCGACTCGACGACGGGAGTCACGACATCCTCGTCCCGAGCAGGCTCCTCAACGACAGCGGCACTGGACTCGCCGGCGCCCGCCTGTGTGCCGTCGTTTGTGACCACTATGTGGTCAGAATCTACGGCAGAAGCAGTTGCATCGTCAGACGCAACCTCGCCCGCCGAGTCCCCTGAAGCCTCATCGACCACGGCCTCGCCGGACTCGGCAGGGGAAGCCTCGGCCGGCTCCTCCTCAGCCACCTCCGGAACCACAGCGTCAGCTGACTCGACAGCATCGGCCGCAACCTCGTATGTGCCGTCGTTTGTGACCACTATGTGGTCAGAATCTGCGGCAGAAGCAGTTGCATCGTCAGGCGCGACCTCACCAGCCTCATCACCCACGGCATCATCGGACTCGACGACGGAACTGTCGCCGGTCTCGTCGTCGGCGACAACAGCGTCGGGGTCAGTGGACTCGACGGCCTCCGGCGCCCTCGCCCACTCCGAGTCCGCACTGACGACATCGGACACGACGGGCTCGTCGACGACAGGCTCGTCGGTCTCCGGGATGTAGCCGACTTCGCCTTCGGCGGCGAGTGCTTCGGCGCGTTCGGGACGGAAGACGGAGAGTCCTTCTTCACGTCCTCTCGGCGCCATGACGACGTAGAGTGCCGCGCCGAGGAAGACGAGGGCGGCGACGAGGACGTTCACTCGGAGACCGAGGATGTGGGTCGCCTCGTCGGTGCGCATCAGTTCGATCCAGAAGCGGCCCGCACAGTATCCGGCGACGTACATGGCGAACAGTCGGCCGTGGCCGATGCGGAAACGCCGGTCGACGAAGACGAGGAGCCCGACGATCAGCAGATTCCAGACGAGCTCGTACAGGAACGTCGGGTGCACCACTCCGACGACGTGACCGTTGGAGACGCCGTCGATGACGGAGACGCCTGTCGCGCCGGTGTCCGGGTTGACACGCTGGTACAACTCGAGACCCCACGGGAGGTTCGTCGAGTCGCCGTACAGCTCCTGGTTGAAGTAGTTGCCGACTCGACCGATGGCCTGCGCCGCGAGGATGGCGGGTGCGAGAGCGTCACCGAACGGCGGGAGTTTGATGCCCTTCCAGCGGCAGCCGACCCACGCGCCGACACCGCCGAGCGCGACCGCGCCCCAGATGCCGAGGCCACCGTCCCACACCTGGAAGACGGCTCCGAAGCCCTTCCCGTTCTCGCCGAAGTAGCGCCACCAGTCGGTGATGACGTGGTACAGACGTCCACCGACGAGCCCGAACGGCACGGCGATGAGCGCGACGTCGAGGACATCGCCCGGCTGACCGCCGCGGGCCTGCCACCGGCGGTCGCCCCACCAGACGGCGAGGATGATGCCGACGATGATGCAGAGCGCGTACGCGCGGAGCGGGAACGGACCGAGATGCCACACGCCTTGCGGCGGGCTCGGGATATAGGCGAGGACGACGTCTCCTGCAGTCACAGGTGTCACCCTAATGCACGCCTGTCAGACGCGGGCCCGGCGCACTCCCTGTGCCAGTTCCTCGACCAGCGCCGCAACCGCCTTCTGGCTCTCGCTCGCGGCGCTGACGATCGCCGATCCGACGATCACGCCGTCAGCGTATGCGCCGATCTCGGCGGCCTGGTCCCCGCTCCGGACGCCGAGGCCGACGCCGATCGGAATGTCCGACACCTCCCGCACACGACGGCACAATTCCGGCGCCGCACTCGACACCGTCGACCGGGCGCCCGTGACGCCCATCGTGGACGCCGCGTACACGAAGCCCCGGCAACTCTCGACGGTCATGGCGAGCCGCTCGGGCGTCGACGACGGGGCGACCAGGTAGATCCGGTCGAGGTCGTGAGCGTCCGACGCCGCGTGCCATTGCGCCCCCTCGTCGGGGATCAGGTCGGGCGTGATGATGCCGAGACCGCCCGCGGACGCCAGGTCGCGAGCGAACGCGTCGACGCCGTACTTGAGGATCAGGTTCCAGTAGCTCATCACGACAGGCTTGGCGCCCGCCGACGCGACGACCTCGGCGGCGGCGAAGACGTCCCGCACGCGGGTCCCGTTGGCGAGCGCCCGGATCGCGGCCTGCGCCACCGTCGGACCGTCCATCACCGGGTCGGAGTACGGGATGCCGAGCTCGACGACGTCGCAGCCCGCGGACACCATGGTCCGCAGCGTCTCATGCGAGCCCGGCAGATCCGGGAAGCCGACGGGCAGATAGCCGATGAGGGCCGCGCGGTTGTCGTCGCGGCAGGCGGCAAACGTGTCGCCCAGGCGGGATGCGGGTGCGGTCACTTGTCTTCCCCTGCGGTCGATGCGGCCAACTGTGCTGCGTATTCGGTCTCCGACGGAGGCTTGCCGTACAGGCCGAACCACTGGGCCGCGGTGTCGACGTCCTTGTCGCCGCGGCCGGACAGGTTGACGACGATGATCGCGCCCTCCCCCAGCTCCTGGCCGAGCTTGAGGGCCCCGGCGACGGCGTGCGCCGATTCGATGGCCGGGATGATGCCTTCGCGGCGTGACAGCAGACGCAGGGCGTCCATCGCCTCGGTGTCGGTGATCGGCCGGTACTCGGCGCGACCGATGTCCAAGAGGTGAGCGTGTTCGGGGCCGACACCCGGGTAGTCGAGGCCGGCCGAGATCGAATGCGACTCGATCGTCTGGCCGTCCTCGTCCTGCAGCAGGTACGAGTAGGCGCCCTGGAAGGCGCCAGGGCTGCCGCCGGTGAACGTGGCCGCGTGCCGACCGGTCTCGACGCCGTCGCCCGCCGCCTCGAATCCGACGAGGCGCACGTCGGCGTCGTCGATGAAACGGTGGAAGATCCCGATGGCGTTCGACCCGCCGCCGACACACGCGGTCACGGCATCGGGCAGACGTCCGGTCTTCTCGAGGATCTGGTGCCGCGACTCCAAGCCGATGATCCGCTGGAAGTCGCGGACGAGCATCGGGAACGGATGCGGGCCCGCCGCGGTGCCGAAGCAGTAGTAGGTGTCGTCGGCGTTGGTGACCCAGTCGCGCAACGCCTCGTTGATCGCGTCCTTGAGGGTCGCCGAACCGGATTCGACGGCGACGACGGTCGCACCGAGCAACTGCATGCGGGCCACGTTGAGCGCCTGGCGTTCGGTGTCGACACGGCCCATGTAGATGAGGCATTCGAGGTCGAGCAGAGCGCACGCGGTCGCGGTGGCGACGCCGTGCTGGCCCGCGCCGGTCTCCGCGATCACCCGCGTCTTGCCCATGCGCTTGGCGAGCAGCGCCTGGCCGAGCACATTGTTGATCTTGTGCGAACCCGTGTGATTGAGGTCTTCACGCTTGAGGAACAGTCGAGCACCGCCCGCGGCGTCGGACAGTCGAGTCGCCTCGTAGAGCGGCGACGGACGGCCCGAGTAGTCGCGCTGGAGACGGTCGAGCTCGTCGAGGAACTCAGTGTCGGTGCGAAGCTTCTCGTAGGTCGAGGTCACCTCGTCGATGACGGCCATGAGCGCCTCGGGCACATGGCGGCCGCCGTACGCACCCCAGTGGCCCTTCTCGTCCGGTCCGATCTGCGCGATGTCGGCGACGCCGTCGCTGGCCTTGGGAAAGTCGGTCTGATCGGTCACGTGATCCATCATCCTCATCGAGGTCGGGTGGCGGCAAACGAAATTCGCGTCACACCCGGCCGCCCGAGCCGACGCACTTCTCACATGGGGCAGGTCAGCGCGACGGCTTGGGGCACGACGGGTGCGCCCCCGCGGCGACGAGATCGGCGACGGCCGCACGCGGGTCACCCGAGGTCACGAGACCCTCACCGACGAGGACCGCATCGGCGCCCGCACCGGCGTACGCCAACAGATCGGCGGTGCCGCGGACCCCGGACTCCGCGATCTTCACGACGTTCGACGGCAGGCCCGGCGCGATCCGCGAGAACACGTCACGGTCGACCGTGAGGGTCTTGAGATCGCGCGCGTTGACGCCGACGACGCTCGCGCCCGCCTCGAGCGCGCGGTCGGCCTCCTCTTCGGTGTGAACCTCGACGAGCGCCGTCATGCCGAGCGACTCGGTGCGGTCGAGCAGCGACGCGAGCACCTTCTGCTCGAGTGCGGCGACGATCAGCAGGATGACGTCCGCACCGTGGGCACGCGCCTCGTGGATCTGGTACGGGCCGACGATGAAGTCCTTGCGCAGGATCGGGATGTCGACGACGGCGCGGACCGCATCGAGGTCGGCCAGCGAACCGTTGAACCGGCGCTCCTCGGTGAGCACGCTGATCACGCGCGCCCCGCCGTCCTCGTACTGCTTGGCGAGACTGGCCGGGTCCGCGATGTTCGACAGCATGCCCTTGGACGGGCTCGCACGCTTCACCTCGGCGATCACCGCGATATCCGGTTTCCGGAGGGCCGCGGCCGCGTCACGCGGGTCCGGAGCCTTGGCGGCGAGCGCCTTGACCGCGGCGAGGTCGAGGACGGCTTCGCGCGCGGCGACATCGGCCTTGACACCGTCGATGATCGAATCGAGCACAGACTCGCTGCTCATGCTGACGTCCCTTTCTCGCGCCGTGCATCAAGAGTAAGCATCGGCTCGACTCCGGTCGGGGTCGGGGTCCCGACCGGCGTCGTGGCCGTGGCGCGGCGCCGTTGTCGGACCATGCCCTACTGTGCCGGGTATGCCGTGGACACAAGAGCAGGTGATCGCCGCCGCACCCGACGCCGCCTCGGTCACGGCCGGCCGCAAGCTCGCGTCGCCCGGCCCCTGGTCGGGCACCGGCGCGAACGACGCCCTCCTGTGGGGCTCGTGTCAGGGCAGTGGGAAGAAGCCGTACCAGGTGAGCATCGACCTGACCGGCCCAGCGTTCCGCTGCTCGTGTCCGAGCCGGAAGTTCCCGTGCAAGCACGCGATCGCGCTCCTGCTGCTGTGGTCGGCGGGCGCGATCGGCGACGGCGAAGTGTCCGAGTTCGCGTCGAGCTGGGCCGACGAGAGGGCGACTCGGGCACAGAAGCCGACCAGGGCCGCGACACCCGTCGACCCGGAAGCGCAGGCGGCCCGTCGTGCCGAACGCGTCGCGACGATGGACGCGGGCGCCGCCGAATTCACGCGGTGGCTGTCCGATCTCGTTCGGGCGGGCGTGGCGGACGCGCTGCGGCGTCCGCAGGCGTGGTGGGAGACGGCCGCGTCCCGGCTCGTCGACGCGCAACTGCCAGGGCTCGCCGAACGGGTCCGCGACACCGGGGCCGACGTCGTCGTCGGTCTCGACGCGGCCGACCTGCTGGAGCGCATCGGCGTGTGGTGGATGCTCGTCCGCGCGTGGGATCGACGAGCCGACCTGACAACGGCCGAATCGGCCGACCTCCACGCCGCACTCGGTTGGCCGACGCCGACCGCCGAGGTCCGCGCGGGCGTCGTCGAGTCGCGAGTGTGGACCGTCGTCGGCGCGCATCGCGACGAGAAGGGCAGGCTCGCGCAGCAGCGGACGTGGCTGCGCGACGACGACGGGCGTTACCGGATGCTGCTGGAGACGGCCGGCCCCGGCCAGTCGCTCGGAGTCCCCCAGCTCGCGGGTGCCCGACTCCGCGCCGACCTAGCCGTCTATCCCGGCGCCGAACCGTGTCGCGGACTGTTCGTCGGCGACCCCGAACCCGTCGGGTCGGGCGTCTCGCTCGGTCCGGGCACCACGCTCGACGCCGCGCTGGCCGACGCCGCCGCGGCGCTGGCGGCCACCCCGTGGCGGGATCGTCATCCGGTGACGCTCGCCGACGTCCGGTTCGGCGACGGGCACGTCGTCGACCCGCGCGGGTCGTCGTTGGCGCTGGTGGACGACACGCCGTCGACGATGCTGGCGGCGGTCAGCGGCGGCCGGGCCGATCTGGCGTTCGGCGAGATCGACGGCGGCAGGCTCCGCGTGCTGACCATCGACGTGGACGGCCGGGTGGTGCCGCTGTGACCGGGTACGCCGACTGGCACCGCGAGGTGACGACGGCGGCGGTGCTCGGCACGGACCGTCGTCCGCCGCCGTCCGGACCGCCGGGGTTCACTGCCGCTCCCGACACCGATTCACCCCGATCACTGCTCGACCAGGTCGCCCTCGCGGCCGCACTGGTGAGAGGCGGGCGCGTCGTCGGGCACGCCGAGCCCACGTCTCCCGCGCCGCCCGAAACGGACCAGTACGCGCCAGAGACCGCGCTCGCGCAACTGCGCACGCTCCTCGCGGTGCCACCCGTACCGCGCGAACTGCGACTCGAACTGCTGGTCCGGTGGCTGCGCGCGGCCGCATCCAGGTCGGTCATCGTGCCGCCCGAGTTCATCCCGCCGCTGTCGGCGCACGCCTCCGGGAACCCCGCCCTGCGGACGGCGTTGGCCGACGTCTGGGGCGAGCGCGGGCGCTGGCTCGCACCACGACTCGGTCATGCCGCCGTCACCGCGACGACGTCGTCCGAGATCGCGAACGCGCCCGAGCGGTGGCCCGGCCTGTCGGCACGCGACAAGGAGCAACTGCTGCGGGCGCCCGACGGCACGGTGACCGGAGTCGACGACGCGTTCCTCGAATCCTGTCTCGACGAGCGGGCGGCCCGGGTGAGGGACGCCGCGCGCGACGCGCTGTCGGCGCGCCCGACGTCGGCTTTCGCCCGCCGCATGGGTGAGCGGCTCGCGAGCCTGGTCGACATCGAGCCTCCGCGTCGCCGACTGCTCGGATCGACCGACCTCGTCGTCCGCGTCCGTCCACCCGCCGACCTGGACGACGCCGCAGCCCGCGACGGTCTGCCGGGGACGGCCACCGACGGCGACCGCGCGGCGTCGTTGCGGGCCATCGTCCGCAGTGCCCCGCTGCACACGTGGACGACGCTGACCGGCTCGACTCCGGAGGCGATCGCGACAGCCCTGGCCGCCGACGACACCGTCCTGACCGCGGTCTCCACCGCGGCGATCACGCAACGCGACCGGGCGTGGGCGGCAGCTCTGACACCGTTCTCGACGGTGTCGGGGCTCATCGAGGTCCTCGGCCCACGCGACCGCGAGGCGTACGTGCTCGCCCGCCTTCCGAGCGCTCCGCACGCCGAGTTCATCCGGCTGATCGACATGGCGGACCGTCCGTGGCCCGCGGCCGTCGCCTCCGCCGTCCTCGACCGGCTCGCGTCACCGAGGAACGACGCGGCGTGGGCGTCGCTCCCGTCACTGCCGACCGAACGCGCCGCCGACGTGCCGTCGTCGCACATCGGCAGGGTTCGGGTGATCCTCGACGCCGCCGAACCGGCCACCGACAAACCCGTCACCCGCGCCGCCTACGAACGCCGACGCCGGTTCCTGCACGCCGCCGTCACCTTTCACGCTTTCGACCAGTCCATCCAGGAGAGCTTCGCATGACCCAGACTCCCGACCAGACGTCCGTCCTCCGGGCGCACGCCGAACACGCGTACGCCGACGAACTGGCTGCGCTCGCCGCGGCCGACGACCGTCCGCGCCCACCGCAGTGGCGACTGTCGCCGTGGGCGGTGTCGATGTACCTGCTCGGCGGGACGCTGCCGGACGGCACGACGATCAGCGCCAAGTACGTCGGGTCGCGACGCCTCATCGAGATCGCCGTCGCATCCCTCGCCACCGATCGCGCGCTGCTCCTGCTCGGCGTGCCCGGGACGGCGAAATCGTGGGTCAGCGAACATCTCGCCGCCGCGGTCAGCGGCGATTCGACTCTCGTCGTCCAGGGGACGGCCGGTACCACCGAGGAGACTCTGCGCTACGGCTGGAACTACGCGAGCCTGCTGGCGCACGGGCCGTCCGACGCCGCCCTCGTCCCCGGACCGGTGATGCGCGCGATGCGCGAGGGCACAGTGGCCCGCATCGAGGAGTTGACCCGCATCCCCGCCGACGTGCAGGACACGCTGATCACGATCCTGTCGGAGAAGTCCCTGCCGATACCGGAGCTGGACGACGAGGTCCAGGCGCGTCGCGGCTTCAATGTGATCGCGACCGCGAACAACCGCGACAAGGGCGTCAACGACCTCTCGTCGGCGTTGCGCAGGCGATTCACCACCGTGGTGCTGCCGCTCCCCGACTCGCTCGACGACGAGGTGTCGATCGTGCAGGGCCGCGTCGCGAGCCTGGGCGCGTCGCTCGACCTGCCCGCCGACCTCGAATCGCTCAGCGAGATCCGTCGCGTCGTGACGGTGATGCGTGAACTCCGGTCGGGTGTGACCCGCGACGGCCGGACCACCATCAAGTCGCCGAGCTCCACGCTGTCGACCGCCGAGGCGATCTCGGTGATGACCAGTGGCCTGTCTCTCGCGGCGCACTTCGGCGACGGCCGCGTCGGTGCGGACGACGTCGCCGCGGGACTGCTCGGAGCCGTCGTCAAAGACCCGGTGCAGGACGCCGTGGTGTGGGACGAGTACCTGGAGACCGTCGTCCGCAGCCGCCCCGAATGGGACGACCTGTACCGCGCGTGCCGCGAACTGGGTCCGGCACGGACGTGAGCGTCCGAGCGTTCGGGATCCGCCATCACGGTCCGGGTTCGGCGCTGTCGGTTTCGGCCGCGCTCGATCGGTACGACCCGACGTTCGTGCTGGTGGAGGGACCGCCCGAGCTGACGCCGATCCTGCCGCTGCTGGCCGACGAGGAGATGGTCCCGCCGGTCGCCGGACTCGTCTACGCCGTCGACGCACCGCGCCGCGCCGCGTTCTATCCGCTCGCCGAGTTCTCTCCGGAATGGGTCGCGACGCGGTGGGCGCTGACCCGCGGCGTCGACGTGGCCTGGGCCGACCTGCCCGCGGCGCAGTCGTTGGCGATCCAGACCGCCGTCGACGACGCCACCACGACCGACGCCGGCGCATTCGTCACCGCTCGTGCTTCTCGGGTCACCGATCCGATCGGCGAACTCGCCCGGACCGCCGGGTACGACGACGCCGAACGGTGGTGGGAAGACGCCGTCGAGCATCGGTCCGGCGACGCGTCGGCCCAGTTCGACGCGGTGCGCGAGGCGATAGCCGAACTCCGGCGCGACGAGCCCGCCCCGGCGCCGCTGATGACGGAGGGCAAGACCGTCGACGTCACGGCCGCCGCCGACCCGACCGGCCCCTCGTTGACCGCGGTGCGCGAGGCCGCGATGCGCAACGCCGTGCGAGCCGCAGCGAAGGCGGGACACGAACGGATCGCGTTCGTCTGCGGCGCGTGGCACGCCCCGGCCGTCGACCCGTCGTCCGCACCGTCGGCCGCCGCCGACAACCGGCTGCTGCGGGGTCTCCCGAAGACGAAGGTCGCCGCGGCCTGGGCCCCGTGGACGGCGACCCGACTGTCCCAGCGTTCGGGCTACGGCGCGGGTGTCTCGTCACCGGGGTGGTATCGGCACCTGTTCGTCTCGCGCCTGACCGGCGACGGCGCCGACGACGCGGCGTCGTCGTGGCTCGTGCGCGTGGCACGTGAACTCCGCGTCCAGGGGATGACGGCGTCACCCGCGTCCGTCGTCGACGCCGCCCGCCTGGCCCGGACCCTCGCGACCATCCGCGGCCGCCCCCATCCGGGCCTGTCCGAACTCGACGACGCCGCGCTGGCCGTCCTGGCCGACGGCGACCGGCTCCCCCTGACATTGGTGCACCGCGATCTCGTCGTCGGTTCGGACATCGGAGCCGTGCCCGACGCCGCGCCGATGGTTCCGCTCGCCGCCGACCTGCAGCGCCACCAGAAGCGCTGCCGGTTGAAGCCCGCCGCCCACAGCCAGACCGTCACCCTCGACCTCCGCACCGACAGCGGACGGGCGCGGTCGACGCTGTTGCACCGACTCGTCGTGCTCGGCGTCGACTGGGGCGAGCCCGCCGACGCGGGCCGCACCACCGGCACGTTCAAGGAGGCGTGGACCCTCGCCTGGGATCCGGGGCTCGCGGTGTCCGTCGTCGAAGCCGCCGTCTACGGGACGACCGTCGTCGACGCGGCGACGGCCAGGGTCGCCGCCGCCGCCGAAGAGGCCACCACGCTCGGCGAGCTGTCGACACTCGTGGACCGCTGCATGACGGCGGACCTGCCCACCCACGACGTCGTGCGAGTGCTCGCCGACCGGGCCGCGGCCCACAGCGACGCGCCGGAACTGCTCGGTGCGATCGAACCGCTCGCCCGCGTCTGCCGGTACGGGACCGTCCGCAAGGTCGACACCAGCCGCGTCCGGGCGGTCCTCGACGAAGTCACGGTGCGCGCGGGCATCGGCCTGCCGTCCGCGGCCGTCGCCCTCAGCGAGGAGGCGGCCGCGACGCTGCGCGCGGCGGTCGACTCGGCGCATCGCGGCCTGATGATGCTCGACGACCCGCTCCTCGCCGACCGCTGGTTCACGGCGCTGCACGAGGTGACCGGCCGCGCCCGCGTGCCGGGCGTGCTCGCCGGACGGGCCGTCCGGATCCTGCTCGACGCCGACCGCATCGACCGCGACGAGGTGGAACGGCGCATGAGCCGGGAGCTGTCCCGCGCCTCCGACCCCGTCGACGCCGCGGCCTGGCTCGACGGGTTCCTGTCCGGCGACGCGATGATCCTCGTGCACGACGCGGCACTGCTCGACGTCGTCGATCGCTGGGTGGCCGGAGTGGCCGCCGAGACCTTCGACGATCTGCTTCCCCTGCTGCGCCGGACGTTCTCGGCGTTCTCGACCGCCGAACGCCGGTCGATCGGCCGAGCCGTCGCACGCGGCGACGCGACCGAGTCGGCCGCCGCGTTCGACGCCGACCGCGCCGGACCGGCGATGGCCGCCGTCGCCCGACTCGTCGGATGGGAGTCCGCATGACCGACCCGATCACCCGTTGGAGACTGATCCTTGGTGGTGGCGACGCCGACGGGACCGGCGTCTCGTCCACGGACCTGTCGGTCGACGACGCCGCCCGCGACCGTGTGCTCGGCGAACTGTACGACGCGCCCCGACGCGCCGGGCTCGGCGGCTCGAAACCACGTGTGTCGCGGTGGCTCGGCGACATCCGCAGCTACTTCCCGACATCCGTCGTCAGGGTGATGCAGGGCGACGCGATGGAACGTCTCGGGTTGCGGCAGATGCTGCTCGAACCCGAGATGATGGCGTCGGTGACACCCGACATCCACCTCGCCACCACGTTGCTCGAACTGAAGTCGGCGATGGACGAGACCACCCGTGAGACGGCCCGGCAGGTCGTCAGGGCGGTGACCGACGAGTTGGAGAAGCGTCTGCGCGACGCGACCGTCCAGGCGGTGACCGGCGCGATCGACAGGTCGGCGCGCACACGCAGGCCGCGCCCGGCCGACATCGACTGGAACCGCACCATCGCCGCCAATCTGAAGCACTACCAGCCCGACTACCGGACCGTCGTCCCCGAACGTCTCGTCGGATACGCGCGGCGACAGTCCCAGGTGGAACGGGACATCATCCTGTGCATCGACCAGTCCGGATCGATGGCCGAGTCGGTCGTGTTCTCCAGCGTGTTCGGCGCGGTCCTCGCGTCCCTGCGGTCCGTGCGCACCCGACTCGTCGTGTTCGACACGTCGATCGTCGACCTCACCGACGACCTCGACGATCCCGTCGACGTCCTGTTCGGCGTCCAACTCGGCGGCGGCACCGACATCAACGGGGCTCTCGCCTACTGCCAGTCGCAGATCACGAGGCCCGCCGACACCGTCCTCGTCCTGATCAGCGACCTGTACGAGGGCGGCATCGCCGAGGAGATGCTCGAACGGGCTCACGCGGTGGTCGAGTCCGGTGCGACGATGGTCGCGCTGCTCGCACTGTCCGACTCCGGCGCGCCGTCGTACGACGCGGGTCACGCCGCGGCCCTGGCGTCGATCGGCGTCCCCGCGTTCGCGTGCACACCCGACCTGTTCCCGGACATGATGGCGGCCGCGATCGAACGGCGCGACATCACCGAATGGGCGTCGGCCAACGACATCGTGACCGCGCACGAACGCTGACCCGAGACGTTCGCACGTGGTCGGATGTCACGGTTCGTCCCGCGCTCGTGTCAGGAGACGTTCGACGAGCTCGATTCCGCGCAGCGCGTCGGCGCGATGCGGCCATGCGGGGTGGCGCGCGGTGTCGGTGTACAGGCAGCGCAGTACCCTGACGCCCGCCCGACCGCGGATCTGCATCGACGGGGACACGACGCCCTCTATCTTGAGTTGGCCGACCGCCGCCGCGATGCACGCCTGACCGACCGCGACGAGCCTCGCCTCGGCCGAACCGTCCGCGGCCAGCGCGAGCAGCCTGTCGTCCGGGAAGTCGAGGACGTCGTCGGGCAGATCGAACGCCCACCCCTCCAGGAGGTCGTCGAGAAACCCTTCGGGGTCCACGCCCGGGTCGCGCTGCTCGTACCACGCCTCCATGTCACGGAGCACGTCGTTTCCGTCGTCCGAACCGAACGGCGCGAACTCGTCGGTGGCGCTGTAGAACGACTCCGGAGCCAGTGCGACGAAACGCGGGTGGCTGGTCTCCGGGCTCAGCGATCCCGCGGCCTCGTCGAAGTGATAGCTCACGTTCGGTCGTCGGTGGGGTCGACGCCGCTGTCCAGCGAGTCCCAGAGGAGGCGTTCGTTGGTGTCGGCGTCGTCAGACGACTCCGCGGCGAGACGACGCTCGCGTTCGGCGAAGACCTGCTTCTCCAGCTCCTCCTGGCGGGCGGCGGGCGACGAGTACTTCGACGACATGCCGCGGGCCGACGCGCCACGCATCATCAACACGGCCGCGACCACCGCGCACAGTGCGCCGGCGATCAGCAGGTAGCCGGGACCGGTGTTCGCGGTCACGACGTCCACCTGGTAGCGGCCCGGGATGTCGATCCGGTTCGCGGCGTACATGTTGCCGTCGCCGTCGCGGATCAGCGTGAAGCCGGGGACCGCGGACAACACACCGGCGACCGCGATGATCACCGCGACGATCCGCAGAATCCATCCCCGGACCGCGAACTGCGCCACGACACCCGCGCCGAACAGCGCGGCGACACCGGTGAGCCACGGACTCCAATCGGACCCGAGGACGTCGAAGACGCGCGGCAACGACAGCCCGTCGGTTGCGAGCACCTGTGCCCACGTCATCCGCGACGATCCCCACAGCGCTCCCGCGGCCGCGATCAGCAGCAGACTCGCGAGGCCCTGCATGCGGCGATTCGCCTTCGGCCTGTCCGCCGCCTGATCGGTCATTCCCGCCCTCCGTCGACTCGGGTGACGGTGGCAGCGGCGGCGACCGCGTTCAGCACGCCCGTCGCCTTGTTGCGCGCCTCGTTGAACTCGTATTCGGCATCGCTGTCGGCGACCACACCGCCGCCCGCCTGCACGTACGCGGTGCCGCCCGACATGAGCGCGGTGCGGATGGCGATCGCGGTGTCGGCGTCGCCCGCGAAGTCGAAGTAGCCCACGATGCCGCCGTAGAGGCCGCGCCTGGTGATCTCGTGCTCCTCGATGATCTCCATCGCCCGCACCTTGGGCGCGCCGGTCAGCGTCCCGGCGGGGAAACAGGCGGTGACGGCGTCGAGTGCGTGCTTCCCGTCACGGAGACGGCCCGACACGGTCGACACCAGGTGCATCACATGGCTGTAACGCTCCACCCGCCGGTAGTCGGTGACACGGACGGTGCCCGGCTCGCAGACGCGGCCGAGGTCGTTGCGGCCGAGGTCCACGAGCATGAGGTGCTCGGAGTTCTCCTTCTCGTCCTCCAGGAGGCCTTTGGCGAGCAGCTGGTCCTCCGACTCGGTCGCGCCGCGCCACCGCGTGCCCGCGATCGGATGCGTGGTCGCGACACCGCCTGCGACCGTGACCAGCGCCTCCGGCGACGATCCGACGATCGTGAACGGATCGCGTCCCACGCCGGGGATGCGGACGAGGTACATGTACGGGCTCGGATTCGACGCGCGCAGCACGCGGTACACGTCGACCGGGTCGGCCCCGGTCTCCATGCTAAACCGCTGCGACGGGACCACCTGGAACGCCTCACCCGCCTCGATCTCCTCGACGACCTGCTCGACGATCACGCGGTACTCGTCCAGCGTGCGCTGCGAGGTGTACTCGGGCGTCGGACGGTCGAACGTCGACACCGTCGACGCGGCGGGCGCCGCGAGGGCGGCGGTCATCTCGTCGAGTCGCCGGACCGCGTCCGCGTACGCCTCCTCCACACGCTCGTCGCTGCCGTCCCAGTTGATCGCGTTCGCGATCAACGTGATCGTGCCCTCGTGGTGGTCGAACGCAGCCAACTCGGACGTCAGCAGCCAGAACATGTCGGGCAGGCCGAGGTCGTCGACGGTCGTCGACGGGAGCCGTTCGAGGCGGCGGACGAAGTCGTACGCCATGAACCCGACGAAGCCTCCGGTGAGCGGCGGCATGTCGGCCAGCGCCTCGGTCTGCAGGAGCCGCAGCGACTCGGCGAGCGCGGCGAGCGGATCACCGCCGACGGGTGCGCCCGCGGGGGCCGTCCCCCACCAGGCCGCGGCGTCGTCGACGACGGTCAGCGCCGTCGAACCCGCACCGATGAACGACCACCGCGACCACGACTGGCCGTTGGGCGCCGATTCCAGCAGGAACGTGCCGTCGCGGTCGCCCGCCAGCTTGCGGTACGCCGACAGCGGCGTCTCGGAGTCGGCGAGCACCTTGCGGGTCACCGGGACCACCCGGTGGTCGGCGGCGAGGTCGAGGAACTCCTCGAGCGATGTGGTGCGCGGGCTCATCCGAGGGGTTCCCCGCCGACGCCCCACTGACTGCGCGGGATCTCGGTGATCGTCACCCACACCGAGTCGGGGTCTTTGCCGGTGGCCTTCGCGTACGCGTCGGTGACGGCGGCAATCGTCTCGCGCTTGACGGCGTCGGAGAGTCCGGCGGTCTGCGAGATCTGAATCAGCGGCATGGTCAGCGCCCTTCGTCGGTGATGGTGATCGAGTCGGTGAACTCGAGGGGTTCGGTGTCGAAGCAGCTGTGATTGCCCGTGTGGCAGGCCGCGCCCACCTGGTCGACGGTCAGCAGCAGGGTGTCGCCGTCGCAGTCGATGCGGATGTCGTGCACGTACTGCGTGTGGCCGCTCGTCTCCCCCTTGACCCAGTACTCCTGGCGGGACCGCGAATAGTAGGTGCCCTTGCGGGTCGCGAGCGTGCGTTCGAGCGCTTCGTCGTCCATCCACGCCATCATGAGGACGACGCCTGTCTCGCGTTCCTGGGCGATGGCGGCGACGAGGCCGTCGGGCCCTCGCTTGAGTTTCGCCGCGAGTTCTGCGGGCAGAGCCATGAGAGATCTCCTGCTTGAGGTGTCGTTCAGCGGACGGTGATGTGTTCGGCGCGCATCGCGGCCTTGACCTGGCCGATCGTGAGTTCGCCGAAGTGGAAGACGGAGGCCGCGAGAACGGCGTCGGCCCCGGCCCGGACGGCTGGCGCGAAATGGTCGACGGATCCCGCGCCGCCGGAGGCGATCACCGGGATCGTCACCGCGGCGCGGACGGCGCGGATCATGTCGAGGTCGAAACCGTCCTTGGTGCCGTCTGCGTCCATCGAGTTCAGCAGGATCTCCCCGACGCCGAGTTCCGCTCCCCGCGCGGCCCACTCGACGGCGTCGATGCCGGTGCCGCGGCGCCCGCCGTGCGTGGTGACCTCCCAGCCGGACGGAGTGGGATCGACGCGGTGTTCATTGGGCCCGCTCGCTCCGCTCCCGGCGCCCTCCGGAACAGTCCGCGCGTCCACCGACAGGACGATGCACTGCGAGCCGAATCGGCGGCTCATCTCGTCGAGCACCTCGGGACGGGCGATGGCCGCGGTGTTGACGCTCACCTTGTCCGCGCCCGCACGCAGCATCATGTCGACGTCGTCGACGGTGCGGATGCCGCCGCCGACGGTCAACGGGATGAAGATCTGGTCGGCCGTCCGCCGGACCACGTCGATCATCGTCGACCGGCCCGAACTCGACGCGGTGACGTCGAGGAACGTCAGCTCGTCCGCGCCCTCCGCGTCGTAGCGGGCCGCGAGTTCGACCGGATCTCCCGCATCGCGCAGGTTCTCGAAGTTGACGCCCTTGACCACTCGGCCGCCGTCCACGTCCAGACACGGGATGACGCGCACCGCCACACTCACAGCTCCACCTTGCTCTCGTTGCCTCGTCTGTCCGGCACGCCGCTCTCGGCGACGACCGTCAGCAATTCTTCATGAAGACGCCGGTTCCCGGCCACCATCGACCTCGAGCCCACTCGCCACGGATGGCCGTGCACATCGGTCGCGACGCCGCCCGCCGCCCGGATCAGTGCGACTCCCGCCGCGTTGTCCCACGCGTGCCTGCTGAACGACACGGCCCCGCCGAAGATTCCCCCGGCGACGTACGCCAGGTCGGTGCCTGTCGACCCCGTCATCCGCAACCGCCTGGCCCGGTGGCTCAGCAGCCGGTACAGATCGGCGCGCGCGGCGCCCGAATACCGTCCGCCCGCCTTGGCGTTGAACGATCCGACACCGATCACCGCCGACGACAACGGCGTCTCGTCCAACGGTCGCCCCGGCACCCCGTTCACCGTGAACGACTCCCCGACGACGCCGGCGAACGACTGATTCAGCAGCGGCAGCCGGGTGACGCCGAGCAGCGGCTCGCCCTCGACTGCCAGCGACAGCAGCATCGCCGCCACCGGCAGTCCGACCGAGTAGTTGTACGTGCCGTCGATCGGATCGAGGATCCACACGGTGCCCTGTTCGGACGGCGGACCGCCGAACTCCTCACCGTGCACCTCGATGCCCGTCAGTTCCTGCAGCTCCGAACCGATGCGTCGTTCCAACGACAGGTCGACGTGCGTCGCGAAGTCGTCGCCGACCTTCGACACCGCGCTCGACGCCCCGAGGCCGTCGACGAACGTCGACGTCACCGAGTCGAGGACGCCCTCGGCCACCGACAGCAGCCGCTGCGGGTCGAGGTCGGCCGGAACACCCACGGTCATTCCCCCGCGGACACCGCTGCCAGTGCTTCGGGGAGGGTGAACCGTCCCGCGTACAGGGCCTTGCCGATGATCGCGCCCTCGACGCCGAGGTCGGTGAGCTCGGCGATGGCGACGAGGTCGGCGACGGTCGACACACCGCCGGACGCCACGACCGGTGCGTCGGTCGCCCGCGCGACCTGCGCAAGCAGTTCGAGGTTCGGGCCGGTCAGCGTGCCGTCCTTGCTCACGTCGGTGACGACGTACCGCGCACAGCCGTCGCCGTTGAGACGTTCGAGCGTCTCCCACAGGTCGCCGCCGTCGGTGACCCAGCCGCGCCCGCGGACGCGCCACTGCCCGTCGTCGTCGCGGAGGACGTCGAGGCCGACGGCGATCTTGTCGCCGTGCTCGGCGATCGCCTTCGCGCACCACTCAGGGTTCTCGATGGCCGCGGTGCCGAGGTTGACGCGGGTCGCGCCGGTCGCCAGCGCCGCCGCCAGCGTCGCATCGTCGCGGATGCCGCCGGACAGCTCCACCTTGATGTCGAGTTCGCCTGCGACCTCGGCGAGCAGTGCGCGGTTGTCGCCCCGCCCGAAGGCGGCGTCGAGGTCGACCAGGTGCACCCATTCGGCGCCCCCGGCCTGCCATGCCTGGGCGGCGTCGCGCGGGGACCCGTACGACGTCTCCGATCCGGCCTCGCCCTGCACGAGGCGCACGGCCTGCCCGTCGACCACGTCGACGGCAGGCAGCAGTTCCAGGGTCTTGCCCATCTAGGTCTTCTCTCCCGCTCTATTCATCGTCCGCCGCAGCGCGGCGCTCGTCGATCTCTCGCTGGACTCCGGCCAGCATGCGCTTGGACACCAGTGCGATCACCGCGACCATCACGAACACGGCGACGATCGCGACGATCAACGCAGCCACCGCCGACGCCTGCGCGACCAGCAGGATGATCACCACCGCGACCACCAGCACGCCCACCCCGGCGCCGAGGGCGTAGGCCACCGACTTGCCGTAGGAGTAGTCGTCGGCGGCGGACGCCTTCTTCGCGGCCATCTACAGGCTCCCGATCCAGTTGGTGAGCAAGTGCGCCCCGACGTCGCCGGACTTCTCCGGGTGGAACTGAGTCGCCGACAGCGGCCCGTTCTCGACGGCGGCCAAGAACGGCCCGCCATGATCGGCCCAGGTCAACAGCGGTGGCGCGATGCTCGACCCGTCCGAGTCCATCTCCCACTCCTGCACCCCGTAGGAGTGGACGAAGTAGTAGCGCGCGTCGTCGTCGATCCCGGCGAACAGCGTGGAGCCCTCCGGCGCCCGCACCGTGTTCCAGCCCATGTGCGGCAGGACGTCGGCCTGCAGGCGGGTCACCGAACCCGGCCACTCGTCGCAGCCCGCGGTGTCGACACCGAACTCGACGCCGCGCGAGAACAGGATCTGCATGCCGACACAGATGCCGAGTACCGGGCGGCCGCCGGCGAGGCGGCGTCCGATGATGCGCTCGCCTTGCACGGCCAGCAGGCCCTCCATGCACGCCGCGTACGCGCCCACGCCCGGCACCAGCAGGCCGTCCGCGTCCAGCGCGGTCTGGAAGTCGGCGGTGATCTCGACGTCGGCGCCCGCCCGCTCCAGCGCACGCTGCGCCGACCGGAGGTTGCCGGAGCCGTAGTCCAGGAGCGCTACCTTCTTGGGTCCGCTCACAGGCTGCCCTTCGTCGACGGGACGCCGGTGACGCGCGGGTCCGGTTCCACGGCTTCGCGGAGCGCACGGGCGACCGCCTTGAACTCGGCCTCGGTGATGTGATGCTGGTCGCGGCCGTACAAGACGCGCACGTGCAGCGCGATCCGCGCGTTGAGCGCGATCGATTCGAACACGTGCCGGTTGATCACCGTCGAGTACGAGACCACCGGACGGTCGCCGCCCGAGTAGCCGCCGATGGTGGCGGTGAGCATGTGCTCGGGCTCGCCGGAGTGGACGCAGTACGGCCTGCCCGAGACGTCGACGATCGCCTGAGCGAGAGTCTCGTCCATCGGGATCCACGAGTCGCCGAAGCGGCGGATGCCCTTCTTGTCGCCGAGCGCCTGACCGATCGCGGTGCCCAGCACGATCGACGTGTCCTCGACTGTGTGGTGCGCTTCGATGTCGATGTCGCCCTTGGCGTGCACCGTCAGATCGAAACTGCCGTGCGCGCCGAACGCGGTCAGCATGTGGTCGAAGAACGGGACGCCGGTGTCGATGTCGGTGACGCCGGTGCCGTCGAGGTTGATCTCGACGACGATGGACGACTCGCGGGTGGTCCGCTCGACGCGTGCGATGCGGGCCTGCGGTGCTGAAGTCACGCTCACTGCTTTCGGTCGGTGGCGGCCAGCTTCTCGCTGACCGTCAGGAAGACGTCGTTCTCGGCTGCCAGTCCAATCGTCGCACGCAACCGACCCGGAATCCCGACGTCCCTGATCAGGACGCCGTCGTCGAGGTACCGCCGCCAGGTGGCGGGGGCGTCGGCGAACTCGCCGAAGAGGACGAAGTTGGCGTCGGACGGCACGACGTCGTAGCCCATCTCCTCGAGCGCGGCGACGACCCGCTCGCGCTCGGCGATCAGGGTCGCGACGCTGCCGAGGGTCTCCGCACTGTGCCGCAGCGCGGCGCGTGCGGCGGCCTGGGTGAGGACCGACAGGTGGTACGGCAGCCGCACCAGCAGGATCGCCTCGATCATGGCAGGCGCCGCGGCGAGGTAGCCGAGCCGGCCGCCCGCGAACGCGAACGCCTTGCTCATGGTCCGCGACACGATCAGCTTGTCGCCGAACTCGTCGAGCAGGGTGACCGCACTGACCTGCGACGAGAACTCGCCGTACGCCTCGTCCACGATCACGATTCCGGGCGCGACCCGCAGGATCTCGGTGATCTCGTCGATCGGGACGCTCGCACCGGTCGGGTTGTTCGGGGACGTCACGAAGACGACGTCGGGCCGGTGTTCGGTGATCGCGGCGACCGCGGCGTCCACATCGAGGCCGAAGTCGTCGGCTCGGTGCGCGGGGATCCACGAGGTCTGGGTGCCGTCGGAGATGATCGGGTGCATCGAGTACGACGGGACGAAGCCGAGCGCGCTGCGGCCGGGGCCGCCGAACGCCTGCAGGATCTGCTGCAGCACCTCGTTGGAGCCGTTGGCGGCCCACAGGTTGTCGACCGTCAGCGGCGCTCCGGTCGCGCCCGCCAGGTAGGCGGCGAGGTCGGTGCGCAGGTCGACCGCGTCGCGGTCCGGGTACCGGTGCAGGTCTTCGGCCGCCGACCCGACGGCCTTCGCGACGTCGTCGACGAGGGCCTGGGTGGGCGGGTGCGGGTTCTCGTTGGTGTTGAGCACCACCGGCACCTTCAGCTGCGGGGCTCCATACGCGGACTTGCCGCGGAGGTTGTCGCGCAGGGGCAGATCGGCCAGCGAGAACTTGTCGCCGACGCTCATCGCGCGAATCTCGTCGGCGCCGGGAGCGGAGCGAGCGGGCCGAATCTCGCCGTGACGGCCTCGCCGTGCGCGGGGAGGTCTTCGGCGTTGGCGAGGGTGACGACGTGGTCGGCGACGCCCGCGAGCGCGTCGCGGTCGTAGTCGATCACGTGGACGCCGCGCAGGAACGTCTGCACCGACAGGCCCGACGCGTACTTCGCCGACCCGGTGGTCGGGAGCACGTGGTTGGAGCCCGCGCAGTAGTCGCCGAGGCTCACCGGCGAGTACGTGCCGACGAAGATCGCGCCCGCGCTGGTGATGCGCTCGGCGACCGCGGCGGCGTCACACGTCTGGATCTCCAGGTGCTCCGCCGCGTAGGCGTCGACGACGGCCACACCGGCGTCGAGGTCGTCGACGAGGACGATGCCGGACTGCTTGCCCGCGAGGGCTTCCTTCACCCGTTCGGAGTGCTTGGTGGCGTTCGCGGCCTGTTCGACGGCCGCGTCGACCGCGTCGGCGAACTCGACGCTGTCGGTGACCAGCACCGATGCGGCGAGGACGTCGTGCTCGGCCTGGCTGACCATGTCGGAGGCGACGATCGCCGGGTCGGCGGAGTCGTCCGCGAGAATCGCGATCTCCGTGGGCCCCGCCTCGGAGTCGATGCCGACGACGCCGCGGACGAGCCGCTTGGCCGCGGTCACGTAGATGTTGCCGGGTCCGGTGATCAGGTCGACCGGGTCGAGGATTCCGCCGTCGGTGTCGGCCCCGCCGTAGGCGAGGAGCGCGACACCCTGTGCGCCGCCGACGGCCCATACTTCGTCGACACCGAGCAGCGAGCACGCGGCGAGGATCGTCGGGTGCGGCCAGCCGCCGAAGTCGGCCTGCGCGGGCGAGGCGACGACGAGCGACCGCACCCCTGCTTCCTGCGCCGGGACGACGTTCATCACGACGCTCGACGGGTACACGGCGTTTCCGCCGGGCACGTAGAGGCCGACGCGGGCGACGGGGATCCACTTCTCGGCGACGGTCCCGCCGGGCACGACTTGCGTGACCGACGTGGTGCGCCGCTGGTCGGCGTGCACGAGGCGGGCCCGTCGGATCGACTCTTCGAGGGCCGCGGTCACGTCGGCGTCCATCGACGCACGCGCCTGGGCGATCACGTCGGCGGGGACGCGGACCGTCGCGGGACGGACCTTGTCGAACTGCTCGGTGTAGTCGAGAGCGGCGTGCGCTCCATGCTCGGCGACCGCTTCGACGACGGGGGTGACGACGTGCATCACGGCGTTGACATCGGTTCCGCCACGGGGCAGCGCTCGACGCAGGGTGCTCCGCGTCAGGGCGGCGCCCCGCAGGTCGGTTCGGGCGAGCATGGCTTCTCCACTTTCGGGCGGGGGATTTGGGCTTCCACCAGGATATGCGGTCGCCGCAAACCGTTTGTGACCGCCCATGCCGGGTGTGACGCACTCGGCGACCGACTACCGGTACACCTCGCGGCGATGTGCGAGCGTCACGACCAGGACCGTGAGTTCGCCGTCATCGATTGTGCACAGGATCCGATAGTCCCCCACTCGATACCGCCACTCGTCGCGATTGACGAGCGGCGTTCCCAGCGACCGGGGGTTCGTGCGATCGAGTGTCTCTTCGAAGAACCGTCGAATCCGTTGCACAGTCCCTCGATCGAGCTTGGCGATGGACTTCAGCGCCTTCCGCGTGTAGACGATGCGGTACTCAGTCATGCCCGAGGTTGTCCCAGTCGACGGCATCATGCGGGGTACCTTCATCGTCCGAGGTGTAGAACTCGTCGAGCGCATCCTTCAGGAGGAAATGATCTTCGAGATCGTTGAGCCCACGCTCGATGAACTCCTTCGCGTAGAACGACTTCGTCCGGCCAGTCCGGCGGGCGAGCATCTCCAGCCGGTCGTTGGTCTCATCGTCGAGACGTGCGTTCACCTGAATGCTCATTGCAGTCACCTCCTTCGCGCTATACAAGTATAGCGCGAACAAGCACGTCGAGAACCGCATCCACGCTGCGCGATGCCACCAAAGACTCTCAGCGGCGCATAGGGATGTGCGGGATCCCGTCCTCTACGAACTCCGGCCCGTAGGCGGTGTACCCCCACCGGGCGTACATCTGCTCCAGGTGCGCCTGAGCGTCGAGGACGCTGGTTCGGTCACCGATGTCCGCGACGATCCGATCCAACAGCACCCGCGTCACACCCTCACCGCGGTGATCGCCGTGGACGCACACTCTGCCGATGCGGAGTTCGAATTCGTCCGTGAGCAGCCTCGCCGTCGCGATCGGGGTTCCGGATTCGTCGACGCACCAGTAATGAAGCGTCGCGGGCTCCGCGTCGCGGCCGTCGAGCTCCGGGTACGCGCACTCCTGCTCGACGACGAACACGTCGACGCGCAATCGGAGGATGCCGTACAGCGTCACAGGGTCGAGGTCGGCCAACGGTGCGGCGAGAACTGTCGGAGTCACCCCACGATAATGCCGACTGCATGGTCACGGCACCGACGATTGTCGTAGGCCCAGGCCACACTGTGCTGTATGTCCCACTACGCGATCGCCATCGACATCCGTGACGGCCGCCGCAGCGTGTCGGTATCCCGTGCAGGCCAGTTCATCTATGTTCCTACCCTTGTCCACGGCAAGACCGACCTCCGCTTCACCAACGATATCTTCGAGTCGCTCGACGATCCCCCACAGGGACTCCTCGAATCCCTCCAGTGGGAGAGCGAATGCGGAGCGGCTCTCGTCGACAACGACAATCGAGTGATCCTGTGGGCCCACATCACACTCCTCGCGCCACGGGTGGTGACCCGCCTGATCCACGCGGCGAACCCCGGGTGGTCGGTGTACTGGTGCCCCGAGGGCGTCGACGACATGATCACCTATGCCGGCCTCGAACGGGCCTGGCCCTGTCGACCCGCGATGACCGACAGATCGATCCAGGCCGCCATCGCTCCCGACTTCATCCACGAGACGGTTTCGATCCTCAGCGTCCGTGCGATGGGGACGGTGGTGACCTGGCAGACGACCGTCGAGGTCGACGAACTCTCCCGAGCCTCGGGATCCGTCGTACTTCGAGCCGCGCTCGACATCGCCGACTCGCGACGAGGCCTCCCCCACCCGCACGCATGGGGAATCGGTTGGACGGACGATCCACTCGAAGAACCCGACGAGGACTGGAGCTACCCCGAGTTCGGCATGCTCATCGACGCCGACCGACTGCGTGCCGACTGGTGGACAACCAAAGATCAGACGTCCGTCACCGGCGCGTTCGCACAGAATTGGCCCGACTTCACCGTCGTCCCCCATGGCGATGACGCCTCGTGGCACGAGTCCATCGCGGGCCTTCACGGACTCCACGAACCACTCGCCCAGAACGTTCGCGTCTACCTTGACGACGTCACACGCGACACCGCCGAGGAGCGCGGGCTGGCGTCCGATCACCTCGCCATGCCGGGCTCTGCGTTCCTGTCCGGCCGACACCTGCATCAGCCCGGTGAGAATGACCCCGACCCGTCGTGACCTTCGACCTGACATCGCCGGAAAGCGGTGTCGCAGCGAGTACCAGGTGACAGGCTGGAAACACCACATGCCGTCGAAAAGGACCCCCGCCATGTCCGACAGGACAGCCACCGCCGCCGTCGTCACCGAGTTCGGTGCGCCCCTGAAGATCTCCGACGTCGCCGTCCCCGAGCCGGGCCCTGGTCAACTCCTCGTCAAGCTCCTCACGTCCGGCGTCTGCCACACCGACCTGCACGCGGCGCACGGCGACTGGCCGGTGAAACCGTCGCCCCCGTTCGTTCCCGGCCACGAGGGCTGCGGCGAAGTGGTCGCGGTGGGGCCGGGCGTCGACGACGTCGCGGTCGGCGACATCGTCGGCAACGCTTGGCTGTGGTCGGCGTGCGGGACCTGCGAGTACTGCCGCACCGGATGGGAGACGCTGTGCGAGCAGCAGCAGAACGGCGGGTACTCGGTGAACGGCTCGTTCGGCACGTACATGCTTGTCGACGCCCGATTCGCCGCGCGGATCCCGGCCGGACTCGACCTCGTCGAAGTAGCGCCGATCCTGTGCGCGGGCGTCACCGTGTACAAGGGTCTCAAGGTCGCCGACACGCGGGCAGGCCAATGGATGGTGATCTCCGGTGTCGGCGGACTCGGTCACGTCGCCGTCCAGTACGCGACCGCGATGGGCATGCGCGTCGCGGCCGTCGACGTCGCCGACGACAAGCTCGAGCTCGCCCGGTCCCTCGGCGCGGAGGTGACTGTCAACGCGACGACCACGGACGACGTCGCCGCGGCGATCGTCGAGGCGACGGGCGGAGCGCACGGCGTCCTCGTCACCGCAGTACACCGCGAAGCATTCGGTCAGGCGATCGGCATGGCCCGTCGGGGCGGCACCATCGTGTTCGTGGGTCTGCCGCCCGGGGAGTTCCCCGCACCGATCTTCGACATCGTCCTCAAGGGACTCACGATCCGCGGATCGATCGTCGGCACCCGCCAGGACATGGTCGAGGCCATCGACTTCTACGCGCGCGGACTCGTCAAGCCGACAGTCAGCACCGTTGCGCTCGGTGACATCAACGACGTCTTCGCCCGCATGGAAGCCGGCGGCATCGACGGCCGCATCGTCATCGACTACCGCTGACAACTTCGGCACTCGCGGCCGCGCCTGGCGCGGCGGCGAGTGCCTACGTTGCGGAGTCGCCGCGACGCATCAAGCACACACCGGCGCCTCCGAGCACGGTCGCGACCACGACCCAACCGGCACCGACCGTCAGGCGATGAATCCGCTGCTGCGCGCAGATCGCCGCGCGATCAGTGCCTGAACCCCTTAACTCCGCCTGAAACGCCGGATTCGACGGTGAATCGACCACCGCCGCGCACTTCACACTGCCGGTGGATCCGGGATCCACGATCGAATCGGCGAAGAGGTAGTTCGACGCCACGTACACCGCCATCGCGGCCAGGACCAGTGCAAGGAGTCCGAGCCCATAGGCGCGTGACCGGACCCGACCCGCACCCTCGCGGTGGTCGTACGGATACGCCACGTCACATGTCCAGACCGAAGTCCAGGACGGTGACCGAGTGGGTGAGTGCGCCGACGGCGAGGTAGTCGACGCCCGTCTTCGCGTAGTCCCGGGCCGCGTCCAAGGTGAGACCACCCGACGATTCGAGCTTCGTGTCGGGTGCGCGGCTGTCGCGCCGCTGGACCGCCATCTGCGTGGCCCACGGCTCGAAGTTGTCGAGCAGCACGAGCTGCGGCGACAAGGCGAGCACCTCGTCGAGCTGATCGAGCGAGTCGACCTCGACCTCGACGGGGATGTCCGGCGCGGCGGCGCGGACGGCGTTCAACGCCTCGGTGACGCCGCCCGCGGCGACGACGTGGTTGTCCTTGATGAGCGCGGCGTCGCCGAGTCCCATGCGGTGATTTACACCGCCGCCCGCACGGACCGCGTACTTCTGGAGCGAACGCATGCCGGGGAGGGTCTTGCGCGAGTCGCGGATCTTCGCGCCGGTCCCCGCGACCTCGTCGACCCAGGCGGCGGTCGCCGTCGCGATGCCCGACAGATGGCACAGCAGGTTCAGTGCCGTGCGCTCGGCCGTGAGAAGTGCGCCGGTGGGCGCGGTGACGGCCAGCGCGACGGTCCCCTTCTCCACACGGGCACCGTCGTCGAGCTGCTCGGTGACGGTGTACCTGTCGGCGCCGATCACCTCGTCGAACACGGCGCGGACCACCGGCAGTCCGGCGACGACGCCGGACTGCCGCGACACGATTCTCGCCTCGGCGACCGCGTCGGCGGGGACCGTCGCGAGCGAGGTGATGTCCGGCCCGTACCTCAGGTCCTCGATGAGCGCGGTGCGGATCAGGGCGAGAACATCGTCATCGATGTCCAGGGTCAACGCATCGGACGCCGACTCGTCGCCGATGAACGAGCTCATTCGCCGCCACCCGGGTTGCCGATCTCGATCATCCGCTGCACGGATGCACGCGCGCGCTCCGCGACGTCGGGCGCCACGTGCACCTCGTCCTTGCCCTCGCGCAGGCAGCGCAGGAGCGCCGCCGGGGTGATCATCTTCATGTACGGGCACGCCGCACGGGAGTTGACGGCCTGGAAGTCCACCTCGGGGGCCGCCTTGCGCAGCTGATGGAGCATGCCGACCTCGGTGGCGACGAGCACCTGCTTGGACGCGGTGGCCTTCGCGGCGTCGATCATGCCGCCCGTCGACAGGATCTGGACGCGGTCCGCGGGAACCGTGCCCTCGCCTGCGAGGTACAGGGCCGACGTCGCGCAACCGCATTCCGGGTGGATGAACAAGGCCGCGTCGGGGTGCGAGTCGACCTGGTCGGTGAGCTCGTCGCCGTTGATGCCCGCGTGGACATGGCACTCGCCCGCCCAGATGTGGATGTTGTCGCGGCCGGTCTCACGCTTGACGTGCGCGCCGAGGAACTGATCCGGGAGGAACAGCACCTCGCGGTCGGGATCGATCGACGCGACGACGTCGACCGCGTTGGACGACGTGCAGCAGATGTCGGTGAGCCCCTTCACCTCGGCGGTCGTGTTCACATACGACACGACGAGTGCGTCGGGGTAGTCGGCCTTCCACGCGCGCAGGTCGTCTGCGGTGATCGAATCCGCCAGCGAGCACCCCGCCCGCTCATCCGGGATGAGAACGCGCTTGCGCGGGCTCAGGATCTTCGCGGTCTCCGCCATGAAGTGCACGCCGCAGAAGATGATCTCGTCGGCGTCGACCTCCGCCGCGATCCGCGAGAGTGCGAGCGAGTCGCCGACGTGGTCGGCGATGTCCTGGATCGCGGGCAGCTGATAGTTGTGGGCGAGGATCGTCGCGTTGCGTTCCGACGCGAGCCGCTTGACCTCCTCGGCCCACGCGGCGTCGGGCTCGACTCCCCCGTATGCGGCGGGGATGCCGTGCCGCGGGTCGGGCATGCCGAGATCGGTCTCGGTCCGGGTGATGACAGTTCCTGAGGTCATGACGACTCCATCTCATGCGTCTCCGGGCGGCGGGCTGAGCCCCCGGAACAGGTTTCCGACTGACGATCGATAACCTTGCTCGTCATGGTAACACCCGTCACGTACACCGGCTCCACGGCCGAACTCCGGGCGTCCGTCGGATGACCGATTCGCTCCCGGTGTCCTCTATCGTCGCGGGTAGGGGCTGACGACGACACGAGGAGAGGTGTGCATGGGGGTGCAGTCGGCGATCACCCCATTCGCCGCGCAGATGCTGCGCTTCACCTGGATTCAAGTGCAGTGCTGCTATTTCGCTGTCGCAGTCGTCGCGGGCATCGCACTGTCGACGCTCCTGCGCGGATACTGGGACGCTCCGATCGGCAGGTACGACGCCCTCTTCGTCTATGTCGTGGCCCTCCAGATCGTCTTCGTCGCGACGGGACTGGAGACGCGGCGCGAGCTCGTCGTGATCTGCATGTTCCACATCGTCGGGCTCGCCCTCGAATGCTTCAAGGTGGCGGCCGGATCGTGGACGTACCCCGAACCGGGCGTGTTGGTGGTCGCGGGTGTCCCCCTGTACGCCGGATTCATGTATGCGGCCGTCGGCTCGTACATCTGTCAGGCGTTCCGTCGGTTCGACCTCACCGTGACGCGGTACCGGATATCGGTGGTGGGCACACTGGCGGTCCTCGCGTATGCGAATTTCTACACACATCATTGGATCCCAGACCTGCGAGTGCTGATCCTGGCCGCGTTCGCCGTCGCCACGGCCCGGATGAAGGTGTGGTTCACCGTCGGCGGACACCGGTACTGGATGCCGCTCCCGGTCTCCTTCGTGCTGATCGGCTTCTTCCTGTGGGTCGCGGAGAACATCGCGACGTACTTCGGAGCGTGGGAGTATCCCGACCAGGAGGGTGTGTGGCGGATGGTCCACCTGGGCAAGTTCAGTTCGTGGATTCTGCTCGTCAGCCTGAGCTTCGTCCTGGTCTCGGCGTTGATGACGCATCGGACCTCCCGCGACGACGTCGTCGCCGTGCACGCGCAATAGACTGCTCGCATGCCGAGCTCCGTGGACGTCGAGGTCCTGACCGCCGTGTTCCAGGTGCGGGAGTGCGCCGAGAGCGGTCACACCCTGCACGTGCTGTTGAGTCGGCCGTCGCCCGACGAGGCGTGGCGGCTGCCCGGCGGACGCATCGGCGACACGGACACGCTTCCGAGGTCGGCGCAACGTCACCTGAGCGAGCAGGCCGGGCTTACGAGGGTCGCGCACCTTGAGCAGTTGTCGATGCTGTCCGAGCCCGACCGCGTTCCCCGGACGAGGACGATCGCGTCGACGTTCCTCGGCCTCGTGCCGCGGGACATCCCGGCCGACCCGGCCACCGAGTCCGCGGCGTGGTTCGACGTCGACGCGCCGCCCCCGCTCGCCTACGACCACGGCGACATCGTCGATCTCGCTCGTCAGCGACTCGCGGGCAAGCTGTCGTACACCAACATCGCGTTCGCGCTGGCGCCGGGGACGTTCTCGATGTCAGAGCTTGCCGAGATCTACGGAGCCGCCCTCGGCTACCCCGTCGACGCGACCAACCTGCTGAGGATCCTGTCGCGGCGCGGCGTCGTCGTCGCCACCGGGACCGTCGGCCGAACGGGCCGCACCGGTGGCAGGCCACCCAGCCTCTACGCCTTCGCCGACAACCGGCTGCGGGTGACCGACGAGTTCGCCACCCTCCGTCCCCCGCTCTGACCCGGGGCGCAGACCGGGGCTCTTCGCCGTCAGGACGCACACCAGGTAGACGATCACCGCCGCTGTCGGTGCGCAGATCAGCAGCAGCCACGACGGTGTCGACGCCGAGGAGAACCAGAGTCGGGAGATCGTCTCGTAGTGCCCCGGAGTCGACTCGTCGAACATCGGCCGCGTCGCCCTCGCGATCCGGCCTGCGAGGTCCATCGACAGTCCGGACGCGACGATCGACGTGCCGGTGGTGAGCAGCAGTCCGGGGACCCCGCGCATCTGCGGCAGACCGAACCAGCCCGCCAGCCCGAGGACCACGCCGAGTCCGAACGAGAGCAGCGCGAACACCGCGACACCGCCGAACAGGTTCCGCGACGCGGACTCGTCGGCGAACCCGACGTCGCCGTTCGTGAGCACGACGACCGGGATGTGCGGCGCGAGCCACGCCCACAACCCGCCCACCAGCACCGACAGTGCGAGGACGACGACGGCGAACAACACCGGGGTGCGGTAGCCCGCCGTCGCGGGGCGAGCGGGCGCGGCGAGGGTCATCGGCGACCGAGCTCCGCCGAGTCGACCGATCCGTGCCGCGAGCAGCGTGCGTCCCATCCGTCGGGTCGGACCTGCACGATCATCCGACGGCCGCACTGCCCGCAGTAGCGCGGCGGCTCGAGGCCCATGCGCGCGGAGGCAGGCACCGCGTCGTCTGCCTGCAGCTCCAACTCGACTCCGGTGAAGATCCCGAACTTGAGCGGCTCGGCGAGCGGTGTCGGAACCATCGTCATGATCTCCCCTATCGGCGGACGTGTCCCCACGACGCTACACGTCGCCTCCGACGGGTCAGATCGTGTCATTGAGCGCCTTGATGGGCATCGACAGATCGGACAGGAGGTCAAGGTCGCTCTCGGCCGGGCGGCCGAGGGTCGTGAGGTAGTTGCCGACGATGACGGCGTTGATGCCGCCGAGGATGCCCTGCTGCGCTCCGAGGTCGCCGAGGGTGATCTCGCGACCGCCCGCGAACCGCAGGATGGTGCGCGGGAGCGCTAGTCGGAACGCGGCGACGGCGGCGAGCGCCTCGGACGCGGGCAGCACGTCGAGGTCGCCGAACGGGGTTCCGGGCCGCGGATTGAGGAAGTTCAGCGGAACCTCGTCGGGCTCAAGCGACGCGAGGTCGGCCGCGAACTCGGCGCGCTGCTCGAGCGTCTCGCCCATGCCGAGGATGCCGCCGCAGCACACCTCCATGCCCGCGTCGCGGACCATGCGCAGGGTTCCCCACCGCTCCTCCCACGTGTGGGTGGTGACGACGTTCGGGAAGTGGCTGCGCGCCGTCTCCAGGTTGTGGTTGTAGCGGTGGACGCCCATCGCGGCGAGCTCGTCGACCTGCTCCTGGGTGAGCATGCCGAGGCTGCACGCGATCTGGATGTCGACTTCGTTGCGGATCGCCTCGATGCCCGCCGCCACCTGTGTCATCAGTCGCTTGTCCGGGCCGCGGACGGCCGCGACGATGCAGAACTCGGTGGCTCCGGTCTTCGCGGTCTGCTTGGCGGCCTCGACGAGCGACGGGATGTCGATCCACGCGCTGCGGACGGGCGACGCGAACAGACCCGACTGGCTGCAGAAATGGCAGTCCTCGGGGCAGCCGCCGGTCTTGAGGGAGATGATGCCCTCGACCTCGACCTCGGGTCCGCACCAGCGCATGCGCACGTCGTGAGCGAGCGCGAGGAGTTCGGTGAGACGGTCCTCGGGCAGCTGCAGCACGCGCAGGACCTGGTCTCGGTCGAGGCCGACTCCCTCGGCGAGCACCTGCTCGCGGGCGACCGCGAGGATGTCGTCGGTGGCGGGATCGGGCCGGTCGGTCTGGGTCTGCGTGGTCGTCACTTGTGGGCTCCTGGCTGTGCGATCGGGTTGACGATGGGGCTGTGCACCCAGGCGGGTGCGGAGTTCTGGAAGTCTGCGGGCGCGAGCGACCCGGAGCCCGCGGGAAGCACCGCGACGATCGGCACACCCGTGAGTCGGTGCAGGTCGTCGCGATTGCAAGTCATCGCGAGGTCGGGTGCTGCGGGCCATGAACCGAGGATCAGGCCGTCGACGTCGAGGCCCGCTCGGCGGATCTCCCGGACCGTGAGTTCGGTGTGATTGAGGGTGCCGAGGCCAGGATCGGTGACGACGAGCAGGCGCGCGTCGAGGTCGCGGGCGAGGTCGAGGAGCGTGAGATCGGGCGCGAACCGGACGAGGACGCCGCCCGCTCCTTCAACGATCACCAGATCGCACTCGGCGGCCAGATCGGTGACGGCCGCTCGCACGTCGTCGATCGTCACGAACGGCAGTCCACCGCGGCGCGCCGCGGTCTCGGGTGCGAGCGGCTCGCGATAGCGGGCCGCCTCACGCGTCGGGACGTCGCCGGCCAGTGCGGTGACGACGGCGAGGTCGCCGGGCTCACCCGGCGCGACCCCGGTCTGCGCGGGCTTGCAGACGCCGACACGCAGTCCGTTCGCCTTCGCGGCCGCGGTCAGCGCGGCGACGGCGATCGTCTTCCCGACATCCGTCCCGGTGCCGGTGACGACGACGATGCGGGCGGTCACGCCGCACCGATCCTGGCGCCCGCGAGTGCGTCGCGCACCACGGCCGCGACGGTGTCGATCGTCGCGTCGTCGATGTCGGCTCGCATCGTCAACCGGAGTCGCGACGTGCCGTCGGGCACCGACGGCGGCCGGAAGCAGCCGACGAGCACGCCCCGGTCGCGACACTCCTGAGCCGCCGCGACGGCCGCGACCGGATCGCCGACGATCAGCGACACCACCGCGGAGTCCGGTTCGTCGGCCCCGATCGCGGCCGCGACGCGTCTGGCGTTGGCGAGCAGTCGATCGGGCAGGCCCGGATCGGCGACGAGCACCCGGAGCGCCGCATGTGCGGCCCCGACCGCCGCGGGGTTCACGCCCGTGTCGAAGATGAACGTCCGCGCGTGATCGATGAGGTGCGCGCGCAGCAGCGTCGAACCGGCGACGAGACCGCCCTGCGCTCCGAGCGACTTGGAACACACGCCGGTCACCACCAGGTCCGGCGCTCCGGACAGTCCGCACTCGGCGACCAGTCCCCGACCGCCGGGTCCCCGCACGCCGATCGCATGCGCCTCGTCGACGAGCAGCGTCGCACCGGTGGCCCGCGTCGCGGCGTACAACTCGCGCAGCGGTGCGAGCCTGCCGTCGATGCTGTACACTGAATCGGTGACGACGAGCGCCCGTTCTTCGTTCCGTTCGGCGAGCGCTCGGCGCACCGCCTCGTGGTCACCGCGATCGACGACGACCACGCGCGCCCGCGACAGTCGGCACCCGTCGATCAACGACGCGTGCGCGCCGGTGTCACTGACGATGAGATCGCCGCGTCCCGCGAGAGCGGTCACGGCGCCGACGTTCGCCAGGTACCCGGACGAGAACATCAACGCCGCGTCGGTTCCGAGGAATCGCGCGACGTCGTCCTCGAAGTCGATGTGCGCCTGCACGGTCCCGACGACCAGCCGCGACGACGTCGAGCCCGTCCCCCACTCGTCGATCGCGGCGTGCGCGCCCGCGATCACGTCCGGATGGGTCGAGAGGCCGAGGTAGTCGTTCGATGCGAGGTTCACCTCGGTCGCGCCCGACCGCCTGGCGATCGGCGCGCGGTGCAGCCCGGCGGCGGCGGTGCGGTCGGCGACATCGGAGAGCCATGCGGCGGTCATGCGGGAAGGTCCTCTCGAACGAGAGCGCAGGCGTGCACGGCGGCGGCGACGCCGTCGGTGAGCGTCTGGAGCTGGGCGTCGCCGGTGATGAACGGCGGCATCGTGTAGATCAGGTTCCGGAACGGCCGCAGCCAGACGCCCGCGTCGAGCGCGGCGTCGGTGGCCGCGACCATGTCGACCGGCCGGTCCAGTTCGACCACGCCGATCGCCCCGAGCGTGCGGACGTCCACGACGCCGTCGACGCCGCGGAGTCCGGCGAGACCGGCCGTCAACCGGTCCTGGATCTGCGGGATCCGGGTGCGCCAGCCGGAGTCGGCGAGCACCTCGAGCGATGCGCAGGCGACCGCGCACGCCAGCGGATTCGCCATGAACGTCGGCCCGTGGGCGAGACCGCCCGCTTCCCCACGACTGATCACGTCGGCGATTTCGTCGGTGGTGAGCGTCGCGGCGAGGGTCATGTATCCACCGGTCAACGCCTTGCCGACACACATGATGTCGGGTGTCACGCCCGCGTGGTCGACCGCGAACAGCTCGCCCGTGCGGCCGAACCCGGTGGCGATCTCGTCGCAGATGAGCAGGACGTCGTGGACGTCGCACAGTTCTCGGAGGGCCGCGACGAGCCGCGGGTCGTGGAAGCGCATGCCGCCGGCCCCCTGCACCACCGGCTCGATGATGACGGCGGCGACCGACTCGCGATGCGCGTCGAGGGCGCGGTCGAGGGCGGCGACGTACGCGGAGTCGTACCGGACGGGCGGCGCGGGCACGAAGATCTGCTCGGCGAGTACGCCACGCCACATCGCGTGCATGCCGCCGTCCGGGTCGCAGACGCTCATCGGCGCGAACGTGTCGCCGTGATAGCCGCCGCGCCAGGTGAGGATCTTGGTGCGGCCGGGCAGTCGCCGCCCGCGCTGGTACTGGATCGCCATCTTGACGGCGACCTCGACCGACACAGATCCGGAGTCGGCGAAGAACACCTTCCGCAGCGCGTCCGGCGTCATCCGGACGAGACGCTCGGCGAGCCGCGCCGCCGGTTCGTGCGTCAGGCCGCCGAACATGACGTGCGACATGCGCCCCAGCTGGTCGGCTGCGGCCGTGTCGAGCACCGGGTGGCGGTAGCCGTGAATCGCGGCCCACCACGAGCTCATCCCGTCGATCGCTTCGGACCCGTCAGCGAACCGGAGGTGGACGCCGGACGCGGAGTCGACGATGCGGGGTCGCGTGGTCGACGGGAAACCGCCGTACGGGTGCCACACGTGATCGGCGTCGATCCGAGCGATCGTGTCGGGGCGCACGTCGCCTCCTCTCTTGTCGATCCGGCCACACGGGGACCCGCTGGTCCTGAACACCGTACAGGACTTCCTGTACGTCGTACAGGGCCGCTATTGTTGCTCTCGTGAGCAACACCCGGGCCGACGTCCTCGCCGCAGCGCGCGCCATTCTCGCCGAGCACAGCCTCGCCGACCTGACGATGCGCCGCCTCGCGACCGACCTCGGGGTGCGCCCCAACGCGTTGTACTGGCACTTCCCCAACAAGCAGTCGATGTTGGCCGCACTCGCCGACGACATCCTCTCGACCGTGGCGGCCCCGGCCGCGGGCGATCTCCCCGACCGGATCCGGGCGGTCGCGATCGCCATGCGACAGGCGCTCCTGTCGGTCCCCGACAGCGCCGAGATCGTGTCGTCCGCATGGGCGTCCGGACTGGCCGCCCGCGACACGGTGAACGTCGTCGTCGACGTCGCCGCCCGCGGCGGACTCGGGCCGGAAACGTCGGCCGGAGTGGCGACCGCGGTGTGTCAGCTGACCATCGGGCTCACCATCGAAGAACAGACCCGCACCCAGATGGAACGCCTCGGCGTCATCGAACCGTCCGGACGCGACTTCGACGCCGAGTTCGCGTCCGGCTTGTCGGTGATCGTCGCGGGAGCCGCCGCCGGAGCGAACCCGCCGCCCGACTGAACTGCCCGACGCCATCGTCGGGAGAACGGCCGCTCGGACCGGTAACATCGGCCCGTGGAACCGGTAGCGACATATCGCGTGCAGCTGACGCCCGATTTCGCGTTCGCCGAGGTCGTCGGCATTCTCGACCATCTCGTCGATCTCGGCGTCAGCCACCTCTACCTGTCGCCGATCCTCGAAGCGATGCCCGGTTCCACCCACGGCTACGACTGGAGTCCGCCGTGCCGCGTGTCGACCGGACTCGGCGGACTCGACGGCTACCGGCTGCTGCGTGCGCACGCCAGGGCCGTCGGCATCGGGATCATCCTCGACATCGTGCCCAATCACGTCGGAGTGGCCGACGCCCGCCACAACCCGTGGTGGGCCGATGTCCTCCGCAACGGCGCCGACTCCGCCTACGCCCACTACTTCGACCTCGATCTCCATTTCGGCGACGGCGCGCTGTGCCTGCCGTGGCTCGACGCCGACGGTGACCTGTCGTCGCTGCGGCTCGACGACGACGGCAACCTCGTCCTGCACGAGCGGGTGCTGTCCACCGCGGAGGGAACCTCGCACGCAGGCGACGACCCGGCCGTCGTCCTCGGCCGCCAGCGGTACCGACTCGTCCCGTTCACCAGCATGCAGATCGGCTATCGGCGGTTCCTCGCGGTGAATGATCTCGCCGCACTCCGCCAGGAGGCCGACGACGTCTTCGACGCGACGCACGCCTGGCTCGCCGACCTCGTCGCCGACGACCTCGTCGACGGCGTTCGCGTGGACCACCTGGACGGACTGACCGATCCCATCGGCTACTGCCGCAGGCTCAGGGCGGTGATCGGCGAGCGTCTCCTGTACGTCGAGAAGGGCCTCTCGGTCGGCGAACGACTCGACCCCGCGCTCGTCGTCGACGGCACCACCGGCTACGACGCCCTTCGCGTCATCGAAGGCGCCTACACCGCGGCGTCCGGAACCATCGAGCTGTCCGAGACGTATCAGCGGATCACCGGCGTCAGCGGCGACGGAGACGAACTGACCGCGCGGGCGAACGACCTGCGGCACGTGACGCTCATCGATCTGTTCTCCGACCGCGTCCGGCGCACCACCGAGCTCTTCGCGGCCGCCGCACCGGACGTTCCCGTCCACAACCTGCAGCAGGCCGTGACGACCTTCATCTGCGACGACAGGCTCGCCAGACCCGACTATCCGGCACTCGTCGACGACGTCGTCGCCGCCATCGGCCGGCTGCGTGCGGACAACCCGTCGATGTCCGGCGCGTTGGACGTCGTGGCCGACGCCTTCGTCCACCGCGACCGAGCGCCGGAGGCGATCGCACGGCTGAGCGAGGCCATCGTCGCCGTGACGGCCAAGGCCTTCGAGGACATCGGGTATCACCGCACGAGTCGGCTCGTGTCGACGAACGAACTCGGCTGCACGCCTGCCGTGCCGTCGGTGAACCGGACCGAGTTCCACACGATGTTCGCCGACCGCGACGCGCACTGGCCGCGGTCCCTCAACGCCCTGTCGACGCACGACACCAAACGGAGCGAGGACGTCCGCGCACGCATCGCGGTGATCGCGCAGACCCCGCAGCGGTGGTCGGTGCTCGTCCTGACCCTGTGGGGCGTGGTGCCGCCGCCCGACGACCGGACCGCGTACTTCCTGCTGCAGAACGTGATCGGCGTCTGGCCGCAGGGGTCGGCGCCCGACGACGAACTGCGGGAACGACTCGCGGGGTACGCGCGCAAGGTGATGCGCGAAGCGGGACGGATCTCGTCGTGGTCCACGGTCGACGAGGCCGCCGAGTCGTCGATCATCGACTGGCTCGAGACCCTCTACGTCGGCCTGCCCGCCGACCTCATCGGAGCGTTCGTCGACGTGATCGCCGATGCCGGCCACGACGAGGCGATCGCCCGCAAGGTCCTGTCGCTCACCCTGCCGGGCGTCGGCGACCTCTACCAGGGCACCCAGTGGTGGACCGACTCCCTGACCGACCCGGACAATCGCCGACCGGTCCGGTACACCCAGCCGACCGACCATCCGAAGCTCGACGCCGTCCGCACCGCCCTCGCCGTCCGACGCCGCTCACCCGAGGCGTTCGGCTCCCGCGGCGGCTACACCGACATCCGCACCAAGGGCGCCAACTCGACGCACGTCATCGCGTTCTCGCGAGACGTCGACGGCGAGGCGAGGGCGGTCGTCGTGGCGGTGCGTCTGGCGCACACCTTCCGCACACACGCTGCCCGCGAAGACGCCGTGGTGCCGCTCCCGCCCGGTCTGTGGCGCGACGCCGTCACCGGCCGCGATCACGAGGGCCGCGTGACGTCGGCGGAGATCCTCGGGGACGCGCCCTACGCGCTCCTCGAACTGCTCTAGTGGCCCGACCGCTCAGCCCGCGGGCTGGGTGGACGGAGCCGGAGCCGGTGTCGTCGTCTGGTCGGGGGTCGACGCGGTCGGCATGCCGGGGACGATGTCGAAGTTGGAAACCAGCCAGTCGCCGTCGACGTTGTCGACGGTCAGCTGGACCAGCGCCAGGTTGGTTCCGCCGGTCGGGGCCGTGGCGCTCGTGCCCTTGAGCTCCACCGCGATCACCACGACCGCCTGGTCACTGTCGAACGACTTCACCGACGCCGACGTCACGGTCGACGTGAAGTTCGCGACCTTCGTCTCCTGCGCGAACTTGACGGCGTCCTGCGAGTCCTTCTCGACCCGGTCGTGGAACGCGCCGGTCGTCAACGGCAGCACGGCGTCCTTCAGAGCGGTCGCCGACTGGTTCTCGCTGAAGAGCACGGTGAAGTACTTCGTCACGAAACTCGACGCCGCCGACTTCGAGTCGTCGAACGCCGCGAGGTCGCGCTTGGCCGTGTACAGCGACCACCCGCCGAAGGCGAGCGCCGCGATGACCGCGACACCGACGAGGCCCGCCGCGATCTTCTTCAACGTCCGCACCGACACGGTCAACTGCTTGTCGGCGGCCGCGGCCTTCTCCTGCGCCTCCGCCTTGGCCCGAGCCTTGGCCGCCACACCCGTCACGGGTACCGTCTCGGCCTCGACTGCCGCCTCGTCGGCCTCCAGCGCGGCCTTGTCAGGGCTCACGGTGTCGACGTCGTCGACTGTGCGGTTCTCAGATGATTCGGAGCTCATGGGTCCTTCGTCTTATCGGTCCAGCGGAACGGTTCTCGCGTTCGGATCGTAGTTCGGCGGCGGACCGGCCGTGTCGTCGCCCTTGGGACGCGGGGCGTTCGCCGCACCGCGCGTCTGGAGCGTCGGATCGTTCGTCACGCAGTACAGGTTCTTCGGGACGGTCAGCTCCAGCACCTTCGTCGGCGGCGTCTGGGCGATCGAGTAGTTGCACGACGGGCGCGGGTAGATGGACGCGAGCACCCACCATGCCCCGTCGTGGAACATCTTCTGCGCCTGGATGCTGCCGTCACGGATCGACGGGAACAGGGTCGCCATCGTCGGCGCACGGAGGGCGCCCTGGCGGGCGATGTCGGTGAACTGTTTGACGATGTCGCTCAGCGGATCGGTGATCGTCGCCAGCGAGCCGGCCAGCGACGAGAACTGCGCAGGCCCCTGGCCGAGGAGTTCACGGAGCTCGCCGTCGGCGGCCGCGGCGGCCGACGCGACGGTGTTGAAGCCGCGGGCCAGTCGTTCCAGGTCGGGTTGGGCGTTCGCCGTCGTCTTGAAGATCGTGCCGAGGTTCTGGATCAGGCGCGTCGTCTCGGGCAACGTCCTGGCGAGGTCGGCGAAGATCACGCCGCCCGATTGGAAGATCGACCGGAGCTGATTGGGACCGCGGTCGTTGAGGGCGATCTCCAACTGCTTGAGCGTCGCCGTCAGCTTCGGCGGGTCGATCTCGCTGACGACGTCGAGCGTCGACTGCAGCATCGAGGCGAACGCGACCGTCACGTGCGTCTGGCCGACGTCGATCGTCGAACCGTCCTCGAGGAACGGGCCGTCGTCGGTGGTCGGGGTGAAGTTCACGTACTGCTCGCCCGCCGCGGACAGGCCGAGCGCCGAGACCTTCGCGTTCTTGTTGATCTTGACGTCGTCGTCGAGCCGCATGGTGACGACGACGTCTTTCGGCGTCACCTGGATCGAACGGACCGAACCGATCTGTGAGCCTCGCAGCATCACCTTGCTCGTGTCCTGCAATCCGCCCGACTGCGGGAAGTGGACAGTCACGTCGTACGTGCCCTGCCAGGGCCGCCAGCTCAGCGAGCCGAAGGCCAGATACGCCAGTCCGAGGAGCATGACCAGGACCAACGACAGGTTGCCGACCATGATCTTGTGTTCACGAAGCCATCCCATCATCGCCGATCACCTCCCCGCCAGTCGTGCGAGCAACCGGGCCAGCGTCTGCTGGAGTGCGTGATCGCCCTGCGTGATGTCGCTGCCCTCGGGCAGCCGCGACGCCGAGTCGAAGCCGAGGCCGGGGCTGAGCCAGAACACCTTGGCGCTCACGAGCGCGGCCGAGCCCTGCGTCGACTTGATCCACTTCGGGTTCAGCTCCGCGACGGCGTCGGCGAGCGGACCGAAGATCGGAGCCGACTTGTCGAGCGCGACGAGCGTCTGATCGAGGTGACCGAGCAGTTCCGGCAGATCGTCGCGGCCCGTCTTCAGGAAGTCGTTGGTCGCATCGGTCACCTTGTTGGTCTTGTCCAGGGTCGACAGGATCAGGTCGATGTCGCCGTTGATCGCGTCGATCGCGCCGGGCAGCTTGTTGATCGACGCCGCCAGCTGCGTCCGGCCGTCGGCCAGCAGCTGCGTGAGGCGCGCGGTCGTCGCGAACGCGTTGTCGACCTCCGTCGAATTCCGGTTCATCTTGTCGATGGCCGTGGTGAAACCTTCGATGGCTCCGTGCAGTTCGGGCGCGTTGCCCGAGACCGCGGTCGACAGCTCGGTGAAGATCCGCTGCAAGGCGCTCACCGAGCCGCCGTCGACCAGTCCCGTCATGCTGACGAGGAGGTCTTCGACGGTCGCCGCCGCCGACGTCGGGCCGGTCAGGCTTCCGCCGTCGCGGACCATGCCCTTGGACGTGTCCTTCGGCGGGATCAATGCGACGAACACGTCGCCGAGCGGCGTCGCCTGGCGTAGTTCGGCTCCGGTGCCGACGGGGATGTCGACGTCCGTCGACACCGACATCGTGACGTCGGCCTTGTAGTTCGACGCGACGATGTCGTCGACCTGTCCGACGTCGGTGCCCGCGAGACGCACCTTGGCCTGAACGGGCAGGTTGAGCGCGTTGTCGAAGGTGGCGTGGACGGTGATGGCGTCGCCGATGCCGCCCGGTGCGGGCAGCGGGATCTGTTCCACCGTCAGGCCTGGAATCGACCCGCATGCGGCGAGGCTGACGGTGGTGACGAGCGCGACGGCGGTCGCGGCGACCTTCCGGTAACGGTTCATTTCTGCAACAGCCCCAACAGTCCGGAGTAGATGCCGAGGTCCGGGCCGAAATCGGCCAGCTGACCGGTTCGGCAGCCCTTCTTGTTCATGTTGATCGCCTCGCACAGGCGGTTCGTCATCTCGTTGTCGATGAGCGACTTGTCGAGCAGCACGGATGCGCGCCACGCGCCCTGTTCGGCCGAGATCGAGTTCGACAGGTTCTGGAACAGCAGCGGTGCGGTGTCGATGGCGTCGACGACCTCGCGGGAGAAGTCCGACAGGTTCGCGGTCACGGCGGCCATCCGGCCCGTCGAGGAGCTGATCGTGTCGGCGTTGGCCTCGAGGAACTCCGAGGTGTTCTTCAATGTCCTGTTGAGGTCGTCGAGCGTCGAGACCAGACCGACGGACTGGTCGCCGAGCATGCGCGACACCTCCGTCATCGACGACGAGAAGCGCATCATCTTCGGGTAGTTGTCGGTGAGCGCCGAGGTCAAGGTGCTCATCGACTTCAGGATGTCGGTGATCGCGTCGCCGTTGTCGGCTCCGGTCTTCGCGGCCGACGACAGGGCGTTGAGCGCGTCGCGCAGCTTGGCTCCGTTGCCGTCGGCGATGCCCGACGTCACGTCGACCAGGTCGGCGATCGGTCCGGTGCCCGGCTTGTCTCCGGACAGGTTCCGCACCAGCGAGTCGATGGCGTCGAACAGGGTTCCGATCTCGACCGGAGACTCCGTCTTCGCGACCGTGCCGCCGTCGCCGAGCTGCGGGCCTTTCGTGTACGCCGGAGTCAGTTCGATGTGTCGGGTCGTGACGATCGACGTGTTCACGATCGCCGCCGTCACGTCCTCCGGGACGGGTACGTCGTTGTCCACCGTGAACTGGACCTTCACCCGCGTGCCCTGCGGCTCCACGTTGGTGATGCGCCCGACGGGCATGCCGAGCACCGCGACGTCGTTGCCTTCGAAGAGGCCCGCCACGTCGTCGAAGTACGCGGTGACGGTCTTGGCCTGCCCGAGGGCCGTCGTCCAGCTTGTCGGCATCAACGAACAGCCGCTGACTCCGACGGCGACGGCGGCCGCCACGGCGATCGCGGCGAGGCCGCGACGGGGTGCACTCAGCATCCTTCCACCACCCTTGCGGCGCAGAGCCAGTTGTCGGGGAACAGACCCCACGGCAGGTAGCCGTTGGCGTACGGGCCGTCGCCCATGAGATTTGTCGTCAGACGCGCGGTCACCGGCAGGACCTCCAGCAGTTTGCGCAGATTGTCACGGTTCTTCTCCAGTCCCGTGGAGATCGTGTCCAAGTTCGCCATCAGCGGTGCGAACGTTCCCGCGTTCTCCGCCGCGACCGCACGCGTCTGCTCGGTCAGCTTCGCGATGCCGTCGAGCATTCGGGTGACGAGCTGTTCGCGGGTCGCGATCTTGGTGGCGAGCTGAGCGCCCTGGCCGACGATGATCGACAGCTGGAACTGGCTGCTCTGCACCTGTTCGGTGACGGCGCGGGTGTCGGTGAGCAGCGTGTCGATCTGCGAACTGCGGTTGTTGATCACGTCCGACATCCGCGTGAGGGCCTCCAGCGTCGGACCCATGATGGCCGGCGCGCCCTTGAGCTGCGTGTTCAGCGTTCGGATCGAGTTGGCGAGTTCGTCGGCCTTGATGCCCGCGAGAACCGGCGTGCCCCGCTGAAGGGTCTGCTGCAGGTCGTACGGCACGCGGGTGATCGTGATGCGGTCGCCGGACAGCTCCTTGTCGGAGTCGCCGAGTTCGACGTCGACGTACCGCTGGCCCAGGAGCGTCGACATCTTGATCTCGGCCGACCCGTCCTGCTTGACGTTGACGTCGTCGTCGACGGCCATCGTGACCGTGACGTGGTCGCCGGCGAGCTTCGTGTCGGTGACCTCGCCGACGTCGATGCCCGCGACCCGGACCTTGTCGCCCGGCCGGATGCCGCCCGCCTGGGCGAAGTCGCCGGTGTACGTGCGCTTGCCGATGTTCGCCTGGCTGATGCCGACCGTCGCGACGAGGACGACGATGATGCCGATGGCCCCGAGGATGCCCCACCAGAGGCGCCGGTTGCCGTTGAACGAGGACTTCAGTCGTTTCTTCACTTGCACACACTCGAATGGTTGGTCCCACCGATCTGAGTGATCAGACCGGGCGGGAACAGGACGTTGCCGATCGCGATGTCGAGCTGGCACGCGTAGATGTTCAGATACGCGCCCTGCGACATCACGAACGGGAAGTGCCCGAGGAACACCGGCAGCTGGGTGACGAGCGAGTCGAGTTTGGCTCCGACGTTGATCAGGCTCGACGTGGCGTGCACACCGACGGCGCCGATCGACTCCAGGTCGGGGCGACTGCGCGCGAGGACGTCGCCGAAGCCCGCGGCCGTCTGACCGATCTTGGTGATCGCGGTGCCGAACGCACCCGAGTTCGAGTTCAGGTTCGCCACCAGCGTCGACGCGCTCGACAGCAGCGTCTTGACCTGATCGCCCTGCGACGCGAGTTCACGCATCACGACCGACAGGTTGGTGATGATCGCCCCGAGGACCTGATCGCGGTCGGCCATGTCGCTCGCGACCTGGCCGATCTCGGAGATCGTCCGCGACAAGGACACTTCGTCGCCCTGGAACGCCTGGATGAGACTCTCCGACAGCGAGTTGACCTGTTCCGGGGTCAACGTGTCGAACACCGGCTGGAAGCCCGCGAGCAGGCGGGTGACGTCGAACGAGTCCTCGCCCGGCAGATGCAGCGCCGCACCCTTGGACAGCTCGGTTCCCGGCTTGTCCCCGTCGAGGTTCAGCGCGAGATACCGCAGTCCGACGAGGTTCTGGTAGCGGATGGCGGCCCGGGTGTTGTCGAAGATCTTCTGGTCGTCCTGCACTTCGAACGTGACCTTCGCCTTGCCGTCCTCCAGGCTGATGTCTTGGACGCGGCCGACACGGACGCCTGCCATGCGGACGTCGTCGCCCGATTTGAGGCCGGACGCGTCGGAGAACGTCGTCGAGAAGTCGGTGGTGCTGCCCGAGATGGACCGCTCCAGCGTCGACCAGATGACGTAGGTCAGCAGGAGTGCGACCACCGCGAAGGCTCCGAAGCCGATCAACGGCTTGCGGATGCTCTCGGTGTTCTTGCTCACCGGTCCCCTCCCTGCTCGGGCGCCACCGACACGAGCGGTCCGACCATCAGCGTCTCGGCGGTCGTCGGCTTACGGCCGAGCGCCTTGCTCAACGTCTTCTGGTCCTGGCTCGTGGTGACGCCCCTGGCCTTGGCAGTCTTCTTCTTCACCGACATTCCGGGCGGGTAGACGGCCAGCGGACCGGACATCGTCGGTCCTGTTCCCGTGCCGGGGCCCACACAGCCCGGCCCGCGGAGCTGACCGTAGGGACCGCCGTCGTACACCGGGCAGTTCTGGTGCGTGTACATCTCGTAGGCGCTGAAGTTGATGCCCAAGTTCAGCTGGACGTGGCCGTTGACGCCGGTGAAGACACCGAGCACCCGAGTGGCGAGGGTGTAGATCTCGCGCAGGCCCTCGGGCAGCGAGTTCGGCTCGTACATGAGCGCGCCGAGCATCGTGTTCAAGTCCCGGACCAGTCGCTTGCCCGCGTCGCCGTTCTTGGCGAACAACGTCTGAGTGGAGTCGAGCATCGACTGCGCATTGGTGAGGAGCGCCGTCAACTCGTCCTGCTTGTCCGCGATGGTCATGGCGGGCTTCACCGACTTGCCGAGCGTGTCGAGCAGTTCCGGGGTCGACGCGGCGAGCGCGTTGATCGACCGGTTGAAGTTGTCGAAGCCCGACGGGGCCCCCGCGGGGAACTGCGCGTTGATCGTCTTCCAGTACTGGTCGAGCACGCCGACGAACGTGGAGAACGTGGCTCCACCGCCGTCGAGGGCGTCGGCGATGGTGCCGAGCACCATGCCGAGGTCCTCCGGCGGGACGCTCTTGAGCAGTGTCCGCAGATCGTTCTGCGCGTCCTGCAGACGGATCGTCGGCTCGGACGTGTCCGCCTTGACGACGTCGCCGGACGACAGCCTGTCCTGCGACGGGTTCTGCGGCGCGATCAATTCGACGGAGTTCACGCCGAACAGGTTCGACGGCACCGTGCGGGCCGTCGTGTTCGCCGGGATGCCCTCGGCCTGGCTCGGGTCGAGCAACATCGCGACGTCGCGTCGCTGATCGCCCGCGGCTCCGACGACCGAGACCGTGTCGACCTGGCCGACGATCATCCCGTTGTATCGAACGTCCGCGCCGCTGATCAGACCGTCGCCCACGTCGGTCAGCTGGGCCGTCACCTCGGTGTTGTCGTCGAACTTGCCCTCGTACCGCATCATCAGCAGCACGATGACGAGCGCCGCGACGGCCGCGAAGATCACTCCGCGCACGAAGTACGTTCCGACTGACGGGTCACGCCCTCCGGTGTCGATTCTCATGCCCGATTACCCCGATATCCTGATTCCGGCGGTCATGCCCCAGAAGACGAGCGTCATGACGAGGTTCGCGAAGACGATCGTGATGATCGACAACCGGATCGCGTGTCCGGCCGCGACGCCGACGCCCTCCGGTCCGCCCGACGCGAAGAACCCGTAGTAGCACTGGATGAACGTGGTCAACAGGACGAACACGATCACCTTCATGAACGAGAACACGACGTCTCGGGACATGATGAACGAGTTGAAGTAGTGCAGATAGGTGCCGGTCCCCTGGCCGCTCTGGACCTGAAACATCAGCTGGCAGGCGATGTAGTTGGCGGCGAGCGAGATCGCGTACAGCGGCACGATCGACAGGACGGCCGCGGCCATACGCGTCGTCACCAGATACGGCAGCGGCCGGATGGCGATCGATTCGAGGGCGTCGATCTCCTCGCTGATGCGCATCGATCCGAGCTGTGCGGTGAACCGGCAGCCCGACTGCGCGGTGAACGCGGTCGCCGCCAGCAGCGGGGCGATCTCGCGGGTGGTCGCGAATGCCGAGAGGCCGCCGGTGACCGGCGACATGCCGAGCAGGTTCAGCGCCGTGTAGCCCTCGATGCCGACGGTCGCCCCGCCCATCACGCCGAGGATCACCATGACGCCGACCGTTCCACCGCCGACCACGATGGCGCCGTTGCCCCATGCGACGTCGGCGAGCAGACGCCAGACTTCCTTCTTGTAGTGCCGGAACGTGATCGGCGCGAGTCCGATGGACTTCACCAGGAAGGTGATGAGGTGTCCCATCGCGACGAGCGCGTCGCGCGGGGCCTCGAGCCCCTTGCGTCCCCACTCGACCGGCTTCAGGAGAGGCGGCGTGTACCGCGAGGCCGTCATGTCACACCACCTTTGCCGGGACCACGAGGGCGAACAACTGCGTCATGACGACGTTGACGGTGAACAGCAGCAGCACCGAGTTGACGACGGCCGCGTTCACCGAGTTCGCGACGCCGGCCGGGCCACCGCTGGTGTTCAGACCGCGGTCGCACGCGACGACGGCGACGATCGCGCCGAAGATCACCGCTTTCACCAGAGCGAATATCAAGTCGGACGTCCCGGCGAACGATGCGAACGTCCCCGTGTAGCTGCCCGGCGTTCCACCCTGTGCGTACACGTTGAAGACGTACCCGGTGATGAAGCCGACGAAGCAGACGAAGCCGCAGAGCAGGAAAGCGACGACCATCGTGGCGAGCAGACGCGGCGAGATGAGCCGCTGGATGGGATTGACGCCCATCACCTTCATCGCGTCGATCTCGTCGCGGATCGTGCGCGAGCCGAGGTCGGCGGCGATGGCCGATCCGACCGCGCCCGCGAGCAGCAGCGACGTGACGAGCGGAGCGCCCTGTCGGATGACACCGAGACCGGTCGCGGCGCCGGAGAACGACGTGGCTCCGATCTGCCCGGCGATGTTCGACACCTGGATCGAGACGATGACCCCGATCGGGATGGCGACGAGCAGTGTCGGGAACACCGATGTCGACGCCATGAAGGCGCACTGGCGGACGAACTCCTTGAACGGGAACCGCCGCTTCGCGATGTCGGTGGCGAGGACTTTGAAGACTTCGACGAACATCGCCAGTTGTCGGCCGAACGTCTCGAACGACTTGGTGACGTGTTCGTGAAACCAGGTGCCGACACCGCTGCGAGACCACCGCTCGCCCAATCCGGCGCGACTGCCGATCGTTTCCGTGCTCACTCCCCTGCCTTCACATCGTCGAGTGTCGTGCGGGAAGTGGTCGACGTCGCCGTCGACCCATCCCCCTGGTCGTTCTCGATGCGTCCGGGCCATGCCTGGGCATCGTGTGCGTAGGAGCATACACAGAAGAGCCGCTTCGCAGTGCCAGGGGTCACAGATAAAATTCAATCGAGACCCGCCCCACAGCATAGGTCGTGGTCACAGGGTTTTCTCAGCTTTGACCCGACGGCATGCCAGATGAGTCAGGATTGTTCGACGGTTGATCGAACAGGTGAATCCGCTCGGCTCCTCGGGTCGCGGCCGATCGAGGAGGAATAGCGTTCTCAGCAGTCGACAAACCGGGATGCCCGGGAGCGACCGTCGCATGGAGGACGCCATGTCCACTGTCCGTACCGTCGTCACGAGCGCGCTCGCGCTCACCATCGCCTGCCTGACAGCCGTCGCCGCGCCAGGGGTCGCACACGCCGGGCCGCCGGGCCCGCGATCACCCGATTTCGGCTCGTCCAGCCTGCCCGCCCCCGGACGCGAACCACGCCAACAGTTCAAGGTCCACTTCAACTTCTTCGTCGACCGAACCGAAGAGAACTACGGCGTGACGATCAAGACCGCGTACTCGAACTGCGTCGAGGAGGCCGCACCCGCCAACCTGTCGTTCACGGTGCCGATGAAGCCCCGCGACTTCGACGTGGAGCGCACCGAGACGTTCACCATGCAGCCGGAGGACCGCCTCAGCGGTGCGGGCTTCCCGACCCTCTGCATGTTCCAGACCACCTACCAGGTGTGGGCCGTGCACGTGACGACGTCGACCGGGACCCAGGACTGGCAGGTCGAGTTGCAGAACGGCGACGTCGTATGGGGTAAGGCAGGCAAGCGGATCATCGTCGACCGGGTGGCCGACGGCGTCGAGGTCTACATCCTCGGATCGGACCTCGGATGAACACCGCGGTCAGGCGCTGCGCCCTCGCCGCCACAACACTCGCCGTGCTCGCCGTCGCGCCCGCGCCCCGCGCCGCGGCCCTCCCCGACTTCGGGTCGCTCGGCACCGGGTCGCTCGACCCGCGCCCACCGGGCGCCGACTACCTGGAGGAGCACTTCGACGTCAACTTCGTGTTCGAGTCACGCCCGTCGTCGTCCGTCCTCTATCGCACCGAGATCACCTCGGCGCGCAGCCACTGCGTCGACGCCATGTCGCCGACCTCGCTGACGTTCAACCAGACGGTCGCCGCGGGCGCCGCCGACGGGACGCGCAAAGAGGTGTTCAGCTACGACCCGTCACCCGAGTTCGACGGCCTCATCCCCAAGTACTGCTTCTGGGAGAACAACTACGCGGTGTGGGCGGTGCACATCTACATCGACGGAGCCGACCGCCAGGACTGGCAGGTGGAGTTCCTCAACGGCAGCGGCATCGGCTACGGCACCGCGGGCGGCAAGATCTCCGTCACCCAGCAGGGACTCAGCGTGACCGTCCGCATCAAACGCTGAACACCGGCTCGCCCGCGAACTCGGCGCTCCCGGACGGCTAAGTCAGGTAGCCGTACGCGGGAGTGCCGGGTTCGAGCCGCTCGACGTTCAGTCGCGAATGCGCCATCCGGCGTTCGAGGCCGTCGAGCCCGGACCGTTCGCCGAGTTCGATGCCGACGAGCGCCGCGCCGGTGTCCCGGTTGTTGCGCTTGACGTACTCGAACAAGGTGATGTCGTCGTCCGGTCCGAGGACGTCATCGAGGAATCGACGCAGGGCCCCTGGCTCCTGGGGGAAGTTGACCAGGAAATAGTGCTTGAGACCGCGGTGGACGAGCGACCGTTCGATGATCTCCCCGTAGCGGGACACGTCGTTGTTGCCGCCGGACACCAGCGACACGACCCTGGCTCCGGGGGCGATCGGCAGGTCGACCAGGGCCGCCGTGGTCAACGCGCCCGCGGGCTCGGCGATGATCCCCTCGTTCTGGTAGAGCTCGAGCATCGTCGAGCAGATCGCACCCTCGTCGACGTGGGTGATCGTCACGCTGCCCGGCGCGAGGTCGACGTCGGCGGCGTCGATCACCGGGACGGCCGGACTGTCCGTGATGTCGGCGAGCACCGGATGGTCGACCACCCGAGCTCCCGCCGCCGCCATCACAGCGTGACCGAGGCCGCCGATCCGCTTGACCGACGCGCCGTCGACGAACGGATCGATCGTCTCCAGCGTGTACGGCGAACCGTTGACCAGCGCGGCGGCGAGCGACACCGCCCCGGACGGCTCGACGCCGACGATCGCGACGTCCGGATGGACGGCCCGTAGATAGGTGACGATGCCCGCCATGCAGCCGCCTCCGCCGACCGGCAGGACGACGACGTCGGGAGCCCCGTCGAGCTGGTCGATGATCTCCCTGGCGATCGTGCCCTGGCCGGACGCCGTCCGGGCGTCGTCGAAGGCGTGAATCCAGGTGGCCCCGGTGCGCATCACGTCGGACTGGGCGGCCGACGCGGCGGCGTCGTACGTGTCGCCGACCGCGATCAGTTCGACGAAACCGTCGCCGTGCCAGACGATGCGGTCCCGCTTCTGCTTGGGCGTGGTGGTCGGCACGTAGATCCGGCCGCGGACCTTCATGGTGGCGCAGGCGAACGCGACGCCCTGCGCGTGGTTTCCGGCGCTCGCGGCGACCACTCCGGCCGCGAGTTCGGCGTCGGACAGCTGCGCCATCACGTTGTACGCGCCGCGGATCTTGTACGAGCGGACGGTCTGCAGGTCTTCACGCTTGAGGTGGATCCGTGCACCGGTGTCGCGAGACAGCCGCGGGCACGGGTCGAGCGGGGTGTTCGAGACGACGCCTTCCAGCCTCCGCGCCGCCGCGAGAATGCTGTCGCGGGTCAGACCGGGGACGGGATGCTCAGAACTCTCGACTGCTCTCGACGGCGTACTCACGTCGTCCATCGTCCCACCGTCGGCCGTACCAGGCGTACCCGCCCCACCATGCGACGGTCGCGATCACGACGGCCGTCCAGGCGGCCGCCGTCACCGAGCCGCCGACCGCCACCACGACCACGGTGCCGAGGACACCGCCGACCACCGCGAGAACCTTGTTCAACGGCCAGTCGACGCCCGCGACGTCGACGGTCGGCATCGCGTGTGCCGCGGCGCGGTTCAGGGTGGTCATACGACCATCGTAGACCATCCTGATCAAAAGATTCGGCTCCCCGAATCATGATGTGTCGCACACCCCATCGACTTCGCTCGGGGATCGAGACCCTCAGGTGAGGCAGCTGGGCCCGAGCAGTGCCTTCAGGTCTCCCATCAGCGCGGACGACGGGTTCACGCGCAACGCGTCCATGAGCCGCAGCTGGGTCTGCTTACGCTCGCTGACGAGCGTCACGTGGACGTCGGACGTGCCTGGATGCCGCACGAGGACCTGCTTCAAGGCGCCGATGCGGTCGGGAGTGCATCGGTTCGCTGCGAGCGTCAGCATCAGCGGCTTGGACGTGCCGACCGCGGTGAGGTCGGGCACCGCGAGGTCGTTGGCGCTGATCATCAGCGACTCGTCGCGCTTGTTCACCCTGGCCTTCACCAGCACGATGTTGTCCTGCACCAGATCCATGCCGTACGCGGTGAACGCGCGCGGGAAGAAGTACACCTCGACGCCGCCGACCATGTCCTCGATCGTGACGGCGGCCCACGGCTCGCCCTTCTTGTTCACACGACGCGTCACCGACGAGATGATGCCGCCGATCGTGATCTGCGCGCCGTCTGCCACCGTGCCTTCGAGAAGTGTGGTGATCGACGTGTCGGTCTGCGCCGAGATCGCATGCTCCACCCCGGCCAGCGGGTGCCCGGACACGTACAGGCCGAGCATGTCGCGTTCGAGCGCCAGCTTGTGCTTGTTGTCCCATTCCTCGTCGGGGACCCTGACGGCGAAGACGTCGCCGACGTCTTCCACGTCGGCCCCGCCGAACAGATCGAACTGGCCCATCGCCTCGGCCTTCTTGGTCCCGAGAACCGAGTCGACGGCGTCCGCGTGCACGAGGAACAGTCCCTTGCGCGGATGCTCCATCGAGTCGAACGCGCCGGCCTTGACCAGCGACTCGGTCACCTTCTTGGTGCACGCGACGACGTCGATCTTGCCGAGGTAGTCCGAGAAGTTTGCGTACGAGCCCTTGCTCTCGCGGGTCGCGATGATCGACGACACCACGCCGGAGCCGACGTTGCGGATCGCGGCGAGACCGAACCGGATGTCTTCGCCGACGGCGGCGAAGTCGGCCCGCGACTCGTTCACGTCCGGCGGAAGGACCGTGATGCCCATCTTCCGGCAGTCCGCCAGATAGATCGCCGCCTTGTCCTTGTCGTCGCCGACCGAGGTGAGCAGGCCCGCCATGTACTCGGCCGGGTAGTTGGCCTTCAGGTAGGCGGTCCAGAACGACACGAGACCGTAGCCCGCGGCGTGCGACTTGTTGAACGCGTAGCCGGCGAACGGCAGGACGGTGTCCCACAGTGCGGTGATCGCCGCCTGCGAGAAGCCGTTCTTCTTCATGCCCTCCGCGAAGCCGTCGTAGGCCTCGTCGAGGATCTCCTTCTTCTTCTTGCCCATCGCGCGGCGCAGCAGGTCGGCCTCGCCGAGCGAGTAGCCTGCCACCTTCTGCGCGATCTGCATGATCTGCTCCTGGTAGACGATCAGACCGAACGTCTCCGAGAGGATCTCCTTGAGCGGCTCCTCCAGCTCGGGGTGGATCGGCTTGATGTCCTGCAGACCGTTCTTGCGCTTGGCGTAGTCGGTGTGCGCGTTCACGCCCATCGGACCCGGACGGTACAGCGCCAGGACCGCCACGATGTCCTCGAAGCCGGTCGGCTGCATCAGCTTGAGGAGTTCGCGCATGGCGGCGCCGTCGAGCTGGAACACGCCGAGTGTGTCGCCGCGGGCAAGCAGCTCGTACGTGGCCGCGTCTTCCAACGGAAGCGTGTCGAGGTCGAGGTCGATCCCCCGGTTGGTCTTGATGTTCTCGATCGCGTCGCCGATGACCGTCAGGTTGCGCAGACCGAGGAAGTCCATCTTGAGCAGGCCGATGGCCTCGCACGACGGATAGTCCCAGCCGGTGATGATCGCGCCGTCCTGCGCGCGCTTCCACACCGGGATCGCGTCCGTCAGCGGTTCGCTCGACATGATCACCGCGCAGGCGTGGACGCCCGCGTTGCGGATCAGGCCCTCGAGACCGAGGGCCGTGTCGTAGATGCGCTTGACGTCGGGATCGGTGTCGATGAGGGTGCGGACCTCCGACGCCTCGCCGTACCGCTCATGATCGGGGTCGGTGATGCCCGACACCGAGATGTCCTTCGCCATGATGGGCGGCGGCAGCGCCTTCGTGATGCGGTCGGCGATCGCGAAACCCGGCTGGCCGAACTGGACGCGGGCCGAGTCCTTGATCGCGGCCTTCGTCTTGATCGTGCCGAACGTGATCACCTGGGCGACCTTGTCGTTGCCCCACTTCTGCGAGGCGTAGACGATCATCTCGCCGCGTCGGCGGTCGTCGAAGTCGATGTCGATGTCGGGCATGGACACGCGCTCGGGGTTGAGGAATCGCTCGAACAGCAGACCGTGCGGGATCGGGTCGATGTTGGTGATGCCGAGCGCCCACGCGACGAGCGAACCAGCGGCGCTGCCTCGGCCGGGTCCCACGCGGATGCCGACTTCGAGGGCGTGCTTGATGAGGTCGCCGACCACCAGGAAGTAGGCGGGGAAGCCCATCTGGTTGATGACGCGCAGTTCGTATTCGGCCCGCTCGGTGTAGTTCTCCGGGACGGTCTGGCCGGTGAAGCGGCGGTCGAGGCCCGCCATCACCTCGTGCGAGAGCCACGACTCCTGCGTGAAGCCCTCGGGCACCGGGAAGATCGGCATGCGGTCGCGGTGCGTGAACACGTCGGCGTACGAGGTGACGCGCTCCCCGATCTCGACGGTGTTGTCGCACGCGCCGGGGACCTGGTGATCCCACAGTTCGCGCATCTCGTCGGCCGACTTCAGGTAGTAGCCGTCGCCGTCGAACTTGAACCGGGTCGGGTCGGACAGCGTCTTGCCGGTCTGCACACACAGCAGCGCCTCGTGCGACGTCGCCTGCTCGCGCGTCACGTAATGGCAGTCGTTGGTGACGATCGGCTTGATGCCGAGCTTGCGTCCGATGTCGAGCAGACCCGAGCGGACCCTGGACTCGATCTCGAGACCGTGCTCCATGAGTTCGAGGTAGAAGTTGTCCTTGCCGAAGATGTCCTGCCATTTGGCGGCGGCGGCAAGCGCCTCCTGCTCGTGGCCCAGACGCAGACGGGTCTGCACCTCGCCGGACGGACAGCCGGTGGTCGCGATGATGCCCTTCGCGTGCTCGGCGATGATGTCGGCGTCCATGCGCGACCATTTGCCGAGCTGCCCCTCCAACGACGCCAGAGACGACAGTTTGAACAAGTTGCGCAGGCCGTCGGCGTTCTCGGCGACCATCGTCATGTGCGTGTACGCGCCCGAACCGGACACGTCGTCGGACTTCTGGTCGCGCGTGCCCCACAGGACGCGTTTGGTGTTGAAGCGGCTGTCCGGCGCGATGTACGCCTCGATGCCGATGATCGGGGTGATGTCGTGCTTGCGCGCCGCGTTGTAGAACTCGGACGCGCCGAACATGTTGCCGTGGTCGGTCATCCCGATGGCCGTCATCCCGAGCCGTTTGGCCTCGGTGAACAACGGCGACACCTTGGCCGCACCGTCCAACATCGAGTACTCGGTGTGGTTGTGCAGATGGACGAACGACCCCGACACGTGCGGCTCCCCTGATCAGATTCGGCTTCGAATGACACCACTGTATGCCGCGGGTACGACAGCTCGGATCCGGCACACGCGGCTGTGACGGATGAGACGACGACGGCCGCCGTCAGACCGCGCGCAACACGTCGAGAGCGTGCTGCAGATCATCCGGGTAGTCCGTGGTGAACTGCACCCGACGGCCGTCGGCCGGATGCGCGAACGCCAACGACCGAGCGTGCAGCCACTGCCGGTCCAGGCCGAGTCGCTCGGCGAGCTTCGGGTCGGCTCCGTACGTCGGGTCGCCCGCGCACGGATGATGCAACGCCGAGAAGTGCACGCGGATCTGGTGGGTGCGGCCCGTCTCCAGGTGCACGTCGAGCAGGGACGCGGCGGCGAACATCTCGAGCGTCTCGTAGTGCGTCGTCGACGGCTTGCCGTTGGCGGTGACGGCGAACCGCCAGTCCGACCCCGGATGGCGGCCGATCGGCGCCTCGATGGTGCCCTCCGGCGGGTCCAGGTGGCCCTGCACCAGCGCGTGATACACCTTCTCCACCGTCCGGTACTTGAATGCACGTTTGAGCAGCGTGTACGCCCGCTCCGACGCGGCGACCACCATGATCCCCGACGTCCCGACGTCGAGCCGGTGGACGATGCCCTGCCGCTCCTGAGCACCGGACGTCGAGATCCGGAAACCCGCAGCGGCGAGCGCGCCGATGACCGTCGGCCCGGTCCAGCCCTGAGACGGGTGCGCGGCCACGCCCGGCGGCTTGTCGACGACGACGATGTCCGAGTCGTGATAGATCACGTCGAGGTCGTCGACCGGTGTCGGCTCGATCGTCAGGGGACGCTCCGGTTCCGGGAGCGTCACGTCCAGCCAACTGCCCGCGACCAGCTTGTGGGCCTTGTCGACGCTCACGCCGTCCACCGTGATGTCGCCCGCGTCGGCCAGACCTGCCGACACGGTCCGCGACAGACCGAGCAGCCGTGCCACACCCGCGTCGGTCCGCATGCCGTGGAGTCCGTCGGGCACGGGCATCGCTCGTGAATCACGCATCTTCGGTGGTCTCCTCGTCGTCGGTGTCGGCGGGCAGATTGCGGGCGGCCCAGCCCGTGCGGGTGCCGTCGTAGTCGTACCCGAGCAGCGTCAGGACCACCAGCAGGATCGCGCCGCACACGACGGCCGAATCGGCGACGTTAAAGGTCGGCCACCAGTCCCCGACCTTGATGAAGTCGACGACGTGGCCGCGCAGCGGACCCGGCGACCGGAACATGCGGTCGGTGAGGTTGCCGATCGCACCGCCGAGGACGAGACCGAGGCCGATCACCCATCCCGTCGACACCAGCTTGGACGCGTACCGCACGATGCCGAGCACCACGGCCAGCGCCACGAACGTGAGGACCCACGTGTAGCCGGTCGCCATGGAGAACGCCGCGCCGCTGTTGCGGATCAGGGTGAACGTGACGACGTCGCCGATCACACGCACCGGCTCGTACGGCGTCAGGAATGCGACGACGAGGACCTTGGTCAGCAGATCGAGCAGGTACACGGTCACCGCCACGAGGGCGAGCAGGGTCACGGTCCGGGCGGTGCTGCGCCCGGGCACGGTTTGCATCATCCCTCGATTGTCCCTCATCGGCCGCCCACTACTCTCGGTGGCGTGAGTGATCCGCATGTGAACGCCCCCGCGCCCTCTCGACCGACGACCTCACGGCGCCGCACGGCGGCCGCGCTGGCGGTGTTCCCGCTGGGTGTGGCGGTGGCGTTGACCGGATGCTCGTCCGACGACGCGCCTGCGGCCGACACCGGCCCCTGTGCCGCGGCGTCGAGCGTCGACCGCGGCGGCGTCCGACCGATCCCGGTGGCCGCGGCGGACGTCACCGTCCTCGATCCGGGCACCGGCACGCCGACCGTCCTGACCCCGAGGCCGGACACCACCCGCGCGCAGACCGTCACCCTGACGACCGACTCGCTCGAGGCCAGCATCGCACCGGGGTCGGACAATCAGCAGCAGGTGCAGAAGACGCAGCAGAATCTCACCACGCCGATCACCGCCCGCGTGGTATGCGACGACCCGACCAACGTCGAATTCACCATCGGCACCCCCACGACCGCCGACACCGAGCTGACTCCCGAACTCGCGGCGATCGCCGGATCTCCGGGCGGCGTCACATTCCGTCCGGGGTTGAACCCGCAGTCGTTGCGGTTGTTCCCGAACGACGCGTCCTCCTCGCCCGCGCGAAGCGCTCTCGAGCAGTCGTTCAGCGGGGCCTTCGATCACGCCGTGCCGCTCCCGACGCAGCCGGTCGGCGACGGCGCGACGTGGCAGGCGGTCCGCACGATCGTGTCGGCGGCGACCATCCGTCGCACCACCACCGTGACCCTGCAATCGCGGGTCGGCTCCGTGGTGACGTTGAAGGTGGACGTCGACGAGACGCCCGTCGACTCGGTGTTCCGCATCCCGGGGTCGTCGCAGACCCTGTCGATCGAGCGCTACTCGATGGCCGGGACCGGCGAGATCACGGTCGACCTGACCTCGATGCTGCCGACGGGCGGCACCATCGTCACCAAGGGCGCCCGCGAACTCGTCGGCGACCCCGGTTCCGCGCCCCTGCTGCAGCAGAACGAGTACACCGTCACCTGGGCCACACCGTGATACGACGAACGCCCCCGCAGTGATGGACCCGGTCCATCGTGCGGGGGCGTTCGCGAGGCGTCTCGGCTCAGCCGTTCTTCTTCTTCGACGTCGTCGCACTGGTCGTCGGGCACAGCGGCGACTTCATGTCGGCCATCGCCAGCAGCGGGCAGACCGTCTGCTTCGACAGCTTCCAGCGGCCGTTGTCGAAGACGATGGACGCGTCGATCGGGTTGGCCGGGTTGCCCGGAACCTTGACGACGACCTTCACCTTGGCCTTCTTCGGGCCGTTCTTGGTGACCGGGGCCTTGATCCGATAGGTGACCTTCGGGTTCTCCTTCTTCGCCTTGACCAGCGCGTCGAAGATCCCCGGATCCTTCTGTGCGTCTTCGACGAGGTCGATCTTGTCCGCGGCCTTGACGTTGGGGTCGAGCGCCTTGGTCAGCATGTCGTTCAGCGCGGCGACCGACGGCACCTTGTTCGGGTTCGTCATCTCGTCGTCCTGCGCGTTCGACGCGGGCGCGCTCGACTCGGCAGCGGAGCTGCTCGCGGCGGTCGGCACGGGCGGCAGATTGGAGTTGTCGTCCGAGCCGCACGCAGCGGTGGTGGCGACGGCGGCGGCCACCACGGCAACGGCCACGAAATTGCGAATCTTCAAGAGCTCAATCCTCACGTCTCATTCACCCGGGGCAGACGTTGCATCCGAGCACACATCCACTATGCCAAACGCCGACGCGGGCACGCATCCGTTCATATGAGGCACATCCGTCACTCGAGCCCCACGAACTGGCGGTGACCAGCGCACACACGAGTTGAGAAAGTGCAACAATCGGCGCATGAACTCACGCCGGGTTGTGATGATCACCACCGGAGGGACCGCTGCGTCCCGCACCACCGACGACGGTGCGGTGCCCGTGCTGTCGGCCGCCGATCTCGTCCCACCCACCTCGGACGACGTCACCGTCACGCCCGTCGAGCTGATGGCCGTCGACTCGTCGTCGATGACGACGCGCCAACAATTCGAGGTGGTTCGGGCGGTCGCCGACGCGTTCGCCGACCCCGAGGTGGTCGGCGTCGTCGTCACGCACGGCACCGACACGTTGGAGGAGACCGCGTTCCTCGTCGACCTGTTCGCCGCCGACCCGAGACCGGTCGTCTTCACCGGCGCGCAGTATCCCTCCGACCATCCCGACTCGGACGGACCGGCGAACATCGCCGCAGCGGCCGCTCTCGCCGCCGACCCCGACAATCGCGGACGCGGGGTCCTCGTGGCGCTCGGCGGCCGCGTGCTCGGGGCGCGGGGCGTGTTCAAGTGCTCGACGACCGACACGGCCGCATTCGACACCGTCAACGCCGGTCTCCCCCGCCCCCTGGTCGCCGACTCGGCTCCCGTCGCGCTGCCCTCTCGGGTCGATCTGGTGGCCCTCTACCCGGGTGTGTCGCCCGGAACGATCGCCGCGGCCGTCGAGCAGCGCGCGGCCGGAATCGTGTTGTCGGCGACGGGGTCGGGAAACACCCATCCGGACATCACGGCACAGGTGAGCCTCGCGGTGCATCGTGACGTGGTGGTCGTGGTGTCGACCCGCGTCCCGTTCGGCGCCGTCGAACCGACCTACGGCGGCGGTGGCGGCGGCGTCGACCTGCAGCGGGCCGGGGCGATCTTCTCCCCGTGGCTGCGCGCACCGCAGGCGCGCATGGCGTTGATCGCGCTGCTCTCGGCGGGCGCCGACCGTCAGGGTGTCGCGGACTTCTTCTCCGCATCGTCGCCCGCCTGATCCCAGTCGAGGCTCGCCAGCGGATCGGCCCTGGTCAACCCCGCCTCCGGCATTCGGAAGGTCCGCGTGCGACCGGGTCCGCTCGTCCGCGTCTCGAAACGGACGGTCACGAACCCGTGACCGCCGCCCTGAACCCATCCGTGACCGTGGTCGACGTGCGAGACGTCGGTGCCGGTCGGCAGGTCGTCGTCGTCGCGCGGTCCGCGTGGGATCTGTACGCCGCGCGGAACGTCCGACGGGGCTTGCGTGGCGCCGGGGTCGGCGTCGAGTTCGGGGAACAGGGAGTCCTGCCGGATATCGGACAGACCCGCGTAGCCGACGCCGACCAAGCGGATCGGGCCGATCTCCAGCGGGTCGAGCATCACCTTCAGGGCGGCCGTCGTGAGGACGTCGAGGTCGGTCGTGGCCGCCGTCAGCGTGGACGACCGGGTCAGGACCGACATGTCCGACCTCCGCAGCTTGACGACGACGGTGCGGGCGCCACGTCCGTCGTCGAGCAGTCGACGGTGTGCGTCCGACGCCGCCGCGAGCACCGCGGCCCGCAGTCCGACGAGGTCCACGATGTCGGTCGCGAAGGTCGACTCGGCGCTGATCTGTTTGGCGCTGGCCCGCTCGGCGACGGGGCGATGATCGATTCCCTTCGCCAGCTGATGCAGCGACGGGCCGACGGTCTGGCCCAGAACCGACGCCACCTCGGTGTCGGACATGGCTGCGAGGTCGCCGATCGTCTCGACACCGAGTCGCGCGAGGCGATCCCCGGACACCGGACCGATCCCCCACAACTTCCGTACGGGCAGTTCCTGCAGGAAAGCGAGTTGGCGGCTCGGCTCGATCACCCGCAGTCCGTCGGGTTTGGCGAGGCCGGACGCGATCTTGGCGATCTGCTTGCCCGTGCCGAACCCGACCGATGCGGGCAGTCCGGTCTGTTCGCGGATCGCGGTGCGCATCTCTTGCGCGAAGGCTGCGGCGTCGTCGACGCTCGCGCCCGCCAGTTCGGTCGGCTCGCCGAACGCCTCGTCGAACGACAGCGTCTCGATGACCGGCGCGAACTCGCGCACGACGCCGAACACCCTGGCGCTGACCACGCGATAGACATCGATTCGGGGCGGCAGCACCACCGCGGACGATCCCACGAGGCGGCGTGCCTGGTGCATCGGCATCGCCGAACGAGCGCCGTACACGCGGGCCTCGTAGCTGGCTCCGGCGACGACACCGCGTCCCCCGGCTCCACCGACGAGGACCGGCCGTCCCGCCAGTGTCGGCCGCGTGAGCTGTTCCACCGAGGCGAAGAACGCGTCCATGTCGATGTGGAACACCCACCGCGAGCTGCGTTCGGCGGTCACCGTCGTTCGCGGCAGAGTGCCAGTACGCGTGGATCGGATGTGACGAACCTGTCGACCTCTTCCCCGCCGTCGCACCGGAGTAGCGAGATCGTCGCCGACCCGGTCCGCAGCGCCGCCACCTCCCACTGTGCCCCGGCGTCCTCCCAGCGCCGCAGTCGTTCCAGGTCATCGGTGGGCATGGTGTCGATCCTAGACTCTTCGCGCGGCAGTTCTGTGCGACGCTCATCGTCGCGACGAGGAGCGATGACCAGAACTGCCGCGGGAGGCTCTCGGTAAGCTCGACGTGTGACGTTCCTCCGCTACACGGCCCTCGGCGACTCCTTCACCGAAGGAGTTGGCGACATCGACGAGACTCTGCCGAACGGCGTCCGGGGCTGGGCCGACCGGGTGGCGGGCGCGTTGCACGTCGTCGATCCTCGGGTTCGATACGCGAACCTCGCGATCCGAGGACGCAAACTGGTCCCGATCGTCGAGGAGCAGGTCGACGCGGCCATCGCCCTCGAACCCGACCTCGTGACGATCCACGCGGGCGGCAACGACCTGCTGCGGCCGAGCGTCGACATCGACGCCATCGCCGCCGTCTACGACGACGCGGTCCGTCGGCTCGTGGCGACCGGCGCGACCGTGGTCGTGTTCACGCCGCACGACCCGGGCGCGGCGCCGGTGTTCCGCGCCCTCCGCGGCCGGTTCGCCATCCTCGCCGAAGCGATGCGGGCGATCGCGGACCGCCGCGGCGCCGTCCTCGTCGACTACTGGCGCATCCGCGACTACGACGACGTCCGCCTGTGGAGCTTCGACCGCCTCCACATGTCGCCCGCGGGCCACCAGCGGATGGCGATCGCCGTGCTCGACGCACTCGGTGTCGAGCACGACCTCCAGCCGCTGCCGCTGCAGCCACTCCCGGAGCTGTCGAGTGTCGACCGTCATCGAGAGGACCTCGGCTGGGTGACCGGATTCCTCGGCCCCTGGCTCGGACGCAGGCTCCGCGGCGTCTCGAGCGGCGACGCCGTCGAACCCCGATTCCCCACCTGGTCCGTCCCGCCTGCCTGACCCCGGGGTTTTCCCGCCCAGGTCAGGCCTTGCTGATGTCCGCGGTCACGCCGTCGCTCAGTTCGATGGCTCCCGCTGTGTCGGTGGCGACGTCGAACGTGGTCGCGAGGACTTCACCGGCGATCATCGCGGCGTGCGTGCGTGCGACGTCCACGACGTCGTCGGCCACCACGAGCCGCACCACGATGCGATCCGAGACCTCGAGACCGAGGTTGCGGCGGGCATCCTGCAGTTCGCGGACGCGGTCCTTGGCCCAGCCCTCGGCCTCCAGTTCCGGCGTCACCGCGGTGTCGAGGACGACGAGGCCGCGTCCGCCGGGCATCTCCGCGGTCGAGTCCGGCGACGCCGCGACCAGCTTGCGGGTGAACTCCTCGCCGCGCAGCTCGATGCCGTCGGCGACGACGACCGGCTCACCCGTCTCCTCGCTGGTCCCGAATTCCCAGTTCCCGGACTTGACGGCCTTGATCGCACGCTGGACGTCCTTGCCGATGCGCGGACCGGCGGCACGGGCGTTGACGGCGACCTCCACCTTGCCGAACGCGTCGACGTCGGTCGACAGCTCGACCTTCTTGACGTTCATCTCGTCGGCGATCAGGTCGGCGTACGGCGCCATCGCGTCGGCAGTCGGCGAGGCGACGGTCAACCCCGGCAGCGGGAGTCGAACGCGCAGCTTGTTGGCCTTCCGGACGCTGGACGCGACCGAGCACACCGACTGGATCTCGTCCATCGCGGCGACGAGGTCGGCGTCGGCGGGCAGTTCGCCCTCGGCGGGCCAGTCGGTCAGGTGCACCGACCGCTCCCCGGTGAGCCCGCGCCACATGGCCTCGGTCGCCAACGGCAGCAGCGGAGCAGCCAGACGCGCGGCCACTTCGAGCACCGTGTACAGCGTGTCGAACGCATCGGCGTCCGACTCCTGACCGGCCCAGAAGCGCGCACGCGACCGTCGGACGTACCAGTTGGTCAGCGACTCGCAGAACTCGCGGAAGCTCTCGCATGCGCCCGCGATGTCGTAGACGTCGAGCGCCTGCGTCATCTCGTCACGCGTCACGGCGAGCTTGGCGAGGATGTACTTGTCGAGGACGTTCTCCGAGTCGGTCCGCCACGTCGCCTGACGGTCCGCGTACAGCTGCAGGAAGCTGTACGCATTCCACAGCGGCAACAGCGCCTGGCGGACGCCCTCACGGATGCCTCGCTCGGTGACGACGAGGTTGCCGCCGCGCAGGATCGGCGACGCCATCAGGAACCAGCGCATCGCGTCGGAGCCGTCGCGGTCGAACACCTCGTTGACGTCCGGGTAGTTCCGCTTGGACTTGGACATCTTCTGGCCGTCGTCGCCCAGCACGATGCCGTGCGCGGCGACCGTCTTGAACGCGGGGCGGTCGAACAGCGCCGTCGCCAGGACGTGCAGGTTGTAGAACCAGCCGCGCGTCTGACCGTTGTACTCGACGATGAAATCGCCCGGATTGTGCGGAAGCAGGCCCTTGGCCGCGTCTCCGTCGAACCATTCGGTGTTCTCGAACGGGTAGTGCGCCTGCGCGAACGGCATCGAACCCGACTCGAACCAGCAGTCGAGCACCTCGGGGACACGACGCATCGTCGAGCGGCCCGTCGGATCGTCCGGGTTGGGACGGGTCAGCTCGTCGATGTACGGGCGATGCATATTGGTCGGACGGACGCCGAAGTCGGCCTCCAACTCGTCCAGGCTTCCGTACACGTCGACGCGCGGATGCTCCGGATCGTCCGACACCCACACCGGGATCGGCGCACCCCAGAAGCGGTTACGGCTGATGTTCCAGTCCTTGGCGCCCTCGAGCCACTTGCCGAACTGGCCGTCCCGGATGTGCGACGGCGACCAGGTGATCTCCTGGTTCAGCTCCAGCATGCGGGCCTTGATCGGCTGCACGGCGACGAACCACGACGGGACCGCCATGTAGATCAGCGGCTTGCCCGACCGCCACGAGTGCGGGTACGAGTGCTCGATCGTCTCGTGACGCAGGATCCGGCCGGTTCCCTTGAGGTCCTTGATGATCACCGGGTTCGCGTCGAACACCTGCAGGCCCTCGTACGGAGGGACGAGCGCGGTGAACTTGCCGCCCGGATCGAGCGGCTGGACCACCTCGATGCCGTTGGCGCTCGCGCAGTCCATGTCCTCTTCACCGAAGGCCGGCGCGAGGTGGACGATGCCCGTGCCGCTGTCGGTCGTCACATAGTCGGCGAGCAGCACACGGTGTCGATTCGACCCGCTCGCTTCGCTCCCGGCGTCGTGAGAGTCCGAGTGGCCGACGAAGAAGTCGAACGGCGGCGTGTAGGTGAAGTCGGCGAGTTCGCGCCCCACATGGGTGCCGACGGTCTCGACCTCGCCGAGCTCCTTCGCGTACGCGCCGACGAGGGCGGTGGCGAGAAGATAGTCGACGCCTTCTGCGGTGCGGACGTGCGAGTACTCGACGTCGGGGTGGACGGCGATCGCCAGGTTCGACGGCAGCGTCCACGGCGTGGTGGTCCAGATCAGAGCGTTGACGCCGTCCAGCGGCGAACCGGGAGCGGTCAGCGGCATGGTGACGGTGACGGCCGGGTCCTGCCGCATGCGGTAGGCGTCGTCGAGCTTGGCCTCTTGGTTCGACAGCGGCGTCTGCTCGTACCAGGAGTACGGCAGCACACGGTAGCCCTGGTAGACGAGCCCCTTGTCGTGGAGACGCTTGAACGCCCACATGACCGACTCCATGAAGTCGAGGTCGAGCGTCTTGTAGTCGTTGTCGAAGTCGACCCAGCGGGCCTGACGGGTCACGTAGTCGCGCCACTCGCCGGTGTAGCGGAGCACCGAGTCGCGGCAGTACTCGTTGAACTTCTCGACGCCCATCACCTCGATCTCCGACTTGTCGGTGATCCCCAACTGACGTTCGGCCTCGAGTTCGGCGGGCAGCCCGTGGGTGTCCCAGCCGAACCGGCGGTCCACCTTCTTGCCGCGCATCGTCTGATAGCGCGGCACGACGTCCTTGACGTAGCCGGTCAGCAGGTGACCGTAGTGCGGCAGACCGTTCGCGAAGGGCGGACCGTCGTAGAAGACGAACTCCTCGGCGTCCGCGCGGTTCGCGATCGACGCCTTGAAGGTGTCGTCGGACGCCCAGAAATCGAGGACGCGCTGCTCCACGTCCGGAAACGACGGAGCACCGCGGCCGGTCCCGCCCGTCAGGTCGACGATCGGGTACACCGGTGCGGTGCTCTGGTCTGGGGTGTTCTCGCTCATCGCGGCTCCTCGTGCCCGTGCTGATCGCTCAGCGTGTCTGGCACGGGGACGCGAATCCCGCCGAGGGATCGCGCGGTACCACCCCGCTTGCGCCGCACACGTGCGACGCCACTCGAATCGACGGCTGTGACGGGCCTACCCGTTCGGTTCTACTGAGGCGGACGACCGCCTGTTCTTCCGAAAGCTCCCCGGTGATGGCCGGATCGTCGCCGTGATCGGTGGAGAGTCTACCCGCCCGCTCGCGGGTCGGTCGACTCGGTTTCGTCGCCGTACACCAGCTTCATCTCGGGCAGATTCGGGTCGTGCGTATTGACCACGACACCGTCCGACTCGCCTTCCACGCGTCGCCGACGTCCGACATAGCCGGAGTCGGTGTTGATCTGCGGCTGACCGCCGGTGATCGGGTCCGCCGCGGGGGCGGGCTGCGGGTTCGCCTCGTACGACGGTGTGACGGGAATGCGTCCGGTCGGCGTCGCCGCAGGGAACTGACCCGTCACCGAACGGATGTAGTCGTTCGCGTCGCCGGTCTCCGCCTGCACCGGCTGCTGGCCGGTGTCGTACTGGGGGCCGCCGACGTACCGCGGCTGTGAACCGGTGTCGTAGCGGGGCTGCGAACCGGTGTCATACCGCGGCTGCGAACCCGTGTCATAGCGGGGCTGCGCGCCCGTGTCGTAGCGAGGCTGCTCGTACGACGGCTCGCCGAACGGCGCCGCGGGCTGCGACCCGGAGTCGTACTGCGGCTGACGACCGGACACGAAGCGCGGGGCGTCGTCGACGGGCGAGCCGTGGGCGTCCGGCGACACGATGGATCCGAGCCCCCGACCAGGCGTCTGGGCCACCGGTTCCGACTCCCACGACGGTGCGACGTCCTCGGCCCGGTCCACCTCGTCGTCGACCAGTTCGTCGGCGTCGTCGTCGAGCGGCTTCGACCGCGACTCGCCGCCGCGGATGGTGAACAGCGGTTCGTCGGCGACACCGGATCCGCGCCGCTTGTTGGCACGCAGGGTGTCGACGAGGAGTACCGCGAGGCCGATGACGCACACGACGATGCAAGCGATCGCGAGCGCGAAGTTCGCGGTGATGAGAGCGAAGACGAGCAAGCCGAAACCGACGAGGGTCAACGCTACGGCAGCTATCAGCACGAGCGGGGTCCCCTCGTCGGTCCGGTTGTCAGGTGGTCGATCACGCTAGTTCTGCGGGTATCCGCCGTCGAAGCCCTGCGGCGCCTGGCCCGCGTCCGCGGGTGCGGCACTGCCGCGCTGCTGGAGTTCTTCCAACTGCGACTCGAGGTAGGTCTTGAGGCGGGTACGGTACTCGCGCTCGAACGTCTTGAGCTGCTCGATGCGGCCTTCCAGCACGCCGCGCTGCTGGTTGATCGTCGACATGATCTCGGTGTGCTTCTGCTCGGCGTCACGCTGCAGGAAGTCGGCGCGCTCCTGAGCCTGGCGGACATGGGCCTCGGCGCGGGTCTGCGCATCGGCGAGCAGGGCCTCGCTGCGCTGACGAGCGTCGGCCAGGGTCGCGTCGGCGTTGCCCTGCGCCTCGTTGACCATGTACTCGCTGCGCTGGCGCGCGTCGGTGAGGAGACTGTCCGCTTCGGCGCGAGCCGAACCGGTGACCCGGTCGGCGGCGTCCTGCGCGAGCGCGAGGACTCGCGCCGCGCGACCGTGCGCGTCTTCGTCGGGCGCGGGGGCGACGACCGGAGCGGGAGCCGGTGCGGGCTCGGGAACCGGAGCCGGTGCTGGAGCGGCGAACGCCTGGGTACGGTCGGAACCTGCGCGGGCACGGGCCTCGGCGAACTCGGTCTCGAGCTCGGAGACACGCTGCTTGAGGTCGTTGTTCTCGTCGATCAGCCGCGCGAGCTCCGCCTCGGCGAAGTCGAGGAACTGGTCGACCTCGTCCTCGTTGTAGCCACGCTTACCGATCGGCGGTTTGCTGAACGCCACGTTGTGCACATCAGCCGGTGTCAGCCGCATTCCGGGTTCCCCTCTTACATCTCCTCGAGTCCGGTCGGATTCGAGTCGCTATGTCCTGCGTCGAGTACATGCGGTCCGCGTCAGCGAACACGTCGATGCGATAGATCTTCCATCGCAATTCCATTAATACCAGTACCACTACGTCACTAGCGTGTCATCTCGTCACACCAGGACCAAGCTTCGACCACCGCCTCCACCGGTTCGAAATACAAACTCGGCCGAAACGTCACACACGGTGGAACTTCGCCGGTCGCGATAGCTGGCCTGACGCTGTGAACAGTGACTATGCCTCGACGGCCACGTCAGACGGGTCGATCGACCGTTCGGCCGACAGTCGACGCGCCCCGACTCGCATGTGTGACGCGCATTTCATTCCCGGTCGGCAAAAACATCCGGTGATACGACAGTCGACATTTCACAACAATGGCGAACAATTGTTCGAGAATGCGTTATCCGGCGGCGAAACTGAGCGTCACCTGCATGCCGATCGACACCACGATCAGGATGATCAGCAGCGAGAGGTCGAGCCGGATCGCACCCAGATTCAACGGCGGAATGAGACGGCGAAGGAGCTTCACCGGCGGATCGGTGAGGATGAACACGAGTTCGATCAGCACCACCGACGCACCTTTCGGTCGCCACCGACGCGCGAACGACTGCACCATCTCCACCACCAGCCTGCCAAGCAGGAGCAGCATGTAGACGAACAGCACGAAGTAGAGGATCCACAGAAACGACGTCACAGGACAATCGTGCCTGATTCCTGACGACGACGCCGCGTCGACCCGCCGGACGGCGGGTCGACGCGGCGTTCGCGCGACGGGTGAGCGGGTGTCAGGATCGGCTGGAGTAACCGGTCTCGGCGATGCGGCGGCGCTGCTCCGGGCTCACGTCGATGCCCGCGGGCGAGAGCAGGAACACCTTGGTCGCGACCTTCTCGAGCGATCCGCGAACCGCGAACGCCAGGCCCGCGGCGAAGTCGACGAGACGCTTGGCGTCGTCGTTGCTCATGTCGGCGAGGTCGATGATCACCGGATTGCCGTCGCGGTAGCGCTCGCCGATCGTGCGCGCCTCCGAGTAGTCGGCGGGACGCAGCGTGGTGATCTTGGCGGCCTGATCGACGACCTGGTCGATGTCGGGACGCAGTTCGGGGGCGATGGCGTTGGCCCCACGCACCTGCATCGACGGGCGATCGAGCGGTTCCAGACGAGAGCGGACGGGAGCCTCGTCGGCCAGTCGACGCGGGGCCTCCGCCCGACGAGCGGCGATGTACGGACGCTCCGAGCGCGGCGCGTAACCGCGTCCACCCGCGTACTCCGGCTCACGGTAGGGCGCGTCGCGGTACTCGCCGCGGAACTCCGACTCGCGGTACTCGTCCTCCTCGTAGAACGGCTCCTCGCGCAACGAGTTGGACCGGTACTTCTCCATGTACGTCCGCTCGCGGGCGTTGAGCGCGGGGCCCTCCGCCGGCTCGTCGAAGTAGTCGTCGTCGTACTCGTTCGGAGGCACCATGCCGAAATATGCCTTGAACTTCTGCATCGTCGTCATCGGAAGCCCTTCTCGTGATGCGCGTGGTGGATGGTGAAGTTGTCGTCAGATGATCCAGGTGATTCTGTTGTGACCAATGTGACTAGGGAGAGAGTAGCGGTCTCGCGCCCATGATCGCGGTTCCGACACGCACACACGTCGATCCCGCAGCAATCGCCTCTTCCAGGTCTCCTGACATGCCAGCCGAGAATTCCACAGCATCGGGATGCGACGCAGCGAACCGTTCGCGAATCGCCGCGGCATCGGCCATCGCGGCCTCCGGCGGACTCCCGAGCGGCGCGATCACCATCAATCCGTCCAGGCGGAGCGCATCGCTGCACGCCACGCGGTCGGCCGCCGCCGCCAGATCGGCCTCCACCAGACCACCGCGGTCGGGATCGCCGTCAAGGCTCATCTGCAGCAGGACTCCCAGCGGCGCGGTCCGCTCGCCGTCGTCGAGGCTCCGTCGGGCGGCCCCGCCGAGCGCCTCGATCAGATCGAGCGAGTCGACCGAATGGACCCGCCGCGCCCACCGGGCGACCGAACGCGCCTTCTTGCGTTGCACTCGCCCGATCATGTCGGCGTCGAAGGCTATGTCGGGCCGAGCCCGCGACACCTCGACGAGCTTGCGGCTCGCCTCCGGCTCCCGCGACTCCCCCACCTCACGCACCCCGAGGTCGAGGAGCGCGACCACGTCGGACGCCGGGAAGAACTTCGTGACGACGAGCAAGGTGACGTCGCCCTCCGCCCGTCCGGCGGCGCGGACCGCCGCGTCGACACGGTTCCGGGCGGCCGTCAGTGCCGCCGAGAGCTCGGCCGACCGAGCTTGCGTCACGCCCGAGCCCCGGCGGTGTCGATCCAGATGACCGACGCGATGCGGCCCGTCGGAGCCCCGCGGCGATGGCTGAACAGAGTCAGGTCGTCGATCGTGCAGCGCGGATCGAGCGCGACACCGCCGACACCGGCCTCCAGCAGCTGCCTGCGGATGCCGGCCCGCAGGTCGAGGCCCGCGGTGCCCTTGGACGTCCGACACGCACTGCCCGGCAGGTGCTTCTCGACGTCGGCCTGCATCGCGGGCGGAACCTCGTAGCGCTCACCGGAGGCCGCGGGTCCGAGAAACGCGCCGATCCGCTCGGCCTTCGCTCCGAGACCGACCATCGCGTCCAGGACGACGGGCACGATTCCGATCCGGGCGCCGACGCGACCGGCATGGACCGCGGCGATCACGCCCGCCTCGTCGTCGCTCAGCAGAATAGGGACGCAGTCGGCGGTCAGCACGGCGAGCGCGAGATCGGTCTGGGACGTGACCAGGGCGTCGGTCACCGGGACCGGTTCGGTCACCGGCCCGTCGACGACCGTCACCGTGCGGCTGTGCACCTGTTCCATCCAGACCACGCGATCGGGCCCCACCCCGAGATCGCGAGCCAGACGGGACCGGTTCTCCGCCACGGCGATCGGATCGTCGCCGACGTGATCACCGAGATTGAACGAGTCGTACGGCGACTGCGAGACCCCACCGGCCCGCGTCGTCACGGCACGACGGACCGTGAATGCCATGTGTCGAGGACCAGCTCACTTCATGAAGTCGGGGACGTCGACGTCGTCGTCGTCGAAGCGCGGACGCTTGGGACGCGACTGGTCGACGAACGGGCTCGACGACCGCTCGCCCGCATTCGGGAACAGCGGGTCGCCCGCCGCGGGCGTCGAGGTGTGACCCGAGCTCGCCGGGGCCACCGCGGGCTGTCGAACGGCAGTGGCGGCCTCGACCTTCTTACGGGGCGCCCCGCTGTCGAATCCGGCAGCGATGACGGTCACGCGGACCTCGTCGCCGAGGTTGTCGTCGATCACCGTGCCGAAGATGATGTTGGCCTCCTCGTGGGCGGCCTCCTGCACCTGCGACGCAGCGTCATTGATCTCGAACAGGCCGAGGTCGCTGCCGCCCGCGATCGAGATGAGCACGCCTCGGGCGCCCTCCATCGACGCCTCGAGCAGCGGAGAGTTGATCGCGGCCTGGGCCGCCTTGCTGGCACGACCGTCTCCGCGTGCCGCACCGATGCCCATCAGCGCGCTGCCCGCGTCGCTCATGACGCCCTTGACGTCGGCGAAGTCGACATTGATCAGGCCCGGCGTGGTGATCAGGTCGGTGATGCCCTGGACGCCGTTGAGGAGCACCTCGTCGGCGCTGCGGAACGCGTCCATCAGCGAGAGGTTCGAGTCGCCGAGCTGCAGCAGGCGGTCGTTGGGGATGACGATGAGCGTGTCGCACGATTCGCGCAGCGCGGTGATCCCCGCGTCGGCCTGGCCGCCGCGACGCTTGCCCTCGAACGAGAACGGCCGCGTGACGACGCCGACGGTGAGCGCCCCGAGCTTGCGGGAGATCGACGCGACGACCGGCGCGCCGCCGGTGCCGGTGCCGCCGCCCTCGCCCGCGGTCACGAAGACCATGTCGGCGCCCTTGAGGAGTTCCTCGATCTCGTCGCGTGCGTCCTCCGCGGCGGCCCGGCCCACCTCGGGGTTCGCGCCCGCGCCGAGGCCGCGGGTCGAGTCGCGGCCGATGTCGAGCTTCACGTCGGCGTCGGAGATCAGGAGGGCCTGCGCGTCCGTGTTGATCGCGATGAACTCAACGCCCTTGAGACCCTGCTCGATCATGCGGTTGACGGCGTTGACACCACCGCCGCCGATGCCGACGACCTTGATGACAGCCAGGTAGTTGTGGGGTGGCGTCATGATGCCTTCCTAATTCGAAACCGAAACCCTAAAGGTAAACCAGAGGGTTATAGTTATGTCAAGTACGTACCACTGAGTGACAACGGTATTGACTGCGCCGACCCGTGCCTCGTAAGGCGCATGGGCGTGTCGCAGATTGTTCGCTGAGAACCTCGACGGCGTCAGCTGACGGCGGGAAACTCCGGACTCGACACGTTGTAGGTGTCGCCCTGCACTTTCAGCACGCTCTGCAGGGCCGCGGCCTTGTCCGCGGTGCGTTCGGCGTCGCCCCACACCACCCGACGTTTGGACTTCAAGACGAGGGTGACATCGGCCGACGACGCCGCCTCGATCGTCGCCGTCCGTGCGCGGAGCCAGTCCGGAAGATCCTGGGCGACCGCCAGCGCGGCGAGCGTCGACGGGTCCTTCGCCCCGGGGTGCGCCACGGACAGCACCGGCAGCCCCGAGAACTCCTTCGGGACCGACTTCCGATCCGGAAAGGTCTGGTAGACCATGCCGAGCCTGTCCATCACGCCGATCTTGCCCGACCAGTCGAGCGTCACCACCGGCGTCCGTTCGGTCACCTCGATCGTCAGCGTCGACGGATAGCTCCGCTCCACCTTGACCTGCTCGACGGCCGGGATCACCGCTATCCGTCCGGCGATCGCACCGGTGTCGACCTGCAGGAGCGGCTTGCCCTCGGGCGCCTGCGCCAGCCGAAGCACCTCGTCGCGGTCGACGATGGTCGTACCCGTCACCTCGACGGACCGGACCGACATCAGCGGAGAGAAGTACGCGAGCGCGATTCCGCCCCCGACGAGCACCACGACGCCCACCGCGATGAGGATCACCGAGAGCTTGCCGGGTCGACGTCGCCGCTTCACCGGCTCCGCCCGGCGATGCCTGCCGCCGCGTTCGGTCATCCGTGCCGTGCCAACGCCGACAGGATGGACGCCGCCTGCATCGTGATGTCTCCCGCTCCGATCGTCAGCACCAAGTCGCCGCGTCGAGCGATCGACGCGACGGCCTCGGGGATCTCCGACACGTTGGGCACGAATCGTGCGGGAACCGTGACCGCGTCGGCGATCAGGAGTCCGCTCACTCCCGGCTGAGGCGCCTCGCGAGCGCCGTACACGTCGGCGACGATCACCTGGTCCGCCAGGCTCAGCGCGCGGGCGAACTCGACGGCGAACTCCGCGGTCCGCGAGTACAGGTGCGGCTGAAAGACGGCGATGACGCGACCCGAGCCGTGACGCACCACGTCGCGGGCCGCGGACAGCACCGCGCGCACCTCGGTCGGGTGATGCGCGTAGTCGTCGTAGACGTCGACCTCGCGTTCACGTCCGCGGAACTCGAATCGACGATGGACCCCGCTGAAGCCCTCGATGCCGTCGGCGACCAGATCGGCGTCGTGTCCGGTCCGCACGCACGCGACGAGCGCGCCCAGCGCGTTCAACGCCATGTGTCGCCCGGGCAGCGTCACGTCGAGTGATCGTTCGACGACGTCGGGGGTGACCGGTGGATGCAGGCGGACCGACGCGGTGCTGCCCGCGCCGCGCGGGGTCACCTCGAGCAGTTCCGCGACGAGCGGGACGCCGGGAGCCAGATCGGCGTGCTCCCCCGAGCCGTACCCCAGGACCGCGACGTCGCGGGCGGCCAACGCCTCGACACAGCGTCCGCCGAGGGCGGCCGACCCGGGATCGTCGAGGCAGATCACCAGCGTGCCGCCCGGCCGGATCAGCGCGGCGAACTCGTCGAACACCTCGACGTACGCCTGTTCCGTGCCGAAGAAGTCGAGGTGATCCACCTCGATGTTGGTGACGACGACGATGTCCGGGGTGTATTCGAGGAGCGAGCCGTCGCTCTCGTCCGCCTCGGCGACGAACACTCCGCCGCTGCCGTGATGGGCGTTGGTGCCCGACTCGTTGAGCTCGCCGCCGACCGCGAACGACGGGTCGGCGCCGCAGTGCTGCAGCGCGACGACCGACATCGACGTGGTCGACGTCTTGCCGTGCGTCCCGGAGATCAGCAGCGTCCGATGCCCCTGCATGAGGAGGGCGAGCACCTGCGGCCGGTACAGGATCTCGATCCCCCGCTCGCGAGCCTCGACGAGCTCGGGGTTGTCCTTCGGGATCGCCGCATGCGTGGTGACGACGACCGTCGGTCCGCCGTCGAGCAGGTCGAGGGCGGTGCGATCGTGGCCCACCCGGATCTGTGCTCCGCGCGTGCGCAGCGCCAGGATTCCGCGCGAGTCCTTGGCGTCCGAACCCGAGACGCTGCCGCCGCGGGCCAGGAGGATGCGGGCGAGGCCGGACATGCCAGCGCCGCCGATGCCGACCATGTGGACGCGTTGCAGTTGCGCTGGCAGGGGTGCGGGAGCGGTCATCGGGTCCTTCTCTCCTTCGCGAGCTCCACGGCTGCGGTCGCCACGGCCATCGCCGCATCCCGGTGTCCGACCGACGCCGCGGCCGCCCCCATGGCCGTCAGACGCTCGGTGTCGGTGATCAGCGACGGAATGGTCGCCGCCACCCACTCGGGTGTGACGTCCTCGTTGTCGACGATGAGGCAGCCGCCGACCTGTTCGACGGGCAGCGCGTTGAGCCGCTGCTCACCGTTGCCGTGCGGCAGCGGAACGTAGACGGCTGGCAGTCCGGTGGCGGAGATCTCGGCGACCGTCATGGCTCCGGACCGGCACATCACCAGGTCCGCGGCCGCATACGCGAGGTCCATCCGGTTGAGGTAGCTCACGTCGACGTACGGCGGGGCGCCGTCGGGCGAGCGCGGGTCGATCGAGTTCTTGGGGCCGTAGGCGTGCAGAACGCCGATGCCGGCCTCCCCCAGCGCCCCCGCGGCCGGGGCCACCGCCTCGTTCAGTCGCTGCGCTCCCTGCGAGCCGCCGAAGACGAGAAGTGTCGGCGCATCGGGGTCGAGTCCGAAGAACTGGCGCGCCTGCGCGCGCACGGCCGAGCGGTCGAGTGTGGTGATGGCCCCCCGCACGGGGATGCCGACCACGGTGGCTCCGGACAGTCCGCAGTCGGGCACGGCCGCCATCACCCGATCCGCGAGCTTGGCGCCGACCTTGTTCGCGACGCCCGCACTCGCGTTGGCCTCGTGGATGACGACGGGCAGGCGCGCGCCGCCGCGGATCGTCGACCGCGCGGCGAGGTACGCGGGCAGTGCGACGTAGCCGCCGAAGCCGACGACGACGTCGGCCTGCACCTCACGGAACACCTTGCGGGTGGCGCGGACCGACCGCATGACCCGCCACGGCGTCTTCGCCAGTTCGACGCCGGGCTTGCGGGGCAACGGCACCGGCGGGATCAGCTTGAGGTCGTAGCCGCGTTCGGGGACGATCGTCGTCTCCAGGCCACGCGTGGTGCCCAGGGCCGTGATCCGGGCCGTCGGGTCGAGCTGACGGACCGCGTCGGCCACCGCGAGTGCAGGCTCGATATGGCCCGCGGTGCCACCGCCCGCGACGACGACGGACAGCGGCCTGCCGGCCTCCTTCTTCGTGCTCACCGGCGCCTGGTCTCCCCTTCATTCCGTCTCGCAGAACGCGATCGCGGCGCTTGTGCGCCTGTCTGTCTGGTCCGTTCGGCTCGCGCCGCAGCCGTCCGCGGCATGCGCGGCTGCTCTCGACGGAACGTGCCCGGTTGCCTGACAGGATAGTGGATCTCTCCGGACGAGCTCGGCGTCGACCCGCGTCCCCGACCCGCGCGCGGCACACGCGCCGACCGGACGGGGGCCGGACGTCGACGATCCGACGTCGACGCCGCGCGTCGGGGATCCCGACGAGCCCGGTCGGACGGCCGACGCGGAGGCTTGTACGCCTGCGGGATCGGCAGCCGCAGCAGCCGTGCCAGCCCCTTGGGCTTCGGCGCCGTCAGCGCGGCGACGGCCGCCGGTTCGTGACGGGCCGCATTGGCGAGCAGGCCGAGCATCGTCAACATCGTCAACGCCGACGTTCCGCCGTACGAGAGGATCGGCAACTGGATGCCGGTGACCGGCAACAGGCCGATGACATAGCCGATGTTGATGAACGCCTGCGCGAGGAACAGGACGGTGATCGTGACCGACAGCAGGCGCAGGAACGGGTCGGCCGACCGGCGTGCGATGCGCATGCCGACCCAGCCGAGGCACATGTACAGCGTCACGACGCTGAGGGCGCCGACGAGGCCGAGTTCTTCGCCGATGATCGCGAAGATGAAGTCGTTGTGCGCGTTGGGCAGGTAGTTCCACTTGGCGGTGCCCTGGCCGAGGCCCTTCCCGAAGATGCCGCCGTCGGCGAGCGCGTACTTGGCCTGATTGGCCTGATAGCCGCTGCCCTGCACGTCCTGCGAGCCGCCGAGGAAGCTGAACACGCGCGCCGCGCGGTAGTCCTCGATGAGTGCGAAGGCCACCGCGCCGACGGCGAAGATCGCACCGAAGGACACGACGAACCGGCCGGGCAGGCCGGCGAAGATCAACAGCGTGCCGACGATCATGACCAGGATCATCATCGTCGACTGGTTCGGCTGGATGGCGACCAGGAAGGCCACGGCCCCGGCGACCGGCAGGAGCGGCAACAGCAGCTCGCGACTCAGCGTTCCGCCCGGTCGTTTGTGCGCGAGGATGCTGGCACCCCACAGACACAGGGCGACCTTCGCGACCTCGGACGGCTGCAGCGTCAGTCCGCCGATCTCGATCCAGCGCTTGGCGCCACCGCCCTGCACACCGACACCGGGGATCATCACCATGATCAGCAGGAACACCGACACCAGCAGCAGGGGGAACGACAACCGCTGCAACAGCGCGGGAGTCATCCGCATCGCCATGTAGAAGCACACGAAGCCCAGTGCGACGAACATCGCCTGGGTGGTGAACATGCCGTACGCCGATCCGTCCTTCGCGAAGCCGTCGACGGACGACGCCGACAGCACCATCAGCAGGCCGAGCACGGTCAAGATCACGGTCAACGACAGCACTATGTGGAAGGACGTGAGCGGACGCCCGAGGAGATTCGCGACGCCCTGACGGGCGGTGCCGAGCACGGCGCGCACATCGACCGTGGACAACGACATGTTGAGGCCTCGGCCCGGTTCGGCGCGCACGGCCTCGTCGGGGACTGCCGCGTCGCGTGCGTCGTCGCCCGTGTCCTCATCGGCGTTCGAGGCGTCGGCCGACGCCTCCGCGTCCGCCGTCTCGTCGTCCGTCGCCTGCTCGTCGACGTCCGGCTCGTCGGGCTCTGCGGCGTCTCTCATCGGCCGGCGGCGGAGTCGGCGAGGGCGGTCGACGCCGCGGCGAACGAATCGCCGCGCGCGCCGTAGCTTGCGAACATGTCGAGCGATGCGGCCGCGGGCGCCAGGAGCACCGCGTCCACGCCACGACCGGAGCCCGCCTGGTCTGCCTCTGCCAACTGCCAGGCGGCCGAGACCGCCTGCGCCATCACCGCGTCGGCGCTCGACGCGCCGGTCGGTGTGACGGCCGAAATGTCGTCACCGGTTCGCTGAGTCTTCACCGAACCATCGTCCCCTGTGAATACTGTGACTGCTGGGACTTCTGGGGCGTGTCGCGCAATCGCGTCGAGAATGATCCGCCGATCTGTGCCGATCGCGACCACACCGGCGAAGCGATGCGCGTTCCGCGCGATCAACTCGTCCACCGCGGCGCCCTTGAGCAGACCGCCGGCGATCAGCACCACCCTGTCGTACCCGGACACCGCGGCCTGCGCGGCGTGCGGATTCGTCGCCTTCGAGTCGTCGACGAACACGGTCCCGCCGATCCGAGCCACCGTCTGCCCACGGTGCGCCGCCGGCGAGAACGCGGTGAGTCCACGTTCCACGGCGTCGCCGTCGACGCCGATCGCCCGCGTCACCGCGGCCGCGGCCAGGGCGTCGAGCAGGCCCGACGGACCGGCCGGTCGGATGCGGTCGGCCGCGATGAGACTCCGCGTCCCCGGCCCGAACGCGCGGTCGACGAGGACGCCGTCGGCCACACCGAGCTCCCCCTCGTGCGGGACGGACAGGGTGAATCCGACCCGGCGCGACGACTGTCCGACCGGCAACGTGGAGGCGACGGCGTCGTCGAGCCCGACGACGGCGGTCTCGCCGAGCAGCGCCCGCTGTTTGGCCTCCGCGTAGGCGTCGAACGACCCGTGCCAGTCCAGATGGTCCTCGGCGACGTTCAACACGACGCCCGCATCGGGCCGCACGGACGGAGCCCAATGCAGCTGGAACGACGACATCTCCACCGCGAGGACGTCGGCCCGCGGGGTCGCCCGGAGCGCGTCGACGACGGTGAGCCCGATGTTCCCGCACGCCAGGACCGACCGGCCGGACGCCTCGACGATGGCCTCGACCATCGAGGTGGTCGTGGTCTTGCCGTTGGTGCCGGTGATCACCAGCCAGGTGCGCGGTGCGCCGTACAGTCCGGCCCGGTCGACGTGCCAGGCCAGTTCCACGTCGCCCCACACGGGGATCCCGGCGGCCGCCGCGGCGACGAGCAGACCGTCGTCGGGCCGGAACCCCGGGGAGACGACGATCAGATCGATGTCGGCGGGCGCGGCGGTGACGCCGTCGACGACGAAGGCGTCCGGCCCGACCGTCGCGACACCGCGTGCGAGGAGGTCCGGGTCCACCCCGCCGTCGGCGAACTTGGTGTCGAGCATGGTGACGTGCGCACCCTGCTCACCGAGCAGGTCCAACACCGCCAGGCCCGTCGCACGCGCTCCCGCGACGAGGACCCGTCGTCCGTGCAGATTCAGATCAGCGCTCATCCGATCAGCTCTGGTGCGAGAGGAACTCGCTGTAGAACAGCGTCAGACCGAGGGCGCAGGCGATCGCCGTGAGCAGCCAGAATCTGATGATCACCGTCGTCTCGGCCCAACCGCCGAGCTCGAAGTGGTGGTGGAACGGCGCCATGCGGAACACCCGCTTGCCGGTGGTCTGGAAGAACGCGATCTGCACGACGACCGAGATGATCTCCGCGACGAACAGCGCACCGAGCACCACGGCGAGGAGTTCGGTCTTGGTGGTGATCGACAGTCCGGCGATGAGACCGCCGAGGGCCAGCGAACCCGTGTCGCCCATGAAGATCTTGGCCGGCGCGGCGTTCCACCACAGGAAGCCGAGGCACGCCCCGCCCGCGGCGACGGCGACGACCGCGAGGTCGAGCGGGTCGCGGACCTGATAGCAGCCCGCGCTGTCGGCGTCCTTCGGGAGCAGTTCGCACGACTGGCGGAACTGCCAGAACGTGATGAGCACGTACGAGCCCATCACCATCGCCGCCGATCCGGCCGCGAGTCCGTCGAGTCCGTCGGTGAAGTTCACCGCGTTCGACCATGCGGCGACGACCAGCCAACAGAAGAACACGAACCCGATCGCGGTCAGCGAGATGATGCTGATGTCGCGAGCGTACGACAGGTGCTCGCTCGCGGGAGTGAGGTCGGCCCCGTTGCGGAACTGCAGGAGCAGGACGCCGAAGATGATCGCCGCCAGGAACTGGCCGACGGACTTCGCCGTCTTGTTGAGTCCGAGGTTCCGCTGCTTGCGGATCTTGATGAAGTCGTCCAGGAATCCGACGACGCCGAGTGCCGTCGCCAGGCCGAGGACGAGCAGACCGGACGCGCTCGGGCCCTCGCCGCCACCGATCAACCCGGCGAGATGCGCGCCGAGGTATCCGGCCCACAGTGCGGTGATGATCGCGACGCCGCCCATCGACGGGGTGCCGCGCTTGGCCTTGTGGCTCTCGGGGCCCTCGTCGCGGATCTCCTGGCCGAACCCCTGACGGGAGAACACCTTGATCAGCACCGGGGTGAGCAGAATCGACACCGCCAGCGAGATCGCTCCCGCGATCAGAATCTGGGTCACAGCTGATGAATCCTCACTCGTCGAGAGAACTTTGAATACTGAATCTATCCTGTGAACGGCTCGACCCCGGTCATCCGGTGGCCGGTTGCGCGTCGGATGTCACACTTCGACGACACGAACCCCCAGGTGGAGCTCGTTCCGCCAGTAGTCGATGAGTGCGGGGGCGAGATCGTCTGGCCCCGCCACCACCACAACGTCGCCCGGGCCCGGACGATAGCCCTCGACGGTCCGCATGTGGTCGACGGCGTCGGCCGGCGTGGCGACGAACGCCGCCTCGTCGCCCCACGAGCCCTCCATGACGGCGCCCTGATGCAGCGCCCTGACCACCCGGGACGTGCCGACGGCGACGATCTTGTCGACTGCGACGCGGACCGCCTGACGTCCGAGACCGTCGTGGTCGACGGCGCGCGCGTTGTCGTCGGACGCGGAGCGGTCGGCGAGTTCGCCGAACACGGCCCAGGTGCGCGCCGATCCGCCCGCGCGGTGCGCGCTGCCCGCACCGCTGTCCGCGGCGAGCGCGACCATCTCGCGAAGCAGCCTCTTCGCCGCGGCGACATCGGAGCCCGAGCCCGCGACGAGAACCTGCAGCGGCGACGCGGCCGCGGCGAGCGCCTCACCGAGGACCGCACGGTCGTCGAACAGATGCTTGACACCGTCGATCTCCTGCCCGGTCTCGTGGCCCTTGCCCGCGATCAGGACGACGTCGCCCGTGCTCGCCCAGTCGACGGCCGCGGCGATCGCCGCGCGGCGGTCGCCGATCTCGCGGATGTCGGTGGCCCGCCGCTCCGACTCCGGGACGCCCTCGGCTCCGGCGACGACGGCCGCGCGAATGCTCGCCGGATCCTCCGACCGCGGATTGTCGTCGGTGACGATCACCAGATCGGCGGCGCGGACGGCCGCGGCGCCCATCAGCGGGCGCTTCTCGGTGTCCCGATCGCCGCCCGCGCCGAGCACCACGGCGATCGACCCGTCGGTCTCGGCGGCGAGCGTCGCGAGGACCGCTTCGACGGCCGCGGGCTTGTGCGCATAGTCGACGACGGCGAGGAAGTCCTGCCCGCGGTCGACCTTCTCCACGCGGCCCGGAACGGCGACGTCGGCGAGTCCGCGGATCGCGACGTCGACGTCGATCCCGGCCTGCTCCACGGTCGCGAGGGCCACCAGCGCGTTCGCGACGTTGTACGCACCGGGCATCGGCACCGTCACGTCGCGTCGGACGTCGTCCGGTCCCACCACCGCCACCTGCTGGCTGCCCTGCTCGGCGACGGTGACCGCGGCCACCCGCCATCGCGCCCCGGTCTCCCCGGGCGTCCCGGTCTCCCCCGTCGACACCGTCACCGTCGGGTGGTCGCCGTCCGCGGCGATCGACGCCATCGCGCGTCCCCACTCGTCGTCGACGCAGATCACGCTGCGCTCGGCCCGATTGGGGGATCCCGCCGCGAAGAGCCTGGCCTTCGCGTGGAAGTACTCGTCCATCGTCTTGTGGTAGTCCAGGTGATCCTGCGACAGGTTCGTGAAGGCTCCGACCGCGAATCGGCAGCCGTCCACCCGCCCCAGCGACAAGGCGTGGCTCGACACCTCCATCACGACCGCGTCCGCGCCGCGCTCGAGCATCACCGCGAGGAGTCGTTGCAGGTCGGGGGCCTCCGGTGTGGTCAGGTCACTCGGGATCGGCTGCCCGTCGAGCCGTGACCCCGTCGTCCCGACGAGGCCGACGCTCCATCCCGCCGCCCGCAACGCCGACTCCGCGAGGTACGACGTGGTGGTCTTCCCCGACGTCCCGGTGATCCCGATGAGCGTCAGCGTCGACGACGGGTCGCCGTACACGCGAGCCGACAACCGGCCGAGCACGCCGCGCGGCTCGTCGTGGACGAGGACGGGCAGTTCGACGCCCGCGCCGCGCACCGACGCGAGCCCAGCCGGATCGGTGAACACCGCCACCGCTCCGGCGTCGACCGCCTGGTCGACGTAGGCGGCCCCGTGCGTCCGACTGCCAGGCATCGCGGCGAACAACTCGCCCGGACCGGCCGACTGCGCGCGCAGGGTGACCCCGTCGACCGCGACGTCGAGCCCGTCGAGCACCGCACCCGTCAGGGCCGCGAGGTGCGACAACGACACCGGCTCGGTGGTCGGTCGGAAACTCTCGCGCGGGGCGCCCGCTGCACTGCTCACGTCGAAATCTCTCCCAGTCGATGCCGCACGCACGCCGACCGGGCGCGCGTCTCGTCCGTTGAATCTACCGTGGAGGCCCGACGGTGCGACCAAGCCTGCCAGGGCGATCAGGCCTGCAACCGCAGACGGGGCGCGGGCTGCGCCGAGTACGGCACCCGCTCGTGCTGCAGCAACCAGGCTCCGATCGTCCCGAACAGCGGAGCGGCCGACTGGCCGCCGGAACCGTCCGAGCTGCGGACCGGGTTGTCCATCATGATCCCGACGACGTACCGCGGGTCGTCCGCGGGCGCGATGCCCGCGAACGTGATGTTGTAGCTCGACCGCGAGTAGCAGTTGCACGACGGGTCGACCTGCTGAGCGGTGCCGGTCTTGCCGGACGTCTGGTAGCCGGCGATGGCGCCCTTGACACCGGTGCCCTGCTGATCGCCCCCGCCGTCGTCCTGCATGACGGCACGGAACATGTTCCGGACCGTCGTCGCCGTCTCCGGCGACACCACGCGCACGGGATCCGGCCGGTCACCGCCCGCGATGATGCGCGGCGGAATCCGCACGCCGTTGTTGGCGATCGCCTGATACATGGACGTCATCTGCAGCAGGGTCATCGACAGGCCCTGGCCGATCGGGAGGTTGGCGAACGAGCCGCCCGACCACTGGCTCAGGGCGGGGACGTCGCCGGGGCTCTCGCCCGGCAGTCCCACACCGGTCATCGTCCCGAGCCCGAAGCGCGCCAGCATGTCGGCGAAACGTCGTTCGCCGACGCGTTGGGCGAGCATCAGGGTGCCGACGTTCGACGACTTCCCGAAGACGCCGGTCGTCGTGTACGGCGCACTGCCGTGTGCCCACGCGTCGTTCACGGTGATGCCGGACATCTTGATCGAGCCGGGGACGCTCAGCACCTCGTTCGGGTTGGTCACGCCGTACTCGATGGCCGCCGACGCGGTCACGATCTTGTTCACCGACCCCGGCTCGAACGGCGAGGTGACCGACCTGTTGCCGAGATCGGCGTCCTTCTGGTCGTCCAGCGGTTTCGACGCGTCGAACGTGCTGTCGTTCGCCATCGCGAGGACCTCGCCGGTCCTGGTGTCCATGACGACGGCCGAGACGTTCTTGGCGCCCGACGCCTTCTTCGCCATGTTGACCTGGCTCTGGACGAACCACTGGACGTCGGAGTCGAGCGTGAGGCGGACGGTCTTGCCGTCCTGCGCCGGGTGCACGTTCCGCATGCTGCCGGGGATCATGACGCCGTCGCGTCCCTGATCGAACGTCTCCGTGCCGCCGGTGCCCGCCAGCACGGGGTCGAGGGACGACTCGAGACCGATCAGACCGTTGCCGTCGTAGTTCACGTCGCCGACGACGTTCGCGGCGAGCGAACCGCCCGGGTACACCCGCACGCTCTGCTTCTCCGCGCCCACCTCGGGGAACTTGTCCATGACGTTCGTCGCCAGCTCAGGCGTGATGGCCCGCGCGAGGTACACGAAGTCTTTGTCCGAGGACAGTTTCGCCAGCAGGTCGTCCGAGGTCACACTGCCTCCGAGCATCGACGAGACGCCCGTCGCGATCTGCTTCAGACGCGTGGCCGAGTCCGGGAGGGCCGGATTCTTGGTGTGCTCGTCGTCGATCGACGCGCGGACGGCCTTCGGCTGGAACGTCAGGGCCCGCGCGTCGTCGGAATGCGCGAGCAGACGCCCGTTGCGGTCGACGATGGCCCCCCGGGTCGCGGGCAGCTGCAGCGTCACCGATCGCTGCTGTGCGGCCAACGCCGAGATCTGGTCGGCCGCGATCACGTTGACGTACACGAGCCGACCGGCCACCAGCACCAGCGCGATGATCACGATCGCCCACAGCATGCGCTGACGCCCGATGAAGCGGGACGACGCCGCGGAGTCCAGTTCGTCGAGGCGGTCGTCGTCTGGCGGGGGCGTCGGCGGCGTCATACCGCCCGCCCACCGCCCACCCGGCCGGGACGCGGGCGGGCGCACGGAACGAGATCGGGTCATGATTGACGATTCTCCACCCGCTCAGCGCGCACGTGCGGTATCCGGCTTCGGCGTGGCGGCCGACGTCGGGATCACATTCGGGGCGGGCGAACCCGACGGGACCGGTGCGACGGTCGTCGGCGTCGACTCCGCCTGGCGCGGCTGATCGCCGAGCCCCTCCGAGTCGTCGACCTTGGTCGGGTTGATCTTCTTCACCGGATCGGCGTCCGGATTGAGGTCGGGCAACGCCTTCCCGTCAGCCGGGGTCGCCGTGCCGCGCGTGCGGGTCTTGCCGTCGGGTCCGACCGTCAGCTGCACGGCTCCGTTCGCGGGCACCATGCCGAGATCCTTGGCCTGCTGCGCCAGCTCGGGTGCGGCGTCGGCCTTGTCGAATGTGCGCTGCAGATCGTCCCGCTTGTCGGTGAGCGCCTGATTCTGGCTCTTCAACGTCTCGAGCTCGTACGAGTCCTGCGCAGCCTTCGTCGTCAGGTACAAGGTGAGACCGAGCGCGCCGACGATCAGGGCGATCACCGGGAACACCAACGGCACTCCGCCGATGCGGCGGCGGGCGACCGTCGCGCCGGGAACCGCACCGCCCAGGCGCCGCTCGCGCCGGTCGAGGGCGCGCTGGGCGGCCTTGGACCGGTTCGCGCGGCTGCTCGCCGCCGCCTGACGCGTGCGCCGCGGACGCCGAGCGCCTCCCCTGTCGGTCCGAGGCTCGGCCCCCGCCGAGCGCTCGGGACCCGTTGTACGGTCGTCGAGCAGCATGCTCACCGTGTGCCCCCTTCGTCTGCTGCCACGCGTTCGATCGCGCGGATTCGGACCGGCGCGGAGCGGGGATTCGCTTCGCGTTCGGCCGCGTCGGCCTGTTCCGCTCCCCGTGTGACGAGGGCGAACCGGGCGGCCGTTCCCGGAAGATCCACCGGCAGTCCGGCCGGTGTGGTGTTGCGCACGGCTTGTGCGAAGTCTCGTTTGACGATGCGGTCCTCGAGGGACTGATAGCTCATCACCGCGAGCCGTCCACCCACCGCGAGGACGTCGAGCGACGCGGGGATCACGCCGCGAAGCGACTCGAGTTCACGGTTCACCTCGATGCGCAGCGCCTGGAACGTGCGCTTGGCCGGATGTCCGCCGGTTCGACGAGTCGCGGCCGGGATCGTCGCGTACAGCAGTTCGACGAGGCGCCCGCTGGTCGTGAACGGTTCGATCGCGCGTTCCCGCAGCACCGCTGACGCGATCTTGCCCGCGAAGCGCTCCTCGCCGTACTCGCTGAGCACGCGGGCAAGCGCCCCGTGGTCGTAGGTGTTCAGGACGTCCGCCGCCGTCAGTTCGTCGTCGGCGTTCATCCGCATGTCGAGCGGTGCGTCCACCGAGTACGCGAATCCGCGGTCGGTCCGGTCGAGCTGCATGGAGGACACCCCGAGGTCGAGCAGGACGCCGTCCACACTCGTCATGCCCGCGCGGGCGACGACGTCGTCGATCTCGTCGTAGCGGGCGTGATGGAAGACGACGCGGTCGCCGAACCCGGCCAGACGCTGCGTCGCGATGTCGATCGCCGACGTGTCGCGGTCGATCGCGTGGACGGTGAGGCCCGGCAGCCTGGAGAGGAAGTACTCCGTGTGACCGCCCGCGCCGAGGGTGCCGTCGACGAGGACCGCATCGGCGCCGTCGTCGGACCGCCGCGTGAGAGCCGGAGCCAAGAGATCGAACATGCGGTCGGCCATCACCGGCACGTGCCCGTGTTCACCCTGTTGCCGGTCGTTCACTGCGTCTCCTCCCCGGTATCGCGGTATGACGAAGTACGCCACGATCTCGTGGCGACGTGTGGTGTTGTGCTGGAGAAGAACCGGAGCGGAGACGACTCTGCGGTGAGGCGGGGTCCCCGCCCGAGCGCACCTGGCGTTGGGGAAGTACGTCAGGGTCGATCGGGCCGAGGCCTCGTCTCACCGCAGGTGTCGTCGTCCGTCGTTGTTCAGTTCGTCAAGTCAGAGGATCGAGTCGAGTGCGCTCGATCCGGCGTTCGAGAACGCCTCTTCGTGCTGTGCCTGGTACTCGCGCCACTTCTCCGCGTCCCAGATCTCGAGGTGATCGAACGAGCCGATCACCACGCATTCCTTGGTGAGCTCCGCGTATTCGCGATGCTCGGCCGAGAGGCTCACCCGCCCCTGCCCATCCAGTCGTTGCTCGTCGGTCCCTGCGAAGAAGTACCGCAGGTAGGCCCGCGCCTCGGGTTCGTTGCGCGATGCCGCCACCGCCTTCTCCGCGATGACGTCGTAGTCATCGATTCGATACACCGACAGGCTTCGGTCCTGGCCTCTGGTGACCATGACTCCTCCCGCCAGTGCGTCGCGGAACTTGGCCGGCAAGGTCAACCGCCCCTTGTCGTCGAGCTTGGGTGTGTAGGTGCCGAGAAAGCGTGCCACGTCGGCGCCTCCTCACCCGTTCTGGTTTCGGCGGATCCGGTCTCCCCCTCGCCCAGCGATGCCCACACTACCCCACTTTCCACCACTTTCCACCCCAGAAGCCCCACCGATCCCCCACGCCAAGTCATCTATGCAGGTCAAGGCGCATGACGCTTGGTAGATTCTCAGGAAACAACCAGCACACACACAGCGCGTCGCACGTCACTGATGATGCAAAACAGCAGCAGAGTGACGTTGGAGGCCGCAATACGGCCGTGGTGGGTGAAAGTGGGGAGCCCGTGTGGGGCATTGTGGGGAACCCGGGGGCGACGGGTGGGGAACCGACGAGAACGGGGCCGCACCCCTCTCCGAATGGAGAGTGGTGCGGCCCCGTTCTGCGGAGTCGGACTGTGGCTGGCGGCCCTTAGTGGTCGTCCTGCTCGAAGCGGCGCTGGAAGCGCTGTTCCATCCGCTCGCTCAACGACGACTTACCCGGCTTGGCCTTCGACGAACCGCCGCGCGCGGGTGCCGCCGAACCAGCGGCTCCACGCGGACCGAACATGCCGAACGCCGCGGATCCGAACATGACGAGGAATCCGATGAAGCTCAGAATACGGAGACCACCGACCTCCACGTCGACCATGAGGCCCCCGACGAGGAGCGCCAGACCGGCGAGGAAACCGAGCACGGCGACGAGACGCCGCCGTGCAGTGGGACGACCGACGCGCTGTTTGGTCACGCTCGAGGCGAACTTCGGGTCCTCGGCGTACAGCGCGCTTTCGATTTCGTCGAGCATGCGCTGCTCGTGCTCAGAAAGCGGCACCATCCCCTCCTCGCTGATCATCTGGGCGTCCTATGTCAATGCCCAGTACATGTTCATGATACGAGCAGATCCGCCTGGCGACCACCGGTCCGGCCGGACGAACGACGCCGAACGCCGATCTTGCCCTGTTCGTACGCCAACAGTGTGGCATCTGCCACGTCGAGGAACTCCATCGCCCTCCGCTCGACGCGCCCGCACAGCGTCGAGTCGACCGACCTGACCAGGCCCGCCTCCACGTGGCCCCGCATCGCCGACAGACCGCCGAAGTACTCTGCGAGGTCGCGCGCCTCCGGCGCGACCGCCTTGATCCGGCTCCACGCGTCGCGCGCGTCACGACGGCGTCGGACCGGTCCGGGCGGCTCGTGCACCGCGAGCACCGCGGCCGACGCGCGGATCGCGGCCAGGTAGAAGAGGCGGAACCGCTCGGCTCCGTCGTCGTCGACGGCGGACGCCTCGTCGAACAGCGCCTCGGCGCGTTCCAAGAACTCGCGGCTGCGCAACACGACGTGCTCGTCGACCGGATTGCCTGCCTGCGCCTGTGACCGTGCCATCTCGTGTCACTTCCCTTCGCGGTGTCTGCGCCTGCGACGGAGGGCCCGTCCGGCGATCTGCTGACACCGTCCCACGGGGGTCCGACAATTCCGTTCGCGCTATTGTCGCGTGAACTCCATCACCGACCGGATAGGACCGCACGATGACCTCGCGTTCGACGTCCCCGTACCGCCTCGTGGCGCTGCGCCCCGAGGACGTGAACGTGTGGCTCGATCCGGCTGTCCACACGTATGTGACCGCGATGGGCTACCCGAAGGGCACCGAGTCGATGCGCGCGCCGCTCTGGCGCGATCACCTCGGCAGGCCCGGCTGGTACGCCGTCGGCGCACTGACCCAGGTCTCGAGCCTCGACACGCTGAGACCGACGATCAGCAGGCTTCGGGTCGACTCGATGGCCGGCGGCGACCGGGAGATCCTGGTCGGCGTCGCGTACGGCTACCACGGCGCCCGCGATCAATGGTGGAATCAGCAGCTCCGGACGGGGCTGCGGCGCACCGGGCGCACGAGCGCCGAGATCGACGCGATCACCGGCGACTACTTCGAACTCACCGAACTCCACGTCCACCCGATGGCCCAGGGCGAAGGCCTCGGTCAGCGACTGCTGACCGCGCTCCTCGCCGACCGCCCCGAATCGGCCGTCCTGCTGTCCACGCCGGAGGTCGAGCAGGAGCGCAACCGCGCCTGGGCGCTGTACCGTCGCCTCGGCTTCCGGGACGTGCTGCGGGGATTCACCTTCGTCGGCGATCCACGTCCGTTCGCATTCCTCGGGCGCTCGCTCCCGTGTCGTGCCGAGGATGCGGCCGACCCTCTGGCACGATGACACCCGTGAAGTCACTGCGCAGAGCCCCGATTCTCGCCGTCGTCGCCCTGCTGGCGCTGATGCCCCTGCTGTCGGGATGCCTCACCAAGTCGACGACCGTCGGCGACCAGTTCTCCGGCCGGATCCTCGTCGTGACCAGCCCCGAGAGCAACCCGACCACGCCGACGTTCGACATCCCAGCTTCGCTCGGCGGCCAGGTGTGGGCCACCGAGTTCCCGTCGAAGGACGCGGCCGCCGCACCGACCGCCAGCAAGGCCCCGGACGCAGGCGACGCCGTCGTGCCCACCGCGGAAGGCAAGAAGGGCACGCAGCTCTCCTTCGACCATCTCTCGACCGGCCAGTTCGGCCAACTCGGCGACATCATCGCCGCCGCGCTCCCCGACCCGACCGCGACCGTCGATCTGAAGGTGACGCGCAGCGGCGACTTCGTGCGATTGCGCGGGTCGGCGGCGCTCGCCGGACTCGACCCGGCGACGTCGTTCCTGTCCATCACCGTCGACTTCGCGGGTCCCGTCGCGGCCACCAACGGCCATCAGGTCGGCGATTCGACGGTCGTCTGGATTCCGCAGCCCGGTCAGACGACCGAATTCAACGCCGACTCCGAGTACGCCGATCCGGCCACCGCGGCCGTCCCCAGCTGGACGTGGTTCATGATCCTGCTGTGCGCAGCGCTGGTCGCCTTCGTCGCGTTCGCCGCGTACAAGAACCGGGACAACAGTCCCCGCCCCGGCCGTGTCCAGAAGAAGGACAAGGACAAGGCCGACGCCTGAGCGAGCCGCCGGTCGAGAGGTCAGGCTCCGACGAGCGCGCCCCGGGTGTCGACGCCGATGCGCTCGAGGACCTCGCTCGTCGCCTTGGTGAAGTTGAGGCTGCAGAAGTGCAGGCAGGGCGCGCCGTCGTCGATGAGACGCTGGGCCATCTCGGCGCACAGGTCGATGCCGACCTCGCGGATCGCCGCCTTGTCCTCTTCCGGTCCGTCGCCGGCCGCCGCGACCAGACGCTTCTCGACGTCGGCCGGGATCGTGCTGCCGGACAGCTCGGTCATGCGGCGGGCGGACGCCAGTGACGTGATCGGCATGAGCCCGGGGATCAGCGGTTTCGCGCCTTGTTCGGCGTCCGCGGCCACCACCCGGTCGCGGAGACGGAAGTAGTCTTCGACATCGAAGAACATCTGCGTCACCGAGTACTCGGCCCCGGCACGGAGCTTGCGGACGAGGTTCGCGGTGTCCGCGTCGAGGTCGGGCGAGCGGTGGTGGCCTTCGGGGAAGGCGGCGACACCGGTGTTGAACTCGCCGAGCGATCCGATGAGTTCCACGAGTTCGGACGCGTATTCGACGCCCTCGGGATGCTTGATCCACTCGCCGAGCGGGTCGCCGGGCGGATCGCCGCGCAGCGCCAGCAGGTTGACGATCCCCTTGTCGGCGTACGCGCCGACGAGGGCACGCAGCTCGTCCACGCTGTGGTTGACGGCGGTGAGATGGGCGACTGTCAGCAGGGTGGTCTCGGTGGCGAGCTCACCCGCGATCCGCACGGTGCGGTCGCGGGTGGAGCCGCCCGCTCCGTACGTCATCGACACGAACGCCGGGTTCATTCGTTCGAACACGCGCACGGCGCGCCACAGCCGCGCTTCGGCTGCCTCGTCGCGGGGCGGGAAGAATTCGACCGAGAACGGCACCGGACCGCTGTGCGGTGCGGCCAGCCGTTCGACGACCGACTGTCCACGGTGTGCGGATGCCGTCGTCTCCTTGCGTTCACTCACTCCCCGATCATACGGATGCGACGGACGCGCCACGATCGACGCCGTGCCGCGCACCGACCCGACGCCGAGCGCCGTGAGTGCGGTCGGCGCGCTCGGCACCGGTAGGGTTGCCGACGTGGTGAATCTGACGGAGCTGCCCGCGGCGGTGGACGAGGTGCTCGGCGAGTTCTTCCAGGCCACGTCACCGATCCTGGAGGCGATCTACCCGACCGTCGGCGAAGCCGGATCGGCCCTGCGCGAGTTCGTGATGACCGGCGGCAAGCGTGTCCGGCCCCTGTTCGTGTTCGCGGGCAGGCAGTGTTCACCCCCCGCCTCCGGAGATAAAATCACCCTGAGCGAAACTCCGGACGCGCTGGCCGAAACCCTGCGCGTGTGTGCGGCGATCGAACTCATCCAGGCGTGCGCGCTCGTCCACGACGACATCCTCGACCGCTCCGACACACGACGCGGCAACCCGACCGTCCACCGCCGTTTCGAGGCGCTGCACGCCGCGCGCGGCTGGTCGGCCGCTTCAGGCCACTACGGTGATTCGGCGGCGATCCTGATCGGCGACCTCGCACTGGCCTGGGCCGACGACCTCTTCCACGGGGCGACGCCGACCGGCGCGACCGACCAGTCCGCCCCGCATCGGCCGGTCCCGTTCGACGCGACGGCCGTGTGGTCGCAGATGCGCACCGAGGTCCTCGCGGGCCAGTTCCTCGACATCACCAACGAGGTGTCCGGCGACGAGTCGCGGACCGCGGCCGAACGGGTGATGGCCTACAAGACCGCCGCCTACACGGTCGCCCGCCCGCTGGAGCTGGGCGCGACCCTCGGCGGAGCCGACACCGGACTGCGCCGTGAGTTGCACGGCATCGGCATCGATCTCGGCATCGCGTTCCAGTTGCGCGACGACCTGCTCGGCGTGTTCGGCGACCCGGAGGAGACCGGCAAGCCGTCCGGCGACGATCTGATCGCGGGCAAGCGGACGTCGCTGCTCGCGGTCGGACTGGAGTCGGCGTCCGACGCCGACGCCCGACTCCTTCGCGAGAGCATCGGCCGTGAGCTCGACGACGCCGAGATCGCCGCGGCGCGCGGGGCCCTCACCCGGTCGGGCGCCGTCGCGGAGATCGAACGGGAGATCGCCGAGCGTCGCGATGCGGGCCTGGCCCGCATCGACGCTCTCGGATGCCCGGACGCCGCACGCGCCGACCTGACGACGCTCGCGCACCGCGTGACGAGTCGGAACAAGTGACCGCGATGCGCACGCCGCACGTCGTCGTAATCGGCGCGGGACTGTCCGGGCTCTCGGCAGCGGCCCGCCTGCGGCGCACCGGCGTCGACGTGACGATCGTCGAATCAGGTTCCGTCGCGGGCGGACTGGTGCGAACGGAGACGATCGACGGTCACCGCTTCGACACCGGCGCGACGGTCCTGACCATGCCCGGCCTTCTCGCGGACGTACTCGCGGACGTCGGCGTCGACGAGGAGACGGCACGCGAACGCCTCGCGCTCGCACCGGTCGACCCCGGGTACGTGATGAACTACGCCGACGGAGCCACCCTGTCGCTCCCGCACGATGCGACCGCCATCCCGGACGCCGTCGCCGACACGTTCGGCCCCCGGTCGGGCCGTCAGACCGCCGAACTCCTGACCTGGCTCCGACGCGTGTACGACGCCGAGTTCGACGTCTTCATCGATCGGAATTTCGACGGCCTCGCCGATCTGACCGACGGACGCACCCGTCGCGCCGCCGCCGAGCTCGTCCGCCTCCGGACCCTCGGCGGGTTGACGGGCGCGGTGGGCCGGTTCGTCACCGACGAACGGTTGCAGCGCGCCTTCACGTTCCAGGCCCTGTACGCCGGGGTCCCACCGCATCGCGCGAGGGCGATCTACGCGATCATCCCCGACATGGACATCGGTCGCGGTGTGTGGGCGCCGCGCGGCGGCATGGGCGAGGTCGGAAACGTCGTGGCGTCCGCACTGGTCGACGCCGGAGTCCGGATCGAGTTCGACACCGCGGCCACCGGATTCACCACCGACTCCGACCGCCGGATCGTCGCGGTGGAGACGTCGAACGGCCCCATCCCGGCCGATGCGGTGATCGCCACCGCCGAACGGGACGCGGTCGCCCGTCTGACCGGCGAGGACCGCGGGCGTCGACGTCTCACGTACTCGCCGAGCGCCGTCGTCGTGCACGGTGTGCTGCCTGTCGGTGTGACGGACGCCTGGCGATCGGGTCACCACACGCTCGACTTCGGCCGCGCGTGGACGACGACGTTCGCCGAGATCACCGGGCGGCGCGGCTCCCTCATGTCGGACGGGTCGTTCCTCGTGACGCGGGCCGCCGTCGGCGACGCGGACACGTTCGTGACCGACGGACTCGAGTCGGTGTCGGTGCTGGCGCCGGCCCCCAACCTCGATTCGGCCGACCTGCCCTGGGACGTCCTGGCCCGACCGTACGTCGACGAGGTGCTCGCGACGCTCGCCGCCCGCGGCTATCCCGGAATCGACTCGATGCGGGTGCTGCGGATCGATCATCCACGCACCTGGGAGCGGGCCGGACTGCCCGCGGGCACCCCGTTCTCCGCCGCGCACACGCTCGGCCAGACCGGGCCGTTGCGCACACCCAACCGCTGGCCGACGATCGACAATCTTGTCCTCGCGGGCAGTGCGACCGTCCCCGGCGTCGGCATCCCGCCCGTCCTGGTGTCCGGCGGGCTCGCCGCGGCACGCGTCACCGACCTGCTGCGCGGTGACCGATGACGACAGTCGCGCCCGTACGGCGACGGACCGTCGGGACGTTCGTCGGCCGATACCCCGACGCCGTGCTCGGCTTCGTCGGAGCACTGGCGGTGACCGTCGGCACGTACGGGCTCGCCGACGTCCCACGCAACGACGGAACCCTCGCCGATCTCGGGCTCGCGCCGATGACGTACGGACATGGGAAGACGCTGTCGGGCTTCGTCTTCTGGACCGGTGTCGCGCTGATGGTGTGGGCGTGGGTCCGCATCGGACGGAATCCGAAGGCGATGACCGTGCGCGCGACCGTGACCACCGTCCTGGCGTGGGCGGCTCCGCTGATGATCGCGATCCCGGTGTACAGCCGCGACGTCTACGCCTATCTCGGGCAGGCGACGCTGCTGATGCACGGATTCGATCCGTATCAGGACGGGCCCGCGCACGTCCCCGGCCCGATCGTCGACTCGATGGCGCAGATCTGGGCTCCGACGACGTCGCCCTACAGCCCGGCGTTCATGCTGCTCGCACACGGCGTCGTCGCGGTGACCGGCCAGAACGTGTTCGCCGGTGTGCTCGCGTTCCGGATCGTCCTGCTGCCCGGGCTGCTGCTCGGGCTGTGGGCGGTCCCGAGGATCGCGGCGCATTTCGGCGCGAGTCGTCGCCGAGGGCTGTGGTTCGCGCTGCTCAACCCGATGCTGCTGATCCACCTCGTCGGCGGACCGCACGCCGAACTGCTGCTGATGGGTGTGCTCGCGGCAGGCGTCGCCCTCGTCCTGGACGGTCGGCACGTGCTCGGACTCCTGGTCCTCGGATGCGCGGGCTCACTCAAGGTGACGGCGTTCATCGCGGTGCCGTTCGTCGTGTGGATCTGGATCGATCACCGCCGCCGCGAACGCGCCGTCACCGCGCGCGACGGCGTGGGGGTCTTCGCCGCGACGGCCGCGATCCCCCTCGCCGTGTTCGGCGGGTTCACCGCCCTGCTCGGCCTCGGTCTCGGCTGGCTCAACGGACTCGCGTTCGCCGATCGGATCATCAACTGGTTCACCCTTCCCAGCCTCGTCGGCCACATCGCGAGTTACGTGCTCGCGCCGATCCACGTGTGGAATCTGCAGGCGATCCTGCCCGTCACCCGCACGGTCGGGCAGGCGGCACTGGTGATCGCGCTCATCTGGTTCTTCTGGCGCGGGCGCACCGACGAACGCGAGGCCATGCGCTACATGTGCTGGGCGATGTTCGCCGTACTGCTGCTCGAACCGTCGACACTGCCCTGGTACTACTCGTGGGTCACCGTCCTGGCCGTGGCGTTCACGCTGCCGATGTGGGCCAGGCAGAGCGTCGTGGGCGCGAGCACGTTCTTGCTCATCGCCTTCCAGCCGGACGATTCCATCATCTTCTACAAGCCCGTCGAAACCCTCCTCGCACTCGCATTGTCGACGCTGGCAGCCGTCTCCCTGCGTCACCCGGATCCCCTGCGCCTGCGCCGGGCGGGCGCGTTGCTCCGCGGCCATGAGTGACCCCGTCCGCGGCTTCGCGGTCGCGGCCTCGGTGACGGCCCGTGCGGGCCGCACCTATCACCTCGCTTCGCTCCTGCTGCCTGCCGCGCGACGCCGCGCCGTCCACGCGCTGTACGCCTATGCCCGGATGGTCGACGACGCCGTCGACTCCGGACTGCCGCCCGAGATCGCGGGCGCCCGGATCGACCTGCTCGAGAACGGGCTGCGCGCCGCGCTCCGCTCCGAACCGGCGCCGGCGGCGTTGAGCGTCGACGACGCCGACGTCCTCGCCGCTCTCGCCGTCGCCGTGGCCGACAACGGGATCGCCGCGTCCACCTTCGACGCGTTCGGCAGGTCCATGCGCATGGACCTGCCCGGTTCACCCCTGTTCCGCAACCGCTACCGCAGCTTCGACGAGCTGGCCGAGTACACGTACGGGTCCGCCGCCGTGATCGGGCTGCAGCTGATCCCGGTGCTCGACGCCGACCCGTCTCTCGCCGACGGAGCCGCCCTTCTCGGCGAGGCCTTCCAGCTGACCAATTTCATCCGCGACGTCGCCGAAGACCTCCGTCGCGACCGCGTCTACCTTCCGCTGGACGAGTTGGCCGCGTTCGGCGTCGACGAGGCCATGCTGTCGGCCGACCTCGACCGCCGCCGCACCTCGCGTCCCGTGCGCCGCGCGGTTGCGCACCTGATCGCGGTCAATCGGGATCAGTACCGGCGCACCGCGTCCGCCATCGCGGGCCTGCCCCCGACGACGCGGCCCGCGATCGCCGCCGCGGCCCGCTCGTACAGCGACATCCTGCGGGTCCTCGACGACGCCGACCACGACGTCATGGCGCTGCGCGCCGTCGTCCCGCGCCGCACCCGGCTGCGCCACGCCGCGACGTCCCTGGTCGTGCCCTACCGCTGACGCGGGTGCCCCTCCCGGTGCACACGCAGGGCTATCTCGTCGTCGGACAGGCGATGTCCGTCGGCGCAGCGCATCTCCACCCGGACGGGCGCGTCGCAGTCGATGTGGGCGAGCCGCAGCGGGACGGGGGCGTCGGCGTGCGCCTCGCCCCACTGGAACAGCCCGAAGACGACGGGCATGAGGTCGCGCCCGGAATCGGTGAGCACGTACTCGTGGCGGGTCCGCTCTCCTTCCGGACGGTAGGCGCGTTTGTCGAGCAGCCCGGCGTCCACGAGGCCCTTGAGATTCGCCGACGCCGTCGCGGGTGACATGCCGACGCGGTCGGCGAAGTCGTCGAAACGCGTGGTCCCGTAGAACGCTTCCCGCATGACCAGCATCGCACTTCGGCTGCCGACCACGCTCATGGCCTTCTCGATCGGGCACCGCCCCCTGGTCGTCCACGCGTCTCGGTCCTCCAGCACGCCGTCCAAACGCATGATGCACCTCACATGATCGACTGGGTTCGCCTTACTGAAGTCAGAGTACAGTCACAACTGACTTCAGATGACTGAAGTCAGTGGATGAAGGAGAATCCCATGACCGGAGCCAACCGCGACGCCGTGATCGTCGACGCCGTTCGCACCCCCGTCGCCACCGGCAAGCCGAGCGGCGCATACGCCGACATCCACCCCGTCGACCTGCACGCGCACGCGCTCTCCGCCCTGGTCGAACGCACCGGGATCGACGCGGCCGTCGTCGACGACGTGATCTCGGGCGCCGTGGGACAGATCGGCGAGCAGTCCGGCAACACCGCACGATGGGCGGCCCTCGCCGCAGGCTTCCCCGAATCGGTGCCCGCCGTGACGGTCGACCGCCAATGCGGATCGAGCCAGCAGGCACTCCACTTCGCGGCGCAGGGGGTCATCGCGGGCGCATACGACGTGGCGATCGCGTCCGGCGTCGAGTCGATGAGCCGGATCCCGATCGGCTCCCAGTTCCGAGGCGACGACTTCGCCGGACCGACCGTCGCGCGACGCTACCGGCCCGGACTGATCCCCCAGGGGGTGAGCGCCGAGCTGATCGCCCAGAAGTGGGGCTTGTCCCGCACCCGCCTGGACGAGTTCTCCGTCGAATCGCATCGACGAGCGGCCGCGGCGTGGACCGAAGGACGGTTCGAATCGCAGGTGACGTATGTGAACGACCTCCGCACGGACCAGACGATCCGCCCCGGATCCACCGTCGAGATCCTCGCGGGCCTGCGGCCCGCATTCGCCGGAGACGCCTGGGCCGAGCGCTACCCCGACATCGACTGGCGGATCACGGCGGGCAACAGTTCGCCGGTCAACGACCGGTCCGCAGCGGTCCTCGTCGCCTCCGACGACGCGGCCCGGCGCCTCGGTCTCACACCGCGAGCCCGCGTCCACTCGTTCGCGGTGGCGGGCGACGACCCGATCCTCATGCTGACCGGCATCATCCCGGCCACCCGCCGGGTGCTCGACAGGGCGGGCCTGAGCATCGACGACATCGACGTGTTCGAAGTGAACGAGGCGTTCGCGAGCGTCGTCCTCGCGTGGCAGGCGGAGACCGGGGCCGATCTGGACAAGGTCAACATCAACGGCGGGGCCATCGCGATCGGCCATCCGCTCGGCGGCTCCGGCGCCCGTCTGACGGCTGCGCTGCTGAACAACCTCGAGCAGGTCGACGGCCGTTTCGGCCTTCAGGTGATGTGCGAGGCGGGCGGCCTCGCCAACGCCACGATCATCGAACGGGTGTAGGGCGTGTTACCCGGACGCGGTCAGAAGGCCTGAGCCTGGGCCCGGCGGATGATCTCCCGCGCGGAGTGCGTGTGGAGGGCGTCCGCCGGGCGAAGACCGAGGTCCTCCTGCTCGGTGAACAGCCACGACATCGCGTCGTCGCGCGTGTACCCGCCGTCCAGCAGGGTCCGGACGAGCCCCTCGAAGTGCTTCGCGAGTCCGTCGGGACCGAAGAAGGCCCGCGGGATCACCGGAACGCCGCCGCGCGACGCCGCGAGGAGATTGTGGTCGCGGATCAACGTCCGGACGCGGTTGGACGAGACGCCGAGTCTGCGGGCGGCTTCGTCGAGGTCGACGGTCTCGACGTCGTCGGGAAGGATGTCGATGGAGAGCGGAAGGGAAGCCACGGGCGAAACACTACCCGCACGGCCCGCCGCCTCACGCGACGCTCCGGACGTACCGGGTAGATTCGGTGATCATGACGACCCCCGCCGACCCGCTGATCGGCCGCGTCCTCGAACGCCGGTACCAGATCGACGCGCCGATCGCGCGCGGCGGCATGTCGGCGGTGTACGTCGGCACGGACGTCCGACTCCATCGACGCGTCGCGATCAAGGTGATGGACGCCCGCTACGTCGGCGACCCGCAGTTCCTGCGCCGCTTCGAGTTCGAGGCGCGCGCCGTCGCGGGACTCAGTCATCCCGGACTCGTCGCGGTCTACGACCAGAGCATCGACGGCGACATCGCATTCCTCGTCATGGAACTGGTCCGCGGCGGAAGCGTCAGGGAACTGCTCCGCGAACGCGGTCCTATGCCGCCGCACGCGGTCGCCGCGATCGGCATCCCCATGCTCGGCGGGCTGGGGACCGCCCACCGCGCAGGCCTCGTCCACCGGGACGTCAAACCGGAGAACGTCCTGATCTCCGACACCGGCGACATCAAGGTCGCCGACTTCGGCCTGGTCCGCGCGGTCGCCGAAGCCGGTGTCACCTCCGCGAGCGTCATCCTCGGAACGGCCGCCTACCTGTCGCCCGAACAGGTGTCGTCGACCGACATCGACGCACGCAGCGACGTGTACTCGGCGGGCGTCCTGATGTTCGAGCTGCTCACCGGCCGCCAACCGTTCAGCGGCTCCACTCAGCTGGCACTCGCCTACCAGCGACTGAGCTACGACGTCCCCGCGCCGAGCGATCTGATCCCCGGCGTGCCGCCGCAGATCGACGACATCGTCCTGCGCGCGACCGAACGCAGGCCCGACGACCGTTTCGCCGACGGCTTCGCGATGCAGCACGCGATCCTGGACGCCGTCGACGAGATCGGCCTGCCGCCGTTCACCGTCCCGGCGCCGAGCCAGGCGTCCGCACGGGTGACCAACGCGATCGCGCGGCCGGTGGTGCCCCGTGACATCGCGCCGCCCGCGGTGGCCCGTCCACGAGACGTCGCGGGCACTCGCCAGGCGACCGATCCCGAGGGCTACCCCTACGATGCCGACGAGTACGACGACTACGCGCCCGACGACTCCGACCTGTACGACGCCGACTACGACGATCCGCCGGAGCCGCGGAACGCCCGACGGGCCGACGAACCCTCCCGCGATCTTCTGCCGACTACCCGCGGCACGGCGACGTTGGTGTGGTTCCTGCTGGTCATCGCGGTCGCGGCCGGCCTCGCGGCCCTCGGGTGGGCGCTCGGGTCGGCCGTGTCCTGAGCGGGGTCGGCCCCGCGCGTCGTCAGCCGCGCAGCATCTCGGCGACGAGGAACGCCAGTTCCAGCGACTGCTGAGTGTTCAGACGCGGATCGCACGCCGTCTCGTAGCGGCCTTCGAGGTCGAGATCCGAGATGTCCTGGGCGCCGCCCAGACATTCGGTGACGTCCTCGCCGGTCAGCTCGATGTGGATGCCGCCGGGGTGAGTGCCGAGCGCACGGTGCACCTCGAAGAACCCCTGGACCTCGTCGACCACCCTGTCGAAGTGGCGGGTCTTGAAACCGGTCGACGCGGTGTGCGTGTTCCCGTGCATCGGGTCGCACTGCCAGATCACCTTGTGACCGGTCGCCTCGACGGCCTCGACGATCGCGGGCAACACCTCGCGGACCTTTCCGTTGCCCATGCGCGAGACGAGCGTCAGACGACCCGGGCGGTTGTCGGGATCGAGGAGCTTCACGTACTCGACGGCCTGTTCCGGCGTCGTCGTCGGACCGATCTTCATTCCGATCGGGTTGCTGATCAGCTTGGCGAGCGCGACATGAGCGCCGTCGATCTGGCGAGTGCGCTCGCCGATCCACAGGAAGTGAGCCGACAGGTCGTAGAGGACCGGTTCGTCACCGCCGCGCGGATCGTCGGCCAGACGCAGCATGCCACGCTCGTAGTCGATGACCAGCGCCTCGTGCGAGGCGAAGATCGACGCCGACTCCAGGCTCGAGTCGGTGACGCCGCAGGCGTCCATGAACTTGAGGCCGCGATCGATCTCGGCGGCCAGCGCCTCATAGCGCGCCCCCGCGGGCGACGTGCGGACGAACTCGCGGTTCCAGTCGTGCACGCGCGCCAGACGCGCCTCGGCTCCGGTCAGGGCCCGCACCAAGTTCATCGCCGCGGACGCGTTCGCGTAGGCGCGGACCAGGCGTGACGGGTCGTGGACGCGGGCCGACTCGTCGGCCGCGAGCGAGTTGATCATGTCACCGCGGTACGACAGCAGACCCAACGAGTCGGTGTCCGACGACCGCGGCTTCGCATACTGACCCGCGATGCGAGCGACCTTCACCACCGGGAGGCTGGCTCCGTAGGTGAGGACGACCGCCATCTGCAGCAGGGTGCGGATGTTGCCCTTGATGTGCGGCTCGGTGTTCGCCGCGAAGGTCTCGGCGCAGTCGCCGCCCTGCAGGAGGAACGCACGGCCGTGGGCCACCTCGGCCAACTGGTCGGCGAGATTCTCCACCTCGGTCGGCATGCAGATCGGCGGCACGCTCTCGAGGACGGTCCGCATCTTGCGGGCCTCGTCCGCGGGCCAACTCGGCTGCTGGAGAGCCGGACGCGACAACACGTCCTCAAACCTGGCAGCGAGCGAGCCCGGCAGTGGGGGCAGCTCGGGGAGCTCGTCGAGGGGCACGTCTACGGTCCAGTTCACCACGCCGCTCAGCCTATCCTGCGTGGGCGCCGTCACGTCGCGCCGCCTCGATCGAGAGCCACTTGTTCAGATTGTGGCGGGCATCGGCCAACGCGTCGTGGGCGTCCCGCGGCAGCGGCGGGAGCTCGGGAGAACCCGCGTCCTCCCAGTGCTGCTTCAGCTCTCGGGTGAAACGCGGCAGGTCACGCGGAAGTTCGGTCATCGGACCCCACAGCTGGCAGAGGACGACATGGTCGTATGCCGCGACCCACGCCCAGAGCTCGACGGGACCGTCGCCCGCGGTGAGGAACTCGTACACGTCGTCGCGGATGGCCCGGCGGGATCGCCACGCCTTGTTCGACGGCGACGGCAGTTTGTCCAGGACATTGGTCCGCACCCACCGACCCGCGCGGCCCGGGTCGAACTCGGTGGACACCGCGTAGAACTCTCGGCCGTCCTCGGCGACCACACCGATCGACACGAGATCGATCGTGGTTCCGTCTTCGATGAACTCGGTGTCGTAGAAGTAGCGCACGAGTTGAAGGTTATCGCCCCGGAGCGGCCATAATCTCCCTATGCCCTTGTCGATCCGCGCCGCCGACTCGGCGCTGCGCGCCTGGCGACCGACGACGGCGGTCTCGCTGCTGACCGTCATCGTCTTCGCCGCGTCGTCGACCCTGCAGATCGCCGGCGTGCCGTTCACCTCCAGTTTCGGCACCCGCACCCGGTTCGACATGGACGTCTACCGCCTCGGCGGCCAGATGTGGCATCACGGACTCAGCCTGTACGCGGACGGGTCGATGCCGTTCACGCAGGACGGGATCTGGCTGCCGTTCACCTACCCCCCGTTCGCGGCGTTGCTGTTCACGCCGCTCGGAGCCATGTCGTTGACTGTGACGAGCATCGGCGTGTCGGTGCTCACAGTCGTGCTCATGGTCTACGTGACGAAGGTGACGTTCGACGTGCTCGACGTCGGCGACCGCGCGAACCGCTGGCAGCTCGCACTGCTGGTGTCCACGGCCACCGTCTGGTTCAACCCGTTCACCATGACTCTGGGGTTCGGCCAGATCAACATGGTGTTGATGGCGCTGATCGTCGTCGACGTGTTCATCGTCGGACGCCGCCCCGGCCCCTCGACGAGGCTGCAGGGCGTTCTCACGGGCCTTGCGGCGGCGGTGAAGTTGACGCCGCTCGTCTTCCTCGGAGTGTTCCTCGTCGCCGGTCGGATTCGGGCTGTCGCCGCGGGCGTCGTCGCGTTCGTCGGTGCGGCGTTCATCGGCTGGCTGTGGATCCCCGACGACTCGAAGACCTACTGGACCGACACGGTCTTCCACACCGGCCGTATCGGCGAGCCGGAGGGGCGGATCAACCAGAACCTGAACGCCCTCTGGCTGCGGATCTTCGACGACGGCGGGTCCACCGCGTCACTGCTCTGGGTGGCGTCGAGCCTGGTCGTCACCGTGCCCGCGGTCCTCGCAGTCGTCGCGGCCCGTCCGCGCGATGCGTTCGCGCCGGGTCCGATCGGCGGCCGAGTCGAGGCGATGGTCGTGACCTGCACGATCGCCGTGTGGGGTCTGCTCGTGTCACCGACGACATGGGCACACCACTGGGTGTGGTGCGTCCCGGCGATCGTCACGTGCCTGGTGTTCGTCGCACGGACCGACGACGCCCGTGTACGTCGCGTCTACGGAACGCTCGCCGCCACCGGCGTCGTGATCTTCGCGATCGGACCGTTCCAGCTGCTCCCGCCGATCCAGGACGGATGGGCCTGGTGGCAGCACGTCGTCGGAAACACATACCCGCTCTGGGGACTCGCCCTCATCATCGCCTTCTGGCGTCTCCCCTATCGGCGCGCATAGGCACACCACGCGTAAGGTTCCCCGATCCGGCGCCGATCAGACGAAAAGCGACCGAAGACCGGGAATTCGGGGAACCTTACGCGTCCGAATGATGTCGGAGTGTCAGGCGTTGTCCATGACTTCTTCGGCGGTCTTGTAGGTTCCGTCGTCGTTCTTGAGCTTCTGGGCGTACACGTCGACGTACTGCTGGCCGGAGAGGCGCATGAGGGCGTACATGATCTCGTCGGTGACGGCTCGCTCGATGAAACGGTTGCCCGCCATGCCCTCATATCGGGAGAAGTCGAGCGGCTCCCCGACTCGGACGGTGATCCGCGTTGGGCGCGGAAGGATCGTGCCGGGCGGATTGATGCGGTCGGTGCCGACCATCGCGATCGGGATCACCGGATTGCCCGTCTCCAGGGCCATACGGGCCAGACCCGTCTTGCCCTTGTACAGGCGGCCGTCCGGCGACCTGGTTCCCTCCGGGTACAGGCACAGCAGACGTCCCTCGTCGAGGACTCGCTTGCCCGCGGTCAGAGCGCCCGCGGCGGCCGACGCTCCGGAACGGTCGATCGGGATCTGCCCCGACGAACTGAAGAACCACTTCTTGAACTTGCCCTTGAACCCGCCCTCGGTGAAGTACTCCGACTTCGCGAGGAAGAAGATGCGGCGGCGCACCATCAGCGGCAGGTAGAAGCTGTCGACGACGGCGAGGTGATTCGAAGCGATCAACGCCGAGCCCGACTTCGGGATCCTGTCGTGCCCCTCAATCGTCGGACGACCCATCAGCCGCAGGCCGGGCCCCATGAGGATGTACTTGAAGATGAAGTACCACATGCTCGCGTCCAGTCCCTTCTCGCAACGGCCGTTCGGCTCGTCGACGCGTGGATAACTCTACTGGCTAGCCGAGAGACCTTCGCGGGCCACTTGTGCGGCGCCGATCACCCCGGCCGACTCGCCGAGCTGCGTCCCGCGGATCCGGGCCAGCTGCCGATGTCCGGCGCCGGTCACCGACGCCGCGTAGTGGTCGCGCGCCTCGTCCAGGAAGAGGCCGGACGCCGCACCGACACCTCCGGCGAGGACGATCAGGTCCGGATCGAAGACGTCGGCGATCATGCCGAGACCCAGACCGAGCCACCGTGCGAGATCGGCGTAGGCCGCGACGGCGACCGGATCGCCGTCCGCTGCCGCGGCGGCGACGCGTCGACCGGTCAGTGAACCGGGATCGGCGTCCGACTCCGCCGCCAGGACGCTGCGCCCGAACTCCTGTGAAGCGAGGATCTCGACCGCGGTGTCGACGAGCGCGGTACCGCTGCAGTAACGCTCCCAACAGCCCCGCTTGCCGCAGCCGCACGGTCTGCCGTCCGGCACGACGGTGAGGTGCCCGAGTTCGGGCGCGACGCCGAAGCTGCCTCGATAGATCTCGCCCCCGAGGATCAGACCTGCACCGATACCGGTGCCGATCGCCAGGACCAGCGTGTTGTGCCCGCGAGCGGCGGCGCCGAAATGCAGTTCGGCGACGGCGGCCGCGTTCGCGTCGTGCTCGGCGAAGACGGGCATCCCGATCCGCTCGGACATGTCCGCGGCGACGTCTGCTTCCAGCCACGGCAGGTGAGGTGCGAAACGGACCGTACGACGATCGGGTGTCAGGAAGCCCGCGATCGCGAGTCCGACGGCCCTGACGGCCCACCGGTCGCGCAGTTCGCCGACCAGCCTGTCGAGGCAGTGTTCGAGAGCACCGGCCGTCGAGGGCGTCGCGGTGCGCAAGGTGTCGAGCATGTGACCGGCCGGATCGACGACGCAGGCGCGGACACTGGTGCCTCCGATGTCGATGCCGACAGTGAGGTCCGTGCCGCGACTGGCCGTCATCATCACCGCCCGGGCGTCGCGATGCGGACGGGGATCGACTCGAACCCCGTGCTGGACGTCGGCGGGGCCGCGGGCTCGGACCTCAGCGACCCGGCGATCGCCTCGAGGATCGCGATGAACGCCGACAGGATCCGGGCCAGCAGGTCGCCGAGTTCGGTGAGCAGGGTGCCCAGCTCGGCGGCCAGTTCGGGGATCGGGCCGGGAGCTCCACCGACGGCGGACGCGGCGGCCGACTGTCCCCCGCCGATGATCGCGGCGAGCTGATCGATGTTCGCGGCGAATCCGAGCAGCATCTCCTGCATCGGATCACCGTTCGGGGTGGATCCGGCGCGGGGGTCGCGCGCGTTCGCGGACATCGACTCGTGCTCCTCCATCGGATCGGGCGGCCGGATCTCCGGCCGTCAACGTTGTGAGCGGATTCTACCGGGCGTCGCGGGCCGGATTCGGCGTCGACTACCTCTGCGGCCCGGATCCGCCGTCCCGCGCGGGCCACACCGCGGGGTCGGGCATAAAGGTGACCGTGATCCGCCCGTCGTCCCATCCGGCGGCCGTCACCCGGCATCGTCGCAGGACAGAGGGCAGACGGACCGGATGTCGGAAGCCGTCGACGGTCACCAGCAGGTCGTCCCCCGAACGACCGAGCTGCAGGTGCTCGGGACGGGACAGCCGTTGAGCCCACGTGAGTTCGAACACAGAGTCCACGCCGTCGCCCGACGCCTTCGTGACTGTCAACGCGGCACTGCCGCGGGGTCGGCCGCCCGGTGCGGGCAGATTCACGCGGATCTTCCGGATGCGGGACAGCCTGTCGAGCACACCGCCGGAGGGGACTTCCCGCACGGTCACCGAAGCGTCGACGAGCGAGCGGACGTGATCGGCGACGTCTGACGTCGCGATGTCGCTCTCCCCCGCGTTGACCAGGACCGATCGCAGCGGGAGCGCCGTCAGATCGGCCACGGCGAGGTGATCGGCGGCGGCGCGGCGGCCGCGGTCGCCCGCGTCGAAGACCATGTGCACGGCGACCGAGTGCGGGTCGGTGAAGAGTTCGGCCAAGTCCTGGCAATCGCGGTCGATGCCCTCGACCGCCGCCGACAGCTGCGCGAGCGCGGGCTTCTCCGCTGCCTCCGCCAGTCGCGCGTGCCTCGGCCACAGTCGTTCGATGGTCGTCGACAGGATGACCGGCGCGCGGAGCAGGGCGTTCGGGTCGCCGACACCGGAGAGGTCGACCACCAGCCTCCGCCATCGACCGCTCGTCGCGGCATCACGGATCTGTCGGAGCAGGAGGAACTCTTGGATCCCGGGCAGCGCGACCATCTCGCCCGGCGCGACGGAGGTCAGCGTCCCGACGATCGGCAGGAATGCGCGTGCCGCGCCCACGGCAGTCAACGCTGCCGTGAAGTCGGTCCACGCCTGTTCGACCACCGCGAGCTGATCCAGATGCAGGAGGTCGGTGTCCGCGGTGATCGGGACGGGTTCTCCGGGTACTCGATACACGCCGAGCCGGTCCGGGAGGTACGACTGCCGGTCGATCGTCACCAGCAGAGTGTCGCGTTCGGAGCCCATCGGCAGGCCCGCACGCGATTGCGTCGCCGGACCGTCCACCGTCAGGGCGGCGGCCGCGGCCAGCACGGACACGCCGGAGCCACCGGGTCCGAGCACCAGGTGGATGGGCGTCAGATCGATCAGCCTTCGACCCGCTTCTTGAGATCGCTGAGCGCCGACGTCGTGATCGCCTTCTCGGCGCGCCGCTTCAACTGACTGATCATCGGGATCTTCAGGTCGACGCTCAACGCGTAGGTGACCTTCGTCGACCCCTCGACCTGCTGGGTGAGGACGTACTGTCCGCGCTGATCGCGTTGCAGGTCGCTGGAGACCAGTCGCCACGACACGGCCGACCCGTCGTCGGCCCAGTCGTAGCGGAGTTCGTACGTGTCGGCGAGGACTCCCGCGTCCAGGACGAAGCGCACGTGGACGCCTCTGCCCGCGGCGTCACGCTCGAGGACGGTGACCTCTCGCGCCGCACCGACCCACTCCGGGTAGTTCTCGAAGTCGGCGATGACGGCCATCACCGCGGCCACATCGGCCGCGACGATCGTCGACTGCTCGGTGCTGTCGGTCATGCGACGCTCCCGACGATCGCGGGTCCGCCGATCTCGCGGTCCGCCTCGAGGATCTGCTTCACCTCGAACGCCATCACCTTCCCGGCCACACGGCGCAGGCGGTTCAGCTCGGCGACCTCGGCCATCCACGCGGCGGGCTCGGTGGGCAGCGGCGCGACCGGCTCCGCGTGCAGGTAGTAGTGCAGGACGAAGCCGTCCATGCACTTCTCGTTCCAGATCTCCATGGTCCCGGTGACCGGACCGGAGACGCGCCAACGCACGCCCTCGTCACCGCGGTCCTCGACGACGTCCAACGTCAGATCCGGCCACCATTGACGCCAGCGTGCACGGTCGCCGACGACCTCTCCGGCCAGGGACACTGCTGCGGCGACGAATGCCTCGTCAGCCACCTGAATGCTCGTCACGGGTCCAGCATCACATACCGGCGGCACGGGACGAAAGCCGACTCGTGGCACGTAACCCGACTGGTGAGAGATAGGATGAGCGAACAGACCAATGCGTCTTGTCACATAGCCCTGCTCTGAGAAGGTGTTAATTGATGGCTGAGTGCCGCGTCCCCGCAGGTTTTGTCACCCCGAAGGAACGGAACGCGTCCGACGTCCTCTTCGACATCGCCGAAGCGACTCCCTCCAAGACCGTGTTCCGCGTCCAGCAGGGCACCGATTGGCTCCCCCTGTCGGCCGGTGAAGCGGCCGAACGGGTCCGTTCGTTGGCGAAGGGCTTCATCGCGTCGGGCGTCCAGCCGGGCGACCGCGTCGCGCTGCTGTCCTCGACGCGGCTCGAGTGGACGCTCATCGACTTCGCGATCTGGTCGGCGGGCGCCGTCCCCGTCCCGATCTACGACTCGTCGTCCGGTCCCCAGATCGACTGGATCATGCGCGACTCGGCCGCCGTCGCCATCATCGCCGAGACCGCGTCGCACCGCGCCACCGTCGACACGGTCGAGTCGATCACCGACGACGTGACGGTCTATCAGATCGACGACGAACCCGGAAAGGGCATCGTCGAGCTGTTCGCTCGACTCGGCGAGGACGTGACCGACGCCCAACTGGACGAACGTCGCCGCCACCTGACCGCGGCCGATCCGGCCACCCTCATCTACACCTCGGGCACCACCGGCCGCCCGAAGGGCTGCATGCTCACGCACGCCAACATGCTCGGCGAGATCGGCGGCGTCCTCGAGTCGTCGCTGCGCACGATGCTCGGCGACGACAAGCGTCTGCTGCTGTTCCTGCCGATGGCACACGTTCTCGCCCGCGCGATCAACCTCGTCGCGATCGAGGCGGGCGTCGAGGTCGGGTACACGAACAACATCAAGGATCTCCTGCCGACGTTCTCGCAGTTCCGTCCGTCGCTGATCCTGTCCGTCCCACGAGTCTTCGAGAAGGTGTTCAACTCGGCGCGCCAGGGTGCGCACGACGACGGCAAGGGCAAGATCTTCGATCTCGCCGCCGACACCGCCGTCGAGTACTCGAAGGCCGTTCAGTCCGGCCAGAAGCCGGGCCTGGTGCTCCGCGGCAAGCACGCCCTGTTCGACAAGCTCGTCTACTCGAAGTTGCGCGGCGCGCTCGGCGGCCAGTGCGAGATGGCGATCTCGGGCGGAGCCCCGCTCGGGCCCTACCTCGGACACTTCTTCAGCGGTGTCGGCATTCCCGTCTACGAGGGCTACGGTCTGACCGAGACGACCGCGGCGGTGTGCGTCAACACCCCCGGCAACGTGCGGGTCGGCACCGTCGGACGCCCGCTGCCCGGCAACAGCGTCCGGATCGGCGACGACGGCGAGATCCTCCTGTCCGGCGAGGTCGTGTTCGCCGGCTACTGGCAGAACGAGGAGGCGACCGCGGGCGCCATCACCGACGGGTGGTTCCACACCGGCGACCTCGGCAGCCTCGACTCCGACGGCTACCTGCGCATCACCGGCCGCAAGAAGGAGATCATCGTGACCGCGGGCGGCAAGAACGTCTCCCCCGCGCCGATGGAGGACATCATGCGGACCCACGCGCTCGTCTCGCAGGCGATGGTCGTCGGCGATCAGCGGCCCTTCGTCGCGTCGCTGATCACGATCGACCCCGAGACGTTCGTGGGATGGAAGGCCCGGAACGGCAAGGACGCGAACGCGTCCGTCGCCGACCTCGCGACCGACCCGCAGCTGTGCGCCGAGGTCCAGGAGGCCGTCGACGCGGCGAACGCGTCCGTGTCGCACGCCGAGGCGATCAAGAAGTTCCGGATCCTCCCGTCCGATTTCACCGAGGAGACCGGTGAGCTCACCCCGACCCTCAAGGTGAAGCGCAACGTCGTCGCCGAGAAGTTCGCCGCCGACATCGAAGCGCTGTACAAGAAGTAGTCGCGGCCACTGACGTCAGACGCCCCCGTTCGATGGAACGGGGGCGTCTGTGTTTCCGGGTCAGAGGAGGCGCATGAGGCGGGCCGCCTGTCGGCTCCACTGCCAGTTGTCGACCGCCCACGCCCGACCGTTCTCCCCCATCGCCGCGGCGAGGACCGGATCGGTGAGGATCGTGATGATCGCGCCCGCGACCCCGGCACGGTCGCGACCGTCGACGACGGTGCCCGTCTCCCCTTCGCGCACCGTCTCCGGCGCACCGCCGGAGTCGCCCGCGACGACGGGGACACCGCTCGCCGACGCCTCGAGGAACACGATCCCGAGTCCTTCGACGTCGAGCCCGCGTCCGCGGGTCCGAGTCGGCATCGCGAACACGTCGGCCATCGCGTGATGTGTGGGCAGTTCGTCTGCGGGCACCGATCCGGTGAACAACACCGAGTCGGCCACACCGGTCTTGTCGGCCAGCTCTCGCAGGTCGTCGCCGTACGGGCCGCCGCCGACGATCACCAGCCGGGCGTCCGGTACCTCGCCGAGCACGGTCGGCCACGATTCGATCAGCACGTCCTGGCCTTTGCGCGGCACGAGCCGGGACAGGCACAGGACGACCGGAGCGTCCCCGATGCCGTAGCGTTCCCGCAGTTCGAGGCGTGCGACAGGGTCGGGCGCGAACCGTTCGACGTCCACTCCGCACGACACGTACTCGAGTGCGGCGTCGCGCCCGAACGCGGCGGCGAACCGGCTGCGCGTGTATCTGCTGACATATGTGACGACGTCGGTGTGCCGTCCGATGTAGCCGAGGACCTGTCGGGCTCCGGGGAGCATCGACCAGCCGACCTCGTGCCCGTGCGTGCTGGCGACGATCCGTTCGGCTCCCGCGCGACGCAGGCGCGGACCGAGGACGGCGAGCGGAGCCGCCGCCCCGAACCAGACGGTGCGCACGTCGTGCTCGCGCACCAGCCGGGCCGCGCGACGGGCGACGGACGGGGTCGGCAGCATCAGCGTGGTGGGATGCCGGACGATGCGGTACGGCGCCGCGGCGTCGTAGGCCTCGCAGCCCTTCCACTTCGGCGCGTAGACGATCACCTCGTCGGGCGGCAGGAACCGCAGCATGTTCTCCAGGTACGACTGGATCCCACCCGGCCGCGGCGGGAAGTCGTTGGTCACGAGCAGCGTCCGCCGCATCAGCGGACCTTCTCCTTCAGCCACGCCTGCCATTGTGTGACCAGAGTCGACTTGTCCTGCCCGACGGCGGACCTGATCGCGGCGTCCTGGGTCGGTGTGTCGCCGCCCTTCGCGACACCGACGTAGAGGGCTTTCAGCTTGGCGTCGCCGAACTTGTCGGCGATGAACGCGGCGAACGACCACGCGCTCTGGTACGCGACCCGAGCGGCGTCGGAGTCGACGGCGAACGTCGAATCGGCGGGCAGGGTCTTCGGAACGTCACCGCCCGCAACGGCCGCGGCGAGCTCCGGCGCCGCGTCGACGAACTCACGGTAGGTCCCGCGGCGTCCGACGTACTCGGGGACGCCCTCGGTGAGCCACAGCGGCGCGTTCTCGGCCGTGATCAGACGGGTCGCGACGTGCATCAACTCGTGGCGCAGGACCACCGCGAGCGCGGGTTCGGACAGTGAGCCCGCGTTCGGGGACAGGACGATGCGCTGGCCGATCACCTGCCGCGCCTGCTTGTCGATGCGCGAGAAGACGGTGGCCGCGGCGGCCACGGTGGTGTCGGCCGCTTTGGTGCGGGTCAGTCCCGCGAACTCGGCCGAGTCGCCGGTGGCGACGACGGCGGCACGACGCTGCCATCCGTCGCCCCAGAACTCGTCGACGGCACGGACCGCGGCGGGCAGTATCTTGCGCGCATTGGCGACGGTGACGTCGGTCTTCGGGTACGACAGCACCGTCGAGACGCCGCCCGCGGTCACCACGTCCGAGGCCGCGAGGCCGCGGTACTCCCACGGCCCGACCTCGGCGGGCCCCGGCGACGCGATCGTCGTCGGCGTCGGATCGAGGGCCAGAGTGCCGTCGCCGACCACCTTCCAGTCGTCGTCGTAACGCGCGAACGTCATCGTCTCCGACAAGGTGACGACGGGCTCGGCGAGGCCGGGACTGTGCTCACCGCCCAACGAGTACGACAACTCGACGGGATTGACCCACGTGTCGGTGCTCCCCTGCGCTTCCAGGCGCGACGCCCAGTCGGCCCCGAGAAGACGCTCGGAACCCGTGTTGGGCGCCAGCCGGTAGCTGAACGTGGACGCAGACAGCGGGCCGCCGCGCTTGTCGCGGTCGCCCTTGGCCGCGAACGACGACGCGATGGTGTGCATGCGCGCACGGAATCCCGCGGGAGCCGACGCGTCGATGAGGGCGTCGAGGCCTGCGGTGTCGCCGTTCTTCAGGACCGACGACAGCTGGTCGAGCAGCGCGGTGACGCCGTCCGACCGTTGCTGCTCGAACGGGTTGAGGGGGGTGCTGGACGCGGCCGACGACGCCGGTGACGCATCGTCGGCGGCCGAACATGCGCTCAGGCCGCCGATCGACACGGCGGCCGCCACGACGACGGCCAGCGCGGCGTTGCCGCGGTGGGTGCTCACTCAGTACCGTCGCGCGGCGTTGTACGGGCCGGCCTTGTCGATCGGCACGACGGCGACCGGGACGCCGAACGTCGACGCATGGATCACGAATCCGTCGCCGACGTACATGCCGACGTGGGACGCGCTCGAGTAGTAGATGATCAGGTCGCCGGGTTGCAGGTCTTTGCGCGCCACCGGGGTTCCGCCCGCCAGCTGTGCCTCGCTGGTCCGCGGGATGGTCCGCTTGGCCTGCTTGTAGGCCCACAGCATGAGACCCGAACAGTCGAACTGGTTCGGTCCCGTCGCCCCCCACACGTACGGGTCGCCGATGCGCGACAAGGCCGCCTGCACGGCGATCAACTCGGGCGACGTGCCTTTCGGCACCGCGCTCGCGTCGAACTGGTATTTGGGGCCGCGAAGCGCGGCGAGCTGCTTGCCGGTCAGCGACTTGTAGATCGCCCGGATCTGGACGGCCTCGAGCTGCAGGTCGGCCTGCTTGGTCTGGAGTTCGCCACGATGGCGTTCGGCCTCCGCGACGGCCGTCCGGGCCGCGGCCGCGGCGTTGTCGGCGTCGACGCGCGCCTGACGGGTGCGCTTGGCGGTCTCGGTGACGGTGCGCAGGTCGGTCGCCGCCTGACGGGACATGATCTCCAGGCCGGACATGTTGTCGAGCAGGCTCTGCGGGGAGTCGCTGACGAGCATCGCGTACAGCCGGTTCACTCGTGCGCCGCGGTAGCTGGCACGGGCCAGCGCGTCGACCTTGGTCTGCGCGTCGTCCATCTCGCTCTGCATCGCGTCGAGCTTCTTCGTCGCGTCGACGGACGCACGGCGCTCGCGCACGACGGTTTTGCGCTGCTTGTTGTACTCGACCTGCGCGGCGTTCATCGCCTCCGCGGTCCGCTCGGCGTCGGTCGACAGCTGTCGGTAGCGCGCCAGGATCTGGTCGGCGTTGCGGACCGGGTCCGCGACCACGGTCGGCGGCACGGGCAACAGCGTGGCAGTGGCCGCGACAACGCTTCCCAGCACGGCAGCGCGCGTCATCGCGCGCTTCCGGTCACGTTTGATCTGATTCACCACACGATCCTTCATACCGGTCGGGCGGGCCAGGCGCTAATCTGCGCCTGTCCCGCCCGAGAAGTCCGTTATTCGCTTGTCGCGTCGCTCAGTAGCGACGGATCGCGGTGAGGCTCATGGTGTTGACCTTGGCGCGCTGCACCGGCACGCCCTCGGTCGAGGAGTGAACCATGACGCCGTTGCCCGCGTAGATGCCGGCGTGGCCGCCACCGTTGAAGATGAGGATGTCGCCGGGCTTGGCCTGCGCCAGCGATGCGACGGGAGTGCCGCCGCCCATCTGGCCGTAGCTGTCGCGCGGGATGATCTTGCCTGCCTGCTTGTAGGCCCACGAGGTGAGTCCCGAGCAGTCGAAGGCGTTGGGGCCTGCGGCGCCGTACACGTAGGGCGAGCCGATCTTCGACTCGGCCGCGGCAAGGGCCTTCTTGGCGCGGACCTGCTGCGGCGTGCCGAAGTTGCCGTCGAGCTTGGGGGCCTTCAGATTGCCCGGAAGCAGGTTGTCCGGAACGTCGAAGGTGCCGACGTTCGGGATCTTGATCGGTGCGGCGTCAGCAGGCGCAGCTGCGAGTGCAAGCGATCCGCCGAGGGCGATCGAGCCTGCGACCACAGCCGTCGTGGCGGCCTTGAAAGCGCCGGTCTGAGGCTTGTCCATACGGTGTTTAGCCACTGAACTACGTACTCCTTGTTGTTTCTCCCTGTCCGCCGACCGGGTTAGCTGTCGGATTCGGGCCGGAAGAGATGGCCCTACGCGTTCACGGGTCGTGGTGGACCCGGACCGCGATTCACCCCGATTCTCACCAGCGCGTTCGCACACGCCGCCGAAAAGGAAGTGGTTCCCCGGTACGCCCCCGGAGGGTGGGGGCGATTAGGCGGTGACTCTCCGGCCGATCTCCGGTGGGGGATCACCCTTAGTGGAAAGTCTCGAAAAGATTACGAAACCCCGACAGCGATGTCTACCGGGTCCGGCACAATTCCGACCCGACGCCGTGTCAGACCGCTCGGAGCCAGTCCGGGCCCTTCTCGTGAAAACCGTCGTGACCTGCACGGACAGCACCCCTGGCCGCATGGGCGGTTTCGGCCGAAATCATGTCCGTGGCGACGAACACATCGACCGCAGCAAACATCTCGCCCACTCCCCGATCTGTTACATACCCGCTGGTAACGGGGTCGAAGAGCACCTGCATCATGCAGTCGTCACACTCCCGGTTACGCGCAGGGCACGCGGTGCAGTCGATCAGCACTGTGATCCGCCTCTCATTCTGTGACACGGGCGGTTCGCCGCCGTTCTCCGACCGTTATCGACACGGTCATCGTGCGTGCCAGACTCGATGTCGACTGCAGACTACGAGCACCCTCCGACAATCACCGACGCGTGCTCCGGGCGCAACGGAATTGTCGGAGGGCCGACGTAGCGTCCCGGCCATGAACACCGGCCAGCTGTCGTTCGCAGACATCGACCACGACGCCTTCGCCGACCGCTCCTTGTTCGACACGACACTGGTCGTCGTCGACCTCGAGACCACCGGCGGCAGTTCGGACGACGACGTGATCACCGAGATCGGTGCGGTCAAGATCCGCGGCGGGGAGGTCCTCGGGGAGTTCGCCACCCTCGTCGACCCCGGACGTGAGATCCCCCCGCAGATCGTCGCGCTGACCGGCATCACCACGGCGATGACATACGACGCTCCCCCGATCGAGGAGGTCCTGCCCGCGTTCGCCGAGTTCGCGCGGGGATCGATCCTCGTCGCGCACAACGCCCGGTTCGACACCGCGTTCCTCCGCAAGTCCGCGGCCAGGATGAATCTGCCGTGGCCGTTCACCACATCGCTGTGCACGGTCGCGATGGCCCGGCGCATCCTGACGCACGAGGAGGCGCCGAGCGTGAAGCTCTCGGCGCTGGCCGAACTGTTCGACGTGTCAGTCCGACCGACGCACCGCGCTCTCGACGACGCCAGGGCCACCGTAGACGTCTTCCACCGGCTCCTCGAACGCGTCGGCAACCGCGGCGTGCACACCCTGCGCGACCTCACCGACTACCTTCCGAAGGCCACGCCGGCCATGCGCGCCAAACGCGAGCTGGCCGCCGGACTCCCCCACGCCCCCGGCGTCTACCTGTTCCGGGGTCCGGGCGACGAGGTCCTGTACGTCGGCACCGCCGTCGATCTGCGACGCCGAGTGACGTCGTACTTCTCCGGCTCGGACACCCGCGCCCGGATGGGCGAGATGATCGCCCTCGCGATCAGGGTCGACCATGTGGTGTGCGCACACGATCTGGAGGCCGGCGTACGTGAATTGACGTTGCTCGCCGCTCACAAGCCCGTCTACAACCGGAAGTCGCGCAATCCGCATCGCGGATGGTGGATCACGCTCACCGAGGAGCGGTTCCCGCGCCTGACGGTCGGCCGGACTCCGTCGGCCGACTCGATCGGCCCGATCGCGGGCCGGGCCAGTGCCGCCGACATCGCCGATGTCATGAGCGCGGCTGCGGGGCTCCGGTCGTGCACGCAGAACCTGAAGCGGGCCGACCATCACTTCTGCCCGGGCGACGAGCCCGCCGACTCTCGACCCGACCCGCTCGTCGCCCACCGACCCGACCTGTGCCACGCGGCCAGCGATCGGCCGCAGACCCTCCCCGACTACCTGTGCCGCGCCGAAGCGGCGAGAGCCCTGATGGCGGGGGCGTCGGACGAGTTGCTCGTCGACCTGCATCGACGTCTGGAGAGACTGTCCGAGCTCCGACGTTTCGAGTCCGCGGCGCGGGCGCGCGACCGCATGGCCGCCACCGTCGAGGCTCTGGCCCGCTGTCAGCGACTCCGGGCGATCGCTCGGCTCGAGGAGTTCGTCGTCGCCCGACCCGACGGGAACGGCGGCTGGCATTTCAGCGCGGTCCGGTACGGCAGGCTCGCGGGCGCCGCACACGCCCGGCGCGGGGTGTCTCCGATGCCGATCGTGGACGCGATGGTGGCGAGTGCGTCCACCGTCCTCGCTCCGGACGACGACGGCCCGCTGTCCGGTGCGCCGTCAGAGGAGGTCGCACTGATCGACCGGTGGATGGCTCAGCCCGGTTCCCGGCTGGTGTCGGCGAGCGGCGGCATCGGCCTGCCCGTCGGTTCGGCCGCCAAGTGGTCCGAGTTCGCGCGATCCGCCCGTCGAGCACGCGACGAGCCGGACCGCACTCGGTATTAAGGTGAACCCATGATCACCGCCATCGTTCTCATCGGGGCCGACATCCACCAGATTCCCGAGACCGCGCAGGCGGTCGCGAACATCCCCGGCGTCACCGAGGTGTACTCATGCGCGGGCGACGTCGACCTGATCGCCAAGATCCGCGTGCGAACCCACGACGACATCGCCGACGTCGTGACCGCGAAGATCAACCGCCTGCCCGGAGTGGTCTCCAGCGCCACCCACATCGCGTTCCGCAGCTACGCGAGCGCCGAAGTCGAGGGCGGCTTCTCCATCGGTGACGACTAGATTGACGCGGCCCACTCGTCGACGCGGCGGGCGCTCTCCTCGTCGCTGATGTCGACGGTGCGGGTCATCACCGACCAGCGGATGCCGTACGGGTCCCTGATGCTCGCGAAGCGGTCGCCGGACACGAATTGGGCGGCCGGCTCACGGACGACGGCGCCGTCGGCGACCGCCCGTTGCACCACCGCGTCGACATCCGTCACGTAGAGCGCCAACGAGAAGCAGACGTCGTCGCCTCCGGGCCCGGCGACCAGGTGGTACTCGGGGTTGACCTCGCCGAGTTGGAGGCGTCCGACGCCGAAGTCGAGGTCGGCGTGTGCGACGACGCCGCCCATCTCGGTGGCGGCGACCAGTTCCGCGCCGAACACTCGTCGGTAGAAGCCGATCGCGGCCGCGGCGTCGGTGACCGCGATGAACGGCGTCAGCGACGTGTAGCCGACGGGTCTGCCGTCGATCGTGTGGTCGCCGGTGACACCGACGGTGGATTCGGAAGAGTTGTTCTCTGTCATGGTGTCGACGTTAGGGCCGCCGCCGGCGTCGACGCTTGACGATTCGCGACACGAACGTGTCGGTCAGTTCCCGCGATACGCGCTCGGCGTGAATCCGAGGACTCGCGTGAACTCCCGAGTGAGGTGTGCGTGATCGCTGAAGCCGGTCGCGGCCGCGATGTCGGCGAGCGATGCGCGCGGACTGTCGCGCACGAGCTCGGCCGCTTCTTGAAGACGCCGACGACGGATCAACGCCACCGGGGTGAGGCCGGTGAAGCGGAGCGTCAACCGTTGGACGGTGCGGGCGCTCGTTCCGACGCTGCCCGCGACGTCGTCGACGCTCACGATCTCCGAGTCGCCCTCGATGACGGTCGCGATCCGGTCGGCGAGGACCGCGTCGTCCGACGGCGTGCCGACCCCCGCGGCGACGAACTCGCCGAACACCCCGGCCGCGGCCGCGGGATCGGGCATCGCCGCTCCGACCGCCGCGACGAGATCGGGCAGTTCCACCGGTTCCACCCGGTCGACGACGGCCGCGGGACTCACCCCGAGCCAGCCGACCGCCGTCGGCCGCAGCAATGCGCCCACCGCCCAACCTGCTCCGGTGAGGACGCGGGCCGACAGTCGTGTCGTGGCGCCGGAGATCACGGCCGCGTCGCCCTCGACGACGAGGTTCATCGCGGGGAAGCCGATGACGTCCTGCGTCGACGACTCCCCGTCCGCGAGGTCCCATCGCGAGATCCAGAACCAGCGGACCGCGCCGGCCGCGGCGCCGACGGCGGGGATCCGGTGGAACTCCGGCAGCCGTTGCGGGCGCAGGACGCCGCGGGACGACGGTTCCGGCATGCTCAGGCGAGCGCGGTGCTGACCGACGCCCAGTCGGCGAGGAGTCGGGCGGCCGCACCGGAGTCGAGCACCTCGTCCACCCGCGCCTTCGCCGACCGCAGCGCGTCGAGGAAGCCCGCGTCGTCGAACACCGACGACTGTTCGTATGCGACGAGCGCCGCGGCCGCATTGAGCGTCACGGCGTCGCGCACCGGGCCGGGCGCGCCCGCGAACAGGGTGCGCGCGATCTCCGCGTTCAGGCTCGCGTCGCCGCCTTGAAGGGCCGACAGTTCCACCAGTTCGATGCCGAGGTCGCGCGGGTCGAGCGACAGCGTGGTGACCTGGCCGTCGAGCACCTGCCAGACGGTCGATGTCGTGGTGGTCGTCAGTTCGTCGAGCCCGTCGTCGCCGCGCACCACGAGAGTGCGGTTGCCGCGACCGGCGAACGCCTCGGCGAGAACCGGGGCGAGATCGGCGAACGCGCAGCCGATGAGGCCCGCCTTCGGAGCCGCCGGGTTGGTCAGGGGCCCGAGGACGTTGAAGACCGTCGGGATGCCGATCTCCTTGCGCGGCGGACCGGTGAATCGGAACGCCGGGTGGAACACCGGGGCGAAACAGAACCCGATGCCGACCTCGGCGAGGCACCGGCTCACCGCGTCGGGGCCCAGCGTGATGGCGACGCCGAGCGCTTCGAGGACGTCCGCGCCGCCACTCTTGGACGACGCCGCGCGGTTGCCGTGTTTGACGACCCGTACTCCCGCCGCCGCCACCACGACCGACGTCATGGTGGAGATGTTGACGGTGTGGGAGCGGTCGCCTCCGGTGCCGACGATGTCGACGGCGTCGCCGTCGAAGTCGATACGGTTGGCGAGGGCCAGCATGGTGTCCGACAGGCCGCGCAGTTCGGACGGGGCGACGCCCTTCATCTTGAGTCCGACGCCGAACGCCGCGATCTGGGCGCCGGTGGCCGAGTCGGACATGATCTCACGCATGGCCCACGACGCCTCGTCGACGCTGAGGTCGAGGCCGTCGGTCGCCTTGCCGAGGATCTGCGGCCAGGTGTACTGCGGGGTGCTCTTCGCGGACGTGCTCACCGCTCCACCCTATCGACGGGCTCCGACGGGACGTCCAGCAACGCCCACCCGACGGTGCGGCCTCCGTTGCGGGACGCCAGACTCGCGGTCCGCGACCGTTCCTGCGACACGGTCCGCGCATCGACGACCTGCACCCGAGCCAATCCGATCAGCACGAATCCGTCGGCGGCGCGCAATCCGTCGACCGTCGTCCGAACGTAGCCTTCCAGACCGGCCGACGCCACCGCGGCCTCCACCGACTCCGGCGGCAGCTCCACGTGGTGACGCAGCACCACCGGACCACTCGACGAGAAGCCTGCGTCGTCCAGGACGGTCGACGACGCCGACGTGTCGTCGAGACTGGTCACGACCACCACGAGGTCCTGGTCGTCGACTGCGGGGACTCGGCCCGACGAGCGCTTGCCGCCGAGGAGCCGACCCAGTCGCGCTCGCAGCCCACCGCCGTCGGACGCCTGCATGTTCATGCCCACGACCTAACCAGATCGGCGTCGACCGGCGCATCCCCGCCGGACACGCCGATGGGCCCCGGAACAGCGCCTCTACCTGCAGCGCGAAGAACAGCACACCCAATTTCCCTACCCAGGTGGAAATCGCTTACTACGAACCGTCATACTTCATGTTGTGACTAGCGCTGTGGGTAACTCCGGAACCGCCATCACCTCACGCGTGCACTCGCTGAACCGTCCGAACATGGTCAGCGTCGGCACCATCGTGTGGTTGTCGAGCGAGTTGATGTTCTTCGCCGGCCTGTTCGCGATGTACTTCGTCGCGCGGGCCAACGCCTCCGACGGCTGGCCTCAGCCGCCGGCGCACCTCAATCTGTGGCTGGCCGTGCCGGTGACCACCGTGCTGATCCTCAGCTCGGTGACCTGCCAGTACGGCGTCTTCGCAGCTGAGCGGGGTGACGTGTACGGCCTTCGTCGCTGGTACACCCTCACCCTCGCCATGGGCGCGTTCTTCGTGGCCGGTCAGGCGTACGAGTACTACAGCCTCGTCAACGAGGGCCTGACGCTCTCGTCGAACGCGTACGGCTCGGTCTTCTACATGGCGACCGGCTTCCACGGCATGCACGTCATCGGCGGTCTCATCGCCTTCGTGTACCTGCTGATCCGCACGCGTCTGTCCAAGTTCACCCCCGCCCAGGCGACTGCAGCGATCGTCGTGTCGTACTACTGGCACTTCGTCGACGTCGTGTGGATCGCCCTCTTCGTGGTCATCTACTTCATCCGATAGCCCCCGGCGGCACCAGGACCGACGATGTCGGTCCACCAGTAACCAGTCCAACCGCTTAGTAGAGAGTCACCGATGAGATCATCTCCACCGAGTTCGCCGGAACCGAGCGACGCCAAGAATGCGGGAGCGCGCGCCAAGTCGCGCCGCAAGCTGCGTCGCCGTGCCGCCGGCACCCTCTTCCTCTTCCTCGGCCTCGTCGCCACCGGCCTGATCGCCGGCTTCATCAGCCCGAAGCCGCAGGTCGCAACCGCTGACGACAAGCAGGTCGCGCTGATCAAGACCGGCAAGCAGCTGTACGAGACCTCGTGCATCACCTGCCACGGCGCCAACCTCGAAGGCGTGCCGGACCGCGGTCCGTCGCTGATGGGTGTCGGCGACGCCGCCGTCTACTTCCAGGTCTCGACCGGCCGCATGCCCGCCGCCCGCGGCGAGGCGCAGGCGCAGCGCAAGCCCGCCAAGTTCACCGAGGCTCAGATCGACCAGCTCGGCGCCTACATCCAGGCGATGGGCGGCGGCCCGCGCGCCGCGTACGTCCTCGACGAGAACGGCCAGCCCAAGCGCGACAAGAACGGCTTCCCCGAGCTCAAGATGGATCAGCTCAAGGGCACCGACCTCGGTCGCGGTTCCGAGCTGTTCCGCCTCAACTGCGCGTCGTGCCACAACTTCACCGGTCGTGGCGGCGCCCTGTCCGGCGGCAAGTTCGCTCCCCCGCTGACCGACGTGAACCCGCAGCAGCTCTACACGGCGATGCTCACCGGGCCGCAGAACATGCCGAAGTTCTCCAACCGGCAGCTGTCGGTCGAGGACAAAGAGGACATCATCGGCTACATCCGCTACGCGGACTCCTCGAATCCCAGCGGTGGTCTCGGACTCGGCGGTTTCGGTCCGGCCTCTGAGGGTCTGACCATGTGGGTTGTCGGCGCAGCGGCCATCGTCGCAGGCGCCATGTGGATTGGATCACGAAATTGAGCGACTCGAATAAGGACCTCCCGTCCGCAGAAGAACTTGCGGCGATGTCCCATGAGGAGAAGGTCCGCCTCGGCACGAACCTCGACGGTGTAGAGATCATCCACCGCCCCGAGCGTTTCCCCGAGCCGGGCACGCGCGCGGAGAAGCGCGCCGAGTTCACCGTCGCCGCATGGTTCACCATCGCGGGTGTGCTCGCTCTCGCGGGCCTGGTCGTCTTCCTGTTCAATCACTGGGAATTCGCCATGCCCGACGATCCGAACTACTGGGCGTACACGTTCTACACCCCGCTGCTCGGCGTCACGTTCGGCGGCGCGATCCTGGCGTTCGGTTTCGGCGTCATCCAGGTCTCGAAGCGGTTCATCCCGTCCGAGATCTCGGTGCAGGACCGTCACGACGGCGGATCGTCCGAGGTCGACAAGCAGACGATCGTCGCTGAACTCAACGACACGCTGCAGACCAGCACGCTCCCCCGCCGCAAGGTGATCATCGGTTCGGCAGTCTTCGGTCTCGGAGCCATCGGCCTCTCGGCCGGCGTCGCAGCCATCGGCGGATTCATCAAGAACCCGTGGGCCAAGCGCGAGAACTCCGAACTGTGGCACTCGGGCTGGTCGACGCTCAACAACACGAGGCCCGGCGAGACCGTCTTCCTCCGTCGCGACACCGGCAACCCGTACCAGGTCGTCCTGGTCCGGCCGGAAGATCTCGACGCGGGCGCGATGGAGACCGTGTTCCCGTGGCGCGTCTCGGACGGCTACGGCGAGACCGAGCACTCCCGTCACAAGCTGCTCGAAGGCCTGCGTGCCGTCCGCAACCCGGTGATGCTGATCCGTCTGCGCCCCGAGGACAACGCCAAGGTCATCAAGCGCAAGGGCCAGGAAGACTTCAACTTCGGCGAGTACTACGCCTACACGAAGGTCTGCAGCCACCTCGGTTGCCCGACGTCGCTGTACGAACAGCAGACGCAGCGCATCCTGTGCCCCTGCCACCAGTCGCAGTTCAACGCGCTCGAGTACGGCAAGCCGGTCTTCGGTCCCGCTGCCCGTGCACTCGCTCAGCTGCCTATCTCTGTCAACAACCAGGGCTACATGGTCGCCAACACCAAGATCAACGGCGGCGACTTCATCGAGCCCGTCGGACCGGCATTCTGGGAGCGTAAGTCATGACGATCGCCGATCGCCTCGCCACGCAGGCAGAAGAGATCGACTCGAGGTATCACCTGGCCGCGGGCATGCGCCGCCAGATCAACAAGGTCTTCCCCACGCACTGGTCGTTCATGCTGGGCGAGGTCTCGCTGTACAGCTTCGTCATCCTGCTGCTGTCGGGCGTCTACCTCACGTTCTTCTTCGACCCGTCGATGGCGCACGTCGTGTACGACGGTGCGTACCAGCCGCTCAACGGCGTCACCATGAGCCGCGCGTACGAGACCACGCTGAACCTCTCGTTCGAGGTCCGCGGAGGCCTGTTCGTCCGCCAGATCCACCACTGGGCAGCGCTGCTGTTCGCGGCGTCGATCATCCTGCACATGATGCGCATCTTCTTCACCGGCGCGTTCCGTCGTCCGCGTGAGGCGAACTGGGTCATCGGCTGCTTCCTGCTGCTGCTGGCGATGTTCGAGGGCTTCTTCGGCTACTCGCTCCCCGACGATCTCCTGTCGGGAACGGGCGTCCGCGCCGCCATGTCGGGCATCGTCCTGGGCATTCCGCTCGTCGGCACCTGGGTCCACTGGGCGCTGTTCGGCGGAGACTTCCCCGGCGACATCATCATCCCGCGCCTGTACGTGCTGCACGTTCTGCTGTTCCCGGCCATCATCCTGGCCCTGATCGGCGCTCACCTGGCGCTCGTCTGGTACCAGAAGCACACGCAGTTCCCCGGCCCCGGCCGCACCGAGAAGAACGTCGTCGGCGTCCGCATCCTCCCGATGTTCGCCGCCAAGGGCGGTGCCTTCTTCGCGATCGTGTTCGGCGTCCTCGCCGTCATGGCTGGCATCTTCCAGATCAACCCGGTCTGGAACATCGGCCCGTACAACCCGGCGCAGGTCTCGGCGGGTTCGCAGCCCGACATCTACATGATGTGGACGGACGGCTTCGCTCGACTGATGCCTCCGTGGGAGCTCTACCTCGGCCACTACACGATCCCGGCCATCTTCTGGGTCGTCGTCGTGATCGGCGTCGTGATCACTCTCCTGGTCGCGTACCCGTGGATCGAGAAGAAGCTCACCGGCGACGACGCTCACCACAACCTGCTGCAGCGTCCGCGCGACACCCCGGTGCGCACGGCCACCGGCGCGATGGCACTGACGTTCTACATCATCCTGACGCTGATGTGCATGAACGACATCATCGCCCTGAAGTTCCACATCTCGCTGAACGCGACGACGTGGATGGGCCGCATCGGACTGATCGTCCTGCCGCCGCTGGTGTACTTCATCACGTACCGCTGGGCACTGTCTCTGCAGCGCAGCGACCGCGACGTCCTCTCCCACGGCATCGAGACGGGCATCATCCGTCGTCAGCCCAAGGGCGAGTACATCGAGATCCACCAGCCGCTCGGACCGGTCGACGATCACGGCCACCCGATCCCGCTGCCCTACGAGGGTGCAGCCCTGCCGAAGCGCATGAACAAGCTCGGCTCGGCAGGCGCCCCCGGCTCCGGCACGGTTCTCGTCCCCGACTCGGCCGAGGAGCAGGCGATCAACCGTCGCGTCGCTCACGACCAGCACGAGGCCGAGAAGAAGGCGCTCACCGAGCTTCAGGAGAAGGGCGGCAACCCGCTCGCCTGACGGCTCACAGTTCCACCGGCAGAGGCCGCCTCGCATCCGCGAGGCGGCCTCTCTCGTGTCTCCGGACCCCTCTCCCCTACCCCGGACCGGTCCGGGGCTCCAATCTCAGTACTGAGATTGGAGCCCGAGGGAAGATCGCCCTCGGGTAGACGTGACGCTACTGAATGTGGAGACAGATGACTCGGGCAGGAGCTTGCAGACCGATCTCGCCGTCGGCCGTCACTCGGACAGTCCGCGGGATGCGGCCGCGCACCAGCCAACCGAGAGTGAACAACTGATCCAGCCGGCCGCGATCATTCGCCGGAACAGATCGACCCCGGCCTCGCCCGCCAGATGCCGATAGCACGTCCGGGCGGATCGAAGGGCTCGCGCCCGGGGTCCGCACGCAGGTCAACTCCCTAACCGAACAGCATTGGCGATAGCGCCCTCGGATCAGACCCAGCGGAACTCACCCGGTTTCGACACGACGCCTCGGCTGGCGCCTCGGAGTCGGCTCAACCACCCCGAACAGACCCGCGGACATCCCCCACACATCGCGATTGAACAGCCCCGACGCGGTGGTTGAGCCGGAACGGAGCGGTAGCGCAGGGCCGTGTCGAAACCGGGCACCACCAGCATTCCCGCGATCACCAGAGGTCGCCGGACCGCCAGTCGCACACGAGGCGGGTCGAACTGTCCACGTCGGCGCCGAGTCCGGTCGTGAGGACGAGGATCGCACCCTCGTCGTCCGGGGTCATCGTCAGACCATCCGGTGTCAACGCACCCAGCGGTCCCGTCCACGGCGTCCAGCCGCGGCGGAGATAGAGGGGCATACCGTCGTCCGACGCCCCCAGCACGCCCAGATCGTAGGCCCCGACGACGATGCCGTAGACGTGCGTCATCAGGGTGTCGCCCATCCCTCGACGGCGCATTCGCGCGGCGACCGCGACCGCCTCGACGTAGCCCGCGCGGAGCACGGTGTCGCCCACCATCATCTGGCGTTGCACCACGGACGCATGACCGACGATCCCGGACTCGTCCTCCGCGAACACGTGGACACCGCCGAGCGCGTGGTCGAAGTCCGAGTCGGCGAAGTCCCCGTCGAACGCCTCGTACAGGAACGTCAGGAGCGCCGATCTCTCCTCGGCCGACAACTCGTGGGTATGACGAAGCCGCACCCGGTAGTCGGGTGCGGCTTCGTCAGGTGATGCGTTGTGCGTCAGTGCTTCTCGGGTCCCACGTGGTACTCGAACACGAGGCCCGCGACTGCGGCGAGGATCACGGCGACCATGGTGATCGAGAACCAGAAGTTGCCGGTCGCGAAACCGATCGCGAAGAGCGACGCGCCCGCGGCGATCGCGATGGGCCAGTAGCTGTGCGGGCTGAAGAAGCCCAGTTCACCGGCGCCGTCCTCGATCTCGGCGTCGTCGTAGTCCTCGGGACGGATCTCGACGCGACGTGCGACGAACCGGAAGTACGTTCCGGCGATCAGAGCCAGGCCGCCCGCGAAGAACATGCAGGTCACGCCTGCCCATTCGACACCGGTCCGGAAGTAGAACGTGCAGACCGCGTAGATCACACCCATCAGGATGAAGAAGACTGCGAGGACCTCAAAGAGACGTGCTTCGATCTTCATCAGTTCGTAGCCTCCTTGGCCGGGGTGCATCCGGCCAGAGCAGTGTTGTTGGCGTCGCCGAGGTTGTCCGGCGTGGTGCCGTTCGAGACGCGGCGCGTGTCGAACGGAACGGTCGTCACCGAGCGCGGCTGCTGGCACACGGCCTGCAGAGCATCCGAGTTCGAGGCGTCCGGATTCGCATTGCGGTAGTTGATGTACTGCGCGAACACCTGCGGGCTCACGGCGCGGACCTCGAAGTTCATCATCGCGTGGTACGTGCCGCACATCTCGGCGCAACGTCCGACGAAGGCGCCCTCACGGTCGATGCCACTGATCTGGAACGACGAATCCGTGTGGTTCTGCTCAGGGAACGGCATCACGTCGCGCTTGAAGAGGAACTCGGGAACCCAGAACGAGTGGACGACGTCGGCGGCCGCGAGATCGAACTGGATGCGGGTGTTCGTCGGAAGCACCAGGATCGGGATCTCGGACGACGATCCGAGGGTCTCGATCTTGTCGAACGACAGGTACTTGCGCTCTTCGTTCGAACGGCCGCCCGCAGCGCCCTTGATCTCGACCTGCTCGCCGTCATGCTCGCGGAACTTCGGGATCTGCAGATCGAACGCAGTGCCCTTCGTCGAGTCCTTCGCGTCGACGAGCTGCTTGCCGCCGACGTTGACCGAGTTGTAGCCGAACTTCCAGTTCCACTGGAACGCCGTCACATCGACGACGACTGCCGGGTTGTCTTCCTTCGTCTCGACCTTGTTCTGGACGATGACGGTGAAGTAGAACATCACGGCGATCAGCACGAACGGGATCGCGGTGTACGCCAGTTCCAGCGGCACGTTGTACGCGGTCTGACGCGGGATCTCCTGATCCTCGGAGTCGACGGCCTTCGCACGGTGGAAGGTGATGGTCCAGAAGATGAGGGCCCACACGAGGACGCCCATGGCGAGGGCGGCGATGACCGACCACGTCCAGAATTCGCCCATGTCCTTGGCTTCGCTGGTCACGCCTTCCGGCCAACCGAAGCGCATCGCTTCCTCGGCACTGCAGCCCGAGGTCATCAGCACGACGACACCCAGGACCGCGAGGGCACTGAGTCGCTTGATCATGCGTGACGCGGGTACCCCACGTCGCGCAGACGGCCGTCCACGGTTCGTCAATTTCACGCCTTCCTGCTGACAGGGAGCTGTTCTTCAAGTTTCGCGCACGAGTGTTGCACTGCTCGACGCAATTCTTGCACCTAGTAACTACGCAGCGTAGTCCAACCCGCCCATCTGGTCTCGATTGGGGTTGGAGGTTGCCGTCTCAGTCGGTTTCCACCTGCGGATACGACGCGTCCGACCGTGTCGCATGCCTCACCCGAGGGCCACGATGTCGCACCGGGAGAGGCTTCTGCGGCATAGTAGACGCGTCGCGGGAGCATTCGACCTGCCCGCTGTCAGACCTGCCATCTACGTGGAAATGAGGCCACCCAGCGTGTGCGGCTTGCTCGGAATGATCACCAGTGACGGCACCGCGGCGTCGGACGCCGAGCTGATCGCGTCGGCGGCGCACTGCATGCGTCACCGCGGTCCCGACGAACCCGGCACATGGAACGACGACGACGTCGTCTTCGGGTTCAACCGCCTCTCGATCATCGACATCGAGCACTCGCACCAGCCGCTGCGGTGGGGTCCGACCGAGAATCCCGAGCGGTACGCGCTCGTCTTCAACGGCGAGATCTACAACTACCTGGAGATCCGCGAGGAGCTGGCCGCCGAGTTCGGGACGCAGTTCCGGACCGAGGGCGACGGCGAGTCGATCGTCGCCGGCTTCCACCACTGGGGACCCGACGTGGTCCGCAAGCTGCGCGGCATGTTCGCCTTCTCCATCTGGGACACCGAGAAGCGTGAGATGTTCCTCGCCCGCGACCAGTTCGGCATCAAGCCGATGTTCCTGGCGACCAGCGACCGGGGCACCGCGTTCGGCAGCGAGAAGAAGAGCCTCCTGGAGATCCTCGAACGTCTCGAGCTCGACAAGGAACTCGACGACCGCGCCATCGAGCACTACACGGTGCTGCAGTACGTCCCCGAACCCGAAACGCTGCATCGCAGCATCACGCGCCTCGAATCGGGCTGCTACGCGACCCTGCGGCCCGGCGTCGCCCCCGAGGTGACCCGATACTTCGTCCCGAAGTTCCCGGTTCGGCCGTTCGCCGTCGGCGGCGAGCAGAAGCGGTACGACGAGATCGCCGACGTCCTGCGCGACTCCGTCGCCAAGCACATGCGTGCCGACGTGACTGTCGGATCGTTCCTGTCCGGCGGCATCGACTCCACGGCCATCGCGGCCCTCGCGATCCAGCACAATCCCGACTTGATCACCTTCACCACGGGATTCGAGCGCGACGGGTACTCCGAGGTCGACGTCGCGGCAGAGTCGGCGGAGGCCATCGGCGCACGACACATCGTCAAGGTCGTCTCCCCCCGCGAGTTCGTCGACGCCCTCCCCAAGATCATCTGGTACCTCGACGACCCGGTCGCCGACCCCGCCCTCGTCCCCCTCTACTTCGTGGCGGCCGAGGCCCGCAAGCACGTCAAGGTGGTCCTCTCCGGCGAAGGCGCGGACGAACTGTTCGGCGGCTACACGATCTACAAGGAACCGCTGTCGCTCAAGTCGTTCGACAAGCTCTCCCCCGGTCTCCGCCGCCTCGCGGGCAAGATCTCCGACCGCATCCCCGAAGGCACCCGAGGGAAGAGCCTGCTGCACCGCGGATCGCTGTCCCTCGAAGAGCGCTACTACGGCAACGCCCGCAGCTTCGACGACGCCCGCCTGCGTTCCACGCTCCGGAACTTCCGGCCCGACTGGACCCACCAGGACGTCACCGCGCCCATCTACGAGATGAGCGAAGGCATGGACCCGGTGACCCGCATGCAGCACCTGGACCTGTTCACCTGGCTGCGCGGCGACATCCTCGTCAAAGCCGACAAGATCAACATGGCGCACTCCCTCGAACTGCGCGTCCCCTTCCTCGACAAGGAGGTGTTCGCCGTCGCCGAACAGCTTCCCTTCGAGGAGAAGATCAGCCACGACACCACGAAGTACGCGCTCCGCAAGGCGCTCGAACAGATCGTGCCGCCGCACGTGCTGCACCGCCGCAAGCTGGGCTTCCCCGTCCCGCTGCGTCACTGGCTCGCGGGCACCGAGATGTACGACTGGGCCCGGGAGTTGATCTCCACCTCCGACACGGACCACATCTTCGACAAGGCGTTCGTCATTCAGATGCTCGAGGAGCATCGTCGCGGCGACGTCGACAACAGCCGCCGCATCTGGACCGTCCTGTGCTTCATGCTCTGGTACGGCATCTTCGTCGACGGCACCGTCGATCCGCAGATCGAGGATCACGACTACCCGGTTCGCCTGTAGCTCACTCCACCGACGAGCGACGCTCCACGCACGACACAGCGCGACGAAGAAAGGCGGGGCGAAACACTTTCGGAGCCCTCCGCAGCACGCGAGCCCCAAAGGGCGAGCCTGCGAGGACTGCCGAGGAAAGTGTTTCGCCCCGCCTTCTGGCGTCGAAGAGTCAAACGAGCGCGGCGCGGATCACGTCGGCCGATTCTTGACCGTAGGCCCCCGCCAAGCGGGCGTGAGCGGCGTCGACGTCCCACGTCCAGCCCTGCGTCGAGTCCGACTCCAGGACGAGCGTGGCGACCATCGCGCCGAGCTGTGCGGAGCTCTCGAAACCGAGGTCCTTGCCGAGGCCGGTCAGGAAGCCCGCGCGGAAGCCGTCGCCGACACCGGTCGGGTCGACCTGCTCGTTCACCGGGACGACGTCGACGTGTGTGACCGTGCCGTCGGTGTCGATGATGTCGACGCCCTTCGCCCCGAGCGTGGTGACGCGCACGCCGACCATGCCGGCGATGGCGTCGTCCGACAGGCCGGTCTTCTGCTTGAGCAGACCCCACTCGTACTCGTTGGTGAACAGGTACGCGGCGCCGTCGATGAGCGAGCGCGCGGTGTCGCCGTCCAGTCGCGCGAGCTGCTGCGACGGGTCGGCCGCGAACGGGATGCCCGCCGTGCGGCAGGCCTCGGTGTGGCGGACCATCGCGGCGGGATCGTCGGCGCCGATCAGCACGACGTCGGGACGGTCGCCGCCTGCGATCACCTCGAGCAGGTCGATGTCGCCCGCCTCAGTCATCGCGCCCGCGTAGAACGTGGCGAGCTGAGCCATCGTCTCGTCGGTGGTGCACATGAAACGGGCGGTGTGCTTGGTCGTCGACCGGCGGACGCCGCGGCAGTCGACCCCGTGGTCGGTCAGCCAGTTCTCGTAGTCGGCGAAGTCGGCCCCGGCCGCTCCGACGAGAAGCGGCTTGCCGCCGAGGACGCCGAGCGCGTACGCGATGTTCCCGCCCACACCTCCACGGTGCAGGACGAGGTCTTCGACGAGGAAGCTGAGCGAGATGTGCTCCAACTGGTCGGCGACCAGCTGGTCGGAGAACTTGCCGGGGAATTTCATCAGATGATCGGTCGCGAGCGACCCGCAGACGGCTGTGAACATCTGTCTCACGGTAGTGCAGACGCAAACGGCCGCGATCCCTGGGAGGGATCGCGGCCGCTACTTCTCGACTACTCAGTCGGGAGGGGTCAGTTGAACGAGTCGCCGCAGGCGCAGCTTCCGGTCGCGTTCGGGTTGTCGATCGTGAAGCCCTGCTTCTCGATGCTGTCGACGAAGTCGATCGTGGCGCCCTGGACGTACGGTGCGCTCATCCGGTCGACGGCCAGCTTCACGCCGCCGAAGTCCTGGATGATGTCACCGTCGAGCTGACGATCGTCGAAGAACAGCTGGTAGCGCAGGCCTGCACAACCACCGGGCTGGACGGCGATGCGCAGTGCGAGATCGTCGCGGCCCTCCTGGTCGAGCAGGGCCTTGGCCTTGGCTGCCGCGGAATCGCTGAGCAGGACACCGGTGTCGGTGGTTTCGTTCTGAACGGTCATGGGCGCTCCTCAAGTCGCCGGCCGCATCTGCACGAGCGAACCGGATACGTCTGTCGTCGAACCGCGAACACGACGAGCGACGTGTGCTGCACGGTCTGACTCGGTCAACGGTACTCGCTGTGCGCCTATTCCCGCATCACGCCCCGACTCTGATCGAATTCCGCCGCGGCCCTCCTCGCCACGTATCGCAGGATCGTCGACGCGTCGGCGAGAGCCCGGTCGAGCGATCCGGCCGCGTCGACGAGCGAACGCACCATCGTCACGCCCTCGATCCCGGGATCGGAGTCCACCTGCCCGGCGAGGACTATCACCGGCGTGCCGCCCGCATGGGCGGCGAGCGCCGCGATCACCTTGCCTCTCGCAGTCTGAGCGTCATAGCGTCCTTCGCCGGTCACGATCACGTCCGCGGCGGCCAGCGCCTCCCGACGCCCGGTGGCCTCGGCGACCAGCTCGGCGCCCGACCTCCTCGTGCCGCCGACCGCCAGGAGCGCCGCGCCCAACCCGCCTGCCGCGCCGGCTCCCGGCTCGTCGGCCGTACCGAGCTCGCGCGCCCACTCCTCCAGCCGCGCCTCGAGCAGTTCGACGGTCGCCTCGTCCGCGCCCTTCTGCGGGCCGAACACGGCCGCCGCGCCCGCCGGGCCGAGCAACGGATTGTCGACGTCCGACGCGACCGTCAACTCCACGCCCCGGAACCTGGCACGAGCCTGCGCCAATCCGCCGAGTTCGTCGAGCGCTCCGCGTCCCCCGTCGGTCGTCGCACTTCCGCCGAGCCCGACGACGATCCGCGACGCCCCGGAGGTCAACGCGTGCGACAGCAGCATGCCCACTCCACGAGTGGTGGCGGCGACCGCCGTCGACGGATCCGGCCGCACGCCGAGGAGACCGAGGCCGCACGCCTGCGCCGTCTCGAGATAGACGGTTCCGTCGGCCGCGACGCCGACCGCGGCGTCCACGCTGGCTCCGAGCGGCCCCGCCACCGTGACCGTCGTCGTCTCGACGATGTCGGCCGCGGCCAGGACCGCGACGAAACCCGGCCCTCCGTCCGACTGCGGAATCAGCCTCACCCGGTCCCCCGGCCGCGCCGACAGCCAGCCGTCGGCGATCGCGTGCGCGGCCTCCACCGCCGACAGTGTGCCGCCGAACTCGTCGGGTGCGACCACGACATGCAGCGAACGCGCGTCCATGGGTCGCCAGAGTAGCGCCCGATCGTGGACGCGAGGCGATCATCGCCTACCCTCGACGGTGTGAAGTTGCCTTGGAAGCCTGCTGCGACGAGCACCGACGACGCCGTGTCGGAGTCTGCTGCGCCCGCCGTCGACGAGTCCCCGGCGAAGGCCGGCCCCACCCCCGGCAAGGGCCGTCCCACCCCGAAGCGCCGCGATGCCGAGAACAAGCGCCGCGGACCGACCGCTCCCCCGCCGACCACGCGCGCCGAGGCACGCGAGCGCAAGAAGGCGCTGAAGAAGACGATGAGCAAGGAGGACCGCAAGGCCCTCAACGCCGAACGCCGCCAGACGCGCATCGATCAGCGCGAGAAGATGATGGACGGCGACGAGAAGTACCTGATGGCCCGCGACAAGGGACCGGTCCGCAAGATGGCCCGTGACCTCGTCGACTCCCGCCGCAACTTCGCCGGACTGTTCATGCCGTTCGCCGTATTCCTGATCGTGGCGATCATGGTCCCCAAGCTCGCGGTGATCGCGAACCTTGTGCTCCTTGTGTTCGTGGTCTTCATGGCAATCGACTCGGTGTTCCTCGGCCGGATGGTCAACAAGCGGGTCCGCGAACGCTACCCGGACACGCAGGAGAAGCCGTTCCGGCTCGGTTGGTACGCCTTCACCCGCGCCATGCAGTTGCGGATGATGCGAGCGCCGAAGCCGCAGACCAAGCCCGGCGACAAGGTCTGACATGCGGTTCCTCGTCCTGGGCGGAACTCGTTCGGGCAAGTCCGCGCACGCCGAGGCCCTCCTCGACTCGGCCGACCGCCCCCGCTATCTCGCGACCGGGCGCCTCACGGACGACGCCGCGTGGCGAGCCCGTGTCGACGCTCACCAGGCCCGCCGCGGCGACCGTTACCTGACTGTCGAGACGCGTGATCCGGCCGCCGAGATGCGGCTCGACCCCGAGTCTCCGGTGTTGATCGACGATCTCGGCGCGTGGGTCACCGGACTGCTCGACGACGCGGACGCCTGGGACGATCCGACCGCAACGATCGACGAGGCCGTCGACGATCTGTGCTCGGCGATCGCCGAGCACGTCGCCGACGTCGTCGTCGTCAGCCCCGAGGTCGGGATGTCCGTCGTCGCGCCGACACCGGTCGGACGGCGCTTCGCCGACGAGATCGGCTCCGTCAACGCCCGCGTTGCCCAGGCGTGTGAGAACGTCCATCTGGTGGTCGCGGGCCGTGTGCTCGAGCTGCCCGCCCCGCTCGCCCGCCCCCTGTCCGTCCCCGACGAGCCGGAACCCGCCGCAGCGGTCCGCGAGATGTCGGGGACCACCGTTCCCCTCGTCCCGGTGCACATTCCGCCGTTCCCCGAGGCGATCTCGCCGTCCGCGACGTTCGTCGGCGCGGCGCTGCCGGACGGCGTCGACGCCGAGGTGTTCCCCGCCGTCGATCCGCCGTCGCCCGCGACCGCCGACGCGGCCCGTGCCCGTCAGCTCACCCTCACCAAGCCGCCGGGCGCACTCGGCGTCCTCGAGGATCTGGGCGTCTGGGTGTCCGCGTGTCAGGATCAGTGTCCCCCGCATCGGATCGTCGCCCCCGCCGTGGCCGTCTTCGCGGGCGATCACGGTGTCGCGAAGGACGGCGTCTCGGCGTTCCCACCCGAGGTGACCGCGCAGATGGTCGCCAACATCGCGTCCGGCGGCGCCGCCGTCAACGTCCTCGCCCGGCGCGCGGGCGCCAAGGTGCATGTCTTCGATCTGTCGGTCGACGCCGACCTGCCCTCGGGTCACCAGGCCTCCACGGCGTACAAGGTGCGACGCGGCAGCGGCGACCTGCGCAAGGGTGAGGCGATGACGATCGCGCAAGCACGGCGATCGCTGGCGGCAGGCCGCGCGATCGCCGACCGCCTCGTCGACTCCGGAGCCGACCTGCTGATAGCGGGCGACATGGGCATCGGCAACACGACGCCTGCCGCCGTGCTCATCGGCACCATCGCCGACCGCGAACCGGTTGTCGTCGTGGGCCGCGGCACCGGTATCGACGACGCCACCTGGATCCGCAAGACGGCCGCCATCCGCGACGGCATGCGGTACGGACGACGGTTCCGCAACGAGCCGTTGTCGTTGCTGGCGGCGGTCGCCGGTCCGGATCTGGCGGCGATGGCGGGATTCTTCGCTCAGGCGTCGCTCCGCCGGACGCCGGTCCTGCTCGACGGCGTCGTCACGACGGCCGCGGCGCTGGTCGCCGAACAGCTCGCTCCGGGCGCCGCAGCCTGGTGGCGGGCCGGGCACCGGTCGACCGAGCCCGCGCACGACTTCGCGTTGACCACACTCGGGTTGGAGCCGATCGTCGACATGTCGATGCGCCTCGGCGAGGGCACGGGCGCATTGACGGCTCTGCCGATCGTCTCGTCGGCCGTCGACGCGTTGATCGACATGGCGACATTCGCCGACGCCGGCGTCAGCGATGGCGGTTAGCCCGCTCGGCGCCCTGCATGTGGCGGTCAGCTGGCTGACCGTCGCCCCGCTCCCCCAACCCCGGGCCGAGATGGACCGGCGGACCGGCGGCGCGGCGATCGCCGCCGTACCCGTCGTCGGGGCGTTGCTCGGCTGCGTCGCCGCGAGCGCGGCATTCGGGCTGTCGTTCACGCGCCTGCCCGACCTGCTGATCGGGGTGCTCGTCGTCGCGCTGCTGGCGCTGTCGACCCGCGGCATGCACCTGGACGGACTCGCCGACACCGCGGACGGCCTCGGCTGCTACGGCGACCCCGAAGGTGTCCGCGCGGTGATGCGCAGCGGCGACGTCGGACCGTTCGGCGCCGCGACCCTCACCGTGGTCCTCGCCGTGCAGGCGATCGGCTTCTCGACTCTGTCGGCCGATCATTCCTGGCCGCAGATCGTCTTCGCGGTGGCGCTGGGTCGAGTCGCTGTCGTGTACGGGTGTCGCCGCGGCCTCGATGCCGCGAACGCCGACGGGTTCGGAGCCCTCGTCGCGGGCACACAACGGTGGTCGACGGTGGCGTGGACCGTCGTCGCATTCGGGGCCGCCTGGCCGCTCGGCGTGCGGGCCGTCTGCGCGGTCCCCGCGGTCGTGCTGTTCACCGTCTTGTTCACCGCGCACTGCCGCCGACGTATGGGCGGTGTCAGCGGCGACGTCCTCGGCGCCGTCGTCGAACTGTCGACGGCCGTCGCGGCAGTACTCCTGATCGTCTGAACGGCGGCACAAATCGGATGTTGTCAATCCATCGTTGAGACGAATTCTCTACTGGTCAGTACACCGGCGCGGCGCGGCGACAGACTCTACGTGGCAGTTCCCCCACAACCCACGGAGAGTTCATGAACAACCGTTTCCGGACCTCGCTCCTCGTCTCCGGCATCGCAGCGTGTGCGGCGGCGTCCATCGGAGTCGGCACGGCATCCGCATACGAGACCATCTACGTCGACGAGGCCCTGTATCCGCATACGGACACCCTGACCAGCGGGGTGTTCGACGTGTCGATCACCAACAAGGCCCACCAGAAGGCCGACTGCACGGTAACGCTGTACCCTACGTCCGAGAAGGACGACGTGAAGAACCTCGTCGCCGTCACCAACGACTGGTGGCGCAGGGTGGCCGACGACGCCGACCTCGCCGCGGCCAAGGCCGAGGTGACCGGGGCCGCGGGAACGGTCGACGTCAAGGACATCGCCGTCGGCGACACGAAGTCCGGCTCCATCACACCGGCCGCGCCCGCACAGTCCGACTACGTGGTCTTCAACTTCTGCCGCGCCGACGATCCGGCCACCGAGACGTTCGAGATCTCGACGTCGAGCTACGACATCGCCTCGACCGCCCCCGACCCCGACAACACGTTCGGAAGCCTGACCGGACCGGGTCTGGGCAGCCTCGCATCGGTCCTCCCGCAGAAGCCCTGAAACAGGCTTCGTCCGCCGGTCGTGAGAGCGATACGCGACACGGCCGGCGGACGACGTCCGGCGCGGCCTCCGCGAGGCACTCCCTTGTCATTTGTACAGGTCAATCGACGTCGACCGATACGTTGAATCCTGCCGCTCGGTCGCCCGTCATGACCGATTCCGCTCCGGCTCCGTGTCATGGTCAGTCCGTCCACCACTGACATCGACTGGAGAACCACATGACAATCCAATCTCGCGCCGCACTCGTCGGCGTCGCCCTGGCCGCAGGCATGGCGACGACGATCTGCATGGGCGGACACGCGTCCGCAGCCAGCGGCGACCCGGCCGTGTTTCCGCACACCGCCTCACTCGTGTCCGGCAAGGTGACGGTCAGCATCACCAACAAAGCAGCAGCGCCCGCCAACTGTGGTTTCACGCTGTACCCGAGCACCGCGAAGACTCAGGTCGACGATGTCGTGACCGCGTACCAACGCGGCGATCGTCCCCTCACCGACTTCAGCGACGCCATCGCGCAGCTGACGGCCGAGCAGCTCGGGACCGCGGACATAAGCGGAATCGCCGTCAACGCATCCAAGTCGGGCAGCACCGGCGCCAAGGGCGGCTCGACCTCCTACTACGTCCTGCAGCAGTGCGCCACGACCCAGGAGGCTTCCATCTCGGATCTGTCGCTCGCCATGGACGGCTACCTCGTCGAAGGCACCGCGGGAACCGGCGGAAACGGAAGCCTCGACACCGGCAGCCTCGGCTCGCTGCTCCCCTGACCCACAGACGACGTCGTCCGCCAGTCGTGTCGCCATACGCGACACGACTGGCGGACGAAAGTGCAGAGCCTACTTGAGGCGGGTCATCCAGCCGTGAGTGTCGGCGAAGGTGCCGCGTTGAAGCCCGGTGAGGGTGTCGCGGAGGGCCTGAGTCACCTCGCCGGTGGTTCCGTCGCCGACCGTGTACTCGTCGGTGTCGCTCTGCACGCGTCCGACCGGCGTGATGACCGCGGCCGTGCCACACGCGAACACCTCGGTGATCTCGCCCGAACGGACGCCGTCGGCGAGTTCCTTCGTCGAGATCTTCCGCTCCTCGACGGAGTATCCGGCGTCGGCGGCCAACGCCAGCAACGACTTCCGGGTGACGCCCGGCAGCAGCGAACCGCTCAGCTCCGGCGTGACGAGGCGAGCCTGCGATCCCGAACCGAAGACGAAGAACAGGTTCATCCCGCCCATCTCCTCGATGTACTTGTGCTCGATCGCGTCGAGCCAGACCACCTGGTCGCAGCCCTTCTCCGCGGCCTGGGCCTGTGCGAGGAGCGACGCCGCGTAGTTGCCGCCGAACTTCGCCGACCCCGTGCCGCCGGGCGACGCGCGCACGTACTCCGTGCACAGGTAGACGCTCACCGGCTTCAGACCGCCCTGGAAGTACGCTCCGGCGGGCGAGCCGATGAGGACGTAGCGGTACTGGTTCGCGGGACGCACCCCGAGACTGGCCTCGGTCGCGAACATGAACGGACGCAGGTACAGCGACTCCTCGCCGCCCGCCGGCGGAACCCACGCGTTGTCGACGTCGAGCAGCGCGCGAAGCGAGCCGACGAAGTCGTCCACCGGGAACTCCGGCATCGCGAGACGACGAGCCGACGTGTTGAACCGCTCGGCGTTCGCCTCCGGACGGAACGCCGCGATCGTGCCGTCCGGCTGGCGGTACGCCTTGAGGCCCTCGAAGATCTCCTGAGCGTAGTGCAGGACCATCGCCGCCGGATCGAGTGCGATCGGGCCGTACGGGGTCACTTTCGCGTCGTGCCATCCGCGGTCACGGTCGTAGTCGACGACCACCATGTGGTCGGTGAAGTGATTGCCGAAGCCCGGCGCGGCGAGGATCTCGGCGCGACGACCGTCCGACACCGGATGCGGATGCTCGGTGCGAGTGAACTCCAAGGTCATGCACCGATCCTATCTCTGATCCGCAACCGGGTCTCGAGCGACGGCGACGTCAGACGTTGCCCTGCACGAACGGAGGCAGCACGACCTCGCATTCGAGCGCGCGCCCGCGCACGTCGACGACGACCGTCGCCCCCTTCTTGACGCCCGACGACGCGTCGATGAACGCGAGCGCGACGCCCTGCTTGAGCGTGGGCGAGAAGGTGCCGGACGTGCAGACGCCGATCTGTTCGCCGCCCGCCTCGAGGTGGACGGTGCAGTCGGCACGCGGCACACCACGACCGGTCGCCTTCAGTCCGTAGAGGCGCCGGGCCGGGCCTGCCTCCTTCTCGGCGACGAGGGCGTCGCGCCCGAAGAACTCCGGCTTGTCCCAGCCGACGGCCCACGAGCTGCGCGCCTGGACGGGCGTGATGTCCAGGCTCAGTTCGTGTCCGTGCAGGGCGTATCCCATCTCCGTGCGGAGCGTGTCGCGCGCGCCGAGACCCGCGGGCAGACCGCCGTTGGCGGTGACCTCGGCGAGCAGCGCGTCGAACACCGGGCCCGCGTCGTCCCAGCCGGGAAGGATCTCGTAGCCGTGCTCACCGGTGTAGCCGGTGCGGCACACGCGGACGGTGCGCTCCACGCCGCCGACGGTGAGCGCGGCGTCGGCGAACGCCATGTACTCCATCTCGGTCGGCAGTCCGAGCGCCGCGAGGACGTCGGTCGACTTCGGTCCCTGAACGGCGAACACCGCGTAGTCGCGATGCTGGTCGGTGATCTCGATCCCCTCCGGCGCGACGGCGGTGATCGCGGCGACGACCGCGGGCGTGTTGGACGCGTTCGGGATCAGGAACACCTCGTCGTCGCTGACGAGATACGTGATCAGGTCGTCGACCACACCGCCATCGGCGTCGCAGCACATCGTGTACTGCGCCTTGCCCGGACCGACCTTGCGGAGGTCGTTGGTGAAGCAGCTGTTCACGAAGTCGGCCGCGCCCGGTCCCTTCACGAGCGCCTTGCCGAGGTGGCTCACGTCGAAGATCCCGACCGCCTCGCGCACCGCGGTGTGCTCGGCGACGGTGCCCGAGTAGGAGACGGGCATGTCCCACCCGCCGAATTCGGCGAAGGACGCGTCGAGGGCGATGTGGCGGTCGGCGATGGGGCCTGCGAGGAGTTCGGTCATGCACGTAACGGTATCGCCCGGCATCCGCGGGCGGGTGGATAGAGTGGGCAACCGTGAGCAGCCATGACTTCGCGGACCGTGCACGCGGCCCGCACATCGACCTGACCACCGCCCTCGCCAAGGATGACGACGTCCTGGTGATCGGCCTGATCTCCGCCGACGACCCCGATGCGGCGGCCCCGTCGCTGCTGATCGGCGAGGACCTCTTCGACGACGCCACCGCCGAGGCCGTGTCGGCGAGCGTCGCCGCGGTCGGCGGCACCGGACGCGCGGGCGAGATCCTCAGCTTCCCCGCCCCGGCGTCGCTTCCGGTGCGGCTGATCCAGACCGTCGGGCTCGGCTCCGACACCGACTCCCGCGACGACGACGCGATCCGCCGCGCCGCGGGCGAATCGATCCGCAAGCTCGACGGCGCGGGCCGCGTCGTCAGCACCCTCGGCGATGCGGGTGTCGGACCGGCGGCCGAAGGCTACTTCCTCGGCGCCTATCGCTTCGAGGAGTTCCGCACGGAGAAGTCGGCGTCGACGAAGCAGCCGCCCGCCGATGTGCGACTGCTGGCCGCCAAGACGAAAGAGAACCGCGCGGCGCTCGACCACGCGCTGATCGTCGCCGACTCGGTCGCGATCGCCCGCGACCTCGTCAACACCCCGCCGAGCCACCTGTTCCCCGCCGAGTTCGCCGAACGCGCCCGCGTCCTCGGTAGCAAGGCCGGACTGCGCGTGGAGATCCTCGACGACGTGGAACTCGACAAGGCCGGATACGGCGGCATCATCGGCGTCGGCAAGGGCAGTTCCCGTCCGCCACGCCTGGTCCGACTGATCCACGAGGCGAAGGGCGCGCAGCGGAGCGTCGCGCTCGTCGGCAAGGGCATCACTTTCGACACCGGCGGCATCTCGATCAAGCCCGCCGCGGGCATGGAGCAGATGACGTCCGACATGGGTGGGGCCGCGGCCGTCGTCGCCACCGCGATCGCGGCGGCGAAGCTCGACGTGAACGTCACCGTCATCGCGACGGTCCCGATGGCGGAGAACATGCCGTCGGGCACCGCGCAGCGTCCGGGCGACGTACTGACCCAGTACGGCGGGACCACCGTCGAGGTCCTCAACACCGACGCCGAGGGCCGCCTCATCCTCGCCGACGCCATCGTCCGCGCCTGCGAGGACGAGCCCGACTACCTGATCGACACCGCGACGCTCACGGGAGCGCAGATGGTGGCCCTCGGCACCCGGACTCCCGGCGTGCTCGGCACCGACGAGTTCCGCGACCGCGTCGCGACGATCTCGCAGAGCGTCGGCGAGAACGGCTGGGCCATGCCGATGCCGTCGGAACTGCGCACCGACCTCGACTCGCGCGTCGCCGATCTCGCCAACGTGACCAACCACCGGTGGGGCGGAATGCTGTCGGCCTCGATCTTCCTGAAGGAGTTCGTGGCGAAGGACGTCGACTGGGCGCACATCGACGTCGCGGGCCCCGCGTTCAACACGTCGGGCCCGTGGGGATACACGGCCAAGGGCGGCACCGGTGTGCCCGTGAGGACGCTGATCGCCGTCATCGAGGACATCGTCGAGAACGGCTGAGCGCCGCCTCAACCGCTACTGACGGGTAACCGATGGACTCCCCTGAACGTCTCACAGCGAGCGGGTACTGTGAGTTCGGGAGTCGGTCGATCCACCGTCTGCACGTACACGTGAGCCCACAAGAGCGCACGTGGGAAGCACCCGCGAATCGGCTTGACCGAACGGCACAAGTTCACGAATTAGGGAGTCACACGCAATGGCCTTCTCTGTTGAGATGCCCGCCCTGGGTGAGAGCGTCACCGAGGGAACCGTCACCCAATGGCTGAAGCAGGAAGGCGACACCGTCGAAGTCGACGAGCCCCTGCTCGAAGTCTCCACAGACAAGGTCGACACGGAGATCCCGTCGCCCGTCGCGGGCGTCTTGACGAAGATCGTCGCCCATGAGGACGACGTCGTCGAGGTCGGCGGCCAGCTCGCCCTCATCGGCGACGCGGGCGAGGAGGCTCCGGCAGCCCCCGCACCCGCCGCTGAGCCCGAACCGGAACCCGAGCCCGCAGCCGCCGAGCCCGCGGCTCCGGCGGCGAGCGCGCCCGCCGCACCCGCTCCGGCAGGCGGCGCGTCGGGCACCGACGTCGTCATGCCCGAGCTCGGCGAGTCCGTCACCGAGGGCACCGTCACCAACTGGCTCAAGGCCGTCGGCGACACCGTCGAGGTCGACGAGCCGCTGCTCGAGGTCTCGACCGACAAGGTCGACACCGAGATCCCGTCGCCGGTCGCAGGCGTGCTGCTCGAAATCGTCGCCGACACCGACGACGTCGTCGACGTCGGTGGACGCCTCGCAGTGATCGGCGACGCGAACGCCGCACCCGCCACGCCCGCACCGGCGCCCGCGGCCCCGGAACCCGCGCAAGCTCCCCCCGCGCCCGCCGCACCCGCGCTGACTCCGGCCCCCGCACCTGCGGCTCCCGCGGCCGCCGCTCCGGCACCCGCAGCCCCGGCGCCCGCCGCCGAGTCGCCGACCCTGGAGTCGACGCCGTACGTCACGCCGCTCGTGCGCAAGCTCGCCGCGGAGAACGACATCGACCTGTCGACGCTCACCGGCACCGGCGTCGGCGGCCGCATCCGCAAGCAGGACGTCATCGCCGCGGCCGAGGCGAAGAAGGCTCCCGCACCGGCCGCTGCCCCGGCTCCGGCCGCGGCGCCCGCAGCCGCACCGGCGGCCGCCGCGTCGGCGAGTCCCGAACTCGCAGCCCTGCGCGGAACGACGCAGAAGATCAACCGCATCCGCCAGATCACTGCCGCGAAGACCCGCGAGTCGCTGCAGTCGAGCGCGCAGCTCACGCAGGTCCACGAGGTCGACATGACCAAGGTCGCCACCCTGCGCAAGGCGGCCAAGGCAGGCTTCGCCGCCGCCGAGGGCGTCAACCTGACCTTCCTGCCGTTCTTCGCCAAGGCCGTCGTCGAGGCGCTCAAGGCGCACCCGAACGTCAACGCGTCCATCAACGAAGAGGCCAAGGAGATCACGTACCACGCGAACGTGCACCTCGGCATCGCCGTCGACACGCCGCAGGGACTCCTGTCTCCGGTCATCCACAACGCCGACGACCTCTCGCTGGCCGGTCTGGCCCGCGCGATCGCCGACATCGCCGACCGCGCCCGCAACGGTGGCCTCAAGCCCGACGAGCTCGCGGGCGGAACGTTCACGATCACCAACATCGGCAGCCAGGGCGCCCTGTTCGACACGCCGATTCTGGTCCCGCCGCAGGCGGCGATGCTCGGCACCGGCGCGATCGTCAAGCGCCCGGTCGTCCTGACCGCAGACGACGGCACCGAATCGATCGCCGCGCGGTCGATCGCCTTCCTGCCGCTGACCTACGATCACCGCCTGATCGACGGCGCAGACGCCGGCCGTTTCGTCACGACCGTCCGCAAGCGCCTCGAAGCCGGAGAGTTCGCGGGCGACCTCGGACTGTGACACGTCCACAACCCGCATGACCGCCGTCCGCGGCGACCGTCACGGTCGTCGCGGGCGGCGCTCGCTTTGTACCGGAATGTTCCCGGACCGCCGCGCGTTGGACCATCACGTGCCCTTCGCGACGCATACCCCCACCCATTCGATGTGTTCTTTGGAGTACCGCCGTGCGTAACGGATCCGCCCGCCTGAGCAGTGAACCGATCGAAGTGCGACGCCTCGGCGTCATCGACTATCGGGACGCCTACGACCTGCAACACCGGCTCGCCGAGGAGCGAGCGTCGGGCGAGCTCGACCACGACGTCCTGCTGCTGCTCGAACATCCGTCGGTGTACACCGCGGGCAGACGCACCGAGGACGCCGACCGCCCGACCAACGGTGCGCTCGTCATCGACGTCGACCGCGGCGGACGCATCACCTGGCACGGCCCCGGTCAGCTCGTCGGCTACCCGATCGTGCTGCTCGCCGAGCCGGTCGACGTCGTCGACTACGTCCGACGCATCGAAGAGGCCCTGATCCGCGTGTGCAACGCGCACGGACTCGCCACCGGCCGGGTCGACGGACGCTCCGGAGTGTGGATCGACGACGAGAAGGGCGACCGCAAGCTCGGCCAGATCGGCATCCGCGTCGCCAAGGGTGTCACCCTGCACGGGTTCGCGCTCAACGTCGACCCCGACATGACCGTGTTCGACGCGATCGTCCCCTGCGGCATCCCGGACGCCGGCGTCACCTCGATCGTCAGGGAGACCGGCGTCCGGATCACCGTCGACGACATCCTCGACGAGGTCAGCGAACTCGTCACCGAATGCCTCGACGACCCGACGCCGCCGTCGCCCGGCCACACCGCAGACCAGCTCATCACCCCAACGACCGTAGGAACCCCGCAGTGACTGCCACCCCGTCCACCCCGTCCCCCGCCGACGCCCCGAGCGGCCGCAAGCTGCTGCGTCTGGAGGTCCGCAACGCGCAGACGCCGATCGAGCGCAAGCCCAAGTGGATCAAGACCAAGGCGACGATGGGCCCCGAGTACACCCAGCTCAAGAGCCTGGTGAAGGGCGAGGGCCTGCACACCGTGTGCGAGGAGGCCGGGTGCCCCAACATCTACGAGTGCTGGGAAGACCGGGAGGCGACCTTCCTCATCGGCGGCGAGCAGTGCACCCGCCGGTGCGACTTCTGCCAGATCGACACCGGCAAGCCGTCCGCGCTCGACCGCGACGAGCCGCGCCGAGTCGCCGAGTCGGTCCGATCGATGGGTCTGCGGTACTCGACGATCACCGGCGTCGCCCGCGACGACCTGCCCGACGAGGGCGCGTGGCTGTACGCGGAGACGGTCCGCAAGATCCACGAGCTGAATCCCGGCACGGGCGTGGAAAACCTGATCCCCGACTTCCATGCGAAGCCCGATCTGCTGGCGGAGGTCTTCGAATCGCGACCCGAGGTGCTCGCGCACAACGTCGAGACCGTCCCGCGCATCTTCAAGCGCATCCGTCCGGCGTTCCGCTACGAACGGTCGCTCGACGTCATCACGCAGGCCCGCGACTTCGGTCTCGTCACCAAGTCGAACCTGATCCTCGGGATGGGCGAGACGCCCGAGGAGATCCGGGAGTCGCTGCGCGACCTCTACGAGGCCGGCTGCGACATCGTCACCATCACCCAGTACCTGCGTCCGTCGCCGCGTCACCACCCCGTCGAGCGGTGGGTGAAGCCCGAGGAGTTCGTCGAGCACTCGCAGTACGCCGAGGAGCTCGGATTCGCCGGAGTCATGGCGGGCCCGCTGGTCCGGTCGTCGTACCGTGCCGGACGCCTGTACTCGCAGGCCATGGCCCGTCACGGCAGGCCGCTGGCGCCCGAACTCGCTCACCTCGCGGCCGAGGGCTCGGCCGCCCAGGAAGCGTCGTCGGTGTTGGCCCGGATGTCGAGCTGACCAGGCGACGGACGGCACATCTGACCCTTTAGACTGGTAGGCATGGCGAAGGCGCAAGACACGAGCAAAGAGGCGAAGGCGGCCGCGAAGGCAGCCCGCAAGGCGGCGAGCAAGGAACGCCGCCAGCAGATCTGGCAGGCGTTCCAGATGCAGCGCAAGGAAGACAAGGCGCTCATCCCGCTGATGGCAGGCGTCATCGTCGGCGTGACGCTGATCTTCGTGCTGCTCAGCCTGCTCGCGAACTTCGGCCCACTGTGGCTGATGATCCCGCTCGGCCTCATCCTGGGTGTCCTGCTGTCGTTCATCCTGTTCGGCCGCCGCGTCCAGAAGACCGTCTACCGCAAGGCCGACGGCCAGCCCGGAGCCGCCGGATGGGCCCTCGGCAACATCCGCGGCCAGTGGCGTGTCCAGCAGGCGGTCGCCGGGACGTCGCACTTGGACGCCGTGCACCGCGTGATCGGCAAGCCCGGCGTGATCCTCGTCGCCGAAGGCCAGGCCAGCCGAATCAAGCCGCTGATGGCGCAGGAGAAGAAGAAGGTCGCACGAGTCGTCGGCGACACTCCCGTCTACGAGGTGATGGTCGGCGACGGCGAGGGCGAAGTCCCGCTCGCCAAGCTCGAACGCTACATCCGCAAACTGCCGAACAACATCGATCGCAACCGCATGGAGGCCGTCGACGGCCGCCTGTCCGCGCTCAAGGCGAAGGGCGGTGCCGGCGCGGCCCTTCCGAAGGGCCCGATGCCCCAGGGCGCCAAGATGCGAAGCGCGGCCCGCACGGTCCGCCGCCGCTGACCTTCGAGAGACCTCAGCCCAGAAGGCGAGGCGAAACAGTTTCCTCGGCAGTCCGAAACTGTTTCGCCTCGCCTTCTTCGTTGGTCTCTCCCTGCTTCCTGCTCGTTGAGCCGCTGACGAGCGCTAGCGAGGAGGCGTGTCGAAACGCGGTGACGCCGATCAGACTCGGTACCAGCGGGCGGCGTTGGACCAGAGCACGTCGTCGATGAGGTCGTCGCCGACGGCTTCATGAACCAAGTCGAGATCGGTGTCGACGAACGGGCGCGGGGCACGTGTCGACGGCAGGTCGGTTCCGACCATCAGCGCTCCGGGGTCCACGTCGACGATCGCACGCATCGCCGCCACCGGGTCGAGTGCCACACGGCCGAATCCGGTGGCTTTCACTCGGCCGCCGGATTCGACCAGCCTCAGCACGTCAGTGAATCCATCCGCCGACAAGCCCAGGTGGTCGATGCTGATCGCGGGAAGTCTGCGGAGCGTCGGCGCGAGTGCTGCCAGATCGTTCGAGTCGATGTACATCTCGCTGTGCCAGCCGACGAGGTCGTGGACGCGGAACGCCAACGACTCGAGTTCGTCGAGGGACGCCGATCCCCCGCGTCTCACATTGAACCGGACGGCGCGAACACCGAGACCGTCCAACTCGACGATCCTCGCGTCCGAGGTGTCCGCGGGAATCTGGGTGACACCGACGAAGGCGCCGCGCAATGTCGCCAGAGCGTCGAGAAGGTACGCCTGGTCGAAGCCCTGGAACGACCCGGACACCACGGCGCCGCCCTGCACGCCGAGGTCGCGGACCCGGCTCGTGTAGTCCGCGGTGGGGAACGCCGGTGGAAGGTATCCGCTGTTCTCGACAAGCGGGAAACGCGGATCCACGATGTGCAGATGCGCGTCGAACAGTCTGCGAGTCATCGCGCCTCAACGACTCCGGACCGCCGCACCACAAAATGCTCCTCCTGCGGGGCGGCCAACATGCGGTCGAGCGTCCGCCTGTCGAACGGCCACAGGTCAATGCCCGACCCGGTCTGATACCAAGAGTTGCAGCCGGTGTTCCACACGGTCGGTTCCATCGCCTCGGCCACCTGCGCGTTGAACTCGGCCGTCGCCGCCTCGGTCACCTCGACCTGGTCGACGTCGCCGGACCGGAACCTCTCCAACCACGCGATGATGTACGTGGCGGTCTTGGACGCGGAGTGCTGCAGTGAGATCGAACCAGTCGGCGAATTGGGACCGAGCACCGTGAACAGGTTCGGGAAGCCGGGAATCGCGGTCATCCGGTAGGCGCGCGGACCGTCGCTCCAGGCGTCGTCGAGCCGCACACCGTCGCGTCCGACGACGTTCATCGGACGCATGTAGTCGTGCGCACGGAAGCCGGTCGCCAGAACGATGACGTCCACGTCATGGGTACGACCGTCCTCGGTGACGATGCCGCCAGGGACCACTCGGTTGATGCCTGAGCTGACCACCTCGGTGTTGCGCGCGTTGATCGCCCGGTAGTACGACCCGGACAGGACCTGTCGCTTGCACAGCGGCTCATAGTCAGGGGTCAGTTGATCGCGCAGCGCACCCGATCCCACCTGGGCACGCAGTGAGATCTCCGCGTACTTCTGCACGGCACGCCGACGCCAGGTCGGTTTCGTGACGACGTCGACGAGGATGCCTGCCCCTTTCAGCAGGACACTGTGGAGCGCGTCCTGAATCGCAGGCGCGGCGCGGAAGAGCCTCGCCACACCGGGCACCGCAGGGAGATGCATCGGCGCCCACAGAATCCACTGCGGCGAGCGGACGAAGTGGGTCACCGAGGCCGCCTCCGGCTGCAGTGCGGACACCACCTGAACGCCTGTCGAACCGGTGCCGAGTACCGCGATGCGCTTTCCCGCGGTGACCAGGCCGTCGTCCCACCGCGCGGTGTGCACGACGGGTCCGTCGAACGTGTCGAGGCCGTCGATGTCGGGGTACGCCGGGTTGTGCAACACTCCCGTCGCACAGATGACGAAGTCCGCGACGTGGACGTCGCCCGTCGACGTGGTGACCATCCATTCCCCCGACACGTCGTCGAAGACGGTCGAGACCACTTCGGTGTCGAGGCGGATCCGGTCGGCGAGACCGAACTGCTCGACGACGTCGCGATGGTACTGCTGTATCTGCGGCCCGGTGGCCCAGATCCTCGACCAATCCGGTTTGGGCGCGAACGCGAACTGATAGATCTCCGACGGGACGTCACAGGTCAGTCCGGGATAGTGATTCCAGTACCAGACTCCCCCGACGTCTGAGCCCTTCTCGAGTACGACGAAGTCGGTGAATCCCGCACGGTCGAGGTGGTGGGCCGTGGTGATGCCCGCGACGCCCGCGCCGATGACGACGATGCGCGGTTCCCTGCGCCCGCTCATGCGACTGCCCCTTCGGAGAGTGCGCGCCGGACGCTGTCGGCCGCGGAGATCATCGACTGCTCGAAGGCCTCGGCGCGTTTGTCGCGCGCCATGAAGTTGGGACCGAGGCCACGCAGGTCGCGCGCGTCGGGCGTGATCACCACGACCTCGGTGCCGCGTGCCCGGACCTTTTCCACTTCTCGCCACATCACGGTCGACATCGGCTTGCGGAGGAGGAACCGCTCGAGGGCTCCGCCGACACCCGGCCCGGAGACCGCCCCCGCCGACGCCATCGGCGCGAGGAGATAGATCAGGTCTGCGTCGTCGGGCCCCACGAGATCAACCGATGCGGTCGACGCCGCTCCGCCGTCCACGTACGTGCGACCGTCGATCTCCACCGGCGGCATCCAACCGGGGATCGCCCACGACGCGCGCAGCGCCTGGCTTGCAGTGGCAGCGGGTGACCCCGGCGCGCCGAACGCGACGCGTTCGCCGTCCTCGGGTCGGTACGCTACAAGCCGTACCCCGTCGCGCTCGAACCATTCTCGACCCCCGGTCGACGCGTCCGCGAGACGCTGGAGCCAGGCGGTGTCACCACGACCCCGCGGGGCCACACCCGTCAGTCGCGAATGTCCCGGACCTCCGGCTCGAAGGGCCGACAGGCTCGGCAACGCCGGTGCGGGCAGTTTCGGAAGCGACGAGGGGCAGTCGGCGAGATGGCTGCAGAGCACCGAGTTCGGCGGATTCCCCTGCTGCATCGCGACGAGGTCGGCCACGCTGTGCCCGCCCGCGAGCGTGGTGACGATCTCCGCCCCGGCGGAGGTCCCCTGGAGGATCGACGCCGACGCCGGATCCCAGCCCGTCTGGTCGACGAGGTGATGCAACGCGGCGATGGTCCAGGCACCGCCGATGGTGCCGCCACAGCCGATGACAAGTGCGGTGCGGGTCATGCGCCGGCCTCCGACTTGTCTGCCGCATGATCACGGGACTGGCGGTCGATCCGGTCGAGGTATGCGCGACGTTCCCCGGCATCCAACGCCATGGCCTGGCGCTCCCCGGCGAAGCGCCGAGCGATTCGCTCGATGAATTCGGGGACGAACGCGTCGACGAGCACCCAGCCCGGCGCGATCCAACCGGGCACGGAGGTCCGGGGCGCCCGGACGCGGACGCTGCGGACAATGGCGCGCGCGACGTCCTCCGGGTCGACTGTCGGCAGGACTCCACCCAGTTTGGCTCCGGATGCCAGTTCGGTGCGGACCGCCGACGGCAGGATCGCCGACACAGTGACTCCGGTGCCGTCGTACTCGCGGCGCGCCGCCAGGGACGCTCCGAGCGCGGCGTACTTGCTCGCGTTGTACGTGACCATCCCCGGCAGCGGGATCATTCCCGCCAACGAGGCGACATTGATGACGTGCCCGACACCCGCATCGCGCATCAGCGGCAATACTGCCCGCATGCCGAGGAGGAGACCACGGACATTCACATCGAGCATCAGATCCGTTGTCGCGTCCGACTCGTCTTCGAACGGGCCCACCGGCATCACACCAGCGTTGTTGACGAGAACGTCGATTCGTCCCGCTTCGCCGATCACCGTCTCGACGAATCCCGTCCACGACGAACGCGACGTGACATCCAGGTGGGCCGAACGGATGCCGAGTCGGGCCGCGGTCTGTGCGGCGACGTCGGCGTCGACGTCGCCGATCCACACCTGCGCTCCGCGACTGGCGAAGAGTTCCGCGGTCGCCGCACCGATGCCGCGGGCGCCGCCGGTGATCACGACGACTGCGCCGTCGACGTCGATCGCCGGATTGGACGAGTTGAGGAATGGCAGCTTCATCATGTCAACGATCATTGTTTAGATACTGTAAGTATGTCAATACCCTCGGTATGTGGACGCTATGATGATCCCATGCCACCGGAGACCGCACGCATGAGCCGATCGGACCGACGAGCCAAAACCGTCGCCGATCTGGTGACGACTGCGCGGACCGCGTTCCTCCGAGACGGATACGCCGCCACCAGCCTCGACGCGATCGCGGAGGCCGCAGGCTATTCGAAGGGCGCCGTCTACTCGAACTTCAAGGACAAGCCGACGCTGTGCCGCGCCGTTCTCGTCGACATCCACGACGAGAAGATGGCGGAGATCGCCGATCTGGCGCCCGGCGACGGCGAGATGGACCCGATTCGATTCGTCGACGGTCTCGCCGACTGGCTTCGACGGTCCCTCGGCGACATGGAGTGGACGATGCTCGAGTTCGAGTACGCCGCCCTCGCCCGCAACAATCCGGACGTCAAGGAGTCGATCGCGACCCTCCGCTACGAGATCAGCGAGACGATCGCGGCCCAGCTGACCCGGGTGTTCGGCGATTCACTCGCCCTCAGCGACGAGTTCGGCACGTCGCACGACATCGCCGACCTGATCCTCAGCACCGGCATCGGTCTCAGCGTTCAGCGCGCAATCGACCCGCGAGTCTCGGTAGAGCCCGCGATCGGCATCCTCACCGCCGCGGCCGCACTGCTGCACGCGATGTGAAAGAACTTCGGCACTCTCCGCCGCGCATAGCGCGGTGAAGAGTGCCGAAGTTGAGAGATCAGTCAGTCAGCGGGTGCGGACGAGCGCGGTTCCGGTCGCGCGGTCGTGCATACTGCGGCCGTTGAGGTCGGCGATGAGGGCCGGGACGACGAAGAACACGATCACCTGGCGGACCAGTGCACGGACGAACCCGACCGCGGCGCGCGGCTCGGTTCCGGCGGCCTCCGCCGCATTCCGCTTCGCGCCGTAGTCCACGCGGGCCACGCGCATACCGGCCAGATACTGGCCCGGCGTGCAACCGACAAGCGCAACCGCCGCGACACCCATGCAGAACCACACGACATATTGCATCGGAGCTATAGCTGCGACAGTCATCGTGAAGGCGCTGTTCTGCTCATGAGGGGGCCGCACACCAATGAACAGGAACACGATTCCGCCCGCGATCAGCCAATCGGCGATGATTCCGACGAGGCGCTGCCAGCCCGAAGCGAGAGCGCCGACGCCCGATTCGGGAAGTCCGAGATCTTCACCGCGGAACCGGTTTCCTTCGGCACCCGGGATCTGTGGCCCCGACAGCCACGTCCCCGCGGCACGTCGAGTGGATCCGGAGTCACCGCGTGAAGTCATGACTTCATCGTAGTCAGCGGGCGGCGAACACCAAGTTCGGTGGCCGACGCCACACGCAGACGCCCCGAGTACAGCTAATCTGTAACACGGCGCCTGTGACGTAACACGGCGGAAACATTCGCTTGACGCACGGGCAACCTCACCTCCTTAGATTTCTCGGTGAGATCCACAGCCGACGCATCACGTCGGCAGTGGAAGTGCGACCAGAGGTTCTGGTCGGATGTTTCAGTTAGGAGTCAGGCCAACCGTGTACAACACGAACGAAGAGCTGCTCGAAGGAATCCGCACCTCCGGAGTCGAGTACGTCGACATCCGCTTCTGCGATCTGCCGGGCACCATGCAGCACTTCTCGATCCCCGCGTCCGCGTTCACCGAGGACGTCTTCACGGAGGGCCTGGCGTTCGACGGTTCGTCGGTCCGCGGCTTCCAGTCGATCGACGAGTCGGACATGATGCTGCTGCCCGACCCCGCGACTGCGCGCATCGACCCGTTCCGCAAGGCGAAGACGATGAACGTCAGCTTCTTCGTCCACGACCCGTTCACCCGCGAGGCCTACAGCCGCGACCCGCGCAATGTGGCTCGCAAGGCTGAGGACTACCTGCGGTCGACCGGCATCGCCGACACCTGCTTCTTCGGCGCCGAGGCCGAGTTCTACATCTTCGACTCGGTGTCGTTCAGCTCCGAGATGAACGCGACGCACTACGAGATCGAGTCGTCGTCCGGCTGGTGGAACTCCGCGTCGCCGACCAACCCCGACGGCACCCCGAACCTCGGCTACAAGGTCCGCCCCAAGGGCGGCTACTTCCCCGTCGCGCCGTACGACCACTACGTGGACCTGCGCGACGAGATGTCGACCAACCTGACCAACTCGGGCTTCGAGCTCGAGCGCGGTCACCACGAGGTCGGCACCGGCGGCCAGGCCGAGATCAACTACAAGTTCAACACGCTGCTGCACGCCGCGGACGACGTCCAGCTGTTCAAGTACATCATCAAGAACACCGCGTGGCAGAACAACAAGTCGGTCACCTTCATGCCGAAGCCCCTCTTCGGCGACAACGGTTCGGGCATGCACGCTCACCAGTCGCTGTGGAAGGACGGCAAGCCGCTGTTCCACGACGAGTCGGGCTACGCCGGACTGTCGGACATCGCGCGTCACTACATCGGCGGCATCCTGCACCACGCACCGTCGCTGCTGGCGTTCACCAACCCGACGATCAACTCGTACAAGCGCCTGGTCCCCGGCTACGAGGCTCCGATCAACCTGGTCTACAGCCAGCGCAACCGCAGCGCGTGCGTCCGTATCCCGGTCACCGGCAACAACCCGAAGGCCAAGCGCGTCGAGTTCCGTTGCCCCGACAGCTCGGGCAACCCGTACCTGGCGTTCGCCGCGATGATGATGGCCGGCCTGGACGGCGTGAAGAACAAGATCGAGCCGCACGAGCCCGTCGACAAGGACCTCTACGAGCTTCCTCCGGAGGAGGCCAAGGGCATCCCGCAGGCGCCGACGTCGCTGGCAGCGGTCATCGACCGCCTCGAGCAGGATCACGACTACCTCACCGCCGGTGGCGTCTTCACCGAGGACCTCATCGAGACCTGGATCGCGCTCAAGCGTGAGAACGAGATCGAGCCCATCCAGATCCGTCCGCACCCGTACGAGTTCTCGCTGTACTACGACGTGTGATCCGACGAACCGACCGGAGCCCCGCCCGACACTGTCGGGCGGGGCTTCGTCGTCTGGCCCTGAAGTCGTCTGGCCCAGAACGTTGGTGACGTTTCCCGACCGCCAGACCGGGAAACGTCACCAACGTTCAAGCGGCCCGAGGAGCGGGCGTCGACGGAGTCGCCGGAGCGAGCTCCTTCTCCAGGTGCGCCGCCACCCCGGCCGCGGCCTCGGTCAGCGCAGCCTGCGCCTCGGCCTTCAGCGCGGCGTCGGTCTCCTCATCGGCTGCCGTCCGCGGCGTCTCCACCGCGGTGGACGTCGGCGGCGCGTCGATCGCCGCGACGGGCGCGGAGACCGTCACCGGAAGCGGCGTGATCCGTCGCGGCGAGCAGTCGTCGGGGCCCGCTCCGACGTTCAGCTCCAGCGTCGGAAGCGCCTCGACGACGTCGACCACCGTCCCGGTCACCGCCTGAACCAGCTGGACGACGCCCTGCAGCAGCGCGTTCACGTCATTGACCGGCGGCAGCACGACGGCGCCGATCCGCTGCGGAACGAGCCACGAGACGAGCGGCGGGAAGTACGCCACGAGCGGTGTCGGACGGTACGACGTCGCGATCGGCGCCGGGGTGATGAGCAGGCTCGTCACCGGGTCCAGGACGTCGTACGGGGTGGGCACGCCCGGCGCCGGGTGCGCGATGTCGGCCGTCGGGATGTAGGGCGACCGGCGGACCGTGTGCAGGCGTCCGTCGTCGACGGAGTGCGGCGCCGCGAAGTAGTCGCCGTGTGCCCCGTAGGCGAGGTAGCCGAGCAGATTGTTGACGAACCCGATCGGGTCGAGCACCGGGTTGGGCGCCGCGCAGATGCCGTCGTTGCTCTGGCACACCTGTGTGATCGGGATGTGCCGCGTCTCCGGTCTTGCGCCCATCATCGGGAATCCGGGCACGAATGACGGCAACATCGCCATCACTCCGGGCCGAACCGGATCCGGCCTGCGCGGATCGGAGTACAGGACGCAGCTGGTGTTGCGTGACATCACCGGATCGGAGTCGAAGCTGTTGCACACGTTTCCGGTGACGAGTGCGCCCTGAGAGAAGCCGACGAGGCGGATGTGCGAGTCGGGGCACCGGGCACGGAACGACCGTGCCGCGCGCTTGAGGTTGCGCTCCCCCTCCGCGGTCGACTCGGCGCCGCTGATGTTGCCGCCCACCGGGGAGATGCTGGCGCTGTAACGCACCTTGGTCCGTGCCGTGCCCTCCGGTCGGGCCTTGTTCATCGCACCGAGTCTGATCCCGTCGGGCTGGGCCGCGCCGCCGGTGGAGAACTCCATGACCTCCGGGCAGTTCGACGCACCGTACGACGAGCCGGCGTCGATCGGCGCCATCGTCGCCGCGATCCCGACGGCGAGCATCAGTGCTGGGACGGATCTCCGAGTTTTCATGCGGCACACAGTATTTCGGCACGAATTGCACGCCTAGCCTTCAGCCACGTGACGCCCGACACCGCCAAATGGCGGGCGACGAATGTTAACAGTTAGTGCTGCCTAACCAAACAGAAATGCGAGGTCGGAGCGACTCGCACCCACCCCTCGTTGAAGTTGTTCACTTGATCGAAATAATCGGAGTTACGGAGGTGTGGCGGAGATCTCAGTCGCATCCGTGTAACAGCCGCCACCCCTGCGCCGTTTGGCCGAATGGCATCGGGGTCGATAGCCTCAAACCCTGAACCTCCGGTGGAGGATTCATGTATGGGAACGGAGCTGTCATGGGCGGACGCCACCGCACGCCGTCCCGCGACGTCTCGTCCCCTCGACGCCGACTGTGGACCGTCGTCGGTGTCGCCGTTGCGGTCGTCCTCGTCGCGGTGGGGGCCGCGGTTCGCCTCTCCGGTCACCACGACGACGTGGAGCCCGCGCAACAGACCGCCAGTCGGATGTCCGCGCATCAAGTCGAGTCGCGACTTCGGTCGTCGTTCGACGCGATCGAGTTCACCGCCGCGGTCGGTGTGGCACTCGTGCCCGTCGGCGGCGGGGTCCCGATGCTGTTCGGCGACCAGACCGTCCGCGACGCGTGGTCGACGATCAAGGCTCCGCTCGGGCTCGCCGCGGAACGGAGACACGGGATGAGCCGAACCGAGGCGAACGCCGTCATCGACTCCGACAACGCGTCCGCCCGCATCCTCACCCGCTCACTCGGCACGCCCGCCGAAGCGTCGGCCGCACTGACCGAAGTGCTGCGCGAGGGCGGCGACACGACGACCGTGCCCGCTCCCAGCCGCGGCGGCAGGCACCCGATGCTCGGCGAGACCCAGTGGGCGCTCGCGGATTCCGCGACGTGGACCGCCAACCTGCCGTGCATGACGGGCAGTGATCACATCCTTGAACTCATGAACGATGTCGCCGACGTGCAGAAGTGGGGCATTCGACGGCTCGGCCTCGATCGCACGGCGGTGAAAGGCGGCTGGGGGCAGGCGCCCGACGGCGGATACGAGGTCCGCCAGATCGGAGTCGTCACGCTGCACGACGGTTCGCAACTGGCCGTCTCGGCATCGACCCATGCCCGAAAGATGACGTTCGACCAGGGCACCGAAACACTCGACAGAGTGGCGGCGTGGCTGCGGTCCGAGTTCGACGTCCTTCGGGGTGGGCGATGTCGCTGACCCGCTATCCTCGTGGCATGAGCGAAACTCAGGTCGGACCCGTCGACTACCTCGTGATCGAGTTCCCCGATGGAACGGTGTCGCCCGGCGGCTTCGCGGCGCTCGTCGATCGCGTCGACGCGGGCATCGTCTACATCGTCGACATCGAGTTCTTCCGACGCGACGACGCGGGCCTGACGTCCGTCCCCGCGCATGACTTCGGCGTCGTCGACGGCCTGGACTTCGCCGAGTTCGACGGCGCCGCGAGCGGACTGCTCGACGCCGACGACGTCGCCACCGTGACCCGCGTGTTGTCGCCGGGCTCCGTCGGCGTCGTCATCGTCTACGAGGACCTGACCATGATTCCCGCCCTCGACGCCTTCGAGGCCGCGGGCGCGCGACTCGTCGCCGCCGGACCGGTCTCGCCCGATGATCTCGACGCCGCGCTCGGCGACGACTGACAGGAACGACACTCATGAGCCTTCTCCGCACCGCGACGCGTGCCGCCGTCGCCAGCTCCGTTCACGGCCGTGTCCAGCGCAGGCAGCAGCAGCGTTGGGCGCAGCAGGGCGCCGCCACCGCGGCGCCCGCACCTGTACCCCCGCCTGCGCCGGCCGCGCCTGCACCGGCCGCTCCGACGCCTGCCGTCATCGACGATCAGTTGGCACGACTCGCGCAACTGGGGCAGCTCCGCGACGCCGGAGTCCTGACCGACGCCGAGTTCGACGCCAAGAAGGCGCAGATCCTGGCACTCTGACTCTCGGCTCCGCGCGGTCGGCCGGTATTCTCGCCAACCATGAAGCTCAAGGCCCTGATCCTGATTCCCGCGGCAGCCTGCACTCTCGCCATCGCGGGATGCTCGTCCGACGACACGTCCGCGACGACGGGCACGCCCGAATCGACGACGACGTGCCCGACGTCGGTCCCCGACCCCACCACCCAGGCCGATTGGGTGTTTCAAGGCACATCCGGATCGATCGAGGTGGTCGCACCGACGCCGACGAACGCTCCCCTGATCACCGTGAACGGAGACTTCTCCGTCAACGAGACGACGGTGAAGACGCTGACACCGGGAACCGGCGCCGAGGTGACCGCCGAGTCGTACGTGACCGTCTGCTACCACGGTGTGCTCGGTCGGGACGGCGCGACGTTCGACGACTCGTTCAGTCGGGGCGCGCCCGAGCAGTTCTCACCGATGGGCGTGGTCCCCGGTTTCCGACAGGCCCTCATCGGGCAGAAGGTCGGCTCGAAGGTCGCCGTCGCGATCCCGCCCGCCGACGGTTACGGCGCCGCAGGCTCCAGCGACGGCACCATCAAGGGCACCGACACGATCGTCTTCGCCCTGTCCATCCTCGACGCGAGCTGACACGACGGCGAACTGGTGAGTACGTGGTAACAATCACGTACTCACCGGTTCGTGTCTCGGGACGAGTTCGGCGCGAACGGTTTGATGAACTCCGGTACACCACCGGTTCGACGCAGGAGCGGCGACCCGAAGAACGGCGCGACCACCTGGCACGGAACGACGCGCGACGGGGCGTCGTCGAGCGCGTTGAGGACGAACGCCGCCGCCCGCGGCGACCCGCAGATTCCCAGATGATCGGACAGGTCCTTCAGACATCCGTCCTGCAGGACGATGTTCGTGACGCTCGTCCCCTCGCCTCCCCGGACCTGGCCGGAGGTGAACGGGTGGACCAGTTCGTCATGGATCGTCGAGATGTTCGTGTACTCGATGCCCGGGACATACGGCCCGCCGTCGGCGTTCATCTTCGCGATGAATGCCGAGTCGTCCATCATCTGCGGGAGCGCTCGACACGGTACGACGCCCGCCGGGTCGAATCCGAAGCGGTCGAGGATTCCCGTCGCACCGTCGAGGACCGTCGTCCCCTCCCACAGCGGTGCGAGGGACACGTACTTGGCGATCTTGTCGTGTCCGCCGAGGAATCGGGCCCAGTAGTTGGGGACGAGAGTCCCCTGCGAATGCCCGACGACGTGCACCTTGTCGGCACCGGTGGCCGCCATGACTCGCTCAGCGAACGCCGCGAACTCGACGGCGCTCCGTTCGATGGGAGCCATCCCGCCGAGCGCCGAGATCGGCCACCGCGACCCTTCGATCGCGCCGTAGGTGAGTGTGAACACCGAGTACCCGGCCTGCGTGAGCAGCGGGACGTAGGTGCCCCAGTTGGTCTGTGCGCCGCCCGCCGTGCCGTGCGCGAGGATCACCGGGACGGGGTGGGCCGGGTCGAGCGGGTCGTCCCATCGATTGGCTCCGGGAAGCGACCCGCCGGGGTTCGCTAGTTCGGGTCCGATCCCGGCGAAGAAGTCGTACACCACCTTGCCGTTCGGGTCGTCCGCGTCTCCGCCGAGGCTGATGATCTCCCTCGGGAACCGCTGGACCAGCGAATTCGCCGCCTTGAGAAACGGCTGCCCCACCTTCTGCGCCGCCGCCAGCGGCACGGTGACGAGGTCCCGGATCACCTGCTTCGGCACAAACCTGTCGATTACTGTCACCCGGTGACAGTAATCGACAGGTCAGTCGTGCGTCAGCCGCCGAAGACCTCCAGCACGACTGCCTTCGCCCTACGGGTGACGCGCATGTAGTGCTCGAGGAACTCCAGGGCCTCGTCCTGCGGCCACCCCGCGGCGTACGCGACGGCCCGGAGTTGGCGGCCGGGCCCGGGGAGTTGGTCGACGGGTTTGCCGCGCACCAGGACCAGGGCGTTGCGCGCTTTGGTCGCGGTGAGCCAGGCGTCGGTGAGGATCTCGACCTGGTCCCGCGGGACCAACTCGGCGGCGGCGATCGCGTCCAACGTCTCCAGGGTCGACGTGTTGTGCAGCGACGGGTACTCGTGTGCGTACCGCAACTGGGTCAGTTGGACGGTCCACTCGACGTCGGCCAGGCCCCCGCGACCCAGCTTCGTGTGCGTCGACGGATCGGCTCCTCGAGGGAGCCGTTCGGAGTCGACACGCGCCTTGATCCGGCGGATCTCGCGTACCGCGTCCGGGGACACTCCGCCCGCGGGATACCGCGTGTCGTCGATCATGTGGAGGAACACCAGACCGAGGTCGGCGTCGCCCGCGACCGTGTGCGCGCGCAACAACGCCTGCACCTCCCACGCCTGCGCCCACTGCTCGTAGTACGCCCGGTACGACGCCAGGGTCCGGACGACCGGCCCGTTGCGCCCCTCCGGACGCAGGCCGATGTCGACCTCGAGCGGCGGGTCGGCACTCGGCGTGCCGAGGAGCGTCCTGACCTGCTCACACACCGTCTGCGCCCACTTCACCGCCGCCGCCTCGTCGACACCGTCCACCGGGTCGCACACGAACATCACGTCGGCGTCCGAACCGTATCCGAGTTCCCCGCCGCCGAGACGGCCCATGCCGATCACCGCGATCCGCGCGGGCGCGGCGTCGCCCTGCAACGACTCCTCGATCACCTTGTCGAGCGCCGCGTCGAGCACCGAGGCCCACACCGTCGACAGCGCCCGACACACCTCTTGGACGGTCATCAGGCCGAGGATGTCGGCCGACGCGATCCGCGCCAGCTCGGCCCGTCGGTGCGACCGCGCGACGGCGATCGCCCTGGTCAGGTCGGACGCCCGGCGCATCGACGCCCGCAGCCCCTTCACCACGTCGGCCGAGTCGACCTCGACGAGCTTCGGCCCGGTCGCGCCGGTCGAGTACAGCTGGATGACGTCCGGCGACCGCATCAGCAGGTCGGCGATGTACTCGCTGGTGCCGAGCACCCGCATCAGCCGTTCGGCGACGACGCCGTCGTCGCGCAGCGTCCGCAGATACCACCCGGTGGTGCCCATCTGCTCGCTTAGCTTGCGGTAATTGAGCAGACCGGCGTCGGGGTCGGGGGTGTCGGAGATGTGCTCGAGGAGTCCGGGCAGGATCATCGACTGGATCGCGCCCGCCCGGCCCGGGGTGGACGCCAACGCCCGGATGTGCGCCAGGGCCCGGTCGGGCATCGCATACCCGAGCGCGGCGAGCTGGCGTTTCGCCGAGTCGTCCGTCAACCGCAGCAGGCCCTTGTCCTGTCGGGCCACCGCGTCGAGCAGCGGGCGGTAGAACAGCTTCTCGTGCAACTGCCGCACGCGGGTGCTCTGTTTGCGCAGATCACGGCGCAGGACGGCCTGCGCGTCCAGGCTGCCCTCCGGCCGGATGTGGGCGGCGCGCGCCAGCCAGCGCATCGCCGCGTCGTCATCGGGCTCCGGCAGCAGGTGCGTGCGACTGAGCCGCTGCAATTGCAGGCGGTGCTCGAGCAGCCGCAGGAACTGGTACGACGCCGAGAAGTTCGCGCCGTCGTCCCTGCCGATGTAGCCCGCCGTGGTCAACGCCTCCAGCGCGTCGACTGTCGACTGCACGCGAAGCGACGCGTCCACTCGCCCGTGGACCATCTGCAACAGTTGGACGGCGAACTCGACGTCGCGGAGGCCGCCGCGCCCCAACTTGAGGTTCCTGGCCTTGAGCTCGTCGGGGATCAACGACTCGACCCGTCGCCTCATGGCCTGCACCTCGGGGACGAAATCGTCGCGTTCGGACGCGTCCCACACCATCGGGCTGGTCGCCGCGACGTAGTCGCGGCCGAGGGCCATGTCGCCCGTCATCGGCCTGGCCTTTAGCAGCGCCTGGAACTCCCAGGTCTTGGCCCAGCGCCGGTAGTACGCGACGTGCGACTCCAGCGTGCGCGTCAACGCACCCGACTTGCCCTCCGGACGAAGTCCGGCGTCGACGTCGAAGAACGCCAGGGCTCCGATCCTCATCATCTCGCCCGCGATCCGCGCGGACGTGCCGTCGGCCGGTTCCGCGACGAAGACGACGTCCACGTCGGACACGTAGTTCAGTTCCCGCGCACCGCACTTGCCCATCGCCAGCACCGCGATGCGGCCGTCGAGCGGTTTGTCGCCGACGACGTCGGCGATCGCCACCGCCAACGCGGCCGTGAGCGCGGCGTCCGCCAGGTCGGCCAGCCTGCCGCCGACCTCGGGCAGGTACAAGACCGGCTCGTTCTCGACCGTCGCCGCCAGGTCGTGCGCCGCGAGGATCAGGATCTGATCGCGGTACGCGGTCCGCAGCGCGATGACCGCGTCCGGTCCGGTCACCGATGCGCGGAACAGCAGATCGTCCTCGGACGTGCCGTCCACCCGCACGGCCCCGACCGACGCGAGCATCGCCGCGCGCGAGGACTGCGCGGTCGGCATCTCGTCGGAGATCAACAGCCGCCACACGCCGGGTTCGGCGACGACGTGGTCGGCCAACGCGTCCGATCCGCCGAGGACCGAGAACAGCCTGCCCCGGAACGACTTCGACGACCGCAGCAGGCCGTCGATCTCGGCCCACTCCCCCGACCGCTCGCGGTCGTGCAGCCGGACCAGCGCGCGCAGCGCCAGGTCGGCGTCGGGCGCGCGCGACAACGCCCACAGCAGATCGACCGTCGCGGGCGTCGACCACCCGAGCGTCGCCAGGTCGGCGCGCGCGGTGTCGTCGAGAAGGCCCAGACGGCCGGGACTCGGAACGGCCGAACGGCCTCCGGAACTCGTCACGTCGGGACCCTTCTAGAGCGGCAGATAGCTTTCGAGCTCGAACGGCGTCACGCGCCCGCGGTACGCCGTCCACTCCGCCCACTTGTTTCGGAGGAAGTAGTCGAAGACGTGCTCGCCCAACGTCTCGGCGACGAGCTCCGACTTCTCCATCTCGGTGAGCGCATCGGCCAAGGACCCCGGCAGCTCCTTGTAGCCCATCGCCCGACGCTCGGCGGGCGTCAACGCCCACACGTTGTCCTCGGCCTCCTCCGGCAGCTCGTAACCCTCCTCGATGCCCTTGAGTCCCGCGGCGAGCAGCACCGCGAACGTCAGGTACGGATTGCACGCCGAGTCGGGGCTGCGCACCTCGACGCGCCGGGACGACGCCTTGTTCGGCGTGTACAGCGGCACCCGCACCATCGCAGACCGGTTCGCACGTCCCCACGTGGCGGCCGTCGGGGCCTCATCGCCGTAGATGAGCCGCTTGTAGCTGTTGACCCACTGATTGGTGACGGCGCTGAGTTCGTTGGCGTGCTCGAGGATGCCCGCGATGAACTGCTTGCCGATGGTCGACAGCTGCATCGGGTCGTCCGGATTGTGGAACGCGTTGGTGTCCCCCTCGAACAGCGACAGATGCGTGTGCATCGCCGAGCCGGGATGCTCGCTGAACGGCTTCGGCATGAACGTCGCGCGCACACCGTCATTGAACGCCACCTGCTTGATCAGGTAGCGGAACGTCATCACGTTGTCGGCCATCGACAGGGCGTCCGCGTACCGCAGGTCGATCTCCTGCTGGCCCGGAGCCCCCTCGTGGTGCGAGAACTCGACGGAGATGCCCATCGACTCCAGCGCCTCGATGGCGTGGCGACGGAAGTTGGGCGCCGTGTCGTGGAACGTCTGGTCGAAGTATCCGCCACCGTCGGCCGGGGTCGGCGGCGTGCCGTCGACCGGCAGGTCCTTGAGCAGGAAGAACTCGATCTCCGGGTGGACGTAGCAGGTGAATCCCTGATCGGCGGCCTTGTTGAGCTGCCGACGCAGGACGTTCCGCGGATCGGCCCACGACGGCGTACCGTCCGGCATCGCCACGTCGCAGAAGATCCGCGCCGAATGCTGACGGCCGTCGGTGATCCACGGCAGCACCTGGAACGTCGACGGGTCGGGCTTGGCGACCGTGTCGGCCTCCGACACCCGGGAGAAGCCCTCGATCGCCGAACCGTCGAAGCCGATGCCCTCGGAGAACGCACCCTCGAGCTCGGCCGGTGCGATCGCCACCGATTTCAGATAACCGAGGATGTCGGTGAACCACAGCCGGACGAAGCGGATGTCGCGCTCCTCGAGGGTGCGCAGCACGAATTCCTGTTGGCGATCCATACCCGAACCCTAGTGCTCCGCGATTACGCGCGTGTTACACCGGCCAGATGAGCCGCCTGTGACCAATCCCACCCGATCGACTCTGCACGTCCTCGTGCGCCGGTGGGAAGATTGACGGGTCCACACCAACCCGGGTACCCGCGCTCGCGGGACTCGAGGCAGAAATGAGGCAGTCATGTCGGAAGCATCCGTCTACGGTTCGACAAGCGCACCGACCCCGCGTCGCGCAACGCGCATTCAGCATCTCGCCCAATGGAAGTCCGAAGGGCAGAAGTGGGCCATGCTCACCGCCTACGACTACTCCACCGCCCGCATCTTCGACGACGCCGAGATCCCCGTCCTGCTGGTCGGCGACTCCGCGGCCAACGTCGTCTACGGCTACGACACCACCATCCCCGTCTCGCTAGACGAACTGATCCCGCTCGCGCGCGCCGTCGTCCGCGGCGCTCCGCACGCGCTCGTCGTGGCCGACCTCCCGTTCGGCACCTACGAGATCGGCCCGCAGCAGGCGCTCGAATCGTCGATCCGCATGTTCAAGGAGTCCGGCGCGCACGCCATCAAGATCGAGGGCGGCGAGCGGATCGCACCCCAGATCTCGGCCCTCACCCAGGCAGGCATCCCCGTCATGGGCCATGTCGGTTTCACCCCGCAGAGCGTGAACGGCCTCGGCGGCTACCGGGTGCAGGGCCGGGGCGACGCCGCAGACCAGTTGATCGCCGACGCCATCGCCGTCCAGGAGGCCGGCGCGTTCGCCGTCGTCATGGAGATGGTGCCGGCCGACGTCGCGGGACAGATCACCCGCAAGCTGACGATCCCGACCGTCGGCATCGGTGCGGGCAACGAGACCGACGCCCAAGTCCTCGTCTGGCAGGACGCGGCGGGCTACACCCACGGCAAGACCGCCAAGTTCGTCAAGCGGTACGCGTCGATCGGCGACGACCTGCGCGACGCGGCCCGCCAGTACGCCGCCGAGGTCGCGACGGCGTCGTTCCCCGGCCCCGAGCACTCGTACTGACACACCTCGACCGACCGATAGGCTGGACGCATGCGCGAGTTGTACCCCTCGATCGACGCGTACGCGTCCGGCCATCTGTCCGTCGGCGACGGGCAGGAGATCTACTGGGAGTGCTCCGGCGATCCCGACGGCAAGCCGGTGATCTTCGTCCACGGCGGTCCGGGCGGCGGGACCTCGCCGCAGCAGCGACGGTTCTTCGACCCCGCCCGGTACCGCATCGTCCTGTTCGACCAGCGCGGTTGCGGGCAGTCCCGCCCACACATCGCCGACGGCGCCGACCTGTCGGTCAACACGACGCAGCACCTGATCGCCGACATGGAGGCGATCCGCGAGCATCTCGGCATCGACACATGGCAGGTGTTCGGCGGCTCGTGGGGCTCCACGCTCGGTCTCGCGTACGCGCAGACCCATCCCGACCGCGTCACCGAACTGGTGCTGCGCGGCATCTTCCTGCTGCGCCGCAGTGAGATCGACTGGTACTACAACGGCGGCGCGTCGCACATCTACCCGGACGTGTGGGAGCGCTACCTCGAGCCGATTCCGGAGTCGGAGCGGTCGGGCGACCTCGTCGCCGCCTACCACCGCCTGCTGACCGGGGACGACCGTGAGGCCGCCCAGCGCGCGGCCAACGCGTGGTCGGCGTGGGAGAACATGACGAGCTACCTGCAGCCCCGCCCCAACTCGGGCGACGAGGGCCCGGACGACCTCGCCTTCGCGACCATCGAGAACCACTACTTCACCAACCACGGGTTCATCGACGACGGCCAGCTGCTCCGCGACATCGGGCGCATCGAACACATCCCGGCGGTCATCGTCCAGGGCCGGTACGACGTCGTCTGCCCGATGCGCAGCGCGTGGGACCTGCACCGCGCCTGGCCCGACGCCGATCTGCACGTGGTCGACGACGCCGGTCACGCGTCCTTCGAACCCGGCATCGTCCACCACCTGGTGGAGGCCACCGACCGTTTCGCCCGCACAGGAGCCTGAACACCGCCATGAGTCCCGCCGCGCACGAATCCCTCGAGATCGAGTTGAAGTTCGACGTCGACGCGGGCCTGGTCGCCCCCGACCTGTCCGGGATCGTTCCCGACGGTCGGGTCGGCGAACCGCAGACGTACCTGCTGGAAGCCACCTACTTCGACACCGCCGACACCCTGCTCGCCGTCAACCGGACCACGCTGCGCCGCCGGTCCGGCGGCACCGACGGCGGCTGGCACCTCAAGCGCCCGTCGACGGTCAAGGCCGCGCGCCGCGAACTGGCCGTCGACTTCGACGAGGCGCCGTATGACGGCGGCGTGCCCGGTGCGCTGCGGGATCAGGTCGCGGCGATCGTCCGTCTGGGCGAGCTGATCCCGGTCGCGACGATCACCACCGACCGGACCGTGACCGCCGTGTACGACGCGGACGATCGCGAGGTCGCCGTGTTCTGTGAGGACCTGGTGTCCGCGGAGTCGCTGCTGCCCGGCGGCGGCGTCAATCGGTGGGCCGAGTGGGAGTTCGAGCTCGTGGAGGGCGACCATGCGCTGCTCAAGCGCGCGAAGGCCCTCCTGAAGGAAGCCGGAGCCCAGAAGGCGTCGAGCACGTCGAAACTGGCGCGCGCGATCGGGTCGCAGCCCGCGGACGTCGACAGGCCCGCGCTCGGCAAGAAGCCGACGGCGCTCGATCTCGTCGTCGCCGACCTCGCCGCACACCGCGACGCACTGATCGCCTACGACCCGCTCGCCCGCGACGACGCACCCGACGCCGTCCACCAGATGCGCGTGGCCGCCCGCAAGCTCCGCTCCATCCTGACCTCGTATCCGCGGGTCCTCACTCCCGAGGTCGCGGGACCGGTGTCGGACGAACTGCGCCTGCTCGGCGAGGTGCTCGGCGACGCACGCGACGTCGAGGTCCAACTCGAGACCAACGAACTGCTCCTCGCCCGTGAGACGCCGCCGGCCGACCTCGTCGCCGCACTCGTCGACGGCGAGCGCGTCCGCCACGAGAGGGCCCTGCGGTCGATGCGGTTCGCCCTCAACACCCGCCGCTACCTGACGCTGCTGGACGACCTCGACGGCCTCATCGACGCCCCGACCCCCGGTCCCGACGCCGACCGTCCCGCCCGTGACGTGGCCGCGGAGGCCGTCTCCGCGTCGTACAAGCGTCTCCGCAAGGCACAGAAGGCGCTCGGCGAGCACGATGTGTGGTCGCACGACTGGGTGGAACAACTCCACACCATCCGCAAGCGCGCCAAGGCGACGCGGTACACGGCGGAGTCGACGGCGGCACTGCGGCGAGCCCCGTTCACCGAGGCGGGCCGCTATGCGAAAGAGATCCAGACACATCTCGGCGTCTTCAACGACACCGTCGTCAACCGCTCTCGACTCGCCGCCGTAGCCGAGAACTCCCAGCTCAGCGACCGAGCGCACTTCGTCCTCGGCCGTCTCGACGCCCGCGAGGAGTCCCGCGGCCGCAAGGCGGTGAAGGCGTACCGTCGCATGGCCTGACCGTCCGCGAACGTCGGTGACATTTCCCGGTGTCCGAGCCGGAAACGTCACCAACGTTGCGAGCCGACTAGATTCGAATCCATGCAGCGCAGAGTGTTCGCCTCGTCGGGACCGGAGTTCGACCAGATCCGCCGCGAACTCGACGTCACCGACCAGTTCCCCGCGGACGTCGCCGCCCAAGCGCGGGCCGTGACCGACCGTCTGCCCGAGGGCCGGGCAGACCGCACGGACGTCGAGTTGGTGACGATCGACCCGCCGACGTCCAAGGACCTCGACCAGGCACTGCACATCGAGGCCACCGACGACGGCTTCACCGTCCACTACGCGATCGCCGACGTCGCGGCGCTCGTCGAGCCGGGCGGCGCGATCGACGTCGAGAGCCGCAGGCGCGGGCAGACGATCTACTTCCCCGACGGCAGCGTGCCGCTCCACCCGCGACCGCTGTCGGAGGGCGCGGGCTCCCTGCTCCCCGATCAGGTGCGGCCCGCCGTGCTGTGGACCGTATCGGTCGATCACGACGGCGACCCGACCTCCGTCCACGTCGAACGGGCGACCGTCCGTTCGCGCGCCCGTTTCGACTACGCGGGGGTGATGGCCGATCACGACGCCGAGCGGCTCCATCCGTCGATCGCCGCACTCCCCTCCTTCGGGCAGACGCGCATCGACTGGGCCCTGCGACGTGGTGCCGTGCAGCTCGACCTCCCCGACCAGGAGATCGTCCCCCACGAAGGCGGCCGCGCGTGGACCCTGCGCATCGCTCCGCACACGCAGGCCGATCAGTGGAACGCGCAGGTGTCGCTGCTGATCGGAATGGCCGCGGGGCACATGCAGCGCGACGCCGGAGTCGGGCTGCTGCGCACCCTGCCGCCCGCGTCCCGCGAGGCCGTCGGCGACCTGCGGACCGCCGCGGCGCACCTGCGCGTCGACTGGCCGGACGGCGCGTCGCCCGGCGAATTCCTCGCCTCGCTGGCGCCCGACGCGCCGACGACGCTCGCGCTGATGACCGTCGGCGCGCGACTCATGCGCGGCGCGGGCTACCTGTGCCTCGACGCCGCGTCGACCGGCCTCGACGACGCCGCGGTCGCACACGCGGGAGTCGGTGGCGTGTACTCGCATGTCACGGCTCCACTGCGTCGTCTCGCCGACCGCTTCGCGACCGAGACGTGCCTCGCGATCGCCGCCGGGCAGGAACCGCCTGCGTGGGTCCTGGACGCGCTCCCGACGCTGCCGAAGATCATGGCGTCCTCCGATGCGACGGCGTCGGCGGCCGAACGCCGAAGCGTGGAGGCCACCGAAGCCGTCGTCCTGGCCGATCAGATCGGGGCCCGGTTCGACGCCGTCGTCATGCGCGACGGCCACGGCGACAAGCCGGCCGAGGTGTTCATCGCCTCGCCCGCCATCATCGGGGCCTGCGACGACGCACCGGCGGCCGGGTCGCAGTGCACCGTCGAAGTGATCGAGGCCGACCCCGCCGTGCGTTTCCGGGCGGTTGGCGAACGAGTCGGCGTGTAAGCCGGATCCTGTACCGACCCGAGGGCCGGTGGCGACCATCCATCTGGACACACCGTCGCCGGGTGCCTCAAGCGGCCAACCCACGAGCTCGGACGAGCAGTCCTCGAGCACTCGTGCGTACGCACCGCGGGCGGTGCGCACTTCGGCCTTGCTCCGGGTGGGGTTTACCTAGCCGTCGCGGTCACCCGTGACGCTGGTGCGCTCTTACCGCACCGTTTCACCCTTACCTCCCGCCGAAGCGGGCGGCGGTCTGTTCTCTGTGGCACTGTCCCGCGGGTCGCCCCGGGTTGCCGTTAACAACCACCCTGCTGTGTGGAGTCCGGACTTTCCTCGACTGCGGGCCTGCACGATGCTTGCGCGGTTCCCTCGTCGCGGCCGCCCGGCCGACTCGTTCGCAGTGACAGCGTACCGCGCCGTCGTCCTACTGCAGGTGCGCGGTGTCGTTGACGAGTCGGACCACCGACCCGCCGTCGGGGTAGAACTCGACGACCGAGAACGACGCGAGGTCCAGGTGAAGCCGGAACAGCAGTTCCGGACCCACCCCGAGGGCCCCGCGCAGGAACGTCTTGATGGGCGTGACATGACTGACCGCGAGGACCGTCTGCGCCGGGTACTGGGCGACGAGGTCGTCGCGGACCAGCCCGACGCGCTCGCCGACGGCGGCGAAGCTCTCCCCGCCCGGCGGCTCCACGGTGACGTCGCTCAACCACTTCCGGTGCAGGCGGCCGTCCCGCTCGGCCGCCTCGCGGAACGACAGTCCCTCCCATTCCCCGAAGTCCGTCTCGATGAGTCCGTCGTGGACGGCGACGTCGAGGTGCAGTACGCGGGACGCGAACTCGGCCGTGTCGCGTGTGCGCGCCAGCGGCGACGACACGATCGCGTCGATCTGGCCGAACGGCGACGACGCGAGCCGCGTGGCCGCCGCGGTCGCCTGCCGCAGACCGAGGTCGGTGAGCTGCGGGTTGCCCCGACCGGAGTATCGACGTTCGACGGACAGCGGCGTCTGCCCGTGCCGCAGCAGGATCACGCGCGTCGGCTGCATGCTCTGGCCCTGCCAGGTGGTCGAGTCACTCACGCGGGCGTCCCTGGCCGGGGAGTCCGGAGTGGCTGGTGCGGACCATGATCGCGCCGCACTCCTCGCAGCGGAGCACGTCGTCCTCGTCGGCTGCGGCGATCCGCGACAGCGTCCGCGGGTCGAGTTCCATCCGGCAGGCTCCACAGCGTCGGGCCTGGACCAGACCCGCGCCGACCTGGCCTCGCTTGCGGAGTCCGTCGTAGACGGCGACGAGCGCGTCGTCGATGGTCGCGGCGAGGGAGCCGCGCCGTTCGGTCATGTCGGCGACCTTCTGCTCCGCCGCCGCGGCGGATCGGTCGCGCGCCGCGACGAGGTCGAGCTCCTTCTCGGTCAGGGTGAGCAGCGTCGCCTCGGCGCGGTCGGCCTCGGTGTCGGTGGCCTCCTGCTGTTCCATCAGTTCCAGCATCTCGCCCTCGAGGTCGTCGCGACGGCGGACCAGCGACTCCATCTCGTGCTGCAGTTCGGCGAGCGCCTTGTGGCCGACCGACCCGGAGTCGATGGCCGCCTGGTCGCGCGCGGCGTGCTCGGCCATGCCCGTCAACTCGCGGTCGAGTTTCTCGTACACCTCACGCAGGTCGTCGACGGCCACCCGCGAGCGTGCGACGTCGTCGCGCGCCGTCTCCAGCGAGGCCGCCAGGTCGGCGAGTCGCGCGTCCTCCGGGAGATTCTTGCGCGCATGCTGCGCTTTGGCGATGTCGGCGTCGAGGTCGGCGAGGTCGAGCAGCAGTCGTTGCTGGGCTGCGGATGCCTTCACGGGCGCGCTCCTGTCGGTTGGGCGACCACGGTGAACGGGTCGGTCGGCGGGGTGTGGACGGCTGCGTCGCATCCGAGCTCGGTCAGCAGATCGGCTGCCGACGCGCACCACGGGAACTCGGTGGCCCAGTGCCCGGCGTCGACGAGTGCGGGGGCGCCCGCTCGCGTGGCCTCGTCGACGACGTGGTGGCGGAGATCGCCGGTCACGTAGGCGTCGACACGCGCGGCGGTCGCGGCGCCGATGAGCGAGTCGCCCGCCCCGCCGCAGACGGCGACGGTCTCCACGACGGTGTCGGGGTCGCCCGCCGCCCGCACCGGCCACGCGGCGGACGGGAGACTGTCACCGACGTGCGAGACGAACTCGGCGAGTGTCATCGCCGCAGGCAGACGCCCGATCCGACCGAGGCCGAGGTCGCCGTCGACGGCGGCCTGCTCGAAGACGTCGAACGCGGGCTCTTCGTACGGGTGCGCGGCGCGCAGGGCGGCGAGAACCGCCGAACGGGCCCGTCGCGGGGCGACGGTCTCGAGACGCTCCTCGTCGACGTGGGTGAGCTCGCCGACGCCGCCGATCGCGGGCGACGCTCCGTCGACCGGCCGGAACTGGCCGGTTCCGACCACACCCCATCGGCAGTCGCGGTAGTCGCCGACAGCACCCGCGCCCGCGGCGAACATCGCCTCGCTCACCTGGTCGACGTTGCCTTCGGGAACCATGACGACCCATTTGTCGAGTGTCGGCGCGGGTTCGGGGTCGAGCGGTCGCGTGTCGAGGAGGCCGAGGGCCGCGGCGAGCGCGTCGTTCACGCCGGGCCGCGCCTTGTCGGCGTTGGTGTGGGCGGTGAACAACGCGCATCCGGCGCGGATCAACCGGTGGACGATCCGGCCTTTCGGCGTCGCGGCCGACACCGTGTCCACGCCGCGCATGAGCAGCGGGTGATGTGCGAGGACCAGATCGGCGCCGATCTCGACGGCGTGGTCGACGACGTCGTCGGTCACGTCGACGCACACGACCACGCGGTGCACGGGCTCGCTCGGGTCGCCGCAGACCAGTCCGACGGAGTCCCACGACTCGGCGAGAGCCGGCGGGTACGCGGCGTCGAGCCCGGCGATCACGTCGGCGAGGGTGCGGGTCATCGGCGGTCGTCCTCCTCGTGTCGGTCCTTCACATCTTGCACGGCTGCGATCAGCGCATCGGTCGGTTCGGCGGGACGGACCGCCAAACGCAGGTGATCGGGACCGAGGCCGACGAAGTTCGCGCAGCTCCGGACGGCGAACCCGCGTTCGCGCAGCGCCGCCTTCAGATCCAGCGCTCCGGGCGTCGACACCAGCACGTACGGCGCGTGCGGTCCGGCCAGCGGCGACAGTCCGACACCGGCGAGCCCGTCGACGAGGTGCGCACGGTCGGCGGCGACGGTCAGCGCCTGCTCGCGCGCGTACGCCTGTCCCTCGACGCCGAGGCAGGCGGCGAGGGCTTCGAGCGTCAACGTCCCGACCGGCCAGTGTCGTCGCCGGGCGGTCATCGCGCCGATCACGGCGGGCGGGGCGAGCAGGTAGCCGGCCCGCAGTCCGGCGAGCCCGAACGTCTTGGTGACCGACCGGACCACGATCACGTCGTCGAGGCGCAGGTGCGCCACCGACTCCGGTTCGAGGCGGGAGCCGTCGAGCGTGAGGTCGGCGAACGCCTCGTCGACGAGGATCGTCCGGCCGGGTCGGCGGAGCGCGAGGATGTCGACGGCCGGATGCAGCACCGACGTCGGGTTCGTCGGATTGCCGACGACGACGAGGTCGGCGTCGTCGGGGATCTGGGCGTCGCGCAGTCGCCACGGCGGCGGCGGGACGACGTGTGTCACGCGGGTTCCGGCCGCGACCAGGACACGTTCGGGCTCGGTGAACGACGGCTGGACGAGAGCGGCGTGCGCGAAGCCCAGGCGTGCGACGAGCTCGAAGCCCTCGGCGGCTCCACCCAACAGCAGGACGTCGTCCACCTCACGTCCGTGCACGCGCGCCGCGAGCGTCGCCACGCGTTGGGCCTCGGCATCCGCCGGGTAGGCGGCGAGGTCGGCGATTCGCGAGGTCAGCGCGTCGACGATGAAAGCGGGCGGGCCCGGTCGGACGTTGACGGCGAAGTCGATCAGCCCGGGTTCGGCGTCGGCGTCGCCGTGGCGGCCCCGATCGGTCAGCGGACGACGTGACGGAGTGAGTCCGGGCACGTCGACTGTCATGAGTGTCAACCCTACGTGCAGGATGAGGTCATGCTGCACGTCGACCCGGCCGACCCCGACACCGTCGTCCTGTTCGACCTCGACGGCACCGTGACCGACAGTTTCGTCGGTATCACCACGTCGTTCCGACACGCGTTGACTCGGCTCGGCGAGCCGGTGCCGGACGAGGACTTCTGGCCGTCGATCGTCGGTCCGCCACTCGTCGAGTCCTTCGCCCTGCTCGGCATCGCGGGCGACCGTGCTGCCGACGGCGTCCGCGCGTATCGCGAGCGATACGACGTGACGGGCTGGCGGGAGAACGCCGTCTTCGACGGGATGGCCGAACTTCTCGCCGATCTCGCCGCGGCCGGGCGCATCACGGCGATCGCGACGTCGAAGAACGAGGTGATCGCGCGCAGGATCCTCGAGCACTTCGAGCTGGCCCGCGGATTCGCGACGATCTGCGGGGCCGACGACGCCGTGGGCCGCTCGGCGAAGGGCGACGTGATCGCCGAAGCCCTCCGTCGACTCGGCGTCAGTCCGACAGAACGGTCGATCGTCATGGTCGGTGACCGATCTCACGACGTCGACGGGGCCGCATCGTGCCAGGTCCCGACGATCGGCGTCGAGTGGGGCTACGCTCACGCAGGAGAGTTGGAGGCCGCCCACGACTGGTCGGGCGTCCCCGACGACAATAGGTGGATCGTCACCTCGGTCCCCCACCTGCGAAAGGTTCTCGGTGTCTGACATCGCGGCGGCCTCGGCCCTGCACATCTGTTTCGTCTGCTCGGGCAACATCTGTCGCTCGCCGATGGCGGAACTGATCTTCGCCCACGCGATCGCCGACGCCGGACTGACCGACCGTGTACGGGTGACCAGCGCCGGAACCGGCGGATGGCATGTCGGCGAGCCCGCGGACAACCGGGCCCGCACCGAACTCCTCGCGCACGGCTACTCCGACCGGCATGTGGCCGCGCAGCTCTCGCCCGATCATCTGTCGGCGGATCTGCTGGTCGTCGCCGACCGCGGTCACGTCGCCGAGCTCGAGCGCAAGCGTCTTGGCAACCGTGTCCGGCTGCTCCGCAGCTTCGACCCGGCGGCCGACGGCGCAGACCTCCCCGACCCGTACTACGGGACGCCGGACGACTTCGCGGAAGTCCGCGAACAGATCGAGGCGGCGATCCCCGGGCTGCTGGCGTGGACCCACGCGACGTTGGCCGAGCGCGCCGGTCAGTAACCTGGAGGGCGTGCGCGTCCTTCGTTCGTTCTTCAAACCCGGGTGGCTCCTGCTCGCGGTTTTTGTCGTGGCCTTCGCGGCCGCCTGTTTCGCGATCCTCGCGCCCTGGCAACTCGGGAAGAACAGCGACACCGAGCACCGCAACGATCTGATCCGCGCCGCCACCGGCACCGCGCCCGTACCGATCGACGAGTTGGCTCCGCCCGGCTCGTCGTTCGACGCCGACCACGAGTGGCGCGAGGTGACCCTTCGCGGCCGATACCTCGTCCAGGGCCAAGTTCTCCTGCGCTTCCGGTACTCGGACGAGCGTCCGGCCGTCGAAGCGTTGACGCCGTTCCAGATCAGCGGATCGGACCGGATCATCGTGGTGAACCGCGGGATCGTGCCGTCGTCGACGGACGGGACGTTCACGATTCCGACGCCGCCCGACGGGGATGTGACCATCTCGGCCCGCCTGATGAAGTCCGAGGGCACCAGCCCGGGCAAGGAACCTCGTGTCGAGAACGGCGCGGCGACCGCGTACACGATCGACACGGCACAGCTGGCGAAGACCACCGGCATGCGCCTGGAGTCGTTCTACGTGCAGTTGTCGCCCCAGCAGCCGGGTTCGCTCGGTGAGATCGAGCTGCCGCAGCTCGAGAGCGGGCCGTATCTCTCGTACGGATTGCAGTGGCTGGCGTTCGGCGTGATGGTGCCGCTGGGCGCCGGGTACTTCATCTACAACGAGGTGAAGGCGCGGCGCGCCAAGAAGGCGTCACCCGAGGTCGAGGCCGTCGACGAACCGGTGCCGACAGCGAAGTCGGAGCGCGAGCGCTTCCGGCGGGCGCTGCGCGAGACGGGCCAGAGGTCGGGGAACGACGTCTCCGCGAAGACCGTCGCGGGCGTCGGCGAGGGCGCCGCGGACTCGGCGTCAGACGACGCCGTCCGAGCGAAACTGGCCGCGCGCTACGGCAAGTGAGGCCGCGACCGCACTCGCCCGTTGGACCCGGCGCGACAGTCGCGTCGCGGCCCGCAGATCTGCGGCGAGCGGCGGTCGGCCGTCGCCCAGCGTCGGCCGGAGTTCGGTGCCGTGTGCGTAGACGGTCCGGCCGCCGAGCGTGATGCCGAGCGCTCCGGCGAACGCGGCTTCGACGACGCCCGCGTTGGGGCTCGGATGCGCCGCGGCGTCGCGTCGCACCGCGCGCCACACCGGCCCGGGTGCGCCGGAGAGGACGCCGACCAGGACCGCGGTGAGCCGCGCCGGAACGATGTTCGCCACGTCGTCGATCCGGGCCGACGCCCACCCGAACCGCTGGTAGCGCGGAGACCGGTAGCCGACCATCGCGTCGAGCGTGTTCGCGGCGCGGTATCCGAGCAGGCCGGGCGCTCCGGCGACCGCGCCCCAGAACAGCGGTGCGACGGTCGCGTCGGACGTGTTCTCGGCGATCGACTCGACGGCCGCCCGGCAGATCCCGGCCTCGTCGAGCAGGGTGGTGTCCCGTCCGACGAGCCCCGCGACGAGAGCCCTGGCTCCGGCGATGTCGCCCGCGTCGAGCGCGTCGGCGATGTCGTCGCCGATGGCGGCGAGCGACGTCCCGCCCAGTGCGGTGAACGTCGCGGCGGCCGTCCCGGCGGCGCCGGCCTTGCGGGCGACGATCCCGGCGCAGACGCCGATCCCGATCCCGGCGGCGGCGAACAGCGCACCCCGCAACCGCGAATCGGCGTATGTCGTCTTCTCGATCGCGGCGACGGTCGTGCCGAACAGCGCGACGGGGTGACCGCGCCGCGGGTCGGAGAACACTGCGTCGGCGACGGCCCCGGCGCTGATCCCGAGCGCGTCGGCGGTGAGCTGCATCCGGTGATCGTATCGGCCCGACTACGATGGTCCGACATGGCCGCCTCCCGTCCCGCCCCCTCCGCGGGAGTATTCGACATCTCCACCGGCACAGCGGAACTCGTGCCCAGCATCGACGGCGGTTGGCTGTTGTCGATCAACGGCGCGCAGTCGAGCCACATCGACCCCGAGAATCCCGACCAACTCGACTTCGAGTACATGCGGCAGGCGGCCGCCGCGATCGCCGACCGGTACCGCGACCGTGCGACTCCGCTGCGGGTGCTGCATCTCGGCGCCGCGGCCTGCGCGCTCCCCCGCCACCTGGCGCACGTCTACCCGCAGTCGCGACACGTCGCCGTCGAGATCGACGCCGAACTCGCGCGCCTGGCCCGTGAATGGTTCGACCTGCCCCGCGCGCCTCGACTGCGGATACGTGTCGGCGACGCCCGTGAGGTGACCGAGAGCCTGCTTCCGGGGACGCGCGACATCGTCATGCGCGACGCGTTCAGCGGCAGCGTGACGCCCGAGCACCTGACGACCGTCGAGTTCACGGAGGCCGTACGCCGGGTCCTCACGCCGGGCGGCCTCTACATCGCGAACTGCGGCGACCGTCGCGACCTGACATCGGTGCGGTCGGAGGTGTCGACGATCGGCGAGGTGTTCACCAACGTCGAACTGATCGCCGACCCGTCCATGTTCAAGGGGCGTCGGAGCGGCAACATCGTCGTCGTCGCGGGCGACGGTCCGCTCCCCGACTCGGCGGACCTCGAACGCACCCTCCGCAGCGACCCCGAACCGGCCCGCCTCATGACCGGCGCGTCGGCCCGGGCCTTCGGTTCCGGCCGCATCCGCCGCGACACCCCGGCCTAGACGCCGCGTCGTCAGACGAGGTAGTGCAGGTTCCCGACGATCGATTCGCCGAGTTCCCGATCGCCGTCGATCTCGACACGCGGGTCACCCGGTCTGCCGCCCGCGAGCCGCGTGTAGTCGGCGAGGCTGACCCGCAGCGTCACGTCGGCACGACTGTCGAGCGCGGGAACGATCGCCGCCCGTTCGGTCACCGCGATGTGGACCTGTTCGGGGACGAGGCCGGTGAAGTCGACGGTCACCGTCCGCCCGGACGGGACCCGCGCCTTCTTCCCGATCACATACGGCAGGTTGTGAACGAACTCGTCGAGGGTGAACCGCGCGGGCGCCGGATCGGACGGTTCACCCAGGTCGAGCGCGTCGCGGATGTCGAGTTCGTGGACCCAGCAGTCGAAGTTCCGGACGCGGATGAACCGTCCGTAGCTCTCCGGACCCACCGGGGTGACCGAGTCGGCGTTCCACGCGTCGTCGTCCATCGCGCGGAGGTCGGCGAGCCGCTTGGCCGTGACGGAGCGGTAGTCGGCCATCACCTCGTCGCGGGTGAGGGCTCGGTAGTGGTCGAGCCAGTTCTCATTGAGGACACCGATCGGATTCACCACGTGATCCAGCTCGGACACGTCGCGGATCGGGGTCACCTCGCGGCCGTCGAGCATGTTCTCAGTGCCGATGACATGGGCGACGATGTCGCCGACGGTCCATCCGGCGAGTCCGCTGTCGGCGTTCCACTGATCGTCGGACAGGGGCGAGACGAGCTGATCGATGGTCGTCCATTGTGCTTGGAGCGCATCGATGAGCGGGGTCTTGTCGACGATTGTCTTCACGGGTGCGAGCCTTCCGAATCCGGTGTGGTGACGTGACGTGAGAGTAGCCGCGAACACTGTGCCGTGACGGGAGAATCCGGTTTGGGACACGCCGCGGACACCGGCTACTGTGCCAGAGGACGTCTCGACGTCGCGCGCGTATAGCTCAGCGGTAGAGCTCTGGTCTTACACACCAGCGGTCAGGGGTTCGAATCCCTTTGCGCGCACCGTATGTCATCTGAGCAGGTCTCCAGCGCGCGACCTGCGCCATCGGCGCGCCTCCCAGTATCGTTGCCCGAGACTCGAGCAGCGGAGGGAGGATCCGATGACCAAGGCGAGACGCTTGTGCATCGTGACGACGTTGTTCGCGGCGGCGGCCGCGATTCTGTGGGCGGTCGGCCGAGCCGACGCCTCCATGTACGGTGTGATCGCGCTGTCGGTCGGGCTGATGATCATCGCGTTGCCGTTCCTCGGCTACCTCAGTGTGTTGTGCGTGATGCTCGGCGACGGATTCCCGACATCGCCGATCACGCATGCGGCTATCGGCGCCGCGGTCGTCTCCCCGATCCCGGTGTTCGTCATCGGGCAGGCTGCGGGTCTGCTCGTCGCGGGGACCACCGGCTGGCATCCATACGTCGTGCCACCGCTCGCCGCCCTGGCCTCGCTTCTCGTGACGGCCGTGATCCTCGGGTTCGCGGTGTTCACGACGGAGACGTTCCGCTGACGGGGCGCGCGGTCAGCGGAGCGCGTCGATGCGGGATGCGACGTCGGCGGCGGTGGCCGGGACACGACCGTTGAGGTTGAGGCAACTGGCGACGAGGTCGACTTCGGCGGGAGTCAACCGGGCCGACAGCGACGGCGGGTTCGACAGTGCGGCACGGATCGCGAGCACCGGCTGCGACGTCGGGATGGGACCGAACACGCCCGTTCCCGCGAGGACGTAGTGCAGGCAGGCGCCCAACGACCAGATGTCGGTCGCCCGCGTCGGCAGGCCGCCTGCCAGCAGTGACGGGTCGATGTATTCGACGGATGCCGGCTGCACGAAGCTGGTCAGCGGCTCGTCGGCGGCCAACACGCGAGACAGCCCGAGGTCGCAGATCCGTCCGCCGCCGTCGGTGAGCATCACCGACGACGGGGTCACGTTTCCGTGCGCGATCCCGGCCTCGTGCAGATCGTGGACGCCGCGCGCAGCATCGGCCAGGGCCGCCAACCCCGCGTCGCGGTCGAGGCGGCCCGACGCCGGTTCGGCGAGGGAGCCGTTCGGGAAGTACTCCATCGCGTACATGAACTGCTCCTGGAGCAGTGCGTCGTACAGTTTCGCGAGGTAGGGCGACTGGACGGCGGCGAAGGCCCGAAGTTCTCGCACGCCGCGCCGGTACGCGTCGTCGCTGCAGACGCCGCTGAACACCTTGACCACCACACGATCGTCGGGCAGGCCGAGCCGCGCGGGCGGTCGAGCCAGGAAGAACGTCCCGTTGCCCGCATCGCCCATGCGGCGGACGACGGTGAAGTCGGCGAGCATCGTCGCCCGGTCGGGTGTGTCCATGTCAGTTACCCCTCCACGCTGCGGCCGGCCGACGCCGGCACATCGTTGCCGAACTTCTGCGATATCCGATCGCCGAGGCCCTCTTCGCTGACCTCGGTGCCGTCGAACACTCCGAACGCGGCGTCGCTGTCGACGACGCCGAGCACGTCGTCCGACTCCGTGCCGACACCGCGTTCGGCGACGTCGACGCGCACTCCCAACGCCGCGACGGGTTTGAGGTCGGCGAGCATCCGTCGCCGCGACGACGAGGTCTCCACGAGCAGGTCCCGCCGTGTGCGCACGGCGATCTCCGACGCGATCACGACCGCGGTCCGACCGCTGCGGTCGTCCTGCGCCCGGCACACCAGACGGCCGCCGAGCCCCCGGACGCGGGCTTCGTCGACGAGCATCACCGGTGCGACCGTCAGCGCGAGACCGGTCTCCCGCGCGGACCCGTCCAGGACGATCAGGTCGGGCGAACTGGTGTCGGCCATCGCCTCGAGGTCGGCGACCGGGTCGATCGTGAAGCGGCACAGCACCGACGTCGACGCGGCGTCGGTCAGCCGGGTCGCCAGCGTGTTGAGCTTCTCGATCGCGGCCGCCATCGCGGCGAAATCGGGCACAGCGAACGACGACGCGTCGGCGCTCGACTCCTTCGGAAGCACACCGGCGACGATCACGTCGGCGCCCGCACCCGTCGCCAGCAGACCGGCGTGGCGCTTCGCCAGCTCGTCGACGTCGGGCGAGAGGTCCCCGATCACCATCATCACCCGCGTCGCCGACCCGGCGGTCAACGCGCGGCGTTCGAGCGCCTCGATGTCCTTCTCGATCACCTTCGGCGGGTAGATCACCGACAGCAGCGGCCCCGCCATCGCGGTCGTGACAAGCGCCATCACCACCATCATCGCGAACAGTTCGTCGCTGAGGACCCCGAGTTCTCGTCCGGCGGTGAGGATCACGAGTTCGGTGAGACCGCGCGTGTTCATCAGCACCGCGATGGCGGCCGACTGCCGCGGCGGCATGTTCGAGGTCCGGGCGCCGAAATAGGCGCCGAGGAACTTGCCGACACACGCCACGGCGATCACGGCGAGCAGTTGCAGCCAGCCGGTTCCGTGAATGCCGCCGAGGTCGACACCGAGCCCGGTGATGACGAAGAACATCGGCAGCAACAGGAGCACCACCGCCTGTTCGATGCGTTCGAGGATCTCGCGGATCAACTGCTCGCCGCCTGCCTTGGGCATCACGACACCGAACACGAATGCGCCGATGATCGAGTGGACGCCGATCCAGTCGGTGACCGCCGACGACAGGAAGATGCCGATCAGCACCACCGCGAGCAGGTCCGCGGGGAAGCCGGACGAGCGGTTGCGCCACGTCAGCAGTTTCGCCAGAAGCGGCCGGACCACGCCGAACATGATCGCCGTGTACACGATGGTGAGGCCGACCGTCGTAGCCACCTTGGTCGGGCTGCCGCCCTGGATGATCGCGATGATCAACGCCAGGGTGCTCCACGCGATGATGTCGTCGACGGCGGCCGCGGCGAGACTGAACGCGCCGACCGCGGTGCGCTGCATGCCGCGGTCGGTCAGGATGCGCGCGAGCACGGGGAACGCCGTGATCGACATGGCGATGCCGAGGAAGAGACACATGCCGAGCTTGTCGATCGGCATGCCGTCGACCGTGCCGTGGGACGAGTACAGCAGCAGGCCGAGACCGACGCCGAGCGCGAACGGCAGGACCACCGAGCACACCGAGATCGTCGCCGCCGCCCGGCCTCGACCGCGGACGAGGCGCATGTCGAGTTCGAGGCCGACGATGAACATGAACAGGACGAGGCCCACTTGGGCGATCGCGTTCAGGAGGGGACGGACGTCCGTCGGGAACAGCCACGTCGACGGGTCGCCCGGTAACAATCCGAGCAGGCTGGGGCCGAGGGCGATGCCCGCGACGATCTCACCGACGACGGGCGGCTGCTTCATCGCCTGCGCGATGCGACCGCCGATCCGGGCCGCGGCGATGACGACGGCGACATCGGCCAACAGGAACATGGTGCTGTGCGCGGACATCAGATCCTCGCGTGCGGCGACTCGAAGGTCAGGACCCGGTTGCCGAGTCGGATCCGCGCGCCCGGCGCCAGACGGCGCGGCTGTTTCGGCGGCACCTGCATCTCCACCGCGCCGATCCCGGGATCGACGACGTAGGTCCCGTTGATCGACCCCAGGTCGACGACGAACACGTCCCAGTCGACGAGCCTGATCTCCAGGTGACGGCGCGAGATCGTGTCGGTGTCGTCGACGAGCGCGATCGTCTTCGGTTCACCCGGCTGCAGTCCTTCGGGTCTGCTCGACGCGACGCGCCCGATCACGATGTCGGCGTCGAGCGAGAACACCTCGCCGGTGTCGAGCAACAGCCAGCCCAGAGCCGGCCGCTCCCCCATCACCGGGATGTTCGTCTGCTGCTCCATGCGGATGCCGCAGGCGCCGCAGATCCAGCCCGCGGGGTGATTGAGGTGCCCGTTGACGCATCGCACACCCAACACCTGCGGCTTGGGCTTCGGCGTCGGCACGGCGGACACCGGTCTCGGTATCAAGGTGTCCGGCTTCGCGAGCGGTGGGCGCGACGGCGCAGGCGGACGGGGTTGAGCCGGGTTCGACACCGGAGGACGCGGGCGTGGCGCGGGACGCCCCGCGGGCCGGTCGACCGGAGGCAGCGGGGCGCGTGCGGGCGGACGCGCCTTGTCCAGGGCCGGCCGCGCCGCCGGCGTCTCCGGATCGGACCGCAGCGACGAACTGACGAACGGCCGGATCGCCTGCTGTGGCGTCGACTCCGGCATCCGCCCGGGCGTCGGCTTCTCGACGATCTCGGTGACGGGCATCTCTGGCATGGCCGCGGTGGACGGCGCGTCGTCGTCGGCCGGAGCCGACTGTCCCTTCGATTTCCGGTACTCGGCGAGTTCCCGCTTCACCCGTTCGATCGCCGCGTTGTAGAAGGCCGTCGCACCGGACACCTCCGGCGAATGCAGACGTGCGCCCGCCGCGGGCACCATGCCGTCGACGAGCGCGAACCGCTCCTCGCCGATCGGATCGGCGACGGCGTCGCCGACGAACAGGCCCAGACCCATGAACGGCCACTGGACGGACTGCTCGAACGGGCGGCCGCCCTCCGGAGCCACGCGGCGCCCGTCGAGTTCGCCGAAGACGTCGCCGCGCAGATACACCATGATTCCCGCATCACCGGGCGCGGCGAACGCGATGTCGACGTCGTCCAGTCCGCTGTCGTCGACGAGTGTGGCGACGGCACGGGTCAACGCGTGTCCGGGCGTCCCGCTCAACGCGATCACGTCGTCGGCCAGCGCCGCAGACCCCGCGCCGAGCACGCACAAGATCCCCGGCTTGCGGATGACGAGTCCGGTTCCGGGGATCAGCGACACCCGTGCCTGGTCACGATCGTCATCGGTCATACGAAGCTGCCCCCTCGGAATCGCTGCCGCGGGAAGACTATCCGCAACGGGCCGTTGAGCACGAAGAACACGATCAGCCAGGTGGTGACGAATTGGATGACGAACGCCGGCGTCGGCGGCAGATACCCGTCGGGCATCACGAACTTGAGGACCAGCCACAGCACGACGCCCTCGTTGATCCCGGTGAGCAGCGTGAACAGGGTCGGCCAGTCCTTCTCCCACCGGAACTGTTGGATGGCGTGGTAGATCAGCTCCCAGACGACGCCGATCGCGATCATCACGGTGAGCACCACGTAGGCGACGCGATAGTTGTCGGAGACGGACGCGCCGGTCGGCAGCACCGGCGCGACGATCGCCGTCCACAGTCCGCCGACGACGAGTCCGACGAGGACTCGCAGTTGAAGGCGTCCGTTCAGGGTCGGCAGCATTCAGTCCACTCCCTTGCTGCGCGCCCAACGCCACCACTGCTTCACCGAGCGCGCCGACGTGAGGCGCTCGCAGAAGCCGTCGGCGGCGACCGCGTCGCCGATCTCCTGCGCCGCGATCTGGAGCCCGAGGAACGTGTCGACGCCGGGGAAGTAGCCGCCGAGGGTGGCCGTCCCCGAGCAGAAGACCTTCCCGTCGCCGTTGCGAGTTCCGCGAAGTTCGAAGTCGCGTTCCACGTCCATCCGCCCGAGCGGATTGAGTCCGGCTCCGGTGTGGTCGAGAAGGTCGGCGAGCAGTCGATGCTCGCGGACATCGGCCTGCAGGCCAGTGCAGTCGATGACGAAGTCGGCGTGGATCTCGCGTATCCCACCCGGCCCGGACTGCTGCTGGATCGGGGCGTGCGGGTCGATTCGGACGCCCGCGATCACCCCCTGGCGACCGGTCGCGGGCCGCAGCGTCTCGGCCGTGCCGACGACCACCTGGTAGAAGCCCTCGGCGCGACCCCGCTTGAGCTGCCGCTGCCAGTCCTTGCGGATCGGCGTGTTGGTGCCCGAGATCTCTTTGTACAACGCGAGTCGGTCGTAGCCCTCGAGCTTGGACATCCGCGCCTTGAGCTGACCTCCCCACACCGACTTCGGGTAGTTGAAACCCTGGTAGGCCCAGCCGTGACTGCCCGGGCGGCGCATCGTCAACCGTGGTCCGTGAGCCTTGTCGACGTAGGTGCGGAACAGGTGGACGATCTGCGTCTGCAGTCCGTACGTGTCACGGTCGTCGATCAGCCGCTGCAGGACGCGCGAGGCGACGATGCCCGCACCGCGGATGATGACCGTGCCGGGTCGCGCGCGCAGCGAATCGTAGATCACCTCGTGCGGCTCGTACGCGTTGACGACCCGGGCGGTGTCGCCGTACGTCTCACGGTACTTCTGCAGGTCGGGGAGCAGTTTGATGCCCGGGTAGCCGATCGCGACGTGCACATAGCGGCTGCGGAACGCGACGCGTTTGGTCCGCGACGTCCCCGCTTTCGGGGTGAACAGCGTGAAGTAGCCGCCGCCGGACCGGCGTCGCACCATGCGGACCTGGCCGTTGTGCAGCGACCGGTAGTAGTCGATGCGCTTGGCCTCGGCCTCCATCGACTCGAACGCGTGACCCGCCCTCGGCGTGTAGTAATTCGCGATGATCGGTTCGGTGAGGACGTTCCACAGTGGGCCGATCGTCTTGTCGGCCCACGCCTCACGCACCGCGTACGACGGGAAACCCCACAGATTGTCCGGCATGGACTGCGAGTCCGAACGCAATCGTTCGTGCCGTGGAATCTGCGAACAGCGGGTCAAATACTCGTACGAACGCCAGGGCACGTCCTGCGGTCCGAGCACCGCGATCTGATCGGCCGGAACGCCGCACACCCTCAGATAGTCGACGGTGACGAACGATCCGATGCCCGATCCGACCGTGACGAACGGTACGTCGACGATCGGGATCCCGGCGGCCTCGACCATCCGATCGGTCCAGAAGTCGGTGTTGATGAGTTGATCGTTCAGGTCTCCGCGCGCGGGCAGCACCGGCGGCGGGACCTGGCCCCGCCGGGGAATGTGCGCGCCGCGTCCTGGTGGACCGCCCGGCCTCGGCGGAGGGGCCTGACGGCCGACCGTGATGTCCCCTTGCATAGTGAATCGATTATCCAGCCCGCATGACGGACTTCAGGAATCCGTCCACGGAAATCACCCCTTCGTACGACTCCCCCGAGCGCCTGTCTACGGCGTCGCGCGGACACGGTCGGCCAGTGCAGCTCGCAATGCCCTGACCTCAGCCGTCAACACAGCTATCGCCTCCTGCGTCTCGTCCTTGGCCGCGTCGACCTCGTCGTCGATGGCCCCGACAAGCCAGGACGCGAAAATCCCGGTCACGACGCCGAGGAGCGCAATGCCCGCGATCATCAGGACAACCGCGACACATCTGCCCGTCGTCGTGACGGGGAACGTGTCGCCGTAGCCGACTGTCGTCATGGTCGTGATCGCCCACCACATGCCGTCGCCGATTCCGTCGATCGACGACCCCGCCAGCCCGCGTTCGGCGTCGGTGATCGCCAACGCCGCGATCACGAGCAACGACACCGCCCCGCCGATCGCGTAGACGACGGCTTTACCCCGCAGCGAGCGCGAACTCGCACGATTGAGCACCGACAGGAGGGCCAGCAGGCGCAAGAGACGCAATGGGCGCAGTAGCGGGAGGGTGAGCGTCGTGAGGTCGAACAGGTTCGACCTCACGAACACCCAGCGGCGCGGACTCAGCCAGAGCCGGACACCGTAGTCGACGACGAACAGCGCCCACACCAGTCCGACGATCACCGAGCACGCGACATCGACCTCGGGGTGAAGGTCTGGTTCGACGATCGGCGCCGCGTACGCGATCAAGAACACCACGGCCGAGACGACTAGCGGCCACTCGACCGCGGCGCCCACCGATCGAACCGCGACTGTTCATCCATGACGACGAGTCTGAACCGTCGACGATCCGGGCCCTAGTCGTGCGGTCGGCCCTTCCCTCGAGCGGATGACAGGATTCGAACCTGCGTTCACGGTTTTGCAGACCGCTGCTTGACCACTCAGCCACACCCGCGAGCGCCCCCACTGTCGCAGAACCACGACCGCCGGTCGAGGGTTTCGCCCACCGGCGATCAAAATCGGCCGATTCGTCCGACGAGGTCTCGATCGAGACCGTTCCGCAACCCGCGGCAGGTTGAAACAGATGAGACTCCTGTTATCTACTGAGATTATTGTGACTACTCAGAAGAAGCTTCCGGTCCGTGCCACCACCATGCGACGCCGCGTGCGGCTGACCGCGGGCGTGGTCGGCGCTCTCGCCGCGCTGTCCGCGGCATTCGTCGCACCCGCATCGGCCGCGCCGGTGACGCCCACGGTGCCGGAACCGTCGATCGGCGACCTCATCGACAGCGCGGGCCGGATCCTCCAGGAGCTGCCCATCGATCAGAACGGCAGCGGCGGATACGACCTGCAGTCCATCTTCAATCTCCTCGTCCCGCAGTCGCCCGACCAGAAGACGCCGCAACAGCAGGCGGTGCCGACCGGGGACCGCCGCACCTCGTGCACCCAGGTGACGCAGATCGGCGACTCCACCTCCGTCGGCATCGACAGCGCGTCGAAGGTGACCGATCCCGCGGATCGTCTGACCGCGCAGTTCACGCGCGTCGGCGCGACCGACGTGGTGCTCGACGCGTCCGGCGGACGGTCGATCGTCGAGAAGGTCGACGGCGAGCCCAATGCCGTCGACGCCGTCACCGCACAGCTCGCTTCCGGCCGACGAGGCTGCTGGGTCATCGCCATGGGCGTCAACGATGCCGCGAACATCGCCGTCGGCAGCACCGTCGACGCCGACGCACGCATCGACCGCATCATGTCCAAGCTGACCGGACTCGACGTCCTGTGGCCCACCGTCATGACGTCGAACCCGAGCAACAAGGCGTACGCACCGGACAACATGCGGAAGTTCAACGCCGCGCTGCAGCGGGCCACCACTCGCTACCCCAACCTGAAGGTGTACGACTTCGCATCCGAGACCCAGGACTCCTGGTACGTCGACGGCATTCACTACAACGCGACCGGAATCGTGCAGCGCAACCGGCTCTTCGCGACAGCGCTCGCCACCGCCTTCCCGTCCTGACCAGGCCCGCCGCGGGCAGTCCGTGACAAATCACACGTCACGGGCTGCCCGTTTCGCGCGTCATCCGGTCACGTGAATGACAGGTCCACCCCCGACGACGACCTATGATGAAACGTCGACGCCGCCGCCCATCGACGACGGGCGGGACGGCCACGACCACTTCGAGCGGCCACGACAGGCCGCGGATCGTCCTACCGCTTCAGGGGGTGCCGCGCGGACATGCCACGTCCAACGCACAACGAATCGTCCTACCTGCCGGGGCTCGACGGCATTCGCGCCGTCGCGGTCACCGTGGTCCTGCTGTACCACTTGCAGGTCCCCGGATTCGGGGGCGGACTTCTCGGCGTCGGCGTGTTCTTCACCCTGAGCGGCTACCTCATCACGTCACTGCTGATCGCGACGCGCGAACGCACGGGAGGACTCAACCTCAAGACGTTCTGGCTGCGCCGCGCTCGTCGCCTGCTGCCGGCCGTCGTCCTGGTCCTCGTCGCGACCCTCGTCACGACCGCTGTCGTGATCCCGGACAAGCTCGGCACGTACGCCGGGCAGGCCCTCAGTGCGCTGTTCTACGTCAACAACTGGCACACGATCCTGTCGAACACCTCGTACTTCGACCGGTTCGGCGGCCCCAGCCCGCTGAGCCACATGTGGTCGCTCTCGATCGAGGAGCAGTTCTACATCGTCTGGCCGCTCATGCTCGCGCTGTTCTACCTGGTCCTGCGGATGCGCTGGCTCATCAGCCTGGTCACGGTCGGACTCGCGCTCGGGTCGTTCTACCTGCTGACGACCCTCGCGGAGACCGGCTTCGACAACACCCGCGCCTACGAGGGCACCGACACCCGCGCGGGGGCGCTCCTCCTCGGCGCGGCCCTGGCCTTCTGGTGGCCCGCCCGCGCGCGGACCGTGACCCACAACCAGCGGTGCGTGCTCGACGTCGCAGGCATCGCGGGTCTCGCGGGCATCGTCTACCTGTGCATGTCGACGACCGACAACTCCCTGGAACTCTACGACTGGGGCATCGCCGTTCTGACCGTCGCGACGATGGGTGTGCTCGTCGCGGCAGTCACCCCGTCGACGCTCGTCGCGACCGTCCTGAGCATGCAGCCGTTCCGCTGGATCGGCGAACGGTCGTACGGCATCTACCTGTGGCACATGCCCCTCGTCGCATTCCTGCCCGGCCTGATCCGCGGCGGATCGCCACTGATCAGCTCGATCGTCGTGGTCACAGCGACCCTCGTGATCGCATCGCTGTCATGGCGGTACGTCGAGGACCCGATCCGGCGATACGGCTTCCGAGCCGCCCTCACCACTCCCCGACGACACGAGGACACTCTCCGAGCCGCGCTGCTCGGCACCGCGGTGACCGTCGGAACCACTCTCGCGCGACCCTTCCGGAAGTCGCAGCCACGCCCCGAGCCGACGACTCCCGACGTCGACGAACCCGCAGACCTCCCCACCGAGGAGCTTCCGATGGCAGACGAAACAACTCCCTCCGTGACGGCCTGGGACCCGGCGTCGTCGTCGGTCGTCGAACCCGCGCCGCTGCGCGAAGAGCCGGTGGACGTGGTGCTGCGCACGCCGATCGTCGAGGAGGCCGTCGACCTGGCCGTCGCCGAGGACGCACCCGAGCCGCCGAACGAGACACCTGCGTCCGGAGGCTCGCACGAGCCGTCGTCCGCCGACACCGTGCGTTTCCGCGTGCCGACCGGGGTGACGGTGCTGTCGAAGGCTCCGAGCGTGCTCAACCTGGCACCGAAGGAACCCGAGGCTCCCGCGGCCGACGAGACGCCGACCGTCCGGGTCGCGCCCGTCACCCAGACCGAGCATACCGACACGGCCGTGCCGCCGCCGTCCGCTCCGCCCGCACCGGCTGCCGAGCCACAGGACCAGTCGGAGCCCCGCCGCTCGCCGATGCGCGCGGTGGTCGCGACGCTCGTCGTCCTCGGCCTTGCCGTCGGCTCGATGGTCGCCGTGTCGAAGCTGAATCCCGACCTTCCGATCGTGTCGGCGCTGTACAAGTCCGAGTCCACCGACAGCGGCATCGACGACGAGATCGCCGACCTCGCGGGCCCCACGCCCGAACGCCACGGCCCCACCCTGCCCGCCGACCAGCGGCGGACCAAGTGCACCACCGTCATCCACGTCGGCGACTCGACGTCGATCGGCATGAACGACCCCGGCATGCAGCCGAACGTGGCACTGCGCCTCGAGGGGCGGTACAAGTCGGTCGGCGCGAAGACGTACATCGGCGACGTCGTCGGCGGACGGTCGAGCATGGAACGCGTCAACGATCAGCCGAACGCCACCGAGTCGATCGAGTCGGCGTTGGCGCGGGGCGTCCGCGGCTGCTGGGTGATCGCGATGGGCATCAACGACACCGCCAACGTCGAAGTGGGCGGCGTCGGTCCCGTCGACATGCGCATCGACAACCTCTTGAAGCCGCTCGCCGGACAACCCGTCCTGTGGCCCACCGTCGTGACGAACTCCCTCAACGAGAACCCGGCCTACAACAACGGCGCGATGCGCAACTTCAACCGGGCACTCGTCCGGGCGTGCAAGCGCTACCCGAACCTGCGCGTGTACGACTGGGCGGGCGAGGTCCATCAGGACTGGTTCCTCGACGGGGTGCACTACACGCAGGCGGGTTACGTCGAGCGGGCCCGCCGCTTCGCGGTCGCCCTCGCCACGATGTACCCGGCCACCGACCTGCCCCCGGCAGGCTGCGTCCTCAAGTCGACGACCGACGTGGCCGCGCCCCAAGCCTGAGGCCGCCGATCTCTCTCGACACGACCGTGCAGGTCAGGCGCGAGAAGCGAGGGCGGCGTCCCAGGTCTCGGTGGTGCGGGCCTCGCCCGGCCCGACCATCGCCGAATACTCGATGAGGCCGTCGCGGGAGACGAGGAACGTTCCGCGGTTGGCGAAGCCCCGTTCGTCGTCGAGCACGCCGTAGGCGCGGGCGACGTCGCCGTGCGGCCAGAAGTCCGACAGGATCGGGAACAGATAGCCCTGCGCCGCCGACCACACCTTGTGGGTGGGAGGCGGTCCCACCGACACCGCGACCGTCGTGAGGGAGTCGTCGTCGAACTGCGGCAGATGGTCGCGGATGTGGCCCAGCTCCCCTTCACACGTTCCGGTGAAGGCGAGCGGGAAGAACACGATGAGGACGTCGCCCTTCTCGCGCAGGGACGACAACGACACGCGTCGGTTGTTCTGGTCGCGGAGTTCGAACTCCGGCGCGACGGTTCCGACGGGCAGCGGCCGGGCGGCGACACTCGGAGGCGTCGTCATGCGCGTTTGCCCGACCGAGCCTTCGGAGTGACGAGGCGCGCACCGGTCCAGTCACCGAGGCTGGTCACCGACGTCTGAGTGAGGCCCGCCGTCGGGGCCGACTCGGCGATCACCGCGGGGTCGACATGACCGTCGCGGCCCGTCTTCGGCGACAGCACCCAGATGTATCCGCCCTCGGCGAGCGGCCCGATCGCGTCCATCAGCGCGTCCACGAGGTCGCCGTCGTCGTCACGCCACCACAGGATCACTGCATCGACGACGTCGATCGCGTCCTCGTCGAGCATCTCCGCGTCGATCGCGTCTTCGATGTCGGCCCGCAGGTCGTCATCGGTGTCTTCATCCCAACCGCGCTCCTGGATCACCATTCCGTTGGTGAATCCGAGCTTGCTCGCCCTGTCGTCCGTGGCGGCTACCACCGCGTGTGTCCTCCCGTTCGTGCTGACATCATGTCGTTCACCCGGTGTTCCGAGCGAAACTCAGATCAAGACTAGAGGGTCGACGGGCATCCCGACAGTGCACGGCCGGTGTTTCGTCGCCGAATTCGGTTCCGCGGCCACCGATTCACTTCGTCGGCAGGAATTCGGTGCACTTGTCGAGCGCGGCGGTGCGGTGCGTTCCCCATGTCGTGGCGGCGGCGTTCAGACCGCCCATCTGCTTGGCCTGGATGCGTTCGGCGAGGTCGGCCGAACTGTCGACGAACTTGTTGACGACCGCGACGAGGTCGGCGGGCGTCGACGGGGATATCGCCTTGCGGACCACGTCCGCGCCGGTCGTGAGAGTGTCCGCGGCCCACCGGTCTTCGGACGTCATCTTGGCGTACGACTGCACACTGTTGAGCTTGGTGATGAAGACGTTGTAGTCGCGGACCATCGCACCCGCCGAGGTGATCACGTTCCGGCACACCTGCACGGCCGCGATCTTCTCCAACTCGGAGCGTTCGGCGGTCTGCACGGTGGTCGTGGCGGTGCCGGTGGACGCCGACTGGGCCGACGATGTCGGTTCCACCGTGATGGTCTTGTCCGAGCACCCGGTCACCAGGGTGGACGCGAGAATCACGACGGCAGCACCGACGACGACGCGCACGAGCATGTGGGCCACTCCCCCGGACAAGAGACGAATGGCTCGATGTTACCGCACAGTAGAACGTGTGTCTCATTACATCCACTGCCACGGGGCGTGATTTGCGGCACGATGGAAGCAGGTGTCCGCGAAATCCTCGCGGACCCGAATCGATCCAGCCGTCACACCCCCGACGGCCACGCAGCGAGCCAGCCGACCTGTCTCCGGCTCGCCTACGAGAATGGTGGATTTGTGACCGACCAGACCACGAGCGGCCCCATCGACACGTCGACGCGCACCAGCCGCGTCGAAGTGATCCGAGACGGCGTCGCCTCGTACCTCGCCGACATCGATCCGACAGAGACCGACGAATGGCTCGAGTCGTTCGACGCGATGCTGTCGGCAGCCGGGCCCGAACGCGCTCGCTACCTGATGCTGAGGATGCTCGAACGCGCCGACGACAAGCGCGTCGCCCTCCCCCCGCTGACGTCGACGGACTACGTGAACACGATCCCGACCGACCTCGAGCCGGAGTTCCCCGGCGATGAGGACGTCGAACGTCGATTCCGCGCCTTCATCCGGTGGAACGCGGCGATCATGGTGCACCGAGCACAGCGGCCCGGCATCGGAGTCGGCGGCCACATCTCGACGTACGCGTCGTCGGCGTCGTTGTACGAGGTCGGTTTCAACCACTTCTTCCGCGGACCGGACCATCCCGGCGGCGGCGATCAGATCTTCGTCCAGGGCCACGCGTCGCCGGGCGTCTATGCGCGAGCCTTCCTCGAGGGCCGCATCGACGAGCACCGAATGGACGGCTTCCGTCAGGAGCACAGCCACGCCGGGCTCGGAGGCGGCCTTCCGTCGTATCCGCACCCGAGGCTGATGCCCGACTTCTGGCAGTTCCCGACGGTGTCGATGGGCCTCGGCCCGATGAACGCCATCTACCAGGCCCGTTTCAACCACTACCTCCACGACCGGGGGATCAAGGACACGTCCGACCAGCACGTGTGGGCGTTCCTCGGCGACGGTGAGATGGACGAGGCCGAGTCGCGTGGTCTGGCGCACGTCGCCGCCACCGAAGGCCTCGACAACCTGACGTTCGTCATCAACTGCAATCTGCAGCGCCTCGACGGCCCGGTCCGCGGCAACGGGAAGATCATCCAGGAGTTGGAGTCGTTCTTCCGTGGCGCGGGCTGGAACGTCATCAAGGTGGTGTGGGGCCGCGAGTGGGACGCGCTGTTCCACGCCGACCAGGACGGCGCCCTCGTCAACCTGATGAACAAGACGCGCGACGGCGACTTCCAGACGTACCGCGCAAACGACGGCCAGTTCATCCGCGAGAACTTCTTCAACCGCGATCCGCGGACCAAGGCACTCGCCGACAAGCTCAGCGACCAGGACATCTGGCAGCTCAAGCGCGGCGGCCACGACTACCGCAAGGTGTACGCGGCATACAACGCCGCGATGAACCACAAGGGTCAGCCGACCGTCATCCTGGCGAAGACGATCAAGGGGTACACCCTCGGCAAGCACTTCGAGGGACGCAACGCGACGCACCAGATGAAGAAGCTGACGCTCGACGACCTGAAGGCCTTCCGCGACACGTCGCGCGTGCCGATCACGGACGCGCAGCTCGAAGCCGATCCGTACCTGCCGCCGTACTACCACCCCGGAGCGGATTCGCCCGAGATCCAGTACCTGCTGGATCGTCGCCGTGCCCTCGGCGGGTCGCTCCCGTCGCGTCGCACCACGACCATCCCGCTGCATCCGGACACGTCGAAGGCCGTCGCCGCGACCGCCAAGGGATCGGGCAACCAGCAGGTCGCCACGACGATGGCGCTGGTCCGCATCTTCAAGGAGCTCCTCCGCGACAAGGAGATCGGCAAGCGCATCGTGCCGATCATCCCCGACGAGGCGCGCACGTTCGGCATGGACTCGTGGTTCCCGACGCTGAAGATCTACAACCGCAACGGTCAGCAGTACCGATCGGTCGACGCCGAGCTGATGCTCGCCTACAAGGAGTCGGCGCAGGGACAGATCCTGCACGAGGGCATCAACGAGGCCGGCTCGACGGCCAGCTTCACCGCGGTCGGGACGTCGTACGCGACGCACAACGAGCCGATGATCCCGCTGTACATCTTCTACTCGATGTTCGGCTTCCAGCGGACGGGCGACGGATTCTGGGCGGCCGCCGACCAGATGGCGCGCGGCTTCGTGATCGGCGCGACCGCGGGCCGCACCACCCTCACCGGTGAGGGTCTGCAGCACGCGGACGGCCATTCGCCGTTGATCGCGGCCACGAATCCGGGTGTCGTCTCGTACGATCCGGCCTTCGGCTACGAACTGTCGGCGATCATCGACAACGGTCTCACCCGCATGTACGGCGACGATCCCGACGACGTGTACTTCTACATCACCGTCTACAACGAGCCGATCACGCAGCCCGCTCGGCCCGACGATCTCGACGTCGACGCGCTCATCAAGGGCGGGTACCTGTTCCGCAAGGGCGTCGAGGGCAAGTCGCACCGCGCGAGCATCCTCGTCTCCGGTGTGACGATGGGCGACGCCCTTCGCGCACAGGATCTGCTGGCCGACGAGTGGGACGTCTCCGCCGACGTCTACTCGATCACGTCGTGGTCGGAGCTCGCCCGCGACGGAATCGACGCCGATCGCGGCGAACTGCGGGATCCGACGCAGTCGCGCACCCCGCATCTGACGAGCCTGCTGGCCGGTTCGTCGGGTCCGACGGTGGCCGTGTCCGACTACATGCGCGGCGTTCAGGAGCAGGTCCGGGCCTACGTCCCCGGCACCTATCTGACACTCGGTGCGGACGGCTTCGGATTCTCCGACACCCGTCCCGCGGCGCGCCGGTTCTTCAACATCGACGCCGAGTCGATCGCGGTCGGCGTTCTCGTCGGACTCGCCCGTGACGGTGAGATCGACCGTTCGGTCGCCGCCCGGGCCGCCGACACCTACCAGATCACCGATGTCACGGCCGCCCCCGAGCAGACCAGCGACCCCGGCGTCGCCTGATCCGTTCCAGCCTCGACGGCGTCGTCCCTCGCGGGACGGCGCCGTCGTCGTTTCACTCGCTCTCCGAAACACGGTCGGGGCACGAGCGCGGGCGTGGGGACGGCCGCGTAGGCGCAGGAAGCGCCTAGATTGGAGGCGTGCCTGATCAAGAGCTCCCGACCAGTGAGGCGCTGGCCGCCAGCGACGCGTCCGACGTGCTCGACCGCAGTCGGGGTGCGCACGTGCCCGCGCCTGCGACGGTCCACGACGCGCTGCCGGACGCGCTGCTGCGCAGGATGAAGCTGTACAGCGGACGTCTCGCGACCGAGGCTGTGCACGCGATGTCCGAGCAGCTCCCCTACTTCACCGAGTTGGACGCCGGGCAGAAGGCCAGCGTGCAGCTCGTCGTTCAGACCGCGGTCGTGAACTTCGTCGAATGGATCCAGGACCCCGAAGGCAACGTCAAGTTCACCGTGCAGGCGTTCCAGGTGGTGCCCCAGGACCTGGCGCGTCGCGTCACCCTGCTGCAGACCGTCGAAATGGTCCGCGTGGCGATGGAGTTCTTCGAGAAGTGGCTCCCGTTGCTCGCCCGCAACGACGTCCAACTGCGCGCGCTCACCGAGTCCGTGCTGCGGTACGGCCGCGAGATCGGGTTCGCCGCGGCCGCGATCTACGCGTCGGCCGCCGAGTCGCGCGGCGCGTGGGACTCCCGCATGGAGGCCCTCGTCGTCGACGCCGTGGTCCGCGGCGACGAAGGCGCGCAGCTCCTCTCGCGCGCGGCCGCGCTCAACTGGCCCAGCGACACGCAGGCCACCGTCATCATCGGCACTCCGCCGCCCGAGCAGAACGTGTCGGTCCCCCTCGCGATCCACAACACCGGCAAGCAGCACGACCGCGCGACCCTGTCGGTCGTGCAGGGCAGCACTCTCGTCGCGATCGTCGGCGGGGCGCTCGGCGCCACCGACCGATTCCTCACCGATCTCCTCGATCACTTCGCCGACGGCGCCGTCGTCGTCGGGCCGACGATGCCGAACCTGACGGCCGCGCACGTCTCCGCCGTCGAAGCCCTCGCCGGAGCCGACGCCGTCGCGGGCTGGCCGAGCGCACCTCGCCCCGTCCACAGCTCCGATCTGCTCCCCGAGCGCGCCCTCAACGGCGACCAGGCCGCTGCCCGGATGCTGACCGACACGCTCATCGCCCCCCTCGGCGGCGAAGGCCAGACCCTGCAGACCACTCTCGAGGCGTACCTCGACGCGGGCGGATCCATCGAATCGTGCGCGCGGGAACTGTACATACATCCCAACACTGTGCGATATCGACTAAAAAAGGTGACCGACGTCACTGGACGTGACCCAGGTAACCCGAGGGATGCTTACGTACTCCGAGTGGCACTGACAGTCGCCCGACTGTCACGAATTCAGCAACAATCAACACGAACTGTCACGTGAGTCACAGCGGTTAACAACATTTCCGAACAAAGCCCCTGCTCCGAGAAAATTTTCCGACCAGCAGTAACAGATCACGGCGAGGTGACGATGAGGATGCCACTCAACAGTCATTTGTAGAACCCCTACAAATATCGCCGTTCAGGTTCATACAACTCAACACCCACGAGAGGCGTGCCGAGGGTGTTGTCTTGTCACGTGCTTTCGTTGCTTGCGCCCGGACAGGGCTCTCAGACACCCGGCATGCTCACCGAATGGTTGGAGCTGCCCGGTGCGCGTGACCGCGTCTCCGCATGGTCGGAGACCGTCGGTCTCGATCTCGAGCGACTCGGCACCGTCGGCACCGCCGAGGAGATCACCGACACCGCCGTCACGCAGCCGCTGGTGGTCGCCTCCGCGCTCCTCGCGTACGAGGAGCTGAGGAACCGCCACGGGGAACTCCCCACCGACGCCATCGTCGCCGGCCACTCCATCGGCGAACTCGCGGCCGCCGCGATCGCCGGAGTCATCACCGACGACGAGGCCGTGCTCCTCGCCGGAGTGCGCGGCAGCGCGATGGCGAAGGCCTGCGCCGTCGAAGAGACGACGATGGCCGCCGTCCTCGGCGGCGACGAGACCGCCGTCCTCGCCCGCCTGGCCGAACTCGACCTCATCCCCGCCAACCGCAACGCCGTCGGACAGATCGTCGCCGCGGGCGCGGTCGCCGCGATCGACGAGCTCGTCGCGAACCCGCCGGAGAAGGCCCGCATCCGCAAGCTGGCCGTCGCGGGCGCCTTCCACACGCGGTACATGTCGCCCGCCCGCGACGCCGTCGCCGAAGCCGCGGCCGGCATCACTCCCCACGACCCGCGCCGCACGCTGCTGTCGAACTCCGACGGCGCGGCGGTCACCGACGGCGCGATCGCCCTCGCCAAGCTCGTCGACCAGGTCACCAGCCCGGTGCGCTGGGACCTGTGCTCGGCGACGATGCGCGACCAGGGCGTCGACGCGATCGTCGAACTCGCGCCCGGCGGAGCCCTCACCGGCATCGCCAAGCGCGAACAGAGAGGCGTGCCCTCGCGCGCCGTCAAGGTCCCCGCCGATCTGGAGGACCTCCCAGGACTTGGATGACGGCCGGACACACCCGGCCACCGGAGGCCGCCCCAGGCGGCACGTCCAACAGCGAACCCGCTGACCTCCGGAAAACCACACAGCAACACCGACAAGAAGGGAGCCACATCGTGGCCGCCACTCAGGAACAGCTCGTCGCAGGTATCGCAGAGATCGTCGAAGAGGTCACCGGCATCGAGCCGTCGGAAGTGACGCTCGAGAAGTCGTTCGTCGACGACCTGGACATCGACTCGCTGTCGATGGTCGAGATCGCCGTGCAGGTCGAGGACAAGTACGGCGTCAAGGTTCCCGATGAGGACCTCGCCAGCCTGCGCACCGTCGGCGACACCGTCGCCTACGTCCAGAAGCTCGAGGCCGAGAACCCCGAGACCGCTGCTGCCATCGCCGCCCAGATCGAGGCGAGCCAGGGCTGACTATGACTGAACTGCGTGACTTTTCCACCAAGGGTGGCGAATTCCCCAGCGTGGTGGTGACCTCGATGGTCGCCAGCACCAGCCTGGGCGCGGATCTCGACACCACCTGGGAGAATCTCGTCGCAGGGAAGTCCGGCATCCGCACTCTCACCGACGACTACATCGAGCAGTACAAGCTGCCGGTGAGCATCGGCGGCAAGTTCCTCGAGGACCCGTCGCTCGAAGTGACGCGCATCGAGGCACGCCGCATGGCGTACGTCGAGCGGATCTCGCATGTCCTCAGCAAGCGCCTGTGGGCGCAGGCCGGTGAACCGGACGTCGACCCCGACCGCCTCGCGGTCGTGCTCGGCACCGGCATCGGCGGCGCCGAGGCCATGATGGACGCGGACCGCATGCTCCGCGAGACCGGCAACTACCGCAAGGTGTCGCCGCTCGCCGTGTCGATGACGATGCCGAACGGTCCCGCCGCGGTCGCCGGCCTGAACATCGGCGCACGCGCCGGTGTCATCACCCCGGTCTCGGCGTGCTCGTCGGGTGCGGAAGCCATCGCCCACGCCTGGCGGCACATCGTCTTCGGTGACGCCGACATGGTCGTCACCGGTGGCGTCGAAGGCCACATCGACGCGGTGCCGATCGCCGCATTCTCCATGATGCGCGCGATGAGCACCCGCAACGACGACCCGGAAGGCGCGTCTCGTCCGTTCGACAAGGCGCGTGACGGCTTCGTGTTCGGTGAGGCCGCCGCGATGCTCATCCTCGAGCGCGAGGACCACGCCAAGGCGCGCGGTGCTCACATCCACGCTCGACTGCTGGGCTCGGGCATCACGTCCGACGGGTTCCACCTGGTGGCTCCCGACCCGTCGGGACAGGGCAACGCCCGCGCCATGACGCGGGCACTGCAGACCGCGGGCCTGCAGAAGTCCGACATCACGCATGTGAACGCGCATGCGACGTCGACGCCGATCGGCGACACCGCCGAATCGGAGGGCATCCAGGCGGCCGTGGGCAACCACGCGGCCATCTACGCCCCGAAGTCGGCTCTGGGCCACTCGATCGGCGCCGTCGGCGCCCTCGAAGCGGTCCTGACGATCAAGTCGGTGGAGGAATCAGTGATTCCGCCGACGCTGAATCTCGAAGAACTCGACCCTGCCGTCGGCGACATCGACGTCGTGCACGGCGAGGCTCGACGCGGCCAGATCGACTACGCGCTGAGCAACTCCTTCGGATTCGGCGGCCACAACGTCGCATTGGCGTTCGGCCGTTACTGATACACACTCCCCCGCATAGGAGAAACCGATGACCACACTGGCTCCCATCCCCGGCCGTGAGGAAGCGACGGATCCACGCGACCCGCTGCTTCGGTTGACCACCTTCTTCGACGAAGGAACCGTCGAGCTGCTGCACCCCCGCGACAAATCGGGAGTGTTGGCGGCCGTCGGTGAGGTCGACGGTGTCCGCACCGTCTCCTACTGCACCGATGGCACCGTGATGGGCGGTGCCATGGGAGTGATCGGTTGCGCTCACATCGTGAACGCGATCGACACCGCCATCGCCGATCAGGCCCCGGTCGTCGGCATCTGGCATTCCGGTGGCGCGCGCCTCGCCGAGGGTGTCGAAGCCCTGCACGCCGTCGGCGGCGTGTTCGAGGCGATGGTGCGCGCATCGGGCTACATCCCGCAGATCTCCGTTGTCGTCGGGTTCGCCGCGGGCGGAGCCGCCTACGGTCCCGCCCTGACCGACGTCGTGATCATGGCGCCCGACGGCCGCGTCTTCGTGACCGGCCCGGACGTCGTCAAGAGCGTCACCGGCGAATCGGTCAGCATGGAGGACCTCGGCGGACCCCACACGCACGGCAAGCGCTCCGGCGTCAGCCACATCACCGCAGACTCCGAGTACGACGCCTATTGGCGCGCCCGCAGGCTGGTGTCGACGTTCTCCCGGCAGGGGTCGATCGACATGACACACGCACTCGCCGAAGACTCCGACCTGCGGGCGCTTCTGCCCGAGTCGAACCGACGCGCATACGACGTCCACCCGATCATCGAGAACCTCCTGGACCGGCAGTTCGCCGCCGACGGAGTCACCGAGATCTCGACGTTCGAAGAACTTCAAGCCAAGTGGGCTCCGAACATCTCGATCGGTTTCGGCCGACTCGCGGGCCGTTCGGTCGGCGTCATCGCCAACAATCCGCTGCGCATGGGCGGCTGCCTGAACTCCGAGGCGGCCGAGAAGGCGTCCCGCTTCGTCCGCCTCTGCGACGCCTTCGGCGTGCCGCTCGTCGTTCTGACCGACGTCCCGGGCTATCTCCCCGGCGTCGGCCAGGAGTGGAACGGCGTCGTCCGACGCGGCGCGAAACTCCTCCACTCGTTCGCCGAATGCAGCGTCCCGCGCGTGACGCTGGTGACCCGCAAGATCTACGGCGGCGCGTACATCGCCATGAACTCGCGAGCGCTCGGAGCCACCGCGGTCTTCGCCTGGCCCGGCTCGGAGGTTGCCGTCATGGGCGCCAAGGCCGCCGTGGGCATCCTGCACAAGAAGACTCTCGCCGCAGCACCCGACCACGAACGCGAAGCCCTCCACGAGCGTCTCGCCGTCGAGCACGAGCAGATCGCGGGCGGTGTGGGACGTGCGCAGTCGATCGGCGTCGTCGACGACATCATCGACCCGGCGACCACCCGCAGTCGTCTCGCCGAGGCGATCGACACGGCGCCGGCCCGCCGTGGACGCCACAAGAACATCCCGCTCTGACGCCCGAGTTTCACATTTGGTGCTCTAAAGGTTCCTGGGAACCTTTAGAGCACCAAATCTTTCGTGGGCGAGATGACCGGTGCGTTCGACGCCCGAGCCAGAAACTCACGACAGACCACTAGCGCAACACGCACCACACAAGGCATACTCTGTATCAATAGTGTGATATCCGATCTCGACGCGGTGCCTTGGGGAAGACGTTCCTCGTCGAATCGGAGGTGAAAACAGTGCGCATTCTCAATCAGTTTGCGGACTCGACGACAGGCGTGGTGTACATCCACGCCGCTCCCGTCGCGCTGTGCCCGCATGTGGAGTGGGCACTGTCGTCGACGCTGAACGCGCGCGCGGACCTGCGGTGGACCGAGCAGGACGCCGAGCCTGGCCGCATGCGCGCGACCGTCGACTGGACCGGTCCCGTCGGCACGGCCGCTCGTCTGGCGACCGCGCTGCGCGAATGGTCGGGTCTCGCGTTCGAGGTGACCGAGAACCCGAGCGACGGCGTCGACGGCGAACGGTTCAGTCATGTCCCCGGCCTCGGCCTGTGGCGCGGATCGATCGGAGCCAACGGCGACGTCATCGTCGGCGAGATGCAGTTGCGCGCCATGATGGACGCACAGCCCGACAGCGCAGGCCTGGCCGCCGAACTCGACACGGCCCTCGGCACGGCCTGGGACGACGCACTCGAGACGTACCGCATGGGCGGCGCGGGCTGCGAAGTGACCTGGCTGCGTCAGCGAGTCGGCTGACCTACGACCATCTCCCCCACGGAACGCGCGTTCGGCACCGGCCGGGCGCGCGTTTCTCCGTCCGGAGCGGATCGTCGCCCGAGTGGGTACCGGGTCCGCTGCGTCAGGACAGGTCGGCGACTACCGAGTCGTTGAACTCCGACCACAGCGGTTTGGCCCACGCGCCGAACGGGCGGTCGGTGAGGACCACACACGCGGCACTCAGCTCGGGATCGACCCACAGGAACGTGCCCGCCTGCCCGAAGTGGCCGAACGTGCGCGGCGAGTTCTCTCCGCCGGTCCAGTGCGGCGTCTTGTCGCCGCGGATCTCGAACCCGAGACCCCAGTCGCACGGACGGTGCTTGCCGTAGCCCGGGACGAACCCGTCCAGTCCGGGAAACTGCACCGCCGACGCGGCAGCCGCGGTGTCCGGGGTCAGCAGCGTCGGGCTCAGCAGGTCGGACGCGAAACGGGCGAGATCGTCGACCGACGACCGAGCACCGTGCCCCGCCGGGCCCGCGAGGACCGTCGACGACATCGAGAGAGGCTCGCAGACCGCCTCGCGGAAGTAGTCCGCGAACGGTATCCCGCTCGCGGACTCGACGAGGTCGGCGAGCACCTCGAACCCGGCGCTCGAATAGATGCGCTGCTCCCCCGGAGCGGCCTGCGCCGCACGCGAGTCGAACGCCATGCCCGAGGCGTGCGCCAGCAGATGCGCGACGGTCGCCCCGGGCAGCCCCGCGGGCGTCGACAGTTCGATCGCCCCCTCGTCGACGGCGACGAGGACCGCCTGCGCGACCAGCGGCTTCGTCACCGACGCCAGGTCGTACACGCGGGCGGTGTCGCCGAACGACGCGACGACGCCGTCACCGGTGACGATCGCCGCGGCCGCATTGTCGACGGGCCACCGCGACAGCTGATCCAGGACGCCCACTACGCCGCGTGCTTCTTCGACGTCGACGTGGCCGGCACGGTCGACGTCGGAGCACCCTCGTGCACCTCCGCCTCGGGGGACTCCGACGGAGCCTTGACGACCGGTGTTCCGTTGTCGGTGGCGATCTCGGAGTCGTCGAGCGTCGACGTCACGTCGTCGACACTGCCGAGGACCTCGTCGACCTTCTCGACGGGGATGCCACAGTTCTTCGTCGCCTCCGACACCCACTTCTTCGTCAGTCGCGGGATACCGTCCGCGTGAGCGTCGGCGACCGGTCTGGTCCGGATGTTCTCGTCCTTCGACTTCGCCAGATCCGACGCCTCGCGGCACACGTGGAACGCCTTCCCGCCCTTGACCCACACGACCTCGTCCTTGCCCGTGAGCTGCTGCACGACGTTCTTCTCGACGCTGTACTGCTCCACCGACGGGGGATTCCAGTCGGCGCTGGCGAGCCCGACGGCCGCAGCGATCACGATGGCGATACCGCCCGCGATGCCCTTCTGCTTGCCGTCCATGTCCTTGTTCAGGAAGATCATGACGATCAGCGGCAGGAAGGCGATGATCGTGATGATCACGCCCAGCTGGTTCTGAACGAAGAACCGCACCTTGTCCTTGCGGGACGCCGGGTCGAACCGGTTGGCCTTCTTCCACAGCAGCGAACCGCCGAGTGCGAACGCCCCGATCGCGACGATCAACACGATCAGCAGCCACATCGTGATCGGGTCCTGCTTGAGCACCCAGAAGATCGTGAAGAGTTCACCGCCGATCGCGATCGCCCACAGGACGGCGGCGATGATCCGGAAGGTCAGCGCCTTGGACTTGGCCTCCGGCGACGCGACGAACGAGCCTCCGCTCGTCGTCTGTTGTTCGGCGATCTCTGCGCCCTTCTTCGCGCGTGAACTCCGAGACTTCTCGGCCATGTGTTTCCTCCCAGTAGCTTCTCGACTGCGCTCGAAGAACCGAAAACGGTCCGCTCGAAGAACGGTTCAGTCCGCTCGAAGAACGGGTCGGTTCCGCTCGACGAGCGGGTCATCTCCGCCCTTCGAGCGCAGTCGAGAAGAACATTAATGCAGGTCTGCCGGAAATACGCGGGAGGCCCGCCGACGGACGTCGACGGGCCTCGTGAGGTTCGCGCAGATCAGCGGTCGGCGTCGGTGTAACGGATGACACCGCGGATGTTGCGACCTTCGAGCATGTCGGTGTAGCCCTCGTTGATCTGGTCGAGGGTGTACTCGCGAGTGATCATGTCGGCGATGTTGAGCTTGCCGATCTTGTACATCGACAGCAGGTTCGGGATGTCGAGCTTCGGGTTCGCGCCGCCGAAGATCGAGCCCTGCAGGTTCTTCTGCAGCAGGGTCAGCATCGACAGGTTGAGCGTCACCTGATTGTCCATCATGTTGCCCATGCCGGTGAGGACGCAGGTGCCGTTCTTGGCGGTGATCGACAGCCACGTGTCGACGTCCTTGCCGAACACCTCGCCGACGGTGACGATGACCTTCTGGCACATGCCCCACTCGGTGGCGTTGCCGATCTCGTTCATGGCCTCTTCGACCGACGCGAACGCGTGGGTGGCTCCGAACTTGAGCGCCTGCTCGCGCTTCCACTCGACCGGGTCGATCGCGAAGACGTTGCGGGCGCCCGCGATGACGGCGCCCTGCAGCGCCGCGGTGCCGACGCCGCCGACACCGATGATGGCGACGTCCTCACCCGGGCGGACGTCGCCGCTGCGGGTCGACGAGCCGTAGCCCGTGGGAATGCCGCAGCCGCAGAGTGCCGCGACCTCGAACGGGATCTCCTTGTCGATCTTCACCGCGGACGCCTCGTGCACCACCATGTACGGCGAGAACGTGCCGAGCAGGGTCATCGGGTAGACGGGCTTGCCGTCGGTGGTGTGGATCCGGAAAGTGTGATCGGAGACCGCTTCGCCCTGCAGCAGCATCGCACCCATGTCGCACAGGTTGGCGACGCCTGCCTTGCAGGACTTGCACTTGCCACACGACGGGATGAAGGAGAGGACGACGTGATCGCCGACCTCGAAGTCCGTGACGCCTTCGCCCAGCGCTTCGACGACGCCCGCGCCCTCGTGTCCGCCGAGGATCGGGAAGCCGCCCATCGGGATGCCGCCGGTCATCAAGTGATGGTCCGAGTGGCACATGCCAGCGGCTTCCATCCGAATCCGGATCTCGTGCGCCTTGGGGTCGCCGATCTCAATCTCCTCGATCTGCCACGGCTGGTTGAGCTCCCGCAGGAGCGCGCCCTTAGTCTTCACGTTCACAACCTCACTTCAACGACTGTCTAGGCCACGCGAACCGACGTCGGACGCCGTCGCGCTTCTCTTGTGAGCGTAGTCACCTGAGACGAAAATTGGAACACGTTTCAGTTGGATTTCTGAAACGTGTTCCAATTTTGCAGTTCAGGCGCTCATACGCGACGCGCGTCAGTCGCTCAGACCGGCGTCCTTGCTGCCGTACGCCTCACGAAGGGTCGGCTTGACGACCTTGCCGCCGGCGTTGCGCGGCAAGACGTCCACCACGACGACGTCCTTCGGATGCTTGAAACGGGCCAGGTTGTCGTTCAGGTACGGCTCGAGTTCGGCGATCGTCAGATCCTCCACGCCCTCGGCGAGCACCACCACCGCGACCGGGACCTCGCCCCATTTGTCGTGCGCCCGGCCGATGACCGCGGCCTCGACGATGCTCGGGTGCGAGAACAGGACGTTCTCGACCTCGGCGCAGTAGATGTTCTCGCCGCCGGAGATGATCATGTCCTTGGCCCGGTCGACGACGTAGAGGAAGCCCTCCTCGTCCGCACGCACGAGGTCGCCGGAATGGAACCAGCCGCCGTGGAAGGCGTCCGCCGTGCCCTGCGGGTTCTGCCAGTAGCCGACCATCATGTTCGCGCCGCGATACACGATCTCGCCAACCTCGCCCTGCGGGACGTCGTTCATCGCGGGGTCGACGATGCGCGCGGTGACCGCGGGGACCACCTTGCCGATCGAGCCGATCTTCCGAAGCGCGTCCTTGCCTTCGAGCACACACGTGATGGGCGACATCTCGGTCTGACCGAACACCGCGACGTTCAGGGCGTCGGGGAAGGTCTCGTTCATGGCATTGAGCACCGAGTCGGACGCCGGAGCCGCACCCCACGAGATGACCCGGAGCTTGAGGTCCCGCGGACGGGCCTGCTGGGCTGCGCACACGGCCTGCCACTGCACGGGCACCAGGAAGATCGACGTGGTCCCCTCGCGTTCGAGGGTGTCGAGCATGTCGTTCGCGTCGAAGGCGCCGAGCGGGTGGATCACCGAGAGGGCGCCCATGTAGAACAGCGCGGTCATCGCCCCCAACCCCGCGATGTGGAACATGGGCGCGACGCACGAGCCGACGTCGTCCGAACTGGAGCTGAGCGCCTGGATCGTCGTCATCGCCTGCGCCTGCAGGTTCTGGTGCGTCAGCATCGATCCCTTCGGCTTGCCGGTGGTGCCGGACGTGTACATGATCAGGGCGACGGTGTCTTCCGGGATGTCGATCTCGGGCAGCGGCTCCGACTCCTCGGCGACGAGAGCTTCGTAGTCGAGATGATCGTCGTTCTGGGCCCCGCCGACGACGATCGTCATGTCGATGGCTCCCGTCGCAGCGGCGACAGCGTCGGCGAGCGGTGCGAGCAGCGACTCGGTGACGATCACCTTGGCTCCGGAGTCGGCGACGAGGAACGCGATCTCCGGCGGAGCCATGCGGATGTTCACCGGCACCGGGATCGCACCGATCAGATTGGCCGCGAACACGGTCTCGACGTACTCCGTGCGGTTCAGCATCAGGAGGAGGATCCGGTCGCCGAAGGCGACACCCCGCGCGAGCAGCGTCGCGGCCAGCGCGTGCGTGCGATCGTCGAGTTCGCGCCAGGTGGTGGTCTTCCCCATGAATCGGAGAGCGGGCTTGTCCGGGGTCATCGCGGCGTGACGTCGTGCCTGATTGTTCCAGTGGTTGCGGCGCGAACGCTGCGGCTCGGCGTTCAGGGCGAACCCCAGGGCGTCGGTCATGTGTCTCTCCTCGATCTCAGATCGTGCGGTGGGTCAGTGATCGCCGAAGGCGGCGAGCGCCCGCTGAAAGGCGGGCGATTGGAGAAGCCGGGTCTGTCCGGCGATCTCACGGTCGATCGCGGCGTCGTAGCCGGCCAACGAATGTGCGTCCAGGGCGGCCTTCGTGACGGCCAGCGCGTCCGGCGACGACTTGAGCAGGCGTCCGACCACACGGTCGACGGCCGCCGAGAGGGCCGCAGCGTCGTCGACGACACCGTTGAGCAGGCCTGCGTCGAGCGCCTCCGGCGCCCACAGCTTCTCGCCGAGCAACGCCAGTTCGTTCGCCCTGGCACGACCGAGCGCCGCGGTGAACAGGGCTGTCGCTCCCCCGTCCGGCATCAGACCGATGTTGACGAAGGCGAGCAGGAAGTAGGCACGACTCGTCGCGTAGACGAGGTCGGCGGCGACCGCGAGCGACGCCCCGATCCCTACCGCGGGCCCGTCGACCGCGGCGATCACCGGCATAGGCAGCGCGCGGACGGCCCCGATCAGCCGCGAACCGTTCTCGATGATGCCGCGCGAGGCCGCCTCGTCGAATCCGCCGCTCGCCTCGGCGTCGGATGCCATCCCGGCCACGTCGGCGCCCGCGCAGAACGATCCACCCCGGCCCGAGACGACGACGACACGGACGTCCGACCGCCCCGCGTACTCGCCGCAGAGCTCGATGATGCGCGCCGACGCCTGACCGTCGAGCGCATTCATGCGTTGGGGACGGTGGATCTCAATGCGTGCGACGCCGCGGTCGACGCTCCCTCGAACGCCGCCCGAGAACTCCACGTCATCGGTCATCTCGCCTCGCCATCTCCGTCGGACTTGTCGCTCTCACGCCACACGGTAGCAGGAGAAGTGACGGAAGTCATGCGAATCCTCATTAACTTGTAAGTTAACTTATGTGGTGCTGGCCTGGACTTTAGCGCATCTGACTGAAGTCGATTGTGTTGCTGTCGGGTTCGATAGCATCCAATCCCATGAGTACGAGGCCCGCCGATCGACGCGACGTGATCCTGTCGACGGCCGCCGCCGCATTCAGCGCACACGGCTACGCCGCCACTCGCCTGGCCGACGTCGCCGATCAGGTCGGCATCTCCACACCCGCCCTCTATCGGCACTTCGACACGAAGTACGGCCTGTTCGCCGCCACCGTCGAGTCGCTGTCTCGCCGAGTCGACGAGGTGACGACGTCGGTGCCCGTCGACGACGACCCCCGCGTCGAACTCCGCGCGATCCTCTCGGCGTTCGCCGACATGACACTCACGAACCGTGCGGGCGGAAACCTGTACCGGTGGGAGGACCGGGTGCTGCTCGACGCCGACCGCGCCCACACCCGCGAGGTGCGAATCCGGCTGCATCGCCGTCTCCGCACCCTGACGACGGCCGCCCGGCCCGACATCGACCTCGACACGGCCCGCAGCATCACGATCGCGGCGCTGTCCGTCGTCGCGAGTTCGGCGACGCACCGCGCCGCACTGGGCCGCAGGCAGGCCTGCCGCCTGCTGACCGACGCCGCGATGCGCGTCGTCGACGTCGACGCTCCCGCCGACATCGAGCCTCAGGTCAGTGCCGAGGGACTCGCACCGGTCGGCCGCCGGGAGTCGGTCCTCGCCGCCGCGATCGCACTCTTCGCCGACCGCGGGTTCCACGAGGTGACGGTCGAGGACATCGGAGCGGCCGTCGGACTGCCCGCGTCCGGGGTCTATCGGCACTTCCCCTCGAAGAACGCGATCCTCGCCGCCGCCCTGTGGCGGACCGCAGACCGGACCACCGACGCCGTCGCCGCGGCGCTGGCGCGGGCGCGCACTCCCGACGAAGCGTTGGTGGCGCTCGCCGACCGGTACAGCGCTCTGTGCGTCGAGGAGCCGGATGTGATGTCGGTGTACATGAACGGTCTCGGGTCGGTCGACGAGTCGGATCTGCGCGAACTCCGCCGTCGCCAACGGCTCACCGTGGACGAATGGGCCACCTGGGTGGTGCGGGCGCATCCGGACACGACGACCGCGCAGGCCCGATTCCTCGTCCATGCGAGCCTCAACGTGGCGACCGACCTGGTGAACGGCCACCCCGGCGTGGGCCATCCGCTCGTCTCGGCGGCGTGCGCCCGCGTGCTGGGCTGACCCCCGACGGCTCTAGACGATTCGCTGTCCGCCGGACAGTGCGACGGACGGAGTGAGCGCACGGCGATGTCCCCGCCTGACCCTTGTCAGGCGGGGTACCGCACCACATCCGTCCCCGGCGGACCCGGCGGCGGAGCCGGAATCCGGCAGGACAACCACTTCTCCACCGCCGACCCGGACGCGGTGACCCGCTCCCCGAACGTCGGGAGGATCTTCTCCGGCTGCAACGCGTGATTGACCTTCCACGGCTCACTCGAGCCGGTGGGCCGCCACCCGACCCGGCCCCTGAACGGCCCGGACTGCAGGACGGCGGTCTCCCACCCTCCAGGCTTGGTATCCACGCTGCGATTGTGCCCACCGCACGCCCCACCGAGGTGATCCACATCGGTCGGGCCGCCATCTTGCCAATCGGGCATGTGATGCGCCTGGGTCCGCGACCACGGCACCGTGCAACCGGGCGCAGTGCAGCCGCGATCACGACCGAACAACGCCAGCCGCTGCGCCCGGGAAGCCAGACGCTTACCGCGGCCGAGGTACAGGACCTGTGCGGACGCGTTCGCGAACACCTCCAACCACGGGGTCGCATCGGCCGCGATCTCCACCAGATCCTTGACCGGCACACGAGTCCCAGTAGCGGTGGTCGCCACCCCGGACCGCGATTCCAGATCATCCAGCGATGCGGTCACCACCAGTTGTGACGACAGTGAGGTGCCTTCGCCGAGGCCGCCGTTGGCGATGAGGAACGTCCACATCGCTTCCAACGCATCGTGATTGCGCTGCGACTGGGAACGAGTGTCGCGTTCGGCCGCCACGGCGAGCGCCTCGGGGTCGACATTGGCCGATGATCCGGACGGGGACTGCTCGTCGTCGGGATTGTTCATTCCGCGAGCGGCCCACAGGACGAGCAGCGCTTCGAGTTTCGCCCGTGCCGCCGGAGTCAGCTTCGCGCTGATCGCCGACATGAGCCGCCGATCCTGCGGCGCGAGAGTCACGCCGCGACTCCGGGCTCGGTCGGTGTCGTCGGTCAATTCTCCGTCGGGGTCGAGGTGGGCCAGAATCCGCTTGCCCGCGGTCCGGGTCTGTTCGGGGGTCAACGTCCGCGCTACCTCGGCCAACTCTGCTTCGGCGCGGGCCTTCACGTCGGCGGGGATTGCCGCCGGGATCGCGTCGATGACGTCGACGATCTCGGCGACATGGTCGAGGGAGAGGTCACCGTCGGCCACGGCGTCCGCGGTGGCCGGGAGCGTCGGGTCGAGTGGTTCACCGGAGAAGGCGACCAGCGAGCTCAGGCTCAACGCGGCATCGGTGCGCTGTTTGCGGGCCCGCGCCGACAGCCGGAGTTGACCTTCGAGGTACTTGCCGGGCATCTGTGACCCGGCAAGACGGTACGCACCGCGCTGGGAGACCTCGGCGAACAGCCGGGCATCCACACCGACACCGCGACGGTTGGACCGCTCATTGACCTCGGAGGCCACGAGCAGTTCCCGGTCGGACAGCCCGGCCAGGGACACCGCGGCGAGCTTCTGCGTGACCTGGTCCCGCAGTCGAGCAAGTTCGAGTGGATTATCGGGGAGTTCGATGGTCGTCATGGTGTCCACCTCCTTCGCCGGGTGCCTGCTTCTCTGTTGCATCCAGTCTATCAATATATGTGTCAGATCACAATAGATTAGTCAGTGAGTTCGATAGATGGCGGGATCCGATGGACAACCGGCGAGGCGAAGAATGGAGGTATGTCGGCAGATGCCACAACCGACGGCAACGCAGCGGGGCGCCGCCGACCACTGGGAACCTTTCGGAACGCGACGTCTAGACCACGTCGAGATCCGACACGACCCAGCGGTCCGAATCGCGGGTCAGGGTCATCTCGACGCGCGACTGCGACGGCCCGTTGCCCTGCCCCAGGGCGGTGGCCTCCGGGCTGGTCACCGTCATGTCGAGCGCGACGAGGACGACGGCCTCGGTGTCGGATATCGACACGATCCCCGCGCTCGTCGCGGCGCCCTTCGACGACGCCTTGGCCTCGTCGTTCGCCTTCCGCGCGAGCTGCGACGACGTGATGTACTCGTCGGCGAACGCGGGAGTCGAGATCGCCCGGATGCGGCGGTCGAGGTCGTCGTAGCGGCCGGTCTGATACGTGAACATCTCGGCCGCATACGACTTCGCGTCACGGAGCGCGCCGTCGCGGTCGAGGGCGTCCGCGTCGTCGGCCGTCGCGAGCAGATAGCCGAGCACCCCGACCGCGACGACGAGCACGACGATCACCGCGGCCGAAGCCGGGAGGAGCCACCCGCGCAGCTCGGCAGGGCCGGTCGGGCCGTCGTCCGCCGTCGACGAGTCGACGGACTTCGCGGCGGCCTCGGCGCGGATCCGCTCGCGATTGGCCCTGTTCGCGGCCAAGAAATCGTCGCCGTCGAGGGGCGTCTTTGCGTCGTCGGACATGGAGGACATGGGCACCAATGTAGCCGTTTCGACCTGTGCCCCTTGCCACAGCGCGTCTGATCACATATATCTGATAACAGAGTGTCGCACATGGCGACCCGAACCCCTTTCACATTCAGGAGACATCCGCATGGTCACTTTCACCCCGGAGCAGAAGGCATTCGCGCAGGCGGTCACCGACTTCTGCCAGCGCGAAGCCGGCACCCGCGAGCAGCGCGACAAGTGGACGAACAACGGCGAGGAGAACCACTCGCAGGCGCTCTACAAGAAGATGGCCGACCTCGGCTGGGCCGGCATCGTCGTCGGTGAGGAGTACGGCGGCGCAGGCGCGGGCAACGTCGAGCTGTGCATCTTCCTGGAGGAGGCCATCCGCAACCAGGCGCCGATCGGCGGCATCGGTCCCACCTTGATCACCGCCGCCGCGTACGAGAAGTTCGCCGACGAGGACCTCAAGCGCGAGGTGCTGGCCGGCGTCGTCGCCGGTGACGCGCTGTCGATCTCGATGTCCGAGCCCGAGGCCGGATCGGACGTCGGCGCGCTGACCTGTCGCGCCGACAAGGTCGACGGCGGCTGGGTCATCAACGGCCAGAAGACGTGGTGCTCCAATGCCCATTTCGCGAAGTCGATCCTGCTGATCGCCCGCACCGACCGCAGCGGCGGCAAGCACGAGGGCCTCACCCAGTTCCACATCCCCGCCGACACTCCCGGACTGCAGATCTCGCAGATCGACACCCTCGGCGGCCGCGAGGTGAACGACCTGTACTTCACCGACTGCAAGGTGCCCGACTCCGCGGTCGTCGGCACTGTCGGCAACGGCTGGAAGCAGCTGATGGCGGGCCTGAACACCGAGCGGCTGATCCTCGCGGCCATGCAGTTGGGCCTGGCGCAGCGTTCATTCGACGACACCCTCGCCTTCATCAAGGAACGCAAGCAGTTCGGGCGGCCGATCGGCACCTTCCAGGCCCTCCGCCACCGGATGGCCGACCACGCGACGGAGATCGCCTGCACCCGCGAACTCGTGTACAGCGTCGCCAAGGCAGCCGACGCGAACCCCGACAAGCTGATGCCGCGCGAGGCGTCGATGGTGAAGTTGAAGGCCACCGAGACGAGCAAGGCGATGACCATCGACGGCATGCAGATGATGGGCGGATACGGCTACGCGAAGGAGTTCGACGCCGAACGCCTCATGCGCGGCGCGATCATCTCGACGGTGTTCGGCGGCACCAACGAGATCCAGCGCGACCTCATCGGAAAGACGTATGGCCTCTGAGTCTCACGCCGCGTCGGCGCTGCGTCGTCGTCCCCAGCTGTCCGACGAGGTGGCGGCGACCGTCAGGCACAAGATCATGACGGCCGAACTGCTCCCCGGCGAACGCGTCCGGCTCGACGCGACGGCCGCGGCGCTCGGGGTGAGCGTGACCCCGGTTCGGGAGGCCCTGCTCACGCTGCGGGGCGAGGGCATGGTCGCCTTCGCCCCGCACCGCGGGTACACCGTCGCCGACCTGACGCGCACCGACGTCGCCGATCTGTTCTGGTTGCAGGGCGAGGCGGCCGCCCGCATCGCGCGACGGACGTGCGCCGTCATCACGACCGACGAGATCGGACAGTTGGAGTCGGCACAGGCCCGACTCGGCGCCGCGGCGGCCTCCGGCGACGTCGCGGCGATCGTCGACGCCGAGTTCGACTTCCATCGGACGCACAATCACATCGCGGGCAGCGGGAAGCTCGCGTGGATACTGCAGAACGCGACCCGCTACACGCCGCACCAGCTGTACGCGGCGGACGCGGCCTGGATCGACAACGCGCTCACCGCCCACGCATCGCTCGTGTCCGCGTATCGATCCGGCGACGCCGACGCGGCCGCAGCGGCCGTCCGCGCGCAGTTCGACGACGGAGCCCGACGCCTCATCCGCCACCTCGAATCCACCCCGATCTGGGACTGACCAGCCGTTTTGCACCCGACAGAATCCATGCGCTAGAGTTTGACCTCGGTTCGGGAAGAACATTCCCCCATAGCTCAATTGGCAGAGCAGCCGACTGTTAATCGGCAGGTTACTGGTTCGAGTCCAGTTGGGGGAGCAAACGAAGGCCCGCTGCGATCGCAGCGGGCCTTCTTGTTTTGGTCCTCGCTTGGTCCTGACGGAATCGAATATGTCGGTGGCCGGTCCTATCCTGTGGCATCAATCACTCAGGCGGGGTGTCCGAAGGAGAAACTTGTGTCTAGGCGCGACCCAGTCTGCCGGTTCTACTTTCAGGACGCGGCCGCTCGCTCAAGGTCTGGCGTCTGGCGAGTCTGGACGGGTCACAAGGGGGAGGATGTCTACGTCGCGCCGTCGCGCATTGCTGGCGAGTTCAAGCTCAGCATCCACCGCGACGGCATGAATCAGATCGGCTATTACTCGCAGGAGGTCAAACGGCAGATTCGAGCCGCTGACAAGCACTACCTGCACCGGCGTGCGCGAAACGACGTCCCCTACTACGTCGCAGGATGGCGGGTTCTGTGCATTCTGGTCTTCAACTCGAACGAGTTCGAGTCCGTGCCGCTAGACGTGGGGACTAAACCAACGCAGGTACTCAATGCTCCGACCCCGGACCTTGACGCGTGGGTCTTTGTGATCGCCACAGACGACAGAGCCAACGCGGGCGAGATCGAGTCACCTATTGCGGGAGAGCTTCCACGCCCCAATGGCGGGAGTTTGGTAATTACGGGTGGTCCAGTCGCGCACGATCCAAGCCTGACCGCGGCCGTCGATACCGACCGCGATGGCTTTGGTTGGCAGGCTCCCTCCCGCCGTGGTTCCGAAGAGCCGTTTGGTTTTGTCTGTGGACTCGGCGATGTTCCAAGGTTCGCGGAGTACTCCACCAACCGGCACGATCCGCCGCCCCTGGTTCCTAACCTCCCGGGGCTCGACGGCGTCGTCCACCCGTGGGCTGATGCGCCAACCGAGTTTGCAGGTCCAGACGCGTTTTGCGCAGTTGTCGCGTGCTCGGATACGGGTGCCAGCGTATACGTCGACCCTCGCGCGCACTGCACGCAATCGCACTTGGTTGCCGACGTGAATGACCTGATCAGTGCGTTCAAACTGGGGTTGGTAGACGATCAGTGGCGTGAACTCGCTGACGGCCGTACTGCAACCGGAGTAACGATGCGCGCGACCGCCGACGCGGCGGGTCTCAGCGGCTACCGTCCCAATCCGATGAAGGCGCTGAAACCCGAATAGCCGTCGATGTGGTGCGGCCCACCCGCCAACGCCAGCGACCCCGCTACCAGTTCAAGGGTTGGGCAGCGGGGCCGTTGTTGTGCGGTCAGATCAGGCGGCGGCGGTGTCCACCTTGGTGATCGCGGCCGGTTGGTACACGCTCACCCCGATACGCGTCTCGACACTGGCCTGTACTTAGTTGCGGGAAGAACAGTTCCCCGCTCTCGGTGGACCATTCCACGTCGATGCCGCCGACAGTGAATGCTGCCGAATTGCTCCACGCCGACGCCCCCAACTTGGTCCTCTAGGCGTACACAAGCGTCCGCAACTGGCCGAAACCGTCCGGGTCGGTCAATCTGGCGAGCCGGTGCAGGTGAAAGGCGCAGATACCGAGGTGGCGGCCGTACTCCGGTGCGAGAGGTAAACCAATTCGAGTCCAGTTGGGGAAGCCAACGAAGGCCCGCTGCGATCGCAGCGGGCCTTTGTCGTGCTCGGGTATCGGGTCGACGCTCCTATGCGGATCGACTCGCGTCGGCGTGCGCGAGACCGAAGCGGATCGCCGCGACGATCTCGCGCACCGCGTCACGACATGCGCCCACGGTCAGGGCCGCCGGGAACGGATGGACCAGCGTCGCATGGTTTCGCAACACGGTCGGGACACCCGCCTCTCGGAGGCGTCGGGCGTAGGCGATCCCCTCGTCCCGGAGGACGTCGAAACCGGCGACGGCGACGTAGGCCGACGCCACTCCGGAGACGTCCTCGGCGAGCAATGGTGAGACTCGCGGGTCGAGGGCCTGGTCGGGATCGGTCAGGTACCGCTCGCGGTACCAGTCCATATGGTGCTCGTCGAGGAAGAAGCCCGTGCCGAACAGCTTGTACGACGGCCGCTTGACGGACATGTCGACGACCGGAGCGAGGAGCACCTGAAGCGCAGGCGACTGCTCCCCGGTCGCGGCGGTCACCTGGGCGACCACCGCCGAGAGATTGCCGCCCGCGCTGTCGCCTGCGACAGCGATCGCGGAGGGGTCGATGCCGAGCGCGTCGGCGTGCTCGACGGCGAACCGGAACGCCGCCACCGCATCGTCGACCCCGGCCGGGAACGGGTGCTCGGGCGCCAGGCGATAGTCCACCGACATCACGCACACGTCGGCGTTGCTGGCGAGGAACGAGCAGGTCGCGTCGTGGCTCTCCAGGCCGCCCAACACCCAGCCCCCGCCGTGGAAGTAGATCACGAGCCCCGCGGGCCTGGATCCGCACGGCCGGTACATCCGTGCCGGAATCGGCCCGTCCGCGCTGGGGACGGTCAACGACTCGACGTCGACGGGAAGCGGCGCGCCGCCGAAGATCAACGCTTCCCGGTCGAGGGCCTTGCGGCCTTCGTCCTCGGGCGTCTCGGTGAAGTCGGATCCCGGCATGGCCGAGATCATTCGAAGCACGATCTGCACGGTCGGGTCCAGCGGTTCGCCGTCGACGACGATGGGCGTCCCGCCCACGGCGCGCTTGACCGACCTCGGCAGATGGTCGAGCAGCTGCGCGACGGCGCGCGCACCGCGCACCCACGGCGGAGCCGAACGCCGGACATGGGGACGAGTCGTCAGACGTGACGAGGCTGGAGTGGTTCTGGTCATGGTGAACTCCTGGGCGATCACTGCCGCGAGAGGTGACCCACGACATAGTTCGGATATTTGTCCAGACTCTGACACAGAGTTCGGACGTTTGTCCAGAGACCTTTGCTAACATCGCCCCATGCCGATCCGACCCGCCACGCATCGAGCCAGCGGCCAGGCCAAACGCGCCGCGCTGCTGCAGGCGGCGATCGACGTGGTCGCCGAGAAGGGGATCGCCGGAGCCACGCACCGGGCCGTCGCCACCCGTGCGGGGGTGCCGCTGTCCACCACGAGCTACTTCTTCACGTCGATCGACGACTTGATGGCCGCCGCCTTCCAGGTGGTGGCCGATCGCGCCGAGGCGCGCGTGGAGGAGCGCATCGAGTCGCTCACCGGGGCCGGGCTGAACCTCGACGACACCATCGACAGACTCGTCGACCTGCTCGTGGCGACACCCCAGCGGGATGTCGCAGCGCAGTTCGAGATGTACCTGGAATCGGCGCGCCGACCCGAGCTGCGGGCGACCGCGCACCAGCTGATGGACGCTACCGAACGCAGCGCGGAGTTCGCGCTCGGAAAGCTCGGGATCGCGAACACCGCGGCACGCGCGCGTCTCGTCGTCGCCACGCTCGACGGTCTCGCCCTCCACCGACAGGCCCGGCCATCCCCGGAGAGCGATCGTGAACTGGTGCACGACGCCCTGCACGCCCTGGTGGAGTCATTTCTCGCCGCGGACGCGAAACGCGGTTCGGGAGACGGCGAATCGCGGTTGCCGCGACCGTGAGCCCGCGCCTACCCTGAACGTCGTGACCTTTCGAGTGCAGGAGGACTCCGGCGCGTTCAGCGCCGCGTCGAGATGACCGCGCCCCGAAGCCGATCCACTCCGGTCGGCCGGTGACCGCTACCCTCATCAACTCCGCACGAAAGGCGCAGCCATGCGCGCACTCACCCAGAAGCAGATCCTGTCCGCGTTCCGCGGGACCACCAAGAGCGAACTCACCCGAGTGACCTTCCCCCTCGACTTCGACGACGTCGACTTCTCCCGCCTCGAGTTCTACGGCTGGCGGGACCGCAAGATCCCGCGCCGTGCGTACATCGTCATCGAGATCGACGACGAGCCGATCGCGCTGATCCTGACCCGCGCCGAGGCCAAGCCGTCCCGCCGCGCCATGTGCGCCTGGTGCCGGGACGTCGACCTCAGTCAGGACGCGGTCCTGTACACCGCCCGCCGAACGGGTTCGCGCGGCCGACGCGGCGACACCATCGGGGCCCTGGTGTGCGAGGGGTTCGGCTGTTCGAAGCACGCCCGCAAACTTCCTCCCGCCTATCACAAGGGCACCGACCTCGACGCGATCCGCGCCACCCAGGTCGCGGAGATGGCGCGGCGCGTCGAGTCGTTCGTCACCGAGGTGCTGTCGACCGAGGACTGACCTCGGTCAATCGTGTGCGAACGTGATCGTCGGGAGCACCCGACGCAGGCCGCGCGGCGACCACCACGCCGCGCGGCCCGTCAGGCGAAGGATCACGGGAAGCAGAACCAGGCGCACCACGAACGCGTCGAGCAGCACCGCCGAGCCCAGGACGACGCCCATCTCCTTCGGCGGGAGCGGCCCGGACAGCGAGAAGGTGAAGAACACCGCGACCATCACCGCGCCCGCGGCGAAGATCACACGGCCCGATCTGGCGAGCGACTCGATCATCGCATCACGGACCGACCCGGTCGCCTCCCACTGTTCCTTCGCCGACGCCAACAGGAACACCGTGTAGTCCATCGCGATCGCGAAGATCATCGCGAAGAAGAACACCGGAGCCCACGCATCGAGGAAGCCTTGCGACTCGAATCCGAACAGCGCCGCACCGATGCCGTCCTGGAAGACGAGCGTCGCGACGCCGAATGCGGCAGCCGTCGACAGCAGGCTCACGAGAGTGCCGAGCAACGCGATCACCGGAGCCTGCAACGCCACCAGCAGGACGAGGAAACCGAGGACGAGGATGACGCCGATGACGAGCGGCAGGCTGGAGTCGAGCTGATCGGCGAGATCTAGGTTCTCCACGGCGGCGCCACCGACCAGCGCGGACTCCGGAAGCTCGTCGCGCAACCGGTCGACGATCGCCGCGAGCTCGGACGACGACGGGTCGACCGCGGGCATCGCCTGCACCAGCGTCAGACCGCTGTGATCGGTCGACGGCATCGCGGGCATCACCGCATGGACTCCCGGATCCGCCGACAGCACCATCGACACCGCGCGAGCGTCGGAGTCCGGTGCGATCACCGCGAGCATGCCCGGAGCTCCCGGACCGAACGCCTCCTGCACGAGGTCGTAGCCCTGGCGAGCACTGGCGTCCTCGGGCAGGACCTTGATCGACGGCATCGCCGTTGTCAGCGACAGCATCGGCACCGCAAGCAGCGTCAGCAGAGCGAGGGCCGCACCACCCCACCGCAGCGGATGGCGCCACAACCGCTCCGCCCAGCGTTCGAAGGCGGGCGACCGATGCCGGTCCAGTCGGGCCCACGGCAGCGCCAACTTGTCGACCCGCCGCCCGAGTCCGACGAGGACGACGGGCAGCAGGGTCAGCGTCGCCGCGAGGACGAAGACGACCGAGATCATGACCCCTGCGGCCATCGATCGGAACGACGGCGACGGGACCAGCATGACCGCCGACAGGGACACCAGCACCGTGACTCCCGACAGCAGGACCGCCTTTCCCGCGGTGTCCATCGTCCGGGCGATGGCGTCCGCCGTGCTCCCCGATCCGGACGACATGGCCGCGCGGAAGCGGACCACGAGGAAGAGCGCGTAGTCGATGCCGAGCGCAAGAGCGAACATCATCGCGAAGTTCATCGCCCAGATCGACACCGGGACGACGAAGTTCACGAGCACCAGCACTCCCGCCGCCGACACGAGTCCGGCCAGCGTGAGGAGCAGCGGGAGCCCGGCCGCGACCACGGCGCCGAAGGCGATCACCAGGATCAGCAGGGTGACCGGCCACGAGATCATCTCCGACGTGAGCATCGCCTCGAGGTTCGCCGCATTGAAGTCGGACCACAGGACGGACGCGCCCGTCGGGGCGACCGTGATCCGGTCGGTCGACAGAGCTTGCAGATCGGGAGTCAGATCCGTCGCCGCACGCACCATGTCGTCGGTGCTCGCCCCGGCGCCGCCGATCACGATCGCGGTGCGGCCGTCCGCCGAGAGCGTGGCGCCCGGCTGCGGCGGGATCACCTCGCCGATCCGAGAGTCGGCGTGCAGGCGGTGGACGATCTCCCGGATGACGTGTCGGCCGGTCTCGTCGGTCAGCGGCGTGTCCGAATGCACGACCACCTGGATCGCGGACGACGCGTCACCGCCGAAATGCTCGACGGCGAGTTCCCTGACCCGAACCGATTCCGATCCGTTCGCCTGCCAGCCCGCACCGGAGAGGTTCTTCTCCACCATCGGGGCGAACGCTCCGAGCACCACGATCACCAGCAGCCAGGCGACCGTGACGATACGTCCGTGCGCGGCGACCCAGCGTCCGAGTCGTCCGAGCGGCCCGTCCCCGCGCCCGGCGGTCGGATCCGCTCCGGATCTCGTGTTGTTGTCGGTCGTTGTCATCCTTCTCCTCCTCGTTATCCCCCCAGGGGGTTATTCGAGGCCGAAGCTAGCATCCCCCTAGGGGGTTATGCAATACTGGTGTCACCTTCACCGACGACCACAGAGGAGCAGGACCATGACCGATTTCACGATGACGACCACCGTCGACGCGCCGTATGAGCGCGCCGTCGAACTCGTCCGCGCAGCCCTCGCCGACGCCGGTTTCGGCATCCTGACCGAGATCGACGTCAAGGCGACGTTGAAGACCAAACTCGACGTCGACGTGGAGCCGAAGATCATCCTCGGCGCCTGCAGGCCACAGCTGGCCCACGCGGCGCTCTCGGTCGATCCCCGAGTCGCCGCACTGATGCCGTGCAATGTCGTCGTCTCGGCATCGGGTCCGGACGCGTCGTTCGTCGAGATCATGGACCCGGCCCTGATGGAGGAGTTCACCGGCGCGGCCGAACTCGGCCCGATCACCGCGGATGCGAAGACGCGGCTGAACGGCGTCCTCGCCGCCATCGCACCGACAACCGAAGGGAAGTGACGCCGTGCAACTCCCAGACGACGACGTGAAGCCGATCCTGACCCGCCTGCGTCGTGCACACGGCCACCTCGCCACCGTCATCCGGATGCTCGAAGACGGTGCGGAATGCGAAGACGTGCTGACTCAGCTGTCAGCAGTGGACAAGGCGTTGCGGCGGAGCGGATACGCCCTGGTCGCGACGGGCCTGGAGAACTGCCTGATCACCGAGGGGCCCGAGAACGTCGACAAGCAGAAGCTGGAACGCCTGTTCCTGTCGTTCGCATGATCCGGACGTTCGCCGGACGACGCGCCGATGTGTCACCGTTGTCCACGTGAGCACACCGACCGAACGCGCATCGCGTCGCCGCGACCGCCGCAAGGCCGAGATGATCCGTGCCGCCCTCGCTCTCCTGTCGGCTCACGGATATCACGGCATGCGGTTCGAGGACGTCGCCGAACGGGCCGACATCGCCAAGGCGAGCCTGTACTACTACTTCCCCAGCAAGGACCAGCTCGTCAGCGAGGCGCTCGCCGCGCTCACCGTCGACGTCGTCGCACGACTGACCGCCGCACTCGAACCCGTCTCGGATCACTCGGCGACCGCCCGATTCACGGTACTCGTCGACACCCAGCTCGAGATCCTCACGGTCGACTACCCGGAGGTCGGAGCGATCTTCTCCTTCCCCGCCCCCTGGCCGCCCGATCACGCGGCGGCGATCAAGACGATGAGGCGCGCCCACGACGCGATCTTCCGCGACGTGGTCGACGCGGGCGTCGCGAGCGGCGAGTTCACTCCACCCGACGCCGCGGTCGCTCTGCACTGCCTACACGGGATGCTCAATCACGCCTCACTGTGGCTGGATCCCGATTCGGACACCGATCGCCGCAAGCGCGACGCCGTCGTCGACGCGGCCCTTCGCCTTTTTCGATAGCGCGGACGTTTTTTCGACCCTGTGGTTGATAAATCGTTCCGTACATCGATAGGCTCGGCTGCATGACGACCATCGAGCCCTATTTCCACGCACTCGGCGACGGACGCTATCGCGCGACACGGCATGTGCAGGGCGCGTGGTCACTCGACGAGCAGCACATCGCCGCACCTCTCGGCCTCCTGACGCACGTCGTGGAGGTCGACCATCGGCGACGCCGCGGAGACCTCGTCATCAGCCGGCTCTCGTTCGACATCCTCGGGATCATGCCGATCGGCGACGTCGACCTCACCGCCGAGGTGACCCGCGCGGGCCGGACGATCGAACTCGTCGAAGGAACGCTCTCCTACGGCGGACGCGCCATCGTCCGACTCCGCGCATGGTTCACCACACCGGCCGACACGGGCACAGTGGCAGGCACCGGATTCGATCCGATCCCGCCGGTCAGCGACCACGAGGCCTGGGACCCGACCCGCGAATGGGCGGGCGGATACATCGCATCGGCCGAAGTCAGGCGGCTTCTTCGGGAGCCGGGCCGAGGATCGTTCTGGGTCCGATCACCGCATCCGCTGGTCGACGACGAGCCCGTGAGTCCCCTCGCGCACGCCGCCCGCGTGTTCGACATCGCCAACGGCATGTCCACACGCATCGATCCCGCACGACTCGCCTATCCGAACCTCGACCTGACCGCCCACCTGTTCCGCGAACCCCGCGGGGAGTGGGTCGGCTTCGACACGTCGGTGTCGTTCGGGCCGACCGGCGTCGGGCTCACCTCCAGCGTCCTGCACGACGAGGACGGCCCCTTCGGCGCGCTCAACCAGTCGCTGACATTGCGTCCTCGGTAGCGGCGATCGCGGCACGCGCCGCACGACGACCCGCCCTCGTCGCACCCAACGTCGACGCGCTCCGCCCGTAGCCGACGAGGAACAAGCCCGGCGCCACGACGACACTGACATCGTCGTCGGCCATCAGCACGCCTCCGGCCCGATCCCGAATCCCCAACGGCGCGAGGTGACTCAGTGCCGCGCGGAAGCCCGTGGCCCACAGGATCACGTCGACCGACTCGTGCGAGCCGTCGGCGAAGTCGACGCCGTCGTCGGTCAGGGCCTCGATCGGGCCACGGGAGACGAGCAGTCCCCGGTCGACGGCGCCGCGCAGCTCGGGCGTCAGACGAAGTCCGGTCGCCGCGACGACGCTCAACGGGCGCAGGCCCGCGCGCGTGCGGGCGGCGACGCGGTTCTCCACGTCCAGACCCCACATCGGATCGAACGGGCCGTCGTGCCAGCGCGGCGGCGTGCGCGTGGACCACACGGTCGAGACGCCCGCGTCGTCGAGCAGCTGCAGGAATTGGACCGCGGAGATCCCTCCCCCGACCACCAGGACGCGCTTGCCGACGAAGTCCTCGGGCTCGGTGAAGTCGCGCGTGGTGAGCTGGCGGCCGCCGAACGCGCCCGGATACCACGGCACGTAGGGGTGATCCCACGTTCCGGTTCCGGAGATCACCGCGCCGGCCCGGAACACCCGCGTACGACCGTCGGGATGCTCGACGGTCACCTCGAATCGCGCCGACGACTCCGCCGACGGCGTGACCGACCGCACCCGCCACGGCCGTTCGACGGCGAGGCCCTGTTCGTCTTCATAACGGCCGTAGTACCGCTTGACCACCTCGCGCGCGGATTCGTGCGGGTCCGCCGGGCCGAGCGACGACCCAGGCAGGTCGTGCAGACCGTTGACGAGACCGAAGGTCAACGCGTCCCATCGATGACTCCACGCGCCGCCCGGCGTCGGGTTGGCGTCGAACACCTCGAAGTCGACGCCCGCGACGAGGCCGGACCTCGCGAGGAAGTGTGCGGCCGACAACCCGGCCTGGCCTGCACCGATCACGATCACCCTGCGGTGGGGCACCTGGACGTCGCTCATATCCGCGTCAACGCCCCGGAGCGCGTCCGCCATTCCCCACCGTTCCCCGCATCACATTCACTGGTGCAATAGTTGCACCTATGCAATGATGCACTAGTGCAAAAAACACACGGAGGACTTCGCGAACGACAACGAGTCGACACGCTGCAACGTATTCACGATGCGGCGTTCGCCCTTGTCCGCGACGAAGGGTTCACCGCGGCCACCGTCACCGCCATCGCCGACCGTGCGGGCGTGTCGAGACGCACCTTCTTCAACTACTTCCCGACCAAGGAGGACGCCGTGCTCGGCGCCGGACCCGCATCGGTTCCGGTCGAGGCACTCGACGGACTCCTCGACGGTCCCGACACGTTGACCAAGGCGACCCGCATCGTCCACACGGTGGTGACCAGCATCTGGCACGTGACCGCGGACCAGTCGGCCCGGCGCGCGTTGATCAAGACGATCCCCGAACTGCGAGCACGAGGCGGTCAGCATCACCTCGCCGCGCAGGAACTCCTCATCGCCTCGCTGACCGAGCACTACGACGAGGCCGACGCGGCCCGCGCCACCGCGCTCGTCATGGTCGGCGCGGCCGTCCTCCGCTATGCCTACACACTCGATCCCGACATCGTCGACGACCCCGACTCGCCCACTGTCGCCGCCGCCGTCGATCTCTTCCGAACCACCCTGAAGGACCTCACATGAGCACTGCAGTCCCCGACCGCACCGACCAGCAGACAGGCTCAGGCGGCGGGATGTCCCAGAAGAACATCCTGCTGCTGTTCATCGGCCTGATGATCACCATGCTGCTCGCGGCACTGAACCAGACCGTCCTGTCCACGGCGCTCCCGACGATCGTCGGCGAACTGCACGGCGTCGACCAGATGACGTGGGTCATCACGTCGTACATCCTCGCCAGCACGATCGTGATGCCCGTCTACGGCCGGATCAGCGACCTGCTCGGCCGCAAACCCGTCATCCTCACCGCGATCGCCCTGTTCATCGTGGGCTCGATCGTCGGAGCCCTCGCGGGGGACATCGTCTGGCTGATCGTCGGACGCGTGATCCAGGGCCTCGGCGGCGGCGGACTGATGATCCTGTCGCAGGCCGCGATCGCCGACGTCGTCTCCCCGCGCGAACGTGGTCGCTACATGGGCTTCATGGGCGCCGTCTTCGCCGTGGCCTCCGTCGCCGGTCCGCTCCTGGGCGGCTGGCTCACCGAGGGCCCCGGCTGGCGCTGGGCCTTCTGGCTGAACATCCCCCTCGGTCTGCTCGCGATCGCCGCGACCGTCGTCTTCATGCGTCTCCCCAAGCCTCAGCACGATCGGCGCCCCAAGCTCGACTACGCGGGCATGGCCCTCGTCGCGGGTGCGACCACGGCGCTGGTGCTGATGTGCACCTGGGGCGGCCACACCTACGACTGGATGAGCCCGCAGATCATCGGCCTCGGCATCGCGGCCCTCGTTCTCGCCGTCGTCTTCGTCGCCGTCGAGAAGCGCGCCCAGATGCCGATCATCCCGATGCACCTGTTCGCCAACCGCAACTTCACGCTCGTCACGATCGCCGCGCTGCTCGTCGGCATCACGATGTTCGGCGCACTCGGCTACATGCCGACCTACATCCAGATGGTGACCGGCGTCGACGCGACGGTCGCAGGCCTCTACATGATCCCGATGATGGGCGGTCTGCTCGTCACGTCGATCGCGTCCGGACAGGTCATCTCGCGCACAGGTCGCTACAAGAGGTTCCCGCTCATCGGATCGGTGATCATCGGTGTCGCGCTCGCCCTGCTGTCGACCATGTCGATCGACACCCCGACCTGGCAGATGTGCGTCTACCTGGCGGTGTTCGGCATCGGACTCGGCCTGGCGATGCAGGTCCTGACCCTGATCGTGCAGAACGAGTTCCCCGGTGCGCTGGTCGGCACCGCGACGGCGGCGAACAACTACTTCCGCCAGGTCGGAGCCACGCTGGGCTCGGCGATCGTCGGTTCGATCTTCGCCTCCCGTCTGGTCGACCTGCTCAGTCAGCGATTGGCCGGTTCGTCGGCAGGCGGATCGAGCGGGCGCAACGATCTGACGCCGGCCGCGGTGAACGCGATGCCCGAACAGATCCGCATCCCGATCATCGAGTCGTACAACGAGGCGCTGCTGCCGATCTTCCTGTTCTTCGTGCCGCTCGCCGTCGCCGCGCTGATCGTCCTGCTGTTCGTGGACGAGAAGCCCCTCTCCACCAAGGTGCGCGACGTCGCCGAGATAGAAGGAGTCGGCGAAGGCCAGGTGCTCCCCGAACCGTTCGACGTCCCGGCCCGCGCCGACGTCGAGACCAGGGAACGCGCGGGCGTCGACGTCTGACGCCGCGAACATCGGTTCACACGTCGAGGTCCGCTGACGATATGTCAGCGGACCTCGATCGTCGTACCGATCCCCGTAAAGCGTCAGGCCACCGCGAGCGCGTCCACGGGGGCGATGGCGACCGCTCGACGGCTCGGGGGCAGCGACGCGACGACGACCAGGGCCACCGTGCCCACGATGATCGCGATCAACGCCGGAAGCGGAAGTCCGATCGGAAATCCCTCGGTCATGCCGCCGATCAGCGACTGCGCGCCCACCGCGCCCAACACGATCCCGAGCACGAGGCCCGAGGCCACCGCGGTCCCGGTCAGCGCGAGCGACTCGAGGGTGATCATCGACCGGATCTGCTTGGCGGTGAATCCCATCGCACGGAGCATCCCGATCTCGCGAGTGCGCCCGATCACCGTCAACGACATCGTCGACACGAACCCGACGGCCGCGATCACCGCCGAGATCGCGATCATCGCGATCAACACCGACGACATGACGGACAGGATCTGATCGGCCTCCTTGACCTCGTCCGGCGTCATGTCGTTCCAGCTCGACACCGATTCGCGCAACGACTGCATGCCGCTCGCGATTGTCGTGACCAAGGTGACGCCGATCAGCAGACCGATTGTCGATCGAGTGGTGCGCTGCGGGTCGCTCACCGCGTTCTTGCGGGCGATGACGGCCGACGGGCTCTGCCCGACGAGTCGTCCGACGGCACTGACGAGGGCGGGAACGATCCGTCCGGCGCTCAGCATGACGCCGACGCCGAGCACCGCCGCACCGAAGAACGCCGCGAAGAAGCCCGCGACGCTCCCCTGTTCACCCAGATAGCAGGCACCGACCAGCAGCACCACTCCGCCCGCGATGCCGAGAGCGCCGACCACATCCCGCAACCAGGACCGGACCACCCGCGTCGACCGGACGGCCGACGACGACAGCGCACTCCGCGTGCCGATCAGGGTGGCGCCGACCGCGGTGGCGATCACCGCGAGGGCCCCGACGACGATGAGCGGCGGGAACACGTGATAGTCGAGGTCGTCGAGGGTGCCGCGGTTCACCAGCACCGCCCGGGTCGCCCACGTCGCGAGGACGCCGATCACCACGCCGACCGCGGAGCCGACGATCGCGATCCTGGCGACAGCGTTGACCAAGCTGCCGCGCAGCTGCTTGCTGCTCGCCCCGACCAGGCGCAGCAGGTTGAGCTCGCGGCGTCGTCCCGCGATGACGGTGTCGACGCCGTTGCTGATGACGACGCCCGCGACGAACAGCGCGATCAGGACGAACACCGACGACACGATGTCCAGCGCCACCCCTGCGCTTCCGCCCTTCGACTCCGACAGCGTCCCGAGGATGCTCGACGCGCAGACCAGCGTCGTCGAGTACATCGCACTCAGCCCGCACACGACGCCGATCGCCGACAACTCGCGCATGGATCCGACCGTCAGCCGGGAACTCGTGGCCCTCATGCCGCCGCTCCCTGCAGGTTGATGAGCAGGTCGGCGATCTGACGCGGGTCGAGTCCCCGGTACTCGCCGACGATCCGACCGTCGGCGAGCACCAGGATCCGGTCGGCGTACGACGCGGCGACCGGGTCGTGCGTCACCATCGCGATCCCCTGCCCGTACTCGCGCGCCGCCGTCGTGAGCAGCGTGAGGACCTCGCGGCTGGTGCGGGTGTCCAGGGCTCCCGTCGGCTCGTCGGCGAGGATGATCGTCGGACGTCCGGCGAGGGCACGCACGATCGCGACGCGCTGCTGCTGCCCGCCGGACAGTTCGGACGGCAGATGCCCCAGTCGCTCTCTGATGCCGAGCGAGGTCACCAGGTGCGCGATCCACGCGTCCTCCTCGGCCGTGGGCCTGCGCCCGGCGAGCACGAACGGCAACCGGATGTTCTCGTCGGCCGTCAGGGTCGGGACCAGGTTGAACGACTGGAAGATGAATCCGATGTTGGTGCGCCGCAGGATAGTCCGCGCGGTGTCGCCGATGCCGACGATCGGATTGCGCCCGAGCCAGATCTGGCCGGACGTGGCCTCGTCGAGCCCGGCCATCACGTTCATCATCGTCGACTTGCCCGACCCGGACGGGCCCATGATCGCGGTGAACTCGCGACGTCGGATGTCCACGCTCACGTCCCGCAGCGCGTGAATCGGGTTGGCCGGATCGCCGTACGTCCTGGACACGTTGCGCATGGCGACCGCCACTGCGTTGTCGTTATTCGTCATGAATATGACGGTATGGCCCTGACCAGGGGCGACACATCGGCCTGCGGAGTGGAACCGCGTGGTCCTCGAGACGGTCCCGGCGTACATCCTGCGATGTACACGCCCGTCTCAGACCAGGTCGTGCTCGTAGGCGTACACCACGAGCTGCACCCGATCACGAAGGCCGAGTTTCGCGAGGATCCGCGAGATGTGGGTCTTGACGGTCGCCTCGGAGAGGAACTCCGCGGCGGCGATCTCGGCGTTCGACAACCCCTGCGCGGCCCGCACGAGGATCTCCCGTTCGCGCGGAGTGAGGCCGTCGTACTCCGGCCCAGGGCTGGTCGTGGTCCTCGCCCGATGACGTTCGAACAGACCGCGCGTGGCCGACGCCGCGACCACCTGACTCCCGTCGGCCACGGCGCGGACCGATGCGAGAAGGAACTCGGGCTGCGCGTCCTTCAACACGAACCCGCTCGCCCCGGCCTCGATGGCCGACGCCGCGGCCTCGTCGACGTCGAACGTCGTCAGGACCAGCACCTTGGGAGCGGCGTCGCCCAGTTCCCGGACGAGCGACCCGGTCGCCGTGATGCCGTCGACACCGGGCATCCGGACGTCCATCAAGATCACGTCCGGACGGTCCCTGAGCACCATCTCCTGCACGTCGAGGGCCGACGACTCCTGCGCCACCACCTCGATGTCGGGCTGGCTTTCGAGGATCATCGCGATCCCGCCGCGGAAGAGCGGCTGGTCGTCGACGAGGGCGACGCGGATCATCGCGCGAGTCCTTCCTGGCGAGGGATGTCCAGGACGACGAGCCAGTCGTCGCCGTCGCGTGCCGCCGACAGCGACCCGCCCGCGTGGGCGGCCCGTTCGGACATGCCGACTATTCCGTGATGGGAACCGCCCGGGGCGAGCGGGTCGTCGGACAGGGTGTTGCGGACCGTGAGCACACAACCCGAGGTCCAATCGTGATGGACCGTCACCGGCACGCTCAGATCACCGTATTTGAGAGCGTTCGTCAGCGCCTCGGTGAGGACGCCGAACGCGGTGCGAGTGGTCGTCGGCCCGGCGTCGTCGACGTCGCCGTCGTCGGTCGCCACGATCGCCATGCCGGCCGCGCGCATGCGGGCGAACAGTTGGTCCCGGTCCGACCGGCTGATCTCGCCGACCGTGGACGTGCTGCGCAGGTCGTCGAGGACGGACCGGACGTCGGCGAGCGCCTCCCGCGCGGTGTCGGCGATGACGCCGAGCGCATCGCGCGCCGCCTCCGGATTCGCGTCGAACGTGAAGCGGGCGCCCTCCGCCTGCGCGACGACGACCGCGAGCGAGTGCGCGACCACGTCGTGCATATCGCGGGCGAGCCTCGACCGTTCGGTCTGCTCGTCGTACAGGTCGAGCACGCGCCGACGTTCCAACTCGGCGATCGTCTCGCTCACCTCGGCGGCCGCGACGCTGCGTCGTTGATGGCCGATGAATCCCGTCGCCCATCCGCCGACGATGAACAGCGCCGCGCCCGCCGTCCCGAACAGCGAACCCCACAGCAGATTGTCGGGATCCGGATCGGCGACGCCCGAGGGGAAGGCCCGCGGAATCGTGAATCCGGCGACCACCGACCCGAGGAGCGCGACCGCCAACGACCCTCGGCGCACCCTGCGGTCCGGGTGCCCTCCGACGGTGTAGAAGAGCACCGTGTACGCCAACGACAGGGCCGAGACCTGCAGCGCCGCGACTTGAATCGTCGCCGATCCGACCGCGAGCACCATCATGGCGCTCGGCGAGATCCGTCGCAGGGCGAGAGCGGCGCAGATCATCGCGTCGACCACATGGAAGGTGGTCCCCATGTCGTAGTTCGCCAACGCCACGACACCCGCGATCAGCGCGATGCAGATGTCGAAGAACATCGCCGACGGCCGGAGGACGGCAGGGGCGAGCCGATCCCGCATGCGCCCCTCCCCTCCCGCGACGTCGTGGAGTGCCCCGTGTCGGGCTCGAACCGACGAATGACCGCTTTATGAGAGCGGGGCCTTAACCAACTTGGCTAACGGGGCGAAGACGAGACTACCGACCGCCTCCGACCGGATGTGACACTGGTCGCCCCACCAGTCGACATGTCAATGTTCGTTGTATCGTTTGCGCGTGCCTTCCATCGTCGCTCGTGGCCGTGACCGTGTGGCGTCCGCCGTGTCGCAGTCCAGCCAGATCGTCGGACGCGCCGCCGACGCGATCACCGCGCCCGGTGCACGGGCCATCGACGCCGCCATGGCGCTCAATCCGATCTCCGCGCAAGCCGCGCCGACCCCCGTCGACGGGGTCGAAGGCGCCAACCGACTGCTCAGGCAGCTCGGCATCACCACGTTCACCCCGACGGTCGGACTCAGCTTCGACCTCACCTTGCCGGTCGCCGTCGGCGGAGCCGTGGCCGGTCCCTACACTCCCGGCATCGGCAATCTGACGGTCGCCAACATGAGTGTGAACGCGGTCCGACGCGGCGAGATCCTGTACGGGTTCCTGCCCGTCGGCGTGTTCGCCGACTTCGGAGACAAGTCCGGAGTCCACGTCGCGTGGTTCAACCTGGAGTCGTTGCGGGGCGGACTCGGCTCGCCTCTCGGCGGACTCACCGACACCGTCATCGACGCCGTCGGCCGCCACGCTCGCGCCACCCCGATCCCCGACGCCGTCTACGACGCGACGGTCTCCCGGCTGAAGCGGGTGCTGAGCATCGTCCCGTCCAACGGCGTGCGCGGCGGCGTCGTCGACACCGGCTCCGGCGTGGTCGTCTGCGCCGTCTACGGCACGGTACGACGCCGTGGAACCACCTACTTCTTTCTGCCGTCGTTCGGCGTCACCCGGGCGTGCCCGGACTGACCTGGGGCGCGTCCTTCGGTTGCGCGGACTTCCGCTACTTCGTCAACGACGGCCCGCCGCTCATGCTCGCGTAGTCGCGCTCCGAGCGGATCTGCGTGTAGCGGTACGCCCCGAACACGATGGCGACGAAGACCACTATGCCGACGAGCTGAGCACTGTCGCCGTAGCCGTCCCCGACGATGGACAGCGGAGCCTCCTCGTTCGTCGCGGCGACGACACCCGCGAATAGGACGCCGTAGATGCTCTCGCCGACGATCAGACCGGTCGCGAGGAGGACACCGAGCCTCTTGCGGCGGTCGGCGTCGGCCGCGCTCCGGGACGCCCACTTGTCGTAGTACATGCCGATGATCGCGCCGAGCGGAATCGTCAACGTCAACGACATCGGCAGGTACATGCCCATGCCGACGGCCAGCGGGGGCAGTCGGTACTTCGACGTCGTGCGCTTGAGGGTCTCGTCGACGGCGATCACGGCGACACCGATCAACGCGCCGACTCCGATGAGCGCCCAGTTGAGGTCGCCGCCGAACACGCCCGTCGCGAGGGTCTTCATGAGACCCGCCTGGGGCGCCGACAGCGTCCCCTTGACACCGTCCGCGTTCGTCGCACCGTCGAAGCCGAACGCGTTGTTCATCAGGCTCAGGATCGGCGGGATGATCGCCGACCCGAACAACACGCCGATCACCAGCGCGACCTGCTGTTTCCACGGCGTCGCCCCGACCAGCTGGCCGGTCTTCAGGTCCTGCAGATTGTCGTTGGAGATGGTCGCGACGCCGAACACGACGGCGGCCGTGAAGAGCGTGTAGGCGATGAGCGCCTCGACCTGCTTGGGGTCGTCGGTCGGGCCGTGGGTCACCTTGATCAGCAGCGCGGCCGTCAGGACCACGAGGATGCCGACACCGGAGATCGGGCTGTTCGACGAACCGATCAGACCCGCCATGTAACCGCAGACCGCGGCGACCACGAGACCGATGATCAGCACGAAGACGATGCTGACGGCGATGATGCCTGCCAGCGAGTCGGAGATGTGCGAGTCGGCGGCGAAGTCCCACAGCAGCCAGCCGATGGGGATCATCGCGAGCACGACGGTCAATCCGACCCACTGGATCGGGATGTCCCGCTCGGTCACGTCGACGGTGGTGCCCGCCTTGCGCGCCTTCGCGCTCGCCATGGCGGCGATGATGCCCTTGATGATCGGGCCGATGACTGTCGCGAGCGTCCAGATGGCGGCGACGGCGATGGCGCCCGCACCGACGAGCCGGACCTCGTGCGAGAACACGCCGCCGACGAAGTCGAGGAGGGTCTCATCACCCGACGGGCCCGATCCCCACGTGCGGATGGGCAGCATGACGAAGAACGAGATGACCAGTCCGACGATCATCGCGAGACCGACGGCCATGCCGACGAGATGTCCGACGCCGATGAGCGCGAGCGACAGGCTGCCGCTGACCATCGTCGCGCCGGAGCCGACCTTGAACGCGGCGGACGCCTCGGCGGCGACCAGCTTGAGCGAGGTCAGCAGCTGGAAGAAGGCCGCGCCGAGCGAACCGACGACGATCGCGCGCATGCCGCCGCGATTCTGGTCCACTCCGTCGCCGTCCGCGCCGTGTCGCTCCGACGCCTCCCCCACCTTGAGGACCTCGGCCGCGGCCACCCCCTCGGGATACGGCAGGTCCGACCCGGTGACGAGCGCGCGGCGCAACGGAATCGAGTACATGACGCCGAGGACTCCGCCGATCGCGCACACGGCGACGGTCGTCCAGTACGGGAAGCCGGACCACCAGCCGATCATGATCAGGCCGGGCAGGACGAACACGATCGCCGACAACGTGCCCGCGGCGGACGCGATGGTCTGGACGATGTTGTTCTCCATGATGGTGTGCTGCTTGAAGTAACGCAGCACCGCCATCGAGATGACGGCCGCCGGGATGGCGGTGGCGAACGTCAAACCGACCTTGAGTCCGAGGTAGACGTTCGCGGCGGTGAACACCAGAGTGATCAAGCCGCCGAGGATCACCGCCCTGACGGTGAGTTCGCGAACACCGGACGATGGCGCTTGTGGCGCGTCCGTGCTTGGCGCAGACATGTGGTGGGGTCCTCCCGGATGGCGACGAATTACGTTGTCTCACGATAGAACCCGGTGGGACGCCGCACACGACGACCCGCAATTGTCCGCAATGTCAGACGGCGTCCGCACCCGGTTCGAACGCCTGCTCCAACAGGCTCCGGCGGTACGCCTCCAGCGCGACGAGGTCGCCGAACAGCGCGTTGTAGCCGTCCGGGTCGCCTCCGGGCGACATGCGGCGCAGCTTCGACTTGATGTCGGCGATCTGCGAACCGACCCACACCTCCTGCGAGCGCGCGAGGACGCTCGAGATGTACTGCGGCACCTTGTCCTCTTCGACGGGCATCGGCTCCACCGCCAGTTCGGTGACCAGCGGACTGAACGCCGCGTCGTCGACGGCCTGGATCACGGCGTCCACCCACGTGGCTCCGCCGAGGCCGCTGGCCGTTCCCCCGGCGTCGGCGATAGCCTCCCGCAGCCGCCGATACGACGGGTCGCTGAAGCACTCGCCAGGCAACGAGTCGAACACGGTGCCCGCGATCGCCGGATACTGCATGGCCGACTTGAGGGCCTCCCGCTGAGCCCACAGGCGCGGGTCGTTCGGGAGCGGACGCGCGGTCGGCGGCGTCGACAACGCCTCCGGCCTCGTCCGACCGGCCGTGCCGCGCGCCTTCTGCTTGCCGCCGCCCTTGCGCGCCATGCCGCGCACCCGGACCAACACCTGGCCGACGTCGTCCCAGCCGACCCACCCGGCGAGTTGGCGGGCGTACTCGTCGCGCAGGGCGACGTCGCGGATCCGCGACACCACCGGCACGGCGTCGCGCAGTGCGCCGACCCGCCCCTCGGCGGTGTCCAGATCGTGATTGCGGATCAACGCCTTGATCGCGAACTCGAACATCGGGATGCGGCGGGCGATCAAGTCGCGCACCGCGCTGTCACCGGACTCCTGGCGGAGTTCGCAGGGATCCATGCCGTCGGGGGCCACGGCGACGAAGGTCTGCCCGGCGATCGCCTGCTCGCCCTCGAAGGCCTTGAGTGCGGCCGCCTGACCCGCGGCGTCGCCGTCGAAGGTGTAGATCACCTCGCCGCGGAAGTACGAGTCGTCCATCATCAGGCGGCGGATCAAGGCCAGGTGGTCCTCGCCGAACGCGGTGCCACAGGACGCGACCGCGGTCTCGACGCCTGCCGCGTGCATCGCCATGACGTCGGTGTACCCCTCGACGACCACCACCTGGTGGGCCTTCGCGATGTTCTTCTTCGCGTGGTCGAGCCCGAACAGCACCTGCGACTTCTTGTACAGCATCGTCTCGGGAGTGTTCATGTACTTGCCCAGGTTGTCGTCGTCGAAGAGCTTGCGGGCCCCGAAGCCGATGACGTCGCCGCCGAGATTGCGGATGGGCCACAGCAGACGGCGGTGGAATCGGTCGATGGGGCCCTTTCGGCCCTGTTTGGACAGGCCCGCGGCCTCGAGCTCGGAGAACGCGAAACCCTGCCCCTGCAGGGCCTTGGTCATCGTGTCCCACCCGGCGGGCGCGTAGCCGCAGCCGAACTTCTCGGCCGCCGCGGAGTCGAATCCGCGGCCGGTCAGGAAATCGCGCGCGGTCTGGGCGTCCGGGGTGCGAAGCTGATCGGCGTAGTAGCGCTGGGCGGCGGCGTTCGCCGCGACGAGCCGCGCACGGGTGCCGCGGTCTCGAGTGATCGTCGTGCCGCCGCCCTGGTAGTCGATGCGGTAGCCGATCCGGTCGGCGAGTTGCTCGACGGCTTCGACGAAGCTGACGTGCTCCTGCTTCTGGAGGAACGTGTAGACGTCGCCGCCCTCGCCGCAGCCGAAGCAGTGGAAGTGACCGTGATTCGGCCGGACGTGGAACGACGGCGACTTCTCGTCGTGGAACGGGCACAGACCCTTCATGCTGTCCGCGCCCGCCCGACGAAGAGCGACGTATTCGCCGATGACGTCCTCTATCCGCGTCTGCTCGCGGATCGCGGTGATGTCGCGATCGGGGATACGTCCTGCCACGACCGCCAGTGTAGTCGTCCCGGCGGCCGGGCCCGGAGGGTCAGTCCTCCTCGACGACCTTCGCGCCGTCGGCCGCGCGCTGCACGGCCTCGGTGCCCTTGATCGCGCCCTCCTTGGAAGCGTAGGGCTGGCTGGTGGCGACCACCTCGCCGTTGCCCGCGACCAGGTTGAAGTAGTACTTGCCGCCCGCGTTCTTCTTGACCTTGAACGTTCCTGCCATGACGCATGTCCTTCCGTGACGTGAAGGTCGCCCCTCCATGTGGTCGACCTCACCTCCGATCGTGCACGGAAATCGATGTTTGCGCACGTCAGAAGGCATTTAATCCGTTCTGTCGCACCTGGGGTATACCGTGCCATTCACATCGAACACATGAGCGATCCGCTGCCGCGGACCGCGGACGGAGAAGGAGTGGGACATGTGTGAATGGGATCCCCGTTGCAGCGGGTCGGACGATCTGGTCGGCCACGCGCTGGCGTTGATCGCCCGTGGATCGTGGGCCGTGACCGGCGTGTACGGCGACGAGACGTCGCCGCCGATCGCGTACACCACCGGCCTCACGGAACTCGGCCGGCCGGAACTGGTCCTCACCGGCGTCGACCCGGAACGCGCCGGTCCGGTGCTCAACGAGGCCGCCGCGCGAGTGCTGCTGCAACCCGACTTCGCCGCAGGCTCCACGATCGGCGGCCTGACATCGGCGGCCGGTGTCGACTTCGCCGCGATCGACGTGATCGACACGTCCGACCTCCGCGTCACCGCGCTGCTGTTCGGTCGAGGGTTCCAGGCGGTCCAACTCGTGTGGACCGACCGCGATCACCGTCTCCCGTGGGATCGCGGCTACCAGCTGGCCCCCGACGAGCAACCTTTGCTCGGCGTCCCCATGCCTGCCGGATGATCAGGCGAGCGCGGCCGCCCGCACAGCGACGGCGTTCGCGATCAGGACGTCGGTCGACACCATGCCGGGGAAGTAGTCGGCCAGACGCGCCCACATCGCGCGCCCCTCGTCGGTGAGACCGCCCTGCTTCAGTCGTCCGTGCGCCTGCAGGCGGGCGACGGCCGCGAAGCACATCGACTGCATCGACAGCAGCATCCACGGGTTCCCGCCGGTGTCGACGCCGTCGAGCGCCTCGTTGCGGGCCGCGATCAGGTCGTACATCTCCGGCGACGACCGTCGGACATCGCGGAGCATGGTGTTGACGTGACGCGGAGCCTCCACACTCACCGGATCGGCCATCCACTCCACCCGTCGATGGAACGCGTCGATCGTTGCGCTGGTGCGCATGTCGAGGTCGAGCACGGGACCGGGGACGATCCGGAAGTGCTGGAACAACGCATCGACCATGTCGCGGCCCATCGCGTCGACGGCGAGCACGTTGCGGTCGAAGACGCCGGTCCGCGGGTCGCTCATCCGTCCCGACGCGAGTAGTCGGAGCAGTTCCTCGCCGCCACGGGTGGTCAGGTACGCCTGCACCTCGTCGCGGTCGGGGGCCGCGGGGTCGACTATCGCCGACATCGCCAAGGTGCAGCCGATGTACGGATTCGGGTGCGACGCGCCGGAGCGTCCGGTCGACGTGAACGGCAGCTCGGCCAGACCCGAGCGGATGAACATCGCGGGCACCCGATCCGGCGACACCGGGCTGTCGGCGAGCGCCAGCAGCGACGCCGTCGGATCGGCCGTCAGCAGCTCGTCGACAGGGGCTTCCGCGGCGTCGAGCGGCGACTCGGTCGGGGGCGCGCCGGTCTCCTCGGCATGGGCCGCGTCCAGGCGCATCCACTCGTTGATCAACGGGTCTTCGACGACGATGCTCGGCGCCGACGCCTGTCGACCGCCGCGGACGACCGTCGCGATCGGGGCCTCGTCGGTCTCCCCCGACTCGTCGTCGATGAGGGCGACCAGAGTCCCGGCGACGAGCCGCTTGGCCGCGTCGGCGACGCCCCGCGTCGCGAGGGAGAACTCGGCGCCCGACCGTCCGTCGGCGTCCCACTCGCGGACGATGTCGAGATCACCGTCGAGGAGCGCGAACGAGACGTCGACGGCTCCCGGCACGTAGACGGCGAGACGGTGATGGTCGAGCGCGGTCACGTCGAGTTCGGCGAGGCTCGTCTGCCATGCCGCCGGGACTCCGGACCGTTCGATGCGGACGAGCGCATGCGGTGGGCGGACGACCAGTTCGAGCGTGTCGTCGCCCGCCGAGACCGAGGTGATCCGTTCGGTCACGTCCGGCGCGAACTCGACGGTCTCGTCGTCGACCGAGAGGCCGTCACCGACGGTGAACTGCGTCGCCGACTCGGTCAGTCCCTTCTCGACCGGCAGTCGTACCGCGGGTTCGTGGACCACGTCGAGGCCTTCGGCGATGTCGGCCACTCGCCGCAGGTCGAGCCGGTACGAGTCGCTGACGGCGATCTCGTAGCGGCCGAGCAACGGGCCGTCGACGCCGTCGAACGGGTCGGCCGACGTCACATAGTCCTCGGCGGCCCACGGGTAGTCCACGAGCCATTCTACGTCGCCCGCCCGACGGACCCGCACCCGCCACTCTTTGACGTCGTCGCCCTCGTGGGCGGGCAGGTCGACGAGGGGGCGTTCACCGAACACCGGGTCGCCGTCGCGGGTCGTGATGCCGGGCAGCGGTTCCGGGAGTTCGATGCTGGGGCTCTCCACCGGGCGCACACGGCGCGTCTGACCGGGACGTCCGTCGCGGTGGACGGTGAGCGTGCTGTGTCCTTCGAGGTCGACGGTCCGCAGCAGCCAGCCCTCCCAGGGGCCGGCGTGGGTCTCGGTGATCGGGACCGGTGTGCGGCCGGAGCCGAGCAGCTGTGCGTCGTTCGGGACGAGCGCGACGACCGGTCCCGCGGGGAGCGTGCGGTGACGCGACATGACTCGCCCGTCGGGCGCGAACAGGACTATCGGATCACCCGGCAGCAGGACCGGCACCGAACGCCTGGCGCCGGTGTCGAGGCTGACCAGCACGCATTCGCGCAGCGCAGCGGTCACCGGGATCACGGCGGCCTCGTTCGCGCCGACGGACACCTGTTCGGGGGCGTCGCCCGCCCACACCCGCCACGTGGTGGCGGCCGCGTCGGACGGCACGATCACGGTCAGCGAGCCTTCGGACACGTCGTACCGCAGTTCCGGGAATCGGGCGGTGCACAGGGCGACTGCGGCGGTATCGCCCGCGAGGAACGCCGCGCGCTCCAGGCGTACGCGCAGGGCGGCCAGGATCGTCGGCGGCAGGTCGACCGTCGCGGTCGTCAACCGGTCGCCCGCCCAGTCGTCGGGCGATGCGACGGTCGCGACGAGAGTCGCACAGATCCGGGCGAGGAACGTCGCCGCGATGTCCGGGGCGTGATCGAGCAGCGTCCGGAATCCGTTCGGCAGCACCGACATTCGGTGTGCGAAACCCGGTTCGGTGAGGTGATCGAGAATCGCGGTGCCGGACGGCGCCCGACCGGCCGCGACGTGCGCTTCGATGACGTCGACGAGTGCGTCGACGTCTCGCGGCGGTAGACCGGCATGGAGTTCCAGGAGCGGGACGAGGTCGTCCGAGCGCAGTTCGGCGGCGTCCAGGAGGCCCGACTCGCGGAGCATGTCGCCGGCGAACGCGGTGACCGCGGCCGAGAACGATCGATCGGCAGGCACGCCGATGGCATCGAAGTAGCCGTTCCAGAAGTCACCGTCGGAGGTGCGGGTCGCGGCGTGTCCGACGAGAGTGGTCAGGATCAGCGCGGGGTGGCGAGTCAGGAGTGCGATGTGCGCACCGGACGGCATCTCGCGCATCAGAGCGCCGAGACGGGACTGCGCGGCGCGGAACTCCTCCGGGGTCGGGTTCGCTTCGACGACCAGCGCGACGGCGTCGAACCGGCCCCGGATACACGTCTCGATGTCATTGTTCTGCGAGGTCGCCGAACCGGTCATGCGTGTCTGTCCACACCTTCTGTCGTGGCGTCCGCGGGAGGGTTGCGGCGCGTGTTTGGGACGTCCGCGGGATGGACGCGGCACGTGTTCGGACGTCGGGTCGGGCGACATCGTCGTGCCGGGGGTCCACCCGAGGCAAGGACACAAGTTACTCCGCTCGGGCCACCCGTTTCGAGCCCCACCCGCCGGGAGTGGGAAGGCTCACGCCCGCGTCGGATCCGTGCCCGCACAACGCCGTCGCGCCCGATCCAGACCTTCCCGCCGACGCGGCGGAATCGGGGCGCGAAGCGACGCGCCGCGATGCCGGACGTTCTATCGGCGGGTCGTCAGTGATCGCCCTGTCGGCGGCACTCGGCCTCGGTGTGGGTCTGGATGCATTCGGCCCATTCCCGCTGACCGTCACCCCAGTCGGTACCTGCGTGCTGGCCGACGTTCACCTGCCAGGTGTAGTTCGTGCACACGAGTTGGGTGCCCGACGCATCGTAGGCGAACGATCCCGTCTGGTAGCCGTAGCACTGATCGCCCGCCGACACCGCCGAGTCGGACGGCGCCGGACTGGGTGCGACCGTCGGTTCGTCGGTGGTGACCTCCGTGGTCGACGTCGGCGACAACGTGCTCGTCACCGTCACCGTGGAGACGGCACTGGTCGACGTCGCACTGACGCTCTGCGGACCCGACGTCGCGGGGTCGCCGCCACACCCCGCGATCACCGTCGTCATCACTGCGAGGGTCGCCACGACGGCCCGATTCCGGAGTCTCATGCCACGCCTTTCACCGATTCGACGACCGGATCGTAACCGCTCGATGCGCGGTGGTCATTCGTTCGACCCCGCATGCGGACTCAGAGGAGGACACCGGGGTTGAGGATCCCCGCGGGATCGAGGGCCGCTTTGATCGTCGCGGTCAGGTCCATCACGTCGTCCCCGACCTGATCGCGGAGCCAGCCCCTCTTGAGGCGTCCGACTCCGTGTTCACCGGTGATGGTGCCGCCGAGTTCGATGGCGAGATCCATGATCTGCCCGAACGCCCGGTTCGCGCGGGCCGTCTCGTCGACGTCGGACGGGTCGTGGACGATCAGCGGGTGGGTGTTGCCGTCACCGGCGTGGGCGATCACCGAGATCGTCACCTTGTTGTCGGCGGCGATCGCCGCGACACCGTCGATGAGGGCCGGCAACTCCGGAAGGGGCACGCCGACGTCTTCCAGCAACAACGAACCGAGCCGCTCGACCGCCGGGATCGCGGCGCGCCTGGCCTGGGTGAACATCTCCGACTCCACCGCGTCGGACGTGCTGAACACCTCCCCCGCACCGCAGTCGGCGAAGGCCCGCTCGATGAGCTCCACCTCGGCGACCCCGGCGGGCCCAGGCGCGTCGGACTGCGCGACGAGCAACGCCCCGGCACTCCGGTCGAGGCCCATCGACAGCATGTCCTCGACGGCGTTGATCGACACCGAGTCCATGAACTCCAGCATCGCCGGACGGATCTGCGACGTCACGGCGAGCACGGCCCGGCTCGCCGCGTGGACGCTCGCGAACGAGCCGACCACGGTGCACGCCGGGGCCTGCGGCGGAAGCAGTCGCAGCGTCACCTCGGTGACGATGCCGAGCAGCCCCTCGCTGCCGACGAACAGTTTCGTGAGCGGGAGTCCGGCCGAGTCCTTCAACTGCTTGCCGCCCAGGCGCAGGGCGCGACCGTCCGCCAGCACCACCTGCAACCCGAGCACGTAGTCGGTGGTCACGCCGTACTTGACGCAGCACAGTCCGCCCGCGTTGGTCGCCACGTTGCCGCCGATCGAACAGATCTCGAACGACGACGGGTCCGGCGGATACCAGAGCCCCTGCTCCGCGGCTGCCGCTTTGACCTCAGCGTTCAGGAGTCCGGGCTGGGCCACCGCGGTCCGGGTGGCCCGGTCGACGGTCAGGTTCCGCATCTTCTCCGTCGACAGCGTGACCGCGCCGTCGACCGCCGTCGACCCGCCGGACAGGCTGGTCCCGGTGCCGCGAGTGACGATCGGCGTCGCGGTCGCCGCACACCAGCGGACCACCGTCTGGACCTCGGCGGTCGTCGTCGGCCTGACGAGGGCGAGCGGCGTCCCCGCGCTCGGATCGTTGGCGCGATCGAAGCGATACGCGCCGAGGATGTCCGGGTCGGTCACCACCGTTCCGGTGGGGAGAAGCCCTGCCAGTTCCGTCACATCCGCCATGGTTGCGACACTACGTGCCACAGAACGCGATTCTGAGACGATGCTGTGATTCAATCGTTACGGGCGAATGTGGCATTCGCCCGCATGCAGGGGGGAGACGGGATTTCACGGTCTCCCAGCCACCGGCCGTCGACCCCGACGGTCGAACCGAACGGAGAACGTACTCGTGAACATTCTGAAGAAGGCACTGGTCGGCGCCGCGGCCGTCCTCGCCGCCACCTCGATGGTCCCGGCGGCCACCGCCGACGCCGCGCCGCGCGTCACCCTCGGCGGAGGCTCGGGCATCATCGTGGGCGGCAACGCACTGTGCACGCTCACCACGATCGGCCACGATCGTGCTGGGCGGCTCGTGGGCCTCACCGCCGCCCACTGCGGCAACAACGGCGCATCGATCAGGTCCGAACGCAACCCGAGGGCAGGCGTGGTCGGCCGCATCGCGACCAAGGGCACCGGGCTCGACGCCGCCGTCATCGTGTTCGACGCGTCGCGCGTGCACGCGGTACGCCAGGTGGGACGCGCCCGCATCTCGGGAGTGGGCGTCTACCCGCGGCCGTACTCGAACGTCTGCAAGGCCGGACGGACCACCGGCTACACCTGCGGTCCGACGCTGACCAACGGCAAGCTCGACACGTACAACTACGTGTGCGCCGACCACGGCGACAGCGGCGGCCCGGTCATCGCGGGCGGTCGTGTCGTCGGCATGCTGAACGGCGCTCTCCGCATCGCGGGCCCGGGCAGCCCGTCCATCCCGTGCGTGACGCCCGCGGTTCCGATCTACACGCCGATGGTCGCCACCAAGATGACGACGATCCTCGCCTCGCTCAACCGCACGCGGTACGCGGGCTCGGGCTTCCGCCCCATCTGATCGACCGAACGCGCAGGCGACCCCGTCCGGATCTCGGACGGGGTCGCCTCCGTTTTGCGCATAGTCTCGGAAGAATGCGCGCAGAGAAGATCAGCACGAACATCACCGTCGACGACATCGAATCGGCCCGCGGCTTCTACCAGGACTTCCTCGGACTCCGCATCGAGGAGTTCAACCTCGGCTGGGTGGCCCGATTCACCGATCCCGATTCGGGCGCCCACGTGCAGCTCGTCACCGGTGATCACACGGCGCCCGTCGACTCCGCGATGTCGGTGCACGCCGACGACGTCGACGCCGCCTACGCCCAGGCACAGAGCCTCGGCTACGAGATCGTCTATCCGCTGACCACCGAGGCCTGGGGTGTCCGCCGCTTCTTCGTCCGAGCGCCCGACGGGACCGTCCTGAACATCGTGCAGCACCGAGGGCCGTAGTCCCCACCGACCTCTCGGCCGATACCCTGGCTCAGTGCAATTCGACGAGATCGTCGCCGTCCGGCGGGCGAACCCGGCCTGGCGGCTCCTGCGCGCGGACAACGCGCCGCTGGTCCTGTCGTTCCTCGGCCGTGTCTTCGTCGACGACAACGTCCGCGAGATCTCGGAGTCGGGGCTGGTGAGCCTGCTCGACGACGAACTGTACGAATTGAACAAGCGACTCGGCGAGGACGCGTACCCGCGGACCGCGAAGGCGTATCTCGACGAGTGGTCGGCTCCGGGCGCCGGTTGGCTGCGCAAGTACTACGTCGTCGAGAGTGATGAGCCGCACTACGACGCCACTCCGGCCGTCGAGCGGGCTGTCGCCTGGGTCGCCTCCCTGCGCGACCGCGACTTCATCGGCACCGAGTCACGCCTGAACACCGTCTTCGATCTGCTGCGTCAGATCGTCTACGGCGCCAACGCCGACCCGAAGGTCCGTATCGCCGAGTTGCGGCGACGCCGCGCCGAGATCGACGCCGTCGAACGCGGCGAGATCAGCGTGCTGGACGCCACCCGCCGACGCGATCGCTACCAGCAGTTCGGCGAGGTCTCGCGAGCGCTGCTGTCGGACTTCCGCGAGGTCGAGGCCAACTTCCGCAGCCTCGACCGGCAGATGCGCGAGCGCATCGCCACCTGGCGCGGGACGAAGGGCGAACTGCTCGACGACATCGTCGGCAGCCGAAACTTGATCGCCGACTCCGACCAGGGACGCAGCTTTCAGGCGTTCTACGACCTGCTCCTGTCGGTCGACCGACTCGACGAACTCGACCAACTGGTCCGCGAAGCGCAGTCGATCGACGTCGTCACCGACGCACGACTGACCAACATCCACCACGACTGGCTCGACGCGGGCACCCGTGCGCAGACCACCGTCCGCCGACTGTCCGAACAGCTGCGGAGGTTCCTCGACGATCAGGCGTGGCTGGAGAACCGCCGCGTCATGGACCTGCTGCGCAGCATCGAGGCGACCGCCTACACCGTCCGCGACCGGCGCGTCGACGACTTCTCGCACGAGATCGATTCGCCGTCGCCGACCGTTCACCTCCCGATGGAACGTCCCCTGTACCGACCGACCGTCGGCGTCGAGGTGTCCAGCGACGGCATCGAAGACGGCGAGGCCGACGGCCACTCGGACGCCCTGTTCGATCAGGTCCACATCGATCCCGCCCCGCTGATCGACGGCGTCCGCAGGTCGTTGCGCCATCACGGACAGGTGACGCTCGCCGACGTCCTCGCCGGATCGCCGCTGACACGCGGCCTCGCCGAGCTGGTGACCTATCTGTCGCTCACTGACGAGAGCTTCACCAAGGTGTTCGACGACCAGGTGAGCGAATCGATCACCTGGACCGACGAGCACGGCGAACGCCGCACCGCCACCGTCCCCCGCGTCATCTACACCCGTCCATCGAGCGAAGTCCCCCGTTCATCGAGCGAAGTCGAGATGCTGTGAGCCGAACCGTCCCCCGCGACGCGTTGAACCTGTCGTTGGCGGTCACGTCGTTGATGAAGGGCGTCGTGTACCGCGATTCGGCGGAGGCCACCTGGCAGCACGTGGTGGGGTTGGCCGCGCAGGTCAGCGACTACGTGGCGACGCTCGGGCTGTCGGTGGTGATCGACGAGGCCGAGGGGTACGCCTTCCTCCGCTCCCGCGGCGACGACGAACTCGCCGAGGCGGGCATCCCCCGCCTGGTGGCCCGGCATCAGCTCCCGTTGCACACGTCCTTGCTGCTGGCGGTGTTGCGCAAGCGCCTGGCCGAGCACGACACGACGGACGCGGGCAGCAGGCTCGTGCTGACCGGCGACGACCTGCGTGAACTCCTCGCTCCCTTCTTTCCGGCGACCACGAACGAGGCGCGGACCGTCGACCAGACCGACACCGCCGTCCGCCGCGTCGCCGAGCTCGGGTTCCTGCGCCGCATGCCGGGGCAGGACGGCGAGTACGAGGTGCGGCGCGTCATCAAGGCCTACGTCGACGCGCAGTGGCTCGCCGACTTCGACACGCACCTGGCGGAGTACGCCGCGATCGCCGGGGAGGAGACTCGATGACCGGCTTGTTCTCCGCGACCGAACTGCAGTCGGCCGAGTCGGCGCGGTCGGGTTTCCGGCTGCAGCGGTTCCAGGTCCTCAACTGGGGCACCTTCGATCAGCGCGTGTGGACGCTGACACTGGACGGCGAGAACGGCCTGCTCACCGGCGATATCGGCTCGGGCAAGTCGACGCTCGTCGACGCGCTGACGACCCTGCTCCTGCCGGCCCATCGGGTGGCCTACAACAAGGCCGCGGGCGCGGAGTCGCGCGAACGCGACCTGCGCTCATATGTCCTCGGCTACTACAAGTCCGAGCGGAACGAGGGCACCGGCGCGTCGCGGCCGGTCGCCTTGCGCGGCATGTCGAACTACTCGGTGATCCTCGGCGTCTTCGCGAACGAGGGATACGACGAGACCGTGACCCTGGCCCAGGTGTTCTCGATGCGCCACGACTCCGGCCAACCGGAGCGGTTCTTCACCGTCACCGACCGCACCCTCGACATCACGACCGACTTCGCCGACTTCGGCACGGACCTGCGCGCCCTGCGCAAGCGGCTGGCGGCGGGCGGCACCCGGATCCACGAGCACTTCCCCGAATACGGCCGCGACTACCGGCGGAGTCTCGCGGTCCGCTCGGAACAGGCGATGGAGCTGTTCCACCAGACCGTCTCGATGAAGGCCGTCGGCAACCTCAACGACTTCGTCCGAGATCACATGCTCGAACCCTTCGATTCGAGCGGCTGGGTCGACACGATGGTGTCGCATTTCGAGGATCTGACCGCGGCGCACGACGCCGTCGTCCTCGCCCGCCGACAACTCGACGAACTGACGCCGATGCTCGCGGACCACGATCGGTTCACCAGTCATCTCGCGATGTCGGACGAGTTGCGCGAACGGCGCGCCGCACTGCGCTTCTACTTCGCGCAGCGCCGCGTCGACCTTCTCGCCGACCACCTCGAGGCCTGCAACCGGGACCTGGCGGCCACGCGCACCGCCCTCGGCGCCACCGAACGCGACCTCGCCGACCTGCGCATCAACGTCCGCGAACTCGAACTACGCCAGGCCGGGCTCGGCGGCAACGACATCGCGACCCTCGAGGCCCAGATCACCGACGCGCAGCGCTTGCGCACCGAACGGGCAGCGTCGTACGAGCGATACGCGGGTCTGCTGGACGACGCCGGACTCGGCCCCGTCGAGGACCGCGGACAGTTCGATCACCGCCGCACCGAGGCCTCCGAGGCCGTCGACGAGTTGGACGCGGAGATGGCCGACGTCGCCAACGCGATCACCGAGCTGGTCGTCGACCGACGTCAGCTCGACGGCGAGGGTCGACGCGTCGCGGGCGAGATCGCGAGCCTGCGGGGCCGGACGAGCAACATCCCCGAGCGCAATCTGCGGATGCGGGACATGATCTGCGCCGGTGTCGGCGTGAGTCATGACGACCTGCCGTTCGTCGGCGAACTCATCGGCGTACGCGCGGACGAGTCGCGCTGGGAGGGCGCCGCCGAGCGGGTGCTCCGCGGATTCGGCCTGTCGCTGCTGGTGTCGACCGCGCTGTACGACCGGGTGTCGAGTTGGATCGACGCGAATCACCTCGGCGGCAGGCTCGTCTACTTCAAGGTGCCCGAGCGGGTGCAGCCGCAGGGACCGCAGACTCCCCCGCCGACCGCGCTCGTGCACAAACTCGACATCAAGGACGGACCGTTCTACGGGTGGCTCGAACGTCGACTGTTCGAACGGGCGCGCCACGTGTGCGCCGACACGCTCGACGAGTTCCGCGCGGCCGACTACGCGGTGACCGTCAGCGGACAGGTCCGATCGGGCGGCGGCCGACACGAGAAGGACGACTCCAGGCGCGTCGACGATCAGCGCGACTACGTCCTCGGCTGGAGCAACGAGCAGAAGGTGAACGCCTTGTTCACCGCGGGCAAGCGGGTGCAGGACGAGCTGAACCGGATCGACGCGGAGATCGTCGAGTTGGAGGACTCGCGTCGCCGGTCGATGAACCGTCGGAACGCACTCACCGGTCTGGACGCGTACCCGTCGTTCGACGCGGTCGACTGGATGTCGATCGCGACGCGGATCGCCGACCTGACACTCCGCAAGACCGAACTGGAGCAGTCGTCGGACGAACTCGTCGAGATCACCGAGGCGATCGCGTCCACGCGCGAGCAGTTGTCGGCCGTCGACGCCACCCGCGACGGACTCCGGGACAAGGTCTCCCGCCTCGAGATGGCTCGTGACCAGGCCGAACACGCCCGCGACTCCGCGCGCGTCACCACCGGCGAACCCGACTTCGACGACGCCGCGCATCACTTCGACGCGATCACGGTGGCCGTCGACGAGTACCGCGCCAAGGTCGCCGACGGCGTCGACGCGGAACTGACAGTCGACGAGTGCGCCGAACTCGAGTCGAGCCTCGGCGAATCGCTGACCGACGCGTCCGAACAGCACACGACCCGCGCGGGCGCCTATCAGACGCGGGTGGTGAACCGGATGTCCGAGTTCAACCGCAATCATCCCGTCTTGACGACGGAGTTCGACGCCGACATCGCCTCGGCGGAGGAGTACCGGGAACTGCACCGCCGCCTCAGCGAGGACGACCTGCCGCGCTTCGAGGACGAGTTCAAGAACTACCTGAACACGAACGCGATCCGCGACATCGCGATCTTCGCGGCCAAGCTCAACAAGGAAGTCCACCTCATCCACTCGAAGATCGACACGATCAACGAGTCGCTGTCGGGCATCGAGTACAACCCCGGCCGCTACATCCGCCTCGAAGCGAACCCGACCCCGTCGCAGGAGATCCGCGAGTTCCGAGCCGACCTGCGCCGATGCAGCGACGGCGAGATGGAGATCGGCACCGAGGAGGAGCAGTACGGCGAGGAGAAGTTCCTTCTCGTGAAGGCCATCGTCGAACGGTTCCGGGGCCGGGAGGGCTTCGCCGACATCGACCGCCGGTGGACCGACCTCGTCACCGACGTCCGCAACTGGGTGACGTTCGCCGCGTCGGAACGTCACGTCGACGACGACACCGAGTACGAGAACTACACCGACTCGGACGGCAAGTCCGGCGGGCAGAAGGAGAAGCTGGCCTACACGATCCTGGCCGCGTCACTGGCCTACCAGTTCGACCTCAAGTGGGGCGCGACGTGCTCGCGCGACTTCCGTTTCGTGGTGATCGACGAGGCGTTCGGTCGAGGCTCGGACGACTCCGCACGGTACGCGCTGACGCTCTTCGCGAAGCTCGGCCTGCAACTGCTCATCGTGACACCACTGACGAAGATCTACACGATCGAACCGTTCGTCTCCGCTGTCGGCTATGTCGAGAACCGCGGCGGCAACTACTCCCAGCTGCAGTGCCTGACCATCGAGGAGTACCGCGAGTCGCGCCGTTCCCGCGAGGGGTGACCTCAGCTGTGTGCGGGCCTCTCCACGCCGAGGCGCGCGCAGGCCGCTTCATACACGGCGACGACCTCACGGCGGACCGCTGGACGGTCGTCGATCGGCCCGCCGGGCCACGGGACCCGCAGCTCGGTGACGACGCCGTCGCGCGTCACGTCCCACACGCCCGCGTCGCCGTCGAATCCGGTCATCACCGACGCGGTCGGCTCGCCGTCGCCGAAAGCACGGGCGATCAGCAGGTTGTCGTCGGTGTGATCGTCGTTCATGTGGCGCAGGACCGCCGCGACGACCGCGTCATCGAATACGTGGGACATGGTGTGCACCTTACGGCCACGTCGGTCGTCGGGCGGAATCCGTCGGAGAATCTGTCGGGGGGTCGCGATACGGTGCTGGCATGACTTCCACCACCGCCGTGATCGGGCTTCCCGTCGCCGGAGTCGTCCAGCTGTGGACCGACGAATCGAGCATCTGGCGCGTCGCCGAGTTCGACGCCCTCGCCGAGCTCGTCGGCACGGGTCAGATCGAGCGAACCGAGGTGGCGCCGCGGCGGTTCCGCGAGGTCGGCGTGCTCGACGACGCCGCGGGGACCCTGACAGTCGACGGCACGGTCTTCGCGCTCGAACCCGCCGACGCGTTCGACGGCGACTTCTGGGACGCGCTGAACCGAACGGTCACCGCGACGGCGGCCGACGCGTTCGGGCGAGGCGAGATGATCGTGATCGAGCGGGGCGGGTGGACGGCGTCCGACTCCGAGTACTGCCTGGCGGCCGCCCTAGTGAACGACGGTCGGCCGATCGTCCTCATCGAGACCGCGCCCGCACCGTCCGACGACGACTACTGGCCGCCGTCGGACGACGCCACCGGGCAGACGGTGACCGCTCCCCTGTCCGAGGAGTCGCTGCCGGGTATCGGCGCGCTGACGATGTCCGCCGTGAACGGCTGGGGCGTAGCACCGTGGGACGTGGTCGCCACGTATGTCGTGCCCGATCGCGACTCGGCGGAGAACGGGGCGGACGATGAATGAGGCGACCCTCGACCGGGCCCGCGGAGCCCTCGTCGGAGGCGCGGTCGGCGATGCACTCGGTGTGCCGTACGAGTTCGGCCTTCGACTGGGCACGTCCACCGAACCGGTGATGCGCGGCGGCGGGCTCGGCGACTTCGCGCCGGGCGAGTGGAGTGACGACACGTCGATGGCGATGGGCGTCGCCATGGCCGGCGCGCGCCACCGCACGCTCGGCACCGCGGAGGCACTCGACGACGTGGCCGCTGGTTTCCTCGACTGGTTCGAGTCGAATCCTCCGGACATCGGCAATCAGACCCGTGCCGTGCTCGGTGCCGTCCGGCGTGGAGCGTCCGACGACGGCGTCGCCATCGCGATGCTGCACGCGTCGCAGGAGCATGCGCGGGGCGCGCACCGGGCCGGCGGCAACGGCGCGCTCATGCGAACCGCGCCGGTGGCGCTCGCACATCTCGACGACCGGTCAGGTCTCGCCGACGCGGCGCGAACGGTCGCGCGTCTCACCCACTACGACGACGACGCTACCGACAGCTGCGTGCTGTGGTGCGAGGCGATCCGGGTCGCGGTCGTCGACGCCGAGATCTACGTCGAGGCGGGCCTCGACCTGATCGACGCAGGTCGACGCGACTTCTGGGCCGCCAGGCTCGACGAGGCCCGCGACCGTGAGCCGCGCGCCTTCACACCGAACGGGTACACCGTGACCGCGCTGCAGGCCGCGGCGTCATCGATCCTGCACACCCCGGGCGACGGGCCGGATCACCTGCGCGAGGCGTTGTTCACGTCGATCCGGATCGGCGACGACACGGACACCGTCGCGGCGATCGCCGGCGCTCTGCTCGGCGCACGATGGGGCCGATCGGCGATACGCGGACAATGGCAGGACGACGTGCACGGCTGGCCGTCACGGTCGGGAACTCCGTCTCGCGTCGCCGATCTCGTCGCGCTCGCCGACGGACTCGTCGGCGCCTGATCTGCGTCGTCTGATCGATTGACCGCGTTGACGGGGCCTACGATCAGCGCGTGACGAACCCCTTCGCCAACCCGTTCCACCCCGGCAACAGCGGCAACAGCGGCAACGGCCCGACGCCGCCCCCGGCAACACCCGCGCCCCCTGTCCCTGGACCGTCGGAGCCGAATCGGCCCGGCATCGTGGCGAAGGTGATCGGCTGGGCGATCCTCGTCTTCGGCGTGCTCGGCGTGTTAGCGTCGTTCGGCTCGTGGAGCGACCCGTTCATGGCGGTCGGCCTCCTCCTGTTCGGAACGGCCTTCATCGTCGTCGGAGCCACCATGATCTGGCGACGATGGTCGTGGAAGATCGGCGGCCCGGCGACTGCAGCACTGTTCGTCCTGAGCATCGTGCTCAGCAGCTTCGGCAATTCGACGGAGGAATCCCCCAAGCCCGCGACGCTCCTGGACACCCCGTCGTCGAGCACCACGATGTCGACGACTACGACGACAGCAACCTCGACGGTCGTGTCGTCGACCACGGTCACCGTGACGGCCGAGAAGTCGTCGGAGCAACCGACGTCGACTCGCGCCACCCGCGAACGCGATGTCGACGTCGACACTCCGGCTCCCCGTCGGACTACTCCGGCCTACACGCCGCCGCCGGTCACCCAGGAGGACAACAGCGGGGGCAGCGCGTACTACGCGAACTGCGACGCCGTCCGCGCCGCGGGCAAGGCCCCGCTGCACGCGGGCGAGCCGGGCTACCGCTCGAAGCTCGACCGCGACGGCGACGGTGTCGCCTGCGACGGCGGCTAGGGTGTGTTGCCAAACTCTTCCGCCTTGGATCCGCCGAGACAGGCGAAGAGAGTTTGGCAACACACCCTAGTGCGTTGCACCAGGTCGACACGCTCGGAACCCACCGGTCGCGGAGCCTGTGGAATTCGTAGTTGAGCAAATCGGCCATCGGGTGCATCCTTCTCTCCACACGAGATGGGGGAAGAGATGATCGACAACGACATATTCGATTCGACCGAGGCCGTGGAGGTGTACGTCGGAGTTCCGCTCGACGGCATCGTCCGCACGTGGAACGACGGCAGGCCGCAGACGTGGCGGGTCTCGGACGCCGAGTGCTTCAGCCGACTGTGGGGAACGGGCGCGGTGACCGCCGCGGCGATCGAACGGGGACACTACCGCGACATCGGCGTCCTCGACCCGGTGAACAATCTGCTGTGCATCGAGACGACGACGCCCGCGAGCAGCCTCGGCGGGCACATCGACGACCACGAGCACTTCGCACTCACCCCGGTCGATCCGGCGGCCCCGTCGTACGACGAGGCGTTCGGGCTGTGGGTGGAGTATGAGAAGGTCTTGGTCACGGCGATGGCGCATGCGTTCGAGCGGGGCGACGTGCTGATCGTGAGCGGGCAGTCGACGGACGGGCGGTCGGTGACGATCGGCCGCATGACGAGGAGCCTCCGCCGGGTGCTGATCACCTCAGCCTCCCCGGCGCCGCGCACCGACGCATGGCCCGATCCGCGGCCCGGCGAGGAGGATCGGACCACGCTGGTCACCACCGCATGCGCCGACACCCTGTTCGAGTCGACCGTGCAGACCACGCTCGCGCTCGACTCCTGGGGAATCGAACCGTTGGACGCTCGGATCACCTACGTGGTGCCGATCGAGGCGATGACAGTCGAACTGCCGTGGTGCGTGGGGGACGCGGCCTGAGTCTCGCGGACGACGGCCGGTGGGGAGGCCCGACCGTCGTCCGCGTCCCACTCACGCCGCTGCGGCTCCGCGGCGCCCACTACCCTGAACGACGATGACTCGCCCCGCCTGGACCACCGACCAGATCGACACGATTCTCGCCGTCTTCGACACCGCGACGCTCCGACGCGCTCGCGACTACGCGTCCAACGGGATGATCACCGACATCGAGTGGATCGGGACCACGGTCACCGGTTCGTCGGAGGGGTCGGCCGGGCGACGCTACTCGTGCAAGGTGACCGTCGTCGGCGACGGTCCGCGGCCGCGCGTCGTCGCATCGTGCAGCTGTCCGGTCGCGGTGAACTGCAAGCACTGTGCAGCTCTGATGATCGCGGCGACCCTCGACTCGGCGCCCGTACGCGCATACGAGCCGACCACCATGGAGTTGTCGAGGTGGCGGACGCTCGTCGACGAGATCAGGACCCCGACGACGTCACACCGGCCGGGCGCGGAGATCGCCACACGACTTCAGTTCTCCGACGTGCGGACGACGTCGGCGACGTCGATTCAGGTGCGGATCCTCGCGCTGGGGCAGAGCGGCCGCTGGGTGACGTCGAGACTCACCTGGCGCAAGCTCCTCGCCGGGAGCGTCGACGAGAACGTCCCGTGCCTCGAGGGGCTGACCACGCTCGCCGGGATCCTGGCGGCGAGCCGCGGCAACACGGCCGGCTCCGAGCAGATGTCGTTGATGTACGCGCCCGCGCTCGTGTGGCCCGTTCTCGCCGATCTGCACGCGGCGGGTATGGAGTTCACCTTCGCCCGGAGCTACCAGCCCGACCGTCCGGTGGACATGGACACGCCGATCACCGCGGGTCTGCGCGTTCGACCGTCCGGGTCCGGGGTGGACGTCGACCTGCAACTCACCGTCGACGGGCGCGACGTCTCCATGCAGGCGGCACGCAGGCATCTCATCGGCCGACCGCGGGCGCACGGCCTCGCCGTCGACGCCGGCGACGTGGTTCACCTCCGTCCGCTTCCGCCGATGACGCCGTCGGAGGCGATGATGCTCTCGAGCGGGCTGCCGCTACGCGTCGACGCGGGCGACGTGGACGACTTTCGGGAGGCCCTGGCGACGATCGCACCCGAACGAGAGATCATCGTCGCACCGGACGCATTCCCGGCCGCGACGGTCACCGGGCCGTTCCCCGTCCTGCATGTCGACACGAGCCAGCGGACCGCGGCGTGGAGGTTCGGATACGACGCGGACGGGACGCTCCTCGAGTACCCGGTGAACTCCCGCGGCGAGGGCCGCTACCGCAGGCTCGACCTGGAGGCACGACTGTGGGTCGGCCTGCGCCGCGAACTGGAGGCCGTCGCCCGCATCGGCGACCGGTGGGTGGAGCACGCCGCCGAACGGGTGCAGAACGATCTGCCGCGGTGGCGCGGCGACTACAAGCGGTACAACCGGATGTACGCGGTCCTGCGTCAACTGCAGGGCGGCTCCACCGTGCAGGCGGCGTTCGAGTCGCTGCCCGTGGACTATCACACGATCAAGGTGCGGTTCACGGAGATCGGCCTGGCGGTCCTCTGTGCGGAGGTCGCCCCGGCGATCGCCGAGAGCGGCGGCGTCCGCGTCGACGTCGTAGGCGACGCGCCGACCTTCCGCCGCATCGACGAGGCGCCGACGCTGCACTTCTCCGGCGACGCCACCACCGACTGGTTCGATCTCGAGGTGTCGCTCGACGTCGACGGCCACCGGATCCCCCTGCCGAAGGTGATCGCCGCGCTGACACTCGGCGAGACGCACATGGTGACCGACGACGGCGCGTACTTCTCCCTCGACGTCGCCGAACTCGCCACCCTGCGCGACCGCCTGGAGGAGGCCAGGGAGATGGGCGAGCTCGACGGCGACCGCGCGTCGTCGAACAGCCTGAACGCGACCCTGTGGGACGAGTTGCTCGAACTCGGCGTCGTCGACGAACAGTTGGCCGCGTGGCGGGAGCGGATGTCCGGACTCGCACGGGCCACGCCGCCCGAACCGATCGAGCCGCCCGCGGGCCTGCACGCGGAACTGCGCCCCTACCAGCGGGACGGGCTCGACTGGCTGTCGTTCCTCTGGGACAACGGTCTCGGCGGCGTCCTCGCCGACGACATGGGCCTCGGCAAGACCGTGCAGACGCTCGCCGTGATGCAGCGGGCCGTCGACGCCGACCCGGACGCACGGTTCCTGGTGGTCGCGCCGACGAGTGTCATCTCCAACTGGGCCGCCGAAGTGCGACGTTTTGTCCCCGGCCTCGACGTCGTGACGGTGACCTCCACGCAGAAGCGCGCGGGTGCGCCGCTCGCCGACCGGGTCGCGGGCGCGCGGGTGGTCGTGACGTCGTACGCGTTGCTGCGCCTGGACGTCGAGGCCTTCCGGGCGGTCGCGTGGAGCGGGGCCGTGTTCGACGAGGCCCAATTCCTGAAGAACCACAACGCGAAGACTCACCAGGCCGCACGACTCCTCGACGCCCCGTTCAAGCTCGCGATCACCGGGACTCCGATGGAGAACCGTGTGATGGAGCTCTGGTCGCTGGTGTCGGTGGTCGCGCCGGGCCTGTACCCGTCGCCGCTGCTGTTCAAGGACCATTTCGCGGGCCCGATCGAGAGCGGTCAGGCTCCCGAGAAGCTGGAGTTGCTCCGGCGCAGGCTCCGCCCGATCATGTTGCGGCGGACCAAGGGCCAGGTCCTCACCGACCTGCCGGAGAAGCAGGAGCAGGTGCTGCACCTGGAGTTGGAGCCCGCGCACCGGAAGGTGTACGACACTCACCTCGCTCGCCACCGGCAGGAGATGCTCGGACTGCTCGACGACTTCGACGGCAACCGGATTCAGATCCTGCGCGCCCTCACACGTCTACGCCAGCTGAGCCTGCATCCCGGCCTCGTCGACGACGAACACGGCGCGGTGAAGTCGGCGAAGATCGAGTACCTCGCCGAGCAACTGCCGATCCTGCTCGACGAGGGCCACAGCGCGCTCGTCTTCAGCAGTTTCACCGGGTTCTTGAAGCTCGTCGCGGCCCGGCTGGACAAGGCCGGGATCGCCTACAGCTACATCGACGGGTCGACGCCTGTCACCAGACGCGGCGAGCAGATCACCGAGTTCACTTCGGGCTCGACGCGGGTGTTCCTGATCAGCTTGAAGGCCGGCGGCTTCGGCCTCAACCTGACCGCGGCCGACTACTGCTTCCTCGCCGACCCCTGGTGGAACCCGGCGGCCGAGGCCCAGGCGGTCGACCGCGCCCACCGCATCGGACAGCACCGCGCGGTCACCGTGTACCGCATGGCGTCCGTCGACACCATCGAGGACAAGGTCCTCGAACTCCAGAATCGCAAACGCGAACTGTTCTCGGCCCTCATCGACGAGGGCGAGGCCTTCTCCGGAGCGGTCTCCGCCGACGACGTCCGCGCGCTCTTCGCGTAGCCGCTCCCCCTCCCACTCCGCGAGCGCCGCCCCGCTCTCCGAGCGCAGCCCCGATCCCCGAGCGCAGTCGAGGGGCACACCCGTTCCACGAGCCTCCCGTGATCGGCCTCGGGTCCGTGACACAGTCGAGGCATGCGATCCACGTGCTGCTTGTATGTCGACACCGGATACCTCCTCGCCTCGGCGGCCACCCGCACCACCGGGACCTCCCTGCGGAGCGGCATCAACGTCGAGTACGGGAAGCTCGTGAAGGCGCTGATCACCACCGCCGAGGCACTCTCCGGCCTGCCCGTCCTGCGCGTGTACTGGTACGACTCCGCGACCAACGGCGTGCCGAGCCATCTGCAGGAGCGGATCGGCGAACTCGCGAAGGTGAAGCTCCGGCTCGGCCGGTTCGGCTTCAACGGCGAGCAGAAGGGCGTCGACCTGCGCATCGGGCTCGACCTCGTGACACATGCGCGCAACAACGCCTCCGACGTCTTCTTCCTCGTCTCGGGAGACGATGACCTGACCGAGGCCGTCGAAGAGGCACAGGTCCACGGTGTGCAGGTCGTGGTGCTCGGCGTCCCCAACGCCGAGGACCGACCGCACGGGGTGAACAAGCATCTGATCCGGGCCGCCGACGATCTGCACACGATCGACGCCGCGCTGATCGACGGCGCGGTGATCAAGATCGACAGGCACGCGGCTCCGGACGCCTCCTGCCCGGCTGCGGAGTCGCCGACTCCGGCGCCGAAACCCGGACCTGCGCCCGCAGCCCCGAAGCCCACCGCGCGCACTCCTCTCGACGTCGCCAATCATCGGTCTGCGACCCCGGTCCCCACACCCGCCCCGCCGCGCCCGTCGGGTGTGCTCGCGTACAGTTCGTCGACCGGGTCGTCCGGTCACGTGATGCCCGGCTACGACCTCGATGCGCACGACTCCACGATCGAACCCGTCGTCGACCGCGTCCTGTCGTCGTTCTTGGAGAGTGCGGGCCCGGCCGAGCGTCACGAGGTCGTCGCCGCGCGCCCGTCGATCCCCCGCGACATCGACCGAGCCCTGCTGATCGACGCGTCCGAAGCCCTCGACATGGACGATCTCGACGAAGGCGTCCGCCACCGACTCCGCGCCAAGTTCTGGGAGCTCTACGACGCGAGGTGACGGGCGGCGCAGACCGCGACCATCGACACCGTTCGCACACCCGTGCGAGATTGTCGGAGAGATGTGGGACAGTAGTCGTGTCATCCCGCCGCCGGAGAGGATTCCGCCCATGCCACCGCGTCGCCGTTCGGATCACGCGTCCGAGTCGTTGACCTCAGACGATCTCGTCAAGCTGACGACGGCGTTGGCCGACGGCAAACGCGCGACCGTGTATCTCCGCGAGGGCATGGCGAGCCTCGGGCTCGCCGCGGGCGCATCGGCCCGGGTCGTCTCGATCGACGGGTCCACTGTCACGATCCGGCCGACCGGTGTCGACGACGAACTACCCTTCGAGGCGGATGAACTGCGTATCACCAAGAAGGCGCCCGCCGTACCCGAACCGGCCACCGCCAAGCCGCGGAAGGCGAAGACGACTCCCGCACCGACGACGAATCGTCCGCCGCTTCCACCGAGGGAGACACCCGTGACATCGACGACGCCGGCAGCCAAGCCCGCGGCGAAACCGGCCGCCCGACGCGCGCCGACCAAGAAGGCGACCTCGTCGGTGACGGTGACCATCTACGGCACCGCGGACAACGAGTGGTCGATCGCGATGGTCCGCGGCGGCAAGAAGCCGCAGCGGTCGCGACCGGTCACACCGGAGGCGGTCGACTCTGCCATGCGCGAACTCGGCGACGACACCGCCCGCGACGCCGTGACGTCTCTGCTTCACGCCGCGCGCGAGGAGGCGCAGCGCCGCGTCGAACAGCTCAGCAGGGAACTCGACGCGGCACGCCAGGCGCTCGCCGCACTCGAGTCACCCGAGGCCCGCGCATAGCCGACTCCGAGCCGTCCGACCGTCGACCTACGGTAGCGTAACCGTATGTCCAGCATAGTGATCGGCGTCATCGCATGCGCCGTCGGCGCGCTGTTCTGCCTGCGCGGAGTGATCGCGATGCGCGTCGTCATCGCGCTGTGGGGAGCGTTCCTCGGACTCTCCGTCGGCGGCGGGACCATCGCGTCGATCATGGGCGAGAGCGTCCTCTCCTCACTCACCGGCTGGGTGGTCGGCATCGCCGTCGCGTTGACGTTCGCCGTGCTCGCGTACGTGTACTACAGCGTGGCCGTGATCATCGCCGTCGGATCGGTGGGATTCGTGCTCGGAACCGCCGTCATGACCGCCACCGACATCACCTGGAACTGGGCGGTCATCACCGGCGGCGTGATCGCGGGCGTCGTGTTGGCGATCATCGCCATCGTCGCCGACTTCCCGGCCCTCCTGCTCGTCGTCATCACCGCGTACGGCGGGTCCGCGGTGATGACCGCGGGAATCATGCTGATCACCGGGACACTCACCGCGGAGGAGATCGTTCACACGTCGATCAGCACCGATCCCAGCGACGCGTGGTGGTGGTATGCGCTGCAGGTGGCGCTGATGATCGTCGGCATCGTCGTGCAGTCCCGACTCGTCGGCGACGAGCGCACGATGCGTCAGCATTGGAAGGCCGACGCGTAACGCGCGAACTGGGCAACTTGACACCGGACACTGTCATTCCCCAAAGATCAGTGAGACCCAAAGGTTGGGTTGCCTTACCTGACCGCCAGGAGCTCTACTCGTGCGCATCCGTTCCGCATCCGCCGCGGTGATCCTCGCTGTCGCGCTCGTCGCAGGCGCGACGGCGTGTAGCGAAGGTTCACCCGATTCGTCGTCGTCGAGCGCGAGCGTCGCGCCGTCGGATGTCGCGAAGAGCCCGGAGTACCAGGCTGAGCGCACCACCGCCCTCGCGCAGTTCCCGACGCATCCCGCGCAGAAGGTCGTCGCCGCATCCGTGCCGCTCGCCGAAGTCCTGTGGATGCTCGGCGTGCCCCTGTCCGGAGTGCCGTCGACCACCACCCAGCAGCTGCCCGCGGCGCTCGACTCGGTGCCGCGGATCGGCAGCACCATGTCGCTCGACGTCGAGAAGATCATCAGCATCGCACCCGACCTCGTCGTGGCGGCGGACGGTGCGCGCAGCATGGTCGATCCGGCGTTGAAGTCGGCGGCCAAGCCCGCGGCCTACCTCGACACCGACAGCATCGACGACCTGCGCTTCGCCGTCGACGTGCTCGCCACGGCATTCGACAAGAAGGACGCGGGCGACAAGGTGCTCGCGGGCATCGATGCGCACATCGCCGCGCTCACCGAGGCGTCCGAGGGCAAGCCGCAGCCTAAGGTGCTGACGCTCATCGGCGCATCCGACTCGTTCATGGTGATGAGCGGAGACTCGTTCATCGGCAGCCTCGTCGCGAAGGCGGGAGCAGACAACATCGCGACGAGCGCTCTGCACACCACCGAGACGTACACAGCCGTCAACCTCGAGAACATCATCGCGGCGTCGCCCGACGTGGTGCTCGTCCTGCAGTCCGGTGACACCGCGAAGGCGCAGGCCGCGTTCGACGCCGAGGTCGCGAAGAACCCGGCGTGGCAGAGCCTGCCCGCCTACAAGAACAAGCGCATCCATGTCGTCGACTACTCGGCGTTCGGCTACACCTCCGTCAGTGGCCTCGACAAGGCCGTCCCGACCCTGAGCGGCCTGCTGTACCCGTGACGACCGTCAGCGCGGCCCCGCGGCAACGCGCCGTGTGGGCGCTTCCGGCCGCGTGGCTTCTCCTCGCCGTCGTCGCCGTCGTCAGCCTCGGCATGGGCAGCGTGTCGATCTCGCCCGGCCACATCCTGTCGATGGTCGGATCGTCGGCGGACGATCCGCTCGCGACGATCGTCTGGGACGTCCGACTGCCGCGCGTCGCCCTGGCGATCGTCGTCGGCGCGTGCACCGCCGTGTCGGGAGCGCTCTTGCAGACCGTGATGGGCAATCCGCTCGCCGATCCCGGCCTGACCGGCGTGACCAGCGGGGCGGCATCGCTCGTCCTGGTGATCCTGCTCGCGGCCCCGAGCTATCACTCGATGATCCCGATCGCCGCATTCGGCGGCGGCACGATCGCCGCAGTGCTCGTCTATTCGCTCGCCTGGCGCCGCGACGGCATCAAACCGGTCAACATCATCCTCGCCGGAGTGGCGGTGAACGCGCTGGCGGGCGCGTTCATCGCGTTCCTGTCGCTGCGCTACAGCGATCGTCTGCCCGCGGCCATCTCGTGGATGAACGGCAGCCTCGCCGCCAAGGGCATGGACGCGGTGTGGATGATGCTCCCCTACGCGATCGTCGGATTGTTCGCAGCGATGCTGTGCATTCGATCGGCCAACGTGATGCGCCTCGGCGACGACGTCGCCCGCAACCTCGGCGAAGGAGTCAACCGCACGCGCATCGTATTGTCAGTGGTCGCGGTGTTCCTCGCCGCCATCGCCGTCTCGGCCGTCGGCGTCATCGGATTCGTCGGCCTCGTCGTCCCGCACATCGCACGGATGATCGTCGGCTCCAATCATGCGGTGTTGATCCCGATGAGCACCGCGATGGGAGCGCTGTTGATCCTGATCTCCGATACCGTCGGGCGCACCGCGTTCGCGCCCGTCGAGATCCCGGCGGGCATCATCATGGCCGCGATCGGCGCCCCCTACTTCCTGTTCCTCATGCGCAGGCAGGCGGCGCTGTAGACATGCTCCTGGAATCTCGTGGCCTCGTCGTCTCGTACGGATCCGACCGCGTGGTCGACGACGTCTCGCTCGGCGTCGACACCGGTGAGGTCGTCAGTCTCATCGGTCCCAACGGCTCCGGCAAGTCGACCGTCCTGAAGGCCCTGAACGGGCGGCTCTCCCCCGGCGCCGGCAGCGTCCTGATCGACGGTGAGGACTCGACGACCTGGCCGTCCCGCCGGCGGGCGCAGACCATCGGCATGCTCAACCAGGTGAACGCCGCACCACCCGACATGACCGTGCGCGAACTCGTCGGCTACGGCCGCCACCCGCATCGACGCTGGTACGAGCGGGCGACGGCGGACGACGCCGACGCCGTCGACTGGGCGATCGCCCACACCGAACTCGAGAAGTTCGCCGACCGCCCGGTCACCCAACTCTCCGGCGGCGAGGCACAGCGCGCGTGGTTGGCGATGGTGCTCGCACAGCGGCCCCGCGTCCTGCTTCTCGACGAGCCGACCACCTATCTGGACATCGCACACCAGCACGAGGTGCTCGAGGTGGTGACCGCGCTCAACCGGTCCCTCGGCATCGCGGTGCTGATGGTCCTGCACGACCTCGGTCAGGCGGCCGCGTTCAGCGATCGGATCGTGACGCTGTCGTCGGGCCGCGTCGTCGCCGACGGATCGCCGACCGAGGTGTTGACTCCCGACCTCATCCGCGCCGTGTACGGGATGAACGCCGAGGTCACCGCGGATCCGGCGACGGGACGCCCGCGTATTCACCTGCTTCGGCATCGCCAGGATGCCGCCGTTCCCAGCCCCGAGGAGAAGACCCTATGACCGCAGACGCAGAGTTCGAGAAGGCCCGCGCCGGATACCGTGAGTTCATCGCGGGCCGCAAGACCGTCGTCATCGCGACGAAGGACGCCGACGGCGAGCCCTTCCAGTCGATCGCACCGTTCGTCCACCGCGGCGACGACGTGTACGTGTACGTCAGCGAGATCGCCGAACACTACCGCTACCTGGCGGCGGGCGCGACCGCTCGCCTCCTGCTGCACGCGGACGAGGCGTCGTCGAACAACATCTTCGGCGTCGAACGCGCGTCGTTCGTCTGTGACGTCGAGCAGGTCCCCGAGGAGGGCAACGACGAGGTGTTCGCCGGCTTCGCCGACATGTCGAACGAGAAGATGGTCCAGGTGCTCCGCGGCCTCGACTTCCATCTGTTCCGCCTCACGCCCACCGACGGACGGTACGTCGTCGGCTTCGGCAAGGCGTTCGACGTCAGCTTCGACGGCTCGCGTTTCGACCACGTCGTGATCGACAAGAAGGCCTGATCAGCGCGTAGGCCCCCGGGGGCCGATCAGCCGAGGTGCGCCTGCACCTCGGCGCTCGACTTGTCGAGGCGTTCGAGTCGGCCCTCGGTCATGGACGCTATCTGGTCGACGACGACCCGCATCCGTTGGTCGTCGTCGGACGCCCGGTTCCAGCGGTCGGCGAAGAACGGGTCGAGCCCGCCCGGCGACGTCACCAGCAGCATCTCGGCGACCCGATGGATCCGTTCGCGCTGCCGGTCCTGACGCGCGCGGTGCCGCGGGTCGGAGAAGATGAACCGCAGGGCGACGGTCTTGAGGACGGCCACCTCGGCCGCGACGTCGTCGGGCACGGTGAGGTCGGCGTCGTACCGTCGGACCGGCCGGTAGTCGACGGCCGCGCGGGTCGACCTGATCGCGGTGGACGCGAATCGGCCGATCAGCTCGGACGTGAGGCGTTTGAGGCGGACCGAGGCGTCGAGCGAACCGTCGAAGTCCCCCAGATCGGCGAAGATCTCCATCTCCGAGAGGCGCTGAGCCGCGTCGATCAGCGGCGCCGGGTCGTCCCCGCCGAAGTACCGCATGCCGAGCTCGGCGAGGGTCTGCTGGTCGTCGCGTGCGCCGAGCTGTCGCAGATCGATGCGTCCGCCGATCACACCGTCTTCGAGGTCGTGGACCGAATAGGCGACGTCGTCCGACCAGTCCATGACCTGCGCTTCGAGGCATCGCCTGCCGTCGGGCGCACCCGCGCGGACCCAGGCGAGGGCGGGTTCGTCTTCGACGTAGGCCCCGTACTTGCTGCCCGGAGCAGAGCGCGACCACGGGTATTTGAGCGTCGAATCGAGTGATGCGCGAGTCAGGTTGAGTCCGGCGCTCTCCCCGTCGGGCGACAGGATCTTGGGCTCGAGCGCGGTCAGGATCCGCAGATTCTGGGCGTTCCCCTCGAATCCGCCGCGGTCGCGCGCCAATTCTTCGAGGGCCCGCTCGCCGTTGTGTCCGTACGGCGGATGCCCGATGTCGTGGGCCAGACCGGCCATCTCGACGAGGTCGGGATCGCAGCCCAGACCGACCGCGATGCCGCGGCCGATCTGGCCCACTTCCAACGAGTGCGTCAGGCGCGTGCGGGGATTGTCACCTTCGCGCGGTCCGACGACTTGCGTCTTGTCCGCGAGGCGCCGCAGTGCCGCCGAATGCAGCACGCGCGCGCGGTCGCGGGCGAAGTCGCTCCGGTGGTCGGTCGTGGGATCGACGACGGCGAGCTTGGGCCCTTCGGCCACCATGCGTTCGACGTCGTCCGCGGAGTACGCCGCGACGGGCGGATCTGCCACAGACCGACCAGCGGATGGGGAATTAATCGTTCGACCACCCGCGCGCGGCGGCGAGGTCGAGGATGCGCGAACGGATCGACGTGATCTGACGCGCGGTCAGGTCGGGCGCCGAGTCGAGCAGCAGCTCCGTGATCTCGTTCGACAGCGGGCCGCCCGCGTGACGGCTCGGACGGCGCGGTCCGCGGTCCCGGTCACCGCGGTCGCCACGGTCGTTGCGATCGAAACGGTCACGGCGATCGCCACGATCGCCACGGTCGCCGAAGCGTCCGCGGGTGTCGTCGCGACGCTGCGCGCGCTCGGCGGCCGGATCGCCCGCGGGGGCCTCCTCGGTCACCTTGACGTTCGTGGCCTTCGAGCCACGATCGGTGCTCTCGACGTCGAACTCCACGACCGCGCCGGGGCGCAGCAGGTTCTCGTCGATGCTGATGTCGTTGATGTGCAGGAACACGTCGTCCCCGCCGTCCGCCGGTGCCAGAAATCCGAACCCGCGATTCGAGTCGAAATGCACAACCTTGCCGCTGACAGCCACCCTAGTACTCGCTCTCCGAAATGCGCCCACATCGCGGACCCCTTGCCCGCGCGACGCACTCTGTTCTCAATCATGCCTTATCAGAGGCTTTCGCACCTAGCGAAATCGCCTGGTCTAGACGGGAATCACTTCCCGACCGCCGACACTCGCACCGCCCGGCATACGACCACCGAGAGCACAATCGTTGATGCGCGTCGTCGTTCCGGAGACGATGTACCGACTATCACCGCATCAAGGAGGCTCCACCTCGTGACCGCCAGCGACTCTCGGCCCACGCCGCGCATCGAGACCCTGACGACCGACGACCAGGTTCGAGAGGCGTTCGCGGTGTTCGGGCGCGCGATGATCGGGATCGACTTCGGGGGGCTCGACGCGGCGACGATCACCGAACCGGGACGGTACCTGGGAGCATTCGACGGCGACACGATCATCGGCGGAGCCGATTCGTACGAGACGACGTTGACCGTCCCCGGTGGGACGCGAGTTCCGCATGCTTCCGTGACCCACATCGGTGTGCTGCCCTCACACCGCAGACGAGGAGTGCTCACCGCGCTGATCCGCAGACAACTCGACGACGCGTCCGCGCGCGGGGAGATCGTCGCGACGTTGCGCGCCTCCGAGGCGCTGATCTACGGACGGTACGGATACGGCGTCGCCGGACACACCCGATCCCTGACCATCGACCGGTCCCGCACCGACCTGCTCGCGGGCCCCGACGACCTCGGAGCGGTGCGGCTCGCCGACGACATCGACGTCTCGACGCTCGCATCGATCCACGACCGCCAGGCGACACCCGGGTCCACCACGCGATCGCCGGGCTGGTGGACCAACGCCCGACGTCGCGCCGCGGGCGAACCGCTGCGGTACGTGATCGTTCACAGCACTGACGGCGTCGACGACGGATACGCCGTCTACCGTGCGGTCGACCCGGCGACCTGGTGGACGAGCCGGAACCGGACGATCCAGATCACCGACTTCGTCGCCCTCACCGACGACGCTCATCGCGGCCTGTGGCGACATCTGTTCGACCTCGACCTGGTCGACACGATCACCGTCGCGACGGCGGCCGTCGACGACCCGCTCCCCTTGCTCGTCGCCGATCGACGGTCGGTGACTCTCGGGCCGGTGACAGACGAGATCTGGTTGCGACTCATCGACGTCGAAGCGGCCCTGAGGGCACGCTCGTATCGCGCGGGCGAACCGGTGACGATCCGGGTGATCGACTCGCTCCGCCCGTCCAATCACGGCTCGTACCGACTGAGCGCGGACGGCGTCGAGCGGTCCGCGGACACGGCGGAGGTGACCGTCGACGTCGCGGACCTGGCCGCCGTGTACCTCGGCGACACCCGGTGGCGCCAACTCTGCGCCGCAGGCCGCCTTCACGGCTCGACGCCGCCGGACCCACGAGCCGTGGAGCGTCTCGACATCCTGTTCGCGACCGACCGCGCACCGCACTCGGGCACCACCTTCTGACCACGACAGCCGACGACACCCGCACGTAAGTCGGTGTAAGGCCCACGACAGACCCGCCGGGCAGAGTCCTCGGCATGACAACGACCCTCGCGGCGCGCGGCGCCGCCACCCCAGGTCCGGCCACCGATCTCGCGATCGACGCCCGCGGCCTCGTCAAACGATTCGGCGACAACACCGCCGTCGACGGTGTGGACCTCCAGGTCCCGACCGGCTCCGTCTACGGCGTCCTCGGCCCCAACGGCGCGGGCAAGACCACCACGGTCAGCATGCTCGCGACGCTCCTGCGCCCCGACGCGGGCAGCGCGACCGTGTTCGGCTACGACGTGGTCGACGACGCCGTCGCAGTCCGGTCGCTGATCGGCGTCACCGGCCAGTACGCGTCGGTCGACGAGGACCTCAGCGCACGCCAGAACCTCGTCCTCTTCGGCAGGCTCCTCGGCAAGTCACGGAGTGCGTCGAAGGCCCGGGCGGACGAGCTGCTCGCCGACTTCGCGCTCGAAGAGGCCGCCGACCGTCCGCTGAAAGACTTCTCCGGCGGCATGCGCCGTCGCCTCGACCTCGCGGCCAGCCTCATCGACACGCCCCCGCTGTTGTTCCTCGACGAGCCGACGACCGGGCTCGACCCGCGGACCCGCGCCCAGATGTGGGAGACCATCCGCAAGCTCGTCGCTCACGGCAGCACCGTGCTGCTGACCACGCAGTACCTCGACGAGGCCGATCAGCTCGCCGACCGGATCGCGGTCATCGACCGCGGTCGGGTCATCGCCGACGGAACCGCCGACGAGCTCAAGCAATCCGTCGGAACGAGCACCCTCACCCTCACCCCGGTCGACCGCGCCGACGCGTCGACCGTAGCCGAACTCGCCGAGAGCGTCCTCGGCGAACCCGCGGTCCTCAGCGCCGAGGCGGGCCGGGTGACGGCTCCGCTGCACCGCCAGGACCTGGTCCCCGACCTGCTCATCGCGCTCCGCGAACGCGACATCACCGTCGACGAGATCGCCGTCTCCAAGCCGAGCCTCGACGAGGTGTTCCTCACCATCACCGGTCGCGACTGACCGAAAGGACTCCCCCATGACCACAACTCTCGAGCGGACGTCGATCAGCATCGACACCGTCCGCCACTCCGCCAAGACATCGGTGAGCATCGCCGACACCGTCCGCCAGTCGTTCTCGTTCGCGGGCCGCGGCGTCGTCAAGATGCGCCGCAATCCCGAACAGTTCTTCGACGTCGTCCTGCAGCCGATCATCTTCACCTTGATGTTCACGTACATCTTCGGCGGAGCCATCAGCGGCGACGTCAGCTCGTACCTGCCGGTGATCATCCCCGGCATCCTCGTGCAGACCGTGATCGTCACATCGATCGTCACCGGCACCCAGCTGCGCGAGGACATGAACAAGGGCGTGTTCGACCGCTTCCGGTCACTGCCGATCGCCCGCATCAGCCCGCTCGCGGGCGCATTGCTCGCCGACGTCATCCGCTACCTCGTCGCCAGCGTCATCACGTTCTCGGTCGGCATCGCGATGGGCTGGCGACCCGAGCCCATCGGCGTCCTCGGATCCGTCGTCCTGGTCCTGATCTGCAGTTTCGCCGTGTCATGGATCTTCGCGCTCATGGGCTGCCTGATGAGCAAGGCGTCGTCGGTGCAAGGCGTCTCGATGCTGATCATGTTCCCGCTGACGTTCATGTCGAACGCGTTCGTCCCCGTCGAGACCATGCCGACCTGGCTGCAGAAGTTCGTCGACGTAAACCCGATCAGCCACCTCGTGTCGGCCGTCCGCGAGCTCTGCAACGACGGCCACGTCGGCACTCACGTGTTGTGGAGCCTCGTCGGAGCCGCGATCATCACCGCGGTGTTCGCACCGCTCGCGGTTCGCGCCTACATCCGCACCGCCAAGTAGTCAGTGCGCGCGGCGCTCGGCGAACGTCCCGTGGACGTCGTCGAGCGCCGTTCTGCGCGACATCGACTCGCACTCGGTGACGATCGACGCCCACTCGGCGGCAGAGCTGCCGGACAGTCGTTCGGCGTCGACGATGAGTTCGTGCATCGCCGGATAGTCGTGCCGTGGGCGCAGCCGCAGGCCGAGCGCCATCAGCCGCGTGCCCTCCGCGTCGCCGGGCCGACGCAGGCACCGGTACAGTCCGGTCACGAACACGACTCCCGCCGAGTGCGGGACGTCGATCCAGCCCGACTTGTCCCTCATCTCGATCACCGCGGCAGCCGCGTCGTCGAGGGCCCGATCGAGGCCGTCCGTGACGCCGAGTCGGATGCGGGCGGCCACCGTCGCCGTCACACAGCCCATCACACCGGGGTCCCGCTGAGTGATCGCGCGGTCGTCGAGGAGGAGGTCGGCGGCCCGCCGCAGGACGTCGACGATCTCGCCGGTCGACCCCGTCCCGGACAGCCGCAGGTGCTCGGCGGTCATCACCATCATGACGGCGACGGTCTCCGGATTGCCCTGCGGCGTCGGGTCGGCCGGTCCCCACCCGCCGCTGATCTCGTCGAGGGCCGCCCGTGCACCGTCGACGTCGCCGAGGGACAGCAGCATCGCGACGATGTAGCCGCCGACCTGATGTGCGTCGTCGTCGGCTCCGAGCGCGAGAAGCCTGCGGTAGGCGTCCCGATAGCGCTCCAGCGCGTCGGCCCACCGGCCCTGCTGCCCGAACAGACTGCCCGTGGTCATGTCGGTCATCGCCGCCGTGAACGAGTCGGGTCGTGCCGAGAGTCTCGCGACGGCGATGCTGTCGGCGAGGGCTCCGTCGAGGTCGCCCGCGTTCTCGCGGACGTTGAACCGCACGCTCAGCGCGACCCACCTGATCCGGTCCGGACGCCCGGGAGCCAACGCGCGCACCACGAGCCGATAGCCCGCACGGGGTCGACGCGCGAGCACCAACGCCGACAACAGCTCGGCCACGTCGTCGAAGACCCGGTCGGGCCGATGCAGTCGACGCAGCGTGGTCGACGCCGCGGCCACCCTCCGGAGATCGCCGACCGGCAGGAGGTGAAGTATCGCGATCAGCGCCGTCAGTTGCCACGCGCCCCTCGTCTCCTCGTCCGGGTCGGCCGGGGCGGGCCCCAGGTCATCGACGATGCGCGCGCCCCACGCTGCGGCCTCGTGATGAAGGCCGCGACTCGCCCAGAACGCCGAGAGCACCGGGTACACGGACACGATCGTGGCGTCGTCCGCCGCGGCGACCGCCCGACGGAGGACCCAGACGAGGTTCTCGCTCTCCACCGCGATGCGCGCCGCGAGTTCGGTGTCGGGCACGGACTCGTACCGGGTCCGAACGTCGTCGCACACGGTCCGCGCCCACGACGACATCGCCGCGACCACCTCGTCGGTCCCGTCGACCCTGCGTTCCCCGAACTCGCGGACCATCTCGAGCATCCGATACCGGGTGCGTCCGCCGGACTCGTCGACGTGCAGGAGGGACTGGTCGACGAGCGCGGTCAACGCGTCGGCGAGTCGAGCGCCGGACAGCCCGGTGACTGCTTCGGCCGCGTCGATCGCGAACCCGTCCGGGAACAGGCACGTCCGGCCGAGAGTCCGGCGCGCGGTGTGATCGAGCAGATCCCAACTCCAGTCGATCACCGCCTCGAGCGTCCGGTGTCGTCGCGGAGCCGTCCGGTCGGCCGACCGGAGGAGTTCGAACCTTTCGGTGAGCCCCGCGGAGATCTCGGCGACACTCATCACTCGGATCCGCGCGGCAGCCAGTTCGATCGCCAACGGCAGACCGTCCAGGTGCGCGCACAGGTCGGCGACGGCCGCCGGATCGAGGTCGGCGTCCGGCCGCACCGATCTGGCCCGCGCGGCGAACAGCTCCACGCCGGGCGACGCGTCGAGGACCGGCAGCCGATACACCTGCTCGGGGGCGATGAGCAGCGGCGATCTGCTGGTGACGAGCACGCGGAGCGTCGGAAGGTCCGCGACGAGGCCGTCGACCAGACGCGCGCAGGCGTCGATGACCTGTTCACAGTTGTCCAGGACGAGCACCGAGTCCGTGGACCGCAGCGCATCGCCGAGGCTCGATTCGAGGTCGCGGCGCATCAACCTCGGCACCGACGACGTGCGGACGTCCGACTCGCCGACTCCGAGTGCCGCGGCGACCACACCGATCAGGTCGGCGTCGTCGCGCACCGCCGCCAGCGGGATGTAGAACACCGACGTGCCGTCGGCCGCGAGCAGGTCGCCGATGGTGGTGGCGATACTCGTCTTCCCGACTCCGCCCGGACCTTGGACGGTGACCACCCGGTGTTCGGAGAGCAGGCCCCGAATCGCCCGCACATCGGCGTCGCGCCCGATCAACGGATCGCCGCGCAGCCGCGGCTGCGACGCACGCCTGACCGGTGGCGACACCGACGAGACGAGTTCGGCGTTCACGGCCGTCGCCTCGGGCCCGGGATCGGCCCCGAGTTCTTCGGCGAGGATCCGCCGTAGGCGCGAATAGGCGGCGAGCGCCTCCGAGGTGCGTCCGTCCGCAGCGAGAGCGCGCATGAGCAGGACGTGTGCGGCCTCGTCGAGCGGGTCGTCATCGATCGTGGCCTGCGCGATCGCCGTCGCACACGGCCAGTCGCCGCGCGCCATCGCCGCGTGCGCGAGAGCCTCGTCGATTCGGGCGCGGAGCCTCCGGGCCTGGGCGCGGAGCCCATCGGCCGGCCCGTCACCCGGGCCGAGATCGGATCCGACGGTGCCGCGCCACAACCGCGACGCCTGCTCCGCGTCGCCCTCGGCGAGGAGTCGCTCGGCGGCCGCGAGGTCGGTCTCGTAGCCGCTGAGCACGTAACTCCCGTCCGCACCGACGAGAGCGGCGTCGCCGATCAGCGGTCGCAGACGCGAGATCTGAGTGTGCAGCGCCGCACCCGCCGACTTCGGCGGCGCCTCGCCCCACACGTCGTCGATGAGCCGGTTCGCCGACACGGGTCGGCCGTCCGCCGCGACCAGCGCCACCAGCAGTCGCCGCGCGCGCAGTCCTGGCACGCCTGCACCGTCGACGGTGACCGGCCCGAGCAGCCCGATCACCGTCATCGCGTGAGGACTCGAAGCGCCGGACGACATTGAAACAAGACTAGATGATCAATAGCCGGTGATCGGCGGCCGTAGACGATCAGGGACCGGCGTGAAGACCCGCTCCCCACCACGTTCGGACACAGCACGGCGATCCCGACACCCCACAGTTCGCCCACCGACTGCCAGGAACAAGAACACACTTATCGAACTGAAAAACTAGCCTATTGTGATTTGACACACATTCAGATAGACTGGGCGCAACCGAAAGCCACACCCCGGCGAAGGAGGTGGACACCATGACGAACATCGGTGTCGGACACGAACACCGCCAACGGCACGCGCACGGTGATCTTCGACGCCGGGTCGGGCGATGGCGCCGGATACCGGACCACCGTGCAGGGAGCCGGCGAGTCCGGACACATCACGAACATCGTCGTCTGCGGGTGCGCGGCACAACGAGCGCCGACAGTGGCCCTTCCCGATTCGCCGCCCCGAACCTCCTCGTGCCCGAGCATCGTCACCGGCACGACCGACGTGCAGCATCCGCAGCTCGGCACGGTGCGAGTGTTCCTGCTCGCTTCCGGAACGAGTGGTTCGAAAGGGTGCGTCGTGTCGGTCACCGGTACCGGAACCGTTCTTCCGCCCATCGAGATCGGCGTGTACGACAAGAGCCTGACCTTCTACTCACCCGCCTCCGACCGCACCGGAAACACATTCGTCAAGTACAACCCGGGTCGGTACGACGGTGTCCTCGTCCTCGTCCCGACCCCGACCGGATTCGCCGACCCCGAGTTCAGCACCAGCGACTACATCGGACGCCTCGCGTACTACTACGCCGAAGCCAAGGGCCCGGGCGCCGACGGCAGGTACGTCATCGAACAGAGCAACAACGACTGCATGCCCAGCTGCGCGGGCGGCACCATCACCAAGCGGACCCTGAAGTGGAATGGGCACGACTACGTCGAATAGTCGTCGTCTGGCATCGATGCTGCGACAGCCGAAAGGAACCGTCTCACGATGTGTCATAGTGATCGGAGCCACTGAAACGTGTTTCAGTTCCTGTTCCTAGTCTTTGAGGCGGATCGATGAGTACTGCACGCCGGGACCTCGGGTCCCGACTGCCCGCGAACGTGCGGATCCCCGAGGTGGAGATCCCCGACGGCCGGATGGTGAGCCTCGGCAATCGCGGTTCCACCTATGTCACCGACACGCCGGGTCCGACCGACGACGCTCCGACCGTCGTGCTCCTCCACGCGCTGTCGACGACGGGCCTGCTCACCTGGTTCCCGAGCATTCCGATGCTGTCGGAGAAGTTCCGCGTCGTGACGCTCGATCAACGACTGCACGGCCGCGGCATCGACACGGACCGTTTCACACTGCAGGACTGCGCGGACGACTCGGTCGCCGTCCTCGACGAACTCGGCGTCGACAAGGCCATGTTCGCGGGCTTCTCGATGGGTTCGCTCATCGCGCAACGCGTATGGCGTCAGCACGCCGATCGGGTCGGTGGACTGGCCCTGTGCGCCAGCACCGACCAGTTCCAGACCAATGCTCCCGAGCGCCTGTTCCATCGTGCGATGGGGTACTCGCTGGGCTCCACACGTCGCCGGACGGCGCCGAAGCCCGCGGTCCCGTCCACCTCGGACCCGAAGGACGACATCCACAAGTGGGCGCTCGCCGAGTTCCGGTCGACGCGACCCGCCTCGGTGGGACGCGCCGTCGCCGCGATCGGCAAGCACCATACGAAGCCGTGGATACGGGAGATCGACGTGCCGACCGCCGTCGTCGTCCCGCTGCGCGACAAGGCGATCCCGCCTGCCCGCCAGATCGCCATGGCCAACCGGATCCCCGGAGCCACCCTGCATCAGGTGGACGCCGGGCACTCCTGCTGCGTCATGAACGCCGACGCGTTCGTGCCCGTTCTCGCCGAGGCGACCAACACCGTGCTCGCACGGTGGCGTGAGAACGAGGCGTCGTGACGTCCCCGCGCATCGTCGTCGTGACCGGTGCATCGCGGGGTGCGGGCAAAGGCATCGCCCTCGCGCTCGGCGAGACCGGCGCGACGGTCTACGTGACCGGACGGACCACGCCAGACACGGCCTCCGATCTGCCCGGCACCGTCGTCGAGACGGCCGAGGCGATCACCGCCCGCGGCGGTGTCGGGATACCGGTGATCGTCGACCACTCCGACGACGACCAGGTGAAGTCCCTGTTCGAACGGGTTCGTGATGACCACGGACGCCTCGACATCCTCGTCAACAACGCGATCACCATCCCGTCCGCCCTCACCAAGAAGGGCCCGTTCTGGGACAAGCCGCTGTCGCTCACCGATCTGTTCGACGTGGGGATGCGCTCGACGTACGTGTCCTCGTACTACGCCGGTCCGCTGCTGGCCGCGAACGGATCCGGGCTCGTCGTCAACACGTCGTCGTTCGGCGGCTCGGCGTACATGCACGGCCCCGCGTACGGCGCGGGCAAGGCCGCCGTCGACAAGATGGCGCACGACATGGCCGTCGACTTCGCACCCGTCGGCGTCGCGGTCGTCTCCCTGTGGATGGGGCTGCTGAAGACCGAGCGGACGATGGCGGCGTTCGCGTCGAATCCCGCCATGTACGAGGGGCTCGCCGCGAGCGCCGAATCGGTCGAGTTCCCCGGTCGCATCATCGACGCCCTGCACCGTGACCCGTCGCTCATGGAGCGGACCGGCACGGTGCTGGTGGGCGCCGAGATCGCGGCCGAACTCGGCGTCACCGACGTCGACGGCAATCAGCCTCCGTCGCATCGCCCGTTCCTCGGCGACCCGCCGACGTTCAGTTCGGCGGTCGTCGAGTGACGCTCACTCCGAGACGGCGGCCGCCGTCTCCGCGACGTCCTTGAGTCGGGCGAGCTCGCGCGGGAAGTGCTCGACCATGGTCTGCGGATTCCGCACGCTCTGCTCGGAGGCGATGATGCCGACGTGGACGACACCGTTGTTCGAGAGCACCGTGATGTTGAGCCCGGCGCCGTGGAACACCGGTCCGAGCGGATACAGGCCCTCGACCCGGGCGCCCATGAAGTACAGCGGGATCGGCGGTCCGGGCACGTTCGAGATCACGAGGTTGTGGACCACCGGATGCTTCTCGGCCAGCCGTAGACCCGCGTAGGCGCGGACCGCGAGACCGAAGGTCCGGGGCGCCGCGAACTCGGCCCAGTCCTGCAGGGTGTCGGCGGGAATCGCCTTGTGGTGTTCCTTGGCGTTCTTGTTCGCCTCCGTCATCGAGCGCAGACGTTCCATCGGGTCGTCGATGTCGGTGCCCAGGCGCGCGAACAACGACGACACCTTGTTGGCGCCGCCCTCGCGCACCGACTCGTCACGCACCGACACCGGGACCGATGCGAGCAGCGGGGTCGACGGCAGTTCTCCGCGGTCGGACAGGTACGCGCGCAGCGCACCGCCCGCCACGCTGAGCACGATGTCGTTGACGGTGGCGCCCGTCGCCCGGCGGACCACCTTGATGTCTTCGAGATCCATGTCGGCGACCGCGATCGTCCGATGTCCGTCGATCGTCCCGTTGAACGACGTCCGCGGCGCCGTGAACGGCGGAGCCATCGCCGTGCCCTCGCGCGCCCGACCGATGGTCGCGGTGATCAGATCCACGGACGGCATCACCATCTTCGGAAGGGCGAGCGGACGGGCCAGCGTGTTCAGCAGGCCGCGCCCGAACAGTTCGAGACCTCCCGGACCGCTCTCGTTGCGCGCATCGGTGTCGGGCGCCAGCGGCGGCGCGTCCGGCTCGAGGCTGCACAGGTACGAGATGAGGTTCGATCCGGATGCGCCGTCGACCGTCGCGTGGTGCATCTTCGAGAAGATCACGACCTTCTCGACGCCGTTCGAGTCGATGAATCCCTCGATCAGCCACATCTCCCACAGCGGACGGTTGCGGTCCATCGGAAGGCCTGCCAGGTGCCCGCACACCTCGACGAGTTCGGTGTACGTCGCGGGCTTGGGCAGCGCCATGCGGTGGAAGTGGTGATTGACGTCGAAATGGTCGTCGTTCACCCAGATCGGATGCCCGAGGTCGAGCGGGACCCGCCGGATCTTGCGCGTGAACTGCGGGACCTTCTTCACCCGCGATTCGAGAGTGTCGCGCATCGACGCGTACGAATAGCCGCCGGGAATCGTCGACGAGTCGAGGATGAGGAGCCCACACACGTGCATGAGCTGTTCGGGGGTCTCAAGATAAAGGAAGCTTGCGTCGAGGCCACTCAGTCGGTCCATGGACGTGGACACTACAGTAGAACTAGAACACGTTCTACTTTTTCGCGCGAATGTGCCGTCCGGCACGTCAATCGCGTGTGCGCTGGCGATACACCCACACGCCGACGACCGCCAACCACACCGGGACGACGATCGCGAGCATCGTCCACTCCTTCTGGCCGACCATCATCGCGGCCGCGATGAACATCAGGACACAGCTGAACATCATGACGAATCTCGGGTTCACGGGTGAACAGTACCGACTAGCGTTGAGCGCATGGCAGTCCTGCATCAGGCGACACTGACTCCCACCAAACTCGAACTCGTCACGGCACACCTGGATTCCGTGCCCTGGGGCGGTTCCGGCGACGTCACGATGATCGGCGGCTACCGGTTCGACGACCCCGCCGGGCACGTCGGCATCGAAGCCCTCCTGGCCTCACGAGGCGACAGCGTGTTCCACATTCCGCTCACCTATCGGGATGCTCCGCTCGACGGAGCAGACGACGCCCTGATCACCACGATGACGCATTCCGTCCTCGGCGAGCGATGGGTGTACGACGCCGCGGCCGACCCCGTCGCCGTCGACTGCTACACCCGTGCCCTGCACGGCGAAGTCGGGCAGGCCTCGCTGGAGGTCCACAGGGCCGACGGCTCGGTCGTCGCCATGGACCCACCGATCCTCGTACGCCTCGAAGGCTCCGCCGACCGGGGTTCGGTGGTCTTCACTCACGACCTCGCCGACCCGGTGTCCGGCGACGCCCGCCTCGTCGCGGGCTGGCCCGACGGTTTCGGAGTGATAGCCGCACTAAACTAGTCTCTGTCATCCGATCGATCTGACCTCTGTCGTCCGTTCGATCACGCCCTCCCGCGCCTTCTATCGTGATTCCGACTCAGCACGCGATGACGAGGGACCTGACCGATGACCATGCCACCGGGAACGATGTTCGGCGACTACCGCATCGTCCGGCGACTCGGCCAAGGCGGCATGGGCGCCGTGTATCTCGTCGAGAACCCCCAGCTCGGCCGATACGAAGCACTCAAGGTGATCGCGCCGACCGCCGACGCCGACTTCCAGACGAGATTCACACAGGAGGCCCGGACCGCCGCGGCACTCGATCACCCCGGAATCATCGGAGTCCACCACGTCGGGATCGCCGACGGCGTCCCGTGGTTCACGATGACCTACCTCGACGGCGCCGACCTGACACACGCCGGACTCAGCGCCGCCGAATCGTTGGGCGCCGTCACCCGCGTCGCCGCGGCACTCGACTACGCGCACGGCCGCGGCGTGGTCCACCGCGACGTCAAACCCGCCAACATCGTCGTGACCAGAACGGCGGGCGGCATGCTCGACAAGGTTGTCGTCCTCGACTTCGGAATCGCCAAACTCGCCGACACCGCCGGTGTCACCGCGACCGGCGCGTTCATCGGCACGCTCGCCTACACCGCACCCGAAATGCTCGAGGGTCGGCCGCCGTCTCCGCGCTCCGACCAGTACGCCCTGGCCTGCACCGCATTCGAGCTGCTCACCGGGACTCCCCCGTTCGACGGTCCGACACCGGTGTCGATCATGTCGGCCCACGCGAGTGCGCCCGTGCCCGCGATCAGCGCGAGACGACCCGATCTCGCCTCGCTCGATCCGGTCTTCGTGCGCGCACTCGCCAAGAACCCCGCGGAGAGGTTCGCCTCGTGCACCGAGTTCACCGACGCACTCCGCACCGCGATCGCGCGGCCCGCCCCGCCTCCCCCGCCGACGCTCGTGCGACCCGTCGTCGTACCGACGCCCCCGCGCCGCCGGACCCCTCCCGCCGCGATCGCGGCCGTCGCCGTCGTCGCGGCGATCCTGGTCATCGGTGTAGTCGTGGCAGTGGTGAAGACCGTCGGCGGGTCCAGCGACGAACCCGTGACCACCGCCGCGCCCCCGCCCACGAGTACGGCGACGATCACCTCATCGACGGTGCCGACCATCAGCGCGTGCGTGTACAACGCGGGAGTCGTGACCGGCGCGAGCGCCCGGGCGGCGCGGTCACTGACCGGTGCCGGCATCGATGTCCTGGAGACGAGCAACCTTCAGAGCCGCTCGGTCACCGAGAACGTCGTCTTCTATCCGGCCGGCCGCGAATCCGAGGCACGGACCGTCGCCGCCGCCGTTCCGGGCGGCGCCGTCGCCGAGCCCCGACCAGCGGCGTTCACCAAATGCCCGGGCGAGATCGCCGTGATCGTGGTCGACTGACCACTTCACAGAACGACGCGACCCCGAGACGCTCACGCAGTCTCGGGGTCGTGTTCGTCGTCCGGTCAGCAGCCGATGAGCTTGCCGCCCAGGTACTCCACGACCTTGTCGAGCGAGACCCGCTCCTGGCTCATCGTGTCGCGCTCACGAATGGTGACGGCCTGGTCGTCGAGGGTGTCGAAGTCGACGGTCACGCAGAACGGCGTGCCGATCTCGTCCTGGCGGCGGTAGCGCTTGCCGATGCCCTGCGCGTCGTCGAACTCGACATTCCAGTGCTTGCGGAGTTCGGCGGCCAGATCGCGGGCCTTCGGCGACAGCTTCTCGTTGCGCGAGAGCGGCAGCACGGCGGCCTTGACCGGCGCGAGACGACGGTCCAACTTGAGGACGGTACGAGTGTCGGTGCCGCCCTTGGCGTTCGGCACTTCTTCGTCGGTGTACGCGTCGCACAGGAACGCCATCATCGAACGGCCCAGGCCGGCCGCGGGCTCGATCACGAAGGGCGTGTACTTCTCGCCCGACGCCTGGTCGAAGTAGACCAGATCCTCGCCCGACGCCTTGCTGTGCGTCGCGAGATCGTAGTCGGTGCGGTTCGCGACGCCCTCCAGCTCACCCCACGGATTGCCGCCGAAGCCGAACTTGTACTCGACGTCGACGGTGCGCTTGGAGTAGTGGGACAGCTTCTCCTTCGGGTGGTCGTACAGACGCAGGTTCTCCGGGTCGATGCCCAGGTCGACGTACCAGTTGTAACGCGCGTCGATCCAGTGCTGGTGCCACTCTTCGTCCTCGCCTGGCTTGACGAAGAACTCCATCTCCATCTGCTCGAACTCACGGGTGCGGAAGATGAAGTTGCCGGGCGTAATCTCGTTGCGGAAGCTCTTGCCGACCTGCGCGATGCCGAACGGCGGCTTGCGGCGGGCGGTCGTCATCACGTTCTTGAAGTTGATGAAGATGCCCTGGGCCGTCTCCGGGCGCAGGTAGTGCAGGCCTTCGGAGTCGTCGACGGGGCCGAGGTACGTCTTGAGCAGGCCCGAGAACGCCTTCGGCTCGGTCCACTGGCCCTTGGCGCCGCAGTCGGGGCAGCCGATCTCCGACATCGGAACGGTGTCCGGATCGTCGATGCCCTTCTTCAGCGCGTACGCCTCCTGCAGATGGTCCTGACGCTGGCGCTTGTGACAGTTGGTGCACTCGATCAGCGGATCGGTGAACACGTCGACGTGGCCGGACGCCTCCCACACGCGGCGGGGCAGGATCACCGACGAGTCGAGACCGACCACATCGTCACGCGAGGTGACCATCGTCCGCCACCATTGGCGCTTGATGTTCTCCTTCAGCTCCACGCCGATCGGACCGTAGTCCCATGCCGACCGCGTACCGCCGTAGATCTCACCGCACGGGAACACCAGACCGCGCCGCTTGGCGAGGTTGACGACAGCATCGACTTTGGACTGCACAGCCACGGTTTCAGATCTCCACGACGTTGGGGTTGGGAACAGCTACCAGGGTAGTCGGTGCCCGCCGCATACTCTTGGGTGCGTGGACTTTCAGCACATCGACGACGCGATCGCCGAGGTCGACCTCGACACCGTGGTCGGTTGGATCTCGACTCTCGACGACGACGATCGCGCCACGGCGGGACGCTGGTATCGGAAGTCCGGACGGACCGCGGCACGCCGCCGATTCGAGGACCTGCAGTTCGGCGTCGCCTGGCCCGGCGCGCGGACCGTTCAACTCGTCCTGGCGAGCGGCCTGTCCGCGACTCCCGCCGACGCGGTCACCGCCTGTCGGTTCACCCGATCGTGGGTCAGCGAATGCGGACTCGCGGCACCGGTCGCCGAGGCAGTGATCGCCCGCGGCGAGGCGTGGGCGACGGAGTTCGTCGCACGCACGACCGCGCTCGCGTTCAACGACCCCGAACGCGGCAACCGCAGGGAGGCCGCCCAGATCATCAGCGGCGTCGTCGAGTGGTTCGGGCTTCCGCTGCCGTCGGCCCCGCTGTACGTCGAGGGCTGGGCCGCCGCGCTCACCCATGCCAAGCACCGCCTGTCCGGGACGTGGGGCCGCGACGCCGACCCGCCGGTCGGACTCCTGTCGGTGGTCGACGGGCGGCTCCGCAGCGTCCACCTGTCGTCGCGCCCCGACCTCGTCGGACTGCTGCGGTCCACGCCACGACTCCCGGAGATGCTCCTCGCGGCGGCCGCACATCCGGGAACGTTCACCGGCCTCACGTCGAGCCCGCGCGAGGGATGGCGACTCGACGAGGCGATCGCCGCGATCCTCGCCGACGGCGGGGTCGACAGGTCGGCCGTCGTGGCCGCCGCGCTCGGAGCACTCGCGCAACCGCAGCCGCCGTACGGTCAGCGCGCATCGGCGGCGATCCTCGCCGGCTGCTCGTTCGGACCCGGCGACGTCGCCGCGCACGAGCCCGAGGTGATCGGCCTCCTGTCGACCGTCCACGCGTACGCGCTGCCGGTGCTCGCCGCCGCCGCGACCGCGGCCGACCTCACCCCGGAAGCCCTGTTCGACACGGCGTCCGTCCTCCTAGTCCGCAAGGAGAAGGGCCCCAAGAAGGCGCTTGTCGACAGGCTTCTCGCACGATCGGCCGAGTCGAGAGACCTCCTCGAGCTGGCCGCCGACAATGTGGACGGCGCGCTCCGCGGCAGGGTGCTCGCCGCGCTCGGCGGCGCGGCCCCGAAGGACGATCCCGCCGACATCGGCGGATGGCTCCCGGCGACGCACAGCCGCGACGCCGGGCCGCTCGAACCCGTCACCGCCGACGTCGAGGGCCTCACCGCGCTGACCGCCGAGACCGACGTCTACGCGTCGATCACCGACGAATCCCGGACCCTCGACGCCGTGTCACGCCTCCTCGAGCGTGGACGGTCGCACGCCGAGTCGGTCCTCGCCCAGCTGCCGGCTGCGGGCGAGTACGGCAATCAGACGCGCTACGTCACCGATCAATGGCTGGCGGACGGGATCGTCACGCACTCGGCGACCTGGCGATCGTCCGCATATCAGTTCACGACCAGGCTCATCGATGAGACGCTCACTCGCGGGACCCGGCCGGTGTCGACGTCCACTCGCACCGACGGGACGCTCACCCTCGACGATCTGCGCGACCGCCTCACCTCCGAGCCGATCGGTCCGTACGACTTCGTCCAGGCCCTCCTACGTCTGCGACCGGGTGACACCGGCGCCGTCCGGCTGCACGTTGACGGCGTCCCGAATGCCGCCGACCTGCTGCGACGGTGGGTCGACGGCGGCGGGACCGCCCGATGGCGGGCGTCCGGTCAGTCGATCGCGGCGTACCTGCAGCTGCCCCCGCACGTCGCCGGACTCCCGCGCCTCGGCGCCGTCGGGCTCGACGCTCACAAAGTCCCCGACTACGAGCTGATCCCGTATCTCGGCGTCCTCCCGTTCGACGGCGACGCCCTCGCCGCACCCGACGGCCGCTCGGGGATGGCCGTCAATCGCCTGCTGCCGCACCTGGCTGCGGCGCCCGGTGTGGACGGCCACGGCGTACTGCCGTTGATCCTCAGCCACGTGAATCACACCCGCGCCGATTGCCGGCTGCGCGCGGGCGAAGCCCTGATCGAGATGTACCGGGTCGGACGGCTCGACCCGGCCGCGCTGGCACCGATCGTCACGGCGCGCGCCGCGGGGAGATCGCTCGCGCTGTCGCGATTCGCTCATGTCGCGGACGATGTCGCTCGAGCGGACGCGCTCGGCATCGTGTGGCCCGCCTGGTCCGCCCTCCTCGACTGGGCGTGCGGTGTTCCCCGGAAGCCTGCCGGACTGTCGACGCTGCTCGCCTCACTCGGGCCGCACCTGCCGACGGTCGTCGCCAACGTCGGGCCGAGCCCGCTGCCCGATGCGGTGCGTGCACTCGCCCGTGCCGCGGGCTCGACGGCCGCCGTCGCCGAAGCGCGGACGTTGGTCGCCGCCGAAGGCAAATGACAATCACTTCCTTTAGCATGGACGCATGGCGCATCCGATCCTCAGACCGTCGACGACGGACCATGCCGGGCACACCGCTGCCGCCGACCTGTTGCGGGCCCTCGCCGCTCCGGCACGCGTCGCGATCGTCCTGAGTCTGCGTGAACGGTCGATGTGCGTGCACGAACTGGTCGACGCCCTCCATCTCAATCAGCCCCAGGTCAGCCAGCACCTGAGCGTGCTCAAGAAGTCCGGTGTCGTCGTCGGCACCCGCCGCGGCCGCGAGATCGACTACGCGCTGGCGGACGATCACGTCGCCCACATCGTCGTCGACGCCCTGGTGCACGCCGCGGAACTGCGCGAGGCACGATCGTGACCGAGAAGCAGGCGAAGCCCGTCACCGGCCAGCGGTCGACGAAGCAGCGCGCCGCGATCGCCGAACTGCTGTCGGCGACGGACGACTTCCTGTCCGCACAGCAACTCCACGACAAGCTGCGCGAGCGCGGCGAGTCGATCGGACTGACGACCGTGTACCGGAATCTGACCGCCCTCACCGAGTCGAAACAGATCGACGCGATCTGGGACGGTTCGGGCGAGACCCGATACCGTCACTGCTCCACCGGACACCATCATCACCTCGTGTGTCGCGAATGCGGGACGACCGTCGAGGTCCAGGCCGATCCCGTCGAGCGATGGGCGTCGCGCATCGCCGCCGACAACGGGTTCACCGACATCACCCACACCGTCGAGATCTTCGGCACCTGCGCCGACTGCTCCTGACATCGGTCTGTCCATCGGGAATCGGCGACAATGTGCCGTCCGACCTCGATGATCGGACCGATCTTCGGAGTATCCACAGTCGGGGTGGAACCGAAAGCCCGGCACGTGCGTCCGACCTTGTATGAAGGACTCCGGGATCTACACCCGTGCCGAGCTGCTGGCGATGGACTACGACGACGAACGGCTCCGTCGCGCGGTGAAGGCGGGCGACCTCGTCCGACTGCGCCCCGGCTGGTACGCGGCGCGCGTTCACGACCCCGTCGTCGCGGCGGCGGTCCGAGACGGCGGAGTCTCGACATGCGTGGACGCCCTCACTTTCCATGACCTGTGGGTCCCTCCCGGCCACGACGGCCTCCATCTGCGCCGAAGTCCTCACCTGCACGGAAAGCATCCCGAGTGCAGGCCACTCATCGGACGCACGCGGATCGCGAACCGGGCCGTCGATCCGATCCCGATCGCGCTGAACCACGCGACGCGATGCCTGACGAACGACGAGTGGATCGCAGTCTGCGACGCGTACCGCAACACGACGGGCGCGAGCATCGGCGACATCGCGTCCGACATGGGACGCACCGGAGCGACGGTCCTCGAGATGCTGTCCAGGACGGACCGTCGTTCCCAGTCGGGCACCGAGAGCATCGCCCGTGTGCGGCTGCGGGCGGTCGGCTATGACGTCGTCGTGCAGCCATCGGTCGCAGGTGTCGGGCATGCCGATCTCCGGATCGGGAAGCTGCTCATCGAATGCGACAGCGTCCTCCATCATTCGTCCAAAGAGGACTACGAGCGCGACCACCACCGTGATCGACGCGCACTCGTCGACGGTTGGCTGACCCTGCGACTGACGTACGACGACATCCTGTACGACTGGGACGGCGTCCTCGAGGACATCCGATCGATCACTCGCGCAGGCCGACACCGCGCACGCGGAGCGAAGGACCGGGCGATGGTCCAAAGATCGGTTCAGTCATCGCTGTTCAACGGCGACGCGCCGCCCGAGTTCGATGACTGGACCGATCTTCGGGGAGTCAGCTAGGGGGTCATCGCGGCCAGCACGTCGCGGAGGTCCGATTCCAGCGCCGCGCGGTCGACGCCTGCCGCGGCGAGCGGGCCGTCGCCGTTCTCCACGTCGAGGAGGGCGAGCAGGATGTGCTCGGTGCCGATGTACGAGTGGTCGAGCCGCAGGGCGTGGCGGAAGGTCAGTTCCAACGCTTTTCGGGCGGTCGAGTCGTACGGAACCAGGTCGAGCGGCTCTCCGTCCACGACCGGCGACGCCTGCGCCACCGCACGGCGCACCTGCGCGGCGTCCACCCCCTGCCGGACCAACAGCAAGGTGGCGAGGGACGTCTCGTCGTCGAGCAGTGCGGCCGCGAGATGCGCGGCCGTCACCTCGGGGTTGCCCGCGGATGCGGCGTCGTTGTGAGCCGCCGCCAGCACGTTGCGGGCCCGTTCGGTGAATGCCGCGAAGCCCTTGGCCGGATCCAGTCGCGGCGCGCCAGGGGTGAATCGTTTCTGCGCGGCTTGTTTGGTGACACCGAGGCACTGCCCGATGTCCGTCCACGACGCTCCGGAATCACGCGCCGCGTCGACGAAATGGCCGATCAGATGGTCGACGAGGGCGTCCATGTGCGCGCCCGTCAACACCGCCGAGGTCAGACGCTCCAGCGGATCGTCGGAGGCGGCGTCGATGCCGCGGATCAGATCGTCGAGGTTGGCCGTGTCGAGGCGAGTCGGTTCCGTCATGCGTCAACCATAGGTTGACGAACACAGAATCGTCAACCCTTAGTTGACGATCTAGGCGCTGCCGAAACGGCGGTCCCGCTTCGCGTACTCAAGGCACGCGTCCCAGAGGTCGCGGCGGTCGAAGTCGGGGAACAGCTTCTCCTGGTAGACCATCTCGGCGTACGCCGACTGCCAGAGCAGGAAGTTCGAGAGTCGCTGTTCCCCCGACGGGCGGAGGAACAGGTCGACGTCGGGCATGTCGGGCTCATCGAGGTACTTCGCGAAACTCGACTCGGTGATGCGGTCCGGATCGATCTCGCCGCGGGCGGCTCGACGCGCGATCTCGCGGGCGGCGTCGGCGATCTCCGCGCGTCCGCCGTAGTTGACGCACATCGTGAGTGTCATGACCGTGTTGTTCTTCGTCAGTTCCTCGGCCGCTTCGAGTTCCTTGATGACGCTGCGCCACAGCCGGGGACGACGGCCCGCCCAGCGGACGCGGACGCCCATCTCGTTCATCTCGTCGCGTCGACGTCGGATCACGTCCCGGTTGAAACCCATCAGGAACTTCACCTCGTCCGGGCTGCGCGACCAGTTCTCGGTGGAGAACGCGTAGGCCGACAACCACTTGACGCCGATCTCGATGGATCCGCACACCGAGTCCATCAGGACGGCCTCACCGCGCTTGTGCCCTTCGGTGCGTGGCAGTCCGCGTTCCTGCGCCCACCGGCCGTTGCCGTCCATCACGAGCGCGACGTGGTTGGGCACGAACTCGGCGGGGATCGCGGGCGGCACGGCGCCCGACGGGTGCGGATCGGGCGGTCGGACGACCACCGGCTCCGTCGTCGCCGGACGTCGGGTGAAGCGTGCCATCAGCTGACCTGGCCTTCCATCGGATGTTCTGGGGCGGCGATCGCGTGCGGCGCTTGCCGTTCGATCAGGGGCAGGGTGCGCAACTGTCGTTCGAGGTGCCATTGGAGGTGCGCCGCAGTGAGTCCGGTGGCCTGCCTGCGCTGCGAATCGGTCGCGGCGGTGACATGGTCCCATTCACCGCGCGCGAGGGCGTCCATCACGTCGAGCACGCCCACCGACGGCGTCGCCGCTCCGGCCGGCCGACAGTGGACGCACACCGCTCCCCCGACCGCGACATGGAACGCTCGATGCGGACCCGGCTGCGCGCAACGTGCGCAGACGTCGAGCGCGGGCATCCACCCGGCGGACGACATCGCACGCAACAGGAACGCGTCGAGGATCCACTGACGGTCGCGGCGGTCCTCGGCCAAGGCCTGCAGGGCGCCGACGGTGAGCCGATGCAGCTGTTTCGCGGGTGCGCGCTCCTCGCCTGCCAGACGTTCCGCCGTCTCCAGGACCGCGCACGCGGTCGTGTAGCGACCGTAGTCGGAGGCTATGTCGTCGGAGAACGCGTGCAGACTGTGCACCTGCGTGATGACGTCCAGGTTGCGACCGGGATAGAAGTGGACGTCGACGTGTGCGAACGGTTCGAGCCTCGCGCCGAACTTGGAGCGGGTACGACGAATCCCCTTCGCGACCGCGCGCACGAGACCGTGCTCGGCGGTGAGGAAGGTGATGATGCGGTCGGCTTCGCCCAGCTTGTGCTGGCGCAGCACCACCGCTTCGTCGGAGTAGAACCTCACCGCGTCATCATCCCACCCGCCGCCGACATTCGACGTATCCGACCCGCTGGGGCCGCCGCGGGCTACTTTCCGGCGCGCCTGTCGAGGGCTGCCTCGATGGCCTGGTCCTTCGCCTGTGCCGTGCGTCGGCCGTCCCACCACTTGGTGATGATGAAGAATCCGATGCACCACGTGCCGAGGGCGGTGATCAGCCAGATCACGACGGTCGACGAGATCCACGCGGCCACGCCGGAGATGCTGAGCGAACTACCGACGATCGACGTGATGATCAATGACAGCAGTGTCGAGACGAGGCCGATGCCGCCGAGCACTGCCGACGCGTACTTGCGGGCCATGTTGAACACGAACGGACCGAGCACGGCCTGCAGGACCGTGAAGATCGCGACGGCGATGAAGAAGCCGCTCAGCCGCAGATCGAAGCCGTCGATCAGCCACTGCGCGACGAGCAGCGCGATGGCCGACGAGACGAGACTGACACCGGCGTTGAGGAGGAAACGCACCATCTGAGGAGACCTTTCGTCGGTGGTCAGAAGCCGAGACGGCCGAGCTGTTTGGGATCACGTTGCCAGTCCTTGGCGACTTTCACGTGGAGATCGAGATACACCTTGGTACCCAACAGGCGCTCGATCTGGCCGCGGGCGACGGTCCCGACCTCTTTGAGGCGGGCGCCCTTGCGGCCGATGATGATGCCCTTCTGGCTGTCGCGTTCCACGAACAGGTGCGCGTACACGTCGACGATCTCGGAACCGTCCCGCGGGACCACCTCCTCGATGACGACGGCCAGCGAATGCGGCAGTTCGTCGCGGACCCCTTCGAGGGCGGCTTCGCGGATGAACTCGGCCATCAGCACCTGCTCGGGTTCATCGGTCAGCTCGCCGTCCGGGTAGAACGCGGGACCCTCGTCGCACAGGGAGACGAGGACGTCCGACAGCGTGTCGAGCTGTCGGCCCGACTTGGCCGAACACGGCACCACTTCGGCGTCGGGGCCCATCAGCGCCGACAACGCCATCAACTGCGACGCGACCTTCTCCGGGCCGACGCGGTCGATCTTGGTGACGACGCCGACCTTGCGCGTCTTCGGCGCGATGGTCTGCACCTGTTCGACGATCCGCCGGTCGCCGGGACCGATCGCCTCGTCGGCGGGGATGCACACGCAGATCACGTCGACCTCCGAGTACGTGTCGCGGACGACGTCGTTGAGACGCTGCCCGAGGAGGGTGCGCGGACGGTGCAGGCCGGGTGTGTCGATCAGGATGAGCTGCGCGTCCGGCCGGTTGACGATCCCTCGGATCGCGTGACGCGTCGTCTGCGGCCGGTTGGACGTGATGGCGATCTTGTCGCCGACGAGCGCGTTCGTCAGCGTCGACTTGCCCGTGTTGGGCCGGCCCACGAAACAGACGAAGCCGGACCGGAACTCGGGGGTCTGCGACGACGGTGTGCTCAAGCGGATTCTCCGATCGGATCAGCGGGTGTTCCCGGTAGCCTATCGCCTGCCCGGGTGTCGGCGGGTTCGTCGTCCGCCCAATCGTCGCGAATCGACCCGTCGGTGTGCTTCTTCGCACGTCGGACGACGACCGTCGTGATCCGCTGCCTGCCGAGCCGGTTCGGTCCGCCCTCGGCCGTCATCTTGAGACCGTGCGACTTGACCTTGGCTCCGGGCAGCGGCACGCGACCGAGCCGCAGTCCGAGGAGACCGCCGACCGTCTCGACCTCGTCGTCGTCGATCTCGATGCCAAACAGTTCCCCGAGATCTTCGACGGGCAGTCGCGCCGACACCCGGTAGCGGTCCTCGCCGAGCTTCTGAATCGGAGCCACCTCGTCGACGTCGTACTCGTCGGAGATCTCGCCGACGATCTCCTCGAGGACGTCCTCGATGGTCACCAGACCCGCGATGCCGCCGTACTCGTCGACGAGCAGCGCCATGTGGTTGCGTTTGGCCTGCATGTCGGAGAGGACATCGTCGAGGGGCTTCGAATCGGGGACGAATTCGGCTCCGCGCATCACGTCTGCGACGGTGAACCCGGCGATCGGGAGCTTCGGGAGGATGCGTTCCACCAGGTCTTTCAGGTAGACGACGCCGACGATGTCGTCAGGGTTCTCGCCGATCACCGGGATGCGGGAATGCCCGGAACGGACGGCGAGGCTCATCGCCTGGGTCGCGGACTTGTCGTTCTCGATCCAGATCATCTCGGTCCGCGGGACCATCACCTCGCGGGCGTTGGTGTCGCCGAACTCGAAGACCGACTGGATCATCCGACGCTCGTCGTCGTCGACGACGCCGCGTTCCTGCGCGAGGTCCACCACTTCACGGACTTCGACTTCGGTGGCGAACGGCCCGTTGCGGTAGCCCTTGCCCGGCGTCAGGCCGTTGCCCACCAGGATCAACAGCCTGGTCACCGGGCGCAGCAGTACACCGATCGCGGTGAGCACCGGCGCGGCGACCAGGCCGATCGAGTACGCGTGCTGGCGGCCGAGCGTTCGCGGGCCGACCCCGACGGCGATGTACGAGACGAGGGTCATGCCGACGACTGTCGCGCCGAGTCCCCAGCCGACGTCGAGCGCGTCGACGGCGATGACGGCGACGAGTCCCGTCGCGGCCGTCTCGCAGACCACGCGCATCAGCACTGACAGTCCGACGTACGTGGCACGGTGGTCGAGCACCGTCCGCAGTCGTTTCGCTCCGGGACGAGACTCCTTCACCATGTCGTCGACTCGGGCCGTCGACACCGTCTGCACGGCGGTGTCGATGGCGGCGAAGAGTCCCGCGAGGACGGTGAGCGCGATGGCGGCACCGATGAACACGATGTCGCGAGTCATGTGATCAGCTCCCGGCCGGGTCTTCGGAGAAGCCGGTGTTGCGGAGCAGGCGAGTGTCGCGCTGTGCCTGCTCCTGCAGTCGAGCGCGGTCGTCGCGGGCCGAGTACCAGTCGACGATGATCTGCCCCTGCAGGCCGAACATCTCCTTCTCGTCCTCGGGTTCGGCGTGATCGAAGCCGAGGAGGTGCAGGACGCCGTGCACCGTGAGCACCGCGATCTCGTGTTCGAAGCTGTGCCGCTGACTCTTGGCCTGGTCGGCGGCGAACTCGGGGCACAGCACGATGTCGCCGAGCATGGCCGGTCCGGGGTCGGCCGCGTCGGGGCGCCCACCGGGCGTCAACTCGTCCATCGGGAAGCTCATGACATCGGTCGGCCCGGGCAGGTCCATCCATTGGACGTGCAGGTCGGTCATCGTCTGCAGGTCGACGAGCTGGATCGACAGCTCGGCGGCCGGGTGGACGTCCATCCGCGCCATCGCGAAGCGCGCCGCTTCGATGATCAGCTGCTCGGGGACGTCGACGCCCGACTCGTTGAACAGTTCGATGCTCATCGGCGTCGTCCTCCCTGTCGCAGACCCTCGCGACGCAGCGCACGATTGCCCTGTTCTTCCTCGGCCCGACCGTAGGCGTCGACGATGTCGGCGACGAGCTTGTGCCGGACCACGTCCGCGCTTGTCAGTTCCGCGAAATGGATGTCATCGATGCCGTCGAGGATGCGGGTCGCGACACGCAGCCCACTCGTCGCACCGCCCGGCAGATCCACCTGCGTGACGTCACCGGTGACGACCATCTTCGCGCCGAAACCGAGCCGCGTCAGGAACATCTTCATCTGCTCGCCGGTGGTGTTCTGCGCCTCGTCGAGGATGATGAACGCGTCATTGAGGGTCCGGCCCCGCATGTACGCCAGCGGCGCGACCTCAATGACGCCCGCCTCCATCAACTTCGGGATGGCCTCGGGGTCGATCATGTCGTGCAGGGCGTCGTACAGGGGACGCAGGTAGGGATCGATCTTCTCGCTGAGGGAGCCGGGCAGGAAGCCGAGCCGCTCGCCCGCCTCGACGGCCGGGCGGGTGAGGATGATCCGGCTGACATCCTTGGACTGCAGGGCCTGCACGGCCTTCGCCATCGCCAGATACGTCTTGCCGGTGCCCGCCGGACCGAGGCCGAACACGATCGTGTTCTTGTCGATGGCGTCGACGTAGTGCTTCTGGTTGAGCGTCTTCGGTCGAATCACCTTGCCGCGCCGCGACAGGATGTCGAGGCTGAGGACCTCGGCGGGCGACTGCGAGGTCTCGGTCCTCAGAATCGACATGCTCTGGCGGACGAGGTCGGGTGTCAGCTGCGTCCCGGTGCGGACGATCTTGATCAGTTCGGAGATCACCCGCTCGGATCCCGCGACGTCGGCGGGCGAACCGGTCAACGTGATCCGGCTGCCTCTGGCGTGGACATCGGCGGGAAGCTGCTGTTCCAGGGTCCGCAGGTTCACATCGGTCGGCCCGAACAGGCCGACCGCGAGATCCTGCGGAACATCGATACGGGACGTCGCCACGGCGTCGGCCTTCGCCTCTCCGCGGTCAATGTCACTCACTTATTTCGTCACTCCTCGACGTTCGTCTTCTCCCCGCGCGGGCGGGGGTGCTACCAGTCTATCGCCGACGCGCACGAGCGCATCCGACTTACCGCGCCGGTCAGACGCCCAGCACTCGGAAGGTCTGCCGGGTGGCGTCCGAGCGCGGGTCGACGAACGCGTCGTGCCCGCCGGTCTGGACTTCGTACAAGACCGCCGACTGTCCCCGCTCGACGGCGTCTGCGACGTACGCTCGGCTCGCCTCGATCGGGATGGAGGCGTCGTCGACGGTGTGGATCACGGCGACCGTCGAATCGAAGGGCTGTTGCTCCGACGGCGACGCTTCCCGGAAGCGGTCGCCGAACGTGTCGAACGTCCCGCCCATGAGGTCGACGACCGACGGCCTGTCGAACGCGCCGGTCTCGGTGAAGTCGAGCACCGGGGACTGCGCGATCACCGTCGGGAATCGGAAGCGCTTGGTGGCGCCGCCGAGGCGGGCCGCCGCGTAGACGGCGAGCTGTCCTCCTGCCGAATGGCCGACCATCGACGCGTTGGCGGCGTCGACGACGATCCCGGCGGTCGCGAGGGCCTCGCAGACGGGCCCGTCGAGGGCTCTCACCGCGGCGATCACATCGCGGCCCGTGGTCGGCCAGCCGCCGCCCGCCTCACCGAGCCTGCGGTACTCGACGTTCCACACGACGACGCCGCGATCGGCGAGCGCACGGGCGACTCCCGTGTAGACGACGAGCGAGAAGTCGACGGACCAGTAGCCGCCGTGCACCAGCACGACGAGCGGCGCGCGGCCGTCGACGCGCTTGTCGGCGTCGGGGAGGTACAGGTGACCGAATGTGCTCGGCGCGTCGCCGTACTGGATCTTGGTGCGGCGCACCGTCACCGGCTCCAACGATCGGTCGCGGCGCCGAGCGCTCCGAGCGCGACGGCTCCCGCGGCGGCGGTCCGCAGCACTTCCGGCCCGAGGACCACCGGTGTGCCGCCCAACGCGGTCAGGTCGGCGATCTCCGCGTCGTCGAGTCCGCCTTCCGGACCGATCACCAGCACCACCTCCGGCGCCGACGCGAAGTCGATCGAGCGGAACGACGTCGAACCCGCCTCGTGCAGGAGCGCGACGACGCCGCCCGCCGCTACGGTCCGCGAGCAGAGGTCGCGCACATCGGTGGTCGTCGCGAGGTCGGCGACGTCCGGTATCCACGGGCGACGAGCCTGCTTGGCCGCGGTCGCCGCCGTCGCACGCCACTTCTCGACACCGCGATCGGCCTTCGACCCGGCCCACCTGGCGACGCACCGCGACGCCTGCCACGGCACGACCGCGTCGACGCCCGCCTCGGTCATCAAATCGACGGCCAGTTCGCTGCGTTCGGACTTCGGCAGCGCCTGCACGACGGTCACCAGCGGCTTGGGTCGCGTGACGTATTGGACACGGCCGACACGCACCGTGAGGCGGTCCTTGCCGGACACGTCGGTCACCTCGCAGTCGGCGAGCGTTCCGCGACCGTCGCCGAGGATCACCGACTGTCCCGGACGGATCCGGGTGACAGTCACCGCATGCCTGCCCTCCGGGCCCGACACGGTCGCGGCGTCACCCGCGGCCGGGACGTCGTCCACCCAGAAGAGCGGCGGGGTCATCGGCCCACGAATGCGTTGCGCAGCTTGGAGAACAGTCCGCCCGACGCCGACTTCGACGACGCCGTCACCACTTCGATGCCGTCGTCGAGGGCACTGCGGAGCTTGCGGAGCAGATCTGTCTGCGCCGTGTCGACCTTGCGCGGCACCACCACTTCGAGGTGAGCGTGCAGATCGCCGCGCATACCCGTGTTCAGATGCGGCATGCCGTGGCCGCGCACGCGGACCACGGTCCCCGGCTGCGTGCCCGCTTCGATCGTGACGGTGGCCGTGCTGCCGAGGACAGTCTCCACCTCCACTTCGCCGCCGAGTGCCGCGTCGACCATCGGGACGCGGACAGTGCAGTGCAGATCGTCGCCGTCACGGACGAAGACGTCGTCGGCGGCCTCGCTGACCTCGACGTACAGGTCGCCTGCGGGACCGCCGCCCGGACCGACCTCACCCTGACCGGTCAGCCGGACGCGCATGCCGTCCTGCACTCCGGCCGGGATCTTCACCGTCATCGTGCGGCGCGAACGGACGCGTCCGTCGCCGCCGCACTTGAGGCACGGGTCGGGGATCGTCTCGCCCGCACCGCGACATTCGGGGCACTCGCGCACCGTCATCACCTGGCCGAGGAACGACCGCTGGACCGACTGGATCTCGCCAGCGCCCTTGCACGTTCCACATGTCACCGGCTTGGAGTCGTCGCGCGTGCCGGAACCGGTGCACGAGTCGCACAGGATCGCGGTGTCGACGGTGATCTCCTTGCGGGCGCCCTCGGCGACCTCGTCGAGGGTCAGCGTCACGCCGACGAGCGCGGGCTCGCCTGGACGCACTCGGCCGCGCGGGCCTCGGCCGCCTCCGCCGCCGAAACCTCCGCCTCCCCCGCCGAAGAACGTCTGGAAGATGTCACCGAGGCCGCCACCGCCGAACGGGTCGCCGCCGAAACCGCCGGCTCCGGGCCCGCTGAGCGGATCACCTCCCGCATCGACGATGCGACGCTTCTCCGGGTCGGACAGCACCTCGTACGCGGTGGTCACCTCTTTGAACTGGTCCTCGGCGTCGGGGTTGACGTCGGGGTGCAGTTCGCGCGCGAGTTTGCGGTATGCGCGCTTGATCTCCTGATCAGTCGCGCCCTGCGCCACGCCGAGAATGCCGTAGTAATCACGAGCCACGGTGGAAAACGTCCTTACACATCAACTATCGGTCGGCGAGCACTTCGCCGACGTACTTCGCAACCGCAGCGACCGACGCGATTGTTCCCGGATAGTCCATCCGAGTGGGGCCCACCACGCCGACGCTGCCGAATACGGTGCCCGAAGCACCGTACCCGGTGGAGACGACGGAGGTGCTGCGCAGGTTCTCGGTGTTGGTCTCCTCACCGATCTGCACTGTCACCGTCCCGGTCCGCTGCGTGTGCGCCAACAGTTTCAACACGACGACCTGTTCTTCGAGCGCCTCGAGCACCGTGTCCATGCCACCCGTCGCGGGCGTGAAGTCGGCGGCCGACCGCGCCAGATTCGACGTCCCGCCGAGGACGAGTCGGTCTTCGCCGCGTTCGACGAGCGTCTCGACCAGCACGGTCGCGATGGTGACGACCGGCTCCTGCAGTTCCCGCGGAGCATGAGTCGCGAGTTCGGCGACGGCCACCGACGCGTCTTCGAGCCGTTGACCGTCGAGCGCCTTCGAGAACATGTCGCGCAGCAGGGCGACGGTCTCCTCGTCGATCGGGTTCCGCAGCGTCGCCATCCGCTGCTCGACACGCCCGGTGTCGGTGATGACCACGAGGAGCAGACGCGACGGGCTGAGCGCCACCACTTCGAGGTGTCGGACGCTGGCCGTCGACAGCACCGGGTACTGGATGACGGCAACCTGGCGGGTGAGTTGCGCGAGCAGTTTCACCGATCGGCGGAGGACGTCGTCGAGGTCGACGCCCGAGTCGAGGACCGAGAGGATCGCACGCCGTTCCGCCGAGGAGAGCGGCTTGATCTCGCTGATCCGGTCCACGAACAGGCGATATCCCTTGTCCGTCGGCACACGTCCCGAACTCGTGTGCGGCTGAGTGATGTAGCCCTCGGCTTCGAGGAACGCCATGTCGTTGCGAACCGTCGCGCTCGACACGCCCAGTTGATGACGCTCCACGAGAGCCTTCGAACCGATCGGCTCCTGGGTGTCCACGAAGTCGGTGACGATGGCGTGCAATATCTCGAACCGACGGTCGTCTGCGGCCGACACCGGGCACCTCCTCGCGCGGTTGCATAGAGTGAACGTGACCATTCTACGAAACGGCAGAACAGAACCAGGGCGGGCGATGATCTTCAAGGGCGTTCACGACGGGAAGCCCTACCCCGATCATGGCCTCACCCCGCGCGAATGGGCGAAGATCCCGCCCCGCCAGTTCCGGTTGGACCAGCTCACGCCCGTCACCACGGTCCTCGCCCTCGACAAGCTCCTCTCGGAGGACTCGACGTTCTACGGCGATCTGTTCGCCCACATCGTGCAGTTCGAGAGCGTCATGTACCTGGAGGACGGCCTTCACCGAGCCGTCCGCTCGGCTCTGCGGAACCGTACGACGATCCACGCCCGCCTCTTCGATCTCGACGACCACCTCGAACGTCTCGGCACCGTCCCTGGTCAGGACGACTCCGGCCTCGAGACCACCGCTCCGCTGCGCCCGGTGCCGTCTCCCCTCCCCGTCCACCCTCGCCGCCGCGTCCGCACCGAAGGCGTTCATCGCCTCGACTGAGCGCCACCCGTTCGTCGAGCGCCACCCGTTCGTCGAGCGCCCCCGGCCGTCGAGCCCGCCCCCGGCCCGTCGAGCGCAGTCGAGACGAGGGTCCGCTCGCTTTCGCTGCCTCGTGCGGTCACTCCCCTGCCTCATCTCGCACTCCCCCGCTTCATTTCGTCTCCCCTGCCTGAGCTCAGGCAGGGGAGTCCAGTTGAGGCAGGGCGGTGCGAGATGAGGCAGAGCAATGGGCGCGGTCAGTCGAGAATGTCGCGGACAACGCCGTCCGCGAGGAGTCGGCCGCGGTCCGTGAGGACGTACGCGTCCGACGCGACGACGAGGAGTCCGGCCGCCACCGCGACGTCGGCACGTGCGCGCTCGGCATCGTCGAGCATGCTCACAGGCAGTCCCCCACGCATCCGGAGGCGCAGCATGACGGCTTCGGTGTGGACGTCGTCGGCGGTGAGCATCTCCTGGCCTGCGATCGGCAGCGCGCCGCCCGCGAGCGACGCCGAGTACGTCGCCGGATGTTTCTGATTCCAGAAGCGGACTCCGTTGACGTGCGAGTGGGCGCCGGGACCGATGCCCCACCAGTCGTCGCTACGCCAGTAGGCCTCGTTGTGCCTGCACACCGAATCCGTTTGCGGCAGAGCCCAGTTCGACACTTCGTACCAGGTTAGGCCCGCCGCGGACAGACGCGCGTCGAGCATCTCGTACCGTGCGGCGAGAACGTCGTCATCGGGCATCGGCACCTCGCCGCGACGGACCTTCCGAGCGAATGCCGTGCCGTCTTCGACGATCAGCGCATAGGCGGAGACGTGGTCGACCGGCACCGACAGCACAGCGTCGATGGAGGCGGCGAGATCGGCGTCCGACTCCCCTGGCGTCCCGTAGATCAGGTCGAGGTTCAGGTGCTCGAATCCCGCGGCCGCGGCTTCGCGGGCCGCATCCAGGGCCCGCCCCGGGGTGTGATTGCGTTCCAACACCGACAACACGTGCGTCGCCGCGGACTGCATGCCGAGCGAGATCCGTGTGTAGCCCGCACTGCGAAGCCTGTCGAAGAACTCGGGCGACGTCGACTCCGGATTCGACTCCGTCGTCACCTCGGCCCCCGGGGCCAAGGTGAACGAGTCGCGGACCGCGTCGAGCAGCTCGGCCAACCCGTCGCCGCCGAGCAGCGACGGAGTGCCCCCGCCGACGAAGACCGTCTCGACCGGACGCTCGGGGGCGAGCATCGACGCCGCCGCGTCCAACTCGCGGCGGACGCCCTCCATCCACGACTGCGGGGACGACGACGATCCCAGTTCGCCCGCCGTGTACGTGTTGAAGTCGCAGTAGCCGCAGCGCGTCGCGCAGAACGGGACATGCAGGTACAGGCCGAACGGACGATCGACGTCGACCGCCCCGAACGCCGCGAGCGCGTGATCGGAGAGTCGTTCCGGGGCCTGCCTGTTCACCACCGCCCCATCATCCCGCATCTGTCCATTGACCTGCGAATCACCGTCGACCGGTAATTAACATCACCCTGATCGAAAATAACCCCAAGTAGACGGCCCCACGCGCCGCGTGGCACTATGGACGACGTGACTTCCCCAGGAGTGTGGCTCGCCGAACGGCGACACATCGACCTCAAGCGCGTCTGCAGCGCTTTCTGTCGGCTCTAGCCGACGATTCCACCGTGCCGTCGGCACGGTCGTGAACGGTCCGCCGCAGCCCCGGCCCGACCGATTCCTCTCGTCACCGATGATCTTCAGCCCATCTCGTCGTGCCGCGATGCCCGCTGCACGCCACCAGGAGAGTTCATGACGCTCACGTCAACCGAGTCGGCCGACGCCGCACCCGCCGCAGAAGCTCCGCCCGCCCCCCGGAAGCGGGCCCGACCGGTCAAGCGCAAGTCCGAGGGCCAGTGGGCCCTCGGCTACCGCACGCCGCTCAATCCCAACGAGCAGACCAAGCGCGACGACAACCCGCTCAATGTGCGCGCCCGCATCGAGAACATCTACTCGAAGCAGGGATTCGACTCGATCGACAAGGCCGACCTTCGCGGCCGTATGCGCTGGTGGGGCCTGTACACACAGCGTGAACAGGGCTACGACGGCACGTACACCGGCGACGAGAACATCGACCTCCTCGAAGCGCCGTACTTCATGATGCGAGTGCGCTGCGACGGCGGAAAGCTCGACGCCGCACAGCTGCGGACCCTCGGCGGGATCTCGACCGAGTTCGGCCGCGACACGGCCGACATCTCCGACCGCGAGAACGTCCAGTACCACTGGATCGAGATCGAGAACGTCCCCGAGATCTGGAAGCGTCTGGAAGCCGTCGGGCTCAAGACCACCGAGGCGTGCGGCGACTGCCCGCGCGTGGTGCTCGGCTCGCCGCTCGCCGGCGAGTCGTTCGACGAGGTCCTCGACCCGACGCCCGCAATCGACGAGATCGTCCGCCGGTACATCGGCGATCCGGCGTACTCGAATCTCCCCCGCAAGTTCAAGACCGCGATCTCCGGACAGCAGGACGTCGTCCACGAGATCAACGACGTCGCGTTCATCGGCGTCGAGCACCCCGAGCACGGCCCCGGTCTCGACCTGTGGGTCGGCGGCGGCCTGTCGACCAACCCGATGCTCGCCAAGCGCGTCGGTGTCTGGGTTCCGCTCGACGAGGTGCCCGACGTGTGGGAAGGCGTCGTCTCGATCTTCCGCGACTACGGCTACCGGCGCCTCCGCGCCAAGGCGCGCCTGAAGTTCCTGATCAAGGACTGGGGCATCGAGAAGTTCCGGCAGGTCCTCGAGGACGAGTACCTCGGCCGCAAGCTGATCGACGGCCCCGCCCCCGAGCAGCCCGCCCGCCCCATCGACCACATCGGCGTGCAGAAGCTGCGCAACGGCCTCAACGCTGTCGGCTTCACCCCGATCGCTGGACGCGTCTCCGGCACGATCCTGACGAAGGTCGCCGACGCGATGGAGCGGGTCGGTTCCGACCGGGCGTCGTTCACCCCGTACCAGAAGCTGATCGTGCTCGACGTCCCCGACGACCAGGTCGAGTCGCTGATCGACGAGCTGGCCCCGCTCGGACTGCAGGCCCGCCCGTCGCACTGGCGGCGAAACCTGTTGGCGTGCAGCGGGATCGAGTTCTGCAAGCTGTCGTTCGTCGAGACCCGCAAGCGCTCTCAGGTGCTCGCCCCCGAGCTCGAGCAGCGTCTGGCCGACATCAACGCGCAGCTCGACGTGCCGATCACCATCAACATCAACGGCTGCCCGAACTCGTGCGGCCGCTCGCAGATCGCCGACATCGGGTTCAAAGGTCAGCTCGTGGACAACGACCTCGGCGAGCAGGTCGAGGGCTACCAGGTGCATCTGGGCGGCAGCCTCGGACTCGACTCCGGATTCGGCCGCAAGCTGCGCCAGCACAAGGTCCTCAGCGAGGACTTGGGCGACTACATCGAACGCGTCGTCCGCAACTTCGTCGACAACCGCGAGGACGGCGAACGATTCGCCGTCTGGGCCGTCCGAGCAGAAGAGGAGCATTTGCGATGACCGATCTCGACTACGCTCGGGAGACCGCCGAGGACCTCCGCGCGATCGCCGAGGCCGGAGCGGCACAGCTCGGCCCCGACGCGACCGCCGCCCAGCTCCTGGCCTGGACCGCCGAGACCTTCGGGTCCGACTTCCTGATCGCCGCGAACATGCAGGACGCCGTCCTCATCGACGTCGCCGACAAGGCGATCACCGACAAGGACGCCGTCGGCGGCAGGCTGAAGGCGCTGTTCCTCGACACCGGCTACCACTTCGCCGAGACCCTCGGCACGCGTGACGCCGTCGAGGCGGTCTACGACCTCGAACTGATCAACGTGACGCCGGAGCAGACCGTGGAGCAGCAGGACGAGCTCGTCGGACGCAACCTGTTCGCGTCCGATCCCGGCGAGTGCTGCCGACTCCGCAAAGTGGTTCCGCTCAAGGCGTCTCTCGCCCCGTACCGGGCGTGGGTCACGGGCATCCGCCGCGTCGAGTCGCCCACCCGCGCGAACGCGCCGCTCATCTCGTTCGACGACGGTTTCGGGCTGGTGAAGATCAACCCGCTCGCCGCGTGGACGGACGAGGAGTTCCAGGAGTACATCGACGCCAACGGCGTCCTCGTCAATCCGTTGGTCGACGAGGGCTACCCGTCGATCGGGTGCGAACCGTGCACCGTCAAACCGAAAGCCGGAGAAGATCCGCGCAGCGGCCGTTGGGCCGGGCGCGCCAAGACAGAATGCGGGCTGCACGCATCATGACCATTTCCGAGAATCCCACCCGGTCGATCGACCGCGACATCGATTCATTCGACACGTTGGATGCGCTGGAGTCGGAGTCGATCCACATCTTCCGCGAGGTCGCGGGCGAGTTCGACCGCCCGGTGATCCTGTTCTCCGGCGGCAAGGACTCCACCGTCCTGCTGCACCTGGCGTTGAAGGCGTTCTGGCCCGCGCCGCTCCCCTTCTCGCTGCTGCACGTGGACACCGGCCACAACCTGCCGGAGATCATCGAGTTCCGCGACGAGATCGTCGAGCGCCACAACCTGCGCCTGCACGTCGCGAAGGTCGAGGACTACATCGCGGACGGTCGCCTGACCGAACGCCCGGACGGCATCCGCAACCCGCTGCAGACCATTCCCCTCCTCGACGGAATCACCGAGAACCGGTTCGACGCCGTGTTCGGCGGAGCCCGACGCGACGAGGAGCGGGCCCGTGCCAAGGAGCGGATCTTCTCCCTGCGCAACGCGTTCGGCCAGTGGGATCCGAAGCGTCAGCGTCCCGAGCTGTGGAACTTGTACAACGGCCGCCACGCGCCGGGCGAACACGTCCGCGTGTTCCCGCTGAGCAACTGGACCGAGCTCGACATCTGGCGGTACATCGCCCGCGAGCAGGTGCTGCTCGCTCCCCTGTACTACGCGCACGAGCGTGAGGTGTACGAGCGCGACGGCATGTGGATGACGTCCGGACCGTGGGGCGGGCCGCGCGAAGGCGAGGACGTGCAGACCCGGACCGTGCGTTACCGCACCGTCGGCGACGGCTCCACGACGGGCGCCGTCCTGTCCGAGGCAGCCGACAACGAAGCCGTTCTGGCCGAGGTCGCGGCGTCGCGCCTCACCGAGCGCGGCGCCACCCGCGGAGACGACCGCGTCTCCGAAGCCGCCATGGAAGACCGCAAGCGCGAAGGATATTTCTGACATGAAGCACGCCCCCGACCTTCTGCGCATCGCGACGGCAGGTTCCGTCGACGACGGCAAGTCGACCCTCGTCGGCCGCCTCCTGTTCGACACCAAGTCGGTGCTCGCGGACCAGATCGACGCCGTCACCAAGGCGTCCGTCGACCGCGGTATGGACACTCCGGACCTGTCGCTGCTGGTGGACGGCCTGCGGGCCGAGCGCGAGCAGGGCATCACGATCGACGTGGCCTACCGCTACTTCGCGACGCCTGCGCGTTCGTTCGTCCTCGCCGACACTCCCGGTCACGTGCAGTACACCCGCAACACGGTGTCCGGCGCATCGACGGCCCAGCTGGTGATCCTGCTCGTCGACGCCCGCAGCGGCGTCGTCGCCCAGACCCGCAGGCATGCCGCGGTGATGGCACTCCTCGGCGTCACCCGCCTGGTCCTGGCCGTCAACAAGATCGACCTCGTCGACAACCCCGCCGAGGTGTTCGCCGCGATCTCCGCCGAGTTCAACGAGATCACCGCGTCTCTCGGGTACACGGCCGACCAGGTGCAGGAGATCCCCGTCTCCGCGCTGCACGGCGACAACGTGGCGATCCGCTCCGAGAACACCCCGTACTACGACGGTCCGACGCTCATCGAGCACCTCGAGACCGTGCCGAACGAGATCGACCGCGCGCCCGTCGGTCTGCGGTTCCCCGTCCAGTACGTGATCCGCCCGCGGACCGCCGAGTACCCCGACTACCGCGGATACGCCGGTCAGATCGCCGCCGGTCGAGTGTCGGTCGGCGACGAGATCATCGTCCAGCCGTCCGGGATCCGGTCGACGATCGCGAAGATCGACACCGCGGACGGCGAACTGCGGACGGCGCACACCGGCCGCAGCGTCACCCTGCTGCTGACCGACGACGTCGACATCTCGCGCGGCGACATCATCGCGTCGGTCGCCGACGCGCCCGAGCCCGCACAGCAGTTCACGGCCACCCTCTGCTGGCTGGCCGAGAAGGCACTGCGCCCCGGCGCACGCCTGCTGCTCAAGCACGGCGCCAAGACGACACAGGTGATCATCTCCTCGCTCGACGCCCTGTTCGACGAGCAGAACCTCGCCGTGCAGGACGCGCCGGAGTCGGTGGAGCTCAATCAGATCGGGCGGATCTCGCTGATGACGGCCGAGCCGATCGCCGCCGACGACTATCAGGTGAACCGCGAATCGGGCAGCTTCCTGATCATCGACCCGCAGGGCGGCAACACGCTCGGTGCGGGCCTGATCGGTGACGCCCTCGCTCCGCTGCACCTGTCCGAGGCCGCAGCGGTCTGATGACCGTCGTCCTCGTCGCGCACGGCAGTCGCGACGCCCGTTTCGCTCTCACCGCGCGCCGTGTCGCGGCCGCGGTGAGAGCGGAACTGTCCGGGGTGCGCGTCGAACTCGCGTACCTCGATCTGAACGAACCCCTCGTCGGCGACGTCCTCGCGGCCTTGTCCGACGACGTGACCGTCGTCCCGCTGCTGTTCGGCGACGGTTTCCACTCCAAGATCGACCTGCCGGCGATCATCGCCGACGCACGGCGGCGCAACCCCGCGGTGCGCCCGTTCCAATCGGCGGTCCTGGGTGTCCACTCGCCCGTGCTCGGCCTCGTCGACAGGCTCGTCGAGGCCGGTCTCCGCGACGACGACGGCGTCCTGATGTACGCCGTCGGATCGTCGGACGCATCGTCGGACGAGTCGATCCGCGCCCGCGGCCGCGAACTGTCCCGTGTGCTCGGTATGCCGGTCGAGACGGTGTTCGCGACACGACTCGGCCCCGAGGGCGCCGCGGTGCGCGGCGCCGTCGACCGACTCCACGAAGCAGGTGCTCGACGCATTGCCGCGTCTCCGCTGTTCCTGTCGGCGGGACTGCTGACCGACCGCGTTGAGGCCAGCCTCGACGCCTATGCTCCCGACTCGCTCGTCGCGGGCCCGATCGGCGCCCACCCCGCCCTCATCGCCGCCGTCCGCTCCCTCGCTGTTCCTCACCTCGCTCCCCTTCCCGCTCCCTGAGGGCCCTCAACCCGGTCCTCAGCCCAGTCTTTGAGCGGGTGGAGGAACCCCTCAGCCCTCAGCGGTCGAACACGCCGTCCAGGTACTCCCCGATGTCGTTGACAGCGGTCTTCCCGAGCCCGGTGACGGCGGCGATGTTGGCGACGAAACCGTGGACCTGACCGTCGTAGCGGCGAGCCTGGACGTCGACGCCCGCCTCGGCGAGGCGCTGCGCATACACCTCTCCCTGGTCGCGGAGCGGGTCGAACTCGGCCGTCACGACGAAGGCGGGCGGAAGCCCGGACAGATCGTCGACCAGCATCGGCGACGCACGCCAGTCGAGCGGGTCGGCCTTGTAGCCCTCGCCGAACCAGCGGAGGACGTCGACAGTGATGAAGTATCCGCGGCCGTTCTCGCGCAGTGACGGGTACGGCTTCGAGATGTCGGTGGCCGGGTAGATCAACACTTGCGCGGCGAGCGACGGGCCTCCGTTGTCGCGCGCATCGATCGCGACGACGGTCGCGAGGTTTCCACCGGCACTGTCACCCGCGACGGCGACGCGGGTCGGATCTCCACCGAGGTCGGCCGCGTGTTCGCCGACCCAACGGGTCACGGCGATCGCGTCGTCGACCGCGGCCGGGAACGGGTCCTCGGGCCCCTTCCGGTAGTCGACCGAGACGACGATCGCACCGATCTGCTTGCACCACACCGAAACCGGGCCGTGGACGGTCGACGGGTCGCCGACGACGAACCCGCCGCCCGGAAAGTAGATCAGCACCGGGAACGGACCGTCGCCCGCCGGCGTGTACACCCGGATTCCGATGTCGCCCGCCGGGCCCGGAACGGTGCGCTCACCGATGTCGGCGACGTCGACGGGCGGCAGTCCTGACCTGGTGCTCAGCTTGTCGAACGCGATCCGGGCGTCGTCGACGGTCATCTCGTGGAGCCCTCGTCCGTGCGCGATCGCGTCGAGGAACGCTTGGGTCTTCGGGTCGACTGGCACTGGATGATCTCCGATCGTCTCGACGTCGCTGTCTTCAGGTCAGTGTGCCCCACCGCCGTCCGCGACGATCGCGTCGAGTCGGTTTCCGCGGGAAGACGTACGCCACCAGCCATCATTCACACGATCGACGACGCGGCACACAGTGTGTGGATTCTGTGAATCCACTGAGTATGATCAGCGCATGAAACTTCGCCAGCTGTTTGCAGCCTTCGCGATCGTCGGGGCTCTCGCAACATCCGCAACATTCGTCCCCGCAGCCACCCCGGAGGCGGACGCCGCCCGCAGCGGCTACTGGGGAGCCGTCAGCTGGGCCTACAACGGGGCGACGGGCTACGCCGTCAACTACCCGACCCAGCAGTCGGCCATCCGGGCCGCCAAGGGCCGCTGCGGTTCGCGGTGCGGTTACATCAGCTTCTACCGCTCCTGCGGCGCGGTGGCCTACCGCTTCACGCCGTACCGCACCTACGTCGGCACGGCCCGCGGCTACCGCACTCGCGCAGGCGCCGAACGCGCGGCACGCGGCCAGGCCGGATACGGTTCGCACGTCCGCGGCTGGGCCTGCACCAGCGGCCGCTAGGAACCCCGAATACGACACTGACCTGTCGTTCACTGTCACCTGGTGACAGTGAACGACAGGTCAGTGTCGTATTCGGGGACGTTCAGTCGTTCGACAGCTGCGGGACCTTCGTGGCACGAGCGAAGATCGACTCCCCCGCCTGCAGGTGCAGGGCGTTCTGGTCGCCTCGCGTGATCTGGGCGACGAACTCTTCGCCCGTCGTCGCGGCCTTGAGCTCCACCCTGGTCTCGAAACCGAGGTTGACCACACGCTCGACTGTCGCTTTCACGACGCCGGTGTCGAGCGAGGTGTCGGGTCCGGGGAACACCATCTCGGCGGTGCGCCCCAGACGGATGTCGTGCGGGCGTACCAGTTCGCCGTTCAACCGCGACACCGAGCCGAGGAACGATGCGACGAACACGTTCTCCGGACGGTCGTACAGGTCGTCGGGGGCGCCGATCTGCTCGATGCGGCCCTTGTTGAGCACGGCGATCCGATCGGACACGTCGAGCGCCTCCTGCTGATCGTGCGTGACGAGCACCGTCGTCACGTTCACCTCGTCGTGCAGCTTGCGGAGCCACTTGCGCAGATCCTCGCGGACCTTCGCGTCCAAGGCGCCGAACGGCTCGTCGAGCAGCAGCACCTGCGGGTCGACGGCGAGGGCCCGGGCCAGCGCCATGCGCTGACGCTGGCCGCCCGACAGCTGGGCCGGGTACCGCTTCTGGAAGACGGTGAGGCCGACGATGTCGAGGAGCTCGTCCACCTTCTTCTTGATCTCGTCCTTCGGGCGCTTGCGGATCTTGAGGCCGAACGCGATGTTCTCACGCACCGTGAGGTGCTTGAACGCGGCGTAGTGCTGGAAGACGAAGCCGATGTCGCGCTGCTGAGGCGACGCCCCGGACACGTCGCGACCGTTGATCTTCACCGTGCCCGAATCGAGCTGGTCGAGGCCGGCTATCGCGCGCAGCAGCGTCGACTTGCCGGAGCCGGACGGGCCGAGCAGCGACGTCAGCGACCCTTCCGGGATGTCGATCGACACGTCGTCGAGGGCAGCGAACTCGCCGTAGCGCTTGTTCGCGCCGATCACCGAGATGGACATGTCAGATCTTCTCCTGCGCTTGGTTGTTGGCATCGGAATCGACGACGGTCGCGCTCGCATCGGCCACACGGCCCTGGACGCGTCGTTCGACGATGGTCATGACGACGAGGACGACGATGGCGACAAGCATCAGCAACGTCGCGGCCGCGTAGGCCCCGAACTCGTTGTAGTCGTCGGTGTAACGGGAGTGGACGAGCAGCGTGAGCGTCTGCGAGACACCCGGGAAGTTCGACGACACCATGGTGACGGCGCCGTACTCGCCGAGGGCTCGGGCGACCGTAAGCACCACACCGTAGGTGAGGCCCCAGCGTATCGCGGGGAGCGTGATCCGCCAGAAGGTCTGCCAGCCGGTCGCTCCGAGGGTGGACGCCGCCTCCTCCTGCTCGGTGCCGATCTCGCGGAGCACCGGCTCCACCTCGCGGACGACGAACGGCAGCGTGACGAAGATCGTCGCCAACACCATGCCGGGCAGCCCGAAGATGATCCGGAACCCGAGCGATTCGATCCCGCCGAACCAGCCGTCGACGCCCCACAGGGCGATCAGCGCGACGCCGACGACCACCGGGGAGACCGCGAACGGGAGGTCGACGACGGCCTGCAGCACGCCCTTGCCGCGGAAGCGTCCACGGGCCAGGGCGAGCGCGGTGACCACGCCGAATATCACGTTGAGCGGGACGACTATCACCACGATGAGCAATGACAACTGCAGCGCGGAGATCGCGGCCGGCGTTGTGATCCAGTCCCAGAACTGGCCGAAGCCGTGCTCGAACGACCGCCAGAAGATGAGTCCGACGGGGACGAGCAGCAGTACGAACAGGTAGACGAGGGCGACACTGCGCAGGCCGAGCCGCGTCCATTTCGACACGATCATTCTTCCGAGCCCTCTCGCGACGTCTGGATGCGCGAGACGACGCGCAGGATGAACAGCACCAAGAACGCGATGACGAGCAACGCCACCGACACGGCCGCGGCGTTGACCGGCTCGTCGACCTCGATCTGCTGCTGGATGTACTGCGAGGCGACCTGCGTCTTGCCCGGGATGTTCCCGCCGATCAGGACCACCGAGCCGAACTCGCCGATGGCCCTGGTGAAGGCCAGACCCGCGCCGGTGAGAATGGACGGGAGCAGGGCGGGCAGGACGATCTTGACCCAGATGGTTCGGTTGTTGGCGCCGAGGACCGCCGCCGCCTCCTCCACGCTGGTGTCCAGTTCCATGAGGACCGGCTGCACCTGGCGGACGACGAACGGCAGCGTCACGAACGTGAGCGCGATGATCACCGCAGGCTGCGTCGCCGACAGGTGGATGCCGACCGGGCTGTTCGGTCCGTACAGCGACAGCAGGACGAGGCTGGCGACGATCGTCGGCAGAGCGAACGGCAGGTCGATGATCGCATTGACGAAGCCCTTGCCGGGGAAGTCGTCGCGGACGAGGACCCACGCGATGATCGTGCCGAACACGACGTTGACGATCGACACCACCAGCGACACGAAGATCGTGATGCCGAGGGTGTCGAGCGCCGCGGAGTCGGTGATCGCGTCCCAGAAGCCGCCGAACCCGTCGTCGAACGACTGCGCGGCGATGGCCGCCAACGGCAGCAGGACGATGATGCTCAGCCACAGGCCCGCGACGCCGACCGTGAGGCCGGTGCCCGCGCGCCGACCGCGTCCGAGCGCGGTCGTGGGCGAGGCGATGGTGTCGGTGCTCAACTGCCCGCCTCCTTCTTGTAGATCGCGGTGATCTCACCTTCGGATCCGAACAGTTGCTTGTCGACGGCCTTCCAGCCGCCCAAGTCCTTGATGGTCCACAGTTTGCTGATGTCGCCGGGGAACAACGACGCGGTCTCCGCCTTGACGCCGTCGTCGACGGGCCGGAAGCCCGCCTGCGCCCACAGCCGCTGGGCGTCCGGCGTGAACAGGAACTTCACGAACGCGCGCGCCGCGTCGATGTCGTCGCTGGTGTTGACGACGGCGACCGGATTGTCGATGCGGAACGTCTCCGACGGCACGATGTAATCGACGCGCTCGTTCGGTTCGGCTTCGCCGTTCTTCCGCTTGAGCATGATCGCTTCGTTCTCGTAGCTGATCAGGACGTCGCCCTGGCCCTTCTCGAACGCGGTGGTCGCCTCGCGGCCCGACTTCGGCAGCACCTTGACGTGATCGCGCACGAGATCGGTGACGTACGCCAGGCCGGCCTCCGGGTTCTTCCCGCCGTCGCTCTTCGCGGCGTACGGCGCCAGGAGGTTCCACTTGGCCGACCCCGAGCTGCCCGGGTTCGGGGTGACGACCTCGATGCCGGGCTTGAGCAGGTCGTCCCACGAGTGGACGTTCTTCGGGTTGCCCTGTCGGACGACGAGCGCGACCACCGAGCCGAACGGCACCGACTTGTTCGGCTCCTGCGACTCCCAGTCCTCGTCGACGAGTCCGGCCTTGACCAGACGCGTCACGTCCGGAGCGACCGAGAAGTTGACGACGTCGGTCGGCAGGCCGCGCGCCACCTTGCGCGACTGGTCGCCGGACGCGCCGTACGACTGCGAGAAGCCGATGTCGCTGCCGACCTCGGTCTTTCGGAACGCCGGGATCAGCTTGTCGAAGCCGGTCTTCGGAGTCGCGTACGCGACGAGGTTGAGGTGCCGCGAGCCCGACGAGATGTCGACGCCCCCGGGCTTGTCGGTGGACCCGCCGCCGCACGCGGCCACCGATCCGACGAGTGCTGCGGCCATAGCCAGGCAGCCGATGATCCGGCGCGGACGCCGCACGCGCCGATAGGTCTTCTCCGTTTTCACGAGGTGAAACATAGCCGCGTTCGGACGGTCAGCTCAACGTCTGGATTCGCCGTGCGCCGAACATCGTGACCAGCACCGATGGGTGTGCTTGGCGACGCGGTTCCGCGTGAACTGCGGTTATCCGGCCGATCGGGGCCGACGACGCCCGTTCACGGTTTTTCGTTCACACTGATTGAAAGTCAGCGCATGAGGAACCAGGCGAGGATCACCAGGATCAGGAGGGCGACGAGCGCGAGCGTCACTTTGGAACGAAACATGAGTTCAGATACCCAATCCGTGATCGTCGCCCACGTCCCGACGGGCCAGGAGCGCGACGAGCTTTCGGACGAGGAAGTTGACGGCGACCGCGATGAGCGTGGCGAGCGGAATGACCACCAGCAGCGTCACGATGAGCTGCGGAACGAACGGAAGGCCCGTGAGCCACTCCTCCACCGAGTCCCACCATGACAGCAGACCGTCCACGCGCGCAGGTCACCTCGTCTCGTCGCCTGAGGACCCGGCCGGGCCCCTCGTGAACTCTACTCGCCCGCGCTGACCAGCCCTCGACGCGTGAGGAGTGGTGTGATCTGGGCTGCACGTCCGAGCATCGCGGCGTGCGCCCGCACCGGGTCGACGCTGTCGCCCTTCGACAGGACCGCGTCGGCGAACGCGCGCCCCAGCTCGCGGTCGAGGCCGCCGCCTGCCAGGAACCACTGCTGCGTCTCGGCGTCGAGCACCTCGGACCAGATGTACGAGTAGTACGCCGACGAGTAGCCGCCGCCGAACACGTGATTGAAGTAGGTGCTGCGGTAGCGCGGCGGGATCTGCGCTGACGCCAGCCCGGCGTCGGCCAGCGCCCGCGCCTCGAATGCCAGGATGTCGGTCGGGATCTCGTCGGGACCGAGGCGATGCCACGCGAGGTCGAGGGCCGCGGCGGCGAGGTATTCGATCGTCGAATGCGCAGTCTCGGTCGCCGTCGCCGCGAGCACGGCGTCGACGAGGCCCGCGGGTGCGGGTTCGCCGGTCCGATGGTGTCGCGCGTACCGCGAGACGACGTCCGGGTGCAGCGCCCACATCTCGTTGACCTGAGAGGGGAACTCGACGAAGTCGCGCGGCACCGACGTCCCCGACTGCGACACGTAGTCGACGTCGGACAGCAGCCCGTGGATCGCGTGGCCGAACTCGTGGAACACGGTGATCAACTGGTCGAGCGTGAGCAGGCACTTCTCGCCGGGCTCGGGTTTGGTCAGGTTCGACACGTTGACGATGATCGGCGACGTCCCCAACGTGCGGGACTGGTCGACGATGTTGTTCATCCAGGCTCCGCCCCGCTTGGACGGGCGTGCGTAGAAGTCGCCGAGGAACAGTCCGACGCCCTCCCCGTCCCTGGCGACCTCCCACACCCGCACGTCGGGGTGATAGCCGCGCAGATCCGGCCGCGGTGTCATGGTCAGGCCGTACAGCGCCTCGGCTGCCGCGAAGACACCGTCCTCCAGGACCGCCTCCAGTTCGCAGTACTGCTCGAAGTCATCGATGTCCACCTCACCGCCGGACGCCCGCTGGTCGGCGGCGAGCGCGTAGGTGACGTCCCACGGGTCGAGGCGGCGGCCGCCTGCGATCCGGTCGAGCTCCGCGGCACCCGCCGTCATGGCCGCCGTCCCGAGGTCCCGAAGCAGCTCGGCGACGGTCTGCGCGTCTGGTGCGGTCTCCTCGGCGATCGTGTAGTCCGCATGAGTGTCGTACCCGAGCAGTCGTGCGCGACGGGCGCGCAGTTCGACGATCTCGCGGATCATGTCCCGGGTGTCGTGCTCGCCTCCGCGTGCACAGCGGTTCACCGACGCGTCGAACACCCGGCGCCGGGTGGTCGGCGACGTCAGCTTCGCGACGCTCCCCTGGCTCGTCGGGAGTTCCAGCGCGATCAGCCAGCCCGCCTCGTGCCCGGCCGCCGCCGCGGCGCGTCGGGCCGCGGCGATCTCCCCGTCCGACAGTCCGGCGAGCTCGGCGACGTCGTCGAACAGCACCGCCGAGGCGTTCGTGTCGTCGAGCAGACGCTGCCCGAAATCGGTGGTGAGCGTCGCCAGGCGTGACGACCACTCGCGCATCCGAGCCTGCCCGTCTCCGTCGAGTGCGGCACCGGCCCGCACCGCGTCACGGTGGCGCTGTTCGACGAGCCTGCGCTGCGGCCCGGTGAGTCCGGACGTCTCCCGGGCCGCATGCACCGTCTCGATCCGGGCGAACAGTTCGGGATTCATCGCGATGGCGTTGCCGTGCTCGGTGAGGCGAACAGCCAGCGTCTGCGCGATCTGTGCTCGCTGCGGATTGCTGTCCGGTCCCTCGAGGTTGAAGAAGATCCCGTTCGCTCGCGCCAACGCGCGCCCCGAGTCCTCCAGGGCCTCGATCGTGTTCGCGAACGTCGCAGCCTCCGCGTTCGACGCGATCGCCTCGACCTCCGCGAGATGTGCGGCGAGCGCGACGTCGTACGCCGGCAGGAAGTCGTCGTCGGAGATCGCCGCGAAATCCGGCAACCCGTACGGGAGGTCCGAGTCGGCCAGGACCGGGTTCATCGAAGCGTTGGACATGCCGACCAGCGTGCCACAGCGCCGCAGAGGACGAATGAGGGCCGCGGCTCTACTTGCCCTTCGGCTTGTCGCCCGCCTCGTCGGTCGAGAGCGCGGCGACGAACGCCTCCTGGGGGACCTCGACGCGACCGATGGTCTTCATGCGCTTCTTGCCCTCCTTCTGCTTCTCGAGGAGCTTGCGCTTACGGCTGATGTCGCCGCCGTAGCACTTGGCGAGGACGTCCTTGCGGATGGCGCGGATGTTCTCGCGGGCGATGACCTTGGAACCGATCGCGGCCTGGATCGGCACCTCGAACTGCTGACGCGGAATCAGCTCCTTGAGCTTGTTCGTCATCTTGTTGCCGTAGCCGTACGCCGAATCCTTGTGGACGATCGCACTGAACGCGTCGACGGCCTCGCCCTGCAGCAGGATGTCGACCTTCACGAGGTCGGCCTCCTGCTCGCCCGCCTCCTCGTAGTCGAGGCTGGCGTAGCCGCGCGTGCGCGACTTGAGGGCGTCGAAGAAGTCGAAGATGATCTCCGCCATCGGCAACGTGTAGCGCATCTCGACGCGCGTCTCCGACAGGTAGTCCATCCCGCCGAGCTCACCGCGCCGCGACTGGCACAGCTCCATGATCGAACCGATGAACTCGCTCGGCGCGATGACCGTCGTCTTCACGATCGGCTCGTAGATGTTGCGGGTCTTGCCCTGCGGCCAGTCGGACGGGTTGGTGACGACCTGCTCGCTTCCGTCGTCCATCACCACCCGGTAGACCACGTTGGGCGCCGTCGAGATGAGATTCAGATCGAACTCGCGCTCGAGGCGCTCACGGGTGATCTCCATGTGCAGCAGACCGAGGAAGCCGCAGCGGAAGCCGAACCCGAGGGCCACCGAGGTCTCCGGTTCGAACGTGAGAGCGGCGTCGTTGAGCTGCAGTTTCTCGAGCGCCTCGCGCAGCACCGGGTAGTCCGAGCCGTCCACCGGGTACAGGCCCGAGTACACCATCGGCCGCGGTTCACGGTAGCCGGTGAGAGCCTCCGTCGCGCCCTTGCGCGCACTGGTGACGGTGTCGCCGACCTTCGATTGGCGCACGTCCTTCACACCGGTGATCAGATAGCCCACCTCGCCGACGCCGAGCCCCTTGCTGGCCTTCGGCTCCGGCGAGACGATACCGACCTCGAGCAGTTCGTGCTGGGCTCCGGTCGACATCATCGCGATCTTCTCGCGCGGGACGATCTTGCCGTCCACCACGCGGACGTAGGTGACGACACCGCGGTACGTGTCGTACACGGAGTCGAAGATCATGGCCCGAGCCGGGGCGTCCGGGTCGCCGACCGGGGCGGGCACCTGACGGATGACCTCGTCGATCAACGCGCCGACACCCTCGCCAGTCTTGCCCGAGACCCGCAGCACGTCGTCGGGTTCGCAGCCGATGATGTGCGCGATCTCCGCCGCGTAGCGGTCCGGATCGGCCGCGGGCAGATCGATCTTGTTGAGGACCGGGATGATCGTCAGATCGTTGTCCATCGCGAGATACAGGTTCGCGAGCGTCTGCGCCTCGATGCCCTGTGCCGCGTCGACCAGCAGGACCGCGCCCTCACACGCTTCGAGCGCACGCGACACCTCGTACGTGAAGTCGACGTGCCCGGGCGTGTCGATCAGGTGCAGGACGTAGTCCTCGCCGTCCTTGTTCCACGGGAGACGGACGTTCTGCGCCTTGATCGTGATGCCGCGTTCGCGCTCGATGTCCATGCGGTCGAGGTACTGGGCGCGCATCGCGCGCTCCTCGACCACGCCCGTGAGCTGCAGCATCCGGTCGGCGAGCGTCGACTTGCCGTGGTCGATGTGCGCGATGATGCAGAAGTTGCGGATCTTCGCGGGATCGGTGAACGTCGTATCAGCGAACGTGGAAATCTCTACTGCTCCTTGGCATGATCGTCGGCCCGGGTTCGGTCACTGCGTGAGCAGCCGACGACAGGGTTCACACCAGTCTCCCACGACTGCGCCCCGTGCTGCGATTCGCCGTGCGATCACGGAACCGCGACGACGTACTTCTCGCGGTCGGCGGGATCGACGAACACCACGATCCGATCGCCTTCCGGAGGAGTCACCGACGGCACTCCGCTGTACGCGTGCGTGAAGCGGTGGACCCGACCCGTCATCGGATCGTCGTACCGCGCGACGAGCGTCCACACCGTCCGCACCGATCCCTCGGAGTCGGTGCTCACCGACGACCGCACGGCCTCGACGACCGCGGTCAACCGGTCGCCCGTCTCGATGACGGCGATGTCGCGGCGCCGCGTGCGGACCCGCCAGATCCAGAAGCCGACGCCGAGCGCACCGAACACGACGCCGAGCAACGTCAACACGCCCGGCCCCACCCATTCGACGATGCCCGCCGTCCCGCCGAGGATCGCGTCCGACGGGTCGTCCGCTCGATAGTGGACGGTCACCGTGTCGCCGACGGACGGCGCCGGACTCTGCCCGCCCGACGGCGTGTACTCGTAGTCGTGCCCGTCGACGGTGTACCTCACCGTGATCACATAGGTGCGGTTGCTCGACTCACCGATGCTCTGGTCGGAACCGTGCGCGATCCGCCCGATCACCGTGCCCTGCGTCGTCTCCGACCCGACGAGCGACGACATCACGAACCCGCCCCACACCAGCCCCGCGATCAGCATCGGGAGCCCGACCGCGGTGAACACGATTCCGACGATCCCGTGCGCGCCCAGCTTGCGCGCCTGAACGAGCGCGGCCTGTTTGTCGTGATCGACCATCGGGTCGGCGGGAGAGTAGTCCACGGCGCTTCCTCTCGGTCGGCGATAGGCTCGGGCGCATGGAGCACACGACGTCGGAGATCGACGCGGACGGCGTCCGCGCAGACATCATCGCACCCGGCGAGCCTCGTGGAACGGTGATCCTGGCGCACGGCGCGGGCAGCGACCGCTCGTCGGCGCTTCTCCGGGTACTCACCGACGCACTGGTCTCGACGGGACTCGCGGTCGCGCGAATCGACCTCCCCTACCGACAGCAGCGCCCGAAAGGCCCTCCGTCACCGGCCCGCTCGGGAGCCGACCGCGACGGGATCCGTGCGGCGGTCGACGCCATCGGGGGACGGTTCGACGGTCCGCTGATCATCGGCGGGCAGTCGTACGGGGGACGACAGGCGTCGATGGTCGCCGCCGAGGATCCGTCGGTGTGCGACGGGCTGTTGCTGACGTCGTATCCGTTGCATCCACCGGGCAGACCGGAGAAGGCCAGGACGGAGCACCTGCCGCTGATCGCTGTGCCCACCCTGATCGTCCACGGTCGCAGCGACGTCTTCGGCACGTCCGACGAGTTCGCCGAGGCCATCGCCCTGATCGGCAGCCCCGTCCGGTTGCTCGAGATCGACAAGGCCGACCACAGCCTCAAACCGGATCGCAGTGGAGTCGGCGAGGCGACGGCCGCCGCCGTCGACGAATGGCTGCTGCCCGCGATCGAGGGCGCTCGGTGACCGGGCGACCGACCGCCGACTACGCGCGGACCGTCGTCTACGCGCCCGATCTCGACGGAGCCGCCGATCCAGGCGAGATCGTGTGGACGTGGGTGCCGTTCGAGGAGGACCCAGCGCAGGGCAAGGACCGCCCGGTCCTGGTGGTCGGGCGCGACGGCGATCACCTCCTCGGCCTCATGTTGTCCAGCAAGGACTACCACCGCGACGATCCCGACTGGCTGTCCATCGGGAGCGGATCGTGGGACGCCGATCGCCGCGAGAGCTTCGTCCGTCTCGATCGGGTGCTGCCGGTGGCCGAGCGGGGCATCCGACGCGAGGGGTCGGTCTGCGAACCCGACCGGTTCGAGGTCGTGGCGGACACGCTCCGCTCGCGCTTCGGCTGGCGCTGAACGTTGGTGACGTTTTCGGGTGCGGGCCCGGAAAACGTCACCAACGTTGTCAACGCTTGAGGGCGAGCGCGCGACGACGGACCGCTCGGACCACGTTTCCGACCCTGGTCTTGAACCTGATCGGCGGATCGACGATCTCCGACGTCTTCACCCACTGGGCGATCGCGTCGAGCGCGGACTCGAACGCCTCGTCACGGGTGACGGGCACCGCCGCGTCGTCGCCGACGGTCACCAACAGGTCGTCGAGACCGCCGTACACCCGATAGCCGCCCTCCAGAAGGGCGTCGACCATCCGCTTGGACCGGCTCACCGCCCATTCCTGCTGGTCCGGACCGAGCCCGATCGGCTCACCGCCGTCGATCGCGAGCATCACTTCGCTGATCAGCACGTTCTTGACGAGCCGCTCGTAGCGGTGCCAGGCGACGTCGTCGGGCTGCAGGCGGGTGTTGAGATTCCGCAGGAACTCGGTTTGGGCGGCCGACAGCGAGCTGTTGTCGCCCGCGGCCCGAGCCGGCAGCGCGGCCGGGTCGACGGAGAGCACCGCGAGGAATCGCTCCCACAGCCCGTCGCCCGGCGTCGACGCCCCCTTGGCAGGCACCGTGACGACGTGGACGTGATCGGGCCCGACCACGGATGCCCAGTCCGCCGCGATGCGGACGTAGTCCTGGAACTCCCAGAACGGTTCCTCGCCGTCGTCCGAGTCGATCGAGTCGACGAACTCGTCGAGCGTCGCCCGACGTTGGTTCTTCACGTTCTCCTGCCACACCGACGGGACCTGACGCCCGAGGTCGCGGACGGTCAGGATCACGTGCACGTTGGCGAACGACAGGTCGTCGACGAGACGCCTGACGTGCTCGGGTCCCGCGTTCGCGAACAATTCGTGGGAGACCACCGACCGCCCGGTCCACGACCGCATCTGGGCGATCATGGCAGGCCAGGCCCCTGCGTGTTCGGGAGCCGCCCAGTCGAGGTACCGCTCGGGCTGTAGGTGCGCGGCAGCGTGGAAGTGGTCGTCGATGCGCCGTCCCGGATACAGGAGGCCTTGGGCCATCGCGTGATCGCGGTTGCGCCAGAGTCTGCCCTGCAGATACGTGGTGCCGGTTTTGGGCAGACCCACGTGGATGAAAACTGTTGACATGATCCCTTGACGGTACTATCAGTCCATTCGGACACCCGACGATTTGGGCGCTCACCGTCCCGCTGGTAAAGTCGTCTGCTGTTGCGCTCAACGCCGACCGACAGGTGGTCGCGGAGTGCTGCCCGAAACCAGAAAACGCACGACCGACCCGGTCGCGGAGTTACGACGAGAAGGATAATCGCGTGGCAAACATCAAGTCGCAGATCAAGCGGAACAAGACCAACGAAGCACGCCGTCAGCGCAACCAGTCGATCAAGTCGGCCCTGCGCACCGCGATCCGCAACTTCCGCGAGACCGTCGCCTCGGGCGACAAGGACAAGTCGGCGGAGCTGCTCGTCAGCACCAGCCAGCAGCTCGACAAGGCTGTCACCAAGGGTGTCATCCACAAGAACCAGGCCGCCAACAAGAAGTCGGCCATGGCTCTCGCCGTCAACAAGCTCTGACGCGTCGCGGGGGTCGCCCCGCATGCGGACGGCATGTCCGCACCCATATCTGAACAGTTCGACGAGAACCCCGGTGGTGTCCACGCGACCATCGGGGTTTTCGTGTCCCCTCGACTCCGCTCGGGAGGCAGGGCTCCGCTCGGGAGCGTGGCTAGGTCAGCGGCGCCGGGGGCGGAGCTGTGCGACAGCCGAGACCGCATGCTCGAGGGCGTAGTCCATGTCGGCGGCCTGCCCCTTCACGTCGCCGTTGAGCTGCGCGACGATGAGCATCGCCGCGCCGATCGACTCCGAGTCCCACGCGCGGGCCTGGGCCTGGATCTTTCCGACACGGCCCGGCGGCATGCCCAGCTCGGACGCGACGGTGAACTTGTCCGCTCCGCCCATCGATCGGACTCGGGCGATCCCGAACACGGCTTCCGCCAGCGCGTCGGCCAGCAGCACGCGTGCCGTCCCCCGGTGCACGGCCCATGCGAGGGACTCCATGGCGCCGGCCACGTCGCCGGTGACGGCCTTGTCCGCCACTTCGAAGCCGGTGACCTCGGCGCGCCCCGTGTAGTAGGTGCGGACCGCATCGGCGTCGACCTTGCCGCCGGTGTCCGCAGCGAGTTGGTGGACCGCGGCGGACAGTTCGCGCAGATCGGATCCGACCATGTCGGTGACGAGTTCCACCACCTCCGCGCTCACCCTGACACCGATCTCACGGAACTCCGACCGGACGAAGTCGACTCGCTCGTTGGGCCACTTCGGCGCGACACACGCGAACTCCTGCGCACCGGCCTTCTGCAGCAGTCCGACCATCGACTTCTGGCGTCCGCCGCCGGAGTGAATGACGACCATCGTGATGCCCTCCGGGATCGAGGTCGCCGTCGCCGAGATCAATCCCGCCGGTTCCTTGCCCGCCGCGTCGGCCGCCTCGATCACCACGATCCGCTCGTCGGCGAACAATGACGGACTGAGGAGTTCGGCGAGCTCGGGCGCGGTGACCTCCCCGGCCCTGACTCGGGTGACCGGGACGTCGACGCCCGCCTCGCGTCGACGCTCGGCGGTGATCCGGGAGATCACTCGACCGGTCAGGAAGTCGTCGTCACCGAGGAGGAGGAACAGGCGGTCGCTCACGCGTCCATCCTTCCAGACCGCCGCCGTCGGCCGCCCGGCGCAGGGCCAGCCGCACCCCGATCGCTCCCCCGACCGCGACGAGCACCGACGCCGCGAGCGGCCCCGGGACCTCCGGAGCGACCCATCCCGGCCCGCCGAGTCGATCCGCGACGCCGAGCAGCCATCGCACCGGCGGCCCGGTCGCTCGGACGAGGAGCTCCGCGGGCACCTGCGCGGGACCGTGCCTCGGTCCGACGGCTCCGATCACCGCAGCCGCGGTCCCCGCGACCCCGATGAGCGGGATCACCGGTGCGACGAGCAGGTTCGCGAGCACCGCGAACACGCTGACGCGCCCGGTCGTGGCGATGACGATCGGCGTGGTCAGGATCTGCGCGGCCAGGGTCATCGCGGTCACCGACGCGAGCCAGTCGCCGACTCCGCGGTCGAGCAGCGCGAACCGGATGGGAGCCGACCACAGCACGAGTCCGAGCGTCGCCGCGACCGACAGCGCGAAGCCCGGAGCCAACGCCATCTGCGGCCACCACAGCAGGACGACGATCACCGCGGCCCCGAGCGCCGGCAGCGCCTGCGAGCGACGCGACGCCAGACCCGCGGCGAGGCCGACCGATCCCATGATCGCCGCCCGCAGCACGCTGTCCGTCGGGCGTACGAGGATGACGAACCCGACCACCGCGACGACTCCCGTTGCGAACACCGTCCGCGGCGACGCCCCGCACGCGCGCACGCCGAAGATCACCGCGCCGACGGTCAGCACCAGATTCGACCCGGAGACCGCCACCAGATGCGACAGTCCGGCGGCGCGGAACGTCTCCGTCGTCTGCTGATCGAGGCCGCCGGTGTCACCGAGGACCAGCCCGGGCAGCAGTCCGCCCTGGCGTCCGCCCAGTGCCCGAGCCGCGAGTTCGCGCAGTCGTAGACGCACGTGGCCCGCCGACCGCTGCCACCACGGCGCGTCCGCGGTTCGTCTGACGTCCCCGATCGCACTGAGTCGGGCGGCGATCAGCCGGTCGCGACCGGGGGCCGCGGCCGACCGCGCTTTCACCCGCGCCGTCAGACGTTCGCCCGGAAGCAGGTCGCCGATGTCTGCGTCGAGCGACAGCAGGGCCGCGACCGGCCGGATGCGGCGCTCGGCGAGTCGGTCCACCCGCACGGGCACCGTGATGCGTCGTCCGGCCGCCGATCCGACCGGGTCGCCGGTGACGACCACCTCGACGACCGGTTTCCCGCCCGCGATTCGGATCGGTGACGCGTCGACGGCCGCGATCCGCAACAGCACGATCACCCCGGCCGTGACCGACACCCCGCAGACCGCGGCCACCGTCACGGCGACGGCCGCACCGCGCCTCGCCCGGCGCACGACCGCGGTCGCGGCCGCCGCGAGCGAGACGACCACCGCGACGGTCACCGGTACCGGCGCGAGCAACGCGACGGCGGTGGTGAGCCAGCAGCCCGCGGCGGGTGCGGCGAGCCGCAGGTCGGCCATCAGCCGACGGTGACGAGCGGCCGGAGCTTGGCGAGACGGCCCGGACCGATCCCGTCGACCTCGGCCAACTGGTCGACGGACCCGAATCCGCCGTGAGCGTCCCGCCACGCGACGATCGCCTGCGCCGTCACCGGGCCGACTCCCGGCAGTTCGTCGAGTTGTTCCGGCGTCGCCGTGTTCAGATTCACCGGAGCGCCGTCGCTGTGCGGCCGGTCCGACCCCGTGCTCGTCGCACCTCCCGAACCGACGACGGCGCTGCGGACCTGATCACCGCCGCCGCGGCCGACGAGGACCTGATCGCCGTCGTTGACCACCTGGGCGAGGTTCAACGACAGCAGGTCGGCGCCCTCGCGCGCACCCCCGGCTCGCTCGACGGCGTCGGCGACCCGCGATCCGGCGGGCAGCCGGATCAGTCCCGGTCGGACGACCATTCCGACAACGCTCACGACCACCTCCGTCGGCGTCGGGTCCGTCGGGGGCGGTGTCGTCCCCGACGGGACGCCCGACCGCACCGGTTCGTCGAACGCCACGAGCGGCGCGACGGGTTCGTTGGCGCGCAGCAGGGAGTATCCCGCGACGCCGCATCCGACGAGTCCGACGAGCACCAGGCCGATCGCCGCGCGCGGCAGCATCGTCCATCGGTTGCGTGGGGCGACCCAGTCGTCGTCGTCCTCCTCGTCGGTGTGCCCGTGCGCGCGGTCGAGGTCGTCGTCCAGGCATTCGAACGACGCCGACTCGCGCTGCGACCAGCGCCGCCGCCCGGCGCCGGAGTCGAGCCAGTCGGGCATCGCGGTGACGCCCCAGCGTTCGACCGCGCCGTCGTCGTCCGGCTCGTCGTCCGGCTCCCCGGGTGGCTCCGGCGGACGCATCAAACGCGCCAGTCGATCCGATCCGGCCTCGCGGCTTCTGCCCGCCCGCACATCCATCCCCATGACCGCAACGGTAGGTCCAGAAACGGGCCGTCAGCCCGCCCTGGCGACGTTGTGGACAATTCCGGGCAGCGCCGGACGTTGTCCACAGCGGTGGGGCGTCAGAACTCGATAGGTTCGAGTCCGTGCGCGATGGCGACACCGACCGCGCCGGGACCGACGTGGGTGCCGAGGACTTGGCCCAGGTCGACGGTCAGCGTAGAAGGCACGTCCTCGAGACGCGCGACGACGGAGTCGAGCACTTCCGACGCCAGGCCGGGGTTCTGGCAGTGCTGCACTCCGACGGTCACCGATTCGCCCGCCGCGAGCTCGACGACGGTGTCGACCATCTTCGCGATCGCCTTCGTCATGGTCCGGTGACGCTCGCGCAGCGCGAGGACGCCGTCGGCCATGTGCAGGATCGGCTTGATCGACAGGGCCGAGCCCAGGATGTGACCGGTCGCGCTGAGTCGTCCGCTGCTGCGGAGGTTGTCGAGGTTCTGCACACACAGCAGCGACTCCGCGGTCGCGCCCGCGCGAACGGCGGCCTCGTACACGTCGTCGCGGGCGGCGCCCGCCTGTGACGCCTGCACCGCGGCCATCGTCGTGAGTCCGAGTGACACGCCGACCGATCGGGAGTCGACGACCCGGACCGCGCCGTCGAGTGCGTCGGATGCCAGTCGGGCGGCGCTCCACGTCCCCGAGAGCCTGCGAGACATGTGGACGGCCACGACGCCGTCGCCGTCGCTGAGCTCGAGCGCCTGCTCGTAGGCCCGGCGCAGATCGGCGAGGCTCGCGCCCGACGTCGTGACGCCGGGGGTCGACACGACGTCCGGCGGGATGTCGTCGACGCCTTCGAGGTACTCGGTTCCGTCGGCGAGGGTCACGTGGAGCGGGACCTGCAGTATCCCGAACGTGCTCATCAGTGACGCGGGCAACCGCGACGATGAATCGGTGACGATGACGACAGGCACCCCCATAGGTTAGCGGGTGCCCTCGGGCGTCGATCACACCAGGCGCGTCTGGATTCCGTCGAGAAACCTTCGCAACCCGGACTCGAGGAGGACGTCCACGTCGTACGGGTAGCCGACCTCCATGATCCGAGCCATGTTCGGGTGGGTCGACTCCGGTGCGATCCGGCGGAGCTCGCCCACCCTGGCGTCCATCCACTCGTCGTTGTCCAGCCCCGTCTCCGCGCGGTCGGCGAGCTCGGGTTCGAGCGTCGAGCCGAGCCCGCGGATGAGGTTGAGCAGGCAGAGATAGTCGGTGAACGCCTGCACCGGATCGAGCCCGGCGGCGTGCAGGCATCCGAGCATCCGCTCCGCGAGCGGCATCGCGTTCGGCATGGATGCGGGCCTCGTCATCGACAGGGCCCCGGCGAACCACGGATGCGCGACCATCGACCGCCACATCGCCATGCACGATCCGTGCAGATCGACGCGCCAGTCGCCGGTCTGTGGCCGCAGGTCGACCTCGCCCATGACGCTGTCGAGCATCGCCAGTTCGAGCTCCTCACGGCTCGGCACGTAGCGGTACAGCGCCATCGTCGGGATGTCGAGTGTCGACGCGAGACGGCGCATCGACACCGCGCCCAGCCCCTCGGCGTCGGCGATCGACATCGCCGTCGCGATGACGCGGTCACGGGTGAGGACTGCGGAGCCGACGCCGTCGGCGGCCCGGACGACGCTTCCCCGCCCCGGCGTGGACTCGATTAGCCCGTCGTCCTGCAGCAGCACGAGCACGCGGCTGGCGGTCGCCATCGCGACGTTGTGGTCGCGCATGATCGCCCGGGTCGACGGAACGGCGTCTCCCGGTCCCAGCCTGCCGGTCGCGATGCGCCCACGCAGGATGTCGGCGATCTGTTCGGCTCGGGTCATCGGCGACGCCCACCCAGGAGCGCACTAGTGCACTTTTGCGGAATACCCACGTGAACACCGTATCGCAGAGCACCATGTACGGCGTACGTTCGCACTATGAACAAGTCATTGAACGTCCTCGTCAGCGGCGCGTCGATCGCGAGACCCGCCACCGCACTCCTCCTCGCCCGCCTCGGCCACACCGTCACCGTCGTCGAACGAGCGCCTGCCCTCCGCACCGGCGGCCAGACCGTCGACCTCCGCGGCGCGGGGCGGACCGTCGTCGACCGCATGGGATTGACCGCGGTGACCGACGCCAAGCTCCTGCACCAGCGCGGCGTCGCGACAGTCGACACCCGTGGACGTCACTTCAGCGAGCTGTCCGTCGAGGCGTTCGACGGCAACGGCATCGTGTCCACCCACGAGATCCTTCGCGGCGACCTCGCCGAGAGCATCGTCGGCGCGGTCCCGTCCTCCGTCGAATGGATCTGGGACGACACCGTGACCGCCGTCGAGCGGGCCCGCGATCACGTCGACGTCTCGTTCGAGAAGACCGACGACCGCCGCTTCGATCTCGTGGTGGGCGCCGACGGACTCAACTCCGCTGTCCGACGGGCCTGCTTCGGCCCCGACGAGGCGTACCTCGACCCGATCGGACTCCGCTACGCGTGGTTCACGGCCACCATCGACCAACCGCTCGACGACTGGTACCTCATGCACAACCACGTCGGCGGACGCGTCGTCTCCTGCCGCCCGTCGCGGGTCGACGGCACCGTCAAGGCGTCCCTCGCGATCCGCGGAACCGACGAGACTCCCCTGCGTGACCGCGCCGCGCAGTGGGACATGTTCGACGACGCGTTCGCCGAGGTCGGATGGGTGGCGCCGCAGCTACTGGAGCAGATGCGGGACGCCGACGACTGGGCGTACGCGGACCTCGCCGCCGTGCGCATGGACTCGTTCGCCCGCGACCGCGTCGCCCTCGTCGGCGACGCCGGGTACTGCCCCACCCCGCTGACCGGTCTCGGCACCACTCTGGCGCTGGTGGGCGCGTACGTGCTCGCGGGCGAGATCGAACGGGCCGACGACCTCGACACCGCCCTGGCCGGCTACGAGACCGTGATGCGCCCGTTCATCGACCGCTGCCGACAACTGCCGCCCGGCGGCGCATCCGGATACGCGCCGTCGAGCCGACTCGCCGTCGTCCTCGGACGCTGGACGTACCGGTCGATGAACCGGTGGCCGATGCGGAACCTGCTCGCCCCGCAGTTCGCCAAGGCCGACGGGATCGACCTTCCCGACTACCGGCCCGCCGCTACAACGCCGCGCGTATGACGGGGGCGACGGCGTCCGCGATCGCGGCGTGCGCGTCGACACTCCAGTGGATCCCGTCGGGGTTCATGACTGCGTCCGGATCGTCGTACGCCGCCGAGGTGACCTCGTAGAAGCCGGTGGTGGTCGCGATGCCGTGCTCGTGCGCCCACCGCCCGATCGCCGACGTCAACGGAACCCGTCCGGGATGCGCGTGACCGTAGTACGGGCTGTCGTGCGTGGACGGCAGGCACACCACGATCGGCAGGTCGGGACGCAGATGCGCGACGGCTCCGCGGATCTTCTCGAAGTAGTCGACCGTGACCGCGACGGGCAGGGCCATCGGCCAACCGAGCGGCGACAGCCGGGGCTGCAGCCACGAGTAGCCGTCGCGCACCACCTGGCGCAGACGAGCGGGCCGCAGGTAGCGGATCTGCTCGCGCAGCGCGGTCGGCAGCGGCGACGGCAGCGAGTCCATGCCGCCGAACGCGAGTACCAAGACGTCGGCCTTCGGCAGCGCCGCCCAGATCCGCGGATCCTGCGTGATCGCCCACCACACGTCGCGGCTCGTCCAGCCGATGCGGGCGAACAGGTCCACCTCGCGTCCCACCTGCTCGCCGACGAGGTTCGGCCAGATCCTCGGATCGTCGGACGGCAGACCGCCCGTCTCGTCGTAGTACGACAGCGAGTCGCCCAGCACCATGATCGAACCCACGGAGGTCACAAACCTTTCTATTGAACGCCCAGGTCGGCCGATTCGGCCGACGCGTTCCACACGTCCAGACGCCACACCGGCGCTTCGTCGTCGCTCGCCGAATGGCCGGACAGCTGCACCCAGCTGGTGTTGGCGAGTCCCCCGAACACCGGCCAGTTCGCCACGGGCAGTCCGAGCAGGCCCGCGGTCAGCGCGGCGATGCAGCCACCGTGCGCGACGAGGACGACGGGAGCGTCGGCGACGTCGCCGCGTCCCCAGTCGTCGAGGCCCGCGACGAGTTCGTCGACGACCGGGAGCATGCGCTGCGCCACCTGCACGCGACTCTCGCCGTTCGGGGGCGTCCACGTCGAATCGTCGCGCCAGACCCGACGCGCACCCGGCATCTCGGCGTCGACCTCGTGGTGAGTCATGCCCTGCCAGTCGCCGAGATGAGTCTCGCGCAGGCGCACGTCGGTCGCCACGTCCTGACCGGTCACCGCGCCGATGGCCCGTGCCGTCTCGTGCGCGCGACGCAGATCAGACGACAGGATCACCAGCGGCGACCGCGTCGCGATCGCTCGCCCGGCGACCCTCGCCTGCTCGACGCCGACGTCGGAGAGGTCTGTGTCGAGCTGGCCCTGCATCCGCTGCGTCGCGTTGTACAGGGTCTGTCCGTGCCGGAGCAGGATCAACCGCCGGACGACCGGCGTCAACCGTTCGACGCTGGAGTCCCCCGGATCCGGTTCGCCGATCATTCCGCGGGGATGACGGCGTCGTCGTCCGTGTCGCCCTCGGGTCGCGTCGCGGGCTCCACGCCCTCGATGTCCAGGAGCGGGCAGTCCTTCCAGAGGCGTTCGAGGCCGTAGAAGTCGCGCTCGTCGTCGTGCTGCACGTGGACGACGATGTCGCCGTAGTCGAGCAGCGCCCAGCGTCCCTCACGGGTGCCTTCGCGACGCAACGGCTGGTGACCGCCTTCGCGGAGCTTGTCCTCGATCTCTTCGACGATCGAGTTCACCTGGCGCTCGTTGTCGGCCGAGCAGATCAGGAACACGTCGGTGATGACGAGATGCTCGGACACGTCGATCGCGGCCACGTTGGTCGCGAGTCGCTCGACCGCGGCGTGTGCGGCGATCGTCGTCATCTCGAGGGACTCGGCGGAGACGCTCACTGGGATTCCTTTCGGTACAGACCGTGCTTGTTGATGTACTGGACGACGCCGTCGGGCACGAGGTACCAGACGGGACGTCCAGCGCCCGCTCGCGCCCGGCAGTCCGTCGACGAGATCGCCAGGGCGGGGATCTCGATCAGCTGGAGCGCGTCGGCGGGCTTGGACGCCAGATGCTCGGTCAGATGGGTGGCATTGAGTTCGTATCCGGGCCGCGACACTCCGATGAAGCGCGCGAGCTCGAACAAGTCCTCCCAATCATGCCAGTTCAGAATCGTTTCGAGGGCATCGGCACCGGTGATGAAGAACAGGTCGTCACCCGGATACGCCCGCCTCAGGTCGCGCAGGGTGTCGACCGTGTAGGTGACGCCGGCCCGTTCGATGTCCACACGGCTCACCGTGAACTGCGGATTCGAGGCCGTCGCGATCACGGTCATCAGGTACCTGTGCTCGGCCGGGCTGACGTGCCGCGACGGGTCCGCCGCGTGCTCGCCCTCCTTCTGCCACGGCCGCCCGGTGGGCACGAAGATCACTCCGTCGAGCTTGAAGCGATGCGCCACCTCGCTCGCCGCGACGAGGTGCCCGTTGTGGATGGGATCGAAGGTTCCGCCCATCACGCCGATGCGGCGCGGCTTCGCGGTGCCGGGTGACATGTGTCCTGACATTACGCGTCGGCGTCAGTCGGGTTACACCGGCAGCAGGTCGGCGATCACCTTGCCGAGTTGATCGACGTTGCGGCACTCGAACATGTCGATCGCGTCGCCGTACGCCGAAGCCGCCGAGTCGCCCGAGTCCCAGTGCTCCTTGCGTTCCGGGTTCAGCCAGTACGCGTTGCGGACCTTGTCGCGGATCTTCGACAGCGAGTCGACGTGCGTCGGCCGGAAGTTGTTGCGGGCGTCGCCGAGGATCAACAGTGCGCTGCGATGCGTCAACGAGTCGAGGTAGAGGTCGGCGAACCCCTTCAGCATGTGCCCGTAGTCGGAGTGGCCGTCGCGCAGGCTGATCTGCGCCTGCGTGAGCATCGTCGTCATGCGTTCGCCGAACTGCGCGTCGTCGTTGCCGCGCGCGAAGAAGTCGGTCACCTCGTCGACCGTGTCGACGAACGCGAACACCCGCACGTTGGAGAACTGCTGACGCAACGCGTAGACCAGTTGCAACGTGAACTGGCTGAACCCGGACACCGAACCGGACACGTCGCAGATCACGATCAGCTCGGGCTTCCCCGGCCGCGGCTTGCGGCGACGCAGGTCGATCGGCACGCCGCCGGTCGACATCGACGCGCGCAGCGTGGCTCGCACGTCGACGGCCGCGTGCTTGTTCCGACGACGACGGAACTCGAGTTTGGACGCCAGGAGCCGCGCGATCGGGTCGATAGTGCGACGCATCTTGATCATGTCCTGCGGATTCGCCGAGAAGAAGTCGATGTTCTCCGGCAGCTTCGGAACCGCGTACTGGGCGACGGCGTCACGCCCGCGCACCTGTGCCATCCGACGCTGCGTCTCCGTCTCCACGGCCTGGCGCAGACGTGCGGTCGCATCGCGTGCGGCCTGGCGGTTGAGCGGGTCGGTGCCGGGACGTTCCCCGTCTCTCCCCTGGCCGCCGGCCATCGCCGCGGCGATCCGTGCGATCAGCGTCTGCGGGGAGATCACCGACATCGCCTGGTACACCGAGTACGACTCGCCCTGCGCCGACTCGTACCGCCCCATCTCGGCGACGATCAGCGCCACCATCTGGTCGAACCGGCCGTCGGCCATCGCTTCGGGATCGGCGAGGGTCTGCGTGACGAGTTCCCGGATCGCGTCGACGTCCACTTCGCCGTCGGCGTCGCGCTTGATCACGGTGCTGGCCACCCGTGCCTCGTTGCCGAGCGGGAACCACAGTTCGAAGCACCTGTCGAACGTGTCGCGATGCAGATGATCGGACAGGATCGTCGCCGCCAGCCCTTCCCGCAGCGCCTCGCGATCGAGCAGGTCGAGCACCGTCATCGCCTGTCCGGCGTCGATCAGGTTCGACGGGCCGACGGTGATCCCCCGGCCCCGCAGGTCCTCCACGAAACCGGTGAGCGTGTCGACGACCTTCTCGACTCCGGCGCCACTGCGCACGTCAGCCGAGTTTCAGTTCGCGGATCGCGGTGGTCACGTCGGGACGGTGCTTGAGCACCACCCCGAGGGTCTTCGCGATGAGCGACTCGTCGAGCCGGCCGCCCTTGACCGCGTCCTCGCCGGACGTCATCGCCAGGAGCGTATTGCCCCAGTCGATGGTCTCGGCGACCGACGGCTTCTTCTTGATGTCCAGGCCGCGCAGGACGCCGATCACCCGGACGATCTCGGTCGCGACCTTCTCCGGCAGATCGGGGACGCGCGACGCCAGGATCTGACGTTCGAGGGCGGCGTCCGGGAAATCGATGTAGAGGTACAGGCATCGACGCTTGAGGGCCTCGGACAGTTCCCGGTTGGCGTTCGAGGTGAGGAGCACGATCGGGCGTCGCTGGGCCGTGACGGTGCCCATCTCCGGGATCGTGATGGCGAAGTCGCTGAGCACTTCCAGGAGCAGTCCCTCGATGTCGACGTCGGCCTTGTCGATCTCGTCGATCAGCAGGACGGTCGGCTCCGTGCGGCTGATCGCCGTCAGCAGGGGCCTCGCCAGCAGGAACTCTTCGGAGAAGATGTCGTTCTTGGTCGCGTCCCAGTCACGGCTGCCCGCGGCCTGGATCGCGAGGATCTGCTTGGCGTGATTCCACTCGTACAGCGCGCGGGCCTCGTCGATGCCCTCATAGCACTGTAGTCGGATCAGTTCCGCTCCCGTCGCCTGCGCGATGGCCCGCGCCAGCTCGGTCTTGCCGACGCCCGCCGGGCCCTCGACGAGCAGCGGCTTGCCGAGACGATCGGCGAGGAACGTCGTCGTGGACGTGGCCGCGTCGGCGAGGTACCCGGTCTCCTTGAGGCGGGCGTTCACGTCCGCGGTGTCGATGAACGCGGGTGTCACGTCGGCCGCGATCATGCCGGACGCACCTGACCGTCGCCCCAGACCAGCCATTTCGTGGACGTGAGCTCGGTGAGTCCCATCGGACCGCGCGCGTGCAGCTTCTGCGTCGAGATGCCGATCTCCGCGCCGAACCCGAACTGCTCGCCGTCGGTGAACGCGGTGGAGGCGTTCACCATCACGGCGGCGGCGTCCACGCGGGCGGTGAACTCGTTGGCCGCGGTCAGCGAGCCGGTGACGATGGCCTCCGTGTGCCCGGTGCCGTACTCGGCGATGTGGTCGATCGCGGCGTCGAGTCCGTCGACCACCTTGAGGGCGATGTCGAGCGAGAGGTACTCGCGGTGCCAGTCGTCCTCGGTGGCGGGTTCGAAGCCTGGTTCGTCGCTGTGGATCACGACGCCCTGAGCCTGCAGAGCCGTGGTGATCGGGCCGAGTGCGGCGTCGGCCGCCGCCTTGTCGATCAGTACCGTCTCGACGGTGTTGCACACGCTCGGCCTGCGGGTCTTGGCGTTCATGATGATGCGGGTCGCGATGTCGACGTCGGCGTCGGCGTGCACGTAGATGTGGCAGTTCCCGGTGCCCGTCTCGATCGTCGGGACGGTCGCGTCGCGGACCACAGCCGAGATCAGCCCGGCACCGCCGCGCGGGATCACGACGTCGACCAGGCCGCGGGCGCGGATGAGCGCGGTGACGCTGTCTCTCGTCTCGCTCGGCAGCAGGGCGACGGCGTCAGCGTTCACCTTGTGCGTGGTCAGGACCTCACGGAGGATCGCCACGAGCGCGGCGTTCGAGTCGGCGGCCGACGACGAGCCGCGCAACAGCACCGCGTTGCCCGCCTTGAACGAGATGCCGAACCCGTCGACGGTCACGTTCGGGCGAGCCTCGTACACGAATCCGACCACTCCGAGCGGAACCCGCACCTGACGGAGGTCGAGGCCGTTGGGCAGCGTCTTGCCCGCCGTGACCTGTCCGACCGGGTCGGGCAGGGCGGCGACCTGACGCAGCCCGCCGGTGATGCCCGCGATGCGCTCGGGCGTCAACCGGAGTCGGTCGACGAGGGACGCCTCGGTGCCCGCCGCTTCGGCGCGTTCCACATCGGTCGCGTTGGCGGCGAGGACGGTGTCGGCGGCGGCGTCGATCGCGTCGGCCGCCGCCTCCAGCACCGAGTTCTTCTGGGCGGTGGTCAGTGTCGCGAGGCTGCGGGACGCCTGCTTGGCGGCGGTCGCGAGGTCGGTGACGACAGCGGTGACGTCCTCGAGGGTTGGTGCGCTCATGGGTCCAGGTTAGCGCTGCCCTCCGACATCCCCGACGCGGGCAGCGACACCGTGAACACGGCACCCGACGCGGGGCCGTCGCTCGTCGCCGAGATGTCGCCGCCGTGCGCGTCGACCAGGCTCCGAGCGATCGTCAGCCCGATTCCGCTGCCCCCGTCGGGCCCGCTCCCTTCCCGTCTGCCCCGCGCGGTGTCGGCACGGTAGAACCTGTCGAACACGTGCGGCAGGTGGTCGGCCGCGATGCCCTCCCCGGTGTCGGCGACGGTGAACACCGCGCGATCTCCGTCCCCGCGGGCGGCGATCGTCACCGTTCCACCCGACGGGGTGTGCCTGCGGGCGTTGTCGAGGAGGTTGCCGAGCACCTGACCGATGCGAGCGGGGTCCGCGTGCACCGCGACGGCCGGTCCGGCGTCGACGACCAGGGCGATCCCCGCGTCGGAGTACGCCTTCCCGGCAGCCGTGACGGCCGCGCGGACCAACTCGTCCGACGTCGTGGGTTCGGGCCGGACGGCGTCGAGCCCCTCCTGCACCCGCGACACCGCGTTGACGTCCTCGGCGAGTCGCGCCAGGCGCCGCGTCCCTGTCCGGAGCACGCGGATCAAGTCGGCGTCGGCCACCCGCACACCGTCCTCGAGGGCCTCGAGATGCGATTCGATGGTCGCGATCGGGGTCCGCATCTCGTGACCTAGATCGGCGAGCATGCGCCTCCGGGTGGTCTCGGTCTCGCCGAGCCGATGCGCGAGCCGATTGACGGCATCGGCCAAGTCGGCGAATTCGCGGCCGAGGCCGGCGTCGACGACAGTCGTGTCGTATCGTCCGCGCGCGATGTCACCCGCGGACTCGGCGAGCGCCGCGACCGACCGGTCGACGCGTCGTGCGAGCCACCAGCTGACGGCGAGCGCGATGAGCACGGCGACGACGGCCGCGATGCCCCATGCCGGGAACAGCGTGCCCCGGAAGGCCATCTCGATGTGCGCGGCCAGGTCCGAGTCCTCGGATATCCCCGCCTGCATCAGATGGTCGTGGAAGAGGCTCGGCGCGATCAGCACCGACATCACCGCGGCCGTCGCCAGGCACCCGATCAAGACGAGCGACGACGCCAGGAACAAGCGCGTGCCGAACCCGATGCGTCTCATCGGCCGTCGCCCATCCGGTAGCCGACGCCGCGGACGGTGACCACATAGCGCGGGTTGGACGCGTCGTCGCCGAGTTTGCGACGAAGATGGCCGACGTGGACGTCGACGAGGTGATCTGCGCCCTTCCATCCGGTCCGCCAGACGGCGTCGATCAACGCCGACCGGGTCACGACGACGCCGGGATCGGCCGACAGGACGGCGAGTACGTCGAACTCGGTGCGTGTGAGGTGAACCGGCTCGTCTGCCACCGTCACCTCGCGGGCCGCGACGTCGATCGTCAGGTCGCCTAACGTACGGAGCTCTCGGGGCGCGGTCCGCGCGGCCGGGCCGCCGAGCCCGCCGCGCGGGCGACGGATCCGGGCCTGGATGCGGGCCGACAGTTCGCGGGGACTGAACGGCTTCGTCATGTAGTCGTCGGCGCCGACCGACAGTCCGATCAGCGTGTCGACCTCGTCGCTGCGCGCGGTCAGGATCACCACGTACGCGTCGGAGAACTCCCGCACGCGCCTGCACACCTCGACTCCGTCCAGCCCGGGGAGACCGAGGTCGAGCACCATCACGTCCGGGTCGACGTCACGAGCCCGATCGACCGCCCGCATGCCGTCGCCCACCGTCGTCACGTCGAAACCGTCGCGTTCGAGATAGGAGGTGACGAGACTCGCGAGATCGGGCTCGTCCTCGACGACCATCGCTCTCAGTGCGTGTCGCACGGGTTGACTCATGCCGTCCATCATGGCGGTGCCGGACGCTCGCAGTCGAAGGGCTTGAGGAGATCTTGAGGCGAGCTACAGCCGAAACCCGGTGCGGGACGTGCACACTCGGTCGAGTACCCCGAACAGCCCTGGAAAGGTGATGTCCCATGAACACCCGTCCGATCGCCGCCGCCATCGCAGTCGTCGCCGCCGTCGCAGCCCTCAGCGCATGCTCGTCGTCCGACGACTCCACGTCCGGCCACGAAGGCCACGACATGGCATCGATGTCGACGTCCGCGGCGAACGCGTCGGCGTCCGACTCCGCGCACAACGCCGCCGACGTGATGTTCGCGCAGATGATGCTCCCCCACCACGAGCAGGCGTTGGAGATGAGCGACATCCTCCTCGCCAAGGACGGCGTCCCCACCGACGTCCGGGCCCTCGCCACGTCGATCAAACAAGCGCAGGGCCCCGAGATCACCCAGCTGACATCCTGGCTGACCGCGTGGGGCGAGCCGACGACCGCCGACATGTCGGGCCACACGATGGACGGCATGGTGTCGGCCGACGACATCGCGAAGCTCAAGGACGCCTCGGGACCCGACGCCGCGAAGCTGTATCTGACCCAGATGATCGCGCACCATGAAGGCGCCGTCAGCATGGCGCAGTCGCAGGTGACCGGGGGGAAGAACGCCGACGCCGTCGCGATGGCACGCAGCATCGTCGAGTCTCAGACCGCCGAGATCACCACGATGAAGGCGATGCTCGGAACGAGCTAGTGCCCTAGTCAACACGACTCGAGCGCCCGGCCGAGCGCGGTCTTCGACGGGGCGTCGACGGGCAGTCCGTACCGGGCCAGGACCGTCACGAACTGGACCGCGTACTGGCAGTGGAAACTGCGCAGGGTCGGCATCCAGCGTGCCGGTTCGGCGTCCGACTTCGTCTGATTGCTCGCCCCGTCGACGGCGACCAGGTTCGACGGGTCGTTGGCGAAGGTCGCACGGCGGTCCGCGTCCCACCGCGACGCGCCCATGTCCCACGCGTAGGAGAGCGGCACGATGTGATCGATCTGGATCGCGCTCGATCCGCGACCACGCTCGAAGACGACGGGCCTCCCCGTGTAAGGGCTGGTCAGGACTCCGGCGGCGACCGCGCGGGGACACGTGCTCGCCGACGTCAGGCCCGACACCCGCACGTCGCGCGCGAGGATGTCGTTTCGGGTGTCGCAGCCGTTGCCCGCGCCCGCGGCCTGCGTGTCGTCGGTCCACGCCGAACCGAACGCCTCACGCTGATATCCGGAGTCGTGCGGTGGACGCGCGCCGATCACCCGCAGACCGTCGAACGCCCGCCGCGCCGCGTCGACCTGAGCGGCGGGCACCGGGTGCGGTTCACGGACGGGTCCGACCCCGAACGCGACCACGACCGCCACCGCCGCGAACACCACGAGGCCGAGCCACTGCCTGCCGGTCAGGCGGACACGGTCGGTCCTCCTGTGCGCGTGCCGATCCGCCCACCGCATCGTGTCTCCCGTCCCCGAATCCGATCCTCACATAAGGTCAGACGCATAGAACGCACGTTCGGTTCCGCGACACGCGCAGGACGTCAGGACTTCTCCAAATACTGCGCACGGGACGGCAGGAGGACAGCGTCGACGAGATCGGCGAGCGCCGGATGATCCGCCAGGGCCCGGTCGGCCGCGACGATCGACTCCGACAACGCGCGGGCGTCGGCGATCACCTCGACGTCGTCGAGCAGGGACAGGAAGTGCAACGACGACTTCCCACCCGACTGCAATGACCCGAGCACGTCGCCTTCCCGGCGTTGCCGCAGGTCGACGAGCGCGAGTTCGAAACCGTCGTTCGACTTCTCGACCGCTCGCAGCCTCTCCATCGACTGCGACATCTCGTTCGCCGACGTCATCAGCAGACAGAGGCCCGCGTGTCCGCCTCGTCCGACACGACCGCGGAGCTGGTGCAGCTGACTCACGCCGAACCGCTCGGCGTTGACGATCGCCATCATCGTCGCATTGGGCACGTCGACGCCGACCTCGATGACCGTGGTCGCGACGAGGACGTCGATCTCACCGCGCGTGAACGCGTCCATCACGTCGTTCTTGTCGTCCGCGTGCATCCGGCCGTGCAGGACGCCGATCCGACGCCCGGGCAGCCACCGAGTCTCCAACAGTTCGGCCTGCTGGAGGACCGAGACCGTGTCGTCCTCCTTCTCCGGCTCGTCCTTCTTCGAGGACTTCTTCTTCGGCTTCGACTCCTCGTCGCCGATCCGGGTGCACACCACGTACACCTGCCGTCCGGCGTCGATCTCCTCGCCGGCCCGAGCCCACGCCCGGTCGATCCACCTGGCGTTGCTCATCGGCACCACGCTCGTCGTGATCGGCTGACGGCCGCGCGGGAGTTCGGTCATCACCGAGGTCTCGAGATCGCCGAACGTGGTCATCGCCACCGTCCGCGGGATCGGTGTCGCCGTCATCACCAAGAAATGCGGACGCTTGTCGTCGCGCCCCTTGGTGCGGAGGACGTCACGCTGTTCGACGCCGAACCGATGCTGCTCGTCGACCACGACCATGCCGAGGTCGAAGAACTCGACGTTCTCCTCCAGCAGTGCGTGCGTGCCGATCAGGATCCCGGCGTCGCCGGTCACCGCGTCGAGCAGGGTTGTCCGTTTCGCCGCGGTGTTCAACGACCCGGTCAGGAGTCCGACGCGGGTGGCCCCGTCCGCGGCGCCCAGTTCGCCGCCGCGCGCGAGATCGCCGAGCATCGTCATCACGGTCCGGTAGTGCTGTGCGGCGAGCACCTCGGTCGGCGCGAGGATCACGCACTGGTGGCCGTTGTCGACGACGCGCAGCATCGCCAGCAGCGACACCAGGGTCTTCCCCGAACCCACCTCGCCCTGCAGCAGGCGGTTCATCGGATGCGCGACGGCCAGGTCGGAGCCGATCTCCTCGATCACCGTCTTCTGTCCGTCGGTCAGCTCGAACGGCAGTCGGGCAAGCAACTGGTCCTCCAGGCCGCCCGGCACGTGAACGGACACCGTCGACTTTTCGGCGCCCTGATCGGCGCGCTTCTGCGCGAGCGCGGTCTGCACGGCGAGCGCCTCGTCGAACTTCAACCGCTCGCGCGCCCGATCGATCGACTCCATCGACTCCGGCAGGTGGACGTGGCGGATGGCCTCGTCGCTCGTGATCAGGCCGCGTCCGGTGCGCTGGGCCTCGGTGAGCGGGTCGGCGGCCGGCAGCGTGTCGCCGAGCACGTGCCGAACGGCCCGCCAGATCTCCCACGTCTGCACGTCGCGCGTGGCCGGGTACATCGGGATGATCGACCGACGGAAGCTCTCGACGTCGTCGGAGGTTCCCGTCGACACCTCTTGTTCCTTGTCTGAGTCGATCTCGTCGGCGAGGAGTTCCTCCATCATGCCGGTGCCTCGGACGTCGACGCCGTCGTCGGGCAGCACCAGCCAGTCCGGATGCGACAGTTGAACCTGATTGTTGAAGTACTTCACCTTGCCCGCGAGCGCCACCCGCACCCCGGGTTTGAGCACGTGTTTGATGTAGCCCGCGTTGAAGAAACTGGCCTCGTACTTCCGGTTGCTGTCCGCGACGACGATCTTGAGGAACTTCCCGTACCTCCGCTTCATCGTGATCATCTGGGCGTGTTCGACACGCCCGATGACGGTGATCCACTCGTCCGGCTCGGGCCGCTCGGCCGACGACGCCTGACCTTGCCGGATGTAGCGGCGCGGAACGTACCGCAGCAGTTCGCCGACGGTAGTCAGCTCGAGGCCTGCCAGCTTCTCGACCAGCTTCGTGTCGAGGTCGGTCTCGGCGAGCGGCGTCGTGTTGGTGAGCATCATTCGACGCCGACCTGCATCAGGTGCGAGGTCTGACCGGTCTCGTGCACTTCGAGTTCGATGCCGCTGTGGTGTTTGCGGATGTGCTCCTCGATGGCGGCGCGCGTGTCGTCGTCGAGGTTGCCGCCCGCAAGGACGCTGACCATCTCGCCGCCGGTGGCGAGCATCAGGTCGAGCAGGGCGGTCGCGGCGTCGGACGGCTCCTTGCCGATGACGAGCACGTCCGACCCGATGAGCCCGAGGGTGTCGCCGACGTCGCAGGTGCCCGCGAGCGTGGTGATCCTGCTCGGCGAGATCACCAGCGATCCCCACCTGGTGGCAGCGGCCGCCTCGGCCATCGCGAAGGCGTCGACGTCGGGCTCCTCGCCCGGATCGTGGACGGCCATCGCCGACAGGCACTGCACCATCGACAAGGTCGGGAGGAACACGACCGACCGCTGCGTCGACCGGGCGTCGGCTCCGACCGCGACCAGGTCTTGCGACGACATCATCCCGTTTCCCATGACGATCACGTGTGCGCTGTCCGTGGCCCGGATGGCCTCGGCCAGCGTCGCCGAATGGACTCCGTGGTCGGCACGCACGACGGAGGCCCCTGCGGCGGCGAACAGTTCCTCCGCGCCGTCGCCCGTGACGAGCACGACGACGGCGCGTTTGAATCGCGGCGGCGGCTCGTTCGCTCCGGGAGCGGCCTTCAGCGCGTCGAGCACGAAGCAGCTGATCCGGATGTCCCGGATGTCGCCGAGTGCCAGTCCGGCCTCGACCGCCGCCCCCGGCTCGTCGGTGTGCACGTGCACCGAGAAGCGTTCCGACACATCGGAGCTGTCACCGACGATCACGATCGAGTCGCCCAGTTCACCGAGCCTGTCGCGCAGGCCCGCGATCTGCTTCGCGTCCGCGCCCTCCAGCAGGTACATCACCTCGAAAGCGGTGTCGCCGTCGGCCGAGCACGACTGATCCACCAATCCGCCGGGGCCGACGGTCGACCCGCGGTAGACGCGCCGTTTGTTGGCGACGCCGGTGACGACCGAGACCATGGCGTCGACGATGGCGAGGAATCCACGCGCACCCGCGTCGACGACGCCTGCGTTCGCGAGTTCGGGCATCTGCTCGGTCGTCAGGTCCAGGGCCTCGGCCGAGTCGTCGGCGATGGCGCGGACGAGGTCGGCCGGCGACTGGGCGATGTGCGCCGAGGCCGTCGCCGCGGCGACCTTCAGCAGGGTGAGGACGGTGCCCTCCCGCGGTTCGCTGACCGCGCGTCGCGCGGACAGCGCCGCGAGCCGGAGACCGTTGGTGCAGAGTCTGTTGAAGCTCAGATCGTCTTCGGCGATGCCGAGGTCGGCGGCGTCGGCGAGTCCGACGAAGAGCTGCGCGAGGATCACGCCCGAATTGCCCCGTGCGTTGGACACGCAGCCGTCGGCGAGCGCGCGGGTGACCGTCGAGAGGTCGGCGTCGGACGCCGTCTCATCGAGCACCGCGACCGCCCCGGCCATCGTGTTCGCCATGTTGCTTCCGGTGTCCGAATCGGGAATCGGGAACACGTTGAGATCGTTGATCTCCCCGCGGATGGCGGAGAGTCCCGCCGCGCACGCGTGCGCCCAGTCCCGGATCAGCTGCGGGTTGACCGCGTTCGCACTCTTCGTCATACGTCCACCAGCACTCTCTCGCGCACACGACCACGTCTGCCATCGGCGCCTGCGGCCGATGCGAGTTGTGCCTGAAAGGGTACCGTCGACCCCCGACACTCCCGTGGATCACCGGCGGTCCACGGACCGATTTGGCCCCGACAGGTCGAACCGGTTACTCTTGTCGGGTTGCCCGTCGGCGGTGAGGGACATCCATGTCTCCGCGATCGACCGGGCAAGACCACGATCAAAGATTTCTACCAAGGAGTTCGCTATGGCTGCCGTTTGTGACGTTTGCGCCAAGGGCCCCGGCTTCGGCAAGTCGGTCTCGCACTCGCACCGCCGCACCAACCGCCGCTGGAACCCGAACATCCAGTCCGTGCGCGTCGAGGTCGCTCCGGGCAACAAGAAGCGCAAGAACGTGTGCACCTCGTGCCTGAAGGCCGGCAAGGTCAACGCCTGATTCGCTCAGCCTTTCGACTTTCGAGAACGCCGTCCGGGTTCGCCCGGGCGGCGTTCTCGTCGTCTGCCGTCCACCGTAGACTCCGGGAATGACCTCTCCCGCTTCGGAACTCATCACGCTCGACGCCGACGGCGTCCTCACGCTGCCCGTCTCGACCGCCGACAACGGCACGGCACTCGACCACGACTTGATCCTCGCCGGAACGCGGGCCCTCCTCGAGGTGACGCGCGGCGTACGGGAGGCGGGCGCGATACTCCTGACCGGCACGGGCAAGAACTTCTGCGCGGGCGGCAACGTCGCACGGTTCGCCGCCGCGGACGATCGCGGCGAGTACCTTCGCGGGCTGGCCGACGACCTGCACTACTTCATCAAGGTGCTCTATCAGACGCGGGTGCCCGTCGTGGCCGCCGTCAGCGGTTGGGCCGCCGGCGCGGGTATGAGTCTGGTCCTGCACGCCGACATCGCGATCGGCGGAACCGGCACCCGACTGCGTCCGGCCTACCCCGGCATCGGGCTCTCGCCCGACGGCGGAATGTCATGGGCGCTCCCCCGCACCGTCGGCGCGGCCCGCGCTCGGCACATCATCATGACCGATCAGATCCTCGATGCTCAGCGCGCACTCGACCTCGGCATCCTGGCCGAGGTGGTCGACGACGCCGATGTCGCCTCCACCGCACAGGCGACCGCGGCGACACTCGCCGCGGGTCCGCGCGGATCGTTCGCCGCCGTCCGCGACCTCGTCCACGCGTCCGCGGGCCGGACTCTCACCGATCAGATGGACGCCGAGTCGGCGTCCATCGCGGGCCTGTCGGTGACGTCCGAGGGCGTCGAGGGCGTCGACGCGTTCCTTGCCAAGCGCGCTCCCGACTTCCGCGGGGTGCGCTGACCACGTCTCGACTGCGCTCGACGGACCGGCGGTCGCGTCTCGAGGAACGCGACACTACGGAAGGCGCCAGTCGACGGGGTCGGCTCCGAGGTCGAGGAGCTCCTCGTTGGCGCGGCTGAACGGCTTGGAGCCGAAGAAGCCGCGGGATGCCGACAGCGGCGACGGGTGCACCGACTCGATGGTCGGCACGTCGGGCAGCCACTCGGTGAGACTGCGGGCGTCGTTGCCCCACAGGATCGCCACCAGCGGCTCATCGCGAGACGCCAACGCCCGGATGGCGCACTCGGTGACCGCCTCCCAGCCCTTGCGGCGGTGCGAACCGGCGTCGCCCGGCGCGACCGTGAGCACCCGGTTGAGCAGTAGGACACCCGCGTCCGCCCACGGGGTGAGGTCGCCGTTGGTCGGCTGCGGATAGCCGAGGTCGGAGCAGTACTCGGCGTAGATGTTCTGCAACGACCGCGGGATGGGCCGGACCTCGGGCGCGACGGAGAAGCTCAGCCCGACGGCGTGCCCCGGCGTCGGATACGGGTCCTGTCCGACGATGAGGACGCGGACGTCGTCGAACGGCTGCGTGAACGCCCGCAGGACGTTCTTGCCCGCGGGCAGGTATCCGCGTCCGGCCGCGTTCTCCGCGCGCAGGAAGTCGCCCATCGCGGCGATCACGTCCTCCACGGGTGCGAGCGCCCGCGCCCATCCCGGGTCGAGGAGGTCGATGAGCGGGGTGCGTGCCATCAGTCGATCCTTCGCAGGTTGTCGCGGTAGAACTGGGCGTTCTGGAAGTACAGCTCGGTGTTCTGAGCGACGTGTCCCTCGGGGACGACGTGTCCTTCCCGGATCTTCGCGGGGACGCCGAGGGCCATCGACCGGTCGGGCATCGTGAAGCCGTACGGGACCACCGCGCCCGCGCCGACGACCGAACCGGCTCCGATCGTCGACCCGTTGAGGACCACCGAGCCGGACGCGATCAGACAGTCGTCGCCGATCGTCGCACCCTCGATGTGCGCGTTGTGGCCGACGACGCATCCGGCCCCGATGACGGTCGCGTCGACGAACGTGCAGTGGATGACGGTGCCGTCCTGGATGTTGGTGCGGGCGCCGATCGAAATGGTCCCGTAGTCGCCGCGGAGCACGGCTCCGGGCCACACGGACACACCGTCGCCGAGCGTCACCGCGCCGATCACCGTCGCGTCTGGATGGATGAACACGTCGTCACCGAGAGTCGGCTCGCGATCGCCGAGCGCATAGACAGCCATGCGTCGATCTAAGCACTCGATCAGGTCTCGGTGAACGACTGCCAGCCCCGAACGGCGCCGACGGGCTCGCCGTCCACGTGGGCTCCGCTCCCCTCGGACACCGCTCCGATCACGACCCAGCCGGCCGGCACGGCTCCGGCGGTGAACGTCGCCAGCAGGACGTGGTCCTCGCCGCCGCCGAGCGCCCACCGCACCGGGTCGACGCCGAGTGCCGCGCCCGCGGCGTCCAACCAGTCGGCCCGGGGGACGGCTGCCGAGTCGACGTCGAGCCGGACGCCCGACGACGCGGCCACCGTGACGATCTCCTCCACGAGGCCGTCGGACACGTCCGTCATCGCGGAGACGCCGGTGCGGGCCGCGGTGGGACCCGCGGTGAGATCGGGCTGTGGGAGCCGGTACGCGGCGACGGCCTCGGCGTGATCGACGACGAGCGACGGGTCGGCCCCGTGCTCGGTTGCGGCGAGGACAGCGAGCCCGGCCGCCGCGCCCCCGAGCGGGCCGCTGACCGCGAGCACGTCGCCCGGCCGCGCCCCGGCGAGGGTCGCGGGCGCGACGTCGTCGAGGACGCCGATCGCGGTGACCGTGATGACGACCGTCGGCGACGACACCAGGTCGCCGCCGAGCACCCGTGCGTCGTACGCGTGGGTCTGTCCGACGATGCCCGCGTTGAGGGCGAGGAGACGGTCGACGGCCGTCTCCGGGGGGCAGCCGATCGACACTGTCACGCCGGTGAGTCGTCCGCCCATGGCGGCGATGTCGGCCGCGCTCTGGACCACGGCGCGGGCGCCGATCTGATCGGGCGTCGACCAGTCGAACCGGAAGTGCCTGCCCGCGACGGCGGTGTCGGTGCTGACCACGACCGGGCCCTGCGCGAGGAACACCGCGGCATCGTCGCCCGACCCGATCACCACGTCGTCCGTCCGCGTGCGGGTCGCGGCCCGCGTGAACCGCGCGATCAGTTCGCGTTCGCCGATCTCGCCCACAGTCGTCACGGCCCGATCCTACGGGCCCGCACCGGCAGTCCTACGCTGGACGCATGGCGACTACCCCCGATGACGACGACGTCCGCGCGGACGCACGACTGAGCCCGGCGCTGATCGCGACGCTCGTGGCCGTTCCGGTCGCGGTGATCGCCCTCTTCATCACCTTCGCGGCGATCAAGGGTTCGCGGCACGCCGACCCCGATCCGATCCCCGTCGACAGCTATTCGACGACAGGCGCCGAGGGGGCGGACAAGTGTCCGGCATTCATCGACCTGCTGCCGGACGCCCTCGGCGATTTCGGCGGCAAGACCGTCGACGGGACGACCGTTCGGTGGACGAAGGACGACTCCGAACCGATCGTGCTTCGGTGCGGCGTCACCCGGCCCGGCGAACTCGCCCCGACGAGTTCATTGCAGGTGATCGATCCGGTGCAGTGGTTCATGACCGACACCATCGAGGGTCGCGGCCAGGTGTACGTGTGCGTCGATCATCGCCCGTACATCGCGATGTGGGTCCCCGCCGGGGCGGGCAACGCGCCGATCACCGACGTGTCGAACCTGATAGCGAAGCATCTCGTCCGTGCCCCTCTCGACTTCGGAAAGTAGCGCCATGCCTGCACCGCTCGCTCGCGGCCAGAACGTCACCTTGCCCGCCGCCGCCGGTCGACTCACGATCACGGTGAGCGGCGCGAACGCCGACATCCTCGCCTTCGCCCTGCGCGAGGATCGGCGGGTCCGGTCGGACGCCGACTTCGTGTTCTTCAATCAACCGCGGTCGCCCGAGGGCTCGATCACGTTGGACGGCCCGTCTCAGGTCACCGTTCATCTCGGCGCGATTCCCGCCGATGTCGAGCGCGTCGCGATCGCCGTCGCTGCCGACACGCCGTTGTCGTCGTCGCCCGTGACGACCACGATCGCCTGCGACGACGGGTCGGTGATCGTCGCCCCGGCCGAGGGACTCACGACCGAGCAGGCGGCGATCCTCGTCGAGGTGTACCGCCGGAACGGCCAGTGGAAGGTCCGCAGCGAGTCCGCCGGTTGGACCGCGGGTTTCGCGGCCCTCGTCCGCGAACTCGGTGTCACGGTCGACGAGGAGCCCGCCCCGTCAGCGCCCGCCCCCGCGCCTGCGGCCCCGCAGCCGCCTGCCGCCCCGACCGTCCGCATGGTCAAGGGCGAGGAGAAACTGTCGCTCGAGAAGCGGCAGACGCTGAACCTGCGCAAGGAGGCCGTCCACAAAGTCCTGCTGACCAAGGGCGCGGCGGGTGCGACGGCCCGCGTGATCATGGTGATCGACAAGACCGGATCGATGTCGTCGCTGTATCGGCGGGGCACGGTCCGCCGGGCCGTCGAGCGCATGGTTCCGGTGGCGACGCAGCTCGACAGCGACGGCGCTCTCGAGGCCTACCTGTACGCGAAGTCGTACGTGAAGCTACCGGACGTGACGGTCGCCGAGGCCGATCTGTGGATCGACACGTTCGTCCACCTCAACGGCACGCACGGCGCCCCGTTGTCCGCACCGATCGAGTACAAGCGCATCGGCGCGGTCAACGAGGAACTGCCGATCATGCAGGCGATCCTCAACGATCTGCCCGACCGCCAGCCCGTCCTGGTGCTGTTCTTCACCGACGGCGGCTTCTACTCGAAGGTCCCGCTGATCAGGAGTCTCATCGGCGACGCCGCGCGCCTCCCGGTGTTCTGGCAGTTCATCGGGCTCGGGAAGAACAACTTCGGCGTCCTCACCGAGCTCGACACCCTGGCCGGACGCGTCGTCGACAACGCGGGATTCTTCCAGATCGACGACCTCGACCGCATCAGCGACGCCGATCTCTACGCCCGTCTCCTCGGCGAGTTCCCCGACTGGCTCCGCGCCGCCCGCGCGCAACGGATCATCGACTGACTCACGCCCCGAGCATCGCTTCCCGCTCACGGACTGTCCGTGGTCGGGAAGCGAGAGCAGGAGCGGGAAGGAACCGACGGCGTCAGCCGCGTCCTTCGTACACTTCCGGTTTGGGGCTGCGGCCGAGGAGTGCGACGGCCATCTCCTGGACCGTCATGCCTTCGTTGCAGACCTGGTAGACGGCTTCGGTGAGGGGCATCTCGACGCCGTGCTGCTGCCCGAGAGCACGGACCGAGCGGCACGACTTCACGCCCTCGGCGACCTGGCCGTTGGTCGCGGCCTGCGCTTCGTCGAGGGTGGCGCCTTCGCCGAGGCGTGCGCCGAACGTCCGGTTGCGCGACAGCGGCGACGAGCAGGTCGCGACGAGGTCGCCGATGCCCGCGAGGCCCGCGAGGGTCGTGATGTCGGCGCCGAGCGCGGCGCCCAGGCGGATCGTCTCGGCGAGGCCTCGGGTGATGATGGTGGCGATCGTGTTCTGGCCGTAGCCCATGCCCGCCGCGATTCCGCAGGCCAACGCGATGACGTTCTTCGCGGCGCCGCCGATCTCGGTGCCGACGACGTCGGTGTTGGTGTACGGGCGGAAGTAGCCCGTCGCGAACGCCTCCTGCACGCGTTTGGCCTGATCCTCGTCGACGCACGCGATGACCGTCGCCGCGGGCTGCTCCTGAGCGACCTCCTTCGCGAGGTTCGGGCCCGACAGCACCGCGATCTGACGCGCCGGGAATCCGCTGACCTCGGCGATCACCTCGCTCATCCGCTTCCCGGTGCTCACCTCGACACCCTTCGCCAGCGACAGCAGGATCGCGTCGGGCGACAGGTGCTCGAGCCACTGCGCGAGGTTGTCGCGCAACGACTGCGACGGCACCGCGCACACGACGAGCTCGCGGTCGGCGAGGGCGGCCGCCGGATCGCTGACCGCGGTCAGGTTCGCGGGCAGGGTGACGCCGGGCAGGTAGTCGCCGTTCTCGTGACCGGTGGTGATCTGTTCGGCCAGTTCGGGGCGCCGCGCCCACATGACGACGTCGTTGCCCGCATCGGCGAGGACTTTCGCCACCGCCGTGCCCCACGATCCGGAACCCATCACCACAGCACGCACACGCACTCCTCTGCCGATCCTCGTTGCAAGTGGTGACCAGCCTAGTCGGACGCCACCGGCCGATCGGGAGAATCACCCGAGCCGACGTCGGCCGAACACATGCTGCACCATGGTCGACATGCGAGTTCCATCCACGCTCGACGACGCGGCGGTCGTGCTCGCGGTGAAGGCGCTCGACGACGCCAAGAGCAGACTGCGCCCGCTTCCGCGCGCGCACGACGACCGTCCGACGCTGGTCGCGGCCATGCTGGCCGACACGTTGGACGCGGTCACCGCGATCGGGCCACGACGAGTCGTCGTCGTCAGCCCGGACGCCAGGGTCCACGAGATCGCCGCCGGTGCCGGGGCCACCGCCGTCGACGAGCCGGTCGACGCGCCCGCGGGGTGGACGCCGCTGAACGCCGCCCTCGCCCGCGGCGCGGCGGCGACCGACGCCTCGGTGATCGTCTACCTGCAGGCCGACCTGCCCGCCCTCGGTCCGGACTCGCTGCGCGCCGCGCTGGACGCCGCGGCCAGCCTCGACGACGCGCCCGCCGCGTTCGTCGCCGACCGCGACGGATCGGGCACCGCGATGCTCGTCGCCGTCCGCGGGTTCGCGCCGCTGTTCGGCGGCGGTTCGGCACGGGCGCACCGCGCCGCCGGCGCCGTCGAACTCGACCCCGACCGTCTCCGATGGCCCGACCTGCGGACCGACATCGACACCCCCGCCGACCTCGCCGCGGCCCGGTCGCTCGGCCTCGGTCCACGGACCCGACACGCCCTCGGCGGCTGACCCGCCGTCGGCGAGACAACCCGCGAACCATGCGGCACAATGATCCGGTGAGCCCAGCTGACGACATCGACGACGAGTCCCTCGCCGACCTGCCCGCGGCACTCCCCGCGGAGACCGTGGTCCCCGATCTCGACGCGGACCTCCCCGAGGACCGCTACCTGAACCGCGAGCTGAGTTGGCTCGACTTCAACTCGCGGGTCCTCGCGCTGGCCGAGGACGTGTCGATGCCGCTCCTCGAACGGGCCAAGTTCCTGGCGATCTTCGCGTCCAACCTCGACGAGTTCTTCATGGTCCGAGTCGCCGGACTCAAACGCCGCGACGAGACCGGCCTGTCGGTCCGTTCCGCCGACGGACGGTCGCCGCGGGAGCAGCTGCAGATGATCGCCGCCCGGTCGCAGAAGATCGCCGCCCGACACGCAGGCGTGTTCCTCGAGTCGGTGACCCCGGCGTTGGCCGCCGAGAACATCCACATCGTCGAATGGGCCGATCTCACCGACGACCAGCGCAGGCGACTGCGCGAGCACTTCCACAACGAACTGTTCCCGGTCCTGACCCCGCTCGCGGTCGACCCCGCGCACCCGTTCCCCTACATCTCCGGCCTGAGCCTGAATCTCGCGGTGACGGTCCGCGACAGCGGCGACGCGGGCGAACACTTCGCCCGCGTCAAGGTTCCCGACAACGTGAGCCGCTTCATCCGCGTCGACTCCCTCACCGGCGAAGCGGACCGCATCGGCGAGGACGGAACCACTGCCGCCGCCCTGTTCCTGCCGCTGGAGAAGCTCATCGCGGCGAATCTGCAGGAGCTGTTCCCCGGCATGCAGATCGTCGACCACCACGTGTTCCGGGTGACGCGCAACGCCGACTTCGAGGTCGACGAGGACCGCGACGAGGATCTCCTGCAGGCCCTCGAGCGGGAACTCGCCCGGCGTCGTTTCGGTTCGCCGGTGCGCCTCGAGGTCGGCGAGGACATGAGCGAGCACATGCTCGAGATGCTCTTGCGCGAGCTCGACGTCGACCCGGCCGACGTCATCACCCTGCCCGGCCTGCTCGATCTGACCGGCCTGTGGCAGATCTACGGCATCGACCGTCCCGTCCTGAAGGAACGCCCGTTCGTCCCGAAGACGCACCCCGCGTTCGGTGAGCGTGAGACGCCCAAGAGCGTCTTCTCCACGCTCCGTGACGGCGACGTCCTCGTCCATCACCCGTACGACTCGTTCTCCACCAGTGTGGTCCGGTTCATCGAGCAGTCGGCCGCCGACCCGCAGGTCCTCGCCATCAAGCAGACGCTGTACCGCACGTCGGGCGACTCCCCCATCGTCAACGCGTTGATCGACGCGGCGGCCGCGGGAAAGCAGGTCGTCGCCCTCGTCGAGCTCAAGGCCCGTTTCGACGAGCAGGCGAACATCAAGTGGGCACGCAAACTCGAGCAGGCGGGTGTGCACGTGGTGTACGGCCTCGTCGGCCTCAAGACGCACTGCAAGACCTGCCTCGTGGTCCGGCGCGAAGGGTCGACGATCCGCCGCTACTGCCACATCGGCACCGGCAACTACAATCCCAAGACCGCGCGACTCTACGAAGACGTCGGCCTGTTCACCGCGGCGCCCGAGATCGGCGCCGACCTCACCGACCTGTTCAACACCCTCACCGGGTACTCCCGCAAACAGGACTACCGCAATCTGCTGGTGGCGCCCGCGGGCATCCGCAAGGGCATCGTCGAACGGATCAACGGTGAGATCGCGGCCCGTCAGGCCGGCGATGAGAACGCTCGCGTGCAGCTGAAGGCGAACGCGCTCGTCGACGAGAAGGTGATCGACGCCCTGTACCGCGCGTCGCAGGCAGGCGTCCCGGTGGACGTCATGGTCCGCGGCATCTGCGCCCTCAAGCCGGGCGTTCCGGGGATCAGCGACAACATCGTCGTCCGGTCGATCCTCGGCCAGTTCCTCGAACACTCGCGCATCCTGCACTTCGGATCGCAGGACGAGTACTGGATCGGCAGCGCCGACATGATGCACCGCAACCTGGACCGCCGGGTGGAGGTGATGGTGCAGGTTCGCGACCAGCGTCTGGTCGCCGATCTCCAGGACATCTTCGACTCGGCGATGGACCCGCGGACCCGCTGCTGGGAGCTGCGGGCCGACGGCGCGTGGGAGGCACTGCCCGCGGTCGGCGAGGAGGTCAGGGACCACCAACGGCGGATGGCGCAGCGCACGCGCCACCACCTGGAGCCGAACCCGGCCGGATGAGTTCGCCGCGGAGAGTCGTGTGGGCCGCCGGAGGCGTTCTCTGGCGGCACGGGGCCGTCGGCGTCGAGGTGGCGATCGTGCATCGTCCCCGCTACGACGACTGGTCGTTGCCCAAGGGCAAGGCCGAGCCCGGCGAGCTGCTGGTGGCGACCGCGGCCCGCGAGATCGTCGAGGAGACGGGGTACGAGGTTCGGATGGGCCATCGACTCTGCACCGTCGAGTACCGCCTCCACTCCGGCGCGCAGAAGAAGGTCGGGTATTGGGCGGTCGCGGCCGTGGGCGGCGACTTCGTGCCGAATCACGAGTGCGACGAACTGCGGTGGGTCGGGGTGGAGCAGGCGACCGCTCTCGTCAGCTACTCCGCCGACCGCCGTGTGCTGCACGACTTCGCGTCGGTGGACATCGTCGGTCTCCGCACGTTGATCCTGGTCCGCCACGCGAAAGCGGGCCGCAAGGCTCGGTACCGCGGCGACGACCGGCAGCGCCCGCTGGACGCCGAGGGACGACGCCAGGCCTCGGCCCTCGTCGACGTGCTCGGCCTGTACGGTGTGCACCGTCTCCACGCCGCCGACCGGCTGCGGTGCATTCAGACGCTCGAGCCGATGGCCGACGCGCTCCGCACGGACATCGTCACCGAACCGCTGTTGTCCGAGGAGGCCTACGCCGACGATCCGGACGCGGCGTTCGGACGGCTCCTCGCCATCGCCTCCCGCAGCGGCGGGGCCCTGCCCGAGTCGAAGGGCCCGGTGCACGCCGTCTGCAGTCAGGGCGGGGTCATCCCGCCCGTGCTCACTCGGTGGGCCGAACGCGACGGGGTGGACCTGCCCGCCTCGCGCAACCGGAAGGGCAGCGTGTGGGTGCTGACCTCGACCGGCGACGCCCTGATCTCGGTCGATCACATCCCGAGCCCGTTCGCCGACTAGTGTCCCGAACCATTAATCCGTTGCATAAATAGTCGTACCTTCATGCTGGTTGAGCCGGACCGGAGCGATAGCGGAGGGCCGAGTCGAAACCTGGTGAGGTCGGCTCGAACTCGGTGACATCGCTCAATGAATTCAATGGTCACGCCTGTTTCGTCGTGACGATTCAGCGTAGTCGGACTGCAGCTACAGCGAATGTCACCGGGTTTCGACACGACCCTCCGCTATCGCTCCGGCCCGGCTCAACCACCATTGGACTATGAATACTTATTCAACGGATTAACGGTTCGGCATACTAGGGCGCCCTGACTCTCAGGCTCCGACGGAGTTCAGCCACGCCGTCAACGCGGGCAGCGACAGGTACGCGACGGTGCCGTGATCGCCGTCGGCGGCCGAGTGGTAGGTGACGTTCATACCCTGCTGCTTCTCGTGCGCGACGAACCGCTCGGTGTCGGCGGGGAGCACGAGTTTGTCCTTCGCGCCCTGGGCGACGAAGAGCGGCGCGGTGAACGTCCGACCGCCCGCGGAGTTCTCTCGCAGGAGCGTCGCCCACGGTTCGACGCTCTCCGGGTTGTGGGCGAAGAACGTGCCGACGACCGGCGCGGCGATCCGGTGCAGCTCCTTGTTCTGGGTGAGCAGGCAGAGTGCGTTCATCTGCGGGAGTATCCCGATCGCCGCGGGCGTCAGGACGGTGTCGAGTCGTGCGCCTCGTCCCGCGTAGACCTGCGAGTACGCCGAGAACGCGTACGAGCCGATGGTGGTTCCGGACAGATCGTCGAGGTGACTGCCGAGCAGGGCGGTCAGATCGGCGGCGGGAGCGGCTACGGCGGCCGCCAGCACGGTCAGTTCTGGCGCGTAGGTCTTCGCGCGTTCGGCGGCGAACAGCACGGCCTGGCCGCCCTGCGAATGACCCCACAGGACGGTCTTCGAGCCCGCGTGCGCACCGTCGAGGGCACGCGCGGCACGGACGGAGTCGAGCACGCTGTTCCCCGCGGTCACGCCGACCAGATAGGAGTCGGGCCCTTCGGTCCCCATCCCGACGTAGTCGGTGGCGACGACGGTGTATCCACGGTCCAGCATCACGCGGATGCCTTCGACGTCGAGGTAGGGATCGAACATGCGCGACGGCGTGCATGCGTCGGCGACACCGGTCGTCGGGTGCGCCCACGCCAACACCGTCCGCCCGTCGTGCGGCGCGGTCCCGTCCGGCGTCGCGACGATGCCGGTCGCGACCACCGGTCGGCCGTCGACGTCTCGGGTGCGGTACATGATCCGCCACGCGGTGGTGCCGAGCAGCGCGCCGTCGAGCCGCTCACTGCGCACGAGGGTGCCGGGCGCGCCGTCGGCGGCGCCCTCCGGCTGGGTGTAGAACTCGGCGACGTGGTCGCGTTCCGCCTCGTCGCCGATGAGGCGGGGTCCGAGCATCACGGCGGCGATCGCCACGAGGGCGACGACCGCACCGAGGGCGGCCAGCAGCGTCGCCCGACCGAATCTGCGGGTCCGACCGAGCACCGGCACTCAGCTCCCCGACCGGAACGACGCGGTCACGTTCATTTCGAGGCGGCCTTCTTGGCCGCGCTCTTCGTGGCCGGAGCCTTCTTCGCTGCCGTCTTCTTGGCTGCCGTCTTCTTGGCTGCGGTCTTCTTGGCTGCGGTCTTCTTGGCTGCGGTCTTCTTCGCCGGACTCTTCTTCGCTGCGCTCTTCTTCGCGGGGGCCCGCTTCGCCGCCGCGGGCGCCTCTGGCTCCGGTGTCGCACGTTTGACGGCCGGCTGGTCGTCGGAGATCTCCTGATCCCCGGCGATGATCGCCTTGAACTGGGCTCCGGGCCGGAACGACGGGACGTCGGTCGCCTCCACGCGAACCGTCTCACCCGTCCGCGGATTCCGCGCGACGCGAGCCGCGCGCGACCGCTTCTCGAACACCCCGAATCCGGTGATCGTCACGCTCTCTCCACGGTGGACAGCCCGGACGATGGTGTCGATCAGCTGCTCGACCGCCGCCGTCGCGGTCTTGCGATCGGCGTCGAGGCGCTTGGTGAGTTCCTCGACGAGCTCTGCCTTGTTCATCCAAACCTCCGCGGATCACGCCGACCGGCCGGCCCAGTCATGACGGCTACGTCACACCGTAGAGAGTTCTTGTGTTGTGTCAGAGCGACTTCGGGAAATTTGATGCACTCGCCCGAACGCACGAACACCCGCCACGACACCGGGATTCGGCGTCGGGCGGGTGTTCGCAGCTATCGCGAGGCTACAGTGTGACCGGCTTGAACGACGGCCGCTTCGCCTCGTACGCGTCGATCGCATCCGTCTGCCGCAGGGTGAGACCGATGTCGTCGAGGCCTTCCATCAGCCGCCAGCGTGTGTAGTCGTCCACCTGGATCGGGACCACGAGGTCGCCCGCGGTGGCCGTCATGTCCTCGAGACTGACGGTCACCTCGAGGCCCGGTTCGGCGTCGAGACGCTTCCACAGCAGTTCGACGTCGGCCTGCTCCACCTGCGCGGCGACGAGTCCGGCCTTGCCCGAGTTGCCGCGGAAGATGTCGGCGAAACGCGACGAGACGACCACGCGGAAGCCGAAGTCCATGAGTGCCCAGACTGCGTGCTCGCGGGAGCTGCCGGTGCCGAAGTCGGGTCCGGCCACCAGGACCGACCCGTTCGACCACGGCTCGTTGTTCAGGATGAATCCGGGATCGGCGCGCCATCCGGCGAACAGTCCGTCCTCGAAGCCCGTGCGGGTGACGCGCTTGAGGTAGACGGCGGGGATGATCTGATCGGTGTCGACGTTGCTGCGCTGCAGCGGGACGCCGACGCCGGTGTGGGTGATGAACGGTTCCATGTCAGTCCTCCTCAGACCAGATCCGCGGGAGCGGCCAGGGTGCCGCGCACGGCGGTCGCCGCGGCGACGGCGGGCGACACCAGGTGGGTGCGTCCGCCCTTGCCCTGACGCCCCTCGAAGTTGCGGTTGGACGTCGACGCGCAGCGCTCGCCCGCCGACAGTTGGTCGGGGTTCATGCCGAGGCACATCGAGCAGCCCGCCATCCGCCATTCCGCGCCGGCCTTGGTGAAGATCTCGCCGAGCCCCTCGTCGTCGGCCTGCGCCCGCACCTTCATCGAGCCGGGGACGATGAGCATGCGCATGCCCTCGGCCACGGTGCGTCCGTCGAGGATCTCGGCGACCGCGCGCAGGTCCTCGATGCGACCGTTGGTGCACGAGCCGACGAACACGGTGTCGACCTTGACCTCGCGCAGCGGAGTGCCGGGCGTCAGGCCCATGTACTCGATGGCGCGGGCCGCGGCCAGCGACTCCGTCTCGTCGACGATGTCGGCGGGATCCGGGATGCTGGCGCCGAGCGGCAGGCCCTGACCCGGGTTGGTCCCCCACGTCACGAACGGGGTGAGTTCGGACGCGTTGATGTGGACCTCGCGGTCGAAGACGGCGTCGTCGTCGGTCCGCAGGCCGCGCCAGTACTCGACCGCGGCGTCCCAGTCGTCGCCCTGCGGCGCGTGCGGGCGACCCTTCAGGTAGTCGAAGGTGATGTCGTCGGGGGCGATCATGCCCGCGCGGGCTCCCGCTTCGATGGACATGTTGCACATGGTCATGCGCGCTTCCATCGACAGCTTCTCGATCGCCGGTCCTCGATACTCCAGGACGTGCCCCTGGCCGCCGCCGGTGCCGATCTCGGCGATGACCGCCAGGATCAGATCCTTGCTCGTCACACCGTCGGGCAGCTCGCCGTCGACGGTGATCGCCATCGTCCGGAACGGTCGCAGCGACAGCGTCTGCGTCGCCATCACATGCTCAACCTCGGAGGTGCCGATGCCCATCGCGAGCGCGCCGAACGCGCCGTGTGTGGAGGTGTGGCTGTCGCCGCAGACCACCGTCATGCCGGGCTGCGTGAGGCCCAGCTGCGGTCCGACGACGTGCACGATGCCCTGTTCGGCGTCGCCCATCGGGTGCAGGCGGACACCGAACTCCTCGCAGTTGCGGCGCAGCGTCTCCACCTGCAGCGCCGACACCTGATCGGCGATCGGGCTGAAGATGTCGACCGTGGGGACGTTGTGGTCCTCGGTCGCGATCGTCAGGTCGGGGCGACGGAGCTTGCGTCCGGCCACCCGGAGCCCGTCGAAGGCCTGCGGGCTCGTCACCTCGTGCACCAGGTGCAGATCGATGTAGATCAGATCGGGGTTGGTGTTGCCGCTCGCGTCGACCTCGCCCGGGACGACGACGTGGTCGTCCCACACCTTCTCGGCCAGGGTCCGCGGCTTGGCAGTCGTGTCATTCATGCGCCACTTGCCTCTCCAAACGCCTCCGGGGGCTGCCGTCAGCATTTGATCTCAGTATTTGGACAGCTAGTATCGTCCTATGGGAAAGGATAGCGGAATCGGCGTGCTCGACAAATCTGTCGCGGTCCTGACGACCGTCGCGGCCGCGCCACGCAATCTCAACGAGCTCTGCGAGGCCACCGGACTGCCGCGCGCAACGGCGCACCGCCTCGCCGTCGGACTCGAAGTACACGAGCTGCTGACCCGCGACGACACGGGTCGCTGGACGCCGGGACCTGCGCTGGCCCGGCTCGCCGCGACGGCCCGAGACGACGTCCGTGAGGCGGCGCTCCTCGTCCTGCCTCGGCTGCAGGAGGCCACCGGCGAGTCGGTCCAGTTGTACCGCAGGGAGGGTTCCGAACGAGTCTGCATCGCGGCGTCCGAGCCGCCGACCGGCCTGCGCGACACCGTCCCGGTCGGCACGCGCTTCACGATGGCCGCGGGATCGGCGGCGAAGGTCCTCGCGGCCTGGGCCGAACCCGACCTCCGGGCGGCGTTGGTCCCCGATTCCGCGTACACCGAGCGATCGCTCGCGGAGATCCGACGCCGAGGCTGGGCGCAGAGCGCGGCCGAACGCATCGAGGGGGTCGCCAGTGCGTCCGCTCCCGTCCGTGACTCGTCCGGCGCCGTCGTCGCCGCCGTCTCCATCTCCGGTCCCATCGGACGGCTCGGGCGTCGGCCCGGCGAGCGTTTCGCGCCCGAGTTGATCCGAGCGGCGGACGCCATCAGCGCCCGACTGTGACGTCCGCTACGGTTCGAGAATGGGAACAAAGCAGCGCTCACAGATCGTGATGAGCGACGACGAGATCGCCTCGTTCATCGCGCAGCACCGCACCGCCAACCTCGCCACCCACGGCCGAGACGGCATCCACCTCCTCGCGATGTGGTACGCCGTGATCGACGGTGAACTCTGGTTCGAGACCAAGGCCAAGTCGCAGAAGATCGTCAATCTCCGCCGTGATCCGCGCGCGACCGCCCTCATCGAGGACGGTCTCACCTACGACGCGTTGCGCGGCGTCAGCATCGAGGGCGCCGTCGAGATCCACGACGACCCCGACACCTGCCTGAAGGTCGGCATCAACGTCTGGGAACGCTACAACGGCCCGTACACCGACGATCTCAAGCCAGCCGTCGAAGCCATGATGAACAAGCGCGTCGCCGTCCGCCTCGTGCCCACCCGCATCCGCTCCTGGGATCACGGCAAACTCGGTCTCCCCGCCCTCCCCCTCGGCGGCACCACCGCGGAGTTCTACAGCTGACCCATCCCAAACGCGAGTCCGCTCCCCTCGTCGACATCCGCTCCCCTCCCGAAGTGAGCGGATGTCGACGAAGTGAGCGAACTGCTCCACATACGAATGAAGACCCGGACCAAATGGTCCGGGTCTTCATTTCTCTGTAGCCCCGACGGGATTCGAACCCGCGCTACCGCCTTGAGAGGGCGGCGTCCTAGGCCGCTAGACGACGGGGCCCTAGAACAACATTTTCAGTTGTGACACACGCTGATCCACTATACACGATCGTGAACTTTGCGAATATCGCTGGGGTACCAGGACTCGAACCTAGAATGGCGGTACCAGAAACCGCTGTGTTGCCAATTACACCATACCCCAAGGGTTTGATCCGATCGTCGCCGGGCGCTTGGCGTCCGGCTCCTCTCGGGCCGTGGAGTACATTACCAACAACCCCACCCCAAACCACAAATCGACTGGTCAGACGGCCTTTTCGGCGACCTGTCGGGCGAGCGTCAGGCGTGCGAGGGTCTTCTCGCGGCCGAGCAGCTCCATCGACTCGTACAGCGGCGGGCTCACCGCGGCGCCCGTGACGCCCACGCGGACCGGTCCGAACGCCTTGCGCGGCTTGAGCTCCAGACCGTCGATCAGAGCGGCCTTGAGCGCACCCTCCAGCGTCGGGGTGTCCCACTGCTCCACGGACTCACAGGCGGCGATCGTCGCGTCGAGGACGGCCACCGCGTCGGCGCCGAGATTCTTGGCCGCGGCCTTCTCGTCGAACGCGAAATCGGCGTCGTCGATGTACAGGAACTCGATCAGACCCCACGCATCGCCGAGCACCTGGATTCGCGTCTGCACGAGATCGGCGACGACGGCGAACTGCGCGTCGTCGATCGGCTCGACCAGGTCGCCGCGGGCGACGAGGAAGGCGCGCAGGCGCGCCGCGAAATCGGCGGGCTCGAGACGACGGATGTGCTCGGCGTTGATCGAGTCGGCCTTCTTCTGGTCGAAGCGCGCCGGATTCGAGTTGACGTTGGCGACGTCGAACGCCTCGGTCATCTGATCGAGGGTGAAGATGTCCTCGTCGCTCGAGAAGCCCCAGCCGAGCAGTGCGAGGTAGTTCAGCAGCCCCTCGGGGATGAAGCCGCGGTCCCGGTGATGGAAGAGGTTCGACTCCGGGTCGCGCTTGGACAGCTTCTTGTTGCCCTCGCCCATCACGAACGGCAGGTGCGCGAACTCGGGCACGAGGTCGGCCACGCCGAGGCGGATCAGGGCCTGGTACAGGGCGATCTGACGCGGCGTCGACGACAGCAGATCCTCACCACGCAGCACGTGTGTGATCTTCATCAGCGCGTCGTCGACCGGGTTGACCAGCGTGTACAGCGGGTCTCCGTTCGCTCGGGTGAGCGCGAAGTCGGGCACCGTCCCGGCCTTGATCGTGGTGGTGCCGCGGACCAGGTCGTCCCATGCGATGTCCTCGTCGGGCATCCGGAGGCGGACGACGGGACTGCGACCCTCCGCGACGTAGGCGGCGCGCTGCTCATCGGTCAGGTCGCGGTCGAAGTTGTCGTAGCCGAGCTTCGGGTTGCGTCCCGCCGCGAGGTGGCGCGCCTCCACCTCCTCGGGAGTCGAGAACGCCTCGTACGCCTCACCCGCCTCCAGGAGCTTCGCGACGACGTCGAGGTGCAGCTGCTTGCGCTCGGACTGCCGGTACGGCGCGTACGGGCCGCCGACCTCGGGGCCCTCGTCCCATTCGAGCCCGAGCCAGCGCAGGGCGTCCAGGATCGCGTCGTACGACTCCTGGCTGTCCCGCGCGGCGTCGGTGTCCTCGATGCGGAAGACGAACGTGCCGCCCGTGTGACGGGCCTGCGCGAAGTTGAAGAGCGCCGTCCGAGCGAGCCCGACATGCGGGGTTCCGGTGGGTGACGGACAGAATCGGACGCGAACGTTTTCACCGGTGGTCATGCAGGTCAGCCTATGTCATCAGGCCGCGGGCCCGCTTACCAGGTCGCCGGATCATTGACTTAGTTGTTCTAGTTGAACTAGAACTATCTCATGCTCGTCCACATCGACCCCGCCAGCGACGCACCGATCTTCGAACAGATCGCGGCGAGCATCCGCGCCGACGTCGTGAGCGGACGCTCCCACCCCGGGGACCGCCTGCCCGCCGCCCGACAGCTCGCCGACGCCCTCGACGTGAACACCCACACCGTGCTGCACGCCTACCAGGCGTTGCGGGACGAAGGGCTCGTCGAACTGCGACGGGGCCGCGGGGCCGTCCTCACCGACGCCGCGGGAGCCCTCGGCGACGTCCGCGAGGACATCGTGGCTCTCGCCGCCAAGGCCGCGGCCGCCGGAATCACCCCCGAGACCCTGTCCGCGCTCATCAAGGAGGCCATCCATGCCCAGTACTGACCATGCCCGCCGCACCCGCGCCTATCTCGCCGGCGGCCTCGGCGTCCCGATCGTCGCGACCCTCGCGGCGATCGCCGTCCAGACACTGTCGACGCCGCCGTCGACGCGGATCGGCGTCCATTGGAATCTGCACGGCGACGTCGACCGATGGGCGGCGGCGTGGACCGTCCTCGTCGCCACCCTCATCGCCGGGCTGGCGCCCGCGGGTCTCGCCGTCGCCAACTACCTGCCGCTGCGCGACGGCACCCCCGGACAGTTCTTCCGCTGGGTGTCGACGACGGCCGCGAGCCTGTCCGTCTCCCTCACGGTCCTGCTGACGGGCGTGGTGATCGCGCAGACAGACGGCGCGGCGCCGTCGCCGATGGTCCTCGTCGCCGTCGCCGCCGCCTGCGGGTCGATCACCGCCGCGATCGCCTGGACACTCCAGCCGAACGACCTCGCCCCCGCCGAAGCTCCCCGCCACGTCGAGCCGATCGCGATCGGAGCCGGAGACCGAGTGGCGTGGCTGCGCACGCAGACCTCGAGTCGCGGGCTCCTCGCGCTCACCTGGCTGATCGCCGGACTCTCGATCGGGACCGCAGTCGTCGGCTGGGCCTGCGGACTCCCCATGACCGCCGTGTGGGCGAGCGCCGTCGCATCGCTCATCGTGGTCCTCGCCCTGACCTCGTCACTGTCGTTCCACGTCCGGGTCGACGCGTCGGGATTGACGATCCGGTCGATCGCCGGATTCCCGCGGTGGCACGTCGCGGCGGCCGACATCACCGACGTGCGAGTGATCTCGGTGCGGGCCATCGGTCAGTTCGGCGGCTACGGCGTCCGGCTGGCGAATGGGCGGACCGGCGTGATCCTCCGCTCCGGCGAGGCACTGGAGGTGCACCGTCGCACGGGTCGATCGATCGTCCTCACCGTCGACGATGCGGCCACCGCCGCCGCCGTGCTCACGGCAGTCGGCTCGGCCGGCTCTCGGCCCTGAGAGTGTCAGCGCTGAGAGTCGAGATACCCGACGAGGAGCGCGTTCACCGCGTCCGGCCGTTCCAGGTAGCCGAAGTGACCGGCATCCGGGATCTCCTCGTACCGCGATCCGGGAATCGCATCGGCCACCTCACGAGCCAGGTGGACCGGCAGCGTCCGGTCGTCGGCGAACCCGACGACCAGCGACGGCCGAGAGATCGCCCGATAGGCGGCCAGGCGGTTCTCGTCCCGCTCGGGGAGGCTCAGCTGCGCCCGCACGCCCGGCGTGGACGACTGGCCGCCGAACCCGATGATGTCGAGCCAGTCACGCGCGGACCGGTCGTCGGCCAGCGTCGTCGGCGACAGGTTCATATGCGCCGTGACGGCGGCGAAGAACGGCGCGGGCAGGTCCCGACCGGCGTCCAACAGCGCGATCTCGCCCTCGTTGTACGCCTTGAGCAGCGGCGTGGTCCGGCCGTACGTTCCGAGCATCACCGCGGCGCGAACGAGGTCGGGCCGCGCCAGCGTCAACTCCTGCGTTATTCGGCCGCCGAGCGACGTCCCGACCACGAAGGCCGGTCCGCCGAAGTGCTCGATGACGGCCGCGGTGTCGGCGACCATGTCGGCGAGGGTGAAACCCGATGCGCACTCGCTCGACGGAGCGATGCCCCGGTTGTCGAAGGTGACGACCCGGTACCCGGCCTTGATCAGGGCGGGCTGCTGGTTGGCGTGCCACACACGGCCGGGGCTTCCGGTGCCCATCACCATGACGACGAGCGGGCCGTCGCCCGCGGCCGTGCACGACAGGATCGCGTCGCCGTTGCGGACCTCGACCGGTGCGACGCGACCGGGGCGGGTCACTTGTCGATCACCGGGTTGCTGAGCGTGCCGATACCCTCGACCGTCACCGACACCGTCTGCCCTGCGGTCATCGGGCCGATGCCCTCGGGCGTGCCGGTCAGGATCACGTCGCCCGGCAGCAGGGTCATCACGCGCGAGACCCATTCGACGATCTCACCGACGGAATGCAGCATCGACGACGTGCGGCTCGACTGCTTGGTCTGGCCGTCGAGTTCGGTGCGGATCGCGACGTCGGACGGGTCGAAGTCGGTGACGATCCACGGGCCGAGCGGGCAGAACGTGTCGTACCCCTTGGCTCGCGCCCACTGGCCGTCGATCGCCTGCTGATCCCGTGCGGTCACGTCGTTGGCGACCGTGTAGCCGAGGATCACGTCCTTCGCCTTGGCGGCGGGCACGTCCTTGCAGGGGCGGCCGATCACGATGGCGAGTTCGCCCTCGAAGTCGACGCGGTCGGACGACGGCGGCCGCACGATCGGCACGTTCGGACCGATGATCGACGTGTTGGGCTTGATGAAGATCACCGGGTCCGCGGGAGCCTCCGACCCCATCTCGGCCGCGTGCGCCGCGTAGTTCTTGCCGATCGCGATGATCTTCGACGCCAGGATCGGCGCGAGGACGCGCGTGTCCGAGAGCTTCCACGTGCGCCCGGTGAACGTGGGATCGCCGAACGGGTGCTCCGCGATCTCCCGGGCCGTCTCCTGGCCCTCTTCTCCTTCGATGGCGACGAATGCGACGCCGTCCGGACTTGCGACACGACCCAGTTTCATACCCCGAAGGTTAACGCACCCGATTTCGTGTTCTAGAATATGAAACGATAGTTCCACTATTTGAGATTCAGAGCGAGGTGTTCAGATGACCGAGACCATGTCAGCGACCCGACGGTGGACGATGCTCGTCTGTTCGCTCGTCGCCGCAATGACGACCACCTGCGCCACCGCCGGAGTCGCGTACGTGATCCCCGTCCTGCACCGGGACCACGGGATGTCGCTGACCGACGCGGCCACCCTCGCCGCCGTGCCGACCATCGGCCTGACGTTGACGATCATCGCCTGGGGGGCCGCGCTCGACAGGTTCGGCGAGCGGCGCGTTCTGCTCGCGTCGTTGGCCGTGACACTGGCCGGCACCGCCGGAGCCCTGATCGTCGCCGCCGTCGGCGGCGGGTTCTCGGCCCTCGTGATCCCACTGCTGATCGGGGGTCTGGGATCGGGCGCCGCGAACGGCGCGAGCGGGCGGATCGTCGTCGGATGGTTCCCCGCCGATCAACGCGGAACCGCGATGGGCGTGCGGCAGATGGCCCAGCCGCTCGGCATCGGCGTGTGTGCGTTGACGATGCCCGTCTTCGCCGACAGGTGGGGCCTGGCCGCCGCCTTCACGGTACCCGTCGCGGTGACCGTCGTCGGGTTCGTCGCGGTGGCCGCGGCGGTCGTCGATCCGCCCCACCCGGCGAGCTCGGCAGCGGCGATCTCGGGGAACCCGTACCGCGGGTCCCGCTTCCTGCAGCGCGTCCACGCCGTCAGCGTTCTGCTCGTGATCCCGCAGTCGATGCTGTGGACGTTCGTCCCGGCGTGGCTGATCGTCGGACACGGCTGGTCGGCGTTCGGCGCGGGCGCACTCGTCACGGCGACACAGGTGACCGGCGCATTCGGCCGGATCGCCGCCGGTCGCCTGTCCGACGTCATGGGATCCCGCATGCGACCCGTCCGCTGGATCGCCGTCGCCGCGGGAGCGACCACCGCACTGCTCGCGTTGACCGATTGGATCGGCAGCCCGGTCGCGGCTGCCGTCATGGTGGTCGCGTCCATCAGCACCGTCGCCGACAACGGTCTGGCGTTCACCGCGATCGCCGAGTTCGCCGGACCGTCGTGGAGCGGCCGCAGCCTCGGTGTCCAGAACACCGCGCAATACGTCACCACCGCGGCCACCACTCCCCTGTTCGGCGGCGTCATCGAGGCCGCGGGCTATCCGGCGGCCTTCGCCGTCGCCGCCGTCGCGCCACTGATCGCCATCGGGCTGGTTCCACGCGACGCCGTGCGCGGCCGCGAGGAGCCGGTTGCCGTCGACGAGCCTTAGGTTGGCCTGCGACTCAGCTTCAAAGACGCTCGGACAGCACGAGGAACTCGACCCCGCGTCGTTCCCTTGCGTCTCGCTGAGTGGACTCCCCTGGCAGTCGACAATGTTCGCGTCTCAATGAGGCACCTGCCAAAGCACGAACAAACAAAAGGACCGCACCGACAGCAAACCGGTGCGGTCCTTCGTTGAATCCGATCAGACGAGCGCGAGGATGCGGTCGCCCACCTCGGTGGTGGAACCGCGCGTCTCACCGCGGGAGGCGACGTCGGACGCGACGGCCGCCTCGACGCGAGCGGCGCCCTCGTCGTCGCCGAGGTGACGCAGGAGCAGCGCGACGGACAGGATGGCCGCGGTCGGGTCGGCGATGTTCTGGCCCGCGATGTCCGGGGCGCTGCCGTGGACCGGTTCGAACATCGACGGGTTGACGCGATTCGCGTCGATGTTGCCCGATGCCGCGAGTCCGATGCCGCCCGACACCGCTGCCGCGAGGTCGGTGATGATGTCGCCGAAGAGGTTGTCGGTGACGATCACGTCGAAGCGGCCCGGGTCGGTGACCATGAAGATCGTCGCCGCATCGATGTGCAGGTAGTCGGTGACGACGTCGGGGAACTCCCGACCGACCTCATCGACGGTCCGCGCCCACATGGAACCGGCGAACGTCAGCACGTTGGTCTTGTGGACCAGCGTGAGCTTCTTGCCGCGAGCCTGAGCACGGGCGAAGGCGTCGCGGACGACGCGCTCGATGCCGAAGCGGGTGTTGACGCTGACCTCGGTGGCGACCTCGTTCGGCGTGCCGACGCGGATCGCGCCGCCGTTGCCGGTGTACGGGCCCTCGGTGCCTTCGCGGACGACGATGAAGTCGATCGTCGGGTCGCCCGCCAGCGGGGATTTCACACCGTCGAAGAGGATCGACGGCCGCAGGTTCACGTGGTGATCCAGGATGAAGCGGAGCTTCAGCAGGAACCCGCGCTCGAGGACGCCCGACGGGACCGACGGGTCGCCGATCGCTCCGAGGAGGATCGCGTCGTGCTCACGGAGCGAGGCGACGTCCTCGTCCGTGAGGAGTTCGCCGGTCGCGTGGTAGCGGCGGGCGCCGAAGTCGTACTCGGTTGTCGTCACGTCGGGATGCAGCTTACGCAGCACCTTCAGCGCCTGTGCGGTGACCTCGGGGCCGATTCCGTCACCGCCGATGACTGCCAGTTTCAGGGGCGAGCGAAGCGACGGGGAATTGCTCACGAGAGGTCCACCTGCTTGATGAGGGTCGCGGAGACGGCGTCGCCGATGGAGGCGAGGAGCGCGTCGTCGAGCTCGCGGTCCACGCGGAGGAGCATGGTCGCCCCCTCACCGTCGGCGTCCTGTGCGAGTGCCGCGGCGACGATGTCGACGCCGCCGTCGCCCAGGAGCGAACCGATCTTGCCGAGCGAGCCCGGCTGATCCGCGTAGCTGACAAGCAGGTTGCGGCCTTCGGCACGCAGGTCGAGGTTGCGACCGTTGACGTTGACGATCTTCTGGACCTGACGCGGGCCGGTCAGGGTGCCCGCGACGTTGACGGTGCTGCCGTCGGCGAACACGGCCTTCACGTCCACCTGACTGCGGTGGTTGGGGCTCTCCGACTCGGTGATCACCTCGTGGCTGACGCCGCGCTCGCTCGCCACGGCGGGCGCGTTGACGAAGGTGACCGGCTCGTCGACGACTGCGGAGAAGAGGCCGCGGACGGCCGAGAGGCCGAGGACGTCGACGGGGCTCGCGGCGAGTTCGCCGCGGACCTCGACGGTCAGGTTGGTGGGCATGCCGCCCGCGACGACGCCCGCGAGGACGCCGAGCTTGCGGGACAGTTCCAGCCACGGGGCGACCTCGTCGTCGACCGGTCCGCCGGTGATGTTGACGGCGTCGGGGACGAAGTGGCCCGCGAGCGCGAGCTGGACGCTCTTGGCGACGTCGGTGCCCGCGCGGTCCTGGGCCTCGGCGGTCGATGCGCCCAGGTGCGGGGTGACGACGACCTGGGGCAGCTCGAACAGCGGCGAGTCGGTGCACGGCTCGGTGTCGAAGACGTCGAGGCCCGCGCCGCGGACGCGGCCTTCGGTGATGGCGTCGGCGAGCGCCTGCTCGTCGATCAGTCCGCCACGCGCGGCGTTGACGATGATGACGTCCTTCTTCACCTTCGCGAGCTGCTCGGCGCCGATGAGACCCGCGGTCTCCTTAGTCTTCGGCAGATGGATGGTGATGAAGTCGGCGCGCTCGAGGAGTTCGTCGAGGGTGACCAGTTCGATGCCGAGCTGTGCGGCGCGGGCAGCGGACACGTAGGGGTCGTACGCGATGATGTGCGTCTCGAACGCGGCGAGGCGGGCGGCCGCGAGCTGACCGATGCGGCCGAGGCCGACGACGCCGACGGTCTTGTCGAAGAGTTCGACGCCGGAGAACGACGAACGCTTCCAGGTGTGCTCGCGCAGCGTCGCGTCGGCCGCGGGCACCTGACGTGCGGTCGACATGAGCAGCGCGACGGCGTGCTCGGCTGCCGAGTGGATGTTGGAGGTCGGCGCGTTGACGACCATGACGCCGCGCGCGGTGGCGGCGGGGACGTCGACGTTGTCGAGGCCGACGCCCGCGCGGGCGATGATCTTCAGCTTCTTGCCCGCGTCGAGGACCTCGGCGTCGACGGTCGTCGCCGAGCGGACCAGGATGGCGTCGGCGTCGACGACGGCCTCGAGGAGCTTCGGGCGGTCCGGGCCGTCGACCCAGCGGACCTCGACGTCGCCGCCGAGTGCTTCCACGGTCGAGGGGGCGAGCTTGTCGGCGATCAGGACGACTGGGCGGCCGGCATCGGTCACAGTGTTCTCCAGAGTGTCGGGGTGCGGCATCGTCGATCCGATGTCACGCGTCGGTTCAGCAGTCCCGATTCTAGAGGCCGAGGGCGGTGTGCTCACACCCGCCCATCTGCGATTGTGGCGGCGGCCACGCCGCACAGGTACATTGCGATCGGCGTATCGATTTTGTCACGACCAACCCGCTGTCCGTTTCTGGCCTGGGGTTATGTCGGTGGGTGTGCCTATTGTGGGGAGGGTCTGCGGCGCGCCGTGGGGATCTTTCGTTTCAAGGACGTGCGTTTCAAGAACGTGAGTGGAGTGAAAATGAAGAAGCTGATGGTGGTTCTCGCCGTCGTGGCGGCGATGGTGTCGTCACTCATCGGTGTCGGCGCTGCCGACGCCGCGCCCCGTGTGCCGCTTGGTGGCGGCTCGGGCATCTTGGTCTTGAAGGGCGGCAATACCGCTGCGGCGTGCACGGTGACGATGGTGGGTCGTCCGACGTCGGGCGCGCATCGCGGTGAGCTCATCGCGGTGACCGCCGGTCATTGCGGCAAGCCGGGTCAGCGGGTGTTCTCGGAGCGTTTCCAGCAGCGCGGTCAGATCGGCACGATCGTGTACAGCGCGTCCGACGTCGACGTCGCGATCATCCGTCTCGACGCGTCGAAGGTCGCTCCGACGCGCACGGTCGACGGTGTGACGATCCGTTCGATCGACACCCGTCCGGTGGCATTCCCGACCGTTCTGTGCAAGACCGGTCGTACGACGGGCAAGACGTGCGGCGTCACCTGGTTCTCGGATGGTCAGAGCCACTTCAGCCAGATGTGCGTGATCGAAGGCGATTCGGGCAGCCCGGTCGTCGTCGGCAACCGCCTGGTCGGCATGGTGAACGCGTACTACTTCCTCTCGTGCGTCGGTCCGGAGACCGGTACGAGCAGCAAGACGATCCTGACCCGCCTGACCCGCCAGGGCTACGGCAACGTCAAGGTCGCGTAGCACCCAGCGAATGCGAAAGCGGGCGGGCCCTCGACACGAGGACCCGCCCGCTTTTCTCGTCTCTCAGGCCGAGGCCCCTTCGACGGCCGCGCGGAGCGCGGTCTCCGTCTGACGCACGGCACCGCCGACGACGGGTTCGATGAGGGAGCCGAGGGCGCGGCCCGCCAGTCCTCCGGGGAGTTGGTAGTCGAAGTTGACGTCGACGGTGGTGGTTCCGTCGTCGGCGTCGGCGAATCGCCAGCCGGTCTGGACGTCGAACCCTGCGATGGAGGTGAGGACGACGACGCGTCCCGCTTCCCATTCGGTGACGCGGAGGGTCGATTTGAGGTTCTTGGGTCCGATCTTCATGGTGGCGTCGTAGGTCGCGCCGAGGCCGGAGGTCTGGTCGGTGACGGGTTCGAAGCGGGTGACGCCGAACATCCATTGGGGGACGTTGCGGTAGTCGTCGACGTAGGCGAAGACGTCGTCGCGCGGAGTGTCGGTCGTGACGGTGTGGCGGACGCCGGGCATGTGGTCTCCTGGTTCGGGCGGTCGTCGATCAGGAAAGCTCTTGTTCCTGATGTTATGCAGACCACAATGCCATGACTCGATGGCACAGTCGACGTCGGGGTGCAGTCACCCGGCGAATCTCCAGCCACCTCGGGCGCGGTCAGATGCACCGACCGTCGCGCTCGACGAGCGATCCGTCGCGGAGCCGGGCGAGCACTCGATCGTCCGACAGTTCGGAGCGCGCTTCCGGGTGACGCCAGTAGAAGTCGACGAGCCAGAACGTAGCGCGGGCGCCGATCGTGAGATCGTCGGGGAAGATCACCAGACTCGGCTCGGCGCGGGATCCGGTCACGATGATCTTGAGTCGCCGCGCCCTGTCGCCTCGTCCGTCGTCGGGTGTCACACTGGTGATGTCGTCCCAGCGGATGTCCTGGACGCTTGTGAACGACTTGTCGACCGAGATCCTGGTCGGGGTGAGTCCCACCGTCCCACTGTCGAGGACCGAGAGGCGGAAGGCGACGTCGCGCACGATGGCGATCGCCGTCACCGTGCCGACCGCAGGGAACAGCATCCTTCGCCACACGTTCATGTCCGACCCGCCGGTGCGAAGCCATGCCTCGACGGACAGGGAAAGCGTCGCCGCCGCCACCAGCGCCGACATGACCGTTGCGGCCAGCGCCCACCCCCTAGGTGTGGCGAGGCGCAGTCCGTCCCGGCCTGGTGACGACGGAAGTCCGGCCGGAATGCCCGTCCCCTTCCTCGACGCCGAACGACGCACTATCGCCGCGACGGCGATGAGGATCGCCGGCCCTGCGAGCAGTCCGGCTCCGGCCTGGAACCAGCGGCCGATCACGACCCCTTCGACGCCGAGGACGATGCACGCAACTCCCACGGCGAAGGACACGACCCCGGCCGCCACGACACCCACACGAGCCGGCCTCGACCACGCGATCGGGTTCGGATAGTGGACCTGCGGATCCGCAGCCGTCACGATTCCCTCCATTTCAGGTTTGTCGGAATCATCCTCGCACCACCCATCGTGCCGGTCGGGGCCAGACGGTCGTTCGATGGAACGACGTCGTCGCCCGGCCGGGATACCGTTGCGCAGTCCACGGCTGTACGTCCGTCCGAAGAGAGCGATCCCGATGACCTACCCGTCGAACCCGAGCCCGTACGGCAATCCGCAGGCGAATCCGTTCCCCTACGGTGCCCCGGCGCCCCAGTGGCAGGGCGGGTACTCCCCCGGACCGCCGGTGTACACGGCCGTGTTCCGGAAGCAGACGGGCATGGTCATCATGGCGCAGACCACGCCGGTCCAGACGACGGGCACATATGCCGACATCCGGGCGGCCTTCTGGCGTGCGCAGACGCATTGCCTGATCTTCGGCTGGTGGGGAGTGTTGTCGCTGCTGGTCTACAACTGGGTGTCGTTGATCCAGAACACGAGTGAGCTGTCGCGGATCAAGCGCGCCGCACGTATGAACGGCGACGCCTGACCGATCAGGCCACCTCCACCGCCTCCGCGGCCCACCGTCATTGGATAGGCTCACCCGATGACAGCGATGTACGAGCGCACATCCGGTCGGATCACCATGGCAGAGCTTCCCGAACAGATGCGATCAGCGATCGCCGCGCACGCGGACGGACGCCAACTCGTCATCGATCCCGCATCACCCGTCTGGCTACATCACAGCGTGAACCGTCCGTCCTCGTCGGCTGTCGGACGGCTCCTCGGACGACGCGCGAACAGCGCCGACCCCGACGCCGAGCACGACGTCGCCGTGGTGCTGCATCGGACACATGTGCTGATCACGACGGCAGGCGCTCGACGCGGGGTCGCAGTCCTGTCGCTGCCACTCGTCCAGGCCTCCGTGTCGCCCGGTACCCGCGTGCAACTCCCCGGCGCCGACGTCGATGCCGGATTCTCGATCTCAGGCTTCCCCGGAGACGAGGGCCGCCCCGGCAGCTTCTTCATCGGCGTCGGCCCGGAGCCCGCAGGAACCGAATGTCAGGAAGCGATCCGGACGGCCGTCACCGCCGCCAAGAATCCCTGACCCGCTCCGCTCGACGGGGGCCTTTCCCCGTCGACCCCCGGATACGGAGGGCGCGATCACTCGACGGCGGCGCGGATCTTCGACTCGACGTGCTTGACCGCCTGATCGGCGAAGGGACCGATGAGACCGCCGAGGATCTTGCCTCCGAGGCCGCCGGGCAGGGTGAAGTCGAAGACGACGCTGAGCACCGAGGTGCCCGGCTCGTCACCGTCGCGGAACGACCATTCCGTGTTCGCGCCGAAACCGGAGACGGACTCGAGCTTGATCAACTCGTTCTCGACCCACTCGGTGCATTCGACCGTCGACTTGAGCTCCTTGGGACCGATCTTCAACGCCGCGGCGAACACCGACCCCTTACCGTGGTCGACATCGGTCGTCGGCTCGAAACTGGTGATGCCGAGCATGTACTCGGGGACGTTCTTGTAGTCGTCGACGTACGCGAACAGCTTGTCGCGGGGCGCTGTGGTGACGGCTTCGTGCCGGACTTCGGTCATCGCGATATCCCTCTTCCTCCAGTAGACGAGAGGATAGTAGCGAGAACGACGAACGGCCCCGCGTCCAGGAGTGGACGCGGGGCCGTTCGGGTCGTTCAGACTCAGGCGGTCTCGGTGATCGGGCGGTCGACCCAGCTCATCAGATCGCGGAGCTTCTTGCCGGTGACCTCGATCGGGTGCTCGGCGTTCGCCTTGCGGAGGCCCTCGAGTTCGGTGTTGCCGTTCTCGACGTTGGCGACGAGGCGACGGGTGAACTCGCCCGACTGGATGTCGGCGAGGATCGCCTTCATGCGCTCCTTGGTGTCGGCGTCGATGACGCGCGGGCCCGACAGGTAGCCGCCGAACTCAGCGGTGTCCGACACCGAGTAGTTCATGCGCGCGATGCCGCCCTCGTACATGAGGTCGACGATGAGCTTGAGCTCGTGCAGGACCTCGAAGTACGCCATCTCCGGCGCGTAGCCTGCCTCGACCATGACCTCGAAACCGGTCTTGACCAGTTCCTCGGTGCCGCCGCAGAGCACGGCCTGCTCGCCGAAGAGGTCCGTCTCGGTCTCTTCCTTGAACGTGGTCTTGATGATGCCCGCACGACCGCCGCCGATGGCGGAGGCGTAGCTCAGCGCGAGGGCCTGGCCCTCACCCGTCGGGTCCTGGTCGACGGCGATCAGGCAGGGCACGCCCTTGCCGTCGACGAACTGGCGGCGGACCAGGTGACCCGGGCCCTTCGGTGCGACCATCGCGACGGTGACGTCGGCCTGCGGCTTGATCAGGTCGAAGTGGATGTTCAGGCCGTGGCCGAAGAACAGCGCGTCGCCCGCCTTCAGGTTCGGCTCGATGTCGTTGGTGAAGATCGACGCCTGGCTGGTGTCGGGCGCCAGGACCATGATGACGTCGGCCCATGCGGACGCCTCGGCCGCGGTGAGGACCTTCAGGCCCTGCTCCTCTGCCTTGGCGCGCGAGGCCGAGCCCTCACGGAGGCCGAGGACGACGTCGACGCCCGAGTCGCGGAGCGACAGCGAGTGGGCGTGGCCCTGGCTGCCGTAGCCGATGACGGCGACCTTGCGGCCCTGGATGATCGACAGATCTGCGTCTGCGTCGTAGAACATCTCGACTGCCACAGTGTTTCCCTTCGAAAGGTGGTTGATAAGAAGTGGGTTGCTTGTAATTGTCGCGCTAGCGGTTCGCGGACATGCTCTTGGGTCCTCGTCCGAGCGTGACACCGCCCGACTGGGCGATCTCGCGGATGCCGTACGGGTCGAGCATCTTGAGGAGCGCTTCGAGCTTCTCGGACGTGCCGGTCGCCTCGACGGTGACCGATTCGGGCGAGACGTCGATGACCTTCGCGCGGAACAGGTTGACCACGTCGATGATCTCGCCGCGGTTGGCCGCGTCGGAGCGGACCTTGATCATCATCAGTTCGCGGGAGACCGAGTTCGACGGCTCCTGCTCGACGATCTTGATGACGTTGATCAGCTTGTTGAGCTGCTTCGTCACCTGTTCGAGGGGGAAGTCGTCGACGGTGACCATGATGGTCATGCGCGAGATCCCTTTGAGTTCGGTCGGGCCGACCGCGAGCGACTCGATGTTGAAGCCGCGGCGCGAGAACAGTCCGGACACGCGCGCGAGCACGCCCGGCCGGTCCTCGACCAGAACGCTCAGCGTATGGGTGGTGCTCACAGCGAATCCTTCCCGTTCATGACTTCGTGGACCTCGACGGGTCCGCCCGCCGACTCCTCGTCGTCGAACAGCGGCCGGATGTCCCTGGCCGCCATGATCTCGTCGTTGCCGGTGCCCGCGGCGACCATCGGCCACACCTGGGCGTCCTTGCCGACGATGAAGTCGATGAGGACGGGACGGTCGTTGATCTCGCGGGCCTTGGCGATGGCGGGCGCGACGTCCTCTTCCCGTTCGACACGCATCGACACGCAGCCGAGCGCCTCGCCGAGCTTGACGAAGTCGGGGATCATCCGCGAGTGCGTCGCCAGGTCGGTGTTGGAGTACCGCTCGTCGTAGAACAACGTCTGCCACTGGCGGACCATGCCGAGGTTGCCGTTGTTGATGAGGGCGACCTTGATCGGGATGCCCTCGATCGCGCAGGTCGCCAGCTCCTGGTTGGTCATCTGGAAGCAGCCGTCGCCGTCGATGGCCCAGACTTCCTTCTCCGGTGCGGCCGCCTTGGCGCCCATCGCGGCGGGAACCGAGTAGCCCATCGTGCCCAGGCCGCCCGAGTTGAGCCACGTGCGGGGCTTCTCGTACTTGACGAACTGCGCGGCCCACATCTGGTGCTGGCCGACGCCCGCGACGTACACGGCGTCCGGTCCGGCGATCTCACCGAGCTGCTGGATCACGAACTCGGGCGACAGCGAACCGTCCGACTGGCCGTCGTAGCTGAGCGGGAACCGCGAACGGATGTCGCTCAGGTACTCCCACCACGCGGCGAGGTCGGGCTTGGAACCGCCGGTGGCGTGCTCGGCGCGCAGGGCCTCGATGAGGTCGACGATCACGGCTTGCGCGTCACCGACGATCGGGACGTCGACGTCGCGGTTCTTGCCGATCTCGGCCGGGTCGATGTCGGCGTGGATCACCTTGGCGTCCGGGGCGAACGAGTCGAGCTGGCCGGTCACGCGGTCGTCGAAGCGCGCGCCGAGGGTGATCAGCAGGTCGCTGCGCTGCAGGGCGGCGACGGCTCCGACGGTGCCGTGCATGCCCGGCATGCCCATGTGTTGCGGGTGGCTGTCGGGGAACGCGCCGCGCGCCATCAGCGTGGTGACGACGGGGATCCCGGTGAGTTCGGCGAGCTCCATCAGCTCGGCGGACGCCTCCGACTTGATGACGCCGCCGCCGACGTACAGGACCGGCTGCTTGGCCTGCTGGATGAGGCGCGCGGCCTCCCGGATCTGCTTGCCGTGCGGCCGGGTGACCGGACGGTAGCCGGGCAGGTCGAACTGCGGCGGCCACGAGAACGTGGTCTGCGCCTGCAGGATGTCCTTGGGGATGTCGACGAGGACGGCGCCGGGGCGGCCGCTCTCGGCGATGTAGAAGGCCTCGGCGATGGTGCGCGGGATGTCCGCGGCCGAGCTGACCAGGAAGTTGTGCTTCGTGATCGGCATCGTGATGCCGCTGATGTCGGCCTCCTGGAAGCCGTCGGTGCCGATCAGCGCCCGACCGACCTGGCCGGTGATCGCGACGACCGGGACCGAGTCCATCTGCGCGTCGGCGAGCGGCGTGACGAGGTTCGTGGCGCCGGGGCCCGACGTCGCCATCATGACGCCTGCCTTGCCCGCGACCTGGGCGTAGCCGGTCGCGGCATGGCCCGCACCCTGCTCGTGACGGACCAGGACGTGACGGACCTTGGTCGAGTCGAGGAGCGGGTCGTACACCGGGAGGACGGCACCGCCCGGAATGCCGAAGACCACTTCGACGCCGAGCTCTTCGAGCGTGCGGACCACCGACTGTGCGCCGGTGACGCGCTCGGGTGCGACGCTCGCGCCGCCCGATCGCATGGATTCCGTCGACGGCGACTGCGGCCGCGGCGAACCGTGTGCTGTTGGATTACTCACTGCACGTTCCTCATCCTCGTGTGCCAGTAATGTGTCCGACACTCTCGCCCAAGATCGGCGACGCGGTGGTCACCGGGTCCTGGCAAGAAAAAACCCCCGACAGCGGGTGCTGGTCGAGGGGCGCGTCGTTGGTGTTTCGGAAGGGTCTACGAAGTGACCGATCAGGCGTTGACGCGCCGACCGAGTACTACGAGAATCTTCTGATCCATCACACGGAACAAAGTAGAGCAGCGCGACGGATCTAGTCAAATCCGCCCGCGACGCGTCCGCGTCCGCTATTCGGGCCACATGGAACAATGAGTGCCGTGACCGATTCGGCCTTCGACTTCAAGATCTCGCGGCTCGCGTACGCCGCCGTCCCCGTCACCTTGTTCGTGGTGGTGATTCTGATGGGCGGTTCCGTGTGGTTCGCGTTCGCCGCCGTCATCCCGTTCGCGATCGCGTGGTGGATCCATCACCTGCGCACGCACGTCGACTCCGACGGGATCATCGCCGTCGGAACCCTGCGGACCACCACCCTCGCGTGGGACGAGGTGGCGGGCCTCCGCTTCCGGAAATGGGGTTCGGTCCAGGCCGTCACCACCGACGGCCGCGAGATCCGCCTGCCCGCAGTCGGCTTCGGCGACATGCCGATCATCTCCGCGGCCAGCGGCGGGCGCGTCCCCGATCCCTTCGCCGCCGAACGCGAGGCGCGTCGAGCCGCGCGGGACTGACCAGGCGCGCCCAACCAGCTCGGCACGACGGCGTCGAATGGTCGGCGCACCTCGGCGACGTCGAAGACGGCGGGAATAGCCTGCATGCCACGCGCGTAAAGTAGAAGGACAGTCCCCGGCCGTCAGCCCGGCAGGGGCAGGGACAACTATTCAGCGATTCGTAGCGAGGAACTCATGCCAGCCCTTCGGTCTCGGACCACCACGGTCGGCCGCGAAGCAGCCGGCGCACGCGCCCTGTGGCGTGCCACCGGAATGACCGACGACGACTTCGGGAAGCCGATCGTCGCCATCGCCAACTCGTACACGCAGTTCGTGCCCGGTCACGTTCACCTCAAGAACGTGGGCGAGATCGTCGCCGAGGCCGTCGTCGCGGCGGGCGGCGTGGCGAAGGAGTTCCACACGATCGCCGTCGACGACGGCATCGCGATGGGCCACGGCGGCATGCTGTACTCGCTCCCCAGCCGCGAGATCATCGCCGACTCGGTCGAGTACATGGTCAACGCGCACACCGCCGACGCCCTCGTCTGCATCTCGAACTGCGACAAGATCACGCCCGGCATGCTGAACGCGGCGATGCGCCTGAACATCCCCACTGTGTTCGTCTCCGGCGGCCCGATGGAAGCCGGAACGTCGGTCGTCATCAACGGCGTCGTCCGACCGGGCACCGATCTGATCGACGCGATCGTCGCCTCCGCCGACAGCAACGTCAACGATCAGGAACTGCTCGAGGTCGAGCGGTCGGCGTGTCCGACGTGCGGCTCGTGTTCGGGCATGTTCACCGCCAACTCGATGAACTGCCTCACCGAGGCGCTCGGACTCTCGTTGCCCGGCAACGGTTCGACCCTCGCCACCCAGGTGGCCCGCCGCGACCTGTTCTCCCGCGCGGGAGAACTGGTCGTCGACATCGCCAAGCGGTACTACCAGGACGACGACGAGTCGGTCCTCCCCCGCAACGTCGCTACCCGCCAGGCCTTCGAGAACGCGATGGCGCTCGACGTCGCCATGGGCGGTTCGACCAACACCGTCCTGCACATCCTGGCCGCGGCGCAGGAGGGCGAGGTCCACTTCGACCTGCACGACATCGACCGCATCTCGCGCAACGTCCCGTGCCTGGCGAAGGTCGCACCGAACTCGCCGAACTACTACATGGAGCACGTGCACCGGGCGGGCGGCATCCCCGCCATCCTCGGCGAGCTGAACCGCGCCGGCCTGCTGAACCGCGACGTCCACCCCGTCCACGCCCCGTCGTTGGAGGCGTACCTCGCCGATTGGGACATCCGCAGCGGAACCGCGACAGACGAGGCGATCGAGCTCTTCCACGCGGCGCCGGGCGGCGTCCGGACCGTCGAACCGTTCTCCACGTCTAACCGGTGGGAGTCGCTCGACACCGACGCCGCCGACGGCTGCATCCGCGACAAGGAACACGCCTACACCGTCGAGGGCGGCCTCGCCGTTCTGCACGGCAACATCGCGCAGAACGGAGCCATCCTCAAGACGGCAGGCGTCGACGAGGCGCTGTGGCACTTCCAGGGCCCGGCGCGCGTCGTCGAGAGCCAGGAGGACGCCGTCCACGCCATCCTGTCGAAGGAACTGCAGGCAGGCGAAGTGCTCGTGATCCGCTACGAGGGCCCCGCCGGCGGCCCCGGCATGCAGGAGATGCTGCACCCGACGGCCTTCATGAAGGGCACCGGCATGGGCAAGAAGTGCGGCCTGGTCACCGACGGCCGGTTCTCGGGCGGCTCATCGGGCCTGGTCATCGGCCACGCCTCCCCCGAAGCGGCAGCAGGTGGCGACATCGGTCTGGTCGAGAACGGCGACGAGATCCTCATCGACGTCAAGACCCGCACGCTGAAGGTGCTCCTCGACGACGAGACGCTCGCCGAGCGTCGCGCCAAGATGGAGGCCTCCGAGCATCCGTGGCAGCCGAAGGAACGCCAGCGTCCCGTCACGAAGGCTCTGCGCGCCTACGCGAAGCTCGCGACGTCGGCCGACAAGGGCGCCGTCCGCGTCGTCGACTGACCTCGGCTCCGGCAACGACGAAGCCCCTGCACTCGACGGCGAGTGCAGGGGCTTCGTTCGGCAGACGGGGGTGATCAGTTCCGGACCAGCGGGTTGGCTCCGTTGAACACGACCCACACGGCGACCGCCGCGCCGACTCCGATGAGCAGCCACACGAACGATCCCCATGCCGGACGACGCGCCCATCCCCATCTGCGGTCGCCCGAGTAGAGACCGGGGCCGGTCAGGATGAGGGCCGCGGCGGCGGCCGCGAGCACGATCTCGAATTCGACGCCGTTTCCGCCGCCGTCGCTCGCGAAGAACCAGACGCCGCCCGCGAGGGTCGCCTTGTAGGTCATCGCGACGAGGATGCTGCCGAGGACGGCCGATCCGGCGATCGGGGTGAGCAGACCCAGCACGAGCAGGATGCCGCCCGCGGTCTCGCTGACCCCTGCCGTGAGGGCCAGCCACTTGGTCACGTCGGGGTCGAAGCCGCGGCTCGGATCGGCCGCGTTCTGCAGGAAGTCGGCGAATCCGTCGAGCCCCGGACCGTTCATCCAGCCCGTCAGCTTCTGCAGGCCGTGCACGGTGAACACTCCGCCTACGGCGAGCCGCAGGATCAGCAGGCCGAGGTCGAGGGTGCCGCGTCGCACCGGTGCGGGTTCGGCGACGCTCACCGCCACGGGTTCGTCGGACGGCTCGGGTTCAAAAGGCTCGGTCTCGTACTCGGGGATCTCGATCGGCGTGGTCGGCTGCGGTTCGATGTACGGCAGCGGATCCTGCGTCAGGTGCTCCGCGGTACGACGCTCACCGCGCGGGCGGTCGCTCTCGTCGTCGACCCCGGCGAACGGCTCGGTGGTGACGGGCTCATTCGACGAGGTCACCTCGACGTCGCTCAGCGGCAGTCGCGTCGTCGCCTCTGTCGGTTCGTCGTCGGACGTCGGCCGTTCGATGACCGCAGTGTCGTTCACGTCCGCGGGCGACGACGCCTGCTCGATCGCGACCGTGTCGTTCGCATCGGCCTCCGGTTCCGCGAGCGGTCGATCGTCGACGACGTCGGGCGCCTCCACGGCACGATCGTCGAGCGGCGCCGGGTCTGGTGCGGGGCGACGACCGTGCCGCTCGATGAAGCTGTCCCGGTCGGGCTGCGGTCGACGGGGCCGCCGCGGCACAGGTCCACGCGTCGGCGTCGGATCACTGTCGTCAAAGCTGTTCACACAACCGAGGTTATGCGCAGCCCCATGTGTACGGCCTGAGCGGCACCCGACGATTTGATAACGATCGTTTAGGGTGGACGGCATGCCCCTGCCTTCCGTCCTGTCGCGCCGCGCCGCCGCCGTGGCCGTCGCCGTCGTCACGACGGCGGGCGTCGCCGGATGCGCGAGCTTCCAGGATCAGGAGAAGACCGCGGCCGACGGCACGTTCAGCGACGTGCCCACCTACGTCTATCAGGTGCCGTCGACGACGCCGCAGAACCCGGCGGACGACGGACCCGTGGCGACCGGCCCGTGCGTCGACCCCAACCCGGCGGTGATCGCGACCTGCCTCGACTCGACCGCCGGACTGCGGCCCGCCGACGAACAAGGCGTGACGACGTACGTCGCCGAACGGACCACCGGCAAGATCATCCTGTCCAAGCGATACGGACCGCAGCGCGCGATCGCGAAGGTCGACGTCGACGCGTCCGGAGACGGCGGGCTCGTCGACTTCGAACTGTCGCCCACGTGGTCCGAGGACCAGATGATCTTCGCCCTCATCACCACACCGTCCGACAATCGGATCGTCCGGATCGCGTCGACCGGCTCGGTGAAACCCGTCCTGACCGGCATCCCGAAGGGCTCGACCGGCAACCTCGGCTCGATCGCGTTCACCGGCCCGAACGAGCTGACCGTCGCCACCGGCGACGCGGGAGACCCCGGTGCCGCGAACGACCGATCGTCGCTCGCAGGCAAGATCTTCACGATCGATCCCAATCAGTCGTCGCCGAAGCCGGTGATCGAGGCGTCCGGCCTGGGGTCGAACGTGGCCCTGTGCCGCGACAGCAGCGACGGCAGGCTCTACGTCGCCGACAGCGGCGCCGCGGGCGACCGACTGTCCCTCGTGACCCAGAACTCGTTGAAGACCCTCTGGACCTGGCCCGACCGTCCGGGCCTCACCGGCTGCGCGACCGGCACCGATTCGATCACGGTGTCGATCGCCTCCAAGAAGCGGCTCGACGTGTTCGGGAAGCCGTCGGCCAACAAGCCGACGGTGTCCGAACCGTCCAGCGAGGACATGTCCAAGACATTCGGCGCCGTCGGCCGACTGACCTCCCTCGGCGGCGCGTTCCAACTCGCCACCGTCAACAAGACCGCGTCGAACGCCAAACCCGTCGGCACCGACGACCGCGTCGCGATCTTCATGCCGAAACCGCCCGCCGACGACCGCACCTGACGGCTTCACTCCCCTCCGCTCGTTGAGCGGAGCGCCGTCCTGAGCGAGCGTGCGAGTCGAAGGGTCGAGACGTCGCACAGCGCACGTTCCTGCGGGAGCACAATCCCAGGTCACCCATCAATTCGATGTTCGTCCGTTCGGACTACACGTCGAACGTACGTATCTGTCAGAGGTGATTCATATCATGGATGTAGTTCTTCGGTAGCGCGAGGAGCTGCACGTTCATTGACAATTCGATAGCGCCCGGTCCGGGCGAACCGAACCACCGGTCCCCACAGGGGGAACCGAGCAGGCGGTGGACTTGGCGCAGCCGGGATGGCACCCGGCACATCCGGCACCTGTCGTGACCGTACCGTCGCCCACCGACAGTCGGCGACGGATCTTGTGCCTGCCGCGGAGCATTCGTCGCTGAACGAGATGACCCTGACCTCTGACGACGAAGGTCGGGTTGCCTCGACGATCTCGCTGGATAGTGGTGGCGGGGGAAGGATTGTCGGCGGCGCGCGATCCGTTGATGCGGCCGGTGCCGCTGCCGGACGGGTCACGCGATCCACGGTGCACGGCACAGCGCCGCGCGGATGCGTTCGGACAGATCATCCGGACGTACGTCGCGGGGTCGGAACGTCCGACGAGCGGCGGTGTTTGCCGCACGTGTTCATCGAACCCGGAGGTACGCACCCGATCCGGTCGCACGCAAGGAGAACGCTGACGATTCACAACGACGCGGCAGCGTGAACGCCGCTCGCGGCGCGCGAATCAGGCGCCGCAGGCGGCGAGGACGAGTTCCTTCACGCGCGCCGGATCGGCCTGGCCGCGAGTGGCCTTCATGACGTCGCCGACGATCTTGCCTGCGGCCTGGACCTTGCCGCTCCGGATCTTGTCGGCGATGTCGGGGTTGGCGGCGAGCGCCTCGTCGACGGCCTTCTGGAGGGCCGAGTCGTCGCGGACCACTTCGAGACCGCGGTCGGCGACGATCTGGGCCGGTTCGCCTTCACCGTCGAGGACGGCGACGACCACCTGCTGTGCGAGCTTGTTCGTCAACTTGCCGTCGGCGACGAGCCCGATCACCTCGGCGACCTGCTTCGGCGTGATCGACAGGTCAGCGAGCTCCACCTCGCGAGTGTTGGCCTGCTGCGCGAGGAACGACACCCACCAGCTGCGTGCGGCGTCGGCGGGAGCGCCGGCCTCGGCCGTCGCGATGATGAGGTCGACGGCCCCGACGTTCACGAGGTCGCGCATGACCTCGTCGGACACGCCCCACTCCGCCTGGATGCGCGCTCGGCGGACCCACGGCAGCTCCGGCAGCGTCGCACGGATCGACTCGACCCACTCGGGATCGGCGATCACCGGCGGCAGGTCGGGCTCGGGGAAGTACCGGTAGTCCTCGGCGGTCTCCTTGCGGCGACCGGCCGACGTGGTCCCGTCCGTCTCGTGGAAGTGGCGCGTCTCCTGGATGATCTCGCCGCCCGCCGACAGCACCGCGCCCTGGCGGCCCATCTCGAATCGGACCGCGACCTCGACGCTCTTGAGCGAGTTGACGTTCTTCGTCTCGGTGCGGGTGCCGAACTCGGTGGCATCCTTGTCCATCAACGACAGGTTCACGTCGCAGCGCATCGAGCCCTGGTCCATGCGGACGTCCGACACGTCGAGCGACTTCAGGAGGTCGCGCAGGGCCGTCACATATGCGCGCGCCACCTCGGGTGCCCGTTCGCCCGCGCCCTCGATGGGTCGGGTGACGATCTCGACAAGCGGCACACCCGCGCGGTTGTAGTCGAGCAGCGAGTGGCTGGCTCCGTGGATGCGGCCGGTGCTTCCGCCGATGTGCAGCGACTTCCCGGTGTCCTCCTCCATGTGCGCGCGCTCGATCTCCACCCGCCACACGGTGCCGTCGGCCAGGTTGACGTCGAGGTGGCCGTCGTAGGCGATTGGCTCGTCGTACTGGCTGATCTGGTAGTTCTTCGGCTGGTCCGGGTAGAAGTAGTTCTTCCGGGCGAACACGCTCGACTCACGGATCGAACAGTTCAACGCGAGACCGATCTTGACTGCTGACTCGATGGCCTTCGCGTTCGCGACAGGCAAAGCGCCCGGGAGCGCCAGGCACGACGGGCACACCTGGGCGTTCGGGTCGCCGCCGAAGGTCGTCGGGCAACCGCAGAACATCTTGGTCTCGGTGCCCAGTTCGACGTGGACCTCCATGCCCATGACCGGGTTGTACGCCGCGATGACGTCGTCGAAATCCATCAGGTCGTCGGTAGCCGCACTCATGGCGTCCATCGTATCTGGGGGTCGAGATCGGGGATTGTCCCGATGCCCGTTAACGCCTCGCGTCCATACCGTTGAGACATGGATCGACGGCGACCCGCCCGATCCGAACTCCCCCGAGAGGACACGCCATGACCACCGCAGCCAAGCGCCTGCACCGCTCCCGCACCGACAAGTGGATGGGCGGTGTCGCGGGCGGCATCGCCGACTACTTCGGCGTCGACTCCACCTGGGTGCGCATCGCCTTCGTCGCATCGATGCTGCTGCCCGGCCCCCAGGTGCTGCTCTACCTCGTCCTGTGGCTGGTCATCCCGCAGGACTGACCTGCGCGGCGACAGTCAGCCGAAGATGGCTCGGGCCCCGAGATACTGCTCGAGCGGGACGTTCTTGGTGTGGCCGACGGCCTCGGAGAACGGGACGCGTTCGACGCTCATTCCGCGGAGGGCGACCATCTGTCCCCAGGCCCCGTCGGCCACCATGTTGCTGACCGCCTGCCCGAAACGGGTTCCCAGCACCCGGTCCCACGCCGACGGGACGCCGCCCCGCTGAATGTGGCCGAGCACCGTCGCACGCGTCTCGATTCCGGTCTTCTCCTCGATGAGCGGGGCCAGGATCTCGGCGATGCCGCCGAGTCGGGGACGGTTGAAGCCGTCCAGCCCCTTGTGGGAATGCGCCTCGTCCATGTCGGGGAGAGTGAAGCCCTCCGCCACCACGACCATCGGTGAGCGGCCGCGGTCCTGGACGCTGCGCACCCACTCGCAGATCTGCTCGAGACTCTCCGGGTGCTCGGGGATCAGGATCGCGTGTGCGCCGCCTGCCGTGCCCGCGAACATCGCTATCCAGCCCGCATGCCTGCCCATCACCTCCAAGACCATGCAGCGCTTGTGGGAGTTGCCCGTGGTCCGGAGTCGGTCGACGGCCTCGGTCGCGATCTCGACGGCGGTGTTGAAACCGAACGTGTAGTCGGTGGCTTCGAGATCGTTGTCGATGGTCTTCGGCACACCGACCACCGGGATCCCGTCCTCGTACAGCCGATTCGCGGCGGCCATCGTGCCGTCGCCGCCGATCGCGATCACGCCGTCGACGCCGAGCCTGCGCATGTGGCTCTTGATGTTGTCCGGGGTGCCGTCCGGTTCGGTGTACGGACCGAAGCGGCTCGTCCCGAGGATCGTGCCGCCCTGCGACGAGATGCCGCGGACCACGCCGCGGTCGAGGGACATCACGTCGCCGTACACGAGGCCGCGGTATCCGCGGAGATAGCCGACGAACTCCTGGTCGTGCAGCGTCTCACCTTGAAGCACCGTCCCGCGGATCACCGCGTTGAGGCCGGGGCAGTCGCCTCCGGAGGTCAGGATGCCGAAACGGCCCATCGCGCAAGTCCTCTCACGTCGCCGCGGGGCGCCCATCGCGCCACCGTCGACCGGTTCCATGACAACACTTTTCGCGGCGACGCGGAGGCTACTTGAGTCCGTTCTCGTACGCGAAGACGACGGCCTGTGCCCGATCGCGCAGTCCGAGTTTGGCGAGCACGTTGCTGACGTGCGTCTTGACGGTCTGCTCGGACACGAACAGTTCGGTCGCGATCTCCGCGTTCGACTTCCCGTCCGCGACGCATCCGAGCACTTCCCGCTCGCGGGGCGTCAGGACATCGGCCGCCGCCGACGCCGGCCGCGTCGCACGCGAGGTGACCTCGGCTATGAGCCGTCGCGTCACAGACGGCGCCAACAGCGCGTCGCCGGCCGCGACGACGCGGACCGCGCGCACAAGTTCGTCCGCGGGCGCGTCTTTGAGCATGAATCCGGACGCACCGATCCGCAGGGCGGAGTACACGTAGTCGTCGATGTCGAACGTCGTCAGCATCAGCACGCGAGTGGGCGACCCGCTGGAGATGATCTGCTCGGCGGCCCACAGTCCGTCCCGCCGCGGCATCCGCACGTCCATCAGGACCACGTCTGGCCGCAGCCGGGTGCACACGTCGACCGCCGCGACACCGTCTTCCGCGTCCCCGAGCACCGAGATGTCGGGCGCCGCGTTCAAGAGAGCGGCGAAACCCGCTCGCACCATCGCCTGATCGTCGGCGATCACCACAGTCACAGCCACTCTGACGAGCCTATCGAGTGGGCAGCGGGATGCGGGCGGTGACCGCGAACCCGCCGTCCGACGTCGGACCGTGCGTCAGCTCGCCGCCCACGGCGGACGCCCGCTCGTTCATCCCGACCAGCCCGTGTCCACTGCCCGCACCGTCCGGCTCGGCGACGGCCGGACCGTTCACGATCGACACGATCACGTCGGCCCCGTCGCGGTCCAGGCGGACGACCACCTGGGCTCCGGGCGCGTGACGAGCGGCGTTGGTCACCGACTCCTGCACGATCCGGTACGCGGCGGCTCCCGCCGCGCCGGGGTCGCCCCATCGGTCGACGCGGTCGGCGAAGTCGATGTCGACTCCCGCGGCCCTGGCCGACGCGACCAGCTCCGGGAGGTCGTCGACGCCCTGCATCGGAGTCAGCTCGACGTCGGCGTCGCCGTCGGACGGCCGCAGCACGCCGAGGAGTTGTCGCACCTCGTCCAGCGACTGGCGGGCGGCGTCGGCGATCGCCGTGAACTCGGCGTCGGCCCCCGGGCCGATCGTCTCGGCGGGATCGGCCGCGGCGAGACGGTACTTCGCGGTCTGCGACATCACCACCACCATCGACATGCGATGGGCCACCACATCGTGCAGTTCGCGTGCGATCCGCGCCCGTTCAGCCAGCACCGCTTCCCTCGCCTGGGCGTGCTCGGCCACCACCGACCGTTCGGCGATCACCTTCTGCGCGGACATGCGGTAGCGCACGAACGACGTCCCGATGGCGACGACGACCAGCGCGAAGATCCACCCGATGCGCATGTCCGGGGTGAGCCCGACGACAAACGCCCCCGCGGTGATCAGCGTGAGGACCGGGACCTTGTCGAGCGGCTGTGTCAGCAGACCCGCGAAGGTCATGACGAGCAGCGTGATGAACATGGGGATCGGCATCGGCATCGGCGCGTTCGACGCCGGGAACAGGCTCGCGACCGCAGCCGTCACGGTCACCATCGCCCAGCCGACACGCACGGCTCTCGGTCCGGCGAACACGAACGCCAACGACCACGCCGACCCCGCGGCGAACACCGGCAGGAGGAAGGCGGCGATGTCGTGGGTCTCGGCCGTCGTCGGCCAGGTGATCGCGGTGAACGTCGCGGCGAGCAGCAGCCCGATCCAGTTCCGGCGACTGTCGAGGTATCGACGGACCGCCGGGTCGGGCACGGCGTCGAACGACACGCGTTCGATCGCGCGGCGAGCTCGGGACAACGTTTTCACCCCTCGACCGTAGATCGCCGACCGGGGCTGCCGCCTCCCCCGTGAGAGGGAGATCGGCCCTCGCCCGCGAGGGTGACGTCGACCGGTCGGGTCACCGGTGAGTACTGCGGCACAATCGCTTTCGCGGGCGATCCGCCGCGGTGCCCGCCGACGCGACCGTTGATCCATGACCGAGAAGCTGACCGTCCGCATCGTCGTCCGACGCATCGTCACCGCCGTCGCCGTCTCCGTGTTCGCCACCGTCGTCCTGGGTTCGGCCGCCGTCGCGTCCGCGTCGTCCGTGGCGCCTCCCGGTGTCGGACCGGTGACCAATCCGACCGAGCGCGCCGTCGCCGCCCTGGTGGGCGAGCACCCCGAAGACGCGCTGTACACGCTGCCCGACGATTTCGTCCGGGTGGTCGGCTACCGGCCCGTCATCGAGGCCGGGCGGCCCGCGAACCCGTGGGGCGGGTGCTCCAGTCCGATACCGCTGCCCGACCGTTTCGAGCCCGCGTGCCGCAGCCACGACTTCGGGTACGACCTGCTCCGGTACGGCGACCGCACCGGAGAGCCCGCCGCCGCGTGGGCGCGTCGCGCGCTCGACCAGATGCTGGTGAACGCCATGCACGCCGTGTGCACCGATCCGCTGTGCGACATGTCCGCGGGGCTCGCGGACGGCGGCCTGACCGTGAACTCGTGGCGGCAGGGCTGGTCGGCTCCGTCGTCGGAGTCCGCCGCGGATGTCGCGTCGACGACCGTCGTCCGCCTCACCGAGACGATGGCGGGACGACGATGACCGCGCGCACACCCGTCGTCGTCGGCGGTGTGGTCGGCTGGGCCCTCGCGCTCGCACCGGGCCAGCTCCCCCATCCCGCGCTCCTGACTGCAGCGGTCGGGACGGTGCTCATGCTCGTCGGGATGGGTGTCGGGGGCTGTTGCGCCCTGGTCGCCGGACGGCGAAGGCCGATCACGCGGCGGATGCTGCTGTGCTCCGCCGCGGTCTCCGTCCTGCTGGTCGTGGCGTCCCACCGATGGCAGGTGCGAGTGGCGGACGGCATCGGCGTCGCCGCGCCCGGCCCGGAGTGGATCGCCGCGTCCGCCGGGATCCCGCTCGCCGTCGCGGCCGCGGTCGCGGTGGTCCCCGGTCGGGTGTGGGCGGTCGGCGCGGTCGTCGCCGCCCTCATCGGAGCCCCCGCCGCCCGGGCACACGCCGCCGAACCCGACGTCCCGGCCGACCCGGCGATCACCTACTCGCGCCTCGACCGCTCGTCGGACGTCGACGCCCGAGCCCGCGACCTCGTGGCACGGTGGGCTCGCAAGCCCGCAACGAGCGCGGTCGTCGTCATCGTCCCGACCGGTTCGGGGTGGGTCGACACGAGCGCGGTCACCGGTTTCGAGGAACGGTTCCACGGCGACGTCGCGTTCGTGGCGATGCAGTACTCGGCGGTCCCGTCCTGGCAGGCGTATCTGACGTCGCCGGACGCGGCGACCGACTCGGCGATCGCCGTCGTCCGGGCGCTCGACCAGCGTCTCCGCACGCTGCCGACACGACCCGATGTGTACGTCTTCGGCCAGAGCCTCGGCGCGATCGGCGCCGACGCGGCCCGGGGATGGGCCGACCGGGCGGGGGTCCGCCTCACCGGCACGGTGCTGTCGGGGCCGCCCGCGGGCACCGTCGAGCCCCTTCCCGACTGCGCTCGACGCACGGTCCTGGCGAACGCGACGGATCCCGTCGTCGACGCCGACGCGTCACTGCTGTGGCGCCCGCCCACGCGGGACGTGACGACGATCGGGGCCCCGCGCGCAGCCGCGCCGTGGATTCCGGGCGTCTCGTTTGTCGGGACGGCCCTCGACCTGGCCGTCTCCCTGGACGGCCCGGTCGGCACCGGCCACCACTACGGCGTCGAGCAGGGGCTCGCCGCCGCTCCGTGTCAGGCGATCGGTCCGCGAGCCGCCTCGTAGGCCGCACCGATGCGGTACAGGCGGTCGTCGGCCAGCGCGGGCGCCATGATCTGCAGGCCGACCGGCAGGACGGCTCCGCCGTCGGACGCCGTGCCCGACGGCACCGACATCGCGGCGGTGCCCGCCAGGTTCACCGGCAACGTGCACAGGTCGAACAGGTACATCGCGAGCGGATCGTCGACCTTCTCCCCGAGCTTGAACGCGGTGGTCGGCGTGGTCGGCGAGATCAGGACGTCGACGTCGGCGTAGGCCTTCGCGAAGTCCTGTGCGATGAGCGTGCGGACCTTCTGGGCCTGACCGTAGTAGGCGTCGTAGTAGCCGGAGCTGAGCGCGTAGGTGCCGATCATGATGCGGCGCTTGACCTCGGGGCCGAAGCCCGCGGCGCGGGTGAGCGCCATGACCTCGTCTGCACTGTGCGTGCCGTCGTCGCCGACGCGCAGGCCGTATCGCATCGCGTCGAACCGGGCGAGGTTGCTCGACACCTCCGACGGCAGGATCAGGTAGTAGGCGCCGAGGGCGTACGAGAAGTTCGGGCAGTCGACCTCGACGATCGTCGCGCCGAGCGAGGTGAGCGTCGCGCACGCCTGCTGGAACGACTCCAGGACACCCGCCTGATAGCCCTCGCCCTGCAGCTGTTTGACGACGCCGATCCGGACACCGGTCAGGTCGCCCGTCGCGCCGGCACGGGCTGCACCGACAACGTCGGGCACCGGCACGTCGATCGACGTGGAGTCGCGGGGATCGTGACCGGCGATCACCTCGTGCAGCATCGCGGTGTCGAGCACGGTACGACCGCACGGGCCGCCCTGGTCGAGCGACGACGCGCACGCGACGAGCCCGTAGCGGGAGACGGTGCCGTAGGTCGGCTTCACCCCGACCGTCGCGGTCACGGCCGCGGGCTGCCGGATCGAACCGCCGGTGTCGGTGCCTATGGCGAGCGGGGCCTGGAACGACGCGAGCGCGGCCGCGCTGCCGCCGCCCGAACCGCCGGGGATGCGGTCGACGTCCCACGGGTTGCGCGTGATCTGGTACGCCGAGTTCTCGGTCGACGAGCCCATCGCGAACTCGTCCATGTTGGTCTTGCCGAGGATCGGGATGCCCGCCGCGCGCAGACGCTGCGTCAGCGTCGCGTCGTACGGCGACACCCAGCCCTCGAGGATCTTCGAACCGCAGGTGGTCGGCGCGTCGACGGTGGTGAACACGTCCTTCAACGCGATCGGCACACCGGCGAGGGCGCTCGGAGCCTGACCCGCGGCGATCGCCTCGTCGGCGGACTTCGCGGCGGCCAACGCCTCCGCGGCTCCGACGTGCAGAAATGCGCCGAGTTCAGAGTCGATCTCGGCGATCCGGTCGAGATGAGCCTGCGTGACCTCGACGGACGACAGTTCACGCGCGGCGATCTTTCCGGCGAGTTCGGCCGCGGTCAGACCGGTGATCTCACCGGCGGTGCGAGTGCTGGTCTCGGTCACTGTTCCTCCCCGAGGATCTGCGGGACGGCGAATCGGTCCTGTTCGACGGCGGGCGCTCCCGACAGCGCCTCGTCCGGCGTCAACGACGGCGCGACGACGTCCGGGCGGAGGACGTTCCGCAGGTCGGCGGGGTGCGCCGTCGGCGGGACGTCGTCTGCGGCAACCTCGGCGACCTGCGCGACGTGTGTGAGGATCGAATTCAGCTGGCCTGCGTACTGGTCGAGCTCGGCGTCGCTCAACGCCAGCCGCGACAGGCGGGCCAGATGCGCGACCTCGTCACGACTGATTGCGGACTCGGGTTGCGATGACATAGCTCAAGGATATGGGACCGCCGTCGCCCGTCCGCACGCGCCTCCGCCACCCCGCGACATGTCCTCTGTTCGAATGAACGCTCGTCCGGTGCCGCGGTGGCCGTCCGCTCCGGAGGGCCGTAGCCTGAGTACATGATCATCGTCACGACGAATGAACTTCCCGGCTACCGGATCGAGCATGTCTTCGGCGAGTGCTTCGGCCTCACCGTGCGGTCTCGCCACATCGGATCGAACATCGGCGCCGGCCTGAAGTCGCTCGCGGGCGGTGAGCTCAAGGGCATCACCCAACTGCTCCACGAGTGCCGCCAGGAGGCGCTGAGCCGCCTGTCCGAGGAGGCGCAGGGACGCGGAGCGAACGCCGTCGTCGCGTTCCGCTTCGAGACCACCGAATACGCCGGTGGCGGCGGGGTGGAAGTCTGCGCCTACGGCACCGCCGTCGGCGTCCGACCGGTCGACGGCCCGCATGCCGCTCAGCAGCACGCGCCGCAGGGCCAGCAGTTCGCGCCCGGCCAGCCCGCGCCGCAGCAGTAGTCCACGGTGTCGTACCTACTGCGCCTTCGTCTGTCCGACCGCCCCGGCAGCCTCGGGATGCTCGCCGTGGAACTCGGCGCCGTCGGAGCGGACATCCAGTCCCTCGAAGTGGTCGAGCGGGGTGAGGGGTACGCGGTCGACGACATCGTCGTCGAACTGCCCCCCAACGCCTTGCCGGACACGCTGATCACCGCGGCCGAGAACGTCCACGACGTGCACGTCGAATCGTTGCGCCCCTTCTCCGACGTCCTCGACACTCATCAGGAGCTCGAGCTGATCGACGACGTCGCCACCGCGGAGACCGACCGACTCCAGGTGCTCGTCGACCGCGCTCCCCGCGTGCTGCGCGCATCGTGGGCGATGATCGTGGCACGCCCCGGAGCCGACGTGCTCACCCTGTTCGGTAGCCCGGGGGCTCCCGAGACGCCGCTCGAGCACGCCGACTGGCTTCCGTTGACGGCCGCGACCAGCTTCGACGACCTGTCGTGGGCTCCGCAGATCTGGCGTGACATGGACACCACCCTGGTGGCGGCGCCGCTCGGCGGCGGCGCGAAGGCCCTGCTGCTCGGCCGTACCGGCGGACCCGAGTTCCGCCCGTCCGAGGTGGCGCGTCTGGGCTATCTGACCGGCATCATCGGGACGGTCGTCGACCACGGCCGCTGAGCGCCCGTCACTCGATGGGCGGGGCTCCGGTCTCGAGGAGCACCTTGAAGGCGTCTTCGTCGAGGATCGGGACGCCGAGGTCCTCGGCCTTCGCCGCTTTGCTGCCCGGTGAGTCGCCGATGACGACGTAGTCGGTCTTCTTCGAGACCGAGCCCGACGCCTTGCCGCCGCGAGCGATGATCGCCTCCTTCGCGCCGTCGCGGGTGAAGTCGACGAGCGAGCCGGTCACGACCAGCGTCTTGCCTTCCAGCGTGCGTTCGACGGTGTCGTCTCGCTCGTCTTCCATCGACACGCCCGCGGCCCGCCATTTGGCGACGATGTCGTGGTGCCAGTCCACGGCGAACCAGTCGTGGACGCTGGCGGCGCGCGTCGGGCCGAGCCCGTCGACCTGTGCCAGCTCCTCCACCGACGCGTTCTCGATCGCCTCGAGCGAACCGAAGTGGGTGGCGAGCGCGCGCGACGGCGTCGGCCCGCAGTGACGGATCGACAACGCCACGAGCACCCGCCACAGCGGGACGTCTTTCGCCTTGTCCAGATTGTCGAGCAGGCGACGCCCGTTGGCCGAGAGCGCCCCGTCCTTCGTGGTGTACAGCCCGGTGGTGAGGAGGTCGTCCTCGGTCAGGGAGAAGAGGTCGCCCTCGTCGACGAGGACACCGCTGGACAGGAGCGCCTGCGCGCCTTCGTAGCCGAGCGCTTCGACGTCGAACGCTCCGCGTCCGGCCAGGTAGAACAGCCGTTCACGGAGCTGGCCCGGGCAAGTGCGCTGGTTGGGGCACCGGATGTCCTTGTCCCCTTCCTTAGCCGGGGCGAGCGCGGTCCCGCATTCGGGGCAGTCGACGGGCATCACGAACTCGCGTTCGGTTCCGTCGCGCAGTTCGACGACCGGTCCCAGCACCTCCGGGATCACGTCGCCCGCCTTGCGGATGGTGATCGTGTCGCCGATCAGCACGCCCTTACGCTGCACTTCGAAACCGTTGTGCAGGGTGGCGCGCGCGACGGTCGAACCCGCGACGGTCACCGGCTCCATCAGTGCCCACGGCGTGACGCGGCCGGTGCGTCCGACTCCGACCATGATGTCGAGGAGCTTGGTCGTGACCTCCTCCGGCGGGTACTTGTAGGCGATGGCCCATCGCGGCGCGCGCGAGGTGGCTCCGAGCCTGCGCTGCAGGGTGACGTCGTCGACTTTGACGACGAGGCCGTCGATCTCGTGGTCGAGTTCGGGCGAGTGTCGGTTCTCGCCCCAGTACGCGACGGCCTCCAGCACCGCGTCGGCTCCGACGACTTTGCGCGTGTGCGATGACACCGGCAGTCCCCAGTCGGCCAGGGCCGTGTACGCGTCGTGCAGCGACTCCGGGCGCCAGCCGTCGATGCGACCGATGCCGTGGCAGATCATCCGCAGATTTCGACGGGCGGTGACCTGCGGGTTCTTCTGTCGCAGCGAGCCCGCCGCCGAGTTTCGGGGATTAGCGAACGGGGCCTTCCCGTCGGCGACGAGGGAGGCGTTCAACGCGGCGAAGTCGTCGAGGCGGAAGTACACCTCGCCTCGCACCTCGAGCAGTTCGGGAACCGGGCGCGCGTCGGACGACAACTGGTGCGGCACACCGACGATCGTCCGCGCGTTGAGGGTGACGTCCTCACCGGTCCGGCCGTCGCCGCGCGTTACGCCCCGGATGAGCGTCCCGTTCTCGTAGGTGAGGGCGAGCGCCACACCGTCGATCTTCAATTCGCAGAGGAAGTCGATGCCCTGGCCCGCGTCGGCCTCGGTGCGCGACACCCAGGCCCGCATCTCGTCGGCGTCGAAGACGTTGTCGAGCGACATCATCCGTTCGAGGTGGTCGACGGAGGCGAAGTCCGTCGAGAATCCCCCGCCGACGAGCTTGGTCGGCGAGTCGGCGACGGCCAGCTCCGGGTGGGCTTCTTCGAGTGCCTCGAGACGCCGAAGGAGCGTGTCGAACTCGCCGTCGCTGATGGTCGGCGCGTCCTGCACGTAGTAGCGGAACTGGTGTCCACGGACCTCGTCCGCGAGCTCGGCCCACTCGCGCTCCGCGCTCGCACTGTCCCTGCGTGCGTCGGTTTCGACGGCCTGCCCATCCGATTTCGTCACGAACACAGGGTATCGAAGCCCTACGACAACACATCGCTTCCACGTCGGTCGCAATCGATCGATCGGTTGATTGCCCGCGCCGACCGAGGCGAACTAGGTTTGCCCGGTGTTCACGTACTCGCGCGGAGCGATCGCAATCGTCACCATCTCTGCAGTCCTCGCCGTGTCGTCATGTTCGGCCCGATCGACAGGGCCCGACGACCCCGTCCCCGCCACCACGTCGAGCGACCATGTCAGCTCGACCGCCCCGTCCACGACGACCGCCGACAGCACGACAGTCGACCTGTCGTCCGACGCGTGGATCACGAATCAGACGATCGCGAACACGTGCAACAACCCGGGGAATGCGGGATATCCGGTGCCGGGGAGCCGTGGAGCCGACACCGATCACACAGTGTTCGACGTGACGTCGGGCACGTGGCTGCCGGTCCCGCTGCCCCGAACCGATCGGGCCGGTGAGAAGTCCGAACACCTCGAATGCGTGATCACCGGTGATCCGAAGGATCCCGTCGTCGTCTATGCGTCGACGATAGTCACCTCGGCCCAGGGTCGATCCGGCGAGAAACGCCGCGGTGAGGTGTACGCGATCAAAGTGCGCGGCGGTTCAGCCGACGACGCCGTCGACCTGTCCAGCATCCTCACGCCCGGAACCGGGCCGGACTACATCGACTTCAAGTCGTTTCCCGGAGGCTTCTTCCTGGGCGAAGTCGGCATCGACGTCGGCGGAGGACGCGTCGCACCGGGCCGTGGCCTCAAGCTCGTCACCTTGGACGACCACCTGAAGCCGACGGTCACCAATGTCTTCCCGTTCTCGCCCCGCAACGTGAACGACATCGACGGCGTGGACATGTCGGTGAACGGCGACGTCACCCGCGTCGTCCTCGACAAGCCCGACGCGGTTCTGAAGATCGGACGATTGGACTGGATCCGCACTACTCCGCGAGGATCGACGCCGCTCCCCGACAATCCGTCCATCTACGCCGCGGTCGGTCGGTTCGTCGTCTACCGGGTCAGTTCGACCAACGGGATCGTATTGATGGACACCGTCAGCGGCAAGAAGATCACCACCCCCTTCAAAGACTCGCTGCCTGGGGATCCGCGGGTGTGGGGCAGCGTGGTGAAGATCGGCAACAGCTGGGTGGTCGACATGTCCACCGGCACCGTTCTGCTCGACTCGACGAAGGAGACGTCCCCCGCCAAGAACGCGCTGGCCGACCACTACCTCTACGTCGACGACGGCGCCGACAACCCGGTCATCGACCTGCGGACGGGACGGACAGTGTCGAAGGGCTGGACCGTGAGGCCGGTCGGTCGAATCGAAGGATGGACGATCGTCAGCCACTCCGGCACCCTCGAACCGGACCGTCTTGAGCTCGTGAAGGACACGAACGGAACTTATCCTGGCCCCTGGTGGTGATCCACGCATACGGTGTAGCTCATGCCGCATCCGATCATGTTCGACGACGACGATCCCGTTCTGGCGATGCTGCGCGAACGCGCTCTCGCGCTGCCCGAGGCCACCGAGAAGGTGGCGCACGGGCGTCCGACATTCCGCTGCGGCAAGATGTTCGCGATGTACGGCGGCTCGCGGAAGGGTGAGACGAAGACTCCCCTGCCCAACGCGTTGCTCTTCATCCCCGACCCGGCCGAACACGAGGCGCTCACCCAGGACGACCGCTTCTTCGTCCCCGCCTACGTCGGCGCGTACGGCTGGCTCGGCATCGACCTCGCGGCCGCCCCGGACTGGGACGAGGTGGCCGAGCTCCTCGACGCGTCGTTCCGTCAGATCGCCCCGAAGCGCGCGATCGCCGTCCTCGACGGCTGACACCCGGTCGCTCCTCTCGGCTACATCCGCGGCATTCGGGAGAGGAGCGGATGTAGCCGACGGGAGCGGGCAGACGATCGTCAGAGCGCAGACGGATCGGTGGCGAGGAGTTCGGCGGTGCGGGAGGCCAGGCGGAGGCCCGCGGCGGCCCACGCGGGGGTGGTGCCTGCGAATCCGCCGGTCGGGGTGACGACCACGTTGTCGCGCAGGACCCCGCGGTCGAGGCCGATCTCGTCGATCAGCGCGGCGAGACGCTGCGCGAGCTGGTCCGCGGTGACCGGAACCGCGGGCGGCGAGGCGGGGACGACAGCCGCGAGCATCACGCCGCCGCCGTCGAGGAACTCCGCCATCTTGTCCTTCTGCTCGTCCGGGAGCGGCCGCGACAGGTCGACTGTCACCGAGTACGACGACAGCAGCGGGCACAGGTCCGACTGCGGGGTCGCTCCGCCGTTGAGGATCATCGGCGCACCGATCGTCGCGGCCATCTCCTCCAGACGTTGCGCCACCAGCGACACCGGGACGGGCGGGATGGCGTCCAGCCTGGTCAGCGGTTGCACGCTGCCGTTGAGGACGGCGTCGACCTGCGGCTCGTCGAGTTGGACGACGACCTCGGCCCCGAGTCGGCGCCGCAGTTCGCGGACGTGTTCGGCGAGCCCGTCGGACATCGACGCGACGACGTCCATGCGCGCACCGCGATCGCGCACGAGCTTGTGGCCGTTGCGCAACTCAACCTGCGCGGAGAAGGTGAACGGACCGCACGACTGGACTTTGAGCAGTCGCCCGGTGTCGATGAGGCCGCTCGAGTCCCAGTGCTCTTCGAGGGCGTCGAGGTCGCGCGCCAACAGGTCGCGGGCGCGCCTGGTGACCGAACCGGGCCGCGAGGTGAGTCGGTACGCGTCGTGGACCATCTCGAACGGCAGGTCGATGAGGATGGCGCCCGCGCGTCCGACCGAGTCGGCGCCCACCCCGCGCGCCGGGAGTTCGGGAACGAACGCGAAGTCCGTCTCGCCCGAGACGATCGCGACGGCCTCGGCCGGGTCGACGCCGGGCATCGGTCCGAGGCCGGTGCCGAGCCCGGTGGGCAGGCGCGGCGCGACGTCGTTCACGCAGTGGCCTCGACGGTGGTCGCGATGCGACCGCAGCCGAGGACGAGGTCGCCGTTCGCGTCGTCGGCCGCGTACAGGACCGCGGCCTGCCCGCGGGCGACTCCGCGCAGCGGCGTCCGCAGGTCGATCCGGACGGCCGGACCGCCGTCCACCTCGATCGGGGTCGCGACGGCGGGTGCGAGCCCGCCGTGCGCGCGCACCTGGACGGTGCATTCGATCGGCCCGTCGGGGGTGACGCCGCTCGTCCAGATCGCTCGGACCGCGGTGATCGAGGTGACGTCGAGGTCGGTCGCCGATCCCACCGTGACGGTGCCCGACTCCGGGTCGATCCCGGTCACGTACCTGGGGCTGCCGTCCGCGCCGGGCCCGGCGATGCCGAGTCCCTTGCGCTGACCGATCGTGAAACCGTGGACGCCGTCGTGGTCGGCGAGCTTGCGCCCGGTCGCCTTCTCGATCACCGCACCCGGGCGGATGCCGATACGCGCGCCGAGGAACGCACGCGTGTCGCCGGTCGGGATGAAGCAGATGTCGTGCGAGTCGGGCTTGTTCGCGACGGCGAGCCCGCGGCGCTCCGCCTCCTCGCGGATCTGCGGCTTCGGCGTGTCGCCGACCGGGAACATCGCCCGCGACAACTGGTCGTGGTCGAGGACCGCGAGCACGTACGACTGGTCCTTGTCGGCGTCGACCGCGCGACGCAGCTCGCCGTTCTCCAGTCGTGCGTAGTGGCCGGTCGCGAGCGCGTCGAACCCGAGAGCCTCCGCGCGCTCGGCGAGCGCCGAGAACTTGATCTTCTCATTGCACGACAGGCACGGATTGGGTGTCTCACCGGCGGCGTAGGACGCGACGAACTCGTCGATCACGTCCTCCTTGAACCGGTCGGCGAAGTCCCACACGTAGAACGGGATGCCGAGGACGTCGGCCGCGCGGCGCGCGTCGTCGGCGTCCTCCCGCGAACAGCAGCCCCGAGACCCGGTGCGCAGGGCCCCGGGCGCCATCGACAACGCGAGATGCACGCCGACCACGTCGTGACCTGCCTCGACCGCCCTGGCGGCGGCGACCGCCGAATCGACCCCACCGCTCATCGCTGCGAGCACGCGCATCAGCGTCTCCCTCCCGTTCGCGACCCCGCGCTGAGCAGTCCTGCCGCCCGCGCGCGGTTCACCACCTCGCCGATCGCGTCGGCGACAGCGGTCACATCGTCATCGTCATTGTCGTGGGCGAGCGAGAAGCGGAGCGATCCGCGCGCCGTCGCCATGTCCAGGCCCATCGCCAGCAGCACGTGGCTGGCTGCGGCCACTCCGGCCGTGCAGGCCGAGCCCGTCGAGCACTCGACGCCCTTCGCGTCGAGGAGCATCAGCAGGGAGTCGCCCTCGCATCCCTCGAACGACACGTGGACGATCCCCGGCAGCGCATCCGCCGCGTCCGGGCGTCCGACGGCGCCGTTCACCCGGACGCCGCCGACGTCGACGAGCACATCGCGCAGCCGTTCCCGCAGTGCGACGACGCGCGCCGCGTGCTCGTCCCGGTTCTCGACGGACCACCGCAGCGCGGCGGCCATGCCCGCCGCAGCGGGCACGTCCTGAGTGCCCGACCGCAGGTCTCGTTCGTGGCCGCCACCGTGCAGCAGCGGTGTGCAGGCGACGTCGCGACGCAGGAGCAGCGCGCCGATCCCCTGAGGTCCGCCGAACTTGTGGCCCGCGATGCTCAACGCCGCGAGTCCGCTCGCCGCGAAGTCGACGGACAGGTGTCCGGCCGCCGCGATGGCGTCCGAGTGCACGGGGATCCCGTGGTCCGCGCCGAGACGGGCGACCTCGGCGACCGGCTGCACCGTGCCGACCTCGTTGTTCGCCCACATCACCGAGATCACGGCGACCGAGTCGGCGTCGGCCGCCAGCAGATCGCGCAGGGCGTCGACGTCGACGACTCCGATCTCGTCGACCGGGAGGACGACGAGTTCGGCTCCGGCCTCGTCGACGAGCCACTGCGCCGGGTCGAGGATCGCGTGATGTTCGACGGCCGAGATCACGATCTTCCGACGGCGGTCGTCGTCGCGGCGTCGGGCCGCATAGACGCCCTTGAGCGCGAGATTGTCGGCTTCGGTGCCTCCGCTGGTGAAGATCACCTCGGAGGGTCGAGCCCCCAGATCGCGGGCGATCGACTCGCGCGCCTCTTCGAGGATGCGCCTGGCCCTGCGGCCGGAGCCGTGGAGCGACGACGAGTTGCCCGGGCGAGCCCATGCGGCCTCCATCGCCGCACGTGCCTGACCGACGAGTGCGGTGGACGCTGCGTTGTCGAGGTAGGCGGGGTGCGAAGGCGTGGACATGACCCCACCACGATAGCCGCGCCCGGTGACCAGGGGAAAATCACCGACCGGACGCCGCCGGTCAACGCACTGTCTGTCCGACCGCGAGGACTCCCGCCGGATCGTGCTGCCGCGCCAGCGCCGCCAGCCACACCCTGGTGTCGTCGTCGTAGCAGCGCCCGATCGTCTCGGGATCGGACGAGGCGGTGAAGTTGGGCAGCCGCGCACCGTCGCTGAACGGTGCGAGCGCCGCAAGCACGGCCCGCGTCGCGTCGGGCACGACGTCGGCGATCGGCGGCGCGAGCACTCCGACGATCTGCACGTTGGCCGCCGCGCCGCGATGACAGAGCGCGCTGCGCGTGGCGCCCTCGCGGGCGAACGCACCGCCGAGCAGGCGCAACTCCACGAGCAGCAGTGGGCTCCCACTGGTCGGGCCCGCCTTGTCGACGAGCGCGGCGATCGTCTCCGGCGTGACCTCGCGGAGCAGGACCGAGTCTTCGAACACCGGCATCGGATCGGTCGGATCTGCGTGGATCCCGCCGATCGCCGCGTACGGCATCGGAGCCACGGCGTCGAGGATCGGCGGGGCCGCGGTGCGCATCGGCGCGAGGACTGTCGCGGCGGCCGCCGGATCGGCGAGGCTCGCGAAACGCACGGCGACGGTGAATCGTCCGGCGAGCATCGGCGGAACGCCCGGCAGGTCCGGGAGTCGCAGCAGCGCGACCGACGTGTCGGCGTCGTCGGGCAGCGTCCGCGTCCACGCCTGCCACGCGTGCAGGACGGCGGCGGCGTCGTCGCCGTCGAAGTAGAGTGCGCCGCCGTAGAAGCCGGTCAGCGGCAGCAGGTCGATCACCGTGTCGACGACGACGCCAAGCGTCGCCTTGCCGCCGCGCAGTCCCCAGAACAGTTCCGCGTTCTCGTCCGGCGCCGCGCGCCGCACGCGGCCGTCGCCGGTGACGACCGTGAACTCGCGAACATAGTCGGCCGCACTGCCGAGAGCCCGGACCATCGGACCGATGCCGCCACCGGTCAGCATGCCGATCACACCGACGCCAGGGGCACTGCCGCAGACCGGGGCCAGACCGAGCGGCGTCGCCGCGTCGATGACCGCCTGCCAGCGCAGACCCGCTCCGACCGTCGCCGACCGCGTCACCGAGTCGACGTGCAGTCGGTCCAGTCGGCCGGTGCGGACCAGCAGCGTGTTCCCGTCGAGTTCGGTGGCGCCGTGCCCGGTCGCGTGGACGGCGACGGTCATCGCGTTCGCCGCCGCGAATGCGACGACGGCGGCCACGTCGTCGGCGTCGATGACGTCGATCACCGCCCACGGCCGGCGGGACACCACCACGTTGAACGGGATCGTCGCGTATCCCGGGTCGCTGGGGCGATGCACGTCGCCGCGGACGGCTTCGCGCAGTTCGGCGATGTCCGCGCGGTCGATGCCTCGGTCGGTCTCGATGGTCATGGCACTTCCTCCTGTCGACGGCGGCGACCCGGTGATCGCCGCGGTGACAACAGCGTCTCCGGCCCCGCTTGTCGCGCACTTGGAGCGGGCTTGGAGAGCTCGCCGGGACGGCCGGAGGTCAGAGGAGGGCGCGCGCGGCGGACTCGACGCGAGGGAGGCCGAGGAGCCGGGCGTCGGACGCGATCACCGAGACCGCGGCGGAGCGCGGACCGCCGACGGGGAGGCGGGACGCGGCCAGGAGGCGGCAGCGCAGCAGCCCGGACGGGCTGTCGCCCTTCTCGCAGAGGGCCCGCGCCCGGAGCAGGGCGGCGTCGCCCGCCGCATCGTCGCCGAGCAGGAAGTGCAGTCGCGCGAGTGCGAGGTCGACCGGACCGACGCAGCCGACCTGACCGACCGTGGCGATGCATCCCCGGAACGGCGTCAGATACTCCAGGAACGACTGCGCGCGGTCGGCCAGACCGAGCTCGGCGACGAGGTCGGCGAGCACCGTCGCCTGCGCGAGCGACGTCCAGAACATCGGATGATCGTCCCGCGACCACAGGTCGATCATCGTGCGGACCGTCGCCTCGTCGCCCTGCGTCCACGCGACGGTCGCGACGCCCGCCGCCATCAGCCGCGCCACCTGGTCGTCGGGGGCCTGCGCGACGACCGACGCCGCCCAGTCCATGCGGCCGGACTCGTCGGTGCCGACGACGTCGTCGATCAACTCGCCGACGCCCTGCTGTCCGGCGAGCGCCATCAGCGCGAGCATTCCCGAGCCCGCGACGTACAGTTCGGTCTGCTGGTGCACGGTCATCGCGACCCGGAAGTGGTCGCGGGCCACGTCGAAGTCGGCGTGCCACACCGCGAGCGCCATCTCCATCCACCGCAACTGTGCACGCAGCACGGGAAGTCGCATGCGTTCGCTCCCGGAGATCGCCCGCCGGAGATGGCCGACCGTCGAGGGCAGATCGCCGAGGGTCAGCGCGGCCATCGTGACCACCGAGTCGGTGATGACCGAGTCGAGTTCGCGGTCGGCGTGCGTCATGCCCGAGATCCGCCCGGCGAGTGCGATCTGCTCCTGCGCATGCGATGCGACGCCGGAGTAGGTGATGAATCGAGCGAGCGCCGCATCGGCGGCGGCGTCCTCGTCGCCGACCTGCCCGGCCGCCTCATCGGCCCGCCGGAGCAGTTCCGCCGGTACGTCGGCGTCGCGGTGATAGCAGTGCCCCACGGCGAGCGCCCCGAGGATTCCGACGAGCGCGCGCGGTCGGTCCGCGAACGCCTCCGACGCCTCCTGAAGCACCGCGTGCAGGCCGGCGGGCACCGCGGTCGGCGACATCCACGGCCAGCCGCCGCCCGCGCGCAGCAGGGTCCGTGCGAGCCGACCCGCGGTGTCCGCGGCGCCGTCGACGACCGCGTCGCGCAGCCGCGTCTCGACGGTGTCGAGGACGAGTTGGGCGCGGCCCGCCCTGGCGTTGGCTCCGAGCATCGCGACGAGCAGTTCGTCGCGTCGGGCGACGTCGGCGTCGCCGCTCACGGCCGACTCGTACGTCGCGAGCGCACGCCCGTACCAGTACGCGGCGTTCTCCGAGTCCCACCGTCTCGTCGCGTCGTCGGCCGCCGCCCGGCAGGCCGTGACGATCTCGTCGATCTCGGCCACCGGGAGCGCCTCCAACAGATGGGCGGCTCTGGCCTGGATCGCGCCCGCGCCGTGCACGTCGGCGAGGACGTCCGCGATCCGCTTGTGCATCCGGCAGCGCCGCAGCGGCGCGAGCGCCGCCGACGCCTGCTCGCGCAGCAGGGCGTGGGCGAACGCGGGCCGCCCGCTCGACGACGTCCAGACCACGATCGCATCGTCCGCCGCTTCATCGAGGCAGTCGGCGACGTCGGCCGTCGGCCGGTCCATCACCCGCGCCAGCAGGGTGACGTCGATGTCGTCGCCGAGAAGCGCCGCGTACCCGATCACCTCGCGCACCGGCGGGTCGAGCGTGTCGAGCCGTCGTTCCAGCACCGACCGCACCGCGTCGGGCATCCGCCCCGCGCGCCGACTCGCGGGGAGCCGCGCGTACTCGGTGACGAACAGCGGGTTGCCGCCGGTCCTCGCGGTGATCTCGAGCGCGTCGCCGGTGGACAGTCGTTCGCCCGCCACGAACCGGACGAGATCGCTCACCTCGTCCCGCGTCAGTCTCGGCACCGTCAGCACGTCGCCGCCCGCTCGGATCAGGGCGTCCCGCAGGCGCGAGGTCGCCGGGCCGATCTCCTCCTCCCGCACCGTCAGGACGACGCTCACACGCGGTCGGGTGAGGACCGAGGCGAGATAGCCGAGCAGACCCGACGTCATCGGGTCCGCCCACTGGACGTCGTCGACGACGAGTGTCACGGGTGCGGCGGCCTGCAGCAGGCCCTGGACGCGTTCGTAGACGACGAACCGCGCCGTGTCGGCGTCGACTCCGGAGGGGATCGAGAGCACCTCGTCGGGGTCGGCCCCCAGTTCCCGGCACAGGTGACGCAGCGGCCACCACGCGGGGATGCCCTCGGCGTCCGGGCACCGCACCCACACCGTCGTCTCGCCGCGCAGCCCGGCCAACCGGGTCGCCTCCTGTGCGAGACGCGTCTTGCCTATTCCGGCCGGTCCGACGAGCGCGAGCCATGCGGTGCCCGAACGGTCCGGGGCGTACAGTTCCGCGATCGACTCGACGAGCGCGGTCCGTCCGATGATCGGAGCCGCGGCCTCCGTGTTCGGGTCGACGTCGACCCGAACGCTCCGCGGGACGTCCGCGGGTTCCCTCGCCTGCTCGGCTCCCGCCCAGTGCGGCGGGCGAGGCCACGCCGCGATCTCCGGGTCGTGCCGCAGGATCGCGCCCTGCAGTTCGCCGAGTTCCACACCGGGGTCGAGGCCGAGCTCGTCGCCGATCGCCCGCGAATGCTCGCCGAACAGCGCCAACGCCTCCGCGGCCCGACCCGCCCGGTACAGCGTGATCATGTGCAGCCAGACGCCGCGCTCGCGGAGCGGATCGCTCGCCCGGAGCGCCGTCACCTCGGTCGCCGCGGCCGCGATGTCGCCTGTCGCCAACAATGCGGTCACGTGGATCTCGGCGACGCCGAGCCGCGTCTCGGTCAGCGACGCCGCGGGCACCGACACCCAGTCGTGGTCGCCGAACTCGGCGAGCAGTTCACCCCGCCACCGATTCGCGAACTCCGCCGACAGCGCCAGCGCGTCGTCCCACCGCCGGTCGCGGCGCGCGTCGTGGGCGTCACGGGCGAGTCGTTCGACGTCGGCGACGTCGAACGAGTCGGACCCGAGATCCAGGCGGTATCCGGGATTCACACGCTGGATGGGCGACGCCTCGCCGTCCGCGTCGCGCAGCAGTCGGCGCAGGTTGGAGATGTACGCCTGCAGGCTCGTCCCCGCCGCGGCGGGCTGATTCTCGCCCCACACCGAATCCATGATGCGGTCGCGGGACACGACGGCCCCGCGACCGAGGAGGAGTGCGGCCAGCACGGCCCGCTGCTTCGGAGACCCCAGGTCGACCGCGACACCGTCACGGATCACGGCCAGCGGACCGAGGGCTCGATACTCACGCATCGGCTCGCTCATTCACCAGGCGATCCTACGGTGGACGCGACGGCGATCGTTCCCGTTCGCGAGGAACGTCCGTCCGCGCGGTCCGGTTCGGCGTCCAGGCGTGCCCGGCCGAGCGTCGCCGCGGCGACCGCCGCCCCGGCCATCGCGATGCCGCAGCCGATCCACAGCGCGACGACCAGCGCTTCGGTGAACGCCTCCGCCGCATCGGGTGCGAACGCCGACTGTGCGGGGAACACCGCACCGAGGGCGGCGACGCCGAGCGCGATGCCCGACTGCCGGAACACGTCGTTCACTCCGGCCGCGAGTCCGACGTCGTCGCTGCCGCTCTCGGCGAGGACGATCGCCGACAGCACCGGATTGAACACGCCCGCCCCCACGCATGCGAGCAGGAAGCCGGGGACGAGATTCCAGCCGCTGCTGTCGACGGTCGCGATCGTCATCCACGCGAGCCCGCAGGCGACCGCCACCAGCGACACCGAGATCAGGATGCGCGGCGCGACCACCCGCATCAGCTTGTCCGTGGCGCCTGCGACGACGAACATCACGACGGTCCCCGGCAGGTACACGAGACCGGCCTCGATCGGCGACAACCCGACGACACCCTGCAGGTACAGGGTCACGTAGACGAACACGGCGAACATCGACGCGGAGATCGCGAACGTCGCCGCCTGGGCTCCGGCGAAGACCCTGGTCGCGAACAACCCCAGCGGGAGCATCGGCTCGGCCACCTTGCTCTCGATCAGCAGGAACAGGCCGAACGCGACGGCGGCGATCAGGAACATCAGCAGCGTGCGGTCGGCCGACCAGCCTCGCTCGGACGCCTGGAAGAAGCCGTCGGTCAATGCCCCGAGCGCGATGACCGCGGCCACCTGGCCGGCCCAGTCACCGCGACGCGGCTCCGCGCTCGCCGACTCGTCGATCCACCGCACGCCCGCCAGCATCGCGAGACCGACGGGCACGTTGATCACGAAGATCGCGCGCCAGTCGAACCACTCGGTGAGCATCCCGCCGAGCAGCGGACCGACGGCGAACGCCCCGCCGATGGTCGCGCCGTACGCGGCCAGGGCGCTCGCGCGGGCCTTGGTCCCGTGCCCGAATGTCGCCGCCAGCAGGGCGAGCGACGTCGCGAACAGCAGCGAGGCTCCGAGTCCCTGGACCACGCGCGCCGCGTTGAGGATCACGAGCCGGTCGGCGCTCGCGCACAGCACCGACGACACGGTGAACACGACGGCTCCGATGACGAAGACGCGTCGTCGTCCGACGCGGTCGGCCCAGGCGCCCGCGCTCAGCACCGTCGCGGCCAACGCCAGCGTGTACCCGTCGACCACCCACTTCAGTCCGCTCAGATCGGCCGAGAAGTCCTTGGAGATCGCGGGCAGCGCGGTGTTGACCACCGCGATGTCGAGCATCAGCATCGCCGTCGCCGCGCACACCACGGCGAGGGTGATCCGGCGGCGTCCGTCCCACCGGTCTGTCGTATCGGTCATGATCGTCCTCTCGAATAGTCGATGAGGACGACTGTCGCGACCGGCGCTTGGAAACCCCTTGCCGCGGGCTTGGCTCGCCGGTCAGGCCACCGATGTCAGCGACGACGTGGGCCGCGCGTCGAGGGTCACGATGCTCTCGGACAGGTCTGGAGCCGGTGCGATCAGCCGCTGCGCGGCGTCGGCGAGCTCACGCCGATCCGGCACGGGCAACTGCAGGTCGAAGACGGTGACGGTGACCGTCAGCTCGCGCGCGGTGACGATCCGCAAGAAGGTCGATCCGATGGTGTCGTCGCCGATGAAGCCCGCCAGCGCTGTCGGACGACCAGCGTCGCGGTACGTCAGACGCATCGGGAGCACCGGCGCGCCGGCGTCGACCGCGGCTTGGAAGAACGCGGGCCGGAATCGCCCCGACGCCGCACCGCACCACGTGGTGCCCTCCGGGAACACGGCGACCGCCCGTCCCCGATCGAGGATGCCGGTGACCCGCTCGACCATCGGGACCAGCAGGCGCAGATCCCCTCGCACGTGTGAGAGCACCCCGAACGCCTTGGCGACGACGCCGAAGCCCGGCATCTGCGCCACCTCGCGCTTGGCGACGAAGCGGGCGGGCGCCACGGACGCCATCGCGACGATGTCCAGGAACGACACGTGATTGGCTACGATCAGCGCGCCGCGTACATCGCGGGCCCGGCTCGGACGATGATCGTCGACGGTGAGCCGGACGCCCATCGACCGCAGGCAGACGCGTGCGCTGCCCCTCCAGTACCCGTGGCGGGCGCGACGAGGCACGAGCACCGTCACCGTCCCCGCCGCCAACAGGACGATCGCGGCGCACGCGAACCCGGCCATCCGCAGTGCCGACGTGAGCCGTGACGCCCGGTCGGTCTCCGGCACGCACGCCGTGCCGCAGGGACTGTGCGGCAGCCACTGGTTCACTGTCGTGTCCGCCATCGTGTTCTAGTCCGTGCTCTTCATGCGGGCCATCGCACCGCGAAGGCGGTCGACGTACCGCTGTTCGCCTCGGTGCCGGTCCAGGACCGTCAGGAAGTCGCCTACATCGAAGACCTCGTCGAACGCGGGCTCACCGCAGACGCGCGCCCCGAGCCGGGTGTACCCCTTGAGCAGAGCGGGCAGTCGAAGCGTCTCCGGCGGATCCAGCTCGTCGAGGGTGCGTCCGTCGACGGTGACCGGGATGTGCGGGAACGCCTGCCAGTCGCCCCGGTACGCCTCTCGGGCCAGATCGCGGATGCCGCGGAGTTCGCGTCCCCTGCCGAGCGGCGACTCGAGCGGCACCGACACGCAACCCATCATGTACCGGTAGCCGCCGTCCTCCAGGTATCCGAGGAGCGCCGCCCACAGCATCGCCGTGACGGATCCGCTGCGGTGATCGGGGGCGACGACGGCGCGTCCCATCTCGACGGTCTCGCCGCGGATCGCGTCGAGTTCGGTGAGATCGAACTCGCCCGCCGAGTACCAGCCGCCCGCGGCGATGGCGCGCGGCGGCGGGAGCACCCTGGCGCAGCCGACGAGCGCGTCGGTCGGCACGTGGCGCACGAGCAGGTGTTCGCAGTGGTCGTCGAAGCCGTCCGCGTCGCGCCCCGATTCGGCGTCGCCGATCGAGTCGGAGTAGCCGGGCTCGTTGTTGAAGACCTCGAATCGGAGGCGCTGCGCCGCGTCCACGTCGACCGCGTCCTCGGTGATCGTCACCTCGTAGTCGCCGCCCGCCAGGAGCACCCGGCGCGTGCGTGCGTTGATCGCTGCAACTTCAATCACTGTCATGAGTGCAGTCAATGGCACGCGATCGGCCGGGCGGGCACGACGACGTGACCGGTTCGCACACGTCCCGTGAACACCTCGACGACGGGTTTCCCGTCTCGCAACCCGCCCGTATCGCCGATGTCGCGTTGCCCGTCGGTCCTCTACGACAGCAGAACACCCCGCCGCGATGCGACGGGGTGTTCGTCAGATGACTCGACGAGTCAGCTCACTTGCGCTTGTTCACTTCCTCGGTCAGCTGCGGGGCGACGTTGAAGAGGTCGCCGACGATGCCGAAGTCGCTGATCTCGAAGATCGGGGCCTCTTCGTCCTTGTTGACGGCCACGATGGTCTTCGAGGTCTGCATGCCCGCACGGTGCTGGATGGCGCCCGAGATGCCCAGGGCGATGTACAGCTGCGGCGAGACGGTCTTGCCCGTCTGACCGACCTGGAACTGGCCCGGGTAGTAACCCGAGTCGACAGCGGCGCGCGACGCGCCGACGGCAGCGCCGAGCGAGTCGGCGAGAGCCTCGACGACCTCGAATTTCTCCGCCGAGCCGACGCCGCGGCCACCCGAGACGACGATCGACGCCTCGGTCAGCTCGGGGCGGTCGCCGCCGACGTTCGGTGCGAAGCCGGTGATCTTGACGGCGTTCTCGGCCTGAGCCGGGACCTCGACGTTGACGACCTCGCCCGCGCCTGCGGCCGGAGCCGCCTCGACGCCGCCGGGGCGGACCGAGATGACCGGCGTGTCGCCGCCGGCCTGGGCGTCGACGGTGAACGCGCCACCGAAGATCGAGTGGACGCCGGCACCGCCTTCCTTCACCTCGATGACGTCGGTCAGCAGACCCGAGCCGAGACGCACGGCGAGACGACCGGCGATCTCCTTGCCGTCCGCGGTGGCGGCGACGAGGACGCCCGCGGCTCCGACCTGCTCGGCGAGAGTCGACAGGACGTCGACCTTCGGCGAGATGAGGTAGCCCGCGACGTCGTCCGATTCGGCGACGTAGATCTTCTCGGCGCCTGCCTCGGTGAGACCTGCGGTGACGCCCGCGGCCGAGCCGGGGCCCGCCACGACGACGGCCGCCGGGGTGCCGAGCGCACGGGCGGCGGTGATGAGTTCGCTGGTGACCTTCTTCAGCCCACCCTCGGCATCCTGCTCAACGAGCACGAGTACTTCAGCCATGAATTTTCTCCTGAATGTCTTTGGTAATCGCCGGAATGGGGCGGGATCAGATGATCTTCTGGCCGACCAGGTACTCGGCGACCTTGGTGCCGCCGTCGCCCTCGTCGACGACTCGCTCGCCCGCGGTCTTCTCGGCCTTCGGGGTGACGCCGGTGACGGTGCTGCCCGCGTTGGCGAGGCCGACGACCTCGGGCTCGATGCCAAGCTCGGCGAGGGTCAGGACGAGGACTTCCTTCTTCTTCGCGGCCATGATGCCCTTGAAGGACGGGAAGCGGGGCTCGTTGATCTTCTCGTTGACCGAGACGATCGCCGGGATGGAGGCCTCGACGGTGAAGATGCCGTCATCGGTCTCGCGCTCGCCCTTGAGGCTCTCGCCCTCGACCTCGAGCTTGCGCAGGTGCGTCAGGTGCGGGAGTTCCAGGTACTCGGCGATCATGGCGGGGACGGCGCCGCTGCGACCGTCGGTCGCCTCGTTGCCCGCGATGACCAGCTCGACGCCTTCGACCGTGCCGAGCGCGGTGGCGATGACGTAGGCGGTCTGGACGGCGTCGCTGCCGTGCATCGCCGGGTCGTTGATGTGGATCGCCTTGTCGGCGCCCATCGAGAGAGCCTTGCGGATGGCGTCGGTCGCGCGGTCGGGACCGGCGCAGAGCACGGTCACCTCGCCACCGTCGCGCTCCTTGATCTGCAGCGCTTCCTCGACTGCACGCTCGTTGATCTCGTCGAGAACGGCGTCGGCAGCCTCACGGTCCAGCGTGTAGTCGCCATCGGCGAGCTTGCGCTCGGACCAGGTATCGGGAACCTGCTTGATCAGAACGACAGTATTCGTCATGGGTCTTCGTCGACCTCCTGCTCGGGTTCGGCAACTTACCAGCCGGTAAGGCCCTGGGTCATCTCTCACTGTAGCGGCTGACCTCGCCAGCGAGAACGTGGCGTCTCTCATAAATCGCGACGACACGATGCGGATCGGGCGAACCTGTTCCACTAAGGTTCTGGAAATGACCGAACCGCAGGCCGGAACTGGAGAAGATCAGCTCGCCCTCACCGGCGAACGCACCGTCCCGGGCATCCCCGCCGAGAACTACTGGTTCCGCAGGCACGAGGTGGCATACGACTACATCCTGCGCCGATGCTCGGGCCGCGACGTCCTCGAAGCGGGCTCCGGCGAGGGCTACGGCGCGTCCATGCTGGCCCGGACCGCGCGGTCGGTCACCTGCGTCGACTACGACGAGCAGGCCGTCGACCACACACGCCGCCGCTATCCCGAACTGACCGTCCACCGCGGCAACCTGATCGACCTTCCGCTCGACGACACCAGCGTCGACACGATCGTCAACTTCCAGGTGATCGAACACCTGTGGGATCAGAGCGAGTTCGTGCGCGAATGCCACCGCGTACTGCGCGGCGGCGGCGAACTGCTGATGAGCACCCCGAACCGCATCACCTTCTCCCCCGGCCGCGACACGCCGCTCAATCCGTTCCACACGCGGGAACTGTCGGCCACCGAGCTCACCGAACTGCTGTCGGACGACGGTTTCGACGTCGTCGACATGCTCGGCGTCTACCACGGCGTGCGCCTGGTGGAACTCGACGAGAAGTGGGGCGGTTCGATCATCGACGCCCAGATCGAGCGGGCGCTCGCCGGACAGCCGTGGCCGGACGAACTGGTCGACGACGTCGCAGGCATCACGATCGCCGATTTCGACATTCGCCGTGCGTCCGAGGCCGACATCGATGCGAGCCTCGACCTGCTCGCGGTCGCCGCGCGCTTCTAGTCGCGACATGACCGATCGCGTTCCCGGGCAGTTCGCCCTCGTCCTGCACTCCCATCTGCCCTGGCTGCCGAACCACGGCCGCTGGCCCGTCGGCGAGGAGTGGCTGTACCAGTCGTGGGCCGACTGCTATCTGCCGATGTTCGCGATGCTGCGCAGGCTCGCCGACGACGGCCTGCGCGACCAGCTGACCCTCGGGATCACGCCGATCCTCGCCGCCCAGTTGGACGACCCGTACGCGAGCTCGTCCATGTACGAGTGGCTCGCCGACTGGCAGCTGCGCGCGATGGAGGCCGCACTGTCGCGCGACCCGCACCGCGCCGACGCCGGGACCCGCGAGTTCCGCGCCGCGGCGGCGGCTCTGACCGACTTCGAGACCCAGTGGCGGCACGGCGGCAGCCCGCAGATCCGGCCGCTCGTGGAGTCGGGCGTCATCGAGCTCCTCGGCGGCCCGCTCGCCCACCCGTTCCAGCCGCTCCTGGACCCGCGACTGCGTCGCCTGTCACTGCGGGAAGGCCTCGCCGACGCTGAGCTCCGGTGGGGTTCGCGGCCGTCCGGGATCTGGGCGCCCGAATGCGCGTACACGCCCGGGATGGAACGCGAGTACCACGCGGCGGGCGTCAAACACTTCATGGTCGACGGCCCTACGCTGCACGGCGACACCGCACTCGGCAGGCCCGTCGCCGACAGCGACGTCGTCGCGTTCGGCCGTGACCTGACGGTCAGCTACCGCGTCTGGTCGCCGAAGTCCGGCTACCCGGGGCACGCCGACTACCGCGACTTCCACACCTACGATCACGAGACCGGATTCAAATCCGTGCGCGTCACCGGCAAGACCGTGCCCGCTCACGAGAAGAAGCCGTACGACCCGTCGCGCGTCGACCCCGCGATCGACGCGCACGTCGACGACTTCATCGGCGCCGTCCGCGACCGCCTGATCTCCGAGTCGGACCGCATCGGACGCGACGCGCTCGTCGTCGCCGCCTTCGACACCGAGTTGTACGGACACTGGTGGCACGAGGGGCCGGTCTGGCTCGAACGCCTCCTGCGCCGCCTGCCCGAGGTCGGGATCACCGTCGGCACCCTCGACACCGCCCGCCGCGCCGGGTACGTCGGCGAGCCGGTGGAACTGGCCGACTCGTCGTGGGGCTCGGGCAAAGACTGGCGCGTGTGGGAGGGTCCGCAGGTCCAGCACCTCGTCCAGCTGAACTCCGAGGTCACCGCCACCGCGCTGGACTCGCTCGACAAGCGCCTCTCCTCGGCTCCCCGAGGGCAGTCAAGGGGACGCGATGACGTGGCCGATCAGATCCTTCGGGAGACGCTGATGACCGTGCAGTCGGACTGGCCGTTCATGGTGTCCAAGGACACCGCCGCCGGATACGCGCAGGACCGCGCCTACAAGCACGCGCACGCCACCCGCGAGATCTGTGCCGCGTCCGACGCCGGACGCGAAGACGCGGCCGCCCGCCTGGCCCGCGGATGGCGGACGGCGGACAACATGTTCGGTGCGCTCGACGCGCGCCGCCTGCCCAGCCGTGACGGAGGCTACCTGTGACGACTGCAGCGGTGAAGGTCCTGATGGTGTCGTGGGAGTACCCGCCCGTCGTCGTCGGCGGACTGGGACGCCACGTCCACCATCTCGCGGAGGCGCTCGCCGAACTGGGCGTCGACGTGACCGTCCTGACCAGACAGCCGTCGGGGACCGACGAGTCGACCCACCCGACCACCGACACGGTCGTCAACGGGGTCCGGGTGATCGCCGTCGCCGAGGACCAGCCGATGTTCGACTTCGGCGTCGACATGATGGCGTGGACGCTCGCGATGGGTCACGGATTCATCCGCGCAGGCCTGCGCCTGCTCGGCCGAGGGTGGACACCCGACGTGGTCCACGCGCACGACTGGCTGGTCGCGCACCCGTCGATCGCCCTCGCCGAGCACTTCGGCGTGCCGCTCGTCGCCACGCTCCACGCGACGGAGGCCGGCAGGCACAGCGGCTGGGTCGCGGGACACGTCAACCGCCAGGTGCACTCGGTGGAGTCGTGGCTCGCGAACCGGGCCGACGCGCTCATCACCTGCTCGGCGTCGATGCGCGACGAGGTGACCGAACTGTTCGGCCCCGCGCTGTCCCCGATCACCGTGATCCACAACGGGATCGACGTGAGCGCGTGGACGTTCGCGCCGCGCCGCGCGCGGTCGGGCGCGCCGCGACTGCTGTTCGCGGGCAGACTCGAGTACGAGAAGGGCGTTCAGGACCTGATCGCGGCACTCCCCTCGATCCGCGCCGAGCATCCGGGGACCACCGTGACGATCGCGGGCGAGGGCACCCAGACCGACTGGCTGCACGAACTGACCCGCACCCACGACGTCGTCGACTCCGTGCGGTTCGCGGGCCGCCAGGACCACGACGGGTTGGTCGGCCTGATGCACTCCTGCGATCTGATCGTGCTGCCCAGCCGCTACGAACCGTTCGGCATCGTCGCGCTCGAGGCCGCGGCCACCGGCATCCCACTCGTCACATCGACGGCGGGCGGCCTCGGCGAGGCCGTCACCGACGGCGACACCGGCTGGACGTTCGAGCCGTTCGACCCCGTCGGGCTGTCCGTCGCCGTCCGCGACGCCTTGGCCGACCCGAGCATCGCGTCGGCGCGCGCCCTGCGCGCGGCGGAGCGTCTCACGGAGGAGTTCACGTGGCGGGTCGTCGCCCAGCGCACGGCCGCCGTCTACAGCTCGGCGCAGCGTCGCCGAATCGTCGCCCGCCCACGCCCGGAGATCCCGCTGCGGCCCATGCCCGAACGCGATCCCGCGAACTGACGGCCCGACCCGCGAACCGACAGCACGAGCATCCCGCACCCGATCCGTGAGCGGGAAGCCGCCAGGGGAACGCCTAGTCGGACGTCTGCTTCGCTTCGGCTTGCGCCTTCTTCCGTTCGATGTCGGCGAGGGCGCGTTCGATCTCGGCGCGCTGCTCGGCACCCGCCTCCCACATGTCGACACGGTTCTTGACCGCGCGGGCGGGCGCGCCGACGGCGATCGAGTAGTCGGGGATCTCGCCGCGGACCACTGCGTGGGCGCCGAGGACGCTGCCGCGGCCGACAATCGTGTTGCGCAGGACGGTCACCTTGGCCGCGACCCAGGTGTCGGGGCCGATGCGGACCGGGCCCTTCACGATGCCCTGGTCTTTGATCGGCATGTCGATGTTGTCGGTCACGTGGTCGAAGTCGCAGATGTAGCACCAGTCCGCGACCAGCGTCGACCCGCCGACCTCGATGTCGAGGTACGCGTTGACGACGTTGTTGCAGCCGAAGACGGCCTTGTCGCCGATCCGCAGGCTGCCCTCGTGGCATCGGATCGAGTTGCCGTCGCCGATGTGCACCCAGCGGCCGATCTCCATGCGCGCCAACTGGGGCGTCGAGTGGATCTCCACGTTCTTGCCGAGGAACACCATGCCGCGCAGCACGATGTGCGGGTTCGCCATCCGGAAACGCGCGAGCCGGTAGTACCGGACCAGGTACCAGGGCGTCCACGCCTTGTTGCGTTTGATCCAGCGAAGCGAGTCGAGCGTCAGGAAGCGTGCCTGCTCGGGGTCGCGGTTCCGGCCCGCGCGCCAGCGCGAGCGGTAGGACGCGTTCCACATGGTGGTCATGACGTCAAACCCTAATCGAGGAGCGCCCGGCCGCGGAATCAGGCCGAGGCGATAGAGTCGTGCGCGAACCTTCCACGCCCGACGGACTCGTCGACGGGCCGACCCCAGGAGCGACGATGACCCGCGCAGCCCGCCGACGACGCGGTTCACGACTCTTCGTCGCCGCAGCTCTCGCGGCGGTCGTCGCGCTGGTCGCCACCGCGTGCTCGGACGGTCACACCGACGTCCGGCTCAGCGCGCCGTACGGCTGGCCGATGTACGGCGGCGGACCGTCGAACGCGTCGTTCACGTACGCGCAGATCCCGTCCGACCTCGAGCCGGTGTGGAATCGCGACGTCGGCGGCCCCATCGGAGCGCCGTTCGCGATCAACGGCAGCGGCGACGTCTCGACCACCTCGGCCACACCGAGCGGCTGCAACTTCAACGTCTTCGACCAGCGCTCCGGCCGGAAGAACTACTGCAAGCGGCTCCACGACGGTTCGACGAACAACACGGCCCTGTTCGACCAGATCGGTCAGCCGTACATCGGCGAAGCCGGCATGTTCTACGCGTTCAACGGCGGGGGCGCCGTGCGATGGAGGTACCCGACGTACGGTTCCGCGTTGTCGGCCAAGTTCGGCGCACCCGGTCGCGTGCTGGTCGCGACCACGCAGGGCCAGGTGCTCCTGTTGAACGCCCAGACCGGCGATCTCACCGCTCCGGAGAGGCTCCTGCGCACGGACACGAAGGTCGACGCGACGGCGGGCCTGAACGACTGCGCGACCGGCGGTGCGGGATGCGCGATCTCCGCGGCGCCCGCCGTGGATCTCGGCACGAGACGAGCGTTCCTCAACTTCTTCCCGCAGGGGGCGCGCGCCTCGCAGGTCAAGGCCCTCTCGTACCAGGACGGGGCGATCACCGACCTGTGGTCCACCGACATCGGCGGCGGAGTGGTCGGCGCGGTCACTCTCTCGGCGGACGGCCGGACCGCGTACGCGTTCGGCCGCGACGGCAAACTGTACGCGTTGAACGCCGCGGACGGGGCCGTCCGCTGGTCGCACGATCTCGGTCGGCGCGGGCACACCTCGCTGTCGGTGTCGCCCGACGGCGTGCTGGTGCCCGGTTCGGACGCCCCCGGACCCCTGCTCATCCTGCGCGACAAGGGCGACAGCGTCGAACAGGTCGCCCGCAAGGACGACAGCATGGTCGTCGGCCCGACGACGCAGACGGCGGCCGGCACCGTGTGGTCGGTCACCCGCAGCCCCGACTCGCTCGACCTGACGGAGTTCGACGTCGCCACCGGCTCCGTCGAACGCACCCTCCCGATGCCGGGGGCCACGGGATCGTCGGCCGGCATCGCGGTGTCGGCCTGGGGATCGATCGCGGTGGCGACGACCGGCGGAGCCGTGTACTTCTTCTATCACCAGTTCTGACCCGCCATGACGTTCACGTTCAGCCTCGATGACGTGGCGTTCCTGTCCTCGTCCGACGGCGCCGAGGCGCTCTCCCGCGCGTCTGCCATGACGCTCACCGACTCCTCGCTCCTCAAGGACCTGCCCGAGTTGCGGACCCGATACGGCCCGCACGAGGCGGCGCTCGTGGAGACCGTGCGGTGCCGACGCCGCGCCGTCGGCAAGCTCGCCGCCCCCGACTCCCTGCTCCTGTCGGACACGGCGCTGCAGCAGGCCACGCCGACGGCCGTCGCCGCGCATCGGGCCGCCGACCTCGCGGCACGGCATCCCGGCGCGGTCGTCCACGATGTGACGTGCTCGATCGGTGCGGAGCTGATGTCGCTGGCCGATGCGGACGGCGTGGCGGGCGTCATCGGCAGCGACCTCGACGAGGTCCGTCTCGCGATGGCATCGCACAATCTGACGGGGCGGGGCGGCGTCCAGCTGATGCGCGCCGACGCATTGTCTCCCGCGTCGACGGCCGACGTCGTCATCGCCGACCCCGGCCGCCGCAACGCACGCGGACGCACCTTCCGCCTCGACGACCTCGATCCCCCGCTGCTCGAACTGCTGTCCGTCTACGCCGGACGACCCCTCGTCGTCAAGTGCTCCCCCGGCCTCGACTACCAGATGCTTCGCGATCGTTTCGGGATCGACTGCCGCGTCCAGGTGACCTCGCTCGACGGCGGCGTCCGCGAGGCGTGCCTGTGGACCGAGGCCGACGACCTCCCGCAGCGCCGGGCGACCGTCCTGCGGACCGCCGACGGCGTGGTCCGCGCGCAGGAGCTGACCTCCGACGATCCCGACGACGTCGACGACCCTGGGGTGGACGAGTGGATCGTCGATCCGGACGGCGCCGTCGTCCGGGCCGGCCTGGTGCGGCACTACGGGCACCGGCACGGACTCCGCCAACTCGACCCGCAGATCGCCTACCTGACCGGGCCGACCGTCCCCGCGGGGGAACGCGGGTTCCGGGTGATCGAGAAGGTCGGCGTCACCGAGAAGACCCTGCGCGGGGCCCTCGCCGCGCACGACTGCGGGAGCCTGGAGATCCTGGTCCGCGGGCTCGACGTCGACCCCGACCGCCTGCGCCGCAGACTCAAGCTCAAGGGATCGACGCCGCTGGCGTTGATCCTCACTCGGATCGGACGCACCGGGGTCGGATTCCTGTGCGAACCCGCGGTCCGCGCGCCGTTCAGTTCTTCCTAGCCACGAACCAGCCCTCCGCCTTCACCAGCTTCTTCGCCGTCGACGGTGTCGCCGGTGCGTTCTCGGTGAACGGGCCGTCGGTCATCGCCTCGATGTCGGCGCACCGGAATCCCGCCGACACGAGGTCGGCGGACAGCGCGGTCACCGTCACCGTGCATTGGGTGTGGAAGCCGTCCGGGAAGTAGACCCCGTTGGTCTGGATGCCGACGAAGGCATCGGGGAACACACCCGGCAGCGTCGACGGGAAGTCGTCGTCGGTGTCGTCCGAGTCGTCCTTGATCGTGACGATCAGACCGGCTTTCGCGTCGCCGCTGTTGAACTCGAACTCCCGCTCGTCCGACGAGACGTCCCATTCGCCCGGCTCCGATCCGGGTCTCGGGGTGACCGACACGCACGTCGTCGTGCCGTCGTCGAGGGTCGTGGTGAAGTGCGCTTCGCCTGCCGCCATCGTGACGTCGTCCGTCGGCACCGCGACCGGGCCCGCGGTGGCGGCCCCGTCGCACAGGGAAGCGGGCGACGCGGCAGTCGTCGCCGTGCCCTCGTCGCCGGAGCCGCAGGCGAGCACCGTCATCATCACCGCCGCGCCGGACATCGCGGCGGCGGCACCTCGGATCATCCTGTTCATGTCGTCTATGAAACGCCGCGGCGACGTCCGCGTCCGGCATTTCGCCGATGCGCGTCGAATGTTCGAATGAGAACGGCCCGCCTCCCGTAGAAGGGAGACGGGCCGTCGGGTCCCGCGATCAGGCTTCCGGCTTCACACCGGTGATCAGGACGTTGTAGAAGAACTGCGGCGGCACGATCTTGCGGAGGACGTTCTCGTCGAGCCACGTCATCCTCTTCCATCCGCCGTAGGCGAATCCGGCCCAGCCCCAACCGAGCTTCTCCTGCGGGACGGCGGCCTCGAAGGTGCGGACCGGCCAGCCGAGCATGGCCGCGGCGAGTTCCTCCGCCTCCGAACGGACCTGTACGGCGCCTGCCGCGGTCGCGATGCGCTCCAGGTCTTCGGGTGCGAAGGTGTGGATGTCGACGACGGCCTCGAGGGCCGCGGCACGCGAACTCTCGTCGAGCTCGGCCTGCGGGCGACGCCACTCCTTGAGCGGGCCGAACTTGGTGATGTTCGTGGTGGCCCACCAGGTGGCGCGGCTCATCCAACGGGCGTAGAAGTCGCCGTAGGTCGACGGCTCGCCCGCGAAGACGAAACGACCGCCCGGCTTGAGGACGCGCAGCACCTCGCGCAACGACTTCTCGACGTCCGGGATGTGATGCAGCACCGCGTGGCCCACGACGAGGTCGAAGGTGTTGTCCTCGTAGGGGATGCTCTCGGCGTCGGCGACACGGCCGTCGACGTCCAGGCCCAGGTTCTCGGCGTTGCGGAGCGCGACCTTCACCATGCCGGGCGACAGGTCGGTGACCGAGCCCTTCTCCGCGACGCCCGACTGCATCAGGTTGAGCAGGAAGAAGCCGGTGCCGCAGCCCAACTCCATCGCGCGGCCGTACGGCAGCGTCGCGTCGGGGACGATGCGGTCGAAGCGTCCGCGGGCGAAGTCGATGAGGCGCTGATCGAACGAGATGGACCACTTCTCGTCGTACGTCTCGGCCTCCCAGTCGTGGTACAGCACCTGGGCGAGCTTGGTGTCCTTCATCGCCGCCTCGACCTGCTCGGCGGTGGCGTGCGGATTGGGCGCCGGGTCGACGGTGTCGTCGGCGGAGTTCTTGTCGATCGTCGTCATGCGGGTGGTCCTACTTTCCGGTGAACTTCGCTTTGCCGGGACCGTTGGCGACGAACGACTCCATGCCGATCGTGCGGTCGTCGGTCGCGAACAGCGAAGCGAACAGCTGGGCCTCGATCTTGAGGCCGGTGGTGAGGTCGGTGTCCAGACCGGCGTCGATCGCGGTCTTGGCCGCGGCGAGCGCGACCGATGCGGCGCCGGCGAACTGGCCCGCCCACTTCAGGGCCGCGTCGTACACGTCGTCGGGGGCGACGACCTCGTCGACCAGACCGATCGCGAGGGCCTCCTCCGCGCCGACGAAACGGCCGCTGAACACCATGTCCTTGGCGCGCGACGGTCCGATCAGGCGGGCGAGACGCTGGGTTCCGCCGCCGCCGGGGATCACGCCAAGGAGCACCTCGGGGACGCCGAGCTTGGCGTTGTCGCCCGCGATCCGGCGGTCCGCGCCGAGCGCGACTTCCAGGCCGCCGCCGAGCGCGTAGCCGGTGACGGCCGCGACGGTCGGCTTCGGGATCGACGCGATCGCGCCGAGTCCGTCCTGCAGCTTGCCCGCGACCTTCGACATGTCGGCGAACGACATGTCGTTCATCTCCTTGATATCGGCGCCCGCGGCGAGGACCTTGGGTCCGCCGTAGACGACGACGGCCTTGATGTCGTCACGAACGGACGCCTCTTCCGCCGCGGCCACGAGCTCGGCCTGGACCTGGCGGTTCAGTGCGTTCATCGGCGGACGGTTCAACCGGATGGTGCCGACGCCGGGATGCTCCGGCGATGTCTCAAGAGTCACGAACTCAGCAGTCATAAGGGCAGGCTACCGGGTGACACCTGTTCTAGACGAACCCGGTACGGGACGCATGTGACTACTGTTGTCTCATGGGCGCAGATGCTGTCGAGTTGCACGTTCCCGGACCCGGCGGGGTCACCCGGACGGTGCGTCTGAGCAGCCCGGATCGCGTCTACTTCCCCGAGGCGGGGCTCACCAAACTCGACCTCGCGCGCTACTACGAATCCGTCGCGGACGGCATCACCCGGGCGCTCGACCGTCGACCGTGCATGCTGCACCGATTTCCCAAAGGCACCGCGGAGAAGAAGGTGCACCAGAAGAAGCTCCCCGCGGGCGCGCCCGACTGGATCGAGACCGTCGAAATCTTCTTCCCCAGGTACAAGCGGATCGTCGGGGAGCTGTGCGTCACCGAACCTGCCGCCGTCCTGTGGGCGGTGCAGATGGCGACCGTCGAGTTCCATCCCTGGAACTCGCGCCGCGGGCACGTCGAGGAGCCCGACGAGTGGCGCATCGACCTCGACCCGATGCCCGACTGCGATTTCGCCAAGGTCCGTCGCGTCGCCGCGATCGCACACGAAGTGCTCGACGAACTCGGCATCGTCGGCTACCCCAAGACCTCGGGCGGGCACGGCCTCCACATCTACGTCCGCATCGCTCCCGAGTGGGGCTTCTCCGACGTCCGACGCGCCGCGCACGCCTTCGGCGCCGAGGTCGCCCGCCGAGCGGCCGGCGACGCGACCGTCACCTGGTGGCGCAAGGACCGCGACCCGTCGGCGGTGTTCGTCGACTTCAACCAGAACGCCCGAGACCACACGATCGCCGCGGCCTACTCGGTCCGCGCCACACCCCGGGCGACGGTCTCCGCTCCGATCACCTGGGACGAGCTGCCCGACGTCGAACCGGACGACTTCACGGTCGCCACGATGCCCGCGAGGTTCGGGCGTCTGGGCGATCTCCATGCGGGCATCGACGATGTGGCGCACCGCCTCGACACCCTGCTCGAATGGGCCGACCGCGACGACGCCGACCTCCCCGACGCTCCCGAGTAGATCATTCATTCCTGGTGATGAGGCTCCGCACAGGTGGTTGAGCCGCGGCGCAGCGCTAGTAGTTCCCGGTGATGTGGACATGGCGGCCGGGTGTCAGAACTTCGGCGCCCGAGATCCTGCACATTGCGCAGCCGCGGCTAAGGTTCCCCGATTCCGGCGGATCGTCGAGGTTTTGGCCTCGATCGGCTGAATCCGGGGAACCTTAAGCGCGCAGTCAGGTGTGCAGCGGGGCGCCGCTAACCATCAAAGAATTCTCAACACGCACACTAGGGTCAGCCTGCCGCGCCCTTGAGGCGATCGAGGCGCCCGTCGCCGAGAGCGGCGAGGTAGCTGTCCGAGTCGGCGAAACCGAGGCCAAGGATGCCCTCTCCGTCGCTGACCGACGGCTGGATCGGCGTGATGGTCCGCGGGGCGGCGATCAGGTCGGCGACGGTGTCGAACCCGGCGATGTACTTGAGTTGGGTCCACGTCGGGGGGAGCAGGAAATGGCCGCCGGACGTCCAATCGGCGACGGCGTCGGCGGCCGTCTGCCACTTGGTCTCGGCGGCCTCGCTCGTCTCACCGTCGGCCCGATGCCCGGCGGGCAGCACCGCGAGGAAGAACCGGGTGTCGTAGCGGCGCCTCTCATTGGTCGGCGTGATCCAGTGCGCGAGCGGCGAAAGCAGGTCGGCGCGAAGCACGAGTCCCTCGTCGGCCAGGAACTGCGCGAACGACAATTCCTTCGCGACGAGCCCGGCCCGCGCCTCGAACAGCGACGACGGGTCGGGATGGACGTCGTCGGCCGTCCCGGCCAGCAGAACGCCGCATTCCTCGAACGTCTCGCGCACGGCCGCGCAGACGAGCGCCCGCGCCGACGCGGCGTCGGTCGCGAAGACGTCCGCCCAGAAGTCGACGTCCGGCCCGACCCAGGCGATGTCGGCGTCGCGGTCGCGCGGATCGACGCCGCCGCCGGGGAACACCGTCATCCCGCCGGCGAAGGCCATCTGCTCGACGCGGCGCTGGAGGAACACCTCGATGCCAGCATCGGAGTCACGGACGAGGACCACCGTCGACGCGTCGCGCAGGGGAACGGGTGCTGACATGTGGACTCCTTCGACCATGCTGGACCGAGCAGACGCTCGGTTTTCTCATCGTCGCACACGCCCCCGCACCGATCGAGAGGAGGACAGAACGGCCTACCGGCGACGGCCGATTGTCCACACTGGCAGTCGCGACGCCGCGTTGGACATCAGGAGAATGGGTCGGTAGAAGACCGCCTCGACCCACAAGGAGCCCCATGCCCGCCGCATTCGACGACCTGCTCGCCACCGTCCCATTGGGCGCCTGGATCAACGGGCGGTCGCGCCCCGCGTCGTCGGGCGCGACGTTCGACGTTCGGAATCCGGCCACCGGTGACGTCCTCGCCGCGGTCGCCGATTCGACCGTCGACGACGTGACCGCGGCGATCGACACCGCGAACGCCGTCGCCGACGAGTGGGCGGCCACCCCGCCCCGGGTGCGCGCCGACGTCCTGCGCCGCGCCTTCGACCTCGTCACCGAGCGCCGCGACCAGTTCGCGCTGCTCATCACCCTCGAGATGGGCAAGCCCGTCGCCGAGAGCCTCGGTGAGGTGACCTACGGCGCCGAGTTCCTCCGCTGGTTCTCCGAGGAGGCCGTCCGCATCAACGGTCGCGTGACGACGGCGCCCTCGGGCAACGGGCAGATCGTCGTCACCAAGGAGCCGGTCGGCCTGTGCCTGGCGGTGACGCCGTGGAACTTCCCGCTCGCCATGGGCACCCGCAAGATCGGACCGGCGCTGGCCGCCGGCTGCACGATGATCGTCAAACCGTCCGAGGACACCCCGCTGACCATGCTTCTGTTGGCGAAGACGTTCGCGGACGCGGGCCTGCCCGCCGGTGTCCTTTCGGTGCTGCCGACGATGAACGCCGTGGACGTGGTCGACTCCCTCATGCACCATCCGACGATGCGGAAGGTGTCGTTCACCGGTTCGACGCAGGTCGGCAAGATCCTGCTCGCGCAGGCCTCCGACCAGGTCCTGCGCACCTCGATGGAGTTGGGCGGCAACGCGCCGTTCCTGGTCTTCGACGACGCCGACCTCGACGCGGCCGTCGACGGCGCGGTCGCCGCGAAGATGCGCAACGGCGGCGAGGCGTGCACCGCGGCCAATCGCATTCTCGTGCAGAACAGTGTCCGTGAGGAGTTCACGTCGCGACTCGCGGCTCGTATCGGCGCGATGGACGTCGGTCCCGGCTGGGAGGAGGGCACCGCCGTCGGCCCGATCGTCAACGACCGGCAGCGCGAGCGGATCGCGGCCCTGGTCGACGAGGCCGCCGGCAACGGGGCACGGGTCCGGACCGGTGGTGCGAGCCTGGACGGCCCCGGATCGTTCTACGCGCCCACCGTGATCGACAACATCCCCGCGGGCAGCGCCATCCTCACCGAGGAGATCTTCGGGCCCGTCGCGGCCGTCGTCGGCTTCGAGACCGAGGACGACGGCGTCGCCTTGGCGAACAGCACCGACTACGGTCTCGCGTCGTACTTCTACGCGACCGACATCGCGCGCATCCAGCGCGTGGCGCGGCGCATCCAGGCGGGCATGGTCGGCGTCAACCGCGGCGTGATCTCCGACCCGGCCGCCCCGTTCGGCGGGATCAAGCAGTCCGGTCTCGGTTCCGAGGGCGGGTCGGAAGGCATCGGTGAATATCTCGACACCAAGTACGTGGCGCTGCCTCCGTCCGTCTGATCCGGCGCACCACGTCGGCCCGGCACCCGAGAGTCGGGCGCCGGGCCGACGGGAGCCGATCAGTTGTACACGTCGGCGAGCGTGACGACCTTGAGGGCGGCCGCGCGACGCGGAACGTCGGACGGGTCGCCCGCCACCGGTTCGCCCGCGAGGATCTCCCGAGCGGCGGCGACAGCGTCGGCCCCCGGGGTGAACGCGGCGTTGACCTCGGCGGTCTGCTCCGCACGCAGACACAGCCTGCCCGTCATGCCCGCGGTGATCGCGTCGCGGGTCTGCGCGAGCAGCGTCTCACCGTCGAACGCCCTGGTCGGACCGTCGACGGGGCCCGGCAGTCGTGCGGCTCGGCTGGCGACGGTCAGGCGGGTCCGCGGATACGCCAGGCCGATCGCTTCGTCGGCGATGCCGGTGTCGCGCCGGAAGTCGCCGCTCCCGAACGCCAGTCGCGACGTGCCCGCGCGGCGGGCGATCGACGTCGCCGCCTCGATGCCGACGGCCGACTCGATGAGCGCGACGATCGGCGCACGAGCGGGCAGGCGGGCCGACGTCGCGTCCACGTGGTCACCGTCCTCGACCTTCGCGAGCATCACGCCCGCCAGTCCGGGCAGTCCGCCGAGGACGGCGACGTCGTCGGCCCATCCGACGGTCGTCGCGTCGTTCACCCGCACCCACGCCCGAACGTCGCCGGACGACAAGAGTTCGGCGACCGCATCGCGCGCCGACGACTTCGCCTCCGGCGCCACCGCGTCCTCCAGGTCGATGACGACGGCGTCGGCGTCCGACTCCAATGCGGCCCGAACACGTTCGGGGCGGTCGGCGGGCACGAGAAGCCAGCTGCGGGCGTGTTCGAACGGGACGGTACGGGGTCGAAGCTTCACGGTGTCGATGTCGAGCGATGTCATGGCGTCCATGCTTCCCCGTCCCGGACGGGCGCGGTATGGCCGTCGCGTACAACTCGACCCCCGCCGATTCACCGAAATGCACACTCGTACGCGGTGGCGAAGTCACCGCGACCGGTTATCCGGACTGCGCAGTTCCGCCGAGTGCGACGCGGGCCACAGTTGTCTCACTGTCCGCCTGGACACGATCGTCCGATCCGAAGAAAGCACGGTTGACCCGATGACTCCGCTCCGCTCCTCCGTCCTGATGAACCATCCCGCGTACACCGTGTGGCAGGTGATCCGCGACGTGCCGAACATCAGCCGGTGGTTCCCAGGAATGGTGTCGTCCACCGGTGACATGAAGAAACGCACGGTCGTCCTCACCGACGGCAGCACCCTGATCGAGGAGATCGTGACCCTCGACGACAGGCTGCGCCGGATGCAGTATCGCGCCGTCGACGGCGACCTTCCCATCACGCAACATCTCGGGACGGTCGACGTCTTCGACATCGACGCCGACCGGTCGCTCGTCGCCTACAGCACCGAGATCGAGCCGCCCGAGCTCGCCGAGGCCTTCCACACCGCGATCGAGGAGGCCGTGCAGAACCTGCCGTCGTACATCGACTGACGCACGCGCGACGCGGTGGTCGTGATGTACACGCCGCCGGATGAATTTGTACAGAACGGCGAATTACGTGGCGGCGCGCACACCGTCATCCTTCTCCTACTCCCCCGGCGAACGTCGCCGGCCTCACGGAAGGACAACCGACATGGCTGACACCGAGCTTCAGGAACAGGAGGCGGCCGAGCCGATCGGCAAGTGGTCGCTGTCGATGGCGTGGTGGTCGCTCTTCAGCGCGATGTTCTGGCTCTACCTGTCGGCAGCGTCCGCCGCCGCGTACGGCCCGAAGACCACGGTCGTCGGCCTGATCCTCACCATCGTGTCGTACGGCGCCGTCAACGCGGTCCTCGCGACATACTCGCTGCGGACCGGGAACACCGTGAAGTCGGTGTCGCAACTGCTGTTCGGCAGGGCGGGGGCCGTGATCGCGTCCCTCCTCCTCGCGGTGACCGCGCTCTACTACGGCGTCTTCGAAGGCTCGGTGATCGCCCACACCCTGCAGATTCAGTTCGGCGGCGACGTGAAGATCTGGTACGCGGTCTGTGTCGCCTACGCGGTGCCGCTCGCATTCGGCGGAGTCCGCGACTGGCTCGATCGCCTCAACGGGTTCCTGTTGCCGTTCTACGTCGTCGGCCTGGTGGCCCTCGTCGTGTTCGCAACCGTCAAACAGGGCTACCCGACCGGGTGGCTCAGCGCCGCGGGACCGGCGTCGCCGATCCCGGGGTGGCTCGGCTCGTACGCGATCTTCATGGGCGTGTGGGTGATGATGATGTTCACCATGGACTTCGCGTCGATGGGACGTCCGGCCGACGCCGGCTTCCACCGGCGCGCGACGTTCGGCCCCTTGTTCTACGCCTGCACCTTCGGCGTCAACGGCCTGATCGGCATCTACATCGTCACCGCGTTCGGCAAGGGCGGAACCGAGGGCGGCGTGGTCGAGGCGGTCCTCGGCTCGCTCGGCCTCGTCGGCGTCGTCCTGATCGTCATCTCGCAGACGCGTATCAACACCGCGAACTACTACCTCGCGTCGAGCAACTTCGAGAACGTCGTGAGGTCGGTGTTCGGCATCGATCTGCCCCGCATCGTGTGGGTGGTGATCTGCGGCGTCGCGGCGTTCTCCCTGATGCTCACCGACGTGCTCAGCTACCTGCTCACGGCGATGGCATGGCAGGCGGTCCTCATCGTCGCGTGGGTGTCGGTCGTGCTCGTCCGCATCCTCCTGCGTCGCGACTGGCGATCCGACGCCCCCACCGGTGACGAACCGACCCTGCGTCCGCTCGCCGCGGCCTGGTTCATCGCGTCAGCCGTCGGTGTCACACTGCATCAGCAGACCGAGTTCCCCGGACTGTCCGCGGCGGCCCCGGTCGTGACGTTCGCGGTCGGCGCCGGTCTCGGCTGGCTTCTGGTGAGCATGGACCGCAGTCCGGCCGCGGGCGGGACCGCGTCACGCGAGCCGCTCACCACCGCCTGACCGAGACGTCTCCGGCCCGGCCGGAGACGTCTCGTCGTCGCGCGAGTCCCGGTCGAAGCCGTACTCGGTCCACCGCGCGACGACGCGGTCCTGCACCTCCGGCGGATAGGACGTGGTGAACCGCGCGGGCAGACCGTCGGTGGTTCCCGCCGCCAGCTGACTCGGCTGCAACAGGCTCATCACCGACTTGCCACCACGACCGGCGGCCCTGTCGGCCTCGGTCAGGTAGGGGACGAGCGGAATGCCCGGCGCGTCGTCGAACACGTACTCCGTCCCCGGGCGATATCTGGTGGCGAACGCCCAGGTGAGAGCACTGCTGTCGGTGACGTCGACGTCGTCGCCGACGAGCAGGACCTTCGGCACCAGCCATCCCACGTGCGAGGTGAACAACACGTCGGCGACCGATCGGACCAGATCGGCCTCGGCCATCGGGCGCCGGGCGAACTCGTCGAGCCGCATCGACACCGCGATCTGGCAGACCGCGGCCTCGAACGGGCACCACGCCAGGTCGACGGGCAGCCCGGCTCGGCGCAGGAGATCGACGGCCGACGCCGCGATCATGGTTCCCCAGATGGTGTGGTTCTCCTCCGGTGGCATGCCCGCCACACAGAACGGGAGGATCGGCCGCTCGCGGTGGGTGATCGCCTCGACGTGGAACAACGGCTTCGGCGATCCCTCGTCGAACTGGTAGCCGTGATACTCCCCCATCGGCCCCTCCATCCCGGTGCCGTCGGGATCGATCCAGCCTTCCACGACGATCTCGGCGGTCGCGGGGACCATCAGTCCCCGGTGCAGCTCGGTGGCGACGACGCCGACGCCCTCGCCGACGAGTGCGCCGACGTAGCCGTCTTCGCTCACGTTCTCCGGGAGCGGCATGCCCGCCGCGGCGATCGCGGCGGGCGGAGCCCCGAGGACGAACGCCCACGGAGTGCGCTCTCCGCGCGCCTTCCACTGTTCGTGGATCATGCCGATGTGCTGCATCGGCATGGCGGGGCCGACGAGTGTCCGAGAGTCGTGGACCATCAGCCTGCTGATCGACCAGCTGGTCCACTCGCCGTCGGGCGTCCGCACCACGTGCATGCCGTATGTGCCGAAGTACCGGCCGCCGTCCTGCATGTGCAGCAGCGGGCTTCCGAACCGCTCGAGGTCGACGTCGTCGCCGGTCAGGACCACGTCCTTCACGGGGCCGGTCGCCACCTCGCGCGGCGGGATCGGTTCGGCGGACATCGCCTCCACCAGTCGTTCGACGATGTCGCGGGCGGTCGCCGACCTGTCCAGCCCGACGTGCGCGGCGATGCGGCCGAATCCGCCGCCGACCGACGACATGCCGGCGGGCGCACCGAGCAGGCGGTACCCCGGCGCGGCTCCGACGACCGACTCGAACAGCGGCGCGGGACCGCTCGTCTCGTATACGCGGCGGGTGATCGCGGCGGCCTCGAGGTCGCGGTCGACGGGCGTCCCGATCGCGACGGCGTCACCGCCTGCCAGGAGCTCGTCGACGAAGTCTCGGAAGTTGAGTGAACTGCCTCGTTGCATTGCGTCTCCTTCTGTCATGCGAGGGTCCGGTCGGTAGTCGCGCGGGAGGCCATGCCCGTCCACCGACGCGCTCCGGTCCAGTCGAGTCGGAACTGGTCGAGGATGCGCGCGACGAGGTGGTCGACGAGATCGGCCACGGTGTGCGGATCGTTGTAGAACGCCGGGACGGGCGGGAACACGGTGGCGCCGGCCTTGGTCACCTCGAGCATGTTCTCGAGGTGGATCGTCGACAGCGGCATCTCCCGGGCGACGAGGAGCAGCGGCCTGCGTTCCTTGAGCGTCACATCGGCGGCCCGGCTGATCAGGGACTCCCCGAACCCGATCCGGACCGCGGCCAGGGTCTTCATGCTGCACGGCACGATGATCATGCCGTCGACGGGAAACGATCCGCTGGATATCGCGGCGCCCTGGTCGTCCAGCTTGTAGACGTGGGCAGCCAGCGCGGACAGTTCGGCGACCGACATCCCCGTCTCGTCGGTGAGCGTCGCACGCGCCCACCGGCTGATGACCAGATGCACCTCGACGTCCATCTCGGCGAGCACCTGCAGCAGCCGGACGGCGATCGGCGCACCCGTCGCTCCCGTCACTCCGACGACGATCCTCATGTCATCCTCCCACCATATAGTTTGTGTACGTCCTAATTAGTTCGTGTACGTACTATACACTCGACCGAGTGACCCCCCGTCCCCGCTCCGATGTGCTCGACGGCATCGCGCCCCTCGCCCGCCGCCTGCATCAACGTCACACCCGCCTGTGGCGCGACGCCGTCGGCTCCGACCTCACCGGGCCCCAGTACACGGTCCTCGCACTCCTCGCCGGGACGGACGAGCTCGATCACGCGAGTCTCGGACAGGCCGCCCACCTCGACAAATCGACACTCACTCCGCTCCTGAACCGACTCGGCGCACGCGGCCTGATCACCGAACGACGCGACGAGTCGGACCGTCGACGCCGGTTGATCGCGATCAGCGACGCCGGACGCGACGAACTGACGAGTGCGACCCCGGCCGCCGTCGCCGCGGGCGACGAACTCGTCGAACGGCTCACCGCGCACGAGCGGGCGCAGCTCTCAGCCCTCCTCCTCCGCGCATTGGGATCGAGCGAGGACGACCGGTGACGAGACGATCGCCGCGACGATGACGGCCACCGAGAACACGATCGCGGCGGTCGGCAGTCCGGCGACGAGGGTGAGCGCCCCGATCCCGACCACCGGCACCGACAGTCCGGCGTAGGCCGCCGCGAAGTACATCGACACCACGCCGGCCACCCGATCCGGCGGCGCCTGCTGAGACACCGTCGTCAACCCGCTCCGGAACAGGCCGCCCGCGCCGAGACCGCCGACGATCACGCCCGCGCCGAGAGCCGCGGCGGTCGATGTGGCGGCTCCGATCGCGATCCCGCAGGCCCCCGCGGCCAACAGGACTCGGCTCGTCGACGCCCCGCGTCGCGGCCCGATCACCGTCGCCGACAGCTGCCCGACCGCCGCGGCGCCGAACGATGCGCAGACGGCCGCCCCGACGATGGTGAGACTGTGCACGTGGAGCACCGCGGGGACGAACGTAGAGGTCAACGCCGCCACGATGCCGAGCTGAGCGAAGGCCGTGAACACTCCGAGCGCCGCCGTCGCGAACGACGGCCCGAGCGGCGATCGGCCCGCGCCCGACGGCCGTCCACCGTCGACGATCTCGACGCGAGGCCGTGTCTCGCGGACCGCGATGAGCATCGCCGCCGGCACGAGCGACGCCGCCATCACCAGGTACGGAGTCCGCAACGGGTCGTCGACGCGGTCGGCGACCACGCCGCCGAGGAGCGCACCGGCGCCGAGGCCGAGCATGTTCGCGAGTCCGGCGATCAATGCGGCTCGTCGCCGATCGCCGGACGCGTCGCCGAGGTAGGCGGTCGCGACCCCGGTCATCAGACCGACCGACACGCCGCTGAGCACCCGGCCGATCAGCAGCGGCGCCAGTGCGGCACCCGATGCGAAGACGCCGACCGCCGCCAGCGACACCGCGGCGGCCACCGCGATGACGGGCACCCGACCCCACCGGTCCGACAGTCGTCCGCCGCGGGTGAGGGTCACGAGGATCGCGATCGCGTACACCGCGAACACGACGGTCACCGTCACCGACGACAGACCGTCGCGCGCGGCATAGGTGGACAGCAACGGCGTCGGCACCGTCCCGATCATCATCACGACGAACAGGAGGTAGACGACGAGGACCGCCTCCGCCGTCCGCCGTGTCGCCGCCCGCCCAGTCGTGTCGATCACCATGCCTCGACCCTCGTCGACGCCGAGGCCGCGCAGACTCCGCACAGTGGAGCATTCACCACCACACACTTGTACACAACGACGACAGCCGCCGGATCGGACGATCCGGCGGCCGCTCCGAAGAAGTCGTCAGCCCTGGTAGGTGACGTTTCCTTCGAAGTAGGTCGCGTCGACCTTCACCTGACCGACGTCGGTCGGAGCCACGTCGAACAGGTTCTTGTCCAGAACCGTGAGGTCCGCGTACTTGCCGACCTTGATCGAGCCGCGCTCGTCCTCGGTGAACGTCAGCTTGGCTCCGTTGATCGTGTACGAGGTCAGCAGCTGAGCCAACGTCCCCTGCTCCGCCGGGTTCAGCGGCTTCTGACCGGGCTTGCCGGTCACCGGGTCGAGGCGGGTGACGCCGACTTCGAGACCGGTCGGGACGTACATGTCGGTGGCGAAGGTGGCGTCGGACGGGAAGTCGCTCGAACCGACCACGGTCAGCCCGGCGTCGACCAGCGACCGGTACCGCATCGCGTTCACGTACTCGGGCAGCGTCTTGTACTTGTCGTACCAGTCCTTGCCGAACCACGGCGGCTGCGGAACCATCAGGATCCCGAGTCGTTTGGCGCGCTCGATGTCGGCGGCCTTGAACCAGTCCGCGTGGGTGATCGCGTGGCGCTTGGTGGCGAACTCCGGGTCGGTCTTCGACGCGAACTCGTACGCGTCGAGGATCGCGGCCGTCGGGTAGAAGCCGGGCGACCCGATGGCGTGGGTATAGATGCGGAACCCCTGCTTGTCGAGGGCGGCGACCGTCTCGTTGAGAACCTTCTGGTCCCACACGAGCTTCGGTGCGCCGACGCCGTCGGCGAAGATCTTCACCGAGTCGAGCGCGAAGTGATCACCCTTGTAGGTGTCGCGCATCTTGACCAGGTGATCGATCTGCGAGGTTCCCTTCGTCTCGTCGACCCACTGCGCGAGGTCGAACCGGACGGTGAGCTTGTTCTCCTCGTCGAGGGCCGAGAAGGCCTGCAGGAGCGTCTCGGTCGGGTAGTGGATCGGCACGAAGGTCGACGTGATGCCGTCCTTCGCGGCGACCTTCTGCCATTCGAGGATCGTCTGCTTGTACTCGTCGACGGTGAAGTCCGACTGCGGCAGCTTCGAGATGACGAGGTTCTGCGCGCCGAACTCCTGCAGGACGCCGTTGGGCTCGCCCTTGGCGTCGCGGACCACGGTGCCGCCCGCGGGCTGCGGCGTGTCCTTGGTCAGGCCGGCCCGTTGCAGCGCCGCGGTGTTCGCGAAGAGGGTGTGGTGATCGTTGCTGATGATCGCGACCGGAATGTCCTTGATTCCACCGTCGATCAGTTCTCGAGGAGTGGTGCCGGCGGCCTTCGCGTCGTCGGCGATCGTGTCCCAGCCGACGGCGCGGATCTGCTCGGCGTCCGGATGCTCGGCCCGGAAGTCGCGGAGCGCCTGCTGCTTGGCCTTGACGTCGCCGTCGGTGACATTGGCCCAGAAGATGCTCTCGGCCTTGAGGTACGCGTGATTGTGTCCGTCGACGAAGCCGGGAGTGAGCATGCGGCCCTTGAGGTCGACGACCTCGGCTCCGTCCTCGTACTCGCGAGCACCCGCGTCATCGCCGACGTAGACGATCTTGCCGTCGCGCACGGCGACCGCCTGCGCCCAGGGCTGTCCCGGTTCGACCGTGTAGACCTTGCCGCCGGTGAACACGATGTCGGCCGCCTTGTCGTCGTCCGAGGACGATGAGCAGGCGGTCAGCGACAGTGCGAGGACCGCCGCCATCGCGCCGACCTTCGTTCCGATCCGCATGAGTGGCTCCTAATACATGAGGGAGAGGATGTGACTCGAACCACCGTATACCTACTGTCGACAGGTTGTATACAAAAATCTCGAATTCGTCAGACCCAGCCGCGCGCCAACCAGGCCGCCAGACCCAGCCCACACACGGAGACGACGACCCGCAGCAGCGTGGGATTGATCCGCTCCACCACCGGCGGTCCGACGTATCCGCCCGCGAAACCGCCGATCGCCATCGCCAGCGCGGCCGTCCAGTGCACGGGGCCGAAGAAGGCGAATCCGATCGCGGCGACCAGATTCGCGATGCTCAGCACGTAGCTCTTGAGCATGGCGGCGCGCCACAGGGGCTCGGCGCTCATCGTCAGCGTGACCGCCAGGATCATCACTCCCGCACCCGCACCGAAATAGCCGCCGTACACCGCCACGACGAACACCGCGATCGGATAGAGGACCGGGAATCGACGCCCGCCCGCGAGGCCGCGGACGAACGGCTGACACAGCAGGGAGACCGAGGCGATCGCGATCAGGACCGGGACCACCGCTTCGAACGACTCACCCGGCGCGACGAGCAGCGCGATCGCGCCGACGACGCCGCCGAGCACACCCATGAGACCGAGCACACGCATCTGCGACGGCTTCTTCGCCAGCTCGGGCGCGGATTTGGCGACGGCCCCGCCTCCGACGGCCACCATCGCGACGGTGTTGGTGACATTCGCGGACACCGGCGAGAGCCCGATCGCGAGGAGCGCCGGATAGGAGACGAGCGACGCGAGGCCCGTCAGGTATCCGATCAGGCCCGCCGCGAAGCCGGCTCCGATCAGCAGAACGAACTGCGCAACGGACATTTCCACTCCTCACCGTCGGCCAGAAACACAACCTGACCTGCTATTTCAAGAAACTCCTTGCAACTTTGCACACAGGTCGTATACAACTTTGGTAGCCGAAGTGGTCCCCATCACAAGGCGCCGGGCGAGGTAGTTGCGCCACAACTACCCGCCCGACTTCACACACCAACTCGTCGACCTGGAGCCGAGACATGGCGAATGCAAGTCCTAACACTAACAAGAAGAGGGTGGGCGAAAGCCTGCCAGTCGTCGCCGGCTCGAGCCTCGCGGGCACCGCGGTCGAGTGGTACGACTTCTTCCTCTACGGAACCGCGGCGACGCTCGTCTTCAACGACGTCTTCTTCCCGTCGTTCGATCCGCTCGTGGGCACCATGCTCGCGTTCGCCACCTACGCCGTCGGCTTCATCGCCCGCCCGCTCGGCGCCGCGGTCCTCGGACACCTCGGCGACGTCAAGGGCCGTCGTTCCACCCTGATCGCCAGCCTGATGCTGATGGGCGTCTCCACGTTCCTCATCGCGCTCCTGCCGAGCTACGCGTCCATCGGCGTCGCCGCACCGATCATCCTGATCGTCCTCCGCCTCGTCCAAGGGTTCGCCCTCGGCGGCGAATGGGGCGGAGCCGTCCTGCTCGTCTCCGAGCACGGCGGAGCCGAACGACGCGCCTTCTGGTCGGCGTGGCCGAACCTCGGCCCGCCGCTCGGCAACCTGATGGCCGCGGGCGTCCTCGCCGTGCTCGGCCACGTCATGAGCGAAGACTCCTTCAACTCGTACGGCTGGCGCATCGCCTTCGCCCTGTCGGCGCTGCTCGTGATCATCGGCCTCGTCCTCCGCCTGTTCGTCCACGAGACCCCGCTCTACAAAGAGGCCCAGGAGGCGTCCGAGTCGGCCCACGGCGAACGGCGTGCACCCCTCAAGGAGGCCGTCACCGGCCACTGGCGCCTGATCCTGCTCGCCGCCGCGACCCGATTCGGCGAGAACGCCGGCTTCTACATCTTCGCGCTGTTCGTGATCACCTACGTCAGCAACAAGAAGATGCTGCACCTGGACAAGTCGATCGCGTTGAACGCGGTGATGATCGGCATGGTCGTCGCGATCGTCGCGATCCCAGCCATCGCCATCCTCGCCGATCGGATCGGACGCAAGCCGATCTACATCACGGCGTCCGTCGCGACCATCGTCTGGGCGTTCGTCTTCTTCTTCCTGCTCGACACCAAGAACACCGCCGCGATCTACATCGCCGTCGCGGGCGGCCTCCTGATCTTCGCCGCGTACAGCGCCGTCATCGGCGCGTTCTTCTCCGAGCTGTTCCCGACCGAGATCCGCTACTCCGCGGTGTCGCTCGCCTACAACCTCGCATCCGTCGTCGCGGGCTCCGTCGCCCCGCTGCTCGCCGTCGCCCTCTACAAGTGGTTCGGCACCGGCTACGCGATCGCGACGTACCTGGCGCTCATGGGCGTCATCTCGTTGATCGCCACACTGAACACGAAAGAGACGATGTCCGTGGATATGGCGACCATCGGCGCCACCGACGAGGAAGCATCGGACCTAGTCGACACCATCGCATAACCGACCAACCGAGAACGAGGAGACGACATGTCACGCAACGACCAGCGGGTGCTGGCCCCCGAACGGGCATACCAGTGGCTGCATTCGACCATCGTGACCACGCCCCGCGAGCAGGAACTGTTCCTGACCGAGGCGGAGATCGCCGAACAGTCCGGCCTGTCCCGGACGCCCGTGCGCGAAGCTCTCCTCCGACTCGAGTCCGAGGGGTTCGTACGCAGAGTCCCCCACAAGGGCGCGTACGTCCCCGCGGTCACCGACCGCGACGTCGAGGACATCATGGCGGCGCGACTGCTCGTCGAGGAGAACGCGATGCGCGAGGTCGCCCAGTCCGGAACGGCCCACACCCTCGGCCTGCACGAACTGATCGCTCGGCAGTCCGACGAGACCGACCCGGTCCGCTTCATCGAGCTCGACCTGGCGTTCCACACCTCGATCCTCGAAGCCGCGGGCAACGGAGTCCTCGTCGACTTCTACCGTTCGCTCCGGGATCGACAGACCCGGATGGGCATCCGCGCCGTCTCGGTCCTCGCTCAACGGCGCGTCCAGGTGCTCGCCGAACATCAGGCCATCGTCGACGCCCTGGAGGCTCAGGACTCGGCAGCCGCCGAGCGCGCCGTCCGCAGCCACCTGCACGCCACGCTCACATCGATCATCAATCCCGCCCACCTGCCCGACTGAGGAGAAGTACGACAATGCGGATCGCAATGGTCCAGATCGCCAGCGCCGACGAGGAGACCCCCGACGCGCGCCTGGCACGAGTGACGGAGATGGTGCGCGGCGTCCCGACCGACGTCGACCTGATCGTCCTCCCCGAACTGTGGAAGGTCGGCTTCTGCCACTTCGACGAGTACGCCGCGGCGGCCGAGCCGCTCGACGGGCCGACCGTCACCGCGATGTCGGCGATCGCCGCCGAACGCGGATGTCTCGTCCACATGGGTTCGATCGTGCGCCGCGCCGACGACGGCGCGCTCTACAACACGTCGGTGCTGCTCGGCGCCGACGGCTCGATCGTCCACACCTACGACAAGGTCCATCTCTTCGGATACAAGTCCGTCGAACCGGAGATCCTGACCCCGGGGACCCACGTCGACGCCGTCGACACCGAGTTCGGCGCACTCGCCGCAGCGACCTGCTACGACCTGCGCTTCCCACCGCTGTGGGCGAGCCTCGGCGAGACCGGCGCGGACATCGTGATCGTCCCCGCCGCCTGGCCCGCCCGCCGACGCACCCACTGGCAGCTGCTGACCGGCGCCCGCGCCGTCGACAACCAGGTGTACGTCGTCGCGGTGAACGCCGTCGGCACGCACGCGGGCGTCGAACTCGGCGGCCACAGCCGGGTCGTCGACCCGTGGGGCGAGGTCGTCGCCGAAGGAGGCGTCGACGAAGGCGTCACCGTCGTGCAGATCGACCCGAGCGTCGTCACCGCGACGCGCACCGAGTTCCCGGTCCTGCGCGACCGGTTGACCGACTACACCACCATCGAGATCCGGAAGGCTGTTCACGCATGACCACCGCGACCACGTCACTCACCCTGCGGGTCGAGGGCACCGACGAGACGATCGAATTGACCGACTTCCGGTCGATCGTCGCAGGCTACACCGGGCGCGACGCCCAGAAGGTGCAGCACCACATCGACGAGCTCGCCGCGATCGGCGTCGCACCGCCGCCGCAGATCCCCATGATCTACCCGATGCCCGACGGCGCCGTCACCTCGACCGCGGACCTGACGGTCGCGGGCGACAACACCTCGGGCGAGGTGGAGCCCGTGCTGATCCGGCACCACGGCACGTTCTACCTCGGCGTCGGATCGGACCACACCGACCGGACCCTGGAGACCGTCGACATCGGCGACTCGAAGGCCGCGTGCCCCAAACCGATCAGCGACACGGTCGTCCCCGTCGACGACTGGGCGGCCTTCGATTGGGACGCCTGCGCCATGCGCAGCACCGTCGACGGCGTGATCTACCAGTCGGGCGGACTGTCGGGACTGCGTCGCCCGGACGACCTGTGGGCCATCGTCGCCGAACGCCTCGAGCTGCGCGACGACGAAGACGTCGTCTGCTTCGCCGGCACCCTGCCACTGCTCAACGGGGAGTTCGTTCCCGGCACCGCCTGGAATGTCGAACTCACCACGCCCTCGGGCGAATCCATCGGACACAGCTACACCATCACCACCAAGGAGAACTGATCATGCGCACCGGAGCCGAATACCTCGCCTCGCTCAACGACGGCCGTACCGTCATCGTCGACGGCCAGGTCGTCGAGAACGTCGGAGAGCACCCCGCGTTCGCCCCGATGGCGAAGACCATTTCCGAACTGATCGACATCGTCCACGAGCAGCCCGACGTGATGCAGTACGTGGCGCCGGAGACCGGTGAGCCCGCGAACCGCACGTTCTCGATCCCGCGCTCGCGCGAGGACCTCGCCGCTCGCCGCAAGGCCATCGAGACCTGGGCGAATCACACTCACGGCTGGGTCGGCCGCAGCCCCGATCACGTCGGCACCTTCCTGGCGTCGTTCGCCGCGAACACCCAGGTGTTCGAGGTCGAGGGCGGCAGCCACGACTTCGCGGCCAACGTCAGCGCCTTCTACAAGCGTCTGCTGAACGAGAACCTGTACGTCTCGTACGCGATCATCCCGCCGCAGGTCTCGCGCGCCACCACCGCATCGGGTTGGGAGGGCGAGTTCCTGCAGGCAGGCGTGGTCGAGGAGACCGAGGAAGGCCTCGTCATCCGCGGCTCGCAGATGCTCGCCACCGGCGGAGCCGTCGCCGACGAGATCTTCGTGTCGTGCATCAAGCCGCTCGGCCCGGACGACAAGGACTTCGCCGTCGGCTTCGTGGTCCCCGCTAACGCCGAGGGCCTCAAGCAGTACTGCCGCCGCCCGTACATCACCGGGGCGACGAGCTCCTTCGACTACCCGCTGACCAGCCGCTACGACGAGTCCGACTCGCTCCTGGTGTTCGACGACGTCCTCGTGCCGTGGGACCGCGTGTTCGTCGACCGCGACACCACCGGCGTCCGCCGCCAGTTCTTCGAGACCGGCTCGCACGTGCTCGGCAACTGGCAGGCCCAGATCCGCTTCGCCGCCAAGCTGCGCTTCATCGCCGGCGTGGCCCGCCGCGTGACCCAGGTCAACGGCGTCGACAAGATCCCGTCGGTGCAGGAGAAGCTCGGCGAGCTCGCCGCCCTCGTCAGCGGTGTGCAGTCGTCGGTCCTGGCCGCCGAATACACGGCCGAGCCCGACGCCAACGGGCAGTGGCTGCCCGGCCGCCAGGCCCTGTACGGCTCGATGGGCCTGCAGTCGGAGACCTACCCGCGCGTTCTGGCGATCCTGCGCGACCTCGTCGGCGGCGGCGTCCTGCAGCTCCCGTCGAGCGTCAAGGATCTGACCAGCGACGTGTCGAAGGACGACATCGCCCGCTACGTCCAGTCGCCCGGCGTTCCGTCCGAGGAGCGCGTGAAGCTGTTCAAACTCGCATGGGACATCGTCGGTTCGGAGTTCGCCGGTCGCCACCAGCAGTACGAGATGTTCTACGCCGGAGCCCCTTTCGTCGTGAAGGGCGCCTACACCTTCCGCAACTACGACTACGACGGCGCGCTCGCCTCGGTCCAGGACTTCCTGGACGGCTACAGCGTCGCCGACAGCCAGTAGTCCAACCGATCTCGAAAAGGAGACCGATCATGGCTAAGCCAGAACACGAATTCCACCCGATCACCGACATCGAGTACACCGAGTGCCCCGGCGGGAACCCGCTCATCAAGGAGCGCATTCTCGCCAAAGACGAGGAGACCGGCGTCGCCACTCGCATCCTCCGCTACGAGCCGGGCGCCGACTCGTTGCCGATGGGCCAGCTCACCCACGATTTCTGGGAGGAGGTCTACATCATCGAGGGATCGTTCGTCGATCTCTCCCTGAACCAGACCTTCAGTGCGGGCGACTTCGCGATCCGCCCGCCGGGGATGCCGCACGGTCCGTGGAAGACCGACGAGGGCGTCCTGACCTTCGAATCCCGCTACTACTCGAGGTAGGTCGAGATCATGGCACTCCCAGCCTTCAGCCAGGCGCAACCGCTCGAGATGCGCAACGCCATGGGCCGCTTCATGACAGGCGTCGCCATCGTCAGCACCGGTTCGGGCGACGACGTCTGCGGTATGACGATCAGCTCGCTGACGTCGATCAGCCTCGACCCGGCGATCCTGATGGTGTCGCTGAATCACGGTTCGCGGACCACCGACATGATCTCGGAGACCCGCAGGTTCACGGTGTCGATCTTGAACTCACGGCAGGAGGCCGTCGCCCGCCATTTCGCGACGCGCGGCGGATCCCGCTTCGAGACCATCGAATGCGACACCGGCGAGTACGGTCTCCCGATGATCAAGAACGCGTTGGTCCAGGCTGAATGCTCGGTGGTGCAGGATCCCGACGTCGGCGATCACCAGGTCTTCTTCGGTCAGGTGGAGAATCTCCGCTACCGCGACGGCAGCGGACTCGTCTTCAACGCGGGCCGCTTCGGCGACTTCCACGACTTCGGTCACGACGAGATCCCGTGGTGGTTCTGATCTGACGCTCCCCTCCCGGGCGCCCCGACGGCCGAGCCCCTCACCCCGACGGTGAGGGGCTCGGCCCGTCCGTTCGCCGGGCGCGTCAGTAGTGACCGGTCATCTGGAAGGCGAGCCACAGCTCCGCCCGAACGGTCGGGTCGTCGAGTTCACGGCGGATCGTCTCCTCGATCCGGTTGATCCGGTAACGCAGCGTGTGCCGGTGGATGCCGAGTTGTTTGGCCGACGCGTCGGCCTGGCCGTTGTTCGACAGGTACGCGACCAGCGTCTTCGCGAAGTCGACCCGCGACCCCTCCCCCAATGCGACGATCGGCGCGATCGCCGACTGCGACCAGGCGACGACGTCGTCGCCGGTCAGATGCCTCAACAAACCGGCCTCCACCACATCCCGGGCCACCACCAGGTGGCGGGTGCGGCCGGACGACGCGTGGAACACGTCCTGCACACGCCCCCACGCCCCGGGCAGTTCGGCGAGCGGCACCACCTCGCTCGCGGAGCCGCGGCAATGGGGAACCCGCCGCAGAACCGCTTCCAACGTGCGCAGATCGCCCTCGGCGGTCGGCAGCACCACGGCGACTCGCCCGGGCGACAACTCCGCGCACAGCGTGTCGATGCGTCGCAGCGCACGATCGGACTCGGCGGCCTCGAGCAGGTCCGCCGCGTGTTCGGGAAGAGTCACGAGCATCGCGGCACGCACATCGCCGTCCGGGACGGTCACGCCGAGGGCCTCCGCCGTCGACGTCGCCAACTGATCGTGGCCCGCCAACAGCAGGTTCAGCACGGCGAGTCGGCTGCTCCGGGCCACCCGATGCAGCGCGTCGGTCCGACGGACGTCCTCCGCGAGCAGATGGGTCGCGGTCTCGACGAGCAGGTTCTCGTCGGGTGTCAACGCCGTCGCACGCCCCACCGCGAGGTGGCCCCTGACCTTCCCCGACACGATCACCGACCGGATCGACACCGACTCGACCGGGAGCGAGATCGCGACGGCCGTCGGTCCGCCCGGACCGCGGTCGGGCATCTCGGCGAGGACGCGTGCCAGGTAGGCTCGCGCGCTCTCGGGAACCGCTGCGCGCGGGGATCCGTCCGCGTCGATCAGCAGCAGCCATCCGCCGAGGGCCGCCGCGAGCCGTTCGGCGATCGATCTGGCTCCGGCCGAGTTGACGGCGGACCGCACCAGGTCGCGCTGCACACGCGCGAATGCTCCCGGTGTCGTATCGACCATTTCACTACTCCCGACTCGGGCAGGGACACATACTTGGCATGATCAATATACGCAGCGCGCGACGCCGACGTAGCATGAAGTGACACCGCCGCACTCGGATCGGTGCGAACCCCGATTATTCACGTGGAGAGAAGTGCCGACCAATCCCGCCATTCTGAGCGGACTGCAACCGTCCCCGCATCGACCGGCCGTCGCGATACGCCAGGCCGGCGACCGGCAGCTGCTCGTCGAATACGGTCCGATGAAAGCCGATCTGCACCTGAATTTCCGCGTCCAGGCGTTGTGGCAGATATTGAAGGACTCGCCCATCGACGGGGTCGTCGACTCGGCGCCCGGATTCCGATCGCTGCTGATCACGTTCGACCCGGCGCGCACGTCCCGATCCCGGGTCATCGCCGAGATCGCGGCCCGCGAGCAGTCGGCTCCGGACATCATCCACCTCACCCTTCCGAGCCGAGAAGTGGTGCTGCCCATCGCCTTCGACGACTCCCGCACACGCGAGGCCGTCTCCCGGTACCGGACCGACACGCGCGACGACGCCCCCAATGTGTCCGGCGGAGACAACATCGACTACATCGTCCGCTACAACGGGTTCGACGACCGCGAAGAATTCATCTCGACATTTCTCGCCACTACCTGGTGGAACGGCCTGATGGGCTATTTCCCCGGCCTTCCGTCATTGTTCTCGATGGACCCTCGGACGCAATTGACGGTGCCGAAATACAATCCGGCGAGAATGTGGACTCCGGAAGGCGCCGTCGCTCTCGGAGGTCCGTGCGTCGTCATGTACCCGATGGAGGCTCCGGGCAGTTATCAACTGTTCGGAAGATCTATTCCGATGCGCGCCACATTCGATTCGCCCAGAGCGGGAGAAAGCGCCGAAGAACGGAATCTGCTGCGTGTCGGCGACCGTGTGCGCTTCCGCAGAGTCACCGAAGAGGAACTGTTCGAATTGCGACTGGAAGTGTTCGAGAACCGCTATCGGTACGACATCGTCGACTCGGAGTTCGCCGTGTCCGAATACGCCGCCGACGTGAAACGGCATCGGGGCGAGATCGAGACCGTGGCCCGTCGACGGGCCGACGCCGCGGCCCTTGTGGAGGTGCCGTGAACGCCGTCCCCGTGTTCGAGGTCCTCGCCCCCGGCCTGGAGACCACCGTCCAGTCGTATCCGGGCAGAGTCGGTCTCACCGCTCTCGGATACTCGCCGAGCGGCCCGATGGACTCGCGGTCGTTCCGGACGGCGAACGGCCTGGTCGGCAATCCGCTGTCGGCCGCGGCCCTCGAGATCCCGAAGATCGCGATCACCCTCGTCGCCCTCCACGACACCCAGATCGCGGTGTGCGCACCGGACGGCGTCACCGTGAGCCTGGACGACCGACCGGCTCCGACGTGGCAGACCCTCGACGTGAAGGCAGGCAATCAGGTCCGGGTCGGCGGATCGGTGTCGGCCGGGTACCGCGCCTACCTCGCCGTCCGCGGCGGAGTCGACGTCCCGGCCGTCTACGGTTCGACGGCCACCTCGCTCATCGCAGGCATCGGCGGCATCGAGGGTCGCGCGCTGCTGCGCGGCGACGTGCTGTCCGCGGCGAACGTGCGTCCCGTCGCCCGCCGGAGCGTTCCCGAGACGATCCGACCCCGCTTCACCACCGAGTGGGAGATCGAGATCATCCCCGGCCCGCACTGCCACCCGGACTTCCTGACCGCCTCCGACTGGTCCGATCTTCTCGACATCGGCTGGCACGTCGACCTCAACTCCGACCGCGTCGCGACCCGCGTGCGGCCGCACCGCTTCGCGTGGACGGCCGGACTGTCGAACGACGCCGTGGCAGGAGGTCATCCGTCCAACGTCCTCGACCAGGCGTATCCGGAGGGCGCCGTCATCGCGACCGGCGACGTGCTCACGATCTCCGGCCCCGAGGCCAACACCTCGGGCGGTTTCGCCGTCGTCGCCACCGTCGCGCGCTGTGCGCGATGGAAGCTCGGACAGGTCCGGCCCGGCCGTGACGTGATCCGGTTCCGGGAGATCTCGCACGCCGAGGCCCTGGCGCTCGACGAACGCCTCGAGTTCACCGTCGATCCGCGACGCGCGGCCCCCGTCCGCTGAGCGGGCGGCTCGACGACCCACCGTTCGACACCGGCTCGCTCAAGGAGCACCGCGCTCGCTCATCCCGGACCGTCCGGTCCGGGTGAGCGAGCGCGATGAGTCGATCGGCAGCGGTCAGGCGAGACTTTCGGCGAGCGCGGCGAGACGGGCTGCCCGGTCGCGGCGGGCCTGGACGGCCTCGTCCAACGTCACCGTCGTCAGGGTGGTGACCGTCGCCGGAGCCGACTGCCCGACGATGTCCATGTCGGTGCTGATGACGGTGCCGACCATCGCGTAGCCGCCACCGGACACCGCGTCGCGGTGCAGGATGATCGGCTCGGAACCGGACGGGACCTGGATGGATCCGATCGGGTATCCGGCGTCGACGATGTTCGACGGGTCCGACCCCGCGCCGAACGGCTGGGTGCGCGGCACGAAGTCGAGCTGTGCACCCGCGTACCGGAAGCCGGTGCGGTCGGCGACCGGGGTCAACTGCCACGGGGTGTCGAGCAACGTCGACAGGCCCGACTCGGACAGCCGGTAGTCGTACAGTCCGAGAACGATCCGCAGTTCGACCTCCCGCGACAACACCGGGCGGTCGGCGTCGGCGATGCGCCGGGCGACGAACGGCGTCGCCTCCCCGACCGGCACCACGTCGCCCTTGGCGAGGGCACGGCCGCCGAAGCCGCCGAGCGCGCCGAGCGTGTACGTCGACCGCGAGCCGAGGATCTCGGGGACGTCGAAGCCGCCCGCGACGGCGATGTACAGCCGTGCGCCCGCCTCGATGAACCCGAACGACAGGACGTCGCCGTCGGCGACCTCGAGCGACTCCCACTGGTCGCGTTCCTCGCCGTTGATCAGGACCTTCGCACGGCCTCCGGTCACGGCCACCGCGCCGGTGCCGCGGAACGCCAGCTTCGGGCCCATGTAGGGGGCTTCGAGGACTGCCGCGCCCGCCGGATTGCCGACGAGGAGGTTGGCCAGGATCGCCGACGACTGGTCGAGCGCACCCGACGGCGGGATGCCGACGTTGTACGCGCCGCTGCGTCCACGGTCCTGAATTGTCGTCGCGAGGCCGGGTTCGACGACCTCGACAGCTGCGTCAGTCATGGAGCGCTCCCAGGAGATTCGTGTTGTATGCGACCGGGTCGGCGAGGAACTCGTCGAGCTCGAAGTCGACGGGCACGATGCGGTATACGTCGTCTCCGCGTTCGGCCGCCGCCTCGAGTTCGCGGTACTCGGCCTCGTCGACCGGCCGGAACTTCACGATGTCGCCGGGACGGAACAGCACCATCGAGTCACTGAACACCTCGTGACCCTGCGACGGGTCGAAGATCGGCAGTGGCGTGACGCCGAACATCTGATAGCCGCCCGCGCCCTTCACCGAGTAGATGCAGGCGAAGCAGCCGCCGTGGCCGACGGTCAGCTTGGGCGTCTCTGTTCGCGGGCGCAGATACTTGGGCAGTTCGAACGCGTAGTCGGCCTGATCGACCATCTGGAACATGAACGGCAGTCCGGCGACGAAGCCGACCATCGACACCATCCACGGTGTGGAACTGTGCTTCTCGATGAACTCGTCCACCGACGAGAGTCCGAGCTCGACCATGCCGTACTCGAGGTCGGTGCCCTCCGGTCGTTGATGGCGGTCGCGGAACTTGGCTCCGACCTCGCGCGTGTACGGGTCGTCGTACCAGACGGGGATCTCCAGGATCCGGGTGGAGATGCTCGGGCGCTCCTGCCGGGCGACGTCGGCCTCGATCTCGCGGACCGCGGCCTCGAGGTCGGCGGGGGCCAGCACCTCGGGGTCGAACCGGATCAGCAGCGACGCGTTCGCCGGACAGATGTCGAGGACCCCGTCGATGTCGCGCTCCGCGAGCCGCGAACTGATCGCACCCGCCCGGAAGAACGCCGACAGCGACATGTCCTCGGCGATCTGCACCACGAGATGTTCGTCCGCGCCCCACGAGTAGCGGGCCTGATCGGGCAGTGCCGTCGTGGTCACGCCGCGCCCGCCTCGGCTCGATCTGCCATCCATCTCTCCAGCCAGGTGGTGTGGAACGCGCCGGACGCGAACTCGGCCGACCGCAGGATCGTCTCGACGAACGGAGCGGTCGTCACGATCCCCTCGACCTCCAGCTCGCCGAGCGCGCGGAGCATGCGGGCCCTGGCGATGTCGCGGGTCGCGCCCCACACGATGATCTTCGCGAGCATCGAGTCGTAGTACGGGCTGATCACCGAGCCGGTGATGACGCCGCTGTCCAGGCGCACGAACGGGCCGCCGGGCAGGGCGAACTTCTCGAGCGTGCCCGGGCTCGGCAGGAAGTTCATGTCGGCGTTCTCGGCGTTGAGACGGATCTCGATCGCGTGACCGCGCGGCACCAGGTTCTCCTGGACGAACGACAGCGGCTGACCGGACGCGACGCGCAGCTGTTCGGCGACCAGGTCCTCGCCGAACACCATCTCGGTGACGGGATGCTCCACCTGGATGCGCGTGTTCATCTCGAGGAAGTAGTAGTCGTTGCGCTGCTCGTCGTACAGGAACTCGACGGTGCCCGCGCCCTGGTACTGGACGGCTTCGGCGAGACGCACGGCGGCATCGCACATCCGCTGCCCCACCTCGGGGGTGACGAACAGCTGCCCCGCCTCCTCGACGACTTTCTGCCTGCGGCGCTGCACCGAACAGTCGCGCATGCCGAGATGGACGGCGCGCACTCCGTCGCCGAACACCTGGACCTCGATGTGGCGGGCCCGCGGGATGAACCGCTCGATGTAGACGGCGTCGCTGCCGAACGCCGCGCGCGCCTCGGCCTTCGCCGTCTTGATGGCCCCGACGAGGTCGCTCTCCTGTTCGACGATGCGGATGCCTCGACCGCCGCCGCCCGCCGACGCCTTGATGGCGAGCGGGAAGCCGATCTCGGCGGCCACCGCGACCGCTTCGTCCGGGTCGGTGAGCTCACCGGCCGAACCGGGGACGGTGTTCACGTCGGCGGCCTTGGCCGAGCGACGGGCCGACACCTTGTCGCCCATGTCGCGGATGGCCTGCGCCGCCGGGCCCACCCACACCGCTCCGGCGTCGACGACGGCCTGCGCGAAGTCGGCGTTCTCCGACATGAACCCGTATCCGGGATGCACCGCGTCGGCTCCGCTCGACTCGATCGCCGCGAGCACGTTGGGGATGTTCAGGTAGCTCGCGGTGGCCTGCGCCGGGCCGAACGCACACGGCCTCGTCGGCCAGACGCACATGCTCCGCGTGCTCGTCGGCCTCGCTGTAGATCGCGACCGTCGTGATGTCGAGCTCTCGCGCGGCCCGGATGATCCGCACCGCGATCTCGCCTCGATTGGCGATCAGTAGTTTCTGCATCGGTCCTGGTCCTATTCGGTGTCGACGGTCGCGACGACGTCGCCGGGAGCGAGGGTCGCACCGTCGTCGACGGCGAACGACGCGAGCGTTCCGGCGGCGCCCGCCTTGACCTCGCTGAACTGCTTCATGATCTCGACGAGACCGATGGTGGTGTCCGCGGTGACCGCGTCGCCCTCGTTGAGGAAGGCGGGCTCGCCGGGGGCCGGGGAACGGTAGAAGACACCGGGGAGCGGTGAAGCGACGTTGTGCTGCGCCATGATGAACGCCTTTCGGGAAATGGAGAGTGGGGGCTGTGGCGACCGGACCGTCAGGCGGCCAGTCTCAACTCTGTCAGGACCTCGCGGACCGTGGTCGCGATCTCGACGGCGTTCGGTGTGTCCGAGTGGACGCAGACCGAGTCGACGCGGATCGGGAACTCGGTGCCGTCGTCGGCGATGGCGACGCCGTCGCGGAGGGCGCGGACCGCACGTTCGCGGGCCTCGTCCACCGGGGTGGCGTGCGGGCGGCGGGCGACGATCAGCGAACCGTCGTTGCGGTAATTGAGGTCGACGTAGAACTCGGCGACGAACGGGACGCCGATCTTGTTCGCGGCCCTCTCATGCTCCGAGTTGGGGATGCCGAAGATCGGCACGCCGTACTCGGCCGCGACGGCCGCGACGGCCTCGGCCATCTCCGCGTCCTTCGACGTCATGCCGTACAGCGAGCCGTGCGTCTTGATGTGATCGAGGGAGCCGCCCTCGGCCTTCAGGAACGCGACGAGCGCACCCGTCTGGTAGCGCACGATGTCGGCCGCCTCGTCGGGGAACAGCTTCATCTCACGACGACCGAAGCCGACGAGGTCGGGGAGTCCGGGGTGCGAACCGATCGTGACGCCGCCGGCCAGCACGTTCGTGACCGTCTCGTGCATTCCGGTCGGGTCGCCTGCGTGGAAGCCGCATGCGACGTTGACCGTGTCGACGAGCGGGATCAGCGCATCGTCGTTGCCGAACGAGTGGATGCCGAAGTTCTCGCCCATGTCGGAGTTGAGGGAAACCATGATTCCTGCCTTTTCAGTAGTGATGTCGCGGCGCCGTCGGCGGCGCGCGCGGTGCTATTCGGGGTCGTTCTCGTACTCGTAGAAGTCGGTGAACAGCTTCCCGTTACGTCCCCAGTCCTCGCGGGTCACGTCGGTGAAGATGAACTGGATCGTCTCCGTCTTGCACTTGGCGATGCGGGCGATCTCGGGGGTGAGGACCTCGACCATCTCGCGCTTCTGCTCGAGGGTGCGGCCGGGGAACCAGTCGATGCGGACGAACGGCATGTGAGCCTCCTGCTGATGGAATTGGATGCAGTGCTGGTCAGGAGTGCGCGACCCGGGGGTCATCGCCCGCGGGATCGACGTAGATCTCCTCGCCGCGGACCTCGACGGGGAACTTCGCGAGTTCCGCATGCGCCGGATTGATGCCCTTGCACGTCCCGAGGTCGAACTGCCACAGATGCAGTCGGCACGTCAGCTTCGCTCCGTCGAGTTCCCCTTCGACGAGCTCGACCTGCTGGTGCGGGCAGATCGCCTGGGTGGCGATGACGTCTCCGCCGTCGAGGACGGCGATCAGGATCTCCTTGCCGCCGACGGTGAACGACTCCATGTCGCCCTCCCAGATGTCGTCGAGCGTGGTGACGAGTTCGAATGCCATGTCGCGTGTTCCTAAAAGAATCGGTCGTAGTGGATGTTGTCTGTGGAGACGCCGAGTTCGAGCACGAGCTTGCGGACCACCGCGTCGGTCATCATCGGCGGTCCGGCGATGTAGATGTCGCGGTCGGCGAGGCCGTCGACGGTGTCGTGGTCGATCAGGGCGTGGATGAATCCGCGCGGCCCGGTCCAGCCGTCGTCGGCGTCGTCCATCGACACCGCCTCGACGAGTTCGACGCGAGCCACCCGATCGCGGACCTCGTCGACGAACTCGATCGCGCACATGTCGACCGGGGTCCGGCCGCCGTAGTAGAAGTCGATGCGGCGGTCCACGGCGTCCGCCCGCTCGGCGAGGCCCCGGACCACCGAGACCATCGGAGCGAGTCCCGATCCGCCCGCGACGACGACGATGTCCCGGCCCGAGTCCTTCAGGTGCGCGTGACCGTACGGACCGTCGATCAGCACCTCGTCACCGATGTCGAGGTCGTCGACGACGATGCCGGAGACCGCTCCGCCGGGCACCCGCTTGATCTGGAACTGCCATTGGCCGTCGTCGTTGGGGAGATTCGACATCGAGTAGGCGCGTTCGAGGCCGCGGGGCGCACCGTCCGGCGACCCGCGGTGGATCGGCGCTCCCGGAACGGTCAGCATCGCGAACTGCCCCGGCAGGAACTCGGCCGCGCCGGGTGCGGTCAACGTCATCTCACGCAGATCGTGCGTGAGGTGACGGACCCGCGTCACACGCCCGGACCGAACGCCGGGGGTGGACTGGTCGGCGAACCAGGCGTCGCCCGCCTGGAGCGCCACCTCGCAGTCGGTGAGCGGCACCGACTGGCATGCGAGCATCTTGCCCTTGCGCTTGTCGCGCGGGGTCAGGCCCGCCGCATCGGGGTCGAGCTGGTGCATCTCCCCCGAGGTGAGAGTGAACTTGCACGTGCCGCACCCGCCGCTGTTGCACTCGTAGGTTGCGGCGACACCGGCCCGGAGGGCGGCACGGAGCAGAGTGTCGGTCGAACCGCACTCGAAGCTCCGACCGTCGCCAGTCGAGATCGCATGTGTGGGGAGCGTCGCCGCGCCCGCCTCCGGACCGGTCACGGTCAGCTCCCGAGGGGGAGCTGGGCGCGGAACGCCGCGGCGTTCGCGATCGCGCGGGCCGACGCGTCCGGGTTGTCCGGTAGCTCGGTGCAGAACGCGTCGATCGCGGCGTCGCCGAGCGGGACCCACCGGTCCAGCCAGCCCTTGATGACCGGCACGTTGCTCGGGTTCTGCGCCATGTGGCCGATCAGCTCCGTCGTCCAGCGGCGCGAACGGTCACTGTCGCGCAGGCCCGCCTCGGCGACGAGCGCGAACAGCGTGTCGCCCTGCCTGCGGGCGCTGACCGCCTGCTGACGGAAGAAGGCCTCGTCGATGGCGGGCTTCGCGACCACGTTCAGCGCGACGAACGCCTCGGCCCAGTCGCGGGTCGCGAGGATGCACTCCATCAGTTCACGGAAACGCTGCCACGCCGGATCGTCCTCCCAGATGCGACGCTCGTTCTCGCCGAGGCCAGCGCCCGGGTGGCTCTTCGCCATCTCAGCGGTGCGGTAGGCGACGTGCGACAGCAGACGCAGCTGGTCTGCGGCCTGGAATGCGGCGCAGTTGGCGATCGTCGACGCCTGCGCCATGTGGACCAGGTACGCCGACGCCATCTGCACCGTGTGCAGCAGGTAGCGGCCGGGTGCGTACAGGCGGGCGAGGGACGCGACCCACTCCGGGTCCAGGCCCGCGTCGTGCTCCTCCAGGTTGTGCTGATCGAACAGGCCCTCGACGTACGTCTCCTGACCGTCCTGCAGGATGTTGTACGTGCGGTAGACGAGCTCATCGGGATCGCGGAACGAGTCCCAGTCCTCGTGGGTGATCGGCGAGCCGTTGCGGTACTTGCGGTACCAGTCGGCCATGAAGCCCTCGTGTCCGACGTCCCACGGCTGCTCCTGGTCACGGGTGTGCCAGAGGAGTTTGGTTGAGACGATCTCGTATTCGGACGGACGACGACGGCGCTTGGCGAGGTGATCCCAGGTCTTCTGGGGACGCAGTGCGTTGGGGGTGCTCATGGGTGTGATTCCTCAGATCTGGCTCACGCGCGGTGAGCGAGGTAGAAGCGGATCTGCTCGGTGCCGGTCTCGATGCGGCCGACGAAGGAGGGCATGCTCACTTCGAGTTCGCGCATGAGGAACGGGCGTCCGAGTTCCTCTTCGATGGTCTCGCGGCGAAGGATGCATTCGCCCCCGTCGACCTCGACGCGGACGTACGACCCGCGGTTGCGGATGTCGACGCGCTGACCGTCGTTGTCGATGACGGCCGCTGCGGCCACGGCGTCGGCGATCTCGCCGACCTGGATGACGGGTCCGACGGGATCGACGATGGTTCCGGTGGTGTCAGTCATGTGATCAGGCCTCGCTGAAGTAGAACTCGACGGTGTCGGTGGGTTCGAGGCCTGCGTCGGCCAACAGCAGGTCGCGCGGGTACGGGTCGTTCGAGCCCTGCTTGCGGGCACGGATCACCTTGCCCGGCTGGTCGGGGACGTGGATGCCGACGGAGTGTTCGGCCGCGGCGGCCGCGACCTCGTCCATCGTGTTCTCGGTGTCGACCGGGACCAGCTTGAGGACGAAGTCGCCGTGGAAGTGCGACGAGATCGGAAAGAGCGCCATTGTTCTTCGTTCCTGTTCTCTTCGGGCGGCCTCAGCCGGCCAGCTCGGTGTTGCGGTAACGGTCGACCCACGCGTAGTCGTGGACGTCGTCACCGCCGGGTCCGACCACGCCGAGTCCCATGTACTCCAGGACGCCGTCGAGGTTCGCGGGCTGGATCTCGCCGCCGAGGAACCGGTCGATGAGGTTCTTGTGGTGGCGGTACCGCTCCGGATCCTGCTGGAAGATCCACTTGTCGACCTCGGACGCGAAGTGGTACTTGCGGTCACCGTGGACGATGCTGATGTCCTTGAGCGTCTTGCCCGGGGTGCCGACGATCGGCAGCTGCGACAGGTTGCACACCATCGGCAGGGTGCCGGGGACGGTCTTGTCCATGCGCCCGGACACCATGTTGTCGATGATGACGTCCCACACCTTGCCGAAGGTGTCGTTCCATCCGGGGTACTTCTCCTCCAGCCAGTCGCGTTCCTCGGGGCTGACGCCCGCCGCCGGATCCCACCACAGGGTCGGGCGCCACGAGTACGTGCCGAGGTGCTGGCCGTGGTGGTGCTCGTCGAGGTCGGCCATGAAGATGTCCCAGTACCACGGCTTCTCGAGACCGAGGTCCTCGATGGACTTGATGAACTGGGTGACGATCCACTCCTCCATGAACTCCTTGAAGGAGCTCTCGCGGACGTCCAGCGGGACGTAGTAGTCCATCGGGATGCCGGAGAGGATGGTGAACAGTCGGTACGAGCGCCAGAACGAGACGTCGATGTGGTTCTGCGCCTTGTCCTTCTGCCCGTTCTCGATCAGCATCTGCAGGAGCGGAGTGCCGAGCTGCGCATGTCGGGCCTCGTCGGACTGGATCGACTGGATGAGCTTGGAGAACGTGAAGTCGCCCGCGTTCGCCGCGTCGCCGGACAGGCCGATGAACTGCAGGTTGGTGAAACCCGTCTCGAACGCGAAGTTCGCATAGATCGAGGTCTCGACCGAGTCGCGGGTCATCATGATGTCGTCGAAGTAGTGGCGGGCGCCGAGCGCCACCCAGTTGTTGCTCCACATGGTCTGGTGCGACCACTCGAACTGACGGTCCTTGTTGATGTACTCGTGCGGGAAGTACAGCTGGATCTGGCCGTGGCGCATCTCGTCGAGCATCCCGAAGGTCGCCATGTTGCGCATGCCGGGAGCCTTGTTCCAGCGGGCGAAGCGCGACTCCTGCAGCGCGGCGCCGTACTCGACGAGCGCGACCGCCGCGTAGTGCTCCTTGAGGATGGAGATCCAGCCCGGGTCGGCCTTGTTGTACAGGTCGGACCGTTCGAGAGCGGCCTTCACCGAGTACGCGCCCTCGTCCTTCTGACGCTGGACGTCGACGTACTCGCGGAACGAGACCTTGTACGGCTCGTCGTACTTGGCCCACACGTCGTCGGGCAGGCCGACGCCGCCGCTGTGCTCCGGCGGGAAGAGTTCGTCCATCGTGATGTACGTGGGCGTCCATTCGGTGGCGCGAGCGAGGTCGTACCACTCGCTGCGTTCGAGCAGTGCCATGGGAACTTGCCTTTCATTTCGGGGCTGAGAGCGCGGCGGACCGCCGGCTCCGATCGATGTCGTTGGGGACGGGTCAGCTGCCGTGGAACGAGCCGAGCGGGCCCTCGCCGCCCGGGTAGCAGAACGTGATGTCCGGCGAGTAGAAGCCGAAGGTCACCTCGAGCGGGCTCGCCGGGCGGAGGGCGTAGACGTCGTGCTCGGGATCGAGGAATTCGAGGGACTCGACGACGAATCCGCCGCGGCTGTCCATGACGAACGGGTAGCGGCCACTGACGAACTCCGAGGTCTTCGGGTCACGCGTGATGTAGCGGAGCTGGCCGGTCCCCCGTGTGAGCGGAGAGTCGTCGACGCGGGCCGTGGTCCGGATGATCGGCTTTCCGTCGATGCTGGTCGTGGCGATCACCTTGTTGTCGGCGGTCACCTCGATCTCGGTGTGGCCGCCGACGGTGGCCGGTACCCCGCGTTCGGCGGCGTAGCGGACCATCGGCTCCGAGCTGTTGAAGTAGTGGGTCCACCAGCGGGCGGGGACGCCGGCTTCGGTGTCGAGCCCGTCGAGGTCGACACCGAGGTAGGTGAGCGAGTACGCGCCGAAACCGTCGACGTCCTCCGCACCGTTCGAGGTCTGGTTCGCATTCGGGACCAGGTACTGGTTCATGTAGACGGCCCTGTCCGAGCGCGGGGACAGCCCCTCGGGCACGAGCGCCGCGACGGCGTCCTCGTCCTCGGGGATCCAGACCAGGTACAGCATCTCGCTGTTCGCGATCAGCTGCGGTGCGTGCAGGGCGCTCGTTGCGGTCATCGACAACTCCTTCTGGTGGGTCACATCTCTTGGGGACCAATGATGTGAGTCACGCCACCGAAAAGGAGTGCGCATGTTGTCCAAGTCTTGTCGTCATGTTGTCCACACCGTCGAACCCGCAGGTCTGCGGCTCCCTCGTGCGCATGACGCGGCAGGATTCTCCTCGACGGAACGTCGAAAACCACCACGTATACGAACAGACACCGCCCGACTGGGCGGTGTCTGTTCGTATACGTGGTGGTTCTCCGAGCGCCTGTCAGGCCCGGCGGTGACCCCCGGCGCGGCGTGCCCGACGGGCGAAGTAGCGGCCGTCGTCGTACGTGAGGACGATGTTCTGCCGGAAGGTCCGCGACAAGTTCTCCGCGGTGAGCGTGTCCTCGATCGCACCCTGCGCGACGACACCGCCCTCCGACAGCATCATCACGTTGGTGAAGCCCGGCGGGATCTCCTCGACGTGATGGGTGATCAAGACCATCGCCGGCGCATCCGGATCCGACGCCAGCGCGCCGAGCCGGTCGACGAGTTCCTCTCGTCCGCCCAGGTCGAGGCCCGCGGCGGGCTCGTCGAGGAGGAGGAGTTCCGGATCGGTCATCAGGCCACGGGCGATCAGGACCCGCTTGCGTTCGCCCTCGCTCAACGTGCCGAACGTACGGTCGGCGAGGTGTTCGGCCCCCATCGACTCCAGGATGTCGGAGGCCTGCGCGCGGTCCATCGCGTCGTAGTCCTCCCGCCACCGTCCGAGGACCGCGTAGCCCGCCGAGATCACCAGGTCGGACACCTTCTCGTCGGCGGGGACGCGCCCGGCGAACGCCGAGCTGACCAGGCCGATCCGCGTCGTCAACTCGCGGACGTCGGTGCGGCCGAGCTTCTCGCCGACGACGAAGGCGTCACCGCGGGTCGGATGGTCCAGGGCCGCGGCCATCCGCATGAGCGACGTCTTCCCTGCCCCGTTCGGGCCGATGATCACCCATCGTTCGTCCAACTCCACCCGCCAGTCGACGGGACCGATGAGGGTCTTTCCTCCACGGACCATCGAGACGTCGTGGAACTCGATGAGCAGGTCGGGATCAGCGCTGAGTTCGGTCACCACACCATCGTGCATGATGACTGCCGCCGTCACGCCGCGGGGGAATATTTTCACCGTCCGACTCGCTGCACTCCGGTGTGACCGACACGCCGCGCACCAGCATCCCCCTGTCCCTCCTCGACCTCGCACAGGTCGGTCCCGGCGAGAACGTCGCCGAGTCGCTCGCGCACTCCCTCGAACTCGCCCGCTACGCGGACCAGCACGGATACACGCGCTTGTGGTACGCCGAGCACCACAACATGTCGGCGATCGCGTCGGCCGCACCCGCCGTCCTGGTGGCTCACATGGCCGCCCACACCTCGCGGATCCGACTCGGCGCGGGCGGAGTCATGCTGCCCAACCATTCGCCGCTCGCGATCGCCGAGCAGTACGGCACGCTCGCCGAACTGCATCCCGGCCGCATCGACCTCGGGCTCGGCCGCGCCCCCGGCGGCGACCAGGCCGTCTTCCACGCGTTGCGCCGCAGCCCCGCCGCGTCCGAGCACTTCCCCGGCGACGTCGTCGAACTCCTGCGCTACTTCTCCGGCGTGGGTGTGGACGGTGTCCGCGCCACACCGGGCAGCGGTACGAACGTCCCGCTGTACATCCTCGGATCGTCCCTGTTCGGCGCGCAGCTCGCCGCCGCCGTCGGACTCCCCTTCGCCTTCGCGTCGCATTTCGCCCCGCAGGCGTTGGAGCGGGCCGTCGACATCTACCTGCGCGACTTCCGCCCGTCCGACCTGCCCGACGGCGGACAGTCCGAACCGTACGTGATGGCCGCGACCACCGTCATCGCCGACGACGACCCCGACCGCGCCGCGGCCGAACTCCACAAGGCGAAGGTCCACCGCATCCGACTGCTGTTCAACCGCGGCCGCAACCTCACGAACGCCGAAGCGGAGATGCTCCTCGACGGCACGCAAGGCGCCCAGGTCGACGAAATGCTCCGCTACGCCGCCGTCGGCACCCCGGACCAGGTCCGCGATCAGTTGGCGTCGTTCGCCGCTCACGCGCGCGCAGACGAACTGATCCTCGCCCCTCTGGCCTCCGACCGCGACGTCTGGTTCGGCACCGTCCGTCACCTTGCTCCGCAGCCCTGAGCGGGGGCGAGCCTAGACTCGTGCGCGTTCGGCGATGACCGTCGTCGATCCGGGCGCGACCTCGGTGAAGCCCGCGTCGCGCACGGCCGCGGCCGCGCCCCGCTCGGCGGCCGAGAGCAGGGCGGCCCAACGGTCGGGCGTCGCGAGTCGGACGTCGATCGGGCAGCCGGCGTCGTACCAGGTCCGGGCCTGGGCCGGTGGGAACAGCGCGACGCCGAGCATCGACGCGTGACCGACCTGTGCGGCCGCCTTGCCCACGGTCATGTCCAGGCCGGGGTTGAGCCACAGGCACAGGCCGTCGGCGTCACCGGTCGGCTCGTCGGACGCGAGGTCGCCGTGGACGTCGGCGCCGCCGATCTGCAGCTTCTTAATCCGCTTGTCCACGTCGGCGACACGGCCGGGGACGAACGCCCGCGCCTGGCAGCCGTCGTGCTCGGCCGTCACACCCCACAACGCCTGGACGTCGTCCCACTGCTTGCCGCGGGCGCGTCGGGCGATCTTCCGGATCCGCGCGCCGCACCAGGCGTCGAGGCGGTCCGCCCACGGTCCGCCGGTCTCGGCGCGCTCGTCGAGGCAGACGAGGGCGCTGGCGCGCGCCGCCGCGACCAGCAGGCCGTGGCGGTTCGGCGGATCGGACTTCTCGATCCGCAGCACCATCGCCATCGCGAGGACGTCTGCGGGGTCGGCCGGATCATCGCCGCCACCGGCGTAGCCGACGAGGCGGTCGTAGGCGTCGGAGAACACCGGCCTACGACTCCAGGGGCACGCGACGCAGGGTGCCGTCCTCGATGTCGGCGGCCTCGATCTCGTCGCGCGTCACGCCGAGCATGAAGAGGACGGCGTCCAGGAACGGGTGGTCGAGTGTCGTGTCGGCCACCTCGCGCAGTGCGGGCTTGGCGTTGAACGCGATGCCGAGACCGGCCGCGGCGAGCATGTCGATGTCGTTGGCTCCGTCGCCGACGGCGATCGTCTGCTCCATCGGCACGCCGACCTGATCGGCGAACGCGCGCAACGCACGCGCCTTGCCCGGACGGTCGACGACCTCGTCGATCACGCGACCGGTCAACGTCCCGTCGACGATCTCCAGCGTGTTCGCGCGCACGAAGTCGAGTTCGAGATCCCTGGCGAGCGGTTCGATCACCTGGCGGAATCCGCCGGACACGACACCGCAGTGGTAGCCGAGGCGATGCAGCGTGCGGATCGTCGTCCGCGCGCCCGGCGTCAACTCCAGTGCCGACGCGACCCGGTCGATGACCTCGGCGTCGAGTCCTTCGAGCGCCTTGACCCGCTCGTGAAGCGATTCGGCGAAGTCGAGCTCACCGCGCATCGCGGCCTCGGTGACGGCCGCCACCTCGGCCTCGCGGCCCGCCTCGGCCGCCAGCATCTCGATCACCTCGCCCTGGATGAGCGTCGAGTCGACGTCGAAGACGATGACGCGTTTGGCGCGGCGCGCGAGGCCGCCCCGTTCCACTGCGATGTCGATCGGGAAACGTGACGCGACGGTCACCAGTCCGGCGCGCAGCGCGGTGTCGGACGGTTCGTCGTCGACGACGGTCACCATCAGTTCGAGTCCGGTGAGCGGGTAGTCGGCGATGCCGCGGATCGAGTCGATGTTGCCGCCGCAGCCCGCGACCTCGGCCGCGACCGCCTGGAACGACTCCGCCGACACCGGCTGACCCAGGATGACGATCGCGTGCGTCGACGGGCGGTGACCGTTGCTCGTCGCGTCCACCGCGATCTCGACCGACATGCCACGCGAGTGCATCGGCAGGTCGACGGCGTCGAGCACGGCCGCGGCCGAGCCGGTCGTCGAGACCAGCACTCCGAGCGTCAGGTGATTGTGGATGACGACCTGCTCGACGTCGAGCAGGTCCACTCCGACGCTGGCGAGGGCGCCCATCAACGACGATGTGACGCCGGGACGATCCGGTCCGCTGACGGTGAGGAGAATGGTCCGCTTGGTCTGCACAGTGTCCACCCCAGAATTATGAGGCCTCGGGTCCCGAGGCGCCGCATCGGCCCGCCCGCGACGCGTCGACCGTCCGACCGATTGAAGCCGGACGCACGGGGCCTTACAGTCGAGTGATTCACGGTCGCAATCGAAGCGAGGTCGAGTGACGCCGAGCCTGACCGTCCGCGCGGTGACCGTCATCGCCGCCGTCACGACCGCGTTCATGTCGGTCTCCGGTTGCTCGTCGACGCCGTCGACGAGGGTCGCGAGCACGACTCGACCCCGATCGGCCGCTCCCGACACTCCCCTGCGCGCACCGTCGAATGTGCCGATCCGCCGCCTCGCCGTCGGCGAGAAGCCCCCGCAGTTCGTGCTGTTCTCCTTCGACGGGGTCGGCGCCAACGCACACTTCGACAGCTTCCTCGACGCGGCGGACCGCAGCGGAGCCCGGTTCTCGGCGCTGATGACGGGCCTGTACTTCCTCACCGACGCCGCGCGGAACCACTATCAGGCGCCCGGTCACGAGCCGGGGCAGGCCGCGATCGGCTTCGGCGGCAGCAAGGCCGAGGTCAAGTCGGAGATCGCCTACCTCAACCGCGCCTGGTACGCCGGCCACGAGCTCGGCACCCACTACGTCGGCCACTTCTGCCAGGGGACGTCGTACCCCGGGCAGGCGTGGACGTCGGCGGACTGGAACCACGAACTCGACCAGTTCTTCTCACTGATGGCGAACTGGCGGGCCAACACCGGCATCACCGACGGCCCGGACCTCGCCTTCGGGAGCGACGCCGTCCGCGGCGGTCGGACCCAGTGTTTGGAGGGCAGTCCCGCGACCGTCTTCCCCGCACTGCGAAAGCACTCGATGACGTGGGATTCGTCGATGGCGGGCGACGGACCCGGCATCTCCTGGCCGAAGAAGATCGGCGGGATCTGGGAGTTCCCCATCCCATACGTCTACTCGCCGCCGCTGCGCCGCAGGCAGACCGCGCTGGACTACAACTTCTGGTATACGATCAACGGTGCGCGGAACCGCCCGTCCGACGCTCCCCGCATCCGCCGGATCGTCCGCGAGACGTACCGGTCCATGTACGACCGCGCGTTCGCCGGGAACCGCGCGCCGATCGTGATCGCCAATCACTTCAATTCATGGAGCGGCGACGCGTTCAACCCGGCCACCCGCGACTTCATGACCGACGTCTGCGGTCGGCCCGAGACGATCTGCGCGACGTACAGCGACGTCATCGCGTGGATGCAGGCGCAGGATCCCGCGGTCCTCGAGCGCCTCCAGGAGATGCCGGCCGTCGCCGTCGACGCACGCCACTAGGGCACCACGGCAGAAAGGCCCGCCCGAGATGTTCTCGGACGGGCCTCGCTGTCGGATCAGTGCGTCAGTGCTCGGCGTGCTTGTCGCTGCCCCAGCCGACATGGGCTTCGGCGCGCATGCGCTCCACCATGTGCGGGTAGTGCAGTTCGAAGGCCGGGCGCTCCGAGCGGATGCGGGGCAGCTCGGTGAAGTTGTGACGCGGCGGCGGGCAGCTGGTGGCCCATTCGAGCGAGTTGCCGAAGCCCCACGGATCGTCGACGGTCACGACCTCGCCGTAGCGGTAGCTCTTGAAGACGTTCCACAGGAACGGCAGCGTCGACAGGCCCAGGACCAGGGCGCCCGCGGTGGACACCATGTTCAGCTCGGTGAATCCGTCGGACGGCAGGTAGTCCGCGTAGCGACGCGGCATGCCCTCGTTGCCCAGCCAGTGCTGCACCAGGAACGTGAGGTGGAAGCCGATGAACGTCAGCCAGAAGTGCCACTTGCCGAGCGTCTCGTCGAGCAGACGCCCCGTCATCTTCGGGAACCAGAAGTAGATGCCCGCGTAGGTGGCGAACACGATGGTGCCGAAGAGGACGTAGTGGAAGTGCGCGACCACGAAGTACGAGTCGGAGACGTGGAAGTCGATCGGCGGTGCGGCCAGCAGGACGCCGGTGAGGCCACCGAAGAGGAAGGTCACGATGAAGCCGATCGAGAACAGCATCGGCGTCTCGAACGTTATGCGGCCCTTCCACATCGTTCCGATCCAGTTGAAGAACTTCACACCGGTCGGGACCGCGATGAGGAACGTCATGAACGAGAAGAACGGCAGCAGGACCGAACCGGTGACGTACATGTGGTGCGCCCACACCGCGACCGACAGGGCCGCGATGGCGAGGGTCGCGTAGACCAGGCCCGAGTAGCCGAACAGCGGCTTACGCGAGAACACCGGGAACACCTCGGACACGATGCCGAAGAACGGCAGGGCGATGACGTACACCTCGGGGTGGCCGAAGAACCAGAACAGGTGCTGCCACAGGATGACGCCGCCGTTGGCGGGGTCGTACAGGTGTGCGCCGAACTGGCGGTCGACTTCGAGGCCCATGAGGGCCGCGGTCAGCAGCGGGAAGATCAGCAGGATCAGGACGCTGGTCACGAGGATGTTCCAGGTGAAGATCGGCATGCGGAACATGGTCATGCCCGGGGCGCGGAGGCACACCACGGTGGTGATCATGTTGACCGCGCCGAGGATGGTGCCCAGACCGGCGACGCCGAGGCCCATGATCCAGAAGTCGGCTCCGACGCCCGGCGAGTGGACCATGTCGGTGAGCGGCGTGTACGCCGTCCAACCGAAGTCGGCCGCGCCGCCCGGGGTCAGGAAGCCGCCGAGGGCGATCAGGTTGCCGAACAGGAACAGCCAGTAGCCCAGCGAGTTCAGACGCGGGAACGCCACGTCGGGCGAACCGATCTGAAGCGGGAGGACGAAGTTGGCGAAGCCGATGACGATCGGCGTCGCGTACATCAGCAGCATCACGGTGCCGTGCATCGTGAAGAGCTGGTTGAACTGCTCATTCGACAGGAACTGGAGTCCCGGATGAGCAAGCTCGGCACGCATCAGAAGCGCCATCAGTCCGCCGACGAGGAAGAAGGCGAAACAGGTGACGATGTACATCTGACCGATCAGCTTGTGATCGGTGGTGGTGATGAGCTTGTAGAAGAAAGAGCCCTTGGGCTGGTAACGCTCCGGGTAGGGGCGCTGAGCCTCCACCTGGGTCGTCGGCTGATCTACCGCGGTCACAGATTCCTCCTCGTGAGCACCATCGACGCCGGTCTCCCGGTCGGCGGCACTGGACCTTCGTCCGTCCTAACTGCTGTGGCGCCGACCGAAGACAGCGCGCTGCACATCTGATCGTAGACCAGAGTCGGGCCGGATTCCGACCGGGTCCTACGAACTGTCGTAATACGCGAGTCATCGTGTGCGCCAGGCCTGGTCGCGCGGCGGGTTCGCCGCGCTCACGGTGCTAGCGTAGGCCCGTGCGAACAGACTTCCGACGACCTCCCGGTGGTATTGCGCCCCGTGGCCGAACACACCGTGGCCGATCGGCGTTCGCCGTCGCATGCGTCGTCACACTCACGGTGGGCCTGTCCGCCTGCACCGCCGACGACGACGTGCTCCGTACCCCGGACGGCTCGATCATCTCGACCACGACGACGAAGTTCGCGGAGGCGAACATCGTCAACGCGGGTCGTGACTACGGCCGCACCTGCCTGGCCCCGACCCCTGTCGACGCGGGACGCCAGGACGTGACGCGGATCGTCGTCACCGATCCGGCCCTCCTCGACGCCCTGTGCGCACTCGGCCTCGGCCCCAGCGTCCGCGCCGTCGCGGCGCCGCAGGGATCGGTCCCCGCCTATCTCGGACCGCAACTGGCGTCGGTGCCTGCGATCGGCGACGCCCCGACCGCAGACCAGGTCACGCAGGCCAGACCCGACCTGGTGTTGACGACGTCCGCGACGTCGGCCCGCGCCGACGCCCTCACGGCGACCGGCGCCCTCGGTTCGGCGCGGGTGACGCGAGTCGAGACGAGCCCCGACTGGCAGAAGACGTTCCAGGCCGTCGCGACCGCGACCAATCGGTCGACCGCGGGCCGGGACCGCCTCGCGGAGTTCGTCGCCGAGGCGACGCGGGTCGGTCGGGTCATGGACGCGCCGCACACCCAGGTCTCGCTGGTCCGGTTCACACCCGACGACACGATGATCGAGGGAACGTCGTCGTTCGGCGCGCAGATCATGTCGATCGTCGGTGTCGGCAGGCCCGCGGCGCAGCGAGTCCCGGACGCCGTCGCGCAGACCTCGGCGAACTTCACCGACGCCGACGCCGACCTCATCCTCGTCAGTCACGAGGGCGACGGCGGCTTCTCCCGCGGCCACGACGTGATGTCCACCGACGAATGGCTCAACATGGGCGCTCCGACGTGGAAGCGGGTGGAGGCCGTCGACGACTCCGTCTGGTACACCCAGCCGGGTCTGGCCTCGGCGTGGCTGGTGCTCAACGACATCAAGGTGTGCCTGAACAGCAGCTCCGCCGGCGAGTGACCCGGATTGTCGCCGGCCGCGGGTACAACGGTGAGCGTGAACGCCCCGCCGATCCGAATGCTCTGGCGGCCCGGCCTCGGCCTGGCCGTCTGGCCGTGGGCGGGACCGGACGCGGAGCCTGCCCAGCCCGGGACCACGCTCGACGATCTGCCGCCGTCGTTGACCGATCTGCTCGGCGGCAGGCGACTGCGTCAGAGCGTCGAGCTCCGCACGCCTGACGGCGCCCGGACGTTCGTCGCGACCACCGCGCTCGGCGTGCCGACCGCGGCCGCACTCCTCGACCGTTTCGACCACCTCCCGACCGGCGGCGACACCTCCTTCTACCGGCACGTGCTCGCCGGAGTGCGCGCGTTCGTCGACGCCGGGGCGGTCGCGCCCGGTGTGATCGAGGTGGCAGGCCTGCCCGAGGCTCGCTGGCTGCCGCTGCCAACCGGCGCATGGAAGGCGTGGCTGACCGTGATCCACGGCAGCGCTCCGCCGTCGATCGCCGACAACGGCGGAGCGACGGCGATCACCGACTTCGCCACCGAATTCCTCGACCACGAGGTGCGCCGCCGACTCGCCGACCGCGTCGCCTCGCACGTCGACCTGATCGCGGGCCTGGCCGCGGCGGCGCCCGTGCCGGCGGCCGCGGGGGCACGCGGCGCGTGGGGCGACTGGCTGTCGACGGCCGGACCCGAGGCGGCGACCGTCATCCTTCGGCTGCACGAACCGCCGGACGATCCGGAGTCGCCCACGCCGCCGGTCGACGCACGGTGGCGGCTCGAAGTGTGCCGCCACAACGCGACCGGCGACATCACTCCGGTGATCCCCCACCGGCTCGACCCTCACGACCTGGAGGCGGTCACCGCCGACCTCGCGTCCGCCGTCCGCGCTTTCGGCGAACTCGCGCGCGCCGACACCGATCCCCACACCCTCGACTTCCTCCTGCCCACCGGCGCGGTCGAAGAACTCCTGACGTCGGGTGCGGCCGCGATCGCCGACGCCGGTGTCACCGTGCTCCTGCCGCGCACCATCGCCGACGTCGCCCCGAGCCTGGCGTTGCGGGCGGCGACAGTGCCCGACGGCGGCAGCAGGCCCGGATTCGTGGGCCTCGACGAGATCTCCGACTTCGAATGGCAGCTCGCGCTCGGCGACACGCCAGACTCCCCCGCGCTCACCCAGTCCGACCTGGACGAACTCGCCCACCAACACGGCGATCTGGTGCGGATCCGCGGACGGTGGTGCAGGGCCGAGGGCGCCGCGCTGACGCGGGCCGCCGCATTCCTCGCCGCGCAGAAGGCCGTCGGGACCGAGTCGTCGACCATGGCCGACCTGTTGAGCCTGGTCACGGACCCGCAGGACCGTCTACCCGTGCCGGTGTCCCGCGTCGACGGACTCGGCTGGCTCGACGACATCGCCCGCGACGGCGTGATCGTCCCGGACCCGGTCGTCCCACCCGACACACTGCACGCCACCCTGCGGCCCTATCAGCAGCGCGGGCTCGACTGGTTGATGTCGCTCGGCCGGATCGGCGCGGGAGCCGTCCTCGCCGACGACATGGGCCTGGGCAAGACCGTGCAGGTGATCGCCCTTCTCACCGCGATGCGCACAGCGGACCGCGCCCGTCCCCCCGCGCTCGTCGTCTGCCCCATGTCGGTGATCGGCAACTGGAACCGCGAGCTCGCCACCTTCGCACCGAGCCTGCGGGTGATCGTCCACCACGGCGCGGGCCGGTCGATGGACGCGATCGCACCCGGTGAGGTCGACGTCGTGCTGACGACGTTCGCGACCCTGTCCCGAGACCGCGCGGCGATGGCCCACGTGCAGTGGAGCGAGCTCGTCGTCGACGAGGCCCAGCATGTCAAGAACGTTCACACGGCGGCGGCGAAGGCGTTGCGCGCCATGCCCGCTCGGCTCCGCATCGCCCTCACCGGGACGCCCGTCGAGAATCGTCTCGAAGATCTGCGGGCGGTCGTCGACCTGGTGAATCCGGGCATGCTGGGGTCGGCGTCCATGTTCCGCGCACGGTTCGCCGAGCCCATCGAACGGGACCGCGACAAGGGCGCGCTGCGCAGGCTCAACTCGCTGACCGGCCCGTTCATCCTGCGTCGCACCAAGACCGACCCCGACGTCGCCCCCGACCTGCCCGCGAAGACCGAGCTGACCGTGCGCACCAACCTGACGAGCGAGCAGGCCGGGCTGTATCAAGCGGTCCTGAACGATCTGCACGAGGCGCTGGGCGATCCCAATCATCGTGGTGAGGTGCGGCGACGCAGCGTGCTCGCCGCGTTGACCAGGCTCAAGCAGGTCTGCAATCATCCGACGCACTACCTGGCCGACGGCTCGCCGTTGATGCGCAAGCGCAGGCACCGGTCGGGCAAGGTGGAACTGCTCATCGACATCCTGACCACCCTGATCGCCGAGGGCGACCGCGCGCTGGTGTTCACCCAGTTCGCGGCGTACGCCGAGCTCCTCGCCGAATGGTTGACGCCGATCCTCGGCGTCGACGTCCCCGTCCTGCACGGCGGGCGCTCCCGCGGGGACCGCGACGCGATGGCGGCGGCGTTCGGATCGGCCGACGGTCCGCCCGTCCTCATCGCGACGTTGAAGGCCGGTGGCACCGGGCTCAACCTCGTCGGCGCGAATCACGTGATCCACGCCGACCGGTGGTGGAATCCCGCCGTCGAGGACCAGGCGACCGACCGCGCCTACCGGATCGGTCAGACGAAGAACGTGCAGGTCCGCAAGTTCGTGTGCGTCGGAACCCTCGAGGAGCGGATCGACGAGATGGTCACGGCCAAACGTGAACTGTCACAGCTGACGGTCCGCACCGGCGAGAGCTGGCTCACCGATCTCGACAACGCCGCGCTCTTCGACCTGTTGGCCCTGCGCGACGAGGCGGTGGGCGAATGAGCGGGCGGTCGAAGCGCGCACCCGTACGCGGCTACGGCATCACCCGGTGGGGACGGTCGTTCGTCGACGTCGTCGAGGCCGGGGCGGACCACCGCCACATCACCGGCGCACGCCGGTATTTCCGCGATCGGCACGTCGACGACCTGTCGATCGGCGACGGACGCATCACATCGTCCGTGCGGGGCAGCCAGCTCGACCCGTTCGACGTGATCCTGCGGACCAGGCCCGTCGACCCGGCCACCGTCATCGCGCTGCTGCGCGCCGAGGGATCGGTGGACGATCTGCTCGCCCTGGCTCGGGGCGAACAGCCGAACACGCTCGGCGGGTTGATCGCGCCGACCGAGTCGGCCGACGTCGAATCGAGCTGTTCCTGTCCCGACGACGCCCCGCGCTGCATCCACGTGCTGGCGACGGCGTTCGAGGTGTCGGCCGAGATCGACCGACGTCCCACCGCCCTGCTGCAGGTGATGGGCACCGACCTTCCGGAACTGCTGGCCGTGGCCGGCGCGGACCGGGACGACGGGGCCGCCGCACCCGCAGTCGACGGCGAGGTGATCCCGACGGACTTCTACGGCGACGGGATCACCTACCCTCCCCCGCCCGCGGTCCCTCCCGTCGACGCCCTCGCCGACCTCGACGCCGCCGCGCTGCGCGTGGCCCTGCGCGCGTCCGGTGTGCCGGCCACCCAGGTGGCCGAGGCCGTCGACGACCTCGCGACCTTCTACGCTGAACTCCGCCGACGCGGCTGACGCGCCGCCGGAGTCGACATGCCGTGCCTATGCGGCCCGTTCGGCCATCGGGTGGGCCGCTCATGACACCATGATCGGCGTGGCTGACGACTCCGCGCTGCACCGACTCCGCGTGCACCTCGACCGCTCCGACGACGCCTACGCGCACGCGCTGTGGGTCGGCGGAGACTCGTCGCAGCCGTGGGCCGCCGCCGTAGCCGAGGCGCGGGCGGATCTCGACGCCGCCGACGACGTCCTCGACGCCGATCCCGTCTCCCTGGCCGCCACCAGGGCTCGGCACTCGATCTCCGAGATCGTCCTCGCACAGAACGACGCGCTGCCGACGACGCCCAAGTACCAGGACGGTGGACACTCGGACGTGCTTCTCGCGATGCGCGACGCGGTCCGGTCGACGGCGACGCTCCCCCGAATGGTCCGCGAAGAGATCGCGCACATCTTCGCCGACCGCCCCCGCGCCATCCTGATCCGCCTCGCGATAACCATCGCCATGGCGCTCTCGTTCGTCGTCACATACGAGGTGATCGGGTGGTCGAACTACGACGCGAAGTCGCTGTCGATCTACCTGTTCTCGGCCGTCGCCGGCAGTGTCGTCTGCACCAATGCGCTGTGCTTCGACGCGCAACGGGTCCGCCAGGCGCTCGCGGCCCAGGTCCCGCTGTGGCGGGTGCTGATCGTGAAGAACATCGCGATAGCCGTCATGATCGTCGCCGCCGCGGTGCCCGTCGTCGTTCTCATCTCGACCGGCACGGACCACCCGAACGCGCTCGTCATCGTCGATCAGCTGATCGCGATGCTGTTCATCTGGCTGGGTGTCGCCAACGTGCTGTCGGTGGTCTCCCCATTGCGCCGCGAGCCGTTCACCGACCGACTGTCCGACGGCACCTGGCTTCCGTTCCTGCTCTCGTTCGGGATCTCGTACGGTGTCGGACTCACCGTCAACCTGATGATCTACTGGCGCATGTGGGCCCGCCACGCGGCCGCCCACGAGATCGCGGGCGGAGCCTGGTCGGCGTTCTTCCTGGTCCTGCTGTCGTCCATGGTCGTGTGGATCCTGCTGACCGTCCTGGCCGTCACCTCGGCGCATCACCCCATCGTCCGCAGGGTCCTGATCCGCGAGATGCGCTGAATCAACCGAGCGACCGGCGTTTATCGGTGATCGACAACGACGGCAGGATGCCCTGGAGGACGGGCACGAGCTGCTCGAGCGGCGGGACGTAGTCGGACGCGTATTCCGGCCTCAGCGTCACGTTCCGACCCTTCCGGTCGACCTCGGTCGACACGATCACCAGTCGGTGGGTATACGTGGTGCCCGTCGAGACGCCGTTCATCTTGGTCGTGTGGCTGTCGGTGACCGCGCCGAGTGCCGCGACGGACCCCCACGCGATCGTGTCGCGGCCCGCCCGGATCCCGGCGCCGTCGAAGAGCAGCTTCTCCTTTCCTCGTCGGTTCGTCACCGTCAGTCGACCTTCCGCGGCCCACTGCGCCACAAGCCTGCCGTTCACCGCGGGGTCGACGACGTAGTCCCTTGTCGAGCGGCCGAACTGGTCGTCCGACGACGGTGCGTAGCGGCGGACCGCGGCGAGGAACTCGTCGAGATTGTCGGTGTGGTGCTCGTAGAGCGTGTAGCCGACCTGGATCTGGCGGCCGTTGTCGTCCGCCGTCCGTCGGGTGACGATCAACGACGTGGCGTCGGACCGCTCGGTCTCGTACATCTGCGGGTTGAGCAGTTTGTACCGCCACGGTCCCGTGACGAAACCACACGAGCGGACGTCGTCCCACGGGATGGTCCACGATCCCGCGGTCAGCCCGTCCGGTCCGGCCGTGACATCGGGCTTGCCGACGATGTGGTGTTCGGCCCACACGTTGGCCGCGAACAGGACGGTCCCGATGCCCGCGATCACGGCTACCGCGACCGCCGCCCAGGTCGGCCCCATCACCGCGCAGACGGCGGCCCCGATCCACAGAGCCAGTACGATCCCGCCGTACACGAATCGCCAGGTCACCGTCGGCGGTGCGGCTCCCGCCACCACCACGTCGGCCGGTCGATTCTCGAACTGTTCTTGCGCCACTGACGCAGCTTAGACCTGAGATCGGTCCCATGAACGAGGTCCGCAGGCAATGTGCCCGCGGACCTCGATGCGTGTACCGATCGTCGGAGCGGTCAGAAGTCCCAGTCGTCGTCTTCGGTGTTGACCGCCTTGCCGATGACGTACGAGCTGCCCGAACCGGAGAAGAAGTCGTGGTTCTCGTCGGCGTTCGGCGACAGCGCCGACAGGATGGCCGGGTTCACGTCCGTCTCGTCCTTCGGGAACATCGCCTCGTAGCCCAGGTTCATGAGGGCCTTGTTGGCGTTGTAGCGAAGGAACTTCTTGACGTCCTCGGACAGTCCGACCTCGTCGTAGAGGGCCTCCGTGTAGTCGGTCTCGTTGTCGTACAGCTCGAAGAGCAGGTCGAACGTGTACGCCTTGAGCTCTTCGCGACGCTCGGGCGTCTGCGTCTCGAGGGCACGCTGATACTTGTAGCCGATGTAGTAGCCGTGAACGGCCTCGTCGCGGATGATCAGGCGGATCATGTCGGCGGTGTTCGTGAGCTTGGCGCGCGAGCTCCAGTACATCGGCAGGTAGAAGCCCGAGTAGAACAGGAACGACTCCAGGAGGGTCGACGCGATCTTCCGCTTGAGCGGGTCGTCACCACGGTAGTAGTCCATGATGATCTGCGCTTTGCGCTGGAGTTGCTCGTTCTCCTCCGACCAGCGAAAGGCCTCGTCGATCTCTTTCGTCGAGCAGAGCGTCGAGAAGATCGAACTGTAGCTCTTCGCGTGGACCGACTCCATGAAGGCGATGTTCGTCATCACGGCCTCTTCGTGGGGCGTGACGGCGTCAGGGATCAGCGAGATCGCGCCGACCGTGCCCTGAATGGTGTCGAGCAGCGTGAGTCCGGTGAACACGCGCATCGTGAGCGTCTTCTCGTATTCGGTGAGCGTGCCCCAGGACGGGATGTCGTTCGACACCGGAACCTTCTCCGGCAGCCAGAAGTTGCCGGTCAGACGGTCCCAGACCTCCGCGTCCTTGTCGTCGACAACACGATTCCAGTTGATGGCCGAGACGCGGCTCACCAACTTCACGGGAGCTCCGTCGGCAGGACTGTGAGCGGACTCAGACATGACACCTCGCGTCGTGAGAAGGGGTGGTGAACAAGAACGAGCCCAACCCTACCTGTTGGGTCCGACAGCGCCGCGGAGCACAAGATCGTGTGTCTTGCACGAGTCGGCGTGTCGCCCGTGCGTGTCGCGGCTTACCATGTCTGGACGCACTCAGCGACCCACTGCGGACCTGGCAAACAGACGGAGGCGACCCAGGGATGACGATGCCACAGCTCCCTCCGGTCTATGTGACGCCGCCACCTGCGTTGAAGCCCGTCCGACGGCTGCGCAACGGTGTGGTCGACGCTGTGCTCGGTGTCGTGTCGTGGCTCGTGTTCATCGTCGTGAGCGGCGGTTCGGTGTTCTTCAGTTTCTTCTTCGCGATGGCGACCGACAGTTGCTACGGCGGCCGCGAGTGCGACGAGGATCTCGTCGCAAGCGGAATGTTCACCGTGTGGGCGGGAGTCGGCGCCGGGTTCGTCATCGCGATCGTCGGCGCCATCGTCTGCGTCGCGACGAAGCGGTACTCGTTCTACTGGCCGCTGATCGGTCTGATGTTCGCCGTCGGCGGGCTGTTCGCTGGAGTCCAGATGGCCGACGCCGGAGTCCCCGGATGACCGACCATGCACCGTCGTCGCTCGCGGGGCGGCTCGTCGCACGTCGCGTCCGGTACTACTACGCGCTGATCGGCCTGATCGCGGTGATGTTCGCGGCCGAGTCGGTGATGCACTTCACCTACTACACGTGGTCGCGCTGGATCGTGACCGGGACTGCGTTAGTCGCGACCGGGCTCGCCGTCGGATCCGGCCTGCGCGCCGCCGATCTCGGCCTGTCCCGCGACACGTGGGCTCGGGGCGCCCGCTGGGCCGGTGTCATCATCGTCGCGGTGATCGTGGTGATCGGCGTGGCGTTGGCGATCCCGCCGCTGCGCGAGTTGTTCCGCAACGAGGCGTTCCAGGACCTGCCGTGGGCGCTGTGGTCGGCGTTCGTGCTGATCCCGGCGTTGACGGTGATTCCGGAGGAGCTCCTGTTCCGCGGAGTCGTGACCGGCGCACTTCTGCGCAGACATTCACCGCGGGTGGCGATCGCACTGCAGGCGGCCCTGTTCGGCCTGTGGCACATCGAGTCGTCGCTCGGCCTGACGACGGGCAACGAGGGGGTCGGTGACGTCGTCGGCACCGGCTCGACCGGCGCCGTCCTCGGCGTCCTCGGAGCGGTCGCCTTCACCGGCGGGTCCGGCGTCGTCTTCGGTTGGCTGCGGGTGAAGACCGGCAGCCTGCTCCCCTGCCTGGCGTTGCACTGGGCGGCGAACGGCGTGGGCGCCGTCGCCGCAGCCCTGGCGTGGCAGCTGGCTTAGCCGCCTATCAACCGTGCGGCCTCGCCGAGCCAGTACATCCAGTTCCCGCCCATCATGAATTGGGCGACCGCGTTCGACAATGCGTTGAAGACGGGCATGATCGACCTCCTGGGAGCGTGCTCTGAGTCTACGGCGCGACGGCGTCGCTCGACGGGTCGATGAGGATCTTGGCGTGGACCTCCGGGTCGCCGAGCGCGGTGAATGCGGCGTCGACGCCGTCGAGGCCCACGGTGCCCGTGATCAGCGGTGTCACGTCGACCTTGCCGTCGGCCATCATGTGCAGGGTGTCGCGGAACTCGCCCGGGTCGTAGCCGAACACGAACCGGAGGTCGATCTCCTTCGTCCCGGCCATCGACGGCCGGAACGTGTCGGGCTCCATGCACACCCCGACGACGACCACGCGTGACCGCAGCGGCGCCGTCGTGACGATCTGGTCGATCATGCCGGGAACGCCGACGCATTCGAAGACGACCGGACCGGCCGGGACTTCGCCGAGCTTCTCTGCGAGCCGGAACACGTGCCACCACGGCACCGGGCCGGGGACCATCCTGAGCTTGCCCATGGTGTCGAGTGCGACGCCGACGAGGTCGCTCACCGAACGAATCTCGTTACGACCGGGCGTGTAGGCATCGAACGGGTCGGTCTCGCGCGGATCGACGACGACGTGCGCTCCCACCTGTCGGGCGAGGTCGCGGCGCCGCGGCGACAGGTCGCTCGCGACGATCTTCTTGACGCCCGACGCCTTCAGCATGGCGATCACGGCGAGTCCGATCGGTCCGCAGCCGATGACGACGGCGGCCTGTCCACGGCCGATCTCTGCGCGGCGGACCGCGTGCCATGCGACGGCCATCGGCTCGGTGAGCGCCGCCTCGTCGTCCGACAGACTGTCGGGGACGGGCATCGTCATCGACTCCTGGACGAGCACCTTCTCCGCGTACGCGCCGGGGGCCTTCTCCGACAGTCCCAGCAGGTGCGGGCCGGTGTCGCTGTCGATCATCGGCAGCGCAACGACGCGCGTCCCCGGCTTCCACCGCTTGTGGCAGCCCGGACCGTACTCGGCGACGGTGCCGACGAACTCGTGTCCCATGACGATCTTCTGATCCATGCGCATCAGATGCGGATAGCCCGCCTGCTCGGCGACGTCGGCCACCAGATCGGCGTGATGTCGGCCGTGCAGGTCCGACCCGCAGATCCCGGTCCGCGTCACAGACAGGAGCACCTGCCCCTTCCCCGGCGTCGGCTCGGGGACGTCGTCGACTGTCAGCTCGCCCTGCTCACACACCACAGCTCTCATGGCGTCGAGGACAGGCAGTCCGCGTCGGCGTGCCGCACACCGGTCACCATTATATATTGTCTTCTAAACTATCGTCTGAGTTATGATCGTTTTATGAGCAAGAAGAAATGGATGGTGACCTGTACCGCGCTCGTCGTCGCACTCGTCGCCGGATGCGCCGCCTGGATCGCGACGGCGCAGTCGTACGCGTTCGACGAGAAGCGGGTCGACATCCCGGTCACCAACGGACTCACCGACGGTGGCGGTACGCCCGACGCCGGCACCGGCGGACGCCTACAGGCCGTCCTGACCACACCCCGCGACTCCGGCGCGAAACACCCGCTGGTGATCTTCGTTCACGGCGACGGCCCAGCCACGGCATCGCGGGACGACGCGTACAAGCCGATCTGGGAGTCGCTCAGCGACGCGGGCTTCGCGACGTTGTCCTGGGACAAGGCGGGTGTGAACGGGGCGCCGGGCGACTGGCTGGCGCAGTCGCTCGCCGACCGCGGAGCCGAGGTCGGCGCAGCGCTCGACTGGGCACGGACCCGCCCCGACATCGACGCCGATCGCATCGGCGCCTGGGGCGTCAGCCAGGCCGGCTGGGTGCTGCCCGCCATTTCCGCCCGACGCGGCGACCTCAAGTTCCTGATGATCGTCGGCGGCGCGGTCGACTGGCTCCGACAGGGCGAGTTCAACACGCGAGCCGAGCTCGCGGCCGACGGGGCGTCCGACGCCGACCGTCGAGCAGCCCTGGACCGACGCGCGCGGAACGTGGCGATGTTCGAGCGCGGCGCGCCGTACTCGGAGTACCTGGCCTCGGGTGTCGACGCCGAACCGATGACGAGGGCGCGCTACGGATTCGTGATGCGCAACTTCCACACCGACGTGACCAGCGACCTCGATCGGATCTCCTCCCCGACGCTGCTCGTCCTTGGCAGCGCGGACCGCAACGTAGACGTCGTCGAATCCGCCCGTGTCTACCGCGAACGCGTCCGGTCGGACCTGCTCACCGTCCGGATGTTCGACGGCGCCTCGCACAGCTTGACGCGCGACGACATCGAGTACCGACCCGACGACATCGGGGTGATCGCGCGTGCGGTCTTCGCGCCACGTTCGATCTACGCGCCCGGCTACCTCGACGCGCTCGCCGCCTTCGCGACCGCACACGGGTCCACGGCATGAGGGTCGCCGTACTGGGCGCGGGCACGACGGGGTCGCGCGTCGCGGCAGTTCTCGCCGACATGCCGCAGGTCGAATCGCTGACAGTCGCAGACGCCGATCAGGCCGCGGCCGCGTGCGCAGCGGGCCCGACGTGCGTGGCGACCACCCTGGACGTGGCCGACGGGATGGGTCTGCGACGACTTCTCGACAACGTCGACGTCGTGGTGTCGACAGTCGGACCGTTCTACAGCTTCGGCACCACTGTCCTCCAGGCCGCGATCGACGTCGGCGTCGACTATGTCGACATATGTGACGACTGGGAGCCGACGGTCGACATGCTCGCCCTCGACGATGCTGCGTGCGCCGCCGGCATCTGCGCGGTGATCGGCGCCGGTGCGAGCCCCGGACTGAGCACCCTGCTGGCCGCGGAGGCTCTCGATCGGCTCGACTCGGTGCGCGACGCCTACACCGCGTGGCCGCTCGACGCGCACCCGACTGCGACACGAGTCGACTCTCCCTCGTCGGCGGCGCCTGTGCACTGGATGCATCAGTGCAGCGGCGCGGTGGCGGAGGTCTGCGCCGGTGCCGTCGTCGAACGCGAGCCGCTCCGGCCGATCACCCTCACCCTGCCCGGCGGCCGCCGCGGAACCGCGTACACGGTGGGTCACCCCGAACCGGTGACTCTCCATCGCACAGTCCGACCAGCGGGCGACTCCGCCTGCCTCATGCTGCTGCGTCGGTCCACGGCCGCATATCTCGACATTCTCCGTTCCGACATCGACGCGGGCAGGCTCACACCAGACTCGGCCGCCGCACTGCTCGAGCCGCCGTCGCTGTGGCATGTGGCGCGCGGGCTGCCTCGGGCGGTGCGCCGACGGGGCGCGGGCACGCTTCCCGGCTTCTTCGCCGCTGCCGACGGCCTCGTCGACGGCCGCCCGACACGGGTCTGCGCAACGTGGACGGCGAGTTCCGCGCTGCTCGGCGACATGGCCGCGGTCACCGGAGTGCCCGCCGCACTCGCCACAGCCCAGATCGGGAGCGGCCGAGGTCGTCCGGGGGTCCATCCGCCAGACGCGATTCTCGACCGCGCGTCACTGTTCGACGACCTTGCGGTAGCGTTTCCGGGCACGCGTGTGATTGTCGAGGAGGCCGCCGGATGGTTGACGACGTGATCTCCACACGTGTTCTCGTCGAGGCAATGCTCGACGAGAACGCGACAATCGACGCCGGCGACCTGTATGCGGTCGGCAACGCTCTGGGCATGAGCGACCAGCAGATCCGGCTGACCGTCAAGCGGCTGGTCGCCGAAGGTCAGTTCACCGTGGCGGGCCGCGGCCGGACAGCCGTTCTGACTGCGACCGGGGCCGTCATCGGCGCGGTCGAACCGGACCGGGAGCTTGTGCGGCTCATGTACGCCCAGGATCGCGGCGAGGCTCCGTGGGACGGCATCTGGCATCTCGCCGGGTTCGCCGTCCCGGAGTCCGAGCGCGAGTCCCGAGCAGTCCTGCGCGAGGCGATGCTCGCGCTCGGCGGCGCACCCGTGCAGGGCGGACTGTACGTCTCTCCGCATGCGTGGGAGGACGACCTGCATGCCGCGGCCGGCGACGCCGGACGCTTCCTGACCACTCTGACGTGTACGGATCTGACCGTGGGTGGTCGGACCGGGGCGGACGTGGCCGCGCATCTGTGGCCCCTCGACGCAGTCGCCGCCGGACACGACCGCCTCACCGACCGCGCGCGCCAGACCCTCGACCGGACCGCCGAGGCGACCCGCACCGAGCGTCTGGCGCTGACTGTCGTCCTCGTGGCCGAGTTCGCCCGCGCCCATGAGGACGATCCCCTGCTCCCCCGTGAACTCCTGCCGGCTGAATGGGTCGGCGCGCGGGCGCGCGGGCTCGCCGACCGTGCCTTGCGCGCCCTCGCGTCCGCCGAGCCGGACTCCCCGCTCCGGCTCCTGCGTTGGTACGACGCCCTCTGACGCCGGTCACAGCAGTCCGGCCAGTCGATAGAGTACGAGTGATCCGGACACCGCCACGTTGAGGCTCGCTCCCCTGCCGATCATCGGGATCTCGACCGCTTCATCGACCAGTTCGAGCATCGATTCGGGGATCCCGGTTCGTTCGTGGCCGAGAAGGATCACCGTCCGCTGACGTGCGGCTGAGAGGTCGGCGAGACGGGTGGCCCCTTCGACGAGTTCGACGCCGACGATCCGCGCGCCTTTCTCCCTTTCCCGTTCGATCCACCGCTCGGGGTTCCCCGTCCGATGGACGCAGGAACGGCCGGGGAGGGTGTTTCCTCGTCGAAGCGCTTCCGGAACCCAGTCGTGCGGCGGGACCGCCATGCACGCGCCGACAGCGTCGCATGTCCGCAGCAACGTCCCCAGGTTCGCGCCGTGCTGCGCCCACAGCGGTGCGACGATCAGATGTCCCCAACAGGAATGGCTCCGCCTACGACGGTTCTCACGGATCTCGTCCGGTCTACGGACGCGCATCCCGGCCATCAGTGACAGTGAGGCTCAATGCCCCTTTCACATGTACGCATCCGGCAACCGTAGTCGCCGGTCGAGTGCAGATCAACAAGGGCTGTCGGACCCCGAGATCAGCCACCCCCGCTAGATTCCCCGCTCGTCGTCCACCATCGCCGTCAGGATCCGACGCGCGCGAACAGCAGCCCGGTCCGCCTTGACGTTGACGTAACGTCGTGAGGCCGGGTCTTCGTCGAGGCACCGCTGCACGGTCTCGAGGACGGCGGCGTCCCGGTCTGCCATCGCGTGGAAGACCTCGATCAACTGCTCGCCGATGTCGGGTGAGACCGAAGCGCCCCGCCACGAGATCTGCAAGAAGACATGGGTGACGCCGGAAGACTGGGGTGTGAAACCGTGAGTCCGCACGAGCTCCAGCTCCGGACCGGTCGCGCCGATGATGGTGTACGTCTGCTTGTGCAGACCCGGCGTCACGAACGTGCCCGTCTCCGTCCGGCCGAAGGACGCGGACACGGCGGCGTTGTCCAGCCCGGTGACCTCGGCTTCCCACGGAGCCAGCGGAGCCTCGGGCAGTTCTCGCCGGTAGGAGACCGAGACCTCGGAGACCTCGACGTCCTCCAGTGGCGGCAGCGCCTCGATGCCGGGCGGCACCATCTCCGGGTGCATCGCGAGGACGTTGGAGAGGTCGAGATAGTGCTCGTGCAGCACTTGCAGGTTGGCGGCCACCTCGCGCCGGTCCCCGACGCTCGTCCAGCCGTCGCGGTGCAGCCACGGTGTCGCAGGCGGTGGCCGCAGCCGTTCGCCGCCGGGCGTCCCCGCCCAGATCCAGACGAAGGGTCCGCGCTCGACAACCGGGAAGGCCCGCACCCGCACGTTCGCGGGCGGGTTGTCCTGGGACGGCACACTCACCCAACGGCCGGTCGCGTCGTATGTGCAGCCGTGGTACCCGCACACGATGTAGTCGTCCTCGCGGTGTCCCTCCGACAGCGGGTAGGGCCGATGCGCGCAGCGGTCCTCCAGCGCGGCAACGGTGCCGTCGGACAGGCGGAACAGCACGACCGAGGTGTCGAGGACGCGCCGCGCAGTGAATCCGTATCCGACTTCGGCGACGGTGGCGACGAACTACCAGCAGTCCCTCGGATAGTCAACGGCGGGATGATTCCGAGCGACGTCGTTCATACGTCCAGCACCAGCTTCTTCGACAGGGAACGGGAGACGCAGAGCATGATCGTGTCACCACGTTCCTTCTCCGCCTTGGACAGGATCGAGTCACGGTGCTCGGGCGTGCCCTCGAGCACGTCGGCCTCACAGGTGCCGCAGATGCCTTCCATGCAGGATCCGAGGACGTCGACGCCGGCCTTCTCGACCGCGTCGAAGATCGTGGTGCCTTCCGGAACCGTCACGCTCACGCCCGAACGCGAGCACACGACCTCGAACGAGTCGAGCGCATCCTCGGACGCCGCGACCTCCTTGGCCGCGAAGCGCTCTATGTGCAGGCTGCCGTCAGGCCACGGCGCGCACGCCTCCTCCACTGCGTCGAGGAAGGCGCTGGGACCGCAACAGTAGACCGCCGTGTCCGGCGTGGGCGTTCCGAGCGTCGCCGCCAGATCGATCCGACCGTTCTCGCTGCTCGGCCAGATCGTGACGCGCTCGGCGTCCGTGAACTGGTCCAGGAACGCCATCGACTCGCGCGAGCGGCCGCAGTAGAGCAGGCTCCACGTCGCCCCGCGTGCCCGGGCCGCCTCGATCATCGGGAGGATCGGCGTGATCCCGATGCCGCCCGCGACGAATTGGTAGTTCGCGGAGGCGACCAGAGGGAAATGATTGCGCGGGCCACGCACGCGGACGGTCGCACCCCCCGTCAGCTTCTCGTGGACGTACGCCGAGCCGCCCCGGCTGTCCGGATCGCGGAGGACGCCGATCTTCCACGACGACTCGTCCGAGGCGCTGCCGCACAGCGAGTACTGGCGCGTCAGCGACGGCTCCAGGAGGAGGTCGATGTGGGCCCCGGCGGTCCACGGAGGAAGCGGTGCACCCGTCGGGTCGCTGAGGGTCAGCTCGACGACCCCGTCCGCCACCTCGCGCCGGCCCGCCACCTGGACGTCGATCTCCGTCTCGGTGGTGGTGGTCACCTCGCGGGAACGACGAATCGGTTGACGAGCGGGAGTCCGTGCCGCGGCTGGCCGCAGAGTCCGTTGGTCGCGGGGGCGAGGCTTCTGCCCGATCGGCGTCAACGTGACCATCATCTTCGTGTAGCCGCGGACGAAGTTCGACTGGAGGTATTCCGGCTCCTCCACCACTTCGATGTCCTCGAACCGCGTGAGCAGTTCCTCCCAGAGGATCCTCAGCTGCATCTCGGCCACACGACTGCCCATGCAGCGGTGGACGCCGATGCCGAACGAGAGATGGTGGCGGGCGTTGTGCCTGTCGATGATCAGGTCGTCCGGATTCTCGAAGGTGCGCTCGTCCCGGTTCGCCGAGGCGTACCACATGACGACCTTGTCGCCCTTGCGAATGAACTGACCGCCCAGGACGGTGTCCTTCTTCGCGACGCGCCGCATGTAGGCCAACGGTGTCTGCCAGCGGATGTTCTCGTTGACGAACTTCGGGATCAGACTGTGATCGGCCTTGAGGCGATCGAATTGGTCGGGGAACAGGTTGAGGGCGTACACGCCGCCCGACATCGAGTTGCGGGTGGTGTCGTTGCCACCCACGACGAGCAGGATCAGGTTGCCGAGGAACTCCATCGGCCTGTTGATCAGGTCCTTGGTGTCCTCCGACATCTGCATCAGAGTGATCAAGTCGTATCCCGGCTTCTCACCGGCCTTGAGGCGTGCCGCCTTGTCGTGCCACAGGTCGCTGAAGCTCTTCGCCATCTCGGCGACGCCTTTGTACAGCTCGTCCATGTCGACGTCGCCGCCGGTGGCCGACGCGCTGGCGCCGGCCAACTCCGTCCAATGCACGAGCTTGCGCCGTTCCTCGTAGGGGAAGTCGAGGAGGGTGGCGAGCATGCGGGACGTCAACTCGATGCTGACCTTGTCCACCCAGTCGAAGGGTTCATTGACAGGCAGGTCGTCGAGGACTTCCTGGACGCGCGACCGGATCAGGCCCTGCATCTCCTCGAGATTCTGCGGCGCCACGACTCCCTGAACCGCTGCTCGCTGCTGGTCATGCCGTGGCGGGTCCATCGCGATGAACATCTCGATGTCCAGACCGTCCGGCGGTACGCCGATGACGATCTGCGGCTCGGCCGAGTAAGTCTCGAAGTCACGGTCCACCGTGACGATGTCGTCGTATCGCGTGACCGACCAGTACGGCCCGAACTCGCTCGACGCCCGGAAATGAACCGGGGCCTCGTTGCGCAGGCGCTCGAAGTACGGGAGCCACTGACCTTGCCGCCACATGAACGGGTTGCTCATGTCGATCTCGGTCAGCGTCACCGCGTCGACGTCGGGGATCTCCTCCTCGACGAACTTCGGCTGCCGGTCGCCCAGCGCGAACGTCTTCGCCTTCTGGAATGCGTGGAGGCCCTGGACTTGCCGCTCCATCGGAATGGTTGCCTGGGCCTTGTTGACGACCCGCTCGAGAAAGCTCATCCAACCGCCTTGCGAACGAAGAATGTGGACGTGTCCAAACTATGCCGTCCATCACATCGCGCGGCTGAATTCTCGCTTTTCGATCGGCCACCGGCCGTTTGGTCTGATTCGGATCATCACAGGTGTCCGCGTGAGGACCACCCGGTGACTTCGACGCTACCGACAGGGTCCGACAGAACAGCCGGCCCATTCCTCATGCGAGGAATGGGCCGACCGAGTACTAACTGAAACTGCAGGTCACAGCATGCAACTGACGCAGCCTTCCACCTCGGTACCCTCGAGCGCCATCTGGCGGAGGCGGATGTAGTAGAGCGTCTTGATGCCCTTGCGCCACGCGTAGATCTGCGCCTTGTTGACGTCGCGGGTGGTGGCGGTGTCCTTGAAGAACAGGGTCAGGCTCAGGCCCTGGTCGACGTGCTGGGTGGCGGCCGCGTAGGTGTCGATGATCTTCTCGTACCCGATCTCGTACGCGTCCTGGTAGTACTCCAGATTGTCGTTGGTGAGGTACGGCGCCGGGTAGTAGACGCGGCCGATCTTGCCTTCCTTGCGGATCTCGATCTTCGACGCCACCGGGTGGATCGAGCTCGTCGAGTGGTTGATGTAGCTGATCGACCCGGTCGGCGGGACGGCCTGCAGGTTCTGGTTGTAGATGCCGTCGCGCTGGACGGCGGCCTTCAGCTCACGCCAGTCGTCCTGCGTCGGGATCGCGATGCCCGACGTCTCGAACAGACTGCCGTCCGGGGTGCCCGCGTTGGCGAACAGGTCGCGCACCTTCTGGGTGGCGGGCTCCCACACCTGATCGGTGTACTTGTCGAAGAACTCACCGGACGCGTACGTGCTGTCCTCGAACCCGGCGAACGGGCGTCCCTTCTCCTTCGCGAGCTTGTTGGACGCGCGGAGAGCATGGAACAGCACCGTGTAGAAGTACATGTTCGTGAAGTCGATGCCCTCCTCGCTGCCGTAGAAGATCCGCTCGCGGGCGAGGTAGCCGTGCAAGTTCATCTGGCCGAGGCCGATCGCGTGGCCCTCGTCGTTGGCTCGCTTGATCGACGGAACCGAGTCGATGGCGGTCTGGTCGGCGACAGCCGTCAGCCCGCGGATCGCGGTCTCGATGGTCTGCCCGATGTCCGGCGAGTCCATCGTCTTGGCGATGTTGAGCGACCCCAGGTTGCAGGAGATGTCCTTGCCGACGTGCGAGTACGAGAGGTCGTCGTTGAACGTCGACGGCGTCGACACCTGCAGGATCTCCGAGCACAGGTTCGAGTGAGTGATCTTTCCTGCGACCGGGTTGGCCCGGTTCACCGTGTCCTCGAACATGATGTACGGGTAGCCCGACTCGAACTGCAGCTCGGCGAGCGTCTGGAAGAACTCGCGGGCCTTGATCTTGGTCTTGCGGATCCGCTTGTCCTCGACCATCTCGTGGTACTTCTCGGACACGTTGACGTCGGCGAACGGCACCCCGTAGATGCGTTCGACGTCGTACGGGCTGAACAGGTACATGTCGTCGTTGTTCTTGGCGAGCTGGAAGGTGATGTCGGGGATCACCACGCCGAGCGACAGGGTCTTGATGCGGATCTTCTCGTCCGCGTTCTCCCGCTTGGTGTCGAGGAACCGGTAGATGTCCGGGTGGTGCGCATGCAGGTACACCGCGCCCGCGCCCTGACGTGCGCCGAGCTGGTTGGCGTAGCTGAACGAGTCCTCGAGCAGCTTCATGATCGGGATGACGCCCGAGCTCTGATTCTCGATCTGCTTGATCGGCGCGCCGTGCTCGCGGACGTTCGACAGCAGCAGGGCGACGCCGCCGCCGCGCTTGGACAGCTGCAGCGCCGAGTTGATCGACCGGCCGATCGACTCCATGTTGTCCTCGATGCGCAGCAGGAAGCACGAGACGGGTTCGCCGCGCTGCTTCTTGCCCGAGTTGAGGAACGTCGGGGTGGCCGGCTGGAACCGGCCGTCCATGATCTCGTCGACGAGGCCGCGGGCGAGAGAAGTGTCGCCCGCGGCGAGGGTCAGCGCGACCATGCAGACGCGGTCCTCGAAACGCTCCAGGTAGCGCTTGCCGTCGAACGTCTTGAGCGTGTAGCTCGTGTAGTACTTGAACGCCCCGAGGAACGTCGGGAAGCGGAACTTCTTGCTGTAGGCGTGGCCGAACAGCAACTTCACGAACTCGCGGTCGTACGCGTCGAGCACCTCGGGCTCGTAGTAGTTCTCCTTGACCAGGTAGTCGAGCTTCTCGTCGAGGTCGTGGAAGAACACCGTGTTCTGGTTGACGTGCTGCAGGAAGTACTGCCGCGCGGCCTCGCGATCCTTGTCGAACTGAATCTTGCCGTCGGCGTCGTACAGGTTGAGCATCGCGTTGAGCGCGTGGAAGTCCAACTCGCCCGGCTCGTGGCCGGACGGGCTGGCATGCACCCCCGACACACTTGCCGAGACGGTCGAATCGGTGGCGGTGGCGGTGGGTGACACTTTTCTAGCTCCTGGTTCAGTGCGCGTGCGCGTAGTGTGCTCTGGCGAACTCGGACAGGCCGACCCGGCAGGCGGAAACGTCCTCGACGGTTCCCATCAACTCGAAGCGATACAGGTACGGGACCTTGCATTTGGCTGCAACGATCTCGCCGGCCATGGCGAACTCCGCACCGAAGTTCGTGTTGCCCGCGGCGATCACTCCGCGAATCAGTGAACGATTGTGTTCGACGTTGAGAAATCTGATGACTTGCTTGGGGACGTAGCCTCCGCCCGCGTGGGCGGTGACCTTCCCAGCCTGGCTGATCTTCCCTCCCCCGTAGGTCGGGAGGATCAGCACATACGGTTCGTGGACCCGGAACTCACCCGTACGGTCGAGGAGCGGGATCCGCTCCGACCGACCCCCGAGCTTCTCGACGAAGCGATGGGTGTTCTCCGAGACCGACGAGAAGTAGACGATCAGCGGCAGGTCCGCGCTCTCGCCGGCCCCGCCCGATGACATCGACTCGGACTCAGGCCACGCGGGCGGCGAGCGCCCTGATGCGGTCCGGACGGAAACCCGACCAGTGCTCGTCACCGTCGACGACGACGGGTGCCTGAAGGTAACCGAGCGCCATGACGTAGTCGCGGGCCTCATCGTCCTGGCTGATGTCGACGACGTCGTACGACAGGCCGAGCTTGTCGAGCGCCTTGTAGGTGGCGTTGCACTGGACGCATGCCGGCTTGGTGTAGACGGTGATTGCCATCGGTGTGATCCCCTCATCTGGCGGCGTGCGCCGCTCCGTGCGACTGATTGAACGTTGTCGGTGTGCGGGAGGCCTTCCCTGCGAATGACGTCGATGTGATTCGATCGCCGTTTGTCCGCCCCCCGGACACTCCAAACACTACACCTAGTGGGTAGCTTTTCAACTGACCACAAGAAGTTGTGAATAACATTCATGAAAGTCCCAGGTCGCGCACCACGCATCCACAAGCGCTCCGGCGTGTCCGGCACCGCTCGGCGTGTCGTGCACAGCGGTGTGCATCGACCGTCAACAGTTGTGGATGGACCCATGAGACGAGTGAACCCCATGGGTACGACAATGTCGTTCCCATGGGGTTCACGCATGTCTCGTCGGGATCGCCGGCGCGACACGTCAGTCGCGGTTCACGTCCGTGTCAGACGGAGACCGCGACCGAGCCTGCGAGCACGCGGACCGCGTCGGCGACTTGCTCGACGATCGCCTCGGTGCGTACGCCCGCCGCGTCGAGCTTGCCGGTGGCGACACCGATCTCGATGTCCTCGATTACCCGTCCACCCGCGATGCCGACCGACTTGCGCGTGTCCTCACGCGACCACACGCCCCCGTACTGGCCGAGCGCGGCGCCGATCACACCGATCGGCTTGCCGACGAACGCGCCGGCTCCGTAGGGGCGCGAGAGCCAGTCGATGGCGTTCTTCAAGACCGCCGGGAGAGTGCCGTTGTACTCCGGCGTGACGAGCAGGACGGCGTCCGCGTCGACGACGGCCGCGCGCAGTTCGGCGACACCGGCCGGCAGCGTCTCGGGCGTGTCGACGTCCTCGTTGTAGAAGGCGATCCCGCCCAGACCGTCGACGATCGACGCCTGAACGCCTTCGGGAAGGTTCTCGAGGGCGATTTCGGCAAGCTCGCGGTTAACCGAGGCGGCGCGAAGGCTGCCGACGAGCACTGCGATCTTCACTGCGTTGTCCGACATGTGATGCACTCCTGAGTGTTTTCGTATCCGACGACCGGTCTCGTCGCCCTGTCACGAGGGTAAACGGACCGCGGTCCGGAATGCTTCCCGCGGTGCCGGTGATCTCGGTCACCTGATGCCGACGGCCCAGGTGAGAGGCACGATCGGCTAGTCTGGCTTCCATGACCTCCCCCGATGGACCGACCGTCGGCCTGCCCGTCGTCGGACTTCCCGTGGTCGGCGGTCCGACGATGTCGTCCGAACGCGCCGACGCCGCCCGCAACCGGCGGCTCCTGCTGGCCGCCGCACAGTCGCTGATCGACGATCAAGGCGCGGCCGCCGTCACGATGGACGCCGTCGCCAGGGCCGCCGGTGTCGGCAAGGGCACCGTCTTCCGCCGGTTCGGCAACCGCACCGGGCTCATGCACGCACTGCTCGACCACTCCGAGTCGGATCTCCAGCAGGCGCTGTTGTCCGGGCCCGAGCCCCTCGGACCGGGCGCCCACCCGCTCGACCGGCTGATCGCGTATGGCCGGGCCCGTCTCAAGATGACCGTCGATCACCTGGACATCCTCCTGGAGGCCGGGGCCGACGACCCCGACCGGCTGTCGCACCCGGTGTGGGCCATGTCGACGCAGCACGTCAAGATCCTGCTCCGCGAACTCGGCTTCACCGACCGTCTCGACGTCCTCGCCCACACCGTGCAGGCGCCCTTGGACGCGATCACTGTCCGACACCTGCTCGACGTCATCGGCTTGACCCGCCACGAGATCGCCGACGACTGGGAGCGGATCATCCGCACCCTCGTCGCCGGCGCACGGCACTGAGAGCGTTCATCCGTCGCGGGCGACGAGCGCGGCGGAACGGCTGAGTTCGGGTCCCTCGGGCAGGAGCGACAGGACGGTCCACGGGATGCGGGACGGTTCGTCGTCGAGACCGAGGCTGGTCGCCGCGTCGTCTCCGGCGACGCGGTACCGCACGCCCGTGTCGGCGACGATGAACCGCTGCGTGGCGAGGGCGCTGTCCGGCCGCGAGCCGGTCACGACGACGTGTTCGGCGGTCCCCGGCTCCACGTACACGGCGTCGGCGGCCGGACCGAGCCCGTCCGCCGAGGCCAGGATCACCGGCGCCCCGGCGGACGGAAGCGCGTCGACCGCGGTCAGTGATTCGACGGCCGACCGGTCGCCACGAGCCCGCGACCACGATCGGCACAGCACGGACCGATCCGTCAGCACGGGAGCCGCGGTCGGGAACCGGCCGAGCGGGAGTCGGTCGACGACCGGCACCGTCGTCAGCTCGCCCGGCGCCACGTCGCGGATCTCCGCGCTCCCCGTCGGGTCGGCCGCGAGCAGCATGTCGGCCGCGGTCGCCGGGATCTGTTGGACGCCGTCGCCCAGGACCACCCGGTAGACGACGCTCCGGTCGACGGTCGACGTCCGGATCACCGATCCGACGGGCAGGCCGAGCGGGCCCGTGCCGCGCCGGTCGATGTCGGGGACCGTCAACGCGGGGCGTTCCGGGAAGGTGTCGAGCAGGGCGGCCGACACCGTTCGCGCGCCGGCGTTCTCGAGCCCGAGAGCGCGCAGCACTTCGACGCGCGCGAGGTCGATGCGGGCACGGACGGGGACGCCGTGATCGTCGTAGAGCAGCCACATCCGGTTCCCTCGGGCGACGACCGCCCCGACGTTCGGTGCGGCGGGCGACGACGTCGGCTCCCCCGCGAGGATCGTCGTGCCGTCGGGTCCGTCGCACACCGTCCACGCCGATGCGCCGTCGCTCCCCGGCTCGGGGAGTGAGGCGGGCGCACCGACGATGCCGAGCGTCGCACCGCGCGGGTACTCGCGCAGCGACCGCGCGCTCACCGATTTCACCGCCGCGGGACCGCCGACCACGAGCCGGGCCGACGCGACGTTGAGCACCGGGTGCATCGTCCCGTCGATCGGCACGAACAGTCCGCCGTCCGGACCCGCGACGATCCGCGCGTCGCCGACCGTCGGCGCGGGACGGATCAGCCCGTACACGCCCGCCCCGGCGACGACGAGTACCGCGAGCACGGCGCCCGCGACCAGGGCCCGGACCTGCGAACGCATCGGATCGTGCACCATGCGCGCATCCCGCCGCACGAGGGCGTGCTCGGCGCGCGCCAACCCGAAGCGGTACCCGCTGACCTGCGCACGCGTCGTCATTCGTCGCGACATTGATGTTCCCCCCGAAACCGATCGCCGTTCCCCTGCCAGGCACGCTAGTCGCGTTGTACCGTGTCTCCACGCGATTCGGGGGAATCGACGATTTCAGGGGGATTGCCAGATGCGTCTGTTCGTCGGCACCGCACGCGACCGACTCCGCACCGTCGAGCCGTTCGACGTGCCCGACGGCGACGGCTGCATCGGACTGCGACGGGACGGTCCGCATCTGACGGCTGTGCTCACCCTCGCGCCCGGTCCGCCTTCGCCGATCACGCTGCCGGACGGTCCCCGGACACGGGTGCCGCTCGACGACATCGCCTGCGCCATGGTTCGCCGCGACGCTCATCCGCTGCGCGTCGACGTGGCGACCCGGACCCTCACCTCGTGGGGTGACGGTCCCGCGGCCCGTGCCTACCGCGGTCTGCTCGGGCCGCTCGCTCCCGCGTCTCACCGGACGGTCGCGCTGGTGGTCCACCTCGACCCGGCCCGATTCCCGGACGCCGTCGCACTGCGCGGCGGCGGTTCCGTCGGCGCGCTCCGCACGGCGATCTGGTGTGTGCATCGGGTGATCGCGGCGTGTGCGGCCGCGGGCGTGCGCACCCGCGTCCTCACCGCGGCCGAACTGTCGGCCGACGCGGCGTGGACCCTCGACGACGCGGCCGTCGCCGCCAGGATCACACCCGACGGGTCGGAGGGCACGGCTCCCCCGCTGGCGGCCGACGGCCAGTTGATCGGCGCCGACGACGGGACGCCCGTGGCCCTGCGAGTCGCCGGTCCGTCGATCCCGAGGGTCGCGGTCGCCGCCGACGCGAGGACCGTGCGCCAGACGGTGGTCCGCAGCATGGCTCTCGGCGTCCGCACACACGTCGTCACCGACCGCCCCGACCAGTGGGGTCCGCTCGTCGACGCCATCGGCGATCCGGTCCTGCTGTCGCACGGGCAGGCGATACCGCAGACGGCTCAGCTCGTCGTCGGCGACACTGGGGAGGCGATACGCGCGCGGCCGGGTCTCACGGTGCTCGACGTCCACCGCGCCGACCCGCCGCCGACCGCATCGGGCTGCCTGCTGCACCAGGATCCGTCCGACTCCGCGGTGCTGCACCTGGTCACCCCCGGCGGGCTCCGCACGACGGTCCGCACCGTGACGACACCGGCCGAACGCGAACTCACCGGGTGAGCGGTCAGCGGTGCGCCAAGGGGACGAGCGCTCGCACGAACACGGCGTTCGACGACGCCGCGTGCACCACGACGTCGGGATCGGAGTCGGCGAGCCACACCGCGTCGCAGGCCGATGCGGTGAGCGTGTCGCCGTCGGCTCCGGTCACGGTGATCCGGCCCGACAGGACCGCGAGCATCTGAGGCCCCGGCAGGTCGAAGCTGATCGACGACGGCCGGTACAGTCCGGTGCCCTCCAGTTCGATCCGCGACAGTTGGAACTCCGGCGCGGGCGTCAGATACACCCGTTCGGCTCCGACGAGCTTCGACGACGGCATCAGGGCGTCGAGGTCGACGGGCGTGAAGTCGAGGACGCGCAGCAGCTCCGGGACGTCGATGTGCTTGGGCGTGAGGCCGCCGCGGAGCACGTTGTCGGAGTTCGCCATCAACTCGACGGCGGTGCCGTGCAGGTAGGCGTGCAGATTGCCCGCCGACAGATACAGCGCCTCGCCGGGGGCCAGGCTGATCCGGTTGAGCAGGGTCGACGCGAGGACGCCCGGATCGCCGGGGTACGCCTCGCCGAGTTCCAGGAGGGACCGCAGTTCGGCCGAGAACCTGGTGTCGCCGCGCCCGAGGGCGGCGACGGCCCCGTCGAGGACCGCGGGCACGAGGCCGCCGATCACCGACTCCGGCAGGGTCAGCCAGGTGGTGAACACGGCCCGCAGACCCGTCTCGTCCGGCTCGGCGACCAGCATGCCGAGGTACGGGTCGAGGGCAGGCACCTCGAGGCTGCTCAGCAGGTCGACGGTGACGGACGGGTCGCGGAATCCGGCGAGCGCGTCGAAGTCGGTCAGGGCGACGACGAGTTCCGGCTTGTGCCAGCCGTCGCGGTAGTTCCGTTCGGGATCGTCGAACCGGAGCCCGGCCGCGTTCTCCCGCGCGAAGCCCTCCTGCGCCTGCGAGGCGCTCGGATGCGCCTGCAACGACAGCGGCTCCTGCGCGGCGAGGATCTTCAACAGGTAGGGCAGCCGCTCGCCGAACTCCGCGATCACCGCGTCGCCGAGTTGCGCGCGCGGATCGGCCTCGATGAGACCGAGCAGGGTCTGATCTGCGGCGTCGTCGGACAGGACGGTGGCGGGCGACGCCGCGTGGGCGCCGAACCACAGTTCGGCCTCGGGGTGGGCGGACGGCGACTGCGCGCCCCGCATCTGGGCCAGGGCGGTGCGCGATCCCCACGCGTACGGCCGGATGACTCCTGCGAGCAGCTTCATCAGGCGCTCGCCCCGGCGAGTTCGAGGTAGGCGGCCGCCAGGTCCGCACGAACCACCACGGTCAGATGCGCCGCGAGGTCGGCGGGGGCGTCGGCGTGGTCTGGTTCCACGCGCGGCCGCATCAGGCCCGCCGGGCTGTCGGGCGCGTCGACCTGTTCGGTGATCACGTCGACGTCTCCGAGCCCGACGATCCGCTGATGTGCGCCCCAACTCCGCTCCGCGGTGGTCAGCAGCATCACCCTGGCCTGCTCCGCGGGCGGAGCGTCGTCGAAGTCGGGATCGTAGAAGATCGAGTCGGTCGCCGTCCCGGCGCTGTGCACCCGGACCCGCAGTCGTGCCAGCGCCGACTGCTCGTCGCCGGACGACGACGCGGCGCCCGCGACGGCCGCCATCGTGGCCGACACATGCTCGGCGACGACGGTGGACGCCGCGGTGTCGCCCGCCCACACCACCGTTCGACCGGCCACCCGGTACGCGAGGAGCTTGGCCTGATTGTGGAAGCTCTCGTGATCGGGATGGTCGGCCACGGCCTCCGCGTCGAGCAGGTCGGCGATGTCGGCGAGCGTCGGCGGAGCCGGGTGCAGTCGCACCGCGTCGAATGCGCCGCACACGGCGACCAACGCCGCGACGAGTCGGACGAACGAGAACCGCGGGTCGACGGGCAGCCGCGGCGACAGATCCGCGACGTGATCGGCCCCGACGGCGTCCGCGACGGGTCCTTCGAGCGGGACCGCGGCGACCAGTTCGGCCCGACGCCGCAGCGCCCGATGAGCGGCGTCGGAGTACGTGCGGTCGCCGGGGTCGTCGCCCGCGACGACGACGACGTCCAGCGGACCGATCCAGCCGGGCAGGGTCGGTGCGACGACGACCGGTGCGTCGAACCGCGACGCGAGGAGGGCGACCGCGAGGCGGGCGGCCCGATCCGCGATGCTCGAGCGTCCGGTGACGATCACGACGGCGCGGGGACGGAGGTCGGTGAGCCGGTCCAGTGCGCCTTCGGCGACGGCGTGCGCGACGGCCCGGACGTGTGCTCCCGACATCGCCGCCGAACGGAGCAGACCGTCGTGATCGGCGGCGACGAGATCCTCGGTGTCGTCGAGGTCGCGCAAATGGGCAGACATGGAGTTAAGACTAATCAGCGTGACGCACCCGGGTATTCGAGACCGCGCTCAATCGACGGGATCTGGTAATACCCGCAGGTGGCCGCGCCTGCCCGGACGAGGGGTAGGCGCCGCGGTGCGCGCGGACGCCTCGGTCGCGCGGTGACGTCCGCGCGGGGCGTCGTCGAAGTCGGGCAGTGTCCGGAACGACGGACGGCCGACCGGCGTGGCCGATCCGACCTCGCGGACCGAGTCGGCGAGCGCGGTCAGGTCCCGGTCGTCGGAGGCCTCGGCGAATCCGCTGCCGCTGCGCAGCATCTCCCACCCGCGGGGCACGGTGATGCGCTCGGCGTGCTCGGCGCACAGATCCCACGAATGCGGCTCGTCCGAGCTCGCGAGGGGGCCGACGACGGCCGTCGACTCGGCGTACACGAAGGTCAGCGTCGCGACGGCTTGTCGCGAGCAGCCGGGCCTGCAGCACTGACGGGGAAGACTCACACCGCCAGCCTATAGGGCGCTCCGGCGGGAGCCGCGATCAACACACCCTAAACTGTGAGCATGGGTTTCCCACTCGCGCCGCTCACCTCGGGCTCCCGGCTCCTCGCTCCGCCGTCGCGTCGCACGCGGGACCGTCACGGTCGCGGACTGCGCGGGCCGTTCCTTCCGCCGGGGGTCCCGGCTCGCAAGACGCGGTCCGACGAGTTCGATCGCGCGGCGGTCGACGCGTTCGCCGAACTCGACGCCAAGTGGCATCAGGCGTTGAAGGGCCTTGACGTCGCCGTCGACGACATCCCGCGGATGCTTCCGCGCGGCTCGACGCCGCAGGAGTGGGAGTCGGTGCAGTGGCCCGACGAGGTGACGGCCGACGGCCCAGTCCCGCTCGCTCGACTGATGCGCGCGGGCACCGACACCGACGGGAAGGCGACGCGGGCGCAGATCATCCTGTTCCGCCGTCCGCTGGAACTCCGGGCGCTCGACGACGATCTCGCCGAACTGCTCCGCGAGGTGCTCATCCAGCAGGTCGCGACATACCTCGGGATCGACGAGGAGACCGTCGAAGGCGGCCCGACGGACTGACGTCGCCGCGAGGATCGCCTCGGAAACAAGACTACGAGGGCATATTGCCCTCGTAGTCCGATTGGTGAAGCGATCTTTGCGCCGTGCCGAGGGCGACTCGGCCGGCGTCAGATGATGCCGCGCTTGAGGCGCCGGCGTTCGCGCTCGGACATCCCACCCCAGATGCCGAAACGTTCGTCGTTGTGCAGTGCGTACTCGAGGCAGTCGGCCTTCACTTCGCAGCCCGAGCAGATCCGCTTGGCTTCGCGAGTGGACCCGCCCTTCTCCGGGAAGAAGGCCTCGGGGTCGGTCTGCGCGCACAGCGCGCGGTCCTGCCACTCGTCTTCGACGGCGTCGAACAACGCCTCGAAATCGCTGGCTACTGCAGTGAGCTGCCCGAATCCGTTCGCCGTGGTCCGACTCGCCGGACCAGCCGGTTCACCTTGGTCAAGAGTCATAGTCGGCGCCCTCCCTGCATCCGCTCCACCCGTAATGACATTGATGTGATTACACACGTCGAAGACGGCTGAGGTCAAGCCGAACAGCAAGATTCATTTTTAACATCGACCCCCGACAATTTCGCCGCGCGCGCACGTTTACCGACGCCCCTCGGCGTGTCGCGGAGCGCTGACTAACATGACTCGCTGTGAAGGTGACCGTACTCGTCGGGGGCGTCGGCGGCGCTCGTTTCCTACAAGGTGTTCGAGAGCTGCTCGGCGTCACGCCGTTCCCCGAGGGGACCGGCCCCGCTGCCGACCGTTCCTCGTCAGACCACTCCGTGACCGCGATCGTCAACGTCGGCGACGACGCGTGGATGCACGGCGTGCGCATCTGCCCCGACCTCGACACCTGCATGTACACGCTCGGCGGAGGCATCGACACCGAGCGGGGATGGGGTCGCGAGGCCGAGACCTGGCACGCCAAGGAAGAGCTCGCCGCGTACGGCGCCGACCCCGACTGGTTCGGGCTCGGCGACCGGGACCTGGCGACCCACCTCATCCGCACCCAGATGCTCGACGCGGGCTTCGCGCTCAGCGACATCACCGCCGCTCTGTGCAGACGATGGCAGCCCGGCGTCCGACTGCTGCCCGCGACCGACGACCGCCACGAGACGCACGTCGTCATCGACCGCCCCGAGGGCGAGCCCGGCGAGAAGGTCGCCATCCACTTCCAGGAGTGGTGGGTCCGCCACCGCGCGCAGGTGCCCACCCACGGATTCGCGCAGGTCGGAGCGGATGAGGCGAAGCCCGCACCCGGTGTCGTCGAGGCCGTCGCCGACGCCGACATCGTGCTGTTCGCGCCGTCCAACCCGGTCGTCAGCATCGGCGCGATCACCAGCGTCCCCGGACTCCGGGCCGCGCTGCGCACCACGAAGGCTCCGGTGGTCGGGGTGAGCCCGGTGATCGACAACAAGCCCCTGCGCGGGATGGCCGACGAATGCCTGTCGGTGATCGGCGTGGAGACGTCGGCGCAGGCGATCGCGGCGCACTACGGCTCGCGCTCGGGCAACGGCCTGCTCGACGGCTGGCTGATCGCCGACGGCAACGTCGCGTCCGTCGACGGCGTCTCGATCGGCTCCGCTCCCCTGCTGATGACCGACCCGGCGACGACCGCCGACATGGTCCGCGCGGCGTGCGCGCTCGTCGGGGTGGACACGCCGTGACCGACCACCGCGCCCGAGGCGGTCTGGAGATCCTGCCGGTGACCGGACTCGGCGAGTTCGGCCCGGGCAGCGACGTCGCCGCCGAGATCACCGGGGCCGCACCGTGGCTCCGCGACGGCGACGTCCTCGTCGTGACGAGCAAGATCTTCTCCAAGTCGGAGGGTCGGATGGTCGACGCACCGACCGATCCGGAGGCGCGCGACGCGTTCCGCCGCCGACTGATCGACGACGAGACCGTCCGGGTCGTCGCCCGCCGGAACCGGACGTTGATCACCGCGAACCGCAACGGCCTCGTCCAGGCCGCGGCGGGCGTCGACGGGTCGAACGTCCGCACCGACCAGATCGCGCTGCTGCCGCTCGACCCGGACGCCAGCGCCGCGGGACTGCGTGAGGCGCTCAGGACCGGCCACGGCCTGGACGTGGCCGTGATCGTCACCGACACGATGGGGCGCGCCTGGCGCACCGGACAGACCGACGTCGCGATCGGGGCCGCGGGCATCGCCGTCAGCCACGCGTACGACGGTGTCGACGACGCGTACGGCAACACCCTCGTCGTCACCGACATCGCCGTCGCCGACGAACTCGCGGCCGCCGCGGACCTCGTCAAAGGCAAGCTCGACGGCGTGCCGGTGGCCGTGGTCCGCGGATTCGCACCCGTCGACGACGGTTCGCGAGCCGCCGACCTGGTCCGCGACCTCGACGACGACCTGTTCCGTCTCGGCGTGGAGGAGGCGATCGACCAGGGACGACGCGAGGCGCTGTTGACGCGGCGTTCGGTGCGGTCGTTCATCGACGAACCGGTGCCGGCCGACGTCATGAACGCCGCCTTCGCCGAAGCGCTGACCGCTCCCGCCCCGCATCACACGCATCCCATCCGTTTCCTGTGGATCCGCGACCTCGCCCGTCGTCACCGACTGCTCGACGCGATGGCGCTCGCGTGGCGCACCGACCTCGCCGCCGACGCGAAGACGCCCGAATCGATAGCCAGGCGTGTGGCGCGCGGCGCGATCCTGTACGACGCACCGGAGATCGTGATCCCCGTGCTCACCGGCGACGGCATGCACACCTATTCCGACGATCGGCGCAACGCCTGCGAGAACACCATGTTCACCGTCGCGGGCGGGGCGGCCGTCGCGGGTCTGCTCGTGGCCCTGTCGGTGCGCGGGGTCGGAAGCTGCTGGGTCGGGTCGACGATCTTCGCCGCCGATACCGTCCGCACCGAACTCGACCTGCCCGCGCACTGGCAGCCGCTGGGGGCCGTCGCCGTCGGACGGCCCGCCGACGACGCGGGTCTGCGGCCCGCCGCGTCGACCGACGGTCTGGTGATCGAACTGTGAGCATCACCGACGCCACCCGCGACCTCCTCGCGCGATGGGACGCGCCGGACACCGACCAGGACTCGGTCCGGCACACCTTCCTGGCGTTCCTCGACGCCGCGCCGAACCCGTGCGAGCGCGCCTGCGTGCCGGGGCACCTCACCGGGTCGGTGATCGTCTTCGACGCGGGTCTCACCCATGTGCTGCTCACGCTGCATCCGCGCGTCGGGAAATGGATTCAGCTCGGCGGCCATTGCGAACCGGGTGACGGCAGCGTCGCGGCAACCGCGCTCCGCGAGGGTCTCGAGGAGTCCGGGCTGCCGTCGTTGCGCCTGACCGACGACCCGGTGCACCTGCACACGCATCCCATCACGTGCTCACTCGGGCGGCCGACGCGTCACCTCGACGTGCGGTTCGCGGCCGTCGCCGAACCGACGTCCGACGGCTCGCTCCCGCCGATCGTCCGCAGCGACGAGTCGACCGATCTCGCATGGTGGCCGGTCGACGCCCTCCCCGCGTCCGTCGACACCGAGACCATCCCGATCCTGATCACGCGGGGTCTGGCCGCGCTGCGGCCCCGAACCGGCTGACGCGGCCCGGCGTCAGCCGACGGTGACGTTCTTGCCCACGCAGACGATGCCGCCGGTGCTGACTTGGAACAGTTCCCGGTCGTGGGCGAGGTCGACGCCGAGCTGGCCGTCGTCGGCGACGACGACGTTCTTGTCGAGGATCGCGTTCCGGACCACCGCGTTGCGCCCGATCCGGACGCCCGGCATCAGGACGCAACCCTGGACGACCGAGCCCTCCCCGATCTCCACGTCGTTCGACAGCACCGAATTGCGGACCGTGGCTCCGGAGACGATGCAGCCCGCGCCGATCATCGAATCGCTCGCCGACCCGCCGCGGATGAACTTGGCGGGCGGAAGGTGGCTGGTGGCCCCGCGGATCGGCCAGCTCTGGTTGTACAGGTTGAACCGCGGGTTCGCCGAGATCAAGTCCATGTGGGCGTCGTAGAAGGCGTCGATGGTTCCGACGTCGCGCCAGTAGCCCTTGTCGCGCTCGGTCTCGCCGGGGATGACGTTGGAGTTGAAGTCGTAGACGTACGCCTCGCCGCGTTCGACGAACGCCGGGATGATGTCGCCGCCCATGTCGTGGTCGGAGTCGGAGTCGGCGGCGTCCCGTTTGAGCATGTCGACGATCGCCGACGTCGTGAACACGTAGTTGCCCATCGACGCATAGGTGACGTCGGGGTCGTCGGGCGTGCCGGGCGGGTCGCTCGGCTTCTCGACGAACGCGGTGATCCGGTCGTCGTCACCCGATTCGATGCAGCCGAACGCGAACGCCTCCGAGCGGGGGACGCGGATGCCCGCGACGGTCGCGGCGGCTCCGCTCGCGATGTGCGCCTCCACCATCTGCGACGGATCCATGCGGTACACGTGGTCGGCGCCGAGGACGACGATGTAGTCGGGCTTCTCGTCGTCGATCAGGTTCATCGACTGGAAGATCGCGTCGGCGCTGCCGGTGTACCAGCGCGGCCCGAGACGCTGTTGCGCCGGGACCGGCGTGATGTACTCGCCGTGGAATCCGGACGTCCACCAGTTCTGTGAGATGTGCCGGTCGAGCGAATGCGACTTGTACTGGGTGAGGACGCACACCCGCTCGTAGCCGCCGTTGACGAGGTTCGACAGGACGAAGTCGATCAGGCGGTACGACCCGCCGAACGGGACGGCCGGCTTCGCGCGGTCGCTCGTCAACGGGTAGAGACGTCGCCCCTCTCCGCCTGCCAGGACGATTCCGAGGACGTGCGGTTGTGATCTCACGGTTCCAACATATCGGCAGCCACGTCAGCCGACCACCGGACGGTCATACCGCGCGGCGGGCGACCGTCAGCGTCACGTCGAGAGTCGCGATGACGGACGCGTCGCCCGCGAGGTCGCCGGCGGCGGACTCGAGTTCGGTGCGCGAGCGGTGGAACCCGGCCGGTCCCATCCCGGCGACGTCCGCCAACCGCTCCGCGGTCAGCTCACGAACGGCCGTGACCCGCCGCGTGGAGACGATGTCGAATGCCCCGTCGAGGTCTGCCGCCAGCCGCCGCGCCTTGGCGTCGCCGACGCGCAGCATGCCCATCGGTTCGACGATCTCGGCGAGGTGGCCCGGATTCGGCGTGACGATCACCCAGCGTCCGCCGGGCGCGAGGATGCGCGCGGTCTCCGCCGCGTTGCGCGGCGCGAAGACCGACAGCACGGCTCCGGCCGACCCGTCGGCGACGGGGATCTGCGACCACAGGTCGGCGACCACGGAGACGACACGCGGATGGCATCGTGCGGCGACGCGCGCGCACGATTTCGACAGGTCGACGGCGACGCCGACACGGTCGCCGCGCAGGGCCGCGGACAGATAGGCCCCGGTGCCGGCGGCGGCGTCGACCACCGTTCCGGGTCCGTCCGGGACGCTGTCGGCGACGGCGGAGACGACCGGCTCGTAGAGACCCGCGTCGAACACGGCGACTCGGGCCGCGACCATCTCCGCGGTGTCGGAGCGGTGCGCGGTCCCCTTTCCGCTCAGCAGGGACACGTAGCCCGCTCTCGCGAGGTCGAAGCGATGACCGTTCGGGCAGCCGATCGTGCGGTCGACTCGAGCGAGCGGCTCGGCGCAGACGGGGCAGATCAGTCCCGCGGCCGCGAACAGGTCGGAGTCACGCGTCAGGCGGTGACCTCGCGCAGCGCCTCACCGAGCGCGCTGGCCTCGGCGTCGTTCAGTTCGACCACCAGTCGTCCGCCGCCGTCGATCGGGATGCGCACGACGATGCCGCGCCCTTCCTTGACCGCCTCCATCGGACCGTCACCCATACGTGGCTTCATCGCCGCCATCGACCGTGCTCCCTCTAACGATTCACTGGACTCGTCCAATGATACGTGGACCACACGACACAGTTACGCGCGCGTCGGGCTCACTCGTCTTTCGACGGCGTCACCCGAACTGTCGGAATGGCCCCGGTGTCGGCGACGTCGCGACCCGATAGTTCCTGGACGACGTCGCGGAGTTCGTCGATCTCCCGCGCCAACTTCTCCAGCGCCCAGTCGACCTCGGAGGTGTCGTACCCGCGGATCGTCTGCCCGAACACGAGGTGCCGGACGTCGTCGCCGCTGATCCCGGCGCGCGGGAGCCGGGTGAGGGTGGTGCCCCGGTCGACGGGCGGCAGGTCCTCGCCGCGTCCGAACGCGAACCAGACGACGGCGAACAACAGCGCGACCAGCAGGGCCACGCCGATCACGTACAGTCCGATGATCACCATCGCACCAGCCTACGTCAGAACAGTCGGGGATCCAGACCGGCGATCGGCGGGCGTTCGTCGGTGCGGAGTTCGACGGTGTGCGGCGAGAACGCCCCGGTCGCATCGGGGACGAACTGGGTGAGGCCGACGCCCGAGTCGTCGATGCCGCACCGGTCGAGGAGAGTCGCGACGATCTGGCGGCTCATGACGGCGAGGTCGCGCAGCGGCCGGTTGCGGTGCTGGCGCACGCCGAGGTTCACCTGCCCGATCCCCGGCAGCCCGAATCGGTCGTAGGTGTCGACCAGCAGGCCGATCTCGACACCGTAGCCGGGCGCGAAACGAACCGACGTCAACAGCTCGCGGGTGCCCGCGTACTCGCCGCCGAGCGGCTGCAGCACCTCCCCCAGCTCGGGCTTCAACGCGGTGAGCAGGGGTCGCGCGAGGAGTTCGGTGACGCGGCCGCCGCCGGACGCCTCCCGCCTGTCGCCGGTCAGCAGCGGGCGACGGTAGTAGCCCTTGACCAGGTGGATTCCCGGGTCGGCCAGCAGCGGACCGAGCATCCTCGGCACGAACATCGGGTCCGGCTCGATGAGGTCGGCGTCGACGAACGCCACCAGATCACCGGTCGTCGCGGCGAGTGACCGCCACAACGCCTCGCCCTTGCCCGGCATCGGCTCGAGCCCGGGGACGGCCTCCTCGCGGGTGACGACGCGCGCCCCCGACTCCCGCGCGCGCTGTGCCGTGCGGTCCGTGCACCCGGAGTCGAGGACGATCAGTTCGTCCACCAGCGTGCCGACGAGCGGGCGGATGGACGCGATGACACCGGCGACGGTGTCCTCCTCGTTCAACGCGGGCAGGACCACGGACACCGTCCGCCCGTCCTTGGCCGCGACCAGGTCGTCGACGCTCCACTCGGGATGATCCCAGGTGTGGGTGTGCGACCAGCGCGCCTCGCCTTCGCCGCGGTCGGTCCACACGGCGTTCACGCGAGCCCCCGAACGGTGCGGGCCGGACGCCGCGTGCCGTTGATGGACGCCACCATGTCGACGGCGCGCCGGGTGTCCGCCACTTCGTGGACACGGAACACCCGCGCACCGGCCGCGGCGGCGAGCGCCGTCGCCGCGAGGGTGCCCGCCACCCGATCGGCGAGGTCGGCGTTCAACGTCTCCCCGATGAAGTCCTTGTTCGACAACGCCATCAGCACCGGCCATCCGGTGTCGACGAGTCTGTCGAGTTCGCGCAGCAGTGCCAGCCCGTGGTGCGTGTTCTTGCCGAAGTCGTGCGTCGGGTCGATGAGGATCCCGTCGGCGCGGATCCCGGCGTCGCGGGCCCTGGCCGCGGACGCGGTCAGCTCGTCGACCACGTCGGCGATCACGTCGTCATAGGCCACACGGTGCGGCCGGGTCCGGACCACGGCTCCGCCGGTGTGCGAACAGACGATGCCCGCCCCGGCCTGCGCGGCGACGTCGACCAGTCGTGGATCGGCTCCGGCCCACGTGTCGTTGACGATGTCCGCGCCCGCGTCGCACGCGGCCGCCGCCACCTCGCTGCGCCAGGTGTCGACGCTGATCAGGAGGTCGGGATGCCGCTGCCGGATCCACGCGATCAGCGGGACCACGCGCTGTGCCTCCGCGACGGCGTCGACCTCTTCACCCGGCCCGGCCTTGACGCCGCCGATGTCGACGATGTCGGCGCCCTGCGACACCACGAGGTCGACTCGAGCCTTCGCGGCGTCGTCGGAGAACGTCGCGCCCCGGTCGTAGAACGAGTCGGGCGTCCGGTTCACGATCGCCATCACGAGTGCGCGGTCGACGGCGACCGGGCGGCCGCACAGGGTGGGAGACACGGGGGTCGCGCCCGGCGGGTTCGACCCGGCCGAGGGGGCAGAGATCACCCTGCCACCCTACGGCCCTGGTGTGCGTCGATCAGCGCGGGGCCTTGGCCGCCGCGACGTCCGCCGGGTACTCGTCGTAGAACGGCACGTAGCCGTCCGAGCGCCCCTTGAGGACCCACACGTCGTCGCCGCCGACGTCGGCGAAGCCCTCATTGCGCAGCTCCACCTTGCGGTTCTTGAACGTGGACGTCACCTCGAGCTCCCCGACGAACCGCACGAACAGCGGCACCGCGTATGCGGGCAGCGCCGCGTACAGGGTGTCCGCGAGCGTCTTCGGGTCCGGGCGCGAGTCGCCGGTGACGGTGACCGACACCATGCCGGCCTTGCCGTCGCATCCGGGCACCTCGACGCCGTAGGCGACGGCTCCGTCGACCGCGCCGTCCTGCGCCACGGCGCCCTCCACCTGGGTGGTCGCCACGTTCTCACCCTTCCAGCGGAACGTGTCGCCGAGGCGGTCGACGAAGGTGATGTGCGAGAAGCCGATGTCGCGGACCAGGTCGCCCGAGTTGAAGTAGGCGTCGCCCTTCTTGAACGCGTCGCGGACGATCTTCTTCTCCGTCTCGCGGGCGTCGGTGTACCCGTCGACGGGCACGCGGTCGCTGATCTCGGCGATCAGCAGGCCCGGCTCCCCCTTGGGCACCGCGGTCAGCCGTCCGGCCCCGTCACGCTTGGGTTCGCCGTCGGCGTCGTACTCGACGAGTTTGAACGGCAGCGGGCAGAAGCCGACGGTCCGCTTGACGCCGAACACGTTGACGAATGCGAGGTTCAGTTCGCTCGCGCCGTAGAACTCGACCACGCGGTCGATGCCGAAGCGGTCGACGAACTCGTCCCAGATCTCCGGGCGCAGGCCGTTGCCGACGACGAGCCTGATCGAATGCGCGCGGTCGGTCGGCTTGGGCGGCTGGGCGAGCAGGTAGCGGCACAGTTCGCCGATGTACGAGAAGGCCGTCGCGCGGTTCTCGATCACCTCGTCCCAGAAGCGCGACGCCGAGAACTGCGGGCTCAACGCCATGCACGCGCCGCCCGCGAGGACCGCGCCGAGCGACACCGACACCGCGTTGTTGTGGTACAGCGGCAGCGCGACGTACATCGTGTCGGACGGGCGCAGGCGCACCGCGAGTCCACCGATACCCGTGAAGTTCGCCAACCACCGGTTGTGGCTCATCACGCTGGCCTTGGGCAGGCCCGTGGTCCCCGACGTGAAGATGTAGAACGCCAGCGTGGACGCGGGCAGCGTCGCCGTGACCGCGGGATCGGCCTCCGACTTGTCCGCCGCGGCCTCGTCGAGCGCCGCGAAGTCGAGAATGTGCTCGGGGTGACGGTCCCGGCTCATCGAGTCGAACGCCTCGTCGCAGTCAGGGTCGCGGATCAGCACGTTCGCGTTCAACAGCGACACGCTGTGGTCGATGACCTCGCCGCGCTGGTTGTAGTTCAGCATGCCCGCGACCGCACCCAGCTTGAGGACCGCGAGGATCACGAACAGATCGGTCGGGTTGTTCTTCGACAGGATGCCGACCACGTCGCCGACCGTCACACCGCGTTCGGTGAGCACCGCCGCGTACCGGTTGACGATCCGGTTGGCCTCGCCGTACGACGTCGACTCGCCGTGCCAGCGGACGAACGGCCGGTCCGGGTGATCGGCCGCGAGCTGCGCGAAGATCTGGCCGATGGTGTTCTTCTTGTCGGGCGACCGGAACACCAGATTCGGTGCGTGGCGCGCCATCGACGGCAGATCGGGCGCCATCTTGGCGACACCCTTGAGAATGTCGGTGATCCCGACCTTGGTTGGCACGGTGCTCATGGTTGCTTCACTCCTCACACGGGGCGGCGAACGCCGTCACCCTACCGCCGAGTCAGTCCGTCGATCGCGGCGGCCACCGTGTCGACGACGATCAGACGTTCCAGCGCCGACTCGGACACGAATCCACGTGCGCGGAGATCGTCCAGCCAGCCGAGCAGCGGATCGTAGAATCCGTCGTGGTTGATCATCACGATCGGCTTGTCGTGGACGCCGAGGTAGGCTCCCGTCCACGTCTCGAACAGCTCCTCGAAGGTCCCGATGCCGCCGGGCAGCGTGATGAAGCCGTCCGCCATCTCGTCCATCAGACGCTTGCGCTCACGCATCGTCTCGGTGACGATCAGCTCGTCGGAGTCGAGATCGGCGACCTCTTTCGCCATCAAATGCTCGGGGATGATGCCGATCGTCCGACCGCCCGCCCCGCGCGCTGCCCGCACCAGGCTGCCCATCATCGAGATGTTGCCGCCGCCGGAGACCACGGTGGCTCCGGCCGCGGCGATCGCCGCTCCCGTGTCCGCGGCCAACCGCAGGTACTCCTCGTCGACCGGGCCGGACGCGCAGTAGACGCAGATCGCCGGACCGTCGGCGCTCACGGGCGGACCGCCTTCTCGCAGACGACCCGAACAGCGTCCTCCGGCGTGTCGACGACGGTGAGCAGATCGAGGTCCTCGGGCGAGATCTTCCCGTCCGCGGCCAGCGTGTTCTTGATCCAGTCGACGAGCGGTCCCCAGAAGTCCCTGCCGACCAGCACGATCGGGAAGCGCAGCACCTTGCGCGTCTGCACGAGGGTCAGCGCCTCGAACAGTTCGTCGAGGGTGCCGATGCCGCCCGGCAGGCAGACGAAGGCCTGCGAGTACTTGACGAACATCGTCTTGCGGACGAAGAAGTAGCGGAAGTTGATCGCGAGGGTCACGTACGGGTTGATGTGCTGCTCGAACGGCAGCTCGATGTTGAGGCCGATGGACTGCGCGCCGACCTCGAAGGCGCCCTTGTTGGTGGCCTCCATCGCGCCCGGACCACCGCCGGTGATGACGGCGAACCCAGCCTCACCGAGCCCTCGTCCCAGATCGACGCCCATCTGGTATTCGGGCGTTCCGGGCGCGACCCGCGCCGACCCGAACACCGTCACAGCCTCGGCGACTCCGCTCAGCGCGTCGAACCCGGCCACGAACTCCGACTGGATGCGGAGCACCCGCCACGAGTCCCTGACGCGCCTGCGATCGGCGAGTTCGGGATCGCGCGGATCCACCCATTGCAGCAGCGCCCGGTCGGTCGTGGTCCGCTCCGCGTCGCCGGACACCCGCACCTGCGTGGCGCCGATGTGCCGCAGCGGGGCCGCGTCCAGTATCGGCTCGTCGTTCGTCGACTGCTCGTTCGCGCCGGATTCGCCATCAGCCATGCCGAGACCGTATCAACCCCCGCGCCGTCGCACCGGTCAGGCGCGCACCTCGAAGACCGGGAATCCCGGTGCGACGGCGAGGATGTCGGCGTCGGACGAGTCCGCGGCGAGGCCGTCGACGAAGTCCGCGACCTGCCATCCCCACCTGTCGAGGTAGGCCCGGACGATGCGCGGCTTCACGGCGTCGTCGAGTTCGGCCAGCGTCACCGACTCCACCCGTCGGCCTCGGCGGAGCCCCACCGCTCCCCCGGCGCGCACATTGCGGACCCACTGGGTGTGACCGCGCGGCGAGAACAGGTAGCGCACGCCGTCGAGTTCGAGGACGTTGACCGGGGTGGTTCGGACCGCGCCGGTCCGGCGTCCCACCGTCTGCAGTTCGTGAACGCTCCTCGGCGCCGCGCCGAGTCGGGCGAGGGCCCCGACGACGGCGTTGGACGCGGCGAACGCGGCTCCGGCCGGTTCGCGGTATCGGTTCTTCGACATGGTCGTCTCCTTCAGAAGTCTCGGTAGGGCGGCAGGACCGCCGCGATGTTGAGGACGAGAGAGGCCGCGGCGAAGGTCCACACCCAGCCGCCGCGGGCACCGCTCGCCGCGAGCAAGCCCGTCGCCGCGGCGAACAGGCCGATCTTGACCGCGTACTTCGCGACCGCGAGATCGACGGCCGCTCGCGGTGACGCGAACAGGCCCCACAGGACGACCGCGAGCACGACCGCCGCGACACCGGCGGCCACACCGACCCAGCCGCGTCCGGCGACCGCCCACACGGCTCCGCCGAGCACGCCGAGCATGACGATCTCGACGGCGAACAGCAGACCCGCGAGGGTCCAGAGATATGCGGTGACCATCGATGAGCCCTCCACTAAATGCGAACAGTGTTCTCGTTATTGAGAGTAGGCTCCACACTTCCAGAAATCAAGAACACCGTTCACGCTTTGGTGGTCATGCGACGATGGACGGGATGACGACCGACACCGGAACCCGTGCCCGCAACCGCGCAGCCGTCGAAGCCAGCCTGCGCGAGGTGGGAAGCCGTCACCTGGCCGAACACGGCGCGGCAGCGCTCTCCCTCCGAGCCGTCGCACGTGACATGGGACGCACCCCGTCGTCGCTGTACCGCTATGTCCGCGACCGCGACGACCTGCTCACGATGCTCATCGTCGACGCCTATGACGACCTCGGCGACGCCATCGACACCGCGGTGGGCGACCACCCGAATCGACGCCACGCGTTCACCGCCTTCGCACACGCGCTGCGGGCATGGAGTCTGGGCCACCCGAGCGAATACGCGCTGCTGTACGGCTCACCGGTCCCCGGCTATCACGCCCCCGCGGACGCGACCGGTCGCGCGGGAAACCGCCCGATCCTCGCGCTGGCTCGGATCGTCGCCCCCGCCACGGCGGTCCCGGCAGTCGACGGCGTCGACAGGACCGTCCAGGCCGGCGCCGCCGACGCCCTGGCGGCCACGACCAGGGAAGACGGCGTCGCCGACATCGGCCTGTCCCCGGACACACTCGCCAGGGCGCTCGTCGTGTGGAACCTGATGCTGGGCGCCATCACCGCCGAACTCTTCGAACAACTCGGCCCTATCACCGACCGCCCGGACGACGTCTGGGCCGGCACGGTCGATCTGGCCGCGGCGCTGCTCTTCGGTCGCGATTGAGCTACGACGAGAGGTACGTGCGGAGGATGTCGGCGACCTGAGTGATCTGCTCGACCGGGACGCGCTCGTCGACGCGGTGCGCGAGGCTCGGATCACCGGGGCCGAGGTTGACGGCGGGAATGCCGAGGGCCGAGAACCGCGAGACGTCGGTCCAGCCGTACTTGGCACGGAACTTCCCGTCCGCGGCCGCGACCAGTGCCGCGGCCGCGGGATGAGCGAGGCCCGGCAGTGCGCCCGAGGCCGAGTCGGTCACCTCGGCCGTCACCAGTCCGGCGGACAGTTCGGCCGCGAACACCTCCCGGACATGGTCGAAAGCCTGTTCCACACTGCGGTCGGGCGCGAAGCGGAAGTTCACGTCCACGTACACCTCGTCGGGGATCACATTGCCCGCCACACCGCCGCGGATCCCGACCGCGGACAGTCCCTCGCGGTATTCGCAGCCGTCGATGTCGACGCGGCGCGGCCGGTACGCGGCGAGCGTCGTCAGCAAGCCGCCCAGCTTGTGGATCGCGTTGTCGCCCATCCATGCCCGCGCCGAATGCGCACGCGTGCCGGTCGCCGTGAAGCGGACGCGGAGCGTGCCCTGACACCCCGCCTCGATGAGTCCCGCGGTCGGCTCGCCGAGGATCGCGACGTCGCCGTGGAGCCAGTCCGGCAGTTCCCGCTCGATGGTTCCGAGCCCGTTGAACTCGGCCGCGATCTCCTCGCAGTCGTAGAAGATCAACGTCAGATCGTGGGCGGGCTCGTCGAGCGTGGCCGCCAGGTGCAGGAAGACCGCGTCGCCCGACTTCATGTCGACGGTGCCGCAACCGTGCAGAACGTCGCCCTCCTCATCGGTGACAGTGCGCCGCGACGGGACGTTGTCGACGATCGGCACCGTGTCGAGATGCCCGGCGAGGATCACCCGCGTCGCCTTGCCTCGGTCGGTCCGCGCCAGGACGCAGTTGCCGTGTCGAATCACCTCGAAGCCCGTCAACTGCTCTCGCAGCGCCCGCTCGACGGCGTCGGCGATCGTCGTCTCGTCGCGACTCACGCTCGCGATGTCGACGAGCGCGGCCGTCAGATCGATGGGATCGGCGGACAGGTCCAGTGCGGGGATGCTCACGAGAACCCATCGTAGGCATGTCGGCGCGCGGTAGCTGCGTCGTACCGCAACCGCGGTACCGGGCCCCGCGCGCCCGCCCGTCCGATCCGGCCGGTACGCCACGAAGCCGCTGCTCACGGGCACACTTCGCGCACGGTGGCCGATTCAAGGGATTCACCCGGTCGCCCGACGCGACACGCCGCCGGGCGCCGGGCTCGGCGCGACGATCGTCGCATGCTTGCGCGCATCTCCGCGGCCGTCGCCGCCCGTCCCTGGCAGGTGATCGTCGGCTGGGTGATCGCGACCGCCGCGATCGTCCTCCTGTCGCCGAACCTCGACGACTACGTCGACGGCAACCAGCAGAACTTCCTGCCCGACACGTTCGAGTCGGTGACCGCGCAGAGCATCGGCGACCGGTACTTCCCGGAGTCGTCCGGTGCGGGCGGGACCATCGTCATCACCCGCGACGACGGCGCCACGCTCACCGACGCCGACCAACAGACAGCGCTCGGACTCGCGCAGCGGCTCGACGCCGACTCCACGCCCGGAGTCGCCGCGATCACGGCGAGTCCGCGGTCGCTGTCGCCGGACCACAAGGTCGTCGCGCTCGGCGTCTCCTTCACCGGTCAGCCCGGGGACGACGCCGTGAACGCCGCCGTCGACACCCTGCGCGATGACGCGTCGCGGGCCTTGGACGGCACCGGACTGCACGCCGGTCTCACCGGCAACGCCGCGATCCTCGTCGACACGCAGGAGGCCTATCACGGTGCCGAGACGATCATCTCGATCGCGACGGTCGCGATAATCGTGATCCTGCTCGGCCTCGTGTTCCGGTCGGTGATCATCGCGGTGGCCCCGATCGTGCTGATCGGCGCGGTCTTCGCCGCCGCGCAGGGCCTGACCGCCTGGGCGGCGCAACTGTTCGACTTCCACGTGTCGACGTCGCTGGCGTCGATCATGATCGTGGTCCTGTTCGGCGTCGGCGCCGACTACATCGTGTTCCTGCTGTTCCGCTACCGGGAACGACTCCGTGACGGACTGGACCACCGCACCGCCCTCCTCGACGCGAGCACCGCGGTCGGACGCGTGATCGCCTCGTCGGCCCTCACGGTGATCGGCGCGTTCGCGGCCCTGTTCCTGGCCCGGCTGGGATCGCTGACGTCGCTCGCTCCCGGCCTGATCCTGTCGGTCGCGTACATGCTGTTCACCGCGATGACGGTGGTCCCGGCGTCGATCTCGCTGCTCGGCAGCCGACGACTGCTGTGGCCCGGCGGGCCGGGAGCGCACCGCGAGACGTCGTCGATGGCGGCCGTCGCGGGGGTGGTGGCTCGTCGACCCGTCGTGGTGATCGCCGTGATCGTCGGCGTGCTGGCGGTCGGAGCCGTATTCTCCGGCGGCTACCGGGCGACGTACGACACGCTCGGCGAACTGCCGCCGGACACGCCGTCCCAACAGGCGTACACCGACCTGTCCACGTCGTTGCCTGCGGGAGCATTGAGCCCGACACAGGTGTACGCGACCGCGGCCGACACCCTGACACCCGACGGTCTGCAGTCGTTGACGGCCGCTCTCGGCGCCGTGCACGGCGTCGCATCGGTCGCACCCCCGCAGGCCTCCCCGACCGGCGAGGCCGCGGTGATCTCGGTGATCCTCGCCGACAACCCGTACTCGTCGGGTGCGCTCGACACCATCGCCGACCTGCGCTCCGCGGTGCCGGACGGGGTGCTGGTCGGCGGTCAGACCGCGGTGCTCGCCGACGTCAGATCGCAGCTCGACGACGACACCGCGCTCGTCTTCCCGGTCGCCGCGGCGATCGTGGCGGCGATCCTGTGCCTGCTCCTGCGGTCGCTGCTCGCGCCGCTCGCGCTCATCGTCGCCGTGGGGCTGACGTTCGCCGCCACTCTGGGAGTCCTCACGCTGGTGTTCCTGCACGGCGTCGACGTGTCGGGCATCGATTTCACGACGCCGATCGTGCTGTACCTCTTCGTCGTCGCGATCGGCACCGACTACAACATCCTGATGGCCGAACGGGTCCGCCACGAGTTCGCCTCGGGGCGTCCACCGCGAGAGGCGTCGCGGACGGCCGTGGCGATGGACGCGCCGACCGTCGTCGTCGCCGGCGCGATCCTCGCCCTGACGTTCGCGTCGCTGACTCTCACGGGCATGGACAATCTCGTCGAACTGGGCACCGGAGTCGCCGTCGGTGTCGCCGTGGCCGCATTCGGGATGGCTCCGATGCTCGTCCCCTCGCTCGCCGCGATCGGCGGACACGCGTTCTGGTGGCCCACCCGGGCGCCGACGAGGACAGGAGAACCCGAATGAGACGTCTCTGGATCGTCATCGCACTCGCGGCGGGCCTGACGGGCATCGTCGTGCCGCCCGCTCGGGCCGCCCTGCCCGACCTGCCGTCGAACCAGTTCACCGTCGTGAACTACGGCGTGTACGACCTGACGTACCTGTCGTACACGGACCCCGACGGCATGCTCGTGACCCGCCCCCGCAGCGGCTCGGTGTACACGCCCGGAGACGCCGGGACCTGGGCGTTCAAGAAGAACATCAAGAAGCACACGGCCACCCTGCAGTTCGTCGACGGCGACAGCCCGATCCGCGGCCAACGGTCGTCGACGATCACGCTGACCACGTCCGACGACTCCGGGAACAACATCGTGCACGTGGCGTGTGCGGGCACCGGATACCTCTGCCAGGTCCGCGGCGCCGCGATCTACCTCGTCGACGACATCACGAAGTTCCCGCAGCTCGAGGCCCGGTCCGAGGGCGACGCCCAGCAGCAGTACGACCTGCTGAAGAACCTGTGCGCCACCGCGGGCCCGGATTGCCTGTTCACCACGACGACCCGGAAGGCCACGTTCGGCGACGCCGCCCGGATCACACCCCGGACCTGGTCGAGCGACAACGGCATGCTGTACAGCCGGACGATCAGCTACACGACCGCGACGACGACGTCGTTCTCCACCACGTACAAGGTCGGTGCGTCGTACGACGTGTTCAGCGCCTCGGTCTATCGGAAGTACTCGACGACGGTCACCGAGTCGCGGACCGAGACCGACGACGTCTCGTTCAGCATCCCGCCCAGGCTGTGGTTCTGGCTCGAAGAGGAGGGCGCGGTGGTCCGATACACCGGCGAATTCACCCTCGAGGTCGGTTCCGGGACGATCACCCTGACCGGGGTGCACTACGACGTCCCCGACCCGTCCCGGACGTCCCTGGTCTCGGCGATCACGTCTCCGACCAACCCCGATCTCGATCCCGCCGACGACCCCGGCTACGGCCAGTCCCGCGGCTCACTCGGCTCCTTCGGATCGATCGGACGGTCGCTGTCATGATGAGACAGGCCCTCGCGGCCGCGCTCGGCGCCGCGGTCGTCCTCGCGGCCGGATCCGCGGTCGCCGACCCCGGCGATCCCGGCAAGCAGCCGAACGAGCGGAAGGCCGGCGACGTCGACCGCAGCCGCGAGTACAGCATCTGCAACCACACCGGGCTCGACCTCGACCTGGTGAACCTGTTCACCGATGCCGCGAACATGTTCTCCGACTATCCGCAGGCCCGCGGCGCGGCCGCCTACCCGGTCATCTCGACCCTGCGCGACAACACCTGCCAGCACTGGCAGTACGGCATCGCGATGCACAACACCCACAACACGTCGGCCGTCTACATGAACACGGCCCGGACCGTCGTCGTCAACCTCCGCGGGATGATCCTGCCGTCCAACGACGGCGACAACTGGCACACCAACACCGAGTTCCGCTATGTCGTCGACACCCGCGGCTACGCCGGTCCGGCTATCAGCGTGAAGGCCGATCAGTCCAGCAGGCGGGTCAATCTGACCGCGGGCGGTGTCGGAGACGCCCCCGGAGACGCCCCCGACCGAGGTTCCAGCACGGGCTCCGGCGACTGGGGCTCGATCGGTTCGGGGTCCCGCGACCGCGACCGCGGATCGCACGACCGAGGAGGACGATCATGAGACTCGCCCGCGCGATCACCGCGCTCGGCGCGGCGGCTCTCCTCGCGGGCGCCGCGGCCGCCTACGCCGACACCCCCGACTCCTCGGCGTCCCTGTCGTCGACGGTGATGAGGATCTACGACTTCACGACGTACGGGCTGCAGTTCACCCGGCCGGCGTGGGGCATGCCGAACCCGACCGATCCCGACGGGATCATCACCGCCCGCCCGACGGGCGGCGCCGTCATGGACCCCGGCGACTACCAGGAGGTGACGCTGACCCAGAACATCAAGATGCACGCTGTCGGCCTCCGATACACGTCGCAGGCGACACCCGGAAAGGGAGTGACGGTCCAGGTCATCACGTCCGACGATTCGTCGAACAACAAGGCGACGATCGAATGTCGCGGATCGGGCTATCTATGCCTGTCGGACGGCAGGAACACGGTGTTCGTCGTCGACGACGTCGACGGGTATCCGGCGTCGGCCACCCGGACGGTGCCCGCCGCCGACGACGAGACGCAGTTCGACATGCTTCGCCGACTCTGCACCGACACCTCCGCCGCATCGTGCTCGTTCAACGTCGGGAGCCGCAAGAGCATCCTGTCCGATCCGACGCGCGTCAGCAACGTGTACCGGTCCGACGTCGACTGGACGTATTCGAAGGCGACGACTGTCACCTCCGAGTACACGACATCGGTCACGAACGGCGTCGGCGCCGACCTCGACAAGGCGTGGGACGTGGTGAGCGCCTCGGTGGAGCACGAGTACGAGACGTCGACCACGAGGTCGTCGTCGTACACCGAGACGATCACCTACCAGGTGAGCCCCGGCGTCTACTTCTGGGTCGAGGCCCGCAATCCGATGATCCGCTACACCGGCGACTTCCGGTTCTCCCTGAAGGGCAAGGGCGAGATCGTGTTGAAGGACGTCTACTACGACGTCCCCGACCCGTCGCGGAAGGGGACGCTCGCCGGCATCACCTCGACGACGAAGCCGGTGTCGGCGCCCGTGTCACCACCGCCCGCGTGACGGGGCCGTTCGGGTTCGGCGCATGCGTTCGTCGAGCTTGCGCTGCATCTCGGACACCTTCTGCGGGCGGTAGCCCGGTGCCGCCGGACTAGCGAGATTGTGCAGCTCGAACGGGTCGGCCCGCAGGTCGTACAGTTCCCGCTGAGCGGGCGTCGCCCCCGTCGGGTCGAAGTACACCGTGTACTTGTACCGGTCGTCGCGGACGGCCCGGATGTGGTTGGGTTCGGTGACGATCTTCTGCCCGTCCGGCGACGCCGTGTTGACGTCGTCGAAGGTGAACAGCACGCTGTCCTGCACCGTGGCCGTCGGGTGGGCGGGCCGGGCGACGGCGTCGCGGATCACCGGCGTCAGGTCGGTGCCGCGGAAGGTGAACTGCGACCGGTCGGGCACGTCGGCGAGCGAGGCGAACGTCGGCATCAGGTCGACGAGCGAGGCGAGCGCCGTCGTCGTGACTCCGCGCGGGAACATCGTCGGGTTGCTGACGATCAGCGGGACGCGGAGGGTCTCCTCGTAGGCGTTGAACGTCTTCTGCCGCAGACCACCGTGCGACAACCCCATCTCGCCGTGGTCGGAGATCCGCACGACGACGGTGTTCCGGTGCAGGTCGGCGTCTTCCTCGAGGGCGTCGAGGACCTGCCCGAGCCGCTCGTCGACAACCTTGTGGAGGTACGCGTAGAAGTTCGCGTAGTCGCGGGCGTCGCGTTCGGTCGGGAGGACGCCGAGAGCGCCCGCGAGCAACAGCTGAGACTGCACCTGGGCCGTCGGCTTGTGGCCGAGGAGCAGGTTCTCGCGGTACGACGGCGGCAGGTCGATGCCCTGTCGGAACGCCTTCGGCGCGGCCGACGCGTAGTTGTCGCAGTTCCCGATGTGCTGATTCCAGCTCTTCGGGAACGACAGGATGTCGTGCGGATTCGCCAGGGACACGATGAGCGCGAACGGTCCGTCCTCGCGGGCGTCCGTGCGCAGGAAGTCGACTGCCTGCGCCGTGACCCGGCCGTCGTGGTCGGCGCATCCCCCGCCGAAGTTGGAGGGTTTCGTGTCGCCGCCGAAGTCGGGGCCGCGCCACCCGCCGAACCCGTACTCGGCGAGGTCGTCGGCGTCCGGCGATCCGCCGTCGGCTCCCTTGCTCATGTGCCACTTGCCGCGGTACTCGACGCGGTATCCGGCGGCCTTGAGGATGGTCGCCATGTTCTGTTCGGTCACCGGGAGGGTCCGCTCGGTCGGTGAGACGGTGCCGCCCTCGGTGAGCGTGGAGGTGACCCCGTGCTCGGCCGGATACTTGCCGGTGAAGAACGTCGACCGGCTCGGCGAACACATGGCGGCGGCACAGAACGCGTTCTCGAAGCTGAGACCGTGGTCGACGAGGCGCTGCCGGTTGGGCAGGTTCCGCGCGGCCCAGCCCGCGGGCCAGTGCATCGGTTTGCGTTCCTGATCGGTGATGAACAGGACGATGTTGGGCCGGTACGGCATCGACCCCGCGCTCGTCCCGTCGCCCGCGGCGGGTGCGGCCGTGCGCGTGGCCGCACCGAAGGCGAGTCCAGCGGCCGCGGCGCCCAACCCGGCCAGGACGGTGCGGCGGGCGACCGTCGAACGGTCCGGGATGGCGGTGTCGGGCATGGGGTTCCTCCTCGTCGAGACGTCCAGCCGACAGTAGGTCCGACGGACGGGCACGTCACGGCCATTCCGTGCCGTCTCGACGCCGCGGGGGCGACGACCTGCGCATAGTGTCGCCGACACCGCGTCTGCGGGCCGCGGCACGTACCGCGGTCGTAGTAGTCACCTGTGCCCGCGGCGCCCGCCCGGCGTCACCAGCCCCAACTCGTACGACCGCACGACGAGCTGCGCGCGGTCGCGTGCGTCGAGTTTCGCCATCGCCCGATTCACGTGGGTCTTCGCCGTCAGGACGGTGATCCCGAGGGCCCGCGCGATCTCGGCGTTGTCGGCGCCGCCCGCCACGAGGACCACGACCTCGCGCTCGCGCGGGGTCAGGTCGTGGAGCCGGTCCTCGCCGTGGATCGCCGAACCGACGGGTCTGGCGAGGAATTCGTCGACGAGCATCCGGGTGGCGCTCGCCGACATGCGCACCGAACCGTCGGCCACCGACCGGATCGATTCGAGGAGTTCGGCCGGCCGCGCGTCCTTGCCGAGGAAGCCCGACGCGCCCGCCCGCAACGCGCGCGCCACGTTGTCGTCGAACTCGAACGTCGTCAGGATCAGCACGCGGGTGCGCGCGAGCAACGGATCGGAGACGATCGCCCTGGTCGCGGCGATGCCGTCGACGCCGGGCATCCGGATGTCGAGGATCGCCACATCGGGGACTGTGCGCCGCACCGCCCGCACAGCCTCCGCGCCGTCGCGCGCCGAACCGACGACGGTCATGTCGGGTTCGGAGTCGATGAGGAGTTGCAGAGTGCTGCGGAACAGCGCCTGGTCGTCGGCGACGACGACACGCAGTGGTCGGGTCATGGTCGGTCTCCGTCGATGTCGAGGGGCAGTTCGGCGCGGACGGTGAACACGTCGCCGTCGTCGCCGAACTCGAGGCGGCCGCCCGCCGCGCCGAGCCGTTCGGCCATGCCGGGCAACCCGAACCCGCCCGGCTCGGTGGACGGCGTCGACGCGAGTCGGTTGCTCACCTCGATGCGCAGCGTGGACCGTCGGTACTCCATGACGACGAGCGCCGACTCCCCCGGCGCGTACTTGAGGGCGTTCGTCAACGCCTCCTGCACCATCCGGTAGGCGGCGAGTCCGACGTCGGCTCCGACCGTCCGCGGCGTCCCGCGGACGAGGATGCTCACGTCCAGCCCCGACTCGGCGACCGACCCGATGAGCGCGTCGACGTCGTCGAGGCCCGGCCCCGTCACGGCGCCGGGGTCGACGTCGGTGCGGAGCATGCCGACCATGCCCTTGATCTCGCGGAGGGCGCCTTCGGAGTTCTCGTGCATCCCTTCGAGCGCCGCGGCGGCGAGTTCGGGCCGGTCGAGCAGGTGCAGCGCCGTGCCGATCTGCAGGTTCAACGCGCTCAGATGGTGAGCGACCACGTCGTGGATGTCGCGGCTGATGCGGAGCCGCTCCTCCATGACACGCTGCTGCGCCTCGTACTCGTAGAGGGCCGTCGACACCCGGACACGCGTCTCCATGGCCGTCACATACCTGTTGCGGGCGCGCGTGACGCCGCCGATGCTCGCACCGAGGATCGGCCACCCGATGAGCCCGATCCGCTCCACCGGGAGCCAGTCCGGGCCGACGACGAGGGCGACGACGGTCAGTGCGCCGCACGCCGCGGCGGTGACCGCGACGGCGATCCTGGCACGGAACTGCGACGCGACCGTGCACAGGCACACCGACAACGGCAGCACCGCGGCGGCGTTGAACACCTCCGAATAGACGATGTATCCGGCGGCGCCCGCGGCCGTCCCGATCACCGCGAGCGCGGGATGCGTCCGTTTGACGACGAGGAACGCCGCGGACGCGACCACGATCAGCGCCGCGACCAGCGTCGCATCGCCCGGACGTCCGCCGCGCTGCTCGAATCGCATCGCGACGGCTCCGCACACGGCGACCAGGGCCGCCACCATGGACGCGGTCGCCATCGGACGCCGATACGACAGCTGCACCCAGCGTTCGACGATGTCCATCCCGCCACGATAGGAGCAGAACGGGCACGACGGCGCGGTTCTACTACGCCTGCGGTACGTCGGTCGCCCCGTCGGAGCCCGACGTTAGAATCATCGGGTGACTACTCAAGGTGCTGTTGCCATTGGAATCGCCACCGTCGTCGACAAGGACGGCGAGACCACCGTCCTCGACACGTGGTACCCGACCCCTGAACTGTCGTCGGACGCGGGCCCGACCGGCTCGACCGAACTGACCGGCGACGACGTCCCCGCCGACCTGCGCCCGCTCGTCGGAGCCGACGACGCCCGCGGCGTCCGCACGATCGCCGTGCGGACCGCCATCGCCGATCTGGCCGTCGCTCCCGTCGATGCGCACGACGTCTACCTGCGCCTGCACCTGCTGTCGCACCGCCTGGTGCAGCCGCACGGCGCGAACCTCGACGGCCAGTTCGGTCTGCTGGCGAACGTCGTGTGGACCAACTTCGGTCCGTGCGCCGTCGACGGCTTCGAGCAGACGCGCGTCCGGCTGCGCGCCCGCGGGCACGTGACCGTCACCTCGATCGACAAGTTCCCTCGCATGGTCGACTACGTGTCGCCGTCGGGCGTCCGCATCGGCGACGCCGACCGCGTCCGGCTCGGCGCACACCTCGCGCCCGGCACCACCGTCATGCACGAGGGCTTCGTCAACTTCAACGCGGGCACCCTCGGCACCTCGATGGTCGAGGGTCGCATCTCGGCGGGCGTCGTCATCGGCGACGGCTCCGACATCGGCGGCGGCGCGTCCACGATGGGCACCCTGTCGGGCGGCGGCAAGGAGATCATCACCATCGGCAAGCGTTGCCTGCTCGGCGCCAACGCCGGCTGCGGCATCCCGCTCGGCGACGACTGCGTCGTAGAGGCCGGCCTCTACGTGACCGCGGGCACCAAGGTGACCGGCCCCGACGGCACCGTCGTCAAGGCCCGCGAACTCGCAGGCCAGAGCAACCTGCTGTTCCGCCGCAACTCCGAGACCGGCGCCGTCGAGGTCCGGGCCAAGGAAGGCGACGGCATCGCCCTCAACGAGGCCCTGCACGCCAACAACTGACGCCGTACCTCCCTGTGCCGTAGATCGTGACCACTATGTGGTCACGATCTACGGCACAAGCGTTTTCAGGGCCAGGTCCACATCGCGCCGGGGCGCCCGACGCCGGACGGCCCGGGTACGTCCGAGCGGACGGCGATGCGCTTCAGGGTGCGGTTCAGATTGCCGCGGTCGACGTCGTCGCCGGTCAGCGACGCGGTGACGGCCAGTGCCGTCCGGACACTGAACTCGCGGCCGAGCAGGGACGCGGTGAACGTCAGGTCGCGCCAGAGCTTCTCGGCGAGGACCGGTCGCACGTCGGCCAGGATCCGCGCGTGGTCGAACGCCAACGGCGGCAGTGCATCCCACTCGACCCACCGCTCGGACTCCTCGCCGGCTGCTGATGCGCCGGCTTCCGATGCGCGGTGCTCGCCGACGGCGACCCACGCGCTGATCGACAGCGTCGGCCCGCGCGGATCGCGGTGCGGCTCGTCGAACACCACCAACTGGCCCACCCCGGTCACCTCCGCCGCCGTGACCCCGGCCTTGCCCGCGGCCCGGATCGCCGCGTCCGAGATCCGCTCCCCGGCCCCGAGCAGCACGCCCGGCAACGCCCACTCCCCGGTGAACGGCTCCGCCCCGCGACGGTGCACGAGGATCGCGGTCCCCTCCTCGCTCACGCGCAGGACGACGGCGTCGACAGACACCGCCGAGGAGACGATGCCTGTCGACGCCGTGGACTCAGTCACGCGAACAGTGTGTCACCGAATCCGGTCGCCGCCCGATCCGCCCTGTCCGGGCCGCGGCCTTCGACGGCGACCGGAACCCCGGCTGCGGCCGCGATCTCGGACGGGATCGCTTCGACGTCGATCGCGTCCAGGACCGGTGTCGCACCGCGTGCGAGCCCCGTCAAACCTTCTTGGAACCCGAGGTCCCGATACTCGCCCAGGCGGTACTCGGCGTACCCGCGGGCCACCCGGACACCGCCCGCGACGTCCATGTGGCTCACCGCCAGCGCGTCCAGGCCGCCGTGCCGCCGACAGACGTCGGCCGAGTACCGCAACAGCGGCAGGTCGAGGTGTCCGACGCGCCACGCCCCTTGATACTCGCCGGTCCCGTTGTGCGGCTCGTCGATCGACAGCCCCGCGTCCTCGGTCGGCAACGGACCGGCCCCGTGCCGGGTCGCGTACGCCCGCACCACCCCGACCACCAGCGCGGGCGGCTCCCCGGCGTCGGCGAGCAGTCGCTGCGCGACGCCGGGCAACGTGGTGCTCCAGGTCGTGTGCGGGTGCAGACCGCGCCACTCGTCGAGCAGCACTCCCTGTGCACCCTCGAACAGCAGCCGTCCCCGAGACGCCGCCTCCGCCAGCCGAGCCCGGTCGTCGGCGATCGTCACCGCCCGCCCGAACTCGACGAGCGCCGCCGCCATCACCCGCACCGACGGCGGTTCGTGCCGACCCGCATCGAGCAGCGGGCGGTAGAACTCCGACAACGCCATCAACCGCTGCCGGACCGTCTGCGGGTCCACGCAGTCGGCGACCGTCAACGCCGGGAAGAGAGCATCACCGCTCGCCTCGACGTCGAACAGCCGCTGTCCGCGCCGCAGTCGGGCCGCCGCGGCCAACGCGTACCACCGCGTCTCCCCGATGCCGAGGCCGCACGACCCGTGGCGGGCGTCCCCACGCAAGTCCTCCCGAATCCGGTTGACCGCGATGTGGATCGGCGTCACCACCAGGGCGTCCGGGCTCACCGAGGCCAGTCGCAACGGGTCGTCGACGCCGAGGTCCGCCAGATCGACGGCCTCGGCGGCCAGCCGCCACGGGTCCACCAGGACGTGCCTGCTCACGTGCGTCGGAACTCCGCTCAGCGTCCCGCTCCCGAACAGCCGGAACGTGTGGTGGACCCCGTCGGCGACCACGTTGTGCGCGGCCTGCGCACCCCCGTTGAACCGGACCACCGCGGTCGGATCCACGCGGTCCGACAACCAGTCGACCGTCGCGCCCTTCGTCTCGTCGCCGAAACCGAGGCCGATCACGGCGATGTGCCTGCCGGTCATGTCGTCTGTCACAGGAGGTCGTCGGGGCCGGAGAGGCCCGCGGGCGGGCGGGACGGGACCCGCGCGGCGCCGGTCGACAGCGGTGCGAGCGCCTTGCCGACCACGACGGACGTGCCGACCCCGAGGTCGTCCAGGTCCGTGAGGCCGTCCTCCAGATCGACGACGTCCTCCAGCATCCCCACGGTGACGGCGATCAGATCGCACACCGCGTTCGGATCCTCCAGGAACAGCACCCGTTCGCCGAGGATGTCCCGCCAGTGCCCGCGGACCTGCGGGTCGTCGTAGTAGCTCGTCTGCCGGGGCAGGATGTAGAAGACCTCCCACCGTTCCTGCAGCTCACGGTAGATGGACGCGAGGTCGAGATCCCGGTGCACCTCGTCGCCGATCACCTCACGGATGTGCCGCGAGCGGAGCTTCCGCTTGTTCATCTCATCGCCGATCAGGAACACGTAGCCTTTGCGCCCCCGCTTCTCCCAGGCGTCGGTCGCGGTGTGTCGGGCCAGGAAGTACGCGGCCAACTCGTACGACTCCGACTTCTGACCGCCGCCGTTGCCCTCCAGCAGGATGTTGCGGAGCTGATCGTCCATCCGGTTGTCCGACTCGAACTGTCCCACCTGCAGCGGGACGTAGTCGGTCTCGGCGTCGCCGATGGCGCCGAACATGATCTGCGGGTCGGTCGCGTAGTCCTTCCGCAGCAACAGACCGTGCAGCTGTGACAACTGCTTCTGCATGGCGACGGGAACCGACCCCATGGAGCCGGTCACATCGAACATGACGACGATCGGCGTCGACCGCGGGTGTTCGTCATTGTCCCGCGACTCTCGGACACCGACGCCTTTCGGGTCGAGGTCCGGGTGCGCCGTCCACTCGCTGACCGGACGGGCCTTGGTGGACGCGCTGTACGCGAAGTCCGCCGATCCGGTTCGCGCCCGGAAGGTGGCCGCGGCGCGGTAGGCGTCGTCGCTCCAGTATCCGCTTCCCATGATCCTTCTCCTTCTTCTCGGGGGATGCGAGCGCGTCACGCGCTCACCGTGTACGGGAACCGACGGAACGTCCGCGGTCCGTACAAGTCTTCGAGCAGGTCGTCGTACTCCTCCAGGAGGTCGACGGCGGCGGGCCGCATCCGTGGCGACGCCTGCATGCAGCCGGCCGCGAACATCCGCTGCCGGCGCTCACCGGACGCCAACATCTGCGCCATCGTGGCGTGCAGCATGTACACGTCGAGTGCCGGACCTGCGGGTTCCGCGCCCGGCGGGTACAGATCACGGCGAGAGGCGATGCGTCCGGCCGGTGCCTGTCCCGGCTCGGCGGCGAACGACCATCCGGCCAGCACCACGCCGTGCCCCTCCGGGTGGATGAGGATGTTCTCCGGAACGACGGCTCCGTGCACCAGACCGATTCGGTGTGCACCCGCTACCGCGCGAAGGAGTCGCCGGTGGATCCACGCCCAGTCGCGGCCGTCGAGCCCGTCGGCGGTCGCCACGGCCGCCGCGTCGACGAACCCCTGAGCCCGACCGTGCGCGGACACGACGTTCACGGGCCTGCCGCCGTCGACGTCGGCGGTGTCGAGCAGCCGCGGGAAGTAGGGCGCCAGCCAGGCGTTGGCCGGATCGTCGGTGAACTGCGCCAATCGTCGCAGTGCCGCGCGCTCCCGCTCGACGAAGGTAGCCGAAGCGGCCGACCGCGGGACCTTCACCGCGACGGGACGACCCGCGTCCGATGTCGCTTCGTAGACGACGCTGACGCTCCCCTGTCCGACGATCCGACCCAGCGTGTACGTTCCGCGTCGTCCGACGATCGCACCGGCGGGCGAACGCCATTCGTCGAACAGCGCGACGAGCCTCTCGAACACCTCGACGTCCCCGCCGCCGTCCGGATGCAGCAACGCCGCCAGCCGTCGATACTCGCGCCGTCCGGCGCGCTGCGATCCGTGGACCGGGCCGAACAGGTCCGTCGCCTCCCGGGCCGCTTCGACGGCCTCGCGGGCCTGTCGTCTCTCCGTGTTCATAGTTTTAGTCTAGTTGACTAATTTAAGAAGCGCAACGGGACTCGAAGTCACAGACGTCACCGTCATGCTGGTTGAGGAGCGTTAGCGAAGCAGCCTGTCGAAACCAGTGCCACCCAGGCTGAAACTCATTCAGTACCAATATGTTTCACCGGACTACCAGCCCGGGTGACGGTGGTTTCGACAGGCTGCTTCGCTAACGCTCCGGCCCAGCTCAACCACCATGACAGGCGCTTCCAGCCGTTGTGAAACTCGTCAGAGCAGGCGGGTGACGGCGGCGTCGACGCGTTCGTCGGTGGCGGTCATCGCCATGCGGACGTGCCGTGCCCCGGCCGGGCCGTAGAAGTCGCCGGGTGCGACGAGGATGCCGCGCTCGGCGAACCAGTCGAGGGTCGCACGCGAGTCGTCGCCGCGGGTGGCCCACAGGTACAGGCCGGCCTCGGAGTGATCGATGGTGAACCCCGCACCGAGCAGCGCATCGCGGAGCTTGTCGCGACGGACGCGGTACCGCTCGCGTTGGGCGTCGACGTGCGCGTCGTCGTTCAGTGCCGCGACGGTCGCACCCTGGATCGGGAACGGCACGATCATGCCCGCGTGCTTGCGGACCGCGAGGAGTTCGGCGATCAGCGCGCGGTCGCCCGCGAGGAAGCCCGCACGGTACGACGCCAGGTTCGACACCTTCGACAGCGAATGCATGGCGATCAGACCGGTGTGGTCGCCGCCGCATACATCCGGATGCAGCACCGAGAGCGCCTCGCCCTCCCACGTCAGGCCCAGGTAGCACTCGTCGGAGACGATGACGACGTCGTTCGCGCGCGCCCAGTCGACGACCGACCGCAGGTGCTCCGCCGACAGCACGCGGCCCGTCGGGTTCGACGGGCTGTTCAGGAAGATCAGCGCCGGGACGTCGTCGCCGTAGTCGTCGGTGTGGTCGGCCCGCACCGGTGTCGCGCCTGCGAGCAACGCCCCCACCTCGTACGTCGGGTAGGCGACCTCCGGAATCACGACCGTCGCGCCCGCCGGAACACCCAACTGCGACGGCAGGCCCGCCACCGCTTCCTTGGTCCCCACCACCGGCAGGATCGACGCCGCGTCGAGTCCTGTGACGCCGAACCGCCTCGCCAACGCTCCGACCGCGGCGTCCCTCAGTTCCGGTGTCCCGACCGTGACCGGATACCCGGGGAACTCCGACGACGCCGACAGAGCGTCCCGGATCAGTGGATCGACCGGGTCGACGGGGGTGCCGACCGACAGGTCGACGATCCCGTCGGCGTGCGACGCGGCCCTCGCCTTGGCGGCGGCGATCGTGTCCCACGGGAAGTCGGGGAGTCCGGAACTCACCGGGCGCAAACGACTCACGTCGAGATCAGTCCTCTTCGCCCATCGGGGGCAGGTTCTTGACGAACGGCGGGTCGTAGTCGGTCTTGCCGACCTTGCTCGCGCCGCCCGGAGATCCGAGGTCGACGAAGAAGTCGACGTTCGCCGACACGTAGGGCTCCCACTCGTCCGGGACGTCGTCCTCGTAGAAGATGGCCTCCACCGGGCACACCGGCTCGCACGCACCGCAGTCGACGCACTCGTCGGGCTGGATGTAGAGGGCGCGGCCGCCCTCGTAGATGCAGTCGACCGGGCACTCCTCGACACACGCCCGGTCCAGGACGTCGACACACGGCTCGGCGATGATGTAGGTCACGTCGTTCTCCTCGTTCTATATCCACTCGACGCGAGGGCTGGTCGCGTCGGGCATCACGCTGTCGCGGTCGTCGCCGACCGCACAGGTCCAGACTATCGGTGCCGAGCGTGCCCGGCGGAATCAGTGCACCCTGACCTGGCCGTATTTTTGCTCACGGGGCCGTCGACAAGCCGTTTCCCCGGCAGAACCCACCCACCCCGATCGTTGAGCGGAACGGGCGGCAGGGACGCGCTCCGAACGGGCGGGCGGGGTCAGGCGAGGTTCACCGACAGCGCGGACGTCGCGACCCGCCCGTATTCGGTGGTGCGCTGGCGGGGTGTGCGGCCGATGCCGGTGACGATCTCGTGGAGTTCCTCGACCGTCTTCTCCGAGCCGTGCTGACTGCCTGCCATACGCGAGATCGTCTCCTCCATCAGGGTGCCGCCGAGGTCGTTGGCTCCGCCTCGCAGCATCGCGCGAGTGCCGTCGACGCCGAGCTTGACCCAGCTGGTCTGGATGTTGTCGATCCGGCCGTGCAGCATGATGCGGGCGAGCGCGTGGACGGCGCGGTTGTCGCGCTGCGTCGGACCCGGCCGCGACGCCCCGGCCAGGTACAGCGGCGACGACTGGTGCACGAACGGCAGCGGCACGAACTCGGTGAACCCGCCGGTCCGGTCCTGGATGCCGCGCAGCACATTGAGGTGTCCGACCCAGTGGTGCGGGGAGTCGACGTGGCCGTACATCATCGTCGAACTCGACCGCAGTCCCACCTCGTGTGCGGTGGTGATGACGTCGATCCACGCCGACGCCGGCAGCTTGCCCTTGGTCAGCACCCAGCGGACCTCGTCGTCGAGGATCTCCGCGGCCGTCCCCGGAATGGTGTCCAGGCCCGCCTCGCGGAGCGCGGTGAGCCAGTCGCGGACCGACTGTCCGCCGCGGGACGCGCCGTTGACGATCTCCATCGGGCTGAACGCGTGCACGTGCATCGACGGGACGCGCGCCTTGACCGCTCGGACGAGGTCGGCGTAGCCGGTGACCGGCAGTTCGGGGTCGATGCCACCCTGCATGCAGACCTCCGTCGCACCCGCGACGTGGGCCTCGAATGCGCGGTCGCCGACCTCGGACGCCGACAGGGTGAACGCGTCGTCGTCGCCCTTGCGCTGGGCGAACGCGCAGAATCGGCAGCCGGTGTAGCAGATGTTGGTGAAGTTGATGTTCCGGTTGACGACGTAGGTGACGTCGTCGCCGACCACGTCCGCGCGGATCGAGTCGGCGAGCGCGGCGAGCGCTTCCAGACCCGGCCCGTCGGCGGTGGCGAGGGCCAGGTACTCGTCGTCGGACAGTCCGGCCGGATCGTTCTCCGCACGGCGCAGCGCCGACGCCACATCGGACTCGAGGCGCTCGGGTCCGCTGAGAGCGAGGACCTGCTCGCGAATGGTGTCCCAGTCGCCGAACGCGTTGTCGATGTCGCTGCGGGTGTCGGTGTTGCGGCCGTCGACGTCGATCTCGGTGTTGAGGTCGACGCGCCCGGACGAACTCCACTCCTCGTCCGGCTCCTGCCACGGCATCCCCTCCGGCCGGACGTCGCGCGCCAGTCCGGTCCGCGGATCGGTGAGGGCGGCGACGTGCGCGGAGATCCGCGGGTCGATCCACGGCGATCCGGCCAGGACGTACTTCGGCTGCGCCGCCGACCGCTCGGTGAGCGTGAAACCTGTCGATGCGGTGATCTCGGCGAGCGTGTCGAGGTTCGGCCACGGACGTTCGGGGTTCACGTGGTCGGGCGTCAGCGGCGACACGCCGCCCCAGTCGTCGACGCCCGCTGCGACGAGCGCCCGGCATTCGTCGGCCGACACCAGGTTCGGCGGGGCCTGGATCCGCATTCCCGGACCGAGGACGATGCGCGCGACGGCGACAGCGGCCAGGAACTCGTCCATGTCGGCGTCGGGCGCCGCGCCCATCGCGGTGTCCGGCTTGGCGCGGAAGTTCTGGACGATGACCTCTTGGATGTGACCGAACGCCTTGTGCGACTTGCGGATCGCGAACAGCGACTCGGCGCGTTCGGTGAGGTTCTCGCCGATCCCGACGAGGATGCCCGTCGTGAACGGCACCGAGAGCCTGCCCGCGTCGGTGAGGACGCGCTCGCGGACCACCGGGTCTTTGTCGGGGCTGCCGTAATGGCACTCCCCCTTGTCGGTGAAGAGACGCCGCGCCGTCGTCTCCAGCATCATGCCCATGCTCGGTGCGACCGGCTTGAGGCGGTTGATCTCCTCCCAGCTCATGACGCCGGGGTTCAGATGCGGCAGCAGTCCGGTCTCCTCGAGCACGCGGATCGACGCGGCGCGCACGTAGTCGAGGGTGGAGTCGTATCCGCGCTCGTCGAGCCACCGGGCGGCTTCGGGCCATCGTTCCTCGGGCCGGTCGCCCAGTGTGAACAGCGCCTCCTTGCAGCCGAGCGCCGCACCGTTGCGAGCGATCGCGACGACCTCGTCGAGTTCGAGGAACATGCCGTGGCCGTCTCGCTTCAGCTTGCCCGGCACCGTCACGAACGTGCAGTAGTGGCAACGGTCGCGGCACAGGCGGGTCAGCGGGATGAACACCTTGCGGGAGTAGGTGACCTGGCCGGGGCGTCCCGCCGCCTCGAGACCGGCGTCCCGGACCCGTGCCGCGGCGTCGCACAGCGCCGTCAGGTCGTCGCCGCGCGCCGCCAACAGCACGGCGGCCTCGTCGACGTTCAGGGGTGTCGCGTCGGCCACGCGGCGCAGAGCGCGTCGCATCGCCGACCGAGTGGGTGCGTCGGCCCCGTAGACCGAATCGGAAGACGTCACTCTTCCGATCGTAGACACGACCGCTCCGGTGGCGTCGTCAGAGGTTGTTCAACCGGTTCATCGACTGTGCGACGGCGGGCAGTCCGACACCGCACAGCAGGAGCATCAGCACTCGCCAGTCGCCGATCAGCGCACCGTTGCCGTTGATCCCCGGCACCATCGCCACCAGGGTGATCAGCGCCCACACGATCATCGGCGCGTACCGCCACGACGACTCGGTGAGCTGCGACGCGCGGTGCAGCACCAGCAGGTTGCCGACTCCGGCGAGCACCACCGTGATCGGGACGGGGACCGATCCGATCAGCAGATTGAGGTAGAACACCGAGATCAGCCCGATGATCGCTCCGCACACGGTGAGGACGCCGAGTTCCACCCGGTCGGCGACGGTCATCGCAGTCCGTCGAAGAGGTCGGTCTCCGACGCCGGATCGTCGACGTCGGTGCGGATGAAGTGCTCCGCGGCGCCGACGGGCTGGACGATGAGATTCGACAGCGCGTACTCGGTGCCGGACGGCGCGACGATCACCTGCGTGGCATGCGCGGCGAGGCCGCGGACCTTCCGGTCGAGGACCGTCGAGACGTCGACGGCCGCGGTGATCTGCTCGTCCGGGTAGCTCGGGAGTTCCCCGGGCTCGGGCATCCGCCACCCCTCGGGGACGGTCCGCACGGCCTCGAGTCCGTCGTGCAGCGCCGACCGCTGCGTCACCGATTCGTACACCTTGCGGGGGAACCCGGTCTGCGCGCGCGACGCGGCGATCGCGTCCACCGACACCTCGTGCACCCGTTTGTGGTCGGGGTGACCGTATGTGCCCGCGGCGTCGTAGGTGACGACGACGTGCGGAGCGAAGGCGTCGATCTCCGCGCGCAACGCCGCGACCAGGTCGTCGTGCGTCGCCTGGAACAGGGCGCGCGGATTCTCGGCCGACGGGGTCCCGGCCATTCCGGAGTCGCGCCAGCGTCCGGCGCCGCCGAGGAACGTCGGCCGCGGGGCGACGACGCCGTCGGGTGTCAGCTCGGTGAGCGCCGCGGCGAGTTCGCCGATGCGGAATCCGCCGAGTTGGTCGGCTCCGCCGTCGGCGACGAGCATCGCCCACCGGTCGCCGATCACCTCGCCCTCCTCGCCGAGGGTGAAGGTGACGACGCGGACGTCGACGCCCTCGGCCAGGTAGCGGGCGATGACGCCGCCGGTCATGATCGTCTCGTCGTCGGGATGCGCGTGCAGCAGCATCAGCCGCAACGGTCCGGGGCCGGTCACTGGAGTCCCCACCGGACCGCGTCGCCGAACACGCCGACCTGCGGCGGGCCCTGCAGGGACACGCCGGTCACCTTGTCGGTGGACGCGCCGAGCACCGAGTCCTGATAGATCGGCAGGTACACGGCCTGCTCGGCGAGCAGGCCCTGCGCCTCGGTGAGCACCGCGTTCGGATCGTCCGAACTCATCGCCTGGACGGCCAGGTCCATGAGCGTCGGATCGCACAGTCCCGAGACGTTTCCGGTGTAGGTGTCGTCGCTGGCCGGGGCCTGGGTGGTGGACGTGGCCGCGGGTTCGGTCGGCAGGACGCTCTGGTCGACTGTCGGGTCGTCGTCGGACTTGTGCGCGCCCGCCTCGGTGCCCGCCTTCGGCGCGGCGCATCCCACCTGCGACGCCAGGGAGGTCGCCGGGTCGGCTCCGAGGCCGGTCCAGCCGACGACGAGGTCGACGCGGGCATTGCGCAGCGCCGAACCGTACAGCTCCGTGTTCGACATGCCCTGGACGCTGGCCCGCACTCCGGCGGCCCGCAACTGGTCGGCCATCGTCTCGGCCGCCGACATCACCGACTCGTCGGTGTTGACCGCGCCGATGCGGACCACCAGGTCCTCGCCGTCGCGCGTGTACGGCGCGACGCCGTACGGCAGGGCCGGGACGTCGCTCGGGGTGAGCGTCGGCGTCGACGGGGTCGGCGACTCGGAGGTCCCCGGCGTGGTCGGCACCGGACGCTCGACGGGCGTGCCGGGACGGTACCCGGCGGAGGCCAGCAGGTCGTGGATCGCCTCGACGCCGGGCCGCACGCGTCGGACGTCGGTGTATCCCGCGTTCGACGGTGCGAAGACGGTGTTGGAGAAGGGTGTGACGACGGTGTCGCCCGCCGCGGCCGACCGGATGAGCCCGGCGTCGAGCATGCCGAACAGCGCCTTGCGGACGGCGACCGACGACATCGTCGCCGATCGGGTGTTGGCGTTGACCGTGAGTCCGCGGACCATCGGGATGCGCGTGGTCGCAACGCCGGGGATCGCGCCGATCTCGGCGGCCGACGCTGGCCCCGCGGTCAGCGACACCATGGTCGAGTCGCCGTTGCGGATGGTCTGCGCCATCTGCGGCGCGGTGCCGGCCCGACGGAGGACCACCTGGTCGATCTCCGGGGGCTTGCGCCAGTAACGGTCGTTGCGGATGAGGCGGACCTCGTCGCGCGACCGGTCGATCGAGTAGATCGCGAACGGTCCCGCGGTGACGGGTTTGCCCTCGTCCATGCCCGTCTGGAAGCCGTTCGTCTTCGACTTCAAGCTGTGGCTCGGCAGCAGCGAGGTGAACAGCTCTCGCCACGCGGGGTACGGCGCGTCGAAGGTCACGGTGACCTGTTTGCCGCCGCCCCCCGTCTTGACCTCGGTGATCGCACGGTATCCGGCGGGCGCGACGACGTTCGGCTGCCGCGACATCTGCTGCCAGAGATACGCGAAGTCGTCACCGGTCACCGGAAGGCCGTCGGACCACTGCGCATCGTCGACGATGTGGTACTCGACGGTGAACGGCGATTCGGAGGTCACCTCGGCCGACGACAGCAGGGCGTCGTTGAGATTCCACTGCACGCCCTGCGGAGTCTGCGTCGGGGTGAACGCGCTCGGCAGCGTCAGGGACGCGACGGCGGTGGTCACACTGCCGAGGTCGGAGCCGACGTGCGGGTTGAATCCCGACCCGATCGAGTCGGTCGCCACGTAGACGGTGCGCTCGTCGGGGTACTCGTTGGGAGTGGTCGTCGGGAGGGTCTCCCGGACCGGCGGCGGAGGGTCGGCCATGCACGCCGTCGCGGTCAGTCCGACCGTCGCCGCGAGCGCGAGCGCAAGCAGACGCTTGTGCACTGAACCGACCCTCATCCACCCGACCTCTCGTTATGCGTTCGCGTCGCGCGCCTTGGCCCGCGAACGCTCGCGGGCGCGGGTCGACGCATCGAGATTGACCTTACGCACACGGCACACCTCGGGCGTCACCTCGACGCACTCGTCGGCGGCGCAGAACTCCATCGCCGCCTCGAGGTCGAGTTCCATCGGCTTCGCCAGGGTCTCCATGACGTCGGCCGACGACTGACGCATGTTGGTCAGCTTCTTCTCGCGGGTGACGTTGATGTCGAGGTCCTCCTGGCGGGGGTTGATCCCCACCACGTGACCCTCGTAGGAGTCGTCGCCGGGGTTCACGAAGAACGTGCCGCGGTCGGCGAGCTGGATCATCGCGAACGGCGTGACGCTGCCCGCGCGGTCGGACACCAGCGAACCGGTGTGACGGGCACGGATCTCGCCCGCCCACGGGCCGTACTCGGCGAAGACCGCGTTGGCGATGCCGGTGCCGCGGGTCTCGGTCATGAAGTCGGTGCGGAAGCCGATGAGGCCGCGCGAGGGCACCTCGAACTCCATGCGGACCCAGCCGGATCCGTGGTTGTTCATCTGGTCCATGCGGCCCTTGCGCGCGGCGAGCAGCTGCGTGACGGCGCCGAGGTACTCCTCGGGGACGTCGACGGTCAGGTGCTCGAACGGCTCGTACGTCTTGCCGTCGACCTTGCGCGTGACCACCTGCGGCTTGCCGACGGTCAGCTCGAAGCCCTCGCGGCGCATCTGCTCGACGAGGATCGCCAGCGCCAACTCGCCACGTCCCTGGACCTCCCAGGCGTCGGGACGACCGATGTCCTCGACCTTGAGCGAGACGTTGCCGATCAGTTCGCTGTCGAGGCGGTCCTTGACCATGCGGGCGGTCAGCTTGTGACCCTTGACGCGGCCGGCGAGCGGCGACGTGTTGGTGCCGATGATCACCGAGATGGCGGGCTGGTCGACGGTGATGCGCGGCAACGCGACCGGATTGTCGGGGTCGGCGAGGGTGTCGCCGATCATGATCTCCGACATGCCCGCGACGGCGACGATGTCACCGGCGACGGCGACCTCGGCGGGTGCGCGGTCGACGCCGAGGGTCACCAGGAGTTCGGTGATCTTGGCCTTCTCGATCACCTGCTCGCCGTCGACCTCGCGGCACCACGACACCTGCTGACCCTTGCGGAGGGTGCCGTTGTGGATGCGCACCAGGCCGAGACGACCCAGGAACGGCGACGCGTCGAGGTTGGTGACGTGCGCCTGCAGCGGGGCCTCGATGTCGCCCTTGGGTGCGGGGATGTGGTTGATGAGGACGTCGAACAGCGGGTCGAGGTTCTCACCGTCGGGCACGGAGCCGTCGGCGGGCTGCTCGGTGCTGGCGATGCCCGCACGTCCCGACGCGAAGAGCACGGGGAGTTCGAGGGCGAGCTCGGCGGCTTCGGCGGCCTCGTCGTCCAGGTCGGACGCCAGGTCGAGGAGCAGGTCCTGCGACTCGGTGACGATGTCGCCGATGCGGGCGTCGGGGCGGTCGGTCTTGTTGACCACGAGGATCACCGGCAGCGACGCGGCGAGCGCCTTGCGGAGCACGAAGCGCGTCTGCGGCAGCGGGCCCTCGGACGAGTCGACGAGCAGGACGACGCCGTCGACCATCGACAGCGCGCGCTCCACCTCGCCGCCGAAGTCGGCGTGGCCGGGGGTGTCGATGACGTTGATGACGTACTCGGTGCCGTCGGGCTGACGGCGGTGCACGGCGGTGTTCTTGGCGAGAATGGTGATGCCCTTCTCGCGTTCGAGGTCGCCGGAGTCCATGACGCGGTCGACGAGTTCGGCGCGCTCGCCGAACACACCGGACTGGCGCAGCATCGCGTCGACCAGGGTGGTCTTGCCGTGGTCGACGTGCGCCACGATCGCGACGTTGCGGAAGTTGGGGACTGCGCTCACTAAGGTCTCTTTCAATCGCGGTGACTGCACGCGTCATCGGACGCAGATGCGCCGTGACGGACTTTGAACCCTGTAAGGGTAGCGGCAGGGTCGGGTGCCGCGCGATCTCCGGGCCTACGACTTTTGGTTAGGCTGCGCTAAAATCGTGGCATGGGTAAGAAGGATCCAGCCCGGATCGCCGACATGAAGCCGAAGAAGAAGTGCTGTCGTAAATCGACGCGCTGTCTGCGCTGCCCGGTGGTGATCCACCGGATGGGCAAGCTCAACTGCCACAAGATGTCGAAGAAGGAAGCGTCGAAGGCTCTCAAGAAGGCCCGCGCCGCCTGACCGGGGCCGTGACCCGTCACCGCAGGTCAGCGAGCAGCTCGGGGACCCAGCCCCGATCGCCCGGCACCAGCGCCCCGCGCCGATCGAGCTCGACGAGTTCGTCTGCGGCCACCCACCTGATCGCCCGATGCTCCACCGCGCGCGGCATCCCGGACACGATCCGCGCCCGCACCGCGACCAGTTCGAGGCCCGGCTTCGGACGCACGACGACGTCGAGCCGATCGCCCGCCGACACCTCGACGTCTAATTCCTCACACAGCTCCCGCACGAGCGCATCGGCGAGCGTTTCGCCCGTCTCGACCTTTCCGCCCGGCAGCTCCCACAGGCCTGCCAGCTCCGGCGGATAGGCCCGCTGCGCGAGCAGCAGCCGCCCCGATTCGATCACCGCGCCCGCGACGACGAGCACCCCGCTCACCGGCCGACCGCGCCGATCCGCTCCGGCATGGGCGTCACCGACACCCGGTCGCCCACCCGAACCTCGCCGTTCGCGGTCGCCTGCACCTCCAGCCCGCCGGGGAGGCGGATCCACGCATGCCACGACCCGACGAGCGGACGCACCCGCGTCACCTCCGCCTTCGACGTCTGGTCGCGCTCGACGAGCACCGAGTCCGGGCGCAGGGACACCGCGCGGGCGCCGCCGGTGAGCCCGACCAGCTCTCCGTCGAGGGCGACGTCCCCGACCGGCGTCCGCAGCACTCCGCCCGCGACGACGCCGTCGACGATGTCCGTCGCGCCGAGGAACCTGGCGACCCACGCATCGGCGGGGCGACGCCAGAGCCGTTGCGGCGACGCCGTGTCGACGATCACACCGTCGTTCATGACCGAGACGACGTCGGCCATCAGCGCCGCTTCGCCGTGATCGTGGGTGACGACGACAGTCGGCGTCCCGGAGGCGCGGACGATCTCGGAGATGGCGACGGCCAGGTCCTCACGCAGGAGTCGGTCGAGGGCGGCGAGCGGCTCGTCGAGGAGCAGCAGCCGTGGACGCGGGGCGAGCGCGCGGGCGAGCGCCACGCGCTGCGCCTGGCCGCCCGACAACTCGGTGACGCGCCTCCCCGCGACGCCGGGGAGTTGGACCAGGTCGAGGAGTTCGTCGACGCGTGCCGACGCCTGCGCTCGTCCCACGCCCCGACGGGCCAGTCCGTAGGCGATGTTCTGGCCCACGGTCCGCCCCGGAAACAGCTGACCGTCCTGGAAGACGATGCCGAAGTCGCGGCGATGCACCGGCACGCGGGAGACGTCGGAACCGTCGAACGCGATCGAGCCCCCGGCGATCGGCTCGAGGCCCGCGATGGCGCGCAGCAGGGTCGACTTGCCGCACCCGGACGGTCCGAGCAGGGCGGTGACCGGCGCGTTGCCGCCGACCGCCCAGTCGACGCCGTGCACCACCTCGTGTGCGCCGTACCGGATCGTCACGTCATGCAGGGTCAGCACGCTGTGTCCTTTCTTCTCGGTCGCGGGCTGGACACGGCCTCGACGAGGGCGACCACGGCCGCGCTGACCGCGACGAGCACCACCGACGCGGCCATAGCCGCGGCGAGGTTGTCGGCGCCCGGTCGTCCCATCAGGGACCCGATGAGCACGGGCAGGGTCGTCGTGTCGGCGCGGGCGAGGAACGTGGTCGCGCCGAACTCGCCGATCGCCATGACGAACGCGAAGCCCGCGGCCGCGGCCAGCGAGCGCGCCGTCAACCGGAGGTCGACGGTCCAGAACACGCGCAGTGGGCCCGCGCCGAGCACCGCCGCGGCGTCGCGCAGGCCCGCGGGCACCTGTTCGAGGGCCGGGACCATCACGCCGACGATTACGGGGATCGCGATGAGCGCCTGCACACACGGGACCACCATCGGCGACGCCGACACCTCGTACGGCATCGTCGACAGGGCGAGGACGTATCCGAATCCGAGGGTGACGGCGCTGACGCCGAGCGGCAGCACCGACAGTCCGGCCCCGATCTTGCTGACGATCCCACCGCCGCGGGTCAACGCGGTCGCGGTCAGCAGTCCGACGGCCACCGCGATCACCGCGGCGAACAGTCCGCTGCCGACCGAGTAGCCGAGCGACGAGTACGCCGACGGCCCGTACGTGGTGTCGGCGAGGGCCCGGTACCCGGCGAGTCCCCACCGTCCGCCGGGCCGCAGCGATGCGATCACCAGCGTCGCCACCGGCAGCACCAGCCACCCGCCGATCCACGCGAGGACCGCGGCCACCGGCAGCCACCGGAGCCCGCGCGGCGGTCGGAGATCGGCGGCCGACCCCGCGGGTGGGACGCGGGTGGAACCGACGAGCCGCGCCAGCCCGAGGGCGGCGAGCACCAGCACGATCTGCATCATCGACAGGGCGACCGCGTCCGGCAGCTTCCCGTAGCCGATGCCCTGCAGGTAGATCTCCGTCTCCAGGGTGGACGCCTCACCGCCGCCGAGGATCACGATCACGCCGAAACTGGTCGAGCAGAACAGCAGGACCAGCGCGAACGCCGACACGATGGCGGGAACGAGTCGCGGGAGGACGACGTCGACGAACGCCCGGGGGGCCGACGCTCCGAGGACGCGCGCGGCCGCGACCTCCCGAGGGTCCACGCGCTGCCACGCGGCCGAGACGACGCGCACCACCACCGCGACGTTGAGGAACGTGTGGGCGGCGATGATTGCGGCCCACCCGTCGCCGATGTGCGCGAAAGCGAGCGGACCGTCGAACAGTGTGCGGAACGCGACGCCGACCACGACGGTCGGCAGGACGAACGGGACGGTGACGATCGCGCGGAGCAGGCCGGCCCCGGGGAGGCGGACCGTCGCGAGGAGCCACACGATCGGGGCCGCGACGATCACCGCGGCCAGCGCCGATCCCGCGGCCTGGGCCCCGGTGACGGCGAGCAGTCGCCACGCGTGCGTCCGATCCCACAATTCGGTCAGGGTGGCGCCGTCGCTGTCGTCGAACGCCCGCGCGACGAGGACGCCGAGCGGCCACACGAAGACGACCGTCGCGAACGCGAGCGGGACCAGCGAGATCATCGGGACGACGATCTCGCGGGTGCGGGAACCGGGAAGCGTCAGTGCTTCACCGTGTCGCGCCACTGGTTGAGCCACTCCTCACGGTGGGAGTTGATGTAGTCGGGGTCCATCCGGACCGTCCACTCGGGTGCGGGCGCGCGCTGGCGCCAGTCGGCCGGCATGACGGTGCCCTTCTGAACCGGGTAGACGTACATCGCGGTCGGCAGCGCCGCCTGGACCTCGGGGCTCAGCATGAAGTCGACGAGCTTGCGGGCGCCCTCGGAGTTGCGGGCGCCCTTGAGGACGCCGATGTACTCGATCTGCGCGAAGCAGCTGTCGAGGATGGCACTGGTGCCCGGCGTCGCGGCCGGGCTGGAGGCGTAGGAGACGACGATCGGTCGCCGACCGTGGCCTTCACCCGCGCTGAAGATCTGGTTGTACGCCTGCTCCCAACCGGACACCACCTGGACGCCGTTGCCCTCGAGATCGCGCCAGTAGTCGAAGGCCTTGCCCTTGAACCTGCCGATCGTGGACAGCAGGAAGGCCATGCCCGGCGACGACGTCGCCGGATCCATCACCACGGTGAGGTCGCGGTACTCGGGCTTGGTCAGGTCGTCGATGCTCGTCGGAGCCGTCACACCCTTGTCGTCGAACCAGGCGTCGTCGATGTTGAGGCACACGTCGCCGCGGTCGACCGCGGTGAGCTGGTCCGCGTGCCCCGGCACCTCGTAGTCGGCCGCCCCCTTGGCGGCCAGCGGCGACGTGTACGGCTCGAGGGCTCCCGCCTCGATCGGTCGGGCGGCGAATGTGTTGTCGATGCCGAACACGGCGTCGGCCTTCGGGGAGCCGGGAGTCAGGGAGACGACCGACGAGAGCTGGCCCGCGTCGCCCGACCTCTGGATGTTGAGTGTGAACCCGGTCTGGTCCTGGAACTTGTCGACGAGGTTCTGCGGCAGCGCGAACGAGTCGTGCGTGATCAGGTTGACCTCGGACGTCGGGTCGGACGACGCGCACGACGCGGTGCCCGCGACGACGATGGCGGCGAGTCCGAGCGCGAGGGCTCGACGCATGGGCTTGGCACGGTTGTTCACGGCGGTCTCCTGCGATGGACGCGGTCGGGCGGGAATCGCCTCGGACATTCCCTGTGAGATCTAACCAGGGCCGCGACCGCGCCGTGCGACACCGGTGCCGATAGATGCGTGCCACCGCCGTCACACCTCACCTGGACTAACCCGCCAACCACCGCCACTTGCATCACATCAGTAACAATTGTCACACCGTCATCAGAAGTTTCAGGGGGAACGGGTTAGACTCTCGTCACTGCCCGAGCCGTCTATCGATAGGACCCCGTCGTGCGATTTGCGCGCATCAGCCGCACCGCCACCGTCGTCGCAGCCGTCGCGATGACCGGCGCGCTCGTCTCCCCCACCCTGGCCCACGCCGCCCCCACGACCGATGCCCCGTCGGCCGAGCAGACGATCCCGCTGCCCGAGACCACCCCCGACGTCGACCCCGCGACCCTCAGCTCGCTCGGCGCGTTCGCACCGGCCCTGATCGGATCGATCGCCACCCGCGACGACGACGGCAAGGTGAACGAGGGACTGCTCGCTCAGGCACAGTCGCTCGCCGACAACCCCTCGCTGCCCCCGCAGGCCGGACAGGTGTGGCGCTCACTGATCGACTTCCTCGGCGAGCCGGGCAAGGCCAAGGCCGTCGCCGCCGGAGCCGTCCCGGTCGCCGAGAACGACGTCGCCAAGAAGAAGAGCGACTCCCCGAACATCCCGACCGGCCCGCGCAAGCCGCGCATCCAGCAGTTCCTCTACCCGACCATCGGCCTCGGCTGCATGGCCGGCGGCGGCAACTCGGTCGGCATGGCACTGACGACCGCGGGCCCGCAGGCCGCCCCGGCCCCCGGCCCCAAGCGCGGGCAGGCGGGCTTCGTCTACACCAGCCTCGGCACCGGGCCGGCCAAGCGTGGCGCACGTGGACTCGTCGTCACCTGGCTGAACCTGGAGAACGGCCGCACCGGCCGCACGGTCCTGACCGCCAACCCGAAGATCAACGCGACGAAGGGCCCCGGCACCTTCACCGGCATCGCGAACACCGGACGCGGTCGCATCGTCGCGACGGTCTCGGGCACCGTCTCGACCGTCCAGAAGGGCCGGACGGTCACCTGCGGCATCGCGCCGACGATCGGCACCGCGATCATCTGACACCAGCCACCTCGACACCCTCCGGCTCACCCGAGCCGGAGGGTGTCGTCGTCTCCGGGTCCATCGATCGATCACCGCACAGTCGGGCGCCGTTGCCGGGCATGAATGTCGCGCTGACGTCACAACTCGGCGTCGCCACTTGATATCCGAGCCCCTCACACACCACCATTAACTTCAACACCATTTGTCACATCCGCCTCACGGGTCGCGTGGGCGGGTGACATGCGTGGTGACCAGTCAGTGTGTGGAGGAGGCGACGTGAGCGCAGTCGTGAAGAGATCGATCCGAGTGGCCGTCGTCGGAGCCGCAGCCGCGATGGCCGTGTCCATGACCGGTGTCGCGGCCGCCGACCCGGCCGTCACGCCGACCACTCCCGCGACGCCGCAGGCCGCGCCCACCCTGTCCGGGATCCCGGGCGACGCCGAACTCGCCGATCTCCTGCGCACGTTGAAGTCGTCGGGCGGAGCCGAACAGGCCATCGCCGCGCTGTCGTCGATCATCGGCTCGTCCGGCCAGCTCGATCCGCACACCCTGCTGTCGACGTTCGGCGTCAACCCGGACGCGCTCGACTCCATCCTGCCGTCGAGCATCGTCCCTCCGACGACGGCCACGCCGACCACGCCCGCGCTCCCGGCCGCCCCCGCCGCCCCGAGCCAGGCCGCCGCGCAGGTCCGTCCGACCGACGCCGACGCGCTGTCGACCCTGCAGAAGATCACCGGCACCCAGATGCTGACCCCGGCGATCGCGCCGTTCTGCACCACCCCGACCGACGACAACCCGCTCGGCCTCGTCACCGCGCCGACCGTCGCGATCCCCGGCCCGTGGCCCGTGAGCGACACCTCGGTGATCGGCGACCTCGTGAAGGGCATCGGCGGTGACCAGCTCCTGAAGCTCCTCGACCCCGCCGCCACCGCGCCCCTACAGGAGGTCGAGGACGGCCAGGTCGCATACGCCCTGGTCCCCCCGACGACACCGGGTTCGAGCAACCTCAACGTCGCCTGGTTCAACACGTCCACCATGCAGGGCGGGATGGAACCCCTCAAGCCGCTCGCCGACGACACGACCGCGGGCCCGCTTCTCAAGGCGTTGACGGCCACCGGGGGCTTCCACGGCGTCCGGCTGGCACGCGCGTCCACCGGGGACGGGACCGTGCTGTCCGCCGTTTTCGGAACCACGACGACCGCGGGCCGCACGTGCTACTTCCTCCCCGCTCTCGGCGCCGTCAAGAGCTGACCCTCCCACGTCCGATCACCGCTCGAATACTGAGGTACCACCCATGAATGCGCAGCCCCGCCGCATCGAGCCCGCTCCCGTCGCCCCCGCACCGCGTCGCCGGTCCACCGCGACCACGACGATCGGCTCCGTCATCGTCGCCGCCGGGATGCTCGTCGGCGGCGTCACCGCCGCGTACGCGGTCGCCACACCCGACGACAGCACACCCGAGGTCCGTGGCGGACAGACGCCCGGAACTGTGTTCGCCGGACGCGCCGTGCCCGCCTCCGACCTGCCCGCGGCCGCGGCGACGGGCCAACAGTTCAGTTATTGGACGCTCGGAGCCGACGAGCGCGCACACCTGTCGACGGCGACGCTCCTCGAACCGAAGGGCGACGCGCCCGCCGGCGGCTGGAAGGTCGTCGTCTACGCCAAGCACCCCGACGGCCTGTCGCTGGGCTGCGCACCGTCGAAGCGGCGCGCGGCGCGCGACACCGCCGCCGTCACCGGGCTCCTCCGCAGCGACTACGCCGTCGTCGTCCCCGACTTCACGACGGTCGGCGTCGACGGGTCCCCGCAGTACGTCGACTTCGGCGCCGCCGCCCACACCATCGTCGACGCGGTGAAGGCCGTCGGCGACGTCGACCCCGGAGTGTCGTCGCAGTGGGCCGCCGTCGGCGACTCGCTCGGCGCGGGGGCGGTCGTCCAGCTCGCCCGCGAAGCCACCGCATGGCAGAAGGGCAAGTCCGACTTCCGCGGTGCGGCGGCCACGTCGCTGCCCGTCGACTACGACGAGCTCGTCGCAGGCCTGAGCCCGGCGTCGGCCCCGGTCTCGGCGGAGAAGGTCACCGACGTCGTGTTCGCGCTGGCATCGATGGACTCGTCGACGATCACCCCGATGTTGTCCTCGCGCGGCAAGGACCTCGTCACGAAGGCCAGGACGTTGTGCGCGCCCGCACTGACGACGGCGATCGGATCGACGAGCCTGTCCGACCTGATCACCGCGCCGATCTCCGCGGACACCGCCCTCGACACGACCCTGCGCGAAGGGCTGCAGCTCCCGACACGCGGCTTCAGTCGGCCCGTCCTCCTCAGCCAGAAGCTCATCGACGACCAGGCGTCGGTGCCGGCGAACCTGCGGTACCTGACCACGGCGCAGCTCTCCAGCAACAAGGTCCTCGCGAAGACGTATCTGACCGGCAGCGCATCGGATGCGTCACGTCAGGAGCAAGCCGCGGTCGCCTCCTTCCTCAAGGGCCTCTTCTGACGTCGGCTCCGCCGCCCCGTCGGCTGCCCACGCCCTCGTCAGGGGTCCTCGCCGACGGCAGGCAGATCATGCTGTTCGACGTCGACGGCCGGTCCGTGGTCGGCACGGACCGACGCGACCTGACCGTCAGGACCGATTCGGCGAGCGACATCCGAGTCGACCGGGCGACGGGCGATCGGGTGATCGTCGCCCCCGCCCGGCAGGAGCGGACGTATCTGCCGCCGCGGCGGATGTGCCCGCTGTGCCCCGATCCGGACGGCCGGTCGTCGGAGATCCCGGCCGACGACTACCGGGTGGCGGTCTTCGAGAACCGGTTCCCGTCGTTGTCCGGCGATCGGGGCCGCTGCGAGGTGGTGTGCTTCACGAGCGATCACGACGGATCCTTCGCACGGTTGTCGCGCGAGCACGCACGGCTGGTCCTCGACGTGTTGGCGCACCGGACCGTGACGCTGCTGGACCGCGACGACGTCGCCGAGGTGCACTGTTTCGAGAATCGCGGTGAGGAGATCGGGGTGACGCTCGCGCATCCGCACGGGCAGATCTACGCCTATCCGTTCGTCACCCGCCGCACGGACGCGATGATGCGGTCGGCGGCCGCTCACCGGGCGGCCACCGGTGCCGATCTGTTCGCGTCGATCCTCGACGAGGAGGTGACCGCTGGCGTCCGTGTCGTGATCGCCACCGAGCACACCACCGCGTTCGTCCCGTACGCGGCCCGCTGGCCCGCCGAGGTGCACGTGTACCCGAACCGCGCCGTCCATCATCTGGGCGAGCTGACCGACGCCGAGGCCGACGACCTCGCCGACGTCTACCTGCGGATCCTGCGCGCATACGACGCCATGTACGCCGCGCCGCTCCCCTACATCGCGTCGTGGCACCAGTACCGGTCCGGGTCTGTCGAGGGCCGCCTGCACGCGGAGCTGTTCTCGATCCGACGCAGCGCCGACAAGGTGAAGTTCCTCGCCGGGTCGGAGTCGGCGCGCGACGCGTTCATCACCGACCGCGCACCCGAGGACATCGCGGCCGACCTGCGAGCGGCCCTCCGATGACCTCCGTCCGGGCCTACGCTCCAGGCCGCGTGAACCTCATCGGCGAGCACACCGACTACAACGACGGGTTCTCACTGCCGATCGCACTCGACCGCGGGACCGTCGTCGACCTCGAGGTCGACGAGACCGCCACGCACCTGCGCGTGGAGACCGCGTCGGACGTCGACTCGGCCTCGACCTCGGTGATCGCGCTCGACACGTCGCCGGGCGACGTGACGGGGTGGGCGGCCTACGTGGCGGGGTGCGTGTGGGCGTTGCGCGGCGACGGCGTCGACGTCCCGGGCGGCCGGATGCGGGTCGGCAGCGACGTCCCGCTCGGTGCAGGCCTGTCGTCGTCCGCGGCCCTCGAATGTGCGGCCGTGCTGGCGATCGCGGCCGCGGCGGGCCTGCGGGACGTCGACCGCATGACCGCCGCCCGGTGGGCGCACCGCGCGGAGAACCACTACGTCGGCGCGGCCACCGGTCTCCTCGATCAGATGAGCAGCATGTTCGGTGCGCCCGACACCGCGCTGCTCATCGACTTCCGGTCGCTCGAGGTGTCCCCGATCGCGATCGACATCGGCGACGCCGTACTGCTCGTGATCGACTCGCGGACTCCGCACAGTCACGCGACCGGCGCGTACGGGGACCGTCGCGCGTCGTGCGAGGCCGCGGCCGCCGTGCTCGGCGGTTCGCTGCGCGACGTGGACGACGACGCGTGGCGGACAATCGACGATCCGCTGCTCCGCCGCCGGGCCCGACACGTCCTGACCGAGAACCGTCGGACCCTCGACTGCGCCTCCGCCCTCGCAACGGGTGACGTCCGCGCGTTCGGCGCGGCGATGTCCGCGTCTCACGCGTCGATGCGCGACGACTTCGAGATCACGACCCCGGCGATCGACGCCATCGTCGCGCACGCCGTCTCGTCGGGCGCGCACGGTGCGCGCATGACGGGCGGCGGGTTCGGCGGTTCGGTGATCGCGGTGGCCTCGCCCGAGGCCGCGGACCGCACCGAGACAGGACTGCCGGACCTCATCGAAGAGGCGGGTCACCCCCGTCCGACGGTGCGGGCCGTCCGGGCGGGCGCGGGCGCGTGGGTCACCAGGCGTTGACAGTGGTCGCGCAGGTGCTGGTCTGCGGGTTGACCATCGGGTTCCATGCCACGACGCCGATCGTCTGACGGATCGACAGTCGCACCGGTCCGCGCCCGGGGTGGACCACCGCCTGCCAGATCACGCGGTGCGTCCGTGTCGGCGTGACGACGACGCCGCTCCGCCCGGTGCGCAGGTTCCGCCAGGTGATGCGGGTCTTGATCGTGTAGGTCACGACGTTCTGCCACTGGCCGCCGGTGATCGGCTCGTTGGCGAGCAGCTCGATCGCCGGGCCGGGCAGCCCGTCGGACGGGAACCTGATGCCCGTGTAGATGTCGACGGGCAGGCCGATCCTGGGTCCGGGCAGCGGGTTCGCGCTGTTGCAGCGGATGGTCTTGACGTAGTGCGGCTCGGCCGACGGCACCGCCGCCGCATGGGGCGTCGCCGCCACCGTTCCGGCGGCGACCAGTACCGCCGCCGCCGTCGCCGCCATTCGTGCCCGGGTCCCCACCAGTCTCACCATGGCGACAGTGTGCCAGCACTACCATGATTCTCATGGCGAAAATTCAGATTGCTCAGGACCCGGTGGCCGACGACCTGCTGTCGACCGACCCGTTCGCCCTGCTCTCGGGGATGTTGCTCGATCAACAGTTTCCGATGGAGCGCGCGTTCGCCGGGCCCGCGAAGATCAAGGAACGCTTCGGGACCCTCGATCCGACGGCGATCGCCGCCGCCGATCCCGAGCCGTTCGCCGACCTGTGCTCCACGCCCCCGGCGATCCACCGGTACGGCCGATCGATGGCGGGCCGGATTCAGGAGTTGGCGCGGGTGATCGTCGATCAGTACGACGGCGACACCGAGTCGCTGTGGACGACGGCCCGGACGGGCGAGGAGCTGTTCGGGCGGATCCGCGCGCTTCCGGGGTTCGGCGAGCAGAAGGCGAAGATCTTCACCGCGCTGCTCGCCAAGCAGCTGGGGGTGAAGCCCACCGGCTGGACGAAGGTGACCGGCGACTACGGCCGCAAGGGATTCCGCTCGGTGGCCGACGTCGTCGACGCCGACTCGCTGATCAAGGTCCGCGAGTTCAAGAAGGCGGCCAAAGCCGCGGCGAAGGCCCAGTCGTAGAGAGTCGGTCCTAGGAGCTACGTGGTACCGACGGGTACACTTCGCGCATGAGCAAGGTTCCGATCGACGCGCGCGAGGTCATCAGTCTTCCGTTCCGTGTCGGATTCGCCACGACGGGCATCGTCCTCGGCACCGTCGAGTCGATGCTGAACGTCGCGCGCATCACCGCCGGAAGCATCGAGACGGAGGTGAACGACGTCCTCGGCGTCCACACGAACGCCGACATCGCCTCCGTCCGCGCGCCGTTGACGATCCTCGCGCAGGTCGCCGATCTGTTGAGCCCCGACCGTCCGTTCGGCCGGATCCTCGCGACCGGCGGACCGCTGGACCGGCTGATCCAGCCGAACGGCGTCATCGACCGTCTCACCGCGCCGGACGGACTGTTGGAGAAGCTCACCGAGCCCGGCGGCATCCTCGATCAGATGACCGACGAGAAGGGCATCCTGATGCGGCTCGCCGCGAAGGACGGGCCCCTGGACCGCCTCACCCGCGACGGCGGCGTGGTCGACCAGTTCACGGAGAACGAGGGCATTCTCGAACGCCTCACCTCCGAGGGCGGCATCGTCGACAAGCTCACCGCGCCCGACGGCATCTTGGAGAAGTTGTCGCGGCAGGACGGTCTCCTCGACCGTGCGGCCAGCGACGACGGCCTGCTCGACCAGCTTCTCGGCGAGGGCGGGGCCATCGACCGCCTCATCGAAGAGGGCGGTCCGCTCGACAAGTTCACCGAACTCGCCGAGACCCTCGCCTCGCTGCCCCCGAACCTGGCGGCCATGCAGGAGACCGTCGATCACCTCAACGAGGTCGTCGAACTTCTCAACGCCTCCGTCGCCCCCATCGGCGGCATGGTCGACCGACTCCCCAAGCGCCTCACCCGCGGCCCGGGGGCGGGCGGCCGCAACGGCTACGAGCCACCCGCCCTGTAGTCCGACCACCTCACCGCTCCCTGGGGCGCGACGAAAGGCCTTCCCACCGCTCCTTGAGCGAGCTTGCGAGTCGAAAGGCCCTAGCGGAGAAGACCTTTCGACTCGCTCCGCTCGCTCAAGGATCGGGCGGCGTTGAGGAAGCTGTTACTTCGCGATGCGGCGGAGTTTGACGTTGGCGAACTCGCCGAGGCCCCATTGGCCGAGTTCACGACCGTAGCCGGACTGCTTGACGCCGCCGAACGGCAGGCCGGGCAGCGATGTGCCGTGCTCGTTGATCATGGCGTTGCCGACGTCGAGGCGTTCGGCGACGTCCTTGCCCTTCTCGATGTCGGAGGTCCACACGGAGCCGGTGAGACCGTAGTCGACGTCGTTCGCGAGAGCGATCGCCTCCTCATCGCTGGACACCGAGTAGACGACGGCGACCGGACCGAAGATCTCCTCGCTGTACAGGTTCATGTCGGGGGTGACACCCGTGATCACACCCGGTGACATGAACGCGCCGGGACGATCGATCGCCTGGCCTCCGGTGTGCAGCGTCGCGCCCTGGCTGACGGCCTCGTTCACCTGTCGGACGACCTCATCGCGGGCGGTGACCGACGACAACGGGCCGAGGAACGTTCCGGCTTCGGCGGGGTCGCCCACCGGCAGGCCGTTCACACCGTCGATGAGCCCGGCGACGAAGTCGTCGTACAGGTCGTCCTTGACGATGAACCGCTTCGGCGAGTTGCACGCCTGACCGGCGTTCATCATGCGCATCGGGGCGGCCGCGGCGCCCGCGGCACGAGCATCGTCACTGTCGAGGACGATGAACGCATCCGACCCGCCGAGCTCGAGAACCGACTTCTTCAGATTGCCCGCCGCGATCTGCGCGACGGCGGCCCCCGCCCGACTGCTGCCGGTGAGCGACACACCCTGGATCCGACGATCGGCGATCATCGTCGCCGCCTGCTCATTGCTCGCATACACGTTGATGTACGCGTCCTCGGGAACACCCGCGGCGTGCGCGATATCGGCCATCAGAGCCGACGACTCCGCACAGATCGGCGCATGCTTGAGGATGATGACGTTGCCGAGCAACAGATTCGGCGCCACGAAACGAGCCACCTGGTAGTACGGGAAGTTCCACGGCATGATGCCCAGGATCGGTCCGACCGGGACGCTGGTGACCGTCGACTCGGCCGCGCCCTGCGGATCGAGCTGCTTGGTCTCCAACAGCGACGGACCGTTCTCGGCGTACCAGTCGTAGATCATCGCCGTCAGAGCCAGTTCACCGCCCGCCTGCGGCAACGGCTTGCCCATCTCGGTGGAGATGACCGCGCCCAGTTCCGCGGCCCGATCGCGGTAGAGCTGCGCGGTCGCGCGCAGCATCGCGACACGCTCGTCGATCGACGTGGTGCGCCAGGACTGATAAGCGGCGGCCGAGCGGGCGAGGATCGGTTCGATCTGATCGTCCGAGAGAGTCTCGAACTCCTTCTCGACAATGCCGGTGGACGGGTTCGCTGTCACATATGACGTCATGCGCCCGACCATACGCCGACTTATGCGCGCCCGGCCCGGGATCGGAGCCGATCAGCCGAAGACGCAGGCCAACGCCTCCATGTAGCCGTCGACGTCGGCCGCGATCGGCCCGCTCGCGTGCACCGAGATCGTCACCGCGTCGCCGATCCCGTGCACGCCGTGGGTGAGCGCATGCGCCTTCGACAGCGCGGGGAAACCCGCCGTGAAACGGACCCGTCCGCCGCCGAGCGTCAGGTCGGCCGCTCCCCTGTTCACCGACGACACGACAGTCCACCCGCTCACCGAGGTCGGCGGCGGAACGTCCGCCGTCAAGCGGGCCGCCGCGGCGGCGAGGACGGCCGGGGCGGAGTCGGCGGCCCTGCGCGAGGCGACACGGACCGGCGACGACGCCCGTGTCCTGGCCCGGGCGATCTCGTCCGCGATCGACTCGGCGCGACGCCGACGGTCGCGGACGTGCGCGTGCAGTCCGATCCCGACGTTCTGGAAGGAGTTCCGCGGCGGCGGACGGCGATCGTCGTCGAGGGCGACAGTCAGTTCGGCCGACGCGTCACGACGCGGTGCGCCGAGGAATGCGGGGAGCACGTCGGCCAGCCCGACGAGTGCGCCGACAGTCACCGACGCGCCGCCGGATCGCAGTCGCTGCGCGGGCACGGTGAGCGTCCGGAGCGCGCGGTCGCCGCCGATCACGCCGTTCGCCCTCGTGATCGGGACGTCCGCCCGCTCGGGGCCGGGATCACCGGCCGCCCACACGGAGAGGCCGCGGGCCGTGGCCCGCGCCAGGTGCGGGCCGATCAGCATCGCCGACCGCATCGCCGCCACACGTGGATCGTCCACGACGGCGGGCGCGTCCGACGGAAACGGGGCCGGTCCCCCGCCGAACAGGGATCGGGCGATCGCCGAGACGCGACGACCGTCGCCGAGGGCGTGCGAGATCTGCAGGATCGCGATCCGTCCGAGGCCGTCGACACGCGGCACACCCGCTACCGCGTCGATCACGTGCACCCGCCACAGGGCGCGCGAGGCGTGCAGCGGTTCGATATGCGCGATCGACGCCAGCACGTCGGCCCACTCGCCGCCCGTCGACGTCACGATCGCGTCGTCGCGGATCTGGGCGGGCGTCCAGCGGGGGAAGTCGAGGTCGCCGGGCGCCTCCCGGACGTCGAGGTGCAGGTCGGGGACGGCCGCGGCGCGGCGGCGGATCTCGGGGATCGGATCGACGGCCGAAGGCGCGTCGAACGCGAACAGCAGGAACTGGTCGTTCGCGTGGTAGCGCCCCGCCCAATACATCGCGGCGTCGGCGGGGGCCATCGAGTACACCGACGCTCCTCCTCCGACCTGCTTGCCATCGGTCGATGGCAACGTGCGACTGTTGCCGTATGGCAATCCGTTCCGCCGGCGACATCGATCCGGCCACTCCCGTCATCGTAGGCGTCGGTCAGGCGTCCGAACGCATCGGTGACGCCGACTATCGTGCGCTCGGCGAAACTGACCTGGCCGCCGACGCGGTCCGCGCCGCGTTCGCCGACACCGGCGTCGACGGCGTCGCTTCCCTCATCGACGTCGCGGCCGCGGTCCGGTCGTTCGAGAAGTCGAGCCCGGCGTCGTCGTCGCCCCTGGGCCGTCCGGACAACATGCCGCGCGCCGTCGCCGCCCGCACCGGAATGGACCCGCGGCGCGCCGTCGAAGAGGTCACCGGCGGTCAGAGCCCACAACACCTGGTGACCGAGTTCGCCACCGAGATCTCGGCCGGCCGCACCGACGCGGTGCTGTTGTTCGGCTCCGAGGTGATGTCGACGGTTCGGGCCGCCGTCGCCGTCGAGGACCGGCCCGACTTCACGGAGACGGTCGGCGGACAGCTCGAGGACCGCGGATATCAGATCGCCGGCCTCACCTCGATCGACGAGGTGAAGCACGGCGTCGTCATACCGATCGCGCAGTACTCGCTGCTGGAGAACGCTCGCAGGCATCGACTCGGTCGCTCGCAGGCGGAGTACGCCGCGCAGATGGGCGCCTTGTTCGCACCGATGACGGTGGTCGCCGCCGAGAATCCGCACTCGGCGAGCCGACAGACGATGTCCGCGGCCGACCTCGCGGTGCCGACCGACGAGAATCGCCGCGTGTCGGTGCCCTATACGCGCAGGCTCGTCTCCCGCGACCAGGTGAACCAGGCCGCGGCCGTCGTCGTGATGTCCGTCGGCGCGGCGCGGGCCGCCGGAATCGACCCGTCGCGCTGGGTGTTTCTGCACGGCTACGCCGACCTCCGCGAGCGACCACTGCTGGAGCGCCCGGACATCTCGCGGGTCCCGTCGGCGACGGCCGCGCTCGACGCCGCCCTCGACATGGCGGGCATCGGCATCGACGACGTCGCCGACCTCGACCTGTACAGCTGCTTCCCGATCGCGGTCTCGACCGCGGCCGATCACCTCGGGCTCGCCCCGAACGATCCGCGCGGACTCACCGTGACCGGCGGCCTCCCCTACTTCGGCGGCCCCGGCAACGACTATTCGATGCACGCCATCGCCGAGATCGTCGAACGTGCACGCCGCTCGCCCGGTTCGTTCGGTCTGGTCGCCGCCAACGGCGGGGTGATGAGCAAGTACTCCGTCGGCGTCTACTCGACGACGCCGCGCGCACTTCCCACCTCCACGTCCGACGCGGTGCAGGCCGAACTCGACATCGCCGATCGCGTCGAGATCAGCCGGTACGCCGACGGGCGCGCCACCATCGAGACGTTCACCGTCCTCAATCCCGACCGAGACGATCGCGCGGGCATGGTGATCGGCAGACTGTACGACGGGACCCGGTTCGTGGCGACCGCCGACGGCGAGCCGCTGCTCGACCTGCTCTGCGGATCGGACGATCCGATCGGCACGACCGTGTACGCGCGGTCGTCGGCGTCGCGCAACATCGTGACTCTGACACGCGCCGAACTCGACGAACGCCACCCGCGCCCGAGCGTCGGCTTCGCCGACGAGTACCGCGATCTCATCGTGCGACGCGACGGCCACGTGCTCGAAGTGGTGATCAATCGACCCGACTCACGCAACGCGATCAGCCCGGCGACCAATGCCGAACTCGACGCCGTGTTCGACGCCTACTTCGCCGACCCCGACCTGTGGGTCGCCATTCTCACCGGCGCGGGCGACAAGGCGTTCTCGTCGGGCAACGACCTCGCCGCCAGCGCGGGCGGCAGCGGCCTGTCGATGCCGGAGAACGGATTCGCCGGCCTCACCGCTCGCCGCGACCTGCCGAAGCCGGTGATCGCGGCGGTGAACGGATACGCGCTGGGCGGCGGACTCGAGATCGCGCTGGCCTGCCACGTGATCGTCGCGGACGAGAAGGCCACGTTCGGCCTCCCCGAAGTGAAGGTCGGCCTCGTGGCGGCTGCGGGCGGCCTCGTCCGGCTGCCACGGGTCCTGCCGCCCGCGCTGGCCCGCGACATGATCCTGACCGGTCGCCGCCTCGATGCGGCCGAAGCGCTCGCGCACGGCCTCGTCTCGCGCGTGACCCCGCACGGCGACGTCCTCGACGTCGCCCGCGAGGTGGCGCGGGAGATCCTCGCCGCGTCCCCGGTCGCCGTCCGCTCCTCGATCCGCACCATGACGACGGCCGACGCGCAGCCCGACACGGTGACCGCGGTCCGCGAGAGCCTCGACGTCCTCAACACCGTTCTCGTCAGCGAAGACACGCGCGAAGGCATCATGGCGTTCGTCCAGAAACGACCCCCGAACTGGTCGGGGCGGTAACGCCGGGTCAGACGGCGAAGGCGGCCTCGAACCAGTTCGAGAACTCGCACGCGAGATGCCAGCGGTGGCCGTGCACGATCGTCGGCAGCATCGGGAGAGGGAACTCGACGGTGAGGCGCGCGTGCACGCCCGCGTCGGTGTCCCGGAACTGGTGGCGCACTCCGCCGATGGGCTTGCCCGTGGTCCCGAGGGCGACGCCGTCGAGGCGGACGTCGAACATCGGGTCGACGGGTGTGACGATGCTCGACACGTCGTCGTAGTCGATGTCGAAGCCGGCGGTCAGCGGGCTGCCGCCGTTGGTCTCGACGACCTGCTGCTTACCGTCGACGATCCGAAGCACGAAGTGGTCGGGGCAGGCCGATTCCATCGCGTCCTGGTCGGACGAGAACGTGATGTGGTTGAACCAGTCGGCGAACTGCCGAGCCGTCCCACAGGGGACGAGCAGGTCGATGGAACTGATGCGCCGCCGCCGACTGACGCCCGCCTGTGCGCGAGCGAGGGCGTCGGCGATCGCTATGTCGCGAGACAGCTTCTCGAGGATTCGGTCGTCGCCCATCTCACGCTTGGCGTGCAGCCACGCCACACGACGTTCCGCGATCGGCCCCTGGGCCGGCGCGGACACACCGAGCTTGCGGGCCGCCGCATCGATCCGTCGGTCCTCCCAGACGAGGACCTCCGATCGCGAGACGGCTCGATTGTCGATGGTTGCGACGATGCCGCGTTCGGGAACTGTCATGTTCGCCTCCTAACGCTAGACAATCTATCGTTAAGATATGAGTGAGGCAACAGGTCCCGTCCGCCGACCCGGCGGCCGATCGGCACGCGTTCAGGACGCCGTCGAATCGGCGACGATGAGACTGCTTCTTGAGAACGGTCACTCGAACCTGACGATCCGCGCCGTCGCGCAGGCCGCCGGGGTCGCCGAGACCACGGTGTACCGCCGCTGGCCGTCGGTAGGCCACCTCATCGCCGCGGCCCTGCTCCGGCTCACAGCCACCGACAACCCGATCCCCGACACCGGCTCCGTCGAGGACGATCTCGCAACCCTCCTGAGTCAGATCGTCGCCCTGCTGACCAGGCCGGACGTGATGCGTGTGGTCCGAAGCGCCGCGGCCATCGACGACGGCGGAGCGTTCGCGGCCACCCGCGCAGCGTTCTTCGATGCGCGCTTCACGGCATCGGCCGCGATCGTCGAACGGGCCGTCGCACGCGGCCAACTACCTGCCGGAACCGACTCGCACCGACTCATCGAGACCCTCGTCGCACCGGCGTACATGCGCGCCCTGCTCGGCAGTCGCGGGTTCGACGACGACTTCGTCGACTCATCCGTCGCCGCCACGCTCCACGGATTCGACGGGCGCACCGGGCCGCCCCGTCCTTGACGTCAGTTCGTCGGGCGCAGTCGAGACCCTCGGTTCGTCGAGCGCAGTCGAGACGCGGCGAAGCACAGCCTGCGTTGTTGGCCTTCTCGACTGCGCTCGAAGAACCGGTGAGCCCGCGGTCGACCAGCGGGTGGGGCTGCGGTCGACGCACCGAATGGCGTGGAAGCAGATCGGACATACCTCTTGACTCCGTACGGCAAGCGACATAGAATCGAAAGTACGTTCGATCAAGGGGGTTGATATGAACACCACGCTCGCCGATCAGGCCGGGGCCACGCTTACCGTCGAAGACGGCGTGTTGCACATCCGGATGGTGCTGCCCGATCTCGCCGAGAGCTCGGAGGCCACCGATGCGGCGTTGATGATGTTCGCCGCGCGCGGGGACCTGTTTCAGGGCATGGTCTTGTGGGATCAGTACGAGGCGATCTACCGCGTCTACCAACGACGCCTCGCCCAGACCGTCGACACGGGTGCGTTCACCAACCTGTACGACCCGCTCTGCCAAGTCGCCGCGTCGTACGCCACCGTCCGCGGGGTCCGCCAATACACGGGTGAGAAGTTCCTCGACGAGGCCGTCTCCTGCATGGAACGTGTCCCGGCGATCGGCTTGCTGCTGCGTGGGGGCCTCCTCACGCCCACGCAGTTCCGTCTGGCGCTCGATCAGGTCGCGGCGGTCATCGATACCGATGTCCTCGCGGTGATCGACGTCGAAGCCGCCGACCGACTCCGCACCGCAGGCAATCTGACCGGCCCGCGGGTCACCGAGATCGTCGCTGCTGTTGTCGCCGAACATGACGCCGACGCCGCCCAGGCGGCTCGTGAGGCCGCCAAGCCCCGCAAGAAGGTTGTGGTCGAGCCGGTCGACGGGACTCTGGCCGATCTGCGGGTGACCGCCACGGTGGAGGACGTGCGGTTGGCGAAGGACTCGATCGACGCGGTGATCGCCGATGTGTGCCCGGACGATCCGCGGAGTAAGGCCGTCCGCCGGTCGGATGCGGTGATCGCACTGCTGACCGGGAAGGTCTTCGCGTGCGAGTGCGACAATGACGACTGCCCGTCGCGTGAAGGGGTTGAGGTCGCTGCTCGTCTGGCGACTGTGGTGCTGCATGTGGTGGCTCGGCGTGAGTCGCTGACCGGGGAGTCTGATGTCCCGGCCTATCTGGACGGGTTCGGTCCGATCACCGCTGACCACGTCCGGGACATCGCTGCCGACGCGGACACGGTGATCCGGGATCTCGACGTCACGGATCTGCTGGGCGGGGCGTCGCAGCCGAGCAACGGGTACCGTCCGACCGCGGCGTGCGACACCCTCGTCCGCGCGGTGCACGGCAGGTGCACCCACCCCGGCTGCGATATGCCCGCCTACCGCTGCGACCTCGACCACGTGACCGAGTACAACCACGGTGATCCGTCGGCGGGTGGTCCGACGTGTCCGTGCAATCTCAATCCGAAGTGTCGGTTCCATCATGGGTTGAAGACCTTCGTCGACGGCTGGCTCGACGATCAGATCGTGGATGCGAACGGGGTGATCTGGACCGAGGTCACGACCCCGGAAGGGATCACCGTCCGGTCGCGGGCGTTGAATCACTGGCTGCTGCCCGAACTCGGTCTGGTGCCGTGCGTGCACGACGACGCCCCAACGTCGTCCCGCCCACCGCAGGAGGCCGACCCGGGGCGCCCCCGGTCTCGGACCGAGGCCAAGCACCGGTACCGGATGCGGATGCGGGCCTACAACCGCCGCAAACGCGAAGGAGCACCCCGAACACCGGCGGGCTGCGCTTCGAACGCGGACGAGGCGCCCCCGTTCTGACCTGTGCGGACTTCCGGTTCAAAAACTAGGACGTCCAACCTATTGCATTACTAGGACTTCCAAGTTTATGGTGAGCTGGACCACGAGAGAGATCGAGAGAGGCTGCAATCCATGGGCGAACTGCGCACCATCGACCACTACATCGACGGCAAGCGCGTCGCGGGCAGCGGCGCGACCGCCGACGTCTACGACCCCAGCACCGGCGCCGTCCAGGCGCAGGTCCCACTCGCGTCCGCGGCAGACGTCGACGCCGCCGTCGCCTCGGCCGCGGTCGCGCAGCGAGAGTGGGCGTCATGGAATCCGCAGCGCCGTGCCCGCGTGCTGATGCGCTTCATCGATCTGGTGAATCAGAACATCGACGAACTCGCGTCGCTGCTCTCGTCCGAACACGGCAAGACCCTCGCCGACGCCAAGGGCGACGTGCAGCGCGGCATCGAGGTGATCGAGTTCTCCGTCGGCATCCCCCACCTCCTCAAGGGCGAGTACACCGAGGGCGCGGGCACCGGGATCGACGTGTACTCGATGCGCCAGTCGCTCGGCGTGGTCGCCGGAATCACCCCGTTCAACTTCCCCGCCATGATCCCACTGTGGAAGGCCGGACCGGCGCTGGCCTGCGGCAACGCGTTCATCCTCAAGCCGTCCGAGCGCGACCCGTCGGTCCCCGTCCGGCTCGCCGAACTGTTCACCGAGGCCGGGCTCCCCGACGGCGTGTTCCAGGTGGTCCACGGCGACAAGACCGCCGTCGACGCGATCCTGCACAACCCGACGGTCAAAGCCGTCGGGTTCGTCGGCAGTTCCGACATCGCGCAGTACATCTACGAGACGTCGGCGCGGAACGGCAAACGCAGCCAGGCGTTCGGCGGCGCCAAGAACCACATGATCATCCTCCCGGACGCCGATCTCGACCAGGCCGTCGACGCCCTCATCGGTGCGGGCTACGGCTCGGCCGGCGAGCGGTGCATGGCGATCTCGGTGGCCGTTCCGGTCGGCGAGGAGACGGCGGAGGCGTTGCGCGCCAAGCTCGTCGAGCGCATCGCAGCCCTGCGTGTGGGCCACAGCCACGACCCGGCCGCCGACTACGGCCCGCTCGTCAGCGCGGCCGCACTCGAGCGCGTGAAGAACTACATCGGCAAGGGCGTCGAGGAAGGCGCGGAACTCGTCGTCGACGGCCGAACCCGCGGCAGCGACGACGCGCAGTTCAACGGCGTCGACATCTCCGGCGGCTACTACCTCGGCCCCACCCTCTTCGACCGCGTCACCAAGGACATGTCGATCTGGACGGATGAGATCTTCGGTCCCGTCCTCACGATCGTCCGGGCCGCGGACTACGAGGAGGCGCTCGCCCTCCCCACCGAGCACGAGTACGGCAACGGAGTCGCGATCTTCACTCGCGACGGCGACGCCGCCCGCGACTTCACCTCGCGCGTGGAGGTCGGCATGGTCGGCGTCAATGTGCCGATCCCGGTGCCCGTCGCCTACCACACGTTCGGCGGCTGGAAGCGCTCCGGATTCGGCGACCTCAACCAGCACGGACCCGCGTCGATCATGTTCTACACGAAGACCAAGACGGTCACGTCACGGTGGCCGTCCGGCATCAAGGACGGCGCCGAGTTCTCCATCCCGACGATGAACTGAGGCTCGGGCATGCCCTACCCGGTTCTGAACGACGACGACCGGATCGTCGTCGAGACGGCGCGCGACTTCGCGCGCAAACGCCTGGCCCCGCACTCCTTGGAATGGGATGCCACGAAACACTTCCCCGTCGACGAGATGGTGGAGGCCGCGTCGCTCGGCATGGCCGCGATCTACACCAGCGAGGACGTCGGCGGCTCCGGGCTCACCAGGCTCGACGGCGTCCGGATCTTCGAGGAACTCGCGAAGGCCGATCCGGTGACTGCGGCGTTCCTGTCGATCCACAACATGTGCACGTGGATGGTCGACACATACGGCACCGACGAGCAGCGCAAACGCTTCGTGCCGACGATGGCGTCGATGGAACGCCTGGCGAGCTACTGCCTCACCGAGCCCGGCGCGGGCTCGGACGCCGCCGCGCTGTCGACATCGGCCAGGCGTGACGGCGACGACTGGGTGCTCCGCGGCTCCAAGCAGTTCATCTCCGGAGGCGGGGTGTCGGACGTGTACGTCGTCATGGCACGCACCGGCGACGCGGGCGCCCGGGGGATCTCGACGTTCGTCGTCGAGAAGGACACCCCCGGGCTCTCGTTCGGACCGGCCGAGGCCAAGATGGGCTGGCACAGTCAGCCGACCGCCCAGGTGATCTTCGACGACGCCCGCGTCCCCGCCGACGCGATGCTCGGCGGCGTCGACGGCGAGGGCACGGGCTTCTCGATCGCCATGAACGGGCTCAACGGCGGGCGATTGAACATCGCCGCGTGCTCGCTCGGGGGCGCACAGGCCGCCTACGACGCGGCGCTGCAGTATGTCGCCGACCGGCAGGCGTTCGGCTCCGCGCTCATCGACGAGCCGACGATCCGCGCCACGATCGCCGAGATGGCGATGAACCTGGAGGCCTCCCGGCTCATGCTGTGGCGAGCGGCGGGCGCCCTCGACTCCGGGGACCCCGACAAGGTCGAGTTGTGCGCGATGGCGAAGCGGTTCGTCACCGAGCACTGCTTCACGATCGCCGACCAGGCCCTGCAGTTGCACGGCGGGTACGGCTACCTGCATGAGACGGGCGTGGAGAAGATCGTCCGCGATCTGCGCGTGAACCGCATCCTGGAAGGCACCAACGAGATCATGCGGATGGTGATCGGCCGCGCCGAAGCCGCCCGCGTCACAAAGGAGAAGCGTTGAGCACGATTGCATTCCTCGGCCTGGGCAACATGGGCGGACCGATGGCAGCCAACCTGATCGCCGCGGGCCACACCGTCGTCGGATTCGACCTGTCGGCCGACGCCGTGGCCCACGCCGTCGAGCACGGCGTCGGCGCGGCCGAGTCCGCGGAAGCGGCGGTCGACGGCGCCGACGCGGTCATCACGATGCTCCCGAGCGGCGCGATCGTGAGGTCCGTGTACGACGCCGTCCTCCCCAAGGCCGCGGCGCGAACCGTGTTCATCGACTCGTCGACGATCTCGGTGGACGACGCCCGCCACATCAACCGGCAGGCGCTCGACGCGGGAATGCTGCAGGTGGACGCCCCCGTGTCGGGAGGGGTGAAGGGTGCGACAGCGGGCACGCTCGCGTTCATGGTCGGCGGCGACGACGCGTCCGTCGAGGCCGCGAGACCGGTGCTCGATCCGATGGCAGGCAAGATCGTCCCCTGCGGCGGATCCGGGAACGGTCAGGCCGCCAAGCTGTGCAACAACATGATCCTCGCCGTCCAGCAGATCGCCGTCGGCGAGGCTTTCGTCCTCGCCGAGAAGCTTGGACTCGCCGATCAGGCCCTGTACGACGTGGTGACCGGCGCGACCGGCAACTGCTGGGCCTTGCACACCAACTGCCCGGTGCCCGGCCCCGTCCCGACGGCGCCGTCGGAGAACGACTACAGGCCGGGATTCGCCACGTCGCTGATGAACAAGGACCTCGGGCTCGCGATGGACGCGGTGTCGACCACGGGGTCGTCGGCTCCACTCGGCTCGCACGCGGCGCAGTTGTACGCCGCGTACGCCGCCGACCACGGTCACCTCGACTTCAGTGCGATAATCGACACCTTGCGTTGACCGGTCATCGCGTTGACCGACGAGAACTGGGGAGGGCCCGTGCGAGACGACCGTGATCCGATCGCGCGGGCCCGCCGCAATTGGGAGGACGCGGGCTGGGGTGGCGAGATCGCCGACGGCATGGAAGCGGTCACGTCCGTGATGCGTGCGCATCAGATCATGCTGGCGCGTGTCGAGCAGGAGTTGAAGCCGTTCGGACTGACGTTCGCCCGCTTCGAACTGCTCCGACTGCTGGCCTTCACCCGGCACGGCGAACTTCCGATCTCGAAGGCGTCGGACCGCCTGCAGGTGCACGTCTCATCGACGACGAGCGCCATCGCACGGCTGGTCGATGCCGACCTCGTCGAACGTCGACCACACCCGACCGACGGCCGGACGACGCTCGTGGCGATCACCGATGCGGGCCGCGACCGTGTGGAATGCGCCACTGCCGCCCTGAACACTGTGTTCGCCGACATAGGAATGCCCGCTGAGCAGTCGCGCGCCCTGGTGACAGCCATTCGCTCCCTTCGTGCAGCTCACGGCGATTTCTGATCGTCGATCCGCCGCGCGCGGGGGATGAAACCACGACGATTCCGATCGGTGCCAGATCCGCCGTCCTTCGGTACCGTCGGGAGTGTCGTCCAATCGGACGACCACCCGCAGGGGTTGGAGCGCTCGATCGAAGGGAGATTTCACATCATGGGACTCGCAGACGACGCACAGAACAAGGCCGACGATCTGAAGGGCCGAGCCAAGGAGGCGACCGGCGCCGCGATCGGCGACGACGACCTCAAGGCCGAGGGACAGGCCGACCAGGGACTCGCCGCGGTTCGCGAGAAGGCCACCGAGGTGGCAGACAAGGTGAAGGACGGCATCGACGCCGTCAAGGACAAGCTCACCGGCCACTGATCAGACCAGTGCAGCGGGCGGCCGAGATCACTCGGCCGCCCGCTGTTCTCGTCAGGACGCGAGTTTGAGGCCGACCACTCCGCCGACGATCGCGAGAATGCACATGATCCGGATCATGCTGACCGCTTCGTCGCCGGAGACCATCGCGTAGACGACGGTGACGGTGGCCCCGATGCCGACCCAGACCGCATAGGCCGTACCGATCGGCAGATCGCGCATCGCGAACGCCAGTCCCGCCATGCTGGCGACCAGAGCCACGGCGAAGACGACCGATGGATAGAGGCGGCTGAATCCCTCCGACTTACCGAGGGCGGTGGCCCATACCGCTTCGAGCAGCCCGGACACGACAAGAATGATCCACGACATGATGATCCCCTTTCGAAGGAACACCGTCTTGTCGCAGGCCGGGTACGGTGAGCTCGTCCGGGGGCCGGATTCCGGCCACCCCCCGACCATACCCACAGCGGACCGCGAGACCAATGCCCCATCGTGGTGCGTTCAGTCACCACCGCGGACCATTGCCGCGGACCACCGATCGTCCTACGGTCGGAACATGACCGCACCGACCGACCTCATCCGTGACCCGCGCGTGTACCGGCTCGCCGCAGTCGGGCAGGCCGCCGACGCAGCCGCCTGCATCGGCCCCATCCCATACATCACCCGCTGCCTCGACACCGTCGAGTATCCGCAGACCAATCGGTGGATCTTCCCCGTGGTGAAGGGTGCGTCCGCGATCGGTCTGGCGTCCGTGACGCGATCGCCCACCCTCGCGCGTCTGACGGCGATCATGCTGACGGTCTACTTCACGCTCGCCGTCAGCGCCCACGTGCGCGTCCGCGATTTCGGGCTCAATGCCGCGGCGGCGACATCGTTCCTGCTCTTCTACGGCGCACTTGCCGCGACAGGACCGGCGGACGTGGGAGACACACCCTAGACCAACCCCGCGGCCGCGGCGATCACCGCGGCCTGAACCCGCGACGGCGCCTCGAGTTTCGTCAGCACTCGCGAGACGTGCGTCTTCACCGTCGACTCCCCGATCCCCAATCGGCGCGCGATCTGCGCGTTCGACAATCCCGCACCCACACCGCCGAGCACATCGCGTTCACGGTCGGTCAACGCCGAGAGGTCGGGAACCGTCGGTGCCGGCCGGTCGCGCATGGCGTCGACGACCGCCCTGGTGACGCCCGCGTCGAGGACGGCGTCGCCCTCGGCGACCCGCAGCGTCCCGTCGACGAGCTCGGCGCCGGACGCGGTCTTCAGCAGGAAGCCCGACGCACCCGCCGACAACGCGCCGACGACGTACTCGTCGAGGCCGAACGTCGTCAGCACCAGTACGCGCGCGTCGGTCGCGGCGGTGACGGCCGCCGTGGCCGCCAGACCGTCGACGCCGGGCATCCGGACGTCCATCAGCACGACGTCGGGCCGCAGTTCCGACGCGAGCCGGATCGCGGCGGCGCCGTCGGCCGCCTCTCCGATCACACTGATCCGCCCCGATGCCTCGAGCACCATCCGCAGCCCTTCCCGGACGGCCGCGTGATCGTCGGCGAGCACCACGCGGACCCGCCTCGTCGTGTCGCTCACCGGGGAAGCTCCGCGTTCACGACCCACTCCTGTCCGACCGGCCGCGCGTCGAGGTGGCCCCCGACGCTCTCCGCCCTGATCTGCATGTTCGCCAACCCCTGTCCCGTCGTCGACGGCTCTGCCCCGGTCCACCCGTTCCGGACCGTCAGGTGCACGGTGTCGCCTGTGCCTGACAGTTCAACGGCCACCGGATGTCCGGGTGCATGCTTGGTCGCGTTCGCGAGCGCCTCACCGACGATCCGAGTGACGACGGCTTCCAGTCGACGAGGCATCCCGGCCGTGTCGCCGTTCACGGTGACCGTCGAGCCGACGGCGTCGGCGGCGGCGATCAGCGGATCGAGCGACGACCAGCGGACGGTTGTGATGTCGTCCCCGTCGGCGGCCAGCAGATCGATCATCGCCCGCAGCTCGCGCAGTGCCGCGAGCGAGTTCCCGCGGATGGATTCGACAACGGGTCCGGGCTCATCGGCGTCGCGCGCCGCCTCAGACAGGATCGCTATCGCCGACACGTGCCCGGCGACGGTGTCGTGCAGTTCGCGAGAGAGCCGTCGGCGTTCATCGGCGAGTGCGGCCGACCGTTCGGCCTGTGCCTGCGCGACCGCGGCCGACTTCTGTGCGTCGGCCGCGCGCCGGGTCGCGACCACGGACAGTCCGTAGCCGATCGGCGACAGCAGAAGAGCAACGCCGATCAGTCCGGTCAGCACACCGGCACGCGCGCCCCCGGCGATCACTCCGGCGACCGCCCCGGCGACGGTGGCGATGACGCCGAGCACGATCACGACACGTCGGAGGCGATCCGACCCGCGGACCACACCGATGTACATCACGTCCGACACGGCGATCCACAACGGAAGCGACGGTCCCGCGTACGCGTCGAGCGCCACCAGGAGGCCCATCGCGCCGAGCGCGACGGCGGGTCTGCGCTGGGCCGACAGTTGGACGACGAACGCCGCCGACAGAATCCCGAGCTTTCCGTACCAGGGATACCGGTCGACGTCGGTGAAGAAGACGAAGGATCCGGCCGCCCACATGAGCAGACCGACGACAAGGGTGCCGACGGCCATCAGGTTCGCCGCCGTCACAAGGCCGTCTCGGTGGAATCGGATCGTCATCGTGCCCAACTACAGCACACCCGGCTCCCGCGTGGGTCCCCCGAAAGTACGACCTCGCGACGACGATCGGCGGATGTGCGGCTCGGTGCGCGCGGGGCACGGTGAATCCATGAACCCCGTCCTGATCACCATCGGAGCCTGCGAGGTCGGATTCTGGGCGTTCGTCGTCGCCGGGCTCGCCCTCCGATATCTCGCACGCCGCACCCGCGCGTCGACGATCGTCCTCGCCTGCGTCCCCCTCGTCGACCTGATCCTGCTGATCGCCGTGACCGTCGACCTGGCGCGCGGCGGCGACGTCGAGTTCGCGCACCGCCTCGCGCCGATCTACCTCGGCGGCACCCTGATGTTCGGCCATCGGATGATCGGATGGGCCGACGTGCGTTTCGCCCACCGATTCGTCGGCGGGCCCGCCCCGGCGCCGATCCCGCCGACCGGTCCGGTGCGGGCCCGGCACGAGTGGGCCGACTTCGGCCGGTGGCTCGGCGCGGTCGCCATCGCCGCGGCCATCACCGCGACCCTCGGCTACACCGTCGCCGACGACGCCCAACGCGAAGCCCTCTTCGGCGGCTTCGGGATGCTCGGAGTCGTCACCGTCGTCTGGCTGCTGACCGGGCCGATCTGGTTCACGGCGAAGGATCAGGCCGCATAGACGCCCAGTCGGCGCGGCTCGTCGATGCCCGAGTAGTGCGACGCGTCGCCGGTGATGACCCGGCTCGACTCCCCCGTGACGCTCACCGGCACGTCGCCCGCGAGGGTGATGCGGTGCAGTCGTCGTTCCTGCGCACCGAAGTCGGCGATCCCGTAGTGCTGGGTGGCACGGTTGTCCCAGATCGCGACGTCGCCGAGACTCCAGTTCCACCGGAACGTGTTCTCCAGCTTCGTGATCCGATTCTGGAAGACCTGGTACAGGGCCGCGAACTCGCCGGGCTTCAGGTCGTGGAACTCCTTCACGAAGTGACCCAGCAGCAGGCTGCGCTCCCCGGTCTCCGGGTGCACCCGGACGACGGGATGCAGCGTCTGGTACTCGGAGCTCGTGAACTCTCGGTAGTGCTCGGTTCGGCGGCTCGTCTCCCGCTCGCCGCCGCCGTGCTCGGACGTCACGTAGTCGTACAGGTTGGAGTGCTTGGCCCACAGGGTGTCGGCGAACGCCCGCAGCGGCGCGGGCAACTGCTCGTACGCGGCGACGGTCGACGCCCACGTCGTCGCCCCGCCCCACGTCGGCAGGGTGACGGCACGCAGGATCGACGCCTTCGGGACCCGGTCGACGAACGACACGTCCGTATGCCAACTGTTCGCGGCGCCCTCGATGGTCAGCAGTTGACTGCCCTTGGACGTGACGGTCGGATGCGGCAGGGTCGGTTCCCCCAGCCGGGTGGCGAACGCGTACTGACCGTCGTCGTCGAGATGCTCCTGACCGCTGAAGACGACGACCTTGTTGACGGCGAGTGCGAGGCGGATCGCCTCCGTCTGCTCGTCAGATATGTCACCGCCCAAACGGACCCCGCTGATTCTCGCGCCGATGTGCTCCCCGAATTTCTCGACCGATATCCCGGCGTCGGAATAGATGCTTTCGGCGGCCGCCGCACGGTCGGCGTGATCATTGATCGTGGCGATGGTCATGATTGTTGTCCTTTCACCGGAGGTCTGCAGAATATGAATACGAGAATGTCAGCGACATCTCGTCGTGTGGAGTGAATGAAACCGATTCCGGCGGCGCCCCGCCACATATCGACTCATCGTGATCGCAAGTGCGCTCAATCGGCGGCGTCCGCCGCCCGGTCGTCGATCGTGCGTCGAATGTCCACCGGGACCCGGACCGGTCCCGGCGTGTACGTGACGGCGACGAGCGATGCGGGCGCCCGGAACACACCGCGCCTGGCGCGCAGGTCCGAGTCGACGGGACCGCGCGCGTCCAATCCGACCGAGACACCCGTCCAGGGCGCCATGCCGACGAGTTGGACCGCCCGCGGCAGTTCGGCGATCACCGACTCGCCCTGATCCGACGCCGCGACGATCGTGAAGTCCCACCGGACGTCGGCCGACGCCCGCGCCGACAGGGTCACCCTGCCGGTCCCGTCCGGCAGGGGACCGGACACGCGGCTGACCCGGCCATACGCGTTGTAGACGAACGTCAAGGTCCGGTCCTCGACGACGAGAAGGTACCCGCCCTGGACGTCGCCGTGCGCGACGAGAACCCCCTCCTCGTCGGGCCCCCAGTCTCGGAGTTCGACGTCCACGTCGAAGTCCCGGTAGGCGATCAACCTGCTCGACCGGTATCGCTCCAGCGTCGGCGTGCCGCGCAGGATCCGCACCGACGACGCGAACCGCTGCGCCTCCGACGGGCGCCGCCTGATCTGGTCGCCGACCGAGTCGAACAGCGGGAACACCGTGTTGTGCCAGGCCGCCCTGTCCCACGCAGCGGCGAGCTCGGCGACGACATCGGGATGCTCGGCCGCGACATCGGTGGTCTCCGCGGGATCGGAACGCACGTCGTACAACTCCCACCTGGGACGATCCACGTGCTCGGGCGCGTCGTCGTGCAGCGACAGCAACTTCCAGCCGTCGCGGTAGAAGCCTCGGTGTCCGCCGAACTCGGCGTACTGCTCGGTGCGCGGCGACGCCGCGTCGGGCGACCGCAAGACGTCGACGACGCTGACGCCGTCCCGCTGAGCCGCGGCGAGCCCGTGCCGTGTCCCCGGAGTCGGCACGCCCGCGAGGTCCAGCAGTGTCGGCGCGAGGTCGGTGACGTACGCGAACTGTCGGCGGACGCCGTCGTCGTCGCCGGACCGGGCCAGTCCCCCCGGCCAGGACAGCACGAACGGCACCCGCACGCCGCCGGCGAACGTCTGCCCCTTGTAGAACCGGAACGGGGTGTTCGACGCCTGCCCCCAGCCGCGCGGGTAGTGCACGCCGATCTCGGCCGAGCCGATCAGCTCCTCGTCATGCGGTACGTCCGGCTCCCAGTCGGGCGGCACCGGACCGTGCACGAACCGGCTGAAGTACGAGCGCGTGCCCTCCGCTCCGCCCTCCGCGGTGCCCCCGTTGTCCGAGGTGAAGACCACGATCGTGTCATCGAGTTCGCCGAGGTCGTCGAGCAGGTCGAGGACCCGGCCGACACTCTGGTCGACGCTGTCGACGAGCGCCGCGTAGACCTCTTGATAGCGCTGGTAGCGACGCTTCTCGTCGTCGGACAGATCGTCCCACGGCGGCGCGTCGTACCCTGGTTCGGTGTTGCGCTCCCGGATCGGCGTGCCGGGAGCGAACAGCCCGTCGGCGACCTGTCTGGCGAACCGGCGACGCCGCACCTCGTCCCAGCCGTCGGCGTAGCGGCCGCGGTGGCGATCGAGGCCGTCCGCCTTCACCTGGTGCGGACCGTGCATCGCGATGTGCGCGAAGTACAGGAAGAACGGCTTGTCCGCATCGTGGGCACGCAGCGCCTTGATCTGCGAGACCGCCCGGTCGGTGAGGTCGTCCGTGACGTAGTAGCCCTCCGGGTACTCGTCGACGTCGACCACCGAGTTGTCGGCGATCAGCTGGTTGGGGTGGAAGAACGAGTTGAGGCCCTCCAACGAGCCGTAGTAGCTGTCGAATCCGCGCTGCAACGGCCACGACTTCCGTGACCGGCCCGGACTCATGTCGGCGTCCCGGACCAGGTGCCACTTGCCGACGGCGAACGTCGCATACCCCGACTCCCGGAGGATCTCCGGCAGCGTCAGGACGTCGTCGGCGAGTTCCAGCCGCAGGCCGGGAAAGCCCGGGTCGGAGTTGGCGACGCTGCCGTACCCGGCACGATGCGGGTTGACGCCGGTCAGCAGTGCGGCGCGGGCGGGTGAGCAGACCGGCGTCGTGTGGTAGTTGCTCAGGCGGTAGCCGCTGTCGGCGAGCCTGTCGATGTTCGGCGTCGGGATCTCGGCGCCGAACGGTCCGATGTCGGAGTAGCCGAGGTCGTCGACGAGCACCACGACGATGTTCGGCCGTCGGCCGTCGGCGGCATCGTCGTCCGGCCACCATGCGGTCGACTCGGACGTGGTCCGTCCGATGGTCCCGCCGAAGTCGGCGTATCCGCGCGCATATTCGGGAATGTCGTTCATCGTGAGCCTTTCGATTCGCTGCGCTCGCTCTGGTGGCAGAGAACGAGAAGCACCCGGGAATGTCGTCGGGGAATTCGGTGAGACAACAATGTCGTCGACATCGTCAGGTCGCGTCAAAACTTCGAATCTCCGTGATCGGAAACAGCGATCGATTCACGGATGTGGTGAATCATTCGATGCCAACCACGCCGTCGAATGAGAAAGCAGACTCCACGATGCTCCGACACCCGTTCACCCGCGCCCTGTGCGCGCTGACGCTGACACTCCTGTCCGTCGTCGGGCTCACCGGTTGCCGTAGTGCGGTGGACGCGCAGCAGAGCCAGTCGAGTCGGACCGGCGCGGTGGTGCGCGGCGGCGATCTCCGGGTCGGCGTGCTCGGCGACATCTCGCCCGCCAAGTTCCTGCAGATCGGGACCGGCAGCCTCAACGGCCACATCGTCGCCAACGTGTACGACACCCTGATCACGCTCGACCATCGTTCGTCCACACCGCGCCCGTCCCTTGCGACCGGATGGACCCTCGCTCCCGACGGTCTGTCGCTGACGCTCGACCTCCGCACGGGCGTGCGATTCCACGACGGGCGCGAGTTCACGTCGTCCGACGTGCAGCAGTCGCTCCTCGCCTACCTCGCCGGACCGTGGAAGCCGCAGTTCAAGCGGACGGCCGCCGCCATCACCGGCTACGACGTCAGCGATCCGCACCGCGTGATCCTCCGGTTCGCCCATCCGCTCGGCAACGTGTTCGACCTCCTCGACTCGGCGCCCGTCATCGACGCGACGACGATCGACGGGCTCAAGGCGGGCCGGACGTTCAACGGCACCGGGCCGTTCCGGTTCTCGTCGTGGACACCCAATTCGACGGTCGTCCTCGTGCGCAATGACGACTACTGGGGCGGCGCACCCGCGCTAGACAAGATCACCTTCGTCGAGGGCAACGACCCGAAGTCCCTGTACACCCGCCTGCGGACCGGCCAGCTCGACGTCGTCGACCCTGCCGGACTCACCGCACACGACCGCAAGCTCGCGACCAGCCGATACGGTTTCGACGACATCGAGTTCACCGGAGCCGAAAGCCAGGCGTACATCGGCGTCAACGTCGCGAACCCCGCCCTCGCCGACCCTCGGGTCCGCCGGGCGATCGCGTTCGCCGTCGACCGCGACCGCATCATCGACGACGTCTACCAGGGCTCCGGATACCCGGTGAACCTCCCGTGGCCGACGACGTCGCCCGCCTACGACGCCGCGGCCAACCGGACCTTCACCCGCGACGTCGCCAAGGCTCGCGCGATCCTGCGCGACCTGCCGCCTGTCGCGCCGATCGACCTCGACTACTCGACGCAGGGCGGCACGTCGCGCATCGTCGCCGAGATCGTCCAGAGCAACCTGAAGGACGTCGGGATCACCGCGCGGCTCGTCCCCAACGATCAGACCGTGCACGCGGCGAAGCTGATCGGCGGACAGTTCTCCGGTCTCTGGGTGCTCGAGCACGCGTTCGCCCAGTTCACGCCGTCGACGCTCGCCGTGTCGGCGTACCCGTTCAACGCTGCGAAGAACGCCTCGAACTTCGTCAGCGCCGAGTACGCGTCGGCCGCCGACGCCGCGTGGAAGACGGCGGACCCGTCGTCGCCCGCCGCCCTCGCCGCCTATCGCAGGCTCGACTCGGTCTGGCTGAACGACCTGTTCCTGGTCGAGATCGGTGTCGTGATCCAGCGTGCGACGGCGTCGCCGAACGTGCGCGGCGTCGACTGGGACCGCCGCGTCCAATTCCACTTCGCGGGCACCAGCCTCGCCAACCCCGATCGGAGGTCATGACATGACCAGATACCTTCTCCGGCGGATCCCGACGGCGCTCGTCGTCCTGTTCGCCGCATCCCTGTTGATCTTCGCCGTCCTGCGCCTCATACCCGGCGGTCCGGAGGCCGCGCTGGCCGGCCCGGACGCCACTCCGGCCGACCTCGCCGCGATCCGCCACGGCCTCGGCCTCGACCGCGCCTTCGGCGCCCAATACCTCTCCTGGATCGGATCCGTCCTCACCCTCGACTTCGGGACGAGCTATCAGGTGGGCGGCAGCATCGGCGACCTCGTGTCGTTCGGCCTCACCAACACCCTGGTCCTCACGTCGGCCGCCGCCGTCGTCGCGACCGCCCTCGGTGTGGCGTTGAGCCTCGCCGCGACCATCCGACCCACCAGGTGGCTCAGCGCACTGCTGACCGGAGTCAACGCAGTCGCGATCGCCCTGCCGACCTTCGTGGTCGGCATCGCGCTGATCTTCCTCTTCGGCGTCCGCTGGCGGCTCCTCCCGGCGGGCGGCACTCCCCCGGACGGCTTCACCGACGACCTGTGGATCACGGCGCAGTACCTCGCCCTGCCCGCGATCACCCTCGGCCTGCCCGCGGGCGCGATGCTCGCGCGGTTCCTCACCGAGGCTCTCCAGACCGAACTGACCCAGCCGTACGCGGTCACGGCGATCGCTACCGGCGCGTCTCGACGCGACGTGGTGTGCCATCACGCGCTGCGCAACGCGTTGCCGTCGACGATCACCGCTTTCGGTCTCATCGTCGGAGCCCTGCTCGGCGGCGCCGTGCTGGTCGAGTCGATATTCGGCTGGCCCGGGCTCGGCCTGCTCACCGAGGAGGGCATCTCCGCACGCGACTATCCGCTCGTCCAGATCCTCGTCCTGCTGTCGGTGACGGTGTTCGTCGTCATCCAACTCGCCGCGGACGTCGTCCACGCATGGCTCGATCCCCGAATCCGATTGGCAGGTGCCGCCGCATGACAACCACCCTCTCCTCCGTCGACTCGTCGCCGACCGACCTCGGCCCGGGTTTGATCCCCGAGTCGCCGTCCGACCGCGACTCCCGGCCCATCCGGCGTCCGGTGTGGAAGAGCGTGTTCCGTGGGTCCGGACTCGTCGGCACGTTCCTGGTGCTGGCAGTCGTCCTCGCCGGAGTGTTCGGGCCGCTGCTCGTCTCCTACGCGCCCGACCAGCAGATCGACGGGGCCTACCTGTTGGCCCCGAGTTCCGAGCACTGGTTCGGCACGGACGACGTGAACCGGGACGTCCTGTCGCGCATCGTCTCCGGCATCCGCGTCGACCTGCTCATCGTGGCGATCGCCGTGCCGGTCGGCGCGGCCGTCGGCACGCTCGTCGGGCTGGTCGGCGTCTCGTTCCGGCGGGCGGACGGCGTGGTCCAGCGCGTCTTCGACGTGATCCTCGCGTTCCCCGCCCTCATCCTGGGCATCGCACTGGTCGCGATCCTCGAACCGGGGGCGGTCACCGTCGGGATCGTCATCGCGATCGCCGAGATCCCGATCTTCGGTCGACTCGTGCGGACGTCCGTGCTGCGGGTCCGCGAACAGCCGTATGTCGAGGCCGCCCGGGTGAGCGGCGCGGGCGGTGGCCGGATCCTGTTCCGGCACGTACTGCCGAACTCCGTCGAGGCTCTCGGAGTGCAGTTCGCGCTGTCCCTGTCGCTCGGCGTCTTCATCAGCGGAGCGCTGAGCTATCTCGGGATCGGAGTGGTGCCGCCGACCCCGTCGCTCGGCGGCCTCCTCGCCGCGGGCAACGGCTACCTCGAGACCGACCCTTGGCTTGCGCTCGGCCCACTCATCGTCGTATCGGCCCTCGTCCTGGGCCTCTATCTGATCGCGCAGTCGATCTCGTCCGACCGAAGGAGCCAGTAGACATGACACGAGCACTCGAGGTCACCGACCTCCACGTCACATTCGACTATCCGCGGCCCGCCGTCGCGGGCATCAGCCTGCACGTGGACGCGGGCGAGATCGTCGCGCTCGTCGGCGAATCCGGATCGGGCAAGACGATGACCGCGCGGGCCGCCATCGGCCTGCTTCCGCCGAAGGCGAAAGCCACCGGTTCGGTCAAGGTGGACGGACTCGAAGTCCTCGACCTCGACGAACACGAGTGGACGTCGGTCCGCGGCGCCCGGGTCGCGATGATCTTCCAGGAGCCGCAGACCGCGCTCAACCCCGTGCAGACCGTCGGCTGGCAACTCCGGCAGGCCCTGACCCGGCACGGCAGGCTCTCACGAGCCGAGGCCAGACGCCGTGCACTCGAACTCCTGACTCTCGTCGAGATCCCCGATCCGGCGACCCGGCTCGGCCACTATCCGCATCAGTTGTCGGGCGGACAGAAGCAGCGCGTGGTGATCGCTCTCGCGCTCGCCGGCGATCCGGCGTTGCTGTTGGCCGACGAGCCGACCACCGCACTCGACGTGTCGGTGCAACGCGACATCCTCGACCTGCTGGTCCGGCTCCGCGACCGCACCGGGGCCGGCATCCTGTTGATCACCCACAACCTCGGTGTCGTCGCCGAGATCGCCGACCGGGTGGTCGTCGTCCAACTCGGCGAGACCATCGAGACCGGCGACGTGCACAGCCTGTTCGCGGCTCCGCGCGAACCGTACACTCGGCGACTGCTCGCGGCGGTCCCCCGCCTCACCGGCGTGCCGGAGAGCCCGCCGACCGCGGACGTCGACGACCCGATCCTGGAGATCGAGGACGTCACCGTCCGGCACCCGGGACGCTTCGGATCGCGACCGCACACCGCGCTGTCTGAGATCACCCTCGATGTCGCGCCTGGCGAGGTCCTCGGGGTGGTCGGCGAGTCCGGATCGGGCAAAACGACGCTCGGCCGGGCGATCGGCGGGCTGGTGCCGGTGGCCGACGGTCGCATCCTGATCGACGGCGAGGACGTCTCGACGGCCCGTGGGGCACGTCTGCGCGCGCTGCGTCGCCGTATCGCGTTCGTCCCGCAGGACCCGACCGCGTCCCTGAATCCGCGGCTGCGGATCGGCGAGTCGATCCGCGAACCACTCGACATCCAGCGCATCGGCGACCGCGCGTCCCGTGATCGACGAGTCTCCGAATTGCTCGACGCGGTGCAGTTGCCGACGTCGTTCGCCGCCCGACTGCCCCACGAACTGTCGGGCGGACAGCGTCAACGCGTGGCCCTCGCCAGGGCACTGTCGGCGAGTCCGGAACTGCTGATCGCCGACGAGCCGACGAGCGCCCTCGACGTGTCGGTGCAGGCCAAGGTGCTGGAACTCTTCGCCGACCTGCAGTCGGAATTCGGGTTCGCCGCACTGTTCATCAGCCACGACCTCGCCGTCGTCCGGCAGGTGTCCGACAGGGTGGCCGTGCTCCGCTCGGGCCGACTCGTGGAGACCGGGTGGGCCGACGACCTCTTCGCCTCTCCGGTCACCGACTACACGCGCGCCCTCGTCGACGCGGTCCCGGTGCCCGACCCGGATCGTGTGCGCGCCGGACGGCCCGCGGTCCCGGCCTGAGCGCTACCGCCGCAAGGCGAGGGTGAGGATCGGGTACGGTAGGCCGTCGCCGTCGAGGTCCGAGCGGGCGACCTGCTCGAAGCCCCGGCGACGGTAGAACTCGACGGCATGCGGGTTCTGCTCGTTGACGTCGAGTTCCGTGACTTCGAGCCGCTCGATCGCGTCATCGAGCAGACGAGTGCCCACCCCCGTCCCTCGGACGTCGTCGTGGACGAACAGCATCTCGAGACGGTTCTCGGCGACGCCGGAGAACCCGACGATCCGACCCTGATGCTCGGCGACGGTGAGCGTCACATTCGGCAGGTAGTCCCCGGGCAACGCCCGCTCGATCTCGGCGAAGTGCTCGGTCGCGAGGAAGTCGTGGGTGGCCGTCACCGCGCTCCGCCACACACCGACGATCGCCGGGTAGTCGTCGACGCCGGGTTCTCGAAGGATCAACCGAGTGCTTTGAGGGCGCGGTCGGCGTGGACGTTCATGTTCACCTCGGACGCGATGACGTCGGCGACGGTGCCGTCGGCGCGGATCGCGAACGTGGTGCGCTTGGTCGGCATGCCGATCGCCCCGAACAGTCTGCTGCGGCGCACCCCGTACGCCTCGGCGACGGCGCCGTCGACGTCGGCCAACAGCGGGTAGTCGAGACTGTGCTTGTCGGTCCAGTCGCTCTGCTTCGTCACATCGTCGCGGCTGATGCCGATCCGCTGGACTCCCGCCGTCGCGAAGTCGGACGCCAGATCGCGGAAGTAGCAGGCCTCCTTGGTGCAGCCGGGCGTGAACGCCGCCGGATAGAAGAACAGCGCGACGGGTCCGTCGGCGAGGAGCTCCGACAAGCGTCGGACCTCGCCCTTCTGGTCGGGCAGAGCGAAGTCGGGCGCGGTGTCACCGGGTTTCATCCCTCCACCGTAGCGAGTTCACCGCGGCCCGCGTGGCGCGGGAACCGCACACCGAGCCGCCGCGTCTGACCTTGTATGAGGGATTCAGGCGTGTATCCGGCATCCGCGCTGCTAGTGCTCGGATTCGATCGGAAGACGATTCGTCGAGCTGTTCTCTCCGGCGATCTCATACAACTGCGTTGGGGATGGTTCGCCGCGGCGAATCACGACACGCGCACCGCGTCCGCGGTGCGGGACGGCGGAGTGTCGACCTGTGTCGATGCCCTCAGGTTCCACGGCCTCTGGACCCCTCCCGGCCACAACGGCCTGCATCTACGTCGCAGCTCGAACCTGAGCGGGAAGAACCCCGCGTGCCGACCACCGAGCGGGTGCGTCCGGTCGGCTCGCGAACCCGTCGACCCCATTCCGGTCGCTCTGCTCTACGCCGTCGGCTGCCTTCCCCTCGACGAGTGGGTCGCGGTCTGCGACTCCTACCTCAACTCGACGGGAAACGACGTCGCCGATCTGCTCGCCGCGATGGGCAAGCCTGGTCCCGCGGTGCTCCGCCGCCTCCGCTGGGTGGACGGTCGGTCCCAGTCCGGGACGGAGAGCATCGTGAGGGTCCGACTCAGGTCCGCGGGCTTCGACGTCGTCGTCCAGCCGCCGGTCGCCGGGGTGGGGCACGCCGATCTCCGGGTCGGCCGCCTGCTGATCGAGTGCGACAGCGTCCTGCACCACGCGAGTCGAGCAGACTACGAACGCGATCATCACCGCGATCGCCGAGCGGTCGTCGACGGGTGGCTCGTCCTCCGGCTCACCTACGACGACATCCTCTACGACTGGGACGGTGTGCTCGCCGACATCCTGTCGATCACCAGGCCGGACAGGCACCGCGCTCGCACGCCCCAGGCGATCGAGATGATTCAAAAGTCAGTACTGCAATCGACACTGGAGGGCAATGTTCCCTCGGTGTTCGATCTCAGTACTGACTTTTGATCGCCCGGTCACCCATCACTGCCAACCGGGTAATGGTGGTCGTCAACCCAGGGCGGAGGAGGCGGCCAACGCTCTCCCTGAGCGATCACACCGTCGGCAGCGAGTCGCTCATAGTCCTCGTCGTCGAGTTCACGGATCTCGTACGGCCCGACCCACATGCTCCTCGGATACTCCCGATTCCGAAGCTGGTTCGCCCGGTAGGTCGCCTCGAAACACGCGCGACGCCCGCGAGGGTCAGAGCGACGCCGGATGCCCCATAAGACCTCGTCGTCAAGAAAGGCTCGAGCGGCGGAGCAGCGCAGCTCACCGGAACTGTCGACTGCCCAGAACTGTCCGCAGTCCTCGCAGCAGTGATCAAACCGAGAGGCGACACAGCCGACGAACGTGACCCACTCGGGATACCACGACGGCCACGGTTCGAACAGCCCCGCCACCAGAATCCACGTCTTCCCACCGTGACACGACGGGCACGTCGGGCGCGGGTACGCGAAGGCCCACGCCTGGCGCTCGGGAGATTGAGGATGTGCACTCAGATAGTGACCACCGCGTTTGCGCGTCGGTACCGGCGGCACCGCGGCGTTCCACGGTGTCGCACGTTGGCGCGGTGCGCGTCTGCGAGACCTCTTCATGTCCGGATGGTCCCATCCGGGTACGACACGTCCGCTGCTGATCAGGCGAGGCCCGCGTCGTGCATGAGGATCGCCACCTGGACGCGGTTGGACGCGCCGAGCTTGGCGAAGATGTGTGAGATGTGAGCCTTCACGGTCGGAACGCTCATGAACAGTTCGGCGGCGATCTCGGCGTTCGACGCCCCCTTCGCCAGGCAGACGGCCACATCGCGTTCGCGTTCGGTGAGGTCGCCGACCGCCTTCTCCGCCCGGTCCGCGCGGTCGTCGCCGCGACCGTCGACCACCTGTTTGATCAGTGCGGCCGTGACCGACGGGCTCAGCGCGGGCTGACCGGACAGCACGTTGTCGATGGCGGTGACGATGTCGCGGGGCGGGGTGTCCTTCAGCAGGAAGCCGTCCGCTCCGACGGCGAGTGCGCGGACGACGTAGTCGTCGGCGTCGAACGTCGTCAGGACGATCACGGCGGGCGGGTCGGGCAGGCCCTTGAACTCGCCGGTCGCCGCTATGCCGTCGAGCACCGGCATCCGCAGGTCCATCAGCACCAGGTCGACGGGGTCCGTCTCGTACCGTTCGAGCGCCTCTCGACCGTCGCCCGCCTCGGCGACGACGTCGAAACTCCCGCCGAGCATCAGCCGGAGCCCCGACCGCACGAGCGGGTCGTCGTCGACGAGCATGATGCGCCGTCTGGCCGGCGCGGACTGTTCCCTCACGCCTGCCACGGTAACCACACCCGCAGTTCGAAGGCGCGGTCGACGGTCCTCGCCGACTGCCTGCCGCCGTGCAGGGCGACGCGCTCGGCCAGGCCGACGAGGCCGAACCCCGATTCGGGCGCCGCGGTGGCCGCCACGGACAACGGGTTCACCACCAGCAGATCCAATCCGTCGCCGACACCACCGGACATCGCGATCCGCACACGACTCGCGGGCGCGTGCTTGCGCGCGTTGGTCAGCGCCTCCTGAACACACCGGTACAGGGTCCGACCCAGCACGTCCGGCAGCTCGGCGAGGTCGGCGTCGCAGTCGACGTCGATCCGCATCCCGGACCTGCGGTTCTCCTCGATCAACTCGTGGATGTCGTCGACGGTGGCCTGCGGCGGCTCGGGGTCGGCGTCGCCCGGCCCCTCCCGCAGGACGCCGAGCACCTCCCTGAGCTCGGTCAACGCCAGGTGCGACGTCTCCTGAATGGTCTGCGCCGTCTCCCGGATCTGTTCGGGCGGCAGATCGTCGCGGAAGGCGAGCGCCCCCGCGTGCATGCCGATCGTCGAGATCCGGTGGGCGAGGACGTCGTGCATCTCCCGCGCGATCCGCGTCCGCTCGGCGACCTGCGCCTCCCGCACCCGCGCATGTTGTTCGCCCTCGGCCAGCCGCGCCCGCAGCTGCCAGCTCGCAAGCAGTTCACGGCGCGACCCCATGTACAGACCCCAGGCCACCGCCAGACCGAGGGCGACGAACAAGAACCCGAAGTCGGCGACGCCGATCGGCTCGTCCGACGGCGACTTCAACACGTACAGACCCGCGACGGAGCAGACGATCGTCACGACCGACTGGGGAATCAACTCGCGCCAACGACGACGCGTCGACAACGACACCAGCGCCAACGCGGCCGGACCGGCCGCACACGCGGAGAACACGCCCGCCACGTTCGTGACCGTCGCCACGATCACCGGGTGCGTCCGCCGGTAGCGGACCACCACGCCGAGCATCACCAGCCCGACGGCGACGTCGGCGACCATCCACGACGGATGTTCCTCGAGCAGGTACGGCGCCCTCGGCAACATCGCCAGCACCGAGATCGCCGACACCACGAGGACGCGCCACGACGTGCTCCACCGGGTCAACGTCGGCTGATAGTCCTCTGGGCGCACGAGTGCAAGGCTATCCCCGCCGCGAGTGCTCGCGCGCTCCTCCCGGGGTCGACATCGGTCTCATACTTTCGGATGAGGCGATTCGATCCCGGAGACGGATGTGCCGCGGGCCGCGGCCCGACAGGATGGAACGCATGATCGAAGTGAAGAACCTCTCGAAGCGGTACGGCGATTTCGTCGCCGTCGACGATGTGTCGTTCACCTGCAAGCCGGGACGGGTGACCGGCTTCCTCGGACCGAACGGCGCGGGCAAGTCGACCACCATGCGCATCATCACCGGCCTCACCCCCGCGGGGACGGGGACGGCGACGATCAACGGCGTCGCCTACCGGGACATCCCGAACCCGGCGACGCGCGTCGGCGTCCTGCTCGACGCATCGGCCCAGCACGCCGGACGCACGGGCGCCGAGATCCTCCGACTGACCGCCATGACGATCGGGGCGCCGCAGTCCCGCGTCGACGAGGCCCTCGACATGGTCAGCCTCACCGCGGAGGAGGCCGGCCGCCGCGTCCGCAACTACTCGCTCGGCATGCGGCAGCGCCTCGGCATCGCGAACGCGCTGCTCGGCGACCCTCAGGTCCTGATCCTTGACGAGCCCGCCAACGGCCTCGACCCCGCGGGCATCCATTGGATGCGCACGCTGCTCCGCCAGTACGCGGACCGCGGCGGAGCCGTCCTCCTGTCATCGCACCTGCTGCACGAGATCGAGATCATCGCCGACGACCTCATCGTCATCGGACACGGCCGGATCGTCGCCCAGGGCACCAAGGAAGAACTGCTCGCGGGAACCGGGGCCGTGGTGCGCTCCGCCGACGACCAGCGTCTCGGCCAGGCGTTGTACACCGCCGGGATCCCGTTCCACGAGCGTCAGGACGGCGGTTTCACCGTCGAGCAGACGCCGGACGTGGTCGGCGTCGTCGCCCGCGACGCGGGAGTCGCGCTCGTCGAACTGCGCGGCGGCGACGGAGCCCGACTCGAGGAGATGTTCCTCCAGCTCACCCAGCAGACCCAACGCGAACAACCGACATTCCAGGGAGTCCAGCGATGATCGCGACAACCGCAACCCCGCCGACGAAGGCCGCCCAGGGCATCCCGATGTCACGCCTGGTGAAGGTGGAGCTCCGCAAGCTCGTCGACACCCGCGCGGGAATGTGGCTGGCGATCTCGATCGCCGCGATCTCCGCGCTGATCGCGGTCATCGTCCTGATCGTCGGCTCGAGTCATCCGGACACCATCACGTTCGAGAACTTCTTCGGCCTGATGACCACTCCGCTCGGATTCCTGCTGCCGGTGATGGCGATCCTCCTCGTGACCAGCGAGTGGAGCCAGCGCAACGCGTTGACGACGTTCACGATGGAGCCCCGCCGGGAACGGATCATCGTCGCGAAGCTGGTCACCGTGCTCCTCGCGTCGATCGCGGCCATCGTCATCGCACTGGTCCTCGGCGCGCTCGGCAACCTCATCGGCGGACTGATCTACTCCGATCCCGCCGGGTCGTGGGAGATCACCGGGGTGTCCCTGTTCGCGAGCGTCTTCTCGATGATCACCGGCGTCCTCATGGGCTTCGCGTTCGCCGCGCTGCTCCTGAACACACCCGCCGCCATCGTGCTGTACTTCGTGGTGCCCACCGTGATCGGCATCGTCGGAAGCATCGTTCCGTGGATCAATGATCACCTCACCGATTGGATCGACCTCAACGCCTCTCAGCGTCCGCTGTTGGAGGGCGACTGGCCCGCGGGCTCCCAGTGGGCGCACATCGTGGTCGCCGCGGTCATCTGGATCGTCCTGCCTCTCGCCTTCGGCGTGAACCGGATCATGCGTTCAGAGATCAAATGATCTGGAGGAACTGAACGCATTCACCCGCGAACGGCGCATCCCACTCCCTGGGGATGCGCCGTTCGTCGGCGTTCAGGAGACGTCGTGCAGCGCCGGGTCGAAGGTCCGTGTGGCCCGCCGGTACGCGAAGGTGAATCCGGGCCAGTTCTGCGTGTTCTTGCCGTCCGCGGTCGTGTACCAGCCGTGACAGCCGCGCGCCCACACCGTCTTCGCGAGACGCTTCTGCAAGGTGTCGTTGAACTCCGATTCGACGTCGGCGCGCACGCTCATCGCCCGGGCGCCGGTGCGGACCAACGCGGCGACCGCACTGGACACGTAGGAGAACTGCGACTCGAGCATGTAGACGATCGAGTTGTGCGACAGGTTCGTGTTCGGCCCGTACAGCATGAAGAAGTTCGGGAACCCGGAGACGCTCAGCCCCAGGTACGCGTGGGCGCCGCCGCGCCACGCGTCGTTGATGTCGACACCGCCCGCACCGATCACCGACATCGGGGCGAGGAACTCGGTGGCCGCGAATCCCGTGCCGAGGATGATCGCGTCCACCTCGTGGAGCACACCGTCGTCGGTGACGACGCCGCCCGGCTCGACACGACTGATCGGCTCGGTGACGACGTCGACGTTCTCCCTCGTCAGGGCCGGGTAGTAGTCGTTCGACATCAGGATGCGTTTGCATCCCATCGGGTCGTCCGGGGCCAGCTTGGCACGCAGCTCGGCGTCGGCGACCTGGCGTTTCAGCATCCGCAGGTACCGTCGTTCGTACGGCTTGATCAGTCGGTCGAAACCCATGAAGGCCAGGGCGCGCGGCTCCAAGGTCGCGTAGGTGGCCCACCGCGACGCCCGCAGCAGTCCGGGGACGGTCCGAAACGCGCGGACGGCCCTCGGCGAGTACGGGTAGTCGGGCTTGGGCAGGACGTGCGGCGCACTGCGCTGGAACAACGTCAGGCTCGCCGCGCGCTGCGCCACATGGGGGACGAACTGCACCGCCGACGCTCCCGTTCCGATCACGGCCACCCGCCTGCCGCGCAGGTCGTAGTCGTGATCCCAGGTCGCCGAGTGGAACACCGCCCCGTCGAAGGCGTCGATGCCGTCGATGCGCGGATACGACGGCCTGCTCAACTGGCCGGTGGCCGCGACGAGGACGTCGGCCCGATGCGTCTCGCCGCCCGCCAGGTCGAGCACCCACTGGCCTGCGGCGTCGTCGAACGTCGCCGACAGCACCTCGACGCCGAAGCGGATGTGCCGCCGGACGTCCAGGTCGTCGGCGCACCGTTCCAGGTAGTCGAGGATCTCGCGCTGTCCGGCGAACCTCCGCGACCAGTCCGGATTCGGCGCGAACGAGAACGAGTACAGGTGCGACGGCACATCGCACTCCGCGCCCGGATACTCGTTCTCGCGCCACACCCCGCCGACGCCGTCGCCCTTCTCGAAGACGACGATGTCGTCATGGCCGTCGGCCTTCAGCGACGCGGCCATGCCGATGCCGCCGAAGCCCGAACCGATGATCGCGATAGACGGCACGTCTCCCCCTTACCGAGCCGCCGCCGACGCGCCGTCGTGGCCCGTCCCGCTCCGCGACCACACCGCGTACCCGATGCCGACCAGCGCGAACCACACCGCGCCGACGATGAGCGCGATGCGTCCGTCCTTGTCGAAGAACAGCAGCACGACGACCAGCGCAAGGAATCCGAGCGCGCCCCACGTGCTGAACGGCGCGAACGGCACCTTGTAGTCCGATTCCGGCAGCAGACCTGCCGCTACGCGGCGTCGGAACACCATCTGACAGATGATGATCGTCGCCCAGACGACGATGATGCCGACCGTCGACACCGCGGTGATGTAGGTGAACGCGTGCTCGGGGTCGATCACGTTGACGACCACGCCGATCGCCATGACGAAGGCGCTCAGCACGATGCCGGGCAGCGGCACCTGACGACTCGAGAGCTTCTGCAGAGCCGCCGGGGCGTCACCGCGTTGCGCGAGGGACCGGACCATGCGGCCGGTCGAATAGATGCCCGAGTTGCACGACGAGAGGGCCGCGGTCAGCAGGATGAAGTTGACGATGCCGGCCGCGCCGGGGATGCCGATGTACTGGAACACCGCGACGAACGGGCTCTCCCCCGCGTGGAAGTCCTTCCAGCTGCGTACCGAGAGGATCACGATCAGGGAGCCGACGTAGAAGATGCCGATACGGAACGGCACCGAGTTGATGGCCTTGCGCAGGGTGACGCGCGGGTTCTCCGCTTCGCCCGCGGTGACGCCGACCAGTTCGACGCCGACATAGGCGAACATGACGATCTGCAGGCTGAGCAGAGCGTTCATGAATCCGGTCGCGAAGAAGCCTCCGCTGTTCCACAGGTTGGTCACCGACGGGCCGACGTCGGGGCCGAGTCCGGCGATCGGCAGGAGCACCCCGATGCCGATGATGATCATGCCGAGGATCGCCGTCACCTTGATCGCCGAGAACCAGAACTCGGCGCGGCCGAACAGGCCGACGGAGATCAGGTTGGCGCCGAAGAGCACGATCAGCGCGACGAGGGCCGTCACCCACACCGGGATGACGGGCCACCAGTAGTTGACGTACTTGCCCGCCACGGTGATCTCGGCCATGCAGGTCGTCGTCCACACCGCCCAGTACGTCCAGCCCTGACTGAATCCGGCGAACCGCCCGAGGAATTCGTCGGCGTACTCGCTGATGCCGCCCGACACCGGACGGTAGATGATCAGCTCGCCCAGCGCCCGCATCACGATGAACACGGCGAGGCCCGCGACCGCATACGCGAGGATAAGCGCAGGTCCGGCCTTCTCGATCGCGCCACCCGCGCCGTAGAACAGGCCGGTTCCGATCGCGCCGCCGATGGCGATCATCTGCACTGTGCGGGCAGTCAGTCCCCGCTGGTAGCCCTCGTCGACTGCGGAGTCGTCCTGCTGGGTTGTCGTCACCTGCGTCCTTTCGCGAAGCTCGTGCGTCGTGCAGCGGGAGTGAATCTACTCGCCCGCGGTGTTGCGCCGGTCACTCCCCTCGTCGAACGCCCGATTCGTCTGCCCCACCGCAGCGTGTCGTCCAGACGGACGAATTCGCTGCGGTCACAGGTCGAGTTTGAGCCCGACGTGATCGGACCGGAAACCGGCCCTGGCGTAGAAGGATCGAGCGCGGTCACGGGCCGCATCGGTCGTCACCTGAACCAGTCGTGCGCCGTGCGCCGTGCCGTGCGACCGGGCCCAGTCGAGCATCGCCGACCCCAGCCCCAGCGAACGGTAGGCGCCCGCGACGCGCAGCCCCTCGATCTGCAGCCTCGTCGTGCCGCCTCGGGACAGGCCGGGGATGACGGTGAGCTGCATCGTCGCGACGATCCGATCACCGTCCCGCACCACGGCGAGATAGTGCGCGTTGTCGCGAGCGACGACGTCGAACGCCGCCTCGTACCGTTCCACCTCGGCGCCTTCCCGCGCCCCGCCGATCTCGTCGTCGGAGAGCAGTGCGACCACCGCGGGAACGTCGGCCCGGACGGCGCGCTGCACACGGAACGTCCGGTCCCCGACATGAAGGACGTCACCCGCCGACGAGTGGGCGCTCGCCCGCAGCCGTGCGACGAGCTCGTCGAGCCAGCCGCCGACGCCGTGTCTGGCCTCGTCGGTGTCGGGGTACCGGCACCTCAGGTGCAGGCCCGCGTCGTCGAGGATGAACCAGAGCATCACCCCGTCGGTCGCGATGACCGCTCCGACGTACTGCGCGTCGATGCTCGTCGAGTCGACGCGCACCGGAAGTCGCCGCAGGTCGAGCCAGGAGATCGCGAACATGCCCGGAGCCTCCGGCATGTCGCCGCCCCACGGTTCGAGCACGTCCCGCAGCGGCCATGAACCGAGCCGGACGGCTTCGCGTACCGCCGCGGCGCAGGCCGTGGGATCCGGGTCGGCGGACGAGATCACCGAGTTGGTGATGAACCAGCCGACCGACTCGTGCCACGAGGAGTCGTACCGACTGTGGACGGGGAACACCGCCCGCAACGGCACACCCGCGAGGTCCCTGGTCACCGCCGTCATCGCCGACACGGCGAGCGACAGCGTCGAGACGCCGTCGTCGCGCGCCTGCGCGGAGAACGCCGCGCTCTCGTCGACGTCGAACACGTCGCGGACCTCCACCCGCTCGGAGTGCATCACCGGCGAGCCGAGCGGAAGCGGGAATCGCGGCATCGTCCCACCGCTGTCGGAGAGGATCTCGGCCCACCGGTCACGGACGTCGTCCGGCGCGGCCGGGCGGTCCAGCAGGGCGCGGGTGTGCTCGACGAACGCGGGCGCGAGGTCGCTCGGACGGCCGCCGAGCGATGCGAGCAGGTCACGGACGATCACCAGCATCGACCACATGTCGACGTGTGAGTGGTCGGCCGCGACGATCACCGTCGGACCGGTCGCCGTCTCGAGCACACACAGGCGGTGCGACGGCCTGGAGTACGGCGTGCAGTACTCGTCGAACACCGACCTGAGCACGTCGTTGACCGCCTGACCTGGTCCGATCCGATGCTCGATCCAGCCGCCCGGCGCCACGTCGACCGCGCGGAGTCGCGGCCCGTCGTCGGACGGGACGAACACCGACCGGAGCGTGCCGTGGCGGGCGATCACAGCCAGCCACGCGGCCGCCAGGTCGTCGCGGGGCACCGGGTCGGGCAGTCGGAACGACAACGCCATCCACGAGCCCGGGCGGTCGCCCGCACCGACGTGTCGACGTTGGTCGAAGGAGACGGGGAGGTCGGCTCCCGGGTCGGACACGGCGACGTCGTAGCCGAACAGTCGCCCGAACGGCAGCCGGAGGTGCCCGATGTTCGTGAGCCTCATGGCGCTACGCTACCCATCATCTCCAGGCCCGCAACTCGAGGAGGACCCCATGCCGACATTCCACGTTCCGGGTGCGGACCTTGACGTTTCGTTCAGCGACGAGCAGGGGCGCCCCGTCGTCCAGCTGCACGGACTCACCTCGAGCCGGTCGCGCGACCGCACCCTCGGCCTCGACCTCGGACGCGGTCTGAGCGGCACTCGACTCCTGCGGTACGACGCCCGGGCCCACGGACGGTCCACCGGGCGCGCCGTCCCGGACGACTACCGCTGGCCCGCACTCGCGACGGATCTGCTCCGACTGCTCGACGAGTGGTTCCCCGGTGAACGCGTCCACGGCGTCGGACCGTCCATGGGGACAGGGACGCTGCTGCACGCCGCCGCGATCGACCCGGATCGCTTCTCGGGACTCACGCTGATGATCCCCCCGACGGCGTGGGACACCCGCGCCGCCGTCGCCGACGACTACCGCGCGGCGGCCGACCGGATCGAGGCCGACGGCGTCGACGCCTTCATCGAAGCCGGCCGCGCCGTCCCGCAGCCGCCGACCCTGGCCGGTGTCGCCGAGACCGTGCCGGACGTCGGGTCCGATCTGCTGCCGTCGGTGTTCCGCGGAGCCGCATCGAGCGATCTGCCGTCACCCGACACCGTCGCGGGCATCTCGGCGCCGACGTCGATCCTCGCGTGGATCGACGATCCCGGCCACCCGCTGTCGACCGCGCACGCGCTCGCCGATCTGCTGCCCTCGTCGACCTTGACCGTCGCCCGCACGCCGTCCGACCTGGCCGAATGGCCGCTGCTCCTGCACGACCAGGTCGCGTCCGGCTAGGATGTGTCCGCCCTACGCCGCGATCGTGGCGAAGCCGGGCGTCATGATTCCGCCCGCAGCGAGGGTCAGCACCACCTGACCGCGTCCGGTGGAGAGACGAACCTGCGGGACGTGACCGTTGAGGCCGCCCGAGAGCCTGGCGTGCCCGGTGCGGCCGGTCGACAGATTGATCCAGGAGACGGTCGCGCTCGGGATGCAACCCCAGCGGTCACGCATGGTCCCGGTGACGGTGACGACGCCCGCACCGTCGCGGACGACGCCGCATCGGACCGCCGGAACGTCGAGACTGCCGTTCGGATTGCCGAACGCGGCGGGCTGGATCTGGAAGGGTCGGACCGTCGCGGCGTCAGCGTACGGCGCGGTCACCGTGACCGCACCGATCACGATCGCGCCGATCGTCAATCCTCGACTGATTCTGTTCATGAGCGCATCCCCTGGGTATCGGAACCGACCCTCACATCACCTTACGACCGAACCGCCCGCTTTGTCGTCCGTTCGCGCCGAGAAGTCCGTCGTGGACGACGTTCGGCGTCGTCCGTGGACCCGCCCGTGACCGATACGCTGTCGGCATGCCGTTCACCGGATTCCCCGAGGCCGCACTCGATTTCTACGACGACCTCGAACTCGACAACTCGAAGTCGTATTGGGACGCGCACCGCGACACCTATCGCACGGCCGTCGCCGAACCGATGACGGCGCTCACCGCCGAGCTGGCCGACGAGTTCGGGGCGGCGAAGATCTTCCGACCCAACCGCGACGTGCGCTTCTCCAAGGACAAGTCGCCGTACAAGACGCATCAGGGCGCGTTCGTCCCCGTCGCCCCGACGACCGGGTACTACGTGCAGATCAGCGCGCCCGGGGTGCGGGTCGGCGCGGGCTTCTACGAGGCGAGCCCGACGAGGCTGACCGCGATCCGCAAGGCGATCGACCACGACCGGCACGGCCCGGAACTCGAGCGGATCGTCGCACGCCTTCGGAAGGCGGGCTGGGAGTTCGCCGGTGACACGCTCAAGACCGCACCCCGCGGCTGGGACAAGGACCACCCGCGGATCGAACTGCTCCGCCACAAGACGATGAGCGCCATGCGCGACTACGGTTTCGCCGACCTGATCCACACACCGGCCCTCGTCGATCAGGTCCGCGATCACTGGCGCGAGACGAAACCCCTGCTCGACTGGATCGTCGAGCACGGCGACGTCTGATCGGGCGAGAGTCGTGGACGCCTGAGTCGAGAGGAGGCGGACGTCTCGACAACAGTCGCTGACCGATTGTCGGTGGCCTCCCCTATCGTGAGAGCATCACCTCAGTCAACCTTGGAGCGCACCATGGCAGTCCGCGTCGACCTCAACATCTCCCTGGACGGGTTCGCGACGACCACCGACCAGACGCCCGAGAACCCGATGGGCGACGACTGGGGCCGCCTCGTCGATGCGTACGTCTCCACGAAGACCTTCCGTGAACGGGTTCTGCACGACACGTCCGGTGAGGGCACCACGGGCGTCGACGACGAATACGCCCGCGCCTACTTCGACGAGGTCGGCGCCGAGATCATGGGCGCGGGCATGTTCGGGCTGCACAACTTCCCGGACGATCCCGACTGGAAGGGCTGGTGGGGCGACGAGCCGCCGTTCCGCGTGCCCGTCTTCGTCCTCACCCACACGGCGAGGCCGTCGATCGAGATGTCGGGCGGCACCGTCTTCCACTTCCTCTCCGCCACTCCGCGGGAGGCGTTGGATCGTGCCCTCACCGCGGCCGACGGCAAAGACGTCCGCATCGGTGGCGGGCCGACCGTCGTCCGACAGTTCCTCAAAGCGGGCCTCGTCGACCGCCTCCATGTCGCAATCGCCCCCATCATCCTCGGCAGCGGCGACCGCCTGTGGGACGATCTCCGCGGACTGGAAGCCGACTACGCGGTCACCGCGGAGACCGCTGATAGCGGCGTCGTCCACCTGACATTCGGCAGGTGAGGTCGGAAGGAGTCAACGAATGCCGACGACCAGGTGCCATCCGTGCTGACCGGTGCCGAGCGTGCGATGGTCGACACTGGTGAAGCCCGCGTCGCGAAGTGAATCGGCGACGCCGTCGGGCTGCCGGAGGCGGAATCCGTGGCTGGTGACAGCCATCGCCGCCATCCGTTCGGGATCTCCGATGCCGACTGCGAACCGTCCACCGGTGCGCAGCACGCGGGCGGTCTCGCGAAAGGCCGCATCGAGGTCGTCGATGAAGTAGATCGTGTTCGTCGACACGATCGCGTCGACCGCGGCATCGTCGAACGGCAACGCATCCATCGGCGCCTCGTGGAGGGTGAGCCTGCCGTACTCGATCGAGTCGGCGAACGCCGTGCGCGCCGCGTCGATCATGGTGGTCGAGACTTCGACCCCGTGAACGTGATCGGACACCGCGAGCAGCGCCCGAAGGCCCACGCCGCCACCGAATCCGATATCGACGACAGTCGAATCGGCGCCCGCACCGGCGGCGTCGACGGCCGCGAGCACCACGTCCTCATTTCGACGGTTGAGGATCCGGCCTACGATGCGCCCGACCGCGCCGCTCGGCTTGCCGAGTTGGCGGGCGAGGAATGCCGTCGGGCGATCGGTGAGGGCCATCAACTCATCGAACACAGTTCGTCGGCGCAGGTCAAGGGCCTTGCGGCGCGTGCGGATCGTCGAACCGTCGGCACCACGAGTGAGCCCGGGCTGGATCGACGCATCGGTCAAGACGCCTCGCGCATGATGCCGATGTGACGGGCCGCCCCGGACAGCCCCGGAACCTCGCGTAGCGGAGTCCACGTGTCCAAGCCGTCCGTGCTGTCGGCGTACAGGTACTTCCCCTTCGTGTAGGCGTCGAGGAAGATCCGCCAGGCACCGTCGGGCAGTTGGACCAGTTCGGGCCCCTCGACAAGAGTTCCCCAGTCACCGGCCGGGACGAACCGGTACGGACCGGCCAGCGAGGTGGCGACGGCGTGCTGGATGACCTTCTTCGTCTCATTCTTGGTGAACGCGTGGTACGTCGAGCCGATCTTCACGACCGTCGTATCGATGTGGTCGGCTCCGATGCCGTCGAGCGGTGTCGGCAGGCTCCATCGGGTGAATGTCGAGTCGAGCGCCGTCATCAGGTACGGAACGAAGCCCCCGCCCGTCGACATCGACAGGATGACGTTCACTCGCCCGCCGTCGACGAACCATTCGGGCGCCCAGGCCTTCGTCGTGAACGGCGACAGCGACGGCACCTCGCGGAGCAGCGATCCGGTGCTGCCGAAGCCCGGGACAGACGCATGTCCGTCGCCGGTGCCGGGCAGGAGGAAGCAGCAGTACGGGACGCCGTAGTCACCGATCTTGGTCCAGTGCACGCGGTCTGAGCTTCGGGCGAAACCGATCGTCGCACCGTTGGCGGTCGTGTAGGTGACGTAGTATTCGCCGTCGGCCGCACGGAAGATGCTGGGGTCACGTACCCGCCCGGTGGGTGGGCTGTACGCCGCCTTCTGCAGAACGGTGAACGATGTCGCGTCGTCCGACTCGTAGACGTCCATCGTGCGGTCGGTCGCGCCGCTGAAGGCGACGACGGTGTATCTCCACCCGGCCGCGTGGGCTGCTGAGGGAACCGCGACGACGAGTCCGCATAGTGCGAGGAGCGCTGCGGCGATACGTGTCAGGGTCCGAACTGTTCGCGTCACCAGTCGAGTATCCGCGATCTCAGCCGCTCCCCGCCCGATCGTTACGGAACAGTTCCCAATTCACCCCGGTCGACAGTGTGGATTCCGCCTGAGGCGACGACGGATGAGCGCATGCCGGCGCCTCGCCCCTCTCGGTCGCATACGCTGCGCAGATGGGCGAAGCACTCGATTCCGGGCCGTTCTTCCACGGAACCAAGGCGGACTTGCGAGCGGGCGACCGTCTGACCGCGGGGTTCCGCTCGAACTACCGGCCCGAGATCGTCATGAATCACATCTACTTCACCGCCCTCGTGAACGGCGCCGGGCTGGCGGCCGAGTTGGCGACGGCGAACCGCGCGTCTACCGGGTAGAACCGACCGGCGAGTTCGAGAACGATCCGAACGTGACGGACAAGAAGTTCCCCGGGAATCCGACTCGGTCGTATCGCAGTGCCGAACCGATCGTCGTCGTGGACGAGGTGGCCGACTGGCCCCGACTCACGCCCGACGCACTGCAGGCGTGGCGCGACCGGTTGGCCGCGGGCGTGCGCGACGGCACCGCCGAGATCATCAACTAGGTGCACTACTCCGCCCAGGCGGGCGAAGGGAGCTCGCAATGCGCCCTACGTCGGCTGGCAGAACCTCAGCACGTTCCCCGACGGGTCGATGACCACGATCGTCGGACCACCCGGCGAGTCGACGTCGATCCCCGGTCGCAGTTTCGGGTGCGGACGCTCCACGAGCTCGGCGTGAAATTCCGCCGCATCCCTGATCGGAATCCACACCACCGTGCCCGGCGTCCCGTCACCGTGATGCTCGGAGAGATCGATGACGGCGTCGCCGCGTCGGATCCGCATGTACAGCGGAGTCCCCGGCTCGAACCGGTGCTCCCACTCGACCCGAAATCGCAGGTAGTCGATGTAGAAGTCGCGGGCCGACGCTTCGTCGAACATCCGGACCACCGGAATGGGCGGACCGACGTCGGGCACGTCCGAGCCCGCCTCCTCGACGCGGTAGTCGCGGTCGACGCCGTCGGTCGCACGAGCCCAGTCGCTGTCGGCGACCCGAGCCTGGTGAGCGTCGAATCCGGCACGGTCGGCGAACCGCTCCGACACCAGCCAGACGAGCGGATCGTCGGTCGGTTCGACGTGAAACGACACGCATCCAGGTTCGGCGCGTGTCAGTGCCGCGTGACGCGGCAGATGTTCGCGGACGCGGTCGGCCTGGTCGGCCGTCGCGCATGTCAGGCGGCCCGTCAACACGATCTGTGACATGCCCTGGAGGATATCCGTCACCACCGATCGAGGTGAGCGCGCGAACGGCGGTCATATCCGCCGAATCCGGTGATGATCGGCGGTTGTCCGTTCCCCCGCCCGCTGCGAAGACTGAAAGTCACGAAACCGCAGAACAACCGAGAGGATCGACAATGACTTGGCCCGCAGGAGAAACCGCCTTCGTGACAGGAGCCGCATCGGGAATCGGACGCGGTATCGCCCGCGCCCTCGTGACCGCGGGCGCCAATGTGGCGCTCGCCGACATCGACGAGGGCAGGCTCGCCGACGTCGCCGGGGAACTGACCGACGCGGGCGGTGTCGTGTCGACCGTCGTACTCGACGTGAGCGATCCCGATGCGTGGGCGACCGCGGCCGACCGGGTGGAGAAGGAACTCGGCGAAGTGTCCATCCTGTGCAGCATCGCGGGCGTCGTCGGCACGCCCGGACCGATCGAGCGGACGCCGTTCGCGGTGTGGCGGTGGGTGCAGTCGATCAACGTCGACGCGCAGTTCCTCGCCATCTCGACGTTCGTGCCGCGCTTCAAACTGCGTGGGACGCGAGCGCATGTCCTGAACTGCTCGTCGATGGCGGGACTCACCCCGATGGGGTTCGTGGGGTCGTACGCGGCGTCGAAGTTCGCGAGCGTCGGACTCTCGTTGTCCCTGCGGGAGGAACTGCGCGACACAGCGATCGACGTGTCGCTGCTGGTCCCCGGCACCGTCGCGACCGACATCACGCGCACGGCGGCGGCGGGCGAGGCGAAACTCCTCGGCCGTGACGCCGAGACCACGGTCGCGGAGGCGAACGCGGCGATCGCCGCGGCGGGCGCCGATCCGGATCTCGTCGGCGTGCAGGTGGTCGAGGCGATGCAGGCCCGCCAGTTCCTGATCCCGACCCACCCCGAGTTCGGGGTGCCCGTGGCGGCGCTGCACGCCGAGATCGTCGCGGCGTTCGACGGCCTGGACGGTCGTCACGGCCCCGATCCGGCGGCTGCGGCGTTCGCCGACGGCGGCAACCCCATCGTCTCGGCCGATCTCGTGAACGCGGGAGTCACCAATGACTGACGCCACCGTCGCCCGCCCACCCGTCGATCCCGAATTGGACGCGGTCCTGTCGGTCGTGAGCACGCAGATGCCGAGGATGTCCGCAGACACGATGGCATTGATGCGGCAGATCATGATCGACTCCGTCGACGTCACCGAGGAGTCGCTCGCCGCATACGGCCTCGTCGCGCGCGAGATCACCGTTCGCGGACATGAGGGCGCAGAGTTGGCGGCCACCGTGATCTCGCGCGCCGATCACACGGGCGACGGACCGGGGATCTTCCACATCCACGGAGGCGGGATGGTGGTCGGCACCCGCCTCAACGGCCCGATCCACATGCTGCCGTGGGTCGTCGAGCACGACGCCGTCATGGTGACCGTCGAGTACCGGCTCGCTCCCGAGTTTCCGCACCCGTACCCAGTGGAGGACTGCTACGCGGGCCTCGCGTGGACCGTCGAGCACGCCGCCGAACTGGGCATCGACCCCGACCGACTGCTCATCGCAGGCGCGAGCGCGGGCGGAGGGATCAGCGCGGGCGTGGCACTCCTCGCCCGGGACCGCGGCGGCCCGTCTCTCATCGGCCAGGTGCTGGTGTGCCCGATGATCGATGACCGCGACGTCACCGTGGCCTCGCTCCAGTACGACGAGGTGACCACCATCTGGGATCGGGCTAGCAACCGCTTCGGCTGGGACTCACTGCTCGGCGCCGATCGCGGCACCGGCGACGTGCCGATCTACGCCGCGCCCGCTCGGGCCGACGATCTGTCCGGCCTTCCGCCGACGTTCATCGACTGCGGTTCGGCCGAAGTGTTCCGCGACGAGGACGTCGCCTACGCCACTCGACTATGGGCGGCGGGCGTCCCGACGGAACTGCACGTCTGGTCGGGCGGATTCCACGGATTCGACCAACTGGCCCCACATGCGGCGGTGTCCCAGGCCGCGATCGCGGCTCGCGCGGACTGGGTCGCTCGACTGCTCGGGTCCTGAGTCGGCGACGGGCTCACGCCCGCGGGCTCGGAGGGTAGCCTGAGTGCGAATCGAGCCTTGGAGAACGCATGCAGCAGTTGCGGGGCCGACTGACGGCGCTCGACCCCGAGGCCGCCGAGAGCCTGAAGGTCATCGCGCACTTCGACGCGTTGATCATGGCGGGTGTCGGCCTCGAAGGTCTCCTCCGATCGGCGGCGGTGCTGTCCGGAACTGTCGCCGGTGCGGAGCGTCGGTCGAGGACCACACGTGTCGGCCATGACGGGCGTCGTCTCGCCGCCGGTGAGGTGGTCCGGCCGGCGGTGCTCGAGGCCGCGTCGTCCGACTGTCGCGTGTGGTTGGAACGCGAGGGCCCGCCGCTCGTGAACGATGCGATGGTGGTCGAGCGGCTGGCGTTCGCGATCACCCTGCTCGAGTCGCGTTCGGCCGTCAGACACGGGCTCGACGCCGTGATCGACGCGGCCGTGCCCGTGGGCGAGCGCGCCGCCGTCCTCGCCCGGCTGCGAATCGACTCGTCCACCCAGGTGAGAGTGATCGCGACCAGTGCTGACGATCCTGCCCCCGACGGCGGTCTGTCCACGATCGTCGCGACCCGGTTCGGGATGCTGCGGGCCACCGTCGACATTCCGGTCACGGGCGTCGTCGGCACGCCGGTCGGACGTTCCGGGTTCGGCGTGTGGGTCCGCGCCGACCGGGCCCCGGAGTCGTGGGACGGCGCCGTCATCGCGTTCGGGCTCACCGATCGCGAGGACCGGACGATCGATGCGACCGACCTCGGCGTGATATTGCAGCTGCTGCAGGCCCCGGACTCCAACGCCGAGGACGTTGACGCGCTCGAACGTCTCGACCCACTGGAGACGACGATCCTCCGGACGCTCGTCGAAGCCGACAGTGTCCGTGCCGCGGCCGCACGCCTCGGCATGCACCATTCGACGGTCCAAGCGCGGCATGAGTCGTTGACCAGGGCCCTCGGCTACGACCCACGTACACCTGTCGGTCGAATGCGATGCTCGGCGGCGACGCTCGTCCTCCGACTTCGGCGTGCCGACCGCGAGGCCTGAGGTCGAGTCAGCCCTTCGTGAGATCTTGCGCGAGCATCACGATGATCCCGCTCGGTCCGGGCACATAGGTCAGCTTGTAGGCGTCCTGGTAGTTCGCGACGCCGCGCAGCGGGTGGCACCCGTGTCGTGCGGCGATCGCGAGCGCTTCGTCGATGTCGTCGACGGAGAACGCGACCCGGTGCATGCCGATCTCGTTGGGCAGGGTCGGCTCCGTGGGAATCGCATCGGGATGGATGTACTCGAACAGTTCGAGCCGACCGCTCCCGTCGGGCGTCTGGAGCATCGCGATGCGAGCGTGATTGCCGTCGAGCCCGACGGCCGTGTCGGCCCACTCGCCGCTCACCTCGTCCCGTCCGAGCACGGTGAGGCCGAGGTCGGTGAAGAAGGCGACGGTCGCGTCGATGTCGTCCACCGCGATGCCGACGTTCTCGAGCTTGATGGGCATGGGTCCACCGTACGCACTCGACCGGACGACCGCGTTCGATCAGGCGGCAGTGCGGCTCGCATGTCCAGGCCTCATGACCAGCGTTTCACCGACCTGCGAGTCGATCGACGAGAAGGTCGATCCGCTCCTCGACGCGATCGCCGGGCAGGCGGCCCGCCCTGGTGAGGGTCGCGAGGCCGTGCAATGCCGACCAGAACGTCTCCGTGTAGACGCCGGGGTCCACGCCGGGGCCCGCGGCGTCGGCGAGGTTCTCGTACAGCGCGGCGAAGGCGTCCTTCAGGGGTTCCGGCGTGTCGTCGACGGCGAACGTCAGACCGCCGTCGAGCTGGAAGATCGCGTCGTAGACGGCCGGATTCCGGGCCGCGTAGTCAAGGTACGCGCGGGACAGCGCTCGAATCCGTCCAGTCGACGTGTCGGCGTCGGCCACCGCGCCCCTGATCGCTTCGGCCAACTCGGACGCGCCTTCCAGCGCGGCCGCGCCGATGATCTCCTTCTTGCCGCGGAAGTGGCCGTACAGCACCGGCTGGCTGTACTCGATCCGGTCGGCGAGTCTTCGCGTGGTGACGGCCTCCCATCCGTCGCGCTCCGCGATCTCGCGCGCGGTCGCCACGATGAGCCTTTCGCGCTCCGCTCGTTCGCGACGCTTCCGATCCTGTATCGCCATACAGAAATTCTAGCATTGATAGACATGCCGATTTAGCAGTGCTAGATTTCTGATCACAGCTAATTGTCGGTCAGGAGAACATCATGGGCACTGCACTCGAAGTCGTGACGATCGTCGTCGTCGGAATCCTCGTCGGCGTGGAGTTCTGCGTCGCGTTCATCGTCAACCGAATCCTCAACGCGCTCCCCGAAGACAGCAATCAGCTCGGTCGGGCCCACGGCGGCCGGATGCTCGGCGCCCTCATGCCGTTCTGGTACATCGGGTCGATGGTGCTCGCCGGCGTCTGGGCGGCGACGGTGTGGGGACGGTCGGGCGCGGGCCTCATCGTCGCCGGGGCCGCCCTCCTGATGGTCAGCGTGATCATGTCGATCGCCCTGCTCGTCCCGATCAACAATCGGAGCAAGACCTGGACGCCGGAGAATCGGCCGGCCGACTGGAAAGCGCAGATGCAGCAGTGGGACCGGTACCACTACGCGCGCGTCGCGGTCCTCATCGCGGCCTTCGCCCTGCTCGTCGTCGCCGCATGAGCGTCACACGCATACCGACGTCAACTGCGGTACTTGGACAAGAGCTCCCGAGGGATGTGGCACGAGTCGTCCGGACACCGAGCCAGCCGATCTTGATGCTCGTCGGCGCTGCGCACATAGTTGACCATCGGCAGCACCTCGACGGCGACCCGGTCCGCGTCCGACCGCGCGTCGACGAAAGCTCGCGCCCGACGCAGGTGCCCGGGATCCTCGGAGTACAGGCCGGTGCGGTACTTCTCACCCACGTCCGGCCCCTGCCGGTTGACGCTGTACGGGTCGATGATCTCGAAGAGGTGAGCCATGAGCTGCTCGACGCTCACCACGGTCGGGTCGAAACGGGTCCGGACGCACTCGGCGTACCCGTCGTAGTCGCCGTCGAGTGAACGAGTCGAGCCGTTCACTCGACCCGCTTCGGTGAAGGTCACGCCGGGCAACGTCTCGACGAACGCCTGCACGCCCCAGAGGCATCCCCCCGCGAGGTAGACCTCGTGTTCCGAGAAATCGTCGGCCATCGTTCGATCGTACGACACCCGCGACGATGCGCCCAGCGCCTCTCGATCGTCCGTGGATTCCCTCGACATTGCGATCATTGTTCCAGAAGAAGACGAGAATCCCATTCCGATGATCAGTCACGAATATCGCCGATCCAGTATCGATGTATCGACGGAGTGCGATGTTGAATATGAGCCGCATCACCAGATGCAAGTATGGAGGGGAGTTCCACATGACCATGAAGAAGATCGCCGTGGCAACCGGCGTCACCGCCACTGTGCTGACATCAACGCTGGTGGCAGCCCCGGACGCACACGCCGCGTCCAGAGTTCTCACCATCGGAAACAACTGCTACGGCCCCAATCCGAACTATCTCGGATTCCCGTTCTACGGCGGAGCGAACATCACCACCAATGCGCCGTGGCCCGGACAGATCACGATCAACTCCGACTCGAAAGACGTGTTGCCGTACACCACGTACACGACGGTCAAGGTCACCACTCTGAGCAACAACCGCACGCAGACCTTCCGGCGCACCTGGCACCACACGATGGGCGACGACTCCGGCTACACGATCACCGGGATCAAGGCCAGCGGGCGCGTCAAGGTGACGATCAGCGCGATCAACGTCGGACTGTTCCAGACTCAGCGCGGACCGACCTGCAGTGGAATCGTCCGCGTCTGACCGACGCCACCGCCCCCGGAGTGAGTGCTCGCAATGCGCCGAACCCGGGCCTGTGGCTCACCGGCCGAGGAGCACCCCGACGATGAGCAGCACCGTCGCGACGATCATGGCGACCGCGAGCGAGGCGAGGAGGAAGTCGACGATCCGCTCCCGCCCCGGCGACGCGGCGTGGTCGCCTGATGCCAGCGGCGCGTACCGACGACCCGCACCCCACAGCGCACCGAGTTGGGTCGCCAACCAGTTCGCATACGTGCCGTACACGAGGAGTGCAATCGTCACGATCTGCCAGACGCCGGGCAGGTCGACGTGCGGCCACAGGAGTCCGACGACGATCAGGAACGGCCCATTGGTCATGCCCTGTAGGTGACTCGCGACGGCCATCCGCGGGTTCGCCATCGCCGGCGTGAGCATCCCGGTGATCAGGCCGAGCAGGAACAACAGCAGACCAGCGGCGAACAGGACGGTTTCCATTTCTGGACGATAGTCCTGCCGCCGCGGGCAGGAAGCCTTTCGCGGCGCGTCCGCCTGTGTCGGGTCAAGTTCGAGACGTCGGCTACTGCGATCCTCGGAATACAGGCCGGTGCGGTACGTCTCACCCACGTCACTCGCGACCCGATCGTACGGCTGGACTGCTCAGGATCACCCGATCGTGTACACCATTCCCTGCCCGTTCGCGGCGAGAGACGACATGAACTCACGCGCCTGGCGCAAATAGGTGAGCACATACTCGACTTCCCTGTCATCGGGGTCCCGATAGACGGGATGTGCACGGACGTCGGCCGCCACATCCTCGTCGTCGATGGTCGCGAGGTCCGCCGCGATCGCCTGCACCTCCCGCGCCCCCAAGGCACGCTCGAACGGCAGATACCCACAGCCAGTGTTCGTGACGGCCCCCTCGAACATCGCGAACGCCGGCCGAGCCGGCATCCCGGGACGTGGACCCGTGAAGTTCTGAAGCGATCTGAACGCCTTGTCGAGATCGAGCGTCGCCGGGTAGCGGCTGCGCCGCACAGCGAGCGAGTCTGCCACCGCCTCACTCGTGAGTACCTGACCGACTGCGTGTGCGAAGTATCGAATTCCCATGACGCCAGTGTTCATCGCAAACGAGCGAATTCCCCGTGGAGAACCATCATGTGGACAAATACTCCGCGCACGCCCCGATTTCCACAGAGTGGCAACCTGCGGCAGCCGCTCATGATCGTCGGTTCAGAGTGGTACTACGCGTCAGACGTTGAACCGGAACTCCACCACGCGCCAGTACCCCATACACTCACAAACGCCCTGACCTGCTGCTATGCTCCAGTCACCAGGAGGTCACTCCGCCTCTTGCCACAACGATTTGCCACACGATAGGGGGCCAGGATGTCGGAACAGGTGCTGGGGGGGCAGGCGACGCTGTACGCACCCACGGCGAGCAAAGCATTCTGGAGGTACGCGATCACGGATGCCGGAGGCAAGCGCAGGGTGCTGACGGGCGGATCGAGCCGGGACGAGGCGCTAGCGCGTGCTCGGGAGGCGCTCGGAGACTACATTCCGGGCCGGAAGATCCGGGGTGGCCAGCCGCCAAGTGTGGATCAGGCTTTCGAGGACTGGGTAGCGGACAATCAAGAGCGCTGGGTAGACCGGACGATTGAGGTTTACAGGTACAGGTACAGGGCGAACCTCCAGCCGCAATTGGGGCACCTACTGGTCACGAAGATCACCGACGCACATATCAAGGGCCTGAAACTCGACGTGTCACGGGAGCAGGCGAAAAGGGTGCGATCAATCCTGCGAGGCGTTTTCGGCAGTGTCGAGAGGTGGACCGGAATGCCCGGAAACCACTACGGCGACTTGCTCAGACTTCCGGGGACGAAAACAGCGGACAGGTCACGAATGGTCCCGAGGAACCAAATCCCAAGCGCCAGGTACGTGAACGCGCTCATCAACTGCACACTGTCGACGTGCCAAGAACACCCACTGGAACCAATACTGCCCGCACCGGTAGACCCAATCACCGGAGTCCGTGAAGAGTTCGGACTGAGGGACGTTGAACCCGAGATCGAGATCTGGAGCGGACTACCCGAGCACATCATCAAGAAGAACAGGCGCGGAGTCCCCAGGCACTACAAGGACGCCGACGCCAGGAGGAAGACGGAGACCCTCGAACTCGCGTCAAGGTACAGACAGGCTGCGCTGGTCGTGGGGTTAGGCGCTGGAGCAGGTCTCCGCATAGGAGAGGTCCTGGCGCTTCGCCCACGGCACCTCATCGACCGCAGCGGGAAGTTTAGAACAGCGAAGTTTGAAGGGTGGTTCGCGCACGGCGACATGTCCCGAACGTTGACCGGAACCATCCGCGAAGACTGGGACCCGTTGAGACAGGCGCTCTGGACTCGCAAGATCCGAGTGGAGGAGCAGGTCTCCCCGCTCAGCGGCGGTAGAATGGCAATCTCGCTCCCCAAGCAAGGCCGGACAAGGGAGGTATGGATCCAGCCCTACCTGTACCCGAACTACCACGTCAAGGACATGGGGGAGGAAGTGCGTTCGAAACTGCCGGAGGTCGACAGGCATCGGAGCGTCTGGGAGACGACAATCGACCAGGCCCTGCACGTTTGGAGGGGGCAGGACGACGACGGGCCAATCCCCTTGCACTTCCTACTGTACCTGCGACTCAGGGAACTCTGGGAAGAGTCAAACAGAGACCTAGGGGTCTGGGAGAACGCGTTACTGTTCCCTGCACGCAACGCGAGAAAACGTTCTCAGGAGCCCCTTTACCCCGCCTCATGGCCGTACCAACGCGAGCCCACGAACGGCATCTACCAAGACCCCACCAACTTCACGGCGCGGATGATGAACCCCATTTACGACCACTTACAGGATCTCCTGGGAGAGGCACCCGGACACACCGCGAGATCTCGACAGGGATGGACACACCACGCTTTGCGGCATTTTGCGATTTCGCAGTGGATCGCACATGACCTGGATATACCCTTCGTCACGCAGCAGGCGGGGCACTCGGACGAGACCTTCACCCTTAGTCGGTATGCGTCAGCCGTGGATACGGCCTACGTCCAGACAGGGTTTGAGGGCTAGTGAAATAACACCCTACGAATGATCACGTACAGGGGCCACACCGCCACGAGGAGCAGGAGGGACCCCCAGCCCAAGACACCGTTGACAGCCAGCATGAGGAATAGCAGTACGCCGAGCAACTTCACGCTCATGATCTATCAGGTGGCTCCGACAACGCCCGAGCGAAGAAGATTCGGGTAACCGGCAAAGACCGCTGACGCATACGCGAGGAAGGCAGCCTCCCAAGCACCGGCAATCTCGATAGCGAGATCTGCGGCAGGCCCTGGAAGATACCCAGATGCAGAAAGGAACTCCAGGAGAGGCTGGAAACCCACGTACTCAGTGCCGACGTAATTGGGCAGGAAGTCGACACGGGAACCGACAAGGGAGTCCAGGGAAGCCAGCGCAATACCCGGATCGGCAAAGGCGTCGAAAGCAAGTTCGCGGACCAGGTAGAGGTCTCCGGTGTCAATGATCTTGAACATCCCTATGCACCCCGGAGGGCCCGCCAGTGGGCGAAATGTCGAATCTGAGTAGCGGCACCATGCTCTACCGAAGGGACGCGCACATCAATTCCGTCGTCAATCGCATCGTTGATCTTGCGAACTACCTCGATTGCAGTCTCAGGCGCGAGCCAAGAGACCACGGTTTCCGAAGTGGCTGGGTCCTCGTACGTAACCCGGGATAGTTCGGAGACACTGCCCTGAATCGGGTCGTCAGCAAACTTGGCAGAACAACCGGCGCAGAGGACTGTGACCTCACCGAGAACTTCCCAGACCAGGTAGGCATCAGGATCTCCCGAAAGACCGGCGTACGAGATCTCTAGTCGGTCAGAGCAGGACGCGCAGGCGATGGATTTGGTCAGCAAGCCCTTGGACACGGCGACCTCAGAAAGCAAGGACAGTACGGCGTCTGAGGACGACTTCTTAGCAGCGACAACTGCGGCGAGATCAGTCATTGCACGCGTCCTCGAAATCGAGGGTCATCTGAACAGGCACGACGGGCGGCGCCTGCCGGAGGGCCAGGTGAAGAGCCTCTGACGCGAGCAGGCTGGCATCTAGCAGTAGGGAGTCAACACGCGAGACGTCCCGCGAAGATGACGTGGCCTTTGCGGCAGTACGGAATCGGCGCAGGGATGCGCAGAACTCCTGATGGGCGGACAGTAGGGACTGACTCATGGTGAACCTCCGTTCTAGAATGTGGTCTTTCTCAATACAGTGGGGGCGCTTCCCGGAAACACAACCCAACATCATGTGATGTGCCTCACCCCTCATCTGACGGGCTAGCAGGCGGAGGTGCGAGGAAGCGCGAAACGAACTCCGTCTTCGGGATGTGCCACCCACGGCACCGGCGAACACGGTCGACAGATTCACCACCGAGAATGAACAGCCCTGCACTCGTACGGAGACCATCTCGGCCGATGGAACCCACGATCTCGTGAGGCTGCGGAGCACCAGGAGGCATTGACGGCAGAATCATCCCGGTATCCGACGGCGTAGCCAGTTGGTGGGCAACACGGATATCAAACTGACTACGCGCCCGACTCGGGATCGTATCCGCAGACGAGACCTGCATCGAGACCACGAGAGTGATCCCCGCTTTACGCGCACGCTGGGCCAGAGAGGTAAAAGCGGCCTCGAAAACAGCGCGACTCTTCTTATCGGGGTTGGTGTCGGTCATCGCGGAAAGTTCCTCCAGAACGAGGATGATCGGCTTGCCGTGTTTGGGAGCCTGGAAGCAGTCGTCTCCATCGGCCATGTACTGATCCACCCGAGAATCCTTCAAGGTGTCCAGGTCGACAACCATCTGGATAATGTCCTCCACAGTTGAAGCAGAGCGGGTCACATAGGGCTCGTAAGCCCCGAAAGTTTGCATCTGCGGGTCCGCCAGCCAGACGTCGTAAGCGGCGGAGCGTAGAGCCGAGGCTAGAACGTTGTTGGGTACCGTCGATTTGCCAGAGCCCGAGGAACCAGCGATCAGGATACGGACACCGCCCTGACCAGGCGTGTACAGAGGCAGTTCCACAACTTCACCAAGGTCATCGACCGCAACAGGAACCCAACCGTCGGCCAACTTCTCGATAGGAAACAACTCAGCACCAGACGGCGTACCAGGAGTGAAGGGCTCTGAGATCAGGTCGCGCATCACAACGCAGAACTTGGTGGTACCGCCAACTTGAACATTGAGCGGATAAACACTTTCTGCACGTAGACGTGCTTGCAGGACACCGGCAAGAGACTCCACAACCAGATCGCTAGCACCGCGAGGCGTATCCACCTCAATGATCTGCACAGGGGCCAGGGCGCGGTATGCGTCGAAGATGGTCATCGAATTTCACCCCCGAAGGCGGTTTGAGTAGACTTCTGGAACGATGCAGGCGAGGTGACGCGAACCCGAGGGGTCTCGTGCGACCACGCAGGATTGTCGGCTAGGACCTGCTCAGCGGCAGCCTGAGTTGCAAGCAGCGCACGACGGCGACGCATACGAACACCGACCCACATCGCGAGGGTGTAGCCGACAGCCAGGCCTACGAGGTTCGATGGAGTGTCGAAGCCAGGTACTGCGACGTTCAGCCCGAGAAGCAGGAATGTTAGTGCGGCGAGGAACAGGTCGGGAAACTTCTTGAGGGTCCGCCAAGCAACACCGAGAACTTGCAGGGGAAGACGTAGAAGCCAGAAGCCCAGGACGAAGCCGACTGACTCGGATTTGGATCTAGTAGTGGGTGGATAAGACATGTGGGTTACCTCCGTATTGGTGAAGAAGGGGGTGGGGAGAGGTGGTGAGCAAGACCACCCCTCCCCGGCAGCGTCAGGCCGTCGGTGCAGACTTCTTAGCCACACCCGACTCGGTGCGGAGGTCACCAACCAGGGTGAAACTATGCTCTGCTCGACCTGACCCGGCCACGTACTTGACTGCAGTGAGACGGCCAGACACCTTGTACACGGTGCGAGGAGTGAGAACCGGGGCCTCTGCCGAGACGATCTTCAGATTGCCGAGGAGCAGGGCATGAGAGTCGTCAGCATCCCAGATCTCACACTGAACCTGCCAGACGGGCAGGCCGGTCTCCTTGTCGATCCGGTCAGTCTTCTGGCCGGACCCCTCATTCCAGGTGTAGGCACGAGTAACCTCCGCGCTAGAAAGGGTGAGAACCTCGATTGCAGTAGTGTCAACCTTCATGAGTAGGACCTCCGTTAGTTCGGTAAGCGGTACCCGGTGTTTCCGGGCTTACTAAACACCTTGGGGGCGCTTTTCCAGAACACAAGGATTTTGATGTGATCTCTGTCACATGTCAAATGGTCCACCTCCATCGAGAAAAGGGCATGACGAAGTTCCCCAACACTGCGGCAGTGTTCGGGCAGAGGACTGGGGTTGGCAATCGGCAACACCTCCAAAGAGTCGGGAACTTATACCTACTACTGTGGGGGCACCTTCTGTGAGCACAAGTACGGGACATCAATTATGTAGCCAACAGACTTTATTAGGGTACCCTTAGTGGGGGTTGGGTTATTGGGGGGAAATTTTCTTCTTTAACCAAGGGGCTCGGCTCCGCCGAGCCCTGGAAAAGATCCCCGCTCTGGCCGCTGCACTCTCGGTCCGGGCCTCTGGCGTCCGCGCTGCGGCTCCGCCGGTCGCTCCCGCCGCCACCCCTCCCCTACCGCTGGGACCTCCGCGCGTCCTTTTCCCGAAGGGTGAGGCACTGCGGACAGCACAAGGCCGCGCCTTCCGAACTGGGATGTAGAAGGCACGTCGAATAGACCGCAATAGGGTTGCGGTTTCGTCGTATTCAGTTATCTGGCTGGCGCGAAAACCTGAGCACGCTCAGGACTTCTTGCCTTCAATACAGGGTCACGGGCCTGGGCTGAACTGGTGGCGGGTTTGTCGGAGGTCACCAGTCTTCTCCAGATCGAGGTACCAGACAGGCTGAACGTCATCATCCGAGGCAGGCGTCAAAGAAGGAGAGTTGTCGGCAGCCCACGCGGCACGCCGAGCCCGAATCTCAGACATGCTGACTGGCCACCGGGACGAGTAGTTCACCCCGCCACTATGGCCTGCAAAGTCCATCAGTTTCTCGATCTCACTACGGAATCGGAACCAGGGGGAGAGGTGGCCGAAGTCGGGAAAGTACTCCTCAGGGTTGGCCATAACCTCGCGGAGCGGCCGGTTGATCCCCGACGGCTTTGCCAACAGAGTGACGGCAGTGCTGATTGCGGGCGCGTAGCCCAAGGACAGAACGGCTGCGCGGTTCGAGGCGTGCACAGTCCGGGCAGCGACCACGAAGCCCTGGGCATCGTCCATCTGATCCTGGAAGGCGGAAGCGGCGCGACGCATCGCGTACTCGGCCCAGGCCTGCGAGAGGCCCGAGGTAGTCAGCAGAGGCCGTACGCGCTCACGCAGCCCAGACGGAAGATCTGTGACCTTGGAGAGCAGGTGAGCATCGAAGGGAAGGGGCGGGGTTGCAGGAGCCGTTGCCCGGAGGGGGTCACCCAGGTCCCACGGTTTCGGAGGTGTGGGACTCCAGGAGGCAACGGCGCGCTCCCCTCTTTCCAGGACAGACAGCCAGTCATCGACCATAGCGTCGTCAATGAGTCCAGCGCGGTGCAGGGAAGCGGCGGACACTTGGCCGAACTTCTCGCGAGCGTTCTCTGTGAAGTAGTCGACCACCGCGTCACCGGTATCCCGATAGTTCTGGCGTACCGACTCGAACGGGACTCCCTGCAGATCGCGGTCCGCCTCGTCAAGAAGATCGAAGGCAAGAGGATCGGGACCGCCAAAGCGGACTGTCGACAGCACAGCATCCATCCAAGCGAACGACTGGGCGGTGTGCGTGAAGTAGGTGGAGCGCTCGTGGGCACTGTGGGACGCAGCCCAGGCCAAGGCACTCTGAAATGCCGCCTCATCTGCAGAATCGGGCATGGACGTGTATGACTCTTGCAGGCGGTCTACACGGGACTGAGTAGAGCGCTCTGCCGATGCCAAGCACTTCAACCACGTCAGGGTGGCGGTTTGAGCAAGAGTCTCCAGGCGCAGGCGGTACAGGTGGAGGAACCGTGCACCCTTTGAACCGGCCAAAGCGGACCCAGCAGCACCAGCGGCCTTTGACACGTACTTGGCCACATAGGCACCGAGGCGCTGGGCGGAGTTGCGGTGGTCGCCGTCGCGGTCGGTGTCGTGGGTGGCAACAACGCGGATATCCACGTTGGAGCCCCAAGAGATACGATCCGGGACCGGGTAGGTGGCGGTGTCGGGCAGGTAGACCTGGGCGTTGGGCGAGGTGAGGCAGCCCAGTGCGGCCTGGCGAATGGCTGGGCGGAGCGGGTCGGCGTATGCAGTGATGGAGTGCGCAACCTCAGCAGGAACGGCAGCAGACGGCCCAGGGCCCCACCCATCTTCAAAGTGCTTCTTCACTGTGGCAGGCGAGAAGTCTTGATGGGCCCAGTGGAGGATAGGATGGCACCACACTCGTCCGGCCTTGTCGCGGCGATAGAGGAACAAGAAGTCCTGCCACTCGTCAACACCGGGCGCAGGCACCATGTCACCCATCTTCCAAAGTCGGCGCGAACCAGGCCGCATATCGACGTACGGACCGGGGTCTGTAGGCGGGCGAACTGCGATGATGCAGTGGAAGTGCAGGGCCCCGCGTTTCTGGAACTCGGCCAGAATCTTGATCGAGACTGTGCAGCCGAAGTCCTCGTAGAACCGCAGACGAGAGCGGAGGTAGGGCGAGGTGCGGGCGATCAGGTCGGCAGCCATGCGGTTATGAAGTACCTGACCAGCGAAATCGTAGGTGGAAGGGTCGACAGGGGTACCGACGAGAGAGTCTGCCCGAGGGTCGCCCTCGATGAGCCGCCTGTCCTTCGGAATGTGGGCAAGAGCAGCATTGCGCTTGACGCACAGGACCTGGAAACCACGAGCATCGTGCGAGGAAAGCCACTCCTCACTGGTGGAGGATAGGTTGTGCTTAGCGGCGAGTTTGGCGGTGTCCTTGCGGGTCCAGTCGTAGCGATGGACGGCACCGAAACTGGGCTGGGTCAGCGTCACGAACAGCACAATGCCACCGTCACCGGCTGCGGCGCTTGGCATCCCCTCCTGCACGGATCGGCGCAGGATGTCCTGGTAGGCAGCAGCGCAGGGAGCACACTTGTCCTCACGGCGGGTCCCGCAGGGGAGGACCAACCGCTGTGAACCCTGGTCGTGAAGGGCCAGGCTAGACAGAACGATAGGCCGCACGCACTGGTCGGCTAGAGGCACGTAGGGCTTGGGCTCACTTGTACCGGCTCCCAGTAGGCCAGTGACCGCCGAGAAGGCTGCATCGTCGTCGGCGCTGGACCAGATAGGTTCGTCGTTAGGTTCGAGGAACTCCACGTCCTCTGGGAAGGCGTCAGGGTCTACACCTAGATCTGCCCAAAGTTCCGAGGGTCTAAACAATCTCTCCTGAGTGTCTGTCATCTCCTTCCTCCGAGGTTGTTGCGGGTAGTGGGTCTAGTAGTTACTGTGAGGGCGCTTTCCGGGAACACAAGTCGCCCGTAGTGTCGTCCAACGAGAAGGAGTCGCAATGACTGAACAACCGAACGTTTTTCTGAGTGTCTTCGGGCAGCAGTACGTGGTGCTGGATTCGAGCAAGCGTGAGGAGATCACGGAGGCGCTGGACGGACTTCTCTCTGAAGGGGCTCTGACAATCGAGGCCTGGGACGCTGCGGTTGCTGGTGTCAATCGGCAACGGGGTGGGCGCGCTACTCCCCCGGCACCGGCACCGAAGGCGGCCAGCGAGGCAGACAAGGTTGCGCGCGACTGGGCGAAATTGACCGAGAAACTGTTCAAGAAGCACGGGCGTGAGGTGCTCGTGCCAGCACTGCGGGAGTGGTACAACAACCAACTTCCGGAAGGTGCGGACCGGTGGACGAAGCAGAACGTTTTGACGGAGGTCAAGGTGGCGGCGCTGAAGACGTTCTCAACACCAGAGGATCTTGAAGCGCTCCTGAGCGAGTAGTGTGAGCGCGAAGAGCCCCCAGTCCGATGATGGAGTGGGGGCTCTTCCTATTGCCAGGAGAGGCTGTGCTATGGAATGACTAGTCGATCACGGGGCACTGGAAGGCTGTGAACGCCTTGAACTCGTAATCGGTGGGCGTCAGCCATTCTGGATGTGCGAGGACTTCATCCATTGTCGCGTAGCGGCTCTCATCGTTCTCAATTGTCCGGACAACCGCCCAAATCGAATACCCGTCGTCTTGCGACATCGGCTTGGTAGCGATTAGGTCACCGATGACGCCTGCACGAGGTGGGACCGCTCCAAACGGAACAGCGAGATAGATCGACTGAACGACTTCGGCAGGGCTGTCAACCGCGAACCAGGTGGTCAGCGCCGTTGAGCCCAGGACGGCAACCTTGCCGGAGAACTGGCTAGCAAGTCGCGCAAAGTCCGCCGTTCCGTCTGTACTGCCAGTGGACCCGTAGTTCACAGGGCCCTGGTCAGCGACGGAACACGGCTCGTATGCCAACGAAGACGGCTCCGCTGTAGGAAAACGCTGGCCGGTCAGAACTCCGCCTAGGAGCGTAGCGGCGACGAGGAGAACCACAACCACGATGTGGAGGTGGCGTGGGCCGCGCATCAAGTGCCAGCGGGTCAGAATGTGGGGTTTTGAAGTGGGGAGTTGAGTGTCTGTCATGGCGAAACCTCCGTAGCCAAGTAGTGAGCGGGTGGACTACTACTCACCGTGGGGGCGCATTCTGGAAACCCAAGGCGTTAGGTCACAATTTGGTAACGGTTCGACGGGGCGCGGCGGGGCGCATACCGGGGAGGGGTATCGCTGGTCTGCCACAACTCTTTGCCACAAAACGAGGATCTCCCCAGGTCGCCACGGCGTGTGCCACAGCGTCCTGGGGAGTGTTGCCCCTGGTCAGGGCGTTAGTCAGACATTAAATCTAAACTCCACGACGTCGCCGTCGGCCATGACGTAGTCCTTGCCTTCCATGCGGACCTTGCCCGCGGCCTTGGCGTCGTTCATGGTGCCCGCGGCGTCGAGGTCGGCGAAGGAGACGATCTCGGCCTTGATGAAACCCTTCTCGAAGTCCGTGTGGATGACGCCCGCGGCCTTCGGGGCGGTGTCGCCCTGGCGGATCGTCCACGCACGCGACTCCTTGGGGCCCGCGGTCAGGTACGTCTGCAGCCCGAGGGTGTGGAAGCCCGCCCGCGCGAGCTGTGCGAGACCGGCCTCGTCCTGGCCGATGGACTCGAGGAGTTCCTTCGCGTCGTCCTCGTCGAGCTCCAGGAGCTCACTCTCGACCTTGGCGTCGAGGAACACGGCGTCGGCCGGTGCGACGGCGGCACGCAGTTCCGCCTTGCGCGCATCGTCGGTCAGCACGCCCTCATCGGCGTTGAACACGTACAGGAACGGCTTCGCGGTCAACAGGTGCAGCTCACGGACCGACGACAGGTCGAACGAGTCCTTCGCCGAGAACAGCGTCTTGCCGCCGTCGAGGATCTCCTGCGCCTTCTTCGCGGCATCGAGCAGGACGGCGAGGTCCTTGTTCTTGCGCGCGTCCTTCTCCAGGCGCGGCAACGCCTTCTCCAGGGTCTGCATGTCGGCGAGGATCAGCTCGGTCTCGATCACCTCGATGTCGGCGAACGGATCGACGCGGCCGTCGACGTGCACGACGTCGTCGTCGGAGAACACGCGGACCACCTGGCAGATCGCGTCCGCCTCGCGGATGTTGGCGAGGAACTGGTTGCCCATGCCCTCACCGACGGAGGCGCCCTTCACGATGCCCGCGATGTCGACGAACGACACGGTGGCCGGCAGGATCCGTTCACTGCCGAAGATCTCCGCCAGGCGATGCAGACGAACGTCGGGCAGTTCGACGACGCCGACGTTCGGTTCAATGGTCGCGAACGGGTAGTTCGCGGCCAGCACGTCGTTACGCGTCAACGCGTTGAAGAGGGTCGACTTTCCGACGTTGGGCAGGCCGACGATTCCGAGGGTAAGACTCACGGGTGGTCAGTCTATCTGGCCCTTGGCGGCCTTCGCCGCCGCCTCGGCGTCTTCTTCCGCGATCTGCTCCCCCGCGGCCTTTCCGATCTGCTCCAAGATGTACCGCAACGCCACCGCGAGGCACGACGCCGCGGGCACCGCGAGGAACGCGCCGGTGATGCCGTACAGCGAACCGCCGAGCGTCACCGCCAACAGCACGATCACCGCGTGCAGGTCCATCGACTTGGCCTGCAGCCACGGCTGCAGGACGTTGCCCTCCAACTGCTGCACCACCAGGATGATCGCCAACACGATGAGCGCCTTCGTCACGCTGCCAGACACGAGGGCGATCAACACCGCGAGGGCTCCGGCGACGAACGCGCCGACGATCGGGATGAATCCGCCGATGAACGTGATCACGATGAGCACGCCCGCCAGCGGCACGTTCAACACCACCAGACCGATGCCGATCAGGGCCGCGTCGACGAAGCTCACGATCGCCTGCGTCCGGATGAACCCTCCGAGGGTGTTCCACATCCGCAGCATCACCTCGCCGAGATGCGACTGTCCGTCGGCGACGCCCATCGTGCGGTTGAGCCACGGGATGAACCGCGGCCCGTCCTTGAGGAAGAAGAAGACGAGCACCGCGGTCGTGAACAGCGTGACGATCGCCGACGTCGCGACCCCGACACCGTTGAACACACCCGTCGCGATCGTCGACGCGCTCTTCTGCAGCTTGTCGGTGATCTCCGTGACGACCGACGAGATCTGCTCGTCACCGATGTTCAGCGGCGGGCCCTGCGCCCAGTCCTGCACTCGCTTGACGCCGTCGACGGCCTGATTCGCCAGCTCCGGGGCCTGATCGACGATCGACGGCACGATCAGACCGATCACCCCCGCGACGACGCCCACGCCGATCAAGACCACCAGGACGGTCGCACCGGCGGCCGGGACGCCCTTGCTCCGCAGCCAACGAACCGGCGGCCACAGCACGGTCGAGACCACGATCGCGAGGATCACCGGGAGCAGCACGACCCAGAACTTCGCCAGCAGGATCATCAGCGCATAGAGGAACGCGAGCACCACGATCATCTGCAGACACACCGTGGCCGTCGACTTCAGTCCGGCGAGAAACACCCGGCCACGGGTCGAGTGGCCCTGCTCGCCGTCGGGGCCGATGGCGCCCTCGTCGGGCTCCACGAGAGGTTCAGCGTGCTCGTTGTCCTCAGTCACGTCCTCATGGTCACACAGGGCACCGACATTTCGACGACGGCGCACCGCCATGTCTGTTTTCCGCTAGACGAGGCCCGATGCGCGGCGGCATGGTGAACGAGTGACCGACACCGAACTCGCCCATCGTCGACTCGACTTCGACAGCTGCTACCGCGCACTCGCCGCCCGGGACAAGCGGTTCGACGGCCAGTTCGTGACCATCGTCCACAGCACCGGCATCTACTGCAGGCCGTCCTGCCCGGCGCGAACGCCCAAGCGCGAGAACGTCGACTTCGTGCCGACGGCGGCCGCGGCGGCCGTCCGCGGCTTCCGGGCGTGCCGCCGATGCCTCCCGGACGCGACACCCGGCTCTCCGCGCTGGAACAACGACGCGGACCTCGCCGCCCGCGCCATGCGACTGATCGCGGACGGCGTCGTCGACCGCGGCGGCGTCGGCGGGCTGGCGTCCGCGCTCGGCTACACCGAACGGCATCTGAGTCGGGTGCTGACCACCGAACTCGGTGCGGGGACCGCGGCGCTCGCCCGCACGCACCGGGCGGTCTCCGCGCGGATCCTGCTCACCGCGACCGACCTCACCGTCACCGACGTCGCCTTCGCGGCGGGCTTCTCCAGCGTCCGGCAGTTCAACGACACGATGCGCGAGATGTACGCCGCGACACCGACCGAACTGCGCGCGGCGGGCCGACGCACCGCTCACGCGCCGGGCGGACACAGCGACGCGATCTCGCTGAAACTGCCGTTCCGCCCGCCCTACGACGCCGCGTGGACCATGTACGGGCTCGCCTCGCACGCGGTTCCCGGCATCGAGCACTGCGACGGGCGGACGTACCGCCGCAGCCTGTCGCTGCCGCACGGGCCCGCGACCGTCCAGGTGACGCTCGAGGGCGACCACGCGGCCGTCCGTTTCGATCACCTCGACCTCGCCGACCTCGGCGCCGCGGTCAATCGCGTCCGCCGACTCCTCGACCTCGACGCCGACCCGGTCGCCGTCGACGCGACGCTGGGCTCCGACCCGATCCTCGGTCCCCTCGTGGCCGCGCACCCCGGGATACGACTGCCGGGCAGCGTCGACGGCGCCGAGACGCTCACCCGGGTGATGCTCGGCCAACAGGTCAGCGTCAAGGCCGCCAGGACCAGGACCGGCCGACTCGTCGCGGCGCTCGGCGAGCCCCTCCCGTGGGCCGACGATCACCTCACGCACCTGTTCCCGACCGCCGGATCGATCGCAGCCCGCGGCGCGGACGTCCTCACCGGACCCTCTCGTTCGATCGCCGCGATCACCGGGGCGGCCGCTGCCTGTGGACAGGGGATGGAACTGCACGCGGGGGTCGATGCGTCTGACTTACGAGCGGACCTGCTGCGTCTGAAAGGCGTCGGATACTGGACCGCCGACCAGGTGGTCATGCGGGTCACCGGCGATCCGGACGTCCTGCCCCGCGCCGACTTGGTGATCGACCGGGCGCTCGCCGACCTCGGAGCGGGCCCGGACGACGCCACGTCGTGGCGACCGTGGCGGTCGTACGCGTCGATGCACCTGTGGCGCAGACAGCTCGCTCACCTCATCGAAGACCGGGCATCCGAACAAGGAGCACGCACATGACCACCTTCCCTCCACCCGAGTTCACCTGGGCGGGCGTCGACACGCCCGACGGCCGTTTCACCGTGATCGTCGACGACGACGGCGTCGTCTACGCGTCCGGCTGGACGGACGATCCGGCGTACCTGCACAACCTGATCGCGCCGTCGCTGCGGGAAGACCCGCGGCGGGACGCCATGCGGCACGGGGACGGCGGCGACGCGATCGCGGCCGTGGAGTCCTACTACGCGGGCGACCTCGACGCCCCGTCGCGCATCCGCGTGCGGCAGACATCCGGCCCGTTCCTGACCGCGGCGTGGTCCGCCCTCCGCCGGGTCCCGCCGGGGCCGCCCGTCACGTACTCGCGCCTGGCCGAACTGGCGGGCAATCCGGCCGCCGTCCGCGGTGCCGCATCGTGCTGCGCGCGCAACGCGGCCGCGCTCTTCGTGCCGTGTCACCGCGTGGTCCGCATCGGCGGGGCACTCGGCGGCTTCCGGTACGGGCTTCAGGTGAAACGGTCCCTCATCGACCGGGAGACCTCCGCGAAAGCGGCTTGACCGGCGGCGACCGGCGAATTGTCGGAGGCGAGGTCCATGATGGCCGCATGACAACGACTGCAGCCGTCATCGGACCCGTCTGCCTCGTCATCGGGGCGTTGCTCGGGTGGTTCGCGCACAGCGCCGCCAGACGCGACGCGGCCGACCTCCCGTCGGCCGACATGGTCGCCCCGCTGCGCGACACGCTCGGCCAGCTGTCCGACGAGCTCCGCCGCTCCGAACACAACCGGGTCCACGCCTTCGCCGGGCTGAGCGAGCAGGTCCGCGGCATGCAGCTGACGTCGCATCGACTGCACGAGCAGACCGCGCGACTCGCCGGAGCCCTGCAGGCCCCGCAGATCCGGGGCCGCTGGGGCGAGATCCAGCTCGAGCGGGTCGTCGAACTGTCCGGCATGTCGCGGCACTGCGACTTCTCGACGCAGGTTCACGGCCAGACCGCCGACCGCGTGGTCCGGCCCGACATGGTCGTCCACCTCGCGGGCGGTCGGACCATCGTCGTCGACGCGAAGGTCCCCCTGCAGGCGTTCCTCGACTCGACGTCGGCGGGCATCAGCCCGGAGGCGGCCCACGACAAGGCCGTCCGCCACGCGCAGGCGGTGCGCGCGCACATCAACTCCCTGTCGGCGAAGTCGTACTGGTCGGCGCAGGCCAGCTCACCGGAGTTCGTCGTCCTGTTCCTCCCGGGCGACGGCGTGCTCGACGCCGCGATGCAACACGACGCCGACCTCCTCGACTACGCCTTCGCCAGGGACATCGTGCTGGCGACACCCGGCACGTTGATCGCGCTCCTCCGCACCGTCGCGCTCGGGTGGCGTCAGCACGCGATGGCCGAGGACGCCGAACAGATCCAGACCCTGGGGCGCGAACTGTACCGACGCATCGACCAGGTGCTCGGGCACCTCGACAAGGTCGGGTCGGCGCTGCGACGGTCCGTCGAAAGCTACAACTCCGCGATCGGAGCCGTCGACACCCGCCTCGGAGTCACCGCACGAAAGTTGTCGGAATTGGAGGCGCTGGCGGTGTCGCCCGGCCAGACGACGACCGACCGCACGCGCCTGAAACCCGTCGACGCCACGGTGAGATCCATGTCACCGCGCACCTAGTTTTCAGGAAACTCACGGGCTCGGATGGGGCCGGTTGGCACCACGTACCGGTACCGTCTAGGTGTGTTTCCCCGATCGTTCGCCGGCTCAGCCGTGCCCGCCGACCAGCAGTCCGTCATTCCGGCGGTCCGTGGTCTGCCGTGGTGGGCCGCGACCCTCCTGGCAACCGGCTTCACCGCCGTCGGAGCCTTCCTCAGCGCGGACGAGACTCCTCCCCTCGGCCGGATCTTCAAGATCTGCCTGGTCCTGGGCTCGATCCTCGCCGCGCTCGTCGTCCGACGCCGGGCTTTGTTCACGGCGGCCGTCCAGCCACCGCTCATCGCCTTCATCGTCGGCATCGTCGCACTGTTCAGCCAGCACACGGGCTCGACCGACAAGAAGACCGTCATCATCAAGGTCGTCCTGCCGATCGCGAACGCGTTCCCGTGGATGATCGTCGCCTTCATCGCCGCACTGCTGGTCGTCCTCGCCCGGTTGGCCTTCACCGGCCCCGCCGACAAACGCCTGTTCAGCCCGCTGACACGTCGGATCGGCGGCGGCAAGCCGACCACGAAGGGGTCGTCGAAAGGCTCCGCGTCGAAGGCCGGTCGGCCGAAGTCCGCCGCCACGAAGGCGCCCGCCACCAAGGGTTCGGCCAGGACCGCTCCGTCGCGCGAGCGTCGCTCGTCGGACGCGGCCACCACGAAGACCGCGGCGCGGACGGCTCCCTCACGCCAGGCCCCGGCACCGCAGACGAAACAGGCTCAGCAGCCGAAGCGCACCGCACAGCGCCAGGCTCCGAAGCCTGCGGCCGCCGCGGCGACCACCCGCATCCCCGCCCGTCAGGCTCCGCAGGCGCAGGCCCCGACGGCGACTCCGGCTCAGCCGCGTCGTCCGGAGCCGACCCGGTCCAGGCCCCCGAAGTCGCAGCGCCAGACGGCGGGACAGCAGCTTCGCGAACGCGGCCACATCGAAGACCTCGCCGCCGGTCTCGACGACTGACGTCTCGACGACGGGTCTACACGCCGTTCTCTGCCAGCCATGCGGCGAGGTCCCGGGCCGCGGCGTCGACGACCTGCGGCCAGTCCATCGCCGAGTCGTCGGCCTTGTCGCTGACCACTTTCACGAGCGTCAACGGCACGCGATACGCCCGGCACACCTGCGCGACGGCGGCGCCCTCCATGTCGACGAGGTCGGCGCGTCGCGCCAGCATGGCCCGATGATCCACGTCGGTGACGAACGTGTCTCCGGTGGCGAGCACGGTGCCGTCGCCCCCGTCGATCTCCCACCTGTCGGCCAGGTCGAAGCCGATCGCCGACAGCTCGGCCGCACTGATGTCGTGTTCGACCACGGCCGACGGCACGAACAGGCCCGAATGGCGATCGTGCAGCGCGCCCGCGGTTCCGATGTTGATCACGCGTGTGGCTCCGCCGCGTTCGAGCGCCCGGGTGAGCGCTATCGCCGCGCGGACCTTCCCGATTCCGGTGATCAACACGTCGACGTCGGACGGCACGTGAGCGGCCTCCGCTCGGGTGGCCGCGACGACGAGAACGCTCACGACAGCCTGGACAGGTGATCGAACCGGTTGTTCGCGATCCGCATCGCCACCTCGTAGGGGAACGCGAACTTGCGCGCCCACCAATACCCGAATCGGACGTCGAACGACGTGTACACCAGGTACTTGTTCTTGGTGACACCCTCGAGGATCGCCTCGGCGGCCCTCTCCGGGGACACCGCGATCTTGTGGAATCCGTCGACCTGTTTGGCGACGCGGGGATCGCTGCGGTCGAGGCCGACGATCTCGACGGTGCCGACGAGCGGCGTCGCCACGCCGCCCGGGCAGACGAGCGACACCCCGATTCCATGGCGACGCAGGTCGTACCGCAGCACCTCGGACACTCCGCGGATGCCGAACTTGCTCGCGCTGTACGCGGCGTGCCACGGCAACGCGAGCAATCCCGCCGCCGACGACACGTTGACGAGCTGACCGCCCCGACCACGCCGGACCATCGGCGGCACGAAGCACTCGATCACATGGATCGGTCCCATCAGGTTCACATCGACGAGCTTGCGCCAGTGCCGGTGCTCCAGATTCTCGACGGTGCCCCACGCGGAGATCCCCGCGACGTTCATGACGACGTCCATCACGCCGACCTCCGCGTCCACCGACCTCGCGAACGACGCGACCCATTCGTAGTCGGAGACGTCGCCCGCGGCGTGGTAGACGACGGCGTCGCCGAGATCGGAGACGACGGCGTCGAGGGCCTGCGCCGTCAGGTCGGTGAGGACCAGCTTCGCGCCAGCGTCGGCGGCCGCGACGGCCGTCGCCCGTCCGATCCCGCTCGCCGCTCCGGTGATGAGCACGGTGCGGCCGCGGAGCGTCGGAACGGGTGTCGGAACCCAGAACAAGTCGCGGATCGTGGTGAGGCGTGCACGCAAGTCGAGACCCATGCCACAGAGCCTACCGAGGCCTCGCCCCGATCAGATCGGGAGCTTCCCGCCGAACACCGAGTAGACCACCGACAGGATCGCCTTCAGGACGTCGGCGGACACGTCCTGCCCCTTCGTCATCAGGATGCGGGCCGCGTCCTGCGGGCTCTTCGCCTTGACGAGTTCGTCGATCAACGGGCCGATGGCGCTGAGTCCGGCGAGGTCGACGCCCGATGCGGAGTCGTCCGACGGGACCGTCTGATCCTGCGGGGTGACGCCGGAGTTCTTGTTCTCGACGCCGGGCGCGGGGACCGGAGCCGTCGGATTGGCGGCGGCGGCGTTGCCGTCGACGTACGACGAGATCCCGTTGGTGATGGCGACCGCGTAGCGCGCGGCGCCCTGCGGCGACGCCAACGCCGCGGCTTCGATCGGATCGGACAGGTTGCCCATCTCGATGAACACCGCGGGCACGCGGGTCAGGTTGACGGCCGCGATGTCCGGACGGGTCTGGATGCCGTCGACCGCTCCCGCGTAGTTCGCCGGGGTGAATCCGGCGGCCTTGAAGGCGTCGCGCATGGTGTTCGACGCCTTGCGGCCCTCACCGGACTGCACGGCGTCGACCGTCTTGTCGGGGATCGGCAGCGTCGGGACGATCATGTGGAAGCCGGTCTTGGCCGCGTCGGCGCCGGTGCTGGTGGAGTCGGCGTGCAGACTGACGGCGACGGCCGCTCCGGAGCGACTCGCGGCCTCGGCGCGTTCGTCGACGCAGCCGCCCCACCCGGTGTCGTCGTTGCGGCTGAGCACGACGCGTGCGCCCTTGCTCTCGAGGGCGGCCTTCACGAGTTGGGTGATGTCCCAGTTGATGGTGTGCTCGGGCTTGCCGGTCACCGAGATCGCCCCGGTGGTCTGGCATTCCTTGGTGCCGCCGCGACCGTCGGGGACCTGCTTGTTGAGGTCGTGCCCCGCCGCCGAGCCCTGATGTCCGGGATCGAGGAAGATCGTCTTGCCGGTCAGCTGCTTCGCGACCGGGGTCGCGGGCGCGGCGGGCGCCGCGTTCGACGACGGCGCCACGACGCCGAGCACGAGGGCCGACGATGCGGCGAGCGAGGCTGCCGCGAGAACTCCGCGACGTACACGTACAGCGTTCATCGGCGCTGATTCCCTTCCATACGAAACACCAGTGGTCACACTGATCACTTGCGTAACAGTGAACCAGTAGTCGAGGGTCGGTGTCGAACGGCGGACCGCCGCCGCCGGAAATCGTTAACCGCCTGTGACCAGACGGGCGATGTCAGGTCAGGTGCCGCGTGAGATGCAGAACGCCGTGTTCGTCGTCGGCGTCGGGACCGAGCACCGCCCGCAGTGCCGCGTCGGCCCCGACGACGTCCAACCCCGAGCCGATGACGACGAGCGACGTCGACGGCGATTGGGCGCCCCACGGCGCGCGCGTCACCCTGACCACTCCCCCGACGGCCTGGATGACGTACGCCTCGTCGGCATGCCCCGGCCGGTCGACGAGGACGGTGCCCTTGATCCGGTATGCGCCGACCGGCGGCCGCTCGAGGAAGGCCGCGAGCCTGCGCGGGTCGACCGGACCCGCGTGGTCGAGCGAGACCGATTCGAACTCGGCGTGCAGGTGATCGTGGTGATGGTCGTCGCGGAGCAGGTCGTCCAGCGCCAGCTGGCGAGGACCGTCGTCGGCCGGACGGTCGGGAGCGTCGTCGAACAGCAGGCTCGGATCGACGGCCGCATCGGTCACCGCGAGCACCGACGCGGTGGAGTTGACCGCCCGCACCGCCTCCCGCACGGCCGCCGACTCCGCGTCGTCCACCGTGTCGGCCTTGTTGAGGACCACCAGATCGGCGACGGCCACGTGCCCGCGGACCGAGGGATGCGTCGCGAGGGTCGTCAGATACTCCGCCGAGTCGACGACGTAGACGAGCCCTCCGTACGACACCGTGGCCGACCGCGCCGCCAAGACCAGACGGATCAGCGCGGGAGGCTCGGCGATCCCGCTGGCTTCGATGAGGATCGCGTCGAGACCGACGTCCGGCGCCGACAGCGCGGCGATCGCATCGCCGAGGCCCGCGGCGTCCGTGGTGCAGCACATGCAGCCGCCCGGCAGGCTGACGGTTCCACCCGCCGCCCCCGACACGAGCAGCGAATCGATGTCCACCGACCCGAAATCGTTGACCAGCACCCCTATCCGACGTCCGCCCGCGTGCCGGAGGACATGATTGAGAAGCGTCGTCTTGCCCGCACCGAGGAATCCGGCGAGCACGACGACGGGAATGTGCCGATCATTCCCCGTCAATGCGCGCATTCGGCACAGAGCACGGCGAGTTCCCGGCCGTCCCGATCGGGGTGATTGGCGACGTTCGACGTCGGTGCGCCGCATTCGACGCATCGCCCGATCACCGCGGGCGCTCCGAAGTCCACGGACATCCGTTTGTCGAAGACGTAGAGCGAACCGTCCCACAGTCCGTCGTCGCCGAATCGCTCGCCGTATCGGACTATTCCGCCGTCGAGTTGATACACCTCCCGGAATCCCCTATTGACCATGAGCGCGCTCAGCACCTCACATCGCACGCCGCCGGTGCAGTAGGTCACGACCGGTTTGTCTTTCAGGTGGTCGAGCGCTCCGCTCTCGATCAGCGGAATGAAATCCCTCGTGGTCTCGATCTCCGGGACGATCGCGTCGCGGAAACGACCGATCTGCGCCTCGATCGAGTTGCGTCCGTCGAGGAATGCGACGTCGGAGCCTCGCCTGGCGACAAGGTCGTGCAATTGCTCGGGCGACAGGTGCGTCCCGCCGCCGACCACGCCGTCGGCGTCCACCCGCACTTCGTCCGGCGCGCCGAATGTGACGATCTCGGGGCGAGTCTTGACCGACAGTCGAGGGAAGTCGTCACCCACTCCGTCCGACCATTTGATGTCGGCATTCTTGAACGCCGCGTATGAACGCGTGGCTTTCACGTAGCGTTTGACGTCGCGGATGTCACCGCCGACTGTTGCGTTCACGCCGTGAGGTGACACGATGATCCTGCCGCGCAGGCCTAGCGCGGAGCACACGGAGTGCTGCCAGAGGCTGATCGCCTCCGGGTCGGGCAGCGGCGTGAACACATAGAACAACACGATTTTGGGAGTCGCCACAGTGCAAGGGTACGGACCTCGCGGCGCGATCGTCGGCGTCGCCCTCCTCGGAGTGCTCGCCGCGGCCCTCTCGGGCTGCGGCCTCCTCAGCGAGAACGGTGCACCCGATCGGATCGTCATTCCGGCGACGGATCAACTGTCGACCGAATCGAAGCCCGCGACGATCTCGGCATCGGTCGGGGCACGGACGAGCGACAACTCCGTCCCCTCCGAGTGGAGCTACGAGCGGGTGATCAAAAGCGCTCCCCGCGTGAGCAATTCCGATTTCCAAGAGGGTGCGACGTCGCAGGACGGCGATCGGGAGGACGTGTCGGGATATCACTTCTCGTCGGCCGACCGCAGTGTGCGATGCTCCACCGGCAACAATGGAGCGCAAGCACTCGCGTGCGTGTCCGATTCGACGATCGGGCCCGCCTCGCCCCCGGCCGATGAGGACCCGGGCTGCACGTGGGACCGCCATCTCGTCGTCCTTTCGAGCGACGGGGTGCGCGCGGGAGGCTGTTCCAATCGCTACTCGGTGCTCTATCGCTCCCACACGGTGGCGCCCGGATCGGCGATCACCGTCGACCGTTTCGCGTGCCTGTCCGAGACCGACGGCCTGTATTGCGTCGAATCGAGCTCGGGCAGCGGATTCTCCATTACTCCAAAGGGTTACAAAGAGCTGCGGGCCGCCGATAGAGCCCCCGAATCACTGACCGGCGTCACGGATGAATCGTCGACGCCGAATTCGAGTTCCAGTGTTGTTCCGACACGCTGAAATACGTGTACAGTGGGCGCTGATATAGCTGCCAATTCGCCGCGAGAGGGAACCTATGGCAAAGAAGACCGTTATCAAGATCGTCGACGACATCGACGGTGCCGAGCTGCTCGACGATGAATACGAGACCGTGCGCTGGAGCATCGACGGCAAGAGCTACGAGTTCGACACGTCGCCCGAACACGCCGAAGAGTTCCGCAATCATGTCGCGACATATGTCGCCGCGTCGCGCATCGTGAACCGCGCGCAGCAGCGTCGTCCCGCGACGGGCGGAACCCGCCCCGCGGCCAACACCCGGGTGATCCGTGAATGGGCGAACGCCAACGGCTTCACCGTGAGCGACCGCGGCCGCATCCCGGCCGACGTCCTCGCCGCCTACGAAGCCGCGAACTGACGTCGACAAGACGGTCACAGCGCCCCGAACCGCGACTCGGTTCGGGGCGCTGTCTCATTCCGCGGGGATTCACGTCACCGTGACTTTTAGTCGTCGTCGACGGTGACGGTCCGGCTATCCTGACCAACCATGACTGCCCTTTCCACGGTGAGGCGACGCATCTCGTCCCTGCCGTCTCGACGCCGCTGGCTGCCATTGCTGATCGTGGTGCTGCTTGTCGGAGCCCTCGCCGCATGCGGATCGTCCTCCGACTCGAGCGATGGTGACGACGCGAGTCTGTGCGCGCCGCCCGGCGTGAACAGCGCGTCGGCCGCGCCGACCAACCTCGCCAAGAGCGCACAGGCTCCCGACCGCTACACCACCGAGTCGGTGACTCCGCTCGACCAGATCGACAAGAACGATCTCGGCCTCATCAAGCCCGGCACCATCATCGTCGGCACCCTCGGCGATGCTCCGCCGAGCATCTGCGTCAACACCAAGCAGCAGTACACCGGCATGGACAACGAGATGTTGAAGGCCATGGCGGGCAAGCTCGGACTGCAGGTCGAGTTCGTCGGGACCGAGTTCTCGGGCCTCCTCGCCCAGGTGGCGGGCAAGCGCTTCGACGTCGGGTCGTCGTCGATCACCACCACCGACGAACGACGCCAGACCGTCGCGTTCACCAACGGCTACGACTTCGGCTACTTCTCTCTCGTGGCGCCGGTCGGCGGCTCGATCAAGGGATTCGGCGACCTCAACGGATCGACGCGCATCGGCGTCGTCCAGGGCACCGTGCAGGACGACTACGTCGTGAACACCCCTGCACCTGAACCCGGTGAAGTTCCCCGACTACGCCACCGCGTACGCGAACCTGAAGTCGCGGCAGATCGACGCGTGGGTCGCGCCCAGCCAGCAGGCCGAGGGAACGGTTCAGCCGTCGGACGGCATGGCGATCCTGGAGAACACCTTCAGCATCAACAACTTCACCGCATGGGCCGTCAACAGGGGCAACCCGAAGCTCGTCGACGCGCTGAACAGCGCGCTGGACGCGATCATCGCCGACGGCACGTGGGCCACGCTCTACAAGGACTGGGCTCCGCGCACCCTGCCCGCGGGCTGGAAGCCGGGTTCGAAATCGGCTCCGGCTCCGGTGCTCCCCGACTTCGAGGCCATCGCGAAGGCCAATGCGAGCAAGAAGGAGCAGGCACAGGCCGTCGCCCCGAAGAGCACCCTCGAGCAGCTGCGGGAGACGTTCTTCAACGGTGAGAAGTTCCGTCAGGCGCTGCCCGACCTGTTCACGACCGGCCTGCCGAACACCCTGAAGATCGCGCTGACGTCGGGGGTGATCGGCACCGTCCTCGGCCTGCTTCTCGCGGTCGCGGGCATCTCCCGCACCCGATGGCTGCGCTGGCCCGCCCGCGTGTACACCGACATCTTCCGCGGTCTGCCCGCCGTCGTCGTCATCCTCATGGTCGGACTCGGCTTCGGCCCGGTGGTCAAGGACCTGACCGGCGGCAACCCGTTCTGGCTCGGTTCGATCGCGCTCGGGCTGCTGGCCGCGGCGTACATCGGCGAGATCTTCCGCTCCGGCATCCAGAGCGTCGAGGCCGGTCAGATGGAAGCCTCGCGCGCGCTCGGATTCTCGTACGGGTCGTCGATGCGCCTCGTCGTCATCCCGCAGGGCGTCCGCCGTGTGCTGCCCGCACTGATGAACCAGTTCATCGTCCTCATCAAGGACTCGTCGCTGATCTACTTCCTCGGCCTGACCGTGATGCAGCGCGACCTGTTCGCCGTCGGCAAGGACTTCAACGCCGACAGCGGCAACCTGACGCCGCTGCTCGCCGCGGGTCTGCTGTACCTGATCCTGACCGTGCCGCTGACCCACCTGGTCAACTACATCGACAAGCGCCTGCGCGTCGGAAAGGCCTGATCATCGTGAGCACTCCCCTCACCTCGCCGTCTGCCGTGTCCCTGACCGGCCGCGACCTCCACCTGTCGTTCGGCGACCACAAGGTGCTGCACGGCGTCGACATCCACGTGGCCGCCGGAACCACGACGACCGTCATCGGCCCGTCCGGATCGGGCAAGTCGACGCTGCTGCGCGTCCTCAACAGGCTCCACGAGCCGCAGCAGGGCGACATCCTCGTCGACGGCCGCTCGGTGCTCAAGGACAATCCGGACGTCTTGCGTCGCCGTATCGGAATGGTGTTCCAGCAGTTCAACCTGTTCCCGCACAAGACTGTCGCGCAGAACGTCGCACTGGCACCGCAGAAGCTCCGCGGACTCGCCAAGGACGAGGCGTACGCCCTCGCCCTCGCCCAGTTGGACGCCGTCGGACTGCGGCACAAGGCCGACGTCCGGCCGTCCACGCTGTCCGGCGGCCAGCAGCAGCGCGTCGCCATCGCGCGCGCTCTCGCGATGACCCCGGAGATCATGTTCTTCGACGAGGCGACCAGTGCGCTCGACCCGGAACTGGTCAAGGGCGTCCTCGGGCTGATGGCCGAACTGTCTCAGGAGGGCATGACGATGATCGTCGTGACCCACGAGATGGGCTACGCACGCGATGTCTCCGACAACGTCGTGTTCATGGACGAGGGCCGCGTCGTCGAGACCGGAACCCCGCAGAAGGTGTTCGAGGCGGCTGAGAGCGAGCGCCTCCGGACCTTCCTGTCGCAGGTCCTCTGACCTGCGTCAGGAGGCGGGGTCGACGGCCGCCGCGAAGGCCTCGGACGCGTAGAACGGCGCGAGCCTGCGGCGCACGGCGGCCTCCAGGAATCCGCGGCGGTCCACCTCGGCGATGACGTGCGGTCCGAAGCGCATGGCCTCTTCGACGAGGTCGTCGTAGCCGACGCCGAGTTCGGCGAGCAGTTCGGCCAGCGGAGTGTCCCCGTACGCCTCGAACACCTCGTCGACGCCCTCGGACAGGAGCCCCGCGAAGTAGTCGGTGTCGCGGAAGGTCCGCCAGAACTCGAAGATCAACACGACGACGTCCTCGACGTCGCCCGGTTCGACGAGGCCGACCGTGTTGTTGTCCGAACCGGCCCGCCACACGTCGGAGAGCGCGTCCGCCACCAGTTCGTCCGAGTCGTTCCGGTTGGCGCTCAACACGAATCGGGCGCCGCGACGCGTCACCTTCTCGACGGACGCGTCGACGATCCGGCCGAGTCGCTCGGGCAGCCGGGAGGAGTCGACGGCCCGCTGCACCACGTCGACGGCGGCGTCGACGGTGACCGGGCTGTCCAAGACCCGGTCCACGAGGCGGCGGGTGATGCCGAGGTCGGCGACACCGGCCGCGAGCTCGTCGAAGTGTTTGCGGTCGATGACGTCGGGCAGCCGGACGTCGCCGTCACGGGACAGCCGGTACAGGCGTGCGGCGACCTGTCCGACGAGTTCGGGGATCGCCCCTTCGACGGGGAAGGCGATCGCGTACTTGTGGGCGACCGCCTTGATCATGTCGCGGGACACCGCCTCGGACAGCGTCAGGTGCGAGGCGTCGGCGAGGAAGGCCGTGATCTCTTCGCGGGCGATCTCGGCGAACGCGTCGGGGTCGGTGAGCTGGCTCAATGCGAACTCGACCTGGGCGTCGAGGAGCCGGGCGGCCAGATCATCGGTCATGGGTGAACCTTACCCAGGAGTCGGGACAGGACCGTGACGACGCCGTGCTCGACGTTGGACGGCGCGCGGTGTGTCGCCGCGTCGGCGATCGTCGGGTGCGCGTTGTCCATCGCATACGACGTCGCCGCCGCCCCGAGCATCTCGAGGTCGTTGAGGTAGTCGCCGAACGCGATCGTCTGTTCCGCGCTCACGCCGAGTTCGGCCTGCAGCAGGCGGACGCCGACGGACTTGTCGACACCGCGCGCGGTGATGTCGATCCAGTGTTCGCCGGAGACCACCAGATTGTGGTGTTCGCCGAACGGCGCGAACACGTCGCGCGCCGTCTCGGCGGGATCGTCGAGGTCGTAGATCGCGATCTTGACGACGCCGTCGGTGTCGGCGGCGAGGTCGTCGACGACGTCGAGCTCGGCACAGTACTGGGCGGCGTGGACGGCGAACTCCGGATCCTGCGCCTCCACCAGCGCCCCCGGCACTCGGCAGAGGATCGCCCGCACCCGTCTTCCGCCCGCGTTGGCGTCGCGGACGGCGCGGACCACCCGGGCGACGAAGTCCGGTCGCATGGTCGTCGAATGCAGCAGTGTCCCCTCGTGCATGGTGACCGCACCGTTCTCGGCCACGTACGAGAGCGCCTGCGGCACGTGCGCGAACAGGCGGTGCAGGCTCTGATACTGCCGACCGCTCGCCGGGACGAACACGATGCCGCGGGAGGTCATGTCGTCCAGCAGCGGCCAGAAGCCGTCGGGCACCGCCCCGTCCGCGTCGAGGAGTGTGCCGTCCATGTCGCAGACCACCAGGCGGATGTCAGTCACATCCGCCACGGTATCGCCCGCGGCCCGGCGCGGCCCATTCGGTGACCGCGCGCCCGCCGACGAGATGCTCGTCGACGAACCGATCGACGCGTTCGTCGGTGAGTCCGCCGTACCAGGTGTCGTCGGGGTACACCGCGACGACGGGGGCCTGATTGCAGGGGAACATGCAGCCGGTGAGGGTGACGAGGACATCGTCGTCGCCGAGTCCGCGGGCGTCGAGTGCGTCGCTCAGCGACCGCTGCGTCTCGCCGCTGCCCTGCGCCGAGCACCGCGGGCCGCGGCAGACGAGGACGTGTCGGGCGAAGCCGGGGACGTCCTCCCACGCCGGTGAGGTGATGGGCGCCGTCGTCGCCCGGGCCGGTTCCCCGCCGTCGGCGACGGCGTCGGCGAGGAGATCCGCGAACCGGTCCAGGTCGGTGAGCGGCGGCCCGATGCGGACGTCCGGGGAGTCCTCCCTGGTCCGCAGCCAGTGCCCGATGACCCGTCGGAACCACGCGTCGTTCTTCCGGTCGGCGACGGTCTGACCGCTGACGACGAGCACTGTCCGCGCGCAGGCGTCGGCCGCCGCGTCCAACGCCTGCGTCACCGTCGAGCCGCCGCCGAGGACGGCCGCGCGGAACTCGGTGCGGGGCATCCGGGCGCGCAGCACGTCGAGCGCCGCCGCGAGGTCGGCCGCGGGCTCGCCGCCGCGGTCGGTCGGCGCGGTGACGATCACCCAGTCGGCGGTCATCGGACGGTCCCGCAGGGGACGATGAGCGGCCTGCCGGTCCGCGGGTGCTCGATGACGTCGGCGTCGAGTCCGTAGACGTCGGCGAGCAGCGCCGTGGTCAGCACCTTCTCCGGCGGCCCCTCGGCGACCACCCGGCCGGCGGCCAGCACCACGAGCCGGTCGCAGTAGGCCGCGGCGAGCGCGAGGTCGTGCAGCGCGACGACCGTCGTCCGGCCGCTGCGGCGCACCCCGTCCATGAGGTCGAGGGCGGCCGCCGGATCGAGATGATTGGTCGGCTCGTCCAACACCAGCACGTCGGGACGCTGCGCGAGCGCCCTCGCGACCTGTGTCTTCTGCCGTTCGCCTCCCGACAGCGTCCGCCAGGTGCGCAGGCGCAGATCGTCGAGGCCCATCGCGCGAAGGTACGGCTGCACATCGTGGACGGCGGACGGGCTCGCCCACCCGCCGCGGTGCGGGATGCTGCCGAGGCCGACGACCTGTTCCACGGTCAGGTCGAGTTCGGTCCCGGAGTGCTGTTCGACGACGGCGACGCGGCGGGCGTAGTCGCGCCGCCCGATCGAATCGACGCGCGTGTCGTCGATGTGCACGGAACCCGTCGACGGCGCGCGCCAGCGTGCGATCAACGACAACAGCGTGGTCTTGCCCGAGCCGTTGGGTCCGATGAGCCCGGTCACCCGCCCGGCGGGCGCGGTGCACGACACGTCGTGCAGGAGCGTGGCGGACGACAGTCGGACCGTCGCCCCGCGGACCGTCACGGTAGGCGCTGTCGGGGTGGATGCTGTCACGGCCGGTTCGGTCATGTGTCTCCTCCGCGCCGTCTCAGCAGCCACACGAACGCCGGGACGCCGATCACCGCCGTCACCAGGCCGACGGGCAGTTCCTGCTGGTCGACGACGGTCCGCGCGATCACGTCCGACCACACGAGCAGCAGTGCCCCGGCCAGGACGACGATCGGCAGCAGTCTGGCGTGCATCGGTCCGACGATCATCCTGGCGGCGTGCGGGACGACGAGTCCGACGAACCCGATGATCCCGCTGTGCGCCACCATCACGGCCGTGCAGATCGAGACCGTTCCGTACAACGCCCAGCGGGTGGCGGCCACGTTGACGCCGAGCGACATCGCGCTGCGCTCCCCGAACGCGAACGCGTCGAGGGTGCGCGACGACGCGAGCACACCGACGGCGACCACGCCGACGACCACCAGGATGACCGGCATCGTCGACCATCGCGCACCGGCGAGCGAACCGAGCGTCCACCGCATCACCCGGTCGGCGGCTCCGACGTCGGCACGGAGGATCAGAATCGCCGACAGTGCCGAACCGGCCTGTGCGACTGCGACACCCGCCAGGATCAGGCGGCTGGGCAGCAGCGCGCCCGACCGCGTGGTGGCGATCGCGAACACCAGCAACAGCGCGACGACCGCTCCGAGGAAGGCTGCCGCCGTCACCGACGCGGTTCCCGCCAGGCCGGCCACCGACACGCCGAGGGTGATGACAGCGGTGGCGCCGACCGATGCGCCGGACGCGAGTCCGAGGATGTACGGGTCGGCGAGGACGTTGCCCGTCAGGGACTGCAGCACGCTGCCGCACAATGCGAGACCGGCGCCGATGACCGCGCCTTCGACCACCCGCGGCAACCGCAGGTCGACGACGATGTACGCCGTGCTCGCATCGACCCCGGACCCGATCCCGACCTGACCGGCGACGGCCCGTAGGACGTCGCCGAATCCGATGTCGGCCGAGCCCGCGAGGACGCCGACCGCCATGCTCGCGATGAGTGCCGCGGTCAGCCCGGCCAGCCACAGCGTGTACGCGGTGACCGATCGGGCGGCGCGCGGCGCGGTGGTGCGGGTGACGGCGGTCAGCGTTCGCCCAATTGATCCGAGACCGACTTCGCGCCGTCGGCCAGGCGCGCGCCGGGCGTCGACTCGGAGAACGGCACGACGATGAACGCGCCCGTCTTGACCGCACGCAGGTTCTTCAGGACCGGATCGTTCTCCAGGTACGCCCGCTTGGCCTGCGCGGTGTCCCACCCCGCGTCGGCGAGGACGATGACGTCCGGGTCGGCCGTGATGACCGTCTCCCAGTCGCCGTCGGCCCAGTTCCCGTCGATGCCCGCGAACACGTTGGTTCCACCGACCGCGTCGATGATGAGCTGCGGTCCGCCCTTGCCGCCGCCGACGTAGGGCGTGGTGGTGCCGCTGTCGAACCAGAAGATCTTCTTCCCGCGGCCGGTGGCTGCGGCCTTCACACCGTCGACGGTGGTTCGCATCGCCGCGTTCACCTCGTCGGCTGCGCTCGGGCGACCGAAGAGGACGCCGTTGTCCGAGGTCTCGCGGGCGATCGCGTCCCACGATGCGGGCGCCCGCTTGGCCTTGTCGGCGCACGAGAACGGCGAGACGTAGCTGGCGATGCCGATCTTCGCGAGCTCGTCCTGGCTGCCGAGGGCCTTGTCGTCGAATGCGGTGCCGTACGACGCGAGCAGCAGGTCGGGCTTGCGACTGATCACGGTCTCGCGGTCGGGGAACTCCTTCGCGAGGACGGGGATCTTCGAGTACGCCTGCTCCCACTGGGGTGCGATCGTGTCGTCGAGGTAGGCGGTGCCGATCATCTGGTCGCCCGCACCGATCGAGAGCGCCGTCTCGGTGGCTCCCTGGTTGAGGGTGATCGCGGCCTTCGCCGGCGCCGCGAGAGTGACCGTGCGACCGCAGTTCTCGACACTGATCGCACCGGACGCGGGATCGTCGCCGTTAGTACTGGAACATCCGGACAACAGGGCTGTGGCGGCGACAAGGGTGGCGCCGACTGTGAAACGGGTACGCAAGGTACACCCGCCTTCCATGACTCGTGGAAAACTCTTCGGGGTCGGTCACGGCCGGTCTCCTGGCTTCGCAGGGTCTACCGGCAGAAACAGCCTTCCCGGGTGATCCCAGTGGCTCGGAGTCGTCAGCTCCACGGTCCTGCCGGACCTGCTCACAGTGGCGAGTACCGCGCCGGTTTCACACCGGACTTCCCGAACACCGCGACGTCGCGCTGATGGTACCCGAGGTCCGCCGTTCGACGGCTTGCCGACCGGGGTGAAACCCGCTTGGATGATCGGGTGTCAATCGGACGTATCGGTGTGGCCGCGGTGACGACGGCCGCGTTGTTTGTGATGGTCGGGGCCAGTGCCGCCCCGGTGGTCTCGCCCACCGCGGCCGACAGCGGGATCATCGATTCGAACTTCCGCGCCAATGCCCCGGTGCGGCCGCAGACGCCCGCGACCAGGACGATCACGATCAGTTGGGTCGGGGACAACATCCTGGGCACCGACAAGGACTTCGGCGGCGGGACGCTGCCCGAACTGTGGGCGCGATCGGGCGATTCACCCGACTACTTCTTCCAGAACGTGAAGCGCTACTTCAGCTCCGACGATCTGACTGTCGCGAACTTCGAGGTGGCGCTGACGAAGCGGCGCCAGGAGCGGTACAAGGGCGACGGCGAGACGTACCACTTCTTCGGTGATCCCGCGGTCGCGAAGTCGCTGCCCGCGGCGGGCATCGACGTGGTGACGCTGGCGAACAACCACACCTACGACTACGGTCGCGGCGGCTTCGAGGACACGACTCGTGCGTTGGACGCGGTGGGCGTCGACTACGTCGGGACCGGTGACGCGTCGGAGGGGTCGGACTACGACTTCCGCGTGATCCGCGACGTGAAGGGCGTCCGCGTCGGTCTCGTCGGATATCAGGCCTGGGCCGACACACCGTCGTTCCGTGCCAAGATCCGCACCGACTTCTCGACCCTGCGGGCCGAGGGCGCACAGGTCGTCATCCCGTACTTCCACTGGGGCATCGAGTCGCAGAATCGGCCGTACGAGGTCCAGACGTCGTTGGCCCGGTACGCGATCGATCAGGGCGCGGACGCGATCATCGGAACCCACCCGCATGTGCTGCAGTCGATGTCGACGTACAAGGGCAAGCTGATCGCCTACTCGCTCGGGAACTTCTCGTTCGGCGGCAACACGAATCCGTCGGACAAGCGGACGATGATCCTGCAGACCCGACTGACGGTGACCGGCGAGACCGTCTCGGGCGCCGAGTACCGGGTGATACCGACGCGCCTGTCCAGCAAGTCCGAGTACAACGACTACGTTCCGACGCCGTACCGCGGCGCGGAGAAGGCCGAGGCGTTGGCGTTCATCAACGAGATCTCACCGGACATGAACGGCCGGATCGGGACGAGGTTCCGCCCGGTGCGCTGACGTCCGGTCAGGCCAGGTCGGCGCAGGGGCCGGTGGTGTCGCCGCCGACGGTGTTCCCGTTGCCGCCGACGCGTCGCACGCTGCAGTCGAGGTCGCCGCCGACGGTGTTGCGGAGCAGGGTGACGGTCCGCGCGTCGTCGACGAGGAGTCGGCCGCCGACCGTCGTGGAGGTGACCGTGGCTCCGCCCGCCGTCGTGACCGTGAGCGCGCCGCTCACCTTCGAACCGATGACGCTGACCTGCGACGACCCGTTGAGGTCGACCGATCCGCTGACTCGTACGTCGACGAGCTTGACGACCTTCTTCCCGGTGACGGCGAGGTCGCCGGTGATGACGGCTCCGGTGATGACGCACGAGTCGGCCCCGTCGGCGGGGCGGCACGGTGACGGCTTCGCGGTCGGGGTGGCCGTCTCGGTGACCGTGACGGTGTCGGTCTCCTGGACTTGACCGGCGATGTCGTCGCGTCCGCAGGCGGCGACGCTTGCGACCGCTCCGATGATCATCAGTGCCCCGACCGTACGTCGCATGTGGATCCTCCTCGAATCTGTCGGCACAGACGTTACCCGTGACGGCCGGTCACGATGTCGAGCGCAGCGTCGACCCGTCACTGACCGCTGTCGGCGATGGCTCGTTCGAGGCGTTCGAGCTTGCCGTCGATCTCGCCGTCGAACCCCGGACGGATGTCGGCCTTGATCACCAGGGATATCCGCGAGCCGTACGGTGCGACGGCTTCGGTAGCCCGCTTGACGACGTCGAACACCTCGTCCCACGTGCCCTCGACCTCGGTGAACATGCTCGACGTCCGGTTGGGCAGGCCCGATTCCCTGACGACTCGGACGGCCTGTGCGACGGCTTCGTGGACGGATCCGTCCGGGTTGCCGCCCGCGCCGGAGGGGGCGACGGAGAATGCGACGATCATGCGTCCACCCTCTGCCATGTCCCGGCCCTGCCGCAACCCGCCGACAGTCACGCCGTCGTCGGAGTCGGCGTCTGTCGGCGCATCGGAATGCGGTCGCGGGCGACGAGCCACTTGCTGAACGGGGTGCGCAGGAGAACCTCGACGGCCAGGAGCGACAGGAGGAGCGTCGCCGCGACGAGGGCCGCGCCGCGCGCGGTCCCGGAGTCGGGGAACCGCGCGAACAGTTCACCGAAGAAACCGAACCTCGCCAGGAGGTCGAGGATCAGCGGGTGGACGGCGAACACTCCGAAGGCCCGGAGCGTGGCGGCCGACACCGTTCGGGCTCCGACCCGATGACCCGCCCTGCGCATCGCGTCCCACCACGTCGCGCCGAGCCACAGGAGCACGAATGAGGCGACCCACCAGGGTAGGAACGCGGCGTTCCACGGGCTGGTCACACCCGGCGGGACGTCGTCGAACGACGTCGCGCAGAAGAACCAGACGATGCTGACCGCGGCGCCCGCCGCGCATGCCACGACGACTCCGAGCGTGTGCTCGCGCAGCCACTCCTCCAGCTGTTCGTAGTGTTGGGCGGCCACGCCGCCGATCGCGATGAACAGCGCGTACATCGGCAGCGTCTTCCACAGGTTCTCGTAGACGACGTTCCACACCGGTCCGGTCGGGCGCGGAAGGTATTGGTACACCGAGAACATCCCGACCTGGATCACCGCAGCCGTCCCGACGACCCACCACGGGCGATTCTCCGTGCGTTTGAACAGCCACGCGAGGACGGGGAACGCCAGGTAGATCTGCATCGAGATGAGCAGGAAGTACAGCTGGTACTTCGCCTCGCCGGTCGCGATCGCGTGCGCCGTGTCGCCGACGAAGCTGCCCGCGCTCGGGAACGGATCGTCCCGACCGATCAGGTGCGGCGACACCATGTAGATCACCGACCACACGAGATACGGGCCGACGACGAGACCGAACCGCCTGCGCCAGAACGTCACCGGCGACACCGTCCGCCCGCGCGTGGACAGGACCAGCACGAACAGGGTGACCGCGACGAAGCCGTACCGCGTCACGTGCAGCATCACCCCGAGCAGGCTCGTCGCCTGGAGCTCATCCGGCCCGTAGGCGATGCCGTTGACGCTGTGCGCGATCACCACGCAGGTGAACAGCACGACCCGCACGAAGTCGGCGGTCAAGGCCCGCGGAGGCCGCTGCGGCGCAGTCCTCTCCTCGACGGCGCGTTCGACGACGACGGGCCTGGAGATGGTCTGTTGCACTGGTCTGTACCTCTCGCCCTCGTAAGAATCCCCTCGTCCCGCGAGTGTAGGAACCGACCCTGTCAATCGGCTGGGAGCGAGTCGAAGGCGAGATGGTCCCGGTTGTCGAAGAAGTGCGGGCACCGCCTTGACGCCGTGTCGAGGTGACTCGACCTGGCTGCGAAGGCCTCGCGGTCCCTCCCATGTCGTTCAGTCATCCTCGGGAAGTCGCCCGCCGCGTCTTCAGGCCCCTGGTAGCCACGTAGCCTCGGAGTTGACCGGTCACTCTCGCACAAAGTCATCCTGAAACCGGAAATCACCATGTATCGTCCCAGGTCAAGAAGTGTGCTCCCCGCGCAGGCGGGGATGGTCCCGTTCTGGCTGCAATCCGCGACATCGACCGCGCGTGCTCCCCGCGCAGGCGGGGATGGTCCGGCTCGCGCGAACGGCTCCGGCATCGGGTCGGTGTGCTCCCCGCGCAGGCGGGGATGGTCCCCCGTGGGTCACCTTCCGCGCGCCGTCGTCCACGTGCTCCCCGCGCAGGCGGGGATGGTCCCGTGCCATCACGTCCGAGGTGCAGCTGCGAGCAGTGCTCCCCGCGCAGGCGGGGATGGTCCGGTCGTCCCGTCGGGGCGGAGGACGCGGACCTCGTGCTCCCCGCGCAGGCGGGGATGGTCCCCGGGCAGCAATCGTCGAGGAGTTCCCGAGCAGGTGCTCCCCGCGCAGGCGGGGATGGTCCCTGGCGATGACGTGCCTGCAGCCGATCATTGGGGTGCTCCCCGCGCAGGCGGGGATGGTCCCGGCGTCCGCGTGTCGGCCCGCTACGAGTCGAAGTGCTCCCCGCGCAGGCGGGGATGGTCCCCCGAGCTGGTCGGTCGGGTTTGAGATCGGGACGTGCTCCCCGCGCAGGCGGGGATGGTCCCGCCCGTGTCGTCGACGGCGACAGAGTCGGCAGGTGCTCCCCGCGCAGGCGGGGATGGTCCCGTCGCCGCATCGAGCGCCGCTCCCGCCGCCGTGTGCTCCCCGCGCAGGCGGGGATGGTCCCGCGGGTGGGAACGCGGCGAGGTCGGCCTGCCGGTGCTCCCCGCGCAGGCGGGGATGGTCCCTGTCGGGGCGGGTCGCGACACACTCCCTGCTCGTGCTCCCCGCGCAGGCGGGGATGGTCCCCCGCAGGTGCTTTAGCTGCCTTCATGGTCCCCGTGCTCCCCGCGCAGGCGGGGATGGTCCTCCTTGCCTGGAAAGTCCGGCACGATCTGCCGGGTGCTCCCCGCGCAGGCGGGGATGGTCCCCGGAAGACTCGCCGGAAGGCAGAGAAAGCGAAGTGCTCCCCGCGCAGGCGGGGATGGTCCCGACGATCCGGTTCGTACCGGAGCCACCATCAAGTGCTCCCCGCGCAGGCGGGGATGGTCCCTTCGGGATGAGGTCTGATGTCCGGGCCGACGTGTGCTCCCCGCGCAGGCGGGGATGGTCCGGTGGGCTCGAAATTGGTGAGCCCGTTGACGAAGTGCTCCCCGCGCAGGCGGGGATGGTCCCGCGTGGAAGACGCTGAACCTCTACCCCGGTGCGTGCTCCCCGCGCAGGCGGGGATGGTCCCGCGCTCGAATCATTGGCGCTTGGATCGCTATGGTGCTCCCCGCGCAGGCGGGGATGGTCCCTTGACGGCCCGGAGGAAGCTAAGTGCGCTCGCGTGCTCCCCGCGCAGGCGGGGATGGTCCCGGCCGCACCGTCACCGAAGTCCACTCCGACGAGTGCTCCCCGCGCAGGCGGGGATGGTCCTCCTTGCCTGGAAAGTCCGGCACGATCTGGCGGGTGCTCCCCGCGCAGGCGGGGATGGTCCCACGGCCTCGGCGCCCGAGTGCAACTGGATTCGGTGCTCCCCGCGCAGGCGGGGATGGTCCCTCGGCCGCCCGCGAGCGGCCGGTCTTGCCGACGTGCTCCCCGCGCAGGCGGGGATGGTCCCTCGCCGAGCACCGCGCCGCTGCCGAGACCCGCGTGCTCCCCGCGCAGGCGGGGATGGTCCCGCATCCGGGACCGCCGCCAGCAACTCCGAGAGGTGCTCCCCGCGCAGGCGGGGATGGTCCCTCCCAATCAGACGGGACCTCGATGACCACCGAGTGCTCCCCGCGCAGGCGGGGATGGTCCCGGACCCCCCGCGCACGCGGGGGTTGGCATGCAGTGCTCCCCGCGCAGGCGGGGATGGTCCCGTCATCAGGGAGGGGCAAGGGGCGGCGTAGGCGTGCTCCCCGCGCAGGCGGGGATGGTCCCAATCCGATCTCGACGTGCTTCCGGCCGTCGGTGTGCTCCCCGCGCAGGCGGGGATGGTCCTGGATGCGGAGGGTGATCTCCTCGACGTCGAGGGTGCTCCCCGCGCAGGCGGGGATGGTCCCGGAGGCGAAGATCCTTGCGGTCACCGTCCCCGGTGCTCCCCGCGCAGGCGGGGATGGTCCCCGGTGGTCGTCGAGGTAGACGCGGACCTTGCCGTGCTCCCCGCGCAGGCGGGGATGGTCCGTCGACGAAGGGGTAGTCGTTGGCGACGTAGGCGTGCTCCCCGCGCAGGCGGGGATGGTCCGTATCAGGCTCAGGACCTTGTCGCGATCGGGCTGTGCTCCCCGCGCAGGCGGGGATGGTCCCGTGCTGGTCTAGCGTCCATCGCATCTGGATTGGTGCTCCCCGCGCAGGCGGGGATGGTCCCACGCCGCCGATGATCGAACCGACCTGCACGAGGTGCTCCCCGCGCAGGCGGGGATGGTCCCATCGCGCCGGGGACGCTCCCGCACGATGCGTCGTGCTCCCCGCGCAGGCGGGGATGGTCCGCTGATGGGCGTGTCGATGGGGTCCCGCGGATTGTGCTCCCCGCGCAGGCGGGGATGGTCCCGACATACCGATCGAACCCCATACCGGCGTGATGTGCTCCCCGCGCAGGCGGGGATGGTCCCATCTGGAAGAACATCTACTGGATGCAGCAACGGGTGCTCCCCGCGCAGGCGGGGATGGTCCGTAGCGGATCATCGGCGCATCCCGGCCGACCGGGTGCTCCCCGCGCAGGCGGGGATGGTCCGTTGGCGACACCCCGCGGCGCTGATCGGCATATGTGCTCCCCGCGCAGGCGGGGATGGTCCGGCCGCCGTCCCGGCACGGTTCTTCGCGCCCGCGTGCTCCCCGCGCAGGCGGGGATGGTCCGGTCCCGGATTCTGATCGTGCTCATGCCGCCCAAGTGCTCCCCGCGCAGGCGGGGATGGTCCCGCGGCGGTCGCGAGGATCGACGATCGGACCGCGTGCTCCCCGCGCAGGCGGGGATGGTCCGACGTCCTCCGTCGAGGAGAAGGTCGTCCCGTCGTGCTCCCCGCGCAGGCGGGGATGGTCCCTGTCGGGGCGGGTCGCGACACACTCCCTGCTCGTGCTCCCCGCGCAGGCGGGGATGGTCCTGCCGCGTCGTCGGGGTTGATGACGATCGTCCCGTGCTCCCCGCGCAGGCGGGGATGGTCCCTTCACACCGAGGGGGCCCGATGCGCGCACACCGTGCTCCCCGCGCAGGCGGGGATGGTCCCAGCACGAACGGCGCGATCGCGAGCATGAACTCGTGCTCCCCGCGCAGGCGGGGATGGTCCCTTGCAGCCCGCGTGGTCCGACGTAACGGGCAAGTGCTCCCCGCGCAGGCGGGGATGGTCCGGCCGCCGTCACCAAGGCGACCACCGACCGCGAGTGCTCCCCGCGCAGGCGGGGATGGTCCCGCGCTACGTGCGCCGATCATCATCGCGCAGACGTGCTCCCCGCGCAGGCGGGGATGGTCCGAAGCGTCGCCGCATCACCTGGAAGCTCGCCGAGTGCTCCCCGCGCAGGCGGGGATGGTCCCTCGACGGGGTCGTGGCCGGAGCATCACCAGGAGTGCTCCCCGCGCAGGCGGGGATGGTCCCTGGTCGATGACTGGGCCAAGGCACGCAACGGCGTGCTCCCCGCGCAGGCGGGGATGGTCCCTCGCGATGGCTACGCAGCCCGTGCTGCGTCAGGTGCTCCCCGCGCAGGCGGGGATGGTCCTCCGTACATGCGGTCAGACACCCTCTTCTTCGGGTGCTCCCCGCGCAGGCGGGGATGGTCCCATGGCACTCACTCTGGCCCAGGCCGCAGTCCTGTGCTCCCCGCGCAGGCGGGGATGGTCCCGAATCCGTCCGTCATGTGACGACGCGAGTAGACTGCTCCCCGCGCAGGCGGGGATGGTCCCGGTGACTACGTCCAGCGCGTGACCGCCACTGGGTGCTCCCCGCGCAGGCGGGGATGGTCCCTGGTTCTCGATCAGTTCCTTCAGCTTCGTCGGGTGCTCCCCGCGCAGGCGGGGATGGTCCCGGCGTCGCGCACGGCCTGGCCGGACTGCTCGCGTGCTCCCCGCGCAGGCGGGGATGGTCCCGGGCCGAGGGAATCCGCGTCACGATGCGTTCGGGTGCTCCCCACGCAGGCGGGGACGGGTCCCTCGATCCGGGTACGCATCGCCGGACGTTCCTGGTGCTCCCCGCGCAGGCGGGGATGGTCCCTTCGCGACATCGTTGCCCGCGGCCTCCGCGAAGTGCTCCCCGCGCAGGCGGGGCTGGTCCTGTCTCGCAACATCCGGCGGTCGTCGTCGGTGAGTGCTCCCCGCGCACGCGGGGATGGTCCCGGCGGCTACTACTATTCGGCGCTTAGCCTCAAGTGCTCCCCGCGCACGCGGGATGGTCCGTCGGCACCGACGACGAAGCGCATCCGGCGGTCACATTGAGCGGCGGCCGAACAGACCTTTGATGGTTCGACTCCCCCGCCGACATCTAAGCCAGCCTGCATCGCCGCGCGGACATCGAGATCGTGAAGCTGGCTAAATCATCCGCCGTGCGATCATGGAGCGCATCGATAGACACTCCGCGTAGGTCGTCACAGTCCCATCGATTCAGAAGGATTCGTCCGGCCACGCAAGTTAGCCTCATTCCTGGGTCCAAACGACCTATAGCAGATCCCCGCTGGGATGGCCCCTAGGTGTTTCGACTGCCGACACCCAGGGCTTCGTGATCCCCTCATCTACAGGGGCGCGACCGGGCTGCATGAGCGGCCCGGTCGCACACACCAGGGCATCTCTTCGCCTATGAATTAGGTATTTCACCTGCAATTTTCATCCGAACGGACGAAATCCGGCCTACCTCCCGCCAACCGCCAAATACCTCCGTACGGTCCCTACTCATGGACATGAAACCACCCACCCCCGACACCTCGCGCCAACCCGGCGCGATGTCGGCACGGGCCCGTGTCCTCTGGGCCAAGTCCGACTACGACGCACCAGAGAACTGGATGCCGCTCTACCAGCACATGGCCGACTCCGCGGCAGTCGCGTCGCAACTCTGGGACGAGTTCCTCCCGTCCGCGGTGAAGCTGATCGTCACGGAATCGATGGACGGCGACGACGCGCGAGCGAAGCGGCTCGCCGTCTTCCTGGCGAGTGGACACGACGCCGGCAAGGCGTCGCCGGCCTTCGCGTGCCAGGTCGATGGGCTCCGCAGCACGATCGCCGACTCTGGCCTCCCGTTCCATGTGTCGGTCGATAGGAACAGGTCAAAGCTCCCGCATTCGGCAGCAGGCAAACTGATTCAGGAACGATGGCTGGTCGAGACCCGCGGATTCCACCCCACGCGCGCCGACATGTACGCCGCGATCGCTCTCGGCCACCACGGTTCGTTCACGCCTCCGGCACCTGTGTATGCGGACGGCAGTGCCGAACTCCTCGGCAGCGGCACGCTCTGGGAAGCCACCCAGAACGAGCTGATGGAGTACGTGGCAACACTAGCCGGACTCACTGATGACGATTTCGACGAGTTGCGGTCACTTCGATTGACGCAACCCGCGGCGATCGTCATCGTCGGCCTGACCGTCATGGCGGATTGGATCGCCTCAAACACGTACTACTTCCCGCTCACCACCGCACCGCGCGACGTCGGCGCCGCCGCTGAGGCTATGAACCGCCTCCGACTACCCGCGCCATGGCGGACCGAGGACCTCGCCGATGCCGAGATCTTCGCCGACCATCTCCGACTTGACGCGCCGCGACCGCTCCAGACCACGCTCGTCGCGCTCGCACGCACTCTCGAATCCCCCGAACTCCTGATTCTCGAAGCCCCCACGGGCGACGGAAAGACCAAGGCCGCGTTGGGCGCCAGCGAGATCCTGGCCGCCCGCTTCGGCCTCGGCGGAGTCATGTTCGCGCTCCCGACCCAGGCCACCTCCGACGGCATCCTCGGACCGGTCCTCGACTGGTTGGACGCGGCCAACGGCTCGGGCACCACGTCGTTGGTGCTCGCTCACGGAAAGGCCGAGTTCAACGACGAGTATCAGGACATCGTGGAGATGTCCCGCGTCTACGACAACAACGACGCCGACGGCCAGGTGATCGCGCACTCCTTCCTGACCGGACGCGCGAAGCTCACCACGATGTCCGACTTCGTCGTCGGGACCATCGACCAATTGTTGCTCGGCGCACTGCGGTCCAAGCACGTCGCACTCCGCCACCTCGGACTCGCGGGCAAGGTAGTGATCATCGACGAGTGTCACGCTGCCGACGCCTACATGCGGGTCTACCTGTGCCGGATGCTGACGTGGCTCGCCGCGTACGGTGTGCCCGTGATCGCGATGTCGGCGACGCTCACGCCCAGCATCCGCGCCGAACTCCTCACCGCATACAACGACGGCCTCGGTCGATACGACGACCTCGCCGCGGACGAGGTCATCGTCTACCCCCGCATCACCAGGACCAGCGACAACGGATCCGAGATCATCGCCGTCCCGGCATCGTCACGCACAGCGGTCCTGACGATCGGCGAACTGCCCGGAGAAGCCGACACCGTCGCATCGGCGGCGGCCGAAGCCGCGTCGACCGGCGCCAACGTGGCAGTCGTCTGCAACGCGGTCAACAGGGCCCAGAGCGTGTACCGCGCGGTGCGATCCCTGGTCCCCGACGGCGTCGACGTGGTCTTGCTGCACTCCCGATTCCTCGCACCCGACCGCGCCGCACGTGAACAACGACTGCGGGAAAGGCTCGGACCGGACACCGTGCGCGACCCAGCGACACGTCCGGTTCTCGTCGTCGCGACGCAAGTGATCGAGCAGTCGCTCGACATCGACTTCGACGTCATGTTCTCCGACATCGCCCCGATCGATCTGCTGTTGCAACGCGCCGGTCGCCTTCATCGGCACGACTGGAAGCACGGCGATCGACCCGCCCAACACCAGACGGCGACGCTCACCCTGACAGGCTTCACGCGAGAGGACGTCGGTCCGCCCGTCCTGGACAGCGGATGCACGGCCGTGTACGGCACCGCGTCGCTCCTTCGTGCCATCGCCACGATCGACGAACACTTCCAGACGAGCGACGTGATCACCAGCCCCGACGATGTAGCAGTCCTGGTGACTCGGGCGTACGAGACGATCACCGCCCCGTCGGGCTGGGAGGACGCGTGGGCGACGGCGACCACGGCCGACGAGGAAGCCCGAGTAAAGCAACAAAACAAGGCCGAAGACTTTCTCCTCGATCCACCGACCAGCAAGTCGCTCACCGGCTGGTCCGAGCGACAAGCCGCGGACCCGACGACGAGCGAGCGCGGCGCCGCCCAAGTCCGCGACACCGAAGACACCATCGAAGTGGTCGTCGTCCAACGCGTGGGCCGCACCGTGGTGATCCCGACCTGGGCCGCGGACTCGCCCGGCGCGCAGGTGGAGAACAGCACCGTGGTCGACGACGACGTGGCCCGCGCCGCCGCGATGAACACGCTGCGCCTGCCCGGCTTCCTCGGTCGCCAGGGAATCGGCGACCGCCTGATCGACGAACTCGAACAGAACGGCGTCGACTGCTGGCAGAACTCCCGTTGGTTGCGCGGAGCACTTCCCCTCGTGCTCGACACGAACGGCGACGCCGAGCACGTCGACTTCTTGTTTCACTACGACACCGAGCTCGGCCTCGTCCTCACCCCACTGGAGAAGTCATGAACGCACCGGCCTTCAACCTCGTCGAGGACCCGTGGATCCGGGTTCGACTGCTCGACGGGACGTCGACCGACGTGTCGCTGCGCGAACTGTTCCATCGCTCATCCGAGATCCGTCGTATCGCGGGCGAACTCCCCACTCAGGATTTCGCGGTCCTCCGGATCGCGCTCGCCGTCATGTACCGATCGCTCGACTCCGACGACGACCTCGCCGCGATCTGGGATTCCGGGACGCTGCCCCTCGACCGCATCGACGCCTACCTCGAGAAATGGCACGACCGCTTCGATCTGTTCCACCCCGTCCACCCGTTCATGCAAGTGGCGGGGCTGGAGAGCACGTCGGGCGAAACGAAGCCGTTGGGCATCCTCATCCCCGACAGCCCCGGCCCCGACAGCCTCTTCACGATGCGGCGCGACGTCACCGACCTGTCGTACGCAGAGGCCGCGCGATGGTTGGTGCACTGCCAGGCGTACGACTTCGACGGCATCAAGTCGGGCGCCGTCGACGATCCGCGCACCAAGGGCGGTAAAGGCTACCCCGTCGGCGTCGGCTGGGCGGGCTGGCTCGGCGGGCTGTACCTCGACGGCGACGATCTTCGACAGACGCTTCTGCACAATTGGGTGCCGTCGAACGACGCCGGACTCCGCGGCCGCGACAAGGCCTTGTGGGAACTCGACCCGCTGACACCGGAGCCTCGGTCGTCGACGGCCGACCCGGTCGGTCCCGCAGGTCTGTTCACATGGCCGATCAGGCACATTCGACTGTTCGCGGCCGACGGACACGTCCAACGAGTCCTCGTCTGTGTCGGGGACCCGGTCGCCAAGGCGTCCCAGTTCAAGGTGGAGCCGATGACGTCATGGCGATACAGCGAGCCGCAGACGAAGAAGGAGAAGTCGGCGAATCCCCTCCACATGCCCCGCGCGCACGACTTCTCACGCGCCATGTGGCGCGGGCTCGCTTCTCTCCTACCCGACCCCGCACCGAAGCATGATCCGAAAGGGGTGCGTCTCGCGCACCCGTCGAGGATCGTCGAACTACTCGCTGTACGAGTCAGCAGACACGAGGTTCCGAACCGACTCATCGGGGTCGTGTCCGTCGGCGTCGAGTACGGCCCGCAGATGTCGACATACTCCGAGATCTTCACCGACAGCCTGCGGCTCCATCCGGCCGCCGCGGTCGCCACCGGATCGGCGCGGACCTGCATCATCGACGCGGTGAAACGAGCCGACGACGCCGTGACCGCGCTGTCGCGTCTCGCCGGGGACCTCGCCATCGCGGACGGCGGAGACCGTGCGGCGGCGGCTGACGAGGCCCGGCGGTCGGCGTACACCGCACTCGACCATGAGTTCCGGAGGTGGGTCGTGCTCGTCGACGGCGAACGAGACACCGATGCGCTATCCCGTGCGTGGTTCGGAATGGCCCGCGATGCGATCGCCTCCGTCGCCGATCAACTCCTCGACTCCGCGACACCCCGCTCCCGGGCTGTCCGGATCGTCGACGGACGAACCGTGTCCGCGGGTTCGGCGGCCAATTGGTTCCGATACAACCTGCTCCAACATCTGCCTGACGACCGGAAGGACGTTTCCTGATGACGACCGAAGAGAAGACCGCCGCGGTGCCGCGCACCCGCCGCGGCATCGACGCCTACGTCGCCCGACGTGCGAACGAACTGCACGCCGGAGCGCAGAAGAACAGCGGCGCCGCGGTGGCAGCGTTCGCGAAGCTCCGGCGCGCGGCGTCGTCGGAGATCGGCGAGGACGCGGCCGCCTGGCAGACCGCGTTCCTCGGTTTCGCGACGACCGACGCCGACTACCCGTTCCCCACGTACGACGAGCAGGCCGTCTACACCGCGCTCACCCTGTACGCCTTCCACCAGCAGTCGAAGACGCAGGCGATGCACACGGACGGACCGTCCCTCGGCGCGGCATTGAATCGTCTCGCCTACGCCGCCGGATCGGACGCACCGAGCGAACCCGTGGTCCGACGCTTCAACGCACTGGTCACCGCCGACACCGTCGACGAGGTCCATTGGCATCTGCGCAGCCTGATCGGGCAACTCCGGTCGCACGGGATCGCCCTCGACTACGGGATGCTCGCCGACGATCTCGCACGACTCGCCGGGCGCGACCGCACGGGCGCGGGCGAGTCGCGGCGAGCGGTTCAACTCAGGTGGTCCCGCGACTTCAGCAGGTCCCCGAGACCGTCTGACGACTCCCCTGCCGAGTCCACCGAGTAGCCCCTCTCCCGACCCGTTCACCGACAACAGGAGCCCTTCTCATGTCACTCTTCATCGACTTTCACGCGATTCATCCCGTCCCCCCGGCCAACATCAACCGAGACGAGGACGGCAGCCCCAAGACGACGGTCTTCGGCGGCAGCCGACGTGCCCGTGTCTCGAGTCAGGCGTGGAAACGCGCCATGCGTCACGACTTCGCCGCGCACCTCGACGATGCGGATCTCGGTGTCCGCACGCTCAAGATGGTGGAGGTGATCGCCGACCGGGTGCAGCTGGCCGATTCATCGGTGAGTGACGAAACGGCGCAGGCGCGGGCGATCGAAGCGCTGACCGCCGCCGGGATCAAGGTCGAGAAGGTCAAGCCGCGCAAGGGCGCCGAGGACCAGACCGAGCATTTCAAGACCGGCGCATTGTTGTTCCTCAGCAACCCGCAGATCGACGCCCTCGCCGCACTTGCAGCGGCTCCAACGGAGTCGATCGACAAGAAGGATGCGAAAGCCGTCCTCAAACGGGGCAACTCGATCGACCTCGCGCTGTTCGGCCGGATGATCGCCGACGCGCCCGACATCAACGTCGACGCGGCCGCGCAGGTCGCCCACGCGATCGGGACACACGCGGTGGTCCCCGAGTTCGACTACTTCACCGCGGTCGACGATCGACAGTCCGACGACAATGCCGGCGCCGGCATGATCGGCACCGTCGAATTCAACACGGCGACCTTGTACCGGTACGCCACCGTCAACGTCACGGCGCTCGGTGAGACGCTCGGATCGACCGAAGCCGCGGCTCGCGGTGTGGAGGCGTTCACGCGTTCGTTCGTCACCTCGATGCCCACCGGCAAGCGGAACACGTTCGCCAACAACACGCTCCCGTCGTTCGTGCTCGCCACGGTTCGTACCGATCAGCCGATCAGCTTCGCGGCCGCGTTCGAGAAGCCTGTCGATGCGAACGATCGCGCGGGCCTGAGCGGCGCGTCGATCGCTGCGCTGATGCGGGAGGCCGACGCGCTCTACACGGCCTACGACGCGGCTCCGGCGGCAGCGTACGTCGTGTCGACGCGCAAGGTCGACGATGCACCTGCCGGGATCTCGATCACCGACCTCATCTCGAAGCTCGGCGGCGAGGTCCGCGATCGCCTCGGGGACGACAAGTGACGACCCTGCTCCTCGGGTTGGCCGGGCCGCAGCAGGCGTGGGGTGATTCGAGCCGATTCACTCAACGTCAGACGCGACCGGAACCCACCAAGAGCGGTGTTCTCGGCCTGCTCGCGTCCGCGATGGGCCGACGCCGCACAGACCCGATCGAAGATCTAGCGTCGCTCTCGTTCGGGGTCCGCACCGATCAGCCGGGGCGTCTCGAGCGGGACTTCCAGACCGAGATCGACTGGCGAACCAACAAGTCCCGTCAGCTGACCCACCGCTACTACCTCGCCGACGCTCGGTTCGTCGCCGCCGTACACGGCCCCGACGACCTACTGGAAGGGGTCGTCGAAGCGCTCAGCAGCCCGACATTCCCGCTCTATCTGGGTCGGCGGGCGTTTCCGCCCGCCGGACCGATCCGTGGACGTCTCGTCGACGGGTCGGTGCTCCAGGCACTGACATCCGCGGACTGGACCGCGAGTGAGCATCATCGCCGAGCGCAGGGCGCGCGCGTGCGGCTTCCTATCGTGCGCGACGCCGACGAGGGTGAGGCTGCGGCGGAGACGATTCGGGATCACCCGATCAGCTACGACCCCGCCCACCGGCGATACGAATGGCGTGATGTGGTCCACGAGTTCGTCGACGTCGACAACCCCGAGTCGACGCGTCCGGCATCTCGACCCGACTGGCTGGCCGCCCTGGGAGGCAACTGATGTACATGTCGCGAATCGCGCTCAACCGACGTCGACGTGGTGCCATGAAGCTTCTCGGGAATCGGCACGCCATGCACGCCGCGGTGATGGCGGCATTCGCGCCGGGCACCGCTACCGACACCGACGACGGACGCGTGCTGTGGCGGGTCGACAGTCACGCGGACGACGTCGAATTGTTGATCGTCAGTCCGTCTGAACCGTGTCTCGCGCACATCGTCGACCAGGCGGGTTGGACGACGACCACCCCGTGGGCGACGCGCGACTACGAGCCCTTCCTGGCATCGCTACGAACCGGCGACGAGTACGTCTTCCGGATCAACGCGAACCCGACGCATCGGATGTCGCTCCCGGACGGAAGCAAGCAGATCGTCGGACACGTGACCGACGCGTACCAACGCGAATGGTTCACCGAGCGCTCGCGGACCAACGGCTTCGAGCTCGTCTCGAGCACTGTTGACGGGTCGGCCGACGAACGCACGGAACTCGTTGTGAGAGAACGTGATACGGCCGTCTTCAAGCGTGGGGGCGGCAAGGTCACCTTGGTGACGGCTTCGTTCGAGGGTCGCCTCCGTGTGACCGATGTCGACCAGTTGAGGCACGCGCTGACCCACGGCATCGGCCGGGCGAAAGGGTACGGCTGCGGGCTATTGACCCTGCTGCCAGTGGCGTGACGTGAAGAAGACGCCAGGTGTCCGGCCGACACGGCCGAGTGAACTCGTCCGCGTTCAGGATCGGATCTCGTTCGTGTACGTCGAGCGGGCGACGATCGGTCGGGACGACAGCGCCATCACCGCGACCGACGACGCGGGCGTCATCCACATCCCGGCGGCGTCACTCGGCGCACTCCTTCTCGGTCCGGGCACTCGGGTGACGCATCAGGCGATGCTGCTCCTCGCCGACAGCGGGTCGACAGCCGTGTGGGTCGGCGAACGTGGCGTCAGATACTACGCACACGGACGACCTCTCGGCCGGACGTCACGGCTGCTCGACGCCCAGGCCCGCGCCGTCTCGAACTCGCGCGAACGGGTCGCGGTCGCGCGTGCGATGTACGAGATGCGATTCCCCGACGAGGACGTGTCGGAATGCTCGATGCAACAGTTGCGCGGCAGGGAGGGTGCGCGTGTCCGTGGCCTGTACCGTGAACACGCCGAACGCACGAGCGTCGAATGGCGGCGGCGCGACTACGATCCTCTCGATTTCGCGGCGTCCGACGTCGTCAACCAAGCGCTGTCTGCCGCCCACAGTTGCCTCTACGGCGTCGTCCATTCGGTGATCGTCGCCCTCGGATGCAGTCCTGGCCTCGGATTCGTCCACACCGGCCACGACCGGTCGTTCGTCTACGACGTCGCAGACCTCTACAAGGCCGACATCACCATCCCGGTCGCCTTCGACGTGGCGGCGACGATCGCCCGCGAGGATCTCGACGAAGACGACGTCGGGTCGATCACGCGCCGGGCCGTTCGAGACGCGGTCAAGTCGGGGACGATCATGACGCGCTGTGTGCGTGACATCCACCGGCTGCTGCTCCCTCCCGAGGAGAGCAGCGACACAGAGGTCGACTACGCGGATGTCATCGAGCTGTGGGACGACCGCGGCGACAAAGTGGTCGGCGGAACCAACTTCGCTCCCGACGACGAGGAACTCCCGTGGTAGTGGTGGTCCTGACCAGCTGTCCGGCGAAGTTGCGGGGAACCCTCACTCGATGGCTTCTCGAAATCAGCGCCGGGGTGTACGTAGGTCATGTCCCTGCCCGCGTACGGGACCATCTGTGGAACCAGATCGTCGAATACGTCCACGACGGAAAAGCGATCATGGTCCATAACAGCGACGGGGAACAACGCCTCGCTTTCAAAGTGCACCGTCACGAATGGGAGCCCGTCGACATGGACGGGATAACCCTGATGCGCCGACCGACGGACAACGCGGTGACACGAGGACGCGTCAGGAAAGGTTGGAGCACAGCGGCCCAACGCCGTCGTCGCCGATAGATCCGCCGTCCAGAGGACTCACGGGGACACGACCGATTCGTACCGAATACCGCTGGGCGCAACCGGACAACTGGCGACCCAAAGTCATTCTGATTTCCGGTTCTCGCATGTAACGTTCCTGGTCAGGAAGTGTGCTCCCCGCGCGAGCGGGGATGGTCCCGAACGACGTCGTCGGCTGCTCGCCGGTGACGGGTGCTCCCCGCGCGAGCGGGGATGGTCCCTGCTCGACTACATTCAGATGCTCAGCCCACGCGTGCTCCCCGCGCGAGCGGGGATGGTCCGTGCCGGGGACGCGAAGCCGGGCAACTGGCAACCGTGCTCCCCGCGCGAGCGGGGATGGTCCCTGGGCAGCGCCCTCGACGGGGAGGCCGACCGCGTGCTCCCCGCGCGAGCGGGGATGGTCCGGTATCGATCAGGTGGACCTGCAGCCGAGACAGGTGCTCCCCGCGCGAGCGGGGATGGTCCCCTGATCGACCTCTCGGACGCGATCGACGAGGGGTGCTCCCCGCGCGAGCGGGGATGGTCCCCGCGAGGGTGAAGAGCTCACGATGCGGGCTGGGTGCTCCCCGCGCGAGCGGGGATGGTCCTCGGCGGGCGGTCTCAGCGAGGATCGCCGTCGAGTGCTCCCCGCGCGAGCGGGGATGGTCCCTCTGCCTCCCACTGCGCGAAGTGTCCGGCCTCGTGCTCCCCGCGCGAGCGGGGATGGTCCCCGGGCGGTCCTCGCCCGCATCCTCTGGCTGACGTGCTCCCCGCGCGAGCGGGGATGGTCCGGTGGGCTCGAAATTGGTGAGCCCGTTGACGAAGTGCTCCCCGCGCGAGCGGGGATGGTCCCGTCGTCGGCGCGACCACGATGTCCCAGGTGCTGTGCTCCCCGCGCGAGCGGGGATGGTCCCCGCCGAGGTGATGGCGTTTATGGACAACGATGGTGCTCCCCGCGCGAGCGGGGATGGTCCCGGCCGCGCCGTCACCGAGGTCCACTCCGACGAGTGCTCCCCGCGCGAGCGGGGATGGTCCGTCCACGACGGTCCGTAGGTTGGGCTGCGACCGGTGCTCCCCGCGCGAGCGGGGATGGTCCCGAGATCGACCACTACGCAGCGCAGCCCGAGAAGTGCTCCCCGCGCGAGCGGGGATGGTCCCCCTCGGCGGACCAGCCCGACACCACAGGTCCCGTGCTCCCCGCGCGAGCGGGAATGGTCCCGTCGCCGAGCACGTCGAGCGGCCCAAGCACATGTGCTCCCCGCGCGAGCGGGGATGGTCCCCTCCTGAATGCGATCTTGCAGGGTGTGCGGGGATGGTCCCATCCGCGACCGATGGGAGCACGACCCGCAGATGTGCTCCCGGCGCGAGCAGGGATGGTCCGAGCGCCCCGCTTAGGTGGAGCCCGACGATTGCGTGCTCACCGCGCGGCGAACGTTGGTGACGTTCCCAGTCCTTTCACGGGAAAACGTCACCAACGTTCGGCGCACTGGTGCTCCCCCACGCGAGCGGGGATGGCACCACGCCGAGTGGCTGCATCACCGCGGCGCCCGGGCATCTGTAACTACTCCGGGACTGCTGACCCACTGGATAAACGTCGTACGACTGGGCGTGTCACCTGACAGTGGAGGAGGTCTGCGGGTCACCGGCAGGACTGCAGGAGGGAGGAGACTCGCGCAGTCAGCGCGAGCCGAGGTGGCTGGGAAGCACGCAGACCGCGTCGAGGCCCAGGACTCGGTTGAGTCGTCCGAACGCCAGCCACGAACCGATGCATATGGACAGTTCGACGATTTCGCGGTCGGTATAGGACGCGCGCATCCGCTCCCAGAACTCGTCGTCGATCCCGTGGTGGTCGAGGGCGTACCGTTCGGAGTACTCGGCGGCCAACCGCACCCGGTCGTCGAAGGCGTCGGTGGTGCGCCAGTCGCGGACAGCCTGGTCGAAGGTCTCCTCCACCTTCACGCCGTCGCGTTCGGTGCGCCAGTCCTGGCAGAACAGGCAACCGTTGATCTGCGCGATCCGCAGCCTCGCGGCCTCGAACTCGCGGAGTCCGAGGGTGCTGTGGGCGTAGACGGCGGTGGCCGCTCCGGCCGCAGCGGGGCCGATGCCGGGCACCATCTCGCCCCACACGTAGCCTATGGGGTCTTTCCCGTCGGGGATGTCGATGAACATGTGCCTATGTCCTTTCGGTACGGAGAGCAGAGCTGGGCTGCAGCGGCACGTCGAGACCGTCGTACAGGCCTGGATCGGCGGCGCGGAGCCACGGAATGGCGTTCACGAGGCGTCCGACGGCCGTGGCGTTCCCACCCGCGGAGCGGTTGCCGCCCTCGTCCGTGGCCTCGACGTTGACCTCGATGCGCGGTCGGCCCTCGATGATCACCCGGTGGGCGCCGTCGCCGCCGTCCGCCGGAGTGGGCCAGTCGGGCGCCACGTCCGCGACGATCCGGGTGACGTGCTCGATGACGATCAACGGCTGGCCGCCGACAATGCCCTGGACCTCGAACCGGAGCGCTCCCTGCCCGCCTTCGACGAACTCGCCGAGCGCGGTCGTGACGGTCGCGGCCAACGGCCGCCGCTCGACCACCTCGCGCAATTCGTCGAGCTCGACGCCGAGCGCGCGGGCGAGGATCCGGACCTGACCGCCCCACACCATCGACGGAACGCCGGGCGCCACCATCGGCGGCTCGTAGTCCATCGGCTGCCCCATGCCGACGAGGTAGCGGACCGAGTCCTCGGCGTCATAGGTCGAGTAGTCGAAGATCTCCTGGCAGCGGATCAGGTCGATCCGCGAACCGAGTCCACTGATCAGCGCGGGCAGGACGTCGTTGCCCCATCCGGGGTCGATGCCGCTGACGAACAACGCCGAGCCGCCGTCCACGCACGCCCGAGCGATCGGGTCACGGATCTCGGCGGGCGTGTTCCGGTGGTCGTAGAGCGCGTACACCGACGGTGTCACGACCACCGCTCCCCCGGCCAGGGCGCGCCGGATGTCGACAAGCGCGTCGTCGGGTCGGATCTCGCCCGACGCCGCGTAGACGACGGCCCCGGAGCCGTTCAGCGTGGTCAGCGCCGCCTCGACGTCGCGGGTGGCCCGGACACCGGTGGGCTCGGCGAGGTCGGCGAGGTCGCCCGCATCGCGACCGTCTTTGGCTTCGGCGGACACGATGACCGCGGTCAGGACCAGATCGGGGTGGGCGAGTACCGCGCGGATCGCGGCGCGCCCGACATTGCCCGTGCCCCACACCGCCACCGGAATCGGCGGGTAGAACGTGTTCTCGTTCTTCATGTGTAGAGAGCATAGGCCTCCGGACTCCCCGCGGTGGGCGGTTCGTCAGAGTTCGGTGACGCGACCGTTCTCGACGTGCCAACGGCGGTCGACGTTCACGTTCGCCAACATGCGGCGGTCGTGCGTCACCAGGAGGAGCGCACCGTCGTACGACGCGAGCGCCGATTCGAGCTGCTCGATGGCGGCGAGGTCGAGATGGTTGGTCGGCTCGTCGAGGACGAGGACGTTGGTGCCCCTCGCCTGCAGAAGAGCGAGGGCGGCTCGGGTCCTCTCCCCCGGAGAGAGATCGTCGACGGGCCGGTCGACGTGATCGGCCTTCAGCCCGAACTTGGCGAGCAGGGTCCGGACGTCGGCCGTGGTGTACTCGGGGACGAGGCCCTCGAACCGTGCCGCGAGCGGCTGATCACCGGTGAAGAGCCCGCGAGCCTGATCGATCTCGCCGATCGCGACGTTCGCGCCCAATGCCGCCGTCCCCGAGTCGGGCTCGACGCGACCGAGGACCGCCTTCAACAATGTCGACTTCCCGGCCCCGTTCGGCCCGGTGATGCCGATCCGCTCACCAGCGTTCACCTGCAACGACACCGGACCGAGGGTGAACTCTCCCTGCCGGACGACGGCGTCGTTGAGCGTCGACACCACCGAACTCGACCGCGGCGCCGCGCCGATCGTGAACTCGAGCACCCACTCCTTACGGGGTTCGACGACCTCGGTGAGTCGCGCGATCCGGCTCTCCATCTGGCGGACCTTCTGCGCCTGCTTCTCACTCGACTCCGACTGCGCGCGCTTGCGCATCTTGTCGTTGTCGGGATTCTTCTTCATCGCGTTGCGGACGCCCTGGCTCGACCATTCGCGCTGGACCCTGGCCCGCGCGACGAGGTCGGCCTTGCGTTCGGCGTACTCCTCGTACTCTTCGCGGCGATGCCTGCGCGCCACCTCCCGCTCCTCGAGGTAGCTCTCGTAGCCGCCGCCGAAGACGGTGTTCGTGTGCTGGGCCAGATCGAGTTCGAGGACGCGCGTCACGCTGCGTGCCAGGAACTCGCGGTCGTGGCTGACGAGGACCACTCCGCCGCGCATCCCCGCCACCACCTCCTCCAGGACGGCGAGGCCGTCGAGGTCGAGATCGTTGGTCGGCTCGTCGAGCAGAACGATGTCGAACCGCGAGCACAGCAGTGCGGCGAGTCCGACCCGCGCGGCCTGGCCGCCGGACAGTCCGGTCATCGGGGCCCGCGCCGGGTCGAGGACGTCGGAGCCGAGTCCGAGGTCGGCGAGCACCGCGGGCAGACGTTCGTCGAGGTCGGCGGCCCCGGTCACCAGCCAATGGTCGAGAGCCGCCGCGTACTCGTCGGCCACGTCGTCGCCGTCCGCCATCGCCTGCGCCGCCGCGTCCATCGCCGCCGCGGCGGCCGCACAGCCCGTGCGCCGCGCCACGTAGGCGCCGACCGTCTCGCCGTCCACCCGCTCGTGCTCCTGCGGCAGCCAGCCGACGAAGGCGTCGCTCGGCGCCCGGCTGACGGTCCCCGCGAGCGGCGCGAGGTCGCCCGCGAGTATCCGGAGCAGCGTCGACTTGCCCGCGCCGTTGGCCCCGACGACGCCGACGACGTCACCGGGGGCGACCGTCAGATCGAGGTCCTCGAACAGCACTCGGTGGGCGTAGCCGCCCGCGACGTCCTTGGCGACGAGTGTGGCGGTCATGGCTCACATCGTCGCATCCAGCGGCTACTTCGGTGCAGCCGGAGCGGTCGTGGCGGGAAGTCGACGGCTACAAGATCCCCGAATGCATCGTCGTCGACGAGCTTCCGAAGCCATCGACGGGCAAGATCCAGAAGAACCTGGTCCGCGACGCACACACCGACCTCTACGACTGAGGCCCGGTTCGTCCAGAGGAGGCGTGAACGAGCGCGTACAGTAGTCCTCCCGCCCGCGAAAGGACGCCCCTAATGCCTCGACGTACAGTCCTGCTCGTCTCCGCAGCCGTCGCGACAGCGGCATTGATCAGCGCTTGCGGTGCCGACGAATCAGGCGCAGAACGTGCACCGACGTCGAGTTCGACGGTGTCGAACCCCCAGTTCTCCGAGTCTGAGACTGCCTTCTTGGCTCAGCTGAAGAAGGACAAGGTGACCGTCGCCTTCGCGAGCGACGAAGAAGCCGTCGCACTCGGCCATAAGGTGTGCAGCGACATCAGCAAGGGCACGGGGGTCGTCGATGAGGCCATGAGCCTGAAGATGAGCCAAGACGACGCGATCTCGATTGTCGGCGGTGCGACGATCTTCCTCTGCCCTCCTTCGGCTGGCGGAACACCCACGATGCCGAGCCTCGCGATCCCCGGACTACCCGGTTGAATCCCGCGCACGATGGCCGTCTCTCCTTGAGGAAGCCGACGCTGTGACACGAGCCCTGGAGCTCCGAGACCGCTGGAGCGCGGACTCCGCGGAGGCTTCCTATCGGCTCCTTCTCCAGGGGACGGCCGCATCTCCGTTCGGGACGATCGACGGCCGAACAGATCTGCGTGGACTTTCGGTGGGCTTGGCACTGCGTCTCGACCCGCCTCGGCGTCCCCTCATCCGTCGGGCATTGGGCGGGCGGCCGACAGTCCGCGACGTCGACCTGTCGTTCGCCGAACTGGACCAATGGCGGATCTTCGACGTCGACTTCGAGAACTGTCGCTTCGACAGTGCCGTGCTCACCTCAATCCGAGTGTTCTCGGCGAGTTTCACGGACTGTTCGTTCACGTCCGCGAATCTGGGTGGAGCGTCGCTCGGGTCGCGTTCAACCAGTGGCGGCCGTCGCAGCCGGTTCGACCGATGCGACTTCAGCGGCTCGGACATACGATCTGCAAGCACTACACCGGGATTCTTCACGCACTGTGATTTCACCGGTACGCGATGGCAGCACACCCGGTTCCTGGAGACCGTTCTGGAGTTCTGTGATTTCCGCTCGGCAGTCGTGGACGGGTCGTTCTTCGACGGACGCCGATTTCACCAGAATGCACCCGTCGGCCTCGGGTCGAACACTCTCCGCGGATGCGACTTCTCGAGCACGCAGTTGATGGATACGACGTTCTCGGCAATCGACTTTCGGCACTGCATTCCGCCCGCAGGCGACAGCATCCACCTGATCGCCGACTATCCCCGCGCCGTCGACGATGCGCTGACGTATCTTGCCCTCTGTGAAGGCCCGGATGCGGACATGGCGACGATGATTCTCGGTGAGGAAGCACGCTCGTCGCGATTCTTGCCTGCCGGTGCCGTCGGGCTCCTGCAACTCGAACACTATCCGGGTGCCGTCGACATCGTCACCAGGGCGTTCAGGCTGAACGACCGATAGGACCGATACGCTCACTCATTGCCCGGCAGTAAGCCGACGCCCGCAGGCCGCCGCTCGGCAAGCTCGGATTCCTACCCGACCCCCTCCATTCCACGTGAGGTCACGTCGTGCGGCGCGATCCGCACCGACACGTGAGCCGCCGACCCGTCGCGCACCGACAGCGCCGCGGCACCGGTCACGCCGACCGTCGCCACGGTGAACGTCACGGCCTGCGCCGTCGTGACCCCCGCGGCCGCAGGCCACATCGTCAGCACCCAGCCGATCAGCGCCATCCCCGCGGTCGCCGCCCACGCGATGCGGGCCCTGACCGCCCTCGGGTGCACGGTCCCCCAGATCGGGACGCCGAGCACGGTGCGGAAGAACCCGATGCCGCACGCCACCATGTACAACATCATGGCGAGGTGGACGACGAGCGATGAGCCGAGCAGCATCATCGCGGGCGACACCATGAAGGCCATCGACAGCACGTACTCGGCGGCCACCCAGGTGGGGCGATTGTGCAGGTGCATCCGACGCAGGCGTATCGCGAGCCGCGCGACTCGCCTCCGGTCGTCGGCGGCGCAGCCGCGGAGCACCATCCGGAGCGGACGGGCGAGCACCAGGAACACCGGCGCGACGACCATCGACGCCACGTGCCCCAGGAGCGGCTGCGAGCCGTCGGCCATGATCAGGCACGATGACGCGACGCTTGCGGCGCCGAGTGCGAACCAGCCGATCCGACGTGCGGGCCAGCGGTCGCCCAACTGCGTCGCGACCACCGCGTAGCCGATCACCGCGATCGCCAGGACCGCGCACAGCGCGAGCACCGGGAGTGGCAGATGAGTGCCGCCGGTGATCGCGCAGCAGTCGTACCCGTGGTGATGCACTCATCAACAAGTACAGCCTTGTGACCGGTCACGCACAATTATCCAGCGTGCTCGTCCACGTCGCGGGAATCGGTGAGCGTGAGGGCGCCCCATCCGGCGATCGCTCCGACCACGACGGCCAGGACCGCGTAGGCGACGCGCTCACCGTCGAAGAACGACTCGACGAGGTCGTGGCTCCATGCGCCGACGGGCAGATTCGATGTGACCAGGGCGGCGATGAGGGTGCCGATGACCGCGGTGCCGACGCTGGTGCCGACCTCTTGGGCGGTGTCGTTGAGCGCGGCGCCGATGGACGTCCGGTTCTCAGGCATCGCGTTCACCAGGGCCACTGCGCAGATGGTCATGACCGTACGCAGGCCGATCGTCATGAGCACCATGCTGATCGCTATGACGAGGTAGCCGTGGTGGACTCCCCAGGCCATGCCCGCGAGCGACGCGGTGAGGAAGCCCGCACCGATCAGACAGGCGATCCGGTGACCGAACCGCGAGCCGAGGTATTCCGAGAGCGGGGTCGCGGCGATCATCGTGACGATCATCGGGAGATTCGCCAGGCCGGCCCGGACCGGACTCCAGCCGTACGCGTACTGGAAGTGCAGGATGAGGCCGAACATGACGCCTGCCATCGCAATGGACGTGCCGACCTGGGCTATCGCCGCGCCGCGGACGGTGCCGCGGGCGAACAGACTCAGGTCGAGCATCGGCTGGTCGGTGCGTCGTTCATGTCGGACGAACACGGCGACCGCGGCCGCCGCGCCGATCGCGCAGCCCCACGTCCACGGCGACGTCCAGCCGTGTTCGACACCCGCGGTGAGCGTGTAGCAGCCGAGTCCGATCGCCAGGATGCTGAGCGCCGCGCCGGGCAGGTCGAGCCGGTCGGTGGTGAGATCCTCCGGGCGGTCGGCGGGCACACCGAGGCGGACGCCGATCCACGCGATCACCGCGATCGGCGCGTTGACGAGCAGCAGCCATTCCCAGCCGACGTGCGCGAGGGCGGTTCCACCGAGCAACGGGCCCAGGATGAACCCGCTCATGCCGACGATGATCATCAGGGTCATCGACCGCATGCGCAACGCCTCATCGTCGAACAGCCGGAAGACGAGGGAGTTGGTGATCGGAGCCATCGCCGCCGCGGCGAGGCCGAGAAGTGCACGCAGGACGATGAGTTCGCCGGTGGACGTGACTGCGAGGACGCCGAGGCTGATGAGGCCGAACGCGGCGAGGCCGACGAGGAGGACCCGCCGACGACCGATCCGGTCGGCCATCGATCCCGCGGTCAGCAGCAGGCCGCCGAAGGTCAGCGAGTACGCGCCGGTGACCCACTGGAGGGCCGTGGTGCCACTGCCGAGGTCGCGGCCGATGGTGGGCAGCGCGATGGTGAGCAGGGTGTTGTCGACCATCTCGACGAAGAACGCGAGGCAGAGCGCGAACAACGGGATCCAGGCGGCTCGCAATGAGGTGTACGTGCGCGGAGAGTGCGTTGCGGTGGTCATCGGGACGCTCCTTTCGTTATCGAACGGCGTTCGGTTATCGAACGATGTTCTATACGATAGAACGGCGTTCGATACGATGCAAGAGATGACTGCCACAGACCGCACCGACACGAAGCCGACCGGGCGACGACGCGCGTCTCACTCGATGGAGACCGTGATCGGCCAGGCCGTCGCGATCCTCGACGAATCAGGCGAGGCCGCGCTGACGTTCCGTTCCCTCGCCGCCCGCCTCGGCGGCGGCGTCGCCAGCATCTACTGGTACGTCCAGAACAAGGACGAACTGCTCGACCGCGCCACCGACCACGTCCTGGGCGACGTCCTCGCCGTCACCGACGAGTTCGTCGACTCCGACGATCCGATCGCCGACGTGCGACGGGTGGGCGTCGCACTGTTCGACACCGTCGCGGACCGCCCGTGGCTCGGCGGATATCTGATGCGCGACACCGGCGTCCAACCGAACGGGCTGCGCCTGTACGAGACGATCGGCCGACACGTGATGCGGCTCGGACTCCCGCCGCGAGAGACCTTCCACGCGGTCTCCGCGATTCTGGGGTTTGTCATCGGCACCGCGACCGACCTCGGCCAACAGCCGCCGAAGGAGGTCCTCGACGGCACCATGTCGGGCGAGGCCTACCTCAAACGGTTCGCCGACCAGTGGCGCGCACTCGACCCGGCCGAGTACCCCTATGTGCACTACATCGTCGACGAATTCGACGGCCACGACGACCGCGACCAGTTCGCCGCCGGGCTCGACCTGCTGCTCGCCGGGCTGCGGCTCGAGTCGCAGCGCTGAATCAGGCGGGACCGAATTGGGCCGCCATCCATATCGTCACGCAGAGCAGAAGCACCTGAACGGCGAGGAAGCAGATCGAGACCGGCAGGCTTCGTCGGCCACGAGCGATGGTCCATCCGATGCACGCGGCAGTGACGATGATGAGCAGACCGCCGCCGATGACGCTGGTCATCGCGGCCCTGTCCGGCCAGCCCGGGTCGCCGCAGTCGGCGTAGCCGTCGCCGGGGCGGACACTGCAATAGGTGTCGTCGAGTTTCGACAACTGCGTGAGACCGTAGCCGAGGAACACGAGCAGACCCTGCACGTAGAGGAACACCATCGCCAACGGGCGGTCGCTCGACGAGACGGTGGTCGTCGCAGGAGCACAGAGCACGTCCAGCCGGTTTCCGAGTTCGGTGTATTCGGGAAGCCACCCGCTGCTCGCCGCGATCTCGCACAACGGCCCCGTCGGCAGAAACCAGGACCTCACTTCGGCCACAGACGATCGGTCTCCCGCCCGCAGTGCCGCGGCCCGCTCGTCGAGGATTCCGACGAGCTCGTCGCGGGTGTCGAAGGTCGACTGCCATGACAGGTCGTGCGATCGGTGTCGAACGATGTCGGCGGTCTCCTCGACGACGTTCGCGACGGCCCTCAGATCGGTCACGCTACGAGCCACCCGCCAAGCCGATCAACCCGAGCGCCACGAGACCGACCGCGACGGTCGAGACAACGACTCGGGTCCGACGCCGACGCGCACGGACGAACGTCACTCCCCAGATCGCGGCGAGAATCAGCAGAGCCACGGTCCACATCAACCATTCAACCGTCAGCGCGAACGAATTGCTGGCATCAAGGGATCCGCCCGGCGTTCGCTTCGCGCTCCACCTCATCAGGACGACGCCTCCGGTCGACGCGCCGATCACTGTGGATCCACCGACCGCCACCGCAGTCGAGACTCTGCCTGCGAGGTCGCGTGCGGGTTCCATGGCGGTCGAGTCTATGTCTTCCCCTCCCCGCCGGTCCCCCTGGGGAAGCTGTTCGAACGACGCGTCACCGGTCGCGCGCCTTCGTCACGATGGCGGCGTGATCCGCCGGCGACCTCGGGCGAAGTGTACGGTCGAGTCTCCGCCACTCGTTGAACGGACGAATCTCATGTCGATGCGTCAGTCGAATCTTGTCGTTCGATCCGGCTTCCGCCCCGCCGGAGTAGTCCTGGTCGTTCTCAACCTGTGCACGGCGGCGGTCATTCTCTGGGGTGGTTGGATGGGAGCCGAGCAGGGCGGCCATCCGTGGATGGCCGTCGGCGTCATCGGCTTGGGCGGACTTCTTGTGCTGATGTCGGCAATCGTCTGTGCTCGCGCCTTCGCCCACACGGTCGTCGCGGTGGTGACCGCGCGGTCGGTCCTCCTGAGCGGCGTCGCCGACCCCGCGCTGCGGGAGTGGGAGTGGAAGGACATCGCGGGAATCGACGCCGTCGAACAATCCATGCGCGGCTTGACCGTCGCGACGGTCTTCCGCCTCCAGTTGCATCCGAGCGAGCGCGCTCAGGAGCTGGCGAACGGGGCACCGGCCGGCTTTGGACCGTCGTTTCGCGTCTCGTTGTTCCACCGTCCGAAGCCGCGGACAATCAGCGATTTCATGCGTTCGGTCGCACCGGAACAGTGTCGCGCCCTGAAATGACCTGAGCGGCGCGGCTACCGTCGAACAATGCCGCCTCGCCCTCGCGCCGCCAGATACGCTCGCCGCCGCAAGCTGCGGATGGCGCAGCAGGATCACGACCTCACCGCGGACCAGTGGGCGTCGCTGCAGGACGAATGGGGCGGCTGCGCCTACTGCGGCGCGGCGGGGCCCGGGCTGCAGAAGGACTGCATGCTGCCGATCTCGCGCGGCGGCCGCTACACGCTCGACAACGTCGTCCCGAGCTGCCGATCGTGCAACTCCAGCAAGTGCAACGCCGAGCTGACCTCGTGGATGCGCCGAAAGAAGCTCGACGAACGGCTCTTCCTCGAACGGCACTACCTCATCCGCCGACGCCTGGCCGAGTAGAGCTTCTCGACTGCGCTCGAAGAACCGACGGGGACTGCGCTCGAAGAACCGACAGGGACTGCGCTCGAAGAACCGAGGAGACGACCGGAGAACCGACGGGGAGACAGCACGACGCCCGCACCGGAATCCGGTGCGGGCGTCGTGGCGAGTCGGGGCTCTACGCGCTGTAGTCGTAGAAGCCGCGGCCGGTCTTGCGGCCGAGGCGTCCGGCGTCGACCATGCGGCGCAGCAGGGCGGGCGGCGCGAAATGCGGCTCGGCGAACTCGGCGTACAGCGATTCGGCCGCGGCGAGGCAGATGTCGAGACCGACGGTGTCGCAGAGGGTGAGGGGTCCCATCGGGTAGCCGCAGCCGCCCTTCATCGCGGCGTCGATGTCCTCGGCGCTGGCGTACCCGGAGTCGAACATGCGAATGGCCTGACAGAGGTACGGGATGAGCAGGGCGTTCACGATGAAGCCCGAGCGGTCACCCGCCTGCACGGTGGTCTTGCCGAGGACGTTCTTGGCGTAGTCGGTGACCGCGGCCGCCGTCTCGGGAGCGGTGGTCAGCGCCGAGATGATCTCGACGAGCGGCATCACCGGCACCGGGTTGAAGAAGTGGACACCGACCACGCGCTCGGGGTGAGCGGTCGCCGCGGCGATCTTGATGATCGGGATCGACGACGTGTTGGTCGCGAGGATCGTCTTCTCGCCGACGACGGCGTCGAGCTTGGCGAAGATGTCGTGCTTGATGGCCTCGACCTCGGGAGCGGCCTCGATGACGAGCTCGCGGTCGGCGAGGTCTGCGACGTCGAGGGTCACCTTGACGCGCGCGACGGCCGCGTCGGCGTCCTCCTGCGAGATCTTGCCCTTGGCGACACCGCGACCGATCGACTTCGAGATCCGCGCGGCCGCCGCGTCGGCGAACTCCTGCTTGGTCTCGAGGACGATGACGTCGCTGCCGGCCTTCGCACACACTTCGGCGATGCCCGCACCCATGGTGCCGCCGCCGATCACGCCGATGAGATTCACATTCACTCCAAACCGTCACTGATCGCCGTCGGCGACCGAGTTGCTTCCTTCTCGCCTGACAACAGTAGTGCCAGGCGCCGCATCCGATCAGCCCGGACCGCCCGCGGACCACCGCGAATGTCACTGGAGTCACACTTGATAGATACCCCCTAGGGGTATAGCTTGAACTCATCGGCGCCCACCCAGGACGCTCCACCGCCAGGAGGAAGACATGACCGTCGACAACACCCATGCCGGACACTCGACCGCACCGAGCGGAGTTCTGATCGCCGACGACGGCCTGCGCCTCGACCTGCCGACGACGATCCTCGACGCGGGGGCTCACACCGTCGACTTCCGGATCGTCGACGCCGGCGGGTCCCCGATCACCGACTACGTGGAGCGACACGACAAGGAACTGCACCTCATCGCGGTCCGTCGGGATCTCGCAGGCTTTCAGCACGTGCACCCGACCCGCGACGAACGCGGAGTGTGGCACGCCGACCTCGACCTCACCGCGGGGGTGTGGCGCATCCTCGCCGACTTCGCTCCCGCATCCGGTCGCGGCCTCACCCTGGGAGCCGACCTGTTCGTAGCGGGCGATTTCACTCCCGAACCGCTTCCGTCGGCCTCGTCGACCGCGACTGTCGACGGCTACACGGTGACGCTCGACGGGGCCCTCGTGCCGGACCGGGGGCGGACGCTGACGTTCCGCGTGGAACACGACGGGGCACCCGTCACCGATCTCGAGCCGTATCTCGCCGCATACGGGCACCTCGTCGCACTCCGCACCGGCGATCTCGCGTACCTGCACGTGCACCCCGACGGCGCACCCGGCGACGGCGTCACCGCGGCCGGACCCACGATCTCGTTCCACGCGACCGCGCCGACGGCGGGCGACTACCGCCTGTTCCTCGACTTCGCGCACGCGGGCGCCGTCCGGACCGCGGAGTTCACACTGCACGCGACCTCCGTCGGACACCAGGACGTCGGCCACGGCCTCGAACACCCCGGTCACGAACACCACAGTCACGAACACCGCGGCCACCACCACTGACCCACGACCCGACGCTAGAAGGCACACCATGACGCTGTTCGCCATCCGCGACTACCGGCTGTTGTTCGCCGCACAAGTGATCGCCCTCTTCGGCACGGGACTGGCGACCGTCGCACTCGGGCTGCTCGCGTACGACCTCGCAGGCTCGAATGCCGCCGCGGTCCTCGCCACGGCGCTGACGATCAAGATGGTGCTGTACGTCGTCATCGCACCGATCGCCGCGGCCTACGTCGATCGCCTTCCCCGTCGCGCGTTCCTCGTCGGCCTCGACGTGATGCGCATGGGAGTCGTCGTGGTGCTGCCGTTCGTCACACAGGTGTGGCAGGTGTACGTACTGGTCGGACTTCTGCAGGCGGCGTCGGCCGCATTCACACCGACGTTCCAGGCGGTGATCCCCGATGTCGTCGCCGACGAGGACGACTTCACGCGCGCACTGTCCGCATCCCAGGTCGTCGGTGGCGTGCGCACGTTCGCCCGAACCCGCGAGCTCCGCGGCGTGCTCGCGTTGAACTTCACTGTCGCGTCCGCCGGATCGATCGTCGTGGTCGACACGGTGAACCTGGTGCGCGACGACCTCGGTGGAACGCAGACGACGGTCGCCTGGATGCTCGCGGCGTCCGGACTCGGCACGCTCGTCGTCGCGCTTGTGCTGCCCCGAGTCCTGGACCTCCTCGACTCCGAACGCCCGGTGATGTTGTTCGGGGCGTCGGTCCTGGTCGCCGCGACCGTCACGACTGCGGTGCTCGCGGTCACCGACACCGCGTCGACGCCGCTCATCGCCACCGTCTGGTCGGCGATCGGCGCGGGAATGGCGGCGATCGTCACGCCGACCGGCCGCGTGATCCGCCGGGTGACACCCGCCGTCGACCTTCCCGCCGCATTCGCCGCTCAGTTCTCCCTGTCGCACGCCGCATGGCTGCTCGCCTACCCGATAGCCGGGTGGGTCGCGACGTCGGCCGGGCTCGACGTCGCATGGCCGATCCTGGCGACCGCCTCTCTCATCGGAGCCGTCGCCGCCATGGTCGTCTGGCCCGCTCCCGACGCACACGCCGCTCCGGCCCGCCCGTCGATCGACGACGAGGTTCTGCACGCGGCCGCGTGCACGTGCGCACGGGTCGCGTGACACTACTGTGGGGAGCCATGACGATCGAATTCGGCCTGGACACGTTCGGCGGCGTCACCAAGGACGGCGAGGGCCGTCCCGTCGACCACCCGACCGTGATCCGCGATCTCGTCGAAGACGGGGTGGTCGCCGATCAAACCGGCCTGGACTTCTTCGGCGTCGGTGAACACCATCGGCCCGACTTCGCGGTGTCGAGCCCGGAGATGGTCCTCGCCGCCATCGCCGCGAAGACGTCGCGGATCCGGCTGGGTTCGGCGGTCACCGTCCTGAGCTCCGACGACCCCGTCCGGGTCTTCGAACGGTTCGCCACCTTGGACGCTGTCTCGAACGGCCGCGCGGAGATCGTCACCGGTCGGGGTTCGTTCATCGAGTCGTTCCCCCTCTTCGGTTACGACCTCGCCGACTACGACGTGCTGTTCGAGGAACGCCTCGACCTGCTGTCACGGCTGCTGACGGAGAGGCCCGTCACCTGGGAGGGCACCACTCGGCCACCGCTGACCGACCAGCGGGTGTACCCGACCACCGCGAACGGCATCCCCACCTGGGTCGGCGTCGGCGGAACCCCGGAGTCGGTGATCCGCACGGCGCAGTACCGGTTCAACCTGTTCCTCGCGATCATCGGCGGGCCGCCGGACCGCTTCGCCGCCTACATCGACCTCTTCGACCGCGCGCAGGACGAGTTCGGCGTGCCGCGCGCCAAAGTCGCCGTCCATTCCCCCGGGCTCGTCGCCGACACCGACGACGAGGCCCGCGAACTGGCGTACGACGGCTGGTTCGCGATGCGCACGACGATGGGAGCCGAACGCGGCTGGCCGCCGCCGTCGCCGTCCGACTTCGACAGTGAGATCGCCGACGGCTCCCTGCATCTCGGCTCGCCGGAGACCGTGGCTCGCAAGATCGCACGCACCTTGTCGGTCCTGAAGGTCGACCGTTTCGACGTCAAGTACGACCAGCCGGTGCCGCACGCCGTTCAACGCCGCTCGATCGAGCTGTACGGCGACCGCGTGGTCCCGATGGTCAAGGACATGCTCGCGTAACCGACGCGGCGAGTCTCTCGACGGCCCGCGCGACGACAGTCGCGCGACGTTCCGGCGTCCGAGCCTTGAGGATCTGCAGCACGATCGTGTACCGCTCCGACCTGCCCAACCCGTCGAACGCCGCCGCGGCATCGGGATTCGCACCGAGCGCGGCGACGAGGTCGGCAGGCGGTTCGGCGGTGCGCTGCGACTCGTAGGCCGCATCCCACCGGCCGTCGGCTTTGGCGCGCTCCGCCTCGGCGAAACCCGCGGGACGCACACGCCCGGCGTCCGCCAGCGCCTCGAACTTGTCGACGTTGATCTTCGACCACGAACTGGTCCGGCGCCGCGGGGAGTACCTCTGCAGGAACGAGTCATCGTCGTTGGACCTGCGCTGACCGTCGATCCAGCCGAAGCACAGTGCGCCGTCCAGGGCGTCGCCGATCGTCAGCCCGGGGACCGGGGAGCGACTCTTCGCGATCCGCAGCCACGCGTCCGCCTGGTCCGCATGGTTCGCCTCGAGCCACCGCTCCCAGCCGTCGCCGCTGGTGAAGTGGAGAATCTCCATTCGACGATCATCGCACCCCGTCTGCCCGCTTCGGGCGCGGGCATCGACCGACTTGCACAATGTGTTGCCATGGGCGGGATTCGGAGTGCACTGCTGGTGTTGACCAGCGTTCTGACCACACTGGCGCTGGTCGCCGCGGTGTTGCCGGCGACCGTGTCCGCCGCACCGAGCACGAGTGTCGACCTCGCGCTGACCGGCGCGGGCCAGACGATCACACTGCCCGGCCGCACCGCCGAGACCGGGCTGCGACTCCCCGTCCCCGACGGCCTCACGCCGGTGTCGATCCGCGGCCGCGTGAGCACGCCCGCATACGTGACGCGTGGCAGCGTCGACGTGAAGCAAGGGGACCGGCTCCTCACCCGCATCACTCTTCCGGCGGCGTCGCCCGCCGATCTGACGATCCCGCTGACCGGCCTGCGGGTGGACCGACAGTCCCGATCGGCCGCCATCGTCGTCTCCACTCACCTGGACACCGACGGGTTCTGCTCGGACGACCCGACCGACGGCGTCGTCGTCACCGACGCCCAGGTGATGTACGACGGAGACGAGACGCTGCCCGACACCGTCGGATCTTTCCTCCCGCCGGTGATGACATCGCTGACGATCACCGTTCCGGACGACGTCCAGCCCGTCGAGGCGTCCGCGGCCGTCGGTCTGGCGACGGCCGTCGCCGCGCGGTACGGCAGCGCCCCGGTCTCGATCACCACCGTCACGCGGCCACGCGACGATCTCCGCGCCGAGCGCGGCGGCCCGCTGTCGCGCCACATCGTGATCGGCACCAACCTCCCGTCGGGCCTGCACATCGCCTCCGGCGGAGCACTGACGATCGGCGGCCCGGCGCCCGACCTCGCCGCGCAGGCGGGCTTCCTCACATCCGACCTGTCGCCGCTCGCCATGTCGCCGGGCGTGATCGCCGGTCAGCTGTACGACGCCCCGCAACTCGCCCGCGACGTCACGACACTCGCCGACCTCGGCGTTCCCGATCAGCGGGCCACCACGGACGGCTGGCCGCGACTCGTCGTCGGCATCGATCAGACGCGGATGGCGCGGCCCTCGCACAATGTCCGCGTCCAACTGCGCGGCACGTTCACTCCGCCGCGCGGCGACGGGGGACGCATCGTCGTCGCCGTCGGCGACCGCGTTCTCGACAGCGTCCCCACCGATGCGACGGGCGTGTTCAACCGCTGGGTCGCCATCCCCGACGACGTCCTGGCCCGATACACCGAGCTGACCGTGACGGCCGAATACGGCGGCGCACGGACCGCCTGCGGGCAGGCCGACCGAGCCACCCTGACTCTCGCCTCGGACGGGCAGATCGACGCCGACGCCGCCGATCCGCCCACACCGTCCGGGCTGCAGTCGCTGCCGCAGGCCCTGATGCCGCGCGTCCAGCTGGCCTGGACCCGGGGCGACGCGGCCGACCTCTCGCGCGCCGTCGACATCCTCACGCATCTGCAGCAGCTGACGTCGGTCCGCCTCGGCGTCGACGTCGTGTCGGTGGCCGACGCGGCGTCGTCCACGCACCCGGCGGTCGTCATCGGAGCCGACGGCACCGGTCTGCCCGCCGATCTGGCGCTTCCCCTGACGTCGAAGGACGGCAGGCTCACGGTCAGGGACTCCGTGACCGGGACCGACCGTGTCTTCACCCCCGACCCGGCGGTCCGGTACGGGTCACTGCAGGTGGCCCGCGACAACGGCCGCAGCGTGCTCGTCGCGTCGTCGGTGGGGAACGCCGCAGCACTCGACGACCTCCTCGGCTGGCTCGGCCGCGACGGTCACTGGTCGTCGGCCGCGGGCGACGCGATCGTCACGACCGTCGGCGCCGAACCCGTCATGATCGCCTCGACGGCGACTCCGGCTCGGGCCGAGGAGTCCGGCAGCGGCTGGACGTACGCCGTCATCGCACTGATCGGCGCGGCCGCCCTGGCCCTGCTCCTGCTCGTCGTGCGTCGACGCCGGAAGTGACACCGATGGCCGTCGCCGTCGAGACGCCGGAGGCGCCCCCACGCGATCACACGCGGGGCGTCGTCGCCCGGATCGTGCTGCGCTGGGCGGCGATCGGGCTGCTCACGGCCGTCGCCTATCACCAGACGATCGCGGCCGTCGCCGTCGAGATCGCGTCGAAGACCCTCCTCGAATACCTTCCGGTGGCCTTGCTCCTGCTGCTCGGTGCGACTGTCGGCGTCAGCCTCCGCAACGACGACGAACTCCCGATCTACGACCGACAGACCGATGTGATCGTGGGCGGCGTCCTGCTGGTCCTGGCCGGCAGCCTGCAGGCCATGCTGAACGCCCGCTACAGCGCGGTCTACCTCGCTGTTCACATCGACCTGGTGTCGCTGTGGCTGTTCACGTTGAGCGCCTGCGTGCTCTTGTTCGGGATCCGGCCCACCGCCCGGTACCGGTGGGTGTGGCTGCTCGGGCTGTCGGTGTTCCCGATGCCCTTCCGCGTCCTGGTCCTCGCGTTCGGCGTCGAGCGGTACTCGGCGGGGATCGCCGTCCTGATCCTGGCCGTCGGCTGTTCGGCCGTGGCCGTCGGACGGTCCAGGCGGCACGCCGCGGTCGGCGCGACGATGGCCGCGACCACCGGCATCGCGACCCTCGCAGTGATCACGGTGTTCACACCCGAACTCGCGAGATTCGGCTACATGGCGATCCCGTCGGTCGCGGCCATGCTGACGACCGGCACCGTCATGTACGTCGACCAGCGGCGCGACGCGGGCTCGCTGCGCCCGTACCCGCACCGCCCGGTGAACAGGCTGACCGCGGCCAATGTGTGGACGGGCGTCGTGATGCTCGCGGTCGGGTCGGCGGCGATCGCGCTCGTGCCCGTCCCGCACGTCCGCCCGCATCCGGGCACCACGTTCAAGGAGTTGAGCATGCGGTTGCCGCTCGCCGTGCCGGCCGGATGGCGCCAAGTGAGCGCCCATCCCCTGGACTTCGACCGCTTCTACGGCAGGCACGCGGAGTCGGTCCGACAGACCCTCGTCCAGACGCAGGGCGACGTCCGCTACGACAAGTCGGCGCTCCCCCGGACCGTCGTCCTCGACGCCGTGGTGACCGACCGGCCGCTGACCCTCGACATCTACCATCCGTCGATCGTCTACGACACGATCGGCGACCGGACGAGCGAAGCGCGCGCGGTGACCCTGAGCCACGGCATCAGCGGCACCATCGAGACCGTCGTCGACGACAAGCGCGTCCTCACGTTCAACCGGCTCAGCTGGCGCTGGAACGACGCGGTGTCGACCATGCAGGTGACGATCTTCTCCGTCGACAATCATCTGCCGGGCGCACCGTTCCCGCAGCCCGCGCACAATCCGCTGCGCGTGATCAACCCGCTGCTCACCATCCTGCTGCGCGGCAACGCGGTCACCACCGACGAGACGCCGTCGTTCAAGGACGAGAACCTGCTGACCTCGGTGGCCGACGGGCTGATCGATGCCCAGTTGGCCCGTCACGAGGCGGCGTGATGAACGTCGACGCGCTCCTCGCCGACCCCGACTATCGGGCTAAGGCCCTCCACGACGCCGTCGACGGCCTCCGCGAGCGCGACCCCGCGATGTCGGCGTCGGTGGCCTTCACACCCGTCCAGAAGTGGATCGGCATCTCGATCCCGGTCATCGTCCTGGCGGCCGCGATCGTCTCCCCGCAGATCACCGCGACGGTCGTCGTGTCGGTGCTGACCGTCGTCTACGTCGCCGCGCTCGTGGATCGTCTCGTGCTGTTCCGGCGCGGCCTCGTCAGCGGCGCGCTCACCGTCTCCGACGAACGCGCCCGCGCCGTCGGAGACGACGACCTCCCCTCATACACCGTGCTGGTCCCCGCCTACAACGAACCCGAGGTGGTCGGCGACCTGATCGGCAACATGCGGGCGCTCGACTACCCGGTCGACAAACTGCAGGTCCTGCTCCTGCTGGAGGAGGACGACCAGGTCACCATCGACGCGGCGCGGGCCGTCGCCGCCGACGACCTGGTGACCGTCGTCCTCGTGCCGCCCGCCGAGCCGCGGACCAAGCCGAAGGCGTGCAACTACGGGCTGCACTTCGCGACCGGCGACATCGTCACCATCTACGACGCCGAGGACAAACCCGATCCGCTGCAGTTGCGGCGGGTGGCCGCCGCGTTCGCCGACCTCGACGACGACGTCGTGTGCGTCCAGGGCAAGCTCAGCTTCCACAACGGCACCGACAACGTGCTGACCGCCTGGTTCACCGCCGACTACGGCATCTGGTTCGGATACCTGCTGCCCGGGGTGATGGCGAGCCGCGCCCCGATCCCGCTCGGCGGGACGTCCAACCACTTCCGGCGGTCCCTGCTCGACGAGATCGGCGCGTGGGACCCGTACAACGTCACCGAGGACGCCGATCTCGGCGTGCGCATCGCGGCGCGCGGCTACCGGACCGCGGTGATCGACTCGGTGACGATGGAGGAGGCCAACGTCGACGCCATCAACTGGGTAAGGCAGCGTTCCCGCTGGTACAAGGGCTACATGCAGACGTGGCTCGTCCACACCCGCCGTCCCGTCGAGCTCGTCCGCACGATGGGCCCGGTGTCGGTGTTCCGCTTCTCGATGCTGCTCGCAGGCACCGCGGTCATCGCCTGCGTCAACATGCTGTTCTGGTTGATCGCCGCCGTCTGGATCGCGGGCCAGCTGCCCGCGATCTCCGCCCTGTTCCCCGGGCCCGTCTACTTCCTCGCATTGACGTCACTCGTCTTCGGCAACAGTTCGATGATCTACATGAACGTCATCGCGATCCGCGAGGACGGGCGCGGCGACCTGTTCTGGCCCGCGCTCATCGTCCCGCTGTACTGGCTGATGATGAGCGTCGCGTCGCTGAAGGGCATGTGGCAGCTGATCCGGAACCCCTCCTACTGGGAGAAGACGTTCCACGGGATCGCGAAGACGGATACGGAGTCGGCGTGACGACCCGTCGGACCCACCTCGCGGTGTTCGTCCTCGCCGCCGCCTGCTACCTCGCGTTCGGCGCGTATCTCGCGTTGGACCAGCAGTTCTACTCCGGTGACGCGTTGTCGCGGGTGCAGGCCGCACAGGCCGCGCTCGTCAGCCGCGATCCGCACCTGTCGGCGATCGGTTTCGTGTTCACACCGCTGACCGCGATCGCCGAGATACCGCTCGTCGCGCTCTCGCCGCTGTGGCCCGCGTTCACGACGCACGCGATGTCGGCCGTCGTCATGTCCGCGCTGTTCATGGCGGGCTCGGTGATGCAGTTGGCCGGAATCGTCACCGACCGCGGACTGTCGTGGCGGATCGGTGCGCTCGTGGTGGGCGCGTACGCGCTGAACCCGATGATCGTCTTCTACGGCGCCAACGGCATGAGCGAGGCGCCGTACCTGTTCTGCCTGGTGTGGGCCGTCCGCAGGCTCATCCGCTGGGTCGACACCGATGACGTCCACGATCTCGTGACCGCGGGGATCGCCCTCGCCTTGAGCTACCTCACCAGATACGACGGCGGGGCCGCCGGCTTCGCCGCGATGATCTTCGTCGCCGTCATCAGCTTCCGCCGCGCCTCGTCGTCGCCGGTCGAGACCGTGACGCGGCGTCGTCGGGCGGTCGTCGACGCCGCCGTCGTCGCCCTGCCGACGGCGGTCGCCTTCACGGTGTGGGCGTCGACGAGTTGGCTGATCACCGGCGACCTGTTCGCCCAGTTCACGTCCGAGTACGGCAACGCCGCGATCATCTCGCAGCTCGGCGGCAGCGGCTCGGACACCGCGACCACCGCACTCGAGTTCTCCGCGACGTGCATGGCGATCATGGCTCCGCTGCTGGTGCTGCTCGTGCCGGGGGTCGCCGTGGTGCGGCGTCGGCGGCTCCGGGCGGTGGCGGTGAGTCTGGCGGTGTTCGGCGCGGTCCTCGCGTTCCAGGTGTTCGCCTATTCACGCGGCACCACGTTCGGCTTCCTGCGGTTCTACATCACCGTGATCCCGCTGTCCGCGGTCCTCGCCGCGCTCGCCGCCCCGATGCGTCGCGACATGCCGTACCGCCGTCTCGGTGCGAACGCCGAACTCCCCGACCTCACGCCGTCGCCCGGAGGGTGGCGTCGGCTGATCCCGGTCGCCGCCGCGGCGGCGCTCGTCGTCGGCGTCGGCACCACGTGGGTCGGCATGGCGTCGCCGAAGTACGCGCCGCAGGAGTTCGCGCTGCGGGCCGTGATCGGGGCCGATCCGGACTCCACCGACAAGCTGCTGCTCGACGCCCGGAGAGTGGCCCGGTCGTTCTCCACCGAACGCGAACTGGCGCACTACCTCGACTCACTGAACCTGCCGGACGGAGCCGTCGTCTGCGACACCGTCTACGGATTCGCCGTCATCGTGCAGTCGCAGCGTCCACGCCAGTTCGTGATCCCGTCCGACGCCGACTTCGCCCGCATCCTCAACGCCCCCGCGGCCCATCGGGTGCAGTACATCCTCGCGGTCCCCAACGAGGGACGCGGCACCAGCGACGCCGTCAACGTCCGGTTCCCGACCATGTACGAGAACGGTGCTCAGATCGCGGCCCTCGTCCTCGAGGCCCGCAACCAGGGTGCCGACCAACCCGATTGGCGTCTCTATCGCGTCGTCTCCTGACTCTCATGAGGCGAGGTCGGACACGACCTTCCACAGCGGGTCGTCCGGTCCGATGTCGAAGGTGCACTGGTCCGGTCGCGGATCGGGGACGTACGCCCACAGCAGTGCGCCCGCCGCACCCGCCCGGCGGTGATCGGCGAGCCGCGCGCGGAGACTGCGCGCCCGTTCGTCCCGGGACAGGCACGACCCGGCGCGCAGTCCCACCTCGTTCACGACGATGGGCTTGCCCACGGCCCGCATCTGGGCGATCCGGGCGGCGAGGGTGTCGGGCGTGGTCGGCGACGCGTCGTCCGGGTAGTCGTGGTAGTCCATCACGTCGACGCCCGGCGACCGCGCGACGAGTGGGTATCCGTCTCCGGCGATGCCGCACTGGTCGCCGCCCGTGGTGCCGCTGAACACGAGCCGACCGGGGTCGAGCCGGTGGATCCGGCCGCCGACCGCGTCGAAGAACGACCGCAGGACCTTCGGCGCGTCGGCGGCGCACGTCCGCTGACTCCATGTGCAGCCTGCCGCCGTGCAGTCGGCCGGTTCGGGTTCTCCGACCGGTTCCCATCCGGCGACCGACGGCTCGCCGCGGTACCGTTTGACGGCCGTGTCGACCCAGTCGGCGAAGGTGCCGTGGGGTCCGAGGGGCAGGCTCGACCACCCGGATCGGTACCAGGACCGGTCTTTGAACATGTCGCCTTCGCACGGGCTCGCGCCGCCGGTCAGGACGGGCAGCACCATTCGTCTGTGCCGCGCGGCCGCGGCGAACACGGCGTCGACGGCGCGGAAGTCGGCTCGACCGGTCTTCTTGTCGACCGCGAGCGCCGCGAAGAGGTTGAATCTGGTCAGCGATCGCGCCGGGACGGCCGAGAAGTAGGCGTTGAGGTCGACCTGTGCGCCGCAGCCGACGTTCACCGACCAGTCGGTCGCCAGTTGGTACGCGTCGAAACCGGTGGGCCACCACGGCGTCCGGTCGAGGACGAGACCGGTGGCGGTGGCCTTCACCCGCGCATTCGACGGCAGGGCCGGAGCGTCCGCGTTCCGGCCGCACGCGGCGAGCAGTGCCACCGCGACCAGTCCGACTATCGCGATCCGACGCACGATGGTTCGATTCACCCCCGGAGGATACGACCCGGCGCGCTCGCTGTGGTGGATATGCGATGCCGACCGGGACTATCGACCCGTCACGGCTCCCAGCAGATCCTCCCGACTCCTGACGACCGTGACCGCACCGCCGTCGCCGGGGTCGGGGTCCGGCAGCACGCCGTCGGGATCGATGAGGTAGACGTCGTGCCCGTCGAGGGTGAGACGGCGGACGGCCTCGAGGATCATGCGCCTGCCGACGTCGCCGACGCTGCTGACGCGTATCAGGCTGATCGCGACGCGCTTCTCCCCCGGCGGCTGGTCCTCGAACTCGCGGAGCACGCGTTCCGCGCCTGCGAATCGGATGTCGCCCTGCAGTGACACCACGACCACCGCGCGCGGGCCCGTGCCGAACACGCGGCGTCCGCGGACGACGGACGGTCCGGCCGCGGGCACATCCATCAGGTGCATGCCCATGTCGGAGGTGAACTTCCGGAACAGGTCGACGCCGCGCACGCTGTTGCCGTGGCGGTCCAGGCGCGGCGAGAAGGTCGCGATCCCGGCCTGGCCGGGGAGCGCGCCGATGAGACCGCCCGCCACGCCGCTCTTGGCGGGGATGCCGACCTTGGTCATCCAGTCGCCCGCCCCGTCGTACATTCCGCACGTCGCCATCACGCTCAACGTCTGCCGGACCACCCGGGCCGACACCACCGGCGCGCCGGTCACCGGGTTCACACCGCGGTTGGCGAGTGTCGCCGCCATCAGTGCGAGGTCGTTCACGGTCACCAGCAGGGAGCATTGACGGGTGTAGCCGGTGACCGCCATGAGCGGGTCCTCGTCGAGGATGTCGTTGGCGCGCAACATGTTCGCCAGCGCACGGTTGCGGAACGAGGTGCGCAGTTCGGACTCGAAGACGGCCGCGTCCACCTCGAGTCGGCGTCCGGCGAAAGCACTGAGGCCGTCGACGATCCGTTCGGACCGCTCGTCCACCGAGAGTCCCGGCGGTCCGGCGAGGGTGTGCGTGGTGATCGCCCCCGCGTTGATCATCGGGTTGAGCGGTCGGCCCGTTCCCGGCTCGAGCGAGATCTCGTTGAACGCGTCACCACTCGGTTCCACGCCGACCTTGTCCAGGACCGCGTCGAAGCCGCGGTCGGCCAGGGCGAGAGCGTAGACGAACGGCTTGGAGATGGACTGGATGCTGAATTCGACGTCGCAGTCGCCCTGCGAGTAGAGGCGACCGTCCTCGGTGCACATCGCGACCGCGAGCCGGTCCGGGTCGGCGTCCGCCAACTGCGGGATGTAGTCGGCAGTGGCGCCGGAATCGTCCGACGCGACGTGGGAGAGGGCTTCGGCCAGGTACTCCGGGATCGGCGAACGCACTCGGCCACCCTACCCACTCCTCGCTCCGACCACGTCGAGCATCAGCAACGCCGCGTGCAACGACGCCCGCGATTCGCCGTCGTCGAGATCGACGCCGAGCCGCTCCCGGAGGTCCGCGATCCGCGCGTACAACGTCGGCCTCGACAGGTGCAGGCGACGCGCGATCTCGGTCTTGTTGCCGGACGCCTCGAGGAAGGTGCGCAGGAGTGAGACCAGGTCGGCGGAGTCCGGTGCCGTCAGCAGCGGTCTCAGCTCGGCGTTCGCGAAGGCCACCGCCCTCGGGTCGTCGACGAGCATGGCGGCGAGTCCGCGCAGGCGGGTGTCGGCGACGCGGTACACCCTCGGTCCGGGCGACCGCATGGCGGCGACGACGGCCGCGACGTGCTCGGCCTCGGTCAATCCAGCGACCGCGTCGACGATCCGGCCGGTCACCGGGCCGGCCCCGACGTGGACCGCGCGGACTCCGCGCACCCGCCCGACCTCGGCGATCACGAGTCGACCGGCCCGGTCGACGGCCGCCGTCGGATCGGAGCCCGTGCACGCGACGACCGCGTTGAGTCCGGTACCGGTCACCGTGCTGATCGCGGTCAGCTTCGCGAGGCCGAGCGCGTGCCGAAAGCCGTCGTGCACCTGCAGCTTTCGACGCCGGGTGCTGATCTCGTCACTGCCGACCTCGATGTCGACGCCGACGGTCAGCGGGACGTAGTACCGGGCGAGTTTGAGCCCGAGCGTTCGCGCCCGGGCGGAGGCGCCCGCCTCGTCGGGCACTCGGGCCGACCGCAGGTCGTCCAGCAGTCCGTGCTGGGCCTGCTGTTCGAGCGCCGCCCGGTCCCGTTCGACCATCTCCCGGAGGGCGAGCGCCTGGGCCGCCCGCTCCAGCACGGTCGACACTCGGCGGGACGGTTCGGCGAGCGGTGCGACGATACGCGCGAACGCCACGCCGTCCGCCCCCACCGGCAGCCCGACTCCATCGGTCCGCGCGCGTCCGGCCCACCCCGTGAGCAGTTCGGCGGCGGTGTGCCCGTGTTCGGCGAACGCGAGCACGTGGTGTGCGGAATCCTCCAACACGACGGGAGTTCCGAGCAGTTCCGCGGCGCTCGCGACGATGTCGTCGGCGTCCGCCCGGCGCATGGACAATTCGGTGAACACCTGGTGGGCGTGTCGCGCGAACTCGACCTCGTGGAACTGTTCGGAGACGATCACCCGGTGCACGTGCTCGGTGAGCGCGACGAATCGGACCTCCCGACGGAGGGCGATGAGCGGGAAGCCGTGTTCGGACGCGACCCGGACCGCGGAGTCCGGGATCCGCGGCATCGCCGGGCCGAGCTCCACGATCAGGCCGGACGCCCCCGAGGCTGCGAGCGCCGTGCAGAACCGGTGCGGATCCGACCGCAGCGGTCCTCCGGTGGTGAGGATCAGCTCACCGCCGGTCAAGAGCTCCGCGACAGCGGGCGATTCGCCGACATGCACCCAGCGGACGACCCGGTCCAGCCCGGCGTCGACCAGGACGTCCGGGTCGCCCGCACGCATCACCGGAAGCGCGAGAATGTCGGCAACGGTCAACGCCATGAACGAAGTGTAAGCCCGAGGACGCGATTATTGACGGTATGTCCGTCGAATCGGACGCAGACGGCCGTCACAGTGGAGCCATGACCCTCACTGACATCAGCACCCAGACCATCGACCACTGGATCGCAGGCGCGACGTACATCGGAGCGTCCGGTGACTACGCCCCGGTCACCAACCCCGCGACCGGCGTCGTGACCGGTCGGGTCGCGCTCGCCGGCGTCGCCGACACGCAGGCGGGCATCGCCGCGGCCCGTGAGGCGTTCCCCGCGTGGCGCGACACCTCGCTCGCCAAGCGCACCGGTGTCATGTTCGCGTTCCGCGAGATCCTGAACGCCCGCAAGGAGGAGCTCGCCGCCATCCTGACCGCCGAACACGGCAAGGTGCACTCCGACGCGCTGGGCGAGATCGCCCGCGGTCAGGAAGTGGTCGAGTTCGCGTGCGGGATGAATCACCTGCTGAAGGGCGAGTCGAGCGAGAACGTCTCCAGCATGGTCGACGTCTCGTCGATCCGTCAGCCGCTCGGACCGGTCGCCGTCATCTCGCCCTTCAACTTCCCGGCGATGGTCCCGATGTGGTTCTTCCCGATCGCGATCATGGCGGGCAACACCGTGGTGCTGAAGCCGAGCGAGAAGGACCCGTCGTCGGCCCTGTGGATCGCCAGGGCTCTCGCCGAAGCCGGGCTGCCCGACGGAGTCTTCAATGTCGTCAACGGCGACAAGACGGCCGTCGACGAACTGCTCTCGAACCCCGCCGTCAAGGCCGTCTCATTCGTCGGGTCCACCCCGATCGCGGAGTACGTGTACCGGGTCGGAACCGCCAACGGCAAACGCGTCCAGGCGCTCGGCGGCGCCAAGAACCACGCGATCGTGCTCCCGGACGCCGACCTCGACATCACCGCCGACGCGATGGTCAACGCGGGCTTCGGCTCGGCGGGCGAACGCTGCATGGCGGTCTCGGCCCTCGTCGCCGTCGGTGACATCGCCGACGAACTGGTCGCGAAGATCGCCGAACGGACGCGGACCCTCGTCACCGGCGACGGCACCGGCCGGGCCGACATGGGCCCGCTGATCACCCGCGCCCACCGGGACAAGGTCGCGGGCTACATCGAGGCAGGCGAATCCGCGGGCGCCACGGTCGTCGTCGACGGCCGCTACGTGACGGCGACCGAGGGCGACGCGGGCGATGTGACCGACGGCTTCTGGGTCGGTCCGACCCTGCTCGACCATGTGACACCCGAGATGAGCGTGTACACCGACGAGATCTTCGGACCGGTGCTCTCGGTGATCCGCGTCGACACCTACGAGGAGGGGCTGGAGCTGATCTCGAACTGCCAGTACGGCAACGGCACGGCGATCTTCACGCAGGACGGTGGAGCCGCCCGGCGATTCCAGAACGAGGTCGAGGTCGGCATGGTCGGCGTCAACGTGCCGATCCCGGTGCCGAGCGCGCACTTCTCGTTCGGCGGATGGAAGGCTTCGCTGTTCGGCGACACTCACGCGTACGGCCCCGAAGGCGTGCACTTCTTCACCCGAGGCAAGGTCGTGACCACCCGCTGGCAAGACCCGGCCAACCGCGGAATCAACCTCGGCTTCCCACAGAACGTCTGAGAGGACTGACTCATGACCGCACTCCCCGGCGGCGTCGATCTCGACGTCGCAGTCGCAGAGGGCGCACGGGCGTACGAGCTCGACCGCGCGCACGTCTTCCACTCCTGGTCGGCGCAGGGTTCACTCACCCCGATGACGGTGATCGCGGCCGAGGGGTCGTACGTCTGGGACGGCGAAGGCAACCGTCTCCTCGACTTCTCGTCCCAGCTGGTCAACACCAACATCGGCCATCAGCATCCGAAGGTCGTCGCGGCGATCGCGGAGCAGGCGGCGAAGCTGTGCACCGTCGCGCCGCAGCACGTGAACGCCGCGCGCAGCGAAGCGGCGAGGCTCATCGCCGAACGCACTCCCGGCGACCTGAATCGGATCTTCTTCACCAACGGCGGCGCCGACGCGGTCGAGCACGCGGTTCGGATGGCGCGACTGCACACCGGGAAGCACAAGGTGCTCGCGCGCTACCGCGGATACCACGGCGGCACCGACCTCGCGGTCAACCTGACCGGTGATCCCCGTCGGTTCCCGAGCGATCGCGGCGCGCACGGGGTGGTCCATTTCAACGGACCGTTCCTCTACCGTTCGGTGTTCCACTCGCAGACACCGGAGCAGGAGTGCGAGCGCGCCCTCGAGGAGCTGCGTCGGGTGATCGAACTGGAGGGGCCGGGCACCATCGCGGCGGTCATCCTGGAGTCGATCCCGGGGACCGCGGGAATCATGATCCCGCCGCCCGGCTACCTCGCGGGCGTCAGGGACCTGTGCACCGAGTTCGGGATCGTCATGATCGCCGACGAGGTGATGGCCGGATTCGGACGCAGCGGGAAGTGGTTCTCGATCGAACACGCCACGACCGAGGCCGGGCCCGTCGTTCCCGATCTGATGACTTTCGCCAAGGGCGTCAACTCGGGATACGTGCCGGTCGGCGGCGTCGCGATCAACGACGCGATCGCCGCGACGTTCACCGATCGTGTGTACCCGGGCGGCCTGACCTACTCGGGGCATCCGCTGGCGACGGCCTCGATCGTCGCCACGATCAACGCGATGGAGGACGAGGACGTCGTCGGCAACGCCGCCCGCATCGGCGCCGATGTGATCGGACCGACGCTGGCGCGCATGCGGGACGCTCACCCCTCCATCGGCGAGGTCCGTGGAGCGGGCGTCTTCTGGGCGATCGAACTGGTGAAGGACCGCGAGACCCGCGAACCCCTTGCGGCGTACGGCGGATCGAGCCCCGCGATGGCGGAGACGATCGCCGCCTGCCGCAAGGGCGGCCTCCTCCCCTTCGCCAACTTCAACCGGATTCACGTGGTCCCTCCGTGCAACATCGGCGCCGCCGACGTCGAGGAGGGACTGCGAATCCTCGACGAGGCACTGTTCGTGGCCGACGCACACACCGCGTAGGTCACCCCCGCCGAACGACCCCGGGACGGACGTCGACCGCGTCCGCCCCGGGGTCGTTCTCGTCTCATCCGCCTCGTCTCATCCGCGCCGTGCGGCGACCACGTCCACGAACGCCGAGATCACGGTCGACCCCGGATCCTCCTCCGGATGCCACTGGACTCCGACCGCGTACGCGCCCGCGGGCTCGACCGCCTCCACCGCTTCGACGATGCCGTCCGGCGCGCGACCGGTCACCCGCAGGCCCGCCCCGAGTCGACCCACCGCTTGATGATGGTGCGAGTCGACGACGACGTCCTCGGATCCACAGAGCGCGGCCACCCGGGATCCCCCGGTGAGGCGGACCGGATGCCGCTCGAACACACCGGGGGTCGCCAAGTGGACCGTCGTGCCGGTGACGTCGGGGACGTGCTGGACGAGGTCGCCGCCGCGGGCGACGTTGAGCACCTCCATCCCCCGGCAGATGCCGAGGAGCGGCACACCCGTCTCGACGCACACCCGCGCGACGGCGATCTCGACCTCGTCGCGCAGTGGATCCGTCGGACCCGTCCGATCGTCGGCGGCGCCCAGATAGCACGACGGGTCCAGGTCGCCTCCGCCGACGAGCACGACTCCGTCGACCGCGGCCACCATGCGCGGAACGGCGTCCAGGAGAAGTGTGCTCGGAGCGAATACGACGGCCAGTCCGCCCGCCGCCGTGACCGCGCGCAGGTAGGTGTCGGGCACCATCACCACGTCCCGTTCCCACACCTGCGCCCACCGACATCGAGTCGGCACGCCGACGATGCCGATCACCGGCGAAATCCTGCTGACCTGCGGTGTCTGCCCATTCGTCCGTCCGTCGACCATACGGACAACGATGCCCGTCGACACCCCTCTCGACCGATTACAGCTTGTAAATGACACAGGCCATGTCGTTACATTTCGTCGGTTCCGGCATCCCCTCTCGCGGGGCACTCTTGATCCGTATTGTTTGTGATCTCCATCACCCTCGGACGCGGCGGGGCGCCGACGTCCACCTAGCAGGAGGTATCAGGTTGAGCGGGACTCCCGAGCTCAAGAAGGCGTTGTCGGAACGACAACTCCGCATGATCGCGATCGGCGGCGTCATCGGCGCCGGGCTGTTCGTCGGATCCGGCGTCGTCATCAAGGCGACCGGGCCGGCGTCATTCATCACATACGCCCTCGCGGGCGTCCTCGTCATCATGGTCATGCGCATGCTCGCCGAGATGGCCGTGGCGAACCCCTCCACCGGATCCTTCTCCGACTACGCACGGAACGCGATGGGCAACTGGGCGGGATTCTCGGTCGGCTGGTTGTACTGGTACTTCTGGGTTGTCGTGGTCGGATTCGAGGCGATCGCCGGAGCGAAGATCATCCAGTTCTGGATGCCGTCCGCACCGATCTGGCTCACCTCCATGCTGCTGCTCGCGGCGATGACTGCGACAAATCTGTTCTCGGTCGCCTCGTTCGGCGAGTTCGAATTCTGGTTCGCGGGAATCAAGGTCGCGGCGATCACCCTGTTCATCGTGCTGGGGTCGTGCTACGTCTTCGGCCTCTGGCCCGACCGGAGCATGGACTTCTCGAACCTGACCGCCTACGGCGGGTTCTTCCCGCTCGGAGTCGGCGCGGTGACGGTCGGCGTGGTGCTCACCATCTTCTCGATGGTCGGCGCCGAGATCGCGACGATCGCGGCGGCCGAGTCGGAGAATCCGGAGCGCGCGGTGGCGAAGGCCGCGAACTCGGTGATCATGCGAATCGCCATCTTCTTCGTCGGTTCGGTCTTCCTGCTCACCGCCATCCTGCCCTGGAACAGCGACGACCTCGCCGCGTCGCCGTTCGTCTCGGCGATCGAGCAGATGGGCATCCCGGCCGCCCAGCACATCATGAACGCCGTCGTCCTCACCGCGGTCCTGTCGTGCCTGAACTCGGGGATGTACACCGCGTCGCGCATGCTGTTCGTGCTCGCCGCTCGCCGCGAGGCTCCGGCCCAACTCGTTCAGGTCACCAAGCGCGGCGTGCCGATGTACGCGATCGTCGGCTCATCGGTCATCGGCTTCGTGTGCGTCATCGCCGCCGCGTTCTGGGAGGACACGATCTTCGCCTTCCTGTTGAACTCGTCTGGCGCCATCATCCTGTTCGTCTACCTGCTGATCGCCATATCGCAGACCGTCCTCCGGTTCCGCAACGGGAGCGAGAGCCTCAAGGTCAAGATGTGGTTCTTCCCGGTGTTGTCGATCCTGACGATCGTGGCGATTGTCGCGATCCTCGTCCAGATGTACATCGACGAGGCCGTCCGCTCCCAGCTCATCCTGAGCCTGCTCGCGTTCGCCGTCGTGATCGTGCTGTTCTTCGCCAACCGCCAGTTCGTCCAGTCGCGGCCGATCACGCCCGACGTCTCCGCTCAGACCGCTCGTCCGACCAGCATCGTCGTCCTCGCGAATCAGACGGTCGGCTCGGAGGAGCTGATGTCCGAGCTGCGCTCGATCGGCGCGGACCAGGGAACGGTGTTCCACGTGGTCGTCCCGGCCAGCCCGATCGAGACCGGAGCGGCCGACGTCCACGGGCCGCTCGACGTCTGGGAGGCGACGACCCGGATCGCGAACGAGCGCCTCGAGGACACCCTGTCCACGCTCCGTACGGAGGGCTTCACGGCCGACGGACGACTCGGCGACTACCGCCCGCTCCGGGCGCTCGCAGCCGCCGTCGACGAGCATCGCCCCGATCGGATCGTCATCTCGACGCTTCCGCCCGAGGAGTCGGTGTGGGAGCGGTTCGACGTCATCGACAGAGCGCGCGCCGAACACCACCTTCCGGTGACACACGTCGTCGCACGGATGAGCGCATCGGGTTCGGTCCAGTGACGGTCCTCGCCGGATTCAGCGCGAGTCGGAAGGGGTCCGCGCCGGTCGCACTGGCGAGCCAGATCGCACGCACCACGGGCGAAGACGTGGTGGCGGCCGCCGTCGTCGAACGACGCATGCCCGTCGCCGTCGACCCGGTCGAGGACGAGTACATCGCCTACGTCGCGGTTCAGGCCGAACGTGCGCTGCTCGGCGCGGTCGACGACGTGCGCGGCGGCCCGGGGGTGCGCGTCGAAGTGGTCCAGGCGCCGTCGATCCGCGACGGCCTGGCGAGTGCCGCGGCCGAGCATTCGGCGAACCTGGTGACAGTCGGATCCTCGTCGTCCGGGGTGCTGGGGCGAATCGCGTTGGGCAGCGTCACCGAGCAGTTGGTCCACACCGCCGAGGTGCCGGTCGCGATCGCACCGCGCGGCTACCAGCCGGGGGCCGTGCCGATCACACGGCTGACCGCGGCGTTCGGCGGCAAGGCCGACGTCAACGGGCTCATCAAGTCCGCGGCGGAACTGTCCGCGTCGTGGAACGTCCCGCTGCGGGTCGCCTCGTTCAACGTGCGCGACGTCAGCGGCATCATGGGGACGACCGATCCCGCGGCCGCCGAGAACCTGGTGCTCCAGAAATGGTGGACGCGCACTCGCGACGACATCGACCAGCAGCTCGAGGAGGCCTGTCACGCGCTCGCGACCGTGACGAGACCACAGATCGCGGTCGGCGTCGGCCGGGACTGGTCGTCGGCCGTCAACGACATCGACTGGCAGGCGGGCGACATGCTGCTCCTCGGGTCCGGCGCCGCGGCGCAGCTGCAGCACGTGTTCCTCGGCACCGCGGCGGCTCGCATCGTCCGCAGCTCCCCGGTGCCGGTCATGATCCTCCCGCGGGGCAAGGAGTGAACCGAGGACACGCCTGACTCGACGCTCGAGACGACGGCCCGGTCCTACGAGGCCAGGCCGTCGTCGATCATCTGCTGGAAGTGGTCGACGATGCTCTTCTCGGGCGCGATGAAGTCGATGCCGAGCTCTCGGCGCGTGCGGCTGTTGTCGAATCGCAGCGGCCACCCGACGTTGCGGTCGACGAACTTCCTCGTCATCCCCGCGGCCGGAGCACCAATCTTGACGAGAGCCTTCGGCAGTTCGCGCGTCGGAAAGGCCCGCCGCTTCCCGGACGCACCGGCCAGGAACCTGCCCATGTCCAGCAGACTCACGGTGCCCGATGTGGCGATGTACCGACCGTGCGCCGCGGGCGTGAAGCCCGCGGCGATGTGCGTGCGCGCCGCGTCCCGCACGTCCACCACGCCCATCTCGAGGGCTGGCGCGCCGAACGTCATGGACCCGTCGGCGAAGTGCCCGATCATGGTCATACTGCCCGAAGCGCTGCTCGTGGTCAGCGACGGCCCGAAGACCAGGCCGGGGTGCACCGTCACCAGGTCCCAGCGGTCCTGGGCGTCGTGGAGCTTCCACGCCTCCTTCTCCGCCACGGTCTTGGAGTAGCTGTACTCCTGATGCGTATCGGTGCTCGTCGTGTTCCAGTCCGCGTCGGTGAAGCACTCCTTTCCGCGCATGTCGACGTTGTCGCCGTGAATCGCCGCGACACTGCTCGTGAGCACCACGCGACGCACAGAATCGGTCGCGTCCACGCTGTTCACGACGTTGCGAGTACCCTCGAGCGCCGGTCGGATCAACTGCTCCCTCGGGTCGCTCAGCCTGCCCATCAGGAACGGCGAGGCCGTGTGGATGACAAGCTCGCAGCCCGTCATGGCTTCCGCGAAGCTGCCCCGGTCCAGCAGGTCCGCGGCGTGCAGGGTGAGTCGCCCCGGGTGCTGTTCGGCCAGTGCGTGCAGGTGGTCGAGTCCCGTGGGCTTGCGCGGATCACGGACGGTGGCGCGCACCGTCCGGCCGTCCTCGAGCAGGTATCGGACGATCCAGCTCGCCAGATAGCCGCTGCCGCCAGTGACGAGGACGGGTGCGTTCGGGTCGATCTCGGTCATGTTCTCTCCTTGTTGTCTGGGTACGACAGCGCGCCGACGGGATCGCCGCCCGGGGATCGGCCCGCCGCACCGATCAGCGCATCGAGGTCGGTCAGTTTCACCCGCGGGCGGCCGGCTCTCCGGCCCGCCGCTCGCTCCGCGGCGTCGATCCGCTTCCATGCGGCGCCGTCGACGACGGTGGCCCCACGTCTCACCGCGTCCGTCGCGATGTCCGGATCGGTGGCCCGCGGCGCGAGCACGCCGACTGCGGCGTCGTCCAGGACCGCCCGCGCCGTCTCCTCGCCGCAGCGCCGGTTCGCGCCGATGCCGCCGCGCGATCCTCGTTTGATCCACCCGGCCACGTACTTCCCCGGGATCACCTCGCCGGTCGCCGGGTCGACCACCCGGCCCTCCCGGTTCGGAACGGTGCCGCCGGCGTCGTCGAACGGGAGGCCGTCGAGCGGTTCCCCCGCGTAGCCGATCGACCGGACAACGAGCGACGTGTCGAGTTCGTCGGGCGCTCCGCCGACCGTGACCCGCAATGTCCGCACCCGACCGCGGTCGTCGCCGAGCATCTCCGTGATCCGGGTGTGGAAACGGAACACGAGACGGCGGTTCTCGGGGCGGGCCGTGCGTGCGGCGAAGTCGTGCAGGAGCTCGACCTTGGCCGCGGTCACGTCGTCGAGGCTTCCGAGTCTGTCGGAGTCCGGCGCCGGGTCGTCCACGACGACGTCGACGCCCGACAGATCCGCGAGGCCGGCGAGCTCGCCGATGGTGAACGCGGCGTCGGCCGGTCCGCGCCGCCCGAGCAGCACGACCTCGCGGACGGAGCGCTCGCGCAGCGCTTCCAATGCGTGGTCGGCGATGTCGGTGCGGGCCAGCACATCCGGATCGGAGAGGAGGATGCGCGCCACATCGAGCGCCACATTGCCGTTGCCGACCACGACGACGCGCTCGCCCGACAGGTCGAACCGCCGGTGGGCGTAGTCCGGGTGGCCGTTGTACCAGGCGACGAACTCGGTGGACGAGATGCTGCCCGCGAGCGCTTCGCCTTCGATCCCCAGCGACTTGGGCGCCGACGCACCGTGTGCGTAGACGACCGCAGAGTACGCGTCGGCCAGGGCGGCGGCAGTGACGTGCGGGCCGACCTCGACACCGAGCAGATAGCGGAACCGCGGCGACGCGGCCACCTCTTCGAGTGTCTCCCCCACCCTCTTGGTGGCGCCGTGGTCGGGCGCGACGCCGGAGCGGATCAGGCCCAGTGGGGTCGGCAGCCGGTCGAGCACGTCCACGTGCACGTTCGACTCGGTGAGCAGTTCCTTCGCCGTGTACAGCCCGGCCGGTCCGGAGCCCACCACCGCGACCCGGATCGGCGCGGAGACCCCCGCGGGACGGTACGGGCGGAACGGCACGAGTCCATCCCGCACATCGTGATCGCGGTAGTACGCGGCGTTGATGTCGAGGAACACCGTCTCGGTGACGGTGAGGGCGTCATCCGGGACTATCGCGTCCACCGGGCACTCGGGCACACAGGCTCCGCAGTCGATGCAGGTGTCGGGGTCCACGTACAACATCTCGGCGGTCGCGAAGCCGGGCTCGTCCGGTGTGGGATGGATGCAGTTGACCGGGCACGCCGCCACACAACCCCCGTCGTTGCAACACGGTTGGGTGATCACGTGGCTCATGACGGTTCCGGCTTCTCGTGGTGGTACGGGCAGCCTGTGGGTTCGGTCGGCGATCCGGGGGAAGCGGCCGGGCGCTCGCGTCGCGTGACGCTGATGAGGCCCCCGCGGGCGGGCGCGAACGGGAGCCCCTTGAAGACGATCCGCTCGTCGGGTTCGTCGGTGGGCTCGATCCGGTACGTGGTCAGCACGGTCCGGAGGATGACGGCCATCTCCATGGTCGCGAACGTCGCGCCGACGCAACGGCGGACGCCGCCGCCGAACGGGGTCCACGCGTAGGTGTCGGGCATACGTCCCAGGAACCGGTCGGGAGCGAACTCGTCGGGCCGCGGGAAGTACCGAGGGTCGTTGTGCACCAGCGACGTCGCCGTGTACAGGTTCACCCCGTGGGGAAGCACCCATTCACGGAAACGCATCCTGTCCACCAGTACCCGGCGTGTGGTGCCGTCGATGGTGGGCCGTGTGCGCATCACCTCGTGGATGGTGGCCTGCAGGTATGTCGCGCCGCCCTCGTCGATTTCGGCGACGAGCCGGCCGAGCGTGTGCGGATGTCGACTCAACCGCTCGAACGCCCAGGCCAGCGAGGTCGCCGTGGTCTCGTGACCGGCCGCTACCAGGGTCACCAGCTCGTCGCCGATCTCCTCGTGCGTCAGGGCCGTCCCGTCGTCATGCCGGGCACGCAGCATCAGCGAGAGGATGTCGGTGCGGTCCTCGAATCCGGGGTCGGCCTGCGCGCGGACGATCAAGCGCTCGAGGATGTCGTCGAACTGCCGACGCATCGCCAGGTGCCGACGCCACGGGCTGAGCGGCCCCCAGTCCCATTGGAGCGGGCGCACGCTGAACAGGACGGCACCGAACTTGATCCATTTGGGCGTCAGTTCGCGCAACTCGTCGAACTCCGCGCCCTCGGCGCCGAACACGACCCGAAGGATGATGTTCAGCGCGATCCTGTTGGTCGAGGTGATCGTGGCGAAACGCCGCCCCACCGGCCACCCGGCGATCTCCTTGCGCGTCTCCTCCTCTACGAGAGACTCGAAGGCCCGAAGGTTCCGCCCGTGGAACGGCGGGGTGAGCACTCGGCGGTGACGCTTGTGCTCGGCGGTCTGCTTGCCGAAGATCGAGCCGTCGCCGAACATCACGTCGAGGCTGGGCTCGACGCCTCCGGCCACGTCGGACGGGATGTGGAACAGCTCGTTGAACATCGCGGGCTCGGTGAGGACGACTGTCGTGCCGAATCCGGGGATCCACATGGTGAACGCCGGGCCGTGCCTATCCGCCATTTCACGCAGCAGCCGGGGCCGGTCGGTCACGAAGCGCAGCACGTTACGTGGGGTGAACCGCGGGCCCGGAGGGAGGCGGACGGGTTCACCGTCCGCTCGATGCTCCACGGCCGGGGCCGGTCGTCGAACAGTGATCGCCATGGCTGCTCCTGCGGACATCGGATGGGTGTTCCTCTCATGGTCGAGCGTGCGATACCCGAAAGGAAGGTGCACACGTCTCAGAAGTCGCCGATCCATGTGCACTATGCATCATTACGCCCATAGGATGGATTCATGGAGACTCCTGATTGCAGTCCGGCGGTGACGGACCTGATCCGGCGATCCGCCGAAGCCGTCCTCGCAGCTCCGGCCAGCTGGTTCGAGGAGGTCGAAGACGCCGCCTTCTCCGCGTCCGACATGCGGCCGGTCGTCGAGGATCCGGAGTGGCGCGCCTTCGCCATTCGCGGCGCGCACGCGCTCATGCTGCACTGGGCTTCGGCGAACGCGGAGCATCCGGGGCGTGCCGTCCCGCCCCTGGTCACCGATCTGCAGGAGATCGCCCGAACCGTCGTCCGCCGCGGCCACACCGAAGCCAGCGTCGATGCGTACCGGCTGGGTCAGAACGTCGCGTGGCGGCGCTGGATGAAGATCGCGTTCGGATTGAGCACCGACGTCGACGACCTCGCCGCCATGCTCGACATCACCTCGAATTCGATCGGCGCTTTCGTCGACGCCACGATCACCGCCCTCACCGCGGAGATCACGACGGAACGCGAGCGGGTGCAACGCAGCCGCGAGGCCGACCGATTGCAGGCGGTCTCGCTCCTCATCGCGGGCGACTGGCCGGACGGGCGGTCCACCGAGTTCGCGTTGGACTACCGGCTCGACCAGACGCATACCGCGGTGGTCGTCTGGAGCACCGACGCCTCGCCGCCGCTGACGGAGATGGAACGCGCCGTCGACGAGGTGGCGCGGCGGGTCGGCGCCCGCGTCTCGATGCACGTCCTCGCCAGTCCGGGCACCGTCTGGGGCTGGCTCGGTTCGGCCGACCGCGGCAGCTTGCATGACGCGACCGGCGTCGCGGGCGCCGGATCGCCGTGGCGCATCGCGATCGGCTCCACCGCGCGGGGTCGCGACGGATTTCGCACATCCCATCTCGACGCATTGAGCGCTCAGCGCATGATGGCGCGGATGGAGACCGAGCACACCGTGGCGACCTTCGACGACGTCGAAGGGATCCTGCTGCTCACCGCACAGCCGGACCAGGCCGATCGGTTCGTGACCCACACTCTCGGGCCGCTGGCCTCCGGCCACCCGGAACTGCGCGAGGCGGTGCGGGCGTACCTGCGCGAGCAGTGCAATGCGTCCCGAGCCGCTCGCGCGCTGTACTCACACCGCAACACCCTGCTGCGCCGCATCAAGCGCGCCGACGAACTCCTCCCCCAGCCCATCGAACAGAACGCGCTGAACATCGGCATGGCGCTCGAGATCGCGTACTGGCGGGGCGCCGTCGCGCCGGAGGATCGAAACGTCCGCACCGAACCAGCCGATCAGTAGTGCATGATGCACCTGTAGCACTCTGACCAGGGCACTGTGCACCTCGCGAGTGCGGCGAGGCCGTGCGAGTGTGAGACACGTCCGATGTAGTCCGATAGACGGAGATCCCACACCATGTCCACCATTGCTCACCGCGCCGACGACCTGACCTCGATGTCCCACAGCGAACTCGTCGAACTGTTCCTCACGCTGGAGGCGCCGAGCCTCTCGGAGATGGTCGGCGAGTTCGATGGAACGCCACTGGCCCAGCCCGGCGTTCTGCGCACGGTCGTCGCCGCCGTCAAGGTGCGCAACCCGCTGTACCGATGGAAGACCAAGGGCTTCCGGCAGATCGACGAGACCTCTGGCCGCGGCTACAACATCCATCGCTGGGCGGTCACCGGGAGCCTGGTGTACCGAGACCCGATGACCACCCGGATCGCCGACTCCGACATCGACGGCCGACCCGCATTCCAACTCGACTACCGAACCTTCGACACCGTCAACGGCCTGGTCAACCTCCTCGACGACGTGCGACGGGTGCAGCCCGGCCTGTACCTCGGCTTCGGCATGCTTGGCCTCACCGACCGGCAGCGCTCCGTGCTCCAGCCGTTCATGCTCGAGGCCACCTCCCGCCCGTACAAGGGTGACGTCGGCTCGCTCCGTAGCGAACAGCGACACGGTTTCATCGGCGCTTCGCAGCGCTGATACGTGACTGGGCGCGGCGACGCCCTTGAAAGCGGGCGGCGCGGGTTGGGCATGGTGGCCGGTGTCGGGCTCGTATGGAACGCAAAGAACCCCGTTCCGACTCAAGGTCGGAACGGGGTTCTGTCAAGACCCGAGTTTGTTGGAGACCGATCAGTTGTTCTGTGAGGTGAGTTCGCGGGCCCGATTCTGGGTCCAGTAGTCGGCTTCGGCCGCGGCGGGTGGTTGGTAGTCCAAGGCCGAGTGCAGGCGGGTGGTGTTGTACCAGTGGACCCATTCGGCGGTGGCGATCTCGACGGCGTTGGTGCTTGTCCACGGTCCTTTCTTGTAGATCAGCTCGTGCTTGTACAACGAGTTCAGGGCTTCGGCCATCGCGTTGTCGTAGGAGTCCCCGCGCGAGCCGACTGAGGCGATGGCGCCGGCTTCATCGAGGGCCTGGGTGTAGCGGATGGCTCGGTATTGCACCCCGCGGTCGGAGTGATGGATCAGCGCGGTTAGGTCTTGACCGGACCGCCGGCGCAGCCACAATCCCATCGCCAGGGCGTCGATCGCGAGGTCAGCGAACATGCGGGTCGAGGTCTGCCACCCGACGATCATCCGGGAGAACACGTCCAACACGAACGCTACGTACACCCATCCGACCTCGGTCCGCACGTACGTGATGTCGGCAACCCACAGCTGATTCGGCGCGTCAGCGTGAAATGTGCGGTCGACCAGATCGGCCGGACGCGCCGTTTCCGGTGCCGGGCGGGTGGTCCGTGGGAACTTGCCCCGCACGACGCCCCGGATCCCCAGGTCAGCGCATAGTCGTTCGATAGTGCACTTGGCTACGGTGATCCCCTCCATGCGCAGTGCGGCGCGGATCTTGCGTTGTCCGTAGATTCCGCCGGTGGCCTCATAGACCCGCATGATCTGGGTCTTGAGGTACTCGTCTCGCACTGCTCTGGCCGACGGTGGCCGGGTGCGGGCGGCGTAATAAGTCGATGGCGCGATCGCGCAGCCAGCCTCGGTCAGAGCGGTGCAGATCGCCTCGACGGGCCATCGATGTCGGTGCTGATCGATGAAGGCGACGATCAGCGGTGTGGCCGGTCGAGCTCGGCCGCGAAGAAAGCCGACGCCGTCTTCAAGATCTCGTTCGCCCGACGCAGCTCTCGAACTTCGTTCTCCAACAAGCGGATCCGCTCAATATCGGAAATCGTTTCAATCCCAGGCGATTCGGCTTGGCCGTCTTCGACGCGACGGACCCAGTTCCGCAGGGTTTCGGGGTTGATGTCGAGTTGCTTAGCGATCCGGGCCAGAGCTCCGGGCGCGGTCTCGGGATCCTTCCGAGCATCGATGGCCATGCGTGTGGCACGGTCCCGCAACTCGGGTGAGTACTTCGATGGGCGAGGCATGAAACAAGTGTCCCTTCCGGTCAAACCTGTCTCCATCAAACCCGGGACGATTCAGTCCGCTGGAACGCCACCTCCCACCGCGTGGACCGCAACAGCGGCACGCCCAACGACACCACCACCAGCGCGTACACAATGATCGGCGTGAGGAACAAGGACATAAGGACCGTCTGCATCACATTCATGCACGAGAGCGTAGAACGCCACACCGACAAGTTCGTCTTACGGAACAGCGCTCGCGCTTCACTGCGGCCCAATTCGGACCGGCGGACTGTCATACGGCAAACGAACCCCAACCTCCGCGAAAGCAGGGGCCAGGGTTCGATCAAGACACATCAGGTCTCGAATCTGTGGAGCTAAGGGGACTCGAACCCCTGACCCCCACACTGCCAGTGTGGTGCGCTACCAGCTGCGCCATAGCCCCGTGTTCACTTGTATACACCCAGGCCGTTGCCTTTCTGAGTGCGATAGCTAAGTTACCGTACCGCCTTCACCCCAACCAAATCCGCTGGACTGGGGCCTGACGCCACCCGGTCGCGCAATTCCGGGAGTGCCGACACGCGTTCAACGCATAGAACATTTGTTCTAGAAAACTATTGAATCTGCCATATATGAGAGATAGGATGGAACGTACATTCGATCAAGCGAAGGGGCCGGCGACATGAACTCCACAACGTCCACTGAGCAGGTCGACCTGAACACTCTCGGCGCCGAGTCCGCTGGGAACGACTTCGACGACATGGGCGCCTACCGCACGCTGTGGGCCACGGAGTCAAATCTCATGTGGCGGCGCCTGCAGCTCGTGATCGCCGTCCTCAACCGTCGGACTGCCGACATCGACGACGGCGACTCGGAGTCGGACCGCCTCCTGCTCGACACCGAGACTGTGCTCGGTGCCGAGATCGCAGCACTCATGTCTATGTCGAACGGCGCGGGCCGCACGGTCGTCGACACCGCAATGGAAGCGCGAGACCGCCTCGTGCACGTCGCAGCCCTGCTTCGCGACGGCCTGATCTCTGTTGCGTCGTTCCGCGAGATCATCCTGCAGTGCAAGGCGATCGTCGACGCCGACGTCATGTCCGCGATCGACGCGGAGATCGCCACCGACATCCGCGAAAGTGGCTCGGTCTCGAAGAGCGATGCGGCATCGATCGCGCGCCGCCACGTCGCCGAGATCGACCCCGACGCCGTGCGCGACGTCCGTCAGGCGCGCGGCAAGGGCGTCAACGTGTCGCACGACGGCGACGAGTCCGTACTGACGATCGCCGCCGACGCGGAGCAAGTCCTTCTCGCCAAGAAATCCGTCGACGCGTCGGCCGCCGAACTGACGTGCGCCGACGACTCCCGTTCGGTCGGCGCACGCCGCGCTGACTTCGCGATCGCCCGCCTCACCGGCGGAGAGTTCACGTGCGACTGCGGCAACCCCGAATGCCCGGCCACCGCGACCGACACCGAGGTGGCCGAGCGATTCGCACGGGTCGTCGTCCACGTCGTCGCCGATGCGTCGACGCTGAACGGCGAGTCGGACAAGGCCGGGTGGATGGACGGATACGGCGTGATCGACGCCCACCACGTGCGGGAAGCCGCAGCACGGCCCGACGCCACCGTGAGACCGCTCGACATGGCGGCGATCGCCGACAACCCGGCCCAGGCAGGCAACCCCTACCGCCCGACAGCGGCGACGGACACCGCTGTCCGCGCCGTTCACGGCACGTGCTCCGTGCCCGGTTGCACCCGGGCCGCGTGGTCGTGCGATCTCGACCACGTCACCGAGTACAACCATGCAGACCCCACGTCGGGCGGTGCCACCTGCCCGTGCAACCTGGCACCGAAGTGCCGCTGGCGGATTCAGGTGGCTAGCGCAACACTCCGAGGAGAGGAGTTTGCTGTGCCAGATCGGTTTCCATGGGAGGTTCGCTCGGCTGTCTTGACGGCGCTCATAGAGGGCGGCTCTGGCCGTGACGTTTCCGCCTCGTTGAATGTCGGATTGGCGACGGTCCACAAATGGGCCCATCGCGCTGGACTTCGGTACCACTTCGGCAAGACTGGCGGTGTGATTCCAATGACTGCCGGTCAAGCGACCGGCGAGGTTAAGTATCGGCGACTCACGCTCGCGGACCGTTCCTTCATCGAAGCTGGACTTGCCTGCAGCCCGCCCCTGTCGATGCGCAAGATCGCGGCCGAGCTAGGAGTCGCGCCATCGACAGTCTCCCGTGAGATCAAGACGCGCCAGCAACTCAGCTATAAGGCTCAACCTCACTATCACGCGGCAGCGGCGCACTATGCCGCGGTGGCTGATCGCATAAGACCGAGGGTGGTGAAGCTCGAAGTCTTTGGTGAACTGCGAAATGAAGTTGTGAAACGGTTGAACGACCGACTCTCGCCGGAGCAGGTCTCAGCCGAACTCCGGAAAGAGTTCCCTGACGACCCGGAGATGCATGTGTCGCACGAAACGATCTACCAGGCCCTCTACGTGCAAGGACGAGGGGCGCTGCGGCATGAACTGACCGTCGAGAAGGCCCTGCGCTCGGGACGAGCGGTACGCAAGCCACGCTCGAAGCTGCCGGCCGCGACCAATAGACCGTGGCTTGAAGGAGCCCGCCTCACAGATCGCCCCGCCGAGGCTGCCGATCGAGCGATCCCAGGGCACTGGGAGGGGGACCTGGTTATCGGCTCACGGAACAGCGCCCTGATTAGCTTGGTCGAACGCCGCTCGCGCTACACCCTTGTTGGACGTCTGGTCGACAACCGGCTGGCGCTAACCGTTGCCGAAGTCCTCCAGCAGATGGCAGTGCGTGTACCCGACGCCCTGTTCAGCACGCTCACTTGGGATCAGGGTCCGGAGATGTCTGAACACGCTCAATTCACCGTGGCAACCGACTGCAAAGTGTTCTTCTGCGACCCCCACTCGCCCTGGCAGCGACCCACCAACGAGAACACCAACGGACTGATCCGAGACTTCTATCCGAAGGGCACCGACTTCAACACGGTCAGCGACGAAGACTTGTACGAGATGGAACGCCTCCTCAACCGCCGCCCCCGGAAAGTCCTCGGATGGAACAAACCCCGAGAGGTACTCTTCGAGGACATCACAGGTGTTGCGCTAGCCACCTGAATCCGCCGCTTCCACCATCTGGTGAAGACATTCGTCGACGGCTGGCTCGACGACCTCGTAACCGATGCGAACGGCGTCATCTGGGTGGAGACCGTCACCCCGTCTGGGCAGGCCATCCGGACACGGGCCGCGAACCAATGGCTCGTCCCCGAACTCGGGCTGCTCCCGTGCAGGCACGGCGCACCCGTCGAGCCCGGAACGCCCGACCGATCGGTGCCACCGCAACGGTTCGCAAGTCGGGCCGCGACCAAGCACGCCTACCGCATGCGACTCCGGTCGCAGCGGCGCTTCGCGCGCGCCTGCGCGGAAGCGGAAGCGAAAGTTCTCGCCGGACAGGAGTTCAACAGCGCCGGCGAACCGCCGTTCTGACTAGGACTTCGGCGGGTTGGCGATGACGTCGTCGAGCCAGCCGGGGCCGTCGGTGATTCCGTCGACGACGGTGCCCGCGGACAGGACCGTCGGGGTGACGACTGATCCCTTCGTCGAGTTCTCGAGCTGGCCGCTCGACGCGTCCGCCATCGAACGGGCCTCGTCGACGAGCTTGCCGTCGGCGATGCACGTCACCGTGGCGGGCGAGGCTCCTGCGGCCCGGGCGAGCTCGGCGATGTCGGCGTTGGACGGGTCGTCGCCCGACTTGGCGAACAGCTGCGAGTGCAGTTTCCAGAAGACGTCGCGGTTGTCGTTGCGGGCGACGCACAGGACGGCGCCCGCGCCGCGCGACGAGAAGTCGCCCGAGTCCGACTCCTTGTCGAGGAAGTTCAGCAGGTGATAGCGCACGCGCACCTTTCCCGCGACGACCGCGGCCTGAATCGCGGCGCCCGACTTCGCCTCGAACTCCTTGCAGTGCGGGCAGTGGAAGTCCTCGAAGACGTCGATGGTCTCGGGCGCGGTCCGGTCGCCGACGATGAACGACGCGTTCTCCGCGAGAACCTTGTCGTCGACCGGCGGATACGACTTGTTCGACTGCCAGAGGATCCCGCCGACGACCAGAGCGACGACGACAACGCCGACCGCGATCAACGCGTACGACACCCTGCTCGACGTCGCCCGCGGCTCGTAGTCCTTGTTCTCGCTGTTCTTGCTCACGACTACGACTGTAGCGACCGTCAGTCGGCGAGAACGGAGTCGACCAGGGCCTGGGCCTGTTCTTGGACGCGTGCGAGGTGCTCGGGTCCGTTGAAGCTCTCGGCGTAGATCTTGTACACGTCCTCCGTGCCGGAGGGGCGGGCCGCGAACCAGGCGTTCTCCGTGGTCACCTTGAGCCCGCCGAGGGCGCGGCCGTTGCCGGGCGCCTCGGTGAGGATCGCGGTGATCGGCTCCCCCGCCAGTTCGCTCGCCGACACCTGGCTCGACGACAACGCCGCCAGCTTCGCCTTCTGCACGCGCCCGGCGGGAGCGTCGATGCGGGCATAGGCCGATTCGCCGTACTGCGCGGCGAGTTCGGCGTACCGCTCCGACGGCGTCTTCCCGGTCACGGCGAGGATCTCCGAGGCCAACAGGTTCATGATGATGCCGTCCTTGTCCGTCGACCACGGTCTGCCGTCGACGGTCAGGAACGACGCCCCGGCGCTCTCCTCACCGCCGAAACCGACCGACCCGTCGAGCAGGCCGTCGACGAAGAACTTGAACCCGACGGGGACCTCCAGCAGTCCCCTGCCGAGGCCGCCGACCACCCTGTCGATCAACGACGACGACACCAGCGTCTTGCCGACGGCGGCATCGGCGCGCCAACCGTCGCGGTGCGAGAACAGGTAGTCGATCGCGACCGCCAGGTAGTGGTTCGGGTTCATCAGCCCGGCGTCGGAGGTGACGATCCCGTGCCGGTCGGCGTCGGCGTCATTGCCGGTCGCGATGTCGAACTCGTCGCGGCGCGCGATCAACGACGCCATCGCGTTCGGCGAGGAGCAGTCCATGCGGATCTTGCCGTCGGTGTCGAGCGTCATGAAGCCGAACGCCGGATCGACGGTCGGGTTGACGACGGTCAGGCCGTCCAACCCGTAGAAGTCCTTGATCTCTCCCCAGTAGTTCACCGACGCCCCGCCCAGCGGGTCGGCGCCGATCTCGACGCCCGCGGCCGAGATCGCGGCCAGGTTCACGACGTCGCCGAGCGCGGTCACGTACTCGCCGGAGAACGGGTACTCGATCACCAGGTCCGACGCCCTGGCCTGCTCGAACGACGTCCTCCGCACAGCGCGCAGCCCGTCTTCGAGGATCTGGTTGGCGCGCTCGGCGATCGGCGTGGTGATCGGGGTGTCCGCGGGTCCGCCGTTGGGCGGGTTGTACTTGAACCCGCCGTCTGCGGGCGGATTGTGCGACGGCGTGACGACGATCCCGTCGGCCTGCACGCCGACGTTCTCCGTGTTGAATCGCAGGATCGCCCGACTGATCGCAGGGGTGGGCGTGTAGTCGTCGTCCACGGCCGTGAACACGGTGACGCCATTGCCCGCGAGCACCTCGATCGCCGACCGCCACGCGGGCTTCGACAGCAGGTGGGTGTCGAACCCGATGAAGACCGGGCCCTCGATCCCGGCGCGTTCGCGGTGCTCGACGATCGCCTGCGTCATCGCCAGGACGTGCGCTTCGTTGAACGATCCGTCGACGCTGGTACCGCGGTGTCCGGACGTCCCGAACGCCACCCGCTGGCCGGGATCGGCGGGATCGGGCGTCACGTCGTAGTAGGCCCGCTCGACGGCGGCGACGTCGATCAGATCGTCGGGGCGGGCGGGGGTTCCAGCTCTCGGATCAGCCATGCGAACGATTCTGCCACCGCTGCCTGGCTATTGTCGGAATGGACAAAGCGACTGGGGGACCATGTTCACACGTATTCCTATGCCCGCGCCCGACCTGAACGTCCTGGTGCTGCCGGGCGGAACCGACTCGAGCTATCGACCGTTCTCGCCGTGGCAGGCGTCGGCGATCCGCATGTACCCGTTCACCGCGTCGATCGCGGCCGCGTTCGGCCCACGCGTCCGAGTCCGGCAGGCCCGCTACCGCGTCTACGGCTGGAACGGCGGACAGGCCAGTCCCATGCCGTACGCGCGCAACGCCCTCGACCAGTTCACTCACGACCACCCGGACGTCCCCGTCGCCGTCATCGGCCATTCCATGGGTGGACGCATCGCCGCGCAGTTGGGCGACGACCCGCGGGTCACTGACGTCCTCGCGCTGGCGCCCTGGTGGCAGTTCGCCGACTGGCGGCACATCCACGACGACGTCCGAGTGGTCGCCGTCCACGGTGACGCTGACCGGGTGACGCTCGCCAAACGCACCGCGAAAGGCATCGTCGAGCTGACCGAACGCGGCCTCGACGCCACCTACGTCGGCGTCCCCGGCGGTGGTCACGCCATGCTCGACCACATCGGTCTCTGGCAGGGCGAGGCGATCGACTTCGTCCGCACCGCCCTGGACCGGGCCCGCGCGACGGTGACCGCGTGACGCCGCCGCTGCTGTCCGCGGCCGGACTGTCCCGCTCGTTCGGCGCCTACCGGGCCGTCGCACACGCCGACATCGCCTTGAACGCGGGCCGGATCACCGGCCTCGTCGGTCCCAACGGCGCGGGCAAGACGACGCTGCTCCTCATGCTCGCGGGCCTCCTCGCGCCCGACTCCGGGCAACTGTTCGCGGGCGGGACCGTCGCCGACCCCGTCGCCCTCCGCTCCCGAACCGGCTGGATGCCCGACGTGTTCGGCACCTGGGAGTCGCTGACGCCGCGCGAGATCCTCATCGCGTTCGGCCGCCTGCACGGCGCCGACAAGGCGACCGCGGACACACGCGCCCTGGAACTGCTCAACCAGGTCCATCTCGTCGAGTTCACCGATCATCCGGCGTCGGGCCTGTCACGGGGACAGAAGCAACGTCTCGGCCTCGCCCGCGCCCTCGTCAACCGCCCGCAGATCCTGCTGCTCGACGAACCCGCATCCGGCATGGACCCGCGCTCGCGCATCGAGCTGCGCGCCCAACTCCGCGCGATCGCCGCGGAGGGAGCGACGGTGCTCGTCTCGTCGCACATCCTCGGTGAACTCGAGGAGATGGTCGACGACGTCGTGTTCATGACCGGCGGCTTCACCCACGTCCCGAGCACGACCCCGTCCCGGCCGCGGTGGCGCATCCGTCTGATCGGGCAGCCCGCCGACCAGGCCGTCGTCGTCGAACTCCAGGACGACGCGGCGGCCGCGGCGTATCTCGCCCAGCTCGTCGCCCAACAGACGCCGATCGCCGAGTTCACGCGTATCACGTCCGGCCTCGAACAGGCCTACCTCGACCTCGACGCCGACAGGACCTGACATGAATCCGCAGGCAGTCATGCTCATCGCCGGACTCGAGATCCGGCAGCGCATCCGCTCCACCCGCTGGCGGATCACCGCGCTCGTCCTGTTCTTCCTGATCAGCGCCGTGATCCTCGGTTCGTTCTATCTCGCGGTCGTCGTCGCGGGCATCGGCTATACGCCGTGGTCGCAGTCGCTTCTGGACACTGCGATCGGCGTCGTCCTGTTCCTCGGCCTCGCCGCCGCTCCCACACTGAGTGCGACGTCGATCAACGGCGACCGGCGAGACGCGACCCTCGCGCTCGTGCAGGCGACGCCCGTCTCCTCGTGGGACCTCGCCGTCGGCAAACTCCTCGGGTCGTGGACCGCGTCCCTCGCGATGATCGGCGTATCGCTCCCCTACCTGGTGTGGGGCGTGTTCTCCAGCCCCGCGTCGATCGCCGCCGGCGTGCTCGCCGTGATCGTCGTAGCCGTCATGATGCTCGCCTACTGCGCGATCGGGCTCGGCTTCTCGTCACTGACGACCCGCCCGGCCGCGTCGGCGATGCTGACCCAGGCGATGGTCCTGCTGCTGCTCATCGGGCTGCCGATCGGATTCGGCATCACCTACCCGGTCACCGCACGGACGACGACGGTCGGCGTCGCACGAAACGACGTCTACATGGGCGAATGCCGCGTCGAGCAGAAGGAGAAGGAGTTCTACCACACCGAGTACACGTGGTGGATGCTCGCGCCGAACCCCGTCCTCATCGTCTCCGACGTGATCGCGGGCGGCGTCGACGGCGCCAGGACCGGCGACGCACCCGGTGCATCCGGCTTCTTCGCCCTCCTGCAGTCCGCCGCACGGACGGGACCGGACACCACCGATCAGACCTGCCCGCGACCGGTCTACGGCGAACCGGCGTCACACCGCGAGTACCGGAACATCGGCCGGTCCTGGTTCATCGGTCTGCTGATGACGCTCCTGCTCGGCGCGGGGGGACTTGCCGTCGCCGCACGACGCCTGCGGGTGCCCGCCCGGAAACTCGCGAGAGGAGTGCGGATCGCATGAGCATCACCGTCGCCCGCGTCTACGACCCGCCCACCGCCGACCGGGTGTTCGTCGACAGATTGTGGCCGCGCGGCATCCGCAAGGACGATCCCCGGATCGGCCGGTGGGTCAAAGACGTGACACCGTCGAACGAATTGCGTGCCTGGTACCACGCACACCGAGATCGATACGACGATTTCGTCGCCCGCTACCGGGACGAGCTGGCCGAGCCCCCGGCGGCCGCGGCCCTCGCCGAACTACGGGCACTGGCCGACACGGGCCACGTCGAACTCGCGACGGCCGCGAAGGACGTCGAGCATTCGCACGTGCCGGTCATCGTCGCCGAACTCACGCGCTGACGACTCCGAGCAGAGCGCCGCACGCCTGCCGGACCTTCTCCGCATCGGGCTCCTCGCCGCTGATCACCGTCGCGTAGACGAAGGTCTCGGTGATGCGCACGAGGATCAAGGCCAGGTCGGGTACGGGAAGCGGCGGCACCATCGAGCCCGCGGCGATCTCCTCCGCGATCACCTCGGCGATCCGTTCGATGATCCGCGGCTGCACACCGCCCTCGTGCGTCATCATCAGGCGCAACGCACGCTCGGGCTCCCGGTTCAAGAACGTCCGGATGTAGTCGGCGCTGTTGGCGCGCGCAGCGAATCCGACCATCACCTCGGTGAGACGCCGCGCGCCGCTTCCCGTGGCACCGCGGATCGCCGCCTCCATCGACATCGAGGTGAGATTCCAGATCACTTCGGCGAGCAGCCCGTCGCGCCCGTGGAATCGGCGGTAGACGGTGCTGCGGTTCACGCCCGACGCGGCCGCGATCTCGCCGACCTCGATCCGCTCACCCGCGATGAACCGCTGCGTCGCCAACGCGATCACATCTTCGGACGACACGGGCGAATCCCTTCATAGTGGATGCACCATTGTCTAGAAATGATGCATTCGTCTCGGCTAGTCTAGGAAACTAGCCGACGGCGGCGTGAATCCGCTCACTTTTCGGCGAACGTATGGTCCGGCCCATCCGGACGGCGATTGAAGGAGACCACTCTTGATCCAGACCACGATGCAGCGCGGCGCACTCACGATTCCGAGCCTCGTCGAGTACAGCCGCCGCATGTTCCCCGAAGCGTCGATCCAGACGTGGACCGGCGACTCGCTGCGCTCCCAGTCGTTCGCGGAGATCGCCGACACCGGAGCCAAGATCGCGAACGCGCTCACCAAGCTCGGCGTGCAGCGCGGCGACCGGGTCGCCACGTTCATGTGGAACAACAACGAGCACCAGGCCCTGTACGCGGGCGTCCCGTCGATGGGCGCCGTCCTGCACACCCTGAACCTGCGTCTCTCGCCGGAGCAGGCCGTCTTCATCATCAACCACGCCGACGACAAGGTGATCTTCGTCGACGCCACCGTCGCGCCGATGCTCGGCCAGTACCTGCAGGGCACGCCGAACGTGCAGCACGTCGTGGTGGTCAACGGCCCCGCCGAGGCGATCGCCGCGCCCGAGGGCATCACCGTCCACCAGTTCGACGACCTGATCTCCGACGAGGCGACCACGTTCGCGTGGCCGGACGTCGACGAGAACGACGCCGCCGTCATGTGTTACACGTCGGGCACCACGGGCGACCCGAAGGGCGTCGTCTACTCGCACCGCAGCATCTACCTGCACTCCTTGATCGTCACCACGACGATGGGCATGCGCTTGTCGAACGCCGACTCGATGCTCGCCATCGTCCCGATGTTCCACGTCATGTCGTGGGGTCTGCCCTACGCCGCCATGATGTGCGGCGCGACGCTGATCATGCCCGACCGTTTCCTGCAGCCCGAGCCGCTGCTGGCGATCATGGACGCCGCCAAGCCCACGCTGGCCGCCGCCGTGCCCACCATCTGGGCGGGCGTCTCGGCGATGCTCGACGCGAAGCCGCAGGACATCAGCCACCTGCGCGAGGTGGTCGTCGGTGGCGCCACGGTCCCGCCGTCGATGATCAAGAAGTTCGACGACTACGGTGTCACGATCATCCACGCCTGGGGCATGACGGAGACGTCGCCGCTGGGCACCGTCGCCCGCCCGCCGGCCGGCGCCACCGAGGAGAACGAGTTCTCGTACCGCGTCACGCAGGGCCGTTTCCCGTCGCCGGTCGCCGCCCGACTGATCGGCGACGACGGATCCGAGCAGCCGTGGGACGGCGAGTCCGCAGGCGAACTCGAGGTGTCGGGCCCGTGGATCACGGGCGCGTACTACGACCCGGCAGGCAACGTGACCGACGAGTCGAAGTTCCATGACGGCTGGCTGCGCACCGGCGACGTCGCCACGGTCACCCCGGACGGCTTCATGACGATCGTCGACCGCGCCAAGGACATGATCAAGACCGGCGGCGAGTGGATCTCGTCCGTCGAGCTCGAGAGCATCATCGCGTCCAACCCGGCGATCGTCGAGGCGACCGTCGTCGGTGTCCCGGACAAGAAGTGGGACGAGCGTCCGTTCGTTCTCGCCGTCGTCCGCTCCGAGGACGACGCCGACATCGAGGCGCACAAGAAGTTCCTCGAGGACCGCGTCCCGAAGTGGCAGATCCCCGAGCGGTGGTCGTTCGTCACCGAGGTCCCGAAGACCTCGGTCGGCAAGTTCGACAAGAAGCGTGTCCGCAAGGAGTACGCGGAGGGCGACTACACCGTGCTCGGCGACCCCGAACAGAACTGAGAAGCCCCTCAGGTTGACCGGGTACCGTCGCGTTCGCGGCACAACGCCCATCTGAGAGGAGAACTACATGTTCGACCAGGCACTGTGGAACGCGATCAACTCCAACGACGGACTGTTCGGCGTACTAGCATTGATCTTCTCCGGTATCAAGTAACACCACGTCACCGCGCGGCCCCCGCACCCGTCTTCACGGGCGCGGGGGCCGTCGGCGTCTACCGCCCCGTCGTCGGCGAGCCGCTCCCGTCGGCCGACTAAGCTCTCCTGTGTGAGCCGCGGGAAGAAACTGACACTGACGGCGATCGGCACGGTCATCGCACTCGTGGTCGGCGTCACCGTGTGGATCCTCGTGGCGAACGACTTCAAGTTTCACGAGGAACGAGTCACCATTCCGGGTCCGCGTGGCGAACTGCACGCGGTCCTCGCCCGGCCGGCCGACACCGGCGGACCGTACGGCCTCGTCGTGTTCGTCCACGGCGACGGCCCGGCGAACGCCAACCGCGACGACACGTACAAGCCGCTGTGGGACGCCTTCGCCAAGGCCGGGTTCGCGAGCCTGTCGTGGGACAAACCCGGCGTCGACGGAGCTCCGGGCGACTGGGAGTCGCAGTCCATGCACGACCGCGCCGCCGAGGTGGATGCGGCGATAGCGTGGGCGCACACCAGGAGCGACATCGACACCACCCGCATCGGGGCGTGGGGCGTCGGTCAGGCCGGATGGGTACTGCCCGAGGTCGCGCACGCGCGCCCCGATCTGCGCTTCATGATCCTCGTCGGACCGGCCGTGAACTGGCTCAGACAAGGCGAGTTCGCGCTCCGGACCGAACTGCGGGCCGACGGTGCGACGCCCGAACGCATCGCGGACCAGATGGCCCGTCGAACCAAGCGCATCGCGCTCCTGCGTGCCGGGGCCGACTACGCGGCCTACCTGAAGTCCGGCGTCGACGACGAGCCGATGTCCGAAGCGAGGTGGGGATTCGAGTCACGGAACTTCCGCGCCGACTCGACCGCCGATCTCGCCACTGTGTCGATTCCGACCCTTCTCGTGCTCGGCGGCCGGGACCGCGATGTGGACGTCGCCGAGACCGAACGCGTGTATCGGGCGACGATGCCGCCCGGCACGTTGACCGTCAAAGACGTTCCCGACGGGACGCACAGCATGACCCGGAACGACATCGAGTACCACCCGGATGGATTGCAGGCTTTCGGACGGTCGATCTTCGCCCCGAGGTCCATATATGTGCCCGGTTACCTCGATGCCCTCCGAGTGTTCGCCAAGCGGCAGACCGAATGATGCGGATGTCCGATACTGTCGTCACGGCAGTAAACCAAACGGACCAATAGGAAGTAGGTCGCCATGATCGATCAGTGGCTGTGGAGCACGATTCAGAGCAACCCGTACATCTTCGAGGCGCTTCGGCACGTCTTCTCGGGCGTCCAGTAGCGACCACGATTCCGCGCCCCCGATCCGCCCAGCGGTCGGGGGCGCCGTCGTACCCGGGGACCCGACGAGAAAAGCCCCTCACCTGCCGGAACAGGTGAGGGGCCTCGAGTGGAGCCGCCGGGAATTGAACCCGGGTCCTCCGTCACGTCGATGGGGCTTCTCCGTGTGCAGTCCGCTGTGTCTCTACTCGGATCTCCCGGTCTCACGAACAAGCCGAGATGACGATCCCAGTCGCTGTTTGTTGTCCTGTCGTCGTCCGCGACCGGCGACGGCAGTGAGTTCCCTAGCTGATGCCGGCATCCGGTTCCGGGAACTTAGAACCGGGCCGACAGACTAGCCTCGCTGATCAGGCAGCGAGTGCGTAGTCGCGCTGATTGGTATCGGCGCTTAATTGGTTGCTGCGACGCTTACGGTGGTCTCTAGCCTGCACCGACACGCTTCCCCCACCTTGGTGCACGTAGTCGAAACCGATCGGCCCCTTGGCGGTGTCCCCCGTTTCCGGCGGACATCTAATAGTAACCAACCCGACGAGAAGAATCATCCCGATATCGGGTCGGCCGATCTCACATGCCCTTGACCCGCCGCCCGATGGTGCGTTCCACCTCGCGTTTGGCGGTGCGCTCGGCGATGTCGCGGCGCTTGTCGTGCGCCTGCTTGCCGCGCGCCAGCGCCAGTTCGAGCTTGGCGTGCCCATCGGAGAAGTACATCTGCAACGGGACGAGCGTCAGGTTGCCGTCCCGGATCTTCCCGATCAGGTTGTCGATCTCACGACGGTGCAGCAGCAGCTTCCGCTTGCGGCGAGGCGCATGATTGGTCCACGTGCCGCTGCCGTACTCGGCGATGTGCAGACCGTTGATCCACACCTCGCCGTCGTCGATCGTCGCGAACGCGTCGACCAACGACGCCTTCCCCTCACGCAGCGCCTTCACCTCGGTGCCCTGCAGCACCATGCCGGCCTCGTACGTGTCCAGGATGGTGTACAAGTGCCGAGCTTTGCGGTTGGTGGCGATCACCGCTTTGCCCTTCTCCCTAGGCACGATTCACCTCCTGAATACTCGTGCTCATTCTCGAACGTAGACGCGCAGCGTGCCGTAGGCGGTCACACTCGCCAGAACGATGCCGGAGAGGATGAGCCACGGCGAGACGAACCACACGTCGGACGTGGTTATGCGCGCCAGGATGTTCACACCGTAGAGGTCTTCGAGCGCTTTGTCGAAGAAGAATATCTTCGCGAGGAAGAGACCGCCGATCGCGAGCAGCGCGCCGACGACCGCCGCCACCACCGCTTCCAGCAGGAACGGCAACTGCGTGTACCAGCGCGTGGCGCCGACCAGGCGCATGATCGACACCTCCGTCCGTCTGGTGAAGGCCGCGATCTGGACGGTGTTGACGATCAACATGATCGCGGCGACCGCCAGCACCGCTGCTATCGCGAACGCGGCGTTCCGCGCGCCGTCGAGCACGCTGAAGATGCGTTTGACGAGGTCGCGCTGGTCGAGGACGCCGTCGACGCCCTCCGCCCTCGAGTACTTGTCGAGCACCTCGCCGAATCGGCTCGGGTCGTCCATCCGCACACGCAGCGCACCCTGGTACGCCTCCTTGCGGATGAAGTCGGCGAGTTCGGGAGAGTCCTTCTCCCACGACGCCTTGGCCGTCTTGAAAGCCTGGTCCTGGCTGATGAACGTGACCGACCCGACTCCGGGCTCGGCCTCCAGGTTCGCCCGCAGGGTGGTGCACGGCGCGGCCAGGCAGTTGGGGTCGGCCTTGGTGACGGCGTCGTTGATGAAGAACTGCATCTCGACCCTGTCGAGGAAGATCTTCTGACTCTTGTCGGCCATCTGGATCACCAGCATGCCGCCGCCGAGCATGCCGAGGGTGATCGCCGTGGTCAAGATCATGGCGACCGTCATGGTGATGTTCTGGCGGAGTCCGCTGAAGACCTCGCGGATGATGAAATTCGCACGCATGAGCTGCTTGTCTCTCTTTCTCTGCGGCTCAGCCGATGCCGTACACGCCGTACTCGTCATTGCGGACGAGCGAACCGTTGTGGAATTCGACCACCCGGCGGCGCATCGAATCGACGATGTGGCGGTCGTGGGTCGCCATGACGACAGTCGTTCCGCCGCGGTTCACGCGGTCGAGGACGTCGACGATCCCCTCGCTGGTCTCCGGGTCGAGGTTGCCGGTCGGCTCGTCCGCGAGCAGCACGGCGGGCCGGTTGACGATCGCCCTGGCGATCGCGACCCGCTGCATCTCGCCGCCGGACAGTTCGCGCGGCATGCGGTCGGCCTTGCCCGCGAGACCGACGTATTCGAGGGTCTCCGGGACGGCCTCGCGGATCGTCGACGCGGGCTTGCCGATCACCTGCAGCGCGAACGCCACATTGTCGGCGACCGTCTTCTGCTGGAGGAGGCGGAAGTCCTGAAACACGCAGCCGATGGACTGGCGCAGCCTCGGCACCTGACGACCTCGCAGCTTGTTGACGTGATAGTCGCCGACCCAGGTGTCGCCCGAGGTCTGCTTGTCCTCTTTCAGCAGGAGCCGGAAGAACGTCGACTTGCCCGACCCGGAGGGGCCGATGAGGAACGCGAACTCTCCCTTGTCGATCTCCAGCGTCAGGTTCGACAACGCGGGTCTCGTCGACTTCGCGTACTGCATCGTCACATTCGACAGCTTGATCACGCTGTCCAAGTGTACTGACACTCGCGCGGTCAGCGTTCCGTGCTGCGTTCGGGTGTCGTGCTCGCGGCGCCGGGCCGTTCGACGGTCTCGCTGGTCACGGTGGTCTCGGCCGGCGCGGTCTCGCGACCGGGGACCGACGTCGGGGTGTCCTCGACGGTGGACGTCTGAGTCGTGGACGTCGCCGTCGGCGTGGTGGTGGTCGTCGTCTCGCGGGTCGGTTCGACGGTCCGCCGCGCGGGCTGCTGGTCGTCGGTGACCTGCGTCGACGTCCGCGGCGGCGTCGGATCGTAGTGTTCGGACGAGAACCCGAAGAAGGCGAGCAGGCCGAACCACAGGACGATCAGCACGACGGTCGTCGTCCGGATACGCGTGTGGTAGACGTGCCGGACGGTCGCGAACATCCGCTGCCCGCGGGTCGGCGGAACGACGACCGGGTTGGGGCCGCTGAGGGTCGGTTCGGTCATTCCTGCATCCCGTCCGTCTCGTTCGCGGCGCCCGACGCGTCGACGCCGTGCTGCCACAGTTCGAAGACTATGTCCGAGCGCAGTGCTCGTCCGACGCCGAACTGCTGGCCGGGCAGGGTGCGCGCCACCATCCGGACTGTCACCGAGTCGAGTTCGAAGTTCGTCACGCCGAGCGGAGTCGGCGGATCGAGCAGGAGCCGATTCCACTTCGGGTCGGCGTAGAACCGCTGCCCCACTTCACGGAGGGTGTCGTTGACGACGTTGATGTCGGCGTCCACCGGGACCGGGACGTCGACGACCGCGCGCGCCCAGTCCTTCGACAGGTTGGTCGACTTGATCATCTGACCGTTGGGGACGGTGATCAGTTCGCCGTCCACGCTGCGCAGACGCGTGGCGCGCAGCGTGACGTCCTCGACGGTCCCCTCGGCGTCACCGCCCGACACCGACAGTTTCACGACGTCGCCGTAGCCGTACTGGTGCTCGGCGATGATGAAGAAGCCCGCGAGGACGTCCTGCACGATGCGCTGCGCACCGAAACCGAGCGCGGCGCCGAGCACCGCGCTGAGCCCGACCAGGCTCGAGGTGGTGACCCACGTCGACAGCATGCGCAGTCCGACGATCACCACGACCAGCGAGATCAGCGTCCACGCCACCACGTCGACGAGCGCCCGACGGTGCTTCATGTCCTCGGACTGGACGATGTCGTCGCTGTTCTCGAACTTGGTGACCGTACGCCGGGAGTAGCTGTCGGCGCCCCACCGGATGAACCGGATCACGAGCATCGCGCCGATGACCCACAGCAGGATGCTGACGAAGTCGACCGCGAGCCACTTCTCCCACGTGCGCATCCACGAGGGCAGACCGAGCGTGTCGACGAGGTAGGTGACGGGAGGCGTCATGCCTTACGCGTTCTCGTCCATCCGCCACCGGATGCCCGCTTCGATGAACTGGTCGAGGTCGCCGTCGAGGACGGCGCTCGGGTTGTTCGACTCGACGTTCGTCCGCAGGTCCTTGACCATCTGATACGGGTGCAGGACGTACGAGCGCATCTGATTGCCCCAGCTCGCGCCGGTGTCGCTCTTGAGCGCGTCCATCTGCGCACGCTCTTCCAGGCGCTTGCGTTCGAGGAGCTTGGCCTGCAGCACGCGCATGGCCGCCGCCTTGTTCTGCAGCTGGCTCTTCTCGTTCTGACAGGTCACGACGATCCCCGTCGGCACGTGCGTGAGTCGGACCGCCGAGTCGGTGGTGTTGACCGACTGCCCGCCGGGGCCCGACGAGCGGTACACGTCCACGCGGAGATCGTTCTCGTCGATGTCGATGTGGTCGGTGGTCTCCACCACCGGGAGCACCTCGACCTCGGCGAACGACGTCTGACGTCGGCCCTGGTTGTCGAAGGGGCTGATGCGGACGAGGCGGTGCGTGCCCTGCTCGACCGACAGCGTGCCGTACATGTACGGGGCCTTGATCGCGAACGTCGCCGACTTGAGGCCCGCCTCTTCGGCGTACGACGTGTCGTAGACCTCGACACTGTGGTCGTGCTGTTCGGCCCAGCGGATGTACATGCGCATCAGCATCTGAGCCCAGTCGGCCGCGTCCACGCCGCCCGCGCCCGAACGGATGTTGACGAGCGCCTCGCGCGGGTCGTACTCGCCCGCCAGCATCGTCTTCACCTCCATCGCCTCGATGTCCTTGCGGAGGTCGACGCGCTCGGCGTCGGCGTCCGCGACCGCGGCGGTCAGGGCGTCGCCCTCCTCCGACTCGGCGAGTTCGTACAGCACCGGCAGGTCGTCGAGCCGCGACCGCAGTTCGGTGACGCGACGCAGCTCGGCCTGCGCGTGCGACAGTTCGCTCGTCACCTTCTGCGCGTGATCCTGGTTGTTCCACAGGTCGGGATCGGACGCCTGCATCTCCAGCTCGTCGATGCGGCGGCGGAGTTCGTCGAGATCGACCACCTTCTCGACGGTGGTCAGGGTGGCGTCGAGCGATTCGAGGTCGGCAGAGGCTTCGGGATGCACCCGGTCAGCCTACCGAACCGGCTCAGCCGACCGAGTCGGAGAGTGTGCCGAAACGCCAGGTGGACTCTTCTTTGCCCGGCTTGTAGACGACCGGGATCTCCTCGCCCGTCCGCGGCTGCGTCGCACCGGACGGGAGGACGACACGTCCGTACACTTCGACGGCCGCCGCGCCCGGTCCGACGATCATTCCGGTGACGGTGCAGGTGCGTTCGCCGTTGCGGTCCATCGCGCCGCTGGCCGCACTCGTGACGGTGAGGGTGCCGTCGGCCCAACCGCGAGAGGCCGACGGTGCGCCGAATCCACCCGCCGGACCGTTTCCGCGCGAGACCTTCAGCAGGATCACACTCACGATCAACAGCGCGGTGAACAGGACGAGTATCCACGACGGCATGGCTTCACCCTACCGTCGCGGCCAGCGCCCATTCTCGGTAGCGTTGCCGCGTGCCCACTGACTCCACCGGTTCCGAACACGCGTCCGATCTCGCCCTCGCCCTCGCGCTGGCGACCGCCGCAGACGCACTCACTTCCGCACGTTTCGGCGCACTCGACCTGCAGGTCGACTCCAAGCCCGATCTGACGCCGGTCTCCGACGCCGACCTCGCCTGCGAACGGCTCCTCCGCGAGGAGCTGTCGGCGGCCCGCCCCGACGACGCGGTCCTCGGCGAGGAGTTCGGCGGAGATCCCCTGCTCGAAGGACGGCAGTGGGTGCTCGACCCGATCGACGGCACCAAGAACTTCGTCCGGGGCGTCCCCGTGTGGTCGACGCTCATCGCCCTGCTCGTCGACGGCGTTCCCGTCGTCGGCGTGGTCAGCGCGCCCGCGTTGAACCGTCGATGGTGGGCGTCCGCAGGCGGCGGCGCGTTCACCTCGCACGACGGTGTCGAGCGGGCCATCGGCGTGTCGGGTGTTCCAGACGTCGAGTCGGCGTCGTTGGCGTTCTCCAGCCTCTCCGGGTGGAAGGACCGCGGGATCCGCGATCGGTTCATCGATCTCACCGACCGCGTGTGGCGGGTCCGCGGCTACGGCGACTTCTTCAACTACTGTCTCGTCGCCGAGGGCGCCGTAGACGTCACCGCCGAACCGGAGGTCTCGCTGTGGGACCTCGCTCCCCTCGACATCCTGGTCCGCGAGGCTGGCGGGCGCTTCACCAGCCTCGACGGCGTCGACGGTCCGGCAGGCGGCAGCGCCGTCGCCTCCAACGGTCTGCTGCACGACGACGTGCTGACCGCCCTCGCCTAGAGCTCGACGGCCTCCCCGAGCGGGAGGGTGCGGTACGCGGTCCCCGCGGGAGCCATCTCGGCGAGACGGGTGTTGTGGACGGCTCGGCCCGCGTCGGACTGGACAGCCTGGTGGATGCCGAAGGCGATGCGGGGATTCACGGCGCGCAGGTAGTCGACGGGCTCGCTGATCTTGAGCCACGGTGCTGCGGCGGGGATCGCGAGGACGTCGATCCTCTCGAACGGGATGTAGAGACTGTCGCCGGGGTGGCAGAACGCCCCGGGCAGGCCGTCGACGTCGAGGACGTACGAGATGTTGTCGATGACGGGCAGCTCGGGGTGGATGACGGCGTGCCGCCCGCCCGTGCCGCGGACGGTGAAGGCTCCGACGGTGACGAGCTCTCCCGGGCCGATGACCGACCAGGTTCCCGCATCGCCTCGATCGTTGAGCTGCGCTGCGGTCTGCGGATCGGCGTAGCGGATCGCGTCGGGGTTGGCCGTGACGAGATCGGGCAGTCGTTCCGGGTCGACGTGGTCGGGATGCTGGTGGGTCACCAGGATCGCGTCGAGTCCGGTCAGACCTTCGAAGCCGACGGAGAAGGTTCCCGGGTCGAACAGGACCCTCGTTCCGTCGTGTTCGACGAGGACACAGGAATGCTCCAGGTGGGTGAACAGCATGTTCTCGACGCTACTCGGCCCATCGCCGGACGACTTCGACAACGCCGCGTGACAACGTTCTTACCCAGGAGTAAGGTTTGTTCTTACTACGGAGTAAGAACTCCGCCGGTCCGTTCTCTCGACACATCTGGTGAGGAAATGACAACGAACACCGAACCCCGCGACACGTCGTCCGTCGGCGCAGCTCCCCACAAGCGCACCGCCATCGGCGCTGCGATGCGCGTGCTGACCGCGATCACCGGCTCCGAGCTGGCCGAGAAGTACGGCCTCCGCGAGCCGATCAACCGCGTCGCCTACGAGGCCACCAAGACCGGCTTCAAGACGCTCGGCGCGGCCAACCGTGCCTTCACCCAGGTCGCGGGCGGCGGCAAGCCGCAGCGTCCGGCCACCGCGTCGAAGGGCTTCTTCAACCTGAACCCGGACGACGAGCAGGCGATGATCGCCGAGACCGTCAAGGACTTCTCGACCGAGATCCTGCGTCCGGCCGCCTACGACGCCGACAACGCCGCGACCGCTCCCGAGGACATCCTCAAGCGATCGGCCGAACTCGGCATCACGATGATCAACGTGCCCGAGGAGCTCGACGGCGCGGCGACCGAACGCAACGTCGTCACGAACGCGCTGGTCGCCGAGGCGATGGCGTACGGCGACATGGGCCTCGCGGTCCCGCTGCTCGCACCGAGCGGCGTGGCGACCACGCTGACCAACTTCGGCAGCGACGGTCAGCAGCGCACCTATCTCCCGGACTACGCGGGCGAGAACGTCCCGACGTCGTCGGTCGTCATCGCCGAACCGCGTCCCCTGTTCGACGCCTTCGCACTGCAGACCAAGGCGACTCGCGCTCCGAGCGGCTACCGGATCTCGGGCGTGAAGAGCTTCGTCCCCGCCGCAGGCAGCTCCGAACTGTTCATCGTCGGCGCACAGCTCGACGGCCGTCCGGCGCTGTTCATCGTCGAATCCGACACCAAGGGCCTGTCGGTCGAGGCCGACCCGGGCATGGGCCTGCGCGCCGCAGGCATGGGTCGCCTGGTCCTCGACGACGTCGCGGTGCCCGCGAGCGCACTGCTCGGCGAGGTCGAAGGCGATGAGGCCGCCGCCGCGTACCGCGACGTGGTCCGCCTGTCGCGCCTGGGCTGGTCGGCGCTCGCGGTCGGCACCTCGACCGCCGTCCTCGACTACGTGATCCCCTACGTCAACGAGCGCGAGGCGTTCGGCGAGCCGATCTCCAACCGCCAGGCCGTGGCGTTCATGGTCGCGAACATGGCGACCGAGATCGACGGACTGCGTCTGGTGACGTTGCGTGGCGCATCGCGCGCCGAGCAGGGACTCTCGTTCGCCCGGGAGGCCGCGCTGGCCCGCAAGCTGACCATCGACAAGGGTCTGCAGATCGGCCTCGACGGCGTGCAGCTCCTCGGCGGCCACGGCTTCACCAAGGAGCATCCGGTGGAGCGTTGGTACCGCGATCTGCGCGGCGCGGGCATCGGAGAGGGCGTCATCGTCCTCTAGGACGGTGACCTGTGAAGGAGAAGCCTCATGGCAATCAATCTGGAACTCCCGAAGAAGCTGGAACCGACGATCGATCAGGCCCGCCAGGCGGCCCTGCAGATCTTCCGGCCGATCAGCCGCAAGTACGACCTCGCCGAGCATGAATACCCGGTGGAGCTCGACACCCTCGCCAATCTGTACAACGGCCTCGCCGCCGCAGGTCAGGCCGGTGCGGGCGCGTCCGGCGGCCGCGGCGACGAGAAGAAGGACCGCCCCGAGGGCTACGTCGCCAACGGCGGCAACATGCAGTCTGTCCTCAACTCGATGTGGGCGTCCTACGGCGACGTCGGCCTCATGCTGTCGATCCCGTTCCAGGGCCTCGGCAATGCCGCCATCGCGGCCGTCGCCACCGACGAACAGCTCGAAGCGATGGGCGGCGAGGTGTGGGCGTCGATGGCGATCACCGAGCCGAGCTTCGGTTCGGACTCCGCCGCCGTCACCACCACCGCGACCCGCGACGGCGACGAGTACGTGATCAACGGTGAGAAGATCTTCGTCACCGCCGGTTCGCGTGCATCGCACATCGTGGTGTGGGCGTCGGTCGACCGCAGCCTGGGTCGTGCCGCGATCAAGAGCTTCGTCGTCCCGCGCGATCATCCCGGCGTCACGGTCGCCCGTCTCGAGCACAAGCTCGGCATCAAGGCGTCCGACACCGCGGTGATCCGCTTCGAGGACTGCCGCATCCCCGCGACGTTCCTGCTCGGCTCGCCCGAGGTGGACGTCAAGAAGGGCTTCGGCGGGGTCATGCAGACCTTCGACAACACCCGCCCGATGGTCGCGGCGATGGCCGTCGGCGTCGGACGCGCCGCGCTCGAAGAGCTGCGCACACTCCTTGAGGACGCGGGCGTGGAGATCGACTACGACCGTCCCGCGGCCGATCAGCCCGCCGCGGCCGCCGAGTTCATCCGCCTGGAGTCCGACTGGGAGGCCGCGTACCTGCTGTCCCTGCGGGCGGCGTGGATGGCCGACAACAAGATGCCGAACTCGCTCGAGGCGTCGATGAGCAAGGCCAAGGCCGGGCGCACCGGTACCGATGTGACGAACAAGGCCGTCGAACTGGCCTCGACTCTCGGATACTCCGAGCGCACGCTCCTGGAGAAGTGGGCCCGAGACTCGAAGATCCTCGACATCTTCGAGGGCACCCAGCAGATCCAGCAGCTGATCATCGCGCGCCGCGTGCTCGGCAAGAGCAGTTCCGAACTGAAGTAGTCCTCGGCGCACATACGACGAAGGCCGTCACCCGCTTACGGGTGACGGCCTTCGTGCACGAGGAGGCCTTGTGTGCGACGACACAGCGTCGTAAGATTCTCCCAAATTTGAAACATAGTTGTTTCACAACTGAAGGGGGACGACGTGCGTCGACCATTCATGACGATCGTCTGTGCTGTGACGGCAGCATTGACCGGAGCGACGGCGCTCGCCGCGCCTGCCGGAGCCGCTCCGACACCGCGCGTCTCGCAGGCGCCGATGGTGCCGCTGCCTCCGGAGTTCGACGCGTCGTTCTATCGACCCTCGGCGTCGAAGGTCGAGGCGGCCGAGCCCGGACAGATCCTCGCGGCTCGACGCATCACGGCGGCCAACGTCGGGATCGCGCCACTCAACGTCGACGCGTGGCAGCTCTCCTTCCGGTCGACCGACAGCGCGGGCAGGCCCATCCCCGCGGTCACGACGATCCTCAAGCCGAGGGGCGCGACGAAGGGTGTCCGCAAGGTGGTCTCGATGCAGATCGCCGAGGACTCGACGGCCGGGTACTGCGCGCCGTCGTACGCGATCCAGAATCTCAACGCGAGCCCACTGCTCGGTCAGGTCGTCGCACCGGCCGAACTGCTCGTGGCACAGGGCTTCCTCGCCCAGGGGTACGCCCTCGTCCTCCCCGACCACGAAGGCCCGAACAACGCCTACGCCGCCGGACCGCTCGGCGCACGCATCACCCTCGACAGTCTTCGTGCGGTGAAGAACTTCGCGCCGTCGACCGTCACCGACGCCTCGCCGATCGGCCTGTACGGCTACTCGGGCGGCGCGATCGTCACCGGCCACACGGCCGAGCTCAAGAAGACGTACGCGCCCGAGCTGAACATCGTCGGCGCCGCGGAAGGCGGCGTCCCCGCCGACCTCGGTTCGCTGCTTCGCACCGCCCAGAACGGTGCGACGAGCGGGCTCATCCTGGGCGCCGTGTTCGGCCTCGCCCGCGAGTACCGCTACTTCGACAGGTTCCTCGACCGCCGCCTGAATCCGGTGGGCAAGGCGCTGCGTGACCTCAAGGGGCCGCTGTGCGTGCAGTACCAGGCCATGACGTTCCCGTTCCTGAACAACGTCGGCCTCATCGACTACCCCGGCGGCGCGTTCCGTGCACCCGAGGTGAAGCGTCTCCTCGCCGACACTCGCATGGGCACCACCCGCCCCGACATGCCGATGTACATCTGGAACTCGCAGCTCGACGAGATCGTACCTGTCGCGCAGGTGAACACGCTGGTCAAGGACTACTGCAAGGTCGAAGGCCCGTCGATCACCTATACCCGCGATCACCTGTCCGAACACCTGATCGGCGAGGTGTCGGGAGCACCGCTCGCGTTCTTGTGGCTCAAGGACAGGCTCGACGGCAAGGCCGCGAGCCCGGGATGCAGCACGCGCGACGAGCTGTCGATGGCGACGAAGGCGCAATGGTGGCCGGTGTTCTCGCAGACCATCGGGACCGACCTCGCCGCGCTGTTCGGCGCGGCGATCGGAAAGGGCAAGTAGTTTGGGTGCGTGACCGAGTCCAGGAGCTACCGCGGCCAGCCCGTCGACGATCGACGCAGGCAACGTCGCACGAGGTTCCTGGACTCGGCTCTCGCCCTCTTCGGCACACAGGGATACGCCGCCAGCAGCATCCCGGCCGTCTGCAGACACGCGTCACTGTCGTCCCGGCAGTTCTACGAGAGCTTCACTGACCGCGAGGACCTGCTCAAGGCCGTCTACGACGACATCCAGGATGCGACGATGTCCGCGGTGTCCGACGCGGTGGTCGCGGCACTGGAACGGCACGCTCGGCTCGACGACGTGCTCGAGGCGGGTGTCGCCGCGTTCGTCGACTACTACGCCGACAGCCCGGAGCGGATCCGACTCAGCTTCGTCGAGGTCGTCGGGGTGAGCCCGGCGTTCGAGGTGTATCGGCGCGAACGAAGGCTCAAGTGGGCCGACCTGCTCGCCGCCGTCTCCGATCGGGCCGCCCAGCAGGGCCTGCCCGTCGCCGACACCGATCCGTTGGTCTGGTCGGCGTACCTCGGGGCCGTCAATTTCGCGATCGTCGAGAACGCCGAGAACCCGGACACCACCGTCGACGACGTGATGCGCGTGATGCGCCGGATGCTCCGGCCCGGGGTTCTCGGCTAGGTCGGCTACCTGCCGAGCTGCGCCGCGAGTGCATCGAGGACCGATGCGTCCTCGATGGTCGACGGCACCGCGTACTCCTCCCCGTCGACGATCTGCCGCATCGTCTTGCGGAGGATCTTCCCGGAGCGGGTCTTCGGCAGCGACGCGACGACGGTGACGTCGCGGAACGTCGCGACGGCTCCGATCTCGTCGCGCACGCGCTGGACCAGCTCCGATCGCAGGGTGTCGTCGTCGATCTCGACACCGGCCTTGAGCACCACGTAGCCGCTGGGCCGTTGACCCTTGAGGTCGTCGTGGATGCCGATGACCGCGCACTCGGCGACCGCCGGATGCGACGCGACGACAGCCTCGATGCTTCCCGTGGACAGTCGATGACCGGCGACGTTGATGACGTCGTCCGATCGTCCGAGGACCACGACGTAGCCGTCGGCGTCGATGTATCCGGAGTCGCCGGTGAGGTAGAAGCCGTCGAAGGTGTTCAGGTACGACGCGCGGAACCGATCCTCGTCGCGCCACAGTCCGGCGAGGGTGCCGGGCGGCAGCGGGAGTCGGATGACGATGTTGCCCTCCCCGCCGGCCTCGACCGGACCGCCCGTCGCGTCGACCACCTCGACCGCGTAGCCGGGGACGGGCACCGTCGGCGATCCCGCCTTGATCGGCATCGGTTCGAGGCCCCGGAGATTGGCGACGATCGCCCAGCCGGTCTCGGTCTGCCACCAGTGGTCGACGACGGGGACGCCGAGCTTCGCGGACGCCCACGTGTACGTGTCGGGGTCGAGCCGCTCCCCCGCCGCGAACAACGTGCGCAGCGTCGACGTGTCGTATCGCCCGAGTTCGACGGCCTTGGGATCGGCCTTGCGAATGGCGCGGATCGCCGTCGGCGCGGTGAACAGAGCGGCCACCTCATGCTGGTCGATCACCCGCCAGAACGCGCCCGCATCGGGTGTCCCGACGGGTTTGCCCTCGTACATGACCGTCGTCGCGCCGACCAGCAGCGGGCCGTAGACGATATAGCTGTGCCCCACCACCCAGCCGACGTCGGACGCCGTCCACCAGACGTCGCCCGGCGAGATGTCGTAGACGTTGCGCATCGACCAGGTCAGCGCGACGGCGTGGCCGCCGTTGTCGCGGACGACGCCCTTCGGCTTCCCCGTGGTCCCCGACGTGTACAGGATGTACAGCGGATCGGTGGCGGCCACCTCGACGGGAGCCGCGGGCTCGGCGCTCGCGAGTTCGGCGTCCCAGTCGAGCCAGCCGTCGTAGTCGGACGCCGATCCGTCGATCTCGACGCGGTCCTTGACGATGACGGTGCGCGGCGTGGACGACGCCTGCTCGATCGCCGACCGCACGAGTGGCAGGTACTCGACGGTCCGTCCCGGCTCGAGGCCGCCCGATGCGGTGACGATGGCGACCGGTTCGGCGTCGTCGATGCGGGTCGCGAGTTCGGGCGCGGCGAATCCGCCGAACACCACCGAGTGAACGGCTCCGATGCGGGCGCACGCGAGCATGGCGATCGCCGCCTCCGGGATCATCGGCAGGTAGACGACGACGCGGTCCCCCTTGCCCACCCCCTGCGCGGCGAGAACCCCCGCGAAGGCGGCGACCTCGTCGAGCAGCTGCGCGTAGGTGTAGGTCCGGACCGTCGAGGTCATCGCCGAATCCCAGATCAGCGCCACCTGGTCCCCGCGACCGTTCGCGACATGGCGGTCGAGCGCGTTGACCGACGTGTTCAGGCTCGCGTCGGGGAACCACCGGTAGATCGGCGGGTTCGAGTCGTCGAGCGCCCGCGTCGGTGGCGTGATCCAGTCGACTCCCGAGGCGGCGTCGAGCCAGAACTCGTCGGGGTGATCAATGCTGCGAGCGAAGGCGTCTGCGTAGGATCCCATGTCGCCACCGTAGTGAATGTCCGGTGACGGCGGTCACTTGCGGCCCTATTGCCCGTCGTTCAGTCCGACTGTTCGTCCACGTCAGTTCCACGTCCCGACCTGCTCGACGATGAACCCGAGCAGAATGACTGCCGTGCCGCCGATCTCACCGACGATGAGGGCGACCATCGACGCGGTCATCATCGGCGACGTCGGATGCAGTTGGTTCTCCGTGTCGCGGAGGGTGCCGTGCAGACAGTACGACGCGATCGCGGTGACGAAGAAGAACACGACCACGACCAGCGCGACGAGGTTCACGGCCGTGCTCCACGCACTGAACTGCACAAACACGCCGAGCATCGCCGTCGCGAACGAGTACATGAGCGCGGCACGGTGCGCGATGTCGACATAGATGTGCGCCGCACCGTCCGGGCTGCGCATGATCTGCGCAAACTTCCACACCCCGAGAATCAGCGCCCACAGGAAGATCACGCCTGCTGCGATCAGCGCGATCTGCGTCGCGAGAGTCAGAGTCATGTCTTCCACTCTTTCACGGCAACCCCGCCGATCACCCCATACGCGGTTTGCGACGGACCACCCGCTCCAGCGGCGATCTGGCCGCAACCCAGGCGCCCGCGTCGACGTCCACCCACGTCGCGAGCTCGACCGCCGCCCTCAGATCGCCGAGCAGGTCACGGCGATGGATCGGCTCATGATGCGCGGCTCGGTTCCGCACTGTCACGAGCCCCGACAGGTGCCGCTCGACCCGAGCCCGGCGGTCCCTGATGTCGCGATACCCGTTCGGAAACGCCTTGTTGAGCGCCGGAACCCACAACGTTGTCAGGTATCGCTCCGCGACGATGCAGCGCCAGAATCCGAATCCGAGTTCGGCGACGACCTTGCCGTGGAAGTCCGGCCCGGCGGGCCCTCGCTCCACCGCTCTCATCGCCCGCTCCAGATCGCCGAGATGGTGATCGTCGAGGGGGATCGTGTCGAACCAGGACGAGTCCCCTCGCCTGCGCGCCCACGCCGCGAGCTGTGCGTCCATCGCATTCCGGACGGTCACCTCCACCATCGCGACCGTCACCAGGACCGCGGCGGCCGCCACAGAGTTCCAGTCGTACAGGCGCAGAGCCGCGTGCTCGTCACCCCGTGCGACGAGCCGGTAGGACCGCAGCCGCTGGGCAGTTACGGCCCGCCCGATCGCATCGTCCCACTCCATATCCATTGCCGTCGACATGTCCCCCGACACCCCCGAATCGAATCCGATCTGCACCGAACATAAACATCACCTCTGACAATCCTCTCGCCATATTTGAAAGTTGAAATGTTTGGGTGTATGGTCATTTCAACTTTGAAACAACTCTCGGAGGCCTGAGATGACAGCTGCACACAGCACCACCGCGCTGGCCGATGCGACGATCCGCGCCGATCACCCGTTCGCACGGCACCTCGTCCACGCCGCAGCCGTCGCCGCGGCGACGCCCCACCGCGCCTGGACTCCGGACGACGGACCCCTCCCCGCGCTGTACCTGTCCCACGGAGCACCTCCGACCTTCGAGGACGCCGCGTGGATGCGCCAACTGCACGACTGGTCACAGGCTCTGCCCAGGCCCCGCGCGATCCTCATCGTGAGCGCGCACTGGGAGTCGGACGAGCTCGGAATCACGAGCACCGCGCCGACCGAACTCGTCTACGACTTCGGCGGCTTCGACCCGATGTACTACCGCATGCGATACGACACCCCCGACAACACCGGGCTCGCGCAACGCCTGCTCGACGTCCTGCCCGACACCCAGCGCGTCTACGAGCACCGCACTCGCGGCCTCGACCACGGCGCGTGGCTGCCGCTCAAGGTCATGTACCCCGAGGCCGACATCCCCGTCCTGCAGCTGTCGATGCCGACACACGACCCACAGGCACTGTTCGCCATCGGCCGGCGCCTGCAAGCGCTCCGCGCCGAGGGAGTACTGGTCGTCGGATCCGGATTCATGACACACGGCCTGCCCTACCTGGACTGGTCTCGCCCCGACATCGTTCCGACGTGGTCGACCGAGTTCGACGAGTGGGCGGCCGACGCCCTCTCACGAGGCGACGTCGACGCCCTCGAACGATTCCGCAGCCTCGCCCCCGGATTGCCGTTCGCCCATCCGACGGTTGAGCACTTCACACCGATCTTCGTCACCCTCGGCGCGGCGACCGATGCGGCAGCACCGGTCACCACCGCGATCGACGGCTTCGCGATGGGCCTCGCCAAGCGGTCGTTCCAGGCGGCCTGATGCCCGACGAACCGCGCTGGCTCACCGCCGCAGAGATGGATGCGTGGCTGCCCCTGCTCGCCGTCATCAACCAACTGCCTCAGGCCCTCGACCAACAGCTCCGGACCGACGCAGGGATCAGCCACGTCTACTACTCGATGCTCGCGTTGCTTTCGAACGCCCCCGATCGCACGATGACGATGGGAGAGCTCGCCCGCGACAGCTTCACCAGCCCGTCACGTCTCACCCACGCGGTCGCGAGCATGGAGAAGCGCGGCTGGGTCGCTCGATGCGCCGACCCGGGGAACAGACGGATCCAGAACGTGTCCCTGACTGACGACGGCGTGACCCTGCTCGTGCGAATCGCGCCCGGTCACGTCGACGAAGTTCGTCGGCGAGTGTTCGATCGACTGTCGCCCTCTCAGGTCGAGCAGTTGCGCGACATCGCGTCCACGCTCGCCGAGCAGAGCTAGTCGAACTGCGGCGGAACGGTGTCGAGGAGCCGGGAGTCCGGCTCCTCGCCCGACATCGCGAGAAGTCCGACCACCGCCCGACCGATGGTCAGCAGGTCGCGCGGGTTCTTCTTGTCGAGTCCGCCGATGAGCTGCTTGAGGATCGTCAGCTGGTCGAAGTAGATCCGTTCGACGATCAGGTTCTCGTCGGGGTCGAAGACGAAGAACGCCGCCATCCGCGTGCGGTGCGTCGATCCGGTCGGCGGGATCTTGCCGAGCGGCCCGAGGTGGGTCCCGAGCAGCCAGAACTCGACGACCACGGCGTCGACCGTGTGCCGGAACGAGATGATCTCGTGGTCCTGGTCGGGGAACGCGACGCGCGTGTCCCGGTAGTAGTCGCGGACCTCGCGGTCGCCGTCGTGGACAGTCATCTGCGCGATCAACTCGTAGTGCGGGTGCGGGAACGTCGAGAGCGTGGCATCCCAGTCCTGCCTCACCTCGTCGTGGAAGTGATCCAGGACGAGCTTCTCGCGGGCGCGCAGGACGGATTCGGGCGGCAGATCGAATCGTGACATGAAACGACGCTATACCCACACTGTGGATTAATTCAAGGACTGCGGCACAATGGCAGGTGTGGAGACCACACCCCGCCGCGGCCGACCGCCGAAGAACGCCGCGAAGCTCTCGCGCGCCCGGATCGTCGACGCGGCGCTCGAGGCCATCGACTCGGGCGGCATCGGGTCCGTCTCCATGCGCTCGGTCGCCCGGTCGATGAACGCCGACCCGAAGAGCCTCTACAACCATGTCGCGGGCATCGACGACCTGCTCGACGCCGTCGCCGAACGCATCCTCGGATCGATCGGCGCACCCCCACGGACCGGCGACACGCGTGCGGACCTGACGGCCGTCGCCGACGCGTTCCGCACCGCGACGCTCGCACACCGGGCCGCGGCCCCGCTGATCCTGACCCGGCAGATGTCGTCGCTGGACGGCCTCGCCCCCGTCGACGCGACGCTGTCGGTGCTGGTCGACGCCGGAGCGTCCGCCGACGACGCCGTCCACTTGCTCCGAACGTTCGTGGCGGCCCTCGTCGGCGCATTGTTGCGCGAGGTGAACGCGGGACCGACGTTCGGGACCTCCGATGTCGAGACGATCGCACGGAGAGAGTCGGACCTGGCGACAGCGGGCCTCAGGGCGGTCGCCGACGCGGCCGCGGCCTTGGCGCGCTTCGACGCGGCCGCCGAGTACCGCTACACCGTCGACTTCCTGATCGACGGTGCCCTCGCGCGCATCGACGGCGCAGCGACGCAGCGAGTGCCCGACCGACCTCATGCGGCTACGGTTGGACCATGACCGTGCGCGTGATCGTCGTCCACCGGGTCGAGGAGTACGACACCTGGAAGGAACACTTCGACGCCGCCGCCGATCTGCGGGCCGCGGCGGGCGAGACCGACTTCGAGGTGCTCCGATCCACCGGCGACACGAATCTGGTTGTCCATTCGTCGACGTGGTCGTCCGACGCCGCCGCTCGCGCCTTCTTCGAGTCGGCGAAGGTCGCCCGCATCCGGGCAGACGCCGGCGTCGAGGCGCCCCTGTTCTTGTACCTCGACAGCGTCGAGACCGGCACGCTCGACGCTCCGCCTCCCCGACCGTCCCTGAGATCGGTCGAATCAACGGAACCCGGTGACGTTGTGCCGTCGGGCGCCGATGAATCGACCGATCTTCGGACCGCTTCGCCGCACCTCGAACTGGTACAGACAGACAATCGAGTGGACCAGGGCCACGACCCCCTGAAATGAGGAAGACCCGGACCGTCTGGTCCGGGTCTTCCCTTCAGTAGCGGGGACAGGATTTGAACCTGCGACCTCTGGGTTATGAGCCCAGCGAGCTACCGAGCTGCTCCACCCCGCGTTGCGTTCTCCACTGTACACGGCCCCGGAATCATCCGAGCGCGGGGGCGAGCCAACGTTCGAGGAACGTCCTCATCGCATCGTCGTCCCGCAATTGGTCGGACGGATTCTGCAGGAACGACGTCAACAGCCGCATGATCATCTCGGCGAGACCGTCGAGATCGCCGTCCGTGTAACCGTGGGCGGCCCAGTCGACGGGGAACCGACGCAGCATCAACGATCCGTACTGGACGACGCTCCCCGACGTGGAACTGCGGCCGAAGGTGCCGGTGTCGCCGATCTGCAGGAGCAGGTTGAGGCGGGGGTCGCCGGGGACGGTCCGCAGGCAGAACAGCATGCCTTCGACGACTGCGTCGGCAGGCTCGCTGCGCCCGTCGAGGTGCGCGACGAGCCGGTCGACGAAGTCCGCGGCACCCTGCGCCGCCACTTCGCTGACGATCTCACCGATGCCGGCGAACTGCCGGTACACGGTCTGGCGGGTCACCCCCAGCTCGGCGGCGACATCGGAGAACGTCGTCTTCGCGACGCCGTACCTGTCGATGCATCGGGCCGTCGCGTCGACGATCCGCTGCCGCGCCTCCTCGTCGGTCGCCGGAGGCTCCCCGCCCCACCCGTGTTTGGCCATTGCCTCAGACTGCCACAGCACCCCTGTCGCCCACGTCGGCCACCGCGGGCGCCGGTCGCGCCGCCCGTATCGCGGCGATCACGAACCATGCCGAACCCGCGATGCACAGGACGGAGTACCAGGCACTTCCGATCGGTGTCCCGCGATCCGTCACCCCGTCGACAGCGCCGAGGAACTCGGGCACCGACGCGATCCACAGGACCGTCAGAACTCCGAGGTACAGCGCCGGATAGACGCGGACGAACTGTGGCGACTCCAGCCCGGTCGGCCGATTCCAGGTCGCACGGGTCCCCTCGACGAGCAGCCACAATCCGGCGAGCCACAGGACCGCGAGCAGGATGATGACGAGTGTCCGCTGCAGCGTCGCCTCACCGCCGGTGTCGACACCGACGCGGGTCGGCGCGGCAAGGACCACCATGAGAATCGGCGTCAGGACGCCTGCGGCGATGGTCCGCAGCGTCACCTGTCCGCCGGAGAGGTTCTTCGTGCCGGAGAACTTCGCGGCGAGCCATGCGAGCACGCCGAACGACACCGATGCGAACACCCACATGCTGTTCATCGGCACCGAGGTGAACATCGGCTGGTTGATCATGTTCTCCGGGTTCCACGCCCACCACTTGAGTTGCGGTCCGAGCTGATCGAACGTCTCGTAGAACACCTGACTCGCGAAGGCGACCGCGACCGCACCTGCGAGTGGACCGCGCCGTTCGAAGACGCCGAGTGCCCGCACCACTTCGTAGGTGACGGCCGAGATCACCGGGTAGAACGCGACGATGTAGAGCGGCAGTCTGTCGAACATGAACTGCACGGTGAACACGTTGTGCGAGAAGATGAACCCGACGTACTCGTCGAGCCCGAACCACGACGGGAAGTACAACGGCGGCTCGATGATCGCGAGGTAGACGAGCGAACCGAACCACAGGGTGAGGTTCACCGCGTCGCCGTCGCGTCGCCAGCGTCGCCACGCGTGGATCAGCGCGAACACCGCGCCTGCCACGATCAGCAGTTCCAGGACCGGCAGCGTCCAGTTGTCGAGGCCGAACGGATTGCGGAACGTGACGATCGGATTCGCGTCGTCGCAGACGAATCCGAGGTGATCGGCCACTTCGCGGGCCGCGGGCTCGCAGGTGAAGCTCATGCCGACACCTGTCGTTCGACGTAGACCGGACTGTGCGCGACGGGATTGTCGGGATCGGTGTAGTCGGTGCCCGGGGGCAGCTTCGTGACGTCGAACCCGCCGGGGATGCGAGTGCGGCCGAGGGCGGCGCGCACCTTGTAGCGGAGCACCCGAAGGATGAACTTCGGGTCGGTGCTGATCTCCTTCAGCGACGTGTCGAGGTTGAACACGCCGGTGAACTTCTCGTCGACGTAGGCGTCCTCGGCGGCGGCCGACGTGATGGCGTTGAACACCGGCCAGCTGAAGCGGGCGGCGAGCTTGCGGCGCCACGGGGCGACGGTCTCGGTGCCGGTGGCGAAGTCGTACGCCTGGTCGCGGGCCATCGCCAGCATCCACGGGACGTCGAGCGACGCCTTCTGCCTGTCGAGGAACTCGCGGTGGAACGCGGCGTCGATCATGGTGCGCGATCCGAGGACGTCGGCGAGGACGAGCGCCGAGCGCGCCGCCGAGCTCATGCCCTGGGCGTAGAACGGGTTGAACGCGCAGATCGAGTCGCCGATCGCGATGAGCCCGACGGGCGGGGTGTCGAGGAGGTCGTAGCGGCGCCACTTGTTACCAGTCGACTTCGTGACGTGGACGCCGGACTGCGGCTCGCATTCGCGGGAGACCTGCCCGAAGACGGGCGTGCGGACGCGGTCGGCGGCGGCTTCGAAGTCCTCGACCGTGCGCGGCATCGTCAGGCCCCATGAGCCCATGCACACGATCACGCGGCCGCCTTCGATCGGGAAGAAGTTCGAGAGGTACTCGTGCTCCTCCGGGTGCTCGCCGGTGTCCTGGGTGGGTGTCACGACGATGTGTTGCCACCACCAGTCCGCGGGCCGGTCGGCGGGCAGGTCGTACCACCGGGAGGTGTAGGTGACCTTGGCGTCCAAGGTCTGCTCGGGAGCCTCCGCCCAGCCTGCGTCGACCAACCAGCCGTGGACTTTGCTGCCGCGACCGAGAGCGTCGACGACGAGGTCTGCGGCGAGGGACTGGACGTCGCCGTCGCTGAAGGTGACACCGGTGATCCGACCGGCCGCGGTTCCGCCATCGGTGGTGAGCAGGCCGGTGACGCTGACGCCCTCGCGGATCTCGATGTTCGGCACCTCGCGGACCCGATCACGGAGGACGCGTTCGATGAGGACGCGCGAGCTGTAGACCATCGTCATCTGGCTCGTCTTACGGGCCGCCCAGCCGTCCTTCTCGCAGTAGGCCGCGTCCTTCGACGGCATGAGCAGCATGCCGCCTGCGTCGATCAGCGCGTCCTCGAAGCCGGGGAAGATCGTGCCGATCGCACGACGGCCCGAGTTGAGGACAAAATGCGGGTGCTTGCTCTGCGGCACGCCTCGACGGTGCTCGGCGCCCGGCGGCAGTTCGTCGCGTTCGAGGACGACCACCTCGTCGAAGTGTCGTGCCAGCACACCCGCCGTGCACAGGCCGGCGACGCTGCCGCCGAGGACTACCGCACGCTTCGATCTCATCAGCTCTCCATTCATACAAATTTTGGATGAGCGTATGATTAAGAAGGCGCGAGTGTCAAGGATCACTCCCGACCATCGGCCCGCAACATTCCAGCAGGCACAGTCCGCGAAATGCACGAAGACCCGGACCGAATGGTCCGGGTCTTCGTTGGTGGTAGCGGGGACAGGATTTGAACCTGCGACCTCTGGGTTATGAGCCCAGCGAGCTACCGAGCTGCTCCACCCCGCGTTGCATCGACTACGATACACAGCGGTGAACCGGAGAGGCAAATCCATTGCCGTCCACCGTGATCGACGGCACGTACCCGACGGTCAGCGCGTTCGGACACCCATCAGCCCGGCCAACTGGTTGGCGAGCGGATTCAGGTTCAGCTTGTCCGGGTCGCGCTTGGGCTTGGAGTCCCACGGCTGTGTGAAGGCGGGATTGGACAGGTCCGCGTTGTTGGCGCCGCGCACCGCGGTCGGATTGCCGGTCGGCACCGTGCACCCGGCCTTCGTGTTGAACGGGAAGTCGTCGTAGTTCACGTCGAAGTCGGGGTTGCGCGCCTTGATCTCGTCGATCATCCGTTGCGTGCTCTCATAGCCTTGAGTGCAGCTCGGCGGGTTGCCGGTCTCCAAGACGATGCCGAAGCGGATCTGTCCGTCGAGCGACGACGTCGTGTGGCTGCTCGCCGACAGCGACGACAGCATCGCGAACGTCATACCGGTGACGAACGACGCGGGCTCGACCGCGTGAACGGTGCTTCCGAGCTGATGGATGAGGGTCGTCGCGTCGGAGCCGTTGCTGTCCAGGAACGCCGACAGCGCACTCGCGGCGCGGGGGCCGTCGGTGAGGATGCGGCGGACCGCGGGGTCGGACGACGCGAGGGTCGACGCGACGAGATCCAGGTTCTTCGACCACGACAGGATCTCGTCCGACTGCTCCGCCTGCGTGCGGAGCACCGGTCGCGAGTTCTTGATCAGCTCGATCGTGTCGTCGAGCCGTTCGACGCCGGTCTGCGACAACTTGTCGAGAGAGTCGACGAGCCTCGTCAGATTGTCGCCCTGGCCGTTGAACGCCTTGCCCAGTTCGGTGACGGTGATGCGCAGATCGTCGACGGGCACCGTCTTGGTCAGGTCGATCGCCGCGCGCGTCACCTCCTCGAGCTTCGGCGGGAAGCGGACGTGCGACGCGTCGATCCGCGATCCCTCGTGCAGAAACGGACCGTCGGACGACTCCGGCTGCAGGTCGAGGAACTGCTCGCCGATCGCCGAGCGGTTCGCGACGACCGCGACCGCCGACGCCGGGATCTGCTCGCCGCTCGACTCCAGGACGAGATCGACGTCGATGCCGGTGTCGGTCATCCTGAGGTCGCGGACGCGACCGGCCGCGACACCCCGGTAGGTCACCTGCGCTTCGGGGAACAGTCCACCCGCCTCGGGCATCTCCACGGTCACGCGGTACACGCCGACGCCGACCGCCTGATCCATGCGCGCATAGCGGATTCCGCCGTATGCCGAGGCCACGAGACCCAGCAACAGCACGACGACCAACTGGATCTTCACAAGACGACTGAGCGGTGGCATACCGGCCCTTTCCCGAATACACGCCGAGTCCCGACTACTCGACATTGCGGAGTGTAAACGTTGTTGACATCGCGTTTCGAGCCGATGGAGGCCGTTCGTGAGCAACGATCGACAGCCGACTAAATGTGATGGCAGTCACTTCGAGAGTAGGGTGAGATGCACCAGTCCGGCCCGGCCGAGGACCGCACCGAGTTCAGGAGGACGACATGGCAGATCCCAACATCCATCACGAGAGCCACGGCAATCACCCGATGAGCCTGGTCGCGTTCATCCTGATGCTGGCCGGCGGCGCGTTGTCCGCGCTGTGGCTGATCACGCTCGCCGATCTGCCGGCCAACCGGACGATGAACATCACGTACGGCGTCCTCGCACTCGGAGCGTTGGTGTCGGCCGCGATGATTTTCCGGTACCTGACGACGCACCTGCACCACTCGCCGGTGATGCCCGACAACACGCCCGCGGAGATCGACCGCTACCTCGCCAAGGTGCGCTGACCTCCACTCCCTCACAAACGAGACCCTGACAGACGAACCGCCGGGCCCCAGTCGGGACTCGGCGGTTCGTCTACGTCGCGGTATGTCTACATCGGGTCAGTTGCCGGACGGGTAGTCCGCCAGCGCCGCCTTCAACTTCTTGAGAGCCTCACCGATCTGGCCGAAGTCGCCGCTCTTCTGGGCGGCGTCCATCTGCGCGACGGCCGCGTTCAGCGCGTCGACCTGCGCCTGCGTCGGCTCCTTCGACGGTCCCGGTTCCGTCGGCTGCGGCTGCGGCTGCGGCTTGGGCTGCTCGGGTTTGGGCGTGCCTGGATCGGGGACGGTGGCGGCCCCCGGGTCGATGCCCGCCTGCTTGAGCGACTCGCCGATCGTCGGTGCCGAGCCGATGCGGATCCGCCCGTCGGACGGCGACTTGTAGTACGTCAGCATGCGGAACACCTTGGGCACCGCGGAGTCCCTCGCCTTCGACTCGGTGTACAGCGGCTGGACGTACAACACGCCGTCACCGCCGACCGGCAGAGTCAGCAGGTTGCCGAACGTGATGTTGACCGACCCCTGCGCCAGCGTCGTCTCGGACGCGACCGCGTTCCGCATCGCCTCCTGCGCCTGTTTCGGTCCGACCGTCTGCGAGTCCGTCGGCGTGGTCTTGACCGTGAGCTTGCCGTAGCCGTCGGGGTCCGCGCCGACGGTGATGTACGCGGCCAGGTTCTGCCTGTTCAGCGGAGTCGTCACGGACGTCAGCTGGAACTGCGGCTTGCCCGATCCGTTCGGCGCGGCCGCGGTGAAGTAGTACGGCGGCTGCGGGAGCGTCGAGTTGTCGACCGTCGGATCGTTCGGGACCGACCAGAAGTTGTTCGCGCGGTAGAAGTCGGCCGGGTTGTCGACGTGGTACTTCGTCAACAACTGACGCTGCAGCTTGAACAGGTCCTCCGGGTACCGGAGGTGACTGAGCAGGTCGGGCTGCTTGTCGAGCTCCGACCGCGGCTGCACCGTGCCGGGGAAGACCTTCATCCACGTCTTGAGCACCGCGTCGCTGGTGTCGAACTGGTACAGCTTCACCTCGCCGGTGTACGCGTCGACGGTCGCCTTCACCGAGTTGCGGACGTACGAGACGTCCTCGTCGAGCTGGGTGCGCGCCGTCTGGCCCGCATTGTCGACCCGCGAGTCGGCGGTGGCCGCCGACAGCGACATCCGCTGCGCGTACGGGTAGTTCTTGAGCGTCGTGTAGCCGTCGACGATCCACTTGACCGAGCCGTCGGCCATGACCGCCGGGTACGTCTTCGAGTCGGTCGTCAGCCAGGGCGCGACCTTCGAGACGCGGTCGCGCGGATCCCGGTTGTAGAGGATGCGCGACTTGCTGTTGATCGCGTCCGACAGCAGCAGGTTCCGTTCGCCGTACTTGATCGCGTACAGGAGTCGGCTGCCGAAGTTGCCGAGGGAGACGCCCGTGTCCCCGGTGAACGTGTACGTCGACTGATCGCTGTCGTACTCGCGGGCCTTCCCGTCGTCCGATCCGACGATCGCGTAGTCGGGATCGACGTTCGCGATCATCTCACCGAAGTAGATGCGCGGCTGCTTCACCTGAATCGGCTGCGTCTTGTAGCCCGCCTGACGGATCGACTCGAGGTCGGACACGACGAACTTCGGCAGACCGCCGCCGTCGGTGCCCGATTCGGCCCCGGTCGCCGGCGAATCGACGGTGTTCGCGTACGCGGCGATGAAACCGTTGCCGTGCGTGAACACCGTGTGCTTGTTGATCCAGCTCTTCTGGTTGTCGTTGTACTTCTGCGGGTCGAGTTCGCGTGCGGCGACGATGAAGTCGCGCATCTGCTTGGTCCCGTCCTCGTTCACCGGATACCGGTCGACGGCCAGCTGGTCGGGGAAGCCGTAGAAGTTCTTCAACGACTGCCGCTGCACGAACGACGCCGACACGACGGCCGGATCGAGGACTCGGATGTTCGAGAGGGTCGCGTCGTCGGAGTTCACCTTCGCCTGATCGGCGGGCGAGCTCGTCCAGCGGTCGACGTAGGTGACGTCCTTGCCCTCGCGGATGCGGTAGGCGTCGGTCGTGGCCGCGATGTTGCGGCTGATGTACTCGGCTTCCTTCGAGTCGGCGCTCGGCTTGACCGAGAACTGCTCCATCGCGGCGGGCCAGATCACTCCGATGGTGAGTGCCGACAGCAGCATGAGAACCGTCGCCATCGCCGGGATGCGCAGGTCGCGCAGCACGATCGCGGCGAAGAACGCGACGGCGCACACGATCGCGATCGCCATCAGGATCAGCTTGGACGGCAGGACGACGTTCACGTCGGTGTACGTCGCGCCGGTGAAGATGTCGCCGCGTCGATCACTGGAGAGCAGGTCGTAGCGGTCGAGCCAGTAGCCGACAGCCTTCAGCAGGATGAAGACGCCGACGAGGACGGCGAGCTGCACCCGCGCCGGACCCGACAGCATGCCGCGGCGCCCGCCGCCGCCGAGCCGGAGTCCGCCGAACACGTAGTGGGTGATCAGGTTGCCGACGAAGGCGACGCCGACCGCGATGAACGCGAGGTCGAGGATCAGCCTGATGAACGGCAGCGTGAACGCATAAAAACTGATGTCCATCCCGAACTGCGGGTCCGTCTCGCCGAACGACTCCGAGTGGATGAACGTCTGGATCGTCGCCCACGACGACTGCGCGACGAGACCGGCGATCAACCCGATCAGGACTGCCGGGAGGACGCCCGCGATCCACGGTCGACGACCGATCACCGCGCGGTACCGCTCGAGCGGATCACCCGGACCGCTGACCGGCGGGAAGTCCGGTCGGGTGCGGTGCGCGACGTAGATCCCGGCGAACACGATGCCTCCGACGACGAGCGCGGCGACGAAGAACGACACCAGCCGGGTGGTGACCATCGTCGACATGACGTCGGAGTAGCCGAGATCGGAGAACCACATCCAGTCGGTGATGATCGAGACCACCCGGGGTCCGATCAGCAGGATCAGAAGCAGCGCGACGCCGATTCCGATCAGTATCTTCGACCTGCGGGACAGCGTCGGTCGACCGATCGAACCACGCATTCCAACCACTGTGAGTCTCCTGTTTCTCGCATGACCGCCGGAGCAGGCACCGGCTACTCTCCACAGAGTACTGACCGCGACGAATGCGACTGACTTCTCCGCGACCGGAGACCACCTGTGACAATGAGTTCCGTGACCTTTCCACAGCAGCCGCAGAACTTCTCCCAGGCCGACCTCGGCAACGCCCTCGCGCAGTGCGCGGGATACGTCGCGGCGTCGCCGTGGGGATCGCCGGCCACCCTGTTCGCGCTGGTCCCGACGTCTTTCCTGGCGGCGCAGGCGCCCGACCTCGTCGACCCGACCGACGAGTCACCGCTCAGTCCGGTGGTGCAGGAGACCTCCGACGGCGACCTTGAACAGCTGCTGACGACGGTGAGCTGGCCCGACGCCGTCGTCGGCTGCGCGATCGTCACCGAGATCACGGTGCTGCCGCCCGACGCCGAGTCGGCGTTGGACCGGGCGTTCGAGCCGCTGCTCGCCGACCCGGACGCCGCCGACGCGGCCGCACGCGATGCCGCGCGGACGCACCCCGATCGCCGCGAGGCCAGGCTCATCGCGGGTGTCTTGCGGACCGGCCAACGCCTCGCGCTGCTCTCGCTGCGAGCGACGGACGACGAGCCGCACACCGAATCCGACCTGCGCACGCATCCGACGTTGGCGCCCAACGTGCTCGACGCACTCGCGTCGACCTTCTGATCGGCCGTCGCAAGCGCACGATTCGGGACAGGATTCCCACATCGCTTTGCGTGATCGGGATCACCGGATAGCGTCAACCCCATTTACTTGATCGAACGATCAACTGGGAGTGGGCGTGACGAACGAAGATCCGACGACACAGACGCCGACGGCGGAGGCCGCCGTCGCCGAACCGACAGGTCGCCGACCGTGGCACGACAGCCGCATTCGACGTGCCCTGCTCGCCGTCGTCGTTGTTGTTCCGCTTGCGTTCGCGGCCGTCTACATGTGGGCGATGTGGGATCCGACCGAGACCCTCGAAGACATGCCCGTGGCCCTGGTGAACAACGACATCGCGGTCGGCTCGGGCGCCGATCGTCTCGCCGCGGGCGACGAGGTGAAGCAGACGCTCCTCGATTCCGGAGCGCTCAAGTTCGACGCCGTCGACACCGAGACCGCGGTCGACGGCCTCGCCTCGGGCGACTACTACTTCGTCGTGTCGATTCCGACCAACTTCTCCGCGACGCTGTCGGGCCTGGGCGACACCACGAAGGCTCCCGCGCTGATCTCGATCACGTACAACGACAACAACACCCTTCTCGCGTCGAGCATCGGCGACAGCGTGATGTCCGCGATCCGCGCCGAGGTCGTCAAGGGCACCGCGGGCAGCAGCGTGAAGACCGTCCTGCAGGGCCTCGACGAGTTGAGCGGCGGCCTCAAGGACGCCGCGACCGGTTCCGGGCAACTGCACGACGGCACGAGTGAACTGTCTGCGGGCGCGGGCGAACTCGCCAAGGGCCTGCGCGACGAACTGGTGCCCGGCACCGCCGAGGCCGCCGACGGCGGCGGCCAGCTCGCGGCGGGCGCAGGCGAACTCGCCGCGGGTCTGACCGAGCTGCGCAGCGGTACCGACGAACTCGGCGCGGGCGCGACCGAACTCGCCGACGGCATCGACTCCATCGTCGGCGGCGTCGACGCGAAGGGCATCGCCGACCAGCTGAAAGCACTGAAGAAGGCGCTGCCGAACGATCCGTCGATCCGCGGCATCGTCGACGAACTCACCGGCGTCGTCGACGGCCTCGGCCAGCTCACGTCGGGCAGCCGGGAGATCGCGAACCAACTGACGAACCCGAAGGCCGACTACCGGTCGGGTGTGGAGCAACTCGTCGCGGGCTCGGCGGAACTCAGCAGCGGAGCGAACGAACTGAGCGCGGGCCTCGGAGAGCTCCACCAGGGCGCCACGGATGCGGCGAACGGCGCGCAGCAGCTCGCGGACGGTGCGGGCCAAGTCGACGACGGCGCGGGTGAACTCCATCAGGGTCTGTCCGACGGCGCCCGGCAGGCGCCCGACCTCGGCGACGACGTCCAGCAGCAGTCGCTCGCCGACCTGCTCGCCACCCCCGTCGACACGAAGGCGACCAACCTGGCCGCCGCACAGTTCAACGGCCCCGGCGGCGCTCCCCTGCTGCTGATCATGCTGACCGCGATCGTGCCGCTCATCGTGTTCATGTGTTGCCGCCCGCTCCGCGCATCGGTCACCGCCGCCCGCACGATCGGGATCCGCGCCTGGCTGCGGCGGGTCGCATTCGTCTGCGGCGTGAGCCTCGCGGCGATGGCCGCGTGCACCGTCGGCGTGTGGTCGTTCCTGAGCCCGTCACCCGACCCGGCGAATCTGGCGCAGACGCTGCTCATGGTCGCGGCGGCGACGTTGATGCACACGGCCGTCATCGGGGTCATGTTCGCGATCGGCGGCTACGTCGTCGGCTCGGTGACCGCCCTGGCCGGCATCATGCTGCAGATGTTCTCGTTCGGCGGCGTGTGGATGATCGAGACCGTTCCCGGCGCACTCAAATGGCTGCATCCGCTGATGCCCATGACGTACGTCCGTGACGGTTTCATCGCGTCGTTCAACGGCTCGTCCGGATTCTGGGCGGCCTTGGTGATCGTCGTCGGCATCACCGCCGTCTGCACGGCGGCGCATCTCCTCCTCGTCCGTGGCCGCACTCCCGCCGCGGACGCTCTCCCCGCCTGACGTCAGCAGTGGGGACGTGACTTGGCGGTGCCGATGGTGCCGAGCGCGTCGACGGCGCCCGCGAGGGTGTCGACCTTGACCAGTTCGATCCCGTCGGGTGCGTCCGACGTGGCGAGCGAGCAGTTTCCCGCAGGCACCAGGAACATCGTCGCGCCCGCGTCCTTCGCGGCGCGGATCTTGTGGTCGATCCCGCCGATCTCGCCGACCTTGCCCGACGGGTCGATGGTGCCGGTCCCGGCGACGAATTCGCCGTGCGACAGGTCGCCCGGAGTCATCTGGTCGATGATCGACAGCGTCATCATGAGTCCCGCGGACGGTCCGCCGATGTCGCCGACGTCGAACCGGATGTCCTTGGTCGGATCGGCGGGGACCGACCGCATCGTGACGCCCAGGAACGGGCGATTCTTGTCATCGGGTCGAGCGCCGAGCGTCACCGACGACGTCTGCTGCTTGCCGTCGCGCAGGAAGACGATGTCGACGACGTCACCGGGCCTATGAGCGCCGAGAGCCGACGCCACCGCCTCCATCGTCGCGACGGGACGCCCGCCGATCGAGAGGATCCGGTCGCCGTCGGCGAGCACGCCCTTGGCCGGGGAGGAGTCCGCCACCGTGCGGACGCCGACCGCGGTCGGCAGCTTGAGGAAGTTCCACGCGGCGAGGGTCGCATTGTCCTCCGACCCCGACATCTGCTGCTGGTTCTCCTGCCGGACCTGGTCTTCGCTCTGGTCCGGCGGGTAGTAGGCCTCGCGAGGCTGCACCTCGTAGTCGGACGACAGCCATTTGCCGATCGCCTGGAACAGGGTCAGTCCGTCGTACAGCGAGACCGTCGTCAGGTTCAGATGACCCTTCGGGGTGGGGTCGACGCCGCCGACCACCTGCACCACACGCACCTGGTCGCCCTCGTCGTTGGCGATCGTGCCGAGAGTGTTCACGGTGGGACCGGGGCCGAGCGCCACATACGGCACCCGCACGAACAGTCCGAGGCCGATGAAGACTGCCAGCAGCGCCACTGCCACATATATCGTGGCGACACGGCGGCCACTGCGGATGCTCGTCATCTGATCCAGGGTATCCGAGCACATCGCCGCGAGCCCGCCGGGAGGTCGGCCGATGCCGGTACCGTGGAGAACATGAACGATCTTCCCTTCGGATTCTCGTCGTCGAACAACGACGACGGTCGTGACGACAACGGTCAGAATCCCGGCGGCTTCGACCCCAACATGCTCGGCCAGCTGTTCAACCAGCTCGGCTCGATGTTCAGCGGGATGGGCTCGGGCATGACGCCGGGCAGCGGATCGGGCCCCGTGAACTACGACGTCGCCGCGTCGATGGCCCGCCAACAGATCGGGAACTTCACCCCGATGCTCGAGAAGGAGTCGTCGGCGGTCGCCGACGCCGTCCGTCTCGCCGAAGTCTGGCTCGACGAGCAGACGACGCTGCCCGCAGGCATCACGACCACCGCGGCGTGGACTCCCGTCGACTGGCTGGAGAACACCATGCCGACCTGGCGCACACTGTGCGACCCGGTCGCCCAGCAAATGGCTGCCGGCATGACCGACGGCCTCCCGGAGGAGGCGAAGGCCCTCGCCGGTCCGATGCTCGGCATGCTCGGCCAGATGACTGGCAGCATGTACGGCAGCCAGCTCGGCCAAGGCCTCGGCACCCTCGCGAAAGACGTCCTGACCGGCACCGACATCGGACTTCCGCTGGCTCCGCCGACGACGGGCGTCCTGCTGCCCGAGGCGATCGCACGCTTCTCCGAGGGGCTCGACCTGCCCGCCCAGGAGATCGTCGTGTTCCTCGCGGCGCGGGAAGCCGCCCACGTCCGGCTCTTCAGTCACGTGCCGTGGCTCAAGCAGCGGGTTCTCGCGACCGTCGAAGAGTACGGCCGGGGAATCCGCATCGACTTCGGCGGCATGCAGAACCTCGCCGAAGGCATCGACCCGCAACAGTTGTTCAGCGACCCGTCGAAGCTGCAGGAGTTGATGGGTTCGGCCGCGGCGTTCGAACCGCAGACCACGCCCGAACAGCAGGCGGCTCTCGCGCGCCTCGAGACGCTGCTCGCCCTCATCGAGGGCTGGGTGGAGACTGTCGTCAGCAACGCGCTGTCCGACCGAATCCCGAGCACCGCGGCCCTCACCGAGACCATGCGTCGTCGACGCGCCACCGGCGGCCCGGCCGAGCAGACGTTCGCGACACTCGTCGGCCTCGATCTGCGGCCGCGCAAGCTCCGTGAGGCCGCCGATCTGTGGACCAAACTCACCGAGGCGTCCGACGTGACCGTCCGGGACAGTGTGTGGGGCCACCCCGACCTCCTCCCCGACGGCGACGACCTCGACTCGCCCGCAGGCTTCATCGACCGGATGATCGGCGGCGACTCGTCGCTCGACGACGCGATCGCCGAACTCGAACGCAGCCTCACCGATGACGACAAGGGCGACGACGACAAGGCCTGATCAGCCTGTGGACAACGCGTTCGACGAAAACGGGCAATGGTGACATCGTGACGCCATGACGGACTTCGCGAACGACCCCGGCCTGCCCGTGCTGCTGCCCGGATATCCCGTCGTCGCCAGGCGCGACGGCACCGTGCAAGTCGGGTGCGACCCCGGGACGTCGGTGCTGCTGGAAGTCGGTGCACGCATCGCCCCGCGGGCGGTCGCATCGCTCCTGCAGACATTGCGCGAACCGGCGGACTACCCGTCCATCGCGCGCCGGGTCCGGTCCGTGGGACTCGACGCACGCAGTCTGCGCGCGATGCTCGACAGGCTCGTCGCCGCGGGCTGCGCGGTCCCGACCGATCGGCCGACGCCGCGGACCCTCTCCGTTCACATCATCGGGCGCGGCGACGTCGCGCGCGATCTCGCCTCCTCGCTCACCGGGGCCGGCATCGTCGTCGACGACGCCATCGCACCGGGGCTGATCGTCCTCGCCGACCAGCCCGTCGTCGACCCGCGCATCACCCGCAGGCTGATGTCGGCGGGATACCCGCACATGCCCGTCCACCTGCGCGACGGCCTCGGCGTCGTCGGGCCCCTCGTCCTGCCCGGCACGTCCAGCTGCCTGCGGTGCGCCGACATGCACCTCACCGACTTCGATCCCCAGTGGCCCGTCGTCGCCGCCGGACTCCTCGACGTCGTCGGCCACGCCGACCCCGCGGTGCTCCGCGCCACCGTCGCCGTCGCCCACGCACAACTCGACGAGACGATCGCGCTGCTGACCGCGGACGACGGACCCGCCCCGAGCCTCGTCGGTCGAACACTCGAGTTCCGCACCGGCCCGTCGCGCCTCGCGTCACACATCGCGCCAGTTCACCCCAGGTGCGGGTGCACCGCGAGGTCCGCAACTGCCGCTTAGCCTCGGCCACTGTCAGGGCGGTCAACTATCCTCGGAGACGGCGAAAGGACACCATGAGCGAGATCACACGCGGCCAGGGCCGACGTAACGCGAAACTTGCCGCACTGCCCCTCGGCATGGCAGGCCGCGCCGTCGGCGGACTCGGCAAGCGCATGACGGGCAAGAGCAAAGACGAAGTGAACGCCGAGCTCATGAACAAGACGGCCGAACAGCTCTTCGCCGTGCTCGGCGAACTCAAGGGCGGCGCGATGAAGGTCGGGCAGGCCCTGTCGATCATGGAGGCCGCGATCCCCGACGAGTTCGGCGAACCCTTCCGCGAAGCGCTGACCAAACTGCAGGCCGAAGCACCGCCGATGCCCGCCAAGACCGTCCACAAGGTCCTCGACCAGCAGCTCGGCACCCGCTGGCGGGAACGATTCCTCGAGTTCAGCGACGAACCCGCCGCATCGGCCAGCATCGGCCAAGTCCACAGAGGCGTCTGGAAGGACGGGCGCGACGTAGCCGTCAAAGTCCAATACCCGGGTGCGGACCACGCCCTCAAAGCCGACCTCAAGACACTCAGCCGCATGTCGGGGCTCATCCAGAAGCTGTCCCCCGGCACCGACGTCAAAGGCATGTTCGACGAGCTGATCGACCGCACCGAAGACGAACTCGACTACATCGGCGAAGCCGACAACCAGCGCGCCTTCGCCAAGGCTTTCGACGGCGACCCCGACTTCGTCGTCCCCAAGGTGATCGCCAGCGCCCCCAAGGTGATCATCTCCGAATGGGTCGAAGGCAAACGCCTCTCCCAGATCATCGCCGACGGCACCCAGGAAGAACGCAACGCCGCCGCCACCAAGATGACGACCTTCGAAGTCAGCTCCCCGACCAGGGTCGGACTCCTGCACGGCGACCCCCATCCCGGCAACTTCTTCGTCCTCGACGACGGCCGGTTCGGCATCCTCGACTTCGGCGCCATCGGCCGCTACCCCGACGGGCTGCCCCCGATGACCGGACCCATCCTCGCTCTCGCCCGTGACAAGAAGTACGACGAACTCCGCGACCTCATGGTCGAAACCGACTTCATCCGCGCCTCGCACGCCGACCGCGTGAGCCCGGACGACCTCGCGAAATACCTCCAGCCGTACGTCGACCCCCTGTACAGCGACACGTTCCACTTCACCCGCAAGTGGCTCCAACGTGCGGCGGGCAAGGCCACGGACCTCACCGGCGACGTCTACAAGACGTCCCGCAACCTCAACGTCCCCCGCGAGTACGTGATGGTGTTCCGCGTCCTCATCGGATGTGTCGGCATCGCCGCCCAGCTCAATGCGGAGGCTCCGTACCGGGCGATCATGGCCCAGTGGGTCGACGGTATCGCCTGACCCCTCTCCCTGTGTTCCGCTGTCCGGCCGGGCGATGCGGCGTGGACATGGTTTGTTCGGCAGTCCTCGCGGGCTCGCCTAACGGCTCGCGCGCTGCGGAGGGCTCTCAAACCATGTCCACGCCGCCTCGCCCGGCCTGCGTCGTACAGGGTTTCAGCCAGTCGCCATTCGTCTCTGCGTTGGAGCCCTCATGCTGGTTGAGCAGGGCCCGGAGCGATAGCGCAGCGGCCGGGTCGAAACCTCGGCCACCCGGGCCGGAGGGCGTGTGGACGAAAATGTCACACACGAGAAACGAACGCAGAGCCCAGAAGAACGACGGATGGAACGCGGCCGGGGTAGAACAACACCACGACGCGCAACATCTAGGCGACGGCGTTCTTACGAGGCCGCCCTCGCGGCCGCTTGCGGGCGATGACGACGCCGCCGTCGAAGATCTCGCCGCCCCACACGCCCCAGGGCTCGGAGCGTTCGAGGGCGAGGTCCAGGCACTGGGCCTGGAGCGGGCACGTCTTGCACAATGCCTTGGCCTCCTCGAGGAGGCTGGGCTGGTCGGCGAACCAGAGGTCGGCGTCGCCGCTCTGGCAGGGCAGTTCGACGTCTCGTCGCCTGACGGTGTCGTCGGTGGTTGGTGACAGTGTGGTGGTACTCATGGAGTCGGGCTTTCTCATCGCAGATGAACGGGTGTTTCTGATGAACCCCGGCCGACTCGACAGACAGTCGAGAAAGGCCACGGGTTCGCGTTTCGCGATTCGCCGTGGCCTCGTGATGTTCCTGCTAGTGGATCACTAGTCTTGTCGGAACGGCTGTCGAGCGCCTGGACGGGTCATGGGGAATCGCTGGCGCTCTCGCGCCACTGCTCCTGCCGGTGCGGCATGGTCTGATGCCACACGCCAATGCTTTGCAATCATTTGATTCGACTCCCCTTTCCATTCCAGGTCTCCACCACACGCCGAGTTGGGCGTGTCACTTACTCGAACTACTTTAGGTGCGGGTCGCATACGGCACAACCCATTTTCTACCTGCGGTTATGTTCCACCGAGACCCGCCTCCACCGCGGCGAGGACCTCGCTGCCGATGAGGTCGGCCCGCTCGGGTCCGAAGCCGCGGACGGCGAGGAGTTCGGTCATGTCGACCGGCAGGTCGGTGGCGATGGTGCGGAGCATCGCTTCGCTGAGGACGTTGGCAGGCATGACGTCGTTGCGGTCGGCGAAATCCTTCCGCCATGCCCGGAGGCTGCGGAAGACGTCCTTGTCGGGTTCTTGGCGCGGTTCGTCGCGCATGGACGGCGGGGTCGGCAGGACGCCGTCGAGGAACCGGGACCGCTTGCGGGTGGCGCGTCGGCCGTCGCCGCGGGACAGGCTCCAGGACAGGTGGAGATGTTCGCGGGCGCGAGTCACGCCGACATAGAAGAGCCGACGCTCCTCTTCCACTTCTTCCTGCGTCCCGGTGGCGCGTCCGAGCGGAACGGACCCTTCGTGGAGTCCGGTCAGGAACACGGCATCCCATTCGAGGCCCTTGGCGGCGTGCATGGACGACAGGGTGACTCCGTCGACGGTCGGTGCGTGTCGGTTCTTGGACCGACTGTCGAGTTCGCGTACGACGGCGGCGAAGTCGGCGGACGGCTGTTCGGCGACGATCGTCTCGATCACTTCGACGAGACGCAGGAGCTGCTGCCAGCGGGCCTTCGCGTTGGCGCCCGCCGGTTCGGTGTCGGTGAGCCCGACAGCGGCCAGTGCCCGGCGGACGGCGTCGAGCACCGGCATCGGGGGCGGCGGACCGTCGGCGAGCGCGGTGAGCCGACGCATCGCGGCCATGATCTCGGGGCGCGAGAAGAATCCCTGGTCACCTCGGACCTGATAGTCGATCCCGGCCGCGGACAGTTCTTCCTCGTACAGCTCGGACTGTGCGTTCACGCGGTAGAGGACGGCGATCTCGGTGGCGGGGACACCGGCGCGGATCAGCCGTTTCACCTCGCCGACGACGGTCCCGACTTCGGTGGCCTCGTCCTCGTTCTCGGAGAACACCGGAGCCGGGCCGGACGGGCGTTGCCCGACGAGTTGCAGACGGGTGCCGGCGATGCGGCCGTTGGCCTTGCCGATCACCGTGTTCGCGAGGTCGACCACCTCGGGCGTGGAGCGGTAGTCGCGTTGCAGGCGGACGAGCGTGGCGTCGGAGAATCGGCGGGTGAAGTTCAGCAGGTGATCGGGGGTCGCCCCGGTGAAGCTGTAGATGGTCTGGTTGGCGTCGCCGACGACGGTGAGGTCGTCGCGTTCACCGAGCCACGCGTCGAGCAGATTCTGTTGGATCGGAGTGACGTCCTGGTACTCGTCGACGACGAAGCTGCGGTAGCGGGCGCGGAACTCGTCCGAGATGGACGGTTCGGCCTGCAGGATCGTGGTCGTGAAGATGATGAGGTCTTCGAAGTCGAGGAGACGGACTCCGTCGTACGACGTCTTCGCGTCCTCGTAGGCGGCGAACATCTGCGCGACGGTCCGGGCGTCGGTCGGCAGGTCGCGGCGGCCGGCCTTCGCCGCGTCGACGTAGGCGGCGGGACTGATCGCCGACGACTTGGCCCATTCGATCTCCGACGCGAGGTCGCGCAGCAGGTCGCGATCGGCGGAGTCGAGTCCGAGGTCGCGGGCGACGCGCGCCACCAGCCGGAACTTGTGGTCGAGGAGTTCCCACTGCGTCGACCCCATGACGGACGGCCAGAAGTACCGGAGTTGGCGGAGCGCTGCCGCGTGGAAGGTCTGCGCGACGACGCTGCCGCCCGGCCCGGACACGCCGAGTCCCGCGAGACGTTCCCGCATCTCGGCCGCGGCCCGCGCGGTGAACGTGACCGCGAGGACCTGACTCGGGTTCACCTGGCCCGACTCGATGAGATGCGCGATCCTGCGGGTGATGGTCCGCGTCTTGCCGGTGCCCGCGCCCGCGAGCACGCACACCGGCCCGCGCGGAGCCGTCACCGCCTCCAGCTGCTCCGGGTCCAAACCCGCGAGCGCTCCCGTCTGCGCCGTTCTCATCGCCACGTCACCACGATCTCACGAGGGTCCGACAGAACCGCGCCTGTCCAGGTCGGGCCCTACAGAAGCCCCAGTTTCGACATGACTTCGCCGACCGCGGGGTTGGTGGCGGTGGAGCCGTCCGCGTAGAGCGCGGTCGGAACCACGTGGTTGCCGTTGTTGACGCTGCCGACGAACTCGGCGGCATCCGGGTTCGCTTCGATGTCGATCTCGGTGTACTCGACGTCGTTGCGGTCCAGACCGGCCTTCAGCCGGTTGCAGAACGGGCACCAGGTGGTCGTGTACAGCGTGAGCGCGGGATTCTCAGAGGTCATGGCCGAGACTTTATCGCGGTGCGTGCGCCCAGGCCTCGACGAGGTTGCGCGCGATGGAGATGCCTGCGGGCAGCATGAGCTTCAGATCGGGGACGTCCGCTCCCCAATCGGCCCCTCGCTCGAGCGCGTCGAGCACCTCGTCGCGGTGGAACCACTGCGCGTCGGCGAGCTCGCCGTCGCGGAACTCCAGCGGTTCGGTCGGGTCGCCGACGGCCTCGAAGCCCAGCATCAGCGACCGGGGGAACGGCCACGGCTGCGACCCGAGGTAGCGGGGATCGGTGACGGTGATGCCCGCCTCCTCGGCGACCTCCCGTCGGACGCACTGCTCCAGCGACTCCCCCGGCTCGACGAAGCCCGCGAGCGTCGAGAACCACTTGTCCGGCCACACGGCCTGCCGGCCGAGGAGGATCTGGTCGGCGCCGTCGTGGACCAGCATGATGACGGCCGGATCGGTGCGCGGGAACTCGTCCCCCGCTCCGGTGCGGAGGATCCACCCGCCGTTGACCGCGGTCACCCGGTCGCCGTCGACCGGCGAGAACTGTGCCGCGCGATGCCAGTTGAGGATTCCGAGCGCGGTCGCGAGCATCCCGGCCTCGTCGGGCGACAGCCGGTGCGAACCGGTCCGTGCATCGGCGACGTCGCCTGCCACCTCGTCGGCCCGGACCGCCCACCGATGGACCCCGTCGACGCCGATGAAGACGGCGTCCGACGGCGGCCGTTCACCGACAGCCGCCTCCCACGCGATCGCGCCGTCCCCGGTCACCGCGAATCGCCCCTGGTGGTCGATCCGCAGGACGAGGGCGTCCGCCCAGCCCGCGACCAGCCGCTCCGGGCTCTTGCGGATCTCGTCGCCGCGGTCGAACTCGGCGCGCGCCAGCATCGGCGGTCGGTGGAACTCGAACGACGCCATCAGGACGGCCCGCCCTGGCGGACATACAGGAGCCGGTCGCCGACCTCGATCTCTTCGACCTCGGGTTCGCCGACCCGGTACAGCCTGCCCTCACGGACCACACCGAGGACCAGGTCCTTCGTGTGCGCGGGTGAGCCGCCGGTCTCCGACGGCTCCACTTCGCGCTCAGCGATCGCGTACCCCTCCTCGGGGCTGAGGAGGTCTTCGACGACCTCGACGACCGACGGCGTGATCGTCGCGATGCCGAGGAGACGGCCCGCGGTCTCGGACGAGACGACCACCGAGTTGGCGCCGGACTGTCGCATCAGGTGGGTGTTCTCGGCCTCGCGGATGGACGCGACGATCTTGGCCGTCGGGTTGATCTCGCGCGCGGTGAGAGTCGCGAGCACCGCGGTGTCGTCGCGGTTGGCGGCGATCACGATCGCCGACGCGTACTGCACGCCGGCAAGGCGAAGCACGTCCGACTTCGTGGCGTCGCCACGCACCGTGACCAGACCGTGCGTCGCGGCGGCCTCCAACGCGCCCGGGTCGTTGTCGACAACAACGATGTCGGCGGGTTTTCCGCCGTCGGCGATCACTGCGTCGACCGCGGTACGGCCCTTGGTGCCGTAGCCGACGACAATCGTGTGGTTCCGCACGCGGTTTCTCCAGTTCTGGATCTTGATGGCCTGCCGCGACCGTTCGGTCAGCACCTCGAGGGTGGTGCCGATGAGCACGATCAGGAAGAGCACGCGCAGCGGCGTGATGAAGATGATGTTGACCAGCCGCGCCGACTCGGTGATCGGCGTGACGTCGCCGTATCCCGTCGTCGACAGCGTGACCGCCGAGTAGTACAGCGAGTCGATGTAGGTCAGCGGCGTCTCTTTGGCGTCGCGGTATCCGTCGCGGTCGAGGTAGACGACGACCGAACAGACGAACAGGGCGATCAACGCCCACAGGACTCGGCGGCCGATGGCCCGCGCCGGGCTCTTCTCGATCTCGGGGATCCGGACGACGCCGACGAGCGCGTAGTCCGGCTCGTCCACGAGGCCGCCCTGCCGGCGGCGCAGTCGTTTACGCACAGGCTGAGGCTACTACTGCCCGTGGCCTGGCGCGCGGAGCATCTCCGCAAGACCGTCGGCGTCCGGCAAGTCGTCCGGTTCGAGCGTCACATCGTGCCGGACGTAGTGGAACGCGGCCCTGACCTTGTCGACGTCGATGTCCATCAACTGCGCCCACGCGACGCGGTAGGCGGCGAGCTGAACGAACAGCGATCCGCGTTTGGCCGGTTCGGGCACCGACCCGGTCTTCCAGTCGACCACCAGCCAGTCGTCGCCGTCGCGGAACACGGCGTCCATCCGACCGCGGACGACGGTCTCGCCGATCACCGTCTCGAATCCGACCTCCACCTCGACGGGGGTCCGATCGGCCCACGCCGACGCGAGGAACGCCGCCCGCAGGACCGCGAGCTCGTCGTCGCCCGCATCGCCGGACGCAGCGTCCGACGCTCCGGGGAGCTCGTCCATGTCCAGGAGCCGCGTGGCGCCGAACCTCCGTTCCACCCACGCGTGGAACGCCGTGCCGCGACGTGCGAGCGGATTCGGCCGGAACGGGACCGGCCGACGCAGGCGGGCCGCGAACGCCTGCTCGTCGGTGTCGAGCTCCACGAGCTGGCTGACCGACAGGTGCCCGGGCAGTTCGACGTCGACGACCCGATCATTGTCGCGGGCGTGCTCGTCGAGCAGGACGTCGACCTCCGCCCGCCACGCGACGACGTCGGGATGATCACAGGCGATGTCGTCGACGGTGAACAGGCCCTGGGCGACACGGGCGGCCGCGACCAGGTCGGCCGCGGCCTGCATCGGCGCACGCCGCTCCCCCAGCCTGTCGACCGGCCAGGTCACCGACACCTGCCGTGCGGTCAGCGGGTTGGTCGCGTCGGGCGCAGGCGCGGGCGCGTCGACGTCGATCGAGAACGCCGCCGCGTCGACCCCCTCGACCTCGCCCGCCGCGGCGCTCGCGACGAGTTCGGCGAGTTCGGTGTAGAACGGCGAGCCGCCGCGCGGCTTGTCGCCCGACTCCGACCAGTGGTGCGCGGACACGAGCAGCGTGTGCTTGGCCCTGGTGAGCGCCACATACAGCAGACGACGGTCCTCGTCGAGTCGCCGATCGTTGACCGCCGCCTTGTGCTCGTCGATGGCGGCTTCGAGTTCTTTCCGGTCGGCCAGACCCGCGAGGTCGATAGGCGGATAGCCCTCACCGCCGATCTTGTCGGCGAGGTCGCCGCGGAGCGACGCGGGCAGCTCGCGGGCCGACCCGAGCCACGTGGTCTCGGCCTTGCCGCTCGGCCAGATCCGGTCCGCGACGTGAGGCATCGCCACCACGTCCCACTCCAGCCCTTTCGCGGCGTGGACGGTCAGGATCTGGACACGCTCCTCGGCCACCTCGACCCGGCCTGCCTCGAGGCCCTTCTCCACGGCTTCCGCCGTGTCGAGGAACGCCAGCAGGCCCGGCAGGGTGGCCCCGGATCGCTCCGAGTAGTGGGTCACGTAGTCGGCGAACGCGTCGAGATGCTCGCGGCCGGTGATCCGCCCGCGCATCCGACGCGCGCGGATCTGCGCTTCGACGGCCACCCCGGTCGTCTGTTCGACGTCGGCGACGAGCTCGGGCAGCGGCTGACCTATCCGTCTGCGCAGGCCCTCCAACTGCTTGCCGAAGGTCAGGATCCGCTCGTATCCCGGCGCGCTGTAGCGGGCCCTGTCGCCCGGGTCGGCGAGGGCGTCGCACAGTCCCGCCGAGTCGACCGACTCTCCCGGCAGCGCCGCGTCGAGGGCGTCGCCGAGCGCGTCGGGCGTGGTCACGGCTCCGGTCGTCGGGAGTCCGCTGCCCGCGGCCAGCTCTCGCGCCCGCCGCCACAGCGCGGCCAGATCGGCCGCGCCCAACTGCCAGCGGGCGCCCGTCAGCAGGCGCATCGCCGCCGTCCCCGCCATCGGGTCGGACATCAACCGCAGGGTGGCGACGATGTCGGTGATCTCCGGAACGTGCAGGAGTCCGCCGATGCCGACGACTTCCGCCGGAATGCCGCGGCGTTCCAGTTCGGCGGCGATCGGAGCCGAGTCCTCGTTGCGTCGGACGAGGACCGCGGTCGTCGGCGGCGGGACGTGGTCGCGTTCGGCCGACCGGTAGTAGTCCTCGACGCGGTCGGCGATCCACACTCGTTCGTCGACGACGGTGTCGGTCAACGCCAGTCGGACGGTCCCCTCGGGCGCGTCCGGGCGGGCCCGCAGGGTGCTGACCGGAACTCCGCGCCGCCGCAGCTCGTCGGACGTCCGGTTCGCCAGGTACAGCGCCGCGTCGCAGTTGCGCCAACTGGTGAGCAGCTCCCGGCGATGCGCGCCGGTCCCGTCGTTGCGGGGGAAGTCGAGGGCGAACCGGGGCAGGTTGGCGGCCGACGCCCCGCGCCAGCCGTAGATCGACTGGATCGGGTCGCCGACGGCCGTCACCGCGATCGACGGGGTGCCGGTCGGCTGGACGCCGCCGAAGAGCTTCGACAGCAGGATCCGCTGCGAATGACCGGTGTCCTGGTACTCGTCGAGCAGCACGGCGCGGATCCCCGACCGCTCGGCCGACACCACCTCGGGATGCGTGGCGACCAGTCGGGCCGCGAGCGACATCTGACTGCCGAAGTCCAAAGCGCCCTGCGCCGTCATGGACTCCCGCAATGCGACGACCAGCGGGATCAACTCTCGCCGTTCGTCGATGACGGCCTGGTAGCCGCGGAGTTTCTGGCTCGGCTCGGCTCGTTGCCCCGCGCCCTTGGGCAGCGAGTCGATGAGCCCGTACAAGTCGTGCCCCGACTCCCGCAGCGTCTCGACGTCGACGAGGTGCTCGGCCATCTCCGAGTACAGCCGCAACACGGCCTCGGTGACCGACGACGGCACCTTCGTCGTCGTCAGCTCGCCCGGCCACGAGGCGACGACGGAGAACGCGAGCTGCCACAACTCGGTCTCGCTGAGCAGAGTCGACGTCGGTTCCACCGGCAGCAGCAGACCGTAGTCGGCGATCAGCCTGCCCGCATACGCGTGATACGTGCTGACCTCGGTGTCGGCGCTGCGCAGACGGGCCGCGAGGACACCGGACGGATCCCATTCGAGCAGCGCCGGACTCCCCGCGAGCATCGACAACCTGCGCCGGATGCGCGCGGCCAGCTCGCTGGCCGCCTTGCGGGTGAACGTGAGGCCGAGGATCTCGTCCGGACCGACGAGTTGATTGGCGACGAGCCACACCACGCGCGAGGCCATCGTCTCCGTCTTGCCCGCGCCTGCGCCCGCGACCACGAGCATCGGCTCCATCGGGGCCTCGATCACCTCGACCTGCTCGTCGGTCGGCGGCGGCAGTCCGAGGGCCGCCGCGAGCGAACGTGCACCGATCCTGGCGCGCGTCTCCCCGCTATTCGAGCGCGTCTCCCCGTTATTCGAGCGCAGTCGAGAATCAGTCATCGGTCACCGCCTTTCCGCGGAGTTTCGCCGGGCACGCTGCGGCGAGCGAACAATGTCCACAACCGGGATTCGGGGTCGCCGTGAACACCGGACCGACGCTCGACGTCGCGGCGGCGCGCACCACGTCGAGCCACTCCTGCACCTGCTCGGGCGTCAGCGGCTCCTGGAGTCGTTCGGCGGCCCCGGTCTTCTTGTTCGCCGAGTTCACGTAGACGAGTCGCCCGCCTCCCGGCTGCGAAGGCGGAACGCCGTCGACGCCGCCGAGCAGCAGGGCGAGCTGGTACGCGGCCAACTGCGGGTGCTGCTGGGCGTCCGCGACGCTGATCACCGTCTTCCCGGTCTTGACGTCGACGATCACCGGGCGGCCCGCGTCATCGGTCTCGAGCCTGTCGATGCGTCCGACGAGTCGGACCGGCATGTCGTCGGGCGAGGACTGCGGCAGGTCGGCGCTCAGCTCCACTTCGACGCCGACCTCGGTCAGTTCGCCGCGCGAGGCTCGCAGCCAGTCCCGGAAATGGGTCAGCATCGCCTCGGTCCGTTCGAGTTCACGCGCCGAATACCACTCGGCGGGCGAACTGACCCGGCCCCACACCTCGTGCAGCGCCGCGCTCACCTGCGTCGGATCCATCCGACCCGCGACGGCTTGGACCAGCGTGTGGACGAGCGTTCCCGTGACTGCCTGTTCGGCATCGCCGTCGCGGCCGCCGTGACGCTCCATCATCCACCGCAGGGAGCATCGGCTGAGCGCTTCGACAGTCGACGGCGACAACGACCGGGCGCCGCGGTCGGGTGTCCACAGCGGCTCGTCCGTACTCGGTCCCATCAGGCCGAACCACTCGGCGGGCGCGGCTCCGGGCACCCCGGCCTGCGCGAGGCGGGCGATCAGCGTGGCCGCCGACGACGTCCGTTCGTCGGGAGCGTCGACGACGCCCGCGAGCACCTGTTCGGTCCCCGCGACGACGGCGGCGCGCAGGTCGGCGACCAGCGACGGGAGCGACAGCACGCGAGAGACACCCGGGTCGAGCGGGATCTCGTCCGGCTCGGCGTCGTCCGCCGAGTCCGAGCCGTAGCCGCCGAGCGCGTCGGCGATCTCGGGGACGAAACGCGACGGCGATGCGTCTCCGGTTCCGTCCTCGACCGCGGTGACGAGCAGCCTCGACCGCGCGCGCGAGCACGCGACCAGCAGCAGCCGACGTTCCTCGGCGAGCATCACCGCGCCGCGAGAGATGATGTCGACCGCATCTGCGTCGACACCGTCGAGCAGATCGAGGAGAGCGGGCGTATGGAGGATGCTGCCGCGGCTGCGCAACGACGGCCACAGCCCGTCGAGCACACCGGGCACCGCGACGACCTCCCATTCGCGTCCCGACGCGGCGTGCGCGGAGAGCACCGCGACGGTGTCGGACGCGGCGACGGCCACCCGCGACTCCCGCGGGATCTGCAGTTGGGCGAGGTAGTCGACGAACTCGGTGAGCGACGCCGACGGCAGGTTGTCGGTGAAGGCTCCCGCCGCCTCGAACATGGCGAGCATCGCGTCGAGGTCCCGGTCGGCCTGGTCACCGGTGCGGCCGCCCCGCAGGGACCGCGCCCGCCAGCGCCGTTCGAGTCCGCTCGCCTGCCACGCCCGCCACAGCGTCTCCTCCACGCCGACACCGGAGCCCGCGGCCTTGCGCGCGGCCCGCACGACCTTGGTCACCAGTCGCAACGGCATCGCCTCGAAGTCGGACATCGACGCGAGGTACTCGTCGGCCGCATCGTCCGAGCACAGCGCCAGGGACAGCGAGATCAGCGAATCGCGGTCGACGCCCGCCGAATCGTCGATGCGCCGGACCGCTCTGCGGAGCCGTCGCAGCGCGGCCGGGTCCGCCGCGCCGATCGGGCCGGTCAGCAATGCGATCACCTCGTCCGACTCGACCGTCCCGCCAGACGCGAGACGCAGCGCGGAGGTGAACGCCTGCACCGCGCGCTGGCGGTGGATCGGCGTGTCGTCGGTCGGCGTCGCCATCGGCACGCCCGCCGACGAGAACGCGCGACGGAGGGCCGGCAACGCCCGCGGAACCGAGCGGACGATCACCGCCATCTCCGACCACGGCACCCCGTCGAACAGGTGCGCCCGCCGAAGCGTGTCGGCGACGGCCGTCGCCTCCTTGGACGCCGATGAGAACACGCGCACGCTCGCGTCACCGACCGCGTCCGCGTCCGCGATCGCCGGGAACGGATGCGGCCTGGCGCCGGGCAGCCGGGCGGTGAGGACGCGCGCCACCGCGTTGACCTGAGCACTGCTGCGGTGATCGACGTCGAGGACGATGTCGCGGACCCCGTCGGCGGCGAGACCGTCGGCGAAGCGCGGGCTCGCACCGCGGAAGCCGAACACCGACTGGTCGGTGTCGGCGGCGACGACGGCCGAGTCGGCTCCGGCGCCGAGCGCTTCGATCAGCCGCGCGGCCTGCGGGTCGAGGTGCTGCGCGTCGTCGACGAGGAGGTGCCGGATGCGCTGCCGCTGCGCCGCGAGCAGACCGGCGTCGGTCGCGAACGCCGACAGCGCCGATCCGATCAGTTCGGCGGCGTCGACGGCCGTCGCGCTCGCCAACGGCGCGTCGAGACCGACGGCTCCGCGCAGCAGCATGCCCTCCTCGTACTGCCGGTAGGCGTATCCGGCCGCCACCCATTCGGGCCGATCGTGCCGACGTCCGAGGTCGGCGAGGTCTTTCGGCCCGAGACCGCGTTCGGCGGCCCGCATCAGGAGGTCGCGGAGCGCCTGCGCGAAACCGTTCGTCGTCAACGCCGGACGCAGCGACGCCGGCCAGTAGTCGGCTCCGTCCTCGACGTCGCCCGCGAGCAGTTCGCGGAGCACCACGTCTTGTTCGGATCCCGTCACCAGCCGTGGTGGCGGATTCCCGTGCGCCTGAGCCTGGAGCCGGAGGACCGCGAACGCGTACGAGTGGACGGTCCGCACCAGCGGCTCGCGCAAGGCCCCGCCGAGTCGGCCGCCCGCCGACAGGACACGGCGGGTGATCTCGTCGCGCAGCGCCGTCGCCGCGCGCCGATTGGCCGCGAGGACCAGCACGGACTCGGGGTCGACGCCGGGATCGAGCAGGCGGGCGACGGCCGCATCGGTGATCAACGCCGTCTTGCCGGTGCCCGCACCGCCGTGCACCCGGAACGGGTGCCACGGACGTGCGGGATCGGCGGCGTGCGGGCCGTGCAGCACCGGCCTGACGTGCTCGGGCCACTCCCGCAGCGTTCCGGCCGACGCGGGAGCCACGATCAGTCGGGTGTCGGGGCGGGCCATGCACACATGGAACCACGCCCGTCCGACAATTCCGCGGCCGGTCGACGCCCGTAGAGTGGCGCACATGTCCGGACGCCAGACACTGCACACCCACCTGTTCGGTCCCGACGAAGCGGACACGCCGATCGTCGTCGCCCTGCACGGGCTCACCGGGCACGGCAAACGCTGGTCGTTCCTCGCCGCCGAGCACCTCCCCGACGTGCGGATCGTCGCACCCGACCTGCTCGGCCACGGTGCCAGCTCGTGGGAGCCGCCGTGGGCGATCGCCGATCACGTCGCGGCGCTCTCGGCCGCGCTCGACGACCACGTACCCGCCGGTCGACGCGCCGTCGTCCTGGCCCACTCGTACGGCGGAGCGATCGCGATCCGGCTCGCCCACGCCCGGCCCGACGTCGTCTCCGGGCTGGTGCTCCTCGACCCGGCCCAGGGCCTGCACCCGGCGACGGCACGCGAGTACGCGGAGTCCTCACTCGCCCATTGGGGCTATCCGGACGCGGCCGCCGCGGCCGCCGCGAAGCGGATGGAGGGCTGGGCGGAGGTCCCCGACCACATCCTGGACGCGGAGATCGCCGACCACCTCGTCGCCACCGATTCGGGCGTGCAGTGGCGGGTGTCCACCCCCGGCGCGGCCGTCGCGTGGAGCGAGATGGCCCGCGAGTTCGTCCTCCCGCCCGCGGGACTGCCGACGCACGTGGTCGTCGCCGACCGCGTCGAACCGCCCTTCGTCGGGCCCGACTTCCTCGCCGCGTGCGCCGCGGACCGGTCGGAGTCGGTGACGGTCCATCACGTCGACACCGAACACATGGTCCCGTTCCTCGTCCCCGGTGAGGTCGCGGGCCTGGTCCGCGACCTGCTCTGACGATGCCCGCGGTCACCGAGGCTCAGGTGGAGGCCGTCCGCGCGCTCGTCGCCGCCATCCCACCCGGCAAGGTCAGCACGTACGGCGACCTCGCCGCCGAAGCGGGACTGTCCAGTCCGCGCATCGTCGGGTGGATCATGCGGACCGACTCGGCCGATCTCCCGTGGCATCGGGTGGTCCCGGCCTCCGGCCGCCCGGCGACCGGTCTGCGCTCACGTCAGCTCGCGAAGCTGCGGGCCGAGGGGACTCCGATCGTCGACGACCGCGTCGTGATGCGCGACGCCCGCCTCACCCGGTAGGTGCCGGGGAGTCAGACCATCATCCGGACGATGTCGACGACACGCATCAGTCCGGGGAGGGCTCCGGCCGTCGAGCGGGGATGCATCGAGTGGACGGCGAGGCGGAACATCGCCGCGCGCAGCAGCATCTGCGGCCATTCGGGGATGTCGGACCAGCGTTCGACGAGCTCCTCGTCGGCCCCGCCCCACGCGAGGGCGTCGACGACGATCACGGCGGACGCCCACGCCGCGGGCCGCCAGTACGGCACCACGTCGGTGATCGCGGGGGCAGCGGCTCCCGCGAACAGCACGGTGCCGAAGAGGTCTCCGTGAACCACCTGCGACGGCAGGTCGACGGGACGCCGGAAATCGGCGAGGGTCTTCAGTTCGGCGAGGCTCCGGGCGGCGTCCTCCGACTCCGGCTCGGGCATCCCGGCGGCTCGCGCCGACCGCAGCGGGGTCTCCTCCCACGCCGCACGGTCCGCGGCGATGAAGACGTCGACGTCGGTGAACGGCGGAGCCGGCGGCTGGAGCAGGAAGCGTGGACGTTCGAGTTTCGCGGTGGCCGCGTGGAGCCGCTCGGCGACGGCGAGCACCTCGTCGTGGCGCGGTTCCGGGCTGCCCGCCACATAGGTGTCGGCACGCCAGCCGGACACGACGTACCGGCCGTCGGACGCCCGGAGCGGGCGCGCGATGCGCATGCCCTCGACGTACAGGTTCTCGCGGGCGGTCGCCGACCACGCCGCACGTGCGCGGTCGGGCACCAGGGTCAGGACCACTTCGCCGACCCGCCAGCCGACGCCGTCCATCGCGATCGGCGGGTGAGCCGTCAATCCGAACGTGGTCAGCACCTGTACCGGCGGCTCGACGATGGTGGTCACCTCGTCAGACTACCCACGGACCGCCTGGTTATCGTGCAGCGACACCGTGATCGGCCGCGCGTCAACCGGCCTGGTTGGCGAACCGCTTGGCCGAGCGCTCCTTGGCCTTGGCCGCCTCCACCTCGCGGTCCTTAGGCGGCGCGGCGGTCGTCAACTCATCCATGAGTCGCCGAGTGATCGCGGCGATCTCGTCGACGGCGCGCTCGAACACCTCCGCGTTGGCCTGGCTGGGAGCGTTGTAGCCGGACACCTTCCGCACGAACTGCAGGCTCGCGGCCCGCACCTCGTCGTCGGTGGCCGTCGGCTCGAAGTTGAACAGGGGTTTGATGTTGCGGCACATGATCGCGGGTCCCTTCGTCGTGACTCCATCGTGCCACTCGGCGGCGTCCGACGCGGTCAGTAGACGGGCATCGTCGGGTCGACGGCGGCCGCCCACGAGGCGATGCCGCCGCCCAGGTGGACGGCGTCGGCGAATCCCTCGCGGTGCAGGACCGCGAGCGCCCGCGCGGATCGGACTCCCGTCTTGCAGTAGACGACGATCCGGCGGTCGTGCGGGAGGTCGCCGAGCCCGCGGCCCGACTCGATCTCGCCGACCGGGACGAGCACCGCGCCGTCGATGCGGTTGATCTCGAACTCGACGGGTTCGCGGACGTCCACGACCGCGGGCGGCGACGGACCCGCCAGCACGTCCCGCAGCTCGGCGGGCGTCCAGGTGGCGCCCGCAGCCGCGGCCGCGGCGTCGTCGGACACGACGCCGCAGAACTCGTCGTAGTCGATGAGTCCGGTGATCGACGCGCCCGCCGGGTCACGCTCGAGCCGGACCGCCTTGTAGGTCATGGCGAGCGCGTCGTACGTCATCAGCCTGCCGAGCAGCGATTCGCCGAGGCCGCAGATCAGTTTCACCGTCTCCGTCGCCATGATCGACCCGACCGACGCGCACAGGACGCCGAGCACGCCGCCCTCGGCGCACGACGGGACCGTCCCCGGCGGCGGGGCCTGCGGGTACAGGTCGCGCAGATTGAGTCCCCTGCCGTCCGGCGCGTTCTGCCAGAACACCGACACCTGACCGTCGAATCGGTAGATGGATCCCCACACCACGGGCTTGCCCGCGAGGACGGCGGCGTCGTTGCACAGGTAGCGGGTCGCGAAGTTGTCGGCGCCGTCGACGATCACGTCGTACCGGCCGAACAGGTCGACGGCGCCCTCGGGCTCGAGCCGCTCGTCGTGGACGACCACGTCGACGTGCGGGTTGATCGCGGCGATGGAGTCGCGCGCACTGTGCGTCTTGGGCCGTCCCAGATCGGCGACGCCGTGGATCACCTGCCGTTGCAGGTTCGACTCGTCGACGGTGTCGAAGTCGATGATCCCGATCGTCCCGACGCCCGCCGCGGCCAGATACAGCAGTGTCGGCGAGCCGAGCCCTCCCGCGCCGAGCACGAGCACACGCGCGTTCTTCAGTCGCCGCTGCCCGGTGACTCCGACGTCCGGGATGATCAGGTGTCTGCTGTACCGCGCGACCTCGTCACGCGTCAGTTCGGCGCCCGGTTCGACGAGCGGCGGGAGGCTCATTCCCCTTCGGTCGGGTACGGCCACGGGTTGGGGCGGCAGACGAGCGACCGGTCGGCTTTCATGTCGGGGTCGAGGGCCATGATGTCCTTGTTCGCGGTGCCGAACGTCTGCTGCATCATGATCGGCGCGAGGTCGCCGTCCTTCGGGCACGGCTTGTGCTTCTCGTATCCGATGCCGTGGCCCACTTCGTGGTTCACGAGGTACTGGCGGTAGGCGACGTCGTCGCCGTCGAACGGCCGGGCGCCGCGCACCCATCGTGCCTCGTTGAGCACGACGCGATGATCCGGCGGGTAGAAGCACGACGTCTCGAGCTTGATCTGATTGCCGCACAACTCGTGCGTGGTGTCGGTGGACGTGAGCGAGATGCGCAGGTCGGGGACGCCCTTGTCGACGCGCTTGAACGAGACCTCGCCGCCGCCGATCCAGCTGCGCGGATTGTTGAGTGTGGTGTCGACGAACTTCGCGAGCGACTTGTCGCCGCCGAACTGCGACGCGTCGATGCCCTTCTCCACCTCGACCGAATACGTGTACACCTGCTTGCCGGTGCCGAATCGGTCACCCGATCCGGACACCACGCGGAACTCGGTCGTGCCCTTGGTGGTGAACTTCCCGCCGTCGGGCAGCGCGCCCGCGGGCAGCGCGTCGGCGGCGATGTCGCCGGTCGGCACGCCGATCGCGTGCGTCTCCTCGCTGACCTTGGCGTTGCGCATGTCCGGGTCGGCGTCGGCGCTGTCGGCCGTGGTGCCCCCGCCACCGCGGACCGTGGCGACGAGCAGCAGCACCGTCAGGACCGCGAGCACCGGGATCGCATACGCACGCCAACCGAAGGCGCGGACGAATCTCGCGAACGGGTTCGACGACGTCTCGTTCGTCGAGTCCTCGTCGTCGACGGTCGGATCCCAACGAGCGCGCAACGGCTGATCAGGCCGTGGGCGTCGGGGGCGAGTCACCCCGGGGTCAGGTGTACCGGTCACGTCACAACTTTCTCACAAGTGCCGCCGACCTTTCCGTAGCCACCCCCGCGAGGCATGGAGTCGGCACATGGCGGGTCAGACGAACACGGCGAGTACTCTTCAGTAATGCCGACAGCCAAATCCTCCGTCCCCACGACGGGCGCGGTCGCTCCTGGAGCCCGCGGAGGCACGCGCCTGCCCCGCAGCGCCCGACGCCGCCAGCTGATGGACGCCGCGAGCGAGATCTTCGTCGAACGCGGATACCACTCGGCGGGCATGGACGAGATCGCCGTGCACGCCGGAGTCAGCAAGCCCGTGCTGTATCAGCACTTCCCGTCCAAGCTCGACATGTACATCGCCGTCGTCGACTCGCACGCCGAGAAGCTCGTCGCCGATGTGAACACCGCGTTGTTGACCACGACCGACAACCGCCAACGCGTGCAGGCCGCGGTCAAGGCCTTCTTCGACTTCATCGACGACGACAACTCCGGCTACCGCCTGATCTTCGCGTCCGACGCGATGGACCCCGCCGTCATCCGGCGCGTGGAAGGCGCCACGGACGCCTGCGTCGACGCCGTCTACGGACTCGTCATGCAGGATTCGGGACTCGACCCGCACCGATCGCGGATGCTCGCAGCTGGGCTCGTCGGCGCCAGCCAGGTGAACGCCCGCTACTGGGTCGAGGCCAACCGGCCGATCGACAAGTCGGCCGCCGTCGAGACCACCGTCGCACTGCTGTGGAGCGGACTGTCCGGCGTCCCGAAGCAGGACATCGCGCGCGGCTGATCCCCCGAGACTCGAGAGACCCGCCGGACGCGTCCGGCGGGTCTCTCCTCGTTCTTGGGGTGGTCAGTGTCAGGCGCCGAAGCCCACTCGACGGGGCTCGGAGCTGCCGACCTCGACGTACGCGATCTTCGACGACGGGATCAGGACCTTGGATCCCTTCTCGTCGACGAGTTCGAGGACCGCGTCGGTCCCTGCGAGGGCGGCTGCCACCTTCGCGTGCACGTCGTCGCCTGCGGCCGTGGTGTTCACAGCCAGCTCACGGGGGTTGTTGTCGATGCCGATCTTCACCTCAACGCTCATGGCGACAGACTCTACGCGAGATCCAGGTCAGCCATCCGCTGCGCGTGCCGCTCGGCGATGGCGTCGAAGAACGACGCGGCCGTCGCCAGGCTGGCGTCACCGGAGAACAGCAGGTCCATCACCTCGTCCTCCTCGGCGAGGACCCACTGCATGTGGGTGATCGCCTCACCGAGCAGGCGTCGACCCCACAGGGCGAGCGGCGACCGCAGCGCCGGGTCGGCGGCGATCGCGGCACGGACCTGGGTGACGGCGAAGTCCGACGATCCGGTGCTGTCCATGACCGACTTCATCACCGACTGCACCTCCTCCGGCATCGCATCGGCCAGCTCGACGTAGAAGTCGGCCGCGAGCCCGTCGCCGATGTGCATCTTGACCAGTGCTTCGAGCCACGAGCTCGGCGTGGTGACCCGGTGGTACTCGTCGAACACCTTCGAGTGGCGCGAGACCGCGCGGTCCGGGTCGCCGCCCGCCTCGACGAGCTGGGCGGCGAGTTCTTCGAAGTGCCCCATCTCCGCCGCGATCAGCCGCACGATCGCCACCCGGTCGGACGTCGTCGGGGCCATGGCCGACTCGTCGATCAGCCGGTAACAGGCCGCGAACTCGCCCGCGAGAAGGACTTCGTAGAGCTTGACGGTGGCGTTCGACGTGTTCGACATGGGAGCAAGCGTATGCAAGGCGGTACACTCGGGCCAGACGTGGGGAGAATCCCGCAGCTGGCGCCCTCGAAAGACACGATCCCCTGGGCGCCGCCGGGCCAGACGACCGCGTCCAACCTTGAGCGCGCACCGCAGATGCCACGCCGAGGGCCCTGCCAGCCAGGATCCCGCGAAGCCGATGTGTGCGTGCACAGCACACGAGAGGCATACAACCGCACATGACAACCGACACCACCGTCGACGACTCGATTCAGACGACGATCGTCGACGAGGACCATCAGGCTCCGACGTTCACCGAGCTCGGCGTCGACGACGCCATCGTCGCCGCCCTCGCCGCGGACGGCAAGGAGCGCACGTTCGCGATCCAGGAACTGACCCTCCCCCTCGCGATCGCTGGCAGCGATCTCATCGGCCAGGCCCGCACCGGCATGGGCAAGACGTTCGGCTTCGGCGTCCCCCTGCTGCACCGGCTCGTCACAGCCGAGAAGTCGGGCCTGCGCGCCCTGGACACCACCCCGCGCGCGCTGGTCATCGTCCCGACGCGCGAACTGTGCGTCCAGGTGACCGAAGACTTGGTCACCGCGTCCAAGGGCGTCGACGTGACCCTCGCCGACGGCGCCGTCCGTCCGTTGAAGATCACCTCGATCTACGGCGGCCGCCCGTACGAGCAGCAGATCGCGGAGCTGCAGGGCGGAGTCGACGTCGTCGTCGGCACGCCCGGCCGCCTCCTCGACCTCGCGCAGCAGGGCCACCTGGTGCTCGGCAAGGTCGCGATCCTGGTGCTCGACGAGGCCGACGAGATGCTCGACCTCGGCTTCCTCCCCGACATCGAACGCATCATGGGCGCACTGCCGACCGACCGCCAGACGATGCTGTTCTCGGCGACCATGCCCGGCCCGATCGTCACACTGGCCCGCACGTTCCTGAACCGTCCGACGCACATCCGCGCCGAGCAGGCCAACGACTCGGCGGTCCACGAGCGCACCACCCAGTACGTCTACCGGGCGCACGCCCTCGACAAGGCCGAGCTGGTGGCCCGCATCCTGCAGGCCGACGGCCGCGGCGCGACGATGATCTTCACCCGCACCAAGCGCACCGCGCAGAAGGTCGCCGACGACCTCGCCGAGCGCGGCTTCAAGGTGGGCGCGGTGCACGGCGACCTCGGCCAGGTGGCCCGCGAGAAGTCGCTCGGCAAGTTCCGCGACGGCACGGTCGACGTGCTGGTCGCCACGGACGTCGCCGCCCGCGGCATCGACATCGACGATGTGACGCACGTCATCAACTACCAGTGCCCAGAGGACGACAAGACCTACGTGCACCGCATCGGCCGCACCGGTCGTGCGGGCCGCACCGGCATCGCCGTGACGCTCGTCGACTGGGACGAGATCCACCGTTGGGAGCTCATCGACAAGGCGCTCGGCCTCGGCATCCCCGAGCCTGTCGAGACGTACTCGACGTCGGATCACCTCCGCGAGGAGATGTCGATCCCGGAGGACGCGAACGGCCGCGTCGAGGGCGCCCGTCAGACCTCGGACGAGCGTCGTGAGGCCCGCGCCGACCGTCCGAAGCGGGAGCGGACCCGCACGCGTCGTCGCACCCGCGGCGGCCAGACGCCGGACGCAGCGGCGTCGACCGACGCGAGCGACACCGCGACCGGCGACGAGTCCGCCGACGCGGTGTCGGCCGCGACCGACGCAGCTCCGGCCGAGGGCGGCGACAAGCCCCGTCGTCCGCGCCGTCGCCGTCGCCGTTCCGGCGGCAAGCCCGCGGGCGACGCCGCGGCCGCACCGTCGTCCGACGGCGCGTCGGACTGACTGTTTCCGTACTGTCGCCGATATGGGGAAATCGATCGCACCGGAGCGCCGGACTCGCGTCGACCTGATCGTGACGGCCGCGATCGTGGTCGCGGTCGTCGTCGCGGGTCTGGTGGTGTGGGCGACGAGTGACGCCCGCCAGGCGCATCTGGAGACGGCTCCGGCCGCTCCGTCGACCCCGGCGGCGGCCGAGGAGAGCCCGCAGACCCTGCGCGTGGCGTGGACGGCCCCGTCGTCGGCCACCCGGATCCCCCAGCTGACGGCCGCGTCGGTCATCACCGCGGACGGCGGGTCCGTCACCGCGCACGATCCGGCGACCGGGTCGGTCCGGTGGCGGTACACCCGCGACGACGAGCTGTGCGGTGCGCTCGCGGCATGGCCGGGCGGGGCCGACAGGGTGCTGGCCGTCTACCGGAACAGCCGCGGGTGCAGCGAGGTGACCGCCCTGCGCGGCGACACCGGCCTGCGCGCGGGCGCCAGGACCAGCGACGCCGACACGTCCGTCGCCCTCTCGTACGACGGCGACTACGCGCTCTCCGTCGGCGACACCCGGCTGGAGACGTGGGGCACCAACATGGTCCGCGGCATCGAGTACGGGCGGATCGACGCGCCGGTGAACCCCGACAAGACGCCGGGCCGCACCAACTGCCGGATCTTCTCCGCGTTGCCCGGCGGCAGCCGTGTGGCGCTCGTCGAGCGGTGCGACGGCGACCTCGGCTACCGCCTGACCGTCATCGGTGCGGCGCAGAGTTCGGACGAGAAGATCATCCAGTGGGGCACGACCATGCTGACCCGGACGTCGCACGGTCCGGCCCCGCAGATCATCGCGAACACCAGTCAGGCCGTCGCCGTGTACGACGGCGGCGTCGACGAGACCGGTGAGACCGGCCGGATCCCCGGACCGCGGATCCGCGTGTACACGCCGCAGGCTGAGCCGGTGTCGACGCATCCCGTGTCCGGAGACGCCGCACTGCCCACGTCCACCGCGCCCGTCACCGACTCCGGTGTGATCACCGCGTGGACCGGGACCGGCACCGTCGTGATCGACGGCACGACGGCCGTCCCGATGTATCAGGTGCCGGGGGCCATCGGCCCCGGCTCGGTGATGGCGGGTGAACTGCTCCTGCCGATGCACGGGGCGATCAGCGTCCGCCAGCTGTCCGACGGGCACGAGGTCCGATCGATCCCGGTGGACCGCGCCGGCTACGACGCCGACGCCGCCCGTCCGGTGGCGTTGCGCGTGCTCGGCCCGTGGGTCGTCGAACAGCGCGGCGCGACCGTCGTCGCCCTCTCCTCGTAGGGCCGAGTTCTACTGCTCGCCGATCTCGTACGTCGCGAGGTCGGAGCCGTTCCAGTAGGCGCGGAGGTTGTCGGCGAGTTCGCGGTACGCGGTCGCGCCCTTGTTCTTGCGCCCGCGCATCACCGACGCGCCGGAGGCCGAGGCCTCGGCGAAGCGGACGGTCCGCGGGATCGGCGGGTTCAGCACCGGCATCTCGTAGCGGTCGGAGACGTCCGACAGCACGTCACGGCTGTGCGTCGTGCGCGCGTCGAAGAGCGTCGCGACGGTGCCGAGCATCTTCAGGTTCGGGTTCGTGATCTGCTGCACCTCGGTGACCGTGCGCAGCAGCTGCCCGACACCGCGGTGCGCGAGCGTCTCGCACTGCAGCGGCACGACGACCTCGTCCGCGGCGGTCAGGCCGTTGAGCGTGAGCACGCCGAGCGACGGCGGGCAGTCGATGAGGACCACGTCGTAGTCCTGCGCCACCTCGGCGAGGGCGCGCTTGAGCGCGTACTCGCGTCCCGGCCGCATCAGCAGCAGCGCTTCGGCGCCCGCGAGGTCGATCGTGGCGGGCAGGAGGGTCACGCCGTCGTCGGTGTCGAGCAGGACGTCGGCGATCTCCTCGGCGCCGATCAGCACGTCGTGAACCGACTTGGAGATCTGGTCGGGGTCGTGTCCGAGGGAGAAGGTGAGGCAGCCTTGGGGATCCAGGTCGACGACGAGGACGGAGACGTCCTGATCGGCCAGTGCGGCCCCGACCGACGCTGTGGTCGTGGTCTTCGCCACGCCGCCCTTCTGATTCGCGATGGCGAGAGTGCGCGTCATGGCCCCTACCATACGGTCGCGCTAGGCGTCGGCGTCCGGCGGGAGCTGTTCGTCGTTCAGCCAGGCGAGCGAGGCGGGCGAGAAGAGCAGCACCAGGACACCGATCGCGACGATTCCGACGGGCGCGCCGATCGCGGGGAGTGCACTGCTCGTGAGGAGTGAGTACGCCACCGGCAGCAGCAGGATCTGCGCCATCATGCCGATCGCCCGTCCCCACCGCTTTCCGCGGGTCAGGGCGATCCCGCCCGCGAGGACGGCGCCGCCGATGACCGTGAACCAGATCGCCGTCCCGTATCCGCTGATCGCCTGCTCATGATGACCCGATGCTTCGCGAACCACGTAGACGACAGCCACGATCAGGCCCAGCAGCCCCTGCGCCGTGATGATCCGTCCGGCCCAACGCAACTGCGACGGGATCGCTCCGGTGGTGGGGTCGGTATCGGGACTGCTCACGTACTCCAGAGTACGGGCGGCTGATCGCCGATTGGGACACGGGCCCCGCAGCGGATATCGTGAGGACCCGTGCGTGTCATGCTCATCACCAATCCGTACGCGACCTTCACCACCGCTGAGGGGCGCGACGCGCTGGCGAACACGCTCGACTCCCGTTTCACGGTGGACGTCGAACGCACCACGCACCGTGGGCACGCCGGAGAGCTGGGTGCGACGGCCGTCCGCGAGGGCTACGACGCCGTCGTGGTGCACGGCGGCGACGGTTCGGTGAACGAGGTCGCGAACGGCATCCTCGGAACCCCCGACATGCAGACCCCCGACCGCGGAACGCTTCCGGCGCTCGGCGTGGTGCCGGGCGGCAGCGCGAACGTCTTCGCACGGGCCCTCGGCGTGAGTCGCGACCCGCTCGTCGCGACGGCCCAGTTGATGGAGCTCCTCGACTCCGGGGCCCGCCGCCCGATCAGCCTCGGCCACACCCTGAACCGGTGGTTCCTGTTCAACGCGGGCATGGGGATGGACGCGATCGTCGTCCGCCGCATGGAGGAATTGCGCCACAAGGGCAAGCGCGCCACCGCTGGCCGGTACCTGCGCACCACGGTCGGATCGTTCTTCCGCCCGTCGATCACTCCCCCGACCTTCACCGTCGAGGTCCCCGATCACGAGCCCGTCGACGGTGTCCGCTTCGGCTTCGTCAGCAACACCGGACCGTGGACGTACCTCGGGACACGCCCGATCCGGACCAATCCCGGCACCGACTTCGAGCACGGATTGGGCATCTTCGCCGCGACATCCGTGTCGGTCCCCCGCAACATCATGCTCGGGTCCAAGCTGCTGCGAGGCGTCGAGCCGAAGGCCGCGCACCTGTACCGCAACGACGACGTCGACTGGGTCCGCTTCCGCAGCGAGGCCCCGGCCGACGTCCAGATGGACGGCGACTACCTGGGCGAATACGCCTCACTAGACTTCGGTCACCGCCGCCACGTCCTCGATGTCGTCGCGCCCGCGTTGGGCTCGTAACCCCTTAGTTACCCACCGGTAGACATACGTTGGCCGCGATGCCAACCCCTTGTGACGTATCCGGCATTCACCGAAGACCTATAGCCAAAGGTCGGTGCACAGTAGTACAACAGATAGTGACCGCAACGACCGGCCCCCGAATTCTGCGCGCCGCCCCGCTCAGAACACTGTGAGATTCCGTCGTTGCAGCCCACCGAAGACCAACTGTCGTACATTCGTGCGCCCTGCGCACGGCGTGAAGATTTTGAAGGAGTTTTGTCATGGATTGGCGTCACAAGGCCATCTGTCGCGATGAGGATCCCGAGCTGTTCTTCCCGGTCGGAACCAGTGGCCCGGCCATCGCACAGGTCGCGGACGCGAAGCTCGTCTGCCAGCGCTGCCCGGTCACGGCCGACTGCCTCGCATGGGCACTCGAGACCGGCCAGGACGCGGGCGTCTGGGGCGGCATGAGCGAGGACGAACGCCGCGCGCTCAAGCGTCGCAACGCGCGTACCCGCGCACGCAGCGCAGTCTGACCTGCCCTCACTCCACAGGGAGGCCCCGACCGGATCCGGTCGGGGCCTCCCTGCTTTCTGTCAGTGCAGTGGGATCTGAAGGTCCACCCTGGTCCCCCGTCCGCCCGGGGCCGGGCCGATCGTGATCTGCCCGGCGAGGTCGTTCGACACGAGCGTCCGGACGATCTGCAGTCCGAGCCGATCGGACTTCTCCAAGTCGAAGCCGTCGGGCAGCCCGCATCCGTTGTCGGTGATGTGCACCGACAGCGACCGGACGTCGCGCTGCGCGTCGACGACGATCTGCGCGTCGGCCTGACCGTCCGAGAATCCGTGCTCGATGGAGTTCTGGAGCACCTCGGTGAGGACCATGACCAGCGGCATCGCCAGATCGGCAGGCAGCACGCCGAGGCGGGCGGTGCGGCGCACCGACACCCTCGACCCGCCGCCGTCCGGGAGCGCGACGTCGACGATCGACGTGCCGACCCGGTCGACGATCAGGTCGACGTCCACCTCCTCGTCGACGCTGCCCGACAGCATCTCGTGGACGAGCGCGATCGACCCGACGCGGCGCACGGCCTCCTCGAGGGCACGCGAGGTCTCCGGATTGCTCGATCGACGCGCTTGCAGGCGCAACAGCGCCGAGACCGACTGCAGGTTGTTCTTCACCCGGTGGTGGATCTCGCGGATCGTGGCGTCCTTGCTGATCAGGGCGAGGTCTCGCCGTTTCACCTCGGTGACGTCGCGGATCAGCAGCACCGCGCCCTGCGAGCGGCCCCGGGAGCGCAGGGGGACGGCGCGGACGAGGACGGTGGCGCGCCTGGCGTCGAACTCCATGCGCAGACCCCGGACGGGGACGTCGGAGTCGTCGGCGGATCCCGCGGCCATCGCCAGCATCGCGGCGGCGTCGGTCGCCTCGAACGGATCGTTGAGCAGCCGGTTGAAGAGATCGGCGAGCACCACACCCGACAGATCCGTCGTCCACCCCATGCGGTGCACGGCGGACAGCGCGTTGGGGCTCGCGTACACGACGACGCCCTCGGGACCGAGCCGCACGAAACCGTCGCCCGCGCGCGGCGTCGACAGGCCCATCGTGTTGGCCTCGTCGAGCGGGAACGTCCCCTCGACGACCATCTCGCACAGCGCCTGCGCGGCATCGCGGTAGGCGGCCTCCAACGGCGACGGCGGACGCGTCTCCGAGGCCTCCGCCGCCCGCCCCAGCACCGCGATGACCCGGCCCTCGAACGTGACCGGGATCGCGACCCGGCCGACGAGCAGGTTTCCGAATCTGGTGGCGAGCCCCTCCTGCATGATGCGGCCGGTCGCGAATGCAGGCGAGATCAACGGGTTGGCGCCCTGCGGGCTCTCCGGCGATTCGACGGAGTGGCCCACCTCGTCGTGCTGGAACACCGTGGACGCCGTGTTCGGGCGCACCTGCGCCACGTACACGAAGTCGCCGCGGTCGCCGCGGACCGCGAGCAGGTAGTCGGCGAACGACAGGTCGGCGAGCAACTGCCATTCCGCGACCAGCCGCTGCAGATGCGCGGCGGCGTCGTCGGACAGCGTGGTGTGCTCGGCGAGCAGTTCGGTGAGCGTCGCCACGTGCGGTCAGTCGCGGTAGGTGGCGATCACGTGGCCCGCCTGGATCACGTCGCCGACCTTCACCTTCACCTCGTCGATGGTGCCCGGATCCTCGGCGACCACCGGGATCTCCATCTTCATCGACTCCAACAGCACCAGGGTGTCGCCGGTCGCGACCTGCGCTCCGGCGTCCACCGACACTTCCAGAACGGTGGCGACGATTTCAGCGACGACGTCTTCAGGCATGGCCCGATCCTACGTCGGCCGCACGCGCGATTAACACACCGGGTTGCGGACGTGAAACAATGGCCGACGCACGTGATCGCACGACGAAGGAGGTCCGTCATGGGTAAGCGCGGACGTAAGAAGCGCAGCCGCAAGAAGAACGCAGCCAACCACGGCAAGCGTCCCAACGCCTGAGCATCAGCTCACGCGCGCAATGCGGCGAACGGCCCGGTCCTCATCGAGGACCGGGCCGTTCTGTGTTCCGAGTTCACGCCCTCACAGCGTGCGGCGGATCGTCACCGATCGCCTGATCTCCAGTCGCAGGCGCTCGCGCAGCCCCTCGGGCGCGGCGTCGCCCCCGCATTTGCGGCTGATGAGCGCCTTCAGTTCCCGCTGGATGCCGTAGTGCTCGAAGCACGACGGGCAGCCGTCCAGGTGACCCTGCAGTCGCGTTCTCGCGCCCGCGTCGCACTCGTTGTCGAGCAGCAGCCAGATGTCGGCCACGACTGCGGAGCAGTCGAGCTGCTCGAACTGATCGTCGTTCATCGCACTACCTCATCGGCACGGCCGATGCCGCGCTCACGCGCGACGTCGGAGAGCAGGTCGCGCAGCTGGCGGCGACCACGGTGCAGGCGGGACATCACCGTTCCGATGGGAGTGTCCATGATCTCGGCGATCTCCTTGTAGGGCAGACCTTCGACGTCCGCGTAGTACACGGCCATCCGGAAGTCTTCGGGCAGTTGAGCGAGGGCGTCTTTGATCTCCTGATCGGGCAGCGCGTCGAGCGCCTCGATCTCGGCGGACCGCAGCCCCGTCGACGTGTGCTCGGCCGTCGCGGCGAGCTGCCAGTCGGTGATCTCGTCGGTCGGATACTGCGCGGGCTGGCGCTGCTTCTTCCGGTACGAGTTGATGTAGGTGTTGGTGAGGATGCGGTACATCCAGGCCTTCAGGTTGGTCCCCTCGCGGAACGACGCGAACGCCGAGAAGGCCTTCACGTACGTCTCCTGCACGAGGTCCTCGGCATCGGCGGGGTTGCGGGTCATCCGCAGCGCGCCACCGTACAGCTGGTCGAGCAGCGGGAGCGCGTCACGCTCGAATCGCTCGGACAGCTCGGCCTGGGTCTCCTCGTGCTCGTCGGGCTCCGGAGTGCCTGACGTGCCGGACTCGATGTTCTCTTCAGACACCGGTTTCCCTTCACTGGACGCGTGTTCGGACGATTCTACCGGCCATCCGATCACCAGTTTCGGCTCCAGGGCTGTCGCTGTCGCTGTGGGCACGGTGGCGTTCACCTCCTGATCTCCTCCATCGTGGTTTCGACGGTTGCGGCAGGTGCAACGCCTCGCCTCCCCGACTTGTTCCGTGCCAGCATGGATCTCATGTGCGGACGCTATGCAGTGACGACCGATCCGGCGAAGCTCGCCGCCGAGATCGACGCCCGGAACGAGATCGACCCGCCCCCGAGCGGGTCCTCACGATCCGCCGGCGAGTCCTCCCGATCCGCCGACGAGTCCTCCCGATCCCCGAGCGCAGTCGAGGGGAACTTCAACGTCGCACCGACGACGACTGTGATGACCGTCGTCGACCGACACGAGCACGGCGTTCCCGACGACATCGCCGCCCGGCGGATCAGGGCGATGCGGTGGGGTCTGGTCCCGTCGTGGACGAAGGAACTCGGCAAGGGACCCCTGCTGATCAACGCGCGTGCGGAGTCATTGGCCGAGAAGCCCGCGTTTCGGACCTCGCTGAAGGGCAAGCGCTGCCTGGTGCCGATGGACGGCTGGTACGAATGGCGCAAGGGGCCCGCTGGCGCCGACGGCAAGCCGACCAAGACTCCGTTCTTCATGTCGCCGGAGGACGGCACCCGACTCTTCATGGGCGGCCTGTGGGCGGCGTGGCGCCCCGCCGAGGCGAGGGCCGCGGGCGACGACTCGGCGTGGGTGTCGAGCATGACGATCATCACCACCGACGCCGTCGGCGCCCTGCGCGACGTCCACGACCGGATGCCGCTGATCATGCCGTTCGAGTTCTGGGACGCCTGGCTCGATCCGGACTCCCCCGCCGACCCGGCCCTCCTGCGACCTCCGTCCGCCGACCTCGTCGACCGGATATCCGTCCGCGAGGTGTCGCCGTTGGTGAACCGGGTCTCGAACAACGGCCCCGAACTCCTCGATCCCGTTTCGTAGAAGAGCTCCGGTGCCGCGTCCCGACCGGATCGGCATGAGGGAGAATGTCCGCATGAGCGACGACCGGCCCGGGCCACTGCAGAAGATCGGCTATCTCCTCGGGCGCCCCCTGCCCGCGTCGATGCGCGACTGGGTGCTGGCCGACCTGACCGGACCCGGCCATGTCCGTCGCTACCTGATCCGGGGCCTCGTCCCGATCCTGCCACTGCTCGTCGCGTTCTGGTTCATCCCCGGGCCCCTGTGGATCCGCGGTGGGATGATGCTGCTGATCCTGATCCCGTTCGTCTACTTCCAGATCGCGCTGATCCGCGTGTACCGGCGTCATCTGCTCGTCAACAACGGGCTCGACGCGTCACTCGTCGACGCCGTGCAGATCCGGCGCGCCGACGCCGTCGCCGACGAGTACCGGCAGCGTCACCGTCAGCCGTAGACGTAGTCGTCGAGCGGGAAGCTCTCCATCTCGCGGAGCGTCGACAACGTGGCCTGCGGCCGGAGGAGAGTCGCCTCTCCGTGTTGGTTGAAGTAATAGCTGCGCGACGTCGAGCAGTCTCCCGCGTAGAACACCGAGTCGGCGAGCCTGCGGGTCGACTCGTCGAGGTACTCGGTGTTTGCCCGTTCGGTCACCTCGAAACGGTCGGCGTCGCGGCGTCGGAGTTCGGAGAACAGTCGAGCGATGTGCCGCATCTGGCCCTCGATGGTCGTGAAGTACGAGAGGCCGCTGTACGAGTACGGGCTGTTCAGGGTCAGGAAGTTGGGGAAGTGCGGGACCGCGACTCCCTCATACGCCTGGAAGCGGCCGTCGCGCCACCACTTCCCCAGATCGCGGCCCTCCCGCCCGACTATCTGGAAGGCCGGAAAGTTCACGTCCCACAGGTTGAAGCCGGTGGCGAGGACGAGCGTGTCGACACCGATCTTCTTCTCGCCGTCGACGACGATCCCGTCGGGTTCCACCCGCACGATCGAGGACGTCTCCAGGTCGACGTCGGGCCGGTTGAACACCGGGAAGTACGTGTTGCTGAACGTCGGGCGTTTGCAGCCGAAGTCGTACGACGGGGTCAGCTGCTCGCGCGTCCGCTTGTCTCGCACCTGTACCCGCATGTGGGTCTTGGCGAGCAGTGCGGCGAGCCTGTTGCCCGGCTTGGCCTGCCGGTAGTGGAGGACGCCGAACACCATCAACATCTCCAGCAGCGAGGTGTTGACCGCGCGCGCGGCCTTCTGCGTCGCGGGGACCGCGCCGAACAGCCTGCGCACGACGGCCGGGATCGGGAAGTCGACTTTCGGGACCACCCAGATGGGGGTCCGTTGGAACACCGTCAGACGCCTGGCCGTCTTCGCGATCTCCGGGATCAACTGCACCGCCGTCGCGCCGGTGCCGATGACGGCCGCGCGCTTGCCCGCGAAGTCGTAGCCGTCCTGCCAGGCCGTCGTGTGGATGATGTCGCCCGCGAAGGCGTCGATGCCCGGGAAGTCGGGCGTGTACGGCTGCGACAGGAAGCCCGTCGCGGTCACCAGGTACTTCGCGGTCCGCGTCCGCCCGTCCGCGGTGTGCACCGTCCAGCGGCCTGCGTCGTCGTCCCATTCGGCCCGCTCGACGACCACACCGAACTCCATGTGCTTGCCGACTCCGTACTTGTCGGCGACGTGCCGGGCGTACCCCTTGAGTTCGGCGCCGGGCGCGAACAGTCGTGACCAGTTCGGGTTCGGTTCGAACGAGTACGAGTAGGTGACCGACGCGATGTCGACGGCGAGTCCCGGGTAGTGGTTGACGTGCCATGTTCCGCCGAGGTCGTCCTCGCGTTCGAGGATCGCGATATCGGCGACGCCCTGCCTCATGAGCTCGATGGCGGCGCCCATGCCGCCGAATCCAGCTCCGACGATGATGGCTTCGTGGTCGAGAGTCGCGTCGTTCATACCGGCCTCGGTGTCGATGGGAGTCGTATCGCCAACGGTAGTCCGTCAGCGCACGTCGACCGAGTACTCGGTCCACGCAGCGTCGTACTCGGACTGCTGATCTCGATAACCGAATGCGACGACATGCGCGCCGACGGGAACCTCGAAGGCGTAGTACACCTCGGTCGACAGGCCGGGTTGCAGGTAGTCCGGGACTTCCTCGGACCTGCTGAAGTTCTCCCGGATCGAATAGTTGTCCTCGACCTTCGAGAACTCTCGCCCGTCCGCGTCGACGAGTCGTACGTCGACGGCGTACAGCGGAGTGACGGGCTTCTTCCCGTTGTTGGTCACCTTGATCGCGACGAGGACGTAACGGGATCCGGCCCTCGGCTTCGTCGCCTCGTAGTCGGAGTCGTAGAAGTCGAGCGTCGCGGGAGCGGTGATCTTCGTCATCGTCACTCCCATCGCGCCGTTGGTGGTGGGGACGCCGATCGCGTTCGGCTCCGCCGTCTCTCGCTCGGATGAAGTCGCGCTCTCGCTGGTCGGAGCGGTGTCGGTGATGGCGACGACGCCCCGGTCGGCCGAGTCGTCCTTGCCGATCGAGTAGCCGATCAGGCCTGCTGCGGCCGCGGTGCCCGCGACGACGAGCAGGGTGAGCATCACCAGCACGCCGCGGCGCATCGCGATCGTCGCGGGTGCAGGGTCGGTCGGAGGATGTTGATTCGGAGCGGGTTCCGGGTACATGACTGGACCGTATCCGAAGAGTCCGACAATTCGCGGAACTCTACGGATCCGCGAAGATCGCGCCGGGATTCATGATCCCGCACGGATCGAGGGCGCTCTTGATCGCGCGCATGGCGGCGACGTCGACGTCGTCGCGCCCGAGGCCGACGGAGGCCGCCTTGGCACGGCCGATGCCGTGCTCGGCGCTGATGCTGCCGCCGAGGTCGGCGACCATCCGCAGGACCCGATCGGCGGCTGTGCACTGATCGTCCAGGGGGACGTCGAGCAGGTTGACGTGGATGTTCCCGTCCCCGAGATGCCCGAACTGGACGGCGCGCACGCCGGCCGCGGCCGCGAGCCGATCGACCCGGTCGACGAGGTCCTGCACGCGATCGAGCGGCACCGACACGTCGAGCTTCACGACGGGCGTCGTCGACGAACGGGCGATCGTCTCCGTGTGCGATTCCCGGAGCCGCCACGCCTCGCGCGCCGGGCCGGCCTCGACGACCGCGTCCACCACGTCCGAACCCGCGGCGGCCAGGGCTTCGGACAGGTCCCCGGTGTCCCCTGCGGTCTCGACGAGGAGCGTCGTTCCGGAGTCGAACGGTGCACGCACGCCCGCAGCGGCGACGAGGTCGACCCCGGCCCTGGTCATGATCTCGGCGGCCTCGATCAGACGACCGGACGCCTCGATCGACCGGGTGACGCGCTGTGCGGCCGCCACGTCGACGGTTCCGACCAGGGCGACGGCGGTCCTCGCCGCCGCGGGGACGAGCCGGAGCAGCACTCGGGTGATCACGGCGAGCGTGCCTTCGCTGCCCGCGAGCAGCGCGGGCAGGTGATAGCCGACGTTGTCCTTGCGCAGCGGCCGCCACCGGGTGAAGACGTCACCCGACGGCAGCACCGCCTCGATCCCGAGGACCTGGGCCCGCGTGTCGCCGTGCCGGATCATCCGGATGCCGCCCGCGTTGGTCGCGACCATCCCGCCGATCGTCGCGGAATCGCGCGCGGCGAGGTCGACGCCGAAAGCCAGCCCGGCCCCGGCCGCCGCGGCGTGGACGGACGCGAGGGTGGCGCCCGCTCCCGCACCGACACAGCGACCCTGCGAGTCGACGTCGCCGACCGTGTCGAGCCTGCGCAGCGACAACAGCACCCACGGGCGGTCGTCGCCCGGAGTCGGCGTGGAGCCGCCGACGAGACCCGTGTTGCCGCCTTGCGGCGTCACCGCGACGGAGTGCGCGGCGCACGCGCGCATCACGTCCGCGACCTCGGCGGTGTCGGCCGGGCGGACGACCGCCGCCTCGCCCGTCCACGTGCCGGTCCAGTCGGTCAGGTACGACGCGGCGACGTCGGGCTCGGTCAGGACGTGCGTGTCGCCGACGATGCCGCGCAACGCCCGCACGACGTCGGGTCCGGGGATCGCCATCGACTACGGATGAAGGATGTACTTGCCGCGGGGATGGTCGCCCGCGAGCGCTTCGAATGCGTCGGCGGCGTCGTCGAGGGTGGACGTCCCGGCGATCTCGACGGTGACCCGACCGTCGGCGAGCGCGGCGAGCAGCGGTTCGACGGCGTCTCGCCTGTGCTTCTTGCTCGCCTCGCTCGACCCGTTGAGGACGGTGATCCCGTCGTCGACGCGGCCCCATGCGGCGATGCTCGCGACCCGGTCGGCGCCGACCAGGGCGAGGGACACGTCGATCGCCTCGTCGCTGCCGACCGTGTCGATCGCCGCGGTGACCGGCGACGACGCCGCCTCGCGGACCGCGTAGAGGAAGCCTTCGCCGTACGACACCGGTCGTGCCCCGAGCGCGCGGACGGCGTCGTGATTGCGCGGCGACGCCGATGCGATCGCGGTGGCTCCGCGTCCCACCGCGAGGACGACGACGATCGATCCGACCGCGCCCGCTCCGCCGTGGACGAGGACGGTGTCGTCGGCGCCGATGTCGAGGGTCTCGACGAGATCGAAGGCCGTCGCACCCGCGAGCAGCAGTCCGGCCGCCTCGTCGAAGCCCACACCGTCGGGAAGGCGATGTGCCGAGCCGGCCGGGACCGCGACGGTCTGTGCGAACGTGCCGGACGCCGGGTAGACGACCACCCTGTCGCCCGCGACGAAACCCGTGTCGGCCGCGGCCTCGCGGACCACGCCCGCACCTTCGTTCCCGATGGTGAGCGGCAGTCTGGCCGGGTCGGTTCCCATCACGCCCTTGACGCTCTTCACGTCGAACGGGTTGAGCCCGGCCGCCTTCACATCGACGATCACGTCGCCGTCGGACGGCCGGGGCACATCGATGACTGTCAGGACTTCACGGGGCGCGCCAAACGCGGTGGCGACGAGTTTCCGGGTCATGCCGCCATCGTAGTGTCGGGCGTCAGCCCTTCGACTTGAACAGGGAGTAGGCGCCGATCACGGCGAGCGCGAACAGCCCGATCCAGAACGCGGCGTGCAGGATCGGCCCGATCAGGGACACGACGGCGAGGACCGCGATGACGATGGCGACGATCTTCCAGACCGAGACGCCGGTGGACGATGAGTTGTCAGTGAATGTGCTCATGACTCCACCGTGCCACCCTCCGTACCGTGAAGCACCAGCTCAGCGGCGATCCCAGGGTGCATTTGGGGGACATCCCCCAGGCCCCCGACACCGTGCCCGGTCGCCAAGCAACACGCTCCCGGTCGCCGAGCAATACCTGCCCGGTCGTTGAGCCGATTCCGAGGCGCCAGCCGAGGCATCGTGTCGAAACGTCGCACGAAGCGCTGGGAGCCCAGTCGTCGCGGGCCTTTCGACTCGCAAGCTCGCTCAAGGATCAGGGAACTCGCAAGCTCGCTCAAGGATCGGGGTAGGCGAGCTCGCTCAACGGTCGGGTGCGCCGACCGCAGAACCTCCGATCGGGAATAGTGTCGGGGTGCGGGGCATTGGAAAGAGAATGGCCGACAACACCATCCCGTCCCTCGACCTCAACAACGGTGTCGCGATCCCGCAGCTCGGGTTCGGCACCTATCAGATCGCCCCGGCAGACACCAAGGCCGCGGTGCTCGCCGCGCTCGAAGCCGGATACCGCCACATCGACACCGCGCAGATGTACGGCAACGAACGCGAGGTCGGCGAGGCCGTCCGCGAGTCCGGCATCGCGCGTGACGAGGTCTTCGTGACCAGCAAGCTGAACAACAACGCACACGATCCGGCCGCCGCGGTCGACGCCGTCGCACGCTCCACCGAGGCACTCGACCTCGGACCCATCGACCTGTATCTCGTCCATTGGCCGCTCCCCGAGGTCGGCGACTATGTCGACACCTGGCGCGCCCTCGAAGACCGGTACGCGGCAGGCGCACTGCGGTCGATCGGCGTGTCGAACTTCCAGCGGTCCCACCTGGAGCGGCTCCTCGCGAACACCGAGGTGGTGCCGGCCGTGAACCAGATCGAGGCACATCCGTACTTCCAGCAGACCCCGCTGCGCACGTTCAACCGCGAGCACGGCATCGTCACCGAGGCGTGGGCCCCGATCGCGCAGGGAGCTGTGCTCGACGACCCGGTGCTCGCCGAGATCGCCGCCGAGGTGGGTCGGAGCGTCGCCCAGGTGACGCTCCGGTGGCACATCCAGCGCGGTGACGTGATCTTCCCGAAGTCGTCGTCGCCCGCTCGTGCGGCCGAGAACAGCGCGATCTTCGACTTCGAGCTCAGCGCGGCCCAGTCTGCACGCATCGACGCACTCGACGCCGACCGTCGTCTCGGACCGGACCCGGACACCTTCAACTGGGTACCCGCCTGACCCGACGCCCGACCGTCGCCGACGGGAGGGTGCATACGATGACCGCATGCGCTTCTCCCGTCGAGCCGACGCCGTCACCCCGTTCTATGCGATGGAGTTCGGCAAGCACGCCGCCGAACTCGAGGCGACCGGCGTCCACGTGGTCAAGCTCAACATCGGCGAACCCGACTTCGGGGCGCCGCCCGCGTTCCTCGCCGCGATCCGCGAGCTGACCGACGGCCGGCCACTGGCCTACACGGGCGCGTTGGGCCTTCCCGACCTGCGCGAACGCATCGCCCAGTTCAGCGCGGACCAGTTCGGCGCACCGATCGATCCGGCTCGCGTGGTCGTCACGACCGGCGCGTCGGCCGCGCTCCTCCTGTCGTGCGCGGCGCTCATCGACCCCGGCGACGAGGTCGTGGTCGCCGACCCGTCGTACCCGTGCAACAGGCGGTTCGCCGAGAGTTTCGGCGCCGACGTCCGCCTCCTCGACACCGACGCGCGCTCGCGCTTCCAACTGACGTCCACGCGGGTCGCCGACGCGTGGGGTCCGCGCACGCGCGGCGTGATGGTGGCGTCCCCGTCCAACCCGACCGGCACCTCGCTCGCCTACGACGAATTGCTCGACGTGTGCCGGGCCGCGCGGGAGCGGGACGGTTGGCGGATCGTCGACGAGATCTACCTCGGGCTGGCCGACGGCGACCGCCGCAGCGTGGCCGCCGACGATCCGGGCGCGATCGTCGTCAACAGCTTCTCCAAGTACTTCGGGATGACGGGATGGCGCCTCGGCTGGGCTGTGGTGCCGCCGGAGATGATCCCGGTCGCCGAACGCCTCGCCCAGAACTACTACATCTGCCCGCCGACGCCCGCACAGATGGCCGCCGTCTCCTGTTTCGATCCGGAGACGATCGCCGTCGCCGAGGAACGACGTGCCATCCTCCGGACGCGACGCGACCTCGTCCTCGACGGTCTTCATCGGATCGGGCTGCATGTTCCGGTGGCGCCGGACGGCGCGTTCTACGTCTATGTCGATGTGAGTGGCACCGGACTGACCTCGACCGAGTTCTGCGAGCAGGCCCTGCAGGCCGCGCATGTCGCGTTGACGCCGGGCAAGGACTTCGGCGACGTGGGTGCCGAGCACTACGTCCGACTGTCGTACGCGACGGGTGAGGACGACCTCCGGCTCGGTCTGGAACGACTCGGCGAGTTCGTCAGCTCCCTGCGAGGGCGCTGATCAGGCGGTCGATGAACGCGGCCTGTGCCGGATTGAGCTTCACGCGGGCTGCGTCCGGCCCGAACCAGTCGGCGCGATCGATTTCGGGGAACGACCGAGTCCGGCCCGACCGTGGCGGCCACACGGTCTCGAAGGTGTTGCTCACGATCGCGGCGGCGTCGAGGTCGCCCTCGACGGCGAAACCATGAACCCGTTTTCCGCTGCGCAGACGCACCTCGCCGAGGTCGATCGCCTCCGACTCCGGAGCTTCGTGGCCGGTCTCCTCGGCGAACTCCCGGCGAGCGGCGGTCAACGCGTCTTCGCCTGGTTCGACGAGGCCTTTCGGAATGGACCACGCAGCGTCGTCCTTCTTCGCGAAGAACGGCCCGCCGGGATGCGCCAACAGCGCTTCGAGACCGGCGGAACCGTTGCGGTACAGCAGAATCCCTGCGCTGATCTCCATGTCCCCATCATCGGGGCCCGAATCGGCCGCGGCAAGCGCATACTCGACTCACGTCACCCGCCACACCGAGGGAGAAGCCCATGCGCGAGTTCCGCGACGCCGTCGACGCCCGCGATCACGATGCCATCGAGGCGCTGCTGGCCGACGACATCACGTTCGTCAGCCCGGTCGCATTCACGCCGTACCACGGCAAAGTGCTCGCGGCGGCGATCCTGCGCGGCGTGATCCGAGTGATCGGCGACGGCTTCCACTACGTCCGCGAGTACACCAGCGACGACGAGCGCGATCACGTCCTGCGGTTCGAGTCGACGATCGACGGGAAGGCGATCTCCGGCGCCGACTTCATCCACGTCGACGACGACGGCCTCATCGACGAGCTGACGGTCATGGTGCGTCCGCTGTCCGCGGCGAACGCGTTGTCGGCCGCGATGGGCGTCGAATTCGATCGGATCCGCCGCGAGGTCGCCGAGACGGCGGGCGGCTGACGTGGAGGTCCTCACCAGCCGAACGCTGCTGATCTCACCGGATCCCGACGCGCTGACCGCCTTCTACCGCGACAGCCTCGGCCTCGCCGTGGCCCGCGAGTATCCGGGCGGCGTCGTGTTCCATGCCGGTACGAGTCTCCTCGAGATCCCGGCGCATCTGACCGCGACCGAGGTCGGCGGCGACGTCCTGTGGCTGCAGGTGCGCGACGTCGCCGCCGAACGGAACCGGCTGGCGGATCGGGGCGTGCCGATCACGGCCGAGCCCGAGACCAAACCGTGGGGACTGATCGAGATGACCGTCCGCGACCCGGACGGCCGCGCGGTGATCATCGTGCAGATTCCGGCCGATCATCCGCTGCGCCGCGACCAGAGGCCGCCCGCGCAGGCATGAAAGACTGGACGGCATGAGCAACTGGCTGTCGCCGTACGTCACCGGGTCCGTCGACGCAGTGGTCGACCTGCCCGGATCGAAGTCGATCACCAACCGTGCACTGATCCTCGCGGCACTGGCCGACGGCCCGTCGCGGGTCACCGGCACACTGCGCAGCCGGGACACCGACCTGATGCTCGACGGCCTCGCCGCTCTCGGCGTCGGGATCGATCCGGCCTCCGACGACCCGACGACGGTCGATGTGACGCCCGGGCCGCTGCACGGCGGTTCGGTCGACTGCGGCCTGGCCGGGACCGTGATGCGTTTCCTTCCGGTCGCCGCAGCGCTCGCCGACGGCGACGCCCGATTCGACGGCGACGAGCAGGCCCGCAGCCGCCCGCTGCACACCGTCCTCGACGCGCTGCGCGACCTCGGCGTCTCGATCGACGGCGACGCTCTCCCGTTCACCGTCCACGGCCGCGGTGCGGTGCGCGGCGGTCCGGTGACGATCGACGCGTCGGCGTCGTCGCAGTTCGTGTCGGCGCTGCTGCTGTCGGCGGCACGCTTCACCGACGGCGTCGCGATCACGCATGCGGGGGCTCCGGTCCCGTCGATGCCGCACATCGAGATGACCGTCGAGATGCTCGCCACCGCAGGCGTTCGGGTGGACGCCGCGGACGACAACACGGCGTGGACCGTCCACCCCGGGCCGATCGCCGCGGTCGACTGGGCGATCGAGCCCGACCTGTCCAACGCCGCGGCCTTCCTCGCCGCGGCGGCGGCCACCGGCGGCCGCGTCAGCGTCCCGCGCTGGCCTGCGACGACCACGCAGCCCGGAGCCGAGATCGTCGGCATCCTCGAACGGATGGGCGCCGTCGCGTCGCGCGGCGACGACGGTCTGCTGACCGTGACCGGACCCGACGTCCTCTCCCCGATCGACGCCGACCTCCGCGACGTCGGCGAGCTCACCCCGACTGTCGCCGCGCTGACCGCGTTGGCGCACGGCACGTCGACGCTGCGCGGCATCGCCCACCTGCGCGGCCACGAGACGGACCGGCTCGCGGCGCTGACCACCGAGATCAATCGACTCGGCGGCGACTGTCGGGAGACCGACGACGGACTGGTGATCACCGGGGCGCCCCTGCACGCGGGCGTGTGGGAGACGTACGCCGACCATCGGATGGCGACCGCGGGATCGCTTCTGGGCCTTGTGGTTCCGGGAGTCGAGATCGAGAACGTCGCGACCACGTCGAAGACCCTGCCCGACTTCGTGTCGATGTGGGAGACGATGGCCGGGACCGCGTCTTGAGCCGCGGGGCCCGCTCGTACGACGAGTCGGATGTCCGCATCCGGCCCGGCAAGGGCAGCCGCCCACGCACCAAGAACCGGCCTGCGCACGCCGACGCCGAGACCGCGATGGTGGTGTCGGTGGACCGCGGCCGGTGGGGATGTGTGCTCGACGACGACCCGGACCGACGGATCGTCACGATGCGCGCCCGCGAACTCGGGCGCACGCCGATCGTCGTCGGCGATCGGGTCGGCGTCGTCGGCGACCTGTCGGGCCGGCCCGACACCCTCGCGCGGATCGTCCGTGTCCAGGACCGCACGACGGTTCTGCGCCGCACCGCCGACGACACCGATCCGTACGAGCGGATCGTCGTCGGCAACGCCGACCAGTTGCTGATCGTGACGGCGCTCGCCGACCCGCCGCCGCGGACCGGATTCGTCGAACGCGCCCTCGCCGCGGCCTACGCTGGCGGGCTCGATCCCGTCCTGTGTCTGACGAAGTCCGACCTCGCCGGGCCCGCCGAGTTCGCCGCCCATTTCGCCGACCTCGATCTGCCGGTGATCGTCGCCGGACGCGACGACCCGCTCGACGATCTGTGGGCGGTGCTCGACGGCAAACTCACCGCGTTGATCGGTCATTCCGGTGTCGGCAAGTCGACGCTGGTCAACCGCCTGGTGCCGGACGCCGACCGGGCGACGGGCGTCGTATCCGGCGTCGGCAAGGGGCGTCACACGTCGACGCAGTCGGTGGCGTTGCCGCTCCCCGACGGTCGCGGCTGGGTGGTCGACACCCCGGGCATCCGCTCGTTCGGGCTCGCCCACGTGACGCCCGGCCAGATCGTGGACGCGTTCGACGATCTCCGCGACGCCGTCGAGAACTGTCCGCGCGGCTGCACACATCTCGGGCCTCCGGCCGACCCCGAATGCGCGCTCGACACGCTCGAGGGCGCGTCTGCTCGCCGCGCGATGGCCGTCCGCGAACTCCTGGTGTCCGTCGGTTCGACGGGCGCCGCCGAGGAGACCCCCGAGGAACCGACTCCATAGGACCGTCGCAGCAGATCTGTCAGCAGTGCCGCTAGAATAGCGGCATGACGACCATCACGATCCGCAATGTGCCCGACGAGGTCCGCAACGAACTCGCCGCACGCGCGGCGCGTGCCGGGAAGTCCCTTCAAGAGTTCATGCTGGGAGAAGTGGAACGGCTCGCCGAGCGCCCGTCCATGGAGGACCTGCTCATGCGGGTACGCGAACGCAAGCGGGAGCATTCGAGCCCCACGTCGACTGACGACATCCTCGCCGACCTGCAAGCCGACCGACGGTGATCGTCGTGGACAGTTCGGTCGTAGCCGCCGCACTCATCCACACCGGACCCGATGCCTCCTGGGCCGAGACCGTGCTGCTCAGCGACGACGTCTTCGCACCGGTCCTGATGCACTACGAGACCGCGAACGTCATCCGTCGCGCAACCGCACGCGGCGACATCGACAGATCGGCCGGTGCCGCCGCGTTCGGCGACCTGCGCGCGCTCCCGATCACGATGGTCCCGTTCGAGCTCACAGCGCAGCGAAGCTGGGAACTTCGCGACACGATCACCATGTACGACGGAGCGTTCGTCGCGGCGGCCGAACTCGTGAAGTCTCCGCTCTACACCCTCGACCGGAGACTGGCGCAAGCACCTGGACCGAGGTGCCGGATCATCACGCCTTGACGGCGCGGCGACGCTCCTTGAGCTGCGCGATGGCCGTGCGCAGGCCGCGAGCACGGGGCTGAATCGAGTCGAAGCGGCGCTCGGACGCGGTCTCGGGCGCATCGTCGCTGGTGGCGGTCAGCATCCAGTCCGGGAGTGCCAGCTTGTTGATGGTCCGCAGGGTCCGCAGGTACTGCATGGCGAACGAGCCCGTGTTGTAGGGCAGGTCGTATTTGTCGCAGAGGTCACGGATCCGAACCGAGATCTCGGCGTACCGGTTGCTCGGCAGATCCGGATACACGTGGTGCTCGATCTGGTAGCAGAGATTGCCACTGAGGAACGCGAGGGTCGGCCCCGCCTCGAAGTTCGCCGTGCCGAGCATCTGCCGCAGGTACCACTGGCCCTGTGTCTCGTCCTCGAGGGTCGCGGTGGTGAACTTCTCCGCGCCGTCCGGGAAGTGACCGCAGAAGATGACGACGTAGGCCCACAGGTTGCGAATGAAGTTGGCCGTCAGATTCGCCGTGAGGGTGTGCTTGAAGTTCGGACCCGACAGTGCCGGGAACAGCGCGTAGTCCTTGCCCATCTGGCGCGCAGCCTTGTAGACGAAGCGTTGGATCTCTGGGCGCGCCTCCTCGAGCGGACGACGACCGGCGATCACTTCCTTCAGATCAAGGTCGTGGAGGGCGATCCCCCACTCGAAGGTGGCAGCGAGGAACAGGTTCGAGAACGGCTGGAACAGTCGACGCGGCTCCCAGGGCTCGTCCCTGGTCACACGCAACAGCTTGTAGCCCACGTCGTGATCCATGCCGATCACGTTCGTGTACTTGTGGTGGATGTAGTTGTGCGAGTGCTTCCAGTGCGGAGACGCGCACACCATGTCCCACTCCCACGTCGTGGAGTGCACCTCGGGATCGTTCATCCAGTCCCACTGGCCGTGCATCACGTTGTGGCCGAGTTCCATGTTCTCGATGATCTTCGCTATCGAGAGCGCGCCCGTCCCGAGCCACCACAGGGACCTGCGGTGACTGCCGATCAAGGCGACGCGGCCGACGAACTCGAGGCCCCGCTGGGCTTGGATCGTGCGGCGCAGATACTTGGCGTCGCGTTCGCCGAGGCTCGACTCGATCTCGCGCCGGAGCGCGTCGAGTTCGGAGCCCAACGCCTCGACGTCCGCGTCGGTCAGGTGGGCGTATTCGTTGATATCAGAGATCGCCATCAGGACCCCATTATGCGCTCGTACGCTCCTTGCGGCGCGCCCGGCCGTCCCGGATCGCGGACTGCAGGCCTCGACGCCGACCCGTCGTCTCATCGATCGACGAGACCAGGCGCGGTGCACCGTCTTCGCGGAACTTGCGTTCGGAGTTGGTCTCCGGGGCGTCGTCGCTGGTAGCGGTCAGATACTCGTTCGGGAGCGACAGCTTCGCGATGGTCCGCCACGACTTCGCGTACTGCACCGGGAACGAACCTGTCGTGTACGGCAGGTCGTATTTGGCACAGATCGCCTGCACGCGGACCGAGATCTCGGCGAGGCGGTTGCTCGGCAGATCCGGGAACAGGTGATGCTCGATCTGGTACGACAGGTTGCCGCTCATGAACGCCAGCACGGGGCCGGACCGGAAGTTGGCGCTGCCGAGCATCTGCCGCAGGTACCACTGGGCCTGCGTCTCGTCGTCCATGTCGGCCTTGGTGAACTTCTCCGCACCGTCCGGGAAGTGGCCGCAGAAGATCACCGCGTTGGTCCAGACGTTGCGGATCACGTTGGCGAGGAGATTCGCGGTCGCGGTCTTGCGCGCCGCCTCCGGCGAGCGGGTGACGGCGCCGACGAGCGCGGGGAACAGCAGGTAGTCCTTGCCCGCCTGGCGGCCGATCTTGCGGCCGACGTCGCGCAGGTCGCGCTTGAGCTCGGCCTTGGCCTCCGGGGTCTTCCGCTTCTTGCCGAGTTCGAGGTGCTGAGCGGCGACGCCGTACTCGAACAGCAGAGCGAGCGCCGTGTTGTAGACGAGGTTGCCGAGGTAGAACGGGCGCCAGCGCTGGTCGCGCGTCACGCGCAGCAGCCCGTAGCCGATGTCGTCGTCCATGCCGAGCACATTGGTGTACTTGTGGTGCACGTAGTTGTGGGTGTGCTTCCAGTGGGCGGACGGACCGGTGTTGTCCCATTCCCACGACGTCGAGTGGACTTCCGGATCGTTCATCCAGTCCCACTGGCCGTGCATCACGTTGTGGCCGAGTTCCATGTTCTCGACGATCTTCGCGACGCCGAGCGTCGCGGCGCCCGCCCACCAGAGCGACCTCTTGCGCGCGCCAACGGTGAGGAGTCGGCCGGTGAACTCCAGTCCGCGCTGGAATCGGATCGTGTTACGCAGATAGCGAGCGTCGCGCTCGCCGCGGTCGGCCTCGATGTCGGCGCGGATCGCGTCGAGCTCGGCCCCGAGTGCCTCCACGTCGGCGTCGGTCAGGTGCGCGTACTCGGGTACATCTGCGATAGCCACTGCTGATCCTCTCCTACGGGAACGTAACTTACGTAATCGTAGGTTACGTGCCCGTAGGTCGTCCAGTCGACTGCGTCACACGTCCAGGGTGCAGTCGCCCGCCGCGGCGCTGACGCACGTCTGAATCCGCTCGCCTTCGACGTGCTCGACACCCGTCCGCAGATCGCGGACGCACCCCTTGTCGAGCATCACCACACAGCTCTGACAGATGCCCATGCGGCAGCCGAAGGGCATCAGGACGCCGGCCTGTTCGCCCGCCTCCAGGAGGGTGGTCGCGCCGTCGGCCTCCACCTGCCTGCCGTCACGGCCGAACGTCACCGTGCCGCCCTGAGCGCCCGCGGCTCCCCGTTCGAGCGCGAACCGTTCCACGTGAAGCATGTCCTCGCGGCCGCCCGCGTGGAAGATCCCGGTCAGCATGTCGATGAAGCCGCTCGGACCGCACGCCCAGGTCTGACGCTCGGCCCAATCGGGCACCAATTCGTCGAGAGCAGCGGCGTCGATCCGACCGTCGGTCCGCGTGAGACGCAGCTTCAGGTCGATCAGGCCCGACTCGGCGTACTGCCGGAGCTCGTCGGAGAACAACACGTCCGAGGCGTCCGGCGCGGAGTGGACGAGCACCGCGTCCATCCGCTGACCGCGCCGCGACATGGTCCGGAGCATCGAGATGATCGGCGTGACGCCGCTGCCCGCGGTCGCGAACATCAGCTTCTCCGGAAGCGGATCGCTGAGCACGAACTCGCCCGCCGGAGCCGCCAGGCGCACGACGGTCCCCTCGTTGAGGCCGTTGACCAGGTGCGACGACAGGAAGCCCTCCGGCATCGCCTTCACCGTGATGGCGACGGTGCGGTCGGCGACCGAACTGTCCGGCTCCGATGTCAGCGAGTACGAACGCCAGGTCCACTTGCCGCCCTGCTGGACGCCGATGCCGATGTACTGGCCCGGGTGATAGTCGAACGAGAAGCCCCAGCCCGGCCGGATGACGATGGTCGCACTGTCGGCGGTCACCGGCGTCACCGAGACCACGCGACCGCGGAGCTCGCGCGCGGACCACAGCGGATTCACCAGGTGGAGGTAGTCGTCGGGCAGCAGCGGCGTGGTGACGCGCGCCACCGCCGCCCGTACCCAGTTGCCGCCTTTGCCTCCCGCGACTCCCGCGACCGGTGCCTCGAAACGTTCCCGCCAGCCCATGCTCGTCTCCTCTGCCGGTTCCGGTTCCCCGGAACACCTAACTTACGCTTCCGTAGGTTAGCGGGTCATCGGCCCGAGAGCGAACGGAGCGTCACGACAGGAGCGTTCCGGGCGCCGCCTCGTACGGCGCGAAGAAGTCGTTCGCGGGGGCGCCGAGCAGCGACAACACCAGCCCGGGAACCGGCTGGCCGTCGATCTGCTCGCGGACGATGTCGGCGTGTCCCGCGTGCCGCGCGTACTCCTCCACCTGGTGCATGAGGTAGTAGCGGAGCTTGATCGGACGGTCGTCGAGCACGCCGTCCCACGGTGCGGCGGGCTCGATCGAGTCGGCGTCCGGATCGACGGACCGCACGATGTCGAGGAACTCGGCACGCGTCGCATCGAACCGAGCGATCACCGCGGCCGCGGTCTCCCCCTCGGCGGCGGCGAAACTGCCGAGGTAGGCGGCGAAGCCCGCCTCGTCGAGGGCGAACGCGCCCGGCCCCTTCGTCAGACGTCCGACGCCGCCCCGCATCCCGTACTCGGCGTGCTTGATGATTCCCGCGACCGAGAGCGCGCTGCGGCACGGTGTCGCCCACGCCTGCTCCTCGGTGAGCCCGAGTGCGGCGGCCCGGATGGCCTCCAACTGCTGATCGATGTAGTTGACAAGGCTGGTGATCTCGTCGTGCGCTTCGGGTCCGTACATGACTGTCCTCCTGGATCGAATGCTCCCCCGATCGGGGCCTGGATCCAGTGTGGCGGCCAATGCGGTCAGTTTCTGTCCGCTTCGAAAAGTGGCTTGCCGACTGCGCCCTACAGGAGTTCCAGGAGGAACGGGAGCTCCTGGGTGGCGTACCAGCCGAGATCGTGGTCTTCGACGTCGCCGACGGCGAGTTCGGCGTCTTCGTCACCGAGGTCGGCCGCGTCCACCGCGGCGACGGCGGCTACCACGGCATCCTGCGCCGCAGCCCCGTCGACGTGGACCGCGACGATGTCGCCGACAGCCACCGGACCGGACAGCCTGACCACCGCGTCGTCCAGATCGGGCCGCGGCGACGCCTCGGCGTCGGCGACGACCACCACCCGGCGCGACGGCAGGCTCGCGGCCCCCGGCTCCTGCGCCGACAGCAACCGCAGCGACGCCCGCGCGGCCTCCCGGAGCGCGACCTCGCCGAGTTCCTCGTCGTCGCCGGACGTGTACGCCTCCCGTAGCGCGGGCGTCACCGCGAACCCGGTGCCGCCGACCGGCTGGAACGCTCCGCCGGACAGGTCCGCGATCATCGCCAGCGTGGCCGGCAGGTACACCCGCATGATTCTCCTCATCGATCCTGGGGCAGGCCGCTGGTCAGCAGCTCGTCGAACGATTCCTCCACGTATCCGACCATCGCCGGCAGGTCGGACACCACGGCACGGTCGGCGATGAACCCGAACTGGACGGCCCCGCCGTACTCGTTGACGCTGATCGCCAACGCCCGCTGGGCCGCGAGCGACGGGATCGTGTAGATCTCGGCCACCCGGTGACCGGCGAGGAAACGCTGGGCCACCGAGTCGCTCATCGCGATCGGCACGTTGTACGTCCGCTGGAAGATCTGCGAGAAGGTCCGTGCCGAGAACTCCGCGAACGGCACCATCCCGAGTTCGGGCAGCAACGGCTTCATCTCCGGTGCGAGCCTGCGACCCGATCCCGAATACCGGTCCGCGAGTCCCGCGACCTGCATGAGACGGACGGCCGGCGAGTCTTCGCCGATCGGCAGGTCGGTGACGAACTCGGGCTCGTACTCGGGCACCCAGCTCCCCGGGCCCTGCGTCACCGCCTCGGCGTCGCGTGCCCGCAGCGGGACGATCGCCCGGATCGTCTCGCCGTGCTTCACGGTGTCCGTGGTCGACAGCGTCCACCGCCGGAGGACGCCGGCCAGGACCGCGAGCACCACGTCGTTGAACGTGCACTCGAACCTGGTCGCGATCCGGGTGCAGTCGCGGCGCGAGATCTGGGCGCTCGCGAACAGCCTCGACGACGTGGTCACGGCATTCAGCGGACTGTCGGGCGCGGCGTTCACGATCTGTTGCACGGTCGACGCGACGAAGCGGGCCGACTTGTCGGCGACCGACCAGATGTCGGCGACCGGACCGTTCCCGTTGAGCAGCGAGTCGACCAGTTCGCCCGGACGAGCCATCGCGTCGGCGAGCGCACCGACCGTCATCGCGGCCTGTCCCGGCGGCGAGCCCGGCATCCAGAGGTCCTCGTCGAGTTCGGGCCCGACGACGCCGACATCGCAGACCACCTCGCCGATCTCGGGATTGTCCGGGCCGGAGACGAGGCACCGGTGCGACTTCGTCAGCACCGCGAGCCTGCCGCCGGACAGCCCCTCGATCAGATACATCTCCCACAGCGGCCGTTCCCGGTCGAGCGGTCGCGACATGATCCGCGCGATCAGCTCGTGCAGCTGCCCCATCGAACCCGGATGCGGCAGGGCGGAGAGTCGGATGTGGAAGTTGATGTCGAAGTCCGGATCGTCCACCCACAGGGGACGACCGAGGCCCAGCGCGACCTCTTTGACGACCTGACGGTAGCGAGGCGCCAGCTGGAGACGGCGCTCGACCACCGACACCAGCGCCTGATAGTCCAAGCGCACGGCGTCGCCCGCCGACGACGGATCGATCACCAGCAGCGATCCCATGTGCGCGCTGGTCCCCGAGCCGTCGAGGAAGTAGTACATCGCGTCTTCCGCCGACAGTCGATTCACCATGATGCGATCGAGTGTATCCACCGGTCAGATCAGGCCGAACTCCGTCAGCACCCAATGCGTCTCGGGGCGGCGCATCCGCCCCGGCAGCAGCAGCGGGCGGAGCTCCACGCGCCCGGCGACGGCGTGGACCCGGCCGTCCCGTTCGACGGTGCCGAAGAACTCCCCCGCACGGGCCGTCCGCATCTGCATGTGCACGCGACGCAGGCGCGCGACGCCCCGCCGGACCGGAGCCCGCGCCGTCGTCGCCTCGCGTCTGCGGAGGCCGACGGCGACCCTGTCGAAGACCTCCGCGGACACGGTCGCGGCGACGTGCTCACATGGTCGTCGGCCGTCGAGGACCTCGAGTATGCGTTGCAGCGCGCCGATGACGGCCGTCCGCGCCGACCGTGCGACCTCTGCCGGATCGGCAGTCGCGCTCGGAGCCGCGGACTCGGGTACTGGTCGGAGTTCAATGGTCTTCATACTCATTGGACGCGCGACACGCCGACGACGGTTCCGAGACACGCCGTGCACGGACTGATCGATCACCGACATGCGCCCCGGTGACGCTCTTCGAAGCACGACCGACCTGCCTCATCTCGCACCGACCTGCTTCATTGCGTCTCCCCTGCCTGAGCTCAGGCAGGGGAGTCAAGTCGAGGCAGGTCGGTGCGAGATGAGGCAGGGAGGTTCGGGAGATAGATTGGTGATTCCCGGTGACGACGTGGGTTCCCGCCGTATTGCCACTGGTCACGCTGGCTGTTGACGAGTTCGCCGACGAGCTTCTCCCGATGGTTGAGCCGACTCCGAGGCTCCAGCCGAGGCGTCGTGTCGAAACCGCTGAACCTGGACTGGATCTGCTTGCGCGACAATATAGATCGTCGAAGTAGCAGCCCGGGTGACCGTGGTTTCGACAGGGACCTCCGCTGGCGCTACGGTCCCGCTCAACCACCGGGAACCGCTCATCAGTGCACTCTGTGTCAGCCAGCGTGACCAGCGGAAATTCACCGGGAACTAGGCGGCACCAGGAGTCAATCGACTAGTGTGCAGCGGCCTTGCGGCGGGGGATCAGATGCATGATCGCGACGACGATGCCGCCCCAGAACACTCCGAAGATCGCCGACGACACCGTGTTGGCCGTCCAGCCGAGCACGCCGCCGATCGCCGGAACGAGTCGATGGAACCACTCCTCGATGTGATGGACGATCCCGTAGGGGAACTCGAAGCCGAGCTCGGACGCCCCGGACAGGACGATGTGTCCGCCGACCCAGCACATCGCGACGATGCCGACGGCGCTGAGCGTCGACAGCACGATCGGCATCGCACGGACCAGTCCGCGACCAGTGGAGGCGACCAGTCGCGTCTCTCGCTTGGCGAGGGCAAGACCGACGTCGTCCATCTTCACGATGACGCCGACGACGCCGTACACGAGGATCGTGATGACGATCGCGACGATCGCGAGGACCACCGTGCGCAGCACGAACGGCTGGTCGGCCACCTCGTTGAGGGCGATCACCATGATCTCGGCCGACAGGATGAAATCGGTGCGGATGGCCCCGCTGACGACAGTCTTCTCCTGATCGTCGCCGACCTCCTCGGTGGTCTCCTCCGCGGAGCCGTGCCCGGAGACGAGTTCCCAGATCTTCTCCGCGCCCTCGAAGCACAGGTAGGTGCCGCCGATCATCAGGATCGGCGTCAGCAGCCACGGCACGAACTGGCTGAGCAGCAGCGCGACCGGCAGGATGATCAGCAGTTTGTTGCGGAGCGACCCCTTGGCGATCTTCCCGATGATCGGGAGTTCCCGAGACGGCCGGACGCCGTGGACGTATCGCGGGGTGACGGCGGTGTCGTCGACGACCACACCGACGGCCTTCGCGCTCGCCTTGCCCGTCGCCGCGGCGACGTCGTCGACGGACGCCGCGGCCATCTTCGCCAGCACCGCGATGTCGTCCAGCAGGGCCGCAAGTCCTCCACTCATGCACCACAGACTAATGCCCGGCAGCTGGGCTGCCGGGCATCAGGTGCGAATCGAACTACTTGCGACGACGGTTGCGCCGCTCGGCTTCGCGCCGTTCACGACGGCTGCCGGGGGCGGGCGGCGCCGCCTTCTCCATGCTCGGGGCGGCGCCCGCGAGCTCCTGCGCCTGCGACAGCACCTCGGCGACACCGTCCTCGCCGGGGCCGCTGAACGTGCGCGCTTCCTCGTCCGCGGTCTCCTCGCCGCCGAAGCCCGCGAGCATGTCGGACACCGACGTGCCGAGCGCGGGAGCGGGGGCCTGCAGCTCCACGCGAGCGTTGAAGAGCACCGAGACGGTCTCCTCCTTCATCGCGTCGAGCATCGCGGTGAACATGTCGTAGCCTTCGCGCTGGTACTCGACCACCGGGTCGCGCTGCGCCATCGACCGCAGGTGGATGCCCTCGCGGAGGTAGTCCATCTCGTAGAGGTGATCGCGCCACTTGCGGTCGAGCACCGACAGCAGCACCGACCGTTCGAGGTCGGCCATGCCCGAGTCGCCCGCGACGCCGACGATCTCCTCCACACGCGCGTCGTATGCGGACAACGCGTCCTCGACCACCCGCTCGCGCAGGTCCTCGCGCGAGATGTCGTCGCGGTCGCCCTCCGCGGTCTCGCCGACCACGGTCTTGTAGTCGAGCGAGATCGGGTACAGCTCCTTGAGCGCCGTCCACAGCTTGTCGAGGTCCCAGTCCTCGGTGTAGCCCTCGGCGGTGGCGCCGTCGACATAGGCTCCGACGACGTCGCCGACCATGCCGCGGATCTGGTCGCGGTGCTCCTCGCCTTCGAGGATCTCGCGGCGCTCGCCGTAGATCACCTTGCGCTGCGAGTTCATGACCTCGTCGTACTTGAGGACGTTCTTACGGATCTCGAAGTTCTGCTCCTCGACCTGCGTCTGCGCACTGCGGATGGCGCGGGTGACCATCTTCGCCTCGATCGGCACGTCCTCGGGCAGGTTGACGCGCGTCATGATCGATTCGAGCGCGGCGCCGTTGAAGCGGCGCATCAGCTCGTCGCCGAGCGACAGGTAGAACCGCGACTCGCCGGGATCGCCCTGGCGACCGGACCGGCCGCGCAGCTGGTTGTCGATACGACGCGACTCGTGGCGCTCGGTGCCGAGGACGTAGAGGCCGCCGGCCTCACGGACGTCGTCGGCCTCCGACGCGGCCGCCTTGCGGGCGACGTCGATCGCCTCGTCCCACGCGGCCTCGTACTCGTCCGGCGTGGTCACCGGGTCCAGGCCCGCCTTGCGCAAGCGGGTGTCGGCGATGACGTCCGGGTTGCCGCCGAGCACGACGTCGGTTCCGCGGCCCGCCATGTTGGTGGCGACGGTGACGGCGCCGAGGCGTCCGGCCTCGGCGACGATCTGCGCCTCCTGCTCGTGGTACTTGGCGTTGAGGACCGAGTGGTCGACGCCCGCGGCGGCCAGCTTGCGCGACAGGTACTCCGACCGCTCGACGCTGGTCGTGCCGATGAGGACCGGCTGGCCCTCGCGGTGACGTTCGACGACGTCGTCGACGACGGCGTCGAACTTGGCCTCCTCGGTCTTGTAGATGAGGTCGGCGCGGTCCTTGCGGGCCATCGGACGGTTGGTCGGGATCGGCACGACGCCGAGCTTGTAGATCTGCTGGAACTCGGCGGCCTCGGTCTCGGCGGTGCCGGTCATGCCCGACAGGGTGTCGTACAGGCGGAAGTAGTTCTGCAGGGTGATCGTGGCGAGCGTCTGGTTCTCGGCCTTGATCTCGACGCCCTCCTTCGCCTCGATCGCCTGATGCAGGCCCTCGTTGAAGCGGCGACCGTCGAGCACACGACCGGTGAACTCGTCGACGATCATCACCTCGCCGTTGCGGACGATGTAGTCCTTGTCGCGGTGGAAGAGTTCCTTCACCTTGATCGCGTTGTTCAGGTAGCCGACGAGCTGGGAGTTCTCCGGCTCGTACAGGTTGTCGATGCCGAGCCGGTCTTCGACGAACGAGACGCCGGCCTCGTGGACGCCGATCGTCTTCTTCTTGATGTCGACTTCGTAGTGGGTGTCGATCTCCAGCAGCGGCGCGATGCGGGCGAACTCGCCGTACCACTTGCTCGACGAGTCCGCCGGACCCGAGATGATCAGCGGTGTGCGGGCCTCGTCGACGAGGATCGAGTCGACCTCGTCGACCACCGCGAAATTGTGCCCGCGCTGGACGAGGTCGGGGATCGAGTGCGCCATGTTGTCGCGCAGGTAGTCGAAGCCGAACTCGTTGTTGGTGCCGTAGGTGATGTCGGCGGCGTACGCGGCGCGGCGCTGGTCGGGCGACATGCCGGTCAGGATGACGGCGGTCTCCAAGCCGAGGAAGCGGTGGACGCGGCCCATCCACTCGGCGTCGCGCTTGGCGAGGTAGTCGTTGACGGTGACGACGTGGACGCCCTTGCCCGACAGCGCGTTCAGGTAGGCGGGCAGCACACAGGTGAGCGTCTTGCCCTCACCGGTCTTCATCTCGGCGATGTTGCCGAAGTGCAGCGCCGCGCCGCCCATGATCTGGACGTGGAAGTGCTTCTGGTCGAGGACTCGCCACGCCGCCTCGCGGGCCACGGCGAATGCCTCGAGCAGGAGTTCGTCGAGGGTCTCACCCTTCTCGAGCCGTTCCTTGAACTCCTCGGTCTTGCCGCGCAGTTCGTCGTCGCTGAGGGCTTCCATCTCGTCGGAGAGCGCTTCCACGCTCGTCGCGTACGAATCCAGTCGCTTGACCAGACGGCCTTCGCCGACGCGGAGCAGCTTGTTGAGCAACGGTAATCCTCTTGATAGGCGGTCGAGTTCTCCGCCGGTCGACGCACTGCATGCGGTGGACCGGACAGACCTGGCCCCATGATACGCAGGCGTTAGCCGACGTTCACGGTTCACGTCTCCCGAACGGCACGCGACCGCCCCCGCCGGGCGGGCGGGGGCGGGCGGTTCGGGCCGCTGTCAGGCGAGTCGGATGAGGCCGTAGTCGAAGGCGTGACGACGGTAGACGACCGACGCCTTGTCCGTCTCGGCGTCGTGGAACAGGAAGAAGTCGTGGCCGACGAGTTCCATCTCGTACAGCGCGTCGTCGACGCTCATCGGCGACGCCTGGTGGTCCTTGACGCGGACCACCTGTCCGGGCTGGTGATCGTCGCCCGCGTCCCACGGGTCCGAGCCGTTGATCTCCGGGATGTCCGGCAGCGGCGGCAGTGCGTCCGCGGTGGCCTCGGCCAGCGAGGTGGCTCGACGCTGGCCGTCCTTGCGGACCTGCTTGCGCCGCTTGGACCGACGCAGACGCTTGTGAAGCTTGTCGAAAGCCAGTTCGGTCGCTGCGTAGAAGTTCTCGCCGGTGCCCTGCGACCGGACGATCGGCCCGCGGCCGACGCCCGTGACTTCGACGACCTGTCCCTGTTTGGACTGGCGGCGGTTGGGTTCGTGGTAGAGGACGACGTCGAACCGGAAGATCGAGTCGTCGAAGTGCTCGAGGCGGGAGAGCTTGTCGCTCAGGTAGGCACGGAAGTGGTCCGGAATCTCGACGTTCCGACCGTTCCACGAGACGTCCGCGCGGGGCTCGGAGAGCTCGCCCGCATCGACGGTGTTGGCCGGCGGAGTGAAGGCCGCCTCGAGTTCTTCTCGGCTCTGCGGCTCCGGGCCCTTCGGCTCGCGCTGACCCTTGCGGTGAACAACCGTCATATCGTGTTCCTCCTCGATATCGTTCCCCTCGGACTCGGTCCGAGATGGATACCAATTCGCTTGGCGCACTGCAGGATTCGTATCAGGAAACCCGTGCGCGCGGCAGTCTCGCTGGTATGTCAGCGAGCGTTCCCCCACCCCGCGCGCTCGTCGCGTCGAGATCGGAGAAAAGGCGCTTCACCTCCCGGCACTCGACGTTCCTCACTGCCACTTCCGAAGGTATCCGCAAACTCCGATTCCGGCCACGTTTTAGTGAACGTCGACATTCATGCACTCGCCAGGACGACGACCGCGGACACGTCGACGCCCGTCCGGCGCAGGGCGCGGATCGACGCCGCGGCCGTCGCACCGGTGGTCACGACGTCGTCGACGAGCACGGTGACCGTCGTCGGCCGGAGCATCTCGGGAGGCGGCGAGCCGACGACGTCGACCGCACCAGCCAGGTTGGACGACCGGGCCCCGGCGCTCAGGCCCGCCGAATCGCGCGTGAACCGGGCCGTCTCCAGCAGCGGCGTCACGTGGACCTTTCCGCCGAGGACCGTCGCCGCGCGGTGCGCGACCGCCGTCACCGGATCGCCGCCGCGCCGCCGGGCCGCCGCCGCCCGCGTCGGCGCGGGCACCAGGGCGAGCCGTCGTCCCGCGGGCAGGTCGCCCCAGTCCGCGAGGGCGATGAGCGCCGACGCGAGGGCGTCGCCGAGCACCGGCACGAGGTCCCGGCGCCCGTGCTCTTTCAAGGCGAGGATCGCACCCCGCATCGGACCGTCGTATCGGCCGACGGCCCACACGTCGATCCCGAGTTCCACCCGCGGTCGGACCGCCCGCGGGGCGTCGGCGACATCCGCGCCGCATCGGGTGCACCATGCGACTCCCGGCCGCCCGCATCCACCGCAGATCAGCGGCACGGCGAGGTCGCCGACCGCCGCCGCGATCCGCCTCACCCGGCCCGCGGAGCGTCCCATCCACGCATCATCTCCGACGCGCCGCCCCTTGTCAGCCGCGGTGTCCACAGGGGGCGTCAGCCCTCCGGGACCACCGGCACCGATCCCGGAGGAATCGACGTCCCGACACTCGTCCAGTACTGGTCGGGACGCGTGGAGTCGATGCCGAGTTGGAGGACGCCCTGGGAGTCGGTGACGTACACGCTGCGGGGCGACGCCGCGATCGCCTGCAGCGGCGGCTTCAAGTTGCCGCCGACCAGCGGGGACGACGGTCCCCCCGCGATGGAGATCCGGAGCACGGGACTCTCATCGCCCTCACCGATCACGTACAGGACATCCGATGTGGCCCATGCCAGGTCGGTGAGCGCGGTGCCGTCGGCCGGGGCGGCGTCGCGGACCCCGGTCAGCGCGGGCACCCCGCGCGCGTTGGTCGAGATCACCGCGAGCAGCGGCCGCCCGGCGACGACCAGCGCCACCCGCACGCCGTCGGGCGCGATGCTCATCGCGGTGATCGGGCCCGCCCGCACAGCCTGCACCGCGGTGACGTCGAGGGCTCCGGCCCTGGCGCGCCCCTGCTGATCGCGGGACCACTGGATCGGTCTGTCGTCGACGATCGCGTAACCGGTCGTGTCGTCGGCGCCGAACGACGGCGACGACACGGTCCTCCCGGAGGCCACCTCGACGGGATCACCGCCGTACGGCCCCTCCACGAGCGCCTGCCGGTCCCCACGCTGCACGACGGCCGCGACTCGCCCGAGGTCGCGGGTCACGGCGGCGGACCGCACGTCGCGGCCCGCGCCGAGCGGTCCGGGGATCGCGACGTACCGCTGGCCGGTCGACCGCACGACCGCGCCGCCTCGCACCAGGTGCAGCACGGGCTGAGTCGTCTGCTCGGCGTCGGGCTCGAACGCGCGCACATCGGCCGTCCGCCATCCGCCGTCCTGGTCGGCGACCAACGGTGCGCCGTCGGCGTTGATCCGATACGTTCCGCTGAGCCCGGCGGCGTCCAACGTCCATACGATCTGCGCGGCGAGAACGGTCCGGTTCCCGGTGTCGGTGTCGGTCACGTTGCCGAGTTCGACGGTGATCGTGTCCGAGTCGGTCGAGACGGGAGCGGTCAGGGTCGCGCCCTTGTCGGCGCCCGCGCCGATGGCTCCGGACAGGTCGGGCGACGGTCCGCGCATCAGCAGGGTCACCAGTGCGCTCGCGTCGGGCGCCGCGCCGTAGAGCCAGCGCGGATCGGTCACGAGCCGCTTCATCGTCCGATCGGGGAAGTACAGGTCGGCGCGGCGGTACGCGGTCAGGAACTGCGCATTGTCGGTGACGACCCCGCGCGGCAGGTCGCCGTCGATCCGCCACCCCGACGGGGTCTTCGACATCGACAGCGGGATGACGACGGAGCCCGACGCGGGCAGCAGTTGACCCGCCGGACTCAGCGTCCCGACGTGATCGCCGGTGATGCGCAACCGGATGGCCGTCTCGGTCCGCTCGTCGACGACCACGCTCACATCGTCGACGACGGTCAGGTCGCCCTGATCGTCCCACCGCGACGACGCCGACCCCGTCAGGTACCTGCGCGCAGCCTTGTGACCGCCCGTCGGGTCGGCCATCGCCCGGATGAAGTTGCGCGCCAACGTCTCCGGGTCGTCGGACCGACGAGGAGCCGGGACCGCGTTGAGCGGGTCCTTGCGGCTGAACGCCTCGATCGGCTGGGGCGCCGAGTCGTCGGGGATCGACACGCACCCGGTGAGCGTCGTCGTCATCACCAGCAGCAGGGCCGCGAGAGTGCGTCTGGCGCTCATCGCTGCGCCTCCGTCGTCGGTTTGAGCGGCAGGGGACTGCCGAGCAGCTTGTGCCCGCGGACGAGCGGCAACGTGAGCCGGAAGCACGATCCGACACCGGGTTCGCCCCATGCCTCGAGGCGGCCCGCGTGCAGGCGCGCGTCCTCGATGCTGATGGCGAGCCCCAGTCCGGTTCCGCCCGAGCGTCGGACACGCGACGGATCGGACCGCCAGAAGCGGTTGAACACCAGCTTCTCCTCCCCCGGCCGCAGACCGATGCCCTGGTCGCGGACCGTGATGGCGACGGCGTCGCCGTCCGACCGCATGGTCAGCGTGACCGGCTCCCCTTCACCGTGGTCGATCGCGTTCGCCAGCAGGTTCCGCAGAATCCGTTCCACGCGCCGCGGATCGATCTCGGCGAAGACCGGCTCGGCCGGCAGGTTGATGACGAGTTCGGTGCCCGACTCCTTCGCGAGGTGCGTGACCGTGGAGACGGCCCCGTCGATGGGTATCGCGACGTCCATGCGTTCGGCTGCCAGATCCGCCATGCCCGCGTCGTGCCTGGAGATCTCGAGCAGTTCTGTGAGGAGCACCTCGAAGCGTTCCAGCTCCTTCGACATGAGTTCGATGGATCGCCGTTGCATGGGTTCGAAGTCGTCGCGGCTCTCGTACAGGATGTCCGCGGCCATCTGCACGGTGGTCAACGGTGTCCGGAGTTCGTGGCTCACGTCGCTGGTGAACTGGCGCTGCAGTCCGCCGAACTCCTCGAGGTGGGTGATCTGCTTCGACAGGCTCTCGGCCATGTCGTTGAAGCTGACGGCCAATCGCGCGAACTCGTCGTCGCCGTGGACGGGCATGCGCTCGGCGAGCCTGCCGTCGGCGAAGCGGACGGCGATGCGCGACGCCGAGCGGAGCGGCGCGATCACCTGCCGCGACACCAGCCACGCGATGGCCGCGAGGAGACCGAGCAGCACCACGCCGCCCGCGAGCATGGTGCCGCGGACGAGGTTGACCGTGTTCTGCTCGCCGGACAGCGGGAACACGAGATACAGCTCGAGCCCCTGCATCGGCGTCTCCACCGGCGTGCCGATGACCAGGGCGGGGACGGTCTCGCCGTTGCGTTCGACCGACGTGTACTGGTACGCGACCTGTCCGCCGCCGACCATCGACTGCAACCCGGTCGGCACCTCCCGGACCGGTCCGACGGACAACTCGTCGTTGATCGATCCGCGCTGGCGGACGGTCAGCACGCTGTCGAAGGTGCCGACCCCCGACGTGCTGGCTCCGGTGTCGGCGTCGCTGTCGGACAGCAGCGATCGGGCGCGGGCCATCGCGTTCTGCGGCGACGCGTTGGTGTCGCTGGACGACAGGACTCGTTCGACGATCGCTCGCGCGCGGTCGACCTCCTCGGTCGCCGCGGCCTGCTTGGCGTCGAGGAGCCTGCCGGTGATCTGACTGATCAGCAGGAAGCCGAGGATCAGCAGGACGACGAACGACAGCGCGAGCGTCGACACGACGACGCGGAGCTGCAACGACCGGGACCAGAGCGAACCGAACGCGCGGCCGATGGAACCGACCGCGCGTTGGATGCTGGTGACGAGCCGGTTGAGCCGGCGACGGCCGCTCACGGCGGGCCGGCCTTGTAGCCGACCCCTCTCACGGTGAGCACGATCTCGGGCTTCTCCGGGTCGATCTCGACCTTGGCGCGCAGCCGCTGGACGTGCACGTTCACCAGGCGCGTGTCGGCCGGGTGCCGGTAGCCCCACACCTGTTCGAGCAGCACGTCGCGGGTGAACACCTGGCGAGGCTTGCGGGCGAGTGCGACGAGGAGGTCGAACTCGAGCGGCGTCAGGGAGATCGCTTTTCCGTCGCGTGTCACGGTGTGCGCGGGGACGTCGATCTGCACGGGACCGATCGCGAGGAGCTCGGCGGGCTCGTCCTCGGTGCGCCGGAGTCGGGCCCGGATGCGCGCCACGAGTTCCTTCGGCTTGAACGGCTTCACCATGTAGTCGTCGGCCCCCGATTCGAGGCCGAGGACGACGTCGACGGTGTCGGACTTCGCGGTCAACATCACGATCGGGACGCCGGAGTCGGCGCGGAGCACCCGGCAGACGTCGATGCCGTTCATCCCCGGCAGCATCAGGTCGAGCAGGACCAGGTCGGGGCGGACCTCGCGGACCGCGGACAGCGCCTGCGTCCCGTCCCCCACCACGAACGGCTCGAATCCCTCATTGCGAAGCACGATGGTCAGCATCTCGGCGAGGGCGGCGTCGTCGTCGACGACCAGGACGCGTGGCTTCATGGGGATCAATGGTGTCATCTCCGACGCCGCCGGTGGTGTTCCGACACGCATCGCTCGCCCCGGTCGTCGCCTCCGGCACGTGCCGCCGATCGGGTCGTACACTGTGCCGCGTGGGCATTCTGGTGGCGATCGAGGGCTTGGACGGAGCAGGCAAACAGACGATTGTCGGGCGCATACACGCCGCCGCGCAGGAGCGAGGCGCACGCACCACGACGTTCACGTTCCCTCGCTACGGCGAGTCGATCACGGCCGACCTCGCGTCCGAGGCCCTGCACGGCGAACACGGCGACCTCCGCAACAGCGTGTACGCGATGGCGTTGCTGTTCGCCCTCGACCGCGCGGCGGCCGGTGCGGCGTTGAAGGCCGCGTGCCGCGACCACGACCTCGTCATCTGCGATCGGTACGTCGCGTCGAACGCCGCCTACAGTGCGGCCCGGCTCGGTGAGCCGATCGAGTCGTCGGGCGTCGTGGACTGGGTCTCCGACCTCGAATTCGGCCGGTTCCGCCTCCCGGTCCCCGATCATCAACTGCTGCTCGGCGTGCCGCCCGAGGTCGCGATGGCGCGCGCCTCCGGCCGGGCCGCGTCTGACGCCGACCGTCCCGTCGACCACTACGAACGCGACGGCGACCTGCAGTCGGCGGTCTATGCGGCGTACACCGATCTCGCGTCCGCGAACTGGATGTCGAGTTGGTCGCACGCGGCCGACGACGACGCGGTGGCCGCCGTCATCTCTCTTCTCTGAACAGGTCTGAACCGAGCGACGCCCCGCCGGATCGATGATCCGGCGGGGCGTCATCCGTCTGCGGAGGACTTCAGTAGCGGTAGTGCTCCGGCTTGTACGGGCCTTCGACGTCCACGCCGATGTACTCGGCCTGCTCCTTGGTGAGCTTGGTGAGCGTGCCGCCGAGGGCCTCGACGTGGATGCGCGCGACCTTCTCGTCGAGGTGCTTCGGGAGGCGGTACACCTCGTTGTCGTACTCGTCGTTCTTGGTCCACAGCTCGATCTGCGCGATGACCTGGTTCGAGAAGCTGTTGCTCATGACGAACGACGGGTGGCCGGTGGCGTTGCCCAAATTCAGCAGACGCCCCTCCGACAGCACGATGATCGACTTGCCGCCGGGGAACACCCACTGGTCGACCTGCGGCTTGATGTTGATGCGCGTCATCCCGTCGGCCGACTCCAGGCCCGCCATGTCGATCTCGTTGTCGAAGTGGCCGATGTTGCCGAGGATGGCCTGGTTCTTCATCTGCTTCATGTGCTCGAAGGTGATGATGCCCAGGTTGCCGGTCGAGGTGATGACGATGTCGGCGTCCGCGATCGCCTGCTCGACGGTGACGACGTCGAAGCCGTCCATCAGCGCCTGCAACGCGTTGATCGGGTCGACCTCGGTCACCTGGACGCGTGCGCCCTGGCCCGCCAACGACTCCGCGCAGCCCTTGCCGACGTCGCCGTAACCGCAGATCAGGACCTTCTTGCCGCCGATGAGGACGTCAGTGCCGCGGTTGATGCCGTCGATCAGCGAGTGGCGGGTGCCGTACTTGTTGTCGAACTTGCTCTTGGTGACCGAGTCGTTGACGTTGATCGCCGGGAAGCTCAGGTCGCCGGCCGCGGCGAACTGGTACAGGCGCAGGACGCCCGTCGTGGTCTCCTCGGTGACGCCCTGGACCGACTCGGAGATGGCCGTCCACTTGCCCGCGTCGGCGGCGAGCGACGAACGCAGCAGTTCGAGGAACACCTTGTACTCGGCGGGATGGCTGTCGTCGATCGGCGGGACGACGCCAGCCTTCTCGAACTCGGCGCCGCGCAGGACGAGCATGGTCGCGTCGCCGCCGTCGTCGAGGATCATGTTGGCGGGCTCGCCGTCCCAGGTGAGCATCCGCTCGGCGGCCCACCAGTACTCCTCGAGAGTCTCGCCCTTCCACGCGAACACCGGGACGCCCTTGGGCTCCTCGGGAGTGCCGTGCGGGCCGACGACGATGGCGGCCGCGGCGTGATCCTGCGTCGAGAAGATGTTGCACGACGCCCAGCGGACCTCCGCACCCAGCGCGGTGAGGGTCTCGATGAGAACCGCGGTCTGGACCGTCATGTGCAGCGAGCCGGAGATGCGGGCGCCCTTGAGCGGCGCGACGTCGGCGTACTCGCGGCGCAGTTCCATCAGGCCGGGCATCTCGTGCTCGGCGAGACGGATCTCCTTGCGGCCGTACTCGTGGAGCGACAGGTCGGCGACCTTGAACTCGACGCCGTTGATGGTCTCGCTGGTCATTGCGTCCGAAGGCGCGGTCATCTGATACCTCTCGATGGAAGACATGGTTCTCTCAAGCGACCGTACCGGCCGCCCGCATGGGGGCGACCGGTACGGTCGTGAATCGGTATCAGATTATCGCGGCACGATCAGCCTGCGGGATCCGCGTCCTCCGACTTCGCCAGGGACGCCTTGTCGACGACGACCGTCGCCGACTCGTCCGCGGCGGGTGACGGTTGGTCGTAACCGGGCAGCTCCATCCGCTCGCGCATGCCGAGGACCGAGTGCCTCGCGCCGTAGGCGAGGTAGACGACGACACCGATGACCATCCGATGATGAAACGAATCCAGGTGAAGGCGCTGAGGTTGATCATCAGCCATGCGCAGGCGAGGACCGCGAGGATCGGGACCAGCGGGACGAGCGGGACGCGGAATCCACGCTTGAGGTCGGGTCGGGTGCGGCGCAGAACCACGACGCCGACACAGACCAGGACAAAGGCGAAGAGCGTTCCGATGTTGACCATCTCTTCGAGCTCGCCGATCGGCAGGAAGCCCGCGAGGAATGCCGACACGCCTCCGACGATCAGCGTGATGCGGACCGGCGTGCCGCGGCTTCCGGTCTTCGCGAGGCCGCGCGGGAACAGGCCGTCGCGTGCCATGGCGAACGCCACGCGGGTCTGACCGAGCAGCATCACCATGACGACGGTCGTCAGACCGGCGAGAGCGCCGATGATGATGAGCCACTGAGCCCACGTGATCCCGTGATCGCGGAACGCGGTGGCGAGGGTCGCCGAGTCGCCCTTGAGCTTGGTGTAGTTGACCATTCCGGTGAGGACCAGGGTGACGCCGACGTACAGGACGGTCACGATCGCGAGCGAACCGAGGATGCCGCGGGGCAGCGAGCGCTGCGGGTCCTTGGTCTCCTCCGCGGTGGTCGCGACCACGTCGAAGCCGATGAAGGCGAAGAACACCAGCGATGCCGCGGCGAGCAGGCCGTACCAGCCGTAGGTGGAGTTTCCGGCACCGGTCATCAGGGAGAACAGAGTCTGATGGAGCCCGCTGGCCGCGGCCTCCGTCGACTCCGACGGAGGAATGTACGGCGAGTAGTTCTTCGGCGAGATGTAGAACAGCCCCACGACGATCACGAGCAGCACGACGGACACCTTGATCGCGGTGAACACCAGCGAGACCATCGACGATATCTTGGTGCCGAGTACCAGGAGAGTGGTCAGGACCGCGATCAACAGGACCGAGCCCCAGTCGAAGCTCTCGAACGCTCCGGTGCCGTCACCGTTGCCGAAGGAGATGACCGTGTAGGTCGTGGTGGACGGGTCCCTGTCGACGATCAAGCAGATGAACTCGTTCAGATAGTGCGACCAGCCCTTGGCGACCACCGAGGCCGCGAGCGCGAACTCCAGAATCAGGTCCCAGCCGATGATCCAGGCGATGAACTCGCCGAACGTCGCATAGGAGAAGGTGTACGCCGATCCGGCGACGGGAACCGTCGAGGCGAACTCGGCGTAGCAGAGAGCCGCGAGGCCGCAGGCGATGGCCGCGAGGACGAACGCGAGGGAGACCGCCGGGCCCGCGACGTTGCCTGCGGTACGCGCGGTCAGCGTGAAGATGCCCGCACCGACAACGACCGCGACGCCGAAGACCGTGAGGTCCCAGGACGTCAGATCTTTTCTGAGTTTTGTATCCGGTTCATCGGTGTCTGCCATCGATTGCTCGACGGACTTCACCCGGAACATCGGGTTGCTCACGTTTCTACTTCTTTCGCTCGTGCGGAACTGGGTTTCAGACCGGTCGTGAGACGGGGTCCGCGGCGCGGCGGCGATGGTGCGTCGTCGTCCTGCAGTCGACGTCGATATTCGCCATGACTGTGACCTCCCTCATACTTCTCGGTGGTGGAGAACCTATCGCATCACCCGCGACCGGCGGGCCACATCGCCGGTTCTGGTGCCAGACAACGCTATTCGACGGCACGAGAATTCGTTCCAGAACCCCACGGAATTAAACGGACCCCGGTCCGGTTACACTCGTCGAGACCGGCGCGCGAGGCGGCGGGCGAGGAGAAAGCGAGAGGTCAATGCAGTTCGGCATCTTCACAGTCGGCGACGTGACCGCCGACCCGACCACCGGAACCACCGTCAGCGAGCACGACCGCATCAAGGCGATGACGGCGATCGCCCTGAAGGCCGAAGAAGTCGGTCTGGATGTCTTCGCAACGGGCGAACACCACAATCCGCCGTTCGTCCCGAGCTCGCCGACGACCATGCTCGGCTGGATCGCGGCGCGGACGCAGCGACTCCAGCTGTCGACGGCGACGACTCTCATCACGACCAACGATCCGGTCAAGATCGCCGAGGACTTCGCGATGCTGCAGCACCTGTCCGACGGCCGCGTCGACCTGACGTTGGGTCGCGGCAACACCGGGCCGGTGTACCCGTGGTTCGGCAAGGACATCCGGCAGGGCATCCCCCTCGCCATCGAGAACTATCACCTGTTGCGCCGGCTGTGGCGCGAGAAGGTGGTCGACTGGGAGGGCGAGTTCCGGACGCCGCTGCAGGGCTACACGTCGACGCCCGCGCCGCTGGACGACACTCCCCCGTTCGTCTGGCACGGTTCCATCCGGTCACCCGAGATCGCCGAACAGGCCGCCTTCTACGGCGACGGTTTCTTCCACAACAACATCTTCTGGAACAAGGAGCACACCGAGCAGATGGTGAATCTGTACCGGCAGCGCTTCGAGCACTACGGTCACGGCTCCGCCGATCAGGCGATCGTCGGACTCGGCGGCCAGGTGTTCATGGCCGAGACCGAAGCCGAGGCCAAGCGTCGCTTCCGGCCCTACTTCGACAACGCGCCGGTGTACGGCCACGGCCCGTCGATGGAGGACTTCACCGAGATGACGCCGCTGACTGTCGGCACCCCGGAGATGGTCATCGAGAAGACGCTGAGCTTCGCCGACTACGCGGGCGACTACCAGCGTCAGCTGTTCCTCCTCGATCACGCGGGACTGCCGTTGCCGCAGGTCCTCGAACAGGTCGAGATGCTGGGCCGCGAGGTCGTCCCGACGCTGCGCGCCGAGTTCGACAGTCGTCGTCCGGCCCACGTCCCGTCCGACCCGCCCACGCACGCCTCGCTCGTCGAGGCAGGCCCCGACAGCCCGTTCCACGACGTGATCCCGTCCGCGAACGCCACCGCGGGAGCTCAGCGATGAGCCGCCGCGTCGTCGTCGTCAACGCCGGCGTGTCGGCCGCATCGTCGACGCGCCTGCTGTCCGAGCAATTGGCAGGAGCCGTCACGGCCGCGGTGACGGCCCGCGGGGAGAGCGCGGACGTCGAGTACATCGACGTCGCGCCCCTCGCCGGCGACCTCGCGACGGCCGTGACCTCCGGGGTCCTGACGCCTCAGGTGCGCGCCGCACAGGATCTGATCGCCGACGCCGACGGATTGATCGTCGCTACCCCCGTGTTCGCGGCGTCGTACAGCGGTATCTTCAAGATGTTCTTCGACGTCCTCGACCCCGATGCGCTGACCGGTGTGCCCGTTCTCGCCGCGGCGACCGCCGGAACGGCCCGTCACTCGCTGGTGATCGATCACGCGATCCGTCCCCTCCTCGCGTACCTGCGGGCCGACGTGCTGCCGACGGGCACGTTCGCCGCCACCGAAGACTTCGGTTCCACCGAACTCGGCGGACGGATCAGTCGAGCCGGAGCCGAACTCGCTCAGCGCCTGGTCTCCGACGGCTCGGTTGCGGGCTTCGGCGGGCCGTCCGACGTCGGCGCGACTCCGCGCCGGAGCGGGCGGAGCACCGATCTCGGTCCGGTGACCGACTTCGCCACCCTGCTGAAGGGCCACACCGGCGATTAGCCGACGCAGCCGGGTCCGGTGCACGTACCCCTCGTCCGTGCACCGGACCCGCGGGTCAGGCTCCGAACGACCGCCCGACTCGGATGTCGGTGTCGCGCATGTGCGACGCGGCCTTCGACACGCCGACGCCGAGACCGTCCAACCGTGCGCGGGCGTCGGCGAACAGCCGGTCCCACTGAGACTGAGCCTGTTGGTACGACGCGGCCCCGCCGGAGTCCCAATGGCTCGACAGCGCCGTCACCTGGCGCTTGAGCTGCCCCGACAGCTCTTCGAGACGCTGAAACTGTCCACGCAGATCCCCCGACAGCGTGTCCAGACCGGCGAAGTCGTAGCGGATCACTCCCCCTGTAGCCATGATGTGTCTCCTCCCCTTCGTTGTTCGATGTGTGCGATCAGATGCTGATGGTCGACTGGCCGGAGCCCGAGACCGCGGCCGCAGCGCTGGCGTCCTCGTCGTCGTATCCGCGGAAGCCGGTGGTCAGCTTGGCCTCGATGTCGTCGAGCGCCTGCTGCAGTCGGGTCGCGGTGCCGTGCCAGTCCGTGTGCGAGCCCTCGAACGATGTCGACGCCTTGCCGCTCCACGTGGTGACGCCGCTGCTCGCCGACGACTGGATGCGACTGATGACGCTCTGCATCTCCGCGACGAGCCCTCTGATCGACGACGCGGACGCCTGTGAGGCTCCGACGTCGACGTTGAGTCCGGTGGTCATGTGTGTTCCTTTCGGTGTTCGTCGAATCAGACGGATTCGACGAGGTTCATGCCTCCGGCGGTGAGCCGGAGGTCGACGTCCACGCCGAAGGGCTGCGCGAGAAGCGCGGCCATGTCGGCGTCGGACGAGTCGTGCGATTGTGGGGCGAATGTCGCGTCCACGGCGTGCGGCGTCGGCGAGTCCGCGGATCGGACCGCCCCCGCAGTCATGATCGGCGCCATCGGGACGTCGGCCGAGCTCGCGGTAGTGACCGTGGTCTGCGTGGTCGAGGCGGGTGTCGCCGATGCGGTGGAGATCGCATTGCTGCTGGTGGGACAGTCGGCCAGACGGACCGGCTGGTCGGTCGCGCCGATCGACGGGGTTGCGCCCGACGTCGACACCGTCGCGCCCGTCGAACCCGTCGCCGCCGCCCGCACGGACCCGTGATCCGCGGTGGTCTGCGACGTCGTCGTGTGGCCGGTGCCGGGAGTCGTGCCCGGTGTGCAGCAGGTGCAGCAGGTCTTCGCGGTTCCGGTCGTGGTCGCGGCCGGTGTGGTCTTCGTCGTCCCCGTTGCGCCCGTCGTCCCCGTGGTGCCCGTCGTTTCGGTGGTGCCGTTACTGCCCGTCGACCCGCTCAGCAGAGTCCCCGCGAGCGACAGGCCTGCCGAGATGATCGGAGTCATCTTCTTCGCCAGTGCGGTGAGTGCGTCCCCCGACGACGCACTCACCGGCTTCGGCGTGGCGCCGACCTTCACCGGAGTCCCGGTGGCGGTGACCTTGGCCGTGGCCGGAGCCAGCTGGGCACGAGTGGACGCGACCACGGCGAGCCCCTGCGCGAGACCGTCCGCCGCAATGCCGAGGGCCGCGAGCTGCCCCGCCGGTGTGACGAGGGTCGGTGCGGCCGCGGCCAGCAGTCCGACGGTCTTGGCGATCACGCCCTGAAGAGATGTCATGCCCGCCCCGACGATGCCCGCGGCGACCTGCACGTCGCCCGCCATCGACGTCCCCTGTTGTGCCACCGCGCCGGAGTCTGCGGCCGTGGTCGTCGCCTTGGTGATCGCCGACGTCGCCGCCTGCCCCAGCCACTGGCCGTCGACCGCGGACACCGCCTTCAGCAAAGTGGACGCCCCGTCCTGGAGCACCCCGGCCAGGCCGGTGAGCGATTCGACGGGATTCCCGGCTCCGGTCAGGTTGCCTGTGCCGAACGTGCCGAGCAGCTTCACGATCGGCTGCACCAGGGCCGTCGGGTCGAGGCCGGGCAGCGTCGGCAGGGTCGACAAGTCGATGCCGGGCGCCTCGGGAAACGCGACGGTCAGCGGCGCGTGCTTCTTCGCCAGGCCGAGGTCGCCGAGCACGTCGTCCATGGACCGGTCCAGGAGTGCGGTCAGCCCCGTCGGCGCGAGCATGTCGCCGACGGTGGTCCCGCCGGACGCGGCGCTGTCGCAGCTCATCGCGAGCCCAGCCCGGAGCCCGCGGCCGCATCGGCTCCGGTGATCCCGGCCAGACCGGCCGCGGCGGCCGCAGCGGTCGCCGCGTGGACGGCCGCGACCTCTCCGACGGCCCGCAGGTGATTGGCCTGCGCGCAGGCGTAGGCGGCGAGGAACTCCTGGCCGATCAGCCCGAATGCCGCCGACATCGCGGCGCCCTGTGCCGCGTCGACCGTCGCCGCACCGGCCGTGGCGGCCGCGAGGGCCGCCGACGTCGATCCGAAGGCCTCGACCGCCGCGGGCGTCACGTGCACTTGTCCGTTCATGCTCACTCCTCCGACTGGGGTTCTTGCAAGGTTGGACGCACGAAACCGGGATCCGGTTCCATCGACACCCCGACGGCGTCCGATCCGATGAGTTCGGCGAAGTCCGCGACGAACGCCGTCATGATGTCGGCGCGATCGGTGAACACCCTGGTGGCGGCGCGGACCGCGGTCCGAACGATCTGGTCGGCCAGGGCCGCGGGCTGCCCGTTCCCCGCACCTGGAAGCAGACGCAGACCGGTCATCGCCCCGGTCACGTCGACGTCGACGATCACGCGTCCGGAATCGCCCGTCTCGGTGACCGTGAGCGCGTTCAGGCGCGCCTGCACCCCCTCGAGCGCCTGCAGTTGCAGTTCGGCCCGATGCTGGACGTCGTCCATCGTGGTCATCGTCGCGCACCCGCGGCGTCGAGCGCCTCCTCGGACGCGACGAGGTCGGCCCGCGACGGCAGTCCGAGCAACGACAGGGTCTCCTCGGGGACGCCGTCGTCGGCCAGCGCGGCCCGGCGGCGGACGCCTGCCGTCAGGCCCGCGAGCCGACACAAGGCCAGGACGTCGGCGGCGAGGGCGGCCGGTTCTCGCCGGCATTGCGCCGGTTCCAGCCGCATCGCGACAGGGAGTCCGCTCGACGTGCATGTGACACTGATTCCGCCGCCTCGCGACCGCACGGTGGTCAGTCCGTCCGCGCCGCTCGGCATGTCGTGTGTGGTCTTCATGAAAGGTCAGACGCACGAAACCCGAATTCGGTTCCATTTGCTTTTCCTCTGGCATGTCGTGTTTGAGTGGGAGTACCGTTCCGGACCACTGCACGCGAACACCGCACAGGGGGACTCATGACGACCGACCAGACCGCGTCCACGACCTTCGATCCGGAGGCTCCGCCGTGGCTGCGCCCGCAGGTCCCGGCCCCGGAGCCCATGCCGCATCCGCTCGCGACGGGCGCCGTCGACCACGGCTTCGCACCCGGCGAGATCGACCTGTCGGGGATCATCCCGCCGACCGAGATCATGGCGCCGCCTCCCGTGCGCATGCCGCCGCGCGCGGCGCCCGACGCGCCACCGCCACGACCGGCGCCGCAGTCGCCGGTCCTGCAACCGGGCAGGCTCGGTCCGGCGCTCGACGAGGTCGCGTTGATCCGCAAGGCGCGACGCGCACCGGGGCACGGATGGCGTCGAGCCGTCCACACGCTGACCGCCGGTGCCGTGAACCCCGGCGAGTCGCCCGCCGAGCTCGAGTACCGCGACCTGCTCGAACGGGTACGACAGCCGGTTCGCGGCGACTACCGGATCGCCGTGCTGTCGCTCAAGGGCGGCGTGGGGAAGACCACGACGACCGTCGGTCTCGGATCGACGTTCGCATCGCTTCGCGGCGATCGCGTGATCGCCGTGGACGCGAATCCCGACCTCGGCACGCTGGCCCAGCGGGTGCCGTCCCAGACCGCGTCGACGGTCCGCGATCTGCTCGCCGATCCGGTCGTCGCCCGATACTCCGACGTCCGCGCCCACACGTCACAGGCTCCGAGCCGACTCGAGGTCCTCGCATCCGAACGCGATCCCGCGGCGGCCGAGGCGTTCAGCGAGGCCGAGTACCGCGGCGTGATGGGCATCCTGCAGCGCTTCTACAACATCATCCTCACCGACGCGGGGACCGGAATGTCCCATTCGGCGATGCGCGGGGTGCTCGACCTCGCGGACGCGATCGTGCTGGTCAGCTCGCCCGCGTTGGACGGCGCGCGGAGCGCAGGCGCCACGCTCGACTGGCTGCACGGTCACGGATTCGGGCACTTGATCCCCCGGTGCGTGGTGGTGCTCAGTGCTTCGCGGCCCGGAGCGTCGTCCATCGACATCGGGAACCTGACACAGCATTTCCTCACCCGATGCCGGGCCGTCCACACGATCGCCTACGACGATCATCTGGCCGAGGGCGCCGACGTCGACCTCGATCTCCTCGGCAAGCAGGCGCGGAGGTCGTTCGTGGAACTCGCGGCGACGATCGCCGACGACTTCGGCGGCACGACACTCCGCAGGCAGCCGCCCTTCCAGGGCTAGTGGCGCGACCGCGGGGCTCGAGCTACGCGGCCGACTGCTCCGCGGCCTCGGCGGGAGCCTGCTCGCGCGACACCTGAGCGAAGCCGGGGCGGGCACGGCCCGCGAACGCCTTGAACCATGATGCGACGGCCGCCGCCCGGTTGCGGAATCCGACGAGGTAGTAGAGGTGGACGCCGAGCCAGGCGAGCCACCCGACGAATCCGGTCAACTTGATCCCGAACGGAGCGTCGACGACGGCGTTGTGCCGGTTGACGACGGCCATGCTGCCCTTGTCGAGATACGTGAACTCGGAACCGGCCGCCCTCTTGCCGCGGATGACGTCCGCGACGAACCGGCCCTGCTGCATCGCGACCGGGCTCTGGCCCGGGTAGCCCTTGAGGCTGGTCATGTCGCCGATGGCGAAGACGTCCGCGCGATCACCGACGGTGAGGTCGTCGTTGATCTTCAGACGTCCCGCGCGGTCGGTGTCGCAGTCGGTCGCCTCGGCGAGCACGGCCGCCAGCGGGGTGGCCTGCACTCCGGCCGACCACACGACGGTGCGTGCCTGCAGCACCCGGTCGGCGTCGCCGCTGCGGACGGTCACTCGGCCGTCGTCGATGGCGGTGACGACGGTGTCCGTGAGCACCTCGATGCCCGCCTTCTCCAGGGTGCGGCGGGTGAACGCCGACAGTCGTCCGCCGTAGACGGGCAGCAGGTCGCCCGCGCCTTCGACGAGGTACACCTTCGCGGGGACGTCGGTGAAGTGCCGGGTGCTGAGTTCGCGGATCTGGCCCGCGATCTCGACGCCGGTGGCTCCCCCGCCGACCACGACGTAGGTGTGCGCATCGGACTCCTCGACCGGCGCGGAGAAGCAGTCGAGGAGATGGGCGCGCAGGGTGACCGCGTCGTCGAGCGTCTTCAGGGAGAACGTCCGGTCGGCCCACTCGTCGTGACCGAAATATCCCTGGGCGACGCCGGCCGCCGCGATCAGGCTCCCGTAGCCGATCCGCTCGACGCCCGCGTCGGTGCGGTACGTGATCACTTTGCGCTCGGCGTCGACGTCGGTGACGTGTCCCCGGATCACGGAGACGCTCTCCTTGAACGCCAGGACGTCGGCGATGTTCGGCGCGATCTCCTCGGACTCGAGGACACCCGTTGCGACTTGATACAGCAGCGGCTGGAAGAGGTGCTCGTCCGTCGCCGAGATCAGGACGGTCTCGATCTTCGACTTCGCCAGCCGCTTGGCCGCGGCGAGTCCCCCGAATCCCGATCCGATGATCACGACGTCCGTGCTGCGCATTGCTCTCACTCCTCTTCAGAGACGACGATTGCTTCTACGACCAGGCTGCTAGAAACGTGCGGCATCGACAAGCTCGATGAACAGGGGATCTCTACTCGTTTGCATCGATTCTGTTCATACAATGTCGGAATGGAGTTCCGTCAGCTCGAGTATGTGGTCGCCGTCGCCGAGACCGGCGGATTCTCACGTGCCGCCCAGCGCTGCTTCGTCTCCCAGTCGGCGATCAGCCATCAGGTGGCGGCACTCGAACGCGAGTTGGGCGCCGAACTGTTCGACCGCAGTCAGCGTCGCGTCCGACTCACCGAGGCGGGTGAGACGCTGCTGCCGTTCGCCAAAGACCTGCTGTCCATGCGCGACACGGCGATCGCGGCCACCGCGCCGCGACCCGAGCGGGTGCGGATCGCGGCGAACATGTCGTTCGCGCGGTCCGCGCTCGCCGCGGTGTCGGCCGTCCGCGAGAACCACCCCGAGGCCGAGATCGACTTCCTCATCAAACCGTTCACGCAGCGTATCGACGCCGTCGCGTCCGGCGAGGCGGATCTCGCCCTGATCCGCGGGACCGTCGACCGCGAGAACCTGTACCTCGATCCGCTCTGGGTGGATCAGCCGGTGATCGCGTTCAATTCGCGTCATCCGCTCGCCGCGGGCGGCCAGGCTCCGACACCGACCGAGCTCGCCGCCTATCCACTGCTCCTCCCACCGCCGGAGCGGCAGGTGCTGCTGCACCGCCTGGTCCATCAGGCGTTCGCCAGGGCCGACGCCGACGTGCAGTTCGGCCCGGAGATCCGCGAGGGCCATTCGGTGGCGTTCGAACTGATCAACCGCCCCGACGCGTGGACGGTGCTCTACGAGGACCCGCTGCAGCCGGGGATTTCGTGCAGGAGGAGCCTGAGCTTCACTCTCCCCGTGTCGGCCGTGTTGCGGGTGGACGCGAAACCGAACGCCCTGGTCGCGGAGTTGCTGACCGAGTTGTCGGGCGGCTTCCGCAGACACTGAATCCGGGCCAGATCATCGAAAACATGGACAGCGAGCACAGCTTCGCGCAACACTCGTCAGTAATTACGTTCCGCCACGGAACATAAATACGACGATTGGAAGTCCCCGTGCTCGACGCGACCCTCACCACCGCAGACCTGCTCCGCGCGCGGCGTGACGACACCGCTCCCGCACTCCGATTCGCCGACCAGACGTGGACCTGGGCGGAGTTCGTCGTCGAATGCGAACGACGAGCCGCCGCGTTGGCCGCCGTTCGTGCCGATCTGCCTCCGGAGACGCCGTGGCACATCGGCGCCCTGATGGACAACAGCCCCGAGTACATGTTCCTGATCGGCGGAGCCGCGCTGTCCGGCGCGACACTCGTCGGCGTCAACCCGACTCGGCGCGGCGACGAGCTCATCTCCGACGTCACCAGGACCGACTGCGCGATCGTCCTCGTCGGACCGTCCATGGTCGAACTCGCCACGGATCTCGACGGCGCGGTCCGCACCCTCCGGACCGACTCGGACGAGTACCGTGCGCTGCTCCGGGCCGAACCGACGATCCTCCCCGAGGGCCCGGACAACCACACGCTCCTGCTGCTGTTCACCTCGGGCTCGACCGGCGCACCGAAGGCCGTGAAGTGCAGCTCCGCACGGCTGGCGGCGATCGGCGCCCTCAACGTCCACGGCATCACCCGGGACGACGTCGCGTACAACGCGATGCCCCTGTTCCACGGCAACGCAGTGATGAGCGCGTGGGCCCCGATCCTGTTCGTCGGCGGCGCCTACGCCCTGCGTGACAAGTTCTCGGCTTCCGGCTTCCTCCCCGACATCCAGCGTTTCGGAGCGACGTTCTTCAACTACGTCGGACGCTCGCTCGCCTACATCCTCGCGCAGCCCGAACGGCCCGAGGAGCGCGACAACAGTCTGCGGTTCGGGTGGGGCACGGAGGCGTCGCCCCGCGACCGCGACGAGTTCGCGCGCCGTTTCGGCGTCCCGGTCGTCGAATCGTACGGATCGTCCGAAGGCGTGTGCGTGATCGTCCGGGACGCGTCGACGCCGAGGGGAGCCCTCGGCATCCCCAACCCGGCGCTCGGAATGGTGGTGCTCGACGAGTCGGGCGCCGAGTGCCCGCCGGCGATCATCGCCGACGACGGCGGCATCGTCAACGGCGACGAGGCGATCGGCGAGATCGTGGCGCGCGGAGGCGGCAACCGATTCGAGGGCTACTACAACAACGACGCCGCGGCGGCGGAGAAGATCCGCGACGGCGACTACTGGTCGGGCGATCTCGCCTACCGCACTCCGGACGGCGTGTACTGGTTCGCCGGACGCACGAACGACTGGATCCGCGTCGACTCGGAGAACTTCTCGACCGCCCCGCTCGAACGGATCATCACCCGCTACCCGTCGATCACCGGCGCCAGCGCGTACGGCGTGCCGGATCCCCGCACGGGCGACCGGGTGATGGCGACCCTGGAGACCGACGACTCGTTCGACGCGACGGCGTTCGCCGAGTTCCTCGACGCCCAGCTCGACATGGGCACGAAATGGACCCCGCACTTCCTGCGCCTCACCAGGCGTTTCCCACTCACCGCGACACGGAAGATCGACAAGGCGTCGCTGCGACGTGCCGCATGGCGCAGCGACGACCGCATCCTCGTCCGCGACGGCGACCGCTACGTGCCCTTCGACGCCGACTCGCTCGCCGCGTTCGAGGCGAGCTTCGCCGACCACGACCGTTCCCACCTGCTGCCAGCCGACCCCCGAGAGAAGGACGCATCATGACGAAGATCGACATCAACCAGGAAGCACTGTGCGAGGTCATCCAGGCCCGCCTCGAGCGCACATCGAATCCACGGCACCGGACGATGCTGGAACGCATGCTCGAACACGCACACCACGAGCATCAGGGCGACCTGGACGGCCTGATGGGGACCTTGGGGCCCACGACGAACTACCATTTCTGGAATCTCGAAGGCGACGTCGGACCGAAGGGGCTCGACGGTGTCCGCGACTACTACGCGCACCTCGTGGCGTCGAACGCCCACATCCTCGAATTCGACTGCGACCGGATGCGAGGGTTGGCTGACGATGATCTCGCCCGGCGCCTACGTCGCGGAGAACCCGAACGCCGCCGCCTTCGCCGACGTCTCGAAGAACTATCTCGTCAAGATGCGGAACGTCATCTTCTGGCCGTTCGACGAGGATCTGTACATCGTCGGTGAGGACTCGTACACCGGCGGACCGATGGAGTTCCGCGAGTTGGCCGACGAGGAGCTTCCCGACGCGTTCCGCGCGCTGCTCGGCTGAACGGCGTCAGCGAGCGCCGACGATGCCGCGGAGCACATCGAGCATGTCGGCACGCCACGCGGCGTCGAGGCTCGCGACGCCCCTGATCATGACCGCCATCAGCGTCGAACCGAACGCCACCTCGATGAGGAGCGCCGGATCGGCGTCGATCGCGACGCCGTCACGGACAGCCGCGAGCGACAGCCGCTCACCGAGATCCGCGATGACGACCTCTTGCATCCGGGCGGTGATCTCGTGCTGAAGTTCGTCGTCGTCGGCGAGCTCGCTGAACACGCCGACCAGGGCCCGGCGCATCGCGTCGTCGGCGAAGAGGAGTGCACATCCGCCGATCACGCCGCGGAGCTCGTCGTCGACCGTCGCCGACGGATCGCGGGGCGGTATCGCGACGTCGAGCGGGAACACGACGCGATGCACGAGATGCATCTTGCTGGGCCACCGTCGACGGATCGCGGGCACCGAGGTCCCCGCGCGTGCGGCTACCTCGGTGAATGTGACGGCGGCGTACCCCGATTCGGCGAGCACGGCGCGGGTCGCGGCGAGCACCGCGGCGTCGATGCGAGCATCGCGAGGGCGACCGGCGGTCGTCTCCATCGGCATCGAGGGTCCCTCCGTGTTTCCGTGCCTCATCGGGCGCTTTCTGAGCCAGACTTGGTCACAGTTGACGTATTTCATTCCGTGGCATACATTACGTTATCAGTCGGAATGTTATAGCGACCGCATCTGAACGGTCGGCACTGACATGGCTCCCTCCCCAAGCCCCGACTCGAGCCGGGCCGCACACCCCCGTTATCAGTGCGGCCCGGCTCCCCCCGCACGTCAGTCGCCGCAGCAGTCGCCCGCCAGATCCGATTCGTCCCGGACGTCACGCGTGAGTTCGGCCCGGGCGGCCCACTCCGACTCCGGCGGATAGTCCACCGCCATCAGGCAGAGACCGCGGGCCTGCGCCACCGGCACCTGCGCCGATCTTGTCCGTTCGTCGAGGAGTGCCCGACACCAGTCGAGGTCACGGCGTCCGTCGCCGACGACGGCGACCGCTCCGACGAGCGACCGGACCATCGACCAGCAGAACGCGTCGGCCCGCACGCGCGCGATGAGAACGCCGTCGTCGTCGCGCCGCCAGGAGAACTCCTGCAGCTCGCGAATCGTCGTCGACCCTTCGCGGAAACGACAGAATGCGGCGAAGTCGTTCAGCCCGGTCAGCGACCCGGACGCGGCGTTCATCGCGTCCACGTCGAGCGTGCGTTGCCAGTCGGCCGTCACTCGGGCCAGGGTGGGCTCGGCACCCCACGGGGCGTCCGCGAGCCGGTACTCGTAGGTTCGCGACAATGCGGCGAACCGTGCGTCGAAGTCGTGCGACACGGCGTCGACGGCTTTGACGCGGACGTCGTCGGGCAGCATCTTCGCGAGCCTGCGGACCAGTCGGGACGGATCACCGTCGATCGAGCGGGTCTGCAGCGAGGCCGCGGGGACGTCGCAGTGCGCGACCTGTCCGGACGCGTGGACACCCGCATCCGTGCGGCCCGCGACGGTCAGCCGCACCGGCGACCGCAGCACCGTCGTCAGGGTGTTCTCGATCGTCTCCTGGACCGTTCGGCGTCCCGGCTGAGCGGCCCAACCGGAGAAGTCGGTGCCGTCGTAGCCGATCCTCAGGCGCAGACGACACTGCCCGCCCTCGTCGGTGACGAGGGCGGGCAGTTGCGCGTGCTGAGGAATCAGTCTTCCTGCTGCGACGGCGGCAGGGAGTAGCCCGCAGCCTCCGCGTCGGCCTCGGTCGCGAACCAGATCTCCGCGATGGTCGACTCGTAGAAACGAGTGCCGGGGCGGTGGTACAGCTTCGACTGAGCGTTGCCCTTGATCGGGAAGCCCTCGGGCTGTGCGTCGCCTTCGATCGGCTCGTGCGAGCCGGCCGGAGCCTCGGCCGTGTCGACGAGAGCCGCGGGGGCCTCGGCGACCTCTGCCGCAGCGGGAGCCTCTTCGGCGGCCTTGGCCTTCGAAGCGGCCGCGCGAGCGACACGGTTGGCCTCGTTCGACGCGGTCTGCTCACGGACCAGCTCGATCACTGCCATGGGGGCGTTGTCGCCCTTGCGCGGCAGCGTCTTGATGATGCGCGTGTAGCCGCCCGGACGCTCCGCGAAATGCGGACCGATCTCGGCGAACAGGGTGTGAACGACGTCCTTGTTGCGGATGTCCTTCAGCACCTCGCGACGGTTGGACAGCTGTCCCGCCTTCGCGTGGGTGATGAGCTTCTCGGCGTAGGGGCGGAGCCGCTTCGCCTTCGCTTCGGTGGTGGTGATGCGGCCGTGCTCGAAGAGCGCCGTGGCGAGGTTCGCCAGGATCGCCTTCTGGTGGCTGGCCGACCCGCCGAGGCGGGCACCCTTTGTGGGCTTTGGCATTTCTCTCTCCTAGGAGGGGACTATCGATCTCGCGACCGGAAGTCTGTAGTGGTTCTTGCAGCCCTTACAGCTGTTCGGTCTCCGCGAAATCCTCACCGGAGTCGGCGTCGTACGACGCCTCGTCCGTCCACGTGCCGGTGGCCGGGTCGTAACCGGCGACCTGCGACGGGTCGAAGCTGGCCGGGCTGTCCTTGAGCGACAGTCCGAGGCCGTGGAGCTTCACCTTCACCTCGTCGATCGACTTCTGGCCGAAGTTGCGGATGTCGAGCAGATCCGACTCGGTGCGTGCAACGAGCTCGCCGACGGTGTGGACACCTTCGCGCTTGAGGCAGTTGTACGAACGGACGGTCAGCTCCAGATCCTCGATCGGCAGCGTGAACGCGGCGATGTGATCGGCCTCGGCGGGCGAGGGTCCGATCTCGATGCCCTCGGCCTCGACGTTGAGCTCCCGAGCCAGGCCGAAGAGTTCGACCAGGGTCTTACCGGCCGACGCCAGGGCGTCACGCGCGGTGATGGAGTTCTTCGTCTCCACGTCGAGCACCAGACGATCGAAGTCGGTGCGCTGCTCGACGCGGGTGGCCTCGACCTTGTAGGTCACCTTGAGGACCGGCGAGTAGATCGAGTCGACCGGGATGCGGCCGATCTCTGCGCCGGTGGCCTTGTTCTGCACGGCCGGAACGTAGCCGCGGCCCCGCTCGACGACGAGCTCGATCTCGAGCTTGCCCTTGTCGTTGAGGGTCGCGATGTGCAGGTCCGGGTTGTGGACCGTGACACCGGCGGGCGGAACGATGTCCGCACCGGTGACGGCGCCCGGGCCCTGCTTACGGACGTACATGGTGACCGGCTCGTCCTCTTCGGAGCTCACGACCAGGCCCTTGAGGTTCAGGATGATGTTGGTGACATCTTCCTTCACGCCGGGGACGGTGGTGAACTCGTGCAGGACACCGTCGATGCGGATGCTGGTGACCGCCGCGCCCGGGATGGACGACAGCAGCGTGCGCCGCAGCGAGTTGCCGAGGGTGTAGCCGAAGCCCGGCTCGAGGGGTTCGATGGTGAACTTCGAGCGGTTCTCGGCGAGCACCTCTTCGGAGAGCGTGGGTCGCTGTGAGATGAGCATGTGGTGATTTCTCCTTCGTGCCGACCACTATTTGACGGCGTGAGGTGGATCGGAAAACAGCAAGTACTGCGAAGATCGATTACTTCGAGTAGTACTCGACGATGAGCTGTTCGGTCAGCGGGACGTCGATCTGCGCACGCTCGGGCACCGAGTGCACGAGGATGCGGAGCGTCGACGGAACCACCTGCAGCCACGCCGGGGGCGTACGATCGCCGACGGTCTCCAGGGAGATCTGGAACGGCGTGGTCTGCAGCGACTTCTGACGGACGTCGATGATGTCGTACTGGCTGACGCGGTAGCTGGGCACGTCCACGCGGACACCGTTGACGGTGAAGTGGCCGTGGCTGACCATCTGGCGAGCCTGACGACGCGTGCGGGCGATGCCCGCACGGTAGACGACGTTGTCGAGACGGGTCTCCAGGATCTGGAGCAGCACGTCGCCGGTCTTACCCGAGCGGCGGTTCGCCTCTTCGTAGTAGCGACGGAACTGCTTCTCCATGACGCCGTAGGTGAAGCGAGCCTTCTGCTTCTCCTGCAGCTGGAGGAGGTACTCCGACTCCTTGATGCGGGCGCGGCCGTGCTGGCCGGGCGGGTACGGGCGCTTCTCGAACGCTGCGTCGCCGCCGATCAGGTCGACGCGAAGACGACGGGACTTCTTGGTGGCGGGGCCGGTATAGCGAGCCATGTCTTATCTGTTCCTTTCCCGCTTAGACCCGGCGCCGCTTGGGCGGACGGCAGCCGTTGTGCGGCTGGGGGGTCACGTCGGAGATGGTGCCGACCTCGAGGCCGGCTGCCTGCAGCGACCGGATGGCGGTCTCGCGACCCGAACCCGGTCCCTTGACGAACACGTCGACCTTCTTGACGCCGTTCTCCTGAGCCTTGCGAGCGGCGTTCTCGGCAGCGAGCTGCGCGGCGAACGGGGTGCTCTTACGCGAGCCCTTGAAGCCCACGTGGCCGGACGACGCCCAGCTGATCACGTTGCCCTCGGGATCGGTGATCGAGACGATGGTGTTGTTGAACGTCGACTTGATGTGTGCGTGGCCGAGCGGGACGTTCTTCTTATCGCGACGGCGGGTGCCCTTCTTCGGGCCTGCGCTACGTGACTTCGGAGGCATTACTTCTTCTTCCCGGCGATGGTCTTCTTCGGGCCCTTGCGAGTGCGGGCATTGGTCTTGGTGCGCTGACCGTGGACCGGCAGGCCGCGACGGTGACGCAGACCCTGGTAGCAGCCGATCTCGATCTTGCGACGGATGTCGGCCTGCACCTCGCGACGGAGGTCACCCTCCACCTTCACCGAGGCCTCGATGTATTCACGCAGCTTCGAAACGTCTGCGTCGGTCAGATCCTTCGCGCGCAGATCGGCCGAGAGGCCGGTAGCCGCGAGGATCTCCTTGGAGGTGGTACGACCAACTCCGTAGATGTACGTGAGTGCGATCTCCAGCCGCTTTTCGCGGGGAAGATCCACACCTGCAACACGTGCCATGTGGGGTGTTCCTTCTGATTCTCAGAGGTCTGCTTCCAGTCCGTCCCGAACTCATGCGTCGGGCCCCGGCCTCTGAACCGGGGGTCGGTGTCCGCGCGTCTGCGGACACTGGTTCTGGAAGTTCATACGTGGATCGATATTCAGTTGTGTGTCTCAAGCGACCCGAAGAAGGGTGTCGATCAGCCCTGACGCTGCTTGTGGCGCAGGTTCTCGCAGATCACCATGACCCGACCGTTACGGCGGATCACCTTGCACTTCTCGCAGATCGGCTTGACGCTCGGATTGACCTTCACGTCAGCGTTCTCCTTGTTGAATGTCCGGGGTTGGACTTTCCGGGGTTACTTGTACCGGTAGACGATTCGTCCACGGGCGAGGTCGTAGGGCGAGAGCTCTACGACGACGCGGTCTTCCGGCAGGATGCGGATGTAGTGCTGCCGCATCTTGCCGCTGATGTGGGCGAGAACCTTGTGACCGTTCTCCAGCTCAATGCGAAACATCGCATTGGGCAGGGGCTCGACAACGCGTCCCTCAACCTCGATGGCTCCGTCTTTCTTCGCCATGTCCTCCGCGATTCTCCTTCTGACGTGTTCACGCCGGAAGGCCCTGGATCCTTCGTGCTTCCGGTACGGTGGCACTCATCGCGAGTTCCTCCAGGTCCCGACGTGTACATGCCGGGACGAGGACGTGCGGGAACCGCACGACGCACCGAGGTTCGAGTCTACGCGAATGCGGGCCCGACGGCCAATCGCGCCGGGGCCATCCGTCCGGCGATCGTCCTGCGGGGCACGTGCGACACTTGTCGTATGCGTGCATTCCTCATTCGCAGTGCCCTGACCGGCTTCGCGCTCTGGATCGCCGACGTCCTCGTCCCCGGCGTCTACTTCGACTTCGGGGGCCTCACGTCGTGGTGGGCGAAGACCGGTCTCGTCCTGCTCGTCGCGATGGTCTTCGGTCTGGTGAACGGATTCATCAAGCCGATCGTGCAGATCCTGTCGATCCCGCTCTACATCCTGACGTTGGGACTCGTGCACGTCGTGATCAACGCCCTGATGCTGCGGATCACGTCGTGGCTCACCACCGACGTGTTCCATGTCGGTCTGGTCGTCGACGACATCTTCTGGTCCGGGATCTTCGGGGCGATCGTGATCTCGGTCGTCGGCTGGATCACGACGATGCTCCTCAAAGACCGTCCGGAGAACCTGTACCGGTGATCGTTCCTGCCACTCGGGGACGCTGAGATGCGCGCCGTCCTTCAGCGGGTCAGCTCCGCCTCGGTCACGGTGGACGACGAGGTCGTCGGCGCCCTCGACCTCGACGGCGGCCGCCTCGGCCTGGTCGCGCTCGTCGGCGTGACACACGACGACACCGCCGCCGACGCCGCGAAGCTCGCCGACAAGATCTGGCGACTGCGCATCCTCGACGGCGACGACGAGCGTCGCGAGGCCTCCGCCGCCGACCTCGACGCCCCGATCCTCGTGATCAGCCAGTTCACCCTGTACGCCGACACCGCGAAGGGGCGTCGCCCCTCGTGGAACGCCGCCGCGCCCGGCCCGGTCGCCCAGCCGCTGGTCGACGCCGTCGTCGCGGAACTCCGCAGCCTCGGCGCCACCGTCGAGACTGGCCGGTTCGGCGCGCACATGCGCGTCGAGATCGTGAACGACGGCCCGGTGACGATCGTGTTGGAGACCCGTTGATCCTGCGCGACCGATCCCCGCGGGCACGGGTGGCCGCCGCCGCGACGCTCCTCGCCGCCACCACCGCGCTCGGACTCACCTTCCGCGTGTGGCACGGGTACCTCGACCTGATGGTGTACCGGCTCGGCGCGCAGACCTTCCTCGACGGGAACGACGTCTACGGTCCGCTGCCGCCGCTCGACGGCGGCATCCATCTGCCCTTCACCTATCCGCCGCTAGCCGCGATCGCCTTCGCGCCGTTCGCCGCGATGCCCGCACCGCTGGCGAGCGCCGTCATGTTCGCCCTGACGCTCGCGTCGATCGGCGTGACGGTCTGGCTGGTCCTGGGCCGGCTGCGACCCACGCTCGACCGCGGGACCCGACTGGCGATCGTGCTCGCCGTCGTCGCCGCGGCGCAGTTCCTCGAACCGGTCCGCGAGACCCTCGGGTTCGGCCAGGTGAACGCGATCCTGATGGCGGCCGTCGCGGTCGACGTCCTGACCCGCTCGCGACGCTGGCCGCGCGGCGTGCTCATCGGCGTCGCGATCTCGATCAAGCTGACTCCGGCGGGTTTCCTCCTGCTGTTCCTGCTGCGCCGCGACTGGCGGGCGCTCGCCGTCACCGTCGCCTCCACGGCGGCGTCGATCGGTCTCGCCTGGCTGATCATGCCGTCCGACTCGCACACGTACTGGTTCGAGAAGCTGAGAGAGACCGGCCGGATCGGTGCGCCGTACTTCGCGGGCAACGAGTCGATCAAGGGCATGGTGTTCAGGTTCGGGCTGAGCGAGTCGGCTGCGTCGCTGGTGTGGATCGGCCTGTCCGCGGTGGCCGTCGTGTTGGCCGCGGTGTGGATGCGGCGGCTGCTGGCCGACGACAGGCTTCCCGCGGCACTGATCGTGAACGCCGCGGCGATCCTGCTCGTCTCACCGGTGAGCTGGTCGCACCACTGGGTGTGGGCGGTTCCGGCGCTCGTCATAGCCGTCGACGCGATCGTGGCCGGCAGGCGCGACCGCGGGTTCTGCATCGCGACCGGGTTCGCGCTGCTCATGTTCGCCGTCGGGCCGCACTGGCTGCTTCCCGGCAGTCACGACCGCGAGCTCGGATGGGCGTGGTGGCAGCAGATCATCGGCGCCGCGTATGTGCTGTTCACGTTCGCCGTCCTGGCCGTAGGCGCGTGGCGGGCGACGACACGGGCCGACGGGTCACCCGCCTGAGATGCACCAGCGGTCGTCTCGTCTGGCGAACCGCAGCGAGAGCGGCATGCTCGTCCCCGATGATTCGATCGCCGCGTCGACTGTGGCCGTGTCGCCGTCGACGGTGATCGACTCGATCGCGACCGTCGTCGACACCACGGGCCCGTCCGCGGGCGGCTTGACGATCGCCGCCGACGAACCCGATGCCTCGCAACGCCGGGCCTGCGCCGACGCGTAGTCGATCCGCGCCAGATCGTCGACGTATCCGCGGACCTGTTCTTCGATCCGCTCTGCGTCCGAGGGCTGGTCGGCGGTCCACGGCCGCCACAGCAGCAGTCCGACGACGATCGCGGCCGCCAGGATGAGCGCGACCGCCCAGCCGAGTGTCCGACGGGTCAACTCACCAGGCACCACTGTCCGTCGACCTTCTTGGCCGCACCCGGCGTCGGGGCGTTCTCCAGGCCGGGGAAGTCGAACGTCGCGTCGACGGTCGCCGTGTCACCGTCGATCTTGACGTTCTTCACGTCGATGCCGAAGTCCAAGGTCTGTCCGCTGCCGAGCGTCTGGGCGACGAGCCCGATGCCCTGCACGATCTTCCGAGCGGGCGAGTCTCGACAGATCCGGTCGGCGGCGGCCGACCAGTCGCCGTCGCCGAGGTCCTCGACGTAGCCCTCGAACTGCGCGATGATCTGCTGTTCGTCGGACGAGCCGCCGAGCACCCCGTCGCCGCCGAAGAGCTTCGGCACGGCGATCACGCCGACCACGACGACGATCACCGCGGCCACCGCACCGATCACCCACCCGATCGGGAACCTGCGCTGCGGCGTCGGCGTCGGCCACCCGGCCTGCCCGTACGGCGCCGGACCGGGCCAGGACGGCGCCTGCTGAAACGACTGCTGCTGGCCGTACTGCTGACCGTACTGGGGTTGGCCGTACTGGGGTTGCTGGAGCGGTTGCTGCGGCGTCGCCCACGGCGGCGGGCCGTAGTCGACGGGCCGACGGTTCGGGTCGCCGCTGCCGTAGGGGTCGGTCACGGGCGTGTCCTCTCGTCGGTGGGTCCGTCGAGATCATCGCACGGCGGGGTCCGCCGCCGAGCACGTCGATCGAATGGTTCACACGTACGGATCACACGGGGCGAATAGTGCCTAAAAGGCCCTGATATCCTGCCCCGATGCCACTGCCGTCGTTTCTGCGCGACCGAACTCCACGCCAGTTGGTCGCCTACGCCACGGGTTTCCTCGCGGTCACAACCACCATCGGGGTGCTCGCGGGCGTGTGGCGCGGCTTCACCGATCTCCTCGTGTACCGACTCGGCGCCCAGACTCTCATCGACGGGAATCCGGTGTACGGTGAGCTCCCCGCTCTGCCCGACGGGACGAAGCTGCCGTTCACCTATCCCCCGCTGGCGACGGTGGTGTTCACACCGTTCGCGGTGGCGCCCGTGTGGTTGGCGGCGACCGTCATGTTCGCTCTCAGCCTCGCCGCGATCGGCCTGACGGTGTGGCTCGTCCTCGATCGGATCCGGCCCGACATCGACCCGACGACGCGGCTCGCCGCGGTCATCGCGATCGTTGCGTTCGCCCAGTACCTCGAACCGGTCCGCACCACCCTCGGATACGGACAGATCAACGCCCTGTTGATGGCGGCCGTCGCGTGGGACCTCCTGAGCCGAAGCTCGCGATGGCCGCGCGGACTGCTGATCGGCGTCGCCATCGCGATCAAGCTGACCCCGGGCGGTTTCCTCCTGCTTTTCCTGCTGAGGAAGGACTGGCGGGCCATCGCCACCACCATCGCGTCGTTCGTCGTGGTCAGTGGCCTCGCCTGGGCCGTGTCGCCGAGCGATTCGCACACCTACTGGTTCACGAAGATCCAGGAGACGGGCCGGATCGGTGCACCGTACTTCGCGTACAACCAGTCGTTGAACGGGTTCGTCACCCGCTTCGGACTGCCGTCGTCGGCCGGGACCGCGCTGTGGGCCGTCCTCGTCGTCGCGACGATCGTGCTGGCCGCGGTCTGGATGCGCAGACTCCTGGCCGACGGCGACCTCACGGCGGCCGTCCTCGTCAACGCCGCGGCGATCCTGCTCGTCTCACCGGTCAGCTGGTCGCATCATTGGGTGTGGGCGGCTCCGGCGCTGCTCGTCGTCTGGAACCGGGTATTCACCAGCGACGTCGGCACGCCCTTCCGGGTCGCCGCGTGGGCGGGACTCATCGTCTTCTACGCGGGGGTGCACGCCCTCATGCCGACCCACGACGACCGCGAACTCCAGTGGTCGTGGTGGATGCACGTGCTCGGCTCGTCGTACGTGATCCTCACCTTCGGCGCGCTCGCTGTCGGGGCGTGGACGTCCGTCCGCCGTCCCGTCGCGGCTTAGGGTGCCTCTATCCCGCCAGTCCGGTCAGGACGCACCAGCCGGAGCCCTGCCTGCGGAGGGTGAGCGGAACGGGGGTTCTCGTCCCCGCGATGACGAGGTCGGCGTCGACGACGGCGGTCTCGCCGGTGATGCGGATGCTGTTCACGGACGCGGACGCCGTGAAGGGAAGATCGAAAGTCGAGGCGGGCGGCGTCGAGCTCGACGGGATCACGGTCGCGGGTGCCCGACGAGCGCTCGGGGTGTCTATGCACATGCGCTCCACGGACGACAGGAAACGGCCGTTCCCGACGTCCTCGAGGTAGCCGCGCGCCGTGGCCTCCGCCTGCTCCCGATCGGTGAGCGGACGGGCCGGGGTCGGCCGCAAGACGACGAACACGAGCACGACCGCACCGGCGGCCACGACCGCGGCCAGCACCCACAGGACGGCCGGTCGCACGACGTCAGGACGGGCGTGTGGTGAGGATGCGGGGACCGTCCGCCGTGACGGCGACGGTGTGCTCCCAATGCGAGGCACGGGTTCCGTCGTCGGTGACGACGGTCCATCCGTCCGCGAGTTCGGTGGTGTCCTCGGTGCCGAGGGTCAGCATCGGCTCGACGGCGAGCGTCGACCCGATCACCAGACGCGGACCGCGGTTCGGCTTGCCCTCGTTGGGCAGGAACGGTTCCATGTGCATCTCACGTCCGATGCCGTGGCCGCCGTAGCCCGCGACGATCCCGAAATGCCTGCCGAACTTCTCGGCGGCCGCGTGGGTTCCGCGTTCGATGGCGGCCGACACGTCGGTGAGGCGAGCTCCGTCGACCATCGCCGCGATGCCCGCTTCCAGCGACAGCCGCGTGGCCTCGTTGAGTTCATGGTCGGCGGTCGAGAGTTCACCGACACCGAACGTCCACGCGGAATCGCCGTGCCAACCGTCGAGGATCGCACCGCAGTCGATCGAGACGAGGTCGTGTTCGGCGAGGACCACGTCTTTCGACGGGATGCCGTGGACGACGACCTCGTTCACCGAGCTGCAGATGGAGCCGGGGAAACCGTGGTAGCCCTTGAACGACGGCACTGCTCCCGCGTCGCGGATCACCGATTCGGCGATCTCGTCGAGATCGAGAGTGCTGACGCCGACGGCCGCGGCGGCGCGGACGGCGACGAGCGCCCGTCCGACGATCTCGCCTGCCGCCGCCATCGCGTCGAGTTCGCCCGCCGTGCGGAACGGGACGGTCTTGGGCTTACGGAATCCCACGGTCGTCGGTCAGGCCTTGCCGAGTGCGGTCAGGACCCGACGATGGACCTCGTCGACGTCACCGACGGCGTCGATGCGCTTGACTGTCGACGCATAGTGGTCGAGCAGCGGAGCCGTCTCGGCCGTGTACACCGACATGCGGTTGCGGATCACTTCTTCGGTGTCGTCGGCGCGGCCGCGAGCGAGCATGCGCTCGACGACGACGTCGGCGTCGACCTCGAACGACAGGACGCCGTCGAGGGCGGTTCCGAGATCGTCGAGGATGCCTTCGAGGGCCACCGCCTGCTCGGTGGAGCGGGGGAAACCGTCGAGGATGAAGCCGCCCGTGGCATCGGGCTCGGCGAGACGCTCACGCACCATGTTGATGGTGATCTCCGGCGGGACGAGGTTGCCCGAGTCGAGGTACTTCTTCGCTTCGACGCCGATCGGGGTGCCCTGCGAGATGTTGGCGCGGAAGAGGTCGCCGGTGGAGATGTGGGGAATGCCCAACGACTCCGAGAGCAGTTCTGCCTGCGTACCCTTGCCCGCTCCGGGGGGACCGAGAATGACAAGTCTCACTTGAGGAACCCTTCGTACTTGCGTTGCATCAACTGACTGTTGACCTGCTTGATGGTGTCGAGGCCGACGGCCACGATGATCAGGAGGGCGGTGCCGCCGAACGGGATGTTCGCCGCGGCGCCACTGCCGATGTCCATGAACAGGTTGGGGAGGATCGAGATGATGCCCAGGTACAGCGAACCGGGCAGCGTGATCCGGTTGAGCACGTAGCTCAGGTATTCGGCGGTGGGACGTCCCGGGCGGATGCCGGGGATGAATCCGCCGTAGCGCTTCATGTCGTCCGCGCGCTCTTCCGGGTTGAAGGTGACGGCCACGTAGAAGTACGTGAAGAACACGATCAGCAGGAAGTAGGTGACGATGTGGAACGGGCTGGACGGGTTGATGAGGTTGTCCTGCATCCACACCTGCCAGCCTGCGACGTCGGTGCTGTTCTGGTTCGTCAGCTGCAGGATGAGCTGCGGGATGTACAGCAGCGACGACGCGAAGATGACCGGGATGACGCCCGCGGTGTTCACCTTGATCGGCATGTAGGTGGACGAACCGCCGTACATCTTGCGGCCGACCATGCGCTTGGCGTACTGGACCGGAATGCGACGCATGCCCTGCTCGATGAACACGACGGCGATCAGGATGATGACGATCGCGACGCACACCAACGCGAAGCGCAGGCCGCCGGTGTTGAGGATGGTGCGTCCCTCTGCGGGGAGGCGGGCGACGATGCCCGCGAAGATCAGCAGCGACATGCCGTTGCCGACGCCGCGTTCGGTGATGAGCTCGCCGAACCACATGACGAGCATGGCGCCCGCCGTCATGACCAGGACGATGACGATGAGACCGAAGATCGAACGGTCGGAGATGATCTCCTGCGAGTTGCAGTCGCCTCCGGACGTCGGCAGCAGGTTTCCGCTGGCGGCGAGCGCGACGATGCCCGTCGACTGCAGGATCGCCAGGGCCAGCGTCAGGTAACGCGTGTACTGCGTCATCTTGGTCTGGCCGGACTGGCCTTCCTTACGCAGCTGCTCGAACCGCGGGATGACCACGGTGAGCAGCTGAACGATGATGGAGGCCGTGATGTACGGCATGATGCCGATCGCGAACACCGACAGCTGCAGCAGCGCGCCGCCGGAGAACATGTTGATCAGCGAGTAGATCTGACCGGAGTCGCCTTGGCTGGCGGCCTCGACGCATCGGTCGATCTCTTTGAAGTTGACGCCCGGCGACGGCATGGTGGTGCCGAGGCGATACAGCACCAGGATGCCGAGGACGTAGAAGATCTTCTTCCTCAGATCGGGCGTCCTGAAGGTCGCCACGAGGGGGGAAAGCACCAAGTCCTCCTATAAGCACCTGAACAGCCGGGCCGGGCGGCCTCGCCCTGCTCGGGGCGTCACACTCGAAAAGATTCCAGGCGCCCGATCGGCAGGGCGCCCCCACGAACTCTAACAGTCATCCAATCGCCACCGGTCAGGCGAGCGGCAGCGGGACGAGGTTTGTCCCGCGTTTGCCCACCTGACCGGCGTGATCAGACGTTCGCCACGGCTCTTACAGCTCGGTGGCGGTGCCGCCTGCGGCGACGATCTTCTCCTTGGCGGAGCCGGAGAACTTGTTGGCGGTGATGTTCACCGCGACGGTCAGTTCGCCTTCGCCCAGCACCTTGACCAGTTCGTTCTTGCGAACGGCACCGGCTGCGACCAGCTCGGCGACACCGATGGTGCCACCCTGCGGGAACAGTGCGGACAGATCGCCGACATTGACGACCTGGTACTCCACGCGGTTGCGGTTGGTGAAGCCCTTGAGCTTCGGCAGACGCATGTGCAGCGGCATCTGGCCGCCCTCGAAACGTGCGGGGACGTTCTTGCGCGCCTTGGTGCCCTTGGTGCCGCGACCCGCGGTCTTACCCTTCGAGCCCTCACCGCGACCCACGCGGGTCTTCTCGGTCTTCGCACCCGGTGCGGGGCGAAGGTGGTGCAGCTTGATGGTCATGTCTTAAACCTCTTCGACTGTCACGAGGTGACGGACCACGTTGATGAGACCGCGGTTGATCGGCGTGTCCTCGCGGGTGACGGTCTTGCGGATGCCCTTGAGGCCAAGGGTGCGCAGGCTGTCACGCTGGTTCTTCTTGGTACCGATGGTGCCCTTGATCTGGGTGATCTTCAGCTCGGCCATGGTTATGCTCCCTTGTTCGCGGCGGCAGCTGCGCGTGCGCGGAGCATGCCTGCGGGGGTGACCTCTTCGACGGTCAGACCGCGACGTGCGGCGACCTCTTCGGGCTGCTGCAGCATCTTCAGAGCGGCGACCGTGGCGTGGACGACGTTGATCGCGTTGTCCGAGCCGAGGCTCTTCGCGAGGACGTCGGTCACGCCCGCGCACTCGAGGACGGCGCGGACTGCGCCACCGGCGATCACACCGGTACCCGAGCTGGCGGGACGCAGCATGACGACGCCCGCCGCGGCCTCACCCTGGACGGGGTGAGTCACGGTGCCGCCGATCAGCGGGACGCGGAAGAAGTTCTTGCGAGCCTCTTCGACGCCCTTCTGGATTGCTGCGGGAACTTCCTTGGCCTTGCCGTAGCCGACGCCGACCAGGCCCTGGCCGTCGCCGACCACCACGAGGGCGGTGAAGCTGAAGCGACGGCCGCCCTTGACGACCTTCGAGACGCGGTTGATGGTGACGACGCGCTCGAGGTGGTTCTTCTCCTCGCGCTCGCGTCCGCCGCGGTTGTCGCGACGGTCGCCGCGTCCGCGGCCACGCTCGTTGCTGTTGCTGTTGTTGTTTCCGGCGGGTCCGTTGCCGCCGTCACGCTGACGTCCGGGCATCAGATGTCCCCTCCGTTGTTGGTCATGTCGATCGTGGTCATCATTAGAAGCTCAGGCCTCCCTCGCGTGCGGCGTCGGCGAGGGCCGCGATGCGGCCGTGGTACGCCTTGCCGCCGCGGTCGAAGACCACGGCTTCCACGCCTGCTGCCTTCGCGCGAGCCGCGACCAGCTCGCCGACCTTGGCGGCCTGCGCCGACTTGTCGCCACCGGCCGAGCGGACGTCGGCCTCGATGGTGCTGGCGGCGGCGAGCGTACGACCGGTCAGGTCGTCGATGAGCTGCACGTGGATGTGACGGCTGCTGCGCTTGACCGCCATGCGCGGACGCTCGGCGGTGCCGGAGATGTTCTTGCGCAGACGGAAGTGACGACGCTTGGTCGCGGTGCGACGACGGGTCGAGACGTCCTTGCCGATGGGCTTGCGAACGGTTGTTTCACTCATGTCTTACTTACCCGTCTTTCCGACCTTGCGGCGGATCTGCTCGCCTTCGTAGCGAACGCCCTTGCCCTTGTACGGGTCGGGGCGGCGCAGGCGGCGGATGTTAGCCGAGATCTGGCCCACCTGCTGCTTGTCGATGCCCGAGACCGAGAACTTGGTGGGCGATTCCACTGCGAAGGTGATGCCCTCCGGCGCCTCGATCGGCACGGGGTGGCTGTAGCCGAGGGCGAACTCGAGGTCCTTGCCCTTGGCCGCGACGCGGTAGCCGACACCGAAGATCTCCATCTTGCGGGTGTAGCCCTGCGTGACGCCGATCACCAGGTTGTTGACGAGGGTGCGGCTCAGGCCGTGCAGGGCACGGCTGCGACGCTCGTCGTTGGGCCGGGTGACGACGATGGAGTTCTCTTCCACCGCCACTGCGATCGGCTCGGAGACGGTGAGGCTCAGTTCGCCCTTCGGGCCCTTGACCTTCACGTCCTGGCCGTCGACCGTGACGTCGACACCGGCGGGAATTGCGATGGGGTTCTTACCAATACGCGACATAGTTTCTGCTCCCCTACCAGACGTAGGCGAGGACTTCGCCGCCCACGCCCTGGTTCTTAGCCTGGCGATCGGTGAGCAGACCGGACGACGTGGAGATGATCGCCACGCCGAGGCCGCCCAGGACCTTAGGCAGGTTGGTGGACTTCGCGTACACCCGCAGACCCGGCTTCGAGACGCGACGGAGGCCAGCGATGCTGCGCTCCCGGCTCGGGCCGTACTTGAGGGTGACGACGAGCTTCTTGCCGACCTCTGCGTCTTCGACGCTGAAGTCGGTGATGTAGCCCTCACGCTTGAGGATCTCGGCGATGTTCACCTTGATCTTCGACGACGGGAGGCTCACCTCGTCGTGGTACGCCGAGTTGGCGTTGCGCAGACGCGTCAGGAAGTCTGCGATCGGATCAGTCATGGTCATGGTTGTTGACCGTCAACCTTTCTCGTAGCGGTTCCCATACAGCAGTGACCTGCGGATTTCTCCGCCTGTTCGCCGGTGGGCCTTCCACGAAGTGGATAGTTGTGCATGTTCTCACCTACCGATGCCATTGGCTTTTCGCCGGCACCGATCAGCTATGAAGTTGTGGCTCCCGGGGGCACACTTCACCCGGGCAACCTCACAAGTGTAGGGAACTTGCAGGCCAGAGTCGAATCGGCCGTCGCGGCGCGGAATGATCGTCCCTCGTTGGAGCGCTGTGACCACATATCGGTCACGAGACTCGGAGCAAGAGCTACTGTCCGGTATCCACAGATCGCCGGAAGGGTCTCGTTTTCATCGCCGCTCGGGGCCACACTTGGCGGATGGGGGACGATCCGCGGGCGTCGGCGCGCCTGGACCAGGTGATTCACGATCAATCCGGGGTGGTGAGCCGGCGTCAGGTGCTCGACTGCAGCCTCGACTCCGCGTACGTCCGGCGGATGCTGCGGCGGCGCGCGTGGGTGTCGGTGTTCGACGGCGTCTATGTCACGCACACCGGTCCGCTCACCTGGATGCAGCGCGCGTGGTGCGCGCTCCTGCACACCTGGCCGTCGGCGCTGTCGCACCGGTCGGCGTGGATGTTGTTCACCGGCAAGGGCTCGACGGCCGCGCCGATCCATGTCGCGGTCGACGCCCGACGGAACCTTCGGCCGGTGGACGGGATCGTCGTCCACTACCGCTCCGACTACGACGCTGCGGTGGTCACGACGGTCGATCCGCCGCGGGTGCGACTGGAGCAGACAGTCATCGACCTCGCGGCCGCCGCGGCGTCGACCGTCGAGGTGATCGCGGTCCTGTCCGACGCCGTCGGGTCACGGCGGACCACCGCGACGAGACTGCTGACGGCGCTCGACGCCCGCTGCCGCACCCGGAACGGCGGGTTCATCAAGGAGGTCCTGCACGACGTGCACGCCGGGACGTGCTCGGTCCTCGAACACGAGTACCTGACAACCGTCGAGCGCGCCCACGGGCTGCCCGCTCCCCTACGTCAGGCCCCGACGGGCGTCGGCAGGTCGGGCTTCCGCGATCTCGACTATCCCGAGTGGGGCGTGGTCGTGGAACTCGACGGCCGACTGGGCCACGCCGACGCGGTGTCGCGGGACCTCGACATGGAACGCGACCTCGACGCTGCCGTGCATGCCGACCGCCGCACGTACCGGATCGGGTACGGGCAGGTCCACGACCGCGCGTGCAGCACCGCCGAGAAGATCGCGATCGGGCTCCGCAAAGGGGGATGGGCAGGCCGACCCCACGCCTGCCGCTCACCGTCCTGCATCTTGCTCCGAGCCGCGTGACCACATACTGGTCACGCGGCTCGGAGCAGGACAGTGGTCGATATAGTTCCGCGCATGAGTGCGCTGAGTCCCGGGGACGTCTTCGCCGGGTACACGATCGAACGACTGCTCGGATCGGGCGGCATGGGCGAGGTGTACGTGGCCCGCCACCCGCGACTGCCCCGAAGCGACGCCCTCAAAGTGCTGGCCGCCCAGTTGGCCGACGACGACGGTTTCCGCAGGCGGTTCGAGCGGGAGGCCGACGTCGTCGCCGGTCTGAGCAATCCGCACGTGGTGAAGGTCCACGACCGGGGCGAGACCGACGGCCGACTGTGGATCGCCCTCGAGTATGTCGACGGCGAAGATCTGGCGACGACACTGAGGCGCGGTCCCCTGCCCGCGTCGGAGACCGCTCGCATCGTCGGCGAGATCGCCCAGGCTCTCGACGACGCCGCCGCGGCGGGCCTGGTGCACCGCGACGTGAAACCCGCCAACGTGCTCCTCGACCGCCGGGGTCGCGCCCTCCTCGCCGACTTCGGCATCGCCCACCTGGCCGGCGACGCGTCCCAGCTCACCGGCACCGGCATGACCCTCGGCACCGTCCTGTACGCGTCGCCGGAGCAACTTCTCGGGCACGCCGTCGACGCTCGCTCCGACCAGTACTCACTGGCCTGCACCGCGTTCGAGATGCTCACGGGCAGGCCGCCGTTCGGTGGGGCGACACCGACCCAGATCGTGATGGCGCACGTGCAGACTCCGCCACCGAGCGCCGCCGCGGCCCGGCCGGGCCTGTCCCCCGAGGTCGACGCCGTCCTGCATCGTGCGCTCGCGAAAGACCCGGCCCACCGGTTCGACGACGGCCGCGCCTTCGGCGCCGCCCTCACCCGGTCCCTGGCCCCCGCCCCGAGCGCGGCCCAGCCGCCGGTCCCGCCGCCACCCGCACAATCGTCGCCTGCACAGCCGCCGACCCAGGCCTACGCGCCGACCGTCGTCGCCCCCGCGGCTGCCCCGAAGGCACGCTCCCGCACCGGCCTGATCGTCGGCGCGATCGTCGCGGTGCTCGTGGTCGCGGCCGCCTCCATCTGGTTGTTCTCGCACGGATCGTCCACCGACGGCGACACCGGACCGTCGCAGGAAGCGAACGACTTGAAACGCGTCCCGGTGACCGGGCTGCTCGCATCGCTGGCCGACAAGCCCACCGCTCCGACGTGGTCGTGGCCCGATAAGCCCGGGTTCTCGCTGCCGGATGTGCTCGGCGGAACCGACTCCACCGTCCTCATGGTCGACGGCCCCGGCTCGGACTCCCGGCTCGCACTCGTCGACGCCGCCTCGGGGCGGACCACCCGCACGATCGCGCTGCCCGCCGGGATCGCGTCCCCGAGTGACTGCGCGATCAGCGCGAACCAGAAGGCCGCCATGTGCGCGGTCAGTCGGAGTCCGGGGAACAGCAGTCGGCCGATGCTCGTCGACCTCGTCGCGGGGACCGCCCGGATCCTCGACTTCGAGACCGAGTTCGACGCGTCGATCACGACGTCCGGTGACGTGTTCGTCGCCACCGCGAAGGAGGGCGTTGTCGTCTACGACGCGACCGGTGCCAGACGGTGGGCGGTGCCCGCCGCGGGGGTGGAGACGTTGGACGTATCGACCCAGGGGTCCTCGCCCGTCGTCGGCGTCGTCGTCGGCAACGAGGCCACACTGCGTCGGGTCACCGACGGCCAGATCGTGTACCGGCGCGACACCACCCTGGGCTCGGCAGGCTTCATCTGGCTGGGATCGCTCACCGGCTTCGTCGTTCAGGAAGGCGGCACCGCGACCGAGCCCGACGCCGCGATCTTCGATGCGACGGGTCGCCGCACCGGCGAGGCGACCGGGTGGACGGTGTCCAGACAGAACTCGTCGGCCATGGTGTCGTCGCTGCCCGTGTTGACGCGTGGCGGCGAGGTCGCCGCCTTCAACCCGGCGACCGGGAACATGCTCTGGTCGGTGTCCCGACCCGAGTGGTACCAGTTCGAGGTCAAAGCGGGTTTCGGCACCAAGGTCGAGGTGACCCTGCGGCCGAATGCCGGAGCCACCGCTCTTCAACACGGCTGGTTCGACTGTTACGACGGCACCTTCGGCATCTTCGACGAACCGAACTTCACGTCGGTGCTCGGCACCGACGGCGAGCGCATCGCGGTCGAGACGCGGTACGACCCGGAACTGCTCAAGGTGTATGAGACGGACGGTTCGGTCCGGTGGACGACCGGCCCGTCGTCGAGCGACGACGTCAACGACCTCGTCGCGGCCGGTCCCGCGATCATGCTCGACGGCCGCCGCCTCACCTGACACGCGTGTGGATCGTCACCCGATTCGGGCAACGATCCACACGCGTGATGTCGGACCGGGGTCAGCGCTGCTCGGGGAGCACGTGCAGACCGGTCTTGTCGCAGGCCAGGGCGAGCGACGAGATGTACTGCGTGGACCCGTCGGCCGCGGGCACCGCGGAGGCGAGCATGTCGGGACGTTCGAACTCGACGCCGGAGACGCAGCACAGCAGCTTCTCATCGCTGGGGTTGCCGTGCTCGTCGTACATCGGGAGGTCGATGCCGTCGTCGGTGCGTCGCAGGTAGTAGCGGCCCTTGGTCGCGATCGCCAGGATCGGCGGGAGCACCATCGCGAGCACCGCGGCGACCAGTGGCGAGAACGGCGCGAGGCCGTCGCCGAACAATCCGAAGAAGACGGCGATCGACGCGCCCGCGGCGACGATGACGGACACGAAGCCGACCGGGTTCACCGCGTACAGCATGCCCCGACGGAACTCCGGCTGCATCGGGCTGAGCTTGAGGAGGTACTTGTTGACCACGATGTCGGTGGCGACCACCACGATCCACGCGATGCCGCAGTTGGCGTAGAAGTTCAGCAGTTCCGACAGGAAGCTGAACATGTTGGCCTCCATGAGGACCAGTGCGATCACCAGGTTGACGACGACGAACACCAGGCGGCCCGGGTAAGTCTTGGTGACGCGGGTGAACGAGTTGGTCCAGGCCAGCGAGCCCGAGTACGCGTTGGTGACGTTGATCTTGATCTGGGAGATGACGACGAGGATCACCGCGAGGGTCATGGCGAGCCATGCGGGCATCATGTCCTCGTAGATCATCACGAACTGGTGCACCGGCTGGTTGGCGATGCCCGCGCTGTCGGCGACGTTCGCGAGGAGGTACACGGCCAGGAACAGGCCGACGATCTGCTTGACGGCGCCGAACAGCACCCAGCCCGGGCCGGCGACGAGGACGGCGGTCCACCAGCGGCGTTTGTTCTCCGGCGTGCGGGGCGGCATGAACCGCAGGTAGTCGATCTGCTCGGCGATCTGCGCGATCAGCGACAGGCAGACGCCCGCGCACAGCATGATCCCGGCCCAACTGACGCCGTTGCCCGCGGGCGAGCCGTCGGAGTTCACACCGGAGAACGACAGGAACTCACCGACCGAATCGGGGTGCGCGGCGAGCAGGTACAGCAGTGGCCCGACCATCATGATCAGCCACAGCGGAGTCGTCCACACCTGCAGTTTCGCGAGCGCCTTCATCCCGTAGATCACGAGCGGAAGGACGATCATCGTCGACAGCAGATAGCCGACCGGCAACGGCACCGACAGGCCCAGGTGCAGACCCTGCGCCATGATCGAGCCCTCGAGGGCGAAGAAGATGAACGTGAACGACGCGAAGATCAGGTTGGTGACGACCGAACCGTAGTAGCCGAAACCGCTGCCCCGGGTGATCAGGTCGAGATCGAGGTTGTAGCGCGCGGCGTAGTACGACAGCGGGACGCCGGTCGCGATGACGACGGCCGCGAACAGGCCGATTCCCCACAGCGCGTTGCCCGTCCCGTGGGCCAGCCCGATGTTCGCGCCGATCGAGAAGTCGGCGAGGTACGCGATGCCACCGAGCGCCGACGTCGCGACCACCGCGGTGCTCCACTTGCGGTAGCTGCGCGGCGCGAACCGCAGCGTGTAGTCCTCCAGAGTCTCCTTCAAGGCCGCCGAATCGGCCGCCGCGGCCGGTTCCGGGGCGTCGTTCACCCTGGTCAGCTGGTCTGTCATCCATCCTCCACTCACCGTTTGATCGGTTGGTGAGGCAAAGGTATGCAGCGGGTGTCACCGGCTCGGGGCGGTCATGTTTCGGCGACGCTACGCAGCGACAGTGCGTGTTAAGTCCAGCAGCGGCAGTGCGTGTTAAGTCCAGCAGCGGCAGTGCGTGCGTGTCACGACCGAACGCCGGGCCGAGTGAGGACGAAGACGGCCGCCCAGATGGTGAGGAGCACTCCCGTGAGCCAGAAGCCGAGGGTCGCGAGGTCGACGCCGCCGATCCAGGCGAACGGTCCGCTCCACCCGAACGAATCGGAGGCGACGGCCGACAGCTGCACCGCCGCGATCACGACGGCGACGGCCGCCGACAGGCCGGTCATGACGAGCGAGTACGACAGCACCCGCGACCGGTCGCGGGACGGCGCCCAGGCGTAGGCGCGACGCATCACCGCGCCCTGCACCGTGTCGAGCAGGGACATGCCCGCCGCGAACAGCACCGGCAGCGTCAACACGGCCCACCACGGGACGGCGCCGAGCGTCGCCGAACCGGCGAGTGCGAGGAGCCCGATCTCCGTCGCCGTGTCGAATCCGAGTCCGAAAGTGAAGCCGACCGCGTACATGCGGGTGGGACGGTCGACGACGTCCTCGAACCGTCGCAGCATCCGCCACATGAGGCCGCCCGGCGCGGCGCCCGACGCGGACAGCGACCGCACGTTGATCACCGCGATCACGATCAGGAACACGGACGAGACGACGGGTCCCCACACCCCGGTCACCGCGTGCAGGCCCGACCCGTCGTCGGTGACGGCCCGGCCCAACGCGCCGACCCCGACCACCAACGCCAGGCACAGCAGGAAGACGACGCTCGAGTGACCGAGCGAGAACCACAGTCCGACAGTCGACGCGGGCCTGCCTCGATCGACGAACCGGCGGGTGGTGTTGTCGATGGCCGCGATGTGGTCGGCGTCGAACGCGTGGCGCAGGCCGAGCGCGTACGCGGCGAGGCCGACGCCGAGCGCGGCGGGCCCCGCCGAGTCGTAGACGACTCCAGACGGCACGACCACGGCGAGCAACGTGCCCCAGCCGATCATGTGCAGTCCGACGATCACCGCGACCGCCCGTCGTCGGCCGGGGTCGCGGGCCGCCGTCACGTCGTCGCGAGTGAAGTCCATGCGTTCCATGTGTCCTCCAGTGGACTGTCGTGCACCGCCGATCCGAGGGTGCGCGCGAGCGCCCCCGGACCGGCGAGCGCCATCGTGTGCGGTTCGCTGACGTCGTCGGGCCGCGCCCCCGCGATCAGGATCGATTCCATCACCCGATGGTCGCCGAGCACTCCGGGTTCGCGATGGTCGCCGGTCGCGTCGACCGACTCGACGAGCAACGGCCGCCCGTCGACGTCGACCACGGTCTCCAGGTGCACTCGGCCGCCCCGCTCCCCCGACCGACCGAGGACGACGACGTCCCGGACCGCGGCCCTCGCCCCGGCGGCCAGCGTCAAGCGAGTGCACCGGTGCAGGTCGGCTCCGTCGGCGATCACCGTCTCCAGGCCGCGCCAGACGAGCCATGCGCCGTCGTCGAGGGTCACGTCGGTGATCCACGACGACGACCGTCCGTCGGCGTCGTAGGCGACGGTGCCGCCGACCTCGACCAGTTCCAGTCCGCAGCCGGGGCCGACGCGGACGTCGAGTCCTATCCGGTCACCGCCGAGGATCATCGCTCCGCCCGCGACGAGGGCCACGCGAGCCGTCGCGGCCGTCCGTTCGAGCAGTCGCGGCACGAACGTCGCGCCCGCCGCCGCGGACATCGCGACCCTGGCCCGGCCCGCCGCGGCGCGAACCTCGATCCTGGCGCCGGTCAATGCGTGTGCGGATGATCGTGATCGTGCGAATGCGAGTGCGGGGCCATCGGTCCGGGGTCGACGGGAGTGTGGGTGCCCTCGCGATGCGCGGCGAGGACGTCGAGCACCCACGCGCGCAGCGCCTCGACCGACTCCGCGTCGGTGCGCGACAGGGCGAGGACCGGGCGTCCGTCGCGGGCCGCCGACGCATCGGCCACCATCTGCGGGACGTCCACGCCGACGTACGGCGCGAGGTCGGTCTTGTTGACGACGAGCAGGTCGGCGCGGCCGATCCCCGGACCGCCCTTGCGCGCGACGTCACCGCCGCCCGCGACGTCGAGCACGAAGATCTGCGCGTCGACGAGGGCAGGCGAGAACGTCGCCGTCAAGTTGTCGCCACCGGACTCGATGAGGACGAGGTCGAGTGGGGCGAAGTCGGCTTCCAGGTCGTCGGCGGCGAGAGCGTTCGCGGTCACGTCGTCGCGGATCGCGGTGTGCGGGCAGGCGCCGGTCTCGACGGCCCGGATGCGGTCGGGATCGAGGACGCCTGCCGACCGGAGGAACCGAGCGTCCTCGTCGGTGTAGATGTCGTTGGTGATCACGCCCAGTTCGAGCTCGCCCGCGAGGGCGGAGCAGACCGTCGCTATCAACGACGACTTGCCGGTGCCGACGGGCCCGGCGATGCCGAGTCGGAGTGCACGGGACGCGGTGCTGGTGAGTTCAGGCACGGAACAACCTCTGGGTCAGGCGCGCATGGGCCTGCGCCCACGCTTCGCTTTGCGGGGCTCCCGCCGCCGGGATGTCGGCGGGATCGGTCAGAGCGGCGATCGACGCCGTCCTCGGTTCGACTGCCGCGCATGCGTCGAGGATCCACCGGGTGGTGTCGACGGGATCGCGCGGTTCGAGTTTCAACAGGGCCGCGGACGCGGTGGCCGCGTCGTCGTACACGGCCAGCCGCACGAGGTCGGTCGCGGGCAGCCCGGCGACGGCGGCGACGGCGCCGATCACGACGGCACGACACGGACGGTCCGGCAGGTCGTCGAAGACCACCGCATCGGGCCATACACGCCGCGCCAGCCGCAGGTAGCCGCGGGCCTGCGCGCGCGAGGCGTCACGCAGCGCCGGCGACGGCGTCCGCGCGGCCCACGCCTCCTCGACGTCGTCGAGGCGCCCGCCGGTGACCGCCGCGTGCCGGGCGACGACGGCCGCCCCGGCCTCCACCAGCGACGTGGTGCGTGCGCGGGCGACGAGCAGACCGTGTGCATCCCGAGCAGGCATCCCCGAGGTGAGCGCGGGTTCCATACCCGCCGAGTACGCGTGTCCGCCGGTGGGCAGGCGCGCGTCGGCGAGCAGCATCGCGACGACCGACATCAGAACATCGAGTACAACTGGGCGAGCGGCAGCTCGGTGGCGGGCGACGGAACGACGAGGTCGCCGTCGATGCGGATGTCGAAGGTGTCCGGTCGGATCTCGATCGCGGGCAGGGCGTCGTTGACGCGCATGTCCTTCTTGCCGATCTCCCTGGTCGGCGCCACCGCGGCGAGCCTGCGCCGCAGACCGAGACGCTCGGCGAGACCGTCGTCGAGCGCGGCCCGCGACACGAACGAGACCGACACGTCGGCGCCGATCGCGTCACCGAACGCGGGACGTTGCAGCACAGGCTGCGGTGTCGGGATGGAGGCGTTGGGGTCGCCGAGGGCCGCCCACGCGATCACGCCGCCCTTGATCACCAGGGCGGGCCGCACCCCGAAGAACCGCGGGTCCCACAGGACCAGGTCGGCGAGTTTGCCCGGCTCGATCGATCCGATCTCGTGGTCGATGCCGTGGGCCACGGCCGGGTTGATCGTGTACTTGGCGACGTACCGGCGGGCGCGGAGGTTGTCGGCGGGTCCGCCCAGCGGCCCGCGGCGATCCTTCATCACGTGCGCGACCTGCCAGGTCCGGGTGATCACCTCCCCGATCCGGCCCATCGCCTGCGCGTCCGACGATGTGATCGACAGCGCGCCGATGTCGTGGAGGACGTCTTCGGCCGCGATCGTCGTCGCCCGGATCCGTGATTCGGCGAATGCCAGGTCCTCGGGCACCGACGGGTTGAGGTGATGACACACCATCAACATGTCGAGGTGTTCGGCCACGGTGTTCACCGTGTGCGGAAGCGTCGGATTGGTCGACCCCGGGATGACGTTGGGCAGTCCCGCGATCGACAGGATGTCGGGCGCATGACCGCCGCCCGCCCCCTCGACGTGGAACGCGTGAATGCTGCGGCCGCCGATCGCGGCGACGGTCGAGTCGACGAATCCGGCCTCGTTGAGCGAGTCCGAATGCAGCGCCACCTGCAGTCCCCAGTCGTCGGCGGCCCGCAGCGCCGCGTCGATCGCGGCCGGAGTGGCGCCCCAGTCCTCGTGCACCTTGTAGCCCGCGGCTCCGCCCAACGCCTGTTCGGCGAGTCCGGCGGCCGACACCGTGTTGCCCTTCCCGAGCAGCAGGACGTTGAGCGGCACGTGGTCGAGGGCGCGGTGCATGTGCGCGAGATGCCACGGCCCCGGGGTGACCGTCGTGGCCTTCGAGCCCTCCGACGGGCCCGTCCCCCCGCCGATCACCGTGGTCAGCCCGGTCGCGAGCGCCTCGTGGCACTGCGACGGCGACAGCAGGTGGACGTGGGAGTCGATGCCGCCCGCGGTGAGGATCCGGCCCTCGCCGGAGATCACATCGGTGCCGGGGCCGATCACCAGGTCGGGATGGACGCCGTCGGCGATGTCGGGGTTCCCCGACCGGCCGAGGGCGACGATCCGACCGTCACGGATCCCGACGTCACCGCGCTCGATCCCCCACCAGTCGAGGACGACGACGTTCGTGATCACCGTGTCGAGGGCTCCGTCGGCCCGCGGCGTGGTCGCCTGCCCCATCGACTCGCGGATCGACTTGCCGCCGCCGAACACCGACTCCTCGCCGCCGACCGTGTGGTCCTTCTCGATCTCGATCCACAGGTCGGTGTCGGCGAGCCGGATCTGGTCGCCCGCGGTCGGCCCGTACAGCGACGCATATGTCGTGCGGTCGATCGTGACCATCAGCGCCGGTCCTTCCCGAGCGCGATGCCGGGCACCAGCCGACGGCCCCGCAGGGCGACGGCGACGATCCGCTTGGAGGCTCCGGGCTCGAACCGCACCGAGGTGCCCGCGGCGATGTCGAGCCGGAATCCGCATCCGGCGGCCCTGTCGAAGTCGAGCGCCGGGTTCGCGTCGGGAAGGTGCAGGTGCGAACCGATCTGGACTGGCCGGTCGCCGGTGTTGACGACCACGAACTCGGCGCGCTCGTCCGCAGAGCGGTCGGCGTTGAGTTCGACGGTCCCGGGTCGGACTCGGACCGCGCCCGGCCCGTCGGTGCGGAGGGTGGACGACACTGCGGGCTCCTCAGTCGATGGGGTGATGGATGGTCACGAGCTTGCGACCGTCGGGGAACGTCGCCTCCACCTGGACGTCGTCGATCATCTCGGCGACGCCCGGCATCACGTCGTCGCGCCCGAGGACGCTCCGTCCGCGTTCCATGAGTTCGACGACGCCGACCCCGTCGCGGGCCCGCTCGACGACCCACGTCGACAGCAGCGCGATCGCCTCGGGGTGGTTCAGGAGCACCCCGCGCTCGTGCCTGTCGCGGGCCACCATGCCCGCGACCGACAGCAGCAACTTCTCGGTGTCGCCCGGTGTCAACTGCATGCGACCGCCTCCTCGCATCGGGTCGTCGTCGACCCCGATCCTGCCATCGCGCGAAGGCCGTCTCGACCACGAACTCGCTGTTCGGGGGCGAAATCCGAGGTCGTCGGACACCGCGTCACAAGAACGTCACGCAGTCGAAACAGGCCGGAAAACCCGAGGCCGCGCGAGGGTCAGTAGTCGATCGTGTGCTGGGCGAGAATCGCCAGGATCTCGTCCTTCTGTGCCGGGTCGCGTTCGATGCGCGCGTCGACGTAGGCGTGGAAGTCTTCGATCGGCTCGCCGAGGATCTCGACGGTCGACGTCCAGTCGCCGCCGTCGACGCGGTCCCAGATGTCAAGCAGTGAGCCCGCGACTCGCCCCTCGACGGTGTCGCCGTCGTCCCAGTCGGCCATCTCCCCGACGCCCCCGGTGTCGATCGAGTCGCCGTCGTCGAACACGTGTCGCGTGTCGCCGAGCAGGTGAGCGGCCACCGCGACGGCGAACCCCTCGGTCCACGCGCAGGTCGGCGTCGTCGCCGTGGGCGTGGAGTGCTTCTCGCAGCCGACCACCTCGGGCAGACCGCCGCCCTCGGCCAGATGCGACTGGAACCAGTGCCCGGCCTCGTGCAGGATCACGTGCCTCGACTGGACGTCGGTGTGCCCGAGGATCACCTCGCCGGTCGCCTCATCGAAATAGGACGCGTCGGGTCCAGGCTTCGGCGCCCAGCGGACCACGAGCGGATCGCACATCGATTCCGTCCAGCAGTCGGGCGTGCCGGTGCTCCGCCGGCCGTAGAGGACGCCGAGGGTGTCGACGATCCGCCACGCCTGAGACGGGTCGTGGTCGTCGCCGACCACGACGTCGCCGAAGTCCTTCGACGACGTGGTCGCCTCGGTGCCGTACGTGAACTCCTCACCGTCGGCGTCGCTGACGACCGTGACCCGCGTCAGGGCGCTCGCCGACCGGAACGTCATGCTCCGGCTCGGTCCCTCGGGCGCGCACGCCCGCCATGATCCGTCGGCGGAGTCGGTCTGACCTCTGTGGACCACGACGGGCCCGGACGACTGCTGTTCGACGAGTTCCCAGTCGACGCGCCGCGCGGGAGCGGTGGTGACCGGAAGGTCCGTGCCGCGTTCGGCGTCCGGCGACGAGTACTGCAGCACCCCGGACAGGCACGCCTCCGGCCGGACGTCGTGGCCGGTGACGACGACCGCGGCGACCGCCACCGCCGCCAGCCCGATCCCGCTCAACGCTCTGGTGACGCCCACGTGATTGCTCCCCCGAGTCCGATTGCCCACCATTAACGAACGGTGTTCATAATCGGAGGGCGGTGGTCGACTGTCAAGCGATGCGACGCTTTGCGAACCTTGTCGCCGCGTGCCCCTACACCGCCGCGCGCACTCGCGCGCGGCGAGCACGAAAATGTGACAGAACCACCGACGGCTGTCACATCCGACCCGCGTACGACGATCACACGAGTGTGCATGTTCGAAATCAGCCAGTCGGACGCCCGGAGACCGGGAGTCGACCGCCTCGCCCGGTGCGTCCCGCCGTCGCCGGGCGGCACGACATCCGTCGTCTCGCAGATGCGTGCGGCCGCACCGCGGCGCTCGACGACCACGTGACCGACGTCCTCCACCCCGTCGACCCGATCAGGGTGCGCCACGGCTCCCCCGCGATGCTGTGGGTGCGACAGGGCTTCCCCTTCACCGACGACTGACGCCTCAGCGGCCGACGTAGTGCGGGCGCGGGCCGTGCCAGCTGTACTTCACGGCGGCCAGGCGAACCACGGTGATCAACGCCGCGCACGACAGCCCGATCCACGGGCGGTACCAGTCGAAGTGCATGACCGTCGTGGTGACGACCGCTCCGGCGAACGCCGGGATGGCGTACAGCGGCTCGTCGGTGCGCAGCACGGCGGGGATGCGACCGGACAGCAGGTCGCGGATGACACCGCCACCCACTCCGGTGATCAGTCCGAGCAACGCGGCGGCGGGCGGGGCGACGCCCCACTGGTAGCCGACGGCCGTCCCGGTGACGACGAACAGGCCGAGCCCGACCGCATCGGTGACCTCGAGCGGCCACCGCTGCAGCGCGGCGGGCGGATGCCAGAAGAAGATCACCAGACCGGTCAGTGCGGCGGCGACCAGGAAGGTGAAGTCGGTGAACGCGACGGGCGGGGTCCTGCCGATCAGCAGGTCGCGGATCACACCGCCGCCGAGCGCCGTCATCACCGCCAGGAAGACGATGCCGACGATGTCGAGGTTGCGTCGCACCGCGATCAGCGCGCCCGACGCCGCGAACGCCACCACGCCGACCGTCTCACCGATCTGCTGGACCATCGACGCGGCGTCGTCGAAGCTGCTCGCCAGTATCGCGTCCACTGCGGTCACGTCCCTTCGTGTCGGCGTCGTGCACGAGGATTATCCGGCATCGGCGCGCATACGATGGCGTCGACCCGTCCGACCAGAAGAGGAGGCCTCCCGTGGCCAAGAAGAAGTGGAACCAGCTCACCCCCGGCCAGAAGGGTGTGATCATCGGCACGGCGGCCGTCGACGCGGCGTTGCGCGTGTGGGCGGGCAGTGACCTCGCGAGCCGTCGCCCCGACGAGGTCAACGGACCGAAATGGCTGTGGGGCGCGGGTCTGTCGCTGGTCAACACCGCGGGAGTGCTGCCCGTCCTCTACCTCGTGAAGGGTCGGCGGGTCGCGCCATCGGTAGGCTGACCGATGTGAGGTCATTGTCCCCCGGCGAGAATCTTCCGCTCGGCTCCTCGACCGTCCGCGTGGCCGTGCGCAGCGCGTCGCCGGTCAACACGTCGGCACTGCTGCTGACCGCGAACGGCCGGGTCCGGTCGGACGCCGACTTCGTGTTCTACAACCAGCCGACGGCGCGCGGCGTGCGGTACCACGACGAGGGAAGCGCCGACGTGATCACCGTCGACACGACCGCGGTGGACCGCGACATCGAGATGATCGCGATCACCGCCAGCCTCGACGGCACCGGACCGCAGTCGTTCGCCACCGCGGGTGCGCTGTCGGCCACCGTGACCGACGCGAGCGGCACGGGTGTCGCCGAGTTCGTCGTCCCCGGCCTGACCAGCGAGACCGCCGTCGTCTGCCTCGAGGTGTACCGGCGCGCGGACGCCTGGAAGGTGCGGGCCCTCGGCCAGGGGTACGACACCGGGCTCGCCGGTCTGGCGACCGCGTTCGGCATCACCGTCGACGACCCCGAACCGGAGCCCGCCGCGCCGCGGGTCGCCGATCCGCAGCCGTGGCCGCCGACCCCGTCACCGCCCGCCGCCGCCTCTCCCGTTCCGAATCCGGCCGTCCCGTCCCACCCTGGAGGACCCATGCAGAGCGAACTGTTCACCCCGGCGCACGCGGAGGTCCAGACACGGGGCATCCAGAAGCAGGGCAGCAAGATGTGCCGTGTCGGCCTCGACGGCGAGATCATGGCCCGGCAAGGATCGATGGTCGCGTACCAGGGCAACCTGCACTTCGAGGGACTCGGCGCGGGCGGCTTCGGCCGCATGATGCGCCAGGCGATGACCGGTGAGGGCGTCCCCCTGATGAAGGTGACCGGCCGCGGCGACCTGTTCCTCGCCGACAACGCGTGCGAGGTCCACCTCATCGACCTCGACGGATCGGACGGCCTGACGATCAACGGCGCCAACGTCCTCGCCTTCGAGCCGTCCCTCCAATACAACGTGGAACGGATGCACGGAGCGGGATCGATGAGCAACGCGGGCATGTTCAACTGCGTGTTCCGCGGCCGGGGCCGCATCGCCATCACCACCAACGGCACCCCGGTGGTGCTCAACGTCGCGGGCGACACCTTCGCCGACCCGCAGGCCGCCGTCGCATGGTCGTCGAGCCTGCAGACGTCGGTGAAGACGAACGACAGCTTCGGCATGGGCACGATCATGGGCCGCAGCACAGGCGAACGGTTCACCCTCGCCTTCGGCGGCCAGGGATTCGTCGTCGTCCAGCCGTCCGAGCAGCCTCCGGGCGGCTTCATCGGCGGAACCGGCAAGGGTCAGGACGCAGGCGTCGGCGGCATGCTCGGCGGCTTCCTAGGACGCTGACCGCCCCAGCACCGCACGCAGCGTCGCCCCGAACTCCCGTGCGTCGCGGGCTCCGAGCCTGGCGTAGTTCAGCACGAGCCCGGAGATCGGGTGCCGCGACGACTGACTGCTCAGGGCGCGCGTGCGCCACCCCTCCCGTTCGAGGGCGGCGACGACGGCGTCGTCGTCGCGGCCGGGCAGCAGGACGCACAGGTGCAGTCCGGCCTCGACGCCGGTGACGGTCAGGCCGGGGCATTCGTTCGAGAGCGCCTCCACCAGCCGCGACCGGCGATCGCTGTACACGCGCGACGCCCGCGCGAGATGACGGTCCATCGAGCCCGCCGCGATGAACTCCCCCAACGCGTCCGCGGGCAGCGCCGACGGTCCGCGCCGGTGGACGGCCAACCAGCGTTCGACGTCCCGCCGCAACGCGGCGGGCGGCAGGCACCACGCCACCCGCAGATCGGGTGACAGCGACTTGGACGACGTCCCGACGTATGCCACGTTCTCGGCCCCGCCCGGCAGGGTCGCGAGAGCGGGAAGCGGTGCGACGCCGTAGCGGAACTCTCCGTCGTAGTCGTCCTCGATCACCAGCGATCCGGTCCGCACCGCCCACTCGACGAGCGCGACCCGGCGGTCGACGCTCACCCGGTGGCCGAGCGGGTACTGATGCGCGGGTGTGGTGAACACGACGCCCGGCGCGTCGCCGAGGAGTCGCACGTCGATGCCGTCCGGATCCACGGGATGAAACCGCAGGTCGAGGCCTTGTTCTCGGGCCATGAGGACCGCGCCCCGGTACCCGGGGTCTTCGATGTGGAACGGGATCGGCCCGTGGTCGGCGTGCCGCGCCGCGAATACCGCGCAGAGCGCCCCTACCGCCGAGCGGGAGCTGTCGAAGAGGAGCGGGTCGGCCGCGGCGATCCCCCGATGACGCCGGAGATGCCCGGCCAACGCGGCCCGGAGGACGGGACTCGGCTCGTCCCACGGGTTCAACCCGGCCATTCCGGCCGCCGCGACGGCACGGACCGCTCGGCGCCACTCCCGCTCGTCGACGAGGGTCGCGTCCGGGATTCCGGGTCTCAGGTCGCGCCGTGACCGTCCGGCACGCGGCGCGACCGTCGGCTCCGGCGGCGCGTCGCTGCGCCCGCGCGTGCGTGCTCCCGCCCGTGCGGCCTGACCGGCTCCGCTGCTGACCCTGGTGCCCGATCCCTGGTCGGAGACGACGAATCCCGCTGCGGCCAGCTCGTCGAACGCCCGGACGACGGTGCCCCTGGACAGGCCGGTCTGCTGGGCGAGCGACCGACTGGACGGTATCCGGTCGCCGTCGACGAGACCTCCGTCGGCGATGGTGTCGACGATCGCCTCCACCAGTTCGGACGCGCCGGACACGTCGGGAAGCACGAGCGATCCGGAGCGAGGGGGACGTGCCATACCGACAGGATACCGACGAGTGGTCCAACGGAATTCGCAAATAGTGGACCTTCTGACAAGCCCACCCAGCGGGTGGAATGAGGGCATGACAACGTTCCGACAGTCTCATCGTCTCCGCAACGTCCGATACGACGTCCGCGGCCCCATCCTCACCGAAGCCATGCGTCTGGAGGCGCAGGGGCACGACGTCCTGCGCCTGAACCTGGGCAACATGCGTCCGTTCGGCCTCGAGGCCGACCCCGAGATCGTCGCCGCCGTCACCGCCGGACTCGATGCCGCGCAGGCGTACTCCGACTCGCGCGGGCTGCCGCAGGCCCGGGAAGCCGTCGCCGACCACTACCGGCGTCAGGGTGTCGGAGCCGTGTCGTCCGACGACGTGTTCCTCGGCAACGGGGTCAGCGAACTGATCACGCTCACCCTGCAGGCACTCGTCAATCCCGGCGACGAGATCCTCGTCCCCGCACCGGACTATCCGACGTGGACCGGGGCCGTTCACCTGACGGGCGGCGTCCCCGTGCATTACCTGGCCGACGAGGCGAACGGGTGGAACCCGTCGATCGACGACATCGAATCGAAGATCACGCCGCGCACCACGGCCCTCGTGCTCATCAACCCGAACAATCCGACGGGAGCCGTATACAGCGAGGAGACCGTGCGCGGGATCGCCGACATCGCGCGCAGGCATGGGCTCGTCCTGCTCAGCGACGAGATCTACGAGGAGCTCGTGTTCGGCGACGCGCGCCATCACCACGCGGCCCGCGCGGCGGGCGACGACGTCCTCTGCCTGACGTTCGGCGGCCTCTCCAAGTCGTACCGGGTGTGCGGCTACCGGGCGGGATGGGTCGTCGCGACCGGCCCGCTCGAGGAGGCGTCGGACCTCCTCGAAGGCCTCACGCTGCTCGCCAACATGCGGGTGTGCCCGAACGTGACCGGCCAACACGCCATCCCGGCGGCCTTGGGATCGGAGCGATCGCCCGAGACCGTCGACCCCGGAGGACGATTGGAACACCGACTCGCACACACGGCCGCCGCACTGAACGCGATCCCCGGCGTCAGCTGCGTGGCGCCGCGCGGAGCGCTGTACTGCTTCCCCCGCATCGACACCGAGATGTACGGGATCACCGACGACGAGGAGTTCGTCGTCGACCTCTTGCGGTCCGAACACCTCCTGGTGACCCACGGAACCGGCTTCAACTGGCCCGAACCCGACCACTTCCGGATCGTGTGCCTGCCGGACACCGACGTACTGGACCGTGCCCTCGCATCGATCGCGGACTATCTCGCGCGGCGTCGGGAGGCGGTCCGGGTCGGTGGTCGCGCCCTGGCCGCCACGGCGCGGCGGAGCTGAAGCGGTCGACGCCGGATGCTTGACTCCCGGTGCTCGGTGGACCACCGGGAGCGTCGGCGATCTGCTCGGCCTTTTCGGGACTTTGGTCCCCACTTGGCGCCGTACTCGCAGGTGGTCGCGACGGCCACGTGCAACACGCGAAAGCCTCGAATGACGCGGCCTACAGTGCGGACATGGCACCGTCTGATTCGGTTCAGGGCTCGGCAGCACAGGCGCTCCTCGAGGTGGGCAGGTTCTTCACCCGATGGGACGAGACCGACGACGGTCGAGCCGTGTTCCGCGAGGGTGGACGCGCGGGCGACGTGTTCTATCGGGACCGCTGGAGCCACGACAAGATCGTCCGTTCGACGCACGGCGTGAACTGCACCGGTTCGTGTTCGTGGAAGGTGTACGTCAAAGACGGAATCATCACGTGGGAGACGCAGGAGACGGACTATCCGTCGGTCGGCCCGGACCGCCCGGAGTACGAACCGCGTGGCTGCCCGCGCGGTGCGGCGTTCTCCTGGTACACCTACTCCCCCACGCGCGTCCGGCATCCCTACGCGCGTGGCGTCCTACTGGAGATGTACCGCGAGGCGAAGTCCCGGCTCGGCGATCCGGTTCTCGCCTGGGCCGACGTCGTCGAGGATCCGTTACGCCGACGGTCGTATCAGCAGGCCCGAGGCAAAGGCGGTCTCGTCCGGGTGACGTGGGACGAGGCCGTCGAGATGGCGGCCGCCGCACACGTGAACACGATCAAGAAGTACGGCCCGGACCGGTGCGCCGGGTTCTCCCCGATCCCGGCCATGTCGATGGTCAGTCACTGCGTCGGCACCCGATTCATGCAGCTCATCGGCGGCGTGATGACGTCTTTCTACGACTGGTACGCCGACCTCCCGGTCGCCAGCCCACAGGTGTTCGGCGATCAGACGGACGTTCCGGAGTCCGGCGATTGGTGGGACGCATCGTATTTGATGATGTGGGGCTCCAATGTCCCGGTGACCCGCACACCGGACGCGCACTGGATGGCGGAAGTCCGGTATCGCGGCACGAAGGTCGTCACGGTGTCGCCCGACTACGCGGACAACACGAAGTTCGCCGACGAATGGCTGCCCGCCCAAGCCGGCACCGACGCCGCGTTGGCGATGGCTATGGGACATGTGATTCTCACAGAGTTCTACGTCGACCGCGACACCCCGTTCTTCTCCGACTTCACCCGCAAGTACACCGACCTCCCGTTCCTCATTCACCTCGAGGACAAGGACGGCAGGCTGGTGCCCGGCAAGTTCGTGACCGCCGACGAACTCACGGGCGAACACCCGGACGAAGACGTGTGGAAGACCGTCCTGATCGACGACGAGACCGGTGAGCCGCTGGTTCCGAACGGAACTCTCGGGCACCGGTACGCGGCGTCCGGCGAAGGACTGTGGAACCTCGACCTACAGGGGATCACACCGCGTCTCACCTTGATCGACGACGACGCCGCCACGCCGGTCGAAGTGGCGTTCCCGGCATTCGACGCGCCGGACGGCAGCGGGTCGATCATCACCCGCGGCGTGCCCGCACGACCGTTCGGCGACGGCCTGGTGACGACCGTCTACGACTTGTTGCTCGCCCAGTACGGGGTGGGCCGCGACGGGCTTCCCGGTCGGTGGCCGAGCGGGTACGACGACGCGGACTCGCCGTACACGCCCGCCTGGCAGGCGGAGATCACGAGTGTTCCCGCGGACGCCGCGATCCGGATCGCACGCGAGTTCGCGACCAACGCGGAAGAATCCGGCGGACGGTCGATGATCATCATGGGCGCGGGCATCTGCCAGTGGTTCCACGGCGACACGACCTACCGCGCGATTCTCGCGATGCTCATCCTGACCGGCTGCATGGGCCGCAACGGGGGCGGCTGGGCCCACTACGTCGGCCAGGAGAAGTGCCGGCCCATCACGGGCTGGATATCCCTCGCCAACGCTCTCGACTGGACGCGGCCCCCGCGTACCCAACCCGGCACGTCGTACTGGTACATGCACACCGACCAGTGGCGCAACGACGGCTATTCGACGTCCGCGCTGACGTCACCGTTGTCGTCGGGCACCCTCGACGGGATGCACACGGCGGACGCGATCGCGCAGTCCGCGCGTCTGGGGTGGATGCCGTTCTATCCGCAGTTCTCCGCCAATCCGTTGGACGTCGCCGATGCGGCCCGGGCCGCGGTCGACGCGGGCGAGGCGCGGGACGCGGCGTCGTACGTCGCGGACGAGTTGGTCGGCGGCGGTTTGACACCCGCGATCTCCGACGTCGACGCACCGGAGAACTGGCCGCGCACCTTGGTGCTGTGGCGGTCGAATCTGCTGGGATCGTCGGCGAAGGGCGACGAGTACTTCCTGCGGCACCTGTTGGGGACGCACCACAATGTGCTCGGTCACGAGAATCCCGAGGCTCCCCGTCCGACCGAGGTGACATGGCACGAGGACGCCCCCGAGGGCAAACTCGATCTGCTGCTGTCGGCGGACTTCCGGATGACGTCGACGACGCTGCTGAGCGACATCGTGTTGCCCGCGGCGACGTGGTACGAGAAGCACGATCTGAGTTCGACGGACATGCATCCGTTCGTGCACGCGTTCACCCCGGCGATCGATCCACCGTGGGAGGCGAAATCGGACTTCGACCTGTTCCACGCGCTGGCAGCGGAACTGTCACGACAGGCGAAGACTCATTTGGGGACACGCCACGACCTGGTGAGCACGCCGGTGCAGCACGACACCCCGGGCGAGGCCGCCCAACCGCATGGGCGGGTCGTCGATTGGCGCGCCGGCGGGCCCGCGAAGCCGGGCGCGAACATGCCGAACTTCCAGGTGGTGGAACGCGACTACACGGCCATCGCCGACAAGCTCGCGACGGTCGGACCACTCGCGGACACGCTCGGCTTCACGGTCAAGAACGTCACCTACGACATCGCTTCCCAGATCCCGAAGCTGGCCGCGTCCAACGGGGTGATGCCGTCCGGCGCCGGTGAGGGACGTCCGGCGATCGACACCGACGCCGGACTCGCCGAAGCGATCCTGCTGTTCTCCGGCACCACCAACGGCGAGTTGGCCGTCGACGGTTTCCACAAGCTGGAGAAGCGCGTCGGCAAGCGGCTCGTCGATCTGGCCGAGGGCTCCGAGGAGAAGCGGATCCGCTTCGCCGACACCCAGGCGGCGCCCGTCCCGGTGATCACGTCACCGGAATGGTCCGGTTCGGAGACCGGCGGTCGACGGTATGCGCCGTTCACCGTCAACATCGAACGGGAGAAGCCGTTCCACACCCTGACCGGACGACTGCACTTCTATCTGGATCACGACTGGATGCTCGATATCGGCGAAGGCCTCCCCATCTATCGTCCACCCCTCGACATGCACAGGTTGTTCGGCGAACCGAAGCTCGGGCCGGACGGCGGCAGACAGATCACCGTCCGCTATCTCACCCCGCACAACAAGTGGTCGATCCACTCCGAATACCAGGACAATCTGCTGATGCTGTCCCTCTCGCGGGGCGGTCCGAGCGCGTGGCTGTCGCCGGAAGACGCGGCGTCCATCGACGTGAAGGACAACGACTGGATCGAATGCGTGAACGCGAACGGCGTGTACGTCGCGCGGGCGATCGTCAGTCACCGGATGCCCGAAGGCGTCTGCTACGTGCATCACGCGCAGGAACGCACCATCGACGTCCCGAAGTCGGAGGCGACGGGACGACGCGGCGGAATCCACAATTCGGCGACGCGGCTGCTCGTGAAGCCGTCGCATCTCATCGGCGGGTACGCGCAGTTGTCATACGCGTTCAACTATCTCGGCCCGACCGGGAACCAACGCGACGTGGTCGCGACCATCCGCAAACGCAGCCAGGAGGTGACCTACTGATGCGAGTGATGGCACAGGTCGGGATGGTGATGAATCTCGACAAGTGCATCGGCTGCCACACGTGTTCCGTCACCTGCAAGCAGGCGTGGACCAACCGCGCGGGCACCGAATACGTGTGGTTCAACAACGTGGAGACCCGGCCCGGCCAGGGATATCCGCGACGGTACGAGGATCAAGAACAGTGGAGAGGCGGATGGCGGCTCAACAGGAAGGGCGATCTCCGACTGACGGCCGGGGGACGACTGCGGAAACTGTTCACGATCTTCCACAGCCCGGTGCAGCCGACGCTCGACGACTACTACGAACCGTGGACCTACGACTACGAGACGCTCGTCAACGCGCCCCTCGGTGACGACTTTCCGGTCGCCCGACCGAAGTCGTTGATCACCGGTGAGGACATGAAGATCTCGTGGTCGGCGAACTGGGACGACAACCTGGCCGGTTCCACCGAATACGGCGACCTCGATCCGATCGTCGCGAAGATCCGACGAGACTCCGAGGACAGGATCAAGTTCTCCTTCGAGCAGACGTTCATGTTCTATCTGCCACGGATCTGTGAGCACTGCTTGAACCCGTCGTGCATGGCGTCGTGCCCGTCCGGCGCGATCTACAAGCGTGAAGAGGACGGCATCGTCCTCGTCGATCAGGATCGGTGCCGCGGCTGGCGGCAATGCATCACCGGCTGCCCGTACAAGAAGATCTATTTCAATCACCGGTCCGGCAAGGCCGAGAAGTGCACGCTCTGCTACCCGCGCATCGAGGTCGGACAACCGACGGTGTGTTCGGAGACCTGCGTCGGTCGTCTCCGCTATCTGGGGATCTTCTTGTACGACGCCGACGCCGTGACCGCGGCGGCCTCGGTGCCGGATGAGAAGGACCTGTACGAGGCGCAGTTGGATCTGATGCTCGATCCCGATGATCCGGAGGTGATCGCGCAGGCTCGGGCATCGGGGATTCCGGACGACTGGATGGATGCGGCCCGCAGGTCGCCGGTCTACGCGTTGGCGAAGAAGTACCGGGTCGCGTTGCCGTTGCATCCGGAGTACCGGACGATGCCGATGGTGTGGTACATCCCTCCGTTGTCCCCGATCGTGGATCTGTTGTCCGAGCAGGGACACGACGGCGAGGATCACCGCAACCTGTTCGGCGCGATCGACTCGTTGCGCATCCCCGTCGAATATCTCGCGGAGTTGTTCACCGCGGGCGACACCGCGCTGGTCGAGGACGTTCTGCACAAGTTGGCCGCGATGCGGTCGTATATGCGCGACGTGAACCTGGGTCGAGAGACGGACCCGCGGATAGCGCACGCCGTCGGAATGACCGAAGAATCCGTCTACGAGATGTACCGGCTCCTCGCGATCGCCAAGTACGGGGACCGGTACGTGATTCCGACGGCGCACCACGAACAGGCGGCCCGATTGGACGAGATCGGGTGTTCCCTCGATCAGGAGGGCGGTCCGGGCATGTACGAGTCAGGGTCGTTCGGTGAGGCGAGTGGACGTCCGACACCGGTGTCGATCGAGACGTTCCAGGCGTTGAAGCAGCGACAGACCACGGACACCCCGGCGGGCGACGGCACCATGCGCGGCCGGACGAACCTGCTCAACTGGGACGGCAACGGAGCCCCGCCCGGGCTGTTCCCCGATCGACAGGACACCCGACCGTGAAGCTCCTGCCACAACGTGGGGCGGCCACCCGCGCCGACGTCCGCGTGATCCACCAGGTCGCCGCGTGGTGCCTCGGCTACCCGGACGCCGAGCTCTTCGGTCGCCTCGACCTGATGCGTGCGGCGCTCGCCGAATCCCCCGGCGACGACGCGGTGCGGCTGCTGCAACGATTCCTCGACGCGGCGTCGACGACCGATCCGACCGGACTCGCCCAGCACTACACCGACGTCTTCGACCTGTCCAGGAAGCAGACCCTGTACCTGTCGTACTGGTCCGCGGGCGACACTCGGCGGCGTGGGGCCGTGCTCGGCGAGTTCAAACGGTTGTACCGCGACAGCGGTCTTCTCGTGAACCTGCACGGCGAACTCCCCGACTATCTGCCGATCGTGTTGGAGTTCGCGGCGCTGGCCGACCCCGCTCGCGGCGGGAAGGCGCTCGCCGACAGCCGGAGCGCCATCGAACTGATCCGGTTCGCGCTGGTGGACGTCGGCTCCCCGTACGCCGACGTCCTCGCCGCGGTCTGTGCGACGCTGCCCGGCGACTCCCCGCCGGACCGGGCGTCGGCGCTGGCGACGGCGAGTCCGTCGCCGTCTGTCGAAACAGTCGGCTTGGAACCGTACGACAGTCGGCTCCTCCCGATACTCACCGGTCGGGAGGCGTTCCGATGAGCATCTTCCTGTGGGGCGTCCTGCCGTACCTCGCGCTGGTGTGTGTGATCGGCGGAACGGTCTGGCGGTACCGATACGACAAGTTCGGGTGGACCACGCGGTCGTCGGAGCTGTACGAGTCGCGGCTGCTGCGGATCGGGTCGCCGCTGTTCCACTACGGCATCCTCGCCGTGATCGCGGGCCATGCGATGGGTCTGGTGATCCCCGAATCGTGGACCGAGCAGTTCGGTGTCACCGAGACGATGTATCACTGGGTCGCCGCCGTCGGTGGCGTCATCGCGGCCGTCGCCGCCGTCGTCGGTGTCGCGATCCTCATCTACCGTCGCCGGACCGTCGGCCCGGTGTTCATGGCGACCACCCGCAACGACAAGCTGATGTACGCGGTGCTCGTCGCCGCCCTGGTCGCGGGCACCTACATCACCGTCGTCGGCATGATCGACCCACACGGCGACGGCGTGAACTACCGGGAGACGGTGAGTCCGTGGTTCCGATCGATCTTCTACTTCCAACCGGATGTCGCCGCGATGGAAGCCGCTCCCGTCCGATTCCATCTGCACGTGGTCATCGGCATGGTCATGTTCATGCTGGTGCCGTTCACCCGGCTCGTGCACATCTTCACCGCGCCGCTGCACTACCTCTTCCGCCCCTACATCGTCTACCGCAGCAAGGACGCCCGACCGATGCCGGGCAACGCCCCGAGCCGACGCGGCTGGGATCCGATCGGAGTGAAGGATCGTGACTGAATGACCGCCCCGACCGCCATCGACAAGTCCGATCAGACCCGGAATCTCATCCTCGCGACCGTCGCGTTCGCGATCAGTTTCTGGGCGTGGAATCTCGTCGCTCCACTCGGTGTGTTCTACGCGAGCGACGGCCAGATGGGCCTGGACTCGACCCAGAAGTCGGTCCTCGTCGCCGTCCCCATCCTCGTCGGTTCGCTCGGCCGCATCGTTGTCGGCGTGTTGACGCCGAGGTACGGCGGCCGCGTGATGTTCACCGCGTTGCTGCTGATGTCCGCGCCGTTCGTGATCCTGATCGCGGTCGCGGGGAACCTGAAGTCGTACCCGTTCATGCTGGTGGTCGGGTTCTTCCTCGGCATCGCCGGCACCAGTTTCGCCGCGGGCATCCCGTTCGTCAGCGGCTGGTTCGAGCCGTCGCGCCGCGGCTTCGCGACGGGCGTGTTCGGCGCGGGCATGGGCGGCACCGCGCTGTCGGCGTTCTTCACTCCCCGCTTCAAAGACTGGTTCGGCTACTTCCCGACGCATCTGTTGGTAGCCGTCGCGCTGGTCGCGGTCGCCGTGCTCTGCTGGCTGTTCATGCGCGACGCACCGAGTTGGACGCCGAACACCGAACCCGCCGTGCCGAAGTTGGTCGACGCGTTGAAACTGCCCGTCACCTGGCAGATGGCTTTCCTGTACGCGGCGGCGTTCGGCGGCTTCGTCGCGTTCTCCACGTACTTGCCGACGTATCTGAACGATGTGTACGACATTCATGACCTGAAGTCCGCGGGCGCTCGCACCGCCGGGTTCGCGGTCGCCGCGGTCATCGCCCGGCCGGTCGGCGGCATGCTGTCCGACAAGTTCGGGCCCCGCATAGTCACCGCCGTCTCCTGTGGCGGCGCGGCTCTGCTCGCGGTCTGGATGATCACCAAACCCGACATCGGAAGCGGTCTCGCCGCCACCGACTTCATTCTGATGGCGATCATGATGGGCATGGGTTCGGGCTCGGTGTTCGCCTGGGTGGCGATAGCGGCTCCACCCGCACGGGTCGGAGCCGTCACCGGTCTGGTCGGCGCGGCGGGCGGCCTTGGCGGGTTCTTCCCGCCGCTCGTGATGGGCGCGTCGTACGACGCCGACACGCACTCCTACACGATCGGGCTGGCGTTGCTCGTCGCTTTCGCGGCCGCGGCCACGTTGTTCACGCTGTTCGTGATTCCGAAGAGCGAGGCTGAACGCTCGCGCGTCTGACGATCATCCGGTGCGGGGTGAGCCACACGGACTGCCCCGCCGTCGGCAGGTCCACGGTCACCGGGGCTTCGGCGACGAGTCCGCTCTCGCCTTCGACATAGGCGCGCCCGGCCCGCACGGAGACCGCGCGCACACGATCGGCGACCACTCCGGATTCACCGAATCCGACGTCTCGCGGTGCGACCGCGCCGAACACCGGGTCGCCGTCGCGGACGTCCCCGCCCGCGTCCCCGGGAATCACGTGATCGTCCGTGATCACCGTGCCGTCCGCCCACCGACCGTGGATCACCGAGTACCCGGCCAGAGCCGCGCTGAACGGGGTCGCGGGCGACGCCACGATATGTGCGGGGGCGGCGTCCTCCACGACTCGTCCCGCGTCCAACACGATGCATCGGCTCGCCCACTGCCACGCGTCCGACAGGTCGTGGGTCACCAGCACACACGTCGTTCCGGTGCGGGAGAGCTCGTCCGCGAGGAGACGCCGAATGATCGGCGCGCTGGTCGCGTCGAGCGCGGCGAACGGTTCGTCGAGCAGCAGAACATCGGGTTCCGCGGCGAGTGCGCGCGCGATCGCCACCCTCTGCTGCTGGCCGCCCGAAAGCCGCTCCGGGCGCCGTCTCCCCACATCGGAGAGGCCGATTCGGCGAAGCCATTCCCGAGCGAGGGCCAGCGCCTCCCGCCGGGGCGTCCCCTGGGCGATCGGCCCGAACGCGATGTTGTCGGCCACCGACAGGTGCGGAAACAGTCTCGGCTTCTGCTCCAGCAGGGTCACGCGGCGCCGATCCGGCGGCATGTGGGCGTCACCGTCGAGGACTCGATCGCCCACTCTGACCGCGCCGGCGGTGAGCGGGACGAGACCGGCCAACGCACCGAGAACCGTGGACTTGCCCGACCCGTTCGGGCCGAGCAGCGCGACGCAGCCACCGCTGGGCACGGCAATGTCGACCGCGACGGTGAACGCGGCGCGCTTCACCTCCAGTGTGGCGACGAGTTCCCTGCTCATCGGATCGCGTCCTGCCGCCACGACCGCAAGCCGAGGACGATCACCGCGGTGCTCACCAACAGGAGGAGCGACAGCGCGACCGCCGAATCCTGCGTCACCCCGACCCCGTTGAAGGCGGTGTAGATCGCCAACGGCATGGTCCGGGTGACGCCGGGCGCGTTCCCCGCGAACAGTGCGGTCGCACCGAACTCGCCGAGGGCCCGAGCGAACGACAGCGCCGCTCCCGCGGCGAGTCCCGGGATCACCAACGGCAACGTGATCCTCCGCAAGACCGTCCATCGTCGTGCTCCGAGCGTCGCCGCGATCTGTTCGTACCCGCCATCGGCGGACCGCAGTGCGCCCTCGACCGCGATCACGAAGAACGGCATCGCCACGAAACTCTGCGCGACCACCACGGCGGCCGTCGTGTACGGGAGACTGTAGCCGGTCGCCTCGAAGACCGGCTTGCCCACGAGACCGGAACGGCCGAGCAGTGCGAGCAACGCCAGTCCGCCGACCATCGGCGGCAACACCAGCGGCACCAGCACGATGGCCCGCAGCACCGACGCCCACCGAACCGGAGCCTTCGCGATGACCACCGCGAGCGGTGTTCCCAGCACCACGCACACGGCCGTCGCGCATGCCGCCGTCGCCATCGACAACCACAGGGCCGTCAACGACGCCGACGAGAAGAGATCCGTGGACAGCGTGTCCCACCGCACCCTGCTGACGAGACCGATGATCGGAGTCACCAGCAGCGCCAATGCGAGGCATGCCGGAACGTAGAGCGCCTTGGGGAGCGCTGTCACGGCGCGCCGAAACCGTAACCCGCCAGAATCTTCCGGCCCGCGGGCGACAGCACGAACGCACTGAACGCGGCCGCCGCATCCGGCGACTGCGCCTTCTTCGACACCGCGATCGGGTACCTGTTCACCGGCAGGGTGACCCCGGTCGGGGTGATGCCGTCGAGCGCACCGTCGGACGCGGCGACATCCGTCCGGTAGACGAGGCCCGCATCGGCTTCGCCGGATTGGATCCGCTTCACCACGGACGTCACATTGGTTTCTTCGCTGGCGGGCTGGACGGTCACCCCGGCGCTCGACAGGAGCTTCTTGGCGGCCTTGCCGCACGGCACTTCCGGCGCGCACAGGACGGTTGTGACGTCCGGGCGCTGCAGGTCGGCGAGGCTCATGATGTGCTTGGGATTCCCCGGCGCCACCGCGATCTGCAGTGTGTTGGTGGCGAACACGGTGCCCGCGTCGGTGATTCCGGCCTTCGTCACGGGCTCCAAGCTCGACTGGTCGGCGAACGCGATCACGTCGACGTCCGCGCCGTCGACGATCTGCGTGGCAAGCGCCTGCGAACCGTCGTACACGATCGGCGCGACGCGGTACTGCGGGTTCGCTTCGGTGAACTGCTTCGCGAGATCGTCGAACGCGCGCTGCAACGACGCCGCGGCGAACACCGTGATCGGGGCCGCCTTGTCGTTCGAGTCGTTGTCGGCTGCGCAGCCGGTCACGACGAGCAGCAGAGCGAGGAGGGGTGCGAGCGCGCGCTTCATCGATTGTCCTGTCTGGTCTCCACGACGACGGCTGTCGCCTTGACGGTTGCGGTGGCCTGCGACCCGACGACGAGGCCGAGTTCCTCGACGGCCTCGGTGGACATGAGGGACACGACGCGGTGCGGTCCGCTTCGCAGTTCCACCTGGCTCATCACGGGATCGGAGTGAATGCGCGTCACGATGCCGACGAACCGATTCCGGGCACTCGTGGAGCGTTGGATGGGATCGGCCGCTGCGGAGTCGTCCGTCTCGAGGAGTCGAGCGAGGTCACCGCCGTCGACGACGGTTCGTCCCGTGTGGTCCCTGGCAGCCGCGATGCGCCCCTGATCGATCCATCGTCGAAAGGTGTCATCGCTGACGCCGACCAACTCGGCAGCTTCGCGAACCCGATATGCGGTCATATTCGATGAATCTACCCGCACATGAGGACAATCGCGCCCCTTGCGTCTCGTAACTCAGCGCGTCGAGGCTCCGAGACCACCGCCGGGTTAGGGTTTGAGGATGATCAGTGTGGAGGAGCATCTGGCGCGGATCCTCGCATCAATCCCGGCCCCGACGATCACCGAGCGGGCCCTGAACAGCAGTGCCGGTCGTGTCCTGGCAGCCGACGTCGCCAGCCGCTTCCCCGTTCCCCACTTCGACAACTCCGGTATGGACGGATACGCGGTGCACCACGCGGACGCGAAGGTCGGCGCGACACTGCGGGTGGTGGCCGACATTCCCGCCGGCAGCGCCGACGATCCGCGAATAGGTGCGGGCGAAGCGGCCCGAATCATGACGGGCGCCGCGGTGCCGAGCGACGCGGACGCGATCGTCCCACTGGAACACACGACCGAGGGAACACGGGTTCGGGCGAACGCACCCGAGACGATCACCATCACCGAAGAACCCCGACCGCATGCACACATCCGTCGAGCGGGCGAGGACGCTCCCGCCGGTTCGATCGCCGTGCCATCGGGCACGGTGTTGGGTCCGTGGCAGTTGTCGTCGATCGCGTCGGCCGGTCACGAGCGGATCCCGGTGTTCGCACGCCCGCGAGTCGCGGTGATCTCGACGGGCTCGGAACTCGTCAGCCCGTCCGCCACTCCACGGCGCGGACAGATCCCCGAGTCGAATTCCGTGCTCCTCGCGGCGGCCGTCACCGAGGCAGGCGCCGAGGTGGAGTGGACGACGACCGTCGCCGACGACAACGAGGCGTTGGCGGCCGCGCTGGTCGCCCCGGCAGTCGATGCGATCATCCTGACCGGCGGTGCGAGTGTCGGCGCGTTCGACGTGGTCAAGGCGGTGTTGAACGGGGTGGGCAGTATCGAGTTCACGTCGGTCGCGATGCAGCCGGGGAAGCCGCAAGGGTTCGGGCTCACCCCGTCGGGCATTCCGGTGTTCTGCCTGCCGGGCAATCCGGTGAGCGTCGCCGTGAGTTTCGAGATGTTCGTTCGCCCCGCGCTGCGGCGACTCGCCGGATTCCTCGATATCGAACGCCCGCGCCGCACGGTCCCGGCGGGGGTCGGCTGGAAGGCTCGCGCCGACCGCATGCAGGTGATGCCCGCGATCATCGTCGACGACACCGTCCGCCCCGCCACCCACGGCGGCAGTGGATCGCACCTGGTGATGTCGCTTGCCCAGGCGACGGCATTGGCTCTTGTCCCCGCCGACGTCTCACAGGTGAACGCCGGTGATCTGGTTACCGTTATGGAGATTCGATGACAGGATCGTTCACCCACCTCGACGAGGGCGGACAGGCCCGGATGGTCGACGTCACCGAGAAGGCTCCGACCGTGCGGAGCGCGACGGCCGAAGGTTTCGTGCGGTGCTCTTCGACGATCGTCTCGGCTCTCCGCGACGGGACCGTCCCCAAGGGCGACGTCCTGGCGGTGGCACGGATCGCGGGGATCGCGGCGGCCAAGCGAACGCCGGACCTGCTGCCGCTCGCACACGTGATCGGTGTCCACGGGGCCGTCGTCGACGTGACCGTCGTCGACGACGGGGTGCGGGTGAGCGCGACCGTCCGAACCGCGGACCGGACGGGCGTCGAAATGGAGGCGCTCACCGCGGTGAGTGTCGCCGCGTTGGCAGTGGTCGACATGGTGAAGGGACTCGACAAGTCCGTCGAGATCGAGAACATCCGGCTGCTCCGCAAGACCGGCGGCAAGAGCGGCGACTGGTCTCGATGACCACCGCGATCATCCTGGCCGGTGGACGCGCGGCCCGCCTGGGCGGCGTCGACAAGGCCGGTGTGGAGATCGCCGGGCGGTCGTTGATCGACACCGTTCTGGCCGCGGTCGCCGGGATGGATCGGGTCATCGCGGTCGGGCCGGAGACGGTCGCACGACCCGGCGTGCGCGTGGTCCGCGAAGATCCGCCGTTCGGTGGTCCCGTCGCCGGGATCGCCGCCGCGCTCCACAGCGTGGACGACGACGAGGTGTGGCTGCTCGCCTGCGACCTCCCGCGCGCGTCGTTCATCGTCTCCCAGCTGCGCGACGTACCACTCGACTCGTTCGACGGGGTGATCCTCGCCGACGCCGACGGACGCGCGCAGTGGCTCGCCGGCCGGTATCGGACGGCATCGCTCCGCACCGCGTTGGCCGACCTGTCGTCGGAACGGGACGCGTCGATGCGCGCGCTCGTCGGCGGTCTGGCCCTGCGGCCGGTGCCCGACGCCGCGAACGCCTCATTCGACGTGGACACCTGGGACGACGTACGCCTCGCGAATGGGTTCCGGGGCGAGTGAGTTCCGGGGCGGGTAGGTTTCAACAGATGAGCACGTACCCGCCCGAATTGGATCGTTGGGTCGCCGTCGTCGCGCCCGCCTTGGGACTCGGGGACGACGTCGACGTCCCCACCGAGTTGCTCCTGGACGTGACCCGCGACGTGGCTCACGGCGTGCTTCGCCCCGCGGCCCCGATCACCACCTATCTCATCGGCCTGGCCGTGGCGGCCGGGCTCCCCGCGGCCGAAGCCGCGGCTCGTGTCGATGCCGCGATCGCCGAGCGATGATCGTCAGGTTCTTCGCCGGCGCGGCAGAGGCCGCAGGCCGTACCGAACAGACCGTCGACGGCGGGGTGAGCGTCGCCGTGTTGAAGTCCGCGCTGGTCGATCAGCACGGCGCCGAGTTCGCCCGCGTCCTCGGCTACTGTTCGCTTCTCGTCGACGGTGTCCTCGCGAAGGACCCCACCGTCGCGTACCCGAACTCCACGGTCGAACTGTCCTCCCACCTTCGCCGGCGGTGAAGGCTTAGGGGTGAGATCTGTGTCACGACTCTACACGATTCACCCTTAATTGCACGTGGTCCCAGCCTGACCTCCTCAGCCTGCGTGGGCCGACATGGACGTCCGCTGATTGATCCGCGTGTCGGCGATGCGCCCGGGACGGCCTTTCCACGATCGAGGCTCGGATGAATCGGCGATCGCGCCGATGTTGTTCGGCGCCGTGGAACGCAGAGTCCGTCGGATGGTCGATTCTTCCCGCGCGAAAGGCAGTTGCGGATTGTGCCGTTCCGAGGTGATCCGTTCTGCGGTCGTGCGACCGCGTCCTCTCACCGCGGACGCCAACTCCGCAACGTGCCTGTTCGCGCGGAAGAATCCGACCTCCGCGTACTTCCGTGCTTTTCCGGCTCCGACCAACACTGCACGATCGCGAATTCCATCCGAGCCCGATCGTCGGAAAGGCCGGCGGTCACGGCATCGACGAACGCGGATCACTCAGCCGACCGTCCATGTCCGGCCATCGCGCGGCTGAGGGTGTCCAGGCGGGGACCCACGTGGCAATTAAGGTGAAGCTGTGGTGTCGCTTGGTGACACCGATTCACCCGCTAAGCCGCTAACCGCCGCGAACGGGGAGGACGTCCGACCGGGAGTTTCGTGACGCGACGGGGCGTCCTTCGCGAGTATCACCGTCGACGAGAAGCGAACATAGCCGAGGACTCGGGCGAACACGCGCCGTGCTGATCGACCAGCGCGGCTTCATACACGGCACGGCTCACCCGCCCGTCCGCGTTCTGTTCGGTACGGCTGCTGGCCTCGCCGAGCCGGGCGAAACCTACGCTCATCGCTCGGCGATCGCGGCATATTCGATCACTAGCCGCCGGCTATCGGCCGCGGGGTCACCCGCCGCCCACGGCCACGATGAGCTGGGTTGATCGGTGGACCGCGGGCAAGCACGCCGTGGAGCCACGTCGCGGGTCACGTCCAGGAGCAACTCGGTGGGGACGTCGACGTCGTCCCCGAGTCCCAAGGCGGGCGCGACGACGGCGACCCAACGATCCAATTCGGGCGGGTACGTGCTCATCTGTTGAAACCTACCCGCCCCGGAACTCACTCGCCCCGGAACCCATTCGCGAGGCGTACGTCGTCCCAGGTGTCCACGTCGAATGAGGCGTTCGCGGCGTCGGGCACCGGCCGCAGGGCCAGACCGCCGACGAGCGCGCGCATCGACGCGTCCCGTTCCGACGACAGGTCGGCCAACGCGGTGCGGAGCGATGCCGTCCGATACCGGCCGGCGAGCCACTGCGCGCGTCCGTCGGCGTCGGCGAGGATCACCCCGTCGAACGAGTCGAGTGGTACGTCGCGCAGCTGGGAGACGATGAACGACGCGCGCGGGAGGTCGCAGGCGAGCAGCCACACCTCGTCGTCGTCCACGCTGTGGAGCGCGGCGGCGATCCCGGCGACGGGACCACCGAACGGCGGATCTTCGCGGACCACGCGCACGCCGGGTCGTGCGACCGTCTCCGGCCCGACCGCGATGACCCGATCCATCCCGGCGACCGCGGCCAGAACGGTGTCGATCAACGACCGCCCGGCGATCTCCACACCGGCCTTGTCGACGCCGCCCAGGCGGGCCGCGCGTCCACCGGCCAGGATGATCGCGGTGGTCATCGAGACCAGTCGCCGCTCTTGCCGCCGGTCTTGCGGAGCAGCCGGATGTTCTCGATCTCGACGGACTTGTCGAGTCCCTTCACCATGTCGACCACTGCCAACGCGGCGACACTCACCGCGGTGAGCGCCTCCATTTCGACGCCCGTCCGGTCCGCGGTTCGGACGGTCGCGCTCACCCGCACCCCGTCGTCGACGACGGTCACGTCGACGACGGCCCCGTGGACACCGATCACGTGTGCGAGCGGCAGCAGGTCCGGCGTTCGCTTGGCCGCCGCGATCCCCGCGATCCGTGCCACCGCCAGGACGTCGCCCTTGGGGACGGTCCCGTCGCGGAGAGCCGAGACGATCGTCGAAGAGCACCGCACGAAACCTTCGGCCGTCGCGCTCCGCACGGTCGGAGCCTTCTCGGTGACGTCGACCATCCGGGCCTGTCCGCCCTCGTCGAGGTGGGTGAACGATCCTGTCATCGAATCTCCATAACGGTAACCAGATCACCGGCGTTCACCTGTGAGACGTCGGCGGGGACAAGAGCCAATGCCGTCGCCTGGGCAAGCGACATCACCAGGTGCGATCCACTGCCGCCGTGGGTGGCGGGGCGGACGGTGTCGTCGACGATGATCGCGGGCATCACCTGCATGCGGTCGGCGCGAGCCTTCCAGCCGACCCCCGCCGGGACCGTGCGGCGCGGGCGTTCGATATCGAGGAATCCGGCGAGTCGCCGCAGCGCGGGGCGAACGAACATCTCGAAACTCACGGCGACGCTCACCGGATTGCCCGGCAGGCAGAACACCGGAATGCCCGACGGGGTGAGCCCGAACCCTTGCGGCTTCCCCGGCTGCATCGCGACCGACGTGAACTCGATACTGCCCACCCCGTTCAACACCGCCTTGACCACGTCGAACGCGCCGACACTCGCACCGCCGGTCAGGATGATCGCATCGACTGCCGGGGCGACCAGCGCGGCCGCCAACGCCTCGTTGTCGTCGGCGACGGTCGTCGTCCACTCCACCTCGGCGCCTGCCTCGGTGACGGCCGCCGCGAGGAGCACGGAATTCGACTCGGGGATCTGTCCGCGCCGTGGAGTGGCGGACGGGCTGACGAGTTCCGAGCCCGTCGAGATCACCGCGACTCGCGGGCGTGCGAACACCGGGATCCGCTCGTGACCGGCCGACGCGATCGACGACAACTGCCACGGACCCAACACCGTGCCCGATGGCACGGCGATCGAACCGGCGGGAGCGTCCTCGCCCGCTCGACGGATGTGTGCATGCGGTCGGGGTTCTTCGGTGATGGTGATCGTCTCGGGTGCGTTCGCCCGAACCCGTGTTCCCTCGGTCGTGTGTTCCAGTGGGACGATCGCGTCCGCGTCGCTCGGCACCGCGGCGCCCGTCATGATTCGGGCCGCTTCGCCCGCACCTATTCGCGGATCGTCGGCGCTGCCGGCGGGAATGTCGGCCACCACCCGCAGTGTCGCGCCGACCTTCGCGTCCGCGTGGTGCACCGCGTATCCGTCCATACCGGAGTTGTCGAAGTGGGGAACGGGGAAGCGGCTGGCGACGTCGGCTGCCAGGACACGACCGGCACTGCTGTTCAGGGCCCGCTCGGTGATCGTCGGGGCCGGGATTGATGCGAGGATCCGCGCCAGATGCTCCTCCACACTGATCATCCTCAAACCCTAACCCGGCGGTGGTCTCGGAGCCTCGACGCGCTGAGTTACGAGACGCAAGGGGCGCGATTGTCCTCATGTGCGGGTAGATTCATCGAATATGACCGCATATCGGGTTCGCGAAGCTGCCGAGTTGGTCGGCGTCAGCGATGACACCTTTCGACGATGGATCGATCAGGGGCGCATCGCGGCTGCCAGGGACCACACGGGACGAACCGTCGTCGACGGCGGTGACCTCGCTCGACTCCTCGAGACGGACGACTCCGCAGCGGCCGATCCCATCCAACGCTCCACGAGTGCCCGGAATCGGTTCGTCGGCATCGTGACGCGCATTCACTCCGATCCCGTGATGAGCCAGGTGGAACTGCGAAGCGGACCGCACCGCGTCGTGTCCCTCATGTCCACCGAGGCCGTCGAGGAACTCGGCCTCGTCGTCGGGTCGCAGGCCACCGCAACCGTCAAGGCGACAGCCGTCGTCGTGGAGACCAGACAGGACAATCGATGAAGCGCGCGCTCGCACCCCTCCTCGCTCTGCTGCTCGTCGTGACCGGCTGCGCAGCCGACAACGACTCGAACGACAAGGCGGCCCCGATCACGGTGTTCGCCGCGGCGTCGTTGCAGCGCGCGTTCGACGATCTCGCGAAGCAGTTCACCGAAGCGAACCCGCAGTACCGCGTCGCGCCGATCGTGTACGACGGTTCGCAGGCGCTTGCCACGCAGATCGTCGACGGCGCGGACGTCGACGTGATCGCGTTCGCCGACCAGTCGAGCTTGGAGCCCGTGACGAAGGCCGGAATCACCGACGCGGGCACCGTGTTCGCCACCAACACACTGCAGATCGCGGTGGCGCCGGGGAATCCCAAGCACATCATGAGCCTCGCCGACCTGCAGCGCCCGGACGTCACAACCGTCCTGTGCGCGCCGGAAGTGCCGTGCGGCAAGGCCGCCAAGAAGCTCCTGTCGAGCGCCGGGGTGACCGTCCAGCCCGCCAGCGAAGAAACCAATGTGACGTCCGTGGTGAAGCGGATCCAATCCGGCGAAGCCGATGCGGGCCTCGTCTACCGGACGGATGTCGCCGCGTCCGACGGTGCGCTCGACGGCATCACCCCGACCGGGGTCACCCTGCCGGTGAACAGGTACCCGATCGCGGTGTCGAAGAAGGCGCAGTCGCCGGATGCGGCGGCCGCGTTCAGTGCGTTCGTGCTGTCGCCCGCGGGCCGGAAGATTCTGGCGGGTTACGGTTTCGGCGCGCCGTGACAGCGCTCCCCAAGGCGCTCTACGTTCCGGCATGCCTCGCATTGGCGCTGCTGGTGACTCCGATCATCGGTCTCGTCAGCAGGGTGCGGTGGGACACGCTGTCCACGGATCTCTTCTCGTCGGCGTCGTTGACGGCCCTGTGGTTGTCGATGGCGACGGCGGCATGCGCGACGGCCGTGTGCGTGGTGCTGGGAACACCGCTCGCGGTGGTCATCGCGAAGGCTCCGGTTCGGTGGGCGTCGGTGCTGCGGGCCATCGTGCTGGTGCCGCTGGTGTTGCCGCCGATGGTCGGCGGACTGGCGTTGCTCGCACTGCTCGGCCGTTCCGGTCTCGTGGGCAAGCCGGTCTTCGAGGCGACCGGCTACAGTCTCCCGTACACGACGGCCGCCGTGGTGGTCGCGCAGAGTTTCGTGGCGATGCCGTTCTTCGTGATCGCGGTCGAGGGCGCACTGCGGTCCGCCGATGGCGGGTACGAACAGATCGCGGCGACGCTCGGAGCACGACGATGGACGGTCTTGCGGAGGATCACGTTGCCGTTGGTGATCCCGGGACTCGCCGCGGGAGCGGCGCTGTCGTTCGCTCGGGCCCTCGGCGAGTTCGGTGCGACCGCACTGTTCGCGGGGAACGCGCCCGGCGTCACCCGGACCATGCCGTTGGCGATCTACACCGCCTTCAACGGGGTCGGGGTGACGCAGGATTCGGCGGTCGCGCTGTCGCTCCTCCTGTTGGTGAGCACCGCGGTGATCGTCCTCGGCTTGCGGTCGTGGCGGCAGGACGCGATCCGATGAGCAGGGAACTCGTCGCCACACTGGAGGTGAAGCGCGCCGCGTTCACCGTCGCGGTCGACATTGCCGTGCCCAGCGGTGGCTGCGTCGCGCTGCTCGGCCCGAACGGGTCGGGCAAGTCCACGGTTCTCGGTGCGTTGGCCGGTCTCGTCCCGCTCACCGCCGGCGCGGTCAGAGTGGGCGATCGAGTCCTCGACGGTGACGCCCACATGCCGCCGGATCGGCGCCGCGTGACCCTGCTGGAGCAGAAGCCGAGACTGTTTCCGCACCTGTCGGTGGCCGACAACATCGCGTTCGGGCCGATCGCCCAGGGGACGCCCCGGCGGGAGGCGCTGGCCCTCGCTCGGGAATGGCTTCGCCGAATCGGCCTCTCCGATGTGGGGAGACGGCGCCCGGAGCGGCTTTCGGGCGGCCAGCAGCAGAGGGTGGCGATCGCGCGCGCACTCGCCGCGGAACCCGATGTTCTGCTGCTCGACGAACCGTTCGCCGCGCTCGACGCGACCAGCGCGCCGATCATTCGGCGTCTCCTCGCGGACGAGCTCTCCCGCACCGGAACGACGTGTGTGCTGGTGACCCACGACCTGTCGGACGCGTGGCAGTGGGCGAGCCGATGCATCGTGTTGGACGCGGGACGAGTCGTGGAGGACGCCGCCCCCGCACATATCGTGGCGTCGCCCGCGACCCCGTTCAGCGCGGCTCTGGCCGGGTACTCGGTGATCCACGGTCGGTGGGCGGACGGCACGGTGATCACGGACGATCACGTGATTCCCGGGGACGCGGGCGGGGACGTCCGCGACGGCGACCCGGTGTTCGGCGCGGTCGCACCGCGAGACGTCGGATTCGGTGAATCCGGAGTGGTCGCCGATCGTGTGCGCGCGGTCTCCGTGCGGGCCGGGCGCGCCTATGTCGAAGGCGAGAGCGGACTCGTCGCCGAAGCCCCGGTGACCGTGGACCTGCCGACGGCGGGGCAGTCCGTGTGGCTCACCCCGCACCGGATGATCGTCAGACGCGCGAGCGTTCAGCCTCGCTCTTCGGAATCACGAACAGCGTGAACAACGTGGCCGCGGCCGCGAAAGCGACGAGCAACGCCAGCCCGATCGTGTAGGAGTGCGTGTCGGCGTCGTACGACGCGCCCATCACGAGCGGCGGGAAGAACCCGCCAAGGCCGCCCGCCGCGCCGACCAGACCGGTGACGGCTCCGACCCGTGCGGGTGGAGCCGCTATCGCCACCCAGGCGAACACCGAGCCCGAACCCATGCCCATCATGATCGCCATCAGAATGAAGTCGGTGGCGGCGAGACCGCTTCCGATGTCGGGTTTGGTGATCATCCAGACCGCGAGCAGAGCCGCGCCGCCACAGGAGACGGCGGTGACTATGCGGGGCCCGAACTTGTCGGACAGCATGCCGCCGACCGGCCGGGCGATGACCGCGGCGACCGCGAACCCGGCGGTGCGAGCGCCCGCGGACTTCAGGTCATGAATGTCGTACACATCGTTCAGATACGTCGGCAAGTACGTGGAGAACGCGACGAAGCCGCCGAACGCCGCCGCGTACAGGAAAGCCATCTGCCAGGTGACGGGCAGTTTCAACGCGTCGACCACTTCGGCACGGCGGGTTCGGTGTTCGGCGTCCAACTCGGTGCGTCGCGCATGAACAGCCAGCAGAGCACGGCGACCGCGACCAGCGCGACGGCTACCAACAGATGCGTCGGGAAGTAGCCGAACCAGTCTTTGAAGCGGGGAGTGAAGAACGCCGACAGCGCGGTGCCGCCCATGCCCGCGCCGAACACGCCCGTCGCGAAGCCGCGGCGCGACGGCTCGAACCAGCCGCTGACGAACGGGATGCCCGCGGCGAAACTGGTGCCGGCGATGCCGAGGAAGAACCCGACCACCAGCATGAACGGGTACGACTTCAGGTTCCCCGCGACCGCGATCAGGATCACGAACGGCGCGGACATCAGCAGCAACGCGGTGAACATCACGCGGCCGCCGTACCTCGGCGTCAACACGCCGACAACGATGCGGCCGAGCGAACCGACGAGGATGGGGACGGCGACGAGGACCGACTTCTGGGTCGAGTCCAGGCCCATCTGGCCGTCGCTCGCGTAGAACACACCGAGTGGAGCGACGAGATTCCACGCCCAGAAACTGATCGCGAACGCGACGGTCGCGAGGATGAGATTCCGGGTCTGATCGGACTTGTCGATGGCGGTCGGGGCGGTCATTCAGTCACGATCCTTCACTCCGATCGGATCCCAGCCGCGTCGGCTCGGGGCGTTGCCCGGCATCGGTCGGGCGTCCTTGCTGCGGTAGACGATGTAGGGCGGAAGAGTAGTGCAGCGGCGCGGTGA
>NZ_BJOV01000006.1 GCF_009932475.1 Gordonia spumicola
AGTCCGAGCCAATCCGGCGCGTCCGCCCGGCGACCGTCGTCGGGATCCGGCGGACAGGGCGGCGCGATCAGGCACACGGGACGTTGACGAGGAACAGCCAGCGCCAGTCGAGCCAGTGCAGGATGACGCCGCCGACGACCGGTCCGAGGATCGGTGCCGAGCGCCGTCGGCACACTGACCAGGCGACCGAGGCGACCGAGCGCGCGGCGCGCCGCTCGCGGCGACGAGAACCGACGTCATCAACGGGAACAGCAGCCCCGCGCCGAGTCCCTGCAGCACACGAAAGGCGATGAGCGCCTGGATGTTCCACGCCGCGGCGCAGAGGATCGAGCCGAGGAAGAAGGCGGACAGTCCGGTGCGCCAGACGGCCCGGGAGCCGAAGCGCAGCGCCGACCATCCGGCGAGCGGCACGGCGACCGCCAACGCCAGGAGGTAGCCGGTGTTGGTCCATTGGACGGTGCCGACGGGCGCCGACATCGCCGTCGTCAGGTTGTCGAAGCCGATGGTCACGATGGTCGTGTCGAGGATCGGCGCGATGAGGCCCGCGATCACGGCGATCGCGACGCGCTTGGCTTCGGCGGGGATGGCATCGAGCGTCTGAGTCTTCACAACACTCCTTAGATTCAGTTGCGTATCTTATTTCCCGACCGACGATAGCCTCGTGCGATAAGATGCGCAAGTGGGTCTTAACGAGAAGGCGACGCGACGACGCGGCGCGGAACTGGAAGCGGCGATCCTCGACGCCGCGTGGGAACAGCTGACCGAACGCGGATACGCGGGCTTCACGTTCGAAGCCGTCGCCGAACGCGCGGAGACGTCCCGCCCCGTGCTGTACCGTCGCTGGCCCACGCGTTCGGACCTGCTCCAGGCGACGATCCGCCATCACGGCGCGGGCCAGGACGTGTCGGCCCCGGACACGGGGAGTCTCCGAGGTGATCTCTTGACGGCCCTGCGCCGCTCGAACGACAGGCGGTCGAACTTCCTCGTCCTGCTCAGCGCCAGCCTCGGCGAGTACTACAGCGAGTCGGGCGCGACGCCGAGCGACGTCCGCGACCTCCTGTTCGGCGCACAACGCATGGGGATCGACGACATCCTCGACCGCGCCGTCGCCCGCGGCGAAGCGGACCCGGCACGCCTGACCCCGACAGTCCGAACCGTCCCGTACAACCTCTACCGCCACGAGGTGCTCATGACCCTCCGGCCGGTTCCCGACGAGAAGCTCACCGCGATCGTCGACGAGGTGTTCCTGCCGCTCGTCACGCCATAGGACGCCACCTGGCATGCTTGTCACCGCGCCCCCTTAGCCCAATTGGCAGAGGCAGCGGACTTAAAATCCGCGCAGTGTCGGTTCGAGCCCGACAGGGGGCACTGACTCCTTCTCGACTGCGCTCGAAGAACCGGGGCCGAGCGCGGTCGATACGCAGATCAGAACAGGCGGCCTGCGTCTTCAGCGGGCGGTTCCTCCAAGGCCAGGAGTGCCCGTTTGCGGGGCAGCCCACCCGCGTAGCCGGTGAGCGAACCGTCCGACCCGACCACTCGATGGCACGGGATGATCACGCCGATCGGATTCGACCCGACGGCCTGACCGACGGCCGTCGCCATCCCCTTGCCGCCGACCCGTTCGGCGATCCAGCCGTAGGTGACGGTCTCGCCGAACGGGATGTGCATCAGCAGGTCCCACACGCGAGTCTGGAAGTCGGTGCCGACAGGCCGCAACGGCAGGTCGAACACCCTCCTGTGTCCGGCCAGGTACTCGCGGAGCTGGTCCGACGCGTCGACGAGCAACGGATCGGGGGTCACCGTCATGTCCGTCCCGAACGACGACTCCGCCGGCAGCCGGGCTTGCGCGTCGAAGTACACGCCGACGACGGCGTCGCCGTCGGCGACGATCGTCACCGGCCCGAGGTCGGTTGTGATCACCGCATGACGACGACTCATCCCTCCATCATGCCGGTGACCGAACTCGAGACCGAACGGCTCACGAGGTGCGATCGTCCCCACCGCGTGTCCGTGCCCGCGTGCTCGGCGAGGATTCCGGCGGCGAAGTCGTTGTCGAGGTCGCGGATCACGCTGTGCAGGTGATTGCCTCCACCGACAGCGTTGACGGCCTCGATCAGGTAGCGGTCGGTCTGCACGCGGAAGTAGTGCGGCTCGCCGCGGACCTGCGCTCCCGCCCACGCGAAATGGATCGGGCCTCCCTCGCGGACGGCGGCGCGGTGCCGCTCCCCCGCCTCCGGCGGCAGCCGATCGAGGTAGCAGTCGACGATCGCCAGGAGCCCGGCCTGCTGGTCCGGGGTCAGATCGTCCGACGCGATCCCCGACGGGGCGTCGCGCCGGAACGTCAGCGCCGCCCGGTCCGCGTCGGCGATCCGGTAGTCGGGCATGCCGAGGTCGTAGTGATCGGGGTACTCGTACGCACCGATCTTCGGAACCTGGCGAGTGACGAAGTCTGCGGGTGCGACGTCGTGGATCACGGCGGTCGCACGCTGATCGTCGGTCAACGACGCCAGCAGATCGAAGCCCAGCCCCTCGTCGTCGGCGAGCGGCTTGAGGACACCGTCGTACTCGGTGGGCTGCGCGCCCAATGCCATCGGCGTCGCGGCCACCCACCGTTCGTCGACGACTGTCACGTTGACGCACACGTGATGGCCGAGGAAGCGGAGCGTCCACGTGTCCTCGAATCCGGGCCTGCCGAAGAGCGTCAGGTAGTAGCTGTCCGAACTTCGCCACGACGGCAGCGCCGGACCGAGGAAGTCGCCCTCGTAGTCGCGCAAGACGTGCTCCAGTTGGGTGATGCCGAGGATCTTGGTGAACGTGCGCAGCGGGACGGTCATCCGGATCATGTCCCAGACGAGGACCCGCTGGTGCCTGTCGAGGTCGTGCAGCGGGATCCCCGTGCGGTCGGGCTTCGGGATGATGTCCCAGTCGAGGCGACGCGCGTCGTCGAAGTCGGCGATCACCGCCTGCTCCCGCTGCTGCGGGCTGAACGTGCCGATCAGCCCCATCGCGGTGACAACGAGCCGCTGGGCGGTCTGCGGGGCTTCGTACAGGTCAGACATGTCTCTGGTTCCTCTCTGGCGCGGATGTCGTGTCAGTCATCGGCGAGCAGTTCCTTCTTGCGGACCTTGCCCATCGCGTTGCGAGGCAGCGCGTCGATCCGGCGGATCTCCCGCGGGCGTTTGTGGATCGACAGGGTGGACGCGACGAACTCCGACAGCACATCGCCGTCCACGTCGTCGCCGACCACATAGGCGACTATCCGCTGTCCGAGATCGACGTCCGGGACACCGACGACGGCGACCTCGGACACCGACGGATGCGACAGCAGTGCGTGCTCCACTTCGCCCGCACCGATGCGGTACCCGCCCGACTTGATGAGGTCGACCGACTCCCGTCCGACGATGCGGTGGAAGCCGCCGCGATCGATGACGGCCATGTCGCCGGTCATGAACCAGCTGTCGGAGGTGAATTCCGCTGCGGTCTTCTCCGGATTGCGGAGGTAGCCGTCGAACAGTGTCGGGCCCGCGATCTGCAGGCGGCCCAACGTCTCACCGTCGTGCGGCACCGGGTTGCCCGCGTCGTCCCACAGACGCGTCCGGACTCCCGAGATCGGCAGTCCCACCCAGCCGGGACGACGTTCGCCGTCGGCCCTGGTGCTGATGGTGATGACGGTCTCGCTCATCCCGTAGCGCTCGATCGGATCGTGACCGGTCAGCTCGCGCATAGCGGCGAACACCGGGGTGGGCAGCGGTGCGCTGCCCGACACCAGCAGTCGGGCCGACGACAGGGCACGGGCCGACTCCGGATCGGCGCACACCCGCGACCACACCGTGGGCACGCCGAAGTACAGCGACCCGCCGGCCGCGGCGTACGCCTGAGCCTTCGGGCGAACCGTGTGGACCAGGGGCGAACCGTGCCGCAGCGCGCCGATGACGCCAAGGACCAGTCCGTGGACGTGGAACAGCGGCAACCCGTGGACGAGCGTGTCGTCGGCGTTCCACTGCCACGCGTCGGCCAGGCCGTCCAGACTCGCGGCGATCGCCCGCCTCGACAGCACCACGCCCTTGGGCAGGCCGGTGGTGCCCGAGGTGTACATGATCAGCGCCGTCGACTCCGGGCCCGGTTCGACTGCCGGCGCGTCCGCGCGCTCATCGAGGTCGACCGGCACGGTCGGCAGGTCGACGCCGTCGATCGGGTTGCCGAGCAGCAGCTGTGCGCCCGAGTCGGTCAGGATGTGCCGGCGCTCGGCGGGTCCGGAGTCCGGAGGCAGCGGCACCGCGGGCACCCCGGCCAGCAGGCAGCCGACCACCCCGATCACCGTGTCCATCGTGGCGTTCGCGACCATCGCGACCGACGACGCACCGCCGACCCTGCGAGCCACGGCCGACGCCGCGCCGACGAGCTCGCTCCGGGTCATCGACTCGTCGCCCACCGTCACCGCAAGGGCGTCCGGACCGTCAGTCAGCGAAGGAAGCAGCACTGCGGTCATCGGGGGCCCTCCGTCGACGGCGCGGGACGGACGACGAGCATCCGTGCGACGACGGCGCCGGCATTGTGGACCGATCGCTCATCGCCCACTGCGACGTTCACCGAATCGAGCGGACCTGCGGTCACACTGACGCCGCCGCCTGCGAACGTCAGCTCGCCCTCGAGCACGACGTAGATCGTCTCGGCGGTCTGCACCGCGGAGGCTGCAGTCGCGCCGGGCTCGTACTCGGACAGGACCACGCTCATCCCGCCGTCGCCGCCCTGCAGTCGCACGGGCGACACACCGTGGTGTCCGACGGGCGCGAACGGCTCGCCGTCGGCGACGCGGGTCAGTCGAATCGTCATGTCACAGGACCCCCGCGTCGACGCGGACGCCGATCGGCGTGGTCACCGAACCGATGCCGTCGATCGTCACCGTCACCTCATCGCCCGGATGCAGGAACCTCGGGGGCGTCCGTGCGTAGCCGACGCCCGACGGGGTGCCGGTGGCGATCAGGTCGCCGGGCTGCAGGGTGAACGTGCGGCTCACGAACGACAGGATGTCGGCGATCGAGAAGATCATCATGTCGGTGGTCGACTCCTGCATCACCTCGCCGTCGACGAGACAGCGCACCCGCCGGCTGCCGAGCTCGCCGACCTCGTCGGCGGTCACCAGATCGGACATCGGCCCGCTCCGGTCGGCGTTCTTGCCGATGGTCCACTGCGTCGTCAGCTTCTGCGCCCGACGTGCGGTGATGTCGTTGAACGCGGCGTACGCGAACACCGCGGCTTCGGCCTGCTCCGGAGTGGCGACCGACAGCGGTGCGCCGACGGCCACCAACAGCTCGGCCTCCCAGTCCAGTCCCTGCTCGTCGACGGGCACGTCCACCGGGACGCCGCCGACCGTCAACGACTGCGTCCACCGACCGAAGATCGTGGGATGATCGGGCACCTCGAACGGGCCTTCTGCCACATGTTCGCGGTAGTTGAGTCCCACGCACAGGACCCGCGCACCCGGGCGCACGGGCGGCACGATCTCCACGTCGGCCGCGTGGAGACGGTCCACGACACCCGCAGCCGCGGCGACGGCGGCGGACGGGTCGTCCCAGAACCGCTCGACCGAGCCCAGCGGGATCAGCGCGTCGCCGTCCCTGGCCGCCACCTGCACTCCGTGCGCGTCGCGATATCCGATGATCTTCACACTGTTCCCCTTCAGCTTCCGTAGACGGCTGCGCACCAACCGGCAGGCGCCGCACCGTCGACACAGATGACGCGGCGGTCGATGAGCCAGCGTCCGTCCGCCTGTTTGACGAAGTGGTCGCGCCATTCGCCCCAGTGGTCGGGTGCGGCCTGATCGGTGATCGCGATGTACATCGTGACCACATCGGCCGCGTCGGCGCCGCGGAACACGATGTCGAGCGTGGTCGCGTGATGGCGGATGAACGTCGGACCGCCGCCCTTGACCACCTCGGCCATCTCGACGGCGCCGACCTCGGTGCCGTCGGGCAGGGTGATGCGGGCGTCGTCGGTGTAGATCACCGACATGCCGGCGAAGTCGGCGTTCTCGCGCGCCATGTTGCAGTAGCGGTGCATCACCGCGGTGATCAGTGCACGATCGTCGGCACGGGCCTGGTCGAGGCTGTCTGCGGTCATGATGTCTCCTCTTGACGGATGAAGTGGGTGGTGAAGAAGGCTGCCGTCATCGCGATGGACGTCGGCTCGTCGAAGGCGGGGTCCTCGTGGCCCGCACCACCGAGTACGACGAAGGTGGAGCGCGCTCCGACGGCTGTCAGCGCGTCGTGGAGTCGGCGTCCCTCGCGTTCGTCGACCATGCGGTCGCGGTCGCCGTGCGCGATGAGGAACGGCGGGGCGTCGGCGCGGACCTGGTGGACGGGGCTGGCGGCCCGCATCAGGTCGGGGTGCGCCCGGACGTCGTCGACGCCGAGCAGCGCGTTCTCCGGACCGGGCGGCAGGAGTGCCTCTTCCAGTGGACTCCTCGCCGCAACGGTGGTGATGTCGCCGAATCCGAACCAGGAGACGACGGCGTCCACCGTGCCGCGCAGACCGGCGAGCCCGGCGAGGACCGCTCCGGCCGATGCGCCCCACAGGCCGATCCGAGTGGATCCGACCTCGTCGGGGTGATCGCCGATCCAGGCCAACGCCTCGAGAACATCGTCGACCGGATCGGGGAACGCGGCGGGCGCGAGTCGGTAGTCGGGGACGACGACGGTCAGTCCGTGCCGGACCATGGCTTCGACGCGCGGGCGGTCCATCGCGCGGTCGCCTGCGGCGAACCCGCCGCCGTGCAGGTAGACGACGACGCCCGCAGACGGCCGATCCGGCCGGTGCACGTCGAGGAGCAGGGACCCGGAGGCCCGCTCGACGTAGGCGTGGGTGGTGACAGTCGTCATGCCAGGACCGGGATCTGGTCGAGGAGGTGATCGACGAGTGCCCGCAGGTCGTCGGCCGAATCGGCCAGACCGAACACGTAGCCGTCGGGCCGCGAGATCAGCGATGTCGCCGACCACTTCTCGAAGTAGTCGCGGTACGTGCCGTCGGCGTCGACGACGTCGCCGAGCTTCACCTCGATCACGCCGAGCTCAGCGAGCCGCGCCGACTGCTCCGCGGTGAGGACCTCGTCGATCGGGAGGGTCGACACGAGGTGGAAGCCGTACCCGACGACGTCGTCGAGGAGTTCGGTGCGGCCGTCGATCGTCACGACGCCCTGCGGCGCCACCTCGCCGGCCTGCGGTGCGGCGTCTCCGTCCACGGTGCGCAGTCCGACGCCGCCGCCGATCGGCGGGATCGGCGGGGTCACGTCGCCGCCGGTCGCCTCGAGGTAGGCGTCGCGTTCGGCGGCCTCTGCTTCGGTCGCCGGGTTGATCATCTTGAACGCCGCGTACGACCCTTCGACGAAGAACCGGCCCTGGCCGAGACGTTCGGGCTCGTACGAGTCGAGCAGGCCGGCGTCGGCGCGCCCGGACAGGACGAGATCGAGCTTCCACGCGAGGTTCGCGGCGTCGCGCATCGCGGTGCAGGCGCCCTGCCCCATGTACGGCGTCATCGCGTGCGCGGCGTCGCCGCCGATGAACACCCGCCCCTTGCGCATCGACGTCGCGATCTGGCTGCGGAAGCGGTACAGCTTGCGGCGGGTCTGCCGGATGCTCGTCCGGGGCACCCCGACGTGCTCCTCCATGAACTGCAATCCGCGCTCCTCCGTCAGTTCGTCGTCGATGTCGGTGCCGGGGATCACGCGCACGTCGGTGCGGACCCGGCCGACGCCGTTCGGCGCGTAGAAGTAGGGCTGGGTGAACTCGAGGTCGAAGTAGACGCGTTCCTCGAGGTTGTTCGGGAGCGGTTCGAGGACGTCGTAGTCGGTGAGGATCCACTGGTCGTCGTGTACGTGCAGGACCTCGAGATCGATGCCGAGCTTCTCGCGGACGAAGCTCGACGCACCGTCCATGCCGATGACGTACGTCGCGCGCACTTCCTCGGTCGTCCCGTCCTCGGTGGTCGCGACGACGGTCGCGCCGCCGTCGGTGATGTCGACGAGGTCGACCGCGGTGCGACCCCAGCGGACGTCGACGTTGGGGTGCTGCGCGATCCGGTGCGCCATCGCGGCCTCGATGTTCGGCTGGTGCAGCGACAGGTGCGACATGTGGCCTGCGCGCTTGTAGTCCCAGTCGAAGTGGCCCTTGCGCTCGCCGTCGGCGCCCCAGAGCTCGACGAGCCGTTCCGGCAGCGACTCGGCGAGCGCTTCCTTCGGGTCTGCGGCGTGCTGGAGGAGTCGCGCGACCTCGCCGTCGAGGGTGCTCATGCGAGGGAGTTCGTAGGGCTTGGGGAACTTGTCCATTGCGACGACGGTGTGGCCTCGCTGTCCGAGCAGTGACGCCAGCATCGCCCCCGCGGGCCCGAACCCGACGATCGCTACATCCGCGTTGGTCCTCATCTGATCCCTCTCGCTAAACCACCCGAACCTTTCGAGTTGTTATGAACGTAATCTACGTCACCACCCCGGGCCGATGTCAAGGGAATCACCATAAATATTCGGGTGTTTTCTCGTCGGCGGCGCTCCGACGGCCCTCGGATCTGCCCCACCCCACCGATGGTGGCCTAAAATCATGCGGGTGATTTCCGTTCCGTTGACCCGCGCCCAGTCCCTCGCCAAGGAGATCGAGGGCTGGATCGTCGACCGCGGATTGTCCGCAGGCGACCGGATCGCGACGATGGACGAACTGCGTGAGACGACCCGACTCGGGCGGGCCACCATCAGCGAAGCCGCACGACTGCTCGCCGAACGCGGCGCCGTCGACGTCCGGCCCGGACGCGGCGGCGGATTGTTCGTCGCACAGGCCGGTACCGTGGTCCAACTACGTCACACGCTGCTCTCCGTGGCCGCGGACCCGGCGAGCGTCGCCGACGCGGTCGCCGTCCGCGACGCGCTGGAGGAACTCATCGACATCGACGCGGCCCAGCACTGCACGGCGCGCGACGCCACCGACCTGCGCGCGATCATCGATCGCATGCGGGAGAACTCGACCGACCGCGAGAGCTTCATGCGCCACAACTGGGAACTGCACCGACGCCTCGCCGAGACCGCCGCGAACACGTTCGCCACCGGCGTCTACCTGAGTGCGATGGCGCACGTCGAGGACCTGCCGACACAGCCCGACTCGGAGACCGCCGACGACGACACCGGATACCTGGCTGAGCGCGTCGCCGTGCACGCCGAACTCGTCGAGGCCGTCGTGTCGGGCGACACGGAGCGGACGACCCGCGCCGTCGCCGCGCACCGATCGGTCAGCGCGCGTCCGCGCTGAGCATCACCCGAACGGGCGCCGCCGTCGCCGCGATCACCCGATCGACGTCGACGCCGGGCGCCACTTCGACGAGCGTGAATCCGTCGACGCCGACGTCGAGCACGCCCAGGTCGGTGATGACCCGATCGACGACGCCCGCACCGGTCAACGGCAGCGTGCATGTGTCGACGACCTTCGGGTCGCCGTCGCGGGTCGTGTGCTCCATCAGCACGATCACCCGACCCGCGCCGTGGACCAGGTCCATCGCTCCGCCCATGCCTTTCACCGTCGCGCCCGGCACCATCCAGTTCGCGAGGTCGCCCGCGGTGGAGACCTGCATACCGCCGAGCACGGCGGTGTCGATGTGTCCGCCGCGGATCATCGCGAACGACGACGCGGAGTCGAAGAACGCCGCGCCCGGCTGGACGGTGACCGTCTCCTTACCCGCGTTGATGAGGTCGGCATCCACGGCGTCGTCCGCCGGGTAGGGGCCGGTCCCGAGGATCCCGTTCTCCGAATGCAGGACCACCCGCACCCCGTCGGGCACGTAGGACGGGATGAGCGTGGGCAGGCCGATGCCGAGGTTCACGTACTCGCCGTCGGCGAGTTCGGCTGCTGCTCGGGCCGCCATCTGATCGCGCGTCCAGCTCATGCCGCAACCGTCCGCTTCTCGATCCGCTTGGCCTGCGGGCCGGTGCAGACCACCCGCTGAACGAACACTCCCGGCAGGTGCACCGCCGCCGGCCCGATGTCCCCCGGTTCCACCAGCTTCTCGACCTGGGCGATCGTGACCCGCCCGGCCATGGCGACGAGCGGGTTGAAGTTCATCGCCGACTTCGCGAAGACGAGATTGCCGTCGGTGTCGCCGACCTCCGCGTGGACGAGTGCGACGTCGGTGACGATCGACTCCTCCATGACATACGTCCGATCACCGAACACTCGGGTCTCCTTCGGCTCGGACGCCAGCGCGACGCCGCCGTCCGGCCCGTACCTCAGCGGCAGACCACCGTCGGCGACCGGGGTGCCGACGCCCGCGGGCGTGTAGAACGCGGGCAGTCCGGCCCCTCCCGCTCGCAGGCGTTCGGCGAGGGTGCCCTGAGGCGTCAGGTGCACTTCGAGGTCCCCGGCGAGATAGGCGCGCGCGAACTCGCGGTTCTCACCGACATACGACGCCGTGATCCTGGCTATCCGACCAGCGGAGAGCAGCAGTCCGAGACCGTAGCCGTCCACGCCGCAGTTGTTGGAGTAGACGTCGAGATCGCCGACCCCGGCGTCGACGAGCGCCTCGATGAGCGTGTCCGGCACACCGCACACCCCGAATCCGCCGACCGCGATCGATGCTCCGTCGCCGATTCCCGCTACCGCCTCGATGGCTGTTGTGAAGAGTTTCATGCGGCGATTACACGCCGAGCCGAGCCGTGGACGCCAAGCCCCCGGCGAGATTGCTCGCTCGGCGAACGTGAACTCCCATGCTGTTCACTCAGTGAACGTATATTGAAACGATGTCGACAGCCCCGGGTCCGGACATGATCGGTCGCGTCGCCGCACTCCTGCGCTCAATCGCCGACAGCGACGGACAGTCGACGTCGACGCTGGCCCGGCGCACCGGACTGGCGCGCCCAACCGTCCACCGACTGCTGGGTTCCCTTGCCGACGAGGGCTTCGTCGATCGCTCCCGCACCACGGGCGGGTGGTCGCTCGGGCCCGAGCTGTATCTGCTCGGCGCGACCGCCTCGGTCCGCTACGACATCACCTCGGCGGCGTCGGACATCCTCCGCGACCTCGCTCGCCAGACCGGCGAGAGCGCGTACCTCTCCGCCCGACGCGGCGACGAGACCGTCTGCATCGCCGAGGAGGAGGGCAGCTTTCCACTGCGCTCGCACGTGCTGCATCCAGGAATCCGATTCCCGCTCGGCGTGGCGTCCGCCGGGCTGGTGATCCTGGCGACGATGCCCGACCGCGACGTCGCCGAGTACGTCGAACGCACCGACCTGGTGCCCGTCTGGGGAGCACACCACTCGACCTCGGAGCTGATGCGGCGGGTCGCCGCCACCCGGATCGACGGCTACGCGACGAACCCCGCCCTGCTCGTCGACGGCAGCTGGGGCATGGCCGCCGCCGTGTTCGACAGTCGCGGAGAACCGGCGTGGGCCGTCAGCCTTACCGGAGTCGAGACCCGATTCGCCGACGATCGACGGGCCGAGCTCGGCGCGGCGCTGCTCGTCCACGCCCACCGCCTGACGCTGCGCCTGTCCGGACGGCGCGGCTGACGATCTGTGCCGACCCCTGCGCGTCCGATTCTTCCGGGATAGGCTGCGCACGTGAGAACCCTCGGTGACCTTCGGCACGCGCGCTTTCGCGATCGTGCTTGTCGTGCTCGCGTCCATCGCACTCGCACCCGGCACGGCCCAGGCCGCACCGCGGCTGCAGAGCGCGTCCAACTTCCGCGACATCGGCGGTTATCCGGCCGCCGACGGCAAGACGGTCCGCACCGGGCAGCTCTTCCGTTCCAACAAGCTGAGCAACCTCACCGACACCGACAAACAGACGCTCGTCGACCTCGGGATCACGCTCGACGTGGACCTGCGCAACGCCTCCGA
>NZ_BJOV01000007.1 GCF_009932475.1 Gordonia spumicola
GGCGATGGCGGTGCCGTCCGTGCCCGAGGCCGTCGCCGGCCCGATATGCGGCCGGTCGTCGGTCCGGGTGCTGATTCCGGCGCCGGTTCCCGTGGTGAGCTGGGCGGAGAACATCGGATACGACAGGGACGGTGACCTCTGGGTCTCGCGCACCTGCAGAACGTGATCGACAGGTACGACGCACACGGGCGACACGTCGGCGCGGTCCGGGTGCACGCTCCCGGCTCGGTCCGCCTCGGGCCGGACGGTCGCATGTACGCGACATCGGGCGACAATCCGATCAACATGGTTCCGGGACTGCCCCTGACCGGGCGCATCGTGTCGTTCGACCCGGCCGAGCGGAAGCCGGCGGTCACGACGATCGCTCGTGGGCTCGGCATGCCGAACGGGCTGGCGATCACCGCCGACGGCACGATGTACGTCGGTGACTCGAACCTCGGTGTCGTGAAGGTCCGCAAGAACGGAACGATCGACCGCGCCTGGACCGCCCGCGCGCCGAAGAATCTCGCACCGAACCGCGTCGTCAACGGCACCGGGATGAACGGTGTCGTCGTCAGCGGCGACACCGCCTACGTGGCGATGACGTCGAGCCTGTCCAGTCGGATCCTCCGGATTCCGCTGAGCGCGCCCGAACGGGTGGGAGTCGCCGCGGACCTGACGGCGCCGCTGCCGGGGAGCGTCGACGACCTCGCCCTGGTGGGCGATCGGGCGATCGCCGCTGCCACGGCCACCGGCCAGGTGATCGTCGTCGATCTGCGGACCGGCAGTCGGTGCACGGTGAACGCGGGTCGACCGTTGACGTCGGTCGCGGTAGCGCCCGACGGCCGTTCGCTGGTCGTGGCTTCGGAGGACGGCAGCGTCGCGGTCGTGAGATGAGCGACTGGTATCTCGGTGAGGATGCCGAGCTCACGCCCGATGCGACGAACCTCGACTACGACGGTCGGATCGCGCAGATCGGCGACCAGCGGTGGCGGGTGCGGACAGCGCGCGTGACGCCGACGAAACCGGGTGCGTTCGTCGCAGTGTGGCGGCGTGACGTCGACGGAGGGACGGAGCCGTTCGATTCGGCCGACGTCGCGGGCCTGCTCGTGTTCGTCGAGGGCGGCGTCTTCCGGTTCACGGCTGAACATCTCGCCGACATGGGGATCACCAGCTCCGATCGACATCCGGGCAAGCGCGGATTCCGCGTGTACCAGCCGGACCTCGTCGGACTGAATCCGCGGGCAGCGCGAACTCAGCGTGCTCAGGCGTCGGCGTTCGTCGTCAGGCCGGCGGGTTGACGCGACACTAGACGGTTCGGCAGGTCTACGGTGTGGCGCCCGCTCCGATGAGCGCGGCCTCGACGAACTGAATCGCAGTCGCGAGATCCTCGCGGATCGCCTCCTCCGACCGGTCACACCGAATCGGATGAGGATGCCGTCGAGCATCGAGACGATGATCCGGCCCGCACGTTCGTGAGTCACGGTGAGTTCGTCGGACCATTCGGCACGCTGAAGTGCCTCCTGGACGAGCACGTCCAGCTGCTGGGTGAGGTTCAGCGCTTGGTCGCGGCGACCTTCCGCGAGAGCCCAGTTCAGCAGCTGGAACTGAGCGGCGATGATGTCTGGATCGGCGATAGCCAATTCGACGTAGCGGGTGAGCAGTTCGCGGGCGGCGTCGGCGGGTCCGACCGCGGCCTCGATCGATTCGTCGACGATCTCGCTGGCGACGTCCCAGCAGTAGGCGAAGGTCGCCTCGAGCAGTTCCTTGCTGCCGAACGTGTAGTGCAGCGTTCCGATGTTGGCCCCGGCCTCGGCTCCGATCTTTCGAGTGGTGGCTTTGGCGACGCCTTCGCGACCGATGACCCGCGCGGCGACCTCGATGATCTGCCTGCGCCGCTCGGCTGCGGGGATGTGCGCCATGTCCACTCCTGGGGTCGACTATGGATCCAGTCTAGTGAACCGGCGAACGAAGGCCGCTGCGTCCTCGAGAGCCTCGCGAGCGGCGGGAACGGCGTCCACCTCGGTGATGAATCCGTGCAGCACGCCCGGCGTCGTCCGTAGTAGCGCGTCGGCGCCCGCGGCATTCACCATCTCGACGAAGCGTTCGTAGTCCGAGCGGAGTACGTCCACTTCGGCGCCGAGGACCAGCAGGGGAGGCAACGATCCCAGCTCCGCGGAGACTTCGGGGACCGCGCGCGGATCATCTCGAACCTCCGGGCCGGCATAGCTGTCCCAGAACCATTCCGCGTCCGACCTGCACAACACGGGTGCGAGCGCGAACGCCTCCCACGAAGCGCCGCGGAACGACGCCGATGTCGCGGGGTACGCCAACACGAGGCACCGGGGTAGCCCCCGACCCGCTTGTTGCAGCGACGTGCACACCGACAATGCGAGGGCGCCGCCCGCGCTGTCGCCGGCCAACGCCACTCGGTCGGGGTCTATCCCGAGCCGTTCATGGTCGGTGAGCATCCAGTCGTAGACGGCGAGACAGTCGTCCGCTGCCGCTGGGTAGACGTGCTCCGGCGCCCGCCGGTAGTCAACCGACACCACGACGCATCCGGTCGTCTCCGCGAGACGTCGACACAGGCTGTCGACACCGTCGAGAGTGCCGAGGACAAAGCCGCCGCCATGCATGTAGAGCAGCGCCGGAGCGGGTGTGTCGAGGACTTCGCGATAGCACCGGACAGGAACGCGAGTGCCGTCCTTCTCGACGATTGACTCGCTGGTCACGAGGCCTTTTGAGGTGGATTCAGGAACCCCTTTCGCGTCGAATACCGCCCTCATCATCGACGGTCCGTAGCGGTGGTACGGGGGCGGTGGCGCGTTCGTCAGCAGTGTCTCGGCGTACCCGCGCGACGGTTCGTCCAAGAGGCCCAGGATGGCCTCCACAGTCAGTGCCATGTCGCTTCCTTTCAGAGAATCTTTCGCCGACCCCTTGACGTGACGGCTCCCATAGTGTGAACCTAGTCACGTGAACTAATCAAGCGATTAGGTCAGGTGAGTAGGAGAAGTGAAATGTCAGAGAACACACAAGTCGCAGTCGTGGGCCCGCCCACGCCGATGGTGTTGTCGGTCGCGCGGCGGCTCCGCGACGGCATCGCCCGCGGCGAGATGCTTCCCGGCGCGGACGGTCCCCGATCGGTGGTGCTGCGCGCCGCTGGAGACGCTCAACGAGCGCACATCGCCTTCACCGACGACGCTGTCGTCGTCGGTGCCGTGGGCGACGCCGAACTCGTCTGGGAGGTGAACTGGTTCGACCCCGAACCCGCGGACAGTGATGCCGCCGGCGACTTCGGCAAGGTGGTGGGCCGGCTGCTCTCCGCACGGACCGTCGATTGGCGCACCGCTGCCGCCGACTTCTGGGCGCGTGCCGGAGCGTCTGACGGAATGCCAACCGGCCTCGTCGTCACCTGCGTCGACGAGGAAGCCGAGGCGGTTCTCGGCACCCCCACCACCGAAGGTTCCGGCGTCCTCGGAACCGCCGCCGCACTCGCGGCCTTCTTCGACGGCCGGTCGACGCTCGTCGGTGCACTCGAAGGCGGCGAGTTCGGTATGAACCTCTCTTTCCCTCATTTCTCCGCACTGTTCGGAGCCGACCTGAAGGTGGTGTGCGGTGAGCTCTGAAACCTCCGCGACCGACGAACTGACAGACGTCAGGAGCGTCCGCATCGAGATGACCAACCACGACGGCGCGCTGCTCGGCAAATCGCTGTCGCCCACGAAGTACCTGTCGGCCCGGGACAAGGGCTTCACCGTCGCCGACCTCGTCCTCGGCCTCGACCTGACCAACCACGCACAGTTGGGCTTCGGCTTCCCGGCCTGGCGCGAAGGTTTCATGCCCGACCTCTTCGCGCGGCCCGACCTCGAGACGCTCGTCGAGTGGAAGCCCGGACAGGCTTCGGTGATCTGCGACTTCTGGACCGCCGACGGCGATCCCGTCGAAGCCGATCCCCGCCAGGCCCTCAAGCGCATCGCCGCCGCGTACGCAGACCGCGGCTACACGGTCACTGCATCGGTCGAGATCGAGGCCACCGTTTTCCGCGAGTCGATCGACGAGGCACGGGCCAAGCAGTACCAGGACCTGACACCGCTCGGCGGAAACGCGGGCGCGGCCCTCATCCTCGCGAAGTCGCCCGACTTCACCGAATACGCCGAAGCCGTCGTCGCGCGTCTCGACGAACTCGGCATCCCGTGGGAGGCGTGGTCGGACGAAGCGGCCAGCGGCCAGATCGAGTTCAACCTCGCTCCCGACGACGCCGTCACCGCCGCCGACCTGTGGGCCCGCACCCGACAGGTGATGCGCGAGGTGGCCTACTCACTCGGCCGGTCGATCACCTTCATGTCGAAGTGGTCGACGGAATACGGACAGGGCTCGCACCTGAACGTGTCGGTTTGCGACGAGAACGGCAACGTCTTCTTCGACTCCGCGAATCCGCAGCAGCCGAGCGCGACGATGCTCCACTTCCTCGGCGGCGTCATGGGCTCGTTGAAGGCGTGTACGAGCTTCGCGCTCCCGACGATCACGTCGTATCGCAGGCTCATCGATCTGGAAGGCCCACCGACCACTCTGACCTGGGGTGTCGGCAACAAGTCGTGCGCGGTGCGGGCCGTCATGGCCGGCCCGGGCGCGACACGCCTGGAGTACCGCCTGCCCTCGGCCGACTCCAATACCTACCTAGCTCTCGCCACCTTCCTCGCCGCCGGACTCGCGGGTATCGACAGTAAGGCGATGCCTCCGCCGGCGTACGAGCTGATGGCCTGGGCAGCCCCCGACGAGGTCGCTCCGCGCGTCCCCGCCGACCTGTACTCGGCCGTCGCCGCTCTCGCCGACGACACCGTGCTTCGCGAATACCTCGGTGAGGAATTCGTCGACTACTGGGTCGGCACCCGCCGGTGGGAATGGCTCACGTTCCACACCGAGACGGATCGCAACGACGACCAGATCTCGGTCTGGGAGTCCAACCGCTACTTCGAGCTCGCCTGAGCCCGAGTCTCCACCAACCACATCCTCACGAAAGAAGCACTGTCATGACCACTCTTCGCGATGCCACAACCGCGGACGAAGCAATCACGATCCTCGCCGAGGACGGTGTCGTCCGCCTGCCGAACCTCTTGAGCGAGGAGCAGCTCGACCAGGTCCGCGCCGACATCCTGCCGGCGATGGACGCCACCCCGTCCGGCACCGACGAGTACTTCGCGGGTACCAGCACCCGCCGCCTCGGACGCATCTTCAAGCACACCCGCGCCCTGGACTCCACCGCGCTCAATCCGGTCTTCCAGGGTGCCGCGCAGCACTTCCTCTGCCCACCGAAAGGCATGTGGTACGGCCAGGATCGTGTCGACGAGACGCCGACGCTCCAGATCGGCGCCACCCAGTGCATCCAGATCCGCCCCGGTCAGGGCCTGCAGCCGTTGCATCGCGACGACAGCATCTTCTACACCGTTCACCCCGGACCCACCGATGCGATCGGCATGATGATGGCGGTCTCCGACTTCACCGAGGAGAACGGTGCGACCCGCGTGATCCCCGGTAGTCATCTGTGGGACGACGAGCGGATGCCGACGGTCGAGGAGACCATCCCCGCCGAGATGACTGCCGGTTCGGCGGTGATGTGGCTCGGCGGCACCTACCACGGCGGCGGCCAGAACCGGACCGTCGACTCCGACCGGACCGGTGTGATCTTCGGGATCTGCCGCGGTTACCTGCGGCAGGAGGAGAACCACTACCTGTCGATGACGCTCGACGAGGCCCGCGAGATCCCGGGGGAGATCCTCGGCCTCCTCGGGTACGCGGCGTCGAACCCGTACATGGGTTGGGTGGAATACAACGGTGAGATGGCGGATCCGGGGGTCGTCCTCGGCGACACCGCCGACGCGGGCCTGCGCGCGGGAGTGACGGCCTGATGTCCGACGCGACCACCTGGCGCGACCTCGCCGCCGCAATTCCGTCGTCGCACGGGATGTGGGGGCGGGGCGCGTGGGCCGAGGCTGCGGGCGGTCACACTCTCGCCCTGCACGACCCGTGGACCGACTCCGACTTCACCACCGTCCCGGCGGCCGCGTCGGACGACGTCGACCGGGTGGTCGCGGACGCCGGGGCGACATTCGCCGCCGGCTCCTGGTCTCGCGTCTCACCCGCCGAACGCGGCCGGGTGCTGATCGCGTGGGCCGGGCTCATCGAAGTCCACGCCGACGAACTGGCAGTCCTCGTCTCGAGGGAGATGGGCAAGCCGGTCCGCGACGCTCGCGACATCGAAGTGGCGAGCACCGCCAAGACACTCCGCTGGTACGGCGAGCTGGCAGACAAGCTCATGGACTCCTCGCCGCGCGGCCTGCCCGATGCACTCGCGCTCGTGACCAGGGAACCGGTCGGTGTCGTCGCGGCGATCACGCCGTGGAACTTCCCGCTCAGCCTGGCGATGCTCAAGATCGCTCCCGCACTCATGGCCGGCAACAGCGTGGTCCTCAAACCGGCGCTGCAGACGTCGGCCTCGTCGCTGCGCCTCGCCGAACTCAGTCGTGAGGCCGGACTTCCCGACGGTGTGCTCAGCGTCGTCACGGGTCGTGGTTCGACTGTCGGCACGGCGCTCGCCCGGCACAGCGCGGTGTCGTGTCTGACGTTCACCGGGTCCACCGAGGTCGGCCTCGGCCTGCTCGCCGACTCCGCGGCGTCGAACGGCAAGACGGTGTCGCTGGAACTCGGCGGGAAGTCTCCGAACATCGTCTTCGCCGACGCGCCGGACTTGGAGAAGGCGATCGACACCGCGGTGTGGGCGTTCACCTTCAACAGCGGCCAGATGTGCACGGCCGGGACCAGGCTGTACGTGGAGCGGGCCGTCTACGACGATGTCCTCGCCGGGATCTGCGACCGTGTCGCGCGACTGACCGTAGGCGACCCGCTCGACCCGGCGACAGACCTCGGTCCGTTGAGCAGTCGCAGCCAGTGCGCCACCGTCCTGGAGTACATCGACTCCGGATTGCGCGCCGGAGCAAGGCTCGCCGCCGGTTCGGCGGACGCACTCGATCCCGACAGGTCGACGGTCGCACCCGCTGTCTTCACCGATGTTCGTGCCGACATGCAGATCGTCCGTGAGGAGATCTTCGGCCCGGTGGTCGCCGTCGCGCCGTTCGACGACGAGGCGCAGGCACTGAGCATGGCGAACGAGACCGACTTCGGCCTCGCCGCATCGGTGTGGACGTCGGACGTCTCGCGCATCCACCGGATGTCGCGTGGCATCGAGGCAGGCAACGTCTGGGTCAACTCGTATGAGGAGGGCGTGCCGTCGACACCGTTCGGCGGTCGGAAGCTCTCCGGCAACGGCGCAGACAAGGGCGTGTACGCGCTCGACAAGTACACCCATCTCAAGCACACGTGGATCGCCCTCGGGAGGAATCATGCCTGAACACGTCACCGCGGCGGTCCTGGCCGAGGCGCCCGGCCGACTCGTGACCCAGACCTTGGTGCTCGACGAGCCGGCTCCCGACGAAGTGCTCGTCGACGTTCATTTCGCAGGCCTCTGTCGTTCGGACCTCCACGAGATCGAGGGGATCTGGCCCGCGACCTGCCCGACAGTGCTCGGCCACGAGGCATCCGGTGTGGTGCGACGTGTCGGCGACCGGGTGCGTTCGCTGCGGCCCGGCGACCACGTCGTCACCTGTCTGAGTGCGTACTGCGGCGAGTGCCGCTTCTGCCTCGACGGTCGTCTCACCCTGTGCACCGGGCGGGGAAGCATGCGCGAGCGTCGGACGCCCGTGCTGACCGACGCCGATGGAAGGTCGGTGCATCCGACGGCGGGAATCGGTGCGTTCGCCACCGCGATGGTGGTGCACGAGAGGTCACTCGTCCGAGTTCCCGACAGCATGCCACTCGCGCCGGCCGCAGTCCTCGGCTGCGCCGTCGTCACCGGTATGAGTGCGGTGTTCCGCAGCGCCGAGGTGAAGCCGGGGTCGAGCGTCGCGGTACTCGGCTGTGGCGGGATCGGGATCGCGGCGATCCAGGGCGCCCGTCTCGCGGGCGCCGCGACGATCGTCGCCGTCGACACCGACCTCGCTCGTCTGGAAGCCGCTCGCGGTTTCGGGGCTACCGACGTGGTGGACGCTAAGTCGTCCGACGTGGTCGCCGAGGTCCGTGATCTCACCGGTGGTGTGGACTACTCCTTCGAAGCGATCGGCTATGCGACGACGGTCGAGCAGTCGTTCGCGATGCTCGGCCCCGGCGGCACCGCCACGGTGCTCGGTCTGGTGCCGGACTCGCAGCCGCTCACGATCGCGGCGTCCGAGCTCTTCGTCTCTGAGAAGCGACTGCAGGGCTCCTTCATGGGATCGAACAGATTCCCCACCGACATCCCCCGCTACGTCCGGTTCTACGAGCAGGGCCGCCTGAACCTCGACGACATGCTGTCGGCGTTCGTCGGCCTGGACGAGATCAATGAGGGATTCGACCGCATGCGCGACGGTGGGGTCACCCGCGTCGTCGTCGACGTCAGGAGAGACAGATGAAACCGCTCGTCGCCATCACCGGCCGTCGGATCTCCGGCACCGGCCTCGTCGGACTCGACCCGCGATGGGCGTCCGGACGCGCCGACATGTATTGGTCCGAGTTCGGTGTGAAGGTGTCGGCCGCGGGTGGACTCGCCGTCCAACTGCCGTACGAGAGCGTGGGAGACGAGATCGTCGAGCGGATCGACGCGCTCATCGTCACGGGCGGCCAGGACGTCGATCCGCAGGTGTGGGGAGGCCCGCCGTCCGAGTATGAGACCGACGGCGAGGTCCTCGCGATCGACCGGCGGCGCGACGACTACGAGATCGCGTTGGTCCGGGCCGCACTCGACCGCGGCATCCCGATCCTCGGCGTCTGCCGCGGTCACCAGGTGCTCAACGTCGCGCTCGGCGGAAACGCTGATTCCCGACCTGCCGGACACCGGCGTCACCCATGCCTCGCTGGCGAGCATGCCCGACGTGCGCCCGGAGTTGGAGCATCCGGTCGACTTCGAACCGGGGGAGCCTCGCCGCACGCCTGTACGGCGAGCGGGCCGCCGTCAATTCGTGGCATCACCAGGCCGTGGCAGAGCTCGGCACCGGGCTGGTCGCTTCGGGCCGCGCCCCGGACGGTGTTGTGGAGTCCATCGAACTCCCTGGCCGTGATGTCCTCGGACTCCAGTGGCATCCGAGGCGATCCTGGACGTCGACCCGTGCTTCGAGTGGGTCGTCGATCGAGCGCGGACCCTCCCGTAGGAGGACTGTCATGAGCACTCTGATCGAAGCGGTGTGGGCCCGGGCCGATCTGACTCCCCGAGCCGGAGCGCTCGTGGACGGCGACACCGAACTCGGCTACGCGGACCTGCGTGAACAGGTGTCCCGCGCCGCGGGACTGCTGTCCGCGGAGGGCGTACGACCCGGCGATCGAATAGTCGTCATCGGGCACAACACCGTGGGCTGGGTGATCGCCTACCTCGCCGGACTGCGGCTGGGCGCGATCGTCCTCGCCCGCGAACAACCGACTCAACGCCGACCAGTTCCGCGATCAGTGCGCGTTGCTCGACGCGTGACCGTCCTGTTCGACGACGACCACCGAGAGCTGGCTGAGCACACGGTCCGCCCGAGGATGCGTGTGGAAGACCCTCGCCGCCACCGGTCACCCGGCACTGGCAGACGACCATCCGTGGCCGAATGCCGCTGACGATGCGGTCGTCAGCTTCACATCCGGGACCACGGGGTGCCGAAGGGCGCGGTCCTGTCGCATGCCGCGATCCTCGCAGGGCGCGCGGTTGATCGCCGACAGTGCGGGCCTGACGGCGGACGACAGCACCCTGGTGCTTGTACCGCTCTTTCACAACACCGGTTTCAACGATCAGCTCGGGGCACTGCTGGTGTCCGGAGGCACGACCCACCTGTTGCGTCGCTACCGGACGACGGACGCGATCGATGAACTCCGTCGACGGCAGGCGACGTTCCTGACGGCTGTCCCCAGCATTCTGCGGCTCCTCATGGTCGCGCCCGACGCCGACGTCGTCTATGCGGGTGCACAGTCGGTCCTGTTCGGCGGCAGCCCGATGCCCGCGTCCTGGTCGGACGAACTGCTCGCCCGCTGGCCGCCACCTCACCCTCCTGCATGGGTACGGCCTCACCGAGTTCACCTCGGGTGCGACGATCCTGCCCCCGGAGCTGATCTCGCAGAAGGGCGAATCGGTCGGCAGGCCGGCACCCGGGGTCGAGCTTCGGATCGTAGACGGCGAGGTGTGGGTGGCCGGACCCACACGGATGAGCAGGTACTGGGGTCAGCCCGGACTGACCTCGTCCAAGATCAGCGGCCGCTGGCTGCGGACCGGCGACCTCGGGCGGCTCGACGAGGACGGTCTGCTCTGGCTCACCGGTCGCGTCGACGACGTCATCAATCGAGGCGGCGAGAAGGTGCTGCCCGCACACGTCGAGTCGAAGGTCGCTGAGCTTCCGGCGATTGCCGAGGCCACGGTGTTCGCGATACCCGACACGATGCTGCAGCAGCGGGTCGGCGTCGCGGTGATCCTGCGGCCGGACACCGCACTGGACGTGGACGCCGCTCGTCGCCTGCTCGCCGACACCTTGCCCGACTACGCGGTCCCCGAGCACTGGCGCGTCTACGACGAATTGCCTCGCACCGCTTCGGGAAAAGCCGACCGCCGTGCGGTGGCCCGCGACTATCAGGAACAGGACGCACGACTATGACCAGCGACAACACACTAGATCTCGACGTGGTGATCGTCGGCGCCGGGATCTCCGGCATCGCAGCCGCGGTCGCACTCGGCCAGAACTGCCCGGACAAGTCATACGCGGTGCTGGAGGCCAGGGCGTCCATCGGCGGCACCTGGGATCTGTTTCGGTACCCGGGCATCAGGTCCGACAGTGACATGTACACCCTCGGCTATTCATTCCGGCCGTGGCTGCGGCCGGAGGCGATCGCTGCAGGCGGCGCCATCCGGGAGTATCTCGTCGACACCGCGGCAGAGTTCGGCGTGGACAAGCACATCCGGTTCTCGTCGCGGCTCACCGAGGCGTCCTGGAACAGCGAACTCAACCGGTGGACGCTTGTGGTCGACTCGCCCGTAGGCGAGGACGTCATCCGATGCAGGCACCTGTTCCTCGGGAGCGGGTACTACAGCTACCGCGGAGGATTCGAGCCGACGATCGATGGCGAGGACACATTCGACGGGCCGATGCTCCATGCCCAGAACTGGCCCGACGATTTGGACCACCGCGGCAAGCGGGTGGCTGTCATCGGGTCCGGGGCCACCGCGATCACCCTCGTCCCGAACCTGGCGCGCGACGCCGCGAACGTCACGATGGTCCAGCGGTCGCCCACCTACATCCACATCGAGACCGGCGACGACCCGGAGGCGGACGAACTGCGCCGCACCGTCGGCCCGGAGGAGACGTTCCGGCGCATCCGCCTGCGCAACCTTCGCAACCAGCAGGAGGTGTATGCGCAGGCCAAAGGCGACCCGGATGCGTTCAAGGCGACGCTGTTCGACGCCATTGACGCACAGATCGGCGAGGACGTGCGCAAGCAGCACTTCACTCCGACCTACGAGCCGTGGAACCAGCGGATATGCGTCGTCCCCGACTCGGATCTGTTCCACGCCGTCCGCGACGGCAGGGCGGACGTCGTGACCGGGTCGATCGACAGGATCACCCCGACCGGATTGACGATGGCCGACGGGACCCGCGTCGAGGCCGACATCATCGTCAAAGCGACTGGACTCGATGTGGTGCTCGGCGGGGAAGCCGAATTCGACGTCGACGGGTGGCCGGTGGAGATCGGACGAGAGTGGACGTACAAGGGCGCCGCGATCTCCGGCGTGCCCAACCTCGTGTACGCCTTCGGCTTCATCAACGCCTCGTGGACTCTCCGCATCGAGGCGCTGACCGACTACTGGTGTCGGGTCCTGATCCACATGGACGACATCGGCGCCGAGAAGATGGTCGCCGACCTCACCGACGGCGAGCAGCCCGCGCTGCCGTTCATCTCCGGTGTCGACTCCGGCTACCTGCGTCGTGCGGAGGGCCTGCTTCCGCGACAGGGCGATGCGGCGCCGTGGATCAATCCGCAGAACTACGCCGACACGCTCGATCTGTTCGCTTCGGTCGACGACGGCGTCCTCACATTCAGCTGACATACAAGGAGAAGAAGATGCGAGTAACAGTTGTCGGCGGAGCCGGCGCGATGGGTCGCAAAGCAGTGGAGACCCTGGCCGGATTCGACGACGTCGACCAGGTCCGGGTCCTCGACCGAGACATGGCGCCGCTGGCGGCCCTCGACCTCGGCGACGACCGTCGGAAGATCGAGGAGATCGTCGTCGACGCCCTGACGGACGATCTGGCTGCCTTGTTCGCCGGGTCGTCGGTGGTGGTCAGCGCGCTCGGCCCGTTCACGATCTTCGGCGAACGCGTCCTGAGCGCCGCGATCGAGGCAGGCGTCGACTACGTGGACATCAACGACGACTGGGAGCCGACGCTCGCCGCCCTGGAATGGCACGACCGCGCGAGGGCCGCAGGCGTCACCGCACTGATCGGAATGGGCGCCAGCCCAGGAGTGTCGAACGTGTTGGCGGTGCGGGCGGCCGACGAACTCGACACGGTGCACGCCCTCTACACCGGCTGGGTGGTCGCGGGCACCGAGAGCGAACCCGGCGGGCCACGTCCGGCCGCGGCGCTGCTGCATCTCGTCCACGAATGCACCGGGACCGTGCAGGTTCTCGAAGACGGGCGACCCGCCCTCGTCGCGCCACTGCAGCCGCTCACCCTGCGGTACCCGGGCATCGGCGAGATCGGCGTTCGGACCATCGGGCACCCCGAGACGGTGACCTTGCCTCGTCGGTTCCCGGACCTGCAGACCTGCTACAACGTGATGGCCGGACCGGCCTGGTGGTTCGACTCAGTCGCGCCGATCATGGCCGCCGTCGACGACGGAACGTTGTCGGCGCGGGAGGCCGCACTGAAAGTCGAGAACGGTGTCCAGCGCCCGGCCGACGCGCCGAAGACACTCCGTACCCCGAGTCTGTGGGCGCTCGCGGAGGGCGAGAAGGACGGTCAGCCGGCACGAGCGGCCGTCGGGACCACCCGCTGGTCGCCCGGCCGGATGGCCGGGGCCACCGCGATCCCAGCCGCGATGGCGGCCCGGATGATCCTGCGCGGCCAGATCGGCCGCCCCGGCGTCAACACGCCGGAGGAGATCGTCCCGTTCGAACTGCTCATGGAGGCCTTGTCGCCGCTCTATGACCAGCCCGACCCGTCGATCCCTCTCTACGAGGTAGCCGTGGACTCGACCGTCGAAATCGGGGCCTGACGATGGGTGCGCATGACGTGCTCGTCGTCGGCTGCGGTCTCATGGGGACCGCGCTCGCCCGCAGCCTCGCAGTGCAGGGTCACGCCGTCGCCGCGTGGAACCGGACGTCGGACAAGGCGGAGGCAGTCGGTGGCGGCGTCACCGCGGTCGCCGACCTTTCGGGGGCGGTTCGCCAGGCGCGGATCGTCCTGAGTTGCACGTCGACCTACGACACAACGCGAGACGTCCTCGCATCGGTCGTCGACTGGGGATCGGCGGCCCTGGTGAACGTCGGGACAGGCAGTCCCGACGAGGCGGAGGCCATGAGCGTATGGGCGAGGGAGCGCGGCATCGACTATCTCGACGGCGCGATCCTCTGCTATCCGCAGCACATCGGCACCTCAGACGCGCTGATCCTCTACTCGGGTTCGGTGCACGCGTGGTCCGAGCACTCCGCGGCCCTCGCGTCGCTCGGACCGTCGTCGCACGTGTCGGCCGACCCTCGCGGCGCGAGTGTCCTCGACGTGACGATGGCCGGAGGCTTCTACATCACCGCGCTCGCCGCATACGTCGAGGCGGCGTCGTACGCACTCGACCAGGGAATCGCTGTCGGCGACCTCCGCGGTGTGACCGACGCCGTGATCGGGCTGCTCGGGTCGGCGACAGACGATGTGGCGCATGCCGTGGAAACGGGGAGGCATGACACCGACCAGGCCACCGTCGCGGTCTTCGCCGCCGGAGCGCGACTGTGCCGGGACGCGATGCGGTCGGCGGGCCGTCGCGCCGACCTCTTGCACGCGGCGGCCGACCTGCTGACCTCTGCGGAGGACGCAGGACTGGGCGAGAGCGGGTTCTCGGCGATCGCGACGGTCGCGTCGTGACCGGCATCCTGGTGCCGGCCGCCGGGTTCGACCACTTCGGTGGATGGACCCTCGACTCCCAGTTCGATCTCGAGATGGGCGCGTCGTACCTGTTGGCCCACGGACTCGGCGCGCCGGTCGCTGACGCGACCACCCTGATCGACGTCGCGGCGGCGGGGTGCTATCGGGTGTGGGTGCGCGCCAAGGACTGGGTGCCGTCTCATCACCCGGGCCGGTTCGCCGTGACCATCGACGGGGTACGCCTGCCGATGGAGTTCGGGGCGAACGGGCTGGACTGGAGCTGGGCGGACGCAGGCGTCGTCGATCTCGCGGTCGGGGAGGTGTCGGTGACGCTCACCGACCTCACTGGGTTCGACGGCCGATGCGACGCGATCTACCTGACCACCGGAGACGATCTTCCTGTCGACGGTGCGGGCCCGGACGCCAGGACGTGGCGGCGACGTCTCCGTGGCCTGCCCGACGAGCCTGTCGACGGCGGCGAGTTCGACGTCGTCGTCGTGGGCGGCGGGATCACCGGCTGTGCGGCGGCGCTCGCCGCGGGCCGATCGGGATTGCGTGTCGCGCTCGTCCAGAATCGGCCTGTCCTCGGCGGCAACGCGAGCACCGAGATCGGTCTCACCCCGCGCGGCGAGACGGGACCGCTCGTCGACGAACTGGCCGCTCGATCGGGCGACGGGGAACTCGCCGCGATGAAAGTCCTCACCGCGGAGCGGACGATCTCGGTGTTCGTCGAGCAGCAGGTCTTCGACCTTCGCCGGGACTGCGACCGAATCACGTCGATCGACGCGAGAGCCGCACGTTCCGGAGTCGAGACCCGGTTTCGCGGGCGATTCTTCATCGATTGCACCGGCACCGCGAAACTCGGCCTCCTCGCAGGCGTGGAGACGATGTTCGGCGCGGAGAGTCGGAGCGAGTACAACGAACCGCTCGCGCCGGACCAGCGCGGGGAGTACCACCACGGCAACACATTGTTCTTCCGGACCCGCGACGCCGATGAACCCACGAGGTTCCCCGCCGTGCCGTGGGCGGTGACCGTCGCCAAGGACTATGCGAATCTCGGCGGCCAGCTCGAGCGTCCCGGGATCGACAACGCGCCCGGACCCGTCGCAGGTCACGCCCGTACCCCGGATCCGGACATCCGTCGTCGGATGCTTCAGCCGCTGACTCACTTCTGGGAGTACGGGCAGGACCTCGATCCCTACTCCGACTCTGAGCGGATCCGTGATCACCTGTTCCGTGCCGTGTACGGGACACTTGCGAACGTCAAACAGCTCGAACCGGAGACCTACGCGAACCTGACGTTCGACTGGGTGGCGCATGTCCCCGGTCAGGGCGAGTTCCGTCGATACCGGGGCGCGTACGTTGTGACCGAGAACGATATCCGCGACCATCGGCAGTTCGACGACGTCGTGGCCTGGAACTCCGGGGCATTCTGTCTGCACTATCCGGGACACGAGACATACGATTTCCGGCTCAAGGACTGGAAGTGGGACACCAGGGACGGTCTGCCATTCGAGATTCCGCTCCGCTGCCTATACCCCGACGGGGTCGACAATCTGCTCGCCGCGGGCAAGCACATCAGCGTCACCCACGTCGCCGGATCGGTCACCAAGTTCATGGGCAACGGCGCGCAGCACGCCGTTGCTGCGGCCGCCGCGGTGAAGGTCTGCCTGTGTCACGATGTCGCGCCCCGTGACCTCCGTGGTGATCTTCTCGCAGAAGTTCAAGGTCTCGTCACTGAACTCGGAGGTTCCGCCGAGCACGTCCCCGAAGCGGTCTGATACGCCGACGATCGGTCGAATCATCGAGGTCCGGCGGCATACTGTCACTGGACCTCGATGATGCGACCGATCGTCGGAAGTCGTCGCAGCGTTCAGGCGGGGGAGCAGACGACCACCGGGATCACGCGATCGGTCCAGGCCGCGTAGTTGTCGAAGTCGGCGTAGAGGTCGACGAGCAGCGGCCAGAGGCGGGCGCGTTCGGTGTCGTCGGCGGTGCGCGCGGTGTAGTCCAGGGTCTGTTTGCCGATCTGAATGGTGACGGCGGGGTCGGCGGTCACGTTGTAGTACCAGGCCGGGTTCTTGGGGAGCCCGCCCTGCGAGGCGACGACGACCACGTCGTCGCCGTCCCGGAGGTACAGCAGGGGGACGGTGCGGGCCTCGCCCGACTTGCGTCCGGTGCTCGTAAGCAGGCAGACCGGGGTCGGCTTCTTGAATGCCGACCCCACCCGCCAGGTGCCGCCGAGGCGCCCGCCGGACAGCTTGAACAGCCGCGTGTTGAGGCGCGACCCGATCTTGATGATGCGCCCGACGATCGGGGAGTCGAGCTGGTCCGGGCGGGGCTGCGTCATGACGTCAGATGCGCTCGATGATGGTGGCCGTCGAGAGCGCGCCGCCCGCGCACATGGTGACGAGCGCGTGCTGCTTGTCGGTGCGTTCCAGCTCGTGGAGGGCGGTGGTGATCAGTCGCGAACCGGTGCTGCCGACGGGATGGCCGAGGGCGATGGCTCCACCGTTGACGTTCACCTTGTCCATATCGGCGTTGTGGACCTGCGCCCAGCTGAGGACGACGGAGGCGAACGCCTCGTTGATCTCGACGACGTCGATGTCGTTCAGGCTCATGCCGGTCTTGGCGAGCACGCGCTCGGTGGACTGCACGGGGCCGTCGAGGTGGTAGTACGGCTCGGCGCCGACGAGCGCCTGGCTCTTGATCCGGGCGCGGGGACGCAGACCCAAGGACTTCGCCTTGTCCTCGTCCATGATCAGAACGGCGGCCGCGCCGTCGGAGATCTGTGACGAGGTGCCCGCGGTGTGGATTCCGCCGTCGATGACGGCCTTCAGGTTCCCGAGTGATTCGAGAGTGGTCTCACGCAGGCCCTGATCGCGGCTCACGTCGAGGATCTGGCCGGTGAGCTCGCCTTCCTTGGTGCGCTCGGGTGCCTTGAGGGTGAGCACCTCGCGGTCGAAGCGGCCCTCGTCCCATGCGCGCTTGGCATTCGCCTGCGACCGGACGCCGAGGGCGTCGACGTCGGCGCGGGTGATGCCGCGGCGCTTGGCGATGCGCTCGGCGGCGTCGAACTGGTTGGGCATGTCGATGTCCCACGACGACGGGCGGCGCGGACCGGCGTCGGTGCCGACGTTGGCGCCCAGCGGCACATGCGACATCGATTCGATTCCGCACGCGATGCCGACGTCGATGGCGCCCGAGGCGATGAGGCCGGCGATCATGTGGTTGGCCTGCTGGGCCGATCCGCACTGGCAGTCGATGGTGGTGGCGCCGGTCTGCCAGGGGAGTCCGGCGTGCAGCCACGCGGTGCGGGTCACATTGTTGCTCTGCTCGCCGACCTGCATCACGCAGCCGCCGACGACCTGCTCGACGAGCGCGGGGTCGATGCCCGCGCGCTCGATGACGCCGACCTGGGCGGCGCCGAGGATCTCTGCGGCGTGCAGGCCGGACAGCCAGCCGTTTCGCTTGGCGATCGGAGTGCGTGCTGCTTCGACGATGACGGGTACACCCATGACGGTCCTCTTCTCTGAACGACGATCTGAGTCAAAACTAGAACAAGTTCTTGTTCGCGTCTATCCAGTGTGGCAGAGTGTGACCTACAGCAAATTGTAACGGGTTCTCGTTGACATGGACGGGCCCGCGACCTTTGAAATGAGGTGATGACGTGACCCAGGCGCAGAGCGTTGACGCAGCGGGCTCGTCCCAGGAATCGGCGGGTAAGTGCCCGTTCATGCATCAGGAGGGGTGGGATTTCACCAACCCCGACATGTTGCAGCAGGGTCTGCCGGTCAAGGAGTTCGCAGAGCTCCGCAAGACCGCCCCGGTCTGGTGGAACGCACAGCTGCCAGGCAAGGGCGGCGGCTTCCACGACGGCGGCTACTGGGTCGTGTCCAAGCTCGACGACATCCGTGAGATCTCCAAGAACGCGGAAGACTGGTCGGCCAACGCCAACGGCGTCATCATGCGCTTCGACGACGAGATGCCCGCCGAGCAGATCGAGGTCACCAAGGCCCTCCTGATCAACCACGACCCGCCGGAGCACACCCGCCTGCGCAAGATCGTGTCGCGCGCCTTCACGCCCAAGGCCGTCCACGCCCTCGAAGAGAAGCTCGACGACGCGGCCCGCGAGATCGTCCGCAAGGCGGCCGAGGCGGGCAGCGGAGACTTCGTCGATCAGGTCGCCGTCGACCTGCCGCTGCTCGCGATCGCCGACCTCCTCGGTGTCCCAGAGGAAGACCGCGTCAAGCTGTTCGACTGGTCGAACGCCATGATGAACGGCGACGATCCCGACTTCGAGATCGACCCGCTCACCGCGAACATGGAGATCCTCGGCTACGGCTACAACATGGCCGAAGAGCGTCGCAAATGCCCGGCCGACGACATCGTCACCCAGCTCGTCGAGGCCGACATCGACGGTGCGGGCCTGACCGAAGCCGAATTCGGCTTCTTCTTCATCCTGCTCACCGTCGCAGGCAACGAGACCACGCGTAACGCCATCACCCACGGCATCAACGCCTTCCTGGACAACCCCGACCAGTGGGAACTGTTCAAGAAGGAGCGCCCCGCGACCGCCGTCGACGAGATCGTCCGCTGGGCGACCCCCGTCAACTGCTTCCAGCGCACCGCGATCCGCGACACCACCGTCGGCGGCGTCGAGATCAAGGCAGGCCAGCGCGTCGGTCTGTTCTACGGCTCGGCCAACTACGACGAAGACATCTTCGACGACCCGTACACGTTCAACATCCTGCGCGATCCCAACCCGCACGTCGGCTTCGGCGGCAACGGCACGCACTTCTGCATCGGCGCCAACCTGGCCCGCATGGAGATCAACCTGATGTTCAACGCGCTGGCCGACCTCGTGCCCGACATCACCAAGCTCGCGGAGCCCAACCGACTCCGCCACGGCTGGATCAACGGCATCAAGGAACTCCAGGTCGACTACGGAACGAAGTCTTGAGCGACGGCCCCGCCTACCTCGACATCGACCGCGAGAACCATCCCGCGGTCCTCGCCGGACGACGTTCGCGTGAGGCCGTCGAAGCCCGAGACAAGGAAGCCTGGCTCGCGAACTTCGCGGCCGACGGGTCCGTCGAGGACCCCGTCGGACCGTCGATGTTCGACGAAGAGGGTGTCGGTCATCGAGGCGTCGACGGTCTGTCCGCGTTCTGGGACAAGACCATCGGCACCACCGAGAAGCTCGAGTTCCTCTTCGACAAAGAGATCATCTGCGGCAACGAAGTGGCGTACATCGGCAAGATCGTCACCCACATCGCGGGTCACGTCTCCGAGGCCGAAGGCGTCTTCACCTACAAGGCCGACAGCAACGGCGACCTGGTCGCGCTGCGGGCCTTATGGTAAGTGGAAGCGACCTGCAAGTCGCTGCGAATCCTTATTGAATTGTTGTTGGGGTAATACGGGGCGGAGAAATTCATCCTGCGCATCCTGGACGCTCGGCCGCGCCTCGCGGGCTGGCGGGGAGCGCAGGGATGATTTTCTTCCGCCCGCAGCCCGCTAGCGCTGGCGCGATCCGGCGATGAACTTGCGCAGTATGATTTTCTTTCTCCGCCCCGTCTTACCCAACAACAATCAATCAGGCTTTACGCAGCGACTTCATGGTCGCTTCCACTTCCCAGAAGGCCCGCAGCGCGACCAGGTCGCCGTTGCTGTCGGCCTTGTAGGTGAAGACGCCTTCGGCCTCGGAGACGTGACCCGCGATGTGGGTGACGATCTTGCCGATGTACGCCACTTCGTTGCCGCAGATGATCTCTTTGTCGAAGAGGAACTCGAGCTTCTCGGTGGTGCCGATGGTCTTGTCCCAGAACGCGGACAGACCGTCGACGCCTCGATGACCGACACCCTCTTCGTCGAACATCGACGGTCCGACGGGGTCCTCGACGGACCCGTCGGCCGCGAAGTTCGCGAGCCAGGCTTCCTTGTCTCGGGCTTCGACGGCCTCACGCGAACGTCGTCCGGCGAGGACCGCGGGATGGTTCTCGCGGTCGATGTCGAGGTAGGCGGGGCCGTCGCTCAAGACTTCGTTCCGTAGTCGACCTGGAGTTCCTTGATGCCGTTGATCCAGCCGTGGCGGAGTCGGTTGGGCTCCGCGAGCTTGGTGATGTCGGGCACGAGGTCGGCCAGCGCGTTGAACATCAGGTTGATCTCCATGCGGGCCAGGTTGGCGCCGATGCAGAAGTGCGTGCCGTTGCCGCCGAAGCCGACGTGCGGGTTGGGATCGCGCAGGATGTTGAACGTGTACGGGTCGTCGAAGATGTCTTCGTCGTAGTTGGCCGAGCCGTAGAACAGACCGACGCGCTGGCCTGCCTTGATCTCGACGCCGCCGACGGTGGTGTCGCGGATCGCGGTGCGCTGGAAGCAGTTGACGGGGGTCGCCCAGCGGACGATCTCGTCGACGGCGGTCGCGGGGCGCTCCTTCTTGAACAGTTCCCACTGGTCGGGGTTGTCCAGGAAGGCGTTGATGCCGTGGGTGATGGCGTTACGCGTGGTCTCGTTGCCTGCGACGGTGAGCAGGATGAAGAAGAAGCCGAATTCGGCTTCGGTCAGGCCCGCACCGTCGATGTCGGCCTCGACGAGCTGGGTGACGATGTCGTCGGCCGGGCATTTGCGACGCTCTTCGGCCATGTTGTAGCCGTAGCCGAGGATCTCCATGTTCGCGGTGAGCGGGTCGATCTCGAAGTCGGGATCGTCGCCGTTCATCATGGCGTTCGACCAGTCGAACAGCTTGACGCGGTCTTCCTCTGGGACACCGAGGAGGTCGGCGATCGCGAGCAGCGGCAGGTCGACGGCGACCTGATCGACGAAGTCTCCGCTGCCCGCCTCGGCCGCCTTGCGGACGATCTCGCGGGCCGCGTCGTCGAGCTTCTCTTCGAGGGCGTGGACGGCCTTGGGCGTGAAGGCGCGCGACACGATCTTGCGCAGGCGGGTGTGCTCCGGCGGGTCGTGGTTGATCAGGAGGGCCTTGGTGACCTCGATCTGCTCGGCGGGCATCTCGTCGTCGAAGCGCATGATGACGCCGTTGGCGTTGGCCGACCAGTCTTCCGCGTTCTTGGAGATCTCACGGATGTCGTCGAGCTTGGACACGACCCAGTAGCCGCCGTCGTGGAAGCCGCCGCCCTTGCCTGGCAGCTGTGCGTTCCACCAGACCGGGGCGGTCTTGCGGAGCTCTGCGAACTCCTTGACCGGCAGACCCTGCTGCAACATGTCGGGGTTGGTGAAATCCCACCCCTCCTGATGCATGAACGGGCACTTACCCGCCGATTCCTGGGACGAGCCCGCTGCGTCAACGCTCTGCGCCTGGGTCACGTCATCACCTCATTTCAAAGGTCGCGGGCCCGTCCATGTCAACGAGAACCCGTTACAATTTGCTGTAGGTCACACTCTGCCACACTGGATAGACGCGAACAAGAACTTGTTCTAGTTTTGACTCAGATCGTCGTTCAGAGAAGAGGACCGTCATGGGTGTACCCGTCATCGTCGAAGCAGCACGCACTCCGATCGCCAAGCGAAACGGCTGGCTGTCCGGCCTGCACGCCGCAGAGATCCTCGGCGCCGCCCAGGTCGGCGTCATCGAGCGCGCGGGCATCGACCCCGCGCTCGTCGAGCAGGTCGTCGGCGGCTGCGTGATGCAGGTCGGCGAGCAGAGCAACAATGTGACCCGCACCGCGTGGCTGCACGCCGGACTCCCCTGGCAGACCGGCGCCACCACCATCGACTGCCAGTGCGGATCGGCCCAGCAGGCCAACCACATGATCGCCGGCCTCATCGCCTCGGGCGCCATCGACGTCGGCATCGCGTGCGGAATCGAATCGATGTCGCATGTGCCGCTGGGCGCCAACGTCGGCACCGACGCCGGTCCGCGCCGCCCGTCGTCGTGGGACATCGACATGCCCAACCAGTTCGACGCCGCCGAGCGCATCGCCAAGCGCCGCGGCATCACCCGCGCCGACGTCGACGCCCTCGGCGTCCGGTCGCAGGCGAATGCCAAGCGCGCATGGGACGAGGGCCGCTTCGACCGCGAGGTGCTCACCCTCAAGGCACCCGAGCGCACCAAGGAAGGCGAGCTCACCGGCCAGATCCTCGACGTGAGCCGCGATCAGGGCCTGCGTGAGACCACTCTCGAATCACTCGGGAACCTGAAGGCCGTCATCGACGGCGGAATCCACACCGCGGGCACCTCGTCACAGATCTCCGACGGCGCGGCCGCCGTTCTGATCATGGACGAGGACAAGGCGAAGTCCTTGGGTCTGCGTCCCCGCGCCCGGATCAAGAGCCAGGCGCTCGTCGGCGCCGAGCCGTACTACCACCTCGACGGCCCCGTGCAGTCCACCGAGCGCGTGCTCGCCAAGACCGGCATGAGCCTGAACGACATCGACGTCGTCGAGATCAACGAGGCGTTCGCCTCCGTCGTCCTCAGCTGGGCGCAGGTCCACAACGCCGATATGGACAAGGTGAACGTCAACGGTGGAGCCATCGCCCTCGGCCATCCCGTCGGCAGCACCGGTTCGCGACTGATCACCACCGCCCTCCACGAGCTGGAACGCACCGACAAGCAGCACGCGCTCGTCACCATGTGCGCGGGCGGCGCGCTCTCGACGGCCACCATCATCGAGCGCATCTGACGTCATGACGCAGCCCCGCCCGGACCAGCTCGACTCCCCGATCGTCGGGCGCATCATCAAGATCGGGTCGCGCCTCAACACGCGGCTGTTCAAGCTGTCCGGCGGGCGCCTCGGCGGCACCTGGCGGGTGGGGTCGGCATTCAAGAAGCCGACCCCGGTCTGCCTGCTTACGAGCACCGGACGCAAGTCGGGCGAGGCCCGCACCGTCCCCCTGCTGTACCTCCGGGACGGCGACGACGTGGTCGTCGTCGCCTCGCAGGGCGGGCTCCCCAAGAACCCGGCCTGGTACTACAACGTGACCGCCGACCCCGCCGTCACCATTCAGATCGGCAAACAGACCCTGGACTACACCGCGCGCACCGCCGACGACACCGAACGCGCCCGCCTCTGGCCGCTGCTCGTCGACCTCTACGCCGACTTCGACAACTACGCGGCCTGGACCGATCGCGTGATCCCGGTGGTCGTCTGCTCCCCCGCCTGAACGCTGCGACGACTTCCGACGATCGGTCGCATCATCGAGGTCCAGTGACAGTATGCCGCCGGACCTCGATGATTCGACCGATCGTCGGCGTATCAGACCGCTTCGGGGACGTGCTCGGCGGAACCTCCGAGTTCAGTGACGAGACCTTGAACTTCTGCGAGAAGATCACCACGGAGGTCACGGGGCGCGACATCGTGACACAGGCAGACCTTCACCGCGGCGGCCGCAGCAACGGCGTGCTGCGCGCCGTTGCCCATGAACTTGGTGACCGATCCGGCGACGTGGGTGACGCTGATGTGCTTGCCCGCGGCGAGCAGATTGTCGACCCCGTCGGGGTATAGGCAGCGGAGCGGAATCTCGAATGGCAGACCGTCCCTGGTGTCCCACTTCCAGTCCTTGAGCCGGAAATCGTATGTCTCGTGTCCCGGATAGTGCAGACAGAATGCCCCGGAGTTCCAGGCCACGACGTCGTCGAACTGCCGATGGTCGCGGATATCGTTCTCGGTCACAACGTACGCGCCCCGGTATCGACGGAACTCGCCCTGACCGGGGACATGCGCCACCCAGTCGAACGTCAGGTTCGCGTAGGTCTCCGGTTCGAGCTGTTTGACGTTCGCAAGTGTCCCGTACACGGCACGGAACAGGTGATCACGGATCCGCTCAGAGTCGGAGTAGGGATCGAGGTCCTGCCCGTACTCCCAGAAGTGAGTCAGCGGCTGAAGCATCCGACGACGGATGTCCGGATCCGGGGTACGGGCGTGACCTGCGACGGGTCCGGGCGCGTTGTCGATCCCGGGACGCTCGAGCTGGCCGCCGAGATTCGCATAGTCCTTGGCGACGGTCACCGCCCACGGCACGGCGGGGAACCTCGTGGGTTCATCGGCGTCGCGGGTCCGGAAGAACAATGTGTTGCCGTGGTGGTACTCCCCGCGCTGGTCCGGCGCGAGCGGTTCGTTGTACTCGCTCCGACTCTCCGCGCCGAACATCGTCTCCACGCCTGCGAGGAGGCCGAGTTTCGCGGTGCCGGTGCAATCGATGAAGAATCGCCCGCGAAACCGGGTCTCGACTCCGGAACGTGCGGCTCTCGCGTCGATCGACGTGATTCGGTCGCAGTCCCGGCGAAGGTCGAAGACCTGCTGCTCGACGAACACCGAGATCGTCCGCTCCGCGGTGAGGACTTTCATCGCGGCGAGTTCCCCGTCGCCCGATCGAGCGGCCAGTTCGTCGACGAGCGGTCCCGTCTCGCCGCGCGGGGTGAGACCGATCTCGGTGCTCGCGTTGCCGCCGAGGACAGGCCGATTCTGGACGAGCGCGACACGCAATCCCGATCGGCCCGCGGCGAGCGCCGCCGCACAGCCGGTGATCCCGCCGCCCACGACGACGACGTCGAACTCGCCGCCGTCGACAGGCTCGTCGGGCAGGCCACGGAGACGTCGCCGCCACGTCCTGGCGTCCGGGCCCGCACCGTCGACAGGAAGATCGTCTCCGGTGGTCAGGTAGATCGCGTCGCATCGGCCGTCGAACCCAGTGAGGTCGGTGAGCGTCACCGACACCTCCCCGACCGCGAGATCGACGACGCCTGCGTCCGCCCAGCTCCAGTCCAGCCCGTTCGCCCCGAACTCCATCGGCAGGCGTACCCCGTCGATGGTCACGGCGAACCGGCCCGGGTGATGAGACGGCACCCAGTCCTTGGCGCGCACCCACACCCGATAGCACCCCGCCGCCGCGACGTCGATCAGGGTGGTCGCGTCAGCGACCGGCGCGCCGAGTCCGTGGGCCAACAGGTACGACGCGCCCATCTCGAGATCGAACTGGGAGTCGAGGGTCCATCCACCGAAGTGGTCGAACCCGGCGGCCGGCACCAGGATGCCGGTCACGACGCGACCGTCGCGATCGCCGAGAACCCGCTCTCGCCCAGTCCTGCGTCCTCCGCAGAGGTCAGCAGGTCGGCCGCCGCGTGCAAGAGGTCGGCGCGACGGCCCGCCGACCGCATCGCGTCCCGGCACAGTCGCGCTCCGGCGGCGAAGACCGCGACGGTGGCCTGGTCGGTGTCATGCCTCCCCGTTTCCACGGCATGCGCCACATCGTCTGTCGCCGACCCGAGCAGCCCGATCACGGCGTCGGTCACACCGCGGAGGTCGCCGACAGCGATTCCCTGGTCGAGTGCGTACGACGCCGCCTCGACGTATGCGGCGAGCGCGGTGATGTAGAAGCCTCCGGCCATCGTCACGTCGAGGACACTCGCGCCGCGAGGGTCGGCCGACACGTGCGACGACGGTCCGAGCGACGCGAGGGCCGCGGAGTGCTCGGACCACGCGTGCACCGAACCCGAGTAGAGGATCAGCGCGTCTGAGGTGCCGATGTGCTGCGGATAGCAGAGGATCGCGCCGTCGAGATAGTCGATGCCGCGCTCCCTCGCCCATACGCTCATGGCCTCCGCCTCGTCGGGACTGCCTGTCCCGACGTTCACCAGGGCCGCCGATCCCCAGTCGACGACCGATGCGAGGACGTCTCGCGTTGTGTCGTAGGTCGACGTGCAACTCAGGACGATCCGCGCCTGGCGAACCGCCCCCGAAAGGTCGGCGACCGCGGTGACGCCGCCACCGACTGCCTCCGCCTTGTCCGACGTCCGGTTCCACGCGGCGACGGCGTGACCCTGCACTGCGAGGCTGCGGGCGAGCGCGGTCCCCATGAGACCGCAGCCGACGACGAGCACGTCATGCGCACCCATCGTCAGGCCCCGATTTCGACGGTCGAGTCCACGGCTACCTCGTAGAGAGGGATCGACGGGTCGGGCTGGTCATAGAGCGGCGACAAGGCCTCCATGAGCAGTTCGAACGGGACGATCTCCTCCGGCGTGTTGACGCCGGGGCGGCCGATCTGGCCGCGCAGGATCATCCGGGCCGCCATCGCGGCTGGGATCGCGGTGGCCCCGGCCATCCGGCCGGGCGACCAGCGGGTGGTCCCGACGGCCGCTCGTGCCGGCTGACCGTCCTTCTCGCCCTCCGCGAGCGCCCACAGACTCGGGGTACGGAGTGTCTTCGGCGCGTCGGCCGGGCGCTGGACACCGTTCTCGACTTTCAGTGCGGCCTCCCGCGCCGACAACGTTCCGTCGTCGACGGCGGCCATGATCGGCGCGACTGAGTCGAACCACCAGGCCGGTCCGGCCATCACGTTGTAGCAGGTCTGCAGGTCCGGGAACCGACGAGGCAAGGTCACCGTCTCGGGGTGCCCGATGGTCCGAACGCCGATCTCGCCGATGCCCGGGTACCGCAGGGTGAGCGGCTGCAGTGGCGCGACGAGGGCGGGTCGCCCGTCTTCGAGAACCTGCACGGTCCCGGTGCATTCGTGGACGAGATGCAGCAGCGCCGCGGCCGGACGTGGCCCGCCGGGTTCGCTCTCGGTGCCCGCGACCACCCAGCCGGTGTAGAGGGCGTGCACCGTGTCGAGTTCGTCGGCCGCCCGCACCGCCAACACGTTCGACACTCCTGGGCTGGCGCCCATTCCGATCAGTGCGGTGACGCCTGCGGCCCTCGCGCGGTCGTGCCATTCCAGGGCGGCGAGCGTCGGCTCCCAGTCGTCGTTGATGTCCACGTAGTCGACGCCTGCCTCGATCGCGGCGCTCAGGACGCGTTCGCCGAAGATCGTGAACGGGCCGAGCGCGCTGACCACCACCGACGACCCGGCGAACAAGGCAGCCAGATCGTCCGTCAGGGCGTCGACGACGATCTCCTCGATCTTCCGACGGTCGTCGCCGAGGTCGAGGGCCGCCAGCGGCGCCATGTCTCGGTCGAGGACCCGGACCTGGTCGACGTCGTCGAATCCGGCCAGGGTCTCCACTGCTTTGCGACCCATCGCGCCGGCTCCGCCGACAACTGTTACTCGCATCTTCTTCTCCTTGTATGTCAGCTGAATGTGAGGACGCCGTCGTCGACCGAAGCGAACAGATCGAGCGTGTCGGCGTAGTTCTGCGGATTGATCCACGGCGCCGCATCGCCCTGTCGCGGAAGCAGGCCCTCCGCACGACGCAGGTAGCCGGAGTCGACACCGGAGATGAACGGCAGCGCGGGCTGCTCGCCGTCGGTGAGGTCGGCGACCATCTTCTCGGCGCCGATGTCGTCCATGTGGATCAGGACCCGACACCAGTAGTCGGTCAGCGCCTCGATGCGGAGAGTCCACGAGGCGTTGATGAAGCCGAAGGCGTACACGAGGTTGGGCACGCCGGAGATCGCGGCGCCCTTGTACGTCCACTCTCGTCCGATCTCCACCGGCCACCCGTCGACGTCGAATTCGGCTTCCCCGCCGAGCACCACATCGAGTCCAGTCGCTTTGACGATGATGTCGGCCTCGACGCGGGTCCCGTCGGCCATCGTCAATCCGGTCGGGGTGATCCTGTCGATCGACCCGGTCACGACGTCCGCCCTGCCGTCGCGGACGGCGTGGAACAGATCCGAGTCGGGGACGACGCATATCCGCTGGTTCCACGGCTCGTAGGTCGGAGTGAAGTGCTGCTTGCGCACGTCCTCGCCGATCTGTGCGTCAATGGCGTCGAACAGCGTCGCCTTGAACGCATCCGGGTCGCCTTTGGCCTGCGCATACACCTCCTGCTGGTTGCGAAGGTTGCGCAGGCGGATGCGCCGGAACGTCTCCTCCGGGCCGACGGTGCGGCGCAGTTCGTCCGCCTCCGGGTCGTCGCCGGTCTCGATGTGGATGTAGGTGGGCGACCGCTGGACCATCGTGACGTTCGCGGCGTCGCGCGCCAGGTTCGGGACGAGGGTGATCGCGGTGGCCCCGGACCCGATGACAGCCACCCGCTTGCCGCGGTGGTCCAAATCGTCGGGCCAGTTCTGGGCATGGAGCATCGGCCCGTCGAATGTGTCCTCGCCATCGATCGTCGGCTCGAATCCTCCGCGGTAGCTGTAGTACCCGCTCCCGAGGAACAGGTGCCTGCATCGGATGACGTCCTCGCCTACGGGCGAGTCGACCACAAGCGTCCACCGGTTGAGTTCGCTGTTCCAGGACGCCTCGGTGAGCCGCGACGAGAACCGGATGTGCTTGTCCACGCCGAACTCTGCCGCGGTGTCGACGAGATACTCCCGGATGGCGCCGCCTGCAGCGATCGCCTCCGGCCGCAGCCACGGCCGGAATGAATAGCCGAGGGTGTACATGTCACTGTCGGACCTGATGCCCGGGTACCGAAACAGATCCCAGGTGCCGCCGATGGACGCCCTGGCCTCCAGCACCGCGTATGACTTGTCCGGGCAGTTCTGGCCGAGTGCGACCGCGGCTGCGATGCCGGAGATCCCGGCGCCGACGATCACCACGTCGAGATCTAGTGTGTTGTCGCTGGTCATAGTCGTGCGTCCTGTTCCTGATAGTCGCGGGCCACCGCACGGCGGTCGGCTTTTCCCGAAGCGGTGCGAGGCAATTCGTCGTAGACGCGCCAGTGCTCGGGGACCGCGTAGTCGGGCAAGGTGTCGGCGAGCAGGCGACGAGCGGCGTCCACGTCCAGTGCGGTGTCCGGCCGCAGGATCACCGCGACGCCGACCCGCTGCTGCAGCATCGTGTCGGGTATCGCGAACACCGTGGCCTCGGCAATCGCCGGAAGCTCAGCGACCTTCGACTCGACGTGTGCGGGCAGCACCTTCTCGCCGCCTCGATTGATGACGTCGTCGACGCGACCGGTGAGCCAGAGCAGACCGTCCTCGTCGAGCCGCCCGAGGTCGCCGGTCCGCAGCCAGCGGCCGCTGATCTTGGACGAGGTCAGTCCGGGCTGACCCCAGTACCTGCTCATCCGTGTGGGTCCGGCCACCCACACCTCGCCGTCTACGATCCGAAGCTCGACCCCGGGTGCCGGCCTGCCGACCGATTCGCCCTTCTGCGAGATCAGCTCCGGGGGCAGGATCGTCGCACCCGAGGTGAACTCGGTGAGGCCGTACCCATGCAGGAGGGTGAGGTGCGGCCAGCGGGCGAGCAGTTCGTCCGACCAGGACGCGGGCATCGGGCTGCCGCCGAACAGGACCGACTGTGCACCCGCATAGACGACGTCGGCGTCGGGCGCGACCATGAGGAGCCGCAGAATGCTGGGGACAGCCGTCAGGAACGTCGCCTGCCGTCGACGGAGTTCATCGATCGCGTCCGTCGTCCGGTAGCGACGCAACAGGTGGGTCGTGCCTCCGGACACCAGCAGTGCCCCGAGCTGATCGTTGAAACCGGTGTTGTGAAAGAGCGGTACAAGCACCAGGGTGCTGTCGTCCGCCGTCAGGCCCGCACTGTCGGCGATCAACCGCGCGCCTGCGAGGATCGCGGCATGCGACAGGACCGCGCCCTTCGGCACCCCCGTGGTCCCGGATGTGAAGCTGACGACCGCATCGTCAGCGGCATTCGGCCACGGATGGTCGTCTGCCAGTGCCGGGTGACCGGTGGCGGCGAGGTCTTCCACACGCATCCTCGGGCGGACCGTGTGCTCAGCCAGCTCTCGGTGGTCGTCGTCGAACAGGACGGTCACCGCGTCGAGCAACGCGCACTGATCGCGGAACTGGTCGGCGTTGAGTCGGTTGTTCGCGGGCGAGACGATCGCGCCCAGCCGCAGTCCGGCGAGGTAGGCGATCACCCAGCCCACGGTGTTGTGCCCGATGACGACTATTCGATCGCCGGGTCGTACGCCCTCCGCGGACAGCAGTCCCGCGGCGCGGGACACCTGTTCACGCAGGTCCGCGTAGCCGAGTTCGGTGTCGCCGTCCACGAGCGCTCCGGCTCGGGGAGTCAGATCGGCCCGGGCCCACACCGCTTCGATCAGAGTGCTCATGACAGTCCTCCTACCGGGAGGGTCCGCGCTCGATCGACGACCCACTCGAAGCACGGGTCGACGTCCAGGATCGCCTCCGGATGCCACTGGAGTCCGAGGACATCACGGCCAGGGAGTTCGATGGACTCCACAACACCGTCCGGGGCGCGGCCCGAAGCGACCAGCCCGGTGCCGAGCTCTGCCACGGCCTGGTGATGCCACGAATTGACGGCGGCCCGCTCGCCGTACAGGCGTGCGGCGAGGCTCCCCGGTTCGAAGTCGACCGGATGCTCCAACTCCGGGCGCACGTCGGGCATGCTCGCCAGCGAGGCATGGGTGACGCCGGTGTCCGGCAGGTCGGGAATCAGCGTTCCGCCGAGCGCGACGTTGAGCACCTGGTGACCGCGGCAGACGCCGAGGATCGGGATGCCGCGGTCGAGTGCGGCCCGGACCAACGCGATCTCGTAGTCGTCGCGCCGCCGGTCGATCGCGAGGACCTCGCCGTCGGTCTCATACTCGGACGGCGGGCCTCCCCACACCTGCGGATCGACGTCCTGGCCGCCCGTGACGATGAGCGCGTCGATCCGCTCGACGATCTCGTCTCCCACGCTCTCGTACGGCAGTTGGACGGCGAGTCCACCCGCGGCCGACACCTTCACACCGAACTCGGACCAATACATGTCGGCGCGTCCGGACGCCCATCGCGGGTCGAGTCCGACGAGGCCGGTGCCGGAGATCCGACGGCCGGTGATGGCGACGAGCGGTTTCATCTGTCTCTCCTGACGTCGACGACGACGCGGGTGACCCCACCGTCGCGCATGCGGTCGAATCCCTCATTGATCTCGTCCAGGCCGACGAACGCCGACAGCATGTCGTCGAGGTTCAGGCGGCCCTGCTCGTAGAACCGGACGTAGCGGGGGATGTCGGTGGGGAATCTGTTCGATCCCATGAAGGAGCCCTGCAGTCGCTTCTCAGAGACGAAGAGCTCGGACGCCGCGATCGTGAGCGGCTGCGAGTCCGGCACCAGACCGAGCACCGTGGCGGTGCCGCCGGGGCCGAGCATCGCGAACGACTGCTCGACCGTCGTCGCATAGCCGATCGCTTCGAAGGAGTAGTCCACACCACCGGTGAGATCACGGACCTCGGCGACCACGTCGGACGACTTAGCGTCCACCACGTCGGTAGCCCCGAAACCGCGAGCGGCTTCCAGACGAGCGAGGTCGGTGTCGACGGCGACGATCGTCGCGGCGCCCGCGAGACGGGCGCCCTGGATCGCCGCGATCCCGATCCCGCCACAGCCGAGTACCGCGACGCTCGACCCCGGCTTCACCTCGGCGCTGCGGAACACCGCACTCATACCGGTGACGACGGCGCAGCCGAGGACTGCGGCCGGCGCGAGTGGCATGCTGTCGGGAACTCGGACGAGTGACCTCTCGTGCACCACCATCGCGGTGGCGAACGCACCGATTCCCGCCGTCGGATGCACCGACCTTCCATCGGCGTCGGTCAGCACGGGCGTCCGACGCTCGCGCATGCTTCCCCGCCCGGTGCACAGGGTGAGACGACCGTCGAGGCAGAAGCGGCACTCGCCGCAGTACGCACTCAGACAGGTGACGACGTGGTCGCCGGGCCGCAGCGAACGCACCCGGTCGCCGACACGTCGCACCACACCGGATGCCTCGTGGCCGAGCACTGTCGGGCAGGTCGCGGGCCAGATCCCCTCGATCTCGTGGAGGTCCGAACGACAGAGGCCTGCGAAATGAACGTCGACGAGCACTTCGTCGGGAGCCGGCTCGTCGAGCACCAAGGTCTGGGTCACGAGTCGGCCGGGCGCCTCGGCCAGGACCGCCGCGGTGACGTGTTCAGGCATGATTCCTCCCGAGGGCGATCCACGTGTGCTTGAGATGGGTGTACTTGTCGAGCGCGTACACGCCCTTGTCTGCGCCGTTGCCGGAGAGCTTCCGACCGCCGAACGGTGTCGACGGCACGCCCTCCTCATACGAGTTGACCCAGACGTTGCCTGCCTCGATGCCACGCGACATCCGGTGGATGCGCGAGACGTCCGACGTCCACACCGATGCGGCGAGGCCGAAGTCGGTCTCGTTCGCCATGCTCAGTGCCTGCGCCTCGTCGTCGAACGGCGCGACGGCGACCACCGGGCCGAAGATCTCCTCACGGACGATCTGCATGTCGGCACGAACATCGGTGAAGACAGCGGGTGCGACCGTCGACCTGTCGGGATCGAGTGCGTCCGCCGAACCGGCGGCGAGCCTTGCTCCGGCGCGCAATCCGGAGTCGATGTACTCCAGGACGGTGGCGCACTGGCTGCGACTGCTCAACGGACCGAGGTCTGTCGCCGGGTCGAGCGGGTCGCCTACGGTCAGTCGCGCGACACGGTCGCAGATCCCGGCGAGGACATCGTCGTAGACGGCCCGCTCCACGTACAGCCTGGTCCCGGCCGTGCACATCTGGCCGCTGTTGAAGGTGAACGCCCACACCGCGGTGTCGATCGCCTTCTCCAAGTCCGGCGCGTCGGCGAAGACGATGTTCGGAGACTTCCCGCCGAGTTCCAGCGACACCGTCTTGCCGTTCGACGCCGCGGAGTCGGCGAGCAGGCCGAGGCCGACCTCGGTGGACCCGGTGAACGTCAGACACGACACCGCGCTGTGCCGGGCGAGCGCCGTGCCGACAGTCGAACCACGACCCGTGACGACGCTGAGCACACCGTCGGGAAGTCCGGCCTCACGACTGAGTTCGGCGAGGCGCAGCGACGAGGCCGACGTCTGCAGCGCCGGTTTGAGGACCACGCTGTTGCCGGCCATGAGTGCGGGAGCGATCTTGAGCATCGCCAGGCTGAGCGGGAAGTTCCACGGCGTGATCGCCGCGACGACACCGACCGGTTCCCTGGTCACGAGCGCGAGTGCATCGGGCAGGCCGCGCGGCGAGGAGTCCATGAGCTTGTCTGCCAGCTCGCCGTACCAGCGGAGTGTCTTGGCGGTGCTCGCCACTTCGATGTCGCGAGCGTCGCGGACCGGCTTGCCCATCTCCCTCGAGACGAGGACTGCCAGTTCGTCGGCGTGGACTTCGATGAGCCCGGCCCACGCGATCAGCACCCGGCCGCGTTCGGCGGGTGAGACGCGAGACCAGGAGCCGGCGGCGAATGTCGCCCCGGCGTCCGCGACCACCCGGTCGACGTCGTCCGACGCGGCCGCCGGGACGGTGGTGAAGTCGGAGTCGGTCCACGGGTCGTGCAGGGCGAGAGTGTGACCGCCCGCAGCCTCGGCCCACGCGCCCCGCCCCCACATCCCGTGCGACGACGGAATTGCGGCGGCGAGGTCGCGCCAGGTGGTCGCGTCGGACATCAGGCCGTCACTCCCGCGCGCAGGCCCGCGTCGGCGGTGTCGCCGAGGACGACCCCCGGATCCGCCATCTCACCGTTGTATTCCACCCAACCCATGTACGGGTTCGACGCCGCGTACCCGAGGAGGCCGAGGATCTCCCCCGGGATCTCGCGGGCCTCGTCGAGCGTCATCGACAGGTAGTGGTTCTCCTCCTGCCGCAGGTAACCGCGGCAGATCCCGAAGATCACACCGGTCCGGTCGGAGTCGACGGTCCGGTTCTGGCCGCCGCCGTGGTAGGTGCCGCCGAGCCACATCACCGCCGAACCGGCAGTCATCTCGGCGGGGATGGTCTCCTCGACCGTCGGCATCCGCTCGTCGTCCCACAGATGACTACCGGGGATCACGCGGGTCGCACCGTTCTCCTCGGTGAAGTCGGAGACCGCCATCATCATGCCGATCGCATCGGTGGGTCCGGGGTGAACGGTGTAGAAGATGCTGTCGTCGCGATGCAACGGCTGCAGGCCCTGACCGGGGCGGATCTGGATGCACTGGGTGGCGCCGATCTGGAGCGTCGGCGTCTCGTCGACACGATCCTGGCCGTACCACATGCCTTTCGGTGGGCAGAGGAAGTGCTGCGCGGCACCCTGGAAGACCGGATTGAGCGCGGTGGAGTCCAGGGCGCGGGTGTGCTTGAAGATGCGTCCGAGGCGGCGGGTGCTGGTACCCGCGAAGTACTCGTCGGTGCCGGACGGGGTGGCGTCCATCGCCGGCAGGATGTCGGCGCGGACCTGGTCGAGCTGCTCCTCGCTCAAGAGGTTCGGCAGGCGGACGACACCGTCCTCGGCGAGGATCGTGATTGCTTCGTCCGCGGTTGTGGCATCGCGAAGAGTGGTCATGACAGTGCTTCTTTCGTGAGGATGTGGTTGGTGGAGACTCGGGCTCAGGCGAGCTCGAAGTAGCGGTTGGACTCCCAGACCGAGATCTGGTCGTCGTTGCGATCCGTCTCGGTGTGGAACGTGAGCCATTCCCACCGGCGGGTGCCGACCCAGTAGTCGACGAATTCCTCACCGAGGTATTCGCGAAGCACGGTGTCGTCGGCGAGAGCGGCGACGGCCGAGTACAGGTCGGCGGGGACGCGCGGAGCGACCTCGTCGGGGGCTGCCCAGGCCATCAGCTCGTACGCCGGCGGAGGCATCGCCTTACTGTCGATACCCGCGAGTCCGGCGGCGAGGAAGGTGGCGAGAGCTAGGTAGGTATTGGAGTCGGCCGAGGGCAGGCGGTACTCCAGGCGTGTCGCGCCCGGGCCGGCCATGACGGCCCGCACCGCGCACGACTTGTTGCCGACACCCCAGGTCAGAGTGGTCGGTGGGCCTTCCAGATCGATGAGCCTGCGATACGACGTGATCGTCGGGAGCGCGAAGCTCGTACACGCCTTCAACGAGCCCATGACGCCGCCGAGGAAGTGGAGCATCGTCGCGCTCGGCTGCTGCGGATTCGCGGAGTCGAAGAAGACGTTGCCGTTCTCGTCGCAAACCGACACGTTCAGGTGCGAGCCCTGTCCGTATTCCGTCGACCACTTCGACATGAAGGTGATCGACCGGCCGAGTGAGTAGGCCACCTCGCGCATCACCTGTCGGGTGCGGGCCCACAGGTCGGCGGCGGTGACGGCGTCGTCGGGAGCGAGGTTGAACTCGATCTGGCCGCTGGCCGCTTCGTCCGACCACGCCTCCCACGGGATGCCGAGTTCGTCGAGACGCGCGACGACGGCTTCGGCGTATTCGGTGAAGTCGGGCGACTTCGCGAGGATGAGGGCCGCGCCCGCGTTTCCGCCGAGCGGTGTCAGGTCCTGGTACTGCTTGGCCCGTGCCTCGTCGATCGACTCGCGGAAAACGGTGGCCTCGATCTCGACCGATGCAGTGACCGTGTAGCCGCGGTCTGCGTACGCGGCGGCGATGCGCTTGAGGGCCTGGCGGGGATCGGCTTCGACGGGATCGCCGTCGGCGGTCCAGAAGTCGCAGATCACCGAAGCCTGTCCGGGCTTCCACTCGACGAGCGTCTCGAGGTCGGGCCGCGCGAAGAGGTCGGGCATGAAACCTTCGCGCCAGGCCGGGAAGCCGAAGCCCAACTGTGCGTGGTTGGTCAGGTCGAGGCCGAGGACGAGGTCGGCGACGGTGAAGCCCTTGTCCCGGGCCGACAGGTACTTCGTGGGCGACAGCGATTTGCCGAGCAGCGCGCCGTCGTGGTTGGTCATCTCGATGCGGACGCTCCTGACGTCTGTCAGTTCGTCGGTCGCGGAGGTTTCAGAGCTCACCGCACACCACCTTCAGGTCGGCTCCGAACAGTGCGGAGAAATGAGGGAAAGAGAGGTTCATACCGAACTCGCCGCCTTCGAGTGCACCGACGAGCGTCGACCGGCCGTCGAAGAAGGCCGCGAGTGCGGCGGCGGTCCGAGGACGCGCGGAACCTTCGGTGGTGGGGGTGCCGAGAACCGCCTCGGCTTCCTCGTCGACGCAGGTGACGACGAGGCCGGTTGGCATTCCGTCAGACGCTCCGGCACGCGCCCAGAAGTCGGCGGCAGCGGTGCGCCAATCGACGGTCCGTGCGGAGAGCAGCCGGCCCACCACCTTGCCGAAGTCGCCGGCGGCATCACTGTCCGCGGGTTCGGGGTCGAACCAGTTCACCTCCCAGACGAGTTCGGCGTCGCCCACGGCACCGACGACGACAGCGTCGTCGGTGAAGGCGATGTGCGCTCGTTGAGCGTCTCCAGCGGCGCGCAGCACCACCGATCGGGGACCGTCCGCGCCGGGAAGCATCTCGCCGCGGGCGATGCCGTCGCGGAGCCGCCGCGCGACCGACAACACCATCGGCGTGGGCGGGCCCACGACTGCGACTTGTGTGTTCTCTGACATTTCACTTCTCCTACTCACCTGACCTAATCGCTTGATTAGTTCACGTGACTAGGTTCACACTATGGGAGCCGTCACGTCAAGGGGTCGGCGAAAGATTCTCTGAAAGGAAGCGACATGGCACTGACTGTGGAGGCCATCCTGGGCCTCTTGGACGAACCGTCGCGCGGGTACGCCGAGACACTGCTGACGAACGCGCCACCGCCCCCGTACCACCGCTACGGACCGTCGATGATGAGGGCGGTATTCGACGCGAAAGGGGTTCCTGAATCCACCTCAAAAGGCCTCGTGACCAGCGAGTCAATCGTCGAGAAGGACGGCACTCGCGTTCCTGTCCGGTGCTATCGCGAAGTCCTCGACACACCCGCTCCGGCGCTGCTCTACATGCATGGCGGCGGCTTTGTCCTCGGCACTCTCGACGGTGTCGACAGCCTGTGTCGACGTCTCGCGGAGACGACCGGATGCGTCGTGGTGTCGGTTGACTACCGGCGGGCGCCGGAGCACGTCTACCCAGCGGCAGCGGACGACTGTCTCGCCGTCTACGACTGGATGCTCACCGACCATGAACGGCTCGGGGATAGACCCGACCGAGTGGCGTTGGCCGGCGACAGCGCGGGCGGCGCCCTCGCATTGTCGGTGTGCACGTCGCTGCAACAAGCGGGTCGGGGGCTACCCCGGTGCCTCGTGTTGGCGTACCCCGCGACATCGGCGTCGTTCCGCGGCGCTTCGTGGGAGGCGTTCGCGCTCGCACCCGTGTTGTGCAGGTCGGACGCGGAATGGTTCTGGGACAGCTATGCCGGCCCGGAGGTTCGAGATGATCCGCGCGCGGTCCCCGAAGTCTCCGCGGAGCTGGGATCGTTGCCTCCCCTGCTGGTCCTCTGGCGCCGAAGTGGACGTACTCCGCTCGGACTACGAACGCTTCGTCGAGATGGTGAATGCCGCGGGCGCCGACGCGCTACTACGGACGACGCGGGCGTGCTGCACGGATTCATCACCGAGGTGGACGCCGTTCCCGCCGCTCGCGAGGCTCTCGAGGACGCAGCGGCCTTCGTTCGCCGGTTCACTAGACTGGATCCATAGTCGACCCCAGGAGTGGACATGGCGCACATCCCCGCAGCCCGAAGCGGCGCAGGCAGATCATCGAGGTCGCCGCGCGGGTCATCGGTCGCGAAGGCGTCGCCAAAGCCACCACTCGAAAGATCGGAGCCGAGGCCGGGGCCAACATCGGAACGCTGCACTACACGTTCGGCAGCAAGGAACTGCTCGAGGCGACCTTCGCCTACTGCTGGGACGTCGCCAGCGAGATCGTCGACGAATCGATCGAGGCCGCGGTCGGACCCGCCGACGCCGCCCGCGAACTGCTCACCCGCTACGTCGAATTGGCTATCGCCGATCCAGACATCATCGCCGCTCAGTTCCAGCTGCTGAACTGGGCTCTCGCGGAAGGTCGCCGCGACCAAGCGCTGAACCTCACCCAGCAGCTGGACGTGCTCGTCCAGGAGGCACTTCAGCGTGCCGAATGGTCCGACGAACTCACCGTGACTCACGAACGTGCGGGCCGGATCATCGTCTCGATGCTCGACGGCATCCTCATCCGATTCGGTGTGACCGGTCGGAGGAGGCGATCCGCGAGGATCTCGCGACTGCGATTCAGTTCGTCGAGGCCGCGCTCATCGGAGCGGGCGCCACACCGTAGACCTGCCGAACCGTCTAGTGTCGCGTCAACCCGCCGGCCTGACGACGAACGCCGACGCCTGAGCACGCTGAGTTCGCGCTGCCCGCGGATTCAGTCCGACGAGGTCCGGCTGGTACACGCGGAATCCGCGCTTGCCCGGATGTCGATCGGAGCTGGTGATCCCCATGTCGGCGAGATGTTCAGCCGTGAACCGGAAGACGCCGCCCTCGACGAACACGAGCAGGCCCGCGACGTCGGCCGAATCGAACGGCTCCGTCCCTCCGTCGACGTCACGCCGCCACACTGCGACGAACGCACCCGGTTTCGTCGGCGTCACGCGCGCTGTCCGCACCCGCCACCGCTGGTCGCCGATCTGCGCGATCCGACCGTCGTAGTCGAGGTTCGTCGCATCGGGCGTGAGCTCGGCATCCTCACCGAGATACCAGTCGCTCATCTCACGACCGCGACGCTGCCGTCCTCCGAAGCCACGACCAGCGAACGGCCGTCGGGCGCTACCGCGACCGACGTCAACGGTCGACCCGCGTTCACCGTGCACCGACTGCCGGTCCGCAGATCGACGACGATCACCTGGCCGGTGGCCGTGGCAGCGGCGATCGCCCGATCGCCCACCAGGGCGAGGTCGTCGACGCTCCCCGGCAGCGGCGCCGTCAGGTCCGCGGCGACTCCCACCCGTTCGGGCGCGCTCAGCGGAATCCGGAGGATCCGACTGGACAGGCTCGACGTCATCGCCACGTAGGCGGTGTCGCCGCTGACGACGACACCGTTCATCCCGGTGCCGTTGACGACGCGGTTCGGTGCGAGATTCTTCGGCGCGCGGGCGGTCCAGGCGCGGTCGATCGTTCCGTTCTTGCGGACCTTCACGACACCGAGGTTCGAGTCACCGACGTACATCGTGCCGTCGGCGGTGATCGCCAGCCCGTTCGGCATGCCGAGCCCACGAGCGATCGTCGTGACCGCCGGCTTCCGCTCGGCCGGGTCGAACGACACGATGCGCCCGGTCAGGGGCAGTCCCGGAACCATGTTGATCGGATTGTCGCCCGATGTCGCGTACATGCGACCGTCCGGCCCGAGGCGGACCGAGCCGGGAGCGTGCACCCGGACCGCGCCGACGTGTCGCCCGTGTGCGTCGTACCTGTCGATCACGTTCTGCAGGTGCGCGAGACCCAGAGGTCACCGTCCCTGTCGTATCCGATGTTCTCCGCCCAGCTCACCACGGGAACCGGCGCCGGAATCAGCACCCGGACCGACGACCGGCCGCATATCGGGCCGGCGACGGCCTCGGGCACGGACGGCACCGCCATCGCC
>NZ_BJOV01000008.1 GCF_009932475.1 Gordonia spumicola
TTACCCATCAGCTTTCGGCGGTGGGCGCCAAACTTGGTTCGCTCCTGCGAGTAGGTGCACGACCCAGCGCGGCATTCGACAATGCCGTTCGCCAGTCCGACGAGCAGGCCGGTAGTCCCGCATCCCGGGCACGGGCCGGGGATGAACTCCGCCTCCATTGGCAGCAGTTCGTACTGTTGGTCCACTCCGGTCCGCGTGCCGAGGATCTGGTTCGTCTGTCGATAGACGACGTACACGTGCTCTTCGCAGAGCGGGATCACGGTCGCCATGTCCTCGAACGAGGGCTTGTAGCAGTCGGGGTGGCAGCAGGTCGCCGCCTCCGAATCGATGTAGTGGGTCGCGCGGCGATTGACCCAGCGGCTAGTCTTTCCCATGTCGAACTCCTTCGTAGTTCGTCCACACCCCGGGGTCGTTCCAGCGATCGCCGGGGCCTTTCCGTTATCCTCATTCTACCTGTTCACAACAACTTCTCGCTGATGCGCGCCTTGCGTCGCAGGTGTGCGTCGATCACGTCGCCGAGCCGGTAGAACTTGGTCCCGGACTGGCCGTCCTCGCTCGCCGGCTTCACGTCCCGATGCTTCGCCAGGAGTCTCAGTCGCTCGCGGTTCAGCCCGCGTCCCGGCTCCCCAATCTTCCGCGCGATGGTCTCGATGGTGGACAGGGTGACGAGGGACTTGTTCGCCGCTTCGAGCCGCCGCGGGTCGATCACGACCTCGTCGTCCGGCGGAATGTCCACCATGCGCCGGCACTCCGCGACGGCCGACTCGATGTCGTCGAGCGCTTCGGCCGATCCCTCGCAGAGAGCGAGGGCTTCGGCGTTGCGGTGCAGCCATGCCGCGATGGACAGTGTCGCGTCTGCGGGTCGCCCCCGCCCGCGGCCCTGGTCGAGCATGACGCGCACCCATCCGACGAGCGTCGCGTGCAGCAGGTCGGCCGCTTCGGCGGCACCGATGTGGAACGGGATCGACGACCCGAGCTGCTTCGGTCTGTGGCCCTTGCTCATGCCCGGCTTCGACAGCCGTGCGGTGCGACACTCGACGTTGAGCAGATCCTCGACCAGGCCAGGCACGCCGGCGAGGACTTCACGAAGCCGCTTCACCTCGTGCCGCTGCAAGTGCTCGTGCGCGCGAGACACCATCGAACGTGCGGGGTCAAGCGTCCGGTCGCTCTGGTTGCTGGTCATTAGCTGTGGTCCTCTCGGGTCATGCGGTCGGCGGTCTCGGCTTCGGGGCTGGTGTCGCAGTCGGTGCCGCACACGGGCGGCGGTGGACAGGTGCGGTCACAGACCCAGCACCAAGCGGGTTCGGCGGTCACGCTTCGGCCTCCTGGGTGGTGATGGTGAGCCAGAGTCGGCCGACGCCGGTTCCGGTCTTTGGGTGGATGGCGGGCATCAGATCGGTGACGTACCGGCTGTCGTCGTCTTCGACGAGTCCGTAGTCGCGGAGGCCGTCGACTAACGCCTTCTGGGTGGGCGTGAGGTTGATCGGGTCTCGGTGCCTGGTCTGCGATGGGGCGTAGTGGAGCTGGATCGTCGCGTGGGCGACTTTCAGGGGCAGGTTGGTGTGACGGGCCAGGGTTGCGGCGTCAGCCCGTACGGAGCGAATCTGGCGGGCTTTGGCTCGCATCGCCGGTACCGACGTGGGTACACCGCCGTTGAGCGTGAGTGGCGGTGTCCGATACGGCAGGTCGATCGTGAACGTCGTCATCGGCGCGCCTTCCTGTACCCATGCGCAGTTCTGGATGTGCACGGGATCTTGCGCGTCAGCTTGGTCGAGAGGTTGACGCACGCTTCCCGCTCCCCCGCGCCGCACGTCTCGCACGGCAGGTCGATCGCGCCGTGCTGGTCGTACGCGGCCCACACCGGTTCACCCTCGGCGGCAATGGGGAGACCGCCGGATTGCGGGTCGCCTGCCGGGAGCGCGGCGACCGCGGAGCCCTTGTCGGCTTCGGCGTCGATCGCCCGCAGGCGCCGGTAGGTGCCGACGAATGTTCCGACGCGGAGGGTGTCGGCATCAGGCCGCGTGTAGTGCTCGTCGACGGCACGGCAGGCGAGGGCTGTGTCCGTGATGCCGTGCGGCTGGCATGTCTCGGCCCAGACGCGGAGTCGGGCCGGGTCGGATGTCATTCGGTCGTCGTGGATTTCGGCGCGGCTGATGGCGGCAGCGACGGCGCGGATGGTGTCGGGGGTCGGCTGCTGGGTCATGCGGTGCCTTCCTGGAATTGGGCGATGAGCGCTTCGGCGTCGTCGAGGGTGGACACGGCCCGCAGGGTCGCCTTCGTCGGCTTGGGTGTGTCGGCGGGTCTGGCGGCTTTGGCGACGAAGCTGGGGATCTGTGACGGGTAGATCCGGTCGCTCGCGTGCCATGCCTTGATGCCGTCGGCGATCTGCACGGGGTCGATGCGGTCGCCGAGGAGTGTGTCGACTTCCTGGGCGATCTCGATGAGCGTCTGTGACGGGATCCCTCCGCCGGCCCACTGGTTGAAGCTTGTTGCGAAGCGGTCGGCTTCGGCGGAGCGGGCTGTGGCGTTGAGTTCGCGCATTCGGACTTCGGCTCGCGTCTCGCGCGTGTTCGCGCTCGCGCGCTGGTGAGGTTCAGTCCTAAGTGCGGGAGGAAGAGATTCCCCTGTTCCCCTGCTCCCCTGCTCCCCTGCTCCAGCACTGAGTGTCTCCGGAGTGTCTCTTGAGACACTCATGCAATTTGCATGAGTGTCTGCCTGGTCGAGCATTTCCGCTGTTGGGAGAGGGTAGGAGTGCCCTTTGCTTGGCCGGTTGACGACTTGGTGCTTGTCCCAGTTGCGGATGAACACGAGTTCGCGTCGAGCCTGGTTTGGGTCTGTGTACATGACGATCAATCCGGCGTTTTGCAATTGCTGCAAGTCTCCGGAGACACTCCGGAGTGTCTCTTGCAAATTGCATGAGAGGTCATGTGCGTACAGATCCGCGACGATCGATGACAGTCGCGCATCCCCTACGCCGTTGTCGTCGACATAGGACCAGAGTCCGATGAACGTCAGTCTCGCGCTGATGGGAAGGGACACGATTGTCTCGTCGCGCCAGAACTCTGGCTTGATTGACCGAATCCTCATGCCGCCTCCCCTGCCGGCATCGCGAACAGCACGAGTTCGTCGGGTTCGTCACCGTGCGGCCACTGCTGGGTTCCGCAGGCGTCGCACCACTCACCGCGGGCGTGCGCGTCAAGGCGTCTTCTGCGGTCGTCGTTGGCGGTCACTGTGCACCTCCGAAGAGTGTCGGTTCATCGGCCTGCCCTGCGGCGTGGACGAACGGCCACGGCGTGCCGCACTGGCGGCATCGCGGGTGCCGCGGGTCCCGTGCGTCGAGAGTGAGGTGCGGGCAGATGTCGGGGTCGAGAAGCTTCTTCATGCCGGCCGCCTCTCCGCTGCCCGGTCGCGGGTCGCCGCCCGGAACTGACCGGCCTCTCGGTATGTCCAGCCGTAGCCTGGGAGTGCTTTCATGACGCTGGCGCGGCCGACGCCGAGGGTTCTGGCTGTCTCCCGGTAGGAGCAGCCGTCGTCGAGGAGACGTTGGGCGGTGGCGTGCTGGGCTCTGGTGAGGCTCATGCTGCACCTGCCCCGAGGTGCTCCCACGTGGTGTGCCGGATGCACGGGTCGGCGATGCGGAGTTCGGTGCGGACGACGCCGTACGGTGCTGCGGCGACGTTCGCGACATCGTTGACGATGGTGGCGTTGATGGGGTTGAGGGTGCGGATGAGGCTGAGGATGGTGGCGGTGGCGAGGCGTCGGGGTCTGATGTTGGGGCCGGTGATGGTGGCGTGTGTTGCGTGGAGGTCGTCGAGCCAGGTGCGTACGAGTGCGACAACTTCGGTGGTGGTCACGACAGGCTCCTTTCAGGGCTGGTAGAACGCGGCGAACAGGCAGATGCCGATCGCGAGCGTGGTGATGACGGCATTGATGGCGAGGGCTTGGAGATGCGTGCAGGACTTCACGACGACGTCTTCTGTCGGTGGTTGGCGCTACCGTCGCCGCATGGCGTGGTGTTGGTGGGATGGTGCGGAGTGGCGGCAGACCGAGCGGGGTGTCGTTGAGACGATCCCGGCGGCGTGCCCTCGGTGCGGTGTTGCGTGGTCGACGCCGGATCGGATGCTGATCCTGCGGGACAACGCAGTGAGGTCGTGGGGGGCGCCTCCGGACGGGTCGACGACGGCGACCGTGTTCTACGAGTGCCTGCACTGCCCGCAGCTCGTGTACGTGCGACGCCGCTAGCCATCACGCCTCCCCGTCGAACGCGCGGATGGTCGGGCACGGGTGGTTCTCGCTGGGGCATTCGGTGCAGATGGTGTTGCCGCAGCCGCACCGGCAGTCGACGGGCGAGTGCAGCTGCCGGACGCGTAGCTCTGCTGCCCCGGCTTGGTCGGTTTCCCGCCGCAGGCTGGCGATCGCGTCGACGGCGTCACCGTGCGTGCCGACGGGCCCACCAGCCGCGAGGGACAGGTGATGCCAGATGTCGGCCTCGCGGTCGACGGCGGCGCGTGCCTCGTCGCGTTCTTCGCGGTGGAGGGTGGCGCGTGCTTCGGCCCGCTGATGCGCGGCGATCACCTGATCCCGCTCGGCGGTCAGCCGCTCAACCTCGGCGCGTGCCTCGCGGAGGTCGGCGTCGACGGACTCGCACAGGTGGGTGGTGATGCGCTCGACCCGCAGGTCATCCCGCAACCGCTCGTTCTCGGCGAGCAGGTCGCGGACGAGGGTGGGCGCATCGGCGATCAGCGTGATGTTCGCGCGGCCCATGTCTGTGTCGCAGTCGTCCGGGTGCAGGAGTGCGATGAAGAACTTCTCGTCAGGGCTGACGACTGCGATCTGCCCCTTGTCGGACGTGTACGTGGCCCAATCGCCGGGCGTGATGCCGTCGAGGGCGGCGCGGGCACGAGACGCGACGTCGGATTGATCATCCTTTGGGGATGGTGACAGCCTGTCGGCCACGTCAAACTCGTCAGTCATTGGTCAGCTCCTCGCTGGTGTAGATGAGTCGGGCGGTGTCGCACGGCCACTCTTCGAGGCACCCTTCGCACGCGTGGTGCGGCGTGTCGCAGTGGCAGAGGTATGGCTTGTGCAGTTCGCGGATCGGAGCGAGGGCCGCGCGGGCGGCGGACTCCATTGCGTGGCCCTGCGAGGCGAACCCGTGACAGTCGGTGCCGTCCCACGCCCGCTGTGCAGCTTCGACTGCGGGATCACGGCCGGTCATCGCACACCGCCGTCGTCCGGTTCGGTGACGGCCTTGCACAGCAACTCCTTGTAGACGCTGTCGGCGATCGCCTTGGTGAACAGGCTGAACACGAAGTCGATGTCGTTCTGGCACTGGCAGCCGCGTTTGTGACATCGGGGCCACTGCCACTCGGCGTCTGCGCGACCGACCTTGGTGTCGTAGATCGCGGCCTCGATGCGAGGCCACATGTCCAGGTCAGCCACGGCCCTCACCCGCCTCGGCGTGAGCGGCGGTGATCCCGTCAGATCCTCGAGTCTCTGTACCTCCGCCGTCGAGCGCGATCCGGTACGTCGGGATGATCTCGTCGATCACTCCGACGTAGGCAGGGCTGGTCGCGGTGCGGCCTCGCCCCGTGGTGACTCGCTGGCCGGCGGCCCAGTCGGACCTCACGACGGCGTACCCGGCGGCGGCGAGGGCGTCGACCTGGTGTCCGGCGTGCTCGCGCTCCCAGTCGACCCGTGTCCGCACCGGGGCCGTGCCGCGCCACCCGCAGGTACACGCGCCCACCCACCCGGACTCGGCGTTGATCAGGTCAGGTCCCATGCATCGGTGCGCGGCGATCACGTCCTGCGCGGTCACGGCTGCACCGCCTCGGCGAGGTAGCCAGCATCGGCGAGCGCGCGAGCATACGGAAGGCCGACAGAGACGACAGCGCCGTTCGGATGCGTGACGGACACCGAAGCCGCCTTCACGATCAGCGCTTCCCGCGCGGCGTCCTGCTCGGCCTTCTCCTGCGCGGCGCGGTGCTCACGTTCGAGGTGGTTGGCGTGCGCCAGGATCGAGGAACGCTCGATGCCGTCGAGGTGCCGCGCGATTGACTCCGCTTCCCGCAGGATGTCCCACGGCTGCATCGGCACGTCGAGCACCTTCTCCTCCGGCTCGGGGACGAGACGGTGCAGGACGGTGACGGCAGAGTCGGGGTGCCAGGTGTTGAGGTCGTCGCTGCGCCACCCCGCGGTGATCCACCACGGGCGGCTGTCGTCGTCCAGGCGGACCGCGATCGACTCGCGGCCATCCACGCGGACCATGTACGCCTCGCCGGGCTTGCAGGTGGTGGGATCGATCGTGGTCATGCTGCTGCCTCCATCTGTCGGGCGTGCTTCGCCGTGCGGCGATGCTGGGTCAGGAATCCTCGGCGGACGGTCGCGCCACACGCGCAGCGCCACGAGGACACCGACGGGAGGTCGAACAGTGTCAGTTCACTCACCGCCCTCACCCGCCTCGGCGAGCATCCGGCGTGCATGCAGCCCCGTCCGGCGGTGCGCCCCCTGATTGCCGGACGACACCCACGTGCCGCACTCACACAACCGCTTCCGAGTCTTCGCCGCATTCGAGGCGGCCCGACGGCACGCCCTGCACTGCCCGCCACTCGGGCCGACATGCACCGCGGCCGGGTCCGTCAGGTCATGCAAACCCTTAGCGCATACTGACCGCCGAGGACGGCCCGGTGGGCGCGACTCGCGAGCGAAAACCTTCCCGCCCCACACGCCGAACGACTCGCCGCGCGCCTCCGCACCCTCACGGCACGCGACACGGACCGGGCAGTGGAAACACACCATCGCCACCCGCAACAGGACGTCGCGGTCATCCGACGTGAACTCGCTTCGGCCCTGGCACGGGGTCGACTCTGGGGTGCGCCTCATGACTGCACCTCCACATCCACGACGTCGGCGTCGGGCGTCAGCTCCGGCTCCGGCTCGGCGGGCGCAGTCAGGGCGTCGATGCGCTGTGCGATAGCCAGCAGCAGGTCCGCCACCTCGTCCGTGTCGCCGTACTTGCGCGGCAGGAAGTCCGCCAGCTTCCGCAAGCCCTCCGCGTCCTCCGACGCCGCGATGCGCGCCGCCATGTCCGCCGGGACCGGCTCGGCGGCGGGCGCAGCAGGCTCGGCGATCGGCGCGGGCTGCTGCTGCACCTGCTCCGACTCCACGCGGCGCGGCGCATCCGCGATCGGCGCGCCGTCCACGTCGACGTCAACACCCAACTCCTCCGGCGCATAGATGACGCCGAACAGCGCCTCCGACGCCCACATGCGGGCCGCTTCCGTCACCGCGCGGGCGCGCATCATCGCGCCTGGATAGGACTGCCACGGCCCCTTCTTGCCGAGAAGGCCAGCCTTGCGGGCGCGGTCCAAATCCCAGCGGATCGGGTCGGGCACGAAGTCGGGATCATCCGCGCGGATGATCACCGCCTCCGCGTAGGTTTCGTCGCCCTTCACGCGGAGCTTGTGGCCTGCCTTGCGGACCAGTGCGCCGATCAGGTCAGCCGACGCGGTCGGCTTTCCATCGACGATGTGCACACCCGTGAGGGCGCTGATGCGGGGCACGCCGAGAGCGTCGGCGAACTCGAACGCCACCAGAAGGGCGGCCGGATTGTCGCGGTACTGGCGCGGGAGCGCATCACGCGCACCCGCCATCATGCGGGCCCGCTCCGCGTTAACCGCGAGTTCGCGGGCCGAGTCGGTGCCAATCAAGGCAAGGTCGGTGCTCATGCTGCTTCGAGTCCTTTCAGGAGGTCGCTGGCCTTGTCGGCGAGCTTGGGTGCTGTGGAGAATGTGGGCGGTCCGTCGCCGCGGCCCTTGCGGCGCGTGCCGAGCGTGACGCCGCGCCACGTCGCCTTCTTGCTGTCGCCGAGGAACGCGGCAAGCTCGGCGGCCGCGACCGCCTTCGCCGACTCCGCGACGTCATGGGCGCCGATCGCGGCCAGGAAGGCGCCGGCGATCTCGTCGGGGATCTCGACGCCGGGATCGTCAACAACGACGGGGTGCTGCCAGCGCAACGCCTGCCGATCCTCGGTGCGGCGGTAGTCAGCGGCCGGGGCGATGCCGAGGTCCAGCGAGTCGAGGAACAGTCGCCCCTCACGCGCAAGCCACCGCTGCACGCCCTCGTCAGCGTCGATCCACGTCTCGGCGGGCTTCATGTCGATCAGCTCGTCGCCTCCACACGATGCGACCAGGCAGCGGGACGCGCCGGTCACCCACATCTGCCACTGGACCTGCGCCTGATAAGCGACGGGGACGCCGTCACGCGCCCACATCCAGTGGTCACGCGCGGTCTTGATCTCCAGGAGCGCGAGCCGCCCGTCGACGTGGACGACGCCGTCGGGCTGGGCCAGCGCCCACGACTCCGTCGCGTGCTGCCACGTCCCGGTCGACGCGACCGCCCACTCCGGGTGCAGCTCGGCGAGCCACCCGCGGATCAGCGGCTCGAACACGTGCCCCCGCGTCTGTGCCCGCGTCTGCGGTTCGGGCGGCGTGGTGCCGGCCATCTTGTGCCACAGCGAGTGCGGGGTGTCGTGGCGGGAGAGGCCGACGACGGCGGCGATCTTCGACGCCGTCATGTGCCGCAGCCACTCCGGCGAGCCGGGATCGACCGCGTGATCGAGGATGATGCCCGTGGTCATGACGCCTCCCGGACGATGATGGTGTTGGTGCAGGTATCGGCAGTGTGGGTGTCGGTGGCGCAGTCCTCGCACCACGCGCCGTAGGTCATGCAGTGCGGCTCGTGCCGCCAGGAGGTGGCGGGGCCGTACGCGCAGCTGCATGTGTCGCGGCTCATCGCCGCACCTTGCCGTTGCGGACGATGTCGCCGAGCGGCCCGCCGAGGGCGGGGTGGTCGTCGGGGACGTCGAGCTTGCCGGGCTTGACGCGCAGGCCCATGCTGACGCCGATCACCCATCCGGTGAAGCCGATGACGCAGGCGATGAGCGCGTCCGCGGCGGCGTTCACGACGTCGCCCCGCGTGCCCACGCGACCGCCCGGAGCGTGTCCAGCGCGCTCCGCTCGGCCTCGTCGATGCGGCCCCAGCGACGGCCGTTCCAAACGAGCGGACCGTCGACCGTGAGTCGCGCCTCGGCATCCGCGCCGAAGTACGCCCAGTCGTCGTCCATGCGGTCGGGCGTGGAGTCGGGGTGCAGTCGCTCCCACTCGGCACGGTCCACGACGACCGTCGAGCCGTCGAGAAGCTGGTCATAGACGTGCGTGCTCATGCCGTCACCTCGCGGCCCTCACGGTCGACAGCGACACACGCCGTGACGACGCGCTTCGCCTTGCACTTGTCGTCGAGCGGCACCATCTCTGACAGGAGGACACCGACGCGGACGAAGCGCGTCGCATCCTGGAGGTAGTCGGCCGAGCGCGACGGCGACACCCCGAAGTGGAGGCCGTGACCACAGAAGGTGGTGGGCTCCCAGTCGGGGGCCTCCGGCGTGCTGCCGGGGCGGTAGTCGACGCCGCGTGGTGTCGTCCACTTGTCGTCGACCGCCTTGAAGACGACCGCGATGTCGTCGGCGGTCGTCTCGCCGGGGATGACCTTGACGCCGCGGACCTCGCACCACGTGCGGGGGTCGGTCATGTCGACCGCGGTCATATCGATGACGACGCCGCCGTCGAGGGTGACGCGCTGTGAGTGGAGGTGGATGGCGACGCATCTCCGCGCCTCGACGTGCGAGCGGTCCCACGCCTCGACGTGCGAGCTGTCCCGCGCCTCGACGTGCGAGCTGTCCCGCGCCTCGACGTGCGATCTGCCCCCCGCCTCGACGTGCGAGCGGTCCCACGCCTCGACGTGCGAGCTGCCCCCCGCCACGACGTGCGATCTGCCCCGCGCCACGACGTGCGATCTGCCCCCCGCCACGACGTGCGAGCTGTCCCACGCCTCGACGTGCGATCTGCCCCGCGCCTCGACGTGCGAGCTGTCCCGCGCCTCGACGTGCGAGCTGTCCCGCGCCTCGACGTGCGATCTGCCCCCCGCCTCGACGTGCGAGCTGCCCCCCGCCACGACGTGCGAGCTGCCCGAGCTGTTGAGCGTCAGCCAGACGCCGTCCGGCGACTCGACGTAGATCGTGCACGCCTTGTCGGCGAGCGCCTTGTCCAACTCCTGCTGGGTGGTGACCGTGATGATGGTCATGATGGTCCTTTCGGTGGGCTGGTCTCGCCCCGCTCCCTCTTCGGGGCGAGACCAGCGGCAATGGTGGTCAGGTGGTGATGATGAGAAGGTCGTCGCATTCGATCCACGCAAGACGCGTGCCGAACGGCGACGTGATCGCGATGTGCGCGAGCATCCCGGACGGGCCGGGCGCGTATCCGGCGATGTCGCCGCACACGATGTCGCAGCACGCCGCGTCGATCAGGCGCGTGCTCACGACGCCCGCTTCGACCGCGACCGCGGCGACAAGCCAGACGGGCGGTCGGCAGGATCGGGGTTCGGCTCCACCCTCAGTCGAGCCAGTGTCTCCTGGAACTGAGCCTCGGTCATGCCACGGAATCCGCCAACTTTGGTGTGCGGCCATTCCTTGACCATCTTCCGCCGCACCCAATCCGCGGACCGGGGCCGGCCATTCGGCGGCGACAAGCGCTCGGCGATCGTCGCCGCGTCCATCAAGTCAGACATCGGGATCCTCCTGGTGGTTGGCCTGCGCCTGCTGGAATGCCTGCCAGGCGTCGAGAACGGGCGCGAATGCTTCTTGGGATGCGAGCGGGGTCATGCCCTCGCAGACGCGGGCGGCGTGCGTCACCGTGCGATCGACGAAGACCTCGAACGCCTCCGCCGCCTGCTCTGACATGACGGCCGGTTCGACGGCGGTCACGATGCCGCCTTCGACCGCGACCGGTAGGTGCTGATCGTCGACAGGGCGACGCCGACGCGGGACGCGGCATGCTCTGGCGACACTCCGCCGCCGACAAGCCAGTCGAAGTCCTCGATGACGTCCTCGACGTGACGCTCCACGTCTATGAGTGATCTGGTCACGATGCCGCCTCCTCGCACGGTCGGTGGGTGAAGGCGGCGCGGCCCTCTGCGTCGACACCGTCCGGGATGCGGATCGTCGGCTGGTGCAGGATCGCGATGGTGCGCACCGTCTGCGTGACCGGGTCAATCCCGGCGATCGACGCGACGCCCTTCATCTGATTGACGTGGGCGTCGACGATCGGCATGGTGCGGACCTGCGCGAGCGCGTAGTGGACAGACATCCTCCGTCGGCCGATGCGTGCACCCTCCACGACGACGTGCGTAGCGCCCAAGTCGCGGAGCCACCGCCGGACGGGCTTCAGGTGTGTGACGTGTGCAGATGTCATTGCTGGTCTCCGATCGCTGCGAGAAGGTCGTCGACGCGGACCGTCACCCTCGTGGTGACGTCGCGGTGGGTGGGGTCGTCGATCGTCACGTCGACCAGCCCCCCCTGCTGCTGGTGGATGGTGACGGTGGTCTTGGCGACGTCGAGCGGCGTGCCGCCGACACGACGCGACACGATCGCGGGCGCGGTCACAGCGGTCACAGCGGTCACAGCGGTACCGGCGTTTCCGTGCGCACGAAGACGACCGCCCGCTCCAGGACGTCGATGATCGACTCGCCGGGCTGGCCGATGACGAAGATCGACGCCCAGGGCGTGTCGTCGAAGTGCCGGACACGCAACTCCGGCGCATCCTGCTGCTGGTACTCGTCTCGGTCGGCGTAGATCACCTGCACGTCCGCGCCATGCCCGGACACCGTGAGCGCCGGGAATGCGACGTCGAACCCGTCGCACGGAACCGTCTCCGTCGCGATCTCACCCAGCAGTGCGTGAATGCGGTCCAGGTCGCTCATGCCGCCACCTCGATCACAGCGTCGGCGGCGACCCGCCACACTGCGGTCTCGCCGAAGCGGTCATCCCACACCGTCACCAGCACCTCGCGGTCCGTGTGGTCGAGCACCGTCACCGACAGCGGCGTCACGTCCCCACCCGACCGGAACGTCGGGGCCCACGCGAGCTTCGTCGCGGTCATGCCGACACCGCCTTCGCCAGTCGGAAGGTATTGAGGTGATCCGCGAGCGCGTTGTACAGGTCGACGCACTCACGGCCGTCGAGCCCCAACGATCCGATCATGTCGGACCTCGCGTCGTGCGGCTCAATGAATCCGAACTCCTGGACGACGTCGCGATCCAGATCGCCGATGTGGGTGACCCCGTCAACCACAGTCGTCTTGACTTCGGGACGATCGAAGAGTGTGAATCGTGCAGTGTCGTTCATGCTCATCACTTCGGCTCCGGGAAGGTGTCGAGGGTCCAGGCTCCGGACTTGGGGCGCTGCAGCTTGCCGAGTGACTTACCGTCACGCCACGCGTTCCACGCGACGAGGAAGAATCCGACGAGGTCTCGGTCGGATGTGATGACCTTCTGCTGGTTGATCCGCTCGAGCCGGTCTCGCAGTGCGAGGATTGGGTTCCCGGGGTCGAGGCTGGCGCCGGTGATGAGGGATTCGCAGAACGCGCGTTGCGCTTCGCCGTCGACCTGGCGGAGCATCAGCATGACCGCGACGGTCACCGACGGGCGGGCCTTGATCCGGCGGAGGCGTTCGCCCGCGATGTCGCGGAGCATCGCCATTTCGACGGGGTGCTGGTGTGCCCACTCGACGATCTCCGGGTTCGAGATGCGGTTGCGGACGCGGTCGCCGAAGAATCGGCCTTCGACCCACTCGATGTAGACACGGATCGCTCCGGCGATGATCCGCTGGCTCGACGCTCCGACGAGTCCGTCGATGGAGAGCTGGTCACCAGCGGTGCGCTTGCGGCCCTGGTCCATCGTGTCTTGCGACGAGGTGGGCAGGCCGCGGACCACAAGAAACGTGATGCCGGGGAAGTCGTCGGGCATCCGTGACAGGGCAGTGAGCCGGTGTTGTCCGTCGAGGAGGACGTCGTCGACGGACCACTTGATCGCTTCGCCGTTGTACACCCAGCGGCCGGACTCCATCTCGCGGATGAGCTGCTGGACGTGATGTTCGTTGATGGGCCGGTTGCGGGTGTTCTTGGCGAGGACGCGGCGCGCGGTCTGCGGTGTGACGAGCAGGTTCGCAGAGACGGGCTTGCCGAAGAATCGGATGACGTTGTCGTCGTTGTTGGGCTGGGACATGGGTTATCCTTCGATGGTGTTGATGACGCCGTTGAGGGCGTCGCGGACGCGGACCAGGTCACTCAGGTTGGACGCCTTGACCTGGTCCTTGTTCTTTTCCAGGCGGTCGTCCGCTGTGAGGCGGGCGACCGTGTCGACGGCGCGCTTCAGGTTGAAGACGGCAGTGTCGAACGATTCGGGGAGCGGCCGACGGCGCGGCGTCGGCACGGCAGGGGCGGGCGACGGCTCGGTGATCGGACGGTCTTCGTCTGCGGGCTCGTCCTCGATGAGGGCGTCGGCGTCGTAGGCGGCGTCGATCCAGTCCTGGTCGGACATGTCCACGGGATCACGGTCGTCGACCATGCCGCCGACTTCGGTCCCGTCTTCGTCGGTTGCGGTGATCTGCTGGCGAGCGCGAACCGCGTCACGGATCGCGGCAGCAGTTGGCTTGCCGCCGGTCTCGTCATTGACTTCATTCATGACGCCGACCGCTTCGGCGGGATCAAGCCCGGCGAGTTCACGCGCCTGCCCCTCGTTCGCGGGCAACGTGGTGTCACCAATTGGTGACATCGCCATGTCTAGCGCGGCTTCCATGCCGTCCACGACAGTCGCGGCCGACATGAGGTCGTAGGCGCGCTTCCGGGTGAGGTTCCACCGACTCCGGCAGTAGGCCTCGAATGACGAGTACTTGTGCAGGTACAGGCGTCCGTCGCGGATGGTCGCCAGTGCTCGCCCGATCTCGATGAACGACTGCAAGCCGCGCTCGATCACCTGCTCCTGCTCGTCGAGCGCAAGCGCACCTTCGGGATCGCAGATCGACGAAGTCGCGCGAAGCATGAACTCCATATCGTCGGAAGCCATCAAGCGACCTCGTCTTCCGGGGGGCGACGAATGGCGATCTGCGGTACCTCAAGGACCCTTGCGGAGCGCGCCAGGAGGACGTCTGTCAGCGGCTTGCGGCCAGCTTCAATGTTGGCGAGGTAGGGGCGCGAGATGCGGATCTTCCCCGCAAACTCGTCGGGCTTGAAGCCCCTGAGTTCCCGTAGTGCACGGAGCACTGCTCCCGTGTGTTCCCTGTCTTCGTTCATAGTTACCAACCGTAGGGAACTATAGGGAACATGTCAACAGTGCCCGAGGGAACATTGCGGAACTTCCATGTTTGAGCACGTCAGAAGGGAACTACATCTATGTAGTTCCCTTCGTGTTTTTCCGCTCTAGCAGGTGGTGTTCCCTGAAGTGTCGCTGTTGATGTTCCTTGGTGTTCCCCTCACACTTGAGCCATGAACGAACGACAGCTTGGAGAGGTCGGCCAGATCGTTGCGAACCGGAGGGCGCGTCTGCAGATGGACGCTGCAGGTCTCGCGTCAGCAGCCGGTGTCGATCCGAAGACGCTTCGCTCCCTGGAGCGTGGCGAACGCTGGCCTCGAGACCGAACGCTGCGGAAGATTGAGGTGGCGCTCCAGTGGCAGCCAGGTTCGCTCGACAGCATCAAGAGTGGTGGGTCCGCGATCGCGATCGATGGACTGGCGGCTGTTGATGAGTTCGGCGAGGAACGCTTCTATATCGACCCGAACCAAGTCGATGTGCCCGACAACACCCCCGAAGAATCCCGGTACAGGTCTGTGCTTGGAGACCTCGCGGACATTCAAGAGACAATGCGCCACCAGCCGGATCGCGCAAGCGTCATCGCAGACAGGCGCATCCGCGCGGCCGGGAGACTGCTCGACTCTGCGGCCGAATCCCTCTCTACATCCGACAAGTCTCGAGCGGTAGATGACCTTGACGCATCCGTAGTGGTCATCCGCAGCACAATCGCCGAACTTCAGAAGGAGATACCCCATGCCGAACAACCTGCCACTGACGCCGCCGATCCGACGGCGGCCGCGCGAGCACAGGGCACCGAAGACCAGAAGAACGATGACAAGCCCACAGACTTGTCGGAGCGTCGATCAAGGCGTGAGGCTTTACCGGAGCGGCCGGACGATGCGATCGCGGCCCGGCGACTGGACCCGAAGTTCGGGTTCGAGGACGAGGGCGCGGACGGCATCGGCGAAGAGAACCAGGACACCGGCTGGGACGAATAACACGCGTGTAGTTCCTGGTCGCGGCGGTTTCTGTCGGCGGGGTGTGGTCACATGCCGGACATGAACGCATGGCATCCGTGGCGGTGGGCCCGCGACCACCACCCCGACCTCATCATCGACTGCACGCGCCGCCTCGCGGGCGACGCGATGGGACTCCTCGGGGAGCGCAAGATCTGGCTGCACCGCGGCCTCACCCAAGCCGAGCGGCGGACCACCCTCACGCACGAGATCATCCACATCGAGCAGCCAGACGCGAGCGAGGCAGCCGTCGAGCGGGAGACGGCACGCCGGCTCATCACCACCGACCAGCTCGTCGACGCCTTCCGGTGGCTGCGGCACCCGACCGTCGCCGACCTCGCCGACCACCTGTGGGTGGACCGGCAGGCGGCGGCGTGCCGAATGCAGCACCTCGACCCGATCGAGGTCGCACAGATCGAGGCCGCCACCGACGGCGACTGGTCGTGGACGGCATGACCGACGGCGGCGCATTGCGGGCCGCCAGGTGTTGACATGTCAACACGGCGCGGCATTCCCGCTGGTCGCGTCCCACCCATTTCCACCCACTCTGGAGCGCTTTCATGCAGGTCAAGGCTATTTTGTGGGATGTCAGGTCGGGTTCGATTCCCGTCATCGGCTCCACGAAACCCCTGGTCAGAGCGTTTTGGCAGGGGTACGTCAACATCCGAGCCCCGACCATCCACGGCGTTCAGCCGACCGCCGCCCGGACGATCGACGGGTACATTCCAGCGCATGCGCCTCCGACCTCTCGCCGCCGCCGCACTCGTCGCGGTCAGTGCGACGAGCCTCGCGTCGTGCACTCGCGACCGGACTCAGGAAGCGAACGCGCTGCACGACGACGTGCTCGCCATGCCGGGTGTGACGGCCGTCGACATGTACTACGACAATCACTGGTCGTCCGGATACGACGTGAAGTTGACCGTGGACATGTTCACCGCGACTCCCGCCCAGGTGGACGCCGTCGCCCGCCGTATCGACGCCGCCCAGGCGGGCGCGCTCGCCGACTACGACCCGGTCGGCGTACTGCGGGTGACGCGCACCTCGACGCTGACGTTCACCGAACAGTCGGACACGGCGGACATCCCACTGCACACCGTCGCGACCAGGCTCGCAGAACCACTGTGGGGCACTGTGGACGCGCGCAGCGCCGGCGACCGCGTCATCGACCTGGGACCCGCAGTGACGGACTCCCCGACTGCGACTGTCGACGCACTCTTCCGCATCGTCGCCGTGCCGTTCACGGTCGCAGTCGACAGCCGGCGGCGCGACGGCACCTCGTGGCGGATCGTCGAACCGACGACTGCCGAGGTGAAGGCCGCCGTGCAGTCGCGCATCGCCGCCCTTCCCACAGTTCCGACGGCTGTGCGAATGAACCGGGACGGCATCGCCGAACTGTCACTCGACCTGCCCGACGACGCCGTCGCCTACGACGCCATCGTCTCCGCTGCCCGCACGACCGACGGTTCGAAAGACCGGCCGACCGTCGTCAAGTGGACACTCACCGGCCACCCGTCACCCACCAGCGAGAACGGGTGGCGCGGGAGCGTGACGATCGGCGGCTGCGACGACGGCTCCGCCCAGTCCGCTACGACCGACCCGTTTGCCCTGGATCTCGAACGTCGCATCCAGACGCAGTTCAACGTCTGCGCCACCTGACGCCGCCGGACATTGCTCGGTGCGCCCAGAATCGGTCGATTCATCGACCTTCAACGGCATATTGCCCGCGCATCTGAGTGACGAGACCGATCGTGGGGCCGTCCTCGTCGACCGTCGACCGCTACCGTCAAACGCATGACCGCTGCACGCACCGCGTACGACTCCCTCGAACCGTTCCACGTCGTCGCCTACTTCAATCCGGGGATCGGCGCGGCACTGGCCGACACCGGACTCGATCCGCACGCCTTCTACCTCGGGGGACGGGGCGCGCCGCTCGGCGACGCCGCCGCGGAGGTCGTGGCGTCGACGTTCTACAACTTCTCCCCCGCCCTCGTGTCGACGGGCTGGGCCGCGGCCCGCGACGTCGGCCTGGAGAAGGTGGCCGAGCGCCGCTACCTGATGCTCGACGAGGTGCTGCGCCACATCCTCGGCGACGACGCCGACAACCCGGAGATCGCCGAACTCGCCGACGGCTTCGGACGCCTCGCCGAGGGACTTCCCCTGGGCGGTCGCGCGCTGGCGGCGGCGTGGTCGGCGACCACCCCGCCCGACGGCAACAACCTGCTGAGCCTGTGGAACAACATCGCGATCCTGCGGGAATGGCGCGGCGACAACCACATCGCCGTCCTCGTACTGCACGGCCTCGACGGCATCGACGCCTGCACGTTCCACGAGGCGACGCTCCCCGACCCGACGATCCGCCGCCGCGTCATGGGACGCCGGATGACGCAGTTGACGCGCGGATGGTCGGACGAGCAGTGGGAGGCGTCCATCGACAGCCTCGTCGAACGCGGCATCGCCGAACGTACTGACGACGGGCACCGCCTCACGTCCGACGGCGCCGCCCTCTACGACGACATCGAAGCCACGACCGACGCGCTCGGCGAGACCGTCTGGGCAGGCGCCGGCGACCTCATCGCCCGCATGCGCCCGTACGTGAAGGCCGTCATCGACGCGGGGATCCTTCCTGGGACCACGAAGCGATAGCCGCCTCCACGTCGCCGTGCAGGAGATACTGGTTCACCGCAATCGCGGCCGCCGAACCCTCTCCAGCAGCAGTGATGACCTGGGCCTTCGGATTGACGACGTTGCCCGCGGCGAACACTCCGGGGACACTCGTCGCACCGCGGGAATCCACGGAGACGAATCCGTGCGACGCGACGTCGCAGCCGAGTGACCGCAGGATGTCGTCGTTCGGGTCGAACCGCGGCCCGACGAACACGACGTCGCGCGGCACGCTCTGCCCGTCAGCCATCTCGATCGCCTCGCCGTCGAACGCGGCCACCTCGCCGTCGACGATCTCCACCCCGCGTGCCCGGATCGACGTGCGTTCGGCGTCGGACAGGTCGGCTCCGTTCGGGAAGAAGACGACGTCGCGCGACCACAGCGGCAGCAGCAACGCCTGGTGCACCGACGCGTCGCGGTTGAGGCCGCCGAGCACCGCGAGCCGCCGGTCCCGGACCTCGTAGCCGTGGCAGTACGGGCAGTGCAGGACCTCCGAGCCCCAGCGCTCGCGAAGTCCGGGGATCTCCGGGATGTGGTCGACCAGACCCGTCGCGACGATGATCGCCGACGTCCGCACGTCACGTCCGCCGCCGAGGGTGACGACGTAGCCCGGCTCCACCCCGCACGGCACGACGCGCGCGACGTCGCCGTCGACGAACTGGACGCCGTATGCGCGCGCCTCGTCGCGGCCGATCTCGACGAGTGTCGCGGGCGGCAGACCGTCGTGGCCGAGGTAGCCGTGCATGTGGGCGGCTGGCGCATTCCGCGGTCGACCGCCGTCCACCACGAGGACGCGGCGCCGAGCGCGGCCGAGGACCTGTGCCGCCGTGAGGCCCGCGGCCCCGCCGCCGACGATCACCACGTCGTAGGAGTTCTGAGTGTCTGCTGCAGTCGCGTTCATGCGCCCACTGTCCGACAGCCTTCCGATTTCGGCAAAGATATTTGCCGAAACAGGGAATGCGGAGGACAGTCGGGGCATGGTGAACCCGACGATCACGAACGCCATCGACCGCGTCGGCCCCCGGATCAAGGAGTTCCGGACGCGACGCGACATCACACTCACCGAACTCTCCGCGGAGACCGGCATCTCGGTGAGCACCCTGTCGCGCCTGGAGAAGGGCGAACGCAAACCCAGCCTGGAGCTCCTGCTGCCGATCGCGCTCGCCCTCCAGACCCCGCTCGACGAGCTGATCGCGGTACCACGGATCGCCGACCCCAGGGTGGTCGTGGCACCACGCACCGTCAGCGGTCGGACGATCCAGCCGCTCACCGCGAGACGCGAAGGACTCCAGGCCTTCAAGATCACCATCCCCCGCGGCCAGAGCGACCCCGATCCAGTGACGCACGACGGCTACGAGTGGCTGTACGTGCTGTCCGGCCATCTTCGTCTGATCTTGGGCGACCACGACGTCGTCCTCGGCCCCGGCGAGGTCGCCGAGTTCGAGACCACCGTCCCGCACTGGTTCGGCAGCGCCGGACGCGGACCCGTCGAGATCCTGAGCTTGTTCGGGGCGCAGGGCCAACGGATGCACGTCCGAGCGAGGTCTACGCGCGCAGCCGCCCCCGGATCATCTCCCGACGTTCGGCGATCACGGCGTCGAGCGGCGCCGTCGACCGGCGCGACCTCGACAGGATGACGGCGCCGTTGATCGCGGCGAGCGTCGTCGTCGCGAGGATCTCCGCGTCCGCGACGCCCGCCGCCGCCAGCGACCGTTCGATCACACCCGCCCACCTCTCGATCACCTCGTGAGCGATGTCGAGGGCGTCGCCGTCCGAGTCGCTGACGATGACCGACACGACCGGGCACGCCGCGTCGAAGCCTGAGCGCCGCAGCACACCCTTCCAGAACCGCCCGAATCGCTCGAGGGCCGCCACCGGGTCGGGGTGGTCGAGCACCGATTCGACGGTGTCGCCGGTGACGGTCAACGCCTGCCCGATGAGATCGGCCCGCCCGCCCGGAAAGTGGTGATACACGGAGCCCCTCGGCGCTCCGGTCCGTTCGAGGACGGCGTCGACGGTGAGCCCGGCCGCACCGCGTTCGCGGAGCAGCTCGATCGCGCCGTCGATCATCACGTCGCGAGTACCCGCCATCGTCAGCCGCCGAGAGTGCGGTTCACGTAGTCGAGGTTGGCCTGGATGCCGACCCTCCACTCCTCCAGACGGCGGGACACGATCCGCGCCTCCTTCTCCGGCATCCGGGAGATCGCGATGCTCAGGCCCGACGGCGACGGCCCCATCCGCGCCCACTGCCGGAGGACGGCGCCCTTGCTGCTCGGCTCCACCTCGAACGCCCACGTCGCCATCACGTGGCCGGGCTCGAACCCCTCGATGTTCCACACCCAGCGTCGCCCCGGATCGACCTCCGCGACCACCGCGGTCGTCGACCACGAGCCGAGCGCCGGGTTCACGTTGCTCCCCACGAAACGCGCACCCGGCACCACCGCGTCGGCGCCGTCGAGCCATTCGACCGATTGGAGCTCGGGCGACACCTTCACCGGCAGCGTGATGTCGGTGATCAGATCCCACACCTGCTCGGGGGTGGCCCCTTCGACGACCGTGCTGAGTTCGAGTGTCGGACCGTCCGAATACCGCATCGCGAATCCCTTCTATGGATTATGGTCTAGTCCATAGTCCACTATCGAGGGAGCTCGCACATGAGAATCGGAGTACTCACGGATCCACGCGTGCCCGGCGCGGTCGACTTCGCCGTGGACGCCGAACGCATGGGCGTCGACTCCCTCTGGGTGCCCGAGGTGTGGGGATACGACGCGCTGACCGCGATGGCCTATCTGGCCGCGAAGACCGAGCGCGTGTCGTTGGGGACGTTCATCGTCCAGCTCGTCGTCCAGCTCGGATCGCGCTCCCCCGCCCTGCTGGCGACGTCGGGACTGAGTCTCCAGCAGTTGTCGGGGGGACGATTCATCCTCGGCATCGGAGTGTCGGGGCCGCAGGTGATGGAGGGATGGCACGGCGTCCGCTTCCGCAAGCCCGTGCAGGCCACGCGGGAGACCGTCGACATCATCCGGACGATCAGCGCGGGCGAGCGCCTCTCGTACGACGGTGAGGTGTACCAGTTGCCCCTTCCGGACAGCACCGGCAAAGCGTTGCGTCCCATGGTGATTCCGGAGAAGTTGCCGGTCTACATCGCCGCGATGGGTCCGAGGAACCTCGAACTGACCGGTGAGGTGGCCGACGGCTGGATCGGCAACGCGTTCATGCCGGAGGCCGCCGACGTGTTCTTCGACCCGATCCGGACCGGAGCCGCCCGCACCGGCCGCACCCTCGCCGACCTGGACATCCTCGCCCCGGCCGCCGTGCAGTTCGTCGCCGACGACGCCGAACGCGACGCCGCCGCACGCGGGCACGCCGACGGCTACGCGTTCACGATCGGCGCGATGGGCGGCGCGGGCTCCAACTTCTACGCCGACGCGTTCAGCCGCCTCGGTTTCGCCGATGAGGTCGCCACCGTCGCGCGGCTGTGGCGCGACGGCGACAAGGAGGCGGCCCAAGCAGCCGTGCCGGTCGAGTTCGGTGTCCGCACCAATCTCATCGGCACCCCCGACGAGGTGACCGACCGCCTCCGCGCCTACGCCGACACCGGCGTCACCACACTCCTCGCCAAGCTCGACGGCCCCCTCGACCGGCAACGGCAGACCATCCGCACCCTCATGGAGTGCGTCGACCGGATGTGACGCCGAAGATCGGTCTCCTCATCGCCGTCCGACGGCGTACTGCCGCTGAACATCGATGAGGAGACCGGTCTCGGGCGGATCAGCCGACGGCGGTCGGCACCGCCTGGTCGACGACGTCTTCGCTCGGTTCCCGCAGCGCCCATGCGCCGACCGCGGCCGACAGCAGGGACACGCCGACGGCGACCCATGTCGCCTGGGCCAGACCGTCGATGAACGCCGATGACACGACGTCGTGGATCGCCGGGCCCGCACCGGCGGGGGCGCGCGAGGACACTTCGACGCCGGCCATCACCGACTGCTCGGCGATCTCTCGGGCCGGGGCGGGAACCCCGAGTGCGGTGAGTCGGTCGGCGACGTCCGACGCGTACACCGAGGTCAGAACCGATCCGAGGACGGCGACGCCCAGCGTTCCGCCGATCTCACGGGTGGTGTCGTTGACCGCGGAACCCGCTCCTGCCTGTTCCGGAGTCAACGCGTCCATGATCACCTGCGTGCATGGGCCGGAGATGAACGCGAGACCGGCAGCCATCAGCATCATCGACCAGATGATCAGCCCGAAGTAGGTCGACTGCTGATCGACGAACTGCACCAGACCGAAGCCGGACGCCATCAGCAGGGCTCCGGTGACGGCGACCGGCCGCGGCCCGAAGCGATGAGCAGCGGCCATCGCCGCGGGCGACAACGCGGCGACGACCAGCGCGAAGGGCAGCGTGCGGACACCCGCCTGCAGCGGCGAGTAGCCCTGCACGGCCTGGAAGTACTGCGTGATCAAGAAGATGAATCCGAACAGGGCGAAGAACGCGACGGCCACCATCGCCGCGGCGGCCGCGAACCGACGGTTCGCGAACAGCATCACGTCGAAGATCGGGTCGCTCACGCGTCGCTGGTGCGCGACGAACACGGCGAGGATCGCCGCCGCGACGAGCAGTCCGACGATGGTGCGCGCCGACGCCCAGCCGGCGGCGGGCCCTTCGATGACCGAGTACGTGAGGAGCCCGAGTCCGGCGATCGACAGAACGACGCCGACGGCGTCGAACCGAGGAAGCAGTGCGTGTTCGTCGAGCCCACGCGGTCCGATCACCCCGAGGACGGCGACGAAAGCGACCACCCCGAAGGGGACGTTCACCCAGAACACGGACGCCCACGAGAAGTGCTCGAGGAGCCAGCCGCCGAGCACCGGGCCGATGGCGATCGCGACACCCGACGTCGCCGCCCACACGCCGACGGCCGCCGCACGCTGCTTCGGATCGGTGAAGATCCCGACGATCAAGGCCAGCGTGGCGGGGAAGACGACCGCGGCGAACGCACCGAGGCCCGCCCGCGCGGCGATCAGTTCACCGAGGGATCCGGCGAGGGCCGCGCCGACCGATACGACGACGAATCCGACGATGCCGCCGAGCAGCATCCGGCGGTGGCCGAAGCGGTCGCCGAGATATCCACCGGTGAGGAGCAACCCCGCGAAGACCAGCGTGTATGCGTCGACCACCCACTGGAGTCCGGAGATCCCGGCGTCCAACTCGCGGCTGATGGTGGGGAGCGCGACGTTGACGATCGTGTTGTCGACCATCACGAGCAGTTCCGCGAAGCAGAGCGCGGCGAGGGGCGAGCCATTTGTTTCTCATCAGTTCCTCCGTTGTAGAACGACGTACCAATACAGTAGTACGCCGTTCTACATCGATGTCAACACTTTTGTAGAACAACGTTCCAGTAAGGTGGGCCACATGTCCGCCAGCCGACGCACTCCCGCAGCCCAGGTCCGATCGTCGCTGCTCCACGCGGCCCGGCGCATCCTGGAGGCCGACGGCCCCGCCGGGCTGACGGTCCGAGCGGTCGCGTCCGCGGCCGGAGTCGCACCGATGGGCGTCTACAACCACTTCGACGGCAAGGACGGACTGCTGTCGGCGGCCGTCAATGACGGATTCGCCGAGTTTGGCCGCGCGATCGCCCGCCGCCGACAGCGACCCGACCGAGCGTCTACTCGCGGCGGGCCGGGCCTACCGCGCGTTCGCAGTCGCCAATCCGACGCTGTACTCGCTGATGTTCGGCGGGCAGTGCGAACCCGACAGTGTCGTCGCAGACGCCGCGTTCACCGCGCTCGTCGACATCGTCCAGTACGGCCAGGTGGGAGGGGTCATCCGGGACGGCGACCCGGCGGCGCTCGCGATGCAGATCTGGTCGTGCGTCCACGGCGCGACGAGCCTGGAACTCACCTCGGCAATGGCGCCGGGCGCCGTCATGACGGAGAACTACGAGAACGTCATCGCCCTCATCGCGCGCGGCGTGGCGCCGTAGAACTTCGGTGACGTTTCCCGGCGTCGGACCGGGAAACGTCACCGACGTTGGGCGAGGAGGTACTGGCCGTCACAGACGTGCCCTCATCGGGGTCATCGACAAGCGTTTTCGAGCAATTCGACGGCCGCGGGGCCGCCGATCTCGCCGAGCGCCTGCGCGATCCGTGCGACGGGCCGTGGCCGCCCGCGCGGAGCGCCGTCCCGAGCCGATCGGCGCACGACGGGTCACCGAGTGCGGCGAGCGCCTCGGCGGCGTCGACGTCCGCGACACCGTCCACGATTCGGTCGACGAGCGGTCCGACCACCCCTACGTCGCCGCGATCGGCCAGCGCCTGCGTCGCACGCCTCCTCACCACTGGATCATCATCCGCCACAACGGTTTCTCAAGGCTTCGGACGATCCCGTGACAGCACTGAGCGCGAGCACTGCACGCCGGCGGACGGCGACGTCCGCATCGGCGAGAGCTTCCGTGAGCGCGGGGACGACGTCGGCGTCCGACCGCGACAGCGCCCACCGCAGCGCGCCCGCGACGTTCTCGTCCGTCTCCGACAGCAGCGCCCGCACCAACGCGTCCGGCGGAACCCCCGCATCGGCGACGGTCAGCGCCGCCCGCTGCCTGCTGCCCGCGTCGTCCGACTCGAGGCCGGCCAGCAGCGCGACGACGCCGAGCACCTGCTCCCAGTCCTCCGGCCCCGCGTCTGCCACCCGTCGGAGCCGTTCGACGATTCCCGTTCGCGCGCGATCCGCTGCTCGGGCCGGGCGGTCAGATCGGCACAGGTCGGCGGTGGCGAACGACGGATCGTCCAACGCCTGCCCGACCTCTCGCAAAC
>NZ_BJOV01000009.1 GCF_009932475.1 Gordonia spumicola
GCGCATCTTATCGCACGAGGCTATCGTCGGTCGGGAAATAAGATACGCAACTGAATCTAAGGAGTGTTGTGAAGACTCAGACGCTCGATGCCATCCCCGCCGAAGCCAAGCGCGTCGCGATCGCCGTGATCGCGGGCCTCATCGCGCCGATCCTCGACACGACCATCGTGACCATCGGCTTCGACAACCTGACGACGGCGATGTCGGCGCCCGTCGGCACCGTCCAATGGACCAACACCGGCTACCTCCTGGCGTTGGCGGTCGCCGTGCCGCTCGCCGGATGGTCGGCGCTGCGCTTCGGCTCCCGGGCCGTCTGGCGCACCCTGTCCGCCTTCTTCCTCGGCTCGATCCTCTGCGCCGCGGCGTGGAACATCCAGGCGCTCATCGCCTTTCGTGTGCTGCAGGGACTCGGCGCGGGGCTGCTGTTCCCGTTGATGACGTCGGTTCTCGTCGCCGCGAGCGGCGGCCGCGCGCTCGGTCGCCTCGTCGCCCTGGTCAGTGTGCCGACGGCGCTCGGCCCGATCCTCGGACCGGTCGTCGGCGGCGTCATCCTGCACTGGCTCGACTGGCGCTGGCTGTTCCTCGTCAACGTCCCCGTGTGCCTGATCGCGCTCGCCCTGTCCGGCCGGATCCCCGACGACCGGTCGCCGGGCCGGACGCGCCTGGATTGGCTCGGACTGGCGCTCCTGGCGCCCGGGCTCGTCGGGGTGCTGCTCGGCCTGTCGAACATGCACGCCGGAATCGCCCGCGCCGACGTCCTCGTCCCCGCCGCGATCGGCGTCGCCCTGCTCGCCGCGTTCGTCGTCCGAGGAGCCCGGGCCGCCGGTCCCACCCTCGTCGACGTGCGGGTCTTCGCACGGCAGTCGGTGTGGTCGTCGTCGGTCGGACTGTTCTTCTTCGGCGTCACGTCGTTCGGCGCGATGCTCGCCCTTCCGCTGTACCTGCAGCAGGTCCGCGGGGAGACGGTTCTCGCCGCGGCGTTCGTGCTCGTGCCGCAGGGGATCGGTGCGCTCGTCAGCCGGACCGTCGGCGGACGTCTCACCGACGCGATCGGCGCGCGTTGGGTGGCGGTCGCCGGGTTCGCGGTGGTCGCCGCCGCGACCGTTCCGTTCGCCCTGGCCGACGAGTCCACCGGCCTGATCTGGCTGATGGCGGCCCTGTTCGTGCGCGGCCTCGGGCTCGGCGTGCTCATCAGTCCCGTCATGTCCGCGGCTTTCGTCGGCCTGCCCGCCGCGTACAAGCACGACGCGTCGATCCTCACGCGGACCTTCCAGCAGGTCGGCGGCTCGGTCGGCACGGCCGTCGTCGCCGTGGTCCTGACGGCGGGCTCGGCCGGAGTCGGCGGCTTCCGCGACGCGTTCTGGTGGACCGTGGCCCTGACCGCCCTCGGCGCGATGCTCGCGGTGCGGCTGCCGGGAACAACGGAGACCGCGCCCGCGTTGAAGCCCACGCACTGAACAACCGTATGGAGGCGACTCACTCATGCAGGTCGAGATCTGGACCGACGTCAACTGCCCGTTCTGCTATCTCGGGAAGAAGCGGTTCGCCGACGCGCTCGACGAGTTCGACGCCCGCGACCAGGTGTCGGTAGTCCACCGCTCCTTCGAGCTCGACCCGACCGTTCCCGCGGGCACGTCCGGCAGCGTCGTCGAGCACCTGGCGGAGAAGTACGGTCGAACGCTCGAGCAGGCGGCCCAGGGCGAACGCCAGCTCGGCGCGGCCGCGGCCGAGGCGGGGTTGGAGTACGTGACGTCGGGCCGCGACTACGGCAACTCGTTCGACATGCACCGACTCCTCCACTGGGCCAAGGAACTCGGTCGTCAGGAGCAGATGCTCGACGCGCTGTATGTCGCGAACTTCGCCGAGCAGGCCCCGCTGTTCGGCGACACGGATCGCCTCGTCCAGGTCGCCGTCGACGCCGGTTTCACCGAGGCCGCAGTTCGCGAGGTGCTCGCGGACGAGACCCGATACGCCGACGACGTGCGGCGCGACGAGGCCCAGGCGCAGGAGTTCGGCGTCGGTGGTGTGCCGTTCTACGTCTTCGATCGCACGTACGCGGTGTCCGGAGCACAGCCGACGGAGGTGTTCGCCCAGGCCCTGGAGAAGGCGTGGGCCGGCCGTCGGGGGCCGACGCTCCTCGCCGACGGCCACGCCTGCGGACCCGACGGATGCGCCGTTCCCGACGCCTGACCATCGAAGTTGTGACGGGTCGGACGAACCGCTGCGATCGCCGAACTAGAACAGGTTACTGTCGGATGCGTGGCACGCATGACCGATACCTCTGACGACAGCGGACGAGTGATCCTCGGTCTGGACGCCGCCGAACGCGCGGAGCGACGCCGCGAGGTCATCCTCGACACCGCGCTCGAGATGTTCGCGACCGACGGTGTCGCCAAGACCTCGATCGAAGCGCTCTGCCAGCGGGCTCTCGTCGGCAACAAGGCGTTCTACGAGCACTTCCGGTCGAAGCAGGAGTGTTACGTCGCGCTTCTCCGGCGGTGCACCGATCGGACCTTTTCCAGGGTCGTCGCGGCGATGCCGACCGGCGACCAGTCCGAGGACGCGATGGTGCGCGCGCTCGTCGGGGCCCTCGCGCACGCGCTGATCGACGACCCGCGCGTCTCGATCGTCACGTTCGGGGTGGCGGGCGGCCTGACGGTGCAGGTGGACAAGCAGCGCCGCGAGAACCGGCGCGCGGCGTCCAAGCTGGTCATCAGCGTCTGGGAGATGTACAACGACGACCTCCCTGAAGCGGTGGACTCGATAGCGCTGGCCGTCATCGGCGGCCTCTTCGGGCTCATCGGAGACGAACTCGACCGCGTCGACTACAGCCCGGATCCGCGGACCGTCGACCGACTCGTCGATCACATGGCCGAGTTCGTCCTCGCCGCCGGGCGCGGAATGCGCTGACTCGAGAACTTCGGCACTCGCAGCCGCGCTCAGCGCGGCCGCGAGTGCCGAAGTTCTCGACGGTCATGGCGCGACGTCGACGTACTCGGCGAACCCGTACTGATCGTGCGGTCCGATGACCGCGAACTCGAACAACCCGTCGCCGTGCGACTCGGCGTCGCCCTCGACGAGGGTGAAGTTCGCGTAGTGGTCCACGGGGCAGAACATCTTCATGGTCGGATCCAGCTCGGAGACCTTGTTGCGCAGCGCCTGGACCTTCTCGTCGCCCTGCCACATGCCGTGACGCCAGTCCTGCTCGAGCCCGTATCCGGTGCCGAAGCCGATGAAGTTCGCGACCTTCGGCGCGCAGCGCACCGAGATCGTCTCACCGGACGGCTTCACGAAACGCAGCGTGGCTCCGGACGGTTCACGCCCACCGGAGACGAACTCCACTCGTGCTCCACCCGGCCGAGCCATTCCGGATCGCGTGCCGGATCGTTCCACACGCGCCGAGCGTCGCCCATGATCCGCTCGCCGGTCCGCAGCTCCTGCACGATGACCGTGATGACGTAGTCCTCGAACCGCATCACCGAGTAGATCCAGAAGAACGACGCGGCGTCGGTCTCGGCGGCGCGACGACCGGGCGGCTCCGCCTCGCCGACGGGCCGCACGCCCCACGAGCGGTCGCGGTTGCCGCGCCACGTGTCGGGCTGGACGTCGAAGTCCTCGCCGTCGACCGTCAACGAACCGGTCCAGCCGCCGGTCTGCACGAACCGCATGGTGTCGAAGGTGACCCGCTCCAACTGCCGCTGATAGTGCCGGGGTTCGAGGACGGCCGGGCCGTCGGCGTCGAAGACCAGGTCGAACGACACGTCGCCGTGGCCGGGCTCAAGCGACACCTGCAGTCGCTGCAGGCCGTCGAGGACCTTCACCGTCAGCGGTCCGACAGTGAGGTCGTTCCGGTTGTCGCCCAACGCTTTCGATGCCCGGACGACGATGTGATCGTCACCGTGTCTGACCACCGCGAAGCCGTCGACGACGCCGAGGTTCGGGTACACGCCGAGTCCGACGATCAGCCACGGCTCGGGGCTGTCGCCGCGCATGTCGCCGTGGCAGTTGAAGTAGTAGCGGTCGTAGAAGTTCCGGTCCGACGTCCCGACGTGCCGCACCACCTCGGCGACCTGGTGGATCGGGTAGTCGTCCATCTCGGACAGTGCGGAGCGGCTCATGCTTCTTCCGTTCCTCGAGCGGAGTCGAGAGGCCAGTAGGTGCCCGCCATCATCGCCTCGACGGTGGCGCGGTGCAGGATCATGTCGTCGGGGTCGGCGGGTTCGGCGGCCTGGCCGAAGTGGATGGCGCGGCAGTTGATCCGGAACATGATCACCGCGTGGACGAGCGCCGAGTAGGTGATGTAGAAGTCCAGGTCGCGTGGGGCGTAGCCGGTGAGGCGCTCGTACTCGGCCGTCACGTCGTCGCGGGTGAGGAAGTCGGGCAGGCCTTCGAGGGTCGCGAGTTCGGCGAGATCCTGGAAGAAGCGGTGGATGAAGATCATCCACGCGATGTCGAGTTCACGGGGACCGACGGTCGCCATCTCCCAGTCGAGGACGGCGACGGGCGCGAAGTCTCGGTACATGATGTTGCCGATGCGGGCGTCGCCCCAGGTGAGGACGGGTTCGGGCTCGTCTTTCGGGAAATTCTCGTCGACCCACGCGAAGGCGCGCTCGATGAGCGGCGCGCCCGCGCGGCCCTGCGCGGCCCAGTCGTAGAACTCGCGCAACCTGCGGATGTGTGCGCGCAGGGGGCTCTCCCCGTCGTTCGGGAGGGCGACTCCGACGGTCGGCAGTGGCGCGGCGTGCACCGCAGCGAGCACGCCGACGGATGCCGCGGTGAGCGCCCGCGGTCGTCCGGAGCGGCTTCGGACACCCACGATCCGAAGGTGTACGGCATCACGTCCGGCGGGACGATGCCGTCGACCCGGCCCATCACGAAGAACGGAGCGCCGAGTGCTTCGGGATCCGGTTCGGACCACCACAGCGGCGGAAGGGGGACGTCGGTGTGCTCGGCGACGTGGCGGATCAGCTGGAACTGCCCGTCGAGGTCGTACGACGGGAACACCGGGTCGCTGTCGGGCATCGGTGCGACTCGCACGACGAGGTCGTGGTCGGCTCCGCGTAGGCGTGCGGTGGCGAGGAGGGTCTCACTCGACATCCCGTTGGCCGAGGGCAGGTCGACGCTCAGGACGGCCGCGTCGGCGCCCTCGTGGCTCTTGAGCCAGGAGTCGAGCCTCTCGCGGAGCCATTCGGGATCGCGCTGGGATTCGCTTGGGCGCGCTACCTGCGCACTCTCGTTGTCTGTGATCGGTGACACATCGAGATTAGAACAGGTTCCATGCCAGTTGTCGAGGTTCACGTGGCACGAATTCAACCTTCCGTCGTTAAGTTTCGAGTGATAACTTAACTGCGATAACCGAGTTCTCTTCGATGTGGACGGAGGTCGTCGTGCTCACTCGAATGACGCAGCGGATCATCGCCGCGCCCAAGCTCGTCCTGGACATTGGCCGTGGTGGTCCTGGCACTCTGCGGCGCCTACGGCCTCGGTGCGGCCGACAGATGCTCGCGGGCGGATACGAGGACCCGGGAGCCGAATCGAGTACCGCGCGCGACGTGGCGGCCGATGAGTTCGCGCAGGGCGGCATGCAATTCGTCATCAAGCTGGACGCTCGCCCCGGCACAGACGCGACCACCGAACCCGCAGGTGATCGCCGCCCGCGACGAGATCCTGGCGATCCTCGACGGGAAGGCCACGGCGCTACGGGTGCTATGTCGAGCAGCCGATCCTGACCGTCTGGAACTCTGCCGAACCTGGCGGGCGAACTGCTGAGCACGGACGCTCGTCCACCCAGATCGTCAACGGCGATCTCCGGCGGCGACGAGCACGCGCCGGCCAACGCGAAGGAACTGGCAGATCTCATCGGCTCCGAGTCGGCACGGCGTGCGGATCCAGACGGGCGTGCATGGCGCTGGTATACGGCGACATCAACGCGCAGACCACGAAAGACCTCGCATCGCCGAAGCGATCGCCATCCCGATCAGCTTCCTCCTGCTCATCGTGGTTGTTCGGCGGGGTCGTGGCGGCCGCGTCCCGGTCTCGTCGGCGGCGCGGCGATCGTCGGCACCCTGGCTCTCCTGCGCCTGATCGCGGGTTTCGCCGATGTGTCGATCTTCGCGTGAACCTGACGACGGCGATGGGCCTGGCCCTGGCGATCGATCTACACGCTCTGCTCATCGTGACCCGATATCGGGAAGAGGTGGACGGCGGTCGGGACCGTCGTGCGGCGATGTCCGTACGCTCGACACCGCGGGGCGCACGGTGGCGTTCTCGGCGGGTCACCGTCGCGTTGTCGCTGGCCGCGCCGCGATCTTCCCCATGTACTCCTCGTTCGTTCGCCTACGCGGGCGTCGGCGTGGTGATCGTCGCCCTCATCGCGCGCTCGTCCATCACTCCGCGCTCCTCGTCCGCTCACGGCGCCGCATCGACTCCCTCGACGTCCGCAAGGCGTTCGCCGCCTGCGTTCCCGCGGTTCCCGGCCGTCGGGTGACCCCTCCGGCTCGTCGAACAGCCCCTCCGGCTCGTCGAGCGGAGTCGAGACGACGCCCGCGATCGAGGACACCGGGTGGTACCGCATGGCGCAGGCCGTGCTGCGGCGCGCGGTGCCGGTCGCGATCGTCGTCCCCGTGTTCCTGCTCGTCCTCGGTGCCCCGTTCCTGTCCCTGAAGTTCGGCTTCCCCGACGAGCGGGTGCTCCCGAAGGACGCGGCCGTCCACTCGATGGCCGACGAGACGCGCGCCGAGTACACGCAGACGCCGGGTGGGACTGCGGTCGCCGTCGTCGAAGGCGGGGTGCGGGCCGACCAGATCGCGCGGTACGCGGCCGATCTGTCGAAGGTCGACGACGTCACCGCCGTCACCTCGCCGGTCGGGACGTTCGTCCACGGCAGGCAGGTGGCCCCGAGCGACCCGCGGGACAGCCGGAACGGGGTGGCGCTGCTGAACGTCTCGTCGAGCCTGGAACCGATGGGCGACGCGGGACAGGATCAGGTGGTCGCGTTGCGCGCGGTGCGCAAGCCCGACGGCGCGACGGTCTCGTTCACCGGCTTCGCGGCGATGAACCACGACGTGGTCGACGCGATGTTCCGGTACCTGCCGTGGGTCCTGATCATCATCGCGGTCGCCACCTACGTGCTGCTGTTCCTGTTCACCGGCAGCGTGTTCCTGCCGCTCAAGGCGCTGGTGTTGAACGTCCTGTCGTTGTCGGCGACGTTCGGTGCGATGGTGTGGATCTTCCAGGAGGGACACCTCGGTGGATTCGACACCACCCCGCAGGGCTATCTCGTGGCGACGATGCCGATCCTCATGTTCTGCATCGCGTTCGGACTGTCGATGGACTACGAGGTGTTCCTGCTCGGGCGCATTCGGGAGGAGTGGCTCAAGTCCGACCGCACCAAGGCGGCGAACGACCACGCCGTCGCGGTCGGCCTCGCCCGGACAGGTCGCGTGGTCACGGCTGCCGCCCTGCTGATGGCGATCGTCTTCGCGGGCATCGCGGCGTCGGAGGTGTCGTTCATGCGGATGTTCGGCGTCGGCCTCACGCTCGCCGTCCTGATGGACGCGTCGATCATCCGCATGCTGCTGGTCCCGGCGTTCATGCGGCTCGCGGGCCTGTGGAACTGGTGGGCTCCGCCGCCGCTGCGCAGGCTGCACGATCGCGTCGGATTGACGGAGGAGTGATGGCTCCCCGTCCCCGCTCCCCGCGTGGTTCGGGCGAGCAGCTCGCCGACGAGATCATCGCCGCGACCACCGATCTGCTGATGGAGCTCGGCAGCGGCGACGCAGTGTCGATCCGGGCCGTCGCACAGCGGGTCGGCGTCACGCCGCCGTCCATCTACCTCCACTTCCAGGACAAGGACGCATTGCTCGACGCGGTCTGCGCGCACTACTACGAGCGGTTCGACGACGTCATGATGGCCGCGGGCGAGGGCATCGACTACCTGTGGGAAAGGGCCGTCGCACAGGGGATCGCCTATGTCCGTTTCGCGATCGAGAACGAGGTGGTCTTCCGGACGACGTTCGCTCGCGTCACCGAGGCCGGGGAGCCGACGCTCACCGACGAGGTGCTGCTGTCGTCGGCGTTCGGACACATCCGGGAGACCATCGAAGAGGGTGGCGACGGGTCTGATCGCGCCCGGCGATCCGGTGCCCGTCGTCATGCAGGTGTGGTCGGTCGCGCACGGCGTCGCCTGCCTGATGGTCACGAAGCCGGGGCTGCCGTGGGGCGATGACCTGTCCACCGCGGAAGGGGTGATGCGCGCCGTCTGCACCGGTTTGAGTCAAGTACCGGTAAACTGGGAACACAGCGGGTCCGACGTTCGTTGAACGATCGAACCAGACGTCATCCGCACGACTCGTCTAAAGGAGCCCACAGTGCGCGAGAGCAGTAATCCGATCATGCGAGGCGTGGTCCGCGAGAACCAGCCGGCCAACAACGGCGGTTACGCGACCTTCGGCACCGGCATGGCAGGCGCCGGTCAGGGCGCCATGACCTACGGCCAGCAGCAGTACGGCCAGCAGTACACACAACCCGGGTACCAGCCGCAGGCGGGCACCCGCCCGATGACGATCGACGACGTCGTCACCAAGACGGCGATGACGCTCGGCACGGTCATCCTGTTCGCCGTCGCCACCTACGTCGTCATCAGCGGCCGCGGCACGATGGAGTCGCAGCTCGCGATCGCGGGCCCGATCATGGGCGTCGGCGCCATCGGCGGCCTCGTCCTCGTCCTCATCGCGAGCTTCGGTCGCAAGCAGGACAACCCGGCGATCGTCCTGTCGTACGCGGCGTTCGAGGGCCTGTTCGTCGGCGCGATCTCGTTCGTGTTCGGGAACCTTGTGGTCAGCGACGTCAACGCGGGCGTCCTGATCGGGCAGGCAGTCCTCGGCACGCTCGGCGTCTTCGTCGGCATGCTGATCGTCTACAAGGTCGGAGCCATCCGCGTCACCCCGCGTTTCACGCGGATGATCACCGCGGGCATCTTCGGTGTCCTCGTGCTCGTGATCGGCAACCTGGTCATCGGCTTCTTCAACGGCGGATCGGGCCTCGGCCTGCGTGACGGCGGTCCGATCGCGATCATCTTCTCGCTGGTCTGCATCGGCCTCGCGGCGTTCTCGTTCCTCATCGACTTCGATTCGGCCGATCAGCTGATCCACGCTGGCGCACCGGCGAAGGCATCGTGGGGCGTGGCCCTCGGCCTCACCGTCACCCTCGTGTGGCTGTACGTCGAGATCCTCCGCCTGCTGAGCTACCTCAACAGCGACTAGTCTCACGTCCTTCTCGACTGCCGCATCGGTTCCGACCGGTGCGGCAGTCGTCGTCTGTGCCAACGTAACTCACTTGCACTCGGTGCAGGTTCGGGGTTTCCTAGTCCGGTGAAACGAACGGACTACACAATCATCGGAACGCTGATCGTCGCGACGTTCGTCGTGATCCTCAACGAGACGGTGATGAGCGTCGCGCTCCCCGTCCTGCAGTCCGATCTCGGCGTCCCGCCGAGCCAGGGCCAATGGCTGACGACGATCTTCATGCTCACCATGGCGGTCGTCATCCCGCTGACCGGCTTCCTGATCCAGATGTTCGGGACGCGGACCATGTTCATCGTCGCGATGACGCTGTTCACCGTCGGCACCGCGATCGCCGTGATCGCGCCCGGCTTCGCCGTGCTGCTGATCGCCCGCGTGGTGCAGGCACTCGGCACGGCGGTGATGCTGCCGTTGCTGATGACCACGGTCATGACGCTGGTCCCCGAGGAACGACGCGGCGTGATGATGGGCAACATCTCGGTGGTCATCGCCGTCGCCCCTGCTCTCGGTCCGACGATGTCGGGCCTGGTCCTCGACCACTTCAGCTGGCGTTGGGTGTTCGGTGTCGTGCTGCCGTTCGCGGTGATCGCGACGGTCGTGGGCGCCAAGTTCGTCCGGCCGGTCGGGGAGCGGTCGTCGGCGCCCATCGACTTCCTGTCCATCCCGCTCGCGGTGTTCGGCTTCGGCGGCTTCGTCTACGGTCTCGTCGCCATCGGCGAATCGGCCGACGGCAAGGCGGCCATGCCGATCTGGATCCCGTTCGTCGTCGGTGCGATCGGTCTGGCGGCGTTCATCGGACGTCAGCTCCAACTCCAGCGCGAGGACCGCGCCCTGCTCGATCTGCGGGTGTTCGCGTCGAAGCCGTTCACGCTGTCGGTGATCCTGGTGGTCGTCGCCATGGCGACGATGATGGGCACGTTCATCGTCGTTCCGTTGTTCGCGCACAACGTCCTCGGGATGAGCCCGCTGACGACCGGTCTGATCACCCTGCCCGGCGGCATCCTGATGGGAGTGTCGTCGCCGCTGATCGGCAAGATCTACGACGCCCGCGGTCCCCGGCTCCTCGTGATCGGAGGAACACTGCTGATCGCGTGCGCCGTCTGGCTCATGACGACGGTCACCACGGCGACGTCGTTCTGGCTGCTCACCGCGGCGAACATGGTGCTGTGCATCGGTCTCGCGGCCACGTTCACCCCGCTGATGACGCTGGCTCTCGGTTCGCTGAAGCCTGCCCTGTACTCACACGGTTCGGCCGCGCTCGGCACCCTGCAACAGGTGGCGGGCGGTGCGGGCACCGCGTTGTTCATCACCATCGTCACCGTGGTGTCCAAGAGCGGCGCCGAGGCGGGCGACTCGGCCGCGGTCGCCATGACCGACGGCGTCCGGACGGTGTTCCTGACCGCGGGCTGCCTGAGCATCGTGCTCGTCGCTCTCGGACTCCTGGTCAGGGCCCCGAAGCCGGTGGAGCACGACGTCAGCCTCGCGCCGTCACACTAGAGTCCTACAGAGCCGCCGCAAGCAGGTGGAACGCGGCGGTGGTCGCCAGACGTCGGACGCTGTCGCGGTCACCGGGGAACAGCCGGGTCACGGTGACCGTCTCCCGGCCCGCGACCGCGACGCCGAAGCACACGGTGCCGACGGGTTTGCCGGGCCGGGCGCCGTCCGGTCCCGCGATGCCGGTGGTCGACACCGCGATGTCGGCGCCCGTCACCCGACGGGCGCCCTCGGCCATCGCCGCGGCCACGGGTTCGCTGACCGCACCGAGCTCGGCGATCAACTCGGCGGGCACGCCGAGCACACCGGTCTTCACCTCGTTCGAGTAGGAGACGACGCCGCCGAGCAGGTAGGCGGATGAGCCCGCGCGGTCGGTGAGACGCGCCGCCACCATCCCGCCCGTGCACGACTCCGCCGTCGCGACGGTCCGCCCGTTCAGACGGGACACCAGAAGATCGTCGATGGTCGAGGCGTCGGTGGAGAACACCTTGTCGCCGTGGCGTGCGATGAGAAGATCAGCGAGAGCGTCGTACGTGGCGGACGCCGTGCCGTCGAATCGACTGACGATCTCCAGCTCGCCTCCGCGCATGCACGTGGTGACCTCTACATCCGCGAGGCCGGGGACGGCATCGTCGGCCTCACGCAGGGTGACGGCGAGATCGGGCTCGGACAAGCCGTACGCGCGGATGGTGCGCTGCTCGCCGATCACACGGCCGCTGATCGCCTCGACGACGGCGTCGGTGCGGACCGCGGTGGGCCACATCGCCTGCAATTCGTGCGGCGGACCGGGCAGGACGAGCACCGCGGGCCGACCGTCCGCGGCGGGCACGGCCACACCCGGCGCGGTGCCGGTCGGTGGAATCGCCCGCGCGCCGACGGGGACCAGTGCCTGCTTGTCGATGGCGGCGACCAGGGCGTCGGGCAGCGTCGCATCGGCCGGGACCTGCCGCCACGTGCGGATCACGGTGTCGATGGTCTGTCGGATCTGAGGGTCCTGCCGCAGCGGCAGCCCCGCGAACTCGGCGACGGTCGCGACGGTGAGATCGTCGGCGGTGGGGCCGAGGCCGCCCGTCGTCACGATCAGGTCCACGCCGTCGGCCGCGAGGAACCGCAATTGGGCGAGGAGGTCGGCCGGGCGGTCGCCGCAGATCGTGAGGTGAGCGACGTCCACCCCGAGGTCGGCGAGCCGTCCGGACACCCATGGACCGTTCTTGTCCGTGATCCAGCCGCTCAGAACTTCAGTGCCAGTGACGACTATCCCCGCGCGCGTACTCTCGTGAGATGTGAGTACACGCGCGGGGATAGTAGTCACTGGCACTGAAGTTCTGAGCGGCTGGATCACGGACAAGAACGGTCCATGGGTGTCGGAACGGCTCGCCGACCTCGGGGGGACGTCGCTCACCTCACGATCTGCGGCGAACGACGGCCGAACTCACCTCGCCCAATTTGCGGTTCCTCGCGGCCGACGGCGTGGACCTGATCGTGACGACGGGCAGGCCTCGGCCCACCGCCGACGATCTCACCCGTCGCGACCGTCGCCGAGTTCGCGGGGCTGCCGCTGCGGCCAGGACCCTCAGATCCGAAAGACCATCGACACACGTGATCCGCACGTGGCGCAGGGTCCCGGCCGATGCGACGTGCCGACGCCCCTGGTCGCGCCATCGACAAGCAGGCACTGGTCACCGTCGGCGCGCGGGCGATTCCCCCGACCGGCACCGCGCCGGGTGTGGCCGTGCCCGCCGCGGACGGTCGGCCCCGCGGTGCTCGTCCTGCCGGTCCGCCGCACGAATTGCAGGCGATGTGGCCCACCGACGCTTCCGCACCGACGCCGTCGTCGAGGCGATCAGCGGCCGTGTGATACGGCGAGCAGCGCACCATCCGCGGCGTACGGCTTATGTCCGAGCCGATCTCGCGTCACCCTGCAGTGAGGCCGACGATGCCGTCCCCGGCCTCGCGGATGTAGAGGTCACCACGTGCATGCGCGGAGGCGAGCTGGACGATCGTCAGTCGATTCGACCGGCCCGGCTCGTCCGCCACGTACGACGCTCTCGCATGATATTCTCATCGCACGCCACGGCGACAAGGTGTTCTTCCACCGACGCCTCGACCATCGACGATCTTCTGGTGTCCCGTCTGAACGGGCGGACCGTCGCGACGGCGGAGTCGTGCACGGGCGGGATTGTGGCGGCGCGTCTCACCGACCCGCGCGGGCTCATCCGCCTACCTGCTCGGCGGCGTCGTCTCCTACTCGAACGAGGTGAAGACCGGTGTGCTCGGCGTGCCACGCCGAGTTGATCGCCGAGCTCGGGTGCGGGTCAGGCGAACCCGTGGCCGCGGCGATGGCCAGATGGCGCACGTCCGGTGACGGGGCGCACATCGCGGTGTCGGACCACCTGGGCAATCGCGGGACCGGACGGCGCCCGGCCCGGCAAACCGTCGGCACCAGTGTGCTTCGGCGTCGCGGTCGCGGGCCGGAGACGGTCACCGTGACCCGGCTGTTCCACGGTGACCGCGACCGCGTCCGACGTCTGGCGACCACCGCCGCGTTCCACTTGCTTGCGGCGGCTCTGTAGGACTCTAGTGTGACGGCGCGAGGCTGACTCGTCGTGCTCCACCGGCTTCGGGGCCCCTGACCAAGGAGTCCGAGAGCGACGAGCACGATGCTCAGGCAGCCCGCGGTCAGGAACACCGCCGGACCGCCGTCGGTCATGGCGACCCGCGGCCGAGTCGCCCGCCTCGGCGCCGCTCTTGGACACCACGGTGACGATGGTGATGAACAACGCGGTGCCCGCACCGCCCGCCACCTGTTGCAGGGTGCCGAGCGCGGCCGAACCGTGTGAGTACAGGGCAGGCTTCAGCGAACCGAGAGCCAGCGTCATCAGCGGGGTGAACGTGGCCGCGAGACCGATGCACAGCACCATGTTCGCCGCGGTGAGCAGCCAGAACGACGTCGCCGTGGTGACCGTCGTCATGAGCCAGACGGCGCACGCGATCAGCAGTGTTCCTCCGATCACGAGGAGCCGGGGACCGCGGGCGTCGTAGATCTTGCCGATCAGCGGCGACGACACTCCCATCAGGATGCCGCCGGGCAGGGTGATCAGACCGGTCGTCAGCGGGCTCATCCCGAGGACGTTGTGCGCGAACAACGGAACGACGATGAACGTGCCCATCATCGTCGCCATGGCGACGACCACCAGGATCACCGACAGCGTGAACGGCTTCGACGCGAACACCCGCAGATCGAGCAGGGCGCGGTCCTCGCGCTGGAGTTGGAGCTGACGTCCGATGAACGCCGCCAGACCGATCGCACCGACGACGAACGGGATCCAGATCGGCATGGCCGCCTTGCCGTCGGCCGATTCGCCGATGGCGACGAGACCGTAGACGAAGCCGCCGAAGCCGAACACCGCGAGCGGGATGGACAGGAAGTCGATGGGCGCCGACGACCGCTCCCCGACCGGCCGGACGAACTTGGCGCCCACGACCGTCGCGATCACCGCGAACGGCAGCACGACACCGAACACCCAACGCCAGCTGAAGTGGTCGAGGACCAGGCCCGACATCGTCGGACCGAGAGCAGGGGCGACGGCGATGACCACCGAGATGCCCATCATCACGCCGCGTCGTTCCTCGGGGACCAGCGTCATGACCGTGGTCATCAGCAACGGCAGCATCACCGCCGTGCCGAGTGCCTGCACCACGCGGGCGATCAGCAGCACGGCGAAGCCGGGCGCGATCACGGCGATCGCGGTGCCGACGGTGAACAGCGTCATCGCGACGATGAACATGGTCCGCGTCCCGAACATCTGGATCAGGAAGCCGGTCAGCGGGATGACGACCGCCATGGTGAGCATGAAGATCGTCGTCAGCCATTGGCCCTGGCTCGGCGGGACGCCGAGATCGGACTGCAGGACGGGGAGCGCGACGCTCATCACCGTCTCGTTGAGGATCACGACGAACGTCGCGACGATCAGCGTTCCGATGATTGTGTAGTCCGTTCGTTTCACCGGACTAGGAAACCCCGAACCTGCACCGAGTGCAAGTGAGTTACGTTGGCACAGACGACGACTGCCGCACCGGTCGGAACCGATGCGGCAGTCGAGAAGGACGTGAGACTAGTCGCTGTTGAGGTAGCTCAGCAGGCGGAGGATCTCGACGTACAGCCACACGAGGGTGACGGTGAGGCCGAGGGCCACGCCCCACGATGCCTTCGCCGGTGCGCCAGCGTGGATCAGCTGATCGGCCGAATCGAAGTCGATGAGGAACGAGAACGCCGCGAGGCCGATGCAGACCAGCGAGAAGATGATCGCGATCGGACCGCCGTCACGCAGGCCGAGGCCCGATCCGCCGTTGAAGAAGCCGATGACCAGGTTGCCGATCACGAGCACGAGGACACCGAAGATGCCCGCGGTGATCATCCGCGTGAAACGCGGGGTGACGCGGATGGCTCCGACCTTGTAGACGATCAGCATGCCGACGAAGTACGCCGAGCGTGCCGAGGACTGCCTGCCCGATCAGGACGCCCGCGTTGACGTCGCTGACCACAAGGTTCCCGAACACGAACGAGATCGCGCCGACGAACAGGCCCTCGAACGCCGCGTACGACAGGACGATCGCCGGGTTGTCCTGCTTGCGACCGAAGCTCGCGATGAGGACGAGGACGAGGCCGCCGATGGCGCCGACGCCCATGATCGGGCCCGCGATCGCGAGCTGCGACTCCATCGTGCCGCGGCCGCTGATGACGACGTAGGTGGCGACGGCGAACAGGATGGACCGTGCGAGCGTCATCGCCGTCTTGGTGACGACGTCGTCGATCGTCCTCGGGAGGGTGCCCGCCTGCGGCTGGTACCGGGTTGTGTGTACTGCTGGCCGTACTGCTGCTGGCCGTAGGTCATGGCGCCCTGACACGGCGCCTGCCATGCCGGTGCCGAAGGTCGCGTAACCGCCGTTGTTGGCCGGCTGGTTCTCGCGGACCACGCCTCGCATGATCGGATTACTGCTCCTCGCGCACTGTGGGCTCCTTTAGACGAGGTCGTGCGGATGGACGTCTGGTTCGATCGTTCAACGAACGTCGGAACGCTGGTCCCAGTTTAACGGTACTTGACTCAAACCGGTGCAGACGGCGCGCATCACACCCTTCCGCGGTGGACAGGTCATCGCCCCACGGCAGCCACGGCTTCGTGACCATCAGGCAGGCGACGCCGTGCGCGACGACCCCACACCTGCATGACGACGGGCACCGGATCGCCGGGCGCGATCAGACCCGTCGCCATCCCCTCTTCGATGGTCTCCCGGATGTGTCCGAACGCCGACGACAGCAGCACCTCGTCGGTGAGCGTTCGGCTCCCGGCTCGGTGACGCGAGCGAACGTCGTCCGGAAGACCACCTCGTTCTCGATCGCGAAACGGACATAGGCGATCCCCTGTGCGACGGCCCTTTCCACAGGTAGTCGATGCCCTCGCCCGCGGCCATCATGACGTCGTCGAACCGCTCGTAGTAGTGCGCGCAGACCGCGTCGAGCAATGCGTCCTTGTCCTGGAAGTGGAGGTAGATGGACGGCGGCGTGACGCCGACCCGCTGTGCGACGGCCCGGATCGACACTGCGTCGCCGCTGCCGAGCTCCATCAGCAGATCGGTGGTCGCGGCGATGATCTCGTCGGCGAGCTGCTCGCCCGAACCACGCGGGGAGCGGGGACGGGGAGCCATCACTCCTCCGTCAATCCGACGCGATCGTGCAGCCTGCGCAGCGGCGGCGGAGCCCACCAGTTCCACAGGCCCGCGAGCCGCATGAACGCCGGGACCAGCAGCATGCGGATGATCGACGCGTCCATCAGGACGGCGAGCGTGAGGCCGACGCCGAACATCCGCATGAACGACACCTCCGACGCCGCGATGCCCGCGAAGACGATCGCCATCAGCAGGGCGGCAGCCGTGACCACGCGACCTGTCCGGGCGAGGCCGACCGCGACGGCGTGGTCGTTCGCCGCCTTGGTGCGGTCGGACTTGAGCCACTCCTCCCGAATGCGCCCGAGCAGGAACACCTCGTAGTCCATCGACAGTCCGAACGCGATGCAGAACATGAGGATCGGCATCGTCGCCACGAGATAGCCCTGCGGGGTGGTGTCGAATCCACCGAGGTGTCCCTCCTGGAAGATCCACACCATCGCACCGAACGTCGCCGACAACGACAGGACGTTCAACACCAGCGCCTTGAGCGGCAGGAACACGCTGCCGGTGAACAGGAACAGCAGCACGTAGGTGGCGACCGCGATGATGATCAGGACCCACGGCAGGTACCGGAACATCGCGTCGACCACGTCGTGGTTCATCGCCGCGAAGCCGGTGAACGAGACCGTCGCGCCGTCGGGCTTGCGCACCGCGCGCAACGCGACCACACTGATCCTGTCCCCGCGTCGCCCATCGGTTCCAGGCTCGACGAGACGTTTCAGCAGCGCCACCCCGTTCCGGCTGTCCCGCGGGTCGCTCGGGGCCACCTGCCTGCCGTGGACGAACGTCCCGACCGGCGAGGTGACGGCGGTGACGTCGTCGACCTTCGACAGATCGGCCGCGTACCGCGCGATCTGGTCGGCCCGCACCCCGCCTTCGACGACGGCGACCAGCAGTCCCACACCGGCGTCTGCGGTGTACTCGGCGCGCGTCTCGTCGGCCATCGAGTGTGACGAGCCGCGTCCTTCGGGAGCACCCGCTCGTCGGGGAAGCCGAACTTCAGGGACAGGAACGGGGCACCGAGGACGAGCAGGAACACGGGGACGACGATCGCGACCGGCACCGCGCGCCGCAGCACGGCCTGCGCCATGCGGTACCACCCGGTGTCCTCGATCGCGGGCGTCGTCTCGACTCCGCTCGACGAGCCGGAGGGGCTGTTCGACGAGCCGGAGGGGTCACCCGACGGCCGGGAACCGCGGGAACGCAGGCGGCGGAACGCCTTGCGGACGTCGAGGGAGTCGATGCGGTCGCCGAGCAGGACGAGGAGCGCGGGAGTGATGACGAGCGCCGCGATGAGGGCGACGAATCACCACGCCGACGCCCGCGTAGGCGAACGAACGGAGGAAGTACATGGGGAAGATCGCGATGCGCGGCCAGCGACAACGCGACGGTGACCGCCGAGAACGCCACCGTGCGCCCCGCGGTGTCGAGCGTACGGACGATCGCCGCACGACGGTCCAGATCCGCCGTCCACCTCTTCCCGATATCGGGTCAACGATGAGCAGCGTGTAGTCGATCGCCAGGGCCAGGCCCATCGCCGTCGTCAGGTTCAGCGCGAAGATCGACACATCGGCGAAACCCGCGATCAGGCGCAGGAGAGCCAGGGTGCCGACGATCGCCGCGCCGCCGACGAGGACCGGGAGCGCGGCCGCCACGACCCCGCCGAACACCACGATGAGCAGGAGGAAGCTGATCGGGATGGCGATCGCTTCGGCGATGGCAGAGGTCTTTCGTGGTCTGCGCGTTGATTGTCGCCGTAGACCCAGCGCCATGCCGCCCGTCTGGATCCGCACGCCGTGCCGCTCGGAGCCGATGAGATCTGCCAGTTCCTTCGCGTTGGCCGGCGCGTGCTCGTCGCCGCCGGAGATCGCCGTGACGATTCTGGGTGGACGAGCGGTCCGTGCTCAGCAGTTCGCCCGCCAGGTTCGGCGAGTTCCAGACGGTCAGGATCGGCTGCTCGACATAGCCACCCGTCGCCGTGGCCTTCCCGTCGAGGATCGCCAGGATCTCGTCGCGGGCGGCGATCACCTGCGGGTCGGTGGTCGCGTCTGTGCCGGGGCGAGCGTCCAGCTTGATGACGAATTGCATGCCGCCCTGCGCGAACTCATCGGCCAGCACGTCGCGCGCGTGACTCGATTCGGCTCCCGGGTCCTCGTATCCGCCCGCGAGCATCTTGTCGGCCGCACCGAGGCCGTAGGCGCCGCAGAGTGCCAGGACCACCACGGTCAATGTCAGGACGAGCTTGGGCGCGGCGATGATCCGCTGCGTCATTCGAGTGAGCACGACGACCTCCGTCAATCGAAGAGAACTCGGTTATCGCAGTTAAGTTATCACTCGAAACTTAACGACGGAAGGGTTGAATTCGTGCCACGTGAACCTCGACAACTTGGCATGGAACCTGTTCTAATCTCGATGTGTCACCGATCACAGACAACGAGAGTGCGCAGGTAGCGCGCCCAAGCGAATCCCAGCGCGATCCCGAATGGCTCCGCGAGAGGCTCGACTCCTGGCTCAAGAGCCACGAGGGCGCCGACGCGGCCGTCCTGAGCGTCGACCTGCCCTCGGCCAACGGGATGTCGAGTGAGACCCTCCTCGCCACCGCACGCCTACGCGGAGCCGACCACGACCTCGTCGTGCGAGTCGCACCGATGCCCGACAGCGACCCGGTGTTCCCGTCGTACGACCTCGACGGGCAGTTCCAGCTGATCCGCCACGTCGCCGAGCACACCGACGTCCCCCTTCCGCCGCTGTGGTGGTCCGAACCGGATCCCGAAGCACTCGGCGCTCCGTTCTTCGTGATGGGCCGGGTCGACGGCATCGTCCCGCCGGACGTGATGCCGTACACCTTCGGATCGTGGGTGTCCGAAGCCGCTCCGGACGACCGCGGGGCGCTCACCGCGGCATCCGTCGGCGTGCTCGCTGCGGTGCACGCCGCGCCACTGCCGACCGTCGGAGTCGCCCTCCCGAACGACGGGGAGAGCCCCCTGCGCGCACACATCCGCAGGTTGCGCGAGTTCTACGACTGGGCCGCGCAGGGCCGCGCGGGCGCGCCGCTCATCGAGCGCGCCTTCGCGTGGGTCGACGAGAATTTCCCGAAAGACGAGCCCGAACCCGTCCTCACCTGGGGCGACGCCCGCATCGGCAACATCATGTACCGAGACTTCGCGCCCGTCGCCGTCCTCGACTGGGAGATGGCGACCGTCGGTCCCCGTGAACTCGACATCGCGTGGATGATCTTCATCCACCGCTTCTTCCAGGATCTCGCCGAACTCGCGACCCTCGAAGGCCTGCCCGACTTCCTCACCCGCGACGACGTGACGGCCGAGTACGAGCGCCTCACCGGCTACGCCCCACGCGACCTGGACTTCTACATCACCTACTCGGCGCTCGTCCACGCGGTGATCATGTTCCGGATCAACTGCCGCGCCATCCACTTCGGCCAGGCCGCCGAACCCGCCGACCCCGACGACATGATCCTGCACCGCGCCACCGTCGAGGCGATGATGGCGGGCACCTACTGGCCTCTCGACTCCGCTCGAGGAACGGAAGAAGCATGAGCCGCTCCGCACTGTCCGAGATGGACGACTACCCGATCCACCAGGTCGCCGAGGTGGTGCGGCACGTCGGGACGTCGGACCGGAACTTCTACGACCGCTACTACTTCAACTGCCACGGCGACATGCGCGGCGACAGCCCCGAGCCGTGGCTGATCGTCGGACTCGGCGTGTACCCGAACCTCGGCGTCGTCGACGGCTTCGCGGTGGTCAGACACGGTGACGATCACATCGTCGTCCGGGCATCGAAAGCGTTGGGCGACAACCGGAACGACCTCACTGTCGGACCGCTGACGGTGAAGGTCCTCGACGGCCTGCAGCGACTGCAGGTGTCGCTTGAGCCCGGCCACGGCGACGTGTCGTTCGACCTGGTCTTCGACGCCGACGGCCCGGCCGTCCTCGAACCCCGGCACTATCAGCGGCAGTTGGAGCGGGTCACCTTCGACACCATGCGGTTCGTGCAGACCGGCGGCTGGACCGGTTCGTTGACGGTCGACGGCGAGGACTTCGACGTCCAGCCCGACACGTGGCGCGGCAACCGCGACCGCTCGTGGGGCGTGCGGCCCGTCGGCGAGGCGGAGCCGCCCGGTCGTCGCGCCGCCGAGACCGACGCCGCGTCGTTCTTCTGGATCTACTCGGTGATGCGGTTCGAGGACTACGTCATCACGGTCATCGTGCAGGAGCTGCGGACCGGCGAGCGGATCATGGGCGACGCTCGGCGCGTGTGGAACGATCCGGCACGCGATCCGGAATGGCTCGGCCGGGTGGAGCACGAGGTGGAGTTCGTCTCCGGTGGGCGTGAACCGTCCGGAGCCACGCTGCGTTTCGTGAAGCCGTCCGGTGAGACGATCTCGGTGCGCTGCGCGCCGAAGGTCGCGAACTTCATCGGCTTCGGCACCGGATACGGGCTCGAGCAGGACTGGCGTCACGGCATGTGGCAGGGCGACGAGAAGGTCCAGGCGCTGCGCAACAAGGTCTCCGAGCTGGATCCGACCATGAAGATGTTCTGCCCCGTGGACCACTACGCGAACTTCACCCTCGTCGAGGGCGACGCCGAGTCGCACGGCGACGGGTTGTTCGAGTTCGCGGTCATCGGACCGCACGATCAGTACGGGTTCGCCGAGTACGTCGACGTCGCGCCATGACCGTCGAGAACTTCGGCACTCGCGGCCGCGCTGAGCGCGGCTGCGAGTGCCGAAGTTCTCGAGTCAGCGCATTCCGCGCCCGGCGGCGAGGACGAACTCGGCCATGTGATCGACGAGTCGGTCGACGGTCCGCGGATCCGGGCTGTAGTCGACGCGGTCGAGTTCGTCTCCGATGAGCCCGAAGAGGCCGCCGATGACGGCCAGCGCTATCGAGTCCACCGCTTCAGGGAGGTCGTCGTTGTACATCTCCCAGACGCTGATGACCAGCTTGGACGCCGCGCGCCGGTTCTCGCGGCGCTGCTTGTCCACCTGCACCGTCAGGCCGCCCGCCACCCCGAACGTGACGATCGAGACGCGCGGGTCGTCGATCAGCGCGTGCGCGAGGGCCCCGACGAGCGCGCGCACCATCGCGTCCTCGGACTGGTCGCCGGTCGGCATCGCCGCGACGACCCTGGAAAAGGTCCGATCGGTGCACCGCCGGAGAAGCGCGACGTAACACTCCTGCTTCGACCGGAAGTGCTCGTAGAACGCCTTGTTGCCGACGAGAGCCCGCTGGCAGAGCGCTTCGATCGAGGTCTTGGCGACACCGTCGGTCGCGAACATCTCGAGCGCGGTGTCGAGGATGACCTCGCGGCGTCGCTCCGCGCGTTCGGCGGCGTCCAGACCGAGGATCACTCGTCCGCTGTCGTCAGAGGTATCGGTCATGCGTGCCACGCATCCGACAGTAACCTGTTCTAGTTCGGCGATCGCAGCGGTTCGTCCGACCCGTCACAACTTCGATGGTCAGGCGTCGGGAACGGCGCATCCGTCGGGTCCGCAGGCGTGGCCGTCGGCGAGGAGCGTCGGCCCCCGACGGCCGGCCCACGCCTTCTCCAGGGCCTGGGCGAACACCTCCGTCGGCTGTGCTCCGGACACCGCGTACGTGCGATCGAAGACGTAGAACGGCACACCACCGACGCCGAACTCCTGCGCCTGGGCCTCGTCGCGCCGCACGTCGTCGGCGTATCGGGTCTCGTCCGCGAGCACCTCGCGAACTGCGGCCTCGGTGAAACCGGCGTCGACGGCGACCTGGACGAGGCGATCCGTGTCGCCGAACAGCGGGGCCTGCTCGGCGAAGTTCGCGACATACAGCGCGTCGAGCATCTGCTCCTGACGACCGAGTTCCTTGGCCCAGTGGAGGAGTCGGTGCATGTCGAACGAGTTGCCGTAGTCGCGGCCCGACGTCACGTACTCCAACCCCGCCTCGGCCGCGGCCGCGCCGAGCTGGCGTTCGCCCTGGGCCGCCTGCTCGAGCGTTCGACCGTACTTCTCCGCCAGGTGCTCGACGACGCTGCCGGACGTGCCCGCGGGAACGGTCGGGTCGAGCTCGAAGGAGCGGTGGACTACCGACACCTGGTCGCGGGCGTCGAACTCGTCGAGCGCGTCGGCGAACCGCTTCTTCCCGAGATAGCAGAACGGGCAGTTGACGTCGGTCCAGATCTCGACCTGCATGAGTGAGTCGCCTCCATACGGTTGTTCAGTGCGTGGGCTTCAACGCGGGCGCGGTCTCCGTTGTTCCCGGCAGCCGCACCGCGAGCATCGCGCCGAGGGCGGTCAGGGCCACGGTCCACCAGAACGCGTCGCGGAAGCCGCCGACTCCGGCCGAGCCCGCCGTCAGGACCACGGCGACGACGGCCGTGCCGACCGAGCCGCCGACCTGCTGGAAGGTCCGCGTGAGGATCGACGCGTCGTGCTTGTACGCGGCGGGCAGGCCGACGAAAGCCGCGGACATGACGGGACTGATGAGCACGCCGAGCCCGAGGCCGCGCACGAACAGGGCCGCCATCAGCCAGATCAGGCCGGTGGACTCGTCGGCCAGGGCGAACGGAACGGTCGCGGCGGCGACCACCGCGAACCCGGCGACCGCCACCCAACGCGCGCCGATCGCGTCGGTGAGACGTCCGCCGACGGTCCGGCTGACGAGCGCACCGATCCCCTGCGGCACGAGCACGAACGCCGCGGCGAGAACCGTCTCCCCGCGGACCTGCTGCAGGTACAGCGGAAGGGCGAGCATCGCGCCGAACGACGTGACGCCGAAGAAGAACAGTCCGACCGACGACGACCACACCGACTGCCGTGCGAAGACCCGCACGTCGACGAGGGTGGGACCGGCGGCCCGGGCTCCTCGGACGACGAACGCGGCGAGCAGGGCGACGCCGATCGCGGCGGGGACGAGGACGTCGGCGCGGGCGATTCCGGCGTGCATGTTCGACAGGCCGAGCAGCACCCCGACGAGCCCGGGCGCCAGGAGCGCCAGTCCGAGCCAATCCAGGCGCGTCCGGCCCGGCGACCGGTCGTCGGGGATCCGGCCGGACAGGGCGAGCGCGATCAGGCACACGGGGACGTTGACGAGGAACAGCCAGCGCCAGTCGAGCCAGTGCAGGATGACGCCGCCGACGACCGGTCCGAGGATCGGGCCGAGCGCCGTCGGCACACTGACCAGGGCGACGAGGCGACCGAGCGCGCGGCCGCCGCTCGCGGCGACGAGAACCGACGTCATCAACGGGAACAGCAGCCCCGCGCCGAGTCCCTGCAGCACACGAAAGGCGATGAGCGCCTGGATGTTCCACGCCGCGGCGCAGAGGATCGAGCCGAGGAAGAAGGCGGACAGTCCGGTGCGCCAGACGGCCCGGGAGCCGAAGCGCAGCGCCGACCATCCGGCGAGCGGCACGGCGACCGCCAACGCCAGGAGGTAGCCGGTGTTGGTCCATTGGACGGTGCCGACGGGCGCCGACATCGCCGTCGTCAGGTTGTCGAAGCCGATGGTCACGATGGTCGTGTCGAGGATCGGCGCGATGAGGCCCGCGATCACGGCGATCGCGACGCGCTTGGCTTCGGCGGGGATGGCATCGAGCGTCTGAGTCTTCACAACACTCCTTAGATTCAGTTGCGTATCTTATTTCCCGACCGACGATAGCCTCGTGCGATAAGATGCGCAAGTGGGTCTTAACGAGAAGGCGACGCGACGACGCGGCGCGGAACTGGAAGCGGCGATCCTCGACGCCGCGTGGGAACAGCTGACCGAACGCGGATACGCGGGCTTCACGTTCGAAGCCGTCGCCGAACGCGCGGAGACGTCCCGCCCCGTGCTGTACCGTCGCTGGCCCACGCGTTCGGACCTGCTCCAGGCGACGATCCGCCATCACGGCGCGGGCCAGGACGTGTCGGCCCCGGACACGGGGAGTCTCCGAGGTGATCTCTTGACGGCCCTGCGCCGCTCGAACGACAGGCGGTCGAACTTCCTCGTCCTGCTCAGCGCCAGCCTCGGCGAGTACTACAGCGAGTCGGGCGCGACGCCGAGCGACGTCCGCGACCTCCTGTTCGGCGCACAACGCATGGGGATCGACGACATCCTCGACCGCGCCGTCGCCCGCGGCGAAGCGGACCCGGCACGCCTGACCCCGACAGTCCGAACCGTCCCGTAAACCTCTACCCGCAACGAGGTGCTCAGGACCCTCCCGGCCGGTTCCCGACGGAGAAACTCACCGCGATCGTCGACGAGGTGTTCCTGCTCGCTCTCACCGCCATAGGACGCCACCTGGCATTCTTGTCACCGCGCCCCCTTATCCCAATTGGCAGAGGCAGCGGACTTAAAATCCGCGCAGTGTCGTTCGAGCCCGACAGGGGGCACTGACGATCCTTGCGACTGCGCCTCGAAACCGGGGCCGAGCGCGGTCGATACGCAGATCAGACAGGCGGCCTGCGTCTTCAGCGGGCGTTCCTCCAGGCCAGGATGCCCGTTTGCGGGCGCCCACCCGCGTAGCCGGTGAGCGAACCGTCCGACCCACCACTCGATGGCACGGGATGATCACGCCGATCGGATTCGACCCGACGGCCTGACCGACGGCCGTCGCC
>NZ_BJOV01000010.1 GCF_009932475.1 Gordonia spumicola
GCGCATCTTATCGCACGAGGCTATCGTCGGTCGGGAAATAAGATACGCAACTGAATCTAAGGAGTGTTGTGAAGACTCAGACGCTCGATGCCATCCCCGCCGAAGCCAAGCGCGTCGCGATCGCCGTGATCGCGGGCCTCATCGCGCCGATCCTCGACACGACCATCGTGACCATCGGCTTCGACAACCTGACGACGGCGATGTCGGCGCCCGTCGGCACCGTCCAATGGACCAACACCGGCTACCTCCTGGCGTTGGCGGTCGCCGTGCCGCTCGCCGGATGGTCGGCGCTGCGCTTCGGCTCCCGGGCCGTCTGGCGCACCCTGTCCGCCTTCTTCCTCGGCTCGATCCTCTGCGCCGCGGCGTGGAACATCCAGGCGCTCATCGCCTTTCGTGTGCTGCAGGGACTCGGCGCGGGGCTGCTGTTCCCGTTGATGACGTCGGTTCTCGTCGCCGCGAGCGGCGGCCGCGCGCTCGGTCGCCTCGTCGCCCTGGTCAGTGTGCCGACGGCGCTCGGCCCGATCCTCGGACCGGTCGTCGGCGGCGTCATCCTGCACTGGCTCGACTGGCGCTGGCTGTTCCTCGTCAACGTCCCCGTGTGCCTGATCGCGCTCGCCCTGTCCGGCCGGATCCCCGACGACCGGTCGCCGGGCCGGACGCGCCTGGATTGGCTCGGACTGGCGCTCCTGGCGCCCGGGCTCGTCGGGGTGCTGCTCGGCCTGTCGAACATGCACGCCGGAATCGCCCGCGCCGACGTCCTCGTCCCCGCCGCGATCGGCGTCGCCCTGCTCGCCGCGTTCGTCGTCCGAGGAGCCCGGGCCGCCGGTCCCACCCTCGTCGACGTGCGGGTCTTCGCACGGCAGTCGGTGTGGTCGTCGTCGGTCGGACTGTTCTTCTTCGGCGTCACGTCGTTCGGCGCGATGCTCGCCCTTCCGCTGTACCTGCAGCAGGTCCGCGGGGAGACGGTTCTCGCCGCGGCGTTCGTGCTCGTGCCGCAGGGGATCGGTGCGCTCGTCAGCCGGACCGTCGGCGGACGTCTCACCGACGCGATCGGCGCGCGTTGGGTGGCGGTCGCCGGGTTCGCGGTGGTCGCCGCCGCGACCGTTCCGTTCGCCCTGGCCGACGAGTCCACCGGCCTGATCTGGCTGATGGCGGCCCTGTTCGTGCGCGGCCTCGGGCTCGGCGTGCTCATCAGTCCCGTCATGTCCGCGGCTTTCGTCGGCCTGCCCGCCGCGTACAAGCACGACGCGTCGATCCTCACGCGGACCTTCCAGCAGGTCGGCGGCTCGGTCGGCACGGCCGTCGTCGCCGTGGTCCTGACGGCGGGCTCGGCCGGAGTCGGCGGCTTCCGCGACGCGTTCTGGTGGACCGTGGCCCTGACCGCCCTCGGCGCGATGCTCGCGGTGCGGCTGCCGGGAACAACGGAGACCGCGCCCGCGTTGAAGCCCACGCACTGAACAACCGTATGGAGGCGACTCACTCATGCAGGTCGAGATCTGGACCGACGTCAACTGCCCGTTCTGCTATCTCGGGAAGAAGCGGTGCGCCGACGCGCTCGACGAGTTCGACGCCCGCGACCAGGTGTCGGTAGTCCACCGCTCCTTCGAGCTCGACCCGACCGTTCCCGCGGGCACGTCCGGCAGCGTCGTCGAGCACCTGGCGGAGAAGTACGTGTCGAACGCTCGAGCAGGCGGCCCAGGGCGAACGCCAGCTCGGCGCGGCCGCGGCCGAGGCGGGGTTGGAGTACGTGACGTCGGGCCGCGACTACGGCAACTCGTTCGACATGCACCGACTCCTCCACTGGGCCAAGGAACTCGGTCGTCAGGAGCAGATGCTCGACGCGCTGTATGTCGCGAACTTCGCCGAGCAGGCCCCGCTGTTCGGCGACACGGATCGCCTCGTCCAGGTCGCCGTCGACGCCGGTTTCACCGAGGCCGCAGTTCGCGAGGTGCTCGCGGACGAGACCCGATACGCCGACGACGTGCGGCGCGACGAGGCCCAGGCGCAGGAGTTCGGCGTCGGTGGTGTGCCGTTCTACGTCTTCGATCGCACGTACGCGGTGTCCGGAGCACAGCCGACGGAGGTGTTCGCCCAGGCCCTGGAGAAGGCGTGGGCCGGCCGTCGGGGGCCGACGCTCCTCGCCGACGGCCACGCCTGCGGACCCGACGGATGCGCCGTTCCCGACGCCTGACCATCGAAGTTGTGACGGGTCGGACGAACCGCTGCGATCGCCGAACTAGAAACAGGTTACTGTCGGATGCGTGGCACGCATGACCGATACCTCTGACGACAGCGGACGAGTGATCCTCGGTCTGGACGCCGCCGAACGCGCGGAGCGACGCCGCGAGGTCATCCTCGACACCGCGCTCGAGATGTTCGCGACCGACGGTGTCGCCAAGACCTCGATCGAAGCGCTCTGCCAGCGGGCTCTCGTCGGCAACAAGGCGTTCTACGAGCACTTCCGGTCGAAGCAGGAGTGTTACGTCGCGCTTCTCCGGCGGTGCACCGATCGGACCTTTTCCAGGGTCGTCGCGGCGATGCCCGACCGGCGACCAGTCCGAGGACGCGATGGTGCGCGCGCTCGTCGGGGCCCTCGCGCACGCGCTGATCGACGACCCGCGCGTCTCGATCGTCACGTTCGGGGTGGCGGGCGGCCTGACGGTGCAGGTGGACAAGCAGCGCCGCGAGAACCAGGCGCGCGGCGTCCAAGCTGGTCATCAGCGTCTGGGAGATGTACAACGACGACCTCCCTGAAGCGGTGGACTCGATAGCGCTGGCCGTCATCGGCGGCCTCTTCGGGCTCATCGGAGACGAACTCGACCGCGTCGACTACAGCCCGGATCCGCGGACCGTCGACCGACTCGTCGATCACATGGCCGAGTTCGTCCTCGCCGCCGGGCGCGGAATGCGCTGACTCGAGAACTTCGGCACTCGCAGCCGCGCTCAGCGCGGCCGCGAGTGCCGAAGTTCTCGACGGTCATGGCGCGACGTCGACGTACTCGGCGAACCCGTACTGATCGTGCGGTCCGATGACCGCGAACTCGAACAACCCGTCGCCGTGCGACTCGGCGTCGCCCTCGACGAGGGTGAAGTTCGCGTAGTGGTCCACGGGGCAGAACATCTTCATGGTCGGATCCAGCTCGGAGACCTTGTTGCGCAGCGCCTGGACCTTCTCGTCGCCCTGCCACATGCCGTGACGCCAGTCCTGCTCGAGCCCGTATCCGGTGCCGAAGCCGATGAAGTTCGCGACCTTCGGCGCGCAGCGCACCGAGATCGTCTCACCGGACGGCTTCACGAAACGCAGCGTGGCTCCGGACGGTTCACGCCCACCGGAGACGAACTCCACCTCGTGCTCCACCCGGCCGAGCCATTCCGGATCGCGTGCCGGATCGTTCCACACGCGCCGAGCGTCGCCCATGATCCGCTCGCCGGTCCGCAGCTCCTGCACGATGACCGTGATGACGTAGTCCTCGAACCGCATCACCGAGTAGATCCAGAAGAACGACGCGGCGTCGGTCTCGGCGGCGCGACGACCGGGCGGCTCCGCCTCGCCGACGGGCCGCACGCCCCACGAGCGGTCGCGGTTGCCGCGCCACGTGTCGGGCTGGACGTCGAAGTCCTCGCCGTCGACCGTCAACGAACCGGTCCAGCCGCCGGTCTGCACGAACCGCATGGTGTCGAAGGTGACCCGCTCCAACTGCCGCTGATAGTGCCGGGGTTCGAGGACGGCCGGGCCGTCGGCGTCGAAGACCAGGTCGAACGACACGTCGCCGTGGCCGGGCTCAAGCGACACCTGCAGTCGCTGCAGGCCGTCGAGGACCTTCACCGTCAGCGGTCCGACAGTGAGGTCGTTCCGGTTGTCGCCCAACGCTTTCGATGCCCGGACGACGATGTGATCGTCACCGTGTCTGACCACCGCGAAGCCGTCGACGACGCCGAGGTTCGGGTACACGCCGAGTCCGACGATCAGCCACGGCTCGGGGCTGTCGCCGCGCATGTCGCCGTGGCAGTTGAAGTAGTAGCGGTCGTAGAAGTTCCGGTCCGACGTCCCGACGTGCCGCACCACCTCGGCGACCTGGTGGATCGGGTAGTCGTCCATCTCGGACAGTGCGGAGCGGCTCATGCTTCTTCCGTTCCTCGAGCGGAGTCGAGAGGCCAGTAGGTGCCCGCCATCATCGCCTCGACGGTGGCGCGGTGCAGGATCATGTCGTCGGGGTCGGCGGGTTCGGCGGCCTGGCCGAAGTGGATGGCGCGGCAGTTGATCCGGAACATGATCACCGCGTGGACGAGCGCCGAGTAGGTGATGTAGAAGTCCAGGTCGCGTGGGGCGTAGCCGGTGAGGCGCTCGTACTCGGCCGTCACGTCGTCGCGGGTGAGGAAGTCGGGCAGGCCTTCGAGGGTCGCGAGTTCGGCGAGATCCTGGAAGAAGCGGTGGATGAAGATCATCCACGCGATGTCGAGTTCACGGGGACCGACGGTCGCCATCTCCCAGTCGAGGACGGCGACGGGCGCGAAGTCTCGGTACATGATGTTGCCGATGCGGGCGTCGCCCCAGGTGAGGACGGGTTCGGGCTCGTCTTTCGGGAAATTCTCGTCGACCCACGCGAAGGCGCGCTCGATGAGCGGCGCGCCCGCGCGGCCCTGCGCGGCCCAGTCGTAGAACTCGCGCAACCTGCGGATGTGTGCGCGCAGGGGGCTCTCCCCGTCGTTCGGGAGGGCGACTCCGACGGTCGGCAGTGGCGCGGCGTGCACCGCAGCGAGCACGCCGACGGATGCCGCGGTGAGCGCCCCGCGGTCGTCCGGAGCGGCTTCGGACACCCACGATCCGAAGGTGTACGGCATCACGTCCGGCGGGACGATGCCGTCGACCCGGCCCATCACGAAGAACGGAGCGCCGAGTGCTTCGGGATCCGGTTCGGACCACCACAGCGGCGGAAGGGGGACGTCGGTGTGCTCGGCGACGTGGCGGATCAGCTGGAACTGCCCGTCGAGGTCGTACGACGGGAACACCGGGTCGCTGTCGGGCATCGGTGCGACTCGCACGACGAGGTCGTGGTCGGCTCCGCGTAGGCGTGCGGTGGCGAGGAGGGTCTCACTCGACATCCCGTTGGCCGAGGGCAGGTCGACGCTCAGGACGGCCGCGTCGGCGCCCTCGTGGCTCTTGAGCCAGGAGTCGAGCCTCTCGCGGAGCCATTCGGGATCGCGCTGGGATTCGCTTGGGCGCGCTACCTGCGCACTCTCGTTGTCTGTGATCGGTGACACATCGAGATTAGAACAGGTTCCATGCCAAGTTGTCGAGGTTCACGTGGCACGAATTCAACCCTTCCGTCGTTAAGTTTCGAGTGATAACTTAACTGCGATAACCGAGTTCTCTTCGATTGACGGAGGTCGTCGTGCTCACTCGAATGACGCAGCGGATCATCGCCGCGCCCAAGCTCGTCCTGACATTGACCGTGGTGGTCCTGGCACTCTGCGGCGCCTACGGCCTCGGTGCGGCCGACAAGATGCTCGCGGGCGGATACGAGGACCCGGGAGCCGAATCGAGTCACGCGCGCGACGTGCTGGCCGATGAGTTCGCGCAGGGCGGCATGCAATTCGTCATCAAGCTGGACGCTCGCCCCGGCACAGACGCGACCACCGACCCGCAGGTGATCGCCGCCCGCGACGAGATCCTGGCGATCCTCGACGGGAAGGCCACGGCGACGGGTGGCTATGTCGAGCAGCCGATCCTGACCGTCTGGAACTCGCCGAACCTGGCGGGCGAACTGCTGAGCACGGACCGCTCGTCCACCCAGATCGTCACGGCGATCTCCGGCGGCGACGAGCACGCGCCGGCCAACGCGAAGGAACTGGCAGATCTCATCGGCTCCGAGCGGCACGGCGTGCGGATCCAGACGGGCGGCATGGCGCTGGTCTACGGCGACATCAACGCGCAGACCACGAAAGACCTCGCCATCGCCGAAGCGATCGCCATCCCGATCAGCTTCCTCCTGCTCATCGTGGTGTTCGGCGGGGTCGTGGCGGCCGCGCTCCCGGTCCTCGTCGGCGGCGCGGCGATCGTCGGCACCCTGGCTCTCCTGCGCCTGATCGCGGGTTTCGCCGATGTGTCGATCTTCGCGCTGAACCTGACGACGGCGATGGGCCTGGCCCTGGCGATCGACTACACGCTGCTCATCGTGACCCGATATCGGGAAGAGGTGGACGGCGGTCTGGACCGTCGTGCGGCGATCGTCCGTACGCTCGACACCGCGGGGCGCACGGTGGCGTTCTCGGCGGTCACCGTCGCGTTGTCGCTGGCCGCGCTCGCGATCTTCCCCATGTACTTCCTCCGTTCGTTCGCCTACGCGGGCGTCGGCGTGGTGATCGTCGCCCTCATCGCGGCGCTCGTCATCACTCCCGCGCTCCTCGTCCTGCTCGGCGACCGCATCGACTCCCTCGACGTCCGCAAGGCGTTCCGCCGCCTGCGTTCCCGCGGTTCCCGGCCGTCGGGTGACCCCTCCGGCTCGTCGAACAGCCCCTCCGGCTCGTCGAGCGGAGTCGAGACGACGCCCGCGATCGAGGACACCGGGTGGTACCGCATGGCGCAGGCCGTGCTGCGGCGCGCGGTGCCGGTCGCGATCGTCGTCCCCGTGTTCCTGCTCGTCCTCGGTGCCCCGTTCCTGTCCCTGAAGTTCGGCTTCCCCGACGAGCGGGTGCTCCCGAAGGACGCGGCCGTCCACTCGATGGCCGACGAGACGCGCGCCGAGTACACGCAGACGCCGGGTGGGACTGCGGTCGCCGTCGTCGAAGGCGGGGTGCGGGCCGACCAGATCGCGCGGTACGCGGCCGATCTGTCGAAGGTCGACGACGTCACCGCCGTCACCTCGCCGGTCGGGACGTTCGTCCACGGCAGGCAGGTGGCCCCGAGCGACCCGCGGGACAGCCGGAACGGGGTGGCGCTGCTGAACGTCTCGTCGAGCCTGGAACCGATGGGCGACGCGGGACAGGATCAGGTGGTCGCGTTGCGCGCGGTGCGCAAGCCCGACGGCGCGACGGTCTCGTTCACCGGCTTCGCGGCGATGAACCACGACGTGGTCGACGCGATGTTCCGGTACCTGCCGTGGGTCCTGATCATCATCGCGGTCGCCACCTACGTGCTGCTGTTCCTGTTCACCGGCAGCGTGTTCCTGCCGCTCAAGGCGCTGGTGTTGAACGTCCTGTCGTTGTCGGCGACGTTCGGTGCGATGGTGTGGATCTTCCAGGAGGGACACCTCGGTGGATTCGACACCACCCCGCAGGGCTATCTCGTGGCGACGATGCCGATCCTCATGTTCTGCATCGCGTTCGGACTGTCGATGGACTACGAGGTGTTCCTGCTCGGGCGCATTCGGGAGGAGTGGCTCAAGTCCGACCGCACCAAGGCGGCGAACGACCACGCCGTCGCGGTCGGCCTCGCCCGGACAGGTCGCGTGGTCACGGCTGCCGCCCTGCTGATGGCGATCGTCTTCGCGGGCATCGCGGCGTCGGAGGTGTCGTTCATGCGGATGTTCGGCGTCGGCCTCACGCTCGCCGTCCTGATGGACGCGTCGATCATCCGCATGCTGCTGGTCCCGGCGTTCATGCGGCTCGCGGGCCTGTGGAACTGGTGGGCTCCGCCGCCGCTGCGCAGGCTGCACGATCGCGTCGGATTGACGGAGGAGTGATGGCTCCCCGTCCCCGCTCCCCGCGTGGTTCGGGCGAGCAGCTCGCCGACGAGATCATCGCCGCGACCACCGATCTGCTGATGGAGCTCGGCAGCGGCGACGCAGTGTCGATCCGGGCCGTCGCACAGCGGGTCGGCGTCACGCCGCCGTCCATCTACCTCCACTTCCAGGACAAGGACGCATTGCTCGACGCGGTCTGCGCGCACTACTACGAGCGGTTCGACGACGTCATGATGGCCGCGGGCGAGGGCATCGACTACCTGTGGGAAAGGGCCGTCGCACAGGGGATCGCCTATGTCCGTTTCGCGATCGAGAACGAGGTGGTCTTCCGGACGACGTTCGCTCGCGTCACCGAGGCCGGGGAGCCGACGCTCACCGACGAGGTGCTGCTGTCGTCGGCGTTCGGACACATCCGGGAGACCATCGAAGAGGGGATGGCGACGGGTCTGATCGCGCCCGGCGATCCGGTGCCCGTCGTCATGCAGGTGTGGTCGGTCGCGCACGGCGTCGCCTGCCTGATGGTCACGAAGCCGGGGCTGCCGTGGGGCGATGACCTGTCCACCGCGGAAGGGGTGATGCGCGCCGTCTGCACCGGTTTGAGTCAAGTACCGGTAAACTGGGAACACAGCGGGTCCGACGTTCGTTGAACGATCGAACCAGACGTCATCCGCACGACTCGTCTAAAGGAGCCCACAGTGCGCGAGAGCAGTAATCCGATCATGCGAGGCGTGGTCCGCGAGAACCAGCCGGCCAACAACGGCGGTTACGCGACCTTCGGCACCGGCATGGCAGGCGCCGGTCAGGGCGCCATGACCTACGGCCAGCAGCAGTACGGCCAGCAGTACACACAACCCGGGTACCAGCCGCAGGCGGGCACCCGCCCGATGACGATCGACGACGTCGTCACCAAGACGGCGATGACGCTCGGCACGGTCATCCTGTTCGCCGTCGCCACCTACGTCGTCATCAGCGGCCGCGGCACGATGGAGTCGCAGCTCGCGATCGCGGGCCCGATCATGGGCGTCGGCGCCATCGGCGGCCTCGTCCTCGTCCTCATCGCGAGCTTCGGTCGCAAGCAGGACAACCCGGCGATCGTCCTGTCGTACGCGGCGTTCGAGGGCCTGTTCGTCGGCGCGATCTCGTTCGTGTTCGGGAACCTTGTGGTCAGCGACGTCAACGCGGGCGTCCTGATCGGGCAGGCAGTCCTCGGCACGCTCGGCGTCTTCGTCGGCATGCTGATCGTCTACAAGGTCGGAGCCATCCGCGTCACCCCGCGTTTCACGCGGATGATCACCGCGGGCATCTTCGGTGTCCTCGTGCTCGTGATCGGCAACCTGGTCATCGGCTTCTTCAACGGCGGATCGGGCCTCGGCCTGCGTGACGGCGGTCCGATCGCGATCATCTTCTCGCTGGTCTGCATCGGCCTCGCGGCGTTCTCGTTCCTCATCGACTTCGATTCGGCCGATCAGCTGATCCACGCTGGCGCACCGGCGAAGGCATCGTGGGGCGTGGCCCTCGGCCTCACCGTCACCCTCGTGTGGCTGTACGTCGAGATCCTCCGCCTGCTGAGCTACCTCAACAGCGACTAGTCTCACGTCCTTCTCGACTGCCGCATCGGTTCCGACCGGTGCGGCAGTCGTCGTCTGTGCCAACGTAACTCACTTGCACTCGGTGCAGGTTCGGGGTTTCCTAGTCCGGTGAAACGAACGGACTACACAATCATCGGAACGCTGATCGTCGCGACGTTCGTCGTGATCCTCAACGAGACGGTGATGAGCGTCGCGCTCCCCGTCCTGCAGTCCGATCTCGGCGTCCCGCCGAGCCAGGGCCAATGGCTGACGACGATCTTCATGCTCACCATGGCGGTCGTCATCCCGCTGACCGGCTTCCTGATCCAGATGTTCGGGACGCGGACCATGTTCATCGTCGCGATGACGCTGTTCACCGTCGGCACCGCGATCGCCGTGATCGCGCCCGGCTTCGCCGTGCTGCTGATCGCCCGCGTGGTGCAGGCACTCGGCACGGCGGTGATGCTGCCGTTGCTGATGACCACGGTCATGACGCTGGTCCCCGAGGAACGACGCGGCGTGATGATGGGCAACATCTCGGTGGTCATCGCCGTCGCCCCTGCTCTCGGTCCGACGATGTCGGGCCTGGTCCTCGACCACTTCAGCTGGCGTTGGGTGTTCGGTGTCGTGCTGCCGTTCGCGGTGATCGCGACGGTCGTGGGCGCCAAGTTCGTCCGGCCGGTCGGGGAGCGGTCGTCGGCGCCCATCGACTTCCTGTCCATCCCGCTCGCGGTGTTCGGCTTCGGCGGCTTCGTCTACGGTCTCGTCGCCATCGGCGAATCGGCCGACGGCAAGGCGGCCATGCCGATCTGGATCCCGTTCGTCGTCGGTGCGATCGGTCTGGCGGCGTTCATCGGACGTCAGCTCCAACTCCAGCGCGAGGACCGCGCCCTGCTCGATCTGCGGGTGTTCGCGTCGAAGCCGTTCACGCTGTCGGTGATCCTGGTGGTCGTCGCCATGGCGACGATGATGGGCACGTTCATCGTCGTTCCGTTGTTCGCGCACAACGTCCTCGGGATGAGCCCGCTGACGACCGGTCTGATCACCCTGCCCGGCGGCATCCTGATGGGAGTGTCGTCGCCGCTGATCGGCAAGATCTACGACGCCCGCGGTCCCCGGCTCCTCGTGATCGGAGGAACACTGCTGATCGCGTGCGCCGTCTGGCTCATGACGACGGTCACCACGGCGACGTCGTTCTGGCTGCTCACCGCGGCGAACATGGTGCTGTGCATCGGTCTCGCGGCCACGTTCACCCCGCTGATGACGCTGGCTCTCGGTTCGCTGAAGCCTGCCCTGTACTCACACGGTTCGGCCGCGCTCGGCACCCTGCAACAGGTGGCGGGCGGTGCGGGCACCGCGTTGTTCATCACCATCGTCACCGTGGTGTCCAAGAGCGGCGCCGAGGCGGGCGACTCGGCCGCGGTCGCCATGACCGACGGCGTCCGGACGGTGTTCCTGACCGCGGGCTGCCTGAGCATCGTGCTCGTCGCTCTCGGACTCCTGGTCAGGGCCCCGAAGCCGGTGGAGCACGACGTCAGCCTCGCGCCGTCACACTAGAGTCCTACAGAGCCGCCGCAAGCAGGTGGAACGCGGCGGTGGTCGCCAGACGTCGGACGCTGTCGCGGTCACCGGGGAACAGCCGGGTCACGGTGACCGTCTCCCGGCCCGCGACCGCGACGCCGAAGCACACGGTGCCGACGGGTTTGCCGGGCCGGGCGCCGTCCGGTCCCGCGATGCCGGTGGTCGACACCGCGATGTCGGCGCCCGTCACCCGACGGGCGCCCTCGGCCATCGCCGCGGCCACGGGTTCGCTGACCGCACCGAGCTCGGCGATCAACTCGGCGGGCACGCCGAGCACACCGGTCTTCACCTCGTTCGAGTAGGAGACGACGCCGCCGAGCAGGTAGGCGGATGAGCCCGCGCGGTCGGTGAGACGCGCCGCCACCATCCCGCCCGTGCACGACTCCGCCGTCGCGACGGTCCGCCCGTTCAGACGGGACACCAGAAGATCGTCGATGGTCGAGGCGTCGGTGGAGAACACCTTGTCGCCGTGGCGTGCGATGAGAAGATCAGCGAGAGCGTCGTACGTGGCGGACGCCGTGCCGTCGAATCGACTGACGATCTCCAGCTCGCCTCCGCGCATGCACGTGGTGACCTCTACATCCGCGAGGCCGGGGACGGCATCGTCGGCCTCACGCAGGGTGACGGCGAGATCGGGCTCGGACAAGCCGTACGCGCGGATGGTGCGCTGCTCGCCGATCACACGGCCGCTGATCGCCTCGACGACGGCGTCGGTGCGGACCGCGGTGGGCCACATCGCCTGCAATTCGTGCGGCGGACCGGGCAGGACGAGCACCGCGGGCCGACCGTCCGCGGCGGGCACGGCCACACCCGGCGCGGTGCCGGTCGGTGGAATCGCCCGCGCGCCGACGGGGACCAGTGCCTGCTTGTCGATGGCGGCGACCAGGGCGTCGGGCAGCGTCGCATCGGCCGGGACCTGCCGCCACGTGCGGATCACGGTGTCGATGGTCTGTCGGATCTGAGGGTCCTGCCGCAGCGGCAGCCCCGCGAACTCGGCGACGGTCGCGACGGTGAGATCGTCGGCGGTGGGGCCGAGGCCGCCCGTCGTCACGATCAGGTCCACGCCGTCGGCCGCGAGGAACCGCAATTGGGCGAGGAGGTCGGCCGGGCGGTCGCCGCAGATCGTGAGGTGAGCGACGTCCACCCCGAGGTCGGCGAGCCGTCCGGACACCCATGGACCGTTCTTGTCCGTGATCCAGCCGCTCAGAACTTCAGTGCCAGTGACGACTATCCCCGCGCGTGTACTCACATCTCACGAGAGTACGCGCGCGGGGATGGTCAGGCCCTCACTCCTCGGGTCGCGGTTCCCGAGCGCGTTCGAGTCGATTCCCGAGCGCAGTCGAGTCGGTTCCCGAGCGCAGTCGAGGGATCAGCCGAGGCTGAACGGCTTGCCGTAGGTGGTGATGTTGCCCTTGAAGGTGTCGGTCGAGACCTGAACCTTGACCAGCGCGCGAGCGGAGGCGTGTCCGGCGCAGCCGTCGACGCTGAAACGCTCCTGGCTGTAGGCGAGACCGCCGCGCCCGTCGGCGAAGCTGATGCTGTTGACTTCGTCGCCGTCGACCGAGGCGCGGATGACCGGGTAGAAGCCGGCCTCGCCCGGGCCGAGGGTGAAGCCGCCGGACGGCGTCACGGAGACGTCGCCGCTGGCGAGCAGGTCGCTGGTCTCGGCGCCTGCGCTGGCGCCGAAGTTCAGCTGGCAGCCGACGAGGTAGCCGGCGGTGAGCGTCGCGCCCTTGATGTCGCGGAGGTGGTGACGGCGATCTTGCCCGAGACCAGTGCCTCGCGGCTGGTCGGGATGTTGGTGACGGCACGCGAGATGGTGGCCGACTCGTCGTACAGGCGGATGGTGACACTGTTGCCGTCGCCGAGGTCCTTGTGCTTGAACGATCCGGGGAGCTTGCCTGCGTCGGCGTGACCGGCGCTGAGGCCAGCTCAGTGCCATGGCGGCTGCGCCTGCGAGACCGGCGACGGCGAGGATGCGGGAGTTCTTCTTCATGTCTGGTGTTCCTTAGCGGTTCGTCGTCGAGGTCAGGAGAGGCTGAAGGGCTGCCGTACAGGGTGGACTGCACGAAGCCGCTGTTGCCGGAGATGGCGCCGTCTTCGGCGGTGAAGCCGTCGGCCGCGAGGAACCTGGACAACCGAGCGGGCCGACGGCTTCCCGCCGAAGACACGGCTCCGATCTCCGGCAACAGCGGCTTCGTGCAGTCCACCCTGTACGGCAAGCCCTTCAGCCTCTCCTGACCTCGACGACGAACCGCTAAGGAAACACCAGACATGAAGAAGAACTCCCGCATCCTCGCCGTCGCCGGTCTCGCAGGCGCAGCCGCCATGGCACTGAGCGGCCTCAGCGCCGGTCACGCCGACGCAGGCAAGCTCCCCGGATCGTTCAAGCACAAGGACCTCGGCGACGGCAACAGTGTCACCATCCGCCTGTACGACGAGTCGGCCACCATCTCGCGTGCCGTCACCAACATCCCGACCAGCCGCGAGGCACTGGTCTCGGGCAAGATCGCCGTCACCACCTCCGGCGACATCAAGGGCGCGACGCTCACCGCCGGCTACCTCGTCGGCTGCCAGCTGAACTTCGGCGCCAGCGCAGGCGCCGAGACCAGCGACCTGCTCGCCAGCGGCGACGTCTCCGTGACGCCGTCCGGCGGCTTCACCCTCGGCCCGGGCGAGGCCGGCTTCTACCCGGTCATCCGCGCCTCGGTCGACGGCGACGAAGTCAACAGCATCAGCTTCGCCGACGGGCGCGGCGGTCTCGCCTACAGCCAGGAGCGTTTCAGCGTCGACGGCTGCGCCGGACACGCCTCCGCTCGCGCGCTGGTCAAGGTTCAGGTCTCGACCGACACCTTCAAGGGCAACATCACCACCTACGGCAAGCCGTTCAGCCTCGGCTGATCCCTCGACTGCGCTCGGGAACCGACTCGACTGCGCTCGGGAATCGACTCGAACGCGCTCGGGAACCGCGACCCGAGGAGTGAGGGCCTGACCATCCCCGCGCGCGTACTCTCGTGAGATGTGAGTACACGCGCGGGGATAGTCGTCACTGGCACTGAAGTTCTGAGCGGCTGGATCACGGACAAGAACGGTCCATGGGTGTCCGGACGGCTCGCCGACCTCGGGGTGGACGTCGCTCACCTCACGATCTGCGGCGACCGCCCGGCCGACCTCCTCGCCCAATTGCGGTTCCTCGCGGCCGACGGCGTGGACCTGATCGTGACGACGGGCGGCCTCGGCCCCACCGCCGACGATCTCACCGTCGCGACCGTCGCCGAGTTCGCGGGGCTGCCGCTGCGGCAGGACCCTCAGATCCGACAGACCATCGACACCGTGATCCGCACGTGGCGGCAGGTCCCGGCCGATGCGACGCTGCCCGACGCCCTGGTCGCCGCCATCGACAAGCAGGCACTGGTCCCCGTCGGCGCGCGGGCGATTCCACCGACCGGCACCGCGCCGGGTGTGGCCGTGCCCGCCGCGGACGGTCGGCCCGCGGTGCTCGTCCTGCCCGGTCCGCCGCACGAATTGCAGGCGATGTGGCCCACCGCGGTCCGCACCGACGCCGTCGTCGAGGCGATCAGCGGCCGTGTGATCGGCGAGCAGCGCACCATCCGCGCGTACGGCTTGTCCGAGCCCGATCTCGCCGTCACCCTGCGTGAGGCCGACGATGCCGTCCCCGGCCTCGCGGATGTAGAGGTCACCACGTGCATGCGCGGAGGCGAGCTGGAGATCGTCAGTCGATTCGACGGCACGGCGTCCGCCACGTACGACGCTCTCGCTGATCTTCTCATCGCACGCCACGGCGACAAGGTGTTCTCCACCGACGCCTCGACCATCGACGATCTTCTGGTGTCCCGTCTGAACGGGCGGACCGTCGCGACGGCGGAGTCGTGCACGGGCGGGATGGTGGCGGCGCGTCTCACCGACCGCGCGGGCTCATCCGCCTACCTGCTCGGCGGCGTCGTCTCCTACTCGAACGAGGTGAAGACCGGTGTGCTCGGCGTGCCCGCCGAGTTGATCGCCGAGCTCGGTGCGGTCAGCGAACCCGTGGCCGCGGCGATGGCCGAGGGCGCCCGTCGGGTGACGGGCGCCGACATCGCGGTGTCGACCACCGGCATCGCGGGACCGGACGGCGCCCGGCCCGGCAAACCCGTCGGCACCGTGTGCTTCGGCGTCGCGGTCGCGGGCCGGGAGACGGTCACCGTGACCCGGCTGTTCCCCGGTGACCGCGACAGCGTCCGACGTCTGGCGACCACCGCCGCGTTCCACCTGCTTGCGGCGGCTCTGTAGGACTCTAGTGTGACGGCGCGAGGCTGACGTCGTGCTCCACCGGCTTCGGGGCCCTGACCAGGAGTCCGAGAGCGACGAGCACGATGCTCAGGCAGCCCGCGGTCAGGAACACCGTCCGGACGCCGTCGGTCATGGCGACCGCGGCCGAGTCGCCCGCCTCGGCGCCGCTCTTGGACACCACGGTGACGATGGTGATGAACAACGCGGTGCCCGCACCGCCCGCCACCTGTTGCAGGGTGCCGAGCGCGGCCGAACCGTGTGAGTACAGGGCAGGCTTCAGCGAACCGAGAGCCAGCGTCATCAGCGGGGTGAACGTGGCCGCGAGACCGATGCACAGCACCATGTTCGCCGCGGTGAGCAGCCAGAACGACGTCGCCGTGGTGACCGTCGTCATGAGCCAGACGGCGCACGCGATCAGCAGTGTTCCTCCGATCACGAGGAGCCGGGGACCGCGGGCGTCGTAGATCTTGCCGATCAGCGGCGACGACACTCCCATCAGGATGCCGCCGGGCAGGGTGATCAGACCGGTCGTCAGCGGGCTCATCCCGAGGACGTTGTGCGCGAACAACGGAACGACGATGAACGTGCCCATCATCGTCGCCATGGCGACGACCACCAGGATCACCGACAGCGTGAACGGCTTCGACGCGAACACCCGCAGATCGAGCAGGGCGCGGTCCTCGCGCTGGAGTTGGAGCTGACGTCCGATGAACGCCGCCAGACCGATCGCACCGACGACGAACGGGATCCAGATCGGCATGGCCGCCTTGCCGTCGGCCGATTCGCCGATGGCGACGAGACCGTAGACGAAGCCGCCGAAGCCGAACACCGCGAGCGGGATGGACAGGAAGTCGATGGGCGCCGACGACCGCTCCCCGACCGGCCGGACGAACTTGGCGCCCACGACCGTCGCGATCACCGCGAACGGCAGCACGACACCGAACACCCAACGCCAGCTGAAGTGGTCGAGGACCAGGCCCGACATCGTCGGACCGAGAGCAGGGGCGACGGCGATGACCACCGAGATGTTGCCCATCATCACGCCGCGTCGTTCCTCGGGGACCAGCGTCATGACCGTGGTCATCAGCAACGGCAGCATCACCGCCGTGCCGAGTGCCTGCACCACGCGGGCGATCAGCAGCACGGCGAAGCCGGGCGCGATCACGGCGATCGCGGTGCCGACGGTGAACAGCGTCATCGCGACGATGAACATGGTCCGCGTCCCGAACATCTGGATCAGGAAGCCGGTCAGCGGGATGACGACCGCCATGGTGAGCATGAAGATCGTCGTCAGCCATTGGCCCTGGCTCGGCGGGACGCCGAGATCGGACTGCAGGACGGGGAGCGCGACGCTCATCACCGTCTCGTTGAGGATCACGACGAACGTCGCGACGATCAGCGTTCCGATGATTGTGTAGTCCGTTCGTTTCACCGGACTAGGAAACCCCGAACCTGCACCGAGTGCAAGTGAGTTACGTTGGCACAGACGACGACTGCCGCACCGGTCGGAACCGATGCGGCAGTCGAGAAGGACGTGAGACTAGTCGCTGTTGAGGTAGCTCAGCAGGCGGAGGATCTCGACGTACAGCCACACGAGGGTGACGGTGAGGCCGAGGGCCACGCCCCACGATGCCTTCGCCGGTGCGCCAGCGTGGATCAGCTGATCGGCCGAATCGAAGTCGATGAGGAACGAGAACGCCGCGAGGCCGATGCAGACCAGCGAGAAGATGATCGCGATCGGACCGCCGTCACGCAGGCCGAGGCCCGATCCGCCGTTGAAGAAGCCGATGACCAGGTTGCCGATCACGAGCACGAGGACACCGAAGATGCCCGCGGTGATCATCCGCGTGAAACGCGGGGTGACGCGGATGGCTCCGACCTTGTAGACGATCAGCATGCCGACGAAGACGCCGAGCGTGCCGAGGACTGCCTGCCCGATCAGGACGCCCGCGTTGACGTCGCTGACCACAAGGTTCCCGAACACGAACGAGATCGCGCCGACGAACAGGCCCTCGAACGCCGCGTACGACAGGACGATCGCCGGGTTGTCCTGCTTGCGACCGAAGCTCGCGATGAGGACGAGGACGAGGCCGCCGATGGCGCCGACGCCCATGATCGGGCCCGCGATCGCGAGCTGCGACTCCATCGTGCCGCGGCCGCTGATGACGACGTAGGTGGCGACGGCGAACAGGATGACCGTGCCGAGCGTCATCGCCGTCTTGGTGACGACGTCGTCGATCGTCATCGGGCGGGTGCCCGCCTGCGGCTGGTACCCGGGTTGTGTGTACTGCTGGCCGTACTGCTGCTGGCCGTAGGTCATGGCGCCCTGACCGGCGCCTGCCATGCCGGTGCCGAAGGTCGCGTAACCGCCGTTGTTGGCCGGCTGGTTCTCGCGGACCACGCCTCGCATGATCGGATTACTGCTCTCGCGCACTGTGGGCTCCTTTAGACGAGTCGTGCGGATGACGTCTGGTTCGATCGTTCAACGAACGTCGGACCCGCTGTGTTCCCAGTTTACCGGTACTTGACTCAAACCGGTGCAGACGGCGCGCATCACCCCTTCCGCGGTGGACAGGTCATCGCCCCACGGCAGCCCCGGCTTCGTGACCATCAGGCAGGCGACGCCGTGCGCGACCGACCACACCTGCATGACGACGGGCACCGGATCGCCGGGCGCGATCAGACCCGTCGCCATCCCCTCTTCGATGGTCTCCCGGATGTGTCCGAACGCCGACGACAGCAGCACCTCGTCGGTGAGCGTCGGCTCCCCGGCCTCGGTGACGCGAGCGAACGTCGTCCGGAAGACCACCTCGTTCTCGATCGCGAAACGGACATAGGCGATCCCCTGTGCGACGGCCCTTTCCCACAGGTAGTCGATGCCCTCGCCCGCGGCCATCATGACGTCGTCGAACCGCTCGTAGTAGTGCGCGCAGACCGCGTCGAGCAATGCGTCCTTGTCCTGGAAGTGGAGGTAGATGGACGGCGGCGTGACGCCGACCCGCTGTGCGACGGCCCGGATCGACACTGCGTCGCCGCTGCCGAGCTCCATCAGCAGATCGGTGGTCGCGGCGATGATCTCGTCGGCGAGCTGCTCGCCCGAACCACGCGGGGAGCGGGGACGGGGAGCCATCACTCCTCCGTCAATCCGACGCGATCGTGCAGCCTGCGCAGCGGCGGCGGAGCCCACCAGTTCCACAGGCCCGCGAGCCGCATGAACGCCGGGACCAGCAGCATGCGGATGATCGACGCGTCCATCAGGACGGCGAGCGTGAGGCCGACGCCGAACATCCGCATGAACGACACCTCCGACGCCGCGATGCCCGCGAAGACGATCGCCATCAGCAGGGCGGCAGCCGTGACCACGCGACCTGTCCGGGCGAGGCCGACCGCGACGGCGTGGTCGTTCGCCGCCTTGGTGCGGTCGGACTTGAGCCACTCCTCCCGAATGCGCCCGAGCAGGAACACCTCGTAGTCCATCGACAGTCCGAACGCGATGCAGAACATGAGGATCGGCATCGTCGCCACGAGATAGCCCTGCGGGGTGGTGTCGAATCCACCGAGGTGTCCCTCCTGGAAGATCCACACCATCGCACCGAACGTCGCCGACAACGACAGGACGTTCAACACCAGCGCCTTGAGCGGCAGGAACACGCTGCCGGTGAACAGGAACAGCAGCACGTAGGTGGCGACCGCGATGATGATCAGGACCCACGGCAGGTACCGGAACATCGCGTCGACCACGTCGTGGTTCATCGCCGCGAAGCCGGTGAACGAGACCGTCGCGCCGTCGGGCTTGCGCACCGCGCGCAACGCGACCACCTGATCCTGTCCCGCGTCGCCCATCGGTTCCAGGCTCGACGAGACGTTCAGCAGCGCCACCCCGTTCCGGCTGTCCCGCGGGTCGCTCGGGGCCACCTGCCTGCCGTGGACGAACGTCCCGACCGGCGAGGTGACGGCGGTGACGTCGTCGACCTTCGACAGATCGGCCGCGTACCGCGCGATCTGGTCGGCCCGCACCCCGCCTTCGACGACGGCGACCGCAGTCCCACCCGGCGTCTGCGTGTACTCGGCGCGCGTCTCGTCGGCCATCGAGTGGACGGCCGCGTCCTTCGGGAGCACCCGCTCGTCGGGGAAGCCGAACTTCAGGGACAGGAACGGGGCACCGAGGACGAGCAGGAACACGGGGACGACGATCGCGACCGGCACCGCGCGCCGCAGCACGGCCTGCGCCATGCGGTACCACCCGGTGTCCTCGATCGCGGGCGTCGTCTCGACTCCGCTCGACGAGCCGGAGGGGCTGTTCGACGAGCCGGAGGGGTCACCCGACGGCCGGGAACCGCGGGAACGCAGGCGGCGGAACGCCTTGCGGACGTCGAGGGAGTCGATGCGGTCGCCGAGCAGGACGAGGAGCGCGGGAGTGATGACGAGCGCCGCGATGAGGGCGACGATCACCACGCCGACGCCCGCGTAGGCGAACGAACGGAGGAAGTACATGGGGAAGATCGCGAGCGCGGCCAGCGACAACGCGACGGTGACCGCCGAGAACGCCACCGTGCGCCCCGCGGTGTCGAGCGTACGGACGATCGCCGCACGACGGTCCAGACCGCCGTCCACCTCTTCCCGATATCGGGTCACGATGAGCAGCGTGTAGTCGATCGCCAGGGCCAGGCCCATCGCCGTCGTCAGGTTCAGCGCGAAGATCGACACATCGGCGAAACCCGCGATCAGGCGCAGGAGAGCCAGGGTGCCGACGATCGCCGCGCCGCCGACGAGGACCGGGAGCGCGGCCGCCACGACCCCGCCGAACACCACGATGAGCAGGAGGAAGCTGATCGGGATGGCGATCGCTTCGGCGATGGCGAGGTCTTTCGTGGTCTGCGCGTTGATGTCGCCGTAGACCAGCGCCATGCCGCCCGTCTGGATCCGCACGCCGTGCCGCTCGGAGCCGATGAGATCTGCCAGTTCCTTCGCGTTGGCCGGCGCGTGCTCGTCGCCGCCGGAGATCGCCGTGACGATCTGGGTGGACGAGCGGTCCGTGCTCAGCAGTTCGCCCGCCAGGTTCGGCGAGTTCCAGACGGTCAGGATCGGCTGCTCGACATAGCCACCCGTCGCCGTGGCCTTCCCGTCGAGGATCGCCAGGATCTCGTCGCGGGCGGCGATCACCTGCGGGTCGGTGGTCGCGTCTGTGCCGGGGCGAGCGTCCAGCTTGATGACGAATTGCATGCCGCCCTGCGCGAACTCATCGGCCAGCACGTCGCGCGCGTGACTCGATTCGGCTCCCGGGTCCTCGTATCCGCCCGCGAGCATCTTGTCGGCCGCACCGAGGCCGTAGGCGCCGCAGAGTGCCAGGACCACCACGGTCAATGTCAGGACGAGCTTGGGCGCGGCGATGATCCGCTGCGTCATTCGAGTGAGCACGACGACCTCCGTCAATCGAAGAGAACTCGGTTATCGCAGTTAAGTTATCACTCGAAACTTAACGACGGAAGGGTTGAATTCGTGCCACGTGAACCTCGACAACTTGGCATGGAACCTGTTCTAATCTCGATGTGTCACCGATCACAGACAACGAGAGTGCGCAGGTAGCGCGCCCAAGCGAATCCCAGCGCGATCCCGAATGGCTCCGCGAGAGGCTCGACTCCTGGCTCAAGAGCCACGAGGGCGCCGACGCGGCCGTCCTGAGCGTCGACCTGCCCTCGGCCAACGGGATGTCGAGTGAGACCCTCCTCGCCACCGCACGCCTACGCGGAGCCGACCACGACCTCGTCGTGCGAGTCGCACCGATGCCCGACAGCGACCCGGTGTTCCCGTCGTACGACCTCGACGGGCAGTTCCAGCTGATCCGCCACGTCGCCGAGCACACCGACGTCCCCCTTCCGCCGCTGTGGTGGTCCGAACCGGATCCCGAAGCACTCGGCGCTCCGTTCTTCGTGATGGGCCGGGTCGACGGCATCGTCCCGCCGGACGTGATGCCGTACACCTTCGGATCGTGGGTGTCCGAAGCCGCTCCGGACGACCGCGGGGCGCTCACCGCGGCATCCGTCGGCGTGCTCGCTGCGGTGCACGCCGCGCCACTGCCGACCGTCGGAGTCGCCCTCCCGAACGACGGGGAGAGCCCCCTGCGCGCACACATCCGCAGGTTGCGCGAGTTCTACGACTGGGCCGCGCAGGGCCGCGCGGGCGCGCCGCTCATCGAGCGCGCCTTCGCGTGGGTCGACGAGAATTTCCCGAAAGACGAGCCCGAACCCGTCCTCACCTGGGGCGACGCCCGCATCGGCAACATCATGTACCGAGACTTCGCGCCCGTCGCCGTCCTCGACTGGGAGATGGCGACCGTCGGTCCCCGTGAACTCGACATCGCGTGGATGATCTTCATCCACCGCTTCTTCCAGGATCTCGCCGAACTCGCGACCCTCGAAGGCCTGCCCGACTTCCTCACCCGCGACGACGTGACGGCCGAGTACGAGCGCCTCACCGGCTACGCCCCACGCGACCTGGACTTCTACATCACCTACTCGGCGCTCGTCCACGCGGTGATCATGTTCCGGATCAACTGCCGCGCCATCCACTTCGGCCAGGCCGCCGAACCCGCCGACCCCGACGACATGATCCTGCACCGCGCCACCGTCGAGGCGATGATGGCGGGCACCTACTGGCCTCTCGACTCCGCTCGAGGAACGGAAGAAGCATGAGCCGCTCCGCACTGTCCGAGATGGACGACTACCCGATCCACCAGGTCGCCGAGGTGGTGCGGCACGTCGGGACGTCGGACCGGAACTTCTACGACCGCTACTACTTCAACTGCCACGGCGACATGCGCGGCGACAGCCCCGAGCCGTGGCTGATCGTCGGACTCGGCGTGTACCCGAACCTCGGCGTCGTCGACGGCTTCGCGGTGGTCAGACACGGTGACGATCACATCGTCGTCCGGGCATCGAAAGCGTTGGGCGACAACCGGAACGACCTCACTGTCGGACCGCTGACGGTGAAGGTCCTCGACGGCCTGCAGCGACTGCAGGTGTCGCTTGAGCCCGGCCACGGCGACGTGTCGTTCGACCTGGTCTTCGACGCCGACGGCCCGGCCGTCCTCGAACCCCGGCACTATCAGCGGCAGTTGGAGCGGGTCACCTTCGACACCATGCGGTTCGTGCAGACCGGCGGCTGGACCGGTTCGTTGACGGTCGACGGCGAGGACTTCGACGTCCAGCCCGACACGTGGCGCGGCAACCGCGACCGCTCGTGGGGCGTGCGGCCCGTCGGCGAGGCGGAGCCGCCCGGTCGTCGCGCCGCCGAGACCGACGCCGCGTCGTTCTTCTGGATCTACTCGGTGATGCGGTTCGAGGACTACGTCATCACGGTCATCGTGCAGGAGCTGCGGACCGGCGAGCGGATCATGGGCGACGCTCGGCGCGTGTGGAACGATCCGGCACGCGATCCGGAATGGCTCGGCCGGGTGGAGCACGAGGTGGAGTTCGTCTCCGGTGGGCGTGAACCGTCCGGAGCCACGCTGCGTTTCGTGAAGCCGTCCGGTGAGACGATCTCGGTGCGCTGCGCGCCGAAGGTCGCGAACTTCATCGGCTTCGGCACCGGATACGGGCTCGAGCAGGACTGGCGTCACGGCATGTGGCAGGGCGACGAGAAGGTCCAGGCGCTGCGCAACAAGGTCTCCGAGCTGGATCCGACCATGAAGATGTTCTGCCCCGTGGACCACTACGCGAACTTCACCCTCGTCGAGGGCGACGCCGAGTCGCACGGCGACGGGTTGTTCGAGTTCGCGGTCATCGGACCGCACGATCAGTACGGGTTCGCCGAGTACGTCGACGTCGCGCCATGACCGTCGAGAACTTCGGCACTCGCGGCCGCGCTGAGCGCGGCTGCGAGTGCCGAAGTTCTCGAGTCAGCGCATTCCGCGCCCGGCGGCGAGGACGAACTCGGCCATGTGATCGACGAGTCGGTCGACGGTCCGCGGATCCGGGCTGTAGTCGACGCGGTCGAGTTCGTCTCCGATGAGCCCGAAGAGGCCGCCGATGACGGCCAGCGCTATCGAGTCCACCGCTTCAGGGAGGTCGTCGTTGTACATCTCCCAGACGCTGATGACCAGCTTGGACGCCGCGCGCCGGTTCTCGCGGCGCTGCTTGTCCACCTGCACCGTCAGGCCGCCCGCCACCCCGAACGTGACGATCGAGACGCGCGGGTCGTCGATCAGCGCGTGCGCGAGGGCCCCGACGAGCGCGCGCACCATCGCGTCCTCGGACTGGTCGCCGGTCGGCATCGCCGCGACGACCCTGGAAAAGGTCCGATCGGTGCACCGCCGGAGAAGCGCGACGTAACACTCCTGCTTCGACCGGAAGTGCTCGTAGAACGCCTTGTTGCCGACGAGAGCCCGCTGGCAGAGCGCTTCGATCGAGGTCTTGGCGACACCGTCGGTCGCGAACATCTCGAGCGCGGTGTCGAGGATGACCTCGCGGCGTCGCTCCGCGCGTTCGGCGGCGTCCAGACCGAGGATCACTCGTCCGCTGTCGTCAGAGGTATCGGTCATGCGTGCCACGCATCCGACAGTAACCTGTTCTAGTTCGGCGATCGCAGCGGTTCGTCCGACCCGTCACAACTTCGATGGTCAGGCGTCGGGAACGGCGCATCCGTCGGGTCCGCAGGCGTGGCCGTCGGCGAGGAGCGTCGGCCCCCGACGGCCGGCCCACGCCTTCTCCAGGGCCTGGGCGAACACCTCCGTCGGCTGTGCTCCGGACACCGCGTACGTGCGATCGAAGACGTAGAACGGCACACCACCGACGCCGAACTCCTGCGCCTGGGCCTCGTCGCGCCGCACGTCGTCGGCGTATCGGGTCTCGTCCGCGAGCACCTCGCGAACTGCGGCCTCGGTGAAACCGGCGTCGACGGCGACCTGGACGAGGCGATCCGTGTCGCCGAACAGCGGGGCCTGCTCGGCGAAGTTCGCGACATACAGCGCGTCGAGCATCTGCTCCTGACGACCGAGTTCCTTGGCCCAGTGGAGGAGTCGGTGCATGTCGAACGAGTTGCCGTAGTCGCGGCCCGACGTCACGTACTCCAACCCCGCCTCGGCCGCGGCCGCGCCGAGCTGGCGTTCGCCCTGGGCCGCCTGCTCGAGCGTTCGACCGTACTTCTCCGCCAGGTGCTCGACGACGCTGCCGGACGTGCCCGCGGGAACGGTCGGGTCGAGCTCGAAGGAGCGGTGGACTACCGACACCTGGTCGCGGGCGTCGAACTCGTCGAGCGCGTCGGCGAACCGCTTCTTCCCGAGATAGCAGAACGGGCAGTTGACGTCGGTCCAGATCTCGACCTGCATGAGTGAGTCGCCTCCATACGGTTGTTCAGTGCGTGGGCTTCAACGCGGGCGCGGTCTCCGTTGTTCCCGGCAGCCGCACCGCGAGCATCGCGCCGAGGGCGGTCAGGGCCACGGTCCACCAGAACGCGTCGCGGAAGCCGCCGACTCCGGCCGAGCCCGCCGTCAGGACCACGGCGACGACGGCCGTGCCGACCGAGCCGCCGACCTGCTGGAAGGTCCGCGTGAGGATCGACGCGTCGTGCTTGTACGCGGCGGGCAGGCCGACGAAAGCCGCGGACATGACGGGACTGATGAGCACGCCGAGCCCGAGGCCGCGCACGAACAGGGCCGCCATCAGCCAGATCAGGCCGGTGGACTCGTCGGCCAGGGCGAACGGAACGGTCGCGGCGGCGACCACCGCGAACCCGGCGACCGCCACCCAACGCGCGCCGATCGCGTCGGTGAGACGTCCGCCGACGGTCCGGCTGACGAGCGCACCGATCCCCTGCGGCACGAGCACGAACGCCGCGGCGAGAACCGTCTCCCCGCGGACCTGCTGCAGGTACAGCGGAAGGGCGAGCATCGCGCCGAACGACGTGACGCCGAAGAAGAACAGTCCGACCGACGACGACCACACCGACTGCCGTGCGAAGACCCGCACGTCGACGAGGGTGGGACCGGCGGCCCGGGCTCCTCGGACGACGAACGCGGCGAGCAGGGCGACGCCGATCGCGGCGGGGACGAGGACGTCGGCGCGGGCGATTCCGGCGTGCATGTTCGACAGGCCGAGCAGCACCCCGACGAGCCCGGGCGCCAGGAGCGCCAGTCCGAGCCAATCCAGGCGCGTCCGGCCCGGCGACCGGTCGTCGGGGATCCGGCCGGACAGGGCGAGCGCGATCAGGCACACGGGGACGTTGACGAGGAACAGCCAGCGCCAGTCGAGCCAGTGCAGGATGACGCCGCCGACGACCGGTCCGAGGATCGGGCCGAGCGCCGTCGGCACACTGACCAGGGCGACGAGGCGACCGAGCGCGCGGCCGCCGCTCGCGGCGACGAGAACCGACGTCATCAACGGGAACAGCAGCCCCGCGCCGAGTCCCTGCAGCACACGAAAGGCGATGAGCGCCTGGATGTTCCACGCCGCGGCGCAGAGGATCGAGCCGAGGAAGAAGGCGGACAGTCCGGTGCGCCAGACGGCCCGGGAGCCGAAGCGCAGCGCCGACCATCCGGCGAGCGGCACGGCGACGCCAACGCCAGGAGGTAGCCGGTGTTGGTCCATTGGACGGTGCCGACGGGCGCCAGACATCGCCGTCGTCAGGTTTGTCGAAGCCGATTGTCACGAATGGTCGTGTCGAGGACGGCGCGATGAGGCCCGCGATCACGGCGATCGCGACGCGCTTGGCTTCGGCGGGGATGGCATCGAGCGTCTGAGTCTTCACAACACTCCTTAGATTCAGTTGCGTATCTTATTTCCCGACCGACGATAGCCTCGTGCGATAAGATGCGC